>CAVUSP010000011.1:0-582872 GCA_963744155.1 uncultured Acidobacteriaceae bacterium | reverse complement strand
TGCGTCGGTGACGTCGATTGTTTCGTTGAGTGAGTGTGCGCCGGTATCCTTGCCGCCGCCGCCGATGGTGATCGCGGGAATTCCGAGGCTCATGGGGAGGTTGGAGTCGGAGGATCCGGCGCTGGTCTCTGGTTGGCCGAGGCCGAGAGCCTTGATCGAAGCCATTGCTGTTGTGACGATCGGGGCGTCCAACGCGGTGTGACCTGCGGGGCGGATTCCGATGGGCTCAATCTTGACGCTAAGTTTGCCCTTGTCTTTCCAACGCGCGTTCTCCTCGTCGAGTCCCTGTTGGACGGCCTGCTTGAAACGTGAGTCGAGCGATTCGAGGGTCTTGGGGTCGGCGCAGCGCTCGTCGAACTCGAACCACGCTTCGAAGGGGATGGAGTTGACTGAGGTTCCGCCGCCGATGAGGCCGACGTTGAAGGTGGTCTTGGGGTCGGTTGGGACCTGGAGATCGTCGATTGAGCGATGGCGCGGCCCGCAGCTTGAATGGGATTTGCGATGCCGAATGCGCCGTAGCTGTGGCCGCCGGGACCGGTGAAGGTGACGCGGTAGCGATCGCTGCCGACGCCAACGTTGGTGACGCGAGTGGCTTCGCCAGGTTCGATCGAGATGAAATCGTCGATGCTGCCTTTGAGTGTGGTGCCGAAGAGCTCTTTCATGCCGCGAAGGTCGCCGGGACCCTCTTCGCCGACGTCGGCGACGAAGGTGATGGAGCCTCGAGTGGCGAGGTGGGCGTCGTTCATGGCGTGGATGACGGAGAGCAGAGCGGCGAGTCCGCGGCAGTCGTCGCCGATGCCGGGACCTTTGAGGACGTTTCCGGTGCGTGTGACGTGGACGTCAGTCTCGGGCGGGAAGACGGTGTCGAGGTGGGCGGCGAGCACGAGATGTGGATGAGGCTGGGAGCCGGGACGATCACCGAGGACGTTGCCTGCGTGGTCGATGCGGACGTTGGCGAGGCCGGCTTCTTTGAAGAGGCGGGCAAGTTCGGCGGCGCGCTTGTCTTCATGGAAGGGCGGCGAGGAGATCTCGCAGAGGCGGATCTGCTCGTCGACGAAGTGGGGCTCGCTGGACTTGATGGTCTGCATGGCGGCCTGGACGTCGGGACGGGCGAGGATCTGGGCTGGCGTCAACGCAGGTGTCTGAGCGTGAACCGCGATTGCCATGACACCGAACAGCATCACGGTGCCGAATGAGCGGGCGAGCAGAGGATGATTCATGTGCTGACAGGGTACCATTCGCGTTGAACCGCTGAGCCTGATAGTGGGCGGCGCCGGGAGGGTTTGATGCTACAGTTCTGCGTGAGGAACGGGCGATGAGTCGAGTGCTGGAGGGTGTTGAGCGGCAGCAGGCGGAACTGACGGTGAATCTTGCCGAGTACTCGGCGCTACGCAGCGAGATCATAAATTTTCAGTCGATTGAGCATCAGTCGATTGCCTTCGCGATCGCCGCGATTACAGGCCTGATCGCCCTTATCGTCACCCCGCAGTTAGCACGTCGCCCGCACCGATTCATACTTATCTGGAGCGGCCTGAGATACTCCTGGTTGCTCCACCGTTTCTACTGCTGGGATTTTTGTTTGCCTATGCGCAGATCCGCATTATCCAGGTTGCTAGCTACCTGCATCAGGAGCTCTGCCCCAGGATTTCGGCTTTGACGGGTGGAAGGACGATGGGATGGGAGAGTCATCGTCGCAAGAAGATGTGGCGTGGGGCGCATCTCTGCGCGGAGTTGTTTTCCGGTTCGAGATGGCTGTTGTTTGTCTGGCCGATTGTCCTGCTCTTCCGGGATTCGGCGTGGAAGCATATGCTCATCCGACAACAGGTGTGGGTTCTCCCCGCAGAACAGGTGATGTTTGTTGGACTCTGTGCGCTGGGATTTTACTGCTGGGTATGGCTTCCGCGGCGGGTTGTCTCGCGATAAAGGCTTAGAGGGAGTCGGGAGAGAGTCGCCAGATTTTGCCGTTTTTGTAGTCGGTGAGCCAGACGGAGCCGAGGCCGGTGCGGATACTGTCGCCCCCGGCGCCTACCCATTGGCTGGTGATGGTGGAGGTGGCGGCGTCGATGCGGGTGATGGGCTTGTTGGGCATCGTGGCCCAGACGGAGCCGAAGCCGAATGCGATTTCTCCGCCGTGGCCGGGAAGGTTGGCGGAGATGTCGGCGATCTTCTGGTTTGTCTTCGTGCTGATGCGCGTGATGGTGCCGTCGCCTTGATTGAGGGTCCAGATGGAGTCGGCTCCGAAGGTGAGGAATCGTGGGTTTTTGCCGACGGGAATCTGCAGTACGGCTTTGTTGGTGGATGGATCGACTTTGGTGAGTACGTTGTTTTCAGTGGAGGTGATCCAGACGAAGTTATCGGCGAAGAGGGGACAGAATGATCCGGATGGTATCTGGATGTCGGCGATGACGGTGTTGGAGGTGGGATCGATGCGAGAGAGATGCCCGGACTGATCCGTCATGAGCCAGACGCTGCCTGCACCGATGGTGATTCCGCCCTCGGAGTCTGCGGGGCCGATTGGGATCGTGGCCTGGACTTTGCCGGTGCTGAGGTCGGCACGGACGAGGGTGCCTTTGCCGCAGCTCGGAATCCAAAGACTGCCGAAACCGATGGCTAGCCCGGAGCAGGGATTGTCTACAGAGACGGACATTCCGAGCTGATTGTCGGATCCTTTCATTTGCGTGACGGTGTTGATGCCGGAACTGGTGACCCAGACGCTGTCTGAGTCGACGGCCATCCAGTCAGGATGACTTTTGATGGTGAAGGTGGCCTGAGGGTGCAGGTCGCTCATCGGCTTGATGAGCGCTGTGTCGCTAGGCCTGGTTCGATGGCAGCCGGTGAGAGTTGCGAAGGCTGCGGCGATGACCAGGATTGCACGCAGCGATGACGTGCGGAGTGTGGGCATGGGGGTTGACTTAGTGGCCGGCGACTTCGGAGGGGAAGATGCGGATGTCGTCGACGCCGCGGTAGCGCTCGGCGTAGTCCATGCCGTAGCCGATGACGAACTGGTTGGGGATCTTGAAGGCGACGTAGTCGGCTTCGATGGGGACGAGGCGTCGCTCGGGTTTGTCGAGACAGGTGGCGATCTTGAGTGAGGCGGGTTTGTGCTGGAGCATGAGGCCGCGGAGGTAGCTGAGGGTGAGGCCGGTGTCGAGGATGTCTTCGACGATGATGACGTGTTTGCCCTCGATGGGGTTGTCGATGTCCTTGATGAGCTTGACGGCGCCGGAGGAGACGCGGGCGCGGCCGTAGCTGGAGACGGCGACGAAGTCGAAGGTGTTGTCGACGCCGATGGCGCGGGCGAGGTCGGCGAGGAAGATGGCTGCGCCTTTGAGCACGCCGATGAGGACGACGGATTTGCCCTCATAGTCGGCGGTGATTTGCGCGCCGATTTCGTGGGTGCGATCGGCGATCTGCTGTTTGGTGAAGAGAATCTCCATTTCTGCGGCGGGGGGAAAGACGGGAGTACTGGTGGACATAAAGGCTAGCGTAGCGCGAATAGGGGACGAAGGGAAAGCTCGCTATACTTAAGGGAGCGAGGATTATGTTTCCCTATATCGATATTGGCCCGGTGCACCTGGGTACGTTTGGGCTGTTGTTGTGGCTGGCGGCGGTGGCCGCGACGGTGGTGTTGCATAAGAATTTTGTGCGAAATGGCGTGGATGCCGATGCGCTGAGCGTGGTGGCGTTTGTGGTGATCGCCGGGGTGATCGGCGCGAAGACCTGGCATGAGTTGCAGAATGTCGCCGATCTGAAGGCGGCGGTGCGGATGATGGGTGCGCCGGGGTGGAAGCATCCGTTCGATGTGGTGATGGAGTTTCTGCACTGGTTCCAGGCGGGTTTTGCGTGGTTTGGCGGAATGCTGGCTGGGATTGCGATGCTGATGTGGCAGGGGCGACAGGCGAAGCCGGAGGGGCTGACGGGGTGGAGAGCTGCGGTGCGGATGCTGGATCTCGCGGCTCCGGCGGCGGCGATTGGCTATGGCGTTGGGCGGATTGGATGTCTGACGTCAGGCGATGGAGACTACGGGATCAACACGACGCTGCCGTGGGGGGTTCACATGGCGAAGAATGCGCTGGTGCCGCCGACTCCTCCGGATGCGCTGGTGCAACCGACGCCGATCTATGAGTTTCTGTTTGCGCTGGTGCTGGGATGGGTGCTGTGGCGGCTGGGAGGGAAGGCTCGGCCGATTGGCTGGCTGACCGGAGTGTATCTGGTGCTGAGTGGGATTGGGCGATTTCTGGTGGAGTTTGTGCGGATCAATCCGCGGCTCTACTGGGGGATGAGCAATGCGCAGGTGGCTGCGCTGGGCTCGGTGGTGGTGGGCTTGTGGTGATGGTGATGACGCGGAAGGGAACTGTTGTTGAGGCACCGGTGATGGAGGCGAGTTCGTAGAGGTGGACTACGAACTCGCCTTGTTTGAAGCTAGGGTTTTGCAGACATCTCTTCGCGGAGGGGTTGCTGTGGGGCGGCGAAGAAGGCGGTTGAGATGAGGCCGCCGATGATTGCGCCGAGGATGGGTGCGACCCAGAAGAGCCAGAGCTGACCGAGTGCCCAGCCGCCGACGAAGATCGCGGGACCAGTACTGCGGGCCGGGTTGACTGAGGTGTTGGTGACCGGGATGCTGATGAGGTGGATCAGCGTGAGGCAGAGGCCGATGGCGATGGGAGCGAAGCCCTTGGGAGCGCGCTCGTCGGTTGCGCCGAGGATGACGAGAAGGAAGAAGGCGGTGAGAAGCACTTCGATGAGGAAGCAGGCGAGGAGCGAGTAGTGCTCGGGGGAGTGCTCGGCGTACCCGTTCGAGGCGAAGCCGCCGGCGAGAGAGAAGGTGGAGTTGCCGCTGGCGATGAGATAGAGGACCCCGGATGCTGCAATGGCCCCGAGGACCTGCGCGCCAATGTACGCGGGAAGCTCAGAGATGGGGAAGCGTTTGGCGGTGACGAGGCCGATGGAGACGGCGGGATTGAGGTGGCAGCCTGAGACGTGGCCGATGGCGAAGGCCATGGTGAGGACGGTAAGGCCGAAGGCGAAGGCCACGCCGACGTAGCCGATGCCGAGATGAACTCCAGCGGCGAGGACGGCGCTGCCGCAACCGCCGAAGACAAGCCAAAAAGTACCGAAGAATTCGGCTATTGCACGTTTCGAGAGAGGCATTAGGACACCTGCACTTTCTTGTATGTGATTTTTGTCTGCGAGAAGATTTTGCTCTGGCCCGTGAGATCGATGGAGCTTCGTGCGATCTGCAAAACGAGATACTACGTGCCGAAGCGCGAACGCTTTTAGCGTAGCGGAATCGTAGCACGTAGATGACGGACGGCGGGTGAAATTTGACCCTCGTCTAGTAAGGTTTGTAGGGTTGACTGGGAGTTTTTACAGTCGCTTCAAGTAGGCTTTTGCGGCGTCGAGTTCGGGGAAGAGACGCTCTTCGGCCTGGAACTCGCGCGAGTGAACGCAACGGCGGCCGGCTTTGACGCGAACTGGATGCTTGAGGTGGAGCATCTCGTGGTAGAGGAGATACTCGATTGCGCAGCGTGGGGTGTCGGGACGGTCGAAGACGCGGCTGACGACGATGGTGTTATGAGCGGCGTCGTAGTGGCCGAGCATGCGACGGGCGTGGTGGGCGCTCCAGGTTAGCGTGGGCCGGCCGAGGAGGCCGTGAAAGAAACGAGTGTTGAGCGACTCGAAGACTTCGTTGAGGTTGTAGTGGTGGCCGGACGATGTGGAGAGGCGCTTGCGGCCGCGGGTCTGGCGAATGTGCTCGGCTTGCTTGGAGATTGCCTCGGAGGAGACGTGGCGGCGGTAACGGTCGGCGTGAGCGCGGGCGATGGGCTTCTTGTAGAGCTTGGCGAGGAGGATGTGGGCGATAGCGTGGTGGACGTTTTCAGGGGCAGGCTCGAGGAGGTCAGAGAGGCGAACGTGGAGGCGTCCTTCGCGAAGGCGGATGGTGGTGTTGAGGGAGGTGAAGCGGCGGAAGCGGATGTCGAGCGCGGGGATGGGGGCGCGGGGGCGGAGTTCGCGGTACTCGTGTTCGAAGATCGCGACGAGGGAGGTGGGCGCGGGGATCTTTTTTGCGCGGGGCTTTTTGGGTCTGGGTGGATGGAGGGTCGGTGCGTGGGGCTCGTGGAAAAGAGTGGGGGGTGCCGCAGGAGACGGCGAAAAGAGCTGCAGAAACTGACGCAGAGGTGAGGGGCCGGGATGCTTGGGTGTCGTCAGAGTCTTGTCCTTGCTACAGCGATGATGTCTTTATTAGACCAGACTCCTTTTTCGAATTGTTTTCAATTTCAATTTCTTGGGTTGAGGTGCAATTGCTGGTTCACCGCCGGGTGAATCGTTGCATCGGGATCGCGGCAACGAATCTGCGGAGCTCTGCTGTGCTGTGGAGTCGCTTGCGCTGTTAGCGGGGGACTTCGCGGGCGGGGGTGTTTTCAGGTTCCTTGCCGGGTGGGTGGGCGGCGAACCAGGCCTTCTGGTCTTCGACGAGGTGGGTGGCCTCCTCGCGGATGTCGCGGATGGCCTCGAGGGCGAGTTTGCGGGCGAGGTCGTAGGCCTGGTTTTCGGGGGGTTGTTTGAGATTGGAGGACCAGCGCTCGGTGGCGTCGATGAGTTTGGGAAGGACTTTGCGAATGTCGCGGTGGCTTGTGTCGTAGTCGTCGAGGTTGTCGTTGAGCTCGTCGGCGATGGCGGTGAACTGTTCAAGAAGGTCGTGAGTGTCCTGTTCGCGGCCGGGTTTGCGCGGGTGGGCGAAGAGGTCCTGGATGGCTTTGTTGCGTTCGTCGAGGAGCTTCATGAAGACACCGACACGATCGGCAGGGAAGTAGGCGGCTTCGCGGAGCTGCTCGATCTCGCCCTCAGAGAGCGAGGTGTCGGAGTGCTGCGCGTGCATGAGCGGAGTGAGAGCGAGGAGGACGAAGGCGAGGGAGACGCAACGGAGCATTGGTTTTCAGTGTTTGAAGACTTCGGCGAGGAGCTCGTCGTGGACCTTATCGAGCTGTTGCATGGTGGCTTTGAGGGTGGCCTGGTCTTCACTGGAGGCTTTGTGAAGATATTCGCCGAGGCGATAGGTGGTGTGGTGCAGGAGCATCTCGGCGTTCTTGACGCGCTTGCTGTTGCTGGCGAGGTCCATGTGAATGAGCTGCGCGTAGTGGTTGACCTTCTGCAGCGTGGCGCTGGCCTGTTCGACGTCGCCGTTGAGCATCTGCTTGCCTGCGATCTCCGTCATGGTGTGAACGAGTTCGGTATAGAGGAAGCATTGGTCGCGCGGACCGGCCTGTTGGGCGCGGAGTTCGAGTTGGGCCAGAGCTTCCGGGGTTGGGAGATTGTCGTCGATGGAGGAGGCGTTGGTTGTGGCGCAGAGGGAGAGGAACAGAGGTAAGGGAAGAAGAAGAGTGGCGGAACGAAGGTTGAATTTCATAACGCACCTCGGAGGGAGCGCTGCTACTTCGTGTGTTCGAGTGTGATGAGGCGGTGGCGGGCCTCCCACTCCTCGTCCGGGAACTGGCCGTTTGCCACGGAGAGAAACTGTTTGTACAGGTCGGTCGCCTGTTTGAATGTGATGCAATTTATCGTGTGCCGTTGCCTCCAGGAACAACGAGCTGGCTGAATTGGGAAGTACTGTAGCACGTAATGTTAGAGCTTGCAAGGTGGTTGCCGGGTCGTTATTCGCGGAGGCGGCAAAGGCGAGATGACTGGCGGCGTTGCCGAGGTCGTCCTTTGAGGCAAAGGCCGAAGGGTTGGCGACGGCGCGCTTGAGGATGTCTTCGGCTTCGGCGAATCGTTTGAGGCGGATGAGAGTGTCGGCGTAGTCGTCGAGGAGGGAGAGGTCCTGGGGGGAATCCTGGGGGAGCTGACGACGAGCGCGGCGTAGAGGGGGGCGGCATTGTCGTACTGTTGGTTGCGGCTGTAGAGACGGGCGAGGAGGCGGGTGATCGCGGGGTCGCCGGGGTGCGCGGTGTGGAGCTTTTCTACGATGGGAAGCGCTTGCGCGGGTTTGTTTTGTTGCTCGTAGAGGCTGGCGAGCTGGGTGTTCAGGGTGGGGTTGTCGGGGTCTTTGGCGAGGGCGGCGGTGAGGAGGGTTTCGGCCTGGTCGGGCTTCTGTTGATGCAGAAGGAGATGGGTGAGGGCGGCGGTGGCGTCGTGATTTTGGGGGTCGGCGGCGATGAGGCGGCGGTAGGCGGCTTCTGCGGAGGCGGTGTCGCCGGAGGCCTCGGCGAGTTCGCCGGAGAGGAGGATGTCGTCGGCGGTCTCGGGGGAGAGCTTGAGGGCGGAGAGGAGTTCGTCGCTGGCGGTGGCGGGGTCGGTGGATTGGTCGATGCGGGCGAGGGCGCGGAAGGCGCGGGCTTTGAGGAGTGGGTTGTCGGTGTTGAGGGTAGTGGCCTTGAGGAGTTCGGTGCGGGCGAGGGAGAGCTTGCCGCTGCGGGCGAGGAGGAGGCCGAGGGCGAGGTGGGGGTCGAAGAAGGTGGGGTCGGCGGCGATCGCGCGACGGTACGTGGTCTCGGCGGCGGTGGTCTGGTCAGGGGTTTCGGCGAGGGCGTCCTGGGTGAAGGCGAGGTCGTAGAGGAGGTGGGGGTCGTGCGGGGATTTTTCGGTGAGGGTGGTGAGGAGCTTGAGGGCGGTGGGGTAGTCGTGCTTGTCGAGGGCGTCGTTGGCCTGGGTGAGGAGGGGGTCTTGCTTCTGGGGTTGGGGCTGCTGGGTTGTGTCGGTGGTGCCGGCGGGGAGCTGGGCCTGGGCTGGAATTGATGCAAGAAGCAATGTGGAAATTATTACGAAGGGATGGTCCAGAGGATGTTGAGGAGCGGCAGAAAAGGGCTGGTTGCGGTGTGTTCTTTCATCGGTATGGTTAGACCCCCTCCCCGCCTTAAAGTGTGCAAAGTCTTCCAAGGAAAAGATTTAAGTCCGGACTACATGTCCGGCATTAAGTGCGGAAGCCCGGCCTGGATGGCCGGGCTTCGGTAACTTTTCCCTGATCTAAGGATAACAGGCGCGTCAAGAGTGGGCTGTGGAAGATGCGTCTGCTGTCGATTGAGAAGTTGCTTCGTTCGTTAGACGCAAGAGCAATTGTCGTTACTTATCTTTGGGTCCAGCTCCCGGATTGTCGCGTTGACCGCCCCTAACTGGCTGCAATGGCGATTCCGACGCCCTCCGTCATCGATGTGTGGTCGCCAAGGCCTAGTGCAGGAAGTTGAAGGTGTTTGAGGCGTCATCGACGAAATAGACTCCGTCGGTAGTCGCGATCAGACCAAAGAGTGCACCGGATCCCGGCGGTGGTCCTCCTGAGCTGTCGACCAGCTTGACTGCGACTTGTTTGCCTGATGCTGGATTGATCTCCACAAGGTTGCCGTCATCTCCGTTTGCGACAACGAGATGATGGTTCGGAGTGAAGGCAAGACCGAGCGGATCGTTGAGAGCTCCGCCCTGGGACACAGTAGATCCAGCATCTGCCGGGAATATCCGGAAGAGTGCGTCGGGAATAGCGGCGATCCGATTATCCAAGCTGTCTGCAACGTAGAGATTTCCTGTTTCTTCATCAAAGGCGACGCCCGTTGGGCCGATGACCAGCGCGTTGGGGTCGGTGCGCTCAGGGAATCCGGAGGCGACGACGGTGCTGTTGAGCAACTGAGGCGGCTCGTCACCGACGGTGCTTAGCAGAAGACGGACAACTGTTCCGCGATAGACCACGCTACCGTTTGCTGCGACTGTGCCATTGAGTACGTTGGTTACGAATAGTGTGGTGAAAAAGCCGTTATCCACTGCGGTCATGTCCCACGGACCATTGATGTGATGACCTGAGATTGTCTCGACCACATGGCCTGTGCTGTTGAGAACAATGAGGCAACCGGCTTCTGCTGTGGCCGCGGAGCCATCTGCTGTGGGCAGACTGCCGACAACGACGAAGCCGCTGCGCAGCGCTACAAGGGCAGTGGTGAGCCCAATGCCGCCGGGGCAGGAGACGGTGTTCGGATCGATCTGAGCAAAGAGACTGAAGGTCCCGTCAGGCGCGATCTGCACGATGGTTGTCCCTGTGCCCTGGAGGTTCATCATGTTGTTGAAGTTGCTGATCAGGAAGTTGCCTTCGACGAGGGAGCCTTTGGTTTCGGGAACGCGAGCGACTCCATATGGGTTGACGTCACCGTTGGACGGTATGGTGGAGTTGAGGATGGTGATGGTATTGAGAGGACCGATGAATGAGGTATCGGCGGCGCGAGCGAAGACATTCGCGGTAGCCACGATCAGCGCCAGCAGACCGAGCACGCGGAAACGAACGGCGAGAGAATGGCCTGATTCCATGTTGGTTCTCCTGGGAGGGGCCGTGCGTACACTGCAGCACAGAGACGCTAGACCTTTCGCGGGCTGGCTTTGTCACGGAATTGTCTGGGTTTTGTCAATTCTTTGAGACGTCCGAAGAGAGGATGGGCTGGACGCCGAAAGGGATTCCTGCCTGCTCGAAGAAGAATGAGGAGTTTATCTCCTGGAGGGCCGATCAGGCGGTGACTTGAAATTCCGGCTCTGCTTTCAACGTTTGCAGATGCAGAACGGGGGCGAGCCAGTGGCCGGTGTGGCTGGCGGGGTTGGCGGCGATCTCTTCGGGGGTGCCGGTGGCGACGATCTGGCCGCCGCCGTTGCCGCCCTCGGGGCCCATGTCGATGACCCAGTCGGCGGATTTGATGACGTCGAGATTGTGCTCGATGACGAGGAGGGAGCCGCCGCCTTCGATGAGTTTGCGGAAGGCGGCGAGGAGCTTGGCTACGTCGTCGAAGTGGAGGCCGGTGGTGGGCTCGTCGAGGATGTAGAGGGTGCGGCTGCGGGCTTTGGCGGCGGTTTGGCTAGCGGAATCGTTGGTGCCGCGGTTGGTGATGCTGCGCGCGGTGGCGAGGTGGGAGGCGAGTTTGACGCGCTGGGCTTCGCCGCCGGAGAGCGTGGTGGCGGACTGGCCGAGACGGACGTAGCCGAGGCCGACCTCGTCGAGGACGTAGAGCTTGTCGACGATCTTGGGATGGCCGGCGAAGTAGACGAGGGCTTCCTTGACGGTCATGTTGAGGACGTCGTAGATGCTCTTGCCTTTGTACTTGATGTCGAGGATGGAGGATTTGTAACGCGTTCCGTTACATTCTTCGCAGGGGAGCTCGATGTCGGCGAGGAACTGCATTTCGACGGTGACGGTGCCGTCGCCTTCGCAGACGTCGCAGCGGCCGCCGGGGACGTTGAAGGAGAAGTGGCCGGGGCCGAAGCCGCGGCGTTTGGCGTCGGGCTGGGCGGCGAAGAGGGCGCGGATGTCGTCGAAGGCCTTGATGTAGGTGACGGGGTTGGAGCGCGGGGTGCGGCCGATGGGGGACTGGTCGACGAGGATGACGTCGTTGAGGTGCTGGGTGCCGGTGAGTTCGCGGAAGAGGTGCGCGGGATCGCTGCCTTCGGTTTGGCCGAGAGCCTGCATGAGGGCGCGGTAGAGGACCTGGTGGACGAGGGTGGATTTGCCGGAGCCGCTGACGCCGGTGACGCAGACGAGGAGGCCGAGGGGGATGTCGATGTCGACGCCGCGGAGGTTGTGGATGCGGGCGCCGGTGAGCTTGAGGTGTTCGCGGCCGGGTTCGCGGCGGTACTTGGGGATGGGGATGGTGAGGCGGCCGGAGAGGTATTTGCCGGTGATGGAGTTTGGGTTGGCGGTGACTTCTGCGACGGTGCCGGAGGCGAGGAGTTGGCCGCCGAGTTCGCCGGCTCCGGGGCCGAGGTCGAGGAGGTGGTCGGCGGCGCGGATGACGTCGGGGTCGTGCTCGACGACGAGGATGGTGTTGCCGAGGTCGCGGAGGTCCTTCATGATGCGGATGAGCTTGGCGGTGTCGCGGGTGTGGAGGCCGATGCTGGGCTCGTCGAGGACGTAGAGTGCGCCGACTAAGCGGGAGCCTAGCGAGGTGGCGAGTTGGATGCGTTGGGATTCGCCGCCGGAGAGGGTGGAGCTGAGGCGGTCGAGGGTGAGGTAGTCGAGGCCGACCTGATGGAGGAAGTGGATGCGCTGGCGGACCTCTTCGAGGATCTTTCCGGCGACTTCGGTTTGTGCCGGTGAGAGTTGCAAATTGTCGAAGAAGGTTTGGGCTTCGGCGATGGTGAGGGCGGAGGTTTCGCAGATGTTTTTGGCTGGACCATTTTGAGGCGCGATTAAGACGGCGCGGGCTTCGGCGCGGAGGCGCTGGCCGCGGCAGTCGGGGCAGAGGGCGTAGCCGCGGTACTTGGAGAGGAAGACGCGGACGTGGAGCTTGTATTTTTTGCGCTCGAGCGCGGCGAAGAAGCCGCGGATGCCGGGGAAGCTGTCGTCGCCCTCTTCGATGAAGCGCTGCTGGTAGTCGGTGAGATCGTACCAGGGGACGTTGGTGGGGATGTTGGCGATCTTGGCGGCGCGCTTCATCTCGCCGTGGTGGGGGCGGTATTTTGTGGTGGTCCAGGGGGCGATGGCGCCCTCGTCGAGGGTCTTGGATTTGTCGGGGATGATGAGGTTGGGGTCGAAGTCGATGGTGTTGCCGAAGCCCTGGCAGCGGGGGCAGGCGCCGTAGGGGTTGTTGAAGGAGAAGAGGCGGGGTTCGGGCTCGCGGTAGGCGCGGTGGCAGGTGGTGCACTCGAAGGCGGCGGAAAAACGGAGCTTCGTTGGGCTCTGATTTTCGTCGCTGGGCGGAATGTGGAATTGGACTTCGCCGGATTCGCGGTAGCCGGTTTCGATGGCGTCGACGATTCTTGCGCGCGATTCGGGGGTGATGGCGAGGCGGTCGATGAGGACGAAGATGGGTTGGGTGAAGTCGAGTTCGAGGAGGGATTCGGGGGTGGAGAACTCTACGATTTTTCCACTTTGGTAGAGGCGGTTGTAACCGCGGCGGCGCAGTTCGGTGAGGCGCTCTTTGAGGGATTCGGTGAGGTTGAAGGACGAAGCGGCTGCGGATTTCGCGGATTTTTTAGTTGCGGGCTTTTTGGGTTTGGGTGTGTCGGCGGTCTCTTCAGGTGTGGGGATCTGCATCGGCTCGAGTTTTACCTCGGCGCGGACGATGGGGAAGAGGACGTAGGTGCGGGTGCCTTCGGGGAGGGCGAAGAGCGTGGTGACGATCTCGTCGACGGTGTCGTGTTTGACGATGCCGCCGCAGTGCAGGCAGGTGACGGTGCCGCAGCGGGCGTAGAGGAGGCGGAGGTAGTCGTAGATTTCGGTTGCGGTGGCGACGGTGGAGCGGGGGTTGCGGGTTTGATTTTTCTGCTTGATGGCGATGGCGGGGGCGAGGCCGTCCATGTGGTCGACGTCGGGCTTTTCGATGCGCTCGAGGAACTGGCGGGCGTAGGCGGAGAGAGATTCGACGTAGCGGCGCTGGCCTTCGGCGTAGACGGTGTCGAAGGCGAGGGAGGATTTGCCTGAGCCGCAGACGCCGCTGACGACGGTGAGGGCGTTGTGGGGGATGTCGACGTCGATGCCCTTGAGGTTGTGGGTCCGGGCTCCGCGGATCGTGATCTGGTCGAGGTTCTGCTCGGGCTTTCGCTGTGTCATGGCCAAACTTCTATTGTCAGACAGGATGGAGAGAAATGCGAATCCGGGTTGGTTTTGCAGGGGTTGAGGGCGGCAAGAAGATAGGTCGGGCCTTCAGCCCTTAGTCATCAACCCCTTCGATTTCTGTGGCGATGCCCCAGGCAAGTTCAGGTCGCGCCTTCAGCGCTCTGCGGAACGAGTTCTTGTTTTGATGGAGCCGCAGTTGATCAAACGAGGCTGCAGATGCCATGCTCGACAGAGGAAACGAGGAAAGATGAAGCGAGAGATGTTGTTGCGGGTGGCAGGGTTCGGTGTTGGTTTGCTGCATGACGGCTGCGGCGCAGGATAAAGGGAACTGGCGTGCGGCAAGTTCGACGGCGAAGTCCATCACAGGGGACGTGGGTCTCACTGATGAAAAGGTGGCGATCAATTTCTCGACCTTTACGATCGCTCGAATACGCGGTCTTCAGGCAGGCGGAGGCGAGCGCGCTTTTTGACGCGGATAGCAGCGGTGGAGGAAGCGGCAGTGTTTATCGGCTGAGCATACCGGCGACGAAGACTTTTTTGCGGCACAACACTTTGTGCGGCTCTGAAGAGACGCAGTGGATGGTTACCTATGCGGCGGGACGCTCGCTGCAACTTGCATTTTTCTCAGGGGCGAAGCCGCCGGTCCTCACGTTGGAGGCGCTGGCGAATTCTTCGGATTCGTGCGGCACGTTCTCCTACGTGCGGTGAGGTTTCGGCAGGGCGTCGACGGTTGGCTATCGGGGCTCCCGCACTGGTGCACTGCGAGCAAACCGCAGGTCCCTTCGACAAGCTCAGGGCAGCCTCTTCGACTGCGCCTCTTGCGATGAGACTGCAAGAGACTCCGCTCAGGATGACAATTTTTATATTTAATCAAACGCTCTAATCGACCACTTAGACTCAAGCTAATTGGCGATACCCTAGGTTTGAGGTTGGGGGCGGAAGATTTCGATGATGAGGAGACAGGCGCCGATGACGATGCAGCTGTCGGCGACGTTGAAGTCGGGCCAATGGTAGTGGACGATGTGGACTTCGAGGAAGTCGATGACGTAGTGGTAGCGGATGCGGTCGTAGAGGTTGCCGGCGGCTCCGCCGAGGATGAGGGCGAGGGCGACCGAGGTGAGAGTGAGGTAGCGGCCTACGCGCCAGATCATGCCCAGGAGAATGATGACGGCGATGGCGGAGAAGGCGATGAGGATGTAGCGGACGGTGTCGGGTGAGGCGTTTTCCGCGAACATGCTGAAGGCTGCGCCGGTGTTGTGGACGTCGGAGATGCGGAAGATGCCAGGGATGACGGTGTTGGCCTGGCCGTTGGGGAGTCGCTGAGAGACGATGTATTTCGTGATGCGATCGAGGATGACGACGAGGGCGGAGATGGCGAGGACGACGATGCGCTTGTCGAAGGGCTTCGGGTCGAATTCGGTGGGCGGATATTTGTATCTTGCGTCGGGAGAATCGATAGGAGTATTGGGGGAAGACATCAGGCTTGCGGCTCCGTTGGGTTGCTGGGTGATGCGGTGTATGGGGGGAATTGGATGGCCTGGAGCGCGTCGGCGCAGCGAAGGCAGACGGTTGGGATAGTTGGCGTCGTTGCCTACGTCCGTGGTGAAGCGCCAGCAGCGTTCGCACTTGCTGCCGTCGGCTGGTTTGGCCTGAACGTAGAAGGCTCCCTTTGCGACTTCGCCTTCGGTGACGATTGCGTCGGCGAGATTGACCTGGGCAACGCCGAGAAGCTCGGGAAGGATGCTCGTGGTAGCGCTCGAAGATGAGGTTGGGTGGGCACGCGAGGGGTTGAGCCAGCCGAGGGTGACCTGGACTTCGGACGGGCGGTTGCTGATCTCCTTGGCGGTGCGGGCTTCTTCGAGAACTTTGAGGACCTCGTCGCGAAGCGTAAGGAGGTACTCCCAGTCTTCTTCGATGCTCTTGACGCTGCCGGGGACGATGTCGGACATGTCGGGGAAGAGCGCGAGGTGGACGCTGGATTCGCGGCCTTCGACCTTCGGTAGGAGTTGCCAGACCTCGTCGGCGGTGAAGCTGAGGATGGGCGCGATGAGGCGGGTGAGGGCTTCGGCGATGCGCCAGAGCGCGGTCTGCGCGCTGCGACGGCCGGGGTGATTGGGGGCAAAGGTGTAGAGGCGGTCTTTGAGGACGTCGAGGTAGAGCGCGCTGAGATCGGTGTTCACGAACTCGTTGAGGGCGTGGTAGGCGCGGTGGAACTCGAAGTCGTCGTAGGCGGAGCGGATCTTTGCGTCGAGCTCGGCGGTACGGGCGAGGATGTATTGGTCTAAAGATTCCAGCTTCGCAAAGTCATGGATGGCGTTTGTGGAAGGGTCGAAGTCGTACAGGTTGCTGAGGAGGAAGCGCAGGGTGTTGCGCAGCTTGCGGTAGTTGTCGCTGACGCGCTGCATGAGGTTTTCACTGGCGGCGACGTCTTCGCGGAAGTCGACGGAGGCGACCCAGAGCCGGATGATCTCGCCGCCGAGGCGCTTGGCGATGTCGACGGGGTCTACGCCGTTGCCGAGCGATTTGGAGAAGGCGCGGCCCTGCTCGTCGAGGGTCCAACCGGAGGTCGCGACCATTCGATAGGGCGCGACGCCGCGGACCGCGACGGAGGTGAGCAGCGAGGAATGGAACCAGCCGCGATGCTGATCGCCGCCTTCGGTGTAGAGATCGGCGGGGAAGTTGTGTTCGGGCTCGAGGACGGCATGCCAGCTTGCACCGGATTCAAACCAGACGTCGAGGATGTCGGTCTCCTTGCGGAATTCATGGTTGTCGCAGGTGGCGCAGGCCGTGCCTTCGGGCAAGAGGGTGTGTGCGTCGTGAAGGTACCAGGCGTCGGCGCCCTCTTTTTTGAATCGTTCGACGATGGCCTTGTTGACGGCCCTGTCGTTGAGCGGCGTGTTGCATTTTTCGCAGAGGAAGACGGCGATGGGGACGCCCCAGATGCGCTGGCGCGAGATGCACCAGTCGGGACGAGTGGCGATCATGTTGGAGATGCGCTCTTCACCCCACTCGGGATCCCAGACGACTTGCTTGATCTCGTCGAGGGCGCGCTGACGGAAGGTGGTCTCGGTGCCATCGTCGGTAGTCATCGGAGTTTCCATGCCGATGAACCACTGCTCGGTGGCGCGGACGATGATGGGGTTGTGGCAGCGCCAGCAGTGCGGGTAGGAGTGCTCGTAGGTGGTGGTGCTGAGGAGCGCGCCTCTTTCGCGGAGGAGTTCGATGATGACTGGGTTGGATTTGAAGATGGTGAGGTCTTCGTAGGGCTGGGGTGTTCCACCTCCGCCATGCTCGCCGGTGTGGCGCTGGCGTCCGGCGTTGTCAACGTATTGGATTTCGGGAAGGCCGAGTTTCTTGCCGGTGTAGAAGTCGTCGACGCCGTGGGCGGGTGAGGTGTGGACAAGGCCGGTGCCTTGATCGCTGGTGACATAGTCCGCGGCGGCGGTGACGATGTATCGCGAGAGAAACGGGTGCAGGAAGGTGGCTTTTGAAAGATGCTCGCCGGGGAAGCTGCCTATTTCAACTGCCGCTTCGAGGTTGGCAGCGGCTTTTACCGCGGGGACAAGATCCTCGGCGACGATGTAGACAGCTCCGTCTTTAGGATCTTCTAGGGCGACGTAACGGAGATGCGGGTTGAAGGCGATGGCCTGCGATGCCGGGAGTGTCCACGGGGTGGTTGTCCAGATGATCGCGTAGACGGTTTTGCCTTCGAGGCGAGGGTCGATCTCCCTTGGCGCGGAGAAGAGGGAGTAGCGCACGTAGACACTGGGTGAGGTGTGCTGCGCGTACTCGACCTCGGCTTCGGCGAGGGCGGTGCGGTCGTGGATGCACCAGTAGACGGGGCGGAGGCCTTTGTAGATGAAGCCTTTTTCGAGGAAGTCGTAGAAGGTATCGACGATGCTGGCCTCGTATTGGAAGGACATGGTGAGGTAGGGGTCGTTCCAGCGGCCGAAGACGCCGATGCGCTCGAACTGGGTGCGCTGAAGGTCGACGTATTTTTGCGCGTATTCGCGGCAGGCGCGGCGGACGGCGATGGGCTCCATCTCGAGCTTCTTGCGGCCGAGCTGCTCGTCGACTTTGATTTCGATGGGTAGGCCGTGGCAGTCCCATCCGGGGACGTACGGGGCGTCGAAGCCGGCCATGGTTTTGGTCTTGACGACGAAGTCCTTGATGCATTTGTTGAGGGCGTGGCCGAGGTGGATGGCGCCATTGGCGTAGGGCGGGCCGTCATGGAGGATGTACCTGGGGGCTCCGACGCGGGCGGAGCGGATTTGGTCATATAAGTGCTGCTTCTGCCAGCCTTCGAGACGAGCGGGCTCGTTGACCGGCAGATTCGCCTTCATGGGGAAGGCGGTTTGGGGCAAATTAAGCGTAGACTTCAGCAGCTTGGGCGCAGTCTTTTCGTCGTCGGGCCTGGGCGCTAGTCTTCCGTCTTCGGGGTTTTCCTGGGGTACTTCCGGCATTCGTTCCTCGTTATCCTGATAGCGGAGATGCAGTTTCTGCCAAACCCTTATTGTAGACGGGGTGGCGGGCGAACAAAAAGGGGAAGAGACATTCGAGGGGGATGTGCGTCCAAGGAATCAAGCACTGGGAGGTGAAAGTTTGTAGAATGTTAGTTGGGCCAGGGCTCGCTTGCCGTAAGGGAAGAAAAACCGGCGATAGACCGGAAACGTATTGACAGAAGTCGAGTCGGCGCAGGATTTTGAAAGAGTGGGTGGTTGGTAGCTGCGGCTAGCTCCACCGAGGCGAAGCAGCTTATGGCGAATTCATTATTGACCCCACCACCGCAGATCGATCGAGATAAGCCCGCACCGACGTTGCGTCCGGCGGATGCCCCGCACCTGAATGAAGAGACCGATGGATCGATGTGGACGTCGCTGATCGCGAATCTGCGGGACGCGTTCAGCAAGACGAAGGAAGAGCCGCTGGAGTTGCAGTCCAGGCCGGTGGCGAACGATCTGATCATCAAGGAAGAGGGAGTATTCACCTCTCTGTGGAGCAGCATTCGGGATGTGTTCTTTCCGGTTAAGTTGCCTCCGCTGGTTCTGGAGTCGAAGCCGATTGCGGTTGTCGACAGGATGAAGACCAAGCAGAACCCTGCGGCGACGGGTTCTGCTATCGCAATTTATGCGCTGATCATTCTGTTCATCGCGTGGCTGCTGCATGAGAAGGTTAGGTTTTCCGCTCCTGTGAAGCAGATGCTGGTGACGGATTTGACGGTTCCTCCGCAGGCTCCGCCGAAGCTGGACAAGATGGGCGGCGGCGGCGGACAGCGCGGGCCGACTCCAGTAACGAAAGGAACGCCGCCGAAGTTTGCTGATACGCAGATTGTGCCGCCAAATAAGCCTCCGTTGATCGAGCCGAAGATTCATATCCAGCCGACGATCGAAGTGCAGCAGGATGTGAAGATGGCGAGCAGCATTCCGCAGATTGGCATTGCCAGTTCGCCGCTGGTGGGAATGTCGATGGGTAATGGCTCGGGGACAGGGTTGGGTTCGGGGAACGGTTCCGGGCTCGGGCCGGGTTCGGGTGGAAATACGGGTGGTGGGCCGAGGCGGATTGGCGGCGGTGTGAGTGCGCCGATCCTGATCTATTCGGTCGAGCCGGAGTTTTCGGAAGAGGCTCGCAAGGCGAAGGTCGCTGGAAACGTGCTGGTGAATCTGTGGGTCGATACGAATGGCAATCCGAGCCATGTCCACGTGATTCGCGGCGTCGGCATGGGTCTCGACGAAAAGGCGAGAGACGCTGTGATGCAGTACAGGTTCAAGCCTGCGATGGAGAACGGCCACCCGGTTCTGGTGGAGTTGAACGTCGAGGTTAACTTCCAAATTTTCTAGGCCGCGAAAACCCAAACGGCGTAACAGTGATCCAAGAGATAAAAACGGATAAGAGCGATACGGCGAATCGCTCTTATCCGTTTTTTTTGTCACTGTTACGTCTTGCTGTTGCCGTGTGCGCTCAGGCGAGTTGCAGGGTGATTTGCGGTTGATTGTTTGTGGGGGACGGAATGAGCCTGGTGTCGGGTGCGGACTTGAGGCGGAAGCGGTCGACCTGATGTTCGAGGGTGACTGCCGTGGTGCGGAGCGACTCGATGCCGGCGGCGGTGGTGGCCATCTCGGTGAGGTTGTCGTGGCTGAGAGAGTGGATGGCGTCCAGGCTGGCGCTGGACTGATCGGCGGCGGCGGTTTGTTGCGAGGCAGCGATGGCGATCTGGGCGATCATGCGGTCGACGCGCTCGGCCATGCCGATGATGCGCTCGAGAGCTTCGCCGGCCTGGGTGGTGGTGATGACTCCCTGCTGCACGGTGCCGGTGCCGCTCTCCATGCTGGCGATGGCGGTGCGGGTACGGTCCTGAATGCCCTGGATCATGGTGGCGATCTCGCCGGTGGCTTGAGCGGTGGACTCGGCGAGGCGGCGAACCTCGCCGGCGACGACGGCGAAGCCACGGCCCTGGTCGCCGGCCCGCGCGGCTTCGATGGCTGCGTTCAGGGCGAGGAGGTTGGTCTTGCGGGCGATCTCGTCGATGACGGTGACGATCTGGCTGATGCGGCGTGAGTCATCTCCGAGTAGGCCAACGGTGGCTGACGTGTCGCTTACGGCGGTGGCGATGGAGTGCATGCTGCCGAGGACCTGCTTGACGATCGTGCCTCCGTCGCGTGCGGTTTCCGCGGCGCTGCGTGCGGTCTCGGCTGCGGACTGCGTGTGGCGCGAGACCTCAGCGATACTCGCGGACATTTCCTGCATGGCGGTTGCGGCCTGCTGGGTCTGCTGGCTTTGCTGGTCCATGCGGCGGTGGATCTGATCGCCGGCGGTGCGCATGGAGGCGGCGCTGCCGGTCAGCGAGCCAGCCGTCTGGACGACTGTGCCGATGATGCCGGCTAGGTTGTTCTGCATCTGCTGCATCGCTGCGGCGAGGGTTCCGATTTGATCCTGGCTGTGGAGGTCAAGGGTCTCGCCGGTGAGGTCGCCTGCGGCGATGGCGTTGGCACGTTCGGCGACGAGAGTGACGGCCCGGGTGATGCGGCGGGCGAGGAGGATGGAGAAGGAGCCTCCGACGAGGGCGCCAAAGATGGTAGCGAGCCAAAGGGTGAGCAGCGTGGAGTGATTTGCGCGGCGGAGCTGCACGAGCTCTTCGTTCGTCTGGGCCATCTGCGACTGGGCGAGATCGGTGACGTTCCTGAAAAGGGATTGTTCGAGGGGGAGGATCTGGTTCTGTAGAGTCTCGTAGGCTTGTGCGGTGCCTTGCGAGGTCTTCGACTCGTTGAGGGCTTCGACTTTCTCTTCGAGCGGTTTGAGAGCGGTGAGGCCGGTTTCAAGAGCGGCGAGGCGAGCGGCATCGGGACCGAGGTCGAAGTGGGTACTGTCCTGTCGAAGTTTCGCGAGGGATATTTCGGCCTGCTCAAACTGTTCGCGGCGGGAGGCGCGAAAGGCGGCGGAGGAGTTAGGGTCGATGCCGAAGAGCATGTAGGACTCGAGAGCGCGAATGGTGTCAGTGAAGTGGGAACGGAGATCGCGGCTTCCCATGATGAGCGGGAGGCGATTGGTCGTGATGATGTCGGAGAGGTGATTGGCCTCGGTCATGCGGAGGTGCGCGGTGAACGCGCTGAGAAACATGGCGGCGATGAGAATGCCGGTGCTGAGGCCGAGCTTGGATTCGAGTTTCATGGCGGTCCTTATGTGCGGGAGTGTGCGTTCGGGAGGGAGCGTGGATTATTGGCCGTCTGCGGTGAAGTTGATTTCGATCTCGGACTCGGAGGTTTCGGTGTTGGGAGCGAAGCGCCAGCGGCTGACGGCGTCCTGCGCTGCCGGGGCGAGGAGCGCGTGGCCTGATTCGACCTTGGTGGCTGAGACTTTTCCGTCGGCGTCGATGGTGACGAGAAGAACGACCTTGCCGGAGACGTGCATGCGGCGAGCCAGTTCCGGGTAGGCAGGGGAGACGCGGGAGACGATGGCGCGGTGAGTCGGCGCGGCGAAGCCGCTCATGCAGAGAGTAAGGCCTGTTATGAGGAGAACGGGGTACGGGGAACGAAGTGGGCGTGCCAAGGGAACCTCCATTTACAGAGGTTGTATCGGCGCGGGGATGGCAGGCTTTAGTGGTGGGTCAGGACGGGGGAGGCGATGTCGGCGAAGGTGAGGTTTTCTGCGGGGCTGCCGGTGAGCTGCTTCCAGTCGAGGAAGAGCTTGCCGTAGCTGTCGGTGAGGCAGGTGGCGTGATCTACGTTGAGTTCGGCCAGAGTTCGATCGATCCAGTCAGTCGGGCCTTCGAGTTCGGCATAGTTGCCGATGGGTGTTTCGTCGATGACGAGATGAGCGATGGCGTCGGAGTTGGGATTGGAGTTTGAATTGACGACTTGAGACCACTCGGTTCGGAATTTCTCGTAGACGAAGGCGGGGGTGTAGCCCAGTTGGCGGAAGATTTCGGCGATGGCGTGCGGGTCGGAGACGGTGGTCTCGGTCTCGATGCGGATCTTGTAGCGGGAGGATTCCGCACTGCTGTCATCGATGCGCTTGTGGGTGAGGGTGTAGATGCCGCCGTACTCGCGGAGGCGAAGGATCTGGCGTTTGGCGCGGAGTTCGCGATCGGGAGTGTCGTAAAGAGTGTTGTGTTCGAAGGTGCGCGGAGTGACCAGGTGGAAGCCGAGATGGGGAAGGCGTGCCTGAAGAAAGATTGGATCGGCGACGGGAAACTTCAGTTCGATTTCGGGAGCCTGCATGGAAAGAGTATACGAGGAGCGTTAGGTGCAAAACGAGGGCGTTACTTTGATTTTGCGGCTTTCTCGAGGCGGTCGCGGATGGCAAGGCCGAGGCCGTCGGCTGTGGGGATTGGGCAGAGGATTGCGGTGACGCCGCGGCTGTCGAGTTCGCGCAGGCCGGCGTAGAGAGTGTGGGCGAGGGCGTTGTTGTTGTGGAATATGTTCCAGTGGAAGATTTCGACGGAATGGTTGGGGACGGTCCAGTCCAGAGGGAGCATGACGCCGATTCTTTCCTTTGTGGGGCAGAGTTGGGCGATGTGGGTGTTCATTTCGGCCTCGTTGGCGACCAGGATCAGGCGGGCGCGGGGGGCGTAGTGGCGGATGCCGACGCCGGGTGAGGGGAGGCTTTGTGGTTCGGCTGCGGGTTGTGGGGGCGGTTGGTAGAGAGTGACGGGGCCGGCGATGGGTTCGAGCATGGCGGCGGTGATGGCGCCGGGGCGGTAGAGGATCATCGGGGATTGGTTGGGGTCCAGCACTGTGGATTCGAGGCCGACGGTGGTGGGGCCTCCGTCGAGGACGGCGTCGATGCGGTGGTCGAGGTCGTGGAGGACATGGGCCGCGGTGGTGGGGCTGGTGTGTCCGAAGCGATTGGCGCTCGGGGCGGCGATGGGGATGCCGGCGGCTTCGATGAGGGCGAGGGCGATGGGATGAGCGGGCATGCGGACGCCGACGAGGGGGCGGTTGGCGGTGACGTTGTCGGGAACTTGCGACGTGCGGGGCAGGAGGAGGGTGAGTGGGCCGGGCCAGAAGGCTGCGATGAGGCGCTCAGCTGCGGCAGGGACGATGGCGACACGGTCGAGCATGGTGCGGTCGGCGACGTGAACGATGACTGGATCCCAGTTGGGGCGGGCTTTAGCAGTGAAGATGCTTTCGACGGCGCGAGAGTCGAGGGCGTTGGCGCCGAGGCCGTAGACGGTCTCGGTGGGGAAGGCCACGGTGCCGCCGCTGCGAAGGATTTCGGCTGCGCGGGCGATGTCTTCGGGGGTGGTGGTGAGATGTTGCGTCGTACGGTCGTGCTGGCTCATCTGGCGGCCAACTGTGCTGCGAAGGCGTCGAGGGAGAGGCTGCGCAGGAGGTTGCGGCGGAGGCCGCTCTGCACCTGATCGAGGCCGCGCGAGGCGTTTTCGATCCAGGCGAAGCTGAGGGTGGCACTGAGCCGGTCGAGTTCGTGGCGGAGGTCAGTGTTGCGGACGAGTTCGGGTGTGCCAGCGCCGAGGAGGAGAAGGTCTTCGAGGAGCAGAGAGAGTGTGCGGAGGAGAGCGGAGGTTTTTTGTTGGCCTTCGGCTCCGGCGCGGTAGGTTTCGGTCATCTTGAAGAGGGCGGTGTGGTCGGGCTCAGCGGTTCCGCTGCTGGTTGCGGCGGCGTTGCGGAGGAAGATGAGCGCATCGGCGCGGGCGGCGGTGTAGGCGGCGAGATCGAAGCCGAGAGCCTTACCTGCGGCTCCTTGCGCGAGGCGGGCGATGAGGGTGCGTTGTTGCGGAGGGACGTCGGTGCGGCGGTCGGCGAGGAGCATCTCGATCTCTTCGACGGGCAACGCGCCGAGGCGCACAGTGGCGCAGCGGGAGCGAATGGTGGGGAGGAGTTCCCCGGGATTTTCCGCGAGGAGGATGAGGTGGACCGTGTCCGGGCGGCTCTTCGAGGACTTTGAGGAGCGAGTTGGCGGCTTCCTTCATGAAGTTGGAGGCGGTGATGATGAAGATTTTTTTTGGGGCTTCCGCGGGCAGGTAGTGCGAGCTGTGGATGAGGGTGCGGACCTGCCCGAGTTTGATGAGGAGCTGCGGAGGGTCGGGCGGGATGATGAGGACGTCGGGGTGGGGCTGGATGAGGACGCGTGTGTCCTTCTTGTCGGCCTCGCGGAGTTCTTCGCGTGTGGCGACGGCTTTGTCGACTTCGTCTTCAAGGTTGGCGGCGGAGGCGATGCGGGTGCAGTTGTGACAGACACCGCAGAAGGAGGCCAGCGACTGTGGGCTCGATCCGAGGGAGTCGCTGTAGGAGCGTAGCTCGCGGGGCTGACGTTCGCACTCAATCGCCATGGTGAGCATGAGAGCGAGGGTGTATTTTCCGGCTCCGCTGGGGCCGGCGAGGATGAGGGAGTGAGGAAGGCGGCCGGCGGCGATGGCGGTGCGGAGATGCTCGATTGCGGTGGTGTTGCCGAGGAAGTCATTGAAGGTGGCGGGAAGTGCTGACATTCGCTGCTGTCTCCTTTCTTGCCGGAGCGGTTATGAGTGATCGTTGATTCTATGATACGCGTTCGGGGTGGGCATCACGTCGAGAGAAGGAGCGTACGACGTCGGCGTGGTTGTTGGGTTTTGTGGACAGGGCTGTACCGACATCCTCAGGGGCGAGATGTGGGTACCTGGGTCGTTTGTGTGCGGAATTCAGGGTTGGACGGACGGGCTGCGGAACTTCCTTGCTGCTCCGATGATCAACACGATGAAGAGGACCAACAGGAGGAGTTGAGCGATCTTGAAGGGGCCCTCGGTTGCGGTGGGGGCGAGGGCGTGGAGAGCGGGGACGTGCTCGAATGACTGTGCGATGAGGACGAAGCAATTGAAGTAGAGGGCGATCATGGCTGAGATGGCGTAGGTGCGGCGCCATGGCCCGTTGAGCTTGAAGGTGCAGAGGGCAAGCACTGCGATGGCGAGCACGATCATGGAGAGAAGGCCGAGGACGATGCCTGGAGTTATTGTGGTGTTCGGAAAGCCGAAGCCGCTGAGGCTGGTGAGAATGGTAGTGACGAGAAACACAAAGTTCCAGGGACCGAGAAGTTTGCCGTTGAGCAGACCGTAGAGGACGATGAAGCCGGTACCGATGCCGATGAGGCTGATGATGACGTGGATGATCGTGTAGAGAGCTGTGCTCATTCCAAAAATCATGGTGTGTCCTCTCTTCGTTGGGAATCGAAAC
This sequence comes from uncultured Acidobacteriaceae bacterium, assembly GCA_963744155.1. Classification (GTDB taxonomy): domain Bacteria; phylum Acidobacteriota; class Terriglobia; order Terriglobales; family Acidobacteriaceae; genus Edaphobacter. The sequence goes on along the minus strand of CAVUSP010000011.1, from coordinate 557,699 downwards.
AGGGTGTTGCCCGATGCCGTTACCAAGTTGAGTGAAAGAAAGAAGTACTGTGGGGAGTTTTCTTTATACTTCGATCCTTCGTTCACCGCAACAGAGAGATGACGCGAGAGTGAGTCTGTGACTGCTCGGATTCGAATGGTAAATTTTGTTTTGGATCGAGGTATTGGCTTCGTCGACTGGTGCGAGTGGCTTAGTAAAGCAGGATCACGATGTGGTAGGTGGTGAACTGCGGATTGGATTGCCTGGCGGAGCAGGCTCCCACTGCGGCTGAGGTGTACTTTGTGTTGTCGAGCTGGTGGAGGACGGAGTCGGGCAGACGGCTGATGTCGGGGCCGTCCCATTGGATTACGAGCTTTGGAGTGCCGGCCTGACCCTGGGGCATGGTGCATGTCCTGCGGGCGTCTTCGTTCGATGGAGCGGGGGGAATGCCCTGGGCCTGGATGAGCCTTGCGACCTGATGCTCGATGGCGTCGGGAGTCAGGGCGGGGACGTAGCGGCCGAAGTCTTCCACGGCGAAGAACAGGCCCTGGTTCTCGACGACGGCGATGCCGACTGAGTTCAGATTCGGATCGAGAAGGTTGGCGCGGTGGGGTGGGCTGATGGTCAAGGCTTGATGGAGCGCGGCTGGGCTCTCACCACGGCTGGCGAGGTTTTCAGAGATGGTGCCGAAGCGTGCTCCGGCGTTGGCTCCGCGGGTGACGAGGTCGGGTTCGCCGGGGTATTGGTGGAGGAGTTCGCCGGGGTTGCGGATGACCCACCGCAGGTGGGCGCGGGCGGCGCGGGCGAGGGAACTGTCCCAGTGCAGAGGAGGGATATTGTGCTGCGCCCGGAATTGATTGGCGAGCCGCAGGAGCGCCTGCTCGTCGGGGGAGGCGTCGGCCTGCGCGAGTGCGGATGCAGCTGCGATCATCAGGATTGCCAGGGTCAGCAGGAAGCGCCGAAACGTTCGTGTTTTCGTTGCGCTTTGCATGTGTGAAGTGAGATGCGGTTGAGGTGAGGTGATTGAGGGTAGGCGTCGGAGGTTCATTCGTCGGTTCCGATAGACTGGAAGCAAGTGTAGCCAAATAGACTTGCAGGTATGCCTGTGTTCGGCTCGCAGTGTTTTCGAAAGCAAAGGATTCTTATCTTATGAAGTTGCGGTTCCTCGCTCCATGTCTCGCGTTCGCTGTTATAACCCTCGCTGCCCGTGCCCAGGATAACCCCAGCCCCGTAAGCCCCTCGACCGCGAGTACTACGGGAGTTGGCTCGACTGACATCGGGTTGTATGTGAATCCGGTAGGCATTCACATCACCAACTCGACGCCGGACACAGGGGTGTTCGCGTTTCTGGGCAGCGGCGTGACTTCGCGGGAATTTTACGGCGCGGCCATCGGCGGCTTTGTGGATTTTTATCACGCGCAGAAGTTCGATGCGGGCGTCGATATTCGCGACACGATCGTGGCCGGGAATAATGCGCATCTCAATAGTTTTCTGGTGGGGGCACGTTTTGCTGCGAAACCTATAGCCGAGGCTTTCAAGCCCTACCTGCAGCTGTCGGTTGGCGTTGGCAGTTCCAAGCCACCCACAAGCCCGATTAAACTGAACAGATTTCAATATGGAATCTACGGAGGGCTGGACTACAGGCTGCACAAGCATGTGGACTTTCGCGTGGTCGAGTTGGGCTATGGATCGGTTACGACTATCAACAGCGGAGACTTTGGCGGGACGACTTCGTTTCCCTCTTCCGGTCTGTTCAGTGTCAGCACGGGGCTCGTCTTCCGGGTTCCGTAAGGTTGAAAGCGACCCGGCAGGCGGTGCCAAGGACAAGGCTATCGGACCTGGTTATTGGGCCTGGTTATTGGGTGCGGGCGCTGGTCACGTGGATGATGGCGATCTTCGAGGAACTGCCTTCAGGCGTGATCGTGATGACGATGTTGTCCTTATCCTTTTCGCCGGATGAGAGCACGGTTCCGTTGCTGTTCTGAACGATGGATGCCTGGTCGCCGAGCTTTTCCCTGTAGAAGGCAACGATCTTGTCGGACGGGTCGGTACTGGTGTAGACGGCGGTGACCATGGAGCCGTTCGGCGTCTTCATGTTCATGGAGCCCTGGCCGCTGACTGCTCCGGGATAGATAGCTGTGCCGAGTTCGTCTTCGCTGATATTGGCTGAGGTGCCGGTGGTGATGGTGCCGCCAGGCGTGGTGATGCTGACGTTTCCGTTGCTGTCTTTGTGTGCACCCTTCGCCACCTTGTAGACGCCGATGCCGATGACGCCGGCAACGATGACTCCGAACAGGACGAAGACACCGATGACGATCAGTACGATCTTCAGGACGGTGTTGCCCGAGGTGGCCGGCGGCGGGGGAACATTCTGATATGCCGGATTGGGTGGAAAGGGACCGCCTGCGCTCATCGTGACACCTCGCGTGATGTTTGCTGAAGGAAGAGGGTACCGGAAGGCTGGAATGAAGTCGATAGAAAAGCGCGCGGAGGTGTATCGTTAGCGGGGGGTGAGCCGCATCATGAGTGGATCGCGGGGGCGGAGGGTGATCTTGGCCTGCGGGACGGGTGGAGTGGCGCCGACGTACGACATGCGCCAGCGCTGAGCGATGGTGGCGATGGAGAAGACGCCTTCCATCCATGCGAAGGATTCGCCGATGCACTGGCGGCTGCCGCCGCCGAAGGGAAAGTAGGTGAATTTGTGGCGTGCGGCTTTGGCTTCGGGGGTGAAGCGGCCGGGATCGAAGCGAAGGGGATCGGGGAAGTATTCGGGGGTGCGGCTCATGACGTATTGGCTGAAGAAGATGTGGGCGCCAGCAGGGATGTTGTAGGGGCCGAGGTGAACTTCGCGGGTGGACATGCGTCCCATGGCCCAGGCGGGCGGGTAGAGGCGCATGGATTCGGCGAAGACCTGTTCGGTGTAGCGGAGTTGCGGGTAGTCGGCGAGGGTGGGGAGACGTTGCTCGGAGCCTTTGCCGAGGACGGTGTCGAGCTCGGCGTGGAGGTTGGCTTCGACTTCGGGGTTTTGCGAGAGGAGGTACCAGGTCCAGGTGAGGGCGTTGGCTACGGTTTCGTAGCCGGCTAGGAAGATGGTGAGGACTTCGTCGCGGACTTGCGCGTCAGACATGCCTTCGGGTTTCAGTGGCGGTGAGGAAGAGAGGCCCGGAGCTAAAGCCCCCTTTTTGCTTGAGGATGATTCGTGGGGCTGAAGCCCTACGCTTGATCCGTTCTTGGCTCGGCTGCCGTCCTTGCCTCGGCTGCTATTGATTGCTTCGTTCGTCGAGGTGGAAGCGGTGGGATTTTCTTTTGGCTCGTCTTCGTACTTGCTCGCGAGGAGCATGGAGAGGAGGTCGCCCTTATCGGGTTCGCCGCGTGCGGCTGCCTCTCTGTGCTCGGTGATGAGGCGGTTGACGACGGCGTCGAGACGGGCTTTGGATTTGCGAAATTTGATGATGCCGGGGATGGGGAGGTGCAGAAAGGACTCGATGCGCGGGAAGGCGACGATGAAGTTGTAGAGGCCCATGATGGTGTTGACTTCGTCGTTGATGGCGCGGATGTCGGGGGTGACGTCGGTGTCGAAGAGGGTGCGCGCGACGATTTCAAGCGAGAGAGCCATGCTGGCGGAGGCGATGTCGATAACTTTGCCTCCGGGGGTCTGGCCGGGCTGCCATTGGTCGCGGTGGGAGGCAGCGATGGAGACGATCTGATCTCCGTAGGCGGCGATGCGCTGGCGATGGAAGGCGGGCGCGGCGATGCGGCGCTGGCGGATGTGGATGGGATCGTCGGAGGTGATAAGGCCTTCGCCGAGGAGGACCTTCATGCGGCGGACGGTGCGCTCCTTGACGAAGTGCGCGGCGTCGCTGACGAGGACGTTCTGGATGTAGCGGGGGTCGTTGATGAAGATGATGGAGGTGCCCATGAAGCGGTATTGGGCGATGTTGCCGTAGGTTCTGAGGAGGTGCTCGAAGAGAAGGATGGGGGAGCCGAGTTTGACCCAGCGGCGGAACATGTAGAAGGGAAGCGGGAGACGGAGGCCGGGGATCTCCTGAACGATCCGTGGAGCGGAGGTTTGGGCTGAGGCGGCTACTTCTGTGTTGGGGCTCATGCTTCCAGAATGGATGCGGTGGCGGGGTGTTCTGCTGATGAAATTCTCTTCGCGACGATGGCGTGAATCTCTTTCTCGATTTCTTCGATGCTGTCGTTTCGACTGATGACAGCGACGCGATAGGGTTCGCGGGCGGCGATCTCTTTGTACTTTTCGTAGATGCGGCGGTAGAAGTCGTCGGACTCGCGTTCAAAACGGTTCTCGTCGGTGCCTTGTTGGGCGACGTGACGTTGGTTGCGGCGTCGAGCGCGGCGGAGGGACGCTTCGAGTGGCGGAAGGAGGAGGATGGTGAGATCGGGCTGGAGGTTGTCGCAGGCGGCGGCGTGCATGGCGAGGATGCGCTCGCTGCCGAGTTGACGGCCGCCGCCCTGGTAGGCCTCGGAGGAGTCGGTGTAACGGTCGCAGAGGATGATGGAGCCTGCGGCGAGGGCGGGAAGGATGATCTCGGCGATGGACTGGGCGCGATCGGCGAACATGAGGGCCATCTCGGTGGCGGGGGCGATGGGGCCGAGGGCGGATTCGGACTTTGAGTCGAGGAGGATGCTGCGAATGCGGTCGCCTAGAGCAGTACCGCCGGGCTGGCGGAGGGTTACGACCTCGTGGCCTTCGACTTCGAGTGAGGCAGCGAGGCGGCGGAGCTGGGTGGTTTTTCCGGAGCCGTCGAGGCCTTCGAAGGTGATGAAATATCCGCGCGGCATAGTCATCAGCTTACCGCAGATGTGGTGGATGGCTACCTGGCGGAGGCTACGCTGGGTGCGGGCTGCCAGGCGACGCCTGTGTCCGAGATTGTGATGGCCAGGGGGCCTTCGGCGCCCTCTTTGAGGAAGGGGCCGTCGGACTTGTGATCCTGATGCGCGCTGTCGGTGTAGAGGAGCTTCATGCTGCCGGAGCCGAGCACTTTGAAGCGATAGTTGAAATCTGAGCCGGCGGCGAGGTTCTGGGTGCCGAAGCTGGCGCTGGGATAATCGACTTCGAGGAGTTCTATGGGCTTGCTGGTGCGATTGCTCACGGTCGCGGCGACGTAGGGGGAGTGGCAGCCTGTTGTTACGAGAAAAGCGGTCAGCAGTGCGAGAGCGGGGATGGAACGCATGAAAGTTAAGAGTATCAGGCGGGGTGGGCCTGGCATTTGTGGCTGTGTAAGACAAGAGCGAAATGCGGGGGTTTCTCCACTGCGCGGTTCACGATGAGACTGTGAACCGCTTCGGTCGAAATGACGATCTTTCTTGGGAGTGGAAAGGCTCTTTTGAGGCTCAGAAAAACCTTGACGCTAGAGGAAGGGGAGAAGCTCTGAGGCGCGGGGTGGTTTTTCGAGGATGCGGGCGGTAAGGACGGCGCCGGAGCGATTGTCGTGAAGGGTGATGGGGAAGGCGAGGACGCTCCAGGTCAGTTGCTGTTCGTCGGGACGGGGATGGTTGAGGAGTCCGCGACGGGTGCGGTCGATGTAGGTCTCGCGGCTGTGGCAGACGGTCTGGATGACCTCGCGCCAATCGCGCATCAGGGGCTGTAGCTCGTGAAAGACACAGCGGCCGGTGAACCAGTCGCGGGGCTGGCCGAGATAGTCGGCGGCTGCGTCGTTACAGTGCTGCCAGATGCCTCGTTCGTCGAATATCTGGACGAGGACATCGGAGCCGATGGTGAGGGAGATGCGGGAGTAGAAGAAGTCGCGCGCGTCGACGACGACGGGAGCGCCGCGGCGTTTTGCGCCGAGGGAGCTGAGGGCGTCGAGAAGATCTTCAACCGAGCTGTGGCCCTTGAGCAGATGCATGTCCTCGACGCCGCCGAAATAGCGATCGAGCGTGGCGGAGAGGATGATGATGGGGACGTGAGGGCGGCGACGCCGGAGGAGCGCGGCGACCTCGGTGCCGAACTGACCGGCTCCGAGGTGGTAGTCGAGGACAGCGATGTCGATGTTGTTGAAGAGGTCGGTGGCTTCTTCGATGGTCGAGGCCGGCACGCACTCATAGCCATGCTGACGCAGAATGGCGGTGCGGAGGTGGAGATTGGAGGGCTCGTCGTCGAGCAGCAGAACACGCACTGGTTGGGAGTGAGTGCTCGGCATTCGATGGATCACGCCGGTAATGCTGTCGGGAGGCTCAATCATGGTCTACCAACTCAGATGTTAGTTATACGCCTTTGGTCACCATCCAAATGGTTATTTTAGTTTCAATTTTATATCGCGAAGCAGCTCGGGAAGTCGATTGAAAAGTGCGACGGAGCGGAGCCATTGACGATTATCGATGGCAGGGTAACCGCTGACGATCTTCCCAGGGGCGACGTCGCCGGGAATGCCGCTTTGGGCGGTGGCGATGGCTCCGTCGCCGACGGTGCAGTGGCCGGCCACGCCGACCTGGCCGGCGAGGATGACGTTTTTGCCGACGTTCGTGGATCCTGCGAGTCCCACCTGGGCGCAGAGGAGGGTGTTGGGGCCGACAGTTGAGCCGTGGCCGACCTGGACGAGGTTGTCGATCTTGGCGCCAGCGTGGATGCGGGTTTCGCCGATGGAGGCGCGGTCGACACAGGCGTTGGCCTGGACCTCGACGGCGTCTTCAAGGACGGCGGGGCCGGATTGGAGGATCTTGTACCAGGCGCCGTCGGACTGGCGGGCGAAGCCGAAGCCGTCGGCACCGATGACGGCTCCGTTCTGCAGGATGACGTTGTTACCTAGGTGGCAGTGCTCGCGGACGACGGCGTGCGCGTGGGCGAGGAGGTTGTTTCCGATGCGGACGTGAGGGTATAGAACTACGTGGGGAAGGATAACGGCGTTGTCGCCAACGACGACGTGATCGCCGACGACAGCGTAAGCGCCGATGTGTGCGTTGGCTCCGATGCTGGCCGTTGGGGCGATGGCGGCGGTGGGGTGGATACCAGCGGCGTAGGTTGGGGGCTCGTAAAAGAGCTCGATGGCGCGGGCGAAGGCTAGATAGGGGTTTTCGATGCGGAGGGTGGCGGTGGGGATCTCGGGGAAACCGGGTTCTACGAGGATGGCTGTGGCTTGGGTGGTGCGGGCGAGGGAGGTGTATTTGGGGTTGGAGACGAAGGTGAGGTCTCCGGGGACGGCGGTCTCGATACCGGCTACTCGGGTGATTTCTGAGGAGGGGTCGCCCTGGAGGGTAGCGTTGAGATGGCCGGCTAACGTGGCTAGTTTCATGGAAGGGATTTTACTTGCAATCGCATGGGCGGGGCTTTTCCCGTTGTTGTTCTAATCAGGTGTAAATGCAAAGACGAAATACAGGGGTCCCTCCCCGACTCGCCCTGCTCGCTCAGGGTCAGGATGACGGCGAAAAACTTAACGCTTAGTTGGGACGGCCGTTGGGAGGGGGGATGAGGTTGTCGAAGAGGTCCTCCTGCAAAGAGGGAACGGAGGCGCCGGGGAGCGGCTTGCGGCGGGAGGGCGTGGTGATAACGGCGAGCAGTTGCAGCTCGGTGAGTGCGGTGCGGGGGACGTAGATGCGCTGGGTGTTGGAGCGAGCGTCTGGTGGAGTGAGTTGGAAGCCGGCGTCGTGGATGAGGTCGTCGGAGAGGGTGATGTCGATGGGTGCGAGACCTTCGAGAACGTCGCCGCTGCGGAAGGTCATGCGCAGCCAGAGGCCTTCTGTGCGGGGCTTTGAGAGGAAGGCGCGGCGCGTAAGGCGCTCAGGGTTGACGGTGTCGTTGAGGTTGAATTCGCGGACATAGCAGATGTGCTTGATGTCGCTGAGCAGGAGGGGGATGACTCGCCCGGTGAGGTCGAGGAGGTCGATCGCGCGGCTACGGACGAACGCGGAGAGAGGAAGGTAGCCGGGGAGGGTTTCGCCGGTGAAGCGGCGAACTATGACCTTTTTGTGAGCGGAGGACATGGTCGAGAGTTGAGTCTGGGGGATTGTCGCATGGACAGAGGCGCAGCGAGCCAAAAAGCTGCAGGCAGGGTAGTCAATACGCTAATGTTGTGTTAGACTTACGTTTTGTGCCTACGCGGCAAGATCTAGATAAACACTTGACCCGCCTGAGTTTAGATGCGGTCTCTGGACGAGTTTGAGTGTACCGGTAATACCGGCTTGGAGTAAAGCTAACAAATTATGGCCGACTACATTTATTTGCTGGAAAATCGACTTTCCGCGGCACAACAAGCTGCGCTACTAACGATTCGCCAAGTGGCTCGCGCCAAAGGGCTTACTGTGTTTCTGGTAGGTGGCGCCGTGCGCGATATGACGAGCGGGTCGCCGGTACGCGATCTGGATGTAGTGGTTCAGGGAAACGCTCTCAAGTTGAAGAAAGATATAGAGAAAGCTCACGGCATCATCACGGGCGAGTGGGAGCCCGGACAGTCGTTTTTTGTGCGGTTTCCGGGTGGTGTTCGGATGGAGATCGCCAGCACTTTGTCGGCTACTTATCCGAAGCCAGGAAAGCCGGCGTTCAAGCCGGCGACGATTCTGGAAGATCTGCGGCGGAGGGACTTTACGGCGAACGCGATGGCGCTGTCTTTGAATGACGGCTCGTACGGCTTGCTGATGGACCCCCTGAACGGGGTGGCGGATATCGAAAATCGCGAGCTGCGGCTGGTGAGCAACTACGGATTTATCGAGGACCCGGTGCGGATGATTCGGGCGGCGCGTTTTATGGCGCGGCTGGGCTGGCAGATGGATGCGAAGACCCAGGAGCGATACGAGACGGGCAGGCAGGAGGGGTACATCTCGGCGATGGACGCGTTTCATCGCGGGTATGAGACCGAGGAGATCTTCCATGAGGAGGATCCGCTGCGGGTTCTGAGGCGGCTGGAGGCTGAGGGTTGGATGAAGCACCTGTTCCCGGCACTGGCGTCGGCGAAGGCAAATGTGGCGGAGCTGGAGCGGCTGCGGGAGAGCCAGATGCAGCTGCAGATGCAGGGAATTCACCCTGAGGCTGCGGTGGCGAACTTTCCCTTCTTGACGGCGAAGATGCCGCCGAAGGATGTGGCGGCGCTAAAGAAGAGCTTTGCGCGGCAGGGATTCGTGGCTGAGATTGCGGCGCTCGAGGGTGAGGCGAAAGCGTTCGCCAATGAGTTTGGGGGCAAGGCGGCGGCAACGCCGTCGCTGGCGTGGAAGCTGTTGCACTCGGCCAAGCCGGAGTCGATCTTGTGGGTGGCGCATACGTCGAAGAATGCTGCGATTCAGGCGAGGTTCAAAGGCTTCTTTACCGAGTGGGCTCAGGCCAAGCAGAAGATTCCGTATGTGCTGATGCAGGAGATGCGGATTGTTCCTGAACTGCCGGTTTACCACGAACTGCTGGACAAACTGTTTTTCGAATTGATGGATAACAAGCTGCAGACAGTGGAGGAGATGAAGGCTTATCTTGAGCCGCACTCGCCGCCTGCGCCGCCGCCGCCGGTTCACCTGCGCCGTCCGCGCGTGGCGAAGAAGGATGCCAAACCGCCGAAGAGCCGGAAGAAGGCTGTGGCTGCGGCGGAGGGTGAGACGACAGAGGCTGTTGCCGAAGTAGCGCTGGAGAAGGCGGTCAAGGGAGCGGCTCCGGTGAAGGCGGCTGTGACGGCTCCGGCCAAAGTTGCTGCGAAGAAGGTTGAGGCGCCGGTGAAAGCTGCAGGTCCTGTGAAGAAGGCGGCTGCGCCGGTGAAGGGCAAGCCTGTTGTTAAGGCTCCGGCAAAGAAGGCTGCTCCCGCGAAGAAGCCCGTTGCCAATAAGGCGGTCGCGAAGAAAGCTCCTGCGAAGAAGGCTGCTCCGGTGAAGAAGGCCGTGGCGAAGAAGACTCCGGCTAAGGTTGCGGCGAAGAAGGCCCCCGCGAAGAAGACTGCGCCTGCGAAAAAAGTTGCTAAGAAGGCAGCGCCTGCGAAGAAGACGGCGAAGCCAGTGGCAAAGAAGAAGCGCTGAGCTTTCAATCGAGCTTCAGAGAGTTGCTGAAGCAACCACAACCGAAATGCGATCGAAGCGAAGATGTCAGGCGAACGCGGCGACGTTTAACGGAAGCGGCGGAGCAGGGCGATGGTGCCCACGAAGAGGCTGCCGGCGGTGATGGTCATGAACTCGATGGCATGGCGGTAGGCTCGCTGGGTTGCGGGCGGGGTGGCGGCGGTGTTGTCGAGGCACTGGGTGCAGCCCTGGGGGTGGGCTGAAGGGTTGAGCGGCGAGAACCGCGGCAATAAAGCGGCTCGCGAGAGATGGGGCGATTTCATTGGAAGAAGGCTAAGAGGGCGAAGAGGAAGAGCCAGAGGATGCCCATGGCGTGCCAGTACCATGCGGCGCCGTCGACGAGGATCTGGCGGGTTTCGAGTTGGCGGGAGACGTAGAGGCCAACGAGTGAGGCGATGAGTGCGGCGATGCCGAAGAAGAGGTGGGCGGCGTGGACGCCTGTGATCAGGTAGAAGAAGTGACTGCTCTGGCTGGTGCGGAAGAAGACCTGCTGGATGGCTAGTTGCCGCCATGCGGCCCACTGGCCGGCAAGGAAGAGCAGGCCGAGAACGATGGTGGCGGAGAGCCAGGGCAGTGCGCCGCGGGTGATGGGTTTGCCGAGGCCGAGCCACTCGTCCATGACGTCGGTTTCGCGGAACATGTTGCGGCGGGCGAACTCGATGGTGACGGAGCTGAGGAGAAGGACGGCGGTGTTGAGCCAGAGGATGGGTGGGATGGCGGTGGGGAGCCACGTGTTGACGTAGTGGTTGTAGACGTCGATGTGGCCGGAGGATTGATTGACGAAGAAGGTGCTGATGATGGCGACGAAGAACATGAGGTCGCTGGCGAGGGCGAAGAAGATGCCCATGCGGTAGCGATGCAGGCGTTCGTAGGGGCCGCGGCGGCCGTGAGGGCGCTCGTTCCAGTTGTCGTTGTCACCACCGCCGCCGGTACGTTTGTCAGTTGGCGGACGCCGGCCAGAGCCGTTGTCGTGGTCTTCGAGACGACGTTTGCGTTCCTGGTCGGTTTTATTTGGCGTGATGGTGGCGGGCATAGAGGTTCACTCTTAGAACACGCGTTGTGAAAAGCTTACTCCGGTTTTGCGTTTGTGGCGTCTTCGACTGTTGGATGGACGACGGTGTGTTGGACCCATTGAGGAAGGAATGCGTCACCAAGATTAACAGAGGAATAATGGCAGGGGGCGCGGTAGACGGTGATCTCTGCTGTATCGGATGCGGGTAGCGTGGTGAAAGGATTCAAGGCGGGATGCCATTCGAGGGTGGTGGCCTGCCATGGGTTTGACTGGGCGAACGACCCGTGGCGAAGGCTGCGGATGAGATTGAAGAGGAAGATGAGCTGGGCGGAGGCGAGGAAGATGGCCGCGTAGGTGATGTATTGGTTGAGCGGGATGGTGTGGGAGAGAAGGACGCCTGCGGGGCTGAGGGCGCCTCCGGGGCCGGGGATGCCGGTGAGTTGGGCGTAGTGGCGGGGTTCGCCGGCCAGGCCGGTGAGGTGCATGGGGAGGAAGACGGCGTAGGCTCCGATGAGGGTGAGCCAGAAGTGGAGACGGCCGAGGGGCTCGGACATGAGGCGGCCGGGGTGGTGGGTGGTCGCGGTGAGGAGCGGGAACCAGTAGTAGGTTGCGGCGTAGAGGGCGAAGACGCCGGCCATCGCCATGATGAGGTGGAAGTGCGCGACGACGAAGAAGGTGTTGTGGAGGTATTCGTCGAGTATGGGCTGGGCGAGGATGGGGCCGGTGAGGCCTCCGGTGATGAAGAGGCTGACGAAGCCGAGGGCGAACAGCATGGCTGTGGTGTAGCTAGGCTTTGAGCGCCAGATGGTGGCGAGCCAGCTGAGGACTTTGGCGGAGGCGGGAAGGGCGATGGCGATGGTGGAGACGGAGAAGGCGGAGCTGGCGAAGGGGTTGAGGCCGGCGACGAACATGTGGTGTCCCCAGAGCAGGATGCCGAGGAAGCCGATTAACAGAGTGGTGGTGATCATGGTGCGGTAGGCGAAGACTCTTCGGTGGCTGAAGTTGGCGAGGAGCATGGAGGTGAGGCCAAGGCCGGGGAGGATGGCGATGTAGACCTCGGGGTGTCCGAAGAACCAGAAGAGATGGAGCCAGAGAAGGGGGCTGCCGTCGCCGCCACGGTGGATGACGCCGTTGATTATGTCGCCGGTTGGGAGAAAGAAGCTGGTGCTGGCGTGGCGGTCGCAGAAGAGAAGGAGAATTGCGGCAAGGAGGACGGAGAAGGCGATGATGCTGAGGAGCGCGGCGGTGAACCATCCCCAGACGGTGAGGGGTAAACGCTCCCACGTCATGCCGGGGCAACGGAGACGGATGATGGTGGTGAGGGTGTTGATGGAACTCATGGTGCTGGCGATGGCGAAGAGGGCGATGCTGGTGAGCCAGAGATCCATGCCCACGCCTTGGCCGGGGCCAGAGCTGGGGACAGCGCTCAGTGGAGGATAGGCTGTCCAGCCGGAGATGGCAGCGCCGCCCGGGACGAAGGTCGAGCTTAGGAGAGTGAGGAGCGCAACGGCGGTTAGCCAGAAGCTGACGGCGTTGAGGACGGGGAAGGCCATGCGGCGGGCGCCGATCTGGGCAGGAAGGATCAAGTTTCCGAAACCGGCTTGTGGGGCGGTGGTGAGGACGAAGAAGAGCATGATGGTGCCGTGGATGGTGACCAGGGCGAGGTAGTCCTCGGGGAGGAGAGGGCCGTGGAGCGGGAGAGGCCATGCGGGCCAGACGAGGTGGATGCGCATCAGAAGCGAGATTAGAGTGCCGATGACGACGGAGGCGAGGGCGAGGCTGAGGTACTGGATGCCGATGGTGCGGTGGTCGGTGGTGAAGAGCGAGGGCGTTGCGGGAGCTACCAGGGCTCAGGGGGGAGGGCCCAGAGGGCTTCGGGCGGGAGGCGTCTGTTTTAGGTGCGATATTTTCGTTGTGCGGAGTCATTGGGTTGACTCCTTTTGGTGTGCGGCTTGCCATGCAGCGAATTGACCAGGGGGGAGGATGCGGAGGGTGGCGTTCATGCGGTAGTGGCCGGCGCCGCAGAGTTGGGTGCAGAGGATTGCGTAGGTGCCCGGGGTAGTGGGAGTGAAGTGAATGTGGATGGTCTGGCCGGGGACGGCGTTTTGCTTGAGGCGAAGCTCGGGGATGAAGAAGCCGTGGATGACGTCCTGGGCGCGGAGGCGGAGGTCGACTTCGCGGTTGGCGGGAAGGACTAATTCGGAGGAGATGATGTCGTCGGGCGAGTGGGGGTCGGTGGGGTCAAGGCCGAGGGGATTGCCTTCGCCGGGGGCGATGAGTTGGGGGCGGGTGACGCCGAAGGTCGCGTCGGGACCCGGGTAGCGGAAGTACCAGGCGAACTGGACGCCGGTGGCTTCGATTTGGAGGGCGGTGAACGAGGCTCCGGTGTAGCGGGTCGCGGCCCAGAGGCGCTCTGCTTTGATGGCGAGGAAGGTGAAGAGAACGACGAGCGCGGTTAGGGGAAGGTATTCGATGCGGTTGAGGCTAGTGGCTTCAGAGTGACGGCGAAGAATGAGGCCGAGGAGGAGGATGACGTGGGCGAGAACGAGGAGGGAGAGAGCGATCCAGAGGTTGAGAAGGAGATGGTGGTCGAGTGCGGGGCCGTGGGCGCTGGCGTCGGCGGGCAGGAACCATAGTGCGAGCAGGAGCGCCGCGTTGATGCAGGAGAGGCACGTCATGCAGGAAAGGAGCACAGGGTAAGGATATCGCGTTGGGGAGAACGCGGCCGCGATGTCTCGAAGCCTCTTCTCGCAGAGTTATCGCAGAGGAGGTTCGGAACCAAGGTTATGTTCGAGGTAAATTGACGTTCTTCTTCGGGACGGCTACCAGAGAAGCTTCAACGCGAATTGAACCTGCCGTGATGTGGTGGATGTGCTGGTGATCGCGCCTGCCGTGCCGGAGAGTCCGGACGGAGTGAACACGATTAGATTGGGTGTGTTGAAGTTCGCTCGGTTCAGGAGATTGAAGATCTCGGCTCGGAACTGAAGCGTCATCCGTTCGCGAATCGATGTGTCTTTGACTGCAGAGAAATCCCACGTGCCGAGCCCTGGTCCGGTCAGGGTGTCTCTGCCTAGATTGCCGTAAAATCCGCTGTTGACGGGCGGCGCTAGAAACGCGCTAGGGTTGAACCACTGAGACGGTTTGCCGAGGATTGCAGGCCCGGTGAAGGAGGGGTTCGCAAACGGTCGTACCGGGTTTCTGGTGTCGCCATTGTTCGACGGGTTGTAGCTGAGTTGCGGTGTCAGCGGGAAACCAGACTGGATTGTGACGATGCTGTTCACGGACCATCCGGTTACGGCAGCGTTGGCGAAGCCGTGAAGGTCTTTCGCAAAGTCCTTACCGCGTCCGAAGGGTAATCCGTAGACGGCGCTGATCACGCCGATGTTTTTAACGTTGTAAGTAGCGAGACCATAGTCCGCGTGTAAGTCGTAGGGGTTGGACACAAGGCCCGGCGCATTCCCAGCCGTTGTTTGATTCAGTGAATCTCCGTTATCCAGCGCCCTTGACCAGGTATAAACACCGCGCAACGACAGATCATGGCTGAAGCGATGGTTGAGATCAAGTTCCAGCGCGTTGTAATTACTGTTGCCCTTTGAAAACCATGTCCACGTATTGGCGAGCGTTGTGTTAGCCTTTGCAGTCCCCAAAGGAATGTAGAAAGATCCGGAAGGAATGGGTGCATTGGCGAGTGCTCCAGGGAAATTAGCTGGATACGCCGCTGGACACGGCGATGCAGGGCAAATGGTGGGGACCGGTTGGTTGCCATCGATGCCAATCAATTGGTGGTATCCATGAGAGCCAACGTAGCCGACCGTCAAGGATGTATTCGGGGTTAGTTCCTGTTCGACTCTCAATGAATACGAGATGAGTGTAGGCATCTTCATATCGGGCTGCACACCGCCCGGCACCAGCAGCGCATTCGATGGAGGGGGAGCCGCGGGATTGATTGGGAGCTTAGACACGGGCAGCGAAGCGATCGTGTAGGTCGGGTTGTAGGGCGAGTTTTGATCCATTCGATACCCCAAAGCGTCCTGGAGTTCGTTGTAGATTCCGAAGCCGGCGCGGACAACTGTCTTCTCGAGGCGCGGACTCCACGCCAGTCCGATTCGCGGTTCCGGGAGAAACTTTGCATTGTTTGTTGTGAAGGCATCGTTTCCAATGTGCGGCTGGCTGGAGATAACTCCATTCGTGAAGGTATAGTTGGCCGCGCGTCCGTGGGCCTCGTTCCAGCCGGTTGAGAATTCGGCGCGGAATCCCAGGCTGAGCGTCAACTTCGGGTCGATCCGAATCACGTCCTGTGCATAGAGTGCTCCGAACAGAGATCTCCAGTTCATCTCTGTTGGGGCCGGACTATACAGGAAGCTGCTCGTCGTGCCGGTAAGAAAAGTCTGAAGGCTCGTGAATGTCGCCTGTCCAAACTGGCTGAGGTTAATGGTTTCGTTCGACTGGAATTGTTGGAACCATGCGCCGAAGCTCATCTGGTGCCTGCCGCGTGACAGGGTCACACGATCTTCATAGGTATAGAGATTCCGCGCTATCGGCAGATTGCTTCCGTTGTTGCTTCCAGCCAGCCCAATTTGTGCTTGCGGATTGGAAGCAGCGCTTCCGCCTACCACCACCGCGCCCACCCGCCGCCCGCTGAGGAAACCCGGAACGGTGGCGGCGGGCGTACCCGGCGTGGGTTCTCCCGTGAAGTAGTAGCCGGCACGCGAGTAGCCCAAGCGAGCCAGGTTGAGGAGCGAAGGCGAAAATGTATGGGTCTCTTCGATGCTGAGAACCTGCTCGCGCAGAGTCAGGATGTCGGTGCTGTAGGGATTGGCGATGGTAGCTGTGACGTCACCTCCATCGTCGATCGTGTAGATCGTGGAGAATGTATCTTTCGGCGAGAAAGTGTGGTCGAGCCGGACGGTCCCGAAGTCCTCGCGGATGGTCTGCAGCGGACTGCTGGAGAATGCCGCGATCCCATTGAAGTCAGGGTCACTCGCCGTAGGTGTCGGCCACAGGTTGAGCAACGGCTGCACGCTGGGTACAGCGGCGGCCCGCGAGGCCAGGTCGGGTACGAACGCAACGGAGGTTTGATGGAGATGCTGGCGGTATCCTTCGTAGTTCCCGAAGAGGAAGGTCTTATCCTTCCTCAGCGGCCCTCCCAGCGAGGCTCCGAACTGATTGCGCTGAAAAGGCGGAGCCGACCCAACGTCAAAATAATTTGGGGCGTCTAGAGCGTTGTTCCGCAGAAACTCGTACGCGGAACCGTGGAGATGATTGGTCCCGGACTGGGTGACAATGATTACCTGGGCGCCGGGGCGCTTACCGAATTCGGCGCCGTATGAGTCGCGCAACACATTGAATTCCCGTACCGCCTCAACCCCTATTAATTGCTGACTCGGACCACCCGGCTGCATGTTATTTTCCGCCGCGCCGGTAAACTCGACACCGTTCAACAGAAACAGATTTTGCTGCGGACGGTTTCCTGAAGCCGCGAAGTTGTTTCCAGTCGACGAATTCGAGACTCCGATGCCGCCCGTCTTTTGCGATGTGAAATTTACGATGCCTGGGTTGAGAGTCAGGAGCAAGTCATAGCTGCGTCCGTTCAACGGGAGCGCCTTGACCTCCTTCTCGCCCACCAGGCCGGTGATGTCCTGAGTCGTCACATCCACGACAGGGACATTCTCGACAACGGTCGTCTGCTGTTTCACTTCACCAAGCTTAAGACTCAGATCTGCCGTGGCGCTCTGACCCACAACCAGGAGAATGCCAGTGCGTAATGTTTCAGCGAAGCCCTGCTTCGCTGGCGCGGACCTCATAGTGTCCAATCGGGAGTTCAAATAGCTCGTATTGTCCTGCTTGATTTGTCGAGGTAGTTCGCGCGAATCCAGTGTCGAGATTGTCTGCCGTCACGGTCGCTGACGGAACAGCGGCGCCCGTTGGATCAGTGACGGTTCCCGACAAGTTCGCAGCCACTTGCGCTCCCGCTGTAAAGGAACAGAGGCACAACAGAGACGCCATCGCGATGAAGAAACGGCTGCCGGCTGAGGACACACGGCCTGTCTCGAACTTAAGAATTTGAGAAGACTAGCGATAGAGCTTAGGAGTAGCTGAATTTTAGCGAACCTAGCAGTTCTCATCAAACGATTTTAGTCGAATACAATCGTCTATGTCATCTCTATTGAGCTGTAATTGCCTCGTTTCACAATTGGCTTCTTGCACGGTCTCAAGCGCGGTTGCGGATGAGGTCGAGGAAGAGCTGGTGGACGCGTAGGTCGTTGCTGAGCTCGGGGTGGAAGGTGGCGGCGAGAAGGTGGCCTTCGCGGACGAGGACAGGGAAGTTGTCGCGCGTGGCGAGGGTTTCGACGTTGGGACCGGTGTGCGTGATGCGAGGGGCGCGGATGAAGACCATCTCGAGCGGGCCGCCTTCGAGTTTTGTTGGCTCGGTAAGGATGGCGGAGTCGATCTGGCGGCCGTAGGCGTTGCGTTCCACGGTGATGTCGAGCGCGGCGAGAGATTTTTGAGTTGGGTTTTCTACGTTTTTGGCGAGGAGGATGGCACCGGCACAGGTGCCGAAGGTTGGGGTGGTTTCGACGAAGGACTGGAGGGCGTCGAGGAAGCCGCCGCGCTCGAGGAATTTGAGGAATGTGGTGGATTCGCCGCCGGGGATGATGAGGCCGTCGAGGTCGGCGAGTTCGGCTGGGGTGCGAACGAGCCTTGCGGTGACGCCGAGGGCGGTGAGGGCTTTGGCGTGGGCTTCGAATGCGCCCTGCAGGGCGAGGACGCCGATGGTCAGGGGTGTCTTGAGCGTTTTGGACATGCCGTTCTTTTGATTGTAAAGAAGAGGGCGCGTCTTAGTTGGCTAGATGGTTGGCTAGATGCCCTCGCCGAATACCAGTTGGTTGCCGTCGGGGTCGCGCAGGGCGAACTCATTCATGTTCCATTCGCGCTTGGCGAGACGCTCGGAGAGAGAAACTCCGGCTGCGAGGAACTCGGCTTCGAGGGCGGCTGCAGAGTTGTCAGCGAGAAAAAAGTAAACACCGCAGGGATTTTGATTCTCGATGAGCACGTTGGATTGGCTGAGGTGAATCTCGAGGCCGTCGCGGGTGAGGAAGCCGTAACTACCGCCACTTCGCCAGGCGTGGGCGGAGAAGCCCAGGCGGCGGTAGAAGTCCAGGGCGCGTGCGAGGTCCTTGACTGGCAGGACGGGAACGATGCGGGCGAGGGCTTTGTCGGCCATGCGCGGCTCCTTGTTGAAAGAGAATTGTAGCCATGCGCATGAGACCGCCAAAGAAAAAAGGAAGCCAGACCTTGAAATGGGTCTGGCTTCCTCTGGTGATTATTGTCCGGAGTGGGTAGCGCGGCTTTCGCGGAACAGTTGGCCAACCGTGCGAACAAATGAGCGTGCGTCGGGAGGCGTGGGAACTGTGCCGCTGAGGATGGTTTCGTAGGAGAGTTCCTTGCCGCCATAGTAGGCCGTGGTGTCGTCGCGATTCTGGTTGACGACGTCGCCAGTGAGATCGATGCCCGCGAAAATGCCTTTGCTGCGTGAGTATGTGAGGAAGGCGGCGTTGGCCAACTCGGTGGTGGAGGCCTGAGAGTTACGTCCGACGGGCCCTGCGGAGACCGAAGCGTCTGCGCCTAGCTTGACCTTGTCGTGGAGGAGCCGCTGGAAGGCGTCATGCGTTGTGCCGACGAGAACGAGGTCGGTGGACTGGCCGCCGGCCTGGAAGCCAAAGCTGGCTCCTGTCAACTGAATGAAGGCGGGCGCGCTCCAGCCGTGGCGGGTGCGGCAGGTGACAACTCCCTGGCCGTACTGTGCGCCGACGACGAAGGCTCCCTTTTTGAATCCGGGGACGACGGCAACGCAGGTAGCTTTGGCGGCGATGCCTTCGGGGATGCCCTTGTCGGGCGTGTCCATAAGTTCGTGAAGCACCATCTGCGCGGCTTGGACGCGCTGGTCGAGCTTCTGCATGTCAGAGGCGGCGGATGCGGCGACAGTCATGGTGATGCTCAAGGCCGCAGCGGTGCAAAGTGGTAATAATTTCTTTCTCATTGCTGTTCTCCTTCGATTCGCAAGGTTGCGAATTGTCACGCCCCTAGTGCGATGCGGCGGGGGAGGGTACGGTTGTGTGCTGATGATGAATTGAGTTTCATGGGTTGTTCGGTTTTGTGTTGATAGGAACATTTCTCAGGGGATAATGGGGTTCGGTTTATCGGTGACTGGAGTCGATCCATGGATACGAGAAATAAGGCTGCGATCTATCCGAGTCTTGAAGGTCGCGTTGTGGTTGTCACGGGTGGAGCGAGCGGGATTGGGGCCGCGATTGTGGAAGCGTTTGCGATGCAGCAGTCACAGATTCTGTTTCTGGATATACAGGATGAGGCTGCGGGAGAGTTGATCGAACGCCTTGAAGCCGTGGCGTCGAGAGTGCCGATTTATTATCGTTGCGACTTGACCGATATTGATGCGCTGCAGCGGACGATTGAGAAGATTGAGGAGCGGTTTCCCGCAGTCGACGTACTGGTGAACAACGCGGGGAACGATACGCGACATTCGATCGAAGCGGTTACGTCATCGTACTGGGACGAGATGATGGCTGTGAATTTGAAGCAGCAGTTTTTCATGGCGCAAGCTTTGATTCCGGCGATGCGTCGAGCGGGCGGCGGATCGATCGTCAATATGGGTTCGATCAGCTGGGTGGTTCCTTCGATGGATGTTCCGGTCTACGTTACGGCGAAGGCCGCCATCGTTGGGATGACTCGTATGCTGGCGCATACGTTGGGGGTGGATAACATTCGCGCGAATTGTGTGATGCCCGGTTCGATCTTAACTGAGAGGCAGAGGCGGCTTTGGCTGACTGAGGAGTACAAGGCCGTTGTGCTTTCCAGACAGGCGTTGAAGAGGATGATTCTGCCGGAAGAGGTCGCGCGTCTGGTTTTGTTTCTTGCCTCGGAGGACAGCTCGGCTATTACCAATCAGAGCTACGTGATTGATGGCGGTTGGGTCTAGGTGCAGCCCGCGCTTTGCCAGGGCGCGCGTGTTCGTGTTGCTTCTGTATGGGTAGGTTAGTCCGGCAGACGCTCGTAGGGCGCATAGACCGGCTCCCACACATATGCTTTCAGGGTATTTTCGAATGTCGTTTGATCCGGCACTCCGGCAACTCCGTCGGCGATCGCCTGCTTGCCTACGGCTTCGGCGATGAGGAGGCTTATCTTGCGTGAATCGGTGATGGAAGGCAGGAGGTGTGCGTTTTTGTCTTTCTGAGTGGGGGAAAGCTCGGCGAGCTTTTTTGCGGAGGCCATGATCATGGCGTCGGTTACGCGCTTCGCCTTTGAGGTGAGGATACCGAGAGCCAGGCCAGGGAAGATGTATGAGTTGTTCGTCTGGGCTACGGGAATGGTTTTGCCGTTGATCACGACTGGAGGGAAGGGGCTGCCGGTGCCGATTACGGCTTTGCCGTGGGTCCAGGAGAGGAGTTGGTCGGGGGTGGCTTCTTCGCGAGAGGTTGGGTTTGAGAGTGGGAAGATGACCGGGCGGTCGATGTGCTTTGCCATCTCGCGTACGACTTCTTCAGTAAAGGCGCCGGCCTGACCGGAGACTCCGACGAGGACAGTGGCTTTGACGTTGCGAACGACGTCGAGGAGGGAGATGTTATTTGGGTTGGAGAGCTTCCAGGTGGCGACGTCGGATTTTTTGCGCACGAAGGGCTTCTGGTTGGGGACGATGCCCTGAATGCCTTCAACGAGGAGTCCGTAGCGGTCGATGGCGTAGAAACGCCCGCGGGCCTGGTCTTCGGTGAGGCCGGCTTCTTTCATGGCGGTGAGCATGAGATTGGCGATGCCGACTCCCGCGGAGCCGAAGCCGAGGAAAAGGATGGTCTGCTCCTTTAGCGGAATGCCGGTGGCGTTGACGGCGGCGAGCAGGGTTGCGGTGGTTACGGCTGCGGTGCCCTGGATGTCGTCATTGAAGGTGCAGAGTTGATCGCGATAGCGCTCGAGCAGGCGGGCTGCGTTGATGCCGGCGAAGTCTTCCCATTGCAGAAGAATGTGCGGCCAACGGCGCTTGACGGCGGAGACGAAGGCCTCGATGAAGTCGTCGTAGTCCTGGCCGCGGACGCGCTCGTGCAGCCAGCCAATGTAGAGCGGGTCGTTGAGGCGGTCTTTGTTGTTGGTTCCGACGTCGAGGAGGATGGGAAGACAGTGCTCGGGATGCACGCCGGCGAGGGCGGTGTAGAGCGCCATCTTGCCGATGGGGATTCCCATGCCGCCGGCGCCCTGGTCGCCGAGACCCAGGATGCGTTCGCCGTCGCTGACGACGATGCAGCGGATGCCGTCGTAACGGGGGTCGGAGAGCATCTGATCGATGCGGTGCTTGTTGGGATAGCTGATGAAGAGGCCGCGGGGTTTGCGCCAGATCTCGCTGAAGCGCTGACAGCCTTCACCGACGGTGGGGGTGTAGACGATGGGCAGGAGCTCTTCGATGTTGTGGGTGATGAGCGCGTAGAACAGGGTCTCGTTGGTGTCCTGGAGATCGCGCATGAAGCTGTACTTGGCAAAGGGGGTGGGCTGCGCTTCGAAGGCTTTCTTGCGGCGCTCAAGTTGATCGTCGAGGGTGCCCAGGTGTGGCGGGAGGAGACCGTGGAGAGCGAAGGCGTCTCGCTCTTGCTCGGTGAAGGCTGTTCCTTTGTTGAGCCTTGGGTCGTTTAGCAGATCGTACCCGGAGAGCGGGGTGCGAATTACTCTGGGCGCAATTGCTTGAGCTTGTGCCATTGGATGGCCTCCTTTTTTTGACCGGAGCCCGATCCTCTCGGCTGGCACCGAGAGGATCTCAGAAACTAGGAACATGCCAGCCGCTTCTGTGCATTAAAGGATGCTCTTCGAGCGCGGCGGATGGTAGCTTTGCGTTTTTTTTTGTTAAAGGCTTCCTGCTACCAGCCGCGGGTTTGCATGAGGTCTTGCTCTTCGATGGCGGCTGCGGCGAGACCTTTCATTGAGCCGATGACGGCTTCGCTGGCTTCGGTGACGATCCTGGGGTCGTTGAAGTGCGTGGTGGCGATGACGATGGCTCGGGCGCGGGAGACGGCTTCTTCGCGCTCTGCAGGATCATTCTCGACGTCGAGCGGAGTGGCGCGCTCCTTCATGAAGATTCCGGAGCCGACGAAGACGGTTTCGGCACCGAGCTGCATCATGAGAGCGGCGTCGGCCGGGGTGGCGATGCCGCCGGCGGAGAAGTTGGGGACGGGGAGTTTGCCGGCTTTTGCGACCATGCGGACGAGTTCGTAGGGTGCGCCGTGGACCTTGGCGGCGTTGTAGAGCTCTTCGTCGCCGAGGACGGTGAGGGCTTTGATCTCG
Organism: uncultured Acidobacteriaceae bacterium; assembly: GCA_963744155.1. Classification (GTDB taxonomy): domain Bacteria; phylum Acidobacteriota; class Terriglobia; order Terriglobales; family Acidobacteriaceae; genus Edaphobacter. Next base: position 535,384 of record CAVUSP010000011.1, on the reverse strand, counting down.
CGGACGATCTGACGCATGTGCTGGACGGCGTGGACGACGTCGCCGGTCCCGGGTTCGCCCTTGGTGCGGATCATGGCTGCGCCTTCGGCAATGCGGCGGAGGGCTTCGCCGAGGTTGCGTGCGCCGCAGACGAAGGGCGTTGTGAAGGCGTGCTTGTCGATGTGGTAGGTCTCGTCGGCGGGTGTGAGGACTTCGGACTCGTCAATGAAGTCGACGCCGAGGTGCTGGAGGACCTGGGCTTCGGCGAAGTGGCCGATCCGGGCCTTGGCCATGACCGGGATGGAGACGGCGGCGATGATTTGCTTGATGAGCTTGGGGCTGGCCATGCGGGCGACGCCGCCTTCAGCGCGGATCATGGCGGGGACGCGCTCGAGCGCCATGACGGAGATGGCTCCGGCTTCTTCGGCGATGCGAGCCTGCTCGACGTTCATGACGTCCATGATGACGCCGCCTTTGAGCATCTCGGCGAGGCCGAGTTTGAGGCGGAGGGACGGTGTGTCGAATGAGCCGAAGCTGCCGTTGCCGTTATGTGCGTGATCTGCCATGGGATTCTCCTTGTGTGCGGGGCGGTGGCACACGGTGTTGCCTGCATTTCCGCGAAAAGTTAAGTTTAGCAGTTTTAGGCGGGGGTGATGCGGTCGCTGAGGATGTTGGCCGGATTGAGTCTGGTGTGTGGATTTGGCGAAAAATTCAACGGGGATTCATTTGCGGTGTGCGGTTTAGCGGTCATGCTTCGCGTAAGGAGCGGTGTGTGGAATCGCTTCGATCGCTTCTGGAGGCAGGGATGGATGCTGATCTGACGATTGTGATTCCCGCGAAGAACGAGGTGGCGATGCTGCCGCGGCTGCTCGAGTCGTTGTGCAGGCAGGACTATGCGGGAATGGCGCAGACGCGTGTGCTGGTGGCGGATGCCGGGTCGACTGATGGGACTGTGGAGGCGGCGCTGGGATTTTGCGACCGTTTGAATGTCGAGGTGATCGCCGGAGGACTGCCTTCGGTGGGAAGAAATGCAGGGGCTCGCCTGGCGACGACGAAGTTTGTGTTGTTTCTGGATGCCGATGTGGAACTGCCGGAGCCGACACTGCTGAGGCGAGCGCTGTGGCGGATGGAGCGGCGAGGGCTGCATCTGGCGACGACGAATATTGCGTGTCGCGAGGGTAGTTTTCTTGATGATCTGCTCTACGCGGGGAATAACTTTATGCAGCGCGTGGGGGCGCTGATGAAGCCGTTTGCTACGGGGATGTTTATGCTGTTCGACCGTGAGGCGTTCTGGCGGCTGGGTGGGTTTAATGAGCACGCGTTGTTTGCGGAAGACTACCTGCTATCGAAGGGCGTGGCGCGGATTCGGTTTCGGATTGTGCGCGGGCGAGTGCTGACGACGAACCGGAGATTTCAGAAGCTGGGGCACTGGAGGATGGTGTTCCTGTTCTTCCAGACCGCGCTGCATAGCTGGGACGACGGGTATTTTCTGCGGGATCGTGGGTACTGGGGTGAGGCGGGGTAGTTGTCGTTGCCCGGTCTTAGTTTTTAGCAAAGCTTTAGGGCTGTGGGGCAGTGAAGCCGGCGGCGGCGAGGAGTTTGTCGTCGATGGCGATGAAGAGGCCCTTGCTGCGGGCGAGGACGGTTCCGTCGGGGCGTTGGATTTCGGCCTGGTGAAAGATCTTGCGGTCGTTGGTGCCGTCGGGTTTTGTGGCGCGGTTGAGGTGGCGCGCGACGAGAACGAGCGGCTGGTAGAGCGGGACGGGGCGGAGGTAGTCGACCTCCATGTGGCGGGTCATGGCGAGAACGTTGAGGGGGCGGTTGAGCTTGCTCATGGCCTCGTCGAGAAGCGCGGCGACAACTCCGCCGTGTATGTGGCCGGGGGGGCCCTCGTGCATGCGGTCGAGCTGGAAGTGGCAGGTCGCGGTGATGGCGTTGGGGTCGGAGGTATCGGTGGTGAAGATTAGGTGGAGGCCCTGGGGATTGGCAGGGCCGCAGCCAAAGCAGTGATTGGCGCGCTCGTCGATGGTGGGAGAATCCATGGAGGTGGGGGTGTGGCGGGTAGTGTCGGGTGTGCTCATGTCCTTAGGTCTCTTGGTTCGGACGTTAGCACAGTGCAGGGTGAAATGAATAGTGATTCAGTTTTGTGTTGAGCAGCTAGGTTGTGCAGACTTCGATGATGCCGGGACCGAATTTTTCAATTTTTTCGTGGCCGAGGCCGTGGATGGTTTTGAGTTGTGTGAGGGTCTGCGGACGGGCGAGGACGATGTTGCGGAGGGTGTTGGAGGCGAGGACGAAGAAAAGGGGGAGGTTGAGTTTTTCGGATTCGGTTTTACGCCATTCACGGAGGCGTAGGTCGAGGGCTTGTTGATCGGGGGTGAGGGTATCGGTTGATTCGGGTGTGGTGGTTCGGAGGCGGCGGAAGGGTTCGTTTTGAGTTTCTTCGGTGCCGCTCAAAGCAAAATGCAGGGGTTTCCCGCCCCTCCCTTCGACTCGCTTCGCTCGCTCAGGGTTCGGTCGAAATGGCGCATCTTTGGAAGTTAGCGGAACGCTAATGGGAGCTTCCGAGCGGCAGATTGCACAGATTGTGGCGCCGTGGGTGTCGGCGATGCGGGGGCCCACTCCCGAGACCTCCAGGATTGATGGGATGGTCGTGGGGCGAGCGAGGACGATGGCGTTCAGGACGGCGTCGGAGAAGACCATGAAGGCGGGTTTGCCGGTTTTTGCGGCTTCGGCTTTGCGCCAAGCGCGGAGATTAGCTTCGAGGGATTTCTGTTCGGGGGTGTAGGCGGCGGTCGTTTCTTGGCGTTCGGCTTTGATGGAGGCTTTTGATGGTTTTGGGCTGGTACTGTTGCGGGAGCTTTTGCGTGATGAAGTGGAGGATGTTGGGGACGCGTCTTTGATTAGAAGGTGGGGTGGGAGGGCGCCCGTCAGGGTGCGGCCTTCGTGAGTGAGAGAGGCTTTCTTGAAGGTGATGAGGTTGCCTTCGGGATTGGTCCACTGATCTGTGTTGAGCGTGATGAGTCCGGCGCGGGTTAGGGCGTCGAGGAGGGTGTCGAATATTTTGCGGTCGGCGGCGGGGGTGTTGCGGAGGACGCTGGTGCAGAGCCCAGTGTGGAGCTTGCCGGTGGCGCGGCTTGTCCCGTCGAGTGCTCGGAGGATGGCGCGGAGTTGGCGATCTTCTTCGGCGGTGGGGACGCGGAAAGTTTGCGCGGTGGCGTTTTGCGGGGCGCAAAAGTCGCAGTGGCCGCAGGGGCGGAGGCCGTCGGCGGTGTCGCCGAAGTGCTGGATGAGGGCAGCCATGCGGCACTGCGGGGATTCGGCGAATTGCACCATGCGATCGATCTGCCCGCGGCGGAAGGCGATCTGCTCGTCGTAGCCTTTGCGCCATGCTGCTCGGTGAGGAGCGTCTTCGCTGGCTCGGACGTTGCCGGCCATGTCGATGGTGGCTGCGCCCTGGGCGATGAGTTTCTCGACGGCTTTGTCGAAGGTCTCGGCGTCCATCTTCAACCGTTGGCGGAGGAGGTCGGGCATCTGGTAGTCGCCGGTGAGGAGTGCAGCGACGCGGGTGAGTTCGGTGATGGCGGGGTAGTCGCGCTCGAGGAAGAAGTCGTGCATCTTTCGGTCGGCGAAGGAGTGGAGGAGGACGGTGCGGGAGGGCTGGCCGTCGCGTCCGGCGCGGCCGATCTCCTGGTAGTACTGCTCGACGGAGCCGGGAAGCGCGGTGTGGACGACGGTGCGAACGTCGGCTTTGTCGATTCCCATGCCGAAGGCGATGGTGGCGACGACGACTTCGAGTTTGCCGGTGAGGAAGTTTCGCTGGACGCGTTCGCGGGTGGCTGGGTCGAGCCCGGCGTGATAAGCGGCGGCGCTTCCGCCGAGGGCGTCTGCGAGTTCTTCGGCGGCTTTGCGCGATGGCGCATAGACGATGGCGGGGCGGTTGGATTTTTCTTTGAGGAGTTTGGCGGTGAAGTCGTTGCGTCGGGGTCTGGAGAGCTCGACGACCTCGATGGCGAGGTTGTGGCGGCGGAAGCCGTGGATGAAGAGCTCGGGTTGCGCGAGCTTGAGCTGGGTGACGATGTCTTTTTGAACTGTGGGTGTTGCGGTTGCGGTGAGGGCGATGACGGGCGCAGGGCGGAGGGCTGGGAGGAAGTCGCCGAGGGTGCGGTAGTCGGGGCGAAAGTCGTGGCCCCAGGCGGAGATGCAGTGGGCTTCGTCGATGGCGATGAGCGAAGGCTTTTTTCTGGCGAGCATCTCGGGGAAGTTGGGGACGCGCATGCGCTCGGGTGCGATGAAAAGGAACTGGAGGGTGCCGTCGAGATAGTCGCGGCAGGCCTGGCGGGCTTCGTCGCGGGAGAGGCCGGAGTGAATGCGCGCGACGCGGAGGCCGGCGGCGGTGAGTTTGGTGGCCTGGTCGTCCATGAGGGCGATGAGGGGCGAGATGACGAGCGCGGTGCCGCCGCGGGCGATGGCCGGGAGCTGGTAGCAAAGGGATTTTCCTGCTCCGGTGGGCATGACGAGAAGGACGTCGTGGCCGTCGGTTGCGGCGCGGCAGACGGCCTCCTGATTGGCGCGGAATGACGCAAAACCGAAGGTGGAGTGGAGCAGGGAGGTGAGGTTCATGCGGCTTGCTTTGAGTTTCGCATATTGTTCGTCCCGGTGCGCAGGCAGGATGAGGGCTTGGAGTTGCTAGCTTGATGCGCTATGAGTCAGGTAATTTTGGCAATGACCAAGAAGGGACGGATCGCTGAAGAACGGACCACTTCAAAGAAACAGCATCTTTCGAGGTCGTCGCAAAATCTGATGATCAGCACCCCCGGGGGAACGCTTATGTACTACGTTGCGATTTGTGTCGTTGCATTTTGCGTTTTGATCTTTGGGCTGTTCAAGATTCGGCAGCTACGTCAGCGGCGCGAGCTGGAGCGGTTCAGCATTGGGCCGGATGAGTTGTATCTACTTTGGAATTCCAAGCAGGTCGCTTTGTACGACGTGCGTCAGCCGCTGGATTTTCTGGCGTACGCTGAGATTATTCCGGGAGCGACCAGGATTCCGCCGAAGGATCTTGCGGAGCAGACGGCACATCTGCCGAGAGAGCATGACTCGGTGATCTATTGCACCTGCATTGGAGACAAGACGAGTCGGATGATTTTGGGGAAGGCGCGGGCGCTGAAGTTCACGAACGTAAAGCTGCTGAAGGGTGGTTTAGCGGCGTGGAAGGCGAAGGGGTATCCAGTCGAGCCGTACAACAAGCCCTTTCATCTCGATACGGCGAGCTAAGCGTGTTGTGTTGCGGGTGATGGGGCTTTCTTCTTCCATGCGCCGACAATGGCGCCGATGAGCATTAGGTCGAAGAGCGAGTATCCGGCGTTGACAGCATAGATCTGAAGTGTGCGGACCTCGAAGATGTATTCCTTCGCCCAACTGGTCGCGACGAAGCCGAACCAGATGACTGCTGCGCAGACGATGCCGCGGCGAGCCGTCTGCTCTCCTGACGCCTGAATGCAGATCGTGAGAATGGTTGCGACGATGACTGAGCAGAGGATGGCTACAGCGTATTGAATCGCAGGTGACATGCCGCTGCTCATCAGCCATTCTTTTGTGCGGCCTATGCCAGCGAGCCACTCCGACATGAAGACACTGAACCAGAGAGCTTCGAAGAGAAACGAGGCGATTGCTGCGACGAGGATGGCGACCCAGTTGAGTTTGAAATCTTTCATCACGCCCTCCGGGATATCGAGTGCGTTATATCACGTGCGTGAAATGCCGAGATGATGAGAGCCTTGAAACTTGCGTTTTCAAGGTGACAGCGCGGGACCCTCGTGCGGTGGGCAAGCTTATGTAGACGCAGTGCTTCAGAAAAAAGACGCATGCAAAAAGTCAGCATTTACGGGCTATTTTGAAGGTATTATTGTGCCATCCACACCAACGTTTCATCCCTTCAACAGGAAGGTTTCAGGAGAGTGAAATTGAACCAGGCCACCGTTTGTAAATCCTTTTTGATATCTCGCATACCACGACTTGGGCTCGGTGCGTTTTTGGCGGCAACAATCGCGATGCCGGCGTTTTCTCAGGCGCCGGAGGCGCGGCAGCAACAGCGGGGGAGTGGCGAGACGCCAGCGGCGAGAGAGGATCAAGGCACTCCGATTCCGCCGGAGACGAACTCGGTCACAAAGCATGACTGGACCTCGGGCGGTCAGACGATTCACTACACGGCGACCGCAGGAAACCTATTGATACGGGATGATCAGGATAAGGCGAACGGCAGCATCTTCTATGTCGCGTATACGGAAGATGGAGCAGACGCGAAGAACCGTCCGGTAACGTTCTTCTATAACGGCGGGCCGGGTTCCGCGACGATCTGGCTGCACATGGGCTCGCTTGGGCCGGTGCGCGTCATTACGCAAAGCCCCGAAGCGACCGGGCCGGCGCCGTTTGAGTGGATTCAGAATCCGCAGAGCCTGATCGACAAGAGCGATTTGGTGTTTATCGACGCGCCATTATGTGGATTTTCGCGCGCTGTGGGGAAGGGAACCGCAAAGGACTTTGCTGGAACCGACCAGGACATTCATGCGTTTGAGAAGTTTATTGTTCGCTACATTACAGTGAACCAGCGGTGGAACTCGCCCAAGTTTCTGTTTGGCGAATCGTATGGGACGACGCGGTCGGCCGGCCTGGTGGCGGCATTGCAGGGCGATGGCATTGAGTTCAACGGCGTGACGCTTCTGTCGTCGATTTTGAACTATGGCCGCCGCGCACCGGGGCTTGACTATGAAGCGATCGGATATCTCCCTTCCTATGCGGCGATTGCCTATCACTACAAGAAGGTGAAAACGAATGTGAGCATGGCTGAGTGGGTTCAGCAGGCGCGATTGTTTGCACGCGGACCGTACACTGAGGCGCTGGCGCAGGGCGATAAGCTGCCGCCGGCGGAGTTCGATTCGATTGCGGCGAAGGTTGCGGCGATCACGGGGTTGAGTGTGGAGTATGTGAAGGAGTCGAAGCTGCGAATCTCGGCAACACGGTTTCGCAAGGAGCTCCTGCGTGGGGACGAACGAATTCTGGGACGATATGATGCGCGGTTCATGGGTTGGGATCCGGATGCGGCGGGAGAGAATCCAGGGTACGATCCTTCCGATACGGGGATCAGCGGGGTCTATGTTGGGGCTTTCCACGATTACATCCAGAAAGAACTGAAGTATATGAGCCAGGAACCTTACTATCTGTCGGGGCCCGGACTGAACCAGGTGTGGGACTTCAAGCACAGACCTGCTGGCGCACAGGGTGGTGGCGGCGGCGGTGGACGTGGCGGGGAACAGAACCAGCCGGATGTCGCGGTGGATCTGTCGGATGCCATGAGGAAGAATCCGCACCTTGCATGTGTTTTCGGCGAATGGATATTTCGACCTGGCGACACCGTTCTATTCCACCGAGTACGACATCAGCCACATGGATCTGCCGGCGAATCTTGTTGGGAATGTGCAATTTGGCTACTATCCAGCCGGTCACATGGTTTATTTGAACGTGGAGGCGTTGAAGGAGTTGAAGGCGGATATGGTGAAGTTTTACGCGACCGCTCAACAGCGCTAAGACGGGGTTGAGGTTACGGGCAAGGAGGGTGCATCCGGCGGACTTTCCCGAGATGCGCCCTTGCTTTTTGCGCGTAACTGCCTTAGAATGAATAATGCTGTGTTCTGTCCAGTGTTCGCATGGCGAAGTGCGGAAACTTAATTTCAAAGAGGTACTGATAAAGATGGCGAAGCGTCGTGGAAATCCCAACTGGGGCAAGCCCGAGCCGATAGGGCCGGTTGTCCCAACGGTAACATCGTTCGAGCAGGTAGTTAAAGAATTCAAGCTGACACCGGACCAGTACATTCGTTCGACTCGGCTTCGTGAATGGGCTCGGCGAAATAAGAATTCGAAGTATATTCCTGAGGCGCTGTTGGAGGCCTGGGGTTTTGAGATTGAGTCTACGCTGTAGACTTTTGATTGGATAAGAGACGCCGCCTGCGAGGGCGGCGTTTCTTTTTTGCGACGAACGTATGATGGTAAGCGTCGAAAGAGTTGGAAGCGAAAGGTGAAGGTATGTTTGCCAGCGTGACGGAAGCGGTTGAAGAGATAAAGGCGGGCCGGATGGTCGTGGTCGTCGATGACGAGGACCGCGAGAACGAAGGCGACCTGACGCTGGCTGCGGAGTTTGTTACGCCGGAGGCGATCAACTTCATGGCGAAGTTTGGCCGCGGTTTGATCTGCCTGACGCTGACGGAGGAGCGCGCGGATTATCTGCGGCTGGGTCCGATGACGCAGGAGAATACGTCGCGGTTCGGCACGGCGTTTACGGAGAGCATTGAAGCGCGCGAGGGTGTGACGACGGGGATCTCCGCTGCGGATCGCGCGCATACGATCAAGGTGGCGATTGATTCGCGGTCGACGGCGCACGATTTGGCGAGGCCAGGTCATGTGTTTCCGTTGCGGGCGCGCAAGGGTGGCGTGCTGGTGAGGGCGGGACAGACAGAGGCTTCGGTTGATCTGGCACGGATGGCGGGGCTCGTGACTGCGGGTGTGATATGCGAGATTATGAACGACGACGGGACCATGGCGCGGGTTCCGGACCTGGTGAAGTTCTGCGAAGCGCATGGGTTGAAGATGGTGACGGTGGCGGATTTGATCCGGTACCGGTTACAGAATGAGCGTTATATCCATCGCGTGGCGGAGTCGCTGATGCCGACCGCGCACGGCGAGTTTCGCATGATTGCGTATGAGAGTGAGGTTGAAGGCGGAGAGTCGCATGTTGCGCTGGTGTATGGCGATGTGACGGGGGATGAGCCGGTGCCGGTGCGGGTGCATACGCACTGTCTTTCAGGGGATGTGTTTTCGACGACGCTGTGCGATTGCAGGGCTGTGGTGGAGAATTCGCTGCGCATGATTGCGGAGACGGGGCGTGGAGCGCTTGGTGTATCTGCACAATGGGAGCGCGGGTTTTGGCGTGGATAAAGGCGTAACGCCGGCGCGGGTGGTGTTTCACCGCGAGCAGCGCTCGCGTGAGGGTTGCGAAGATCGGGCGCATAGGACGTTGCGGCAGGTGGGATTGGGTGGGCAGATTCTTTCCGATCTGGGGATTCATAAGATTCGGCTGCTGACGAATACGCCGACGCATGTGCCGGCGCTGCAGGGGTTTGGGATTGAGATTGTCGAGCAGGTTCCGGTGGCGAAGGATCTCACTCGGCGGTAGATTTTTTTGGAATTTAATTAAAGGACAATTCAGGGTGGTGGCGGGGCGGAAAGACGCGGTTTAGCGGGCGTTTTTGAGGGGGGTTCTGGGAAAACGTGCGTTTCTGGCGTGGTGTTTTTGTGGTGAAGTTGTGGTGGTTGCGTGGTGAAACGTGGTGAATTGACGACACGTTTTGTGGTGCTGAAAAACACGCCACGAATTTGAACTTTATTTTTCCTCCTGTGTCGCTTTTGGGACATCATCGCGAATCTTCATTGCATGATGCCGGGCTATAAGATTGTGCGCATGCCAGATCCCGGTCAGCAACTCGGCGAAGTCACACTGCATGGTTCGGTTTTAGTGCTGCTGCAGTTCGATGTGTGCGAGGCTATTCGTCTGGACAGCCTGCAGGAGATGATCCGCGCGCGTGCTGTCGAGCCGCCCCGTTTGAAACAGCCTGCGCCGGGCTACATCCGATATCAAAGACCGCCGGTTATGGAACGGCTGGAGCCGCTCGTGCTGGAGGGCGGCGAACAACTCCAGGGCGCGATGAAGTATTACGACTATGGCGTCGTGAGCGTGGTTTTTGAACTACCGTTTACGGGCGGGTGGGAGAAGTTGACGGCTCTTGCGAGCCGGTGGGTATGGGAGGTGGATTTTGCGGCGCAGGCGACAGGAGATTGTTCGGGGAAGACTGGAACGCGTCACCGCCGTACTGGTGAAGCCCTATGAGAGATGGCTGAGCGAAGACTACCTGATCTTCCATATCCAAGATATCGATGGGGAGATCGATGGGTCATCCTCGGTGTTGGACTTACTTCAGCGACATGGATCGCGCATCGCGCAAGTTGTGCGCGGCGACACGGGAAGGCTGGCTGAGAGTGAGTGCAATGAGGTGTTGCAGTCGCGCATTTCATACTATGCGACGGATTTGGCGGTGATTGGATGGAACGCCGCATTTATCTACGACACGGCTTCGGGCGCGGAGACGGCGATTCAGCTATTGGAATATGCGAACTCGCAGTTGCTGGAGTTTCGACACTACGACGATCTGATGACCAAGGAGCTGGATCGGGTGTACAAGTTGCTCGATGAGGGAACCGGGATTCTTGCGCGATGGCGGCTGGCGCGGTCTGCGACCCGGTTGCACACTGTACTGCTCGACGTAGCGGAGCTTACGGAGCATGCGGATAATGCGATTAAATTCCTCAGTGACATGTACTCTGCCCGCCTTTATAAGCTTGCGGCATCGAAGGTGGGGGTACCGGACTACAAGGATCTTGTGACGAAGAAGGTACGCACCGCGGAGGAGCTTTATCGCTTTATGGTGGACCAGTTCAATCAGAGCCGGGCTTTTTTTCTTGAGCTGACGGTGGTCATTATCCTGGTTATCGAATTGGTGTACCTGTTCCGGGGAAAGCCTTTCTAGAACTCATCTCACAAATGCCTTAGCAGGATCAAAGACGAGGCCACGTGGATCGCGAAGGTAGCCTCTGTCAGATGCTCATAACTTCGTAACTACCAGCTTCATGTAATGGGCGCCCTTGCGTCCGTTGACTACTATCACGAGAAGTCGAAGAGGATGCAAAGGGGTTGGCCATTTGACACTGTCAGCTTTCTGACACCATGCATTCAAATGCTGTGAGTCCTCGTCGGCTGGTCGCCTCTGGTTTCAATCAGTTGCGAGGGCAGTAAATACGTTGGCTAACCCAGCGTAAATCTAGTGCTGTCGGATGTGGTAGTGTGCTTTCAACTCAGGAACGGCAAGAGACGGTTGCAGGATTCAGTAACAGCGTCACAGAAACCTGCGGCCACGACAGCGATGGGTTTCCCCCGAAAAACACTCTCTTCGAGGACTACTACAGGGGTGAACTCCCTATTCACATCCACGCTTCCATCATCCGTGACACGGAACGGGCCAAGTTCTGCCTTATGATGCGTAGCTGTGGGAAGATCTCCGACTCGAACAAAGAATTCCCCATCTTTTTCGACGGGGACAACGTTGCTTGGAGCGGGGTTTGTAGTCAAAACGGATACGTGAATCTGCCTGTGCTTGTGAGTGTTTGTGAGGGTTCGGAGAGCCAACAGTTGGGCTGGCACAGGGTCAGTCCTACCCTTGTAAGGTTGCAGTCCCTCGATGATTGCAACTGCCTCAAACGGGATTCCATAGAGCCTACCGCCACCAAGTTCCTCGTTGAACGCACCATGACTAGTGACGATGGGAAACTGATGAGAACGTTTTGCTTCTTCTCCTGGATGGTGCAGCAAGAAGAGTTCACAAACAAGATAGTCGAGACAGGAGTGTGCGGATTGGAGAACATCTCCGAACATGTGGGAAATAACCTCCAGCCCCGCGCCGCCAACCTTGGACTCGATGTGCCCATAAACCGATTTATTCGTGTAGTCATGGCGCTTGGGAACGAACCCAATGTTTTTCAGATCGACATACTCCGCGACTACATTATCGAGGAGATCGAGATGATGACTTGCCCACTTTAGTTTTCTGCGTACCGCTTCCGATCCCATTCCACAATGCTATCAGCGCACTTATGAGAAAATTGCCGACATGAAAAAGGTAGCGGTTCTCCTCATCCTATTTGGCAGCGGGTTAGCCGCTTATGGAATTTCCGGCTTTAGCGGGAGTTTTTCCCCGCCAGAACCCGGAAGGATCGGAGTGAGTGACGGAGAGTCTGGTTCGCTCGGGTGGTCTCAGGATAGCCAGATCGAAATTGTTGTCGGAGTGGTATCGCTCGTATCCGGCCTTATCTTACGCAAAGATTCAAAGTGACGCACTACCAATACGCTGCCTTGTCACGGCAAACGTGTACGGGCACAAAGAAATCACGCATGCTCCACGCTCTCTCTACGCCGTTTATCTGCAGGGGAGATAATGGACGCTTGCAGCCGAACTATTCAGGATTGGGAGGCTATCTGGCCTCGGGCGCCATCTCCAACGCCTATTATCCGGCGTCGGATCGCGGCGCGGGGCTGACGTTTTCGACTACCTTTATTGACATTGCGGCCGACATGGCCAACGGCGTGATCCAGGAGTTCGTCCTGCGCAGGCTCACGCCCTCAGCCAAAAACCGACCTCATTGAGAAAATAGAAGGGCTGGAAGCGCCCGTTTGCGGGTCACCCGATACCGTATTTGTACCCAGACTGCCGCAGTACCCACTACGACACGAGCGTGGATCGGGCCTTCAAGAGGGATGAAAAAGCCGGTTTCGGCGCGGAGAAATTCCCTCAGTGGCTAAAGCCACATTGATATTGCTCCACTTGCGGCGCGACTAAAGTCGCGCCCTTTCAAAGCAAAGACTTTTTCAGCCCCTCCTAGATTGCAACGGAAGCCCACTTGCTGGCCCCGGGCTTATGCCCTACGTCTTCCTGCTTGCTGCAATCTCGCCCATGGCGTTCACGAATTTATCAAGGTCCGCGATGGTGGTGTAGACGTGCGGGGTGACGCGGATGCAGTGAATCTTTTCATAGTCGATGCTGACGGTGTGGATCTTGTACCGGTCAAAGAGCGTGTTCATCAGGTCACGCGCGGGGACGCCGTCGACGCTGACTCCGCAGATCGCACAGGAGAAGCGGGGGTCCAGCGACGTGTGCAGTTTCACTCCGGGGACTTCGCTCACGCGCGTGGCCCAGTAGTTCTTCAGGTAGAAGATGCGCTGCTGCTTGCGCGCGGAACCGATGGCCTCATGAAAGTTAATGGCCTCTCCGATGCCCTGTTCGATGGGGAAGCTGCGCGTCCCGAGCGCTTCAAATTTGCGGATGTCGGGGCTGTGGGGATCTCCGTAGCAGGTGAGCGGCCAGATTTTTTCGATCTTGTCCCGCTTGACCCACATCATGCCTGAGCCTATGGGCGCGGAGAGGAACTTGTGCAGGCTGGTTCCGAAGTAATCGCAATGCAGGTCGGGAATTTTGAAGTCGAGCAGGCCAAAGGAGTGGGCGCCGTCGACGATCACCTCGGCGCCACGGGCGTGGGCCATGTCGGCGATCTGGCGGGCGGGCATGAGCTGGCCGGTCCAGTTGACCATGTGGGTGATGTGAACGAGCCTGGTGCGCGGCGTTATGGCCTGCTCGTAGGCCTTTACGATCGTGTCGACGTCTTCGATTGGGAAGTCGAAGCTGAGCTGCTTGTAGACGATGCCGTCGCGTTCGGCTCTCTGCCGGTACGCGTTCATCATGTTGGGATAGTCCTGCTTTGTTCCGACGACTTCGTCGCCTGCCTTGAGGGGGATGCCGTAGATGATGGTGTTGAGCGCCTCGGTGGAGTTGCGGTTGATCGCGATCTCCTCGGGCGATGTGCCGGCGAGGAGAGCAAGTTTTTGACGCAGAGGCTCGCGGCCCTGGTCGAGGATCTGCCACATGAAGTAGGAGGGGCCCTCGTTGGTCATCTGGTTGTAGCGCTCGACAGCCTGCTGGACGACGATGGGCGCGGGGGAGACACCGCCGTTGTTGAGATTGATGATCTGGGGGCTGACGGAATAGCCGCGCTGAATCACGCTCCAGTAGTCCTCGTTCTGGGCGACCTCTCCTGCATCGAGATGACTGACGGAGCGGGAGGCGGCCTCCCACTCTGACGCGTGGGCCTGGCGGAAGAGACTGGTCGACGAAAATGCCCCGGCGAGGGCCGTCATCTTAAGGAAAGAGCGACGATCGTTGAATGCCATAGCAAACAATCTAGGCCATTGCCGCGGCTCTGGCAAAGATAGAGGTATGGGAGGGGATCGATTTGGGCTTTAGAGCGCCTTTGTGGCTTGGCGAAAATGCAGGACCTTCCACCACGACGGCAAGTGCGCCGTCTGCGCTCAGGATGACACTTTTATAGTATGCCGCGCTGTCTTTTTTGGGCGCGGGCGTAGACGAGCCATGCTGAGCCGATGATGGCGGCTGTTCCAAGAATGATCTTCAGTTCAAAGAGCCAGATGTTATGAATGTCGCCTGTGGGGACGACGGCGCATGCGATTGCGATGGCGGTGACGAGGCCTCCGGTGAAGGCACTGATGGGCTTGCCTGCTTTCCAGGCGCTGAAGAAGATGTAGAAGTAGGGCAGGAAGCCTGTGATCACCATGAGCGAGACGAGAGTGTCGTATCCGGCGAGCATGGTGTCTCCGAGTTGGGAGGCGACGAGCAGGACGGTTGAGACTGCGCCCATGGCGAGGATGCCGGCGTAGGGAGTTTTCCAGTGCGAGTGGAGGCGTCCGAAGACTGGCGGGAGGAGATGATCGACGCCGGCGGCAAAGGGCATGCGGGCGGTGGCGCTGCCTTGTCCGCCGAATTGGCCTATGGCGGCGGCCATGATGAGGACGACGAGGACAAAGGGAAGCCACGCAGCGCCGAGAATCTGAGCGGCGCGAACGCCGGCCTCGGGCACGCCGCTGAGTTCGTTGATCTCAGCAGATGGCAGCAGCACGAGGAGGGCGATGGTCGATGCGATGTAAAACGTGGCGATGAAGGCGGAGGAGAGCCATGCAGCGCGGGGCATGGTGCGGGCTGGATCGCGGATTTCGCCACCCATCATGCCGGCGACTTCAAATCCGCTGACGGCGTAGCAGATGCTGGCCCAGAAACTGAGGGTGCTCCAGTCGGCGTGAGGGATTAGTTGTGCGGCGTGGATGACGGTTGCCGGGCCGTGTTTGCGATACGTCAGGATTGCAATGACGACGAGCGCGATCATGAGTAGCCAGGTTGCGATGCCGGCGACGTTCTCTGTCCATTTGCCGACGGTGATGCCGACGAGATTGAGGACGAGGCCGAGCCAGATGACGGTGAGCGATGCGGTGATGACGTAGGTTCGGCTGCTGGTGAGGTGTTCGAGCGACGGGCCGAGCGCGTAGGCGCTCATGCTCATGTAGGCGACGGCGAGGGCGGAGAGCAGGACGGCGATTCCGAGCCAGTAGGTCCAGAAGCAGAGGAAGCCGTGGAAGGGGCCGAAGTCGTTGCGCGCCCAGAGGTAGAGGCCTCCCGCTCCGGGATACTTGACGGTGAGTGTTCCGACGGCGATGGCCAGGGGGATGAGAAAGAAGATCGACGCGGCGATCCAGAGGACGATGGTGCCGGGGCCGGCGTGGGCGGCGGCGGAGATCCAGCGAATGCTGACCATGCAGGCGGCGCAGAAAAGGGTGAGGTCGCGCACGCCCAGTACGCGGCGCAGTTTTGGGGCGCTGCCGGTATCCAGATTGGGTGGGGTGGAGGCGATCTGGGAGATTGGTGATCCCTTCTTCCTGGCCTGATTCCTGGGCCTGGGCGCGACTATAGCTTAAAACTTGGCGGATGCGCAGTTATTAAGGATGAGCGGTTGCGTGCCTGTGGCTAGTGAGAAGTGACTGTGAGGTTGAGGGTGACGGTCTGGGTGAGTTGGACGCCGGTGGTGGAACTGGCGGTCACTTGGTATTGATAGGTGCCGGGCGGGGTGGTGCGGATGTTGGGGTCGCCGCCGCTGCCGCAGCCGGATGGCCAGAGGGTGGTGAGGGTGAGGAGGAGGATCGAGAGGAACGTGCGGGTTTCTTTGCATGGCGTTTTGAGGCGTGTGCGCCAGAAGAAGAGGAGACCGGCGGGGAGGAGGCAGAGGAGGGTGCGGTCTAAGTTGGAGTTGGGGTTGGTTGTGTGGCGGGCGGCGGTGACGGCGGGTTTGATGGATGTGATGGTGTTGATGGTGGCGATGGCGTTTTGCGCTGCGCCGTTGAGAGTGATGCTCGAGGGAAGGAGGGAGCAGGTGGCGTATTGGCCGGGGTTGATAGGCGTGCAGTTGAGGGTGACGTCGCCGGTGTAGTTGTTTTGCGGGATGAGTTGGAGGTTGTAGGTGACGGGGTACTCGGAGGCAATGGTGGCGGAGGCGGCGGGGCCGCCGTTGACGGTGAGGAGGAAGCTGCCGTTGGCTACGCCGTTACCAGTCAGGGGGACCACAGTTGGAGAGCTCGCGTCGGAGCTTGCGATGGTGAGGGTGCCGGTGCGGGGGCCGAGGGTGGTGGGGGTGAAGGTGATGGTAGCGGCGCAGGTCGCGTTGGGTGCGAGGGTAGTGGTGGTGCAGGGAGTGGTGAGGGCGTAGTCGCCGGTGAGGGTGAGGGCGAGGTTGGTGACGGGAGCTGTGCCGGTGTTGGAGAGGGTGAGGGTGAGGTTGGCGGAGGCTGCGATGGCGATGCTGCCGAAGTTGAGCGCGGATGGCGTGATCTGCAGGTGGGACTGGATGCCGATGCCGGTGAGTGGAGCGGTGATGGGCAACGTGGAGAGTGAGGTGGAGACGGCGACGGAGGCAGTTAGGGTTCCGGTTTGGGTGGGGGTGAAGGTGATCTGGTCGGTGCAGCTGGTGCTGGGGGCGAGGGTGTTACCGGGGGTGGGGCAGTTGCCGGCGGCGGCGAAGTCGCCTGTTGTGGCGATGCTGTTGAAGGTGACGGGAGAGGTGCTACTGTTGGTGATCTGGAGGGGGAGGGTGGAGGTCGCGCCGAGTTGGACGGAGCCGAAGTCGAGGGCGATGGGGGCGAGGGTGAGGGGAGATGGGGTGGCGGAGCCGAGGAGGCTGATGAAGTCGAGTGCAGTGCTGGCGTCGGAGGTGATCTCGAGGGCGCTGATGCGTGTGGTGGAGTTGGTTGCGGAGGGTTGCGGGGTGAAGGTGATGGCGAGGAGGCAGCTTGCGGAGGGAAGGATGGTGGTGCAGGTGCTTTGGGTGCTTTGGGTGCTTTGGATGGTGAAGTCGGATGTGGTTTGCAGGTTGGTGATGTGGATGGGGACGGTGCCGGTGTTGCTTAGGGTGATGGTTTGGGGTTGGGCGGCGTCGCCGACCTGGGTGGTGGCGAAGGTGAGAGAGCTTTGGGAGGCGGTGTAGGAGACGAGGGGGGCGGTGTTGGAGGGAGTGGCGACGGAAGTCGGGGCGGCTGTGCCGGTGAGTTCGATGAAGTCGGGGCCGCTGAGGGCGTCGCTCTCGATGACGAGGGTGCCGGTGTCGGTGTTGGATTGGGGTGAGGGTGTGCCGGTGGGGATTTGGTTGAGCGGGGTGTAGGTGAGGGTGACGATGCAGCTTTGATTGGCGGTGAGGGTGTAGCCGCAGGAGGTTGAGCTGACGAGAAAGGGCCACTCGCTGGTGATGCGGCGGATGGTAAAGGGGGTGGCGCCCTGGTTGGTGAGGGTGAGGGTCTGCTGGCTGCTTTGGCCGGAGCTGACCTGGCCGAAGTTGAGCGGGTTGCCTGGGCGGCTGGCGCTGGGGATGATGTTTCCGGTGATGGCGAGAGAGCCGGTGCCGATGCCGTAGCCTTCGACGTAGCCGAGGCCGTTGATGGTGGCGGAGCCGTCGGTGGGTGTGGCCTGCGCGAAGAGAGTGCCGGTGATGTCGCCGTTCGTCAGGGGGAGAAAGGTGACGGAGAACTGGCAGGAGGCGTTGGGTGCGAGCGCGGCGCAGGGTGGGCTGGAGAGAACGAACTGGCGCGGGAGGGCGAGGTCGAGGGTGAGGGATTTGGCGGTGAGGTTGTTGATGGTGAACTGGCGAGTGGGGCCGAGAGTGGTGGTGGGGGTGGGACCGTAGCTGGCTTGATTGGGGAGGATCTGGAGGCCGGCGTCTTCGGTGGTGTAGGCGCCGGTGAGCGGGACGGTGTAGGTGGTGCGGCCGGTGAGGGAGCTGGTGACGGGGATTTGTAGGGTGTCGGTGATGAGGGCGTTGGTGGGGGTGAAGATGACTGTGATGCTGCAGGTTGCGGCGGGGGCGAGGGTGGTGCAGTTGGTGGTTGAGGTGAAGTTTGGTGTGGTGTTCGTTGGAGTCGCGATTTGAAGTGTCGCTGAGCTGGTGTTGGTGAGGGTGATGATTTGTTGTGCGGAGGTGGGGCCGGGAACGTTGTTGAAGATGAGGGCGGTGGGAGTGAGGGCTAGGCCGGGATCGGGGCTGCCGAAACCGGTGAGGGTCGCGGTGACGGTTCCGATGATGAGGGTTCCGGCGACTGGACCGGTGGTGATTGGGCTGAAGGCTATGTTGACGAAGCAGGAGGCGTTGGGGGCGAGTGGGCCGTTGCAGGTTGCGCCGCCGGTTGGGGAGACGTTGGGGTCTGCGAGGGAAAAGTTGCCGGTGGTGGTTGGGGCAGTGAGGGAGACGGTGGTGGAGGTGAGGTTGGTGAGGGTGAAGAGGGTGGGGGCGCTGGTGCTGTGGACCGGGATGGGGCCGAAGTCCTGCGTGGGTGGAATGAGGATGAGGCCGGTGACGGGAAGGCCGGTTCCGGTGAGAGTGAAGGGGGAGGGCGTGCCGGAGGTGGTGGAGGTGAGGGTGAGGGTCGCGGTCTGGGGGCCGGTGGTGGAGGGAGTGAACTCGACGCCGAGCCAGCAGTTGGTGCAGGGGCCAGTGAAGGTGGAGGTGAAGGAGGAGGAGGGTGGTGCGCCGTGGCCGTAGCTGATGTCTTCTACGAGGATGGCTTTGAAGTCGCCCGCCGAGCTGGTGGCGGTGAGGGTGGAGAAGGGCGAGGTGATTTTGGTCCACTGGATGGAGGGTTGGCCGAGGAGGACGTCGCCGAATGCGAGGGTGCTGTTGGGGGTGGTGGTGATGGCGGTTCCGGTGCCGGTGAGATTGACGAATGTGGGTGAGGTTCCGGCGCCGGCGGTGACGGAGAGGAGGCCTTGGCGGGTTCCGGGCTGCGAGGGGGCAAAGGTGATGAGGGCGGTGCAGGTACTGTTGCCGGGGAGGGTGGCGGGGCAGTTGGTGGTGTCGGTGAAGTCGCCGGTGAGGGCGAGGGTGAGGGCGAAGGGTTGGGTTCCGGTGTTGCCGATAGTGACGGATTGGGTGGTGGCGGAGGTGCTGGTGACGAGGACGGGTGTGGGGAAGGTGATGGCGGCTGGGGTGACGGTGAGGTTGGGGTTTACGGACTGGCCGATGCCAGTGGGTGGGGGAAGGGTTGAGCCGGTGATGAGGACGGTCAGGCCTTGATCGAGTGTGAGAGTGGTGGAGTCGGCGGATGGGGCGATGGGGGATTGGTAGGTGATCTGGAGTTGGCAGACGGTGTGGGGTTCGAGGGTGGTGGGGCAGCGGTCGGTGAGGGTGAAGGGTGAGGCGAGGGTGACGGGGGAGTGGGGGATGGGATTTGCGGAGTTGTTGGAGAGGTATAGGTAGCGGGGGAGCTGGGTGCCTCCGGTGAATTGAGTTCCGAAGTCGATCTCGGTGGCGGAGAGGTTGAGGGATGCGGCCTGGGTGTAGGCGGTGAGGAGGACGGAGCCAGGGCCGATGGTCCAGTTGGATTGGGCGAAGCCGTCGTCTGTGGAGGAGGTAGAGGCGGTGAAGGTGAGGGTGATGTGGCAGGTGGCGTTGGGGGCGAGGGTGTAGGTGTTGATGGCGGTGAGGGGGCAGTCGCTGGAGGTTTCGGCGAAGGTGTATGGAGTGAGTTGATTGCTGCCGAGCTTTGAAGTGAAGGATTGAGTTTGTGCGGTGAGGTTGGTGAGGGTGATGGTGCGGGTGGCGGCGGGGCTGGTGGAGGTAACGATGCCGAAGTCGAGTTCTTTGGGGGAGAAGGCGATTGGGTTTGGCGGGGTAGTGGTTGCGGGGAGGGTTGTGGATTGAGTCGCGGCGTTGTCGGCCTGGGCGGTGAGGGTGCCGGGGGTGGTGGAGGTGCTGGTGAGGGCGATGGTGCACTCGGCGCCGGGGGCGAGGGTGGTGGGGCAGTTGTGGGCGAGGGTGAAGTTGGTGGCGGTGAGCTGGAGGTTGGTGGCGGCGAGCCCGCCGAGGTTGCGGAGGGTGATGTTGGGACTGGCGTCGGTGGAGAAGGACAGGCTGGGGGCCGCTGTGTTCGGGTTGAGTTTGGCGAGGTAGGCGGCGGAGCCCGAGCAGAGGCTGCCGGTGCAGGAGGCCGGTGGGAGGATCGCGGCGCGGAGATTCGAAGGGAGGGCGGTGGTGGGGGAGTTGTAGAGCGGGAGGTCATAGGTTTCGGTGGCGAGGAGGCTTGAGCTGGCGGTGGGAGAGACGCTGCCGGCGAAGATGGGTTGGCCGGTGGGGTCGGTGGTGAGGGATGTGAGGGTGACGGGGGCGCTGGCGAAGTTGGGGTTGGTGGTGGGGAGGCCGCCGAAGCGGATGGTTTGGTCTATTTGGACCCTGTGGGGTGACGCGGACGGCGTAGCTGTTGCCGATGGTTGAGAGTGGCATGAGTGGGAGGAGCCAGGATGGGGTGCTGAGGGTGCTTGTGACCCAGGTGTTTTGGTTAGGTGCGGGGGTGAGGGTGGATTGAGTGCCGGGCGCGAGGAGGGTGGAGGCAAGGACGGCGCTGCCGTCGAGTGGGAGGCGGAGGAGGGTTTGATAGGTGGTGTTGACGAGCGGGGTGGAGACGGTGGCGATGGGGAATTGGCCGAGGGCGATGGAGCCGGAGAGGAGGAGAGTTTGCGTCGCAGGGTCGATTGCGATGGAGGTGATGCCGGGGCCGGGGAGGAAGGTGGAGAAGAGGATGCCGTCGGCGGCGGGGGTGAGTTTGGTGAGGAAGCCGGAGGTGGGGCCGAGGATGTTGGGGATGAGGGCGTAGAGCGTGGGGTAGCCGGAGCTGGTAGTGTAGCCGGCGATGTAGGCGTTGTCGGATGCGTCGGCGGTGATGGCGGCGGGTGCTGTGTTTCCGTCTTGGCCGCTTAAGTAAGTTGCGTAGACGAGGGTGGTGCCGGTTGCGTTGAAGCGTTCGACGAAGCCGTTTTGGAGGGTGTTGAAGGCGGGGGATTGGATGATGGCGGAGGGTGTGACGGGGAGGGTCGCGGTGAAGATGCTGCCGGTGAGGAAGACGGCGTCGGCGGTGGCGGCGATGCCAGCGACGGAGAGATGACCGCTGCCGGCGTAGGTGATGAAGAGGGGATTCAAGTTCTGATCGAACTTGCCGATGAAGGCATTAGTCGAGGTGTCGGCCGCGCTGGGGAAGGCTGCGCCGGAGGTTCCGGCGATGGTGCCGGAGGTAGTGGTGCCGGCGATGTAGATGTTGCCTGCGGGATCGAGTGTGAGGGCGAGGGCGATGTCGCCTGCGGAGCCGAGTTGCGTTTGGGCGAGGATGTTGGTGGCGGTGGGATCGGTCTTGAGGAGGCGGACGCCGTCTTTTTGATCGAGGAGGAGGTAGAGGTTGCCGGAGGCGTCGGACTGGACGGCGTTGAATTGGGCGTTGGGCGTTGCGGGGTTTGAGGAGCCGAGGAGGCCGGTGAAGAGGAGTTGCTGCGGGCCGGTGCTTTGGGCGATGAGAAGCGGAGTCGTTAGTGCCAGAGCGGATTCGAGAACGATGTACGCAACGATGTGCCCAAGGAGAGAACTGCAGGTCCTTCGACTACGACGGCAAGTGCGCCGTCTGCGCTCAGGATGACACTTCTTATGGTGGGTAGATTGGGACAGCGCTGGGGATTGAGGGAACTCTGAGGATCGGGAGAGCTCTGGGGATTGGGACAGAGCCGGGGCGAGGAAGCCGCAGAGACCGGCAACGATACGTCGGAGAGTACGCGGAGACTTCGTCTTCATGGGTTGTTGGCTGCGGGCGGAGCGCTGTTGCAGCCTGACCTTAACTATCCATGCGTTGTGAAACGGTTTTGAGGTAAGAAGTTGCGAAAGACGTTACGGAGGTACTATAGCTTCCCGATTTGGGAAGCTGTATGACCATCTAGTTGTAGCAGATGGTCGAGGCCGCGGTTGCGCAACTCTTGTTCGAAGTCGTTGTGAGAGGTGTATTGGATGGCTTGCATGCCGAGGGCGAGAGCAGCGGCGATGTTTTCTGCTTTGTCGTCGATGAAGAGGATATTTTTTGACGACGTGCGAAGGCCTTCGGCGGCGTGGCGGTAGATGGCGGGTTCGGGTTTGGCTAGGTTGATTGCGTAGGACCAGGTGTGATGGTCGAAGGCGCTGAGCCAGTCGTGTTTTTCGAGGAGGCCGGCGGTCATGGCGTCGCCGATGTTGGAGAGGATGCCGGTGCGGATGCCGGAATTCTGTAGATGCTGGGCGAATAGGAGCATGGGTGGGTTGGGTTGCGACCAGAGATCGACGTCGGCGGCGATAGAGTCTGTGATTTGCTGTCGGAGTGAGGAGGATTCCTGCTCCGGCGGCGACGGTGTTCCAGTAGGCATGGGCGGTGAGGTCGCCGCGATCGTAGGCGTGGCGGTGCGCCCAGTATTCGCGGTGGAGGAGATCTTCGCTGAGGCCTGTGATGGTGCGGATGCGAGCCCAGGCTGCGGGATCGGGTGGGCCGGAGAGGACCATGCCGTAGTCGAAGAGGACTGCCTGTATTGGATTCATATACTGAAAATGATTGTAAGGGAGGTAATTGAATTTACGACTCTCGCGTTGACACTCCGTGGTGATCGGCGTAAGTTTTGTGCGTTCCGAGTCATATTTCAAATTTCCAGACGACTGCGAGAGACCTATGAGACTCTTCCTGCGATTGAATTCTGTTTGCCGAGTGATGACTTCCCGCCGAAACATGAACGCTCGATTGAGATTGTTGTCTGCGTTTCTGTTCGCTTTCAGTGTGGCGTTGGCGAGTGCGCAACAGTACACGAAGATTGTCGTGTTCGGGGACTCGCTCTCGGATACAGGAAATGTCGCGCACTTGACGCAGATGAAGTATGGAGTGAGGGTGCCGGGACCGGTTGCCGACTATACGGATGGACGCTTTACGGATGGAACGGATACGGTGCCGGCAGCGCACAACTACTTTGGCGTGTGGATCGAGCAGTTGGCGGCGTCGCTGCCGGCGAAGCCGGTGATCAAGGACTCGCTGGACGGCGGGACGAACTATGCCTACGGCTTCGCTACCACGGGGTCGGGGACTGCACCTTTCACGTTCGGCCCGTCGGATTCGCTATTTGTGAATGTGAATAATATCGGGCAGCAGATAACGGATTATCTTGCGACGTCGCCGAAGATCGACGATAAGACGCTGTTTGTGGTGTGGGGCGGGGCGATTGATGTTCTTTATGCGACGTCGCCACAGGACGTGATCGATGCCGGGATCAATCAGGCAACAAATATTGAGCGGCTTGTTGAGGCTGGCGCGACGCAGTTCATTGTTCCCAATCTGCCACCGCTGGGCGCGGTACCGCGGCTGAATGGTTCTCCGACAACGTCGATTCCTGCGACGAAGGCGAGTCAACTTTACAACGGCGTGCTGGCAGCAGGGCTTGGGATTGTGAAGGACTTTAACCAGGGCCGGCATCTGAATCTCGTCCAGCTCGATGTGTACGGTTTGTTCAATCAGATTCTCTTCTCTCCGGGGAAGTATGGTCTGGTGGACGTAACGTCCAGCTCGCAGGGGATTTATACGGTGAATCCGGATACGTATTTGTTCTGGGATGATCTGCACCCGACGACGCGGGGACACGACATTCTCGCGGGGGCTGCTGCGAGGCTCATCAAGCCCTGCAAGAGCTGGGAGTGTGAATTTGTTGAGACGGTCTGGGCCGGAAAGTAGAGATGGGCGGGGTTAGCGTTGATTGATGGCTGCGGATCGGATTGATATCATAAAGGTGTATGGCGTTTCCGATCAAAGTTTGCGTGGTGTGTTCCGAAGAGTTTGAATTGAAGCCGGACAAGCCGGGTTTTGCGAACCGGTGTCCGTCGTGCAGCGAGCCAGAAACAACGAAGCCTATTGCCGGTCGCCGCCAGGACGCGGACGAGCTCAAGACTTCGAAAGAGGCGAACGCGGCTCGGAGAGCGGCGATGAAAGATCTTCTTTATCGCAAGGATAGCTAAGGGCTCGGTCGGGACAAGAAGGTCGCAGGATCGGTGGGCCGGTTTATGCGACCGTGAGCGACCGTGAAGTGGCAGTAGAGGAACTGCTGGGTGGTTCCGGATGGGGTTTTGTGCAGCTCGGTGAAGCTTCCTCGCAGGCGGAAGTGTTCTCCAAATTCCCTTTGCAACGAGTCGGCGTCGTAGCGGACGATATCGAGGCCGCTACACCTCGTGGGGCCGTCTGGTCCGAAGGTGCTGAGGATGACCTGGCCGCCGGGCTTGGTTGCGTTGGTAAGTTGGCGGATGTAGGTGGCGCGATCGCTGGGGGCGGTGAGGAAGTGAAAGACGGCGCGGTCGTGCCAGACGTCGTATGCGGCGGGTGCGAGTTCGGTTTTGGTGATGTCGGCGACGAGCCAGTGGATGCGGTCTGAGGCTTCGGCGAGACGTTTCCGGGTGGCGTCAATGGCGGCCTGGGAGATGTCGAGGACGGTGAGGTTTTTATAGCCGCGGGCGAGCAGGTCGTCGACGAGCGTGGATTGACCGCCGCCGATGTCGATGATGGATGCTGAGGGATCGGCGACTTGTTCGATGAGGGTGAGCGAGGTTTCGAGGTGCGGGCGATACCAGCTGACGGCGTTGGGGGATTTTTCCTTGTGGATGGTTTCCCAATGAGTCTGTGGGTTCATTTGGCGAGATGCCTCGGAGTGCATCGATATCTTTGAGGATGATAAGCGCATTGACGATGGCAGATGTGCGAGCTCAGTTCGAGGAGCTGAACCGGAGTGTATTTCGCGTGCGAGCCGGACTATGATTCCGTGCATGAGTGAAAAGCGTTCGGCGTTTCAGGCGCCACTTGCGGCGGCTCTCAATCACGCGATGGATCATCTCTCGCCAGAGTCTAGTCTTCCTGTAGCGGCGACGGCGAGTCTTGAGACCTTGCGAACGCGGCTGGGTGTTCCTTTGGGCGAGGGTGGAGTGGATGCGACGGTGGTTATCGATGATCTGGTTCGCGCGGTTGAGGGCGGGATTATCGACTCAGCGGGGCCGCGGTTCTTTGGGTGGGTGATCGGCGGCTCGCTGCCGGCTGCTCTGGCTGCGGATTGGCTGACTTCAGCGTGGGATCAGAACGCGGGGATGTATGCGTGCTCGCCGGCGGCGGCGGTTGTTGAAGAGGTTGCGGGTGCATGGCTGAAGGATGTGCTTGGATTGCCGGCGACGGCGAGCTTTGCGCTTGTGACGGGATGCCAGATGGCGCATGTGACTTGTCTTCTTGCGGCGCGGCATGCGCTGCTGGCGAAGCGGCAATGGGATGTAGAGGGAGAAGGGCTAGCGGGGTCTCCTCCGATTCAGAATTTTGACGAGCACGGAGATACATGGGACGACGGTGAGAGCGGTTCGGATGGTGGGGCTTGGAGAGAAGCATATCCAGAGCCTGGCGGTGGATGCGAAGGGAAGGCTGCGCGAGGACGCGCTGGTTGCGGCGCTGGAGAGTGCGCCGACGGAGCCGACGATCGTTGTGCTGCAGGCGGGTGATCTCAATATGGGGGCGTTCGACGACTTTGCGAGGCTGATACCGATCGCGAAGAGGTTTGGCGCGTGGGTCCATGTGGATGGAGCGTTCGGGCTCTGGTGCGGGGCGAGTGCGCGCTTCCGCCATCTGCTGAAGGGAGTGGAGGGCGCGGATTCGTGGGCGACCGATGGGCACAAGTGGCTGAACGTTCCATATGACTGCGGGTATGCGTTTGTGGCGGATCGTGAGGCGCATAAGGGGGCGTTGTCGGCGCGGGCTTCTTATCTGACTCATGCGAATGATGCACGGGATCAGATTGACTGGAATCCTGAGTGGTCGCGGCGTGGAAGGGGATTCGCGACGTACGCGGCGCTGAGGCAACTGGGCCGGCGAGGTGTGGCGGAGCTGATCGAGCGGACTTGCGATCTTGCGCATGCTCTGGTGGTGGGGATTGGCTCGCTGGAAGGGGCGGAGGTTGTGTGGGAGCCGCAGATCAACCAGGGTATGGTGCGGTTTATCGATCCGCGTGACGGTGTTTCGGACACGGATCAAGATGCATTTACGGATCGGATGATGGCAGAGATTCTGGCTTCGGGTGAGGCGTTCTTCACGGGGACAACGTGGCATGGGCGTCGTGCGATGCGAGTGAGTGTTTGCAATTGGCAGACATCGGTGCAGGATGTGGAGCGGGTGGTCATGAGTGTGGCCAAAATCCTGCGGACTGCGAGAGAGAAGAACTGACCCTCGAGCGGCGGCCTGATATCGAGCCGGAGGTGGTTCACCGGTTCATGTGGGAGCCTAGTGCGAACCTGCGCTGTAAATCGTGCTGTGGGAGGGCAGCAAGGTCCCAATAATTGCGCCACTGATAGCACCGATTACAGCGCCGACTGCGGCGCCGGCTCCCTTACTGCCGAGAAATCCATGGTTCTCCCACGCCGCCGCGGTGATCCCTGCTCCTGTGCCGGCGCCTACCCCGGCACCGATCAGGGTATTGCGTAAACGGTGGCTGTGTTCCATGAGTTTTACGCTGCGAACGTCTCGCCTCTCAGTGGTTTGTTCGGTTGCGTTCTCCCTGTACGAGATCGATGTGTCGGAGACGCCGGTGAAGACTCCGGAATGTTTTTTTGAGGTTACGTCGACGACTTGAATATTCTGTCCCTGCCGCAGCGCAGTTAGCTTCGCCCAGGATGGCTGATCGGTTTGGGCCAGCGACACGGAGGATATTCCAAAGATACAAATTAGAAACAAGATCTTTCGCATGAGGGCTCCGATCTTCTTTATGGTGGCGGCCAGCATACTATTGTTGCGTTCTTTCTGGCGTTGATTCTGTTTTTTAGCGCCAGATGCTTCTTCGCGTGGCTGAACGACTGTGGCGTTTAGCATGGTGGTGTGAGCTATCGATTTTCCAAGCGGACGGGTTGGGATGTGGGGGAGAGCGGGTTTGCGGCTGCGATTCGCGAGGCGCGGGCTGCGGGGCGAAGGCTGATCGATCTGACGGTGTCGAACCCCACGGTGTGCGGGTTTGACTACGATGCCGGGGCGATCCTGGCACCACTGCTGAATGTGGGGGCGTTGACGTATGATCCTGATCCGCGGGGGATGAGGTCGGCGCGGGAGGCGGTGGCGGAGTATTACCGGGATCACGGGGCTGGTTCTGGAAAGAGTGGAGTCGATCCGGATGCGGTGGTGCTGACGACGAGTACGAGCGAGGGGTACGGATATTTGTTCCGGCTGCTGTGCGATGCGGGGGACGAGGTGCTGGTGGCGCAGCCGAGTTATCCGCTGTTTGATTTTCTGGCCGATCTGGAGGATGTGAGGCTGCGAAGTTATCCGCTCTTTTACGACAACGGTTGGTGGATTGATTTTGCGGAGTTGGAGAAGAGGGTTGGGCCGCGGACGAAGGCGATCGTGGTGGTGCATCCGAATAATCCGACGGGACATGCTACAAGGGCGGCGGAGCGGGAGAGACTACAGGAGATCTGTCTGCGGCATGGACTCGCGCTGATAGTGGATGAGGTGTTTCTGGATTATCCGCTGGAGGAGAGCGCGAAGCTGACGAGTTTTGCGGTAGGGGAGCATCCGGTGCTGACGTTCTGCTTGAGCGGGATGAGCAAGATTGCCGGGCTGCCGCAGATGAAGGTGGGGTGGATTGTGGGGCTGGGTCCGGAGGGGGTGAGGTCGCAGGCGATGGGGCGGCTGGAGGTGATCGCGGATACGTTTCTGTCGATGAATGCTCCGGTGCAGGGCGCGCTGGCGGTGTGGCTGGCGGGACGGCGGGGAGTTCAAGGGCAGATTCTGGAGCGGGTGAAGGGGAATCTGGAGTTGGCCAGACGGAGCGGGGTAGATGTGTTGCGGGTGGAGGCGGGGTGGAGTGCGATTCTCCGGCTACCGCAGTTGGGTGGGAATGGTGAGGTGGCGGAGAGGTTGTTGAGGGAGGAGGGTGTGGTGGTGCATCCAGGGTCGTTCTATGGGATTCCCCAATTGGGACGCGTCGTGGTGAGTTTATTGGGGCCGCGGGATCAGTTTGAGGAGGGTTTGGAACGCATCGTGCATGGTCAGGAATTGAACCACGGTAGTTACTAGTTCATGTAATGCATGTAATGTGTTGGTTTTAGTCTTCACTATAACTCATTCATTCTAATAATTGTGTAGAAATGGATTTGAGTGGCGTTCGGAACCGATGGTTGTCCGGGGGCCGTGGCCGGGAATGACGGCGACTTCGTCGGGAAGGGTGAGGAGGCGCTCGTGGATGGAGGCGAGGAGCTTCTGGGTGTTGCCTCCGGGCAGGTCGGTACGGCCAACGGAGCCGGCGAAGAGAGTGTCTCCGGCTAACAGGAGGGATTGGTCGGGGAGGTAGAGGCAGACGCTGCCCTCGGTGTGGCCGGGGGTGTGGAGGATGCGGCCGATGAGGCCTTTTCGATCCTGTTCGGGTTTGGCTCCGATTGTGACGATTTTGCCTTCGTCGAGGGTGTCGTCGGGGCTGGAGACGGTGGGGGTGGGGATACCGAGCCAGGCGGCCTGAAGGTCCATCATTTTGACCTGCGCGAGGTCGTGCTTGTTGTAGAGGATGGGGGCACTGGTGAGTTGCTTGAGGCGGTGGGCGCCGGCGATGTGGTCGATGTGGGCGTGGGTGATGATGATCTGCTTGACGATGAGGTTGTGTTTGGCGAGGAGGGCCATGATGCGGGGGATGTCGTCGCCGGGGTCGACGACGATGGCTTCGTGGGAGGTCTCGTCGCCCAGGATGGAGCAGTTGCATTGGAGGGGACCGACGGGGAGGACTTCGTGGATCATAGAGAGCTTTGCGCCTTAAATGGTGAGCTTCGAGTTATCGCTAAGGAGATTATCGCGCTTCTTTAGAGGCTGGAAGATGCGAGGCAAGAAAAATGCGCAAGCCAATGGCCTGCGCATTTCCTGATTTGAGGTGATTACTTCTTCGCGGGGGTCGACTGGGTGGCGGGGGTGCCGGAGAGGACGGAGTGGTCGCCGCTGGCGCGCGAGAGAAGGATGGTGAGGCCGATGGAGCTGAGCATGAAGACGATGGCCGAGTAGGTGGTCAGCTTGGTGAGGAGATTGGCTGCGCCGCGAGGGCCGAAGGCTGTCTGCGAGCCCTGTCCGCCGAAGGCTCCGGCGAGGTCGGCTGATTTGCCCTGCTGAAGGAGGACGACGCCCACGAGAAAGAGGGAGACGATAACGTGGAGAGTAACGAGAAGACCGACCAGCATAATGCTTGAAACCTCTTGGGTCCGGAGAGAAAGTCCGGAGAAATTGTGGATGGTGCAACGAGGGATACGTATCCCTGTGCCTTGTGGCAGCACCTGAACCTAACCAATAGTGTATCACCGGGTAAGGGGCAATAGAGCGAGCCAGTCTGGGCAGTGCGGGTCAGGGCTGTGCAGGATTGTCGAACGCGGACGGGTCGACGGCTGCGAAACGGCCGTCGGGGAGGCGAGTGATGATCGGGGCGTAGGCTCCGAGGAGTTGGCGACGCCACCATAGGCCGTGAGTACGTTTTTCTTCCATGCTGCTGAACCAGTATTGCCAGAGTACGGCGCGGACATACTTTGGCGGCGAGTTGGGGAAGGGATTGCCGGCGAAGAGGCTGAGGACGTCGTGATTGTTTTCGAGGAGGCGCTCCTCGGTCTGCGGGACAATGGGAGATTGTTGCCAGGTGGTGAGGGAGGCGAACCAGAGGTTCCAGTCGAAGCGTGGCTGGTACGGAGCGTAGATGCGTGGGCGGGCGTGCACGTCCTGCGGCTTATAGAGGAAGGGATAGGCGATCCATTGTTGGCCGTCGTTGGATCCCTGAAACTCGATCTCGTATCGATGCGGTGTCATGACGGCGAAGAGACCATATTGGTTTGCGATGCGGAATGGTTCGAGCGCGATGAGTGGCTTCAGGGGGAGCGGCGCGTCGCGCCAGAACATCTGGCCGACGGGAACAAGGGTTGCGTAGAAGATCCACGTGAGAACGACGGCGGAGATTGCGGTTCGGAGAGAGGCGAGCGGGTTTGGTTTGGTTGAAGGATCGGCTTCGTCGTTGGGTAAGGCTGAGTCAACGAGTCCGGCTGCAGGTGTGGGTGCGCTGAGGTTGAGATGGTTTCGCCAACGAGAGGGAACGAAGCGCTGCAGGAAGGCGTCGTCCAGCAACAGGAAAGCGAGGATGAGGACGAGGTAGTTGAGGAAGGTGTAGTTGGCACTGGCGATGACGCCGATCTGCCATGCGGTGACGATGAAGAAGCAAAGGATCTTCCAACGGCGCGGGAGAAAAGCCATCCAGACGAGGAGGAGTTCCATTGCGAGCGTCGCCGCAGCAGTGGCGATGTGGAACCAGTTGGGCAGATGCTGGAGGTACCAGCCGATCCAGGTGGGAAGGGGGCCGTTCTGGTAGTACTCGTACATGGCTGTGAGGTTGCGCCAGGTGGGATCGCCGCTTTCAAGCTTGACGACGCCTGATTCAAAGTAGATTCGGAACCACTCCCACAGCAGCAGGAAGATGGCGGCTCGTGCGGGTGGCTGCTTTGTTGCCAGGCCGGGAAAGAGGCCGGAGGGCGCGAGGAAGAGCGAGAGGAAGCCCGCTTCGAGGAGCATGCCGTCGGATTGATAGCCGGAGAAGTCCTGCGCTGCGCTGACGAAGGAGAGGAAGCAGCAGAAGCAGATGAGGAGCATGGCGCGAGGCCACAGGTTGGCGACCAGGATCAGAGAGGCGATGAGTCCGGCCCAACAGAGGGCCATCAGGATTCTGTCGCTGCTGGAGAACCAGAGTAGGGTGGGGGCGTACCAGAGACGCAGGATGCCGAGGGTGCTTATGGCATGCAGGTAGTCGGCTGCGGGGAGGATGCCTTGCGTGCCGATGAGGCCGCGCACCTGAAAGAGAAGCGCGAAGAAGGCGGAGAAGTAAACGAGGCCGAGCGAACGCAGGAAGAGCCAGCGCGCGAGGAAGTGATTCGTTGAACCGTGCGCAGAACTGAAGAGATAGCGATAGACGGTTTCGACCTTTTGCATGGCGGGCCTTCGTCTGGGAGGTTTGGATGCTCGGCTGCGACTCGTGGAGGCTGGCGAAGTGCCCGCTTCCGCTGGATCGGTAAGAATAGTGCATCTGATCAGGCACATGCTATGGATTGAATGAGCAGGCGGCACTCTATGACGACGGCTACTATCATCGGCTCCGGACCGAATGGCCTTTCGGCTGCGATCACGCTGGCGCGCGCGGGAGTTTCGACGATTGTTATCGAGCGGAACCGGGAGATCGGCGGGGCTTGCTCGAGCGCTGAGACGACGCTGCCGGGGTATCGCCATGATCTTGGCTCGTCGGTGTACCCGATGGGCGTTGCGAGCCCGTTCTTTCGTTCGCTGCCGGTGGAGATTCCGTGGATTGAACCGGATGCTCCGTGCGCGCATCCGCTGGATGATGGGACGGCTGTGACGCTGGAGCATTCGATCGACGATACGGTTGCGAATTTGGATAGATGCGATGAGCGCAAGTATCGCTCGCTGATCGAGCCGTTGGTGGATCAGTTCGCTGAACTTGCGTGGGAATTGCTTGGGCCCGTGCAGCATGTCCCGCGGAATCCATTGTTGCTGGCTCGTTTTGGACTTTCTGCGGTGTTGCCGGGGGCTTCGCTGGCGCGCTCGCGATTTTCGGGGGTTCGGGCGCGTGCGCTCTTCGCGGGGATGGCGGCTCACTCGGTGATGTCGCTGGAAGAGGAGGGATCAGCGGCGGTGGGGCTGGTGCTGATGGCGGCGGGGCATTCGAGTGGCTGGCCGATTGTGCGTGGCGGTGCTCAGGTTTTGACGGATGGGCTTGCCGGTTATTTCGAATCGCTTGGGGGCAATATTGAAATTTGTCGGGAGGTGACGAAACTGCCGGAGGTGGATCTGGTTCTTGCGGATGTAACTCCGCGGCAGATTTTGCGGATCGCAGGGGACGAGTTGCCCGAGGCGTACCGGCGGCGGCTGGAGAGGTTTCGATATGGGGCTGGGACGTTCAAGATTGATTACGGGCTCAGCTCGCCGATTCCGTGGACGGCAACGGAGTGCTTTCGCGCTGCGACGGTTCATCTGGGAGGGGCGCTGGAGGAGATCGTTGCGTCGGAGAGGTCCTTCACGTCGGACGCTCCGTTTGTGCTGGTGGTTCAGCCTTCGCTGTTTGACCCGAGCCGGGCGCCGGAGGGTGGACATACCGCGTGGGCTTACTGTCATGTTCCGAATGGGAGTGGCCTCGATCGACTGGAGGCGATCGAAGGGCAGATCGAACGCTTCGCTCCGGGTTTTCGCGATTGCGTCCGCGCTCGCGCGATTTCTCCACCTGCGGCGCTCGAACGCTGGAATCCTAATCTGATTGGCGGCGATTTGTCCGGGGGCGCGATGAATCTATTGCAACTTTTGTTTCGCCCTACTGCGTCTCTGTATCGCACACCTTTGCCCGGGTTGTTTCTTTGCGGAGCGTCGACGCCTCCGGGTGGCGGCGTGCACGGGATGGCTGGGTTTCACGCTGCGGAGGAGGCACTGCGGTATGTTGCGGGTTGATCTGATTCGAAGAGGGCGATTCGGCAAAGAAAAGAGCCAGCCGTTTAGGGCTGGCTGCTGGTTCTTAATGTTGTGGATTGGTGCGGAGGAGGGGACTTGAACCCCTATGCCTTGCGGCGCTAGCACCTCAATCCAAAACTGGGTGTTTCGCGGGGTATCGTTGGGATGTAACTCGTTGATTTTATGGGAAGGCGAGTACCGCTGAGTATCGTGGTTTTTCATAGGATGGTTACAATTTTGGTTACAATTTAGCACTGGTCGCCAAAAACAGCTAGTGCGTCTTTGGTTTTTTCTCGTTATTGTCGGGTGTGGGGGAGGCAGTGGTTACAGTGGTGGTTACAGTCGCGTTCATGCGCTCCTCCATGTATCTCTTGGCCATGCTCAGATCATCCGTGTCGCCGATGTTGTAACGCCGTTCCATGGAGTCCGTTTTGTGACCTGAGATCTTCATGCGCACCACCTGAGGGACTCCGGCGCGGCGCATGTTGCGTACGGCGGTACGGCGGAGATCGTGGAAGTGAAGGTCTGGAACTCCGGCAGCTTCGCATGCGTTCTTCCAGGCGATACGGAAGTCGAGGATCCGCTCACCATCACGGCTGAAGACCCACGGTGACTTGGGCCAGTACTTGCGGTGGGCAAGCCAGTCGGCCTTGAGCAGGTTGTGCATGTCGCCTTCGAGGATGGGAAACGATCGGGCGTCGCCATTCTTCGGCGCGTTCTTCTCCAAGGTGACGAGCCCGTCGTCGAAGTCCACCTGGTCCCAGTGCAGCACCGTCAGCTCGTTCTTGCGGCATCCGGAAAAGTAACCGCAGACGAAGAGAGATCTAAGCTCCGGCGGTAACGCGTCTCGCAGCGCTGCATACTGACCGTTGCTCAGAAAACCTTGTCTGACGGTGGTTTCCGTGACCATGGGGAAATAGGGAACCGTGTTCACCTTGGGAGGGGTCCGCTTCCGCGCGTTGTGGAACGCTGTCCTCACGATAGAGAGTTCGCGGTTTGCGGTGGCGTCCGTCTTGCCCTCGGCGAGACGCTTCTTGCGGTACTGTTCCATGTCGGCGGTGGAGAGGCGGGCAGCTCGCATCTTACCGAAGTAGGGACGGAGGTTTTTCTCTACGACCTTCCCCCACACATATCGCGTGGACTCTTTGATGTCACTCTTGATGACGTCGTCGAGCAGTTCGCCGATCAGCACTTTGTCGGGAGCGCCGCCGGTGATCTCTCCGCGATGCTTCTTGCCGAGGAGCTTGTCCCGAAGTTTGATTGCGTCTGCTCTTTGGGTCGACTTGCTCGATTCGTACACCGGGCGACCGTTGACCCGTATCTTCACCCACCAGATGTCGCCCCGCAAATAGATGGTTCCGGCCCCGTTATGTTTCGTAGCCATGGGCTGAGTGTAACCGAACCTGCTAAAGCGTCAAGAGGTTCAATATTTATTTTTTTCTATGAAGGCATCCAGGTCCTTACGGTCAAGGTGGACGCAGCGACCGAGGCGCACCACGGGCAGGTCTCGCTGGAAGATCAGGTGTTGAATCGCCTGCTCGCTTCGACCCAGGTATATCGCGGCCTGCTTGACGTCCAGGAGGGCCGGTTGGATCGTCGGCACCGGACAGTCTAGCGATCTCAGGTTTCAGTAGCTTTGCGACTTCTTCGGCGACGGCCCTGACGAGCACTGATATGGCGGGAGTCGCCTCGGGGGTGGTGGGAACTGGTAGTGAGGAAGTGATCGGGCACATGGGATCTAATACCCAACGAGGAGGCTCAACCTGAATTATTGAAAAAGAAAATTTTGACTACGCCCGACCGGTCGCTACCTGGTCTGCGAGATCGAGAATCCTTCGACCTGTGTGGGCGGCGTGAACCCTGCGACTTGGACGATCGAACCACCAGTGATGTTCACCGGCGTCGGAGTGGGCTGGCTGAAGGAAATCCCCACGGAGTATGTCCGTTGAGCCGAGGTCGACAGGCTTCGGGATTTTTTAAAAACGGCGAACAGTTTACTCCGCTTCGCCCAGGCGGACTTCGCAACGCCCGCCACCGCCGTCTTAACCAGCGCGTCGCGGACATCCGCGCCGAGTTTTGATAGCCAGTGGTGTGCGTGCACCGAAGTCACGCACTCGACTACCTCGTGGCGGACATAGTTGCCGAGATGTGTTAGCCAGGCGGGCATGTGCGGACAGGATGTCACACCGGCAACGATCGTACAGCGGGCGGGCCGAGTCTAGAGCACTACTGGGCAGGAATCTCTTAAGGTCGTCTGCGGGGCATGCGCGTGCGGTCGTCGATGAACTGAAGGATGTGTTCACGACGGAATCGCTTCTTCGATGTCTTACTGTCACCAAGCCTCACGTGCGGGAGAAGTGGTTCCACCCGGGTGCAATGATTCTTGACCCAGGAAACGTCGACGCCAAGCATAGCTGCCACTTCTCGGCCAGTGAGTAAGTCGTCGGGATGCTTCTCACGTGGCGGAATGAGAATCAGTTTTCTCTTAGGCAGGAGCGAAGTGGGGTCCTTAGGTGTCGTCATTGCAGGAATCGTAGTCCAGAAGGCCCTACACTTGCCGACTAAAAAGTAGAAAAACGGCACGAAAATCATTCCTTCAGTAGCTCCTCGATCCTCTTGACCGCCCTCCTCCATGCCACGTGCTGTTCGACGGTGAGGCCTTCGAGCGTCTCGATTGCGGCCTTGCCTGAGCCGACGCACACGAAGTCACATTGCGAATCTCGGCGAGGTGATTCTGCAGGACAGGGAAGGCCGCCGCGATTGCGCGAAGTGCGGGGATGATCAACACGCAATAAATATCAACTGGAGGAACGTGTCCAATGGCTAACGTGGTGAAGAAACACAGCATCTCTTCTGAGCTTGCACAGAAAATGGTCGATAAAGCGGTGGCGAAAGCCAGAGCAATTGGTGTTAGCGAGAACGTAGCGATTCTCGATGACGGCGGCAATCTCAAAGCATTTAGCCGGATGGATGGGGCCCCGATCCTTTGCATCGAGATTGCGCAGAACAAGGCATATACAGCTTTGTTCGGCCTCCCCACCCTTGACTTGTTCAACTCTTTCAAAGCCGATCCGTCGCTTTTGGCCGGCATGCCCACGCTTCCGCGTATGGCGGCGTGGGGAGGCGGATTTCCCATTGTGGTGGACGGAGAAATTGTCGGGGCGATCGGGCTGAGCGGGGCGCCCACGGTGCAGAACGACATCGATTGCGCGAGAGCATCCCTAGCGCTCGTATCCGATGCCGTGCCAACTAAATGATAAGGGAGGACCATCATGATTCATACCCACCAGACCGCGCCGACGCAGTTCGTCGAGGCCAACGGAATCGGCTTCGCCTATCGCCGATTCGGCAAGGCCGGCGGCGTGCCGCTCGTCTTTAGCCAGCACTACATCGGCACCATGGATTACTGGGACCCAACGGTGACGGATGGCCTCGCTCGCAACCGTGAGGTGATCCTGTTCAACAACGCGGGCGTCTCCAGCAGCTCCGGCAAGGTCCCGACCACGTTCGAGCGGATGGGCGCTGACGCCATCGCCTTCATCAAGGCACTGGGCCTGAAGCAAGTTGACCTATTTGGCTTCTCGATTGGCGGCATGGTCGTGCAGGAAATCACTTTGCAGGCGCCCGATCTCGTTCGCAGGTTGATCGTCGATGGCACAGGTCCGCGCGGCGGTCAGGGAATGGAGTTGCTGACCCAAGTCGCCAAGCGGATCTTCGGCGCCGTCTACGATCCGCCCGAGAATGTCTGGCTCGCGGTTAAATTCAGCCCGTCCGCAGCAGGCCAGGCGGCGGGACGGGAGTTCCTGAAGCGCACGCATCTTAGGCAGGAGGGCCGCGATCCCGAGGTGAACGACAAGGTGTCGCCCGCCCAAGTCGAAGCGATGGGCAAATGGGGCGTCCAGCAAAAGGGGTCCCACGACTATCTGAAGACGATCAAGCCGCCAACACTCGTCGTGAACGGCAGTAACGACGTGATCATGCCCACGGTGAACTCTTTCATCATGCAGCAGAACATGCCGAATGCGCAGGTGATCATCTACCCCGACTCCAATCACGGCGCGAACCACATGTACCCGGAGCTCTTCGTTGAACACGCGACTCTGTTTTTGAACGGTTGACCTGATTGAGAGCCGACGACCTAACGGAGTCGGCTCTTCTATCGGCTCCAGTCTCCGTACCCGTCTTATCCGCTAACTGAAAGGAAAAAAGAGATGACAATGACTTCACTCCAAAACAAAACTGCGCTTGTGACAGGCGCATCCAGAGGAATCGGACGAGCGACGGCACTGGCGCTTGCCAAGGCCGGGGCACACGTTCTGGTCCACTATCGCGATAATGCGCAGGAAGCGACATCTGTCGTCGCCGCAATCCAAGCGGAAAACGGACGAGCGGATGCAGTCCCGGCGGATTTAGGGACTCCGGACGGCGCTGCGCTGCTCGCCAAGGAGGTGCGCTCCATCGTTGGCGATCGATTGGATGTACTTGTGCTCAACGCTGGAATCAGTAAGTCGGCACTCATCGCAGATTACACACTAGAGGATTTTGACAGCCTCTTTGCGACAAACGTTCGAGGCCCGTTCTTTCTGATGCAGCAACTGGTGCCGGTTCTTGGTGAGGGCTCAAGCGTTATTGTCATCTCTTCTTTCGGAGCGCGTATGGTGTTGGGCAAGGCGAGTTTGGAAAGTCCTTCGATTCTTGCTTACGCCTCTACCAAAGGAGCGCTTGAAACTCTGGTCAAGAACTGGGCCGCTATTCTGGGGCCGAGCGGTATACGCGTAAACGCTGTCGCTCCGGGCGTAATCGACACGGGTATGTCGAATTTCACGAAGACCGAGGCAGGTCGTGAGATGACGCTTGGCATGCAGGCATTGAAGCGGCTCGGCAAAGCTGAGGATGTTGCCGATGTAGTCGCTTTTGTGGCGTCAGATGCGGCGCGCTGGATCACGGGAGCAAGCATCCCAGTCGATGGCGGCTCCAAGCTGTAGCCGGCGCGCGAGGAGAGACATGGAAATCAAGTCGAGCAAGGGCAAGGAAATCAAAATTCCAGGGCCGGACCATCCCATAACAATTTCACCGGTTGAAGGCAACGTCCGTGTAACGGTCGCCGGAAAGATAGTCGCCGATTCGACTCGAGCACTGCGGTTGGAGGAGCAGGGATATCCGCCTGTTTACTACTTGCCGCGGAGCGATGCGGAGATGTCGTTGCTCGTTCGGACGACTCATTACACTTATTGTCCGTACAAGGGCGATTGCACTTACTACAGCATTCCTATCGGCGGAACGAAATCGGAATATGCGGTTTGGACTTACGAAACGCCGTATGAGGCAGTCGCCAGCATTAGAAAATGCCTCACGTTTTATCCCACACGGGTCGATGCAATCGAAGTCACGTCCTAAGCAAATTGCTCAGCGCATTTGCCTGAGTTGGACCAACCGAGTGAGAGAAAGGAATGAAGATGCCGAAGACTACACCCGAACAAAACAAGGCCCTCGTATTGAAGGCGTTCGACACACTTTTCAACCAGCGCGATTATGCGGCCGCAGAACGCTTCTGGTCCCCTGACTACATCCAGCACAGTGCGCACATTGAACCGGGCCGTGAAGGCCTATTCAACCTGATCAAGTCGCTCCCAGCCACTCTAAAGTACGAAGCCGGCGCGATTGTCGCAGAGGGAGACTTCGTGATCGTGTACGGCCGCTTTTCCGGGTTCGGAGCACCGGTGAACTGGATTGCGGCTGATGTCGTTCGCATGCAAGACGGCAGTCTCGTAGAGCACTGGGATGTCATTCAGGACGAAGCCACTGAGGGGCAGTCGAGCAGTAAAGCCCCTATGTTCGGTGACAGATTTCCGACATCTTGATCTCAGTTGAATTGAATCCAACCCAACCTATAGTAACGAGAAACGCCGTAGGGTTCACTGACTTCCAGTGGGGGACTTTCCACTTGACGCCAGTGACCTGCTCATAGATACCCGACTTTTTGGGCACGTCAGACCGATTGTTAAATAGAAGCGCGTTTCCCGGTACTAATTTTGTCGGAAGGTGGGAACCTTTCCCGAAGACTTGCGTATACCTCCTCTAGACCATCTGGAGGAGGAGAAATCTTACTCCTCGGTCTCAAGGGAGTTTTCTGTCATGCCTGAAAAGTCGACTGATCTAGTCCAGGGAACACTGGAGATGCTGGTACTGAAGACGCTGGTACTGGAGCCTATGCATGGCTACGGGATTGCCTTGCGGATGGAACAGATCAGCGATGGGGTCTTCCGGGTGAATCCAGGATCGCTTCTGCCCGCTTTGAGCCGCATGGAACGTGGGGGTCAATTGAAGGGTGAGTGGCGAGCTACGGAGAACAATCGTCGCGCCAAGTACTACACGATCACGAAACACGGTCGCGATGCGCTGAAAAGCGAAAAAGAGCTTTGGAGCCGGCAATTTGCCGCAATTAGCCGAATCATGGAGGCGTAGCGAAAGTCATGCCATTGATACGAGGTTTCATCCAAGGATTTCAGGCTCTCGGCCGCAAGAAAGCACGCAACGGCGAGATCGAAGAGGAATTGCAGGCATATCTCGAGGACTCCATCGAGGACAAGGTGAGACGCGGCATGGGTCGCGAAGATGCTATGCGGGCGGCGCGTGCCGAGATTGGCAGCGTCACGTCCGTTAGGCAGAAGGTATGGAGCGCAGGCTGGGAATCGCAGGCGGAGACGCTATGGCATGACCTGATCTACACCTTTCGACGGCTTGCGCGAACTCCTGGCGTTGCGCTAGTCGTCGTTTTCTCCATTGGCCTTGGCATTGCGGCCAATGCAACGATCTTCTCGCTGGTGAGCAAGTTTGTGCTTGCGCCTGCGCCTGTGGGTGATCCGAAGACACTGACTACGGTGTATCGGACCTACGACAACGGCGCCTGCTGCAATGCCTTACCCATGCCGGTTTACCGTGACCTTCGGGACCAGGCAAAGTCGTTCTCCGGTATGGCGGCCTATGCTGAGTTGGTTCCAGCATCCCTCGCGGGAGACGGCGAACCAGAGAGGGTGTGGGGACAGGCAGCCACCGCAAACTACTTTGATGTAGCCCAACTCCACATGGCGCAGGGGCGAGGCTTTGTAAGCGACGAAGAAAAAGCCCCGGTCATTGTTCTGGGGTACCAGCTCTGGCAGAGTCGTTACAACGGCGACCCCGGGATCGTGAATAAGGCGGTCATGCTTGGCGGGCAGATTTACACCGTCGTCGGTGTTGCTCCAAAAGGATTTCGCGGGATTGACCTGATTCTCGATCCGCAGTTTTGGGTACCCTTAGGCAACCTGCCGCGACTGACGGCAACGGCTCCAGACCCGGAATCGCGAGAGATGCAATGGCTTCGGGTCGCCGCACGGCTGAAGCCAGGTGTAACGCAAGAGCAGGCAACCGCTGAGATGAAGCTCCTGGGGCAACGCTTTGCCGCACAGCATAGCGAGACGGACAAGGGAGATAACTTTCATCTGGAGCCTGCAGGCTCGCTTCCCCCGCGTGACAAGAAGAGCATTCAAATGTTTCTCGCTGCTTTGTCGGTGGTGGTACTGCTTGTCATGTGCATCGCATGCGCCAACGTTGCCAATCTGCTTCTTGCCCAGGGTGCGCAGCGGCAACGCGAGATGGCCATGCGGTTTGCCCTCGGTGCAACCCGCGCTCAGCTTGTGCGGCAGCTGCTGCTAGAAAGTGTTCTGCTCTCGTTGGGCGGAGGAATGCTTGGAATTCTGCTTTCAGTATGGTCGACCTATGCGCTCTCATCCTTCAAGCTGCCTGCTCCAATGCCGTTGGATCTCGTGATTGGAGTCGGTTGGCGCGTGATGGTGTACACGTTTGGATTGAGTCTAGCGGTCGGCTTCCTATGCGGCTTTATGCCGGCGTGGACGGGGTCCCGTCCAGTCATGCCGAATGCGCTGAAGGGAGAGGAGAGCCTGGCAAAACCCGGCCGGGCCTGGAGTCTGCGCAACATCCTGGTCGTGGTGCAGATTTCCATGTCGCTTGTCTTGCTGTGTGGAGCTGGCTTGTTTCTGCGCAGCCTGGAAAGCGCATCGAGGATCGATACCGGCTTCCGGCCAAACGGCGTCGTGATCCTGGGCATTGATCCACCTACGCAAAGTTACACGCCGCCGAAGACAATCCAATTGCTAAACACCGTGCGACAACAGATCATTACTTTGCCCGGTGTCCTTAACGCAACCGTGACGGATGGCGTGCCACTCTCCGGCGGCCATCGCAGCGATGGGTTCGTTGCGGAGGGAAGGGCTGCATCCACAAAAGCCGCGACAGTGGATATGTTTATTGCTGGCCCCGGCTACTTTGAGACGCTTGGGATTCCGCGGCTGTCAGGACGCGAGTTTGGCGTCGAGAATCCATCCGCGCCGAAGGTCACCATCGTCAATGAAGAGTTGGTCCGCCGGTTCTTTCCAGGGGAGAATCCCATCGGTCGTCGCATCGTCGATGGAGGCGTGCCGTACCAGATTGTTGGCGTTGTGAAGAACACAAAGTCGCGCACGATCGGAGAAGATCCGCGGCCGATCATGTATCGCTCCATCGAACAGACGATCGAAAAAGACCCTTCGATGGAGGGCTACCAATTCATGGTGCGCTATCAGGGAGACCCCACCTCGCTTGTAGAGGCTGTCAGGCGGGTGATTCACGCGCAGGATACGACGCTGGCCGTATTCAACGTGCGGACAATGGACGAACATTTGCGTGATGCCTTGTTTCTGCCACGACTCGCCGGGACGCTCTTCACAGTATTTGGATCGATCGGAGTTCTGCTGGCGTCTATCGGTCTGTATGGGGTGGTGAGTTACTCCGTAAGCCAACGCACGAAAGAGATCGGAATCCGCATGGCACTTGGGGCGCGGGCAGGTGTGGTGCAGAGGTTGATCGTGCGAGAAGGAATGTGTCTGTCTCTGGTCTCCTTTGCATTGGGACTGCCGATTGCCCTTG
This sequence comes from uncultured Acidobacteriaceae bacterium, assembly GCA_963744155.1. Taxonomy (GTDB): domain Bacteria; phylum Acidobacteriota; class Terriglobia; order Terriglobales; family Acidobacteriaceae; genus Edaphobacter. Next base: position 494,049 of record CAVUSP010000011.1, on the reverse strand, counting down.
CCGCAGCAAAACTAGCGACCAGTGTGCTCTACGGTGTCCGTCCTTACGATGTGGCTACGTTCACAGCTGTTCCAATCGTCCTGTTCGCAATTACCCTTGGGGCTTGCTGGATTCCGGCCCGGCGAGCTTCGCGCGTTGACCCGATGATCGCTCTTCGGGTTGACTGAACCTTCCACCTACACTCGAAGTCAAGTGGTCCCTATTAGCAGTAGGCCTGAATCTCGGTGAGTGATAAATCGCCGAGTCACTCATCGAGGCATCGATTAGTACCGAAATGTCGGCTTTTCATGACGAATCCGTAATGTGTAAGACGTAGTTTCCAAAAAACGGAGTTATCGGAAACTTCGATCCTGACGAGTCAATGTAGACCACCCACAAGTCGCCAACGCACTTTAGTATGGAATGGATCGCTGGCGAGAGGCTCGACGCCCCTGACGAACGCCTGTCACTACCTTTGAATTGAGGAAACTGCATGATCAACCGCCGACACGTATTGAAGGGGATGGGTACGCTTGCGCTGGGTCCCACGCTGCTGCCTCTTGCAACTCTTGCGCAGGCTGCACCGCCCAAGTTGACGCTGCCTCCGCCGGGTGCCGACGGATGGATCTCGCTAATCAACGATCGCGACCTGACTGGCTGGTATTCCATGCTTCAGAAGAGCGGCAAGGGCGTGGCGGAGAAGAAGCGCATTGTCACTGTGGAGAACGAGATGCTCCACATCATGGGCGCTGACGTGGACGACACCGAATACGAGGCGGGCTACCTGGCGACGCACCAGGAATTTGAAAACGTGCGCATCCGCCTGGAGTACAAATGGGGCGTCAAACAGTTTGCGCCGCGCACGCTCAGCAAGCGCGACAACGGGCTGCTGTACGGGTTGGTGGGTGAAGACAAGGTATGGCCGCGCTGCGTGGAGTGCCAGATAGAAGAAGGCGATGTGGGCGACTTCTTCCTGGTGGACGGTGTTCGTGGCGTGCAGTCTCCGCATAGCGCGGGCCTATTCGGTCAGGGCATAAGTCTGGCCCATGGCTGGCCTTCGCCCGATAGCGATGCCGCCAAGGCCGCCGGCAAGCCCAGCACGGAAGAGCCGAGCACGGGCCGCAAGATCAAGGACGGAAACTTCGAGAAGCTGGACGATTGGAATACGGTCGAGGTGCTCTGGCAGGGCGACCGCGCCGCGCATATCATCAATGGCCGCGCGGTCAACACCATTACACGGCTGCAGCAACCGGACCCAGCCAATCCCGGCGGCTTCGTCCCGTTAACGCGTGGCAAGATCGCTCTCGAGATTGAATACGCCGAGATCTGGTTCCGCAGGCTCGAGGTCAAGGCCATCGGCTGATCGCACCACACCTGATCCCATGCAACCACTACAATCCCTACAGAAGGTGGTGCCCATGCAGTTCGCCAATCGAGTCAAGAAAGTTCAATCGTCCGCCATACGCGATCTTCTCCGTTACGGCACAGACCCGAGCGTAATCTCTTTCGGGGGTGGCTACCCCGACCCACAGCTATTCCCGTTCGACAAACTTCATGCCGTTTACGAGATTTTGCTCACCAAGGATGCCCCCAGAGCCCTGCAGTACACCGTATCAGATGGCATTCCTGAGTTGCGCGCCCAGATCGCTCAGCGCATGCGGGACGACGGCACCTCTTGCACCGCCGACGACGTCCTTGTACTTCATGGTGCGCAACAGGGTCTCGACCTTGTCGCCAAGATGATGCTCGAACCCGATGACACCGTTGTCGTCGAAGACCCTACTTTCCTTGGCGCCACTATCGCCTTCAACGTCTTCGAGCCTAGGTACGCCACCGTGCGCATGGACCGCGACGGCATGGACATGGACCACCTCGAAGGCGTGCTACGTGCCAACCCGAGTGCCCGGCTCATCTACACCATGCCTGATTTCCAGAACCCCACTGGCGTGACACTGAGCCTTGCTCGCCGCCATCGCCTGATGGAACTAGCTAACCAATTTGACGTCCTCATCCTAGAAGACTCGCCTTACCGTGCTCTACGTTTTGAAGGGAGCCACCTTCCAACGCTCAAGAGCCTCGACACTGAAGGCCGCGTGGTCTTCCTCGGCAGCTTCTCCAAGATCATGGCTCCTGGTATGCGTCTCGGCTGGGCAGTCGCCAGCGGCGATGTGCTCGGAAAGCTCGCTCGCCTCAAACTTGCGGCCGACACACAATGCAGCACCCTCAACATGATGGCGGCATCCCTGTTTCTCGATATCTATCCTATCCAAGATCACATCGCCACAGTCTGTGCCGTCTATAGCCGCAAGCGCGGGCTTATGTTCCATGCGCTTGACTCGACCTTTCCCGCCTCGATCCACTACACTCGCGCCGAAGGCGGCCTCTTCACCTGGCTGACCTTTCCCGACGGCTTTGACGCCCCGCGCTTCATGCTCGAAGAGGCGCTGCCGAAGGCAAAGGTCGTTTATGTACCAGGCGCTCCATTCTTCGCCACGACGCCTCGCACAAACTATGCCCGTTTCAACTTCTCCGCCCTGCCCGAGGTCACCATCACCAGCGGCATGACACGTCTAGGAGAACTCCTCACCGAATGCCTACCGCACGTCACGACATCGCTCGAGCAGATCGCCTGACAATTTCGGAATAGCCAACAAAACCTCAGTCTAGCCAGGCATCTCGCACAAGGAAGTAATCTATCTGGCGAAAACGGCGTTAGCGGCAACCTTAGGCGAACTTTCCGAAAATGCGACTTTTCGAGAACTCCGGTCGGATTAGTAAACACAAGCGCGTTATCAGGACCAGATCCTGAGGAGCTTGCACTACGTTGGTGACTCCTTTGCTCCGGGCTTATTTGGATACAAGAATCGTAATCGTGCCAGCCGAGCCGTTGCTGATGATGATGTCGTCTCTGCCACGAGCCATAATATCCGCGAGGATGATGCCCCGTTCAGGAACGCCAACCGATGTGCCAGCGGGAACGTCAAGAGAAGACACATGCAGTCCACTTCCACTTTGGCCGAGAAACAAGAGAACGGTCGCGACATTCATGCACGTCACTGCAAAGTCCTGACGTCCATTTCCGTACACGCTTCCGATCGCGACACTGTGCGGACTCGCGCACCCCGGCAGAGGAAACGGTGATCCGGGCATGGGAGTGAACCCTCCTGTGCCGTCGCCGAGCAGGACTGTCACCGCAATCTTTCGTGCGTCTCCCACCTGTGGGCCGTAAGGGGTGAGCACGAGATCGGGGACACCATCCTGATTGATGTCTCCAATCGCAACACTCCACGGTACGGCTCCACCCGCGAATGGCGATCCGGGAGGCATATTGAAGCCACATTTTCCGTCGCCAATCAGCACGGTAACCGTGTTCGCGTTCCAGTGCCCGATGGCTGTGTTCGGCATCACGATATCTGGTGCTCCATCCCCGTTCAAGTCCGAGGAACGGAGGGGCATATCCGATCCTGGACCAGCCGGGAACATCGGACCGTTTTGCAAATTGTCTTTGCCGTCGCCAGTGAGGAGCTCTACTTCTCCGCTTCCCCAGCTGTCAATGACGGCGTCAAGCGGCTTGTCCTTTCCGCAGAAATGTCCGACCGCGACACCGTGAGGATGAGGCTTCGCATTCGTCGCAAACGGCGAATGCGGTGCAGGACGAAACCTGCCAGTGCCATCCCCGAGCAGCAAGGTGACATAGGGCGTTTGATGGTTTGCGATCAAGAGGTCCGGGTTGCCGTCGCCGTTGAAGTCTCCAATCCCGATGTCGCTCGGCAGATGTCCGGCAGGAAAGGGCGAGCCGGGAGCGTGGTGAAAGTGCCCCTTCCGGTCGCCCAGCAGAACGGACACCGTGCCATGTTCTGGATTTGCCGCGATGATATCCAATGCTCCGTCGTGATTGACGTCGGCTACCGCAACAGCGTCGGAATCGCCGCCAGTCGGAATCACTACGTTAGTAAATCCCGGAGCATCGGTGCCCCTCACTTGCCCTAGTCCGACTGGTACTTGGAGCACTACGACGAGGAGGAAATACGCACATCTAAGCCATACGCGTGAACCAAAAATGGCCATTCGGACCTCTCAGCGGGTAAGACGACGATAGCAGCGTCCCCTCAGATTTGAATTCAGATTAGTACCGAGACGTCGGCTTAGCGGGAGTGATCGGCAACCATGCCGATGGGCAGTTCCCTGTAAACGGGGTTATCGGAAAATGCGATCCGCTACAGAGTGAAGTTGCCGATAACCTGACTTTTCCGGCACTAAGTATTACCTCCGGTTTGCCTTTCACTTGTACATAATCAGGCTCGTTCGACTTTACGTGCTTTTGAAAATCCCAAGGTAGGTTGCTAGTCTGTTAGCCAATTCATCCACAGAAATAGGTTGAGGAGGTCTCTAACGTGTCACAGAAAGTGGATCTCTATGACAGTGCGTCTGGAAATTATGTGTCGGATACGTATCGACAGGTGCGCATCGAGACCTACGGCGAGGATTTTGGGCAAACAAGCTGGGTTACAACGGAAGAATCCAACGAAATCCCCCAATTGCTGGACCTGAGACCCAATTCGTTTGCGCTGGAAGTGGGGTTCGGTTCGGGTGGCTATGCGTTGCACCTTGCGGAAAAGGCGGGCTGCCGCCTCGTCGGGTTGGATATTAATGCACTGGGAGTTCGCAATGCGAACCAACTTGCGCTGGCAAGAGGCCTTGGTTCAATGGTCCGCTTTGAGCAGTGTGACGCTTCGAAAAATCTGCCTTTTGACGACAGTAGCTTTGACGCTGTGTTCTCGAATGACGTTTTGTGCCATCTTCCAGGACGTCCCGAGGTGCTGGGTGAGATGTTCCGCATACTAAAGCCCGGCGGACGGATGCTGTTCAGTGACGCTCTGGTAGTTGGCGGATTGCTTTCCAACGAAGAGATCGCCACGCGCAGCTCGATTGGCTTTTATGTGTACAGTCCGCCCGGAGAGAATGAACGACTCATCGAGCGAGCAGGGTTTCGCCGGATCCGCGTAACCGACACAACCGAGAATGCTTCTCAGGTGGCGAAACAGTGGCATCATGCACGGGAGAAAAGAAAAGAGGAACTGGTCGCAGCGGAAGGCAATATCAACTTCGAGGGGCTGCAGCGGTTCCTGTCCTGCGTACATACCTTAACGAGCGAAAAGCGCCTACTGAGGTATCTGTACTTTGCGAATAAGGACTAGTGAGATGATCTCACCGGCTATTGTGGGAAATGACTCCCGATGCGGTATAGCGCTCTTCCCACAAACCCACAGCCGTGACGGCGATAGGCTCGTGAGCCTCTACGCTCAAATCTATGTAGGCTGCCTGTCTAGGATCCGTGATGGCTCACTCTTAGTGACCTGCCCCCGAAAAACTCTACCAGTTTGAACTGGAGTTTTCTCGTAAATTGAACGAGGGAGCTGAGATGAAGAAGAGCCGGTATAGGGAAGAGCAGATCATCGGGATATTGAAGCAGCATGAGGCTGGAGTGAAGACGGCGGATCTGTGCCGTGAGCATGGGATCAGCGCGGCGACGTTCTACGGCTGGAAGCAGAAGTTCGGGGGGATGGACGTGAGCGAGGCGCAGCGGCTGAGGGCGATGGAGGATGAGAACCGTCGTCTGAAGCTGCTGGTGGCGGAGTTGAGCCTGCACGGCGAGGCGCTGAAGGCAGTCATACGAAAAAACGGCTGGAGCTTGCCGGTCTAAGAGGCGAGGTTGCGTTCGTCTCCAGCGAGTTCCATCTGAGCGAACGCAGGGCCTGCAAGCTGCTGGGCGTGGAGCGGTCGAGCTACCGGTATGAGCCGAGGCCGGACCGCAACGCGGAGTTACGCGACGAGTTGGTGCAACTGGCTCGGCAGAAGCCGCGCTACGGTTATCGGCGGCTGCACGCGCTGCTGAGCCGCAGAGGTCACGAGGTGAACGTGAAGCGGATCTATCGTCTGTACGTGGAAGAGCGGCTGATGGTGCGGCGCAAGAGGCGCAAGCGGTTGGTGCGCGAGCGAGCGGCGGAGTCGCGGCTGACGAGGGCCAACCAGGAGTGGGCGATGGACTTCATCGTCGACGGTCTGGCGACTGGGCGGATGGTGCGCATCCTCAGCGTGGTGGATGCCTACACGCGCGAGTGCCTGGCGCTGGAAGCCGACACCAGCCTCGGCAGTGGCCGCGTGACCCGGGTGCTGGAACGGCTGATCGCACAGCATGGCCGGCCCGAAAACGTGCGTTCGGACAACGGGCCCGAGTTCACTTCGCGGCGGATGCTGGCTTGGTCGGAGAACTGGAAGGTCGGCCTGGTTCCCATCCAGCCAGGCCGTCCGATGCAGAACGGCCACGTCGAGAGCTTCCACGGCCGCCTGCGCGATGAGTGCCTCAACGCAAGCTGGTTCCGCACGCTGAATGATGTCCGGTGTACTCTGGCAACCTGGCGCGAGGAGTACAACTGCGAGCGGCCCCACAGCTCGCTGGACTACCGCACGCCCCAGGAGTTCAAACTTGCCCTCGAAGGAAGGCGGGCCATGGCCCGCCTTCCTTCGCCAACCACAACCACCAACCCAACAGAGACTCCAGTTATGAATGGGTGAGAAATCGGGGGCAGGTCATTAGCTTCCGGATTATCTTGAAGACATCTTTGAAGCAGAGGGCGCCAATCAGGAGGACGATCGTCACAGCGAGCAAACCACCGAGCGTTATACGTTGACGCGCTGGAACTCTACCGAAGCATGGTAACGGTGCGGCATGCCCAGAAAGCCAATAATTGCAACAAGAAACTGCTGCGGGAACGTCCCTCTCCAGATTGCGGGAAGTAGAAGGAGAGCAGCCATGCAGAAGCCGAACATTGCCTCTACAAGCAACCGGACGATGAGCAAGATTTTTTTCACCTGACCATCGTTTCAGGCATTCCGGTGAGCTGCAAGTTGCGTTTACAAGTTCATACTCTTTGAAACGACGGACTCAAGGTCGGTTTTCGTAGACTGTACTCTCTGGCACGAACATTCAGCAATCTCGATCTCGATCTCCATCGCTGAACTCCCATAACCGACGTGTGAAGTGCATCCTCATGAAAAACGGGGTTTTGAGAAAGTTCGGGGGTCGAACTTGCCGATAACCTGACTTCGCGGGCAGCTCGAAAGTTCTGGGTTAGGCTGCTGCGTTGGTGGGAGAACTGCCGACTCCGCTGAACATGTTCCAATCGCGTTCGTTTATCTTGCATTGAGGCAACAGCGCCGAGACCTTACAGGTTGGGGCGTGTCACTGGTGTCGAGTGTCCAATGTCACATCATCCTTTGGTGACTAGAGAGCCCAGAGCCGCGCGAGGCTTGGCTACCGAACGTCCGGTGTCGGAGTCGCCTATAGCAATTCTCATGCAGGGATGAGAAGGGGAGCGGTGCTTGCTATGACGGGTTTTGCGTGAGCCACAAGGTGTTCGATGGTCACGACGGTAATGTCGTCGGACTGGCCGAACTGCATTGCCGCATCGACGATGGCTGCGGCGGGCTGGGTGGAGATTGCCTTGGCGCGCTCGAAGCCGAAGAGTTCGCCTCGCGGGTTCTGGGCTTCGACGACGCCGTCGGAGTAGAAAGTCAATCGGCTACCGGGCGGGAGAAGGAACTGGGTCGCCTCGTATGTGTTGTCGCTGACGATGCCCAGGGGTACTGCGCCGGGGAGTTCGATCTCACGGCCGTCGATGTAGGGCGACAGATGGCCGGCGTTGGCGATGGTGACTTGGCCGTCAGCGGCGATGCGGGCGGCGAGCGCGGTGGAGAAGCCACCGTGAGTGCGCCCGACCAGGCGCTCGTTGAGCTGGGCTAGGACTTCCGATGGAGACTGGCTGTACGCGGCCGCGGTGCGGATGGCGCCGACGAGGACGGAGACCAGCATGGCGGCGGGCAAGCCTTTACCAGCCACGTCGCCGACGACCAGGAAGAGGCCGCCGTTGGGGGAGGGCAGGATCTGGAAGAAGTCGCCGCCGACCTGCTTCGCGGGACGATAGACGGATTCGATGGCGAAGCCGGGGATGTTCTCCGCTTTTTCGGGGACGATGATCTGCTGGACTTCGGCGGCGGCAGCCATCTCGCCCTCGAGGATGGCTTGCTCACGGCTCGTGCGGGTGGCGCGGAGAACAACGATGATGGCTAGGGAAAGATAGAAGCTGAGACGGCCCAGGTCTCCCACGCTAACGTAGAGAATGCCGACATGAAACGCATTGATCTGATCCGAGACATGGAATGCGACGGTCCTGGTTCGAGGGATGAACTGCAATATCCCCAATGCGACGTTGGCGTAATTAGACAGGGAAAAGAAAAGCATAGGAATGAGAAGAATCCCCGCCTCGCGGTCGCCGCGACGAAGTTGGCGAAGGAGCAGGATGGGGACGATTACCGCATAGATGATTGCATCGGGGATCGTGGAGAAGAAAATAGCAACGGCGGCGGGGAGAAGGCCATACATATCCCCTATGCTGTTGGCGCCGCCGACCAGTAAGGTAACGACGGTGACCAACCAGAGGAACCAACCGAAGGGCTTGCGCAAAAAGGCCTGAACCATCAGCAACAGTGCCAAATTAAATGTGAAGCCGAGAATAACGGTGGTCGCCCACACCCTATCGGGAATGTTGCGGGAAATGGCTAGGTAGAGGAACGGTGCGAAGGCGGCGCTGCATACTCCCAGTACGAATATCCAAAGGTACTCCGTATGCTGGCGTTGGCTGAGGAAGAGAGCAAGGGCCACCAAGCCGATCCCGAGGGCAAGCAGTTCTTCGAGGAAGCTTAGGCGGACCCGCGGATCGCACTGAGCGTGCTCCGGTTGCGCAGGGCGGCCTCGTTTCCCAGAGTGAGCATAGGGTCATAGACGGCGGCCAGGATGCTTGTCCACCAGGTTCGGGTAGCGCGAGCGCGAATGGCAATGGTGATGGAGCCATTGCGGAGTTGTGCCGCAGGAATGCGGGCGATGAGCCGGGCGCCGCGGGTGCAGGAGACGAAGGGTTGAACCTGGCCGGACTCGATCAGCTTCTCGCCGTTGACGTAGACCTCGAAGGCGCGGGCGATGTCGTAGGCCTGCAGGGCGAGGTCCGTCTGTTGCGGCGAGACCTTGAGGTGGAGGCGCCACCAGACGATGTCGGTCTGTTTGCCGGGGAAAAGGTCGTGGAGCCGGGTGGTCGCGTCGACGGGGACCCACCTGGAGTCGTCGAAGTCGGGGCGGGACCAGGCGGGATCGTCGCCGGCTTGCATCCGGCCCTGGGTTCCGATCTCTACCGGCTCGCGCAGATTAGTGGCATCGAAGGTCTGAGCGTGAAGGCTGGGCGCGCCGAGCCCCATGCACAACCAGGCTGCCGCGCACAGGAGAATTCGCAACCCACGGGATCGGAACCAATGCGGATGGTGCCAGTCACGAAACGTGCAGCAGGCATAAGGGTTCACGCGGCCCCCTGAGAATTCCTACAACCCTATCATTCTCCGTCAAGAGGAGTCTGACTGGATTTTGAACCCCTCTCTTTCAAGTTTCTCGCGGAACGTGGTCGCGAAGGAATTGCGTAGGGCTTTTGTAAGTCGACAGTGGTGGCGCCGCCGTCGTCGTTCTGCGAGTGAAGTCCTAAGCCGTCTCGGCCAACCGGAGGTCAGCTCGCCTCTGCCATGGCTTCTACTGATTCGAACTGCACGAAAAACGGGGTTTTGAGAAACTTCGTCGACCGAAGTTTGAACTTGCCGAATGTATGGTCCGCCGTGTGAGTGCAAGGGAAAAGTTTCGAATGAAGGAAATTCTGCGTCAATGTATCCGGCCTTTAGGTGGAGAGTTTTCTCCTGGTTTTGATGAGATACGCCGCGTACCTGTCCTTTGAAAACGCCCGGCCACGTATGGGCCATTTCGGCAAGCAGGTTTCAGGTGCGCCGTTTTGACTGTTCTTTCATCTTCACTTATCGGGTGCAGACCTCGGTGGGGAGAACTTGATGTTGCTGGTTGCTAAGCCTGCTTATACTGTCAGTGCCTCGGGTACTGCTCGATAGTCCTGGCCCGTCGAGAGCACTGCCCACGCGATCCGCGCCAGTTTGTGTGCTGTTGCCACGATCAATACGTTTCGTGGTGCCCTCGTCTCAAGTGAGGTCATCCAGGCGCCCATCGCAATTCGGTCCCGCTTGGATCGCAATACGACCGCGCGTGCTCCATGAATCAGGATCTTGCGCAGGTAACAGTTGCCGCGCTTGCTGATTCCATACAACCTCGCCTTGCCACCGGTCGAATGCTGCTTCGGCAGCAGCCCCATCCAGGCCGCGAACTCCCGCCCTTTGCGGAAGGCTGCGCCGTTACCGATGGAGGCCACGATCGCGGTTGCAACCAGCGGTCCGATGCCAGGGATCTGCCGCAATCTCCGACACGCATCATCACTCGAAGCGATCCGCTCCACTTCGTTGTTTATCTCGACAATCTGAAGCTCCAGGTCCTTCCACTCGCTCCACAGCATAGCGACCAGGCTCCGCATCCTTGGGGTGAGGTTCTCGTTGACGTTCTCAAGCACCTCAGGCAAAGCTTCCCTCAGCCGAATCGGGCTCTTGGCGAACACGATGCCGCGCTCCAGCAGGAACGCACGAATCTGGTTGATCAGAGAAGTTCTTCGCGCCATGAGCCGGTCACGCACGCGATGGAGAGCTTGCAGGTCGAGCTGGTCATCTGTCTTGATCGGCACGAAGCGCATGTTCTCGCGATCCACGGCCTCAGCAATCGCTTCAGCGTCGATGAAATCGTTCTTGTTCGACTTCACAAACGGCTTCACGAACTGGGCAGGAATCAACTTCACATCATGGCCTTGTTCCCGTAAAGCACGGCCGAGGAAGTGCGACCCCGAACTTGCTTCCATCCCGATCAAGCAGGTCTGCATGTTCGCGGTGAAGGCAATCAACTGCTTCTGGGTAAACTTCTTCTTCAGCAGCACCTTGCCGTTATCACCAAGTGCCACCAGGTGAAAGGTCGCCTTGCCAAGGTCAATACCAACCGATCGAATCTGCATGTCGATGATCCTCCTTGAATCTGCCTACAAGATCTTCCGGGGAAGATCAAGCGGCGGACCATCTTAGTAAACGCGACTTTTCAGGAAGTATTGCGTAAGCTTCCACTCGATACGATCTTCTGGACCAAGAAATGACGCTTACGCTTCAGGTGTTACGGCGACGTTGTGGTATTCCGTGATCCACCAGACGCCTTGTTCTTTGATGAGGACCATGAGCAGCTTGAAACGCAACACTCCGTCCGCTCCAACGGGCACCCCTGCGGGGGGAGTTTTTGGAAAGCCTGTGATCTCTCCGCTTACATCAGCGATAGCAACGTCCTGACGGACGAACCGCAGCTTCGCGATTGAGCTTTTCGGGCTGGTGCCTTTGAAGATTGTATTGGCGATCTCGATGTGGCGTTTCACGAATTCTGCTCGTCCATACCTTACTGTGCCAAAGATGTTGGTAAAGCTGACATCTTCTGTGACGTGGTCAGACGGATTGGAATGAACAATTGCTTCAATGGCCTTCGTATCCTCAGACGAGGCTTCAACGGAGTTGACCTGAGCGTTGAGGCAGGAGTAATGCCCGGAGAGAAGACAGCTGGACAGAAGCATGACGAATGCTAGTTTCGTAAGTTGTCTCATAATTTCCTTCGAGAGTGAATTTCCTTGAGCAAAACTGAGCCGTGAAGTCTACCACCGTATCTCCCTGCCCAGGCCGATCGGCATTTCCCGGTAAACGGGAATTTCGCCCAGTTCGCCCCGGTCCCGAGACGCACCAACGCGAACTTGATCAAAATGTGACTTTCCAGGCAGTCCGACAATCGTATTCGACATTTCGTCAATTTGTACCGGTCAGGCAGTCGCGAAATTCTTCGGTAGTGATCACTTCCGCCCGTGTGGGAAAGAACCGCTCCAGTAGCGTCCTGTGGAGTTCCGTGTCCAGATCCGTGCAGCAATCCGCAATCACGACGAGTCGGTAGTCGGCATCGCTGGCCTGCAGCAAGGTCGAGAGCACGACCCCACTCGTCGCGATGCCGAACAAGATAATCGTCTCAATCGCGTTCGCGCGAAGTAGCATTTCGAGGTCTGTTCCCACAAACGCGCTGACTCGATGTTTTGTCACGATAATGTCCGTAGGCTCCGGCCCAAGTGCCGGGTGAATCGCGCCGGAGGAGCCCTGAAAGAACTCCTCGTGTGGCTTGGAAGCCTTGACTGCAGCGAATAACTTATTGTGACTGTTGACCTCTGGCAGACCTGGCCGAAATCCCACCTGAACCTGAACAATTAGCATCCCCGCTGTCCGGGCCGCAGTCATGGCGCCCGAGGCTCGCATGATGAAATCGTCCTTCGACGTTGCATAGACCGACACAATGCCAGTCTGGCAATCCATGGCGAGCAGGGCAGTGTGAGGCGGGTCAAAGGCGATTTTTATGGCCACAGTTTACCGCCTCATTGGGCTGGACATCTTGGCGTATCAGTCTGAAAGCACGAAAACGAGGTTTTCGGCAACTTCAACCCGTCGGACCCAAACCTCCGAAAACCCGACATCGCAGGCATTTCATTAAGTGACGTTCTTTGGCCCATGAGACGAAGCGCATCGAAGCTTGGGTCAATTCACGGAAGGCGACTCGATGTGGTCGATGACGATCACTTCAACTGGAGCTTTCGTGTTAAGTAGCTTCAGGCCCAACTGTTCCTGTAAAGCAGTATAGAGCCCAGTTTCGGAAGCTGCCGCCAGCCAGTCTAGCCCCGGCAATCCAGGTTGATCGGATACCCAATTGAGACTAAAGTCGTACTTGCCTTTAAGACCGGTATTGTTCACAAGCGGACGATCTCCAATTCCCATCGCTCGCCCCAACATCCATGCATCTAAGGGCAGTCCTCTCACGGTCATATCGATGAATCCGCCGCCTCTTGTCATAATCAGAACGCCCTGACGCACATCTTCTGGACGTGGAGGATGCTTCGCATCAACAACGGGGGAAGGTTTATCCGATGGTGGTGGCGTCGGTTTCGCTGGTGTCAACTTCGGCCCTCCTTTCGCCAGGACCAGCGCATAAACCGGCATCACCCGATTCTCGAAGTGAACCGTTAGCTTGAAACGGTCCGCGAGTAAGGACTGTTGCATCAATCGCATTTCGTTGTCCCGTTCGCTAGGAGACCCGGTGTAGATGGTGGCGAGGATATTCTCTGGAATCTTCCCATCGATATCGTATCGGTTGCTATCGATCCAGCTTGGTCCTCCTAAGACGCGTTCGTCGGAACTGCTCGGTAGGTTGTAAGCCCCTTCCATAAACGCTCGTACAGTTATGTTGTATGTGTGGTTGACGCTTCCGGGAACCTCAGGGCCACCGCTCCTAAACCCGGATTCCATCTCTGAGGCTTTGACCGGCTTGATCGTCGTTACCTCAAACGAAGGCAGCGGCCCGTCCGCATGCAGAATCTGCCCATGCGCCGGAATTCCAATTTGCATGCAGAGGACGGCTCCCCACATCAGAGGAGAGGCGTTAACCAGTCCGCAAATCGATCGATTCCTCATTCACAAGTCCTCACATCGTCGACTACTTAATTTGGCCTAGTCGTCGCCTGTAATTCTGTCCATCTCTCTGTTCGCCTGTCCAGCGATCTCCATTTGCAAGCAAAACGGGGTTTTCGGCAACTACGGCCCGGGGCAAAGCCTATGGACCCTGCTCTTGCCGAAAAGCCGAGTTTTCAGGTGAATTCTATTCAACTGAGATTCAACAGATAACGCGCTGATGAATTCATCCGGGCTTGCGTTTGCGGAAGTAGGCATTGCGTGAAATCAGTGCCAGATCGAGCATTACGCCGAATGAAATATCCCTGAATCGATCGTCTCGGTTTCGACGTTACATTTGCAGTATGACCATGCCACACGGCCCCGTTGAAGATGATTAGGGAGCCGGGTTCACCGCACGATACAACCTCGCCGGTGAGGGACTCCTTCGAATTCAATAGGCGGTCCCCTGGCAGATCAGGCCAGCGGTGAGAAGAGGGCAGAAAGCGAGTTGCGCCATTCTCCTTTCGAAATTCATCGACCATGAGAATAAATCCGACCAGTGGCGCATCCTCAGAAGATCGCGCTAAATCTGCATGGATATCTTGTGCGAGTGAATTCGGCCTCAGTGTTCTGGCGAGGAAAGAACTCAATTTGAAAGGTTCATCGATGATATGTGCACATGCCTCAAGAAGCGGCGGATAAAGGAAGATGTCATCAAACACCGGCCCATAGTTCAGCACATCGGACAGACGCGTTGTTGCGCTCGCAACCTTATAATTTGGTCCGGTCGCCACTGACATCATCTGGTCATAGGCAGCAGCCAGTTGATCATGTCGCTGACTCGAATGTGGTCCAGAAATGATGACGAATCCGAAATCAATAAGTTGACGAGCGACTTCCGCTGGCAGTTGATCGTGGGATCGAATTTGTTGAAGCTCTGAAGGCACGGGACCAGCGTACCAAAACTAAAGCTTCTATCCCGATAAACGGCCTCATAGGTAATGACGGGATCGAACTTTCCGAAAATGCGACTTTTCGGGCGTTGTCCGACAAGCCGGTGTTCCCCCAACGTATGGAAGCGCAGTCAGGTTTCACTTAAGGGAGACTGGCAAGAAACTCGTTCATCTCAGCAATGACCTGAGTTTCGTTGGTGAGGTACACATAGTGGTCCGCATTCGGGATCAGGACGACACGGGCGCTCGGCACGCCGCTCCTGAAGGCATTGGCCCAAGCGGTACAGCGTGCCGTGTCGTCCGCAATCAAAGCGGCTTTGCGGTCCGGCTAGTTGGCAGGAAAGCGGTCCCAATTGTGCGGGCAAGCATATATAGCAAGTGCGGGAACAGTAATGCTTGTGTACTTCTGTGTGCCGAAGTTGAGGGCAGCACCTATCGGCGAGCGCGGTGGTAACGGAGGCATGTTTGCGACCTCCGCGTTGCTCTGATGAAGAATGGTCTCGAACTTTGCGATGGCGGCCTCCAGTTCCAATAACTCTTTCTGCTCATCCACTCCACCGGCCTCGATCTCGTCGATACGCCTCTTGATGTCGTTCATCTCGATCGATATTGGCGGGTGCGCTGGATCATAGAAAGCAAAGCCGGTTGCGGCATCGAGATAGATGAGCCCGGAAACTTTCTCCGGAGAGCGGCTGCCGATGGAACTCAGTTCCTGGCCTGCAAGAGAGTGCCCCACAAGCACAGGACGTTCGATGTGAAGCGCCTTCATCACCGCAAGAACGTCATCCCCGAGGCGGTCTGCCGAGTAGTTGCCGTTGGCCGGTGCAGGTTTGCTCGATGCACCAAACCCTCTTCGCGTAATGCCATAGACATGATGTTGCCCGGTGAAACGAGGAGCGAAGCTGTCGAAGCGATGTGCGGTATCTCCGGCCCCGGCGAGGAAGATAAGCGGTCTGCCGGAGCCGCCCCAATCCAAAACTTCAAGCTGAACACCTTGTTCGACGGTGATCAGCTGCACTTTATGCGGCGAGGAGTCCGTCTGGGCAATCGCATGTAGAGGAAGCAAGAGTGAGGCACTCAAGAGAAAGGAAATCTTCCATCGCTCACGCACAGAAACCTCCTCGAAAAGCGTTGGCACCAATATGTCAGATGCAACGGATACTAGTGGTGGGAACCGTGCTCATTTTCCACTTGATTTCATAACAGTGTCTGCTCTGTCGAGGCGCGATTAGACTCTGGGCATCGACGACCGAAGGTTCGGGAGAAGGAGCCGAACATGATCATTGTAGGAGTGGATTATCATCCAAGCGTTCAGCAGGTAGCGTTTTTAGATACGGAGACGGGCGAGACCGGCGAACGGCGACTGAACCACAGCGATGGAGAGGCAGAGCGTTTCTATCGCGATCTACAGCGAAGACAGGTCAAGGTGCGTGTTGGGATAGAGGCCACCGGACATGCACGTTGGTTTGAGCGATTGCTGGCAGAGTTGAAGTTCGAGCTGTGGATTGGGGATCCGGCCAGGATCAAGGCAGCACGGGTACGCAAGCAAAAGACCGACCGGCAAGATGCTCAGTTATTGCTTAGGCTACTGATAGAGGGCCGCTTTCCCCAGATCTGGGTCCCGAGTCCGGAGAACCGTGATCTACGCCAGCTAATCTGGCATCGGCATCGCCTGGTGCAGATGCGCACGCGGGCCATGAACCAAATCCAGGCTGCAGCGATGAACGAGGGAGTACGGCGCAAAAAGACACTGTGGAGCAAGGCTGGACGCAAGCAACTGGAGTCGCTGCTGTTGGCCCCGTGGGCCACACGGCGCCGGCAGGAACTGTTGGATCTGGTGGATCGATGGAACGTGACCATCGCTGAGCTCAGCGCAGCCATCGAGCAGGAGGCACGCAAACGGCCCGAGGTATTGCGGCTGATGACACATCCCGGCGTGGGACCGATCACCGCACTGGCCTTCGTGCTGGTCATCGGATCTCCCGATCGCTTCGCTTGCGGCAAGCAGATCGGGAGCTATCTAGGTCTCATCCCCTGTGAAGACTCCAGCGCCGATCGTCAGCGACTGGGGCACATCACCAAGCAGGGCAGTTCTCTGCTGCGCTACCTCTTGGCCGAGGCAGCCCAGGCTGCTGTCCGCTGGGACCCCGACTGGCGACGTCGCTTCGTTCATCTGGCCATGCGTCGCGACCGTCGCATCGCTAAGGTTGCGATGGCACGCAAATTGGCCGTCAGCCTCTACTGGATGTGGCGTAGCGATTATCAACAGACTTTGCAGTTCGGTTCGCACGCGGGAGAGCCTGGATTCGTCCATGGTGTGAAGTAAATCACCGCCCACTTGATTGGGCATCCCGCTCCCTATCCAGGGAGTTCGAAGTAGTAATCATGGTCGAACGTGCGATCGGAGAGATGGTTGGGTCGGACCGAGTTCCGCCCGAAAGATTACATGCGAACCTTTGTCGAAGATGATGAGTTTGTTCAACCAAAGCGTAACGAAACAACTCCTCGGAGTGAGTGCCGTCTTACGTTCAAAAATACATTGACACAGCCGAGATTGTTAGAGATGGACGAAAAGTCGGCATATCGGACAAGTGGCGTCCAGTCGTTCCCTGAAATGTATGCTCCGCCGTCTTGACGTGCCCCCCTAGATCCGCACATACGCAAGTATGATTTCGGATTTGAGGGAGGATCGGCATGAGCAGGAGCAAGCACAGCGAAGCGCAGATTATTGCGGCTTTGAAGCAAGTAGAGGCAGGACGTACGGCAGACGACGTGGCCCGAGAGTGTGGCGTGTCTAAGCACACGATCTACGCCTGGAAGGCGAAGTTCGGTGGCATGGACGCCAGTGAGGCGCAGAAGCTTCGGGCACTGGAAGATGAGAACGGGCGCCTCAAGCGGCTGGTGGCGGACCTCAGCCTGGATCGGGAGATGCTTAAGGCGGTGATCGCAAAAAACGGTCTGAGCTCGTAGACCGAAGGACGGATGCCTGCTGGCTTGAGGAGCAGTACCAGGCCAGCAAGCGCCGGGTGTGCGGGCTGATGTCGATCGCAGTGAGCACCTTTCGCTATCGTTCCAGGCGGTCGGATGAAGACCTGAAGGAGAAGCTGGCTCGGCTGGCCAGGGAGAAGCCGCGCTATGGCTACCGGAGGCTACAGGTGTTGATGGAACGGGAAGGCGAGCGGGTGAACCACAAGCGTCTGTATCGGGTATACCGCGAGGCGGGGCTTTGTCTGAAGCGGAAGAAGCGTAAACACTGCGCCCGCGTTGGATCGCCGCGTGTGCAGTTGACCGCCGCCAACCAGGAGTGGGCGCTGGACTTCGCTCATGATGTGGTCGCGGCTGGACGTACGATCCGGGTGCTGAGCGTTGTCGATGCCTTCACTCGCGAGTGTCTCGCACTTGAGGTGGATACAGGTTTTGCCAGCCGACGGGTGACACGCGTGCTGGATGAAGTGATCGGTCAACGTGGCCTGCCGCAGGCGATACGCTGCGACAACGGCCCCGAACTGACCAGCCGGCACTTCCTTGCCTGGGGTCTGGAGTGGAAGATCGAGCTGCGCCACATCCAGCCAGGTCGTCCCATGCAGAACGGCCATGTCGAGAGCTTCCATGGACGGCTGCGCGAGGAGTGCCTGCGGGCCAACTGGTTCAGCAACCTTTTCGATGCACGCTCGAAAATCACAGACTGGAGAAAGGAGTACAACGAGCTTCGCCCTCACAGCAGCCTCGACTACAGAACACCCAAGGAGTTCGCGCAAGCACTTAAGAAGGCGAGCTATGGAAAAGACGCAGGCTTCGCCTGCTTGGAAAACGCCGCTGGCGTTTTCCACTTTGCCACAGCTCCGACGACGGGATAAATTCGTATTCACAAACGTGCGGATTCTGGGGGCACGTCACCCCGGCTGCTGTGGTTCCGCAGACAATGTCCTCTCTGTACCTCAATTGTGTTCGAAACTGCAGAATCACAGTCTATCGATGGCCCATTAGCTCTATTCGCTTTATATCCGTTTCGTTGCGTCAATTGTTGGCGACGATACTACTGGTTTGCAAAGGGAAGTGAAGCCGCACTATGAAGGCAATCGTATCGGAGTTTTGTGTTGGGACGCAGCGCTTCCCAGCCCAGGGAAGTATCGAAAGCGCCAGCATGGATATGGAACAGCCAATTTCCTCGAGATAAGGTCGCTTCAGAAATGATAGCGAATCACCGAAGAGTCCCGTTATCGGCAAGTTCGGTTCTCAGATGATGCGAACAGGCCTTTGCGTGATCCGTGATTGTTCCTCCCGAGTGGTCGGCAAACCGGAAACAATCCCAACGTTGGCGGCTTGTCACTTTGTAGTGCATGAAAAACGGGGTTATCGGCAACTACGCCGTCCGGGCAGGTCGTCGGACCTCGAACTTGCCGAAATCCCGACTTTACGGGGGCCACGCGAGACCCTAGCATGGCAGTTGGAACGTAGCTTAGCGGGTTCGAGACCACTCCTACCCTTCTATAACGGTCCCGGGGGGACGCGATCTTGAAGCAGGAGTTAGAGCTAAATCTCAATGAAATAACGTTATGGAAGACTCGCTTACCGGAAGTAGATTCGGCTATCTTGCCGGGACGAGATTGTCGGAATAATCCGGTATCTAGTCCTTCGCGCCTCTTCTACTCTGTGTTCTCTCCTGATGCGGTTTGTGCACTTGATCTCGAGACCGGGCGTCTGCTCTGGCGTCAACAGCTTTCTGGTCTCGGAGGCTCATCGCCGTACATGGCGGGTAGCTACTTATTCGCGAAGACCAGCCGTGAAATCCTCTCCTTGGATCCCGATACGGGTGAAGTGCGTTGGTCGTTTCAACCATATTCCGAATCTGGAGAGTGGCTCTACGCGTCTCCTACCTTTCACGAAGGGCTCATTTACTTTGGGGATAGAAATGGGTTCCTTCATTGTCTTGAGGCGGCCTCCGGAAAGCAGGTCTGGTGCACCCTCACAAACGAAGACAATGACGACTGCAATGCGACGCCGATAGTGGCAGAGGGCAGAGTAATCACAGCCACGAACGCATCGAGCGTCCTAGCTTACGAACCCCTGTCCGGGAGAGAAATATGGCGCCAAAAGTTGGATGGCC
This sequence comes from uncultured Acidobacteriaceae bacterium, assembly GCA_963744155.1. Lineage (GTDB taxonomy): Bacteria > Acidobacteriota > Terriglobia > Terriglobales > Acidobacteriaceae > Edaphobacter. The sequence goes on along the minus strand of CAVUSP010000011.1, from coordinate 474,513 downwards.
CCTGTAGCGGCCCCTTGCTGCTGAGCAGCAATCAAATTGCCGCCGCAACGCATACACTCTCCTTCCTTGACCCGCTTACTGGCCACCGCAACGGCCAATATTCAAAACGGGGACACACTTCTTGGGCGTTAGCATGCTCAGGTGATCGTGTTATCTCATGTTCCAAAGATGTCGATGCATTGTTCAGCAATGCTGCGTCCGCAGGCGTCGCAGAAATCGCAGTATTGCAGAACGGCCAATTGGTAGCGTCCGACCAGATAGAAGGATGGGTCATCACACTCAACACCCTTCGGTGTTCGACACTCGTCACATGCGCCGATCTCGAAAAGGTGATCTTTTTCGATCCCGCTAAGATTCGTTCCGTTGCCACATTGCAGTTTCCGGTTGACTCGAGAGGTGTGGGCAATCCGGAAATGCGAGATGCAACCGGGTATATTTTGTGCGGTGACGGAACCGTCTACTCGCTAAACCTCGTTGCGCTTGACGAATATCGAACGGATAGCACGGACTGACGAGCTACCCAATCAGCTGTCCCCAACGAGATACTCCCGAGATACGGGGTTAGCGGCAACCTCAGCCGTCTGCGAATCGAACTTGCCGCAAAGCAGACTTTCCGGGCGGTTCGGATGTGGATCCAGGCTGACCACATTTTCTTGGACTATTCCTTCGACGGACGGTATGGATACGTCGCCCATCGCGCTACCACTTCTTCAACGTCCTTCAGGCCCACAACTCCCAGTGCAGAATCATCGAGCTTATGCGTCTCTCGCAGTATGCGGAGACTCTCGTGCTCTTTGTTTTCTTCCATAGAATAGAACCTTGCTTTTTCGAATTCGTGGTTCGCAATGGAATTTTCCATTCTCTGCACAATAAATTTGATCCGCCTTTGGATTTCCTTTACCTCGTCGGGAATCGCGGCAGCTTGCCGCAACTTTACCAGCGACCCGGCTGCGTCCAGCAGCTCCAGCGCCTTCGCTGGAAGCGGCGTCTCCGGAGGTATTTCCCGGAGGAGTGCGCGGCAAACTCCAGCGCGTAGTCCACATACTCGACTCCGTGGAACTTCTCGAGTCGGCTCTTGTGAGCCACTAGCACCTTAAGAGTAGCTATCTCATCAAGCGGTAGAACATGGACGGTGCGGAAGCTTTCTTCCAGCCACGGAATTGCCCGGAGAGTCTCCTTGTAGGCTCCGGCACTCTCGGCGGCGATACACTGTATCGCACCGCGCGAGACAGCATATCGGAAAAGCCCGGAGGCATCCGGCGCTCCCGAGTCGGGAAGAGGCCTGACGAGACCCTGTAACCCATCCAGGAAGAGGATGACCTCGGATTGTGCCGACTTCGTACGGATCAATCTCGCCAGCGCTTCGAGTTCCTGTCTATCCCTGGCCCACGCTGCAATCATCTCCGGTTCAACGACCAGGATTCGTTTCTCTGCCAGGAACGCCGGGACCGCTCCATCTACGATTCGCTGCGTCAGACCCTCGACAATGGCGGTCTTACCGGCGCCGCGCTCGCCAATCAGGATAGGATTCCTCCTGCTATGGCTGCCGAGAATCTCGATGACGCATTCGATCTCGGCGTCGCGGTCCACAACGGAGTCGAGTTCGCCGTCAATCGCTTTTTGCGTGAGATCCCCGAATGGCTCCGCCAGCGATGCGGGCTCGAGAGGGCGCGTTGTCGTCGGCTGAGGGTTCTTGGCCAGTTCGTCGCGCACCCAGTCGGGCCGCACATCGCGCTCCTTCAGGAGCTTTGCGGCAAGACATTTTTCTTCGCGCAGAAGTCCCAGAAGCAAGTGCTTGGTACCGATGTGCTTATGGCCCAGCCGCTCCGCCTCCTCAGCAGCGTAAGCCAGCACCCGCTTGGATTCGTCCGAAAGCGGTAGGTCCACGCTCGTCGAGGTCTTCGTCCGCACAGTTGTTTGCGAATCGATCTGTTTGCGGATCGACTCGACAGAAACCAAGCGAAGGAAGCGCTTTGTTAAGGCCTTATCCTCCCGCAGTATGCCCAGCAGCAGGTGTTCGCTCTCAATATAGGGCGAGCCGTATTGACTGGCCTCATACCTCGCGAAAAAGATCACGCGACGCGCTTTCTCGGTGTACCTCTCAAACATTTCCGGGGTGCTCCCTTCCTAGACTCGGAATCGAACTCGACGCGCTGGGGTGATTTCAGGCTTATGCAAAATCCCCTCACTCGAAGCCATTCTTTCTCCGATCCGCCAGATTAGATCATGAAAAACGGGTTTTTCAGTAACTCGATGGTTGAACTTGAAGAAAATGCGACTTTGCAGGCACTAAGGATTACCTCCGGTTTGCCTTTCACTTGTACATAATCAGGCTCGTTTGACTTTACGTGCTTTTGAAAATCCCAAAGTAGGTTGCTAGTCTGTTAGCCAATTCATCCACCAATAGAAACAGGTTGAGGAGGATCTCTAACGTGTCACAGAAAGTGGATCTCTATGACAGTGCGTATGGAAATTATGTGTCGGATACTTACCGGCAGGTGCGCATCGAGACCTACGGCGAGGATTTTGGGCAAACAAGCTGGGTTACAACGGAAGAATCCAACGAAATCCCCCAACTGCTGGACCTGAGACCCAATTCGTTTGCGCTGGAAGTGGGGTTCGGTTCCGGTGGCTATGCGTTGCACCTTGCGGAAAAGTTGGGCTGCCGCCTCGTCGGGTTAGATATTAATGCACTGGGAGTTCGCAATGCGAACCGACTTGCGCTGGCAAGAGGCCTTGGTTCAATGGTCCACTTTGAGCAGTGTGACGCTTCGAAAAATCTGCCTTTTGACGACGATAGCTTTGACGCTGTGTTCTCGAATGACGTTTTGTGCCATCTTCCAGGACGTCTCGAGGTGCTGGGTGAGATGTTTCGCGTACTGAAGCCCGGCGGACGGATGCTGTTCAGTGACGCTCTGGTAGTTGGCGGATTGCTTTCCAACGAAGAGATCGCCACGCGCAGCTTGATTGGCTTTTATGTGTACAGTCCGCCCGGAGAGAATGAACGACTCATCGAGCGAGCAGGGTTTCGCCGGATCCGCGTAACCGACACAACCGAGAGTGCTTCTCGGGTGGCGAAACAGTGGCATCATGCACGGGAGAAAAGGAAAGAGGAACTGGTCGCAGCGGAAGGCAATATCAACTTCGAGGGGCTGCAGCGGTTCCTGTCCTGCGTACATACCTTAACGGGCGAAAAGCGCCTACTGAGGTATCTGTACTTTGCGAATAAGGACTCGTGAGATGATCTCACCGGCGATTGCGGGAAAGGACTCCCGATGCGGTATAGCGCTACGTGTCTTTCGGGGTGAATTGTCGGCAATAAGCTGCCAATACTCGTACCCTATCGGCGAACTTTCCGTAAAACGGGGGTTGTCGGCAAGTTCTATCACTCGATCGGTGCGGCAATCTTTGAACTTGGCGCAAAGCCGACTTCGCGGGCGGTTCGGAGTTCGAAGGTTGGTGGATCCCGCAACGGCACGATCCCTCCGCGAAGCCGTACACTTCCTCTCCCTCCCGCAAAAACAATTCTGCCGAGGCTTGCTGCACCAGCTTGCTTATAGATACCTGAGGGAGCGATCTGTATATTTCAGAATAAATCTGCCAATTTCAAAGCGATAAAAGACAGTTGTTTGACGATTCCATGACAACTAGCATCCTTGCCCGCGCCTATTGTGATCAGCGGATCACCTCTCTCAAGAGAGACCCCATCTCACACAAAATCAGGACCGGTAAAGCAATTATGGAAAATCCAGTGAGTAACACCAGACGTCCAGCTGACCACCTTTCTTTTATGAAAAACGGTCTTCTGGCAGGAGGCGCAGCTACAATTGGCGTCGGTTTGTTAGCAGGCGGAACTTCAGCCCGCAGTGTGCAATCCAAGTTCGTCCGTTCACTCTTCCGCGGCGCATCTGCCATTGCCGCGTGCCTATGCTTCTCGATGTTCCCAGCGGCGGCTCACGCTCAATACCAACGTACAGATCTGGTATCGAATCAGGCGGGAGCGGCGCCACTTCAAGATAAACACCTGGTCAACGGCTGGGGTCTCGTTTCACTCCCCACGAGTCCGTTCTGGGTCAGCGACAATGCCACCGGATTCTCAACTCTGTATACCGCGGCTGGAGCGCAGGTTTCGCTCTTCGTGACCATCCCCGCTGCACCTTCGAGCCCTGCGGGAACCCTCGGCACGCCGACCGGCGTTGTCGGAAACATAGGCGTGAATCCCACCGACTTCACGATCACCGGAAATAACACGACCGCTAAAACTGCTTTTATCTTCGCTACCCTGGACGGCACGATCAGCGGCTGGACTCCCGCAGTTGACCCCATTACCGCCGGCATCAGTACTGCCACCATCGCAGCTGACAGATCGAGCGTTGGCGCCGTTTACACGGGCTTAGCCATCGCAGTCAACGAGTCAAAGGAAGCTTTCTTATATGCTGCCGATGACGGCCAGAACCGCAGGGTCGACATGTTCGATAGCTCGTTCCATTTTGTAAAGTCCTTCAGAGATCCACTCATCCCTCGAGACTTTGCGCCCTACGGAATTCAGGCCATCAACGGAAAGATCTGGGTGACCTACACGTCTCTCTCTAACAAGCCAGGCGGATTCGTGGACGTGTTCGATACTGACGGCCGTTTAATCAGGCCATTTTTTGCGCTTTTTGGGCCCCTGAATTCACCCTGGGGCGTTGCGCAAGCTCCCGCTAACTTCGGCCCGATGAGCAACGCGATTCTAATCAGCAACAATACCCCCAATGGCCGGATTCACGCCTTCAATCCCGAGACGGGTGAGTTCCTGGGGGCGCTTCGCGATGACAAAGGCAAACCAATCGAGATAGACCAGCTTTGGGCCATTCAGTTCGGGCAGGGTGCTGCTGCCAACGGGCCTACCAATCAGCTCTTCTTCACAGCCGGTCCGAGCAACTATGCCAATGGTCTTTTTGGCACGATCACGCTCGGGAAATAATCCGCTCTCCAACCGGTGCCCAGGTCCAGACTCTCGGACGTGGGCTCCCGCAGCAGCACGGTCTCTCCGCGAAACCGTCTAATCCGGCTCGACTCAATCGTCCCCTCCACGCCAGCCACTTTGCTTCATCTTGCCTCCAGAGAGAATTGTGCATGTCCCGCGATCGGATGTCTTCACGGTTCACGTGCCCTCGCACTAGGATACGCAGGAGAGCCAGTCTCCCAGTAGGCAAGTGTGTCCAGAACGAAGTTCCCGGAAAACGGGGTTTTGAGCAAGTTCAACGCGTCGAACCCACTGGCCAGGCGAACTTTCCCAAACGTGACTTTGCAGGCACTACATTGCACAGACGGCAACCTAAAACAACGCGAAGGGGCGTGGTTATCGACTGTGCTCAATAAGAGAGCCGAAAAAAAGCCGAAGGTGGTCAACGCCGTTATAATTCGTCCAAACGGACGGAGACTTTAGGAATGCGTCGTCTAGCTGCTCTCATCGCTCTTATCTTCGCCATCTCTTCCACCGCGATCTTCGCGCAAACTCGTGTAATGAATATGACGACCGTTCGGAATCGACCTTTTACAGCAACCGAAAGTCACACCGGGCCGAACTTTATTGGAGCTGTTACGCAAAAGATAGCCCGCAACTCAGAGGGAAGTCTGTATTACCAGGCCTCGGAGGGGACGATTTACATCTTCGATGTCACTAACAAGACCAGAACGACATTATTCGTAACTTCCAGGCGCTATCGTGTTGATGCGATGCCTCAGCTTGCTGCAGGGGTGGTGTCAGAGGAACAGGTTGCGCGGATGGCGGCCCGTGTAGACCAGGCGCGGCCTGTGCATGTTGAACAAAATGGAATTATGCAAGATGGCCACTCGATTGGCACAATGAATATTCAAGGCTTTGTGGCATTTGGGCATCTCACAACATTCAAGGGCACCGATGAAAAAGGAAATATCACAGACAGGACAGAAGAGGTCTGGGAATCGCCGCTCGTCGGTGTGATCAATACCAAAACCGAGGATCACGTCGGTGGCAAAAACTCGACGATGATCCGTGAAAATTTTCAGATGACCGAGCCCGATCCAGCCCTCTTCCAAATCACAGCCGGTTACGTTCCTGAAAAAGGGACTTCAGCGGCTGCTGCGAGTCAAACCCAACCCTAAACCTCATTCGCTTGCTGTTGAGGACACGATGACGAATCTCGTGCCAATCAATTCCAGATTCGCTCCATAATCAACTCAGACCCAGCCATCACCCCATTACCTTGAATCGAAGTGGGGTGGGTCAGAGTCTCCGGTTGCTCGTCTGTTCGGTAGATGGAGACGGCCTTGATTCCGGATCAAGTATGCGCGAATGGGGTTGAATCAGTTATTCCCTGAAAACGGGGTTTTGAGCAACTTCAACCCGCCGAACCAGTGGCCGGGCGAACTTTCCGAAAACCGGACTTTGAGGGCACAAGAGTTTTCGAAGCCTATAAAGTATGAAAGTGAACGTCCGCGTCAATCAAAGCATGCTTGAGTTGCTCGGGGGAGACCCCGAATTCTTCGAGATGCCCATAAATGAATTGCCATCAGCTTTGTTACAGAAGGCGGCCACGCCGCTGACTGAGATCGATGGTTGTGTAGTCCCTGCTCTGAACCCCTCGGTGACATGGGTTGATGACGAGACTGGCACGGAATGCTTCTGGAGCAAGTTTCATCTTGAAGACTTCCTTTCCAAGACGACCTCGTTGGAGGAAGTAGCTCGGACAGCATTGGACTTTGTCTGGCCTCTGCGGGCTGCCGTTGCGGCAGCTCGCCTCTCAGGTTCATTTCGGATGATAGCGTCCATCGAGTTTCCAGGCCTTGCACAACCCCAGCCCAGCTGCACGGTTCGCTTCCATCGCATTCGTCCTGGGGCAGGCGTGGATTGTCGAGAATCTCGAGTCCTACAAACACGAAGCGATCATGGTGTGTGATTTCACCGTTCCTTGGTGATCCGACTCTACACAAGGCTTTGACAGCAGACATGCCCCCAAAAACGGGGTTTTGAGCAACTTCAACCCGCCGAACCCGCTGGCCCGGCGAACTTTCCCCAAACCTGACTTTTCAGGAACTCGCCTTCTCGAATTATTGAGAGATGGACGGACTCAAAATCGTGCCACGAATTGGCAGCGTGGTGTGCGGGTTTGAGATTGAGAGCGGGGAACGGCGGCTGGCAATTTTTCCGACGAAGAAAGGTTGCATTTGCAAGAGGTGTTATGTACATTCAGGCAAATTGGTCCTTGGAGATTTGCATCTCTGGTGTCAATTGTCGGTGGTCTTTCCAGCTCATCTAATTTTAGGAGAGCACTTGAATCAGAGATGGCTTAGTCTTCGACTCTGTGTGTTTGTACTGGCGGTTCTATTCACGCCCTTTCTCAGATTCAACAGTTTCCTAGCGACACAAGCCGATCGTGATCAGGCGCTGCAGCTTGCCGCGAATCTGCATCATCGCATGCTGAATGGGGACATTGACGGGATTTATAACGACGCCGACCCAGGACTGAAAGCCAATTCCGATCTTTCACGCCATCAAGCACTATTCTCTAGCATCGGCAGGAAACTCGGATCGCCCATGAATTGCCAACAGGGTGTGACAGCGGTCAAGTATGGTTTCTTCACGAAGAAGATACGATCCGAGTGCAAGACACGATTCTCAAACAATTCAACCGGAACCGAGACCTTGATCTGGGCCAGATCCGGCGACCAATATCGCCTCGCCTATTATTTCATTCGGTCCGATGACCTCATAAACCGCTAGACTCCGCTCCCCTTGCTTGTCGTCGATCACGTCGAGATGCCTTCGGCAAACTAGCCGTGTTCTGTAGTTTCCCTGAAACGGGATTATCGGCAACTTCATCCTGTCGGACCCGAACTTTCCGATAACACTACAACTTTTGCCGAATCCACAAGACTCTGCGCGTAACGCCCGCGATGGAGGCGGGTCTGGCGGGTCATGTATGGTCGATTGAAGAGTTGGTAAGGCTATTGGAGCCGAAATCCATCCTTGATGGACTCACGCAGGTCGCATAGTTTCTGGGTTGATGCGCCTTGGCAATCAACGCTGGCGAAAGTCTGCAAACGCCTTCAGGGTCGCCAACGGGATCACAACGGCAAACACAATTCCCAAAAACCAGCCCGTTGAAATAACGTGCGTGCTATAGAGCACGATTGCGGTCACGGAGACGAGAGCCGCAACGGATAGCATCCACTGCGTTTTGGCGCGTACGGAAAAGGCCATAGGGCAACTATACTCTGAGTCTTGCCACTGTGGACTCAAACTTGCCCACTACCAAGCGGTCCAACCCCTTGACTGACACCCGTAGCTCAAGGTATTTCATCAGGGCATGCAGAAGATCAGAAAACGGTCTGCTTCCTGGCTGGCGAAGAGTGCTCGGCGCGGATTCCGGGGCTATGCTGTGTTCGCGGCGGCGGCGGTCGTGCTTTTCGCCTACGGCTTCACTGTCAACGCGCCACCCTGGGATTTCGGAAAACTCCTGGGCCTATACGTCGTCTTTTTCTTCGTCATTGCCCAACTTATCTCCTGGCTCTTTTTCAAGCAGACACCTTCCCCGATGGTGCTTTTAGGTGGATTGTTGATCGTTGCAGGCGGAATCGTAATCTCATTCGCAAAGGCATAGATTGCGAGGATTCGTAGGCGTCGCGTCGTTGGTCTTCGTCTCCCGCTGGTAATCCCGGAAGGTTCACCTAAGCCGATGTCGCATCAACTGCTGCTAGAGAATATTGACGGCCCGAGCAGCTAGCAGAGCAACCGTCGTGAAGGAGATGAGTGCTTGTATCATCATCATGACCTTTGCCCAGGGTGACAGAACGGGAGTATCGGTGGGCGAAAAAGCCGTACTGGTATTGAACGCTAGAAACAGGTAATCGATAAAACCTGGACTCCAGCATGGTTCGCCCATGTCTCGTTTCGATTGCTGATCAAGAGTCATCTGCGGAAACAGAAAAGCCCCGTCGGCATGAACTCCGCGTAACTCACGAGCGCGAGGTCCTCCCGCATCCAGACGCCAGTACCACGATGCGAACACGAGGATGTTCGTGATCCACAAGGCAGCAGCCGATATCAGAAGGTCTTTCGGCGTCTCCCTATGCGATGGAAGAGCTTGCAGGAGAAGGCCCAGCGACCAAACCATGTCCAGGGTCACGATCGAAGCTAACAGGTACCCTAATATCTGGTTGAGACGGTCATTTCCATGTCGTCGCGCGAGCGCCGTCGGGATAATGAGTACTCCGACCACGAGGATCAGCAGCCAGGCTGGGCCCACCGATAGAGCTTCAGGAAGAGCCAGGCGCAACCCACCGACAGCAAGGAGAGCCAGCATTGCGGGCCATCGCGGCTCCAGATGTCTAGAACGAATTGTCATCAGAGTTCTTCATGGATCGAAAGCTAAGACGACCGGAGCCAGGCGTTCATCCCGGCTCATTGGGGAGAACTCAGTTCATCTTATTTGAGATATACACGATTGAGGCCGCGTAGATTAGCAAGCAGCATGAGAGCGTCCGCATTCACTCCACCCGCAAAAATTGCTCCCCCAAACCAAGGCCATTCCGAGTAGGAGAGGTGAACTTTCGGAGATCTCCGCATAAGACGATAGAGGCTGAGCCAACTCCTGAGCCTAGCTGTGCTCCTTTTCGCTTCGACGAGGGAACGACATCGTTATCGCCTTCGGACCTTACCCAGTCTTGAATTCTCAATTAACGATAAATCGCCAAGGCACTCATCGAAGAATCGATTAGTGCCGACATGTCGGCGTCTCGTCAGCAACTGCTGCTTGGACGAAGACCATCTGAGTCACACAAGCTAGTTGTGGGGATGAAGTCTTGCCGTCTCCACGGGAACGCGGAACGCGCTTCTTCGAGAACTTAGCCTTGTCCAAGCGATTTGCCATGGGAGGAAAGGCGGGTGTGGGCCCCTTCCAGAGCAGATCATCAACGCTTGCCAAAAGCGGAAGATCAGTTCGAAGCGTAGCAATGTCCCGGAAGAGAAAGGCCAGATCGCGCTGGCTGTTGAGAACCTCGGAGAGGCCTTTCGGATTGGAGACGTTCACCTGCCAATCCAGTGCGTCGGGTGGGATCGCTTCCAGTTTGCCAAAACGCGACAGAACAGCCGAAGCAGACTTCGCACCCCATCCTGGCAGCCCCGGATACCCGTCTGCCGTGTCACCAACCAGGGCGAGGTAATCCGGAATGGAACTTGGTTTGACTTCGAACTTCTGGATGACTCCCTGCTCATCGCGTTCGAGACGCCTGCGTCGGTCAAGTTGCACAACGCGCGTTCCCTGAACGCACTGAGCAAGATCCTTGTCCGGGGTACTGATGACCACGCGCTTGACTCGAATGTCTTCTCGTGCAAGAAAAGCCGCCGATGCCAGCGCATCGTCTGCCTCGTACTCCTCCATCGCCCATACCACCACTCCCAGCGCACGGAGCGTCTCTTCCAGCAACGGGAACTGGGCTAGAAGCTCGGGTTCCACACCCTCTCCGGTCTTATATCCAGGCCACATGCGATTCCGGAAGGATTCAATCACATGGTCAGTCGCTACCCCGATGTACGTCGTACAGCCTGCATCATGCCCAAGAGTGAACCGAGGACGCCGCGCACCGCAGCCACGTCGCGACCTTCGCTGTCTTTGGCTGATGGGAGGGCATAAAAATGCCTGAAGAGCTCGTAGGTCCCATCAATCAGGTGCACTTCCATAGCACCACCCTATCAGCTGATACCAATAGGTGGGAGCAGGACGATCAGCACTCAACTCATCACAAACGCGTTTCACACGAATAATCCGACATTGCTCAATCTGAAGTCCCTGAGCGCATCGGCCCGTTCTCTTCAGATGAGGCTTTACGCCGCGCGGCCCTTAAGGGTTCAGGGAGCGACAACACCACGGGAGAAGGCCACGTCCGTAGAAAGCCGACTCGGCTCGGTTGCGAGGCGGTTCCGATTTTGCGCCTGTTAGCAGGCAATCCAGCATCCCTCGCCTAGTTGCGACGCCCAGTGGGGGCCGCAGTGCTGGCCGAATCGAATGGGATGACCACAGAACTGGATAGTGATCAGCACCCACCCCGTCTCACGCGTTCATAATTATTTATCCGCCAGAGCCGAACTTTCAGCGACGGTAACACCTCTATCAAGCATGCACACCCGAACTCAAGCGAAGGAGCCCGCGACGCCCGACCAAACCCTGCTGGTCCTTCTCGCGCAAACCGGCGACCGGACCGCACTGGAACAACTTCTCCGTGACGCCTATGCGCCGTTGCGCCGCTACGTTACCGGTCTCGTCGGCGCTGCCCTCGCCGACGACGTCCTCCAAGAGACTTCGCTCCAGATCTTCCGCAAGCTCCCGTTCCTGCGCGAGCCCGCCGTCTTCCGCCCCTGGACCTTCCGGATCGCTTCGCATATTGCGTTCTCGCATCTCAAAAACGCCCGCCGCTGGCAACCCCTTGACGACGCACCACCTGAACACCTGACTACCCTCAACCCCTGTCTCGGCGAGCCACCCGACGAGGCCTTCTTGACCCTCCTCGACCACGTCTCGCCCGCCAGCCGAGCCGTCCTCCTGCTCCGCTATCAGCACGACCTCACACTCGAAGAGAGTGCCGCCATCCTGGAGATTCCGATCGGCACCGCCAAGTCGCGCCTCCATTACGGAGTCACCACCCTTCGCAAATACCTAACCTCCGAAAGGAACCCAGCATGAGCCCCGAACACCAGCAGCCCAACTTCGAAAATACCAACGCGGAACTCGCCTTCGTCCAGCAAGCCCTCGCAGCCGCCGACAGGTCCGAACGCTCCTCCCGCATTATCGTTGGCGTGCTCGCCCTCCTCGCCGTAGTCGTCTTTATCTGGATGCACCTCCACCTGTTCCCGCCAGAAACCCTGAGCGGACTCCTGCACTCACTCCTTCGCGTCGACCTTTTCTTTCTGGTCCTCCTGTTCGCCATCGCCATGTACCTTCGTCAGGTCATGAACAAGAACACCCGCACGATCCTTCGGGCACTCGCCAACACCCGCCAGCGCTAACTTGATCGCAGACGAAACGCGGGCCTTCTCGTTGCTGGCCTGGGTGGTGGTGAGGGGAGGGAGTAATATGCGATGCCACCATCGGCTGCGGCCTCCTCGTGCGTCACGGGCCGATCTGCGGAGCTGCGTCGGAGGCTCCGTTCGTCGGCGGCATCACTGAGCAACAGGGAACTGCTCTCCTGCTATAGGATGTGGCGTATGCGGAGCATTGTCGTCGCGCAGCTGGTGAAGGTGATTGGGTTTTCGGTGGTGGAGTGAAGCTGCCGGGACTGGTAACGAGGCGTGAGGCTGAGGCGAAACTGTTCACCGGCGCATAACAATCTAAAATGAAATGGCCACTGGGAGCTGATCCCGGTGGCCATTTCTGCGTCTAGGGGCTCGTGATGGTTACAAAAAGGGTTACAGTCGCAAAAGAGAGGCCAGCCATTTCGGGCTGGCCTTCTCGTATCTTATTGGTTCTTTGGATTGGTGCGGAGGAGGGGACTTGAACCCCTATGCCTTGCGGCGCTAGCACCTCAAGCTAGTGCGTCTGCCAATTTCGCCACCTCCGCGTTTTTCTCGACGCTGGTGGCGCGAGTTGCGGTGAGCAATCCGAAAGTTAGTATAGCATCCCGGATGGGTTGATCGGGCAGGTGGCGAGAGGATTGGGCGGAGTTCGCGAAGCAGGTTTTTCGCGAAGATGTTCGTGATGATTTAGGAATAAAGCCGGAGTTTTTTCGATGAGACGATTTTTGATGATGATGTTGTTTGCTGCGGCTTCGCTGCGCGGGCAGACCTATGTGCTGGGGCCGGACTCGCAGCCGCAGGATGGCGTGCCAAAGGGGTCGGTGACGAAACATGTGCTGGCCGCGGGTGCCTTTTATCCTGGGACGCCGCACAACTATGCCGTGTATGTGCCCGCGCAGTACGACGCGAAGAAGCCGACGCCGTTCATGGTGTTTCTGGATGGGACCGGGTATCTGGGCAACGGAATTCGCGTTCCGGTGGTGCTGGACAATTTGATTGCGAAGCACGAGCTGCCGCCGATGATCGGAATCTTCGTTGACCCGGGAGTGTTGCCGGCGATTTCAGATGAGGCGCAGAGCCGGTTTGAGCGGGTGTTTGAGTATGACTCGCTGAGCGACCGGTACTCGCGGTTTCTGCTTGAGGAGCTGATTCCGGCGGTGGCTATGGAGTACAACCTTTCGAAGAATCCGGATGACCATGGGATCGCGGGAACGAGTACAGGAGCTGTCGGGGCGTTTATGGCGGCGTGGAATCGGCCGGATGAGTTTCATCGCGTGCTGAGTTTTATCGGGACGTATGTAGCGATGAAGGGGGCAGACGAACTGCCGGCGCTGGTGCGGAAGACGGAGCCGAAGCCGATACGAATCTTCATGCAGGATGGGACGGGCGATCATATTGTTCCGGGGCAGCCGTATGGGACGTTCTATGCGGGGAGCTGGCCTATCAACAACCAGGTGATGTTCGAGGCGCTGCAATATTCGGGGTATGACGCGAAGCTGGAGATGGGGACCGAAGCTCACAACATGAAGCAGGGCGGAGCGATTCTGCCGGACGCGCTGCGTTGGTTGTGGCGAGGCTATCCGGAGGGGATTGTGGTGCGGGAGCCGCCGCAGATGAAGGAGGCGGGATGGGATCCGCGGGCGAAGGTGTATGAGGCGGTGTGGGCGGATAAGCCATGGGAGCAGGTGGGGGAAAGCTACGGCGAAGTGGTGAGTCCGACCGGCGATGAGCTGGGGGATGTTTTCTTCGCCGATGCGAAGACGGATCGGATATATAGGGCGAGTGGTGATGGGAAGGTTTCGGTGTTCAAGGAACGAGCGGGCGGCGTGAGGGCGTTGCGAGATGGACCTGGTGGAGTTCTGTATGCATATCAGGCGGAGCGGCGGCAGATTGTGGCGTATGGATCGGGAGGCGACCAGAGAGTTGTGGCGCGTGGCGTCGATGTGAACGATATGGCGGTGACGGCGAAGTCGACGATCTACTTTTCGGATCCTGTTCATATGACGATAGGTTCTGTCGATGCGGCGGGTAAGGTGCGGGTGGTTTATCAGGGAGGGGAGATCGCGATGCCGGCGGGTGTGGCGCTGTCGGGTGACCAGGCGATGCTTGTGGTGAGCGATGCGCTGGGGCGGTTCAGCTGGTCGTTTCAGATTGCGGCAGATGGATCGCTGGCGAATGGGGAGCCGTTTTATCGGCTGGAGTCAGCGGAGGCAGGATGGAAGAGCGGTGTGCAGGGGGTGGCGGAGGATTCGACTGGGCAGGTTTACTTTGCGACGCCGATCGGCGTACAGATGTGCGAGGCGAATGGGCGGATGGCGGCGGTATTCAATCCACCGGAGCATGGTGGGGTGTCGGGCGTGACGTTCGCGGGGAAGACGATGGACTGGATGTACGTGGCTGAGGGTGGGAGGCTGTTCCGGCGACCGGTGAAGATTACCGGCGTTAATGCGGGGTCGTTGGTGAAGCTGCCGAAGCCTCCGTTGTGATCTTGAGGGTCTGGGTTAAAAGATGAAGCGGAGGGGGTCTGCGTCGCGCTGACGCATGCCTCCTCCGCCCCGGGATTCTTATGAAGTGATTAGTTGACGTACTTCGGCGTTTCCTTGGTGAGAATTGCCTCCAGGCGCTTGCCTGATGGCGTCACGGTGACTGAGCCTTCGCGGACGATTGATGTCGCTGAGATGTCCTTGCCATAGACGGCCTTGTTGGCGTCATCGTCAGTGTCGAGCCCTGCGCTACCGAGAGCCGCACCGGCGAACAGGCCGCCCTTCGCACGGGAGTAGGTGAGGACGTCGACGTTGGGGTCGTTGAGGCCTTGAGCCTGAGCGCCACTGGGTCCGGCGGTAGCACTGCAACCCGCGCCGAGCTTCAGTTTGCCGGAGAGGATCTTCTCGGCGCCCGTCTTGGTTAGGACGAGCAGCACGTAGTCGGTGGAAGAGCTGCCGAGCTGGACGCCAATGCTGCCGACGTCCATTTTGTACATTGCAGGAGCGGACCAGGGACCGGTCATGTCCGCCCCGGTACGGCAGAGGATCACTCCGCGGCCATAGGTCACACCGATGCCGACCCCAACTTTCTTGACGGAGGGGAAGACAAGGACGCACCGCGCTTTGTTGAGATAAGCCTGCGGGATCGCGTCTGGTTTGAGGATCAGCTGATTCAGGACTTCAGCCGACTGGCCCAGGCGATCGTCGATTTTGCTCTGAGCAAAGGCGGGTAGGGTCATAGCGACGCTCACTAGAGCTAGTAACGCGGTTTTCTTCATGATTTAAGACCTCTCTCTGTTATGACCGGGGAGTCTGCCGTCATGGCAGGCGGGCACTCCATCGGTTTCATTTATCTGGTTCCGTACCAAGTTACTGGCGAAACGGTTCAGACGAAACTGGTAAAACTACTAGTGTCAGAGCTAAAAGATGACGATAGAGGGGTTTGGAGGGTTCAAAAAGTGGATTCCGGGCCCAGGGACAGGCCTGCACTACGTTGGAGAGGCAGTCTTAGTTGCTCCTGATCACCTTTGCGACGACAGGCCGGTGGGCGGTACGTCGGGAGTCGTGGCGGGTGGTGCGGAGCGTTTTTTCTTCTTTACGGGCGGAGCGGCGTTGGGCGGACGCTGTTTGCCGCTGCCGTTGCCGGTGCGCTTTTTGTCGGGGGCCTCGATGACGGCACGCATCCAGTAGTTGCCTTCGGCGTCGGCTTCGATGCCGTGGACCTCGCGCTCGAAGCCGGGGAAGCGCTTACCGAACTCCTCCATGGCAAGAATGAGCTTGATGACGGGGCTTTCAGCGCTGCCGAGACGCTCGCCGGGCATGGACATGGGAATGCCAGGAGGGTAAGGAACGAGCATGACGGCGGCGATGCGGCCGGCCATCTCGTTGAAGCGGATCTTCTCGGTTTCGTGGCGGAGAAGCTTTTGATAGGTCTGCGCAGGGGTGAGAACGGGATCGAAATCTTCGTCGCAGGCATCGTTGACGAGCCCGGAGAGATTTAGCTGAACCATGGCGGCGTGCATCTCGTCGGAGAGTTCTTTGAGGGTGACGTTGCGATAGCGCGCGGGATATTTCGAGACGAGGTCGGGGAGCGCTTCCTCAAGGGGAGCTTCGCTATCGTAGAGGCGTTTGAACTCAAAGAGATTTTCGAGCAGAGCGCCCCACTTGCCCTTAGAGGTTCCGACGGAGAAAAGGACGAGGACGGTGTAGTCGCCAGTGCGGGCGATTTCGACGCGGCGGCCGTCGAGGAATTCAGTGATGATCGCGGCGGGGATGCCCCAGTCGCTGACGACTCCCTGGGCGTTGACGCCAGGTGTGAGGATGGTGACCTTGGTGGGGTCGAGCATGCAATAGCCGTCGGCGATATCTTCATCCTGATAGCCGTGCCACTCTTCTCCGGTCTTGAGGGTCCAGGCGCTGGAGCGGTTGGTGAGCAGACCGTCTGCGGCCTCTTCAAGGAGATAGGTCTTGCCGTCGAAGGGATCAAAGACAAATTCGGGTTGGTAGAGGCGGAAGAACCAGCCTTGCTCGGCGGCGCGCAGGCGGTGACCGATGGAGGACATGGCCTTGCGGAAGCTGATTGCGTCCTGGAGGGTTTCGCTCATCAGCGTGGGGCCTGCGGGTTCGTCCATCATGGCGGCGGCTACGTCGAGGCTCGCAATGAGTGGGTAAAAGGGCGATGTGGTGCCGTGCATCATGAAGGACTCGTTGAACTGATCGAAGTCGAGATTAGCGCGTGGGCTGAGCTTGACGTGGATCATCGAGGCCATGGAGAAGGCGGCGAGCATCTTGTGCGTGGATTGCACGGCGAAGATGGTGGGACGGTCGGGCATGTCGTCAGGAACGCCCATGGCGAAGCGGCCTTGATAGATCTCATGGAACTTCGCGTAGGCGTACCAGGCCTCGTCGAAGTGTATGCGCGGGACAGATTTTGCGAGTTCGGTGACGACGCGGTTGACGTCGTAGCAGAGGCCGTCGTAGGTGGAGTTGGTGACGACGGCGTAGGTGGGGTTCTGATTGGGAACGCCGGTGGTGAGCGGGCTCTTGTCGATGATGCCGCGGATGAACTCGGGGCTGAAACGCTTGATGGGGACGAGCCCGATCATGCCGTAGCCGTTGCGCGTGGGCTTCATGTAGACGGGGCGCGCGCCGGTGACGGTGAGGGAGTGACAGATGGACTTGTGACAGTTGGCGTCAGCGAGGACGATGTCGTCCTGCGCGATGACGCCGTGGCCGACGATTTGATTCGATGTGGAGGATCCGCCGAGGACGTAGAAGGTCCAGTCGGAGCCGAAGATGCGAGCGGCGTTGCGCTCGGATTCGCCCGCGGGTCCAAGGTGATCAAGCCAGGAGCCGAGCGGCGAGGTGGAGATGCCGAGGTCCGAACGCATGATGTTTTCACCGAAGAACTTGTGAAACTCCATGCCGACTGGATGTTTCAGAAACGCGACGCCGCCCATGTGACCGGGGGCGTCCCAGGAGTAGGCTCCCTGATCGTTATATTTTTTCAGTTCGCGGAAGTACGGCGGTAGAAGCTGCTCGTGGTAGCGCTCGACGGCGAAGTCGACGCGGTTGGCGATGAAGGCGGGAGTGTCGCCGAAGAGGTGGATGTACTCGTGGACCTGCTTGACGACTTCGAGGGGGAGTTCGCTAACGAGGGTGCGGTCGGCGATAAGGAAGATGGGAATCTTTTTGTTGCGGCGGCGGACGGCGCGGAGGATGGCCAGGGCCGCGCCTTCGGCGAACTGGTTCTCGCCCTCGAGGTCCCAATCCAGAAGGATGGTGCTGTACGACGGGTCGGATGTGACCAAGGATAGACCGTCCTCTGGCGTCGACGTTCGGACGACTTCATAGCCTTCCAGACGAATCGCCTCGACTAAGCGCTCCATGGCGCGATCCGATACGGAGTCCGTGCCGCCTACTTCACTCGCAATCAATAAAACCCAACGACCTTCGCTCATTGACCTCTCGCTGCTTCTTTGTAGTCCATATAGATGGTACAGGGAGTTTTTGTTGGAGGTTGTGGGAGTGTTAATTGTGGGGAGTTTTTGCAGTAGAAGCTTGCCACGGGCTGGGCTGAGAGTGCCGTGAATGTCCGGCGATCAGATGGGCGAAGACTATTGCCCAAGGATGTTGATGCGGCTACTGGTGGGCAGTGTCTGACCGTTTGCGATGCTGATGAAGGCGTCGCGGACGATGTCGTATGAGGGTTGGCCAAGGAAGAATTTGAAGGTGTAGTGGGTTTCGGTTCGTTGCTGCTGCTGGTTGAGTCCGGCGTCCTGGTAGCCGTCGAGGGAGAAGCTGCGGAGCCCCGCGGCGGCCTCCTTCGGGTGTTGCCTGGCGAAGAAGGCCTGATCGGCGTCATCGCTTTCGACAGTGACACGGAGTTGCAGACTGCCAGCTTCGTCGATGATTTGCGCGTAGTTGTAGACGTGGTAGCGACCCCAGGGTTCGAGGGATGTGTAGATGATCAGAGTTTTCTGGCCTACTTTCATCCGCTCGACGATGTACTGCTGCATGTGCGGTGGTGTGAGGTGATGCTTGTGAAGGTCGAGCATGTGGGCGATACCGGAGTCGCGGCAGGTCTTGTCTCCTGATTCGGCGCAGGCGCGAGTCAGGAGAGCTGCAGCCTGCCAGTCGTCGGGGCTGGCCTGCGCGATAGGCTTGAGGGCGATGAGAGCAATCGTTGTGTCGCCTGCATTAAGCGAGGCTTCTGCAGAGAACTTTGCGAGGACCGGATCTCCGGGGAGATCTTTGAGCAGGAGATTGTAGATCCGGACGGCTTCGGCGTACTGCTGAGTATTGAAGGCGTTGCCCGCCTGATCGTATTGATCTCTCTGTTGTGGCGTGAGACGTGCGATCAGCTCTTGAGTGGATTCGACGTGAGGGCTGGATTCTTCCTGCGTTGACTGACCGAGCGAGGCGGCGGCTGTCAGGATCGAGAGGATAGAGATCAGGCTGGCCAGCGTCCGGAATCTCATGGGGTGTCTTCTCCAAATCATCCATATCGTATAGCGATTTGCGTTTGAAGATCGAGGCTGCGTCATTCTTTCGAACTGGTCGCCGGAACGGGGAATGCGGGAGTTATTCCGCGGGAGTTATTCAATGATGGTCGCGCTGGATTTGAACAAGAGATTTCGATTTCAGAGTGGGGGTTAGCTCTATAACTGTGAAGACGAGGAAGACAATTTCAATTCGAATCGGCAGGTACGAAGTCTATGAACAGACGAAGGTTTTTGCGGAACGCGAACATGGCGGCGATCGCGGTGGCTACCGGCGGGTTGTTGGGGTGCATGAAGAGGCCCGCAGGCGCGGCAGTCGCTCCCGGAATGTTGCCGGTGAATCTGCCCGAGACGTCTTGTCATCTGCCACGCGTGCATGTCTCTGCCGACAGGGAGATTCGCACGGTGGTGGGGTTGCGTCCGTTCCGGCCTTCGGGGTTTCGCGTTGCGAAAGAGATGGTGGGCGAGACGGCTGTTGTGCATAACTACGGGCATGGCGGCGGCGGGATTACTTTGAGTTGGGGTACCTCGAAGCTGGCGGTCGATCTTGGTTTGCCGGGACATGTGGGACCTGTGGCGGTGCTGGGGTGTGGGGCGGTCGGACTGGCCACGGCCCGGTTGGCGCAGGAGGCCGGGTTCGACGTGACGATCTACACGAAGGCGATGCCGCCGGAGACGACGTCGAATATCGCGGGTGGACAGTGGAATCCGGTAACGGTGTACGACTCGGACAGAGCGCTGACGCCAGAGTTCACGCAGCAGTTTGTGGACGCGGCGCGGTATGCGTATGGGCGGTATCAGATTATGACGGGTCCGAGGTATGGGATTCGCTGGATGCGGAATTACATGCTGTCGGATTCTCCATGGCGTTCACCGGTCAGCGGTGGTGGTGGGTTCGGGTTGATGGAGGGTATGCAACCGGAGACCAGAGATCTGCTGCCGGGGACGCATCCGTTTGGAACCAAGTTTGCGCGGCAGTTTGACGGGATGATCGTGGAGCCTCCGATCTATCTTTCCGCGATGTTGACGGACGTTCGGATAGCGGGGGGAAGGATTGTCGTACGGGAGTTGAAGAGCCTGGATGAGGTGCGGGCGTTGCCGGACAAGCTTGTCTTTAATTGCACGGGGCTTGGAGCGAAGGCGCTGTTTGGGGATGAAGAGCTGACACCGATTCGAGGACAACTGACGTTTCTGTTGCCGCAGCCCGAGGTGACCTATGCGACGGTCTATGAGAACACCTATATGTTTTCCCGCCGGGACGGGGTGTTGCTGGGTGGGACGCACGAGATGGGAGATTGGAATCTGCAGCCCGATATGACGACGAAGGCCGCGATTATGGCGAAGCAGGCGAAGTTGTTCGACGGCATGCGGAATTGTTGAGAGAGCGCATCGTCTGCTAAAAGTGCAGCGTCAGGTCGGCGAAGTTTTCCAGTTCGAGGAGTTGCTGGCCGGGGGGCGGCTGGTTGACGATCTCGTGTTCGAGGACCCAGGTAAAGTCGTGCGGGATGAAGATGGCGTTAAGTCCCGCGCTGAGAGCGGGGTTGATGTCAGAGCGGGGGCTGTTGCCGATCATCCATGTGTTGCCGGCCTCGCAGCCGTGGTGGGCCGAGAGGGAGCGATACGCTTCGTGATGCTTTTCGGGGAGGACTTCGACGGCAGAGAAGTGTGGGGCGAGGCCGGAGCGGTTGAGCTTGCCGGTCTGCTCGTCGGGATTTCCCTTGGTGACCATGATGAGGCGATGGCGCGTGGCCAAGTCGGCGAGGGTGGATTCGACGTTGGGGAGGAGCTCGATCTCCTGGTCGGCGATGGATTGCGCGAAGGCTTCGATGCGACGGTGCTTCTCGTCGGTGAGTGGAGTGTCGGTGAGCTGCTCAAAACAGGTAATCAGAGAACGGCGGAAGCTGTGGAGGCCATAGCCGTGGGACTGGACGGTTGCGTGCTCGACACGATTGAGATGCTCGCGGACCTCTTCGGCGGTGTGGACGCGGTGATCGAGGTAAGAGATGAAGCTGGTGATGGCGCGCTCGAAGTAGATGTTGTTCTCCCAGAGCGTGTCGTCGGCGTCGATCAATAGAGTCTGGTTGGAGGCACGACGAGTTGGCTGGAACGCGCGGTTGTCCGGGGCTGGGTGAGGGGAGGTCACCTGCTGATTATAAAGGGGCTGAAGTGACTAATGTAGGCGAGGATGCCACGCTTGGGGGATATGTGCCCCGGCTGGGCTGTGACAGATTGGAAGCAATGGTAAACACGGATGTTGCACGACGAGATGGACCGGGCCCGAGATGGATGACTCACGATCGCAGAGCTTCAGCCGATGTTGGTTATCGAGTGTGGAACCCTTTTGAGGCGGAGCTGAGAACGGATGCAGGTGGCCGATATGATGAGCTAGCAAAAGGCTTTGCCCGCGTTATAGATGTCTTCGACCGATAACAAATCGATACGACGATAGAAGGCAAATCAGAAACATGATTCCTGAAGTTGGCCAGAGGTTCGGGCCGTACGAGATCCTGGGAACGCTAGGCGGCGGCGGTATGGGCCTGGTCTTCCGAGCGTGGGACGAGCGTCTTCATCGCGAAGTCGCGGTGAAGCTGCTGCACGACGACTACACGATGCCAGGGATGCGCGAGCGCTTCCTGCAAGAGGCTCGCGCGGCGTCGGCCCTGAATCATCCGAACATCTGCACGGTCTTCGACATCGGCGAGCAAGATCAGAACCCCTATCTGGTGATGGAGTTGCTGGAGGGCGAGACGGTGAAGGACAGGATCGCGCACGGAGCGCTGTCGGCGGAGGAAATCGTGCGCTTTGCGATGGAGATTACCGATGCGCTGGCGGTGGCGCACTCCAAGGGGATCGTGCATCGCGATATCAAGCCGGCGAATATCTTTCTGGTGGCCATGCCGAACGGAAGGAGCCAGGCAAAAGTGCTCGATTTTGGCCTGGCGAAGATTCGCCTGGAGATGGGCGGCGGGTGGGAGTCGCGAACGCTGGATCTGACGCTGGCCGGGGCGACAGTGGGGACGCTGGCGTATATGTCTCCAGAGCAGGCGCGCGGGGAGTCGCTGGATAATCGGTCGGATTTGTTTTCGCTGGGGATTGTGATGTATGAGATGGCGACGCGCCAGGTTCCGTTCCGAGGGACGACAAGCGCGCTGCTGTTTGTACAGTTGTTCAGCCACACACCGGAGCCGGTGCGCAACTGGAATGAATCCATTCCGCGGGACCTAGAGAAGGTAATTCTCAAACTGCTGGAGAAGGATCGCACGAAACGCTTTCAGTCGGCGAAAGAGTTGCACGACGCTTTGGGGAAGATCAGCGGCAAGCTGGGGCGGGGCGGATGGCTTACGAAAGGGCTGACGCCGCCGGTTCCGTTAGTGCGGGCGAACGATCCAGTCGCGCGGCATAAGGGGCCGAAACGAAAGCCGGAACGAGTGCCCAGCGATGCGCAGGTCGAGGCAGCGCCCGCGGTTGGCGGTTCTGCGCAGAGTTCGGGCAGTATGGTGATTCGTCCGATGCGCGTGCCGGCCCGAGACCTTAGCGTTGAGCATAACGTTGCGATTACTGAGGGGCAGAGTGCGGTTGCGCTCGAGAGCGGAACGATGCCGGCGGAGTTGCATACCGTCCACGGCGCGGTCGCAGAGAGTGATTCCATCGTCGTCGCGATTCCACAGCGGCAAGAGGAGGATGGCACGCGGGTAATTCAGGCGCGACCAGCGGAGACTGTCCTGGCGCAGTCGGCGTCGGGCGTGACGCAGTTCGAATATGGCTTTGATGACGTCGATCTGGAGGAAACATCGGGGGAAGCTTTTCCGGATAGCTCCGATCGACAGTTGATAGAGACCTCGCAGGCGGCTGCACGGACGAAGCGGCGGGCTATGGCTGTATCGGCCTTGATCATAGTTGGAGTCGCGGTCGTAGCGTTAGTTCAAAGTGGATTTTTTCGACCGCTTGTGCTGGGGTCCAAGGATTACCTGCTATTGACGGTCATCCAGAACAAGACGACAGATAAGACGTTGGACGGAACCGTGATGCAGGGTGTTGAGATTGCGCTAGGGCAGTCGAGAACGCTGAACGTGCTGGGTGGTGAAGCGTATCGAGCAGGGCTGAGGCAGATCGAGGCGGAGAGTGGAGACACTACCGGAGTGGCCGGGCAGAGGGCCGCGCAGAAGGTTGGCGCGCGCGCCTATCTGTACGGCGAAATCACGGGATCGGGCGCGCCATACACGATAAGTGTAGATGTGCTGAAGACGGATTCGAACGACAAGATTGCGACCTTGCAGGAGACTGCGGCGAGCAGGGAAGAGATTCCGGCAGCGATCGGCAGGGTGGCGCAAGACATTCGCGCTGAGGTGAGTGAGGACCGCAAGGCTGAGGTGAAGAGCAGTGTTGCGCTGCAGACGGAGGCGACTGCGAACCTGGATGCGCTGCACGCTTATGCCGTGGGCGAGACAGCGATGCAGAACGGACGTGCGAGCGACGCGTTGACGGCATATCAAGAGGCTGCGAAGCTCGATCCGAAGTTTGTGCAGGCGCAAATGCGGCTGGCGTGGCTGTATCGCTCGGAGAAGGCAGAGGTGGCTTCGGCGAGTGCAGCGGAGTTAGCGCGCAATGGGGCGGCTGATGCGAGCGAGAAAGTAAAGCTACTGGCTCAGTTTTGCTATGAGATGAATACGACCGGCGACTATGGCCGGGCGGTGGAAGCGATTCGGTTGTTTGTGTCGATGTACCCTATGGACGTTGATGGAATGAAGGGGCTGGCGCGAGCACTTCGGGCGCAGGGACTTCTTCCAGAGGCGCTGTTGGCGGCCCAGCAAGGCTATGGTGAGCATCCCTTCGATGCGGAGACTTATGCCGAAGCTGAGCTTGCAATGATTGGGATGGACCGTTACGACAACGCACTGCAACTAGAGACGCAGACAGCCCGGGTTGGAGTATTGACAAGCGGCAATGCATTGGCTGCGGGCTATCTGGAGGGCAAAGAAGATGTCGTTGAAGAGCGCTTGAGTGCGATGCAGCGAGCGGCTGCGGGGACCACCACTGCGGGCGTTGCTCCAGCGAGCTTCGCTGAGCTGTATGGCTATGGCGTCTATCTGGATAACACGGGAAGAATGGCTGCGGGTTTGGACGTTTGGAAGACGGCTGCCGCGAGGGCCGGCGCTGTCACTGAGCTGGCTTCCACCCAGGCGTCGATGCTGGCGCAGGGCGCGCTTGATCATGCGTTGGCCGAGAGTTGCCCAGTTGCACTGGCGATGGTCGATGGGGTGAAGGGTCTACCGAAGGGGCCCGTTGCGAGCTTCAATGCGGGCATGGCCGCGGCGCTCTGCGGAGACGAACCCTATGCGGAGAAGACGATTGCAGCGTTGCGGCAGAGCTATCCGAAGAACACGGCAGTTGTGCAGTACTACGTTCCGGAGTTACAGGCCGCTGCGGAGCTTGGGATCAACGAGCCGGCGAAGGCGTTGCAGTCGCTGATCGCCCTGGGGCAGTTCGACCCGATATCGCTGACGCCTTATCTGCGCGGAATGGCACATGCGGCGCAGGGACAGATGCTACTCGCGATTCAGGATTTCCAGACGATCCTGGCCCATCGTGGTTCGGCCTTTCTGCTAGGAGGCAATGTTTACCCGATGGTAGAGTTAGGTGTGGCGCGGGCGTACGCGGCCGACCGCGATCGGCCGAAAAGCGTATTGGCTTACAGGCAGTTCCTCATGCTGTGGGCGGAGGCGGATCGGGGGCAGCCTTTGATGGCGGAGGCGCTCGCCAGAAGTAAGTAGTTATCCTGTTTATCCTGTCGAATCGCAATCAAGAGATATATCAGATATAGCTTGCCAGACGTGTGCCGCTGCGGTGGTATGAAGGTGTGGTTGAGCCTAAGGCTGTTGTTGCAGCCGGTGCACGGACCCCGGTGGAAGAGACAACTCCTTTTTTAGTCATAATTTGTATCGGGTGCGCCTGTAAGAGGTGAGCGGGCTGGGACCTGCAAGAAACTCTAAGAATCTCAAGGGCCTACTAGGAAATCTCCCAGTATTCGCTGCTGAACTGTAATGCTACCGTGAACCCATAGACGTACCTTGCTTGTGGAAAAAGGCGTAGTGAAGCTTATTCGGCTGACAGGAATTGAATCCAGTGAATTCGCAGCTATTCAATGCGTGCAGTCATTCGCGGGGAGGGAGCGCCAGTCGCTGTGATCTGTGGCTCATCGTGTTGCTGCTGCTTTCGATAGCGGGCGCGAGCAAGGCCTATGGTGACGTTTCGCTTCTGATTGAGGAGCCATACGGATTCTTCGGTAGTATCAATCCGACCGGTCATTCGGCGATTTATCTCAATCGTGTGTGCGCGGAATCTCCCACAGTGTTGCGCCGTTGCCAGCCCGGAGAAACAGGGGTTGTGATCAGCCGTTACTCTCGCATTCGAAGTTTTGATTGGGTTGCAATTCCGCTGTTGCCTTATTTGTATGCCGTTGAACAGGTTGAGGATGTCCCGGAGTGGGCAGAGCGGGCTCCCGTGGAGGAGTTAAGAAACGCCTACGCAGAGGCTCATCTGATGTCGCTTGTTTCTGCGCGCAAGGGATACGACGCGAAGAATGTGTGGCCGCAACTGCTTGGGGTGGCCTACATACGAAAGATCTACAGCTTCAAGATTGCCACGACGGACGAACAGGACGACCGGCTGATCGAAGAGTATAACGACAGGGCCAACGACAGCCATTTCAATCTATTTACTAATAACTGCGCCGATTTCTCGAGGCACCTGCTCAACTTCTATTATCCGAACGCAGTGCATAGAAGCTTTACCGCGGATATCGCAATTACAACGCCCAAACAGATCGCTAAGTCGCTGGTCACCTTCGCTCACCGGAACGATGGACTTGAATTGAGTGAGATTGTGATCCCCCAGGTGCCCGGTACCATTCCCCGCAGCCATCCGCCTCGGGGAGTCGTGGAATCTCTTTTGAAGACTAAGAAATACGCTGTCCCCATCGCGGTATTTAATCCATATGTTCTGGTCGGCATCGCGGTTACCTACCTGACCAACGGCCGCTTCGAGTTTTCAAAAAACATACCAGTGGTTTCCGTGACGGATCAGGAACAGGCGCTTTTCACCGGCAGATCGGACGTCTCCCTCAAGGGAACGCCATTGTCGCCTTAGCTGTCGCGATCGCGGGCCTGTTGAACGTAGTGTGGGGAGTTACCAATGAATCGGCCGCGAATTCTGATTGCTGATGACGACTTGGTTGCCGAGGCGCTAAGGGGCCTGATCGAACCCGAGTATCAGGTCGTTAAAGTGGTGACGGATGCAGAAAGCTTGCTATCTGCTGCGGCTGAGATGAGGCCCGACGTCGTTTTGATGGACATGGATATGTCGTTGCGGAACGATTGCGACGCCGGCTCGGCGCTGAAGAAGGTACTACCTGGAACCAAGCTGATCCTTCTCACGACAAAGGATGATCCCGATGTTGCTTCGAAGGCGCTTCGCCGATGGTCGTCCGGTTATCTGTTGAAGAGTGCCGCGGAGACCGAATTGAAACGCGCTATCGGTGATGTCTTGAGCGGCCATTCTTATATCACGCCGAGCATCGTAGAAAAGCTGATCGACGAATTTATCCGCATTCCGCAACAGACGCGAACGAAAGCGCTCACGAAGCGTCAGCGGCAAGTCGTGCAACTTCTAGCGGAAGGGCTCTCGATGAAAGAGGCGGCCGAGGTTCTCAGCATCGCCGTAAGGACCGTAGCGTTTCACAAGTATCGGATCATGGATGACTTTGGGCTGAAAACGAACTCTGATCTTATTCGCTTCGCCATGCGCCAACATCTTATCTCAGATGTGTAGTTGAGTTTTTGCGGGCTTTAGGCGTGCCGGGTCTGTAATAGATCGGTCAAGGCCTGCAGCCGTTCTTCGGAGAGGCTCGCGTACTGACGAACCTTTTCCGGCCGGTCAGCGTCCACACATATCAGATAAATCAAATTGCATAATGCCTCCACGATATTGGAAGCACGCGTGATAAAGCTTCTCTCCGATTCTGAGTCGGAGGCGGAAGTGAATTTGTAGTGCTGTTCCATACGTCCCTCCCTCGAACGCGTTGAACACCATACGGCGGGAACGCTGGGTTTTCCATCTCATAGTGTGACGCAGCCGAGATAAGGCCGAGATGTATCGGTTTTTTTGACAGATTTAATGTTGCACGTGGTCAGCTTAAGCTAATAAAATCGATTGTTCACAAAAGAAAGAGGTTAGGAAACTCCGATGTCTCGTCAGGTGCTGGTCTGTGGCGAAGAACGTTTGCTGCTCCGCACTCGAGACCTGGTTCTCTCGCGTGCTGGCCTCACGGTCGTGTCGGCGTGTACCCGGGATGAAATTGCTTCCATCCCTCAGTATCCGGCGGTAGAGCTGGGAATCATAGGTCATTCGCTGACACACTCGGAACAACTCGAGGTTGCAGGGGATGTGCGTGAGAAGTGGCCGGGCGTCAAGATTCTCTTCCTGACAAATGCCGCTTCCTCGCTGGAAAGAATCTCCGCCGATGAGTACCAATCCCGTAGCGATAACCCGGTCGAGTTGATCGCGACATGTCAGCAAATACTGGAATCGTCGCCTGACCAGAGTTAGTTGAGAACCGGAACATCTTCAGAAACAATGTCTTGACAAACAGCGCCTCTGCATATGAAGTAGTTACAGATGGTTAGCGGGTGATGGAGTTCGCCCTAACTGCTGTCCTCCTTTGGGAGTACAGATGATGACTCCTCGCAGGGATGGCCTGCTGAGGGAGTCTTCGCCCCGGCAGTATCCCTTCGTAAATGAGTGCTTTTCATCCGTCAGCTGCTGTTGCGCGCCTGACGTCGTTGGTAGTCCGCGGACCGAGGCGAAGAAACTGGAAGCGAAATTCGATGTGAATTGCTGACCAGATAGGAGTGTAACGATTGCAAAAGTATCTGTTCATAGCGATAGGCGGGGCTCTAGGTTCGATTGCCCGCTTCTGGGTTGGGACCACGGTGGCCAGCCGACTCGGTGCACGATTCCCGTTCGGCACCTTGGTCATTAACATTACAGCGTGCTTTGTTATCGGGCTGTCGTTGGAGTTTCTGAATCGTCATGCAAGCCTGAGCCCTTCGTGGCGATTCCTGGTCCCGATTGGGTTTGTGGGCGCGTACTCAACGTTCTCCACGTTTGAGTGGGAGGCTTTTACGCTCGGTCAAAGTTCATTCTGGATTGCGATTCTGTATGTCGCGGTCAGTCTCGTGGCGGGACTGGTTGCGGTAGTGGTTGGAATTACGGTTGCGAAGGCTCTCTCATGAGGCTGCATTGACATCGTTTCCGAGTATCGTTGGAAGCGCGGACGCTTCGATAGATGGAGGTCTTAATGTTGGAAACGGGAAAGGCACTGAAGGTTTCGATCTATTTAAGCGCAGGGTCCAGACATCATGGTGTCGCGAGCGAGGCCAGCATCCTGGATTTTCTGTTCTATCGCGGTGTCTCCAGCGCGGTGGTGTTGAAGGGGGTGGCTGGGTTCGGGGCTGACCATCACTTGCATACGGCTTCAGTGGTTGAGTTATCGGATCGTCTGCCGGTAAAGGTAGAGTTTGTCGAGAGCAGAGAGAAGGTTAGCGAGTTGTTGGGCAAACTCTCGGAGCTAGCAGGCTCGGGAATGATTGAGGTTCAGGAAACCACGATCGTGAAGCCTGGGAGCGCTTTAAAAGCTAACAAGGAAGGCGAACCCGAGCATAAGAAGATCGAAGGTAAGGCCAAGTTGCTGCGAATCTATATCGATGAGGCTGACCGGTGGAACGGCAAGCCTCTCCATGAGGCGCTGGTTGAGGCTTTGCGGGCAAATGATATGGCGGGCGTTACGGTCTACAGAGCCATCCTTGGATACGGAACGAACCGAGAGCTGCACAAACACAAGGCGCTGACCCACAACGCTTCGCTGATGCTCTCAGTGATTGACTCCGAAGAGCGCATCCGCGGATTCATGCCGATTCTCGAGAAGATGATCTGCGAGGGTATGGCAGTCTTGTCTGATGTGGACATGATTAAGTACAAATATGGCCACGCCGTTCCTGTAGAAATGACGGAGCGGGAAGGTTGATATGGCAAAGCAGGAGTTCGACGGCCAGATGGTGCGAATTCATTTGAGCGAATCAGATCGATGGCAGGGAAAGCCGACGCACGAAGCGCTTCTGACCAGGTGTCTGGAGCTTGGCATCGCTCATGTTACGGTCTTCCGGGGATTGGAAGGCTTTGGAACGAGTGCGAGGATTCGCCATGCGAGCAGCTGGCCTCTCTCGAAAGATGCGCCGATCATGGTTAGCGTCATCGACACCAAACCTAAGATTGAATCTTTGATGCCGCATCTCGATGCGATGGTGGTTGAGGGAGTTGTGGCGATCTCCGACGTTCAGGTTGTTCTTTATACGGACTCCCCCACGGGGAGAAATTAGCTTTTTAGGGAGATAGTTCGGATGAGCCAGGAGAGATGCAATGTTTTTCAGAGATGGCGATTCATGCCCCGCTTCTGCGTGTTGTTCCTCACACTAGCATTTGGTTTGGCAGGCCAGCTATTGTCCCAGTCTTCCGATGAGACGGAGAAGGGCGCGCTGGAAACGACATCCGGCCTGGGGCGCAAACTCTATGCGCTTCCCGACGACGAAACGATTGTTGCGGCTCGTAAAAGTCTCGCGGCAGACCCGACGAATGTCGATAAGGTGTTGCAGCTTTCACGGGCTCAGGCGGCGCGGCGGCAATACAACGAGGCAGTGACGACAACGACGCATGGGCTGGTCAGCGCTCCGCAGAATGCCGATCTTTATCTCGAGCGCGGTCACCGTGAGTTGGGTCTAAGAGAATTCAAGCCGGCTATGAAAGATCTGGAGCAGGCAACCAGGCTCGATCCCCAGATGCTGGACGCGCACTATCATTTGGGGCTGGCGCATTACTTCTTAGGCGAGTTCGACGAGGCGGCGGCTTCCTTCGACAGAGCTCGCGCGTTGGCGAAGAGCGATGACAGCTTGATCGATTGCTCAAACTGGTTGTATGTTTCACTGCGGCGCGCTGGCAAGGATCAACAGGCCGCGCAGGTCTTGACGCGCATTACGCCCAGTGTGACGAACACCGAGCCTCACCTGGCATTTTATTTGCGTCTGCTGCATTTCTATCAAGGGCAGCTTACGGAGAAAGCAGTTGTGCCGACACAGTTTGAAGAACCGCAGAGCCTTGAAGACGAACTATCGTTCAACACAGTGAGCTACGGCGTCGGCAACTGGCGTCTTTATCATCACGACGGTCCAGGCGCGGCGGAGATGTTTCGAAGTGTGGTCAAGGGTGAAGCTTGGAACTCGTGGGGCTTCATTGGTTCCGAGGTTGAGCTGGTCCGCGGGGTGAAGTAGGGCGCGGCAAATGCTACGCGGTAACACTCAATGAGCGGCGGGCGAGAGGCGGTCTCTGATTGTGCGCGTCAGGCGAGTTTCATAGTGTCCGGGTCCCAATGCACGATGCTTCCGCGGTCCACACTGACGTTGCTTAAGAGTGCAGCGCCCGCAGCACGAAATCCAAAGGTTGCGTCTTCGACGACGGGCTGACGGCTGCGAACCGATTTGAAGAAGTTGTGGAAGTGGTCGTAGCTGTCGGAGTAGCCGGCCGGCGCGGCGAACTTTTCGACGTTTTGTGGCAATGGGCCTTCGGGATGCTTGAGGGGATACTTCTCACGGTATTGAGCGACATACTGCCGCTGCATAGCTTCGGTGAATGTGGAGATGGTGTAGCCGGGCTCGGTTGCTAGCGGGGTCCGGGTTACGGTGACGGTGTTTCCGGCGATCTCCATGATGCCGTCGGAGCCGGTGAAGAGAAAGCCTTCGCTCTCTTCTCCTCCGTCGACGAAGTTGACGCGAAGGCTGAGATTGAAGCCTTCGGGATAGTCGAAGAGAGCCAACAGAACGTCATAGACGTCTCGCCCATCTTTCCAGAAGCGCAGGCCGCCGGTGGCCATGCCGCGCGTGGGGCCTTTGGAGCCGGTGATAAAGTGAGTGCCGCTGAAGAGATGCACGAAGAGATCGCCTGCAACGCCGGATCCGTAGTCTTTCCATTTCCGCCATTGGAAGAAGCGTTCGCCGGAGAAGTCGATCTTCGGCGCGGTTCCGAGAAAGCGCGGCCAGTCACAGGTCTCGGTCGATGCGTCTAATGGAACGGTGTAGTTCCAGGCTCCCATGTAGGAGTTGCGGTCCCAACGAGCGGTGACCATGTTGAGTTTGCCGATGGCGCCGGAGGCGAGCAACTCCTTCGCCTTGGCGTAGACGATTGAACTGACACGCTGGCTGCCGACCTGAAGGATACGATTAGTGGAACGGACTGTATCGATGATCTCCGGTCCGTCGGAGTAGAGGTGAATCATCGGCTTTTCCAGGTAGACATCCTTGCCGGCGCGCATGGCGTCGACCGCTGCCTGTTTGTGCCAATGGTCGGGAGTGGCGATCAGGACGGCATCAACATCATTGCGGGCGAGAATTTCACGGTAATCACGCGTCGTGAAGACATCCGAGCCCCATAGTTCTTTGGCGTGGGCGAGCCTGCCGTCATAGCAGTCGGCGACGGCAACCAGCTTGACGCCGGGAACCTGAAGTGCGGTGCGAGTGTCGCCCTGACCCTGGATGCCGGCCCCGATAAGAGCGAGTTGAATTGTGTCGTTCGGAGAGCGCGGCGAAGGAGCTTGGGCGATCATAGGGTCCAGGTGGATTGCGGCGGCAGCAACGGTTGCAGTTTTTGCAGCGGACTGAAGGAAGGTTCGGCGATCCAGCATGAGATCTCACTTTGCGCGTGTAAGTTCGTTGAACAACCGGCGCATAACGTGAGACATGCCCGGGGCCGAGGTCTGCCGCTTTGCGCGGTGAAGCGTCTGATCGGCTTGGTTTACCGACCACTTATTGTATGTCTTCTGGTCGAGGCACAAGCAAATTTTTACGAGAAGCAGTCCACAGATAATGTAACGATTCCCGATTGGTCGAGTAAGTCAGGTCGGCGAGGCGATACCCCACGCATCCAAGCAAAGGAAATGGTGCAATCGAAGATCAGCGCGGCCGCCTGGGAACTAAGTGAGGTAGCTTGAAACGCAACTGTTGCTTACGGCAGATCGTTCAAGAAGGAGAATGCGTGTTCGCGTAACAACACTCCTGCCTGTTTCAAGTCCTCCCGCTTCAATGCATCGACAATCGGTTGGTGGATCTTGGCTAGCGAGCGCAACATCCCTTCGTTCTTCTGAAGGTTCAACCGAGACAACATTCCAATCTCAAAGGAATCCCAGACCTTCACCAAGCGTCTGATTTGAGGAGATGCTTACGATCGCGCGATGAAACTGAGTATTCGCGCGCGCATAGGCGTCCATGTCGCCTGATTGCGCAGCGGTTCGCATCGTTGCTTGCAATGCTTCTATCGAGGGGAGCGTCTCCTTTAGCCGATCCAGCGGAATGAGTTGCGCGGCAATCTCTTCCAGATAGCCGCGCAGTTGATAGATCTCCCGATTCTCCTTGCTCGAGATCTCCCTGACGTGCGTTCCGTGATAACGCCGCGAGACGACGATACCCAGAGTTTCCAACTCGCGGAACGCCTCGCGCACCGGGGCTTGGCTTACCTCAAACTCCTGCGCTAACTTCATCTCCTTAAGACGTTCCCCGGGCCGGTATACGCCTTCGGAAATTCGCTTCAGGAGGGTCCGCCGAATGCGATCGCGAATGCACTTATGATTCTCGATCGCAGCGCTCTGCTCCGTTACAGTGGGAGAAACCTCCGTTGGCGTAAACCCGGGAATCTCCGGCAGGCTCGAAGAGCTTTCCGATTTAATTGCGTTTGTCCTAGTCATAGTCATTGAGCTTAATAAACTGGCCGAAGATTACACCTTCGGCAGCTGGGTTCTGTCCCAACCGCCACCTAGAGCTTTGACCAGAAGAACACTGGCTGTCATCCTGCGCGTCACCAGATCGGCTGCCGTGCGTTCATCCGAGAGGGCGATACTCTGTGCAGTGAGAACTTCCAGATAGGTTGTGATACCACGTTTATATCTTGCGGTCGAGAGGTCGACGGATTTGCGGGCTGATGCCACTGCGAGCTGCTGCCTTGCCAATTCCTGATCGAGCAGGCGCTCCGCGGCCAGATTGTCCTCGACCTGCTGAAAAGCTTCCAGTACATTCTCGCGGTAGCTGGCGACCATAGCGTCATGGTTGTCTCGCGCCTGCTGAGTGACTGCCCTTCGCCTTCCGCCATCGAAAATGGTCTGGACTGCGGAGCCGCCAACGGACCAGAGTGCGCTCGGTCCCGAGAATAGGGCTCCGATAGCTGTGCTTTCAACGCCGCCTGCTACTGACAGCGAAATTTGCGGGTAATAAGCCGCCATTGCAATGCCGATCTGGGCATTAGCCGCTGCGACTCGACGCTCTGACGCTGCAATGTCCGGACGCCGCTCCAGAAGTTCTGAAGGGAGACCCAGTGGTATCTCGGGTGGCGATGCCGTTAGCGGTGATTGGGCAATCGAAAAGGTCGAGGCTGGCTGGCCAGTCAAAACGGCGATCGCATGTTCGAACTGGGCCCTGGCTACGCCTACCTCGATGTCCTGAGCGCGAGTGGTCTCAAGTTGCGTCTCTGCTTGTTCTACATCCACATCCGAGGCGTAACCGCCGTGAAACCGAGCCTGCGTGAGCTGCAGCGCCTTTTCATAGTCAGTAACGGTAGCGTCGAGCAACTGCTTCTGCAGATCGAGACCGCGCAGCGAGAAGTAGTCGAACGCCAACTCCGAGTGAAGGCTAAGGCTGATGTTTTCGAGATCGCCTGCGCTTGCCTGCGCGTTCTCGCGACTGGCCTCGATGGTTCGCCGGACCTGCCCCCAGAGATCAACCTCATAGGAGAGTTCTGCCGGCAGAACCGTATCACTGTATAGGCTTGTACTTGTCGCGACGACGTTCGGCCTGTTTTGAGAAAGCTGGTTTCGCGACCCCGATGGCTGCACCGCAACGGTAGGGAATAGTTGCGACCTAGCTTCCTTTACCAGATCGCGCGCGACCATGTACTGCTGGTATGCGACCTTCAGATTTTGATTGGAGACCGTGATCGTCTCCTCAAGTGAGTTCAGTTGCGGGTCGCCATAAATCTCCCACCACTTGCCTTTTGGCAGTTGATCCTGCGGACTCGCCTGGCTCCAGTTGGACGGGGTCTCCTTGAAGGCGGGCGGCGGTGGTGGCACCGTGGGTTGGACATACTTTGGGCCAACCGTGCAGCCGCTTAGTAGCAGAATGCTGCCGGCCGCTGCCAATAGACAGGCTTTACTGGCCGTGCTCTGTCGATATGTCCTCGCTTTGATCACTTTGCCCCACCCTCGCCCGTTGCTGCGACTGACTGTTGTTTCTGTGTCTGGACATTGAGTCGCTCGCCGTCAATGATCGAATCCGGAGGATTGGAGATGACCCGCTCCTCTTCCGTGAGCCCTGTCGTGATCTCAGCGTAATCACCGAAGTCGCGGCCTAGCGTCACTGGGACGAGTTCCGCTGTATTGTCGCTCTTCGCGATAGCGACTCTCAGACCTTCCTGACGGAATAGAAGTGCGCTCACGGGGATGGTCATTGTCGGTATGCCATCCTTCAGCTTGAGATGAACCTCCGTGTAGGCGCCGGGAAGAAGCTCTCCCTTCGGGTTATCGACGTCAACTTCTACGTTCAACGTCCGGGCCATAGGGTCAATCGATCTCGACGTGCGTGCGAGCTTGCCTGGGAAGCGTCGACCGGGGAACTCTGTAAATGACAGATCTGCCGTGATCCCTGGAACCGCGGCTTGCGAGTAGATCTGTGGCACGCTAATGAAGACCCTCAATTTGTTAATAGCCGCGACCTGGAACAGGGAACGCGCCTGCCCACCCGAAGCTCCTGAGTCAATGAGCTGCCCAATATCCGTGTTTCGTGCCGTAACGACTCCATCGAACGGCGCATAGACCTTCTCGAAGGAGACCAACTGTTTGAGTCTGTCCACATTCGCCTGGGCGGACTTTACCGCCGTGTTCCTGGAGGCAAGGTCGCTCACGGCGTTGTCGGTCTCCTGCTGCGAGACGGCATCCTGCTTGATCAGGTCCGACAAGCGGTCTGCAGTGATCTGAGAGAGGTGAAGGTTTGCCTGCGCTGTACCCAGATCAGCCTGCGCCTGGGACAGTTGTTGATCGACCTCGGGAGATTCAATCTCAGCCAGCAGTTGGCCTTGCTCTACGGGGGACCCGATATCGAAGTACCAACGCTTCAGGTATCCGTTTGTTCTGGCGTAGATTGGCGCGTCGACGAAGGCCTGTATGTTACCCGGCAACACAATCTCCGATGTAGGAGCGCCTCGTTGCGGTTGAACGACCGTAACGGTCGGAGCCGCAAGTTGACTGGTCTCCGCAGCCAGGGCCTTCCGTGCCTTCAGCCGCGGAATGATACCCGAAGCAACCAGCAAACCGATTGCAATAAGAGCGATCAGCAGGATGGCGACGCGACGTCCGGGTGAACTCTTTCCGGACGCTCCTTGCGTGGCGGCCGTTGAGGCGTTGCTCTCCAGCTTATGGTGCGGGTCCCTAATCTCAGTAGCGGTCGAGCCCGTGAACTTGTTCGGAGATGATTTCTGCTGTAGATCGTTCGTCATGATATTTTCCTCCGCATGTGGGGCCGGTACTCCGGCCCGGGATTAGTCGTCCAGCTCAATGATCGTCGGCTTGTCCTTCGCATGAACCAGGCTGAAGAATGTCGGCACAAAAAACAAAGTAGATAAGGTTGCGAGCAACAATCCGCCGATCACGGCGCGGCCCAGGGGCGCGTTCTGCTCGCCACCCTCGCCCAGGCCAAGAGCCATCGGGACCATGCCGATAATCATTGCCAGGGCCGTCATGAGGACTGGGCGAAAACGAGTGAACCCTGCGGACAGCGCGGCTTCAGTCGCGGTCATAGCGGCTTCCATCTGCTCTTTGGCGAAGCTCACGACGAGAATACTGTTCGCTGTGGCAACGCCCATGCACATGATCGATCCGGTCAACGCGGGTACGCTGAGCGTTGTGTGAGTAAGAAAGAGAAACCATACGATTCCCGCCAGAGCCGCAGGCAGAGCTGCGATGATGACGAACGGATCCAACCATGACTGGAAGTTGATAACGATGAGCAGGTAGACCAGCACGATCGAAAAGACCAATCCTCCCAACAATCCAATGAAGGAAGCATTCATCGTCTGCACCTGACCGCGAACAATGACTCGTGTTCCGCGCGGCAGGTCCTTTTTGGTGTCTGCAAGAATTTTGTTGATGTCCTTCGACACACCGCCCAGATCTCGTCCCTGCACGGATCCATAGATGTCCAGCACTGACTGCACGTTATAGTGCGACACAGTGGCCGACTCCTGCCCGATATGAATGGATGCCAGGCTGTCCAGAATCTGCGGGGTGGAGCCGGCGGAGCTCGTGATCGGCAGATTGCCCAGACCTTGCAAAGTATCGGTCTGATATTGCGGGGTCTGCGTGGCGATGTTGTAGCTTACGCCATTTTTTGGGTTCAACCAGAAGGTCGGCGCTGTCTGGAAGCTGCCGCTCAATGCCACCAGCAGGTTGCCCGCGACGTCGCGCGCTGTATAGCCAGCCTCCTCCGACTTGGTCCGGTCAATGTCGACCTGGAGCTTTGGAGCGTTGAAAGCCTGTTGAATCCTCAGGTCTGTCGTGCCCGGAATGTACTTGATCTGGTTCAGGAGCTTATCGGCGTATAGACGATTTCCCTCGATGTTCGGGCCAACGATTTGAATGTCAACCGGGGCCGGGAGACCGAAGTTCAAAATCTGGCTGACAATATCCGCAGGCAGAAAGTAGAACGTGACTCCGGGAAACTCCTGCGCCAGCTTTGCGCGGAGCGCGTGCACGTACTCCTCCGTAGGCTTGTGATTTTCTGCAAGGGACACCTGGATGTCCGCGTCCGCCGTCCCGATCGCAGCAGAGTTGCTGTATGAGAGATTGATGCCGGAGTATGGAAGCCCGATGTTGTCGAGGATATTCGTGACCTCGTTCTTCGGAATTTCCCTTCGAATGCTGTTTTCAATCAGATCGCACAGCCGCGCTGTCTCTTCGATTCGGGTTCCGGTCTGCGCGCGCACGTGCAACTTGAACTGGCCGCTATCGACACTGGGAAAGAAGTCCTGCCCAAGCCACGGAAACAGCGCGAAGGACGCGAGACACGCCGCGAAGAAGCAGAGCGTGAACACGACCGGATGCGCGACGGTGTGCTTCAGCACGTTGTGATATCCGTTCCTCAGCTTCTCAAAGCCGGCCTCGAAGGCGAGCTGAAGACGTATCAGGGGATTGCGGCTACTCTTTTTGTTTTCCGCTTCATGTTCGTCATGCGCCTTCAACAAAAACTTCGCCATGGTCGGGACGATGGTTCGCGAAAGTATGTACGAGGCGAGCATCGCAAAGACAACAGCTTCCGCAAGGGGAACGAACAGATATCGGGCAACTCCGCTGAGGAAGAACATCGGCACAAACACGATGCAGATACTCAGCGTGGAGACGAACGCCGGTACAGCAATCTGTGCCGCTCCATCCAGAATGGCCTGTTCGATCTCCTTGCCTTCTTCGAGATTGCGGTTGATATTTTCGATCTCAACCGTCGCGTCGTCGACGAGGATGCCGACGGCGAGCGCCAGACCGCCGAGCGTCATAATGTTGATCGTCTCGCCCAGGGCGCTTAGCGTGATGATCGAGCAGAGGATCGATAGAGGAATTGATACCGCGATGATGATTGTGCTCCGCCAACTGCCCAGGAAGATCAAAATCATGATCGCGGTCAAACATGCCGCAATCACCGCCTCTCGAACGACACCATTGATCGAGGCACGCACGAAGATCGATTGATCCCCGATAGGAGTAATTCGTAGTGCCTGTGGGAGTGTCGCAGCGACCTGCGGCAGCAAGCCGCGAATCCCCTTGACGATATCCAGGGTCGAGGTGTTTCCCGACTTCAGTACGGTCATCAACGATCCGCGCTGCCCGTCCGAGCGGACGATATTTGTCTGCGGCGGGAAGCCGTCGCGAACATGGGCGACGTCGCGAACGAAGATGGGAGTGCCGTTGACCACCTTGATTGGCGCATTATTCAGCTCGTCAACTTTGTCAGGGCTTCCGTTGACCTCGACGTTGTACTCGAATTGTCCCATCTTGGTCGTGCCCGATGGCAGGATCAGGTTCTGATTGCCTATGGCGTTCGTTACATCCGACGGGGCCAGCCCCTTTGCCTGTAGCTGCCTGCGTATTAAGGTCCACCTGGACCTGGCGTTGTTTGCCGCCATAAGAGTAGGGAATCGCTGTGCCTTCTACCGTAATCAGCTGCGGCCGAAGGAAGTTCTGTCCCAGATCATTGAGTTCCTGCTCAGAAAGTCCCTGTCCTGAAAGCGCCAACTGCAGAATCGGAACACTCGATGCGTTGTACTCAATCACTAGAGGCGGAGTTGTGCCCGGTGGGAGCTGCTTCAATTGGGTCTGCGATACGGCCGTAACCTGTGCGATTGCCGTACCCATATCGGCATGAGGCTGAAAAAAGATCTTGACCACGGCGATGCCGTTGAGCGACTGCGATTCAACGTGCTCAATGTTGTTCACCGTAGTGCTCAGCGAACGTTCGGTAATGGTAACGATCCGGCCCGACATCTGGTCAGCAGAGAGTCCGGCATACTGCCAGACAATGCTTACCACTGGAATATTGATGTTAGGGAAGATGTCTGTCGGAGTTCGGAGAATTGTTACCGGGCCCATTATCAGCAGCAAAATGGACAACACGACGAAGGTATAGGGGCGCCTTAAGGCTAATCGGACAATCCACATAAGACTTCCTTACGATCGAGCCACTGCTCCGAGGGGGGTCTTAATTGCCCGCAAATCAGAGTTTTGGCAACCGCTTTGCACATGAAACATTAACAATGGTGGCCTGAGCCTTCCGTCTACGATGACATCTCTGTTCACACCTTATCGATTATCGATAATCTGCTCATTTAGACGCCTTGGCGATGAATTGGATTCGAAAAAGTTATCTGCCTATCCGGTTCGATGTCGTCTGGTAGTCAAAGCCATGTGCTCCGTCGAAATACCGACACGAAAATTGTGGATCAACTCTCCTGCACGCGAGCTATGGCGAGTAAAAGTGGTTTCCAAATCAAACTTTTCCGAATCCGAAACTCGCATGGTGCGATTTGGCAGAAGACGTGCATTTCCTCACCGCAAGGATCAACACTGAGGGTTAGCAGAGGAAGATCACCTTCGGCGATCCGAGCGCGAGGCTGGGCCGAGCCAACCAATGTTTCAGGGGATCGTTGCCCGATTCATCGCGACGCCAAATAAAACAGGAGATCGCCATGGGAATGTCAGCAAATGTTTTGGAAGTCTCTCCCTCCAGCGAGGGGCGAATGACGGAATGGTGTTACTTCGTTCTCGATCATCTCAACGAATTCGCAAAGCTCGCGTGGTATCTGGTTGCGGATGCTCAGATGGTGGAAAATGTAA
This sequence comes from uncultured Acidobacteriaceae bacterium, assembly GCA_963744155.1. Taxonomy (GTDB): domain Bacteria; phylum Acidobacteriota; class Terriglobia; order Terriglobales; family Acidobacteriaceae; genus Edaphobacter. The sequence goes on along the minus strand of CAVUSP010000011.1, from coordinate 434,976 downwards.
TATTGCGGGCCATAGTTCGCCTGGAAAGTACTCCGTTTGACGCAGCGGATGAATTGGTGAGGTATAACCAGGCTCGCAACACGCTGATCGCTGAAGCAATCGCAGTCTTAGGTCTTCCCGAGTCTGGCGACGTGGAGATGACTCGACCACCAACGGCCGATGTTACGCTTTGCGATCTGCCGCACCTTCCGCGACTGGCTTTCCTGCTAAAACTCATACTACGGATGCCCGAGAGCGAGGTCGCGAAACTTCTGCGCATACCCTCCGCGTCCGTGCTGGAAATGATTCAATTTGCTGTTCTACGTCTCAGTTATCGACGGTCGGCTTACGCCGAAGCGGGTCTTGCAGAAGCCTAGATCGGGCGGCCGATCAGAGGGGCTGCGGGATCTTCCGAGCAGCGCGTCACGCCCGCAATCTGGCCGTTTTGTTGACGACCATTGAATTCCATCAAAGCCAATGGCAACCACTCCAGTACATCGAAACGAAACGCCAGTCCGTGATAATGTAAGCGACTGGTAGTCTCCGCTTCAGGAGGCAATATGTCGATTCGCCCAGTGAAGAAGCTCATACAAGCCAAACCCACACTCGAGGGTGCGGGTGTGCACCTGCGCCGCGCGTTTGGTTTCGGCAACACATCAGAGTTCGATCCGTTTCTCCTGCTGGATGACTTTCGCAACGACGTTCCTGCCGATTACCTGGCGGGCTTCCCATGGCACCCACATCGGGGCATCGAAACTGTAACGTATGTTCTCGCTGGCACGGTCGAGCATGGCGACAGCATGGGTAACCGCGGCAGTATCGGAGCCGGAGATATTCAGTGGATGACAGCAGGGAGGGGAATCATCCATCAAGAGATGCCCAAGGGCGACCATGCGGGCCGGATGCACGGTTTTCAACTCTGGGCAAACCTTCCAGCATCGCAAAAGATGACGGCTCCTCGCTACCAAGAGGTGAAGTCGTTCGACATCCCCGAGGTCAAAGACGACGATGGCACTGAGGTGCGTGTGATCTGCGGAAACTTCTGGGGAAAAACCGGCCCCGTTGAAGGGATCGCATCGGACCCAACCTACATCGATGTATCTATTGCTCCTGGCCGAAGAAAGACGCTGCCGGTCGAGATGATGCGCCACGCATTCGCCTATGTTTTTGCGGGGTCCGGCAAGTTTTGCAACGCATCTGGGCCGCTGGCAGTCCCGACCGAGGGAGTCCAGTGGTTGGATACTGCACCGCCGACCGCTGCAGACAACCGCTCGCTCGTCCTCTTTGATACCGGCGATGAGGTCACGGTACAGGCAGGCGATGAAGGGATTCGGTTCCTTTTGGTCTCGGGGCGGCCGCTGGAGGAACCCGTGGCATGGTATGGGCCGATTGTGATGAACACGCAGGAACAACTGCAACAGGCGTTCACCGAATTGGACCAGGGGACATTTCTCAAGTAGCCGATTTGTTTGGCTCGTGCAGGACCTCGTCGACTGCCGGTCCACTCTCAACTCTGATTGAGAGAGGTGTCGATATGTCGACACGCGATGAGGAAATCGATCTTCGCCTTCACGCACGTGACCATGGCAAAACTGTCTTGTTTTGGGCGTGTCTCGCTACTCTGGCTGAGGAAAACTGCTCGCGAACCATCTGGCAGTCATTAGGTCGAGGACAGCGCCGTCCTGCTAATCCGGGAAGGCATTACTGCAAGCTCGTCTCATTCGGCTAGCCCTTTTGCATGTGGATTACTTTGGATCGAGAAAAAACTCCATCTTTCGATAGAGAATCGCTTGACAAGGTTGGCGAAGGTTTTGTAGGCTTCGGGGCGTTCAGGAATAGGTGAGTCTCTTAGGTATGAAGAAAGTGATTTCAATTCCTGCCTTCTGAGCTGTTGCTCTACAGACGAAGGGGATCCCGGGCTCGAAAAATTGATACTGAAAGGTTATTAGATAGCTTTTGTTATTCGCTTTCCAGGTGCCGCGAGAAAACGTTTACAGAACGCGAAGCTAATCTCTCTTCGATCATTGGGGCGAAGGGCGACGGCTTTCTTCAAACAGTTCGCTATTTCCGGAGGCTGCATCATGAATCGTTTTCGATTCGCATTCGTATTTGTGTTCTGCATGGTACTGTTGCTCGTTCCATGCGCGTGGGCTCAGGAGAACGCTACCATTGTCGGAACCGTAGTGGATTCAAGCGGCGCGGTAGTTCCGAACGCTGAAATTACCTTAACCAACCCTGCAACTGGCCAGGAAAGAAAGGCAACAACGAATAACGTAGGGATCTATCTCTTCGCTAACGTTGGCGTCGGTCACTTCAACCTGAACGTTGTAGGTAAGGGGTTTCAGACCTACACAAAGACGGACATCGTGGTGAACACCGACCAGACCCTGAAGGAGGACGTCAGCCTCACGGTCGGTAGTCAAGCGCAGACGGTCACCGTCGAGGCCGATGCGCTCCAGATACAGGCCGAAACGAATGAAGTCAGCAACCTGATCACTGGCGCCCAGGTCACTCAGCTGGCGACGAACGGACGCAACGTAGTCTCCCTTGCAGCGTTGGGCATGGGTGTGTCGAACAACTTGCCGGCTTTTGGCGGCGTGAATGCTCTGACATCAGCCAATGGCATCAGCTTCAACGGAACCCGCGTGAACCACAACATTTACCTGTTGGATGGAGGCGAACTAAACGACCGTGGTTGCGGCGGATGTTTCAGTTCACTGCCATCGGTCGATGCGCTCGCCCAATTCCAGACTCTCGACAGCAACTATGGGCCCGATTACGGCATCGGTTCAGGCGGAACGATCCTCATGGTCCTCAAGTCCGGCACTCATGATTTCCATGGCGGATTGTGGGAGTTCAACAGGAATCAAGCCTATAACGCCAACAACTATTTCAGTAACCTCGCGGGACAGCCGCGTTCAAAGTTCCAGTTGAACACCTTCGGCGGCAACATTGGCGGTCCAATCTGGATTCCGCATGTATACAACAGCGCGCGCAACCGCACATTCTTCTTCGTGAACGAAGAGTGGCGGAAACTGATTCAAGGAAGCGCGCCGGCGGTCAAGAACACAATCGCACTCAGTAACTTCCCTGTGGCCGGACAAGATCTGGCATACACCGTTCCGTCAAACGGGGTGGTACCAATCGTTCCAGTCACAACAGACCCCGCGAAATTGGCGATCTATGGCTTACGCGGCTTGACGCCGGGCAAACCTTTCCCAAATAACGTCATTCCGCACCAGCTGATCGACCCGAATGCGGTTCTCGAACTGAACGCGGGCACCTTCCCCCATCCGAACTTAGGTACCAGCCAATACATCTCGTCCATCCCGCAGCCGACCGATGTCCGTGAAGACGTGGTCCGAATCGACCACACGATCAACAGTAAGTTGCAGCTGATGGGCCATTATCTCCATGACGCGGTCACCCAGACCTACTATCCGCCATTGTGGGGCGACAGTTCCTATCCGACCGTGGGCACGGCCATGAAGAATCCATCGTGGTCTGCAACGATCAAACTCACCCAGACTCTTACGCCCAACCTGCTCAACGAGACCGCGTATCTCTTCAGCGGTAATACGATCAACCTCGATCCAGTAGGTATTTCAGCTCAGCCATCCGGTTGGACCGGGACAACATTCTTCCCGCTCGCCAACAACATTGGTAGCCGCATGCCGGAGGTCCAACTGGGAGCGCCCTATAGTACGACATGGAGCTCAAGCTACTTCCCATGGAAGAACTCCTTCTTTGGCTATGAGTGGAGGGACGATCTCTCCTGGAACAAAGGTGTGCACCAGTTCAAATTCGGCTTTAGCTGGTTGCACGCTCCCAAGAACCAGCAATTACAGGCGAATACCCAGGGCACCGCGGTTTTCAATAACAGCTCGTTCTCTGACGACTCTTATATCAATTTCCTGCTCGGCGATGCGGCCTCGTTTACCCAACTGCAGTATCTCGCTGGCAAACATTGGGTCCAGAACAACTATGGCGGCTACGCGAATGACAACTGGCATATCGTTCCGCGATTGACTCTCAATCTCGGGCTTCGTTACGACGCGTTACCGCACACCTTTGAGCGATATAACCAGTTTGCTAATTTTGTCATAGCAGACTACAACACATCGCTTGCTTATCCACTCAATGCAGACGGCACACTGAATCCCGCGTCACTCACTCCTTATGGGGGCGCGTCGTTCTATCTCAATGGCATCAGAGAAGCTGGGGTCAATGGCTTCCCCCGTGGAGTGGTTCAGAACTACTACTACACCTTCCAACCCAGAATTGGCTTTGCCTACAATCTACCCGGAAAGGGAGCTACGGTACTCAGGGGCGGCTTTGGAATGTTCTATGAGCGCGTGCAGGGCAATGACGTTTACAACGCAGCCCAGAATCCACCGTTTGCGTATCAGCCTTCCGCTACGAACGTATACTTCTCCAACCCAAACACCAGCGCACTCACAGGATTAACTACAAGTCAGGCCTTTCCATCCACGCTGACTAATATTCAATATGGGTATAAACCGCCAGGAACTGCACAGTTCAGCCTGGGCATTCAAAAAGAGCTTGCCCCCTCGGTCATCGGCGTGGTCCAGTACGTTGGTACGTTAGGTTGGACGCAAAACAATGATCGCGGAATTAATACTCTGCCCCTAAACGATCTCGTTCACCGGCAGGGCGTTGCTACCGGCAAGGTGAACGCGAATCTGTATCGACAGTTCCCCGGTTTCAGCAGCATCCAACAGGAAGAGAACGAATCCAACTTCAACTACAACTCTTTCCAAATTGGCGTACGCATGGACAACAAGCATGGGCTAACTTTTCAGGTTGCGTACACCTACTCTCATGAGCTCGACTCGCAGAGCAACGATCTCGGATCAGTCTCAGATCCATTCAACATCCATTATGACTATGGGTCGGGCGCGCTCGACCGGCGTCAGATCTTCAACGTGAATTACATCTACCAGTTCCCATTCTTCGCCAATAGCGGCAACGCCTTTGAGCGAGTGGCACTTGGAGGCTGGGAGCTCTCGGGCATTACGTTTATACAATCCGGGGCCCCGCAATCTATCAACTACAACGGCGCTGACACCCTCGGTTTGGGTGGCGGCACTTCGAATCGCCCGAACCTGGTGGCGCCGATTACCTATCCCAAGACTCGAACCGCATGGTTTAGCAAAGCGTCATATGCAGCACCACTCGCTCCTTGGAATGGCGGGACGAATCAAGGCTGGGGAAATGCCGGCAAAGACAAAGTCATCCTGCCGGGGCTCTTCAACTTCAATATGTCGCTGTTCAAAACCTTCTCGTTCGGCGAAGCTGTAAAATTCCAATTCCGCCTCGAGACCTTCAATACCTTCAACCACACTGAATTTAACGGCATAGATAACGGCTTCAACGACGGGAACTTCGGCCAGGTGACTTCGGCGTACGATCCTCGCACGCTGCAACTCGGAGGAAAGCTCTGGTTCTAACAGTGAATCGGTTGTGTTGAGGGCGCCGGGGCTCAACGCCACGGCGCCTTCTATTTATGGGGATTCTGCGCCTCATGGTTCGACCGGCTCTCTATGCCCCGCAATGGTGACTTGGAAATGCCTTGGCCTTCCTTGATCGTTACCAACTGATTGGGTTCCACGCCTGGAAATCGTTCGACCAAACCATTGGTCCAATGGATCTCAAGGTCAGCATGTGTGCTGCGTCCCAGCCCAAAATGGAGCCTGCGATCATTTACAGAATAAAAGCTCGACTGCGCCGTGACAGCCTGAGCCTGTACCTTGCCGCCGTATTTGGCCACAACTCTCGAGCCGATCGCGCTGCGGTTCGATTTCGTCCCGACAAGAAACACCTTCAGCCAGTTCATGTCGCTCTTGAGATCGTTCCTTAGCAGAGAAGGAGGTTCGTTCAAATTTACGACTACCATATCGACATCGCCGTCGTTGTCAAAGTCACCGAAAGCGCATCCTCGACTGCAATGTGCCGCTGAGATTCCCGGTCCCGCCTCTTCGATCAGCTCTTCGAACTTGCCATTACCGAGATTTCGAAAGATGAACCGCGGCGTCTTCAGCGGGTACTCTGGAAACTCCTCTTCGACCTCGGGGTAAACAGATCCGGTCACGACCGCTAAGTCTGGCCAACCATTGTTATCGAAATCGGCGAACCCGGTTCCCCAGCAAATGTATCGCGTCTCAACACCGAAGCCTGCCGGAATCGTCACGTCGGTAAAGTTAGCCGCGCCATCATTCCGGTAGAGAACGTTGGTGTCGTCCGAAAAGTGGGTCTTGAAAATATCAAGATTGCCGTCCAAATTGTAATCTCCTACGGCGACCCCCATGCCAGCCTGCTCAGCGCCATCTGCACTGAAAGCTATGCCACGCTCTGCACCCTCTTCAGCAAACGTGGAGTTGTGCTTGTTTCGAAATAGAAGGCTCGGCGTCGAGTCCGATGCAACATAAAGGTCCGTCCAGCCGTCGTTGCTGAAGTCAGCCGCTACAGCGGTCATCGAATAGGTGCGCTGCGCCTTTGCGATGCCAGTAGCCTCAGAGACATCTCTAAACGTTCCATCGCCCTGATTTCGATAGAGGTAGTTGCGTGGCATGGGTAACCCCCTCGGCCCGCAGTTGACTGCTACACCTTTGAAGTTGCAGAACGGATTTGCGCCTGGTTTGGGCAGCCGCTCCAGATGCAGATCGACATAGTTGGCGACGAAGAGATCAAGGTACCCATCGCGATCATAGTCAATAAAAGTGCATCCCGATCCCCAACGCGTGTTTCCTTCATAAATCAGTCCCGCCTGTTGGGTGACATCGGTGAATGTTCCATTGCCATTGTTGCGGTAGAGAACGTTCTGACCGTAATAGGTAATGAAAATATCCTCAAAACCGTCGTTGTTATAGTCACCAACGGTGACTCCGCTGGCCCAGCCAGAGCGCAGCAATCCCGCCTTTTCCGTGACATCAGAAAACGTTCCATCCCGATTGTTCTTGTACAGTCGGTTGCTGGCGTCGGGAACAGGCGCTTCCATTCGCGTGCCGCAGGGCACAAAGATGTCCAGCCATCCGTCGTTGTCGAAGTCAAGGAATGCCACCCCGCAACCCACTGTCTCGACGATATAGTTCTTGCGCTTGATTCCGCCATAGATGACTGGGAAGCTCAGCCCAGCCTGGGAAGCAACATCGGTAAAGTGGGCAGGGAAGGGAAGGCCTGACGGCTTGCCTCTGGGCAGAGGTTTCAGGTTTCGAGTCGACACGCCCTGAGCCAACGCGACGGAGGATGCAGCAGTCATCCACAGAAAATCCCGACGCGAGATTTGGACCTTCTCTTTGCTCATTTCAGGTTGGGCCTGCAGTACTCTTCCTGGAACTCTAATTGCCAGTTAGTGGAACATTCTACTTCGGCACTGCACCCTCGCCGGACACCTTCTCAATCAGCGAGTCCTCCGTTTTGCTGTGAAGTTCCTTTGTCTTGGCGAACTCCTGAGCTGCCTTATCCTTTTGTCCAAGGGTCGTGTACAGCCGCGCCAGGCGGTAATGCGCGTCAGGCTGTGTCGGGTCGAGCTTCACGGCATGTTCCAGGGCTACGACCGCTTCCTGATTCTTATTCTGATCTGCATAGACGCAACCAAGATCGAAGTACGCGAGCCTGCTTTCGCTTTCTAATTGAAGAGCTTTCTGCAACAAGGGCTCCGCGGCCTTGTCGTCGTTTGTATGGAGTGCAATGTCACCCAGATACAAGTAGGACTGTGCGTAGCCAGGATTATTCTTGACCTCCAGTTGTAACTCCGGCGCGGCCTTATCGTACTCTCGCTGTTTGTAGTACAGATAGCCTAGTTCGAAGTGAAGAACAGGTTCATTCGGTGAGATGCGCGCAGCCGCCTCAAGCTCGTTGATGGCGTCTTCCGTCTTTCCCATCCCGTCGAGCGCCTGGGCTAGAAGCATGTGCGCCTGCACCGCATCTGGGTTGGTGGCCACGATGCTCTTGAACTCCGTCAAAGCACAGTCATATTGGTGACTCCATAGGCAACTCTGGGCAAGAATGTTGTGCAGCTCCAGATTTCCAGGATCATTCTGAAGCGCCTTCTGCAAGTACGGAACCGCTTTGTCATATTGGCGGAGTCCAAAATAACTCATTCCCAGAAGAATCGTGCTGCGGCCATCCTCTGGCTTCTCCTTCGCCACGAGCTCAAATGCGGGGATAGAGGCTGAAAAATGTCCCTGCTTAAATTCGTCCACTCCGAGGTTATAGGTGACGTCAGGCTGGTTCGGTTCCAGGGCCAGCGACTTACGATACTCCGCCGCAGCCAGATCCAGCTTCCCCTGTTGCGCGAGTGCGACGCCCAGATTGGCATGAATCATCGCGTTTTTGGGATGCTGCTGATCCAGTTGACGCCATAGCATTTCAGCATCGTGGTATTTGCCCGCCTGCATCAACTCCGAAGCCTGGCGGACAAGCTCATCCTGCCCGTGTAACGGGAGGACGGCCGAGGCCATGAACAGGAAGAGCATAGCGCAACAATTGAGCCAACGCGCGGGGACTAATCCCTCTCCCTGAGCGCGGGAACGTCCGATCCTTTGAGACGCGGGCCGTGCGGCCATCCACCCTTGGGTAGTTGCGGGACGAAAAATCATGTCAGGTGGATTATCTGCTAAACGATGGTGTGTTTGGAAGGACGGGTTCAGGGCCTCAGCAATACCCTAGTTGCCATCGCGATAGCAGCCGCCGGAACGTCTTCAAGAGTCGATGTTGAGCCCTCTTGCAACGATTCTCAAGAACCAGATTCCGCTGGCCTGCAGTTGCGGCATTTTCCGTATTTTTCGCTGTATTCAGCCATCTTTCAACCACCTATAATTGGCTCGCCAGTAAACGCTTCCCCAACGATCTCCGGAGATTGCTATGCGAATGCGGTATCTCATCCAGGCCCTTTCAAGCCTCTTCGTCGCTGCTACTATGCTGCCGCTGCATGCTCAACCGCAGCCACCGGCCAGCATCCCGACTTACAAATACATGGATCCCGCACTCCCCATCAATCAGCGCGTCGATGACCTCATTGGCCGCATGACGCTTGAGGAAAAGGTCTCGCAGATGCGGGACCACGCCGCTGCCATCCCGCGTCTCGGAGTTCCGAAATACGATTGGTGGAACGAAGGTCTCCACGGCGTCGCTTTTGCCGGCTATGCGACAAACTTTCCCCAGGTCATCGGCATGGCCGCCACGTGGGACACCAGTCTCGTGCATCGCATGGGCGAGATTATCTCCACCGAAGCGCGCGCGAAGTACAACGAAGCTATGCGCCAGGACCATCACGAGATGTTCTTCGGCCTCACATTCTGGGCGCCCAACATTAATATCTTTCGCGATCCGCGTTGGGGCCGTGGCCAGGAGACCTACGGTGAAGATCCCTTTCTCACCGGCCGCATGGGCGTGGCGTTTGTCACCGGCATCCAGGGCGACGATCCCAAATACCTAAAACTGATCTCCACCCCGAAACACTACGCCGTACACAGCGGCCCCGAGCCTATTCGCCATCAGTTTAACGTCGATGTGTCGCCGCACGATCTCGAAGACACCTATCTGCCTGCCTTCCGTGCCGCGATTACGGAGGCGCACGCTCAATCCGTCATGTGCGCCTACAACGCAATCGATGGAGCTCCTGCCTGCGCAAACACGATGCTGCTTCGTGATCACCTGCGTGACGCCTGGCACTTTGACGGCTACGTAGTCAGCGATTGCGCCGCAGTTGCCGACGTCAATACCGGCCATCACTACTCTCCCGATATGGCGCACGCAGCCGCAGCATCAGTGAAGGCGGGTACCGATCTCGAGTGCGGCTTCGGCAAGGGGCAAGCGTACCCAGCTCTCGTGGATGCCGTGCACCAGAATCTCATCACCGAAGCGGAAATCGACACCGCCTTGCGCCGGCTCTTCACGGCTCGATTCCGCCTCGGCATGTTCGATCCCCCTTCCAGCTACGCGTATGGCCGCATCTCTGTCAGCGAAAACAACTCCGCCCAACATCGCCAACTCTCTCTTCAGGCGGCGCGCGAGTCCATCGTCCTGCTCAAGAATCAGAACAACACGCTCCCTCTCAAGTCCGGCATAGGTCGCATCGCAGTCGTAGGTCCCACCGCGGAACTCGTTCAATCCCTCCAAGGAAACTACAACGGCCCTCCACCGTCGCCCGTTTATCCGCTCAACGGAATCGAAAAGCGCTTCTCCTCTTCCAAGGTCGCCTACGCACAGGGCTCAAGCCTCGTCGAAGGATTAGCCATGCCGATCGAACACACGGCGCTCCACCCTGCCAGCGGCTCCGGCGATGGACTCACCGGCGAGTATTTCAACTCCAATGATCTGAGCGGCCAGCCCGTGCTTAAGCGAATCGACCGCAACATCAATTTCAACTGGGACAAAGTTGTTCCAATCTCTGGCCTCCAGCGCGACAATTACTCCGTTCGCTGGACTGGCACCTTCACACCGCCCGCGGCCGGCGATTACAAACTCGGTGTACGGGTGAACTACTGCTACGCATGCGAGAACGCCGAAGGCTTCCGCCTCTATCTCGACGACAAGATGATCCTCGAAAGCAGTGCCGGCAGGACAGGCGAACGCGGTGCAGTAATCCAAACCCCCGTACACTTCGCCGATGCTAAACCTCACTCCATCCGCCTCGAATACCTGCACGGTTCTGGCAGCGCCGGCATCGACCTTACCTGGGATGCACCCGCAGCAATCTTGCGCGATCAGGCAGTTGAAGCGGCAAAACAATCCGACGTGGTTATCGCGTTCGTCGGTCTTTCACCCTCGCTTGAAGGAGAGGAGATGCCCGTCAAACTCGAAGGCTTCAGCGGTGGCGACCGCACAGCCATCGATCTTCCGGCGGTTCAGGAGCAGCTTCTGGAAGCTCTCGCCGCGACGGGTAAACCCCTCGTGGTCGTCTTGCAGAACGGGAGTGCCCTCGCGGTAAATTGGGCAAAGGAGCATGCCAACGCGATTCTCGAAGCCTGGTATCCGGGCGAGGAGGGTGGAACCGCCATCGCCGAAACGCTGGCCGGTGATAACAACCCGGCCGGCCGTCTTCCCTTGACCTTCTATGCTTCACTCAGTCAGCTGCCTCCGTTTACCGACTATTCCATGAAGGGCCGCACCTATCGCTACTTCTCCGACAAGCCGCTCTATAGCTTCGGATTCGGGCTCAGCTACACCAGCTTTGCCTACAGTGGAATCAAACTTCGGTCGAGCGTCAAAGCCGGCGATCCGGTCAACGTTGAAGCCGACGTAAAGAACACCGGTTCCGCGGCAGGCGATGAGGTCGTGGAACTCTACCTCACGCAACCCAAGGCCTCTGAAACCCCGCTTCGCGTACTCGCCGCGTTCACGCGCGTGCATCTCGCACCCGGTAAGACAGCCCACGTCGGTCTCACGATTGATCCTCGATCCATCGGCCAGGTCGATTCCAACGGCAATCGCGTGATACTTCCTGGAGAGTACGGTGTTTCACTTGGCGGCTCGCAATCCGGCGACACCACATCGGTTCAAACCGGAACCTTCACCGTCACCGGCAAAGCTGAGTTACGCAAATAGCGCGTTTCTGCACTCGCCTCAAACGTTTTCGAATATCTCGAAGCGGACAATCGTCGATATCGGCGCGTCTAACGCGATAGAACCACGACGGCTCTCATCATGGAAAAGAATCTTCCTTCCTCGGGCCTCCTCCGGCATCTGTCATTTAGGCGGTCCACGGCTCTTCAACTCCGGGTGATGAGCAGAATCACGATGCTGCTGGCGCTAGCGTGTAGTGCCTTATCGTGCGCGGCAGCCAAACCTGTTACAGCTGATCAATTGGATCAGATGTTTGCTGCTTCCCATGATGCGTCCGATGTCCAGTTGGCCACCCAACTCTCCGATCTGGTACTGACTGAACGATTGAGTGCTGGCAGGCTCTCGCGCTACGAGGCGAATCTACCGGGTCCTCGCACACGGCAGGCGCTCACAGTGCTGTCCGATATGTCAGCGTTCCTCGATCCTCCCGCCGCAGAGATCCCCGGCCTCGCAAGGCCGGACCCCAAAGCGCAGCGCGAGATGATCGCGCTCACTGTGAACTATGTCAGTAACACCATGCATCAGCTGCCTAACTTCTTTGCGACGCGAGTCACTACCAGTTTTCAGGACAATCCATCGTTTGAAGAATCGAAGGCTGGTAGCAACGGGAATCCCGTCACAAACATATTGATCGTGGGTAAGCCGCTGCATCCGATCGGCAAAAGTACCGCGGCCGTACTTTACCGCGGCGGCAAAGAAATAGTGCGCGCGGAAGCGGCTCAAACCGGTCCGCAGGGATTGACGACCTCGGGAGAGTTCGGACCCATTCTTGGTATGGCATTGCTTGATGCCGCTCAGGGCAATCTCGCCTGGAGTCACTGGGAGCAGGGAGCGGCAGGTCCGCAGGCTATATTTCGCTTCTCGGTCTCCGCCGAAAAGTCCCATTACGACGTAGCGTATTGCTGCATCATCAAGGGCAACGGAAATCGCGTTTATTATCGGCAATTTTCCGCCTATGACGGGGAGATCACAATCGATCCGTCGAACGGAACAATCCTTCGACTCTCGCTCAAGGCAACTGGCCTCAAAAAGACCGATCCGATTGTCAGAGCAAATATCCAGGTCGAATACGGCCCGGTAGTGCTTGGCGGCAGAACCTACATCTGCCCTTTAAAAGGCATCGCCATTTCCTTAGCCTCGGAGATACAGCCTTCGCACGGCGGGGCGCAGGAGGGCTTTTCCCCTCTTCAGACGTCGCTAAACGACGTCGTTTTCGAGCAATATCACCTCTATCACGCAAGCTCTCGTATCGTTCCAGCGGATAAAGACGAGCCGCCCCCGTAGCGGCAGGTGCAAGCGGCGGCGATGTTCTGATAGGTTTGCGTGACGGAACCTTCTAGTTCAGAAAGCCAAAGGTCGGTTTAACTTCCTCAGGTCTGCATACCGCCCTTTTCATGACAGACACTCGCATATGGCACGTCTACGATCTCTTTGTGCACGAAGTTCCCGGCCACGTTCAAGGGTTAGACAGAATAGAGTTACGGGCGTAGTCTATGCAAACACTACCTCAGAAAGGGGTTGTCATGAGAGAGAGTTCACCTATGAAATTAGTCCTCGCGTCGTTGGCGATCCCGATTCTTGCGGTCAGCGCAATGTTCACTCAACCGGCCGCCGCGCAAAATCCTGAGTTGCAACAAAAGATAGCCGACGTGAAGATGGCGGCTGCCATGAACAAGCAAGCTTTGGCGCAGTACACCTATGTCCAAACGACAACAATCAGCATAAAGGGCGAGGTGAAAAAGGTGACACACGATCAGGTCGTAACCGGACCCGACGGCAAACCGCAGAAGACTTCCCTCGATCCGCCTCCAGCACCACCGAGCGGCGGCCGCTTAAGGCAGCGGGTGATCGAGAAGAAGACGGACGAATTCATGGATTACGCGGATTCGATCAAAACCTTAATCCAACAGTATCTTCCCCCGGACACAGATATGATCCAGCAAGCGGCTAGCCAGGGAAACATCGCGTTGGGACCTACGGGGGCTCCGGGGGTGATCAAACTGGTGATCTCCAACTACATCAAGCAGGGCGATAAGATGACGCTCGTGGTGAATAAGGGGGCGGGGGGACTGCAAAGCGTCTCTATAGCGACTTACCTTAGTGATCCGAGCGACGCCGTAACCGTGAATGTGCAGTTCGCCGCAATCCCAGGCGGACCGAATCATCCGGCGACCATCACAATCAACGGTGTAAGCAAACAGATGACAATCGTCAATCAGAACGGCAGCTACAGGCACCTTTGAGATGAGGCTTCAGGGACGTTATCGCCACCAGAGTCCATGAAACGTGCAGAAAGACTCGCGAGCTGACCAGACCACGTATACACAACTGTAGAGCACGTCTGCAAGGGGAACCGCAACTTGGGCGCCGTGACCTACAATTTTCCTGCAGCATAGTGAAGGCACGCGCATGCTGGATGGCTTGCTCGCGTCATCCAGCTAGCGAGCAAAGGTCATGACAATCAAAGTTTGGAACTGGATGAGAATGTATTTCCTGACCTCTAGTACTTCTGCTAATAGAGCAAACCATACTTCTACTAATAGACCAAACCGCTCTGCGTCCGTAGTCTTTCAAAATCAGCGAAAACCGGGTGAAGACACACCGGATGGACGGCTATGCCCCTTAGGCAGACGGGCGAACAGCGAGGTCTCATCATGAACGTCGGAACCGAAGTCATGAACATTCTTGACACGCTCGAAACCGCAGGGCCATTCGACAAACCGTACTTTTTTTAAGTTTATCTGCGGCAGCGTTAAGCGTCGTCCGTGGCACGCTCCCGTCGCGAAACCAGCACGAGGCGCAAATTTCTATGTCGACCGACTTGTAACGATCATGGACGCTTCGGCCAGCGCGAGCCCTATTACGGTACCCACCCGCACGCGTCACGAATCGTCGGTTCTCCGGGAAGCCATATGGACGTTGGCCTGCAAACTCGCGATATCAGCAACTCTGGCGGTATGCTCGCAGCCCTTGCCCGCGCAGGATCTCGCGCCTCGAGCTTACATCATCACTGCGGTGCATTCGAACGCGGTTACGCTGACCTACTCCTTCTACGACGGCGGCCTCTTATTCGCGGGTGCGGCGCCGATCACCGGCGCTACCGGCAGATACAGCGTTCCCGTCTTCAGTTACTACCATTCGCTCAACATGTTCGGACACTCCGCCAATATCACCGCGTCCCTGCCCTATGCAGTCGGGCATTTCCAGGCGGATGTGGAGGGCGAACCGGCGCAGATATATCGTTCAGGCCTGCTCGATTCCAACTATCGGCTCTCGGTCAATCTCAAGGGCGGGCCGGCCATGGGCGCGCAGGAGTTCTCCAAATGGACGCAGAAGACGCTTATAGGAGTGAGTGTCAGAGTGGTCGCTCCCACCGGTCAGTACGATCACACCAAACTGGTCAACTGGGGATCCAATCGATGGAGCGTAAAGCCCGAACTGGGCATCTCAAAACGCTGGAACAAGATACTGCTGGACACATACGGGGGGGTCTGGTTCTACACGCTCAATCCCGAATACTTCTCCAACAACCCATACGTCCCGAGCGCTCAGAGCCAGTCCGAAGAGCCCATCGGATCATTCGAAGGACACCTCAGCTACGATTTCAAAGCCAACAGAACATGGGTCTCACTCGATGGCAACCTCTGGTTCGGTGGCACGACCGGCCTGAACGGCGTCTCCAACCCGGCAACGCGCCAGGTCGGCTCTCGCATCGGCGCAACAGGGTCGCTCCGTCTCTCCAAGCATCAATCGATCAAGCTCAGCTACAGCGATGGCACCTATATCCGCTTCGGCGGCAACTATCAAAACGTCTCCGTGGCGTGGCAATACTCATGGTTGGGCAAATTGAAGTAGCCAGCACTCGCAATCAAGTCGAATGGTTCACCAGGAAAAAATGTAATGAAGTTCGATAAGAAAAGTTCAATAACGGGCTCATCAATTGCATTTCGTAACCAATTTTTAGCCTTGCAGAAGTACACAAAGGACATTCCGATGAAACTCAAACTGCTCAACACCATCGCGGTACTGCTTCTCGCCGCTCCTGCGATCGCACAACAGGTATCAGTCAATTTTCTGCCTTCCGTAAGTTTCGCTCAACATCACACCTACGCGTGGGCTACTAACGACGCCAACCAGATACAGAATTCAATCCTCGCCCAGTTAGCCAAGCAGGATATCGACACGGCCATGCGGTCCAAAGGGTTGACCGTAGTGACTGAGGACAAAAATCCCGACATCATCATCCCGGCCAACGGAGGCATGAAACATGAGACCTCTTATCAAGCCTGGGGAATGCGCGGAATCGGCGGAGGAATGGGCACAATCACTCCCCAGCAGAATATTGAAGCACGATGATCGTCGATTTGTTTGACGCGAAGACACACGCTCTCCTATGGCGCGGCACCGCACAGGACACGCTGAGCAACAACGGCAACAAGAATCAGCAGTTGGTCCAGAAAGCCGTCGCAAAGATGTTCAAGCAGTGGCCAAAAGGCTAGCCCCGTGGTGTTCAAGACGACGTACACTAACGCGCTCCTCTCAATGTAGGTGGCCATGATGATGCCTCGCGTTCTGAATTTCTATGCGCTGCTTGCGCTGCTTGTACTGCTACCGGGGCTTCGCGCCAGTGCGCAGACTGATGAGTTGTTGCCCGAAGTGGACGCGTACTACAAGCTGAAACCTGGTCCAAGACTCTGGTTTCAGGCCAAAGAAACCAGGGAAGGGGGCGATCCGACGACGGCCGAGATCGGCCCCAGCATCGAATTTTCCATGAAGCCTTGGATTAAGTTGAAAACCGTAACCGCCTTCGACCTTGATGATGCGAAGGCGAAACCAATCCTGTTTTCAATCGGTTATCGCTATCTTCCTTATCCGGACGCGCCTCCGAAAAATCGATTGGAACCTTTTGTCACTTTTCACTTTCCCATAAAGGGTCGCCTCCTGTTCTCAGACAAAAATCGTGCCGACCTCGACTGGAAGAGCGGAGAGTTTACCTGGGAATATCGCAACCGGCTTGAGTTTGAGCGGAGCCTGACGATTCACTCTTACCACCCTTCGCTATTCGGCAGCGCTGAGTTCTTCTATCAGAGCCAGTACAAAAAATGGAGCGATACTGCTATCTATGCTGGATGTCTCTTCCCCATCCGCAGACATATTGAGTTCAACCCATACTACGAACATCAGAACAACACCGGTAAACATCCGAACCAACAATTGAACCAGTTGGGGCTGGTGCTCAATCTGAGCTTCTAAAGCGAAATAGCCGCAATCTCAATCTCAAACTAGTAACGGCGACCTTCAAAAATTGAGATATATGGGATTAGTAACTACTAGAAGCGAACCGTCTTTATACCGCGCATCCACTCGGAACCAATGTCGTTTTCCGTCGCTCACATAGTCAAACTCTTTGGTCTCGTCCTGCTCGAGGAACGCCGACTTGTCCAGTAGCGTCGTCGTCTGCCCATCCAAAATAATTTCTGCCTACGAGCCTTGGAGCTTGATCATCTTGACCGTGAAATGTATATGCCGTCCGGGTGGAGCTTTGATTGAGTCTCCCATGGATGCAACATCCACGCCCAATTTCGCTTCGAACTCAACTACGCGATCTTTTGTCCCTTCTACGTCGATGAAAACATGTCCGGCACGAATCGCATCGAGGATTGCGTGCTCAGATAGCGCTTGAGAATAGATAACCGTTGTCGGTCGGCCCACCGCCGACCTCGTGTCAGGTGGGATGTCCGCGTCATGATTGTCACTACCGCCAATTCCGGTGAGACGATACCCCTTATTCAACTGTTCCTGCCAGAAAGGAATGCCCGAGCCTGGCCCATCCAACGAGCCGCCGTTGATAATTTCGATTGCATTCACATGAGTAAAGTCCGTGTTCGGAACAGTCCAACCACATCCCATGCAGCGCTCTCCGGAAGGGAGTCCCGGATGATTGATTGAAAAGAGGCCGTGTAATTTCTCGACCTCATTTAGAAGTTGATTGATGTCGGGAACCTGCGAACTCCCAAGGCGAGTGGACGATCGGGCTGAAGCAGCAGGTGAATGAGATGCAAGATGTCCCCCGAAGGTGCCACGGACTTCTGTCCGCTATTCCACAACGCAGCGCACGGTCAGCAGTGTTCGAGATATGCTCCAAGCACGGCATCGGCTCGAACTGGTACGCAACGTGACTGGCCCCAAGCCATCTCAGTTGAGGAGTTTCGAAATGGATCTCTCTAGCACGACCCCCGACGCGCATCGCTCTAAGAAACTAGAACTAAAAAGACATTGGCTTAAATCTTGGCAGAGTGGCAAGAGAAACCCGGCCAATCATGCACACAACACTACAGAGAAAGCAGACTGACCAACGCTAGGAAATCCATCGCCCCGAACGACTACCGACGCCTTACTAAGAACACTATTAGTAGGACGATCACGATAAGCCCTATGCTTCCCGGCCAAACGAACCCGCCTCCGCCGCTTGAGTACCCTGCCACCAGGCATCCAGACAACCCTAAGGTTGCAAGAGACGTTACAAGTAGGGTCAAGTGCTGCGCGAAGAGGCTGTAGCTCGAAAGCTTTCTTTGAGGTATTCGCACACCTTATTCCTCCACTACCGGGTGAAGATTAAATAAGATTCTTAACTTCTGAAACCATCGACCCGACGGGATTGGTGACAGTCTTTCTGGCAATCGACACCATGGATTCGCCACGCCGGTACATCAGATAGGCCGCTACAACGCCGGACACTATCGTGGTATAGAAAAGTACTTTGCTGAAGGTGTTGTGCGCTTCGATCCGTTCCTCTGCCGCCATATGCCCCCTTTATGCTGTCCTTATCTTCTATGATGCAAAATAGGCCCGTCGAAGGGGAGCCGTATTTGCGCACTCTTCAGGAAAGTGCCTTGACCGAAGCATATGATTCTCGGTAGAGGTGCCTCTATGAGCGATCCGTTGGTGACTTATCTTGAGGACCATATAGCGGGTGCAGGCCTTGCTATCGATCTCCTGCAATCGATGAAGGCTCGAAGTGACGATCAGTCTCTCAGTCAATTTGCCGCGTCCATCCTCGTTGACGTGGAGCAGGACGAAAAAGCACTGCACGACGTCGCTAAGGCGTCGGGACCGGACCGAGCATCCTAAAAGACGCAGCCACATGGGTGGGAGAGAAGGCCAGCCGCATCAAGCTGGGAGCGGGGTCATCGGGGGACTTTGAAACCTTCGAAGCGCTCGAATTCCTCTCGTTAGGAATTCAGGGGAAGCTCAGTCTTTGGCATGCCCTGCAAGTCGTGGCCGGGTCGGATAGCCGCCTCAGTTCTCTAGATTTCGATAACCTGATCGTTAGGGCCAAAACACAATACGCAAAGGTAGAAGAACAAAGGTTGATACTCGCCAAGAGTGCTCTCCATTCGCCCACGGTCATTGCACCCACTCGCTAAGCAGATTTCTGCATACCGACACACTTTCACGCCGTTCCGGTGGTCGACGACTCGGAGATAGAACTAGCAAAAGCAATCAACTTGGGCTAGCAGAAGTGAAGTTCCCCTTCAGCTTGATGAAAAGTACATTGTCCAGTCTCTCTAAAGTTGCCGCAGACAGAGCGAAATCAGATAGGTGCCGCCAGCGGGCAGGACCGCGAATGACATCGGCCGGTTCACTTTGCCGACGATAACGCTTGGCTCACTTCGCCAAATCGTAAAACTGCATCAAATAACCAGTGCAGAGTGCTCTGCTTTCATCAACAGACGCGCCCACAGAAAGGGACGAGTGAGCAAAATCTCCCGCCGCTGGCTTATCTTCATGATTTTTGCCCCTAAGTTATTTTCATTAGGCCACGCCCAGCAAACAGTCCCCGCTGCTGATGCAACATCCGCGAACCTTCAGCTCAATGTGATCGTGACGCCTAAGTCTGGGCTTCCAGTCACTAGCCTTCAGAAAGACGATTTCACTTTTAACGGACAACAAATCACCGCGACAGATAACATCATTCAAGGTCGTCAGTGCGGTTCAAGAGCCGGTCAAAATTATTCTTTTGATCGATGCCGTCAATACGGATTTCAGTCGCGTTGCATACGCGTGCGTGATCAGGTGCAGAAGTTTTTGAAGCTGAACGGCGGTCATCTTGTCCATCCTACCTCCATCGCGTACTGACCGACAAAGGCACGCAATTGCAGAAGGAGTTTACGGTTGATGGCAATGCCCTAAGCGCTTCTCTCGACCATTACACGATCGGGCTGCGGGAGATCAGCCGCAATTCTGGTATTTGGGGCGCGAACGAGCGTTTGCAGATTTCGCTAACGGCGACGCAGCAGCTTACCTCGTACGCCGGGAGCATTCCCGGCCGCAAGATCGTTCTTTGGGTTTCTCCGGGCTGGCCGCTGCTTTCTGGTGCGCGTATCGAACTCGATGGAAGGCAACAACGGCGGATCTTCGCTAACGTGGTCAGCTTCTCCAAAGAGCTGCAGCGATCGAACTTGACTTTGTATAGTATCAATCCGCTCGGTCCGGAGGAGAGCCTACTGCGCGAGAACTACTATGAAAACTTTGTAAAGGGTGTCAGCAATCCAAATCAAACAGATTTGGCTGACCTTAGCCTCCAGGTCCTGGCGATTCAAAGCGGTGGGCTCGCGCTCAATGGTAGTAGCGACGTCGTCGGGGCTCTCAAGAGGAGCGTCGACGATACAAAGTCCTGGTACGAGATCGCCTTCAAAACACCTTCTGCAGAGAAACCTAATGAATACTATCACATCGAAGTGACGATAGATGAACCTGGCTTGAACGCTCGGACACGTGATGGCTATTACGCACAGCCATAGCGGCGGACAGTACTTGCTGTTTGTCTATAGTCATTTGACGGCAGAAGCACTTTTACGACGTTATTTTAATTCCATTTAGGAAGGCGGTGATTGTGTTGTTGTCATCGCGCAGCATAGTTTGGATGGGGAATAAGGGTCAGGTTGGTTATCCGAGTGATGTGAGCGATGAGGAGTGGGCGTTTGTGGCGCCCTATCTGGCGTTGTGTCGAGAGGACGCTCGGCAGCGGTCGCACAGTTTGCGAGCGGTGTTCAACGCTCTGCGCTGGCTGGTGAAGACCGGGGCGCACTGGCGGATGATGCCGAACGATCTTCCGCCGTGGCCGGTGGTGTACCAGCAGACGCGGCGCTGGATCGGTGTCGGATGCTTCGAGATCCTGGTCGAGGATCTGCGCTCTCTGTTGCGCGAGTTTGCCGAGCGCAAGCCGCAGCCCACGGCGATGGTGGTGGACAGCCGGACGCTGCAGTCCACGCCGGAGTCGGGTGCGCGGGCGGGATACGGTGGCGCCAAGCGGCGCAAAGGAGCCAAGGTGCACGCTGCGGTGGACACCCTGGGCAACCTGCTCGCCTTGCATGTTACCGCCGCCAACGAGCAAGACCGCGCCCAGGTGGAGAAACTCGCCGAAGCGGTGCAGCAGGTAACCGGAGACCATGTGGAACTTGCCTACGTCGACCAGGGTTACACCGGAGAAGCCGCTGACAGCGCGGCCGCCCGGCACGGCATTCAACTGGAGGTGGTCAAGCACACGGAGGCCAAACGCGGCTTCGTCCTGCTGCCCCGAAGATGGGTCGTCGAACGAAGCTTCGCCTGGGCCGCACGCTTCCGCCGCCTGGCCAGAGACTACGAATGCCTCTCCCAAACCTTCGCCGCCTTCCACTACTTCGCCTTCGCGTGCCTCATGCTCAGCAGAATCTTCAAAATGCTCAACTGAAGTCATTCCAACAGCCTCTAGATGAAATTCATTAGCCCAATCCTCGCTTTTTTATTGCATCTCGGATATTTTGGCCCCTTGTTGATGGGCGTTCTCGACTCCTCTTTCCTCTTCCTTCCTTTCGGCAATGATTTGCTGGTAGTCACTCTCGTGGCACGCCACCATCAGGGGTGGCCTTGGTATGTGCTGACGGCGGCACTTGGCTCGACCATCGGCGTCTTTGTTCTTGCTCTGGTCGCGCACAAGCTTGGGGAAGAGGGAATCAAAAAGATGGCCGGAGAAAAGAGGTTTGCACGACTGCATAAGATGATCGACACGCATGGCGACAAGGCGGTCTTCCTCGCTTGCATTGCCCCGCCACCGTTTCCGTTCACCGTGGTGATTCCCGCCGCGGCCGCCCTGGACTTATCGCGGCTTCGAATTTGTGCCATAGGCTTTTTCACTCGTGGATTACGTTTCGCCGTTCTTGGCTTGCTCGCAATGAAGTATGGAAGACACATCTTAGAAGTGGCCGACTCTAACACCTTCCGTTCGACCATGGTCGGATTTATCTTGCTATGCATCGCGGGCAGCGCACTATCCATCTACCCATGGATTAAAAACGTACATACCGGGAGAAAGCCAGACGGAAGGAGCCCGCCTGATCCCGAAACGGTTGAAGCATATTCCTCGCGTCCATAGGGTCTCCTAGACACTTCGACGCTTAAGCAGAAGGTCATCAAGAATCTGGGCGGAGATTTTGCACCCTCTACCAAGTTCCGCCCTGGCATTCGCTTCAGCCTCTCCCCCGACGGCAAGAGCTTCGTCTATAGCACCGCCAAGCAGAGAAACGACCTCTGGATGTTGCAAGGCTACCGCCAGGCCGGCCTGTGGAACCGGATCAAGACAGCGCTGCCCGGCCATTCCTTCAACAGGTAAGCGCACGGCCCCGACCTTCAGGCGCAATTGATAGTTTCTTCGATGGCTTTTTAGGTGATCCGGTGAGATTCGCAGGCGCAGTGTCCGCAGAACGGGGTTTGCGGCAAGTTCGCCCGGTCCCGAGACGCGCCAACGTGAACTTGGTCAAAACCCGACTTTTCAGGAACTACGGATTCTTGCCGGGAGCGGCAGCATTAGAAGCATTGGCGGCACGCTTCTCCTCAGACATGCGGAACAACTCGGAGTCGCGATACCGTTTGTCGTCCCATCGCTCTGCTTCTCCGAGGTCTAAGGGCACCCCATAATATCCATTCCGATACAGATAAGCTAACAGCCGGAAGGCCGCCCCGTCACCTTGATCTGCGGCATCAAGCAGCCAATGCAAACCCTCTTTGGGATTGCTTGGCACGCCTTCACCAAGCAGATACATAAAAGCCTAGGTTGTACTGTGCGTTTGCGTGGCCTCGGTCAGCGGCTCGGCGGTACCACTCCGCCGCACGAACCGGATCGTGCAGCCCTGTCCAGTCGCCGGTCGCATAAAGAACACCCAGATCGCGCTGTCCCTCGCTGCCGGGTCACATGCAATTACGGCCGTCTATTCCGGAGACGCAAATTTCACAACACTGACCAGCGCGGTCCTCACCCAGACCGTGGAGAGCTACACGATTGGAACCCCAAGCGGCGGATCGTCCTCGGCAACCCTCTCTCCCGGCGGCCAAGCTAGCTTCGTGCTCGCTGTCTCTCCTCCTACCGTCGGCGCACCGCTTACGTTTACCGTAACTGGATTGCCGGCGGCGGCGTCAGCGACGTTTTCGCCTTCAACCATTTCGGCAGCTTCAGGGCGGACGAACATAACCATGACGGTTAGCATACCGAACATCGCGGAAGTGCGGTCGGTGAAAAGTTCGTCCAGATATGATGACTTTCCAACACTGCTTGGTTTATTCATCCTGCCGTTTGCAGGCAAGCTCCGGAAAAGGCCGCAGAGATGGCTTGGGTTCTTTCTATTGGGCATGATTGGCGTAATGGCGGCCGCCGGAATCAGTGGTTGCGGCAGTGGCGGGAGCGATGACGGCTCCACGCCAACTCCCCACGTCTACACGCTCACAGTGACTGCGGCTTCCGGTTCTCTTACGCAGTCGACGACGGTGACGTTGACCGTCGATTGAGTTCTATCGATACTTTGACATCCGGGCGCATGGGTTCATTCATGGTTGTAATCCATGCGTCTGGAAGCTCGGAAATTGAGAACCTCAGAAGCCCGTAGCCGGCATTCTTAGGCAATATACGTCTGTGACTGCGATCGATTACGCCAAACGCGTCAGAATTCAGCTATAACGCCTGCATCGTCGGCTAACCGGAAACAATCCTAACGCTGGCGGCTTGTAACTTTATAGTGCACGAAAAACGGGGTTTGCGGCAACTTGATCCGAACTTGCCGAATGTATGGTCCGCCGTGTGAATGCAAGGGAAAAGTTTCGAATGAAGGAAAGTCTGCGTCAATGTATCCGGCCTTTAGGTGGAGAGTTTTCTCCTGGCCTTGATGAGATACGCCGCGTACCTGTCCTTTGAAAACGCCCGGCCACGTATGGGCCATTTCGGCAAGCAGGTTTCAGGTGCGCCGTTTTGACTGTTCTTTCATCTTCACTTATCCGGTGCAGACCTCGGTGGGGAGAACTTGATGTTGCTGGTTGCTAAGCCTGCTTATACTGTCAGTGCCTCGGGTACTGCTCGATAGTCCTGGCCCGTCGAGAGCACTGCCCACGCGATCCGCGCCAGTTTGTGTGCTGTTGCCACGATCAATACGTTTCGTGGTGCCCTCGTCTCAAGTGAGGTCATCCAGGCGCCCATCGCAATTCGGTCCCGCTTGGATCGCAATACGACCGCGCGTGCTCCATGAATCAGGATCTTGCGCAGGTAACAGTTGCCGCGCTTGCTGATTCCATACAACCTCGCCTTGCCACCGGTCGAATGCTGCTTCGGCAGCAGCCCCATCCAGGCCGCGAACTCCCGCCCTTTGCGGAAGGCTGCGCCGTTACCGATGGAGGCCACGATCGCGGTTGCAACCAGCGGTCCGATGCCAGGGATCTGCCGCAATCTCCGACACGCATCATCACTCGAAGCGATCCGCTCCACTTCGTTGTTCATCTCGACAATCTGAAGCTCCAGGTCCTTCCACTCGCTCCACAGCATGGCAACCAGGCTCCGCATCCTTGGGGTGAGGTTCTCGTTGACGTTCTCAAGCACCTCAGGCAAAGCTTCCCTCAGCCGAATCGGGCTCTTGGCGAACACGATGCCGCGCTCCAGCAGGAACGCACGAATCTGGTTGATCAGAGAAGTTCTTCGCGCCATGAGCCGGTCACGCACGCGATGGAGAGCTTGCAGGTCGAGCTGGTCATCTGTCTTGATCGGCACGAAGCGCATGTTCTCGCGATCCACGGCCTCAGCAATCGCTTCAGCGTCGATGAAATCGTTCTTGTTCGACTTCACAAACGGCTTCACGAACTGGGCAGGAATCAACTTCACATCATGGCCTTGTTCCCGTAAAGCACGGCCGAGGAAGTGCGACCCCGAACATGCTTCCATCCCGATCAAGCAGGTCTGCATGTTCGCGGTGAAGGCAATCAACTGCTTCTGGGTAAACTTCTTCTTCAGCAGCACCTTGCCGTTATCACCAAGTGCCACCAGGTGAAAGGTCGCCTTGCCAAGGTCAATACCAACCGATCGAATCTGCATGTCGATGATCCTCCTTGAATCTGCCTACAAGATCTTCCGGGGAAGATCAAGCGGCGGACCATCTTAGTAAATGCGACTTTTCAGGTAACACGTCGCAGCCAACGAGGGAACGATGCCAATGACCAGAAATCTCGGGTGCTCACTTTGTGGCTGAAGATTTAACGATCCGTTTTTCTCCTGGCGGTCGCAAAATCCTTCCAATGGTCCAGAGCGGTATTCCAAGAAAAATCTAGAGTAGTCGAGGTTGGAAGCCAGTGAGGCTGCTTGGCGAGGAAGCTAAGCGCCTCCATCACCTGAAACTGAGTATTTGGATCTGAGTCATTGAGCGAATCAAGGAGGGCGTCGATGGCAACGTCGGGAGGCGTTTGCTTCAGAGCTTGCGCAGCCGTAGCGCGAAGTTCGCTTTCTGGAAGTTTTAGAGCACGTATCAAAATTGGCGCCGCCACAGCTCCGTCAATTTGCTGAAGGGCAAGAATCATATTGAGTCGATCATTAAGGTATTTTGGGTCTTGGGTGGTAAATAGTTCAGCAACCAGATCAGGTAGTACCGATGTATCTTTGCGTCGAACGGGGGCCGCCAGTAGCTCAAGGTGCAACCTTGGATCGGAGGCCGTAGCGCGATCGGCTAGTGCGCCTTTGAGCAATTCGGTGACAATCGAGGAAGACTCATTATCGATGACAAAAATAGCGTGGACCCGTTCTTGAGAGGTGTCCTCCATCGAAAAGAGGGGTTCGGCCAAATGCTGAAGAACCTGCGTGTAGACATCCGGCCCCGGTGGCTGCGGCAGCGCGTTTCGGTTACGCGACATCGGCATGGAACCCTTTTCGGGAGCCGCAAAACCGAACCCGTCCGCATCAGCCTTTAAAAACAGCATACGGTAAGTTTTTTCGGTCAGTGCGTTGGTTAGCGGCCCACGTTCCCAATCTGGATTCTCAAGATAGTCCACTCGAAGGATATTGTTCGCGACATCGCCCTTGAGTACCTCATCGATGCGGACCGTTGCGACCATTGTGTTCACGGCATAATGCCGTCCGTCTGAGGTGGCGAGATCACCCACACCAACCTTAACTACTCTTACAACCTCACCCACAACGATGACCGAAGCTGATTTGGTCATCGCGGCGAGGCTCGGAATCGACGAAATCCTGGAGTGGGAAGCAGGCTCAAAGATCAGCAATGCCAAAACAAGATATCCTGCACTCCGGGCACGATTGCGTTGTCTCATTCAGGGTCGCCCTTCGTTGCACGTTATGGCGCGTAATCCAGCCAGAAGCCAGGTTTGAAAACCAGAAGCCAGGTTGAAAATAGCAGGCTTTCATGGTGCGGGCAGTATATCTCTTGCAAGGGATGGTGGGTAAAAGTTCCATTGCTCCTTGAACGGGGCTTGCGGCAACTTCGACCTGTCGACGTCGAACTTTCCGAAAATGTGACTTTTCGGGAACTTCGAGTGCGCTGTTCACCGAGTGATTCTTTCTTGGCGACGTCAACAGGTTATGTGTGAGGGCTTGTGATGAGCCGGTGGTAAAGCTCAATCGTCTGATCTGCAATTGCGGACCAGGCAAACTTCTCTTCGACACGCTTGCGCCCTGCTTCTCCAAATTGTCGGGCCTTTTCGGGATCTGCCATGAGGTCGGAGATTTTCTCTGCGAGATCATGTGCGAATTTATCGGGATTTGAAGGAAGGGTGGTTGTTTGATCATGGTCGAAGGGAACGAGGTGGCCGGTTACTCCATCGACGACGACTTCAAGGATTCCGCCCGTCGCACTAGCGACGACTGGAGCGCGACATGCCATCGCTTCCAGGTTGATGATGCCGAAGGGCTCATAAATGGACGGACAGCAGAAGACGCTGGCGTTACTGTAAAGCTGGATCACCTCGGGTTTTGTCACCATCTTTTCAATCCAGACCACCTTAGGATTGAGTGCGCGGGCCTCCTCAACTTTTTGTCGCATCTCCGCTGCTATCTCTGGGGTATCCGGCGCTCCGGCGCATAAAACGACCTGCGTACCCGGAGGCAGATAGCGAATTGCCTGGACGAGATGAGTCACGCCCTTTTGCCGTGTGATTCGACCTACAAACAGAACGTAGGGTAAGGCGGGATCTACACCGTATTTGGTTAGCGCTGTGGTATCCGATGTCTGTTGATATTCATCGAGATCTATGCCGTTATAGATGACATGCACTCGTTCGGGATCGATGTCGGGGTATGCGCGCAGAATATCTTCTTTCGTTCCCTTGGAAACGGCGATTACTGCGTCTGCATCAAGAATCGCGGTTCGCTCCATCCAGGAACTCATCGCATAGCCACTGCCGAGCTGCTCGGCCTTCCAGGCGCGCAAAGGTTCGAGGCTATGGGTTGTGAGTACAAAGGGAATGTCGAATAGTTTCTTTGCGAGAAATCCGGCCATGGACACGTACCAAGTGTGCGTGTGCACAATGTCGATGGTCGCTAGAGGCTTCATCTGCGCAAGATTGAGACTCAGTGTCTCGAGCGCGGTCTTGTATTTCTCCTGAGTGCCCTGGGTGATCTGAGACCACGGCTGAGCGCCACGGACATGCAGATTTCCCTCGTCGAGGAATTGATCGCCCCAGCAGTGAACCTCGACGTCGATCCTCTTCGCCAGCTCGCGGCTTAGGTATTCAACGTGAACTCCGGCTCCCCCATAAACATTGGGCGGGTACTCGCGTGTCATCAGGCCAACTCGCAAAGCATTCTCCTGAATCCATTAGAGCCGGATAGCTTGAATGGAAGTCGAAGTCATCATATTCAGAATCAGTTCTCTCGGGAAGCTGTTCGCAAAAAGAACTTTGACGTTAGTGCACAGACTATAAGTGATTGAAATCAAAAACTGCGTAAAGATGTACTTGGAGCAGGGATTGCCGACACTCACCCAATCAGTACCAGGAATGTATGGTCCGCCGCGGGACTGCAAGGGAAAGTGATCGGCAACCGTGCTAATGGTCAGTTCCCGCAAAACGGGGTTATCGGCAACTTCGGGGGTCGAACTTGCCGATAAATGGGATGAGCAGGTCTACCGAATCGGAGAG
Organism: uncultured Acidobacteriaceae bacterium; assembly: GCA_963744155.1. Classification (GTDB taxonomy): domain Bacteria; phylum Acidobacteriota; class Terriglobia; order Terriglobales; family Acidobacteriaceae; genus Edaphobacter. Next base: position 406,971 of record CAVUSP010000011.1, on the reverse strand, counting down.
ACTATTGCCCATGAAAATCCTACGCAGCACCTAATCGCGGAAGTACCACGCAGCAGCCCAGGGTCGGGATGACGATCGGGATCGATCTTGGGGATGTCTGGAGCCATTACTGCACGCTTAACGAAGATGGAGAAGTAGTGGGCCGGGGCCGGTTTCGTACCAGTCCCTCGGGAGTCGAGAAGTGGTTTACCGATCTGCCTCCGGTGCGGATCGCGATGGAAGCGGGCACGCACTCGATCTGGATCAGCGAGCAGCTTCAGGAACTGGGTCACGAAGTGATCGTGGCGAACGTGCGCGAACTGCGTGCGATCTCGCACAGCGATCGGAAGAGCGATCAGGTGGATGCGGAGAAGCTGGCTCGATACGCGCGGCTCGATCCGAAGATCCTGCGTCCGATTGCCCATCGTACGGTCGCTCAGCAAGAAGCACTGACGTTGATCCGCGCCCGCAACCTGATCGTTCGTCTGCGGACAGCGGCAGTGAACGCGGTGCGCGGATTGGCTAAGCCTTGCGGCTACCGCCTGAACAAGACCGCACGGAAGCACAGCCCAACTCCGCTTGGCGAAGCACAAGGTGGATGAGGCCGGAAGTCGCTCGGTCCGTTGCTCGAGCAGATCGCGGAGATGACGAAAAAGATCAAGCACTACGACGGGCTGATCAAGCGCCTCACGGAGACGGAGTATCCAGAGACACAAGCGCTGATCCAGGTCTACGGTGTCGGGCAGCTCACGGCACTGACGTACGTTCTGACGCTGGGCAACAAAGAACGCTTCGAGCGAAGTCGGGATGTCGGCTGTTACCTCGGCCTGCGGCCAAGGCGCAGCCAGTCTGGGGATCGCGACCCGCAGCTCGGCATCACCAAGGCTGGCAACGTATACCTACGATCCCTGCTGGTCGAGTGTGCCAACCATGTGCTCGGTCCGCATGGGAGAGATTCGACCTTACGACAGTGGGGTCTGCACCTGGCTTCGCGCGGAGGCAAACAGTCCCGCAATCGGGCCATCGTCGCCGTCGCTCGCAAGCTGGCAGTACTGCTGCATCGCATCTGGATCACCCAGGAGCCATACATCCCGTTCTATGGAGTAGCAGCCTGAGGAGGGAGAGCATATCGAATTGTTGCAACTACCCCGCGTCCCGATGACTGCGTGTCGGCTTGGGCCCTCAACGAGGCCGTCCGATAACTGGCAGCATCGATTTCTCCTTCTGACCCCAACCGACACAGAGCCACGAGCGGCTCACTCAAAGTGCGAATAGAAACACGGTGGAGAACAATATGCGGACTAACTACAACAGAGCAACAGAAAAGACCAAAACGCCAGAAAAGAAAAACCCTTGACGTGAATGACCTGCTCATAGAAAGCCGACTATAAGGGCGGGGTGCCAAAATCTATTGCAGCTTGGCATACTCGTCTTTCGCTTGTTTCAGGATCGGAATGTCAGGATCAGCGTCTTTCCAAAGCGTCAGGAAATCCTGATAGGCCGCTTTGGCCCTGGAGGTGTCTCCCTGCAATACGTAGGCGCGGGCGAGACCGAGATGGGCGAGTGGGCCGATGGGTTGGTTCAGGACAAGGCCGGGATGGTCGAGAAGTTTCTGGAATTGGCCGGCGGCTTCGCTACCCTGATGCGCGGCCAGATAGGCTTCGCCACGCACATAAACCGGATACATGACGCTCCAATTGAAAGGAGCACTAGTCGAAATGCCAAGCTCATATGGCACAGCGGCTCTAAGACCCTCAATGGCCTCAGCAGCATTTCCTTTGTTGAGCGCAAGCTTTGCGCGGAGGGTCGGCAGGTAATTGAATTGCACAATTGTGTCTTCCGGGAACCTCTTGGCCAGATCGCCAGCCAGCGCCTGCGCTTTCGCGTCCTCTCTGGAATACGCCAACGCGAGCGCGGCAAAGTACACCACGTCGCGGAATGCGGAACGCTTCGACGCAAAGGCGACGCGGGGCCGCGCTTCGTCTGTGTTGCCGAACCATGCTTCTCTAAGGCCAGAGGTGACAGACCACATCGCGGGCGGGTCTTTCTCACCTGCCTGTTCGGCGAAATCCATTGCGCGGCGGGAAAAATCCCGGGCGAGTTTGAGGCGTCCCGAATAGGCCGCCGTGTCGGCTTCCAAGCCCATCATCCCGTCCCCCCAACCCGGCCGGGCCTCCATTTTTGCGGCCTTGCTGCGCCATACCCGCCGCATCGTTCTGCAAAAATGCAATTTGATACAGGCCAACATAGTAGAGGGGGTTATCTAGTTTGCGTTCGAGAGCTTGCGCATAGGTGGCCTTCGCCTCATCGAGGCGATTCAGCGCGATGTTGCCGACGATCCGTTGAGCGTAGGGGATCGAAAAGTCGGGGTTCAAGCGGATTGCCTCGGTGGCTTCTTCCACGACTCTCTCCCATTGCCCAATGGTCGGCAGAATCATTCCCGCAAGCAGATCGTGCGGATGGTCCGCCCGCGGATAAGCCTGTATCCAAAGCTGGCAGGCCTCTATGCCCTTGGGGATGTTTCCGGTAACGTCCTTCTCGTAGGTAGCGGTGATCGAATACTGCGCCGCTTCGCTGGCCCGACTGCGAAGCTCATACGCCTTTCGGTGGTATTCGACAGCAAGGCTGTCTTCGCCGATATCGTTTTCCATGATGCCCAGGTAGGCGTAAGCAAGCGCGAAATTTGGGTCGAGTTCGATGGCTCGCTTGAAAAACGGAATAACAACGTCCGATCCTTTGGTGCTGATCACCTGAATGCCTAAGCTGAAAGCTTTCCAGGCCTCGAGCGACGTCGTCGTGGCTTCCAACGGTGTGTTGAACTTTTGGATTGTGCCCAGAGACTCGCCTAGCTTATTTCTAAGTTCAGCGGACATTTTTCCAAGTGCTTCGAGCACATGGTTCTCGTCGCTTGCCTGGGCCTCCGTGCTCGCAAGCGATTTCCCGTTTTCGCAGTTGGTCGCTTTGAGGGTTAGAAGGTATTGCGTGCCAATCTTCGCGATCGAACCGTCGAGGACTGCGGCGCTTCCGGTCCGCTGGCACAGCTCTCCCGCGATCGCTGGCGTGAGTTTTGCGTCGAGTGGCTGGCCCATCAGGGGGAGTGTCTGCTGGATCTTCTGGTCCGAGATGATGCTGAGGAAGGGTGACTGTTCCAGTTGAACGGATAGCCCTTGCCGCAGCGTGCCGTCGAAGACCGGATCGCCGGTCGTGTTCTTGAAGTCGGCGAGGACGATCGTTTCCTTGTCCGTCAGGGCGTGTGCCTTGTGGGGAAAAATCGGCGGGCTGGCGGCCAGTCCTATCAACAGAGCGATTGCGCCGGCGATCACCACCATCGAGCGGCCTTCGTGGCGGGCTTTGAGGCGACCTGCGATGTCGCCGAGGGCGCGCCACCCGTAATGGAATCGCGCTTGAGGCGATGCAAGTCCGTGCGAATGTCGGCGGCGTTCTGGTAGCGCAGCTTTCGGTCCTTCTCAAGCGCCTTATTGATGACCTCTTCGAGCTTTGGGGGAATGCCGGGGTTCAGGCGCACTGGCGCGACGGGTGTGCGATTCAAAATTGCTTCTGCGACGAGGCCTATGCTCTCGCCCCGGAATGGCACGAACCCTGTGACCATCTCGTAGAGCACGACTCCAAAGAAAACAGGTCGGTGCGGGCATCCAGCTCTTCGCAGCGCGCCTGTTCGGGCGACATATAGACGACAGTGCCCATCCAGCACCTGGTTGCGTGAGCCGTTCTGGTTCGCCGGCTGTCGTCATTGCGGAAAAATTCGTGGCTCCTTGAGACGGAATCAGCTTCGCCAGGCCAAAATCCAAGATCTTGATATGGCCGCGCTCGGTTACAAAGATGTTCGCAGGCTTGATGTCACGGTGAATGATTCCCTTGCTGTGGGCGGCGCTTAGAGCATCCGCAATTTCAATCCCCCATTCAAGCACGTCGTCGAGCGGCAGCGGTTTACCGGCGATGCGATGCTTGAGGGTAGCGCCGTCCATGAATTCCATGGCGATAAACGCCCGGCCGTCTTGCTCGCCGATCTCGTAGATCGTGCAGATATGGGGATGATTCAGCGCGGATGCCGCACGCGCCTCCCTCCGAAAGCGTTCCAGAGCCTGTGGGTCCTGCGCGAGGTCTTCGGAGAGAAATTTGAGCGCGACAAACCGGCCGAGGGATGGATCCTCGGCTTTGTAAACAACACCCATGCCGCCGCCGCCCAACTTTTCGATGATTCGATAGTGCGAGATGGTTTGGCCGATCACTGGGCGAGCGCCTGGTCGCGCAGTAGATCGTTGAGGTGGGCGAGTGGAGTCCACCGAATCGCTACTTTGTTGTTCGGCATTGAGAAGCCGAATGAGTTGCGTTTTCAGTTCGGGGTCGTCACCGCAGGCAGAGTCGATGAAATCAGCGCGGTTTTGCGGGCCCTCCTGCAGGGCGGCATGGAACAACGGCTTCAGGCGCTGCCAGAGTTCAGGAGTCATACGTGCGGTACCCCAGCGACCAAGTGGCTTACAGTTCAACAAGTTTCGCACTACGTCATGGAAATGCCAACAGGATGACAGTCAGGAAAAACGATACGCTAAATGGGAGGGTTGCTATCCAAAGGGAGTGCATCAGTATTCTCGGAGGGAACAAAATCGTGACAGATTCAAGTTTCAAGCTCGAAGCGTGGCTCATGAGTTTCCTGAGCGAAACGGGTGCGGTGGCCGGAACGGTGCACCTGCATCAGAACGGAGGCCTGCGTCTCGCGGCATCAGTCAACATTCCGCTGAAAGTGCAAGAAGTCGTGGCTTGGGTGCCGGCCGGAAAAGGTATGGCCGGCTTAGCTCTGGAACGAGGCCAGCCAGTGCAGACCTGCAATCTAAAAGAGGATCGGTCCGGCGCTGTAAAGCCTGGCGCGAAGGCGGTGGACGCGAAAGCAGCCGTTGCCATCCCCGTTAGAGACGAATCGGACTCAATCCTTGCCGTAGTGGGAATTGCCTTTGCCGACGAGCGTGAGACTCAGGGTGAGCAACTCGATCGGCTGCAACGGGCTGCTTCAGCCCTGGGGCGGGCCTAACCTGGTACCAGAACTGGTCCCGCTCAGCCGCCGGGCCGTCCGCCGCGAAGTTTGGGAGAACGATTGGGGAAGTTCGGACTGGAACTGTACTCTCTCCACGGAGCACAGGCTTCAGCTCAATAGCGACCCGGATCGCTGACACTAAGGAGTCCGAGGCGACTCTCCCTACAAGAAAGCCCCTGATCAACGCAGGACAATCTCGTCAGCTCGACCTGCCTGGCCGACTTTCGGGGAATTAGCCGGTGACTTGACGGGCATACTTCCCGACGGAATGTTCGTCATCCCCCACCTGCGACTGACACCTTCGGTAGTCCTCATGGTGACTTGGGCTGACGTTTGTTCCACTGGCATAATGCTGAGATCGCGATACTGCAATCAAAGCGAGGTCTGTATGGAATATGACGAAGACAAGGTTGACGAAATGGTTCTCGCGCTCCTACACCTGACAACTTTCAAGGAAGGTATGGCTATACGAGCCTGGAAAGGGCATGACTGGAACGCAATGGATCGCCTTTACAAGAGAGGGTACATTTCCGATCCTCAGAACGCAGCAAAGTCCGTGAGAATGACGGAGTCAGGAGCCCAGAAGGCGCAAGAGCTTTTCCAAGAACACTTCGTTCGGAAAGTGTAGTTTAGCTATTGCGGACTTACCTAGAACACCGTATTAGCGGGAATTACTGAGGCGTTGGGAAAAGGCCACATTATTTAGCTACTTAGAAGCTGACATATCGGTACTAATCTCGGCTACCGTATGGACTGTTAACTTCCGTATCGCCGACCACCCGAAGCATCTTGGCAGTCTCAGCAGGCACAAATTGAACGGCTGAATGGCCCTATGGATGGAATCCGCGTTCCTCTGAAATTGTGCAATCCTGGACAGATCATCATGCCTTGGCTTCGGGTTTGTCGCTCTCAAGGAGCGCATCGAGACTGTAGTCAGCGGACGCGGCTGCCTCCAGTGCCTCGTTGATCGCCTTAGTTAACTCCGCGATTGCGCTGCGGTCTGGCAGGGCTTCGCCAGCTAACTTGCGCAGGACTGGCAACTGGAGCCACCAAATCAACTCCTCATAGGACTCCTTGACGAAATAGATATGCCCGTGTGCCTCGTGTACGCCGGTTAGCCAGCGGACATCCGCGTCGTGCCACAGGATAGGTGAGAGAGCTGGGGTAGCCTGCTTTTGCTCCCCTGGCGCTTTGGCCGGGGCAGCACTCGTCGCGGTTACAGATGCCGCGATGCCGTCAGTCTGCACTGTTTCCGCTCTTTCGAGTAGGGCCATGGTGCCGGAAGACTCAGGCGTGCCCACACCAGCTTCAACCAACAGGGCAACCTTGATTCGGGCTGCTGCGCGCCAGCTTTCTTCCCCCTTGAATCCTAGTGCTAAGAAGGAATGTGCCAAGGGTTCCCGCAAACGTAATCGATCAAACAGATCAAGTGCCGCGCGCTCCGGCTTCTGTGCGTCTATCGACTCCGCAAGCAGTTCCAGGACACACCAGCTGAGTACTGGACCCCAAATAGCGGTGGCTATCAATTCGGGGCTGAAGCTGGGCAGTAATCGGCGAGTCCTGACATTCCAAGGCGTAGGAAACAGACTCTCGAGAGTCGGGATGTCCATCGCAGCACGCACACGCTCGCGGAATTTCTCTGCGAGCAAGGGTGGATTCGTCGGCCTGACCGCGAGAGGTTCCCCTTTGCGAGCGCGATAGGCAACCTGCGATTCGCGCAAGAAATCCTGGCTTCGTGTCCATGCTTTCGCGAGGAATTCCTCCTTCTGCAGCTCGATATTCTTCTGCTTCTCCGAGCCTCTGACCGCTTGCCGATGTTCAGACAGTTCGGCGAGTGTCCGCACCAGTGCCGGATCGAGCAGCCGGCGGAGAGCGTCGTGTCCAGGCCGCAATGCTAGGTTGATCAGTTCATCTTCCAGATTGGGTACGCCGCGCCCGTTTAGCTCGTCGCAAAGACGGTCCCATGGCTTATCGGCGGTCGCCCGCATTTCGCGCCAATCCAGAAAAACGTGGCATTGGTAGGCGCGCAGCTCGATGCTCAGTCCGTGTTCCGCTGTATTGGCAGCGCGCCGCAGATACTCAAGCCCGGTCAGGGAATCACGATACCTGAGAATGATCCCGGGATCGCTACTCAGATCCAGACCATCCTTCAACCGTTGCTGGTGTAGCTGTCCCGAATGCTTGTCTGCGTAGGCTGCCGACCAGTCGACGGCCCCTTTTGTCGTGGAATAGCGGTTGTTGTAGAGTACCAGCCCGCGCTGGTCTCCCCGCCGGTTCGAGTAAGCGAAGACATTTTCGTCCACTGTGCCGTTGTCGTTGAAGAAATCATAGAGCAGGAAGTTGCTGCTCTCGGCAAAGAGCGCTCGCTGGTGCAGCAAGGGAGCTATTTCGCGCTCATGTCGTTCCACCAGCCAGTGGTTCGGAGTCTCGTCATACCGTGGCCTTCGATACTCCATGCCGTACTTCTCGGTGAACCCGTCTACCTGACCGTGACCGAACATCGGCAACCCGGGCAAGGTCGACATCATCGCCGTAACGCCGAAGCACTTGTCGCCGTCGCCAAACTGATCAATTGTCGTTCGCTCGTCAGGATTACTCATGAAGTTTACGTAGCGCTTCATAATGTCCGGGTCGAACTCCAGCGTGTTCTTGAGCACCAGCCGATATTTTGCGTTCTCCTCGTCGCGCATCATGTTCATGAAGGCGCTGTTATAGACGCGATGCATTCCCAGCGTTCGGACGAAATAACTCTCCATGAGCCAGAAGGCCTCGGCGAGCAGGAGTGTTCCCGGAACCTCGGCGGCCACTCTGTCTACGACTTCGCGCCAGAACTCATGGGGCATGTGTTGGTTGAACTCGGCATTCGACATGCTGTATTCGGCGCGGGAGGGAATCGCTCCGCTGCTACCCGGGCCGGGAAACCACAACCGGTGAAAGTGGCGCTTAGCCAGGGTCATGGCCGCATCGAAGCGGATGACCGGGAACAGACGTGCCACATGCAGGATGGTCTGGATCACCTGTTCCCGTACTGCGGGGTTTAGGTAGTCGAGCTGGGCTGTGTCGTTCCACGGGAAGCTGGTGCCGTCGTTGCCGTGATAGATGTACCGGGTCTCCCCTGATTGGCGGTCGCGCCGCTGGAAGACGACCGCAGCGTCCGTCTGGTCGTAGTAGTGCCTTTCAATCTTGATCTCGACCCGCGGGTCGGGCGACAGGTCGGGGCCATCAAAATTGTAAGCGGGATAGGGACGATCCGGCCGCGAGATGAACCAATCGGGATGCTCTACCACCCACGGCGAATCGATGCCCATATGGTTCGGCACCATGTCGCTGGCCAACCGGATGCCCCGCAGATAGGCGCGATTCCGCAGGTTCACATAGGCAGGTTCGCCGCCCAGGTCGTGGGCGATGTTGTAGTCGAAGAGCGAGTAGGCAGAGGCCACCGCATCGGGGTTTCCACAGAGTTGCTTGATCGTTTGCGACGCGCGGCTGCGCTCCCAGATACCGATCAGCCAGAGGGAGTTCATCCCCCGACGTGCCAGGGTATCCAACTCTTCATCCGGGATCTGATCGAGTCGCGTAATCGACCGCCCATGCCGCTTGCTGAGCTGCGCGAGCCAGACGTACGTGCTCTTGGCGACCAACACGGCGCCCGGCATCCAGGCCACGTCGGGACTGAATTTCTCAGATTCATGGGCCGCTTCGCCAAACTGCGGCACCTCCGACTGGCTCACGATCGAGGGCCATTGCTGTAGCCCACTCTCCCTGCGTCGTCGCGCTGCCGCTGCTGCGGCCGCCTCCGCGGCGGCCCTGGCAGCCGCCTCGGTTGCAGCGTTCGGTGGATTAAATTGCAACCAGATAGCCAAGTCTTCTTCGTGCAGCATCTCGCCTGCGATCGACAATAAGCGGTCGAGACTCTCCCCGATCAGCCGTTTCCACTTTATCCGGATCAGATCAAGTTGCTCCCTCAGCGAGCCTGGAGCGGCCACCGCAGGCGCTCGCAACACGTCAAACAGGCTCTGTGGCTCAGAGTCCTCCATCGGCACAAAGGGCCGGGTCGCAAAATACGCCGGCAGCTTCTCCGCAACGCTCCGATAGGCGGTCTGCTCCGCCAGGCCCTTGTCCTCGAATAACTCCTCGAATGGCCGGAAGGCTTCATTGCGGTTGGCCATCCAAAGCAGCATCATCTCTTCCAGCGCGACCGCCCGGTGCGGTGTACCGTCGGTGGAGCCCGCCAGCCACTCCTTCGGGGTTTGCAGCGCGCGATAGACGCTGCTGCCCGGAAACTGCTCCACAAAGCTCAACAGCATCCGGTCTAACTCATGCGATCCGATGTGCCCGGAGAACCAGGTGAGGGCATCTGTCATTACGGTGGGATCAAGCTCTTGCCGATAGCGCTCCAGGAGTACATGACTGGCTTCGTCAATCAAACCCATAGCGTAAAGCGCTCCTGCATGCACCGCGCGCTCTGGGTATTTCTGCGCTTCACGGACCTGATTCATCCGGTGTGCAAACTCGCGGCTTGCCGACACACTTGCGAAGACTACGTTGCCCGTAAAGGAAAAGAGATTTCCCGCGAAATGGTAGCGGTCTCGCGCGCCTCTCGAAATGTGAAATTCCATCATCGTTAACTTGCCCCAATCCAAATCTGGTCTTCATCGTTGCCGTAGTGTTGAAACCCTGGCTCAACCCCGAGATTTGCACTAAAGCAATACGCAAGATCATCCTGGTAAGTCAAGCAAGAATGCCATATCACCTCAGTTTTTGTTTTAGCCGGCCGACCAGATCGAACGTGGTTTGGAGGTCTTCCATGCCAGAAACTTTCCCGCGCCATTAGACGCGTGAAAGCACTCAAAACTCAGCGATCTAACCCTCGATCTGTACCATCAGTAGGTTTAAAGCACACCCGAGCGGGACAAAGCCGTTAGTTCCTTCCACTCATAGCCGCTCCATCACCGGCTGGCTCTCCAGTGTGAACATTTGCTGTAGATTCCTCCCGATTGACGGGCAATCCGGAGACAACCTTTGCAAGATGCCATCCTGCCCCGGATTGAGTGCTTGGATTTTGGTTTTGTCTAGACCGGTTATTGTGCCTGGACCAGAGCGGTCATGAGGTTGTCGAGGTAGGTTGGGTTGACGTCGCTGACGGCGATGATGCGCAGGTCGGGTGTGGTGGCGGTTTGGAGGGTGAAGGCTGCGCGGGTGGTGTACGGACACTTCTATTTCTCGATGTCCGAAGCGCTCTTAAGAACCGAGAGTGGCAGCGGCGGCGGACTTGTCCGCACTGGCGTTTTCCGTTGCTTGACAGTCCCGCCGCATAAGTCTAGGGTCGGACCTGAGGTAGCTTTTTCCTTCTCCTCGTCTCAGGTTCCCTGAGCTAAGTCAGCCTATCTGAAGCTTTCCTTCTTAGCCCTCCCCAACCTTTAAGGAGGTTGCTATGTATGCACGCAATGTCTCGATTCATTTGAAACCCAATATGCTTACTGACTACACCCGGACATTTGAGAAAGATGTTCTTCCGTTACTGCGGAAACAGAACGGCTTTAGGGACGAAATTGCATTCTCCGGTCCCAACGGAACAGATGTCACTGCAATCAGCCTGTGGGACAACAAAGCCAATGCAGAGGCTTACAACAACAATATCTACCCAGACGTGGTAAAGACCTTGGCAAGAGTAATGGATGGAACGCCCAAGGTGCAGAGCGGTGAAGTTGTCAATTCCACCATCCACCAAGCGACGGCGTAGCAATGTAATGGTCATGGCCCTGTTTGCACGAGAGGGCGGAGTTAACTCCGCCCTCTGGGCCTTGTCCAGATCTCCTGATCCGAAAGTCATCGCTCAACCGACTCCGCCCAAGCCCATGCCTGCAGTACCAATGCCAGAACTCGCAATCTGGCTTCGCGGTTACGGGCAGCGCTCGGGCAGTCCGCCCCGATGCCCAAGTGCGGCCGGCTCGGTCATTCCTGGTAGATAGCTCCCGAGTGACGTTAGATCTCTATCGGGACCGGTCTGCCATTGGTATATCCCGATCCTTTCAATGGCGGCCGTACCGAAGAACGTGCGCAGTACAACGTGGGCAGACTTCATCGTATAAGCGATAATGATTCAGATGGGTTGATCTACGGGCTCCCGGACTAGCGATTGCAGGGGCAGGTAGAGAGATTTACGGCGACAATCTTAGAGGCTCCCGCCGATTTTGCGTCATTTGGTTTCTTAGTTTTCTGCAGAAAGACTGGCGCGCCGTCTTGTGAAAATCCTAAGCTTACGATTGATAGTTGCGTTGATCATTGGCGTGACTTTAGTTTCGCTGGTTTCGTCCTGGTACGAGGTGAGGACGACGAAGGATGCGCTGCGCCGGGATCTCGAAAGCAAAGCTGAGACACTCGGCCAGAGCTTAGCCGCAGGTGCAGAGGTCCCCCTTCAGGCCGGAGACAATGCCGGGCTGGAACTGATGATACGACGCTCCACCAACCACGACCATCTGCTGGGTATTGGCATCTACGGCAGCGATGGCGTTCCGCTTGTCGTAACCCCAGGCCTAGGTTCTCTCATATCGGGCGCGCCGAAGCTCATGACGGACGCACTTCGTGGCAATCGCACCGTAAGTGAATTTGTGCGATCGCGCTTGAAGCGGACCCACATGCTAGTCGCTCCCATACGCGCGCCGGACAATGAAGTAATCGGGGAAGTGATTGTCGTTCATGACGCGACGTACATACGAACCGAGATCTTTCGTGCATGGAGCCGATTCTTCATTCGTATCGCGGCCCAGGTACTGGTGATCGCGATTATCACTCTGTTGGTCCTGCGCTGGAGTCTGAGTGGCCCGATTGCGCGCATGGCGCAGTGGATGAAGGCACTTCGAACAGGACGACACGCCGTTCAACCTACGGCAGAAGATCTGAATCTTCTTTCACCTTTCGCGAATGAGCTGGCTCCGCTGGCGGAGAGCATGCGGCAGGCACGTGCAGCGGCCGAGGCAGAAGCCAGATTGCGCAACATCAACGAATCTCAGTGGACCGCCCAGCGGCTCGCCGATCATGTGCGCAACAGGCTAAACGGCAGCAGCCTTTTTGTGGTCTCGAATCGCGAACCCTATCGGCACGTGCGGCAGGACAAGAAGGCAAAAGTCACGGTCCCGGCCAGTGGTCTGGTCACGGCAATTGAACCGATCCTTCGAGCGTGCCACGGAACCTGGGTGGCTCATGGAAGCGGCAATGCGGATGCAGAGACCGTTGACACACATGACCGCCTCCAGGTTCCGCCAGACGATCCGCGCTATACCCTTCGTCGGGTCTGGCTCAGCGGTGAGGAAGAAGATGGCTACTACAATGGATTCTCGAACGAAGGCCTGTGGCCACTCTGCCACATCGCTCACACGCGTCCGACCTTTCGCACATCAGACTGGGAGTACTACAACAAGGTTAACCAGAAGTTCGCCGATGCAGTAGTGGAAGAGATAGCGGGCGAGGAACATCCTGTGGTGCTGATCCAGGACTACCACTTCGCCCTATTACCGCGCCTGCTCAAGGACCGGCTGCCCCACGCGAGAGTCGCTATCTTCTGGCACATTCCATGGCCGAATGCCGAATCATTCAGCATCTGTCCCTGGCAACGCGAGCTGCTCGACGGTTTGCTAGGAGCCGACCTGATTGGCTTTCACACCCAGGCCCACTGCAACAATTTCCTGAATACAGTGCACAACGTACTCGAGGCGAAAGTTGACTGGGAACACTTCTCTATCGAGCGCAACCAACATCGATCCTCTATCCTCCCGTTCCCGATCAGTGTTGAACTCGTTGACGATCGTTCCCTGGAGCAGACAGGGATCACTGCTGAGGAGGAGCGTAGTGCACTGCTTCAGGAGTTGGGTCTCGAGGCGACATACCTCGGCGTAGGCGTCGACCGCGTGGACTATACCAAAGGGATACTCGAAAGATTCCAGGCTGTTGAGTCGTTTCTCGAACGCTATCCAAAGTATCAGGGCAAATTTACCTTCATTCAGATTGGTGCGCCAACCCGCAGCCGTATCAAGCGCTATGCCGACTTTCAGGCCGAGGTTAAGTCTGAGGCCGAAAGGATCAATAACCGCTTCAAACGGGGAAAGTGGAAAGCCATCGTCTTTCTGAACCGAGAGCACACCCATGAGGAGGTACAGCGGTATTATCGAGCCGCTCATCTGTGCATGGTCACATCCCTGCATGACGGCATGAACCTTGTGTCAAAAGAGTACGTTGCAGCGCGACAGGACGAGCGTGGCGTCCTAATCCTGAGTCGTTTCACTGGCGCCGCGAGAGAGCTGCATGACGCCCTCATCGTGAATCCGTACGACATTGAGTCGACGGCCGAGGCAATTGCGCAGGCGCTCGAGATGAATGTAAGCGAGATGGTCGATCGAATGAGGCGAATGAGACGATCCGTCAGGGAGAGAAACATCTATTGGTGGGCGGCCACTCTCATCGGCGAGCTCTGCGAACTGCGCCTGAAGAAGGGATACTCAAATGTCTCTGTCATACGCAGGGCGCAGGCGGAGAGATAGCTTGCGCGACAGCGTGACTACAAGTTTGCTCGATGCTTTTCTGCAACAGCTCAAGACAGCCCCGTCATCGGCGCTGCTGCTGGATTATGACGGCACCCTGGCGCCGTTCCACGTCGACCGCAACCGTGCCTTCGCTTATCCCGGAGCGATTTCGATTCTGGAAAAAATCGCCCAGTCCGGCAGGACAAAGATCATCATCATCTCGGGGCGGCCCATTGTGGAGCTGCGGGCACTCCTCGCTCCGATGAACAACCTCGAGATGTGGGGGACACATGGCCTGGAGCGCCAGTTGAGCAATGGAAGCTACAGTTGCGTCCCGATCAACGAGGAAGACGCAGTGGCCCTGGCAAAGGCGCAGGAATGGATCGTCGCGACAGGACTGTTGTCCAGGGCGGAGATCAAACTTGGTGGCGTCGCTATCCACTGGCGAGGACTATCCAGTGCCGAAGCGAAGAGCGTGCAATCACTCACTCTCGATGGCTGGACGACGATAGCCGAGCAATCACGACTTAAGCTGCTCCAATTTGAAGCGGGACTTGAGCTACGTGTCTCACATCCTGACAAGGGCGATGCAGTCACGTCGATCCTTGCGGACCTCGAGCCGCGCGCGGCTGTCGCATATCTGGGAGACGACCTGACGGATGAAGACGCCTTCCGTGTTCTAAACGGACAGGGACTTACGGTGCTCGTGAAAGACACCTATCGTGAGACCAAAGCAGACACGTGGATCAGACCACCGCAGGAATTGATCGATCTCCTCGAACGATGGCTGATTAATATTTCCGGATAATCGGGTTAGGGCCGATCTTGGATCTGATGCAGTGAGAACTCGAAACGCCTCGCCTAGACTCCCTCTCATCATTTACTTAGCTCCTACCGGACCGTTCGCTGCCTACTCCACTGATCAGGCTACTCGCGCAGTAAAGGTCTCCCGTCTTGCCGTTGAGCAACTGCATGAAAAGTCGCCTTTACGGGAACTTCGAAGCGAAGTTGCTCGAAACCCCGTTTTGCGGAACTATGTCGGCAAAATCGGTTCCGAAGTTGCCGACAAAGGAGCAAGTGGCAAGGAGCACGGGTATCACAACCCATCTGAGTTCGCTCACCGACGTGAGCACGATGATCAACGGCGAAACAACTCAAGATGCAATGCGTGATCTGTTTCGAGCGCAAAGCCTTGCGTCTCGAACTGTGCCAACGCTAACGATCAAGCAGCGCGTGAAGTCCCTCAACACTATTCGTGCACTAATCCTCGAGAATGGCGAGGCGATTCAAAAAAGTATTTGCAATGATTTCGGAAATCGGTCGACCGCCGAAACCGAAATGCTCGAAATGATCCCTGTCTTGAATGCGATCCGCCATGCCCGTCGAAATCTTGGCGCATGGATGCGTCCGAAAAGACGGCCGGTTGACCTAGCGTTCCAGCCTGGTCGTGCCTCGATCCGTTATGTGCCACTCGGAGTCATCGGCATCATTGCGCCGTGGAATTATCCGCTACTACTGAGCCTCTCACCGCTTGTCGACGCGATCGGCGCAGGGAACCGTGTCATGATCAAACCTTCTGAACTCACGCCCTGCTTCTCAGAACTCCTCCACAAGCTCATCTCATCCCACTTCGATACCACAGAGGTAACGGTAATTACAGGTGGCCCATCAATCGCCCGCGAGTTCGCACGACTTCCCCTTCGATCATCTTATTTTCACTGGTTCGACCTCTACAGGACGCGAGGTGATGAAGGCGGCAGCTGAAAATCTTACGCCTGTGACGCTCGAGCTTGGCGGAAAGTCACCTGCAATCGTCTGCGCCGATTACTCCCTGGAGAAGGCAGCTCGAAGCATCGCTTTCGGAAAGTTCCTGAACGCGGGACAGACTTGTATTGCGCCGGACTACGTTCTTGTTCCATCGGATCTGTGTCGCGAATTTGCCGAGAAGGTCATCACGCGAGCACAACGAGCTTATCCGACCATCCAAAAGAATCCTGATTACAGCACCATCATCAATGAGCGTCATCGGGCGCGGCTTCTCGATGCTTTAGCCGAAGCAAAGGCGGGGGGAGCAACGTTGCTAACGACAAGGCCAGAGCTCCAACAGGCTGCGATTGCCCCTACGGTCGTGGTCGGTGGCCCCGCAGGCTGCTCGTTGTTGCAGGATGAGATATTTAGGCCAGTCCTGCCGATTGTTTCTTACGGAACGCTCGAAGAAGCATTCGATTTCATCAATGAGCGACCAAAAGCACTGGCACTCTACTGTTTCAGCAATGACAAAATTACGCAGAATAGGGTTCTGGAACGAGTCAGTTCCGGTGGCGTCACAATCAACGGGACTCTTCTCCATATTGCACAGGACGGGCTGCCGTTCGGTGGCATCGGCACGAGCGGCATGGGTGCCTATCATGGGCGCGATGGGTTCCGACAGTTCAGCCACATGCGTTCGGTTTACAAGGTAGGAATGCTGAATGTCTTTGAGCAGCTCGGGCCGCCCTGGGGAGCCCTAGCGAAGCGAGTGGCCAGCGTACTGAAACGTCGATAACCACGTCCAGTCGTTCGGAAAGACCTTCGCGTAACTCAAGGACCGAATTTGCAAGAGATTTGCAAGAGCGATTGGGCATTCTGGCACTTTTGGCGCTTTCTGCTCCTTTTAGAATCTGTAAGTTACAGATTCCATTAGCGGTAGCAGAGACCGATCCCGTCTCTGGCCACCATTTATAACCAAACATTTAGAGCAAATATTCAGAACATTCTCCGAGATCATTTTTTGAGCCTCTGGCGCTAACCTTTTTAAAACATTGAATCGAAGATGTTCCCATATTGTTCCCGCCCGTAGTGATCTCGCCGGCAAGTGAGTCTTCCATCACCCGGAACAGATGATCGAATGGATATCATTGCGAGGAACGCTTCGGGTGCGTTGAGTTCGGCTAGTGTGGCGATCAAGGCGGGGCGATGAGCGAATTGGTGATTTCGCAACCATCAACAACCGAACGGGTTCTCGGCGGTGCGACTTTCGGTGACAAATTTCACGCTCTATTTTCCCGCGCCACGGATGCCTGCGCCAAAGCGGCCTTGATTTTGGCGGTCGCCCCGCAGGAGCGCAAAGGGATTCTTTCAGAAAAGGCACTCGGCACTTCTCGGGGACCGCTGGGCGGCGCTTTCAGTACTGGACCTACTTCAATTCCTTAGTAATCGCGTCCGCAGCATTGCCGGCCACCACCCAGCTTGCTGACCCAGCCACGACGGCTTCATCCTCGAACCAGAGGAATCCGAAGTCGTCGATGCACTCAGGAAAATCCGGCTTGATGATGATGTATCCCGGAATCACGGCGCCCGGAATGTAAGCGTTGTCGGCCCGGTTGTTGCTGTAGGTCTTCGTCTTCGAGACCGTACCGACGCCAGCTACATACGAAGTGCTGGATACCGGATGCGTGCCGAGAATGTAATTGACGGCGCGAAGTGTATATTCCGGGCTCACAAGATCCGGAAACGCCTTGTGCAGGAAGTACATCCGGATGGCCATGTCAACCACGGCGCCCGATCCGCCCCAGGTGCCCAGGCTCGGGGGCACGCCGAACGGGGTGGCGTCCAACTGCTTGTCCAGACCCGCCATGTATGTCTTCACTGCTTCTCGCATTTGATCTTTCGCGCTCGCGTCCAGATAGGGCAATGCCCGGACTGACGTCCAACCGCGGACACCCATCTGCTGCGGGGTGATCATCTGAGGGAATAACTCCTTCAGACGGGACTTGTACGGCTCGGCGCCATTGGTGGCAATGGTCAATTCCAGAGCCGCAGCCCAGTCTTGTCCGACGCCAATGCCGCCACGGCCGAAACCGGCCGGCGGAGCTGTTTGTGCGCTAGTGGTGCCAGGACTTGCCGGAGCGCTGGAGCTGCCCCGTCCGCTACGATCGCCTTGAGCGCCAGACACTGCACCCTGAGACGCGGCCAGCACGCCGCCTCCGGGAGCCCCTGCCGGCGCCGCTCCGCCTAAGCCGCCGCCCGCCGGATTCTGCGTTGGGTGAGCCTTCTCATCGTTCCATGCTTTGATTGCGGTCTCCAGGCAGTCTTTCGCTAATGCGTCGTCGTAGCCTTTCAGCACATCGGCCGATGCAGCCAGTGTCGCGATGGCGTTCCACTGGAAAAACGGGTTATTCGTGGAGAAGATCCAGCGGTCGTCCGGCTTGCCGGAGTAGTCGCCCTTCACTTCGTTCGGACCGAGCTTCGGGTCGTAGATGCGGCCGTCGGTTTTCGATGCTCCGTCGCCCAAGTGCGTGTACTGGCGCAGATCTGGTTCGTGCGTGCCACGGATCGCGTGGCCGATATTGTGGAACTGCGCGAGGATATACAGTGCGCCGTGCTTGACTTGCTCGACCGTATCCGGCACGCCATCGGGACGATGCATCTCAACCTCGCGGGCGACTTCATCCACCGTAAGCTCGTCGTACTTCAGGTTGAACTCGCGATACGCCAGAGCCAGACTCTGAATCACGCTTAATTGCGCAGGCTCCTCGAGGTCGAAGTCGCCGGCGTCATACCAGCCGCCGACATTCATCCCAGGAATGTGATCGCCGCCTTTGTACTTTCCGTCCGTCGCCGTAGCCTGATTCCAGCCGTCGAATTGCTCCCCCACGACGGGCGCCAGACGGGCATCATCGAGGTGCGAAGCGCCGTGCCACACGCGGTAGGCTTCGCGAACGGAGACGTGATCCATCTGCTCCGCAAGGTGATGGTCCAGGCTATCCTGCCAGATGTTAGCGTAAGCGTCGTTGGAGATGGGGAAGGGCGCGGTACGCTGGTCTGCGTACTGGATTACATAAAGGCCGGGGTCCTTAACCGGGGTGAAGTCGAATCTCGAATAGACGTACCGCAGCCAGGGCGTTGAAGGCGTGATCGGGCCCTCGAACGCCTGCTGGTAAGATCCGTCCTCCATCAGGCGCAGCACTTTGGCCGTCTTAGGGCCGTTGTACTTCGGGTCGAGTTCGAGTACCGCCACCTTGGAGAAACCGGGCGCATAACCGACTTGGCTGTGCGCGATCATCGGCGGCCGCGTCCAGTTCGGAATCACGTCCGGCCTAATGTGCCACACGATGGCGCCGGTGGTCTTGCCCGAAGGAATCAGCGAACGCAACACGAACCAGCCATTCTGCGCGCGGTTGCGTCCATCGAAAAGCATGAGGTCGGCCGTATCCGACTTGACGTTGATCCGGGCCAGCGCATCGTCGACCCCCATCGTGATGCTCCTGCCCTCGGCGAACGGCAGCGGCTGAGTATATCCCTTGGCCTTCTCCCAGTCCTCCAGGTAGTACGCCTTCTTGGGTTCATCAGGCAACGGCAACACCTTGACCATCGGGTCGTTGGGCGTTCGCGGGAAGATGCCGGCTTTAGTTCCGTCCACCAGGTAAGTCTTGCCCATGTAGATTGAGGGCAGGAACTCGAGGTTGAAGCCCGCCCGGCCGGATAGTTTCTGCGGTAGCGGCTTGTCGAGATTAATGCTGATTCTCACACCACCTGGTTCCGCTGCGACTTCCAAGGTGTAACTGAGATCGAAGGTAGGGAAAGCGAGGTTGGCAGTGAGCCGGTTGTTCGTCTTATCGGCCTCGCGCCCTTTGAGGGTTGCCACCAGGTCCCACTGCTCGGGCGTTGGCATCAAACGCACATCGCCATTGGTGGCGATGCGCTGCCCATGGAGAATCATCTCTATAGCCGTGTTCTTTTGGTCCACGAAAACGGGATGGTACGTGCTGTCGTAGAGAAATACGCTAAAACCTTGAGTATCGAGGTAATTCTTGTCGGTCACTCTCATGGCAAAATCGGCACCGAACAGGCCTAGGCCGGAGGTCAGGGCCAAGAGGAGAAACATTTTGATTAGGGTGAGCATAGATTGGATCAAACGGTCCTTTCGATTTAGCACTATTCGGGCAAGGCGTAATCGCCGTCAATATGGAAGTGGCCCGTCGTACTTGGGGCTCCGGTATTTGGCTGGCCACCACCGATGGTGATGGTGTAATCCCCTTGAGCGATGACCGGATTGCCATCCTCGGTTACCATACCCAGATCACGTGCCTTCAAGTTGAAATGGATCTTCTGGCTTGCGCCCGGTTCGAGATGAATACGCTCGAATCCGCGCAGGGCCATAAGCGGCGCCCCCTTGACTGCGGGGAACTGGAGATAGAGCTGCACAACCTCATCCCCTGCCAAGTTTCCGGTATTGGTCACGGTTACGTCGGCGCCGACTGGCTGTCCGGCAGCAACTGCCTGCGCGGGCATGCTGAGATCGCTGTAGCTGAATTTCGTGTAGCTAAGGCCGTAGCCAAATGGATAAAGCGGCTTACCGGTGAAATATCGGTAAGTTCGGTTCGCCATCCCGTAATCTTCAAAGTTGGGTAACTGGTCGACGCCTGCGTAGAAAGTAACCGGCAGACGCCCGGCTGGATTGTTTTTCCCGCTCAGCGTCTCTGCCACTGCCGCGCCCCCCTCTTCGCCCGGATACCACGCCTCAAGAATGGCATTGGCATGTTGGTTGATCCAGTTGACAGCCAGGGCACTGCCATTCAGGAGAACCACCGCGACGGGTTTGCCAGTAGCGGCTACCGCTTCCACCAGGTCTTCCTCCGGCTGGGGGAGATTGATGCTGGTGCGATCACCCCCGAGGAAGCCGGGTTCGCTGACCGGCATCTCTTCGCCCTCGAGCTGGCTTGTAATGCCGACCACCGCAATAACGGCATCGGCATTCTTCGCCGCGGCGATCGCTTCGGGCGAAGGCGCGTTATTCGCCTTGGTCCAGATGAGTTCGGCATGCGCGTTGCCGTTCCTGCTGCCATAGAAGATTTCGAGGGCGACCTTCTGGCCCTTCTCGAGGTGGACGCGACCAACTCCTGAGGAGAGTCCCCCACCGCCACCGAACGCTGTTGCTACAAGCTTGTTGTCGACCGTGAGCCTTCCAAACCCTTCGCAGCGAAGGCCGAGAATGAAATCGCCTGATTCCGCGGGCGTCAGGAATCCCGACCATTGCACGCCGAAAGTTTTTTTCCCGGCGACTTCCTTCGGAAGATTGCTTTCGGTGAGTTTGACGTTCACTTCAGTGCGGCTGACGATCGGTGTCGGCGGCTTATCTCCCGGCGCCGGCTGGCCCCTCCGCATGCCTTCGTTGTAGTCGGCCTTGAGGCCGGGTTTGCCTTCGGGAGTCGTCAGAAGAGCTTCCGGCACCGCGGTTCCATCCGTGCGAAGGAACTGCGTACCGGGAACGAAACTGATGGTTGCGTTGGGGAACTCAGCACGAAGGCCATCGAGGATCGACACAATATGGGTGGGCTGGCCTGCATAGTTTCCGATCAATGGCCTGGTCTGGTCCGCAAGAGGCCCGACAACGGCAATTTTCCGGATTCCAGATTTGAGCGGGAGGAGGCCGTCATTTTTGAGCAGAACCATGGACTCGTTTGCCAGCTTGCGCGCTTGGGCGCGATGGTCTGCGCTATCAAGCTCCTTCTCGTCGATCTTTGTGTAGGGAACCATGTCAGGAGGGTCAAACATACCGAGCTTCATTCGCGCGGTGAACAGGCGAATGAGCGCGGTGTCGAGAGTGCTTTCCGGCAGATATCCCTGCTGAACGGCATCGATGTAGGCTTTTTCGACTGGCTCACCGAATCGGGAAGTGAAAGTGACGCACTCGTTATCCATGCCGCGGATCACCGAGATCGCGGCGCCCTGCGCCTGAGTCGGACGATAGCGATGATTGGCCGCGACGTCTCTGACGGCGTCGCAGTCCGACACTACGTAACCTTGAAAGCCCCACTTGCCGCGCAACTGGTGCTGCAGCAGGTACTGATTGGCGCATGCAGGCTCACCGTTGATTGCGTTATAGGCGCACATCACCGATCCGGCCTTGCCTTCAACGATGGCAGCGCGGAAAGCAGGCTCGTAGGTATCCACTTCGTCATGTTTGCTGACGTCCACATCTGCAAAGTGGCGTGTTGGTTCCGGTCCGCTATGCACCGCGAAGTGCTTAGGTGTGGCAATGGCGAGATAGTATTTTGGGTTATCGCCCTGCAAGCCAGTCACGTAGGCAACACCCATGCGACCGGTGAGGAACGGATCCTCGCCGTAAGTCTCCTGTCCACGGCCCCAGCGCGGGTCGCGGAAGATATTGAGATTAGGTGACCAGAAATCCAGGCCTCCCATGATGCCTGTATGTCCTTCTCTCGCGTTTTGCACATGCTTGATGCGGCCTTCGATCCCAATCTGTGCCGCCATCGTGTGAATCCCCGGCGCGTCGAAAGTGGCGGCAAGACCGATTGGCTCCGGGTACTCGGTTACGCCGTCGTTGATGACACCGTGAAGGGCCTCGCTCCACCATTGATAAGCGGGAATCTTCAGCCGGGGTACTGCGGCGGAATTATTCTGCATCTCTGAAGCCTTCTCAGCAAGCGTCATGCGACGCACCAGGTCGGTCGCGCGCTGTTCGGGTGGAAGCTGGGGATTCAAGTAGGGCAGATTCGCGGAGTCCTGCGCGAACGCATTTTGTAGTGCTGAGCCAAACAAGAGCAGTCCCGTAAGAACGATGCACTCGACAATTTGCGTCACGCGGTTTGCCATACGTTTCTCCAGATTGAATTTTGAACGTCGTACATCATCACAGGAATTTAGGGGGCATGTTGTTCTGAATCTGCGAAAGCGTCGCTGTGCCATGGGTCGCCTTTGCTAAAAAAGCTTGTTGAATATCTAGAAACGGCTCCGCATCAATGATCGTTGCAAGTTGCATTGAAGCAGAGGTTCTTACTGA
Organism: uncultured Acidobacteriaceae bacterium; assembly: GCA_963744155.1. Lineage (GTDB taxonomy): Bacteria > Acidobacteriota > Terriglobia > Terriglobales > Acidobacteriaceae > Edaphobacter. The sequence continues at coordinate 384,638 of CAVUSP010000011.1, read as the reverse complement.
AAAACGGCATGACATGATTCTGAAAGCGATCGGCCACCGCACTCGTATGGGTTCCCGGGTAGATCTCGAAGCTGTTTTGCAAACCATATAGATCGAGTATTTCGTGAAGCTTGGTGGCATCGACCTTGAGACCGTCCTGGTCGCCGACGTCCATCGAGATGGCCTTGTACCGCCGCAGGTTGTCGATATATTGATCGACAAAAGCGAGGGGGGCATTTGCCGCCCACTTCGCGAGAATGTCGGGCTGTGGCACGCCATCTTTTACTGGAAGATCGAGATAGAGGGGAGGATTCTTCGGGTTTGGTGACCATGCAGCTGCCGACGCCAACTGCGCTCGTATCCCAAACGGTAGAGAAGCAGAATCTGCAGGCGTCTTCATGTTCTGCACGGCCTTCTCGAGCTCCGACGCCGCGGGGCCTATCTGTCGAGCCGACAGGCAGCATGGGCTCATGATGTACAGGCTACCGAAGACATCGGCATGCTTCATCCCAATGCGGGCCGCACCGTAGCCGCCCATGGAGTGACCAACAAGCCCGCGGCTCGCGCGGTTCGGGATTGTTCTGTAATGTGCATCGATGTAAGCGACTACATCTTTCTCGATGAACTGTTCAAAGTCGCCGGTTGTCATCGAACTGGAGTACATCGAACCGTTGTGAACAGTCTTGGAGTCTGGCAGGACAACAATCATCTCCTGTGCGCCTTCGGCAAACGCGCCTTCAATGGTCTGCGGTACGTGAATCTCCTTACTCCACTGTTCGGCTCCGATAGAGAAACCATGCAAGGCATACACAACGGGATAGCGCCGCTTCTTGTCAGTCGAATAACTCGGAGGCAGGTAGACGATAACCGGCCGATCGACAGCATCGCCTTCCAGATTGCCTTCGAGCGAGGCGCCATGAACGGTTATCTGCTCCACTTTCGCTGGCTTTGCGCCCAGCACAACGGCCGGAACTACAGTCTGAACCTGGGCATGCAGGCCGCTGGCGCATACAAGGCTAAGTTGCATGAGTAACATCAACGCGAATCGTTGTTTCCGCATCGCTTCGCTTCTCCGATTAGGTTTGTTTAACTCAGCAGTATCTTGCGGACACTTCCGTCCGGATCGTCGGCCATGTGGCATGTATTGTCGAAGACCATCGTCTGACACCTCGAGGGGTCACTCGGTGTCCATGCAAGTCCGGGTTGGCTTGGATCCCCGCTGCGAGCAAAACTGGCCCACGCCGTACTCATCTTTTTGGCAAGCGCCTGGGCTTCTGGTGTATTGCCGGTGCCCTGCTCGCAGCGCTTCGTATTGTCGAAGCAGAATGCGAGTTCAGCCGTATGCCACGCACCACATTCGCCATCGAGCATAGGCGACTGCCAGGTAAACAAGTATTGATAAGCGGGTGCTCCTCCCTGCCCGTGCTTCAGCTTCACCATGCGCTGCACATTGTTGCGCGCATTCAAGCCCTGAACACCATACGACAAGGTGCGGATACTCTTTTCAGGATGAGCCTTCTTCATCGCGGCAATCAGTGCTGTCGCCTTCTCGTTGCCGTACGCTTTGGTGAGCGTTCCCAACCACTCGGCTTCCGTTGGATTCAACTTGTATTGCATGCCTTCTTCACTCACTGAACCGACAAGCATCGGGACATTCTTTGAGACCTCAGGAGCCGTGTCGTAGAACGATCGAACCGTTACGGTACGACCGTCTACCGTTGGCGACCAACCGACCCTGGGGGTCGAAGGCGGAACCGAACCCGGCCCACTGAGACCTGTTGTCGCAGGATTGATCTTGGCAATGGCAGCATTGCCCGCAGCGAAGAGCCGCGACCATTCCATCTTCTTTAACGACTCAATATCGTTCTGCGCAAGCCCAAGCTCTTTCATCACCTGGCGTGCGAGCTCCTTCGACTGTTCTGCGCTTGGGATATTTCCCCCTCCGCCCGACTGCACCCCTGCTCGATGGATTAAACCTCCAGCCGAAGGCATCCCCATTAGGCATGTGACCTTCGATCCGCCGCCGGACTGGCCATAGATCATGACCTTGTCGGGATCGCCACCGAAGTTGGCTATGTTCTCGCGGATCCAGCGGAGCGAGGCTACGAGGTCTGTCATACCTACGTTCACAGAATCTTCATAAGCCGAACCGCCAATCTCGGAGAGATCGAAAAATCCCAGAATATTGAGCCTGTGGTTCACGGACACCTGTACGACGTCATGATTGCGGGCCATCTGAGCGCCTTCATGCGAGGGCAGTTCGTACGCCGAACCGAAGCTGAATCCGCCGCCATGGAAATACACCATCACAGGTCGCTGGCCGGAAAGACTTGGCGTCCAGATATTCAGCTTGAGCATATCCTCGCTCATGTAGCCATCATCCCAGTCGTAGAGAAACGACATCTCGATCGATTTGTAGTTGTGCAAGGTCTGAGGGCAGTTCGCTCCGTACACCAGCGCCGGATACTCGTCCTTCCAGGGAGAGGGCGCTTTGGCCGGTAGCCAGCGATTTTCGCCAGCCGTGTCTTGACCGTAAGGAACGCCCTTGAAGGTGTACACGCCTCCGCTGATATAGCCACGAACTTTACCGTACTGCGTCTTTGCGATTGTGTTCGGCGGAGTAGTGCAACTTCCGGCCTGATGAGGCACAGCCGTTTTGGTGCTATCGAGAGCGTGCAGCTGCTCGACGAATGTTAGCCCGACACCCGCCGAAGCCGATAGCCGTAGCGCCTCACGTCGAGTCATACGAACTCCATATAGTAAGTCCTTCTTCACTTTTACCTCCTGACATCAAGAAAACGTCATCCTCACCAACTCTTGAACCCCGCCATCCGATTGGTTCGGCTCGCACATTGTTTAGCAAACGCGTCAGGCAAACATACTACGTCAAAATACAGTATTTATTCGCTATTCAAAATAATGCGCCGAGGCAGGGTGTCCCTCCGCTGATTCCCACTTCGCCGGGATCGATGTCATTACACACGAGCAAAGCAAAATTTGAATTTCAACGATCTGGTTTCCAAGCAAACTCGCCGTGGCAGTTCGCGTTGGCGTCCCGAGCGGGGTTATCTCCTGCGTGGACTGGCATCGAGCTCCGCCTAAGCTGTCCAGCTACTTCAGCCGTGCCTTGGAGTGATCCAGCTGCGGGGGAACTGCCAACCAGTCGATTTAACGTTACCGATTGGAGCAAGATCCGAGCCAAGTGATATACGTATTCCCGACGTCAAATTCGAATAGATTGCGCCTCAAACTGAGAAGTTCCTCCCAAAAGAATTCTTTGCAGCAGGTCAGGATAAGAATGAAAACGAGAATCGATTTTGTGCTTACGCTCTCGCTCGTGCTTACGATTGTTGGCACCACCTTCACCATGGCGCAACAGTCTCCTGCGGGTGGCGTCGTTCCTCCACGCAGGCCTCAAGGCTCGTGCGACATCTATGCCGCTGCTGGTGACCCATGTGTCGCGGCACATAGCACGACCCGTGCGTTGTATGCGACCTATAACGGTCCCCTCTACCAGGTTTTGCGCCAATCGGACGGCAAGACCCTGGACATTGGCGTTGTCCAGGCTACTGCCACGCCAGTTCCGGATCCCGGCGGATACGCGGACGCAGCCGCACAGGACAAGTTCTGCACCGGTACCTATTGCTGGATCAGCATCATCTACGACCAATCTCCCAAACACAACGACTTGATTCAGGCTCCCCGTGGCGGATTCAGTGGCCCGGCATTAGGAGGTTTCAACACCCTTCCGATTGCGGACATGGCCCCGATCACGATCATGGGGCACAAGGTCTACGGCGTGTTCATCGAACCGGGCATGGGGCTTCGCCAGAACGATGTGAAAGGCACCGCGGTCGACGACCAGGCGGAGGGGCAATACTGGGTCGTCAACGGGAAGCATTTCAACGCCGGTTGCTGTTTCGACTACGGCAATGCTGAGATTGACAGTCGCGATGATGATAACGGCACCATGGAGACCCTCTACTTCGGTAACGCCACGCCGTGGTACAGCGGGGCTGGTGACGGGCCGTGGATTATGACCGATCAGGAAAATAATCTTGTCGGGTGCGTCAACGAGGATGGGACCAAAGGCTGTCCCAATTTACCCAGCATCCCCTGGCGCTTTGTAACCGCCATCGGCAAAGGAGAACCACACCATTGGACATCCATGGGTGGCGACGCGCAAAAGGGCGCTCTGTCGGTCATGTTCGATGGACACCGTGTGAATCCAACCTATGACCCGATGCGGAAGCAGGGGGCGATTCTCCTGGGCAACGGTGGAGACAACAGTATCGGTTCGCAAGGAACGTTCTATGAAGGAGCGATGACTGCAGCCGGTACATTCCCATCGAACGCCACCGACCAGCTTGTCCAGGCGAATGTTGTCGCAGCACGATACGATGTAGCTCCGCTTAGTTTGGTTCCGGCTGCGACAACAGGAACGCATGCAGGCCCGCAGACGTTCACTCCGGGATCTTCGCGGGACTTCACCGTGACATTCACGAATACAACTGGGGCGCCTGCAGCGGACGTTACTTTGAGCATTGCCGTACCCAACAAGCAGTGGACCGCTGTCGTTTCAGGCACGACTGAGACGTCGAAGACCTTCGCTCAGCAGGTCGTACCGGGTGCGAGCGTGAGCGCGACCTTCAAAGTCACCTCTGCACCTGCATCCTTCAACGGCGATCTCGTCGGCCATGCATCGTGGACGAATCCTACCAGCGGCAGAAAGCAAGTTGAGACGGCGGTAGAAAAGATTCGTAATGCCAGACCGGTCAAAATCAACGAGTTTCGAGTCACTTCGGCCGCTCCCGGCAACCCGACGGATTCATTTATCGAGCTCTACAACGCAGGTTCTCAAAGCGTCGATCTCTCCAACTGGACATTGACCGAGCACCCAGCCCACCAGGCAATCTTTTCGACGGTAAAGATCCCGGCTGGAACGAAGCTTGCAACTGGCGGCTTTTACCTGCTCGGCCTCTCCAACTCGGGGCTGGCGATCCCCGCACGCGCAGGTGACAGCATCATCCATGTCAGAAACACCGAGGGAATGTCGGTCGGCGACACGATCAACATCGGCACCGGTTCCAGTATGGAAGTGCGCAAGATCGCAAGCCTCGGTACGGCTGCCAGCAACCACACAACGTTGTGGCAATCGCTTCCCGAAGAACTGGTGATCACAGTTCCTGCCGGCTCGACCAATGTGCCGGTTGAGGATGCATCTGGCTTTGTTGTTGGTCAGAAGATTGCGCTTGGCTATGGCTCTACCTATCCGATCGTTGCCAATACTGTGGAGCAGTACGAGATCGCGACAGTGACCGCAGTCGGCAAGCCAGGCACACAAGCGTATCTGGCGATGGAAGCACCAGCGGGAGCCACCAACATCCAGGTGACATCCCTCGCAAATGTCTCCACCGGTGACAAGATCAGGTTGGATATCGACAGCGTTGGTCATGGAATCGAAACCGTAACGGTGACGCATGTCGGCACAGCAGCGAGTCAGACCAATCTCTCAGCTCCTGCGAGCGCCGGAGCAACCCGGATCAGCGTGCGCCGAGCGGAGGGTTTCGCCGCAGGCGACAAGATCACGGTCGGCACGCCTGCAAGCCAGCAAGTCGTTACCGTCACCGCCGTGGGCACCCCAGGGTCGGATGGTACCTCCATCGACTTCACACCCGCCCTTGCCAAACCTCATGTAGTCAGTGAATGGGTGGTATCTCCGGGAACAGGCCTGGACCTGGCAGCTCCCTTACGGTTCAATCATGCGGCCAACCTTCCGTTCAGCGATCGCGGAACAGGAATCAGCTTCCAGCCGGCGACTGCCTTTGCCCATTCGAGCAACGAGCCAGTCCAGGCGCTCGGGACAGGCGTTACGCTCGACAGACCACTGACCAACAACCACGCGATCCACGCGGCCGTACGCGATGCCGCAGTCAAGACAGCGGGATACCAGGGTATGCCAACGCCCAACCAGTGGTTTGGCGGGCCGGAATTAACCACGAAGTCCCCGCAATTCGGTCGTACTCTCACCGTCGAAGAAGGTAGCATCGTGCTGCGCGACTCTTCGGGAGTGGTTGCCGACAGCCTTAACTATGGAGGCCTTGTCGATCCATGGGCCGCCGAAGGGGATCAAGCTGTCTCAGGAGCTCCAGTTAAGCGGCTGCTACGCCCCGGCACCTGGTTCAGTGTTCAATCCCTGGTCGACAGTTGTGGCGCCTGTTGCCATCAATACGAGCGCAGGACGGTTCCCTGACGGCGCCGATACCGACAGCAACTGTACCGACTTTTCAACGCAGGCCGCTGCCTCTTTGTCGGCTACGTCGGCAGCGGGTGCAACGAATATCAAGGTCGCCAGTACGGAAGGCTTTCGCCCTGGCCAGACAGTCCATATTGATTCTGGTGCAAATACTGAAACCGCCGTCATCGCCGCGGTTGGAACAGCAGGCGCCACGACGGTACGCACTTCCACTGATGCCGGTGCAACGCTTCTCCCTGCCGTAAACGTGACTGGCTTTGCTAAAGGCCAGACAATCACGATCGACGAAGGAGCAAATTCTGAAACGGCTGTTGTTTCTGCAATTAGAGGCCGTGGCGCCGCCACCATCACAGTCGTCGCACCCCTCACTCGCGGTCACGCAGTTGGCACGCAGATCTCGGGTAGCGGCATCAGCCTCACCACTCCACTAACCCGGACTCATACCGATGGAGCGCAGGTCTCCGACAGCGTTCCAACTCCTGGCGCGCCAAACCAATATAACGAGAGAAATCATTGAGTGGTTAGGAACCGGGATCTTTAGAACGGCTCGGCCGCTCTGGCCGCGGCATGGTTGATCAAGGATCGTCACATGGAATGCGTGGACAGCTTCAGATGAATGAGTGTCCCTTGCGTTGGATCAAGATTGATGACCTTCGGGCCGAGCCACTCATCGAAGCGACACCTGAAGGGTCGGATTCGAACTGCCCTGCCACGGTCAAGGTGGCACAGAATGCCCCGGACCTATCGACCAAGAGCTGTGGCAACATGAGATCCCGCACGCAAGGATGGCCTCTTGCGTACTTTGGACAAAGATCGGTCCAGTGATGGGCGGGAACAATACGGGAACAACCTGGGGAGGAAACCATTCCCCAATGACCCCAAACGATCTTAAATCGGCGCTGCTCTAACGCCTTTCGTATCAATCGCATCCGCTGATGATAAGCCACTTAGGTCCATTGGTAGGGGGCCTGGTCCGGCTGGCTTTGGTGAGACGGGGCGAGACCAACGACAGTCTTGGGTTACAGTTGGCGAGCCTCTAGCCATCGGGCGACGGTGGACGGGTCAAACTTATAGTCGTTGCCGATACGGACGGCGCTTATCGATCCGCTGCGCACCCAGCCACAGAGTGTGGCACGCGTCACACCGATGATGGACATCACCTCAGTCGTGTTGAGGTACGTCTTGCGCCGCCTGAGCTGCTCGATGATAGTGTCGGATGGTGCTGATTCGTATTTGCCCATGAAGGGAAATACCGAAACGGGATGCCCGAGCAGAATTACTAGGTCTAATTATTTTGATTGTTTGCCTGATTACCGAAAAGACGCAGCTCGCGGTCGCGGTCAAGCGTGGCCTCGATGCGCCGGACGCGGATGATCGTTCCCCGGCCCCTGTGATCGTTCCTGCCAGGACTCCCGCAAAGGTTAGATGACCTGGGCCAGAGTAGGAAGCTGTTTACTAGGCCCATCGTTTCCTTCTTCATCCGCCCTGCCAGAAACTTCTCAGCGATGTCCCAGATCTCAGCCCCGTCTTCATCACAGTAATGATTTGGATACCGGACTGTCCCGTACTCCAACCGCAGACGCGCCCGTCCAGAAAGCACAACCTCGGCAGCATCCTGGAAGCACGATTCCAACGTGGCAGAGACCCACTCAGTGTCCTCTTCCTTACATTCGAGATAAAACGCGTCGTGGTGGGGGGCGCAGAGCATAGGCCCGAGGCCGCGTTCGACAGCGAGTACGAGGGTTAGCCGTAGGAGTTCCGCACAAGCCGCCTGTTGGGGAAAATTCAACACTGTATTCCACCGGGTATTTCTATCGACCGCCATCGTCCAGCCAAAAGACGTAGAGATATACCCAACTTGGTAGGCCCGCTTAACCTGCGACTCAGCCCACGCCCAATAGGTGCTGTAGGTTCTCTTGTGAGTCGCGATGATCCGGTCGGCTTGCAAGAGAGACAGTCCGAGATTGGCGGCAAGAGTCGAACCACCGATACCGTACTTGATGGCCAAGTCAGCCACTTTGTATAGGTTTCGAACCTTTTCGAGGTCTGGCCTGTTTTCTTTATCTCTCACGGCGTCTACGGCGAGGGCACCGGCGGCCTTCGCAAACTCGATGTAGGGATCGAGTCCGGAGTTGTAGATACGCAGAAGTTCTGGGTCTCCGCTAGCATCGGCTGCGATACCGGTTTCGGCGGCAACGATGTCGGCATGTACCCTTCGACTTCAGGAATGAAATGAAGCCGAGGATGTCTTTGCGCCCGATGTCCTCGATGTTGCGTTTTGGGCAGTTTTCGAGAAAGTCTTCTAGCGGCTGTGAATAGTCGAAGTTTTCCTCCTTGCTCTTATCGGCCAGAGATCCAATAAATAGTTTGAGCGTGAGGGAATAGGCCGCGAACGTCTTCTTGCTCTTGTGGACCGAGATCTCTTGAAGGTATTCGGCGACCACCTCCCGCAGATCGGTTTCCGAGGTCGCTTGAGGTTCATCTTCGACGACGTTGACACCGACGGCCTTGGCGTCGAGCGACTTCTCCCGTTTCAGTTTGGCGGTCAGCGCGAACTGGGCGTCGGAGCCAACACCCTCCCACACGCGGCGGCTCCCTTTGAGGTAACGCAGATGGTAGACGCCGTCCGGGAAGTGGACAGGCTTCCCGTCGCGCATCGTGAATCCAGGCTTAAGTTGGTTGTTGGCGGAGCGGACGGGATCGAGGTAGGGGCGGGAACCGTCAGGCAGACGGACACGTAACTTCAGGCGGACAACAGGGGACTTCATTCGACTTCTCCTGAAAGGAAATACCGATCAGGAGCGAGCGATCCCCATTATCTGTAGCCCGATGTGTATCCAGGCTTGTAAGTTATTGATTATAAAGGCGTGGCGGAGAGACAGGGATTCGAACCCTGGATACCTTGCGGTATACACGCTTTCCAAGCGTGCGCCTTCAGCCACTCGGCCATCTCTCCGCGTTAACAACAACTTACGTGAAACATCTCCCGAAAAGACATCACGCCTGGGAGGGCCACGTAATGAGTCGCTTCACTGAGTTTACCCGAGAAAGACAATACTTGCATAACGTTAGTCCCGCCACTTTGAGTTGGTATAACAGCTCCCTTAAATGGTTGCCGTCAGAATCGCCCACGCAAGACGAACTCAAAAGCACCGTGTTGCGGATGCGCGAAAAGGGTTTGAAGGAAACTGGTGCCAACGCTGCAATCCGCGCCATCAATAGTTACCTACATTGGAATAGTGGCTCTGACCGCAAGTGCGGCGCGGGCTGTACTCACCCGCGAATCTCACAGCTCAAAGAACCGCAAAACATCCTGCCCACGTTGAGCGAAGCCCAAGTCAAGTTGATTGTGGGTTGGAAGCCCGGAAAGAGTTTCCATCGGCGGCGCTTGCATCTTTTAGCGCTGTTGTTGCTGGACTGTGGCTGTCGAATTTCAGAGGCGCTCGGACTGCGGGTCCGTGACGTGGACATGGAGAATTTGCTCATCACGCTAGACGGGAAGGGAAGGAAGCAACGAATCGTCCCGTTTAGTTTCGCTCTACGGCGGGTGTTGTATCGGTTCATTGCTGACTTCAATCTCAAACCCGAAGGGCTGCTTTTCGCTACACGGGAGGGAACTGATGTTCTCCGCATGAGCGCCTTGCGAAGCGTCAAATGGCTGTGCGAGCAACTTGGGTTTGCTCCTCCAGGCAGAACCCTCCACGCCTTCCGCCACACCTTCGCCGTCTTCTATTTGAGGCGAGGCGGCAGCGTGTTCCATTTGCAAAAGGTTCTCGGGCACAGCTCGCTGGAGATGACCCGGCGCTATGCAAACCTCGTGACGGCGGATCTCCAGGCTGTCCATGAGCGGGTGAGTTTGCTTCGACGTTAATCATTTTGGCTTCTTTGCGTTTTCTTTAGCAACGTGATCTTTTATCAGGGTGATTGCGCGCTCGATAGGAATGACAATAATAATGCCGCTATTTGCTGACCCCGAGGCGTCCGGATAAGTCTGACCCTTCTCGTTTTTTATCGGCTCGTCTTCGTATTTGTAGCCGCTAATGACACCAATTAGCTTGAGAGTGCGAGTGCCGTCAAATACATCGGGTGCGACGACCGGACCGCCGGAGAATCCGTGGTTGTTAATTCCATCGAGAAGAATCAGACTATCTTTCGTCCCATCGGGGTAAATTGCCGAGCAAGGAACAACCGCTGAGACGTAACCGTGTTTTATCAGAGGTACAGCGATGCGCTGTCCGTCAAAGCTCCCAAAAAGACCGAACGGGAATCCCAGAAAGTAGGTCTCTTGGCCCATTGCGAAGCTTGATTTGTCGTCAAAAGGGAGCGGATCGATGGAAGTGACCTTCGTGTCCTTTGCAACTAGCACTGCTACATCAGCGCACGGCGTACTGCCGTGAAGAATGTCGAACTCAATCGGATGCCAAAGGGAGTCAACGCCGCCAAGGACGTCGACGGTAGCGTGGTCGCCCGCAGTGACGACCATGTGGTTTGCGGTTATGAAATACGACTTGGCCCCATATTCAAGGAAAAATGCCGATCCCGTGAAACCGTTGAATCGAATCTGAAGAACGCGGCTAATTACATTTCCGGTGACCTGAGCGGGCAACCGACCAACAGCAGCGAGCAAAAAGAGCAGACAGACTATTTTTTTCATGGCTCTAACATCCTCATCCCTAGAACGACGCTAACGCAGTTTCTTGCAAACAACGATGTCCGATTATCGGACAGCGAATCGGATTTATTTTCGTTTGTGTAAATAAAAGAATTGCGGCGCTCTTTCGGGGCTATAGCGGTAAGATTTGACCCCGCCCTACCTTATTGATTCGGCTAGGGTTAGAGCATCTAGTCCAAAGCCACGCATCTACCCCACCCGCGCTTTTGACCGACGCCGCCACGGGTCATTGTGTGCGATTGCGGGCCACTGCACTAGACTTGTCCGGCGAGGTAGTTATGCCATTGATTGATAAGTGCGAAGTTCGAAAAGAGAAGGCTTGGGAGACTATCGGGATAGCCGAAGCGCTTGAGCGTAGAGGCGAAGACATGAGATGCGGAGAGTGCCACGGTCGATTTGTCCCCCATAAGAAGTACAGCACCGGGGCGAGGGCACATTTTGAACACCTGATAGCTCACGCGGGTTGTTCAACTAAAGAGGCCACATTCGTTGCACCGCGATCTACCCACCCGATTCCGCTTGTGTAAGGCAGCGTTACGGCAACTTCGGCCCAAATCCTAATCAACTAGGAGGTTTGGTGTGCTTCTGCACCATACCTAGTAGGTGGTTAGGTACTGCGGGTCACGAATTTCAAACATTTACTTAAGGCGTCGTCGTCGTTTTGGTAGCGGATTAGCTCAAAATCCAGTGTGGATTCTCTCTGCAAAGCCATACACATATTTTTCTAAAAATGTGTGGATGCGTGGGACGAGTGGATTGGATTAGTGAAACCCTTAAGCGCCGCCGCCCGGTTTTTTCTTAGGTAACGACGCCCCTGTGTCGGAGTAGGCCGTCGATTTGCTGGCAGAGTTTAGCTTTGGCTTGGTCAACGGCATTTGTTCCGTCAATCCAAGCTACGCTCACTGTGCCCAAAATTTTGGAGGTTGAGTTTAGCCACACCTTCCATACGAATAGTTCAGGCGTTGGGTCGATTCTTACATCCTGAACCGACTCACAGACTTTTCGCAGCCAATCCGTGAGTGGTTCCATTCTTACGTCGATAGCGTTCTGATAATCGGGCATGGGGAGAGTCCTCCGTGAGTCTGGGTCTAGCCAGTTCGCTCGATCTCACATTACTGCCTCAAGGCCACGAAGACCTAGGATCTTACCCCGATTTGATGTCCGCTGTCCGCTAGCTGTCTGTCGTTCGCCTAAAAGCCACTCACACTCCCCGCTAGGGGATGTGGTGGATAGGGTCAGTCTGTCGTCTTGTCTACTCTCTTAAGCGGACGACGACAGTTTCGGCGGGTGTCCGCTGTCCGGTCTCTTAAGCGGCGGACGCCAGTTTAGGTGCGGCCATCACCAGCTCTTTTCCTCTAGATGATATTCTCGACCATGCACTTTCATACAAAGTGGTTGGTCTTCTTGGCTGTCACGACTACCTTGGGACGCGCACAAGGGAACGGCAATTCTGTAAACGCGAAGCTTGAAAAGCATGGAACGTGCTCTGTCACTGCGGGCGCACCCTACGGCATAGCTTTCATCATAGACAGCAGAGTCACCCAGACAGACAACGAGGGGCACGTCGTTTCGCAGTTTCCCGGCTGCAAAGTTTTGCTAGCGCGACCGACCGTGCTTCTTGCCGGTGTCGGCTTGGAAGACACTTCTGGCAGAGCGGGACACTGGAACTCACTAGATGCAGCTTCAGCTGCACTCAAAATATTGCCCAACAATCCCACGGTCGAGCAACTCGACTATTGGAGCCGCATGTGGGCTGACTCGCTTGTGATGCATTTCAAACAGGGTGGAGAAACACCGACCAATTTGGGAGAACAGGCAGACATTATCCTGATTACTAAGATTGGAGACGAGCCATATTACCTTAGGACATATGTGATTTGGGACGGTCACAATTTCCACTCCTACATTGATGGACAAGATTTGGACAAATCGAAGCCTTATGTCCGCTATGCCGGGGCTTGTCGTGATTTTGTAAGAGTCAACGATGGCCAAAATCATCTTATAGCCTCAAAAGTTAGGCACACGCACCAAGAACAGCTAAGAATTGATCTGTGGGGAGACAAAAAAATCGCTGCGAAATCTGTTAGCGATCTCGCCACTTCCGTCTATGGACTCGAATCTGTGCTTACCGATATCGATGCACGGCTCGAAGGCGACCGCGCTGTCATTGCTCCACCATACGCAACAGCGGACTGGCCAGAGGACGAGAAGGGGTGGCGGACACAATTCAACACTGAGTGTATGCCGTCAGCCAAGCAGTCTATCGGACATTAATGGTTAGGGCTTGCGGGCGGCACTTCGGGGCTTCATAAGCTAATGCGCCTCAGAACGCGCTCATAGACAGCGCGCGGAATCCGAATGCTTCTATAACTCCGCTTGTGGAGGGATTCAGGGCGCGCCAAAATGAGCACGCCCTTTTCCCTTTCAAACATCCGCGTAATGGTGGAGCGGGAGAAGCCGGTCAACGCGGCAATCTCAGCCACGGTGTAAACCTCTTTCACGCCGTCCCCTCTACGAGCCGGTCCCGCAAGCCACCGGGCAGACGGCGGCGTTGTGCTGACGTGAGTGGCTCGGACGTAACGAAAGATCCTACGAGCGTGGCGGGGCCGCCGTAGATCCTCCAGGCGGCGAGCAAGTTTTTGTGGCTTGAGACTTCGATAGTTGCCCAGGCGGAGATTTTCATAACTGACATTTGTTTGGCCCATCTTTCTTTGAAAGAGAGTTCTCAGGATTGTCCCCGAGTTCGTCAAAATTAGCGCACTTCAAGCCCTTGGTCAAGCTCATGATTTTGCTAATATGTTGATTCTAATTGGCTTTATAAGTGGACGCGCTATCGGGCTTCCTAAAGTCGCGCTAGCCCGCTAAGTTATTGTTTCTTCGTACTTCATGTTTATAATCAATAGCTTACAGAGTTTTATATGGCCTCGAAATAATCCGCTTGATAATTAGCAATATAATCCGTTGATAAATCCGCATGGAGCGGGTATTGTCTTCGTATGGCAGCATTAAACCAATCCGCTAGACAAGAAGGGCGCGAGGCAATGGAGAAGTCCCTTACGCCAGCGGGCCGCGTCCGCCGCCAGCTAAAGGCGGGCCGTCCTCGGAAGAGCCTCAACATTCCGTTGTCAACTTTTGAAGCACTTCACCGCATCGTGAATGAGGCCGACCGCGCACGCGCCATGATGCGCGAAGCGGGATTAGACCCGAACGACATCAGGTTGGCCCTCGTCCATTGCACCCCGGATAAGCCGGGCTTTGAGGAAACCGTGGGTTATAGATGGCTTCCTCAGCCGGGAGAAACGATGGAATTTTTCGCGCGGTTTGAGAGCGAGGCAAGGGACACGCCGCTCTTGTACCTCGGGATTCTTTGGCTTCAAATGGACCACGAGAGCGCGGGTGCGAAAGCACTAGGGATGCCTGAGCCGGTTGTGTGGGTCACGCAATTCATTGCCGGTCCGAAGGCTGAAGAAAAGCTATTTATGGCCCGCAACCACTTCATCACCGGGGGCAGCAAGGCTCACGATAATTAGCACGCGGAAAGAGGACAAAAATGCTTCAAGAATCGCAGCGGCAACTCATCCGAGAGAGCGAATTTACCGTTGTCGTACTCGGCAAGGGCGAAGACTTTGTGCTTCTCCGTTGCAACGGCAACGATGACGACTCCGACGTTGCAGAGGCGAGAGACGCGGGCGAAAGAGGGATGCGCTTCTGCGGGGTGCTCGCCTTGACGCAAGATGGACAACTCAAAGCAGACATAGACCCCCGCAACATCAGCGCGGTTTACACAATGACGTTTGCCAGGCTTGCCTTTGTGCATCTCGTTGCTGACCGCCTCAAACAAAAGCCGAAGGGTGACGGCGTGGAATGGTTGACCCGGCTGTTTGTGATGCCGGACACGCGGGCGAACTAAAAGTTTAGAGCTGCCCGGATAGAAAGGTCCGGGTCATTCTCGCTAGCTCCCTCTAAGACGGGGAATCGAGGCGCGACGTAGCAACCGAAAGCGGAGACGCCGGGCACGTGACCGGGCAAATCAGTGGACGGTAAAACCGCAAACGGTCATCGTGCTCCGGGGACGCGATGACGGGCGGAACTCTAGGAGAAATTCTAATGTCTATGAAATTGCATGAACTCAGGCAACAGCACAAACACGCCCTCGACAAAGGCGAGAGCATCGTCCGGGCAGCGGAAGCGGCGGGGCGCGAGCTTACTGCAACCGAGGATGCGGACTTCAGGATGAGCATGAAGGCCGTTGACTCCCTACGTACGGAAATCAAGGTCATCGAAAAAAAGAACACCTTGATTTCAGCGTTCCAAGGACGCGGGGGTGACGGCAACGCTTTCGCCGGCCTTCTTGTCAATCGCGAAGGCGGACGGTCATTCAGTCCACCGACCGAGCGGGTGACACTGTCGGAGGACTACGCAAACGCCTTCCACGATTATGTCCGGTCAAACGGCGCGAACCAGACAAGCGCGGCCTTGTACGAGGGCGCGGGGTCTTCGGGCGGCTACGTCGTGCCTTCCATCGTTGACCAGCAGATTGTCCCGCTTGCGCCCACCGACATGGGTGTACGCACAATCGCTAGCGTCATCCCAACCGCAATGGACATCAAGCTTCCGCGAGCCACCTCAATCAGCACGGCGGCAGCGAAAGCAGAATCCGGCGCGTCCTCCAACAGCTTCACTGAATCGGACCCAACCTTGGATCAGTTCACGCTGTCCGCGTTTATGGCTGGTCTGTCGCACACCATTTCGTGGGAGTTGGCACAGGACGTTCCGAGCTTTCAGCAGTTCGCAGTAGGGGACATGCTGTTGGCACAGTCCCTCTTTGAGGAAAACTGGTACGTCAACGGCACTGGCACCGGGCAGCCACAGGGCCTCATTGGAAACACCGGAGTTGGTGTGACCGGCGAGACTGCGGATGCCAGCGGCAATCTCCTATCCATCGATGCCACGTTCGATGTGTTGGGAACGCTGAAGGGCGCGTATCACGAAGGCGCATCGTTTCTGATGCAGCGCGCAACCGGCGTCTTGCTGAGGAAGGCACAGAAACAAGCCAACCTCTTTGAGCCGGTGTTTACGCGGTCCAACGGACAAGACTACCTCCACGGCTATCCGGTCACGTACTCCACTGCAATGCCCACTGTGGCCGCCGGTGCAACTCCCGTCTTGTTTGGCAACTTCAAGTTGGGGTATGTCATCGGTGACCGTGGCGGCTCGGGCATCAACGTGAAGGTCTTGGACCAGCCAGCCGCGCTGCAGGGTCAAATCATCCTGTTGGCGTATCGCCGAACCGATGGGCGCGTCCGGCGCTCGGAGGCAATCCAGGCAATTACGCTGCATAGCTAACCAAGTTGGGCGCGGAACTCCGAACCCAAACTAGCGGGTCTGCGTATGGTCGCGCCGCCCTTTTCGCGGAGGGTCCACAGCCATTATGCGGGGTGTCTAGAGGCGTGCTTCCACCGTGCCGACCAGATTGAGAACGCTGGAAAGATGGGGCGGTTGCTTCTCGGGGAAGATGCAGCCGCCTCAACCTTCTAAAGGGATTCGAGGGTCAATATGGATAAGCACGGGGACAAACTGCAAAAGCACGTTGAGAAAACCTTGAGAAAGATGAACGGATAAGCCCATGAGCATCGATGCAATTGACGAGTTAGTCGCACACCGAAGACAAACCGGCGGCATAAGCCCGATGCTCCTCCGCGTCCACAGATTCCACCGGGCCAACCCGCAGGTCCTTGATTTTTTAGTTTCGGAGATGCGTGTGGACAAAGAGAACGGATGGACGCGCACATCACTCGGGAGCCTTTGGCATTACGGACGGTGGGTCTTGACAAGGAAGCACCGCTCTCCTGGTGAAAGTTTCTTGATGTCTAACAATTGGTTTCCTCACTATGGCCGAATCATCGTAATTTTGCACCCGGATTTAAACGGCTTTTTTGGGATGGCGACAAGCAAAGCAGACGCGGACCTAGGCACCATACTTGAGCCGGTCGCAAAGCACCAAGAGCCGGGGCATATTCGTAGGCTGGTTTGGGCGGACGGCACAGCAATTGAGAGCGGATGGCGGCCCACAACACCGCACGAGCCGAAGCCGGTCAGACGCCGCGAGCGAGTGACGCGGGAGGCATGAGAATGGGCGACAAAACCACAATGTCATGGACGGATTGGCGCGGCAACAAACGGACTGAGGAAGTGAATCTGATTGCCGATGCCCGCAACGTCCTAGGGTTGGCGGGTTATCCGTGGATCATCATTGCGGCCAACCCGCACTTATCAAACACGGCAATTGAGCGTCACTTATTTACATGCGGAATCGATGGAGCTGAGCGAACCCTAAGCTGGATTCAGCGGCGGCGGTGGATGTTCCGAACCGTCGAACCCGGCAACACAAAAGGCGCGACGCCGGACCTGGACCGCAACCAAGTCCGAGCTATCAGGATCATGCGTGAGCACCCCAATCTGTCAGCTCGCCAACTATCCCGCTTACTTAAAGATCACAGAATTATCCGTAGCCGTGAATGGGTCCGAAAACATCGGTGTGACCCGGCGAACTGACAACTTGACGCTCCATATAAGAGAACAGTGAACAGTGGACACCGAACACACGCCCCCATTCCCCGTCCCCACCGTCCGACTCCCTTGGGGTCGTCGTACGTTGGTGACAGGGGTTGGGTTTGGGCAATTAATAGATAGGGCACTACGAATAGGGCGCGCCTCAAGTAGGGAAGGGGAAAGCTTGGGCGGCGGTCGAGAAGGTAGTAGGGGGCTTATTCAGTGCTCGCTGTTTGGGCCTGCGATTTCTCTATCTTTTCGGCTGGCTGGTGTTTTTGGAGCCAGATTGAAGTGGTCACAGTGACTGCCACTATTAGAACCAAAATTCCACTACAAATCTCCGCAGTGCATGCTGACTTGGCCAGCAAGGATCTGGGATAGATGTCTCCGTAACCAACAGTAGCAAAGGTGACAGTGACGTGCCCCCAGAATCCGCACGTTTGTGAATACGAATTTATCCCGTCGTCGGAGCTGTGGCAAAGTGGAAAACGCCAGCGGCGTTTTCCAAGCAGGCGAAGCCTGCGTCTTTTCCATAGCTCGCCTTCTTAAGTGCTTGCGCGAACTCCTTGGGTGTTCTGTAGTCGAGGCTGCTGTGAGGGCGAAGCTCGTTGTACTCCTTTCTCCAGTCTGTGATTTTCGAGCGTGCATCGAAAAGGTTGCTGAACCAGTTGGCCCGCAGGCACTCCTCGCGCAGCCGTCCATGGAAGCTCTCGACATGGCCGTTCTGCATGGGACGACCTGGCTGGATGTGGCGCAGCTCGATCTTCCACTCCAGACCCCAGGCAAGGAAGTGCCGGCTGGTCAGTTCGGGGCCGTTGTCGCAGCGTATCGCCTGCGGCAGGCCACGTTGACCGATCACTTCATCCAGCACGCGTGTCACCCGTCGGCTGGCAAAACCTGTATCCACCTCAAGTGCGAGACACTCGCGAGTGAAGGCATCGACAACGCTCAGCACCCGGATCGTACGTCCAGCCGCGACCACATCATGAGCGAAGTCCAGCGCCCACTCCTGGTTGGCGGCGGTCAACTGCACACGCGGCGATCCAACGCGGGCGCAGTGTTTACGCTTCTTCCGCTTCAGACAAAGCCCCGCCTCGCGGTATACCCGATACAGACGCTTGTGGTTCACCCGCTCGCCTTCCCGTTCCATCAACACCTGTAGCCTCCGGTAGCCATAGCGCGGCTTCTCCCTGGCCAGCCGAGCCAGCTTCTCCTTCAGGTCTTCATCCGACCGCCTGGAACGATAGCGAAAGGTGCTCACTGCGATCGACATCAGCCCGCACACCCGGCGCTTGCTGGCCTGGTACTGCTCCTCAAGCCAGCAGGCATCCGTCCTTCGGTCTACGAGCTCAGACCGTTTTTTGCGATCACCGCCTTAAGCATCTCCCGATCCAGGCTGAGGTCCGCCACCAGCCGCTTGAGGCGCCCGTTCTCATCTTCCAGTGCCCGAAGCTTCTGCGCCTCACTGGCGTCCATGCCACCGAACTTCGCCTTCCAGGCGTAGATCGTGTGCTTAGACACGCCACACTCTCGGGCCACGTCGTCTGCCGTACGTCCTGCCTCTACTTGCTTCAAAGCCGCAATAATCTGCGCTTCGCTGTGCTTGCTCCTGCTCATGCCGATCCTCCCTCAAATCCGAAATCATACTTGCGTATGTGCGGATCTAGGGGGGCACGTCAACAGCGCTAAAATACAGGGAGTCCGGAATGGTCAAAGTTGACGAATAGGCTTGATTCCAACTCCTCGATAATTCGTAATGTAGTACTCCGAACGCCAAGACTATCGAAGCCGCCGTTTCGCCGATAATGGACAAGCGCATCTGGAATCGGGGATAGGAATATAGCAGGATCGAGCCCTTGTGCACCTTCAGAAACAGGAAAACTGAAGTGACGGCGACGACCACCAAATCACATGCAAGAACGCCGCCCGCGTGGAGATGACCCGCGTGGATTAGCCCGTAAGCTGCTACTACAAACATTACAAACCAAGAGAAATTGTGATTTCTGTGAAATCGCTCTGGCTCGAAGCGCATTAGCACAACCACAGACATAAACAGTACGGGCAAGTAAAAGAGAAAATATAGCGTTGTAACAGCCCAATAGATAGTATTGGCTATTGATCCCATTTGAGGTGGTGCATCCGACCACAGCGCTGTCCCCGCCTTAAATCGTTCCGCGAAGTTCGATAACTGCTCATCGGCCCCACTGGTATGGATTCGTTTGAAAAATCGAACCATAGGGCCAATTAAGAAGCAGACTCCAATAAGCGCGGGCAGCGCGTACAGCACAACAGTGAAGCCCATGAGCGGTGAACGGCGAGAATAAACGAGGCCAAGCAGTAATAGAAAGATTGGCGACAGCAGTGCTAGTATGCCGGACACGAAAAGTCCAAGCATTATCAACGTGCGTTTGTTCACTGCGGCGGCCCCTTGGTTAAGTCGTACTAGAAGTCTCCCATAAACACGGCGCTCACAATTTTTGGCGCGCCGGGCTGCAAGCGAAGAATCAAGCGGCCCTCTCGCATCCGCCACCACGCAAGTAAATAGGGCTACACCACAAAAGGAGAGGAAATTCCTTGCGTTGAAAAGGCTCACGCCTTACAATTTCTGCAAGAGATAAAACCCTCGTAAGTTGTTGATTGTAGATGGAGTATTGAGGCCGTCTGTCGGTTGGCTTTCCAAGCGTGCGCCTTCAGCCACTCGGCCATCTCTCCGCGGTATTGCGGGCCTTCTTGAATCTAACACAGGTTGACCCTTCACCCGAAGGCCAGCCGCTCGGGTCCAAACCCTCAAGGAGCCTGCGCTATCACACCCTGTTTCACGATCGCGGAGGACTTCAAATCAATCGGAACGCCCCCCATCAGGTAGCGCCGCAGCGTCGAGCGATCACCCCAGTTGATCTGCCATCCATGGTCGATCGCGACGAGAATGTACTGCCCGGGAATGACGTTCTCCAGATCGTAACTCCCGTCAGTGTTCGTCTGGTCCTGGCGCAACATCGTGATCGAGTTTGGATCTTCAATCGTCACCGGAACCAGCAGCACCATCGCTCCCACAGAAGGCTTGCCATCAAGCGTCGCAATACCGCTCAGATTCGCGCGCCCACTCGCAACGTGAATGGTCAGCGTCGATTCGCCCGCGCCAACCGTCACATAGCGTCCCGCGACCTCCGCACCCTTGGCCGTCAACCCAGTCAGGAAGATATTGGGGCGTCCCTGCAGCACCACCTCATAGCGCCCCGGTGGAACCTCCATCGTTCGATCCGCGTTGGGATCCCTCTGCTCGCGACGAGCAACAGGACCGGCCTCATTGCCGCTCGAAAAATAGCTTTCGCGGCCTGCGTCCGTATCGATCAAATTGACGATCACTCCGCCGTTGCGCCCCGGCCGCGAGTTGGAATCCGAGTCTCCCAGACCATCGAAGTGCAACGTGATCCTGGCCATATCACGCGAAGCCGCGTTCAGGTCCAACGTGCGCGCCGAGTTTGCGTTTATCTCCACCACCGCAACACGGCTGTCGGGGTTCGGACCCGACATGCGGACCTGGTACAGTCCCGGTGTCAGCCCTCCTATGTCCACCTGGCCCTGCTGCGGGTCGTAATGCGTCGTCACCTGAACAGAGCCCGCCATGCCCGCACCGGAGTTGATCGGTTGCACAATCGGGAAAGATGGCGGCTGTTGCGGAGTGTTGGGCCCGGTGCTCACCCGCGAAGGCAAAAGCATCCGAAGGTGAATCGACGGCATCGGGACAAGATGAAAATCGGCCTGCCGTGTATCCCCCGCGTGAAGGCTTATGGTCTCCGCCAGCGCAGGATCGCTTACCCCGGGAAACCATGTCGTCGGATACGCGTAGTCGAGCGACGGATCAAGCGCTGAAGCCTCGCTGTCATTTCCGCGATTCGCCTGCGCGGCATACCACGGCTGAGCATGCACCGTCAGCCGGTAGTTTCCCGGAGCAAGATTCGGCAACTCATACATGCCACGGTCATCCGTGCGGGCGCCCCCGCGCCCGTTGCCCGCAGGCTGTGGACCGCCGGCCACAGGCGGCGGCACCGTCACAAGCGATACCTGGGCGTTCCGCACCGGCTCGCCCGCCTCGTCCAGCACAACACCGACAATCGTCGCCTCAGGGCTAAGCCGAAATTCAATGTCCTTCGTCGGCGCCTCCGCGGTCAGCACAATCGCCGAAGAATAGAACTGGTGTTCGTCAAAAGCCTGCGTGACAAAACCTCGTGCGCTCGCGGTGAGACGCCATGAGCCGGCTGAAGGCACCGTGGCCGAGAAGTGACCTTGCGCATCGCAATCGAAGCCATTAGCCGGGGTAGGGAATTGACGGTTGCCGAATCCCCCAGACCCTGAACGCCCGGTAAGATTCGCCGTCAGATGACAATGCGGCACCCGGTCACCCGTTACGGTGTTTACGACAATTCCGGTAATCTCGTAGTGCGTTGTGGGTGCGGCTGGCTTCCCGTCGCGCTTCGTCGGCGCTGGCGTTGGAGTCTGCGCCCATCCCAAACCACAGACCATCAACGCAGGAAGAATGAGATCGGCAGAAAGCCGAGCCGCGAAGCGTCGTCTCACGGCGTCACCTCTCTGGCGGATACAGCATCCAGATTCAACGTCGGCTTATCCCCCGCACTGATAGTGACCGAGTGTACATGGCTACTGAACGGCGCAAGGCTCGCAGGATCTCTATAGTTCGCCGAGTGGCGATGCTCAAATGCGATCGCCTGATAGTTCCCGGGCGGCAGGTGCGGCGACATGTAGCTACCCGTGCTACTGCTTCGCAGTGAGATCACATATTCCGCGCTTGGACTGGTCGGAATCAGATAGATCCAGGAGGCGCCCCCCACGCCGTTCAGGTTCACCGTGCCTTGCAGACTACCGGTCTGATTACTCACCACCACTCGTATCGGAGTACCCGCCGCGCCCGGTACCACGACCAGGTCGTCTCGCAGCAGATCGGAGTCCCCGTACGTCACCGATTTGATATACCAGGCGCCCGTGTCGCGCCCCTGCAAATGATAGCTACCCGGTGGTGTCGTAAAGACGAAACTCTGATCATGTCGGGTCGTGGGACGAATCGTAGAATCGCCCCGATCAGGTTCGGCCTGACCGCTCTGCAAACTAAGCCCTAGCTGGGGAATCGTTGGCACAGGCTGACTATTATCAGACGTAGAAGATGTATCGGTAACTATCTCAATTGGAATCGACGGAATTGGCGCGAACCGAAGCGCCGCAGCCGAGATATCGTGGTCCGGTACCGTCAAAGTGGTCTCCGCCTGCTCAGGGCTGTCCGGATTCGCTCGCGTCGCAGTTAGCGTATAAGTGCCCGGAGGGAGTTGGATCTTCATCTCTCCGCCGGCACTGACCATTGGGTTTACTTGAAGCGTGCTCCCATTACTTGACCGCGCAGTGATCCTTGGGAAATCCCGCCCGCCAGAGGACTCGGTCTGCAGGGTAACGGTATGGGCGGGACTGACCGCGGGCCGTAACTCAAAGTGCTGCTCCTCACCGCTGTGAAGAATGATGCTTCGTGATGTATTAGCTGAACCTTCGCTGGGAACTATAACAGGCAAAACAGCTTCACCCGTCGTCCGATCTACTGGGCTATACCGGCTCTCCAGCCGGTACTCTCCCGCCGGTTCCGGCAACCGGAAGTTCCCATGCGAGTCCGTCTGCTCCTGTCCAACTGTCACCCATCGATGCCCCGAGTCATCGTAGACACCCCTTTGGGCAGCAACCGAGATCCTAGGCAGTGGCGATCCGTCCGGAGCAAGCACCGTTCCCGTCAGCAGCGCCTCCGGATACACCCGCAACTCCAGCGGCGCCGCCAGTTGCGCCCCCGTAAGAAACAGATTTCCCGGCTCCTGCATCTCCGTGCTGGCCGAAAATCCAGGCTTGGTAACCAGAATATTCGCCGAGCTCTCCGTATTCTGGTCGAATCGGAACTTGCCATCGTGATCCGTCAGGACAGCCCGGTTATTCAGCCGAACCAGCGCCCGGGGCACTGGCGCGCCCGTACTTGCATTGATCACCTGACCCTGCACGGTACTCGGGACAACCGTCGCACCCGTCGTAGCGGTGCCAACAGAACTCGGCCCCAATGAGCCGCCGGTCATTTGCCCACTCGCTCGCCCCAAAATGAGCCCAGGACCGAACACCGAAGACCCAATAAGAACCAGCAAGGGAAGCAGCAGGCCAGAACGTCGGGAGCGGCAAGCTATCCGGGCTGCAAACACGAACGGCACCTCACAGAGACTGGGTAACACATAAGACGACCCACACCGATATTAGTGAGAGAAACCCTTTTGTGTTCAACTTCAAGCAGATTCACTACGTCTGAGTCTTGGTAGTTATGGTCGCTGTTGTTTTAGCAACTCACAGAATGTAAGACATTTGCACCGAGTATTGCCGTTATCCCGTTGCAGCCGACAGCTCGGGCAGTTTGTTGCTCGATCTGGTGTGCGTTTTAAGCAACACTCGCGTTGAAGTGGACGTCACGAGCGCGAGATAGGCAGATCTCACGATCTCGAAGCCTCGCCGGCCTCGACGCACGCTGGGCAGACGTAGATAACATCGCCGTCACGACGTTTGAAATAAGCTTTGACTCTTGCTACATCAGCCTGGCACCTCACACACCTGACGAGGTTGGGTACCACAACATGAGGCGGATCAGGAACGGGCTCCGGAGTTCGAGTATGAATCTTTCTTTCCCACCGCCGCAGTATGCTGCCGACTCCCATGAAAACGGCCATGCAAGCCAGGACTAAGAGGATCCGCTTGATCATCATTGTCCGGATTTCCCAACCGAGTAGATCGATTCAACCTTGAGTTTCTTCCACGGCCGCTTACTTCGGTCAGCACAATCACATCCAAGGTGCTGAAGCCTAACTCCGAGATTGATCAAAAATATTGAGGCAAGGGCCCACCAATCGAGCTCAGGCGGAAATGCTGGATTCTGCGGCCCTTCCTCTCTTACTTCAGCTTCGAGTTCCGTT
This sequence comes from uncultured Acidobacteriaceae bacterium, assembly GCA_963744155.1. Classification (GTDB taxonomy): domain Bacteria; phylum Acidobacteriota; class Terriglobia; order Terriglobales; family Acidobacteriaceae; genus Edaphobacter. Next base: position 360,181 of record CAVUSP010000011.1, on the reverse strand, counting down.
TGACGTTGGGTGAGATCCCGAATTCTCTGCTCGTAAGCTTGTCGCTTCACGGGTTTCATGCTGCCATCGTTTGTGCGAAGCGCCTCCCGTGCCCGGTCGAGCCGTCCCTTGTTTCGCCGAAGCTTGGTACTCGGAGTCGAAGAATGATGCCCGAGGTGCAGGCCTGCACAGAATTTGCAGCCATAGATCCCAATACCGCCGTCGTCGATGCATCGAGCATGATGAAGAGCACTGAGAAAATTGTCATGTCGGAGCTTTCGCAGGCAGGTCAAACTCTCAGCGACATCCTGCATCGGCGGTTTTGCGAGAGTTTCCATGGCCAACTGTTAGACGAACAAAAAGAGAAACTAAGTGTACCAATTTTACCCACACAGTCTTGGGATCGCGGTATACGCGCAGATCCGTCGGAGCGATCAGTGCGGAAGGGCCAGCGCATTCTATGGTTTCAGCGGCGGCGCGTCCCGCTGCCGGACTTTGCGTGCTCGCTGAAGCCAGTCTTCTGTGGCTTCGCGCAGGAACGTGGAGACGTCTTGGTCGAACTCCCTGGCGAAACCAGACAACTCTTCCCACCATGACAGCGGAATGCGGAGTTGGACTAGTTTGGCAGGTTCTCTAACCCTTCGTTGCAACGACGCCGGTATACCTTCAGCCTCTTGACCCACGCTTCGCGCCATCTAAGCACCTCTCACCCGTACTGTTGGCAATTGCCAACACATTGCTGGTAGGGTACACGCGATTATCGGGAGGTGTCCACTGACATTCGTGAACTTCTCGGCAATCGGGTCCGCTTCCTGCGGCGCAAGCACGGCTGGACCCAGGTGGAAATGGCAGAGATGCTTGGCGTCGATCGTAGTTATCTGTCGGAGATTGAAACCGGCAAGAAGGATCCGAGCTTACGGGTCATGAAGACGATCGCCGATGGGTTCGGGCTGAGCCTATCCCAACTGCTCCGGGGATTTTAGACTTTGCCCCTGCCGGGCGTTCTTTCCGAAAACCCCGTATTTCGGGAACTACGCTTTCTACGTCAATAAGGTCGCTTCCGAATGAGCGGTTTTACATTCGGAACGACATTTCACGACGAAGAAACCGTTTGGCCGGGTTTGGACCTGTGCCTCAGCGGATCACTTGCCCTTTTCCGGGGCCTCCGTTGAAGATGAATCCATCAAGCACAAAGCTCATTGGACGACCCGCCACCGGGATTTGTGATTTGAATGAGATCGGGAATATCGATTGGCGATCCATTCCAATATCTGTGTAATACCGCTCTTTGCATTCTTCGGCCTTGTCATCAGTAAGGGAGCCGGGGATCTGAAATTGGACCTTCTTATTGCCAATGAAAACTGCGGGACACGCTGAAATCACGTCATGTTCATCGGAGAATAGGCGGCCGAAGCCTCTGGTTCCATCTCCAAATACCACATCCGCCGCCACAAGGAACAATCCCATCGAATTGGCGGGTAAATCTATTAGCGCCGTGGGATGAACGGTGGTCTCGTCCTGACCGTCCAAAGTTTCTTCATCCAAACAGAATTCCCAAACTGCGCATTGGCCGAAGTCCTCAGCGCTCAGGTCGAACATCTGTTTGCGAATTCTCTGCACGAATCCCTCATTTCGAACAATCTGTAAGCTGCACTCTAGACTACCCCTCGAGACTCCCAGGATCACAACCGACATCACCAATTGGCGGTCGCGGTCGGCTTGTCGGCGATCCGGAAATTGCCGCCTGCCGTTTAGGGAGATCGCCTTCGCGTGAACCGCCTCTGAAGTCCGGTTTACGGCAAGTTCGGATCAAGTTGCCGGTAACCCCGTTTTGCTGGAACATCGGCCCACCCGGCCATCTAAATAGCACCTGAATACTTGGGGAGCCCGCAATGTTTGCACTTACGGGCGAGGGTCCAAGTGTTTGTAACGGAGTCCTCAGGGCTTGCGAAAGGCTTGTTGCACCGCGGGCACCTGAACGTCCCAAGTCGCACTGACGCAAGATGGACCAAGAACAACCACGCTAGTGCCAGAACAACCGTTGGAGCAACGCTGTGGAAATGCGGCTGGAAGAAGTGATCGAAGAGCGCGATGGCAGGTACATACGCGATGAGGAGAAGCACAAACGTTCTTCTCCAGCGACGCAAAAATGCCCATTTACCTGCAAACTCATTCATCCTTCGATGCTCTCACATGGGTCACCCCCCACATGCCCGTAAAGTCGGGTTTTGGGAAAGTTCGCCTGGCCAGCGGGTTCGGTGGGTTGAAGTTGCTCAAAATCCCGTATCTCGGGAGTTTCGATTCAAACGGTTCTGACGGCAGTCACGAATCGAACACTGACGTTTTCAGAACCGAGACCTTATGGTTGCGGCATTGCTATCCTACCTGTCAGGGTGAACGGTGAGCGACTGGATAGTAAAACAGGACGCCGAAAGAGAGTTGTACTGCCAAGAATGCTTCACGGCGGCGGCAGGGCGTCCAGAGTGGCAGCCATACGTTGAATTCTGCTCCGCGCTTCTACGAGGGCTGCGTCCCCAGGCGCTGACAAGTCTCAACGTATTTGTCGTCGCCATGGAAAAGGAACCCTTCGCGGAGCGCAGACGTTTCATCGGTTGGCTGCTACCCAGACGCAATTGGCGAACCTACATTTTCTGCCCCCACCCACTCGAACATCGGATCGTCAGACCAACCCTCCAAGAGTGGACTACCGTCGAACCGACTTCTCCTGTGCCACACCGCTGGCTAGGAGGGGTAGACGATCTGCGGCGAGCCTTAGAGTTGGACCCGACAGACTTCTCAACACGGAAAGACCTCGTCGTCACCCTTCTGAACCGAGTGAGCATGGATACCCATGAAATTCCTCACGGGTTCGGTTACCTCGGAGATTCGCAAGTCGGGCTGAATATGCTAGCTGAGGCGGAGCAATTGGCGCGGAGCCTTCCGAACGCTGATGAGAGGGAAAAGCTTGGCTCCCGCGTCGACATGGAGCGTTCGTTGATAGAACAATATCTCTCAAGGCGTTCCGAATAGCCCTTGAAGTCACGTTATCGGCAAGTTCGGGTTTATGGTGAGGCGAAGAGATTTATCTGGCTGTCGCCGTCGGGGCTGTGTGGCTGGTTAGCTCGAACCGCCTCACTTCGCCCTGCGGCAGTACTCCCATTCGATCCAACTCATTCCTGATGTCACGGTAGCCTTCATAGAGCTTCAGCAACTTGCTGATGCCTCCCGATTCGCCGACAGTTCGGATCATAGCTAAACTGTAAACTCGGAGGATCTCCACTTTATGTTTGAGGTCGGCTATCTCCAGGTCCTTCTGCGCGAGTTGCGCCGCGAGCTGTTCACGTGACCGTTTCGGCATTCGGGCTTGCCACGTCCGATACTGCGCCTGCTGCGACTGAAATTGTGCCAGCAGGTCTGAGCGAGAAGGATTGCGAGTGACGGAAGACGCATGTTTTATAACGGGGTGCTTCCTAGCCACCGCTCGCGCGGTGATTGTCTCGTCGGCTTCAAGCATCTCTTTAAGAATGCGGGCCATCCTCCGGATCGGCATCGTTGCCCAGCTTCTCTTGCGATTCATAGAATGTCATCAAGAACCCTCCCAACAGGCTTACCCGAATCCCGGGACAGATCTGGGCCATCAGGAAAGACCTGCTCCCCCGGGGGTGTTGCTAAAAGCTTCCGGACTCCTGCCAGCCGACTCTTGGCGTGGCTCAGCTGATTGTCCATGCCGATTCCGCTTGATGCCCATGTTCGCATGGAGTGTGCCGACACGGTAAGGCTGCGGCTGTGTTGGTCGCCGGACGCCGTGCCGAGTTCCAATGGGGCACCGCGCCCGAGGCCCTGTTTCCGCGCTTCGATGGCTTGAACCGCCGTCTCCAGCCGGGCCTCAAGCTGGACCAAATTGTGCCGGTTCTCCGTGAGGTCGGTGGCAGACAGGTGCCTGCATCCAGTGAAGCATTCCAAATGCTTCGGACAGGGATCGACGGTGAAGCTGTTTATGCAATGCCCATATGGGGTGGAATGGAACCCGTCAGCCTCTGCTCGCAGGTACTCTAGTGCAGCGTCCTCGCCTTGCGTCTGCTGAATGGTCCTGAATGCTTCAACGATGGGTCCGCGGGCTTTCCCCGCTTTGATCAACCTGGCCACTGTGGCCGACTTCTCTCCCAGACGGGCTTCCACCTCTGGCTTGAGGTCGATCTGCTCCAGATCCTCAGCGAGGCTCCTGTGGTCATAGTCGTACGACTGGGCCACTCGTCGGCGATTGAAGCGCTTCGTTATGATCGTATCGGCCACCCCCAATCGAAACAGTTCGGTGTTCTGTAGGTGGCGGAGACTGTGTGGGCGAATGGTCAATGCGCGGTCTGCATCGCTTTCACCATAGACTGAGAAGAGTGCCTGCTCTCCCGTAGAGAGAGAGAGTAGTCATTCGCGGGTCCATGCGCCCAATCGCGCAATATCTCGTGACATCACATAGCCCCGCGCCCAGTCCTTCCGCCAATGCCCGCTTTGGCATGAGGAACATGAGTTCCCATGCCGTAAAGTTCTCCATTCGCGAGCTTGATCGGCGTCGCGTCGGACTGCTTGGTCGGCAGGTCTCTCTTTAGAAACTCTTCTACCTCGTCTACGCGGAGATAGAGATGGGCGAAGTTCTTCTTGCCTACCCAAACGTCGCCGTTCGATCTGCGAAACGGCGCGCCCTTGAACCTGTTGAAGTACTGATAAGCCGCAATTGTCAGGCTACACCCTGCTCGAATTGCTTTCCAGTTGCTGTGAACGAAGGGTGTCGAATACCTGCGGGTCATAGTCACGTTGATAGCTCGTCACGTACTGCTGTCGAATGTCCTCCGGAATCTCGGCAACAAACGGATTGCCCGTCAGGTAGGTGTACAGCTCGGCGGCACGAACCAGGTTTCCATTCTCGAACTGCGGGAGAATCCTGCCGGTCTCAATTTGTCGCCGGAGTGTTCTGCGCAGTGGTTCGGTTGCTGCCACGACTCTGTCAAGAGTTGTTGCGAGGATCTCCTCGAAGATCATCGGCACGAACTGCACGGATTCAAATAGAGCGGGTACTGTCCTCGTAGATCACCCGCTGCTTCTCGGCAAAATGGCGTAGCATCAGCGACCGGGATACCCCGCCCACCTGACCCGCCGGACGTCCGGTGGCGTCGACGTACTCTCGATATCTCTTCCAGTCCGCGGGGAGCATGGTGCATTCACCGTCTCGCAGCCCAGTGAGAATCAGGATCTTTGCCTGTGCAAACCGTAGCAGGTCGAGAAAGCTCCTAGGAGTTTCGGTAAACACGATACGAGTCAATTCCCAGAATGCCCGCCGCTCCGGTAGCTTCTCGGCGTTCTTCCTCTCGTCCAGGTCTGATCGAATCTCATCCAGTGATTTTGTGAACTTGGAGGTTCTTACATGCACTTTCTTATCCCGAACCAGTGCCGGAACGAGGGGGCCGGTGTCGGTCAGGCGATTAGGGTCCACGATGCTTCTAATCACACCAAAGACAAGATCGGCCAGCTTTCCGGACGGCTGCACTTTCCTGGCCGTATCGATGGCGAAGATGGCGTCCTCCGCTGTGATCGCCCATGGTTCGGTGGTTGGGGCACAGGTTGCCAATATCCGTAGAGGGCGCACTACATTGCTAACCACATGAGGGCAGGTATTGCGTCGAACGAGCAACTGGTCGATGGCGCAGGCTTTGAGAAGATCCTGCCAATCCCGTGACAATGGTTTCTTGTTGTACGTTCGGAGTGGGCCGGAGGGCGGGGAAGAATTGAGCCGCTCGACGGTCTTCTGGTCAGTACCAAGATCGTTCAACCAACTCACCGGCGGTGGTGACGCGCCAACCATTTGAGTCAGATTCCACGCTTGGCCAGGGATCGCCACACCATCAGGACCGAGTTGCACGTCCCGATTAACACCGCGCTGTTCTGCGATCGCCTTTGCACCCCGGATGAATGTCTCAAGGTAGGAGTTCATTGCTCTCCGCTCCCAGTTCGCTTAGTACTGCTTGTACGGTGGAGATAGTCTCCTGCAATTGGAATGCCGGTGATCCGCGTTCTGCTCGCGACGATGCGTAGAAGAACTTCATCACGTCGCGCAGGTCTTCCAGCACCCTCTTGTGAACGCCTGCATCGGCAACTGGCATAAACTTGGGACACCCGTAACAGGACATGATCGGGTTATACGGACAGCTGGGCTGCCCCAGTGTGCATCCCCCGATGCCAGCGATGGGAACCCCGTGTGGAACTCCGGCAATCTGTTGGTCTCCCTTCAGTTCCACCAATTCCTTTTCCGAAATGAAGCGATCATGGGCGATCTTTGCGACACGTTGATAAACAGTCGATACTCCAAGCGCCTGATTAACTCGTTCCCCCTGCGACGCCGACGAACGAAAGTAAATGAGCCCAGTATTGAGATCCCAGTGCCCCATAAAAGCGGCGACTTCCTCTTCGCTTGCACCAGCATCGACAAGTCGTTGTGCCGCTGTATGACGCAGCTCCGTGGCCGTTCGCCGATCCCGCAGGATCTCTTCTGCCAAATCTGCAAGCGCTTTGCCCACCTCGGTTGGAGTGCGACGAAAGACATGATCCGCGCCAGCCAGTCCTTTGGTCTGTGCGCGCCCAAACAGCTCTTCGAAGAGCGGAGCCCATTCACGTTTCACCCGACGAACCATTGGGAAGACCCGTTTGGGGGACCGCTGTTTGATAAATGACGAATGTAAGGTGAACAGCGGGATGTTTCCCAAGCCCATCATCCCAGATTCGGGTATTCCGCATCTTCAACATGGCAATCTGCTTGGCACGAAATCCAAACTGGTACGAGCAAATCAGGATTGCGGCTGACTCGATGACATCGTCACCGACCCCAGCGGGTCGTGCCTGGATCTCGGCACACACATGGTCGATATGCCGGATGATGGCCGCCTCCTCATCTGCGCCGAGAAATACATCTCCCACACGAACTGAGGCGTACTTGTCGACTTTGGGAAGAGGCAGTTGCGAAACCAAGTCGAGCCATTCAGGTCCCCATGCACCGATGGCAAATCTACAGAGAAAGGCAAGGAGGCTAGCCACAGGTGCGAAGGCCCCATAACATAGGCCGCACGCGTGAAGCTCCTTCCACTGTTGGCGCACATTCTGAGGATGGCAGATCACCAACCCGATGATTCGATCGATGGGGACTGCTTTCAGAGCGGAGAGGTACTTGTATGCCGTTATGGGGGACAAATCAGCAAGGACAAAAGCGCACCAAGACTTGACGATTCCTCGTATTTGCGTCTCAAAGTCACTGAAGTTCAGTGTGCGGTCATCTCCATCGAACCGAATCGCCCATCGATCGGAGTTGTCCGGATTAGCGACTTGGCCATAGCTATCGGAAAAGTCATCGTAGTACCTAACGACAGCCGGCAGTGGCGGCAGGTCTGCAAGGAGACCCCGAAGTGCCTCCTGTTTCGGCTGTGTTCTCATTTCAGCCTCTCTGGTAGATTCCTGAGTACATCAACCCGATCATCGAATGTGCTGTTCCACACCGAGGCAAGCCTGTCCTCGAAGACCGCACGTGCGTACCGCAATGGCATGTCGGAATCCCTAGACCATCCGAAGAACGCTCTCATCCGCTCCAGTGCATCAGCCATCTCAACTCCGGAAACCAATAGCTGGTTCAGCCTGACTACTGCGCACGTGTGCCGGAGATCATGAGGACTGATGGAGTCATCGCCCGTATGGTCTATGAGAATCTTTCGCAGCTGCCTAGGCAGGGAAGCGGTGATCTTCTGGAACATCTTGGTCACTCCTTCAGTCGAGAGTGGGTTTTGCTTCTGGGAGTTGAGCAGGAATGAGTGGTCAGGCTTTCCCCGGTAGTTCGTCACGTACTCCTGGACGAGCAGCGCGATCGGTTTGCTGACGGGTATCGGGCGAAAGGACGGAGCATTCTTAATGCTCGGTTTCGAGTACCGGGGGTCGTCATCCTCGTACTCGTTATATTGAACGGTCATCCAGTAGCGAGGCTGCTGTCGGTTCCGGTCAAAGCCGCTCTTGATCACATCGACCGGAAAGTTCAGAAGCTCCCCACGTCGTAACCCCTGGTGCAACAGCAGCATGAAAATCATGTACACACGCCAGCGTGAAACGATGCCCCGAAAAGGATTGATTGAGGACTCTGGATCCAGCATGTCGTAAAGCGCCTCAACGATTTCAGATGGGAGAGACCTGATTCGTTCTGGCCGACGCCGTCTCCCAACGTGGAGGTGCGCATTCAGGAGCTCAATCTGCATAAGACGGGCACTCAAAGCATGGTGGTGCTCTTGGCTGTGGACCTTGGCAAGCATCACACCTCTCAAAATCGGAAACGGAAAAACGCGCGGGCCGCGGGCTATGGAAAAGACGTATGGTGGAAAAGTCCAAAGTGCAAGGACGGACTTTCCCACCATACTTGGAAATCCCGCATAGCGGGATTCCCACTTTCCCACAGCCCCTACGACTACTAGTCAGTTGCTCAAGGCTGAAGACAGGAGCAAGGCGGTGTTGCGGCTTCAATGGTAATTAAATCCCATCTCAAAGCAACAGTGGAAAAACTACCCTTGTGTCCGATAACACATATTATGTATAGTGCGCGATAGCCCTGCTCGAGCTTCGCCCTCATCCACATTCGGCAACCCATAAACCCATAGTTATCCATCCCCTAGATCGAGACAATTCGCCAAGAAGATACATGATTGCATTCATGTGCCTTAATTCAAGCCATCATCTCACAATCGCCTTCCTACTCCAGTCCAAGAACCCCACGCCCCGCCCCCTACAAAGTGAACCACCTCCAGCTTGTCCCCCTCCTTCACCACCATCTCCACCCAACCGGATCTAGGCACAATCTCCCCATTAACCTCGACCGCCACCCGGTCACCCTTCAGCCCAAGCTCCCCAATCAGTTGTTCCAGACTCACAGGCTGAGGAAGCGAATCAAAATTACGGGACTGGCCATTGAGAATCACAGTAAGGGACATATCCCCTCCAGCCTAGCAGGTACATCCCACAAACCTCATCCTCCCGATTACGACCGCCGGTTATCAGACGTTCCTCCGCCTCCCCGGAACCATCTCCAATAACCCAACTACCCGCCCAATCACCCAATCCTCCACCCGGCGACCCAGTGCCCTGCGTTCCGCGTAATCCTCAAACACACTCCGGCTCAAGCCCATCAGAATATGGATCGCCTCTACATTCGCCTCATGGTCGATCTTCTGCGTCGAATATCGCCTCGAGTTCGCCAGATATTCGGCCGCATGCCCAAGCGTCAGCAACGTCCGCCCATGATGCGTCTTCGTAATCCGATGGATCGTCAGGTCGCCGGCACTGGCCGACCTGTTCAGTGACAGATTCGGAAGCGCACGCGCCTTCTCAGGCACGAGGACCGGGCGCGGGCGATTCGCTCCCGGAAAGACCGCAATAGACATGGACATTAATTCCTCCGTCCACCTCCCTATCGGCCCCTCAGCGCTCCGCCTTTATTCACGACCGCCTTTATTCAAACTCGCTAATCGTCCCGCAGCGGCCACAGAAGATTCAGCGGCCCCAGCCCCTTGCCGATCGGCACCGCCGTCCTGATCGCCTCCGCCACATATTGCTTCGCCATCTCCGCGGCATCCCTTGGACGATCGTTCAGCACAAGCCTGCTCAGCAGTGCACTCGAAAACGCACACCCCGTCCCATGCGTCGATCGGCTCACAATCTGCTCCCCCGGCAGCCAGAACACCTCACCATCCGCCGCCAGCAACAGATCGTCCGGCGGATTCAGATGTCCTCCCGTCGCCAGCACATTCAGCTCCCACCCCATCCCCTGCAGCGCCCCCGCGGCCCCCGGCATATCCTCCCGCCGCTTCACCGTCCGCCCCGTCAATACTCCCAGCTCCTCCAGATTCGGCGTCACCCAATCCACCAGCGGCAGCAGCTCCTTCTGCATCACCGCTACTCCGTCTGCATCCAGCAACTCCCTGCCCGAACTGGACCGCACCACCGGATCGAGCACCACCGGCACCCGCCCCTCCTCGCCGCGAAGCGCCTCCAGAAACTCCACTACTGCCCTTACATTCGCCGCAGTCCCCAGCATCCCGATCTTGATTCCCGCCGGCGGCACATCGCTCTGCAGACAGTTCAGCGAGGCCCTCACAATCTCCGCCGATACTGCCGTAGTCGCCCGCACCCCCACCGTCGACTGCACCGTCAGGCTCGTAATGCACGAAGTCCCAAACAGTCCATGCGCAGCAAACACCATCAGGTCGGCCGTCACGCCCGCGCCTGACGATGGATCAAAGCCCGCAATCGACAACGCCGTCTCCATAATCCTTACAGCATAAGGGGAATAATCTATCCCTGCCGTACATCTTTAGGCGTAGCCACTGATACCCTTTCTTTCAGCAATCAAGCAAGCAACAGCCACCAATCGCACCACAACCTTCAAGGGACCCCGATGCCGAACCGCCTCACGCTCCTCTGCCTCACCGCCTGCCTCTCGCCCATAGCCAACGCCGCACCCGCTGCACCCAGCCAGCAACCCTTCGCCCTCGTCTCTCCATCCCTCGCCGCTGCACTCTCCACCCAGCGCCAAACGCAGCTTGGCCGCCGCTTCATCGAGCAAGCCGACCAGCATCTTGCCGACACGCCGCACCCCATGCCCCGTCTCCACACCGAAGGCACGCTCCCGCACCAGGGCATCCGCGACCAGAGCATCGACGCCGAGCGCGACTTCGACACCATGCTCGCCTTTGCCTTCGCCTTTCGCCTCACAGGAGACAATCGCTACCTCGACACCGAATCCCGATTCCTCAACTCCTGGTCGCAGGTCTATAAGCCCAGCCTCAACCCCATCGACGAGACCCGGTTCGACCCCATCATCATCGCCTTCGATCTCACCCGCTCCAGTCTTCCCGCAGCGACCCAGCAGCAGGTTATTGCCCTCTTCCGCACCATGGCCACCGGCTACCTGGACTGGGAAGACCACAACCCCGGCAAAGACATCGACAACTGGAACAGCCATCGCATCAAGCTCGCCACACTCGGCGCCTACCTCACCGGCGATCCCGCTCTCATCGCACGCGCGGACAAAGCCTATCGCACCCAGGTAAAGCAAAACATCCGTCCCGACGGATCCGTCGACGACTTCTACAAGCGCGACGCGCTCCACTACGTCACCTACGATCTCGAACCCCTCACCAGTGCATCGCTGGCCGCAAAGGCCCACGGCGAAGATTGGTTCCACACCGCCTCCACCGGCAGCCCCTCCGTCGAAATGGCCGTCGACTGGCTCATACCCTTCGCCACCGGCGCGAAGACTCATCAGGAGTTCGTCAACTCCAAAGTCGCCTTCGACGCCGCTCGCGACAAAGCCGGCGAACACGGCTACTCCGGCCCATGGGAGCCCGTCGGCAGCGTCAATCTCTTCGCTCTCGCCAGCTGGCAGGACCCGGGCTACGCCGACACCCTCAAGCAGGTCTGCGCTCACACACAACACAGCCCCATTCCATGGATCCAGATCCTGATGGACGCCGAAACAAATAAACCCAACACATAAACTCCAGCCATCGAACAGACTCCAGGAAAATTGTCTTCAAACAAAGCTTTGCTTTGCAGGGGCGCGGCTTCAGAGCCCGTCCTGAGCGCCGAATGGACGCCGCAAGCGGAGCAATCTCAGCTTGTCATTTCGACCGAAGCCGCTCACGCTTTTTGTGAGCGGCGAAGTGGAGAAACCCCCGCATTTTGCTTTTGGTCTTTGTCCTTGAGATTAAGCGCAGGGCGAACTCCAACCATCGAACAGACTCCAACAAAATTGCCTCGGGCAAAGCTCGTCATTTCCATGGAAGCCGCTCACGCTTTTTGTGGCGGCGAAGTGGAGCGCCCCCCGCATTTTGCTTTTTGTCTTTGTCCTTGGGATTAAGCGCAGGGCTTTAGCCCTGCGAGAAAGCCATCCAATGTAAGGGGCTTTAGCCCCGGGCCCTCCCCTCACACCCACATCCATGCGAGTCAGCGAACCCAACGCAGATCACTCCGAAATGCGCCGCCAGAAACCAACTCCTCAGTTAGCGGCCGGGTGTTCGATCCGCTCCACCGTGTACACCGGCAAGCTGTCCTCTTCTCGCTTCAGTTCGAGACCGAGTTTGCCCAGCACCGTGAAAAGTGTGGGGAGGCCGGCGAAGGGACTCCCTGCCGGAGTGGTATTCGGTGGCGGAGGAGGCAGCCGCATCGGGACCCAGCCTTCCGTGCTTACGCTGAACAGCCCGCCGAGCGCCGTGCGATTCACCACCGGCAAATCCGTCCAGTTTGCAATGTAATGGGTAAGGTCGTCCATATCGATGGCTTTTGCATTCAGGGGATGCCCCAGGCCACCAACAAAGTTATGGCAACCGTCCGGGTCGGTATCGAAGGTGCAGTCCTTCGTGGTGATGGCTGATTTCTCGAGCTTCGGACCTCCGCTGGCTACGGTGAGAGCATAGACTGACATCGTTTTATTCTCAACCCGCATCACGAGTCTGAAACGATCGGCGAGCAATCCGCGGATCATTTGCTGAACGCGGCTTCGTACTTCGCGGTGCTGAAGATTGGGAGTAATGGCATTGGCAGGCGCTTTCGCTTCGATATCGTACCTCTCACGAAAGGTCCAGTCAGGAAGAGAAGAAAGACGAGGCGACGGGTTGATCGGCACGTCGTAAGCGTAACTCAAGAGAGTAACGACAGGCACCGCACTCGCAATCAAGTCACCGTTAGGCAGCACTTGCACGCGCGGGTTCCGCGGGTCGTCTGAGCGAGCGGCCTTGATGGTGATCGTTGCAAATGCCTGCGACTGAGCGACGGCAGGCAAAACCGCGAGTAAGCATACGACCGCTTGGCAGAACACGGACACAATCCACCCTCCTTAGCATGGTCTCTCCATCCGGATCACTCCGGATGGGCCGCCAGAAACTTCTTATACTCGCCGTCAAGCCGCGTCACCTGATCTTCGATGAAGTTCAGCTGCCCCTGCAGAATCTCAAAATTGTTCTTGATCCTCACTGCCTCTTCCCCGCTCGGATTCGGATCGCCTTTCTTCAGGTTAAGGAACGGCGCGACTCCGACCACCGTATCGCGCACTCCCTGGAGTTCCGCCGCGGCAATATTATTCTGCTGGGTATAGATGTCGGAGTACTCCTGGGCCTCGGCATACGGCATGTACGAGAACGCACCGGTCGATTGTGCGGTCCTCCAGCTCACATCGTTGAACGTGCGAATGTTGTACTGAACCGTCATCTCTTCGCTGTTGGGCTTCCGCGGATTGGCGATGATCCTGTTCAGCACCGCAACATCCTGCTTCAGAGCCGCTTTCTCTCTGTGCAGTTCATCCAGAACCCCCTGCAATTGTTCGGCATTCGTTTTGATCTCGCCGAGCAGGCTTGCCTCCGCCTCGTGCACCAGGTGCCGATGGTGCCGCCACTCGACGCATCCTTCGAGGCTAAGCGCAATGAGCAACCCAATCGTGATCGTAGTCAAGTGGATAAAAAAGTCGCGCCAGTCGTGTACTGCTTCATGCGGAGGATGCACATCGAGCATTGGTCTCGCCGCCTCGTGTTCAATACCGCCTAGCCTAACAAATCCACATGACGCTCACCGCGCACCCTTGGCAGTCACAAAAGCAGCACTAAATCAAAAAGAGTAGTTAAACTGAAAACATGCCCGCCACCGAAACAATCACCCGACCCAAAGACCGCCTGGCAGTAGCGCTCGACTTCCCCGACGAAGAGCAGGCGCTCGCCCTCGTAGACCGCCTCGGCGAAACCTGCCAGTGGTACAAGGTCGGCATGGAGCTCTACTACGCCGCCGGCAACAGCATCATGCACCACCTTCGGGATCGCGGCTTCAACGTCTTCCTCGACCTCAAACTCCACGACATCCCCAACACCGTAGCTGGCGCCGTCCGCTCCGTCACCCAGGCCGGTGCTTCCCTGCTCACCCTCCACGCCAGTGGCGGTGCCGCGATGATGTCCGCAGCAGCCGAGGCCGCATGCGCTCCCGGCTCCCCGCGCCTTCTCGCCGTCACCGTCCTCACCAGCATGGACGCGAGCCAACTCACTGGCATCGGCATCACCGCCTCACCCGCGGATCAAGTCCTCTGCCTCGCCAGACTCGCGCAAGCTTCGGGAATCGACGGCATGGTCTGCTCTCCCGAAGAGGTCGCCATGCTGCGCAAAGAAACCGGTCCCGATACCCTCTTGGTCGTCCCTGGAATCCGCCCTGCCTTCGCCTCTACGGCGGACGACCAGAAGCGCATCGCCACCCCCGCCGAGGCCATCGCCGACGGAGCCTCCCTGCTGGTCGTCGGCCGCCCCATCACGCGCGCCACTGACCCCAACCACGCCGCACGTTCGATCCTCCACGAGATCGAGCAGGCCCAGGCCGTTACGCGATAAAAGTACCCAAAAATAAAGTTGGAAAAGTTGGCGTGTTTTTCGGACCCGAAAAAGTGTCCATCAACTCACCACGATTTACCAGCGATCCACCACAAAATCACCACAAATTACCACGCAAAAACACGCACATTTTCGCAAAACCCCCTGCAAAAACGCCACTCCACCACGCGAAAAAAAATACCTAAAACTGCGTAGCCAGCCCCACCCCTTCAGTCCCATGCGTAACGTCCATATCGCTCAATCGCAGCGCCAGTGCCTTGGCCGAGCCACCCCCGCGCTGGAATTCACTCAACGGCAACTCCGTCACATCAAAACCCTTCTCCATCAGCCGTTTAGCCAGATCGGTCTCAACCGCACCCATCAGGATATCCCGCCCGATATTGATAACATTGCACCCAAACTGCGTCGCTTCCAACTCGCTGACCGCAATCCGTTTATCCGCCCCGTACGCCGCTTCAATCTTCGCCCTCGAAGCCGCATCGAACGCCTCCGCAAAATACAAGAGATAGCCCCCGCTAAGTGGAGCAAAACAAAGATCCAAGTGATAAAACCGCGGGTCCACCAGATGCAGCGAAGTCACCTTCGTATGCCACGCATCGGCTACATGACGATGGCTGATCTTGCACGTACGAACCCCATGCGCAGCCCACAGATGTCCGCCATTCGCATCGAAAAGCGCATCCCCTTCACCTTCAAACGACGTCTCACGCGGCGTCGCCCACAGCAGAAAACCTGCATCTTCCAGCCATCGCCGCACATGCTGCTCTTCAGTTTGCCGTTGCGGATGAGTAAAGCTCGAAACCGCGGCAACTCCATGCTGCACCAACGCCGCATGAGCCACAAACACCATGTCTGGCGACCCTTCGCGTGCATGCAGCAAGCGAACATCCGCAATGCGCCGAAGCTCCTGATAAAGATTCTTCCACTGCATGAATGCGGTATCGCGCGAAGGCTGATGCAGATTTCCCGCCATCCAGGGGTTGATGACGTAATCGACGTCATACCACTCTGGTGGGCACATCAGATATGTCGGGCGATTGAAATGAGGGAGGGAGGCAAGCGTTGAAGCAGAGGATGAAGCGGGCGAGGTGGTAATCATAAAAACCGGGTTCCTACTTTCCAGCGTAGAGTCTGCCCCTCCCAACTGACGATCGTCAAGGGTCTGCTTGTAAATTGTTTGTACAACTTTGGTGCATCTTTCCAGACGCAATTTGGCCCCTGATTTGACGCACAAAAAATGAGCGCCAACCACAAAGACAAAGAGCCCGTCATGGGCTCTTGTCTTTGCTTCAGTAGTCGATTTTAGTTAGAGTTTTTCAAAGAAATCGCATGCCGAGCACGAGATATAGACTCCGCCCGGAATGCCGCGCTCTCGGTCCTTCACGCGCTTAACAATGCGAGTAGGTTTGGAGCACTTGGGACAATCGGTGCTCTTGTTGGTATCCATTACCTTCTTACGGTCGCCCGTTTTGGCAATCTTCGCCATAATGTTTGCTCTCCCTGTTACAAATGTTTTGGCTCGCGCGCTGGATGTCTTAATAGGCTGCAGCCCTTGCGGACAAGCACAATCGGATCATCCGGAACTTCTCGTAAAGATTGTCCGGGACTTGCCACGGCGGGAATCGGATGGAGAAGAACTGCGATTGAGACTCTTCTATAAGTCTACACGACAGACCCTATTTGAAGAGCTTCGGAGCCGCCGAAGGATCAGTCGATGATGTTGTCGTGGAAGGAGGCGGAGGAATCGGAGTGGCCGGCTTATCCGTCGGGAACTGGACCTTGTTGGCGCCTCCCGTAGGTACAGGCTCTCCTGGCAGGCGCAGCGACGGAGGTGCGGCCGGCTTATCCTGCTCCCCTGCCGGCTGTTGATCGCCCATAGCGACCTCGCGTGTGGGGGCCGGTGGATTGAAGCCGCCCATCTCATCCTTGTCGTGGATCTCAATGGGCTTTCCCAGTGCCGCGATCTCGACCACGGTGACTCGATCGCCGACGAATCGGACAAAGCGAATGGTCTGTGGCACATGGCCATAGATCCACTCCTCATAGCGTCCACCGCCCGGGTCGCCGCTCGGCTGCTCGCGAATCTTGTTCTCCGGCGCGCCGAGCGCGGCAAGAACCATCCGATGATTCATCCCCACCAGAACTTCGTGAGCTGCAATGGCGTCCTTCAACTCCGGGGGGAGCGTATCGGCATAGGCCTGTTCGGAGGATTTGACGCCGAAGTCAATAATCGGCTCAAGCAACGCCTTCACCTCTGGCGCAGATATCTCCGGTATTCCGCCCTCGAAGACGAGCGTGACGCGAGAACCTGTTGCTTCCCCCGTATCTGCGGCCATAGGGGCGTCGTTAATCTGGACGTGGCGCAGGAAGCGGTGTTTCGCGTAGGGGCCGCCGTTGAAGTCAAGAATGAGGCGATCGCCCTTGAAGTCCAATGAGGTGACGATGACGCGGTCACCCGGCGCGGCGGATTGCCCTTTCTCGTAGATCATCTTCTTGTACTGCGCGGGGCCGGGCGTGAGTTGCCCATTTGCCTGAAGCGTAAGGCCCGCGCCCATGGGGAGCGCGCGATGCGCAAAACCTTGCTCTGCATCGAGATTGCGTACAAGTTCGCGGCGTCCGCGCTCATCCAATTTTGCTTCAGGAAGCGGTACGTGCGTGGGTTTGAAAGTGGTGTCGATGTCTGCTGTGGCGGATTTTTCGCCGACGACGAATACCTGGGTGCGAGCTGTTGCAAAGGGCAGGGCGAGGAGGCCTGCCAGGAGGGCCGATCTGTGGAGTCTACGGAGAGTGAGTGCCATCGAAGCACCTCAGATACTGAACAGCTTGCGCCTTCTGTTTGCTTTTGACAAGAGGGACTTGCGTTTGGGTGTTTCATGAGCAGGGTATTTTTTTTGCTGTGGTGAAACAGCGTTTTTGCAGGGGGTTTTTGGGAAAAGTGCGTGTTTTTGTGTGGTGTTTTTGTGGTGAATTTGTGGTGGATAGATGGTAAATCGTGGTGAATTTGTGGTGACTTTTTACAATTGAATTACACGCCAAGTCTTTCAACTTTATTTTTGGTCACCCACGAAATTTCCCAAAACGGGAAAGTCAGGGCTTGGGTTCGTCGCTGACAGATCGGGTTTGCGGCGTTGTCGGCAGGATCTGTACCAGTGATACGGCAGCCGGTCTTGCTTGTTGTTCCATGGCAACATGGGCGGCGGGGGGAGGGGCGTCCATGGGGTACCCTGCTCCGACGATGGGAACGTAGGTGTAGTGCCAGGCGTAGTCGCGAGTGACGCGGACGAGAATCAAAGTCCCAAGGAGCAGAACGATCACGGTGAACGCAGCGCCCTCGGGTCCGTAGTCGCCGCCGGTGAGCCAAAGCTTGCCGAAGGCCCGGGCCTGGACGACGGTGGCGAAGTCGTTGATTCCGCTGATGGGCAGGCCAAACAGGATGGCGATGGAGGCGTTCCAGGCGAAGTGCAGCCCCCATCCGAGCCAGAGGCCCCGGGTGCGGAGCCACGCTACCGAGAGAAGAATGCCCGCCAGGACGGTGACCAGAGTGCTGTCCCAGGTTGCGCCCGGATTGAGGACGTGGCCGAGCGCGAAGAGGAGGGACATCGCGATTGTCGCCGCGACAGGGCCGACGGCTTCGATCAGACGGCGAAAGGGATAGCCGCGAAACGCAACCTCTTCGGCCAGGGCGGCGACGGCGAGGGTCGCGAGGTTGAGAAGAAGCAGACCGAAGGCGCGCGGCTGGGTCCAGAACCGGACGTTGAGTGTTCCGGCGAGTGCCATCGGCAGGACAGCGAGCGTGACGAGTCCCCAGCCAAGCGCAGCGCCGAGCTGCCACTCGCGCGGGGCTGAAGGGCGCCTGGGCAGGCCGAGAACTTCGCTGAGCGTAGAAGTCTTGTGGGCGATGGCCTGCAGGATGGAGAAGCCGACAGCAAGAAGGAAGAGTAGAAAGACGGAGGTGAGCAGCGGCCGGGCAGCGTCGAGTCCGAAGCGTTCGGACAGTCCGCGCGCGGCGTGCGCGGCGACCGTGTCGGAGGCGACGAACCAGACCACGGAGGTGATGAAGAGTGCAAGCTGCAGCATGCGCTCGGAGCGGCGTGCGGTTCTCGAATCAAGCGCGTGCAACAGTGACTACTCCAGTGTGGTTCGTTGAGCGGGCAAGAGCAGGATCGGCAGAAACCCGATCTGCTCTAAACGGTCGTGTAAAACTGCGCGATGTTGCGGAACTTCGTATAGCGCTGCTCCAGCATGACGTCGAGGGGCAGCGCGCGAAGAGCCGCGAGGTGATATTGAAGCTTGTCTCCGACCATGGCCATGGTGGCGGCGGGATCGTTCTGTGTGCCGCCTCTGGGTTCGCGGAGGACATCGTCGACGCAGCCGAGAAGCTTGACGTCTCCGGCTGTGTACTTGAGGGCGGCGGCGGCCTGCTGCTTTTTGCTGGCGTCCTTCCACATGATGGAGGCGCAGCCTTCCGGCGAGATCACGGAGTAGATGGCGTTCTCGAGCATGAGGACGCGGTCGGCGACGGCCAGCGCCAATGCACCGCCCGAGCCGCCTTCGCCGGTGATGGTGGCGATGGTAGGGACACGGAGCCGGGACATTTCGATGAGATTGCGGGCGATGGCTTCGCCCTGGCCGCGCTCTTCGGCTCCGATGCCGGGGTTCGCGCCGGCGAGGTCGATGAAGGTAAAGATGGGGCGGCCAAACTTTTCGGCGATCTTCATGCAGCGGAGCGCCTTGCGGTAGCCCTCCGGGTCGGGGCTGCCGAACTTGCGTGCTACGCGCTCTTTCAGGGTGCGGCCTTTGAGGTTGCCGATGACGAGGACCGGGTCGCCGTGGAAGAAGGCCATACCGCAGGACATTGCGGCGTCATCGCCAAAGGCGCGGTCGCCGTGGATCTCGCTGAAGTCGGTGAAGAGTGCTTCGATGAAGTCCATCGGATAAGGGCGCTGAGGGTGCCTTGCCAACTCCGTCTTGATCCATGCTTCGGGGGTTGGCGCCGGTGCCGGATGCGCTGATCTGCCTGGTTCGTTTTCGGCCATCGTATTTATTGTAGCGGAGTGGGTGGGGGTGGCGGAGTTCGATAGTCGGTGTGGGTGAATGACTGAAGATTCCGAAGAACCCGACTTCACAGGCACAAGGTTAGTCAGCTGGAGCGGTCAATGAGTGACTTGGCGATCATGCGCCAACTGAGAATCTGGCCCTTTCGTCAGAAAAGCCACACTTCTAGCCATTACCGACATTCGCTCTCGTTAATCTTTGAACAAGTGCGACGCGTGGGTGACCGACGCGTTTGCCCGCATTGCCGCGGCGACCATGGCCGCTTCCGTCAGCATCGTGTCATTTGCTCCGGCCTTGCGCGCCGCTCTCATATGTAACTCGATGCAGTAAGGACACTGCGTTGTCAGCGCGACCGCCACCGCTATCAACTGCTTGTGCAGGACATCGATGGCACCGTCTTTGAACAACTCTTCGTTAAAAGCCCAGAAGGGCTTCATCACATCAGGTGCATTCTCATCGAGCTTCTTGAGCTTAGTGAGATTCTTCATATCAAACATGTGAGTGCCTCCATTTCGGTTTTGTGTAAAGCGCTTCCGACCTAAGAGAGTGCGGCGGTTGTTGCAGTGCTCATGATTCCTCCAGGAACCCGCGAGCGATGTCGCTCCCGACGGAGTCGTTCATTGCGGCAGCTCTTTGCCTGACTGCTCCGCCACCATGTAAGCGGCATACCAGTCTGCCCAGTTCGCGTCACGCTGCCCGATGCGCTTCTCGTGCTCGCCGTGGGCGGCCTCCGCACGCCGAAACGCGCCCGCCAGATCTTTCGCCGATGCAAAGGTCGTCGCCGTGTCGTCGATGCGGCCGGGAAGCCGCGTCGTGATTTCCTGGAACAGCCAGCCGTTTCCGTCCGGGTCCCTGAACGAGGCGAACGAGCGGTAGCTGCGATGCTCGGGATCAGGGCCGTTGACTCGAATCCGCCCAAACAGGTAGGGCTCGTCCGGGCCGGAGTACACGTCCGCGGCGCCGTGGAACACTTCGCTGACCTTAACGCCGTGACGGAGCAGATTCTTGCGCGCGGCCTCGATGTCATCGACGATCAGATAAAGACCCTGGGCTGAGCCGGGAGCCGCCCCGGTGACGTTCTTGCCGAAGATGACCGAGCACCCGGAGCCAGGCGGTGTGAACTGAATCACGCGATAATCCTTATCGTTGTCGTAGTCGGCGTCGAGTCGCCACCCGAGCCTCGCATAGAACTCCTTCGCGCGATCGACATCCGAGACGGGGATAACGACGATTTCGAACTTCATGTCGACTTTCGCAACGCTAGCCTCGCTGGCGGCGTCGTTAGCTTGGATTTCATGCGTCGTATTTGCCATGTCTCTCCTCCTTTGCGTTCAACTGAATCGCTGAATGCGAGCGTCAGCCAGCAGAATCACATATTCCCGAAGGCGTGGTGTTCGATACCTTTTGGAAAGTGAGCCTCTCCTGCCGGTCGTGAGCTTCTAAACGGGATTCACGGGCAGCTTGGAGGAGCTCCAGTTCGTGAGTGACTTCAAACGACGAGCACGGGAAGCCGAACGCGACACAGTATATACCTGTAATGCAGTGAAATCTGCAAAGTCATTATTAAATAGACTATTCGCCACGCTCCGAATGCGCAAAAACCAATAATCGTCGGTTCTTGGTAACAGGGGCAAGTCACTCATTGAGTCGAACTCTCAGGTTTCAGTTGTCAGTTTTCGGTTGTTTGGTGGAGTGCGGTGTCCAATGAGAAGTGGTTGTGTTCCACGGTGAACAGCAGAACGAAGAAGACCAAGCTGTAGAGGAGCTGCAAGCCGGCCAGGTCCCATTGCTGGTTCGCTGTAACGCCGATGGTGAGGGCCATCATAAAGACGGCGCCGCAGATGAGCGAGATGCGGGTGAAGACGCCGAGGATGAGCGTAAGCCCGAGGATGGCTTCGAGGTAGGGGTCGGTGTAGCTGAAGCCGGTGATGAGGGTGTGCGGCAGAGGAGACTTTGCGAGGTGCTCGGCGGTAGATGTGGCGAAGGCTCCAACGCCGTTATAGATGCGAATGAGGCCGTGGCCGGCGAAGTTAATGCCAAAGACGATGCGAAGAAGGGCGTAGGCGAGTGATTTGTGGGTCAATTTCATGCAGGATAAGATGCGCCGGAGAGAGATGCCATTCGAATTCGGCAATCCGCCAACCCGGTAGCGAGCCTCGCTTCTCTTTCGCTACTTGCTTCTTCGTTTTCGATGGCTTCTTCTTAGACGGCTTCTTAGGCGCTTCCTATCACCACGGTTTCAGTGCCCCTTGGGATCGGGTGTGCGGTGACAGCTGCGAAGCCTGCCTCGTTGTACATCGCGGTAAGTTCCTTCAGGGTGTAGGCGTCGCCGGCTGGCGTGGTGGTCAACATGATCATGCTGAAGGCCGCGGGCATGGGTGGAGTGACGCGGTCTTCGTTGGGAACGAACTCGAGCGTGAGAGCGCGCCCGCCGGGCCGGAGGGCGGCATGGACTTTCTTCAACAAGGCCACGCAGGTGGGCTTATCGAAGTGGTGAAGGAAGTTAGTGAGCAGGACGGCGTCGTATGGGCCTCCGAAGTTCGTGTCGAAGGCGCTCCCGGGCAGCGTTTCATAGCGGTCCTCGACACCGGCCTTGCGGGCGTTGTCCAGCGCCACCTGCAGGACGGGAGCCCAGTCCAGACCAGTGACGTGGGATTGTGAGTTCTGTTTGGCGATTTCAATGCCGTAGAGGCCGTGGCCGGCGGCGATATCCAACACACGCATGGGGCCGCTGTGTCCGTCGAGCGCGAGTGCGGCCAGCGGACCGACGTTGGGCATAACCATCGGCACCATGGATTTGGCGAACTGAACCCAGACGGGATTCTCCGGCTCGACGTTGCCGTCGCCGGGCAGCACGGTGCGTCCGGTGCGTACGATCTCGGTCAGATTGTTGTAAGGCTCCAGCATGCTGGGCATCAGCATGAACTGTGCGGTAGGGGCCATGCATGCAGGCGAGCGCGGATCGAGGAAGGCGGCGCTGGTGGGGCTGTGGCGGTAGTGGCCGTCCTCTTTGATGAGGACACCCTTGATCGTGAGGAAGTCGCACAGGATGCGGATGCCACGTTCGGAGGCGGAGCATTGGCGCGCGAGGGACGGGACGTCGCCCGGCCCGTCACCAATGGCGCGGAAGAGATCGAGGTCGAGCGCGGCCTTCAATGCAGCGGTGCGCTGAAAGCCGTTGAGCATCTCGAAGTACAGGTCGGGAGTCAACGGGCGTTCGTCAGAATTTCCAGGTTGCATGGCAGTCCTCATCGATCGTGCAGCCGGGGCTGCGAGTTTGGTATTCAGTTTCAGGGTTCCGCAAGTGTACACACTTGTTGTTCAAGTGGTCGAGGACTGGCACACTCTGCAGAAGAATTTCGTCAGATTTTGTCAGATTTCGTCAGGGGTCTCGGCTTTTCCTGATGCTGCGGAACGGAAGACGGCTTCGATGACGGCCATGTTCTTGATCGCGTCTTCGAGAGGCACGGGGACGGCGGTGTTCTCGATGATGGCCCTCGAGAAGGCGTCTCCCTGGATCGTGTACTGGTCGCAGACGGGGAAGGCCTCGATCGTGATGCCGCCTCCGAAGAGGTCGCGTCCGTCATCGATGAGGATGCGGCAGGGGCGGTCGTTGGGGGTGTTGAAGGGAATTTCGATCTCGATGCGACCCTTGGTTCCGAAGACGTTGATGCGCTGGTAGGGCACAAGCTGAGTGCTGCAGGTGAAGACGGATTGGCCGGAGGGAAAGTGGAGGATGGCTGAGGTGAGGCGGTCGGTCTTCATGGCGGGGTCGCGCTCGATGAGGCCCATGGCGGATACGGGCTCTTCGCCGAACAGGAAACGCGAGATATTGATGGGATAGCAACCGATATCCATGAGAGCGCCGCCGCCGCACTCGGGGATGTTGCGGATGTTGGCGGGGTTGACGTTGTGGTAGCTGAAGAAGCCCTGGATGGAGCGCAGTTCGCCGATGCGGCCTGAAGCGATGAGCTCGCGGGTACGCAACCACTGGGGATGGGTGCGGACCATGAAGGCTTCGCCGATCTTGACTTTAGTGCGGGCTTGAATGGGAAGGAGTGTGCGGGCTTCAGCGAGCGTGAGGCTGAGAGGCTTTTCGCAGAGGACGTGCTTCCCTGCCTCTGCTGCCTTGAGGGTCCAGGGGACGTGCAGGTGATTCGGGAGCGGGTTGTAGATGACGTCGATCTGCGGGTCGGCAAGTAGTTCCTCATAGGAGCCATATATCTTTTCGATCCCGAGAGTGCGGGCCGGCTCTTCGGCCTTGCTGCGATCGCGTGAGGCTATTGCGGTGACGTGCGTCAGCTCGCCTCGTTGCATGGCGGGTATGACTTTCTTAAGGCCGATTGATGCAGTGCTCAGAACTCCCCAGCGAAGTTTTGTAGGCATAGGCGTCCATGATAACGGGAGTCGTGTGGTATGGGAATGAAAGCCAGGATGATGTTGCGAAGAAGTGAGGTTTCGATCGCGGGGATAGAATTGAAGTAGAGGGACGGACATGCTTTATCGGAAGATCGAATTGGAATTGATTGTCGAAGAGGGCGATGCTGAGGCTGTTGTCGAAGAGTTGAACGCGGCACTCGACCGGCTTGAAGGGGAGCACACGATTTTTGGTGGAGAGATCGAGACGGTTGCTGTCGAAGAACCGGGCACACAAAGGAGATCGGCGCTGATGCACACCAAGGCCGGGGTTGAGACCGCGGTCGACGCTGTCAAAATGGCCGGTGAAAAGGTCGCCAACGCATTCCGGAAAGTTATCTAAGCGTTACTTACTCCAGGACGCGGACGCCGCCGCGGCCAACGAGTTCTTCGATGTTGTCGATGAAGAGGCGGTCGGCGGCGACGGTGATGTTGTGGGGTTCGAGGACCGCGCAGAACTCGCCCGGCTCTTCGAGATCGAGCAGGACCTTGCCTTTGCCGGGTGCGCCGAGGAAGACGGCGTGGAGTTTTTCCAGAAGCGCTGTGTCCGGGTTGTGCAAGGGAACTTTGATTCGCAACGATTCGGGGAGTTTGATCTTGACGTCTTCGAGCGCCTGAATGTTGGAGACGGAGAGTTTGGGGGCGGAGTCTTCTTCGCCGCGCAGGACGCCACGAACGACGACGGGCACATCGATCTTTAATTTCTCGGCGAGCTTTTCGTAGGCGGTAGAGAAGGCGATGAGCTCGATCTTGCCGACGGTGTCTTCAAGCGAGGCCTGAGCGTAGAGTTCGCCTGAGCGCTTGGACTTGGCTACCTTGAGGCCGGTGATGACGCCCGCGATCTGGATCTCGTTTTGCGGTTCTTCGCCTCGGCGGCGGAAGGTTTGCGGCTCGGGCTTCATCTCGCAGGCAGTGACGGTGTCGACCACCTTCATGTTGCGCAGCTTCTCGCGGTACTTGTCCATGGGGTGGCCGGAGACGAAAAAGCCGAGGACTTCCTTTTCGTTCTGGAGGCGGGTGTGCTCGTCCCACTCGGCGACGCTGGGCAGCGCGTCTTCCCTGCCGTTGGATGAAGACGGATGGATGTCGGCGTCGAAGATGCCGAAGAGGCCGTGCTGGCCTGCGGCTTCATCGCGCTGCGATTTCTGCGCGCGCTCCATGGCTTTGTCGAGTGCGGCGCAGAGTTGCGCGCGGCCACCGAAGGCGTCCATCGCTCCGGCCTTGATGAGGGACTCGAGGACACGCTTGTTGAGCAGGCGAAGATCGACCTTTTCGCAGAACTCGTAGAGGCTGGCGAATCCCCGCTTCCCTGCTGCCTGTAACGCGGCGCGCGCGGTGATGATGGATTCGATGGCGTTGTGGCCGACGTTCTTGATGGCGGCGAGTCCGAAGCCGATGGCGAAGCCAGTCTCAGTTTTGACCGGTGTGAAGTTCGCGTCGGAGACCTGCACGTTGGGCGGGACCACGGGGATGTTCATCTCGCGACACTCGGAGATGTACTTCACGACGTTCTCAGGTTTGGATGTTTCGCTGGTGAGCAGCGCGGCCATGAACTCGACCGGATAGTGGGTCTTGAGCCATGCCGTGTGATACGCGAGCAACGAGTAAGCGGCGGAGTGGGATTTGTTGAAGCCATATCCGGCGAACTTTTCCATCAGGTCGAAGATCTCGCCGGCCTTGGCTTTGGGGAACTTCCGCTCGGCTGCGCCGGCCATGAATATCTCACGCTGCTTGGCCATCTCGCCGGCGTCTTTCTTGCCCATCGCGCGACGAAGCAGGTCGGCGCCGCCCAGCGAGTAGCCACCGATGACGTTGGAGATCTGCATGACCTGCTCCTGGTAGACCATGACGCCGAGGGTCTCACGGAGCAGAGGCTCGAGTTCGGGCAGCAGATACTGGACCTCGCGGCGGCCCCACTTGCGCTCGATGAAGTCGTCGATCATGCTCATCGGGCCAGGACGATATAGAGCATTAAGCGCGGTGAGGTGCTCGATGGAGTTGGGTTTGTAGCGGCGGAGAACGTCGCGCATGCCGCCCGATTCAAACTGGAACACTCCAGAGGTCAATGCCCGGTGAAAGACCTGCTCGAACGTCTTGACGTCGTCGAGCGGGATGAGCGACATGTCGACTGTGGTACCGGTGGTGGACTTGATGAGCTTGAGCGCGTCGTCGATGACGGTGAGGGTCGTCAGGCCGAGGAAGTCCATCTTGAGGAGGCCCATCTTTTCGATGGCCTTCATGTCGTACGCGGTGACGATGTCGTCGTTTTTGGCGCGAGTGACCGGAACGAGTTCGGTCAGGGGTTTGGGTGCGATGACGACTCCGGCGGCGTGCACGCCTGCACCGCGCACGAGGCCTTCGAGGCGTAGGGCGGCATCGATGAGCTCTTTGATCTTAGGGTCGCTCTCATAGGCGCCGGAGAGCATCGGCGAATCCTTGAGCGCCTGATCGATGGTGATGCCGATGGTGGTCGGGATCATCTTGGCGATGCGGTCGACCTCACCGTAGGGCATGTCGAGCGCACGGCCAACGTCTTTGATCGCAGCTTTCGCCGCCATGGTGTTGAAGGTGATGATCTGGGCGACCTGGTCGCGGCCATACTTGCGCGTGACGTAGTCAATGACCTCGCCGCGTCGATTCATGCAGAAGTCGATGTCGATATCAGGCATGGAGACGCGTTCGGGATTGAGGAAGCGCTCGAAGAGGAGCTCGTTCTGCAGCGGGTCGATGTCGGTGATCTGCATGACGTAGGCGACGAGCGATCCGGCAGCGGAGCCACGGCCGGGACCTACGGGGATGTCATTCTCCCGCGCATACTTGATAAAGTCCCAGACGATCATGAAATAGCCGGGAAACTTCATCTGCTTGATGATGCTTAATTCTCGATCAAGACGTTCGTGGTACTCGGGGATAGTCTTCTTGAGGATGCCGCGGTCGCGAAGATGGGCGACGGCGGTTTCAAGGCGCATCTTCAGGCCTTCGCGGCAGACCTGCTCGAAGTAGCTGTCGAGCGTTTCTCCTTCCGGGACGATGAAGTCGGGGAACGGATTGTCGACCTTGGCCATCTTGAGGTTGCAGCGGTCAATGAACTGCATTGTGCGCGTGCAGACCTCTGGCGTCTGGGAGAACTTGCGCAGCATCTCCTCGGCACTCTTGATGTAGAACTCCTGCGTGTCGAACTTGAAGCGCTTGGGGTCGTTCATGCTACCTGCGGTCTGGACGCAGAGCAGGATCTCGTGTGCGCGGGAGTCGTCGGCGCCGACGTAATGGCTGTCGTTGGTGGCGATGAGCGGGATGTTGAGCTCGCGCTCCATCTTGAAGAGCGCTTCGCAGACGGCTTTGTCGGGGGCGAGCCCGTGGTCCTGGATCTCGAGGAAGTAGTTGCCGCGGCCGAAGAGGTCCTGGTAGAAGCCCGCGGTGCGCTTGGCCTCGTCGTACTTGCCTTCCATCAGGTGCTGGTTCACCTCGCCGGCGAGGCAGCCGGAGAAGCCGATGAGGCCTTCGGAGTGTTTTGCGAGAAAGGATTTGGAGACACGTGGTTTGCGGTAGAAGCCATGCAGGGCGGCCTCGCTGGTGAGGCGGACGAGGTTGCGATAGCCGGCCTCGTTTTCGGCCAGCACTAGGAGATGGTTGTACTTGTCGTCGTTGAACGGGGCGCGGTGGTCGTCATTCTTGCAGATGTAGAGCTCGCAGCCGAGGATGGGCTTGATTCCCTTCTTCTGCATGGCGTCGAAGAAGTGGACGGCTCCGAAGATGTTGCCGTGGTCGGTCATCGCTGCGGCGGTCTGGCCGATTTTACTGAGGTGTCCGGCGAGTTTGTCGACGTCGCAGGCGCCGTCGAGGAGAGAGTAATCGGTGTGGAGATGAAGGTGGGTAAACTCTGCTGCCATCTCTCCATGTTAAGCCCGATCGCCGTGAGGAAAATGTGGTACGGAATAGGGTGGTATTAGAATCGTTAGCCAAATGGCTGGGGTGTTTTTTATCGACGGTATTCGGCGATGGCTTCGCCGCAGCAGGCGGGAGAAGAAACTCAAGCTTGCTGCGCAGTGGCCGGTGGCGCAGGCGGAGATCAACCACTGGCAGGTGCTGACTGCAGACGAAGACGCGGCCACGATGGGCGCGCCGCAGCAGATTGAGGCTGGATTTCACTTCAAGCTGGATGGCGAGTACTACGGTGGCTATCTGCGCAGCGTCGCAATGGGGCTGCATGAAGCGGAGACAAAGGCGCAGGGCAGTCAGAAGGTGAATGTTCGGTATAACCCGGCGAATCCCGACGAGACGGCAGTGTTGACCGAGGACAATAGCGGGAACCTGCCGTTCGGTATCATCTCAGGCTGATCGCCGGAAGATTACGCGGGATGTGGAAGAAACCGCGACTGAGGAAATCCAAAGATTCGCAGCCTGAGGCAGTACTCTGCTTCGACGGCGTAGTGTGCGGCTCGTTGCCAGAGAGAATATTCCAGTGGCCATGGTGCGGCGTGGGTGCGCCACTGGATAGGAAAGCGTTCGAGGATGAGAGCGGTGCGGGGGAGATGGCTCGGCGAGCTGACGACCTCGGCGCTGGTCCAGCCGTGCTGAGCCATGATGCGCTCGCTGTAGAAGATATTTTGAACGGTGTTTTGGGCCTGGTCTTCCTCGATTACGGCGCTGGGTGGAACGCCCTGCGCGATAGCGAGCGTGGCCATGATGTGCGCTTCGACGAACTGGTTGTGAGCAGCGGCTCCGGTGAGGATCAGCTCCGGGGCGACGCCGGCTTTGTACTCGCGAACGCCCTCGAGGGTGCGTTCGCGCTGTTCAGGTGATGGCGTTCCGTCGGGATTGGCAGGTGTGCCGAGGACGATGATCGTGTCGAAGTGAGTGAGGTTGGTGTTGTGAGTGGGGATGTCCCGATAGACGAAAATGGCGTCGACTACCGTGATGGTGACCATGGCGAACACGGCGGTCAGAAGCTTACGAAGAGGTTTCACCATACGCTGACGTTACGCGCTCCGAACCAGGCTGGTGGCGAGCTCAACGTACAGGTCAACCGCTTCGAGCAGCTCTTTCTTCGCAATTTTTTCGTTGGGAGTGTGAGCAACATGGATGGAGCCGGGGCCGAGAAGGTAGGGCGCTCCCCAGGCGGTCAGCGCGGGAATATCGGTCGTGAAGCTGGCGATCATCGTGGGCAGGTCGCCGACTCTTCGCATGCGAACGAACGGCAGGTCGAGCGAGAAGTCAACGTCAGCGCGGTCGCCGACGATCGCAGCGATGTTTTTTTTGATCTCATCGGAAGGGCCAACCGTGCGGACGAGCAGATGGGCCTCGGCTTGGTCGGAGATGACATTTGGCGCATAGCCGCCCGAGATGAGGCCGATGTTGAGGGTAGCGGGGCCGATCTCCGGCTCGATCGGCAAGGGGAGAGCGAGAATATCGTGGAGCGCTTCGACGAGCTTATTGATGGCGGAGTCGCCAAGCTCAGGGTAGGCGGAGTGGGCCATGCGGCCTTTGGCGCGAACTTCGACGCGAAGCGCGCCCTTCGACGCGACCGCAAGGCGGTTATCCGTGGGCTCGCCGTTGATGAGGAAGCGTGAACCTTTGGGCGATTTATTGGCGACAACAGCTCCAGCGGAGTCGCGCTCCTCACCGACGAGGAAGAGCAGGCCGACCTTGACGCCGGCCTCGCGCAGTTGATCCGCCGCTGCGATCTGCGCGGCGATGATGCCCTTCGCGTCGCAGGAGCCGCGGCCGTAGAGGAACTCATCGTCCTCGCTCGCGCCGAAGAAGGGAGGAACGGTGTCCATGTGGGTCGAGAGAACGACGTCCGGCGTGACGCCAGGGAGCGCGGCGTAGACGTTGAAGCGCTCACCCTTCCCTGCCCCTGGTGTGCATGCGCTGTCGGGCTGTTCGACCGGCATGCGTTCGACGTTGTAGTGCTGGGCGGTCAAATACTCGTGGAGAAAAGCTCCGGCCAGACCCTCGCAGTAGGTGGTGGATTCGATATCTACGAGCTGTTTGGTCAGTTGAATGGGGTCGATCGCCATGTGTTTCAGCATACGTTATCGCTTGCGAACGGCGCGTGATTCAACGACCCGATAAACTGTTGGAGATGCCGCAAACAGTTCCTTCACAAATTAAAATCGATCGACGACCTCCGCGGTCCTGCGGGACGGCTGGAGGCTCTGCTGAACACCGGCCGCGCCGACGCCCCATACGCCGCGCTGATCTGTCACCCGCATCCGCATGGCGGGGGAACGATGCATAACAAGGTCGTCTATCACGCGATGAAGGCGTTCTCTTCGTTTGGGCTGCCGGTGTTGCGATTCAACTTTCGCAGCGTTGGACTGAGCGAAGGCTCGCACGATGAGGGGCACGGCGAACAGGAAGATGTGCAGGCAGCCTTGAACTGGATGGAACAGAATCTGGGTAGCCCGATTCTGTTCGCGGGATTCTCTTTCGGCTCGAACGTCGGCCTGCGCGCCTGCTGCGGAGACCCACGCGTGAAGGGGTTGATCGGGCTTGGAGTGCCCGTGCGCGCCGAAGGCAGGGACTACAGCTACGGATTCTTGCCGAAGTGCACCGCGCCGAAGCTCTTCATCAGCGGCGATCACGATCAGTATGGGCCGCGCGACGTGATGGACGGAGTGTTTGAGCGTGCTCCAGAGCCGAAGCGGCTGGTGTGGATCGCCGGAGCCGATCACTTCTTTCAAGGCACGACGGAGTCACCCGGGGCGAAGTTAGCTCTGATGCAGGAGCAGATTCGCTCCTGGTTGAAGGATGAGTTTGATTTGGATTAGATCAGGCCGCGCCGCGTTCGGCTCGGCGGTCCCGAAAGGGGAGGTCGCCCTGCCCGCTCGCCGCTGATCTGCGCTCCATTGCCGCGGGATTCAGAAGCCAGTCGCGCATGGCCTGATTGCAGACGTCGGGCATCTCTTCGAAGGCGATGTGGCCGACGCCGGGTAAGACGATCAGGCTTGACTGCGGGAGCTTGCGCTGCAGTTCGCGTGCCGACTTTAGTCCGACGGCGCGGTCACGATCTCCCCAGATGAGCAGCGTCGGTTTCGCCGCAAGCCCGGTGAGAGCAGCGCGAAGCCGCCCCATGTCTTCAACCCATCTGTGGATGACCTGCAGGACATGATCGATCGTGCCGGGAACACTCAAACCTTCGTCATATCCATCAAGTGACGCCTGAAGGACGCGCGACGGATCGCCATACATCCGACTCAGAGCGGTGGACTTCAACCGTCTGGGCAATGAAGGCACCTGACGCGCAAAC
Source organism: uncultured Acidobacteriaceae bacterium (assembly GCA_963744155.1). Lineage (GTDB taxonomy): Bacteria > Acidobacteriota > Terriglobia > Terriglobales > Acidobacteriaceae > Edaphobacter. Next base: position 329,044 of record CAVUSP010000011.1, on the reverse strand, counting down.
CACCTGCCGAAGGGCGACTGGTAGAAGCGGATGAGCTGGTTGCCGAGATCGCAGAACGGATTGGCCGGGGCAAACAGGATAAGGCGGCGAACCCGGTGGGGATGACGCGCGGAGAACATGATTGCGACTGCGCCGCCGTGCGAGTGGCCAGCGATATCGGCTTCTTCGAGGCCGACTGCGTCCATAAAGGCGGCCAGGCGATCAGCCGTCGCCTCCAGTCCCGCATCCAGCCCTGGCACCCGGTCCGATTTGCCCATGTTGCAGAGATCGACGGCGTACACGTTCGAATCGCGAGAAAGGAAGCTGATGTTCTGCCGCCAGTTCTTCGCGGATCCGACCAGACCGTGGAGCAAAAGCAGGGGCCTCCCCGTGCCTGCGCGCTGGTAGTGGACCCTTGCGCCGTTGACAACGGCATAGGCCTCTTCAATTTGGGTAGGTCTCTCCGTCACTTCTCAGCCGTCCCTTAAATGTCAGAAGATCGTCGGCCTGTAGAACGTTGTCCGCCGATTCTCGTCTATTGATTCGATGTCGTCGTCCTATGTTACAGGACTATTAATATTCTCCGATGTCGAAGTTTTGTAAATCGTTGGATTGTAATTGAACAATCTGTTGAATTGGAGCAAGATCTTCACACCTGTCGTGCAAGGAAACACTGTGGGGGCGCAAGCGCGTAAGATATCACTGACCCCAATCTGAATTGTGGAATAGGTTATGATTTTCTGTAGGATTGGGACCGGTCGAGCCGTTAAATGCTGCATTGATGCTGTTTATGGGTTTGGTCCCTAGCTTGCTCTCTAATTTCGACTACGATGAAAAATGCCGCTCAAACCCGCGTCCTCGCTATCGTGCTCGCGCTGGCGACGGTGGCTGCGTGCGTATTGGCAGCACTGAATTTCGAGCATGAAAACGGAATGGATGTGCCGACCGACGGCGTTTGGTGGGTCGAGGCCAGCGGCGGACTTCGGGCTGAGCGGGTTCCGGTTGAGTCGCCTGGGCATCGCGCGGGAATCCGTACCGGCGACATTCTCCTGAGCGTGAACGACCAGCCGACGCCGCGTGTCGCTGCGCTGGGCCGCGAGATGTTTCATCGCGGCATCTGGGCTCACGCGACCTATTCGATCTTGCGGCCTGTTCCCCAATCGGTCGATCTGAACGGCGCGACGCGGTTGGATATCCAGGTGATTCTGGAGCCGAAGGACCGGTCCTTCAATCAGTATCTGCGGTTTATTGCGCTGGTCTACCTATGTATCGGGATCTATGTGCTGTTTCGGCGGTGGACTGCACCGAAATCCGTCCATTTCTACGTCTTCTGTCTTGCCTCGTTTGTGCTTTACAGCTTCCGGTCGAACGGCGAGCTGGGCTGGTTCGATTGGGGCAACATGGTTGCGCAGGCGTTGCAGCCGGCGCTCTTCCTGCACTTTGCGGTCAGCTTCTCGGACAATTACGCCTCGGCGCAGCAAAACCGGTTCAGACGGCGGCTGATCTGCGCACTGCTGTATGTGCCGGGAATCCTTCTGGTTGGCCTGCAGTACACGGCGATTCGCTACTGGTCTGCGACGGAGATTCTTCTTCATCGCCTGGATCAGATCTCGCTTGGCTATCTTGCGCTGTATTACGTTATTGCGGCGATTGTCTTCCGTCTGAGATATCGCAGTGCGGAGTCGGGGCTGGAGCGCCAGCAATTGAAGTGGTTGACGCGCGGCACGCTGCTTGCGGTAACTCCGTTCACGCTACTCAATGTGATTCCCTATCTTGCGGATTGGCCGATGCCCGGTTCGTTGACTAAGCTCGCGGGACTCTCGCTTGTGATTCTTCCTCTCACGTTCAGCTGGGCCATCGTGCGCTACCGGCTGATGGACGTCGATCTGATCTTCAAGCGCGGCGTGACCTACACGCTGGCGACGGCTTCGCTGGTTGGACTTTACTTCGGCATCATAGCGGTGATGGCGGAACTGGTGCATACACGCCTTCAGAGCCTTGGGATCTGGGGCCTGATGGTGGGCATTGTTGTGACCGGCATCGTCTTCGAGCCGCTGAAGCGGGCGATTCAGGCGCGAGTCGATCGCGTCTTCGATCAAAAACGTTTTGACTACCGCGAGACGCTAGTTGAGTTTGGACGCGGCATCAACTCGCAGACCGATCTGCGTGCGCTGCTTGATTCGATCGTGGAGCGGCTGCCCCAGACCCTGCTGGTGACGCGCGTTGCGGTATTTCTGGCGTCAGAGGGCGACGGGAGATCGAGTGCGCGGCACTTCGATCTGGCTGCCTCGCATGGCCTCACCAATCTGCAGGCCGCGGAGCTGCGTACGCTGGACGTGCGCTTCCTCGACTTTGACCGGATCGGTGCGAACAACCACATATTCCTCGACAATCCTCAGCACGTCCTTCGCCTTCCCGAGGCGCAGCGGCAAAGTGCGGGAAGATTAGATCTGAACTACTACCTTCCCTGCCGTGTCGCCAATCGTGACGGAGGCGGCACGCGTACAGTCGCTGTGATCGGCCTGGGCCGCACCGATGATGGCGACTTCCTCTCCAGTGAAGATATGGAACTGCTTGAGTCGCTGGCCGGCTACATCGGCATCGCCATCCAGAACGCGCAGCTCTACCGGCGGCTGGAGCAGAAGATCACCGAGTTCGAGAGTCTGAAGGAGTTCCACGAGAACATCGTTGAGTCGATCAACATTGGTGTTTTCGCTGTCGATCTTGACGATCGCATCGAGAGCTGGAACACGCAGATGGAGACTATGTACGAGAGGGGACGCGGCGAAGTACTGCATCAGCCGATCTCTGCGGTACTTCCGCCGGAATTCGTCGCGAGATTCAACAGCGTGCGCGACGAGCATGGTACTCACACGCTGTACAAATTCAGGCTGGTGCTGCCGAATGGAAGCGAGCGCGTCGCCAACATCGCGATCGCGCCCTTGGTCACGCGAAACTTCGTCGCCGTGGGCCGGATCATTCTCGTCGATGACATCACCGACCGCATTCAGCTGGAGGCTCAGCTGACGCAATCTGAAAAACTGTCTTCGATCGGCTTGCTGGCTGCAGGTGTCGCGCACGAGGTGAATACGCCGCTGGCGGTCATCTCCAGCTACACGCAGATGCTGACCAAGCACATGCGCGACGATGAGCGGCTCGCGCCGGTGCTGGAAAAGATTACGCAGCAGACCTTCCGCGCGTCCGAGATCGTCAACGGCCTGCTCAACTTCTCGCGCACCAGCGGGACGGAGTTCACGAGTCTGAACCTGAATGATCTCCTCAGCGATACCGTTACGCTGCTGGAACATCAGTTCAAGACGTCGCAGATTCGCGTGGAGACGAACCTCGATCCGCACCTCGCGCGTATTCATGGCAATCAGGGCAAGCTGCAACAGGTGATTTTGAATCTAATGCTGAACGCGAAGGACGCCATGTTCGGAACGGCGAATGCGACGCTGAAGATCGCGACATTTAACGGGGCGGGGCGGGTGATCGTGCGGATTCAGGACTCAGGAGGCGGCATCGAAAAGGAACATCTACACCGGATCTACGATCCGTTCTTTACAACGAAGACGAAGCCGCAGGACGGGGCGCACAAGGGCACTGGTCTTGGGCTTGCAGTGAGCTACGGAATCATGCAGGAACATGCCGGAAAGATTCATGTTGAGAGCGAGCTTGGCGTGGGCACAGCCTTCCAGCTGGAGTTCCCATCGTCCGGCGCCCGACCCGCAATGACTGCTGAAGCGCCGAAGAGCAGTGCGCAGGACGTTGAGAGGAAGACGATTCATGTCTGAAATAACTGAGCTCGCCGCCGAGTCTCTCCACCTGCAACGAACGGCTCGCATCGTAGGCGATCCGCGCATCCTTATCATCGATGACGAGGAGGCGATCCGCGAATCGCTCGATACCCTGCTCACGCTGGAAGGTTTTACTGTCAGCACAGCGGGCGATGGACCGGCGGGCATGGAGCTGTTGTCGCGCAACGAATACGATCTCCTGTTGCTGGACCTTGCGCTTCCCGGCCAGAGCGGCATCGATTTGCTGCCACGCATCGTTGAGATGCAGCCCAACCTTCCTGTCATCATGATCACCGCCTATGGAACCGTCGGGAACGTCGTCGACGCCATCCGTGCGGGCGCAGAAAATTTTGTTCAGAAGCCCTGGGACAACGAGAAGCTCCTCGCCGACATTCGCGCGGCGGTGGCACGGCACCGCGCCGAAGAAGAGGTTGTTCAACTCAAGCGGACGCTGAAGCAGCGCTACAACTTTGAAAATATCGTCGGCAAGAGCGAGCCCATGCTCAGGCTCTTCGACCTTGTCGCGCAGATTGCACCGAGCCGCTCCACGGTTTTGATCCAGGGCGAGAGCGGGACCGGCAAGGAATTGATCGCCAAGGCAATTCATGCCAACTCGCCGCGCCGCGACCGGCCCTTCGTTCCAGTCAACACCGGCGCTGTACCGTCGGAGTTGCTTGAGTCAACGCTCTTCGGCCACGTCAAAGGCGCGTTTACCTCGGCTGTCACGGCAAAGAAGGGCCTCTTCGAAGTGGCGAACGGCGGCACGCTGTTCCTCGACGAGATCGGCACGATGGGCATGGATATGCAGGCGAAGATTCTGCGCGTCCTGCAGGATCGCCGTTTCATGCACCTGGGCGGCGTGCAGGAGATTCAGGTCGACGTCCGCATCATTGCGGCTACCAACGTCAATCTGCAGGAAGCTGTGCGCGAAGGCCGCTTCCGCGAAGATCTCTTCTATCGGCTGAACGTAATCTGCCTGGAACTGCCGCCGCTGCGCTCGCGCCGCGAGGACATCCCGCTGCTCGCCGCTCACTTCCTCAAGTTTTATGCGGAAGAAAATGGCACCGAAGACCGATCGCTGTCGCCAGAAGCGATGCGCATCATCATGGACTACGAGTGGCCGGGCAATGTGCGCGAGCTTGAGAATGCCATGGAGCGAGGTGTGGTGCTCTCCACCTCGCGGACCATCAGCCCGGATCTGCTGCCGACGCAACTAACCGGAAGCACTTACTCCGCAAGTCTTCTGGACCATCAGCCAAACGCTTCCCTCTTCGATCTGATGGAAGAGATCGAGCGACGCATCATCTCGGATCGCCTCGAGCGCTGCCACTGGAACCAGACGGAGGCAGCGGAGTACTTCAAGATCCCGCTCTCTACTCTGAATCAGAAGATCAAGCGTCTCAACGTCGAAGTGAAGAAGCGCACACGCGATTAGCTTCCCGGCTGAATGACGATCTTCATCGAGTCGGCTTGAGGGTGTGACGCCAACTCGATCGCCGCGACAGCGTCCTCAAGCGAGAACCGGTGCGAGATGAGATTCGTCAGATCGAATCCGTTGCGATATCCATCGAAGACGAGATGGTTCACATGCTCGTTGAACGAAACCGAAGAACTGTAGGAGCCCATCAGCGTCTTCTCGTCCATGCAGACGGACGCGGGGTCGAACGGTGCCTCTCCGCGCTGTGTCTGGGCGAAGAGAACAACACGCCCACCGGGCCGGATCGCGTCCATCGCTGTCTTGATCAGGGCATTGCCCCCAACGGCAAGCAGAGCAACATCAGCGCCGCGGCCTTCTGTGGCGGCCTTCGCGGCAACAGCAACATCGGCGCGCGCGTCGAGCGGATGATCGAGTCCAAACTTTGCGGCGACCGCGTGACGCTCAGGATACAAGTCGCTGGTCAGCACCGCCGCGCCCGCCTTTCGCGCGAGAGCGGCGAGTAGTACACCGATCGGACCCTGGCCGATCACCAGCACGGTCTCGTCAGGCTGCAGATTGAGCCGTTGGATCGCCTTGTAGCAGGTGTTGACCGGCTCGAGAAAGGCAGCCTGTTCAAACGGAATTTCGTCGGGAATCTTCACCAGGCCGCCACGTCGCACGATGGGTGCCATCACTCGGATGTACTCGGCGAAGCCTCCACCGGACGGAGCGAAGCCGGCGGTGCACCCGACGTTTTTATAAGCTTCGCACTGCGCGAAGGTCTGCTTGCTGCAGTAGAAGCACTCGCCGCACGGGATGTGGTGGTAAGCCATCACCCGGTCGCCTACGGCGAAGCCGTTGACGCCTTCGCCTGCGCGGACGATGGTGCCCGACATCTCATGCCCGAAGACTCGCGGTGCATCGTGCGAGCCGGTGTGAATCTTCTTGAGGTCGGTGCCGCAGATTCCGCAGGTGTGAATCTTGACCAACACCTCGCCGGCGCCGATCTCCGGCACCGGGATCGTCTCGATGCGAACGTCGTTCACGCCGCGATACACTGCGGCACGCATCGTTGCCGGTATTGTTAATGTCTGTGCTATCGCAATACTCCTCAGGACCTCTGTTTGTACCAGTCTAACTGGCTCTGTAGTTCGGTGGTAAGCGCCTGAATCGCGAACTTACTATTTCCTGAGAGGTCGACCAATTTCGACCAGATACGTGGACGCATGACAGAATATGCTGCAAAGGCAAACTCGCGAAACTGGCCATCCTGCGTGGCAAATCGAGCAAGCTCCTCAAGCTCAAAGTTCACATCATCGGAAATGACTTTGATCGCCTGAAAGTTGAGGTTGTGCCCCTGCGCGATGCGCGCAACCGTCGCGGCTTCCATGTCGACTGCAGATGCTCGATACGATTCGAAGAGTCGCTGCTTCTCTTTGACGCTTGCGATGGTTGGCGTGCTGGCGAGGATCTGCCTGAACTGTGTGTTACTGTGACGTTCGCCGGACTGGGTATCGATGACAACTCCCGCGCGAACGATGTCTCCAACGTGGAGTGACGGATCGCACGCACCGGCGAGGCCTACCGAGAGCAGAGCCGTCACCGGCTTCACTGCCAAGGCCGCCTGCACCGCAAGCGTTGCGCGCGCCGGGCCCATCCCTGCACAAGCGACCACTGCGACATCGTTCGTGTACACGATGGTGTGGTTTGGCAGCTTCTGCGTATGCCAACCGCGAACCAGATGCTTTACCTCTCTCGGCAGAGCCGCAATGATGGCCGGGCACTGTTTCATAGAGGCTGTCTGGTGAAGGCTGGCGCATAGCCATTTGCGATGAACCAGTCGATCGCCGCCCGCAGCGCGGGATACACCGGCAAAATCAGAAAGCCCAGCTCGCGTTCGGCCTTTGCTGAAGAGGCGAACATCATCTTCTTTCCCATGCGAACGGCCTCAACGGTCGCGCGCGGCTCCTTGCCTCTCAGCTTCCCCGTAAAAGTCTCATCGAAGAAGGCGAAGGCCATCGCGACAGCGTGCGGCACCTTCATTGTCGGTGAGGGCAGGCCTGTGATAGCTGACATGCGGTCGAGAATTTGCTTCAGCGTAAGATTTTCTCCGCCCAGAATGTAGCGGTCGCCCGGCGTTCCTCGATCGAGCGCGACCACGTGCATCCGAGCCACTTCCGTCACGTCGACGAGATTCAGCCCCGTGTCCACGTACGCGGGAAACTTCTTGTTGAGGAAGTCGACGATAATGCGGCCGGTTGGCGTGGGCTTGGAGTCGCCAGGCCCGATCGGAGTGGTTGGGTTGAGGATCATGACGTGCTGGCCGGCGCGCGCTGCTTTGATGGCTTCCTGCTCGCCAAGGAACTTCGATCGCTTGTAGTGCCCGATCATATCCGTGAACGCGACATGAGTCTCTTCGTTCACGATGGTGCCGTCAGCCTTGAAGCCCATCGTCGCAACGCTCGATGTGTAGATGGCGCGCTGTACGCCGACCTCGCGCGCCAGCTTCAGAAGTTCTCGTGTCCCATCGACATTGGCCGCGTGCATTTGTTCGGGATCGCGCACCCAGAGCCGATAGTCCGCCGCGACATGAACGAGAGCATCGCACCCGCTGAGCGCAGAGCGGAGCTTCTCCGGTTCGCGCAGATCGCCAGTGACCATCTCGGCGTCGATACCTTTCAGTGCATCAAGGCGGCTTGTCTGGCGCGTCAACAGACGAAGACAGGCGCCTTCTGCAGCATATTGCCGAGCCACATGGCCGCCGACGAAGCCCGTCGCTCCCGTAATGAATACGCGCACGTCCTGCTCTTTCCACGCCCGTCCGGCCATCTCAGCAGCGCCGGGAGCGGGGCTTAGTTCAGCTTCTTATTCTTAATCCAGTTTCTCGGGTTCGATCTGGATGTTGCTTTCGCCCGCTGCCTTCTTTTCCCAGTACTTCTTCACCCAGGCCTCGAAGGTCTTGCCCGCTGCGGTGTCGCGTCCCGTGAAGGCAAGGGCGGCGATATCCGAGTAGGCGACGTTCACCTTCGTCGGTGCGTTGGACGGGATAACGCGAACGAAGGAGTCGGCGAGAGATGAGCCCTGGCGCCGATCGAAGAGATAGCCCACGATCTGCGTTCCGTCTTTTTTCGTGATCGTAATGTCGCCGCGATAGTCGAAAGCTTTTTCAAGCGCCTCACGAATTTCGGCATCACTGGCCAGGGGCGGGATCCAACCCTCGAGGTTTTCTTTCTCGCGGCCTTCGATGTGCTCCAGCTCGTCCGCGCTGTGCTGCCTAAGCTGTTCGATCTTCAAATGCTCCTGCTGCTCTGTCGCCATGCTAATCTCCCGAAACCGACTGTAGCTCGTTGCCGACGGTATTTGCAGGGGCCTGAATCTGGACCAGCGGACCGGTGTGCTCCGGCCGCCACTCGTTCAGCAACTGCCGTGCGCCCTCGTCTGGGTAGTTCGACGGGAACATGTATTTCTTCGCGGTAACGAGAAAGCCCTTTAGCGAGCCGAAGTTGTAATCGACCGCACTGGCCTCATGACCGGAATGAACCATGCAATTGGCGCACTGCGGATTGCCGCTCTTGGCGCCGTAGTTCTGCCACTCTGTAGTCGCCAACAACTCTTCGAAGGTATCGGCGTATCCATCCTGCAGGAGGTAGCAGGGCTTCTGCCAACCGAAGATCGAGAAGGTCGGCATACCCCACGGAGTGCATTCGAAGTTCTGCTTGCCCATCAGAAACTCGGAGAAGAGGGGATGGGTGTTGAACTTCCACTCCTTCTTGCGGTTGGAGAGAATGGCGCGGAACATCCTGCGCGACTTCGCCTTGCCAAGGAAGTGGTTCTGATCGGGAGCTTTGTCGTACGTGTACCCGGGCGAGACCATCATGCTCTCGACGCCTGCTGCCATCATCTCATCGAAGTGAGCACGCACGCTGTTGGGGTCGGCGCCGTCGAAGAGGGTTGTGTTCGTCGTGACGCGGAAGCCTGCGGCCACTGCTGCGCGAACACCTTCCATCGCGATATCGTAGCCACCTTCGCGGCAGACGGAGAAGTCGTGATGCTCGCGCTGCCCGTCGACGTGCACGGAGAACGAGAGATACTTGCTCGGCTTGAAGAGGTGCAGCTTCTCCTTCAGCAGAAGCGCGTTGGTGCACATGTAAACGTATTTCTTGCGCGCGACGAGGCCGGCTACGATCTCCGGCATCTTCGGGTGCAGCAGCGGCTCTCCACCGGGGATTGAGACCATCGGGGCGCCACACTCTTCGACTGCTTTAAAGCATTCCTCGGGCGAGAGTTCCGCCTTCAGGATGTGGGCGGGATACTGAATCTTTCCGCATCCGGCGCATGCCAGATTGCAGCGGAACAACGGCTCCAGCATCAGCACGAGCGGATACCTCTTGCGGCCCATGAGCTTCTGCTTCAAAACATAGGTTGCAACCGTCCAGGCTTGCGAGACTGGAACTGCCATCCGGTGTCTCCTCCATCAAAAATTTGCGCAACACATTCGTTGTCGCTGAATCGCTCTTATGCTGCTTCTGCCGCTTCTTTTTCCATCAAGCGCCTGTAGGTCGTCAGTGCAAGGAGCGGGAAATAGTCCCGGTACAGGTGGTAGGCGAGATAGAACACCCGCGGGAAGCCTGTGCCGGTGTAGACCGCTTCGTTGTTGCGTCCCGATGCTGCTTCGTCCCAGCTTCCGTTCTCCATCTGTTTCGTCACCAGCCAGCGAATACCCTTTGCCACAGAGTCGCTCCTCGTGTCGCCGGCCGCGAGGAGTCCGAGAACCGCCCACGCGGTCTGCGATGGCGTGCTCGGGCCTATGCCGCGGAGGGTGGGATCGTCGTAGCTGGTGCAGGTCTCGCCCCAGCCGCCGTCCGCGTTCTGCACCATGCGAATCCACTCGGCTGCCTGTTGAATGGCCGGCTCATGATTCCATACCCCCATGGCTTCGAGTCCGCGCAGCACAAGGAACGTGCCGTAGAGGTAATTGACGCCCCAGCGCCCGAACCAGCTGCCGTCAGACTCCTGCTCCTTGAGGACGAACTGGATCGCCTTCTCCACGCGCTTGTCGCGCCGGGTGTAGCCGTAGTTGGCAAGCATCTCCAGGATGCGACCGGTAATGTCGACCGTCGGTGGGTCCAGCATCGCGTTATGGTCGGCAAACGGGATGTACTGGAAGATCATCTTCGTGTTGTCTTTGTCGAAGCTCGCCCAGCCGCCGTTCTTGCACTGCATTGCGAAGATCCAGTCCAACGCGCGCTGCGATACGTCGATCTGATTGCGTTCGCGGGGATGGCTGACGCAGTTCAGCGCAAGCAGAACCTGCGCAGAGTCATCGACATCCGGGTAAAACTCATTGTTGAACTCGAAGTACCATCCGCCAGGCTGCACATTAGGCAGGCTCATGGTCCAGTCGCCCTTGTGCCGGACCTCTTTCGACATCAGCCAGTCCGCAGCCTTGATCATGCGCGGATCGGTCTTCGCGATTCCGGCCTCGCCGAGCGCGTAGACCGCCTGTGCGGTATCCCACACCGGGGAGACGCACGGCTGCATGCGGAAGGTCGGGGTCGGATAGTGCGGCTCGCCCTCGGGATTGTCGATGCCGAGCTTTTCGAACTCGTCCATCGCGCGAATGAACTGCGGATCGTCCGGGGTATATCCCAGGCAGGCCAGCGCGATCAGCGCATTCAGCATGGCAGGATAGATTGCGCCGAGGCCGTCTGACTTTTCGAAGCGCTCCAGCATCCACTTCTCGGCGCGCCTGAGAGCGATCTTGCGCAGCGGGCGAATATGCACGCGCTCGGCCCAGTGAGCGACGCGATCAGCGGCGAGAAAGATATTTCTCCATCCGAAGATCTTCTTCTTGTCCCACTTCAGGTGCAGGTGGGCGTTCTCGCGGCCGCCGACGAATAGCTCGTCGATTCCCTGCTCCTTGGTGATCTTCTTGAACGGCTTCTTGGCATACGCAATGGACAGCGGCACGACGATAGCTCGCGACCACGCCGAGATCTCGTAGATATTGAAGTAGCACCACTTCGGAAACAGCACGAGTTCAGGCGGCACCGCGGGCACGGCGTCGTACTCATACTGACCCATGAAGCACAGATAAATCTTGGTGAAGGTATTGACCTCGGTGACGCCGCCGTTGGCCAGAATCCACTCACGCGCCTTCACGAGCACGGGATGATCGGCAGACCACCCCATCAACTTGAGAGCAAAATACGCCTTAACGCCAAGCGAGATATTCGATGGCCCGTTGGGATAGATGCTCCAGCCGCCGTCTTCGTTCTGATGACGAAGGATCTCATTGACGGCTCGCTCCATGCGACCACGGTCGCCTGTGCCGAGAAGAGTATGGACAAAGATGTAGTCGGACTCCAGCATGCTGTCCGCTTCCAACTCGCCGCACCAATAGCCATCAGGATGTTGCAGGCTGAGCAGCCAATCCTTCGACCGCTCGATGCCTTCAGTAATGTGTTCCAGACCGAGGTCGATTCGTCCAAAGCGCGGCTGCACCGGCTGATTAATCTTCCTCGGATTGCTTGATGTAGTTCCCATGAAAACAAACTCTCTGTCTACGATTTCGTTACCCGGCGATTTCGTTACCGGCCAACTGGCGGAGCGGACGCAATGGCCTGGACGATCTCTGGCGGTAAACCGAAGCGCACATTCTCCGGCATCACTTCCACCTCGTCGACCGAACCATAGCCCATCGTCTGCAGATATTCGACAACATCCTTCACTAACACCTCAGGAGCGGACGCCCCTGCTGTTACTGCAACGGTGTCGACGCCTTCGAGCCACTCTGGCTGAATAGCATCTGCCGTGTCGATCAGGTACGAATTTGTATCCAGGTTCTTCGAAACCTCAACCAGCCGGTTCGAATTCGAACTGTTTCGTGAGCCGACAACGAGCACCAGATCCGCGCCATGGGCAACATTCTTAACCGCAGTCTGGCGGTTCTCCGTGGCGTAGCAGATGTCCTGCGCATGCGGGCCGACGATGTTCGGAAACTTCTTCTTCAGCGCCTCGATCATGTAGCGCGCTTCGTCGAGCGAGAGCGTCGTCTGCGTCAAGTAGGCAACTTTGTTCGGATCGGGAACGACGAGAGCCTCAACCTCCTGGACGGTCGAGACCACCTGGGTCACGTCCGGAGCCTCGCCCTGAGTGCCCTCAACCTCTTCATGGTCGCGATGTCCGACCAGCACCAGCGAGTAGCCCTGCTTGGCAAATTTAATCGCTTCGACGTGAACCTTCGTCACCAGGGGACAGGTTGCGTCGACGACCTTCAGCCCCCGCTCCTTGGCCCGTTCGCGAACGGCAGGCGAGACACCATGCGCGGAGTAGATAACCCGAGCGCCTTCAGGAACCTCGTCAAGTTCGTTGACGAAGATTGCGCCCTTCTTGGCGAGGTCAGTCACAACGTAGCTATTGTGCACGATCTCCTTGCGCACGTAGATCGGAGCGCCAAAGGTATCGAGCGCGATCTGAACGATATCGATGGCTCGCACAACACCGGCACAGAAGCCGCGAGGCTTGAGGAGAAGTACCCGCTTAGTTTTCGTTTTGTTGCCGCTCTGGTCTACAGTCTCTACAGAGACGCGCTCAAGGGTGGTTGTAGTCACGTCTATCAGTATACCGCGTTCACCCCGTCACAGGAACCTCGGTTGAACCAATTAAGGTGCAGGTTTGAGGATCAAATAAGACACGAAAATGCGCACAAAAGTCTGGCAAAGCTGGATCTTTTCGTGCCTTAGCTGCATCGTTCGATTGTGAGTTCCGTGAAGCGGAACTAGAGCTTTTGGCCTTCGCACGCTGTATGACCGCAATCGCACTCCAGCTTGATCTCATTTTTGGCTGTCTGGCAATACGCCGAGCAGAACTTCTCACCCGCGGGTACCGTACAAAGACAACCGTCCATCGCACACTTCTTCGGATCTGTTGACATGGCTCATCCTCCGGAACAAATTCTAGATATGTCCTTTCTTGTCCGATGCAACGGCGCCGTTTCGAGATGCCGGGTTCGGTTCGCTATCTGCTGCTTTCGAGCAGATGTTCGGCGTGTTTCAGACTGGTCTCGGTCAACTTGGCCCCACTCAGCATGCGGGCGATCTCCTGGGTCCGCTCGGAGTCTTCCATGCGCCGCACCTCGGTTTGCGTTCGGCCACGCTTCTCGGTCTTCTCGATGAGAAAGTGTTGATCTCCGAAGGCAGCGATCTGCGGTAAGTGAGTAATGCACAATACCTGCTGGCCCTTGGACAGCGTCTTCAGCTTGCGCCCTACTGCCTCCGCCGCACGGCCCCCAATGCCGATATCTATTTCATCGAAGACCAGGGTTCGCGGCAGGATCGACTTCTTCTTCCGCCCTGAACCGCCCGAGGCAGCCTCTTCCACCGTGACCTTCAACGCCAGCATCACGCGTGACATCTCGCCGCCGGACGCTATCTCATGCAGCGGCTTCAACGGCTCTCCCGCATTGGTTGCGATCAGGCACTCCACCTGGTCCCAGCCATGAGCCGTCCAGCTCTCAGGAGCTTTCTCCGGTGTTACCTGAACATGAAACCGCGTACTCATTGCAAGGTCGTTGATCTGCGCCTCAGCCAGCTTCTCGAGGCGCTTCGCCGCATCTGAGCGGGCCGCAGTGAGTTGTGACGCAACGGCGCGATAGGCAGCCGCGTCTCTGCTCCTCTTTGGCCTTCAGTTCTACAAGCAGCGCGTCCCTGTTCTCCACCTCGGCCAGTTGCCGCGCCGCCTCAGCGCCAAAGGCGATCACGTCCTTCAGAGTCTGCCCATACTTCCTCTTCAACCGGTCAAGCGCCGCCAGCCGGTCTTCAATCTCCTCCAGCCGCCCCGGAGCCGCGTGAACATTGTCAGCGAAGTCGCGCACCTCCGCGTCGACATCCTCCACGATCGCCTTCGCCGCAGCCAACTGCTGTGACGGCTCCTGAAACCTCGCGTCATACCGCGCCAGCTCTTCGAGATGTTTCAGAGCCGCTCCCAGAGCGCTCTCGGCAGAGTTCTCCGACTCATACAAAAGTTCATGCGCACTCATCGCGGCGGTGTAGAGTTTTTCGGCGTTGCCGAGCACACGCTTCTCCGCCTCAAGCTGAACGTCTTCATCCTCCGCAGCCAGTCCGGCCTGGTCGATCTCCTTGCTTTGAAACCGCCAGAGATCGGCCATCCGCAGGCGATCCTGCTCCGCAGACTGCAACTCGTCGAGCTTGTCCGTCGTGGCCCGCCACGCTGCAAATGCCTCGACAACAGGATCTGTATTGACCCCGCCAAAGCGATCCAGCAGACTCCGCTGCTGCGCCTGATCGAAAGAGCCGAGAGTCTCCCCCTGCGAGTGCACCAGCGCAAGCTCCGGCGCAAGCTGCCGCAAAACTCCCACAGTTGCAGGCTGATTGTTGATGAAGACTCGCCCTTTACCGTTCGCAACAATCTCGCGCCGCAGCAGAATATGATCCGACTCCGAATCGATTCCGTTCGCATCGAGGATCGCAGCCGAACCGGGCGTCAGTTCAAAGACGCAGCCAACGACAGCTTTCTCCGCACCATGCCGAACGACATCCGGCGACGCCTTACCGCCAAGCAGCAGCGCAAGCGCATCGATCAGAATGGATTTCCCCGCGCCGGTCTCACCCGTCAAAAGGTTGAGGCCCAGTCCGAACGAGGCGACCGCACGGTCGATCACAGCGTAGTTTTCCGCGCGTAACTCCAGCAGCATAAAGGGCCTCAAACAACGACGTATCGCGAGGATAGCAAACCTTGTAGAAATTCCATCGGGAACCATCCTGTACACCCGCAAAAGCCCGCACCAGCGAAGATGCCCCGGCCAAATTTCACTCAATCACGATTTACACTAAGGACTGGTGGACAATAACTATGCTTTGGATTCTCGCTCTGTATCTCTCCCAGGATGACTCTACCGCCGCTGTCCCTGCGGCAGCCAACGGCAGCGCGCTTCTGGAGATGGTCCACAACAGCGGCCCTGTGGCCTTCGCGGTTCTCGTCATTCTCCTTATTGCGAGCATCTTTTCGTGGACCATCATGATCTCGAAGTGGTCCCGCTTCGGCAAAGCCCAGACGCAAAGCCTGCGCTTCGTCCGCGCCTTTCGCAAATCGACGCGGCTTAGCGAGATCGCTGCAGTCGCCGAGCAGTTCAGGCCCAGCCCATTGGTCGCCGTCTTCAACGAGATCCACGACGAGTACCAGCGGCAGAACGGCGGACGCGGCCTTCCACGCAATCCAGTCGCGCTCGAACGGGCCGCACAGACTGCCTCGAGCGAGGCTCTGACCGCGATGGAGAGCCGCATGACCTGGCTCGCCACCATCGCCGCGATCGCGCCGTTCATCGGACTCTTCGGCACCGTCATGGGCATCATCGATGCCTTCCACGGGCTTGGCACCGCCGGCGCAGCGACCCTTCGCGCAGTAGCGCCCGGCATCTCGGAGGCCCTCATCACTACCGCCGCCGGCCTTATCGTCGCCATCCCCGCGGTGGTCGGCTACAACCAGCTCACCGCACGGCTGCGCGAGTTCGCGGCCCGCATGGACGACTTCGGCCGCGAACTCCTCAACGCCATTGAAAACGCCGCGATGATGACGCCTCCCGCGCCGCCGCAGCCGGAAGAGGCGAGACGGAGGACATTTTAGCCATGGCCTTCTCTTCGAAAGGACATACCCAGACAGCGCTCGCCGAGATCAACATCACGCCGCTCGTCGACGTCGTTCTCGTGCTTCTGCTCATCTTCATGCTCACGGCGCCGGTTCTGCAGTCCGGCGTCGAGGTCGCAATCCCCAAGACGCGTACCGTCAATCAACTGACGGAAGAGCGCATGGTCGTCACCATCGACCGCGAGCAGAACGTCTTCCTGCAGGACAAGCCGGTCAACGTCAACGAGCTTCCCGGTCTGCTGAAGGTTCCCAAGGGCGCAGACGCAGCCAAGCGCATCATCTACCTGCGTGCAGACGAGCGCGTGCCCTTCGGCGCCTTCGCATCCGTGATGGATGCGGTCAAGCAGGCCGGCATCACCAACATCAGCATCGTCACCCAGCCGCTGAAGCCTTGAGGAGGGTGCCATAGCAGGGAACCTCCAACTCGGCCGGGAATACTACCGTGACGACGAAAAGCTCGGCGCCAACTTCGTGGGCTCGCTCGTCCTTCACGGCGTAGTCGCTGCGGTCATCGTGGGCTGGGCGTTTATCTTCCACACTCGAGGTTTGAACTGGGGCGAACACGCCTCGAACGTCGGCGCCATCCAGGCCACGATGGTCTCCTCGATCCCTCTGCCCCCTACGCAGCGTACGCTCGACACCGGCGTCCTGACGTCAGAGGCCCCAAGCCCCGCTCCCGTGACTGCCAAAGAAAAGACCGAGCCGCCGCCGAGCCCCAAAGAAGTCGCCATCCCCGAAAAGATCACGAAGCCCATCAAGACGGCGGAGAAACCCACGCCGACTCCGCCGAAGCACGTTCAGCCGATCACGCCTGACCCCACCAAGGCCGTCACCGGAGAGACTGCGGGCATCCGCATCGCGCAGTCGACGATGGAGGTCAAGAACGGCACCGCCAGCGTCTCGGTCGATGACCGCACCTTTGGATCGCGCTTCGCCTACTATGTGAACATCGTGAACAGTAAGGTCGCGCAGAATTGGTTAACCTCCGAGGCTGATCCACGCAGCTCGATCGGCAAGAGCACGACCATCATCTTCGATATCAACCGCGATGGTGTTCCCTCCAACGCACGTGTCGAGATTCCCAGCGGATCCCAAACGCTCGACCTGTCTGCGATCCGCGCCGTGCAGCGTGTCGACGGCTTCGGCCCGCTTCCGCAGGGCAATCACATCACAGTCGAGTACACCTTTCACCTGCACCAGTAAAACTGCCAGTCCCTCTGCATTTTTTTTGGAGTATTCCCTTGATTACCACAGTCGCTTTCGCTCAGGTACCCTCACGCGTCATTTTTGCGTCTAACATGGAAGAGAATGCTTAGTCAGGAACGAACGTCCCCCATCCGGCACGCCCAGTTCTATTGCCTCGGAGCGCTGCTCTTCCTCTTGTTCTTCAGTGCGGCCCTGCGCGCGCAGGAGGGCTTCCACACCGAAACCTCCAGCGGCGTCAACAACATTCGCATCGCCGTGGCCGACTTCAAACCCGGCTCTGCCGATCCGCAGCTCGCAACCCTGAAGCGCACCTTCGACACGACCCTGTACTCAGACCTGGCCAACGCCGGCATCTTCGACATCGTCTCGAAGAGCCTGCTGCCGGAGTCGACTCCGGGCTCTCCCGCCGAAATCAATGTGCAGCAGTGGGCCGCTGCCCCGCATCCGCCGCCATGGTGGCCTTCGGCAGCTTCAACGCCCAGGGTGGCAGGATCACCTGCAACGGCTTCCTCTTTGACGCCAAGAATCTGCAATACCCGCAGGTGCTCGCCAAACAATACAACGAGGACGCAAGCGACGACTCTGCCCGTCAGATCGCCCACCGCTTCGCCGACGAGATCATCTTCCGGCTCAGCGGCGGCAGTCAGGGAATCGCCGAATCCAAGATCTACTACGTCAAGATCAATGGTGGAAACAAAGAGATCTGGGAGATGGACTACGACGGCGCCAACCAGCGCCCTCTCACTGAACTCGGCACCGTCTCGCTCTCCCCGCGCATCTCTCCCGACAGCAGCCGCCTCGCATTCTCCTCGCTCGGGCACGACGGCTTTCAGATTCGCATGTACTCCCTAGTGCTCGGCCGCATGGTCAACTTTCCCGCCATCGGCGGAACGAACATCACGCCGGCGTGGGCTCCAAACGGGAAAGACATCGCGTACTCCTCCTCCCGCTCAGGCGACCCCGAGATCTGGATCTCCGACGCGAACGGCGCTCTCGCCCGCCGCATTACAAGCTTCCGCGGTCCCGATGTCTCGCCCGTCTTCAATCCCCGCACCGGTTCGCAGATTGCGTGGATCAGCGGGCGCACGGGTCTGCCTCAGCTCTACATCATGGACACCGATGGCTCCGCAGTGCAGCGCATGACCGACGGCGGCTACGCGACCTCTGTGTCGTGGTCTCCCAACGGCCAGTTCCTCGCCTTCGCGTGGGACCGCAAGTACGGCCCCGGCGCCCCCGGCGGACAGGATATCTACATCATGGAGATCGCCACCAAGCGATGGATTCAGCTCACCCATGATGGCGGACGCTGCGACTTCCCGTCCTGGTCGCCCGACGGCCGCCATATCGTCTACGCGAACACCGCCGACGGTAAGGCCAGCCACATGAAGATCATGACCATGCTGGCCGACGGCACGCAGAAGCGCGCATTGACCGGTCCGGGCGCGGACATGCCGAACTGGAGTTGGAAGTAAGTAGTTATCTGTCTGCGGAATTGCTTCGCAGCTAACTTTGATTCTTTGACATACTAACGACTGGCAGGAGAAACCCGATGATTGCAACACAAAACAAATTTTGTAGGACCTTGGTTATGACCGCTGCCCTGGCAGCAATCGGCATCGCCACCGGCTGCCACAAGAAGGCCAGCGGTGTGAATCCCAACGCTCTCGGGCCCGCTCCCGCATCGCCTTCTCCTGCACCCACCGCAACCATCACTGCGGATCCTCTCGCGATCGATCTCGGCCAGTCCGTTGTCCTCAACTGGCGCAGCCAGAACGCGACCGTCGTCACAATCGACGGCATCGGCGAAGTCAACCTCAATGGAACCCAAACCGTCTCGCCCTCCAACTCCACCAACTTTCATCTCACTGCAAAGGGTGACGGCGGAACGACGGAAGCAAATGTTCGCGTCACCGTTCGCGTACCCGTTGCTCCCACTGCTCCCGCGCCAGTCGTAGGCGATATGGGCACTGAAGCCGCCTTTCACCAGAATGTGAACGACATCTTCTTCGACTACGACAGTTACGACGTCCGTCCTGACGCCGCAGAAGGGGTTTCACGTGCTGCCACTTACCTCGCGGCCCATCCGGCCATCAAGGTCGTCATTGGCGGTTATTGCGACGATCGCGGCTCGGCCGAGTACAACCTGGCCCTGGGCGAAAACCGCGCAAACGCCGCCAAGTCCGCTCTCGTCGCGGCCGGAGTTTCGGGAAGCCGTCTGCGCGTCATTAGTTACGGCAAAGAGAAGCAGTTCTGCACGGAAGAGAATGAGCAATGCTGGCAGCAAAACCGGCGGGCCCAATTCTCACTCGATCGCTAATTCTCCCGAGTCCCACTCCCGTCAGCCCTTGCATAAATGATCGCGCGAGGGTTGACGGGAAGACAGAAAGCCGAGCGCACTACGCCCATGACTCATTTACCGACTCATTCACCCAATCAGCGCACAAACTTCAGCTCCTTCACCAGGCCGGCGCGTCTTGCCTCCGCAGCCCTTCTTGCCTCAGCCTTCTTTTTCGGACTGCCAGCCTTCGCCGTCAACAAAGACATGGTGCAGTTGCAGACGCAGATCCAGCAACTCCAGGACGCCGTCGCCCGCCTTCAGCAGTCCAACGACGAGCGCATGGGCGTCATGAAGGACCTGGTCCAGCAGAGCTCTGACTCCATCAACAAAATGTCTGTCGCCCTCGAAACCCTGCAGAAGCAGATGCAAACCCAGCAGGAGGCGCAGAGCGGCAAGATCGATCAGATCTCTGGCCAGATCCAGTCCTTGAATGACTCGCTCGACGAGGTCAAGGCTCGCATGGCCACGCTCCAGAAGCTGGTACAGGATGTACAAAGCCAGCAGCAGTCCATCAGCGCCAACGTGCAGAACATGCCCTCGACCGGGGGCGCCGCTTCGCCTGCCCCGGCGAACTCGCTTCCCGACTCGCCCAGTACGCCACCACCCCCCGTCGGCCGAAGAGGCAAGCCCTCAGCGGACGTTCCTCTTCCTGCGGCACCCGCGAACTCGCCTGGCCCATCCGTGCCTCCGGCAGACGAGTTGTACAAGACCGCGCTCGGCGACTACATGGCCGCAAAATATGCCCTCGCAGCCGCCGAGTTCGGAGATGTCGTCAAGTTCTACCCCGACAATCCCCTCTCTGGAAACTCCTACTACTACCAGGCGGAGATCGACTATCGCGGAGGCCGCTATGCTGCGGCGATCAAGGCGTACGACAGCGTCATCGACCAGTATCCCGACAGCAATAAGGTCCCGGTCTCGCATCTTCACAAGGGAATGGCGCTGGTCGCGATCAATCAAAAGGACTCAGGCGTGCGGGAGTTTCGCACACTCATCCAGCGCTTCCCCAACTCGCCCGAAGCAATGCAGGCGCGCAGCAAACTCAGCGGCATGGGCGTAACGGTAACACCAAAGTACGCACGACTGATCATGCCGTTCATCTCTGTCGCTGCTCTCTGCCGCGCGTAGAGCCGTCTACGATGCGGAAAGCCCTCAGTGACTCAATCCCTGCATCAGTGCTTCAATCTCTGTTCGCTCGTCGCCGGTCAACGGGAGCAGCGGCTGCCGCGGCCTTCCCCCGAAGTATCCGTTCAGGTCGCAACCGAACTTGATCCCTGCCACCCCAATCTCCCTCTCCACTCTGCTGGCCACGCCTAACAGCCGAATCTGCTTCTCCTCTGCAAGCGCTTCGTCCCCATCCTTCCACGCGGCCAGCACCTCATAGCAGGCCTGCGGAGCGGAGGCCGCAAACGCAGGCATTGCTCCGGCTGCACCGGCGCGCAGATTCTCCAGCATGCCCGTCGTACCTCCGCCGAGGATCTGGAATCCAACGGCCTTGGTCCGCGACTTCGCCGCCGTCTTCGCCGGAGCAACCGCCAGCCCACCACCGCCACCGGTCAACGAATCCGCCGAGACCAGTCCCCCGGCGGCAGCCTCGCTTCGAGACTGCATCCTCCCGGTCACCGCGACGAATACGCTTGTCACAGTCACATCGTGCTTCACGTTCACCGTTCCACTCCGGATTCTCCTCAAGCCGTTCCTTCCCCGCCGCCCCGTCTGCCAGTCCAATAATCCGCGGATTTTCTGCAAGGTCGATGACCATCTCTACCGGCAATCCGCCCTTTTCAGAAGCGCCACTGTAAAGAATCACCGGCAACGCAGCCCGATCCGCGACCGCCTGAAAATAGGTCAACACAGCCTTTCCGACTTCAGCGCGGCCGGCCGCCCAAAACAGCGAAGGCATCCTCACGAGCACTGCGTCATAACCAAACTTCGATGCGGCCTCCGCCAGATCAAGTGTGCCCGACACACTATCGCGTGACACCCCTGCGATCAGCACCTTCTCCGCAGCGGTCGCGTCAGCCACGCAGCGCAGCGACTGGCGGGTCTCTTCGTCGGACAACATCGTCGGTTCACCCGAATCGCTCAACGCCACTAGACCGGCGGCCGGCGTCTTCGAATATCGAGCGGCGTTATGTTCAAGCTTAGGAAGATTGAGGCGCCCGTCCGAATAGAACGGCGTAGTCAGCGGAAGTTGAAGCCCTTCAAGCAGCATCCTTCTATTCTAGAAGCGATTCGCAGGCGAGGGCCCGCAGGAAGGATGTTAATCAAGACGCGAATGCCACGAAAGACGTAATAGAAAGTGGTCTCTTCGACATTCATTTGGGGTAACCTTTGCTTGGACAACCATGGCAAACGAACGGGACATCTCGCAGGATAAGACAACGGGCGACCTTGCTCGCGAGGCCGCCTGGTTCCTTACCCATACCCTCATCGCTTTTCTCCTGCTAGCGCTTGTCGTCGGCGTCATGTCGCTCAACCACCCAGACCCCGACTCCTCCAACCCCAAGTTGCTCGGCACCGCGCTGGCACTTCTGGTTCCGATGATTGGCGGCTTCATCCTGGCCAAGATGCATCACAACGACATCGCAGGCTACATTTGGATCTCAGGCCTGGTCATCTTCTCCGTCGTGTGCGTTTGGGTGCTCGACCTGCCCACTGGCAACGGCCTCTGCGAGACCTGCGGCGCCGTCGAAAAACTGTGGCGCACCTTCTTCACCTTCACTCACGGCAGCGGCCTCATGGGCGGCGACGGACTGCTCGTGGGCGCCTGGATACCGCTCTCCATGATCGGCTACGCCATCGGCGCAAAGTTCGCCCTTCGAGCCCTAAACTCGACTCGCTCGGTCCTTACGTTCTCTCGCCGCTATTTGACCCCTGCGACAGCCTTCGCCTCAGCCGCGATCCGGTCCGAGTGCAGCGTCTGCAACGCGACTACGCTCAGCGTACCGCGCTGAAGTGCAGCAATGCCTTCAGCCGCAGCCTGTGCCGCAGCCAGCGTGGTAATGGTGGGGATTCGAGCCAGTACTGCCGCCCGTCGAATCGCCTTCTCGTCGAAGAACGTGTCCTGCCCACGAGGAGTGTTGACGATCAGCTGAATGCGGTCGCCCTTGATCAGATCGACGACGTTCGGGCGGCCTTCCTTCACCTTGTGCACGCGCTCCGGCTGTAACCCGGCCTGCTCCAGCACAATCGCCGTGCCGTGCGTCGCCACGAGATGGAAGCCCATCTCGACGAACTGTCTCGCAAGCGCGACCGCACGATCCTTGTCGTGATCGTTCACGCTCAGGAAGACGGTTCCCTGCAGCGGAAGCACCTGCCCGGCGGCAATCTGCGCCTTGGCAAACGCCTCGCCAAAGTTATCCGCCACTCCCATCACCTCGCCCGTCGACTTCATCTCCGGGCCCAGCACCGTATCGACCCCCTGGAACTTGCCCCACGGAAACACCGGCGACTTCACATAGTAGTGCGAACCCGTATCGAGGTCCTTGCCACTGGCCACCTGCTCCGGCAGCAGTTCCTTCAGCTTCCGGCCCACCATGATGCGCGAAGCAACCTTCGCCAGCGGAATTCCCGTTGCCTTCGAAACATAAGGCACCGTACGAGAAGCACGCGGGTTTACCTCGATCACATACACCGTTCCGCGCTGAATCGCGAACTGGATATTCACCAGTCCGCGCACACTGAGCGCCATCGCCAGCTTGCGCGTGTACTCCCGAATCGTCTGCAGCACGTCATCGCTCAGATCGACTGCCGGCAGCACGCAAGAAGAGTCTCCCGAATGAATCCCCGCCTCTTCGATATGTTGCATAATTCCGGCGATCAACACATCGTCCCCGTCACACAGCGCGTCCACGTCGCACTCGATCGCGTCCTCGAGGAAGTGATCGATCAAGACCGGCCGCTCCTGGGAGTACTCAATCGCCGTCGTCATGTACTGAACAACCGCCGCATCGTCATACGCAATCACCATCGCACGCCCGCCGAGAACGTACGAAGGCCGCACCAGCACCGGATATCCAACGCGATTCGCTCCGGCCACGGCCTCTTCCACGCTGGTCGCCATCGCGCCCTCCGGCTGTGGAATCTTCAACTCTTCGATGAGCTTGCCAAACCGCTTCCTGTCTTCCGCAAGATCGATCGACTCCGGCGAAGTTCCGATGATGGGCACACCAGCCTTCTTCAGCGGCAGCGAAAGATTCAGCGGCGTCTGCCCGCCAAACTGCACGATCATCCCGATCTCCGCGCCCGACGAAGCCTCATGCTCATAGACGCCAAGCACGTCCTCCAGCGTCAGCGGCTCGAAGTACAACCGGTCGCTCGTGTCATAGTCCGTCGACACCGTCTCTGGATTGCAATTGACCATGATGGTCTCGTAGCCATCTTCGCGCAGTGCGAACGCAGCGTGGCAGCAGCAGTAGTCGAACTCAATTCCCTGCCCAATCCGGTTCGGCCCGCTGCCGAGAATCAAAATCTTCTTCCTGCTCGTCGGCGCTGCTTCGTCCTCTTCGTCGTAGCAGCTATAGAGGTATGGCGTGTAGCTCTCAAACTCACCCGCGCAGGTGTCCACCATCTTGTAAACCGGCAGCACATTCAGCTTCTTGCGGAGCGCACGAACCGCAGCCGTACCCTCAGCACCGGTCAGCCCCCACACAGCCGCCAGCCGCTCATCCGAGATACCCATCCGTTTCGCGGTTCGCAACTGCTCCGCCGTCACCTCAGCCATCGGCGCTCCGCCGACGGCCTTTATCTCATCGGTGATCTGCTTGATCTGGTACAGGAACCACGGATCCATCGACGTCATGCGCGCAACCTCGCGCACCGTCATTCCACGCTCAAAGGCATAGCGAATGTACGACAGCCGGTCGGGATGCGGCGTCACCAGCCGCTGCGTCAGCCGTCGCGGCTCAATGTCATCTGCCGTAGCCTTCTTGCCCGTCTCCAGCGACCGCACCGCCTTCATCATCGCTTCCTTGAAGGTCCTGCCGATTGCCATCACCTCGCCGACCGACTTCATCTGCGGCCCAAGGCCCTCATCCGCGCCCGGGAACTTTTCAAACTGCCACTTCGGAATCTTCACAACAACGTAGTCAATCGTCGGCTCGAAACACGCCGGCGTCGCCTTCGTAATGTCGTTTTGAATCTCATCGAGCGTGTAGCCCACCGCCAGCCGCGCCGCGATCTTCGCAATCGGAAATCCTGTCGCCTTCGACGCCAACGCAGACGAACGCGACACACGAGGGTTCATCTCGATCACCGTCATGCGTCCGGTCAGCGGATTCACCGCGAACTGCACGTTGCTTCCGCCCGTCTCCACGCCGATCTCGCGAATCACGCGAATCGCCGCATCCCGCATCGCCTGGTACTCGCGGTCCGTCAGCGTCTGCGCTGGAGCGACAGTAATCGAGTCGCCCGTGTGCACACCCATCGGGTCAAAATTTTCAATCGAGCAGATGATGATGACGTTGTCCTTCAGGTCCCGCACCACCTCCAGCTCATACTCCTTCCAACCCAACACGCTCTCTTCCAGCAGACACTCGTGCACCGGCGAGAGATCCAGGCCTCGCGCAAGAATCTCCATCAACTCTTCGCGGTTGTAAGCGATTCCTCCACCCGATCCACCCAGCGTGAATGATGGCCGGATCACCACCGGGAATCCAATCTTCGCCGCAAACTCCAACCCGTCGCGCAGGTTGTTGATCAACGCAGACCGCGGCATATCCAGCCCAATCCGCGTCATCGCGTCCTTGAACAGCAACCGGTCCTCGGCCTTCTTGATCGCCTCCAGCTTCGCGCCGATCAACTCGACGCCGAACTTATCCAGCACGCCTGAATCCGCAAGATCTACCGCAAGATTCAATGCCGTCTGCCCGCCAACCGTAGGCAATAAAGCAAACTTCTCCTTGCAGCCCATCCTATCGGGATCGAGCATCTCAGCCTCGACGCGAAGAATCTCCTCAAGATAAGCGGCAGTCAACGGTTCAATGTAGGTGCGATCCGCGACCTCAGGGTCCGTCATGATCGACGCCGGGTTCGAGTTCACCAGCACCACTTCATACCCCTCGGCTTTCAGCGCCTTACACGCCTGCGTCCCGGAGTAATCGAACTCCGCCGACTGCCCAATCACAATCGGCCCCGAGCCGATCACCAGAATCTTCGCAATGTCATTCCTGCGTGGCATTTTATCTATCTTCTCTCTCTTGAATTCATACCTGGGCTTTACCGTCATGTTTGTTTTGAACTAGCGACGCATCCAACCGCTTTGAAAGGGCGCGGCTTTAGCCGCGCCGCTCGGCCCGCTCAACAAAATTGGGCTTTAGCCCCCGAGGGAATGCATCCAACTCGAAACGCCCGTTTGCAGAGCAATACGCATACTTCTCTTCCCGCTCAACCAATCCTGCCTTCACTGCATTCCGCTTGATGTACCGCTCGTGAATCTCAAAATCCTCAACGTCTCGAATCCGATGATCGGAAAACCCGGCGACCCAAATTTCTCCCTTCCACGCGAACTCCTTTTTTGCACGAAAAGAAAACCCGCCCTTCAAACACTGAACCGCGGACTCAAGGCTTCCAATCGGTGTCAGGAGACAGTGAAAGTGATCCGGCATCACGGTAAAACCATGGATGAAATACCGCGCCGGTCTATAGCTGTAGAGCGTGTCAACAAAGAGCCGAGACCACCGCTCATGCCGGAAAAACGGAGTCCGCGTCGCCGTGTTCGAAGTAACAAAGTAGGTCTGCCCGTTATTTGTGGCAAACTCTCTTGCAGGCCTCATACCTTCCCTCTGGGGCTAAAGCCCGACTTAACGCTCTACACGCAACGGCGGGACTAAAGTCCCGCCCTTTCAAAACAAAACCACTTGGCAAAAAACTCCGTTCTCACTTCTTCCACTCTTCCATCATCTTCCGAAAATCCTTGAAGAGATAATGCGAGTCATGCGGCCCCGGACTAGCCTCCGGGTGATACTGCACGCTGAACATCGGGTCCGTGTTATGCCGCAACCCCGCCAGCGTCTGATCGTTTAGATTCGTATGCGTCTTCTCTACATCCGCAGGCAGCGAATCAGGATCGACGTTGAAGTTATGGTTCTGCGCCGTAATCTCAACCTTGCCCGTCTGGTGATTCATGATCGGGTGGTTTCCGCCGTGATGCCCAAACTTCAGCTTGTAGGTCTTCCCGCCCAGAGCCAGCCCAAAGATCTGATGTCCCAGGCAAATTCCAAAGATCGGCGCCTTGCCCTGCAACTGCTTCACATTCTCAACCGCATACTCCAGCGGTTCCGGATCACCCGGCCCATTCGAGAAGAACACTCCATCCGGCTTCATCGCCAGAACATCCTTCGCTGGAGTCGTCGCCGGAACAACCGTCACACGGCAGTTCTCCCTCGTCAGCATGCGCAGAATATTTTCCTTGATGCCGAAGTCATACGCGACCACATGCATCTGCTTCCTGTCGCCCTCGAGCCCCGGAGTCAGAAATGCGTCACCGGTCTGGTTCTTCGGCTCATTCGCATCCCATTCGTAGGCGACCTTCGTCGTCACTACGCTGGCAAGATCGGTGCCGTCCATCTTCCGTATCGACCGCGCCTTCGTGACCAGCGCATCGACGTCGAGATTCTCGCCCGATGCGATCACGCCGCGCATCACGCCATTGGCCCGCAGATGCCGAACCACCGCACGCGTATCCACTTCACCGATCACCGGCACGCCATAGCGCTCAAGATACTCATCCGCCACTTGCGTCGAACGCCAGTTCGAGCTCATCGGCGAAAACTCGCGCGTCACCAAACCTTCGATGTACGGCTTCTTCGACTCCGCATCGCTCGGCGTCGTTCCATAGTTTCCAATGTGGGGATTTGTCAGAACCACGATCTGACCCGCATACGAAGGATCGGTAAAGATCTCCTGATAGCCGGTCAGTGAAGTATTGAAGACCACCTCGCCAGAGCATTCTGCTCGTGCGCCAAAACTTTTGCCGCGAAAAATGCGCCCGTCTTCCAGCGCCAGTATTGCTTGCATTGCCTCTCCAAAGGAGTGGATTTAATAGATTCTATCAGCATTCACGCTGGAAAATATTGATCGCAGGCAAATCCTTCCGCGCAAAAAGAAAGGCCCGGACAAAGACCGGGCCCTTCGCTAATTCAAGAAATAGTTAGCTATGGTGATGGTGGGTATGATGGTGGCGATGGTGATGCGACTTGGCACTCGCGGGAACAACCGACCCTGCCAGAACGACGAGTGCAATGGCAGCAAGGAATAAGACGCGCAGCTTCATGATGAACTCCCTCTCACGCAGCCACTCTCGGGAGTGGTCTGTCGAATAGTTGCAGCGTACCCCGACTGCGGATCTTTCGCATCTCATCTTTTCATGGATGTTCCGAGCTTGATTCCCCTCACCGCGTCAATCGACATCCACCACGACATCCTCCCCCTCCACGCGCAGCGGAAACACCTTCACCCGCTCGTTCGCCGGATACTCCGACAACCCGGTCTTTACGTTGAACGCCCACGAGTGCCACGGGCAGACAACTAAATCGCCCTCAATCCACCCCTGCCCCAATGGCCCCTGACGATGCGGACAAACATTATCCAGCGCCGTTAACTCTCCATTCACATTCGCAAGACAAAACGCTCTTCCTTCCACCTCGACCTCGGCGACCTGCCCCTTCGCCGGAGCAGCCGCCAAGCTGCACAACCTGACCCACTTTGCCACTCGAAGATTCTCCCTTAGTCTCCATGTTAGGACCTCGCGCGGCTTCGAACGATTGCCTGCCTCCGTCAAGGTGCTAAAGTCGACACAGAAGCCCTCAATGCCCCGCCCCATTCCCAAGCCAGACAAGCGAGCCAAAACTCAGCCCGTTCCACCAGACGTCGTCAGCCCCATGTGGCTGGTCAAGGCCATCGCCCTCACTCTTCTCGCGGCGCTCTTCTGTGGCTATCTCACCTTCTGCCTGCTCTTCTACCAGGGCCAGTGGCAGCTCGTCCTGCATCCAACTCGTACCTCCGGCAATCCTTCATCGATTGCCGGCATTCCCTACGAACCCATTCGCTTTGGCCCCGACGAATCCGCCACGCCGCAGCTCACCGGCTGGTGGATCCCGTCAGACCAGATCCCCTCAGACCCCGGCGGACGCTACGCCCACCTCACCATCCTCTTCCTCCCCGACGGCAACGGCTCCCTCGCCGACTCCATCCCCACGCTAGCCAGCCTCCACAACCTCGGCCTCAACGTCTTCTCCTTCGACTACCGCGGCTACGGCCAGAGCGCCGCCCTCCGGCCCAGCCAGCAAAGCATGATTCACGACGTCGACACCGCCTTGCAGTACCTCACAACGTCGCGCGCCATCCCCATGGCACAGATCATTCCCTACGGAACCGGCGTCGGAGCCTCACTCGCAACTCACCTCGCCGTCTCAAACTCAACCATCCCAGCCCTGATCCTCGACTCGCCCCGCGCCGATCTCCTCGATGCAGCAATGCGCGACCCTCGGGCCACCCTGATTCCCGTCCGTCTCCTCTTTCACGAGCGCTTCCCCCTCACCGGACCACTCTCAACACTGCACACGCCGAAGCTTCTCCTCTCCCGCGCAACCTCGCCATACCCAGCCTTCGTCACCGCGTCCGATCCCAAGCTCACCGTGGAACTCGCCTCACCCTCTTCACTCCCCTACAGCCAAAGCCTCACACGCTTCCTCGATCAATATCTTCCCCACGCGCCTCTTCCATCGCTCGTGCCTTCGACGGCACCCGCTCGCTAAATCTGCCTGCGCCCCCGGTTCACCGCGTTTACGCTTAACCCGGAGAACTTCAATGACGAAATGGCTTAACAGTCTGCAACCCTACGGAGCGTTGCTGATGCGCCTCGCGCTCGGCATCTCCATGGCCGTGCATGGTTACGGAAAGGTCGTGCCGCACGGCGCGCTCAATCACTACGCTCACTACATCGTGTCCCTGGGAATTCCGTACTGGCTAGGCTACGTCTCGGCATACACCGAGTTCGTCGGCGGATTGATGCTCATCGTAGGACTCCTCACGCGCTTCGCTGCTGCGCTGGTCGCAATCAATATGCTCGTTGCCTTCTTCCTGGTCGGCATCCATCAAGGCTTCGGAATCTACAACTACATTCTGGCTCTCGTCGGCTTGGGAATCATGTTGACGTTCTACGGCGCCGGCGCTCTGGCGCTCGATCGAAAGATCGGCTTTGCCTGATCCCGAAAAAACATGCCTACAGGAGAGAAGGCCCCCGATACTCTGGAGGCCTTACATATTTGGTGGGGAGTTCTCTTGTTGCGGATAGGTGAAACCGGAACCGTGGGAACATCTAGTCCGGCTGACTACAATCAATAAGACGCGCGTTCGAACGAAAAGTTGTATACATTTTTCCACTATTGCGTAGATGGGCGATTTTTTACATTCCATAAACAGGAGAAGGACAACCGGATTACAAAGACTTAGCCGAGCGTCGTCTTCCCGACCTAACTAAAGTTCAGGAATTGGCCCGGATTGACCTGCGCGCCGGGAAACACCAGATCAAGGTTTTTTGCTCCCAGCGTCTTATACGCCGCTTCGCCAAGAACCCTGCGAAAATCCGTCGTCACGGTCAAGTCCCGGCCTTCGTTTAACTGCTCATTCGCCAGGCCCGGCCATCGCCCGTAAACCTTGCCACCCTTCACGTTGCCGCCGAGCACAAACATTACATTTGCGTGACCATGGTCGGTTCCCCCGGTCCCGTTCTGCCGCGCCGTCCGTCCAAACTCGGACATCGTCACCAGCGTCACGTTTTCCGCGTCGTCACCCATATCCTTCCAGAAGGCCGCAATCGTATCCGAGAACTCCTTCAGGCGATTCGCCAGTTGACCGTTCACGTTGCCCTGGTTCTGGTGTGTATCCCATCCGCCGATGTCGGAGAACGCCGCCTCGACGCCAAGGTTCGCTTTGAGCAATTGCGCAACCTGTTTCAGGCTGTTGCCAAACGGCGTATTCGGATAGATCACCCCCGCTGCCGGTTGATAGTGCGCTGGATCCGCCGACTTCAACATCTTCACCGCTTCGAAAGTTTCCTGACCGGTGCCATGGAGCACGGCATCCGTGCTCTCGTCGTACATCGCCTGAAACGCGTTGCTGATAGGCGACGTCTGCGGTCCTTTGCCTCCAACCGAAAAGTCTGCAAGATTATTCACAGCAATCGCCGGCAGCTTCCCCTGCAGCGTCCGCGGAACCTGTGTGCCCAGCGCCACCGCGCGAAATGCCGAGGGCTTGCCCATCACCGGCTCTGCCTGCAAGGCGCGATTCAACCAGCCATCAGGGGTAGACTTCACGCCTGGTGTTCCACTCTCCATATAATCCTGCGCGTCGAAGTGCGACCGCGTGGTATCCGGCGAACCCGCCGCATGAATAATCGCGAGATGTCCCTGCTCGTACAGTGGCTTGAACGACGCAAGCGATGGATGCAGGCCAAAGAATCCATTCAGATCGAGAACGTCTTTCTCCTGGATCGCAATCGAGGGCCGCATCGCATAGTAGTTTTTCTCCTTATATGGCACGACGACGTTCAACCCATCAGCTGCCCCGCGCTGGAACAGAACCACCAGCTTTTTGTTGTTCGCCGCGGCAGTCGTCACCTCAGCCAGAACGCTTCGCGACAGAAACGCCGGAATCGTCGAAGTGCCGACCAGTGCCAACGCTCCACCCTTCATAAAGCCGCGCCGGGTCACAGCGCGACGCGACGCATCACGCCCGTGGATATCGCAACCCCAGTCACTGTGGTCGGCCATACATTTCATGTTTGCCATGTTGACTCCTTGCCTCAGTCGACCGGTTTCGATTCACGGCCGGCTTTCCCCTGCCTATAGAAACGCACGTACTACCCGGAAGTTGCCAATCTGGTCCGATTCATGGCCCAATTCAAAGGTTGTCATGCCGATCGCCCTGAAAGAATGGCACTTAAGTCCGGTCAAGGCCGAAAACTTACCGGCGCTGAAACTCCGGCGAACCCAGCAGCAATCCCGCCATCATCGCAGCCTCACGATCAAGCGGCGGTCGAGTCTGCGGCTTCAGCGCAGCCGGATTCAGCACCTGCGCCATAGGCTCTGCGTCATTCGCTCTGATCGGGAAGCTCTTCTCCGCCTGCTGCTGCATGGCCTGATTCTGAAACTGCTGCAGCACAGTCGATCGTGTACGGTCGCTGACCGCCTGTCCCAGCAGCAACGTCTCCAGCTTCGCCTCCTTCGCTGCCGTAGCGTCATCCGTGTTACCGGTCGATAACGCCACGGGCTCCACGCCCGTCCCCGTCTGGCCAAGCAACGCTGTCCAATCCGTCTGAACGCCCGGAACGCGATTGCTGCTCAGTCCCAGGGCAAAGTTCATCCGGCTCACCAGGTCGCCGGTGTTCACCCACGGCTCTGCCATCCAGCTATAGCCGTTTGGCGTCTGCATTCCATAGAGAGGCATCCCAAGCTTATCAAGCGCCTGCACTAACGGAAGCGCATTCGTTACCTCTGCACCGCTCGCCCGCACCGCCGAAATCACAAACTCCTCCGGCGTCTTCAGCTTCGCGCGGTACGTCTCCGGCGCCCAGAACTCGGGCGCGTTGAACATCGTCCGCAGCACGGTCTTGATGTCGCCGTTACTCGCCAAAAACGCCTTCGACATCCGATCCACCAGCGCCGGTGGCGGCGTGTCGCTCACAAAACGCACCGCTAACTTCGTAGAAATAAACTTCGCCGTCGCCGGACTCGTCGCCAGCATATGCAGCACAAACAAGCCTTCTGTCTCGCCGCTCTCAATAAACGGCTTGCCCATCACATACTTCGTTCCCGGCTCATGACGCCGGGGCTCAAACGCGTAGGTGCCACTGCGGTACGGTTGATCGATCGTCCATCCCGTCAGCACCTTCGCCACCTGGGTCACATCCTGCTGCGTGTATCCCTGCCCGCAGGCTTTATCCAGCGCGCTCACCGGATGATCCTGGCTTACCTCGCACTGCACGCCCAGAGTATGCAGCTCCATCAGCTCACGTGCATAGTTTTCGTTCAATCCGCGATCCTTCAGCGCCTGCTTCGCCTGGGGATTCTGGGCGCGCTCCGCGTTCCTTGCAGCGTTCCTCGCAGCGATCGAGTTCGGCCCGATGCTCTGCCAGTTATCCAGATACATCAGCATCGCCGGGCTCGTTGCGGTAGCCACCAACAGATCCTCAAACCTGCCCAGCGCACGCGGACGAATCACATCGCGCTCATAGGAAGGCAGCATGTAAGGCTCGTTCTGGTTCTTCTTGATGTAAACGTTGAAGTGATTCAGCCAGAAGTCCGTCATCACCGCTTCCAGTTGCCGCTCGCTATAGATGTCGCGCAGCATCCGCGACTGCAGCAGCTCCGCTCCAATCATCCTCGGCGAACCCTGTAGCGCAGCCAGCGTCTCCCGCTGCATCGGCGTCAAACCCTCCGCTGCCTCGGCCAACTCAGCCTGACTGAGACTCTTGCGAAACGCCATCAGCTCCGCGGGCGGCATCGCCAGAATCCGCTGCATCCGCTGATCCGGCGGCAGGTTGATGATCTTCACCGCCTCCAGGCCCGAGTAGAACTGCTCCTCATGCATCTTCATCGCCGGGACACCGGGGTCCACACCATCTCCCGGCAGCGCACTCTTTTCCCTTGCCTCGTCCGCGCCGTTTGCCATCGCCGGCGACATCATCTCCCCATTACCCGCACTGGCATTCTGGGCTGCAGCAGCCTGATTCGCCTCTTGCTTCGCCTTTTGTGCTTTGTAGAAAGCCAATTCATCGGCATAGATCGCGTGCTCCACCGGATCGGACGGCAGCGACATATTCTTCTGTTCGATCTGCCGCAGCACCGCCGGGCTCGGATACCGCCGAATCATCTCCGCCTGCTGCATCTTCATCGCGGGAAACATCGCCAACCGGTCATCCAGCGCCGAATCGTCGATGCTCGAAGGATTCAACTGCTGCTCGAACCAGCGCTGCACACCCATCGCCTGCACTGCCGCAACGTCCCCAGGCCGCGGCCCGAACGTAAATCGGTTCAGAACATGCAAAACCTTTTGTTGCCCCTGAATCTGCTGACTCGACGAACCTGCCGGCTTGTTCACCGCAGCCGACGCCACCATCGGCTGCTGCACCATCAACACACACAAGACTCCCGCCACCAAGGCCCGCACCGGGTTCATCGCAAATGGATCAGATTCCTGCCTGAATCGCATAGCCGCTCCTTCTTGCGCTCCAGCCTAAACCCGCTCAGCTCAATCAGCCAGAGAATTACCACTGCAAGACTCAGACCCGCGAACGGGCCGGCAGTTGCGGATAAATAGCCTGGAGGCTCCTCGAACTAGAACGCCGCAAGCTCCTTCATCGCCCGGTACAGGTCCTCCGGCTGCGGCAAAATCGCGTCCTCCAGCACCGGCTGATACGCGACAAACGTATCCATCGCCGCCACTCGCCGCACGGGCGCATCGAGGTCATGAAACAGCTCATCGCCAATCCTTGCAGCGATCTCCGCGCCATAGCCCCAACTCAACATATCCTCGTGCGCCACGATCACCCGATTGGTCTTCTTCACGCTCTCAGCGATCGCCTCCCAGTCATACGGCGCCAGGCTCCGCAGATCAATCAACTCCACATCGATACCCGTCTCGCGATGCAGCTTCTGCGCCGCCTGCAGCGCCCGCGGCACAACGGCGCCATAGGTCAGCACAGTCAAATCCTTCCCCGGCCGCACTATCCGCGCCTTTCCAAAAGGAATGCAGTAGTCCGGCCCCGGATAAGCCGCGCGCCCAAACGTCTCGCGATACAGTCGCTTGTGCTCAAAGAAAATCACCGGATCATCGCAACGAATCGCCGTCCGCAGCAATCCAATCGCGTCCAGCGCATTCGACGGCATCACAATCCGCACACCCGGAGTATGGGTAAAGATGCTCTCTCCCGATTGCGAATGATAGATCGATCCGCCCGTCAGATAACCACCGATCGGCACCCGTATCACCAGCGGGCAGCTGAACGCGCCGTTCGACCGCCACCGTACCAGCGGCAATTCGTTGCGCATCTGGTGCATAGCCGGCCAGATGTAATCGAAGAACTGAATCTCCACCACCGGCTTCATCCCGCGCACTGCCATTCCAATCGCCCGCCCCACAATGTTCGCCTCAGCCAACGGCGAGTTGAAGCACCGTTCGCTGCCGAACTCGGTCTGCAAGCCCGCAGTCAGCTTGAACACGCCGCCCTTGCCCTTCACCTTCCCGGCACGCAAGGCCTCATCCCGCGTTGCATCCGCCACATCTTCCCCAAAAACGACGACCCTTTCATCCCGCCGCATCTCGTCCTTCAAGCCGCAGTTGATCAGGTCCGCCATCGTCCGTTCGGTCGGATCCGCAGTAGCCGCCAGCTCCGTCGCAAACCGCGGATCCATCGGGCTCAGGTCCTCCGAGTACACGTGCTTCGTAATCGAAGCCACCGTCGGCAACGTCGCCATCACCGCGCGATCCGCTGCCCGCTGCACCTCTTCGTCCACCTGCTGTTCGAGCTTGTTGATCGCATCCGCGTCAAGAATTCCCTCGCGCAGCAGCCACATCTGCATCCGCGAGATCGGATCCCGCGCCGCATCCGCTTCCAACTCCTCCACCGATCGGTACAGCCGCTCATCATCGCTCAGTGAGTGCGAGTACGGACGAATCACATGCCCATGCACCAGCGCCGGCCCTTTGCCCGCACGGCAATACGCCACCGCTTCAGCCATAGCCTTATAGCTCGCAATCGGATCGGTGCCATCAATCTCGGCAAAGTGGAAGTTCGGAAAATTCGCCACGAGCTTCGAAATATTTCCTCCCGGCGTATTCACCTCCACCGGAGTCGAGATCGCGTACCCATTGTCCTCAACCACATACAGGACAGGCAGCTTCCCATTCGAAGCCGAGTTCAGCGACTCCCAGAACTCTCCCTGACTCGTCGACCCTTCGCCGATCGATACATAAACCACCTCATCGCCATGGAACGTCACATCCTTGAATTGACGGTAATCACCTTCATGTTTCGCCGCCGCCTCAGGATGCCGCGCGAAATATCTCCCCGCCTCCGCGCACCCCACCGCATGCAAACACTGCGTCGCAGTCGACGAAGACGGTGTCACGATATTCAATTTCTTGCTCGACCAGTGCGAAGGCATCTGCCGCCCACCGCTCGCGATGTCATCTGCCGCTCCAACTGCCTGCAGCAGCTGCTCCTCAACCGTATTTCCCAGCGCCAGACAAATGGCCCGGTCGCGATAGTAAGGAAAGAACCAGTCGTACCCAGGCTTCATTGCCATGCCCGCGGCAACCAGCAACGCCTCGTGTCCAGCGCACGATACCTGGAAGAAAATCTTCTGCTGCCGCTTCAGCACAATCTCGCGATCGTCAGTGCGTCGCGACAGATACATCAGCCGGTAGAACTCCACCAATTGCTCACGCGTCAGCGAACTCTCCGCCGTCGCCACAGTGGTCTTCCTGCTCTCCTGCAACCCAGATCCGACCTCTTGCCATGCACCTTCCCTCAGCGGCTCAAACACAGAGCACCGAACAAGATTGTACCGGGAACCCCCCATACTTGACTCGCAGAACTATCGGCTCAACCGGGAAGGTCTTCCACAGAATTTGTCCGACCAATCAGCAGTCACAACACCCTCAAAACCAGGATCGTCTGATCATCCGTCTGCTTTCCAAAGCTCCGCACCGCATCCACCATCGCATCAACCGTTTCCTCGGGCTTCAGCCCCTCGCTCCGCTGCATCACCTCTTCCAACCGCCTTGCCGAAAACTCTTCTCCGGCAGCATTCTCCGCCTCCAGCACCCCGTCCGTCGTAATCACAAACACATCGCCGCGGCCATACCGAACTCGAGCCGTCTCGTACACCACGCCCTCGAACATCCCAATCGGAAGCTGCTCCACACCCAGCGCCGCAACGTCCTTCGTCGCCGCCCTCCAGTGCAGCATGGGAGGATGCCCCGCCGATGCATATTCTGCCTCATCACCCTCCGCAAAGCGCAGTCCCGCAAACGTCATATACATGTTCTGCTCTTTTACTGCCGGCAGCACACGATTCATCTTGTTCTGCATTTCAGCCAACCCGCACCCATCCAGCAGCAGCGTCCGTCCCGCCGTCTTCACCATTCCCATCAGTATGCCCGCCTGCAGCCCGTGACCCGAGACATCAGCCACATAGCAAAACAAGACTCCATCCTGCAGTACCAGATCGACCACATCTCCGCCCACCTTCTCGCTCGGCAGAGTCAGCGCACACACTTCAAACCTCTCATCCCGGTACGAGATTCGCGGCACTAGCGTCGCTTGAATCCCCTGCGCCAACTCCAGCTCACGTTGCGCAATCATCGCCCGCCTCGCAGACGTCTGAATAAATACAACAAAAAAGACATACGATGAGACAAGCGTCACCCAAATTCCATTCACCGACAACGACAGGCCCCACTCCATCGATGGCACGGGAAATCGATGCGACTCAATGATTGCGCTCGTAATACGAACTGCAAAAAAAATGACAATGAATTGGGAGACGATGATTCCTGGTATTAGAACCGGACGCCGCGCGAATCCAATCACGTACAGAATCGCAAAACCACCGCTTACAGCTATCCATAACACGACAGCCGCGACAGGCAGCCGTCCCTTCGCTGTTACATCCGCAAGAAATCCTCCTGTCCCAAACAATATAAACACCGCGATCATCAGATAGCGGAGCTCGCGCATGGGAACCGATCGCCAATACGCGCGTCGGTCGTTGCGCCAGCCCGATGAAGGCGTCCATCTGCGCCAGCCCGTTTTCACCATCTCGGTCATACGGAAACCTTATCCAAGCAAAAGGGCGGCCCAGCACCCAGCCGGACCGCCCTTCCACTCATCCATCCTTCTAAACAAACAAAGGAGCCAGCACCAACGTAATCGTCGCAAGCAACTTAATCAGCACATGTAGGCTCGGCCCCGCAGTGTCCTTGAATGGATCACCAACCGTATCGCCCACGACCGCTGCCTTATGCGCCTCTGACTTCTTGCCACCGTACTGCCCCGTCTCAATGAACTTCTTCGCATTGTCCCATGCGCCGCCGCCGTTGTTCATCAGCATTGCCAGCAGCACGCCAGAGATCGTCCCAACCATCAACAATCCCGCGACCGCCTCGGCTCCCGCCAGATTCACCGCTACTCCGCCGATCGCCGGCACCGGCAGAATCGCCCCCGGCGCATAGAGGGCCGAACTGGCCTGATAGCTCGAACTCAGATGCCGGAAGATCAGCCCGACCGCCACTGGCAGCCCAACCACCAGCGCGCCCGGCAACACCATCTCCTTCAGCGCCGCACCCGTCACAATGTGAACGCATCGTCCATAGTCCGGCTTCGACGTGCCCGCCATGATCCCCGGATTCTCCTTGAACTGATTCCGGACATCCTCCACCACCATCTGCGCCGTTCGTCCCACAGCTTTGATCGCCATTGAGCTAAAGAGAAAAGTAAGCGTCGCACCCAGCAGCGCCCCGACAAACACAGGAACCTGCGCCAGATTGATGTTGGTGAAGCTCCAGCCGGCAGGCATGTATCCGCCCGCCGCCGCAACCTTCGCCGTCACGATCACCTTAATCTCTTCCAGATAAGCCGAGAACAGCAGGAACGCCGCCAGCGACGCCGAACCAACCGCATATCCCTTCGTTAGAGCCTTCGTCGTATTGCCCGCCGAATCCAGCTTGTCGGTCCGCTGACGAATCGCGTCAGGCTGGTGCGACATCTCGATGATGCCCCCCGCATTGTCCGTGATCGGTCCGAACGTATCCATCGCCAGGATGTAAGCCGCACAGCTCAACATTCCCATCGTGGCAATCGC
This sequence comes from uncultured Acidobacteriaceae bacterium, assembly GCA_963744155.1. Lineage (GTDB taxonomy): Bacteria > Acidobacteriota > Terriglobia > Terriglobales > Acidobacteriaceae > Edaphobacter. Next base: position 290,773 of record CAVUSP010000011.1, on the reverse strand, counting down.
CGTCCCGTAGATTCCTTTGGCGTAGTCGCTGATCCCCGTCACATCGGCCAGCCCCTGCACACCGAAGTAGTAACTCAATAGCAGCGCGGCCGAGATTGCCACCACAGGCATCGCCGGCGTCTCCATCCCAACCGCCAACCCGCTGATGATGTTCGTCGCCGGTCCCGTCAGCGATGCTCTCGCGATCGACTGCACCGGCCTGTACCGTGACTCCGTGTAGTACTCCGTAATCCACACAAACAGGAACGAAGTGATCAGACCAATCACTCCGCAGCCCAGAAGCCAAATCGGGTGAACCAGCGGTCCATTCAGCATCGTGTATACCGCGACCGCAAATCCCGCCAGCGCCAGCGCCGACGTGACATAAAACCCGCGATTCAACCCATCCATCGGGTCTGCGTCCTCGGTCGAACTCACCACGAAGACCCCGACGATGCTCGCAACCAAATTGATAGCCAGGACAATCAGCGGAAACAGAATCCCCTTCACGCCAAACACCGGATAGAGCGCCGCACCCAGGATCATCGCGCCCACATTCTCCGCCGCCGTCGACTCAAAGATGTCGGCTCCACGGCCCGCACAGTCACCCACGTTATCGCCTACCAGATCCGCGATCACCGCCGGGTTCCGCGGATCGTCCTCAGGAATCCCAGCCTCGACCTTCCCCACCAGGTCCGCGCCCACATCCGCGGCCTTGGTATAGATCCCGCCGCCAAGCTGAGCAAACAGCGCCACCAGCGACGCTCCAAACCCGAACCCAACCAACTGGTACGGCACCGCCTCCGGATGCTCCAGCCCCCCAAAGAATAGAAACAACGTTCCCACGCCAAGCAGCGAGAGCGCCACGACCACCAGCCCCGTCACCGCGCCTCCGCGCAGCGCCATCTGCAATGCCTTATTCAGACTTGTCCGCGCCGCCGAAGCCGTCCGAATATTGGCCCGGATCGAGCAGTACATCCCCGTATACCCCGCCAGCGCCGAACACACCGCGCCCACCAGAAAGCTCACAACCGTTTTCAGCGCATAGGGTTCAGTCCTGGGAGACATCCGGTAGCCGAAGAAGACGACAAAGGCCAGCACCACCGCAATCCCGCCAATCGTCCTGTACTGCCGCCGCAGAAACGCCTCCGCCCCCTCGCGAATTGCGTTCGAGATCGCCTGCATCTCCACCGTGCCCGTATCCGATGCGATTACCGAACGCGCCAGCATCAGCGCGGCCACCAGGGCCAGTACCCCGACTCCCAGTGCAATCCACAGATAAAACCGGCCGTCGTCACTTCCAACATTGGCAGACGTAATACCCGTCTGCTCCTGTACGGCCAAAGCCAAAAAGCTCACAACATGCATGCAACGGTCTCCTTAGAACACAGAAATACTCTTAGCTTCACAAAGGCGGCAATTAGAGCATGCGCCAACAAACAGGGTCAATGCGTCCTTTGGTCCATCCCTGATCGGGGTTTTCGATGCGCATCACTGCCGCATCGGATCAGTCACTCGCGTGAAATCGACAAACCAAAGTAATAGCACACAACTCCATCCGCCTCATGCAAATTCCGTTTGCAGCCGATGCACACCTCAGCGCAACAAAGAGGTGCAGCCGTGTCTGTTCACACCAACTCAATCGTCTCTACGCCGCAGTTTCGCGTCTCAACCTCGCGTCCTTTTCGCGGCCGCCTCTTTCGGCAAGCAATTGTCCCAGCCCTCTTCCTCGCGCGGCTGGCCTTCGCACAACTCGCCTGGTCACAGATCGACACGACCAGCATCGCCCCACACCGCTACCTCGTCCTCTATCGCAACGCCGCCATCCCCGGCGACGCCGAGACCCGCATCGCCTCCACCGGAGCCCACCTCACCCATCGCAACGAACACCTCGGCATCGCCGCCGTCGAGTCCGCCAGTCAGGACGACGCCGCCACCCTTCGCCGCCTCGCCGCTCAGCCCAGCGTCGACATCGTTCTCCACGACCGCATCGTCTTCGCCCACCGCCTCCGTCTCCAGAGCAGCGCCGCGGCCTCGGTCACCGCCCCGGCCTCCGTCGGCGTCGACCTGCCAAGCCAGTCTCCCAGCCCCACCTCTCCCATCGGCAGACTCCCGACTCACGGGCCCATCCTCACGACCGTGCCCTCCACTCCAACTGCCCCTCCCGCTACTCCGCCGCCCCCACCCCCACCCCCACCCTACGACACCTACTACACCAACACCCCGCAGGGCTGGGCCGTCCAGCAGGTCGGCGGCTACGGCAACAACGTCCCCGGCGGCCCCGCGCACGGCCCATGGGACACCACCATGGGCAAAGGCGTCCGCATCGCCATCATCGACAGCGGAGTCGACCAGACCCACCCAGACATCGCCCCCAACCTCGCCCTGAACCTCACTGAAGTCGACCAATCCGCCTACCCCAGCGTCTGCGACGACGGCAGCCCGCAGGACCAGACCGGTCACGGCACATGGACCGCCTCTCTCGCCGCCGGCGCCGTAGGTCCTGGCACCGGACAGGTCATCGGAGTAGCCCCCGCCGCGACCATCCTCAACATCAAAGTCCTCCAGCGAATGCCCGCCGCCATCACCGGCGACACCAACCCCGCCGACCTCTGCGAAGCCGGCGAAGCCAGCGGCCTCCTCAGCTGGGTCATGCAGGGCATCGAGGACGCCATTACCAACCGCGCCGACGTCATTAGCCTCTCCATCGGCGCCACCGCCGATCTCTCCACCGGAGACGGCGCCGGGCTCCTCGCCGCCTTCAACCGCATCACCTACGCTGCGGCACAGGCCGACATCGTCCTCGTCGCCTCCGCCGGCAACGATGGCCTCGACCTTTCCAATCCCCGCTACGTAGAACTCCCCGCCCAGTCCCGCGACGTCCTCGCCCTCGTTGCCTCCACCAACCCCGCCTGCGCCCAGAACGCTACCGCCGGAGCCACATGCGCTCCCGCCCCCGTCACCCTCGCCTACTACAGCAACTACGGCGCTCCACTCAACGCGCTAGCCGCACCCGGCGGTAGCTATCCCGCGGGAGACGATCTCGGCGTCAGCGGTTGGATTCGCGGCGCATGCAGTTCCGGCAAACCCAACACCGCCGACGGCCTCCCCTCCGACTCCGCCCACAGCTTTGGCTGCTTCAACCTCGGCCACACCGCGTACGTTCAAGCCATGGGAACCAGCGCCTCTGCCCCACTCGCCGCCGGCGTCGCCGCCCTTCTCCGCGCCGCCCACCCCGACTGGACCGCCGCCATGGTCGTTACCGCGCTACGCAACTCAGCAGTTGCGGTCCCCGGACTTTCCGTCCCCGAGATCAACGCGGCCGCAGCTCTAACCCAATCTCCATCAACAGAATAACCGAAACAGTTCCAGATAAACTTACAGTGCTTGCTACACTCCGAACCCTGCACCCTATACCCTGTCTTACCCCTTCATACGCTCTTTCACGCTATGGGCAAGCTTCTCGATCTCATCGGCCTTCTTGATCACATCCACCGACAGCGTGTCCTTGGTGGACTTATCGACCTGCGCTTTCAGGTCCGTCGCCAGCACCAGCAGCTTATCCGTATCCGCCACCAGCCGCTTCTGCCGATCTGAGTTTCGCAACGCCGCCTGCTGTTCCTCACGATGCGGATCCAACGGGCCCGCATCCGGATCGGCCGGATTGTTGCGACCCGCCTGAGGCATCCCGGGTATCTGCTGCCCTGTCTTTGATCCCGGCGGCGCAGGAAATGCCTGTCCCCCACTCAAACGCACCGAACCCGTTGTCGCCAGTACGGCTGTAATCAATGCCACTTGTACCGCTTTCATATCGTCCCCCGAATCTCCGCCCCCACAGCCGGCCCTTCTATCTCCTATCTCCCTTCGCTGCCATAATTGCATCTTACAAATATCTGAAGCATTCTGTGCTACAACATCCTGCCCCGAAAGCGAGACGCCGTAATCATGCACCTTTTTGCCCTGGCCCTGCAAGACGAACCGATCATGCGGGCCATCGAACACGACTGGCACGACGACATCATCACTTTTCTCAGATACAAGCTGCCGAAAGTCGTTGTTGTCCTTCTGGTTGTCCTGGTCGTTCAGCGAATCGTCCTGTTCTTCGTCAGGAAGATGCAGAAGCGCGCGGATCAACAGGTAGGCAACTTCCAGCGCGCCGCCCAGCTCCGCACCATAGCGTCCATTCTCCGCGCCACCTCGATCTTCGTCCTTGGCTTCATCGCCTTCCTTCAGGTGCTCAACATCTTCGACATCCCCTACCAGCCCATCCTCGCCTCGGCCGGCATCATCGGCGTCGGCGTGGGCCTCGGCGCCCAGTCCATCTTCAAGGACATGCTCACCGGCATCTTTATCCTGCTCGAAGATCAGTACAACGTCGGTGAGGTGGTTTCCATCGCCGGCGTCAAGGGCACCGTCGAAGACCTCTCGCTTCGCAGCACCCGCCTCCGCGACGCTGACGGCACCCTCTACCTCATCCCCAACAGCCAGATCGCCACCGTCTCCAACTTCTCCCGCGATTACTCCGTCGCTACGCTGGCGGTCAGCGTCGACGCCAGCGCCAATCCCGACCAGGTCATCGCTCTTCTCGGCGAAGTGGCCCGAGCCGTCCGCAACGACCCCGCCTTCAAGGACATCGCTATCGCCGACCCCAATATCCTCGGGCGTCGACAAGATCGAGGGCCGCGCCGTCAGCTATCCCATCCAGATTCGCGTTCGCGCCAACCAGCGCGATGGCGTCCTCCGCGAACTGCGCCGCCGCATCATCCTTGCCTTTGAGAAAGACGGCATTCCGCTTGGGAACGATCCAGCAAACCTGCTGATCCTGCGTGCTCCAACCCCACCGCCCCGCCCGCCCAGCAACCGTTGATCGGCCAGTGACCCATGTTATCAATTGTCCGATGACTCTTCTCAGTAGCCGCAGCCTGCCCGCGGAATCATGGACAAACGCACAAGCGGGACTGTAACGGGACTTCCCAGGCTCCGTTGGCAAAAGGATTTACACACTCATGTTGAAGGGTCGCCCTGGATGGACCCCATATTTCTTTGCAACGCAGCTCGCACCAAGCAGGACTGCAATACCTAGGCCGACCAGCGTTGCGGATTCAGGCTCCGGCACAGGAGCATCATTCACCTGGATCTCAAATAACTGCGCTGACATGGGCCCTTCAACAAAGGCACTAGCTAATCTGATCTGACTCACCCCGAAGTCAACCGGCTCGCCGACATCAGCCGGAGGCGTCGAGAACATCAGATTGACCGTACACGCGGCGCCTGCCGCCAATTTCAGCCCCAGAACGCACGTTCCTCCAACATCAACTACGGAAGTCACAATGTCCCCTGGGTCTCCGGCAAAGTTAGGGACGAAAACAATTTCTGTCAGCCCACCCAGCGTGACTTGGAAAGCGTTGTTATTCGTTATCGCGAACCCGTTGATGGTCAGCTGCTTTCCTTCGTCAACGTCTCCGATAATATCCCCACGCGCATTCACGGGCACGACTACGGTAGCGAGTCCGACCATAAGACTCAGTGAGGCGACGAATTTCCCAGAAATTCGCATATGGCTGCTCCTTCCGCCGGAACTTCAATTACAGGTCCCGAGTGGTCGGGAGTATACGCCAAATGATCGTCCCCTATCATCGCGTTGCTGTTCTCTGTGGAGACAGCTACACACCAGGCCCAGATGAAACCGTTCCATACTTCCGCACGCCCTAACCCCGCTCAAAAACTCGCACCAACTCTCCCGCCTCACGCATCAAAGTTCGACAAGCTCAACCCTACACACGCCAGTCAGATATCAAAACAACTTCATCCTTCTACACCATAGAAAGCGGCCACGCGTGCACCATGATCATCAACACAGAATCTGCCAAACACTATAAGTGGGGAGGCCCGCAGGGAACCGACTGCGACGGCTGGCACCTCGTCAAGACTCCCGAACTCAGCGTCATCGAAGAGCTCATGCCTCCCAACCCCACCGCCCCACCGGCCCAGCAACCGTTGATCGGTTCATAGTTCGAAGAAGAACGACTACAGCGGCATCTCCATAAATACATCGGCGCGCGTGTAATGCATCGGTGGCAGCTTCTCCGGCGGCACATGGCGGAATCCGATCGATTCGTAGAGATGCACCGCGTTGGGCAACTTCGTGCTGCTGCCCAGAAACAGCGATCGTGCTCCTATAAGCCGGGCTCGCGCGACCGTGTACTCGAGCAGTCTGCGCCCAACGCCCAGCCCTCGCAACCGCGGCGAGACAGCCATCTTGGAGAGTTCGTAGACCCCGTCCTCCATCGGGATCAGTGCGACGCACCCAACCGGCTCGGCATCGGCATAGGCCATGAAGATATGACCGCCCTTCCTCAGGATGGTCCGTTCGGGGTCTCCCAGCGTCTCCCGGTCTTTGGCCTCAAGCGTGAAGTAGCGCATGATCCACTCTTCATTCAAAGTTCGAAAGGCAGTCGAGTCTTCACCCGGAATGCAGCGGACGAATCTCAATCGTCGGCTGCACGCTGACGGATTCTTCGCCATTGGCGGGCCTTGCTGCAATCAAATGCATAAGACACCTCTAATTCACTAGTCTGCCCCGATAGCTCCATGACGTCCAATATCTTGTTCACCTCGATTATGATGTTTGGCATATGGATCGTGATCTCGAACTTCGGCATCTGAGGTATTTCGTCGCGGTCGCCGAGGAACTGCACTTCGGTCGCGCAGCCGAACGGCTGCATCTGTCGCAACCGCCCCTGTCGCAGCAGATCCGTAAGCTCGAGGAGATTCTCGGCTATGCCCTCTTCATTCGAACCTCGCGCTCTGTCACCCTGACCAAAGCTGGAGAAGACTTCCTCGATCGCGCGCGCCGCACCCTCCGTAACGTCCAGCGCGATATGGACGAGACACGCAGCATTGGCCGCGGCGAAGTCGGTTCGCTCAACATCGGGTTTGTCGGATCAGGAATGTTGGCCACGCTCCCCGGGATCTTCAAAGCCTATCGGGAAGCCTATCCGCAGGTGCGCCTGCAACTCTACGAATCGTTTACTGCGCGTGTGGTCGAAGGCCTGGAGAACGGAACGCTGGACGCCGGCATTCTCCGTGACGGCGACCCCAGCGACGGCCTCAATATAACGACGATCTTCTCCGAGCCCTATGTGGCCGTGCTTCCAGCGACTCATCCGAGAGCAAAGCAGAAAAGCATCTCGCCCGGAATGCTCCGCGATGAACCCTTCATCTACTATCCGCGAAGCGCTGGTGCCCGCGCCTTTGAAAAACCGATGACGCTCTTCGAGGAGTACGGATTTCGTCCGCACATCGCACAGGAGGCATCGCACTGGCTCACCATTCTCAGTCTCATCGGCGCCGGCTTAGGGGTTTCTGTTGCGCCCGCATGTGTCGCGCGCGTCGCTTCACCGGAGGTCGTGTGCCTTCCCTTGCGCGGCGCGAAAATCGTCAGCACCATCGAGTTGGCATGGGTCATCGGAGATTCGCGGCCGATCGTCAAGCGATTCGCGCAGATCGCCGCAGGCACGCACCGGCGCTGACGAACTTCTTCCCGTCCATCCTCACAACGACTGGTTCATCGCCTCAATCAACCCATCCACCGTCGACACCGGCGGCAGGCAACCCTTCCCATTGCAGACCACGGCGAAGCTTCCCTCCTCCTTCAGTCCCGGCAGATGCGGCAGCGTCTCGGCAAGTGTCCGCGGCAACCCTTGAAGCTGGTCCCGTCGCAGACGAATGACGCTCTTGTTCACCGCATACCGCGCCAGCGCGACAGCCTCCAGCCTTCGCGCCGTTACATCGTCCCCGATCACACAGACCTGTATCGCACGCTGCACCATCCTCTGCAGCGCCAGCCCATAGCTCGCGGCATACAACCCAAAGTGCTCCACCACGCCGGCAAAGGTCTCCATCGTCTCCAAAGCCTTCACCGCATAGTCCTCGCGTCCATTGAGAGCCTCGAGCCGCAACAGCAAAGCGGCCGCCACCGGATTGCCCGCCGGCGTAGGCGAATCCTGCAAAGGCTTCCGCCGCGTCACCAGGGCTCCCAGTCTCACCTCGCCATTCGCCGCCGCCTCCGTATCGAAGAAGCCGCATCCCGTCGTGTCATAAAACCGGGCCAGCGCGCTCTCCATGATCGACTCCGCCGCGATGTAGTACCGCATCTCGCCTGTCATCTCCCACGCGTCCAAGCGCGGCATGCCCCAGAAACACATAGTCGTCCAGCACCCCCGGCACCTGCGCGCCATCGCCCGCATTCTCGCCATAAGCCACCACATGCCCGAGTCCAGTCTTCGAGTCCCGCGCCTCGGCTAGCACCCGATCCAGGGACTTCAGTGCAAACGCCCGCACCTCCGGCAAGTCCAGCACCCGTCCCGCTTCAAGATAAGCCGAGATGCACATCCCGTTCCATCCCACATAGACCGTCTTGTCCACATAAGGTGTAGGCCGCTTCAGCCTCGCCGCATACAGTTTTGCCTTGGCCGACTCCAGCCTCTGCTTCGCCTCATCGAGGGCGATCTTATTTGCCTTCGCAACACCCTCCAGCGTTCCACGCACATGCAGCACATTCTTTGCCGGGTTGTGGTGCATGTCGCCGATCTCGCCGATGTCGTAGTACGCGCTCGCCACCGCCATCTCTTCCGGATTCAAAACCTCGGCCGCCTCATCGAGCGTCCACGTAAAGTAGTCGCCGTCATCCTCCAACGAAAAATCCGCATCCTGCGAGGCATAGAAACCACCTAGCTCCCGGTCGCTCAGCCACTCGTCCATCCAGCGGATCATCTCCCGCGCCACCCGCGCGGCCTCCGGATCGACGAACGTCTGGAACGCGTGCACATAGTTCTTCAGCAACTCGCTGTTGTCATACGCCATCTTCTCGAAGTGCGGCACCACCCACCGGTCGTCGACCGAGTAGCGATGAAATCCTCCCGCCAGATGGTCGTAGATCCCGCCCTTCGACATCTTCTGCAGCGTCACCATCGCAGCGTTCCTGGCCGCGTCGCCAACACCCTCCGTCCCGCCCACCGAAACGCGCGACGCCGTATCCAGCAACAGATCGATCGCCCCCGAATGCGGAAACTTCGGCTGCGATCCAAACCCGCCCGACCGTGCATCAAACTGTTTCAGCGCCGACTCCACGAGCTTCGCCACCAGCTCCGGCCCCGGATTCCCTGCCCTGCCCATAAACGATTCGTTATGCTCGATCGCCGCCATCACACTGACGGCCGACTCGTTCACCTCATCTCGCCGCTTCTGAAACGCCTCCGCCATCGTCAGCAGCACACGCTGAAACCCTGGTCTTCCGTGCTGATCCGCCGGCGGAAAGTAAGTCCCGCCAAAAAACGGCTTCCCGTCCGGAGTCAAAAACGCAGTCAGCGGCCAGCCCCCCTGTCCGCTAATGGCAGACACCGCCGCCTGATACCGCGTGTCGACATCCGGCCGCTCGTCACGGTCCACCTTCACCGCAATAAATTGATCATTGATAATCTTCGCCGTCGCCGCGCTCTCGTACGACTCGCGATCCATCACATGGCACCAGTGACACCACACCGCGCCGATATCCAGCAGGATCGGCTTGTCCTCCATCTTTGCCTTTTCGAATGCCGCCTCGCCCCACTCCTGCCACTGCACTGGCTGATGCATTGCGGACCGCAAATAAGCCGAAGACGCCCTTGCCAGAGAGTTCAGATGCTCCCCAGCTTTCTCCTTACCCTGTTCGTCACTCATAGACCATCAGTTTAGTCCACGCACGCTATCCCAATCGCCCGAAAACATTGCCCTCATTACTCTGGTCACGCTTTAGCAAAAACAAAGGGCCCGGGCCGAAGCCCGAACCCCTTCTCAGGAACGATTCACCGATCTACTGCTGCGGCGGCGTATTCGGCGTCACCGAAATCGGCTTCGGCGGCTCTGGAGCCTTCGGCGCCGTCAACCCGGGAATGACCGGAGTCTGTCCCCCCACCCCAGTTGCCGCGTTGACGATACTGATCCCATACGTCTCCAGAGTGTTCGCCAGAAGCTGATGCAACAGCGACCGGTCCCTCGCATACGCCGCTACGTCAGAGATCAGTGTATTTTCCGCGACCGCCAGGTTCCTTCCCTGCTGCAACACGTTGGTCGTCGTCGAAGCTCCCAGCTTGTACTTCTTCTCCTCCGCGTCCAGGCTCTGCGCCGCATAGTCCCGCGCCGCTTGTGCCGCCCCGACCTGTGCCCTGTCGTTGGTTAGCGCATACTGCTGGTTCATTACCTGGATGCGAATCTGCGCGTAAAGCTGCTGCAACCGCATCTCCGTCTGCCGCATTTCCATCTGAGACCGCGCCTGGTCTGCCTGCGCCGTACGATTACGCAGCGTAACGTTGACGTTCACCCCCACTCCCTTGTCGGGAGCGCTGCCGTTGAACAGATTGCCAAACGCCGTAGCGTAGCTGACCTCAGGAAAAGTTCCAGGGGCATAAGGCTTCCCAGTGTCGAAATTGAGGGCCACGGGATTCTGCGCTCCGCCAAGTGCGTTTGCGCCATAGAAGGCATACGCATCCACTGTCGGCAGCAAGCCGTTCTTGAAGGCCTTGACCGTGATCTCGTTGTTCTTCAGCGCCAGAACAGTCTGCTCAATCTGAGGATTATTCACGTACGCCTGCTTCACCAGGTCTTCGGGCGACAGGTCCTCCTCCGGTATCCTCTCCAGGCTCACGCGGTCGGTAGGAATCACTGGCGCATTCGCAAGTTGCGGATCGTTCAGGTTCCGCGCAACCGCCTGTTTCATCAGCAACTGCTGATACTCCAGATTTGTCTTCGACGCCACCAACGCTTGCTTATCAGTCGCCACTGCGCTGTCAGAGTTCACCACATCCAGCGGAGCCAGCGTACCGATCTCCAGCTGTTTGCGATTGTCCGCCGTCAATTGCGTCGATTGTGCTAACGCCCGTTCCTTCGCCTGCTCGTCCTCGTACGCGCTCACCAGCGCCCAGTAGACATACTCTACCTGGTTCATCGTGTAGAGTACCTGTTGCCGGAACGATGAGTCGGTAATCCGTCGGTCGTTCTTCGCTTGGAGGACGAACCGTCCATTCACGCCCGGGCCAAACCCTTGCAGCAAATGCTGGGTCACCGTTGCTCGAAAGTTCGCTGTGATCGACGGGCTGTAGTTGCTGAACGGATTGTTGGTCGTCACCCGCGTGTTATTGAAGCCCGTCGTGAACGATGTGCCGGTCACAAAGCCCTGGCTGTAAAGAAAATTGTAGGTACCCGTATTCGTATTCAATACCGCTTGGCCGCCGCTGAACAGCGTATTCAACTGTGGCTGGGTCAGTTGCTCATACGATATGGTTCCTGTCAGCACTGGGTCCCGAAACTCAGGCGTTGGTCCGCCTCCATTCGTGCTCGTCACCAGTCCACCCGCGCCCGCGCCCGCGCCGCCGGTTCCGGCCGAGGTCGCTCCTGGTCCGCCGCCCGTCAAAATCGTCGATGTCGATCCGCCCAGCGTATTGGTCACCAGACCAGTCGAAACGCCGCGGAGGAACGATCCCGCCTTCGCGCGCAGGATATCCGTATCAGCAATGTCAAGGTTAATACGTGCAATCGCAATGTCGTAGTTATTCTCGAGCGCTAGCGCCACCGCGTCCGACAAACTCAGATAGATCTTGCCATCCCGCAACAGCAACTTCAGCCGGTCCGTATTCGTCAGTAGCGGCGAAGGAACATCCGTCGCCGTATACGGCGCAATCGGATTCCAGATGTGGCTCTTCGGCTTGGAATAATCGATGCCCGTGTCTCGCAGATACAAAGGCTCGGTTAGCTTCGGCGCCGGAGCCTGCGGCAATCCCCGCTGTCCCGTCGTATCGTTCTGCACGGCCTGCGGCGGCGCCGGTGCCGTCGGACTTACCTGTGGCGGTGTTTGTGTCGGTGGATTCGTCTGCTGCGCCATTCCAGGTTGCGTGCACATACTCATCAGCAACAGTGCGATGCTCGCTGCCGCCTGCATATCTTTTAATCTCACGATGCGCTCTCCAGCTCTTCCCTGATGCTTCTCAACAATTTGCCGACAATGCCGTTTCGCCTGCCGAACGCCCGAGTTCAGACCTTCGCCTGAACCCATGCGACCTTCAGGGCCCAGGTCCCTCATCAGCTTTTGCAATGCTTACTAAGACGCGCAGCCCCTTCCCGACGACTCTAAAAGATGCTCCTGACCTTTACATTCCTATTGCCTTGAATGCTTTGGCTCAGGCACATATACGCACCGATCCGTTGCTTCGTTCCCAACAATCCATCAAAAAATATCGAATGAGAGTAACGGACTAAGTATATCAACCCTCTGCGCTTACCCTGCCCCCGTCTCCCACGGCATCAAGCTTGGTTCCACCGCTGCAATCCTGCGCATCAAGCCTCTTGCCCCTCAACCCTCAGCAAAGAGAATCAGTCGCCAGCTAATATAGGAATCATTGACAGCAACTCATCTTTCAAGAGGACCATTCATGCGCAGTTGTCTCTTCGCAATTCTGTTCGTCTCCGCTCTTGCCCCTGCACAATCCCCCGTATCAGGCATCGTCCACACCGCCGACGTCGATCTCGTCTATGAGGTCTATGGCGCTCCCAGCAGTGCAACTCCAGTGATCATCGCAAACGGAGGCCCCGGCTTCTCTCATACCTACCTCTTGCAGAATGATGTCTTCACCTCTCGCCTTGCCCACAGCCGGCAAGTCGTCTTCTACGATCAGCGCGGCGACGGCAAATCCAAACTCCTCAAGCCCGACGCACCTCAAGACATGGACGCCCAGGTCGCCGACCTCGAAGCCATCCGCGCCAAACTCGGCTTCCAGAAGTTCGACCTCATCGGTCACTCCTGGGGCGGCCTTCTCGCCATGGGATACGCCGACGCGCACCCCGAGCACATCTCAAAACTCATCCTCATCGACTCCGCCGCCCCTGCATGGAAGCAAACTCTCTTCCTCTTCAGTCAGGTCTTCCCCGACGTCGCCGCCAAAGATCAGGAGATCACCAAAACCCTCGGCAAGACTCCCGAAGCCACCAAGCAACACCTCGACAACTACTTCAGCATGCTCTTCTACAGCCAGGAGAATCACGACCGCTTCGTCGCCGGCATCACCGACCCCGGACAGAACACAGCCGTCAACACAGCCGTCAACAAAGCCATCGCAAGCCTCGACCTCAACCCCGAGCTGCCCAAATTCAACTTTCCCACGCTCGTCATGCACGGCCGCTTCGACATGAACGTCGCCATGCTCACTGCATGGAAGACCTACAAAGCGATCCCCAACGCAAAGATCGTCATCTTCGCAAAGAGCGGGCACCTTCCCTTCTACGAAGAGCCCGACAAATTCACCCAGGTCTTCAGCGACTTCCTCGCCGGCAAATAATCATCCGCTCAAAACGCTCGTGTGTCCCACCCATCGCGCACCTTGCGAACGACGACGTCAATGAGCCTATCCTTGAGGTTGTCGAAGAAAACCTGCGGTTGCGGTTGCTTGTCCCTCATCCGCGCACTCCGCGCGAATCCGCGGTCAAGCGGTTCACCGTGATACCGTGCAAATCAGCCCCATGCCGCACTGGAAGCTCACTCTCGCCTACGACGGAACCCCCTACAACGGTTGGCAAGTCCAGCCCAACCTCCCCACCATCCAGGGCACCCTCGCTCACGCCATCCACCGCATCACCGGCGAAACCGTCCTCCCTCAGGGCTCAGGCCGCACCGACGCCGGCGTCCACGCTCTCGCGCAGGTTGCCACCTTCAGCATCACCGGACCCATCCCCGCCGCCAATCTTCATCGCGCCCTCAACCGCGCTCTTCCCCCAAGCATCCGCGTCCTCTCCGTCGAAGCCGTCCCCGAAGACTTCCACGCCCGCTACAACGCACTCCGCAAAACCTACGAGTACCGCATCTACCGCTGCGGCTTAGAGGACAGCATCTGCTCCCCCATGCTCGCCCCATACGTCTGGCCCTGCCGCTTCCCGCTCGACCTCGCCACTCTTCAGCAAGCCGCGGCTCACATCCTCGGCACCCACGACTTCACCTCCTTCGCCGCGAACGACCCCGACCAGTCTACCCGCAATCGAACGAGTGAAGAGCCAAGCACTGCATCAAACGAATCGCACCAGGCAAACGTCATCTCGCTCGGAAGCAGCACAGTTGCCACCGCAGTCGAGAGCCCGACTCAACCCACCGACAACATCCGCACCATATTCCACTCCGCCTGGCGCCAGCAAGAAGACCTCTTCATCTACCGAGTCATCGGCTCAGGCTTCCTCCACCACATGGTTCGCAACCTCGTCGGCACCTTCGTCGAAGCCGCCGCCAACCGCATCTCCGCCGACGCAATCCCCAGCATCCTCGCCGCGCGCAATCGCAGCGCCGCAGGCCCCACCGCCCCCGCTAACGGACTCTTCCTCGTCGAGGTTGAGTACTGATGCCCGCATTCGCACAACCCCGGGTGCCCCATCTTCGCGACGGTTTTATCGTCGCTAAGGTGGGCATCGAGCGAAGCGAGACCCCCTTCGCCCACATGACCGCGCTCTCTAAAGAGGTGGCCTGATGACCGCCACCGCCTCCGCCCAGCGCCGCATCTCCCGCCTCGCCACCCTCACCGCCGTCCACCGCGCCTTTCACTGGCTGCATCTTCACCAGCCCCAGCTCCGCCAATGGCAACTCGAAATCGTTCGCATCCCCGCCCCACCCTTCGGCGAATCCGCTCGCGCCGCCTGGTTCCTCGACCGCTTCGCCCAACTAGGCCTCACCAACCCGCACCTTGACGACGCCGGCAACGTCCTCGCCGAACTGAGCCCTGAACCCCGGACCCTGAGCCCTGTTCCCTGCATCCTCCTCTCCGCCCACCTCGACACCGTCTTCCCCGCCAACACCCCCATCGACCCCACCGAAGAAAAGGACAGTCCGCGCATCTCCGCCCCCGGCATCTGCGACAACGCCGCCGGCCTCACCGCTCTCCTCGCCATCGCCGCCGCCCTTCGCTACGCCAACATCACCCCTCCCATCCCCATCCTCTTCGCCGCCAATGTAGGCGAAGAGGGCGAAGGCGACCTCCGCGGAATGCGTCACCTCTTCGAACGCGGCCCTTACCGCACCCGCATCGCTGCCGCCATCGCGCTCGAAGGCAGCGGCAGCTCCGCCGTCGTCACCCGAGCCCTCGGCAGCCTGCGCTTCCGCGTCACCATCACCGGCCCCGGCGGCCACTCCTGGACCGACGCCGGCGTTCCCAACCCAATCCTCCTTCTCAGCCATGCCCTCACTCAGATCGCGACCCTCAAACTCCCCACCGACCCCCTCACAACGATCAACGTCGGTCACATCTCCGGCGGCACCTCCATCAACTCCATCCCCGAGTCCGCCACAGCGCTACTCGACATCCGCTCCACCGACCCCGCCCAGCTCATCACCACAGCCACCGCCGTCCACCAGGTCTTCGACGAGATCGTCACCGCATCCCCCGCGCCAAAAAACACAACTCAACCACCAAAACTCCTCATCGAAACCATCGGAAACCGCCCCGCCGCCGCCCTCCCCGACGACTCCCCACTCCTCCACACCCTCCGCGCCGTCGATCGCCACCTCACCCTCCGCACCGAACCTCGCCTCGGCTCCACCGACGCCAACATTCCACTCTCCCGTGGCATCCCGGCCATCGCCATCGGCGGCGGCGGCATCGGCGGAGGCATCCACACCCTCCAGGAGTGGTACGACCCCACCGGCCGCGAATCCGCCCTCCGCCGAATCCTCCTTACCCTCCTCGACACGGTCCAAACCACCGCCGACTCGCACGCAACGCCCGCCTGAAAACAACGTGTAGCGCCGCGGCTTTCTCAATTGACAACTTTTGACACCGTGCGGATACTGCAATCTGCGCATGTAGGGAGCAACGGCAGGTCGCCGAAGGGCAATGCCCACCTACGATCTCATCGTGGAGGCCTACATGCCCAATCTGGAGAACCTCAAAAAGCAAGCCAAGCTCATATTGCGGTGGCATCGCGAACGCCACTATCCCGTCGCCGCGCAAATCCGCGAGCATTTGCCTCGTTTCCTGAATATGCCCGACTCCGAGATTCTTGCGGCGAGCTTTAAGCTCAGCGATGCGCAAGAAATGGTCGCAAGACAGCAAGGCTTCGATAGCTGGCAAGCCCTGAAAACTGGACTTTCGACGACGTCGCCCGAGGTGAAATCATCACCATCCAAAGCAACGATTGTCGGTGCAGAGCCGCAACTGTTCGTCACCGATATCAAGAGATCATGCGAATTTTTCAGTGAGAAGTTAGGCTTCACGATTGTATTCAGTTACGGCAGACCTCCCTACTATGCACAGGTCGGTCGCGACGCGGCGCGTCTCAATCTAAGGTGCGTCGAGCGACCAGTAATCGAGTCGACGGTCCGCGATCGGGAGGAACTGTTGTCGGTATCGATGACCGTCGCTACAGCGGACGAGATCAAGCTGCTGTTTCTTGAGTTTCAGTCCGCTGGTGTTGCCTTTCACCAGACGCTGAAAAAGCAGCCTTGGGGCGCCAGGAATTTCGTCGTCAAGGACCCGGATGGGAATCTGCTGCTGTTTGCTGGACCCGCAAACTAACAGCTACCAGGCCGGAATGTGCCGATCGAGGGATCTGCTTTTGCTATTGCTGTTGCCCTTTATTTTGCAGTTGCAGTTGCTTTTTTAGTTATCATCCTTCGCCATAGGCGGAGGATCTGCGTTTGCTGTTGCCTATTGCCTCTACTCTTGCAAGTCTCCGCTGTCATTCTGAGCGCAGCGACGAACCCGCGCATTTCGCTTTTCACTTCCAGATAGCGCGTGATCAGAAATTATGGGGTTCTTGACCGAGTTGACCCAATCCGACGGGTCTACAATTTACATCAATCGGGAAAGTAAGCAGAGGCACCGAAGGGGAGACGACATCATGAGGCTCAAGCTGAAAGGTGGATTCCTTACTGCGCTGACTTTGGCGGCGTCGATGGCGTGGGCCGATTCATTGGTGTTGAAGAACGGCAGCCTGATCAAGGGCAAGTTCCTCGGTGGCACCGAGACTGAAATCAGCTTCCAGGTTGGCTCGACGGTACAGAAATATAGCGTCGCTGACATCGTTTCGCTCAAGTTCGATTCGGAATCGGCGACGACCGTGCAACTGCCTGCAGCGATCTCTTCAGGAGCCCTAGCAGAAGGCGGAGCAAGTGCCCCGGCCCCACCGCCCCTGAGTTCGCTTCCCGACGATCCGGGCGCGGTAGCGCATGGAGCAAGTACCCCGGCTCCACTGCCACTGAGTTCGCTTCCCGATGATCCGGCAACCGTAGCGCATGTCGAAATGAAGCCGGCCTATGTAACTATCCCAGCCGGGACGCTGATTTCTGTGCGCACCATTGATGCCATCGATTCCACATATAGCATCGTGGGAGACCGCTTCCTGGCTGCGCTCGAAGAACCCCTGATGTGGGATGGCAACGTGGTAGCCGCGAGAGATTCCCCCGTTTATGGCCGGCTGACGCAATCGAAGCAGTCAGGAACGTTCGCCGGCAGATCGAAGCTGCGTCTCGAGCTGACCGGGATTGTAGTGAATGGAAAGTTGATACCCGTGGTGACGGGAGAATATGAAGTGACCGGCAAGTCGCGCGGCGAGAGCACCGCGAAGAGAACGGCCGGCGGAGCGGCTCTTGGAGCGATCATCGGTGCCGTTGCCGACGGCGGCCAGGGAGCAGCGATCGGCGCGGGCGTCGGCGCAGCTGCTGGCGCAGGCTCGGAAATCATCACTGAGGGCGACCAGGTAAAGGTGCCGAGTGAGACCCTGCTCGATTTCACGCTGCTGCAAGATGTGTCGATACCGACGCGCAAGAGCTAATTCCTGACACAGTCACGAGAGAAGCCCAGTCAAACGCTGATCGACAGTGTGGGAATATTCTTGGGTTGAATCTTAATCCACCCGATCATGCGCTGGTGTTGTGTGAATGAGAAGTTGCAAATTCCCACGGCGATCTGCGGTACACCACGCTTCCAGTTCCAATCCCGCAAAACGGGTTTTCGAGAAGACTTACACCGAACTTGCCGATAACGCGGACTTTACAGGCGCTCACGGCTTATTCGCAAGAAGCGATGTCATCTGCTCCGGAACCGATAAGTAGTTCTTGCAGGCTCGAATGAACGCATTAGCGTTCTCTCGCTTTGAACACTACCTCTGTCTTTTTGGGCGTAAATACAATCGTGGCGGACACGCTCTGCCTTTAATTGTTATAGGAGGGTTCGACATGTCAGGAATGGTCGGTCGCGAAGCACTACCCGTCTGCCTCGCGCTACAATTGAAGCTTCGCAATCCAGCTGCACGTATAACGCCTAATGAACGAGGGTCATTCCGGAAAAGTCAACTCGATTTTGCCGTCTGATCGAAAGATGAGTCGCGTAGTTCAGCTGTCAAAGACTGGTCAACTGAAATCTGACTGCGCGGCACTGGCTTGTTCGCACTTGGAGTAGCAGGCATGGTTGCTATCGCTTAAGCACGTCCTGTCACGATGCAGCTGCACGGAACGCTTTGCGAGACCTCGACTGAGCCATGGGCCGGATTACAGAAACGTGGATCAGCGTTTCGGCGCTGCATATCAACTATCCATTTTACTGTCGAACGGTGCTTGGTTTCGCCGGGGTACATGCGGATGTGCCAACCGCGAGTCGAGAGCTGCACCGTGGACCGTTATCGAATTCACTGATTCCGGCGAACCCGTATGGCTACCCCCGGGTGCGCCCATTCGGATAAGCGTGATGATGTATACCATGATTCCTATCGCGGTCATTGGCATGATTCTCCATCACACTAGGATGTCCAGTGCATCGCCTTTGCGAATTGGACTATTCGCAGTTCTTGGCCTGAACGACATACTGAGATGGAACGGTCCGCCGAGGTCAACGACTCGCTAATACACGTCAGATCTGGATGGCTAGATTGAGCGGCCCTAGCTACTGTACGCTATGGCGCACAACCACTCAACGCTTGGTCCTGCTCAAGCTTGCCGACAGATTCCGGGCACAAGGAGATCGTAGTCCGTTACCGTTCACGGAGTTCTGCCACGACAATCAATGACGGACGGTCTGCTGGGTTGTCGGCATGAAAACGAGGTTTTCGTGCAAACTAGCGAGAGAATTGTGTCCAGATCGCGGTCGACGCACTGTGCGCTTACGCATCGCGCTTCTCAACTCCATCCCTTCCCCAGCCCGCAAAATTTAATCCTCAAATTCAGCCCAAAAATCGCATGTCAAGCCCCAAAACCACCTAACCCACAGCAAATGAACGACATCCGCGTGGCGTATTTACCCCCTCCACTCCGCTACAATTAAATCAGGCTCGAAAATCGAGAGAAGCACCAACCGCGTTCTTTCTCATCTCAAATCAAGACTTTACAGGCCCGGCGTTTAGAATCAACAGTTTGCAGCCAAAGTCCAAACCTAACCCCTGTATTTGGAAGACTTTGCGCAAAATCAGCCAGGAGGGGGAGGCTCCCATACAAGCAGCCATAAAGCCTGCTACACTCCATCCGTGAAAGCCCTCACATTCAGCGCAATCCTGCTCGTTGCCTCGGTCGCCGTGGCGCAAAACCCGCCCGCCACCATCTATATCCACGGCAACATCCTGACCGGCGCCCACCTCCGCGCCGATGACACCTCCGACACCCCGGCTAAGGTCACAGCCATCGCCATCGCCAACGGAAAGATCCTCGCCATCGGCGACGACGCAACCATCCAGGCCCTCAAAGGCCCCCTGACCAAAGTCATCGACCTGAACGGCGCATTCGCGATGCCCGGCTTCAACGACGCCCACACCCACATCGCCTCCGCCGGCCAGCAGAAACTCACCGTCGACCTCGACGGCACCCAGTCCCTCAAGGAAATGCAGGACCGAATCCGCACCTATACCGCCAAAGCGCCACCCAACACATGGATCCAGGGCGGAGGCTGGGACCACACGAAATGGCCCACCAAACAACTCCCCACCCGCGCTGACATTGACGCAGTCACAGCCGGCCACCCCGCAGTCTTCGAGCGCACCGACGGCCACATCGTCGTCGCCAACTCCGCCGCTCTCGCCGCCGCCAACATCACCTCCGCCACCCCCGACCCGCCCGGCTCCAAAATCGACCGCGACGCCTCCGGCAACCCCACCGGCATCGTCCGCGAAGCCCCGGCGGTAGCCCTCATCCGCAAAGTGATCCCCCCGCCGACGCACCAGCAGCGCCTCAACGCCCTCACCCTCGCGATGAACGACGCCCTCGCCCACGGCGTAACCTCCGTCCAGGATCTCTCCGAGTGGGAAGACTTCCTCGCGCTCGAAGACCTCGAAAATTCCAGCAGCCTCCATCTCCGCGTCGCCGAGTGGCTGGCCTTCGACACCCCGGTAGACACCCTCAAACAGCGCCGAACATCCCACGCAGGCGACCCCTTCCTCCGCACCACCATGCTCAAGGGCTTTATGGACGGCTCACTCGGCTCCCGCACCGCCGCACTCAACGCCCCCTACAGCGACGACCCCGGAAACTCCGGCATCCCTCGCTACGAACAGCAGCCTTTGAATCAACTCGCCTCTGACCGCGCCCTTGAATCCTTTCAGCTTGGCTTCCACGCCATCGGCGACCGCGCCAACGACATGGCGCTCGATGCCTTCGAAGCAGCCATGGCAGCCCGCCGCAAACAACAGCAGGATCTCGTCCCCAAGCTTGAGGCCATTACCCACGCGACAGTCACCGTCGTCCTCGACGACTTCCGCTACCGCATCGAACACGCCCAGGTCGTCTCCCCCGGGGCCTTCGATCGCTTCGCCAAACTCCACGTCGTCGCCTCCATGCAGCCCTCGCACCTGCTCACCGACATGAACTGGGCAGAAGCCCGCCTCGGTCCCGAGCGCGTCAAATACTCCTACGCCTGGCGCTCCTTCCTCGACCACGGTGTCGTCCTCGCCTTCGGCACCGACTACCCCGTCGAATCCGTCAGCCCGTTCCGCGGCCTCTACGCCGCCATCACTCGTCAGAACGAAGCCGGAACCAAAACCTACCAGCCCCAGGAAAAGATCACCCTCAACGAAGCCCTCTACGCCTACACCCAGGGCTCCGCCTACGCAGAAAAAATGGAAGAAATGAAAGGCCGAATCGAGCCCGGCTTCCTCGCCGATATCGTCGTCCTCGACCGCGACCTCACCACCGCGACGCCCCAGCAAATCCTCAACACAAAAGTCCTCCGCACCGTAGTCAACGGCGAAACCGTCTACACCGCCCCTACAGTCGCCGCCAAGCCCACCACCGGAGCACAAAACTAAGTTGCCGCAACGACTCAGCCCCAGCACTCTCGCTCATATCCTGCTCCTGGCCGTCGTCTTCGTCTGGGGAACCACCTTCGTCCTCGTCAAAGACGCCCTTCAGGACGCCTCTCCTCTCCTGTTCAATCTCCTCCGCATGGCCCTCGCGTTCGTCGCTTTGGCCATCGTGAATCACCGCCAACTCCGCCACATCACGCCGCCGCGCTCTCCTCTCCGGCGTCTTCGTCGGTCTCTTCCTTGCCGCCGGCTATCAGTTCCAAACCGCCGGGCTCGCCCGCACCACCGCCGCGAAATCAGCCTTCATCACCGGCCTCGTCGTCGTCTTCGTTCCGCTCTTCACCATCATCCCCGCCCTTCGATCCGCCAACACACCCGCTCCCCGCTGGACCACCGCCATCGGAGCGCTCCTCGCCTTCTCCGGCTTGCTCCTTCTCACGACACCTGCTGGAACGTCCCTGCAGAATCTCTTCGTCAGCATCGGTCTCGGCGACCTGCTCACGTTGGCCTGCGCGATAGCCTTCGCCGGGCACCTCCTCGCGCTCGCCCACACCTCGCACCGGGTCCCCACCGGCCAACTTGCAACCATCCAGATCGGCGCAGCCGCCTTGATCATGGCCGTCACCCTCCCAATCGGGGGAAGACCTCACCTGTCTGTAACTCCCCGCCTCCTCATCGCGCTGGCCGTCACCAGCCTTCTCGCCACGGCTGCCGCCTTCACCATTCAAAGCTGGGCGCAGCAACATCTTCCCCCCACCCACACTGCGATACTCCTTACTCTCGAACCCGTCTTCGCGTGTCTGACCTCTTTCCTCGTTCTGCACGAGCATCTCGGCCGACGCTCCCTCGCTGGCGCCGCTCTTATCCTTTGCGGAATCGTCGTTACAGAACTGCTTTCAACATCTGCGCCCCTTCCCACTCATCCAGGCTGAAGAAACAGAAGACTTTTGCCCAAATCTCGCGTCTAAACCTGTGAAGTTGCTTCCTCCCTTGCATGAAACCGCGGGAGTGAAGAGCGACTATACTTAAGATTCATGCCGCGCGGACAGTCCGGCGCATTGCAACGCACCAACATGAGGTCATGACCGATAAATGGATACACCGACTAACAATTCCCCCTCGCTGTTCGACCGCATTCGCAGGCACCGCCTCACGACGACCTTCGTCCTCCTCGCGACCCTTTCCGTTGGCATCCTCGCCGGCTCAGTTCTCACGCGCAACGTCAGCGGCAAAGAGCAGGCAGGCGTCAACTCCTCCGACGCGAAGCCTCTGATTATTCCCTCTCCGGTAAGCCTCTCCAACGGGTTTTCGCAGATCGTCAAACAGGTCGGCCCTGCCGTCGTCAACATCAACACCGAGGAACTGCCTAAGCCGGCCGCCAACAAGCGCAAACGTGGCCAGCGACCTCAGCCAAACAATCCAGATGGCGATGATGACAGTCAGCAAACGCCCGGCGATATGCAGGACTTTTTCAACCGCTTCTTCGGCGGCCAGGGCGGCGACGATGGTGACGGTGCAGGCGGAGAACGCCGCGCTCTGGGATCAGGCTTCATCGTTGATTCTCGCGGTTACATCATCACCAACAATCACGTCGTCGATAAAGCCGACAAGATCTACGTAAAGCTCTCCAGCGATCCGGACGACGCCGGTGATCCGGGCCGTCTCGCCACTGTGGTCGGAGTCGATAAAGACACCGATATCGCCGTCATCAAGATCGACACAAAAGAGCCTCTTCCGACGATCAAACTCGGCAACTCTGACGGCGCGCAGGTCGGAGACTGGGTCCTGGCCATCGGCAGCCCCTTCTCGCTCTCGAAGACCGTGACCGCAGGCATCATCTCCGCCAAGAACCGCAGCATCGACGAACCCAGCGCCAACGGCGTCTCGCAGACACAGTTTCAGCGCTTCATCCAGACCGACGCCGCCATCAATCCCGGCAACTCCGGCGGCCCGCTCGTCGACATGGCTGGCCAGGTCGTCGGCATGAACACCGCGATCTATACGCAGTCGATGGGCTCCCAGGGCGTCGGCTTCGCCATGCCGTCGAACATCATCGCCAACGTCTACAACATGCTCATCGGACCCGAACATAAGGTCGTTCGCGGATCCATCGGCATTCAGTTCCAGACTGCACAGTCCTCCGCTGTAGGCCGCGTCTACGGATTCACCAACGGTGTCATCGTCGGTGTCGTTACGCCAAACGGCGGCGCAGCCAAGGCAGGCATCCAGGCCGGCGACGTCCTCGTCTCCATTGACGGCCGCAACATCAAGGACGGCGACGATCTCGTCAATGACATCTCGGCGCGCCACGTCGGTTCAACCGTCAAGATCGGCTATCTGCGCGACGGCAAACAGAACACCGCCAATGTCGTCATCGGGGACCGCGCCAAGACCTACGCTGACATCACCGGCCAGCAGGAAGATCTCTCCCCTCCGCAGGAGTCCGATGCCGGTGAAGGCAAACTCGGTATCACCGTTGCGGCCATTCCGCCGTCTATCGCGGCAAAGACCGGCATCAAGGGAGGCGTCATCATCACCAACGTGCGTCCCGGCTCCTTTGCCGATGAGATCGGCCTCGGCAAGACCGCGATCATCATCGCAATCAACCGCAAGCCCGTCACCGACGAGGCCAGTTATCGCGCAATCGTCTCCACTCTCAAATCCAAAGATGACGTTGTCTTTGTCATCCAGTCTCCGACCCAGAAGAACCTCAACTCCTACGTAGGCGGGACGCTTCCGTAGCCCCGTATGCGAACCTCAACCCGGAGGAGATAGGCGTCCCGTACCTGCGCCTATCCCCTTACCCAAGTGCATGCCAAGTGCAAATGGTTCGCCCCAAGCCCCTCAAAAGATGTAGGCAAATTGGACAACCTCTTGTTGCCTAAATATTACTCTCGGGTTACTCTAGCCAGAACGGCGGCAGCTCGCCCCGTAAATTGTGTTTCATACTTGACCAAGGTGATGTCCGACTATGCGGTTTGTTAATGAGATTCTGAGCTCGGCTTTGCTTCTGTCAATCGCTCTGCCATCTTCGGCATTAACTCACACCCGTCGCGGTCCAACCTCTCCAAAGCTCTTCAATAAACACTCCAAATCCTCGCCGAAACCGGCCGGTCAACGCGGCATCGACGATGCGCGCGCTACCCAGATCCAATCGTCTCTCATCAAATCCGGTTACCTCACCGGCGATCCATCAGGACATTGGGACTCCGGCACCGAAGCTGCCATGCAGAAATTCCAGAGCGATAACGGCTGGCAGACCAAACTCGTCCCTGACTCCCGCGCCATTATTAAGCTCGGCCTTGGGCCCGCTCAGGATTCCGGATTCAACACCTCCGTTGCAAGTGCTTCTGAGACACCGTCCAGATAAGAACTCCGTCTAGCGAGCAAAGAAAGAGGGCCAACTCGGCCCTCTTTTCTTGTCTACCAACAAACTGTTCCCTTTACGCTAACTCTGCGACCCAACGGTGAAGACGTAGTCCATAACATCCTCGCTCGTCACCGGCAAGTTCCCCGCCTTCCCCAGCGCACCACTCTCCAGCCGGATCCTCAGCCAGTAATATTGATGCAGTCTGACCATGCGCGACGCGATCGGCTGCTTCTGCTCCAATATCGCTGTGATTCTTGCAGCCATCGAATCTCTGTCCTCCGCAGCTTCGAGCTTCATCTCGACTCCATCACAAGCAAGCAGCCGGCTGCGCGCAGCCTCGAACTGACTCCCCTCCACGACCCCGCTCTCTACCTTCAACTCCGTCATCTGTTCCACCGCAAACGCAGCAGATGCATCCAGCTGCCCCGCAAATCCGAGATACAAAATCTGCCCTCCGGCCACACGCAGAGGCAGTAAGCCAAAATTTGCAACGAACACCTTCGGCATCACCAGCGCCATAGCCTCGGGCGAGAACTTTTCTGTCGTGAGCACCGGACAGCCCCACTGCATACTCAATCCGCGCGTGATCTGTTCCGGCTCCAACCCGCACTCGCTCATCAGCCAATCGCCAATCCGCCCCGTCCCGCTCTCTCGATGCGCCGCCAGAGCCTTTTGCAGTTCCGGATGCGTAATCCACCCCTGCGCCAACATCAGCAGACCCAGCGGAACTCTGTGCCGGTGCGGTGACGCCGCCGTACTAGCTCCGCCATCGCCGAGTTCACGGCGAACCGCCGCCTGCACCATCGCCAGAACGCAGCGCCCGCTGCAACCCCACTGCGCTTCAAAGATTGGCCTCCGACGATTTCGCCATGGCATCGCCCATCCGCTCGCGCACTCCACATTCCCGCAGAGTCTCTTCCGCTGAACCCGCTCGACCGAACCATTCAGACCCTGACTCAGATTCAGACCCGCCATTCCAGCAGGATTCGACGGCATGTACTCATCACCCTCCCACACCAATCCATTTCCGGCTCCCGGTATTCTTTGGATCGAAGTGCGGGCCTCTGTGCTTCCACTCTTCCTCGTTAGAAAAGGCATCGTATACTCTCCAGTCTCAGTTGAGGCGTTGCCACCTCAGTCACGCGCAGAGCGAAGTTGCCATTCACGACAACCACCTCACCCCGCGCCACAATCCTGTCTCCAACGACCAGGTCCACCGGCTCCGACACATGCCGGTCCAACTCCACCACATCCCCTGGCCCTAACTCGAGAACCTCACGCAACGGCATCTCGCGCGAACCAAACTGCAACGTCGCATCCAGTTCGATGTCGCACAACAAACCGACTCCCGCTTCGCCGCCGGCACTCTCACTGGCCCCCATCACCTTCTCCATTGCGTCTTCCTCTCTCAATTCACGCTCATTGCTTCGGCAATACTCTGCCCGCCCGGCACATCGTTTCGATCGTCGGCAACATCGCTGTTCTCAAGCTGCGCCCCGCGATGCTCTCCCGTCCGTACCGGATGAGCTCGCCCAAACTGCAACCCACCCACGCGCAACTCCGACGCCGAATGTTTCGGTAATGGAAGCCTTAGAACCGTTCCGGGCGTCAGCGCCGCAAGATCGCTGCCTCGCAGACGCATCATTGGAAACTGCAGCACCGCGCCAATCTTCGCCTCGCCCATCAATTCCCGAATCCGTTCCTGAGCATCCTTCGACCGCCGCTTCGGACGATCGCCCTCAGAGATCAGCCGCCGCAAAATCGCATTCAACACCACAGCCGGCAGACACAGATTCATCGCTCCCTGCGCCTCCGGCATCCGCGCCTCGAAGCTTACGCACAACGTCTTCTCGCCGGCCGTCATCATCCGAGCCACCGTCGGCTCCGACTCCCGCTTCTCAAAGACAAACTCCAGTCCAACCGCCTGCCACGCGAGGTTCAACTCCCGCACCGCCAACTGGACCACCGACGTTAGGATCGCCTCCTCGATATCAGTCAGCTCCCGCGTCGGCCACGCTCGCCCCACTCCGCCAAGCAGAACGTCCACGATCGGCGACGCAAGCGACAGCTCGAGCTCCAGCAATCCCACGGCTCCCAAAGGCTCCAGCCGAATCGAGCAGATGTAGCTCGGCGAAGAGAGCCGTTCCAGAAACTCACTGAACGGCAGTTGCTCGCCCGCCACCAGCTTCATCTTGAACGGCGTCCGCAGCCACGCCCCCAGCGTATGCATCAGATTCCGCGCGAACAGGTCGTTCACAGAACTGATCGCGCGCATCTGATCGTTGCTGATCTGGCCCGCGCGGCTGAAGTCATACCGTTCCAGAAGCGCTCCGTCCGCCGGCCCCTCTGAAGACCTAGAGGCATTCCCTGCCGCTGCTGCAAACAGTGCATCAATATCTCCCTGACCAAGCTGCTTACCCATTGCCTTCCCTTCTTTTGGTTAGAGATCTCTCATCCATTGTTTCCATTCACCACAGCTACCGGGTTGATTTACCCGGCTTGATCTTTTCAGCCGAACCGCCGGGACGCAGGTTTGCCAGTGCAGCCCGCAGCCGCACCACTGCCGAAGAATGAATCTGCGAAACCCTCGACTCCACCACGCCCAGCGTCAGCCCGATCTCCTTCATCGTCAGCTCTTCGTAGTAGTAAAGCGTCAACACCATCCGCTCCTTCTCCGGCAGCTCATCGATAGCTTCAGCGAGACGCTGTTTCATCTCACCCTTCAAACAGCGAAACAGCGGATCGTCCTCGGGAGAGCCCGGAATATACGCCAGCTCCTCGTCGCCGGAGTCCTCGGACCGTTCCATGTGCAGACTGCCAATCTCCAGTCCTTTCAAATCTCCGAGCAGCAACTGATACTCCGAGAGGGTCAACTCCATCTCTTTGGCAATCTCCTGCTCCGACGGCGCGCGCCCTACTCGCTGCGTCACGGAACGGATCGCCTCTTCCACAGCCCGGCCTTTGCGCCGCAGCTCTCGAGGACTCCAGTCCAGCGTCCGCAGCGAGTCCAGAATCGCTCCGCGGATTCTGAACTGCGCATAGCTCTTGAACTGCACCTTCTTGGTGTGATCGAACTTTGAAAACGCATCGATCAACCCGACGACCCCGGCCGAAACAAGGTCATCCAACTCCACATGCTGCGGCAACCGTTCATGGATCCTGCGCGCCAGGTAACGCACCGTTGGCAGATGCTCCATCAGCAACAGATCACGCTCCGTCGCCGTGGCTCCGTCAACCGCTCCTGTCTCCTTCGGGGCATCCCCGGTAAATGGAGCGAACACGCCCGCCTTCGCTAACGCCGCATCATCGAGCGACACCTCCAACTCGCCCGAGATCCTGCCCTTCGACAACCCCTGCAACACATGTACTGGAATCGAACTTCCTGCGCTCATGAATCTCTCCCCTCATTTCAACTGGACACGCCTATCGCTACGACCAACAACGCTTCAACCAACCGTCCCAACACTTCGCACCCTTATCTCCGGAGGAATCTCTCCCGGCGCCAGCACCGTCACCTTCGGCAGAAATGGTTCCAGCCAGCGCCGCACGTGATATCGGGCTGGACTCGGACATAGAAGCACGGGCAATGCCGAGGTTGAGGCTCCTCCGGTTAGGCGTTTCACAGATTCGACCAACCGCCTCAAAAAGTCCGACGGCATCCCTGCCGGCCTGCTTCCATCCCCCAGCAACGGCCCCGCACCTTGCGGATCGAACGTACTCAGCAAATCACTTTCAAGTCCTTGCTCGAGCACCAGCACCTTCAGGCCACCCTCGCCATCCAGCAGCGGATGCACCAACCCGCGCCCCAGCGATTGCCGCACGCTCTCCACCAGGTGCACTACGTTCTTCGACTGCTGCGCCGCCTCCACCAGGACTTCAAGAATCGCTCCGAGATCACGAATCGAGACCTGCTCCCGCAGCAACTGTTGCAGCACCCGCTGCACCTCGCCAAGCGTCATCAACTTCGGCACCAACTCCTCCACCAGCTTCGGGTGCGACTCGTTCATGCTGTCCAGCAGACGCTTCACCTCCTGCCGTCCCAGCAACTCATGCGCATGCCTGCGAATCAACTCGCCAAGATGCGTTCCAATCACCGTCGTCTGATCCACTACCGAGTAGCCACCAGCCAACGCGTGCTCCTCAAGCCCCGGCTGAATCCACCGCGCCTGCACGCCAAACGCCGGCTCTTTCGTCTCCACACCAGGCAGAACACGCGCCTTCGGATCCGCATTCACCGCCAGCAGGCAGTTCTGTTCCGTCTGCCAGCGCGCAATCTCCACCCCCCGCAGGCTCACCACATACTCTCGAGGCTTGAGCCGCAGATTGTCCGTGATATGCACCGGAGGAACAATGAACCCGAGCTCCGTAGCCAGGTGTCGCCGCAGTGCGCGAACCCGGTTAAGCATCTGTCCACCCTGCTTCTCATCCACCAGCGGAATAAGCTGGAACCCAATCTCCAGCGTCAGCTCGTCCATCTTCAGCAGCGAAGCGAGGTTCTCGCCCTTAGCCGCATCCGCCGCCTTCGCCTTGTCACCCTTCGCAGCCGCACCCGCAGACTCCTCTGCCAACACCAGCGAAGCATCCTTGGCCGCGGGCAGTCTGCGCGCAATCAAGCCCACGCCCGCCGCCATCAATACAAACGAGAGCTTCGGCAGCCCCGGAATCAGCGCCAGCGCAAGCAGCACACCGCACGCAATCCAAAGCGTATTGCGCCCCCGCAGCAGCTGCGTTCCAAGCTCGTCATCCAGCGAGCCCGCAGACGACGCTCGCGTCAACACCATGCCGCCGGCGATCGACACCAGCAAGCTGGGAATCATCGTCACCAATCCATCGCCCACCGTCAGAATCGTGTAAGTCTTCACCGCCGTAGCCAGATCGGTCCCGTGCTGCAAGACTCCAATCAGCAATCCCGCCACAATATTGATCGCAGTGATCAAAATCGTAGCCAGCGAATCCCTCTGATTAAACTTCGCGGCGCCGTCCATCGCGCCGTAGAACTCTGCCTCCCGCGCAATTGTCTGCCGCCGCTTTCTCGCCCCCTGCTCGTCAATGAGTCCCGCGTTCATGTCCGCGTCGATCGCCATCTGTTTTCCCGGCAGCGCATCGAGCGTAAACCTTGCCGTAACTTCCGCCGTTCTCACCGCGCCGTGGCTCACCACCAGAAACTGAATCGCGATCAGCGCAAGAAAAAGCACCAACCCCACCACATAGTTCCCGCCGACCACAAACTGCCCGAACGCTTCGATCACCGCGCCAGCAGCGTGCGTTCCCTCCTGGCCATGCAGCAGAATCCTTCGGCTCGAAGCCAGGTTGAGCGACAACCGAAACAGCGTCAGCAACAACAGCAGCGTCGGAAACACCGAAAAATCCACCGCCCGCCGCACCTGCACCGCCGTCAGAAACACAATCACCGAAGCCGTAATCGACGCCGCCAGCAGAATATCCAGCACGACACTCGGAACCGGAATGATCATCACAAACACCATGCTGATCGCAGCCACAGGCAGCAGCAGCGTCTGCATCTTCGCCATCTGAAAACCATTGCTTCGCTTCATCGCCATCTCACTCACATCCCACCCCCAAAGCCATACATCCCCACCATCCCCATCGTTCCGCCATTGCCTCTCCAATCGGCACGCGTACCCCTCTGTTCCGTCTCCTTCGCCTGCCGGTCGCGGCGCACACGTTCTTCCACTTTCTGTCGATACAGATAAGCCAGAATCCCCGCCACAGCCGCATACAGCTCAAAAGGAATCGATTGTCCCGGTTCAACCAGCTTGTACAAACTCCGCGCCAGCGGCGGGTTTTCAATGATCGGTATCCCCGCCCATCGCGCCTCCTCGCGAATCTCCGCAGCCAACAGATCCCTCCCCTTCGCCAGTACCGTCGGCGCGGACATCGTCTCGAAGCTGAACTCCAGCGCCACCGCATAGTGCGTCGGATTCGTGATCACCACACTCGCCCGCGACATATCCGCCTTCACCTTGCGCTTGCGCATCGCCCGTTGAATCTGTCTCACCTTGGCCTTGATCTGCGGATTTCCCATGGCATCCCGCATCTCTTCGCGCATCTCCTGCTTGCTCATCTTCAGCCGCTGGTTCCAACTCCTCCACTCGATCGCATAGTCCAGACCGGACCACACCAGCGTCACCCAGGCAGCATCGAGCGCCAACCCGTACGCCGCCGAAAACGTCGCCGGCAGCCGAAGCAGACTCATCACCGGCATCGGAATCATCAACGCCCTCAGCGCGCCCCATCCCAACACCACCATCACCGCCGCAGGCACCAGCGACTTCGCAACTCGCGTGGCGGATCGCAGGCTGAACAAGTTCCCCAGATTCGTCACCGGGTTCAACTTCGCAAACTTCAACTCCATCGCCGCGGGATGGATCTGTATCCCCCCGCTCTGTGCCACCCCCGACACCAGCGCCCCGCAAAAACTCGCCGCCAACACAAATCCCAGCGGCAACAACGCCGGCAAAAGAATCTGTCGCACGACAACCAGCAGGAGCTGCTCCCCACCCTGCCGATCAGAGCCGTTTAGTCCCACTATCGCCGAACGCAGACTCTCGCCATACACGTTGCCCCAACTCGAAACGAAGCGGCTCGACAACGCGCCCACCGCCATCACACCGCCCAGCATCGCCATGGCTGACAGAAGCTCGCGGCTGTGAACACTATCACCTCGCTCGCGCGCCTTCTTCTTTCGTAGTGGAGTAGCCTGTTCCGTTCCCTTATCGGCCATGACATCCAACCCCCACTCGAGTTCGGCCAACGAAAGTGATCCGTCAATCCACGCCATCACCAATGAACCGTCCCTTCGCGCGCGCCAAACAATCCGCAGCTCTCCCATCTCCTTCTCGATCGCCACCTTCATGCCCGCACCAGCAGCTTCGCCGCGGCATCGAGCAGCGCAGTAAAGTGACGCTCGATCCATCCCGGCCACACCGCCAGGCTCCCAATCAACACCGCATACGAGACCATCGTCTTCAGCGGAATGCTCACCACCATCGCAGGCAGCTGTGGCGAAAGCCTTGCTACCAGCGCAATCGTCACCTCCACGGCCAGCGCCGCCGCCATCACAGGAGCGGCCAGCTGCACCCCCGCAAGAAATATCCCACTCGCCATCATCGCCAGCGCAGCTCCTGTCTTCGCCTGCATCACCGCCTGACCCACCGGAACCGCAGAGAAGCTCCGTACCACCGCCGCCAGCAAGCTTCGATCCAGTCCCGAACCGATGATCACCAGCACACCTAGCCAGCTCAGCATCTGCCCCAGCACCGCCGTCTCAATCATCGAGTTCGGATCCAACAGATTCACCAGCGAAAAACTGAACTGCAGCCCAAGCAGCGTTCCCGCAAACATCAACGCCTCGTTCAGCAGCATCAGGGAAAGCCCAAACACGAGCCCCACGCTAAGCTCTCCAAGCAACGCCCGCGTGTCGAGCACGGCTCGCGCCCCAGGAACCGTTGCTATCGCTGGAGCCAGCAGTATCGTCATCGCAAACACGAACCCTACTTTGATTCGCGGTGCAATCGCCGGCGACGAAAACACCGGAGCGAACACCATCAGCGCGCTCAGTCGCACCATCACCAAAACCGCTGCGCTCAGATACTGCGGCCAGTCTTCAATCAATCCGCTCAACTCGCGATTCATGCCGCCCTATCCCAAACCGTCATCCCAGATACTTGTGAAAGCCCGTAAGCAGATGCACAGTGAAGCTCACCAACCGGTGCACCATCCACGGCAGCACCGCCACCGTGACGACAAACACCACCACCAGCCTCGGTACCGCCGTCAACGTCTGCTCCTGCACGCTGGTCAGCGTCTGCGCCAAACTCACCACGAGGCTCACCGCGCACGCCGTCACCAACAGCGGAGCGCTGAGCATCATCGCCTCGATCAACACCCTGCGCATTATCTCCACCGTCTGGTCCGGCCCCATTCCATCTCTCCACAAAAAAAATCACAAACTCAGAAACTCTTAATCAACTGGTCCGCGAGCAGATTCCATCCATCCACCATCACGAACAAAAGAATCTTCAACGGCGTCGATATCACGACCGGCGGCAGTTGCATCATGCCGATCGATGTCGTCACGCTGGCCACAACCAGATCCACCAGCAGAAACGGAAGAAACAACACCGCACCAATCTGAAATCCAGCCTTCAACTCGCTCAGGATGTACGCCGGCACCACCACCTGGATCGGCAGGTCCTCCTTGCGATTCGGGCGCACCGCCATCCCCGCCGATGCGAACACCGCCAGGTCCTTCTCCCGCGCATATCGCAGCATGTACCCCTTCACCGGCGCCATCCCAAGGTCCATCGCCTGAGACCCTGTAATCGTCCCTGCGCTGTACGGAGCGACCGCAGTCTGCTCAACCTCCAGCAGAACGGGCTGCATCAGAAACCACGTCATCATCAACGCCAGTCCCATCAATACCTGGTTCGACGGAGCGGTCTGCGTTCCCAGCGCCTGCCTCAGAAAGTGAAACACCACAAGCAAACGCACCAGCGGAGTCATCGACAGTAGCAGCGCCGGCAGAAGCGTCAGCAGCGTCAACCCGACCACGATCGACCACGGCACGCTCTTGCTCCCTGCAAGCTCCGACGCAATCGACTTATTTATCTTTGTTCCATCCGCATCTGCCGCAACGCTTTCGCTCGGCCCTGAACCATGCGCCTTCGCACCGCTCTTTCCCGGAGCCAAACCAGCCCGATGATTTCCAGACGCCAAACTCGCCGTCGCCCGCTTCACCCAGAACGAATCCGGCGCCCCGCCATTCGCAACCATGCGCGCTCCATCCGTTTGCGCATGCATCGAAGGCAGAGGCATCAGCATGCCCAGCAGCACCGCGCTGGGCCACAAAAACCTGCGCACCATTGATCTGCGCACTATTGACATGACCCGCCCAGACTCTCCTCCGCCACATCTCCAGAGACATTCGTCTTCAACCGCACAATCGTCTCCACGCTCTCCAGCCCACCGCCGACCAGAAAGCTCTCGCCCGCACACGTCACCAGCATCAGTTGCCTCTTCCCTCCAAGCGGCAGCGTCTCCACCAAACGCATCTGCTTCTGTTGCACCTCGCGTTGGCTCCGCCACGTTCGCATCAGCTCGAGGACCCAACCCACAAGCCCCTGCCCTTCACGCGACGCGATCGCCCTCGGCTTCGTCGTTTCATTCATCCCTGACACTCGCCCCAGCCGCATTCCAAATCTCCAATCCATCAGCGTGATCCTTACCGTCCAAGTATTTTGCGATCGAGCTCTCTACCCCAACCGCGTCAACCGCAGAGCCATCTTCTGTTCCAGAACTTCAAACTCGCTCCAGCCCAGTTGCACCTGGCCAACCTTCACTGGCACATCCTCCGTGGCAGGCGAATGGCTCTCAAACACCTGGCCAACCTTCAGAGCCAGCAGATCACGCACCCTGAAACGGTTCAGCGCCGAACCCGCCCGTATCGTCACTCTCAGCTGCGCCAGAGTCTCCCAGGAAGGATGTTCCTCAATTCGCATCATCCAGGGCGCCTGCGGGGCCACCCGCGCCAGATCCACACTCGCACTCCCAAAAACCTCTACACTGCGCCTCGCCAGCTCTGTCCCCATCCTCGTCCTCTCCATCTCTCAGCTATCTCTTCAGCGCTTCAAATGAACTCGTTAGCGCTGCACCAGAAAATCGGTGAAGAAGACATCCGTCACCTTCAAATCGCCGTTATGCTCGGCCAGGGCCGCTTTCAACTCGGACTTCAAATGCTCTTTGCCATCGGCCGCCAGCAGCCCGTCCGAAGTCTGTCGCCCCAGCACCGTCAGCACCGCATCTCGCACCGCGGCTACCGCGTCATCCGCGCCCTTGTCGTCTTTGCTCTTTTCGTCTTTCGCTTTAGCGCCCGTTTTGTCGGCCGCATCCGCCACCCGAAGGGTCAGCGCCACTCGCAGGTACGCGCTCCCAGACGGATCCGCGAGGTTCACCAGCAACGGTTCAAGCACCATCGCATGCGTCGCCGCCGGAATCGCAGCCTCTTTCTTCTGCGCCACTCCCGCTTGCATTGGCAAACGGCCAGTGTGGACCAGGTAGTACGCGACGCCCCCAACCCCGAGGGTAGCAATCACAACCCCCGCCACCACCGCAATCAAGAGAGGAACAACAGGAACCTTAGCCTCTGCCGGAGCCGGAGCTGGAGCAGGAGCAGGAGGTGCAGGCGAAGCACCCGCCAGAACTGTAGGAGAAGTAGCCATGATGGCTACACAGAGTGCAAGCGGCTCGCCAGAAACGGACGCCCAAACATTAGTGAATCTTCAGAGTAAAAATCTCGAAGCCTCGGCCGCCTATCGAGAAACACTTCTCGACACCCCAAAGAACCACCACCCAAACGCAAGTCCGGAACTTGACAAGCGGCTCGCTCGAAGAGGACCCTGTCTTGCCAATCCGCCATAGACCAAAG
Source organism: uncultured Acidobacteriaceae bacterium (assembly GCA_963744155.1). Classification (GTDB taxonomy): domain Bacteria; phylum Acidobacteriota; class Terriglobia; order Terriglobales; family Acidobacteriaceae; genus Edaphobacter. Next base: position 255,689 of record CAVUSP010000011.1, on the reverse strand, counting down.
TCGAAGTCCAACCCTAAAGCATCTGGATCGAAGACTTTGCACGCATTGGGCGGGTGGGGGGTCCCTCCGTGACCACAAGCCAACGAGCGGGTGAGACCGAACCCTCGATCTCACCCGCCCGTTCAACTCGCTGGCAAGTACCTTATCGAATCATCGACAGCACATCCTGCGATACCGTATCGAACGTTGTCACGGTCTTCGAATTCGCTTCGAACGCCCGCTGCGCCACAATCAGATTAGAAAACTCTGTCGAAATGTTCACGTTCGACTGCTCCAGTGCACCGTCATCGATGGTGCCGCGACCGCCCGCTCCTGCAACCCCCACGCTCGCCTGCCCGGAAGCAGCCGTCGTCCCGAAATCATTGCTGCCTGAAGCCGTTAGCCCCGCAGTATTGGCGACGGTAGCTACCGCGACCTGACCGATCGTCGAGGGTCGCCCGTTGCTGAACTGCGCTGTAATGACGCCGCTGGAGTCTACGGTGAAGCTCTGATAAACCCCACTCGCAAATCCATCCTGCGTGCTCCCGTTATTGGTCGACGCAGACGCCAACTGCGAGATCGTCGGACTCCCGCCGCTGCCATTGAGGTTCCAATTGAAGCTAAGATCGCTCGCACCATCCGTCAATCCTGGAAACGTAATATTGTTCACACTTCCCACAGGCGAAACAAGGTTGCCCGAAGTGTCGAACGTCAGCGTTCCGGTGTTATTCGTCGGTACCCCGATTGCATCGCCCGCCGGCAGAGCCACCGAATAGCTCCACGTATTTGTCGCCGTCTTCGTATAACTCACCGTCACCTGGTGGCTCTGTCCCAGCGAGTCGAATATCTGCACCGGGGATGAGAAGCTGGTACCCACCGTCGCGCCCGAGTTCAGGTTCGTCGTCAGCGAGAAATTTTGCGTCGCCTGCGCGCCTTCATTCACTCCAACCGGAATCGTAATTGGTGATAGGCTTGAGTTTTGATTGACGACGCCATTCACAGCGGCGTATCCCATGACCTGTTGCCCATCCTGGGTAATCAAATTACCGTTCGAGCTCAATTGAAAGTTCCCTGCGCGCGTCAGCGACTGCACACCACCCTGTTGCACGACAAAGAAACCATTGCCGGCCAATGCCATATCCGCGGAATTCGTGTTGGAGTCCGGCAGAATCGTACCTTCGGTAAAATCCGTACTCGTGCCCGAAACTTTTGTTCCCGCCCCAACTTGAATCGCATCGCCCGAACCAGACTCTCCAATCTGCTGATAGAACAGATCCTCAAACGAGGTCGTCTGCCCCTTATAGGCCGTCGTGTTAAGATTCGCCAGATTATTGCCAATCGTATTTAGCGCAACGGAATCTGCCTGCAATCCAGACAGCGCTATCGAAAAATTTCCCATCGTATTTCTCCTTGGTCTTCCCGGTTCCGGTTCTGTTTGTTGTTGTGTACGAGGCCGCGTGAATCGAATCGCAGGTTTCCGCAGTCTACGAATTGGCCAGGACCCGACAGTTAACTTGTCGTCGACCCGCCCCAGATCGCGTTCTGGCTTGGGATTGGTTGCGTACCCGGCACGGCATTTGCGCTGGCCGCAACCGCTGCGGCGTTTGCATTGCTGCTCGACCCCGAACTACCGCTGGCTGACGAGCCAGCGGTCGGAATCGCGCTATCGAGTGTTCCGATGCCCTGGTTGATCGAGATCAGTTGCTGGAGACTGTTCACCTGTGCCAGCTGTGTAATGTATTGATTTGGATCCGTCGGCTGGGTGGGATCCTGGTTTTGCAACTCACTCACGAGCAACGTGAGGAAGTCGCTCGATGTAATGTCTGATGAACTACTCGACGCGCTGCCGGAGCTACTGGTTGAGGCCGTCGAATCCTTCGACGTCTCTTGCGTCGCACGCCGCGAAGACAGCGCGTGCGCCACCGTATTTGCTGCAGATGTCCCTGATGTTGCTATCGAATTCTGCTGTGTAATATTCATCGCTCGTTCTCCTGATTCAAGTTTCGTTTCGAAGTCCGGTTCACGCTCGTACGCTCAACCAGCCTCCGCTAATTCCATACCCTGCAAACGGTAACGCCCCGTCCTCATCAACTCCTTGCAAGTCCCGATACGTCATCGGCTCGCTTGAGTCACTGAACGCTGCCCTTCCGAGGTTCCGGTCTCTCTCTTCCCCATCATTGCTTCTCTGAGATGTCTGCCCCCCGGCGCCATCCATTCCCGAGGAGCTTCCCGCATCAGTTCCGGTGGCAGGCGAAGCGTGTACGACGACAGCATTCACTGCAACCTTCTCCTCCACCAGATAAGCCGTCAATGCAGGCAGCTCACGATGCAGCATCTCCTGCCCCGTTGATGACGCGGTTGAGACGGACGCGTTCACCTCACCGCCCTCCGTCATCTCCGCGCGAATCTTCAACCACCCATGCATTCCGTTTTGAACGCCAACCTCAAGCGACGTCGGCGTAGCGGTCAGCATCCTGGGCATTTCCCCAATTGACGCCCCGACTCCAACCGAGTCCACCTGTTCCCTTACCCCACTCGGCAATCCTGTGGAATGCGGAACCGTTTCACCAGCTTGCGACTTTGCAGCAATCAAATCTCCCTGCGCACTACCGTGTGACGCAACCGAAGGATTAGAGCCCGACAAAGCCTCAGCACCACCCAACATCACGTGGGGAAGTCCCGGAGCAGATACTTGCCCGCTCTGAATCTTTCCGTCACCGTCGCTGCCCACCGATGGGAGCGTAGCCGACGCTTCCAGTCCCATGCTGGACTTGGGAGGCGCGTTGGGGGACGCGATCGATGCGTCCACTGCAGTGACCGGCGTTTCTAAATCTCGCACGCCGCGTTTTATACCGTGCGCAGCATCATTACGCATTGACCCAGCAGATGTAGCCGAAGTGAGCGCAGTCGAAGGAATCGATATATTGGAGACCTCACTTAGGACTTTTGGAGTTGCGCCACCTTCTCCTGTCACACCGAGTGTCGCAGCTGCCATACCTGAAGGAATTCCGCCGCCCTCTGGCAGATTCACCACGTCAAGTCTCTGCTGAATCGCTCTCCCACTCTCAACTGCCGCGATGTTCTTCGGTGCGGTCTTTGGAGTTGCCTCGCTCTCGGGCGGTTTACCAGGCTTTTTAGGGGAAGCAACTTCATCGGTCTTTCCCGCTGGCTCCGCCTTCTTTTCTTTTGGAAGCACAGTGGGACTTCCGCCACCTATTACAGGTGAATCGTCTTTACCAGCGCCAACGAGCGGCTCGAGCTGCAAGACCGCCCCATCCTTCAATTCACCCGTCTGCACACGCGGCAGATCGTCGCGGCCGGGGGAAAGACCATCCAACTCTTCCTGAACGGGCGCTTCAATTTCCTTCGCACCAGGCTTTTCCAGCAGCGCCTTCGATTGCGAATCCCCCACAATCGTCGCCCGTGGGTCTGCAATCTTCTCGGCGCTCGGGTCCTTCACGGCAGCCGGCGCTCGCCCTCGTTGACCCGCTGCATCCTTTTCTCCGACTGCATCAAGCACTTGCGCGACCTGTTGCGGCCGCTTAGCAGCTTCCGCACTCTGCAGACTCGATAACCCATTCGCTGTCTTCTCAGGGGAGGTCTTTCCTTGCGACAACACCCCACCTCCCATATTTTCGTCAAGGCTTTCAGCGAATGAAGTACCTTCGGGAGCGTCCTGATCGGCGGACGCGAGGTTGATAGCAGGATGATCTGCACCTATCTTCAATAGAATTGCCGTACTCATCATCTCGGCTCCTCGTCGATCACACGCAACAAGTTCATCTGCACTCCGCAGGCCAAACTAACCATTGCAACCATTAGGAGACCCACATCCTGCGGATGGTCGCACCTACCTCTTTTGCGCATCCGTCCATCGCTTTCGCGCCAGAAATCGGTCATCCGAAACAGCCTGTATCCGGCGTCCTTCTTCGATATCCAACTGCGCGGCAATCTCATCGGTGACGCGCTTTAGTTGCTCTCTCTCTCGACGGCTCGCGACATACTGCTTCATAGCCGCGGCATTCAACTCCTCGCGCTGGATCCGTACCCTTTCCAGCCCGCGTTCTCGCCACCCCGAAATCTCCTTCTGAGTCTCAGCCACGATGCGGCTCGTGCAATCCCCCGTCAGCAGCGCTACACGGCCATTGATGAGAGCCGCTCGTGCGACCTCCCGCTCTGCTTCAACCGCCTGCTCCGCCTCGCGAACCGCTGCGGTCGATCGCTGCAGTTCGACGGAGCGCATCTCTTCTACCGTGCTATACAGAGTCACTAGCCGTTGCAACGTCTTCAATCGTGGCGGCATCGTCTATAGCTCCATCGCGTTCAATCGCGCGATGCTCTCCCGCATTGTGACGCGCTCGTCACTTTGTTGTTCAAGGAATGCGCGGAGCGTCGGCATCGCCTTCACCGCTCGATCCAGGTCTTCATCAGTCCCGGGCTTATACGCGCCAATTCGAACCAGATCTTCCGAGCGTGCGTGTGCCGCCAGTAGTCTGCGCACCGTCGCCGCCTGCGCTCTGTGTCCCGGCGCTGTCACGGCTGGCATCAAGCGACTCAGAGAATCAAGCACATTCACTGGCGGATACCATCCCGCAGCCGCCATTGACCGCGACAGCACCACATGTCCATCCAATAACGACCGCACGGCATCCACCACCGGATCCTGCTGGTCGTCTCCCTCCATCAGCACCGTGTAGAAAGCTGTAATGCTTCCATCTCTAAAATTCCCCGCGCGCTCCACGAGCCTCGCCAGACGCACAAACACCGACGGCGTATATCCCTTGCTCGCCGGAGGCTCCCCCGCCGCCAGCCCAATCTCGCGCGCCGCCATCGCATACCGCGTCAGCGAATCCAGCACCAGCAGGACATGCTTCCCTTGCGCTGCATAAAACTCCGCTACCGATGTAGCAGCCATCGCGGCCCGCATTCGCTGCAACGGGCTCTGATCTGAAGTAGACACCAGCACCACAGACCGCTTGCGTCCCTCTTCGCCCAGCGAATCCTCAACGAACTCCCGCACCTCTCGTCCTCGCTCGCCCACCAGCCCAACCACCGTCAAATCGGCTGCGGTGTTCCGTGCCATCATTCCGATCAATGTGCTCTTCCCTACGCCCGATCCGCCAAAGATTCCAATACGCTGCCCGCGCCCCACTGTAAGCATCCCATCCAAAACACGAATTCCCGTCTCCAGCGGCTCCCGAATAGATTCTCGCTCCATGGGATGCGGCACCGTCCCATCAAGCGGCCACATCTCGGAGACACGCGGCGCGGGAAAGCCATCCAACGGCGCGCCCAGTGCATCGACGATCCTGCCCTCCATCCCGCTTACCACACCAATTCCCGGCGTTACCCCCATGGCCAGCACTGCATCCCCAAAACGAATTCCTTGTGTCTCTTTCAGCGGCATCGCCACCACATGCCGCCCTCGAAAGCCGATCACCTCGGCCCGATGTCTCTGGCCCTCACCGTCTAAGATCTCGCAGCACTCACCCACGGAACAAAGCGGGCCTTCGCTCTCCACCGTCTGTGCATTTGCCTCTACAACTCGTCCGCTCCATCGCCACGCCGGCCTGCTTGCCAGCTGTGTCAGATAAGGAGCAAGACTTAACGATCCCGACTGCGCGATCTCCAGCGCCTCGCTTATCACGCTGGCCTTCGCTGCAACAGATCAAAGAATCCTCGTTCAATCTCCTGCAACTGCGCATCCACGCCAAGCTCAACCGTTCCGACGTTTGTATTGATCACGCAATCTCCCGCCCCCAACCGCTGGTCTCCCACAATTTGAAGCGAAGATTCGGCAGTGGACTGAAAGACCTCCCGCCACGTCTCGACCTCGCTCACTGGCACCCTCAGCACCGTCGTGCTGTCCTCTGCCACTTTCTCCAGCGCGACCCGCACAACACCAGCCAACAAAAGTGGATCAAGCTTTGCCTCACGGTGCAGCACTCTCGCCGCAATCGCCAGGGCGAGTTTCACCACCTCAGCTTCAACAGCGGAAAAGTACCGCGCTCGATCTCGTGAAAACTCCTCGCAGGACTTCACGACTTGAGCACGTTCCTGTGCGATCTTGTCCTCCATCTCCTTCTCCCATTCACGACGAGCCTCCGCCTTCGACTCGGTCCGCACTAGCTCAATCTTTGCCGTCATTTCTTCCGTCTGCGACCGCATCCGCGCATCGAGGAGTGCCAATTCTTCCTTCAAAAAAACGTTGGGCGCTTCAGGCTCAACCTCCGCTGCGATCACAACCCGCTCCGGTAGATAAAATTCAAGCCGCGAAACGTCCCGTGTTTCGCCGCCCAACAACCTCACCGGCGATCCAAGCAAAGCGCTTCCACGAGCATTCTCAGACAGCGAGATCATCATCAACCTCCATCTTCAGAATCATCTTTCCTTCACTCTCAAGCTGTCGCGCCAGAGCCAGCAACTCCTGCTGTGCGAATCCAACATCTCTCATCCGCACTGGCCCCAGCACCTCCATGTCCTCCTTCAACATCTCTACCGCGCGCGAACTCATCGCCTTGAACAGATGAGCCTTGACATTGTCCTTTCCGCCCTTCAGCGCCATCGCCAGCGTCTTTTTGTCCGCCGCGCTAACAAACTCGCGTATGCTCTCCGCCGGCACCGTTAGCAGGTCTTCAAACACAAACATCAGCTCGCGTATTCCAATTGCGACCTTCGGCTCACTCTGTTCGATCTCTTCCAGAATCCCCCGGCTCTCCGTCTGATTCAGCCGATTAAGCAGCTCCGCAACCGCCTTGAAGCCCGAGTAAGACTTCCTTCCACTCGATCCCATCTTCTCCATTCGTTTGTGCAGCGCCATGGCCACGGTCTGCGCCATCTCTGGAGAAAACTGCCGCATCTCCGCCAGTCTCCGCACAACATCCACACGCATGGCCCCTTGCAAATTCATCAGCACCATCGAACCGCGCTTCGCGTCCAGGTGCGCCAGTACCAGCGCCACCGTCTGCGAATGCTCGTTCTCCAGAAACTTGCTCAGGTGCTGCGGGTCCATGTCCTGCAGCTTCGCCATATCGCCGTTGTTGCGCTCGCGAATCTTCTTTACTTGTTGCAGGAGTTCATCGGCTCGCGTAGGGCCGAACGCCTCTGTCAGCAGCTTCAGCGCATAATCCGGTCCGCCACGCACCATGTACTGCTGCGTCTCCAGCAGCCCATAGAACTCCGTCAATACCTCGGTCAACTGCGTCGCTGGGACCTCTCCGAGGTTTGTAATCTCGTCGGTTACCCTCCGAACATCCCCCTCCGAGAGACTTTGAAACAGCGTCTTTGCCAGTTCGTCTCCAATCGCAACCATCAGGATTGCAGCCTTGCGGAGCCCCGGTATCTCGGCAGGCACAAACCCCGCCTCCGGTGTCAGCAACAACGGATTCTGCCGTATCGCATCCGCCCCTGAAAACTGTGTCGCCGTTCCCATTAGCTTCTCTCCTCGGACGACCCGATCCAGGCCTCCAGCAACCGCGTGCTCTGCGCCGGCTCTCGACGGATATGATCCGAAACGTGTTCAAAGATTCCCTGTTGCAACTGATGCGTCTTGTTCATCGGCCGTGGCAGTGGCGCATCCTCAGTGCGATCGTCGCTTGCCGATATAGCCTCAGTACGTTCTTCGAATGCGCTTGCAGTGTTCGCCCCCGCCGCGAGTAGCATCGGCTCGCGCAGCGTCGCCGTCACCTGGCTCGCCACCGGCCGCAGCACGAACAGAATCAAAAACACGCCGCAGATCCCAATCACAGCGGTCCGCATCAGGTTCGGTTGGGTATGCAGCAGCCCGCGCATCTCCTCCATCCGCCTGTCCATCACCGGAGGCTTTACTTCGGGAGCATTCGTACTGAAACTCACGTTCTGCATCACGACCTGGTCTCCGCGCCTCGTGTCGAAGCCCACCGCCGCCTGAGCAAGTTCCTCGAGCCGATGCATCTCCTCCGCGTTTCGCGGCTTCCACACCACATGTTCCAGCTTTCCCGCGCCTTCAATCACGCTTCGGTCGTTCACTACCACCGCAGCCGACACGCGTCGTACCCGTCCCGGACCCACATCGGTATGCACCAGGTGTTTTGTAACTCCGTAGGTTCCATTCTCTTCATGCAAACTCTGGCCCAGCCCAGCACCCTGCTGCGGATAGACGGGCAACGTCTGCTTCTGCAGCAATGGCGGCGTCCCCGGCGCAGCCGCAGCCTGCGATCCCGCAACCGCTCCCTCCGGCGAACCTCCCGGAGAATTACTCGCAGTCCCCGGCACGCCCGAAGGTCCGCCTCGGCCGGCAGAGACCTGTTCGCTCTTCTGCATGCTCAGCGTCGCCACCTCACTTGGGTCATAGACCTCGTCGGTCCTCTGTTCACTACCCTCGTCGTAACTCACGTTCACCGTCGCCCGCACATTGTCGCGTCCTGCCAGCGGCTCCAGCATCGCCACCAGCTTCGCCTCCATGGCCTGCTCTGCATCCGCCTCCGCGGCGTTACCCGATCGCTGCTTGAAGTTCACTCGTCCATCGGCATCCACCAACGTCACCTGATCGACACTGAGGTTCTCGACCGAACCAGCTACAAGACTTCGAATCGCATCAGCCTGTTCCGGATCGACCGACGCGCGCTTCAGTTGCAGCACCACCGAGGCCTTCGCTGCCTTCTCTTCAGCAGCAAACAGCGAAGCCTGCGGCAGCACAATATGCACTCGCGCCGACTTCACCATCGCCAAAGTCCCGATCGTACGTTCCAACTCTCCCTCCAGCGCCCGCTGATAGTTCACACGTTCATCAAACTCGCTTCCCACCCAGTTCGGCTTATCGAACAACTCAAACCCCAGCCGCCCCGTCTGCGGCATGCCCTTCGCCGCTATCTCCATCCGCGCCTTATCCAGCATCTCTGCCGGAACCTGCACGCCGCCTCCATCGACGGTGGTCTCGTAGGGAACTCCAGCCGCCGCCAGTTCCTGCGACACCTGCTGCATATCCTTGCCGTCCAGCCCGCTGAACAAGACGCGCCAGTCCGGCCGTCCTGCATACCAGAGCAACCCCGCACACATCGCCGCTAAAAACACTCCCGATGCAATCAACCAGGTCCGCTTTCCCGCAGGCATTGCCATCAACCGCGCTCGCATCGCCGAAGCCATCGCCAGCGCCTTCTCCGCCGCACCGCCATTGACACTGGCGCCTGCCTGCCCTGCTCGCTGCATCCCCGTCCCGCTTACCTGTTCTGTCTCTGCCATCTCGCCTCAGCGTCAAAAATCCAGATATTAAAACTGCATGCCCATCATCTGTTGATACGCACCCACTGCTTTATTCCGAACCTGGAGCGCCAGCTCAAACGCCATATCCGCCTTCTGGGTCGCAATCATCGCATCGTGAATCTCCACCCCCGAGCCATTGAGCAACCCCGTCACTGCCTGCGACGCCTTCTGATCCAGCAAGCTCGTCTGCTGCACCATCGACTGAAACATTCCGGCGAACGGCACACCCGCAGTAACACCAGTGTTGGAAGCAGCGACAGCCGCGTCACTGAGGAAACCGTCGTCCATGTCCTCCCGAATTCAACCCGTTCACCACCGCTGAAGCACCCGACAAACCAATCACAATCCCTCCTCAACCTCGTTTTGCATATCTCGCTTTACCGCATTGCTTTACTTCAAGAGATCGAGCGACGACGAGACCATGCCCTTCTCTGCTGTGATCGCCGAAGCATTCAAACCGTACGACCGAGTCGCCCCCATCAGATCCACCATCTCCGTCAGTGGATTGATGTCCGGATACGCTACAAAACCATCTGTTCCCGCATCCGGGTGCTGCGGGTCATACCTCATCAGCGGCGCGCTCGTGTCGCTGATCACTCCGGTCACCGCAACGCCGCCCGGCGCGCCATTCGCAGCCGTCAGGCCATTGCTCAAGCCCCAAGCTCAAGCCTCCCGAAAGCGCGCTCTTGAATCCAGTCCCAAAGCCTCCTCCGCCGCCATTCACTTCATCCGCGAGCGACTCCTGAAAACTCCCGCCGCCTTGTGCCGCGAACACCACATGGTGCCGCTGATAGGGCCCGCCATCCGGCGTCCGAGTCGTCTCGGCGTTGGCCATATTCGATGCCACCACCTCTGCCCTCACACGCTCCGCCTGCAAAGCCGAAGCGCTTACATCCATCACCCCAAAGAGATTCACAGTTATTTCCCATCCATATGAATTGCACTCATCACGCCGGCAAACTCATGCTTCAGAAGTTGCACGCCTAGCTTGAACTGCAACTGAGCCTTCGCCAGCTGCAATCCCTCGCGATCCATCGACACATTATTTCCATCCGGCCGCGCCACCAGGCCGCCAACTTCCCGTGCCGAAACCTCCAAACCCTCAAGCCCCGCCGCACCTGCGCTGTCATTGAGCTGCCGCGCAAACTCCTGTTCGAAGTCGATCCCCTGTGTCTTATACCCCGGCGTATCCACATTGGCCATATTGCTCGCCGTCAATTGCATCTGCCGGCTGGTCAGGTCCAGATACTGTCCCAATGCGTCGCTCATCGCCGTTGTCGTCTGCATGCCATCACCTCCGCGCGATAACACATGCAGTCGGGCAACCAAAGAAAAGCGCCCTCAAATGAGAGCGCTCTTAGGAACACAAAAGGCAACAATATATCTGGCTCACCCTTGCTTCACTTGGAATTCGCGATAACCCAGCCGTATATCGTCTTGAGATCCGCTGTTCGCTGGCGTGTTAGTTCTTCAAGGCAAGCTGAATAGGCCGGAGCTGACGCAGTTCCACCGTTGTAGAGGTCGCTCTCTGCCGTACATGTCGTGTCTCGAAACTGTATCCAGAGACGCTGCGCCACTTTTAGCCGTTGCAGGTCATCCGGCTGCAGCGCCTTCGATATCTGGCTGTAGATCTGATTCAGTCCGCTATCAGCGGCTTTGTACGCTTTATCGAAGCAATTTTCCATGGCTATGGTCATCGCAACGTTTCGGCAGGGCGCGCCTGCGGAATTCATGTGCTGGGCTTTAGCGATTGAGTCGTAACAGATGAAGGCTGCGAGCAAGAGCAGCCAGGAGCGGACAGGAGTGATCATGGCTGCACGATAACAGAAACCTCAGTGGGCCTTTTCTGTACCGAGCATGAAGGGAGTTCTGCAAAAGGTCCACTCCTCGAAACTCACCCGCGAGTTGCCCGCCGAAGCCGAATCTCATCCGCCGCAATCTCCATCCGGTCTCCGGAAAGAATCGCGCCGCGTTCGAGCACATGCATCAGCTCCCGCACATTCCCGGGCCAGCTATGCTCATGGAGCTTCGCCTTAGCCTCCGCAGTCAACCGTTTCCGAGGCATCTCCTGCCCCATCTGCTCCAGAAAATGTTCCGCCAGCAGATTCAAATCCTCCATCCTCTCCCTCAATGCAGGCACCTCCACCGGAAAAACCGCCAGCCGATGATAGAGATCCAAACGAAACGTCCGCTCCGTCCCGACACTCGAAGCCAGTTTCTCCAACGGTTGATGCGTTGCCGCGATCACCCTCACGTCCACGCGCATCGTCTCGTTGTCGCCCACGCGCTGCAACTCGCCGCACTCCAGAAACCGCAGCATCTTAGCCTGCAGCGCCATCGGCATCTCTCCGATCTCATCCAGAAACAATGTTCCTCCATGCGCCGCTTCGATCCTCCCCGTCCGGGATTGCACCGCCCCCGTAAAGGCACCGCGTGTATGGCCGAACAACTCAGCTTCGAGTAAAGCTTCAGGGATCGCCGCGCAATTTAACACAGCAAATGGCTTACCTGCACGCTGACTCAACCGATGAAGCGCCCGCGCCACAACCTCTTTTCCCGTTCCGGTCTCGCCTTCAATCAAAACCGTCGTGGATCGCGGAGCGACCAGCCCGATAAGCCGAGCCAACTCCCGCATCGGTTCGCTCGTTCCGACCATCTCTGGCAGCATCACCTCCGCCTGCGCCCCAGTTCGCGATGAATCCTGACCAGCCAACCGCTCCCGACCACGCAGCTCCTCTCGGAACGAGTTCTCCCCACCGGCAAATCCCTTCACCTGCACTCGGGGCACAGCGCCGAGGCCACTCGTCGGCACCACATCCGGAGCTCCCGCCCAGGCCACCGTATCATTGAGCGCAGGATTCTGCGCCTCACGCAGCGCATGCAGCAGTTCATTTCGCCTCGGACTCCGCGCCCCGCCATCCACCCCGCCGTCCACACGCAAAAGCTCCATCGTCGGGTACAGCATCCGAATTACCGTCGCGAACTCTCCCACCTCAAGATCCGGTAGCCAGCTATCCACCAGTAGCGCCTCCGACCGGGAATCCTCCAACTGCGCCATCGCCTCCGCGCCTCCCGCAGCCTCCCGCACCTGCCAGCGAAGTCCCGTCAACGCCGTCCGCAATCTCTGCCGCAAACCTGCATCCGCGCTCGCCAGCACGACGGTGCGCATCCCCGCCATCTCCATCGCATCGCCGTCCAGCACCGCATCTCGTCCCACATTCATGCCGCTCACCGTAGCCTTTCGTCTTCCCTGCTCACTTGTTGCAACATCTCTCGCATCGTGCCAACCGTGCGGTTCAAACGCGCACACTCCTGCAGGCCCTCGCGAATCGCCTCGCGCATGGCATCGGGCTCACCGATCAGCTCTCCCATGGCGAGCCTGCACTGCAGCACCGTCAACGGCTGGCAAAGACCATGCAGCGCCGCATCAATGCGCTCCACCAAATCCGTTGCGACCGTCTCCTGGGTCTCCGGCGGTAAATTGGATAAACTCACGCACGGCAAACGCCGCACTCACGGGATATCCACTCGCCCGCGCCACCGGCTTTCTCGCAGCACCCATCCGATAGCCCTCGCCCCGCACCGTCTCAATCACGGTGCTCCCGTCCCCGCCTTCACCTGCCGCGCTCAACTTCCGCCGGAGATAGTTCACATACACATCCACGACATTGGTCCCAGCATCGGGGGCCATCTGCCAAACCTCACGCAGCAACTCACTCCGGCTGCAGCACTGACCGCGCCGCATCAACAAAAACTCCAGCAGAGAAAACTCCTTCACCGTCAACTCCACCAGTCGGCCGTTTCTAACAACCCGGCGTTCCATTCGGTTCAACTCGATATCGCCATGCCGCAATACCGGATCCGCGAACTGATCCCGCCGCCGCAGCAACGCCCGGCAGCGCGCAGTCAGCTCATGGAAACTGAACGGTTTCAACAGACAATCATCCGCCCCCAGATTCAGACACCGTACCCGCTCCTCTACCTGACTCCGTCCCGTCAACACCAGCACCGCTGTCTCATCGAACCGCCCCCGCAGCTCCGCCAGCACCTCAGTCCCGTCCTTCCGTGGCAGGCTCAGATCGAGAACAATTAAATCCGGGCAGTATTCAACGGCATGCACAAGCGCCGCCTCGCCGTCCCCCACCCAAAGAACATCATGGCCCTCCAGTTTCAGTCCCTTTTGCAGGAATAGCCCAAGCGCCTCGTCATCTTCAACAACCAGAACTCGCATTTTTTCCATCTCCCAAAGCAGAAATTTCCAGTACCGCAGCTCACGTTACCAACTTCGTCGTGTGGTATTACCTTGGTTCATCGATGAAATGTTTACAAGAGATCATTGCAAGATTTTGCTTAATCAATTTCAAAATGGGAATTTTGGTCACCAGCGGGTATCAAGAATCAATTCGGTTACGGGTGGAGAACATCGCTTCAAATTACTACTTGCAATTCGCTTTTTATTCGCTACAATCATGCGCATGGCAATTACGCGGCGGCAAAAAGAGGTCATCGACTTTCTTTCCAGCTTCACTCAGAAGAATGGCTACTCTCCCTCCTACGAGGAGATTGCTAGCGGACTGGGCCTCAGTTCCCTCGCGACCGTGCATAAGCATGTCACTAATCTCCAGAACAAGGGCCTGCTTCAGCGTGCCCACAACCGCAGCCGTTCCATCGACGTCCTTCCAGCCCGCAGCGGGAAAAAGGGCTCCGATCGCCTTCCCCTCCTTGGCCGTATCGCAGCCGGGCAGCCCGTCGAAGCTATCGAAACCGCGGAGAGCATCTCTCTCTCGGACATCATCGGTAATCGCGAGGTCTTCGCCCTCGAGGTGCGCGGCGATTCCATGCGTGACGAGCACATCGTCTCCGGCGACTACGTTCTGGTCGAGCGCACACGCACCGCGCGCGAAGGCGAAATCATCGTCGCTCTTATCGACGGCGCCGACGCCACCCTCAAGCGCTTCTACCGCGAAGGAAGCATGATCCGGTTGCAACCCTCCAACACTGAAATGTCTCCCATCTACGCTCCAGCCGCCAACGTCAGCATTCAGGGAAAAGTTCTCGGCGTCCTTCGCAAATACGCCTAAACAGAGTCAGTTACAGATTTAGCGCCACTACCCGGGAAACCTTGCTCCTCCTTAGGTCGAGGAAGAGTTTCGCAGGTTGATCCGACTGCCAGGACTTCTAAACCCTCCCAACCGCGTTCCTTCCGAGTACATCCGGCTCTGCATAGAAAGTTGCAGTTCGTGATCGAAATAGCCACGACCCTCCGGCATAAACTTTCTAGGGAACTACTCTGGCCGCCCCTGCGTAAAGACATCCAGGGACACAACACACCACCTTCAGAACTTATGGGAGCACTCCCTTGGCCACACAGCGTAGAAACAAACGAAAAATCTGGCTCTGGACCGGCCTCATCGTCCTTGTCACTGTCGTAGCACTCGGCATCGCGGTCGCTGCCCGCGGAAATACCACGAAATTTGAGCCCTCCCAACTTGCGAAGGCCGAACTCGCAGACATCGCCCGGTCCGTCGTCGCTACCGGCAAGGTACAGCCCATCACCAAGGTGGAAGTCAAATCCAAGGCCTCAGGTATCGTCACCCGGCTCGACGTGGACATCAACGATCACGTCCATCAGGGTCAGGTCCTCGCTCAACTCGACCAGCAGGAGATTCTCGATCAGGTTGCCGCCCAGAAGGCCCAACTCGCCGCAGCCGAGTCCAACGCCCGCGCCGCGTCCGCCTCCATTCAATATGACAAGGTCAACGCCGAAGCCCCCGACCTTCCCATGTACAAGAATACCTATCAGCGCAATCTGGAGATGTCGAAGCAAGGCGTCGTGTCTCAACAGGCACTTGACGATGCCCAGCAGAAATACCTCGCAGCGGCCAATACCCGCGACAAAGCCGTCTCCCAGATCAGTGTAGATAGCTCCAAGCTTCGCCAGGCCGAAGCGCAGGTCGCCCAGAACCAGGCCTCACTCAAGCAGCTCGAAGAGCAGCTCAGCTACACCACCATCACCTCACCGATGGAAGGCACTATTCTCTCCCGCGACGTCGAGATCGGCGACGCCGTCAGCTCGATCCTCGTCCTCGGCTCCACTGCAACGCTCGTCATGACCATTGGAGACACCACCCAGGTCTACGTGCAGGGCAAGGTCGACGAATCCGACATTGGCAAGGTCTACCTTGGCCAGGCCGCTCGCATCAAGGTCGAATCGTTCAAAGACAAGACCTTCCTCGGCAAGGTCACCAAGATCGCCCCCCTGGGCGTCGAAAAAGATAATGTCACGACCTTTGAAGTCCGCGTCTCCATCGACAACCCCGGCGGCGAGCTCAAAGCGAACATGACCGCCAACGCCGAGATCCTCCTCGAAGAACACAAGAACGTCCTCACCGTCGCCGAACAGGCCGTCCTCTACGACAAAGACCGCAACGCCTCCGTCGAAATCCCCGACCCGAAAACGAAAAATGGTCGCCGCAAAGTCGACATCAAGGCCGGAATCTCAAACGGTACCAAAACCGAGGTCCTCGCCGGCCTCAAGCCTGGCGACACCGTCATCCTTCAGCAATAAAATGTACCTCTACAAGGCTTCTCAGGTTTTCAAGTTGTGCGGACATCTTCCTATCTTCCTGAAAGGGGTCAGCATCTAACCAAAGTCAACAGAGCCGACTAAAGGAAATCCCATGACCATCAAAGTCTTCGCCGCAACCGTCACCTCGCTCGCCCTCGCCGCCGCTACAGCTCTTGCCGACAGCAACTTCGACCGCACCCTCAACGTCAGCGGCTCTCCAAACGTCTCTGTGTCCACCGCCTCCGGCTACATTCATCTTCATCCCGGTTCGGGCAACCAGGTTCACATCGTCGCCCACCTCCGCGCCAATCATGGCTGGATGAGCGGCGGTAATGACGCAGACAGCCGCATTCAGCAGATCGTCAATAACCCGCCCATTGTTCAAAGCGGCAACGACATTACCATTGGCGAACGCCACAACGACCTCTATAAAAACATCAATATCGATTACGAGATCACTTTGCCCAAAACCTCGGGCATCAACGCAAGCACGGGATCAGGCGACGTCGAGATCCAGGACGTCGGCAACACAATCAAGGCACAGAGCGGCTCTGGCTCCGTCCGCGTTCACGGTGTACAAGGTAACGTGACCCTCGGCTCCGGCTCTGGAGACATCGAACTCCAGCAGACGGGCCCCGGCGACGTCAAAGCCGAAACCGGCAGCGGCAGTATTCGCCTTCAAGGTCTCGCGGGCGCCCTCAAAGCCAGCACCGGTAGTGGCGACATCGAAGCCCAGGGCCAACCCACCGAAGACTGGAAGCTCACCACTGGCAGCGGCTCTGTCCGCCTCGTCATCGGCAACGCCCACTTCAACCTCGATGCCGAGACGGGCTCCGGCGGCATCAACGTCTCGCAGCCGATCACGATGCAGGGCAGCCTCAACCGTCACCGCGTAAGCGGCGCAGTCAACGGCGGCGGCCCCACCATCCGAATCGGCACAGGCTCTGGCGATATACAAATCAAGTAGCGGCTATTCCCACATCGCGGCGGCCCAAAAGCCGCCGCGCACTCTTTAGTCCGCCAATACTACCCTGCCAGTCCCAAGATCGTAGCTCCCACTCGTGACCTTCACTCCGTCATCTTTGATCGCCTTCGCGATGACCGTGGAACTCGCACTCAAAATTCTTGCCTGATAGGCCGCATTCATCTTCACCGCCAGCGGAACGTCCCCCTTTGCTCCATATATCCCCGGCATCAAGTGCTGATACAGAACGCTGATCTGTCCTGGCACGTCCTTGGCTGCAACTGCTGCCGCCACGGCACCGCAATTCGAATGTCCCATCACCAGGATCGCCTTGATTCCCAATACCGCAACCCCATATTCCAGGCTCGCAATGATCTCCGGTGTCACAACATTGCCTGCCACCCGTGTCACAAACACGTGTCCAATGCTCTGATCGAACACAATCTCCACCGGCACTCGCGAATCGGCGCAGGAGAGCACCGCGGCAAACGGCTCCTGTTTGAGTACTGTCTTCTCCTTCAAAATTTTCAAGTCCTCAGCAAACGATGTGATCTTGCCGGCCACATACCGCTCATTCCCATCCATCAACTCCCGCATCGCTGCTTCGCCAGTCAATACCGACTGCGCCAGCGCAGGCGTGTCACGCCCGGCCAGGACACCTGCCGCTGCGAGCCCCGCAACAAACTGCCGCCGCGTCCAATTTCCAGCCATTGCTTTGCACATGTCGCCCTCCATTTCCCAAGAAGCTTACACCCGCCGAATCGATTACCCTTAAGAAATGCCCCTTGTCCCGCCTCCCCGCCTCCTCGTCTTCGATCTCGACGGTACCCTCATCGACTCCGGCACCGACCTCTGCAACTCCGTCAACGCCACCCTCAAACACTTCGGCAAGCCGGAACTCCCCGTAGCCGTCATCGCCGGCTACATCGGCGACGGAGCCTCGCTCCTCATCCGTCGTGCCTTCGGCGACCCTGAAGGCGACATCCACGACGAAGAATACGTCACCAAAGCCCTCACATTCTTCCTCGACTACTACCGCATCCACAAACTCGATCACACCTTCCTCTACCCCGGTGTCCTCGAATCACTCGAAGCCATTCGATCCGCACAACCCGGCGTCCTCATGGCGGTCCTCACCAACAAGCCCGTCAACCCCTCACGCGACATCTGCACTCACTTCGGGCTCTCGCGCTTCTTCTACCAGAACTACGGCGGCAACAGCTTCCACACCAAAAAGCCCGACCCCCACGGCCTCCAGAGCCTCATCGCCGAAGCCAGCGCCATCGCCGGCCGCGCCATCACTCCCGCCGAAACCGTCATGATCGGCGACACCGACGTCGACGTCCTCACCGCGCGCAACTGTGGCGCCCAAAGCATCGGCTGCACCTTCGGCCTCAAGCCCCACTCGCTCACCGAAGTTCCTCCCGACCACCTCGCGCACACACCAGCCGACTGGACCCGAATCCTCAACATCCACCTGTGAACAATCTCGCTGACGACACCGTCTTCTGTTTGAAGGTGTCATCCTGAGCGGAGCTACTCGCGGTCTCATAGCGAGTAGCGTAGTCGAAGAACCTGCATTTCAATCTCACCGCCAAAACCATCAAGCGGGACAAGACCCTACTGCCCCACTTCGAACCGCTTGAAGAAGCTCGAATCCAGATAATGCTGCCTCGCAGGATCATTCGCCACCGCCACTGCCAGGTCCGCAAAGAAGGCATTGAACTGTGCCGCTGCCACCAGGTCGACCGGCTGCGTTAGATCATCGTCCGTCGAGTGATACCGTTGCGCCAGCCACGCCCTCCACGCCTTGTACTCCGGCGAGCCCATCGTCCATCCGAACTTCATCGCCAGCGCCGGCACCCCCGCCTGCACAAAGCTGTATTGATCCGTGCGGATAAACGAGTTCCGATCCGGCTCCGGGTCAGGCGCGATCACAATCCCGTGCTCCGCCCCTACCTTCTTCGCCTCGTCTCCCAGAGTCGACTCATCCAGCCCCTGCACATGCAGTTTCTTTAGCGCAAACAGCGGCATAAACATATCCAGATTCAAATCCGCATCGATCGCACTCTCCGGAACCGTCGGATGCCCGGCAAAGTACCGCGATCCCAGCAGCCCCTTCTCCTCCGCTGTGAAGATCACAAACAGGATTGACCGCTTCGGCTTCACCTTTGCCTGACTCAACCTCTTCGCCGTCTCCAGCACCGTCGCCACGCCCGAAGCATCATCCATCGCCCCGCTATAGATCGTCTTTCCGTTGATCGGCGCGCCAACGCCAAGATGATCCAGATGCGCCGACACCAGCACATACTGTCCCGCCAGCGACGTGTCTGATCCCTTCAGCTCTCCCACAATATTCGGCGACACCACATGCGAGGTCTCCCCCACCACCGTCGCCGTCACGCTCTTCCTCAGCGCAAAGTGCGGCAGCGGCTTCTGCGCATCAGCCAGCGCCAGCATCTCCGCAAATGTATGCCCCGTACCTGCGAACAGCTTCTCTGCCTGCGCCGGATTGAACGTCGCCGTAAACATCGCGTCATGCTCATCCGCCAACGCAGGATGCTTCGCCGCCACTGCATCCGCATCGGGCGTAACAGCCAATCGCATCCCCGGCTGCGATGCGCTGCTCGCCATACGCTGCCAGCCAAAGTCCATCGACTTCGGTGTCGGAATCGAAATCGTCCCGACAACTCCAGCCTCTCGCAACGCCCTCGCAAGCGGCGAGGTCCGCGCAAATGACTTCAGCGCTCCCGGCAGATCCCCCGGCCCGCCGTTGATATACACAACGATCTTGCCCTTCAACTCCGCCATCGGCACCTCAGCCGAGTTGAAATCGTCATACTTCGACTCCGGCAGATGCAGTCCATAGCCGATGAACACCAGTGGCGCATCGACCTTCCCCACCTGCGCCGCTCGCGACCCCAGAATCGCATCCTCGCCAAGCACGAGCGGTGTCGTCTTCCCATCTACCACCAGGCTCATCGACGACTTGCTCGCAATCACCCGCTGCACATCGAAATGCACCGGCTGGTAATACCCTCCATCCACACCTGCAGGAGCCAGCCCATACGCCTTGAACTGTTCGACCACGTAGGCAGCCGCTCTCAGATAGTCCTCACTGCCCGTCAGCCGGCCGTTCATCGATGGATCAGCCAGCTTCTGCACATGCGCCCACCAAATCTTGCCCTGTGCCTCATCGCTCGAGGCCGTCGCCCCTGATTGTGCCCAAACAAATAGCCCACTGAGACCGCAAACCACTGAAGCAATAAGAGCGACCCGACCCACACGCATAGCTGTTCTCCAGAAAAAAGGGGATGCGTCGAATCTAGCACGACCGCTGTCGTTGCAATTGCCGTTGCATCCAGGTACCCCAAGGCTGGTAGCCCATGGCTTTAGCCTTGGGTCTCCTTGGGCCTCAATTCATCATCGAAGAAAAAGGGGCTTCAGCCCCTGGGGTATGTCTTCTATTCCTCATAGGGCACCTTTTGACCTCCCACCGAACCCTTGCTACGCTCATCTGCACACATGGCTACCGCCAGACAACCCGCTCGCAACCACCTGCTGCATCATCGGCGGGGGCCCTGCGGGCATGATGCTCGGATTCCTGCTAGCCCGCCGAGGCATCGCCGTCACGGTCCTCGAAAAACACAAGGACTTCTTCCGCGACTTCCGCGGCGACACGATCCATCCCTCTACGCTGGAACTCCTCTACGAACTCGGCCTCCTCGAGAAATTCCTCGCCCTTCCTCACTCCCAGGTCGCCCATCTCTCCGGCTTTATCGGCGACCGCACCGTCACCATGGCGGACTTCTCTCACCTTCCCACGCACGCCAAATTCATCGCGCTCATGCCCCAGTGGGACTTCCTCAACTTCCTCGCCGGCGAAGCCGCCCACTTCCCCCGCTTCACCCTTCGCATGGGTTGGGAAGCCACCGGACTCATTCAGAATGGCGACCTCACCACCGGCGTCCTCGCCAACACTCCCGACGGCCCTGTCGAAATCCCCGCCGCTCTCACCGTCGGCTGCGACGGTCGCCACGCCATCTCCCGCGTCGCCGCGCATCTTCCCCTCATCGATTACGGCGTTCCCTTCGACGTCCTCTGGTTCCATCTCGCCCGCCAGCCAGGCGACCCGGAAAACGCACTCGGCTACGTCAACTACGGCCGCCTCATCGTGCTCATCAATCGTGTCGACTACTTTCAGGTCGGATACATCGTCGCCAAAGGCACCTTCCCGCAGATCCAGCAGGACGGCCTCGCCGCCTTTCACCAGAGCATCGAACGAGTCGTGCCGTTCCTCGCCGGCCGTACCGCAGAAGTCGACTCCTGGGACAAGGTCAAGCTCCTCACCGTACAGGTCAACCGACTGCAGGAGTGGTGCTCTCCCGGCCTGCTCTGCATCGGCGACGCCGCCCACGCCATGTCGCCCGTCGGCGGCATCGGCATCAACATCGCCCTGCAGGACGCCGTCGCCACCGCCAACCTCCTCACAGAATCCCTGCTGACCGGCAGCGCTACCGTTCACGATCTGCGAAGTGTCCAACACTATCGCGAGAACGCCGTACGCAAAACACAACGAGTGCAGGTCTTCGCGCACCGCATCTTGTCCCGCGTCCTTGCCAACCCAGGCCCCTTGCATCCGCCGCTCTTGTTCCGCTTGATCACCACTCTCCCCGGCTTCAAATACCTCACCGCCCGCTTCGTCGGCATGGGCCTTCAGCCGCAACACATCAAGCAAATCTAGCGTCTACTCAAACCCGCGATTCCAGCTTTGTATCACCCGAGTCTCGCGCTCCCATCCCAGCACGCTCACGCTTCCCGTCCCCAACGCCAGCAAAGCTCCGTCTCTCGCGTCCAACCCAATCCACCGGGCGGCCAGAATCCTCAGAATATGCGCGTGAGCAAACAGAGCCACATTTCCTCCGCCAGGCGCCGCCGCCAGAGACCGCGCAATCACCGCATCCGCGCGCGCGCCCACATGCTCTACCGTCTCCCCATCCACAATCTCATCCTTCCACACTGACCATCCTGGAATCTGAGCCTGGATCTCCTTCGTCGTCTTCCCCTCATACACCCCGTAATCCCACTCCTTCAATCCGTCATCTACCGCCGCGACATCCCCAAACCCGGCAATCGCGCACGTCTCCCGCGCCCTCTGCATCGGACTCACAAACACCGCCTCAAACTTCGTCCCTTTCAGATAATCCCCCAACTCCTCCGCTCGTTTGCGCCCATGTTCCGTCAGCGGAATGTCCGTCCTGCTCGTGTGCGCCCCGCTCAGACTCCACTCCGTCTCGCCATGCCGAATCAGCCACAACTCCGTTCCAGCGCCCATCGCACCCTCCCGCCCTATATCCACTATCCTACAGAGATGGACTTCCAGCTCTCCACCACCTACAAACCCCAGGGAGACCAGCCCCGCGCCATCGCCGAGCTCATCTCCGGCATCCACGCCGGCGAAAAAGATCAGGTCCTCCTCGGCGTTACCGGCTCCGGCAAGACCTTCACCATGGCCAAGGTCATCGAGGATCTGCAACGCCCCGCCCTCATCCTCGCACACAACAAAACCCTCGCCGCCCAGCTCTACCACGAGTTCAAAACCTTCTTCCCCAATAACGCCGTCGAGTACTTCGTCTCCTACTACGACTACTACCAGCCCGAAGCCTACATCCCCGCCGGCGATCTCTTCATTGAAAAGGAGTCAACCATCAATGAAGAATTAGACAAACTCCGCCTCGCCGCCACCCGCAGCCTCTTCGAACGCCGCGACGCCATCATCGTCAGCTCAGTCTCCTGCATCTACGGCCTCGGCTCGCCCGAAGCCTACTACGGCATGTTGATGCTCCTCGAAAAAGGTCAGCGCCTCAAGCGCGAAGACATCACCCGCCGCCTCGTCGAAATCCTCTACGACCGAAACGACGTCGACTTCCGCCGCGGCACCTTCCGCGTCCGCGGCGACATCATCGAGGTCTACCCCACCTACGACGAAAACGCCTACCGCATCGAACTCTTCGGCGACGAAATCGACTCCCTCTCCCAGATCGACCCCCTCTTCGGCACCGTCAAGCAGAAATACTCTCGCCTGCCCATCTACCCGAAGTCCCACTACGTCGTCCAACCCGAGCGCAAAGCCACTGCTATCGCCACCATCATCGAAGAGATGGAGTGGTGGGAAAAAGAACTCGAAACCCAGGGCCGCCTCGTCGAATCCCAGCGCATCCACCAGCGCACCCGCTTCGATCTCGAGATGATCAAGTCCGTCGGCTACTGCCACGGCATCGAAAACTACTCACGCCACTTCTCCGGCCGCCTCCCCGGCGAACCCCCACCCACCCTCCTCGACTACTTCCCCCAGGACTACCTCCTCTTCATCGACGAGTCCCACGTCACCGTCCCCCAACTCCATGGCATGTGGCACGGCGACCGCAGCCGCAAGCAGAACCTCGTCGACTACGGCTTCCGCCTCCCCTCCGCCATGGACAACCGCCCCCTCCGCTTCGAAGAGTTCGAATCCCGCACCGGCCAGATCATCTACGTCTCCGCCACCCCCGGCCCCTACGAACTCACCAAATCCGCCGGCGTCGTCGTCGAACAGATCATCCGCCCCACCGGCCTCATCGATCCAGTAGTCGAAATCCGTCCCATCAAAGGCCAGATCGACGATCTTCTCGCCGAGATCCGCGATCGCGCCCAAAAGAACCAGCGCGTCCTCGTCACCACCCTCACCAAACGCATGTCCGAAGACCTCGCCAGCTACTACACCGAAGTCGGCGTCCGCTGCCGCTACATGCACTCCGAAATCGAAACCCTCGAACGCATCAAGCTCCTCCGCGACCTGCGCAAAGGCGAGTACGACGTCCTCATCGGCATCAACCTCCTCCGCGAAGGCCTCGATCTTCCCGAGGTCTCGCTCGTCGCCATCCTCGACGCCGATAAAGAAGGCTTTCTCCGCAGCCAGGGCTCCCTCATCCAAACCATCGGCCGCGCCGCCCGCCACATCGAAGGCCGCGCCATCCTCTACGCCGACAAGATGACCGACTCCATGCAGCGCGCCATCGACGAAACCAACCGTCGCCGCGAGAAGCAGGAAGCCTACAACGAAGAGAACGGCATCACTCCGCAATCCATCATTCGCCCCCTGGCAATGGGCCTCGCTGGCATCGTCAATGCCGACTACGCCGACCTCATCGACGAAGCCGAAGGCATGCCCGACTTCGCCACCCAACAGGAACTCGACGACTACATCAACAAACTAGAATCCGACATGCGCGAAGCCGCCAAAAAATTCGAATTCGAAAAAGCCGCCAAACTACGCGACACAGTCAAAGAACTCCGCACCAAAGAATTCCTCTTTAGCTAACATCATCGCTGTTGCCGTTGTCATTGCTGTTGTTCTCTTTCAACCTACTCTAAAATCTCGTCATCCTGAGCGAAGCGCAGCGCAGTCGAAGGACCCCGAAACCGCATACACCACCCATACCGATCAGCCTTTTTCCATCACCGAGCTCAAAAGGAAATCAAAATGGCAGGCTACACCTACATCATGGGCAGCCAAACCGGAACCCTCTACGTAGGCGTTACCAGCGACATCTACACCCGCGTCCTACAACACAAAAACGCCACCTTCGAAGGCTTTTCAAAAGAGCACAACTGCACGCGCCTCCTCTACTACGAATCCCACGAAAGCATCCTCGAGTCCATCGCAAGAGAGAAACAACTAAAAGGCTGGCGCCGCGAAAAGAAGTTAAACCTAATCCGCACCCAAAACCCAAACTTCAAAGACCTCGCCGAAACCTGGGGCTGGAAGTTCATCACCGCCCACGCAAAGATGAATCCTTAAAAGCTGCGCCCCCCAACCAATTCCCTTGTCTTTTTCAACCCACCCCCAATCCCGTCATTATGGATCAACCAATAATCTCGTCATCCTGAGCGAAGCAGATCACAGCCTTATCGTGATCTGCGCAGTCGAAGGACCCCGAAGGCCTATACTCACCACAACCCCTCAATCCTTATTAACCACGATGGAGTTGCCTCACGCAGCTGATACCAAACTCCGCGACACAGTAAAAGAACTCCGCACCAAAGAGTTCCTCTTCAGTTAATGAACAACAGTTGTTTCTCGTTGCAGCACAGTTAGGAGACCGCCCATGTTCCACATTGAAGGTGAACTGTTGCTTCCGTTCGAACGTGAGCATATACGAGAACACTATCTTCCCTACTATCAGGCGAAGCGTAGTAATTTCTTTGCGAGCGTGCAAAGCTCTCCACGCCTTTGGCAGTATTACCAGTTGTTGGACAAGATTCTAATCGACGAGTTCGAAGATATGAACACTGCCCATGATCCTAACCGGATGTTTCCGCTCGCATTGTTCTTCAACGCGCATGCGAAGATCCGAATCAGTTTGGAACTAGCATTTTCTCACTGCATGGAGGAGTCTCGATCAGTCCTTCGGGATGCAATCGAAACTACGGCATACGCACATTACATGCTCAACGACTCAGCCCTCCAAGCCGTCTGGCTCAACAAAGATGAAAGCCCCAACTCGACCAAGGCGTTCTCGCAGGCATTCGAAAAAGAGAAAAAAACAAAGTTATTCAACGGACTCGATGATCTATACCGCCAATGGGGTCGAATGAGTGAGACCGGTTCACACGCCACTCCCCAGGCAATAGTTACGCGATTCAAGATGGTCGAGACAACAACCACGATGCAGTACAGAATGAACTACACAGGCGTTGAGGAACGTGAATGGGAGACCGAGACCTTTACACTCCTCCTGACGGTTTCTCAAATTGAACAGGTCGTATTTGAGGATTTCAAATCACGTCTTGCGTTCGATGAAACCCTCTTGCAGAGTAGGAATCGCGCAACGCAACTACGCGAAGAACTACGACAAAGAATAATCAAGAAACACAATATTGAGCCTCCACAACCAAAACCATGACCGGGTGGGGATGTAGGATATAGGCGCAAAAGAAACCAGCATCCAAAAATATGGGCAGTCTCCCACAAACCCGCCACCTCCCCAAGCTTCTCCCTAGAACCTTCTACTCCCGCTCCCCCGACACCGTCGCCCGAGCCCTCCTTGGCAAGCTCCTCATCCGCGATCTCCACGGCGAGCGGCTCACCGGCCGCATCACCGAGGTCGAGGCCTACCTCGGCCTCACCGACCCCGCATCCCACGCCTACCGCGGCCTCACCCCCAACAACTTCCCCCTCTTCGGTCCACCCGGCCGCACCCACGTCTACTTCATCTACGGCATGTACTACTGCCTCAACACCTCCGCCCATCTAGCCGGCGAGGCCGGCGGAGTCCTCATCCGCGCCATCACCCCCATCGACGGCATCGAGACCATGGCCAACCTCCGTCGCCTCTCCCCAACTGCCAAACCCAAACTTGTCACCGGAGGCCCCGGCCGCCTCTGCCAGGCCCTCGACATCACCCGCAAAAACTCCAACGACCTCGACCTCACCTCACCCGACTTCTCCATCCAGATCGCCGACGACGGCACGCACCCCACCGACATCCAAACCACCCCACGCATAGGCCTCTCCAAAGCCGCCGACCTTCCCCTGCGCTTCCTCATCGGCGAAATCGCCAAAACCAAACGCTCCACATCCCGTTCCTGAGATGTGGGTTCGCCCGTCCCACACCATCCCAAAACCACGAGAATGACGCGAACCCATGCGCCTTGCTTAAGGGCACGGCTTTCACAGGTGCGGAAAAAGACCGTTTTGCTTAAGGGCACGGCTTCAGAGTCTGGCCTGAGCGTAGTCGAACGGATGCCAACAAGAACCGCGTCGAAGACGCCTTCCGCTCTGCCGAAGACCGGAGTGAAGGCCCAGCCGCAACGACTGAATTGCTTTCTTCAACCCGCCACAAACGTCACAACTTCAGTCCACCGTATTTACTCCCTTCCCAACAATCACTTACAACGATTTCCACAACCCAAAGCTTGACTCAACCAGATACAATTAACTTATAGAGTAAAGATTGAAGCCCGGCCACCCGCCGGGCTTTCCCATTTAACCCACAAAAAGGCTTAGATCCAGACTCAGATATGCCCCAAACATACCGAAGTCCAGACTTAAGCCTTTTCCTCACTAGACTTTGCGCAAGAAAGTACCCCGGGGAGGGGTACCCATGAACAAGACCATCGAAGTCATCAAGGACATCCGCACCCTCTGCACCCACATCTTCGAAGGAGGCCACCGCTGCGCCTCGCCCGCCCTCCAGCGCTAAGCCTTCTGCTACTACCACCACCCCACCCGCAAACCGATCCAGAACCCCACCCGGCACCGAAGTCGCCGCCAATCCTTCGACCTCCCACTCCCATCCGGCCAGTCGGACCTCCAGCACGCCGTCTACGAAGTGATCCGGCGTCTCGCAGCCAACCAGATCAGCGCCCGCCACGCCGGCCAGATCCTCAATGCCCTCGACAACATCACCCGAAACCCATCATCTGTCCCTCCAACAACTTCCTCATCAAAACCGCGTCTAAAACAAAAGCGCAAAACGCAAAAAACGATCAGAAGGTATAAAGAAAACAAAGGAACCAAGGTAAAAAGAAGGTATGACGATTCACAAAACGCTGTCCGCTTTGACTCTGTTGGCTCTCTCCGCAATCTCCCTAGCCCAGGCCCCCATCGTCCGCCAGCCACCTCCCCCGCCGTCACCGGACCAGCAGCAACAGGCAGACCCGCAATACCAGCCGCCCCCGCCCCCACCTCCCCCTGACGCACAAGCGCAGCAACAGGGCCAGCCCCCGGCACCACCCCCACCCGTCGCGCCCCAGCAGCTCGACCAGCTTGTCCAGCGCATCGCCCTCTACCCCGATCCGCTCCTCGCCCAGGTCCTCACCGCCTCAACCTTCTGGCAGCAGATCCCCGACGCCGCCACCTGGGCCCAGCAGCACTCGAACCTGACCGGCGACGCCCTCGCCCAGGCCATCCAGGCTGACAACCTCCCCTGGGATCCCAGTGTCCTCGCCCTCCTGCCCTTCCCCTCCGTCCTCGACATGATGGCGCGCGACCCCCAGTGGACCGGCACTCTCGGCAACGCCGTCCTCGTTCAACGCAACGACGTCATGGACGCCGTCCAGCGCCAGCGTCAGGCCGCCCACAACTACGGCTACCTCGCCTCCACTCCCTACGACAACGTAGTCGACAACGACGGAGCCATCGAAATCCAGCCCGTCAACCCCGCCTACTACTACGTCCCCGTCTACAGCCCAGCCATCGTCTTCTACTCACCGCGTCCCGGATTCGTCATCACCACCGGAATCCGCTTCGGACCACCAGTCGTCATCGCCCCAGCCTTCGGCGTGTACGGTTGGTTTGGCGCCGGATTCGGCTGGAGAGGCCACACCATCCTCATCGATCATCGCCCCTGGACCCGCACCTATTACAACCGCGCCGTCTACGTCCATCCCTACGACCATCCCTACGTTCACCCCGCCGCCCCGCGCGCCGAATACCACGCGCCGCCCCCTCATGCAGAGCATCACGAGTCAGCCCCGCACAGTGAACACCAACACTAACGCCTCACTCAGAGACGGCCTCTCCATCAAAAGCAGAGGCCGCATCTTTCAGAGGAAAAAAATGATCATCATCAACGACGAATACGTCACTCTCGACACCCCCACCGGTCCCATGCGGACCCACATCGTCCGCCCTGCCGCACCCGGGCGCTACCCCGGCGTCGTCTTCTACTCTGAGATCTTCCAGATCACCGCGCCCATCCGCCGCACCTGCGCCATGCTCGCCGGCCACGGCTACATCGTAGCCATGCCCGAGATCTACCACGAGTCCGAACCCGCCGGCACCATCCTCGCCTACGATCAGTCCGGCTCCGATCGCGGCAACTTTCTCAAAACCGACAAACCCGTCGCCGCCTACGACTCCGACGCCCGCGCCGTCCTCGCCCACCTCGCCGCCCGCCCCGACTGCACCGGCAAACTCGGCGCCATGGGCATCTGCATCGGCGGCCATCTCGCCTTCCGTGCCGCCATGAACCCCGACGTCATCGCCACCGCCTGCTTCTACGCCACCGACATCCACAAAGGCGGCCTCGGCAAAGGCATGCAGGATAACTCTCTTCAGCGTGCAGCCGAAATCAAAGGCGAACTCCTCATGATCTGGGGCCGCCAGGACCCACACATCCCCACCGAAGGCCGCATGAAGGTCCTCGCCCGTATCAACGAACTCGGCACCCGCCTCAGCTGGCACGAAGTCAACGGCGCCCACGCTTTCATGCGAGACGAAGGCATCCGCTACGATCCAGAGCTGGCCTACAGCCTCTACGGCCTCGTCTTCGATCTCTTCCACCGCAAGCTAGGCGAAGGCGATCTCGCCGCCCAAACCGTCGGCTCTACCGAAACCCGTCACTAACAAAACTTTTTTGCAAAAAGGACTAGCGCCAGCTGACCGCAAGATGCCACCGCATCTTCCGATCCATCGTCTTCTCCAGCACGTGCGCATACTCCAGCAGCTCCGAAAGCACCTGCTCGCCCTCCGTGCCCAGCTGCTGCGGATCAGCCTCCAACGCCATCAGGAGCGCACGAACCGTCCTCAATCCGTCCTCTGCCGCATACCACTGCGGCGGCGGCAGCCTGCGCATCAACTCCTGATTCCCCGCACCCTCTTCAATCAGAAGCGACATCGAATTCTCGTCCGCCGAAAAAAACTCGATCAGAGGCCGAACCCCTAAACGCAGCGCCAGCCGTTCCAGCGCATCCTCATGACGAGCCAGCGAGCGGCCGTTCACGAAGATATCGAACCCAGGGTCTTCGCCCTCAACCACGATGTACATCGAAGCAGCCATTCTTCGCAGTGTACCCTGCAAAACGTCCTCCGAAAAGTGTCACCGAAGCGACAGCACTGTCTCTTCCTCGCCACTCCTCAAAAACAAAAGCATCCCCGCACCAGCCGCTAGTAGAGCCGTGCCGAAGCCAATCCTCACTGTCATCTGAGGCCGAACGAAAACAAAACTCTCCAGTATCGTCACCATCGGAATCACAAGGTACCGTGCCGCGAATCGAATCGGCTCCATCTCGCGCAGCAGCCAGACAATCAACAGCACCTCAAGCAAATCCACCCCTGACGAAATCGACAGAACCGACTCCAGCCCGCTCCATCGCCACACCATACCTTCGTGGAGGGCACTGCAGACCAGCAAGAAGATGGCATTCGCCACACCTGTCAGCGCGATCGCTTGTACCACTGCAACATCGCCAAGCAAGCGATACAGCCAGACGCTCGCAAACCCCACCAGAACGACGGCAGCACAAACCAAAGCCAGCATCACCCGTCCACGCGGAGACCCGGAAAACCGTAGTGGGAGGAGCAAGAGCAGCCCGCCGACTCCCGCCAGCGCCGGCGCCAGAAATCTTCTCGCGCCACGTTCTTCTCTTGTGCCGACATCACCAGCCGCAACCACCAACCCCACGACTACAGGAACCACTGCAAACAAGGCTGACCGGGTGATCGGCGACACACTAGCCCCCGCATACTCAACAACCACGATGGGCACACCAAAGAACGCAACCGCCGCCCCTCCGGTCCGCGCCAAATGCAATCCACCATGTCGGGCCCACATGCCACGCCGTGAAAACAGAAGCGCGATCAATCCGATCACACCGAAGAGCAGACCCTGCTGTTCCAGCGAAGGCAATCCATCGGCCATCGCAGGAGGAATTATCCAGGAGCTCCCCGACACGAGGCAAAGCGCCGCAAACGGAGCCCACACTGTCCACCGCATGACGAAGAAGGGTCCTCTCTCGGATCAAGTCGAGATCACTTCCAAACGTGAGGAAGCGACCCCGCAGGAGCATGTGAAGTGATCTCAAGATAAACGGTCTCAATATCCTGTTGCCACAAATCCGGACGACTCGGAACCCAGTTCTTGTCGCGATCCGGCAGTTTGATGTGCATCTCGGCTGGCGTCTTCCCCGCGTCGGCCTGAACCTTCACCTCGTGATAAAGATCACGCAGAAAGCTCTGCTGCCCCGTCAGTATCTCCGGCCCTCCCGCCTCCCCGTGACCAGGCAAAACATGAAGCGGCTTCAACGCCAGCGCCTTGTCCAGAACATCAGGCCAGTTCGCAAGATTCGCATCGAGCAATTTATTCCTCGGCCCGTTCACCGCCGCGTCACCCGTACACAGCACCCGCTCCTTCGGCAGCCACACATATCCATCGCCCGGAGTATGCCCCCACCCAAGAAAAAGAAAGCGGACCTCACGCTCCTTGTCCTTCAGCACAAACGAATCGCCATCGATCACCTTCCGCGGCCTCTGAACATCGTCCTCGCCCGTCTGCCGAACATCATCTCGCTTCGTCATCGCCGCCTGCCACCGCGCAGGCTCCCAACGGTTCATCTCGTTGACTACTCCACGGAACGCCATCGTTGTCGCTCCTGCCGCAGTCCAAACTGAATTCCCGTACGAATGATCACCATGCGCATGCGTATCGAACACGTAACGAACCGGCTTCTTCGACAACCCCTTAGCAATGGTCAGCAACTCCTTCGCTCTACCGGGATAGTTCGCATCCACGACTACCAGATAGTCGCTCATCTCAATGATCGCGGTATTGCTATACCCCTTGCTCGAGTCACCAATCAGAAACCAAACACCATCGGCTATCTTCTGCGGAGACGCATCCTGTCCCGCAGCAATCTGTCCCTGAGCAACTCGTCCAAAACAAAGCAGCAACGCCACGACGAGAACTTTCTGCCAGGCAAAATACGCTCTGGCCTGACGAGCTCTCCGTATAAGCGAGACAGAAAAGCCGCGCATCTGCGCGGCCTCTCCGGTAAGCGTTGATCTACCTCTAGCGATTGCCCCCGCCCTGCGGACCCCCTGAGCCCGAACCCGGCCTGCGTCCGCCACGACGGCGTCGACCACCCGGCCGCCTCTGTCCACCAGGACCGTTCGCGCCCTGACCGCCGCCGGCAACAGCCGCGACCGCAGGAACGCCATCCGCACGGTTGAAGTTTGGTTCATCCGATGCTTCCTCTCCATCATCATCGAAATCCTCGCCATCCTCATCGACATCATCCGACGGCTGCTCCGCGCGAGGCGAAGGGCCACCCACTTCGACGCGTCCGCCGTCCGTGCCAATCTGACCCGGCTCCGGCAGGCCAAGCTTCGCACGCTGCTCCCGCAGAACTGCCTTCCTTGAAAGCTTAATCCGATTCCCTTCGATGGCAAGCACCTTCACCAGAATCTGATCGCCTTCACGGAGTTCGTCTTTGACCTCCTTCACGCGATGCTCCGCGATCTCGGAGACGTGCAACAGACCGTCTGTCCCCGGGAAAATCTCGACAAACGCACCGAACTCAGCGAGACGTACAACCTTGCCCAGATAAGTCTTCCCAATCTCAGGCACAGCCGTAAGGTCGCTAATCATCTGAATCGCCCGCGCCAGGCCATCAGCATCACTCGAAGCAACATTGACCCGCCCCGTATCGTCGACATCGATCTTCACGCCAGTCGCATCGATGATTCCGCGAATCACCTTGCCTCCCGGCCCGATCAAGTCGCGAATCTTGTCCGTCGGAATCTGAATCGTGTGGATGCGCGGCGCGAACTGTGACTTCTCCTCGCTCGCACTTGCGATCACTCCATCCATGGTATCCAGCAGAAACAGTCTGCCGTGGCGAGCCTGCTCCAGAGCCTCCCGCATAATCTGCGGCGTGATCCCCATGATCTTGATGTCCATCTGGAGAGCAGTAATTCCCTTGCGCGTACCGGCGACCTTGAAGTCCATGTCTCCGTAGTGATCTTCCGCACCGGCAATGTCGGTAAGAATGGCGTAGTTATCGCCCTCCTTCACCAGGCCCATCGCAACACCTGCGACCGAACCCGCAATCGGAATGCCGGCCTGCATCAATGCAAGCGACGCACCGCACACCGTCGCCATCGAAGACGATCCGTTCGACTCCAGAATGTCCGAAACGACTCGCAACGTATACGGCGACTCATCCTCACCCGGCAGCACAGCTTCAATCGCCCTGTACGCAAGCGCGCCATGGCCAATCTCGCGCCGTCCTACGCCAGACATACGTCCAACCTCACCAACGGAAAACGGAGGAAAGTTATAGTGCAGCATGAAGCGGCGCTTCTGCTCTCCCTCATAGCTCTCAAGCCGCTGCGCATCGTCGGTAGTTCCCAGCGTCGCACTCACCAGCGCCTGCGTCTCACCGCGAGTAAACAACGCCGATCCATGGACTCGCGGCAGCACACCAACCTCGATCGTCACGTCGCGAATCTTGTCGAACGCCCGATGATCCGGCCGGATCCTATCCTTCAGAACCTGCTCACGGAAGATCTTCTCGCGCAGCAGCTCATAGTACTTGCTCAACTTCTTCGCCGCGTCCGAATCCCCCTCGGGCAAGTCCTTCTTCAGCTCGTCCTTGATCTCCTTGACCAGCGCGTAGCTCTCAAACTTCGGATGCTTCGCTGTATCCAGCGCATCCTTCAACTTCGCGCCCACCTTCGCGGTCAGTTCGTTCAGATACTCATGATCGATCTCGACCGCACTCACCAGCCGCTTGGTCTTTCCTGCCCGGCTGACCAGATCTTCGATCGCAGCACAGATCTTCTTGATCTGCTCATGCGCAAACTCAATCGCGTCGACGACCCGTCCCTCCGCAATCTCCTTCGCCCCCGACTCGATCATCACAATGCCGTCCTTCGTGCCGACGACCATGATGTTCAACGTGCTCTTCGCGCGCTCTGCATACGTGGGATTCACAACAAACTGATCGTCCACAATTCCAATCCGCACCGCGCCAACCGGCCCGTGAAAAGGAATATCGCTCAACGCCAGAGCGCAGCTCGCGCCGTTGATGCCCAGCACATCCGGATCGTTTTCCTTATCCGCGGAATAAACAAATGCCACCACCTGCGTCTCGTTCCGAAACGCCTCGGGAAACAGCGGACGAATCGGACGATCGATCTGACGGCTCGTCAGAATCTCCTTCTCACTCGGGCGCCCCTCACGCTTGATAAACCCGCCAGGAATACGGCCACCCGCATAGGTGAACTCGCGATACTCCACGGTGAGCGGAAAGAAATCGATTCCCTCTTTCGGGTCCGGCGAAGCCACAGCCGTTGCTAGAACTACATTGTCACCACTTGTCGTGAGCGCCGCGCCCGAGGCTTGTTTCGCCATGCGCCCCGTCTCAAATCTAATTTGCTTGCCGCCGGCAAGCTCAACTGTCACGTCCTGTTTCATGTTGCCTCTCTTCTCTCTTTTTCATTCAATTAAGCTTGTATCGCGTCATCCGTCGAGCGGGCGCGAAAAGTGCAGCTCTCCCGTGCGGCTACTTGGCCGCCAGAGAACTGCACTGGTGTAGATCGTTTAGGGTCGGGCTCTTATCGAAGCCACAAACCGAGGAGACCACGCCGGCGTTTGTCATCGTGAGCAACTCCAGCGACAAGGTCTTGCCTGACCTTGCACGAATGTTGCAGCCGACGGTGAACGGCCCTTGTGTACTTCCATAGTTTGGACGGTCTCTCCGGAGATGCTGCGGTTACTTGCGGATTCCGAGTTTGCCGATGACCTCGCGGTAGCGGTCTGCGTCGCACTTCTTCAGGTAGTCCAGCAAACGTCGCCGCTTGCTCACGAGCATCAAAAGCCCACGGCGCGAACCGTGATCCTTCTTGTGCTCTTTGAAGTGTTCCGTCAACTCGCCGATGCGCTCGCTTAAAATAGCGATCTGAACCTCAGGACTCCCGGTGTCGGAGTCATGCGTACGGAACTTTGCAATAATGTCTGTCTTTTTAGCGGATGCCAACACAGCTGTTTCTGCTCCTAATTTTCTAGTCCACTCGTAGTGTCTACATTAGGATAGCACCGCCGGCACACCGCGGCAATCAGCGGGGCCAATAAATGCTCCATCATCTGTAGATTGCTCAAGCTATGTGGGTCTTCAAAAATTCCAAACTCCGCTCGCGCGCCAGCTTGGCGGCTGCAGGGTTGTAGCTGTTTGGATCCGCGTCGCGGTTAAACGCATGCCCAGTACCTTCGTACACGAAGATCTCCACCTCAGAATGAGCCGCGCGAACCGCTTCGACCTGATCCTTACCGATATGAGAATCCTCAGCACCGAAGTGCAGCATAACCGGACAACTCGGCTCTTCCTTCGCCACCGCTCCAATACCCCCCGGATAATACGCAACACAGCACGAAGGCCGCATCTTGTAGTTCTCTCCCCGCGTCGCCGACAGCCACGTCACCAGGCCGCCATAGCAATATCCAATGACACCGATTCCCTTCCCGGCCTCCTTCGCCGCCCCGTACGCAGCCGCCACATCCAGCAGCGTGATATCAGGTTTCAGACTGGGATAAAGCTGAAACGCTCGCTTCATGTCCTCAGGCCCATACGTCAACTCCAGGTCACGTTCAAACCGGTCGAATATCGCGGGCGCGATCACCAGAAATCCGTCTTTGGCATATCCGTCCGCCACGCTGCGAATATGCGAGTTCACTCCAAAGATCTCCTGCACCAGAACGAGTGCCCCGATCGCCTTGCCCTTGGGCCGAGCCACGTACGCGCTCAGCTCATGACCATCCTCTGCCTTCAACTTGATCCAATCGCTCATAGTTCCATCATATCGAGTCTGGCTGTTACTTTGTGTCGCACGCTGTCACAAGAAAGTAAAAACACGTTCAGAGAGCGAATCTGCTGAAGTCCCAACGCAAAAATTAGACGTGGTTAAATGGGGCCTCTTTACCGAGCTTCCTCCGGCTCCGAGTAGCTCCTCATCTCGCGCGTCCACCGAAGGAACCGAAAGAACTGCCGCTTCTCCTTCCAGAAGATCTCCCAGAAGTCACGTGCCGTGAGCGTATCCGCCTTTTGGCCCGAATACGTCTCCATTCGCCAGCGAAGATAGGGGCTCCGCCACGGCCGTAACCGGCTTCCGCGCGTCGCATTCCACAAAAACCTCAACTCTTCGCCCACTTCAATCGTCCCTCACTAGGAAGTATAGGCTTCGGCCGCCGAGGGAAGCTCAACTCCTCGACTAAAATCCAAAAACTCGAAGCTATGTAGAATACTATTCTACTGAACACGTCTCACTGGCATCTCACCATGAGTCGACCGCAATCACCTTCGACGTCGAAAGACGAGGCCTCGCAACTCACCGGGGAATACCTGCCCCCCGCACAGCCAAACCACAAAGACAAGCGGCACCACGAAGATTCGAGCGAAACATGGTCCCTGGTTGTTACAGGGTGTCTCGCCGCGGCCATGGTTGCCTCCTTCTCTTGCCGATTGCCCAACTCGCACACACTATCGTGGACAACGATCCTCCTCCGATCCATCCAGTTCATCGCCTTCGCAGCAGCGGGAGGCGTCATCGGTCTTTCAGTTCCCTGGTCACTGCTCAAAGCGAAACCTTCGTTCAGCTTCCTGTCTAAGTCTGTTGCGGTCGCCTGGATCTTCTTCCCCTGCATCACCCTGTTCTATCGCCAGCAGTCTCCGTGGATGTTCCTCGTTCTGACTCTCGCAACCATCGCCGTCGCCCTCAGTCTCCGGCGACTCTTCCCGCCGGGCGCCGAATCACATCCGAGAGCACGTCCCCTGGCCGGCGACCTGCCAAGCTTATATGGCCTGCCTGTCGCCAGTTTCCGCCCCTTCCGTGCGCTGTTCATCGCAATCTGCGCTCAGGCAGCACTTATCTTCGCCATCGCGGAGTATCGCTTTCTCGCAGCTCTGATGCTGACCACCTGCCTGTTCTTGCTTGTATGGCGATGGAGCGCGTTAAACAACAGCGCGACGACGAGGCTCGCACGAAACGAATTCTCAATCCTCCTCTGCGCGCTCGCCCTCTTCTTCACTGTGATCGCGCTGATCCCCTGGGTTGGCGGAGGAGCCCCCGGCTCTTCTGACGCAACGGTTGAACGACGCAAGCCAACGCAAGGCGCTCATCAGGCACCGGAATCGGGCAAACCCAGTCCCGACTATGTCGGCATCATCTTATTGCCACCGCCAACGAAAAAGACGCCGGTCATTCCCCCAATGCCGCATGCCCGTTCCCTCGCAGTCGGGCGCGCACTCAAACCTATCGTCATTCCATTCGACGGGCCCTACTGGTACTTCAAAGCACCCAACAAAGGACCCGGTCCCCATGCCCATGTAGCCCACGGAAGGGCCACGGACGTTGAACATTCGTTCGACCGATCTCGCGCCCTTGCTAATGGAGGCGCACCAACATCTGGACCTTCCAATCGACCTCGCATGTTGCAGTGAGATCGATCTCGACATCACCAACGCCGACAGCCGCCCCGGTAAAATCTCGCTCGCCATTCGCCTCACAGATGGAGCGTCCCCGGCAAAGCCATTCCAGGTTCTGGGAGAGCGAACCGTTGTATCGAGCGAGGAGAATCCGATGCCCGTCAATCGCTCGCCCGTGAAAGAGACTCTTCGATTTCCCGTCTCACGTTCCGCAGCAATCCATCGGTTCGACGAAATCACCATCGTCTTTCTGTCAGGCAGAGAACGAGAGCGAGGCGGCGCAAGGGTCTCCATTCAGAGCTTCACCCTTATCCCCAGATAGTGGGCGGCTGGGCCACATCTGAAATCTGGGTGCCCATCTTCGGCGCGGTCTCATCGCGACTAAGGTGGGCCATCGTGCGAAGCACGATCCTGTCATAAGCGTGTAATTTGAACCGGGACAGGTTCGTCAACGTACTCTTCCTCGCCAAAAACTTCTTCAAGAAACTAAAGCAGTGAAATTTGGTAGCAGTCCGACTGCTGGAATACAACCGTGTCGTTGCGCTCACCCAACCGCAGTTGGACTATCTGCTGGGGTGCGCATCGAGGACGAGTTGTGACCACAGGGCGGGTGGCTCACATCTAATCGCACCACAACCGCAGGGCCCCATCTTCGCGACGATCTCATCGTCGATAGGGCCATCACCGTTAAAATAATTTCGCTGTTTTCTGCCCAAAAAACGCATGTCAAGTCCCCCAACCACCTAACTCCTTACAATCCAGCAACATCCGCGTGGCGTATTAGTTCCCCTCAGCCCGATATAATGGATTTATAGAACAAAAACAAGCATGCCCCGCAGGGAATTAGACACCCCTGCGGGGCTAACTCGTTTAGATGGACGATTTTGGACGCAACCCCTGTTATGACTATTTTGCAAGCATAGACGTCGCGTAAAGGGGGGGACATAACATACTTGACGAATCAAGGTTGTGTTCTTTACAGTGGGGTGCATTCCCCAATTCGAGACAGAAGGGATTGTGATTAGTGCCGACGATGGTGTGTGGTTGCCTGAATGGTTGTCGTGTCTGTCTGGGCTGCCACAGGAGCGACGCAAGAGGCGGATTCTGGTAATGATTCAGGCATACGTTGACGATAGCGGCGGAAAAGGCCATACGAAGACGTTCGTTTTCTCGGCACTTATAGCTGAAGAGAAAGAATGGGCACGTAAGGCGGATGAATGGGCAGCAGCCCTGAGTAAACCTCCGAAGATCAGCTACTTCAAAATGGATGAAGCGGTCGGATTTGACGATCAGTTCTTTGGGTTTAGTGCATCTGAGCGTGATGAGAAGTTGAAGGATTTGTGTCGTGTAATCAGAGTTCCAAGCATCACGACGCTTTCCGTAACGATTCGGATAGACGATTTTTTGACCCACTGGGCTCCCCGATTAGGTAAGCCAGCCTCACATCCATACTTCTTCGCTTTTCAGGGAGTTCACTTGGGAGTTGGTTTCGAACTCCTATCGCGTAATCAGACTGAACGGTGCGAAGTGTTCTTTGATGAAAATAAGATTTTCGGGCCTCGCGCTAAGGTCTGGTATCCGGTGATCTGCCGTACTTTCCCTAGGAAGGTTCAGGCAGTTCTCCCGGTTGAGCCATTCTTTCGCGATGACGCAGAGGTATTGCCATTACAGGCGGCAGATTTAACGGCATGGATACAGCGCAAATTCAGCAGTGATGGAGACTTGGGGGAATTCGAGTGGCTATATGAAGAGTTAAGAGGAATTAGGGTGTCGTCGTGTAGCAAGATTATCGATGCTCAGTGGATTGCTGACATGAAGGCCCACGAATATACCGAAGACGAACGAAGGCGGAATGCGGAATTTCCTCAGGCCTACAAAGACACCTTTGGTTTTGAGTATCCGCCCAAGACCAAGTGACCTGCCCCCGATTTCTCACCCATTCATAACTGGAGTCTCTGTTGGGTTGGTGGTTGTGGTTGGCGAAGGAAGGCGGGCCATGGCCCGCCTTCCTTCGAGGGCAAGTTTGAACTCCTGGGGCGTGCGGTAGTCCAGCGAGCTGTGGGGCCGCTCGCAGTTGTACTCCTCGCGCCAGGTTGCCAGAGTACACCGGACATCATTCAGCGTGCGGAACCAGCTTGCGTTGAGGCACTCATCGCGCAGGCGGCCGTGGAAGCTCTCGACGTGGCCGTTCTGCATCGGACGGCCTGGCTGGATGGGAACCAGGCCGACCTTCCAGTTCTCCGACCAAGCCAGCATCCGCCGCGAAGTGAACTCGGGCCCGTTGTCCGAACGCACGTTTTCGGGCCGGCCATGCTGTGCGATCAGCCGTTCCAGCACCCGGGTCACGCGGCCACTGCCGAGGCTGGTGTCGGCTTCCAGCGCCAGGCACTCGCGCGTGTAGGCATCCACCACGCTGAGGATGCGCACCATCCGCCCAGTCGCCAGACCGTCGACGATGAAGTCCATCGCCCACTCCTGGTTGGCCCTCGTCAGCCGCGACTCCGCCGCTCGCTCGCGCACCAACCGCTTGCGCCTCTTGCGCCGCACCATCAGCCGCTCTTCCACGTACAGACGATAGATCCGCTTCACGTTCACCTCGTGACCTCTGCGGCTCAGCAGCGCGTGCAGCCGCCGATAACCGTAGCGCGGCTTCTGCCGAGCCAGTTGCACCAACTCGTCGCGTAACTCCGCGTTGCGGTCCGGCCTCGGCTCATACCGGTAGCTCGACCGCTCCACGCCCAGCAGCTTGCAGGCCCTGCGTTCGCTCAGATGGAACTCGCTGGAGACGAACGCAACCTCGCCTCTTAGACCGGCAAGCTCCAGCCGTTTTTTCGTATGACTGCCTTCAGCGCCTCGCCGTGCAGGCTCAACTCCGCCACCAGCAGCTTCAGACGACGGTTCTCATCCTCCATCGCCCTCAGCCGCTGCGCCTCGCTCACGTCCATCCCCCCGAACTTCTGCTTCCAGCCGTAGAACGTCGCCGCGCTGATCCCATGCTCACGGCACAGATCCGCCGTCTTCACTCCAGCCTCATGCTGCTTCAATATCCCGATGATCTGCTCTTCCCTATACCGGCTCTTCTTCATCTCAGCTCCCTCGTTCAATTTACGAGAAAACTCCAGTTCAAACTGGTAGAGTTTTCCGGGGGCAGGTCACAAGGAGGAAAAGAAGAGGCACTCTGGACGGTAAGGACTACTCATTTACATCACCATGGAGGTATTCAAATGACGGAAAAAGAGACATTTGACGCGGTAATGAAGAAGGTGCTTTCTGTTTCGAAGGTCGAGCTACAAAAGCGTTTGAAGGCAGAAAAGAAGAGGAAATCCGCCTCTTCCCGCGCCCCTGCCGCCTCACGTCAGAAGGCCGTTTCCAGCACCTGACCAGTGACCTCCGCATAGGTCAACCGCTTGCCCGCTACCTGCGATAAGAGTTTCTTGAAGCGCATTGAATCATGCATGTTTTTGCGATTGTTGTACCGGAACACTTGCTCATCAACATAAGCGTCAAGATGGAACGGCTCCACTGCAACATAGGTTCCGTTCAATCCACGCTTGAGAAGCGACCAGAAGTTCTCAATACCCTGAGTATGTACGCGACCATTCACATACTCATTGATGTGATTCACGGTGCGATGAGTGAAGTTTTTTGTACTTGTCGATACCGTCATAACCCAAATGGCCGTCAGTGAACACATGAGCGTTGAAACCGACATGCTTGAGAATCTCACCCTGAAGAACTTCGCGACGGGCTGCAGGAATGACCTTAGCGCGAATCTGGCGAGTCTCGCGGTTCAGCATACCTATGACAATGGTCTTCTTCTCTTCCTGTCTGCGCTTGCTCAGATGTTTGTTTCTCGCTTTGCCGCCGATATAGGTCTCATCCACTTCGATAGGATTCTGCCAGTGTCCGCCAGTGGTGTGCTTGTGCTCTTCCTTCATGGCTACCCGCAACCTGTGAAGCATGAACCATGCACTCTTTTGAGTGACCCCGATGGCCTTCGCGATCTCGTACGAGCTAACACCGTTCTTGCAGTTGCCAATCATCCAAGCGGTCATCAGCCACTTATCCAAAGGCAGGGGGGAATCCTCAAAGATGGTTCCGGTTTTGGCCGAAAACTGCCGCTTGGAATGGCTGGACTTGCACTGCCACTTCTTTTGGTTCGCCAGCCAAGACACATCGTTCCGCCCGCAAGCGGGGCAGACGACTACGCCATCCGGCCAGCGCATCGCGACCATATAGGCAATGCAATTGTCCGGATTCGAGAAGTGAAGAATCGCGTCTTGCAGAGTGTTTGGGCTGTCCATGCACCAAATATAGAGGTTCTATCTTGATTTGTCAAGTATGTTATTTCCCGCGTAAACCACTGAATCTAAGTAGCTTACGCGCGGATAATTGGGAGGGGGGCACACCCCCGGTACAGCAGGATGAAAGGACGACAGCCATAAGGAGGACGAAAAGTATTACTTATTTCATGAGACTGAAGAGATCCGAGCTACCCAGGGCATCAATCACACTCAGCAAAGCCTGATGCTGGGTTTCAGCCTGAGACAGCCGGCTGGCCACGGCCGCGGGGTCAGCAGAGACCAGGTTGCTCTGGGCGACGGTCAACTGGCTCTCTTCCGTCTGCACATACGTACTCGTCGACTGCAGCCGGCTGAGCGCACTATCAAGCGCGCTGCGCTGCGACGAAA
Source organism: uncultured Acidobacteriaceae bacterium (assembly GCA_963744155.1). Taxonomy (GTDB): domain Bacteria; phylum Acidobacteriota; class Terriglobia; order Terriglobales; family Acidobacteriaceae; genus Edaphobacter. The sequence goes on along the minus strand of CAVUSP010000011.1, from coordinate 214,003 downwards.
GCTGCCTCAGGGCAGTGGTCAACGCACCCGTATCTGCCGTAAGAGTAGCCGTCGTGGCGCCACCCGAGTAATCGGAGATCAACTGATTCAGGGCCCCCAAAACACCGGAGCCCCCAGAACCAAACACGGTCGACCCGGGCAGATTGACCTGAATCTTTTGCCCGCTCGGACTCTCAACAAACTGCACGTTGGTATCTCCGTTGTAGGTCGCCGTAGCAGGATTCGTGGTGGTATCAAGAGTGAATGGCGGAGTAGATCCCTGACTCCCACCGAAAAGGTACTGCCCCTGGTAGCTGGTGTTCGCAAGCGAAAGAACCTGATCGCGAATCCCGCCCAACTGCTGCGCAATCGAGGCAATGTTGCTCGCATTCTCCGTTCCATTATTTCCCGCAACCGCAACAGACAACGCGGTCGTCACCTGCGAGACGACATCGCCCAAGGTCGAATCCGTTACCTGCATTAGCGAAGTCTCTCCCGAAGCGGTCTGAACAAAGGAGTCATCCTTCGCGATCGCACTGCCGAGGAGTGTGCTCTGTGCCACCGCAACAGGATCGTCCGAGAGCGAAGCGACGCGCAGCCCGCTCGATAACTCAGCGCTCAGCGTATCTTCCTCGCTAGCCGACTGATCGACGGCCGCTGTCAAATTGGAAACGTAATTCGGATCCACTCGCATGATGTGCTCCTCAGTTTCAGCCTTGGAATTCGAAGCTGGCTTGTTACCGCTCTTAGGCTACGGACGTCTCGACCCCAAGGTTGAGAGCGCTTGCCATGACGGTGTTGGCGATATTGAAAACCTGCGATGCTGCCTGGTAGGCACGCTGATACTGCGTCAGATTCGACGCCTCTTCGTCCAGACTGACGCCGGAGAGCGAATCTCTCTGCGTCGTAAGCTGCGTCAGCGTCGCCTGCTGTGCGCTATTGTTCGTCGTCGCAGCAGCAGTATCGCTGCCGATCTGACCAAGAAAGGAAGCTAGAAAATCCGAAGCTGTTTGGCCACCCGCAACATTGGCACTCGAAAGGTAAGCCAGAGCCGAAGCATTTGCATTTCCCGCAGATCCCTCACCCGGTGAAGCCGCCGCAACCGCATTCGGGTCCGTCGTCGCAACCGTGATCTGAGTTGCAGCGCCGCTCTGAGTAGCCGGAAGACTAAAGAGAGCTGCTCCGGGATTGCCATTGGCGTCGACTCCCAGTTCGTTCTGCTGATTCACCGCTGTCCCGATGCCGTAAGCCAGACTGTCGAGCGCATTCTGGTACGCAGGCAGCTGTTGATCTCTCGCATGCAGCACACCGCCAAGATCGCCGCCGCTGAGATTCGAGGTCACATCCTGCCCGGTCCCGCCGGCAAGAATGTGAGTCGTCCCACCTATCTGCGACGCGCTCAGGGCAAACGATTTGCTTCCGCTGACCAACACGGCACCATTGCTGGTCGTGAGTGTGATGCCGTTGTTCTCGGTCAAGATCTGATCCAAACCGACCAGTTGCGACAGCTGCGTTATCGCCAGCTGGCGCTGATCCTCAAGGGTGCCCGCATCGGCGTTCGGGCTAAGAGAGCCGATCTGTGCATTGAGGGTGGCGATCGTGGTTGTCAGTGAATTCACCTGACCGACGTCGCCGGCAACCTGCTGATTGAGACTCGAAGAGACCTGCGCCATCTGATTGGCTGCCGAATTGAAAGCGTTGGACAGGGTCTGGGCAGCGCTCAATACGCTTTGTCGCGTCGCTGTATCGGAAGGATTGCTTGCAAGTGCCGAAAGCGCGCTGAAGAACGAATCGGTCGCAGTACTCAGAGCCGTCGAACTAGCCGAACTCGAGGTTGAACTCAGACCAAAGATGTTCTGGATCTGGGTTAAGGCAGTTTCAAGCGCCCCGGACTGTGCCTGCGTCTGCGTCTGCTGCTGAACCTGTTGTTCAAGAACCCGGTCCCTCTGCGAAGTTGCACTCGCGGTGACCCCAGCGCCATAGCTGCCGCCACTTAGCGTAACCGCGTCGACCGACTGAAAACTGACCACCTCGCGGGTATAGCCCGGTGTGGTCTGATTCGCAACGTTGTTTGACGTTACATTCAAGGCTTCTTGATCGGCCAAAAGAGCCTGTTGAGCGATGTCCATGAGTGACGTTATCGTGCCCATTGCTTCCTCATGTTTCTAACGTGGAGACGCGTAAGCGCGTCAATATTGACTTGACAGTTTTGAAGGATGATCTCGAGTCGCCGTTTCTTCAACAAAACACTCCCGATCTCGTCCGTTCCAAATCCGGCGTTGGACTCGGCAAGGAGAACGATCCGCTGCTCCAATGCTTGAAGCTTGTGTAGATCAAAACTGCTGAGAGCGACAAAGGTCTCATCGAGAATGCTTGCTAAGGTTTGATAAGTCGACATACTTAGTCCAATAGAGACTGAATGATCTTGTCCGCTATATCCGAAGACGAAACGTTATACGTTCCAGCAGCGATCGCCGACTGCAACGCTGCAACCTTTGTCGACCGTGTATCTGAGCCTTGCAGCGCCTGAACAACAACGCCTCCTGCGGAACTGAGGGTCGCTTGGTCGGCATGACCTAAGTTTGCGCTCGGCATCTCGCTCTGTGCGGTTATGTCCGATGCAGACACTTGGACGTCGTGCTTTACTTCCGATGGTGTGATCGCGTTGGTAGCCTGCTGCAGATTACCTATTCCATTTGCGTAACTCATGAGGATGAGCCTCCGTCTACTTGAATGTATCGGCATGAGAGCGACAAACTTTAGTACTGCTGGATTTTCTTTTCGGAGTACCGCTGATGCTGCAGCGACACCTTCGCAACGATCTGCTTCGCGATTCCAAAACCGCCACCTTTGGAGATTGCCTTCGCGATCGCCTCGGTCCCGAAACTGCTTATCGTGTCAGATGCCGAGTCATCACTCTTCACTGCTTCACCCCAATCGTCTTGCCCGTGTTGCATGGGCTTCAATAGCTCCTGAAGCATGGATGCCTCAAACTGTTGAGCAGCCTCAGCCAGTTTTGCCTGTTTCTGTCTTTCGTTTGCAGCCGGAGGCTGACCCGTCACATCCGCGCCGATCCTCATAGCACCTCAATCTCCGCTTCCAATGCTCCCGCAGACTTCATCGCCTGAAGGATCGAGATAACGTCGCGCGCTGAGGCGCCGATCGTCTGCAGACTTCGAACCAGGTCATCCACAGTCGCTCCTTGTTTCAGCTCAATACGATTGACCGGCTTATCCTGAGCATCGATCTTTGTCTGTTGGACGAGCTGCGTTGTACCTGCGGACGACAACGCGCTCGGTTGTGATACCTGAAACTCACTGACCACATTAACCGCCAGCCCACCATGGAGGATTGAGACTGGCTGCAACACAACGGTTCCTCCGATAACCACGGTTCCGGTGCGTTCATTGACCACAACCTTCGCTCTGGGAAAGACAGGCACCTCAATCGACTCAACTTGTGCCAGTAGAGCGGGAATTTCCTCGCCATTAGCGACGGATAGATCTACCTGCCGGCTATCGAGAACATGGGCCGCCGTGCGCCCCAATGCTTGATTGATGGCGGCGGCCATGGCTTCAGCGCTACGAAAGTCAGCGTCATTCAGCAGGAGCGAAAACTGCTTCTTACCCTCCAGTTCCAGTGGAACTCCACGTTCCACCATCGCTCCATAGGGAACTCTGGCTGTGTTCGGATGGTTGTATTGTTTTACATTGCCGTTAGCCGTTACCGAATATCCTCCCACGACGAGCGCGCCCTGGGCCTGGGCATAGATCTTGCCATCTGCGCCATAGAGCGGAGTCATCAAGAGCAGACCGCCCTCAAGACTTCTTGCATCTCCCGCGGAAGAGACCGTAATGTCCAACTTGGTACCCGAGCGGGCAAAAGGCGGTAGCGTTGCGGAAACAAAGACTGCGGCTAGGTTCTGCACACGAATCGAAGATGCCGGAACGCTTACGCCCATTCGAAGTAGCGTCGCAGCCAGCGTTTGGTTCGGAAATGTGGTTTGCTGGCTGTCACCCGTACCCTGTAAACCGACAACAATGCCATATCCAACCAGTTGATTGTCGCGAATGCCCTCGATCGAGGAAACATCTTTGACACGCGCTTGCCTTGGCGCTGCCGGATCCAATGCAAAAGCAGGGATAGTGGCAGTCAGTAGTACTGCGGTGGCAATGTACGCGCGAGAAAGATAAGAGTTGCCCACGTACGTTCTTGAAAGTTTCGATTTAGTTATCTCAACAGACATGGTTCCCCACTAGAAGATCAATATCCTTTGCAGCAGCCGAACCAAAGCGTTCTGGCGATGGGTATAGTCATTGATTATCCCCTTCCCGCGCACTTCCAGTTCAAGACTTGAGATCGCAGTCGATAGAACCTGATTCTGTTGAGAGATGTCTTCAGGTCTCACCAGCCCGCGCAGAATAATCGTCTGTGTTTGCTGGCTGAATTCAACCTGCCTAGCCGCCTCAATGACCAACATTCCGTTTGGGAGGACCTCAATTACCTGGCCTCCGAACGTCGTACTCAAGCTGGAATTTGTTGCACTCGTTCCTTGAGCGTTTAGACCGGAGGACGATGTCTGATTAATCAGGTTTTGCAGTGCGTTGCCAGCGTGCAATGCACCGAACAGGGCTGAGACTGAAGAATTTGCATTCGACGCTCGGGAGTTCTTGACGGTTCCGTCCGTCGAGGCTGCGAGGCTCTCTGAAACTACAACAGAAATCAAGTCGTGAGGCCTCATGGCTCGCACGTCCGTGACCATGCGAGCAAGACGACCATTATCGATCCAGATCGAACCAGGAGAAGATTGCATATTCGAGTTTTCTGCTCGCACCCGTTCTAAATATGACGATAGGGATGCTGCTGCAACGTTGGGCTTTGGCTCAATCAACTTGTGGAGGGCCTCGACCTGCTGTGCTCGAAGCACTGAGGATGCGAACAACGAAATCGATACGATGGCAATAGTAGCGGCGAACAGACCCGGATCTCTGTTTTCCGGTGGGCGAGGCGTGATTGGTAAGGGCATGATCTGTACACTTCCCATCGTCGACCAACCAATCGCACTTAGCGATGGGACAAAGCGGAATCCTGTTATCATGGTTGTATCTCCACACTCCAAGGGCCTCGAATTACGCCCGAGGACCGTTCCTGCACCGACTGCTCGGATGTATCCCTTGTCGCCAAACGCACCCGAATGGTTGAACCCAATCCACCGCTTTCTTCCGCCACCCCAGAAACCTCGATGCGAAGCAGGCTTTCCTGCCTCCACAGCCGCACCATATCCCCTACGCGCACCATAGGAGGTGTCCTAACGCCCTCGGTCGCTGAAGTTGCTGCAATGGAGCTTGCTCCATTCGCTGGAATAGCGAGCACGGGCCAATCGGGATGGCCACAGCGGATAACCATCGCCCATTTCTGGCGGAGAACTGGATCTGACTCGATCCTTTTCACCTGGTAGCCGTCGTTCTTTGTACGCTGAGAGAACAAAGATGTTGTGAGGGGGGCGTCGGCTGCACTCCGTGGTGTGCTGTAGCAAACCGCCCGGGACGTACTGGCCGCGGACATCCCAAATAAAACGATGATGGCGACCAGTCTGAGCCGTAAACAATGATCATTCCTCATAAGGTTCCTAGCGGATCAGGCCGTTGACCTGTGAGTACATATCGTCAGCCACGTGGATTACCTTTGAGTTGCTCTCGTAGGCGCGTTGAGCGAGGATCATCTGCACAAACTCTGCAACGACATCGACATTGGAGTTCTCCAGATAACCTTGTTGCAGGGTGCCCATTCCGGTGGTTCCTCCTGGAGCATCGGTGATGGGATTTCCAGAGGATGCAGTTTGTTGTAAGAGATTGCCGCCGATGGAGTTCAACCCTCCTGGATTAGCGAAGGTTGCTAACTGGATCGTGCCGAGCTGCGCAGCGTTCGTCTGGCCGGGTAGCGTCGCCGATACGACTCCGTACTGAGAGATCGTAATGTTGGTTGCATTTGAAGGAACACTGATAGCAGGCAGAAGGGTATCGCCGTCCGAGGTTACCAGCGTTCCCTGATTATTGGGATGGAAGTTGCCAGCTCGCGTATAAGCGATCGTTCCATCGGGGCGAGATATCTGGAAGAATCCCGCTCCCTGAATCGCGAGGTCAAGCGGGCCGTTAGTCTGGTTGAAGTCTCCCTGGGTCATGATCACCTCGCTGGCCGCCGACTTGGTTCCGAGGCCGACCTGCAGGCCGGCTGAAAGAGTCTGTTGTGTCTGAGCAGAGCCAGGAGTGATGAGGTTCTGGTAGATCATGTCCTCAAACTGCACCTGGCGCTGGTGAAAGCCTGTCGTAGCAGAGTTCGCGAGGTTGTTGGCTATCGTATCCAAGCTCGTCTGTTGGGCACTCATTCCACTCGCTGCTGTGTATAACGCTCGAATCATTCTGTGCTCCTGTTCTTATGCTTGTCTCAGACCCTTGGGAGGTCTTCCGACGCAGTCTTGTCAAAGTCGTTGTTGAATACACTGAGAGCTTTTTGCATCATCTCTGCCTGCCGTTGAACCAGAACCAACTGCATCGTGCCTTGAACGGCGTCTTCGTTGGCTCCTTCGACGGCGTCTTGTTCGACCGAGGCGCTTGCTGGAATCGGCTTCGCTCCGTTTGCGGAGAACCGATTTGACCCTTCGGCTGTGAGAGATGATTTATTTGCAAAGTCGAAGGTGCCCACACTACCGACGATCACACTGCCGTCTGCCGTAGAGACGGAGATGTTGCCATCTGGCGAGACGTAGATGGAGCCGGTGGGGATGGTGATAGGCTTCTGGTTATTGTCCAGGACGGGCTCGCCCTGGGCAGTCTGCAGGACACCTTTCGAGGATCGGGAGAAGGCACCGTCGCGTGTGTATCGGATGCCGTTGGAGGCCTGGATGGCGAAGAAGCCCTGGCCGTTCAGTGCGAGGTCGAGAGGATTCCCCGTCGCCTTTATCTCGCCTTGTCCGAGATCGAGACGGTTCCCGCCGAGGACGCCGAAGCCGTTCACGGATTGGCCTACCTGGGAAGCGGTTTCGGGATTCTGATCGATGCCTCCGGCGAGGACACCGCTGAAGTAGTCGCGCTGCGCGCGAAAGCCGGCCGTTCCAGCGTTCGCGAGGTTGTTCGCCGCTGTGTCGAGCGCTTGCGTGCGTGCGAGCAGTCCTGTGTATGCGGCGTAGAGTCCACTGTCCATGCCACGGAACTATGCAGCTTGAGGGCCGAAGTTCGCGGGTTGCGGGTTAGAAGACGCTAAGACGAGCGACGCTCAAGGTTGCCGACTTGCAGCCGATAGTGATCTCAGACCAGATGCAGTCTGGATGCAGAGAATCGGAGGAGGGTCAGTTGCGAGCTCTAATAGTTGACGATTCGGCGGTGATGAGGAAGGTGATCGAGCGGGCGTTGCGGCAGGCTGGCCTCGAACTCACCGAAGCGGTTCAAGCTTCGAATGGCGAAGAGGCATTGCAGATGTTGCGGGACGATCGAAGTGCTTCCACTCCGCTTGCGCTGATATTGAGTGATATCAATATGCCGGTGATGGATGGTTTGCAGTTTCTGGAGACGAGGCGGCAGGAGAACCTGGCCGAGGGCGTTCCGGTGGTGATGATTACGACGGAGGGCAATGAGGCGTTTGTTCTGCGCGCCATTGCTGCGGGCGCTCAGGGTTATATCTGCAAGCCGTTTACGGCGGAGCAGGTGAAGGTGCGGGTGTTGCCGTTGCTTCGAGCGGCTTAATCGATCCGCAATATCTTATTGCAGTCAAATTTGAACCAGGAAGAGGACGAGCGTGACGAATGTGCAGGATGAGGCAGTGACCCGGCTTGACTCCGCGGTTTCTGAGGTGTTTGAGACAATGCTGGAGCGGAGCTGCGATCCGTTGGAAGGCGATGTCGACACGGTGGAAGGAAAAATCGTGGCGAGAATTCAATTTACCGGCGCCGTGGATGGGGAGTGCCTGTTGTATGCAAGCCAGGCGACGGCGTCGGTGACTGCGGAGGCGTTGTTGGGCACTCCGTCCGAGCCTCACGATCCGATGGTCGACGATGCGATCGGCGAGTTATGCAACATGATCGCCGGAGGCTGGAAGAGCAAACTTGCTTCTCCGGACTCGAACTGCATGATCTCGACACCAGCGGTGACCCGGAAGGGTCTCGAAGGTTACCAAACGCAGTTCAGCGCCAAGTTTAGTCGGAACTATTCCTTTCAGGGTAATGTGTTTGGGGTGGTGTTGGCGTTTTGAAGCGCTATCCCCACCCTACCGCTTTTGTGCTAAAGTCTTCCAAAGATTAGACTTAAGCCCAGACTTCGCGGCTAAACTCTTGAAAACAAAGAGCGATCAGTGCAAAGTCCTGGCAGCACACGAGTTAGCAACTGGAAATCGTCCTCCTCTGTGCCATGCCGCTTTATTTCCCCACTGTTTCCATTATAGCGAGCGAAGGCTAACTCATACGCCAAAGCTATCTCATTGCCGGACAAAGGTTTAGGTTACTTTGGGACTTGACACGCGTTTTTTTGGCGGAAAAATGAGAAAAATAGTTTTCGAACCTCTCTCGATTCGAGCTCCAACTGCAAGACGCAGACATGTGCGACTATCTTTAGTCTTGCACCACCGCCCGTCCATCGTGGATCGATTTGGAGTTCCGCGATTTCTAATTGATGACGAGGAAGTGATGTCAGGGGATGCCTGCCGGCAACAGGAGGAGAACATCCATGATTGACACTCCGCAGATTACGCAGACTGACGCACAGCTCACTGCGTTTGTTCACCTGATGATACCGCGCGCGGAGATTCGCAAGGTGATGGGTCCCGGGCTGAACGAGGTGAGGGCTGCGATTGCCGCACAGGGTATCGGCGCAACCGGCCCATGGTTTACACATCATCTCAGAATGGATCCAGGCGTCTTCGACTTTGAGATCTGCGTGCCGGTGACTGCGCCAATTGATCCAGTTGGTCGAGTGGAACCGGGCCGGTGGCCGGTGACGACGGTGGCGCGGACGATCTTTCATGGGGATTATGCAGGGCTCAGCGCTGCGTGGGGTGAGTTCGATGCGTGGATTACACGCAAGGGGTTTGCGGCGCGGCCCGATCTTTGGGAGTGCTATCTCGTTGGTCCGGAGACGAGCCCTGATTCGTCTGCGTGGCGGACGGAACTTAATCGGCCATTGGTCGACTAGGGTCAATTTCGAGAAGCGAACCTCAGCGGCTAAAGCCGCAGCGTTCGCGCTCTTCATGGCACGGCTGAAGCCGTGCCCTTAAGCAGAACCCGCGACCAAACTGAAAGCAAAACCAGCCAGACTGCATCATGACACAAAACCCGACGTTCGCGTGATCGCGAAGGCCGGGCTTTGTAAGGCTGATCCGCTGCGTCTTACTTGACGACGGATTGGAAGAGAGGCGACGTGAGGAGGCTGGCGAACTGGCTGTCTGATGAGGAGTAGGCCACTGTGAGGGTTCCCGCGTTGGAGTCGATGGTGGTCTGGTCTAGAGCGGATTTTTCCAGCGGCGAGCCTGAGGTTTTGCGCATGATCGATACGCCCTTCATCAGCGTCGCGGCGGTGGCGGCGGTGAGGGTGTCGGACATGACGACCGCCATGTCGAACTTGACGCCGTTCTGGAAGTCCATGGTGTAACGGCTGGATTTCATGCGGTTCTTGACGGTGTCGTAGTCGGCGAGCTGGGCGGCGTCACCGAGAACGCTCTTCATCATGTTCTGAGTGCCTTTGGCGTCGAGCAGGCTCCACACGGCCTTGGAGTCGACGACACCCATCTCGTTGACCATGTCGCTGTTGGAAAGGAAGTCAGGGATGATGCCGTCACGGGCGTCCATTGCTTCTTTGACTGCGTCCTTGTCGCCAAAGACCATGGTGGTCTGGTTGAGGAAGACGACGCTCATGCCGGCGGAGCCCATGGGATAGATGCTGTTGTTGCGGAGAGTATAGGGCTTGGTCTTGTTCTTGACGAAGTTGGCCATGATCTCGCGGGTGTGGAACTGGCCCTGGGCGATGCCGACGATGCGGGTTCCCTGCCCTGCCTGTTCACGGAAGGCGGCGAAGCAAAGGACATCGGCGTCCTGATCCACCTTGAGGCCGGAGCTTTTGAGGGCGGTCTCGAGGCGCTTGAGCTCGGGAGGGAGGACGCGGTCCTTGAGGTCCATGGCCGCGGGGGAGTTCTGCATGGCGTGGTAGTCGACGACGATGAGCTGCTGAATGTCTTTGGGGATGGCCGATTTCGCGTCGCTGGAGAGCTGCGCAGCTGAGGCGAATGCGGGGGCCATGATGGTCGCGATGGCGACGGCCGCGGTGAGGAGGTTCTGCTTGATGGTGGTCATATTTCCTTTTTGCTCCTTGAGCTACTGCGAGTGTAGCGTCAGTGACTCTATTGTTTCGTGAATGCAGCTAAGTATCAAGACTGATTGGAAGATGCTTTGTTAGCAAGCTTGCTACTTTCGTGGTACTTAGCGGAGATCTGGTGGAGTGGTTGCTGAGACGATTTTCTGATTGACGATCGGAGTTTTAGCGCGGGGCCAGCTTTGCGCCCCAGGCGTCGGGAGAGATATCTTTCGCGTGGCGAGAGAAGAGCCAGTGATGACCTTCCAGGTCAAGGGCTGCGTACTGCAGCTCGCCGTAGATGGTTTCGTTGAGGTCTTCGACGATGGTGACGCCGGCTGACTTCGCTCTGTTGTAGTGCGCCTCGACGTCGTCGACAAAGATGGTGAGGCTCTGGGTGCGGGCACCGAGTTGCGCCGGAGTTGAAGAGTTGGGCTTCACGGTTTCAAGCATCATCCAGGCGTCTCCGAGATGTACTTGCGCGCCGATGGGGCCGGGTGGATCTCCGTAGCGATAGTGTTCGACGAAACCGAAGGCGTGGGCGAGCCATGCGATGGCGTCGGGGACGTTGCGATAGACGATGTGAGGCAGGATGGTGTCGACGGGGACGGAGCGATTCTTCATGGCGGCTACTTTGATTGCGATGGCTGCGGGTCGGGCCAGGCGATGGGGGCGTGGAGTTTGCGCTCCAGCACTTTGGCGTCGGGATCGAAGCCGGTGATTTGGCGGACCCACTCGGAGCCGGGCTCGTAGGCGGCTTCGGGGATGAGGCCGATGAGTTCGGCGTCGTCGATGAGTACGCCGTGGCGTTGCGCGAGATGCTGGATGGTGGCGTGGACGTGACGCATGGGGGTGAGGTTGAAGTCGGTGACGTTCATGCTGACCTGGGCGCGGCCGTTGGCGAGGACGCCGATGGCTTTGACTCCGTGAAGGCCTCCGTTGGCGGCGCGGATGTCGCGGGCGATGGCGCGCGCGGCGGAGACGTCGGGCTGGCGAAGATAGACGTTGTAGGCGATGAGAAAGCTGCGAGCGCCGACGGCGCTGGCACCGGCAGTCTCGTGGAGTTCGGGGCCGCCGATGTCGGGGCGGCGAGCGGCGTCGCGGCGGGCGGCGTCGCGGAGGCCTTCGAACTGGCCCTTGCGGACGTCTTCGAGTTGGACACGATCGGGACGGGCGGCGGCGGCTCCGTAGAAGTAGACGGGGACGCCGTAGCGACGCCAGATGAGGAGGCCGGCCTGGCGGGCGAGGACGGCGCACTCGGCGAGGGACGCTCCGCTGACGGGGATGAAGGGGATGACGTCGGCGGCGCCGATGCGGGGGTGGACGCCGTTCTGCTTGGTGAGGTCGATGAGCTCGGCGGCTTTGCCGGCAGCGCGGACGGCGGATTCGACGACGCCGTTGGGTTCGCCGGCGATGGTGACGACGGAGCGGTTGTGAGCCTTGTCGAGCGACCAGTCGAGCAGACGCACGCCCTCCACCTGCATGGAGGCAACGATCTGGCTGACTTTGGCGGCGTCGGTGCCTTCGGAGAAGTTGGGCACGCATTCGATGATGGCTTCGGGATTCATTTTGCGGCAGTGATCAGTTTAGAGACTTTCTATTTCCACCATGTGTATCCGAGGGAGAATTGCACGCTGGCGTTGACGCCGGGGTTGCGGTCTCCGAGGGATGCGCTGGAGATGTGGACGCCGTTCGCGCTGAAGTCGATCGAGCGCCGCGGGTGGACGAAGTAGTGTACGCCGATGCCCCCTTGAGGGGTGAAGTTCCAGACGCTGGCGTCGGCGTTGGGGCCGTCGTTCTGCTCGTTGTAGGGTGGGCCACCGAAGGCGGGGTATTTGTGATTGGTCCAGAGGAGACCGCCGGCGGCCTGGCCCCAGAAGGAGAAGTGTTTGGTGCCGGCGAGGTTCCAACGGAAGATGACGGGAGTGAGCGACATTCCGGTGAAGGTGCCACCCACGGTGTAGAAGGCAGTGCACTGTTCGGGCGTGCCGGGCGGGTTGGTACAGAAGGGTTTCTGGAACTTCGGAGTATAGGACTGCCAGAAGGGGAAGAACTCGCCTGCGAGCTCGAAGTTGCTGCGGAAGGCGCTGTGTCCGTGGCTAGCGGCGAGGACTTTGCCAAGGTGCACGCCGGCCATCATGAATTTGAAGTCGTCGCGGTCTTCCGTGAGACCGAAGCCGCCCTGCACCAGGGCGCCGATATCCAGGGGCAGGTGATTGGGGTTGTCCAGATGGAAGGGAGTGGCGTCGCTGCTGACGACGGCTTGTGCGGAGGCGATGCGAGCGGCGGAGAGCAGGAGGGCGAAGGCACAGATTGCGATCGCCCGGGTGCGTTGCGTGCTGTTAGTCAATCGAGGTCTCCGAGAGTTGGCTGGCAGAAGAAAGCCGCCGGTGAACGGCGGCTGTTGGGTTTCCGCTACCGTTTTGATTACTGTGCGGCCACTGCGGCTTCATCAAAGTCGAAGTTGGAGTAGACGTTTTGCGTGTCGTCGAGGTCCTCGAGAGTTTCGAGGAGGCGAATCATGGCGTTGGCCTGAGAGCCCTCGAGTTTGGTGTAGGTCGACGCGATCTTGGTGACTTCGGCGTGCTCGGGGGTGATCTTGGCGCTTTTGAGGGCCTCGGTGACGGCTTCAAAGTCCTTGGGGTCGGTGAGGACCTCCCAGTTTTCGCCTTCGTCGGACAGGTCTTCGGCGCCGGCGTCGAGGACGATCTCGGTGAGTTTGTCTTCGCTGGCGGCGGATTTGGCGATGGTGATGACGCCCTTCTTGGTGAACATCCAGGCTACTGCACCCTCGGCGCCGAGGTTGCCGCCGTTCTTGGAGAAGGCGTGGCGGATTTCGCTGACGGCGCGATTTTTGTTGTCGGTGAGGACTTCGACGATGAGAGCAACGCCGCCGGGGCCGTAGCCCTCGTAGGTGATCTCCTCGTAGGAGACGCCTTCGAGTTCGCCGGTGCCGCGCTGGATGGCGCGCTTGATGTTGTCGGCGGGCATGTTCTCTGCCTTGGCGGCGGCGATGGCTCCGCGGAGGCGGGGGTTGCCGTCGGGATCGCCTCCGCCCTGCTTGGCGGCGATGGTGATTTCCTTGATCAGGCGGGTGAAGATCTTTCCGCGTTTGGCGTCAAGCGCGCCCTTCTTGTGCTTGATTGTCGCCCATTTTGAGTGGCCGGACATGGATTTCCTCAGTGGTGATTTTGCGTGGGACTGCGGTGCGTTGCAGGCTTGCGCGACCTTGCGAGTTTAGCATGTTTAACCCTTGATTCGCTTGCGGAGGGCGGACTCCCCCACCCCCGTCAAAAGTGCGCAAAGTCTTCGAATGAAGGAGTTTAGGTCTGGACTTGAGACGACGCGAAGGCCGCTGTACAGAGGGTCGCATCTTCGGTTCAGCCTTTCTGTGAGTCAGGTTTGTCAAGTGTGCGGTGGCGCGAGCGGATGAAGAACGGTCGCGCGTAGCGCGAATGCCCACATCTCAAAATCGAGATATGGGGCACCCGATCTTGTGGCTTCGATCTGGATGTGGGCCGCGCCCGAAGGCGATCGTCAGTTGCTAATTCCGCTGAGTTCGGGGGCGAGGAGGTCGCGGATGGTTTCGCGGCGGCGGATGAGGCGGGTGGTGGCGCCATCGACGAGGACTTCGGCGGGGCGGGGACGGGTGTTGTAGTTGGAGGTTTGGGACATGCCGTAGGCTCCAGCGTCGAGGAGGAGGACGAGGTCGCCGGGTTTGACTGTGGGAAGGGCTCGGTCGCGGGCGAAGAAGTCTCCTGATTCGCAGACTGGGCCGACGACATCGACCGTAAGTTGATTCGGCGACTTCCCTGCTGGTTGTTGCGGTTACTGGGATGATCTCGTGGTGGGCGTGGTAGAGCGCGGGGCGGATGAGGTCGTTCATGGCGGCGTCGGTGATGACGAATGTTTTGGTGCTGTTTTTCTTGACGTAGAGTACGCGGGTGAGGAGAGCGCCGGCCTGGGCGACGATGAAGCGGCCGGGTTCGAGGAGGAGGTGAGCGGGTTCGTTGCCCAGGCCTTTGGTGAGGGCGGCGGCGTATTTTTCTATCTGCTTCGCGGGATCGAACGCGGCATGACCTGAAGCGGCATGACCCGAAGTGGCATGACTTGAAGTACCGGGGCCGTAGTCGATGCCGAGGCCACCTCCGGCGTCGACGAAGCGGATGTTGTGGCCGTCGCGACGCAGGTCGGCGATGAGGCTGGTGACGCGGGTGAGCGCGGCGGCGAAGGGATCGACTTTGCGGATCTGCGAGCCGATGTGGACCGAGACGCCGGCTGCATCAAGCCACTTTGATTTTGCCGCGCGGCGATAGATGGCGCGGGCGGCATTGATGTCGATGCCGAACTTGTGTTCGCTGAGGCCGGTGGAGATGTAGGGGTGGGTTTCGGCGAAGACGTCGGGGTTGACGCGAAGGGCGAAGCGGGCGCGGCGGCCTAGGGCTTCGGCGCGGGCGGCGAGGAGATGGAGTTCGGCTTCGGATTCGACGTTGAAGAGAAGGATGTCGGCTTCGAGGGCGGCGTCGATCTCCCAGAGCTGCTTGCCTACGCCGGAGAAGACGACTTTCTTAAGAGCGGGTTTGTGGGCTTTGCGGACGCGCTCGAGTTCGCCGCCGGAGACGATGTCGAAGCCTGCTCCCTGTTTGGCGAGGAGGCGGAGGATGGCGAGCGAGGAGTTGGCTTTGACGGCGTAGCAGACGGTATGGGGACGAGCGTCGGGGCCAGGCAGGGGGCCATGCAGCGGGTCATGCGCGAAGGCTTGCTGGAAGAGCTGGAAGCGCTGGACGATCTGCTGGGCCGAGTAGACGTAGAGGGGCGTGCCGTGTTCGCCGGCGAGTTTGGTGAGGTCAGCTCCATCACAGTAGAGCTTGCGGTTGCGGTAGAGGAAGGGGCGTGGTGAGAGCGAATGGGGCGCTTCGATTTTCTCTTCGATTTTCTTAGGCAAGCTCAGGCACTCTTTGTCTTTTTCGTTGGGTAGGACTCTCCCGGGATTACTAGCCATGCAGCGAGGTAGACGATGCCCCCGACGCCGGTACAGACGATGAATAAGAGAGTCGCGACGCGAACGCGGTTCAGTTTCAATCCATAGTGTAAAGCGAATGCAGCACAGACGCCCGCGAGGAGCCGATTGGTGAGGGGGCGGCGCATCGGAGGTTCCGTTGCGCGTTCGGCTGCGGTTATCGATCTTCCGCAAACAGGGCAGGAGCGGTGATACGGTTTCAATCGCTTTCTACAGCGGGAACAGTGCATGAGAGCCTGCTGGTCTTCGTATCAGAAGCCTTGCTTTGGCCTAGTGAAAGCTCAAGAAGTTTTTACGGGAAGCGCGTAAGGGGCTTCGGGGATGATGACCCATGCGACGAGGTATGCGACGAGGCCAGCGCCACCGGAGAAGAACGTAATCACGCATGTGAGGATGCGCACGAGGTTGAGATCCCAGCCGTAGTGCTGCGCGAAGCCGGCGCATACTCCGGCGATCATGCGGTTTTGTCGCGGGCGGGTGAGCTGATTGGGGTTTGGGTAAGAGCCCATGGGAGGCGGTGGGGCGGAGGAGATCGTGGCTCCGCACGCAGGACAGAAACGAGAGGTGGGTTCTATTTGCTTACCGCAGTGGCTGCAGAACATGGGCGTCTCCCCGGGAGAGACTCTATTTTGCCATAGAGAGTTGAAGGAGGACAGGATTGATTCGTGCGAAGGCGTAACGGTGATCAAAGGGATAATCAAAGGGATAAAGGCTGATAAGAGACGGGCGGTTCTGTGTTGCGCTATTTGCCGGTGTAGGGGGCTTTGAGGTAGCGGCGGGCGGCTTCGGACTGGGATTGGTCGCCGGAGGGGGCAGCGGCCAGTTGATATTGCCTGATGGCTTCGTCGCGCTTTTCGAGGAGGTCGAACATCTCGCCGGCGTTGAGCTGGGCGCGGTGACGGATCCAGTCGCTGCAGGTGGGCTGAGCGGCGGCGAGGAGGTAGTTCTGGGCGGCTTCGGCGATCTGGTTCTGGCCGCGCTCGGTGTCGGCGAGGCCGAAGTAGGTCATGTGGAGGCGGGGCTCGATGAAGTAGCCGGGCTTCTGTGCGTCGGCGAGGATCGTGCGGTAGATGGCGATGGCTCCGGGGCCGTTGCCGGAGTCCTTGGTGAGGTTGGCGACCTCGAGGCGGAAGAGGTAGTCGTGGGGGTATTGGTCGGCCAGGCCCTTCTGAACAACGATGGCTTCGGAGTAGCGGGCGTCGTGGCGCAGGAAGAGGGAGAGCGCGGTGCGGGACTCGATGGGGGTGACGATGCCGTGGGCGGCGGAGTCGCGGAGAAGGTCGAGGCCTTTTTGTTTGTTGCCTCCGACGCCTGCTATGCCAACGACCATACGAACGAGGCGGGGGAGGCTGGCGACGGCGAATTGCTGAATACCGATAGCCATCTTGGCATCTGCGTAACCGGGGTCGATACGGAGTGTAGCTTCGCTGTCGTTGCGGGAGGCGAGGCCCTGACGGGCGGCAGCGACAAAGCTGTGGTCGACGAAGGTGATGAAGGCAGCATGCATGCCGCGGGCGTAGCCGCGTGCAAAGTAAGCGTTCGCGTCGCTGGGGTTGGACTTGATCTGCTGGTCGCAGAGGGCGATGGCCGAGTTGGTGAGGGATTCTATGCGATCGCGGACGGGCTGGGGCACGGGGACATTGCGCTTGGAGGTGAGGAAGGAGTCGTGCGCGTAGTAGGTGGTGTCGAGGAGATCCTGACGGTAGAGCTCGCGGAAGATGAGCGTCATGAGGATGTAGCCGGTGGCGATGGCGCTCTGGGGGTTCTCTCTCTGGATGGCTTCGAAGCGGGAGAGAGCACCTTCGAAGTCGAGGGTGTAGAAGTGTTCGTGCGCCTCGCGGACTGCGGGAGTGAGATTGATGGGGTCGGTGTGGGCGGCGGGATTGTAGGAGTCCGCGGAGACCGGGACAGCTGCCAGGAGCGCGAGAAGAAACAGGCTGAAGATTTTGACGCAGCGTTTTATCGTTGTTCTCCGGGCCTGTGGTCTTCGTCGTTTACGGAACATTTATGTTGGATGCGGGATGATAGGGCTAGACGCGGCCAACAGAATATTGGACGCACGCCACCGTAAACTATACCCTTTGTGCACCCGAACAATAGGTGTTGTCGTAGTTGAATTGGGACTGAAACGGACTTTATGACACGGTTTGAACTCCTTCAGTTGTTAGTTGGTCAGGCACGCAGTAACGGATTCGAGTTTCGAAAGTGGTACGTCGGCAAGCTGGGTCTGCCTTGGCAGAATGCACGGCAGGCGGTGGAGACGCTGGCGGCGGAGCGGCGATATTATGCGCTGCTGTTCTCGCACGAGTTTGCATCGAGCTTTTGGAAGCCTGGCGAGGTGATGACGTTCCAGGTGCCGACGCAGACGTTCACGCGCAGGATGAAGGACGGCACGATCGGCACAGTGAAGCGTAAGGGGTATACGCGGCGCAGTGCGCGTGAGGATGCCTGGTTGTATCACCTGAAGGAACTGGCGGCGTCTGAGGAGCCGCTTCGGTATATGCGCCGTTATCTGCGGGTGGAGGATGAGCTGAG
The DNA here is from genome assembly GCA_963744155.1 of uncultured Acidobacteriaceae bacterium. Lineage (GTDB taxonomy): Bacteria > Acidobacteriota > Terriglobia > Terriglobales > Acidobacteriaceae > Edaphobacter. The sequence goes on along the minus strand of CAVUSP010000011.1, from coordinate 196,138 downwards.
GGAGGACGACGCAGTCCTGGTGAGCGAGTTGGAGGACCAGGATTAGTTGGATGTTTGGATGGACCAGACCTTGTGGGCTTTGCGAATGGCGGTGATTTGCCTCAGGTGATGCTCGCCGTGGATGAGCTGGAATCTTCGCCACTGTTCGATATTGAGTGGGCCGAGGACCGCATGGCTGGCGCATCGGCTGGCGTGGCCGAAGCGAGTTTCGGCCTCGGCAAAGAGCTGGTCGAGATGAGTGAGGTGTTCGGCGGCGGATTGAGTGAGGGCTTCGCCGGAGAGTGGATACGAGGTTGGCTGAGGGGTGACCATCGGAGGGGCTTCGCGACCTGTCGGAAAGTAGCCACAGCGAGTGACCGCGTAGCGGAAGACGTGCTGGTTGAGGGTGGGTTTGGCGCGGGTGGGTGTGCCTTTCGTGAGACGGGCGTTGATGGCAGTTTCGGTGCTCGAGTAGGTGAGGAGCAGATGCTCGACGATCTGCTGGATGCTCCACTTGTCGGAGCGTGATGGCGGACGGAGCTGAGTCTGGGTGGCGTCAAGTCCGGTGAGGCAGGATCTGATCTCACTCTGGAGCTGCTGGAGGGTGGAGTTCATTGTCAGGATGACATTACACGGCTCGCAGGTGCTGACGCCAGAGCCGACACGCCGCGTTTAGTGGGAACCGGACGGCTGAAGTTCGGCCAGGGCCCTGCGGGCCTCCTTGGCTTTTTCGCCCTCGGGGTCGAGTTTGAGATAGGCCTGGTATTCCGCGATGGCTTCGTCTTTTTTCTTCATCTTCTGGGCGATTTGGGCCAGGACGAAGTGTGGGGTGGAGTAGTCGGGCTGCACGTTGATCGCGTCTTTCGCGCGGAGATAGGCGCCCTGGTAATTTTCGTCGCGGAAGTAGAACTTTGCGACGTTGAGATCTTCGTCGACGCGCTCGTCATCGGTCTGGACTCTCTTGACCTTCGGGAGTTTGCGATGGACGGAGGTTCCCTCGGGCGGATCACCTTTGGTGGCTGAGTCGTCGCCAGGGACGGGGTCGGCATCGTCGGGGGAACGGGAGCTGCTGCTGGAGTCGTCACCGGGGAGTTTGGGAGGGGGCTGAGTGGGGAATGGATGTTGGGTGGCAGCGTCCGAGGGGGTGGTGGATGGAGCGGGGGAGTCGGGAGCATTCGCCGGAGGATTTGCAGGCTTGGCGGTTTCGCCAGGGAATGGGAACTGTTCAGCTGCGGAAGGCTTCTTTACGGTGGGCGGCGGGCAGGGTTTCGCCGACTGGTCGGGTGTTTGATTTGGGGCCGGGCAAGGGGCGGCGGGAGGATTTTGATTGGGCGTGGTTTGGGCGAAGCTCGCAGCGGAGAGGATGCAGGTTGCGATGAGCGCTCGAGTTATTGAATGGATTGCCATGGTGCTTATAGTGGTTAACGTATTCCGTCTGAAGCTTTGACGATGATGCGTGTTGCTTCGTCACAGTTTGTTATAGTCAGCAGACCTGGGCTGCTTCCCTGCCGATATTTTATTTGATGGAATTGATCTGATTATGGTTGATGGACTGATTATTCGCTCTTCGTCGATTCACGCGGCGGGCTGCTACACGACTCGAAAGATAAAGAAGGGAGCGCGAGTGATTGAATACGACGGACCTCGCTTCTCGAAAGATGAGGCGGATGAACGATATAAGGATAGGGATATTACTTATCTGTTCAGCACGGGCGAGAAGGGGACGGTGATCGACGGGTTTGGGACCGCGATGTTTATCAACCACTCTTGCGATCCGAACTGCGAGTCGGACAATATTGGGGAGCGGGTGTTTATTGTGGCGATTCGCGATATCGCCGCCGGGGAGGAATTGACGTATGAGTACAACCTTCATGACAGCGACGATGACGATGCGGATTGCTACTGCGGAGCAAAGAAGTGCCGGGGGACGATGTTCAGTGAGGATGAGGTGAAGCGGCGGGCGCGGAAGGCTCGGGCCGCGGCAAGAAAAGCGAAGGGCTAAAAAGAGGTTGCTGAAAAAGTCCGGTGTGGCGGGGAAAGATTCCCTGGACGGCTAAAGCCGCGCCCCTTCAAAACACTTTTTTTGGCAGGTTCTAAAGGCGTGCTGCGCGCACGGCGCGATCTGCCATCGAGGCTGACGCGCCTTCAGCGCCAAAAGACGCTGTCCTCGTGGGCGATACAATAGGGCTGCAGATCGACTGGCAGCTTGTAGTGATCAGTTGCACGGTTATCTCTTTTGGTTTTGATTTCTCTATGGCATATCAGGTTCTTGCACGGAAATACCGGCCACAGCGTTTCGCGGATGTCGCGGGACAGGACCATGTGACCGTGACGTTGATGAATGCGCTGACGCAGAACCGGATTGCGCATGGGTACATCTTCAGCGGACATCGTGGAATTGGAAAGACGACGATCGCTCGTATTTTGGCGATGGCTCTGAATTGCAGGAAAGCGATCGGGTCTCCGCAACGACCAACGGCAGAGCCGTGCGAGGTTTGCGAGAGCTGCACCGAGATAAGGGCGGGCAATTCGGTTGATGTAATCGAGATCGATGCGGCGACCAATCGCGGTATTGATGAGATTCGCGAGCTGCGGGATGCCGCGCGGTATCGGCCGGCGAGAGACAAGTACAAGATCTACATTTTGGATGAGGCGCACCAGATTACAGATGCGGCGTTCAATGCGCTGTTGAAGACGCTGGAGGAGCCACCGGACCATATCGTCTTTATGATGGCAACGACCCAGCCGGAGGACATTCCTCAGACGGTGCGGTCGCGTTGTCAGCACTTCAGCTTTCATGCGGTGAAGCTGGTGGATATCCTAGCCGAGCTGCGCGGGATTGCAGAGCGCGAGGGTGTGGATGCAGATGAGGGAGCGCTGAGTCTGCTGGCCGAGGCTGGCGATGGGTCGATGCGGGATGCACTGTCGATCATGGACCAGGCGATTGCGAGTGCGCCGATGGAGGATGGGCGGCCGCGTCTGGATGTGGTGCAGATTCGCGAGCTGATGGGGACCGTTCCGAATGCGGTGTTTGAGAAGATTCTGGAAGCGGTGGATGGGAATCGCAGCGCCGAGGTGATTACGGTTGCGAATCAGTTGCTGGATGCGGGGAACTCTCCTGCACAGTTGGCGCGACAGTTTGTGCGCTATCTGCGGAACTGCGTGATCGCGAAGATCGCGGGCATTGGCGTCGATGGCGCGGGCGCAGAGGGTGTGGGCGCTGAGCTGCTGCAAATCTCGGCGGATGAGCAGAGGCGCGCGGGGCGGTCGGCTGCGCTCTTCGGCGAAGAGGAGCTGACGCGATTTCTGCAGGTGATGCTGCGGACCTTTGATGAGCTTGGATACAGGCAGGAGCAGCGGTTTCACTTTGAGCTGGGGCTTTTGAAGCTGGTCCATCTGCGGCGGCTGTTGCCGATTGAAGAGGTGCTTAGCCAGTTCCCTGCTACGGGTGGTTCGGAGCAGGCACGAGTAGGTGTAGGTACGGCGAATGCTGCGGCCGGTGTTGGTTCAGGCGCGGCAACCTTGAGTGTAGCTCCTGCGCGGGCGCCTGCGGCGAGTGCTCAGGCAGCGAGCGCAAAGCCGACATTCTCACCGTTTGAACAGGATAAGACCCGGAGACGGTTTGACGAGCGAGGCTCGGCTGCTGTGGCCGTCGCCCAATCTGTCCCGATTGCTGCGCCGATGCCGATTCCGTCCCCTGTGCTTGTGCCTTCGCCGATGGCGATGCCAGAAGACATGTTGCTCACGGATGGCGACGTGATGGGAGCGGAGCTGGTGAAGTTGGGAGACCTGGCTGATCCTGGGGACCTGGCTTTAGGCGACCTGGCCTTATCTGTTGCAGAGACGAAGCCTGTTGTCGATCCGGTTGAGATGCTGGCTGCAGATTTGCAACGTTCGCCGTTACATTCTGCAGAGGCGCTGCAGAAGGCGGCGGTTGATGCGTTGACGGGGGCGAAGAATCAGGATACGGCGGCGGATGCTTTGGCGGATGCTGAGTGGGTGGTTGCGGAGAACGAAGTTCGGGTGCAGACCGAGATTTCGAAGACGATGCTGCCGATGGTAGTGAATCCGGAGGCGGAAAAGCTGATCAAGGCGGCGTTGCGGGATGCCGGGGCAGGGGCGTTGAAACTGGTGTTGCTACCTGGTACGAAGAATGCCTCTGCCGCGAAGAAACCGAGAGCGGCAAAGAGCGGGAGCGCGCAGGCAAAGGCGATGGAGCATCCGATTGTGCAGCGGGCGCAGACGCTGTTCAATGCAGAGATTCGCAGCGTTATCGATCTGCGGGATAATGACTAGGGGTCAGGATAACGACATGGGAGCACAAGATTAGAACGAGGGCGAAATGGACTTTCCTGATCTAGGCAAGATGAAAGAGATGATGGGGCAGGCGAAGCTGATGCAGGAGCAGATGGAAAAGAAGCTTGCTGCAACGGTGGTGGAAGCTTCGAGCGGTGGCGGAGTGGTGACTGTGCGGATGAATGGGAAGAAGGAAGTCCTCCGCATCAAGATTGAGCCGACGGCGATGGGGAGTTCAGCGAGTGATCTGGAGTTGCTGGAGGATTTGATCGCAGCGGCGGTGAATGAGGCAGGACGGCGCGCGGATGAGGCGATCAAGTCGAGCGTGGCGGGGATGATGGGTGGGCTGGGGCTGCCCGATCTGCCGGGGTTGGGCTAGGTGGCTGGTTCTTTCAATACAAACTCGAGCCGGTTTGCGGAGCCGATGGCACGGTTGATCGAAGAGTTGAAGAAGCTGCCGGGGATCGGGACGAAGAGTGCGCAAAGACTGGCGTTTCATGTGCTGCGGTCGTCGAGTGAAGATGCCGATGCGCTAGCGGCGGCGATCCAGGAGTTGAAGCTGCATCTGCGGCTTTGTTCGGTTTGCAACAACATCACGGATGTCGATCCCTGCGGGTATTGCACGAATGCGGTGAGGAATCAGCGTGTGGTTTGTGTGGTTGAGGAGCCGACGAATATCGCGACGATCGAAAAGACGCGGAGCTACAACGGAGTCTATCACGTGTTGCATGGGACACTGTCGCCGATTGGGGGCGTGGGGCCGGAGCAGTTGCGGATTGCCAATCTGTTGACTCGGCTGGGTGAGGTGGATGAGGTGATTCTTGCGACTTCGCCGACGACGGAAGGTGAGGCAACTGCTGGGTATCTTGCGGCTGAGTTGCGGAAGGCTAAGGGGGAGTTGAAGGTTACGAGGATCGCTACGGGCGTGCCGGCGGGGAGCGACATTGAGTATGCGGATGAGGTTACGATGACGCGGGCTATGGAAGGACGAAGGGAGTTCTAGATCCCTGGCTCAACTTCGTGCGGAGGTTGCCGCCGGTCATTTGGTTGGGCTGGTCGAGATTGAGCAAGGACGAGGATGGTGGGCGAGATGTCGCGGAGGCTGCCGTCGTTGCGGAGGGTGGGGTGGTTGCCTTCGTCGGTGATGTAGAGGAAGGGGACGGGGTTGGTGGTGTGGGCGGTGTGGGGGCCACCGGTGGCGGGGTCGATGAGCATCTCGGCGTTGCCGTGGTCGGCGGTGACGAGGAGAGTGCCGCCGTACTGCTTGATGGCCTGGTAGATGCGGCCAAGCTGGGTGTCGACGGTTTCGACGGCGCGGATGGTGGGTTCCATCTTGCCGGAGTGGCCGACCATGTCGGCGTTGGCGAAGTTGACGATGATGACGTCGAAGGCGGTGTCGTTGACGGCTTTGATGACGGCGTCGGCGATGCCGGAGGCGGACATCTCCGGGGCGAGGTCGTAGGTGGCGACCTTCTGCGAGGGGATGAGGGCGCGGTCTTCGCCGGAGAAGGGCTTTTCGATGCCGCCGTTGAAGAAGTAGGTGACGTGGGCGTACTTCTCGGTCTCGGCGACGCGAAGGTTGCGGAGATTGGCTTGCGACATGAGGTTGGCTAGGAGATTGTCCATCGATTCGGCGGGGATGACGATGGGGAGCTTGAAGTTTTTGTCGTACTGAGTCATGCAGACGTAGTGGAGGTTGGCGGGAGTGGTGGCCAGGGGGATCTCGGCGTCCAGTTCGGCGGCTTTGGGGAGTTGGAGGCCCTGGCTGCCGACGGGGTCAGCGGTGAGGCCGGAGCGGCGGGTGAGGACGCGGGTGACCTGGCGGACGCGGTCGGCGCGGTAGTTGAAGTTGATGACGACGTCGTGGTCGCGGATGAGGGCTACGGGAGTGTTGTTGGCGGGATTGATGAGGGTGAAGGGTGGGATGAACTCATCGGTGATGCCGTTGTTGTAGAGTTCCTTGACGCGGTCGATGGGCGAGGCGTAGGTGCCGCCTTCGGGATGGCCGGTGACCATGGCGTCGAAGGCTTGTTTTTCTTTTTCCCAGCGGAGGTCGCGGTCCATGGCGTAGTAGCGTCCGCTGACACTGGCGAGGAGGCCGACGTTGTACTCCTGAAATTTGGTTGAAGCTCTTCGAGGAAGCCGAGGCCGCTGGTGGGCAGGGTGTCGCGGCCGTCCATGAAGGCGTGGACGAAGACGCGAGTGAGTTTGTGCTGAGCGGCGAGCCGGAGGAGTGCGTAGAGGTGGCGGGTGTGGGAGTGGACGCCGCCGTCGGAGACGAGGCCGATGAGGTGAAGGGCGCGGCCCTTCTGTCCGGCGAGCTCGCAGGCACGTGTGAGGGTGGGGTCGGTGAAGAAGGTGCCGTCGAGGATGGCGGTGTCGATGCGGGTCATGTCCATGCGGACGATGCGGCCCGCGCCAAGATTCAGGTGGCCGACTTCGCTGTTGCCCATCTGGCCGTCGGGGAGACCGACGAAGTGGTCGCTGGCGTGGAGAAGGGTGTTCGGGAAGCTGCTGAGGAGGGTGTCGTAGACGGGTTTGCGGGCCTGGGCGATGGCGTTGCCGTGCGTGGCGGGGCTGTAGCCCCAGCCGTCGAGAATAGTGAGAACGATGGGTTTGGACATGCCTTCTTAGGATACCAACAGACGACCGCGGATCTTCGCGGATGACACGGATTTGAAAACAGGAATGGAAAAGCGAAATGCTGACTTCCTTCAGCGCGCTGCTCACGTGAGTGGCTTCGGTCGGAGTGACGCTTTTCATTGATGATGGTCCGTTTGATTAGGGGCGGGGTGGAGTCTCCTGTGGCTTGCAGGGTGGGGATGGTGGTGGGTTGGGGTTCGGATGTGGTCTGTGTGGCTGCGTCTTCTTCTTGTTGTTCTCGCGCCATGCGCTCGATCAGCAGCCTGACGGAGCTCTTGCGTTCCTGGGCTATGACCAACTTCGGCGCGTGGGGCGAGGATGCCGAGGGCGGGGTCGATGGTGATCTCTTCTACGGTCTGGGTTTGGGGTTCGGCGGGTCTGGGATTTGGCGGGTTGGGGTTTGGGGAGGTTGAGGCTGGCGATCTGGAGGCCGTAGAGGAGCAGGCCGGCGCGGCGGGGGTCGATGTCGTTGGAGGCGATGCGCTGGAGGACTTCACCGATGGAGGCCTGGATGGCAGAACGGTCTTCGGGGAGGGGCAGGTCGAAGGTGGAGCGACGGCTGCGGCGCTGGCGTGGGTTTGCGATGGGCTTGCGGGTGGTGTGGTGGTAGTAGCAGAACTCTTGCTGGCGGAGGCACGGGCTTGCGCAGCGGTGTCCGTCGGTGAAGATGTGGCGGCATTGGTATTGCTTCGGTGTTTCGTTGGTGTCGTTCATGTTCCCCTCCCCACGGGGTACTTTTTTGTGCAAAGTCTAAGAAGGACAGGAGATAGGTCTGGACTTCCTGCTCTGTAGGCTTTGCGGTAAATGCAGTCCTTCGACAAGCTCAGGGCAGGCTCTTCGACTGCGCGCTCTGCGCTTCGCTCAGGATGACACTTCTTTTTGTTATGGCTAAGACGAGATCGTGTTTGCTTGTGGGCTTTGCGGTTAAATGCGAAGGCCCGGCTTTTGGCCGGGCCACTTTTCTATCTACTTCTATTTTATCGAATGGGACATAACTAAAATGCCAGTTTCGGCGGGTTTATTTTTGGCTTGCAGGTGCCTCATTTTGAGTTGGTTTATGGGTTTTGCGGTGTGGGTTTTTAGGAGTTCGGGGCTTGACATGCGAGTTTGGCGGATTTTTGAGAGAATTCCAGAGGTAAGTCATTGGATGATTGGGGAATCCACGCAGCTATCAAAAGAGTATGGATGGCAGCCATGCGCCGGCGGGATCGTTATAAAGTCCGGTGCTCATCAGCGTCATCGGCTGGACTACTCGCAGGCCGTTCGCCAGGCACCAGCGCAGGAGAGTGCTGTTCCTTGAAGGAACCAGGATTCCGGGGCCGGCAAAGGATTCCGCCGAGGCGATGAGGGCTTGAAGGTCTATGTTCGTCTCCGCTGTGGAATGGCCGGAGAACGCGAGGTGCGTCGTGTATCCGGTGACGCGGCCGCCGCGCTCGACTACGAGCGCAGTTCCCTGCTCGATTGCCTGCGCCAAGTCGACGCCTCGATCGAATCCATGGACCCGCCGCGATAGATCGTTGCAGGCGTTCAAGTCGTCGGGTTTGGCGGGTCGCACTGCGCATCCGGGAACAGTCCGCTGGAGCGTCTGTCCCTGCAGGCAGGAGAGGGGTTCGCGGATGTCGAAGCCGAGCGAGGTGTAGAGGGAGAGCGAGCGATTGTGGAAGGCGGCCTGGACCAGACGGACTCCGGAAGCGCTGCGCTCGTTTGCGCGGTCCATCACGGCCTGCATGAGCTTTCGTCCTACGCCGAGGTTTTGTGCGTTCGGGTCGATGGTGATCGGGCCAACGCCTCGAATCATGGAACGCTCATCGAGGCAGTTGCTGCCCACGATCCGGCCGTTGTGTTCGGCAACCACGCAGTAGAAACCGGAGTCTGAAAACATTGTTGAAAGCAGGCCGGTGGCGACCTCTGGCCCGGGAAGATCGCAAGGAAAGCCGTGTGCCGCACTGATCGCGGAAAAGGCGTTGAAGCAAATCTGTCCGGCGACGAAGCTGTCTTCCGGTGTGGCGGTACGAACTACGATGTCAGGCCGTGCTTTCTGCGACATGCTCTGGTTCACCTTTGGTTGGTCGCAAAGAAGTGTACCAGCCACAGAATCGCGCTTTGCGCGATGGAATGGGACACCCGGCTGCTGATTCGGGAATAGAGTTGAGGGTGAGTGGGAGGAGGGTCGAATGAGAAGTTTCGTGGCGGGATTGGTTTTCTGCGGGCTCGTGGGTGGCTTGTCGATGGCTGGGTTTGCGCAGGCGGGAAAGGTTGGGGGTGCGGGAAGTATGGCGGGGTCTTCGGTTCCGCTGGAGAAGACGGAGTGGAAGTTGGTGCGGTTGGGGGGTGCACCGGTGAAGGCTGCGGACCTGCACCGGCAGGCTCAGCTTGTTCTCGATCCGGCGTCGCATCGGGTGAGCGGGTCGGGAGGGTGCAATCAGATTATGGGTGGGTATGAGTTGTATGGGGAGAAGCTAACGTTTGGGCTAATGGGCGTCTACGATGATGGCTTGTGCGAGCGGGATGGAGACCGAACAGAATTTTGTGAAGGCGCTGGGGCAGGTGCAGAAGTGGAAGATTACGGGGCACCAGCTTGAGTTGATGGATGCCGCGGGGATGGTGGTTGTGGTGTTTGAGGTGGGGGATTTGGCCAAGTAGGAAGCTTTGAGGAGAGCGGGTCGCGCTTTTGCGCGATGGGGGCGAAATTCAGATGCGGCTTTTCGTAGGGCTAAAGCCCTACGCTTATCCCAAGAGCAAAGACGTCCGTTTCGTGGGCTAACGCAGTTCGCTCCCTGCGAAAAGCAACTGCGGCGAAGGTATCGTTTGAAAGATCCGGACGGCCCTCGGCAGGACCAACTCGTCGGGGTCCTTCGACTGCGTGACTCACTAAGTGCGTGGGTCACTTCGCTCAGGATGACGACGGTTGGTGGATGGTGGTTGTGCGTAGACGAAGGTGGGTGATGGGTTTATGCGTTGACGAAAGTCATGAAGGCTATTGGGGTACGGGGGACCAGGTCTTGTCGGGATTGAACTCGGTGGTGGCCAAGGCGGTCTCGGTGGTGGTCTTGCCCAGGTCTTTTCCGAAGACGACGCCGTTCTGGTTGATGATGAAGGTCACGATGCCGGTGTCGCCGTACTTCTCGGGATAGGCGATGAAGGCGAAGCCTCCGGTCATCTTGCCGTTGACGATGTAGTCCTTTGCGCCGCCCTTGGCGTCGGCGCCCTGTTTGGTGAGGACGCGATAGAAGTAGCCGTGGAATGGCTGCTGCTTGCCGGCCTGTGGGCTGAAGCCTTCAGTGGAGGCGAACGCAACCATCGGACCGAGGGGGCTCCTCGGCTGGTCCTTCGGGCGACTTCCAGTAGAGGCCGTTTTGCTTTCCTTCGTCGCTGATGAATCTTTGCGCGTATTGCTTGACGCCGTCGTGGTGCTGCGAGAGGTATTGGGCCTGGGCGTCGGCCATGGCGGTCATGACGTCGATTGCGGCAAGTTCGTTAGAGCCGATGCGGCGGGCGAGGATTTCGTCTTTGCCGGCGTTCGCATCGAAGTACCACTGCCCTGCAGAGTTCTTCTTAAGAGGAATCGGGAAGGGATTGTTGTCAGCGCCGACGACGAGGACTTCGCTGCCGTCGGGCTGTTTGCGCCAACGCTGCATGGTTTGATATGCGGCCGCGAAGTTCTCGCCCGAGCGCTTGTCCTGCGCGTCGTCGCCGGAGAAGATGAGGTCCGACGAACCGGGGCCGAAGGTGGCCAGGAGCGCAGCGTGGTCGCTCGCTTTGACGGCGGAGAGCAACGCGGCGCCAGCGTCGTCGGGTGTGGCGAAGGTCTTGGGGCCGGTCTCTGAAGGCGCCGGGGTTTTCGCAGTGTTGCAGGCCAGTAGGGATATGGCCACTCCAAAGGCGGCGACCATGATGCAGAGGCGGGAGGCTTCCGTCTTGCGATTTAGCAGTGCCCTTAGCATGACTGTTCTCCGTTTGAATTTGATTGGCGTTGCTTTACGAGGCCGGTTGTAGCGTGCGTCGTCTATCTTCGTCCTCCGCCACCACGGAAGCCTCCGCCGCCACCGCCCCAACCACCACCGCCGCGGCTGCCACCGCCCCATCCTCCTCCGCCACCACGACTCCCCCAGCCCTGTGCGCTCGAGGAGCGAGATTGCCAGCCGCCGCCGCTGCCGCCTCCTCCGCCTGAGAAACCGCTGAAGGCCGATGAGCCTTTGCCGCTTGCACTTTGTCCCCAGCCGCTGGAGGAGGAATCGCCCCAACCGTGTGCGGCACTGGAGCCGTTGGTGTTCTGCCAGCCGCTGCCGGTGTTCTTATAGGTGTTGCCGTTTGCGGCGGCGTACTTATTGCCGTTGGAGGTCTCGGCTGTTCCATAGTTTCCGGCGGCACTTGAGTAGTGCTGTGTGTCGACGGTCTGGCCGTCCTTCGAGGCGGTTGAGCTTCCCCAGTTTGAGTAAGAGTTGGACCCTTGATGAGTGGCGGCGGAGGCCCCGGTGTAGGGGTTATAGGCTTGTCCTACCTTTTGGGTGCCATAGGCGGTTGACGTCGAAGCGCCGCGGGCATAGGTGCCGGTGGAGGGGTTGTAGCCGGAGGAGGCGTGGGCGCTTCCATAGGCTCCATAGTAGGACCCGCTGGAGCCATAGTAGCCACCGTGCCAGGCGCTGTTACCGTAGTATGCGCCGCCGTGATAATAGGCGCCGCCACCGTACCAGTTGCAACTCCAGCTGCTGTATCCCCAGCCGCAACAGCCACCGCTCATCATGGCGCCGATCGCCAGTCCGGCACCAAAGGCGAGGACTCCGGTGGCGACGACGTCCGCGGTGCTATATCCCGGGGTAACGTAGGGAGTGCCATAGATGACGGTCGGGTTGTATTCGGGAACATAGATGATTTGCGGGTTGGTGGGCTGGATGACGATGGTCTGGGGCGATTGCTGCACGACGGTGATCTGCGGGCCGGACTTGAGATTGCCTGCCTTCTTGGCCTCGGCGCGGAGGGTTTGGACTGCGGTCATTACGTCGGCTTGCTGGTTGTGATAGGCCTCGCCGAGAGATGAGGTCCAGGCGAGGCTTTGAGCCATCTTGTCGAGGACTGATGGGAATTGCGTGAGTGCCTTGACGCTGGGATCCCAGGTTTGTTTGTCGACTGCCTGCGCCAGTGCGGAGCCGGTGAGGGACTTGTTGGTCTGGAGCCAGTTATCGGCGATGGCGATCTGATCGGGAAATGTTGAGCCACTGAGGATCTGGGCGACCAGCGCATCGGGATAGAGGGCGATGGGGGCGACGAGTCCCTGGAGTTCAGCGGCGGTGAGGGGTGCGCCCTGTCCGGTGTAGTTGGGCGCGGGCGCCGCGGTCTGTGTTTGGGCGGCCATGGCGTCGATAGGCGTTGTCCAAGCGACGAGAGGGCCGCAGAGGACGGCGGCCACTATCTTCTTTGCGAGCTTCAGATTCATCTGGAGACTCCCTTGCGGCCTGAGCGTCACGCGTTCGCCGCTCCGGAACAGAACTCCGCGAGTTGAATCTTCTGCGCTCTATGTGCCGCAGGCAACTGGCAAAAATGTTAGGACTAGCACGAACTTTCCCTAGACCGTGGGACGGGCGTGGCCTAGGAATTCCGGGGCTAAAGCCCCTCGTAGTTGTGGGGGATTTTCGTAGGGCTAAAGCCCTACGCTTAATCCCAAGAGCAAAGACCTCAGCTTTTGTGGCTCACGCGGTTCGCTCCCTGAGAAAAGCAATGCGACGAAGATATCGTTTGAAAGGAATGCGGGTCCTTCGACTCCCCCTTCGACAAGCTCAGGGTTCGCTCAGGATGACACTTTTTGTTCTGACTCACGAAGTGCGTGAGTCCCTTCGCTCAGGATGATGAATTTTGGTGGTTGTGCCTAGACGAAGGTGAGTGGTGGTTTATGCATCAACGAGGGTAGTGGGTGGGTTTATGCGTAGACGAAGGTTTGGTGGATGGGTTTATGCGTGGGAGCGGTGTTGGCGGTTTGGGGTTATGCGTAGGAGGCGGTGCGGTGGCGGGTGCCGGTGGCGATGAGGTTGGCGATGTCTTCCAGGGGGTGGATACCGCCGCGGGCGCCGACGGCGGTGCAGTTGAGGGCCGCGGCGGCGCAGGCGAATTCGAGTTGGCGGTTGAGGGGCCAGCCCTGGAGAAGGGCGAAGATGAAGCCGGCGTGGAAGATGTCGCCGGCGCCGGTGGTGTCGACGACGGGGACGCAGAAGGCGGGGGTGTGGAGGAGTTGCGTGCCGTCGAAGGCGAGGACGCCGTCGTGCCCGAGGGTGGCGGCGGCCAGGCGGCAGTTGTAGCGGCGATGCATCTTGCGGAGGGCCTGCTCGAGGTCGGGCTGGGAGACGAGGCGAGAGGGAAAGTCGCGGCTGACGATGAGGTAGTCGACATTGCGGATGAGATCTTCGACGTTGGGGTAGAGCTCGTCGAGGTCGGCGATGACGGGGATGTTGGCTTCGCGGGCCCAGGAGGCGGCGAGGATGGCGGCGGCGGTGTCGTGGCCGTCGACGTGGAGGGCGCGGGCGTTGGTGATCCATTCGCGCTGGAGGTCGGAGGGATGGAGGGTAAGACGGTCTTCGGAGTCGCGGCGGCAGAGGACGGTGCGCTCGCCTTCGGCGTCGACGAGGATGAGGGACTGAGGGCTGGCGGCGCCGGGGACGGTGATGATGTGGGTTTCGACTCCGGCGTGGGAGAAGGCCTCGCGATGGAGGGTGGCGGCGAGGTCATCGCCTAGTTTGCCGACGTAGCGGGTGCGGAGACCCCAGTGCTGGCAGGCGACGACGGTGGTGGCGACTTGTCCGCCGGGGAGGGTGGTGAGTGTAGAGTACTCGGTCTTGGAGCCGCGGGCGGGATAGTGGGAGAGAGGGATGACGGTGTCGGTGGCGTTGAGGCCAACGCCGACGAGGTCAACCTTCGACGGGTTCGGCATGGGATTAACTGTAAATGAATTGGGGGAGTGCGGAGCACATGTCCCAGAGTCGGGAATGGGCAAGCTCAGGATGACACTTCTTTCTTATATCTAGAATCTTGTAGCGCCTTAGTTAATGAGTTGTGATCATGAGAGCAGGGATGGCAGGGCTTCGGTGGCGGTGCTGAGGATGACTTCGTCGAAGGCGTCGGTGTTGAGGGGTTCTTCGGGGCCGACGTAGATGGTGCGGATGCGGCGTTGGTTGGCGATGTCGACGAAGCCGGCGGCGGGATAGACGGAGCCGGAGGTGCCGACGACGAGGAGGGTGGTGGCACGGTCGAGTTCGCGGTAGATGGCGTCCATGTCGAGCGGGATTTCGCCGAACCAGACGATGTGTGGGCGGATGGAGGCGTGGCAGGTCTTACAGATGGGAAGGTTGTTTGGGTCTTCGTAGAGGGCGTGGTCGGCGAAGGGTTCGTTGGAGCGAGTGCAGCGGGACTGGAAGAGGCTGCCGTGCATGTGGTGGAGGCGGCGGGAGCCGGCACGCTCGTGGAGGTCGTCGACGTTTTGCGTGCAGAGGTAGAAGTTTTGGTTTAGCTGCTGCTCGATCTTTGCGAGGGCGATGTGGGCGGCGTTGGGTTGGGCGGCAGAGGCGTCGCGGCGGCGCTGGGAGTAGAAGCGCCAGACGAGTTCGGGGTCGGCTTGCCAAGCTTCGGGAGTGGCGACCTCTTCGACGCGATGGCCGTTCCACAGGCCGCCGGAGCCGCGGAAGGTGGCGAGGCCGCTTTCGGCGGAGATGCCGGCGCCGGTCAGGACGAAGAGGCGGTCTTGGGAGGTCAAGCGCATGGTGAACAGTGCTCGTGGGATGATACGGGAATGATGATGCTTGCGCGCTGCCTAACGATTTGTTGGACTCTGTGCATAGCTGCCTGGGCGCAGAATAGTTTATCGCGGACGCCACCGGAAGAGTGGAAAAGCACGGCGAAGCTGATCGGAGCTGAGCACGAGATCGCTGAACTGCGCGATCTGGTGCAGAGAGGCGATGCGGATCGATGGCGGGTTCTTTGGCTTCATCAGCGGATTACAGAGCGGGTGATGGTGGCTTCGCTGCAGGTGGACGCGACAATTGCGCAGATCGATAACGAGATTGCGCGGGCGAATGAGGTGCGGGGATTTCTCTCGGATAAGCGCGACCGAAGGGTAACTCGGGAAAATCTGCTGAGCGTGATTATCGGCGGCGGACTGGGGGCGACGAGTTCGGGGCTGCAACTCTCTTCGACGCTGGATAAACCCGCAGCGGCAGTAGGGATTGCCGCGGGTACGTTTTCAGCTGGCTTGGCGCTGGCGGGAATTCATGCACAGAAGGGTGGCACGGAGGCGTTCGACTTCAACTCGAATATGCTGGCGGAGTTTTTTGACAGGCCGATGCTGCCGGACAGTCACTATCCGGCGACGGTGTGGACGTTTTTGAATGAGGTTCCAGCTGTGCTGGCGGCGGTTGGCGTGACGCGCAGAGAGGAGTTGGTGCAGGCATGGGTGAGGTTGAAGCGGATCGATTCACTGGAGAGTAAGGAGAAGATTGATCACTTGAGCAGCGAGCCGTCGGAGGGGTTGCAGTTGACGATCGATGACTATGAGGATCGTGCAGCGATGCTCGAGGATGTACGGGCGCGGGTGTCGTTTTTGAAGCGGGATCTGGGGACTTTGCTCGGGGCGCTGCCGGTGGTGGGTGAGGACTAAGAGGCGATCCTGGGGGGGAGGGGCATGGTGATGAGATGCGCTGAGTTTAGCGAGTTTCGGCTGTAAATGCGCGCTGCCATTCGTGGCCCTTCAAGACAAGAGTCTTTGATTGTGTGGTGTCGGTCGGCTGGATGTCCTTTACGAGAAATCGCATGCCTGGCTTTCCTCCGTACATCACGTCGATCTGGTGTGGCATTTGAACATCGGCGTAGGGTGCTATTGCCGAGGGGCGTATCTCAAGGCCAGATGCATAGCTCTTGACGAGCTGGCCACTCTGATCGAACCAGTATCCCTGTGATGTTTTCGGATCTAGTTCGCCGTTTGGGCCTTCCGGTCCTCGGAAGACGCTAATCGTTTTTGCGCCGTTGATGGTATCGCGCTGAATTCTCCAATCGGATTCCGTCATGGTATCGGCGGCCGGGACGGGCTCCACGATCAACATGACCAGGCGAAGCAATCCAACCTCCGGCCCTTCGCCTATCACGTAGTGCTTTTCTCCATTTTGTGAGCGCACCAGGTGGCTCGATCCAAACCACGCTTCGCGTTTCCATTGGGTCGGACTCAGCCATGTATCTTCATACCGCCCTGTCTCGATTGTCCCTTTCGCATTCGCCGCTTGAAATTCCGCGTGCAACACGTAGGGCGTGGATGCGCCGCTGCCAAGACAGCTAATCTTTCTGCCGCGGTCAAAGTAGGCGCGCGCGCTTTCGAACGTCTCCATTCCTTCCGGCCGTGTTGTTTTGAAAGGAACGGAGAAATGGGCTACGACTTGTACTGGCACTCCCTTGCTCAATACGGGCCGGAATTGCATTGCTCGAAACTGCTGCTCCGCAGCGTCTCTCATCGCTGGATTGTCGGAGACTGGAGGAGTCATCTCCTGAATCTTGCCCGAGCGGTCGAGGACAATCTCGGTACCTACACCGCCTTCGAAGGGCCCGTTGATTACGGGCGGCCACGTGAATGGCTTTCCCGGCACGAGGTTTTGGCGAATAGCATCTTCGTCCAACACTACGGTCTCGATCGGTTGCGTGTCGCTGCCGGGAGCGTTGGCATCGAAAAAGTCACTCGGCGTAGATCCTAGATCTTCGAGCGTGCTGACCTTTGCAGTTACCTCGATGTAGCCTGAGGCAACGGTACGGGCGATTAGTCGGCCGTGGAAGTCCGCGAAGTTTTTGTATTCGCCACTCCACCCGGGCCCGCCGGTGTAAAAGATCAAACCCGAATTATCCATCAGGGCCAAATGGCCCCTTCCATTACTTTGTGCATCGGCGAATGCAGTCGTTTTCTCCCAGTCTATGTTGGTTTGCCCCATCAAGTGCCGTACCTGTGCATTCCTGACGCGCTGAATCAGCACGTCAGTTGGCAGAGGAACAGGGCGGACGATAGCGACCGCAATCTCTCGGAGCCAATCAGGAAAGTAGTCGCCTTCATTCTTCTGCCACTGGCGTGAGCCATCCGTGATCGCGACCTGGTGGAATTCTGGTGACTGCACTTCGCGACGCCATTTGGTGGGCGATTGCCACCATATCTCGATTTCGCCGGTGCGATGAGAGTCGTTGTCGCGCGCGTTTGTCGGCGCAAATGTTGCTTTTAGATAAAAAGGCGGGGTACCTTGCTGATCGAGAGTGCTTCTTTCGACGGCCTTCTTCGCCATTGCCGACGGGTCTTCGGCCCTTGCTACGACTACATCTGGAGTAACAAAAAATAACAACAGGGCCGAGGCGAAGAGATAATGTTTCAATCCAAAATGCTCCACATGAAAAGATTCGACGCGAGAGTATAGCTCATCCAGAATTCCTCTCCTAACAAAGAAAGCCTGCGCTGCACTGCGCGGGCTTTGATCGGCTGGGCGAAGGAGACCTACTCGCCGAAGTTGACGGATTCGATGCCGAGGAATTCGGCGGATTGGCCGAGTTGTTCTTCGATGCGGAGGAGCTGGTTGTATTTGGCGATGCGGTCGGTGCGGCTGGCGCTGCCGGTTTTGATCTGGCCGGCGCCCGTGCCTACGGCGAGGTCGGCGATGAAGGTGTCTTCGGTTTCGCCGCTGCGGTGGCTGATAATCGAGGTGTAGCCGAAGCGGCGGGCTAGTTCGATCGCTTCGAGGGTTTCGCTGACGGTGCCGATCTGATTGACCTTGATGAGGATTGAGTTGGCGACCTTCTGTTCGATTCCCTGCTGGAGGCGCTTGGTGTTGGTGACGAAGAGGTCGTCGCCGACGAGCTGGATCTTGTCGCCGAGGATTTTGGTGAGGTGCGCCCAGCCAGCCCAATCGTCCTCGGCGAGGCCGTCTTCGATGGAGATGATGGGGTATTTGTTGACCCAGGACTCCCAGAAGGCGGACATCTCTTCGGAGGAGAGTTCACGCTTGTCGGATTTCTTGAAGACGTACTTGCCGGTTTCCTTGTTGTAGAACTCGCTGGAGGCGGGGTCGAGGGCGATGCAGATGTCTTCGCCGGGGGTGTAGCCGGCCAGCTGGATGGCTTCGATGATCAGGTCGAGGGCTTCGTCGTTGGATTTGAGGGAGGGAGCGAATCCGCCTTCGTCGCCGACGGCGGTGTTGTATCCCTTCTTCTTGAGGACGCCCTTGAGGGTGTGGAAGACTTCGGTGCCCCAGCGGAGGGCGTCGGAAAAGGTATCCGCGCCGGTGGGCATGACCATGAACTCCTGGAAGTCGACGTTGGAGTCGGCGTGGGAGCCGCCGTTGAGAATGTTCATCATGGGGGTGGGGAGGAGGCAGGCGTTGACGCCGCCGAGATAGCGGTAGAGCGGAAGCTTGAGGGCTTCGGCGGAGGCGCGGGCGCATGCCATGGAAACGGCGAGGATGGCGTTGGCGCCGAGTTTGGATTTGTTTTCAGAGCCGTCGATGGAGATCATGGTGGCGTCGATGAGGCGCTGGTTGGAGGCGTCCATGCCGGTGAGTTCGGGTCCGAGGATGGTTTCGACGTTTTCTACGGCGTGGAGGACGCCTTTGCCAAGGTAGTATTCTTTGTCTCCATCGCGGAGTTCGACGGCTTCGTGCTCGCCGGTGGAGGCTCCGCTGGGAACGGCTGCGCGTCCTTTGGCTCCGCCGTCGAGAAGGACGTCAGTTTCGACAGTTGGGTTACCGCGCGAGTCAAGGATTTCGCGTGCGTGAATAGAGACGATCTCGGTCATGTTGCTCCTGTAATTTGATTGGCTTACTGTTGTTGAATGTTGAGAGACGACGCGGTGATTCAACCGTTCGTTTAACTTTGGGCGACGGTCCACCGGGACGGTGCGGCCACCTGCGATGGAGATGGACTGCACCAGATCTGCGTCGGATGGGCTCACCTGAGAATTTTAGCAAGGGATTGGATGTGATGGGGTAACAGAGGGTGAATCGTCTAGTTGATATGGTGTCAGTGCGCGGAGTAGCCTTTGCAAAGACGATAGGCGGAGACGTTTGGGCTGAAAGGTTCTATACGCGCAGGCTGGTTGAGTCTCTCGGGATCCTTCCCCTTCGACAAGCTCAGGGTCAGGATGACGGCAAAGACCTTGGGTCGTGCAACGAGGGGCGTTGAAGGGCTTATTAGCAGGGTCGGTTCCCTGCTGGATGATTTTGCTCCGCAGGCTGGGCTGGGGTTCTAACCTTTTAAGTGATGACGAGTGAGGTGTGCCGACGCGCTCGAATCTGTTTTTGAGGGTATTGCCATGACACTTCGCATATCGACCGCCGCTCTTGTTCTTGCCGCCGCTCCTGTATTCGCCCAGAGTGCCGCGATGGGGGTTTCGCACCCGGACCCGGCGGTGATTACAGCCGATGATCCGATGCCGACGCCACGGCCGCTGACGGCCAAGCCGAGTGCGGCCGTGCCGACGACGAGTGCCGCTCCTGCGACGACGGAGGTCTATGGGCCTTATGTTCCGTATACAGGGCCGAAGGTGCCGAACTCTGCTGTGAGCCATGTGAAGCCGGTGGAGGATCCTGAGGACGCGATGATTGTGACGAGCGTGCCGGAGCGCGCAGGAGAGTTGCGCGAGGGGACGCTACTGAAGACGAAGATGCTGGATACGTTGTCCACGGCTTCGACGATGCGGGGAACGAAGTTCAGGGCAGAGTTGACGGAGCCGATCGAGAGAGATGGCCGGGTGATTATTCCGGTTGGATCGATTCTTGAGGGACAGGTGACGGAGGTGCGTTCGGGCCGGCCGATTACGGGTTCGGCGCTGCTGCATCTGGAGACGAGAGACGTGACGCTGCCGGATGGGACGCACTATATTGTTCACGCTCAGTTGATCGATGTGGGAAAGAGCGCGTTCAACGTGAACGATGAAGGGACGCTGAAGAAGAAGAGCGAGACGAAGCAGACGCTCATCGTGGCTGGTGGCGTGACGGGTGCGAGCGCGGTGGCCGGTGCGATGATCGGCGGCGGGGTTGGCGCGGCGGTCGGTGCGGGCATTGGCGCCGGAGTGAGTACGGTGCTCTGGTTGAAGCGGGACCGTCAGGCGACGCTCGATAAAGACGAGAGCATGGTCTTCAGCTTGACGGCGCCGATGATACTAACGCCGCTGAACGGGACCCAAGTGAGCAGCCTGACTTCTGCTGGCTGGTAGTTGGTGCGGCGCAGTGAGTAGTTAACGGAAGGTTCTATCTTGATTTTCTGGGGCTGGGGTGATTCCCGGCCCTTTTTTTTTGCTTGTCTGTTCACTAACGTAGTTGGCTTTCGTTTTGACCTCTTTTGGGGTTGTGAAAATGCAGGTCCTTCGACTACGCTACGCTCCGCTCAGGATGACACTTCTTTCTTGTTACTTATGATGAAGGCAATCGAGTTTTGGGGACGTGATTCATGAGTGATCGAATTTAGTACGTTTATATTGTTGCCAGTAGAAGCTTGAATTTTTATCTAGGGATGACCGGTGACCTGTTTGTGCGTGTCGTTCAGCATCGCGAGGGCAGATTTGAGGGTTATTCCAAACAGTACAACTGCAATCGTCTTGTCTGGTTTGAACGCTTTCTGTATGTCGAGGACGCGATTGCTCGAGAGAAGCAGATCAAGGGGTGGACCCGGGCCAAGAAGATTGCTTTGATTCGGCGGGATAATCCGACCTGGGTTGATTTGAGTGAGGACTGGGGTAAGGTGATTGAGCCTTATTCTGGGCCTTAACGGTGAAATGCAGGTCCTTCGACTACGCGCTCTGCGCTTCGCTCAGGATGACACCTTTGTTTGTTGTGTCTAAAGTGATGGCTTTTTTCCATCGGTAAAACTTCTGTGCGGAGGAGGTTTTTTTTGCAGGTACGTGAGTTAGTCGCGGACCTGGGCGAGGAGGCGCTTCCAGTTTTTCTGGTTGCGGCGGTAGGACTTTTTGAGGTCTTCGAGGATGCGTTCGAAGTCGGTGTGGCCCTGTAGATTGCGCCAGGCGGGATTCTTCGAGAACCACGGGTAGTTTTCGTTGCCCAGGTAGATGGCGCGGCGGAGCCAGTGGAGGGCTTCGGACTCGTCACCTTCTACGGCGAAGTATGTGGCGAGGCGGTAGGCCATCTCGCTGTCGGCTTCGGCGGCGGAGAGGGTTTCGTCGACGATAAAGGTGGAGGCTTTTTCGCGGTCGCCAAGTTGGACGTAGCAGAGGGCGATGGTGGGGAAGACGATGCGGAGGCTGGAGTCGTCGCGGATGACGTTCTCGAGTGTTTCAATGGCCTTGGGGAGATCGCCGGTGCGCATCTGTTGGTATCCGAGAGAGGTGCGGAGGAGCGGTTGGCGGGGTTCGAGGGTGAGGCCCTTTTCGATCTCGTCGGCGGCCAGCTCGAGCTGGTTTTGATACTGGTAGACGCGGGCGCGGTGGTTGTAGATCATCGCGGCGTTCGAGGGATTCATGCGGAGGGAGACGTTGAACTGGTCGAGGGCTTCGTCGTACATGCCATCGATGCGGAGGGTGATGCCGGCGACCATGCGGACGTTCCAGTCGTTGCCGGCCGTCTGGAGGAGGTTTTCGATGCCGTGGCGGGCGGACTCTTTTTCGCCGCGGGAGAGGAGCATGTAGACGCGGTAAAGATTGGCTTCGACGGAGCCTGGGTCAAGGGCGAGGGCTTTGTCGAAGGCGCGGCGGGCTTCGAGGACGTGCATCTGGCCGCCGAGGCCGTGGCGTGCGTACTGGAGGTGGGTGATACCGAGGCCGGACCAGCCGGGGGCGTATTTCTCGTCCTGGTTGACGACGGAGGCGAAGAGTTCGCGGGCGCGGTCGAGATCTTCGCGGCTACCGGTGCGGGTCATGAAGGCGGAGAGAACGGCGCGGGCCTGGAGGTACTCCTCGGAGACATCGGATGTGAGGGATGAGCCGCGGTGGTTTTCGTGAGGCGGCTGGAGATCGCCGAAGCCCTGAAGGGTGCTGAAGACTTCGTTGCAGATCTCTGACTGGACGGCGACGAGGTCGAAGGAGGCAACGTTGATGGAGCCGCCGGCGCGGACGCTCTGGCCGGGGACGTCGAGGAGCTGCCAGTTGAGGTCGAAGCCCTGGTCGGAGCGGAGGAAGTTGCCGGCGAGGACGAAGTTGACGAGGAGTTTTTTGCCGATGCTCAGGGGGTCGAGCTGGGCGGTGGGGATGGTCATCAGAGAGCTGGAGGGGCGGACGACCAGGGTGGTCATGCGGGTGAGGCGGGTGGCGATGGCGTCGGCGAGCGCGTAGCCGTAGAGGGGGGCGACGTCGGCGGGGCCGAAGTTGACGAAGGGGAGGACGACGATGCTGTTCTGATTTGAGGAGGAGGTGGTGCCGGATTCGCGGAAGCGCTCGGCGAGCATGGAGAGGATGCCGGTGGTGCGCTTTTCTTCTTCGGGCGTGTCGAAGGCGAGACGATTTTGCGTGGGGCGGTGGGAGCTGCTGTCGCCGGGAAGGAGGACAGAGTCGAGCTGCATGGCCATCATGATGGTCTTGAGGGCTTCGCGGACTTCGGCGGCGGAGGCGAAGCGAGCGGAGGGTTGCTTTTCGAGGCAGCGTAGGATGACGGACTCGAGTTCGACGGGGAGGTTTGGCGCAATGTCGCGGATGGGGGGCGGGTCGGCGAACTGGATGGCGCGGATGGATTGGAATTCGGGCGCGTCGGGGCGGTGGAAGGGATGGCGGCCGGTGGCGAGCTCGTAGAGGATGAGGCCGAGGGCGAAGATGTCGGACTGCACGCTGGACTGGCCGGTGACGAACTGCTCGGGCGCCATGTAGGCGATGGTGCCGCCGCGGGCGGTGTAAGTGGGGCCAGGAACGGCCTGGGGAGAACCGACTTTGCGCTTGTTGACGGGGCCGCCGGGGTCGAACTCGGCCTGGTCCGGGCGGAGGCGGCGGGCGAGGCCGAAGTCGAGGATCTTGATCAGACCGCCGTCAGTGAGCATGACGTTGGCGGGTTTGAGGTCGCGATGGAAGATACCGAGGTTGTGGGCGGCAGAAAGGCCGTCGGAGGTCTGGATGCCGGCGGAGAGGACCAGCTGGAGGCTGGCAGGCCCCTCGTTGATGAGCTTGTCGAGGGATTTGCCGGGGATGTACTGCATGACGATGTAGGCTTCTTCGCCGGCGCCGTCTTCGGCGGGGGCTTCGCCGACGTCATAGATGGCGCAGACGTTGGGGTGGTCGATGGCGGAGGCGAGGCGGGCTTCGCGGAGCTGGGTGGCGCGCATCTGCTCGGTGGTGAGGTTGCCGCGTTTGAGGAGCTTGAGGACGACGGGGCGCTGGAGGAGGGTGTCGTTCGCGAGGTACACGACGCCGCTACCACCCGCGCCGATCTTGCGGACGAACTCGTATTGCTTGATCTCGCGTCGCTTCATGAATTGATTATCGCAAGTGAGCGCGTGTGGATGGTGAAAAGACGGGTGGCTGAGTAACGGCTCGGTCTTTTCTTTATGACTGAACTACTGGAGTTCCCGCAGTACTGGAGCAGCGTCTGGTGTGTATTAGCGCAGAGAGGCATGAGGGTTGCGCAGGATCGCTGCCTGTTTCCGCGGGACGAAAGCACGCGGAGATATTGGCGCACAGCTCTCCTGCAGCCGCGGGCTATCCAGTCAGGTTCGTCCGTTGCCTGAAGAAGATTACCTCTTCAGCTTTAAGTTTAAGCGAATTGCCCCAACCAGTCCGAGAATCCCAGTGCCCATCAGGAACAAACTTTCAGGCTCCGGAACTGTTGGTGGTGTTGGTGGTGGCAATGGATTGGGTGCGAGTGCAAAAAAACTGCTCGTAGTCCCCGTAACGCCGGGTCCGACCGTGGCGACCCCGGTCGTTGTGTTGAGTGTGTCTACCGTGAAACCCGGAAGATTCTCACCCCCATACAGAATGCCACCCTCCTGAAGCATCGCTCCCTGTTCCGGGCCGCCCATACTTCCGATCAGGGTTGCGGCGCCTGTCGATGTGTTAAGTGTGTAGAGGTTGGCTCCATCGGCAAAATACAAGGTACTGGAATTGGTTGAGAGAGAGCGCCAGGTACCGAAGCTAAGGCCGGTCGGCCCAATCAAGGTTGGTGCGCCAGTGGTTGGATTGATGGAATACAGATTGCCATCGACGCCCACAGCGTATAAGCCAGCGGTGGTCGAGCCGAAGTCATCGATGTCCAGCGATGAGGTTCCGACTACCGTGAGGCTTCCGTTCGTCGGATTGATGGTGTAGAGCGAGCCGGTAGCCGTGTGGTAGGAGCTACCGAATAGAGTAGCGTCCGCCACTGCCATCCCTGCGAGCGTCGTGCCGGAGTTGCCGAGTAGCGAGAAAATCCCGGTATTCAAATCTATGGTTCCGAAATCACCGTTGACAGTACCCATGAAGGCAATGTTGTCAGCCATAAGAGTAGCGGTGGTAATGAAGAACAACGCAAAGAGGCAGAACACGACACGACACTGAGTGCGCATACGCATAAGGTTCTCCGTCATTCAGATTTGTTTGGGGGCCGGGGCCTAAGACTATAGATCGCTGCAAGAGTTAAGTGCAATCTAAAAAAAGATCTGTTTCTACCGGATTGAAAGTGACGATCTTTTCCAGCGGCTTTTAGAGGAGGGGGCCCTGTTCTTCGGGCGATGACGAGAGTTGATTATCGCAAGGTTGAAGCGGTGAAAGGTTGCAGGAGGGTTAAAGGGTGTTGCCCCAGCTTCGCATGGTTGTGCGAAGGCTGGGGCGATGCAGGAGCATGTCGTTCGCGAAACTACCGCAGGTTGAGTTAGACAGAGAGACGGCGACGGACGAAGCCGGCGAGGCCAAGGATTCCCGTTCCGAAGAGGGACAGTGTTGCGGGCTCAGGAACTGCCGGCGTGGGATCCAGACCGACGAGGCCCTGCTGCGGAGAATAATCTTCCTTGTCGTCCCATCCATCGCCGCCGTGGGTGCTGGGTGGCGTGATCCACTCGAGGTCGCCGACGAGGGAGTTCGAGACGGTGGCGTGGCTAAGGGCGTTCAGATCGGCCTGTTGATCGGAAGCGATCTGGCCGCCGGTGATCAGGGTGAAATCGTTGCCGTACTCGGTTTCCCAGATGGCGGCCTGAAGACCCGCTGCCTGGGTGCTGTTGGTGACGGTGGTGTTGAGGATCAGCCACGCGATGTCGGCTGCGTTGTGTACGGTGCTACCGTTGACGACGCCGTTGGTGGTGAAGACGGTGTTGTTGTAGGTGCTGTTGGTGTTGATGGTGTCGTAGAGATCAACGCAGTAGACGGCGCTGAAGTTAACAGTTTTACCGCCGATGACAGCAGACGAGGGGCTGAAGTTTCCTCCGGCTCCTTGTTGGAAACCATCGAAGTAGAACGACATCGATTGTCCGGCACTTCCAAGGGTCAGAGAGTCAGCGTGAGCTGAAAGACCGCTGACGGCGAGCGTGGCCGCGGCGGCGAGCAGAGTAAGTTTCAAGGCAGACATGTATTGCTCCTAGGTACAAGAGGTAGTGGTCCTGTATGACTTGCACGTTGCAAGTGATGGGCCAATTGGACTTAGAGCAAGAATGACTAGAAACTTGGGGTTTTTTGAGTTTTCCAGGCGGGAAAGTGCTACTTCTTGCGCTTTGAGTGCAAATGTTTGCCTAGGGGAAGGCAACGGTTTTCCCTCTTGCCTTGGGGAGACGGCCTTCATGTGGAGGTGTTAACTGTTCAAGGAGCTTTGGTTACATGGCGGGGACCATAGAGTAAAAGGAAGCGAAAGTGGGCGCAGGTTCTTCGACTGCGATTTCGCAGGACGCAAGCATTTTCACTCAGGAGAAACGCTCGTGGGGGTATGACGCCCATGGAGTTCGTAGATGACGGCGGCGTTGCGGTGAAGAGGCCGTGGTCATGAGTCCGCCGATGAGGAGGGAGAGGCCGAGGGAGATGCGGATGTTGAGTCCCATTGGTGCTCCTTTGTGGTTAAGAACTTCAAAGGCAAGAACAGGCACCTACAAAAGCAACGGCAAATACGGGGTCCCTCCACTGCCCCTTCGACTCGCTGCGCTCGCTCAGGGTCCGGTCGGGATGACGCAGTTTTTAGGGGCGTGAAAATTGAACGACGGAACACAACGACAAAAGCCAACTGCAAGGGCAAAGACAACTGCGACGGCAACACCAAGGCGAAATAATTTCTGCCTTTGCTGCTTGTCATTGTTGTTGCTCGTAAGTCTATGTCAAGTCAACCTGAGCTTGTCAGAACACGGCAACAGCGTTTCGGGATGAACCGTCAGATTGCAGCGTTTGGGTGCGCGTTTGTACTGGCACGACGGTTGCTGGACCGTTAAGTTGGGTGGAGGCGGTATATTTTGAGAACCATTTCAAGATGGCGCCAACGTAAATCCAAGAAATGGCATCCCACTGGATGTCAATCGTCATGTCGCCTTTTGGCCTATGAAGTTTAGCCATCAACAAAGATTGAAAGAAAGGGCTAAATGTACCTTGTCGAATCTTTTGCCTTGGAGCAAATGACCCCTCGGATGCCAGCCACCCTTCTTCTTATTGACGATAACGCCGTGCAGGCAGCCACCCGGCAGACGATTCTGAAACGTGCCGGTCACTTTGTGATCGCGGCGTTGAACCCAGCGAGGGCGCTGGAGCAGATTCAGACGGGCGAGTTCCCTGCTGAGATTCAGTTGGTGATTACGGACCACCTGATGCCCGGAATGAGTGGCGCAGATTTTGTTCGGGCTTTGCGCAAAACGCATCCGAAGTTGCCGGTGCTGGTGATCAGTGGGTTGCCGGAGGCGGAGGAAGAGTACGCGGGGATGGATGTCACGTTTCGTATGAAGCCGGTGCTGCCGGAGAGGCTGCTGGAGACGGTGAGAAGCCTGGTGAGGGATGAAAGGCCTGGTAAGGCTGAGACTTTGTGACTCTGCCTCTGGTTCCAGGTGTCCGGTAAACGACGTTATATTGCTGTTCGGCGCTCGCCTTGAGAGAATGGGGAGAGGACTCTCATGCGACTGCACCCGATGCCGGAGTTTGGTAGTTTTGCGTTATTGCTAGCTCTGGCGCTGAGTGCCTATACGCTGGTGATGGGTGGGGTGGCGCTGTGGCGTTCGAGGGGCTCGGCTGCGGGGGCAGATGGCGCGGCGGCGAGACTGGGTGAGACGGCGCGGCGGGCCGGGATTGCGAGTTTCATTGCATGCACCTGTGCGGCGTTTGCGCTGGTATGGGCGTCGTTCACGAATGACTATTCGGTCTCGTACATTCTTCATCACACGAATAAGGATTTAAGTACGGCTTATAAGTTTTCTGCTCTGTGGTCGGGGCAAGAGGGTTCGCTGCTGCTGTGGGCGTGGCTGCTGAGCGCGTATGGGTTTGTGCTGCGGATGCGGCATAAGGTGGATGTGCGGCTGTCGGCGTTCGCTTCGACGATCCTGGCGGGGATTCAGGTGTTCTTTTTGCTGCTGCTGAACTTTGCGGCGCCGCCGTTTGCGATTCAGCCGGGACCGGTGGCGACAGATGGGTTCGGGTTGAATCCGCTGCTGCAGTATCCGGAGATGGTGATTCATCCGCCGATGCTGTATTTGGGGTATGTCGGATTTTCGGTGCCATTTGCGTTTGCGCTGGGTGCGCTGATGATGCGTTATCCCGGGGAGAAGTGGATTCACATCACGCGACGCTGGACGATGGTGACGTGGCTGTTTCTGACGTGCGGGATTTTTCTTGGCGCGCATTGGGCGTACAGCGTGCTGGGCTGGGGCGGGTACTGGGGCTGGGATCCGGTGGAGAATGCGAGTCTGATGCCGTGGCTGACGGGAACGGCGTTTCTGCATTCGGTGATGATGCAGGAGAAGCGCGGGATGATGAAGAGCTGGAATGTGTGGCTGATCTTCTCGACGTTTATGCTGACGATTCTGGGGACGCTGCTGACGCGGTCGGGGGTTGTGAGCTCGGTGCATGCGTTTGCGCAGAGCTCGATCGGGGACTGGTTCTATGGGTTCATCCTGATTGTGTTCGGAGTGTGCCTGTTTACGTTCTTCCGGCAGAGGGATCATTTGAAGTCGGAGAACAAGCTGGAGTCGCTGGTGAGCCGCGAGTCGAGCTTCCTGTTCAATAATCTGATTCTGCTGGCGGCTTGCTTTACGGTTTTGTGGGGAACGCTGTTTCCGGTGCTGAGCGAGTATGTGCAGGGCACGAAGGTTACGATGGGCGCGCCGTTTTATAACCGCGTGAATCTGCCGATCGGGTTGTTTCTGCTGTTTCTGACGGGGATTGGGCCGCTGCTGGCGTGGCGTTCGACTTCGCTGCGATCGATTCGGCGAAATTTTATTCTGCCGAGTATTGCGATGGGCGTGGCGCTGGTGGTGTTGCTGGCGGTTGGAGTGCGGCCGTGGCAGGCTGGCGATGACTGGCAGGCGAGCTGTTTTCGCTGGTGACGTTTACGCTGGCGGCTGGAGTGATTACGGCGATCAGTGCGGAGTTTCTGCGCGGGGCGTCGGTGGTGAGGACGCAGACGGGAAAGAATCTGCTGGCTTCGACGGTGTTGCTGGTGAGGCGGAATACGCGGCGGTATGGCGGGTATATCGTCCACTTCGGCATTGTGGTGATGTTTATCGGGATTGCGGGCGGGGCGTTCAACCAGTCGCATGAGCAGGAGATGGCGTCGGGCGACTCGATGAAGATGGGGCCGTACACGCTGGTGTGCAAGACGTATACGCAGGACAGCAATGCGAACTTCGACACGGAGTATGCGTTGCTGGATGTTTCGCGCGGGGGCAAGGCGGTGACGCAACTGGCTCCGGAGCGGCGTTTTTATAAGGCGAGCGAGCAGTCGTCAACGATGGTGGCGCTGCATTCGACGCTGGCGAGCGATCTGTATGTGATCTATGAGGGACGGAATCCGGATACGGACAGGCCAATCATCAAGGTGTTTCTGAACCCGCTGATGAACTGGATATGGATCGGGGTTTTGATTGTGGTGGCGGGGACGTTCCTGGCGCTGGTGCCGAATCTTGCGCGGTCGCCGGCGCGGGTTGCGGTGACTGAGCCTGTGCTGGTGGCGGCGGGGGCTCATCATGGTTAGGCGGTGCTTCGATTTGATCCGGCGGTTTGGGCGGGGCGAAAAAGGCATACCCCAGGGGCTAAAGCCCCTTTCTTCCGGTCTGGCAGAGAGGCCCAAGGCTGAAGCCTTGGGTTACCTAGAAGCAGGGACGGTGGCACTTTGAAGGCTCGTATCGTTGCCACGCGACGTGACACGAACGCGCGGGGCTTTTCGATGAGGCAGTGGATGCAGGCGAGTGTGGTTTGCGTGCTGGCGGTGGTGATGCTGGGAGCGACTCCTGCGTCTCGATTTGAGAAGGTGGGGCACGAGATGATCTGCACCTGCGGGTGCGGACAGGTGCTGCTGGAGTGCAACCATGTGGGTTGTCCGGTTTCTCCGGTGATGATCAGCGAGTTGCATACGCTGATGGACGGGGGTGGGACGGATACTTCGATTCTGAACTGGTTTGCGGCGAAGTATGGGGCTACGGTGCTGGCGGCGCCGATTCGCGGCGGGTTCGATAATGTTGCGTGGATTGCTCCGATTACGGTTTTTCTGCTGGCTACGGTGGGGCTGGGATTTTTGATTCGGATGTGGACGCGGCGATCGGGGAGGCATTTGCCGGTGAGCGCGGCGGGGCCCGATGTTGGCGATGATGCACTGCGGGAGCGTATTCGCAGGGAGACGGAGTACTGACATGGGCATGATTGCGGGTGTGTTGCTGACGTTCGGTGTGTTCGTGTACATGTTCTGGCCGGAGAAGAACCCGTTCGTGCAGGCGGATAAGACTCGGGTGGATTATCTGCGGGAGCGGAAGGATGCGATCTACGAGAATCTGCGGGATTTGAACTTCGAGTTTCAGGCTGGGAAGTATCCGGAGCAGGACTATGCGGAGCAGCGGGTGGGGCTGGAGGATGAGGCGGCGCGCGTGATTGCGGAGATGGAGATGCTGGAGTCGCGGGGTGTGGTTGGACGGCGAAGCAGGGTCTGAGACAAATGCAAATGCGGGAGCCCCTCCACCTCCCCTTCGGCTCGTTGCGCTCGCTCAGGGTTCGGTCGGGAGAGACGCTTTTGGGGGCTGTGTAGCAAAGGGTGGGCGGGCGCTTGGACTACCTCGGTTTGACGTAGACTTTAACGGTGACCTCTTTCTTTTCCCGTTTGCGACGTGTTCTTGCGGCTGCTGTGGTGCTGGCGGCTTTTTCCGGCTTTGCGCTGGCTGATTCGATTACCGGCGTCGTTACAAATAAGACGACCGATAAACCCGCGGCGGGAGATGATGTGGTGCTGATCCGCCTGGCGCAGGGCATGCAGGAGGCGGCGCGGACGAAGACGGATGCGAAGGGCCGCTTCACGCTCGAGGTCCCTTCGGGCGATAACGGGATGCACCTGGTGCGGGTGACGCATGACAAGGCGAACTATTTTCGGCCGGCGCCTCCGGGGACGCAGTCGGTAGAGGTTGAGGTGTTTAATGCTGCGGCGAAGGTGAAGGGCGTGAGCAGCGAGGCCGATGTGATGCGCATCCAGACGGATGAGAGCGGGAAGTCGCTGCATATCATTGAAAACTTTTTTGTGAAGAATGAGTCGAGCCCGCCGTTGACGCAGTTCAGCGACAGGCCGTTTGAGTTTTATCTGCCGGAGGGCGCGGTGGTGGAGGGATCGGCGGCTCTGGCGCCGGGTGGGATGCCGGTGCAGGCTTCGCCGGTGCCGCTGGGAGAGCCGAACCACTATGCGTTTATCTTTCCGATTCGTCCGGGGGAGACGCGGTTTCAGATTACGTACAGGCTGCCTTATGGCGGGAGTTTGAAGTTTGCGCCACGGGTGATGATGACGACGGATACGGTTGCGATCATGATGCCGAAGAGTATGACGTTCAAGGCGGGGCCGTCGGCGTCGTATGTGCCGGTGACGGAGGAGACGACCGCGCAGACGTATGTGGCGAGGGGGGTTGAGCCGTCGCAGCCGCTGGACTTTACGGTTTCAGGGACTGGGCAGATGCCGCGGGATACGGGCGCGGCGGCTACAGCGGGTGAAGGCGGAGCGGCGACGAGTGAGGCTTCGGCGCCGGCTGGGGCGGGCGGTGTGGCGGCGGGTTCGGCGGCGAGCGATACGCGGCCCGGGGGCGGGTTGGGTAATCCGCTCGATCCTGAGGGGACGAACGATCCGTGGGCGAAGTACAAGTGGTGGATTCTGGGCGGGCTGGGTCTGGCGATGGCTGT
Organism: uncultured Acidobacteriaceae bacterium; assembly: GCA_963744155.1. Taxonomy (GTDB): domain Bacteria; phylum Acidobacteriota; class Terriglobia; order Terriglobales; family Acidobacteriaceae; genus Edaphobacter. The sequence continues at coordinate 164,997 of CAVUSP010000011.1, read as the reverse complement.
TGGTGCGGGGATCATGCTGAAGAATGGGCCAGCACAAGCGGCGGCTGCAGGTGCGGGAGCGGTTGCGGTGGGGCCGTTTGTTGGCGGGCCGGTTGCTGCGGGGCCGATTGCTGCGGGGCATAGTTCCCTGCTGGCGGCGATGAAGGAAGAGTTGTTTGCGCTGGAGACAGACAGGCTGCAGGGGCGGCTGAGCGAGAGCGAGTATGTAGAGCAGAAGGCGGCGCTTGAGGTTGTGCTACGGCGTGCGCTGGCTCGCGGCGAAGGTGCGGACAAAACGTCTAACGTTGCGGGGCGGGTTGGTTGAAGCCGGCTTAGAGGGCATCACCTTATGAAGCAATTGTTGACACAACAAGCAAAATGCAGGTCCTTCGGCAGGCTCAGACAGGCTCTTCGACTACGCGCTACGCGCTGCGCTCAGGATGACACCTTTTTCTTATGCGTAGATTTCTACTTCTGATCGATACCACCTGTTGCCTTTGACTGCCGCACGCGGATTCATTTGCAAGGCTTGCTTCTGGAGGGACGAGCGATGAATACCTTTAAATCGACTTTGCTGCTGGTGGTGCTGACGCTGTTTCTGATCCTGATCGGGGAGTATTTTGGCGGGCGGAACGGGATGGTACTGGCGTTTCTGCTCTCGGTGGTGTTCAACTTCGGGACTTACTTCTTCTCCGACAAGATCGCGTTGAAGATGTACAACGCGCAGCCGGTGACGCGGGAGCAGTTGCCGAGGGCGTATGCGGCGGTGGAGCGGTTGACGGCGAAGCAGGGGCTGCCGATGCCGGCGATCTATGTGCTGCCGACCGAGTCGCCGAATGCGTTTGCTACGGGACGCAATCCGCAGCACGCTTCGGTGGCGATGACGCGCGGGATTCTCGAGCTACTGGATGACGAAGAGCTCGAGGGTGTGCTGGCGCATGAGCTGGGGCATGTGAAGAACCGCGATATTCTGACGAGCTCGATTGCAGCGACGCTGGCGGGGGCGATCACGATGGTGGCGCGGATGGGGTACTGGGCTTCGCTGTTTGGAGGCGGTGGTGGCGGGCGCGATCGGCGCGGAGGCGGAGGACTGAGTGCGTTGCTGATGATTATTGTGGCGCCGATTGCGGCTTCGCTGATTCAGCTGGCGATCTCGCGGTCGCGGGAGTTCGAGGCGGATGCGACGGGTGCGGCGACGACGGGCAATCCGTATGCGCTGGCGAGGGCGCTGCAGAAGCTGGAGGATTATTCGAAGCGGATTCCGATGCAGGCGTCGCCTTCGAATGCGCATTTGTTTATTGTGGCTCCGCTGTTGGGGAGTGGAGGGATTGCGAGCTTGTTCTCGACGCATCCTCCGATGAAGGAGCGGATTCAACGGTTGATTGGAAGGGACCACGTTTAGGATGCAGACTTTTTTGCGGGCTTTGCGGCTGTATGCGATGGTGGCGTGGGTTGGAGGGCTTGGGTTCTTTGCATTTGTGGTTGCGCCGGTGGCGTTTGGCAGCCTGGCGAGCGCGCATGAGGCTGGGCTTGTTGTGGGTGGGACGCTGCGTGTGCTGCACTGGATTGGGCTGATCGGCGGCGCAGCCTTTTGCCTGGCGACGGGCTGGCTGTGGCTCTGGGCGGAGGTGCCGGCGCGGGTGGGGTTTGCGAGGCAATTGGCGCTGACGGCGGTGATGCTGCTTGTGACGGCTTACTCGCAGTTCAGGATTTTGCCCGCGATGGAGGTGGATCGCGCGCTGGCGGGCGGTGAGGTGGAGACAGCATCGCTGGAGAATCCAGGGCGGGTGGACTTCGAGCGGCTGCATCGGTTGTCGGAGCGGCTGGAGGGGTTGGTTCTGTTGTGCGGGCTTGGCGTGGTGTATGTGCTGTCGCGCGAGTCGCAGTGGCCGGAGACGGGCAAGCCGAAGACGGATAAAATCGTTAGACCATGAAGATTGCAGTGAACGGTTTGCGGCGCGGCTGTGGGGTGTTTGTTTTTAATTTGACCGGTGGCGATGTTTTTTTAATCGCCATAACGAGTAGCTGTGTCTGCGCTGTGGATGAGCCTGACGCTGGGGCTGGTGGCTGGGCTCGCGGATTATCTGGGTGGATTTCTGCTGGTGCGGCGGTCGCCTTCGGCGCGGGCGCTGCGGTATTTCGTCGCTCTGGGAGCGGGTTTTATGATGGCCGCGGCGGTGCTGGAGATGATTCCGGAAGGAATGCATCTGAGTCCGACGTGGGCGCCACCGCTGATTCTCTGTGGCTACTGCGGGGTGCATCTGCTGGAGCATACGCTGGTGCCGCACTTCCACTTTGGCGAAGAGACGCACGATCACGAGTTTCTTTCGGCGAAGACAAGCTACTCGGTGCTGCTGGGGCTGGCGACGCATACGTTTTTCGATGGCGTGGCGATCGGATCGGGGTTTGTGTTGTCGAACTGGCTGGGGTGGATTCTGTTTTTCGCGGTGTTTCTGCATAAGATTCCTGAGGGTTTTACGATGGCGAGCGTGATGCTTGCGGGTGGGCGCGGGAGAGCGGTGGCGTTGAACTCGGCGCTGTTTCTGGGAGCGATGACGGTGGTGGGAGTGTTGGTGATCAATCTTGAGCCGAGCTGGGTGAAGGTGGGATTGCCGCTGTCGGCTGGAGTGACGATCTATGTTGCGGCGACGGACCTGGTGCCGGAGGTGAACAAGGAGCCGGGGATCAAGATGGCGCTGGTGTTTTTTGTGGGGGTGGTGGTGTTCTTTCTGCTGCGGTTGCTGGGGCCGGGCTAGGGTGCTTTGTAAGTAAGGGTATAGTCGGCTACTACCTTGAGAGTGAGCACGCAGCAACGGGCGCTAATGTCGCGTAGTTGAAGACAAAAGAAAACATCGAGATTCCACCTCAGCAGAGAAAACAAAGACGACCGTTGTAAGGACCGAGAGGGTCGAGCGATCGGGGTGAGTTGAATTCTTCGGGGTCCTTCGCTGCGCTCAGGATGACGGCGAAATACAACAGCACGGATGACGGCGAGTACAACAGCAAACGCGACGATTCCCTTTCTTTAGACGATACCCTTCTTTAGATTGCCAACTTTTGTTATTGCGGCTGTTGGAGGAGGAGGGTTACTGTTGTGGCGTGCTGGAGGAGGGAGCCGGTTGAGGTGGTGGCTGTGCCGGTTACGGTGATGGTGTAACTCCTGGCGGGGGCAAGGAGGGCGTCTGCGGTGTTGACGCGGTTTCCGCAGCCGGTTGCGAGGAGCAGCGGGAGGGTGATGAGTACAAGGGTGAAGAGCTTTGCTGCGAGGCGGTGGTTGCGGGAGCGAAGAGTGAGAGGGGCAATGGGACATAGGAGGAGTGCCCAGATGATCGGTAAGGGTGAGGAAGATTTTTTCGAGGCGGTGGTGCTTGGTGTGGCGATGGTGAGGGTGAAGGTGTTGGCTGGTCCGGGAGGCAGAGTGGGTGGATTGAAGGAGGCGGTGGAGAGGTTGGGAAGGCCGGTGGCGGCGAGGACGATGGGACTGGACATGTTTCCCTGAAGCTGGACGGCGAAGGTGAAGGTGGCAGAGTTCCCGGAGAGGATGGTTTGGGTGGTGGCGCCAGTGGGGGCGAGGGTGAAGTCGGGGGTGGACGGGTTGCCGGTGCCAACGGTGATGAGTTGAGGGGCTGAGGTGCTGGGGGTGAAGTTCGTGCTTCCGCTATAGACCGCGGTGAAGGAGTGGGATCCCTGCGTGAGGGAGACGATGGTGAACGCGGCGTCTCCTGTGGTGGAGACGGGTGTCGTGAAGAGGTTGGTGGAGCCGTCGAGGAAGGTGACGGAGCCGATGGGTATGCCGCTGGTGACGGAGGCTACGTGCGCGGTGAGAGTGATGGAGGAGCCGGTGGCGGTGCCGTTGCTGAGCGTGATGAGGGTTGGGGCTGGATTGATGGTGAGAGTGGCTGGGGTTGAGCTGAGGACGTAGTTCCCTGCTGCGGGGCCAGTAAGGGTCGCTGTGATGGGATAGGCGCCGATGGGTGAGAGCAGGGTGGCGGCGGAGGTGAAGGCGGCGGAAACGTTGGATGCGTCCTGTGGGAGGATGCCGGTCAGAGTTCCGCTGATGGTGGGGATGGGTTGGCCGTAGAGGAGGGTGATGGGTGCGATGGCGGCGGTGAGTTGTTGCGGGGTGATGGTGAGTTCGAGGGTGGGGCTTTGGGCGGCGAGGTGAGCCTGGTCGCCGGCGTAGGTGGCGGTGAGATTGTGCGGGCCGGCGGCGATTGAGGCGGTGGGGAGGGTGGCGATGTTGGAGGTGAGTGGTGCGGTGCCGAGGGTGATGGTGGTGCTGGTGGTGTCGAGGAAGGTGACTGTTCCGGTGGCAGGAGTGGAGGAGGCAAGAGTGGCGGTGAGTTGGCCGGTTCCGTAGGCGATTACGGATGGGGCGGTGAGTGAGAGGGCTCCGGGAGTGGAGAGTCCGAGGCCTGCGATGGTTTGGATGGTGGTGGATGGGGCGGGCGCGGCGGTGAGTTGACGGATGCGTTGGTTGGCGGTGTCGGCGAGGGTGAGAAGGCCGGAGGGTGAGACGGTGGTGTTGCGGGGTGTGTCGAGTGAGGCGGCGATGGCGGGACCGGTGTCGCCGGAGAAGCCCTGGGTGCCGATGCCCGCTACGGTGGTGATGATGCCGGTGGTCGCGTCGATGCGGCGGATGCGGTGGTTTTCGGTGTCTGCGAGGTAGAGGTTTCCGGCAGTGTCGATGGTAATGCCGTGAGGGAGTGCGAGGCTGGCGGCAGTTGCTGCAGAGGCGTCGCCGGAGAAGCCTGGAGCGCCGGTGCCTGCGATGGTGGTGATGATGCCGGTGGCGGCGTCGATGCGGCGGATGCGGTGGTTGTGGGTGTCGGCGAGGTAGAGGTTGTTGGCGGTGATCGACGGCGAGGCCGGTGGGTGAGTCGATGGCGGCGGCGGTGGCTGGGCCGGAGTCGCCGGAGAAGCCCTGTGTGCCGGTGCCTGCGATGGTGGTGATGATGCCCGTGGTGGCATCGATGCGGCGGATGCGGTGGTTGCCAGTGTCGGCGAGGTAGAGATTGTTTGCGGTGTCGAGGGCGAGGGCGGTGGGGAGGTTGAGTTGGGCGGAGGTGGCGAGAGCGTTGTCGCCGGAGAAGCCGGGAGTGGCGCCGGCGATGGTGGTGATGATGCCGGTGGTGAGGTTGAGTTTCCGGATGCGGTGATTGTGAGTATCGGCGATGTAGAGATTGTTTGCGTTGTCGATGGCGAGGCCCTGGGGCGAGTCGAGTGTCGCCGAGGTGGAGGGGCCAGCGTCGCCCGAAAAACCTTGCGTGCCGGTGCCGGCGATGGTGCTGATTCGGCCGAGGGTGTCGACTTTGCGGATGTCGTGGTTGGCGGTCTCGGCGATGTAGAGGTTGCCGGTAGTGTCAAAGACGATGGCGGAGGGCAGGATGAGGGGGATGGTGAGTGCGGAGGGTTGGGCCGGGTTTTGGGCTGGGTTTTGGGCGGGGGCTGCGGGTTGGAAGGCGAGGGAGAGCAGGACGAGGAGAGCGATCCGGAGTGGAGCGCGGCTGGAGCTGGGAGGGTGTGTGATGCTCTGCGTACCCATGGAGAGATGGCCCGGATGAAACTCTGCTGCGGTGCGAGTCGTTAAGCTACGCATAACTTTACATGAAGGGTTTGAAATGATCGCTGCTACTTTCGACACCGGGCTGGGCTTCTAAAATATCCCGGCTCGCGGCCGCCAAAACTCTCGATGATAGTCTGCGGTTAACTCACGCCGCTGTCGCGCGGCGATTATCGAAAGAAAGGTTTGCGGAGGGAGAATGCCACGTCATTGCTTAACGCTGGATCTGAAGGACGATCAAACCGCCATTGCGGAGTACAAACGGTATCACGTAAAGATATGGCCGGAGGTGAAACAGAGCCTGTTTGATGCGGGAGTGGTCGCGATGGAGATCTATCTTCTCGGGACTCGGATGTTCATGATTATGGATGTCGATGATTCGTTTTCGCTGTCGGCCAAGGCGGCCAAGGACCTGGCGAATGCGAAGGTGCAGGAGTGGGAGACGATCATGCATGGGTTTCAGCAACAGTTGCCTGGAGCAAAGGCTGATCAATACTGGATGGTGATGGAGCGGGTGTTCAGTCTGGCTGAGCAGTAGAGTGCGGTCGGGATGAAGCAAAGAGAAAGGCCCCGGGATGATGTTCCGGGGCCTTCTGTTTTGTGGATGCGTTCTGATTAAGGGATGGTTTGGAATCGGGAGTTTGTGAGACCGACTGCGTAAGGCGCGAAGAGAGGAACTGCTTCGCCGACGATCTCGGTGACAAAGTTATTGCCTGTACCAACGACCCAGACGTTGCCGGCCTGATCGACGGCAGTGATTGTGTTGTTGTTCAGGTAGCTGGTGGCCTTCGCGAAGCCTGTCGACGGTGAAAGCGCAACACCTGCCGCGCTGATCTCGCTTACGCTAGCTGTGTTGGCGTTGGGGATCCACAGGTTCAGGCGGCCATCGATCGTGATTCCTTTGGGTCCGTTGATTCCTGCCGAGGCTGCTGCCGAGAATGGGAAGCCCGGGGCAGAACCATAGGAGGGTGGAAGGCCATAGTCGATGACGCTGCTGTTGAGTGAGGAGACAAAGACGCCTCCGGGCTTGGTGACGGAGATACCAGTGGAATTGCCCGAGGTCGTATGCGGGATTGTGACGTAACCATTCAAATTGCCAGTCGCGGTGCTTGGGGACACCTCAGCGATGGAATTGGTGCCAGAGATGACCCAGATGTTGACGGGATTCGGAATTCCTACCGTAGCCGGCGGGATTGGTGCGGCGATTCCCTGGAAGTCAGGCATTAGACGGGTTGGCGAAGCGCCGACCCCGCTGGAGATCTGAACGGGCAGTACTGCAGCGGTAGCGGTAGCGGCACCGGGCAACTGGTAGAGCGATCCGACGCTGCCTGCGACTGCGGTGAAGTAGACGTTGCCGACGCCATCCGCGGTAATGGCCAAAGGTCCGACGGTAACTGGGAAGGCAAGGCTTGCTTGCGTGTTCGGGTTATAGCGATACAGCGTCGCGGGACCTGCAGACCAGACGTTGCCCGACGAGTCGATCGTTCCGCCGGGGCCATTGAGGCCGGCGTCGAAGTTGACGCACTGTAAGGGAGCGCCAGCCGCTGAGATGGAGGAGAGATTGCCGCCGGTCTGGGCATTTCCGAACCACACGTTATCCAGACCGTCGATGTTGATATCGGTGGGCGAAGAGATGAAGTTTCCCCCGGTACCGCAGGTGCTGGAGCTGGCGTAGCTGATGCCGATGGACCAATCTGTCGGCACGGCGCCAAGAGTGGGCTGGTATGGCGCGCCGGTCGCCGGCGAGAGGCCATAGAGCGTAGCCAGATTGGAGGTGCTGCCGTTGGTTGGGTTGGTGAAGATGTAGTAGAGCGCCTGGAGCGTATCCGTGGCAGTGGCGAAGGGGGTTGAGGGGTTCAGGTTCGTCACGCTGGCAGCAGGAGGAACCGCGTTGGTGAAGAGAGTGGTGCAGTTCGGATCGGCTGAGGTGGCGCCGTTGATGCAGGCGGAGATGATATTCGCGAGAGTATTGAGCTTCGCGGTCTCCGGGGTTGCGGTAAGGCTGGCGCCGGCTCCTGCAGTCGTGGTGGAGGGAACGGCGAGGCCGGTCGTCGAACTGGCCAGAAGAGCAATTGTATTGGGGAGGTTGCCGACGATTTGTCTCTGCTGGCCGGTACCGTCCGCACTCACGGTGTCGTTTGTGGGATTAAAGAACTGCTGGATGGCGGCCATGGTTGCGACCGTGGTGACTTCGCTCATGTAGACGAAGTTTGAAGCGCTGAGGCTGGCGCAGGATCCATAGATTGCGATGAAGGCGGCTGCTGAGTTGTTCTGTCCCGAAACTCCATTGTTCTGGGTGTTGCCGCCTTGCGAGACGACGTAGACCAGCGGGTCACCGACGTTGGTGGGGCAGGTGTAGGTGCTCGTTGTGCCATTGCCACCCGTACCTTTAGTGAAGGTGAAGGAACCGCTGCCGTCGGTCGTAGTAGTGGCTCCCAAGGTGGGGGGGAAACTGGTCTGTTGACCGGCGTACCAAAGCGTGACCGTGGCACCGCTGACTGCCTGATTACCGCCGTGAACCTTTCCACTGAGAGTGGCAGGCGAGCTGAGAGAGTTTGCGACCGGGGCGGTAGACGACATATTCGCGCAACCGGCGGAGAATATGACGCTCGATGCCAACAGCGCGAGCAGATTTCGCTTTGAGCCCGTCAGCCGGGCAGAGTAATGGCCAATCATGGGTGTTCCCTCCGAAAGGTAGTGGTGCGGTTTGCTATGCAATGTTATTTGCCGTGGCGACAGGTTGAAGTAACCAGGGGGAAATCGTCAGTCAATAGATGAGGCTTCGGAAAAAAGGTACCTGATTGCAGATCGAATGTAAAAGCCGTTTAGCGACATCGAACGCATAATGCTTACGGAGGCCCCCCTTTGGAGTAATTCCTTCTAGCTGAGGATTGTTACTGAACAAAGGCCAATCTTCTTAAGTCTTCTTGATGGAGCATAACCGACGTTAGCGAATCTGTTGCTTAATTGCTCATGATACTTTTGGGTCATTCATAGCAGCACAATTTCTTTAATCGGGGTAAACGCCGGGTTTAGCTTGTAAGAGATTTTGGGCCCGATTTGTCTAACTACGGATAGATGTGGAGTTAGATAGATTTTCGTTGGGTTGCGAGATGGGCGAGGGTAAGAAATTCGCGACCAGGCGGATAGAGCAACTTGCTCTAACTGAATGTCGGTCAATACTTAGACAAGCTCTCCAAAGGCTGTTGATGAACTTTATTCTCATTTTCGCGTTTTCGGGCTCGATCGCGGCCAAGTGGACGGCGATGGATTGACCAACTTTGATTGGCCATGCCTTTTTTTCGCGTGATTATCGCGTGATTATAAGAAAACCCTGAGATGGGTTTACAGAGGAATAGTGCCTTTGGCAACTTTGGCAGTAGAGGACTAATCTATCCGAGTGGATTGCCCCAACAAACGACATCTCACTGGAGAAACTTATGCTTAAGAAGACCCAGATTGTTGCAGCTGGTTTAGCTCTTTCGGCCGCATTCCTGATCAGTGGATGCAAGAGTTCCGCGCCTGCTCCTGCGCCGGCACAGAATGCTAACCCGGATGGGACGGCGGCTTCTGCGCCACCGCCGGCAAATTCGGCGAATCCCGGGGCTGCCCCTGCTGGGGCTCCGGCTACTGCTCCGGTGCGGCGACGCGGGGACGGGACCGGAGGGTCCGGCTCCAACGGCTGGCGCTCCTGGTGCTGCTGGTGCTCCAGAGGCAGCTCCAGTTCCCCCGCCACCGCCCCCTCCGGAGAGAGTGACCGCACCGGCGGGCGCTCCGGTGACGGTAAGGGTGACGGAGCAGCTGAGCGCTAGTAAAAACAGTGTCGGGGACGGATTTACCGGCGTGTTGGAGTCGTCGGTAAAGTCTTCGGGCGGCGGCGTGGTCTTTCCTCGCGGATCGCGCGTCATGGGTACTGTGGTGGCGGCGAAGGGCCAGGGGAGATTCAAGGGTTCGGGCGCGTTGGGGATTGAGGTGACGTCGATCTCGGGAACGCGGGTGAGTGTGAGTTCTTACGAGAAGGAACAGAAGGGTAAGGGCAAGCGTACGGCGGGCTTTATCGGAGGCGGTGCAGGTGGTGGCGCTCTGATCGGCGGACTGGCCGGGGGCGGCAAGGGTGCCTTGATCGGCGGCCTGGTTGGAGCGGGCGCGGGTACGGCGGGAGCGGCGTTCACGGGCAATAAGGACGTTGTGATTCCGTCGGAGTCGGTGATTACATTTCATCTAACCGCGCCGGTTACGATTACTGTGCAGCCGAGACAGCAGACGGAGCCAACTCCGCTTCCGCCTCCGCAATAGAATTGACGAGGTGCCACGCCTGCTCCTTTTGTCCGGGGAGCAGGCGTTTTCTTTTGATTGTGGAGGCAGAAGAGAATGCGTCGTATTGCTGGCGGTAGACTGGATTCATGCGGTTGAATCCGGTTTTTTTATTGTCTGCGACCGATGTCGCGCACTTTCCTTCTGAGGCGAAGACGTATGGGGCGCCGGAGGTGGCGTTTCTTGGGCGTTCGAATGTGGGCAAGTCTTCGTTGATCAATTCGCTGCTGGGATCGCGAGAGGCGAAGGTATCGTCGACGCCGGGGCGGACGCGGGCGATCAATTTTTTCGCGCTGCATGAAGGCGCGGGCGAGAAGATGAAGGTGCGGCCAGCGCTGATCTTCGCCGATCTGCCGGGGTATGGATATGCGAAGATCTCGAAGTCGGTCTCGGCGGAGTGGCCGAAGTTTATTGAGCCGTATCTGGCGGAGCGGGAGACGCTGGCGCTTTGCATCTGCCTGGTGGATACGAATATTCCGCCGCAGGAAAATGATACTCAACTGATTACATATTTGAAGCAGACGCAGCGGCCGTTTCTGGTGGTCGGGACGAAGGCGGATAAGCTGTCGAATAACCAGTTGGCGAAGTCGGTGGCGGCGCTGAAGAAGGCGCATGAGGTGGACGAGATTCTGCCGGTTTCGGCGAAGACGGACGCCGGGACCAAGGCGCTTTGGGCAAAGATGATGGAGGTTGCGGAGTAGAGCAGCCAAGGGCGGTCCGGGTGTTTTGGTGGGTGTTCTCTGAGACTTCGCAACTGGCGGTAAGCGATACAGTTGTGGTGATACAAGCCGGGAGATACAAACGGGGCTTGGGTGAGACCTATCAGATTTAACAGTTGCGTCGGTGTAATTAAGTGAGTGATATCAAGCTGCGCCCCTTAGCCTTCCATTGGCGCTGATCGACTCAAAAAAATAATGCGGAAGTGATGAGGAGGAGTTTTGTGATGAGGAAGAATCTTCTTTCTATCAGCATGGCAACCATGGTGTTTTTGACCTGTATCTCTGTGCGCCAAAGTCTGGCGCAAGCAACCTCGACGCCATCGTCCCAGAGCACAGTGGACCAGGATGTTGACTTACTCCGGAAGGATATTCGCTCTCAGAAAAAACAGATTATCGCTCAGAATCTCGGGCTGACGGATGCCGAGGCGGTGAAGTTCTGGCCGCTTTACGATCAGTACACGGCAGAGCTGGTGAAGGTGAATGATGCGAAGTATGGGGTCATTAAGGAGTACGTCGCCACCTTCAACAGCACACTCACGGACGATCACGCCTTGGCGTTGACCCGTAATCTGCTGACCGTCGATCAGCAGGCGGCACAGTTGCGACTCAAGTATGTTCCGATTTTCAGCAAGGTAATCTCGGGCAAGAAGACAGCGCTATTTTTCCAGTTGGACCGGCGGCTCGTGATGCTGATTGACCTTCAACTGGCTGCTGAGATTCCTTTGGTTCAGCCCTAGAGACCGGAAGAGATCGCTGGCAGATCGCGGATTAGAGGAGTCGCTCTTGGCCTTACAATCGGCTGATGCGACTCCTCTTTGTTCTTTTGTTCTCGGTGATGGCTCTTGCGCAGGACCGCGTTGTTCTGCAGACCAGTGTGCTGTTGGATGGTAAGGGTGGGGTCCTGAAGAACCAGCAGATCGTGATCGAGGGTGGGAGGATTGTGTCGGTCGGTCCGGGCAAGACTGGTTCGGACAAGGCTGGTCCGGGAAAGGCAAAGGCTGACTACGATCTCACGGGGCTGACGGTGATGCCGGGATGGATCGACACGCATGTTCATCTGCAGTGGCACATGGATGCGAATCATAAGTCGGTGAGCGGCGGTGTGAAGCCGGAGGAGATGGCGCTTTATACCGCAGCGGACGCGTGGATGGATTTGGAGGATGGGTTTACAACGGTGCAGAGTGTGGGCTCCACGTTCGATGGACCGGTTCGCGACCGGATCAATGAGGGTGTGTTGCCTGGCCCGCGTGTGTTGACGTCGCTGATTCAGATACAAGGGATGGGTGGCGAGGGCGATAAGAAGCATCCGTGGACGGTGGCTGAGTTGCGCGAGATGGTGCGGAAGAACAAGGCCGACGGCGCGGATGTGATCAAACTGTTTGCGACGACGGGGTTGGGCGCGGGCGGCGGACAGAGCATGACGGACGAGCAGATTCAGGCGGTTTGTTCGGAGGCGAAGGCGGTGGGGTTGCGGTCGGTGGTGCATGCGCTTGGAGACGCTGGAGCGCGGGCGGCGGTGTTGGCGGGTTGCACTTCGATTGAGCACGGGACGTTTCTGAAGAATGAGACGCTGGATTTGATGGTGAAGCATGGGACGTTCTTCGATCCGAATTTGCTGGTGCTGCATAACTATCTGGATAAGCGGGAGAGTTTCACGTTTACCGATGCGCAACTGAAGACGCTTGAGAATGGGCTTGCGCCCACGGCTGATGTGTTGAAGCGGGCGCGGGCGCGAGGCGTGAAGATTGCGTTTGGGACTGATGCAGTTGCGGGTGCCCATGGGCGAAATGCTGAGGAGTTTATCTACCGGGTGAAGGATGGCGGGGAGAAGCCGATGGATGCGATTGTGAGCGCGACGTCGGTCTCGGCGGAGGCTCTGGGGATGGGCACGGAGGTTGGAACGATTGCGCCGGGGTATCAGGCGGACTTCGTTGCTATTGAGGGCGATCCGCTGACGGATATTACAGCGGTGCGTAGGGTGCGGTTTGTGATGAAGGGCGGGAAGGTTTATAAGAACGTTGCGCACTGATCGGGTCGGGAGTTTGTGCCGGAACTTTCGATGCTATAGTTGCAGGAAATTTCCTCTAACAGGTGCGCAATGATCTCATTCCTGATGGTCGGGCGATTCTTTGTATGGCTGATCGCCGCAAGCTTCTTTGTCACTCCGTTGAACCTATGCGTTCGGTGCGCAGCCTTCAGTCTGCAGTGTGGAACCGCAGGATGTGGGGAGGGTGACGGAGACTCTGAAGCAGATGTATGTTGCGGCGAGCAACGATGATCTCGCATTGTTTCATCGTGTCGCGGCGGCGGATTACCTTGCCTTCGATGGAGGTCAGCGCTTCTCCGGCGATGAGCTAATGGCATTGATCCTGGCCGAACATAAGAAGGGGAGACGATATGTGTGGACGGTGATGGAGCCGAACGTCCATCTGGCGTGCAACGATGCGTGGATCGCCTTTACGAATCGCGGATCGGTCGAGGATGAGAGCGGAAAGAAAGACCGGATCTGGCTTGAGTCAGCGTTTCTGCATAAAGAAGCGGGTGTATGGAAGATTCAATTCTTCCATAGCACCCGCGTTCCGTAGAGGCTGATAGGCGATTACTCGCCGTAGTAGTCGAGGCCGAGGTGGGTGATGAGGTCTTCGCCCATGATGTGGGTGCGGGCGACGAGATCCATCGACGAGATCCATCAAAGGCGTAAGATTCTGGTTGCACCCTGAGGGCCTACGGGGTTCAACCAAACGACAGCGATGGGAAGGAGATATCCGTGATAAGGAAGAGTCTTCTATCGTTCAGCATTGCAGCAATGGTGATTTTGACTGGCCTCTGTTGGAGTCAAAGTTCGGCGCAAACCCCGTCTGACAACTCGGCCCAGAGCGTTACGGATCAGGATATCGATTTATTAAGGAAGGATGTTCGGTCACAGAAGAGGCAGATCATCGCTTCGAATCTTCAGCTGACTGATCAAGAGGCGGTGAAATTCTGGCCGCTGTATGACCAGTACACTGCCGATCTGGTGAAGATCAACGATGCGAAGTATGCGGCGCTCAAAGAGTTCGCGGCCAGCTACGCTACCTTGACAGACGATCAGGCAACGGGACTGGTACGCAAGATGCTTGGCGTCGATCAATCGGTTGCGGAGTTACGGCTGAGATACACTTCGCTCTTCAACAACGTGATACCAGGGAGGAAAACCGCGGTGTTTTTTCAGTTGGATCGGCGGCTGGTGATGTTGATTGACCTGCAGCTGGCTTCGCAGATTCCGATGATTCTGCTCTCTGGCGAAACTCCCAGACAATAGTGCAGGAGGAGCGTCGTCTCGCTGCGCTCAGAATGACAACAGTAAAGTTTGCCTGCGAATAAAGAGCGGCTGCGAAGGTGAGATTCGCAGCCGCCTTTGGTTTCATGTTTCGGGTTACTCGCCGTAGTAGTCGAGGCCGAGGTGGGTGATGAGGTCTTCGCCCATGATGTGGCGGAGGGTGTTTTTTAACTTCATGGATTGGATGAAGAGGTCGTGCTCGGGGTAGACGCCGGGGGCGCTGTCGGGAGCTTTGAAGTAGAAGCTGAGCCATTCCTGAATACCCAAGCCCTTCAGGCTTGGAGTTCTGGCTGCGAGGTCCATGAAGAGGATGAGGTCGAGGGCGAGAGGCGCGGCGAGGATGGAGTCGCGGCAGAGGAAGTCCACCTTGAGCTGCATGGGGTAACCGAGCCAGCCGAAGATGTCGATGTTGTCCCAGCCCTCTTTGTTGTCGCCGCGGGGCGGGTAGTAGTTGATGCGGACCTTGTGGTAGAGGTCCTTGTAGAGGTCGGGGTAGAGTTCGGGCTGCAGGATGACGTCGAGGACGCCGAGCTTGGACTCTTCCTTGGTCTTGAAGGACTCGGGGTCGTCGAGGACTTCGCCGTCGCGGTTGCCGAGGATGTTGGTGGAGTACCAGCCGGAGACGCCGAGCATGCGGGTCTTGAAGGCGGGGGCGAGGACGGTCTTGATGAAGGTCTGTCCGGTCTTGAAGTCTTTGCCGCAGATGGGTGCGTTCATCTTGCGGGAGAGCTCGTTGAGCGCGGGGATGTCGACGGTGAGATTGGGTGCGCCGTTGGCGAAGGGGATGCCTTCCTTGAGCGCGGCCCAGGCGTACATCATCGAGGGGGAGATACCGGGGTCGTCGTCGACGAGGCCCTTCTCGAAGGCTTCGAGGGTCTGGTGGACGGCGGTCTGTTCGAGGAAGATTTCGGTGGAGCCGCACCAGATCATGACCTGGCGGTCGGTTTTGGTTTTGAATTCGGCGATGTCGTTGCGAATCTGGTTGGCGAGATCGCACTTGTTCTTGCCGGTCTTCACTTTTTTCGGGGTGAGGCGCTTGACGTAGTGCTGGTCGAAGACGGCGGGCATGGGCTCGATGGATTCGAGGTAGGGGCGGATCTGTTCGAGCTGATCGCGGTCGAGGACCTGGGCGGTCTTCGCGGCGTCGTAGAGGTTGCCGCCGAAGATGTCCCAGCCGGTGAAGACGATGTCGTTGAGATCGGCGATGGGGGCGAAGTCCTTGATAAGAGGGCTGCGGCCGTCGGTGCGTTTGCCGAGGCGGATGTGGCCCATCTGGGAGATGGAGCCGATGGGCTTGGCGAAGCCGCGGCGGACGGCTTCTACTCCGGCGATGAGGGTGGTGGCGACGGCTCCCATGCCGGGAATCATTACGCCTAGTTTTCCAGTGGCAGGCTTGATGGTTGCCGCGGCTTGCGCAGCGGATGCTGGCGTAGCGGCTGGGGGTGTGGACATTCTTGGTAGGACCCTTCTCTTGCGATTTCTCCGTTAGGCGGACTCTTTAGTATCGCCTACTGCCGAGGAGGGGCGCAAATGAATGGGCTGAACGAGTTGCATGCGGGAGTTTGGGAGGCGATCGGCGGGACGATGCTGGATTCGAACTTGGATTTCAATCCGGGTTGGCCTCTGTGATCGGAGCGTGACGTCGAAGCAGGTATATTCAGGAACCATTCGGCACTGAGGATCTGCCACTTTCGTGGCATTAGCGAATGGGGTTCCGAAGACCTATAACCCTGTTAGGGAAATGTCGAGAAGTCGAGTTAACTTTCCTTTGATCTTGGACATCGAAGCTTCATAAGGGCGCGTGCACGGAGCGCGCTTCCACCACAGCAAAAAAAGTTTCGGACGCCTTTACTTGCTCCTTGTGGGTGTGCAATGGATCGGCGATACCGAGTGACCGAGCAGCAACATTATCTCTATCTATCAGGATTATGGAGCAACAGGAGGAACGCAGATGAAAGGTCTACTGAATAGATTTGCAGTTGTTGTCACGCTGGCGCTCGCAGCCACCGTGGCGGCTAAGGCGCAACAGGCAACGACAGTCGAGTATGGGCGATCGATTCTGGTCTTCAATCCTGCGTTTACTTCGGGGATTGCCGGACTGGGCGCGACGCTTGGCGGAGTTGGTTTCTCGAGCGTGGATAGCTCGGGCACGATCGTCTTCCCGGTTGTCAACGGCGTAGTGGATCTTCAGACGGGTGCGGGCGAGGTGAACCATCTTGGCGGCATCAGCGTGGTTGCCAATGGCATCTCGCTGCGTCTGCAGAACTTCGTCATCGACACGACCAAGGCTCCGGTGTTGACGGCGCTGCTGGTGGTCAATAACCAACTGGTCGGCAGAATTCCTCTGTTCGATCTTGTGGTTCCTCCGGGCACGTCGCTGCCGCTGCCTACAACCGTTGGGGTTCTGCAGTTGAACGGTTTTGCAGTCACGATGGATGCGACCGGAGCGGCAACAATCAACCAAATCTTCGGAGCTCCTGCGGTCTACGGGGGCCAGTCTATCGGGACTCTGAATTTGTATGCTGTGCTTTCGCCTAACTCGGCCAGCTAGTTAGAAGGTGGATGGATGGAACGGGTGCGGGCCTCTTCGGAGGCCCGCATTTTGTTGGCTCAGGCGGGTTCGGTGCGGATGCGGTTCTTCCAGTGGGAGATGACGAACCAGAGGAAGGCGGCGATGATGACGACTTCGACGGCGAGATGGAAGCGGTGGAAGACGGCTTTGAAGCGAGGGTCGGTGTTCCACGTTGCGCCGAGCTTCATGCCGATGTAGGCGAGCACGTAGCACCAGGGCCAGGAGCCGATGAAGGTGTAGATGTGGAAGCGCAGCTGGTTCATCTTGGCGACACCGGCGGGAAAGGCGATGAAGGTGCGGACGATGGGAAGCATGCGGCCGATGAGCACGGCGATGGAGCCGAAGCGGTCGAAGAAGCGGTCGACGCGGTCGAGGTCGTGGCGGCTGAGGAGGAGATAGCTGCCGTAGCGTTCGACCATGGGGCGTCCGCCGCGTGCGCCGACCCAGTAGGCGGGGATGGAGCCGAGGTTGGAGGCGAGGGATGCGACGGTTGCGAGGATGATGAGCTGTAGCTGGTTGTGGGCGAGGGCGTAGCCGGCGAGCGGCATGATGACTTCGGAGGGGATGGGGATGCAGGCGGACTGGATCGCCATGAGGAGGATGACGGCTGGGTAGCCGCCGGCGGCGATGGCGGCCGACAAGGAGGGCGATGATCTTTTCTGACATGCAGGTGCAGTATACCGGGATGAAGTTGGTTCGGCTGGATGCGCTAGCATTGGAGTGTTGCTCGTTGAGAAGAACGGCAACATGTTCCCTACGAACTACAAGGGACGAAGCAGCTGCAAAGACGAAATACGAGGGTCTCTCCACTACGCCGCGCGATGAAACCGCGCGTCTCCGGTTGAGATGACGCATCTATAGGGGTTATTGAGGGAGAAGTTCATGTCAGACATTGTCGTTGCTCCGAGCGCAGAAGTTACACCATCGACACCAACTGCCACGACACCGGCGGAAAGGCCTGCGAGCAGCTATGGTGCTGGGTCTCAGCCGCAGGCGCATCCGCATGATCCGTCGAAGCCGGCGGTGAAGCGGCAGATTGTGTGCTTCAGCTTCTATAAGGTGATGCCGGAGTGGCGGAGGTTGCCGGCGGAGGAGAAGGCCGCGCATAAGGCGGCGTTTGCCGAGGTGCTGGCGAAGTGGAATAAGCCGGGAGAGTTTCTGTCGATGACGTATTCGACGATCGGGACGCGCGGCGATGTGGATATGTGCGTGTGGTCGATTGGGTATGGCGTGGATGAGCTGAACCAGATGCGGAGCGAGTTGATGCGGACGCCGCTGGGAGGGTATCTGAACTCGCCGCATAATTTTCTGGCGATGACGAAGCGGTCGCAGTACCAGATCGATCGGCCGGATGAGAGTGAAGGCGAAGGACGAGGAGCGATTCGTCCGGGTGGGCAGAAGTACATCTTTATCTATCCGTTCTGGAAGACGCGGCCGTGGTATCTGCTGCCGGCGACGGAGCGGAAGCGGTTGATGGATGAGCATATTCGGATTGGGCTGATGTATCCGAGGGTGAAGCTGAATACGACGTACTCGTTCGGGATCGATGACCAGGAATTTGTGGTGGCGTTTGAGACGAACTTTCCGGAGGACTTTCTGGACCTGGTGCAGCAGCTGAGAGAGACGGAGATCAGTATGTACACGCTGCAGGACACGCCGATCTTCAGCTGCGTGAGAGTTCCGGCGATGGAGATGCTGGATCGTCTGGGTTAGTAGGGAAAAGGGCGTAACGGTGATACAAGGGATAAACGCTGATCAAGACGGATAAGGCAAGCAACCGCGGATGACTGGGATTAAGACGGATAAAAAAGCGGGAAAGACTGCGAAGCCTACGTCGCCTGCGCGGATTGCGGCGATTCTGGAGATTTTGGCGAAGACTTATCCGGGGGTTGTTTGCGCGTTGAACCACAGGAATGCGTGGGAGCTGACGGTGGCGACGATTCTTTCGGCGCAATGTACGGATGTGCGGGTGAATCTAGTGACGCCGAAGTTGTTCAAGGCGTTTCCGACGCCGAAGGCTATGACTGCTGCTTCCCTGCCCGAGCTTGAGGAGTTGATTCGGACGACAGGATTTTTTCGAAATAAGGCGAAGTCGATTCAGGGCGCGGCGAAGGTGGTCACGGAGAAGTTTGGCGGCGAGGTTCCGAAGACGATGGAGGAGATTCTGACGCTGCCGGGTGTGGCGCGGAAGACGGGGAACGTGGTGCTTGGGTCGTGGTATGGGATCGCTGTGGGGGTGGTGGTCGACACGCATGTGATGCGGTTGTCGCGGCGGCTGGAGCTGACGAAAGAGACGACGCCGGAGAAGGTGGAGCAGGATCTGATGAAGATCATTCCGCAGGACCGGTGGATCGCGTTCTCGCATGAGCTGATTCATCATGGGCGGCAGATTTGTGTGGCGCGGAAGCCGAAATGTGTGGACTGCACGCTGGAGAAGCTTTGCAACTCGGCGGACAAGACTTGGAGTTCGCACTAGCTTCTTGATCTTCGCTAGCCTGGAGGAGTGGGTACGCCGAAGAGCGCGTGGCGTATCGATCTTCCGGAAGACTGCCAGCATTTGACGGTTTCGTAGACGATTACGGTCGCATAGGTGACGGCCAACCAGATACAGACTGCTTCGACAGGAAGACCACCCCATGCGGTGATTCGGATTCCTAGCATCTGTTGGTCGCGATAGTTCCACCAGCCGTAGGGTATGGCCAGCGTGGCCTCCCATAGGAGACTGGTGAGCAGAACGAAGAAGATGGAGAGGCTGAAGGCGCGCCAGTTGATGACGAGGCGCGTGGACGGCAGCAGCGCCGATGATGGGATGAGGGCGCTCAATGTAATAAAGATGAAATAACCGGGGAAGCCGGTTGGCGCGGGCGAGAGATGCTTCTTGTAGATGATGGCCCCCGCGACGAGGACTATGGCGAGGATGATTGATTCGGGGTGGAGTTGGAGAAGGCGGTGGAACTGCTTTCGCTTCGCGGATTCTGTTTCGACGCTGTAGGCGGCCAGCCAGTATTCATCGAGCCAGATGTAGAGGAGTAGGACGCAGAGAAAGCCGGTGAGATAGAATGCGTACTCTTCGATGGGGACTGGGGAGCCAAGGGCGGGGGCCTTGATTCCGAGAGTTGCGCTCTCGTTGGGAAAGACGAAGAAGTATTGAGCGAAGAAGAAGTCGAGGCCGGCGCCGACGGGAAAGAGGAGAGCGATGGTCCAGCCTAGACTCTTCTTCGAGATTCTGACGCTCTCTTGCGGGAGGAACCAAAGTGCGATGACCAGAATGGGGATGATAAAGAGAAGCAGGCTGACGGTGTAGCCGTAGGGAGAGGCGCCGGGGGTTCCGGCGGTTGCCGGGTTCAGAGCGGAAAGATGCGCGGTGTGGAGAGTGAGCGCGGCGGGCACGGCGATCATTCCCAACATGGCCATCACGAGCAAGGAGCTGAGGCACGGCGATGGAGAGGGATTGCGCATTGTTTCCGGCCCTGCGGAGTTGGGGAGCCCACGGGAAGGATACGCCAGCTTTGATTTCCGGAGACAAGTGCAGCGTTTTCCGCAGATAAGTGCAGCGATTTCAGGCGGCGGATTGTGAGAGATGAGTGAGGAGAGATTCCACGAGCGCGGGGATCGTGGGTTCCGCGGCTTCGATGGTGGGTTCGTGACCGAGGTCGCGGAGGGCCTGGCTGGTGATGGGGCCGATGGAGGCGAGGACGATGTTCGGGGCGAGTTTAAGGTTGGCGGCTTCGAGGAGGTTGCAGAGATTGCGAACGGTGGAGGCGGAGGTGAAGGTGATTGCGTCGGGGTAGTTCGCGGGTGAGCTGAAGAGTTGCTGGAGGGCGGGGATGGAGTCGGTGGGGAGCTGGTTGCGGTAAGCTTCGGCGATGGTGACGGTGGCGCCGGCGGCGGCGAGGGCTTCGGGCAGCGTGTCGCGGGCTTCGGCGGCGCGGACGAGGAGGAATGATTTCCCGGGGGCTTCCGGGAGGAGGGCTTCGGCGAGGGATTCTGCCACGTATTTCGCGGGGAGGAGATCGACTGGGAGGCCGATATTGAGCGCGGCGCGGAGGGTTGCAGGGCCGATTGCGGCGATGTGTCTGGGGAGTTGGGTGAGGTGGAGGAACTGGGCGCGGCGGTGGAAGGCTTCGACCGCGTTGGCGCTGGTAAAGACAAGCCAGTCGTAGGTACGGAGGCAGGTGAGGCCGGCATCGAGTGCGGAGAATGAGGCGGGTGGGGCGATCTCGATGGTGGGGATCACGATGGTGGTTGCGCCGAGCGCTTCGAGTTGAGCGGCGAGTTCGGAGGCCTGGTGGCGGGTTCGCGTGATGAGGATGCGTTTGTGAAGGAGAGGCTGCACTGCGACGATTTTAGCCTGCCTAAAATCGTAACTGGCGACGGGGTGTGGGTTGGGTTGGGAGAAGTCGCAGGACTTTGACTTTATTGGGGTTGTGGGCCTAGGATGCCGCGCAAAGGAGAACTAAGTCAATGCCAACTTATATTTCGCTTGCACGATGGACAGCACAAGGGGCCCACAGCATCAAGGAAAGCCCGGCCAGGCTGGACGCGGCGAAGAAGGCTTTTGCGACGGCCGGTATCAAAGTCATCGGCTTTTACATGGTGACGGGGGCCCATGATCTGGTGATTATCACCGAGGCGCCGAGTGATGATGCTATGGCGAAGGCGATGCTGAAGACGATTTCGCAGGGAGGGATTACGACGCAGACATCGCGGGCCTTTACGGAGGAGGAGTACAGAGCCATTATCGGGAGTCTCTAAAGGTTGTTGCGCTTTTGCGAATTGACCGCTGGGAGGGCTGCCTGCGGGGCTTTCAGGTGCGGATCTCTCAGGCGCGGATTCTGTCCAGTTTGATCTGAGGGCGAAGCGGATGCTGCGCGACGAGCGAGAGGGCAGGTTGATGACGCAGAGGAGCGGAAGTAAAGAAGGTCTTGATGACTGAGTAGTTGATGAGGTTGCCACAGCAAGCGCACTCCGCCTGCTGTGGCAGCATCACGTTGGCCTCCGTGAAGCTTCGGGGGTAGGAGCGGAAACAATCGGGGCAGGTGAGGATGATGGAGGGTTCGTCGCCAACTCCGGAGAGAATCTGCGCGGCCCATACGGGTGATTCGATGGTCTGCTTCCACGCCATCTCGGTTCTTTCCCCGTCGAGAACGTCTTTGAGAATCTGGAGCAGAACCTTTGGGTGGTGAATGCCCTTGGGGAAGAAGGCGTCGGCACAGAGCCCAGCGGGGACCTCGTTCTTCGAGAACGCGCCGCTCATGGCGACGACTTTGATGCCGGAGAAGCGACGGCGAACGACAGAGAGAAACTCGAAGCCGGACATTTCGGGCATGTCGAGATCGGAGAGGATGAGGTTGGGGACGTGTTCGCGCAGGCTGTTGAGAGCATGAACACCGTTCTCCGCTGTTCGGACGGAATAACCGCCGGAGCGAAGCAACGCGGAGAAGACTTGTTGAATCGAACTTTCATCGTCGACCAGCAATACCGAGACGTCTTGTGGCATAAGTGCCCCATGTGACGGCTTAAAGTTCGACCGCCTGCAATTCAACGATTTCATTTTGGCTTTGGGATTACTGTCCTGTTAAGGACAGACTTGGGCGCTTTGTTGCCTTGGGGGGTTGGGATGTCGTCTTCGGGAGCGGCGGTTTAGCGGCGATCTTCTTGTGAATCGCAGGGTCGGCCTCGTGGAGAAGAACATTCAGCAGAGAGCTATTGACCCTGATGTGTCCGTTGTACTCGATGTATCCGGCTTTGCGGAAGCGGTTCATGAAGAGGTTTACCCGCGAGCGGGTGCAGCCGATGATGGAGGCGAGGGCTTCCTGGCTGATCTTTGGGATGTTGGGCTCGGGTTCGGAGTCTTTGCCGAAGTTCGCCATGTTGAGCAGAGCGCGGGCGAGTCGTTTCTCGGTGGAATTGAAGAGCTGGTCGATGAGGTCGTCCTGGATGCGGCTGGTGCGCTGGAGAAGATAGGCGACGAAGAACTCGGACATACTCTGTTCGTCGTGGAGGACGCGGATCATCTCGGAGCGGGCGATGCGCAGGAGGATGCAGTCGGTGAGGGCGGTGGCGGAGGAGATGTTGAGTTGATGGCCAGCGGGCAGACACTCCTGGCCGATGAAGTCTCCTGCGTTGAGAATCGCGATCGTTACCTGCTTGCCGACCTGAGAGACTACAGTGAGTCTTGCCTTGCCCTGATGGATGTAAAAGATGCTGGATCCGCTGTCGCCCTGCATGAAGATGCCGTTGCCTTTGCGAAAGCGCACGATGGTTTTGCCGAGGCCGGATTGATTGAGGAAGACCGAAGCGTCGAAAGTGGACAATCGGAATGGGTTTGCCTGCCACTGTCTACCTTTCTGCAGTTACGGGCAATTCACCTTGCAGCTATTCACCGCCAAGCTCGCCAGAACATACCTCTAGATGTAAGCATTTCACGTTTGGGGGTGGAGCAGGTGTTCTGTATTGCACAGAATGTCGGGTAAATTACATTGCGGGCGGAGTATGTGGCGTGGCTGAAGTCTGTCGGATAAAAGCCAACAATGCGCCGCACCTTGACACTCCCGGGTCTTGGTGCGGCGCATTGGGTTGGATTGGCCGGACTTCGATTTCTTAGTTGAAGATTGCTCCCACGGTCCTTGGTTGTTGAATGTTTCCTACAATAGTTCTGTCGTCGACAGTCATGACGGTGCAAGAGTTGGGTTCCGCTTGTTGACAGGCGCACGTTAAGCAGTTGGAGGACCAGCCACCGAACGAGACTCCGGTTTCTAGGGGCAGTCAAGGTTACAGTGGTGCCACGGGATAAGTCGCTGTGCAGACTGACTTGCCAGCCCCAGCGCCGGGGCCGCAATGTGAGCACGTTCGGCGTGCCCGTCGCGGATGAAGCAGTTACCAACCAATTGGTGGTATTCAAGCCTTCGTTGTACACGGTCAGTGTCGTCAGGAGGGGCGGGTCCTGAATAGCAAGAGCCTGGTACTGGCGGATGGGCGGTCGGATCAGGTAAAACCAAAGGGCAGCCGACGTTTGCCGTAGCGGTGCTATCGACCCATTCGTGTCGGTTGCTTCCGCAGTGATGACGGCGCCTACAGGGCCTACACTAGCTTCGTAAGCACTGACGACCCCGCCGTTTTGTGTGCCGCCGCCCGGCGGCGGGCTGTTGTTGTTAGTGATCGGGAATCCATTCGGTTCGGAAGTAAACCAGGTGACCGAGTTGGTCAGATCCCTCACGGTTGGCGAGGTCGAGAACGTTCCAATCGCCAGGAACTGCCCGTTGTCCCGCAAACTGCCGAAGACAATTCCGCTGGGAATAATGGTGAGTGAAAGGATGCCCGCGCCGCTTCCCCCAGTTGTGCCTCCGGTCGATCCCGTAACGGTGATGCCTGCAGTGGAGGTGACAGAACCATTGAACGCCATTGCGGTGGCCGTAATCGTCGTCGTTCCTCCGTTCACCGCCGTAACCATACCGGTAGAGTTCACTGTCGCTACCCCAGGAGAGGTCGACGTCCAGGTTAACCCAGTCGTAACAGTTTGCGTCCTAAGGTGGTTCCCGTTGCCGTAGGTGCCGGTCACGATCAATTGAGTGGTTTGGCCCACCCTAAGAGTCTGCGTTGCAGGCGAAACCTGAATGGAATCCAGCCCCGAGACGGCGCAACCGGCAATAGAGAGAGCAAGGCAGACGAGCGAAAGTCCGGCTACATGACGACGATTGAACATCTGTTCTCCTGGCATTTCCATCGTCGAAGAGACGAACTCCGGCGAGTGGAATTTACCTTATCCAAGCAAATCGATAGCCAATCTCCTTTCGGTGATTTGCTTTTATCATCAATGATTTAGGGGTCAAACGCGGACCGCGGGTGTCATCGCATGTATACAGGATTGGCGGGAGAGTTACGCAGCGTATACAGGCAGGGATGACGGACCCGGCCGAGATTTAGCCGACATTTATCCGCGGTCGAGCGGCGGTTGCCGGGAGGCGAATTGAGCGCAGAAGATGATCTTCATCCAGCCTAGCTATGTGTTGGCCCCGATGGGGATACGTTGCGCACCGGAGGTCGGCTTAAGGGGTGACGATGAGTTGGACATTTGCTTCCCCGCACATGCCGTAGATGGCCCCCGACTTGCAGGCCCCGGCGGAGTATTTGAAGCATCCGGGCCGTTTGGCGACGACGGTGATCATGCGGTCGGTGCCGCCGATGATGGCTCCGGCCGGATCGAACGGAGATGCGGGGCCGAAGTCGACGACGAAGCCTATGTCCTTCATGGTGCTCTTCCACTGCACAGTGGTTCCCGCTTTGATGCAGAAGAGGGAGTTGCTCTTGGCGCCGGGGATGCTGGGAGTTGACGAAGCGGCGTTTGCGCTCCGCTGCACGTCGACGGCGCATGGGGTTGAAGCGGAGCCACAGGTGTTCGCAGCACTGCACAGTTGTGCCGGGTTGGCGTTCGTGCAAGCGTACTTGTCAGCCTTTGACTGTGCTGTTGCAAAGCTGGAGAGGAGAACGAGCGGCAATAAGAGCGAAGTCGTTTTGAACGCGGAACTTTGATTGCATGTCATGATTCGCCTCACGGGGGTGTATTCCGAGCGTGCCACTAGATTGGCGGCCCGGTGATGTTGGATCAGAGATGATTTGTCCGGCGGCAGGCTCCCGCTTGTGGACTAGTTGACGCCGGAGGTTCCTGCCCAATCGAGGACGTCGGAGAGTCTCCAGGGATTCTGAGACAGGGCCAACGTCAATTGGCCTTCTTTATTGAGGATCAACTGCGCCTCGGGATAGAGCATCCCCGTGCTTTTGCTCTTGTCCTGGTCGTTGAGCTCTATCTCGCCGGCGGTGAGGTTGAAGGATTGAGATTGGGTGTCGAAGAAGGCTTCACCGAAACGTATCTGACGATTGGTGACGAAGACGATCTTGCGACCGGTCGGGGTTGGCGTCATCTTGATGTAGGCGCAGTCGTAGCCGAGTGTACCGGTGATCTCGACATGACCCACGGCCCTCATCTTCTGGAGGGCGTTGACGAGTCCCTGGTTCTGGCCTTTATCGTAGGCCGCAAACAAGTTCGCCCGGTCGGCGGGGGTTGAGAACTCGTAGATGTTGAGGGTGACGCCGATGTTCTGACCCAATTGGGTGCCAGTGCCAAAGGCCTGCGCCTCGATGGTTTCATACTTGTCGCGTGCGGACCCGGATTGGATCGCGAGGAGTGCGATTCCTGCGACCATCAGACTCTTGATGGTGAGTTGGAGGATCCTTGATTTGGACAGACTTGATTTGGTTGACATATCTCTCTCTCCGGTTGAGCGGTGATAGACAGCAGGGCCTGAACACACCGGAGTGTACGTCCGCAATTCTTTCGGGAAGAAGTAGCAAAAGTACCTGTTTATGGAAGAAATAACACTAGTATTTTTTCGGGGGCCGGGCTTTACAAGCACACGAGACTCAGGGGTTTCGCCGGAGGCCCAATGAGGTGTAGATGTCGTTGTTGGGATCGAAGGGACGGTATGCAGGATCATCGCGGAA
Source organism: uncultured Acidobacteriaceae bacterium (assembly GCA_963744155.1). Classification (GTDB taxonomy): domain Bacteria; phylum Acidobacteriota; class Terriglobia; order Terriglobales; family Acidobacteriaceae; genus Edaphobacter. The sequence goes on along the minus strand of CAVUSP010000011.1, from coordinate 139,030 downwards.
GGGGCGACGAAGAGCGTCGATATATCCGGCCATGTGGTGATCCTGGCCGCTGGGTAAGAGGGCGCGCAGGAGAAAGACCGTCAGAATGAATATCCAGACAAGCGTGGGGATGATCCAAAGAACGTTGATGTGAAAGATGACGAGGAGGGCAACGACGGCGATGGCCAACAGACAGCGTAGAACGAACGGAATCCCGATGGGGATGAGATAGCTGAGCTGCTCAATGATCGGGATTGAGAGAAGGATAAGAAGGGCTTCGCGGAGACGGGAGTGAGCGAGATTGCCGAACCAGGCGGGAAGGTGGGCGAAGACGTAGTCCATGGAATGAGGCAAGAGGACGAGGAATGTAAGGGCGGAGAGGAGGAATGCAGTGATGGGTTCGCGAGCGAACATTGTGGTGGGAATGTTGGTGTAGTTGAGATAGGAGCCAAGCCAACCGAGGGCGGTGTTGGGATACTCGGGCTGGCCGGAGACGAAGGATGCCTGGATGCGCGTGCCGGGGCAGACATGGACGAAGAGAGGCGGGGGTGGAACGATGGTGACGACGTCGGCTCCGTAGCGGAATTGTTGGGTGACTTTGCCGAGCCGGCGCTTGTAAGCGCGGCGGAACTCCATGGCTCCGACTCGAGGGGCGCCGAAGGTTTGGACCATGCGGATGGGGATGTGAGGGCTGAGATCAAAGGCAGAGAGGACAGCGAGAGATCCGCCGAGAGAGTGGCCCGCGGTGAGGAGCCTGGTGTTGGGTGGGAGTGTCTTGAGCCATTGCATGACGTCGGGCTCGACGCATTTCCAGGCGCGGTGGAAGCCGAGGTGGCGACCGGGCGATTCCCAGAGGATGGATGTGGCGTCGACGAGCCAGTCTTCTTTTTCCTGAGTGCCGCGGAAGACGAGACAGGCGTATCCCTCGTGGAGATAGCCGACGGCCTGGGTTGAGTTGCGATCGAACCATTGGATGTTGGTGCAACCGGCGGTGAGCCCTCTGCGGACGTATGCTTCTTCGTGGTAGACAAGCTGAGCGCTTTGGGCGAGATGCAGGGCCCAGTAGCCGCGAAAGTTGGTCACATCAAAGCGGCCGTCGACGGGACGGGTGAAGGTCCAGCCGAGAATCTCCGCGGAGAACTGCGGGGGTGGCGGGGGGCCGGGTGGGAGAGCGGAAGGATGCGCGGTTGAAATGGGTTGGGCGTGATTCGCATGGCAGAAAGCGCTCCAGTTTGGCCCGTGAGATGGCTGTTTATATCACACGGACCTTGCCGGGCTGCGGTTTGCTACGAAAGGGGTTTGAGGAGGATGCTGCGATACTCGATCTTCATTGGCGGGCCGACGTGGACCTGGACGCCGATGAGGCCTTCGAATTTTCGGTTGGTGGTGTCGTCGTCGATGACTTCGGACATGATGTGGCCGTTGAGGATGTGGATGAGGACGTTGCCGCGGACGATGAGATGGTACTGGTTCCAGTCGTTGGGGTGGATGAAGGCTTTGAGTTCGTCGGGGGTACCGAGGGTGGCGATGACGGTGGCGCCTTCGCCGGTGGCAACGTGGGTGACCTGGCCGCGCATGGCGAGGAAGGTGCGGCCGCGTTCCTCATAGTTTTGGCCGGTGTATTTGTCGGCGCCATCGATGTCGGCCTGGTAGCCGCGGAGGAGCCATTTGGTGCCAGGGATCTCGACGCTGCGGTAGTTTATGCCGGAGTTGCCGTGGTCGGAGATTCGGAACTCAGCCTTGAGTTCGAAGTCTTTGGGGGTGCCACCGCGCCAGATGAGGAAGCTGTTCTGTTTGAGCAGGTTATTGGGTGTAACTTCGCCTATCAGGATATGGTTTTCGACGCGCCAGTATTGGGGGTCGCCGTCCCAGTTTTTGAGGGTGCCGTCGAAGATGGGCTGGAAGCCGTCATCGGTGTCTACGAGAGGGTGAGGGTAGATTTGCGGGCCGGGTGGTGGAGCGAAGGGATAGGGCTGGACAGGGGTTTGGGCTGAGGCGGTTCGGGCTGCGGCAGTGAGAGTGAAGGCGAAGATGACGAGGGGAGTAAGACGCGACATGTAGTCTCCAATTGTCAGGCGACGGGTGTGGGGAGAAGATCGAGGGCTCCCTTTGAGATGAGATCGTCGGCGACACAGCGACCGAGGGTTTCGGGGGTGGTCGAGTAGGCGGCTTCGGTGTCGATCTGGATCATGGACTTCGCCGTCGGGCGAGACGACCTGGGCGAGCATGCGCCACTTCCCTGCCTCGGTTGCGGGCGGGATGCAGTGAGCGCCGATGGGGAGGGAGCAGCCGCCGCCGAGGGCGTCGAGTGTGGCGCGTTCGGCGTCGACGGCGAAGCGCGTGTGAGGATGCTCGAGGAAGGCGATGGCGTTGCGGATGTAGGCGTCGCGGGCCTCGTCGATGGGGTGCGAGCAGCTGCGGGTTTCGAGGGCAAGCGCTCCCTGGCCGGGGGCGGGACAGATCTCTTCGGGGCAGAATCGCTGGTGGACGGATTCGGTGCGCTTGAGGCGGTCGAGGCCGGCGGCGGCGAGGACGAGGGCGTCGCACTGGCCCTGCTCGAGTTTGCGCAGGCGGGTGTCGATGTTGCCGCGGACCTCGACGAAGGTGACGTCGGGGCGGAGGGCGAGGATCTGGGCGCGACGGCGAGGGCTGGTGGTGCCGATGCGGCCGCCGGTGGGAAGGGTATGGAGCGCCCAGTAGTCTTCGCAGACCCATACGTCGCGGGCGTCGGCGCGTTTGGGGATGGCGGCGAGGGTGAACTGCGGGGCAAGTTTGGTGGGGAGATCTTTGAGGGAGTGGACGGCGAGGTCGATGCGGCCCTCTTCGAGGGCTTCTTCGATTTCTTTGATGAAGATGCCTTTGCCGTCGAGGTTGGGCGGCGGGACGAAGCCGGGCTGCTGCATGCGGTCGCCGGTGGTGCGGATGATCTCGAGTTCGACGTGGTAGCCAGCGTCGCGGAGGGCGTAGAGGATGTGATTGGCCTGCCAGAGGGCGAGTTGGGAGCCTCGGCTGCCGATGCGAATAGGGTTGCGCGGGATTATTGTGCTCGCTGCTCATAGTCTTAAGCTAGGATACGGGATGCAGTGGGGTTGAGATATTGTTTCGACGTCGCACGGGTCGAGGAGTAGTGAGTCGCTATGGTTCTATCAAAGAAGTGGCCTTGGTTGAACCAAGCGAAATTGTTTGGAACTATCCGGATGATGGCAGCGTAAGAGCCTAGGAAGCTCGTGAGCGTCTGGAGGAGACTTTATGCAGGATATCTGGGTTGCGTTGCGCCAATTTCACAAGTCGCCGGGATTTGCGATTACGGTTGTGCTGACGATGGCGCTGGGGATTGGGGCGAATACAGCGATCTTCACGCTGGTGCACGCAGTCCTGATGAAGTCGCTGCCGGTGGCTGATCCGAAGACGCTGTTCCGGGTGGGCGATAAAGATGACTGCTGCGTCAATGGCGGTTTTATCAATGACAACGGGGACTTCGATCTCTTCTCGTATGAACTGTACAAGCATTTTCAGGAGACGACGCCGGAGTTTGAACAGTTGGCGGCGATGCAGTCGGGGGGCGAATCGGTAAGTGCGCGGCGAGGCTCGGAGCCGGCGAAGTCGGAGCATGCGCAGTATGTTTCGGGGAATTTCTTTACGACGTTCGGGATTGGGCCGTTTGCGGGGCGGGTACTGACGGATGCGGACGACACGCCGGGTGCAGCTCCGGCGGTGGTGATGAGCTATCAGGCCTGGCAGTCGGATTATGGCGGCGACCCGAGGGTGGTGGGATCGACGTTTTATCTGCAGGGGAAGCCGATGACGATTGTGGGGATTGCACCGCCGGGATTCTTTGGCGATCGGATCAGGAGCAGCCCGCCGGCGCTGTGGATTCCGCTGTCCGTGGAGCCGTTGGTGATGGGAAAGACTTCGATTCTGCATGTGCCGCAGAGCAACTGGCTGTATGTGCTGGGGCGGGTGAAGCCGGGCGTGAGTACGGAGGCGCTGCAGGGGAAGATGTCGGCGAGCCTGCGGCAGTGGCTTGCGACGCAGCCGGACTATACGGTGAATGGACGCTCGACGCTGATTCCCAAAGCAGCATGTTGTGATTATGCCGGGCGGGGCGGGGATTCAGAATCTGCAGCAGAGGACGGGCAAGGGGCTTTATCTGCTGATGACGATCTCGGGGCTGGTGCTGCTGGTGGCGTGCGCGAATGTGGCGAACCTGCTGCTGGCGCGAGGGGCGACGCGGAAGGCGGAGACGTCGGTGAGGATGGCGCTGGGCGCGGCGCGGAGCAGGCTGATCCGGCAGATGCTGACCGAGAGCGTGCTGCTGGGGTGCATGGGCGGGTTAGCGGGGCTGGCAGTGGCGTATGCGGGGACAAAGATGATTTTGTCGCTTGCGTTTCCTGAGTCGCCGAATCTGCCGATTCCTGCGAGTCCTTCGCTGCCGGTGCTGGGGTTTGCGTTTTTGCTTTCGCTGACGACGGGAGTGGTGTTTGGGATTGTGCCGGCGTGGATCACGTCGCACTCCGACCCGGCGGAGGCGTTGCGGGGAGTGAACCGGTCGACGCGGGACAGGACGTCGCTGCCGCAGCGGTCGCTGATTGTGCTGCAGGCGGCGCTGTCGCTGGTGATGCTGGTGGGTGCGGGGCTGCTGACGAAGAGTTTGCGCAACATGGAGCACCAGGACTTTGGCTTGCAGACGGAGAACCGGTATGTGCTGCATCTGTTCCCGGCGGACGCGGGTTATACGCGAGGAGCAGCTGCCTGCGCTTTATCAACAACTCGAGCAACAGTTCAGCGCGCTGCCAGGAGTGCAGAGCGTGGGAATGGCGCTGTACAGCACGCTGGAGGGAAACAACTGGGGCGAGGCCGTGTACGTGGATGGCCGACCTGCGCCGGGGCCAAACGATCATATTGGCTCGTCGTGGGACCGGGTGAGCCCGCACTTTTTCGAGACGGTGGGGCAGCCGGTGGTTCGCGGGCGGGGATTTACGGATCAGGATACGGCTACGTCGCAGAAGGTCGCGGTGGTGAACCAGGCGTTTGTGAAGAAGTTTTTTCCGAAGGAGGATCCGATAGGGCGACACTTCGGGGTGTTCGACCAGAAGTATTCTTCGGCGTTTGAGATTGTAGGGATTGTGGCGGATGCGAAGTACAACAACCCTCGCGAAGAGATGAGGACGATGTACTTCCGGCCGCTGACGCAGGCGATGACGGGGTTGACGGAGCCGAACGCAATGCAGGCTGAGGCGCGGTCGCTGTACATCAACTCGGTGACGATTCATTTTCAGCGGCCTCCGCAGAACCTGGACGCGACGGTGCGGCGGACGCTGGCGAATATCAATCCGAACCTGACGATGATTGATTTGCACTCGCTGGACTATCAGGTGGCGGGCAACTTTACGCAGGAGCGGCTGATTGCGCGGCTGACGACGCTATTTGGGATGTTGGCGCTGGTGCTGGCGTCGGTGGGTCTGTACGGGATTACGTCGTACCAGGTAGCGCGGAGGACGAGCGAGATCGGGCTGCGCATGGCGCTGGGCGCGGATCGCTGGAATGTGGTGCGGATGGTGATGCGAGGTGCGTTCTTTCAGGCTGGGCTAGGGCTTGCGATTGGCATTCCTATTGCGATCCTCGGAGCGCGGTATATGGCCGATCAGCTGTACCAGGTGCGCTCCTATGATCCGCTGAGTCTGTTGATCGCGGTGGTGGTGTTGTTGGCGTCGGCTACGGTTGCGGGATTTATTCCGGCGCGCAGGGCTGCGAATATTGAACCGATGAACGCGCTGCGGACGGAGTAGTCAGACTGAGGGCTGGTAGGAGCTGGCGTGGGGCGCGGCGTGGGGCGCCTCAAGGGCAGCGACCGTCACGGCGATGCGGGAACTCGACCCGGAAGCTGGTCTTCATGCCGTTGGGGAGGTTGCCGCTCCGGACGGAGATTTGGCCGCTGTTTTTCTCGATGAGTTCCTTTGTGACCCAGAGACCGATGCCGGTTCCGACGTCGTCCTTGGTGGTGAAGAAAGGGTCAAAGATGCGGCTGAGCTGGGCTTCGGGGATGCCGACACCGTTGTCTTCGATGGTGAGGACTGCAGTTGCGTCGTCACGTGTGATGGAGACGAGGACGCGGGAATCGGGACCGGCGAAGGCGTCCAGGGCGTTGGAGATGAGGTTGGTGGCGATCTGGCGGAGCTCGTGCGAGGCGATGGTGATAAAAACGTCATCCTGAAACTGCCGCTCGACGTGAATTTTTTTCATCTCGTAGCGGTGGCGGAAGATGGAGAGCACGTCTTCGATGGCGTCGGCGATGAGAATCGTCTGACCGGCGACGCTGTTGCGGACGAAGCCGAGGGTGAGACGCGTGATGTTGCCGAGGCGCGCCAGTTCCAGCTCAGCGGTGGAGAGATAGGACTGAGTTTGACTGCTGAGGGAGCGGTCGCCGCGGGCGAGATAGAGAAGATTGGTGACGGATTCGAGCGGGTTATTGATTTCGTGCGCGACCGTGGAGGCGAGGCGTCCCATGGCGGCGAGTTTTTCGGAGCGGAGCAGAGCGAATTCGGCCAGTTTGCGATCGGTGATGTCGACAGTGACTCCGCGCCAGTGATGGGGCGTGTCGCGGACACGGGTGCCGCGGAACTCGAGCCAGTGGGTCTCGCCGTCGGGCCAGACGGTTCGGTGTTCGAAGATGATGGGCTCCCAGGAGGTTCTCATGTGGTCGATGATGCCGGGGAAGCTTGCCTGATCGTCGGGGTGGAGCAAAGCCCTGAGGGAGTCGAGTCTTTCAATTTCGCTGAAGGGCCGGCCGAAGACCTGATAGCTGCCGCCGTACCAGCGAACGACACCGTCGCCCTGGATATCGATGACCGAGGAGGCGCACTTGCTGCTGTGAAGCGAATCGACTAGTGCGTCGGTGCGCTCCTGGAGCTCTGTCGAGTGCGGCCTCAAGTTCCTCCGAGGAGCGACGGCGATCCTGGTTGACGAGGCTGATGACGAGAGTGCAGAGAAAGAGAAGGAGAGCGCCGAGGATGTCGGCGGGATGGACTGCGCGGTATTTGAAGACGGTTGCGAGAGCGTAGTACCGGAAGACGAGGGAGCAGACGAAGGCAACGAGTGCGGGCGGGAAGCCTCCGATGGTAGCGACCAGAGCGACGGAGAAAAAGTAGAGCGCGAACGGAACGACCCTGAGAGGAGCGTAGTGAACGTTGGCTGTCGCGCAAAGGGCGGGAAGAATAAAGGCGAGCAGATAGGCCAGGACGGTACGCGAGCGACGATTCTGTCCCGTCGTGAAAAGGTTCATCCAGCTAGGTCTCCGTGATACGGCACTTGTTGATGGGGTGTGACAGGGGCCCGACGACGTGTGGCAATTTTACCGCAGCGGCTTGAAAGGCGAATGTATGAGCGGTCGCCGATTTGGCGAGCTACTCGGAGTCCTTGGGGCGGGTGGATTCGCGAAGGGCAGTGAGTTGGGGATGGAGGAGCTTTGCGGTGAGCGAGCGCGTGAGGGACTCGACGGCTTCGCGTTGTTGCGGCGTGAGATCGGCGAGTTTGGATTGGGCACGGGCTAGTTCTGCCTGGCGGAACTCTTCGGCCTGCTGCTGGAGAGCCTTGATGGCAGGGACGGCATCGCGGGACTGGAGGCGCTGCTGATACTTGTCGACTTCCCTGCTGACGATGGTTTCGGCGGCCTGGGCTTCGCGGCTGCGATCGGCGAGGTTCGCGGCGGCGACCTGCTGGAGGTCGTCGATGTCGTAGACGAAGCAGCCTTCGACCTCGTTCATGCGGGGGTCGACGTCGCGAGGGACGGCGATGTCGATGAAGAACATGGGGCGGTTGCGGCGGCGATTGAGGAAGTGCTGGCCGTGGGAGCGGCCGAAGATTTTTTGCGGGGCGCCGGTGCTGGTGATGACGATGTCGGCGCGGTCGGCCTGCTCGTAGATTGCGTCGAAGGGGATGACGGCGGTGAGGACGGATGCGCTGGCGAATTCTGCAGCGATCTTTTCGGCGCGGGACTGCGTGCGATTTGCGACGAGGATAGAGGAGGCACCCTGCTGGATGAGATGGCGGGCGGCGAGTTCGGACATCTTGCCTGCGCCGACGAGGAGAACGGTTTTTCCTTCAAGCGAGCCGAAGATCTTTCTGGCGAGGTCGACGGCTACAGAGGCGATCGAGACGGAACTGGAGCCGATCTGGGTTTCGGTGCGGATTTTTTTTGCGACGGTGAAGGTGCGCTGGAGGAGCGAGTCGAGATGAGTGGAGACGGCGCCGACTTCGCGGGCGATGGTGTAGGACTCTTTGACCTGGCCAAGGATCTGCGGCTCGCCGACGACCATGCTGTCGAGGGAGCTGGCGACGCGGAAGAGATGGCGGACGGCTTCGCGCTCGCGGAACTCGTAGAGGTGGGGCTGGATGTCGTGAGGAGGGACGGCGAAGTACTCGTGGAGGAAGCGGAGGAGGTCGGCTGCGGTTTCGGGTGGGGTGTTTGCGGTGTCGCTGGAGTCGTCCTGGAGGGTGAGGAGTTCGACGCGGTTGCAGGTGGAGAGGATGAGGCCTTCGCGGATGCCGGGCTGGTGGAGGAGGGTGCGGGTGGCGTCGGCGAGACGGTTGGTGGGGATGGCGAGTCGCTCGCGGACCTCGATGGGCGCGGTGTTGTGGTTGATGCCGAGGAGGACGAGACGCCCCTGTGTCGTCGTGGGCTTGGGTTGGTTCATGGCGCGGTGAACCTGTGGACGGAGGAGAACTGGTTTGCGGCCCAGACGGCGAGAACGACGAGGAAGACGAAGCTGGAGAGGTAGACGGCGCGGCGTCCGCGGAGGCCGGCGATGCGGCGGAGGTAGATCATCGCGATGTAGACGAGCCACATGGCGAGGGCGAGGAGGATCTTGGGGTCGCGGAAGTAGGAGGCGCCGACGGTGGCCTGGGCGATGAGCGAGCCGATGAGCAGGCCGGCGGTCATGCAGGGCAGGCCGAAGAGGAGGGCCTTGAGGGCGATCTGGTCGGTGGTTTCGAGCGGCGGGAGCCAGGTGAGGGTGGGGGATTTCTGTTTGAGGCGACGCTCCTGAATCAGGTAGAGCAGAGAGGCGAGGAGAGAGAGCACGAGTGCGGCGTAGGCGGCGAGGAGGAGTGCGACGTGGAGGAAGATCCAGCCGGTGTGGAGCATGGGGAAAGGAGTGCTCTCCTGGCCGGGATGAAAGGCGGGGACGAGGCCGAGAAGGAAACAGATGGGGAGGATGAAGACGCCGAGGGAGACGGTCCTGTATCGCCAATAGACGACGAGAAAGGCTAAGGCGAGGAGGAGGCCGAGGAGGGTCTGGGTTTCGTGGGTGTCGACGGGGAGTCGATGGTGGGCGGCGTTGAGCATCTCGGCGAGCGAGACGAAGTGAAAGAGGACGGCGGCGACGGTGGCGGGGATGGCAATGTGACGCCAGCGGGGGCGGTCGTAGAGGGCGGCGGGCAGAACCGCGAGCGCGGCTATGCCGTAGAGAAGGACCGCGACTCTGAGCCAGAGGAGGGACATCGTAAGGTTCGCGAGCGGCTAAACTGGCGAATCTTCAGTATATCGGGTTGCGAGCGGCGATGGGACGGGGGCCTTGGGTATGCTGTTGGTGTGAAGGCCCCCGCTATAGCGTTGTCTCTTTTTCTTCTTGCGCCTTCGGGTTTGCGGCCCCAGGTTCCAAGCGACGCGGATCCGACGGCGCTGCTGCAGCATGCTGTAGATAAGTATGAGCAGGCGAAGGCGTCGAAGACTCGCTTTACGTACCTGGAGTTGAGCCACACGCAGAACTTCAACGAGAAGGGTAAGAAAACAGTTGATTACACGCAGCTTTTCGAGATCACCTACATCGCTGACCTTGAGTATTCGCGGCTACTTGAAGTGAATAGCAAACCACTTAAGGGCAAAGCCCTGGGGGACGAACAGAAGCGGTATGACGAGGCTGTGCGCGAGCGGTCAGCGCTGGATGGATATGCACGCGCGAAGATTCAACATTCAAGGCTGCTCGACGCGGGGATAAAACTTCGCGACCTGCTGACCGAGTATCGAAGTTCTGCTGTACAGCCTGTCACGATGGAAGATTGCAACTGCGTTCTGGTTGATCTCGTTCCGGTCTCAAGCGTGGCTAAGAAACACTATCGATTGTGGATCGATCCCGGAACAAGCGAGATCCGGAGGCTCGATTTCGAGCAATTGGTCTACGAGGGCCAATTTTTCAGTGGTGGAACCGGCACTGAAACGTTTCAATATCTGGATGGCGTTCCTCTTGTCGTACACAGCCATTTTGATGGCAGGGCGCTGTTGAACAATGAAACAGTGCGGGTTGTTTCTGATCATACCTACTCGCGGTTTCGCAAGTTCTCTGTCACGACGGCGATTGTTCCGGTTGAGCCCGGGGAGAAGCAGTAAGACGCATGGTGGGTTTTGACCCAGGTTCCAGACGGGGGACTTGGGTCCTCGATGAACTGACTTGCACTAGCTGGCTTTGGCCAAGTTTTCGATGAGCTTGTTGCTGAAGTCGGGGATGTCTTCGGGTCTGCGGCTGGTGGTGAGGTTGCCGTCCTCCACGACCTCGCTAATGACGGCAAAGCCTTCATGAATGGGCACCCGGCGGAAGGATGGCGCGAACTCGAATCTATTGAGTAGTAGAACCGTTGCGATGGTCCACGACCTTATAACCGTGTGGAGGCTGAAAGAACGACGGGTCTGGCTCGGTCGCGGAGATCTCCGTCACAGCAAAGGTCTGCCGCCCGATCTGCGGCGCCTCGACCAGTGAACTCAAATTGAAACCGAGTTCCGCGCAGAAGCGATACTGCCGCACTGTCGTCATGGGTAGGTCATTTCCCAGCACGCCCGGATTCAGAGTCGTGGTGTCCTTGTATTCGCGCACCGGCATTCCCACGAAGTACTGCGCGCCGAGATCTTCATGGGTCCGTGTCCCCTTTTCATCCCCCTTGTTGTCTCTGATCGTCCCCGACTTTAATTCGGGAGGGGTCGAACCGGGCCGTCGTCACTGAGTCTGCCAGCTTCAGCAACTCGCAGACCTTTTGTCGAGGGTTGCACTGTAAGAGCGTGTGCTCCACAGGATCTGCAATCTGAATCCAGCTCATCTGGGAAGGAATATTGCTGCCCTTGGGGGACATCAGCCAGCGCTCCTGGTAGAGCCGCCCCACGCTGTCGCGCTTGATCGGCCTGCTGTTGGCGGTGGTAAAGGTTCCGCCGTTATTCATAGGCCGCGACCACTCCGCCGCAAGGGTAAGGCTGAAGGGCGCATGGGCGATCAAGGGAACGAAGATACTCTGGAGCACCTCTTCCCCGCCGCCATCGTAGCTTACGCCTCCATCGTCCGGCGACTGCGCGCCGACCATGGGCGCACCGGTCGTCAGCGCAATCACAGTCGCAAGAACAAACAGCCGTTTGTAGAGTCGACTCCTGAGATAACGAAGCATGTACACACCTCACTGAACAATGTGCAGCCCTTGGAATTCAGGTGTACGAATGCAGGTCTACGATATAGCATTTTCCGCTGCGTGGCTCGTGAATTGATAGGGGAATCGCGAAGTCCATGGGGATTCAGAAGATTCGGCGGGGGCGCGATGCGGTATTCTGGGCACTCCTGTGGCGAAAGAGATTACAACTGATGCGAGCGCGCTGACTCCTGTGATGCGGCAGTATTTTGCTGCGAAGGAGCAGCATCCGGACTGCCTGATGTTCTGCCGGATTGGGGACTTCTACGAGCTGTTTTATGAGGATGCAATTCTGGTTTCGCGGGTCCTGCAGCTGACGCTGACTGCCAGAGACCGAGAGAAGAAACAGCCGATGTGCGGGGTTCCGTACCATGCGGCTGAAGCTTATCTGCAGAAGCTGCTGCGCATGGGGTACAAGATTGCGCTGTGCGAGCAGATGGAGGATCCGAAACAGACGAAAACGATCGTGCGGCGTGAGGTAACGCGGGTGCTGACGCCGGGGACGGCGCTCGATCCGGGACTGGGAGCGGAGCAGAGTAATTATCTGGCGAGTGTTTGTGGGCTGGGTGCTGGGGCACAGCAGGGCGGGCCTCAGGTTTGGGGACTGGCGTTGCTGGATCTGTCGACGGGAGAGTTTCGGGCTACGGAGTTTGCAGGGAGCGGTGCATGGGCTGCGCTGGTGGATGAGCTGGGCCGGGTGAGGCCAGTGGAGTTGCTTTATGGGTCGGGGTTGCTGGGTGGGGTTGGAACAAGTGGGCGGCTGGGGTTGGGAAGAGAGAGCGGTCGTGCTTCGCACGATGCCCACCTTATCGACGATAAGACCGTCGCGAAGATGGGGCACCCAGCTGTTGCAGAGCCGGAGACCGAGGAGATCACGGCGAGCCTCGATGGGATTCGTACGAAGACGGCGCTGGAGGAGTGGGTGTTTTCGGCGGAGTATGCGGTGCCGCTGGTGAGGAATCACTTCAAAGTGCATTCGCTCGATGGGATGGGGTTGGGTGGGCATGAGGCGGCAGCAGTGGCTGCCGGGGCGCTGCTGCACTATATGCGGCAGACCAAGCAGGGCGGGCTGGAGCATGTGGATGGGCTGCGTTTTTATGAGCGGTCGACTTGTCTGGAACTCGATGCGGTGAGTGTCCGGAATCTGGAGCTGGTGGAGCCGCTGTTTTCCGGTGAGTCGGCGCAGACGACGTTGTTCTATACGATGGATGCCTGTTGTACGCCAATGGGCAAGAGATTGTTGCGGGCTTCGCTGCTGCGGCCGGCGAGTGGGTTGGGGGAGATTGAGGCTCGGCTGGAGGCGGTGGGCGAGGCTGCGGGTGATCTGAGAAGGCGTGAGGGATTGCGGCGGTCGATGGATGGGGTGCTCGATCTGGAGCGGCTGCTGGGGAGGGTAGCGCTCGATTCGGCTGGTCCGCGAGAGGTGATGGCGCTGGCCAAGACGCTTGGTTGTTTGCCGGGGCTGGTGGAGGCGGTTCGGTCGTTTGAGGGCGCGAGGTGGCGAGGGCTGGCGGCGAGCGTTGATCCGTTGGAGGATCTGCACGAAATGATTGTGCGGACGATTGCGGAGGAGCCACCGGTGTCGCTGGGCGATGGCGGAGCGATTCGCGAGGGCGTCGATGCGGAGCTGGATGAGTTGCGAGAGTTGAGCCGGAGTGGGCGGCAGTCGTTGGCGGCGATTGAAGAGCGCGAGAGAGCGCGGACGGGGATTGGGTCGCTGAAGGTGCGGTTCAATACCGTGTTTGGATACTACCTGGAGGTGACGAAGGCGAATGCGAAGGCGGTGCCGGCGGACTATGAGCGGAAGCAGACGCTGGTGAATGCGGAACGGTTTACGACGCCGGAGCTGAAGGAGTATGAGACGAAGATTCTGACCGCGCAGGAGCGGAGCGGAGAGATTGAGCGGAGAATTTTTGCGGAGTTGAGGAGACAGTTGCTGGAGTCGGCGCCCAGGATGCGGGAGACGGCGCGGAAGGTTGCGGAGATTGATCTGCTGGCCTGCTTCGCGCATCTGGCGGCGTTGCGGGGATGGGTGAGGCCGCAGGTGGAAGAGAGCGGAGTGCTGGAGTTTGTGCTGGCGCGGCATCCAGTGGTGGAGCGGAGGCTGGAGGAGTCGGGTGGGGGAAGGTTTGTGCCGAACTCGGTGCATCTGGACGCCGATGCGGGGCCTGCGGTGTTGTTGATCACGGGGCCGAATATGGGAGGCAAGAGTACGTATCTGCGGATGGCGGCGCTGCTGGTGGTGATGGCGCAGATGGGATGTTTTGTTCCGGCGGAGAGGATGCGGCTCGGGTTGGTGGATCGGATCTATACGCGGATTGGGGCGAGTGACAATGTGGCGCGGGGGCGGTCGACGTTCATGGTGGAGATGACGGAGACGGCGGCGATTTTGAATACGGCGACGAATCGGTCGCTGGTGCTGCTGGATGAGATGGGGCGAGGAACGGCTACGTATGATGGGTTGTCGCTGGCGTGGGCAACGGTGGAGCATCTGCATGACCGGATTGGGGCACGGACGCTGTTTGCGACGCACTATCATGAGCTGACGCTGCTGGCGGAGAGGCTGGAGCGGTTGACCAACCTGCGGGTGACGGTGAAGGAGACGGCGGGCGGGATTGTGTTTCTGCATACGGTAGAGGCGGGGCCGGCGAGTAAGAGCTACGGGATCGAGGTTGCGAAGCTGGCGGGTTTGCCGGCGGGTGTGATTGCAAGGGCGCGGGAGGTTTTGAAGGTGCATGAGCGGGCGGAGACACAGCAGGTAAGAGAGGCTTCGCCTGCCGCGGCGTGCAGATGCAGATGACGATGTTTACGCCGCTGTCGCAGAGGATTGTGGATCGGCTGGCGGAGGCGGATGTGGATGGGTTGACGCCGAGAGAGGCGCTGAATTTGTTGGCGGAGTTGCAGAAGGAGTTGAAGGCGTAACGGTGATCAAAGGGATAAAGACGGATAAGAGCGATACGACGAACTTTTTTATTTTTATCTGTTTTTATCCCTTTGATCGCCGTTACGCTCTTCTTTTGGGTGATACGGGATGAAAGAACGCGTGGCGAAAAGCATGGTGGTTGCGGGGGTGATGAGTGGAACGTCGGCAGATGGGGTGGATGTTGCGGTGTGCAGGATCTCGCCGGCGCGGGTAAAGGGTGGGACGCCTGTGGTGAAGCTGCTTGGGCATGTCGGAGTGGAATTTCCGAAGGCAGTGAGGGCTGCGGTGCTGAGTGCTATGGATGCGCAGGCGATTCCTATTGCAGATCTGGCCAGATTGAACTGGCGGTTGGGCGAGGTTTATGCGGATGCGGTCGCGAAGGCGCAGGAGAGCGTTGGAGTGAAGGTGGAGTTGATTGGGTGTCATGGACAGACGGTGTATCACCAGGGGGTGGCGGATAAGTATCTCGGGAAGGCGTTGCGGGCGACGTGGCAGATGGGTGAGGCGGCGGTGATTGCGGCTCGGTTGCGGGTTCCGGTGGTGAATGATTTTCGGCCGGCGGATCTGGCTGCGGGTGGGCAGGGCGCTCCGCTTGTGCCGATGCTGGACTACTGCATGTTTCGCTCGGGCAAGGTGAGCAGAGTGCTTCAGAACCTGGGTGGAATTGGAAATGTTACGGCGATTCCCGCGGGGGCTGGAGCGGATGCGGTGATGGCATTTGATACCGGGCCGGGAAATATGGTGATCGATGGATGCATGAGGCGGTTATATGAGCGGGATTTTGACCGTGGTGGGGTGGTGGCCCGGACGGGCACGGTGCTGCGTGAGGTGGTGGAAGAGATTTTGCGGGAGAAGTACTTCTCTTCCCCGCCGCCGAAGTCGTGTGGGCGCGAGCAGTTTGGGGAGGCGTTTGTTTCGAGGTTTATTGCGCTGTGTCGAAGAGCCGGAGGGCGAGATGAGGATGTGGTGGCCACGGCTACGGCCTTGACGGCGGCCTCGGTGGTGGATGCTTACAAGCGGATTATCAGCGGATATGTGGCGCAGGCGGCTCCGTCGTCGGGTGTAGAGTTCATTGTCGCCGGAGGTGGAGCGAAGAATGCCACCCTGATCCGGATGTTGGAAGCGGGGTTGGAGCCACAGGGTGTGACGGTGCGACTGATGGAGGAGTTGGGGGTTCCGGCGCAGGCGAAGGAGGCGGTCGCGTTCGCGCTGCTGGCGTGGCTGAGTTGGTGGGGCCTGCCGGGGAATATTCTGGCAGCGACGGGAGCGGAACGGCCGGTCGTTTTGGGGAAGATCAGTTTCGGGGCTTAGGGCATCCGATTGTTGACGCACTGCGCGCACTTATCCCGCACGGCAGCTTCGCCATTCAGGGGGCAATCTCTTCTAGACTAAAGGTAGATGACGCGACACACACTCACTCCGCAGCGATACCTCATTTTGCTATGCGTCATGCTTACGGCTTCGGTTGGCGATACGCTGCTTTCGCGCGGGATGGCGCAGATCGGGCCGGTTGATGTTCACCATCTTGGCCTGCTGTGGCATGCGCTCTTTAATCCCTATGTTGCGAGCGGTATTGTGCTGCTGATCGGGTTCTTTGCGAGCTATATGACGGCGCTGTCGTGGGCCGACCTCACGTTTGTGATGCCGGCTACAGCGTTCGGATATGTTGTTGTAGCGTTGTTGAGCAAATTCTGGTTGCATGAGCATCTGTCGGCGTATAGGTGGGCGGGAATTTTGCTGATCGTGTGCGCCGTTGGGTTTGTCGCCGGGGGACCTTCGCTCACTGAGCATCCGACAGAGCACCATGATCTTGATGTGATGGACTCTGGAGCGGGGCGCTGATGCTCGCATCGGCGACGTCAATTCGCGCGTGGGTGTGCATCCTCGGTGTGGCGGGACTCGCTATCACGGGCGAGTGTTTCATTGCTGCTGCGATGCGAAGAGTCGGCGATCTGGATGACATTCGTGAGCGAAGCGGACTGCCGGGCGCGATTCGTGCCGTTCTTTCCAGCCCGCTGTTTGTAATTGGGGCGCTGTGCATGGCGCTGAATTTTTTTGCGTTGCTGTTTACGCTGAGCATCGTCGATTTATCCCTTGCTGCACCAGCGAGTGCGTCGTTGACGTATATCGGCAACGCCGCTGCTGCCAAGGTCTTTCTACACGAGAATGTGGATCGGCGGCGGTGGCTGGCTGCTATCTTTGTTTGCATCGGCGTTGTTCTGCTGGCTAAATGACTGCGGCGCATTTGACGGCGTAAATCGTTATAAGAACGGTGCGGCGTGTTTGCGGAGTTCGGCGAGGGAGTAGAAGGTGCCGCGCCAGATGACGCCGCCCTGTTTCAGCGTGGTCAGCGTCGAGCGCAAGACAGCGAAGACGAAGACAAGCGCGCTGAAGGGGAAGAAGAAAGCGTTCCAGATGGAGATGCCGGAGTGGCGGCTCATCAGGCGATAGAGCCATGCGACCGCAGCGAGGGCGACCGCTGAGGGGATGCGGGTGGGAGCGAAGAAGAGGCCGAAGGCGGGACATACACAAAAGATAAGGAACCAAAGGCAGCCGAGAAGCGTGAGGCCGATGGAAAAACCGAAGGCGGAGAAGAGGTTCTTGGTCATGACGCTGACCAAACCGCTGGCCCCGGACGCCCAGTGGAAACTGACCAAGCCACGACCGTAGACGACGCGCTGGGCGAGGCCGGCACGCTTGATGCGGCGGGCGATACCAAGGTCTTCGACGATCTCCATGCGGAGAGATTCGAAGCCGCCGATTTCAAGATAAGCGGAGCGGCGAAGGAGGTTGAAGGCGCCGACACCGAGGGCGTCGCGGGTGGCTTTGGGGTCGGAGACGCGCCAGGGGCGGGCTGCCCAGAGGCCGAGGATCTGAAAGAAGCCGAGGATGGCGGCTTCGTCCCAGCGCTTGATGATGGTGGTGGGAAAGGTGACGAGGTGGTCGGCGTTGGTGGCGACAGCGTTGGCGAGAGAGAGGCGGATGGCGGTGGGATGGAAGATGACGTCGGCATCGGTGAAGAGGAGATAGTCGGTGGAGGCCTGACGGGCGGCGAGGGCCATGGCGTGTGTCTTACCGAGCCAGCCGGAGGGGAGTTCGATGACGTGGAGGGCGCGGAGTCTGTCGGGATGCTGAGCGGCGATGGCGTCGATGATGTTGCCGGTGGAGTCGTTGGAGCGGTCGTCAATGGCGATGATCTGGAGGTTGGGGTAGTCCTGGGCTAGGAGCGACTGGAGGGTGACAGTGATGTCGGCGGCTTCGTTGCGAGCGGGGACGATGACCGTAATCGAGGGATTGCCCGGGGGCGACCGGTTGTATTGCGGAAGGAGAAGGTCGGGAATGCGGGGGAGCCCGCGAGCGGCGGCGATTGCGTGCCAGAGCCAGGTGAGAGCGATCAGCCAGGCGAGGAGTGTGAGGGCGAGTTGTAGGGGGTGGCTCAAACGTTTCGCTGCGACTTGATGTTACAAGGTCTGCCGGGACGCTGCTGTCAGAAGGATAGGCATACTTTGCATAACTTCAAGGGATGGCAAAGTTTGGACGGGGTTTGAACAGACAAAGATAATGCTTCCCATTGGAGGCCATTGAGGCATAGGATGCCGTCTGCAGTCGAGGTGGTCGAAATGCTGAAGGCTGTGTTCGTGCTGTTCGCGCTTGTGTCTTTTTCACCCTCGCCGCAGCAAAAACCTGCCGCTGGTCCGACGGTTATCCCAGCGGAAGTGGCTCATATGGCGAACCCGGTAAAACCCACGACTGAGTCTCAGGCTCATGCCAAGAAGATGTGGGGATATGACTGTGCCATTTGCCATGGAGCGAACGGCAACGGTAAGGGTGATATCGCAGGGGAGATGAAGCCTCCGCTGAAGGATTACACGGATCCGGCGGCGCTCAAGGACATGACAGATGGGGAGCTCTTCTACATCATCAAGAACGGCAAAGGGCAGATGCCGCCAGAAGGTGACCGCGGGAAAGACGAAGATTTCTGGAACATGGTGATCTTGGTGCGCTCGTTTGCGAAGAAGTAAGGAGACGAGGAGGCATTCGTTCGGCCAGGTGGGGGGGGAACGCGCGCCACAACAGGTGAAGCCTCACTTTGAATTTATCGAAGTTCACTGGCTTCATCTTGCGGCTGAGTCGTGGTCGTTCGCAGGTACTGTGAGTCGGCTTTTAGCGCGGGCAAGCAACCACTGCTCGTACTCGGCTTTCAGAGAACTTTCAGGCTTTCGCCAGCCGGGTTTTTGTTGGGCTAGATGTTGGAGCCAGTCGCGGTAATCTTCGGCAGTGTCGACAATAACCGGTGTGGTGGTCGGGGCGGCCTGTTGCCTGCGCTGAGAGCTTTCCTCCCTAAACAGCCACTTACGTTCGAAGATGGCCAGGGCAGCAATGGTATAGCGAAAGATTGAGAAGAAGGGGATGTAGTGGCGTCCCATCCCAAGTGGAAGGATAACTACGAGGCAGGCTGCGTGAGTAATGATCGTCGAAACGATGGGAAGAGAGACGCCGGCCTTGTGATCGTCCAAGACGATGAGCCAGGCAAGGTAGAGGTGATAAGAGACCAGAATCGACGTGTAGATAGCCCAGGAACCTTGAGGCATAAGGGTCCCGACGAGAAATCCAAGCAGGTTCGCAAGGAAGAATCCGACAATGTCCTTGCCCTCGAGGTTCAAGAAAGACATGAGGCCCATACGTTTTCCTCCGCGAATTGGTTTTCACGATGCTTTCAATATCTGCTATCCGGGGAGTCAAAGGATCTTATCATGCGTTTACCCGCGCATGTGCACCGGCAGTCAAAAAATTTCATACTGCCGGGACGGGGTCTGCGGCGTGCAGTGGTGGCGCGTAGCGCGCACCGATGAAGAAGATGACTGCGGCGATGAGCATGGTGATGAGAGTGGAGCCGAGACCGATGTTCAGGGTGGTGCGGTCGCTGACAGCGCCGATGATTGGCGGGGAGATGGCGTCGCCGAGAGCGTGAATAATGAAGAGTTGGCCGGCCATGGCGGTGGCGCGGATCTCGGGGCGAACGGCGTTGAGGGTGGCGGCGTTGACGGGTCCGGTGCCGAGGAAGATCAGGAAGATTGCGGCGCCCGAGGCCGTAGAGCGTTAGGGAGTGGGGCCCGAAGAAGCAGAGGAGCGCGGGTGGGACTGCGAGCGCGGCACTGATGGAGGGGACGAGATAAAGGGCTCTGTGGTTGGTGCGGGACCATCGTTGCGCGATAGCGCCGCCAGTGATGGTGCCGCCGAGGCCGGTGACTACGGTGATCGCTCCCATGATGTATGCGGCAGAGGATTCGCTGCGGCCGTCGACGCGCTGCAGGAAGGAAGGCATCCACCAGGAGATGCCGCCGAGGGAGAAGGTGACGGCGGCGTAGCCGAGGATGGAGCAGAGATATGCCTTGTTGTGCAGCAGTGAGAGGACAGTTCCCTTCTCCAGTTTTGCTTTTTCATGCTGGCTCGCGCCGCGTGCGGGCTCCTTCATGAAGAACGCGATGAGAATTGCAATGATCGTACCGGGGACGGCGGAGACGATGAAGGACGTTCGCCAGCCGAAGTGTTCGCCGACGGTGCCGCCGACGAGGTAGCCGAGAGCGGCGCCGACGGGAATGGCGACGTTGAAGATGGTGAGGACGCGGTTGCGCTGATCGGGTCCGTAGAAGTCGGCGAGGAGAGATGGGGCGAAGATGCCGAAGCTGGCTTCGCCTACGCCGAGTGCGGCGTGGCGGAGGTTGAGCGAGTCGTAGGAGTGGACGGTGGCGGTGAGGAAGTTGATGCCGCTCCAGAAGAGGGCGGCGATGACGATCATGGGCTTGCGTGGGAAGCGGTCGCCGAGCCAGCCGGTGATGGGCGAGGTGAACATGTAGGCGATCATGAACCAGAAGGTTAATGAGCCTATCTGCTTGTCGGTGATGAGGAATTCGTGTTTGACCTGCTCCTGCACGCCGGGGAGGATGTAGCGGTCGATGTAGTTGACGAAGTTGAGGGCGGTGAGGAGGACGAGGGCGGTGGTAGCTCCGGCGACGGAGGCGGTTGGGGTGGG
The DNA here is from genome assembly GCA_963744155.1 of uncultured Acidobacteriaceae bacterium. GTDB lineage: Bacteria > Acidobacteriota > Terriglobia > Terriglobales > Acidobacteriaceae > Edaphobacter. The sequence continues at coordinate 118,652 of CAVUSP010000011.1, read as the reverse complement.
TTTAGTCGCTGAGGCCATGTGACGGTTTAGCTCACGGGAAGGATAGCAGGTGTATTTGCGGAGTTTATTTCCGGCGTGGTGAAGGGTGGTTTTGTTTGGTGATATGGGGATTTTTGCGTGTTTTGGCGTGGTGAATTGATGGTAAATGTGTGGTGGATGCGTGGTGAAATGTGGTGAATTGATGGTTGATTTATGGTGGTTGAAAAATACGCCAACTTTTGAGAATTATTTTTTGAGATTTATTTCTCGGCGAAGATGCGGACGCCCGCGCATCGCAGTTGTGCGATGGAGGGCGTCCGGTGAGTGGTGCTTTATGTGTGGCTAGGTGGAGGAGCGGGTGGTGGGACTTCGGAGGTGACGATGTCGGCTACAGCTTTCCAGGAGCCGTCGGTTTGTTTGCGGTAGGTGGTGACGTAGTTGCCGTGGTCGTGGATGACCTGGCTGGTTTGAGGGTCGGTGAAGTCGAAGGTGTAGACGCCGAGGACGTAGGCCAGGTCGCCGGATTTAGCTATGTCGACTTTTGTGGAATGAAAGTGCAGGGAGAGGGCGGGGTCGGCGAGCATGCCCTTGAGGGAACTGCGAATGGCATCTTTGCCGGAAGCGGGGGGCGCGCCGGGAACCATGACGACCCCGTCGTCGGTGTAGTGGGCCACGAGTTTTTCCTGGTCTCTGGCGGCGAAGTCCTGGTTCCACTGGGTTTCGTTGTCTTGGATGGCTTTGACGTCGGCGTCGTGGGTGTCGGGGGTTTGGTTGCAGGCTGTCATTGTTAGCGCCATGGCGGTAACGGCGCATAGGGTTGCAAATCGATTCATCGTGTTTCTCCTGGTTGGGCTTCTAAGAATACGGGGAGATTTGCAGGGGCCAGTGAAGGTGTTGCTTCCGCAAAAACCCCAGGTCATGGCGTGAAGACCTGGGGTTTCGGGTGCGGTTGGAGTCTATAGGAATGGGATTATGAGGACTGGCTTGTAGGTGATTCCGGGGCCTTTTACGCTTGAGCAGTTTTTCCCGCCGGGACCGGCAAAACAGCCCCAGTAGTTCTTGGTGGCGTTGATAGTCCCGGGGCCGAGGTTGGCGACGCCGTACTGGCCGCCGAGCAAGTTGTTGAAGTGCACGTCCAACTCTGCGGGGGAGTTGGTGACGACGTCTTCGAATTCGTCATTGATCGTGTTTCCGAAGATGACTGTACCGGTGATTGGCGTGCCTCCACCACCGCTGCTGACGTTGATCCCTGCCGGCCCATCTGTCGCGGTGTCGAAGAGATCCTGTCCGTTGCCGGAGATTCGGTTGCCGACCAGGACGTTGTCGTTGAGGTCGTCGGCGGGAAGGAAGAAGTTGGGACCGACGTGACTGTGGAAGGCGATGCCGGGAAGGCCGTTATTGAGCAGGTTATTGCCGATGACGGTGTTGCCGTGGACGAGGCCCTTGCCGCTCCCGTCGGCGAAGATGCCGACGCCTGCTCCTGCGCCGGGAACCTGGAAGCCGTTGTGGGTCGATGTGTTGTTGCCGATGGTGTTATTGATGATGCCGAGATGCGGATCGGTTGAGCCTGGGCCGGGCGCGTGCGACGCCATAACGATTCCGCAGTCGAACGGGTTGTCCTTGGAGAGGTTGCCGGTGACGAGGTTGTCGTGAGTCTGTCCGGTGTCGTCGCTGAGGAGGATGCCGCCGGCGTTGTTGACGACGGTGTTGTTGGCGACGGTCGAGTACGAGACACCGAGGAGATGAATCCCTTCACCGCAGTCGAAGTCTTCGCCGGTCTCGAAGTCTGGCTGGCCCGGGCAGGTGGGCCCTTCTATGTTGAGGTTCGCGTCGTTGAAGGCGACGTAGTTGCCTCTGATGGTGACGTCGGATGCATTGGTGACGAGGATACCTTCGTAGTCGGCGTTCAGGACGGAGAAGCCGCTGACGAAGACGTTGCTGAGGCCGGGGTTGTCGCGGCCATCGACGTAGATGCCGTTAGGCAGGCCGGTGGCGTCGATGGTGGCGGATTGACTGATGAGTGAAAGTGACTTGCCGATGATTACGTCTTCTTTGTAGGTGCCGGGCCCCACTTTGATGGTGCTTCCGGGCGATGCCGCAGCGACGGCGGCTGTGATGGTGGAGTAGCATCCGCCCTTACCGCCGGGGCTGACGCAGAGGGAAGACGCAAATGCGGGCGCGGAGATGAAAGCGATGAGAGCTGCGCCGGCAAGGAAGCGGGTGGCAAAGAGTCGGGGAGCAAGGGAGCGGGGAGAGACGAACCTCAGTTGTTTTTGAGGATGCTTCACAGACGAAAAGACGCTCATTGAGAGTTCCTCCAGAGAGATTCTTGGGGGCCCGGTTGCGAATCGAAGCATGGGACGCGAAGAGCGTCCCGAGGAAAGACCGTTCTTTAACACGCGGGCAGATGCATCCCTGAAGACTCAGCAGAGGGATGTTGAAATCGTCGTACCGTTGCACGTCCTGAGCAGCGCGAAATTATACACTTGACGGATTTGCATCGGCTAAACGGCGATTTGGAGACGCCTGCCTTGCAGGCGGCGCGGGGGTCAGCTCAGCGCAATGAGGATTTACTGCACGGGTGCGTCGATCGACTGGGTCGCGGCGGGATGCGGTTTGTGGGGATGCAGCCAGGTGAAGATGAGGACGGAAGCCATGCCGAGGAGGACAAGGGCGATGGCGAGGGGATTTCGCGGGGAGAAGCGGCCGGCCCAAAGGAGTAGGCAACCTCCGACGAGGCTGACGAGAACGCCGAGGACGTTGGTAAGGCTGAGGCCGTTCAGCACGTGGGGGAGGATGTGGATGAGGAAGACTCCGGCGAAGAAGCAGGCGAGGTAGTGGTACCACTTCATCGGATTTTCCGAGGCTTTCTGGTGGCGGTGAGATGCAGGTTGAAACGGTGCTCCGGTAGTTTGCTCTATTCCTATGCAGATTTCAATCGGAATGCGTTCGTTGCGAGGGCGTTGGGAAAATTGACGCGGCGCCGAAGTTGTAGTTGGTTGATGGTGTGCGGAGCCGCCCGGGGCTGAAGCCCCAATTTCTCTTCACCTTTTTCAGGGGCCTGAAGGCCCCTGCTCCCTCCGGGTTCGCGCTTTCGCGCGAATGGTGCAGAAGTTCAGGCCGGTCTCCGGGGTTCACTTTCCTACTCGCTTCGGGTTCGCGCTTTCGCGCGAATGTACGGGTTCGGGCCGGTCTGCAGTAGAGCGAGAAGTTACCTGTGATGGGAGATTGCCCCTAGCTTCGGCGGTCTTTGGAGTCTTTGGGGCGCGGGTGGAAGGCTTCGACGACGGTGGAGATGCCGCCGCGCGGGCGGAAGTCGCCGACGACTTTGGCCCAGACGGGGTTGCAGGCTTTGACGACGTCGTCGAGGACCTGGTTGACGATGTTCTCCTGGAAGATGCCGAGGTTGCGATAGGTGAAGAGGTACTCTTTGAGGGATTTGAGTTCGAGGCAGGTCTCGCGGGGCATGTAGCGGATGGTGAGGCGGCCGAAGTCGGGCAGGCCGGTCTTGGGGCAGACGGAGGTGAACTCGGGGTCGTCGACGAGGATCTCGTAGGCGCGGAATTGATTGCGCCAGGTTTCGATGGGGGGAAATTTGGCGTCCAGGCCGGCTTTGGCGTGGTCGTCGGTGTAGCCGGTGGTGTGGGTTTTGACTTTGTCTTTTTTGGGGCTCATAGGTCTATTTTATCGGGTTCGGGTGGGTACGTAGTGTAGGCTTGGCTGTTCAGGCAAAAGGTGCAGTTCGCCGGTTGAATCGGGCCATTTTCGAGCGAGACTTTCGGAATTGAAGATATTTTAAGGAGACGAAAGATGGCATCGGTACTGATTACTGGAACGAGCAAAGGGATTGGTCTGGAGACGGCGCTGACGTTCGGGCGTGCGGGATATAAGGTTTATGCCACGATGCGCAACCCGTCGCAGTCGGAGCTTGCAGCGAGGGCGGCGCGAGAGAAGCTGCCGGTTGAGATTTCGACGATGGATGTGGACTCGGACGAGTCGGTGCGCGATGGGATCGCGGCGATTCTGAAAGAGGGACCGATCGATGTGCTGGTGAACAATGCAGGCGTTGAGAGGGCGGGGTCAATTGAGGAGTTGCCGATTGCCGAATTCCGCGCGGTGATGGAGACGAACTATTTTGGCGCGCTGCGCTGCATCAAGGAACTGGTTCCGCATATGCGAAAGAGGCGGAGCGGGTGCATCATCAACGTGTCGTCGGTGGCGGGACAGATTTCGAGTCCTCCGTTGACTTCGTATTGCGCGACGAAATGGGCTCTGGAGGCGCTGAGCGAAGGGTTAGCGGGGGAGATGAAGACCTTCGGTGTTCGCGTGCTGATTGTAGAACCGGGGATTATCGATACGGCGATGGCGCGACGAATTGGCGATGGGTCGGGCGAGTCGTTGTATCGGCAGGGTGCGAGAATGGCGAGCATGTTCACGCGGACGCTGGAGAATCCGGCGCCGCCGACGCTTGTCGCGGAGAAGATTTTTGAGATTGCGGAGAGCGGGACGTGGCAATTGCGGCATCCAGTGGGGCCGGATGCGATGCCGCTGCTTGAGTGGCGCCTGGGGATGTCGGATGAGGAGTGGGTGGATTTGTACGCCTCTGATGATGCGGAGTGGGCGCGGCGGATGCAGCGTGACGCCGCTGCGGATGCTGAACCAGTGAAATAGTTGGGGTGGCTGGGTTTTGGTTGTCGCAACTCGAAGACAGCGGATCGCGCGCAGCGCAATGGTGCCTAACTTGGACGGTGTTGGCAGAAAAGATTGCACGGTATGGGCAGGCTATAAATCTTCGGGGTCCTTCGCTGCGCTCAGGATGCCACCAAGAGCTAGGTTGATTGTATGGTTGATTGGTTAAAACGACGCCGCGATGAGAGGTTCTCATCGCGGCTATTTTTGTCGAAATTCGAAGAGCGGCTAGTTGCGACGGCCCAGGGTTGGGCGGTCATCGGTGCTGTCGGCCGGGTTGTTGGGGTTGTTGGGGTCGTTGTTGCCGCTGCCACTGCTGGCACGGCGGAGGGTCGGCTTGTTGCCGCCTTTGCCATCGTTGATCTTGCGCTTGTTTTCCAGGCGGGCGAGACGAGTTTTGACGTCGTCGAACTCAGAGGTGGTGACCATGTAGTCGGGCCGCGAGGGCATGATGGTGGCGATCTCTTCCTCGGAGTGCATGATGCGATCGGGGGTCTGGGGATGGTCTGCGAAGACTTTGGCCAGGGTGCCGGGTTTGTGCTTCTCGAGGGCGTCGATCTTTTCAAAGAACTGGATGAAGGCTTGGGGATCGTAGCCGGCCTTGTACATGTACTGGAGACCGAGCCAGTCTGCCTCTGCCTCGAAGTTGCGCGAGAACTGGAGGAAGGTGATGGGGATGGCCAGCTGCATGGCCTCATAGATGCCGTAGCCGGTCCAGGAGCCCGAGGTCAGGATCATAAGCGGCACGGAGCCGATCTGCGCGTAGTACATGCGGGTCATCTCGCGAGCGGCGTGGTGGGCGCAGACGTGGGCGGTCTCGTGAGCCATGACGCCGGCCAGTTCGGCCTCTTCGTCGGCGGCCATGATGAGTCCGGAGTTGACGTAGAAGAAGCCGCCGGGAAGCGCCATGGCGTTGATCTCGTCGGAGTCAATGACCTTGATGGTGAAGGGGACTTTGCAGTCGGAGTTCTTGACGATGTTCTGGCCGACGCGGTTGACGTACTCGACGATGACGGGGTCGGTGACCATGTGAGCGGACTTCTCGATCTCCATGGCGTAGGTCTTGCCGTTGCGAATCTCCCAGTCGGTGGAAAACCAGTTGCCTGCGCCGCGTCCGCCAATGTTGCGCGTGCCTACAGCGTTGACGTCGTCTTCACTGCCGGGTTTGATGTGCGGGTCGAGGGCTTCGCCGGGCGATGGGAGCGAATCGGTCTTAGGATCGGTCTGGGACTGTTGGGCCTTCGCGTTTGCCTTGATCTGCTTCTTCGCCTCTTTGGAGTTGGCGGGGGCGGCGGGAGCGGCCGGAGGGACGTCCGAGGAGGTCAGTGCGGTGTCGGTGGAAGGCGTGGCTTGGGTGTTCGCAGGAGACTGAGCTGGGGGAGTGGTGGCCGGAGTGGCTGCCGGGGCAGTGGACGCCGGACTCTGGTTTGCAGGGGTCTTGTTTGCAGGAGTCTGGGTCGCAGGGGTGGTCTGGGTCGTGCTGGAGGGAGTCTGAGCGAAGGCGGCGACGGAGATCGTGAGGGCAGCGGTTATGCCGATGTGCGTGAGAGATCGCATGTGGAGTCTCCTGTGGGGCCGCTTCCTACTGGGATGGGACGCAGCTCGACGAGTCTTTAGACCATAGTATGCGCCTTTTTGTGAGCAATGTGGTGTGAGTTTTGAGCTTTGAGCCGGTTGGTGGCCTGGCTGACTACCAGGTGGAGTAGGACGTGCCGTCGGAGGCTGTCATCTGGGCTCCGCTGTGAACGTCGTCGATGCCGGATTCGGTCTGGTCGAGGCTCATCAGGGTGTCTTCCTGGACGGGCATCCATGTGTCGGAGCGGTGTGTGAAAGGGTCGATGGGCATGGTCTTGATGTAGCCGGCCTGGACGAGGTCGTCGAGAGACTGGGGGGCTTTCTGCTTGTCGACGGTGTAGGAGTCGATGGCCTGGCGGAGTACGTGGAGATCTTCTTTAAGAACTGCTTCTTTTGCGTTGCGTATGTTGCTGGTGTAAGCGGGGATAGCGATGGCGGCGAGCAGGCCGATGACGACCATGACGATCATGAGCTCGAGGAGGGTGAAACCCTGCTCTTGCTCCTGGGGCGGGTGATACCCCGGTGAAAGAGACGCGGATCCTCCGCCTTCGGCGAAGGATGACAACAAAGAAAGGGTACGGGAGGGCCGCGAAAAAAAGCTGCCGGAGTGCGACGAGGAAAGGCGGACCGCGCGGGTTCTGGGGCTGGCTACCATGTGGAGTATTTTGTTCCGTCGAGGGCGGTGCCCTGGCTCTTGGTGTGGACGTCGAAGACGTTCTGGCCGCCGAAGGAGTCGGAATCGGCGTCGTCCTGGTTGGAGCGGAGGCCCCAGTCGGTGGTGCCGGTCATGGGATCGACGGGGATGCGGCGGAGGAACTTCACCTTTTTGTCCTGGATCTCGACGCCGTTGACGAGGGTGTCGAGGTCGGGGGGATAGCCGAGGCTGTCAGCTTTGATCTGCATGGCTCCCTTGTCGGCGGCGTCCTTGTAGCGATCGATGGCGTCGCGCATCTCCCAGAGGTCGCGGCGGAGTTCGCGCTCCTTTTGCCGTTTGACCTGAAAACGGGCGATTGGGATAGCAGCGGTGGCGAGAACAGCGACAATGGTGACGCAGATGATGAGTTCGATGAGGGTGAGCCCGGATTCGGGGTGAGAGTTGGCGTCCCGATCATTTGCGAAGAGAAAGCCCGGGGCTAAAGCCCCTTTTTTTACCGTCACTTTTCGCAGGGCTAAAGCCCTGCGCTTAATCCCAAAAACCTTGGTCATCTTTCGCAGAGCTGAAGCTGTGCGCTTAATCCCAAAGGCCTTGGTCGTTTTTTGCAGGGCCAAAGTCCTGCCCTTAATCCCAAAAGCGTTAAGAACGAGAGTCGGATTGGACCTGACAATCACTTCACATGTACCACGGCCTGCGAACCGACGGCCGGAAGATTGGCCTGCGTGCTGTTGATGGCGCCGACTTTGACGAGGGTGAGGTCGGAGTCGCCGGCGGCGACGGCCTTGAACGTAAGGGTGCAGAGATTTCCCTGCCCGGTGACCCCGGGGGCGTTGGGCGGGCGATTGGTGGAGATGGCGACGAGGCCGTTGTCCTCGCGGTGGACGAGGGAGGTCGTCTGGCCGTCGCGGCTGAGGAAGTCGCCGGAGTCGACGTTGACGAGTTGGAGGACGGCCGGGTTGAACTTCATCTGAAGAGGTACGGAGGTGACGTCGTGGCCATTGCCGACCATGACGGCTACCTGGAAGGTGGTGCCGACGGTCTGGGTAGAGCTGGGTGGAACCACGGTGAAGCTGACGGGACCGCTGGCAGGGGCTGCTGCAGGAGCCGGGGTCTGAGCGTCGGGCTTGACGGGCGGAGGCGTGACGGGCTGGGCCTGCTGGTTGAGCTGCTGGACCATGGCGGAGGCGGCGTTGGCTGCGGTGGTCGCAGGGCCGGTGGTCCTGGGCCTGATGTTGGGGTTGACGGCGTCGAAGCTGTCCAGGGCAGCGGATGCATCGTGGCGCAGTTCGATGGACTGGCCGGTGCCGGTGTCGATGGCGCGGGTGTTCACGCGGCTGAGGATGGACTCGCGGACGATGTGGGGGATGATGAGGAAGACGATTTCGGTCTTGTCGTTGATCTTGTCGCGCGAGGCGAAGATGTACTTGAGGAGCGGCAGTTCGCTGAGGCCGGGGGTTCCGTTGATGGTGAGGCTGTCCTGCTTGGTGATGATGCCGGAGAGGAGGCTGGGTTCGCCGTCCTTGAGGGTGATGGTCTGCTCGGAGGATCGCTGGCCGATGATGGGCTCGGTGACGCCACTGATGGTGACGGAGCTGGCCTGCGAGAGCACCTCAATCTTCATCTTGAGGGTGACTTCGTGGTCGAAGTGGACGGTGGGGGTCATGTCGATGTTGACGCCGACGTCGAGGTAGGTGAACTGGGTCTGCACGCCGATGCTGGCGACGCCGGTGGAGACGCCCGCGTTATAGGAGCCGGTGGCGACGGGAATCTTCTGGCCGATCTTCATGGTGGCGCGCTGGCCGTCAGTGGCGCGAATGCTTGGATTCTGCAGGATGCGGGTGTCGGCGTCAGAGAGGAGCGCGTTGACGGTGCCGGCGGGGATGCTGACCGCGAAGTTGTTGGCGGTCATATGAGCGAGGGTGTTGAGGGTGAAGTTGGATGTCGTCGTGGTACCGGTGGTGCTGGTAGAAGTGGAGCTGCTGGTGGCGGTTGGGGTCGCCTGAGGCGTGATGGTTATCGAGGTTGGAAGCGAGATGCCGAGGTTGCGCTCCACGTTGCGGTTGACTTCAAGGACGGCGACGTCGACGACGACTTCGGGACGAGCGCGGTCGAGGTCGTTCAGGAGCTTTTGTGCGAGGAGGAGCTGATCCGGCGTGGCGCGCATGACGATGGCGTTCTGGCTGGGGACGAGATAGATCTTGATGCTGGGATCGAGCAGGTTGCGGATGGCGACGACGACTTCGTTGGCGTCGTTCTGCTGACTGGCATTGGTGAGGTAGAAGGTCTGGACGGCCTGCTCGTCGAGATCAGTGCGCTTGGTGCGGGTGTTCTGGGCGACGAAGATGGTGTTGTATGTGACGGGCTTGTAGAAGGTGCCGGCGAGCGTGCCGACGATGCGCAGAGCGTCGGACCAGCTGACGTTGGTGAGGTCGACGGGGATGCGCTTGGAGGTGTAGTCGGGATCGAAGAGGACATTGAAGCCGGCGGCCTTGCCGATGGCCTGATAGATGACCTTGACGTCCTCAACCATGTGAATTGCCGGGATGGGATCGTTGGAGAGCGGCTTGAGTTCTACGGGGCCGGAGATGGAGCCGATGTTGCTAAGGGTCTCGCTTTGTCGCGAGGCCTGCTCCCTGGCCTTGGGGGTCTGTGACTCGTTTGTGAGCTGCTGCTGCTGGATCTGGTCGATCTCCTGCTGCGCGGTCTGATTTCCGGAGTCGATCTGGAGGGCGTGGTTAGAATTCGGCGAGGGCGCCGGGGATGTCGCCGTTCTGACGAAGCACGCGGCCGCGGTCGACGTGGGCGACGGAGGCCTGGAACTTCATCTGCTCGTAGTGGACTTTGTAGCGGAGATCTTTCGGCTTTTTGAGGAGCGCGTTGTGGTAGTCGTCGAAGGCGGTGTCCCATTCCTGACGCGCGGCGGCGTCGTCGCCGCGCTTGTCCCATGTCTTGGCCGACTGCGCGTGCGCTGTGGCGGCAGTGGAGGCCGCGGAGGCGCAGAAGAGCAGAAGCGGAAGTCTATGACGGAGAAACATCGATTTTTTGCCGATTAAGTTGTAGCCGCGACCCATGCTGCTTCCGCTTTCGTCCTTCCCACCGCAAAGAGTGTGGCGTTTGCCGGAGTGCACGCCTGCCGGGAAGATGATCTGGGGCAGGACGCTGCCTGTCGGGGCGGTGCCTGCCAGGCTGCTGCGCTCGGGTGAGTATAGCATTCGCGGAATGGTCGACCTCATCGAAGGGGATGGCCTAGTTGGTGCGCGGACGCTGTAAAGAACGACTCGCGATACAGATTATGTCAACTTCATGCCGGAGTGAAAGACCCGGTGGTTGAAGTTTAGGGGTTAGACGCGCGGCGCAATGGTGGGTGAGGTTAGCAGGCGGGTACGAATATGAGCCTAAAGTTGCAGACATGTTAAAAGTAAGAGATTCGATGGCCCGCTCCTTGTCCAATCCGACGATCGCTCACCAGCCGAAGGCTGTGGTGAAGGAGAAGGACCGCGACCCGGTGGCGGCGGGCAAGCGGGATGCCGCGTTCAACCGGTCGGCGAGTTTTAACTATTTCTTGACCGACAAGTTCGAGGCCGGGGTGGCGCTGCGCGGGACTGAGGTGAAGTCGATTCGCGAGGGCAAGGCCAATCTGAAGGATGCTTATGGGCTGCTGAAGGATGGGGAGTGCTTTCTGCTGAATGCACACATCGGGCCGTTCTCTCATGGGAATGCGATGAATCATGATTCCCTGCGGACAAGAAAGCTGCTGCTGCACAAGAACGAGGTGCGGAAGCTTGAGGGTATGACGAAGCAGAAGGGTTATACGCTGATTCCGACGCGACTTTATTTCCGGAACGGTCGTGTGAAGTGCGAGCTGGCACTGGCCAAGGGCAAGCAGGAGTGGGATAAGCGCGCCACGGAACGGAAGCGTGAGGCCGACAACGAAGCGAAGGCGGCGGTAGCGCGGAGTCAACGGCAGTAACTCCGCTTTGGTTGTAGTTTTGGTCCGATTTGAACAAGGCGATTGGGTGGCAGTCGCGCTACGATAGATGGATGGACACGAAGCTTCTTTTTCAGGATGCGGCTGGATTTCAGACTCCGATGCTGGCGGTCTTTGCGGTGGATATCGCGATCGGCAAGGATGCGGATGCGCTACCTGCTCTGCTGAGTACGTCCGATGCGGTGTCGAATGCGGCGGCGAAGGTGCTGGCGTCGGGTGAGTTCAAGGCAACGCTGGGAGAGACGCTGCTGCTGCACGCTCCCAGTGGCCTGAAGGCCGAGCGGCTTCTGATTGTGGGGTTGGGCAAGGCGAAGGGCCTGTCGGTGGACGAGGTGCGCAAGGGTGGGGGGACGGCGGTGCGAGCGGCGAAGCCGCTGGGTGTGCACGAGCTGGCGATTGCGCTGCCGGAGGACCATGCGCTGTCGGATGAGCACCTGGAGTCGTTGCCGTGCACGCTGCTGTCGCGCGCGCTGGTGGAGGGTGCGGAGTTGGCGGAGATGGACTGGGACACGTACCGGAGCGACCGCAAGGACCGTTCGGTGCGGTCGCTGTCGGTGATCGCGCATGAGGCGGAGAAGCTGACGCGAGATGAGATTCAGTTGGGATTCGATGATGGGTTAGTCGTTGCGGCGGCGCAGAACTTTACGCGGTCGCTGGTGAATGAGCCGGGCAATGTGCTGACGTCCGACGGAGCTGGGTAAGCGCGCGGCGGCGATGTGCGCCGAGGTGGGGCTGAAGTGCGAGGTTCACTCGACCAAGAAGCTGCATGAGTTGAAGATGGGGGCGTTCTGGGCGGTGGCGCAGGGGTCGGAACAGCCGCCGGCGTTGATTGTGATGACGTATGAACCGCAGCTTGCGAAAGGGCGAGACGGCGGCGAAGGACGCTCCGGTGATTGGGCTGGTTGGGAAAGGGATTACGTTTGACACGGGTGGGATTTCGATTAAGCCTGCGGATGGCATGGAGAAGATGAAGTATGACATGGCGGGCGCGGCCGCGATGATTGGCGCGATGCGGGCGATCGCGCAGTTGAAGCCGAAGGTGAAGGTGATCGGGGTGGTGTGCTCGGCGGAGAATATGCCGGATGGGAAGGCGTTCAAGCCGGGGGATGTGGTGACAGCGATGTCGGGCAAGACGATCGAGGTCGTGAATACGGACGCTGAGGGAAGGCTGGTGCTTGCCGATGGGCTGCACTATGCGAAGACGCTGGGATGCACCCATTTGATTAATGCAGCGACGCTGACGGGAGCTTGTGTGGTGGCGCTGGGGATTCTGAATGCTGGGCTGTTCACGAACGATGAGGCGGCGTGGGAGAAGTTTCAGGGGGCGACGAAGATTTCCGGGGAGAAGTTCTGGCGGCTTCCCTGCACCGATGATTACAAGGAACAGATCAAGAGCCAGATTGCGGACATGATGAATACGGGGAAGAATCGCTGGGGCGGGGCGATCTCGGCGGCGATGTTTTTGAAGGAGTTTGTGGGGGAGACGCCGTGGATCCATCTGGATATCGCGGGGTGTGCGTGGAACGATGAGAGTAAGCCGTGGATCGCGAATGGGCCGAGTGGGGTTGCGGTGCGGTCGGTGCTGGAGTGGGTGCGGAGTTATTCGGCTTAGCCTAGCGTCCGGGAGTAACTTGGGTAAACGTACCGGAAGTGCTCTGCGGAGAGAAACTGGGATGGAGATCGTTCGAGCTTCGCTCGCGCAAATTTCGGATGCCAGGCTTTTGCTGGAGGAGTACTACGAAGCTGTTGGCGTGGTGAAGAGAGATTCGCCGGAGGAGATTGCGGGTTATCTCTCCGATGACGGATCAAGTCTCTGGATCGCGTATGTGGATTCTGTCCCTGCGGGCTGCGTTGTGCTTCGACCGTTGCCTGCGGTTGAGGATGCGACGGAGTGCAAGCGTCTTTATGTTCGGCCTGAGTTCAGAGGGCGCGGGATCGCTGAGGCGCTGCTCGATGCGATGGAGGAGTGCGCGCCGGGTGCGTTGAGAGGTTTATCTGGACAGCAAGGATGATCTGCAGGTTGCCATTCGTATGTACGTCAAGAGGGGCTATCAGAGATGCGAACGTTATAACGAGAATCCGCAGGCTACGGTTTTTTTGCGAAAGGATCTGCGGGGTGTGAATGGGGTTTCGATGCCAGCGTGAGGCGGCTCGTGATTGAGTTGCGGTATCTTTATGTGAATCATCGGAGGTCGCAAAATGAAGAGCCGGTTGGAGTCATTCCTAAGAGCATTCGAAACGGTCAACGATGTTGGCGTGCTGCTGCTGGTCTAGTTCTTAGTCTCGGTTCTAGTCTTCCGGATTTGGTTGGTCAGAGTGCTGCGACCAGTGCAAACGCCTCGTCGTCATCGTGCGAAGGATGACGCAAAACAGGCTGGCATATCAAACGGGGTTGAGATTCTCACGGACACACAAGGGGTCGACTTTGGGCCGTATGTGAGGACAGCGCTGGCGATTATCAAGAAAAACTGGATTCCCTTAATTCCTGAAGAGGCTCGGCCCCCCGCCAAGATGCAGGGCGAGACTCTGATTCGCTTCTCCATCCTTCCGGATGGGAAGATCAGCGCGATGCACCTGGATGGGAGCTCTCAACATACCAACATTGATCGTGCAGCGTGGGGAGCCATTACAGCTGTTGGGCAGTTCCCTCCTCTACCGACTGAGTTCAAAGGTTCGCACCTTGAACTTCGTATTGATTTTCTTACAAACCATCCCTTACCTGCGCCTGCTATTCTACTCCGCCTGCTATTCCACTAGTTGTTGACTAACTCAATCACATAACGGGTGGGGCTTCGATGCCGAGGTAGCCGAGGGCGCGGGTCATCTCGCGTTGGGCTACGGCTGCGGTGGCGAGGAGGAGGGCTTTGCGGGTGGGGTCGGTTTCGTGGAGGACGTGGTGGCGGTGGTAGAAGTTGTTGAACTGCTGGGCGAGTTGGAAGGCGTACTTGGCGAGGTAGGCGGGCTCGGCGGTGGCGATGCATTGCTCGATGAGGAGAGTGAGTTTGGAGGCGAGGAGCCAGGTCTCCCAGAGGCTGCTTCCCTCTTCGGTGTCGAGAAGGTTGCCGAGGTCGAGGGTGGCGATGGCGGCGAGGGATTCGGCTTCGGTGGTGTTGGCCTTGCGGAAGATGTTGGCGGCGCGGACGATGGCGTACTGGACGTAGGGGCCGGTCTCGCCTTCGAAGCTGAGGGCGTCTTTGAAGTCGAAGGCGATGACGGTGTTGCGGGTGAAGCGGAGCATGAAGTAGCGGAGCGCGCCGACGGCGATTTGCGTGGCGATGGTGAGGCGTTCGGCGGCGGTCGATCTCGGGGTGGCGAGTGTCGACTTCGGATTTTGCGGCGGCGATGAGTTGGTCGAGGAGGTCGTCGGCTTTGACGCCGAAGCCTTTGCGGCCGCTGACTTCGATGTAGGATTTGCCGCGGTCTTCGTCGCTGATGGTGTAGCCGAGTTCGATGGCGCAGCGCGGGGTGAGGGCGACCATCTCGTAGCTGAAGTGGGTGTAGTTGTCGGCGGCTTCGGTGTAGCCCATGCCGCGGAGAGCGGCGATGACGTTGTTCTGCGGGTCGTTCTGGCGCGAGTCGATGACGTTGTAGATGTGGTCGGCGTGGCCGAAGGTGGGGTGGCCGGGTTTCGCTGGGGCCGGCGGTGGAGATCCAGCAGCTGTGCGTTGGGATACTCGTGGAATTTGGAGTAGCCGAAGTCTTTGCCGGGGAGGAGGCCGAACTTCCAGAGGTGGTAGGCGATGTCCTTGCCGACGTAGGTGACGGTGCCGTTGGAGCGGACGATGACCTTGGCGTCTTCGTCGGGCTGGTCCGGGTCGGTTCCTTCGTGCGCGATGACGGCTTCGGTTCCGGCGCGGCGCATGACGTAGCAGCCTTTGTTCTTGCCGTCGGTTTCGAGGTAGAGGACGCCGTGTTCGAGCATGAGGGTGCGGGCTGCGTCCCAGAAGTGGAGGGTGAGGATCTCGCTTTCGCGGGGGAGGAAGTCGTACTCGATGCTGAGGCGCTGCATGGTTTCGAGATGGCGGCGGAGGACGGCGGTGGAGATGAGGTCGGCGATCTCGGCGGTGTCGTTGTTGCCGGCTTCGAGGGCGTGGAGGGTGTCGAGGCGGATTTGTTTGCGGGCGGCGGTCGTGTTCGGGGTCGGCGGTGTACCACTGGGAGACGCGGGCGTAGAGGTCCCAGCAGTAGAAGTCGATGCGCTGGTTGGTCTCGAGGAGTTCGGTGAGGAGTTCGCGGGTGCTGGCGAGGGTTTTGCCTTCGAGATGGACGAGGCCGACGACTACGTCTGCGACCTGGACGCCGGTGTTGTCGATGTAGTTTTGCACGCCGACTTCGTAGCCGCGTTTGAAGTTGTCGGGGCGGAGGAGGCGCTGGAAGGTGTCGCCGAGGATGGCGTTGCGGAGGTGGCCGATGTGGGCGGCCTTGTTGGGGTTGATGCTGGTGTGTTCGACGAGGCGGAAGCCGGGGCCGCCGATGTCGGCGTGCTGGTCGGCGGCGATGCGGCGAACGGCGGCGGTGCGGTCGAGGCGGATGTTGAGGTAGCCGGCGCCGGCGACTTCGACGCTGGTGACGCCTTCGGGAAGTTCGTGGAAGAGCGGCGGTGAGTTCGGCGGCGAGTTCGGTTGCGATGGCGCGGGGGGCTTTGCGGAGGCGCTTGGCTAGTTCGAAGGCGACGGGCAGGGCGAGTTCGCCGAGGGCGATGCTGGGGGGCTGCTCGACGACGAGATTCGTGAGCGTGATGTCGTACTTGGCGAGGAGGATGGCCTGGATGCGGGCCAAAAGGTCTGCTGGATTGTGCGATACATGCTTTGGGATTCACCGCTTGGGTGGATTGATTCCCAGTTTAGCAGCGCTTGTCCTGCCGGACGGGCCGCCTGCGCGGCGAGCGGCCACTTCGTGGCGTGTGTACCTTGTCTTGGCGATGACTGGAGGCCTGGGGCCTCGCGTTGCTCGGCGGGTAATTTGCTATGGGCAGTTCGGTGGGGAGTTGTTCGATCTCGACGAAGAGCGGCGTGCGGTTGTGGATGCGGATGCGGTGGGTGAGGAAGATGATTCCGCCTGCGCCGGTGACGGAGATGAGCATCCATGCGTGGATGGCGAGGCCGAAGACGGCGGCTTGCGACATGGAGGCGCCGTGGGTGACGAGAGAGGTTTTGACGGCGAGTTCGAAGGGGCCGATCGCGCCGGGGGAGCTGGGGATCAGGTAGGAGAGATTGGCGAAGGAGACGGCGAGCCAGGGGCCGATGTGGTCGGTGGGGATGCCGAGGAGAAAGATCGCAGAGGCGAAGATCATGCCTTCGCAGGTCCAGATAATGACGGTCTGGATGAGGAGGAGGAGCGATTCGATGACGCCGAGGCGGCCGGTGGCGTCGAGGGCGAGGGTGATCCAGTGCTCGATCTTTGGCGAGTTTGGGGTTTGCGGGAGGCGGGCGAAGAGGCGTTGGATCGGCGCCTGCAGGCTGCGGGCTGCGACGAGAAGAATGAGCAGGCCGATGGCGGAGATGGCGAGAGAGATGTTCGCGATGAGGCGAAGATGCGGAGTGGCGATGCTGCCTACGGTGGAGACGAACATCAGGACGAGGACGAAGATGTCGAGGAGTTTTTCGAGGATGACGGTGCTGAGGATGACGGAGGGCGAGGCGCCGAGGTCGTCGGAGTAGGTGAAGATGCGCATGACGTCGCCGATGCGGAGGGGGAGGATGTTGTTGGCGGCGAGCGAGGTCATGAGGACGCGGGCGCAGACGAGGAAGTGAGCGCGGACGGAGCGTGTGCCGCGAGGCACCATCTGGGTCCAGCGAACGCAGCGCAGGGTGTAGCTGGCGAGGGTGAAGCCGAGGACGCCGAGGATCCAGAGGGGTGGGCAGCACGCAGGGCGAGGATCTGGGCGAAGGAGATTCCGCGGAAGGTGTACCAGAGGAAGAAGGCGCTGATGAGCAGGCCGGGGATGGTCTTGAGCAGGTTGCGGCTGGTGCCGGTTGTGGTGGTGGCGCTCATGCGGGCACCCGGGCGAGCGAGGGGCAATGATGGGCCGTTGTGCGGGAGTGAGATTGGTGCGAAAGACGATAAAACATGCAGCTTCGATTGTATCGTCTGGGAGTTTGCTGGTTGGAGTCGTTGAGAAGGCTTTGTAGACCGTGTGGCGATGTGATCAGTCTAATGCTTGTACGGATAGGGTTGAATAGCCCTGGAATGATATTGGTGAAGCTTGACTGGAGTAAGATGCGAGATGAGGCACGATTCCGGCACGGTGCAGTCACTTCGCGGCGGGAGCAATAAGTATTTGGCTACATCGTTAGCAACACCCGTCTCTTCGGAGCGGCTCGAACGCGAAGAGTACCGGCGGGAACGAAGTTTTGCGGCTGTGCTGGTGACGGCACTGACGTTTTTTGCGGTGCTGGTGAGTGGCTACCATCCGTATGCAGAGGATGGCGGGGTGTATCTGCCGGAGATCAAGAGGCTGCTCGATCCGGGGCTGTATCCGCATGGGGCGGAGTTTGTGGTGGGGCATCTGAGGTATTCGCTGTTTGCGCCGGCGATGGCGGGGCTGGTTCGTGAGACGCACTTCAGTGTGGAGTGGTTCTGCTGCTGGTGCATCTGGCGACGTTTTGGATGACGTTGTTTGCGGCGTGGCTGCTGGCGGCGCGGTGCTATGCGTCGCGCGAGGCGAGGAGTGGTGCGGTTGCGTTGCTCGGCGGTGTGGATGACGATGCCGATCGCGGGGACTTCGCTGATGCTGATGGACCCGTATGTGACGGCGAGGAGTATCTCGACTCCATGTGTGTTGCTGGCGCTGGTGGGTGCGCTCCAGTTTCTGACGCCTCGATTTGAGATGGAGGAGGAGAGTGCGATCGGAACGGCGGCGAGGGTTGGCGCTGTGTTGCGCGGCGCTGGCTGCGGCGGGAATGATGCATCCTCTGATGGCGGCGTATGGGTTGGGAGCGGTGCTGCTGCTGGGCGCTGCGCTTTCGTCGAGCCGCGAGGTGCGAGTGTGGGGAACGGTGGGGCTGGGAGTTGACTGCGGTGGCGATGGCTGCGGGGCTGTGCCTTTCGGCGCCGCCGGAGAGCGAGATTTATCAGAGGGTGATGTTGACTCGGGATTATTGGTTTCTGAGCCGGTGGCACTGGTATGAGTTGATCGGGCTGATTGCGCCGGTGGTGATTTTGTCGGTGGTGGCTCTGGGAAGACGAAGAGACGGGTGACGCGGCGCGGGTGGGACTGGCGCGGATGGCGGTAGCGGCTGGTGTGACTGCCACTGTGGTGGCGCTGCTGTTTGCGCGCGCAGGGATGGCGACTCATCTGGTGGCGAGGATGCAGCCGCTGAGAATCTTTCAGCTGGTGTATGTCGTGATGACGCTTGTGGTGGGAGCGGCGCTGGGGGAGCGCGTGTTGCGGCGGCGGCCGTGGCGATGGGTGGTTGTGTTTTCACTGCTGGCGGGAGTGATGGTGGCGGCGGAGCGAAAGACGTTTCCTGCTTCGAGGCATCTTGAGTTGCCGGGGTGCTGGACTGGAATGGATCGGATCGGGATCGAGAGAAATCAGTGGGAGCAGGCGTTTGCGTGGATCGGAACGAATACGCCGAAGGATGCGATGTTCGCGCTGGATGCGCAGTACATCACGAAGCCGGGCGAGGATGCAGAGAGCTTTCGGGCGATTGCGGAGCGGAGTGCGCTGCCAGACTTCTCGAAGGATGGTGGGGTGGTGACGAATAAGCCTGAGCTTGCGGCGGAGTGGCTGCAGGGGCAGGTGGCGCAGAGCAAGTTGAGCGAAGAGCCAGATGCGTATGCGGATTGCGGCGCTGAGGCCGCTGGGGGTGACGTGGGTGGTGCTGGAGCGGAGTGCGGTGACGGGCTTTGCGTGTCTGTATGGCAATGAGGCGGTGAAGGTGTGCCGCCTGCCCTGAACATAAGGGCAGACGGATTTGTGGTCATTTTGTGTCAGTTCCCTGTTGGCGTTGGTTTGGCGGATGCGGGTGCGGTGGTGAGGACGACGGGTTCCTGGTCCTTGGTTTCCATCTTCGTGTAGAAGGCACGGAAATCCGGGTACTGGGCGGGGAGATAGACGATCTCTCCGAGGATATAGTTGCGGCGGACGGTGAAGCTGGTTGGCGTGGACTCGGACGACAGGCTGTAGGCCGCAGATTTTTCGTAGTTGGTTTTTTCGGTTGCAGGAAGCGACTCGACGGAGAGCGTCTCCGGAAATTTAATGCGAACCGCATCCAGCACTGCGTGCGGATACTGAAAGTAGACGGGGATGTCGCGCTTCTCGTGGGGGAAGGACGGCTGAGCGTTGGCCTCGAAGATATCTCCGGGAAGGAGGACGCGTTTGCCGGTTGAGGAGCCGAGGGTTCCTTTGACTTCGAGGTTCGCGACGAGCGGCTGCTCGTAGTCTTCGAGCTTGTCGATGGAGGCGACTTTGAGTTCGAGGCTGCTGGGCACGAGTCGTTCGACGCTGGTGCGCAGTTCGCGGTTGAGACTTTCGGAATCGCCTTGCAGCGGAGCGCTGCCGCCATCGCAGACGCGGGGGCGCCCGTGTAGGTCATCTTGATGGTTCCGGTGACGGCCCCTTTCTCGTCCATGGTGAGATCGGCGACTCGCGAGGTGCGGGAGAAGGTGTACGGTTCTCCCGGGGTCTGGAAGATCTCGCCGCCGGAGTCGGATTGGCGGATGCCGCCGGTCCAAGTGTGCTTCCACTCGAGATGCTGGTAGGGGCAGAAACGTGAGCCGGGATCGAAGAACTGCTCTTTACCGTCGAGGTTGACGATGGCGATGTCGTCGTCGAGCTGGGAGAGGCTGAGGTAGGCCTGAAGAAAGATGACCCGGTCGCGGCTGGTGACTCTTCCGACATAGGCCTTCATGCCAGCGGCGCGGGCCATGGCGACGAAGAGGTCGGCGATCTGGTCGTTGCTGCCGCGCTTGCGCTCCCAGATGTCATCGGTGTTGCGAACTTCCTTGAAGCCCTGCGCCTTCTCCTCCACGTTGGAGTGTTCGCGAGTGTAGCTTGTGTTTTCGAGTTTCATGACCGCGGCGTAGATTTTGCGGAGCTTCTGGTCTGGTGTGTCGGTTGGGACGACAAGATCTTTGACGGCGGCGGTGACGGCCGGACCGGGGCCGACGAACTTGTCGCGGAGCTTGGCCCAATGTTTGCATTCGTTCTTCCAGAACTCCTCTGCTGAACGATAGGGGGTGTAGAAGAAGAGGACGCGGTATGTCAGGCCGGCGATGGGAGGCATGAAGTCCTCGTTGGGCGCGGGTGGGATGTCGTGCATGTTGAGGTCGAAGATCAGTTGACCGTCGTGCCCGATTTGACTTGGGGGAGCCGGGTCTGTTTGATCTCGGTGCCAACGGGAAGGATCGGTGTCCAGGAGATACCGCTGGTGAGCTGGCCGCGATCATCGTTGGTGATCAGCTCATGGTCGGTCGGCTGCCATTGATAGTGGGCCTTGCGGGTGAAGAGATCCGACTGAATGTACCAGTCGGGCGCGACGAAGTACTGGTCGCCCTCGCGCAGTTTGTAACGGTATTCGATGATGCTGCCGATTTCGACGTCGGGCATGGTGAAGACCTTGGCCATGATTTTGACGCCCTGGGTTTTTTCGACCAGCTTCTCGTAGGGCTTTCCCGTGAAGGGGATGATGGTTCCGTCGGAATGAATGGTGCGGCCCTGGATGTCCTCGACCGAGAGACCGCCGCCGTTGCTCCCGCGAAAGGAGTTCAACTCGACGTTGCTGTACTCCTTGCCGCGCTCGGTGAGGACTTTGAGGCGGACATAGATGCTGAACATGTGGAGGTGGTCGTCGGTGGTCTCTTCGCGGAAGAGATAGACGGCCGGAGCTCCGGGGACCTCTTTCTGGGAGGTCATGGAGAGTTCTTCGGGGGTGGGTGGCGTCCATTGCTGCGAGAATGCGACGGATGCGAGAGAGGCCAAGGCAGAGAGCAGAGAGAGGCGGAGGAGGCGGCCTGAGAGGTTCATGTTAGGTTTTCTTTCTTCGGTTATAGCCAAATTATCTTTCGTGTCCTTCCCCTTCGATCAGGCTCAGGGTCAGGATGACGACGTAAAACGAGCGACGTAAGTCTTTCGTTACTGCTTTTTCAATACTGCGTTTTGCTGCTCGTCGGCTGCGATGACGCCGGCGAGTTTCTGGACGTCGCTGTATTTTTCGGCCGGGAGGGTGACCTCGCGGACGGTGTAGGTGCGGGTGTAGTGGAGGATGTTGTCTTTGACGGTGCTGGAGCTCTCGTAGGAGGCGAAGCCGAGGTCGAGTTTGACCGGGTCGGGGATCTCGTCGACAACGTAGCCGGCGGGAAGGTTGATGGTGTAGTCGTCGTGCTCCTGGAGGGTTTCGCTGAGATTAATGGGAACGCGACGTGGTTTGCGATCGGTTTCGAGGTTCTCGCTGCCGAGGACGCGGGGGCGGATCATCAGCAGAGGGCCCATCTTTTTGCCGAAGCGGTCGGCGGCCAGGGAGTATGAGGTTGTGAGGTCCTTGTTGAGCGACTCGACGTTTTGCACTTTGAAGTCGGAGACGGTGAAGCTGGTGAAGTCCTGGCCAAGCACGCGATCGAGATACTGGGTCTGCTCCTTGGCGTCGCCCGCGGCGTAGAGGTGCGCGACGGTTTTCTGATACGTCGCCGAAGCGCTTCTCCGTGATGGTGCCCTGGAGCGCGCCGTCGGGCTGGAGTTGGAAGGTGCCAGTGCGATGGATGGTGTTGAGGTCGGGAGAGAGGACGGGAAACTGGATGAGCTGGCTTTCTGGTGCCTTCCATCAGACACTCCGTAACCGCCCTGGAGGTTGTGCTCGAGCTGGCCGAAGGCCGTCTTCTCCCAGGTGGGATCGAAGATGAGGTATCTGCGTCCAGTCTTTGCGGTGACTACGCTGTGAAGTTTGGGCGAGTCGTAGCCTTTGGGAATTTCGATCGCGGCGATCATGTGATTGCCGACGATGGAGGGCGCATCGGGATCGATGACTCCGCGACGGGTGTCGACCATGACCAGAGCGCCGTGAACGCCAACGGTTGAGAGCATGGTGGTGAGAAGAGTGGCCTTGTCCTTGCAGTCGCCGTAGCGATTGCGGAAGATGTCGCCGGCGTAGTGGGGCTGGTAGCCGCCGATGCCCATCTCGACGACGAAGTAGCGGACTTGTTTCTGGACGAACTCGGCGATGGCCTCGGTCTTGTCGTAGAAGTCGGTCTTGTTGCCGACGAGTTCTTTGGCTTTGGACTCGATCTCGGGCGTTGCGACGAGGCGGTCGTGAGAGAGGTTTTGATACCACTCGCCGATGCTCTGCCAGTTCCCTTCCGTCGGCGACGGGATGCCGGGTCCTGCGTAGTGCACGGTCATGCGGCCGGCCAAGGCCCACTCGGATGGACGCAGCAGAATATGATCGAGGTCGATTGGAGGGGTCTCTTTGAGTTCCCAGCGCCAGCGTTGGTGTTCGAGGTCGGTGGCCGGCACCTCCTTGGTGTGGGCCCAGACAGTGCCGTGAGTGAAGCCGGGTGGAAGCTCGAGGGTGAAGCTTTGGTTGAGGCGGGGAAGGTCGCTCTGGAAGAACCAGGTCTTCTCGGTGAGGTAGGGATGGCTGCGCTGCTCGTACTCGTAGGCGACGATGCCACCGGGGTCGCGGCCAGGAGCGTTTGCGGCTCTCACTTTCAGGTCGATGAAGAAGTTGCCCTGGCCGGGATAGCCGTATTCGACGAGTTCGTTGTCTTTGACGGCGTACTCGTGGCCGTCGGGGCCGATGCTCCAGACGTGCATGGAGAGGATTTTGGAGTCCTTATCGAAAGGAACGGCGACGATGCCCTCTTCCCTGCCCTGAGGACGGAGGATTTTGACGACCTCGCGGTAGTGTTCGGTGGCGCTGCCGTCTGGGGCGACGGTGTAGGTGGTGTCTTCGAGGAGAACGACGGCGTTGGTCTCGGGGGAGTACTGAGGAAGCTTCTGCTGCGCGGCGGTGCGAACCCAGTCGGGAACGCTGTCGGGTTTGGAGGCAAGAACGGGAGTGGTGAGAAGGAAGAGGATGGCCATGGCCGGAAGGCACATGGAATAGGACATGGAATAACGGCGTAGTTGCTCTGCTCGCTGCGCTGCACGATATGTCATATGGCCCTGGATGCACTGCTCGATTGACCGCTGAGCGAAAAGCCTGAGCTGAAAGACGAGGGAGTGTACCGCCAAGTTATACGTGTGAGTGGACGGCAATTCAAGTGAATTCAGGGAGACCGAGCGTCACACGTTTGGGTGATGCTCGGGTGACTAATTGTGGAGGGAGGGTATGCGGGTCGAGTGAAGGCTAAGTGAAAAGGCCAAGTGGAAAGGCTAAGGGACGCGAAGAGCCCGGGTGCCGGAGACGGGGAAGAGGCCGGTGGGGTAGGTCTCGGTCGGGTACTGTGGCTTGAAGAGATAGCGGACGAAGAAGCCGCCGGAGACCATGTTGTAGTTGTTGGTGTTGTTGGCTGAGACAAAGGCGCCGACGTACCAGTGGTCGGCGACGCGGTAGGACCCTTCCGAGTTCAGCGCGTAGTTCAGACCGGTGTTGCTGTTGACGGGATAGTGCGCGTTGCCGGAGCCGGTCTGGAGCGGGAGATCAAGTGGATAGTAAGGCGCGCTGTCTTCCTGGAAGCTCTGCACACCGATGCTGCCGGCGATGGTGTAGTGGAAGTCGGTTTTGTAATAGCCGTTGTAGGTGATGGGGACGCCGGCGAGGAAGTAGATGTTGGGGCTGAAGTAGCCGCCCTGACCGTAGGTCATCCCGCGCTCGTTGTAGGTATAGTGCATGCCGAAGAAGTTGGCGCCGATGTTGAGGCTTCCGTAGCCAGGGAATGTCTTGACCTGGAAGTATGCTCCCATCTGGCCCTCGTACTTTTGATTCTCGAGGACGTGGAGTCCGGTGAGGTCGGCTCCATCGACTGAGGCGTACAGGCCAGACTTTGCGCCGCCAACGTCGAGCCGGACGCCGCCGCCGGTTGAGATGACGCCACCCCAGATGTTTCCGGGGTTGACCGCTGTTGCAGAGCCAGGATCGTGGAGGCCGGCGTAGGAGAGCTGCGTGTCTCGAACGGAGTCGCGGTCACCGAAGAAGGTGATGTGTCCACCGCCGGGACGCCACTGCACACGGCCTGTGATGTTGGCGACGAGGAATTCATAGGGCGTGTAGCCGAGGGCGAAGCCGAAGTTCGTAGAGGTGAGCTGGAACTCCCCGCCAATGCCGCTGGCGAATTGCTGCGGCGGAGCAACCAAGGCATTGCCTGGGAGAGTGCCGAGAATGGGAATCGTTCCGGTGGCATTCTGAAAGCCGATGGTGTCGATTGTGCCTGAGTTCAGAAAGACGGGCCGGGCGACGACGGTTGCACGCACGGTCTTGCCCATGACGGCCGAGGCTTCGAAGGGCGATTCGAGATCGGTGAGGCGGTCGAAGCCGGGAGTGCCGCTGCGGTAGCGGGCGTAGCCTGTTCCACCGAGCCAGCCGCTGTAGGAGGCTTCGAGTGTGGAGAGCTCGAGTTCGGTTTGTGCGCGCTGCGAGAGTGGAGGCTGGCCGCCGGCGGGGGCGTTTGGATCATAGGAGCCGCGCAGAGGAGGAACGCTCTTGGCGACAAGGTCGGCGTCAGTGGGTGGCTCGCCCTGGGGAGCGGGAGGGCCAATGGCGGGGTAGGCGGTGTTGCCGCTCAACGGCTGAGCCACGCCGGGATAGTTCAGCGAGGATTGTGCCGGGGCGGGAGTCGATGCGGGTGCGGTGGTGCGGCGATGCGCGGTGCCGGTGGACGATGTGCCGGGCTGAGGATACTGCTGGCCGTAATTGTCGCCGGATGACTGCGGCGGTAGAGACTGAGCGGTGTACTGGGCGTTTCGCGTGGGGGCAACGTCAATGTTGTCCGCGGGAGGATTGCTCTGGCCATGCAGGGGTGCGGAGGAGAAGTCGGGGTGGGTTACGCCGTTGCGCGCGGTCTGGGCGTTCGGCATGTAACGGGCGGTGGGTAGAACATCGGTGACCTCGCGCTGGGGCGGGGTCACTTTGGGGGTGTTATCCCCAAGCTGGACGGGCACCGGAGTCGGAGTGTAACCGGCGACATATGGGACGTATGGACCGTAGACGTCGGACTGGGATTGAGGGGACTGGGGCTGAAGTGTGAGCGGGGGCGGCGACTGCGTCTGGAGCTGAGCCTGAATCTGGGCCTGGATCGGGCTCTGCATCTGGGTCTCGATTGGGGATTGGGGCTGCGCCTGCGCCTGGAGCGTGAGGCGCCTGATCTGTGCGCGCTGGAAATCCTGCGAGGCAGTGTCCATCGGTTGCGCAGAAGCCATGTAAGGATTCGGAAGAGCAGCGGTTGGCGGTTGGGCGTTGGAGGCTTCAGGAACGTAGTTGCCCAATGTGGCTTTCGAGGGCTGATTGCGGGAGGCGGGGTTGGCCATGTAGGAGGGCACAACGGTGGAGTTGTTGTCCTGAATCTGCACGGGTGCCTGACCGTAGGCGTTGCTGTAGCTGGGCAGATAGGGCTTTGCCGGGGCGGCGGGTTGTGCGTTGCCGTCGAGTGACGTGGAGTCTGGTGAGGCGAGCAGGGTTGCGAGGTCCTGAGGCTGCGCGGGCGTCGGCAGGCGGGTTACGGGTTGAGGCTGGCTGAGTTCGGCAGCGAGTTCGGCGCCGGGATCGCTGGGAGGAAGCGCGGCGAGCGAGGCGCGGTAGTAGTCGGCGGCGCGGGTGCTATTGCCTCGAGCCTGCTCAAACTTTGCGCCGAGGGTCAGCATCTCGGCGTCCTTGGGATACTCGTCGAGGCCGTAACGGAGCCATGTTTCGGCGATCTTGGTGTCACCTGCGGCGAGGGCGGCTCCAACAGCGGACTTGTAGTCGGAGGCGGTTGCCGCGGTCATGTCCTGAGACTTGAAGATGAGAACGGCCTGCTTGGGAAGACCGGCGCGGGCGTAGCCGGATGCGAGAGCCCTGAGGACGCCGGGATTGTCCGGGAATGAGCGGGCGGCGGCGTTGAGGATGGCGAGCGAGCGCTTGATGTTGCCGGCGGCAGCGGCTTGATTCGCGCGGCGGACGGCCCAGTTCGTCCAGATGGTTTGAATGGTGCGACGCTGCTCGTCGTTGAGGTCCTGACGGCCGCCGAGGAGCATGAGCTGGCGATAGAGGCCGGCGTCGTTGCCGCCGTTGAAGAGGAGCCACGCATCCTGTATGTCGATATCGGCGGGAGCAGCTGTGCGCTGGGCCGCGTAGTGCTGCTTGACGCGGCTGATGAAGACCATCGCCTCCTGGGGCTGGCCGAGCGCAGTGTAGACGGCACCGACGGTCTGGAGATACTCCGGATCGTTCTCAAGCTGTGACCGGACGGGAAGAGGAATCTGCTGAATCTGGGCGAGCGCGTCCTGGTCGCGTCCCGAGGTATGCAGCACGGTGAGCAGGCCTTTCCATGCGTCGGGACGATCGGGGTTCTCGGTGAGTACGGCGCGATAGATCGGGAAGGCGTGCGCGGCGTCGTTGCGCGAGAGATAGATGCCGGCGAGTTCGAGAAGGACGGCGGTGGACGGCTTCTGGCCGGCGGCCTGCTGAGCGGCGATCGATTTCTCGAGGATGTCCTGAGCGATGTCGAGCTTGTTCTGGCTTTGATAGATGGCGGCGACGGTGGTTTGAAAGCCGGGGTCGCGCATCGCGATCTCGTAGCTGGACGGCGGCATGCTCTGGAGTGTCTGGAGAGCCTGCGGGTCTTCCTTCATCGCGTGCTGGACGCGGACCAGCCCTTGCCATGCGGCGGTGTTCGAGAGATCGGCTGCGAGGACCTGCTTAAATAGCCCCGCGGCCTGATCGAGGCGGTTGGCCTGCTGAAGGAGGCTGGCGTACTGGAGTTGGGTTTCGGCCTGGAGGCCCTTTGCTCCGGGCGGGAATGGAAGTTCGAGCGCGCTGTGCAGGACTCGCTGGGCGTCGGCGTCTCGTCCGACGGCGGAGTAAGCAGAGGCGAGCGAGCGCAGGAAGTCGGGATCACGCATGAGCTGCGTGCGGACGGAGGGCGGGATGCGGCGTTCCGTCATCAGAGCTTCGGGAGCGTTTCCTGCGCCGAACTGCGCCATGAAGAGGCCACGCCATGCAGCGGTGGAAGAGGGCTTCGCTTTGACGTAGCGGTCGAAGACTTCGATCGCGGCTTGCGGCTGCTGGGCTTTAAGAAGAGTGCCGCCGAGTCCTTCAAGTGCCTCGGTGCTGTTGGGGCGCATGACCAGCGCGGCGCGGTACTGCTGCTCGGCGGTGGTGAGGTCGTTTTCGTTGAGCGCGGTCGAAGCCTGGCTCATGACCATGTAGAAGTGCGCGCTTTCAAGGGCGGAGTCGAGGCCGGCGTCGCGAGCTCCGTTGGCCTTCGCCTGTTCAAGGAAGCTGATGGCGCCGCCGAAGTTGGACTGCTGCATGCGAACGTATCCCATGCCTGCGAGAGCGCGGGCGTTCTCAGGATCGCTGGCCAGGATAGCTTTGAATCGCAACTCGGCTTCGGGAAGATTCTTCGCGTTGAGGGCGTTGTATGCTTCCTGCTCCTGAGCACTGCGGGCACGGTTGGCGGCCTGGTCGGCGATCTCTTCGGGAGTCTGGGGTGGGCGCGCCGCGCTGGGCTTGGGCTGATTTTTCAGGGCCTGGCTCAGCTGCGCGTCGTTATGCTTCGCGAGGTAAGCGCGGATGTCAGCGGCGGATGCGGGATTGGATGCATCCCAGAGGAGCGACTGACGGAGAGCCTCGACCGCCTGAGGATCGTTAGGATGACGCTCGAGATATTTGCGGCCTTCGGCGCGGGTCTTGGGATCGTAGGTGAGGATGCGGCCTAGAGCGACCTGATAGCGCGAGTCGTCGGGGTACTTCGCGATGAGCGCGCGAAGACCAGCGATGGCGTGGGGGCGGCCTTCGGGAGTAGCGGATTCGGTCTCGTAGTACGCGAGCGCCCACTCTCCCTGTGGCGGCGTGTCGCCGAAGACCTGGCGGTAGATCTTCATCGCCTGCGCGTACTGTCCGGCTTCGGCGTATTTGCCGGCCTGCTGGAGAAGCGCGGTCTGGCTGGCTTGCGAGCCCATGTTCTCGATGCGAGCGATGTTGGGATCGTTGGGGTTGATGGCGCGGAGGCGATCGATATACGTGCTGGCGAGGGCGGTGTTGCCGCTGAGCTTGGCGGAGCGCGCGAGGCCAGCGAGCGCTTCTACATTATTCGGGTCGGCGAGAAGAACTTGTTGCCAGGTCTGCGCGGCCATATCCATGCGGCCGCGAACCTCGAGGGCGTGGGCTTTATCGAGCAGAGACTGTGTTGCAGAGTCAGCTGTCTGGGCATGCAGCGTGAGCGTGCATGAAGCGAAGGCGAGTGTCCCAAGTAACAGCGCCGTCGTGAGAGGCCGAATTATAAGGACGTTCTTCATAGCATTCGTAAAGAGCCAATGCTTCATTCGACGGCGAACCTGATTCGACACCTCTACCGTCCTTCCGAAGCTTACCGCTTTTTCTTGTTTTTGTACCGTTTTTTTCGTTGTATTTACTGGTTTGCTACTGATCAATCTGCAACGGACATCCTATTTCTCAGCGCCACTTTACGCGAAGCGCACCATCGCGATCGAAGCGATATCTCTGTTCAGACCATCCAGTCGAAAATAATGCGAGGTTCTGGTCATAATACTCTGCGTTCTGCCCGTAGAGTCCGAGGGCGGGGTTCCGGGTGGCGGCGAGACGATCGATCTGCAGTTTTTCCTGCGTTTTGCCGCCCGTAGCGTGGAGGTATGGAATGACCGCGGCGGAGAAGCCGGGCGGACCGTTGGGACTAAGAATTCGTCCGGCGCTGTCGACCTGCTCGGGCGGGGTGACGTGAACTTTGAGGTAGGCCGCCATGGAGGGGATTCTCGACAGCAGGGTCTGAACTCCAGGGGTCGCAGGATCGGCGATGCCGAGCCAGAGATAGACGCGTATGGCTTCGTAGCCGCCGATGGGGAGTTTGTCCGTGTTGCCGAAGGCGAGCTGAGTGGGCGAGAGTGAGGGGCGAATGCTGGTACCAGCGGCGACCCAATCCATTGCATAGCCGGCGCCTGTGCCTTGGCCGAGCATTGGCTGGAGCGATTGAAGTACTGCGCTCCACGGGCCGGCGGGAATTGTTTTGGCGAAGTAGGCGAGCACGGACGGCGGTAGATAGCTGGGGTTGAGCACCCAGGTGTTGGCGTCGGGGTGGAAGCCGATGGCGCCGCACAGGAGGGTCGTTCCCAGGCCGGGAACGAAGGCGACCTCCTGCTGGGCGATCTGCATCGCCATCACGGTTCCGAGTTTTTTGTAGCGGGGGACGTTCCAGAGGCGGCCAGCTTCGCTGAGATCGTAGGCCATCCAGAGATCGGCGTCAGAGGCCGGATTCTTATCGAGCACGTGCCAGCCACCGTCGGGAGCTTTGCCCCAGCTCCAGGCGGGAAGATGCTGGGTTAGATCGTTCCCGGCGAGATTTATTTCGGTCCAGCTGAGAATCTTGTCGAAGCGCATGCGGTCGTTGGCGACGAGCGCGAAGAACATGCCGTAGGCCTGACCTTCGCTGGTGGTGCGGTCCTGGGCGGAGTGGTCGATGACCCTTCCCTGCTGGTCGAGATTGTGCTGGGTGTAGCTCTCCCATAGGGGCCACGGCTGCTGAGCAAAGCTCACGGACTGCAGGCCGAGAAGGATCAGGACGGTGAAGACGAGGTGACTGAGCCATGCATAAGGCCGGCTCGTTGACACCCTGATGCTGAGGGCCTTGTGCGAGGGATCCATGTTCGGCTAGTCGTTCCCCTGCAGGCGGGCGCGCGCTTTCTTACGCAGGATGGAGCGAATGATGACAGCCATAAGGAAACAGAAGGCCAGTGTGGAGATGACCATCAGCCACTGGTAGTCCTCGAAGAGCATGTTCAGTTGAATCCACAACGAGAGCGAGCCGACGTGGTAAACGTCGTTGCCGATTCGGTAGGAGCTGAATTTCGAGCCATGCAGGACGCTGACCGACTGAGAAATGTCAGAGGACTGCGAGGTCTTGAGGAAGACAGAGAGGAAGCTGGGGACGACGTTCTTGTCTCGCAGAGCGACGACGACGACGGAGCGGTTCGATCCGCTCGGCCACTCGATGCCTTCGATCAGGGCGTCGGGCAGACCACCGGCAGTTTCAAGCTGTCCGGACTGAATACGGTCGGAGCTGCGGACCTTCCACCATGCGTGCTGCAGTTGCGCGAAGAAGCCCTGAGTGTCCTGGATGTGGAGGCCGCTGCCATCGACGCCGACGGGAAGTGAGGGGTTGAGGCGCGTGATGGCGGCTTGATCGTCGACTGTGCCGAGGACGAGATAATCCTTGCGGCCGTCGGTCTTCATGCCATCTGAGTCGGTGACGGAGACGTTGAGAACGGGATAGCCAGTCTGTGCGCCGAAGTGTCCCATCAGGGTGAGGTACATTTCGATCTCTTCCGCGCCTGCAGTCTCGGGCAGGACGACTGCGGTGTCTGAAAGATCGGCTCTGCGAGTGAAGGGATAGCCTGCGTTGGCGAAGATCTCAAGATTGGGCATCGTGGCCCAGTGAGGGATTCCCTGAATGTCGAGGTAGGAGTCTTTGAGGATCGTTCCCTTCAGGTTGTAGGGTGCGGTGTCCTGACACTCACCTTTTTTGCTGAGCATGAAGGCGAAGCGCATGAGCAGCGAGTTGGAGAACGGGCGCAGATCGGAGACCGGGACCGGCACGATAGTTTCAAGTTGCGCAGAGGCTCGGTCGGTGTGGGGCAGAGGCGTTGAGCTTACGTAATTGTCGTTGAGAGAGATTTGAAGCGTGCTGTCGTTCGAGAGGGGGATGCCGTTGTAGCGGTAGCCCAGGTGGAAGCCGAGGTTCTGCTGCGCGTTGTAGTTGGGATAGAGGTCGGGGGGCAGGCGCATGTAAACCGCGACCGGGGAGCCGCCGTCGGAGTCGAAGCCGGTGGTCTGCGGGATGTCTCCGATACGGGTGATTCTTTCGGTGCTGAGCCAGCGTGGCGCGTCATCGGGTTCGCGGCGGGCAGGGAGCTTGAAGGAAGGAACGCGAACAACGGCTCCCTCCAGAAGGTCGCGCTGCAGGGCGAGCGCCATGGCGGCGGTCAAGACATCGTCCGCGGAGTCTCCGGTGATGACAAGGACCTTCGAGTAGGGGTCAGAGGGATTGGTCCTCATGGCGATGGTTGGCCCTGAGGTTGCGTTCATCTGAAGCGAGCCTGGGAGGTTTGCGCCGCTCTCACCGATGACGATGGCGTTGCCCGAAGGAATGACGCCGACGGATACCGGAAAGCGCGTTGGCCGTGAATCGGCAAGCATGCCGAACCAGGACGCGACAATGCCCGCAGCCTGCAGGGCCTTCGGCGAAGGCTGAGAGAGGAAGGCGATCGGGATTACCGGACGGAGATTGACCGTCGTGTCGTAGAAGGGCGCGGGCAGGAGCTTGAGGTCGTCATGCAGGGGGATGAGCGAACCTGCAAGTTCGATGGTTGAGTTGTTGTCGACGTGAGCCCACAGCGTGGAGTGGGTTGGGTCTTCGCACTTCAGGGTGTAATGGCCAACGAACTCGAAGGTGAGCTCGTTGTCGTGAACGAGCATCTCGGCGGGGAGAGTAAGGACTGATTCGAGCAGCGCATTATTTTCCGTGCGAATGGTGTTTGCCTGGCCGTTACCGGGTTGGATTACTCCGCTGGGTGGCGCGGTGACGGGGATGGTCGCGAAGAGAGTGCCGTTGAGACTCACCTTGAGATGGCTGAGAGATGGGATGAGCCCTGGCGAGAAGTGATAGCGCAGACGCATGGTCGCGGTCTTGACGATCTGAGTCTGCGGGAGCGAGAAGCGGACGGTGCTGTAGGCGTCGATACCGTGCATGACGATGGTGTCGGGCACACCTATGTCAGAGAGCGCTATGACGTTGGAGAAGGTACCGGGTGCGACGGAAGCACTGGGAGCGACGTTGCCATCCATGGAGGCCTGGGCCATTGCGGGAAGAGCATCCGCGGGGGAAATGACACCCTGGCGGCGCTGCACTGCGCTGGATCTGACCTGCGGCGATAACTGGGATGCGAGAAATGGGCGAACCTGGGCCGATAGAGTTTCGGCGGCGAACAGGACGGCGAACAGGAGAAGCGGAACGATGCTTGTGGCGAGTTTTCCCTTGGGCGGCGTCTTGGCGGCCTTCGACATGCTTCGGATGGTCTGCATCAAGCCGTGTAAGGCGAGCTGAAAAATTCGCCCAAGGCTGGTTAATGGCTTGTCTGCCTCGCGGGTTTCGCCCCAGCCCAGCCATGTGTCGGCGCGGGAGTAAAGCACCATGGTGAGCGCCTCTTCTTCCTGCAAGGTCATGGGATCGAACTGGGCACGGAGAACGTTGCCGCTGACTCCGACCAGAGTTGCGGGGAGGGTTGCGTTGCCGTCGAGAACGGGAAGAGTAAGTTTGACCGAATCGCCCGCGCTGGCAGTGAAGTCGCGCTCCATGCGAATCATGAGACCACCGCTGGAGACGTCGGTGGTGACGCCGTGGACGACGCTTCCATTGGCGAGTTGCACATCGGCGGGAATGGTCATTGCGACGCGCACGGTCTGGCGGCGCTGACGGCTCTCCCAGGCGACCGAAGTAGCGACCCCGAGGATGACGAGGTTGAAGCAGACCCAGATCAGATTCATCACGATGGTGCCGACGTGACTGCCGTCGTACATGGCGGCGGGTATGTTGAATACCCAGTCGAAGGGGTGGGGAATGTCGAAGGACGGAAACTGGAAGAACCTGGGGATCGCGCACAGCATGCCAAGAACGTTCATCGCGATCATGAAGAGGAACGGCTGCGCGATGCGCCTGTCGAAGAACTTGCGATTGACGACGCCGCCCTTGGCTGTCACGTCGAAGCTGCCGAACTTGGGATTGATGAGGGCGAGCATGGTGGGGAGAAAGATGTACGGCGCGAGAACGGTCTCGTAGATCTCGTTCCAGAAAGAGTGGCGGTGCTGGCCCTGAATGCGGGAGTTGGTGATGTTCGAGAGCACAAGGTGCGGAAAGGCGTAGGCGAGGATGGCCGCCCAGTACCCGGGAACGTTCACGTGGCCGAAGATGAGATAGATCAGAGGCGCGGTAAGGAAGATGAGGCGCGGCAGAGCATAGAGGAAGTGCGTCATTGCGTTGAAGTAGCAGAGCCGTTGCGCCGGACTGAGGCCGCGTGCGAAGAGCGGATTGTCGGTGCGCATGATCTGGATCATGCCGCGCGCCCAGCGAATGCGCTGCTTCACGTGTCCGCTTAGCCGTTCAGTGGCGAGGCCTGCTGCCTGCGGGATGTTGATGTACGCGGTGTTCCAGCCGTTCATCTGCATGCGCAGCGAGGTGTGGGCATCTTCGGTGACGGTTTCGACGGCGATGCCGCCGATCTCATCAAGTGCGGTGCGGCGAAGCACGGCGCAGGAGCCGCAGAAGAAGGTCGCGTTCCAGAAGTCGTTGCCATCCTGAACGATGCCGTAGAAGAGTTCTCCCTCGTTGGGAATGGTGCGGAACTGGCCGAGATTGCGTTCGAACGGATCGGGCGAGTAGAAGTGGTGGGGCGTCTGCAGCATTCCCAGTTTGCTGTCGCGGAGGAACCAGCCGAGGGTGACCTGCATGAAGCTGCGTGTGGGCACGTGGTCGCAGTCGAAGATGGCGACGTAGGGTGCGTCGAGACGGGCGAGGGCGCGATTGATGTTGCCGGCCTTGGCGTGCTTGTTGTCGTCGCGCGTCATGTAGCCGATACCGGCGTCTTCGGCGAATTTGCGAAACTCTTCGCGCTTGCCGTCGTCGAGGATGTAGACGTTGAGTTTGTCGGCGGGCCAATCGATGTTCATCGCGGCGAGGGCCGTGTACTTTACGACGCTCAGCGGCTCGTTGTAGGAGGGAATGAGGAGATCGACGGCGGGCCACTTCTCCGGATCATCGGGCAGAGGCACGGGAGTGCGGCGCAGAGGCCACATTGTCTGCAGGTAGCCGAGGAAGAGGATGATGAAGGCGTAGGTCTCGGCAAAGATGAGCAGCGAGATGAAGAAGCCGTCGAGGAGACTCCATACTGAGCCGGGGTCTAAGAAGAATTTGGCGGTGGTAGCGATTCTCCAGTACCCGTAACGAAAGGTCGAGAAACAGGAGGCCAGCAGCAGGGTGAGTGTGACGAGATATGAGCTGGAGCTGCGGTCGAGCCAGATGACCAGGGCTATGGTGAGGATGCCAAGCACGATCTGCTGTGGCCAGGTGAGTTCGAGGATTCCGGTAAAGCAGAGCAGGAACGTCCCGCTTGCAAGAACGAGGAAGCGAAGAATCTTGGAGAAGAGCCCGTCGCCTGATTCGAACTGCTTGAAGAGGGGCGACCCTGTCATCGTTCACTCCAACGCACGTTGCGAAAGCCTGCAGTAGCCGGTGCGGCGACAGTGCGAAGCCATGTCGCCAAGTTGAGATAATCCTCGGCAACGGGTGCGTCGGGAGCGTAGTCGACTACAGTCATGCCTTCAGCGAGTGCTTCGCTTACTGCCGGAGCGCGGCGAATGACGAAGGGCAGAAGGCGATCGCCGAGCTGGCGGCGCATGACCTCTCGCACATCGAGGTGCAGCGGCAGCGAGGTGTCGAACTGGTTGAGCACGTAGTAGGGCTGCAGCGGGCGGCCATCGCCATCGTTGACGCCGTTGAAGAATTTCTCCACCGTTTGCAGGCTGATCACGGAGTTCATGTCTGGCGCGACGGGAACGAGGATGGTGGGATTCATGCGCGAGAGGCGGCGGACGATCCAGCTTGAGCTCACGGTGAGGTCGAGAAGAATTCGGTGGGTGCCACGACTGTTGTTGATGATCTCTTCCGCGAGTTGCTCCCGAGAAGATTCGTCGCTTCCCTTCTGGTCGACGTCGTAGCTGACCAGATAGATCGGTGCGTCGGTGCTTCCGCTGGGCGGCGAGAAGGTGCGAACGGTGCCTTGACGAAGTTCGCTCGCGCCGAAGTAGAACGGCAGAAGACCGTGAGAGGTGGTATCGGTGAGCAGGACCTTCTCTCCCATGGAGGAGAGCGAACGGCCGACCGTAGCGACGAGACTGGTCTTGCCGACGCCGCCGGCGAGCGAAAAGACGGCGAGGACCGGTGTGCGCGTTTCCTTCTGACGTACGGGCGCAACCTCGGACTGCTCCTGTCCGGGCTGCTCGAAGACGCCTTTGAGAGCGTACCAGCGAGCGGCGACGCGTTCGCGGGAGTGTTGCAACGTGTCGGCTACCGACGACTGAGATTGGACCGGGTGCGAAGGAACGGGCTTTGGCGCAACCTGTGGTGCGGGCGGAGCGTAGAGCCATGCCGGTCCGGCAGGGTCTGCCGGGTAGGCAGGACGTTGCGAAGAGAGTGAAGAGGATTCGGGAAGAGCCTCAGGCGCGGCGCGGCGCGAAGGCTCGGGGAAGCCTTGCGATTGCTGATAGTCGAAGTCGTCCTGCGCACGGCGTCCGCGCGACGCGTCGGACGGAACCAGCGCCTGCGAGAATGGGGAGACGGGTCGAGGTGCGGCGGGAGCCGGAGTGGCGCGCGGAGTGGAGGGCAGTCTCGACGCCGGAGGGTTCGCCGGCGGCGGATTGCCGGAGATGTCGCGCATCTCGTGGGCAGGATCGATGAACTGCTGCGCGCGATCTCCGGAGCTCGGAGGCCATGAGCCTCCGTGAGGTGGTGTCGACGCCGTGACCGGCTCGGCCTGTGCAGGGCGAGCGGGTTGCGGGGGTGGTTCGTTACGACGTTGAGCCATTTGCGAAGCCTGGCTTTCGTTGGAATAGGAAGAGAGACGCTGGGAATAAATTGGCTGCTCGGGCGCGGGCTTGATCTCCTGAGATGCGGCGTGGAGTTGCACCGCGCGACTTTCCCCGGGAGTTGAAGGCCGTGCTGAACTAGTTGAAGTGTACTCGGCTTGAAATGCATCGTATTCAGGGCCGCGATAGATCTGACGAACTCCTGATGCGTCGTCCGGGCGATATCCCTGGGGGCGGCGTGGGGTCGTGTGTTGGCTCCCGGAGCTGCGACGCTCCACAGGTGCAGGAGGAGGCGCGGGAGGAATGTATTCGCGACGTTCGCGATCGATCCTTGATCCCACATCCCTTGATCCCGAATCCCTTGGTCCCATATCTCTATCACTTGGTGCCATATCTCTTGATCCCATATCCCTTGAAGCTAAATTCTCCGTTGGTGTGAATTGCTGCCGCGCGTCCCAATCCGCGTCGGTCCGCAAGACCGGCTGAGAATGAACGGGTATCTGAGGATTGGAGTGAGTCGTGTACGGGTCACTGATCTGGCCGGGAAGTTCGGGTGAGGCCTGCTGTGCGCCGATTATCGCTTTGCGGCGAATCTCAGAGTCTGCGTAGCGAGCGGCCTGCCTCTGCGCGGATGCATGCGCTTCAGCGATCTCTCGCTCTTCGCGACGAGCGGCGGCTTCGGCGACAGCGGCGGCTTCGGCCCGGCGTGCGGCTTCGACGCGTTCCGCGGCGGCGGTGCGTGCTGCTTCTTCGGCCTCGCGGAGAGCACGTCGCATGGAGGAGTCGGCGTCTTCTGCCTGGTGGGTGCGAGCCGCCTGTGCTGCTTGACGAGCAGCGGAGTCAGCGGCCGCTGCTGCAGCTTCCGCTTCTGCCTGAGCGAGTAGGGCCTGTTCACGCACCTGCTCGGCAGCTCGGTGTCTCAGCTGTGCGCGATACTCGCGGCGCGATGCGGAGAAGTCGCGGTACTTTGCTCCGTGAAGATTTGCCCAGGAGTAGAGGACCGCTACATCTTCCGGGGTCTCCGCTACCGCCGCCCGCTCATCGATCCTGTCCGTGCGAGAATCCATAATTCCTAGTCCTGTACATTCCGGTGACGATGTTGTTTTTGCTTGAACTGCGCCAGTCACTCGAGCTCAATGATGTGTATGCACACGTTGTCATGCAATAGCCTGAGGCTACTGTGGGTGCTACTTCAAGTCAATGAAACCGTCGTGCGACTTAAGTGTGACAGAGCAACAACATCGGGTAATCGACGCGCGGAATTCGGGGAAATTGGAGGGGTGGTTTTCGGTTGAGAATCCAGGCTTTGAGTGCCGCCGAATTTTCAGCATACTCTGCAAATCCCGATTGCCTTCTTCGACTAAGGGTCAACGCGATGCTTGGTTGCCACGGAAGTGTAAGAGCGACGGATTTTCGTCAGCAAATCGGTGGCGTGTAAAAGCTTGTGGTGCTACTGGTTGGGGGAGCTTTTCCGTGGTCTGAATGTGCTAACTTGGTAGTGTGGTTTGAGAGCGTAGCTCAGTTGGTAGAGCATCGCCCTTTTAAGGCGTTGGTCCTGGGTTCGAGCCCCAGCGCTCTCACCATCATCCCCCTTATCCCGATGGCTAAACCGATGTCTGGCCGCCTGTTATCCAGTTAGATTCCTCCTGCAAAAACGGCGGGCGGCGTGCTCTCGCGGCCTGTCTGCGCGAGCGTGCAGGGAGGGCTTAGGGGGCTAGGCGGTTGGCTTGTCGGGGACGGGCTCGACGGCGCAGAACTCCTCGAGGAATCGGTCGCTGTATTCCTGAACCAAAGCTTCAATTCGTTCAGACGATTCGGCGCGAACGA
Organism: uncultured Acidobacteriaceae bacterium; assembly: GCA_963744155.1. Classification (GTDB taxonomy): domain Bacteria; phylum Acidobacteriota; class Terriglobia; order Terriglobales; family Acidobacteriaceae; genus Edaphobacter. The sequence goes on along the minus strand of CAVUSP010000011.1, from coordinate 81,214 downwards.
TCAACCCGGCATGATGGTGCTTAGTGAGGCGTTTTACGACCTCGGAGGCGTTGTAGCTGCTGGTGTCGGGTTGCTCCTGACGCGCGAGGCAGATAATGCTTCCGGCATAGAGCTGTTTGAGATTGGGCAATGTGTATTCCATGTTGAGCAGCGAAGCGACTTCGATCCTTGCCCATTCGACCCAGGGATTGATTCCTGAGGCAAACTCGACGACTTCGGCGATGTACGCTCCGCCGACGCGCGCTGCGGTCTCCAGGAAGCAGAAGCTGCCTTCGGATTGCGATTTGATGAACTCGGTGTGAGTGACGCCGGAGATGAGGCCGAGCGATTCGATGACCTGTTTGTGAATCTTGCCGAGAGCTACGGCGTCGCTGGATTGCCGGTCGAGTGCGCGTGTGCTGAAGACGCCGCCCTGGTGCATGGTCTGCATGGGCGGCTTGCCGTACTTGTACGGCGCAGCGAAGAGTGTCTTTCTGTCCCAGGTAACGCCCTCGACATGGAAGATTTCGCCGGGAACGAAGCGCTCGAGCAGATAGTGCGATTGCAAATCGCCCAATTGGTCGAGGATCGGCCAGATGGCGTCGGGAGTTTCGATTTTGCGGATGCCGATTGCGGAGGCGTTGGTGCGTGGTTTCAAAAGCCAAGGGCCGGGAACATCGAGCATAAAGCTGCGGAGGTCGTCGTAGTTGAAGACTGAGGTGAATTCGGGGACAGGCACGCCGCTTTGCTTTGCCCGGACCCGCATAGCGAGCTTGTCGCGGAAGTGGCGTGTGAGCGATTCTCCCATGCCGGGCAGACGCATGTGCTCGCGCAGCAGTGCGGCTACTTCGAGATCGAACTCATCGAGGGCAACGATGCGGTCGAATCGATTTTCGCGGGCGAAATAGCTGACAGTGTTCAGGACCTGACCGGGGGTGAGATTCTCCGGCATGGTGATGAGTTTGGAGATGGATTCGCGTGGCCAATCGGCGTGCTCGAGCTTGTTGACGGTGAGCAGAATGACGTTGACGCCGAGGCGCGCGGCCTCGCGCATGAAGGGCTGCCCCTTTTCGTAGGTGCTGATGCAGAGAATCGTCGGCTTATGTTGCTTGTCGGTCACGCTGGCTCCTCTTGGTCGAAGGAACGACTGGTGCGCTTGTAACTTTAATTCAACATGGCTTGCAACGAGAGTAAATCAGGAGACAGGTTCCTCTGCGAAGGTCTCCTCCACACCCTGTTCGAGCGGCGTGAACTCCGCGGTGTATCCCGCGGCGCGCAGACCGGAGATATCAGCCTGGGTGAAATGCTGGTAGCGATTCTTGAGGTCGCCGGGAAACGGGATGTACTCGATCTTGCCCGGGCCATGGACTTGCATGAGCGCCGCGGCGACAGCGTTGAAGGTTCGGGCTTCTCCAGTGCCGGCGTTGACAACAGCATGGGTATGTCTCTTCGGGCTTTCGGGAAGAAGGCCGGCGAAAAACATGTTGATGCGCGCGAGATCTTTGACGAAGACGAAGTCGCGGCGCTGCTCGCCGTTGGCGTAGCCGCCGGAACCTTCGAACATGCGGATGGTGGCGGTGTCCTTGAGCTGGCGCGTGAAGTGGTGAATCACGCTGGCCATGCGGCCCTTGTGGTGTTCGCGCGGGCCGTATACGTTGAAGTAGCGGAGGCCGACGACGGTGCTTTTCATCTGGGATGCGAAGGGGGGCATGAGGCGGCGAACGTAGTTGTCGAAGACCAGTTTGGAAAAGCCGTAGACGTTGAGGGGGCGCTCGTTCTGCGGGAGTTCCGAGAACTCGGTGCTTGCGCCGTAGACGGCGGCGGTAGAAGCGTAGACGAATGGGATCTTGCGGTCGAGGGCGAAGTGCAACAGCTCCCTGGAGTAGGTGAAGTTGTTGTCCATCATGTAGCGGCCATCGTCTTCGAGAGTGTTCGAACAGGCGCCCTGGTGCAGGATTGCGCGGATCTTTGTGTTCTCGAAGTAACCGCCCTTCAGGGCGGCGCGGAACTCGCGCTTGTCCATGTAGTCGCCGAATTCGGCGCCAGCGAGATTCAAGAATTTTGGGCCCGTTAGGTTCGGCGCCGGGGCGAAGTTGTCGACGAGTAAGATGTCGCGCTCGTTCGCGTGGTTCAGGTAATGGATCAAGTTGCTTCCGATGAAGCCTGCGCCGCCGGTAACGATGATCACTTCTGTATATCCTCAGCTTGCGGAGAGTTTGCGGTGAGTTTTTTTACGATGTTGGTGGTTGAGAAACCTTCGACTGTGGGGACGATCTCGACCCGTCCGCCTGCGGCGATGACGTCTTCGTGGCCCACGACGGTTTCGATCGTGTAGTCGCCGCCTTTGACGAGCACGTCGGGCTTGAGGGCACGGATCAGTTCGAGCGGGGTGTCTTCTTCGAAGAGGACGACGGCGTCGACGGCGGCGAGGGCGGCCATGACGCGGGCGCGCTCACGCTCGGAGACGATCGGGCGGGTGGGGCCTTTGAGACGGCAGACCGAGGCGTCGGCGTTGAGGCCGAGCACAAGCTTTGAGCCGAAGCGGCGGCAGTCTTCGAGCAGCGTGATGTGGCCGACGTGCAGGAGATCGAAGCAGCCATTGGTGAAGACGATGGTTTCGCCGGAAGAGCGCCATTCGGCGACGCGCAGTTTGATGCGTTCGAGGTCCAGGATCTTTTCGCATGCGGTGACGCCGGAGCTTGGCGTCAATGCGGCGACAAGTTCGTGGGCAGCGATGGGCACGGTGCCGACCTTGCTGACTACGATTCCCGCGGCGAGGTTTGCGAGTTCGACAGCGGTCTCGACCTGCAGACCACCGGCCAGACACGCGGCCAATGTGGCGATGACGGTGTCTCCGGCGCCCGAAACGTCGAAGACCTCGCGGGCTCGAGCGGGTGAGTGATAGACGCCGGTGTTGCCGGCAGAGGCGGGGCGAAGGACGCTGATTCCCTTCTCGCTCATCGTAACCGTGAGGAATTTGAAGTCGTGTTCGGCGACCAGGGCCTGTCCGGCGGCGAGGAGGTCCTGTGTGTGGTGCGCGGGAATGCCGGTTGCCGCGGAGAGTTCGCCGAGATTTGGACTGACGGTGGTTGCGCCGGTGTACTTACTGAAATCGGAGGTCTTGGGATCGGCGAGGACGGGGATGTTGCTTGCGCGTGCGGCGCGTATGACGGCCTCGCAGAGAGCGGTTGGGAGAGCGCCCTTGGCATAGTCGGAGAGGATGACGGCGTGGACTTTTGCGACCAGCTCGATGGCTCGCTCCTGAAGGCGTTGCACTTCGATGGCGGGCGGAGCGTCGCGGCTCTCGATGTCGAGACGGAGGAGCTGCTGCGTGCGGCCGACGATGCGGGTCTTGGAGATGGTAGGAAGCGAACTCAAGACCACGCCAACGGTGTCGATCCCCGCGTGGTCGAGCATGGCTGCCAATTCGGCCTGTTCGGAGTCGTTGCCCCAGAAGCCGGCCAGAAAGGCCTGGCAACCGAGGCCTGCGAGGTTCATCGCGACGTTGGCTGCGCCGCCGGCACGCTCATAGCGCCGGGCGTGACGAAGAACCGGAACGGGCGCTTCGGGCGAGATGCGCTCGACGTCGCCGTGGATGTAGCGGTCGAGCATGATGTCGCCGATGACCAGCACCTTGAGTTGACCGAAGCCGCCCTCGAGCAGGTTCAGAATCGAATGAAGTTCCGGCAACATGCGTGAAAAAATCTCCCTGATCCATCATCGCATCTTCGACCGGCTTGCTGTGTGAACGGCTAGCCGAGGATCGCGCGAACCTCGGCGACGACCTCATCGACTGTAATCGACGTCAGACACTTTTTGCGCTCGATAATGCAGGTCTCGAGGCCGCAGCCCCAGCAATCGGTCTGGTGGTAGAGAACGCGATGCTGTTTGCCGTAGGGGAACCAGACGCGCGGCTTGTTGCGGGCGGCGAAGATGGCGACACACGGGGTCTGGACGGCAGCCGCGAGATGCATGGGTCCGCTGTCGTGGCCGACAAATACCGGAGCCTGGGCGAAGACGGCAGCGCTCTCTCGAGGCGTGAGGAGGCCGCAAAGATTGACGACGGGAGTGGCCGATTTTTCGCGCCATCCGTTCGCCGCAAACTCGCTGACTTCGCTCTCTTCCGAAGCTCCGCATAGTGCCAGTGCGTGTTTTGTGTAGAGGGTGGCGAGACGATTCAGGAGGGCACGCCAGTTGTCGCGACCCCAGTCCTTCGATTGGACCTTCGTGCCAACGCTGACTGCGATCATGGGATGGCCGGCGGCCGGTGAGAGTACGCCGGTGGCCCTGGCGTGTTCCGCGTCTGTGAGGTGCAGGTCCCAGCTTGCGGGAGCTTCCAGATCTGCGTTTCCCAGCTCTGCCAGATTGCGGGCGAGGCGCGATGCCTCTGGTTCGAGGGCCTGGATGGACTCATCCCAGCGATTCTGCTGCATGTCTTCGGTGATAGGAACGCCGATGATGCGGGGAATCCCGCAGAGGCGGAAGAACTTTGCGTCGCGCTTTGCGGATTGAACTCCGCGAGTGGACCCCATGTAGATTAGAACGTCGGGGCGCCATCGGCGGAGCTGCCACCACAGGGCGAGGAGTTCGCGCAGGCTGCGAGTGCCGACAGCGTAACGGAAGTAGCCGTGGATGAGGCCGGTGTTCTCAAGGATGGCAGCGGCGGGTGGGGCTTTTGAGTTGACCGGGAAGTTTGTCAGGAGGCGGCGTTCGGAGTCGGGAAACGCGCGGGTGACAAGGTGAAGAGCTGGAAGTGCGATGAGAGTGTCGCCGAGGCTGCCCAGGCGGTAGATCAGAACCCGTTTTGTCGAGCTTGCCATTGTCTGACTCTAGTCTGCTTGGTTCAGTCGCTGGCGGCAAGTGCGGCGATACCGTCGGGGGGTCAATCTGACATCGGTCGGAGCCGGGGATGCTGAAGGCTGTCGACCCTGATAAAGTTTCTGGTTGGAGTGAAGTGCCGATGCTCGACGCCCTTTTAATTACGCGGATGCAGGACGAGATGACCGCGGCTCTGCATGAATCTGAGAATGACGTCGCTTTCGAGAGAGGCGCGGATGGATTGATGGCGCTTGCGATGGCGCAGCACGAGGCGAACTTTGAGCTGTGGCATGAGGAGGACAAGGCGCGTGTCCCCGGAGTCGCCGATGCCGAGATCGTGCGCGTGAAGCGGGCAATCGATGTTCTGAACCAGAGACGAAACGACCTGATGGAGAAGATGGATGTGTGGCTGATGGAGAGACTGGACCAGGACGCCACTTCCCCGCTGCACTCGGAGACGCCAGGGTTGATGATCGACCGGCTTTCGATTCTCGCGCTGAAGATCTATCACACGCGGGAAGAAGCACATCGGTCGAGCGCGACCGAGGAGCATCGGCTGCGGAACGTGGACCGGCTTTCTCGGCTGGAGGAGCAACGAGACGATCTTGCCGGTTGCCTGGATGCGCTTTGGGCGGAGGTTTTGATGGGCAAACGGCGATTCAAGCTCTATCGGCAGATGAAGATGTACAACGATCCCGAGTTGAATCCAGCGGTTTATGGAAGCAAGTAAAACGATGGCAAGAGGTAATATGCTGCCGAGGCAATGAACCAGAGAGGTAACAGCGGAATGAATGGGAGTTGACCTGACCGCGCTGTCTGCGTATAAAACCGACACGAGACTAAACAGGAATTGAGCTACCGTTAGAATGGGAAAGCTCAGGAATGACCAGGCGACAGGAATGACCATGGCTCAAATGAAGACGGCAAGTGCCCTTACGATGAAGCGGGCTCCGCGCACGCTGGCTGGAACCTCCCCCGCGACAGATAGTGCAAGAGCGCAGATTGTTGCCCACTATGAAGCAGCCCTGCGGCTGATGCAGGAAGGCAAATACGACAAGGCGCACGCAGCGTTTGAAAAGATCCTGGCCGGCGGCGCGGGCGATCTGAGTGACCGCGTCAGGATGTACAGCAATGCGTGTCTGCTGCAGGCGGCCAAGGGAAAGAACACTTTTGCGAGCCACGAAGAACACTACGACTATGCTGTTTCTCTGCTGAACGACGGGCACTATGAAGATGCGCGGGAGCAGTTCAATCTGATCCTGAAGGCGAATGACAAGGCCGACTATGCCTTCTACGGGCTGGCGGTTCTGTCGAGCATGACGGGCGACTCGCATCGCTGCCTGGAGCACCTGACGGAGGCGATCCGCCAGAATCCGAGGAACAGGATTCAGGCGCGTTCCGACTCGGATTTTCAGGATATGGCGGACGATCCACGATTTACAGAGCTGTTATATCCCGAGGTTTAGCTCCTGCATCCAAGCTGAAAAAGATTGCAGGTAAGCTTGGAGAGGAGACCTCACCCATGTCGTTGCCAAACGTGGCCGAATCAAGAGACAAAGATCTTCGCGTCGTTGCAATTGGCGGCGGCACGGGGTTGTCCACGCTGCTGCGCGGGCTGAAGCGGTACGTTGTCGCTCCAGACCGGCGAAGAGGCCCTCGTCTCGGGCGCGTGCATGGGCCTGAGAACGCGCCTGCCCCTTGTCCGTCGTTGCCGTGTACGATCCGGGAGCTTTCGGCGGTGGTGACAGTGACCGACGATGGGGGGTCTTCGGGACGTCTGCGAGAAGACTTCAAGATGCTACCTCCCGGAGACATCCGGAACTGTATGGTGGCGCTGTCTGAGGATGAGCACCTTCTTTCGAAGCTGTTTCAGTTCCGCTTCGAACATGGGGACCTTGAAGGCCATAGCTTCGGCAATCTTTTTGTCGCCGCGCTTTCGCATATCACCGGTGACTTTGCCCAGGCGGTGCAGATGTCTTCGCAGATTCTGGCGGCGCGAGGCAAGATATTCCCTTCAACAAACACGAACGTCGACCTTGTGGCGCAGATGGATGATGGGTCGCTGGTACGCGGCGAAACCAATATCACTGCGAGCAAGCACAGCATCGTTGAGCTGCGCCTGGACCCGGAGACTGCTGATCCTTTGCCGGAGACGCTGGAGGCGATTGCAAACGCGGATCTGATCACACTGGGGCCGGGATCGCTCTACACGTCGCTGATCACGAACCTTTTGGTTCGCGGAATACCGGAGGCGCTGGTGGCGTCGCCCGCCACGAAGGTCTTCGTCTGCAATCTGATGACCCAGGCGAATGAATCGCTCGGCCTGACCGCCTCGCAGCATATCGAAAAGATCATGCACCACGCTGTGGGAGCGCATTCGCCGATCTTCGACTACGCCCTGATCAATACGGGGCCGATTTCAAAGGTGCGGCTGGAGCAATACGCGCGCGAGGGTCAGGAGCCGATTGAGGCAGATTTGGAGCGCGTGCGCGCGCTGGGAGTTGAGCCGGTAACCGGGAACTTCGTGCACGAGGGTGACGTGCTGCGGCACGACTACGATCGTGTGGCCGAGCGCCTCCTCGCTTTGGGGATGGAACAGATGTCACCTGCGCTGGCGCGATAGAGGGGATGAGGTTCGGGTTCAATGACGCCAGTTCTTGACGGCTCGAGAGTTCGGCTGGAGCCGATGACGATGGGGCATTTGGAAGGACTTGCGGCTGTCGCGTTCGACGAAAGGCTCTGGCGCTACACTCTCGATCGCTTAAGGACGCGTGACGATCTTGAGCTGTATATGCGAACGGCAATCCGTCTTGGACAGACAGGGATTGCGATGCCGTGGGTGACGGTGCTGAAGGCTGGGAATCGGGCGATCGGAAGCACACGGTTCATGGACCTCGACCGAGTGCATAAGACTACGGAGATCGGATGGACGTGGCTGGCTCCGGAGTTTCAGGGATCGGGGCTGAATGCAGAGGTGAAGCTGCTGCAGCTTACTTATGCCTTCGAGGAGCTGAAGCTCAACCGTGTGGCGCTGAAGACACACGATGAGAATATTCGGTCGCAGGCTGCGATGCGAAAGATCGGAGCGGTGGAGGAGGGGACTTTTCGGAATCACTTGATTATGCCGGACGGTTCACTGCGCCACAGCGTGTGGTTTTCGATTATCCGGGAAGAGTGGCCGCAGCTGCGATCTCAACTAGAGTCGCGGGTTCAGGCAACTCAACCGTCCGTTTGAGTTGGCCGCAGGCGGCGTAGATGTCGCGGCCGCGGGGGCGACGGATGTATGCAGGGATGCCCGCTGCAATGATGCGTTTCTGGAAGGCAGCGACGCCGGACTGCGGCGGCTCGTGGAAAGGCATGTTGGGGCCGGAGTTCCAGACGATGAGGTTGATCTTGCAGCGCATGCCGCTGACCAGGGCGATGAGTTCGTCGGCGTGCTGGAGCGAGTCGTTGATGCCGCCGAGCAGGACGTACTCGAAGGTGATCCACTCGCGGTTGCGCAGAGGGATGGTCGAGAGGGCTTCGAGGAGGGCGGCGATGTTCCATTTGCGCGTGATGGGCATGATGGACTCGCGGACCTGGTCGTTGGAGGCGTTGAGGCTGACGGCTAGCTTGGGGCGAACCGTTTCCTTGGCGAAGTCGAGGATGCCTGGGAGGATCCCGGATGTACTGACGGTCATGCGCGACTCGGGGATGGGCATCTGGGTGAGGAGGCGGACCGCCGCGATGAAGTTGGCGTAGTTGAGGAAGGGCTCTCCCATGCCCATGAAGACGAGGTTGATGCGGGCAGGAGTGGGGTTGCCACGGGAACTGCCGAGTTCGACGTGATGGCGGTTGAGGACGGCGGCGACCTGACCGGCTATCTCGCCGGCAGTAAGGTTGCGGCGGATACCGAGCTTGGCGGTGAGGCAGAATTGGCAGTTCACGGCGCACCCAACCTGGCTGGACACGCAGATGGTGGAGCGGCGGTAGGGGAAGGCGGCGGGCTTCTGCTCCGCGGCGAAGTCTGCGACGAGGGCGTCCTCCCTCTCCTCCTCTTCGGCGGCCTGAGAGCCGTCGCCACGCTCGCCTCCATCGCCGTCGGGCATCCAAACGGTCTCGACGGTCTCGCTGTCGGCCATGCGGATGAGGTAGCGCTCGGTACCGTCTACGGACCTGGCGGCCTGGACGATCTCGGGGAGCCCCACGGTATAGCCTTCGGCCTTGAGCTGGTCACGGAGGGTGGTCGGCAGGGTGGTGATGGCGTCGAGGGAGGTAACCCGCTGGCGGTAAAGGGCTTCATGGAGCTGGGCAGCCCGATACGGAGGCTGGTTGAGCCCCCTCATCAGAGCGGTAAGCTCCGGCAGGGACGCGCCAAACAGCGCCTTGGGCGAGGCGTCTCTTTCCGCATCGTCTTTTGTTTTGTTCAACATAAGGGGCAGTCGGTCTAAACTACTGGCTCTTATCAGTTTACGCTGCGGAGCGGGGCGGGGCCAATCCCCTGCCCTATTGTGAAACAATAAAGGTACAAGGGAGTCGCATGTCCGCAACGTTGATTGATGATGTTCGTTTGACCAAAAACGCCTCGCGCAATATCCGAAAGACCGTCCTGTCCAATGGCCTGTTGGTGCTTACCGAGAGCATGCCCCATGTACGAAGCGTCTCGATGGGGGCGTGGATTGGGACAGGATCGCGGGACGAAGCCGCGGAGGTGAATGGCATCTCGCACTTCGTCGAACACATGGTGTTCAAGGGGACGACTTCGCGCTCGGCCCAGCAGATTGCCCGAGAGGTGGACACCATCGGCGGCAATCTCGACGCATTTACGGGCAAGGAGATGGTCTGCTTCAACATCAAGGTGCTGGATGAGAACGTGCCGCCTGCGCTGGACGTTCTGGCCGACCTGGTGCTGCATCCGACTTTTACGCCGGAGGAACTCGCACGCGAACAGGGAGTGATTCTCGAAGAGATCAAGATGGACGAGGATAACCCCGACTACCTGGTGAATGAGGTGTGGACGCAGAACTTCTGGAAGGGCGATGCGCTTGGCAGACCGATCCTGGGGACGGCGAAGACGGTGAAGAGCTTCAACCAGCAGATTGTTTTTGACTTTTATGCCGGGCGGTTCACTCCGCACAACATGGTGTTTTCGGCAGCGGGGAATCTGGAGCACGATGCTTTTGTCGCCCAGGTGGAGAAGGAGTTCAGCTCCCTAACCTCCAGCGCGAACTCGGTTTTACCGAGGATGGATGCACCCAAAGCAACCCCGCACATTACGCTGAAGCGGAAGAAGGCGCTGGAGCAGGTGCAGTTTTGTCTGGGCGTTCCCGCTCCTCCGGTGAATGATCCGCGACGGTATGCGGTCTATCTGCTAAACACGATGCTGGGCGGCGGCATGAGTTCGCGGCTCTTCCAGACGATTCGAGAGGATCAGGGTCTGGCCTATTCGATCTACTCGGAGATGAATCCATTCCGGGATACCGGCTCGCTGTGCGTGTATGCGGGCACTTCAGTTGACAACACGCGGAAGGTTCTGCAGCTTACCCTGCAGGAGTTGCGGCGTCTCAAGGAAGAGACTGTCAGTGATGTGGAGCTGGAGCGGGCCAAGGACCAGTTGAAGAGCAACATGGTCATTGGGCTCGAGAGTTCTGGGAGCCGCATGGCAAACCTGGCTCGACAGCAGATGTATTTCGGGCGCTTCTTTGGCGTCGACGAGATTATGGAAGAGATTGAAGCGGTGACGACGACAGACGTGCAGCAGCTGGCGCAGGAGTTGTTCCAGCCGGAGTCGATGGCTTTGACGCTGTTGGGAAATCTGGGCGGCATGAAGGTCGGGCAGGAAGATTTGGCCTGTTAGGGCGGTGCTGATAGAGTTTTGTTCGGAGTTGGATTACAGGATCGCTGAGGAATTGATGAAGACCATGAAGGCATTGGACCGGTTAGCCGCAGAGCGCAAGACAGTAGAACGACGGTTAGAAGAAGGATTCACCCTTATCGAACTGCTGATCGTGATGTCGGTGATGCTGATCCTCATGACGCTGGCTGTGCCACAGCTTTTGAAGCTGAGGAAACAGGCGCAGGAGACGTCGGCGATCCAATCGCTGCGGACGATTGGGCAGGCAGAACTGCAGTACAACTCGGCGTATCCGGCGAACGGATTTTCGTGTTCGCTGCCGACGCTGGGAGGCGATCCTAAAGCGGGTGCACCGACCGCACAGGCTGCCCAGTTGATTACACCGGACCTGGCAAGCGGGCAGAAGGCCGGGTATACCTTTGCCATCACTAACTGCACGAAGGTTACGGTGAACAATCAGGATATGTACACCTCCTATGAGATTACGGCCGTTCCGAACTCGATTGGGAAGACGGGCGATCGCGGCTTCTGCTCCGACGAGAACAATACGATTCGCTACGATCCTGCAGGCGGAACCAACTGCACGCAACCCATCCAGTAATGCTCTCTAAGGCTCTCCTGCTGGCGGCTCTCTGTTGTGCGTCGAGCCTGCTGGCGCAGGAAAGTGATGCTGTTGTCCGCAAGGTCGACGAACACTACAACCATCTCAGTTCCCTGCGCGCCCACTATACCGAGCGGTACGCCGGCATGGGGATGGATCGCACGGAAGAGGGGACGCTGCTGCTGAAGAAGCCCGGCAGGATGCGCTGGAGTTACGCTGCGCCGGTCGGGAAGGTATTTGTGCTGGACGGCAAGTTCGCGTGGTTCTATACGCCAGGTGATGCTCAGGCATCGCGGGTACCGGCGAAGCAGTTGGATGATCTGCGGTCTCCCCTGAGGTTCCTGCTGGGACATACACAGTTGAGTAAAGAGCTGGACAACCTGACGGTGACACCGAACGGTTCGGGGTTTCGGATCACAGGTGTTCCCAAAGGAATGTCGCAGCGGGTGAAGCTTCTGTCACTGGGTGTGACCGCCGCTGGGGAAATTGAACAGATGCGGCTGGAAGAGGTGGATGGAGCGGTAACGGAGTTTGTGTTCTCCGACATCAAGGAGAATGTTCCGGTGAAGGATGGGGACTTTGCGTTCATTCCGCCTGCGGGAGTGACGGTAGTTGAGGGTTTGCCGCCTATCTAAAGTTGTATTGACGGCGCAAACTAGTGCTAAATCGGGCGCGCACTGTGTCTGATAACGATAAAATGATCAAGTAACTCCACTCCCCATAAGAAGGTATTAATGTTCCATCGCACCATTCTTTCCCTTTCCCTCACCATTGCGGCCGGTACAGCTGCGTCCGCACAAACCCAGATGCCGAACGCCGTGAAGATCGGCAACGAAGGCATCACTATCACAAGCATTCCAGCCACAGCCGTAGTGCAATTAGGCACCAGCGCTGCACCCGGAGTGTGGGCAGCTCCTGTCAGCATTCCGGCCAACTCGTTGCCACTGCTGGTTTCGTGTGCAAGCGGATGTCCCTCGGTGCTCGCCTCATCTGATCCCGACTCGGGCGTTGTCAAGGAGCTCGACGCTCAACAGAGTTCCACTGCTTACTCTGTCGTATATACGGACACATCAGGCGCGTCCCATACGGTTACGGTCCCCGCGCTCTCTTCGGGCAGCACGACAACATCAACATTCACTCCCGGAACGGTATACCCGATCGTCTTTTCCAATATTCAACCGGTGACGGGGTCGCCGGCCGTTCCGGTGCTGTCGCTGTTTGGGGTCCAGGCATTCACAATGGTCGGTGGCGTCCTTTCCAACTTCAACTGGAATATGGCGATTAACGGAACCACGTTTAATTGCACATTCGGCGCCTTGTCCGCAGCAAATGGAACAGCCAGCGTGAACTGCATCGTGCCTACATCAAACACGCAGTAACGAAAAGACCCGCACTGCAGCGTGTAGCGATCGGCCCCAGCGATGGGGCCTTTTTCTTGACTGCATCTATTCATCGGCTCCCGAGAGATTCTCCGTAAAACAGCGATTATATGGGGTTTGTAAAGGTTTTCCGGGAAACTCCGCGCCGAGTTTTTATATTGTGAATTTTTCGATCGTGTTACATGTTTTTCTTGAATTTCGGATTAACTGACGTAAGAGCCGCTTCCCTGCGGCTTCAGTGCCTCAACCCCGGAGGAAGCTGGAGTGGGAACGGGTACCGCCTAGCGCGTACGATAGAGATAGTGAGCCCTTAGGTAGTTGTTCACGACGAACGCGCAGTCAGGCGCGTAGAAAAGTTGAGTTCATCCAGTGAGCCATGTAGTTGCAGTCAGCCGTTTGAGCACAGTGGAGTTTCATGCGACCGTTCATGCTTTGTCGCCGAGGATAGCCGTCTTCGATTGCGACGGAACGCTTTGGTCGGGAGATGCCGGATCCGGGTTTATGACCTGGACGGTGGAAACCGGTCTGGTTTCGCGCGAGGCGACCGACTGGATCGATGCGCGGTACCGGGGATATCTGAAAGGCGATGTGTCCGAGCTTGCGATATGCGGGGAGATGGTGCAGATGTACCAGCGGCTTCGCGAAGACGAGATGCGCCGGGCTGCGAAGACCTACTTTGAAAGCCAGGTTGAGCGGAACATCTTTCCGGAGATGGTGACGCTGGTTGAGGAGCTTCGCGGGAAGGGTGTCGATATCTGGGCAGTGAGTTCCACCAACAACTGGGTGATCGAAGAGGGCGTGCAGCGGTTTGGAATTCCGCCTGAGCGGGTGCTCGCAGCCTGCGTCGAAGTGAAAAACGGTGTTGTGACGGATGTGCTTCTCGATGTGCCTACCGACGAGGGCAAGGTAACTGCGCTGCGGCGCGTGGGCGTGACAGCCCCGGATGCGGTCTTCGGCAATTCGGTGCACGATGCGGCCATGCTCGCGATTGCCCGAAGAGCGTTTCCCGTAAATCCGACGCCGGAGCTGGTGGAGCGGTGCGCTCAGGAGGGCTGGCCGGTTTACTATCCGGCATCAGTCAGGCCTAAGTAAAGTGAATAGAAGCTTTTGATGGGATTCCTCGTCTAATCTGTAGGCAGATGAAAGAGCCTATTCGTAAGCTCGGAGAACGTAATGACACCCAGGTGGAGAAGCCGCTTCGGCTGGTAGTCGCGGCGCTAATTTTGCGTGGGGCGGCGGGCGATGGGGCTGATGGGCTGGAAGTGCTGATCTGCCAGCGGAAGCCCGACCAGCCGATGAGCCTGAAGTGGGAGTTTCCCGGTGGCAAGATCGAGGCGGGGGAGAGCTCAGAGGATGCGCTCGCGCGCGAACTGAACGAGGAGCTGGGAATTACGGCAGTGATCGGCAGGCGCGTCGCGCAGGTCAGGCACAAATACAGGAACGGCGGGACAATCGATCTTCAGTTCTTTGTCGTGCGGGAGTTCGATGGGACGCTGGAGAACCGGATCTTCAACGATGTGCGATGGGCTCCGCTGACTGCGCTGCCGGGATACGACTTTCTGGCGGCGGATCTGGGGCTGATTCGGGATCTGTCGGAAGGCAAGCTGCTGTAACCGCGACGATCCGCTACTTTGCAGAAGTATTCGCCAGCCATCCCTGAAGGGTATTCCAGACGAGGATAAGGGAAAGTATGGTCACGATGACGACTGTGATCCAGGAGATCCAGTTGAACCAGCGCGTGTTGGTGTATTTGCCCATGAGTTCGAACCGGTTGATGAGACTTAGCATGAAGACCAGAACGACGGGCAGAAGCACTCCGTTCAGCACCTGCGAGAGGATGATGAACTTGACCAGAGGGAAGTTTGGGATGAGGACTATCGCCGCGCCGGTGGCGAGCAGCAGCGTGTAGAACCAGTAGAAAAACTTTGCCTCGCGAAAGGATTTGTCGAGTCCACTCTCGACGCCGAGCCCTTCACATACGGTGTAGGCGGTGGAGAGGGGCAGGATAGATGCCGCGAAGAGTGAGGCGTTGAAGAGGCCCGCGGCGAAGAGGATGAAGGCGTAGTCGCCTGCGAGGGGCTTCATTGCCTGGGCGGCATCGGCGGCCTCGCTGATATTGCGGACGCCGTGAGTGTACAGCGTGGCGGCGCAGGCAACGATGATGAACCAGGCCACGATGTCCGTGAAGAAGGAACCGATGATGACGTCGAGGCGCGAGGTCTTGTACTGGCGAACAGTGACGCCCTTATCGACGATGGAGGACTGCAGATAGAACTGCATCCACGGGGCGATGGTGGTACCGATGACGCCGACCGTCATGTAGATGTAGTTCTTGTCGCGCCAGACGTCGCGCGGGGGAAGCTTGACGGTCTCCACCAGAGCGAGGTGCCAGTCGGGCCGGCTCAGCACGCCTGCGATGATGTAGGCGATATAGAAGGCGCTGGCGGCAAGGAAGACCTTTTCGACGCTCTTATAGTCACCCTTCACGACCAGGAACCAGACGAGCAGGGCGCAAACCGGGACGCTGATGTATTTGGTGAGGTGAAAGAGTTGCATGCTGCCGGCGATGCCGGAGAACTCGGCGATGATGTTGCCGAAGTTAACGATGACGAGCAGCACCATAACGATGAAGGTGATGCGGAGCCCGAACTCTTCGCGGATGAGATCGCTGAGGCCCTTGCCGGTGACGACACCCATGCGCGCGCACATCTCCTGCACGACGATGAGTGCGAGGGTGATGGGGATCATCGTCCAAAGGAGCGTGTAACCGTACTGGGCGCCGGCCTGGGAGTAGGTAAGGATGCCGCCGGAGTCGTTGTCGACGTTGGCGGTAATGAAGCCGGGGCCGAGGACGGCGAAGATGATGATGAGCCGGGTTCTCCAGGTGCGCCAGGAAGTCATTCTTTTGTTCCTTTTTTAGCTGGTGGGAGAACGCGTCGGCTCGCCTCTATCAGGCTACCTCATCTTTCGATGCGGAGCCGACACCCTTCTGGCTGGAAGAATCAAGTTGTTGGCGTTCAGAGAACACGGGGCTCAGTGTACACGGGGCAGAAGCTGGCCACAGTTCGGAATGAGGAAGTTCGGATTGAACGAGGCTGTAGAGTTGGCGGGCCGGCAACTCGAGGCTGTCGTCGGTGGCGGCCTGGACGTTGGCGTGGATGTGGGTGGGATTTTTGGAGGAGAAGAGGATGATGCTGGACGGGTTCATCACAAGCGAGGCCTTCAGCATGAGATGAGCCAGGAGATCGGCGTTACTGAGGTCGGTGTGGGTCGATGCTGACCAGCGCTTACAGAGGGGCTTGTTGCGGATGAGAGCGGCGTGCAGAGAGCGGAAGTTGTCGGTGAGGGCTCGATGGTGGATGCGGAAGGGGTGGGTCGCGGTGATTGCAGCGTCTGGTATCGGGGAGTCGAGCACGGACCATTCATATTGCAGGGTGTGACAGTAAGCGGGGCGCTCTGCGAGGAGGGCGGGGATTTTATCGGAGCTGCTGCCAATGCCGAAGGAGCCGATGCTTCCCTTTTCAACCTCCGCCTCGAGGAACCGGAGGAGGCTGTCGTCTCGAAGATCGCTGGCAGATGCTTCGTGGAGGAGCCACAGGTCAATCTGGCTGGTGCGGAGGGCGGTGAGGCTGCGGTTGAGTGAGGCTTTGGCCTCGGCAGGTGTGAACCGCGGGGCGCTCGTCGTTTTGTGCGACGGCGTTGGCTGCCCTGGCGAGGCGCTGCTTCAGACGGGGAAGTTGCCTGATGATGGGCCCGGCGATGCGGCGGCCTAGCCGGAGCAGAGTTGAGTGTTTCGGCGGGGAAATGCCGAATTTTGTTGTCACGGTGATCTGGCCGCGGTGGTGCTGCAGGAACTCGCCGAGACAGCTCTCCGCGTGGCCGTAGCCGTACATGGGAGCGACGTCGAAGTGGCGGATGCCGGCGTCGAAGGCGGTCTCGAGCAGCCGGAGTGAGTCGCGCCGATTCGTCGCGCCCATCAGGCTTGAGCAGCCGAAGCCCAGGCGGGTGGTGTGACGGCCGGAGGTTCCGAGTGCAATCTGCTCCATGGTTATTCCGCCTGATCAAGATGATCGCTCAGGCGGAGGGCGAGGGCGAGAAGGGTGTGGGTTGGGTTGGAGAAGCCGGAGCTGGGAAAGACGGCGGAGCTGCAGATGTAAGTATTGCTCAGGCCATAGAGACGAAGGTTGGTGTCGACGACGCCGGTGGTGTCTGACGTGGACATGCGCATGCCGCCCATGTGGTGGTTGCTGTCATCGCAGCGGGCAAGGAAGTTTGGACTGCCGGACATCAGGTCGGCGTCTGGGATGATGCGGGCGACGCGGGCGAGAGAGCGCTGGGCGACGAGGACATACTGCCGGATCGTCTCCAGTTCCCTCTCGGAGATCTGCCAATCGAAGCGGATGCGGAGCAGGCCGAGGGGGTCGCGCTGATCGGTCAGAGTGATGCTGCTTTGAGAGGTGGGCTCCTGTTCGCAGTGGATGCGGAGGAGAATGCGGACCTCGGACGGAGCGAAGGCGCGGCGCTGGACCTTGTATCGCCACGCCTGACGGAAGAGCATGGGGACGTGCTTCGCGGTGTGGAAGACGTTGTCGCGGGTGACCTCGCCGAAGCGACCGCGAATGAGATTACGGATGGTGAGCTTGGCCTGGAAGCGAACCTTGCCGGTGTCCTCGAAGGACATGGTCGAGCCGATGTTGAGTGTACCGAGCTCGGCCTGAAGATGTGGAAGGAGGCGCAGCTTGGGAAGGTACTTGAAGCCGTGCGCGATGATGGGATCAAAGGTGTCGTGGAAGCTTGCGAGGTCGAGTGGTTCGATGACGGCGGCGTTGCAGTCGATGTGATCCTGAAAGTGCCTGCCGAGAAGGCCGGAGTGGTTCCAGGGCAGGCCGCCCGGGCGCGGCTGGAGAAAGAAGCGCGAGCTTTCAATACCCCCGAGGCAGAAGATGTAGCGGCGTGCGCGGAAGATGGTTTCGATGTCGGTAAGGGTGCGGCAGCGCAGACCGGTCGCGGCACCTCCTTCGGTCATGAACTCGACGGCGCTGGCGTGCAGCCAGAGGTGGATGTTGGGGTGGGTGCGGAGGGTTCGGTTGTGGAGCCGGGCGAAGTTTGGCTCAGGGCACCAGCGTGAGAGGTAGGCCTCAAGACCATCAAACTGAGTGAAGGGCAGCGCGAGATCGCGCCACACGGCCTCATCGCTTCGCTCGACCTTGCCGAGGCCTTCGAGGTGCAGGGCTCGCTCGTAATACTGGGTCAGCTCGGTTTTGGGGAAGGGCCAACCGCTTTCGGCGATCCCGGGGCGTGGGGTGAAGTCGAGGGCGTCAAGCTCGAGGATCTGCCCGCCCCAGCGGACGGTCGTTCCACCTTTCACACGGATGCGTCCGGTGTGGATGCCGCGATGCGGGAGGCCGGCGATCTCGCTGTCGTAGATCGCCTGGGAGGAGTCTTCGCGAATGGCGCCGCCACCCTCCAGAAGCAGCACCTTCCTGCCCTTGCGGGCGGATTCGACGGCGAGCGTGATGCCGGCGGCTCCCGCGCCGACGATGCAGATATCTGCGACGAAGCGGGTGGTCGGTGTGTCGTTCAGGAGATCGAAGATCACCGGCGACCCGCGAGTATTGGGTACGCGGCGGGGCTGGCCGTCTTGCGAGATGAAAGGATCGACTCAATCCGCTGGATGATCAATTCGACCTGCCGATCGTTGTGGTAGCCGTCGCGAGCCGCGCGTTGGTTTCCGGCAGCGGCGATGCGCTTCCGGGCTGCCTCGTCGGGCAGGTAGCGGCGAATCTTCGCGGCGAGTTCCTCGAAGGAGGAGAAGAAGACGGCTTCTTCATCTTCCTTGAAGCGCTGCAGGTGTCCGGCTGAACGCTCGGCAAGGAGAAAGCCTCCGCAACCGGCGATCTCGAAGCTCTTGTGAACGAACTCGTCCTGGTTGGAGTGGGTAAGGAAGCTGAGGTTGATGCGTGATCTCCAGATGGCGGTGCGGTAGTCGTCCCGGTAGAGTTCTCCATCGCGAAAGGTGGCTTTGAAGGCGTCGGGCACCATCGCGCGGCCCCAGAGCTTCGCGCTGCCGGAGACCGCGACGGAAAAACCGCACTCGCGCCAGAGCCTCCCGAGTGTCTGGGCGCGGTCGTCGTAGGGAGTGCCAACGAAGGAGACCTGGCGTTCGCGGTCGACGTCGGACCATCCTGGAGGCGGGGGAAAGTGGAGTGTCGGCTCGTATGCGGTCTGGATCTTGATGACGTCGCGGGCTCCACGTGCGGTGTAGTCAAGGATATTCTTGTCGCGCTGGACCACGTGGAGATCGTAGTGCGGAATGTTCTTCATGTAGAGACGCCAGCCGGAGTCGCGACGCGTGCCGAAGGGATTGTCGATCATGTAACTCACGGTGATGATCCCACTTTCGCGGATGCGGTCTATGGTCTTCGAGCGCATGGAGAGGAGTTTGTCGGTCCAGAGGAGGTCAGGTTTTTCCGCCTCCGCAACGCGGAGCAGGTCGCGATTGAGATGATTGACGAATGAGCCAGCAACGAGGCGATGGGCGACTTTAGTGATAAGCGGATTTCGAGGTAGATAGTCAGAGGTGTTGAACGGGATAACCTGGTGGCCGAGGCGCTCCAAAGCCCAGAGGCGATAAAGGGACGATTCCTTGGGCGAGAGACCGGCGGCGTACAGAATCTTCATGGACTACTGCGTTTCCTTTGTGTTGCTTTGCTTCTCTAAAATTTGTCCGGGACTTTGCAGTTCGAATCAGTTTTTTGCCCGCAGGAGAGCGATGACTTGTTCAGCGTGGATGACCCCGACGAGTTTTCTGTTGTTATCGACGACGGGGAGGGAGCGCAGATTGTATTTGTCGAAGAGTTCGGCCACTTTGCGGCCGTTCGCATCGACGCTGCAGGTGACCAGGTGGCCCTGCGGCAAGCCGGACAATGGCACCTCGGGTTTTGCGAGCAGGATTCGGACGAGGGGGATGAGACCAGTGATTCGTTCCTCTTCGTCGAGCAGGTAGATGTCGGTGATGGTTTCAATGTCGCCTTCGAAGTCGCGCAGCACGTTGATGGTCTGATCGACGATGGCAGTGGCAGGCAGGGCGACGTATTCGGTGGTCATGCGGCCGGCGGCGGAGTCTCCAGAGAATTCGAGAAGCTCTTCGACCTCCTGACGCTCTTCCGGGTCCATCTCTTCGAGAATTGCCTCGGAGCGTTCGTCGGTGAGCTCGGAGAGGAGGTCTGCGGCAGCGCCAGGATCCATCTCTTCAACGATGCCGGCGATCTGCTCGGAGTCGAGCGATTCAATGAGCGACTGCTGCATCTTGGGCTTGACCTCCTCGAGCGCCTCGGCGGCAACCTCCTCATCGAGCGAGATAAAGAGAGCCTGGCGTTCGGCAGGAGCCAGTTCTTCGAGGATGTCCGCGATGTCGGACGGATGCATCTTCGAGAGGCGGTCCTGCTCGATCTTGAGGCGGACGCGACGGGCAGGGTCGCGGTCGATGAGATCGACGAAGTCCCATGGGATGATACTTGCGCCAAACCGCGCGGAGATTCGATCGACCGAGGCTGCCGGCAGCCCTTTGAGGAGGCGGCGGACGGCGCCCCGCATGCCTACCTCGACTTCAGAGATGCGGAGAGATATATCCGGACCGTCCGGCTGGGAGTTTTCCCAGACCAGGTCTACGTCGTTGACGCGAACGACCTTATGGCCGGAGACGTCGATAATCTGCTGGTCGAGCAAATCGCGCTCAAGCAGAAGATAGCTATCGTTTTCGGGCAAAGGGGTGGGGCGGGCAGTTTCGCGCAGCTGCATGGCGCCGCTGGAAGTAAGTTGAAGTTGGGTGACGGGGACCAGGGAGTGGCGGTCGCCTCGTTTGGCTGAGGCCAGCTTGAGAACGATGCCGTAAATATGGGCGGCGTCAAAGGATGGGGCTACGGCGAACTCGCGGACATGGCCGACCGTGTCCCCGTGGGCGTCGACGACAGTGGATCCCATCAGAGCGGAGACGCTTGTCTTTTGATTGGCGTGTTTTGTCATAGGCCAGCTGCGCAGTGCCTTACCAACTTTACCTGCTACCCCGCATGTTAGCCCAGATTAGCGGCTCCGGGGATATTGGGCTGATATTGGGCACACCTGTCTTGTTCCATGGCGCAGGCCGCACCGGAACGGGATGATGAAAAGGCTGCATTGAGAACCTTGACATTCGAGAAATCCACAAGCACACTGCCATCACAGCCGTTAACCGAGATTGACAATGGCTTACAGGTAACATAAGGACAGCTTTGGCCGACTCAACGACAAGCCGTGTCAGCTACACTCTCGATTCGTCTCTTGATAGCGTTAACAAGATTGAGCTGACCGCCGAGCAAGTCGCCCAGCGGGCCGGCTTTGACGAGGATACGATTCCCCATATCGCCATGGCTGTACGAGAAGCTGCTGTAAATGCAGTGCTGCACGGAAATTCGTACGACGCCAACAAGCACATTATGGCCTCGTTCGAGACTACGGCGGACTCGCTCATTATCCGCATCGCAGATCAGGGCCCGGGGCTTGATCCGGACACGATTCCAGATCCGCTGGCCCCGGAAAACATACTTCGAGGATCAGGCCGGGGTATCTTTCTTATCAAGGCTTTCATGGATGAGGTAAACTTTCGGCAGCTACATCCGGGTACGGAACTCACACTTATAAAACACCGAACACCGGCGCAACCTGGAACCTAAGGGACCTGGAACCTAAGGGACCGGGAACCTAAAGCACCGGGGACCTAAGGAGAAGACGACAAATGAGCATGAAAGTACAAACTCGCCAGGTGGACGGCATTACCATTCTGGATCTCAGCGGCCGTATCACTCTCGGCGAAGGTAGCGTCACGATTCGCGATGCCGTACGCGATGTACTGGCGAAGGGTTCGAACAAGATTCTGTTGAACCTGGGGGATATCAGCTACATCGACAGCTCCGGCATCGGCGAGCTGGTCAGCGCGTTCACCACGGTGAAGAACAGCGGCGGCGAGTTGAAGCTGCTGAACCTGACCAAGAAGGTGCACGATCTGCTGCAGATCACGAAACTCTACACTGTCTTCGACGTCAAGGACGACGAGGCAACGGCAATCTCTTCCTTCACCACCAAGTAAGAAGTCTTTTGTTTCATTCCATAAAAAAGCCGCCGCTGATGCGACGGCTTTTTTATGGGCCAAGTCAGTTCGCTTCGTCTACTTCGAGAAGTCGACCTTCGGCGCCACACTGTTCTCCGGATTGCCCTTGAAGTACTCGTCCCTGTAGTGAAAGCCAGCCATATTTGCCCAGATGCTGTTCGGGAACTGCCGCACGTACACGTTATAGTCCTCGAGCGTCTTGTTGTAGCGTTGACGCTCCACTGCGATACGATTTTCCGTCCCGGCGAGTTCATCCGTCAAGCGCATGAACTGCTGGTTGCCCTTCAGGTCGGGATACTGTTCCTGAAGGCGGAAGAACGGGCCCAAAGCCACATCGAGCTTGGAGTTGGCGTTGATGTTGCTGGCGTGATCGCTGCCCGCGGCGAGGACTCCGGCGCGCGCATTGGCGATGTTGGTCAGGATAGTCGACTCTTCGGCGACGTATCCCTTCACGGAGGCGACAAGGTTCGGGATGAGGTCGAGACGGCGCTGCTGCACGACGTTGACCTGTGAAAATGCCTGATTGACTGCCTCATTTTTCTGAACCAGGGTGTTCTTCGCGCCAATGTAGCTGCCGCCTACAAAGAGCAGCACAACGATGAGGAGCCCCACAACACCAAGTACAACCCATATAGATTTCATGTTTCCTCAATTTCCCTTCGTTTTAGATTTTGATGGTACATGTCGATGGGCTCTCCGGCTGTATTGTTTCACCGGAACCGAACTTCCTTTGTTCTGATCGGCTTTAACGATCTCCCTCACATTCCGCGCTCCTCAAAAGTCTCCACTTGCTCCGCCGCCGCCCGAACTGCCGCCGCCGAAGCCGCCAAATCCACCTCCGCCATCTCCGTCGCGGCCTCGACCGCCGCGATAACCGCCTCCGCCGCCACCCATCAGGTTGCCGAGCAGGAAGAATATCAGGCCGGTGTTGCCGGTCTTGACGAGAAAGAAGAGGATCAGCAGGACAGCACCGCCGCCGAGGACGACCTCCATCAGGCTGATCTGAACCGGGGCCTGCTCGCGATGGTACTGGTGAACCGGCTGAGCCAGGGTCAGCGTAACGCCCGCGTCAGTGGCGATGATCCGGGCGATCTGTTGAACGCCGAGCGGAATCGCGGTGTTGAAATCGCCCTGACTGGCTGCCGGTACCATCGACCGGCCAATGTCGCCTACTTTGGCGTCGTTGAGGATACCCTCCAGCCCGTAGCCAACCTCGATACGGTAACGCCGGGGAGCGCTGGTTGAGAAGAGCACCAAAACGCCGCGGTCGGTTCCCTTCGCGCCAACCTTCCACTTGTCTTCAAGCGCAGTAGCGAACTCTTCTATCGACTGGTCGCCGTCAATCGTCTTCACCGTGACAACCGCAATCTGGGCGTGGGCCTGACGATCGACCTGCAAGCAGAGATTTTCCAGGCTGGCTTTAGTGGAAGGAGACAGGACGCCCGCAAAATCGTTGACATAGCCCGTGGGAGGCGGAAGCGTGCTCACCGATTCGGCCGTCGCGACGACCGACGGTGCGAAGATCAGGAGGATGATTGCAAACCAACGCGAAAGGGAGGTCATCGATGGTCATTCTACGCTTAGCATGATGACAATGTTCCTTTCGCGCTTCCGGTTGATTGCAGCAGTATTAAACAGAAGAAGGCGCCAATCGGCACCCTCTTGGAATTTAAGTCGCTGCTGAAGTCTACAAGCTGGGGCTGGGGGCGGGAGTCGGAGCAGGATGCTGCCCATGAGCGGGAACCGGCACCCCTCTTGCGCGAGCCAGCTTGTCGACCATAACAGTGTGTTCGTGAACGACACTCTCCGCGCGAACGACCGCGTCATGCAACGCTGGATCAGTCGGGCTGGCGGCCTCGATTCGGAAGGCGTGAAGGTCTTTGTGGTGATCCTTCACCATGAAAGTCAGATATTCGATGTCGAAGTCGTTCCCCGAAAGCGCGTTGAGCTTGTCGTACTCCGCCTGGTCCTCTTTGTTCATCTCCTTCGGAAGCATGACCCCCATGGCATCGGCTACACGAGCCACGTCCTTGTTCAACTGGGTATGGTCATCGACCATCTTCTGTGCAAATGCTCGTACGTCGTCGCTGCTTCCCTTCTTCGCGGCAAGCTGTCCAAGCTTCACTTCGGCGATACCGCCTTCTGCGGCCTTGCGTAGAAACATCTTGTCCGCCATCACCTGTCCGACATCCCCGGCATTGGGACCGGCATCCTGGGTCGCGGGGTTAGCAGTCTGCTGGGCGCGGTTCGGCTGGCTCTGAGATGAAGGGACCGCCATGGGGTCGAACTGAGCTACCAGCAGACCGGGAGACATGACCGCCATGCCAAAGACCGCCGTGCGAAAGTGACTGAACTTCATGGCTGACTCCTTTGGCGAACTAGTCTATCAACACCCGCTCACCTTAGGTCATACACCTATTTGGTGTACGAGCATACCTTAATGGTTGTCTATCGACACTGGTCCGACACTGTATCCTGTTAGTTGGAGCTCTGATTCATGACGCAAAGTACCATCCGGCCACCCCACGCCCGCCAGGAACCGACACCAACCACACGTCACGGCCACACACTTGAGGATAACTACCGCTGGATGAGGGATAAAGCCTCTCCCGAGCTGATCGCTTACCTTGAGGCTGAGAACGCTTATACGCATTCGGTGATGGCTCCGACTGAGAAGTTGCAGGCGACCCTCTATGCCGAGATGCTGTCGCACATCAAGGAGACGGACGAGTCAGTTCCCTACCGTGACCGGGGATGGTTCTACTACGTCCGGACGGTCGAAGGGCGACAGTACCCCATTCATTGCCGCAGGCTGGCTTCGGGTGCGGGTTCCAGGTTCGATGAGTCGCAGCCGGAAGAGATTTTGCTGGATGTGAATCAGCTCGCCGAGGGCCAGCCATTCATGTCCGTCGGCGCGATGAGTGTGAGCCCGGACGGATTTCTGCTGGCTTACTCGACCGACAACACGGGCTTTCGGCAGTACACGCTGCATATTCGCGATTTGAAGACGGGAATGGACCTGCCCGATACTGCCGCGCGGGTCGGCTCGATTGTTTGGGCCGCGGATTCGGCGACGCTGTTCTACACGACCGAGGACGAGGTTACGAAGCGGCATGATCATCTGTTCCGCCACCGGCTGGGAGATGCGACGGCAAACGATGTGCTCGTCTATGAGGAGAAGGACGAGCGCTTCAATCTCGGCGTAGGCAAGACTCGGGACTCCAGGTATCTGCTGATGGAGGCGGGCAGCCATACGACAAGTGAGTGCCGGTTTCTCTCTGCAGAGACTCCCGAGGGCGAGTTCCGGATTATTGCGCCGCGGGTGAACGAGCAGGAATATTCGGTGGATCATCGCGATGGGCTTTTCTACATCCGTACGAACGATGTGGGAAAGAACTTTCGAGTCGTCACGGCTCCGGTGGAGAAGGCAGCGCGCGAGTACTGGACGGAGCTGATTCCGTTGGATAGCGACGCTCCGCTCGAGGACTTTGAACTGTTCCGATCATTCTGCGTGAGCTCGCGCAGGAGGCTGGGGCTACCGACCCTTACTGTTACTTCGTTTGGGGACACTGGCACGCTGGGTGTGTCGAAGGAGATTGAGTTCCCAGAGCCCGTCTACTCTGCGGGCGGCCACACGAACCCGGAGTTCGAGACCGCGAATTTTCGCTACAGCTACCAGTCGCTGGTTTCGCCGGCGTCGGTGTATGAGTACGACGTCAAGGATGGGACTTCGACGCTGTTGAAGCAGCAGGAGGTGCCGGGCGGGTTCGATTCGACGCTCTATGGATCGGAGCGGGTCTGGGTCGAGGCTGCTGATGGGGTGAAGGTGCCGGTGTCGGTGGTCTATCGGAAAAATTTCTTCAAGCGCGACTCGAAGAATCCGCTCTATATCTATGGGTATGGTTCGTATGGATATCCGCTGCCAATTGGGTTTAGTGCGTCGCGCTTGTCGCTGCTGGACCGCGGTGTGGTAATCGCCTATGCGCATATTCGTGGCGGTGGAGAGATGGGCGATTCGTGGCACGACGCTGGAAAGATGATGGTGAAACGCAATACGTTCTCGGACTTCATCGCGGCGGCGGAGCAACTGGTTGCGAAAGGATATGGCGCTAGGGATCGGGTCGCGATCGAAGGTGGAAGCGCCGGCGGGTTGCTGATGGGTGCGGTTGTCAATGAGCGGCCCGATCTGTTCCGCGTGGTGCTGTCGCATGTGCCGTTCGTGGATGTGATGAACACGATGCTCGACGCTTCCCTGCCGCTGACGGTGGCTGAGTATGAGGAGTGGGGAAATCCGAATGAGGCAGAGGCGTTTGAGTACATGCGGTCCTACTCGCCTTATGACAACCTGAAGCCTGGGGACTATCCGGCGATGCTGGTGAAGACGAGCCTGAACGATTCGCAGGTGATGTACTGGGAGCCGGCGAAGTATGTCGCCAGGCTTCGAACGTTGAAGACGAACGACACGCCGCTGCTGTTGCACATCAACATGGATGCGGGGCACGGCGGGGCTTCAGGAAGGTATGACTACCTGAAGGAGATTGCATTCGATTATGCGTTTCTGCTGAGGGAGCTTGGAGTAGAAGAATCATAGCGCTTTGGGAGCGGCTTTTAGACCATGCAGGAACTCGGCATTTCCGGCCAATGCAATCTCGAGGTCTCTGATGATCTCATCGTGGCGGTCTGATCGCTTACGAAATTCATCTACAATTGCGGGCATGTCCTGCTGGTAAATGACCTCAGTACAAATTCGATACGCGAGCTCCCCGAAGGCTGTCAGCCGAAACTGTTTGTCTTCATGCAGCAAGGCTCGCCGGACTCCATCCGCCGTTATGGCCAAGTAAGACAGAGTTGAGAGGCGACATCCGGCCTCCAAAAGCGACACTTGGTTTTCCGGCGACACAAAACTCTTGCGATTAACGTCGAAATCCACGTAGAATCCCGACTCTTTCTCCTGAGATAGTTTCGGACGCAACGGTTTTCCGGCGTGTACCTTGCCGTCGGGCGAGACAATTTCTATACGGAGGGGACTAATAATTTCGTATAAGTACGCTCGATGAGCCTTAAGCTGATGATTGCTCCAACTGTCCCAAAACCACTCCCAAGCCTTCTCCTCTGGAGGAAGGGCAAAAGCAGAAAGCATACTGAGGGATTTTCCCACTTCCTCTTGCCCAAGCTGCGCTAGAGCAAGTGCTTTGTCTGGATACCTGCTCATGAGTTCCTTCAGCAGCTCCGACAAATCTGATAGCGTTTTCGATCGTCGCGATATAGCCGTCGCACAAAGAAGCGAAGGAAACGACCGGGCCTTTTATTTTTTTTGCCATTCAACTCCAAGGCGGGATCTTCGACAAGAATGCCGACTTCAAGGTGAAGAGTAACACTCATACGCTTCTACTTAGCTAGCCCTTCGCTGCGAGGTCTTCTTCAACCTTGTCGCCTTCGCCGGGGGCGAGGAAGAGGTTGGACTCCAGGCCGTGCTGGCGGGTGTAGAGGTCGTAGTAACGGCCGCCAAGCTGGTAGAGAGTCTCGTGAGTGCCGCGTTCAACGATCAAGCCCTGTTCGATGACGAGAATCTGGTCAGCGCGGCGAATGGTGGAGAGACGGTGCGCGATGACGAACGTCGTGCGACCTTGCATAAGGTAGCTTAGGCCGTTCTGGATCATGGCCTCGGACTCGGAGTCGAGTGAGCTGGTGGCCTCGTCGAGGATGAGGATGCGTGGGTCGGCCAGAATTGCGCGGGCGATCGAGATGCGCTGGCGCTGGCCGCCGGAGAGCTTTACGCCGCGCTCTCCGACGATGGTCTCGTACTGCTCGGGGAAGCGCTCGGCGAACTCGTCTACTCTTGCAATCCTGCAAGCCTCAATGAGTTGTTCCTCGGTTGCATTCGGCCGCGAGAACAGAATGTTCTCACGAATGCTGCCGTCGAAGAGGAAAGTCTCCTGCAGAACCACGCCAAGTTGCTCTCGATAGCTGCTAAGGCGGATCGTGGAGAGGTCGATGCCATCGATCAGCACCTGACCGCCCGTCGCAGTATGGAAAGCGCAGATGAGCGAGATGATGGTTGACTTGCCAGAGCCGGAGGATCCGACGAGAGCCGTAACGGTTCCCGGCTTGGACTCGAAGCTGATGCCGTGGAGGACGGGCTTGTCGACTTCGTAGCTGAAGGTGACATTGTTGAAGGCGACATCGCCGTGGATCGTCGGCATGGTGACCGTGCGGGCTGGTTCACTGTCCTCTTCGCGCTCGCTAAGGATCTCGGAGGTGCGGTCGAGTCCGGCCAGCGCCTCGGTAAGCTGAGTGCCGATGGAGACGAGTTGAACGACAGGCGCAACCATAAAGGCCAGCAGCATGGTGTATTCGACGTAGCCGCCGACATCGAGGCGATGGGCGGAAATCTCCCGGGCGCCGAGATACATGATGAGGCCGCCCACGACTCCGAGGACCATGGTCGAGGAGAGCGTCATGAGCGACTGAGCGGTAATGGAACTGATGACGTTTTGGAGGAGGCGCTTGACACCTGCCGCGAAGACGCGGGCCTCACTGGCCTCGGCATGATAGCCCTTCACGACTCGCACTCCGCCGAGCGATTCGGTGAGTCGGCCGGTGACTTCGGCGTTGATCTTGGCGCGCTCGCGGAAGATGGGACGAATGGTCTTGAAGGCCTTCTGCAGGATGACGCCGAAGACGAGAAGGATGCAGAAGGTAAGCAGCGTCATGCGGCCGCTGATGCGGATGAGAATGCAGAAGGCGATGATTGCAGTAAGGATTCCGCCGACGAACTCGAGCAGTCCCGTGCCGACGAGGTTGCGAACACCTTCGACATCGGTCATGATGCGGGCGACGAGGGTGCCTGTCCGGTTTTCATCGTAGAAGGCGACGGGCAGGCGACCGATGTGTTCCTGGACCTGCGTGCGTAGCTCCGAGATCAGACGCTGCCCGGCCGTAGAGAGCAACTGCGTGAGCGTGTAGGAGGTGAGTCCCTGAATAAACGTGGCCGCGGCGACAATGCCGATGATCAACGGCAGCAGATTCGTCTGATGCTTCAACATTTCGTTGTTGATCAGGAATTTGGACGAAACGGGCTGCTTCAACATTACGTTGTTGATCAGGAATTTGGACGAAACAGGCAAGGCGAAGCTACAGACGCGGTTCAGGATGATAAGGAAGAAGCTGCCGAAGAGCAGCCAGCGGCGCGGCTTGATGAGCTTCCAGACCTCGGGCATCACCTTCTTCAGCGGTGGCTTGGGCCGAGATTTGGAAAGATCCGCGGTCGTGGCTTTGCCGACGCCGCGTGAAGGGCGGTCTGCGGACTTCATACCGCCGCCGAATTTGGATGGCCCAAAGGAAGAGGACATAGATGTGCCAATTTTACGCCGTACGACTTACTCAAGGTAAGCCTCATATCGGCTCTATTTCTCTGCAGGTTCAGGCGTTTGATGATGTTGAAAGGACCCGCGATGCAATCGTTTTGAGCCAGTTCCCTGCCCCTACGCCAGGCGGCTGCGGCGGGCTGCGATAAAGGATCGCACGCAGAACAGGACGTAGATTAGGGAGAAAAGCCCGAGAGCTGCTTTTGCTTCCACCGCTGCGGGATACGGAAAAGATACGCCGTGGGCGAGGCGGACGACATCGATGGCCGCGGGAATCATAAAAAGGAAGACCAGCAACGCGACGGTCACCGAGATATGCATCCACAGCATGCGCTTCTTTGAGTTGTCAGTGTTGGCCATGAAGCCGAAGAGGACGAACAAGAGGCCGATCCAGACGGGGATCAGAGCGGTGGGATGAGCGCTACCGGTCGCGACGAAACCGAAGATGCCGAGCAGAACGAGCAGAATTCCAAAGCCGATTGTAAGTTTTGCCATGTTGTAGGGACTCCTCGCTGGGTCTGCTATCAGCATAGCGGATTTGAGCGCGAGGTTCTCGTGACATCCTTTCGAGACATCTTCGGGTTTTGGGGGGTGGAGCAGCAAAAAATATCCGGCCTCGATGGCCGGATATCTTCTCGCCATGAAAGCGGCCCTAGCGAGGTGCGTCGTTCGAGTTCGCGTGCATCATGTGGTCCCAGGCCTTCTCGTAGCCTTGACGGAAGCCGTCGCGATAGTCTGCCTGCAGGCTGGGCGCAACATGCGGATGACGATATTCATCGCGATCGTTGACGTCGGGACGGCGGTGTTTATCGTAGTCCTTGCGGGCACCTTCGATGCCGTCGTGATATCCCTGCCGCTGCACTTCGCGGAACTCCGCCGGTGGTGTGTCCCAGTCGTGGTCACGGTCATGATCCTGGAAGGCGGGCGCTGGGGCAACAAACGGTTGTGCCATGGCGAAGCCGTACGTTGCCAGAGCAAAAGAAAGCACTGGAACTGCGAGATATTTTTTCTTCATGTGAAATTCCTCCATACTGCGACCCAGAAGCAAATCAGACGATCAAAATGCCTGTTAGTCAGATGGCCGGATTCAGTTTCCCGTTGTCTGGGAGGATGGTGCGCGCACTAAGCTGCGCCGTTTGTGATGGCTAGCGGGGCGCAAATTCGCCGAATGAAAAAGACCCGGCGCGAAGCCGGGTCTTCGATGGGTTTTCTGGCTTCGGATGAAACCGCGAGACGTTAGTAGATGACCTTCAAACCGAACTGAAGGATGCGCGGTTCGAAGGTGCTGGTGACCTGTCCTCCTCCGTTGGGAACGCCGCCGACGATCCCGCCGGTGGGGATCGTACCGCCAGTGCCGACGATTGCTGACGTCGTGCCCTGCGTTCCGCTGATGGTGCCGGGAAGATACAGGTTGGTGTGATTGAAGATGTTGTAGAACTCGGTCCGGAACTCAACCTTCAGGCTCTCGATCGGAGTCGCGAACTTTTTATTGAGCGCGAGATCGGTCTGATAGAAGGCCGGCGTGCGTCCGGGGTTGCGGCTGGCGTTGCCGAAGGGGCTGAGAATGTTGCCCGCGGAATCCTTGATGGGAGGAAGAACGAAGGCGTTGAAGTTAATGTAGTTGACGTAGCCGGTGTTGGCTGCGCGATTAGTACGCCCCTGGGTTACCTTCTGGCCGGAAACATAGTTGGGGCGATACTCGTTGGCGCCGCGGTAGGTTGCCGAGATCTGAGGCGACACTGCCTGCGAGCCGTTGGGGCTGTAGGTGATGTTGAAGGGTGTGCCAGCCTGCATGGTGTTGATCGCACTCACCTGCCAGCCTCCAATGAAGGTGTTGACCAACCCATTGGCGGAACCGGCGAATCGCTGCCCGCGTCCGAAGGGAAGTTCGTAGACGAGGCTGGTGATGTTGGCGATAGGCAGGTTGTAATCCGACTGCGAATAGTCGGCGCGAATGTTGTTACCATCCTGCGGCGAGGGCGTGTTGCCTTCGAGCGAGGCGCTGGCGTTGTCGAGCGAGTGCTCCCATGCGAAGGAGTTAAGCAGGGTGAGCCCGGCTACGAATTGCTGTTCGTATTTCACCTGGAGTGAGTTGAAGTTCGAGTAGAACTCGTTCACGGCCGCGGTGATGTCGGAGGGCCAATTTGTGTAGGGCCGCGCGAAACCTGCGGCCGGGTTCTTCTGGTTGGCGTTCAGGAAGCCTTGCAGCTTGACTCCGTGATTGCCGACGTAGGCGATGTCGAGCAGGGTGTTTTTCGCCAGGCTGCGCTGAATGCTGATGAAGTAGCTCTCAACGTAACTGTCTTTCGTGTTCTTGGGGATGTAAGTGATGTTGTCAGTGGCCTTGTTGAAGCTGGTCACGAGACCGCCCGGATACCCCTGATCGGAAGTCGCGTAGCACGACGGTGTCGTCGTGCCGATAGGAATAATCTGAGCGGGAAGCGGGGTGGAGCAGTGGTTGGTTGCCGACGGGGCGATCTGGCTGACGGACGCGAACTGAGCCTGAGGCGCGTTGATTCCCAGGATGTCGCCGGAGCCGGCGCGCGTGTAGTGCGCGTAGCTTATGCCGAATCCGCCACGAATCGCCGTCTTGGTATCGACCGCGTAAGCGAAGCCCAGGCGCGGGCCGAAGTCGGTGAAGTCCGGATTGACCAGGGTCTTGCCGTAGACTCCGCCACCGGAGTAGGGAGTGATCCCGTTGCCGGCAACAGCGCCGGGAGTGATGGTAAGAACGGTCTGCGAAACCGGGTCAAAGTTCGAGATGCGGTTATAGAGGTCAGAGTAAGGCGAACCGTACTCCCAACGCAGACCAAGGTTAAGTGTCAGGTTGGGGAGGGCGCGCCAGTCATCCTGCGCATAGAGGTTGTGAATGTTCTGTGTAAGGTGCGCCTCGTAGAAGTTCGCCAGCGAGTAAACGTTGGTCGTGCCGAAGAGGAAGTCCGCCCAGTAGGTGTCGGAGACGGTCGACCCGCCGCCGTTCGAGTAGCCACCGCCGTAGGTGAAAGACCCGTAGAGCGGGTTATTGTCGTTCACCGCCATCCAGACGTGCTCGTACTCGTAGCCGAACTTCATGGAATGCTTGCCCTTTACCCAGGTGAAGTTGAACTTCGGGTCGATGAGGGCGGGATCCTGCCACTGCGGGTTGGTGCTCTGACGGCCGAAGCCGGTGAAGCCGGTGATGCCGATGGACGGCAGACCGCCCGCGACTACGGGGTTGGTCGGAAGGCCGGGAATATTGGTGAAAGAGGTATTGCCGATGGAGAGATTGTATTTGCCGGCCTTGGTGCGATCCAGGCCTAGACGAACGTCGAGCACCTTGCTTGCGCTAATCAGGTAGGTGTAGCCGAGCGCGATCTGCTGGTCGAGGATTCTGATCGTTCCGTTAGTCTGGCCGTCGAGGGGGATTGGAATGCTCGGGTAGTTGACGCCAGTCTCCTTGCGATCGCTGATGCGCAGGAATGTCGAGTTCTTCGAATTGATTTGCCAGTCGAGGCGAAGATCGCCCTTGTCGGAGTTATCGGTGAACGGGACCTGAACGGCGTAGTCGTTGGTTGCCAGACCCGTGGTGGAAAGGCCGCTCTTCGGAAGCGCGTTGTAGACGGAGGGCTGTTTGAAGTAGCTGATGATCTGCGCGGAGAGCGGATTGATTGCGCTGGCTGGGATGGGCGTGCCGGCTGGGTAGACGACGCTGGGATTCAACGCGTTCTTCACCGGAACGACGAGGATGCCGTTCAGCTCATTCTGCGTCGGCAGGGTGAGCACGCTGAGAGGCTTGAGCACCTGGCGGAAGCCTTCGTAGTCGACGAAGTAGAAGAGCTTGTCCTTGATGATGGGTCCACCGAAGTTCACTCCGAACTGGTTGCGATTAAAGGTGGGCTTCACGAAGGGGACCGTGGTTCCGGTGTTGCTGACCGTCAGAGGCTTGAAGAAGCCCGCCGCGTTGAGGTCGGTATTACGGATGAACTCGTAGACCGTTGCGTGGAACCGGTTGGTTCCGCTCAGCGACGCGACGTTGACGGTTGCGCCTGAGGACCGCCCATACTCGGCGCTCTCGTTGTCGGTCACAACCTGGAACTGGGCGACAGAGTCGGGAGGGATGGCAATGATCTGATTGTCGAATCCCTGGTTGCTCTCGCCGTAGGCGTTGTTGTCCAGACCATCGAGCAGGAAGTTGTTGAACATGCTGCGCTGGCCGTTGACGTTGTACGAACCCGCGCGGACGAGCGAGTTGATCGAGCTGGTTGTTGCCGCAGTAGGCGCCTGGCGCGAACCGGGAACAAGGGCCAGGAAGTCTGAGTAGTTACGGGTGACCAGGGGCAGCGCTGCGCTCTGGTAGTTGGTGATGGTTTGGCCGCGTTCGCTGGACTCGGTCTCAATCTGCAGGGCGACGTCTGAAACCTCGACCGTAGTCTGGGTTGCACCTACGTTGAGAGACAGGTCGATACGCTGGCGTCCGCCGACCGAGATGCTGATGTTATTGGCGCCGGCATCCGTAAACCCGGGCGCGGAAGCCGACATGTTGTAGACGCCGACGTGGAGGGACGGGACTTCATAGTCGCCTTCGCCGTTCGTCGTGACCTTTGTGGCGATTGCCGTCGCGTTGTTGGTGATGGTGACGACAGCGCCGGGGATTGCGGCTCCGCTCTTATCTCGAATGGTTCCAACGAGGCTGCCGTTGTCGTACTGGGCATGTAGATAGGAACAAAGGAAGAAACAGGACGGCCGCCAAAAGGGGTATTCGTGAAAATTTAATGTCTCGCATAACAACGAAACTATAGCGATACCCATTAAGGATCGATCAAAGCAAAGTGAACGGGCTGTTACATGATCGAAAGAGTTTTTGATGAGGCGCATGAGCGAGCCGCGCGTTCCAAACTACACGGTAGCGCTCTTCTTCATCTGGGCGAGGACTTGCTTCGGATCCCAGTCGTTGGTGGGGTACCAGGCGATGATCTTACCGTCTTTACCGATAAGAACGGTCGAAAGCGAGTGAGTGAGTGATTTGCTGTCGCCGGGGGTGACGCCCACGTTGAAGAACTGCGTCATCGCGGGCAGCTCTTTTTCCGTCGGAGCGGCGAAGTCCCAGTGGAGAAACCGTTCCTTGGTGTAGTTGCCCGTGTACGCACCACCGTAGCTGCGGAGAACTTTGGGGGTGTCGTAGGCAGGGTCGAAGCTGACGCTGATGAGATGGGTTTGCTTGTAGAGGCCAGGATCTGCGGCGAGAGCTTTGTCGATGTCAGCGAAGTTGTGGCTCATGCGCGGACAGAAGTCCGCAAGCTGGCAGCGGGTATAGATGAAGGTCAGGAGGACAAGCTTGCCCTTGAACTGCGAGAGGTGGATGGTGCGGTCGCTCTGATTAGAAGAGCGAAGTCAGGGACCACATCGCCCTGGGCGGGGACGTGGTAGGAGACCGGAGGCTTGTAGTCCGGACGAGCCTGGGATGTGACGACGATGTCGGTGAGGCGGATGTTGGTGTAGTCGCCGTCCTTATCGCGGTCGGCGAGAACCTTGGCGGTGATACGGTCGCCAGGATGCAGTTCTGAGGCCACACTGGGGTCGGCGAGTTTGTAGTCCATGGTCATGGCTTCCATGAACCCCGGAACATCTTCGCCATCAAGAGTGATATGGGCGCCGTTCGTAGCGAGAACCTTCCCGCGAATGGTAAAGGTCTTCTGCTGCGCCGAAGGGACGGGTGAGGTGGAGTTTGGATGGCAACCGATCAGAAAAGCGACGAAGGCGAGGAGGAAAAAGGGCTTGCGCGGCACGGGAAACTCCTCACTCAATGATAATGGCTGGTGTCTAAGTTTGCGGCGGGGGTTGGTTTGGTTGAACGAGGCAGGAAGATAGCGCCTTCTTTGGGTCTGATGCACTTCGGGCTGGTGCTGGCGGGACTGGGAACGGCGATGCTTGGGCCGATTTTGCCGTTGCTGGCGAAGCAGTGGGCGATGCTGGATTCGCAGAGCGGACTGTTGATGATGGCGAAGTTCTGCGGAGCGTTTCTGGGCGGAGTGACCGTGTCCGGAAGGCTCCGGCGAAGTCTGCTCCTCGGATTGCTGGCCGGAGCGGTGGGGTTTGGCGGGTTTGCAGTCGCGCCCTCGATGAATGTCGGCTGTGGGTGTCTGTTTGTGGGTGGGTTTGGGTTGGGGCAAATTATTACCTCGGTAAATATTCTGGCGGGGCGAAGGTTTACCGCGCATCGCGGATCGGCGCTGTCGATGCTGAACTTCTCGTTCAGTCTCGGCGCAATGTTGTCTGCGTTGCTGGCGGCGTGGCTGCTGCCCAGGTTCGCACTGGGTGGAGTGCTGGAGGGCTTCGCTGCGCTGTTTCTACTCGGCAGCGCTGGATTGATGTTTCAGATGCGCAGAGAAGGATCGGATGCGGAGCAGTTTGATAAGGCGACTCAGGAGGCTGAACCGCAGACCGGCCTGAGCAGGCGCGTCTTTCTGTACTTCGCTGTGCTGCTGGTTCTGTATGGCGGGCTCGAAACATGCCTGAGCGGCTGGCTCACCACGTTCGCCCTGCGCTATGGGGACAAGACGCTGGCGGTGAGCGAGTATACGACGCTGTTGCTCTGGATGTCGCTGACCGTTGGGCGCGCGGGAGCTTCTGCCGTGATGCTGCGGGTGGGCGAGAAGACGGTGCAGCGTTGGGGACTGGGACTGGCGGCAGTGTTTACCGCAGCTCTCGCGACAGCGCATTCGGCTCTGCTGATTGCGGGATTCGCGGTTCTGCTGGGGTTGAGCCTGGCGCCGTTCTTTCCGGCTACGTGGGCCTTGTTGATCGCGGAGCGGCCAACGGCGCGGCAGGCCGGAGTTGTGTTGGCGGTGTCGGGGCTGGGAGCGGCAGCGCTGCCCTGGCTGATGGGCGTGGTGTCCACGGCAGCGGGTTCGCTGCAAGTGGCTCTGGTGCTGCCCTTCGCCGCGGCGCTTGGGCTGCTGGGGATGAGCATGTTTGCGCCGAAGAACCCGGTTGCGGCTTGACTGATTTTCCAGTGTTCGCGAGCGTATAACCAAGATATGGACGGTGTTGAGCTTTTGCCGCTGGAGATCGCACACGCGCTGGAGCGCGGCGCGACCGTAGTGACGGGAAATCAGCGTGCGGCGCGGGCTCTGCGGCGAGGATTCGACCAGCGAAACCGGCAACGCGGGCTTGCGAGCTGGGCCTCGCCAGATGTGCTGGCGTGGGATGCATGGACAGCAACTTTGTGGCGTCGACTGTTGATCGAAGGGCATGTGACGCAGATGCTGCTGAACCGGACGCAGGAGCATGCAGTATGGCGAACGGTTCTAGAGGAGGATACTGAGCTCGCGAGTTTGCGAACGGTGGATTCGCTGGCGGAGATGGCGGCGGAGGCCTGGCAGCTGGTCTGCCGCTACGAAGCCCAGCGACGGCTGAGATTGGCCGCAGGCAGCGCCGATACGCGTGCATTTCAACAGTGGGCGCGGGCGTTTGAGCGTCGGTGCACAACGGAGGGCCTTCTCCCTCAGGCGCAGTTAGAAGAAGCCCTCTGCAAGGCTATAGACAAAGTCCTTGGGGAATCGCCCGCGGGTGGACTTCTGCTCGTTGGGTTCGATGCAATCACGCCGGCGCAGATCAGATTCGTTGAGTCGCTGCGTTCTTTGGGAATTGATGTCAAAGAATTCCGTCGTACAGCGGACGCCGCAAAGCGTCTCCTGGTTGATGCGGCTGATGAGCAGGAGGAGTTGCGCGTCGCGGCGCGCTGGGTGCGGAAGTATTTGGAGGAACAGCCAGGGGCGAGAGTCGCAGTGATTGTGCCGGCGCTCGAGACCCAGCGGCGCGAGATCGATCGTGTCTTTCGCGAGATACTCGCTCCAGAGCTGCAAGATATTCGCGCGGCGAGTGAGACGGGGCCTTACGAATTTTCGCTGGGGAATGCGCTGGCTGAGATGCCGATGGTCGCGATTGCCCTGGACCTGCTGCGATGGGCGGCGGGAGCGTTGCCGTTGGAGACCGTGAGTGCGTTGCTGCTCTCGCGTTATTTCGCGATGACCAGCGAGGAGCGAGGAGCTCGCGCGGAGTTCGATGCGTTCGAGCAGCGTAAGATGCGGATGCTGCGGCCAGAGATATCGATTGATGGAGTGTTCGCAGAGGTGAACGAATCGAAGCGGAGAGGAAAGCTTTCGCGACTGTTCAATGCGCTGCGTGCGATGCGCGGAGTCGCAAATCGCATGCAGGGCATGACCGCTCGAACGAATGCAGCCTGGGCGGAAGAGATGCGAGAGTTCCTGCACGCTGCGGGGTTGGGTTCTGGTGCGCAGGAGACCAGTGTCGAGTTTCAAACGCGGCGCAAATGGGAGGGCGCTCTCGATGAGCTGGCTACGCTTGATTTTGACGGAGTGGAGGTCGAGTTTGAACAAGCGCTGAGGGGACTCGAAAGGATCGCACGGCAGACGACCTTCGCGCCGGAGTCGCGCGATGCGCCGGTGCAGGTGATGGGGCCGTTGGAGGCGGCTGGAAGCTCCTTCGACGCAGTTTGGTTTTTGCGCGCAGGAGATTTGAGTTGGCCCAGCATCGCAGGAGTCAATCCCCTGCTGCCCTGGGGAATGCAACGTGAATTAGGGATGCCGGGCGCGGACGCAGCGCGCGACGCAGAACAGGCGCAGCGGGTGATGGAGCGCGTGGCAGCGAGCGCGGAGACAACAGTATTCAGCTACGCGAGGGAGTCGGCCGAGGGGCGGCAGAGGCCTTCGCATGCTCTGGCGGAGCTCAAGCTGGAAGAGACTACGGCTGCACAGTTGGTCGCGCCCGAAAATCCTCGCGTGATCATTGACCTCGAAGAGGTAGAGGACGATGCGACCGTGGCTGCTCTGCCGGATCGAGTGATCCGTGGTGGAGCCTCTGTGCTTCAGTTGCAGGCGCAGTGCGGGTTTCGCGCGTTTGCCGAGCATCGCCTGGCATCAAAGGCGTTGGAGAGCGTGGAACTGGGAATGGATGCGTTCGAAAGCGGCACAGTGGTGCATACCGTGATGGAGGTCTTCTGGGGTCGCGTCGAGACGCAGGATGCGCTGCGCAGGATGACGGTGGCCGATCGGGAGGAAAAGCTGGATAGCGCGATCGAGGAGGGGTTGAATAAGATTGCGCAACTGAGCGCATCCGACTGGGACGAGGCTTACGTGAAGATGCAGCGTCGGCGGTTGCAACGTTTGCTGCGGCCATGGCTGGAGCACGAGTTGGCGCGGCCCGCGTTCACTGTGAAGCGACGCGAGACGGCTTCAAGCGATGTCCAGATAGGGCCGCTGCATGTGAGCGTGCGCATGGACCGCGTCGATGAGACTGCGGGTGGAGAGCTGGTGATCGACTACAAGACCGGGATCGTTGACACGAAGGACTGGCTATCCGACAGACCGGACGCTCCTCAGCTTCCGTTGTACGCGGTCGTATCGGATCCGGAGCGGCTGGGCGGCGTAGCGTTTGCGCAATTGAGAGCGGGCAAGGAGATGGGATGGAAAGGATTCGCTGCAAGGGATGGAGTGCTCTTGAACCCTAAACGGTTGAAGGCCGAAAGCTTTGCAGCGCAGGTCGAAGACTGGCGAGAAGTCTTGACAAAACTGGCTGAGCAGTTCGCAGCGGGGGACGCCAGCGTGCAGCCAAAGATCTATCCGAAGACGTGTACCTATTGCGGACAGAGGCTGTTGTGCCGTGTGGTCGGAGCATCGCTGGAGGAGACGGAGATTGAGACAGGAGATTCACCGGGGGTGGGCGGTGAGTGAGCTGTACCTGTTCCCTGATTTATTTCCAGAGAAGGACGACACGAGCCGGGCACAGGATGTGGCCCCGCTGGATCGCAAGGCGCGGGAGGATGCCCTCGATGTGCAGCGCTCCTGGATCGTAGAGGCACCCGCAGGTTCGGGCAAGACTGGGTTGCTGATTCAACGCTATCTGAAGCTGCTGGGACAGGAAAGTGTGGCAGAGCCGGAGCAGGTTCTGGCGATCACCTTCACGAAAAAAGCGACGCAGGAGATTCGGGATCGAATCTTCGAAGAGCTACAGGCAGCGAATGAGCGAGCCCTGCTGAAGCAAGACGGCGCCTTTGAGCGTGCGACGCGGGAGTTGGCAGAAGCGCTGCTTCGAAAGGATAAGGCGCTTGGGTGGAGGCTGCTCGAACGACCGCGAGAGCTGCGGATCCAGACCATCGATTCCGTGTGCGCAGAGATCGCGCGATCGCTGCCGGTGCTCTCGGGAAGCGGTGGAGGGCTCACCCCGGTGGAGGATGCTGCACCTCTATATCGCGAGGCTGCACGGCGGACGCTGATGCAAATGGGCGGCAATGATGAAGTGCTGGACGGCTCGCTGACCAAGCTGCTACTGCATCGCGACGGAAGCCTGCGGGATTGCGATCATTTAATTGCCGAGATGCTGGAGCGCCGAGAACAGTGGGCCGAGTTTATGCCGCTTCATCATGAAGAGTTGACGGACGAACATCTGGACGGAGTAGTACGCCCCAAACTAGAGAGGTCTATCGAGATCGCGATCTGCGCGGGGCTGACCCGCCTGGAGCAGACGATGCCGTCTGCGATATTGAGGGACCTCGCAGAGCTCGCGCGCTCCATGAGCAGAAATGAAGTAGTGGGAGGCGCCCATTCGCCTATCGCCGTCTGCGCCGAGAGAATCGGCCTTCCTTTGGCCAGCGCTCAAGACCTCGCTCATTGGCGAGCTCTCATTCATCTACTTATAGCGCCTTCAACTGGAACGTGGCGGAAGGCGTTCGGAGATAGGACACTCGGCTTTGTCATACCGAAATACGAAAAAGAGCGGCTGAAAGAAATTCTGGATGTTGTGCGATATGACGATCATCTTCAAGCGGTGCTTCGCAGTGTCTACAGATTGCCGCCAGCGACGTATCCGCAAGAGCAGTGGGATGAGGCGAAGGCCCTCTTTCGTGTGCTGCGGCGATCCCTCGCAGAACTCCAGGTAGTCTTCGCCGAAAGAGGCGAGTGCGACTTCACCGAGTTAACGCTCCTAGCGAAGCATGCGCTGGACGAGGGTGGCGCAAGTGAGATGACTGCCGCTGCTGGAATGCGCCTGGAGCACTTACTGGTCGACGAGATGCAGGACACCTCGACGAGTCACTACGAAGTGATTCGGCTGCTGACGCAGGGTTGGGATGGTGCAAGCCAGACGGTGTTCCTGGTAGGCGATCCGAAGCAGTCGATCTATATGTTCCGGCAGGCGCGGGTCGAGTTGTTTCTGCGAACGATGGAGACAAAGCGCCTGGGGGACCTGCCGTTGGGATGTCTCCGGCTTACGGCGAACTTCCGGTCGCAGGCCGCGTTGGTGGATGCGTTCAATGAAGATTTCAGGCTGCTGTTTCCGAGAGAGATCCGTGGAGCGAGCAATGGAGATGTGCCGTTTACGGAGGCTGTCGCTGTACGCCCCGCCACACAACTCGGAGAAGCGGCAGCGGTTCGCTGGCATGCGCACGCTTTGCCTCCTGGACTAAAGCCGCAGGAAAAGCAGAAGGCGATTCGCGCGCAACGGCAACAAGATGCGGCGACGATGCGTGCAGTGGTCGAGAAGTGGAGAGCGACTCCGCTGCCGGAAGGAAGGACCAAGCCGTGGCGGATTGCGGTGCTGGTGCGGACCAAAAAGCATTTGGCGGAGATTGTCAGTGAGTTCAAGGGCGGAGAGGACCGCGCGGCGATTCCCTATCGCGCCGTGGACATCGAGGAGTTGGGAGAGCGACAGGAGGTACTGGATCTCTTTGCGCTGACGCGTGCGCTGCTGCATCCGGCGGATCGCGTGGCATGGCTTGCGGTGTTGCGGGCGCCGTGGTGTGGAATGGGGTTAGCTGACCTGCATGTGCTTATGGGAGCCGATGATCTGGTGTGGAGAGAGCGCACGGTGTGGGAAGCAGTCAAGGAGCGAGGCGAGTTTCTCAGTGCGGACGGCGTAGCTCGGCTGGAGCGGCTGTGGCCCGTAATGGAGGCTGCAGACCTGCAGCGCGAGCGGCTCTCGACGGCGGAGTGGGTTGAGCGAACATGGCGATCGCTGGGCGGAGATGCTTACTTATCCGATGAGGAGATGGGAAACGCGCGGCGATATCTGCAGCTGCTCGATGAGATGGAAGAGGAGTCCGGCCGGATTGATCTGAAGCAACTCGAGCAGAGGATGACGAAGCTCTATGCTGAGAGTAAGGCGCGCGCGGATGCCGTGGAACTGGTGACGATCCACAAAGCAAAGGGGCTTGAGTGGGACGTGGTACTCGTTCCCGGGTTGGAGCGGCTCGCAGGCAATGATGCGCGGCGGCTGTTGACGTGGGAGGAGATGGAATTCGCCGATGAGAACGCCGCACGTGTGATGCTCGCGCCAATCGAGGGCAAGGGAGAAGAGTCTCGCAAGCTGAACGCATGGCTGAAGGGTATACAGAAGACGCGAGAGGCGGCAGAGCGGAGGCGACTGTTTTATGTCGCATCCACGCGAGCGCGAGAGGCGCTGCACCTGTTCGCCGCACCCGAAAAGAAGAACAATGGCGACATCAGCAGAAGAGCAGGAACTCTCCTGGAGGCGGCGTGGCCGGCGGCGGAGCAACATTTCCCAGACCGTGCACCACTGCTGAAGGGCATAACGAAGATGTTCACGACGTCGCTTGCTCAGGACGAAGAAGAGGACGAATTCGTCGGTGACTTGGCGGCCGTTGCAGGCGGACAGACAAGTCCGGCAACGGTGGAAAGACTGCCGCTGAACTTTAGACCGGAGCAACGTTTCACCGTGCCGAAAAGACTCTCGTACGGCGAGACAGCGACGGCGCCTTCACCTTTCGACCGGCCCGAAGGGTCTTTTGAAGCGCGGGCGTTTGGAAATTCAGTGCACGCATTTGTGGAAGTGCTGGCGAAGCGGCTTGGAGATGGGATCGGCATTGATGCCTTACGGCGCGAAGTAACAGGATGGACACCTCGTATCGCAGCGGCGCTGCGCGCGGACGGTTTGGCACCCGCGATTGTCCATCAGTTGGCAACACGAGTTCAGGCTGGACTCAGCGATATGTTGACTGATCCTGAGGGACTATGGGTGCTTGCGCCACATAAGAACGCATCGAGTGAGCTTGCTTTGATCTCCTGGGCCGACAGACGCAGTAGCGTGCGAATGGATAGAGTGTTTCTGGGCGGGCAAAAGCCGCTGGACGCGGGAAGCGATTGTCTTTGGATCATCGACTATAAAGCAGCCACGCATGGCCGAGATGGACTGAACGAGTTTTTGACGGAAGAGAGAGCGAAGTATGAGGCGCAGTTGGAGGCCTATGCGCGAATGATGCGGGATCGGGTGAGCGCCGGTAGGTTGCGAGTGGGTCTGTACTATCCGATGCTGACGCGGCTGATCTGGTGGGAGCCTTCAACGGCGGCAGCAGAGGCTGCGGACTAAGCAGTGGTCGAATTGTGGCGGACGTCTGCGCCTCGAACCCAGAAGATGACATCTTCTGCGATATTCGTGGCGTGGTCGCCAACGCGCTCCAGATTGCGCGCGATGATAAGAGCGTTGAGAGACTGCGGGCTAAGATCTGGCCTCTCTTTGATCAAATTGCTCAGCGCATAGAAGGCCGCGTCGTTCATCTCGTCAACCTGATCGTCAAGGAGAAGAACAGATTTGGCGAGATCCGCATCGGCTTCGATAAAGGCCTGGAGTGCTTTGCGCACCATAGCCGAAGCCAGCGAGGCGAGCTTGGGGATGTCGACTGGAAGGTCAATATTGGCGAAGGCGCCCATCTCACGGACGCGGACAGCGATGTTGACGGCCTGGTCGCCGACGCGCTCGAGATCGGCGTTGATGCGGATAACCGAAAGAATGAAGCGCAGATCGACAGCCATCGGCTGCTCCATCGCGAGAAGGTCGAGCGCCATCTGGTCGATCTCGCGCTCAAGACGGTTGATCGAGGGTTCAGCGCGGAAGACCAGTTCGCAGATGCTGAGATCGCGCGTGCGGTACGCTTCGATGGAGCGTTGGATTGCCTGTTCAGCCATGCCGGCCATAACAAGAAGCTTTTCTTTGAGATCGTCGAGGTTCTGATGAAACTTCTCGCGCATCAGCCAAACCTCCCCGTGATGTAATCTTCGGTTCGCTTGTCCTTCGGGTTGGTGAAGATCTTGTGGGTGGAGTCGAACTCGACCATCTTGCCATTAAGAAAGAAACCGGTGTTTTCGGCCACGCGCGCCGCCTGCTGCATGTTGTGTGTCACGATGACGATAGTGTACTGACTCTTGAGCTGAAAAATGAGGTCTTCAATCTTCGAGGTGGAGACGGGATCAAGCGCGGACGCGGGCTCGTCCATCAGCAGCACCTCGGGATCAACAGCGAGCGCACGGGCGATGCACATGCGCTGCTGCTGGCCGCCGGAGAGCGACGCGCCCGATTTTTTCTTCAGATCATCCTTCACCTCTTCCCAAAGCGCCGACTGCTTGAGAGAACGCTCGACGGTCTCGTCGAGAACACGGCGGTTGCGGAAGCCGTTGAGCTTGAGGCCGCTGGCAACGTTGTCGTAGATCGACATGGTTGGAAATGGGTTCGGACGCTGAAAGACCATGCCGACGCGGCGGCGAATCTCAACCGGGGAGGCGTCCCTGTAGATATCGATCTCCCCCATCTTGACGACGCCGGTAGCGCGGGCGATCGGATTGGTCTCATGCATGCGGTTGAGGCAGCGAACGAACGTTGATTTGCCGCAGCCCGAAGGACCGATGAGCGCGGTGGCGTGGTTCGCAGGGATGTGCAGGTTAATGTCCTGCAGGGTGTGATTGGTCCCGTACCACGCGTTCAAATCTTCAACCAGAATGCCGACTCCCACTAGCTTCCTC
Source organism: uncultured Acidobacteriaceae bacterium (assembly GCA_963744155.1). Taxonomy (GTDB): domain Bacteria; phylum Acidobacteriota; class Terriglobia; order Terriglobales; family Acidobacteriaceae; genus Edaphobacter. The sequence goes on along the minus strand of CAVUSP010000011.1, from coordinate 37,285 downwards.
CCTTGAGTACGCCGCGGTTGGCAAAGATGCGGACGAGCGTGACGGATACCATAATCATAACGATAAGAACAAGCGAGCCGGCCCATGCGAGACGATGCCACTCATCGTACGGCGAGAGGGCATAGACGTAAATCTGTAAGGGTAAAGCGGCGATGGGCTCGTTGAGTTTCACACTCCAGAACTGATTGCCAAATGCGGTAAAGAGCAGCGGTGCCGTCTCGCCGGCAACACGCGCGAACGCCAGCATGCAACCGGTAATGATACCCGGTGACGCGGTGCGCAGGGTGACCGAGATGGCAGTGCGCCACTTCGGGACGCCGAGGCCAAGCGCGGCTTCGCGGATGGCGTGCGGAACCGTTGCAAGCATCTCTTCGGTCGTACGAGTGATCGTGGGGATCATCATGATGGCGAGGGCGACGCCGCCGGCGAATGCGGAGAAGTGCCTTCCCTGCACCAGGAGAGAAAAGGCCGCGATGCCCATAACGATGGAAGGGACACCGTTCAAAACGTCGGCTGTGAAACGTATGGCTGTGGCAAGCGCCTTGCCGCGGCCGAATTCCGCCAGGTAGACGCCGGCGGCGATGCCGACAGGGATTCCCATAGTGCTCGCGACAGCAAGAATGATTCCCGAGCCCACGATGGAGTTCGCCATCCCCCCTCCTGCCTCGCCGACCGGAGCGGGGATGTGGGTGAAGAAGGCGAGGTTGAGCGAGCTTGCACCTTTGTAGATCAGGTAGAACAGGATCGCGATCAAAGGAATGATCACCACAATCGTCGCAAGGACCGAGAGGGAGTTGACGAAGTAGTTCGTCACAGTACGCCGGGCATTGTTCATGCGCATGGACTTCGACCTGAAGTTCATCGGCGTGGGCTGATTGTTTTGTGGTTGGGTCGCCATGTTAGTGCACCCTTGCCGGCGCATTGCGCGTGACTGCCCAGACCATCAGGCGAGCGATAGCGTTGACGACGATGGTGACGAGGAAGAGCGCAAGCCCAATCTCAATCAGAGCGCTCAGATAGATGTCGGTCGTCGCTTCAGAAAACTCTCCTGCGATGACGCTGGCGAGGGTATTGGCAGGGGCGAAGAGAGACTTGCTGATGTTCGGATGGTTACCAATAACCATGGTGACGGCCATCGTCTCGCCGAGCGCACGGCCAAGACCCAGCATAATGGCGCCCACGATGCCGATGCGCGAGTTTCTCAGTACGCCAATGCGGATCATCTCCCAGCGCGTAGCGCCCAGGGCAAGAACTGCCTCGCGCTGACTGTTGGGCACTGCGTTCATGATGTCCCTAGTAAGCGAAGAGATGATGGGAAGGATCATGATGGCGAGAATGATGCTGGCGGTCAGTAGGCCGACGCCGAAGTTCGCGCCGGTGAACAAGGTTGTCCATCCGAAATACTTGACGAAAAACGGCCCAATAACCTCACGCATCAGCGGCACGAGCACAAAGACCGCCCAGAGACCATACACGACACTAGGGATGGCAGCCAGCAACTCGGTGAGAAACGAGATGGGAGCTCGCATGGGTAGAGGGCAGAGTTCAGTAAGGAAGATGGCGACACCCAGAGCCAGAGGCACTGCAATAAACAGCGCGATGAGTGACGTGGCCAGCGTTCCAAAGATGAAGGGCAGCGCGCCGAAGTCGCCCGATACCGGATCCCACGCGTTCCGGGTGAAGAAACTCCAGCCGAACTGCGCAAGGCTGAGGTGGGAGCGAAGGATCAGAATGCTGAGGATGAAGAGAACAATGGCGAAGATGCTCAACGCACAGAGGAGCATCACCGCAGCAAAGCTCGTATCGGCAACGCGACCGCTTCCCCGCTTGTTTAGAAAGTCGCGGACAATCGAAGGCGTCGCTGCGACGGCAGACGATGCAGAACCCGACGCAACAACCGCCGGCGGATTGGGCAGCGTAGGTGGCACAGGCGGCGATGACCTGGAGTCTAGTTCGTCAGTCATGCGTGTAGTGGACACAATCTTTTTTGTCGGTCAATTCGATTTCTGGGATCGACTGCATTCGCCGAAATGTTCTGCGATCGGGAAAAATTTGCCGCACGGACTTGATCGGTCGCGAAGTCCGTGCGGCGGATAACACTATTTGATAGTGGAGACGCTCTTGCGAACCATGTCCTGCACCTGCTTCGGTAGCGGGGCGTAGGAGAGCGAAGCCGCCTCGGCTTGCCCGTGATCGAGCATCCAGTTCATGAAGCCGACCAGAGCTTTGGTTTTGGCTGCATCCTTAGATTGAACCGGTATCAGCATCCAGGTAAAGCTGGAGATGGGGTAAGCATCTGGACCGGCGGCATTGGTGATCGAGACGCGGTAGTCGGCAGGCATCGTCTTGGCAGCAGCTGCGGCGGCAGCCGTAACGCCGTCCGTGCTCGCCTTCAGGAACTTGCCCGAGGCGTTCTTCACCATGCCGAAGGACATCTTGTTCTGCTGGGCATAGATCAACTCAACATAGCCGAAGGAGTTCGGCGACTGGCGAACCATTCCGGCAACACCTTCATTTCCCTTTTGACCAATGCCCGTAGGCCACTTGACCGCCGCGCCGGCGCCGACTTTGCTCTTGAAGTCAGCATTGACCTTGGATAGGTAGTCGGTAAAGATGAACGTCGTTCCGCTGCCTTCGGAGCGATAGACGGGCAGGATTGCACTATTCGGCAGGTTCACGCCGGGATTGTCCTTCACGATGCGGGGGTCATTCCAGTTGGCGATCTTGCCCAGATAGATGTCCGCGATCACATCGCCCGAAAAATTGAGCTCCTTGTTCACTCCGGGAACGTTGTAGACCGGGACAACAGCGCCAAGAACAGTGGGAAGTGCAATCACCTTGACCTTGGCTGCCGAAATCTGTTCAGCAGTCATTGGGACGTCGGCAGCGCCGAAGTCAACCGTTCCCTCGGTAACCTGACGGATGCCACCGCCCGAACCGATCGGCTGATAGTTGATCTGCACTCCAGGGTTCTGCTGCTTGTACTCGGTGAACCACTTGGAGTATATGGGGTATGGAAAGGTAGCGCCCGCCCCATTCAGATTCTGTGCGTTCGCGCCCACAGTTACGAGTGCCATCACGCATGCTGCTATTAATTTCAAATTCACAATTCCCCCTCGGACAAAAAACGCATCGATGATCCAATCAGTTAACTCATTACTTATTAAGTCTGAGGGGGGATTGTTACAGAGAGGTTACATCGGGGTGAAAACGGCATTATTCTGCGGAAGATAAGGCTTTAGGCAGGGTGAACAGAAACGTGCTCCCCGCATTCAATTCGCTTTCCGCCCGAATCGTCCCGCCGTGCATTTGGACCATATGTCGCGCAATTGCGAGCCCCAGGCCGGTTCCGCCGGACTCCCGCGAGCGGGCCTTGTCGACCCGATAAAACCGCTCGAAGATCCGATTGAGGTGCTCCGATGCAATTCCAGGACCGAAGTCGCGGACGCTGAACTCGACGGCGCCGTTGACCCCGACAGGGTCGGAGACCTCCCTCGCACTGATCACCACCCGGCAATATGGTTCGTTCCGTGCCCGTCCATATTTGATCCCGTTTTCGATCAGGTTGCTGAGGACCTGCAGGATCGCGTCCGTATCAGCCACTACCGCGGCTCTCGTCGTCTCACCGATCTCGAGGATGGCGTCGACGTCCTGAATCAGGCCGCTCATCGCCTGGACGGCATCGCGCACGAGAATATCGGCGGGTATCGGCCCGGGGTGCAGCTCCTCCTCAGAGGACTCGACCCGCGCCATCACGAGCAGGTCCTCGGTAAGCCGGTTCATCCGAGTGGCATTCTTCAGGATGGTCGAAAGAAACTCACGGGCCTGATCGCTCAAGGAGTCTTCGTGATCCAGCAGCGTCTCGACGTACCCCGAAATCGAGGTCAGGGGCGTGCGGAGTTCGTGCGAGACGTTGGCCACGAAGTCGCGCTGCGTGCGCTCGATTTGCTCGATACGGGTAATGTCATGCAGCACAGCAACCGCTCCGCCACCGGGCATAGGCGAGACGTTCACTTCAAAGATTCGCGCCGGCAGCAGCGAGGTCGATCGGCACTCCGTGACGATACGCTGCTCGAGCGTCGTACGGACGCAATCGAGAACGCCGGGATCGCGAATGGTCTGGACGAGGGCATGTCCATGCCGCACGGCACTGCCCGATGAGGTGTCCGGGATCAGCCGCTGCATGCGCTGATTGCTCCACTGGATACGGCCCGCAGCATCGACCGCGACGACCGCATCCTGCATGCTGTCGATCATCGCCTCAAGCTCGCGGCGGCTTTCCGCAGCGACGGCGAGCGAGCGTTCAACGTGGTCGGAGGCAACGGAGATCGCCTGGGCCAAGCCGTCGAAGTCGCTATAGTCCGGATTGATGGCTCCGACATGCCGATTCGGAATCGCGGCTGTCGAAGTCTGGAGACGCATAATGTTCTGCCGCACGGAACGCGCCAGAAAAAAGGCGTTAATCGCGGCCCACCCGATGACCAGCGCGGTGCCCAGCATCCAGCCGCGCGGTGTAAACCAGACCCGCATCAGGGCGACGAAGCCGAGCGCGATAGCAATCCGGACAAAGAACGAAAGAAAGAGACCACTCTTCACAAGCTGCCTCTACGCCTGGGCCTGTGCGCTCTTCGGAATCTCGAAGCGATAGCCGGCTCCCCGCATAGTTTTAAGATAACGCGGCGTCTCGGCGTCTGCTTCGATCTTCTCGCGAATCCGCCGAACATAGACGTCGACCGACCGCGGGGTCACGAAGCGGGCGTCGCCCCAGACGGCATCAAGCAGGTGATCGCGGCTGAACACCCTGCCCGGATGGCGGGCCAGATAGTCGAGCAATCGAAACTCCGTAGCCGTAGTCGTCACCAATTCGCCGTTGACCCGAAGCTGCATCGCCCCAGCGTCGATCTCGACATTCTCGAACTTCAACAAGGAGGGTGAACTTGGGCGCTCGAACCGACGCAGAACCGCTTTCACCCGGGCAACCAGTTCGCGCGTCGCAAAGGGTTTCGTGATGTAATCGTCGGCACCCATCTCAAGGCCATGCACACGATCATTCTCTGCGGCGCGTGCGGTGAGAAAAATAATGGGAACGATGCTCAAGGTGGGGTTCTGGCGGAGCCTGCGGCACAGGTCCAGACCGTCGCCCCCGGGAACCATGATGTCTAGCAGGAAGAGGGCGGGAGGCTGCCGTTCGGCATCGCTAAGTATTTGACTGATAGCTAGATACGGACGGACGGTAAAACCCGCACTCTCCAGATGGTACTGGACCAGGCGCGAGATATCCGCATCATCTTCCAACACAAAGATCGTCTGACTCAATTCATCAACCTCGATTTGATTAACGTCAGGTTAGCGCACAGTGGCCGGGAAGATTGCGAACGTACGATGAATCATGAATCGAAACGTGAAAATGAGTACCCTCGTATATCCTAGAGTAACTCGGCGCGTTCGACCTTCGACGGAACTCTATGAAACAAAACTCTCATCTGGTGCTTTGCGTGGACGACGAACTCGTCGGACTTCAGGTGCGCAAGATCCTGCTCGAGCGGGCCGGCTACCGGGTCCTGACGGCGCTCGACGGGCCATCGGGACTGGAAATCTTCGGCGCGGAGCCGGTGGAGGCTGTCGTCCTCGACTACTCCATGCCTGGCATGCACGGGGGCGAGGTCGCGTCCAGGATGCGCCATGCCAAACCGCAGGTTCCTATCCTTCTATTGTCGGCATACGTCGATCTGTCCACCGAAGTGACCTCCCTGGTCGACCTTTATATGACCAAGGGCGAGGGCGCGCCTGCCCTTCTGGAAAAACTGGACAGTCTGCTTCAACTAACGAATGCATCTCACGAATAGTACGGGACAAGATGCTGTGAATCTAAGTCAATTCAATAGTGTTCTGCGCCAGGTATTTCTACTGCCTGTGGTGGCGTTGCTAGTGCTTGCTGGCGCCCTCTACATGCAGATTCGCGGAGCCAACCTGACCGTCGACCTGATTCAGGATTCAGACGCCCGCATCTCGCAGGCGACCCTGGTCTCCAAGCTGATTGTGGATGAAGAATCAGGGCTGCGAGGGTACGAAACCACCGGCGACCCCCGGTTTCTGCAGCCCTTCACTGAAGCTCAGCCACAGATCGAACAGGATATCCAGGGCCTTAGCGACATGGCCGGGGCGAACTCCAAGCAAAGACAAGACGTCGCTGACCTGCGCAGCGCACATCAGACCTGGCGCGATGGCTTCGCTCGGCCGATCATCGCCACCGTGCGGGGCGGCGGCAACACCGACGACGTCGTATTGAACTTGCAGGGCAAAGCCCTGATGGATCAGGTACGCCACGACCTCGATGACATCATCCACCAGGCCGAGGACAATCGTGTTCAGCGAATCGCGCAATGGAATCGGCAAGTTCGAATCATGCTTACCGTGCTGTTGTCGCTCGCCCTTGGCATGGGTGTGCTGATCGGCCTCTTCACTCGCAATCGCCTACACGCCGTCTCGGCCGCCTACCGCAGCTCGCTGGAGATCCTGGGACGCAGGGCCGAAGAGCTCTTTCAATCCGAACAGGAGTTGCGCACCACACTCGAATCCATCGGCGACGGCGTAATCACATGCGACGCCGAGGGACGCGTCCAGATGATGAATCCTGTCGCGCGCGATCTCACCGGCTGGAACCAGTCTGAGGCCAAAGGACAGCCTCTGGACAATGTCTTCCACATCGTCAACGAAACGACTCGCCAGACCGTCGAAACTCCGGTCGCCAAGGTCAAGCGGCTCAACCGCATCGTCGGCATGGCGAACCACACGATCCTCATCCGCAAAGACGGTACAGAATTGAACGTCGCCGACAGCGGCGCTCCAATACGCAACCAAAAGGGAGAGACCATCGGCATCGTTCTGGTCTTCCGCGACATCACCATGGAGCGCAAGACCCAGGAAGCTCTGATCGCGAACGAAAAACTCGCCGTCGCCGGACGTCTTGCCGCAACCATCGCGCACGAGATACATAACCCTCTCGACTCTGTCTCGAACCTCCTCTACCTGATGCGCAACGGCGCCTCAAAAGAAGAATCAGTCCAGTTCATGGACATGGCGGACCAGGAACTGGCGCGAGTCACTCAGATCAGCCGCGCTATGCTCGGACTCTATCGCGAATCGAGAGCGCCTGTCGTGGTCGACCTGAAGGAGATGCTGCAGGAGATTCTTCTTCTGCTTGAACGGCGCCTGGCCGAACTGGGCGTCACAGTCTCGGCTGATCTGCCGGAGCCCATCTCAGTGGCCGGCTTCCCTGCCGAACTCCGCCAGGTCTTCACAAATCTCATCACCAATGCGGCCGAGGCCGCAGAAACCGGCGGTGAAATCAGGATAAGCATCGCCACCCAGGCCCCAGGTACCCAGGCCCAAGGCGTCGATGCCTCTGGCCATAAGATGCAGGCGGGAGCAATCATCACCATCGCAGACAACGGCCCGGGCATTCCTGCCGATGTGCAACCACACCTCTTTCAGCCCTTTTTTACTACCAAGGGAGAGCGTGGAACCGGCCTCGGGCTTTGGGTCAGCCGCGGCATCATCAACAAGCACGGAGGCACGATCTCCTTCAGCAGCGACACCTCTACGGCAACCCATGGCACCGTTGTGAACGTCTTTCTCGCAACAAACCCCACAATCAACGCCGGGGGCGACTAGGCCCCAGATAACGCTGATCGGCCGAAAAGAGAGCGGATTGAAGCCGAAAGAAAATCGGCTTGTTCTTATCCGCTCAATCCGCGCGATCCGTGGTCGTCGCTTATGAAGCCAGAATCCGCAATTGTTCAGTGACAATCGCAGCAGCCTTTTCACATGCAGCACGATCGACATCGTAGTGAGTAACGAAGCGGATCGAGTGCGGTCCAATGGCGCTGACCAGCACACCCTTCTCCTTCAATGCCGCACAAAACGCTGCCGCGTCGCCCGCCGTGCCTGGCTCCTTGCCACGTAACTTGAAGATCACAATATTCGTCTGCACGGACTCAAGATCAATCTCCGCCGCCTCGGACTGCGCCGCCACAGCGTCCGCCAAAAGACACGCATTAGCGTGGTCTTCATGCAGCCGCTTCGGCATCTCGTGCAGCGCGATCAGTCCCGCAGCGGCGAGAATGCCCGCCTGCCGCATACCGCCTCCCAGCGCTTTGCGATGAATACGCGCCTGCTTGATCGCCTTCCTGCTACCGACAAGCATCGACCCAACCGGAGCGCCCAGCCCCTTCGAAAGACAGAACATCACCGTATCAAAGCCGCTCGTGAGCTTCGCCACACTGATACCAAGCGCGACAGCGGCATTAAAGACACGCGCGCCATCAAGGTGCACCGGCAGACCGGCCTCCCGGGCGCCAGCCCAAACCTCTTCCATCACCGCGAGTGGCGTCACCGTGCCGCCCGCCATGTTGTGCGTGTTCTCAAGAGAGACCAGCCCGGTCTGCGCGCGATAGTACATCTTCGCGCCAATGGCTGGCTTGATATGGTCCCACGTCAAAATTCCACGCTCGGCAGCGACCGTCCGCAGCAGGCAACCCGAAAAAGCTGCGACCATCGCCATCTCCCAATCGAGCACATGCGCGCGCGACTCGCAGATAACCTCCTGCCCATGCTCTGTGTGCAGACGAATCGCAATCTGGTTCCCCATCGTCCCCGTAGGAACAAAAATCGAGGCCTCGCGGCCAAAGACTTCTGCGGCCTCTTTTTCCAACCGGTTTATCGTCGGGTCTTCACTATAGACATCGTCGCCAACCTCGGCTGAGGCCATCGCCTCGCGCATAGCTGGAGTTGGACGGGTGACGGTGTCGCTGCGCAAATCGATCATGATGTTCGTTCTCTCCTTGGGGGTTTCTGTTTTCCTTCTGTATTTCGTCCATGTTTATGCCGCCGAAGCCACTAACAGGCGGCTGAAGACTTCATTCGAAACCATACGTCCATTCGCGGTCAGCCGTATCGAGTCAGAGTTCAACTCCAGCAGGCCGGCGTCGCGAACCTCGAGCAGCGCGGGCATCGCATCCTGCAACATCGCATCGCCAAACTGGCCACGAAGACGATTCAGATCGACGCCCTCATTCAAACGCAGGCCGAGAAACAGCGACTCCTCAAAGGCTTCGTCGCACCCGATGACATCGACCTCGGCAGCCGCCGCAGCGTTCGGCGCTTCGATAAGACGAAACGGGGCGTTACCTTCAGCCTCGCAAAGGTACTCGCTTAAATCGCTCGTATTCGCAAACCGCACAGCCTTATCATCCGCGTGTAACATCGAGTGAGCATCGAGCCCAAAGCCGCGATACGGCGCACGTTGCCAATATTTGAGATTGTGCCGCGAGCGATGACCTGCGCGCGCAAAATTCGAAATCTCGTATTGCTCCACACCCGCTGCATCCAGCGCAACACACGCCTGCTGATACCACTCCGCGCTCTCATCTTCGCTCGGCACAGCAGAGGCGCTGTAACGACATCCCTGGTCCAGCATCTCGCGACCCAGCCGCGACTCATCATCCACCTCAAGCATGTACACGCTGATGTGCGGCACGCCACTCTCAATCGCCTTCTCTACCGAATATCTCCAGTTCTCCGCAGTCTGGTGGGGCAGCCCGGAGATCAGATCAATGTTGATCTCATCAATGCCAGCCGCCCGCACACGCGCAAGCTCCGCATCACAATCTCTCCTCGTATGCAGCCTGCCAACCGCCGCGGTCTCGCGGTCCACAAACGATTGAACGCCAAAACTGATGCGGTTCATCCCCTGCCGCTGCAACTCCTCCAAAGTCTCGGAAGAGAACTGCCCGGGCGCACACTCCAGCGTGATCTCCGTGTCGCTCGCCAGATCATACTCGCCGCGCAGCGTCTGAAATATCTGCTGAAACTGCCCCGCCGACAGCAGGCTGGGAGTGCCCCCGCCAAAATAAAGCGTATCCACCTCACGCGGCAGCATAGCCCCGATCCGCTCCGCCGCGGCATGTCCCCCCCGAATCTCGCCGCAGAGTCTTTCGACGTACCGCTCCATCCGTTCCGCGCCGAACACTCCCGAGGCGAAGTTGCAGAATGTACACTTTGCCTTGCAGAACGGAACCGAGATGTAGATCCCAACAGATCCAGCCATTCGAATGCAATTCCCTTCTCTTCAATTGTTTCATGGACATTATGTTATCGGGGTGTAACTTAACTTCACCCGGGAACTCTAACGAACCAGAGGTAAAGCTTCATGTATCAGCTTCGCTCCCTCGCCATCGTCACCGCGCTCTCCGGAGTATTCTTCGCAGCATCCAGCGTCGCCGCCCAAACCGCGCAAGCCAACCGCACGCCGGTCGTGGTGGAGTTATTCACCTCCGAGGGTTGTTCGAGTTGCCCTCCCGCCGATGCTCTTTTGGGGAAACTCGACAAACTTCAGCCCGTCAACGGCGTATACATCATTGTTCTCGGTGAACACGTGGACTACTGGGAAGACGGCGGCTGGCACGACCGCTTCTCCTCGCATCAGTACACCGATCGTCAGAACGCCTACGACTCGCACTTCCATTCACCGAACGGCATCTACACCCCCCAGATGGTCGTCGATGGATCGAAACAGTTTCTCGGCAGCGACCCGTCGCAAGCAGTCAAAGCCATAACAGCCGCAGCGCAGACGCCCAAGACGAGCTTGACTCTTACCAACGTCGCGGTTGACGGCCGTCACGTCTCTGCGGCTGTCTCCGCTCCACCCTCTGAATTCAAGGGCGATGTTTACGCCGCACTGGTCGATGCAACGGATTCCACCGATGTAAAGGGCGGTGAAAACAAAAGCCGACACCTGGAACACGCAGGTGTGGTGAGAGTCATGCAGCGCATCGGTAGCCTGAAAGATCTGGAGAAGGGGCCGAAAACCTTCAGCCTGACCGCGCCGTCCGGCGATCCTACAGAAAACATGCGCCTGGTTGTGTTTGCCCAGCGCGGCGATGGAGGGCCCATCGTCGGAGCCGTATCGATGCCTGTAGCCGCAACCCCGTAGCCTCAACCCGATAGCACAGCTATTTCGGAACCCAAGCTCTGCCCTAAGCATCTAAAATGAGACTGCATGGCAGATGACCGGAAACCGAAGGACGCGAAGCAGGAGTCCCCGAAGAAGTCCGCGCAAGATGACGAGATCGTAGGCAAAGCCTACGACAGCCATCTGATGCGCCGGCTTCTGACATATCTCCGTCCTTACAAAGTGCAGACGACGCTCGCGGCGCTAACCATCATCGTCAAAGCCGGCAGCGACGTCATGGGACCCTACCTCGTCAAAGTTGCCGTCGACACCTACATGTCGGACACGCCTCCCGCCCGGCTCTCCTGGCTCGCCCGCCACCTCAACCCGAACCCCATAACCGGCATCACGCAGATCGCCCTTCTTTACCTCGGCGCGCTGCTCGTCACCTACGTGCTCGAGTTCCTCCAGACCTACACCATGCAGTGGACCGGGCAGAAAATCATGTTCGACCTGCGCAGCCAAATCTTCCGTCACCTGCAGCGCATGTCTCCCTCGTTCTTCGACCACAACCCCGTCGGCAAACTCGTCACCCGCGTCACCTCCGACGTCGATGCGCTCAACGAGATGTTCACCTCGGGTGTGCTCGCCATCTTTGAAGATGTATTCGTCCTCGCCTTCATCGTCATCATCATGATGCGCATGAGCTGGCCGCTGGCGCTCCTCGCTATCTCCGTCATCCCCGCCATCCTCTACGTCACCCGCATCTTCCGCCGCCACGTCCGCGACAGCTACCGCCGCCAGCGCCACGCAACCGCTCGCATCAACTCCTTCACACAGGAGTACGTCTCCGGCATGTCGATCGTGCAGCTCTTCAACCGCGAGCGCCGCGCCTTCAACGACTACTCCGCCGTCAACGCCGAAAACAAACAGGCCTGGACCGACGCCATCTTCGCCTACGCCCTCTACTACCCCATCGTCGAGTTCCTTAGCTCCACCGCCATCGCGCTCGTCATCTGGTTTGGCGGCGACGCCGTCCTCCGCAACGCAGGCTACCCCGCCGGATTGCGTCACTCCATCTTCGCCAGCGTCACGCTCGGCGTTCTCATTGCCTTCATCCAGTACGCGCAGCGCTTCTTCCGCCCCATTCAGGACCTCAGCGACAAATACAACATTCTGCAGGCAGCCATGGCGGCAAGCGAGCGCGTCTTCAAACTCCTCGACACCGAACCAACCATCGTCTCGCCCGCACATCCAGTCGCAGGTGACAACTCGGGCCGCGTTGAGTTCCGCAACGTCTGGTTCACTTATCAAAAGCTGGACGAGGCGCAAATAGCACGAATCGGCACAGCAACCGACGAAGACCTTCGCACCTACGCCGACATCGAATGGATCCTCTCCGGTGTCAGCTTCGTCGTCGACCCCGACGAGACCGCAGCCATCGTCGGCCATACAGGCGCCGGCAAGACCACCATCACCAGCCTCATGATGCGTTTCTACGACATCCAGCGCGGCAGCATCCTGGTTGACGGCGTCGACGTCCGCGAGCAGGACCTGAAGAAGCTCCGCCAGCGCTTCGGCGTAGTTCTGCAAGACCCATTCCTCTTCAGCGGAACAATCTCCGATAACATCCGCCTTGGCTCGCAATGGATCACCGACGAACGCCTCGAGCGCGCAGCCGACGAGGTCAACATCGGCGACTTCATCCGCACTCTGCCTCTCAAATTCTCCGAGCCCGTGCGCGAACGCGGCGCAACGCTCTCCACCGGCCAGAAGCAGCTCATCAGCTTCGCACGCGCCCTCGCGCACGATCCCGGCATCCTCATCCTCGACGAAGCCACCTCCTCCGTCGACACCGACACCGAGCTGCGCGTCCGCCTCGCTCTCTCGCGCATGATCACCGGGCGCACCTCCATCCTCATCGCCCACCGGCTATCCACCATTCAGCGCGCCGACACCATCCTCGTCATGCACAAGGGCCAGCTTCGCGAACGCGGCACCCACCAGCAACTCCTCACGCAGCGCGGCTTGTACTGGAAGCTCTATCAGCTTCAGTATCGCGACCAGGAACTCGGCGCCGGCACCGACACCACCACACCGCTTGAGCCGCTCACCGCGGACTAACGACAGAACGCCGCTTCACCCATTCCGCAATTGGCCCCCAGTACGCCTCCGTCGGCGCGAAGATCGGCGCATTGTGCGTCAGGCCGCTCACTTCGATCAACTCACCCCGCGATCCGCAGGCATCGGCAACTTCCTTGGCCATCGACATTGGAAATAGCCCATCCACATCGCTGTGAACAACCAGCACCGGCATCACAAGTTTGCCCACGCGCCGAATCGTATCCCACACATCGGGCACCAGCAGCGTCAACCAAAGCGGAAATCCCATCGCGATTGCCCCCTCGCGCAAGGTCGAAAATCCTTCACACAACGCCAGCCCGCCAACATCGATCCGCGAAGCAACCGCGCATGCGACCCCTGTCCCCAGAGAAAACCCCAGCCCAACTATCGAGCGATGCCCTCGATCGACAAGCTCGCGATACGCAGCAATCGCATCCTCTTCGCAATTGCCCACACTGATAAAGCCTGAGCTCTTTCCATAGCCGGAGTAGTTAAACACCAGCGACGAAACCCCCACTCCCTTCAATAATTCCTGCACCTTCGCCCAGTATTCAACCAGTTCGCCGATCCCGTGACAGATCAAGACCGCCGGAGTCTCATCGCCCGCCGAAACATACACCGCCGCCAGTCTTCTTCCGTTGCTCGCAATCATCAGCCTCTCAGCATCAAATGGAAATCCACGCAGCATCAATTCCATAGTGCCGTTCAGCCGGTCACTGCGAAGCAGCATGCGGCTGGTCACCGTCAGCAGCAAAGAGAGTAGAAGCCCTCTCATCTCTCTGCCACCTTCAGGCAATCCTCCACAACCTTGTCCACGCGCTTCTGCCGAGCCTCCGGACTCTGATAGTAGAAGACCGCCATCAGATTCGACCGTCGCTGCACCTTCGTCATCGCCTCCCACCCTTTCCTCGCAGCCGGCGTCCTCCGAAACGCGACCTCAAGCACCGGAGGCAGCTCCTTTTCGCCCTCCATCGTCAGCATCAACCGCTCCGCAAGCTGCTCGGCGCGCCGCTCGCGTGCCTCTGCGCCCTTCACCCCGTCAATCCACTTCGCGATCTCCCACCGGGTTGATTCGCTCAACCCCTCGTACCATTTCGCCAACCTCTTCTGCGTCTTCAAAATCTTCATCAGCTCCGGAGGAATCTCAGACGTCCTCTCTTCAAGATCCGGCGCGATATTAAACTCCACCATCGCCCCGGCCTTGGCGCCCGCGGCCCTCTGCATCTTCTTGTTCACAAGCACAAAATGACCACCCCGCTTCGAATCGGCGAATAATGAAGTGCGGAACACCTCCCCTCCAACCTCGACCTTTACCCGCAGGCGCACCATCTCCTTCCAGGCAGCATCGACATCAAACGGAATCCGGGCCACAACCCAGCCGAGTCCTCCCTTCAGAGGTTCGACCACCGCACGGAATCTCTTGGCTGCACCTTTTTGCATGCAATCCCCTCCAGAAAAATCTACACTGATTCCATTGTTAGCCCATCCAACCCGCGCGTCTTTCTCTCTGCCGGCGAAGCCAGCGGCGACCACTATGGCGCACAGATTCTCGCAGAGCTTCGTCGCCGCATGCCGCAACTCGACTCCTTCGGCCTCGGCGGCCGGGAAATGGAAGCCGCCGGCCTCAACAGCGTCGTGCGCGCCGAAGACGTCGCTCACATGGGCATCACGGAAGTCCTCCGCCACGCCCCGCGCGTCTATAGTTCCTACCGTCGGCTTGTAGCCTCAATCAAGCAACGCCAGCCCGACATCGCCATTCTCATCGACTTTCCCGACGTCAACTTCCGCCTCGCCCGCACCCTGAAGAAGCTAGGCATCCCCGTCATCTACTTCGTCAGCCCGCAACTCTGGGCATGGAAGCGCCGCCGTCTGCGCTGGGTGCAGCAGCGCGTCGCCCGCATGATGGTCATCTTCCCGTTCGAAGAGCGCTTCTACCGCGCCCGCGGTGTGGACGCCCGGTTCGTCGGCCACCCCCTGGCCGAACTGCCCCTTCCCACAAGCTCCCGCGAAGAATACGCCGCCGCCCATGGTCTCGACCCCGCGAAGCAATGGATCGCCCTGCTGCCCGGCAGCCGATGGAAAGAGGTCACCGCAAACCTCGAAGTGATGATGGAGATGGCGCACCGCTTTCCTCTCGGCTACGACTACATCCTTCCGGTCGCCTCCACCATCGACCGCAAAAAGCTGGCAGACTACATCGCAGGTCACGACCACTATTGGCCCGCCACCCATGAGGCCGCTCTCAAGGCCCTTCATATCCGCCTCGTTCCTGACGCCCGCGAAGCCCTCCACCACGCCCGCGCCTCCGTCGTCGCCAGTGGCACTGCAACGGTCCAGGCCGCCGTCATCGGAAACCCCTTCGTCGTCGTCTATCGCGTCTCCCCGCTCACCTTTCGGCTGGCAAAGCGCCTTGTCCGCTACCCGCCTGAAATCTGGGATCCAACGAACCTCGACACCGACGACAACCTCCCCATCGCCATGGTGAACCTGATCGCCGGCGGCCGCATCGTCCCCGAACTGCTTCAGACCAGCTTCACCGCGCAGAACGTCGCCGACGCTTTGCGCCCCTTGTTGGCCAATACCTCACCGCGCGAGCGGATGATCGCCGACCTGGCCGAGGTTCGCCGCATCCTCCAGCCAGCCCCGGGGACCAGTTCCATCCAGCAGGTTTGCGATGCAGTTGAAGCACTTTTGCCCGAAAATCAGACTGCCAGTGGCCCAAATTCAGCCGTGAGCGTCTAATAGGGGTGAATCGGTACCATGATGTTTTGAGGTAGTTTAGCTGCATGTCCGCTCTTTCCCGACTTCTTCGAATCTCTGCCGCTAGCCCGCTTCCCCTGTGTCTCGCTACGACACTCGTTACGACACTCGCTACGGCGACTGCCTGGGGGGCGCCCGTCAGGGTACAGATGCAGATCACCGGCTACGTGATCAGCGCCGACCTCGACCCGGCCGTCAACCGCCTCACTGCGACCGCCGATGTCACCTTCACCGCGCTCGAAGAACTGTCCAATCCCACCTTTGAGCTGAACAATGGCCTGCAGGTCACCAAGGCGACTGACGCCCAGGGCAAGCCGCTTCAGTACGAGCGCTTGTCTAACAACAACACCGTCCGCTTCAGCCCCGCAACGCCCGTCGCCAAAGGCGCCTCCACCACCTATCACTTCGAGTACTCCGGCACTCTCAAAGACGCCGACACGAGCCCCGTCGAGGGCATCAAGCTCGCCGCCGTCGCCGACCCCATCACCATCCTGCTCTATCCCGGCCGCTGGTTCCCCATGACCGGCCTCTTCACCAATCGCTTCACCGCCGAGATGCACATTCGCGTGCCCTCCGACGAGCGTGTCGTTGGCAGCGGAAGCGGCGTCGCCCCACAAAAGAGCATTCCCGGC
Organism: uncultured Acidobacteriaceae bacterium; assembly: GCA_963744155.1. Classification (GTDB taxonomy): domain Bacteria; phylum Acidobacteriota; class Terriglobia; order Terriglobales; family Acidobacteriaceae; genus Edaphobacter. Next base: position 20,818 of record CAVUSP010000011.1, on the reverse strand, counting down.
AACCGCACCGAGTTCACCTTCAAGTGGGCGAAACCCGGCTTCCCCGGCACCATCATCGCCGGAAAATTCATCGATCCCATCACCGTCGGCAACATGAAAGTCTATGTCACCGAAAGGTGCAAAGAGGCGGCCCACGACTTCGGCAGCACTGCCGAGCGCCAGTACCTCTACATGTCCGGCCAGTTCGGCCCCGCCGAGTCGACGCACATGAACGTCGTCGAACTTCCCGACGACGCCGTCTCCGCCGCCTGGGCGCCCGAGATCACCGCCATCGCCGGCAACCGCATCATCGCCCGCAACGAACAGCGCCTACTCTCCAACACCATCGCTCACCAGTGGTGGGGCAGCCAGATCTCGCCCGCCACCATGAACGACGCATGGATCACCAACGGCATGTCGCGCTACTCCGAGCTGATGTACCTCCAAGACTCAGCCGGCAAAAACGCCTTCGAGTCCGCCATCACTGATATCTCCGCCGGCGCGCTCGCCTACGACACCGAACCCCTCACCACCATCGGCCGCCTCGATCCCTTCTCCCCTCAGTTCCAATCGATGACCCTAGAGAAGGGTGCCATGGTCTTCCACATGCTCCGCTGGGAGATGGGCGACGACGTCTTCCTCAAGTTCCTGCGCGGCCTCCTCACGCAATACGCCGACAAATCCGTCCGCACCTCGAACGTCGAGAACCTCGCCGCATCCCAATCCAACCTCGAGCTTCAGGCCTTCTTCGCGCAGTGGCTGGACGGCACCGGCGCCCCCGCGTTCAACAACAAGTACTCCGTCTTTCGCCTCGGCGACAACAAGGGCTTCCGCACCGTAGGAGCCGTAGTCCAGGATCTCGACCTCTTCCGCATGCCCGTCGAGCTGCGCATCGAGACCGACGGTAAAACCGAAATCCGACGCGTCGACGTCTCCGGAACCGACTCCCACTACTCCGTCGAAACCTTCGGCCGCCCTCGTCGCATCACTATCGACCCTGAGAACTGGCTCCTCAAAAGCACGCCTGACCTGGCCGTACGCGTAGCCGTTCTCCGCGGCCAACAACAAGTCGCCCAGGGCGACCTGACCGCCGCGCTGGTCGAGTACCAGAAGGCTCTCGACGCCAACAAGAACAGCTCGCTCGCGGCATACCGCATCGGCGAAATCTTCTTCATGCAGCGCAACTACCAGTCCGCGGCTAACTCCTTCCGCGACGCCCTCCGCGGCGACGGCGACCCCAAGTGGGTCGAAGTATGGAGCCATATTGAACTAGGCAGAATCTTCGACGTCACCGGTCAGCGCGACCGCGCCGTTAACGAATATCGCCTCGCCGTTCAAACCAACGACAACACCCAGGGCGCCGTCAACGAAGCCCGCGCCCTCATGCAGAAGCCATACAAACGAGAAAACGTCGATAACTAACGTCGACAACTAGCGTTGATCACCAGGCGAGTCCCTACTCGTACCGCAACGCCTCAATCGGATCAAGGCTCGCCGCCTTCATCGCTGGAATCATCCCGCTGATCGTCCCCACGATCACCAGGATTACCGTCGCCACCATCACAATATTCGGCGAGATGATCAGATGAATATCCCCCGCATCCGCATTCGAAGCCAGTGCGCTGTAAAACGTAATCTTGCCCACCACCTTTGCAACCGTGTAAGCCAGCGCGATCCCGCCCGCACCGCCGATCCCTGAGATCACCAGCGCCTCAGCGAGAAACTGCAGCAGGATATGCCGTTTTCGCGCACCCAGCGCCTTCTCCACGCCGATCTCTCTCGTCCTCTGCTGCACGCTCACCAGCATGATGTTCATCAACCCAATGCCCGCAATCCCCAGCGTCAGCGCGCCGATGAACAGGAGCAGCACCTGCAGTCCAAACGAGATAATCCGGAACTGGGTCAGTTGTTCCATGATGTTCGCAACAAAAACCGCGCGCCGGTCCGTTGGCCGGTAGTTATGCGCCGCGGCCAGCGTCTTGCGCAGCGCCTGCTCCACCATCTTCGGGTCGCCCTTGTAGTCCATCCAGATGCCGTCGAGATACTTCGTGTCCTTGATGTCACCCATCGTCGTGAATGGCACATTGACACCGCGGTTAATGTCGCTATCGTCCCCCTCCTGCATCTTCGGGGTCAACACACCAACCACCTCAAAGCTAATCCCGTTCAACCGGATCCTCTGCCCAATCGGATACAACCCTGAAAACAGCTTTGTCTTCGCCTCCGAGCCGATCACCACCACATGCGCCCTCTGCTGAACATCCGCCTGCGTCAGCAGCCGTCCCTCGGCCAGTTCCATCCTCTGGATCGATTGCAATTCAGGAGTAATTCCCGAAACATCCCAGGTCGTAAACGTATGCAGATCATTACCGACCGGCACGTTCTTATAAAGCGTCGGCGCTACGCGAAGAACTCCCGGCACCGTCTCCTGAATCCGCTCAACATCGTCCTGCGTCAGTTGTACCTTTACGCCGGCCTTCTCTCCGCCTGCCTGTTCGCTCGTGCGTCCTGGAAACACGCCAATCATGTTCGTCCCGAACTGCGCGAAGATATTCTCGAACGCTTGCCCGAACCCCGCGCCATACGCCAGCAGCAGCACCACGGTCGCAATGCCCCACGCCATGCCCACAACCGTGATCATCGTGCGCCGGCGATTGTGCCGCATCGCTTCGATCGCCTGTCCGAAGATGTCGCTCAACATGGCCGCTACTCCTTTCGCAGCGCTTCCACTGGTTGCAGCATCGCCGCTTGCCGCGCCGGATACAGTCCCGCCACGATGCCGCAGAGCATCAGCGATCCCATCGCCATTGCCGCCGACCACGGCACCAGCCGCGGAGGATCGAATCCCATATCGTTGTTCCCCACCATCGATCCCAGTGTCCCCATCAGCAACGCCGCGCCCACAATTCCAATCAGTCCGCTCAACCCCGTCAACGTCAACCCCTCAAGGAAAAACTGAAAGAGAATACTCCGATTCGTCGCGCCCAAAGCCTTTCGCAGTCCAATCTCCTTCGTTCTCTCGCTCACCGTCACCAACATGATGTTGATGATGCCCACCGCGCCCAGCGCCAGCGTCACAATACCCACGCCACCCAGAAAGATATCCATCGCGGTAAAAATCAGCCCCACCATGCGGTTCGACTTAATCGTGTCCCACTCCTCAAACGCCTCCTTCGCGTTGGGATCGAACCCATGCCGCGCCGCAATGATCTTGTGCACCTCCGCCTTCGCAGTCTCGTTCAGGTCTTCCGTCAGCGGCTGATATTGAATCGATGTAATCGAGTCCTGCGGTATATTGTCGCCCGTGAGCGGAAAAAACTCCTGCATCGTCGGTAGCGGAATATAAATCCTCTGGTTGTCCCCATCATTGTTTCCGCGCCCGATCTTCTTGGCCACGCCGATCACCTGAAACCTGTACCCATTCAGCGTGATAAAAGCGCCCAGCGAAGGATGCCCGGGAAACAGCAGCTTCTCCATCTTCTGCCCCAACACCACCACCTGCCCGCGGTGCGCTATGTCGTCTTGGTTGAGAAACCGTCCCTGGGCCAGGGGCAGATGACGAATCCCCGGGTAGTTCAACTCAACGCCCATCACCTGCCCGCCGGCGCTCGAAAATTCGCTCACTTGTTTCAGATCGCTGCGCTGGATGAAGGACGTAACATTCCGCACATCAGGCGCTCCGGTTCGAATCGCCTGCGCATCGCTCTCCGTCAGCTTGTACGGATGCATCCCCACATGCTGCTCCGGCAGCACCGGAATCGTCCCGCCCCAGATCATGATTACATCCGTGCCAAGCTCTGACAGCCCCCTGCGCTGCCCCGAACGAAAACCCTCACCCAACCCAATCAGCAGAAGCAGCGAAGCCACTCCCCACGCAATGCCGAACATAGTCAGGAACGACCGGAGCTTGTTAGCCCCAATCGATCGAAATACTTGTGCAAGTATGTTGAACAGAGCACGCATGACAGCCATTGGACGGAATCTCTCTGCAGTTCGTTACGCAGAGGTAACTGAAACAGTTCCCTTCTGGTAAGGGCCACCTTGCTATTTATCTTCAGACTCGATTTATCTTCAGGCTGCCATTCACCCCTGAAATCAGCCAAATACCTACAGCACAGCGTTCTTCATCAGCACGGGCACATCAGGATCCGGCTCCTGCCTCACCTTAACCCCGAGCGCCCCGAGAAACCCACCCATCGCCGCCAGCGTCGCCTCTGAAGCCGCTGCCGGATACAGCAGCCTAACGGCCGCTGGCACCCCGGCATCACCGCGAACCAAACTGCCCCGCACCGCAACACACCGCTCCGGCCGATACACACACGACGCCAGATCCGTAATGCTCAGCGCATAGCTCGGCGTACACAGAATCGTCTTTGGTGGAGCCATTCGGTCGATCATGCTGAATATCTCCAGCTTCGACTCCAACTCGTCCGGCACGAAATCCACCGCAACATCCGCCTCGCGCACGGAGTCCTCCACCGTCGACGCTAGTTCCAGCCTTCCGGCAGTGCCGCTCCGCGTTAAGTCAGCGTACTCCGCCTCCGCACGCCGCAGATTCGCCGGCATCACGTCTTCCAGCACAACATGAAATCCAGCGGCAGCACATGCCAAAGCAAAACTTCGGCCCGCCACCCCGGCGCCAATCACGGCAACCGTGCGAATCTGAAACGGCGGCCGGATCCCAGCCGCCTCGTTCATTTCTTACTCGCGACAGCCGTAATCACAGACTCATAACTCGGCTCTGCGGCCTTAATATGATCCGCCACTCGCTGGCGTTCGTCGTCCGTCAACGAAGGAAGTACGGCAAGTATGCGGCGCAGCGTTACCGAGATATCGTCAACGTAGTTCATAGTGCGGATGGCTTCGCCAGAGAGAGGCATGTTCGTGTTGCTCCTGAAAAGTTAAAGGTACCTCTCCAGTCTAAACGCTCACGCCCTGCTCTGCGCGTTTCGAGGCCTCTTCCACCGGCTTGCCCGCCTCGATACCCTCCGTCGACTTCTGGTAGCCATCCCGGTCCGTCATCTCCATCAGCGCCCCCAGCTTGATCGCGAAGTCCGGATGCACCGCATTCAGGTTGTACCGCCACGTCCAGTTCCCCGCCCCCGCCGACGGCGTATTCATCCTCGCCTCGCTGCCCAGATGCAGCACATCCTGCATCGGAAACACGCACAAGTTCGCCACCGACCGAGCCGCAGCACGCATCATCGCCCACACAACATCACCGTCATGCTCAATCGTCTGCAGATACGTCTGCACGTTGGCACGCTCCACCTCTGTCGCGTCCTCGCGCCACCAGCCCAGCGTCGTATTGTTATCGTGCGTGCCCGTATACGCCACAGTGTTCGGCACGTAGCGATGCGGAAGATACAGATGCGCGCCGCGATCCGTAAAGCCGAACTGCAGAATCCGCATTCCCGGCATGCCGAAGTGCTCCCGCAGCTCATCCACCTCCGGCGTAATCAGCCCCAGGTCCTCCGCCACAAACGGCAGGTTGCCGAAGACCTCCTTCAACCTCTGAAACAGCTCATGCCCCGGAGCCTTCACCCACTGCCCGTTGATCGCCGTCTCCTCGTCCGCGGGAATCGACCAGAACGCCTCAAATCCGCGAAAGTGATCCAGCCGAATCACGTCATACAGCGTCAACGAACGCCGAATCCTCGCCACCCACCAATCGAACCCGCGCTCCTTCATCAGCCCCCACTTATAAAGAGGATTGCCCCAACGCTGCCCCGTCGGTGAAAAGTAATCCGGCGGCACACCCGACACTCGCGTCGGCTTCAGATCTTTATCCAGTTCAAACAGCTCAGGATGCGTCCACACATCGGCGCTATCCATGTTCACAAAAATCGCAACGTCGCCCATAATGCGAACCTTGTGCTCCGCGCAATACCCACGCAGCGCGCACCACTGCTCGTTGAAGAAAAACTGGATCACCTCTTCGATCGCCAGCTCTCGCCCATGCTCATTCATCGCCTTCGTCATGGCGTCGTGGTTGCGCCGCGCGTGCTCTGCCGGCCACTCGTTCCAACTCGCATACTTGTAGATCCGCCGCAGCACATTGAACATCGCGTAGTCGGGCAACCACGAGATGTTGTCCTTGCAGAACTTGTGAAACCTCGCGCGCTTGTCATCGGGCGCATGATCGAGAAAATTCGCCGCCGCCTCTTCGATCAGCGGCAGCTTCTTAGTGTGAGCCGCAGCAAAGTCCGCGGGCCCATCATGTCCCGGCAGCCCCGCAATCCGCTCCCCCGCAATCCACCCGTCCTTCACCAGCAGCTCCAGGCTGATCAGCACCGGGTTTCCCGCAAAAGCCGACAGCGCCGAATACGGCGAGCTGCCATACCCCGTCGGGCTCAGCGGAAGAACCTGCCACATCCTCTGCTTCGCCGCCGCAAGGAAATCCACGAAGGCATACGCCGCCGGCCCGAAATCACCGACCCCACCATACGAAGGCAGCGACGTTACATGCAGCAAAACTCCCGAAATCCGTTCCTGATTGCTCGTCTCCCCACTCATCCAGCCCCCTTATGTTTCTACAACCGTTATGATGCCAAATCATACGTCGTCGCAGTCAACATCGTCTGGTACCATTGCGCACTACAAATCACTCTTACAGGAACCGGAGGTTTTGTGACCAGGACAATTACGCCATGCAGCGCGCCGTTCTACAGTGGCCTACAAAACAAAATGGCCCAGAGCAACAAGCTCTGAGCCATTCTTATCACCTGCGACTCAATTAGTTCCCGAACGGCGACGTGCCCGGCTCCGTCTGTTTCTTCGAGTACTTCACCGCCCCGCCCTTCTCATACTTCTGCGTCAGCTCGCCGATGTACACGCGGAAGATCTCCTCGTGCTGATCGTTCAGCAGCCGCTCTCGCGTCGCAGCAAAGTTCTTCGCAATGTCCTCGTCCGTCGGCTCCTGTTTGTCGACCACGCTCAGTACCACGCCGGCCCGACCCGTATTGATCGGCCCTGAGATAGCGCCCTTCGCCAGCGAAACGCCACTGCGCCCGGCCCGCTCATCGACCCGATATCCGGCACCTGACCCTCCTTGCCCACCAGGTCGCTCGTCTTCACCGGAAGCTTCATCTCGTCCGCGGCCTTCTTCAGATCGTTCAGCACCTTTGCCCGCTGGTCCAGCTTGTCCAGCTGCGCGTTCAGCAACTGCGGCACCTGCTGCTCGCGATAGTCCTCCAGGATGTGAGCCTTGTACTCCGCAAAGTCCGGAGCGTGCGCCGGCTTGATATCAGCCACGGTGAACACCGCAAAGCCATCGCCAGTCGAAACCGACGCCGGGTCCGCGCCCTTCACCTCAGAGAATGCCTGCGCCAGCATCGCCGATCCATCCGACAACCCCGGAATCACGCCGTCCTTCGCCACATAATCCGTCGTCACCACATGCAGCCCCTTCGCAGCAGCCGCCTTCTCCAGGCCGTTCTTCTTCGCATCCGCGGCCAGCGCCGAAGCAAACGTCTGCTCCGCCGCGCCCGCACGCTGTTGTTCCAGAACCGGCACAATCTCAGCCTTCACCTCAGCCACCGGCTTCAGGTGCGCGGCATCCTTCTGCTCCGTCTGGATAATGTGATACCCAAACTGCGACCGCACCACCGGCGACGTCTGCCCCGGGTTCAACACCATCGCAGCCTTCGCGTACGCCGGGTCCAGTCCGCTCGTCGGATACATCGGCAACTCGCCGCCCGAATCCTTGCTGCCCGGGTCATCCGAATTCTTCTTCGCAAGGTCCGCAAAGTTCGCGCCGCCCTGGATCTGCTTCAACAGATCCTCGGCCTTCGTCTTCGCTGCCGCATCCGTCTTCGCATCCGCGCCCGCCGAAACCGCAATCAGAATGTGCCGCGTCTTCACCTGCTCTTTAACCTGGTACTGATCCTTGTGCGCGTCATAGTAAGCCTGCACATCCGCATCCGAAACCTGCGGCTTCCCGCCCGGCAGATTCGACGCATCGAACGACGCATACTGAATCTTCCGCGTCTCCGGAACCGCCGTCGCATACCGCGTCGCATTCTTCTTGAAGAAGTCCTGCAGCTCCGCATCCGTCGGGTTGATCTGCTTGCGCACATCGTCAGCCGAGATCACCACGTAGTCGAACTTCACCTTCGTGCCGTCCGTCTTGTACGCCGCGCGCACCGCATTGTCTGAAACCGTAACGCCGCCCGTAATCAACGCCTGCAGACGGTTCAGCTCCATATCGGCCTTCACCTGCGACTCAAACTCAGACCGGCTCAACTGGTTCCCGAATGCGCTCTGCACAAAGTTCATGTACGCATCGTCGCCGATGTACTTCCCGTTCGGAAACAGATACTGCGCAAAAGGCCCCGTCTGCAGCTCGCGCCGCAGATCCTCATCGCTCACCTGCAGGTTCATCCGGTCGGCCTCATGCTTCAGAATCGCGCGCTGCACCAGGATCTGCCCCGCCCGCGGCACAAGATACGGCATCAACTGCTCCGGAAGATGCTGCTGCTGCAACTGACGCGCGGCCAGTTGATTCACCTCGGTCGTCTTGATCGCTGTGCTATCGCCGAATGTCCGCCCCAAGAAGCCGGGCTCCTTCACCGTTGCGTAGACCGTCGAATCGTTTGCGCCGGCATTGTCAAAGATGCCCGGCACAAGGGTGATGACCATGGTGATGGCCGCCAGCCCAATAATGACGGCAAAGATAATCTTCATGATGCGGTTGTCTTGCTGCAGAAGACGAATCATGCTGTGTTGAAACCTTCACTTTGCGTGATCCCGCCTCCCTTTCGGAAAGCAGGCGCGTGCCCGGGATTTTGCATCACCTTGCGAGGGAGTCATTTAACTCACGCCACGCCGGTTGCAGGGCAAGACACAAGTATAAATCAAGTATCCGCCTTGGAATTCACCCGCAGCGTTCTTCGGGAGGCTTAACTCTTATTACAAATCATTACTTTTGAAGGCCTCTGCCCCCTATTCGCCCCGGAATACCTCACTCCTCGCGCAGCAGTATCAAAGGATCAGTCCCCAGCGCTCGCCGGGCCGGAATCCAGCCCGCCAGCAGCCCGAGCACAAACATGGTGAGCAACACCCCTCCTAGCACGATCGGATCCCACGGCGTCGCCTGATACACGATATAGGCCAGCACCTTGCTCGCCGCAAGCCCCAGCAGCAATCCCGCCGCCGACCCCAGCACTAGCAAGCGGCCAGTCCGTCCCAATGCCGCCTGCAATACCTCCCTGCGTTGCGCGCCCAGAGCAACCCGAATTCCCAACTCCCGCAACCGTTTGCTCACCGAGTACGCCGCCATTCCAAAGATGCCCGTTACCGCCAGCATCGCGCCCAGCACTCCTAGAACGCCCAGCGAAATCGTCGCCATTCGCGGAGCCAGCTTGACTCCCCCCAGCTCCTGATTCCACGTCGCAATCGTAATGGGCAGCCCGGGATCCAGATCGTGTACCGTGCTCTTGATGGTTGCCACGAGTTGCTCCGTATCACGGCTGGACCGCACCACCACACAGGTTTGAACCGACGGCGATTGCATAATGGGAAAGAACATCGCCGGCTGCGGATCTTCCGTGAGACTGTTGTACTTCCCGTCTTCGACAATACCCACCACCCGCACGCGCGTTCCGTCGCGACTCTTGAAGAAGCTCCCAACACCGTTGCTTACCGAGCCAAAGATCTTGTTCGCAAACTCCCGATTGACTACCGCGACCCTTGGCGAGCTTTTATCGTCGTGCCATGTCAGAGTCCTGCCCATCAACAGCGTTGTCCGTGCCGCATCGAAGTAGCCAGGAGAGATGTTGTACGTCATCACCTCGGCCGCACCATTCGCAGGCTTTAGATCTGTCGTCTTGTCGCTAAAGACACGCGAGCTGTTCGCCCCGTAGTACAACGGCGGCCGATCCACAATTCCCGCCGACTCCACGCCCGGAATCGCCTGCAAAGCTTCAACCAGCCGCTTCTGCATTACCGGTACAGCATCGCCCTTGTAATCGCCCATGCTCAAAGCCGTCTCTACCAGCAGTGCATTCCGAGGCTCAAACCCGAGATTATCCGTAAGCGAGCGCACCAACCCGCGCACAGCCACCAGCGATGACATCACCAGCACCCCGCAGATCGCAATCTGCACCACAAGCAATACGTCCCGCAAAGTAATCCGCCGCCCGACCGTGCCCGTCGACCCCGCCTTGACGATCTCATACGGACTCGTCCGCAGTATCTGCCTCACCGGCACTGCGCTGAACAGGAACCCGCTTACTAAAGCCAGCAGCAACGCAAACCAATAAACATTCGCGTCTGCATACACCGGCACAAGCAGTGGGGCACTTGCAACTGGACGCCAGTTACTCAGCGCACGTAACAACGCCACACTGCCCCACAGTCCAATCGCTCCTCCAACCATCGAGATCATCATGGCCTCGGTAAACAGTTGTCGCAGAATGCGTGTGCGGCTCGCCCCAAGCGCCAGCCGCAGAGCAACTTCACGGGAACGGTCTGCCGCGCGTGCCGCAAACAGACTGCCAAGATTCGCGCATGCGGCCAGCAAAATCATTCCCGCCAGCAGCATCAACGCCGCAAGGAACCCCTTCAGCGGACCGCCAAACCAGTCGCCCGTAAGATTGGGACGCGTGAGAAAAAAAGTCATCTGCCCATCGTCTTTTGGATACGTCTTTTCAAGATCAGCGCCAATTAAGTTCAGATCAGCGACAGCCTGTGCCCGCGTGACTCCCGCCTTCAGATGCCCCAACACCATCAGTAGTCCGCGATCCCCGCGCACCTCCAGTACATTTGCCCCTTCCACCTGCTCCTGGTTCACAAGCGGCACCCATAAGTCGGGGAAGACGAACGATATCGTCCCGCGGAACTCCGCTGGCGCTACGCCAAGGATGGTGAAAGGATGCTTGTTCACCCGAACCAGACGGCCCACAACGCCAGGGTCTCCCTGAAAATGGCTCTGCCAATACGCATACGTCAGCACGATATACGGAGCGCTGTTCGGCCCATGCTCATCGGCCCCGTGAAAGAACCGGCCTAGATACGGCTGAATATGTAACGCATCGAAGTAGTTCCCCGTCACTTCGAAGATCCATGGGGCGGATGGATTGTTTCCCGTATCCAGCCCCACCGAAGCGACGTTATATGCCGCCAGGTCCTCAAAGCTGCGATTGCGTTCGCGAAGATCGCGGTAGTCGGGGTAGGAGTGATTAACCGCCTTATCTTTCCCACGCTCGATTGCGTACAGGCTCTCCGCCTGAGGCACCTTCAGCGGGCGCAGCAGCAGCGCATTCAATACGCCGAAGACCACTGCGTTTGCGCCAATGGCCAACGCCAACGTCAAAACCGCGGCGATCGTGAATCCGGGAGACTTGCGCAACACGCGCACGCTGAAGCGCACATCCTGCAAAAGCGCTCCGAAGAAATGGCCGCCCAACACCTCGTGGCTCTCTTCTCTGATTCGCTCATACCCTCCAAACTCCACGCGTGCGCGGCGCGTGGCCTCCGCACGGGACATTCCCGAACGCTCAAGATCGTCGGCGCGCAACTCGATGTGCGAACGAAGCTCTTCATCGATCTCGCGGTCGATCCGGGAAGCGATCCCGGAACGATGAAAGAAAGAAACACGAAAGAAATTGGAAGCGATGGAGCGAAAACGGCTGAGGAATCTCATGTTTCCTCCGGCTGCGTGGCTAGGGCACTACCGATTGCGGTGGCGAGCCGATTCCAGCTCTCCGTCTCCTCCCGCAAACGCTTCCGCCCCGCGACGGTCAACTCGTAGAACTTGGCCCGACGGTTATTCTCCGAAGTACCCCAACTGGCCTTCAGCAGTCCCTGTCGAAGCAAACGATACAGGCCTGGATACAGCGCACCCTGCTCAATCAGCAGCGCGCCGCCCGAAATCTGTTCAATCCGCAAAAGAACGGCGTACCCGTGCAGCGGGCCAAGAGAGACGGCTCTCAGTATAAGGAGATCGAGCGTGCCAGGAAGCAGTTGAGCTTGGTCGGCCACGTGCCCTCCTAAGATGATTAGGAGACTATGCCCATCTCTCCTAAGCTGTCAAGGAGAGAGCACAGCGGCAGCCACAGCCGACATTGATTCGGGGTAGCCGGTTTGCTACAGTCGTCGTCATGTCCGAGCGTTCCACGGAGCAGATACGCGAATTGCTCGACTCCCTTTATCGCGTGGATTCGGGACGAATCTTGGCAACTCTGATCCGCTTGCTCGGTGATTTCGATGTTGCCGAGGAGGCGATGCACGAAGCCTTCGCAACTGCGCTGAGCTCGTGGCCGACGAGTGGGGTACCCGATAACCCGCGACCATGGTTGATTTCAACAGCCCGATTCAAAGCCATTGATACTCTGCGTCGACGGGCAAGATTTGATGCGTCTCAAGACGAACTCGCGCGATATCTCGAAGCGCAATGGAATTCCGCTGATAGGTCCAATGAAGAGGACAAGCTTGAGGATGATCGGCTGCGCCTGATTTTTACCTGCTGTCATCCGTCTCTACCGCCGGAGGCTCGCGTTGCGCTCACCTTGCGTGAGGTGTGCGGGTTGACGACCGAGGAGATAGCGAAGGCCTTCCTCACCACTCCGCGTACGCTGGCGCAGCGCATTGTGCGCGCAAAGGCAAAGATTCGAGATACACCGATTCGGTACGAGGTGCCGTCGCCGCAGGAATTGCCGGAGCGACTGGGCGCGGTGCTTCAGGTCATCTATCTCGTCTTTAATGAGGGCTACTCTGCTGCGGCGGGAGCAGAGGTAACACGGGCCGAGCTAACCGGCGAGGCGATTCGACTGGGACGGTTGCTGATCGAACTCCAGCCAGAGCCGGAGGTCATTGGGCTGCTCTCGCTGATGTTGCTACAGGAATCCCGTCGCGCCGCGAGAACATCGCCGACCGGAGAGCTGATTTTGCTGGAGAATCAAGACCGCTCGCTCTGGAACCGGGAGCAGATCGCGGAGGGTGTGGCATTGCTGGAGAAAGCCCTGAAGTCTCGCCGCTTCGGCTCCTACACACTGCAGGCTGCGATTGCGGCCGTTCATGCGGAGGCGGAATCGGTCGCGGTGACTGACTGGCGGCAGATTGTTGCGCTCTACGACCGATTGCTGCGAATTCAGCCTTCGCCGGTTGTACGTCTCAATCGTGCCGTAGGCATTGCAATGCGCGACGGTCCAGAGGCCGGTCTGACGCAGGTTGACGCGGTGTTGGAACAGGGCGAATTGGCAAATTACTACCTGGCGCATTCGGTCCGTGCCGATATGTACCGCAGGCTCGGCAGGACGGCTGAGGCCATTTCCTCTTATGAGAAAGCTCTGGCGTTGACCCAACAGGAACCAGAGCGGCAATTCCTGCAAGAGCGGATTCGGCAGTTGAAATAAAACACTGTCCGGTGGCGCATCGTTAGGGAAGAGAGCGGGGCACGCCCCGTCTGTCCCCAGATTCACCCCACGAATGGAGATCGGTGAACGTGCGGTCCCCAGCTTTTCCCGAAACTTGCAACAATAACGTCGGTGATATCGAATTGGCTGCACGTTTCGAAGAGAGCACAAGGAAAAAAGATGAAAATGAGAACAAAATTTCAAATCATCGCTTTTGCCGTAGGCATCGTATTCAGCTTCCCGTCCCCTGCACAGGCGGAGTTGGCGAAATTGCCGGACTCAGACTGACCGATGTTGACGGCGAACGCCTCACCGTTAATCAGTCCGTTTGGGGCGGCAAGGATCAGAGCCCGAAGACGAACAGCGCAAATACGGACTCTTGGGCTGTCTCGCAACTTATCTCGCTGCTGTGGGAGCAAATCGCACGGCAGAGCGCCAAGGGTCACGAATACCTGTTCTCCGCTTCTACGGGCCGTCCAGTAGACATGAACGGACATCGCCGTCGCAAGATGACGGCGTTGCCCAAGTCTCTGGTGATACCGCAGGCAGGGTTCCACACCTTCCGGCACTTCAATGTTTCACTACTTGACGCATTGCGCGTTCCACTGAAGACGGTTGAGGAGAGGGCAGGTGATGCTCTTACCGGCTCGTTCACGTTGGACGTGTACGGTGGTCAGCCTAATGGGAACGGAATCTTGAGGCCGGACGGTTGGCAGGTTCGGAGATTGAGAGAGCCGTGAGCAAGCTAGAAAAGAAGCAAATGCGGAAGTTGTTGGCAGCTTATTGGCTATTGAAGAAAAAGGCTCAGGAGCCACAATCTCCTAAGCCTTTGGATATCAGTAGATTCTTTGGTTGCGGGGGCAGGATTTGAACCTGCGACCTTTGGGTTATGAGTGGCCGGGCGCTCACGTATGTTGCTGATTTTACGGCACGGATGGCACCCCGGAAGTACGGAAAAGTACCCTCTGGACACCCTATTGGGAGTCTATTGGGAGTCTGTTTTTGATTCAGGTGACATACCCTTCGAGGATGTTCGCGAATCGGGATTGGGCTGTCACTCAGTGAGAGACTCGGCACCACTCGATTGACCGCAACCACTTGTTTGTATGGATAAGTCGTTGGGCTGAGGAGCACTTGGTGTACAAGGGCTGAACTCAGCAGAAGCGGCTGATTCAGAGACATCCAAGGAGGCTCCTCGTGACCAGTATGAACTTCATCGGGTTGGACATCCACAAGAAGACGATCAGTTATTGCGTGAAGGACATCAGTGGCAAGGTGCTGTCGGAGGGTAAGATTCCGGCAACGCGGCAGGGCCTGCGGGAGTGGGTTGGGACGCTGGCGAAGCCCTGGACGGTGGCGATGGAAGCGACCATGTTTACGGGCTGGATCTACGACTACCTTCGACCGCACGCGGCAGCGGTGAAGGTAGCTCATCCGCTGATGCTGCGTGCCATTGCCGTGGCGAAGAAGAAGAACGATCGCATCGATGCAGGCAGGATCGCCGACTGCCTGCGCTGTGACTTCCTGCCGGAGTGCTACATGGCACCGATGGAGATCCGGCAGCGCCGGCGCACCCTGCGCTACCGGAAGCTGCTGGTCCGGCAGAACGTCCAGTTGAAGAACAAGATCGCGCAGCTGCTGATGGAGTCCGGCGTCAGCTACAACAAGGAGAAGCTGCATCAGCAAGGATATTTCCACCAAGTTCTACCCGCGAACCCGGAGATCGACCCCTCGCTGTGGCCACTGCTGAAGCTCACGCGCGAGATGATCGAGCGCACCCAGAAGACGGAACGAGCTCTGCTGCGTTCGCTCGAAGCCGACCCACTGCTCGCAACGCGAGTCGAGCGGTTGATGACGATCCCTGCCATCGGCCACGTCACGGCGCTGACCTGGGTGCTCGAAGTCGGCGAGGTCGAGCGGTTCCACTCCGTCAAGCAGGTCATCAGCTACTGCGGCCTGTGCAGCGGAGAGAACACCTCGGCCGACAGTTCCAGGCGCATGCCCATCTCCAAACAGCGCAATCGACACTTGCAGACGGTGCTGTTGGAGGCCGCGCATCTGGCTCCGAGACTCAACCCGGAGCTGGCCGTTCTCTACGAGCGCGAAGCCGCGCAAAGCAACCGCAACCAGGCTACCATCGCCGTCGCCCGCAAGCTGGCAGCTTACCTTCTGGCCATCGATCGTGGAGAACGTGCCTTCGTAACTCACCAGGTTTACAGCAGAGTCGCAGCATAACTGCGGCTGCCATATTCAGGGCTTTTCAAGCGCATTCTGCCAGGTCTCACAACTTTTCGGCTGAGCGACGGAGCATCCGCTCCCAAGGCTCCAACTCACTTGTTTCGAGACTGGCAGAGAACCTCAACTCAAACATCTGTGACGGCTCCGGCCTGAGACAGCAAATGGATGTCTGGTTCTGCGTTCCACCGCAGGAACCAAAAACAAAAGCGCTATGAAAGGAACTGCAAAAACATACATCCTCCCGCGCCCTCCGAGCGCGGCACGAAGATTCTCGCTTTTCCCTTGACTTTACTTATCATGGATGTCCGACAAGCCGGTTAATCAGGACTTGACCCTGCGGACACAGAAGCGCCTTTGATTACGGCGACGCTCGGGTCTGAGACTCGGCCCACGATCGAGCCATAGACAGCTTGTGCTGCGCAAGGCGAGCAAGACAAGAAAGCCAGCACTAAACCCAGCATTCTCGCTTCCACGCCTCTGCCCGAACACCACTCCGGCTCTTTGAACAAGAACATTGCTTACCTTACCGAGCCCTTTCGTGCCTCATCCGTAAGCGTCCGCCAAGCACCGTGTGGAAGTCATGGGGTGCGTGCGATACCAGCTTTATGTAATTGGCGCAGTTGCGCGCTGTATCTAGTATCACTACAAGCCAGAGACCGATGACCCAGGTTCATCAAGTCGCGATCGCTACTCCTTTGACCGTGGGTGCTGGCGCGGTTCTATGTACCATCTTCATCCACGCTCTGGCGTTGGGCGCTTAGAAAGATGCAATGAATCGAGCATCAATATGACCGAAGCGGCGGAGTCCCCACTTCTGATTGGGCAGACCGTCTCGCATTACCGCATCCTCAAACAGCTTGGGGCTGGCGGCATGGGAGTGGTGTACGGAGCCGAAGACACAAATCTCGGACGACATGTTGCGTTGAAGTTCCTGCCTGGGGGAATGGTGCGGAACCCGCAAGTGCTCGAACGATTTCGGCGAGAGGCGCGCGCGGCTTCTGCGCTCAATCATCTGAATATCTGCGCGATTTATGACATTGGCGAAGCCGAGGGCCAGCCATTCATCGTCATGGAGTTCCTGCTGGGCCAGTCACTCAAGCACAGGATTGACGAAAGACCGCTCGAAACGGCCGTCCTGCTCGACCTCGCCGTCCAGATCGCCGACGCGCTGCGGGCGGCGCACGCCAAGAGCATCATCCATCGGGATATCAAGCCTGCGAACATCTTCGTCACCCCCGAAGGCCAGGCGAAGCTACTCGATTTTGGCCTGGCAAAGGTCATTCGGCCCGCTGGCGAAGTGACCGCGGATGTGACTTGTGACCAAAGTCTGACCAGTGCGGGCTCCGCGGTTGGGACCATGGCGTACATGTCCCCAGAGCAAGCGCGGGGCAAGGAATTGGATGCGCGAACCGACATCTTTAGTTTTGGAGCGGTACTGTACGAGATGGCGACGGGGGTCGAAGCCTTTCGCGGCGAATCTGCTACAGACATTCTCGACGCGGTGTTGAACAGGGCTCCGGTGGCGCCGGTGCGGTTGAATCCGAGCATTTCGGCGGAGCTTGAGCACATTATCAACAAGGCGCTGGAGAAGGATCCAAGGCTGCGTTACCAGGGCGCTGCGGAGATGCGAGCAGACTTGCAGCGACTGAAGCGCGACATGGAATCAGGAGGCGCGAGGGAGCCAGGCGCCGAATTGACGCCCGTTTCTGCGCCCGCCGCCGCTGCTCCTTCCGCGCTGGCCGCCCAAGCCGCCAAACGGATCAAGGGTCGTCGGTTCCTTTGGACTGGCTCCGCTGCGGCTGTGGCCGTGTGCCTTGCCATCGCCGGGTGGTTGTTTCTCCCACGCCATGCGGGCGCCCTGAGACCAACTGACACAATCGTGCTCGCCGATTTTGCGAATTCCACTGGCGATGTCGTGTTCGACGACACGCTCAAACAGGGCCTCGCAACCGACCTCCAGCAATCACCCTTCCTGAATATCCTCCCCGACCAAAAGGTGCGCGCGACCCTGAAGCTGATGAACCGGTCTCCCGACGAGCGCCTTACAGGGGAGGTCGCACAGGAACTCTGCCAGCGCACAGGAGGCAAGGCCGTGATAGCCGGCTCGATTGCAAATATAGGCAGCGAGTATGTTGTCGGCCTGAACGCCATGGATTGCCAGACGGGAGAATCGCTGACGAGACAACAGGCCCAGGTGGCTAAGAAGGAGGATGTGCTGAATGCCCTTGACCAGGCAGCGACGAAGCTTCGAGAAAACGTAGGCGAATCGCTTAGCTCGGTTCAGAGGTACGACACACCACTCGCCCAGGCCACCACGCCATCGCTCGAGGCCTTGAAGGCCTACTCGCTTGGGCGCAGGGCCGCACAAACGAAGGGCCCGACCGCGGCGCTTCCGCTCTACCAGCACGCCATCGAACTCGACCCCAACTTCGCCCTCGCTTACCAGAGCCTGGGAAACCAATACTGGAACCTCCAAGAATACGAGTTGGCCAACGAGAACTACCAGAAAGCCTATGATCTGAGTGGCCGGGTGAGCGAAAACGAAAAGTACGCGATCTCCAGTCTTTACTATAGTTTTGCAACTGGAGAACTTCAGAAGGCCGACCAGACCTATGAGCTATGGTCACAGGCCTATCCGCGGAGTTACGCCCCCCACAACAACCTGGGAGTCAATTACTCGGCGCTCGGACAATACGACAAAGCCGTTACTGAATACCTGGAATCGTCCCGTTTGAACCCGGATTCGGGTACTCCCTATGCCAATCTCGTTGCTGACTATGGTCGCTTGAACCGTCTGGGCGAAGCGAAAGCCGCATACCAACTGGCCACGTCACGCAAGCTGGAATACCCCAGCCTGCACTCCAACCGTTACGGCGTCGCGTTCCTCGAAGGCGACGTGGAAGAAATGCAGCGCCAGGCAGACTGGGCCACGGGCAACCCCGAGGCACAAGGTATTCTCCTATCGGCTCAATCGGACACTGAGTCCTTCTCCGGGCGTCTCGGAAAAGCACGGGAACTATCGAAGCGCGCAGTGGACTCCGCCCGGCGCGCCAGCGAGAAAGAGACTGCTGCCGAATGGGAGATGAACGCGGCTCTTCGGGAAGCGGAGTTCAGCAATACCGCTCAAGCCCGGAGTGCGACCGCTGCCGCACTGGCCCTGGCCTCAACACGGAACGTCCAGATTCTGGCGGCTCTTGCCCTGGCGCGGGCGGGGGATTCCAACGGCACGCAGAAGATGGCGGACGAGTTGCAGAAGCAAAACCCGCTCAACACGAAGATCAACGGCTACTTTCTCCCGGCGATTCGCGCGGCCGTCGAAATCAATCGCAAAAATCCTGCGAAAGCCATCGAGATACTTCAGGTCGCGGCTCCTTACGAGTTGGGGAACCCCGACCCCGATCCCGTGGTCGGCGCAATGATGTATCCCGTTTACGAGCGCGGCCAGGCGTATTTGTTGCTGCACCAGGGAAGTGCGGCCGCGGCCGAGTTCCAGAAGTTTCTCGACCATCGGGGAGTGGTGGTCAATTGCCCGCTCGGCGCGCTGGCGCGGTTGGGCCTAGCGCGCGCCTATGCCATGCAAGGCGACGCCGCCAAAGCCAAGGCGGCCTATCAGGATTTCCTCACGCTGTGGAAGGACGCCGATCCCGACATCCCCATCCTCATCGCCGCCAAAGCCGAGTACGCGAAGCTTCAATAATTCCGAAGCAGGCCCGAGGAGCCGGCTCATGGAGTTCTCGGGCCGTCAGTGGACGATTTGTTTGGATGGATAAGTCAGCGGTAGGAGGAGCACTTGGTGTACAAGTGCTGAACTCTGCGGTTGCCCGCTGATTCAGAGACATCCAAGGAGGCTCCTCGTGACCAGTATGAACTTCATCGGTTTAGACATCCACAAGAAGACGATCAGTTATTGCGTGAAGGACGCTGCCGGCGAGGTGCTGGCAGAGGGTACGATTTCATCCACTCGGCAGAGCCTAGATGACTGGATGGGAACGCTGCGTGAACCGTGGACGGTTGCCATGGAGGCGACCATGTTTACAGGCTGGATCTATGACTATCTGCTCCCTCATGCAGCTGCGGTGAAGGTGGCACACCCGCTGATGCTGCGGGCGATCGCCGCGGCCAAGAAGAAGAACGATCGCATCGATGCGAGCAAGATTGCCGACTGCCTACGCTGCAACTTTCTCCCGGAGTGTTACATGGCTTCGACGGAGATTCGCGAGCGGCGCAGGACTCTTCGTTACCGCAATCTGCTGGTGCGCCAGAACGTGCAGTTACGGAACAAGGTCTCGCAGATGCTGATGGAGTCCGGCGTGGCCTACAACAAGCAGAAGCTCCACAAGGTGGGCTACTTCAAGGAGTTGATGACAACGAACCCGGACATCCGTGAAGGATTGCGACCACTGCTGACGATCTGCCGCGAGACCATCGTGCGGATCGGCAAGACCGAAGGCGCCCTGGTGCGCTCGCTGGCTCGCGATCCGCTGCTGTCCGACCGTGTGCAACGGCTGATGACGATTCCCGCCGTCGGGCCGATCACGGCGCTGACCTGGGTTCTCGAGGTGGATGATGTATCTCGCTTCGGATCGGTGAAGCAGGCTATCAGCTACTGCGGGCTGTGCGGAGCGGAGCGAAGTTCCGCCGACGTGGTCAAGCGCATGCCGATCTCCAAGCAGAGGAACAAGCACCTGCAATCGGTCCTGGTCGAAGCGGCCAAGCTTGGACCACGGCTGAGCCCTGATCTGGCGTTGGTCTATGACACGGAGAAGCAGAAAGGCCATGCCAACCGTGCCACCCTCGCGGTTGCCCGGAAGCTCGTTGCCTACCTGCTTGCGGTCGACCGCAGCGGCCGAGAGTTCGTAGTCACAGGAGAACGAAGAGCAGCGGCCTGACGCCGCTACGAAAGCAGCAGATGATCACGCGCGTCCTGCCAGGTCCCGCAGTTGCCGACTGGGCGACGGAGCTCAACCTCCCGAGGCCTCCTCCGAATTGTTTCGGGACTGGCAGGTAGCACTTACTCAATCTTCTGTGACGGTCCAACGATCCGATACAGCCAATGGATGTCTGGTTCTGCGCCAAGCAGGAACCCTGCCGAGAGGCTCAACGCAAGCTGACGACGCTGCAAGATACAAATACGCGCTCCCCAACGCGCGAACGGACATCCCCTGCCCCACTTGACAGAGACTTATCATGGATGTCGGCTTTCCGGACAACTGTTTTTTTTCAACTCTTGGGCCAACGCGCTCCGT
>CAVUSP010000010.1:0-63799 GCA_963744155.1 uncultured Acidobacteriaceae bacterium | reverse complement strand
TCGATTTCTCTTTCTCCGGACCCCAGAGCGAGAACCTGGCGCGCGTATTGAAGTCCGGAAAGATCGAGCTCGGCGCAATCCACACCTACATCGAATTATTCGGTCGCTACTTCATCGACCTTACACCGCACGTCGCGTTGACCGTGGCCCGGAGCGCCGACCGCGACGGCAACCTTTATATGGGTCCGAACACGGAGGACTCTCCCGTCGTCATCGAAGCTACCGCCTTCAAGCAAGGTATCGTCATCGCCCAGGTCGATAAGGTGGTGGACAAGCTGCCGCGGGTGGATATTCCGGGCGACCGCATCGACTACGTAGTCGAGACGCCGAAGCCTTTCTACATCGAGCCGCTGTTTACTCGAGATCCGGCCAGCATCACGGAAACGCAAATTCTGGGAGCTATGCTGGCCATCAAGGGCATCTATGCGGAATACGGGATCAAGCGGCTGAACCATGGCATCGGCTTTAACACTGCCGCGATCGAGCTGCTGCTCCCGACCTATGCCGACAAGCTCGGGCTCAAGGGCAAGATAGCCACGCACTTCGCGCTTAACCCGCATCCGACCTTAATACCGGCGATCGAGTCGGGGTGGGTCAAACAGATCCACAGCTTCGGTTCAGAGGTGGGCATGGATGCCTACATGCGCGCGCGGTCTGACATTTATTTCACTGGGCGCGATGGCTCGATGGGCTCGAACCGGATGTTCTGCCAGGTTGCCGGGCTCTACGCAGTGGACTTGTTCATCGGTGCGACGCTGCAGATTGACCTGAACGGCAACAGCTCGACGGTGACGACCGATCGGATCGCGGGATTTGGCGGCGCACCCAACATGGGTTCGGACGCGCGCGGCCGCCGCCACTCGACCGAGCCCTGGCTTAAGGCGGGACGCGAAGCCACCGATGGCAATCCGCAGATTGTGCGAGGCCGCAAGCTCGTCGTGCAACTGGTCGAGACCTTCAGCGAAAAGATGGTGCCGGTCTTCGTTGATAAGCTTGATTGCATAGAACTCGCCGAGAAGCTCAAGCTCGATCTGGCACCTGTCATGATCTACGGCGAGGACGTGACCCACATCGTCAGCGAAGAAGGAATCGCCAACCTGCTGCTATGCCGCACGGCGGAGGAACGCGAGCAGGCCATTCGCGGCATCGCAGGCTTCACCGACGTAGGCCGCGGGCGCGACCGGAAGATGGTCGAGAAGCTGCGCGCGCGGAAGATAATCCGCCGCCCGGAGGACCTCGGCATTAATCCGCTGGATGCGGACCGCAGCATGCTGGCCGCCCGATCGATCAAAGATCTGATGCATTGGTCGGGGAATCTCTACGACCCGCCCAATAAGTTTCGCAACTGGTAGGAGACGCGAACCATGCAGACGCTGAGTTTCAAGCACACAGCCCGGAACCGACTGCCGGGCAAGAAAGACAAAGCGATCATCGGCGTGGTTGCATCAGGCAACCTTGAAGTGCTGTTGGAGCGCGTGATTCCAGGAGCGGAATGTGAAGTGGACATTGCCACGCCGCTCACCGGCTACGACGAGACCTGGAAGGCGGTGGTCGCCGATTTCGTCGAGCGGTTCTCGCCTGGAGGGTTGCGTATCTCGATCAATGATGGCGGCGCTCGGCCGGATACTGTCTATCTCCGCCTGATGCAGGGTTCCGCACTCATGGAGGCCGAGTGATGGAAGATACCGCAGCTCGCGGCAAGAGCGGCTGGTTCGATGCGACCGCACGCCAACGTGTGACGGGCCTGTTGGATCCCGGCAGTTTCACGGAGTTCATCGGACCATCCGAGCGTGTCCAGAGCCCGCATCTCAAAATGTTCGATCTGCCTTCGGCATTTGACGACGGCGTCATCATCGGGCGCGGCAAGCTGAAGGGAAAGGATGTCCTCATCGCGGCGCAGGAAGGCCAATTCATGGGCGGCACCTTTGGTGAGGTCAGCGGGGCCAAAATTCTGGGCCTGGTGCGCGCGGCTCGCGATCATAAGGAGTTGCCCCAAACCGTCCTGCTGCTGCTGGATAGCGGTGGAGTACGTCTGCAGGAGGCGAACGCGGGCGAGCTTGCTGTGGCCGAGTTGATGCGAGCAATCGTCCAGGCCCGCTGCGCGGGTGTCGCCGTGATCGCGTTGGTTGGCGGCAAGTCCGGTGCGTTCGGCGGTGCCGGCCTGACGGCATCGACCTGTTCCCGCATCGTGATCTCCGAACAGGGGCGGATCGGTGTCTCCGGCCCGGAAGTAATCGAGACGAACAAGGGCGTCGAGGAGTTCGATGCCCAGGACAAAGCGCTGGTATGGAGTACCGACGGCGGCAAAAACCGGCGGCTGATCGGTGGCGCTGACGCCTTCGCCGAGGACTCGATGGACGGGTTTCGCGCCGCGGCCGAAGCGGTCCTCGCCAAGGTTCCGAGCCTCGATCTCAAGACGATGCAAGCGGAGCAGGAACGGTTGACGGCGCGTCAGCAGCGGCTCGGTGCATGCGATGACGCCGTTTCAATGTGGCGGATCCTCGGTATCAAAGATCCCGCGGCAGTTCGGGATATGGACGGCAAGGATTTGACCGCACTCGCGAACGGTATCAAGGAAGCCAACCATGATGCTCGATGAAATTCTCAAAGGCTTGTTTCCGCTCGGCCACGATGTGAAGACCAGCGCGGCAGGACTGATTACCGGCACCGGCAAGCGCAAGCAGGGCGTTCCCATCGCTGTGATCGGCGTCGCGAACGGCGCAGCACTAGGGACGGCCGGCGTGCTGCCGCTGGCGGAGGAAGTGCTGAAAGTCGTCGCGAAGGGTGGTGACACTCCCATTTTGGTTATCGTGGATACGCAAGGTCAGCTCATGGCGCGGCGCGATGAAATGATTGGCCTGAACGAATACCTCGCACACCTGGCCAAGTGCCTGCTGCTCGCCAGTCAGCTAGGACATCGGACGATAGGGCTGGAATATGGCAAGGCAGCAGCGGGCGCGTTTCTGGCGACAGCGCTGGCGACCGACTGCCTGGTCGGCTTGCCGGGCGCCGATCCCAGTGTGATGGATCTGCCCTCGATGGCGCGCGTCACCAAGCTCCCTGAGGAAAAGCTGAAGGAGCTCGCGAAGACCACGTCCCGTCTTCGCACCAGGCCTCGACCACATGTTCCAGATGGGTGCCGTCGCAGAAATCTGGGACCCGAAGAAGCCGCTCGATGAACAGCTCGAGCAGACGCTGAGGAACGCCTCGTCCACGGATACTCGCGATGAGCTCGGGGCGCAGCGCAAGGGCCGGCTCATGACGGCGGTCGTCGCGAAGCGAGTCATTGCAGAGGCGACCGGGCAGAGGTGATGAGGTTGCGGCGACATGATCTGCTGCAGGCGGATCCGGCCGCATGGGACGCGATGCTCCGATGCCATCCCGGCCTCGGCGATCTGCCGCTGGTAGCAGACTGGGCGCGACTCCGTCGGCCCGTGATCGTGCGGAGACGCATCGCTGGCGACTCATTAGATAGCGTTCCGGCGGCGCTGCCGTTACCGCCTTGTCATGGCAAGCTGCGGCTCGCATTCAGCTTCTCTTCGGACGCAGCCGTGATCGCGTTGCCGCCGGTGCCTCTGCGCGACGCGGCGCAAGCGGCGCCGGCGAAGTGGCAGCCGGTCCTCGCCGCGTTGCTCGACCTTGGCGAGGCTGTAGAGATAACGCCGCGCGTGTTCGGCGCCCTGCTTTGGCAGCACACGACCGGTCTGCCTTATTTGACCGATCGATCGGACCTTGATCTGCTCTGGTCGATTTCCGATGAGCGCAGTGCGGCCTTGCTCGTCGAGGGGCTGCTCCAACTTGACGCGAGTAGCCCGGTGCGTCTCGACGGCGAATTAGAGTTAGCCGACGGCGCCGCTGTGAACTGGCGCGAGCTGGCCCAGACTGTTGCGAATACAACTGCCGAGGTGCTGGTCAAGACGATGGATGGCGTCGAGGTCCGGACCAGGGCCGAGCTGTTCCGCACTGCGGAGTCATTGTCGTGACGGCAGCAACACAGCAAGCAACCTGCCTCATGCCTCGCTGGGTTGCGGATTACCTGGCTGCGGCTGCGGTCGCCGCATTGCTGGCAGAGCTCGAAACCTGGCCCAAGCCGGGCCTCGTGAGCCATTTGGATTCCGGCAGTCACAGCGACATGGATGCGAGCACCTTCAGAGCCAGCGCGATAGCTATCGCGCCGTTCTTCGGTCAGCTTGCCGTCGCGGGCGCGGCCGGTTCCGACATGGACGGGTTGCGCGAAATTGGCGTGGAGGCGGAGCGTGCGATGCTGGCCGCTACCGGCGGCGTCAATACGCATCGTGGCGCGATCTTCGGTCTTGGGCTACTCTGCGCGGCCGCCGGTGCCGCTTGGTCTGGGTCGGCGCGTGCTCGCTGGGATTGGCGCGCCAAAGTTCTGGCCGCGACCGTAACCCAGCGATGGGGGCATGCGATATTGCGCGGACCCATCCCGCTGCACAGCCATGGGACGAATGCGCTGCGCCAATTTGGCGCGGGCGGTGCGCGGGCACAGGCAGCAGCTGGATTTCCGATCGCACTCGACGTCGGACTGCCCGCGCTGCGCCTCGGCCGCCGCCTGGCACCTGGAGATCCGGAGGCCGCTCGCGTGCAGAGCTTCTTCGCAATCATGGCGTCGATGGAGGACACCAACCTGCTTCATCGCGGAGGAGCCGCAGGCTTGCGCTATGCGCAGGAAGAAGCTGCAGGGTTTCTCCGGCTGGGTGGCGTCGAGCGCGCAGACTGGCGTGAGCGAGCCGCCGCGGTTCATCGAGCTTTCGTCGAGCGCCACCTCAGCCCTGGCGGCTGCGCCGACTTGTTGGCGATCACCCTTTTCCTGGACGCTTTGGAAGCCCCTTCGTGAGTGCTACCGCCGTCCTCTGCTCCGGCCAAGGCTTTCAGAATGCGGGCATGTTTGATCTTCTGGCCGATGCGCCTGAGGCAGCCCCAGTCTTCGACGCCGCAAAATCAGTTCTGGACGGCAAGGATCCGCGGCAACTGGTGCGCGAGGCAAACAGCGAAGCGCTGCATGCCGACAAAGTCGGACAGATTTTGTGTTGCACCCAGGCGATGGCGGCTTGGGTAGTAGTGGGCGGCAAGGTGCCGCACCCGCTGATAGTGGCGGGCTATAGCATCGGGGAGCTCGCGGCTTGGGGTGTCGCAGGACTACTCGACTTTGCGGACGTCCTGGATCTCGCTGCGCAGCGCGCGGCCGCGATGGATGCAGCGACAACTCAGCCGTCTGGATTGGCGGCTATCCGCGGTCTCACGCGAGATACCCTGGATGCGATCGGTCGGGCGCACGGTGCCTATGTCGCGATTGTCAACGGTCGAGACCAGATGGTGGTCGGAGGTACCAAAGAGGCACTCGCTGCCGTAATCCATGACGCCCAATTCCACGGCGCCGAGCGAACGACGATGCTGCCCGTCGTAGTGCCTGCGCATACACCGCTGCTAGCCGATGCGAGCGATCGGTTCCGGCAAGCGCTGGCAAAGGCGCACTTGGCCGCCGAGATACCGTCCGGTGTTCGGCTGCTCAGCGGGATCGACGGTGCGACGCTGTTCGACGTGCAAGCGGGCGCGGACAAGTTGGCGCGCCAAATTCAACAGACTGTTGACTGGGCTGCCTGTATGGAGTCGTGCCGCGCCGCCGGCGTCACCAAGGTGGTTGAACTAGGGCCTGGCAACGCGCTCGCGCGCATGATGCACGACTTCATGCCGGACAGCGACGTGCACAGCCTGTCGGAATTCCATTCGCTTTCCGGTTTTGAACAGTGGGTGCAAAAGCCCGCAGTCTGAGATCTAAGCGATCGGCCGCCGATAGCGAGGCACAAAGTTATGCCGCCGGGAGTCACTTGGTAGAGCTTTCAACATCGTCATTCTCTGGTGGTGGTTCCGTCGATTTCGGATCCCCTTCGAGCGGCGATTGATATTCGGGCTCTGAAGGATGGGAAATGCGTTCCCAGGATCGATCGCGATCGCGAATGGCGTCCTCGATAAACTTGCGGCGCCGCTGCAGGTAGCCGTTTCGGACTGCGGCGTATAGGTCGAGCGAACTATCCTCGACGTCGTCATACAGTTGCATGTTGTTCGCGCGTTCGTTGATTTGCTTGGCGGCGCTGCGCCCGAAGTCGGCACCAATCGGGGTAACGAACCACGAGAGAGGGTCCATGAATGAGTCAGCAGCGAACCCGAATGCGTCGCGCACGTCCAGCGGCGGCAACAATGGCACTACCAGGTAAGGCCCGGGCCCAACGCCATAAAGGGCAAAGGTCTCTCCGGTGTCAGCGTCAGTCTTTTCGATATGCAGCCGCGAGGCGACGTCGAATAATCCCGCGACTCCTACTGTCGTGTTGACTACAAAGCGCGCGAGCTCCAGGCCAGCGGCGGGCAGCCTGCCTTGCAGGACCTTGTTCACGAACCGCTTCGGCATATCCAGGTTGTAGAAGGCGTTGGCCAGACTTTGTCGAAACGGTTCTGGTAGGTGCGACCAAACCTTAGCGGCCGGCTTTATCGCGTAATGGTCGGCGAGATTGAAGTTGAAGTAGAACGTCTTGTCGTTGATCGATTCCCAGGGATCGTAATCCATCCCATCGCTTGGAGAAGGTAGGTCCGAAGCGAGCGCCTCCCGCTCTTGCTCATTGCCCATCTGCGTAGCGTCACGTTGCCCGGAACATCCGATCAAAATGAAGCAAACGATCGATAGAATCGCGAGCCCCATCATGCGGACGAGGCGCCAATGGGGTAAAGCAGCGTATGTTTTTGCCTTTCCGCGCCTTAGCGAGGCCGCGGAAGAGTTATGCAAGGTTTGAAGCTCCATCACGAAATAGCCTCCCCTCCGTAGCGGAAGAGCCGCAACGCGATGAGGAACGACACGAGGCCGTAGACCACCAGCACCAGCAGCTCGGTTGAAACTGCGACGAGGCTCTTGTCACGCAGCATCACGTCCTGCAGCGCCGACATTGACCAAGTGGTGATAAGCGCGCTGGCGATCTGCTGCATCAATCTCGGCAGGTCGTACAGGGGCCAGAACAATCCGCCGAGTGAGGCGAGCACGAATGCCACCGCCAAGCCGACCGGGATCGCCTGCTCACGCGTGCGCACGAAGGCCGCGACCACGGCGGCGAAGCAGGTCATCGAGGCAACCACCGCCGTCGCGACCAGGACCACAGCGACCGGTGAATGGCCAAGCCTTAGCCCATAAACGAAGTGACCAAACAGCAGGAGCAGCAGCAATTGCGCCGTACCTACAACCAGGCGCGCCAGCAGTTTCCCGCCAAGCAGAGACGCGGGACGCACGGGAGCGACCGATAGCCGCGCGCTCGTGCCCCACACTTCCTCCTCGCGCAGTGCGAGCGACACGCTGAAAATCAAAGTGAGCAGAACGAACATCAGGCTGAAGCCCGGGATGTTCTGTTCGAGCGACGAGAACGAGACGTTGTCGCCAGTGATGTTGTGCTCCTTCACGCTCAGCAGCTCCTGGCTGAACGGATCGCCGAGCGACGCGGTCTCGCGATCGGCCAGCAGCATCACCACTTTGATCGCCTCGAGCTCGCGCCACTGCGCGGGATCGGTGAGCATTTCGACGGTCGACGGCTTCTGCGCGAGGTAACGCTTGCTCAGCTCGGGCGGCAGGATCAGCGCGGCAGGAGCGTCGTTGGCCTCAGCGACCAGATGCTGCGCGGTCGCGCGGGAAACCACGCGCACATCAAGATGCTCGCGAAAGGCGCGGATCAGCGCAGTCGCGACGGGACCCTGATCCTCGTTAACGACAGGAAACAGGATGCTCTTGCTGCCGTCGTCGGTTTGAGTGGCAGCGGCGACGACCATTATCACGACGATCGGCACGACCAGCAGCGCAACCAGGCCGTAACGGTCGCGGCAGATGAGCCGAAGATCCTTCAGCATCATGGCGACGGTCTTCATGACTGTGCCGCCTCGCTGGCGTTGCCGTATTTCCGCCGCATCAGGGTGAGCAAGTCGTCGACGCTCATGCGGGACAGCAGATCGTTGAGCTGACTGCCGAGATTCGCGGTCAGGCTCACATCTTCGACTGTGATCGCGGTTGCCATCCAGGTATCGCCCGCGGGCTTCAGCCGATAGGTGACGTCGAACTGATCGCGTGGCGTGACGATTTTAGTGTCGACGACCGCGCCCGCGCCGGTCGATTGCTCGCCCGCATAGACGAAGTTTGGATTCTCGAAGAGCAGAAGTTTTTGCACGTAGGTCCGCTGGAGAAGTTCGCGGAACAAACCAAGGAACTCCTTCTGCTGCGCGGGCGTGAAGCTTGACCAGTGCGGCCCGAGCGCCTCCTGACCCATCTCGTCGGTGTCGAGAAACTTGCTGAACAGAGTGGACAGGGCAGCCAACTTCTCATTGTGAGTCTGACTGCTTGCGACGATCACGCGCGCCTGCTCGAGAGTGGTGCGCGTGTAATCGAGCGGGCTCGCAGCCCGAGCCGGAGCGACCACGAGAAGCACGGCCACCAGTATGAGGGATAGGATGCGCATCAATCGCGAAGCTCCCTTCCGGTCAGACGGAGAAAGAGATCTTCCAGGCTGAGCGGCGCAATCTTGATGCGCACATTTTTATCGGAGCGATTGATAATTTTCTGAAGCGGCCAGAGATACTCGGTAGCGCGCTTTACGTACAGTCGGACGACGCCGTCGGCGCGCTCGATGCGGCTGACTCCGCCCAGGGCCTGCATCCCGGCAAGATCGATCGCAGCCGGCAGTCCTCTCACTTCGATAATCTCGCCGAACTCGGTACCGCTCAGCAGCTCGTCGAGAGTGCCGACCGCGACCAGCTTCCCTTCGCTCAGGATTCCCAGTCGGTCGCACAGTCTCTCCGCCTCTTCCATGTAGTGCGTGGTGTACAGAATCGCATTGCCGTCATCGCGCAGGCCACCAATGATTTTTAAGATCTGCTCGCGCGATTGAGGATCGACGCCGGCGGTCGGCTCGTCGAGCAGGATGAGTTTCGGCCGATGTACCAGTGAGACGGCGAGATTCAGACGGCGCTTCATACCGCCGGAGAAAATGCCGACCTGATGGTCGCGATGAGCGTCCAATCCCACCAGCGCCAGCAGCTCGTCGACACGCTCACGCAGCTCGGACTGCCTCACTCCATAAATGCTGCCGAAAAATTGCAGGTTCTCCGCCGCGGTGAGCGCAGGGTAAAGCGACACCTCCTGCGGCGCGAAACCGATCATCTGGCGAACGAGATGCTGCTCCTTGCGCGCGCTATGACCGAACAGCGTCGCATCTCCCGACGAGGGCCGGCGCTGCGTTGCAAGCATCGCAATCGTAGTGGTCTTGCCCGCTCCGTTGGGGCCAAGCAGTCCGAAAATCTCACCTTCGCCGATCTCGAAATTCAATCCGCTGACGGCGATGGTCCTGCCGTAACGCTTGGTCAGACCGTCAACGCGCAGTGCGACAATTTTTTTCTCAGTTGGCTTGTCGCGGAAGACCTCAGCAGCTCGCTGCGGGCTAGTCACCTGGTCCGCCTCGATCGAAGCCGGCCGCCGGTTTTGACCGCGGACCGCCGAATCATGCGCGGCTTATCCCCGGGGCGTTGGGTTTTCTCCCAGCGAATAATCAATTCACGTAGGCGACTTGGATCGATATTCAACGTTTCGCAGACGTCCTCGAAAGAGAAAGGTCCATCTTCTTTGGTATCGAAAATCCAGCGCCGAGCTTCGCTGAATTCCTGCCGCCTGCTCCCGGTTTGCGCTTCGAAATTGCGCTGATAACTGCGCACCCCGTCGGCCAGGACGCCGCCCATCAGGCGCATGATCGGTTCCACTGAAGCCGAACCGCGACGCGCCGGGTAAAATTGTGCGGGCATGACGGCATCAGCGCGAAGCTCATCGCCTGCCGAACCCACCATCGAATCGATTTGCGTACCTGGATTGTCCATGATTGCCCTGCCTTGACGATTCGTTTTATTGCAGCATCCCTCGACGAAATCTGATCACTCATCGCGATTAACGCTCGAGTGGCTTGTCAAAATGAAAAGCCCACACGGCGGTTGCTGTTTCTGCTCAGGAGGTAACAAGGAGGAGGCGCGTCCGACCGTGTGGGCGATTTTTGGCGGCGATTACTGCTCTACAACCCTCCGCGTTAGCAGGCGTGAAAAACGACCGCACAACGACCGTGCCGCGCGTCTCACGTCCTGGCCCTGGCGAAAAAAGATAGTAAATAAGCGGATTTCCAAAAAGCATCGTTAGGCCGTCGATGAACCTGATTGGTCCATAATTCGCGCAAATCGCGACTTCTTTGGCCGTTCGCGAATTGGTCGCCATAGTTTTCAATGGAGTTCTTCATCTTTCGCCGGCCAGTGCTTGCATATACAAGAGTCGGGCCAAAAATTTAGCCAGGTCACGAAAATCTGCTCTGCAATTCGCATTGCCGGCTGCGCACCAAGTGCTTTCGGAATAATGATTTCGCCGTGTGTTCGGGCCCACCTCAAAGCGGGGGGCCGGCCGAATCAGAAGAGCAGGCCGTAGTTCGCCGAAGCCGCAGACGCCCGAGAATCCAGGATACTGCACCAATGGAATGTAAAAGCGATGTGATGTCCCGGGTCGTCAAATACCCGATTCGGAATGCTGAAGAATCGGAATGGGGGAACCCGCTTTCGTCGGACGACCGGGAATCTGTGCGAGCCACTGATTCAACTCGCCTATCACCACTTCGAGATTGTCGCGCCGACGATCCGCAGAATCATCTTGTTGAGCGCCGCGCCATACGGTGGGAAGCGCGGTTATCAATACGGTGATCATTATCGTAGATAGGTCGCCGCGCTGGGTAGTAATGCCGACTATGAACCCGGCCACCACGCATAGGCCAACCTTCAGGGAATAGCGAACAACAGCCGGATCCGGAGCCTGGGTCGAACGCGGAACAGCGATAGCCGACGACACCCTGGCGGGCGGCTGCGGAGGCTCATCGATGAGATGTTCAATGTGCCTGGTCAGCGCAGCCAGTGAATCGGCGAACGCCCGGTATTCTCGATATCCGTGGAACTCGCCGTGGCGATGCGGCGGTTGCCGGGAAAAGGCCTTTCGCCGCAGGTCTCAAGAATGTTCCGCTGAGCATGGTGATCCGCGTCAGCGAGATCAGGGCACTCGAATGATGCCGACCGTCTTCGGAAATACCTCTCTCGATTCGGGATCAGTTGGGATTTGATTCGCAAACGGCATGCACTCGAGAGCGCATAGCGCGCCATCCGAGTCGGAACCAGTTGTTCGTTGACTCGCCTTCCAATGATTGGCAGGTTAGCTGATAGTAGCAGGTATTAACGGCTAGTTAACGAAGTGGGGGCAAGCTATGGAGTACAACATTCGGCCGCTTTCATTCGCCGAGACTTTTGATCGTTCCTTTCGAGTCCTCGCTGACAACGCGGTTGTGCTGATTGGCATCGCCGTAATCCTCGGGATTCCAGAGACGCTGTTACAGGTCCTGGAGGATGGTATCAACTCATGTTTTTTCCTCTTATGTTGGCTGGAGCGCCTTTAGTCCAGGCCGCCCTTACATCGGCGATTGCCGACACCTACTTGGGCAAACCCGTAACTATCGCGAGTGCATACAAATCCGCATGGTCGATAATATTTCCTATTCTTGGAACTTACTTGCTCATCTACGCGATGTTTGGATTGGGCGGAGGGGCAGTGTTGTTACTTGCGCTGTTCGCCAAGTATTCAGAAGCTTGGGCTTCTGGTCCTTCTGGCGTTCCTCGTTGCGATACCGCTATCGCTTATCTGATGGTTCGATGGTCATTGCTCGGACCCATTATGATCGTCGAGCGGCGATTCGGGTTAGCCGCGATTCGGCGTAGCAGTGAACTGGTTCAAGGCGTATGGTGGCGGACCCTCGGGATTGTCTTGATAGCTGCCGTCATAGTGCGAGTCCCGCTCAGTGTCCTCAATTTTTTCTGGTCTTCGATTCCAATAGTCGGAGTCCTCCTCAGCGGCTTGGTTACATCCATCGGACTCGACAGCTCTACTAACACCCTGATCGAGCGCTACCGCAGACTTTAGTAGGACGGCTGAGGCTCGCTCGTGCTCTCCGCATCGGATCCTGCAGGGGTGGGCCTCATGCTTATAGAGGCCCCCTCTCCCCCGGTTTTATGCGTAAAGTCTTGATTCGAAATACTTTAGGCTAGTACTTCAAGTACAAAGTACTCATTCCAGATACTTTACTTGCAAAACACTCATTTTCAAAGAGAGCTTTGCACCGATTTTAGCCGGGGCCTTTCTCTGCTCTATATCCATTATAGCTCTGTGGACCGAACTGATGGGACATGCGATTTGGTTTGTCTGGCAAGGCCTTTGGATGATTGGGGCTTGACTGATCAGCTCCCGACGATAATGGAGCGACCACCGGTCGCGGGCTGACCCAGTAACGGGCGCCGCACCGCAGGCGGTGCCAGACGCGACGCTCCAAAAATTGACGGTTCCGTTTACCAGCGCCACGCCAGACCATACATCGCCGGCATCCTGGTCTCCAACCGGTAGCGGCGGCTTAAAGTTTCTTCCTTGTCGGCATCGCAGCAAAAACAACAAGATTGCGTGAAATGGATGGTTAGCGACCGGCCCGAGCTAATGGTAACGGACTCTCTCATCGGAAATTGAAGGATAAGATAAGAGCTCATGGACACCTCTCCCCTGAAAATGATTGATTCTGGACGGTTATACGCGGAGCGGACGCAGACGTCCAGCACTTTCACGAAACTTTATCTCTTCAGCAAGGAACGAAGAGCGGGGTCTTGAAGGGCGGGCTGTATCTGAGGGTCGGTACGCAGTTCGTCCACCTTCAAATCATGTTTGAGCGCCCGCTCCACATACTGCACAGCCTGCCGCCGATCTCCCAAAAGCTCATAAGAATCGGCAACATCAACAGATTATTCGGATCGTCCGGGGTCAGGGCCAGCGTCGTCTGAACGTTTGATAGGCTCTTCTCCGGCTTTCGTGCATGGATGCATATACCGCTGCGAGCGTCGCATGCGCATTCGCATCCTGCGGATTGGGTTTTGATCGCCTGTTCGAGAGAGGGCCAGAAAGATGGCCTCGAACCTAGGATGAATTCTCGAGGTAGCTTCAGCCAGTCATCGCAGATAGAGAAGGTTATTCCAAACGTCGTAGTTCTTGTCGTTGATTGAGAGTGCCTTTTCGCTCGCAGCAGCGCACTCCTGAAAGCGACCCTCCTGGAGATAGAGAAAACCTAAGTTGGCGTAGACCTGTAGCTCGGGGCAATTGCAATCGACCTCTGGAATGACTGCTCGGCCATGGGATACAGCTTCGGATCTCCGGTGTCGACGTAGGCGCCACCAAGGTTGGCGAGCACCTGTGCGTTGTCCGGGGTGAGTTGCAGCGCCTGTTGATATTGAGCGATAGCCTGCGGATACTTCCCCTGCGCCGACAAAACCCACCATAACTGCTGAGATGTCCCAGTCGTTGGTCGCAGCGCAATCGCT
Source organism: uncultured Acidobacteriaceae bacterium (assembly GCA_963744155.1). Taxonomy (GTDB): domain Bacteria; phylum Acidobacteriota; class Terriglobia; order Terriglobales; family Acidobacteriaceae; genus Edaphobacter. The sequence continues at coordinate 50,335 of CAVUSP010000010.1, read as the reverse complement.
CTCGGAAGGTGGCTTCGGCATCGGGGATGGGCCAGATCTTCTCATACGCCCGAGCGAGGCCACGCATTGCGGTGGCATTACCATCGAGAGGCAGCGCCTGCTGAAACTCCTGCAGCGCAAGGTCGTGCTTGCCGGTCGCGTCATGAACCCATCCCAGGGTGACGTAGGCTGCGGGCATCTGGTTGTCCAGCTCTACGGTTTTGCTTCCATTTGCTCTCCGCTTCGTCGAGCCAGCGCGATTCTGATCCAGTACGTATTTCAGCCGGTATGCCTCTCCTAGCTGGGCTCGGCCAAGCGCGAAGCTGGGGTCTGTTTGGATTGCGTTTTGCAGCGAGGTTACCGCCAGATCGATATTGCCTGGCTTGTCGTAGCCGCTGCATTTATCCCAGGGCTGTGAGTAGTCCTCGTCGCCGCCGGAGCGGCCGTCCCGCCGGCACTTACTTCATCGTCCCCGCAGTGACCGACAGGTTCATCAGCTTCGCCAGACGTGAGACCGCCTGGTCCTGTAGCGTTGCCAGGTCTCCTCCCTGGTCTTCGACATCCGCCGAACCTATCAGCCGCAGGTTCCGCGTATCGATGAGGTTCAGACTGCGATTAACTGCTTTTCCGTCGCGGCGGACGCTCCCGCTAACCACATAGGTTGCGCCAAAGTCCTTCAGGGCTGTCGCAGGGTCGGTAACCTTCAACCGCCGGACCTCGCTGGTTGGAATCACCCACAAGGCCTTGTTGTCAACGTCGAGGTTAGACAGCTTGCCCGCCAGTGAATCCAGCAAACCATCGACCAGGGCGGCGTCTTCGGGGTTGTTGCCGGCATTCTCGAACGGCAGGACGGCGACGTGTTTTTCGCTTCCGCTGAACCGTAGCTGCTGGACTCTTTCGCGGAGCGTTGGAAAGAAAAATAAACAGGCCACCGCAACAGCACCGAGGCCGGCGAGCGACCACGGTAGAACTTTGTTCCGCGGCCGCTCGACCCTGCCCCACGCCGAGGTGGAAGCCTCCTCGATATACTTGCGAATGTCGCCGGACCTTTGCGCGCTCCTGCCCTTGGATGTTTCGCGCTGACTACCAGGTTCGCCCACAGTCTCCGCGCGAAACGCCTCCAGGTCTGCAAGCATCTCTGAACAGTGTTGATACCGCTTCTCGGGGTTCTTCGAAAGTGCGCGGTAGATGATGCGCTGCAGGCCCATAGGGACGTCATCCATGGGCCGTGGCGCTTCATGCAGCACAGCTACCAGGATCGCCGAGACTGTGCTCCCCTCGAAGGGATTGGCGCCGGTCAGCATCTCGTCCAACACAACGCCAAGCGACCATATATCGGTGCGCTCATCCACTCGATGCCCTAGCGCCTGCTCGGGCGACATGTACTTGACCGTCCCGGTAACACCGGTCACGGTTACAGTCTCTGCACTGATGACGCGCGCCAGCCCGAAGTCCACAATTTTGATCGCGCCCGAGGGGGTAATCATCACGTTCGACGGCTTGATGTCGCGATGCACGATCTTGCGGGTGTGGGCTTCCTGGAGACCCGGGCGATCTGGCACGCGATCGCAACCGCCTCCACCGTACTAAGGGGTCCGCCGCTAAGTATCTGTCCCAGCGACTTGCCCGCGTAAAAAGCCATGACGATAAAAGCGCGCCCGTCGGCAGTCTCCTCGATGCCGTGAATGACGCCGATATTAGGGTGGTCGAGCGACGATGCGGTACGCGCCTCAAGCAGAAAATACTCCCGCTCGCGGTCGTTCCTGTCCATCTCCGGTGGTAGAAACTTCAGCGCCACCGTGCGTTCGAGCTTACGGTCTCGCGCGCGATAGACGACGCCCATGCCGCCAGCTCCGACGATGCCGAGTATCTCGTAGTTGTTCCCAACCACCTCTCCGACGGAGAGACTGTGGTTACCCTCAAACATCTGACCATCCCTTATGTTTCCGATACAGGCGCGACAAGAGCTTATGTACTCAAAAAGGTCTCTGGTTGTCCTTCGACCGCTCGAAGAAGATCTTTACTGCCATTGCGTTTTATGCCGCTCCAGCCACCAGCATGCGGGACTTCCAGCCTGCGGAAAGATTGACCGGCTGCAACTCTGCTGCACCGTGCCGGTCCAGTCATACTCGACCTTGTTTCCCTTGAGGGGTGTGGCCAGAAATTGATTGACCGCGACGGTGCGGTAGGCAGAGCCATGGGAGAGACGGATGTGCAGCACCGTCCAGTCTCCCGCATAAAGGAGCGCCAGGGAGGCAAGCAGCACCATCCCAACTCTAGCCAGCCATCTCACCCTATCCCCTCAGTTCCCCAAAGAGTGTGCTTGGACATACAACACCGCAGCTCCTGCGTGTCCCCCGCCTTCCGACCCAACGCAGGCAGAGAGACTATCGACAACATTTCCAGCAAAACGATAGGTCTCTTCATAACTGCCTAAGATACTACAACCTTGCTTCGCGGCAGACCGCGCCAGCTCCGTGCGAGCGAGCTCTTCATCGCGATCGCAGTGCCAAATCGGAATTCTGACAGAAGGTGAAGGCACAAAGCGCACAACGAAATCTCAGACCGCCGGGCCTCTCGATTACTCTACAGAATAGAAGTCAGAGGTTTGAATGAGAAACATCCGGGCTCTTGCTCCACTGGCAATTTTGATCGCGATCACTTCCCTGAGCCCCATCGGCCACGCGCAAGGCGTTCCTACCGCAACCCAGCAACTCCAGCTCTCTGCCTTTGGGGGAGGCACCGGGACCTTCACCGACTTCGAAGGAGGCAAGAACCTCGACATCACTGCCGGTATCGACCTTACCTACCTTGGCCTTCGACTCGCCCGGCCATCCCTTGAAGTACGCGGAAGCTATCCGATCGACAAGGGTACCATCAGCAGCCAGAAGAGCATTCTTGCGGGGCTCAAGGTGGAACATCCCTTCGGCCGACTCCACCCTTATGTCGACTTTCTGATAGGTCGCGGCGAGATCGACTACGGGACGGGAGGCTTCGCTGTCGGCGATCTCCTCTATCTCAGCTCTACCTCAAACATCTACTCGCCCGGCGGGGGTGTGGACTACAACTTCACCCGACGCGTCGACCTGAAAGCCGATCTTCAGTACCAACACTGGGATGCGCCGGTCGTCCCCTCCGGGGTGATCCATCCCGTCGCCGTGACCCTCGGCGTGGTCTATCGGTTCGACTTCAACCCGCGTCATCACAGTCACTAAGCTGCGTTCCCGACGAGTCTTTGCGGGCGTCTCTCTGGACTCTTTACGCCTCAAGGCGTATTGTTTGGCCGAAGCCCAAATCTCAGCTACGGAGTGACTTATGGCCCGTCGCACTACTCTCCCTTTCGCTATTGCTGCCGCCTTGCTGGTCCTGACCGTCGCTGCTCCAGCCGGCCTCGCTCAAGCCCCCACCCCAAGTCCGACCTGGTCACAGGAAGACACCCTCCGCATCGTCAAGGAAGTTCAGAAGAAGCTTGGCGGCCTGACCAACTACTCCGTCTTCGACTGGATCACCTTCGGCGTTCAAGGCAAGACCCTCATCCTGAAGGGTTACGCCTCACGGCCCATCGTGAAGGATGACGCTGGCCGCGCGGTCAAAAGTATCCCCGGCGTCGACTCCGTCGACAACCAGATCGAGGTACTTTCCCTCTCGCCGAACGATGACCGCGTTCGTGCCGCCGTCTACAACCGCATTTACACCAGTCCGCGCCTTAGCAAATACAACGCGAACCCGGGAAACCTCGCGCCGCGCAATTGGGCCTGGCAGCCGCATCGCCGCCATGGCAGGCGGAATCACCCACAATCCGCCGCTCGGCTATCACGCCATCCACATCATTGTGAAGAACGGTAACGTCACCCTCTACGGCGTCGTCCTGAACGAAAGCGACGCAGCAATCGCCGGCATGCAGGCCAACTCCGCTCCCGGAGCCTTCAGCGTTGACAACGACCTCATCGTCCAGGGCTCCGGCAAAGCAAATCCCAAATGACCTATCACCAGAAGTGCCGGCCCAGCGTGTATCGGGTCAAGCCTTCGGTTGGGGAACGCTACAGGTTGAACAGCTCCCGCAGCCTCTTTGTCTGCGCCCGGCTCACCGGAATCTCCGTCTTCTTCGGATCGTCCATGCGCAACTGGTAGCTGGACTTGAACCACGGCACCACCTCGCGGATGTGCTGGATGTTCACCACAAACGACCGGTGCGCCCGCCAGAACGCCTCCGGATCGAGCTGATCCATCAGCTCCTCCAGCGTGCGGCAGTTCGACTGGCCCTCCACCGTCGCGCGTCACCACGCTGATCGTCCCGCTCCTCAATCGACGCAAAGCAGATCTCTCCTGGTCCACCAGCAGCAGCCGGCCCAGCGCCCGCACAATCACCTTGCCGGATTCGGCTTCGGCGGCTGCGTCTGCTCTTCCACCAGCCGCAGCAGCGCGTCCAGCTTGGCGTCGCTCGGCCGACTCCGCCGGTGCCGCCAGCCGCGCCCGCACCTTCTCAATCGTCTTCATGCACCCGCTTGCGATCGAACGGCTTCAGCAGGTAGTCCACCGCATTCACCTCAAACGCGCGCACCGCATACTGGTCGAACGCCGTCGCAAACACCACCTGCGGCATCGGCATCTTCTTGTCCAGCAGCTTCTTCAGCACGGCAAACCCGTCCAGCCCCGGCATCTGCACATCGAGGAAGACCACGTCCGGCTTGTGCGTCGCGGATCAGCTCCACGGCCTCGATGCCGTTGGTCCCTGCGCCAGCACCTCGACCCCCTCCGCGGCTCCAGCAGATACTGCAGCTCCTGGCGGGCCAGCGGTTCGTCGTCGATGATGAGGCGGTCAGGGCCAGTTGCGAGCAATGCAGCTATCGCTCAGCGACTGCACGATCACTTTAGTGACTGAACCGGTCGCTCTAGACACGCGCAGCCTGCGCCGGCGCTGGTCCTCGGCGACGTCGTGTCCGCATTGCGGGCAATACACATCCGTGATCTGCACGCCGCGGAAGCACTGGCCGCACACCGGCGCCACCTGGAACCGGCACTGCGGACAGAAATGCACCCTCGCGGTCAGTTCCGTGCTGCAGTGCGGGCAGCGGAATCATGATCGGCTGCCGCAGCAGGAAGTAAACCACCGCGCCGATCCCGCCCGGCATCACCACCACGATCAGCATCCACAGCGCGGCCGACATGTTGCGCCGCTTCACATCGCGGCTCACATAGCCCACCAGCAGCACATAGCTCGCCAGCGCGTGCCCGTGATATAGCCCATCATCAGCTGCATGGGCAGCGATCTCGGCCTGCGATGCGGCGGCACGTCCATGAAGAAGATACTGCACAGCCCGCAAACACGACGATCGCCAGGACGATCGACCACAGCGGGATCATCCTCAGGCTGTCGCTCTCCGCCGACTCCCGCGCTCCGAAGGTTCGTCTGGTCTGGTTCCAGAACTTGCTCATCGCACCGTCTCTGATCAGTCGCTTACGCAGCACGGCGAAACCATACCAGCGCCAGCAGGGCCATCGAGACCGGCACAAACCACAGCAGCAGCACCAGAAACTGATTGTTCGGCGTCCAGCGCGCACATCCGCCTGACCGCTCGGCAGCTTCACGCCTCATACTGATAGAGCCCGCTCCACACCGCGCAGTACAGACAGGATCAGCAGCGACGGAACAGATCACCAGCGGAACCATCAGGCTGCGCACACGACTGCGCCGCGCCTGCATCACCTTGCGCCCGCTCCCGCACCACACGGTGCGTCCGGTTCACCACCGAAGCCCGCGCCGACGCATTCATGCCGCCCAGCGCCGACGCGCGCAAAGCGTACCGGATCTTCACCTCGGACGAATCGTGATCTGATCGACGAGCGTCGTTCATCCGCCGCCTCCGCCAGAGGACGCGATGCACGCAGCCGCTCGATCTCCGGCTTCAAGCGCCGCCAGGCCGCGATACAGCCGCGACTTCACCGTCGACAGCGGCGCCCGGGTCACGCTGGCAATCTCTTCCAGCGACAGCTCCTCGTGGAAACGCAGCACCAGAACCTCGCGGTAGTCGGCTTCCAGCTTCAGCAGAACTTCGGCCACCTCGGCGCGGTCTTCGCGCGACTGGAACTGCTCCAGCGGCGAAGGTCCGTCGGTCGCAATCTCAAACGCGCGGTCTCGTCTCCGCCATCTCGCTCATCTCGTCCAGCGGCCATCGTGCGCTTGCGCGAAAGGTCGATCACCAGGTTGCGCGCAATCGTAAACAGCCAGGTATCGAAGCGCGCCTTGCCGTTGTACTGGCCGCCGCGCAGCAGCACCCGCATCCAGGTCTCCTGGAACAGGTCTTCCGCAACCTCGCGCTTGCCGGTAAGAAACAGCAGGTAGCGCAGCAGCCGGTGCTGGTAGAGCTCGATCAGGTGGTCGAGCAGTTCGGGGTCCTGCTTCTTCAGGCCGCGCGCGATGGCCGCGTTTTCACGCTGGCTTTGCTCCGCCTGTTCGCGCGAGATGGCGATCGCCGCGCTACGCATACTAGTAGAGACGCTGAGTTTGGGTGGAAAAGTCTCGGTCTTGGCTCGGAATCATGTCCTGCAAGAAACGAAATTCCTCCGAAATCCTGCCACGGACTACCTGTCGATGCGGCTGCAAAATGCCTCGCTGCTCACATTGTAAGGCCCTTCGCGGCCAATTTCTTCAAGGTTTCGAGCAGTAAACTTGAAGGATGGAAGTTCTTTACGGCCTGCACCCGGTCGAGGAGGCCGTCCGCTCCGGCGCGCGCCAGCTGGACCATGTCAGCTCGCCCGCGAGCGCCGAGACGAACGCCTGGAGCGCCTGGCCGAACTCTGCCGCACCGCCGGCGTCCGCGTCTCCCTCGAACCCCGCGACCAGCTCACCCGCCTCGCCCGCACCGACGCCCACCAGGGCGCCCTCGCCGTGGTCCGCGAGCGCACCTTCCTCACCATCGAAGACCTGCTCGCCCCGAAAGAAGACCGGCGAGCACACCGCTTCTTCCTCGCCCTCGACGGCATCGAAGACCCCCACAACCTCGGCGCGCTGCTCCGCACCGCCGACGGCGCCGGCGTCGACGGCGTCATCCTGCCCGAACGCCGCTCCGCCCCCGTCACCGCCACCGTCGCCAAGACCTCCGCCGGAGCCTCCGAGCACGTCCGCATCGCCCGCGTCACCAACCTCGTCCGCTCGCTGGAGCAGATGAAGCAGGCCAACGTCTGGGTGCTCGGCCTCGACGAGCGCGGCACCCCCGACTACACCGACTTCGACTTCCGCACCGACTGCGTCCTCGTCCTCGGCCGCGAAGGCGCCGGCCTGCACGACCTGGTCAAGAAGACCTGCGACCACCTGCTGCGCATCCCCATGGCGGGCCAGGTCTCCTCGCTCAACGTCTCGGTCGCCGGCGCCGTCGTCATGTACGAGGCCATGCGCCAACGACGTCAACCTGCTGTGCCGCCTGCGAGAAAAGCCGCAAAAGAACGTAAGGGATTGGGATCTTGAAAAGTTTGTCCGCTGTTTTTGTTCGTCTCGGTTTTTGTGTGGTTGCAACTGGTTTTGTACTCAGTGCGGCGCATTCGCAGGAGCCACAGTCGCCTTCGAATGGAAGCGCACCTCGTGGAACGGTTCTATTCGACAAAGACCAGGAGACTGCGCCAGTCGTGAAGAAACCGGACACTTCGGTTGCACCAGCGATCGCTGTAACCGACGCGGAACGCTCTTCCCTGATCTTCTCGGCTTACGACCTGGATGTGCATCTTGCCCCGGCAAAATCGCAGATCTCTGTTCATTCTAGATTTACAGTGCGGAACTCCGGTGCGGCATCGTTGACGCGGTTGGCTCTTTCAGCTTTCTTCTTCGCTGAACTGGGAGACATTCGCGATGCAGAGTGCGGAACGGATTGTGCCACTCCCCTTTGTGCAGCAGATCGTGGACACGGATGTCGATCATACCGGCAAGGTGCGGGAGGCTATCGTGACACTGCCACAGCCGCTGGCGCCCGGCGCGAGTGTTCAGCTGACGGCATTCTATTCAGGCACGATTGAGCAGTCGGGCGAGCGCCTGGAGCGCATTGGGGCTCCTGCAGAACAAGCTGCTCGTGCGGACTGGGACATAATCACGACCGAGCGTACCGCGCTGCGTGGGTTCGGCAATGTGTTGTGGTATCCAACTGCGGCGCCGCCGGTTTTTCTGGGTGATGGTGCGAAGCTCTTTCAAATCGTAGGGCAAACCAAGCTACTGCAAGCGCCCGCGATGGTCCATCTGCGGCTTGCGGTGGAGTATGTCGGAGATCCACCGGACACGGCTTTCTTCTGCGGCCGGCGCGAGAAACTGACTGCTGTCAGTGAGAATGCAAACGTGGTCGTGGCTGAATCTCCGGGTGTGGCGACGGCAGAGTTTTCGGAGCGTCCGCTGGGCTTTCGCGCGATGAGCCTGTTCATCACCGACCGGGCCGCTACTACGACGGATGGCGATCTGATCTCCGCAGTTACCGACCACTACGATGCTCTGCCTAACTACGCGGCGGCTGCGTTGAAGGTGCAGCCGTTGCTGAAGGAATGGCTTGGCGCAGACCCGCTGACCGCGCTCAATATCATCGATATGGATGGGCAGCCGTTTGAAGATGAAACTCTGCTGGTGACGACGATGCACGCGAATGAGCCGAGTGTGCTGGCTCCTTCGCTGTTGCATTCGCTTACGCATGCGTGGTTCAGGTCGTCGCACGTATGGCTGGATGAGGGCGTCCCGCAGTTCCTGTCGTTGTTGTGGACCGCGCAGAGCAAGGGGCGGGATGCTGCTGTGCAACAGCTGCAGGATCAGGTGAATACGCTGTCGCTGGCTGAGCCTGTTTTGTCGCAAAACGCTGGATCCGCGCGGGTTGGGCAGAGTTTGATTGAGGCGAGAGATGATGTTTATTACCGGTCGAAGGCATCGGCGGTGCTTTGGATGTTGCAGTCGATTGTGGGCGAGGATGCACTGAAGAATGCGCTGCAGATGTACCGGCGCGACGAGAAGGGGGACGCGGATCCCGAAGCAGTTTCAACGAGTTCTGGAGCGGGCGTCGAAGAAAGATCTGACTTGGTTTTTTGACGATTGGGTGTATCGCGACCGGGGTTTGCCTGACCTGAGCATAGCCAGTGTGACTCCGCGTGCGATGGCGACGAAGACCGACAAAGGGACGAGCTGGCTGATCGCGGTCGAGGTGCGCAATGATGGAGACGCGGCGGCTGAAGTGCCGGTGACGGTGCGGTCCGGGACGCTGACGACGACCGAAAAGCTGCGGATTATGGGGCGATCCAGCGCTTCTACGCGGATTGTGTTCGAGGGGGAGCCGGAGGAGGTGGTGGTCAACGACGGCAGCGTGCCGGAGATGACTGCGTCGATGCACACCAAACAGGTGGTTGTGCGGTAGAGATTTTTTGATTTGTGGCAGAAAAAATCCGGATGTGGTGGGAGCTTGTTTTTGCTGGGGTTTTCGGGGTTTTTGGTGTGATTCGTGGTGGTAAATCGTGGTGAAGTTGTGGTGGATTGCGTGGCAAACGTGGTCTGCGAACAGTCACTTTTTCGGCGCCTAAAATTAGGACACTCTTTTCAACTTTATTTTTCGTCGGTTTTGCGACGGTGCGGCTGAGATGGTTCCTGGTCTAACGGTGAGAGATGTGCTGGGGACGGGGCGCGGGATGCGCGGTTGCGTCGGTCCAGATTTGTGGGGCTCCCCAAGGGCGGATGGAGGTTAGATCAACGCGGTAGGGGCCGGCGGCGCGGTTGGTGGGGAGCACTGCGGCGAGGCCATCGCCGAACTGCGGCAGGGCGGCGGCCAAGGCGAGCATGCGGACCGTGGAGGCCATGCCCGTGAGATGAAGGCTGTACCCGGTGGCGTCGAAGCGGCCTTCGAGGGTTGCGGGGTCTTTGCCGCCCAAAGCCAGTGAGGTGGGCGCGAGGAGGAAGCTGCCTGTCGCGGGCGCCACCGGGGGGCTGCTGGCGGAGGTTGGTTTGGGCCGGTGTTTCGCGTTGCGAGTTTGAGGGATCTCGGGGGCTGCCGAGCTTAGGGCGACATCGCCGACGACCAGCGATGAAGAGCCGGCGAGGGTGTTGATGAGGCTGGCGTCGGCCATCTTTAGCTCGCCTGTCCAGCCTCGGGTGGAGGCTCCGGCTGGCGAGGTGGGGTTGAAGGCGAGGTCTCCGGTGAAGGAGCCTTTGACGGCCACGTCTGCAGGGACGCGGGCGCTGGCGACGTGCAGCCAGTCCAGCAGCGTGGTGGCAGGAAGACCGGGAGCAGTGACTTCGAGGCTGACCGAGCTTGGGTTGCGGATATCGGGAAGGTCGCCGGTGATGGCGAGGGTCGGAGCGCTGGAGGACGCTGCAGGAGGCCAGTTGCAACGGATGTCTTCGAAGGCGTGGAAGACACCGGTCGCAGTGCTGAGACACTGGAGGTCGATGGCGAGGGTGCGGGCTGGGATGAAGTCGGCGCGGCGGGCATCGGTGAGGCGGAGCCGGGCCTGGACGGTACTGTGGCCGACGGCTCCCTGGGCGCTGGCCGTGAGGGTCATATCGCCGCGGAGGCCGGCGTCGCGACCAAGCAGGACGCGGGTGGCTTCGCCGAGCGGAGCGCGGCTCCACTCTCCTGTGAGGTTGATGGGCACCTGGCCGAGAGAGGGGGCGTGGCCGAGGGTGCCTTCGACTTGCAGGATGCCGGTGTCGGATGCGTCGGTGTCGGTGCGGGCGGGACGGGCCCGGATGCGCAGGTGCCACGCCTGGGGCTCGGGGAGCCAAAGGGCGAAGTCCGCGTCGGTCAGGGAGATGGGCATCTTTTCCTGGTTGAGCTTGAGGTTCAGGCGTGCGCCGGTGGCTTCGATGTAGGGAAAGCGCGGAGCGGGGCCGGCCTTCTTCTGGGCTGTGGGGGCGGCTTCGATATGGGAGGCGCGGAGGAGGATGGTCTCGAGGTTCCACTTGCCGTCGGCGTTGTGGACGAGGTTGACGCTGGGCTCGTCGAAGCTGATGGTGGAGAACTCGACGCGCCTGGTCCAGAGGGAGCTGAGGCGCAGGGTGGCCCGCACGGAGTTGGCGCGGATGACCGGCTCGGAGCCGAAGGCCGGGTCTTCGTCGACGACCAGATTTTCAAGGGTGAAGCCGGGCATGGGTAGCAGGTTCAGGGTGACGCGGTCGAGATGGACAGGACGGCCGAGGCTGTCGCTGATGGCGGTGGCGATGCGGTGCTGATACCGGTTTACGCTGATGTACGGCGGCAGCAGCACAAGGAGGAGGACGACCAGGACCGCGATGGCGACATAGATCAGGCGACGACGACTATGCGGCGTGAGGAGTTCGGTCTCCTCCGCGTCGATCTGCTCGTGCTCGTAATGTTTGATTTCCTGCATGACGATTGGCCGGCCTGTTTCTTTTGATGCGTGGATGAAGGCCGGTGTGGAGGCCTACGTTTAATCCTAATGCAAGGACGGAGATTCTTTTCGATTCGACGCAGCTGCAAAGACCTTTAGAGCAAACGACTGATGAACTTATGGGGGCAATAAATACGTTGGCTAACCCACACTCGTTAGTGTTCACTTGGCAACGGAGATCGAACGTTGTCAACGTAGATGAGATCGGATGCACCAAACTCTGCGAAGTTATTTCGGGCTTCCGAAAGACTTAGGCTCCCGTTGGGGCCACCGCGAACGATGTCGGAATCAGCTTCGTCTTGCCCATCATCTTCCCAATAGCACACCGGGCAGAGTTCAAAGCCTCCCCTCTCAGTCGATGTACGGAAGCGGCAGCAAGGACAAGGTAGAGCCATACCCCATGCTCTCAGGCCAGCATGTGAGGCGCAAGATGGTCGGCCAATAGAAACCTAATAATTAGGATGGGTTGGCTAACGTACTTATTGCCCTTGCTAACGTACCTATTGCCCTTATGGGGACTATTGAGGTGGAAGAAAGGTGGCACCTTGAAGATCTATGTGGACTTGCCAGATGAACTTGTAGCGGTTTGGTGTCCTGTCGAAGCTGTCCATGTAGACGGTGACATCTACCAGATCGTTGAGGTTAATAGCGACCCGGAAGATACCAGGTGGGCTTTTAACACGGGCGCTAGAGTCAGATGTAGACCTACTCCACGAGGGACCAAAAAGAAATCATCCTCGTTGCCTATGAACAAGTTTAAACTGACGCTCTACTTTTCAAACTTGACCCCTGCCGGTCATTTGATGAGGTGGAAGGTGCGCTTCCAGCGGGTCTCGTCGAAGAAGTGAAGGAGGATGTGGCCGATGAAGCTGATGCGCTGGCCCATGCTCTGTTTGTCGATCTGATCGGCGGGGGTGTTGAAGGACCAGTAGACGAACATGGGGCGGCCAACGATGTTTTCGCGGGGGACGAAGCCCCAGAAACGGCCGTCGAGCGATTCGGTGCGGTTGTCGCCCATGGCGAAGACCTTGCCCGGGGGAACGACGAGATCGCCGTTCTGGATGTTGTTGGGTAGATCGTTGGCCCAGCTGGCGGTGACGCTGTCGTAGGGGCCGGGGGGAACGCTGGGGAAGTCGTCGCGGTAGGGCTGGAAGGCGTGCTGGGGGTTGCCGTCGTCGACGGGCTTGCCGGCCTGGGGCTCATCCTGCGCGACGCCGTTGAGATAGACGATGCCGTTGCGGAGATGGATGTGGTCGCCGGGGATGCCGATGGCGCGCTTGACGAGGTAGAGGTCCGGGGTCTCGGGGTTGGGCTTGAGGAAGACGATGACATCGCCGCGACGGACCTCGCGGTAGTAGACGAAGGGGGCCCATTTGGCGGGAGGCGCGAGGGCGATGCGGTCCACCAGAACGTGATCGCCGATGAGCAGCGTCTTCTCCATGGAGGCGGAGGGGATCTCGAAGTTCTGGAAGATAAAGGTCATGACGAAGAGACCGATCGCGAGTACGGTGCAGATCGAGGCTAGCGACTCAAGGGGAGTCTCGGTTTGATCCTGCTGGGTCGTCTCGGGTTCTTTCGGTGCCGTTTCCGTCGTGTTGGTCAAAACAATCTCCACAGATGCAGTTGATAGTGTATCGCGGGGAGTGGGTGCTGGGGTGGAGAGCAACGGCGTAGGGGTGCGACTAAGACGGGGAACGGCGGAAACAACGGCAACGGCAACGGCAACAACAACAACGACGAAATACAGGGATCCTTCGCTGCGCTCAGGATGACGACTTTAAAACAGGCAACAACAACTACAAAGACAGCGGCAACAGCAGCAACTGCAACTGCAACGGCAGCAACAGCAGGAAGTCGGTTTTTAGCGGACGACTTGTAGAGTGCGGCCCCAGCGGGCGAAGTCGACTACGGCGTCTAATCGGCTGGCGGGTTGATGGGGACGGTTGCTGGCGGCTGAGGTTTCGGTCAAGCCGGTGTCGTCGGCAGAGTGCTGTTGGAGAGAGAAGTAGATGAGAAGCGGCTTGCCGACGATGGCGTCGTAGGGGACGAAGCCCCAGTAGCGGCTGTCCTCACTGTCGTTGCGGTTGTCGCCGAGGACGAAGTAGTCGCCGGCGGGGATGATGAGCTCGCCGTTGTCGATGAGGTTGCGCATTTTGATCCACCAGAGGGAGTTGATGTCGGGGTCGGGGCTCTGGAGGCGGGGGAAGTTGTCGCGGAAGTTGTCGGGTGGGCTGGGGCGGTAGACGGCGTAGGGCTCGTCGAGGGGGCGGCCGTTGATGTAGACGTGACTGATCGTGGAGGCGGAGGTGGTCGCCTGGAAGGCCGATGACGCGCTTGATGAGATGGAGGGAGGCGTCGACGGGGTCGTGGAAGACGATGATGTCGCCACGCTTGATGGTCGAGGATGGGAGGATCAGATGGCCGAAGCTGGCGGAGTTTTCGGGGGCGCCCGTCTGCTTGTCGACCAGGAGGAAGTCGCCGACGAGGAGGGTCGATTCCATCGACTCGGAGGGTATGCGAAAGGGCTGGACGCAGAAGGTGATGATGAAGATGGCGATGACAATGATGGAGAAGAGAGACTGCACGGAGGTGAGGAAGCCGTGGGTTTCGTGATGGGGGTGGTGGCGGTGATGCGCGGTGTGGTGATCCGGGACGTGGAGCGTCGGGGTGCCTGGAGACGGGGTCGCCGGGGTGTGGCTTGGGGACACGTTGGAGTCGGCAACAGGGTTCACTGCGCGGCCTCCTCGGGTGTGGGTTCGTCGGTGGCGACGAGGCGTTGGAAGGCAAGGCGAGCAGCCTCCTGCTGGGCTTCCTTTTTTGTCGCTCCCTCGGCTTCGGCGAGAGCGGTGAAGCCGCCTTCCTTGTCGTCGACGCGGACTTCGATGCGGAAGCGCTTTTGGTGATCGGGACCGCTCTGGGCGGTGACGGCGTAGTGGGGCTGGCCGGCGCCGGTGGACTGTAGATGCTCCTGGAGGGCGGATTTGTGGTCGCCGATGGCTCCGCTGAAGGCGTTGCCGGACTGCAGGGCGAGATGGAGGTCCTGCATGGCGGGGGCGGTGATGTGCTTTTCGATGAAGGCGCGGGCGGCGTCGAGGCCACCGTCGAGATAGAGAGCTGCGATGACGGCTTCGAGGGCGTTGGCGAGGATCGCGGGTTTTTTGCGGCCGCCGCTCTGCTCTTCTCCGCGACCGAGGAGGAGATGGGCGCCGAGGTCGATGCGGGCGGCAACCTGCCCCAGATGGCGGCGGCTGACGAGGGAGGCGCGGAGACGGGTGAGCTCGCCCTCGCGGGAGTTTGGGAAGCGGTGGAAGAGAGCTTCGGCGACGGCGAGGCCGAGAACAGCGTCTCCGACAAACTCGAGCTGCTCGTTGTCGGCGGTCGGGTCGGGGAGGGTCTCGGGCTTGGTCTCGTAGGCGAGCGAACGGTGGGTGAGGGCCCAGGTGAGGAGTTCGGGGCGCTGGAAGACGTGATCGAAGAGAGGAGGATGGGCCTCGTTCGACTGCGCTCGACCGTTTTTTGTGTGAGACGGCGTCATCGGCTCCCCTTTAATTTACTGGACGAAGGGGTCACTGTGGGGGTGGCGGGGGATGATAAGCGTCTTTCTCCGCTTTGCCGCTGGGGTCGAGCGGGGCGTCATCGTCGGATTGGGCGGAAGGCTGGTGCTCGGAGGGCGGTGCGACGAAGGGCTCTTTCAAGCCTTTCTCGGCAGCCGCCTTGGTATCGGGTTGGGCGTCGCGGACGGTGAGGGCGGCCTGATACTCGGTGAGGGCCTTTTGCCGCTCGGCGTTGACGTCGTAGAGGCGGCCCAGGTAGATGTGGGACCAGGCGAGCATGCGAGGGTCTTTCGAGGAGCTGAGAGTGGCTTCGAAGTCGCCGATGGCCGCACCGGGCTCACGCTGCATGAGGTTGACGCGGGCGAGGACGTAGTGGGCGTGGGCGTGGTCGCCGTGGGGGTCGGCGAGAGCATCGTTCGCCAGAGCGGAGGCACCGGCGAGGTCGCCCTTGAAGATCTTCAGCTCGGCGAGCTCGAGGCCGGTGGGCTGCTGCGGGGCGCGGCGGAGGACATCACGACTGCCCTCGGGAAGGAAGACAATCTGCTGGTCGCGATGTTTCTCGCGGTCAACATCCATGCCGTAAACCATCTCGCCGATGTCCTCTTTCAGGCTGATGTTGTCCTTCTCCATCTGGCCAAGTTTTTCGTAGAAATAGGCGACCAAGGTCCAGCCCTGACGCATGTCGAGATCGATGGCGCGGCGACGTACCTCGTCGGCCTGACGGTTGTAGACGGCCATCTCGGCGTCGTAGCGCTCGAGGTCAACGCGCTCTTTTGCTCCCGGCGTGGGTTTGGGCTTGACGAGGCCGACGTCCATGGTCTGGGCTTCGATTGCCTTGATGAGGCACTCGGTGATGAGGGCTACGATGTTGGACTTGTACGTGAACTCGAGCGGAGCATCCTGGACGGGCTTGAGGAGCGGAACCAGACGGTCCATGGCCTGGGCGCGCGCGTAGACCAGCGGCTCTATCTCGTAGTGCAGGTAGATGTGGCGGATGTCGGTCATGTGGATGCTGGCGGGAGGCTCAGCGGCCGGGGAGGCAACGACGATGTAATCGTTCGCGTAGATACGGGCGTTGGTCGCGGAGGGTGCGAGCATGGGCTCAAGCAGAACCAGGAAGCGCCGGCCGTCGTAGCTGCTGACCGGCAGACGGAGATAGATATTCGTGTTCAGAATGGTGCGGGTGAGGGGCTCGTGGATCTGCGTGACGAGGTCCTCGTACTCGGGGCGGTGCTCTACCCAGATAGCGTGCAGGTGCACCGCGGTCGCGAAGCTGCGGAGGAGAGGAAGGATGTTGACGACCTGGAGGGAATCGGGAGGGAGGTCGGTCTCGTCGACCGATGGAGTGAGTTCGGGCGGCGGCGTGAGGTAAAGAGAGAGCGAGATGTACTGGGCGAGGTTGAGGCCGCTGTCGTTGAGGGTGTGGTCGCGGACGTAGACGCAGAGGGCGTCGCGACTGTCGCGAGCTTCGGCGGAGGTTGTGAGCTCGGCGTTGATTTCGTCGCGAACCTTCTGGCGGACCGGACTCGATGCGGCGAGATCCGTATCGTATCCGCAGACGTTAAGCGCGACGGCGAGATCGAAGAGAGATTCGCTGGTTTCTAGGGTGATGGCGGAGCCGCCAGCCTCTACCTGCGCGATTCGGGGCCGTGGGGCGGGCGTTAGGTCCCTGGTGACGGTTCCTTCAGGGGCGCTGCTGCTGCTCGATGAACTCGACTGGGAATCAGTTTGGGCTGGTGCGGAGACACAGAGAGCGCTGAGGAAGAAGGCGGCTGCGAGAAAAAGACTTGCGGCGGCTGCGTTAGGGCGGGATTGCGACTTGGTTGAAGAAGACACTATAGGGTTTCGACGCTCCGATTAAGTTTAAGGGAGCGCGAGGCTGGTTGCAACTTGCCTGGGCGCGACGGTTTGAGGTGTACGGCATTGCCCGGGTAAAGAAGAGGTTCGCGCATGGCGCGAATGCCCACCTTAGCCGCAAAAAAAAACGCGGCGAAGATGGGCACCCGGCTGGGCGCGGATTTTGAACGGCGTAACGGTGATCAAAAGGATAAAGGCTGATAAGAGCCAGGGAATCGTTGTTTTCAAGATGGGCTCATGGTTCAAAAAGAGAGAGATGTGTTCACAATCTCCTTGTTTCTGCTTTGAGTCTCTGATTAACTTCGTGAACTGACATGCAGACATTTGAGCGGTATCTGATTCGTTGGCGAAGTGCGGGCCTGATCGATGAAACTACTGAGTCTTCTATTCGCGCGTATGAGAGTGCTGAGGCTCAACCGACGGGGCGGCGTTGGCAGGTAATCCTGGCGCTGCTTATGGGTGGGATTCTATTGGGTGCCGGAGTGCTGCTGTTTGTTGCAGCGCACTGGGACGATGTGCCGCCGGGTTGGCGACTTGCGATGGTGCTCTCCATGCTTGCGCTGTTTCACGGGGCGGGAGTGATTGCACGGGAGCGCTTCGACGGTTTTGCGACGACGATGCACGCTTTGGGAACGGTTGCGACGGGTGCGGCGATTGCGCTGGTGGGGCAGATTTTCAACATGCAGGAACACTGGCCCGCGGCGGTGATGCTGTGGGCATTGAGCGCGCTGGCTGGATGGTGGCTGCTGGGTGATCAGTTTCAGCAGACGCTTACGTTGCTGCTGGTACCTGCGTGGCTGATATCGGAGTGGTGTGATCGAGCCAGTGTTTACGACGGCTCCAGCGTCTACCTTGGGCGCATGATCGCGGTGCTTGCGGCGGTTTATCTGACGGCTTTTATTCACTCGCGCAGGCGCGTAGTTTTTGGAATTCTTTTCGGTGTAGCGGGTGTCTCTTTGTTCGTATGCATTCGCATATTGGCGGACGGATGGGAACACTACAGCTTTGGACACAAGTGGGGCTTTCTGCCGATGCCGTTGCGCGCGACAGCATTTGCGATTCTGCTGTTGAGCTTGGGATTCGGATGGTATGTCAGCAGGCAGAGTCTCGTACCTGCGGGTGTCGTCGCGATGACGGCCTTTGTGTTGCCCTGGGCGCAGAGTGTTGTGTCAGAGACTACCTTCAACGGGAGTACATGGAGACACTCTGAAGCGAATCTGGCCGCCTATGCACTGGTTGCGACTGCCTCTGTCTTTCTGGCGTGGTGGGGTGTGCATGAAGGCAGCAAGGCACTGGTGAACTATGGGATTGCGGCCTTTGCTCTGACGGTGATGTGGTTCTACTTCTCGGACGTCATGGACAAGCTGGGACGTTCGCTGGGGTTGATCATGCTGGGGGTTCTGTTTCTTGCCGGAGGCTGGATGCTGGAGACGATGCGGAGAAAGCTGGTGCGAAGCATTCCGGAGGTGGCGGCATGACACAACGGAATCGCGGTCTGATCTTGCTGACGGTGCAGTTGGTGCTTGTGTTGAGTATTGTGGGTAAGTATGTGTATGAGCGCAAGGTGTGTCCGCGAGTTTGGGTGAGAACCGCGCAGGTTGACCCGGGGCTTCCGTTTCGAGGGAAGTACCTTGCGTTGCGGCTTGCTGTGGACTCCTGTGCATTGCCTCATGGTGAAAAAGGCTTCGTTCGCGGAATAGGGCCGGGTGGCTCAGGCGAGCGGAGTTGGAGGGTGAGGCTCGAAGCGAAGGACGGCAAGCTGGTTGCCGTGCTGGCGGGAGATGACGTCAGACCGGAGCTAACCGAAGAACTGACACTGTGGGGGAATCAGTCGTGTGACAGCGCAACTCTCCGAGACCCGGCGGATTATTTTATTGGAGACCGTGCGAAGAGTCCCTTTCCGCTAAAGCCGAAGGAGGAGTTGTGGGTTGAGGTGACAGTGCCTCCGAGTGGGCCTCCCCGACCGATCCAGCTTGCGATCTCTGGCGAATCGGGGTTCAGACCGCTGGTCGTTCGATAGGGCTGGAGTTCGTCGGATTCGCGCGTGGCGCGAATGCCCACCTTAGCCGCAAAAAACGCGGCGAAGATGGGGTCCCCATCGTTTGCGTCTAGGAGTGGACGGAGATGCCGGAGAAGGTAAGGACGACGCGGCCGCGAACCGGAGCGCCGAAGACGCTGGCTGGCTCGAAGACGCTGTTCAGGAGGTGATCGACCACCTGGCTGCGCACCGCCGCTTCGATCGGTCCCGACACAATGTTGTAGTCGTAGACACGGCCCTGCGAGTTGACGTACGCCTCAACGACGATCATGGTGTCGTGGCTGGTCACGATCGCGCGGGGATCGACCGCAGAGTAGAGGTAGTGGGGAACGGTGATGGCGCCAAGGGGTTCATCGTTGGCCAAAACCGGCTCCGGCGCGGCGACCATGCCGAGGAGCAGTGCAATACCTCCGACCAGAACGACAGCTCCGGCAAAGCCTGCGGATACCTGAACCAGCATGGGACGGACGGCGTTGTCCCACTTCAGACTGACCGCGTCCAACCAACTTGATTTTCTCTGGGCGTGCTCGTGCGAGATGGCGAGCCTGAGTTTGAGCGCCAGATCTGCGGGGGCCTTCGCGGGACCGAGGGTGGCGAGGGTCTGCTGCATGGCGCGCAGACCGGAGAACTCCTGGGTGCAGTCTTCGCAGCGGTCCAAGTGCCGGGCGATCTCCTGCATGCGGCTGCCGCTGACGGCGCCGTCAAGATAAGCGGAGAAGTAAGACCGGATTTTTACACAGCTTGGGGAGTTCATGGCGTCACCATTTTCTCGGATGTCTGCGGTACAGGGTAGGGTGCAGAATTTTCCGGCGCAATGACACTTTTGGTTACTAATAAGGTACGCAGGGCGGAGCGACCCCGGGTGAGGCGAGACTTTACCGTACCGAGGTTGACGTTGAGGATCTCGGAGATCTCTTCGTAGGCGAAGCCTTCTATTTCTCGCAGGATGACTACGGTGCGGAAGGCCTCCGGAAGTTGCCGCAGGGCTGCTTCGATACGCTCACGAACCTCACCCTGCGCAGCGTGATCGAAGGGGGATTCACCATGGTCGGCGAGGGTTGCACTGAGACACAGACCGCCAGCGTCGTCGGGGTCCGACTCGGTGGGTGAGTCGATGGTGATCTCCTGCTTTTTGTGGCGCGACCACCAACGTCTCTGGTTGGAGGCCTCGTGGAGCGCGATGCGATAGAGCCAGGTGCGCAGGCTGGCTTCGCCGTGGAAGCCGCTAATGCTGCGGAAGACCTTGATGAAGACCTCTTGCGTAATGTCGGCGGCATCGGCGGGGTCGTTGAGGCTGCGTGCGATCAGCGAGTAGAGCGGCTGATGATACTGGGCGATGAGAATGCCAAACGCTTCCTCGGAGCCGGCCTTGAGGTCGGCGATAAGAGCAGCATCTTCGGTCGTCATGCCAATGGCGCTGGCTAGATTGCCCACTATCGTGCCCGCCTGCATATCGGGTGTCCTCTACATTACGACTTTGTGAATCGCGTTACAAGTTATTGAGCTAGCGAGGCTCTGGCTTGAACGAAACTGCGCCGCCGGCGGCAGAGTGCTCGCTCACTCTACTATTGTTAGACACCGGGATAGGGTAGATAAGTTCCCCTTGGACATTGACGAATGACGTGCGCTCCTCCAGAATAGAAAGAGTCCTTCCTGAGAGTGGGCCTGTGGCGCAGCTGGGAGCGCGCTTCCATGGCATGGAAGAGGTCATCGGTTCGATCCCGATCAGGTCCACCAATCAACCCCTTCAAAATCAAGCGTATGCCGGAAGCGGAGTACTCCCTCCTCTCAGCGACTTGGTGTCATTTGGTGTCACGCGCGCAGAAGGCACGCGCCGACTCCTGACGACTGCTCCAGTTGAAGCCGATCCATTCGATTTTTTCCGGCTCGCCACATTCGATTTTCTCAACTCCGAATTGATGGAGTTGATGGTCGATTGCACGCTTGCCGGGATCTCCTGCATGTAGACATCCGTGGTGGTAGCAGTACGCGAGTGCCGCATGACACCTTGAACGTCCTTTAATCGTCCCCTTCTTCTGGGCCAGGGTCGCGATCGTTCTTCGGATGACCTGGAACGTCAGTTTCGGCAGTTGAGTTCGCGAGCGACTTGTGCAGCACCCGCTTGCGATAGTTGTCGGTGTCGAGGAAACCGCCCTCTTCGTTCTCGAACATGAAGTCATCCGGCAACACCGAGGCGGATTTTCTCTTGCCCTTGGAAAACGCCCCACGAGCCTTCGCGTCGCATTCGAGCCGCCAAGCCTGCAGGTCGTCTGCGAGCTGCAGCGGAATGTGAATCACAGTTAAGCTCTTCTTAGTTTTTCCCCAGTCACGAATCTTGCCCTTGTAGACAGTCTCCACAACCGTGAGCGTGGATGCATGATAGTCGAAGCGCTTCCAACGAAACGCGAAGAGTTCACTCGGACGCAAAGCGTTCGTCATGTCGAGCTCAAGCAGCACACGATCTCGAAGACTCAACTTCGAGAGAGCGAGCCTGAGTTGATCCCAAGTCAGCGTCGTAGTGTCCGTAGCCCGGAGTTGAGCCGGAACCTTGAGCTTGCGTGCAGGGTCTTTGACGAGGAAGTCTTGATCGACCGCCTCGGCGAAGATGTCCCGAATGTATGCACGCATCTGCAAGACACGATCCTTGGACCTGGTTGCGGCCAGCTTGTTGAGATGAAGCTGCAAGCTGAACTTGTCGAAGTTGACCAACGGGATATCGCCGAGTGGCTCGACGACATCAAGTTGGATAAGGAGCTTCTTGGTTTTGGCTGTCTCTTCCTTCCAAACGGCTTCTTTGAGAGGAATGAAGCGATTATTGACGAACCATCCGAAGCGTTACGGAACCATCATTCATGACTCGGGTTGGGGAGCCCGGCTGCCCCAACTGTTTTGTGATCTCACGTTGCAGTGCTTCGCGAGCTTCGGTCTTCGTCATCTGAGACTTCGAGCCCGAGAATGATTGGAACGCGAACGGTCTTTGCTTCGTTCGTGGTCGGGTCGTTCACTTCCTTGCGGTAATACCCATACCACTGTTTTCCGCGAGGCGTGACATATCCCCGTTGGTGTGTTGTATCCCATTCGTTTCCTCAGTTTCTGTGGCGGGAAGGAAGGGGCCTGCTCCCCATTTTATCGGTGTCCGTGTCAGGAAAGTAAGGGTATTTCGCCACTTCGAAATCTTTGAGAACACCCATTCACGTTTGAGGCCGCACTCCATAATGCCGGGTCGTTTTCTGGCTACGCACGCCGGCGCAATGTGCTCAACCGCTCTCGTTCATCGATGAATGCTTCAATGCCACTGGCACGATAACGGAGTGCTCCGTCGCCCATACGAATCACTGGCAGCAATGGCTTCTTCCGCGAGGAATGATCCCATACCCAATCTGTACTGACATTGAGCCGTCTTGCGACATCTTCGGCTGTTAGCAATGGCTCAACTTCTATGGCCCGTACCGGGGGCTTTCGCAAGTGCGAAGCGAAGCCATTTTCCGGGATCTTGCTCCGGCCTGGAGTTGATCCTGAATGCGTGCTGGAGACGTAATCCTCGGACAGTTCTGCCATGAATCACCTCACAACGTGGTCACATTTGAGCGTGAGGGATGTCCCATCCAGAGTCCAATATTTCTTCTCTATTTCGCCCCAGTTTTTATCGATGCCTCTCTGAAGGTATGGCGACGTAGTAGCGCCCGGATTCTTTGAAGAACTCCGAATCTTTTTGGCACCCGGACGCTAGAAAGAGTCTTATTGACACTCTGAATTCCTTTCAGAACTATGTGAATAAGTGCAGGTTATCCACAGCCTACATGTAAGCGGGCCTGTGGAAGCGGCGGACGCCAATGGAGTTGCAAAGGCTATGTCAGATTCCCTTACTTTTCGACTTCTTCGCTATATCTCTGCGTCTGCCGAGACTCTCAATTTCACACGCGCCGCGGGGCAAGTCTTCGTGGCGCAATCCTCTCTAAGCCACCAGATAGGAAAGCTGGAAGACGGCATCGATGTTGTCATATTCGAACGGCAACAGAATGGGTTGAAACTGACTGCCGCCGGTCGAATCATAGTTAGTTATGCGGAGAATGCACTGCGAGATTGGGAGCAGGCCCTGGCGATGGCACGGGCTGTACAACGGAACGAAGTTCCTCCGTTACGGCTCGGTTTCTCTTCGTTTGTAAATGCGAAGCTCTTGGAGAGCTTTCGAGAAGCTTACGAAGGAATGTTTTCTGGATGCAGCATTCAACTACTCAGCGGCGACCCCCTTCTCTCTATGCAAAGGCTTGATGCAGGCCAGCTCGATTGCGCGTTACTTCCGATGCCAATCGATTCCTCGGGATACTTCGTCCACCAAATCGCCCAAGCAGCTTTAGTCGTGTGCATGCGCTCCGATGACCCTCTGGCAGAGCGTGCGCAATTGGATGTCCATGAAGTTGCGCCGCGGCTCGCTGTATTCAGAGATCCTGAATTGCATCCGGCTGCTCATTCCCGACTTGTCGAGATGCTTACCGAAGTGGGGATTCCCATCCGTCTTGCATGTACGGCACGCACTCCCTCCGAGATCCAATGGATGGTTAAGGAGCGCTACGGCCTCGCGCTAATCGACCAACTCTCTCCTCTTGACCCTGGCCTCATTACCCGGCCTATCGCAGGGGTTAATTGGACTGCGGATACAGCATTCGTTTATGCAAAACAGGCCGGGCATGTGGCGCTCCCATTTATCGAACGATACTTCCAAGAATCCGGACCTCACTCTCGAAGCCGCAGGCAGCTTGTTAAAGCTGTATCACCCGAACAGTTGCAGTTGTTGGCATAAGCGCAGCAGATAGCCATAGACAAAAGGTATGGCGAAATCGATAGGAAGTGTTGGACGGAACTCCGGAGCGAGCTTAAGTTTCGCTTCATGGCGATACTTCGACGCCATCAGGAGAATGCCAATGCAACTTCGATCGTACTTTCCGACTCGTAGAGTCTCTCGAACCGCTACCACATTCATTCGCGTGATGGTTCCGACGCTCATCGCGCTGTCATTTGCAACCGTGGCCCACGCACAGGGGACGATGGACTTCTCAGGAGCTCAAACGCTCATGGGGACGTTCAAGACGTTCACCGCCTTCGTTCGCCGCGCGGATGAAGGGACACTCTCGCGGTTGGTCGTTGAGGCCAGCATCTTGCTGGCAGCCTCGCGCGGCAACCCAACCATCATCCTCAAAGAAGCCGCCGCCACCTATAAGGTAGATACCGACGCCATCACTACCAAGGTGCATCAGGAATTTGCCGCAAAGGAGAAGGCCAAAAAGACGACACAACCAGCCGTCAAAACCGGAACGAAAGCAGCCTAGAGCCAACCATCCGAGGAGCGGTGAACCAGCCGTTCCTCGTTTTTCTGCGTTCAAAAATCGAGCAGGAAGACACCGCTTTGGTTTCCCCCTGCACCCCCATCCCGCCGACCGGCCCCCGCTCGCCGGTTCTGCGCGGCAGGAGTCGAGTTCCGTGCCTGTTACGAAACTCGCCGATTGCTATTCTGCCGGGCCGGATGCTGACGAGATGCCGACCTCACGGAACCGATGTCACGCGAGATACTGTAATCGTGATAATTCCTCCTGAGGCCGCCTTTGATCGCTATCTTCGCTCACAAAATGAGAAGGACCGTAAAAAATACCCAGGAAAATATGATCTAGACCAACTTGACTCCGGTTCTCTAAAAGAACTCTTGCTGGGACTTCAGATTGTATTTAACAGCTCTCTAGCAGGTGAACAGCCGGTCCCAGAGCATCGTGACCACCCGCCCTTTCATGTCGATTACATCAAGTCCACGGAAGCGAACGCCATAACGTTTCGGCACGATGGCTATTCTTTTATCGGCATAACAATTCTTCTAATTGAAGTGGCCGCGCAGCTTTGCGCTCGACTGTGCAACTCCCTCGACTTGCTACACGCTTTAGGGCTCGAACCAACGCAAGAAGTTTCCGAAGCGCTTGGCTCCGTGCTGCTGGGAGATATTGCTCTTCTTCGTTGTGTCCCACGAATACACACATATCGTTCACGGCCATCCTCTTTCCGAGGCCACAGACTCGGGGCTTATTCATGAATTTTTGATAGGTGATCGAACTGGAAATTTCGACGATCAAATCCTGGAAGCCGATGCAGACTCGTATGCTATCTATCACGTAATGCAAAACTGGATCGGGGGATCGAAGAGACCTTCAAGCATCGCTCTCCTTCATATGGACTCCGCTTCAATTGATGATCAGGACGGATTGCTATTTGCCTGCATCGTCGCAGCGATTGGCTCATATTTTGTTTTGCATCCGGTACCTCAGCTTGATGCCGAGAGTGTCTACAGGCTCAGACATCCACCACATCCGGTTAGGCTCAATTCTTTGATGGAGACGGCGATCGCATGGTGCAGACAGAACCGTGCTCATCTTGAAGATCGTATGAAGCCTGAGCAGTTCAACTCCTTGTTGTCGCTAGTTGCCGGCTTAGTTTGGGACAACGACGAGCTGAGGGCTCAAGACTGGAGAACACAGGTCGCCTTCCTCAAAACCCCAGAAGGCGCTTCATACGTCGCGGAACTAAGAAGACGTAAGGATGAATACCGAGCCTCGCTCTAGGCTCAAATCTTTAGGTTGAGATTCTTAGAGGATTACTCCTCATAAACGCTGTTCTCGCCAATTGGCGATTGCTGACGCCAAGCCGACTTCACGGTACTAATCCGTTGTTGGTGAGTGCATCGGCGATTTAGCGTCCACTCGGATTGGGGAAGAGTTCGTGCGTCGCGACGCGAGCAGCAAGGGAGATAGATAACGCGAGACGAGTGGCGCGGCGGAGAAAGCGAGGTTGCGGGTCATGAAGGACGCCACGACGATCGTACCGCCGCTGCAAACAAGCGCCCCGCCGGATCGTTGCAACGTGGAGGTCTGACTCAGTCCCTCGTCCATGAGCTTAGAACGAGAGACACACAATCATTGATGAGCAAGCGAAGATCTTCGGACGACTCAGCGGTCTGTTTGAAGCCAGGCACTGCACTTACGAGCAGATGCGCGGCCCTTTCTGCTGTCCATGAGCCTTGTTTAGGCTTCTTCGGGGCAACAGGAGCGAGAAACCTCTTCACGAGGTCTTCCAACTTGCGAGACCCATAGCCAAAACTGCGTTCCACTAGTTCGTTGAGTTCAGGTGAGGTCTTCATGGCCTCAGTCGGTAGAACCACCCCTAGCTCAAAAGCGACGCGCAGCTTCCCTTTGGCCGTATTAACGGTCGCTGCCTTTTCTTCTATTTCAAAGATCTTCTCATCTACCCACTGTTCGTAAGCACCCTTGAAAATCTCTTCCTTGTTGTTGAAGACCAGATAAAGGGCCGGACGCGATATGCCTGCAGCCTCGGCGATGTCGTTCATACTGACGCGTTTATAGCCGTAGCGCAGAAAAAGCGCCTTACCAGCACTCAA
Source organism: uncultured Acidobacteriaceae bacterium (assembly GCA_963744155.1). GTDB lineage: Bacteria > Acidobacteriota > Terriglobia > Terriglobales > Acidobacteriaceae > Edaphobacter. The sequence goes on along the minus strand of CAVUSP010000010.1, from coordinate 24,111 downwards.
GATTTTGCTTTTCTTCTCCTCAATCATTTAACAAGCATTGACAAATTGTGTCTAATTGTCAATACTAACAATTAGACGGTCTGTGTCAGATGTCAAAAACGGAGAACGCACATGTCTTTTCTCGCAATGTTCAAATCAGCAGGACCGACCGGCTTCGGCTACGGATCAACGGCGGAACAGGTCACCGAAGGTCTCTCACTCGCTGGTCAGACCATTCTGGTTACCGGATGCAATTCAGGCATCGGGCAGGAGACGTGTCGCGTGCTCGCGCTGCGAGGCGCTCTGGTGCTAGGCACGGCGCGCACCAAGGAAAAGGCCATGACTGCGTGCGCGACGCTTCCCGGCAAGGCGGTCGGCTACTCCTGCGAGCTCTCAGACCCATCGGCGGTACGCGGGTGCGTCGCAGCGATTAAGGCAGACGGTCACCAGCTCGACGCCATCATCTGCAACGCGGGCATCATGATGCTTCCAAAGCTCGAGAAATCGCACGGCTATGAGCTGCAGTTCTTCACCAACTATATCGGCCACTTCATGCTGGTGACGGGCCTGCTCGATCAGCTCAAAGATGAGGGCCGGGTGGTGATGCTCAGCAGCGAGGGCCACCGGAGCGCGCCCGTTGGGGCCATCGAGTTCGACAATCTCTCGGGAGACAAGGGGTACAAGCCGTTAAAGGCTTACGGCCAGTCGAAGATGGCCGACCTGCTCTTCGCCAAAGAACTGGAACGGCGTTTCTCCGGCACCAAGAAGACCGCCTACGCGGTGCACCCCGGCGTGGTCGATACTAATCTCGCCCGTAACCTGGGGCCTGTGCTTAGTCGGGTGCTGGGGGCCGTTGTGCGGCTGTTTCTCAAGTCCGTCGGCGAGGGCGCCGCGACCGAGGTCTTCGCCGCAGTGAGCCCGAAGGCAGTGCCGCTGGCGGGCAACTACCTCGCCGACTCAAATGTGTTGAAGCCTAGCCCCGATGCAGAAGACGCCGCGCTCGCGACCCGGCTGTGGGCGGTCTCCGAGAAGATCGTTCTGGCGCTCTAAAGATGCAGCTTCTGCGCCTGAATTGCGAAACCACTGTCCACAAAAGCTCCGTGGACTTGTACTTTCTGAAACAACCGCTTCGCTCCAGAATTTCCAAGGCACACTATTCCTGCTTGGGGAGTTTTGTTCGGTTCTATTGGGCCAGCTCTTCTGCCAATCGGCTGTCAGGCCTTAGCGCTCAGCGAAGGCTACTCAACATCCCGTTCCGCGTCAGTCCCGATAAACGCCTTTCTCGGCATCGAAGCGACGCAGGCAATAAGGGGAAAAGGTGCAGGAAGGGCTCCTCGTGCACGTTCCCTCATCACAAGCTCAAAACACTAGAGGGCTTTTCGAGCCCTTCTCGGTTGATACCGGGACGTTTCGCGGGTCTTGGGGAAGGTCATCGCCCAATCGACGAGCGTCTTCATCGCCGGACAGAGCGTTTTCCCAAACTCGGTGAGTTCATATTCCACCTTTGGTGGAAATATGAGGATGAACGGTTCGCTTCACCAACTCGCACTTCTCAAGGAGCCGCAGCTGTTGCGACAGCATACGTTGTGAAATGCCAGGGACGGCGCGTTCAAGCTCAGAGAATCGCCAGATAGGGCGCGCGAAGAGCCGGTTCAGAATAATGATCTTCCATTTGCCTTCGAGAATTGAGAGCGCGGCCTCAACTCTCTTGGCTCTCTCGAACTCGAAGGGAGTAGCCCTGAGATCTGAAGATTCTGCGATTTCCTCCGTAACTAACAAGTCCGTTCGTATACCCATCGCGCATCCAATCCTGAGTTTGAGAAGCTTCTCCAGAATATCCGGGTGGTCGGCTTCGATACAGGAGGATGAATGGCGCAGGTATGGTTGGTCACCGGCAGCTCCCGTGGTCTGGGTCGCGCAATTGTTGAAGTGGGCCTTGCTGCGGGCAATAAGGTGTTGGCGACAGCTCGGGGCATTGAGTCGCTTGCTGAGCTGTCGGAACGATATGGTGATCAGGTCAAGCTCTTCGCGTTGGATGTTACCGACGAAGCAGCAGCAGCAAACGCGGTAAAGACGGCGATCGATCTATTTGGCTCGCTGGATGTAGTCATCAACAATGCGGGATATGGCAATCTTTCGTCCGTCGAAGACACGCCTCTATCGGAATTCCGGGCACAGATCGAAACGAATCTCTTCGGAACGATTATTGTGACCAAGGCGGCTCTTGCGTATTTTCGCGAAAAGAAAGCAGGCCATTTCATTCAGTTTTCATCGGTGGGCGGAAGGATCGGCCCTCCGGGACGTGGGCCTTATTCGGCGGCGAAATGGGGTGTCGAAGGCTTCTCTGAAGTGCTGTCACGCGAAGTAGCACCACTCGGCATCAAGGTCACAATTGTTGAACCAGGTGGGTTCCGCACGGACTTCGCGGGGAGTTCCACCGAACTGAGCGAAGGTCATCCCGCATACGACTCGACTGTTGGAGCTACCGCAAGATTTCAGCGCAACTACAACGGGAAGCAGCCTGGTGATCCGAAAAAGGCGGCTCAGGCGATCATCCAGCTGACGCAGGAGCGAAACCCTCCGTTGCGACTGTTGCTCGGCAGCGATGCGTACGCCGCGGTGGAGAAGAACGATCTTGCGCGATTAGAGGAAGCACGAATTTGGAAGGAACTCAGTGTCTCCACCGATTTTGAGACGGAGTGACGTAGCGGCGGACATTAGCCCGGAGTTTCAAGGCGCGGATTGGCGATCTATCCCCCGCGTCGATACAATTGCGCCGATTTGGAAGAGAGAAAATCCATGAGCAGTTCAAATGCGGAAAAGAACAAGGCGATCGTGTTGGAGGCATTCGATACGTTGTTCAACAAGCGAGACTACGTTGCCGCGGAGCGTTTCTGGTCTCCCCAGTACATTCAGCATAGCGCTCACATTGAGCCCGGACGAGATGGGCTCTTCAACCTCACTAAAGCCGCGCCGCCATCGCTCAAGTATGAACCCGGAGTGGTTCTTGCAGAAGGCGATTACGTCATCCTTCATGGTCGGTTCTCCAATATTGGCCTTCCTGTGAACTGGATCGCAGCGGACGTCGTTCGCGTGAAGGACGGAATTCTCGTCGAGCACTGGGACGTCATTCAGGACGAGGCCACCGAACAACAGTCCAAGAGCGGGCGCCCTATGTTCGGCGACTCGTTTCCGAAGTAAGCACAGCGGAACACCACTCGGTACGATCAATCACATCCCGCGAATCAACCGCATGAAGGCGTCGATCTTGTTCGTAATTCGCGCCCGGTCGGGACCGAAATTCTGCTCCAGGCAAATTCCGCTAAAGAACGTGACGATCAAGCCAGCGAGAGAATCATTATCGTCACGAACTCCACGCGCTGCAGCTAGATTGTCGATGAGCAGCTGATGGGCTTTCATTGCGCTCGCGACCATGATCTGGCGGGCTTTGGGGGGGAGGTCTGCGAACTCGCGCATAGAGTTCACCGAGAAGCAGCCCTTCTGCCCCCAACTCCCATAGCAGACCTTCAGAAAACTCTCAACGTTGGTCCAACCCAGAGGCTGTTTCGTCAGGTGTCCGCGTGCCATCAGGACGTCGAAATACCTGCGCATGCTCTCCACGAACAGGTCTTCTTTGTCCTTGAATTCCGTATACAAGCCCGATTTGCGCACACCTGTGGCCTGTTCAAGGTCCTGAACACTCGTCTCAGCGAGGCCATGCTTCCAGAAGACAGGGATCGCTTTATCGAGGACATCCTCTCGGGTGAACAGTTTTCGTCGTCCCATTGCAACATTATCGGTCAGTTCACTTGAGGACTTGCAAATAAAGTACCAAATGGTCCACTATTTCAGAGAATGAACTTGTCCTTGGAGGACCCATGCCCCCTAGCCGTAAACAGCAGGTCGTCGATCTCTTGAAGTCGCTTGAGACTAAAAATCCAGTCCCGTTCGCGTATGTCAACCCGAACAAGTACATCCAGCACAACCTACAGGTGGGACCTGGCCCTGAAGGTGTAGCCGCCCTCATTCAGAACATGCCGCCCGATGCGTCAGTCAACACCATCCGTGTCTTTGAAGACGGCGATTATGTCTTCGCTCACACTGAATACAACTTCTTCGGGCCACGCATCGGCTTCGACATCTTTCGCTTCGAAGATGGTCTGATCGTCGAGCATTGGGACAATTTGCAGGAGACCGCGACCGAACTCAGCCCCAGTGGCCACACGATGATCGACGGCCCCACCGCGGTGTCTGATCTCGACCAGACTCAGGCGAATAAGGCGCTCATGCAACGCTACATGGACGACCTTCTCGCAGGCCGTCGCGAGACCTTTCCGAGCTACTTCAACGGAACCGCATACATTCAGCACAATCCATGGGTCGCCGACACCATCCCGGGACTGATTGCGGGTTTACAGGCTCTTGCCGCCAAGGGGCAGGCAGTCGTCTACAAGCGCGTGCATATGGTCCTTGGTGAAGGTAATTTCGTCTTGGTCGTTGCCGAGGCTACGTTTGGTGGCGTACCCACCGCCATCTACGATCTATTCCGCATTGAAAGCGGCAAGATCGCTGAACACTGGGACACGCTCGAAGCGATTCCACCTCGCGATCAGTGGAAGAATAGCAACGGCAAATTCTAGTTCGGTGGGAGGGAGAACGAATGCTTCAAGGCATGTTTGGGCAAAGATTGGCGGAGCATTTCTCTCTGCTGGAATCTTCCTCGATCGTGCTTGGGCCAAAGGGAAAGTCTCAGGTCGCGCTGACACGTATGCGCATGCCGAACGGTTTTCCTGGGCCCACCCCCCATATCCCGCCAGAAAAGGCTTTTTCGGTATCGGTGCACCTGCGTCGTCCGGACAGTATCAAGGGGTGGGGAACGTGGCTCGATGGTCGCTTTCATCGTGTCACCGAATGGGACGCCGGCGGAATTCAGATATTCGACATGGAGTCGGAACCGGTCGCTCTGCGGACTTCTGGCTTTGATTCGGTGCACGTCTACATTCCGCGGTTCGTTCTCGATCGATTCAGTGACGAGAATGGGCAGACGCGGATTCGCGATTTGCACTGTACTGCAGGGACCAGAGATGACGTGATCCTTCATTGGGCTCGAACGATGCTGCCGTTCTTAGATCGGCCGCTTCAGCTCCCACGTTTGGTGATCGACGAACTGATCATGTTGTTCTGCGCACATCTGGCTCGGACATATCAAGACCGGAACAATCCCCCGGAGGTTGTCACCGGAGGCTTGGCGGTCTGGCAACAAGATCGTGCGATCGAACTGCTGAGTGAACACTTGGACGGTGACATTGCTCTTGCTGATTTGGCGACGGAATGCAAGCTATCGCCAGGCCGCTTCATGCGGGCCTTCAAAAAGTCCTTTGGAGTTCCCGTTCGTCGCTACTTGCTGCACAGGAGAGTTCAGGCCGCGAAGTCGCTGTTGCTGTACACCGACAAATCTTTGCTTAAGGTCGCATTGGAAACAGGGTTCACTGACCAACCAGCCTTCAACAGGAGTTTTCGCGAGATCGTTGGAACTTCGCCAGGACACTGGCGAAGAGCCAATGCGCCGGTGCCGAAGGGTATTCAAGTGGTCTGCCAACGATTGAAGTGGGAGCAAGTTGCGCAAGCGTAAAACGAGAAATTCAATGTTTCCCAGCGGCTCTCGTTCTGGGTCGGCCAGAACAAGAATCGATAAAATGCGGCATTTTCGATCAAGACACGGCTGAAACTCGGGCAAAACAATGGTGTATGTAGAGTTAGCCACAACGGCGTTCTTCGTGTGGCGTCCTCACGCTGGTGCCTGCCACGTTTGTGATGAGTTGCTCGGAACGCAGCTTCCAGCCTGACGACCAATCGCCCCCGAAGGGAATGGCGGACCGAGTGCAGGTACGCAGCGAGGATTCGAGACGGCGCGTAAACGAGTTGATGTACTCGAACGCCGATCTCCGCACGACGATCAACGTCGTCCCCGAGTTGGCGTCAGAAGCTAACCTTCGGCAGGTCATCGACACGCTTCCCACTTTGATTTGGTGTACTCGAACTGATGGTTCTACGGAGTTCCTGAACAGGCGCTGGCATGATTACACAGGTTGTTCTCCGGAGGAGTCGCGTGTTCATGGATGGCAACCTACCGTTCATCCGGAGGATCTGCCCCGCGTCGTAGCCAAAGGACAAGAGTTGATGGCATCGGGACAGCCAGGCGAAGTTGAAGCACGGATTCGCCGCCATGATGGGGTATTTCGCTGGTTTCTTATGCGCGTCGAGCCCTTGCGGGATGTGGCTGGCAACATCGTCAGGTGGTACGGAACTCAGACCGACATCGACGACCTTAAGCAGATTGAAGAGAAGCTGCGAGAAGAGGATCGCGAACTGCGCCGGATCACCGACGCCATTCCGCAGACAATTGTCGTCCTAGACCCCAGCGGCGTCCCTGTCTATGCAAACCAGGCGATGCTCGACTATACGGGACTCTCGGCCGAAGATGTTCTCACTTCCAGCTTTCGTGAACGTTTCTCTCATCCTGACGGTCTCGAAAAGCTCAAAGATCAACGGGCGGCCGGTCTCTCGCGCGGACTTCCGTTCGAACTAGAGCATCGAGCACGGCGGAAGGACGGAGAGTATCGTTGGTCCCTGGTTCGATTCAACCCATTCCGCGATGAGGCGGGGCACGTCGTTCGCTGGTATGCGACGGGAACTGACATCGATGATCGAGTCAAAGCTGAAGAGAGGACACGCAACGAGAACCAAGCATTGCGAGAGCAAATCGATCGGGACTCGATGTTTGAGGATATTGTGGGTTCCTCCGAAGTCCTTCGCAAGGTCCTCCGCCAAGTGACGAAGGTGGCGCTTTCCGACTCCACAGTTCTGATTCTGGGCGAAACCGGCACGGGAAAGGAATTAATTGCGCGCGCCATTCACAAGCGATCCAAGCGCGCGTCACGGGCATTTATCGGGGTCAATTGTGCCGCCATCCCGCCATCACTGATAGCGTCCGAGCTTTTTGGCTATGAGAAGGGAGCCTTCACTGGCGCGACACAACGGCGCTTGGGTCGCTTCGAGTCGGCGAGTGGCGGAACCCTTTTTCTGGACGAAGTGGGCGACCTGCCCTTGGATATCCAAATCGCTCTCCTTAGAGTGCTGCAGGAACGCGAAATCCAACGCGTTGGCAGTAACACCGCAATTTCCGTTGACGTGAGAGTGTTGGCGGCTACTCATCGAGATTTGGATGTGCTCGTGGCCGAAGGCAAGTTTCGCGAAGACCTGCTCTATCGATTGAATGTCGTACCCATTGTCGTGCCTTCGCTGCGCGAACGCGCAGATGACCTTCCTTTACTCGTCGAGTACTTCATTGCGCGTTTCGGAAAAAAGGCCGGCAAGAAGTTCAGGGCAATCGATGACAAGACCCTCAATTTGTTCCGAGCTTATGGCTGGCCCGGAAATGTCCGTGAGTTACAGAATGTAATTGAGCGAGCCGTGATCTTGAGTGAAGGTGATATCTGTGCTGTGGACGAGACCTGGCTCAAGCGGCCTTCCTCCCACACAGCAGCTAGCTCCGGCGTTTGCGCTTAGTGGCGTTCTGCATAAGAGAGAAAAAGAGATGATCGAAGCCGCGCTTGCGGCAAGTAACGGACGCGTCTCCGGCCCAACGGGCGCAGCAGCGAAGCTCGGCATCCCAACCAAGACGCTCGATTCGAAGATAAAGCGATTGGGAATCAATAAATACCAGTTCAAGGCTTCCGGCACCGAGCCCGTCGCGTAAGGCTAAACTCCTAACGAAGTCCGCCGGTACAAAATTTGGTCCGAACGCAAATAGGTTGCCGAAGTTCTCTCGCTTTCCCATCCTCCCTCAACAGCAAATTCTGAAATTTCAGGATTTGTGCCGCTCAAATGCCCAATCGTTTCAGGCATTTGGGAATGGCCCTTTGCTTGCCCTTATACCACAGGCTCGGGTGATCCAAAGAATCGCCTTTCTCGAAATTCCTGTGAACGAAGACAAGGGATTTCTGCAGATCGATAGGAGACGAAGATGGGAAAAACGTATAGGGCGGTCGAAATAACGAAACCCGGGACTTTTCACCTCGTAGAGAGGCCCGTCGTTGCGCCGGGTGAGGGACAGGTACGCATTCGCGTCGAGGCTTGCGGTGTGTGTCATTCAGACGCAGGTACCGTTGAAGGACAGCTACCGGGCGTCGTGTATCCGCGCGTGCCAGGCCACGAAGCAATTGGTCGCATCGAAGAGGTTGGGCGGGGCGTCACGACCTGGCAGGTCGGCCAGCGCGTCGGTGTCGGATTCTTTGGCGGCGAAGACGGAACCTGCGAGACCTGCCGTCGTGGCGACACGGCATATTGCCAGAACCCCATTATCACTGGCGTGACGAGTGATGGCGGCTATGCGGAAATGATGATCGCAGAGGCACGCGCACTGGCTCTCATACCGGATGAACTCAAATCAGAAGACGCGGCCCCTTTGGTTTGCGCCGGCATCACGACGTTCAATGCGCTCCGCAACGCCGGACGTGCAGGCGATACCGTCGCTATCCAGGGCATTGGTGGGTTAGGACATCTTGGCGTGCAGTACGCCAAGAAGATGGGCTTTCGCACCGTTGCAATCGGCTTCGGTCCAGACAAAGAACATCTCGCGCCCAAACTGGGAGCTCACGTTTACATCGACGCCAAAGCTGAGGATGCGGGAGCCGCGCTGCAGAAACTGGGAGGCGCCGACGTGATCCTGGCAACCGCCCCCAGCGGAGCAGCAATCGCCAGCCTGCTTCCCGGCCTCTCAGTTCGCGGAAAGCTCGTGGTAGTTGGTGTTTCGGGTGATCCGATTCCCGTCAACGGAGTTCCGCTCATCTTTGGTGGCCGCTCGGTCGTTGGAAGCCTGACGGGAAGAGCGATCGAGACACAGGACACCCTTGATTTCAGCGTCCTCACCGACGTTCGCCCCATGATCGAAACGCTTCCTTTGGAAAAAGCCGAAGAAGCGTATCGACGCATGATGTCTGGTGATGCGCGATTCCGCATGGTTCTCACAATGGCCTAAAAACTCACGACGCCGCTGAAAAGCGGCATCGACAAACCGATGTGCGAAGGAGACTCAGATGAATCAGTTCCAGGAAATCTTCGACAAGCAGAAAGCATATTTCGATTCGGACGCGACCAAGTCTTACGAGTGGCGCATCGATCAGCTGACACGCCTTGAGAACTTGTGCAATGAGAACGCCGAGGCTCTTGAGGCTGCGATGAGCAGCGACTTCAAGACCGCCAGTCAGGAAAAAGTCTTCGAGATTATGGCGCCCGTAGGAACCGCCGCCTTCGCGAAGCAGGAATTGAAAGAATGGATGAAGCCCGTAGATGTGGTCGTGCCCAAGGCCCTTCGGGAGAGCGGACATACCGCCAAGGTCTATCGAGAACCTTACGGCGTCACTTTGGTGATCGGCCCCTTCAATGGGCCATTGACGCTGCTCTTCGACCCGGCGTGCCAGGTTCTTGCGGCGGGCAATCCATGCATTCTCAAACTCTCCGAGGGTTTGCCCGCCACCAGTAAGGTCTTGCTGGATCTCATTCCGAAATATTTCGATCCTCGGGCCGTTACTGCCGTCACCGGAAGCAAAGACGAGGTGACAGAGCTTCTCAAGCTGCCCTTCGACTTCATCTTCTTCACCGGCAGCGTCAAGGTTGGCAAGATCGTCATGGAGGCGGCCGCAAAGAATCTGACTCCGGTTCTTCTCGAACTCGGCGGACAGAACCCAGCCTTTGTCGATGCGACCGCCAATATCCCGGATGCAGCCAAAAAGATTGTCTGGGGTGCGACGGCCTGGGGCGGCCAATGGTGCACTTCGCCCGGATACGCCTACGTGCACGAATCAATCGCAGAGGAGTTTGTTGCGGAGTGCAAGAAGGCGATGGTCGAGCTGTACGGGACCGACCCCAAGAGCAGACCGGACGACTACTCCCGCATTATTAGCCCCAAGGCCACCGAACGTTTGGCGGGCCTGATCGATCAGAAGAAGGTCGTCATAGGCGGGGCCTCTGACCCGGAGGCACGCTATCTCGATCCCACGGTTATCTACCCAGTGACATGGGACGACCCGATCATGGAGGACGAGATCTTCGGACCGCTTCTCCCAATCCTCACCTACAAGGACATGGACGCTGCCATTCGCGAGGTGAAAAAGCATCCGAAGCCTCTTTCCGGCTTCTTGTTCAGCCGCGACCAAAAGGCAATCGATCACTTCCTCGCGAGCTTGTCCTTTGGCGGCGGTGCGATCAATCAGGTGAACATTCACCTGTTTATCGAAACCATGCCCTTTGGAGGGGTCGGATATTCCGGCATCGGTCACTACTACGGCAAGGCCGGGTTTGACGCCCTCACGCATGCGAAATCGGTTCTCATTTCGCCGCCCGACGTGGCCATCGAGCACCTGTTCCCGCCGTATACGGAGGAAAAGGTCAAAGCGCTCAGCCAGTGGTTTGAATACTAGGCCACAAAGATCCCAAAAAAAGCGACCTCCAAGGAGCACAGAGATGAAAAAGAATGCGAAAGATTACGTATCGATTGCCCAACAGTTCTTCACTGCCTACGATGCACACGACGTTGATGGCATGCTCGCTCTTTGCGCGGATGGCGCACTAGGACGATATGCTCCGTATGGCCGCGAGAGCGTCGTGCCAATTCGTGGTGGCATCGATGTTATTTGGCGCGCGTTTCCGAATGCCGTTCCGAATTTCCGAGTCAAAGTGATCGAGCTGATCCCTGCCGAGGGGAACACAGTGGTGATCCAAGCCGAGATGAGCGGGCCCATACCTGCCGAAGTGCCTGGGGTTGCAAAGAAGGGCCAGGACGTACACATCCCTCACTGCTACATTCTGCGTTTCGACGCGGACGGCAAAATTACGCGCCTTGACGCCTATTGGGACAACACCGTCCTGAACAGTATCCAGGCGAGCGCCGTGTGATGGAGCGAGCTAGTCGCGCAGATGTCTGATTGTGCGGCAACACCTGTTCGTGCCGCACATGTCAGAGGCGTCCCTAAGGAGCGAAGAGTGGTTTCGAATCTCGTATCCAATGCGCTCGAAAGCCACGCTCAGGTCTTTCCAATCACTGACCGAAGCGCAGATCAATCGAATCCGGCCTTTCGCGTCCTTACGGCAAGTGAATGACGGCGATGTCCTATTCAGAGCGGATGACAGTGATGTTCCTTTCTTCATCTTGCTGTCCGGGAAGCATGGAGATTGTTCAGCCGGACATGAATGGCGAACGGCTTGTGGCAAGCCATGGCCCAGGAGAGTTCACAGGCGAAATGACGATGATCACTGGTCATCGCTCACTCGTTTGCGGCCGTATGACCGATCGTGGGTGAAGTGCTCGAAATGAGCGGAAGCGGCCTCCGATCACTGGTCGCCCGAGACGGTGAACTCAGCGAAATCTTTCATGCGGGCTTTCATTTTGCGTCGTCTCATCCTGATCAATCGTAGCCAGGGCAACGCCATCTTGATGGGATCTCGTTACTCGGCTAAAACGCTCCGCCTTCGGGAGTTTCTAACCCGCAATGGCCATCCTTACGTATATGTCGATTTGGATGTAGATCAAGACGTCCCAAGCCCTTCTGGATCGCTTCGCATGTCTCTGTTAGCGAAATTCCAGTCGTCATTTGCAACTATCGCACTGTTCTGCGCAACCCTTCGATACAGGAGCTCTCAGATAGCTTGGAATTGAACTGCACCATTGATGAATCTCAAGTCCGAGACCTAATCATCGTTGGCGCAGGCCCTGCAGGGTTGGCTGCAGCAGTGTACGGTGCGTCCGAAGGGCTTGACGTGTTGATGGTGGAATCAGCGGCGCCCGGTGGCCAAGCAGCTTCGAGCTCCAAAATCGAGAATTATCTCGGATTCCCAACTGGACTCTCCGGAGATGAGCTTGCCACGCGCGCGATCACCCAGGCACAGAAATTCGGCGCTAAGTTGATGGTCGCTCATTCCGTAGTCCGATTGGAGTGCGACAAGAGCCCGTACAGACTCGTGTTGGAAAACGGCAAGCCACTCGAAGCGCGCAGCGTCGTCATTGCCAGTGGAGCGCAGTACAACAATCCTGAAAATCTCAATTTGGAGAGATTCGTCGGACAAGGCGTCTACTACGGCGCGACGTTCATGGAAGCACAGCTCTGCGAGTCGGAGGACCTGATTGTCGTGGGTGGAGGAAACTCTGCCGGCCAGGCGGCTGTCTTTCTGGCACAGACGGCACGCAGGGTTCACATGCTAGTACGCTCGCAACGCCTTTCGGACAGCATGTCGCGCTACCTGATCCAGCGAATCGAGGAGAACCCCGGAATTGAAGTGCATTACAAAACGGAAATCGTCAACCTCGAAGGCGATACCCATCTGGAACGGGTCACGTGGCGGGATAAAGACAGTCTTGAATCTACGACTCAGAGCATTCGTCACGTGTTCATTATGGCGGGAGCGTCACCTCGCACCGATTGGTTGCGAGGCTGTGTATCCCTCGACGACAAGGGCTTCATCCTCACCGGGCGCGACTTGGACGCAGTGAAGCAGGACGGGGCGTGGCCACTCGCACGTTCTCCATACATGCTTGAAACAAGCCTGCCAAGAGTGTTTGCCGTTGGAGATGTTCGTTCGGGCAATGTGAAACGCGTTGCATCGGCGGTTGGCGAAGGCTCGATCGCCATCAACCTCGTGCATCGCGCGTTAGCAGAATATTAGCTTCGATTCGCTGATCTGCGTGCGCAATAGCGGCGACAGGAACAGATTCGAAGAACGATATGCATGAGCTGTGTGAGGCGAAAGGGAGCAAGCTGCCATGAAAGTGTTGATTCTCGGAGCAACTGGGTTGGTGGGGCAGAGCACCTTGGTGCAAGCTGTCACACATCCGGCGATCACTCAGGTCATCGCTCCAACCAGGAAGCCCCTGCCACCTAGCAGCAAGCTGGCAAATCCAGTGGCGGAGCGGCTGGAACTCCTCTTGCCGGAAGTTCTCACTTGGGGAGTCGACGCGGTGATCTGCGCGCTGGGCACGACGAGTGGTAAGGCGGGGTCTAAAGAAGCATTCCGCCAAGTGGACTATGTCTTACCGCTAGCGTTTGCGAAGCTCGCTCATCAACAAGGAGCAGAAACGTTCGCCCTTGTCTCGGCGATTGGTGCCGACGCCAATTCCTCATTCTTCTATCCGAAGACCAAGGGCGAGGTCGAGAGGGACATGAAGCTCGTTGGCTTCAAATCGCTGACGATCCTCCGGCCCAGCATCATCGGCGGCAAGCGCGACGAGTCGCGTTTTGCAGAAGGACTTGCTCTGACGCTGTCCCGAATACTGGCGCCAGTTCTTCCGAAAAAGTTCCATGTCAATCCCGCAGCGAAGATCGCCGGCGTTCTTCTCGACAGCGTCATTGCTGCGGTCCCGGGTTGTCATTATCGCTACGCCGAAAGTTTGACCTAGTTCCTTGGAGGAATGTGCACGAGATAGCGTTCGACGCTGACGAGTACAACGTAAACCGCAACAGTCACCACAACGGAAGGAAGGTATGGCCATGGCTAATGCAAGCAACACGACCGCACCGACACAATTCATCCAGACGAAGCTCGAAAAATATGCCTATCGCCGCTTTGGGAAAGGACAGGGTCTGCCGCTGTTGTGTCTTCAACACTTCACCGGGACCCTGGACAATTGGGACCCGGCCGTAACCGATCCGCTCGCCCTAGGACGCGAGGTAATTCTATTTGAGAGTGCGGGTCTGGGCCGCTCAACTGGCCAGGTCCCCGAAAACATGGCAGGGATGGCGGCACACGCCCTCGCATTCGTCGATGCACTTGGCCTAAAACGCCTGGATATCCTCGGCTACTCCCTCGGTGGAATGGTGGCGCAGCAGGTAGCGCTGGAACGTCCCTCGCTCGTCCACAAAATGCTGCTTGTCGCCACCGCTCCGGAGGGAGGCGAGGACATTATGCACATGGATAAACCGGAACTCAGGAAGATTACGGAAGATCCGAATATGCCTGGGCTGGAGAAACTAGTGAAACTCTTTTTCGCGCCAAGCGAGTCGAGTCAAGCGGCAGGAGAAGCCTTCGCAGCTCGGCTCGCAGAGAGAAAGCAAGATGGCGAGCCTCTGGCCGGCCAAAATGTCGCAATCGCTCAGATCACGGCCTTTCGAGCTTGGGAACAATACAGTGGCGAGCGTTTCGCCAAGCTCGGCAAGATCACGCAGCCGTGCCTGGTCGTCAACGGCGTCTTCGACAATATGATTCCAGTCCGCAATTCCTACATGCTGAGCGAGCATCTCCCAAACGCCATGCTGTTGACCTACCCCGACGCTGGGCATGGATCGTTGTTCCAGTTTCACAAGTCATTCGTTCGGCAAGCTTCGCTGTTTCTCGATTCAGAAGGCATCAGCTGAAGGCTTCGGTAGCATCGGTAATCCTAAGCTGCATCCGCTTAGGGATTTAGAAGTGGCACAGTTTGTTGCATCTGGAAGAGTGCGCTTAGGAGTCAGGAGCCCATGATTCTGAAGATCGAACGGATTCGGGATTCACGCAAAGTTCGACTTCGGCTGAGCGGAGAGTTTCGATCTCACCATCTCGATCAGGTAAAGGCCGAGATCAGCCGTGGAGAGCCGATCGCGCTGGATTTGGAGGAGGTCGATCTCGTGGACATCGAAGCAATTCGGTTCCTCAATGCCCGCGAGGACGAAGGTATCTCGGTGTTGCACTGCTCGCCTTATATCCAGGAGTGGATGTCTAGGGAGCGGCAAGAAGAGAAAGCTCGAACGGATTGGCGATGATGACATCGCTGAAAGAGGCAAAGAATGACGACCGACGAGAAAATGGCGGGCAAGCTGGAGGGAAGGATCGCACTTGTCACTGGCGGGACAAGCGGGATTGGTCTTGCTACCGCGAAGCGTTTCGTGGCCGAAGGAGCCTACGTCTTCATCACCGGTCGGCGTGAGAAGGAGTTGGCTTCAGCGGTCAAGAGCATAGGAGAAAGCGTCACCGGGGTGCAAGGAGATGTGTCTCAAATCGGCGACCTCGAACGCCTCTTCGCCCAGATTAAGCAGGAGAAGGGTCGTCTCGATATTGTGTTTGCCAATGCTGGCGACCGCAAAATATGCGCCCCTCGGGGAAGATCACCGAGGAGTTCTTTGACTCGATATTCGACGTCAATGTGAAAGGACTGCTCTTCACCGTACAAAAGGCATTGCCATTACTTCAGGACGGCGCCTCCATTGTCCTGTGTGCGTCTGTGGTTGCTAGCAAGGGACTGCCGTCGAATAGCGTCTACAGCGCTACCAAGGCCGCCGTGCGCTCATTCGCCCGCACGTGGGCGACGGATCTGCGGAGTCGCCGCATTCGCGTGAACGCCGTGAGCCCAGGTTTCACCGATACTCCGGGGCTTAGCGAACTACTGGGTTCCCTCAGAGACGGGCCAGCAACGGTTGAAGATGATCTCGAATGTAGTTCCGCTCGGCAGGCTCGGAACACCCGGATGAGATCGCAAAAGCAGTGGTGTTTCTCGCATCTGATGATGCGAGCTACGTGACGGGAGCCGAGTTGTCTGTCGATGGCGGCTTCGCACAGGTATAGCCCGCTCTCAGAGACATTCGCGCGAAAGGAAGAATGGAATGGCAATTCGAAAAGTCGAAGTACAACGCTTCAGTCTGACAACGTCACGACCATTCGAGGCGGTCGTAGCCCCTTGAAAGCTAGTGTCGGGCAACTGGATCTTGCCGCGTTCGCGAGTGCTTCCAAGTCGCCGGGCACCTTCGCCGAGTTGGAGGAAGTGATCAATCGAAACATGGGGAAAACCAGGTCTGATGTTGTTCTTGGAATTTGATCATGGGGCCGTTGTCCGGAAGGAGACAGGACTCGACGAAACCGAAGATCGTGAGGCTAGTGATCGGCAATCCTCTTAGTCATGAAGGAGATGGCCAAGCATGTTCCGGACGCGGGGTCATATGCGCCTGTGACCGTGCTCGTTGATGAGCGGGACGATGGCGTGCATTTGTCCTACGACAGGATGGCCAGCTTTCTGTCCCCATACGAAAACCCGGATGCCCTGAAGGTCGCTCGGGAATTGGACTCGAAGGTAGAGAAACTGCTCAACGATGCCGCGGTCGAGTGAACTTCACAGCCATATCCCAACGGTCTGAAGGCGAGAAAGGACGAACATGGATTTCGCAGGGATCAAAGTACCCGACACAGCGCTGGTGCACGACGCGATGGACTTGTCGCGGAGTTTGTTAGAGCCATTCCTTTTCAATCATGTGATGCGCTCTTGGTTGTTCGGAATCGTCCTTGCAGAGAGCGCCGCGATAGCACCGGACGCTGAGCTCTTAGCTGTAGCAGCGATCCTGCACGATCTCGGTTTGACCGAGCGGTACAACGGGGAGAATCGCTTCGAGGTAGACGGCGCGAATGCGGCCCGCGAATTTTTGAAAGAACGCGGCATCTCGGCTCAGCAGACGCAGCTTGTGTGGGACGCTATTGCACTTCACACGACCCCAACACTCGCTCTCCACAAAGAGCCCGAAGTAGTGATGACTCATTCAGGAATCGCGGTGGATGTCCTTGGCGCTGGTCTTGATCGCATCCCGCGGGAGAAACAGCAGGCGATCCTAACCGCATTTCCTCGGCTGGCATTCAAGGACGGATTTAAAGGATGCCTTTGCAACGTCGTTCGTCAGAAACCGATGACGGCGATTGACAACATTCTTCGGGATTTTGGCATTCGATACGTTGAGGGGTTCACGCCTCCAAATTTCGCAGACCTCGTCGCTGGATGCGCCATTCTCCGAATAGCTTAAGCTCCACGACGAGTCGCGCTTGGACCAACATTCCTGGATTAGCAGGAGAGAGGGACGATCTCTTTGAGATAGCGGAAGACTTTGCCGATATGCTCCAGACCCTTCGCCAGCCCGTGCGACCACTATGGCACCCTGCCATGTATTGACGAAGAGATTTGCCTTCACGCGCGCCATCCCAGGGGCGTCTCCCAAATCCCGAAATGCCTCGTCAAAAAGGCTGGTGATTCGCTGGAGGGTTTTGAGCGCCTTCTCCTTCATTACAGCAGAAACTCCATCGGAGTCGCCCGCTGCATGGCCCAGAGGGCAGCCAATCGGATTCGGCTGTTTGGCGTAGAGCCTATACATGCCGTCCAGGAACCCATGGATTCTTTTCTTGGGGGAGAGAGCGGCATCTGCCAGGGTTGCCAAGGGTCCAGCCTCCATGCCTTCCATCAAACTTCCAAAGATTGCTTCGAAGAGGCTCCCCTTGGTCGGGAAATGGTGGGTAAGCTTGCCGGCGCTGGTATGCAGCCGCTTGCGAAAGGTCCGCCATCGTTGTCGCCGCATAGCCTTTAGCGAGCACCACTCGCGGTGCCTGCTTCGAATGATCTGTTCGCGAGAAAGTTTTCCTTTGTCGTATCCCATAATTTCTGAACCATTATAACAAACAGAACATCCTATTTGTATGTTGAGCCTGACCCATCGCCGATACCCGGCGAGAATCCGCACCTATGAAGGAGAACAAAATGAAAATCGCGCTAATTGGAGCAACAGGAAACGTTGGTCACCGCCTTATTTCAGAACTGCGCGCGCCGTGGGCATCAGGTGACTGCTATCGCTCGACACCCCGAAAAACTTGGTCGACAGGACGGCGTGAATCCCGCCGCAGGGGACGTGCAAAACGAGAACGCACTTGCCGCAGTGCTTGCTGGGCATGATGTCGCGATCCACAGCGTGAAGTTCCTTAGTACCGATCCTGCGAAGGTAATCGCCGCAACCAAGGCGGCGAAAGTGCCACGGCTTGCTTGTCGTCGGAGGAGCGGGAAGTTTGGAGGTTGCGCCCGGACTTACCCTTGTGAACTCCCCGGACTTTCCCGCCGAGTACAAACCTGAGACGCTCGCAGGTGTGAAGTTCCTGGATGTCTTGCGTGAGGAGAAAGAACTCGATTGGACGTTTTTATCTCCTTCTTTCTCTCTTTGCTCCCGGCGAACGCACCGGCAAGTTCCGACTCGGTAAAGACGAACTCTTGGTTGGTGCTGATGGTCAAAGCCGCATATCCACGGAAGACTTTGCGATCGCGCTCGTGGACGAGTTGGAACAGCCGAAGCACTCTCGCGAACGATTCACGGTCGGGTACTGACGACAAATCTCGTCCACGAAGTGAGCGGCGGAGCAAAAAGCCAATCGCCGACCACGAACCATACGACAACGAAAGAGGTAGGCAATGGTTTTAGCAGGAATCAAAGTACCCGACACCGTTCTGGTCCGCGATGCGATTGATTTGTCACGGAGCGCGTCAGAGCCATTTCTTTTCAACCATTGATGCGCTCCTGGCTATTCAGCGTGTTGCTTTCAGAAAGCGCTGAACGTGCTCCGGATCCTGAGTTGTTGGCAGTAGCCACGATTCTGCATGATCTGGGCTTGACTGACCGCTATACGGCGGAAAGTCGTTTTGAGGTGGATGGCGCCAATGCGGCGCGCTCGTTTCTGAAGGGTCGAGGCATCTCGACGCAGCAGATGCAAGTTGTTTGGGATGCCATCGCGCTTCATACCACACGATCTATCGCTCTTCACAAAGAGCCCGAAGTCGCTATGACCCATTCGGGAATAACGGCGGATGTTCTGGGGGCAGGCCTTGATCGAATTCCGCAGGACAAACAAGGCGCGATCCTAGCCGAATTTCCGCGCCTGGCACTTAAAAACGGACTCAAAGAGTGCCTTTGCAACATCGCTCGTCGGAAGCCGGAGACCACCTTTGACAACATCGTTCGGGATTTCGGCGTTCGATATGTCGAGGGGTACACATCCCCCAACTTTGCCGATGTCGTCGCGAATGCACCATTTTCCGAATAGACGACCTCCCGATCAAACGTTTGAACTTCATCCATCGCAGGTATCGGCGCGGCTAAAGAAGGAGACAACATGAAATGCCAAATTGAAGGACTCTCCATCCATGCGGAGGTGCACGGGACTGGGGAGCCGGCTCTTGTATTTCTCCACTACTGGGGTGGAACTTCACGCACCTGGCGTCAGGTTACCGCCGAACTTGAGGGACAGTTTAAGGCAGTGGCCTATGACGCGCGTGGCTGGGGGAAGTCCGACAAAACCTTAGCTGGCTACAAGCTGGCAGACCTTGCGGACGAAGCTCTCTCACTGATCAAAACGCTGGGAATCAAACAATATGTCCTGGTCGGGCATTCAATGGGAGGCAAGGTCGCGCAGCTCATCGCATCACGGAGGCCGGAGGCCCTTGTAGGCCTCATTCTAGTGGCTCCTGCTCAACCAACGCCTCGTCACAATCCTGAGGAGATGCGTCAAGGCCAGCTTCATGCGTACGACAATCGTGAGAACGTTCTTAAGGCCATTGGCAGTGGCCGTCTGACTGCTCGTCCTCCTTCGCCAGAGATTCTTAGAGCAGATTGTCGAAGACAGTTTGTCCGGTTCTCGCGAGGCGACGATGGCATACCCGATGGAGTCAATACTTGAGGACATCTCGCCTGAGGTCGCGAAGATCAATGTTCCAACGGTACTGTTGGCGGGCGAACTCGACCAAGTCGATTCAATCGAACGACACAAGACCGAAGTCCTAGCCTACCTTCCGAACGCCGAGTTCAAGATCATCAAGGGGAGCGGTCACTTGATTCCGATTGATGAGCCTGTGCAATTGGCGAAGGAGATTGCCAGCTTTACAACGCGGCTGGCGGGATAAGGAAGAACTTCCAAAGGGGCGCCGAATCCTGGCTCCGACTACTTCGTGGAGGATTGAATCTGAGGAGACCGCGATCAAGAGATTGCAATAGCAAGACGTGAACAAGCCGACCCGCTGAGGAGATGTCCGATGGCTGTCTACGATACAGAGTGCTTGGATCAAGTTGCGCGCACAATGGAAATATTGAAAGGGAAATGGACCGTCCAGATCCTTTGCGCTCTTCTCGCAGGACCCGTTCGCCTTAGCCAACTGAGACGGCTCATCCCATCGGCTTCCAAGAAAGCCTTGACCGCAAACCTTAGATCTCTCGAAAAATCGGAGTTGATTTCTCGACAAGATTTGAGCAACTCCGTTCTTCACGTACGGTATGAAATCGCTGAGGCCGCCCGAGAACCCCTTGTGGCCCTCGTCGGTGAGCTTGCGCAGTTTCAAACTCACTTGCCGGCTCGCACGGAGCATAGCGGTCCTGCCTCCAGCTTCCCCAGATGTCTGGATAGAATCGTTCTCTCTTCCATCGTCAGTTCCTTGTGTTCGGAGTCGGCTCAATACGTTGTGTTGCCTGCGCCACGAATTGAATCTGGGGTTCTTCGGTCATGCCGATCAACTGATGTCGGAGAGTGGCAAGAATTTCACGAGATAGCGTCTTGTCGTTAACCGCTCGTGCCAGCGCTAACCCTCCGATCCCGGCACTGAGCGAGAGTATTGCTCGCGCCCGTCTTGATGCGGCGTCACCGCCTTTCATTCGGTCAGCGGAATAAGTGAGGCTATGTTTCACGCGCTGGGTATAGATAGCCTTCACCCCGGTGCTGGCATGGCGAACATCACCTGCCAGCGCTGTGAGTGCGCAACCAGTTCCAGGACTGCCGCAATGTTCTTCGCCCAAGTAGAAACTCAGCAGAGCTGGCAGGTCTTCGGCCTCCTTCTCCCATCTGTCGAGGTCCTTGAATGCTTCTGCGAGTGCCTCGATCACCAGTTCATCACGGGATTCGAAGTGTTTGTAAAAGCCGCCGACACTACTGCCCGCTTCCCTCATGACCTCGGCAACTCCGATGCCTTCCAATCCGAGTTCACGGAAGCGTTTGGCAGCCACAGCAACTATCTTGGCGTGGGTAACCGCCTTTTCTGTCTTTGAGCGTCTACATGGTTCCTTATCGAACCTCTACCAACTTAGAGTACAGCACTACTCCAAATGACTCAAGGAACCAAAAACCTTCATCGCATCCTCCTGCTGGATGCCAACTAAACTAGCAGAATCTGAGTTTTAGAAAAACATGAATCATTTCGAATCTTTTAGCGTATGGTCATACTCTATAGTGACACGTGGGGCGTTGACGAGTTTTACCTCAATCGCCCAACCAATGGAGGAAGTATGAAGCTGACAGGCAACACGGTTTTGGTGACAGGTGGCGGCTCAGGTATCGGGCGGGGTCTCGCGGAGGCGCTTCATAAATTGGGCAACAAAGTGATCGTCGCAGGTCGGCGGAAAGCGAACCTGGCCGATGTTGTGAAGGCAAACCCCGGCATCGACGCGGTGGAACTGGATGTCTCCAACCCCGAGAGCATCACCTCGGTCTCAAAGGAACTGATCGCCAAGTACCCGAAGCTTAATGTGCTTGTGAACAATGCGGGCATTATGTTGCTGGACGATGTCTCGAAACCTGTTGAGGACAGTCTCCTAACGTCGCAGTTTGAAACGAACTTTTTTGGTACGGTACGGTTGACGAGTGCACTTATCGAACACCTGAAGGGGCAAGAATCCGCGACCGTCCTGAACGTGTCGTCTGTGCTTGGATTTGTCCCGATGGCGGTTGCGGCCATCTATAGCGCGACGAAAGCCGGCCTCCACGCGTACACAATGGGGCTTCGCTACCAACTCAAAGGAACTTCGGTTCGGGTACAGGAGATTGCTCCGCCTTGGGTACAGACGGACCTCCTGAACAGCAGCGAAGAGGCCCGCGCGATGCCTCTGAAGCCTTTCATCGAAGAGACGATCGACGCCCTGGGAACCGAGGACAACGAGGTTCTTGTCGAGATCGCGAAGCCATTCCGCGCGAACCCCGGTGTGAACGAGAACGCCTTCTTCCAACAGATAAATGACTGGTTTTTACAGGGCTGATGTAGCGCTCGTTGCTTTCTGCACACGGAGATGAATGTGGCTGACCAAAATCAAAATCCGCTCCTGACGCCGTACCAACTCGGAGATCTTTCCCTCAAGAATCGCATCGTGATGGCGCCCCTGACTCGGACCCGCGCCGAGAATCCTGGGCATGTACCAACGGACCTCATGGTTGAGTACTACTCGCAGCGCGCTAGTGCTGGACTCATTATCTCCGAAGGGACATGGGTGAGCGAGGAAGCACAGGGCTGGTACGGGGTGCCCGGCATCTACAACGAAGAGCAAGGGGAGGCCTGGAAGCGGGTTACAGACGCGGTCCATCGGCGCAGCGGACGGATCTTCGCTCAACTTTGGCACCAGGGAGGGGTCTCTCACAACAGCTTGTATCCGGACGGCCGTCAGCCGCTAGCTCCATCCGCTGTTTACATGGAACAACTGGTCCACGTTCGCGGTGGTTCCGTGAAGAGCGACCTGCCACGGGCAATGTCGATAGCCGACATCAAGAGAACCGTGTCGGATTACAAACACGCTTCGCTCATTGCCCGCGAGGCGGGCTTCGACGGAATCCAGTTGCAAGCTGGCTATGTATACCTCATCAATCAGTTCCTGCACGAGACAACAAACCGCCGCACCGATGAATACGGCGGAAGTATCGAAAACCGCTCGCGCTTCCTCTTTGAGGTGCTTGATGCGGTTCTCGACGTATGGCCTAGCCAACGGGTGGGTCTGAAAACTGGACCCATGATGAACGAGGTAGGCGCATTCAAGGCCGTCCCTACCACTCTGGCCGTCAGCGAGTACGTCTATGAACGCCTCGGTTCCTACGACCTCTCCCACATCCTGCTCATGCGCCAGAATGCCGATTTGACCGGCACACCGATCGAGGCACTCTCTGCGGATGCAGTCATTCATCACTTCCGCAAACGCTATGACGGCTCTCTCATATTGAACGTTGGGATCAACGTCGAACATGGAGAACGATTGATCCGGGACGGAGCGGGCGACCTTGTGGCGTTTGGGCGAGACTACATCGCGAATCCCGACCTTGTGGAACGCATCGCCGCCGGCGTACCGCTCAACGCAGGACGACCGGAAGGCTACTACGGCTCTTCCAATGTCGGATACACGGACTATCCATTCCTTACGCCGGAGACGCTCAACCTCACTCCAACGACAAGCCTGGTGGAAGCAAATGCATGATTTGGCTTTTTATCGGGAACGATTCCGGATCGAGGCCGAATTGACCCGTTCGGTCCTGGAACGACTGCCGACGACGATGTTGGACTATCGTCCACATCCGAAGGCTCCTTCGGCTGGCGACTTGTTCTGGACTATCGTCCGAGGCTTGAAGATACGGCTCGATATAGTCACAGCCTACGAATCGGATGGGCCACCTGCAGAAGTTCATCCTCCGCATCATGAGATGTTGGCCTCTTATCTGGCACTGACCCAGAGGATCGCCGACGAGTTGGGCACCGTCGATGAGAGGCGTTGGGAGGCAAAGGCGCAGTTCCGAATGAACGGCCGAGTTGCCCTCGACTGGCCAGTTCGTGACATTCTCTGGATGTTTCACTTCGATGTGATTCATCACCGTGGCCAACTCACTACTTACCTGCGGCCGTTGGGTACTCGTGTGCCGTCGATTTACGGACGGTCAGGAGATGATGTGGCGGTTGCACAAGACCTGAAATCTGTCGAGGACAACCAACGAGAGGAACTCACCAGGAGGATGGAAATGCCAAACACCGTACCGGAAAACAACAAGGCACTCATCGTGGAGGGTTTCAATACCCTCTTCAACAAGCGGGACTTTGCTGCGGCAGAGAGGTTTTGGTCACCAAGTTACATACAGCACAGCGCTCATATCGAACCGGGCAGAGACGGATTGTTCAGGCTGGTGAAAGCACTGCCAGTAGGGGCAAAGTGGGAGCACGGCATCATGATGGCCGAAAGCGACTATGTAATGCTCCATAGCCGCTATACCAACCCGGACGGTTCCGCCATCGTTGTCATGGACATCATGCGCATCGAGAACGGCTTATTCAAAGAGCATTGGGACGTGATCCAGTCCGAAGCAACGAAGGAGGAATCCAAGAGCGGCCTGCCGATGTTTGGGGACAGCTTCCCGCGATAAGCGTCTTTGGAGCGGCTTGTCCGAAAACGTCAGCTATTTGCCATGGCGACACTGCTGAGGCAGGGTTAGCTTTCTGACATGAGGTGCCCAACGCGCGGAGACGCACACGGGTCGGCCCAAATGTCGCTCTCATTTGTCGCGGTCGATGAGTGCATTGGGCTGATA
>CAVUSP010000009.1:0-43340 GCA_963744155.1 uncultured Acidobacteriaceae bacterium | reverse complement strand
GTACTGGCGGCAGCCCCTTCACACCAATCTCTCCCGTCAACCGGTAGCTCATCTCCTCCGCTGCCGTATTGTTCGTCTGCAGACTTTGATACACCGACATCAGCATCGTAGAAGGCGTCAACTGCCGGTTATCCAACACCTCAAAGTGAAGCGTCTTGGACACACCCCTAACATTGACTCCAGCCGTCATTCTGTCCGCACCCACCGGCGGCACCACATCTACCACCACAGGAATCATTCGTGCCTGCACTCCGAACCGCCCCATGATCGCCGAAGCCCGATCTTCGGTAAATGCCCCCACTGTCTCCGTCGTGTTGATGATCTTGAACGCATTCAGCGGCGACGCCAGCGAAGCCAGCACCGAGAGCTTTGTCATCGGCATATCCACCGGCCCATACTGCGTAATCGGATGCCCGCAAGCCAGTAGCCGCTTCGGATCGACATAGGTCACGGTGCAGGTTCCAGCCATCGACAGGTCCCCCCGCACCAGCACCGCGCTCACCGCGCTTCCCGGCACCAGCGGCTCTGGCTGCTCCGCCGTCGGATCGGCCCCACCCAATCCGGCCACAGGCGTCAAACCCATCGCCCGAAATCTGTCCCCAAACCGCTCCACCGTTTCCTGGCTAAACCCGCCAAACACCAGTGGAGTTTCAATCGCCCGCATCTCGGGCTGCCCCTCCACTCCCGCTCCCTGCGAGAGGCTCGCTGCATCCCCACCGCAGCTCCGCCATCTCCGTCCCGCACCTGCAGCATCGATTCGATCGGCGTAATCCCCGCAATTGGCTCCTTACTAAACTGCCCAATCCGATAGCTCAACGCCCCCACAAGCCGCCCGTCGATATACACCGGACTCCCGCTCATTCCCGCCACTACACCCGTGTACTCCGGCTTGTCCCCATGCAGCCGCGCCAGAATCATGTCCTGTCCCGGACCCAGCGCATCCTTCAGCACTCCCAGAATCTCCACCTGCATCGGCTCCGGGTTCACTCCCTCAAACACCGTATACGCGACGCCCTTCATCCCGCGCTTCACCTCTGACAGCGGAAAGAACTTCGTCACCGCCGGAGCAGCAGACGGCGTCGCTACCGGAACCCACCCTCCTGCCGCCCCCGCAACCGCAACCGCTGCTGGGCGTCTGAGCCGCCCCTTCAAACGCCGTCCCTCCAGACCAAGCCCCACCCTCCAGCATCCCAACCACAACAATGCCGCAGATCCACCGTCGAGTCTTTACCGCGTCGATCACGTCTACAGAGTACTAGAGCAGGCCATTTGCCGTCGCGACCCAAAAACCATCAACTCTCACGATTCGCCCGGAACAGTCGTCCAATAACCTGGAAGAGCTGTTGAATATTCGGAGTAAAGTTCTAGATGATGACCACCCACCCCCACCATCCGGCCCGCCTCTGTGCTTCTAGCCGCCTGCACCCTTCTCTCCCGCTCCGCTGCGTCGGACATGCCCAAACCACCCCGCCCCCACCCCAGCAGACCAAGCCCGCAACCGCCCCACCGGACGACGACCAGGGCCCGGCCACCGACAACAGCACCATCATCCTCAAGAAAAAGAAGGAGGCCGAAGAGCCTCCGCCACCCCCTGCCGCGCCAGCCGAGCCTAAAGTCAGGATCCCAACGGCGACACCTACTCCCTCCGCGTAGACGTCCCCATCGTGAACATCGATGCCAATGTCATCCTCGACAAGACCCACCAGTTCGTTCCTGGTCTTAAGGCCAATAACTTCCTCATCTTAGAGGACGGTGTCCCCCAGACCATCACCAGCGTCCGCGTTGCCCAGACCCCCATCACCGCCGTCATGCTGCTCGAGTTCGCCGCCAACAGCTACTACCTCATCAACGACATGCGGACGGCCTCCTACTACTTCTTCCGCTCACTGCGCAAGGACGACTACGTCGCGGTCATGACCTACGACCTCAGCACCCATATCCTCACCGACTTCACCAACAATCAGGACCTCATCGCCCAGTCCCTCCAGTCCCTCATCATCCCCACCTTCTCCGACACCAACCTCTTCGACGCCCTCTACGAGACCCTCGACCGCTGCAGCCGCATCGAGGGCCGCAAGTACATCATCCTCATCGGCTCCGGGCGCGACACCTTCTCCAAACTCACCCTCGACAAGATCCTCGCCAAGGTCAAAGCCAGCCAGAACATCACCATCTTCACCATCGGCACCGGCGCATTGTCAACGAAATGTCTGGCGGCCGCGGCGGAATGAGTGGCGGCATACGCGACCTTAACTACCTCCAGGCGCAAAACCAACTCAACACCTTCGCCGCCATGACCGGCGGAATGAGCTTCAGCCCCATGTTCCAGGGCGCCTTGCCCGACGTGTTCGGCGCAATCAACGACTCCATCCGCAACCAATACATCCTCACCTATCGCCCCACCAACACCAAGAACGACGGCAGTTACCGCAAGGTGAAGGTCCTCCTGGTCGATAACGAAGGCCATCCTCTGCGCATGCAGGACGAAAAAGGCAAGCCCCAGAAGTACTCGATCATCGCCCGCGACGGCTACAACGCCAAACTCCCCGTTGAATAACGCTCGCACCCCGCTTTACTTTTGTCGTTGCTTGTTTCTTAGCTGTCATCCTTCGCCGCAGGCGGAGGACCTGCTTTTGTTTTTGCTATTTCAACCCGCTGCGCCAAGGCGTCAGCCGTGGTATCCACCGCGGAACATTAGCCCGATACGTTTCATACTCCGCCCCAAAAGACCTCCGTAAAGTGGCTCCTCATACCCAACCACAAAGAGATGCGCTGCAAGCCAAGGAAGCACTGCATACTCCAGTAGGCGAACGCTGCCGAACAGAAGAGCTTGACCAAAGATCGCCGACAACACCGCAACGTACATCGGATTCCGCACAAATCGATAAAACCCGTTCACCACCAGATGCCGGGTCGGAAAGATCGGCGCGGGCGTGCCGACACCCTCAAGCGCGAACCGCCCAAAAGACTCAAGCACCACGAGAATACCCGCCGCGATGAGCAGCACCCCAACGACCCGAAAAGCCCCAAATCCCAGGAAAGCCGGACCAATCTGCCACCGAGAAATCCACCATGGCACAAATCCCGCTACCACTCCAGGAGCAAGCACAAGAAAAACAACCGTCCCCACGATGGCGAACACGCGCCTGCGCCTATCATCTCCCTGCAATTCCTTCGCGACCATCTGTCGCATTGTCGTAGAAACTCGGAGTGCCGTCCATCAAAATTCGTCTCCCTCCCGC
Organism: uncultured Acidobacteriaceae bacterium; assembly: GCA_963744155.1. GTDB lineage: Bacteria > Acidobacteriota > Terriglobia > Terriglobales > Acidobacteriaceae > Edaphobacter. The sequence goes on along the minus strand of CAVUSP010000009.1, from coordinate 40,098 downwards.
CGTGCTAAAGTGACTCTCTGAATTTCATTTGGAAATAATTTCTACTAGGGAAGCTAATTGAAACGAAGCCAGCATCAGAAGCACCTCACCCGACGCCAGGTCCTGAATGGCGCCGCGGCAATTGCAGCAGCCACAATCGCGCGCCCACTCATTGCAAGCGGGCCGCTCATCAAAGTCTTCGACGTCGCAAAGTTCGGCGCCGTCGGCGACGGCAACGCCCTGGACACCCCAGCCATTCAACGTGCCATCGACGCAGCCGCAGCCTATCCCGGCAAATCGCAGGTCCTCCTGCGAGGCGGGAAAAAATATCTCGTCGGCACTCTGGTCCTCAAAGGCGCGATCGACTTTCACCTCGCCGACGACGCCCAGCTGCTCGCCAGCCTCCAGCGCGAACACTACCTCGGCGGCCTCGCCAACTCCGCCGACGCCGACTCCATGGCCGCAGCCGCCGGAGCCCTTATCGTCGCCACGGGAAACCAGGGCCTCAGCATCTCCGGGACCGGAACTCTTCAAGGCCGCGCCCGCGAGTTCATGAAAGGCTACGACCAGGCCAACGAATGGTGGCTCCCCAAAGACTTTCGCCCCAAGATGTTCGTCCTCACCGAGTGCCGCGATCTCGAAGTCCGCGACATCACCTTCGCCGAAGCTCCCAACTGGGGCCTCCATCTGCTCGGTTGCGACGGAGTCCTCGTCGACAACGTCAAAGTCCGCAACCTCCTCGACGTTCCCAACTGCGACGGCATCGATCCCGACCACTCCCGCAACGTTCAGATCAAAAACTGCGACATCGTCTGCGGCGACGACGGAGTCGTCATCAAAGCCAGCCGCCAGACGAAAGACTACGGCCCAGCCGCGAACATTCATGTACAGGACTGCGTCATCGAGACACAGGACGCAGGCCTCAAGATCGGCACCGAGACCACCTCCGACGTCCACGACATCGTCTTCGAGCGCTGCACCATCAAGACCAGTTCACGCGGCCTCTGCATCCAACTCCGCGACGAAGGCAGCGTCTACAACATCAGCCTCAAAGACATCACCTTTAAATCACAATACTTCTCCGACCCCTGGTGGGGACGCGGCGAAGCCATCTCCTTCACCGCGATCCCGCGCAAGCCTGGCGCAATGCTCGGAACCCTGCATCACATCACCGTCCAAAACGTCTCGGGACACGCCGAAAACAGCGTTCGCGTCTGGGGAAGCCCCGGCAACCCCGTCCACGATATCCTGTTCGACCACGTCGATGTTACCCTCGATCGCTGGACAAAATACAAAGGCGGCCTCTACGACAACCGCCCCACCTCCGCCATCGAGCCCATCGAACCGCACCCAACCGTTGGCTTCAGCCTCCAGGAAGCGGACAACGTAACCCTGCGCGACTGCAAGCTGCATTGGGGCGCCAATCGCCCCGAATACTTCGGCGAGGCAATCCAACAGAAGAACGTCACCAACCTGAAGGTCGAGCGCTTCGAAGGCAAAGCAGCTCATCGCTGAATCACTTGGAAAGGTCATCTGAAGATGTGTCATCCTGAGAACCTCGAGATCGCGAGCGTCGAAGCGATCTGCATTCCTATCGATTTCAAACCTCTGCCACATGTCGATCAGCCGCACTCGTCGATATCCTCATACCGTCCCTCCACGCGCAACAGATGCGCCCGGTCCAGTCTCCTCCCGTCCTGCGCGAAGAACGGCAGGGAACCGCCCCTCCGCCCGCACAAATCTTCAAAGTCTTCCAATTTCCCCCTGACAAAATTCCGCGTATCGACGGCGACCCGAGCGACTGGGACATCGTCCCCGAGAGCTACTCCATCGGCCTCGACCAGATGCACGACGACGAACACAAGCACGCCGCCCCCGATCCGAAAGACCTCGACGTCCACGTCAAAGTCGGCTGGGTCAAAGGCCTCAACCGCCTCTACTTTCTCTACGAGGCCTACGACAACTTCTGGGACTTCGCCGATCCCGGCCTCCACAACGACACCTTCGAGATCGTCGTCGACGGCGACCGCTCCGGCGGGCCGCTCATCCCGCAGTTTCGCAACAACGCCGACCAGGACGAATACGACGCCCACTTCTCCATGCACGGCGTCCAGGCCCAGAACTACCACATCTTTACCCCATCCGAAGGCAAGGACTGGGCGCTCGCCTGGGGATGTCAGCCTTGGGACAAGGAACTTCCCTGGGCCAATCACGCTCAGAGCTACCACTTCAAGCACGGCGAAAGCGGCAAATATGTTCTCGAGTTCTACATCACACCATTCGACTACGCCGGTTGCGAAGGCCCCCAGCGCGCGGTCGAGTCGAAGCTCTACGAGAACAAGCTGATCGGCCTCTCCTGGGCCGTCATCGACTACGACGGCGACGCAAAAAACAACGGATTCTGGAACCTCGGCACCGAACACACCATGTACGGCAACGCGACCCTGCTCCGCGAGTTTCGCCTCATGCCGCTCGAGCCGCAGTTCCAGAAAGCCATCGAGGCAAAGTGGAGCTTCAAAGTCCTCGACATGGACCGTCGCCTCGTCGCCTTTCAGGACGAGTCCATAGGAAAGATCACCAGCTGGCGCTGGGACTTTGGCGACGGCACCACCTCAACCGAACAGCACCCACTCCACACCTACCAGAAGGCCGGACAATACGTCGTCGCCCTCTACATCGAAGGCCCCGCCGGAAAATCCCGCATGTCAAAAGTCTGGGACGTCACCGTTCGATAGGTGCCACCACTTGACAAATCACCCGCACCGAAAGGCTGCTAAAGATGCAAGATCAACCTCCCTCGGCATGGGAAGTCCAAGCCTAAAGCCTTTCATTCTTAGACTTTGCACACTTTTGACGGGGGAGGGGGGTGCCCCCAATCATCGCGGTCGAGGCATCGTTAGATCCAGATCGGTTCCAACCATCTGCTTGGTCACCAGAATGATCTGCCCCACGTGCTGTTGCACATGTCCCACCACCTGGTAGATCGCCTCCAGCACGCTCACATCGCGCCCCTGCGGCGTAATCCGTTCCACCATTCGCGCAGCCGGTACCGCAGCAATCACAGCCTTCGCCTCCGCCATCGTCGCCTCAAACAGAGCAATCAACTCCGCCCCGCTCATGCCACCATTCGCGCTGAACTCCGCCGCCCGCACCCTCACATCCGGCGCTCCACCCACCCCGTGCATAATCCACTGCCGTGCATTTCCGCACAGATGCAGCACTAAATTCCCCACGGCGTTCTCATGCGCCCCCTGCCGCCGCCATATCTGTTCATCCGTCAGTTTCTTTACACAGGTCGTAAGGTATTCAGTCATCTGGCCAAGCCGGCGGCAGGATACATTCAGAAAATCTGCGGCAATATTTTGGTCCATAGGCAACTCTGTCGGATTGTGTGGATTCTCTGCAATCACGCCTTGTTCGCGGCGTCGTGCATTCTCATGCGTCATTCGTTGCAACTCCTCGCGAACTGCGGGCACCTGCAATCCTCGCTCCTGCAGGATCTCCGCTGCAAAACATTTATCTTCGCGGAGGAGCCCAAGCAGCAGATGTTCAGTCCCGATATGTCTGTGCGAAAGCCGTTGGGCCTCCTCAGCCGCATAGGCCAGCGCCCGCTTGCACTCATTCGACAGTGGAAGATCGACCGAGGTCGACACTTTCTCCCGAAACGTCGTCCGGTCATCAATCTGCTTGCGTATCGATTCCGTCGACGCTTCCGAACGCAAAAAGCGGTTCGTCAGCATCTTGTCCTCGCGCAAAAGACCGAGCAAAAGGTGCTCAGTCTCGATATACGGCGACCCATAATTACTCGCTTCGTATCGTGCAAAATAAATCACGCGACGCGCCTTCTCCGTATAGCGTTCGAACATGTGTACCTCCAAGCGAATCATCGTAGTCTATTTCGCGTAGATCATCCGCACGTTGACCTTATCTTCCCCACCTCGTACACTCTAAAAGGTAGCCAGCAAACACCATCTGCGGCTCTTTAATCTGTTGCCCCCTCGTTCAATGGTAGGACAGTCGGCTCTGAACCGATCAATCGGGGTTCGAATCCCTGGGGGGCAACCAACGCACTTCATCGCGAAGTAAAATCTCCCAAAAATCGCTCAAGAACAGTTCGGTGACGGAGGCGTGGCCGCGTTGCAAGGTGGTGATGATGTCTTTGCTGCCCTCAGCGACCCAACCGGCGCGACCATCGCCCTGTGGCAGCGGAAGAAAGCATAGCCACGCCTAGTGCATAACGTCCGCGGTAATTTCGGCTTCTTGTAAGAAGTCGAAATTACCGGACGGTCGAGGGCGCACATTTACAACCCGCCGCGTATGCACCACCTCATTGTTCGGGTACCACAGCGGAATCCCTGGCAGTTCGTCCGATAAGACATTCTGCACCTTAACATAATCCTTCTTCCTCGCTACCAGGTCCGCCGATGCCGTCGCCTCCGCTAGGAGCGCATCCACCCGCGGATTCGCGTAACGTCCCCGATTTCCTCCCTTTGGGGGAAAGCTCTCCGACCCATACGCATATCGAAAAATATCCGGGTCTTCGTTGCTCCCGATCCACCGCAGCGCATAGATCTGAAACGCGCCCTTCGTTACGTCCGCATAAAAAGTCGCAAACTCCGCCGACCTGATCTCCAGCGCAATCCCTGCCGCCCTGAGCTGCTGCTGCAACACCACCGCCATCAGCCGAGTAGTCTCGTCCGTACTCGTCTTCATCGTCAACCGCACCCGCACGCCATCTCTGCCGGCAGAAAAGCCGGCCTCCTCCAGCAATTGCTGCGCCCGCGCCACATCATGTGGATACTGCGCTAGCTCTTCATCCATTGCCGCGGCCCAATGGCCCGTGGGCAACAGAGTGTCCGCCAACCGCGCCTGCCCCCGCCATATCGCATCCACTATCGCCTGCCGATCAATCGCGCAAGCAACCGACTGACGCACGCGTTTGTCCTTCAGCAGCGGGTCCGTTACATTGAACGTTAGATAAACCACAGGCGACCCGGCACCCGACTCCACCTTCAAATTCGGCTCTGCCTCCAGCGCATGGATCATATCAAGTGTCACTACATTGCTTGCCAGGTCGGCTGACCCTTTCTTTAACTCCAAGGCGCTCGTAATCGTATCCGGAACTACCTCGAAGCGTATCCGCTCGATCCTTCTGGCCCCAGCGGTCACCCGCGGCATTCCAGCCCAGTAATCATGATTGCGCTCCACGATCACTTCTTTATCCTGCACAGCACTTACGAACTTGAACGGTCCCGACCCGATCGGATGTAAACCGAAATTTCTACCCGAGCCACGCGGGACGACACCAAATAGCCCATCGCTCAGATTGAATAGCAGCCCGGCATCCGGACGCTTCATCCGGACTACCACGGTCAACCTATCCCGTGTCTCCACCCGGTCCACTCCGGCAAAACTCCCGGCCTTAGCCGTCACTAACGACCCATCGATCAAACTCTCAATCGTATAAGCCACATCCTCCGCCTCCAGCGGCCTGCCATCGTGAAATCGCACGCCGTCCCGCAGATGAAACACCCAGGTCAGCGGATTGGGCTGTTCCCAACTCTTAGCCAGCCATGGCTGCAGTTCGTAGTGCTCATCTTTCTTTACAAGAGCATCGAAGATCTGTCCTCCGACCCGCTCCGACTGTGCGTCGGTCCCCTGCCGAAGATCAAGATTATTCGGACTGCTCTCGATAATCATCACCACCGAGCCAAGTTCCTTCGGAGGTCGTCCACACCCGATCGACAGCGCACACAAAAGGAGAAAGGTCTGCACCCATAGTGTCGTTGGGCGAATCATCCTCGTCAGTCGATCTTCCAGTCTCTCCACCAATATACGAATGAACTCCGCGGAGTTATTGAATGAGCTATGAAAAACTACATCTCCGAGGTGACAGAGTCGACACAGCTGCGGCGAGCAACCTTGAACTGTCGTTAGTAATGAAGAACGGCCAGCCGAAGCTGGCCGTCGACACACAACGCATCGAACTAAGCATTCATGCTGACAGATTCCTGTGCCTTGAGGGCGTTCTCTTCCTTCTTTAGGCGAGAGGCCCTGTTGCGCTGGGAACGGAGCTTCATGAAGGCCTTTGCTTCGACGTAAAGGCGCGGAACATCGCGATTGACAATAGCTTTCCACACTACCCGGAAGGCGGCCTTGGGACGGAAGTAGTATTCATCGTAAAACTTGTGCACCATCTCCATGACGTACTCAGTGGGCAGACCAGGGTACTCGATGTGGGCCATCTGGTGACCTCCGCCGTCCTCCATCTTTTCGTTCGTGATGAAGTTGTTGCGCGCCGCGAAGTCGTAGAACTCGGTGCCTGGGTAGGCGTGGGCGACAGAAACCTGAATGGTCTCGCAGTCAAGCGTTTTAGCGAAGTTGATGGTATTGCGGATGGATTCTTTGGTTTCCCCGGGTAGGCCGAGGATGAAGTCGGCGTGGATAATGAGGCTGAGATCGTGGCAGTCCTTAACGAAGTCGCGTGCGCGTTCGACGGTGGCGCCCTTTTTGATGTTTTTGAGGATTTGGGGGTCGCCAGACTCAAAACCGACAATGAGGAGCCGGCAGCCTGCGTCCTTCATGGCTTTGAGAGTGTCGCGGTCAGTTGTGACGCGCGAAGTGCAGGACCAGGTGATGCCGAGGGGCTTTAACTTTTCGCAGAGTTCAATCGTACGAGCTTTTTGGATGTTAAAGGTGTCGTCATCGAAGAAGAACTCTTTGACGTGGGGGAAGTTTTCCTTGGCCCACTTCATTTCCGCGGCAACGTCGTCAGTAGAGCGCTTCCGCCAGGCATGGCCGGACAGCGTCTGCGGCCATAAGCAGAAGGTGCACTGTGCGGGACAGCCCCGGGTCGAGTAAAGCGCGATGTAAGGGTGCAGCAGGAACGGTACGTTGTACCGGGTAACATCCATGTCGCGCTTGTAGATCTTTGTTGCCCACGGCATCGCGTCTAGGTCTTCAACCTGCGGACGGTCTGAGTTGTGCTGAATGACGCCGCTTGCGTCCTTGTAGCTGATGCCGAGTATCTCACTTAGCGGTTTGCCATTGGCATATTCGACGACGGAGAAGTCGAACTCCCGGCGGCAGACGAAATCTATGACTTCGCATTCGTTGAGGGCACGGTCCGGGTCCGTGGTAACCGGTGGGCCGACAAACGCAATCTTGATCAACGGATTCGCGCTTTTGATAGCCCTCGCTAGGCCGTGGTCTCCGCTCCAGCCCACAGTGGATGTGAAGAGCACGAGGAACTCGAAGTTTTTTGCGATCTCAATGGTCTCGTCCGCAGAGACGTGGTGGGGAGGGGCATCCAAAAGTTTCGAGCCCTCCAGCATGCCGGCAGGGTAAGCCAGCCAGACCGGATACCAGTACGACTCAATCTCGCGCGTAGCGGGCCAGCGGGAGCTAGCTCCACCGTCAAAGTTTTCGAAGGAGGGCGGATTCAGAAATAGTGTCTTAAGAGGCATAATTGTGTCTTAATTTTACCATTCAGTTACTGTCATCGGTGGCTTTTGTCGGGTTTCGCTTGTGGTTCATCTTATATCGCTCAAGATGAGCAAGTTATTCAGTTCAAAAAAGATAGCGGAGCCAGAATGTCTACTGCTTTCCGGGAGCGGATGACTGTGCCGGTGCTGCCGCAGCGATCCATGCGTCAAACTCACCTGTCGCACGCATGAGATTGATCTCGGCCTGCTGTGCTTCGAAGTTGGCGTTGAGGACCGCGATAAATTTCTCCCGCTCGGCGATGCGGGAGGTCTGCTCGTCCTTTGGAGTCATCTGTGGGCCGGAGAGGTTTCCTGTGCCTTCTTTCGATTGGACAAGGAGAATATCAAGCTGCTGGCGAGCCAGTTGCTGATCCAGAGCGGCAATTTCGGCGCGCGCTGCGAGTTCGGCCGCAGTGTGGCGTGCTCGGAGGCGGTTATCGAAAAACTGATCGCGGATCATATCGGCCTCGTGCTCCGAATGCGCCGCATCGGCGGCCGCCTCGCGAGCGTGCGCACTATGTGCCACATCGAATACCGGGACATTAATCTGCACGCCTACGCCTGCATTGTTCTGTTGAAAATGGAGGTAGTAGTCCTGATAATTGTTGAACTTGGCAAAGCGGCTATATTGCCCCGCAAAAGTTATCTGCGGCCTCCAAAGATAGCGTGCTTCACCGAAGGCTGTCTCTCGCTTTGACCGTGCGATCGCGTACGCAGAATCGACCGCTGGACTGGTAATTTGGGTGGTGCCCGCCAGATCTGGCGTAGTGACAATGAAGGCCGGAACACTATTGCTAACCGTGCCGAGAGCCTGCGCCGGAAGGCCAATGAGACGGGCGAGATGCGTCCGATCGGCGATTGTCTCGTCCTCCGCGCGGAGTCTGGAGAGATGGATTTGCGCGGCGGTAAGGCGCGATGTGGTGAGATCGATGGGAGTGTCCTGGCCGGCGTCGAGCCGGTCCTGCACGATACTGACGAGCCGATCGGCGAATCCCTGCTGCTCCTGGAGAGCAGCCTGCCGCTGAATATCTCGGTCGAGCGCAAGGTAGGTGACGGCAGTATCCTCACCGACACTTTGACGAATATCTTTGAGATTAAGGTTTGCAGCATTGAGCGCGGCTTGCGCCGCCCGAATGTAATCTCGTTGCGAGTAGCTGAAAACTAGGGACTGTGCTGTGAAGTTAAAGATTGAGGGCTGTCCTAGTGGAAAGCCGTAGGACGGTGGACCAAGTCCGGAACCTCCCACAATGCTGGGCACATAGGCATCACGAAGTTGCTGAACTGCCGCCCTTGCCTTGTCGACGTCCGCCTGGGCCATTAAAACCTTAGGGCTGTTTTTTTGGGCCAGGTCGATTGCCGTCGTGAAGGATATCTGCGCGCAGGCAGGCGCGACCGCAGAAGCGAACGTAGAACAGGCGATACATAAGCGAAGGATGCGGATCATGCGTCCTGTAAAGTTCCTCTAGACCGGCTAGAAACCATGGTATCGCCTTTATGAGCCTTGGATCGCCTTGCGGGCAGGTGCATAGTTCGATGCGAGGGCTAGAGCAGCGGCATATTCTCGATGCGCTGCCGCTAAATCGCCGCGGTGAGCTAACAAATCTCCTAATTGAACGTGCACCTTGAATGCGGGAGCCTCGTCGGTTTTGGCAGAGGAAGCAAGATAGGTACGAAGGAGGGTCTCGGCTAGTTCGGGCGAGCGATGGGCGGCAGTGAGAATGCTGGCTGCGTCGACTAACGCGGGGCCCCTACGACGATCTACCCCAACACCGGACTGGAGTGCCTGAAGCATTTTGTCCTGCTGATTATGTCGTTCGTAGAAATGGCCGAGATCGATGTAGGCTTCCGGAGTCTTTCCAGCCGCGACTGCGTTGCAGAACTCCGACTCTGCTGCGTCGTTTTCTTTCTTCTTTTCGGCGATCAAGGCGAGCAAACGGTGAGCCTGCGAGGGAAAGTGTAACTGCATTCTTGAGGCTAATGCCTGAGCCTTATCAAGGCCGCCTCCTATCAGTGAGGGTGCCGCGACGTAAAACTCGCCTAGGTCGCTCATGGCATTGATATTTTCAGGATCGAGTTCGACGGCCCGCTCGAACGCCTTGCGAACCTTGACTGCGAGAGAAAGCGCGGTGAAGGGGCTGGCGTGCGACGCCTTGTACCCGAATGCTCGTCCTAGCCATACCTGATTGTCGCTGTTGGCGGGAGCGCTAGAGACAGCCATTTCACACTCATGAATGGCATTCTCGGCCATGTCCTGGGCGTAATAGATGCGGCATAGAAGTTGATGCGACTGTGCATCGTCAGGGTGAGTGTCGAGCACTTTAAGAATGCTCACTGTTGCTTCGTCGACACGGCCCTGCTGGAGTAGGGAATTGGCTTCGGCAGCATCTGCCAATAGAAAGCGGACACTCAATACAAGAAAAATAGAAAACGCGGAGCAGGCCCGGGCCAAATGTGTCGTGATGTGCATGGTCAGTCGACGATTTTGACTGAGAGCCCGTTGGACAACTCACGGTTGTTGATAGCTCCCAACGCAACTGTGTCTTGGTCAGTGAGCCCGCCGGTGATCTCCGCTCGAATTAGATTGGTGGCAACACCGACCTGAACTGAAGTTCGAACCAGCTTGCCATTGACAACCCGGTAGACGAAGTCGCCTCCGTCGGTGTGTAAAGCCTCACGCGGTATGCTGAGCGCGTTGAAACGTTGCGCTGTCGTTACGGTGACGATGACATTTGTATTGGGCAAAAGGTCGCCACGAGCGTCATCAACCGTGATGATGCACTCGCCAACGTTGCGGGTTCCGTACGTAATGACGGTCGTTGGTGCGATACTGATGTGTCCATGCCAGGTCTGATTGGGTTTTGCGTCCCAAGTGATTTTGACCGCTTGCCCGACGGCGAGTTTGCCAATTTCAGGTTCGTCGAAGTAGGCGTGAATCTGAATTTTGTTGAGGTCGGCAACATCCACCAGGTTCTCCCCCGCGGGCACGAAATCGTATGTGGAAACTGGAATGGAATATACGGCACCGGCCTTCGGTGTCCGAATATTGAAGGCAGCGTAAGTGCTCTCTGCGGCGGCAACCGTCGCGCGCGCATCGGCAACCTGTGCTTCGATGCGTGCTTTGTCGGCTGGACTGTAGCGTTGCGTGCCACGCATCTGAATCCCCTGAAGGGCATTGTTTGCCGCTTGCAACTGCTGTTCGGCGGCAGCGACCTCGCTGGGGGAAGCCGCACCTTTCAGTTGAAGTTCCTTAAGCGCAGCTAGATCTTTTGTCGCCTTCTGTTGTTGTAGCTGCGCTCGGCTCAGGTCTCCACTGAGAGTAAGACGTTCTTCCTGCGAACCGCCATGTTCCATATCATGAAGGGCAGCCTCGGCGGTGCGGAGGTTGGCAGTGGCCGTTGCAAGCTTGGCTACTGCGTCAGAATCGTCCATCTTGAGCAGAAGATCACCTACCTTTACCTTTTGTAAGACCTGTACATAGACCTTTGCAACGACGCCGGCCGCTGGGGCGTATGCCTGGAATTCATCGATGGGCTCGACCTTACCGTTGGTCGACACGGTGCTCAGCAAATTCTGACGAGTGACTGCCCTGGCTCTGATCTCAACAGCTTCGCGAGAGGTCGCGCGGACGACTACAAATGCTAAACCGATAACGGCAAGGAAGATGACCCAGAGCATGAGCGGATTAAGTCGTCTTGTCTCGGTCGTTGGCATCAGATGGAAACTTCAGTATATAAGACGGCGGCTGCACCAGAAACGGAGCAGAAAGTTTGAAGGCGGCTCATTTGGCTTTCCGAATGTCGACGAGTTCCAACTCGAGCCCAGGAAATTGCGGATTAGCTTTTGCCTTCAGGTGGTAGGCGACGTCGATGAGCGAACCCTTATCAAGGGCCATTTCCTCACATCGAGCGGGCCAGTCGATGCCGCGGCTCCACCCGAGTGCACCGAAACGGAGATCGTCTCCGGCTCTTTTGAGTTGGAGACAGATGTGTTTCTCTTTGATGAAGCGAACCGGCGCTGTGAGCGTTAATCCGCTTGTGACAAAGAAAGGCTCTGGGTTGCCGATGCCGAACGGTTCGCAGCGCGCGAGCCAATCGAAAAAGTCCTGTGTCAGGTCGCGGAGGAGTAATTCTGCGTCACATTGGAGCGGTCGGGCCAAGATGGTTCCAGCAAGGCGAGTCGAGCCGTAAAACTGCATTCTTTCGCGTAATAGGTCTATTCGTTCGGATGGCATCGAGAACCCGACGGCATGAGCGTGGCCCCCGAAGCGCGTGAAGAGGGCATCGGGCGCGTCGATTTCTCCATGAACTGCAGTTAGGGCGTCGAGCAGATGAAAGCCATCGATGGAGCGGCCCGAACCATGAGCATGTCCGTCTTCGTGGGTGAGGATTAGTGCAGGGCGCCCGGTGCGGTCGACTACACGTGACGCGAGAATTCCGAGCACGCCGCGATGCCAGGCAGGGTCGTCGAGGATGATGCACTCAGCGGGATAGTCCCCTGGTCCGCCGCGAAGGGTCCCTAATTGCGCCTCGATGGCCTGAAGGGCGTTTGCTTCCGTCGCTCTGCGCTCATCATTGAGGCGATTGAGCTTCTCAGCCAACTCTGTCGCACGCCCGGCGTCTTTCGTCAGAAAAAGTTCGACGACCTCGCTGGCAATGTCCATTCGGCCAGCGGCATTGATGCGTGGTGCAAGACGAAAGCCTACCTCGGCTGCGCTAGGGGCACGGTTTGTCGGGATTTGGGCCACCTCCATGAGGGTTCGGAGGCCGGGTTGTACTGGATTGCGAAGTTCGCGAAGGCCAAGAACGGCGATGACGCGATTTTCACCCTTGAGGGGGACAGAGTCAGCGATGGTGGCGATCGCTACCAGCTTAAGGAAGGAGGGGATAAGAGCGCGCTTCAGGCGGAGGTGCCGGGTCTTGGAATCTTCAGCCACATCGGCGTGGGCGAGCAAGAGCGCGTGGGCCAGCTTGAAGGCGACCGCTGCGCCGCAAAGGGACTTGAACGGATAGAGGCAGTTTGACTGGGCTGGATTGAGAACCGCGACGGCCGCGGGGATGCCCATGGCGTCATCCGGGAGATGATGGTCGGTGACGATGAGGTCCAGGCCAAGGGTTTTGGCCTCGTCGGCTGCGGCGAAGGCCCGGATGCCTGTGTCGACACTTATGACAAGACGGACACCTGCAGCGGCTGCTTGTCCGAGGACGCTCGTCTGCATGCCGTATCCTTCGCGGATTCGGTGCGGGACGTGGTATGTGACCCGGGCAGGCTCGTCTTTTGGGGCGATGCGTTCGATCGCGGTCTTGAGGAGGACGGTGGCTGTGGTGCCGTCGACGTCGTAGTCGCCGTAGATGAGGATGGGTTCGCCGCAACGGACGGCGTGCTGGATGCGGGCTACGGCCACGTCCATGCCAAGCATGAGCATGGGGTCATGCAGGTCGTCGATTGTCGGGTCGAGGAAGGCCTGGGCGGCTTTGGGGTCGGAGATACCGCGTGAAATGAGGATTCTCGCAATGGCGTCTGGGCAGTGGAGTTGCGCCACCAAGCTGTTGATCGCGGGGGAATCGACCGGTTGAATGATCCATTGCGGCGGCCCAGCCTGGGGGGAGAACATGTTTCGTCTACTCGTCGATGTCGCGGTTGTCGACGACGATTCCGCCGAGGTCAGTCACTGTCTCCATCAGATTCTGGAAGCTGTCGTACCACTCAGTGGCAACTTCAAAGATGAACATGACGCCCTGGTGCGCGAAGCCGAGCTGGAGGTAGCCGACCTTGCCCACGTGATTGACGAGATACTCCGCGTCGTCGATCTCCTCCGAAGCTTCGGGGAAAGTCTCTTCGCGAAGCTGGTCGAGGAGGATGGCGACGTCGGCCTTCTCGAGCACAACCTCGCTCATGGTGATGAACGGGGCGCCCGCGGCTTTGGCGTGTTCGACAAAGTCCTTCCAGCCGTCCGGATTTTCTTCTTCGAAGATGACGGTGGGTACATCTTCGGTGATGAAGGCGCTAAAGCGGCGCATACCGTGGCCTGCAATGAAGGCCACCATGTCGTCCTTGAGCGAGATAAGATTGTCAGGTTGCATTCGATGTTTATTGTCTCAGAAACGCAAGTGCACCGCACAGGAATCGCGCGGTCGAGCTGCTGCGAGGAGCGGTTCTTTGCAGCGATTGGCCACGAAGGTGCGTGGTATATTCAAAGGAAAGTCAAATGATTTTTTCTAAAGATTATGTTGGATACCTGGCGCGCCAGACTGTGAAGTATTTAGTCGCCGAGAAGATGATCCACACCGAAAAGCCGGCACTGGTTAATGAGCGCGTCGCGGCTGCGATGGTTGACGAGTTGTCGCTGGAAGACCGCATCAATGATGAGGTTCGGGTGATTCTCGAGGCGTTTCAGGACGATATGCGCAAGACCGGCGCGAGCTACCCTGAGATGTTCAAAAAGGTGAAGAACGAGTTGGCCCGCAAGTACAAGGCGGTGCTGTGAGAATTTCGCGCGACAAGCTGAATAAACTCGCCCATACCGTAGCCGACACACTTGCAGAAATCCAGGAAGTGGACTTTCTGGAGGATCGCAATACGATCCGGCAGGAGGCGCGAAAGGCACTTGAAAAGCTGCTGATGGAAGAGACGAAGATCGATGCGGCGGCTCGGCTAAAGATCGCTTCGCAGCGGAAGATTATTGTGGAAGGCTCGCAGGAGTGGGACATCCTCTACCGGAAGTATTACAACGACGAGGTCAAAAAGCTCGGGCTCTAGGAACTCCGCCTGGCACCCCCCCCACCCCCGGCAAAAGTGTGCAAAGTCCAGTAATAAAATGATTTAGGCTTGGACTTCGTGTTTGATTCAGGTTGCTTTAAGGCCGCCAGATTCGGATCCTATTTTAGTCTGGGGAGTCTTCGAGTCCCGGTTTTGTCAAGTGAGCTGGATTTCCCGTAAAGACAGCAAGCCGTACAAAGAGCAACCTAATGGTTGCTTTTCTGCTTTGGGTCGAGCTAATATGCAACCTGGAGGTTGCATATGGCGAATGATCGGATTGAGAAGGAGATTGAGTTGAAGGCGCCGGTTTCCAGGGTGTGGCGTGCGCTGACAGATCACCGCGAGTTTGGGGAGTGGTTTCGGGTGAATCTGGAGAGACCGTTCGTGGTGGGACAGGTTGCAGGTGGCTTCATCACCTGGCCTGGCTACGAGCATCTGCGGATGGAGGTTGTGGTGCAGAAGATTGAGCCGGAGCGGCTCTTTTCGTACACCTGGCATCCTTATGGGATCGACCCAAAGGTGGATTATTCGAAGGAGACTCCGACGCTGGTTGAGTTCACGCTGGAGAAGAGCGCCAACGGAACGCTGCTGAAGGTTATTGAGTCGGGCTTCGATAAGATTCCGAGCGAGCGCCGGGCGGAGGCGTTCCGCATGAATGAAAACGGATGGAGTCAGCAACTGAAGAATATTGAGAGCTATGTCGCAGAGAGAGCCTAACGGCGTTGGGGCTATGCGGCAGGACTATGCGATGGTCTTTGCTGCGCTTGGGGACGAGACGCGGCTGGCGCTGGTTGCGAGGCTCTCCGACCGGCGACCGGCGTCTATTTCTCAAGCTAACGGACGCGCAGCCGCTCGGGGGTCCGAGGCTAACGCGGCAGGCGATCACGAAGCATCTTCGCGTGCTGGAGCGGGCGCGGATTGTGCATGGGGTTCGTGCGGGTCGTGAGCGTATGTTCGAACTTGACCCGAAGCCGATTGATGAGCTGAAGGAGTATCTGGAGAGAGTGTCCGAGCAGTGGGACCAGGCGCTGGGGAGGCTGAAGGCGTTTGTGGAGGAGTGAAGGGCGGTGCGATCAGTTCATGCCCGGCTTCGGCGATTGTAGGGCAGTTTGACAAGCTGTCCAAGGTCAGTGGATGCGCCTTCCGGTAATGGTGTACTGCGCGCCGGGAGGATCCTCCTCTGGGGCGATCACCTTCTCCTCCGCAGGCTTCTCTTCGCCTCTACATGTCTCCACCGGCTCTGCGCCCAGTCTCAGGGGCTCTGCGGGTCTTATCGCCACTTCAGGCTTCACCGCGGCCGGAGGGTTCAATGCCTCTGCAGGCTTCATCGCCTTCATCGCCTCTGGAGGCTTCAGCGCGTCCGCAGGTTTCAATGCCTCTGCGGGCTTCTTCTCCTCTGCAGACTTCTCGGGGATCATCGCCCACGCGAAGCCGTGCGCTAGCCACAGAAAGAAGCTGGCGAAGAGGCACACCAAAACAAGGCCCTCGAATAGGAATACTACCTGGCCTTTCGTGTTAGCGGCGGCATACAGACCGATTGAGAAGAAGGCGACGGTTGCGAATGAGAAGCCGCCCGCGAAGCGCCCAAGTCGACGCGATAAAACACTCATGCGATTACTCATTCAGGTCCTCCGTCACTTGCGAAATAGATCCCGGAGAGCTTATTGAACAGAGCCGCTTACCTGCCCAGATAGGTTGCACCCTCCGTCTCAGGGCTTCAAGTCTATCCCGATTCTTTGAGGAGGGTTACTGTGCCTCGAAAACGAGGCTTCCAACAACGCGGATTCCTTAAACTTCAAACTGATCCACCACCGGCTGCGTTGCCTTGAGTTACGCGTGGCTGCTTGCTATACTTTGAGAGTGCGCTGGAGAGAACATCCTCCTGCGAAAGATGGTTTTGGCGTTATGGTGTAACTGGTTAACACGTCGCCCTCTCAAGGCGAAGAGTCCGGGTTCGAGCCCCGGTAACGCTACCAAATCTGCTTCCTTCTGTGATTTTCAGCTTGAAAGCTGCGGACGGCATATAGTTGAGATGGTGGGATGATTAGTGTGTTGTGGCGCCATGGTGTAACTGGTTAACACGCGGCCCTTTCAAGGCTGAGAGTCCGGGTTCGAGCCCCGGTGGCGCTACCAAACTTCCGAAATTGCTGCATGATTCGAGAGCCGTGTGGCAACCGTGCTGATGGAAGTCTTGCGCGACCGCTTCAGTGGCGAAAACAGGTGGGCACAAACAGTTGGATCGACAGATAGTCTCCAATGCGTGTGGACGCAGTTGTGAGCGATCCGGTTTTTGCGCGGCTGAAAGAACCTAGTGGTAAGGAGGCAAAGATAGCTTTAGCGGTGTGTGGCCGGGGCCGGTACAACGTCCCAATTCGTGGCAGTGAGGTCGTCCCAGTCAAAGGTCGAAGGCTCCTCGATGACCTCGGATGAATTCGCTCGTAACTGTCGAACGTAGAGGTGATCCTTCCCGTGTTCATGCCTCAGAAAGTATGAGGTGCCGCTCATGTTCGAATCGGGACGTTGGATCGTATGACCTTCTTTCAGCATCTTCAAGGCACCGTTTATATCGGACACTACATCCTCCGTAAGGGATCAGTTTGCCAACTGCTTTGCTGGTTAATTCCTGAACATAGCATGTTTTGGGCCTGGCATCTTCAAATCTTGAAGACAATCTTTTGACGCCGCCGGGTCGTGTCGTATGGATTTTTAGAGAGCGAAGGCAAAGCAAAGACGAAACAAGGGCAGTTCGCTGCTCGGTCACGATGACGTTATGGCTCGGGATGAAAGAAAGCTTCGGACGGGCGAGGAGTGAAGGCGGCCGAGAAGTGAGGCGAAGGGCGTGGCGATATACTCATAGGGTGAGCAAGACATTCTATATCGAGACGTTTGGCTGCCAGATGAACGCCCATGACTCCGAGAAGGTGATTGGGACGCTGGAGCAGCAGGGATATGCTCGCGTCGAGGACGAGGGTGAGGCTGGGTTGATCCTGTATAACACCTGCTCGATTCGGGATAAGGCCGAGCAGAAGGTGTTTCACCGGCTGAATGAGTACAAGAGGCTGCAGGGCGAGGGCAAGAAGTTTGCCGTGCTGGGGTGCGTGGCGCAGCAGGAGGGCGAGCGGATCTTTGAGAAGGCGCCGTATGTGTCGATGGTGGCGGGGTCGGCGAGTTACCGGAACCTGCCTGACATGCTGCGACGGTTGGAGGCGGGGGAGCAGAGGATTACGGGGCTTGATGACAGGCAGACCGACCTGACGTTTGAGACGGAGTTTACGGCGCGGTCGAATCCGCATCGCGGGTACATCACGATTATCGAAGGGTGCGATAAGTTCTGCGCCTACTGCGTTGTGCCGTACACGCGCGGGAAGGAGCGCTCCCGGACTTCCGCGTCGGTTTTGGTCGAAGCCCGGAAGATGGTGGACGTGGGGTATACGGAGATTCAGTTCCTTGGGCAGAATGTGAACTCGTGGCGGGATCCTTCGGGGCGGATGTCGTTTGCGGAACTGCTGGTGGCGGTGGGCGAGTTGCCGGGGATTCGGCGAGTGCGGTTTACCACGTCGCATCCGAGGGACTTTACGAGGGATATTGTTGAGGCGATCGACGCGACGCCGACGCTGTGTGATCATGTGCATCTGCCGGTGCAGTCGGGGTCCAGTGCGGTGTTGAAGGCGATGTCGCGGGAGTATACGCGGGAGTGGTATCTGGAGCGGATGAGCTGGATCAAGGCGGCGAAGCGCGATATCAGCATTACAAGCGACATGATCGTCGGGTTTCCGGGGGAGACGGATGCGGATTTTGAGGAGACGATTACGCTGGTCGGCGAGGTGAAGTACGATGCCGTGTTTGCTTTTAAGTTTTCGCCGCGTCCAAATACTCCGGCGGTGACGATGGCGGATAGTATTCCGGATGAGGTGAAGACGGAGCGGCTGAGGATTTTGATGGACCGGCAGAGGGAGATTCAGCGGGAGCACTATGGTCGGCATCTGGGTCAGGTGCAGGAGTGCATGGTGGAGAGCTATAACCCTTCGCGGGGGCAGGTTGTCGGGAGGAGTTCGCAGAACAAGACGGTGAACTTTACGACCGCGCAGATTGCGCAGGCGCAGCCGCCGGTTGGGAGCTATGTGCCGGTAAGGATTACGCAGACGCTGCCGAACTGTCTGGTGGGAGAGGCGATCGCGGATTCAGCGGAGGTTTCGGCGTTTGTGCCTGTGCGGCGTGTGCCGCAGTTTGTGGTGCTGAACTGATATGACGACGACACCGACTCAACCCGTGACCAAGGCTACCGATGAGGTGGAGATGCAGATTCGCGGGTTAATGATGGACCCGGTGACGAATATGCCGATCATTGTGCTGAAGGATGTGGGGAGCGACCTGGTGCTGCCGATCTGGGTGGGGATCTTTGAGGCGAATGCGATTGCGCTCGAGTTGGAAAAGACGGCGATGCCACGGCCGATGACGCATGATCTGCTTCAGAATATGGCGCGGGGGCTGAATGCAGAGGTGCGCAAGGTGGTGGTTTCAGAGCTGCGCGATGACACGTTTTATGCGGTGATCTGGATGGAGCATGCGGGGGAGACGGTAACGATGGATGCGAGACCGTCGGATGCAATTGCGCTTGCGCTGCGCTGGGATTGCCCGATTTATGTCAATCGCGATGTGCTGGAGGGCTCGAAGCAGGCGGCCAGCGGTGCGCAGAGCGTGAATGCGGACGAGATGCGGCGGTGGCTGGAGAATCTGAACGACGACGACATGGGACGCTACAAGATGTAGGCGGGTTAGTTGGGGTCGGGTGGTTTGCCGGTGAGTTGGTGGAGGAGGCGGTCCCAGGTTTCGCCGTACTGGTCCCATCCGCCGAGGGTTTTGACGCGGAGCAATGCGGCTTCGCTGAGTTTGTGCTGGAGAGCGGGGTCGTCGGCGATCTGTTGCATTCTTTGGGTGAGAGCATCGACGTCGCGGTCGGGGACGATGAAGCCTTGTTCGCCATCGGTGAAGAGGTCTTCGGCGCCGGTGGCGGTGGTGGCGAGGACTGGGCATCCGCAGGCCATGGCTTGACCCTGGACGAGCGCGAGACCCTCTTCAATGCTGGGCAGAACGAGCAGGTGGCTGGCGCTCATCTTTTTTGCGAGTTGGGACTGAGGAAGAGCGCCGGTGAAGACGACGTCTTCGTTGGGCAGGGTTGCGAGGAGGCTGCGCATGTGGTCCTGAACGTCGCCGACAATGGTGAGGCGTTTTCTGGGATGCTTCAGGCGGGCGAAGGCCTGGAGGAGATAAGGGATGCCTTTGCGGATGCTGACCTGGCCGGCGAAGAGGACTTCGAAGGAGTCATGCGGCGGATCTTCGGTGCGGGTGAAGTGATCGAGGCGGACGCCGTAAGGGATGACGTGAACTTTTTCGGGGGCGATGCCCATCTGGAGAAACGATCGTCGGGCGACGGTCGAGGGAACGGTGATGGCGTCGGCGGTGGCGTAGATCTCTTCTTCGCGGATGGTGATGTGAGGTTTGCTGAGAGGCTGGGGCAGTTTCCAGCGACGATACTCGTCGGCGACGATGTTCTCTTGAAAGCGCTGGTGGGTAGAGCCGCGATCGCAGATGAAGATGCCGCCGTTGGCCTGGACCTTGCGGCCGGTGAGCAGACCGGCGCCGGAGATGGCGATGAAGGCGTCGCATGGGTCGATTATGCTTGTTGGTCCATCGATCGAAAGCGAGGGTGTTCCACGAGTGCGAGTTTCGATGAGAGGCGGGCGGAGTGCGAGTGCGTGTGCGGTTGAGTAGATAGTCTGCTGTGTGAAGAAGAGGAAAGCAGCTGACGAGAGAGTGGGGAAGGCCTTCGCGCTTCAGTCGCGCCCAGGGCCAGGTGGAGTAGATCTTCTGGAGATGATTGCGGTGGTGGAGTTGATGTGCGAGTTCGAAGTGGTGGAAGACTCCAAAGACGGCCTGTGTAACTTTCATGAAGAGTGAATGCTTTCTTGTGGCAATGCTAGCAGATGGTGCGGGCAGATCAGAGCCAGCCGACAGAGGGTTGGCCACTTGTTCGGCCCATTCGATTCGTTCGAAGTGAGAGGCTGGTCAGATGCGGCTGCGCGCTGCTGTGATGGTTGTTTCGACCGGAGGACACCGTCGATTGCGGTGCGCAGGTGCCGGCCATCTGGTCTTCGCCGCCGTTGAGGACGGTGCGCCCACTGCGCGTGTTCGAGGAGCTGAAGTATGACGGACATCGCGATCACTGCGACGCGAGGTAAGACTGGACGGGGATGCGCGCTTGAGCGTATGTCGATGGCGGTTGAGATGCCGTAGCCCTGAACCGCAGGCATGAGGAAGAGATGGGCCGTGGCATAGAGTTGTTCGCAAATGCGTTGTCCGGAGCACGAAACCGTGGAAGTGGATGCGGTGCGCCGATAGCGACCGAGTTGTTTGCGCCATCTCTTGAAGAGAGGGAATGAGGGATACACTTTGCCGGCGAGGTTCCAGGCTGCGAATCGATGCGTGAGGAGAGATCGGAATAATGTGAGGCTCTGCTCGAGTTGCGGCCAAGCGTGCGGATCATCGAGTCGATGTGTTTGTTGGCCTCGATATGGGAGCGGCACACTGGTAGAGAGTCAATCCGGAGGGGCCGTTCGGGTGATGGCGACGCAGATAGTGGTGGAGCAGGCTACGGGTGGCATACGGAGCGATTTGTAGAGCGATTCGACCATGCGAAGGATGGGGCGCATCGTCTGTCTGTCGGGACGGATTGAAGTCTGTTGCGGCATTCGCTGCGGAGATATTCGCTGGTGACGATGGTGGGGCCACCAGTGCGCAGACCGTACTCCGATGATGCGGTTGCGAGATGAGCGATGCGGACATGCTTGTTGGCCGGGTAGCTGCGGACTGCCGATCGCCGAATAGGGATGGGGTATCGTGCATGAGAGTGTGGAATGCCACGTAGCCGCGGCGAGTGTACTGTGGAGCGCGGGTTGATAGCCGGAGAGCAGGGGTTTGCCGGCGCGTTTGCAGATTGTCGGCTGAAGTAGCGGCGCAGTGTGGCGATCTTGTTGCGCGCGCCTGGAGCGGGTTTCAGCTCGATGATCTGCATGGGGTGCGCGAGCGTATTGGGCTAGATTCGCAGTGGTCGATATAGGTGACGATATGGTTGGGGAGGCGTTGCTGATGGAGCCAGCGCGAGAGAGCCAAGATGCTGCGTTCCGCGCCGCCGAACTGTTCGATCTCGGTGATGACGACGGGGCGGGAGCCAGTGGGGATTGTTTGCATGGACCTTTGGAGAGATTCGTAGTGAGCTTACCAAGTTCGTAAATGACGGTAGCGCTGGCAGAGATCGTCGAGGTAGGAGAAGAACTCGGGGAAGCTGATGGCGGCTGCTTCGGCTCCATGGATCTCAGTGTTCGCCTGTGGCGCGGAGGGCTGCGATCGCGAAGGCCATGGCGATTCGATGGTCGGAGCCGGAGTCGATCTGAGCGCCGTGAAGCTGTTGGTTGCCGGGAATCTCGAGGCCGTCTTCGTGTTCGGTGAAGGTGGCTCCCATGGCTTTGAGATTTTTGGCTACGAGGGCGATGCGGTCGGATTCTTTGACGCGGAGCTCGCGCGCATCGCGAATCGTGATGCCGTTGATGGTGTAGGGCCCGATGGCGGCGAGGACGGGGAGTTCGTCGATGATCTGAGCGGAGAGGGCTCCGCCGATGTGCATGCCGCGGGGACCGGCGGCGGGACCGTTGACCTGGATGGTGCCGACGAGTTCGCCGTGGTGCTCTTCGACGTTGAGAATTTTGATCTTGCCGCCGAGGGAGGTGATGACATCGAGGAGCGAGGCGCGGGTGGGGTTCATGCCGACCCCGTCGAGGATGAGGTTGGAGTCGGGGAAGAGGAGGGCGGCGCAGAGGAAGAATGCGGCGGAGGAGAGATCGCCGGGGATTGTGGCGTCGACGGCCTGGAGGATTTGATTGCCTGGAATGGTTAGCTTTTCACCGACGCGGTTGAGGGTTGCACCGAAGGCGCGGAGGGCGTGCTCGGAGTGGTCGCGAGTGCGGACGGATTCGGTGAGGCTGGTGGTTCCTTCAGCCTGCAAGCCAGCGAAGAGGACTGCGGTTTTGACCTGCGCCGAGGGGATGGGTGTGTCGAAGTCGATGGCGTGGAGCGGGACCGCCGTGGATGGTGATGGGGGCGTGGCCTTCGACGAGATCGATCTTTGCGCCCATTTGCGTGAGCGGTTTGCGGATGCGTTCCATGGGGCGGAGGGTGAGGGAGTGGTCGCCGATGAGAGTGAAGGTGTGGGGATGCGGCGCGATGAGCCCTGCGAGCATGCGCATGGTGGAGCCGGAGTTGCCGCAGTCGAGCGGAGCGGAGGGCTGCTGGAATTTGCCGCCGGCGCCGGTGATAGAGATGGTCTTGTCCGGATTGTGGACGACAGTGGCGCCGAGGGCTTGCATGCAGGCGAGGGAGGAGTGTGGATCGGCGCCGGTGGAGAAGTTGGAGAGGCGCGTGGTTCCGGAGGCGATACCGGCGAGCATGGCGTAGCGATGGGAGATGGATTTGTCGCCGGGAAGGGTGAGGGAGCCTTGCAGCGTGCGGGCGGGACGGACGAGCTGAATGGTCGATGTGGAGGACATTGCTCTTAGCTTAAATGTTTTCGAAGAGTCGCGTAGCGGAGGTGTTGCGTCAACGAGGGGTGCAAGACCGATTCGTTATGAGTTGAAAGAAAAAAAGCGGCGGGAAAGTGTCTTCCCGCCGCGTTCTGGTTGTGATGCCGTTCGGTAGGGCGAACGGGTTAGAAGTGGTCGTGACCCTCTCCCTTTTCCGAGGGAGTGAAGGAGACGCCGCGGAGGACCTCGGCGAAGTCGGCTTTGCGGACGATGGTGAACTTCTCCTTGGCGGCCACGGTGGGGTCGGTGTTGGACAGCGTATCGGTGACGGAAACGAGGCGGTTGGGATCTGCGCCCTGGTCGCCGCTGCCGCTGACGGTGGAGGTGATGCCGTAGATGGTGACTTTGCCGCCATCAACGGAGCCGGTGATGTTGCGGATGCCATCGGTTGCGGGCGCCCAGGGTAGGCCAGTGGCGGCATTGTTGCCGGTGGGGTAATTGTTGACGGTATACGGAACGCCGAGTTCGAGACCGGTCTGGAGAACGTAGGCGAGGTTCCAGGTCTTGGTAGAGGAGTTGAAGATCCACTTCTGAAGGCCGGCAGTGGTCTGGGCTGCGGCGTGGGTGTAGAGGGTGGCGCCGCCGGAGCCGTCGCCTTCGTCAGCTACGTAGAGGGTGTCAGCATTGGCGAACCAGAGGCCGAAGGGAAAGGCGGTTGAGCTGGCACTCTTTGCGAGCACGGTGGGGAAGCCGGCGAGGATGCATATGTTGCTGGGCAGGCCGTTCTGGGGATTTACTCCCGAGAGGTTGAGAGGGGAGACAGGAAGTGTTGCGCCGGCGGCGGGAATGCCTACGCCCTTGGGGCAGGCGGTGCCGGTGGTGTCGACGAAGTAGACGGTGTTGACGCCGTTGCTGCCGCTGCCTTTGGTTAAGTAGATAACGTTGTTGAAGACGGTCAGGCCGCGGAAGTTATCGTCTTTGCCGTTTTTGTCGGCTTTGTCGCCAAGTTCAGTGATGGAGAAGCTGGCGACAGGGGTTGGGGTACCGGGGGTCTGGAAGCTTTCGGGCGCGGTGGAGGGATCGATGATCTGGGCTCCAGCGCCGAGGACGACGCCGTTGGGTTGAGGATTGGCGCCGTTGCCTGCGTTGCCGACGGTGTAGAAGAAATTCGCGCCGTTGGTGTTGTTCAAGATGGCGGCGCGGCCGTTGTTGCCGCTGTAGGCGTTGGTTTCGGTGAAGGTGAACTTGCCGTTGCGATCGAGCGTGACCGCGGCACGGTAGTAGGCCACGCCGACGGGGTTGGTGGGATCGATGGCGCCGGGGGTGTTGGAGTTGGAGACTTCGATGGTGTTGACGGGAGCGACGTAGTCGATGAAGGTGAGGAGCTTGCCGTCGGTGGAGAGGTTGAGAGCCCCTTCTGATTTCGAACTGAAGCTGGTGACGAGTTGGTTGCTCTCGGAGCGGATGTTGCGCATGGAACTGTTGGGAATCTCAAGGCTGTTGAGGAGGAAGCCCCAGGGTGTGATCTGGTCGAGATAAAGTTTCGAGGTGATACCGAAGCTGCCATCGACCAATGCGTTGTTGAAGACGTAGGGGAAGGTGCCGTTGTTGGTCGCGGCTACGCAGGGGCCGACGGTGTTCGCGCAGTTGGGAGGGAGTAGGGCGCCGACTTTTACGTTGTTTGCGTTGTTGTCGTAGACGCTGCGGGAGACGACGAGATTGCCAGGGAAAAAGTGGATGTCGGCAGCATCGTCATGATCGTGGTCGCCGTCTTCCGCGAGGGCTGGAAGAGTGGCTGCGAGAGCGGAGAGAGAGAGGATCGCTACTCCTCTTGTGAGGATTCGGCGGCAGGCGAGATTCTTCGAATGAATCGATGGCATTGGTGACTCCTAGAGGTAAAAGTGCTGTTGGAATTACAGGAGGAGCGTAGGCCATACGTGTTATGGGTGCGTGAATTTGCGCGTACGGGGAGTGGGGAGGCATGTGTAGTATTTGGAGAGCGATGGACCGCGGTCTCCCATAAGAGAAAGAGGAAAGATGAATCGACGACGTAGTTTTCGCCGTGTTTTCGTTTTTGGGCTGGCTGGATTGCTGATGAACGCGGGGCTGGCATTGGGTGCGGCGGGTAAGGGATCGGGTTTTGACGTGAGGGAGACGACAATTGCCGAGACGCAGGCGGCGATTCGGTCGGGGAGGGTGACTTGCCGGGAGCTGGTGGAGGCTTATCGGAAGCGGGTTTTGGCGTATGACCAGAGTACGCACCTGAACTCGATGATTCTGCTGAACCCGGAGGCGCTGGAAGATGCAGGCCGGCTGGATGCGGAGTTCAAGAGAACGCATACGATGCGGCCGCTGCATGGGATTGTTGTGATCGTGAAAGACAATTACGACACGAAGGGCCTGCAGACGACTGGCGGGTCGCTGGCGATGAAAGGGACGGTGCCGACGACGGATGCTTTCATGGTGAAGCGGCTGAGGGAGGCGGGAGCGATAGTGTTGGGCAAATCGAATATGGCAGAGTGGGCGTTTTCGCCTTATGTAACAGAGAGTTCGATTGCGGGGATTACGCGGAATCCGTATGCGCTGGACCGGGTGCCGGCGGGATCGAGCGGAGGGACGGCGGCGGCGTGGCGGCCAGCCTGGGTGAAGTGGGATTGGGGACGGATACGGGGAACTCGATTCGGGGACCTTCGTCGCATAACGCGCTGGTGGGAATCAGGCCGACGATTGGGTTGACGAGTCGAGACGGGATTATTCCGCTGAATTTCTTTGCGGATGTTGGTGGCCCGATGGCGCGGTCGGTGGCGGATGCGGCTACAGTGCTGGGTGTGGTGGCGGGGTATGATCCGGCAGATCCGATTACGAAGATGTCGGAAGGAAAGGCGGAGACCGATTACAGGAAGTATCTGGTGAAGGATGGGTTGCGCGGGGCTAGGATCGGCGTGGTGCGGCGGTATGTCGATGCAGAGAGCGGCGATAGCCAGGTAAAGGCGCTGATGGAGAAGGCGATTGCGGACCTGAAGGCGCAGGGGGCGGAGATTGTTGATCCGTTTGTAATTCCGGACTATGACAAGCTGACGGAGAAGATTGGGTGCGGGGATTTCCAGAACGATGTGAATACGTATCTCGCGCTGCATGCGCCGAATGCGTATTACAAGAGCCTGTCGGAGATTGTGGATTCGGGGCTGTATCTGCCCTATATCGAGGCGCGGATGAAGGGGAGTATCGCGCCGAAGACAGAGGCGCAGATTGCTCGCGGGCCATGTCTTGATACGTATCAGGATCCGAAGAAGATCGCGTTTCGGGATGCGATTTTGGGTGAGATGGAGAAGGATCACGTGGATGCGCTGATCTATCCGACGTGGAGCAATCCGCCGCGGAAGGTAGGCGATATGAAGAGTCCGGCGGGAGATAACAGCCAGGTTATTTCGCCTATGACGGGGTTTCCGGCGATTACGGTGCCGATGGGGTTTACGTATGAGTCGCTGCCGGCGGGGTTGACGTTTGTAGGCAGGTCGTTCAGCGAAGGGATGCTGATTAAGTTCGCGTATGGGTATGAGCAGGCTACGAAACATCGCCGGCCGCCGGCGGGGTTTGACCGGTTGAATTGAACGAAGTGGGTTAATCTTGCGTATGTTGACCCGAGACTGCTGCGGGGCATCTCATAGACGTGTGATTTTGTCATGAACAGTGGCAACGTTGGTGTGAGATGTGCGTCCATCAGGCGCAGTGCAATTAGCAGAAAACGGAAAAGGAAGACAGATGACACCTCAAGAGCAGGAAATGATCGCCGGTCTTATCGATCGCGTGGAGAAGACCCAGTTGGCTGAGAAGGACATGGATGCGGAACAGATGCTGCAGCAGGGGCTGGGGCGGAATCCCGATGCGCTGTACATTCTTGCGCAGACAGTTCTGGTGCAGAAGTATGCGCTGGAGCAGGCGCAGGCACAGTTGGCGCAGTTGAGGGCGCAAATTGAGCAGATGCAGCAACATCCTGAGCCGAAGCATGCGACGAGCTTCCTGGGGAGTTTGCTGGGACGGAACGAAACAGCAGCGCCGCCGCCGCCGCCACCACCTCCGCAGCAGGGTTATCAGCCGGTGCCGCCTTATCCTCAGTATGCGCCGGTAGGGATGGGTAGTGGAGGCGGAGGTGGATTTCTACAGGGTGCGCTGCAGACGGCTGCCGGGGTTGCCGCAGGCGCGCTTGCTTTCCAGGGAGTCGAGTCGCTGATGCATGGGTTTGGCCATGCTGCCGGGTATGGGCAGGACTTTGGCGGATTTGGCGGTGGTCAGCGACCGGAAGGAGGTCGTCAATAACTATTACGGCGACGACAGGGGGGATCGCGGAGGGCATGATGTCTCGGCCGATGAGCGGGCGCTTGGTCAGCAGGAAGACCGCGATTTTGGTTCGCACGAACTCTTCGCTGGATTCCAGGAGTGATAGCGATTCGTTGTATGGTTCGGGAGACGGCTCAGGCTCGAACGATGATTCGGGCCTCGATTCGGATACGGGTGTGGACGACTCGTCGTTTGCGGATAGTGGAAGCGACTTTGGCGATGATGGATCGGGCGGAGGAGACGACAGCAACTTTGCTTGAGCGTCGAAGATGAAAGAGAGAGGCCTGTGAGACGCAGGCCTTTTTCTTTTGCTAGAGGACTGTTTTTAGAGGACACGGAGGACGACGATGGTCTCGTCGTCGAAGTGCGCGGTTCCTGCCTGGAACTCGGTGACGGCCTGAAGGATGGCGTCGACTGTGGACCGCGCGGTGGGGTGGTGCTGGGATTCGAGGAGCTTGATGAGGCGTTCGTCGCCGAACATCTCTCCTGTGCCGTTGACCGCGTCGACGATGCCGTCAGAGAAGAAGACGATGAGGTCGCCGGCGCGAGTGGAGAGGGTGAACTCTTCGTATTCGGCGTTGGGGAACATGCCGAGGGGAAAGCCTTCGGCCTGGATGGTGCGGACGCTTGGCGGTTTGTTCGGGTCAGCGTTGGCGGCCACGAAGAGGGGCTGGACGGAGCCAGCATTCGCAATCTGCAGGGTCTGATTGTTGTCGTCCCACACGGCCATGAGCATGGTGACGTATTGAGAGTCGAGCTTGCGTTCCTGAAGCTGGTCGTTCAGCGCGGCGAGCATGGCCGCCGGTGAGAGATGCTGCGGAGCGAGAGATCGGAGTATGCCGCTGGTGAGCGCCGCGTAGAGGGCGGCGGGGGCGGCTTTGCCGCTGACGTCGCCGACGGCGAGGGCAGTGCGGCCTGTGCCGTAGTCGAGGTAGTCGTAGACGTCGCCTCCGATGGAGCGGGCGGCGACAAATTCGGCTGCGATCTCGGCGCGCTCGAGCTTCGGCGGGCGAGAGGGCATGAGACGGAGCTGGACCTGACGTGCCATCTCGAGGTCGCGCTCCATGCGCTGCTCTTCCTCGTGAATACGCTGGTAGAGACGGGCGTTGGCGATGCTGATGGCGATCTGTGAGCCGAGGGTGGAGAGGGTGCGCTGGTGGTCTTCGTTGTAGTAGTTGACGCGGGTGTGCTCGAGGTCGAGCACACCGATGACTTCGCCTTTGTAGACGAGGGGGACGGCGAGTTCGGAGCGGACTTCGGGGTTGGCTTCGATGTAGCGGGAGTCTTTGCGGACATCGGGAGCGAGGATAGGTTCGCGGAGCTGGGCTGAGCTGCCTACGAGGCCTTCGCCGAGGGCGATGATGCGTTCGCGGATGACGCGTTCGCCGAAGCGGGAGGAGAAGCGATGCTCGAAGTGCTGGGTGCGCTCGTTCCAGAGGAGGATGCTGAACATCTGGAAGTCGATGACTCGCTTCAGGAGATGGGCGATCCGCTCGAGAAGATCGTTTGGGTCGAGGATGCTGGTGATCTCCCGGGAGATCTCGTTGAGGACACCGAGGGTTTGAGCCTGACGGGAGACGCGGGTGTAGAGGCGGGCGTTCTCGACGGCGATGGCCATGCGGGAGGCGACGAGCTCGAGGAGCCGGCGATGCTCATTGGTGAAGTAGCCGATACATTCGGATTGGAGGTCGAGGACGCCGATGACCTTGTTCTTGATGATGAGCGGGACGGCGAGTTCGGCGCGGACGTTTGGGTTGGCGTCGATGTAGTTCTCGGTCTGCGTGACGTCTTCTATGAGCAGGGATTTCCGCTGCAATGCGGCCTGACCGACGACGCCTCGACCGAGCTTGATTCGCATGCGTTCGACCTCCGTGGTGTGGCCGATCTGGAAGCGCATGCGGAGGTCCTGGGAGCGGTCGTTGATGAGGAGGATGGCGAAGATCTTGTAGTCGATGACGGCGCGGACGAGGTCGGCGACGCGGTGCATGAGGGTGTTGAGGTCGAGCGTGGTGTTGAGGGCGTCGGCGAGGTTGTGGAGGAAGTCGACCTGGAGGGGCTCGACGCGAATTTTTGGATCGGCGGCGTGGGGGTGGAAGAGGACAGGCGCAGTGGGGCGATAGTCGCCCTCAAAGCTGTGTTCGGGCGGAGAGATTTCGGGGGAGGCGGGTTGGGCGTTTTGCGGTTTGGTGGGCGGAGGCATTCTGCTTTGGGTTGATCTTACCGGGTAGGTTGGGGTTTGGGGAGTGCTTTGCGAGGTTTGGCGGTCGAGAAGGAGCGGCTGGTTACTTTAAGGATGTTCCGCCGCTTGTTGAGGACAGTCCGCTTCGCGAGTGCCCCACTCATCTGCCGAGCCAGCCAGCTGGCCGGGCAGCCGTTCGTGTTAGGACCGCATGAACAATGCACCCAATTTTGCAGTGGGTGATCAGTAGCCGAGTGCCGCGGCCGGTGGTTGGGTGGTCTGGCCAGCCAGTTCGGCGACGATTTTGACGCTGGCGCTGGCTCCAATGCGTGAGGCTCCGGCTTGAAGCATGGTGGTCGCGTCGGCGAGGGAGCGGATGCCGCCTGAGGCTTTGACGCCGGCGCGGTGGCCGGCTACGCCGCGGAGGAGAGCGATGTCGTCGGCGGTGGCTCCGCCGGTGGAGAAGCCGGTGCTGGTTTTGAGGAAGTCTGCGCCGGCGGAGAGGGCGATCTCGGACGCGCGGAGTTTTTCTTCAAAGGTGAGGAGGCAGGTTTCGAGGATAACTTTGACGATGGCGCCAGAGCCGTGGGCGAGTTCGACGACGCCGCGGATGTCCTGGCGTACGGCTTCATAGTCGGCGGACTGGCCAGACTTGAGAAGGCCAACGTTGAGCACCATGTCGACGTCATGTGCGCCGAGTTTGAGAACGCGAGTAGTTTCGTCGCGTTTGGAGGCAGAAAGGGTGGCACCGAGGGGGAAGCCGATGACGACGCCGACGGGTATGCCGGTGCCGGTGAGGGCAGCGGCGGCAAGTGAGACCCAGGTGGGGTTGACCATGGCACAGGCGAAGCGGTACTCGGCGGCTTCGTGGCAGAGCTGGAGGACCTGAGTGCGGGTGGCGTCGGGCTTGAGAAGGGTGTGGTCGAGGACGGCAGCGAGGTTCTGAGGAGAAGAGAGAGTGTGGGTAGTGAAGGCTGCGGCGTCGAAGTGTTCGGGTCCGTTAGGAAGAGGATCGGAGATGGACAGCGTGTTCAAAAGCTTGCTCCTTCGGCGCGGGGAGTCGATCGCCGGGTTACTTTCTATCATACTGAGGTGAGGACTGGTTGAAGGGGGTACGCCCTCCCCGTCAAATTGGTGCAAAGTCTTGATTCTTTTCGAGTTGGCTTTGGACTTCCTGTGGCGCGGGAGCGGTCTCGTGCGCCGGCGATTTTGTTTAGCCCGGCTTTCTGACGGCCAGTTGTGTCAAGTGGCCCTATGCTCCATTCTAGCTGACTCCGGCCGTCGGAGGTGGTGCGGCTAAGTCGTTCGTTGGGCAGGGACATCTAACGGGGATGAAGGATTTGGAAGGCGGAGAAGTGGGGAAGAGCGGTCTGCGGTTGTCGGTGTTGGATCAGTCGCCGGTGCCTGCGGGAAGTACTCCGGGGCAGGCCTTGCAGAATTCGATTGAGCTGGCGCGGCTTGTGGATAAGTTGGGGTATGAGCGGTTCTGGATGTCGGAGCACCACGCGATGGATACGCTGGCGTGCACGGCTCCGGAGGTGATGCTGGCGCGGATTGGGGCGGAGACGAAGCGGATTCGGATTGGGTCGGGTGGGATCATGCTGCCGCACTACACGCCGCTGAAGGTGGCGGAGTGTTTTCGGATGCTGCATGCGCTGTATCCGGGGCGAATGGATCTGGGGATTGGAAGGGCGCCGGGAGGTGGGCCGGTGGAGGCGCTGGCGCTGAAGCGGGACCGAAAGACGAGAATGCTGGATGATTTTCCGGAGCAGGTGAGCGAGTTGCTTGCGTTTCTGGGGCACGAGTTTCCGGAGGGACATCCGTTTGCGGGGATTCGGGTTTCGCCGGAGATGCCGGGCGGGCCGGATGTGTGGATGCTGGGGTCGAGTATGTGGAGCGCGGCAGCGGCGGTGGAGTTTGGACTGCCGTACTCGTTTGCACATTTTTTCAGTCCGGTGCATACGCGGGCGGCGATTGAGACGTATCGGCGGGGATTTACGCCGAGCCAATATCGCAACGAGGCGGAGGCCACGGTGGCGGTGGGTGTGATCTGTGCGGAGACGCAGGATGAGGCGGAGTTTCTGGCGACGAGTGTGCGGTTGCTGCAGCGGAGGATTCGGCAGGGGGATCGTAGGCCGGTGGCTTCGCCTGAGGACGCGGTGCGGGAGCTGAGGCTGCTGGGAGAGATGCCGATGGAAGAAGGGGAGTGGCCGCGATATTTTGTGGGGACGCCTGTCGGGGTGAAGGAGCAGTTGGAGCAGATGGCTTCGGAGTTGGGGATTGGGGAGTTGATCGTGAATACGATTGTGTGGGAGCAGGCGAAGCGGCTCAGGAGTTATGAATTGCTGGCGCGGGAGTTTGGGTTGGGAGGCTAAACGAAGCCTGAGCCAACCAGTGAGGCACATCTTTGCCTATTTCAAGATTTCATCGGACCATTGCCATCGTCTGAGATCGTCCTAGCGGACTCATTCTAGCTCGGTGTGTAAGATGGGCACACACAAACGGCAAAGGACCTTCTATATGGCAGAGCTTAAGGTTTCGAAAGACGGCAAAGGCCTTAGAGCCTTTGTAGCGCGACATGACGCACTCTTCACCACGCTGGGAGCGCTGCTAGTATTCGTCGGGTTCTACTTGAGAGAGGTAAAACTCGAAAAGGTTGATAGTTACAACAGTTCGTTGAAGGCTGCTCAATACAACGCATTATTCGACACCCGCACAATGGATCTCGACAACAAGATTGACAGCCTCGGCGCGCAACTGACTCATCTGCAAATTTATGGGTCGAATGCATCGGTATATGGCGACGAATACTTGACTATCAAGGCGAACGCAGACGCCTACGCCATCTCATACGATGAACTCACCGCCACTGCCAATTTGTTGGAGTCACTGCCGTTTTCTGCTGAGCAGCTGAAGCACAGGGCGACTGATTTGATTGGACAGCGGCAGAAGTTATTTCCTATGTGGAAGGATGTAAGCCAGGAAGCAAACGCCTTCAACATAGAAGCGCTTCGGTCACACAAACAGATACGTGATTTAGCTGGTTTCAGTAAGTTCCTCGATTCGGCGGGCACCTTCGGTGGTGAAGCTGATCAATTCAAGATTGCGGTAACAAATCTTCAACAAGACGCAGACCAAGAAGGAGCGGTTCAATTGGGACGGCTGGAATCTGAGAGCGATCGTGCTACCCGCTTGAGTCACTTTCTGTTCTTCGTTGGCTGGGTGATGGGCCTGGCGGGAAAAATGTTAAAGATTCCTGCATTGGGCGGCGACTCGGTCTGAATCACTCAACCAACACGCGCCAATGGGAACTCGAAGTAGGGGTGCTTTGCGCCGACTTAGAGATTACTGGAGCAGGGAGAGGACGATGAGAAGAGCGTTCTGCGGGCCGGTCCATGCGTCGGTAACGTCGATTGATTCGTTGAGCGAGTGTGCGCCGGTATCCTTGCCGCCGCCGCCGATGGTGATCGCGGGAATTCCAAGGCTCATGGGGAGGTTGGAGTCGGAGGATCCGGCGCTGGTCTCTGGTTGGCCGAGGCCGAGAGCTTTGATCGAAGCCATTGCTGTTGTGACGATCGGGGCGTCCAACGCGGCGTGCCCTGCGGGGCGGATTCCGATGGGCTCAATCTTGACGCTAAGTTTGCCCTTGTCTTTCCAACGCGCGTTCTCCTCGTCGAGACCCTGCTGGACGGCCTGCTTGAAACGCGAGTCGAGCGATTCGAGGGTCTTGGGGTCGGCGCAGCGCTCGTCGAACTCGAACCACGCTTCGAAGGGGATGGAGTTGACTGAGGTTCCGCCGCCGATGAGGCCGACGTTGAACGTGGTCTTGGGGTCGGTTGGGACCTGAAGATCGTCGATGTGAGCGATGGCGCGGCCCGCGGCTTGAATGGGATTTGCGATGCCGAAGGCGCCGTAGCTGTGGCCGCCGGGACCGGTGAAGGTGACGCGGTAGCGGTCGCTGCCGACGCCAACGTTGGTGACGCGAGTGGCTTCGCCCGGTTCGATCGAGATGAATTCGTCGATGCTGCCTTTGAGTGTGGCGCCGAAGAGCTCTTTCATGCCGCGAAGGTCGCCGGGACCCTCTTCGCCGACGTCGGCGACGAAGGTGATGGAGCCTCGGGTGGTGAGGTGGGCGTCGTTCATGGCGTGGATGACGGAGAGCAAAGCGGCGAGTCCGCGGCAGTCGTCGCCGATGCCGGGACCTTTGAGGACGTTTCCGGTGCGTGTGACGTGGACGTTGGTCTCGGGCGGGAAGACGGTGTCGAGGTGGGCGGCGAGCACGAGATGTGGATGAGGCTCGGAGCCGGGACGATCACCGAGGACGTTTCCTGCGTGGTCGATGCGGACGTTGGCGAGGCCGGCTTCTTTGAAGAGGCGGGCAAGTTCGGCGGCGCGCTTGTCTTCATGGAAGGGCGGCGAGGAAATCTCGCAGAGGCGTATCTGCTCGTCGACGAAATGGGGCTCGCTGGACTTGATGGTCTGCATGGCGGCCTGAACGTCGGGACGGGCGAGGATCTGGGCTGGCGTCAACGCAGGTGTCTGAGCAGGCGTTTGGGCGTTAGCCGCGATTGCCATGACACCGAACAGCATCACGGTGCCGTATGAGTGGGCGAGCAGAGGATGATTCATGTGCTGACAGGGTACCATTCGCGTTGAATCGGTGAGCCTGATAGTGGGCGGCGGCGGGAGGGTTTGATGCTACAGTTCTGCGTGAGGAATGGGCGATGAGTCGAGTGCTGGAGGGTGTTGAGCGGCAGCAGGCGGAACTGACGGTGAATCTTGCCGAGTACTCGGCGCTACGCAGCGAGATCATAAATTTTCAGTCGATTGAGCATCAGTCGATTGCCTTCGCGATCGCCGCGATTACAGGTCTGATCGCCCTTATCGTCACCACGCAGTTGCAGTGGCCCATACCGATTCATACTTATCTGGAGCGGCCTGAGATACTCCTGGTTGCTCCACCGTTTCTACTGCTGGGATTTTTGTTTGCCTATGCGCAGATCCGCATTATCCAGGTTGCTAGCTACCTGCATCAGGAGCTCTGCCCCAGGATTTCGGCTTTGACGGGTGGAAGGACGATGGGATGGGAGAGTCATCGTCGAAAGAAGATGTGGCGTGGAGCGCATCTGTGCGCGGAGTTGTTTTCCGGTTCGAGATGGCTATTGTTTGTTTGGCCGATTGTGCTGCTCTTCCGGGATTCGGCGTGGAAGCATATCCATCGGACAACAGATTGGGTTCTCCCCGCAGAACAGGTGATGTTTGTTGGACTATGTGCGCTGGGATTTTACTGCTGGGTATGGCTTCCGCGGCGCGTTGTCTCGCGATAAAGGCTTAGAGGGACTCGGGAGCGAGGCGCCAGATTTTTCCGTTGTTGTAGTCGGTGAGCCAGACGGAGCCGAGGCCGGTGCGGATACTGTCGCCGCCCGCGCCTATCCATTGGCTGGTTATGGTGGAGGTGGCGGCGTCGATGCGGGTGATTGGCTTGTCGGGCATGGTGGCCCAGACGGAGCCGAAGCCGAAGGCGATTTCGCCGCCATGGCCGGGAAGGTTGGCGGGGATCTCAGCGATCTTCTGGTTTGATTTGGTGCTTATGCGCGAGATGGTGCCGTCGCCCTGGTTGAGTGTCCAGATAGAGTCGGCGCCGAAGGTGAGGAAGCGTGGGTTTTTGCCGACGGGAATCTGCAGTACGGCTTTGTTGGTGGATGGATCGACTTTGGTAAGGACGTTGTTGTCAGTGGAGGTGATCCAGACGAAGTCTTCGGCGAAGAGGGGGCAGAATGACCCGGATGGTGTCTGGATGTCGGCGGTGACGGTGTTGGAGGCGGGATCGATGCGAGAGAGATGCCCGGAGCGATCCGTCATGAGCCAGACGCTGCCGGCTCCGATGGTAATTCCGCCTTCGGAGTCTGCGGGGCCGATCGGGATGATGGCCTGGACCTTGCCGGTGCTGAGGTCAGTACGCACAAGTGTACCTTTGCCGCAACTCGGAATCCAAAGGCTACCGAAACCGACGGCGAGCCCGGAGCAGGGCTTGTCTACAGAGACGGACATTCCGAGCTGATTGTCTGATCCTCTCAATTGCGTGACGGTGTTGATGCCTGAACTGGTGACCCAGACGCTGTCTGAGTCGACGGCCATCCAGTCAGGATGACTTTTGATGGTGAAGGTGGCCTGAGGGTGCAGGGCGCTCATCGGCTTGATGAGCGCTGTGTCGCCAGGCTCTGGTTCGATGGCAGCCGGTGAGAGTCGCGAAGGCTGCGGCGATGACCAGGATTGCACGCAGCGATGGCGTACGGAGTGTGGGCATGGGGGTTGACTAGTGGCCGGCGACTTCGGAGGGGAAGATGCGGATGTCGTCGACGCCGCGGTAGCGCTCGGCGTAGTCCATGCCGTAGCCGATGACGAACTGGTTGGGAATCTTGAAGGCGACGTAGTCGGCTTCGATGGGGACGAGGCGGCGCTCGGGTTTGTCGAGACAGGTGGCGATCTTGAGTGAGGCGGGCTTGTGCTGGAGCATGAGGCCGCGGAGATAGCTGAGGGTGAGGCCGGTGTCGAGGATGTCTTCGACGATGATGACGTGCTTGCCTTCGATAGGGTTGTCGATGTCCTTGATGAGCTTGACGGCGCCGGAGGAGACGCGGGCGCGGCCGTAGCTGGAGACGGCGACGAAGTCGAAGGTGTTGTCGACGCCGATGGCGCGGGCGAGGTCGGCGAGGAAGATGGCTGCGCCTTTGAGGACGCCGATGAGGACGACGGATTTGCCTTCATAATCGGCGGTGATTTGCGCGCCGATCTCGCGGGTGCGGTCGGCGATCTGCTGTTTGGTGAAGAGAATCTC
The DNA here is from genome assembly GCA_963744155.1 of uncultured Acidobacteriaceae bacterium. Taxonomy (GTDB): domain Bacteria; phylum Acidobacteriota; class Terriglobia; order Terriglobales; family Acidobacteriaceae; genus Edaphobacter. Next base: position 3,951 of record CAVUSP010000009.1, on the reverse strand, counting down.
CATTTCTGCGGCGGGGGGAAAGACGGGCGTACTGGTGGACATAAAGGTTAGCGTAGCGCGAATAGGGGACGAAGGGAAAGCTCGCTATACTTAAGGGAGCGAGGATTATGTTTCCCTATATCGATATTGGCCCGGTGCACCTGGGTACGTTTGGGCTGTTGTTGTGGCTGGCGGCGGTGGCCGCGACGGTGGTGTTGCATAAGAATTTTGTGCGAAATGGCGTGGATGCCGATGCGCTGAGCGTGGTGGCGTTTGTGGTGATCGCCGGAGTGATCGGCGCGAAGACCTGGCATGAGTTGCAGAACGTCGCCGATCTGAAGGCGGCGGTGCGGATGATGGGTGCGCCGGGGTGGAAGCATCCGTTCGATGTGGTGATGGAGTTTCTGCACTGGTTCCAGGCGGGTTTTGCGTGGTTTGGCGGAATGCTGGCTGGGATTGCGATGCTGATGTGGCAGGGGCAAGAGGCGAAGCCTGAGGGGCTGACGGGGTGGAGAGCTGCGGTGCGGATGCTGGATCTCGCGGCTCCGGCGGCGGCGATTGGCTATGGCGTTGGGCGGATTGGATGTCTGACGTCAGGCGATGGAGACTACGGGATCAACACGACGCTGCCGTGGGGAGTGCACATGGCGAAGAATGCGCTGGTGCCGCCGACTCCTCCAGATGCGCTGGTGCAGCCGACGCCGATCTATGAGTTTCTGTTTGCGCTGGTGCTGGGATGGGTGCTGTGGCGGCTGGGAGGGAAGGCTCGGCCGATTGGCTGGCTGACCGGGGTGTATCTGGTGCTGAGTGGGATTGGGCGATTTCTGGTGGAGTTTGTGCGGATCAATCCGCGGCTCTACTGGGGCATGAGCAATGCGCAGGTGGCTGCGCTGGGGTCGGTGGTGGTGGGGCTTGGTGGTGATGGTGGTGGCGCGGAAGGGAACTGTCGTTGAGGCACCGGTGATGGAGGCGAGTTCGTAGAGGAGGGCTCTACGAACTCGCCTTGTTTTGTGAGCGGGTTATTTGGCCATCTCTTCGCGGATGGGTTGCTGTGGGGCGGCGAAGAAGGCGGTGGAGATGAGGCCGCCGATGATTGCGCCGAGGATGGGCGCGACCCAGAAGAGCCAGAGCTGACCGAGTGCCCAGCCGCCGACGAAGATCGCGGGACCAGTGCTGCGGGCCGGGTTGACTGAGGTGTTGGTGACCGGGATGCTGATGAGGTGGATCAGCGTGAGGCAGAGACCGATGGCGATAGGGGCGAAGCCTTTGGGTGCGCGCTCGTCGGTTGCGCCGAGGATGACGAGAAGGAAGAAGGCGGTGAGAAGGACCTCGATGAGGAAGCAGGCGAGGAGCGAGTAGTGCTCGGGGGAGTGCTCGGCGTAGCCGTTCGAGGCGAAGCCGCCGGCGAGAGAGAAGCTGGAGTTGCCGCTGGCGATGATATAGAGGACACCGGATGCTGCGATGGCTCCGAGGACCTGCGCGACAATGTACGCGGGAAGTTCGGAGATGGGGAAGCGTTTGGCTGTGACGAGGCCGATGGAGACGGCGGGGTTGAGATGGCAGCCGGAGACGTGGCCGATGGCGAAGGCCATGGTGAGGACGGTAAGGCCGAAGGCGAAGGCCACGCCGACGAAGCCGATGCCGAGATGAACTCCAGCGGCCAGGACCGCGCTGCCGCAACCGCCGAAGACAAGCCAGAAGTACCGAAGAACTCGGCTATTGCACGTTTCGAGAGAGGCATCAGGTCACCTGCACTTTCTTGTGTGTGATTTTTGGTCTGCGAGAAGATTTTGCTCTGGCCCGTGAGATCGATGGAGCTTCGTGCGATCTGCAAAACGAGATACTACGTGCCGAAGCGCGAACGCTTTTAGCGTAGCGGAATCGTAGCACGTAGATGACGGACGGCGGGTGAAATTTGACCTCGTCTAGCAAGGTTTGCAGGGTTGACTGGGAGTTTTTAGAGTCGCTTGAAGTAGGCTTTGGCGGCGTCGAGTTCGGGGAAGAGACGCTCTTCGGCCTGGAACTCGCGCGAGTGGACGCAACGGCGGCCGGCTTTGACGCGGACGGGATGCTTGAGGTGGAGCATCTCGTGGTAGAGGAGTACTCGATGGCGCAGCGTGGGGTGTCGGGGCGGTCGAAGACGCGGCTGACGACGATGGTGTTGTGGGCGGCGTCGTAGTGGCCGAGCATGCGGCGTGCGTGGTGGGCGCTCCAGGTGAGCGTGGGGCGGCCGAGGAGGCCGTGAAAGAAACGAGTGTTGAGGGACTCGAAGACCTCGTCGAGGTTGTAGTGGTGGCCGGACGAGGTTGAGATGCGCTTTGCGGCCGCGGGTCTGGCGGATGTGCTCGGCTTGCCGGGAGATGGCCTCGGAGGAGACGTGGCGGCGGTAGCGGTCGGCGTGGGTGGGGGCGATGGGCTTTTTGTAGAGCTTGGCGAGGAGGATGTGGGCGATGGCGTGGTGGACGGCCTCGGGGGCCGGCTCGAGGAGGTCGGAGAGGCGGACGTGGAGGCGGCCTTCGCGAAGGCGGATGGTGGTGTTGAGGGAGGTGAAGCGGCGGAAACGGATGTCGAGCGGGGGGATGGGGGCGCGGGGCCGGAGTTCGCGGTACTCGTGTTCGAATATGGCGACGAGGGAGGTGGGTGCGGGGATTTTTTTGGCGCGGGGCTTTTTGGGTTTGGGTGGATGGAGAGTGGTGCGTGGGGCTCGTGGAAGAGAGTGGGGGGTGGCGCCGGAGACGGCGAAAAGAGCTGCAGGAACTGGCGTAGAGGTGAGGGGCCGGGATGCTTCGGGGTGGTCAGAGTCTTGTCCTTGTTACAGCGATGATGTCTTTATTAGACCAGACTCCTTTTTCGAATTGTTTTCAATTTCAGTTTCTTGGGTTGAGGTGCAATTGCTGGTTCGCCGCCCGGGTGAATGGTTGGCATTGGGATCGCGGCAACGAATCTGCGGAGCGCTCTGCTGTGCTGTGGAATTGGGCGGTTAGCGGGGGATTTCGCGGGCGGGAGTGTTTTCAGGTTCCTTGCCGGGTGGGTGGGCGGCGAACCAGACCTTCTGGTCTTCCACGAGGTGAGTGGCTTCCTCGCGGATGTCGCGGATGGCCTCGAGGGCAAGTTTGCGGGCGAGGTCGTAGGCCTGGTTTTCGGGGGGTTGTTTGAGATTGGAGGACCAGCGCTCGGTGGCGTCGATGAGTTTGGGAAGGACTTTGCGAATGTCGCGGTGGCTTGTGTCGTAGTCGTCGAGGTTGTCGTTGAGCTCGTCAGCGATGGCGGTGAACTGTTCAAGAAGGTCGTGAGTGTCCTGTTCGCGGCCCGGTTTGCGCGGGTGGGCGAAGAGGTCCTGGATGGCTTTATTCCGGGTGTCTTCGTCGAGGAGCTTCATGAAGACACCGACACGATCGGCAGGGAAGTAGGCGGCTTCGCGGAGCTGCTCGATCTCGCCCTCAGAGAGCGAGGTGTCGGGAGTGCTGCGCGTGCATGAGCGGAGTGAGAGCGATGAGGACGAAGGCGAGAGGAGACGCAACGGAGCATTGGTTTTCAGTGTTTGAAGACTTCGGCGAGGAGCTCGTCGTGGACCTTATCGAGCTGTTGCATGGTGGCTTTGAGGGTGGCCTGGTCTTCACTAGAGGCTTTGTGAAGATATTCGCCTAGGCGATAGGTGGTGTGGTGCAGGAGCATCTCGGCGTTCTTGACCCGCTTGCTGTTGCTGGCGAGGTCCATGTGAATGAGCTGCGCGTAGTGGTTGACCTTCTGCAGCGTGGCGCTGGCCTCGTTCGACGTCGCCGTTGAGCATCTGCTTGCCTGCGATCTCAGTCATGGTGTGAACGAGTTCGGTATAGAGGAAGCATTGGTCGCGCGGACCGGCCTGTTGGGCGCGGAGTTCGAGTTGCGCGAGAGCTTCCGGGGTTGGGAAGATTGTCGTCGACGGAGGAGGCGTTGGTTGTGGCGCAAAGGGAGAGAAACAGAGGCAAGGGA
>CAVUSP010000008.1:0-801258 GCA_963744155.1 uncultured Acidobacteriaceae bacterium | reverse complement strand
CCGGGGCAGGTACGACAATGACCCGTTTGCGAATCTTGCAAGGGTTCGAGGTTCTACTAGTTTTCGCTCTCTTGTTAGGAATTGTCGCGGAATTTCGTAATCCTCAATGGCCGACGGTCGTCGGGATTGCCGTCAACGTTCTTTGGCAATATGTGACTTTATTGGCGATTCGCAGACAGAAGAATATCGCACAACTCGCACCGCCTGAAATGACAGCAGTAATGAACCAACAGCGAGCAGTACTCAAGCCTCTATTTATCGGCTGCTTCTCACTCTTCGTCGTGTCAATGATTAGCGTTGGGCTGTTTCTCTCGCACGCATACTCAATTCGATCATTCGCTTTTGTCGTAGTGACCGCAAGCGCACTCACGTTCTGTTTCCTCGTATTTAGCTTTTCTCGACTGCGAAAAAGACAGGGATAGGAATCTCTCATGGCAGCAACCCCAAGAATCATCGTCGTAGGCGGCGGCCTCGCCGGACTCGCCGCCGTCATCAAGATCGCCGAAGCTGGCGGCAACGTCGACCTCTTCTCCATCGTCCCCGTCAAGCGCTCGCACTCCGTCTGCGCCCAGGGAGGCATCAACGCCGCCAAGAACCTCAAAGGCGAAGGCGACACCGTCTTCAAGCACTTCGACGACACCGTCTACGGCGGCGACTTCCTCGCCAACCAGACCCCCGTCAAAAACATGACCGCGCAGGGCCCCGCCATCATCGACCTGCTCGACCGCATGGGCGTCCCCTTCAACCGCACCCCCGAAGGCCTCCTCGACTTCCGCCGCTTCGGAGGCACCCTCTACCACCGCACCGCCTTCGCCGGAGCAACCACCGGCCAGCAACTCCTCTACGCCCTCGACGAGCAGGTCCGCCGCTACGAGGCCGAAGGCAAGGTCAAGAAGTACGAAGGCTGGGAGTTCCTCTCCGCCGTCCTCGACTCCAAGGGCGCCTGCCGCGGCATCTGTCGCCATGGACCTCCGCACCATGGAGACCCGCACCTTCCCCGCCGACGCCATCATCGTCTGCACCGGCGGCAACGGAGCCATCTTCGGCAAGTCCACCAACTCCGTCGTCTGCACCGGCTCCGCCCAATCGGCCCTCTACCAGCAGGGCGCGTACTACGCCAACGGCGAGTTCATCCAGGTTCACCCCACCGCCATCCCCGGCGAAGACAAGCTCCGCCTCATGTCCGAATCCGCCCGCGGCGAAGGCGGCCGCGTCTGGGTCCCCAAGGACAAAAACGACAAGCGCGTCGCGCAACTCCATCCCCGAGTCCGACCGCTGGTACTTCCTCGAAGAGTGGTACCCCAAGTACGGCAACCTCGTCCCCCGCGACGTCGCCACCCGCGCCATCTTCAAAGTCGTCTACGAGCACGGCATGGGCATCGACGGCCAGCCCATGGTCTACCTCGACCTCACCCACCTCCCCAAGGAACGACTAACCGCAAGCTCGAAGGCATCCTCGAGATCTACGAGAAGTTCGTCGGCGACGACCCCCGCGAAGTCCCCATGAAGATCTTCCCCGGCATGCACTACACCATGGGCGGCCTCTGGGTCGACTTCAACCAGCAGACCAACATCCCCGGCGTCTTTGCCGCAGGAGAAGCCGACTACTCCATCCACGGAGCCAACCGCCTCGGCGCCAACTCCCTGCTCTCCTGCATCTACGGAGGCTTCGTCGCCGGCCCGCAAGCCATTGCATACGCCAAGAACCTCCCCGCGCAGGAAGGCGACGGTGGCCACGCCGCCGAACTCCAGCGCCAGAAGGAGTTCAACGACCTCCTCCTCAACAACAACGGCACCGAAAACCCCTTCAAGATCTGGCGCGAACTCGGCGACACCATGACCAAGCACGCCACCATCATCCGCTACAACGCCGGCCTCGACGAAGCCGACGCCAAGCTCGTCGAGCTCCTCGAGCGCTACCGCAACGTCAACCTCTCGGACAAGAGCCAGTGGGCCAACACCAGCTTCGCCTTCACCCGCCAGCTCTACAACATGCTCGAGTTAGGCCGCGTCATCGTCCAGGGCGCACGCCTCCGCGACGAGTCCCGCGGCGCCCACTACAAACCCGACTTCCCCGAGCGCAACGACGAAAAGTTCCTCAAAACCACCAAAGCCTACTACAAAGACGACGCCCCCGCCTTCGAATGGGAGGACGTCGACATCAGCCACATCAAACCGCGCCCGCGCCGCTACGACGCCACCGCATGATTATGTCCATTAGAAGCCCGTTGTCACAAAAGCGGAACGCCTCCTTCTAAGTTCGCATTATCGTTCTCTAGCAGCCTCAACCGGCGATCAGTCAGTATGAACGTAGCGCGACAGATAGTCGAGAGCGGGTATACGTTTCTCTCCACGAGGAACTGCTTCGGGAACTTGATCACGAAGAAATCCCTTCGGAGAAAACGGGGCTAGTAATTCAGATTCTTGAAATGTTCGTGGATATTTACGCCGTTTCCAAAAACTCGATCAGACCGGAATTAGCCTTCTCAGGCTTCTGTGACCCTCCAGAAGGGGACGAACTTTATTTCGCAAAGTTTGTTTCTGAGGATCTTGGAAGGTATCCAACTTTAGGTGAAGTACCACAAGCAGCTTCCCCAATGATGTTCAAATATTCGAAAATGCTCGACTGCTATCGCCAACGGGAAGATATTTTCGAACTTCACGAGAATGACTTGGTTAGACTCGCAACCGTTATGAAGCTAATTGATGACAACGCCAGCGACAACGGACTGATTAACCAGGAAACCTGACGATGACGAGTTGCCACAAAACCCGCTTAAGCCGTCTAATGCGGCATGGAAACGATCCAGATCGTCTATATCGCCCTAGCAGTCATATTCGCAGGCGTCATGGCGTATATGTATCTCTACACCACGCACCTTCACCCCAAGGAGCGGTGCCAGGACCTCAAAGGCCGCCCTCCGGTCAGCAAAGAAGAAGGCATCGCAGTCGCCACGCTCGAGAAAGAACGCAACCACAAGATCGGCAGCGTTCTAGCTCTATCCTTAGCGACTGCAGTCCACAGCAACAATCGCCTCCAGCTCACCCCCACGCTGAAGGCACAGGATATCTGCAGGCACTAAGGAGCATCGAATGGCACCCAGCACCATCAAGGTCGAGATCAAGCGCCAGTCCAACCCGGACGCCCCCGCCACCACCGAAAAGTTCGAGATCCCCTACCGCCCGGGCATGAACATCACCTCGCTCCTCGGCGAGATCGCGCTCAACCCAGTCGACGTCTCCGGCCGCGCCACCACGCCCATCACCTACGACTCCAACTGCCTCGAAGAGATCTGCGGCTCCTGCGCCATGCTCATCAACGGCAAAGCCCGCATGGCCTGCTCCGCCCTCGTCGACAAACTTCGTGGCCCGAATAACGACCAGCCGATCACCCTCGCCCCGCTCAGCAAGTTCCCCGTAGTCCGCGACCTCGCCGTCGACCGCTCCGTCCTCTTCGAAAACCTCAAGACGGTCAAAGCCTGGGTCCCCATCGACGGCTCCTACGACCTCGGCGCCGGCCCCCGCCAGGCCCCCCAAATCCAGGAACAGCGCTACCCGCTCTCCAACTGCATCTCCTGCACCATCTGCATGGAGGTCTGCCCCCAGTTCAACGACGCCACCGGCTTCGTCGGCGCCGCCACCATCGCCCAGGCCAAGCTCTTCAACATGGACCCCAGCGGCTCCGTCCTCAAAGAAGAACGCCTCCGCGCCCTAGCCGGAGACGGCGGCATCCAGGAGTGCGGCTTCGCACAAAACTGCGTCCAGGCCTGCCCCAAACAACTCCCCCTCACCGAAGCCATCAGCGACATGGGCCGCGACGTCTTCGTCCAACAAGTCAAAGACCTCTTCGCCCGCTAATGTCATTTTCGGTGTACGTCCGAGCACAAAAATATTTCGGAAAGCTGCCATATTCTTCGACGCCGAAAAATGACAGTCAATTCACCATCGTTCAGCACGCGTTCACCACGTTTTCACCATTAAAACACCGCAATAAAACCACGATTTCCTTAAATACCCCCGAAAAACACATCAAACTCCTTCAAAATTCGCAAACTAGGAGCAACAATGATCCAACTAGCAGACGCCCGCCGCATCATCGCCGCCGCCGAAAAGAAAGCCGACGAAATCGGCCAGCCCATGAACATCGCCGTAGCCGACGCGGGCGGCAACCTCATCGCCCACGTCCGCATGGACAACGCCTGGCTCGGCTCCATCGACATCTCGATCAAAAAAGCCTGGACCTCCCGCGCCTTCGACATCGCCACCAAAGACCTTGCCACTCACTCACAGTCCGGCAACCAGTTCTTCGGCATCCACGCCTCCAACGACGGCAAGGTCATGATCTTCGCCGGCGGCATCCCCCTCAAACAAAACGGCAAAGTCGTCGGCGCAATCGGCGTCAGCGGCGGCTCCGGCGAACAGGACCACGCAGTCGCCGAGGCGGGCGCGGCAGCTCTCTAAATTTTCCTCGAAAAAAATCATTGCCATATAAGGGTAGCGCGCATCAGGCGCTCCCTTTCCCATGCATCGAACCCGTCCTACGGGCGTATCCAATCTGTAAGAGGTAAAAGTTATGGCAGAAAATAGCGGTGTTGTTTTCCTCGGACAAAATAAAGTTGAAGTCCAGTCCATTGACTTCCCCAAATTGCAAAACCCGGCCGGCAAAAAAATCAACCATGGCGTCATCCTGAAGGTCGTTTCGACAAATATCTGCGGCTCCGACCAGCACATGGTCCGCGGCCGCACCACCGCGCCCACCGGCATGGTTCTCGGACACGAAATCACCGGCGAGATCATCGAGGCCGTGACCTGCCCCCGATTCTCACCCATTCATAACTGGAGTCTCTGTTGGGTTGGTGGTTGTGGTTGGCGAAGGAAGGCGGGCCATGGCCCGCCTTCCTTCGAGGGCAAGTTTGAACTCCTGGGGCGTGCGGTAGTCCAGCGAGCTGTGGGGCCGCTCGCAGTTGTACTCCTCGCGCCAGGTTGCCAGAGTACACCGGACATCATTCAGCGTGCGGAGCAGCTTGCGTTGAGGCACTCATCGCGCAGGCGGCCGTGGAAGCTCTCGACGTGGCCGTTCTGCATCGGACGGCCTGGCTGGATGGGAACCAGGCCGACCTTCCAGTTCTCCGACAAGCCAGCATCCGCCGCGAAGTGAACTCGGGCCCGTTGTCGCGAACGCACGTTTTCGGGCCGGCCATGCTGTGCGATCAGCCGTTCCAGCACCCGGGTCACGCGGCCACTGCCGAGGCTGGTGTCGGCTTCCAGCGCCAGGCACTCGCGCGTGTAGGCATCCACCACGCTGAGGATGCGCACCATCCGCCCAGTCGCCAGACCGTCGACGATGAAGTCCATCGCCCACTCCTGGTTGGCCCTCGTCAGCCGCGACTCCGCCGCTCGCTCGCGCACCAACCGCTTGCGCCTCTGCGCCGCACCATCAGCCGCTCTTCCACGTACAGACGATAGATCCGCTTCACGTTCACCTCGTGACCTCTGCGGCTCAGCAGCGCGTGCAGCCGCCGATAACCGTAGCGCGGCTTCTGCCGAGCCAGTTGCACCAACTCGTCGCGTAACTCCGCGTTGCGGTCCGGCCTCGGCTCATACCGGTAGCTCGACCGCTCCACGCCCAGCAGCTTGCAGGCCCTGCGTTCGCTCAGATGGAACTCGCTGGAGACGAACGCAACCTCGCCTCTAGACCGGCAAGCTCCAGCCGTTTTTTCGGTATGACCTGCCTTCAGCGCCTCGCCGTGCAGGCTCAACTCCGCCACCAGCAGCTTCAGACGACGGTTCTCATCCTCCATCGCCCTCAGCCGCTGCGCCTCGCTCACGTCCATCCCCCCGAACTTCTGCTTCCAGCCGTAGAACGTCGCCGCGCTGATCCCATGCTCACGGCACAGATCCGCCGTCTTCACTCCAGCCTCATGCTGCTTCAATATCCCGATGATCTGCTCTTCCCTATACCGGCTCTTCTTCATCTCAGCTCCCTCGTTCAATTTACGAGAAAACTCCAGTTCAAACTGGTAGAGTTTTTCGGGGGCAGGTCAGCCGGCTCCGACGTCGAATACCTCAAAGTCGGCGACCTCGTCACCGTCCCCTTCAACGTAGCCTGCGGCCGCTGCCGCACCTGCCGCGAGCAACAAACCGGCGTCTGCCTCAACGTCAATCCCGGCCGCGCCGGCGGAGCCTACGGCTACGTCGACATGGGCGGATGGGTCGGCGGCCAGGCCAAGTTCGTCATGGTCCCCTACGCCGACTTCAACCTCATCAAATTCCCCGACAAAGCTCAGGCCATGGCGAAGATCAAAGACCTCACCATGCTCTCCGACATCCTGCCCACCGGCTTCCACGGAGCCGTCACCGCAGGCGTTGAGGTCGGCTCCATCGTCTACATCGCAGGAGCAGGCCCCGTAGGCCTCGCAGCCGCAGCCGCAGCCCAGATCCTCGGCGCTGCAGTCGTCATGATCGGAGACATGAACGCCGACCGCCTCAAGCACGCAGCAAGCGTAGGCTTCACTCCAATCGACCTCACCAAGGGCGACAACCTCGGCGATCTTATCGAAGCTGTAGTCGGCAAACCCGAAGTTGATGCAGCCGTAGACGCCGTTGGCTTCGAAGCAAAAGCCCAGGGCAAGGATGGCGCAGAAGCACCAGCAACTGTCCTCAACTCGCTCATGTCCGTCGTCCGCGCCGCAGGCGGCATCGGCATCCCCGGCCTCTATGTCACTGAGGATCCCGGCGCACACGAGGAAGGCGCCAAGCAAGGAAATCTCAAGATGCGCTTCGGCCTCGGCTGGGCGAAGTCGCACCGCTTCTACACTGGCCAAACGCCTGTCCTGAAGTACAACCGCCAGCTCATGCAGGCCATCCTGCACGATAGGCTTCCCATCGCAAAGATCGTCAACGCAACCGTAATCTCACTCAACGACGCGCCCCAAGGCTACCAGGCCTTCGACTCCGGTGTAGCAAAGAAGTTCGTCCTCGATCCACACGGCCTACTTAACAAGGTGGCATGATCGAAGGTTAAAAAAGTAAAAGGCCCGCTCTCTCCGGCGGGCCTTTTATTTCACTTGTTTTCTTACTTCGAAAACACCGAATTGCCCGGTGTCGTCTCTTCATTCGAGACAATTCGATTTCCGAGCGCGCTTTGCACTCTGCATCGCGGCATGATCCATTCTTTGTTGATCGCTCTTGTTCCCTTCGTTCGCAGTCGTCTCGTCCTCAATCGCCTCGTGTGAAGGACGAGCCGCACTCTTCGTGGAATTCAATCCCTGTGCCATATTTCACCTCTCTCGAATTAAAGATGTCTATGCTTCATTCGCAGTTGCCCTCAGCATCCTGGTCTCACGCAATTGCTACAATCGTTCATATTTATGCGAGAAATTTCCTCATCCCCATCGAAACGATCGCCTCTCATTACAAGCACATCCACGCTTCTGCTTCTCGGCGCTTATTTTTTGAACGCGCAGGCAACCCCTGCACCAGGAAACAAACAGATGACCGACCCTGCCCAGGTCCACGCGAGTGCCCTCGTCATCGACACTCACGCCGACACACCGCAACGCTTCGTCGATGAGCACTGGAACTTCACCGACCCGCTCAACGGCGGCATGCTCAACTACGACTCAGCGAAGAAGGGAAACCTCGACGCGCAATTCTTCTCCATCTGGGTCGACCCCAGCCAATATCCCGCCAACGCCTCCGCTCGCCGCACGCTTGAGCTCATCGATGGCACCCTTGAGCAGGTTCGCAAGGCTCCCGACAAGCTTCAGTTCTGCACCACCGCGGATCAAATCATCGAAGCTCACAAGAACGGAAAATTCGCCGTCCTCATGGGCATCGAAGGTGGTCACTCCATCGAAGACTCGCTCGCGCTCCTCCGCGACTACTACCGCCTCGGCGTCCGCTACATGACCCTCACCTGGTCCAACACCAACAACTGGGCCGACTCCTCCGGCGACATCGATGACCCCACCATCCACCACCACAACGGGCTCACACCATTCGGCAAAGAAGTCGTCGCCGAGATGAACCGCCTCGGCATGATGGTCGACATCTCTCACGTCTCCGACAAAACCTTCTGGGACGTCATCGCCACCACCCGCACGCCCATCATCGCCTCTCACTCCTCCGCGCGCGCTCTCACTCAAGCCCCGCGCAACATGACCGACGAGATGCTTCTCGCCATGAAAAAGAACAACGGCGTCGTCATGGTCAACTTCTTCCCCGCCTTCATCGATGAGAAGTGGCGCCAGGCCTGGGACGCGCAAGCGCCCGAGCGCAAAAAAGCACAGGACGCCATGGAAGCCGACTACAAAGCCAAAGGCCTGCCAGTCCCCTACACCGCCTCCGACAAGATCGACCGCGAATTCGCCGCGAAGATCGGCCGCGCCCCCTTCAACTCGCTCATCGATCACTTCGACCACGTCATCAAAGTCGCCGGCATCGACCACGTCGGCATCGGCACCGACTTCGACGGAATCCCCGTCCCCCCCGACGGCATCGACTCCGCCGCCGACCTCCCCAAAGTCACCGCAGCCCTCATGGCGCGAGGTTACACGGCCGAAGACATGAACGAACTCCTCGGAGGCAACCTCCTCCGCGTCTTCCGCGAAGTCCAGGCTATGGCCGACAAATCAAAATAGCTCGCGCTACTTATCCGCCAGAATATCGATCTTGTTGATCTGCGGCGGCGCGGAGAACAGCTCACTCGCCTTAGCCATCAGCGCCTTGGCAATCTCGCCGTTTAAATGGGCTTCTCTACCCTTCTCATCGTTGAATGTGTCGAATACGCTGTAGTGCTCTCCCGTCTCATGCAGTCCAAACCACGACACCGTCCCTGCTTCCTTCTTCGCCATCTCGGCGCCCTGCTTCAGAAACGCTTCAACGTCCTTCTCTTTGCCAGGCTTTGCCTTCAACGACACATAAAGCGCATACTTCGCCATAACGGTTTTCCTCCAGCACATTCGACGCTCAAACGAACGCATCAGTTACACATTGGACTGACAACCGCATCAAACTTTTCTTGAATCTTGAACATGAGGTGAATATGCGGGCAAAACGACCATCTAATCTTCGAGGCCTCATCGCCGGTGCTGCTGCCGGTATTGCCGCAACCCTCATCATGGACCAGTTCCTCACGCTCACTACTGCAAGCCATAAGGACCTTGAAAAGAAGATAAAGCTCGCCCGGGGAGCGTCTCCCCTGCTGATTGCGCATGAAGAAGCTCAACAGGAAAAACTGGCCGCAGTCCAGGAAGACTCCACCCAGATCGTAGCCCGCAAGCTTGCCAGCGCAACGGGAGCGACGCTCGATGGAGAACGAAAGAAGGCGGCAGGCCAAGCCGTCCACTATAGCTTCGGCACCCTCATGGGCATCGTCTACGGCGTCTCCGCAGAGATGCTTCCTGAAGTCGCCACCGCCGGCGGCACCGCATTCGGCACACTCCTCTTTCTCAGCGCCGAAGAGGTCGCCGTCCCCGCCCTCCAACTCGCTCCCGCCCCAGCCGCAGGCCCTGGCCTCGATCACCTCCAGCATTGGGCCGCCCACGTCGTCTACGGAGGCTCACTTGAACTCGTCCGCCGCATCGTACGGCGCATCATCTAGTTCTGCGTCTCACCGCCTGGCATGAAGCCCCGCAGCATTGCCCCAACCGCGCGTCTGCGATAGCCTGTTTGTTGGAGTCCAACACTGCATGACGCTTCGTTTCCTCGCACTCGCTTTAACCCTCGGCGTATCCGCGCAAGCGCAAACGACCCCACCCCCCGCTCAGCAGCTTCCCGACGCCCCCAGCACCACCAGCCAGCTCAGACCACCAGCGGTCCCCACCGGGCCAACCGCCGTCATCGACACCACCATGGGTCGTCTCACCTGCAAGCTCTTTGAAAAAGAAGCCCCCATCACCGTAGCCAACTTCATCGGCCTCGCCCAAGGCACCAAGGACTGGACCGATCCCAAGACTCTTCAGAAGATGCATCACCAGCCCTTCTACAACGGCACCACCTTCCACCGCGTCATCCCAGAGTTCATGATCCAGGGCGGCGACCGCGCCGGCGACGGCACCGGCGACCCCGGCTACTTCTTCCAGGACGAGATCGATCCTGGGCTCACCTTCGACCAGCCCGGTCTTCTCGCCATGGCCAACGCGGGCGCCGGCCCATCCGGCGGCGGCACCAATGGCTCACAGTTCTTCATCACCGAAGAGCCCGTTCCCCAGCTCAACGGGAAGCACACCATCTTCGGCCTCTGCGACGCGCATTCCGTCCTTCTGGTAGCCTCTATCGCGCGTGTCGAACGCAACTCGAGCGACAAACCAATCACGCCGGTAGTCGTCAATCGCGTCACCATCGTGCGCGAAGGCCAACCCATGCCTCCATTGCCTGCAACACCCGCTGCGCCAACCACGGCAACTGCGCCCGCGGCATCGCCACAATAACTCTTCCGGCCTCCGCGACCACGACGGAGAAGCCTCTATGTCAACAAATCCAATCAACCCCTGCAAGGAGAACTCCGACATGTCAACCAAACCCGGTACCTATGCCAAATTCAAAACCTCCGAAGGAACCGTCGTCTGCGAACTCTTCGAGAAGGACGCACCCGAGACCGTCGCCAACTTCATCGGTCTCGCCGAAGGTACCAAAGACTGGAACAGCCGCAGCAAAAAGGGTTCGAAGCTCTACGACGGAACCATTTTTCACCGCGTCATCCCTCAGTTCATGATCCAGGGCGGCGACCCCGAAGGCACCGGCATGGGCGGCCCCGGCTACAAGTTCGCCGACGAGACCAAGGGCTCGAAGCACCACTTCCAGAAGCCCGGCAAACTCGCCATGGCCAACTCCGGCCCGAACACCAACGGCTCGCAATTCTTCATCACCGTAACCGACACCAGCTGGCTCACCGGCAAACACACCATCTTCGGTGAAGTAGTCGAAGGCTACGACATAGTAGAAAAGATCAGCAAAGTTAGCCGCGACGGCCAGGACCGCCCCAAAACCCCGGTAGTCCTCGAGTCAGTAACTATCGAGCGGGTAGCCTGACGTCCGATTACATCGCGTCAAAACTCTCCCTGCTTCCCCAGTTCAAGGTTGAATCCATTAGCTATGATCCGGAGAAGCAGGGAAAACGCGCGACACTAATTGGTTTCTTTTCACAGCCTGTAGGTACAGAAGATCAGTCGACGGTCTTATACTTGCCCGACCTTCGCGCAATGGGAGGCCTCCTACTCGCCGCATCAGAGGAGCAAGTGGGCCGTCGAATCAAAGATGTCCAGGTGATGTACGGCGAAATTTCCGAGAGCGAGATGCTATCGCAACACTTCTCCTTTTTCGGAGCGAACGATCTTCGTCATCTCCACCTAGTTCTCGATCCAGAAATTCAGTGGGAGAAGATAGACTTTTTGCCCCACAAAGCACTTGCGAAACATTTCATCGATCGAGATGGCAAGCAATGGCGCGAAATCTCGGAGTACACGGAAGGAAATTCAATACCTGACGGCGCTTGGCTCGTCGATGAGGGACGGGATCACGAGCACTGCATCTTTTGTTCAAACAGAATAGACAAGGAAGTCCCTGGCTATAAGAGCCATCACGAAATGTACGGGGACGAATGGGCTTGCCAATGGTGCTATCGGCACTCTGTTGAACTGCATGACCCTCGCCCACTCCTTTTCCCATACAAGAGCCGCGACTTTAGCTCACTCTAAAGCAAGAAAGGCCCGCTCAATCTGAGCGGGCCTTCGTGGTCAACTAACAACTAGCAACCTACAACTAGCCAATGTCTTTACGCCATCCCAATCACCGTACAAAGCTCCTTCACCGAATCCGCACTCTTATTCAACGCAGCCTGCTCCTCAGCCGTCAGCTTGATCTGGATAATCTGCTCAAGCCCCTTCGCTCCCAGCTTGCAAGGTACGCCGACATAAAGCCCCGATATCCCATACTCCCCCTGCAGATAAGCCGCGCAAGGCAGAATCTTCTTCTTGTCCTTCAGAATCGCCTCGACCATCTCAACCGCCGCAGCCGAAGGCGCGTAGTAAGCCGATCCCGTCTTCAGATGCTTCACAATCTCCGCGCCGCCATTGGCCGTACGCGTCTCCAACTCCTTCAGCCGGTCCGGCGCAATCAACTCCGTAATCGGAATCCCCGCAACAGTCGAGTACCGCGACAACGGCACCATCGTGTCACCATGTCCACCCAGCACAAACGCCGTCACATTCTCCACCGACACATTCAGTTCCTGCGCAATAAACGTCCTGAACCGCGCCGAATCCAGCACACCGGCCATCCCGATCACACGCTCACGCGGCAACCCCGCCTGCTTGAATGCCGTCTGCGCCATCGCATCCAGCGGGTTCGACACGATAATCAAAATCGTATTTGGCGAAGCCGCGACAGCCTTCGCCACCACATCGCTCATAATCTTGAAATTCGTATTCAGCAAGTCATCGCGGCTCATCCCCGGCTTACGCGCAATGCCCGCCGTGATCACGACGATGTCCGAATCCTTCGTATCCACATAATCATTGGTCCCGACGATGTTACAGTCGCGCTTCTCAATCGGCATCGCCTGCAGCAGATCCAGCGCCTTACCCTGCGGCACGCCCTCAATCACATCCAGCAGCACCACATCGGCCAACTCCTTCGCCGCAATCCAGTGCGCCGCCGTCGCCCCAACATTTCCCGAACCAACAACCGTTACCTTCTTCCGCATCTCTTCTCCTTCAAAAATCAGCTCAAAATTTCATTTCCAACTCACAACCAGCAAGCGCAAACGGCATCGCCGAAAAAAATCCGCCTTTATCCGTCTTTATCCCTTCAATCACCGTTACGCCGTTGCCTTACCCATAAACATCCGCGAAAATCCGGGGTCGCTACATATTCTCAATCATCCGCGTAGCAAACTCGCTCGTCTTCGCCTTCGTCGCTCCCTGCATCCCGCGTTCGAAGTCATACGTCACGAACTTCTGCCCAATCGTCTTCTCCATCGATGACTCGATCAGTCGCGCCGCCTCCGTCCACCCAAGAAAGTCGAACAGCATCACGCCCGACAGAATCACCGAACCCGGATTGATCACGTCCTTATCCGCATACTTCGGAGCCGTGCCATGCGTCGCCTCAAACACAGCATACCCATCGCCGATATTTCCGCCCGGAGCAATTCCCAGCCCGCCAACCTGCGCCGCCGCCGCATCCGAAATATAGTCGCCATTCAGATTCGTCGTCGCCAACACGCTGTAATCCTCGGGCCGCAGAATGATCTGCTGAAAGATCGAGTCGGCAATACGGTCATTCACCAGAATCTTCTTCTTCCACTGCCCATTCCCGTGCGACTTGCCGATCGAAGCAACGACGTTCTTCACCTCAACGACAACCTCTTCGCCAAACTCCTTCGATGCGAACTCAATTCCCGGCTCAATAAGGGCAGCGTTCTGCTCCGGCGTAAGGTTCGGGTTCGCTTCGAGGTTTCCAAGGATCCAGCTCTCACGCTCCGTTACCGTCTGCTCGCGGAACTCCTGCGATGCAACCTCATACCCCCACTCGCGGAATGCACCCTCCGTAAACTTCTGAATGTTTCCCTTATGCACGAGGGTCACGGTCTTGCGGTTGTTGTCCAGCGCATATTGAATCGCCGCCCGCACTAGCCGCTTCGACCCTGTAATCGAGATCGGCTTCACTCCCACGCCCGAGTCCAGCCGAATCTTCTTCTTCGTACCCTTCAGCATGTCGTCGTTCACAAACGCGATAAACTTCGCAGCCTCCGGCGTTCCCTCGCGGAACTCAATCCCGGCATAGATATCCTCAGTATTCTCGCGGAAGATCACCACATCCAGCTTCTCCGGATGCTTCACCGGACTCGGCACGCCAGCGTAGTACTTCACCGGCCGAACGCACTGGTACAGATCCATCAACTGCCGCAGCGCCACATTCAGCGAACGAATCCCCCCACCCACCGGCGTGGTCAGCGGTCCTTTGATCGAAACGCGAAAGTCCACCGTCGCCTTGACGGTATCGTCCGGCAGCCAGTTCTGCGTCTGCCGATAAGCCTTCTCGCCGGCGAGTACCTCATACCACGCCACCGACCTCTTCCCCCCATAAGCCTTCTCCACTGCGGCATCAAACACGCGCTGCGAGGCCTTCCAGATATCTCGTCCGGTACCGTCGCCTTCGATGAAAGGAATGATGGGATGGTTCGGAATGGTGAACTTGCCGTTGCTGTATTCGATGGCCTGCCCATTGGCTGGCACTGCGATTCCGTTGTAGCTTGCCTGCATTGACGTAGACTCTCCGGCGAAAAAAGTAATGCTCGAAGGCTACCACCCGCGCAATACGACAAGCAACGATACCCGGCCAACCGTGCGCTTATCGCACCAGATAATAATCGACCGTCGAGACTACACGCACCTTCTTCATGATGCTCGAGTCCGGATTCTCCACCTGTCCGCCGCTAGCTTCCTCACCCGGCGCCATCCCGCTCCCCGCATCCGCCGCCGAGATCGAAAACACCCCTTGGTTCGCCGACCGGATCGACCCAACCTGGCTCCCCGAGTCCGCCGCAAACCTGTCCGCCGAGGCCCTCGCATTCTTCGTCGCCTCAGTAATCATGTCCGGCTTCAGCGCATTCAGCCCGTTGAACACATACCGTATCCCCTGCCCGTAGCCGCCCACGACGATAATCCCAGCTTGCAACAACTGCGCCGTCTTCTGTCCCGCCTTCGAAATCTTATCCACGTCACCCGAACTCACCGTCACCGTCTGCTGCACGATATACCGCGGCCCGCTGTTGTTATTCGCGCCATATTCATTGGCCTGTTTGTCTGTCACCTGAATCTGCCCCACCGAAATCTCCTGCGGCGTAATTCCCTGCGCCGAAAAAAACTTCAGAACCGCCGCCCGGTCCTCCTCACTCTTGGCATACACCTGCTGCAGATCGTTGCCCGTCTCCTTGAATGTCACCGGCCACACCGCGCTATCGGACTTCACCGTCCGCTCCACCAGCCCCTTCACCGTCACATAGCGGTCCGCAAGCCGGGTCTCCTTGATCTCCATGCCCAGCAGCCACCCGCCAAGCACCAATCCGAGCAGCAAACACCCACCCAGCACCGCCGCCGGAACCAGCCAGGGATTCCGATCACTCAATCGCGTCGAATCCACGAAAACCCTCCGTCAACACAACAGCAGAAGAATGCAGCAGCCCAAACCCCGTGTCAATCGTCCGCGAACCGCAGGCTGTCGAACCAAACTCCTTCTAACCGCGTAGAGTACCTAACAGCAATTTCATCCCCGCTTCATATCAACCAGGAGACGCCCAGATGATCCGCACCGCCGCCATCGCCTCCCTCCTCGCGCTCCCCATCCTCCCCGCCACCGCCCAGACCCCGCACCAGACGCCCCAGTTCACCGGCAGCTGGATCTCTACAGTCGACCTCTTCGGCACCCTCATCTACGCCCGCATCACCCTGAACCAGCAGGGCGACAAACTCACCGGCGACCTCAACGGCGACAAGCTCGAAGGAGCCGTCACCGGCAACCAGATCCACTTCATCTCCAAAGACAACGAAGGCGGTTCCGACACGGTACAAGCCACGCTCCAGAACGGCACCCTGACAGGCGAATACACCGAGGTCGACTCCAGCAATCCCACGCATCCGGAACGCCACACCTTTACCGCCGCCCTCGCAGCCCCGCTCCAGCATCCCGCGCCCCAGCGTCACGACTTCACCCCCACCGTCTTCTACCGTCAGTTCTCGCCGCTCTACAAACCAGTGCTCACCGTGAACCCGGGCGACACCATCCACACCACCACAGTCGATGCCGGCGGCACCGATGAGAAGGGTGTCCGGCGCGTACTCGGGGGCAACCCCGAGACCGGGCCCTTCTACATCCAGGGCGCGCAACCGGGAGACACGCTCGTCGTTCACCTTGTTCGCCTCAAGCTCAATCGCGACTACGCCATCAGCGACGACAATCTCGTCAGCCGCGCACTCGGCCCTGGCCTGGCCGTCAAAATGAAAGACACCGGCAAAACCATCCGCTGGCATCTCGACCTCGCCAAAGGTCTCGCCTCGCCCGAATCGCCCGGCGAACACATGCGCTCCTTCACCATTCCCGTACATCCCATGCTCGGCTGCATCGCCACAGCCACCGGTCCCGCGAATGCGCCTCCCGGAACCGGAGACTCCGGCGGCTACGGTGGCAACATGGACTTCAACGAAAACGCTGAAGGCACCACAATCTACCTTCCCGTCTCAAATCCAGGCGCACTGCTCTATGTCGGCGACGGCCATGCCCTCCAGGGCGACGGCGAGCTCAACGGGAACGCCCTCGAGACCTCAATGGACGTCGAGTTCACCGTCGATGTTCTACCTGCCAAGCGCATCGGTGGCCGCCGCATCGAAACCCAAACCGACCTGATCACCATGGGCCTCGCGGGCTCGCTCGACGACGCCATCAAAGAAGCCACAGGCAACATGGCCAACTGGCTCGAACAGGACTACAAGCTCACCCCAACCGAAATCGCCCAGTTTCTCGGCGTCGCATCCGAATACCACATCAGCGAAGTCGCCGACCGCAACGCCGGAATCGTCCTCAAGATCGCCAAATCGAAACTCAGCACGCTCACCCCAGGCGCAAAATAAACCCGAAAACACCCATGTTCACTGGCGGACCAAACTCGTACCAAAGGAGCCAAATTCCTTATCGCATTGCCCACCGTTGACCAGGAAGCCCACGAGTTCAATGGTGGAAACCGAGGCATCACGAATATAGCCGGAAACAAACAACTCCGACCCATCGTTCATCGTGTACACCGCCTGCACGAAGCTCCCGAGGACAGCACCCCCCATCGGGTTTATCGTTCCGCCGCTAAAGCAAGGCGAGCCCTGCACCGCTATGCCTCCGTTCAGAACGTTCTGACTATTAACTCTCGTCGATGTGGAAGGGACGCTAATAGCGCCTTGCTGAAACGTAGCCGTTATTGTCAGAGGAGTTGAACCGCTCGAACCCTGTGAACCCAGGGTTCCAGTGGCCGCGTAAGCTCCCGTAACCGGCATGATTGGCACTGCTGTAAATGCGCCTGAAGTGGAAGTGCACCCATTGTTGGTGTTCGTCGCGGTATATGTTCCTGACCAGGTTCCTCCGGCCGTCTGTGGCTCAACGCCGCGGACGTCGAAAGTTACAGTTGGCACTCCCGGTCCCAGCACCGGCTGCTGAAGCTCAAAGCTGCCGTCAGCACCAATCGAAGCCGTCACCAATCCACCCGCACCACCTGCACCTGTGTTCGTGCAAATAAATGCCGTCGAAGCATATCCCGTCACCTTGCCACCCGTTACATCGAGGCTTACTGCCAGGTTGAACGGTGACTGCGCCTGTCCCTGCCCAAACGTCGGTCCAAAGTTCGACAGTGAGCCGACAACCAGCCAGTTACCAGTCAGCGGGCTCGCGGCCGGAGCCGGCGAGTATGGCAACACATTCCACGCGCCGCATCCGCTCAGCAGAAAAACCGCTCCACACGCCGCATAAGAGAACCAGGCCCGTAACTTCATATCGCTACAAACTCTAGCATGCGTTGTCTGACGCACCTATTAAAAGTTAGCCGTCACGCTCATCAAATAAAAGAAATCCGTCACGCTTATCAAAAAGAAAAAAGGCCGATGATCTATCACCGGCCTTTCCCCTCGATCTGAAATCGACTCTAGAATTTATTCCAAAGCAGCTGGTTATACACGTCGTGGTGGAACTGCACCTCAGGCGCCTTGACGATCGTGCCGAGCAGCCGCGGACAGCGATCCGCCGAAGCCTGCTTCAGATCGGCATACCGCGCCTTCACATCCTCACCTAGCAGTGTTGTCGTCCAATCTGCCGCCCGGAAGTTCTCAAGCGCCGTGTAGATGTTGTCCGGCAGATACCGCTCGGCCTGTCGCAGGTTCTTGATCCGCGCCGTATCGCCCTGCAGTCCGGTCTTGAACACCGAAAACAGCACCATGTAAGGGTTCGCATCCGGAGCAACCGCACGCACCTCGATCCTCGCAGACTTCTCGTTGCCGATCGGAACCCGGACCATCGCCCCACGGTTCACAGCCGAGGCGTTCAGTTGGTTCGGCGCCTCGTAGTGAGGATCCAACCTGCGATACGCATTCACGCTCGCATTCAACAGCAGGCAGATGTCGTTGCCATGCGTCAGAATGCGGTCCGTAAACTGCCACGCCAGCTTGGAAATCTTCTCCTCGCCCTTCGGATCCCAGAACAGGTTCTTTCCGGCCTTGGTGATCGAAACATTCGTATGCATGCCGCTGCCGTTCACACCCACCACAGGCTTCGGCAGGAAGCTCGCCGACATCCCCATCTGAGTAGCGACCTGTCTGCAGATCAGCTTGTACAACTGAATCTGGTCCGCCGCGGCAACCACCTCGCCATAGCTGTAGTTGATCTCAAACTGGCTCGGCGCGACCTCCGGATGGTCCTTCTCATTCTCAAATCCCATAGCCCGCTGAACTTCAGCCGTCGTGTCGATAAACTCCCGCAGCGGATCGCCTGGCAGCGAGTGATAGTACCCGCCCTTATTGACGTATTCGAAGCTTCCCGTCTCGTGATAAGCGCGCTCCGCGTCGATGCCCTCAAACAGGAATCCTTCGATCTCGTTCGCTGCGTTCAGCGTGTAGCCCTGCTTGTCAAACAGCTCCTTCGAGAACTGCTTCAGCACCCCGCGAATATCCGCGCTATACGTCGTGCCGTTCTTGTCGATCACCTCGCCGAACACCATCACCTTGCCCGCGCCAAACACATCCGCCGGCACCCAGTAGAACGCGCTCCAGTCGATCCCCAGCCGCAGATCGCTCTCCCGCTGCGCCGTGAAGCCGCGAATCGACGAGCCGTCAAAAGTCAGGTTGTCGTAGCTCTTCACCAGAAACTTCTTGTCGTAGTCCAGCATGTGCAGGCGGCCTTCCAGATCGCTGAACAGTACGGTGACAGCTTTGATCCTTTTCTCGTCGGTCAGATATTTCAACCGCTCCTCCTGAATCACGGCCGGGTCCACGCGCTTCTTGCGCATGTCCTTCGCCTGCAGGTTCAGGTCCTCGAGTTCGCCGTACGAAAGCTCCAGAAAATCACGAAATTCGCTCAATTTAAGACTCCTTCTGCAATCAGATACACGGTTGCGACTACCGTCGGGAAAGTTATTTTCAAGTGATCAGGAATGAACCCGCGGGATGCCTGTTCCAGCGGCCTTCTATTCAAACGTAACAGAAAATTCACCGTCAAAAAAGCAAAGTCCGCGAAAAATCAGAGCGAAGACCAGCGTCCACGCCTCCCCATCCATCTGAATCAAGGGACCGACCCCGGGCGTCTAATCTCCTGCGCGCCGAAACTTCGGCCTAAGGAATCCTAGTGCAATACAAAACCCTCGGCGACACAGGCCTTCTCGTCTCCACCCTCTGTTTCGGCACCATGACCTTCCACGGCGGCACTGGCCTATTCCGGGCCATTGGAACCGTCGATCAGGCCGGTGCCGACGAGCTCGTCAAGGCATCCATCGAAGGTGGCATCAACTTCTTCGACACCGCCGACGTCTACTCCGAGGGCGAGAGCGAGAAGGCACTCGGCCAGTCCCTCAAGAACCTCAACATCCCCCGAACTCAGGTCGTCATCGCCACCAAGGTCTTCGGCCGCACCGGCCCCGGCCGCAACGACGTCGGCGCCTCCCGCGGACACATTCTGGACGCCGTCGACGCCAGCCTCCGCCGCCTCCAGACCGACCACATCGACCTCTACCAGATCCACGGCAACGACTCCATCACACCCATCGAAGAGACCCTCCGAGCTCTAGACTCGTTGGTCACTTCAGGTAAAGTCCGCTACATCGGCGTCTCCAACTGGCTCGCCTGGAAGATCGCCAAAGCACTCGCCATCTCCGAGTTCAAAAACCTCGCACGTTTCGACACCCTCCAGGCCTACTACTCCATCGCCGGCCGCGACCTCGAACGCGACATCGTCCCTCTCCTCGAAGCCGAAAAGACCGGCCTCCTCGTCTGGAGCCCGCTCGCCGGCGGTCTCCTCTCCGGAAAATTTTCCCGCGAGAACCAGAAACCCGCCGACTCCCGCCGCTCCGAGTTCGACTTTCCCATCGTCGACAAAGAACGCACTTGGAAGATCCTCGATGTCACAGCCCCCATCGCCAAGGCCCACAACTGCAGCCCCGCCCGCGTCGCCCTTGCCTACGTCCTGGCCAAACCCTTCGTCACCTCCATCATCATCGGAGCCAAACGCCTCGACCAGCTCAACGACAACCTCGCCGCCGTCGATCTCAAACTGACCGCCGACGAACTCAAACAGCTCGACGAAGTCAGCGCCCTCCCACCTGAGTACCCCGGCTGGATGCTGCCCTTCCAAAGCGTCAACCGCATCGAACCCATCGCCCGCACCGTCCCACGCATGTCCGACACAAAGTAGGAGAACCGGGCGCCCCATGTTCGCGACGGTCTCATCGTCGCTAACGTGGGGTTGTTCTCGAAGACGCGAATCCGAGCAAATAAGCTCTCTCGCACCACCAAGCAATCTCGCATCACCAACGAACCCGATAAACTAGAAACGACGAACATGACCACAGACACCAGCAACCACTCCTCCTTCAAGCGCGTCGCGCTCATCCAGATGTCCATGGACCCGGACACCAAAATCAACCTCGACAAGGCCGCCGAGCGCGTCTACGAAGCCGCCCGCCTCGGCGCCCACATCGTCTGCCTGCCCGAGCTCTTCCGCGCCCAATACTTCTGCCAACGCGAAGACCACACCCTCTTCGGCCTCGCCGAGCCGATCCCCGGCCCCTCAACCGACATCCTCACCCGCGTCTGCCGCGAGACCGGCGTCGTCCTCGTTGCCAGCCTCTTCGAGCGCCGCGCCCCCGGCCTCTATCACAACACCGCCGTCACCATCGAGAAAGACGGCAGCATCGCCGACACCTACCGCAAGATGCACATCCCCGACGACCCGCTCTACTACGAGAAGTTCTACTTCACCCCCGGCGACCTCGGCTTCAAAGCAACGCAAACCTCCGTCGGCCCCATCGGCACCCTCGTCTGCTGGGACCAGTGGTACCCCGAAGGCGCTCGCCTCACCTCTCTTCGCGGAGCCGAGATCCTCTTCTTCCCCACCGCCATCGGCTGGCACCCCTCCGAAAAAGAGGAGTTCGGCACCGCCCAATACGAAGCCTGGCAGACTGCCCAGCGCGCTCACGCCATCGCCAACGGGGTCTTCGTCTGCGCCGTCAACCGCGTCGGCCACGAGCACGGCGACGTCAAATTCAAAACCCTCGCCACCGACGGCAACCCCGCCACCGTACAACTCCACGGCCCCGGCGACCACACCCCGCACTCTGGCATCGAGTTCTGGGGCGGCAGCTTCATCACCGACCCCTTCGGCCGCATCCTCGCCCAGGCATCTCACAACAAAGAAGAGATCCTCATCGCCGACCTTGACCCCAAACTCATCGAAGTCACCCGCCAGCACTGGCCCTTCCTCCGCGACCGCCGCATCGACGCCTACGAAGGCATAGCCAAACGCTTCATCGACTGAGGTCCTGACGCGCGACTCGAACTAAGGATTTGGTGAAGCGGTTCGATTGGCTATTCACCGCGTTTTTGCCAAAACGAGAGCTGATACTCGATCAGATCTTCCTCATCCTCAGGTACGTAGAGCTCCACGTTGCACGGGCGATCTGGAAACTACCAGTGGAGCTTCGCTTGGTATATCTCCTTGAGCACATTACTAAGCAGAAGGAGCTTGTCTTTCGTGGCGTCCTTACAGCCGCGGTACTGAATATCGGCAAGATGCACGTGGTTCATAACCCATTCCACCGATTTGCGGTCGATACCCTTTTGTTGTTCAAATCCTCTGAGGGAATCTTCTGAAAATCCTTTCCGAAGTATGTATTCATCAAAGGCGACAAATTCGGGCCAAAAGACCGACGTATAGCCAACCGCTAAAGAGAAATTGCCTTCGCAGCCGACCCACGATTCGATGTCAATTCCGGCGCCGTTATTCCAAGCCGCAAGCTCGGCTTTCATGCTTTCTGGAATTTCCATTAATCTCTGTGCGCGGTGTGACCCCTTTTGCGCGGCGTCATCAGGAGTGTATCGCGCCGGGTGCCCCATTCATGCAGTCTCATCGCATGAGTGGGCATTCGCGCAAAGCGCGAACCGCTTTCTCCACCCCAAGCCTGCAAGGCTCGGGTACCCCATCCTTTGCAGTCTCATCGCAAAGGGTGGGATGTACGCCGCCGAACCAGCCACGTCCTTGATCGACCCAACCCAACCATTACAATTGGCTGTTCTCAAAGGAGCCAGCATGCCCCGCAGCATCATCCTCTGCCTAGCCCTCACCACCGCCCCACTCCTCGCCCAATCCACCGATCCCACCGTCCACACCGCCGCCGATCTCCAGCAGCGCGAAGCCAAATTGCTCACCGACGCCAAAGCCAGCCCCACCGGAGTGGCCAGCGCCACCACTGATGACTTCGGCACCTCCAAGATCGTTCTCGTCGTCCGCGTCCACACCGGGCTCGCCGAACGCCATCAGTTCTGGGCCGATCAGATGGTCATCAGCACCGGCACCGTCACCCTGGTCTCCGGCGGCACTATGCAGGAGGAGCACCCCAACGGGACCAGCCCCGGCGAAACCGTCGGCAGCGGAATTCTAGGCGGCAAAGAAGTCGTCCTCCACGCCGGAGACATCGCTCACGTCCCAGCTGGTGTCCCGCACTGGGTCAAGGTCGCTCCCGGCACCACGACGACCTACATCATCTTCAAAGACAAGTAA
Organism: uncultured Acidobacteriaceae bacterium; assembly: GCA_963744155.1. Classification (GTDB taxonomy): domain Bacteria; phylum Acidobacteriota; class Terriglobia; order Terriglobales; family Acidobacteriaceae; genus Edaphobacter. The sequence continues at coordinate 778,455 of CAVUSP010000008.1, read as the reverse complement.
AAAAGAAAAGAAAGTAAAAAGTAAGTTAAGCCAAATACGAACGAAGCACCATCACCAAAACTCCGAAGATGAAACGCCTCCTCGCCACTCTCCTGCTCACCCCGCTACTCACCGCGCAACCACCCGTACCTGCGACCCGCACCTTACCCATCCCATGCGTCGCCGCGGAGTCCGCCGCGCGCCCATTCTTCTCGCAACGCTCCTTCGTCCTACTGCCTGAAGTCAATTGCTCCACCTGCTTCATCGCGAAGACTTCAGACCTCCACGACGACGCAGGCCATCGCGTCTCCGCCAGTCGCGCCATGCATCTCTACATCCAGCCCACCAGGCAGAAGTCCAACCCCATCGTCTGGCACGCGCACTCCAGCATCGACACCCTCGCTCGCCTCACCCTCACCCCCGAAGCCAACGGCTGCCGCGCCACCCTCCTCTTCACCTACACCTGGTACGGAGCGCAGTTCCTTACCCTCATCCCCGTCGACGGCGACAACGAAACCCGCCCCAGCAACCTCCGCCTAGAAAACCTCTACCTCGATCAACTCGCAAAGATCACGCCGCCCTCGCACTGAGTTCTTCACTGATCTCCCGCTCCGCCCTACGTCCGCCTAAATATCCAAACAGCGCAATGTAGATATAGCAGACCGCCGGAATCACAAAAGCATGATGCACCCCGATTGCATCCGCCAGATGTCCTTCTCCCAACGGGATCAGAGCGCCGCCGACGATCGCCGCCACCATCAGGCTCGAGCCCTTGCTCGTCAGTGGCCCCAATCCAGTCAACCCGACCGTAAAGATACTCGGGAACATTACCGAATTGAACAGCCCCACCGCAAGAATCGCCCACATCGCCGTATGCCCATCCGTGAGGATCGACATCACCACAAGGCTGCAAGCCAAAACTGCCGCCGAACCCAGCACCGTACTCGTCTTTAGCTTCGTCAACAGCCACGAACCGATGAACCGCCCCACCATTGCCCCTCCCCAATAAAGAGAGACATACTTCGCCGCCGTCCTCTCCGGAAACGCCGAGATATCCGGCAATCCAAAGTAGTTCACCAGGAAGCTCCCAATCGAAACCTCAGCCCCCACATAAACAAAGATCGCCAGCGCTCCCGCCAGCAACACCGGATGCCTCCAGATACTGTCTCCCCTCACATCCTCGTTCAACTCCCCCGGACGAATGTCACGCGTAAAGTCCATCGTCGGCATCTTCAGCACGGCAAACGAAATTGCCAGCAACACCAGCGTCAACCCAATTCCCAGATACGGCAGTCGCACCGATGATGCCTGCTGCGTGCGATAAATCTGCAGCGCCGCCGCCGAATACGAGTCCAGCTTGTCCTGCGACACCTGCGTCGCACTCAGAATCAGCGCTCCCCCAAAAAACGGCGCGATAAATGTTCCAAACGAGTTGAACGCCTGTGACAGGTTCAGCCGCGCCGCACTCGTCTCCGGCGGCCCCAGGTTTGCTACATAAGGATTCGCCGCAACCTGCAGCGTAGTAATTCCCGCCGCCAAAATCACAAGCGCCGAAAGAAACACCCCAAACGACGCCATCGTCGAGGCTGGCAGAAACAGGAACGCACCGGCGGCCATCACCAGCAGTCCGATCACCATCGTGCCCTTATAGCCGCGCCACTCGATCACCTTGCCCGCAGGCAGCGCGAAGATGAAGTACGACGAAAAGAAGCAGAACTGCACCAGCATCGCCTGCGCGTAATTAAGGTCGAAGATCGCCTTCAGGTGCGGAATCAGGATGTCGTTCAGGCACGTAAGAAATCCCCACATGAAAAAGAGCATCGTCGCGATGCTCATCGCCCGGTAGTCCGTCTTCTGCGTGTGAAACTGCGGCGCACTTCGGGGTGCACTTACGCTGATTGCCATATCTCTCTCTAGCCTCCACTGGATTACGAACGTGAGTAATTCAGCCGCATCCCATCCTATAGGCTCTCACCTATCAAAATCTCTTAGAGAGTCTGATGCAACAGCGGCTCCTTAGTACAACCAATCAAATCACGCAACGGCCAAAAGGTCTGCGCCGAACGGACCGCTTCCCATCACCGCAACTTTAAAGTCCCTGGCCACTCAACCCCATGAATCGAGAGAAATAGAGACGGAGTTTCACCTGCGCTCGTGCAGCTATACTTAATTTGGGCCCACCACACCCTGTAATGTCTACTCATTTCGAATGAGGACTTTAGACGATTCCGGCCTTCAGGGTCATGGCAGTCCAAAGCTAAGTCAATTCGATAGAAGACTTTACGCAATATTGAACGGGGTTAGGGGTATACCAATGCAACCATGGAAAAGCGACAAAACGAGATCATGACAACCCCCCGCGACCTCCACTACCGCATGCCCGCCGAATGGGCCCCCCACGCCGCCACCTGGATCGCGTGGCCCCACAACGCTGAGGACTGGCCCGGAAAATTCCAGCCCATCCCCTGGGTCTACGCCGAAATCGCACGCCACCTCTCCCAGGTCGAAGACGTCCACATCCTCGTCAACAACACCGACGCCGAAAACCGCGCCACCGGCCACCTCCGCCGCGCCGGCGCCAACCTCGCCCGCCTCCACTTCCACCACTGGCAGACCGACCGCGTCTGGCTCCGCGACTCCGGCCCCATCTTCATCAAAAACCCCGCCGGCGACCTCGCCATCACCAACTGGAAGTTCAACGCCTGGGCCAAGTACGACAACTGGCACCGCGACGACCAGCTTCCCCAGCACGTCGCCAGGCACTACGACATCCCCCAGTTCAAGCCCGAGGTCGAAGTCCCCTTGAAGATTCCAAAGCCAAACCCCACCGCCTCGTCCTCGAAGGCGGCTGCATCGACACCAACGGCGCCGGCCTCCTCCTCACAACCGAAGAGTGCCTTCTAAGCAAGATCCAGGAACGCAACCCCGGCCTCGGCGACGAAGCCGAAACCCGCAAACACCTCGAGCAAGCCTTCCACGATTATCTGGGCATCGAAAAAACTCTCTGGCTCCACAAGGGCTGCGCCGGCGACGACACCCACGGCCACGTCGACGACATCACCCGCTTCGTCGCCGAAAACAAGATCCTCACCTGCGTCGAGCCCAACACCCACGACGAAAACCATCTCCCGCTAGCCGAAAACCTCGACCGCCTCCGCTGCTTCCGCAACCTCAACAACGAGCCCTTCGAGATCGTCGAGCTCCCCATGCCCGCACCGGTCACCTTCGAAGGCCAGCGCCTCCCCGCCAGCTACGCCAACTTCTACATCGCGAACTCACTCGTCCTCGTCCCCACCTTCAACGACTGCAACGACCGCCACGCCCTCAACATCATCGCCTCCTGCTTCCCCGACCGCGATGTCATCGGCATCCACGCCGTCGACCTCGTCTGGGGCCTCGGCACCCTCCACTGCCTCTCCCAACAGGAGCCCGCATGAGCGCTCCGTGGCCCCCTCCACCCGACCTCGAATCCATTCGCGATCTCGTTCGCGAAGCCGATCCCGAACGTCACATCGCCGAAGGCGCTCCCGCCGACGAATACGAACCTGAAGAAGACGCGATCTTCGCCAGCATCGCTCACCTTCCGACCAGCAACCTTATAGCCGAAAACCTTACTCCCATCATCGAGCAGGTCTGGCGCAATAGCTTCGCCCACAACGATGAGGCACTTGCCAGCAGCCGCCCGGCATTACAAAATCTGGCCCAACAGATCGCCCGCTTCTTCGGCCCTGAAGCAAAACCACAAGTTCGCCAACAAGCATGACCGACCTCGACTACCTCCGAGCCGCCATCGCCGAAGCCGAAGCCGCCGAAGCCAACGGGGAAGTCCCCGTAGGCGCAGTCGTAGTCCACGAAGACAAAATCATCGGCCGAGGCCAGAACCGTGTCCTCCGCGACTCCGACCCCACCGCCCACGCCGAGATCGTCGCCCTCCGCGAAGCCGGCCTTCACCTCCGCAACTACCGCCTCGAAGACTGCACTCTCTACGCCACACTCGAACCCTGCGCCATGTGCGCCGGAGCCATCCTCCACGCCCGCGTCAGTCGCCTCGTCTACGCCGCACCCGACCCCAAAGCCGGCGCCTGCGGCTCTGTGCTCTCCGTCATGAACCATCCCCAACTCAACCACAAAGTCGAAGTCACCTCCGGCCTCCTCGCCGAAGAGTGCGGCGCCCTCCTCACCAATTTCTTCCGCGCCCGCCGCTAAGTTATCCTCATCGCATGAAGCACACCCGCCTCTTTGCAGCGATTCTTCTCATCACCTGCGCGCTCCAGGCGCAACACATTGAGCACCCGCAGCACGTCGTCGGCTTCATGACCGACTTCGACGTCAAGGACGACGCCATCGGCATCTGCAAGGCCGTCATGGAGACCATCGACCCCGGCATCCGCGTCATCGACATCACCCACCAGGCCACGCCCTACGACATCGCCGAAGGCGCACGCTTCCTCGCCGGCTCCGCACCCTACTTCCCCGCCGACGCCGTCTTCGTCGTCGTCATCGACCCCGGCGTCGGCAGCACCCGCAAAGCGATCATCGCGCACAATCGCCTCGGCCAGTACTTCGTCGTGCCCGACAACGGCCTCCTCACCCTCATGCCCAGCGACGGCCCGGGCCAGATCATCGAAGCCCGCGAGATCACCAACCCCGCCTGGATGATCGGCGCCCGTCTCTCCTCTACCTTTCACGGACGCGACATCTTCTCACCCGCCGGAGCCCATCTCGCCCGGGGAGACGACTGGACCAAGGCTGGCCCCTCGCTCGATGTCACCAAACTCGTGCGCCTCGACATTCGCAACCCCACCCTCGACTCGTCCGGTCTCCTCGCTGAAGTCCTCGGCCTCGATGGCCCCTTCGGAAACGTCATCCTCAACGTCCCCTCCGAAACCTTTGCCAAACTCGGTTACCATCTCAGCGACCCGGTCCCCGTCACCATCGACGGCCACCTCTACACCGTCCCATTCGTCAAAACCTTTAGCGACGTGCCCGTCGGCAGCCCTCTTCTCTACATCGACTCCCGCGGGCGAGTCGCTCTCTCCATCAACCAGCGCAACTTCGCCGAACAGTACAAAGTCACCCCCGGCCTCGCCGTCTCGATTCCTATGAAAAAATAGCTCACCCGCACCACCGGGCCCCACGCTGCGCTGCATCTCAGATAGCAATCAAAACAGGAGAGCCCATTGCCCACCCTACAAAATAAAGTCGCCATCGTCACCGGCTCCGGCTCCGGCATTGGCCAGGCAATCGCCATCCGCCTCGCCAGCGAAGGCGCCGCCGTCGTCGTCGACTACCGCAGCCACCCCGAGCAAGCCGACGACACCGCAGTCAAATGCGAAGCGGCCGGCTGCAAAGCCATCACCATCCAGGCCGACGTCTCCATCCTCGCCGACACCCAACGCCTCATCGACGAAACCTACAAGCAACTCGGCCGCTGCGACATCCTCGTCAACAATGCCGGCATCGAGATCGAAGCCCCCTTTTGGGACGTCACTGAAAAAGACTACGACGCCGTCCTCAACGTCAATCTCAAAGGCGCCTTCTTCCTCACCCAGGCCTTCGTCAAACGTCTCATCGCCGCCAAACTCCCCGGACGCGTCATCAACATCAGCTCCGTCCACGAGGACATGGTCTTCCCCCATTTCTCCACCTACTGCGTCTCCAAGGGCGGCATCCGCATGCTAATGCGCGACCTCGCCGTCGAGCTCGGTCCCCTCGGCATCACCGTCAACAACATCGCACCGGGCGCCATCGCCACTCCCATCAACACAAAATTGCTGGACAACAAGCCTGAACTCAACGCCCTCCTCGCCAACATCCCTCTCGGGCGCATGGGCACCCCTGAAGATGTCGCCGGCGTCGCTCTCTTCCTCGCCTCCGACGACGGCGCCTACTGCACCGGCTCCACCTTCATCGTCGACGGCGGCCTCATCCGCAACTACCACGAACAGTAGCGGGTAATTATGCCCCAGTACCTCGGCTCCGTATCAATCCTCGTCCGCGACTACGACGAAGCGCTCGCCTACTACACGCAGTCGCTCGGCTTCGAGCTCATTGAAGATACGCGCCTCACCGACTCCAAGCGCTGGGTCGTCGTCGCCCCGTCCGGCTCCCGCGAAACCCGGATCCTTCTCGCACAAGCCACCACGCCGGCGCAGGTTGAACACATCGGCAACCAGAGCGGCGGACGCGTCTTTCTCTTCCTTCACACCGATGATTTCTGGCGCGACTACGACCGCATGCAGACAAACGGCGTCCAATTCACTGAGCCACCTCGCACCGAACCCTACGGCACCGTCGTCGTGTTCCGAGACCTCTACGGCAACCTCTGGGACCTCATCCAATCTCACTCCCTCCCACAGACCAACAACACCTGATTATTTCTTCTCCAGTAAAATAGAGGCATGGATCTTACCCTCTACTCAGCGGCCTGGTGCCGCGACTGCCGCGAAGCCAAGCGTTTCCTCACCACGCACAACATCCCCTACAAAGAAATCGACATCGAGAACACCCCCGGCGCCGCCGACCTCGTCATCGAGAACACCGGCAAGCGAGCCATTCCCCAGTTTGTCATCGACGGCAAATGGGTCCAACCCTATCGCCCCGGCCGAGGCTTCCTCTACGACGAGATGTCCGAACTCCTCGGTGTTGCAGTTACGTAGTCAGCCCCCAGGATTGAGAAAAACTCATGATCGCCCGTTACACTCGCCCAGCAATGGGCCGCATCTGGTCCGACGCCAACAAGTACCAATGCTGGCTCACCGTTGAAATCGCCGCCTCCCAGGCCCTCGCAAAATTCGGCCTCGTCCCTCAATCCGCCGCCGACACCATCCGCGACCGCGGCGCCTTCACCGTCGACCGCATCAACGAGATCGAAGCTGAGGTCAAGCACGACGTCATCGCCTTCACCACCACCGTCGCCGAACACATCGACTCCCCCGAAGACTCTCGCTGGCTCCACTACGGCCTCACCAGCACCGATGTCGTCGACACCGCGCAATCCCTCCAACTCAAAGAAGCCTCCGCCATCATCCGGGCCGGCATCGTCGCCCTCTCCGACACCCTGAAAAAGCGCGCCATCGAATTTAAGCACACCCCCATCATCGGACGCACCCACGGCATCCACGCCGAACCCTCCACCTTCGGCCTCAAGCTGCTCCTCTGGTACTCCGAGATGCAGCGCAACCTCACCCGCTTCGACGCAGCCGCCGAAGACCTCCGCGTCGGCAAGCTCTCCGGCGCCGTCGGTACCTTCGGTCACCTCAAACCCGAGCACGAAGAGGCCATCTGCGCGGAGTTGGGTTTGCAACCCGTAGCCGTCGCAACGCAGGTCGTCCAACGCGACCGCCACGCCGCTTACGTCTCCACACTCGCCGTCCTCGCAAGCACTCTCGACAAGATCGCCACCGAAATCCGCCACCTCCAACGCACCGAGGTCCGCGAAGCGGAAGAGTTCTTCTCCGAAAAACAAAAAGGCTCCAGCTCCATGCCTCACAAGCGCAACCCCATCACCTCCGAACAAATCAGCGGCCTCGCCCGCGTCATCCGCGCCAACGCCCAGGTCGCCTTCGAAAACATCGCCCTCTGGCACGAGCGCGACATCTCCCACTCCTCCGCCGAGCGCGTCATCCTCCCCGACTCCACCATCCTCGCCGACTACCTCCTCGCGAAGACCACGCAACTCATCGAAAAACTCCTCGTCTACCCCGCCCGCATGTTGAAGAACCTCGAGTCCACCGGCGGCCTCATCTTCTCCGGCCAGCTCCTGCTCGACCTCGCCGAATCCGGCATGTCCCGTGAAGACGCCTACCGCCTCGTCCAGTCCCACGCCATGAACTCCTGGAAGAACGACCTCGTCTTCCGCGACGAGATCGCCAAAGTCCCCGAGATCGCCGCCCGCCTCTCCCCCGAAAAACTAGCCCGCTCCTTCGACTACACCCGCCAACTCGCCAACGTCGACGCCATCTTCGCTCGCGTCCTCAACGAATCTGCCAATTAATTAATCACGAACAAGTCTTCTGCCTTCTATTGACACGGGACGATGGCCTTGCATCTCATCTACCGGGGACTTCCCATGGCCAAAAAGCTACTCCGCGAGGCTCTCCACTCAGGCGCGCTCCACTGTATCGTCACACTCACCCTGTGCGCCCTGCCCACAGCCGCGCAAACCCCAGCCGCGCAGACCTACGACCAACCCTACCGCCCGCAAGTCCACTTCTCCCCCGCCGAACACTGGACCAACGACCCCAACGGACTCGTCTTCTTCCAAAACGAATACCATCTCTTTTTTCAGTACAACCCCTTCGGCGATCAGTGGGGACACATGAGCTGGGGCCACGCCGTCAGCACCGACCTCCTCCACTGGCACGAGCTGCCCGTCGCCATCGCTGAAAAAAACGGCATCATGATCTTCACCGGCAGTGTCGTCGTCGACCACCACAACACCAGCGGCCTCTGTACGCAAAACAGCGAGTGCCTCGTCGCCATTTACACCGGCCACAGCGAGACCCCTCAAGGCACCCGTCAAACCCAGAACATCGCCTACAGCCTCGACAAAGGCCGCACCTGGACGCAATACAAGAGCAATCCAGTCCTCGACCTTAACCTCGCCGACTTCCGCGATCCCAGCGTCAGTTGGGACCCCGCCGCACACCACTGGATCATGGCCGTCGCCCTGCCCAAGGAGCACAAGGTCCGTCTCTACTCCTCGCCCAATCTCAAACAGTGGACGCAACTCAGCGACTTCGGCCCCGCCGGAGACATCGCTGGCGACTGGGAGTGCCCCGACCTCCTTCGCATCCCTTCGTCCACCGGCAAAGCAAGCATCTGGGCCCTCAAAGTCGGCCTCAACCCCGGCGCACCGCAGGGAGGGTCAGGCGAGCAATACTTCCTCGGAAGCTTCGACGGAAAAGCCTTTACGCAATCAACCGAGCGCGGCTCGCACGGCTGGACCAACTACGGCAAAGACGACTACTGCGCCATCAGCTTCAACGGCCTGCCAAAAGATCAGAAGCCAATTCTCCTCGGATGGATGAGCAACTGGCAGTACGCAGCCAAACTTCCCACATCGCCTTGGCGAGGCCAGATGAGCCTGCCGCGTCGGCTCTCCTTCATCAACGATGACTCCGGTCTCGCGCTCAAGCAGGAGCCGGTCATCGCACCGCTTCGCCAGAAAAGTATTCCAATCTCCGATCTGCTTCTGCCCGACTCCGCTCCCGCCAAACCCGAACACTCGATCCAAACACCCTTCGAGCTCAAGCTTCAGTTTGATCCCTCCGTCGCCTCTCTCTTTGGCATCAAGCTCTTCTCGGACGAACATCACTGGACAGAGATCGCCTTCGACACAAACGCAAAGCAGTTCTATATCGACCGCACCCACGCAGGAGACGAAGTCAGCCCCGACTTTCCCGCGAGGACAACGGCTCCGCTTGTCACAACCCGCCCATACGATCTGACGCTCATCGTCGACAGATCATCCGTAGAAGCCTACGCTCAGGACGGAACCATCGCCATGACTAACCTCATCTTTCCCTCGTCCTCCATCATCACGATTCATCCACTCCCGAATGCCAATGCAATCAAAGGAACAGGTCAAGCCTGGGAACTCAGATCAATCTGGGCCAGATGACAATAATGCAGCCGTCAGCCTCACCCTGCATTTGTGCTTCAAACGCATCATGAAAAGAATAATCAGTACTAAAATTCCCGATGCCGTGCAGGCGTCTCCCCACTCGCTCTCTGTTCGAAAAGCTCAGAGCATTATAGGATTTCCCTATGAGTGATTTCATCCCCAAAGCAGCCGAAATCAAAGTACGCGGACTAGGCCCCAAAGCACAGAAAATCCAGGCAGCGCGCGAAAAAGCCGCCAAGGCAAACAACGGCGGAAACCCCGTCGCCGGCTCGTCCACAGCCTCGATCAAGGCAAAAGATTCCTTTGCCGGCACCAAGAAGACCAGCTTCCAGCGCAAAGCCACCTAGCCAGCGTCCCAACTGCCCGGCACTCGCAGTCCAGTCGGTGTCTTCGCACCTCGGGTGCCGTGTCCCTTCCGTCCCATTGCACGACGCGGATAAGCAGGAGCGGTCGAACCTCCCGCCGAATCACGACCTAGGCAAACTTCATCCAATGGCAATCACGGCCCCCGGGCATGCGACTCGAGCCCGCCAGCCTGATCCAGAGGATGCTCATGTCGAATACCGCACTCATCGCCGGAGTCACCGGCATCGTCGGCAGCAACCTCGCACACCAACTCCTGGCCGACGGCTGGAAAGTGTACGGCCTCGCCCGGCGTCCCTCCGCCGACATCGGCGGCGTAAACTTCATCGCTGCGGATCTCCTCGATTCCGCCGCCCTCCGATCCGCCGTCGCCAATCTCAAGCCGACCCACGTCTTCATCACCACATGGCTTCGTCAACCGACTGAGGCCGAGAACATCCGCGTCAATTCCGCAATGGTACGAAACCTCCTCGAAGCCGTTGCCCCAGCCAACTCCATCCGTCACGTCGCCCTCGTCACTGGCCTCAAGCACTACCTCGGTCCCTTCGAGGCCTACGGCAAAGGCAAGCTCCCCGCCACGCCCTTTCGCGAAGAACAGCCGCGCCTCGACATCGAAAACTTCTACTACGCGCAGGAAGACGAGCTCTTCGCCGCCGCCCATCGTCACAACTTCGGCTGGAGCATCCATCGCCCCCACACCATCATCGGTCACGCTCTCGGCAACGCCATGAACATGGGCGTCACCCTCGCCGTCTACGCCTCGATCTGCCGCGAACCCGGCCGCCCCTTCCTGTTCCCCGGCTCCACGGTTCAATGGAACAGCCTCACCGACATGACCGACGCAAGACTGCTCGCCCGTCATCTCGAGTGGGCCTCAACCACTCCCGCCGCCCGAGACCAGGCATTCAACGTAGTCAACGGCGACGTCTTCCGCTGGAGCTGGATGTGGTCTCGGCTCGCTCATGGTTCGGTATCGAACCCGCTCCCTTTCCCGGCGAAGGCACCCCGCTCGAGCAACAATTCGCAGGCGCCGAAGACATCTGGCGCGACATCGCCAAAGCCCACAATCTCATAGAACCCAATCTCAACAACCTCATCTCCGCCTGGCACACCGACGCTGACCTCGGCCGTCCCATCGAGGTCGTCACCGACATGAGCAAGAGCCGCAAACTAGGCTTCCTCGACTACCAACCCACCGACGAAAGCTTCTTCGACCTCTTCACCCGCCTGCGCAACGAACGTATCATTCCATAAGACTCAACAACGCGCCAAAATCCCGATACCACCGATGGAGGCGATTTCGGGAGCGAAACCAAATTAGGTACGGCGATCGCTGAAGCGCAACGAGCCGATATCACTCCCGCCGCTCTGAATGTCAGATCTCATCCAAATCGTAGACACCGCCGTAGCCGACGCCTACCGCCGCGGCGGCCACATCTCGTCTGCCATCCCGGCTGCTCCCAGTGCTGCATCGGCGTCTTCCCCATCGCCCACGAAGACGCCGCCCGCCTCCGCGAAGGCCTCGCCAGCTCGAACCAACCGACCCCGAAAAAGCGCAGCGCATCCACGCAGCGCGTAGCCCAATCCCTCACCCGCCTCGACCCATGGTTCCCCGGCGACCTCACCACCGGCATCCTCAACGAAGACCACGAAGCCGCCATCCTCTTCGAAGAGTTCGCCAACGACGAGCCCTGCCCCGTCCTCGACCTCACCACCGGCACCTGCGACCTCTACGAACACCGCCCCATCCTCTGCCGCACCTTCGGCCCACCCATGCGCACCGAAGGCGACAATGGAGAAATCAACCTCGCCACCTGCGAGCTCTGCTTCATCCACGCCACCACCGAAGAGATCGCCGCCTGCGAACTCGACCCCACCATCCCAGCGCAGGAAGAAGCCAGCAACGAAGCCTTCAACGCCAGCCCACAACCTCCACGGCCAAACCCTCATCGCCTACGCCCTGCGAAAGCAGCCCTCCTGAACCCGGCAGTCAAACAATCCGCTCTTATCAGCCTTTCATCCCTCTGATCACCGTTACGCCTTGCCGCTTGCATCGGCGATAATGGATCGTGACCAGAACCCCGCACCATCACCCTCGCCGTAACCGGAGCCAGCGGCTCCATCTACGCCGCCGAGTTCCTCCGCGCCGCCGCGCACGACGACCGCATCGCCAAAATCAACTTCGTAGTCAGCGAAAACGCCCTCCGCGTCCTCGCCGAAGAACTGCATCTCAGCGGCCGCAACGACCTCGTCGAAAAACTCCTCGGCGCACCATCCCCCAAGATCCAGCAGCACACCGAATCCGACATCGGCGCCAACATCGCCAGCGGCAGCTACCCCACCGACGCCATGATCATCCTTCCCTGCTCCATGGGCACCCTCGCCGCCATCGCCAACGGCCTCGCCGCCAACCTCATCCAGCGCGCCGCCGACGTCTGCCTCAAGGAAAACCGCCCCCTCATCCTCTGCGTCCGCGAGACCCCATTCAACCGCATCCACCTCCGCAACATGCAGCTCGCCTCCGACGCCGGCGCCACCATCTTCCCCGCCATCCCCACCCTCTACAACCATCCCCAGACCACCGAAGACATGGCCCGCAACTTCGTCCACCGCGTCCTCGCCCACATCGGCCTGCCCCAACCCGGCGCCTACCAGTGGCAACCCGACTAGCCCCCGACTAGCCTCCGCGCGGCGTCCTAATTCCCAACCGGAAACGTCTTCTCCCCACCCTGCATCGGCGGCTCCGCCCTCAGAAACTCCACCGTCCCCCGATCACCGGCCTCGCACACTCCGCGGGAGCCAGATGCCCGCATCCCTCCACAATATCCAGCACCGACTGCGGCACGCTTCGATGAATCTTCTCGCCCACCGACAGCGGAATCAGCTCATCCTTCGCCCCCCACACAATCAGCATCGGCTGCGAAATCTTGTGCAGATCGAAAATCCAGCAGATCCCGCCCACTCGGCATCGACGTCATACTCCGCTTCAGCACCCACGCATTCGCCTGCAGCTTCCGCAGCAGCAGCCTCCGCCGCAAAGTTCGGCACATCCGACGGCTTCGGCGAAAGCATCGCCATGAAGCTTCCTCACTCCTGCCACATCATTCGGAGTAAACAGACTCCGGCCCGAACGTCGCCGGAAAATAAATCCCCGCGCTGTCATAGATCACCAGCCGGTCCACCATCTCCGGATGATCCAGCGCCAGCTTCATCGCAACCCACCCGCCCATCGACCAGCCGCCCACATCCGCCCGCGGCACATGCATCGCCTGCATAAACTGAACCACCGTCTCCTCCTGCAGCGAGATCGAGTAACTCACATCCGGCTTCGGCGACCGCCCATACCCCAGCAGGTCCGGCACATACACATGAAATCCCTGCGCCGCCAGCGCCGGAATCATCGCCGCCCAGTCCTCACCCCGCGCGCCCAGCCCATGCACCAGAACCAGCGGCGTCCCACCGCCTCCATTTCCAGGCGACGCTTCAAAATAATGCAGCCTGTACCCACCCGCCTCGACATACTCGCTCTTCACGCCTTCGCGCCAAAGATGAAATCGAGTCTGCTGATCCGCCACCCAAAGCGGATACCGGTAAAACAACAGCCCCGCGACGACCACGATCACCAGAAGAAAAGCCACAACGCGCAGTGCAATCTTCATAGCCCCGTCGTCTCCGTTGTCGCTACTTCAGTGGCTTGCCAAACTCTTCGCCAAACACAGTATGCGCCATCTCGAAGCGCCCGCCATCGAACTTGTCCGGCCCCTTCGCATGTCCAATCGCCAGCAGCGCCACCACCCAATAGCTCAGCGGCAGCCGCAACACCTCATGCACCTTGTCCTGTTCGAACCCTTCCATCGGCGCGGTGTCGTAACCCATCACCTCCGCCATCAGCATCATGTGCGTGAACGCCAGCATCACCTGCTTGTTCAGCCATCCCTGCATCTGCCCGCTGCTAAAGCTCGAAAGATAGTTCGGAACGCTGCTCTGCGCCTGCGCCGCATAGCTCTCCGGCATCCCGCCCTTTGCGCCCCAGCTCCAGCATCAGATCCAGGTCCTTGCGCCACCCATCCGCATCGCCGCACGCCACAATCACCGCCGACGCCTCTTCCACCTTGCCCTGGTTATAGCTCGCCGCCCGCAACCTCTTCTTCTGCTCCGGCGACTGCACCACCACAAACCGCCACGGCTGCATGTTGTACCCGCTCGGCGCATGCAGACCCGCATCGAGAATCTGTTTCAGATCTTCCGCAGGAATCGGCGTCCCATCAAAGCTGGGAGTCGCTCTCCGTTCCTTGATCGCCTGGCTCAATGTCTTGTTTATCTTTGTCATCATTCTCTTTCTAACCCATTGCAACCAATAAGATGCCAGTTCAACCTGGGAAAGTCAGCATTACAGTTTCTTCAATCTCTATCATCGTGCCAAAACGATTCTCAAGATAGCACTACCCCATCAAACAACCTTCAGAATTATAAAAATCACTCATTAGTGAATCTCGCTCATCGCCTGCTCCGTCGCAAACGGATTCTGCTCCCCGGAACCTCAGCCAACATCCACACGCCGTGGAATGGCTTCCGCATCTCCGGATACGCAGCCAGCAACGCAACCATCGCATCCGAGTTACGTTTCCGCGCCGCCACCGGATCGCCGATCTGATCCACCTTCAGGTGCGCCATCATGTCGATCTTGTCCTTCGCCAGAGAATCATCCACTCCCAGCGCGGTAAAGTGATACTCCACTCCATCCGGCCCCTTCACCACCAGCGGCGCCTCCGCGCTCACGCCCTCCGACAAAGCAGGCGGAGCCGCAGCGCTCTCCTCCGTCTTCAGCTTCTCCAGATGCGTGCTCTGGATAAAGTTCACCGGCCGCAGCAGACTCTCCGCCTGCTGGTAGTAAAGCCACGCATTCCAGCGCTCCTTCTGTGCAGTCATCGTCCGCGCCTGCGTCCAGTACCACAGACCATCATGGCCCGCCGCCGTCAGCGGCTTCGGATAAAACCCCGCCATCGCCCACTGTCCCTGGTCCTGCCGCAGCAGAAACGACAATCGCCACGGCGAACTGGTATCGGTGACATCCACCATCACAAATCCATACCGCCCCGGAGCCAGCCCCGGGATCGGAAAATCCGCCTCGGCCACCGTCTTGTTCAGCGAGCAGAAAAACTGCGCCTCCGGCACCGACCCATCCGCTCCCGGCTTCAACTGCGTTCCGTCCAGCAGATAAACCTGCTCCACCGTCAACGTCCCGCCCTTCACCTTCGCCGCTGTACTCCCCACCACAGTCCAATCCCGCTGAAGTCCTTCGCATACTCGGCCGCCGTCGCCGCCTGCAACCCGCTACGTCGTTCGCCTGAACCTTCGCCGCCAAACTGCGCGCCGCCGCCGCCAGAGCATCCCTGTCCGTCGCCGTCATCTGCGACTGCGTCGTGCACACCTCCGCCGAAGCGACAGCGCCCATCAGCAGTCCCGCCATCAGCAACCCGATCTTGATCTTCATCATCCCGCCCGCCATCAGTCTCATAGGATTCCTCGTCAACTGCACGCGAGATTCCAGCCGGACCACTGACAGTCTAGTACAAACAGCCGCTCGCCCCGGTCATCGGCCTCCCAGCAGTGAATCCTTCGGCCACGTTATCCCCAACCGACACTCCAATCTGTGACATCTGTGTTAAGCATTCCCTCGCGGTAGACTGTTCCTACAACGCGTCCCGGTAACAGATGACCTCCGCTGCTGCAGCGCGTCCTACAAGCCACATGCATCGCTTCGCGCCAATCCGGTTCGCCGTCGTCGCAAGCCTTGTCTTCTGCGCATCGCTGCCGGCGCAGTCACCACACGCCTCAGCCGCAAAACCGCCCACACCGGTCTCCTCTCTGCCCGCAGCACAACACCACCACACCTGAACCGCCTCCAATACCTCTCACTCCATCGCAACGCCCGCCCAATCACGCACAGGTCACCTACGCAGACGGCATGCTCTCCGTCTCCGCCGACAACTCCAGCCTCAACCAGATCCTTCGTCAGATCTCCAGCTCGACCGGCATGAAGATCACCGGCGGCGTCACCGACGAGCGCGTCTTCGGCCAGTACGGACCCGATACGCCGGCCCAGGTCCTCGCCGCGCTGCTCGACGGCACCAGCAGCAACATGGTCATCGAGCAGCGCGACCCCGACGCGCCCGCAGAACTCATCCTCACCCCGCGCAAGGGCGGCCCAACTCCTCCCAACCCCAACGCTGCCGCCTTCGACGACAGACCCGAGCGACGCCAGGCGCCGCCCCCAGAGCCCGAGCAACCCGCCTCCGTACCCGTCCAGAGCAGCCCCGCACTCCCCCAGCCAACCCGGCCACACCCGCCGGAACATCTCCCGCCAACTCCTCCCAGCCCGACTCTCCCAACGGAGTCAAAACGCCGCAGCAGATCTACGAGCAGCTGCAGCGCATGCGCCAGCAACAGCAGCCCCAGCCCCAGCCCGAATAAAAATATCTTGAATTAAATGAAAAAGGGCCGCAGTCAGGCACGCCCCTTTTTAAAAAGCCAGACGAAATCTAGCTCTCGATCACCTGCGCCGGCGCCACCGCGCGCTGGACCATTCCCTGCCACCTGCCGCGCATGCATCCGGAACAATCCAAACATCGCAATGCAAACGCCGTAAGCCACCAGCACCCCCACCGCCAACGAAGCCAACACCGCACAGATCAACATAATCGAAGTCACAACCACTCCTGAAGATTCAACATCTAACCGCCCCACTCGTCCCGGCGACAATTGCTCTCAAGCAGTCGCTATTGTTACAAATCCGGCGATCAATTACAATGACCCGAACGTGTGACCCCTGTTGCTCTTTCAGATACATCTTTCCCTTCTCGCGTTGTCCCGCTCCACAACTCCCCTCCTTTATCCCGCCCGGCAAAATGCCGTATTCTAGAGACTTGGCCGAACATCGCCAGACAACTTACATGGGCATCACACACATCACCGTCCGCGGCGCACGCCAGCACAACCTGCGCAACGTCGACGTCAGCATTCCGCGCAACACCCTCACCGTAGTCACCGGTCTCTCCGGCTCCGGCAAATCCTCCCTCGCCTTCGACACCATCTACGCCGAAGGCCAGCGCCGCTACGTCGAAACCCTCTCCGCCTACGCCCGCCAGTTCCTCGACCAGATGGAGCGCCCCGACGTCGACGCCATCGACGGCCTCTCCCCCGCCATCTCCATCGAGCAGAAAACCACCTAGCCGCAGCCCCCGCTCCACCGTCGGCACCATCACCGAGATCTACGACTACCTTCGCCTCCTCTACGCCAGCGTAGGCCAGCCCCACTGCCCCAACTGCGGCCGCCCCATCACCCGCCAGTCCGCCGAACAGATCGTCGAACGCATCGCCGTCCCTCTCCCCCGGCGAGCGCATCACCGTCTACGCCCCCATCGTCCGCGGCCGCAAAGGCGAGTTCCGCGAAGAGCTCGAAGCCCTCGACCAGCAAGGCTTCCGCGCCCGCATCGACGGCGAGATGGCCGAACTCACCGAAGGCATGCGCCTCGAAAAGCGCAAGAACCACACCATCGAAGCCGTAGTCGACCGCATCATCCTCAAACCCCTTTCACCCAACTCAGAACTCACAGCTCACAGCCCACAGCTCAGATACGACACCCGCCGCCTCGAAACCTCCGTCCTCAAAGCCCTCCAGATGGCCAACGGCCTCGTCCTCATCGCCATCCACGGCATGGACGAGACCCTCTACTCCTCCTCCATGGCCTGCCCCGACTGCGGCATCAACGTCCCCCGCCTCGAGCCCCGCAGCTTCTCCTTCAACTCCAACTACGGCGCCTGCCCCAACTGCCACGGCCTCGGCAGCATCTACGACTTCGACCCCGCCAAGACCATCACCGACTGGTCCAAGCCCCTCCTCGACGGCGCCATGGGCCCCGGCTCCGGCTCCGCCTACCTCCTCCGCCTCATCAAGCTCGCCGCCGAAAAATACAAGATCAACATCAAGCAGCCCTTCGAAGACCTCACCACCGAGCAGCAGAACCTCTTCCTCTACGGCCCCCCGCGCAACGAAGCCGGCCGCACCGGCTTCCACGGCATCTTCAACTACCTCCGCTCCAACCTCGAAGACACCAAATCCGAGGGCTACCGCGAGTACATGATGCAGTACATGTCCGCGACCATCTGCCCCGTCTGCAACGGCCGCCGCCTCCGCCCCGAATCCCTCGCCGTCACCATCCCCATCCCCATCCAGCCCTCAAACGTCACCGCAAACAAAAACTCCGTCATCCTGAGCGGAGCGCGCAGCGCGGAGTCGAAGGACCCCGAAGAAGCCCGCACCAACACAGCCGCTAAGAACCTTTCAACCCGGAACCCCACGGCTTCTCCATCGCCGACTTCACCGCCCTCCCGCTCGAGCGCGCCCTCACCGCCGCCCGCAGCATGAACTTCACCGGCCGCGACCGCATCATCGCCGACCGCCTCCAGCGCGAGATCATCGAGCGCCTCGAATTCCTCAACGCCGTCGGCCTCGGCTACCTCGCCCTCGACCGCAGCGCCGCCACCCTCTCCGGCGGCGAAGGCCAGCGCATCCGCCTCGCCACCCAAATCGGCTCCCGCCTCCGCGGCGTCCTCTACGTCCTCGACGAACCCTCCATCGGCCTCCACCAGCGCGACAACCAGCGCCTCATCAACGCCCTCGAAAACCTCCGCGACCTCGGCAACACCGTCCTCGTCGTCGAGCACGACGAAGACACCATCCGCAAAGCCGACTACGTCCTCGACCTCGGCCCCGGAGCCGGCAAAAACGGCGGCTTCCTCATCGCCGACGGCACCCCGCAACAGATCATGGACAACCCCGCGTCCATCACCGGCCAATACCTCGCCGGAAAAATCGAAATCCTCGCCCGCCAGAAACCCCGCGAACTCACCGGCAACTGGGTCACCGTCGAAGACGCCCACTCCCACAACCTCCAGAACATCACCGCCCACTTCCCTCTCGGCGTCATGACCGTCATCACCGGCGTCAGCGGCAGCGGAAAATCCACCCTCGTCAACGACATCCTCTACCGCTCCCTCGCCAAAGAACTCTACGGCTCCCGCGAAGAGCCCGGCCAGCACGGCCGCGTCATCGGCATCGACCAGCTCGACAAAGTCATCCAGATCGACCAGTCCCCCATCGGCCGCACCCCGCGCTCGCAACCCCGCCACCTACACCGGCGTCTTC
Organism: uncultured Acidobacteriaceae bacterium; assembly: GCA_963744155.1. Lineage (GTDB taxonomy): Bacteria > Acidobacteriota > Terriglobia > Terriglobales > Acidobacteriaceae > Edaphobacter. The sequence goes on along the minus strand of CAVUSP010000008.1, from coordinate 759,277 downwards.
ACCGCCATCCGCGACCTCTTCGCCATGCTCCCCGAATCCCGCGAGCGCGGCTACAAACCCGGCCGCTTCTCCTTCAACGTCCAGGGCGGACGCTGCGAAGCCTGCCAGGGCGAAGGCCAGCGCCGCATCGAGATGAACTTCCTCCCCGACGTCTACGTCCTCTGCGAAGTATGTAACGGACGCCGTTACAATCAGGAGACCCTCTCCGTCAAGTTCAACGGCTACAGCATCGCCGACCTCCTCGACCTCCCCATCGCCGACGCCGTCCCCATCCTCAAAGACATCCCCACCGTCAACATCAAGCTCCAGACCCTCGTCGACGTAGGCCTCGGCTACATCCACCTCGGCCAGTCCGCCACCACCCTCTCCGGCGGCGAAGCCCAGCGCATGAAGCTCGCCCGCGAGCTCTCCAAGCGCCAGACCGGCCGCACCCTCTACCTCCTCGACGAGCCCACCACCGGCCTCCACTTCGACGACGTCCGCAAGCTCCTCGAAGTCCTCCACCGCCTCACCGACCTCGGCAACACCGTCATCATCATCGAGCACAACCTCGACATCATCCGCAACGCCGACTACGTCCTCGACATGGGCCCCGAAGGCGGCGAAGGCGGCGGCCGCATCATCGCCCACGGCACACCCGAGCAGATCGCCACCGTCCGCGAGCTCCCACACCGGCAGCTTCCTCGCCCGCTACTACGCCACCCACCCCGAAGCCTTCGCCAGCGCAACGGCACCAGCCACGCCGGCCCCCAGCCCGCCAACATCGCCGCCGCGCCCGACGCAATCAAAAAGCCAAATCCAAATTCGTCGCCCCCGAAAAGAAGACCGGCCTCGCCAAAGCCAACAGCTCCAAACCCGAAGAAAGAACCAAGCCAAAAGCGAAAAAGAAGTCCACAATAAGCAAGACAAGAAACAAATCCACCTGACCAGAGTGTTCTAAAGACTGTAACCTCATCACGCACGAACAAGCATGAGCGATCTCACCCCAAACTCGTCCCCCGCCCTCGGCCCCTTCTCCTCAGAAGAACCCTCCGTCACCGTCCCCGTCTTCCGGCCGCCCGTCAGCCCCGAAGACCAGACCCTCTTCTTCCCCAACGCCGAAGGCACGCCGCCCCCGGAACGTCCCGTCCGCATCCCCCACCTCGGCCACGCCGCCCTCTTCCTCGCCATCGCCGGCGTCTTCCTCCTGCTCACCCAACTCGCTATGCTGGGCTCTCAGCCACCCGACCGTTGCCACACCGAAGGGCATCTTCTCCCCCAAACTCCTCGTCGGCTCCGAAGCCCTCAGCTACCTCGCCACCCTCGCGCTCGCATGGTTCATCTTCCCCTTCCTCTGGAAGCGCCCCTTCGCCGAAGGCATCCAGGCCAATCCCGACGCCGCCCGCCGCAACGCCTTCCGCCTCATCCCCATCGGCCTCGTCCTGTCCTTCACCGTGCAGGCCATGTCCTCTCTCGCGACCCTTCCCAAAGACATCCCCATGGACGACTTCTTCCGCACCCCGTCCGACGTCTGGCTCGTCACCGCCTTCGGCATCCTCCTCGCCCCGCTCTTTGAAGAGATCCTCTTCCGCGGCTTCCTCCTGCCCGCCTTCGCCATCGCCTACGACTGGCTCTCGCTCCCCCGCACCCCCGCCGCCCTCGAAGCCTGGCACTCCACCAACAAGCTCACCCGCGCCTCTCTGATCTTCTCCGCCGTCCTCACCAGCATCCTCTTCGCCGCCCTCCACGGCCAGCAGACCGCCTTCGCCTGGCCCGTCCTCGTCCTTCTCTTCTGCGTCTCGCTCATCCTCAGCTACGTCCGCCTCCGCCTCCGCTCCGTCATGGCCTCCACCCTCATCCACGCCAGCTACAACTTCACCATCTTCCTCACCGCCTTCATCGCCACCGGCGGCTACCGCCACCTCGAAAAGATCGCCCACTAGCGTCCAGGAACAGACGGCAACGCACCAGTCGCATCCTCTCTGGTCGAGTACCATTCGCCTATGAGAAAAGCGCTTCACGCCCTTGTCCTTCTCTCGCTCTCCCTGCCGGCTCTCGCTCAAACCCATCACGAAGAAGACGAGATCCGCAATCTCCGCAGCGAATCCAACCGCGCCATCGTCAAAGGCGACATCTCCGCCTTCGCCGCCAGCCTCGCCGACGACTTCGTCATGGTCCGCGGCAACGGCGTCTTCTCCTCGCGCGAAGCATACATCGCCGCCTTCACCGAGGACTTCAAAGATCCCCGCTCCGTTCGCTACGAGCGAACAATCGACAGCATCGAGCTCTCCCAAGCAGCTCCGTTAGCCGCCGAGCACGGACACTGGGTCGGTCATCTGCCAAACGGTCAAGCCGCCAACGGTGGAACCTACCTCGCCATGTGGCGGCACACCGACGCCGGATGGAAGATTCGCTCCGAGCTCTTTCGTCCTCCTCTCCTGTGGAGACCCCGCCTTCTGCGCCGCGTACCAGGAACAGAACCAGCCGGCCGTGAAGAAATAGCAACCCTGACATTGCTTTTATTCCGCCCCACCAGCGAGAATGGAGCGCTCATCATGGACCTCAAAAGCAAAACCTTCGTCCTCCTCGCCAAAAGCGCCCTCACCGGAGCGCTCGGCGGCCTCCTCTTCGGCTTCGACACCGCCGTCATCGCCGGAACCACCCACTCCCTCCAGCTCCACTATGCCCTCACCGAAGGCCAGAAGGGCTTCACCGTCGCCATCGCCCTCTACGGCACGGTCATCGGAGCCATCCTCTCCGGTCCTCTCGGCCAGCGCATCGGCAGCCGAGCCGCCCTTCGCGTCATGGCCGTCCTCTACGTCATCTCCGCCCTCGGCTGCGCCCTCGCCGGCCCCTGGTGGAGCTTCCTCGTCTTCCGCTTCATCGGAGGCCTCGGCATCGGCGGCTCCTCCGTCCTCGGCCCCGTCTACATCGCCGAACTCTCCCCCGCCAAGTGGCGCGGACGCCTCGTCGGTCTCTTCCAGATCAACATCGTCATCGGCATCCTCCTCGCCTACCTCTCCAACGCCATCATCGCCTCCTTCCACACCGGAGCCATCGAGTGGCGTCTCCAGCTCGGCGTCGGAGTCCTCCCCGCCGTCCTCTTCCTCGCCCTCCTCTTCACCGTCCCCCACTCCTCCCGCTGGCTCGTCAGCCAGAACCGCATCGACGAGGCCTACCGCATCCTCGCCGACCTCGGCTCCCCCGACTCCCACGCCGAAGTCGACGCCATCGCCGAATCCATCCGCGCCGAAGGCGGCCTCACCCAGCACACCCTCTTCCAGCGCCGCTACGGCAAGCTCATCTTCCTCGCCATCACCATCGGCTTCTTCAACCAGCTCTCCGGCATCAACGCCATCCTCTACTACCTCAACGACATCTTTTCCTACGCCGGCTTCAGCTCCATCTCCAGCGCCATCCAGGCCGTCATCGTCGGCCTCGCCAACCTCCTCACCACCCTCGTCGGCATCTCCATCATCGACAAGATCGGCCGCAAACCCCTCCTCCTCATCGGAGCCGTCGGCTGCTGCATCTCACTCGGCGGAGTCGCCTGGGTCTTCCACACCAACCAGCACCTCCATCTCCTGCTCTTCCTCCTCATCGGCTTCATCGTCTCCTTCGCCATCTCGCAGGGAGCCGTCATCTGGGTCTACCTCTCCGAAGTCTTCCCCACCAACGTCCGCTCCAAGGGCCAGAGCCTCGGCTCCTCCTCCCACTGGATCGCCAACGGCATCATCGCCAACCTCTTCCCCTACGTCGCCGTCTACTCGAAAGCGCTGCCCTTCGCCTTCTTCGCCCTCATGATGGTCGTCCAGTTCTTCACCGTCCTCTTCTTCTACCCCGAAACCAAAGGCCAAACCCTCGAAGGCATGCAGGCCCACCTCGGCCTCCACTGATGTCACGTTCACTCACCCCAGAGTGTCATCTCGAGTGACGCGTCTCCAGTAAAGTCACACTCACTCCTAGAATGTCATCCTGAGCAGAGCGTCTCCAGTAAGAGCCACACTCACTCCTGGAGTGTCATCCTGAGCGGAGCGCGCAGCGCGTAGTCGAAGGACCTGCAGTTGCTGTTGCCGTTGCAAGTTTTTGCCGTCATCCTGAGAGGAGCGAAGGACCCCGAAGAAGCAAATCCAGCCACAACACTTCAGCCCAGACCTCCTCCGCCGGCCGCAAGTGTCATCCTGAGCGGTTTCTGGGTTGTGCCCCAATCGTGCGGAAGCGCGATCAGCCTCTCTGTCCCCACCACACCCGTGTCATCCTGAGCGGAGCGTAGCGGAGTCAAAGGACCTGCGGTTGCCTCTGCTCTCGCGAAGACCTTCAACCGGATTCACGATTCGTACTTACTTCAACGGATAAAGCCTCATATCCCGAAAATAAACCTCAGCCCCCTCCGACTGAAAAAGTATCTTCCCACTCGCAGGAAACGGATCCGTCCCTTCATTCACAAGCTTCCCATTCACGTACTGCTTGACGTCGTTCCCCTTGGTCACCAGTTCCAGCACATTCCACTCTCCATGAGGCTTCTCCACCTCAGCCACCGGATCGCGAAATCCCACCACGTTCTGCCAGGGCCCTTTGCCAAAGCGATCGATATTCAGAGCCTTTCCCGCCGGCCCCGTCACCCGAGTGCCATCCTTCCCCGTCAGGGCCGCTCCGTCCGTCATCCAGAAATCGCCCGTCCCACCCTCCACAATCTGAAACTCGATCGACCGCGGCCACACCTTCTGCTCGCCTTGCACGTTATAAAGAATGCCGCTATCCCGAGCCTTCCCCTCGCGGCTTCCATACGTCCCCTCGCCCCACTTGAACTCCGCCCGCAGGTAGAAGTTCTGATACGTCTTCTTCGTGATGATGTAACCCATCTCTTTGCCCGAGACATGGATCACGCCATCCTCCACCTGAAACACATGCTCAGGATCAGTGTTCAGCCCCTTGCTCGTAAGAAACGTGTCGAAGTTCTTCAGATCCTTCCCATCAAACAAAACAATCGCAGACTTATGCGCCGGTATCTCCGATGCCGCCACCTGCCCAAACGCATTCCCACATGCCGCCACTGCCAGCGCCATCGTGAGTGTAGAAATAGCTCTTCCGCCGTTCCGCATAAACTCTCCCAATCTCATTCCACCTGAAAAACCGCTTTCAAACCTAAAAACATCATAAAACGTACATAGCGCCACCGATGCCGGGTGCCCCATTCATGCGGCTTCATTTGTTCGGTCTCAGTACATGGGTGTTGTTGTCGGTGTCGTTGTTGTTGTTTTTACTGTTGCTCTTGCCGTTGCAAGTTTTTGCTGTCATCCTGAGCGGAGCGAAGGACCCCGAAGAAGCAAATCCAGCAACAACACTTCGAACCTTTCAGCCCACCTTTTCGCCGTTGCCCACGCCTTTTCGCCGTTGCCTCTGAGACGTGGGTACGATGTTCAGTGCCCCAAAGAAGTGTCATCCTGAGCGGAGCGCAGCGCGTAGTCGAAGGACCTGCAGCTGCCGTTGCTTTTGCATTGTTGTGATCTCTACCGGCCAACAAAATCCCCGTCATCCTGAGCGCAGGCCCCCGCATTTGTCTTTGCCTTTACCTGTTCCCCTCCACCAGCCACAAACGCGCGGACGTTGTTGTCGTGGTTGTTGCTGTTGTCGTGGTTGTTGTCGTAGTGGTTGTTGCTGTCGTCGTTGTTGTCGTTGTCGGTGTTGTTGTCGTTGCCTTTGCTGTTGCCGTTGCCGTTGCAAGTTTTTGCTGTCATCCTGAGCGGAGCGAAGGACCCCGAAGAAGCAAATCCAGCAACAACACTTCGAACCTTTCAGCCCCAAACCTCTTCCCCCGGGTGCCCCACGCCTCGCCTCTGAGACGTTAGTACGATGTTCAGTGCCCCCAAAGAAGTGTCATCTTGAGCGGAGCGCAGCGGAGTCGAAGAGCCTGCTTTGGATGCTTGAACAGCTTGGTCACTCCTTTCTCAAAACGCTCCAGAGCTTCCGGGCCTTAGTGGTATTCGTGTTTCATAAAACCTCATGTGATCGGCTTGATGTAGGGAATGACGCTCACAATCGAGACGGGACTTTCGTCGAGCGACCTGACGGGTATCGTGACATTTTGCGTTTCTGTAATCAACGCAGGCAAGTCCCAAGAAATAACAATTGAATTAGGAGCACCTGTAAACGGGTGACTTTTTTGCCCTGACGATATCGAAGTCGGCCCGATCCAAGCCTCTCCCAAAATGCATGGCCTATCGCAACTGACCACAAATTTCGGATCTTGGAACGTGTCAGAAAGGCCAAAAGAGATGATAGCCCCCGGATTCTTCGCGTACTTTCCGGCGTAGTACATCTCTGGTTCTTGCGCGGGATCAAGAGTCCTATTTACAGGGGACAAAATTTTTGGAAGTGGTCGAGTCCCTACATAGCAAGTGTTTCCCGAAACAGTTCCTCCGATGTTATTTATTCCGCAAGGTCCGATATTAGTTTGAGTAACAGAGCCATCGATTTTTATCGGCGGTGCCGTTGCATGAGCCTGTCTGGCTGGTTTGGCTTGTTTATCCGGCGCGGTGGCTGCGGGCGTAGGAAGGACCGTCCCGTTAGGAGCCTGTTGGGGTGACGTGACGGTGCTAGCGGCTGTAATGATCGGCGTGGTTGCAAAGTGACCCGCCGCTAAGAGAGAGATCGCCAAAATTACCGTAAAAATCGCCCAAACGAACTTTTTTCTTTTGAAATTCGCACTACAGAAGTACCACAAGGCTAGGCATCCGCATGGAAACGATGCGGCGAATAGGATATGTGCCAATGTTTCGTGCCCAGTCACGCCAAACCCCACGGCCGTGAGAACAAAGGCAATAAATCCGCTGGTCGTTCCCCAGAACTCATTCGTTTGGTACCACTCGGGTGGGGGTGGCATGATCGGAGGGTTATAGACTCCCATAACTTATGATTAGCCCCTTCAAGGGCATTCTCCTTCTCTTCGCCCTTGTGCGTCCAGTAAGTTATGCCTTTTCTTTGCCTTCGCCTGCCTTCCACCAACCAGAAACGCCCGGCGTTGTTGTTCTGCTGGTTGCTGTTGTCGGTTTTGTTGCGGTTGCCTTGCCTTTGTCGTTTCTTCTAGGCACAGCCGGATCTCGAACCTAGGCCAACAGGCCCACACCGCTCTACCGAAGGCAGAAACGAAGTCCGAAAAGCTAAGCGCCCAAAACATCGCTTTGGTTGTTCTCTGATTCCTTCAACCAGCCCCCAAAATTTTTTTCGCGAAAACACCCCAAAAACACCAGCAAATTCGCATGTCAAGCCCCAAAACCACCTAACCCATTCCCAATCAACAACATACGTTTGGCGTATGAGTTCCACTCAACTCGCTATACTGGATAATAGAGCTTAAAATCGCCATCAAATCCGATCGCGAACCAATAGTTCGGCCATAACTCCTTTGTTATCAATATTTTTGGCCTTAACCCTCTTGTTATGACGATTTTGCAGCAAGCAACTTATCGTAACTCATTGATTCGAAACAAATCTCCCCACTACATAGGGGGAGGGGGGTACCCCCGGGAAGCTAAGGAAAAGTAATGCCGGACAACAAGACCGCCCTGCTCAATCTCATCGCCACTCTCTCCTTCAAGCTCGGCGACTTCACCCTCGCCAGCGGCAAGAAGTCCGACTACTACATCGACTGCCGCATCACCACTCTCAACGCCGAGGGCGGCCGCCTCTCAGGCCTCGTCCTCTACGACCTCATCCAGGCGAACATCCCCCACGCCGAAGCCGTGGGCGGCCTCACCATGGGCGCCGACCCCCTCGTCTCCAACACCGCCTCCGCCAGCGCCTGGGCCCTTGCCGACTGCAACGAGATTGCCGCGCTCTCGACCGACCTTGAAATCGAGCCCGATGAAGAGCCCATCCCCAACCTCATCCACGGCTTCCTCGTCCGCAAGGCCGAAAAGGCCCACGGTACCGGCCGCAAGATCGAAGGCTTCCTGAAGCCGGGCGCCAGCGTCGTCATCGTCGACGACGTCTGCACCACTGGCGGCAGCACCATCACCGCCATCGAAGCAACCCGCGAGGCCGGCATGAACGTCGTCGGAGTCCTCTGCCTCGTCGACCGCGAGCAGGGTGGCCGCGCCAACATCGAAGCCACCATCCCCGGCATCCCCTTCATCTCCGTCTTCACCGCCACCGAGGTCCGCGCCGCCCACATCGCCCAACAGAAGAAGAAATAAGCGCCGCCGTTATGCCTACAGCGGAACGCGATTGTTTACCTGCGTTATCTCCGGAACCTTCCCGCTCGACTCAACCGTCACGCTGCCGCCCTTCCACTCAGCGCCAGACGGAATCGACAACGAAACCGAAGCAGTCTTCGGGAACAGATCGATCGGAGCCTTGATCGCGGGAACCGCCGCCGAAGCCAACACCTTCCCCACCTTGTCGCGAAGCACAACCTTCGACGAGGGCGCATCCACGGACCCAAGACTGTGGACAATCACCTTCATCCGATTGCCCTCAACCTTCACGTCGTCCGCTCCGATCCCCAGATCGGGCCGCGACCAGTACGGCACCCCCTTCTCCACAAGCTTCAACTCAATCACCGTCGTAGCATGCGGCGGAAACGAAATTTCAAGATCGCGGCTGCGTTCAAACTCCTCCGTTCGCTTGCTGGTATCGCTCAAAGGAGCCTCCGCAGTCGCTCCCTGCACTCCTTGCGTAATCTCCCACTTGCCCGGATCGATCTCCCATCCAGTCATCTTCGCCTTCACTGCAACCGGATCGAGATTATAGGCAATGATCTTGATGTGGTCCGGAGTTCCGACAGGTAGAAGGATCGCGACACTCTGCTCGTTCGCCGGCTCACCGAACTTCCAGCTAACGACATTGCCTGGATAAATGTAGTTGCGCATCAGCGCCACGCCCCCAAGCCGAGCACGCTGCAACTCGCCATTGTTGAAGTAGATGCGATCGATCCAGAGACTTCCTTCGGTATTGATGAACTTGCGATCCACCGCGGTCTCAATCTGCTGCGCGTAGAGCTTATTCAGATAGGTCGTGTCGCCTGTGAGTTGCCAGTCCAGATGCAGGTTGGTTTCGCTCGCATTGCCTGAATCCGTCCTGCGATCTGGAGCAGAGGTCTTCAGCAACTCCTTGCCCCACGTGTCGCGGACACTCAGCATATCCAGAACATCGGAGTTGATCGTGCGCAGCGAATCCGGAGGATTGTCGCCGAACGGCACAAGATACTTCTTGTCTCCCGTCCAGCGATAAGCCGCCCACAACATAAACCACGGCGTGTTGCCGTCGGTAAGGTCTTCATTGGTATGGAAGTTGACAGCGTAATGCATCCCCATCTTGCCATCTGTATTGACGTGCCGGTGCGCAAGGAAGCCATCCGCAATCTCCGTAACCATCTTCCGGGTTTCAGGCATACCGTTGTAGAGAACCAGCTGCAGCGCAGGATGGAACACCATATACGATCTGCCTTTGCCCCATCCCCACACGCCGCCTGTGGCCATCTTGGTCCCGCTGTAGTACGACGAACGAACCTGCCGTTGTCCAGCGACATTGATCCCGGTCAGCCACTCGAGTCGGCGCGAGGTCTCCATCGCACGCTCAATCTGCTTCGGGCTGCCGAAGTCGATCATCATCGCCTGACCCAGTACGTTGATGCCGTCCTCGTAACTGTGCAGCTCGTCGTATTGCGCGGTCGCCAGCCCGTTGGTGAACATGTCTGTGGCGTACATAACATCCAGGGTACGGAGCAGCGACGTCTTGAGCTTGTCCGGATTGGCACCCATGAACGCCAATCCCGGCCACCAGTTCAGGAAATCGCTGTCGTCAGACAATCCACCACCGAACTCGCCGTCCGAGATCTGCCGGTTGTCGATGTACCAATTGATCTCCCGCTTGAGATAGTCGAGATCGGTGACCTGCAGAAACGCCCAATCCGGTACGCCGGGGGGCGTGGCAGGAAGAGTGAACGGCGGCTTGATCTGCTCGTGGTTCACCTCATTCCAGTATTTGCGCCCGAGATCATTGTCGGGATCGACGCGCAGCAAGTCGGTTATGTCCGCGTCAAAGCGATTAAAGATATTCAGCTTTCTTGAATTAACCGACTCTTCGACGAGATTGGCGTAGTTGTCGCGCACTTGCGTGAGCCGGTCGATGGTGTGTTCCGGAAGAGCGTCCTTGAACGGTTTGAAGGTGAGGCGGAGACGCATCCCTTCGAGCGCGGCCGGGCCAAACTCTGCGCTGGCTGAAGCGAGAGTGATGTATAGGCTCTTGCCGTTGGGTAAGATGCGGTCGCGCGTGTCGAGCCATAGCGTATATGGTTCGTCTGGCTTTACGGAGAAGCTGAAGTCAAGCATGTCGCGCATCGGCCAGATCGGATCCTTGATCTGAATGTTCATAGGAACGTAATCGCCGTGCGTCGCCTTGACGTTGAGAGCGGGGAGATCAATTGCGATTCCATCGAGGCCTGCGTGCATGTTCTCCCATGTGTAGGATGCTCCATGGCCTTCATCGGCTTGCAGGCTACGATAGTCGGACGGAACAAGGATGTGCACGATCGGCAGACTATGAGCCATTGCGGTTTCATCGGCTTCCTTCTTGCCTCTACCGATTGCAGTTCTGCCTCCACCGGTGGACACCCCGGGATTAGCGATCATCGTGGCACGTTCGTCGGCAGGAAAGCGACCATGGATGTAGTCAACCAGAGGCGTGAGCGAAGGATTATCGAGCGAGCCATTGCTGGTAACGGTATAGCTCAGCGTTGCAATGCCCGCGGGTTCTTTGCCCTGATGCACGTAATAAGCGGCGAACTCGCCGATCGGCCACTCCTGCTTGACGTTCGTGAACCGAACACGCTCGCCCGTGATCGGTTGGGTGAATTCATGCGTTGTTCGCTCCTGACCTTCGGGCCGCTCGAAGAGAGTCTTCGCGAGTTGCGGCGAGGTGTCGTGCTGGTCGGGGTCGGCTACAGCGGCCGGATTGTCATTGCCCGGAGTCAACAGTGAGACGTTGCCCCAAGCGCCGCCTTGAATTTCCAGGTGATTCCACGGCTCATCCGGCATGTAGAACGTAACCGACTTTCCGGAGAGTGCGTAACAGTCCCAGTCTGGGAGTTGAAAGTAGTCGAACCGGCCGGTCAGCGTAGAGCGGTTGTAGACGCCGGGCCAGGTTGTCTCGCGGATTCCGTCGGTTCCCTTCCACCACCAGCGCTTCAGGTCGTAGGCGTCGTGAATCTCAACCTTTCGGATCGTGGTGTTAGTTGCAGGCAGAGGCGCCGGTATGTCGTTAGGACGATTCCAACCGAATTGGAAATACCACTCCTTTTGCCAATCGGGCTGAACTGGGTCGCGCTGCACAAGATTGCGCGGGAGGGCCGGAACGTTCTGTGGAATTTCACCCTTTGCAATTGAACCGATGTTGTCGTCTGACAGCATTCGATCATATATGCGCAACTCGTCGATATCGCCACCGCGATCGTAGTTGTAGCTGCTCTCCACGCCGGTCGGGGCAATTATCCGAGAGTGCGGTCCAAACTGATCGAGCGCGGCGTCAAACATACCGGTCGCCGCTTTCTCCCCGGCTAGTTTGCCGTTGACGTAGAAGCGAATGCCTCTGGTTTCGTCCCAGGCTAACGCGAGGTGGACCCACTCGTTGGGTTTGGGAAAGTTCGGCATCGTATAGGACACACGTGTGCGCCCCAAATTTATATCTGTAACGAAGGCGTCAAATCCGTGGCCGTTATAATCAATGCGCAGCCAGACCATGTCCCAGCTTGAGTGGTCGCCATAGCCCACGCGAAAGACTGGAAACTCAGTCTCGTCGACCGGATCGCGCGAGCGCCAATAGAAAGAGAGGGTTCCCCGCTGCGAATAGATGTTGCCGGGAGCCCAGTACGACAACAGCTGATTATCGCCACATTGAAGGTAAGATCCCTTCGCGCCGCCGGGAAGGATCTTTACGTCCTTCAGATAGTTCGGCACCGGATTACCTCCGGCGGCATAGTCTGCGTTGAATCCATGATCGCCCGAAAGGTAGAACAACAGGCCCGGTTCGTTGGGAGTCTGGGCACTGACGACCATTGCAACAGTAATGACGCTAAAGAAGAGTAAAGACCGTAAACGCATGAGAAACACCTTGACCCGATTCAACATTCCGAAGATGCTGGCCGGAACCCAATCACTCGCGACGGAATAAATTGGTCCGACCTGCCGTGCAAAATTGTGGACCATACTAGTGAAAGATGCAACTCTGGTGATTTCGTGTGAACGACGTTATGGCATGTTTTGCAGATCGCATTTGTTTCGGGGAAGCTGCACAGAAAGAGGCCAGATTGCTGGTCGGTCCCAATCGAAGTCGAGCGCTGGCCTTATTGCGACTATGTTGTTGGTCGCTTCGCAAGGTTAAATCCATGGGAGCTCTTACCCTTTCCGAAACACCAGAGCGGGTCCGAAATCGCTTGTCTCGATTGTCATCGCTGGCGGAACAATCCCGATACTCATACTCTTGGACCGTTTAAGGAAGCGAATACTGACTGAACATCAGGAATGCCTTCGCGCGATATGCGGAAAGTTTTGTTCTCCGATAGTCAATCTGGTAGGTTGTGTTGAAGGATTTTATCCCCTAATGACGAAGACCGGTACGAAGCGCTATTATCCAACCCCTGCGCTGGAGAAGGGCCTCGACATTCTAGAGCTCTTTGCCACGACACCCGAAGATATGACTGTAAGCGAAGTGGCGAGGCGTTTGGACCGCACCATTTCTGAGATCTTTCGGATGATTTTGTGCCTCGAACAACGTGGCTATTTGGTGCAGTCAGTCAACAAGGAGCGATATCAACTTACTCTGCGGCTCTTCCGGTTGGCGCAGGAACATCCTCCAACGAAGCGGCTGGTGACCGAAGCCCTACCTGTCATGCATTGGCTGGCACATGAGCTGCGGCAGTCGTGCCACCTCGGCGTGGTGGAGGGAAGCCACGTCGTGATATTGGCACAGGTGGATTCGCCTGAATCGACCGGCTTTTACGTGAAGGTTGGCTCAAAGGTCGATCTGATGCATGCTGCCACCGGCCATGTAATTCTCGCGCATCAATCGAAGGATGCATGTGAGCGAGCTCTGGAAGAGTGGAGACTGCAAACCAACAAAAGAAAGCCTTCCGATTTAGAACAGCACCTCGCAAAGATTCTCGCACGCGGGTATGAACGGAGAGCCAGCTACGAGGTTTCGGGTGTAGTGAATATCAGTTTTCCTGTGATGAATGTGCAGGGGCAGGCGATCGCCGGCTTGACCGTCCCGTACGTGAAGCGAATTGAAGATAAGATCGCTCCTGGCGATGTGATCGCAGCGGTGCGCATCGCAAGTCGAAAGATATCTGAAGCCATGGGCGCGATGCCCGCCAATACTTTGGCATCATTACGTGGCAAACGGTCCCTCGCAGAGAAGGAAAAGCTCGCGGAAATGCCACCACGTGGGCGAACGAGTCGAAACCGCTAAACTGACGACAGTGGCTTGCGACTCCAAGCAAAGATACATCTTGCGTTTGCTGGTGACAGATTTGAAATGGCAGTTCCTGCGCTCGATCCCACAGCCTATTTAACAGGCAAATATCAGCGAGCTATTGGCCGCTAAACATCTCTGGGTTCATCGAATACAGCTCTGAAGAGAGCTTCCCCTAAGGGTCCGCAGTCGGCCTTCAATGGAGTTCGCAATCAGCAGAGCCGGGACAACACGCGGCTGAAAACACCTGCACGTACTCGACCGCCAGGATGCAAAAACAGGTAATTCAATTCAGAAATGCGATACCTTCTCGGTAATTTTTATGGACAAGTATATTATTTCAGTAATAGAAATTGTATTCGTATCCAGGTTCATTTCCGTTCTGAAACCAGTAGGTCTCGGCACTGGACAATATTGTTACAGGCAACGAAAGGGCAAACGGAATCAAAGTGAGTGAAATCGTAATTACCAACGTTCGTGTCGTCGATCTCCGCTTTCCAACTTCGCGAGAGAGGATCGGCTCCGATGCGGTTAATAAGGATCCTGACTACTCGGCCGCCTACTGCATTCTCGAGACCAATGTCGGGCTTGAGGGTTACGGTTTGACGTTCACGCTGGGACGTGGAACTGAACTGTGTGTTCTTGCGATCGAATACCTTGCCCGGTTCGTAAAAGGACGATCCCTGGATTCGCTCATAATCGACATGGCTGCCTTCTGCCGAGAACTCACTGACGACAGTCAATTTCGATGGCTTGGTCCCGAGAAGGGCATCATTCATCTGGCCACTGGTGCGCTCATCAATGCAGTGTGGGATTTGTATGCTCGTTCGGAAAGAAAGCCTCTTTGGCAATTATTGTCCGACCTCGATATAGAGCAGCTACTCTCCGCAATCGAGTTCCGATATATCGATGATGCTCTCACGCGAGAGGAAGCGGGGCTCATTCTCGAGGAGGCGCGCGAGCGCAAAGCTGAGCGGATCGCTTTGCTGAGGAAAGAGGGATATCCAGCCTACACAACTTCAGTTGGGTGGTATGGCTTCAGCGATCAAAAGATCAGAGAACTTTGCCGAAAAGCGCTCGCAGAGGGGTGGACTCATTTCAAGCTGAAAGTGGGAGGAGACCCTGTAGACGACCTGCGTCGAGGCAGGCTTGTCCGCGAAGAGATTGGATGGGCGAATAAGCTGATGGTCGACGCCAATCAGAAATGGGGTGTGAAGGAAGCAATCCTGCGCACACGCGAACTCGCCGAACTTGACCCGTGGTGGATGGAAGAGCCAACCAGCCCTGATGACATTCTGGGTCACGCACGCATTCGCGCTGCAGTATCTCCCGTCCGCATCGCTACAGGGGAACATTGCCACAACCGGGTCATATTCAAGCAACTAATGCAGGCAAATGCGATCGATGTCTGCCAAATCGACAGTTGCCGGGTGGCTGGCGTAAATGAGAACCTCGCCATTATGCTTCTCGCGGCGAAGTTCAAAATACCTGTGTGCCCGCACGCTGGCGGCGTCGGCCTTTGCGAATACGTGCAGCATCTTTCCGCCTTCGACTATGTCTGCGTCTCAGCCACGCTTAAGGATCGAGTAATTGAGTTCGTGGACCATTTGCACGAGCACTTTCTCGATCCAGTTCGGATTCGGGGCGGACGGTATCTGCTGCCCGAGAAGCCAGGCTACAGCATCGAAATACGTCGCGACTCTCTCGATCGCTATCGGTATCCTGAAGGCGAGATCTGGAGCGCCGATCCGCATGCCCCATCAGCAGCACAAATTCTGTCTCATTCTGAGTTCTAAGGAATTTACTGAAGTCTCCTTCGCAGCTAACGTTCTGCCTGGGAGTCAGCCCGTATATCGAATCTCCAGCAAGGTACAGTCGTCCTGAGCCGGATTCGGGAACTGATGCTTAGCCACGCGATCTAGGATCGAGTCCAGGCTTTCGTGGTACGCAATAGCGCTCAATGCAAGTTCGCCAAATTGCGTGCCCTGATTGTCTTCGGCCTCTGTAATACCGTCTGTGGCCAGGAGAAGTCGCTCTCCCGGGGTTAACACGTAGCGCGCTAAAGTGTAGCTCGCACTCGGAATAAGTCCGACGATGAGGTTGCTCTCTTCCAGCAGCGTCGTCTTCGTATCCAGAATAGAGATCGGCTGGACGTGGCCACAGTTGACATACTCGACTGCGCCGTCCGGAAACAGCTTGAGCAAGATCATTGTGGCGTATTTGCCGACATTTCGTGCACACAAGAATTGATTCACGAGCGACGCTATCTCCGGCAGAGTTTGCCCGGCGATCAGTTGAGAGTGGATGATTCCCTGCAGCGTCGCCGCCACAATGGCGGCCGAGACACCTTTTCCGGAAACATCTGCGATAGCGACGCAGACTCCGTCTTCGAGCGCAACTGCATCGTAAAAATCTCCCCCTATCGCATGACACGGGACGCTTCTCGCCATGAGGGTTGCATAAGGAAGCTTCGGCAGCGCGAAGGACATCAGGCCGCTGTGAATCTTTGCCGCAATAGCGAGTTCTTCTCGCGCCTGTCTCGCCATAGACTCCGCCTCAGCGAGTAAGGCATTATCCAATAGCGCCGCGGCCTCTCTGGCAATCGTGTCGAGTAATTGATGATCGACCTCAGTAAGCTCTCCAAGACCGATCTGGCTGTCGAGATAGAGCAGCCCTAACAACCGACTCGGCTCCTTCGCTGAGATGTGTTTTCGGAGCGGAATACAGTAGATGCTACGAATACTGTTCGCCACAACACTCGACCATCCCGAAGCCGCGCTGTCAGTTAAGGTGTCACTAATTGAGAATTTGGCCTCGCTTTCGATCGCCTTTTGCATGGCTCTACGCGAGATCGTCGAATCCTCCTCCACAATCTTTCCGTCAGCACCAAGTCCCAGCGCAAGCCGCATCCCACCTTCTTCACGAAGGAAGACAAAACCCCGCTCCAGCCGGGTAAGCTGAAGCGTCAGATGGAGAAACGCACTGAGAATCTCTTCGATCGCCGCGCCTTCATTTAGTTGACGGGTTGCACGAAGTAACCAGTTCAGCTTCTCCATCTCGTGCGCGGAAGTGCGAAATTGGCTGCCGGGAAGTCGAAGTTCACTGAGCGAGGTGAGCAAATCAGTGACTGGGCGTTCCGCTAGACCGGTTGTCCTCCGATCATTCCCTACGAGATGAAATCGCAACTTGGGCCCGTTGAGAGATCCCATTTGCACTACATCGTCTAAATTCAAGATCCACCGTTCAACGCGCCTTCCGTTCACAAAAGTTCCGTGGGTGCTGTTTTGGTCCAAGACCGTATAAGTGTCGCCCTCTCTCAAAATCACCGCGTGCTGGCGCGACACACAGGGGTCACTCAGCACGACATCCTGGCCCGGCGAACGGCCAATCGACGTGGAGTTACGATCAAGATCAACTCTATGAGTTCCAGTGGCGTCGGAATAACTAAGCATCATGGTAGCCATCGAAAAGATCCTTTTCGATGACAGTACACCATGTTCGGAGGCTATTTACCGCAGGTATCCGAAAGCCAATGAAAAAATTCGCACAGACACGTCCCCACTCTATCGAACGTTTCTCGAGTCCCCCGCGCCAGAGTCGGGCAAAGTGTATGCAAGTTCGAACCTGCCAATTTGGACGATTGAACCTTCGGCAGGTGGCCAAATTCTAAATGCCACTACCCGGGTTCCGGTTGCCATTTGGTGCGCAATTGCGCTGGCGCGTTCCGCGCCAGTGGCAGCGTCGTAGATGTGCACCATGAGGCCGGCTTCCGTGCGGACCCACCCAAGCACGTATGAACCGGGTGAAAGAGCCACGTCGCCGATCGTGATTGGGCTCTGAATCAGGAGGAAATGCGAATATTTTCCATCGGCAGAATATCCGGCGGTGATGAGAACGACTCCGGCAATGATCTTTCCGCGCGGGTTGATGATGCCTGAAGCGGTTCGCATCTCGGTTTCGATCCGCTCTTTTTCGACTGGAGCCCGTGCCGGTAGAGCAGACTCTAATTCACTCGAACTAGCGGTGCGCCATCCGGACTTTGGTTGCGCGTACAGCGCGGGAGAGGTATGCAACAGCGTAAGCGACAGAAATAAAAATAAAGATGCAAGGCGAAATCGCACGGCGGAGATCCTCTTGAAAAATGTACGATGCCGCGCTGGATGGCAAGCGTCGCTGCGTGAGTGCGATCGGCAACTCCCATCTTGCCCAGAAGGCTGTTTACATGGGATTTGACTGTAGTCTCTGAGATCTTCAGGTCTGCCGCGATCTCCTTATTAGCGCGCCCGGCAACAATGCGTTCAAGCACTCGTAATTCGCGCGCAGTTAGTTCCTGCCATGACATTCGCTCGGCTAGTTTCTCCGCGATGGGCGCCGGAATGCGAGTTCGCCCGCTGTGTACAGCGTGGATCGTCGAGACCAAATCCTCGCACGTCATCCCCTTGAGCAGGTACGCTTTTGCACCAGCCTGCAGCGAACGATAGATATCTTCATCACCATCAAAAGTTGTTAACACGATGAAACGTGCCGCAGGAAACTCCTGGTGAATGCGTGTAATTGCCTCAACACCGCCCATATTTGGCATTCTAAGATCCATGAGCGTCACGTCGGGAAGGAGGTCGCCAAAACATGCCACAGCCTCAGCACCGTCGCTCGCTTCGCCAACAACTTCCACCTCTGGGACCGCGGAGAGTAGGGCGACCAGTCCCTTGCGAACCACATGGTGGTCTTCCACAATCAGAAGCCGAATTCTCTTGTCATCGCTCAATTACTGCCCCCTTTAGGCTCCAGAACGAATCTCTAAACTTGGTCGCCAAATCGCGACCTCATATATTAACCTCCATCGTCACGCTAGTTCCCTCGCCTGTCAAACTCTCTACCTTCAGATTTCCCGCGATTGTGGCGGCCCGCTCGCGCATACCTTTCAAACCGAAGTGTCCGTCGATGGAAGAGACTGCGGAAACGTCAAAGCCGCATCCGTCGTCCGCAACGCACAAAAACAGGCGATGCGGGCTATATTGCAGGTCCACGGACACAGTGTTTGCACCAGCATGCCTCAACACATTGGTCACCGCCTCACCTGCGATGCGCAGGATCTCTTCTTCCAACTCGGGTGGGAGTGGACGATAAGTACCCCCCACCCTGCACTCCGCCTTCAGGCCGCGTTGTCCGGCGCGCTGTATGATTCGCCCCAGACGGGTCGGCAAGCTATCTTTCGCGCTTACCGCTCGCAACTCCCAAATGCTCTGCCTCGCATCGTCAAGACCCTCACGCACCATGACGCGTGTCTCATCGATCTGGTTTCGCGCGGTCGAAACTTCACCCCGAGCGAGCGTTTGCGCCACTACTTCGAGCTGCAAAGAGATGCCTACGAAGTCCTGGGCGAGGGTGTCATGAATCTCCCGGGCTATGCGGTTGCGCTCCATCAGGACCGCATTGAACTCGCGCTGAAGCCGTCGCAATCGGAGCCGGTATACCAGCACCATCAATCCGACCACCGCGGTCAACACGAGCAGATAAAACCAGCGTCGCCGATAATATGGCGGCTCAACCTTGAAGCGAATTTCGCCGGTAGCTCCATTCCAGAGCCCGTCCCGGCTGGCAGCCTGTACCAGGAAACGATAGGAACGCGGCGGCAGGTTGGTATAGTACGCCGTTCTTCGCGAAGCTACTGTCATCCATTGCTGATCGAAGCCTTCCAGCTTGTACCGGAAATTGATCCGCGACGGCGCGCGAAAGCTCAGCCCGGCATACTCTATCGTGATTCTTGTATGGCCAGGCGAGATTGTTGTACTTTCGCTGGTCAAGGGCATCTCCACATCGTCGACCAGCAATCGCTCAATCGCGACCGAAGGTGCTAGCGGATTTTTCCGAATCTTCAACGGATCGGCGATGGCGACCCCTCTCATTGTGGCAAACCACAGCTCACCATTAATCATCGTCCATGCTGCAGGATGTCCGCTCGCAGAGAGATCCTCGCTCGGGATGCCATCAGGATAGCCGTACCGCGACACCCCAACAGTGCAATGGACATCGGCGCCGCAGGCCTTGAGAGCGTCAACCGAAACCTGAACTACGCCGTGACGTGTTCCCATCCAGAGTCTGCCCTGGCTGTCAATGAGGATCGAGTCAATATCACCCGGCATCCCAGACTGATGGAACGCCGTGAACTCGCCCTGCGCATAGCGGCTCAGGCCACCTCCTTTCGTTCCTATCCAAAGAGCACCCGATGCATCCATGGCCAGAGCGGTGACCACATTTCCACCAAGCCCGTTTTCCGTAGTGAATGTCGTTACATGTCCGTTACGGAGCCGGGAGAGGCCCTCAAATGTCGCTACCCAAAGATCCTGTTGTCCCGTCACCGCTTGTTCCGATGGAGTCGTCACAGCCGAACGGAGAAGGGCTCCCACCGCATCGCTGCGCAGGCCATCCCGTTGCATATAAGTTGCCAACACGCGACCAGATTTCCCATCCAGCTGCGCCAGCCCTCTGCGCGTACCTACCCACAGCGTCCCATCGGGATCGACCAGAAGCGAGCGTATGAAGTCGTCGGGCAGACCGTTCGACGAGGTGTAGATTTCCACCTTGTCACGATCAACGTGGTTCAGCCCGTCTGGTGTTCCAACCCACACATCGCCATGGGTACCAGCCCCTAGCGATAAAACGATGCGGCTGGCCAACCGCGACGAGGCTTGTGGCAGATCGACCACTCCGGAGCGAATTCGACGCAATCCATCTTCCTTGGTCCCGAGCCAGATCGTCCCATCCGGTGTCTGAACCACCGCAGAGATAGCCTGGTCTGCGATCGCAGGTTCGACACGAAACAACAGCGGCCGCAAGACCTCCAGGCCGCCCGTCTCGGTTCCCACCCAGCGGTCGCCATCGCGATCCTCGGCAGTCGACAGGACACTGCTGAAACCTGCCTCTACAATCTGCTTAAGGACAACGTTCGACGCTTTCTTCGTGACATCGATCGACAGAAGACCGTGATTCGTTCCAACCCATAAGACTCCGCGCGAATCCGCAGACATCGACTCAACGCGAGTGCCCGGAAGTTCCTGACCCACTCTCCACGTCCGCTGCTCCCCGTTCCGCAGAAGAGTGACTTCTCGGGCCGATCGCAGCCATATCGCCTGCTCTTCCGGCACAACAGCCAACCCCGTCAGGTTCGGCATAGATTGACCTAAAAGGGATCGTTCATGATGCAACTGCCCGCCCTTGTTTTGAAGGAGATCATTCGCAGTGACAAACCAGACGCTACCATCTGGCGCCCTGGTCATTGCAAGAACAGAATCGTCCCCCGGAGTTCGCAGCAAATTAACCCTCCCGTGAGGGTCGATCCTCGCCAAACCTCTTGGCGTGAGAACGAGGACGGAGCCGCCGGCGTCCGTCGCCACGTCGAGGATGTTCGAGGAGGGCAAACCGTCGTTGGCTCCAAAGCGTTGAAAGATGCCACGCGACTCGCGCACCAAACCATCAGCGGTGCCGATCCACAGGTCGTTTCGGGTGTCCTCTGCCAGACAGCAGACATCATCGCTCGTAAAGGCGGGTTCGTTGGACTGCTGAAAAACTCGAAAGTTCAATCCATCAAAACGCACCAAGCCGCCCTCGGTTGCAATCCATAGGAAGCCATCGTACGTTTGCAAGATCGCGTGGACGCTATTTTGTGGCAGGCCGTCTTCGGTTGACCACGATTGTCGCGCTAGTGTGGCCCCGTCGTCCGTTACCTGATCTTTATGAACACGGCCTTGACACAGAGCGGCACGCGCCCCGAGAAGCAGCCCGAGAACTCCGACACAGCAAAACAGCGTCTTATCGATGGAACAGTGCGACGAACTCATGCATTTGGGACCGGGCTGATCAAAGAAACTTCGGCGGTAGGCTTAGAGGAGTATAAGCTTCCCGAAATAGAGCGTACAGGTTCAGAGGCCGGATACGGCTATGCTTCTAAGTCTTTATCCTCCAAAAGGAGGAGGCGCACCTCATCCTTACTTGTCCTTCCAAGCGGCTGATGCCTTCAAGTATCATCAACTCGATTCAAACATCTGTCAGCAGTCGGATTCCATGATTCAACCCGTTCCTCGGATCGTTTATCGGCTGCCTCTACTCGCCGGAGTTACCGCGTGCGCCCTGTGTTTCGCACTCTCCGTCGCTACCTCGATTCCGCTTCGATCGGTCGTCGCTGGCAGCGAAGCAGACGAAGCTTCCGCCGCCCGAACTGCCTATAGCGCGAAGGTCATGGAGAAATATAACGATCACTTCAGCAAAGATGCCCACTTCTTACCTTCGCTCATGACCACCGACACCGGTGAATTCATCGATCCCAAAACATTCCCCTCCGCGCAATACTGCGGACACTGTCACCAGGAAGCCCAGCACCAATGGCGCCAATCCGCGCACTCCAACTCCAACCGGGCTCCGTGGTACCTGCGCAACGTCGATCTGCTCAACAACAGTAAAGGTGTCGAATTTTCTCGGCATTGCGAGGGCTGCCACGATCCCGTCGCCCTGGTGGCCGGCAATCTTACCCAAGGATCGACGAAGCGGCGTCCCTTTGACGCCGACGGCGTCACTTGTACCGTCTGTCACTCCATTCAAAAGGTCGACACTCGGGGCACCGGGTCCTATGTTCTCGGCGTGCCTGCGGTTTTGGTGGACGAAAATGGTAACGGCATCACACGCCCAGTCTCCGATGGAGAAATCCTCGCTCATCTCGACCGGCATTCCGCAGCTGTAATGAAGCCGTTCTACAAGACTTCAGAATTCTGCGCCACGTGTCATAAGGCCGCACTCCCCCGTCAACTAAACGATTACAAATGGCAGCGCGCCATATCACTCTACGACGAGTGGCAGAACTCTTCTTTCGCCAAGCAGTCGCCGCTTCCCTTCTACGTCAAAGACAATGTCTCAACCTGCGAGACCTGCCACATGCAGCGTGAAGTGATTAAACTGCCTGATCCAGGATCCAAGAAGGGTCAACTCGCTTCCCATCGCTGGCTTGGGGCCAATACCATCATTCCGAAGTTTTACGGATACGATGAACAGGCAGCACGCATCGTCCAGTTTCTTCAGGCCGGGGTCTTCAATGTAGACCTCTTCGCCATCGAGCACTCTGGCCAGCCAAACGGAGCTTCGCCGACCGTATCAGCGCCGCTTGGACTTATCCCCTACAAATTGGCTCCCGGGGAGCTACTCATTGCGGACGTCGTTATTCAGAATAAGGGCATCGCTCACTCGCACGTCCCGGAGCAACGTGATATGTACGAGTCATGGGTCGACTTCACCGTAAAGGATCATGAGGGGAAGACTCTCTTCGAGAGCGGCTTTCTCAAGCCGAACGGGGACCTCGATGAGCGAGCTCACTCCTTTACCAACCGCCTGATCAATAGTCGGGGTACACTCAACGCCGAACACCAGGTTTGGGACAATCGTATTGTCGCCTACAACAACACCATTCAGTCCGGCCGCTCGCAAATCGTCCGCTACTCCTTCCACATGCCACCCGCCTCCGCTGGCCCAATTACACTCACTGCAACCGTGAAGTACCGGCGCTTCGACCAGCACTTTATGGATTTCGGCATGAATATGTCATCTGGCAAACATTACGAGCAGCCCGTTATCGACATGGTCTCCACTTCACGCACTCTGATTGTCGGTGAAAATCATCCTGTTCCGCCAGATCCATCGGAGAACAAGGAGTGGATGCGATGGAACAACTTCGGCATTGGTCTTCTCGACGCACAACAGTATGCCTCTGCGGTCGACGCGTTCTCGCACGTCGCGAAACTTCGCCCCGACTACGCCGATGCATATACCAATCAAGCAATAGTTGAGATTCAATGGCAGCAGTATGCAGACGCTGGGCTGCACCTCCGCCAGGCACTCAAAATCGCCCCCGATAACCCTCGAGCGCTCTATTATCGTGCTCTCCTCGAACGCAACGAAGGTGATCTCGATGGCGCCATCTCTGATCTTCGCCTGGTGGCTCGCGCGTTTCCAGGCTCCCGAGACGCGCACCGCGAGCTCGGATTTTCGTTTTATCAGAAGCACCAATACGAGCAGGCACGCGCCGAGTACGAGATCGTCCAGACCATCGACCCGGATGACTTGGCTGCCCATTACGTCCTCGCCATTCTCTATCGTCGCCTCGGCGTCAAAGACAAGGCTGTTGAGCAAGCCGCCATCTTCGCAGATCAGAAAGATGATCCTGCGGCCAATAGCTACGCTCTCGATTACCTTCGCTCCCACGCCGAAGTGGCGAGCGAGAGCGTCGCATGGCATACGCACGAGCTAGACGCCCCGCTGAACCACATCGCGGGACCTCTTCCCACCAACTTTAGCGCTACCCAGAACTAGATACGGAACTTACCGTAGCTGGCGGTTGAACGCGCCAATGCTGAGACAATAACCCAGATGAAAAATAGCCCTCTTCCCTTATTCTTGCCGCCTTTCATCGGCATTCTCGCGCTCTTAGCAAGCTCTGCTATTCAGCGTCCTGTCACCGCGGTCCATGCATCCTCCGTAGTTACCGCCTCGGGGACGATTCTCTTCCATGAAAAAGGCTGCGAGCATTGTCACGGCGTTGACGGAGTTGGGATCCCCAATAAGGGACCATCGCTTCTCACGGTAGGCAAGCGCCTCAAGAAAGACGCCATCGCAAGACAGATCCATGATGGGGGCGACAGCATGCCGGCCTTCGGCGAATCTCTTCAGCCCGATGAAATCACGGCACTCGTAGACATGCTCTCGAAGAGGAAAAAAATCCCGAAGGGCGTTCACACTCCAGTCAGTTCGACTCCTTCTGTTCGGCCAGCAGATACGAAATGAATCACTGCGTGTAGAGGCAGACAGGACGTGCGCTCCGACGAGCTAATTTGGCTAAAGCCGTTCAGCGGGAGGCGCCGAGACACACAATTCCACCGTTTGGAGGATGTGGGCTGGGGCTCCCTTCTCTAGCCTGCTCCAGACCAGAAAATTACATCGGAGCATTTCATGAATCACCCGAACCCGGCCGTCACGATTTCGGCTTTCAAACGGCCGTTACTAGCTATTACACCTATAATCACTAGGGAGTTCAGTTTGACCGTAGTTTGCTCAATCAATGTCAATTCACTCCAGCGCCTGATTTTACTGTTGGCGGCAATCTCTCTGTCCGTGAGTTTCGCCGCATCCGCTCAGACTCCTGCCACTCAGCCCAATCCCAATCAGACGGAAACAACAGGGCAGAAGCCGCAATCCACGCCGCCTTCGGGCGGCTCTTCCACGGCAGGAGTCCACGCCGCCGTATTGGATGCTAAGCACCGCCCGATCACGGCTGGCGGCTTCGTCAAGTCTGGCCCAATCGTCTTCGAAGACATCGCGGCCAAAGCAGGGCTCACGTCCTGGACTCACCACATGGGTACCGCAGCTAAATCCTTTATCCTCGAAACGGTGGGCTCCGGCGTAGCCTTGCTCGACTACGACAACGACGGCTGGCTCGACATTTATCTGGTCAACGGTTCCACCTTCGACGCTCTTTCTGGAAAATCTACAGCGCCCCACGCGGCCCTTTTTCACAACAACCACGACGGTACCTTTACCGATGTTGCCTCCAAAGCCGGCGTCACGAATGACCGCTGGGGCTTTGGCGCGGTCGTGGGGGACTTCGACAATGATGGATGGCCCGACATCTATGTCACCAACTTTGGGAAGAATCGTCTTTTTCACAACAATCACGATGGCACGTTCACTGACGTCGCCGAAAAAGCTGGCGTCACGCTAGGCAACTGGTCCACAGGCGCCACGTGGGGCGACTACGATGGAGACGGCCGCCTCGACCTGTTTGTTCCGGGCTACGTTCACTTCGAGATCTCGGATCTAAAAAAAGGAACCGATATCACTTCGGTTGCCTTCTGTAACTTTCGTGGTGTGCAGGTAATGTGCGGTCCGCGCGGGCTCCGTGGCGAGCCTGACCACCTCTTTCACAACAACGGCGACGGTACTTTCACCGACGTCAGCGTCCAGGCGGGTGTCGCTGACACGAACGCTTACTTTGGCCTTGCTTCCATCTTCGTCGACGTCAATGGCGACGGACGGCCGGATCTGCTGGTCGCCGATGACTCCACTCCGAACTACCTATATCTCAACAAAGGTGACGGGACCTTCGAGGACGCGAGCTACGCGTCCGGCTACGCGCTGAATGAAAGCGGCCGCGAGACCGCCAGCATGGGCATCGCAGTTGGAGATTACACTCACAACGGTCTTCTCGATCTTTACAACACGACCTTTTCCGACGACTACAACCCGCTCTACCGCAACGATGGCGACGCAAACTTCACCGACGTTGCCTATGAGTCAGGCATTGCCGAAATCACTATTCCCTTCCTCGGTTGGGGCACCTCCTTCTTTGACTATGACAACGACGGATGGCTTGATCTCTTTGTTGTGAATGGGCACGTTTACCCTACTGTCGACGGTCAGAGTTGGGGCACGACCTGGGCCCAACGGCCATTGCTCTTCCGTAATCAAAATGGGAAGCTTACGCTCGTCCCTGCCGTCGAGGGCACGGGTCTTGCGAAGGTTGCCGTCTCTCGTGGCATGGCTTACGGCGATCTCTTCAACGATGGCCACATCGACGTCGTAGTCAATAATCTAGACTCCACCCCCTCTCTCTTCCGCAACGTCGTCGGCACACCTGCAGCCTCTGCCGCAGAGATGTCCGGAACCGCCATACCAACACCAAACCACTGGATCGCTTTCAAGCTCATAGGCGGTCCCAAGTCGCCCAGAGACGCGGTTGGCGCCGTGATGTACCTTACCGCTAACGGCTTTCGGCAACGCGCGGATGTTCTTGCTGGCGGCAGCTTCGCGTCCAGCTCCGATCAGCGCCCTCACTTTGGCCTCGGGACAACGACCAAAATCGACGCCATAGAAATCCACTGGCCCGACGGCACAAAACAGCAGCTCGCCCCGCCGGCTAAGGTTGATACGCTTTATGTAGTCACCGAAGGGACCCCCGCGCAGTTAATGAAGATGAAATAGTCCGCCCTTTCCACTCCTGGCTTCAGCGTAGATACTGTCAGGATGAGTTCACCCACTGCCGCGGTCCTCGGCGAAGTAGGATTGCCTTTACCGATACGTGAACTGGCCTCGCAAACCTGGGACGTGATTGTGGTTGGAGCAGGCCACAACGGGCTTGCCTGCGCAGCCTATCTGGCCCAAGCAGGCAAGCGAGTGCTCGTGCTGGAGAGCCGCGCGCGTGTGGGTGGGGCGTGCACTATCGAAGAACCCTTTCCGGGCGTGCGCATGTCTCCGTGCGCTTATCTTGCGGGTCTTCTCCATCCGCTGGTCGTCTCAGAGTTAAAGCTTCCCGCCCGCGGCTTTCAATGGAGCCCTGCAGTCAACGGACTCTTCGTTCCGTTCCTGGACGACTCCAGCATTCAGCTTTGGGACGATGATCTGCGTTGTGAAGATGAGATTCGAGCCTTCGCTCCAGGCGATGTCGCCGGCTGGCGGGCAATGAGTGCCGTGATTCGCAGACTGCGCGATGCATTGCGGCCAGCCGGCGACAGGGATATGTGGATCGGCGACGCACCGTCGCGCGCCCAGATTGAAGAGCGACTCGGCAAAGACGAGGAAGCGGCGCACGTACTCTTCGACTGGTCAATGGCGGAATTTGTCGAACGCTATCTGATTGACGAGCGGCTGCAGACGGCTTACCTGGGGCAGGGAGTAATTGGAACGAATGCGAGCCCATTCGACGCAGGGACTGCATCGATTCGCTTTCATCATTCTTCAGGCCGCCTCGGCGATATGCCCGGTATGTGGGGCTATGTAAAAGGTGGTATGGGCATGGTCTCGTTCTACTTCTGCGATGCCGCCCGCGAAGCGGGAGCTGTAACTGCAACGGGAGTTCCCGTCGCGGAGATTATCCCTGGTGAAGGCGTCCTCCTCGAAGGCGGCGAGTATATGCGTGCGCCGGTTGTAATCTCGAACGCGGACCCGCGGCAAACACGAAAGCTGCTTGGAACTGCGGCCGACCCGGATTGGAGCAGGCAAGTCGAAGAGCTTCCGATCGAAGGATGCACAGTAAAGCTAAATGTACTGCTGCGTGAGTTGCCCGATTTCAGTGCTCGTCCGGGAAAGAATGAACCGCACCACTACGGGCAAATCAATGCACCGCTCACAAAATCTGAGTGGAAAAACGGCTTTGCCTCAGCCCAGCTAGGCGAACTACCCAAACACCTGTGGTGCGAGGTCTACTTCCAGAGTGTGCACGATGGAACTGTCGCCCCAGCCGGATTGCACACCATGAGCATCTTTGCGCAATATGTTCCGTACAGGTTCTCGCGCGGCACCTGGGATGAACGACGCGACGAGGTTCGTCAACTCGCCCTTAATTCTCTCGGCCGATTCTGCTCCAATATGGATACCGCCGTACTGGATGCGCAGGCACTGGGTCCTCCAGATATCGAACGAAAGGTAGGTCTCACTGGTGGTCACATCTTTCAGGGTGAATGTCTTCCTGGCTATATGTGGTCGAATCGGCTCTCCGCACGCACTCCGATGCAAGGCGTTTATCTTTGCGGAGCGTGTACGCATCCAGGTGGAAGCGTGATCGGGATCAACGGGCGAAATGCCGCAATGGCCGTATTGAAGGACGATGAAGCTATCTAGCTTTTCAGCCCACGACTCAGGCCTGAAGCCGCTTGAGCCCGCTAGATTCACCTTTACACAGTACACCTTGCAGAATAGCCTGCTCCAGGCAACACTTCGCATTGATTCACAAGAAAGGGCACATCGCATGAAAGCATCTAGTACGCGATCTGGCAAAGTTGTGGCGCTCTGTTGCTTTGCTGCGACTGCCGGGGTAAGTGGATTAGCAGTCGGCGGAAGATCAGCGAGCGCGCAGCAGCTCAACCTGAGCCGCGGGGAATCGACTGTACTCATCGAGCCCTATGCCCCGAACATTGTTCGCGTCAGCGTGAGCTTGCATCGAGACGAAGCTTTGGCACCCCCCGGCTATGGCATCACCGCCACACCTCTACCCGTCGGTTGGGTCACTGAGAGGAATAAATCCGGCGGCGATGTAATTCGTTCGTCGTCACTGGTGGTGACAGTCTCGCCCGAGCACGGCAAGTGGGTGCCAACGGGCACACAGGCAGATATCGCAAAGTTCTTCAACGGCTCTACGCCGAGTGTCGGCCTCTCAATCCAGACGGCGGAGGGTGCTTCATTGTTGGAGATGCGTGGATGGCAGATGTCGGTGCCAAATCATAAGGACGGCAACGCGGATATCCTCTACGATCGCCGGCCAACCGATCCGCCGTTCTTTCAGGTAGGCGCAACTTTTGCCTCGCCGCCCGACGAGCACTATTACGGTCTTGGTCAGAATCAAGAGGGTTATCTCGATCGGAGGGGACACGCCGTACGGTGTGCGCACGACTACAATGCGCCGTCGGGCCAAAGCGTTTGCGTTCCCTTCGTCGTGACGAACAAGGGCTACGGCATCGTGTGGGACAATCCCTCGGTTACGACGGTGTCCTTTGGCTTCAACGATGCCACACAGTGGACCTCCGATGTCGGGCAGCGAGTGTCGTTTTTCGTGATCGCAGGAAAGACCTACGACGAAATCTACTCCGGATATCGCTTGCTAACCGGCGATACGCCGATGCTGCCGAAGTCTGCGTACGGATACATCCAGTGCAAGCAACGCTACGCAAGCCAAGAGGAGTTGATGGCGGTCGCTAAAGGTTATCGTGACCGACACTACCCAATTGACGACCTCGTCATCGACTGGTTTCACTACACAAAGATGGGCCAGATGGACATGGATCCCGCCAAGTGGCCGGACCCTGCGGGGATGAACAAGCAACTCCATGCGATGAACTTCCACACCATGATCAGCGTCTGGCCGCGCTTCATTCCCGAAGACCGCTACTACGACACTGTGTTGAAAAATGGCTGGTTCGAGAAACTTGCTGACGGAACTCCAACAAATGGTTTGCCCTACGATCGCGCGGGATCGGACATCGATACAACGAATCCTGAAGCAGCGAAGTGGTATTGGAGCATCGTCAGGGAGAACTACGTCAGCAAAGGCTTCGATTCCTTCTGGGCCGATGAGACCGAGCCCGATCTTCCGCCAAACGGCAGCTACTTCCACGTCGGCCCAGGCACCCAGTTCTTCAACGTCTATCCGCTCTTTCACACTGCGGCGTTTTACAACGGCTTCCGCAGAGATCTGCAGACACGTGCGCTGATTCTCGCTCGTGACTCGTATCTCGGAGCGCAACATAATGGTGCGATCTTCTGGTCGTCCGATATCAGCGGTAACTGGGATACGCTCAAGCGCCAAATTCCCACTGGGATAAATTTTGTCGCGTCAGGCATGCCCTATTGGAGCACCGACATTGGCGGTTGGCAGTATTTGCCCGCCTTTCACAAGCCGGATCGCAAACCACTGCTTGATCCCTCCGACGCGCGCGAAAACATCGGCCAATACGACGACTATCCCGAGCTGTATGTGCGATGGTTCGAGTACGGTGCATTTCAGCCGAATTTCCGTAGCCATGGCAGCCGTCCACAGAACGAGGTTTGGTCTTATGGCAAACAGGCTGAACCCATACTTGCAAAATATCTTCGCCTTCGGTATCAGCTCATGCCGTACCTTTACTCTCTGGCTTACATCACGCATCAAACGGGAGCGCCTTTCATGCGTGGTCTCTTTATGGATTTCGACAAGGATCCAAAGGTCGTTAACATCGGCGACGAGTACATGTTTGGGCCTGCTCTTCTCGTCGCTCCTGTGACGGAGCAAGGTCGCGTATCTCGTGAGGTCTACCTGCCAGCGGGCGCCGACTGGTTCAACTTCTGGAATAACGAACGCATGCATGGCGGCCAGACGGTCACCGTCGATGCACCTATTGACATCATTCCGGTCTTTGTTCGTGCCGGTTCCATCCTCCCGCTGGGTGAGCCAGTAGACAGCACCAACGAAACCCAAAAAATCGCCAGTCTACGTGTCTATCCAGGAGCGGATGCTGACTTCGATCTCTACAACGACGACGGCACAACCTATAACTACGAAAATGGTCAGTCCGAGTTGACCCATCTGCACTGGTCCGATGCGACAAGAAAGCTTTCGCGTTCAGGGGCTTCGCTCAACATAGTGTCGGAGAAGAGTTTGATCGAGGTTGTAGGTAACGCGCGGCTTCAGAATTAGTTCGTCCCGACCCCGCGCATATTGGAGAACTGTTCCTTCTTCCGAGATCGGCGTATCTTATCTGCAAAGGAGACGCGCTATGCTGAGGAGAGACTTCCTTCGCCGATCCGCCCGGACCCTGGGTGCAGCCCTTCTTTCCAAAGGCGCAGTCGCTCGGGCCGCACTGCTCGATCCAGACCCCTTGCCTCACAAGTTCAACGCTCAGGATGAAGTTGTTCTCGGAAATACCGGCATTCGTACCAGCCGATTAGCCATGGGAACCGGCACAATCGGCTACGGAGGAAACTCCAATCAGACAAGACTGGGCACTGCTCCGCTAACCAACCTGCTGCTCAACGGCTTCCACGAAAATGGTCTCCGCTTCTTCGATTCGGCAGACTCCTATGGCAGTCATCCTTACGTTGCTGCGGCCCTGAAGCAACTCCCCCGCGACAAAGTGACCGTCCTCACCAAAACCGACACTCGTGATCGCCGCTGGTGTCCGCGCCGACCTTGACCGTTACAGGCGAGAACTCGGGGTCGACTATATCGACATTATCCTCATCCACTGCGTCACCGAAGGAGATTGGACGACACGCTATCGCGGTGTCATGGACGTGCTGTCCGAGGCCAAGCAGAAGGGCGTCATTCGAGCACACGGCGTCTCCTGCCATAGCCTTCAGGCATTACGCGCTGCTGCCGCTTCTCCTTGGGTCGAAGTCGATCTCGTCCGTCTCAACCCCATCGGCTCTCATATGGATGCCGACCCCGATACTGTAATCAATGTGATTAAGCAAATGCGCACTCAGGGAAAGGGTATCGTCGGAATGAAGATCTTGGGTCAGGGAGATCTCCGCAACCATGCCCCTGAAGCCATCCGATACGCCCTGGGCACGGGCGTTCTGGATGCCTTCACCATCGGCGCCGAATCGCAGAAAGAACAAAATAACCTTGTTCAGCGGATAGCCGCCGCCTAAACTCCTTGTGATCTGGCTACCTGTTGAGGCTGCAGCGGCGCCTCCCCTCCATATCCGCACGGGCCGAATGGTCTATGCAAACATTTTCTTGTTGCCCTCTGAGTCAAGAATCAATATCTGCCAGACTCAACGAGTTATTGCTATATAATTTTAACTAACTGGTTAGTCAATGAAAACCATCGAGATCGAATGCAAACCAACAGGAACGCTCCGACCAGACCCGGCGCAAGATCCTTCACGCGGCGGTGCAGGAGTTTAGCGCGCACGGACTGGCCGGCTCTCGAACCGACGCGATCGCTCGATCTGCAAGAGTCAATAAGGCCCTGCTCTACTACTACTTCAAGAGCAAGGAAGCTCTCTACACCGCAACCATCGAAGACATGGTTAGCAATGTCATGAAGAGTACGAACGCTGTACTCGAACAAAGATGCACGCCCGGCGAACACCTGCTCCGCCTCGCGCTCAATCACTTCGACCGCATTCTGACGCAGCCCGACTTCCAGAGTCTCATGCAACAAGAAATGATTCGCTTCCGAAGCGGCAAAACCACCGCCCTCCCGATCATCGCCCGTACCGCCTTTGCGCCCCTGCTCGCCAGAGTGCATAAGACAGTCCGCAAGGGAGTCCGCGAGGGCGAACTCGTCCCCCTCGACTGGATGCAGGTCCTTTACTCCGGCTTTGGCGCCAACGTTTTCTACTTCCTCAGCGCTCCCATGATGCGCGTAGCACTCGCCGCCGACTCCTTCGAGCCCTTCGCTCCCACAACACTCTCATCACGTCGCAAATCTGCAGTGCAGTTTCTAGCAAGCGCCCTCTTCGTCGACCGGGCCCAAGGCTACAAGATCGCGCGCCGCGTGCTCACTTCCATCCCCATGCCGGAAGCTAACCTCGGCTCCCAATGGAGAAAGCAACTATGAATCCGCGCAACCGCATTCTCATTCTGATGGGCATTCTGCTCATCATCTCGCTCTGCTGGTACTTCTTTTCGACGAATCGTTCATCCGATCTTCAGCTTATCGGTACCGTCGACGCGAATGAAGTTGTCGTAAGTTCGCGCATCCCCGGACGCATCCAGATTCTCACCGTGGACGAAGGGGATTCTGTCACGGCCGGCCAGCTCGTCGCAACCATACAGAGCGATGACCTCGCCGCCGCCCGAAATGCAGCGGAAGCTGTTACGGCCAGCCAACGCTATAAGTTACAGGGAACCCAAGACACCCAGCGTCAGACAGAAGGCAGCACTAACAGCCAAGTCACCAACGCAGAGGCGCAGCTCAAAGTGGCTCAGGCCACGCTGTTGCAGGCCCAGGCCCAGTACGAACATCAGGAAGCCGATAGTAAGCGGACTGTGGCTCTCGCCGCGCAAGGGGTCATGAGTGAGCAATCGAGCGACGAAGCCAGAGCCAGCCTTACCGCCGCTCAGGCAGCGGTCGACGCGGCCAGACAAAGCGTCTCCGCCGCTCAGGCCTCGGTCAATCTCGCCGTGGCCAACACTATCCAGACGCAGGCCGCTGCGAAAACAGTGGCATCCACTCGCAGCGATGTCCAAAATGCGCGGGCGCTGCTCAATCAGTCGCAGGTCGAGCTTAGCTACGCCAACGTTGTCTCACCTGTCTCCGGCAAGATCAACGTCCGCGCCGCACGCCAGGGCGAAGTCGTTGCCGCTGGCACGCCCATTGTCACGATCACCGATCTCACACAGACCTGGGTCTACGCCCCGCTTCCCGAGACTCAGGCCGATTCCGTTCAACTCGGCGACACGCTCCGCGTCGTTATGCCTAGCGGAGATACCATCCAGGGCAAGATCATCAACAAATCTGCGGAAGCCGACTTCGCCACGCAGCGTGACGTCAGCCGCCGCAAGCGCGACATCAAGACGATTCAGCTCAAGTTGCTCATCCCCAATCCCGGCATGAAGTTTGTTCCCGGCATGATTGCCGAGGTCTACATTCCCAAAAGCAAGCTGGTGAATCGATGAATGCAAATCCCCAGCATCCGCCAGCGATATCCGTCCAGAACATCGTAAAACGCTACGGCGACTTCGAAGCTGTAAAGGGCGTTAGCTTCGATGTGGCCGACGGCGAGATCTTCGGCCTATTGGGCCCGAATGGCGCCGGCAAGAGTACTCTCATCCGCATGATGACCACGCTCATCCCCGTCACCGAAGGTAAAGCTATCATCGAGGGACACGATGTCTCCCGCGAACCTGACGCCGTCCGTCGAGTCATCGGCGTCATCCCACAGGCGCTCACCAGCGACATCGACCTGACCGTAGAAGAAAATCTCAGTATCTACGCGAAGCTCTACGATGTTCCCAAAGCCACGCGAGAGCGCAACATTAGCGAACTCCTCGAAGCTGTCGATCTCACAAAGTGGCGCAACGCGCAAACCAAGACCCTCTCGGGAGGTATGCGGCGCCGTCTTGAGATCGCCCGCGGCCTCGTTCACAACCCGCGTATCTTTTTTCTCGACGAACCCACGACAGGCCTCGATCCCGTCTCCCGCGTCGCTGTCTGGGAGATGCTAAACGATCTGAAGAATCGCCACCACCTCACCATGCTCATTACCACCCACTACATGGATGAGGCAGACCGGCTCTGCGATCGCATCGCCATCGTCGACCACGGCACGCTCGTCGCGCTCGATACTCCCATGGCGCTTAAGGCCAGCGTCCCCGGCACTAACGTCGTCGAAGTTCAGTTCACCAACGAATCGCCTGACTGGCGCGCACAGCTCGAAAGTCTCTCTGGCGTCACCAGAGTCGAATCAAGGAGCGGCGGCATGTACCGCATCCTCTCCTCGAACGGCTCCGTTACCACCACTCAGCTCGTCGAGATGGCCGTCGCCAGGAACGAGACTCTCAAGTCCCTCAGTGTGCAGAACACCACCCTTGACGACGTCTTCGTGCACTACACTGGCCGTGCTCTCCGCGATGAGCAGGTCAAAGCGTTGTCCTTCGTCATGCCACCACGCCCGGGGGTGCAACCATGAACCGAATGTTTGCCATCGTCGAACGCGAGATGCGTAAGTTCTTCCGGTCTCCTGCTCTCATGATGGTCTCGATGACGCTGCCGCTTGTTCAACTCATAATTCTCGGAAATGCTTTCGGCGGCAAGATCCGCAACGCGCGCATGGGCGTCGTCGACTACGACCACGGTTCTCAGGCCCTCAGGATCCACGAGGCGTTCGACTCCGTTCGCGCCAACATCGGCACCTTCACAACTCTTGCTTATGACGACGAAGTCAAAGCACGCGAAGATGTCCGTACCGGTAAGATCGATGGGGCTGTCATTATTCCGTCGCAGTACTCCCGTCGTGTCATGGCTCACGACTCGCCCTCACTCGGTCTCGTTGTCGACAACACCGACCAGACCATGAGCGGCTCTCTCGAAGCCGAGATGCAGTCGCTCGTCGATGCCCTCAACGCGCCCACCATTCAGCCCCTCGTCGTCCAGCAGATCACTCTCAAGATCGTCGAGCTCTATCCTTACGTCGAATACATGAAATACCTGCTCGCCGGCTCCATCTCGCTTGCCATGTATGTAGCCGTCATGATCGGCGGCGGCATGCTCTACATCGATGACAAGGCCCGTGGTGTTCATGAGGGCTACCTTGTCACTCCAATCACACGGCTCGAACTAGTCCTCGGCCTCAATCTCGCTGGCGCAATCAAGGCCGTACTCTCCGGCATTAGTCTCACCGTCATTGGTACGCTGCTCGCCGGCCTGGGTGTCATCTTCAGCCCGATGCAGGCCGTGCAACTCTCCCTGCTCATTGTCGCCACGTCCGTCGCCTTCAATGGCATGATGTTTCTGATGATGGTTCGCGTTGAAGACCCGCTCGTTCCCCGCGCCATGTTCGGTGTCCTCAATACCCTGCTTTTCTTCCCCAGCGGAGCCATCTCACCCGTTGCAGGTCTCCCAGCCTGGCTGCGAGCCATCGCCGCCATGGACCCATTTACCTACGCCGTTCACGGCTTCAAGTCCATTCTGCTCAAAGATGGAGGCTTTACCGCTATTGGCCCTGACGTCATCTTTCTGTTCGCCTTCGGCATCGGTGCACTCCTCATCGCTACACCACTGTTCAAACGCACCTTATAGTTCGGTGTCTTACCACAAAGTACAATTGGATCGCAGCGTCATGTACCGCGTTGCGCGAACAAGAGTTCCTCACTTCTCTAAGTCGCGCGGAAACCATGTGATCTGGGCGGACGTTGTGAAATCGCTTTGATTTCCTGTTTTGTAGATTGGAGCTTGCCAGCGCTCATACTGAATCCAGCCGCGCAGCTCGACGTCCTTACGGATTCGCTTTACCAGTGAGACCTGGGCAAGATTTTGCGTGGTGCCACCCGGGATAAAGTCTGTTTCGGCCTTGGCATTTCTGTAGGAAAACTGGAGTTGCTCGCTCGGCGAGAAGTGGTATGTCAGCCAAGCCTGCCCGCCCTTGCTCTCGCGCCCGATGTTATCGCCGATGATGAAACCTTTGTTGGTATAGCCCTGCTTCTGAATGACTTCGGTGTAGAGATAGCTTCCACCTGCACTTCTCCTCGTAGATGGATCGGTAGAAGCTGCTTCGACACGCAGGTCAAGAGAGGGCAACTTGGGGAAATGGGACAGGTAGAGTCCCGGTCTGACTGCCGCATGCCGCGGAGCGTCAGCGGGACTGACATCGTCGTGAATAAAAGAGTCCGTGTAAAGCGTCAACCAGTTTCGGACAAACGGCAGGCGATAGGAGAAATCAAACCCACCGAACCGCGCGCCCGGGTCATTTCGTGAAAATTTTTCAGCGTCCGAAACATTCTGGAAGCTGAAAAAGCTATGAAAGAAGCTCCCGATGGTGATCGGGACGTGACCTTTGCCTCCCCAGATCACTGACCGTGTGAAGCCGAACTCCAGATTCCCGGTCGGCTTGAAGCTAATCTTCTCGACGTGCATCCATGGGTCTCTGGGATCGACGTGTCCCTTGAGGCTGCCGACAAAAAACTGGTAACGGAAGGGGCCCGTGATTTTGGAAAGAAGCGGAACATAGAGCGGCTCGGTGCGGTCGATCTGGAAAGCGTAGATGTTTTCGGCATTATTGCTATAGATAAAGCTCCCTCCCTGGGCTGGCCCCATCCAGTGATCGCTCTTGCCAATGGAGAACTCGTGATCGAGAAGCCTATAAGAAAGGTAGGCCTCCTGGATCCGGAAGTTGTTTGTGCTGTTGATGGGCCCTTGCGGAATAGTTGTCTGAATTGGGTACAAGTTGATGTCGATATTGTCGATGGTAGACAGGGTAGTGGCAAGTTTGTGAGAGTAGCCTGGTGCGCTTGGGGCATACTGATACTCGCCGCGAAAGTAAAGAGCAAATCGGCCTGCTTCACTCCGCGCGCTGAATCCGGTTAGCAGATTAAAGCCTTCCTCAATGGGGCGGCCGTAGTCGTTGACGATGGTTTGTCCCAGATGGAAGCTGTCTCGCAGAGGCGCTCCGGCGATGCCGAGAGCGCGAACGTAGGCGCTTTCAAACGTGACGCTGGGGTGCCGGAGAGTTGGATTGTAGCCATCCTTCGTGCGTAGTTCTTTATCGACCGCGACGTAGATCCGTAGAGCCTCTGTGTCCGGACCTTCGGCCCTGATGTTGTCCTCGGACAAGTCGAGCATCGAGAGGATGGCAGAGCGTGTCCAGGGCCGCAGGCCGAGAAACGCTGTGTCGAGGTAGCCGAGCCCCTGCAATCGGACAAGCGCAGGATAGACCCAACTGTCGATCGGCACGTAAGTCGACCCGGTAGGAGGAGCGCTTTCCTCGGCGTGTGGGATGTCTGCTGTACTGAACTGACAGGATGCGTCCGACGCAGACAGCGCAAGAAAACATCCGCATATGGTCAGTTGAACAACTCGAACGGTTAGGCCGCTTCCTTGATTCATTGATCTGCTTTCGTCATAAATTAGGGTTCGATCCTCTGGTGACACGAATAAGTGTTCGTGCCTCATTTTTTCATACGCTCCAGCCATATAAATGAAATGCCGAGCTAGGCGGGTTTCTGCGCAGAAAACTTCTTTGTCAAGGAACCGGAGGCTTCTACAAATAGTCACGATCGGCCAGCGGAAAGAATGCCGCTGACGAAAATGGTTGGGAAAAGATAGAGAAAACCAATGGCAATATAGGATTTCGTGAACAGTCCGACATTACGACGGCCGCGATGACCAACGTTACAATCGGCAACAAGAGTCGTCTCTCAGCACGGTCGTAAACTAGGAGAATGTCCATTCAGGCGTTCACACATTTCAAAATGCACGCACTCCCAACTATAGAAGGGCATTTTGCCGCTGCGTATCGGCTGGACGAAAGATAAAACAGTCCTATCCTTTGATAGATCATTCGACAGTGATGCAAGAGTCCACACTAACCATGGGTGCACGATAGTGTCGACATGGAGCGCGAAATTCAGAGATTGTTCATAGACGACCATGCGCAAGACGAATGGATAGTCTGCGCCCTCCCCAAGAACGAGTTCAACTCGTACAATCTCGCCACCAACCCTGAGGGGATCCATAGCTTTCGACGGTTCGATCACAAACCATGGAGAGTGACAACGAGATCTGGGTACATAAGCCTTAGCCAGTCGTCCTGTCTGAGCGGCTCGAAGCCAACAACAACGAAGGCCGCACGCCTTGATCGGCAGTACGGCCTCTCTCTTGATTGGAGAATCGCTTAAGCCCTAGACTTAGTTTCCATGCATCTGCATCTGATGCACTTTGTAGTCATACTCGACGCTGAGGCGCCTTACAACCGTAAGACCGTTGGGCCCAAGTAGAAACGTAGTGCCTGTTTCATTGTTAGTCACCCGATGTCTCACGTCCTTGACTGTGGCGAGTTGAGTCGGAGCAAAAGCGGCGATATCGATCACCTGGTAGTCACGCCCAACTGCAGAGACGTACTTGTAGGTTTGGCTGGTGACGAGAAGACCGCTCTCTCCCAAGGTTTCAGCCGGGTTGAGATCTGTCACCGTCGAGATCACCCGAAACACAGGCGTCTTGGCCTTCCGTAGATCGAGCACGGCTGCCTTCTGACCGTCACGAAAATACACGAGTTCAGCATTGTTGCCGATAGGACGAACGAAATCAAAAGCGCCCTCTGTTGCCAAAGGCGTGCTCACCACCAGCTTGATGCGAGCCGGATCCGTAACATCGAAGACTGACAGGCGAGAGCCTTGCTGCTGCTCGACATAAAGATATGTGCTTCCTGCACTGTCGGAGTGAAGAAAGAGTGAGTTGCCCGGTGCCTGCGCCTGCTCCGGAAGATCACGGGCCTCCATGACTACCAGTTCCTTCGACCTCGAGTGGATCTCTGCCTCTGCTGTTGATGTTAGGACTGCTGCTGCGACAACTAAGCCAAGTGCGAGTGTGGATTTAATGGTGTTGTTCATGGTGTTTCTCCTTTTCGAAATTCAGTTTCGATCCTCAGAGGCCGTCATGTCCAAGTAGTAAAAGTGATGCCGTATAAGCGAGGGGACTCTTCGGAATCGATGTCGAAACCCTGCTTATACGGCATAAGAATTAGCGAATTCCGTTGGCGCAAGTTTCGTCCTAATGTCGAAACATGACTACACGGAACGTACCAATCACAACAATCGCAATCATCGGTGGAGGGGTAAGTGGAACCCTCACGGCGCTTCACCTGGTTCGGCAGGGAATGCCGGCGCGTGTGATTCTCATCGACCAGCGGCCTGATTTCGGGCTTGGCCTGGCGTATTCAACTCCGAGCCTCCGCCACCTGTTGAATGTTCCCGCAGGGAAGATCAGCGCACTGCCCGATCAACCAAACCACTTCCTCAATTGGCTTCGCGAGAATCATGACCCCGATGCAACGGAGAAGACTTTTGCACCGCGAGCCGTATTTGGACGGTACATCCAGTCTCTCCTGGCATCGACGAGCCCGATCGAACAGGAGATCGCAGCAGTCGTTGATGCCCGTCAGCAAGACTCCGGAGCCGTGCTCACGCTGGATAACGGATGCGAGCTACGAGCTGACCTGATCGTTCTGGCAACCGGAAACTTCGATCCAGCTCCTCTTCCGGGAATCACGAAGGCCGCCGCCGATTCGGGTTTGTATCGCCACAATGCATGGGCGGCGGAAACCTACGAGGGATTGCATCCCGACGCGCCTATTGCTCTCATCGGAACAGGTCTGACCGGGGTCGATGTCGTGCTGAGACTGCGTGAACTCGGACACCGTGGACGGATCATTGCCGTGTCTCGTCACGGCATCTTCCCGAATCGGCATGACGATTACACACCATTGCGTTCAGCTGCAATTCCATCGGATACACCGGCGACCTGTGTCGCATATCTCCACGCTCTGCGCACGGCAATTCGTGGAGGTGCGGAGTGGCGAGCCGCATTCGATAGCCTCCGTGAGACGACCAACGAACTGTGGCTCCGTCTGCCGATCGAGGAAAAGAAGCGCTTTCGCCGCCACCTGCAGCGCAGATGGGATGTTGTACGCCACCGCATGGCGCCGCCGATTGCCGACGTGATCGAATCCGAGCTTCGGAACGGCACTCTGGAGATCCGCGAAGGCCATCTTAGAGCCATCGATGCCTCTCCTGTAGGCGCTTACATAACTGTTCGTTCACGTGATCACAGTGAAAGCTTCTATGCGGGTCGAGTCATCAACTGCACTGGACCGAGCATGAACTACCAACGCATCCCTTCAACTCTTCTCCAAAACCTGTTCAAGAGAGGACTCGTAACCTTCGGTCCTTTAGGTACTGGATTCCATTGCTCGCAGGATGGAGCGGTCATCGACGCCGATGGTCACACTTCAGAAATCATCTTCAATCTGGGCCCGGGCCGCCTCGGCGACCTTCTTGAGTCCATCGCGGTCCCTGAAATCCGTCAGCAGGCCGTTGAGCTTGCCTCGACACTCGCTGATCGCATAAGAGCGCACCACGTACTCCCTGAAAAGACAGGGACAGGAGTTGCAACACCGGAGTTAACCGGAGAGTTGGTAGCAGCATGACCACCGCAACGGTCACCAACGTCGGAGCGACTGAGCGGGCGGTGACATCGTGGCTGGCATCCACTGGTTGGGCTATTGTTCTCGGAGCAGCCAGCGGCTCGGCCTGTGTCGCAATGAGGCTCTTCTTTCGCTTTCTTCAGTGGGTCTTTG
Source organism: uncultured Acidobacteriaceae bacterium (assembly GCA_963744155.1). Lineage (GTDB taxonomy): Bacteria > Acidobacteriota > Terriglobia > Terriglobales > Acidobacteriaceae > Edaphobacter. The sequence goes on along the minus strand of CAVUSP010000008.1, from coordinate 718,525 downwards.
TTCAGCAGACGGGAATGTTACCCATCGTGGCAGCAACGTTTCCGCCCGCGCGTCGCATCTTGACTCCGATCGTTGGAGCGGCGTTAGCGAGCCTCGTGGTCTGGATGATGCGGAGGTCGGCGCCTGATTTGCACTTTGAAGAATATGTGGAAGCCGTTCGTCTCAGAGATGGCCGAATTCCTCTTCTTTCGACGGTTTGGCGGACTGCCTCCTCTGCCTTTTCCGTAGCCACCGGCGCGGCGATCGGGCGGGAAGGATCGATGATCCAATTCGCTGCCGCAATCTCCTCATGGGTGGGAGAGCGATCTCCGCTACGGAATCTGTCGTTGTCGCGGCAGGTAGCCTATGGCGCTGCAGCCGCGGTCGCGGCAGCTTATCAAGCACCGATCGCTGGAGTATTCTTCGTCACGGAGATCGTCCTGAGTGAGTGGGCTTGGAGCGACGTTCCTCAACTGCTCTTGGCCTCAAGCACTGGTTGGCTCATTAGCCGCCTTTTGCTGGGTGCCGGCCCTCTCTTCCCGGTAAGAGGATCATTGCTGATAACGCACGATCTGCTTTGGGTTCTCCCTCTGGCTCTTGTTCTGGGCGCGGTTGGCCCGGCCTATCAGAAGCTTCTTCATTTCTCGGGAGCAGCGAAGCGTCTGCCCTTCGCACTGCTGTGGAGTGGCCTCGCAGTGGGTGTTCTCGCTCTGATCGAGCCTGAGGTCTGGGGAAACGGCGACGCCGCTCTCCTGGGAATGTTGCAGAACAAAACGATGCTCCTTGGAATCTTCAGCGTGCTTATCTTTCGCCTGGCCGCTACAACCTTCTGCGTGGGAACAGGCACGGTGGGAGGAGTTTTCACGCCTACACTGTTCGCCGGTGCTGCCCTCGGTCTCGCGACAGGTCACTTACTGCACAGTCCGGAGCCGTCGATATTGGCTATCTGCGGCATGGGACTACTGATGGCTGCTGTGACGCACGCTCCTTTTATGGCAGCTCTGATGGCGGTAGAACTTACCGGGCAATGGCATCTTCTGCCGATCATTCTGCCCTGCAATCTGCTCGCGACGTTGATTGCTCGTACAATCTCGCGTGAGTCCTTATACGCGATTGCGAGCCCGGAGCCAGCGCAATGAAATATAGGTTTCGACATACTGGACTGTGATCATCAAACAGGCGTCGCCCCTTTTGGACTTCCAAGGGAGACAGGAGACGGACAGGGTCATGGTAGAGAATTTCCGCATTCGAGTATTCAGGGCGGTCGCACAGCATCTGAACTTCAGCCGGGCCGCGGAAGAACTGTTGCTCACGCAACCCGCAATCACCCAGCAGATCAAGGCGCTTGAAGATGAGTTCGGCGTACCTCTATTCGATCGCGGCGGTGGACACATCGCGCTGACAGCCGGGGGAAAGGCGCTGCTGCCCTTTGCAGAGAGAATGAAGGAGCTTTCCGACGAAGCCTTTGCCGCGGTTGCGGAGGCATTTGGACAACATGCGGGCGAACTCGCTCTGGGAGCCTCCCAGACCATCGGTCAATACCTCCTACCAACGTTCGTGGCTGGATTTCGGAGGACAAACCCTAAGGTCAGAGTCACGGCTCGCAGCGGGAATACGGACGAGATGCTCGAAGCTCTCCTCGCGCGAGAGATTCAGCTGGCGCTTATCGAAGGTCCGGAGCGGCGGAAAGACCTTCATATAGAACCGTTCATGGAGGATCACATGGTACTGGTTGTCCCCGCAACTCATGGATGGGCGAATCACGATATTAAGGTCGAGGATCTGAAGAGCGAACCTTTGCTCATGCGCGAATTTGGCTCCGGCTCAAGAAGAGTGGTGGAGCAAGCGCTTTCGAAGGCCGGAGTGAAGACGAAGGATCTGACGATCAGCATGGAACTCGACTCGACCGAAGGCCTGCTGAGCGCGGTAGAAGCCGGCCTTGGAATCACCTTCGTCTCGAGGTGGGCAGTCCGAAGTCAGCTCTCGCTTGGAACGCTAAAGATCGCTAGAGTGCAGGGGTTGAAGTTATCGAGGCGATTCTCGATGGCATATCCTGCCGGTCCGGAACCAACAGGTATCGTCGGAATCTTCCGGACGTTCCTGCTCTCTCAAGCGATCGAAATGGCTCCAAAAAGGATAGCCAGAACAAACCCCTCATAGTTGCTACTGAGTCCAGCTTCCGGAGATTCACAGCATCAATTGTTGCTAACAGGACAAGTCACTCGTTCAGCTATTCGCTGCCATCGCAACAACCCTTCCAGAACCTGCAACCGCAATCCTGGTGATGGCCGGAATGTTCGTGCTGCTAATCCGACGAGACACGATGTAAAGTTGCTTGGGGTTCCCGCTTGCACCGCCCCAAGAGGCGCCCAATTCTGGTTCCCACCCCCCTCTTCACACAAACCCACGACCGTGCAGCTCACCTCATATAACCACGGTGTGAATCCTTAACGTTTGCGTTATCTAGCAATGATGCGCGGCAGTTTGGACATATCGATTGGCGATATCAGGTCAATGCGCTCATCCAAGGACGCAGCAAGCTCTGCGGGTCATACGTTGTTCTTGCCGAGCCGGAACGCTGGTAGTGTGCTTGCTGAAATCCGACCTGCTAGCTGACAGGAAGAAAGACCGTCTCTTGGGGCACGGGACTGTGCGATCATGGCGCTGGACATAGGAGATATTGCTCATGGCAAAGCGTCGTTTCAGTCTCCCCCTACTCTACATGATGGTTGGAATTCAGTCGGCAAGCCATGCTCAGGTTCTAACGGCCCAGTACGATAACTTCCGGACCGGCGCAGACCTGCACGAGACGGTGCTGAAGCCGTCGAATGTTAATACCCATGATTTCGGAAAGGTGTTTTCCAGGACCGTTGACGGGGATGTTTTTGCCCAGCCTCTGTATGTTCCATCGCTCATGATTCCCGGAGTGGGAAAGCGCGATGTGGTATTTGCGGTGACCGAGCATGACAGCGTCTACGCATTCGACGTGAACGCCACGCGCGATGTTCCGTTGTGGAAGACCAGCTTCATCGACCCGCAGAACGGCACAACGCCATTGAGCGAACACGATGTGTTTTGTCCGTTTATCACGCCGGAGGTGGGGATAACTCCGACACCGGTGATCGACGCGGCAAGCAGGACGATGTACGTGCTGGCGCGGACGAAGGAGCATGGCGGGTTCGTGCAAAAGCTGCATGCGCTGGATATCACCAATGGCAAGGAAAAGCCGGGCAGCCCAGCAGTGATTTCGGCGACCGTGCAGGGCTCCGGAGACGGGGCCGTGGGCGGCAAGATCAGCTTCGATCCGCTAAAAGAGAATCCGCGAGCCGCGCTGCTGCTTGTAGGCGGGGAAGTGTACTTGACGTGGGCTTCGTCGTGCGACATCGGACCCTATCACGGCTGGGTGATGGCCTACGATGCCCATACTCTGCAACGACGCGCCGTGCTGAATACCTCTCCAGACGGCGGAGATGCAGGCATCTGGCAGTCGGATGCGGGACCGGCTGCCGATCACGATGGCAACGTGTATGTAGCGACCGGCAATGGCGACTTCAATGGAGCGAAAGCGGGCGGGCAGGACTTCGGCGACAGCGTGTTGAAGCTGCGGCTTGAGGGGCAGAGGCTGGTGGTGCGTGATTACTTCACTCCGTTCAATCAGAAGGTGCTGGACGCGAAGGATTGGGACCTGGGAAGCCAGGGACCGGTGCTGCTTCCGGCGCAGCCGGGGGCTCACCCCCATTTACTAATCGTTGCGGGGAAGGAGGGCAAGTTGTACCTGCTCGACCGCGACAAGCTCGGGAAGTTTCAGGAGGGGTCCGACAGCCAGATTGTGCAGTCCGTCAAGGGGGTTAAGGATGCTTATGGCGCTGCATCGTATTGGAACGGGCACATCTTCTTTACGGATCGAAGCGATACGACGCGCGACTTCACCATTGAGAATGGACTGCTGGTGATGAAGGGAGTGACGGCGCGGATGTCGTCACCTGGAGCGACACCGATCGTTTCGGCGGATGGGACGAAGGATGCGATTCTGTGGGTAGTGTCGACGAAGGAGTGGAACGAGGCGCACATGGACAGGCCCGCAGTGCTGCATGCGTACGACGCGAGGGACATCACGCATGAGCTGTACAACAGTGAACAGAAGAGTGAACGGGACCGCGCGGGTATGACCGTTCGTTTCGCCATACCAACGATTGCGGACGGTCGTATATTTGTCGGTGCTCGCGGCAGATTGGATGTCTATGGCCTGCTCAACACAGGCAGTCGCTCTCAGAAATAACGTTCGAGGTCGTAAGCCTCGCAGGCTTTGGCAAAGAGCGAACATCTTGACAAGACCTCAGGACAACTCTAGTGTTCCGAGTGGCAACTTATTTCCCTGATGAAACACTCGTTCCCCTACCACCATCGAGGCAATTTCCCATGACCCTTAGAGAACCGCTCCTGGCGTTCTTTCTTATCACCCCAACGCTGACGCTTCAGGCACAGGCGCCGCCCCCGACTCCGAAGCCTTCCCCCGACGTCGTCGCTGGCATTCCCGTCAACTACGACGAATCGAAGGTCGGAACCTATTCCCTGCCCGACCCTCTCAAGCTTAACAATGGAAAGCCCGTCCGCGACGCCCGGACCTGGTACTCCAAACGCCGTCCGGAGATCGTCGAGATGTTCGAGACCCAACAATATGGTCGAGCGCCGGGCAGGCCTCCGGATGAGAGCTTCGAAGTCGTCGACAAGGGAACGCCGGCGCTGAACGGCAAAGCGATTCGCAAGCAGGTCACGATCTATCTCACCAAGGACAAGACCGGGCCCGTCGATCGATCTGCTCATCTATCTCCCCACCGCAGCCATCAAGCCGGTGCCGATGTTTTTTAGTATCAATTTTGGTGTTGTGCAGAACGCAGTAGATGATCCCGGTATCAAACCCGGGACCGCCTGGGATCCAAAGACCAACACGCGGATAATGCCGCCGGCGGGTCGTGGATTTGGCCGTATCGACGCCGAGGCCCTGCTCGATGCTGGCTTTGGTGTGGCGACCTATTACTACGGCGACATCGATCCCGACTATCTTGCCGGATTTCCCAATGGCATTCGCGCTCGCTACCTTAAGCCCGGACAGACGGATCGGGCGCCGGATGACTGGGGCTCAATCGCAGCCTGGGCTTGGGGCATGAGCCGTGTCGAGGACTACTTCGAAACCGACAAGAGCATCGATGCAAAGCGGGTCGCGATCCACGGCGTCTCCCGCCTCGGAAAGACCGTCATGTGGGCCGGAGCGCACGACCAGCGCTTCGCTGTCGTGATCGCAAGCTGTTCGGGCGAGGGCGGTGCTGCTCTCAGTCATCGCAACTACGGAGAGACGATTGCACACCTCACCGCTCCTACCCGTTATCCCTATCAATTTGCGGCCAACTACGCGAAGTACGGTGGCTTCCCCGATAAGGCGCCCATGGACGCCAATCTTCTTATAGCGCTGATCGCTCCCCGCCCCCTGCTGTTGCAGACCGGCAGTACCGACTATTGGTCGGATCCCAAAGGCGAATTTCTGGCTGCGGTCGCCGCCGGCCCGGTCTACAAACTACTCGGCAAAGAAGATTTGGGTACCGACGTCTGGCCCGATGCCAAGCAGGCCATCTTCCATGACCTCAGTTACTACATGCACGAGGGTGGTCACGGCATGGTGCCTTCGGACTGGGGCATCTACATCGAGTTTCTCAAGAAGACCCTCGCATCCGGAGCAGTGATGACAAGTATGCGAAGGGCATCACTACTGGCAATTGGCTTGATCACTGCAAGCGTGGCCTTTGCCCAGAGCGGCGGCGACTCGTTGTCCGCGGGATTCATCAGCCCTCCCGACTCCGCGAAGCCTCGCACCTGGTGGCACTGGACCAACGGCAACGTCTCCGAAGCGGGCATCACCAAAGATCTCGAGTGGATGAAGCGCTCCGGCATCGGCGGATTTCAACTCGTTGACGTAGCCTCCGGTGGCGGCCAGATCGTTGAGCCGAAGATCAACTTCGGTACGCCCGAGTGGTATCACGCCGTCCTTCACTCCGCCGAGGAAGCCAAGCGGCTTGGCCTGGAGATGTCTATCTTCAGTTGTGCCGGATGGAGCGAGGCCGGAGGACCGTGGGTCACTCCCGAGATGGCGATGAAGAAGCTGGTGTGGAGCGAGACAGAAATCACCGGTCCTCTTCAGTACTCGGAAAAGCTTGCTGAACCGCCCTCGAACGAAGGCCCTGTGCGGGATTCGCGCGCCGGTTCACGTCCGGATGCGCCTCACTTCTACGCCGACTCTGCCGTCATCGCTTACCGCACGCCCGACGATGCCGTCCCCATGGCCTCGATGCACCCGACGATTACCACGAGCAACGGACCAATCGACGGCACGGCTCTGCTCGACGGCAGCCTCACCACATCGGTCACGATACCCGCGCCGAAAGACGGCTCTCCCGCATGGTTGCAGTTTGAGTTCGCCCAGCCATATACGGCGCGGGCGCTGTCGTTCGGTAGCGGAGGAAGAATCCCGGTCGGTCGTGTTCTCGCGAGTGAGGATGGCGTCACCTTCCGCACGATCGTCGACCTGCCCGGCCCGCAGGGTTACCACGGAGCCTCCATTCGCACCTTTGCCTTCCCTGCTGTCACGGCAAAGTTCTTTCGCATCGAACTTGATGGTGCAGGCCTCACCCCTGCAGCTGTGATCCATGGAGCGCCGGTCGTCCCGGCTCCTTCTTTCACACTCACCGAAGCGATCTTTTACTCCGATGCCCGCGTGAATCGATGGGAGGACAAAGGCGCGTTCGGCAGCCTGATGGACGTATACGATGTTGTACCAACGCCCGCCGCACCCACCGTTGCCGAGATATCCCGCAACGAAGTCATCAATCTCACCGGCAAGATGGACAAAGACGGCACGCTGCATTGGGATGTACCGCCGGGCAAGTGGACCGTTCTGCGCATGGGCTACTCGCTTACTGGTGCAAAGAACCGGCCTTCAGTCCCGGCGGGCAGTGGTTATGAGGTCGATAAGCTCAGTGCCAAGTACGTTCAGAAATACTTCAACGGCTACATCGACCCGCTGCAACAGCACCTTGGCGGCTTGCTGGGCTCCACCACTCACTACATGACCATGGATAGCTGGGAAGCAGGCATGCAAAACTGGACCGACGAGATGATCGCCGAATTCCAGCGCCGGCGTGGCTACGACCCAACCCCCTATCTGCCGATCCTGGCCGGTAGAGTCGTCGGAAGCGCCGACATCAGCGACCGTTTTCTCTGGGACTTCCGCCGCACCCTTGCGGACATGTTCGCGGAAGAATTTTACGGCACCATGGACAGCGAACTCCATAAAAGAGGGATGGAGGCATACTCCGAGGCCTCCGGAGTCGCTCTCGAGATTCCAGAAGATACTCTCCTTAATAAGAGCAAGGTCGACATTCCCATGGCCGAGTTCTGGGTCCATGCGCTGCATCCGGAATCGATGTACTACGTCGATGTGCGCGGCGCGGCCTCTGCCGCTCACGTCTACGGCAAACCCATTGTCGCCACGGAGTCCTTTACTGGCGGCGGTTACGAATCGCCCTACACACTTAAAAAGATCGCGGACTACTGGTTTGCCCAGGGCGTCAATCGCCTCGTCTTCCATACCTCCGCGCACCAGCCACTTGATACCAAGCCCGGCAACACCATGGTTGGGACTCATATCAATCGCAACATTACCTGGGCCGAACAGGCGCGACCCTTCATGACCTATGTTGCTCGTGTTTCGTACATGCTTCAGCAAGGTAGTCCCGTGGCGGATATCGCCTATCTGCTACCCGAAGGCGCGCCATCCACCATGCCTTTCTGGGGCAGCGGACTGCAGCCCGCACCTCCGCCCGGCTATGACTATGACTACCTCAATACCGACATCCTTCTCCATCACACCAGTGTCACGCCGGACGGGAGCATCCATGTCGATGGCAGCCACGATCTTCCTGAAGGAATGACCTATCGACTTCTCGTTCTTTCACCCACCACTCAGATGACCCCGGAGGTCCTGCACAAGTTACACGAGCTTGTCGCCGCGGGCGCAACCATCACCGGCCCAGCGTCCCACGTCCTCGCCGAGCCTCCTGCATTATCCGGACGCAGACACTGAGGTTCACTCTCTCGCTACCGACCTATGGGGAGACATGGACGGTGTCACGTTGAACCAGCATGCCTTCGGCAAAGGCATGATCTACTCTGGTCTCTCGATCGAAGAGATACTCAATCGTCTCAAAGCCTCACTCGACTTTGCTGAAGGCAATTCGCTCGACAATCCACCTGTCTGGGTCCACCGCCACACTCCCAATGCCGAGATTTACTTCATTGCCAACCAGTCCGACATTCCTCAAAACATCGAAGCCCGCTTCCGTGTCGCAGGAAAGGATGTCCAAATTTGGCGTCCCATGGATGGCACGATGACCGGGAACAAGTCAGGTAATGAGGCCGCTTACACCAGCGTCGCCCGCATCGAGGAGCGCACCGGGAATCGCCAGCCTGGCCTGCAACCCGCCGCCTATGTCGCCCAGTCCGGCTTCACCACCGTTCCACTGCACCTGGCCGAACGCGAATCGGTCTTCGTCGTCTTTCGCAATGTCGCCCCTACTTCCTCCCGTACCGCTCCTGCTGTTACGGAGACAACCCTCGCGACCCTCAACGGCTCCTGGACAGTCAATTTCCCGGCCCATTGGGGCGCACCGCCAAGCATCACAATGCCGAAGCTGATCTCCTGGACGGGCAGCACAAATCCCGGTGTAAAGTATTTCTCCGGTACCGCCACCTACACCACGACGATTCAGGCCTCTGCGACATGGTTTCGCCCAGGCCAGCATATATGGCTCGACCTCGGCAAAGTTTGCGACATCGCCGAACTCAAGATAAACGGAAAGCCGGCTGGCATCAGTTGGGCGCCGCCCTACCGACTCGAAGTCACCGCCAATCTCCATCCCGGCTTCAACAGGATCGAGATTGCCGTCACCAACGAGTGGACAAATCGCCTGATCGGTGACCGTACCCTGCCAGAGGGCCAACGAGTTCTTGTCGCCCTCTAGCGTACTTCCCGGGAGACCTGCCAGCGGAGGAGCCTTCGGGAGGGCCCAGATCCCGCTCGAATCTGGACTGCTCGGCGACGTCCGCGTGATCGCGATTCACACCGAATGATTGTGGGACTTCGCACTCCAAATTGGTAGGAGCGCCATTTCACTACTCTGTGCATTCGCGACCCATTAGATCTGACGTTTCCGGATGTAGGCCAACTGATCTTTTTAGCCCGTCCAGAAACCCCTCAAGGCATATGTGACGAATGGGAGAATATCTCTGCCTAACTTTTATGGACGCACGTTGCATTGAGCGGCGATCAAAAAGGAATTGCCGATGCGTCTGTCTCGCAGTTTCTCTCGTATCTTGGAGAGCAGTTTGAGGCAGCGCCGGTCCGGTTCCGGCTGATTGGATAAATGATGAGCCGACCGCTGCCAAATGAGCGAACGGCTGAGTGTGAAGGAGAGTTCGATGGGGTTGACCGCGTTGGTTGGTATGGCACTTCTTTCTGGAATGGCTGCGGCGCGGACGTCGGTTTGCGATCTCCGAGACTACAAGAGCGTGGATGGAATCAAAGCTGAGGCGAACCAGAACACCGCGGAGTTGACTTGGGCAGGCGAGGCCGGGCAGCAGCTTCGGGTGCAATTCGCGCTCCGCGATGGACAGCCAGTCATCCAGGAACTTGCTGCCCGAAAGGGCGGCGGCCAGTGGATTGTCCTTGGTAAAGATTTGACGCCGCAGTTTGAGGTGACACCGGCCGTCGCCGCATCTCTGTGACCGAGATGGACATCCTGAAACAGCAGCACAAAGACACACCCGACCAGATAGAACAGTATAAGTGGACAGTGTTTTGGGACGCGCCTCTCGCTGTCCCGGGCAAAACCCACTTGGCGGGCCCCGCACGCACAGCCGACGAGATCGCGCGTGCGACGGCTAGCTACCACTCTGATAGCTGCAAGGTGAAGACCGAGGGCAACCGTGTGAGCCTCACATTCAATGGCTTGACGCTTGGCTTGTTCCACGGCGATCTTCAATTCACCGTGTACAAGGGCTCCAACCTGTTACGTCAGGAGGCCCTGGCTAAAACGGACGCACCTTCGGTTGCCTACATCTATAAGGCGGGATTGAAGGGATTCGCGATTGCGAACGATACAAAGCTCGTCTGGCGCGATACTTCGCAGGTGTGGCAGGAATATGACTTCGGCGGAGAGTCCAATAAGGAGCCGGTTAACTTTCGCGCGCGGAATCGCCTGGAGATTCTGGATCCAGGCAGCGGTTCGCTGGCCGTGATGCCTCCTCCGCACAAGTTTTTCTTCGCCCGCGAGAACGAAGTCAACCTGGGATATGTCTACTATCGCAAGGACAGTGACACCTCCTTTTCGCTGGGTGTCTTGCAACCGGAGAGAGGCGAGGGCTACGCTCCGTGGGGAGTCTTAGATGAGGTTTGGAAGAGGCGCCGTGAATACGGCACGGGAGCAGGTGGAGAACTACGCGCTGTATAACGCTCCTCCCGGCAGGTGCAGCACATGGCGGTGTACTACTATCTGAGCGCCAACCGAGCTCGTGCAACGCAGCAAGCGGTGTTGGCCTACACCCACGACGACGTCTATAAACCGCTTCCCGGCTTCAAGGTTGTGACGGGACACTTTCACATTGAGCTCAACGAGATGATTCGCGATCGCGGCACATCGGACCTTAATCCGACGTGGCTGCCCGTGTTTCGCGGGATCGGAATCAATATTGTGTATCTCGGCGATTTTCACGACGACTCAGATATTCACGATCCCGGCCCAATGAGATTCATGGAGCAGAAGCTCTACTTCGAAGGAGCACGCCGCCTCTCCGACAAGAATTTTCTGGTTATCCCGCCGAAGAGGTCAATGCGTTTCTCGGCGGCCACTGGTACCTCATGACTCCCAAGCCGGTCTATTTTTCTCATGCCGAGCCACGGCCGGCGGACCAACAGTTCGAGGAGAACGATCCCACCTACGGCCACGTCTACCATCTCGGCTCATCCGACGACGTCCTCAAGATGGTAAATCGCGAGAACGGAATTCTCTGGGCCGCACACCCGCGAACCAAAAGCTCCGCGCTCTATCCCGACACCTACAAGGACAAAGATTTCTTCCTCAGCGATCGCTTCATCGGCGCTTCATGTGAGTCGCTCCCCGTCGATCTATCCGAGAAGCGCCTATGCGAGGTGCGTTGCTTCGGCACCAACGACGACATGAGCAACTGGGCGCCGAAGTCGAAGTTCATGCTCGCCGAGGGCGATACCTATATGAAGCGTCCCGACGACGACACCTACTCTCTGCTCGCCGTCAATTACCTCAAGCTCGACAAGGTCCCCACATACAACGAGAGCTGGGCCCCTGTGGTCGAAGGAATCCAGAAGGGCAACTTCTTCGGAACCACTGGCGAGATTCTCTTTCACAACTGGGGAATCGAAGGCTCCGGCACGAAGAGCATCTACACCGCCAGTGTCGAGTACACGTTCCCGCTCGACTTTGCCGAGTTGGTCTGGAGCGACGGATCGAAGGTCGACCGCCAGATCATCGACCTGACCGACACAACAGCTTTCGGAACGAAGGACTTCAGGATTCCCTTCGACGCCACCGGCAAGAAGTGGGTTCGCTTCGCAGTATGGGATTCCGCGGGAAACGGCGCATGGCTTCAGCCCAAGTAGAGGCCTAGAATGGCTCGATTCCAGTGATACAAAATCAACGGCCGAAGGATCATCCACGGCATTTTACCCTCAGAGAATTTTAGTGGACGCTTCGATCGCCTCGTCATGTAAAACTACACGTCTCTCGGGAACCAGACGATCGAAGATTTGATTTTTTTGCTTGCTGTACTACGACCACAGAGTCGGCTGGCATAGTTTCCGCCGGTCGCTCCGTACTCCTGGCTAACAATGGAGAGAAAGTGAAGGTCGTGCAGGAACAACTACGACATTCGAATGTCTCAAAACTATCTTCGAGCTGTATCAGCAGCGGATCAGGAAGCGAAGGGGGCAGCCTGAGGTCATACCCGAAGACTGTTCGTCATTCACTCCAAGGCAAGCTGATTCCAACCATCGTGAAAAGTCCTCCGTTGCCGGAGGGGCGCTTTTTGTCGACTGCGAGCATCTGTCCGCGCCATTATGCGCGAGTGCCTTTTCAGTGCCCTAAAAATCGCTTGTTTGACTTTGCTATCGACCTCTAAGTCATTTATTGTTAGCATCTTAGAGATGGTGGGCACAGCAGGATTCGAACCTACGACTTCCACCGTGTGAAGGTGGCACTCTACCGCTGAGTTATGCGCCCTAGGAGTCGCGGCATGGCTTCTCCGTCTAAGCTATGTGTCAAGAATAGCATCTCCCATTCCGGGGGCATCAAACTTAAGCTAAACGTAGCCGACGGTGACCGCAGACGGTTCGCAAGTAGTTGAAGGGGCCTTGGAAGAGGTGTTTCACTGGCGTTACAATCAGGCGAGCAGGATGTCCGCCCCACCTTCCAATCCCGGTCGTCCTGGCCCCAGTTCCAGCGCAAATACTGGCCCCCGAAGCCCCTATCTTTCCGGTGGCGAAGAGATTCCGCCGGAAATCGACGAAAAAGCGCAACCCGAGAGCGAAGATGGGGTTATGGATGATATGGCTACGTTGGCAATCAACCCGCGCCTCCTCGAGAATCTGCAGGCTGCCGAAAACCATCATGCAGCCGGCGACTTCGGACAGATGGACGACGCCGCCATCATGCTGGAACTTCGCTCCGGCAACATGGCGGGGTTCGACTTTCTGATCCAGAAATACCGCAAGCCGATCATTCACTTCATGTATCGGATGGTTCGGAATCAGGCGGTCGCAGAGGAACTTGCCCAAGAGGTATTTCTACGGGTTTACCGTTCGCGTGAGACCTACCGGGCAGAGGCGCGATTCAGTACATGGCTGTACCGGATCGCAACGAATCTCGGCGTCAACTATGCCCGCGATACGCGTCACGAGCGTGCGGCCTCAACCGTCTATCTGGATGAGGCGGACCCCGAGACGGGGACGACGCCGGATGTTGCGGATACGACCATGGGCGCGGAGGCGAACATGCTCCGGCGAGAGCGCCTGAACGCCATCCGCCAGCACGTGATGGCGCTTCCGGAGCGGCAACGTATGGCCGTATTGATGCACAAATACGAAGGTATGGACTATAAACAGATCGGCGACGTGCTGAAGCTGAGCGAGTCAGCCACAAAATCACTGCTCTTCCGCGCATATCAGACGTTGCGCGATAAATTGAAGGACTTTATTTAGACCGACTGAAATTCACGCGCCAAGTTTTTACGAGACGCGTCCTAAGTAAAGAAGTTGGAAAGGGTCACAATGATCTGCAAAGACTGCCAATCCGTTTTCCTCGATCTGCTGCTCGATCCCAGCGCGCCCTCGAGTGCGGCTGCGCGGAGCCATCTTGAGTCGTGCGCCGACTGCAAGCGGGAGTTCGCCTCGCTGGAGGCAACCTTTTCCTTGCTTGACGCCTGGGAAGCCCCGGAGCCGTCGCCGTACTTTGATCAGAAACTAGCCGTGCGTCTGCGCGAAGAGCAGGCGATGGAACCAGCAGGTTGGTACGAGCGGCTGAAGGCCCGGTTGCTGTTCAATACGGGCCGCCAATTCCGTCCGGCGATCGCTGGCGCTCTTGCACTGATCCTTGTGGTTGGAGGGGGAACGTTCGCGGATCTCTCTGGCTTCTCTCATCCCCGTCCGCAGATCAGCGCCACGGTCCAGGATCTGCAGATTTTAGACAAAAACGACCAGACTTTGCAGACACTGGATCAGCTGCTGCAGGATGGCGGATCGACAGACGACGCAGAGGCTCCTCCAAGTAGCTAGATTAGTGGGAAAGATTCGGAAGTAGGTCAAAATTGTATTTCCGAAGGAGGGCAAAGCACAGTAAGCTGCTGTAACAGAATAAGCTTTACCCTCTAGCGACCCAGGTCTTCAAGCTTAACCCTCATGACATCTTCAGTCCATTTGCGATGCATCCTCCAACCCACTCTCGCGGCCGTGTTGTTGCTCTTGCCGGCCAGCGCGATGGTTGCGGTTCAGCCTGCATCGATTCATCAGAGCGGGACAAGCGGCGCGTCAGCCCATGGCTGGCCCCATCCTCCGAAGCGAATCAGGAGCAGAAGCAGAATCAGGAGCATTTGGCACAATGGATGGATCGTCACAGCAATCTTTCGCTGCCAGATCAGCAGAAGGCTCTTGAAGATGAGCCTGGCTTTCGCGATCTTCCACCGCAGACCCAGCAGCGCTATCGGGACCGACTCACGCAGCTCAACAACATGACGCCCGAGCAGCGCCAGCGAATCCTCGAGCGCACGGAGGAGATGGAACACCTCACCCCGCCGCAGCGGCAACAAGTTCGCGGCGCTCTGGAGCAGTACCGCGGTCTTCCCGAGGACCGACGGCGCCTCGTCGCTCGCGCGTTCCGCGGCCTGCGCGAGATGCCCCTTCCGCAGCGTCAGGCCATGCTCAGCTCCGACCGTTTTCGCAGCGAGTTTTCCGAGCAGGAACGGAGCACCATCTCGAATCTTCTCGCGGTTGAACCATACCTTCCGGTCCAACGCCCGAACGAAGCTCCGGCGGTCGGTAAGTAAAGATCAACCTTCGCCAAAAAGAGAGGTAGCCGCCCGGAGGCGGCTATTTTTTATTGCGGGGAGGAGGTAGGGCTAGGAGAGAAGGACACCGCTTGCTTTCTAGCCCAGCGTCATAAGATCTTCCCGGACGAATACGATCAAGCCAATCAGAGGTGCGGCGAAGTGATCGCTAAGTTTTGGCAGTCCGATGGATCTTCTGAACGGTCTTCTTCTTTCCTAGTTGATTTAGTTTGCCCCGCAGCACCCCCGCTGCCCATACAACTTTCGAAGGACGACGGGGAGCAATCTTGACCAGTCGCAGCCGACGGGCCTAACCTAGATTTATGCATATGCCGTACTTCTTCTGTTGTTGTCGCCGCTCCCCGCTGGCTCACGCAGAAGCGCATTAATCCCGCTAATGAGCGGTTCTCGCTCAAGTCTCAAACGGCACAATCACAAAGGAATCGAGCCACTGTATGAAGCTCTTCGCCAGCATTTTTCTGCTCGCCACGTCTGCCATCGCTCAAATCCCGCACGCAATCGTAGGCACTTGGGAGGGTAGCGCTACAGATCACGGACAACAGGTTCCGATTCATCTCGAGATCACAGGTAGCGGCAGCGATCTACGTGCCGCGCTGATCAACGGGCCGGAGAGCAGCCCCGCCTCGAGCGCTTCATTCAATGGCGATCACCTTTTGCTTACCTTCAACTACTACGCCAGGACGCTGGACGCGAAGCTCAACGACGGACATCTGACGGGGACATTCGGCACTGCGGCGACGCGTTATCCGGTCGACTTGAATCTGCAAACGGTGGCCACGAAAAGCGTTGGATCGCCTGCTCAGGATGTCGACGGAGAGTGGGAGATTGCGGTGAAATCCGCGAAGGGTGAGTCTGCGTGGCAGCTTCGTGTGGAACCTGCGAAGACGCCGGGAGCCGTGAAGGCGGTGATCCAGCGCATCGATGGCGACACCGGATCGCTCTATGGTTCCTGGACTGGAAAGAGCTATCGAATCAGTCACTTTACTGCGGCTGGCCCAGCTCTTTACACACTGACTCCGCAGGCTGATGGGACTCTGCTGGTGTCGAATCTGCTTCGCGCTGACATCAATGATCAGCAGAATCTGGTCGCGCGGCGACCGGCGGAGGCGCGGGCGGCAAAGCTTGTAGGGCCTACGGATCCTACTGAGCAAACGACGGTTAAGGATCCTTCGGCGAGGTTCAAGTTCAGCTTTCCTGATCTAAACGGCGATGTGGTTTCGAACACCGATGCCCAGTTTGACGGCAAGGTGGTGATAGTCGCGATTGGCGGGTCGTGGTGCCCCAACTGCCATGACGAGGCGCCTTTTCTGGAGAGCCTCTATAAGAAGTTTCATAGCCGCGGGCTGGAGATTGTGAGTTTGTCCTTTGAGGAGGCGGATCAGTTGAAGGATCCGACTCGGCTGAGGGCGTTTATCTCGCGATATGGCTTGACTTACACGGTTCTTTTAGCGGGGGAGACGGAGCAGTTGAATGAGAAGATTCCGCAGGCCGTGAATTTGAATTGCTGGCCTACGTCGTTCTTTCTTGGGCGGGATGGGCGGGTTCGGGAGGTTCATGCGGGGTTTGCGGGACCGGCGAATCCGCCAGCGCATGAGGCCCTGGTGCGTGATGTTACGGAGCTGGTCGAGAAGATGCTCGCGGAGCCGGTTCCGACGCAGGATGCTATCTGCGGTGCGGGCGTTATTTGCCAAAAAAGTGCGTGTTTTGTGGTGGTGTTTTGATGGTGAATCGTGGTGATGCGTGGTGAAAGGATTTGTGCTGGTTTTTCTGCGGGCCAAGTTTATTTTTGAGCATTCGAATGGGAAAGTGCCGCAGCTAGGTGAAGAAGAGTCTGCAATTCAGGCAGCGCGATGACCTCACGCAGACAGCTGTTCCGTGACTCTAGTGAACTTCGCGGCTCTGTCTACAAAACGGAGAAATTATGAAACGAGAAATCATTCGGGTGGCACTGCGACTCAAAAGTACAACCATGGTGACTAAACACGGGACACTATTTACGTCTCAGGTTTCCGCCGTGATCGAAAACGGAGAGATTGTCCGAGGGCCTATTGAGCGAGACATCTTTAGATGCTGTGTCGAAACGGCGTGGAAAACATCCTGAAACTGAATTCTACTGACTTCATAGATATGTTTCCTGCTGTTAACGAGTCTACAGGCGTTACTTCCCGGAGAATTATCCTGCTCGAATCTTTATCAACGTTCCTGCCTGGTATGGCGGCTTCGACATCGAGGTGGACTGTATCGCCGCCGTTCTTTAGATCTTTCGATGTCATTGTTTGCCAACGCCCGTTCAAGGAATTGAGCATGTTTTCTAGTTTTTGAAGAAGTTTTTGGCGAGGAAGAGGACGTTGGCGGGGCGTTCGGCGAGGCGGCGCATGAAGTAGGGGTACCACTCCGGGCCGAAGGGGATGTAGACGCGGACGCCGTAGCCCTCAGCGGCGAGGCGGCGCTGGAGGTCGCGGCGGACGCCGTAGAGCATCTGGAACTCGAAGGCGCGCATGTCGATCTTGTGGTCGTTGACGAAGTCGCGCATCTGGTCGACGATGGCCTCGTCGTGGGTGGCGATGCCGCAGAAGACGCCTTTGCCGGTTTGCGGATTTGCGTAGGTGACCATGCGCTTCATCAGCTTGACGTAGTTTGCATCGACGTCGGCCTTGGAAGGGAAGGCCACGGCGGGGCTCTCCTTGTAGGCTCCCTTGCAGAGGCGAATGCGAATTCCCTGCTCTAACAGGCGCTCGGTGTCGGCTTCGGTGCGGAAGAGATACGCCTGCAGCACGGTGCCGACGCTGCCGGGAAACTTCGCGTGAAGACGCTCGGTCATGGCGATGGTGGCCTCGGTGTAGGGGGAGCCTTCCATGTCGATCCGGACGAAGGAGTTTGCCTGGGCGGCGTGCGCGACCATATCGCCGACGATGCGCTCGGCGAGGGCGGGGTCGAAGTCCATGCCGACCTGCGAGAGTTTGACGCTGACGTTGGCGTTGAGCTTGCGCGCTGGAATCGCGTCGAGGAGCTGGTGGTAGATGTCGGCGGATTTTTGTGCTTCGGCTTCGGTGGTGACGCTTTCGCCGAGCGAGTCGAGTGTGGAGGCGATGCCTTCTTTGTTGACGCGGGCGCAGGCGGCGAGGACATCTTCGACCGACATGCCGGCGACGAAACGGCCGGACATCTTTCGTCCGACGGAGGACCGCTCTGAGAACGACCGCAGATTTCTATTTTGAGAGAGAGCAATAAAGAACGATCGCAAACGCTATACCCCTGACACCGCCTGGATGGCGCACGAAAGGTATTGTTTCATGCAAAGCTCCCGAAGAGCGAGAGGTGGGACTATGTAGCACTCTTGAAGTCATGCAAAGACTGCTATCACCAACTGAGATTCAACTTCCAGATAGCCCGTGACTCAGGCGTAATCCGTTAGCTCAGAAAGTTTTCCGTGCACACTGCCAGTTTTGCTAGTTACCCATTCAACGTCGTGTTTATAGACTCTTGTCGCGAGTGTCGATAAGTTGGCCGAGTAATCATTCGCTGATCTCATCTGCGCAAGACTCCGCTCGAACTGTTGTTGATCTCAGAACAGAAAGAGCAACCTAAAAATGAAGACCGTATTCGCTATATTCAGCCTCCTGATTGGCGCGGCCATCCCGGCGGTTTCAAGTGCGCAGGAAGTCCTGCCGTTCCCGCCCACGCCTTCCGCCTCCACTGCGGGGCTGACGATGAAGGACTCCATCTACAAGAACCGTGTTGACACGAAGCATCTGCCGGCCGATGCGCCGAACATCCTCATCATCCTCATGGACGACGTCGGTCCGGGCCAGGCCTCGACCTATGGCGGCGAGATCAACACGCCGACGCTAACCCGCGTCGCCAATGCGGGCATCTCCTACAACCGCTTCCACTCCACTGCGATGTGCTCGCCGACGCGCGGGGCGCTGCTCACCGGGCGCAATCACACGCGCATCGGTAACGGGCAGATCGCCGAACTCGCCAACGACTTTGACGGCTTCAGCGGCCAGATCCCGAAGTCGGCGGCGACCGTAGCCGAGGTGCTGAAGGATTACGGTTACAACACCGGGGCCTGGGGCAAGTGGCATAACACGCCAGCCGACCAGACGACCTCGAAAGGCCCGTTTGACTATTGGCCGACCGGCTATGGCTTCGAGTATTTCTACGGCTTTCTCGCGGGTGAGGCGTCGCAGTATGAGCCGCGGCTGGTGCGCAACACCACAATCCTGGACCCACACGAGTATGAGCATCCCGGCTATCACCTCTCCGAGGACATTGCCACGGACGCCATCAATTGGCTGCGCGAGCAACAGGCCTTCACGCCTGACAAGCCATTCCTCATGTACTGGGCTCCGGGCGCGGCGCACGGTCCGCACCAGGTTCCCAAGGAGTGGGCCGACAAGTACAAGGGCAAGTTTGACGACGGTTGGGACAACTATCGCGAGCGCACGTTCAAGCGCGCCAAAGAGATGGGCTGGATCCCGCAGAATGCTCAACTGACCCCGCGCCCACCGACGCTTGCCTCGTGGGATTCGATCCCGGAAAGCGAGAAACCTTTCCAGCGCCGCCTCATGGAAGTCTACGCCGGCTTTGTCGAACACGCCGACTACAACGCAGGACGCGTGATCGACGAGATTGAGAAGGAAGGAAAGCTGAACAACACGCTGATCTTCTACATCTGGGGCGATAACGGCGCATCGGCCGAAGGCCAGAACGGCACCATCTCCGAACTGCTCGCGCAGAACGGTATCCCGACCACGATTCAGCAACACATCAAGACGGTGAATGACCTTGGGGGACTTGATGTAATCGGCACGGCGAAGACCGACAACATGTATCACGCCGGGTGGGCCTGGGCGGGCGGGGAGCCTTACAAGTCGACCAAACTTGTCGCCGCGCACTTCGGCGGCACGCGTCAGCCGTTGGCTGTTTCGTGGCCGGCAAAGATCAAACACGACGACACGCCGCGTCCGCAGTTCCATCACGTCATTGACATCGTGCCGACGATCTATGAGGCGGTTGGCATCACACCGCCACGCGTGGTCAACGGCGTTGATCAAATGTCGATCGACGGCGTCAGCATGGTCTACACGTTTGCCGACGCGACAGCGAAGGGGCGCAAGACGACGCAGTTCTTCGACATCATGGGCAGCCGTGGCATCTACCAGCGATGGCTGGTTTGCCGATACCTTCGGTCCACGCACTCCGTGGGTGCCGGGACTGCCCAAGGGCATCGCAACGTGGAACCCGGAGAATGACGTGTGGGAGCTGTACAACCTCAATGAAGACTGGAGCCAGGCCAACGACCTTGCGGCGAAGATGCCGGAGAGAGTCGCCTACATGAAGAATCTCTTCTTGATCGAGTCGGCCAAGAATGAGAATCTGCCCATCGGCGGAGGTCTGTGGACGCCAGTGTTCCACCCGGAAGATGCGCCCTCCACGCCCTATACCGAATGGACCTTCAGCGGCCCCATCACCGGGATGCCGGAGTTCACTGCGCCGAAGCTCGGAAAGTTCGACAACACCGTCAGCATGGAAGTGGAAGTGCCCGCGAACGCCAACGGTGTTCTGTATGCGCTTGGGGGATTTTCCGGCGGCCTTTCCTTATATGTGAAGGACGGCGTACTTCACTACGAATACAACCTCTTCGAGATCGACCGGACAAAGATCAATGCGAAAGACAAACTGCCGACTGGCAACGTGAAGATCGATGTCGAGTCGAAGCTGGTCGCACCAAAAGCCGGCGCTCCTCTGGACGTCACGCTGAAGGTCAACGGTCAGGTGGTGGCGCAAGGCCGAGTGCCGATCACCGCGGCGCTCGCCTTTACAGCCAACGACTGCCTCGACATCGGCAGCGATCTCGGCTCGCCCGTATCGCTCGCCTATTTCGACCAGGCACCGTTCGCCTTCAATGGGAAGATCATCACGACCAAAATCTCCTATCCAAAGAAAGAAAATTCCCTTTCCGCTTCCCCGGATGTAGGACAGTAGACAGGAGCGCCCCGGAGGCTGCGCTGGCGGCGGCCACGGGGGAGACGTGACCTTAAGGCACCGTTGTGGTTTGACGGCGTTATTTTGGAAAGAGTGCCATACTTTCATGGTCGTCTGCGGAACGGTTTGAGGATTGATCACAGGGAGAAGACTCTTGAAGATTCGTTACGTTTTTGCGGTATTGCTTGCGATGTCGTTGCAGTTGGGAGCGCAGCAGCCTGCGGCCAAGCCTGCACAGCAGCCGGGCGGGCCGAACTCCGGTCCGGCGCCTGCGCCTCCGCCGTTGACGGGCGATGCACTGCAACGGCCGGGTGTGCCCACGGGAAAGCTGTCGGAGAAGCTGACGCTGAAGAGCCAGGTCTACGACGGGATGGTGAGCGACTACTGGATCTATGTTCCGGCGCAGTACGACCCGAAGAAGCCTGCGGCGGTGATGGTGTTTCAGGACGGGCAGGGCTATACGAATCGCAAGGGCGATCATCCTGCGTTGAATGTGCTGGACAACCTGATTGCCGAGGGAAAGATTCCGGTGGTTATCGGGGTGTTCACGAATCCGGGCGATATTTCGGGGTCGCCGGGTACGCCTACGTACAAGTTCGTTGAGGCTTACGGCAAGAAGTGGGATCGCACGCTGAAGGATTCGATGCGCTCGACGGAGTACGATACGGTGTCGGATCGCTATGCGCGATTTCTGCATGACGAGTTGCTGCCAGCTGTGGCGAAGGAGTACAACCTGCGCACGGATGGCTATTCGCGTGCAATTACGGGTTTGAGTTCGGGCGGGATTTGTTCGTTCAATGTCGCGTGGCAGAGGCCGGATGAGTTCAGCCGCGTGATCTCGTGGATCGGGTCGTTCACTTCGATTCAGTGGAAGGAGGATCCGGCGGTTGCGGATGGCGGACAGGATTATCCGGAGAAGATTTTGCGCGAGGAGCACCGTAATATTCGCGTCTGGCTGCAGGATGGCAGCAACGACCAGGAGAATCCAAAGTATGGTTCGTGGCCGATGGCGAATATTCGGGTGGCGAATGCGCTGAAGTTGAAGGGCTATGACTTCCGGTTTTCGTTCGGCGTGGGACCGCATTCGGCGGGTGAGGGCGGCGCGGAGTTTGCCGACGAGATGGTGTGGCTGTGGCGCGGGTACGATCCGGCGAAGACATCGGAGACGTTTGCGCAGGATCCTGCGGAGGCTGAGAAACCGCCGTTTCGTGTGGGAATCGTGAACCGCAAATAGTAAGGGCGGGTGTGATGGTTTGTGGGAAAAGGAAAAGGCCGGAGCGGATGCCCTGGCCTTTTTCGTTTCGAAATTCAGAAGATTGTGAGTTAGCGGGCCACGGTGCGGGTCGGTCCTGGTGGGTGCGACCTCGACCACTTTTTCGACTTGCGGGGTGACCATGGTGCTGGTGTCCTTGAGCGCGGCGATGGCCTTGTCGTAGCGTCCGGCCATGAAGTTCGCCCGGATGCGCGCCATGTCTTCGAGCATCTTCATACCGTCGCGGAGATAGCTCATGCGGCTGCGCTCGTCGTGGCCCCAGGTGACCGGAACCTCGCGGACAACGTACTTCAGCTTGCGGGCGATGAAGAGTATCTCGGGATCGAAGCCCCAGCGCTCGATGGTCTGGAGGCGGAAGATGATCTGCGCGGCCTCGCGTTTGAAGGCCTTGAAGCCGCACTGCGTGTCTTTGTAGGGCAGGCCCATGATGGTGCGGGTGACCCAGTTGAAGCAACGGCCGAAGAACTGGCGGTAGAGGGGCTGGTGGATGGTCTGCCGGGTGCGGTCCATCCAGCGCGAACCGATGGCAACGTCGGCGCCGTCGGCGATGGCGTCGAGGAGGCGCTGGGCTTCTTCCATTGGGGCGGAGAGATCGGCGTCGGTGAACATGACGATGTCGCCGGCGGCCTGCAGGAGGCCGTTACGCACTGAGTAGCCCTTCCCGCGGTTGCCGGGATTCCGGACCATGTGGAGGCGCGGGTGCTGTACCATCCAGCGCTGAACGATGGCTGCGGTGTCGTCCTTTGAGCCGTCGTCGACGACGAGAACCTCGGCATCCCAGTTCTGTTCGGCGATGCAGGAGAGCACACGCTCCAGCGCGTGCTCGATGCGAGCGCTCTCGTTATATGCCGGAATTACGATACTTAACTGCGGATGGGCCATAGCGATCGCCACACCTGTTCCTTCAAAACTTTCAAACCACGTGGGATGCACGGAGCAGGGCGTCGCCGTTCATCATACTGTAAATATTGGACGCGCGGGAAACCGTTTTGGTCTCTATTTTTCGGAGGTCTTCAGCTGTTGCGGTGATAATTTTCGGGCGTTGACGACGGTGCCGGCAGGCGCTGAATACCCGCGCGGGTGGCGGTCCCTGCTAAACTTCACACTATGCCGGAAGATTACTTACCACCACCTCCACCGCCTCCTCAGCCGACTCGTCCCAGCACGCCGTATCAGGCCCCGCCCTATGCTGCGTATCAGGCCCCGCCGTATGGCGCGCCGTACTCGGGCTCGCCGTATTCGCCTTCTCCGGGTTATGGCGGACCACCGCCGGTGCGCCGGTCGGCGTGGTTCTACGTGGGCATCATTGGCGGCTCGCTGGCTGCAGTTTGTTTGCTGGTGTCGCTGATGGTGTGGGGAACGGTGAAGTCGATGGGCGGTAGCTCCTCGGGGCTCGCGCTGAGCACGAGCAGCATCGGGGTGATCGACATCTCGGGAGTGATTCTGTCGCCGGAGACGATTGACCAGCAGTTGCGGAAGTTCGGCGACGACTCGTCGGTGAAGGCGATTATTCTGCACATCAATTCACCGGGTGGAGGCGCGGCCGCATCGCAGGAGATCTATCACGAGGTACTGCGCGTACGGCAGGACAAGAAGAAGAAGGTCATTGCATCGATTGAGTCGGTGGGGGCCTCGGGCGCGTATTACATCGCGAGCGCGTGCGACAAGATCTACGCCAATGATGCGTCGGTGGTGGGATCGATCGGCGTGATCATGGAGTGGACTAACTACGGCGACCTGCTGCGGTGGGCGAAGCTGAAGAGCGTCGTGATCCACGCCGGCGAGCTGAAGGATGCGGGCGATCCCAGCCGCGATCTGACGCCGAAGGAAGAGGCTTACTTTCAGTCGCTGGTGGACAACATGTACACGCAGTTTGTGCATGACGTGGCGACGGGCCGGCACAGCACGGATGAGAAGATCAAGCCGCTGGCGACGGGCCAGGTGTGGACGGGTCAGCAGTCTCTTCCGCTTGGGCTGATCGACCGGGTGGGGGGCTTCCGGGTGGCGTTGATGGAGACGGCGAAGGATGTGGGAATCTCGGGGGAACCAAGTGTGGTTCGTCCGGCGAAGGCCAAGCGCGGACTGTTTGCGCTGTTGACGGATGACAGCGAAGACCTGTTTCCGAATCCGAGCCAGCTGCTGAATCACTCCCCGGGCTTCTATTTCATGTGGAAGTAAGGTGCGGTCCTTCAGCATTTACACAGCATTTACATTGCCAAACGATCCTTAGACAAAGAAAGGGCCCCAAAAAGCGGGGCTCTTTTTTCGGGTTCATCCATCGTTCCTTGGTTTTATGCATCTGAGTGTAGTAATGCTGATTCCCAATTGTTTTGCTTGCATTTGCTTACTTATTCGCCCTCATCCCGTCTACAATCAACAACAACGGAATTTTTCGATGCGGCAGAAAGCGGCCCTCCCCTCAGATCGAAAGGAACCCACACAATGACTAAAGCAGACCTCGTAGACCAAGTCACCGCCATAGGCGACCTCACCCGTCGCGACGGAGAGGTTATCGTCGACACACTCTTCGACGCCGTCATCGGAGCCCTGAAGTCTGGGGACAAGATTGAGATTCGCGGCTTCGGGAGTTTCCGGACGCGGCAACGCAACGCACGCACAGGCCGCAACCCGAAGACGGGGGCGAAGGTCGATGTGCCGGCGAAGCGCGTTCCTTTCTTCAAGCCATCGAAGGAGCTGCGTGACTCGGTGAATCCGAATGGCGCGGTGAAGTCTGTGGCGAAGAAGGCCGACGCAGACCATGTCGATCCGCATCATCCGCCAGCGATGTAGTTGACAGGAAAGAGAAACGAACGAGCAGATGCTGAGGCGTCTGCTCGTTGTGTTTTGTTGGGCAAAAAGGCGTAACAGTGATCAAGGGGATAAAGACTGATAAAAGGAGATCTGAGCTTGCTGAGCTGTACCGGTCTCGGGTTCTTTTATCTTCTTTTATCGCTTTTATCACCGTTACGCTTTTTGCTAGTCGGCGACGCCTTCAAGAACGACAGGCGAGGCGACTTCTTCGCCGAACGCTCCCTCCCACTTTGCAACGATGACGCTGGCCAGGCAGTTGCCAGTCACATTGATCGCGGTGCGGCCCATATCGGCGACGGCGTCGATGCCAAGGATGACAAAGATGGGCTCGGTGGGAAGGTGGAAGGTGGCTGCGGTGGCGAAGAGAAGGACCAGCACGGATCGTGGAACGCCTGCAACTCCTTTGCTGGTCAGCATGAGCGTCAGCATGATCAGGAGCTGCTCGCCGAGCGAGAGATGAATGCCGGCGGCCTGGGCGACGAAGATGCTGGCGACGGCGAGATAGAGCGTCGAGCCACCGGAGTTGAAGCTGTAGCCTGCGGGGATAACGAAGGCGACGATGCGACGCGGGACGCCAAGGGCTTCCATCGCCTCCATGGAGCGGGGCAGCGCGGCCTCGCTCGATGAAGTAGCAAACGCGATGGTGGCCGGTTCGGCGACCGCCGACAGAAAGCTGCGCAGAGGCACGCGGAAGAGAAGAGCGGACGGCAGAAGCACAAGTAACGCGTAGGCGATCAAGGCAACGTACAAGGTGAGGAGCAGCTTGCCGAGATTCACGAGTACGCCGAGTCCCATTTGGCCGACGGTGAAGGCCATCGCGGCGCCGACGCCGATGGGAGCGAAGTACATGACCACGTTGGTGAACTTGAACATGACCTCGGCGAGGCTGGAGAAGAAGCTCAGCATGGGCGCGCGTTTTTCCCGGCTGAGGCAGGCGAGCGCGATACCGAAGAATATGGCGAAGACGGCAACCTGCAGGATCTGCCCTTCTGCGATGGACTTGGCGATGTTTTCGGGAAAGACGTGCAGGAGAAAGTCCTGCCAGTGAGTTGCAGCTGCTGCGGGAACGGTCTCGCCCGGGAGCGGCGATGTGGGCATCGAAAGTCCGATCTCCGGCGCGGCTTAGATTGATGGCGACCAAGCCAATGACGAGAGCGAAGGTGGTGGCGACCTCGAAGTAGATGAGGCTCTTGACGCCCATGCGGCCGACGCTCTTCAGGTCACCGTGCCCGGCGATGCCCGTGATCAGCGTCGCGAGGATGAGAGGAGCGACGATGGTCTTGATGAGGCGAAGAAAGATCTCGCTGAAAACACGCGTGTTGATGGCGACGGAGGGCGCATCGAAGCCGAGCTCCGCACCGGCGACCATGGCGACAAATATCCACACCGTGAGAGAGCGGCGCTGCATGCCATAGATCGTGAGCAATGCGATTGCGGCCCAGCGCACGCCCGTTGCAACGCTGTGCAGCACAGGCCCATGCACCATGCCTAACGCGATTCCCACAGCTAACAGGGCCATTGCCAAAAGCAACATAATGCGTTCAATATTCGTCTTAAGCATCAGGTGCGAAGGATATCAGTCTTCAACCCACCCGCTCAAAGAGTTCGTTCGAGCACTGATAGCATCGTCGTCATGGCTCGCCATATTATGCTGCTTCGTCTGTTCGTCTGCGCGTTTGCCGTTTCTCCTCTGGTTGCCCAGACAAGCCCGGGGATCGGCACCACAGCGCCCGGCTATGATGCTCTCAGTCAGTCTTCCAGCGCGATCTCCAGCCCGCTGACACAACCGACACTGAGTCCTGGCGCACTGCTTCTGATGGAGTTGGAGGGCCGCTTTGCGCAGGCTGTGGCCGCAGGCGGAGGCAAGGCCTTCAGCACCTGGTTCGCCGACGACGCCGTGACGCTGAATAACGGCAAGCCTGCGGTTCTTGGACGGACGGCGATTGCCGCGCAGGCGCAGTGGGACCCAAAGACTTACCAGCTCACCTGGACGCCGCAGGGAGCGCAGATGGGCCCATCGAACGACATGGGGTTCACCTGGGGCCATTACGAAGGCCGCTCGAAGGACAAGAACGGAGAGCCTGTTGTCATCGCCGGCCGCTACTTTACTGTCTGGAAAAAAATGCCCGATGGGGCGTGGAAGGTGGCGCTTGACGCGAGCGCCGATGAGCCCCCGGCGACGGGGGAATGCTGTGTGTTACCAAAGCCGTAACCCATTGATGCCACGAAAGTAGGAGTGCGCAATCGTTTGCACATAACCTACGATTGAACAAGTCGAAATGAATGCTCTCCTGGTCAAAGACGAAGCTCTCCGGATCGAAGCCCTCAATCAGTATGAGGTTCTCAACTCCACGCCCGATCCTGTCCTTGACGATTTGACACGGCTTGCGGCGCAGTTATGCGACACGCCAGTGGCTGCCGTCTCCTTTATCGGCTCCGATCGCATCTGGATTCGCTCGCGGGTTGGTATCGATTCGCTGGAACTGTCTCTGGGCAGCCTTCCCTGCGAGACGACGATTCTTGGCGACACGGTATACGAGATTCCGGACGCCCGCAACGATCCCGACTACGCTCCCGACGGCATTCTTCTCGAAGGCCGGGCCTACAAGTTCTACGCCGGTGCTCCACTGACCACGCCGGGTGGGGTCAGCATCGGTGCGCTGCTGGTTCTGGACCGCAACGCGCGTGTCCTGACCCCGGCGCAGTCCTCTGCACTGAGCATCCTCAGCCGCCAGGTGATCACGCGGCTCGAACTCAACGGGCGCATTCACCAAATGGATCGCGCGGCCCGCTCGCGTCAGCGCGTCGAGTCTGCGCTGACGGTGGAACGCAATTTCGTCTCCGCGGTTCTCGACACGGTCGGCGCGCTGGTCGCTGTGTTCGATCCCGCCGGCCGCATCGTTCGCTTCAATCGCGCGTGCGAGACTACCTCCGGCTACGACTTCGCCACGCTGGTTGGCCGCTACGCGTGGGACAAGCTCATTCCGAGGCAGGAGATTCCTGAGGCCATCGAGACCTTTGAACGGCTGCGCTCCGGCCACTTCCCTGCCGCCTTCGAGAACCAGTGGCTGAACCGCGACGGCAGCCTGCGGCGCATCGCGTGGTCGGCTACTGCGTTGACGGACTCGCAGGGGCAGGTCGCATTCATCATTGCGACGGGTATCGACGTGACGACCCAGCGCGCTGCAGAATCCACGCTGCGCGAGAGTGAAGCGCGCTACCGCCAACTGGTTGAAGGCTCTCTCGGTATGGTCTGCACGCACGATCTGCAGGGCAAGCTGCTGACCATCAATACTCACGGCGCTGAGACGATCGGTCGAACCGTCGAGGAGATGACGGGCCACAATCTCGCGGAGTTCATCGTGCCCGAACGCAGGGCCGCGCTGCCTGCGTATCTGCAGAAGATCGGCGAGACCGGCGAGGCTCAGGGGCTGCTTCATCTCTCGCATACGGACGGCGAGGTTCGCGTTGTTGCTTACCGGAATAAGCTCATCACGGTGCCGGGCCGCTCACCGTATGTTCTGGGCTTTGGCGTCGACATCAGCGAGCAGGTGCGCGCCGAGGGCCGGCTGCGCACGCTGACCCGCCAGTCCGATTCGATTCTCGCGTCTGTGGGCGACGGCATCTTCGGCATCGATCTCGACGGCAGGGTGACGTTCGTCAACGCCGCGGCGACGCAGATGCTCGGCTACAAGCAGGAGGAGATGCTTGGCCATGTGATGCACGACCTCATCCATCACACGCGTGCAGACGGAACACCGTACGGCCTGGCTGACTCGCCGATTCGCAAGAGCCTGACAAACTTCGACACGGTGCGCGTCTCCAACGAGGTCTTCTGGCGCAAGGATGGCACGAGCTTCCCGGTGGAGTATGTCGCGCGTCCGCAGATCGATTCGCAGTCTTCCGATTCTGCGGGGTTGAAACCGCTGGGCGTTGTCGTCGCCTTCACTGACACTACGGAACGTCGCGCGCTCGATCGCATGAAGGATGAGTTCATCTCTACGGTCTCGCACGAGCTGCGCACGCCGCTTACGTCGCTGCGTGGAGCGCTTGGCCTGCTCGCCGGCGGTGCGTTGGCGAATCGGCCTGAGAAGACGCAGCAGATGCTCGAGATTGCGATAAGCAACTCCGACCGGCTGGTGCGTCTGGTCAACGATATCCTCGATCTGGAGCGCATCAGCAGCGGCAAGACCGAGCTGCATTCGACCATGGTCAGCGCCGAAGATCTGCTGCGGCGCGCGGCCGGAATTCCGCAGTCGCGCACGCCACGGCCGAATATCCGCATCTTCTTCGCCGCGCATGGAGTGAATGTCTGGGCCGATCCGGACCGCATTCTGCAGACCCTGAATAACCTGCTCTCGAATGCGATCAAGTTTTCACCCGCGGGGAGCGAGATTCATCTGACGGCACGCAATCTCGACGACAGCGAGGCGATTATCGAGGTGCGCGACCAGGGCAGAGGCATTCCAGCGGACAAACTCGAACACATCTTCGATCGCTTCCAACAGGGCGATGCGTCGGACTCGCGCGCCATGGGCGGCACAGGCCTGGGGCTGGCGATCTGTCGCAGCATCGTTAATCAGCACGGCGGGCGCATCTGGGCCACAAGCGTTGAAGGCCAGGGCACGACCTTCCACTTCACCCTGCCGACCAAGCCTGCTACGAACCTGCGCTGACAAAGCCACTACCGCAACTTCAGTCGTACTACTCTCGCCCTCGCGCAGCTTGGCGATGACGGAGAAGTCTTCGAGCGTTGTGGTGTCGCCTTTAACCTCGCCGGTGGTGGCGAGTTCGCGCAGGAGGCGGCGCATGATCTTGCCGCTTCTGGTTTTGGGCAGCGCCTGGGTGAAGGTGAGGTCGTCGGGGCGGGCGAGGGCGCCGATCTCTTTGGCGACCCACTGGCGGAGCTCCTGGCGGAGATCTTCGCTCGGTTCGTGGCCGCCTTCCAGGGTGACGAAGACGGCGATGGCCTGGCCCTTCATCTCGTGCGGACGGCCGACTGCTGCGGCTTCTGCGACCTTGGGATGAGCGACGAGGGCAGACTCGACCTCCATGGTGCCGAGCCGGTGGCCGCTGACGTTGATCACGTCGTCGACGCGTCCCATCAGCCAGAAGTAGCCGTCTGTGTCACGGCGAGCGCCGTCGCCGGTGAAGTAGCTGCCGGGGACTTCGCTCCAGTAGGCCTCCTCATACCGGGCCTGATCGCCGTAGATGGTGCGAGCCATGGAGGGCCACGGTTTGCGCATGACGAGGAGGCCGCCTTTGCCGTCAGGGACCGGCTCGCCCTCTTTTGTAACTACTTCAGGCACAATTCCGAAGAAGGGTCTTGTTGCCGATCCGGGCTTGGTGGCAACGGCGCCGGGGAGCGGCGAAATCATGATGGCGCCGGTTTCGGTCTGCCAGTAGGTGTCGACGATGGGGCAGCGCTCCTTGCCGATCATGCGGTGATACCACATCCAGGATTCGGGATTGATGGGCTCGCCGACGGTGCCGAGCAGGCGAAGCGAGGCGAGCGAATACTTTTCAACCCAGGAGTCGCCCCACTTGGTGAAGGCGCGGATCGCGGTGGGCGCGGTGTAGAAGACCGTCACTTTATGGGCGTCGATGATCTTCCAGAAGCGGTCGTTCTCGCGGCCAGTTGGGAGCGCCCTCGTACATCATCACGGTTGCGCCGTTCTGCAGCGGACCGTAGACGACGTAGCTGTGGCCGGTGACCCAGCCGATGTCCGCCGTACACCAGTAGACGTCGTCGTCGCGCAGATCGAAGACGTACTTGCTGGTCAGGTAGGTCTGGACGGAGTAGCCGCCTGTGGTGTGCAGGAGGCCCTTCGGCTTGCCGGTGGTGCCAGAGGTGTAGAGCAGATAGAGGGGATCCTCGGCGTCCATCCACTCGGCGGGACACTCGGGCGCGGCCTTCTCCATCTGCGTCGTGCCACCAGAGATCGCGGCCTTCCTGCATCGGTATCGGCGAGCCGGAGCGGCGGAAGACGACGACATGCTTTACTGTGGTGCATTTTTCCAGCGCCTCGTCGACGATCGCCTTCAGGTGCACCTCCGCGCCGCGACGGTGGCTGGTGTCCTGCGTGATGACGGCGACGCAGCTTGAGTCGTTGACGCGGTCGGAGATCGCGTGTGCGGCAAATCCGCCGAAGATCACGGAGTGCACGGCGCCGATTCGCGCGCAGGCCAGCATCGCGATTGCGAGTTCGGGCGCCATGCCCATATAGATGGCGACACGATCGCCGCGTTTGACGCCGATTCCCTTCAGTACATTGGCAAAACGTTGCACCTGCTGATGGAGTTCGGCGTAGGTGACCTTACGGATTTCGCCGGGTTCGCCCTCCCACAGGAGCGCCACCTTGTCCTTGCGAGCGCCGAGTGCGTGGCGGTCGACGCAGTTGTGCGACAGGTTCAGTTTTCCGTTGATGAACCACTTCGTGTGCTGCGCTTCTCCGTCGATTACCTTTGTCCAGGGGGCGAACCAGTCGAGTTCACGAGCCGTGTCGGCCCAAAACTCTTCGGGATGCTCGACGCTGTGGCGGTACATCTCTTCGTACTGTGCAAGGCTCTTGATCCAGGCCTTTGCGGCGAATTCGGCCGGCGGGGGAAATACCCGGTTCTCCCGCAGCGTTGAATCCAGATTCGTATTGACTTCGACCGTTGGCACGCACAGACCTCCGTTGATTTGACCCACCAAGCTGAAGGTATCGTATCGAACTCGAAGCCAGCAAATCGTTCGTCAATTAGGTAGACGGCTCGTCGTGACGCAACGACGCCCGGACCTGTCCTCCTGAACATCGGGAAGACAGATCCTTGGAGCGTTAGGGGGCATCGGGCGCGTTAGGGCGTTATCGCACAGCCGTTTTTGCCTGGACTTTTTCTTCGACAACCTCAGGAGCCGGCGGTCTTACCAGCAGGGGCAGCACGACCGAGACCGCCATAATCGCCGCGATGACGTGGAGGCCGCCGACGTAGGAGCCGCTGGTCTGCCGCATGTGAGCGATCAGCAGAGGACCGAAGGCGCTGGCGAAACCCCAGGCGGTGAGCATCAGGCCGTAGATGGAGCCGACGTTGGTGGGGCCGAAGTAGTCTGCCGCGAAGGCTGGCATGGTGCCGAAGCCTCCGCCGTAGCACATCAGGATGATGAAGCCGACGGCGGTTACGGCAGCGGCGGAGTGCAGGTAGGGAAGAAACCAGAACAGGGCAATCTGCAGGATGAACATAACGGCAAAGGTCGTTCTTCGGCCAATTCCGTCCGAGACGAACGCCCAGAGGACGCGTCCGAGCGCATTTCCTATGCTGACGATGCCGACCATGCCGGCGGCGACGATGGCGGTGACCTTCGCGAAGTCCTGGAACATGGGCGCTTCCTGCGAGATGATCGAGATACCCGCCGAGGTGTTGAGAAAGAGCAGGAACCACAAAGCCCACCACTGCCAGGTCTTCAAGGCTTCGCCCAGAGTGAAGTCCTGGGTGCAGCACTCCTCAGGGTCTTTCGGCTTTGGCGTCCAGCCTGCGGGCAGCCAGCCCTCGGGCGGATTCTGCATGAAGTAGCCGCCCGCCACGGAGACGATTCCAAAGGCGATTCCGAGATAGGCAAAGGTTTGCAAGACACCGACGCTTTGAATGAGGCGCGTCGCGATTGGGGCGGTTACCAGCGCTCCCGCTCCAAAGCCGCCGACGGCAACGCCGGTCATCAGACCGCGGCGGTCGGGAAACCACCGCAGGAGAACGTAGACAGGAACGATGTACGCAAATCCCAGGCCGATACCGCCGATGACTCCATAGCTCAGGTAGAGCCACCACAGGCCGAGACTCGAGAAGCTAGCGAGGAAGACGCCGAGGCCGTACAGCGCTCCGCCGGTCATCGCGACCACTCTGGGTCCGACATGCTTTAACCAGAGGCCACCAAAGAAGGCTGCGAACCCCAGCACCATAATGGCGACCGTGAATGTAACGGTAACCTGGGAGATGGTCCAGTGAAACTGCTTCGCAAGAGGGACTCTGAACACACTCCACGCATAGACAGCTCCCAGGGCCATTTGCAGCAAAACTCCAGCAAATGCGATCCACCAACGATTCAACTTGCTCATCACTTCTCCTATCGTGCAAAATTTCGGCGCGCGGCACGCGCCGCAATTCCACCTCTAGATATGAGTCAACTTGCCCCGGAAAGACTCGATCCTCCCCGGACAAAAATGCTTTGCCTTCGGTACCGCGACGGATGGCACGCGAAAGCAATCCAATCTAGCAGATTGATCTGAGCTGGGATATATGAAGTGGGAACGGAAACATTTTATTTTGCGGCAGCCGGGGTGGGACTTACTGCAGGAGGGAGATCGCCACGTCGGACATTGCCGTGACGCCGGTGCGCAAGGCCGGCTCCGCCATGGGGGCGAAGACGCTCGAGTGAAGCGAGGGCAGCGGGGCTCCGGAGGCGATCTTCGCCGGATCGACTGCGCCCAGCCAGAAGAGCACCGTGGGAATCTGATGCGCTTCCAGGCCGAAGCGGCCAAAGTCCTCCGAGACCATCACCGGGTCGAGATTCACGACATTTTCATCGCCGACCGCAGTTACGAGGACGCTGCGAACGCGCCTGGTCAGGGCGGGATCGTTGTAGGTAACTGGAGTCAGGTGGGCGGAAGCGACTTCCACCAGCGGTTTGTGATCGGCGGGAACTCCTGCGGACAGAGCGATTCCGTCCGCGGTGCGCTGAATGTCTTCGAGAATGCTCTTGCGCGTATTTTCGTCGAGGAAACGCACAGAGAGTCCGAGCTTCACGTCATCGGGGATGATATTGGGCTGCGTGCCGCCGTTGATCATCCCCACGGTGACGACTGCGGGATTGGTCGGTAGCGTCTGGCGGCTGACGATTGTCTGGATCGCGAGGACAAACTGCGAGGACATAACGATGGGATCTTTGGTCGACGCGGGCATTGCTCCGTGACCGCCTACGCCGCGGATTGTGACGTAAAGAGTCATGGAACCGGCCATGGCGGGGCCGGAGGTGATGCCGACCTTACCGGCTGCGAGGCCCGCGTTGTCGTGCAGGGCGATCGCGTAATCCGGGCGGCCGAAGCGCTCGTAGAAGTTGTCAGACAGCATCGCGCGTGCGCCTTCGCCCAACTCCTCGCTGGGCTGGCCGACGAGCATGAGGGTTCCGTGCCACTTCGCCTTTTCAGCGGCCATGACGCGGGCGACTCCCACCATGGTGGTCATGTGCAGGTCGTGCCCGCAGGCGTGCATCACCGAGACCTCCTGCCCCGCGGCATTCTTCATGCGGACGGTGCTGGCGTAGGGAAGGCCGGTCTTCTCTTCTACTGGCAATGCGTCCATATCGGTGCGAACCAGGAGCGTTGGCCCGGGGCCGTTCTTTAGCAGCGCAACGACGCCATAGGCCTGCGAGCCGTCGGTGTACTTGCCGATGTGGTCGGTGACGGTGTAGCCCGCTGCGCGCAGCTCCCCGGCCAGCCACGCCGAGGTCTTTGCCTCGTAGTGCGAGAGCTCCGGGCTCCGATGCAAGCCCTGGTAGGTCGTCACCAGGTCAGGCAGTTGCTTCTGGACAAGCGAAGGCACGTCCTGGGCGAAGATGGAGCCCTGCGTGGAAAGCAAACAACCAGCGAGTATGAGACCAGACTTCTTCATCGACTCTCCTACTGCAGCAGCGCCAATGCGGCGTCGGTCATGGCCGTGACTCCAGTGCGCAGGGTCGGCTCGGGCGATGGCGCGAAGAACGGTGAGTGGGGCGAGGGCAGCGCGACTCCGGTGCGTTCGCTCTCGGCGACCTTCGCGGGATCGTAGGCTCCGAGCCAGAAGATGACGGCAGGAATCTTGTGATCGAGGCTGAAGATGCCGAAGTCTTCGCTGCCCATGATGGCTTGTCTCTCGATCACATTGTCGGCTCCGAGCTTCTCGACGAAGATCTTGTGCAGCCTCGCCGAGAGCGCAGGATCATTGATGGTCGCCGGCGTGGACTCGTCGTCGAGTACCGTCACGATAGGCATTCGGCTTTCGGGTACTCCCGCTGCGATCGCAACACCTCTTGCGGTGCGCTTCACGCCTTCAATGATCTTCTGCCGCACCTCTTCGCTGTAGCAGCGAGTCGTCAGTTCCATCTTCACCTCGTCGGGGATGATGTTGCGCTTGGTGCCGCCATGGATATCGCCAACCGTGACGACGGCGGGTTGAGAGGGAGAGATCGACCGGCTGACCACGCTCTGCAACTCTACGATGAACTCGCCAGCCATGACGATCGGGTCTTTGCCCGCCTCGGGCGCCGCGCCGTGGCTTCCCACACCGCGCATTACGACGTCGATCGAGGTCGAGCTGGCGAGCGCCGGACCGGAGACGACCGAGACCTTGCCCGCGGCAAAGTTTGCGTCGTGCAGCGCAATTGCCAGGTCGGGCCTGCCGAAGCGTTCATACAGATGGTCGGCGAGCATGGCCTTGGCTCCGTCGATGGTCTCCTCGCTTGGCTGCCCGATCAGCATCAACGTTCCGTGCCACTGGCTCTTCAGCGCGGCCATGTTCCGGGCGACGCCGATCATCGTCGCGACGTGAACATCGTGGCCGCAGGCGTGCATCACTCCGACGTCCTGCCCGGCAGGATTTTTGGACCGCACTTTGCTGGCGTAAGGCAGGTGAGTGTCTTCAGTTACCGGCAACGCGTCAATATCCGCGCGCACGAGCAGCGTTGGGCCGGCGCCGTTCTTGAGGATTGCGACAACGCCGTAGGCCTGGGAGCCGTCGGGATACTTGCCCACGCGCTCGGTAACCGTGTATCCGGCCTTGCGCAGCTCATCGGCCAGCATCGCCGAGGTTTGGGCCTCATGGTGCGAAAGCTCAGGAGCGGAATGAACGCTCTTGTAGGTGGTCACAAGGCTGGGAAGCTGCTTGTCTACAAGCGCGGGAACGAGCGCGGGAACCTCCTGCGCTATTAGTACCGTCGTTAATCCCGCCGCTACAAGAGTTATCCCACAAGCCGCCATCCACTGCCCTGTTCGCATTGCACGCTCCACCTTCGTTTGAACTGGTTTATTGAACTGTACGTTTATTGAACTGTACATGGTTGGCCCTAGTAGACTCCAGTTATTGTGAGTTCCTACTTGCCATCGGTCATCGGTTTTTTCATGGGCTTCGGTTTTGGCGTGGGCTGCTCGCTCGCTGTGATGTACTCGATCTACATGGGGGGCTATCGCGCCGCGGTTCGCGACTCGCAACTGCCGACGCCGCCGGAGCAGTACAGGAAGGCCCTGGAGAAATCGCGGCGCGACCAGATTCGCGACCAGAAAAAATAGCGCACCGACTCGCCTGACTCAGGCGGTCAGCAGCCGCGCCCCGTTCGCAGTAACAACGATTGTGTGTTCGTGGTGCGCAGCCAGGGAACGATCCCGCGTGCGGACTGTCCAGCCGTCCTTCAGCGTCACCGTTCTGGGACCGCCCATGGCGATGATCGGCTCGATCGTGAACACCAATCCCTCGGTCAGGACATCAGAACAGCGCAGGTCATAGTCGTTCGGGATGGTTGGCCTTTCGTGGATCGTGCGGCCAATCCCATGCCCGGTCAGGTTGTGCACCACGGAGTAGCCTGCACCGGTTACCGTCTTGTGGATCGCCCGGCCGATGTCGTATGCGCGCGCTCCGGGGCGAACCTGCGCGAGACCATCGCGAAAGGCCTGCGAGGCGCAATCGACCAGACGGCGGCTCTCTTGTTTGATGGATCCAACCGCAACAGATTCGCAGGCGTCCGCCATGTATCCGTTGACCTCGACGGTGACGTCGAGCTTCACTACATCTCCCGGCTCGAGCCGCCGTTTGCCCGGAACGCCGTGCACAATCTCGTCGTTGACGCTTATGCAGTTCTGGCCGGGAAAGTTATAGACCAGCTTCGGCGCCGAACGGCCACCGGCCGCTCGCATCACCGCGGCTCCGATCTCGTCCAACTCTCCGGTGCTGATTCCCGGCCGCACCGCGGCCTTCATCGCGTTCAAGACCGCCCGCGTCACCTGGCCCGCGAGTTCCATTCCTGCAATATCTTCCGCCGACTCAATCGACATTGTGTTCTCCTGACCTCAAACTGTTGCCTGGGGACCGGGGCCGCCGATGACTGATCGCGTCACCAGATCGGCGCGCATCTCTCTCACTTCGCCGGTTAAGGTCTCGATCGCCCTCATCAGCGCGGCGCGTTGCGCGTCATCGCTCAGCGACTTGATGCCTTCCATGTAGAAGTTCCCGTTCGGCTCGAGCACAAGCTTCTCTACTTCCTCGTATCTGTCGAAGCCCTGCTTGTGCATGACGGAACGCAATTCCAGCTCGGTCAGGGCCTCCTTCTTCGCAGCCTCCCAGTCAACGACACCGTTCCGGATCAAGACCGTCGGGGGCAGCTCGAAGATTTTGTTCAGCTTCGGTGCGCGGAAGAGTATCCGAGTCAACAGCCAGTTGATCGTAAGGAGCGAGAAGGCGCCGACGATCCCGCCGGATAGCGAGTTGTCGTCGCCGATCATCGCATTCTGCACCGTGTTCGAAAGGCTCAGCAGGACGACCAGGTCGAACGGGTTGAGCTGTGCGAGCTCGCGCTTTCCGAACAGCCGCAGAAAGCCGACGAGGAACAGATACACGAGCATCGGACGAAGAATCTTTTCCAGCACCGGCAGTTGCATGTGAAACATACTTTGGATCAAGTCATTCTCCTTTATTGCCCATCTGTATAGCGCTTCTGATGCCACTCCCAGGCGCTGGCGATGATCTGATCCAGCTCTTCGAACTGCGGCTTCCATCCCAGCTCGGACTTGATCTTCTCCGAGCTGGCAACCAGCACCGCCGGATCGCCGGGGCGCCGGTTGTGTTCCTCAATGGCGATCGGTCTTCCCGTGACGCGGCGCACGGAGTCGATGACCTCGAGCACAGTGAACCCCTGACCATTTCCGATGTTGTAAATGAGCCGGCTCCTGGCTTCGCTCAGTGCCGCCAGGGCAAGCAGATGAGCCTCCGCCAGATCGCGAACGTGGATGTAGTCGCGGACGCAGGTGCCGTCTTTGGTCGGGTAGTCGCGTCCGAAGACCTTGATGTTCGCTCTTCGGCCGAGAGCTACGTCGAGAATCAAGGGAATCAGATGCGACTCCGGTTCATGTGCTTCTCCGAAGCCCTCAATCGCGCCCGCGACGTTGAAGTATCTCAGGCTCGCATACTTCAGGCCATGACTGACATTCATCCAGCGAAGCATCTGTTCGACGAGCAGCTTGCTTTCGCCGTAGGGATTGGTGGGCTGCAGCTTTGCGCCTTCGAGAATGGGCGTGGACTCGGGTTCACCGTAAACCGCTGCGGTTGAACTGAAGACGAGCCGGTCATGACCGGTGGCAAGCATCGCCTCCAGCAAGGTCAGGGACGCGGCCGTGTTGTTTCTGAAATAAATTTCGGGCACTTTCATGCTCTCTCCGGCCTCGATCAAGGCCGCAAAATGCATCACACCATGGAAGCGACCCTGGTTAAGGGTCTTCTCCAGAAGCGGGCGGTCAGCGATGTCTCCATCGACAAAAGTCGCGTTTTCAGGAATGGCTAAGCGCTTGCTATGGCATAGGTTGTCGTACACGGTCACAGCGTGGCCCTTGGAGAGTAAAAGGCGGGTCAAAGTACCCCCGATATAGCCCGCTCCCCCGGTGATAAGAATCTTCATTGTTTTCTACTCCTTCGTTCCTACTTGGATACCACAAAAGTGCCAGTGTCAATCACTTACGCTTACGGCACTATACTTGCAGTAAGTGACGGGCAGAGCACCGGCAGAAGAACGAAGTATGACTCCCCAATGCACGGCGCCTGCTACAACCTTTTCCTTTATGGCTTGCGTCTGTTCAAGAAGGAACTTACGCAACTTCTGCGACGGTGTCTGGTCGAAATAACTGTCGGGTCTGATAGTCCAGGTTTGATCCACGCTACGGCGCTCCACAGAGCAGTTCGGAGCTATCCTTCCCGTACCGATTCTGGCAGGTTGTCAGCATCGGTCTTATTATTCCGCCTCCACAAAGGAGGCCCTTCAAGGATTTTCTATGGCAAAGCCGCTTCGCAGTGATGATCCCACACCGCAGAATATGCAGTTCGCACACTTCGGCGTTCTGAACGACGGCGCCCAGAGCAAGGGCTCGCTCTTCACTTCGATCGCGCTGAACGTTGTCATTGCCCTGTGCGCCGTCATCATCGGCGCCGCCGCCAAGAAGACCATCGACACGCGCCACAAACTCACCGAGCTGACCGAACCGACCCCGATCAAGAAGGCCGAGGAACCGCCTCCGCCGCCAAAGATCAAGATCAAGCTTCCGCCACCACCCCCGGTGGCTAAGGTAGAGCCGCCCAAGATCAAGTTGCCCGACGTAAAGCTGCCGGATGTGCCGAAGCCGCCTCAGATCAAGATGGCGCAACCGATGCCGGTCGTCCTTCCCGCGCCCCCAAAGGTCGTTACACCTCCGCCCGCTCCGGTCAAGGTCAACCTGGCGCAGGCGATGCCCGCTTCCGTACCGAATAACGCTCCCCATCCAACGGCCGTTGCGCTGGGTTCTACAACCAACCCCATCGCGGTTTCGGATCGTCCCTCGCCCACCGCAATCAACCTTGGCAACAAGGGAATGTCTGG
This sequence comes from uncultured Acidobacteriaceae bacterium, assembly GCA_963744155.1. Lineage (GTDB taxonomy): Bacteria > Acidobacteriota > Terriglobia > Terriglobales > Acidobacteriaceae > Edaphobacter. Next base: position 679,148 of record CAVUSP010000008.1, on the reverse strand, counting down.
CATGCCGGCCTCCAATAACGGTGCCGGAGCGCAGGCTACCGTTGTCAATCTTGGTTCCGGTTCGGCAGCCAGTCAGAACATGAAAGGCCGCGATAATGCGGCTGCCGGCGTCGTTGGCGTAAAGCTTGGAGTGACGGGAGGCACCGGGCCGATGAATGCTCCGGGCCGTTCGCCTGGCGTTGTCAATCTGGGCCAGAACACGCCGCCGCCGATGCCGAAGTCGGCAGGGCCGACGGCTGTAACCGCTAAGAGCGCACCCAAGGTCCTCTTTAAACCCAAGCCAGAGTACACTGCGGAGGCCATCAAGCTTCATATTGAAGGCACGATCTCGGTTCGCCTTCGCGTCTCATCTACTGGCGCCGTCCAGGTATTGGGCGTCACCAGCGATCTCGGACACGGTCTCGGCGATTCTGCCGTCCGTGCCGTTCAGGCCACTCGCTTCCAACCTGCCACCGACGAATCGGGTCATCCGATCGATTGGGAAGGCGTTGTCAACGTCGCATTTCAACTGGCCGGATAAAAAGATTTTTTTTTATTCGGTTACGCAGCATGATCTAGCATCAAGTCCATATCAAGGCTGACCCTAGGGTCACCGTAGGAGCCGTACATGATTCTCGGGAAACAGTCTATCGCCGGTCTGCTTCTGGCACTGTTCGTCGCAACAATTCTCCCCGCACAGGCTGGAGCGAGCATCCTGCACCCAAAGAAGAAGAAGGAGGATGATTTCTCGACTTCGCGCAAGCCGAACGCAGCGCAAAACGCGCTGATCGACAAGGCGATCGTTCGGGAGAAAGTCGTCGTCAAGACTGTCAAGGAGCGAGCCCCGCTCGTCGAAACCTACATCCAGAATATGAGACCTGATCCCGTTCTGGGTCAGGTTCCCGACTCCGACGAGCACTTCCTCGGGCGCGTCGAATTCAACAAGGTCATCGGCGACCAGACCTACGCCGTGAATAAGGAAACGTCGCAGGGCACGACCCACGACGGAAAGATGGGCTTCTTCAAGCACTCGGCCACCTTTCTCGGCACCCTTGGCGGCAGCCTGCACCTGACCTTCCATGAGGCCGGCTTCGTTCAGATGCTGCTGATGGACTCGAACAACTTCGACCGCCAGCACTATACGTTCGGATACGTCCGGAACGACTTCCTGGGCAACACCCCTACCGCGGTCTTCGATGTGACGCCGACTGAAGGCAAGAAAGAGTTTGGCCGCTTCTTCGGCCGGATCTGGATCGAGACGCGCAACGGAAACGTCGTTCGCTTCAATGGCGACTTCGCCGGCACGCAGGAAGATCAGAAGGAGTTCTATCACTTCGACAGCTGGCGCACCAACGTTCAGCCTGATCTCTGGCTTCCCACTTCGTTCTACGTGGAAGAGAGTGATCCGAGGAGCGTGTCCCGGACGCTCAAGTTCAAGGCGATTAATCACATCTGGGGTTATGTGCTGAAGGTTCCCCCACCCGAGGCCGCTGACGCTTCGATGGAAGTGGTTGGCGCCACCGACGTCAGCAACGACGCGCAGGATGTGAGTCCGCTCGGCGCACAGCGCGCGTGGGTGCAACAGGCCGAGGACAACGTTGTCGAACGACTCTTCCAGGCTGGACTGCTCGACGCACCCAGCGAGTTTGACAAGACACTTGAAGCCCTGGCTGGCAACATTCTTGCTTACAACAACATCACACTCTCCAGGCCGATCCGCTGCCGTACACTGCTGACCGAGCCGCTGGAGTCGCTTGCCATCGGAAACACGATCGTCATCTCCAAGAGCCTGCTCGATACCACCGGCGTTGTGACGCAGGACGGCGCTCAGCAGATGGGCAACCTCAATGCGATTCTGGCCTTCCAGATCGCTCACATCATTCTGGCGCACCGGCTTGACACCAAGTACGCCTTCAACGATCGGCTGCTCTTCCCGACGACCTCGGTCTTCAACCGCATTCCGATGCACCACACCGATGCCGACAACGCCGCAGCCGCGAAGAAAGCCATGGAGCTGCTGAACGCCAAGGAGTTGGAAGGCGGTCAACAGTACTTCAGCCTTTACCTCCAGCAGCTGCAGCAGCGCGTGAAGAATCTGAAAGCTCTGAACGAGCCGATGATCGGCGACGGACTCGTCAAGAGCGATAGCGACCCAACCTTCTGGATGCAGGCGATCACCAGCAAGGGACCGAAGCTCGATATGAAGGATCTCAAGCAGCAGGCTGCTATGCCGCTTGCCAGCTTTCTGCGTTTCGACCCGTGGACCGATCAGGTGTTCGTCATGCATTCCGCCTTTGAGCCTCTGCTGACAGCAGCCGACAAGATGCCGTTTGAGGTCGAGCCGGTATATCTAAAGCTCAGCTACTACAAACCGCCTGCGGAGCCTGCAGCTGGAACCGCTGCCCCAGCCGCATCTACCCCACCGGCCGACAATGCCACAGCCCCGGCTGCAGCGACCACGGCTCCTGCGGCTACACCAACCACACCGCCGCAATTTTGATCTGGGGCGCATGCAGACCCCGGTTGTATAGGACTGCATGCGCTCTTCCACCTCCCCCGGGGCGAGTTTTTTGCCTCATAACCGCTAGAAGTAACACACTCTATTTCCCTAAGGAGGCACCCTGTTGAAGCGGCATACTCTCATCGGCTGTTTCGCCTGCGTCCTCAGCCTGACGACATGGGCGCACGGCCAGGCTTCTCCGACGGCTTCGCGTGTCGGCTCGGTACAGCTCGGTGTCGGCGGTATGTTTGCCAGCCCTGACTACGGCAACCTCTATATACAGGGTGTGACTTTCTATGGAGACTTCGACTTCACGCAACATCTCGGGGCGGAATTCGATATGCACTTCGCGACAAACACACCCCAGGACGAAAGCGAGGATTCGTATATGCTCGGGCCGCGTTATACGTGGCGTCACAAGCGCCTAGGCGCCTATGGCAAGGTTCTCTTCGGACTTGGCAGATTCGGATTCCAGCCTGGGAGCTTCTCACATCCCTATACCGACAGCTATTTTGTGTACAGCGCCGGCGGTGGAGTGGAGTTTCAGGCGACCCATCACATCAACATCAGAGCTTTCGATGCCGAATTTCAAAAGTGGCCCACCTTCCCGACGCATGGCCTGTCGCCAATCGTCTACACCATCGGTGCTGCTTACGTCTTCCACTAGCACATTTTGCGTCACGGAAAGTTCGTGAGACAGCCTCCCGTCAATGACTTACCCGTGTTTTCAGTCACAACTGCAATAAATACGAACCGCAGTTTCAGGGGGATCTACGTGTTAACACGGGTTGCTTTGTTCATTGGCCTTCTGGGGGTTGCACCGATGCTGCAGTCCCAGACCGCTCCCACAGCCGAGCGCGTGGGAGATCTTAAGATTGGTGGCGCCTTCTCTTCCGCGAACTCCGACTACGGTGGCCGTTATAACGGCGGAGCGGCTTACGCCAACTTCGACTTCCTGCCGCATATCGGCGTGGAAGGAGAGTTTCATTTCGTCAAGGACCCCGCCGATCTGTACGAGAAGACCTACGAAATAGGTCCGCGCTATTTCCGAACCTACCGCAACTTTGTGCCTTACGCCAAAGCGATGTACGGGCGCGGCGTCTTCAACTACCCCGCTCTGGCAGACGGATTCCGGCCTAACCTTGCCTACAATATGGCAGCCGCCGGCATCGGGGTCGACTACAAAGTGCGGCCATACCTCTACGTACGCGCCGACTGGGAGTATCAGATGTGGTTCGGCTTTCAGGGCTCCAGCCTTACCCCGACCATCGTGACGCTGGGCGCGGCCTATCACTTCAGATAAGCGCCCCTTGTACGCCAAAGACAAAGCCCCGGACATCGCCGGGGCTTTTTCAGGTCAAGCTCATTCGTTCGATTAGAAGTGATACGCAACACCGAGCGAAGGGGTGGAGATCACTTCATACCGGTTGGTATTGAAGACAGCACCCGGAAGGCTGAAGGTTGGAGTCTTCACCAGGAAACCGCGATACTCCGCCCGTATATCCCAGCTCGGACTTAACTCATACGCCACGCCAGCGCCAAACAGAGCGCCGATGTTGGTGTTTTGCTTCGCGTCGAGGTCCGACGTGCCCGCGTCTTTCAACGGCGTGAAGATCATCGCACCAGGGCCCGCTTCAATGAAGGGATTGAACTTCTTGAAGTTCAGGTTGAAGACGTACGCCCCGCTGAACTCCTGCTGCAGGGTATGGATGCCGCCGTTTTTCTTGCCGAACACCTGGTAATACTGGGTATTTTGTTGATACCCGTAGTTCACTTCGAGGGCGCTCCGCGGTGTGAGCATGTACCGGAAGCTCGCCAGAAGTCCCAGAGTCATGCTGGTATTCTTTTGAACGCTGTTTCCGGTGATTTGGGGGGCAAAAGCAGCAGTACCGCTAACGCTCGCGTCCATCCGGCTCTCCTGCGCATAACCGGCCGCCGCAGTTAACATCAGCGCGCCCAACAACAACATCGTCTTCTTCATTCTTCGCTGGATCCCTTCAAATTCGTCCGCAACTCTCTCTCCGTCCCGCAGGCAATGCAAGGTCAAGAGTTACGGAGCGCCGTAGTCACTGTTCTTCATTGTAACCGCACCAATGCCTGAAGAAGGGCGGCTGACGCAAGAAGGCCGGAGGATAACCTTCCTCCGGCCAATCTTGCGTACCGTTGAGAGCGAATTCTGTGTTAGAGCTGCGGCGGTGGAGGTGGCCCGCCTTGTCCGCCACCATGGTTCTCCCTGCGTGCCCGCATCTCTGCCTGCAGCGCGTCAAACTTCGTCTGCTGTTCAGGCGTTAGTAACGCGCGGATCTTGTCCTGCGAGGCTTTGTGGATGTCCATCATCTTTGCCCGTTTGTCCGCTCCGGCAATCGAGGTGTCGTCCTGCAATGCCTTGGCCTGCTTCCACGTGTCCGCATCAATTGCCTTCACCTGAGTCACCTGGTCCGGTGTCAGATTCAGCTGCTTGGTGAGAAACTCAACCTGGTGTCCCCTCATTCCACCCGGTCCGCCACGTCCCGGTCCGCCTTGACCCGGCGGCGGTTGTGCAGAGGGATCCTGTGCCATCGCAGGCAGTGCAATCAACGCCGTTCCTAATACCAAAACCGCATACCGCAGTACTGTCCTTCGAAATATCTTCTTCTCCATCGGTTTCTCACTTTCTTCCATCGTTTCGCCGGAATGCGCTATTCCGGTGTCATCTACCTGCTACAGACGCACTCTTTTTACAAATGTCTTCGCGCCGTGAAAAATTCATGTGCATACTACACTCCGCGTTCAGGCAGGAAACAGTAGGGGTCGCCATGCGCCGCCGCGTACGCCTCTACCACCTTCAAAAACGCCAGCGCCGCGTGCGACAGGCTCGCCTGCCGGCGGTAGACCAGCCGTAACTTACGCTCGATCTGCAGCTCCGGCACCTGCACCCGCACCAGGGCGCCGCTCTCCAACTCGGTCCGCACCGTCAACCCCGGAACCAACGCGACGCCGTTTCCCATCTCGACGAACCGCTTAATTGCCTCCAGCGACGGCAACTCCACCCCCATCTGCAAGGGAGTCTTGTGTCGCTTGAACGCCTGAATCACCTTTTGTCGTTGGGGAGAAGGAATATTGTGCGCAATAAAGTTCTGCGCTCCCAGCTGCCGGATCGAGACCTTCCCTGCCCCGGCCAGCGCGTGCCGAGGGTTCACCACAAACGCCAGTTCGTCGCGGTACACCACCATCGACTTCACCTGCGTGTCGTCCGGCCGGAACGAGAGCACTCCAAGCTCCACCGAATGCATCAGTACCTCGTCCGAAATCCGGCTTGCCAGCGTGCGCTGCACTGCAAGCTTGATCCGCGGATTCTGCCGCCGGAACTCGTCGAGCAGAGGCAGCAAATAGAGGCAGGTGTACTCATTTGCCGCCAGGTTCAACCTGCCGCGATGCAGCTCTCGCAACTCGGTCAGCGCGCCCGAGGCCTCATTGCGCAGATTCAGCAACTTAGCCGCATACTCCCGGAGCACCTCGCCGGCGTCGGTCAGGGTGCCGTCCCTGGACGACCGCTCGAAGAGCACCTCGCCCAGCTCGCCTTCCAGTTTTGCGATTGCCTGACTTACCGCTGGCTGGGTACGATGGAGCCGTGCCGCTGCTCGCGAAAAGCTTCGCTCCTCCGCCACCGCCAGAAACGTCTCCATCTGGACTAAGTCCAATATTCACCTCGCCGCGGCGCACGATGTCTGGATCGAATAGCGCGATTAGAATTTATGATAAACACACCAACCATCATAAGCATGCATTATGATAACGTCCAGATCGAGAGTGCCAACGCCTATGTCCTCGTCTAATCAGATCGTCTTCTTCGACACCACCCTTCGCGACGGCGAACAGTCCCCCGGCTGCACCATGCACAACGCCGAAAAGCTCCGTTTCGCCCATCAGCTTGCAAAGCTCGGCGTTGACATTATCGAAGCAGGTTTTCCCATCGCCTCCACGGGAGACTTTGAATCGGTTCGCACCATCGCTTCTGAGGTGAAAGGGGTGCGTATCGCAGCCCTGGCCCGCGCCAAGCCGATCGATATCGAGTCTGCCGCCCGCGCCGTGGAACCTGCCAAGCTGAATCGCATCCACACGTTTCTTTCTTCATCCGACATTCATCTCGAACACCAGATGAAGCTGTCCCGAGACCAGGCGCTCGATCTTGCCGGAGAGTCAGTCAGGCTTGCCCGTTCCCTGGTCGATGACGTCGAGTTTTCTCCCATGGACGCCACTCGCAGCGACTCCGCGTTCCTCAGGGCCATGGTCACAGTTGCCGTGCAGGCAGGCGCGACAACCATCAACATTCCGGATACGGTGGGATATATCACACCATCCGAATACGCTGCTATCTTCCGCATGCTGAAGCAGCTTCCGGGAGTGGAACATGTCATCTTCTCCACTCACTGCCATGACGATCTCGGCCTCGCGGTCGCCAACACGCTTGCCGGCATCGAAGGCGGCGCGCGACAGGTAGAGGTTGCGGTCAACGGCATCGGCGAACGAGCTGGAAATGCCGCTCTGGAAGAAGTGGCTGCGGCTCTCCTCGTGCGCCGCGATGTTCTGCCCTACACCTCCAACATCGTGAATACACAACTCTACCCCACCAGCGCGCTGCTGTCGGAGATTGTCAACCATAAGGTTTCGCCCAATAAAGCAGTGGTTGGTAAAAACGCCTTCGCGCACGAGAGCGGAATCCACCAGCACGGCGTGCTTGAAAATCCACTGACCTACGAGATCATGACTCCGGCATCCGTTGGCGTCACCTCGAACACTATCGTTCTGGGCAAGCACTCTGGGCGCCGCGCACTGGAGCATCGTCTTGCCGCACTCGGTTACAGCCTCTCCAAACAAGAGATTGACGAAACGTATGCCCGCTTCACTGAGCTCGCGGACCGGAAGAAGTTGATCTACGATGAAGACCTCATCGGCCTGTTGCAGCCCGAAAAGACTCCAACACTGACACACTAAACGCGACTAGAACTCGAACCACCCCAAAAGGAACAGAGTTATGCGCCTCAAGATTGCAGTCCTCGCCGGCGACGGCATCGGCCCCGAAGTCACGCACGAAGCCACTAATATTCTTCGCGCGGTTGCCGAACTCGGCGGCCACGAGTTTCTGTTTGTCCCCGGCCTCATCGGCGGCATCGCGATCACCGAGACCGGTTCGCCACTCCCAACGGCGACACTTGATGTGGCTCTCGAATGTGACGCCGTGCTGCTCGGCGCCGTGGGCGACAACAAGTTCAACGCGCTTCCGCCAGACAAGCGTCCCGAAGCCGGCCTCCTGCAGATCCGTCAAGCCCTCGGAGGTTTCGCGAACCTCCGTCCATCGACCGCCTACACCGCGCTCGCCGACAGCTCACCGCTGCGCCCCGAAGTGACCAAGGACGTCGACATTCTCTTCGTCCGCGAACTCCTCGGCGGCCTCTACTTCGGTGCGCCGCGCTGGTGGAACCGCGAGACCGACGAAGCCATTAACACAATGCGCTATACGAAAGCCGAGGTCGTCCGCGTCGCTCGCATCGCATTCGAACTAGCGACGAAACGCCGCCAAAAGGTCACCTCCGTCGACAAGGCCAATGTTCTCGAGGTCTCGCAGCTCTGGCGCGCCACCGTCACCGAGGTCGCAAAGGACTACCCCGGAGTCACTCTGGAACACCAACTCGTCGACTCGATGGCAATGCACATCATGAACACGCCGCGTAACTTCGACGTCGTCCTCACCGAAAACCTCTTCGGCGATATTCTCTCAGACGAGGCCGGCGTCATCACCGGCTCGCTCGGCATGCTGCCGTCGGCAACCATCGGCGGCGCAGTCAATCTCTACGAGCCAGTGCACGGCAGCGCGCCCGACATCGCGGGCACAGGAAAAGCCAATCCGCTCGGTGCGATCCTTACAGCAGCGATGATCCTCCGTCACTCCGCCAATCTTGAGCAGGACGCCAAGGCCGTGGAGCAAGCAGTCAATAAGGTGCTCGACGCAGGCTACCGAACCGCCGACATCGCACGCGGGCAGCAACCAGGACAAACTCCCGTCAGCACACAGGAGATGGGCAAGCTCGTCCATCAGGCCCTCGCCGAATCCATCGACCGCCGGCAGGCAATGCACGCCGTATGACTCGTTGGTTTCAGATCAAGGCCGTGCTTATTAATTGCGGCCTCGCTGCAGCCCTCATGTACCGGTACTGGACGGGTACACCGCTGCTCATCATCGCGATCCTGGCGCTCTTCCTTTTTCCGTTCGCCAACATACTGATGGCCATCGCGGCAAAGCAGCAGACGAAGAAAAGCAAATAGCAAAGACAGATGACTCGCCCTCTCCAACTCGCAGCCGTTTTCCTCACCTGCACTCTTGCGTGGGCAAGCTCTCACGCGCAGATCTCGTCGCCCCAGATCAAAAAAGAGAAGAAGCAGCCGAAGGAAAACGTCGAGTGGCTCTGGCAGTACGGCCCTCCGCCCGCAGACGGTCGCGAGAATGCGCTCGTTCTCGACCCACGCTTCCGGCCATTCCTCGCACAGTACCTCACCGCGCCGCAGACCTTCTGGGGCAGCCCCAAGACGGGCTACAAGCCGCTGGACGAAACCGCGCTCGACTTCCTTTCAATCCCGGACAAGGTCCTCGCCGACAACAATCGCTACCTCACCATCACCGGCTGCGTCTTCCGCTTCTGTCCGTCGCGCGGCATGCTCTGGCTCGACCTCAACGGCCCTCACCCGCTTGTCGTCTTCGCCGCCATCGACTGGATCAAGGACAGCAAAACGCCCGACCAGCCTGGCGCTGAATACACTCTCTGGGTCTTCTCCAATCATCCCATCGACCCGGAGCACATACCCGCTGCTCTGACTCACAGCATCGCCCGTTGGACCGCGCATCCGCCGCAGGGCAGCACGCAGATTCAGCAGATCCGCAACGCCATTCTCGTCGATCCCGACGGCACGCCGCACCCCGTTACGACAGCCGCCACCGGCGCCAATACCTTCACCCTCCCACCAACCGAGCAAAAGGCACAACCATGAGCGCACCCGAAAAAACACCTAAGACTCTTTTCGAAAAAGTCTGGCAGCAGCACCTCGTCGCCGAGCCCGCGGGCGAACCCAGCATTCTCTACATCGACCTGCATCTCGTTCACGAGGTCACCAGCCCGCAGGCCTTCGACGGCCTCCGCATGACTGGCCGCAAGCTGCGCCGGGCTGATCGCACCGTCGCCACGGTCGACCACAACGTCCCCACCAGCAGCATCGAAGACCGTCTCCACATCGTCGACCAGATCGCCTCGAAACAAATCGAAGCCCTGCGCAAAAACTGTGCTGACTTCGGCGTCGAACTCTACGATGTGCAGTCGCCCAATCAAGGCATCGTCCACATCATCGGACCTGAACTCGGTCTCACCAAACCCGGCATGACCATCGTCTGCGGCGACTCGCACACCAGCACCCACGGGGCTTTCGGCGCTTTAGCTTTTGGGATAGGGACAAGCGAGGTCGAGCACGTCATGGCCACGCAAACCCTGCCGCAGGACAAGCCAAAGACCTTCCGCATTAATGTCGAAGGGACACTTCCCATAGGAGTCACCGCCAAAGACATCGTCCTCCACATCATCGGTCAAATAGGGACTGCAGGTGCCACCGGCCACGTCATTGAATACGCCGGCTCTGCCATCCGCAACCTCTCGATGGAAGGCCGCATGACCATCTGCAACATGAGCATCGAGGCTGGAGCACGTGCCGGCATGATCGCCCCCGACGCCACCACCTTCGCTTACCTCAAAGGCCGGCGCTTCTCTCCACAAGGAACGGCATGGGACGAGGCCGTCAAACACTGGTCTGAACTTGTAACCGATACAGGAGCAATCTTCGACCGCGAGATCACCATCCCGGCGATCGATATTACACCCACCGTAAGCTGGGGCACCTCGCCTGGCATGGTCACCGGCGTCAAATCGACGGTTCCCCTGCCCGATCCAGAAGCCTCTGAAGCTGACCGAAAAGCCTTCGAGCGTGCGCTGGAGTACATGGACCTCAAAGCAGGTACTCCAATCGAACAGATCAAGATCGACCGCGCCTTTATTGGCTCCTGCACCAATGCCCGCATCGAAGACCTCCGCGCTGCGGCATCAGTCGTTCGCGGCTATCACATCGCCACAACAGTTCGCGCTATGGTGGTCCCCGGCTCGCAGGCCGTCAAAGCACAAGCCGAAAAAGAGGGCCTCGACAAGGTCTTCACCGAAGCAGGCTTCGACTGGCGCGAACCCGGCTGCAGCATGTGTCTCGGCATGAACCCCGACATCCTTGCCCCCGGCGAACGCTGCGCCTCGACCAGCAACCGCAACTTCGAAGGCCGCCAGGGTCGCGGAGGCCGCACTCACCTCGTCAGTCCACAGATGGCCGCCGCCGCCGCCATCACCGGCCACTTCACCGACATCCGCAACTGGCAGTTCAAGGGAGAAAAGTAATGCATCCCATCAACGTTCTCACCAGCCACGCCGTCCCTCTCGACCGCCCCAACGTCGACACCGACCAGATCATTCCCAAGCAGTTCCTCAAGCGCATCGAGCGCACCGGCTACGGCGACTTCCTCTTCTACGACTGGCGCCGCATTCAGGACGGCCCCCACGCCGGAGAGCCCCATCCGGACTTCGTCCTCAACAAGCACCATCACAAGGGCGCGAAGATCCTGATCGCAGGAAAAAACTTCGGCTGCGGCAGCTCACGCGAGCACGCCGCCTGGGCCCTCACCGACTTCGGCTTCCTCGCCGTCATCGCCCCCAGCTTCGCCGACATCTTCTTCTCCAACGCCGGCAAAAACGGCATGGTCCTCGTCCGCCTCTCTGAGGCCGACGTAGAAACCCTGATGCACCGCTCCGAAAAAAATCCCGCCCACAAGATCACCATCAACCTTGAAGCACAAACCATCACCGACGATGAAGGCTTCAGCGCCACATTCGAAATCGACCCGTTCAGAAAATATTGCTTGCTAAACGGGCTCGACGACATCGGCCTCACCCTGCGCCACGAATCCGAACTGGACGCCTTCGAATCGAAACACGACTCTGAATTCTGGCTCAAACCCAGAGCCGTCTCCACTAACTAGCCTTTAGTTTCATCCGTCTTGATCAGCTTTTGTCACTTTGATCACCGTTACGCCTTAATCCGAATTTATCCGCCCAATCCGCGGTCGGCGCTTACATAGAGGAATCAATGTCCAACGAAATCAATCCGAAGAAAAATTCCATCGCCCTCACCGAAGGCCCGTCCCGCGCGGCTGCGCGCTCTTACTTCCGCAGCGTTGGCTTTAGCAAAGAAGACCTGCACAAGCCGATCATCGGCATCGCGAACACCTGGACCGAGATCGGTCCCTGCAACTTCCATCTGCGCCAGGTCGCCGAGGCCGTCAAACAAGGCGTTCGCGAGGCCGGTGGCACACCCATGGAGTTCAACACCATCACGATCCACGACGGCATCACCATGGGAACCCAGGGCATGAAAGCGAGCCTGATCTCCCGCGAAGTCATCGCCGACTCCATCGAACTCGTGACGCGGGGAAACAGTTTCGACGGCATCGTCTGCATCGCCGGCTGCGACAAGAACATGCCCGCTGCCATCATGGCCCTCGCGCGCCTCGACATCCCCGGCCTCATGCTCTACGGCGGCAGCATCGCACCCGGCCATCTCAAACAGCCCGACGGGACCACGAAAGAGATCACCATCCTTCAGGTCTTCGAGGGCATGGGCGCGCACGCCGCCGGAAAGATCAACGACGCCGAGCTCGAAGCGCTCGAAGCCTCCGCCTGCCCCGGCCCCGGAGCCTGCGGCGGCCAGTTCACCGCCAACACCATGGCCATGGCCGGCGAGTTTCTCGGCATCTCGCCCATGCACCTCACGGGCGTCCCCGCCATGTCGCCGGAAAAACACGAAGCCTCTCGCCAGGCTGGCCGCCTCGTCATGGATCTCGCCCGCGCCGGCCTCACTCCACGCAAGATCATCAACCGCCAGTCCATCGATAACGCCATCGCGGCCGTCGCAGCCTCGGGCGGCAGCACCAACGCCGTCCTTCACCTCATCGCCATCGCGCGCGAGCTCGACATCCCGCTCTCGATGGAAGACTTCGATCGCATCTCCGAGCGCACGCCCTTCATCTGCGACCTCTCTCCCGGCGGCAAATATGCAGCCAAGGACTATCAGGACGCAGGCGGCAGCCGTCTCCTCGCCAAACGTCTCCTTGAAAAAGGTCTGCTCAAAGGAGACAGCATCACCGTCTCCGGCAAAACCCTCGCCGAAGAGGCCGCGCTCGCCGTCGAAACTCCCGGCCAGCCCGTCATCCACACCTGGGACAAAGCCCTCAAGCCCACCGGCGGCCTCGTCATCATGCGCGGCAACCTCGCCCCCGACGGCGCCGTCATCAAGGTCGCCGGCCACGAGCGCATTCATCACACTGGCACTGCGCGCGTCTTTGAATCCGAGGACGACTGCCACGCCGCCGTCGAAGCCGGAAAGATCAACCCCAACGACGTCCTCGTCATCCGCTACGAAGGCCCGCGCGGCGGCCCCGGCATGCGCGAGATGCTCGCCGTCACCGCTGCCATCAAAGGCATCCCGGCACTCTCGGATACCGTAGCCCTCCTCACAGACGGCCGTTTCTCCGGAGCCACCCGCGGCCTGATGGCCGGCCACGTCGCCCCCGAAGCCCAGCTCGGCGGCGCCATCGCCGCCGTCCGCGAAGGCGACACCATCACCTTCGACATCCCCAATCGCAAACTCACTCTCAACGTCCCCGAAGCCGAGATCGCCAAACGCCTCGCCACATGGAAGGCCCCCGAACCCCGCTTCAAACGCGGCGTCTTCGCCAAATATGCAAAGTCAGTAAGCAGTGCCAGTGAAGGAGCGGTCACAACTTAAGTCTGGGAAGGAAAAACTGCTCGATGAAGGAGAATTGATGCGAATTGAATTTCCACTCTTTAACTGGAAAAAGCAGCCACTTAGCGTTCGGATATTGCATGCCTTGGTTTTCGTCGACTTTCTATCCTTCATTCCAGTTTTCCTTTGGCATCAAAGACTTTTTCTTGCGATTGCGGCCACGCTCACTTGGATCGGATTTATGTATGTCGGATTATTCGCGCTATTCGGATCGCGTCAGACGGTAATTGATCTTTGGTATCCGAAATATCGACCTTGGCAGGTTCATTCCAGGGAATTCAGAAGGCATGACGCTCGTCGCAATACGTATTATCGGCGTCACCTTTGTTTGTTTTATGAGCTTTATGGCCTATGACATTCTCCGCAACGGTACGACTTTTGCTTACAACCACCTAGGACGGTAATGACGATGGCAGAGAAGAAGAATCAACACCCCCAACTCACCGGAGCCGAGATCATCCGGGCAAATAAATCGGGCTTTAGCCCCTGGGGCATGCGCTCTTGACCACGCCGGCCAATCCGAAAGCAATCAGGCACGGCACGTCGGTGGGCCTGACGGTTGCCGCATGGTCTCTAGGGTTGCTGTCTCTCATTCCGCTGTTACTGATTTTCGGCCTGTGGTTTCTTGTGCCCAACGACCCGTCTCTTTCACCCGGAGCTGCTGCGTTATTGAAGTTAAAGCCGATGGCAATCTTCACTTTCGTAATGATCGTGCTTCAAATCGCTTCAAGACGATGCTTCGTACTCCGTGACCGTCGGTCGCAATTCGACTAAACAGAACTTGCGAGAGGTATTCATCATGACAAAAAATCAACACCCCCAACTCACCGGAGCCGAAATCATCTGGGCCACCCTAGCCGGCGAAGGCGTAGACAAAGTCTTCGGCTACCCTGGCGGAGCCATCCTCCCCGCCTACGACGCCCTGCGCAAGTTCCCCATCCACCACATCCTCGTCCGCCACGAGCAGGGTGCCGCACACATGGCCGACGGCTACGCCCGCGCCTCCGGCAAAGTCGGAGTCTGCATCGCGACCTCCGGACCGGGTGCAACGAATCTGGTTACGGGCATAGCAACAGCCATGCTCGACTCCATCCCCATCGTCGCGATCACGGGCCAGGTCGGCAGCAAAGTCCTCGGGAGCGACGCATTTCAAGAGATCGACATCACCGGCATCACCCTGCCCATCACCAAGCACAACTACCTCGTCACTCGCGCCGAAGACATCGCCCCCGCCATCCGCGAGGCGCTCCAAATCGCGAAGTCCGGCCGCCCCGGCCCTGTGCTCGTCGACATCACCAAAGACGCCCAGCAGAACACCGCCGCCTTCAGCTTCGAAGCGGCTGCGCCTAAACCCTACCGCCCGCACCCCATGCTGCGCGCAGAATCCTCCTCCATCCAGCAAGCCATCGAACTTATCAAGGCCGCAAAGAAGCCCGTCATCCTCGCCGGCCACGGCATCACGCACTCCGGCGCCGAAGCCCAGGTCCTCGCCTTCGCCGAACGCCAGCAGATCCCCGTCGCCAGCACGTTGCTCGGTCTCGGCGGAGTACCCACAAACCACCCGCTCTCGCTCGGCATGATGGGCATGCACGGCGAGTCCTGGGTCAACAATGCGATCCAGCAGGCCGACCTCCTACTCGCGTTTGGCATGCGCTTCGACGACCGCGTCACGGGCAACCTCGCGAGCTATGCGCCTCATGCGAAGAAGATCCACATCGAGATCGACCCCTCGGAGATCAACAAGAACGTCCGCGCCGACGTCGCCCTCATCGGTGACCTGCGCGAAATTCTCGCGCTTCTTCTTCCGCTGCTGCCAAAACAATCTGACACCAACTGGCTTCGCGAGATCAACGCCATGAAGGGCGACGCCGCGGTCCGCGACATCATCAACCTGCCGGACAATGGCCACCTCTACGCCGCGCACGTCATCAACGACATCTGGCGCGAGGCCCACACCGCCGGTCGCGCGGAACAAACCATCATCGTCACCGACGTCGGCCAACACCAGATGTGGGAGGCCCAGTACTACAAGCACGACACTCCGCGCTCGCTCATCACCTCTGGCGGCCTCGGCACCATGGGATTTGCGCTGCCTGCAGCGATCGGCGCAAAGGTCGCATGCCCGGAGAAAGACGTCTGGGTCATCGCCGGCGACGGCGGCTTCCAGATGACCGCCGCCGAACTCTCCACCATCGTGCAGGAAGGCCTCGCCATCAACATCGCCGTCATCAACAACGGCTTTCTCGGCATGGTCCGCCAGTGGCAGGAGGCCTTCTACGACAAGAACTACGCCGCATCGCCCATCCTCTCACCCGACTTCGTCCTGCTCGCCGCTGCCCACGGCATCGATGGCGCAACAGTCAACAAGCGACAGAATGTAATCCCCACAGTTACAAAAGCACGCACCAGCGGAAAGCCGTTCCTGATCAACTTCCAGGTAGAAAAAGAAGACGGGGTTTACCCCATGATTGCCCCCGGCGCTGCCCTCCACGAGATGGTCCGGCGCCCACAGAAGGACCCGCTCTTAGAGACTGCGGAGGACGAATAGATGGAATTCTCTTGCCATTGTTCGGAGCGAATCGAGACGCTCCCAAACGGGCTGAAGGCCCGCGCTAAATGCCTCATTCGCAAATTTGGTACTGTTGCGACCCTGCTTCTGCTTATCTCTGGAATTCCATCCCTGTCCATTGCCCAACCACCTCACCAACTCCGCATCCGAATCATCAATGCCAAAAATAACCAACCCGTCCCCGACGAGCGCCTCAACGTAGCCCTCCGCGTCGATCAGATCGGCTCCGTCGCCATGGCCACCGACAAAAACGGCATCATCCTAGTCGACACCGGCAGCGCTACGACCATCCGTATCCTCTCCAACATGTACGCCGACTGCCGCCCACGCGGCGAACTCTACACCAACTACTCCATCGACACCATCCGCCACACCGGCATCACCACCGGCAACCTCTGCAGCAGCGCCAGTCCCGCGCCCAGGCCCGGCGTCCTCCTTCTCTACGAGATCCCTAAGACCTACATCCCCGGCTTCGGGCAGCAACCCGCCAGCAACCTGCCCCACTCCGACGAGAACCCACACCAACCACAACCCCAAACTAACAACTAAATCACTGCAGGTACACATGCTCCACACCTTCGTAGCCCTGGTCCAGGACAAACCCGGCGTCCTCACGCGAGTCGCCTCGCTCTTTCGCCGCCTCAACATCAACATCGTCTCGCTCACCGTCGGCGAGTCCGAGCGTGCCGACGTCTCCCGCATGACCATCGTCTGCGAGGCGCCCGACCACGCCGCCCACCGCATCCGCGCCTCGCTCTATAAACTCGAGATCACCGTCGACGTCGACGAGGTCGGCCGCGCCGATGCCGTCATCCGCGAACTCTGCCTTATCAAGGTCGCTGCCGGCCCCTCGCACCCACTCGGTCAGCACTCCCGCTCGCAGATCTTCGAGCTCGCCAACGTCTTCAAGGCCCGCGTCGTCGACCTCGCCCCCGAGTCCATCATGCTCGAGCTGACCGGCAGCTCCTCCAAGATCGAAGGCCTCATCCAGGTCATCACCGAGAGCGGCTACACCATCCTCGAGGTCTCGCGCACCGGCCGCATGGCCATGCGCCGTGGCCACCACACCAGCCGCGTCCTGAAAGCCCTCGGCACCCCCGACCCTAACGAATCCAACCAACCCACCGTCTTCACGGACAGCC
Organism: uncultured Acidobacteriaceae bacterium; assembly: GCA_963744155.1. Taxonomy (GTDB): domain Bacteria; phylum Acidobacteriota; class Terriglobia; order Terriglobales; family Acidobacteriaceae; genus Edaphobacter. Next base: position 662,038 of record CAVUSP010000008.1, on the reverse strand, counting down.
CCGAGTTGGACGAACTTCCAGGCCAGTTCGCGGAGGACGAGACATAGCCCAGCTACTGGCTCATTCGGCGACGTTATAGGCCCTCATCATGAACGAAGCAGAAGATCACACCGAAGAGCGATCAGCACCGCTAACCTATAAACTTTAATTACTTACTTAAAGAAAGAAGACACAATGGCAAAGGCATACCACGACGCAGACGCAGACCTCTCTCTCATCCAGGCGCAGAAAGTCGCCGTCATTGGCTACGGCTCGCAGGGCCACGCCCACGCGCTCAACCTCAAGGACTCCGGCGTCGACGTCCGCGTAGGCCTGCGCCCTGACTCACCTAACGCCGACCGCGCCCGCAAAGCCGGCCTTCAGGTTGACACCGTAGCGAACGTATCGAAGTGGGCCGATGTCATTATGAATCTCACGCCCGACCAGACCGCAGCGAAGGTCTACCACGCGGAGATCGCACCCAACATGAAGCCCGACGTGACCCTCATGTTCGCCCATGGCTTCAACATCCGCTTCCGCACCATCACACCGCCCCCGACCGCCGACGTCTCGCTCGTCGCACCCAAAGGCCCCGGCCATCGTGTTCGAGAGGTCTTCACTGAAGGCGGCGGCATTCCTGGCCTCGTCGCCGTCGAGCAGGACGCCAGCGGCCACGCTCTCGCGCTCGCACTCAGCTATGCGAAAGGAATCGGCTGCACGCGCGCCGGCGTTCTCGAAACCACCTTCACCGAAGAGACCGAGACCGACCTCTTCGGCGAGCAGGCAGTTCTCTGCGGAGGCACCAGCGCGCTCGTCAAGGCAGGCTTCGAGACCCTCGTCGAGGCCGGCTATCAGCCCGAGCTCGCCTACTTCGAAGTCCTGCACGAACTCAAGCTCATCGTCGACCTCATGTATCGCGGAGGCCTCGAGTACATGCGCCACTCCATCTCCGACACAGCCGAGTGGGGCGACTACGTCGCTGGTCCGCGCATCGTCACCGCCGAAACCAAAAAGGCCATGCGCAAACTCCTCGACGAGATTCAGGACGGCAGCTTCGCCAAAAAGTTCATCGCCGAAAATGAGTCTGGCCGCCACGAATTCGCCCGCATCCGTAAGGCCGAGGCCGCCCTTCAGATCGAAAAAGTCGGCGCCGAACTGCGCAAATCCATGCCATTCCTCGACCCCGTCGTCGTCAAGGACGGTCAGGTCCAGAAGGCATAACCCGCGTTAAATTTGAAAGATAGATACAAATTTCACAGATCGAAATCAAAGAGGCGGCGTCTAAATAAGATGTCGCCTCTTCACTTCCGTGACTTTTCTCCCTTCGCAGATCTTAAACAAAAGATCGCGTTTCGGAACTCCTGTAACGGTGAAGACGTAAACTAATTAACGAATCGACTCCCAGGCAGCAGAAGGAGCTCCCCAGATGGCCACTCTGAACAGCTACGAAAGCCTGCTCCCCAACGAGACGCTCCACCAGACGGAGCAGCCGATCCTGGCAGGCCCGCCCCCAGAACCTACTCCCATTCCGGAGATCGTCGCCGCGCTGCGTACCGTAACTCCACTCGACGGTCTTTCCGAAGAGGAGTACACCTGGCTCGCCACGCACGGCAAAGAGCGCATCGGCGAAGACCGGGCTCTCATCTTTCGCGAAGGCGAACCCGCCGTAAACCTCAATTTCATCCTCAAAGGCGAGGTCCAGGTAAGGCGTTTTCGCTCCGGCCCCATCGCCCTCTTCATTGGTCGCGCCGGTCAGATGACCGGCAAACTCCCGTACTCCCGCATGAAGACCTACGGCGGCGACGGTTACTCGGTAGGCACCACGTGGGCGCTCGACATCGATCAGGCCCTCTTCCCAGAGATGCTGATTGCAATCCCGTCCATGGGCCAGCGCTGCGTCTCCGCCCTGCTCGACCGCGTGCGCGAAGTCACGCGCCTGGAGCAGCAATCTGAAAAGCTCTCCGCGCTCGGCAAACTTGCCGCCAACCTCGCACATGAGCTCAACAACCCCGCCTCGGCCGCACAGCGCTGCGCCGCCAGCCTCTTCGGTGAGCTACGCGAGTACGGCGAACAAAAGTATCGCCTCGGCAATCTCTGTCTCTCCGATCAGGAGATTGAAGGCTACCGGGCGTGGGTCAAAAATGCTCGGGCCCGCATGTCCGCCTACTCCCACGCGAAAGGGCCGCAAAGCCCGCTCGCGGCGACGGATCATGAGGACGCCATGGTCCGCTGGCTCACGGCTCACAACGTTCCTGAGCCCTGGAACATCGCCCCCGCGCTCTCCGAGACAAACCTCCCCATCGACCTGCTCGACGAGCTCGCCGCCGTCACTCGCCCTGAGGTTCTCCCCGTCGCCCTCTCCACCGTCTCACGTTCCCTCCGCGTCGAGCGCATGGCCGAGACCGTGGTGGACTCCACCGTCCGCATCTTCGACCTCATCAGCGCCATCAAGGACTATTCCTACATGGACCAGGCCCCCATCCAGGATGTCGACCTCGCGCAGTCTCTCGAGAACACCCTGATGATGTTCAATTCGCGGCTGAAGAACGTCAAGGTCGAACTGGACTTCGATCCTGAACTTCCGCCGGTCAGCGTCTACGGCAGCGAACTCACTCTGGTCTGGACCGCTCTGATCGAAAATGCCCTGGAGAGCATGAACGACATGGGAACCCTTCGCCTCAACACCCATCTCAACGGCTCCATGGTCCTGGTCGAGGTCTGGGACGACGGCCCCGGAATTGACCCCGCCATCCGCTCCCGCATCTTCGAGCCTTTCTTCACCACCAAGGCCCCCGGCCGCGGCCTGGGACTCGGTCTGGACTCAGTACAGCGGATTGTAAACAAGCACTCCGGCTTCGTCACCGTTGAATCCAAGCCTGCCGCCACCTGCTTTCAGGTGCGCCTCCCCCTCGATCTGGCGCAGGCCTACTAAAGCGAAGCGGGGGGAGGCACCAGCCTCTCCCCGCAAGCAATCTATTGTATTATCAATTATTTAGTAATCTCGACGCCCCGCCAGAACGCCACATGGTGCTTCACATTGCGCGCTGCCGGCTTGGGATCCGGGTAATACCAGGCAGCATCCGGGTTCTCCTGCCCATCCACGACGATCGTATAGTAACGTGCCTGCCCCTTCCATGGGCAACTGGAGGTCGTTGAACTCGCTTTGAGAAACTCCCGCTTTACCGACTCTTCCGGGAAATAAATATTTCCCTCAACCGTCTCTGTCTTCTCACTCTCGGCCAAGGTCTGGCCATTCCAAACTGCTTTCGCCATAATTTACTACCTGCATTCTTTTCAAGGAGTTACGGCTGGAGCACCGCATCGGCGCGCCATGATGACACAAGCCGGATCCCTGAGGCTATAGCGCATTTGTAACAGAAACGATGCAGAAAAGGAAAGCCCTCAGGGCGACGCCCAATCGATTCAGCGGTTTACTTCGTCGCTCCAAAGTTCTTCAGGAACACCTCGTACTTGGCCTTTGCCTCCGGAAACTTGGCAATCAGCGCCGCCGTCTGGCCCATAAAGGGGTTACCGCTCTGCTTCTCCGTCTCGGCGTGCCAGTGGTGAAACTTCGCGTAGATCAGGATCCCCTCCAGATTCGAGTCCAGAAACAGGTCCGCGTCGAGCGCGCCCCGCAACACCAACGATGCCGCCATCTCCCAGAAGGTCATCGCCTGCCGCCAATAGGGGTTGTACTCCGACTTGGTGTCCCGCGTGACCGCGCGAAGCTCCTCCAACGTCTTTGGATTGAACTCAAAGACGAGAAATTGTCTCGCCTTCCGCAAGACCTCTTCCCGCCGAAGTTCATACAGCCTCAGGATCAGTTCCGCATCCGCAGCAGTTGCCATAAGCCTCTCTCCTCGTTCCTTTAAGCTACGCTCTCGACAACTGCGCGGGTCTTCTCCGGATCAGGCCGCTCGATCACCGGCACAGGCGTCGGCCCGGCGATCTTCTTCTCGTACGTGCAAGGCGGAGTCGTCGGCGTTTCCTCCGGCGCACCCTTCTTCTTCCGTCTCTTCGGCAGCGCCTCGCGATTATTCGGACAAACCAGATACGTCCCCTTATCGTTCGTCACTTCCAGAAGATACGCGCTATCGCACTTCGGACAGACGTGATCCACCAGCTTCAGGTTCGAAGCAAAGTCGCACTTCGGATAGTTCACGCAGCCATAGAACACGTCGCCGCGCTTGGTCTTGCGGACGGCAATATCGCCTCCATCCTTCGGGCACTTCACATCCAGCAACTCCTGCTTGATGTACTTGCACTTCGGATATCCGCTGCAGCTAATGAACTCGCCGTACTGCCCATTGCGCAGCAGCAGCGGCTTCCCGCACTTCGGGCACGCCTCTTCCAACTGCACCGGAGGCTTCTGTTGCACCTTCTGGTTAAGCTTGCGAATCGTCTTGCACGGGGGATCTTCGTTGTACCCAGGGCACGCCATAAACGGCCCCCACGGCCCATTTCGCAGCACCATCACGCGCCCACAGTTGTCGCAGAACTCCTCTTCCGCAACCTCTTCGGCACCGGGCGCACTCAGGTCAGGCTTTGCCGCAAAGTTCTCCTTGGTGAAGTCGCAGCTGAACGCCTCTGCGGTCACCTTCTTGCCCATCGTCATCGCCTCGTTGATCGCCGCCGTCAGCTCCTTCGCATCGTCAGTCTCCTTCGAGTACTCGATCACGTCCTCCGTCGTCGCCTTCACGGTGATGGGATAGTGAAGCGCCTTCGTGACCTTCTTCAACACCGCCTTCGAGTCCTTCTTCCACGGCCCTGCGGCCACCGTCACCGGCTTCACCTTCGAGAAGTTGCTGCACGAGTAGAAGCTGCCGAACTTGCCCCACTTCAGAATCAGCGGAGCGCCGCAGTTATCGCAGATCTCCTTCGTCGGCTCCTCCATCCGCTTGATGTCTTCCATGTTCTTGCCGGCGACACTCAGCTCCTTCTCAAAGTGGTCATAGAACCCGTTGAGCAGATCGGTCCACCTCTCATGACCCTCCTCCACCGCGTCCAGCTCGCCTTCAAGCGTAGCCGTGTAGGCCGTATCGAAGATGTACGGAAAGTTCTTCACCAGCAGCTTCGTGACGACCGTCCCGATCTCCGTCGGCACAAACTTTGCCTGGATCTTCTTCACATAGTCGCGATCCTGGATTGTATTAATGATGGAGGCATACGTCGAAGGTCTTCCAATTCCCTTCTCCTCCAGCGTCTTCACCAGGCTCGCTTCGTTGTACCGCGGCGGAGGTTGCGTAAACTTCTGCTGCGGATCAAGCTTCTCGAGTCGCAGAGCCTCTCCATCGCTCAGCTCCGGCAGCCTGCTCTCGGCCTCTTCTTCGCCGTCCGCGGCGTCCCGGTCTGCGGACTTCGCTGCAGCTTCTTCCTTCGAAGCCTTGTCCTTCGCAGCTTGCCGCGCGCGCTTGTCTTCTTCATCGAACTTCAGGTGTCCGTCGAACTTCAACACGCTTCCAGTCACGCGGAAGTCATAGGCCTGCTTCGCCTGCGCGACAATATCTACCGTCGTCTGATCGAAGACCGCCGGAGTCATCTGGCTCGAAACAAATCGCTGCCAGATCAGCTTGTACAAACGGAACTGCTCATCCGAGAGATATTTGCGAATCGACTCAGGCGTGTACTCCACGTTTGTTGGCCGAATCGCTTCGTGCGCATCCTGCGCCTGCTCCTGCTTCTTGCCCGCATACTCATTCGGCGTCGCCGGCAGATACTGCGCTCCAAGCTTGCCGATAAATGCGCGAGCCTCCGCAATCGCATCCGGGCTCACACGCGTCGAGTCGGTACGCATATAGGTAATCAGACCGACCGTACCCTCCGCACCAATCTCCACGCCCTCATACAACCGCTGCGCCACGCCCATCGTGCGCCGCACATTGAAACCCAGCCGCCCCGAGGCATCCTGCTGCAGCTTACTCGTCGTATAGGGCGCCTTCGGATTATTCCGGCGCTCCTTCTTCTCTACAGAACGAACGCTCCACTTCGCATGCTCCAGCTCACCGACGGCCTCATCGACAGCCTCTTTATCCGGGAGCGCATTCGAGAGAAAGAGTTCCTTGCCCTCTTCATCCGTCCCGTTCGCAACCCGCGAAGGCGTTCCGTTCACACCGACAAAGCGTGCCGTAAAACTCTGCTTGCCGGCAGTCGGCTCGAGAACGGCATCGATCGTCCAGTACTCCACCGGATTGAACGCGTTGATCTCCTGCTCACGCTCCACAATCAGCCGCAGCGCAACCGTCTGAACTCGTCCTGCAGACAGTCCCCGCCGCACCTTATCCCAAAGCAACGGCGACACCTGATATCCCACCAGCCGGTCCAGCACCCGCCGCGTCTGCTGCGCGTCCACCAGGTTTTCATCAATGTCACGAGCATGCAGAAACGCCGCCTGCACCGCCTTCTTCGTAATCTCGTTGAACGTAACCCGCCGCACCTGGGACTTGTTCTTCACCATCGGCAGCAGCTGCATCGAAAGATGCGCGGCAATCGCCTCGCCTTCACGGTCAGGGTCGGGCGCAAGGTACACCATGTTCGCCTTCGCCGCGAGCTTCTTCAACTTCTCAACGACCTTTTCCTTCCCCGGAGACACAATCAGCGTCGGCTCAAACGTCCGGTTCTTTAGCTCCACGCCAATGTCGTTCTTCGGCAGATCCATGATGTGGCCAATCGAGGCCTCCACCATGTAATCGTCGCCGAGATATTTTCCGATCGTCTTCGCCTTTGCGGGCGACTCCACGATCACAAGTGATCTAGCCATTATTTCCCTTCATCCATCAGAACGCATCGCCGAGGCCAAACGTTCCAAATCTTCCTTGTTCCCTTGCGAACCTACCACGGTTTCTGCAAACGCGTCATCTCGCCACAATTCCTCAACAGACGAAAACCTGTCCAGAAGGTCATTACCATACAGCATCTTTCAGAGGAAAAGCATGCAGGTCAAACTGGCTGTCAAATGGAACGGCAGCCTAGACTTACATTTATTTTGGAAATCTTTTTACCAACATAGAAATTCGGCTGCATCGATCCTGCTCAAAATGCCCGCACATAATTTTTTCCGGGAAGCTGCCGGACACGCCCTGCAAGCTCCAGTTCGAACAGCGCAGTGAAGATCTCAGCCGACCCCAACTCCGCCTCCAGCTGCTCGATTAACTCGTCCAGCTGCATGGATTCATCATGCCTTAGCTTGTCGAAGACGATCCGCTCATGCTCAGGAAGCGGCGTATCGTTAAATAGAGATGCAGTCCCGCCTCCTTTTGATTCACCTGCTCCTCCCGCCGACATCTCGTCCTCCAGCGCGAGCCGGATCTGCGACGGAAGTTCCTCCCATATATCCTCCCATGTCGCGGTCAGCTTAGCCCCCTGCTTTATCAATGTGTTAGGCCCCCACGCATTTTTGTTCGTTACATTTCCCGGAACCGCGTAGACGTCACGATTTTGCTCCATCGCGCACCGCGCCGTAATCCTCGTCCCGCTGTACTCCGCCGCCTCGATCACGAGCACCCCCACACTCATTCCACTCAAAATTCGATTGCGGATCGGAAAGTTCTGCGGCGCGGGAAAAGTCCCCAGCGGATACTCGCTCACAATCGCGCCACCCGTCGTCACAATCTGTTCAGCCAGCTTTTTGTTTTCCTTCGGATAGATCACATCGATCCCCGTCCCCCAAACCGCAATCGTCTTTCCTCCCGCCTCAATCGCACCCTTATGCGCCGCCGTATCCACACCGCGAGCCATCCCGCTCAAAATCACCAACCTTCGATTCGCCAGATCTCGCGACAACAGCTCCGCCATCCCCGCACCATACGGCGAGGGCTGCCGCGTCCCCACCACCGCAATCCCCGGCCGCGACAATAGCTTCGCATCGCCTCGAATCCAAAGCACCGCTGGCGGATCATAAATCTCCCGCAGCCGTTCCGGATAAGCCTCGTCCTCCGGCGTCAGCACACTCCCACCCGCCTCCGCGACGCGCTTCATCTCATCCTCAGCCGCCGCCCGCGCCTTGCCCTCAAAAACAAACTGCACCGCCGCGGCCGGCATTCCCAACCCCTCCAGCTCCGTAAGCGAAGCCTCAAACAACCGCTCCGCCGCTTCAAGCCGCCCCATCGCCTTCCAGATCCGCGTAGGTCCCATCCCGGGCGTCAACATCAACGCCATCCACGCCATCTTCGCCAGTTCCCGTTTCCATCAGCGCATACTGCTCTGCGAAGCTCCTCCTCTTCATTTCGCTCTTTCTCCAAATCGAGTGGTCCGAAAAACTACATCCGCTGGAGACTATCACGCCCTCCCGCCAAGTCAAATCGCACTTCTGTCCTGCCTGGCTGTGACGATCGTCACACCTGTTCATCGGCTTATCGGCATATCCTTACCAGCAGGACCACGTTTTCGACGCGGCCTTCGCGAAATCCGCAAAACTTGCGGTCCTGCAATACAGCTTCCTTCAGGAGTGTTTCGTTGAATCTTGCAGCATGGACACCCAAATCCGTCCTCGCATTACGCGGCTATACCGCTAAAAAGTTCGCCGCTGATCTAGTAGCAGGAATCACCGTTGGTTTAGTCGCACTCCCCCTCGCGATGGCCTTTGCCATCGCCTCCGGAGCGAAGCCAGAGGCCGGCCTGTACACCGCCGTCATCGCGGGGTTCCTCATCTCCGCCCTTGGAGGATCGCGAAACCAGATCGGCGGCCCAACCGGCGCATTCGTCGTTATCATCTTCGGCATTCTCGCTCGTTACGGCTTCAACGAGCTTCTGATCTGCACCATGATGGCTGGCGTCATCCTCATCATCTTGGGGGTCACCGGTCTCGGCACCGCCGTAAAGTTTATCCCGCGTCCCGTGATCGTCGGATTCACCAACGGCATCGCCATCCTTATCGCCAGCACTCAGATCAAGGATTTCTTCGGCCTCCGCACGCCTCCGTTGCCTGGCGACGTAGTGGGCCGACTGAAGGTGTTGGCCGAGAACGCCCGGACAGTCTCGCCTGAGACGTTGGCTCTCGCCTCCGCCGCCCTTCTTCTCATCGTGTTGATCGCCCGCTTTGCCCGTCGCATTCCCGGCTACATCGTTGCGCTCCTCGCCGGAACCGCCGTTGTTTACCTCCTCCACCTCAATGTGGAAACCATCGGCACTCGATTCGGCGGCATTCCATCCGGCTTTCCACACTTCCACGCGCCGGTCTTCGCATACCACACCATGCGAACGCTGATCTCCCCGGCCATCACCATCGCACTTCTCGGTGCCATCGAGTCTCTCATGTCCGCAGTAGTCGCCGACCGCATGAGCGGAGACGAGCACAATCCAGGCGTAGAGCTGGTCGCACAGGGAATCGCCAACATCGCCTCGCCGCTCTTCGGCGGCCTTCCCGCAACTGGCGCAATCGCCAGAACTGCAACCAACATTCGAGCCGGCGCGCAGACGCCCGTCAGTGGTATGGTCCATGCGCTCACCGTACTCGCCGTGCTCCTCTTCGCCGCTCCCCTCGCGAGATTCATCCCACTGGCAGTTCTCTCCGCCATCCTGATGGTGGTCTGCTACAACATGGGCGAATGGCACGAGATCCCAGTCATTCTCAAGCTGCCGAAGATGGAGATCGGAGTCTGGCTGGTGACCTTACTCCTTACCGTCTTCGCAGATCTCACCGTCGCAGTTGAAGCCGGGATGATCTTTGCGGCACTCGTCTACATCCGCAAAGTCACATTGACCACCACCGTCTCTCGTATTACCGAAGATGACATCGCAGAGGGACAACTTCACGTTCTACAAGACAAGGTCCTCCCCAACTATGTAGCCGTGTTTCGCATTCACGGCCCCTTCCTCTTCGGCGCCAGCGAAAAACTCAATGGCATTCGCCAGGAGATCACATCGCTGCCCGAAGTCATCATCCTGCGTCTTCGCAACATGACCGCCATCGACTCCACCGGTCTCCAGGCACTCCAGCGCCTCGCCGACGAAGTCCATGGTTCAGGCCGATCTCTCGTCCTCTGCGGAGCGCGCCATCAGCCTGCAGCGCTGATGAACCAGGTCGAGTTCGAACAACACCTCGGCAAACAGAACATCTGCCCGCACATCACAGAGGCACTCAAGCGAGCCACAGCCATTCACGAGGAACTCGCAGAAAGTAAGGGCCTCTTCGCAGTGAAGACGCCCTAAGAATCGGCTCAACCCAGCGACTGAATCAACCCGCGAATATACCCATAACAAAACGCGAAAGACTGCAACCCGTTCGGATCACTCTCCGCCTGCGGCACATGATCCGGCATCAACAGGTACGGGTAGCCAACCTCGCGATAGACCTTGATCGCCTTCACGAAATCCACATCGCCCTCATCCGGATACACTTCGACAAAATCATTCCGATGCCCGCGAATGTTGCGAAAGTGAACGTTGAAGATCTTCTTGCGCGTTCCGAAGTATCGAATCACGTCATAGATCTGCGTCCCCGGATCAGTCAGCATCTCCGACACTGTCCCCTGGCAGAAGTTCAACCCGTGATACGGGCTCTCCTGAATTGCAACAAACTTTTTCAATCCATCAACTGTGCCAAGCACGCGGTCCACGCCCTGATAGCCCTCGGGAGGCACACCCGGATCGTGCGGATGTAACGCCATTCGAATTTTGTACTCATTCGCGACCGGAATAACGCGATCCAGAAAATAAGTAATCCGCTCCCAGAACATATCCGCGTCAACATGCCCCGCAATCGTCAGCGGCGTCTTCGGATGCGCGTCCGCAAGCCTCCACTGACTGTAGCTCGCATCCCCCCGCCCCGGTGTCCTGCCCGTGCGCATGACACCAAGAAGGCTCATGTTGTACTTGATCGACGGCAATCCGGCCTGCGCGCAGTTTTTGATCAGCGTCTGGATCGATTCGATATCGCGGTCGCGCTCCGGGCTCTGGGCGAGCATGATCGCAGGGTGCTTCTCATTGTCGATATAGCTCGACGTCAACACCGTCGGCCCAACGCAATCGATCTCTATGCCGTTCTTCGCGGCAAGGTCCTTCATGCGGCTCAGCTCATCTACCGTCGCGTAAATCTTTCCATCCGAAAACTCCGGATATCCGCAGATATTCCGCACCCCATATCGCGCCAGATACTTCAGATGCGTATCGGTCGTCGGCGCGCTCTGGCACCCGAGCTTGAACAGCACCGGCTTCGTTGCGCAGTCGCAGGAGCAGCTGACACGATCGGCTCATGGCCAAGCGCGAGCGCCGCCACACTGGAGGATGAGATAAATTGCCGTCGATTCATGGAATGATTAAACCCTTCGCCCTTCGAGTCTATTCCCAATTGCTCCTGCCAGAATAAAACCCACGCCGCTCATAGCCAAAGCGACGAATAAGCTAGTAACTTCATTGCCATCGCGCGGCGCACCCGCCACGCGAGGCACATGCAGCACGACAACCCACAGCAAAAACATCGTTCCCAGCAGCATCGTCGCCATCCCCATCATCTTGTTCGCTGCAATGGCCAAAGCGGCCGCGACAAACGCCAGGCCGGTAAAGTACGCCCAGAACATGTGCCCCGGAATCCATACCGGCACCAGCGACGCTACGAAGTCCGCATACAGAAAGTGCTGCACCGCAAAGACCACCAGCGAGACTGCAATCAGATAACGGCCAACCATCGCCAGCATCCCGACAGCGCGGTCACCCGGCTGCGGTATCCTTTGATCCGCAGGAAAGCTCGCAGCCAACACCCATGAGCCCCCCACCATCGCCAGAATCTCAAAGACGACCGTCCACGGGCCAGGATCGTGCAGCCGCGACAGCAGGGCCGGCACATAATCGGACAAGACATACACAAGCATGACAACTCCGAGCGTGGTCGCTGCAAGCCGTCCCAACTTGCCTGTCACAACGCAAAAGCCGGCAACGACAAATCCGGCGCAGGCAAGCCAATCAAGCAGCAGCTCTCCGCGGCTCCACGGAGGCCCGGGCGGTGGCCCACTCATCGCAGTGACAAAGATAAAAAATTGGATTCCGAAGCACACCATCGCAATCGCAAACAGCCTTCGGCCAATCCAGAGTGATCCGTCCATGTGTCGGCTCCGTACAGAATGTTGTTCCGTGTGTCGTCAAAATCCTACTACCGATTCTTCATCGCACTTCTTACACTCCATCAAACTCCCAATCCGCGCTGCCCTTCCCTCCTCACTCACCACCCACTCCCTTACCGTCCACGGAGGATCATGTCGAACATGCTGCCCATGCCCGCACTCCAGCCGCGCCGCCCAATGTCCCTCCTCATCCTGATAGAAGCCCACCACAGCCCTCTGCATCGCACGCCCTCACCCAACATCCAATAAACTAATCCCTAAACTAATCTCCTGATGACTTCATCACCACTCACCCCGCTCCGCGTCGCCGCCATCAACTTCCTCAACCCCGCCCCGCTGATGTGGGACTTCGAACACCCGCCTCTCGCCGCAACCCTCGCCCAACGCTACACCCTCCACTACACCCAGCCCTCGCTCTGCGCCGACGAACTCCTCGCTGCCCGCGCCGACCTTGGCCTCATCCCCATCGCCTCCCTCACGCCCGAACTCGCGATCGTTCCCGGCTGCACCATCGCCTCTCTCGGCGAAGTCCGCTCCATCCAACTCATCATCAAATCCCCTCACACTCTCGGCACAGTAAAAACCATCGCTGCCGACACCGCCTCCCGCAGCTCTCTCGCTTACGCTGAGATCCTCTTCCGCAAATTCCTCCACACGCGACCCACCTTCCTCCCCGCCGCAGCCAACCCCATCGCGATGCTGCAACAAGCAGACGCCGCCATCCTCATCGGCGACCCCGCTCTTCTCGCCCTCGAAGCTCGCGAACAGATCGAAGTCACCATCGGCCCGTGCCTATGGATCGACCTCGCCCGCGAATGGCGTACACGCACCAATCTCCCCTGGGTCGCCGCCGTCTGGGCCGTCCGCCCCGAATCCCTCGGCAACTCCAATCTCACCGCCGCGCAACTCACCGACGATCTCGCAACCTCCCGCGACCACGGCCTCGCCCACATTGAGCAGATCGTCGAGCAGTGGACCCCCCGCATCGCCATCCCGCCCACCACCATCCGCAACTACCTCACCCACAACATCCACTACCACCTCGACCCAGACTGCATCCGTACCATCAAACTCTTCCGCGAGTACGCCGCAGAAGTCGACATCCTCCCCCCGCTTCCCCATCTTCGCTTCCTCTGAATCATCAATCAGCGAATTCATGCGACTTCGCAGCATCGAACGACGTCAAAATAGTATGAAGTTCCTTGCTGCTGCCATCACCGGCGCGAAGTTCCTCGCAGCAGCTGCTCCCCAGGCTGCGGCGGCCACGCATGGCGGAGCCCGCAACCCCTTCATGCACTTCCTGCTCAGCTTCGGAGTCTTCGGCGTCTTCCTGGTCTCAATCGTCGACAGCTCCTTCGTCCCTCTGCCCCTGCCCGGCATCACGGACATCATGGTCATCGTGCTCGCCGCCCAGCACAACAGCTGGCTCCTGCTCATTCTGCTCTCCACCGCAGGCTCCGCGCTCGGCGGATACTTCAGCTACCAGGTCGGACAGCGCGGCGGCATGGCCTTCCTCGAAAAGCACGTCCCGCCTCGCATCTTCAAACGCGTCTGCGAATGGATGAGCAACCACGCCATCCTTTCCGTCGCTCTTCCGGCGATTCTTCCTCCACCCATGCCGCTCAGCCCTTTCGTACTCGCTGCCGGAGCGCTGAAGATGTCGCGCAGGAAGTTCATGATCACCTTCACCGCCAGCCGCGCAATTCGGCACACGACCGCTGCATGGCTCGGCATCCACTACGGCAGGCACATCCTCCGCCTCTGGAACGCCCTCTCGGCAAAGTACGCCACGCCCGTCCTCATCGTTATCTGGACGGTCATCATCATCAGCTCCGCAATCGCTTTCTGGAAGCTCTACAAAACCTCGCGCGCCGTCGGCGTCGTCCACAGTCCAAACCTCTTAGACCGCCCGACCTCAACCACCTGATTTTGGCTCGAGCGCTAGAACTCCCACCGCAGCAGCGTCGCGCCCACGGTAAATCCCGCGCCAACGCTGGCCAGCAGAACCAGATCGCCCTTCTTGAGCCGATTCTCATCCAGCGCCGTCTGCATCGCCATCGGGATCGTCGCCGCCGTCGTATTCCCAAACCGGTCGATGTTGATGATCACCGACTCCTCCGGCATGCCCAGCCGCTCCGCCGTAGAAAGGATGATCCGCTTGTTCGCCTGATGCGGAATAAAGCAGCCAAGGTCCTTCCCCGTCACACCATTCCGCGTCAACACAGTCTCCGCGGCCTCCTGCATCTTGCGCACGGCAAACTTGTACACCGCCTGCCCATCCTGATGGACGTAGTGCATCTTCTTCTCCACCGTCTCTGCAGTCGGCGGATGCAGACTCCCACCCCCTGGCATATTCAACGCCGCCGCGCCCGACCCATCGATCTCGTGCCAATAATCGATCATTCCAATCTCGCCATCGGCGCACGGCTCCAGCAGCACCGCACCCGCGCCATCGCCGAAGATCACGCACGTCGCCCGGTCCGTATAGTCGATGATCGAGCTCATCACATCCGCCCCAATCACCATCACCTTCTTGTGCATCCCACTCTCGACCAGCTTCGCCCCCACCTGCAGCGCATACGGAAAACCGGAACAGGCCGCCGATAGATCGAAACCCCACGCACCCTTCGCACCCAGCCTGTCCTGCACCAGGCAAGCCGTCGCCGGAAAGAACATATCCGGCGTCACCGTCGCGACGATGATCACCTCAAGCTCGCTCGCCTCCATCCCACGATTTGCGAGACACTTCTTAGCTGCCTCCACTGAAAGATCACTCGTCGCAACCCCATCGTCCACAATATGCCGTTCGCGAATTCCCGTGCGCTCCGTAATCCACTGATCGTTGGTCGCGACCATCTTCTCCAGATCGGCATTGGTCAACAACCGCGGCGGTACATAAGTCCCTACCGAACTGATCTTCGCGCGAACCTGCGTCCGCGGCTTCAACGTCAAACTCAAACTCTCACCTCACCTGGTTCCACAGCAATGAAAACAAACAATCATGACAGATGAACCAATGTTCACCTACCGCAGATCATTCTCTCTAAGAAGACTACTCGTGTCACCTATCGATTGACGTGTCGAACGTCGCAAAAGACCTCGTCGCAGGGCGCAACTCCCCCACTTTGGGTCTACTTTTGGCATTCTCAGGGTTATAGAAAAATCAAGGAGGGGAAATCAGTGCAGGAGGCGACCTACTGCGCCAATGCGGGAGTTCCGCCGCTCTAGAAGGAAGGAAATTCAGTGCACCGGGCGACCTACTGCGCCATTGCGCGGATCACCACCTGTGTTGGAAGGAGGGAATTCAGTGCACCGGGCGACCTACTGCGCCCATAATTACCCGTTACCGTTGCTTCCTTCCGGACCTGGCGGGGTTGGCGGGATTACGTCGCGTAGGACCCGGCACAGGAACCAGTTTACCACTCCAATCCCGCCTCTGCTCGCCGCCTCCGCAACCCGTGTCCGTGCAAAACTTGCCCGCGCCATGCTCCAGCACTAACCTAGCCTTCATGCGCCTCCATCTGCTCCTCGCAACCATCCTCCTTCCAATCCTCGCTCAAGCGCAGGACGTCCACGTCCGCGTCGATTCCTCCGCTCCTCCCGCCGCACCCGGCAACGAAGACCGCACCGTATTCCCCACCATCCAGAACGCCATGGACCACCACCCCTTCGCCGGGCCCGCTCCCGGCAAAGACGGAAGACCCGCCCGCGTCTACATCGAAATCGCGCCCGGCACCTATCACGAGCGCGTCATCATCACCCAGAACCACACCAACATCACCCTTCTCGGCATGGGCAAATCTCCCGAAGACGTCGTCATCACCAACTCCCTCAACGCAAAGCAAGCCGGCGGCACCTTCTTCACCGAAACCGTCGAGATCAACGGCAACGGCTTTGAAGCCGACAACATCACCTTCGAGAACTCCGCCGGCAATACCGGCCAGGCCGTCGCCGTAGCCGATCGCGCCGATCGCAGCATCTTCAAACACTGCCGCTTCCTCGGCCATCAAGATACGTTGTTCGCCGACTACGGCCGCCAGTACTACGTCGACTCCTACATCGAAGGCGGCGTCGACTTCATCTTCGGCAACGCCGCCGCCGTCTTCAACCGCACCGAAATCCACGCCAACGGCCCCGGCTACCTCACCGCCCAGTCCCGCACCGCGCCCGACCAGACCACCGGCTACGTCATCCTCGACAGCCGCGTCACCAGCAGCATCAGCCACGACGCCCCACCCATGGACGCCGCCACACCCGGCGCAAAGAGCACGGACTCAGCCCACAACACCATCGGCCTCGGCCGTCCCTGGCGCCCCTACTCTCGCGTCATCTATATCAAAACCGAACTCCCCGCCGACCTCAACCCCGCCGGCTGGAACAACTGGAACAATCCCGCCAACGAAAAGACTGCCTACTACGGCGAGTTCGGCTCGACCGGCCCCGGCGCCAGTCCTCTCACCCGCGTCCCCTGGTCCCATCATCTGACCTCCGACGAGGCCAATCAGTATCTCCCTCGATTCTTCCTCGCCGGACAAGATCATTGGACCCCCGAAGCAGAAGCCGCTACACTTCCCTGACAGAAAAACTAAGGAAACCCCAGTGCTAAATCGATTTTCCCGCCGCGCCTTCGCCCGTCTCTTTGGCTCCGCAGTACTCGCCCCTACCGCACTTTCTAACGTATCTCTTGAAGCACTGGCTCAATCAACTCCCTCCACCCCCGCCACACGCAGCTTCCCCAAGGGTTTTCTCTGGGGCTCCGCCACTGCCTCCTATCAGGTCGAAGGCGCCGTCAAAGAAGACGGCCGCGGCCCCTCCATCTGGGACACCTTCTCCCACACCCCGGGCAAGACTAACAACGGAGACACCGGGGATGTCGCCGACGACCACTACCACCGCTATAAAGAGGACATCGGCCTTATGAAGGCGCTCGGCCTCAAGACCTATCGCTTCTCCGTGGCATGGCCGCGCGTCTTCCCCCAGGGCACCGGCACACCCAACCCCAAGGGCCTCGACTTCTACAACCGCATGCTCGACGAACTCCTCGCAGCAGACATTCAGCCCTACTGCACCCTCTTCCACTGGGATCTCCCCCAGGCCCTCGAAGACAAGGGCGGCTGGCAGTCCCGCGACACCTCCGAAGCCTTCGCCAACTACGCCGGCTACGTCGCCGAGCACCTCTCCGACCGCGTCAAGCACTTCATGACAACCAACGAGATGAGCTCCTTCTGTGATATCGGCTACCGCGATGGCCGCCACGCCCCCGGTCTCAAGCTCCCGCCGGCAGGCGTCAACCAGGTCCGTCACCACGCGGCTCTCGCCCACGGCCTCGGCGTGCAGGCCATCCGCGCCCACGCCAAGCCGGGTACCAAAGTCGGGCTCGCCGAAAACGCCACCGCCACCGTCCCCATCATCGAAACGCCGAAGCACATCGCCGCAGCAGCCAAAGCCTACCGCGAGATCAACGCCCCGTACCTCACCGCCGTCATGGAAGGCAAATACACAGACGGCTACCTTCATCACGCTGGCGCCGACGCGCCAAAGTTCACCGACGCCGACATGAAAGCAATCGGCTCACCCGTCGACTTCGTCGGCCTTAACGTCTACCAGCCTGAGTACGTCCATGACGACGGCTCACCCGCCGGCTTCGCTCTGGCACCACGGCCAAAGTCTTACCCGCACATGATGAGCGAATGGCTTTACATTGGCCCCGAAGCGCTCTACTGGTCTCCAAAGCTCGCCGCCCAGCTCTGGAACGTCAAGGAGATCTACATCACCGAGAATGGCGCCTCCTCCGCCGACGTCATCTCTCCCGACGGCCACATCTACGACACCGACCGCACCATGTATCTCCGCAACTACATCGGCCAGCTCCACCGCGCCGTCTCCGAAGGCATTCCCGTCCGGGGCTACTTCTGCTGGAGCCTGATGGACAACTACGAGTGGGCCGACGGTTACGCCTACCGCTTCGGCATCCACTACGTCGACTTCAAGACCCAGAAGCGCACCCCCAAACTCAGCGCCCACTTCTACCGCGAAGTCATCGCCCGCAACGGCCTAGCATAAAGAAAAGGGGCAGTCGATCCGTAAGATCGACTGCCTTTCCCTGCCTTCAAACCTGAAGTCTCATCGCATGCCGCCCGCAACCTGAAGCAGCGACCCTGTGATCCAGCGCGCATCATCAGAAGCAAGAAACGCTGCCACCGTTCCAATATCGTCTGGCTGACCAAGACGTCCGAGCGGTGTGCTCTGCAGCATCTGCTTCTCGAAGTCGCTGCCTTCAATGCCACCACTCTTGAAGCCCTCCGTCACCACCGGTCCGGGATTCACCGCATTGACGCGAATCTTTCTGGGCCCAAGTTCCTTCGCCAGAACACGCGTGATCGAATCCACCGCACCCTTGGTGCCGCTGTAAACCACTGACATCGGCGGCGTCTGGTCGCTGGCCACCGATCCCACGTTGATCACGCTACCGCCCTCCGCAGGAAACAGCGCCACTCCAGCCTTCGTCGCCAGTATCAGCCCCGTCACATTCGTGCGATACATCAGATCGATGCTCTCCTCGGTCACGGCCTCAAGCGGTGCAAACTGATAAACGCCGGCGTTGTTCACCAGGATGTCCACTCTGCCGTAGGCCTTCTTCGTCTCTGCAAACAAAGCATCGATCTCAGCAATCTTTGCGACACTGCCGCCTACGGCAATCGCACTCCCGCCGGCTTTCTTGATCTCGGCGACCACCTTCTCCGCCCCCTCTTTGCTCGAGGCGTAGTTCACCACAACCGAAGCGCCCTGTGCTGCAAGCTCCTTCGCAATAGCCGCTCCAATGCCTTTAGAAGCGCCCGTTACCACTGCCACCTTACCCGTAAGCTTTCCCATCTTTATAACCTCACTTTGACATTCATCGAACGATTCAACAGCCACCAAAGTAGATGTAGAGACGTTCCACCTGATTCAACGTTTTATAAACAGGTACCGGCCGCGGCGCCTTCGCCTGAGCATTCTGAAGCGCCGAACTACCCTGATATCAATAGGAACCACGGCCGAAAAGATTGCATCTCCTCACTGCCCTCAACATCAAACCTGTCAGGTTAGACCCGCGCGTCGGTCTCCCTTCAGAGGGCCGCATGGCAACCACCTTTCCCCGCACAACGAATCAACGCGTCTCTCGTCATCCCATGCACACATCCTGCGACTTCATTCAAGCCCTGATGAAGTTACAGCGGACAGCGCAGCTCATCACATCAACCCTCGATCTCGATCGCTTGCTCGAGCGCGTTGTCAACGATATCGCCGACTCCATTGGCTGCGTTGAGGTCTCCGTCTGGTTACGCGACCCCCAAAGCGACGAGATGGTCCTCCACGGAGTTCGCGGCTGCGCGATCTACAGGAAGGGTGACCGCCTGCCAATTGGCCGGCGAGGCATGGTCGGGCACGTCGCCGCCACCGGACAGATGCGCTACGCGCCCGACGTGACCCTCGACCCCTACTACATCGCCTGCGAGCCCGACACGCTCTCTGAGGTCACCCTTCCACTCAAAGTCTGCGGCGAAGTCATCGGCGTCCTCTCTGTCGATCACAAGCAAACCAACGCCTTCTCCCACGACCAACTGCAGGTATTCAAAGCCTTGGCAGGACATATCGCGGTCGCCATCGAAAACGCACGCCTGTTCAAAGTCGAGCGCCTCGAGCGCGAACGCATGCAAAGCGAGGCAGACGAGGCCCGCGTCGTCCAACAGGCACTTCTCCTAAAAGCAGTCCCCCTCGTTCCAGGATTCGCCTTCGAAACCGCGTGGCACCCCGCCGGCGCCGTGGCCGGCGATTGGTTCGACTTCATCGACCTCGGCGACGACCGCTATGGCATCGCACTCGCCGACGTCTCCGGCAAGGGCATGCCCGCGGCGCTCCTGATGTCGGCAACGCGCGCCATCCTGCGCTCCCTCGCCAGGTTGCACCGATCGCCGGGCGAAACGCTCCTGCATCTCAACCAGACGCTCTGCGAAGATTTTCCCATGGGCAAATTTGTAACGATGATCTACGCCGTGCTCGATGCACGCTCGCGTGAAATCACGGTTGCCAGCGCAGGCCACCTGCGTCCTCTGCTCATTAACGGCGAGTGCAAATTCCTCGACGTCGACACCGGCCTCCCGCTCGGATTGGGCGCGTCGTCCTATCCGGAATACAAACTAAAACTCGAACCGGGCGCGAAATTACTCTTCTACACGGACGGAATAACGGAAGCCACCAACCGCGACGAAGAAGAGTACGGGCCGGCTCGTCTTCTCAACCACTTCCTCCAACCCGATGCCTGCATCGATGGATTGCTCGAGGAAGTACAGCGTTTCGGACAAAGATCAGATCGCACCGATGACGCGACCGCAGTGCTTATCCGCAGCCGCTGATTCCCTAGCATGCATTCGCGAAATCCCGCGAAAGACGCCCAAACTTGCTAAAATAGGAGTCTGTGACTCCCCCCGCCATTCTCGCTGACATAAGCCAGGAAATCCCTGCCAAAACGCGTCCCAAAGTAGGCTTCGTCTCTCTCGGCTGCCCCAAAAACCTCGTCGACTCCGAGGTCATGATGGGCCTTCTCCACCACAACGGAGCCGAGCTCACTCCCCGCGCCGAAGACGCCGAGATCATCGTCATCAACACCTGCAGCTTCATCGACTCCGCCAAGCAGGAGTCCGTCAACACCATCCTCGAGATGGTCCAGCACAAGCAGCAGAACGGCGGAAAGGCCCAGCGCATCGTCGTCGCCGGCTGCCTCGTCGAGCGCTACCGCGACGAAATCCAAAAGAACATCCCCGAAGTCGACGCCGTCGTAGGCACTGGCGAACTCGAAGCGATCCTCGCCGCCGCCGGCCTCACCCCAAGCGGCCACGCCCAGAACAACTCCCCCTTCAATATCCTCCCGCAAGGCACACCCGAAGCCACCATCCACACCCACGCCATCGGCATGGTCGAAACCAACAGCGAAGTCGTCGCAGACTAATCGACCGCGCCCCAAGCGCCGTCAGCCAGCACTCCCGCCCACTTAGCCGACCCCGAACACGACCGCGAGATCGCCCCACAACTCCGCATCGTCCAGTCCCTCGCCGAAACCGGCACCACCTACGGCGACGGCCCGTTGAACCATACTGGCAATCACATCGCACACATCTCCAATGGAAGTGTCATCCTGAGCGAAGGCGCAGCCGGAGCCGAAGGACCCGCCTCTACAACTTCCAGCCGTGCCGAAGGTAATCTGAGAGAACAGCAAGGCCGCTTCTCCCGCGCCTCCTGGGACGGAGCCACCGCCGCACTCCCCGAGTACCTCTACAACGACGCAACTCCGCGCATCCTCACTACGCCCGCGCGCCGCGCCTACATCAAGATTGCCGAAGGCTGCGACCACCCCTGCAGCTTCTGCATCATCCCGCAACTCCGCGGCAAATTTCGCTCGCGCCGCATGTCGTCGATCATCGCCGAAGCGGAAAACCTCATCGGCCAGGGCGTCCGCGAGATCACCCTCATCGGCCAGGACACCACCTGCTACGGCGAAGACCTCGGCTTCACCGATGGCCTCGCAACCTTACTCGACGCACTCGCCATCCTCCCCGGCCTCCGATGGCTCCGCTTCCTCTACACCTACCCCAACAAGGTCACCACGCGCCTGCTCGAAACGATGGCCAAGCACGACACCATCGCAAAATACCTCGACGTCCCCTTGCAGCACGCGAGCCCCAGCGTCCTCAAGCGCATGAAGCGCGGCGGCAACGCGCAGATCTTCCTCGACCTCATCGCCAAGGCCCGCCGCATCGTCCCCGGCATCGTCATCCGCACCAGCTTCATCGTCGGCTTCCCCAGCGAAACCGAAGCCGACTACAAAGAACTCGAAGCCTTCATCACCGCAGCAAAAATCGACTGGCTCGGCGTCTTCACCTACTCCGACGAAGAGGGCGCCAAGGCCTTCGAACTAGCCGACGAACTCAAGGTCCCCAGCCGCACCATCCAGGCCCGCCGCCGCAAGCTGATGAAGCTGCAACAAAAAATCAGCACCAAGTCCAAAGCCGAATGGGTAGGCCGCGAGATCGACCTCCTCGTCGAAGGCGAATCAGAAGAGACTCCACTCCTCTGGGAGGGCCGCACCGCACTCCACGCCCCAGAGATCGACGGCAAAGTCTTCATCAACGACTTCGGCCCCCACGAAACCCTCGTCCCCGGAACCTTCTACCGCGCCGAAATCACCGACTCCCACGACTACGACGTCGTCGCCCGTATTCTCGAGTAAGCTAGAACCGTGATCATCTACGACCGATCCGGAAAGTTGCTGACAGAGATACCCGACGGCGATAAACCATTCTTTAGCGAAATGGATTTGTCCGGCGCAGATTTTTCAGGGAAAGAACTTGAAGGCTGTTTCTTCGACGATGCCATTCTGGCTCGTGCGGACTTCAGCCGGACGGACCTTTATGGGTCCTATTTTTTTCGCGCCAAATGTAACGAGGCAAACTTCAATGCCGCCTCCCTCCGAGGAGCGATCCTTGATCTTGCAGACCTCACCGGTGCAGACCTTTCGAACGCAGATCTCTCCAGAGACAATTTGAACGGAAGCACATCGCTTCGAGGAACCTGCCTGCTCTCAGCAAAACTCGAGAACACCAATCTTTTGGGTGCATACTACGACGACGAGACCCAATTCCCGCTTGGATTCAACCCGGAATCGGCCGGTATGATTTACCAAAAGTGACGCACATGCTCGCCCTCAGAGCGATGACGGAGGAATCACCTCAAGCAGCAGGTTGTCCCCGTTCCGCAGCTCAATACTCTTGCCCCGACCGGTTATCGTAATCGTCCCATCAACCGATGTCAGCGCACTCCCACGTTCAAAGCCATACAAACCGGCAACAGTTGTAGAAAATACCCCCAGCGCGCGGGGAAACGACGGCCCGTCCCCGGGCGAAGCAGCCGGCAAGCTGTACACGCCGTAGTAGTCTGCACGCCCCACCGTCTGCGTGTTGCTCCCAACCACCGGCCCCACCCAACCCGACCGCACGACCGCATCTCCACCCACCTGCTTCGTGGTCCAGTTCGCCTGGCTCGTGATGCCCATGTCGGGCCCGCCATCGGCCGGCAGGTACGCATAGCCGACCTGCATGAAATTGGCAATCGCAATTGCCTTCGTCCTCACCGGAATGGACTGGTTGCCGTACCGTAGCCGCGTGAATCGAATCGACAGAGTGGCTGGCGTCGAACCATTGCCAGCGGTCGATGCCACAACCTCCCCATCCAGCTCGGCACCGGCTTTGAGATAGAATTCCTCACTCACCGGAACCCTCTGCGTCGTCCTTACTACTATCTGTGTTCCGACCCGCACCTTGCCGGCACGAAGCGATCGTCCCAGCTTCACCGGCAGAGTTACACCCTGAGGTAGCACCCCTAACTCCGAGATGGCAGCTTCACGTTGTGCAACCGCAGCCGCCGCGAACGCAAAAACGCCAGCCAGCACGAGAACGGCTCTGAGAGCCATGCGCACGGACTCACGCTTCAAAGAACCTTTCAGCATGTGAGCTCCTCTCTGCATTCGATACCCCCGTTCGCTTCGCGTCAAAAGAGCAAGGTAAAACCGCTATATCGAAGAAGTCTAAATCCGCTCACCGCAGCAAAACATCTGGTAATTGCAACAGGCCAAACTGGCGCAGGGAGAAGTCCCTATTAACTGCGCCGATTCCCATTGCAGCTAGAGGAAAAGTCCCTCATAGAGAACCGTACACTCGGCTCAGCCAGTCGATGACTGGTTCCTATAGAAGCCGTGGGGATTGTGATGAAGCCCTTGATGAAGTATTCGATCTTTGCTGTCTGCTTTTTGTTTGCCTTTGGCGGTTTAATCGCGCAGCAATCTGCCTGGAAGCCCTCGCCGGGACATGCGCAAGTGCCGATATGGCCCGGCGCCATTCCTGATGCGCGGCCCGTGACTGGGCGGGAAACCGTCAAGGTGACCGGCAGGAAGTCGCTGGTTGCCGGCAAACCGTGGACTTATATCAACAACGTCTCGAAGCCTACGATGACGGTCTACTCGCCAACAGGAAAGAATACGGGCGCTGCGGTCGTCGTGTTTCCTGGCGGGGGCTATCAGATTCTGGCCATCGATCTTGAAGGCACGGAGGCCTGCGACTGGCTCACATCAAAGGGCGTCACGTGTGTGCTGTTGAAGTACCGCGTCCCGGGTGAGAGGAAATTACCCAAATCGGGAGCGTATCCAGCATCACCGGAAGCGTTGGAAGACGCGCAGAGGACATTGGGGCTGGTGCGTTTTCACGCCGCGGAGTGGCACATCGATCCGCACAAGATCGGTGTGCTCGGGTTTTCGGCAGGCGGGCATATGGCAGCGGCGATGAGCGTCCACTTTGATAAGCGCTTATATCCGGCCGTAGATGCCGCCGACAAAGAAAGCTGCCGCCCGGACTTTGCGGTGGCGATCTATCCGGGGCACCTGTCGCTTGCCGAAAACAGTTTTGAGTTGAATCCGGATATCCGTTCCCATATCACCCCTCAGACACCGCCTACGTTTCTACTGCAGAACGAGGACGACGGCATAGACCGCGTGGAGGACTCGCTGTCTTACTATGCCGCGCTGAAGAAGGCTGGAGTTCCCGTCGAAATGCATCTGTATGCGCAGGGCGGGCATGCGTTTGGACTGCGTCGCACGAAGTTTCCAGTGACGGCATGGCCTCAGTTGGTGGAGATGTGGTTGGGTACCATCGGGATAATCGTGGAGTGATGATTTGGAGTAACGATAAACCCAGTCGCCGAATCCTCCCCACGGGTATACCCTATCCCCGTGAAGACCACCTCAAAGGATAACACCGCCGAACTCCTCCGGATCGACGACCAAACCGTTCGCATCTCGCACCCGGAAAAACTCTACTTCACCCGCGAGGTCCAACTCACCAAACTCGACATCGTCCGCTACTTCCTCTCCGTCAGCTCCGGCGCGCTGCAGGGAATCTCAAACCGTCCCATCGTCCTCAAGCGCTTCGTCAACGGAGCCTGCCTCGCCAGCGGCCAGCCCGAGCCCTTCTACCAGAAGCGCGCTCCCTCTGACCTGCCCGCCTTCCTCCGCACCGTCACTCTCTCCTTTCCCTCCGGCCGCACCGCCGAAGAGGTCGTCGTCGACAACCCCGCCGGCCTTGCCTGGATCGTCAATCTCGGTTGCATCGAACTTCATCCCCACCCCGTCCGCGCAGTCGACCCGCTGGAGCAGAATATGGCTCACCCCGACGAGCTTCGCATCGATCTCGACCCTGGTCCCGGCGTCGAACTGGCCCGACGTCCGCAGCGTCGCCCTCGAAGTCAAAACCATACTCGAAGAAAACGGCCTCACAGGCTGGCCCAAAACCAGCGGCTCCCGCGGCATGCACATCAACGTCCGCATCCACCCACGCTGGACCTTCACCGAAGTCCGCCGCGCGGCTTTGGCGCTTGCGCGAGCTATCGAGCGCCGCGTCCCCACCCTCGCCTCCTCCAAGTGGTGGAAGGAGGAGCGCCACGGCGTCTTCCTCGACTACAACCAGAACGCCAAAGACCGCACCACCGCCAGCGCCTACTCCGTCCGTCCGCTTGCCGACGCCCGCGTCTCCGCCCCCCTCCACTGGCACGAGGTCCCCGACGCCAACCCAGCCGACTTCACCGTCCTCACCATGCCCCAACTCTTCGCCGAGCGCGGCAATCCCCACGAAGCCATGGACGCCTCCGCCGGCTCACTCGACCAACTCCTCGCACTCGCCGCGCGCGACGAAGCCGAAGGCCTCGGCGACGCCCCATGGCCTCCCCACTTCGCCAAAGCCGAAGGCGAACCCAAACGCGTCCAACCCTCCAAAGCGAAGAAATTCTCCGACCAGTTAGGCGAAGGCTTCGGCCCCAAACGCTTCCGCAAACAAGCCCTCAAACAGGAAGCCGGTGGCGACCAACCCTCCGAAGACGTCTCCGATACTCCCGCCCCGACGAAGAAACCTCGCAAACCTCGCGCATCCACTCAACCTCTCATCATCGTCGCTCGAAGCACCGATAAATCCGCCGCCGAAGCCGGCCTCGACCGCTGGAAGACCGCACATCCGGAAGCTTCGCAGCATCTAGCCATCGACGACATCCTCATCGATCGCATGCGAGGTTCCAGCTCCATCTGGTACCGCATCCGCGTCAATCTTCGCCACGTCCCCGAAGAGATCCGTCCCACACAGCAAACTCCCGACCCTGACGACGACCCCACCCGCGCCTGGCGCGAAGCCTCCACCTAGCCCTTCCGCTCCGGAAATATCTCCATCAACTCCTGCGCCGGCACTACCTCCAACTGCGCATACGTACAGTCCCGAGGCGCCTTATCCACGCGCCAGCGCCGAAACTGCGCCATATGCCGAAACCTATCCCCCTGCATATGCTCATACGCAACCTCCACCACCAACTCCGGCCGCACCGCCTCCCACGACAAATCCTTCCCCGCCGACCATCGGCTCTGCCCTCCCGGCATTCTCCCGCTCGCCACAGCCTCGGCCCATCCCGCCCAGGGATGCCCCGTCAACGCATCCACCCGATACGGCGCGAGAAACTCCACCAACTCCTTCCGCTTCGGCATCGTGAAACTCGCGCACACCCCCACGTGCTGCAGCGCACCCGCCGCATCATAGAGCCCCAGCAGCAGCGACCCCACCGCCACACCCTCGCCATTCTTATGCCAGCGAAACCCGGCAACCACACAATCGCAGTCCCGCTCATGCTTCACCTTCAACATCACCCGCTTGTCTGGCTGATACGTTCCCTCCGCCGCCTTCGCCATCACCCCATCGAATCCAGCGCCCTCGAACCTCTTGAACCAATCCGCCGCGACGCCTCGGTCCCGCGTCGCCGGAGTCACATGAACCGGAGGTCGCGCCCCGCTGAGCACATCCTCCAGCCTCCGTCGCCGCTCCGCAAACGGAACCTCGCGCAGATCTTCCTCTCCCACCCAAAGCAGATCGAAGAACACCACCGAAGCCGGGCTCTCCGCCGCCAGTAGCTTCACCCGGGAAGCCGCAGGATGAATTCGCAACTGCAGCGCATCGAAGTCCAGCCCCCCGGCCGTCGCAATCACAATCTCGCCATCCAGCACACAACGCTCCGGCAACTGCTCCAGCAGCACTTCCATCACCTCCGGAAAATACCTGTTCAGCGACTTGCCATCCCGGCTCTGCAGCAGAATCTCATCCCGATCGCGAAACACGACGCACCGAAACCCATCCCATTTCGGCTCAAAGATCCACGCGTCACCCGCAGGAATCTCCGCAACGCGCTTCGCAAGCATCGGCAGTATCGGCGGACTCAGTGGCAGGCTCACTCACGCATCATAGCTCGTCTTCGTCTAGCCTCCGTCGCATCGAAGCAATCGCCGGACGTTTCTTCGCAAACCCAGTCGCCTGCTCGAACGCATACGCCATCTGCAAAACGCTAAAATCCGCCTTATCCCTCCCGACAATCTGTATCCCCACCGGAAGCCCCTCCGGCGTAAATCCCGCCGGCACGGAAGCCGCGGGGTTCCCCGTCGCCGAGATATACCAGCAAGACTTCATCCAGTCGATGTAGTCGTCGAACTTCACGCCCGCAATCTCCGTCGGATAAGGCACAGTCACATCGAACGGCGGCAACTGCGTCGTCGGGAGAACGAAGTAATCATACTTCTCAAGGAACGCCTGAAACCGCCGCCACATCTGGCCGTGAGCAACTTCGCCATGAGCAACATCCTGCCCACTCAGCCGCAATCCTCTCTCAATCTCACCCTTCAGCGTGTCCTTAAACGCTTCCGGATGCTGCTGCAACTGCTTACCGTAGTTACTCGCGGAGACCCACGCGCGCAGCGTGCGAAACGAAATCTCCGCCGGAGAAAAATCCGGCTCCGCCTGCTCGACGACGCACCCCAGCGACTCGAATGTCGCGCGATGCCCATCGACGACCGTCCGCACGCGCGCATCAAACGGCACCCCGCCCAGGTCCCCCCTCTGAACCACGCAACGCGCACACCTTTGAAGCTCCGCTCAAGCGGCCGCGCGAAGACCTCACCCGGCTCGTTGATCGAGAGCGGCGCCGCCGCATCAGGCCCTGCAATCGGGCTGAGTGAAAACGCAAGGTCGCCCACCGACCGTCCCAGGCATCCCGACGTGCTCAGCGTCGACCACGCAAAACCCGCCTTAGGATTCGGAACGCGCCCTATCGACGGCCTGAAACCGACAACATTGCAGAATGCCGCAGGATTGCGCAGCGAACCGCCTGTATCGGAGCCGCTGGCAACAGGCACCATCCCGCAGGCCAACGCAACCGCCGCACCGCCGGAAGACCCGCCGCAAGTCTTCGTCAGGTCATAAGGGTTGAGTGTCGCGCCGAAAATCGTGTTAAACGTCTGCGATCCCGCGCCAAACTCCGGCGTATTGGTCTTTCCAACAATGATCGCGCCGGCACGCCGCATTCGCGCCACCACAATATCGTCTTCGGTTGGGATGTGATCCTTAAACAGCGGCGATCCATAGGTCGTGCGAATCCCGCGCGTGTCCAACAAGTCCTTGTGCGCGACCGGCAGACCATGCAGCGGCCCCAGCGTCTCATTGCGCGCTTGCATCTCATCGGCCTTCGCGGCGTCTTCAGCCGCCATCTCCCTCACCAGGGTCACGATCGCATTCACCTTGGGATTCACCAGGTCGATCTGCTTCAGATGCTCAGCCAGCGCCTCACGCGCCGACAGTTTCTTCGCCCGAATAAGCTGAGCCATCTCCACCGCGCTCATGAAACAAAGCGGCGAAGCCGCCGACTCAGACTGCAGAGGAGCAGGTAACAGAGAAGCGGCAGCCATCCCTGCCAAAACTTCGCGCCGGGTCAGTTGGTCCTTGATCATTAAGCGACTCTATCATCCGGAATTTGCTATTTCCTTTCTGTTGTCCTCCAAAACACGGTGTTCAATGCCGGACACAAACGTTCGCATCCGATCACTTCTCCCCGCACGCACACCGAAACCAACAGCCACAACCCAATTATTTTCAGCAAACGCCCAAAGCACCCGAATGGTTAGCCGAATGCATATGATTTCCCAAAAAGACCGGCAAACGAGGGGAAAGATGCGAACTCTCCTGTGGAATCTCTCTTACGGAATCCGCGCGATGCGCAAGAACCGCGGCCTCACGGCAGCCGTCATCGCCACGCTCACGCTCGGCATCGGTGCCACCACCGCCATCTATACCATGGTGTACGCCACACTAGTCGCCCCGCTGCCCTACCCCGATCCCAATCAGCTTGTAATCGTCTGGTCAAAGGTCAACGGCCATAAAAACGGAATCTCAGCAGGCGACTTTCTCGACTGGCAGCGGCAGAACACTTCGTTCCAGCAATTGGCCGCATGGACCGACGCCAGCTTCAATCTCGCTACAGCCGATCAGCCCGAGCAGCTCGATGGCCGCCTCACCTCACCCGGCTGGTTTCACCTCCAGGGAATGCCGTTCCTCATGGGCCGCGACTTCCTTCCCGAAGAAGGCGTTCCCGGAAAGAATCATGTCGTCATCCTGACCCACAAACTATGGAACCGTCTCGGCGCAGACCACAACATCATCGGCAAAACGATGCGTGTGAACGGCGCCGACTATACCATCGTAGGCGTCCTCTCGCCCGGTGTTGCCGATCGGCTCGGCGCTGAACTCGCGGCCCCGCTGGCCTTCACTCCGGAACAGATCAATCATGAATATCACTGGCTGCTCGCAATGGGTCGAATGAAACCCGGCGTCACAATGCAACAGGCGCAAGCCGACATGGATGCGGTGACCAGCCATATCGCCGCCGCATACCCCACTTCCAACAAGGGCTGGGGCGCCATCGTCGAGCCGCTCAAGAATGACTTTCTCCCTCCCGACCGCATCCATAACCTCTGGCTCCTTCTCGGCGCTGTAGCATTCGTTCTCCTCATCACCTGCGTCAACATCGCCAATCTCCTCCTGGCCAAAGGCGCCGGACGCTATCGCGAGATTGCAATTCGCGGCTCGCTCGGAGCGTCGCGCGGGCAGATCTTCGGCCAATTTCTGACCGAAAGCCTCGTACTTGCCGTTCTCGGCGGTGGACTTGGTATCGCCCTCGGGGCAGCGCTGCTGCGAGTCATCCTTGCCCTAGTGCCCGAAGGCATCCTGCCCTCTGAGGCAGACTTCCGCCTCAACCTGCCTGTCCTCGCAGTAGCTCTCGCCGTCACGACTCTCGCTGGTCTGCTCTTCGGCTGCGCCCCCGCATGGTATGCCTCACGCGTCGATCCCGGAGAATCACTGAAAGGTGGAGGTCGTACTTCCACCGGCACAGGCAGCAGTAACAAACTCCGCCGCGCACTCATCATCGGAGAATTTAGTCTCGCCCTCTCCTTGCTCGCAGGCGCCGGCCTCGCCATCCACAGCTTCTGGAACCTGACCCGCGTCGATCTCGGAGTTCGCACCGATCACGTGCTCACCTTCGCCCTCATTCAGCCGCAGGGACACTTCCAGACTCCCGAAGAGATGAACGTCTACAACCAGCAAATACTCGGCGCGATTCAATCCGTGCCCGGCGCAACCCACGTCGCGACGGTTACCGGTATGCCTCTCCGCGGTGCCAGCGATGGCATGCCGTTCACTCTCGTGGGCGGCCGCACCTACAGCAATCCCTCTGAGGAACCGAACACAGGCTTCCAATCGATCTCATCCGACTACCTCCGGACCTTCGGCATACAGCTCCTCCAGGGCCGCACCTTCACTGACCAGGACACCGCCACCAGCGTCCGCGTCGCGATGGTGAACCAGGAATTCGCCAATCGTTATCTGAAGGGTTTGGATCCCTTCCGGCAACGCGTCCGCATCGCTCAGATCATCCCCGGTCAGCCGAAGCTCGGGCCCGAAGTTGAGTGGCAGATCGTCGGCATCTTCCACAACGTTCGCAACGGAGACTTTCGCGACGACTACCCGGAAGTGGACGTGCCGTTCGCGCAATCCCTCGCTCCCAACGTGACCATCGGCGTCCGCACTGCCGACGATCCGGAGTCGATGACCAAGACCATCGCTGCAGCAGTTCACTCCGTAGACCCGCAGATCGCACTGGCGAACCTGCGCACCATGGATCAGGTGAAGAACGAGTCGCTCGCCGAAGACAGATTTACGATGCGCCTCTTCGCCAGCTTTGCCGCCCTTGCGCTTCTGCTCGCGGCAGTCGGCATCTATGGGCTCATGGCCTACTCGGTCTCGCAAAGAACTCAGGAGATCGGACTCCGCCTCGCGCTCGGAGCAGGAAAGAGCGACGTAAGATCCCTCATTCTCAGAGAAGCATCGCTACTCGCATGCATCGGCTTGGGCATCGGAATAGGCGGCGCCCTTCTCGTCGGTCGCACCATGCAGACCACCCTCTACGGTGTAAGCGCGATGGACCTCCGCGTCCTGCTCTGCGTAACCACAATTCTGTTTCTCACCGCCCTCCTGGCTTCCTATCTTCCAGCCCGTCGGGCAGCATCCATCGACCCGATGCAGGCACTCCGTACGGAGTAGCCGATCGACCCATTGTCTTTGCCTTCGCCTTTCTCACCGCTTTGTCGCCCACCGCAAAAGTATTAAACTAGGGATGCTATGTCGAAGGCGTCCACCCCGAAGATCAAAACCCTCCGCTGCCCCACGTGCCGAACCATCGTCCTCGCCGGCAGCGAAGACTTTCCCTTCTGTTCCGACCGCTGTCGCCGCATCGACCTCGGAAAATGGGCCAGCGGCGACTACAAAATATCCACCCCCATCCAGGATCCCGACCTCCTCGAAGAACTCGCCCGCTCCAACAAACACAACCGTCAAAACGACGACGAGTGAACTAAGCTCCCCCGAAAAGTCCCAGTCCCCTGCAAAGATAACCCACATGAATGGAAGACTTTGCACCAAAGCCCGGTCTCCCCAAACCGAAGTCCAGGCCTAACTCATTTGGATACTAGACTTTGACACACTTTCAGGGGGAGGGGGGAATAGCCGCAGTTTAGACTGGACCCAAACACGTCATGGCCAACTCCACAACACAGAGTCACCCTCCCGCCGAAGAGAAAACACTCTGGGCCTGGGCCATCGGCACCTTCTTCGGAGCGGGCCTCCTAAAACCCGGACCCGGCACCTACGGCAGTGCCGCCGCACTCACCCTCTGGATCACCGCCGCCCAAACCCTCCATCCCGCGCACCTCCCTCTCTACACAGGCATTGCCGCAGTCGTCGCCACCCTCGTCGGCATCCCCGCCGCCACCATCGTCGCCCGCGAGTCCGGCCGCGAAGACCCCGGCCACGTCGTCATCGACGAGGTCGCCGGCCAGCTCATCGCCCTCATCCTCTGCCCGCCCGACTGGGCGCACGCGATACTCGCCCTCCTGCTCTTCCGCCTTTTCGACATCCTCAAGCCGCCCCCCATCCGCCAGCTCGAACGCCTCCCTGCCGGCACCGGCATCATGCTGGACGACGTAGCCGCCGGCCTCTTTGCCCTGGCCGTCTTCAGCTTCATCCATCTCTGGTTCTAACGATTCTTTCCACTAACCGGGAATCAAGCTGGAGTTGCACTCGCCTTCGCACCCGACTACGCTAGCGTTCAGGCCCATGACAACCCTCCGCTCCATCCTGACGTCCGACAAACCCGGCGCCACCGCTCCGCACATCGACCGCGTCACACCCATCGCCGCCATGCCCGGCGGAGAGATCGACGTCCACGGCCAGCGTCTCGACCCCGACGGCCCTCACATCCCCCGCGCCACCATCGGCGACATCTCTGCCCCCGTCACACTCAGCCGACCCACTCGCGCCACCATCCGCATCCCCGACGGCACCATCACCGGCGACCTCGTCATCCACCGCAGCGCCGCCGAGAGCAATCCCCTCAACATCCGCGTCGCAGTCCCCATGGCCGAAAATCTCCATCCCGTCGCCAACCCCGCAGTCGATGCCGACGGCAACGTCTATGCCACCGTCTCCGGCGCCCGCGGCCAGGCCGTTCCCGTCTCCATCTTTCAAATTCAACGCGACTTCCAGATCCGCCCCTTCGTCCGCGACCTCCTCAACGCCACCGGTCTCGCCTTCGATCCCGAAGGCTATCTCTACGCCAGCTCCCGCGCCGAAGGCACCGTCTATCGCATCTCTCCCGACGGCGCCATGTCCACCTACGCCGAGGGCATGGGCATCGCCACCGGCATCGCCTTCGATCGCGACGGCAACCTCTTCGTCGGCGACCGCTCTGGCACCATCTTCAAAATCAGCCGCTCACAATCCGGCAGCTCCGGTGGAGAAATCTTCGTCTACGCCACACTCGAGCCCAGCATCGCGGCCTACCACCTGGCCTTCAACGACGCCGGCACCCTCTTCGTAACCGGCCCCACCACCTCATCCAATCAGGCCATCCACGCCATCGATCGCGACGGCAACACCACCGTCTTCTACCAGGGCCTTGGCCGCGCTCAGGGTATCGCCTTCGATGTCGACAACAATCTTTACGTCGCCGCGAGCCTCCACGGCCAGCGCGGCATCATCCGCATCACCCCGCGCCACGAAGCGTCCCTGATCGTCTCCGGCAGCGATCTCGTCGGGCTCGCTTTCCTCGAAGACGGCAATGCCACCCTCGCCACTCGCGACTCCCTCTACCACGTCGCTCTCGACATCGAAGGCCGCAGACTCATCTGAAACCGCTCACTTTGTCCGCGACCTATCTCAATCCCGATACGCTGAACGTCCCCTGAGACGTCTGCAGTGAATGAACATCGACGACGGCCTCCGCCTGCCGGATCTTGCGCTCCACGACGTCTGCAGCCTCTATATTCTTCGCCTCGCGAAGGTAGCGGGCGTAATGCTTGAGCGCGGCCAAATAGGATGGATGCCCGGGCCCAAGAAGTTCTCCCATCCTGGCAGTTCCCTCTTGCATGTAAGGCCCTGCGTCCATCATGTCGCCTGATTTCCAGTAGGCATAGCCCAAAAGGAACTTGCCAAAGCAGATGGGAATATCGCCAAACTGTTCGTCCGCCTTTGCCTGGTCCATCGCTCCCTTCAGCATGGGAATTGCAGACGAGCACTGCCCGGTCGAGCAAAGCGCCAAGCCCAGCGCATATCGGGCGGCTATCCTGTCAAAGGGGAGGGCGCGTTCATTCACTGCAAGTTCAGCCACCGCCTTTTGCGCAAAATCTTTAGCTCTACCGAATTTGTTTTCAGCGATCGAGAGTGCTGCGAGATCCATCCAGCTGCGTGCGAGCTGCAACCGGTCGTTCAGCGCCTCTCGGAGTTTCAGGGCCTCCTGCTCTTCCCTTTCCCCATCCCGCAACTTCCCAATCGTGACATGCATGCTTCCCAACTGGGTGAGCGCCACGGCGAGCTCCCCATTCGCTCCGTTTGCATGGCGGAAAAACGCGATCGCACGCTTTAGTGCTGCCTCGGACCGATCCCACTGCGCTGCATCCTCGTAGGACAGGCCGAGTTGTGTATAGAGCCGGCCCAGTTTGAGATCGCCCGCATTGGCCGACTCCGCCTGCCGCGTGGCAGCTTCCAGAACAACGATTCGATCCAATATTTTCTGCCTGAGGGTCGCCCCATCATTTGCCGCAGAACGCGCCGGCCCTCCCGTATCATCGCCCCCACGCAAAATCTGTTGACCGAGCACACAGCACGAAAACAACACAAGAATAGAGCTAATCACAAGACGGACACTCATCACGGCCTCCTGACTTACTCTTTGGATCGCGCACCAAAGGCGCGATGCAGACAGGGATTCTTATTTTTGCGTTATGGAGTGTGACCGTTTGCCACACTCAGAACACGCCGGGTTCGTTTGCAAAAGAATCACATCTACAACGCCACATCGAAGGAATCGCTTCGCCAGGGCGTCGCCCTTACGAAGCAGCTTTGATTTCCGAGAAATATATACGAATACTTTCGTAGCTGTCAACGAATACTTTCGTAGTTACTCGCCGAACCGGACACTCGCCAAACCAGACACTGCGAGGCCCCAAAGCCGGAACTTTAAAACGATGGATCGGCTGAACCGGATTTCCTTGTCCAGGCTATTCGATCCAGGTCCTCAACCTCTCTTATCGCCGGTTAGACAACAGCTCTCCCGCCTGGTTAGGCAGAAATCCCAAAAAAACTTATGTGAGATAAGTCAGCAACAACGTTCGAGAAAATCACTTGCACATCATTCCTACTCACACAACGGGTCGACGCGGGCTTTGGTTAACAGGAGTTTGTCGCAGAAACTGATGATGGGCAATCAACGATCCTTGACTTCAGTGAGGCCCGGAATACAAAAAATACTTATTCAGGTGACTTGGCGTGCGCAGCTTACGTAGAATCGAGAACGCCAGCTGTCTACAGCCTGGACACGACCCAAACTCAGTACCAACCACGAGAGGGATACTGTGGAACCGCGGCTCTATAGCAGACTCTTGGTGCGTCTCCTCGCACTGCCTATTGCAGCACTTACTGTTTTGGCTCTCATCCTCGGATACGGCCTGCGACGCGTCAATGAGAGCGCGGAGATTGTTGACCGTGCCGATATAGTCGCTGCCCACGCCAACAAGCTGATCAAACTGATGGTGGATGAAGAGACTGGCCTTCGCGGCTTTCTTCTGGTGAGAAATCCAGTTCTTCTCGACCCAATGCGGGAAGCCGACAAGCAGATCAAGCCGGAGTTCGACACCTTGTTCAGTCTGGTGCACCGTCCCGACCAGGTAGACACCCTGCGTCAACTTCAGGTCGATTATGAGCAGTGGAGAGCGGAAGCCGAACGGGAAATTACTGCGCCTCCTCAGGATTCGTCTGTCATGGAACCGCATCTCCTGCAGCGAAAGCAGGAAATGGACAACATGCGAGCGAAGATGGATGAGTTCCTCGGTGTTCTTACGGAACGGCGTGCCCTACGCTTCAGCGAGAATGTTCAGATCAACCAGCTTGTCAAGGGCAGTCTGTTCGCTCTTCTCACTCTCGTAGCGGTGGTCCTCGTATGGGAGACCCGCAGAATTTTCCATACACTGACCCGCGCGCACAACCATCAGATTAGCGAGATCAAGTTGCGGGTCGAAGAGTCGTACGCACGCGAGCAATGGCTGAACACAACCATCCGAAGCATAGGCGACGCCGTCATTGCCTGCGACGCCGACGGTAGAGTGGAATTCATGAACTTCGTTGCGGAACAACTCACCGGCTGGAGGGAAGACGAAGCCCGCGGTGCCACCCTGCACGAAGTGTTCCCGATCTTCAATGAAGACACTCGCGCCGCCGTTGAAAACCCAGTGGACAAAGTCCGCCGTCTCGGCACCGTTGTCGGCCTTGCGAACCACACCTACCTTGTCTCTAAGAGCGGCAAGGAAATCTGCATCGACGATAGCGGCGCGCCCATCCGTGACAGCTCCGGCAAGATGATCGGAGTCGTCCTCGTCTTCCGCGACATCACAGAACGCCGGATGTCCGAGAGCGCATTGATGCGTGCAGAAAAACTGGCCGCCGCTGGACGTCTCGCCGCGACGGTCGCGCATGAGGTCAACAATCCTCTCGAAGGGCTTACCAATCTCGTCTATCTGGCTCGACGCTCCGAAGATCTCCATGAAGTTCGACTCCTGTTAACTCAAGCCGAAGACGAACTCGGTCGTATCGCTCACATCACTCGCCAGTCGCTCGGCTTCTATCGCGAAACATCGAACCCTACTCAATTCAGGCCCTCCACCATCGTCCACGAGGTCGCCGACTTCTACGCTGCGCGCGCCGCAAATCAGGGAGTTGCCTTCGCAGTCAATGCCGACACCGAGCAAGAGGTGGTCGGCGCCGCGGGCGAACTTCGACAGATCCTCTCCAATCTGATCGCGAATAGTCTCGACGCCTGCTCCAGCGGAGCCGTCATCCGCATCGACGCAAGATCCGCCACCGACCCCCGCACACCAGCGCGCACTGGCGTCCGTATCACCATCGCCGACACCGGTCTCGGTATTCCCACCGAGCATCTCGAAAGCATCTTCGAGCCGTTCTTTACAACGAAAAAGGACACCGGCACCGGCCTCGGCCTGTGGGTCTCACGCGAACTCGTCAAAAAACACGGCGGCAGCCTTCGCGTCCGTTCGCGCACATCCGATCCCCGGTGCGGCACCGTCTTTTCCATCTTCCTGCCTCACAACGGTAATGCACACAAGGCCGACACCCTCGCGGCAAAACAGAATCGGGCGCAAACTCAGGACAGCGTGTCGATCAACTGAGCCCTCTGCAGCTTATGCCTTCTGAGCGCATCTCATAAATTAGAACTGCAGGAGCACTAGAAATGGAAAAGACAGCTCAAGCCTCACCAGCCAGCACCTCGGTCTTCAACGTGAAAAAAATCGCCAGCAGCTTCCCGGCCACGGCTGACACCATGCTGATCGACACTCGTCTCACCGACGAGCACCACGCCAGCTCGCGCGTCTTTCGCGTCTATCAGCCCACGCCTGCGCACTACCACGCGACGTGTGACGAATATCTCTTCGTCGTCTCAGGCCGGGCGACCTTCTTCCTCGGCGACGCGCCGCCCTTTGAAGTCGGCCCCGGCGAACTCATCTTCTTCAAGCAGGGAACAATCCACGGCACACCAAAACTCATCGAGGAGCCATTCGTCGTCCTGGCAGTCGACACACCTCGCCGCGATCCAAGGGACATCATCTTCGTGAACCCCGCAGACGGCACGCCCGAGAGCTTCATCCGCAGCGAGCGTTTGTACTGACGCGGTTTATCTCTCGGCGAAATCAGCCCTGAACCCATATCATCGAGATATAGCCAACTCACATCGGCCGAGGGATTCGAACGCCAAACATGATCGCTGAAATTATCGCCGCTGGCTCGGAGATGCTTACGCCCTTCCGCCAGGACACCAACTCCCTCTACCTCACCGATGGTCTCAACGACCTCGGCGTTCAGGTCGCCTTCAAGACCATCGTCGGCGACAACCTCGCCCACCTCACCGGCGCGGCACGCATCGCCATCTCGCGCGCGGACATCATCATCTTCACCGGCGGTCTCGGCCCCACCGAAGACGATCTCACTCGCGAAGCCGCCGCCGCCGCGCTCGGCATCGGCCTTCACACGGACAACGCAATCCTCACCACCCTCTACAAGCGCTTCGCCGCGCGCCAGATGGTCATGCCGCCCAATAACGCGAAGCAGGCCGACGTCCTCGACGGCGCGGAAGTTCTCGACAACAAGAATGGCAGCGCTCCCGGCCAATATCTCGATACCACCGTCTTCGATCACACCGGAAGCTCCGGCGAACCGATTCGCAAGATCGTCATCCTTCTCCCCGGCCCGCCAAAAGAACTGAAGCCGCTCTTTGACCACGGCGTCAAGCCTCGCCTCGCCCGCTCTCTTCCCAGCCGGCACCTCGCAAAGCGCATCCTCCGCATGGCCCTCATCCCGGAGTCGCACGTCGACGCTCGCACCGCTCCCATCTACAAGCAATACCCAGACGTCGAGACCACTATCCTCGCCGGCGCGGGCGAGATCCAGCTCCACTTCCTCTGCGCTAAATCAACACTGGCCGAAGCCCAACAACGCGTCGACGAACTCACCGAAAAAATCGAAGCCGAAATGGAAGATGCCATCTTCTCCTCCCACGGCGAATCCCTCGAAGAGGTCGTGCTGCTCAACCTCGGCCTGCGCAATCTCACCCTCGCCACAGCAGAGAGCTGCACCGGCGGCCTGCTGGCACAACGCCTCACCTCCATCCCCGGCAGCTCGCGCTACTTCCTCGGAGGCGCAGTCGTGTACAGCGACGCGCTCAAAACCACCTTCGCCGACGTTCCCGCCGAACTCGTCGCGAACAAGGGACCGGTATCACCCGAAGTAGCGCGCTTCCTCGCTGAAGGCATTCGCGCCCGCACCGGTGCATCGCTTGGCATCTCAATCACTGGCATCGCAGGCCCAGGCCCCGGAGAGCCCGGTCCTGACGCCGAAAAACCCATCGGCCTCGTCTACATCGCACTCGCCGACGCGCAGGACACACAGGTCAAGGAGTTTCATCTCCTCGGCGACCGCGAACGCATCCGCTGGTGGGCCAGCCAGCACGCCCTCGAACTCATTCGCCACCATCTGCTCTAGCGGACCGCGCAAAATATGGAAGCGCCGAACGCCGACTTGCTAACAAGCTGTCTTGCTAAACTCATCCAGACGATCATGAACCCCTGGCTCATCTCCATCCCGCTCGCCTATCTTCTGGGTTCGATCCCCTTCGGCTATCTCCTCGTCAAAATCTTCCGCCATCAGGACATTCGCACAACCGGCAGCGGCAACATCGGCGCCACCAACGTCGCGCGCTCCGGAGCCAAGGGCCTCGGCATCGCCACGCTCCTCCTCGATTGCGGCAAAGCCTTCCTCGCCGTCAAAATCGCCCAGCATCTCGCCCCCGGCAACTACGATCTCGCCGTTGTCGCCGCCGTAGCCGCCATCCTCGGCCACGTCTTCCCCGTCTGGCTTGGCTTTCGCGGAGGCAAAGGAGTCGCCAGCGCTCTCGGCGTCTTCCTCGCGCTCTCTCCTGCCGCTGCCGGATGCACCTTCGCCATCTTCCTCATCGTCTTCCTCATCACCCGCTACGTCTCGCTCTCCTCCATCGTTGGTTCAGCATTCTTCCCGCTCTTCGGTCTCTACTTCGTACCCGGTTCGCACGCCCATCGTTATCGCCGGCTTCCTCTTCATTTCCAATCCTCGTCATCGTCAAGCATCGCGAAAACATCGCTCGCCTTCTCAACGGCACGGAGAGTCGCTTCGGTAAAAAAAAGGCGGCAGCATGAGCCGCATCGCCATCCTCGGCGCGGGAGCCTGGGGCACCGCGCTCGCTCTCTCGCTCGCCCGTCGCGGCGGACACGAGCTCTGCCTCTGGGCCCACTCCCCCGCCCTCGCCGACCAACTCGCCGACGCCGGCGAAAATCTCCCCTACCTTCCCGGCTTCACCCTCCCCGCCGACATTCACGTCACCTCCGATCTCCCCCGCGCCATCTTCGAAGCCGACATCCTCCTCTGCGTCACTCCCTCGCAGCATCTGCGCGGCATCATCACCCACCTCGCGCCCCTGCTCACGCGCGACCAGATCATCCTCAGCGCCAGCAAAGGCATCGAGGAGACCACCTTCCTCCGCCTGTCGCAAGTCATCGCCTCTGTCACCGACAACCCGTTCGCCGTCATCAGCGGCCCCTCCTTCGCGCAGGAGGTCGCCGCCGGCATGCCCACCGCCCTCGTCGTCGCCTCTGCATCCTCACAGATCGCGCAAACCATCCAGCGTGACTTCACCTCATCCTCACTCCGCGTCTACACCAACGACGACGTCCCTGGAGTTGAACTCGGCGGCGCATTGAAGAACGTCATCGCCCTCGCCGCCGGCGTAGCCAACGGACTCAACCTCGGCTACAACTCCTCCGCTGCTCTCATCACGCGCGGCATCGCCGAGATGACCCGTCTCGCCATCGCTTGCGGAGGCCGCCGCCAAACCCTCGCCGGTCTCTCCGGCGTCGGCGACCTCGTCCTCACCTGCACCGGCTCCCTCTCACGCAACCGCTCCGTCGGCATCGAGCTTGGCCGCGGCCGCCACCTGCCCGACATCATCGCCGGACTAAACGGCAAAGTCGCCGAAGGCGTCCGCAGCACCGCCGCAGCGCTCGGCCTCGCCGCTCGTTACGGCGTCGAGATGCCCATCACCGAACAGATGGACGCCATCCTCCACCACCACAAGAGCCCCAAAGAAGCCATCCGCGAACTCATGTCCCGCCCCGGCCGCGACGAATAAAGCAGCAGCCCCAAAGCTGAGTGACCCAAAGCAGGGTGCCCCATAGCCTGCCCTGAGCTTGCCGCAGGGTCCCGCTTTTGGGACATGGGCTTCCACGCCAGCTCAAAATAAGTGGGTGAATTCTCTTTCTCCCTGCACACCATCGCATCGGCAAAGTAAGCTTGTTTGCATGTCCGAGCACAATCACGAACGCGACCACGAGCACGGCCACATCCCGCCCCCCGACCTTCCGAAGCACAAGACCATGATGGGATTCCGGCCGCACATCTTCATCGGCGGCCTCGTCCTCATCGCGATCCTTCTCATCTACCTTCTTCTGTTGGTGCGCCCCGGCATCTACTCTCCGGCCCCGCCAAAGCCAGTCCCAACGTCAAGCAACTCGCCGGCGCCAACCCCGCAACTCGCCTGAGCGGTACATAGTACTTCCAATGATCCCGTGATCAAACCTTAAGGTCAAACCTTCATAGGAGAACGCGCATGAGGATACTTGTCGTCGGTACTGGCGCTGTCGGCGGCTACTTTGGAGCCTACCTCTCTCGGGCAGGCCGCGACGTCACCTTTCTCGTTCGACCCCAGCGCGCGAAACAACTTCAACGCGACGGCCTTCGCATCGTCGGCCCACAGGGCGATCTCACGATCAAGCCGCAGACCGTCACATCCGATCAGATACACGCGTCCTTCGACGTCATCTTCCTCAGTGTGAAATCCTTCGCTCTCGACCAGGCCATCGCCGATATGTCCCCAGCCATTGGCCCCGCAACCATGATCTACCCCGCACTTAACGGAATGCGTCACATCGAAATCCTCGTTGATCGCTTCGGTCCGCAGCCCGTCCTCGGCGGAGTCTGCATGGTCTCCACCGAGCTCGATCCCGAGGGACGTATCGTCCAGTTCAACGAGATGCAAACTCTCACCTACGGCGAGCGCGACGGACAGATCACACCCCGCATCCAGCGGCTCGACGAAACCTTCCGCGGCGCCGGCTTCGAAGCCGAACTCTCCTCCAACATCATGCAGGCCATGTGGCAGAAGTGGGTCGGCATCTCAACGTTGGGCCTGGTCAACTGCCTCTTCAACGGAGCCCTCGGCGAGATTAACGCCGTGCCCTACGGCGAAGAGACCGCCCTCCAGGCCCTCGACGAGTGCGCTTCCGTCGCAGCCGCCTGCGGCT
This sequence comes from uncultured Acidobacteriaceae bacterium, assembly GCA_963744155.1. GTDB lineage: Bacteria > Acidobacteriota > Terriglobia > Terriglobales > Acidobacteriaceae > Edaphobacter. The sequence continues at coordinate 620,059 of CAVUSP010000008.1, read as the reverse complement.
ACCCCACCGCGAAACCCTTCCTTGACAACGTCCGCGCTCGACTCACCACCAAGGGATCTAAACTCACCTCCTCGATGTACCGCGACATGCAGAAAGGCGCAAAAATCGAGGCCGACGCCATCCTCGGCGATCTACTCGAACACAGCCGATCGCATCAACTCAAGACCCCTTTACTCCAGGCCGCCTGCGTCCGCCTCCGCGTCTATCAGAACGCCATCTCATCTTCCTGAAAAATCGATCCTTATACAGTCCCGCCCTTCTATGGGCCGCGCGCACTTTCAAACACTCGCGCCGCCGCCGCGACCCAGGGTGCAAGGTTGCTAAACTAGAGAGAGCATGGCCTTCTCCATCTTCGGCAAACGCCCCACAGAACCTGATCAGTCCTCCGCCCCCGAGCCGCAAGAGCAGAAGCGCGGCCTCTTCGATCGCATGAAGCAGGCGGTCACCCGCACCCGCGAGTCCTTCACCGAGTCCATCACCTCCGTCATCGCCCTCACGCGCGAAGTCGACGAGACCACCCTCGTCAATCTCGAGCCTCTTCTCCTCGCCGCTGACCTCGGCGCTCCCACCACCGCCCTTGTAATGGAGAACCTTCGCCAGCGTGCCCTCCGCACCGGCATCCAGGGCGGCGACGAACTCAAGCAACTCCTGAAGAAAGAACTCAAACAAATCCTCGACGGCGTCGCCCGCCCCATTCACCATCCAGCCATCCCGCCTGAAGTCATCATGATGGTCGGCGTCAACGGCACCGGCAAGACCACCACCACAGGCAAGCTCTCCGCTTACTTCACCGCTCAGGGCCGCACCGTTCTCCTCTGTGCCGCCGACACCTTCCGCGCCGCAGCGATTGAACAATTAGAAGTCTGGGCCCAGCGCTCTGACGTCCAGATCATCAAGACCAAACAAGGCGGCGATCCCTCCGCCGCGCTCTACGACGCCTGCGCCGCCGCCAAAGCCCGAGGTACCCAAATCTTAATCGTCGACACCGCCGGCCGCCTCCACACCAAGACCGACCTCATGAAGGAGCTCGACAAGATGCGCCGCACCGCGGAAAAACTCATCCCCGGCGCGCCGCACCAAACCCTCCTCGTCATGGACGCCACCACCGGCCAAAACGGTCTGCAGCAGGCCCGCCTCTTCACCGAAGCCGCCCACGTCACCGGCATTGTCCTCACCAAACTCGACGGCACCGCAAAGGGCGGCATCGTCCTCGCCATCGCCACCGAACTCAAACTCCCCGTCATCTACGCCGGCATCGGCGAGAAACTCGAGGACATCATCCCCTTCGACAGCGCGAGCTTCGTCGACTCTCTGCTCGAATAGCTCCCCCAGCCGCGGATTCGCCCTCTTGCTACAAGGGATCATCCAGCCGCTCGATCATCACGTCCGTCGACTTGATAAGAGCCGCTGCCGTATCCCCCTTCTTCAATTGAAGCTCGCGAACCGCATTCGCCGTGATGATCGCCGTCACCCGCGTATCTCCCACAGAAAGCACAACCTCAGCCAGCAGCCCCTCAACGCGAATGCTCACAATCTTCCCGACAAGCTGATTTCTCCCGCTCACACGTCGATAGCGCTGCCGAGACTCCGCCGCAGGCTTCATCTTGTCTTTCTGCAAAAACGGCTTCAGCCCAGCCTCCGTCAAACGATGATGTCCTCCCGGAGTCTGCACCGTCTTCAGCTTGCCGCTCAGAATCCACTGCTTGATCGTCGCATAGCTGACCCCCATCAACCGTGCCGCTTCACGAGGCGTCAGCATGGGACTCTCAGCTCGCATGGCCAACATTTTTACACCTTATCTCACCTCACATGCTACTTGTTAACACGCCTTGCAGGGCGTAGCGCTGTCAACGCTGATTCCGACAGGTGGGTGACCGGGCGGCGGACCAGGCGCCGGACCAGGCGTCGGATTGGGGGGATTTGTAGCCGGAGTCTTAAAAACTCTGACGATCTTGTAATGGACTGCCTTACCGTTGTCTGTAGGGTTCATTCCCTGGCAGCTAAAGGATTGCGACGGAGTCACCGTAACCACCTTCCCCTTGGGCACGTTACAAGCTGGATTCGGAACGTCAAAACTCAACTCGTAGCTCAAGTTTGTGGGTCCTTTCAAAGTCCTCCACTTAAGCATGTCGCCCTGCGTGAACGTGTGTCCCGCCACGCCCTCTGTGCGATCTGGCGCCAAAACAATGGGAACCTCGCGCGCTGCCTGAATTGTCAGACTGCCGTTAGTACCATCTTTCGCGCAGCCATCCAAATGTACTGAGTAGGTATACGTACCGGGGTCCTTTACTTTGCAGTAGGAATAATCCCCCGTAGATGAAAATGAATTGCCATCCGAACATGCTGTGCCGCTGGAAGGGGGAACCGGCACAAAATTCGAGGCCGTCCAATTGCCACCGGCCAACCAATTGAGCTCTGCCTTATTTCCCAAAGCCACGGTGGCGGGGGTAACTACCGCTGGGCCGCTTGTACCATTGCTGCAGGTGATTGTTGCCGTGACGTTGTTACTGCTCGACATCTCCTTAGCCTTTACATCACCGCCCATTGCGCCGTCGCCGTCGCCGCCACCCACCACAGGAGAACAAAGCTTGCAGGGGTTGGCGCTGTCGTAGATCTCGCCTTCTTTCCCGTGGCCTGGGTTCCCTTTATGATTCTGCGATGGTTCCACTACAGCGCCCGCACCCTGTGTGATTGTGTAAGAGAACACAACACCGGAACCCTGCTGCCCTGAAGCAGCAGTCACCGTGCAATATGTCGACTTTCCTCCGCTTACGCTAAGCGTCGTAATATCCTTACCGTCGGAATCCTGACAAGGGTAAGGAAAGTGAAAATTCACAGTATAGCCAGGGTCACCAGGATAAAGAGTCCTGAATGCAATTCGGTCGCCGGTTTGGGCATAGCCTCCCGACAACTCCCCGCCGGATACAACCGTAGTAACTGTGTGGTGACGCCCGAAGAGGAGAAACAACAGAAACAGAACCAAAGCAATTAGAACGCCGACTTCTACTTGAAGGACTCGATTTTCTCGCATCAGTGAATCTCCACGTTCATCGGTTAAGTCGTTTCCGTTGCGGAAGGCATCGACTTGACGATCGTCACATAGCGAGGATCGTTGCGAAACCCTCCCATATCAGGCATGGTTTGAATCTGGAAATCGGTGGCGCCTCTCTTCAAACAGGCTTCGATAGTGGCAAGAGCCTCGTCCCGTTTGCCGAGCAGTTCAAGTGTTCTGGCTTTACGGAGTTGCGAATCGATGTCGCCGGCCAGAATATGATCAGCCTTTTCGATCAGGCCAGGAGCCGTCTGGGGTGCACCCGCTTTAACCCGCGACAGCGCGAGGACCATCCAGCCAGGACCGTTCTTCGGGTCATCCTTTAGCTCTTCTTCCTGCGCGCTCGCAGCCTGTGTGTAAGCCTTTAACGCGTCATTGCGATGGCCGCGCATGAGAGAGTAACAGTCGCCTAATTCCAACCAGTTGGTTGCCTCGGCGGGATTCAGCTCCGTCGCCTTTCGGATGAACGGAATCGCATCCGCAACCTTTCCTTCGCACCGCAAGGCGACTGCCATATTGTTTTCCCCCGACGAATCGCCTGGATTGATATCCAGACTCCGCTTCAACGCCGCCTTCGCTTCGGCAATCTTGCCTTGCTGCAGATACGTCGCGCCAAGATTGGTTAACGGCCACGCATTCTTCGGCGCGGCCAGACTGGCCGCCCGAAACTGCGAAACGGCCTGGGGATACTTTCCCTCCGCATAATAGGCGTATCCCAGTTCGTCATGGGCCCACCAGAAATTAGGACGGCTCTTCATTGCCCTGTTGAACGACTCCTCCGCATCGCTCCAACGATTCAATCGAGTGAAAAGCTGCCCTTGAACAATGGGCGTCCGAGGATCGTCGGGATCGAGCGAAAGCGCCTTTGCAATCTCGCGTTCTGCACCCTCATTGTCGCCGGATTGTTCCAGCACGTAAGACAAAGCCAAATGGCCAACCACCAGGTTAGGATTCAGCGAAAGTGCCTTGTCAGAATTGTCGCGACCCAGGGATAAGGCCGCGGGGTCTCCCTTCAAAGCGTAGAGACGGAGGTACGCCCACGCAAGCTTTGCATATGCGGTTGCATAGCGAGGATCCAATTCCACGGCTTCCTTGTACTTACCTATCGCGTCATTGAGCCCGGTGTCGTTATTCTGCTTCATGTACGCCTCGGCTGCCTGAAATGCAGCGTAAGCTTCCGAAGATTGTGTATCCGGGGTTGTGGCGTTTTTGCTACGGCTATAGCGATCCACATCCAGAAGCTGTGCGGCAGTTCGAACCGCTTTCGCCGGAAGCGATATAGGTTCGGCAAGAGGCGAGATAATCTTCTTCGCACGAAGCGGCTGACCCGACCTTGGATCCAACACGCTCAAAGAGAGATGCAGATCTTTTTCATGAGGAACCGCAGAAGCTGCCAGTACGAGATTCGCTCCAAGCGTCTCGCGAACATCGTTGAGTTGTTTTGAAGTTGTTAGGTCGGTGCTTCTCGATGGAGAGATGATGAGCAGATCGTGGTCGTATGCCTCAGCGCGAGCGAGCTCACTTGCTATCGCATCAATAACTCCTTCCAGTATTGGCTTGATGCGCGGGTCGGAAGCCGGCCATTTTAGAAGTGCGACGAAGCGTTTGGTCGGAAGAGGGTGAAGCCGATCGTTGATCTGATCCCACTTCCAGCGCACGCCCCCCGCCACAGCACACGCCGCGACAGCTCCTGTACTTAGGAAACGCCGCCGGTTCCAGAATCGCGATCGAGTCTTGGAAACGGACGAGCTTCCAGGATGAAACCACTCCAGAGCCTCTTGGAACGCGAGGCATCTGCGCTTTGGATCACTTGCGAGAAACTCCGACACCAGCCGTCCAGCTTCAGGAGGAACCTCCTCCGACTTCAGCCGCGGACTGGCAACGACAGACAAGCTGCCTGCGTTTACCTGCGGCCTCTCCCCAACGAAAACCTCGTGCAGCACCACGCCATACGCGTAGATGTCGCTCGCCTGAGATGGAGGTTCACCCAAAAGCAATTCGGGAGCGAAATAACCGCGCGTCCCAGCCAGAACCTCCTGCGTGCGGGTGAACTCGGGATCGTCCAGCCTGGCGAGGCCAAAGTCGGTGATCCACAGCTGCACCTTCGAGCCTGCGCCGTCGAGCATCACGTTGTTCGGCTTGATGTCTCGATGAATAATTCCCCCGGCATGCAATGCCGCCAACCCATCAGCCATTTGCCTGAAGACAACCATGGCCTCGTCTGGAGGCAGGCACTGCGCTCCGGACAGTCTCTCGGCAAGAGAGTGCCCGGGCAACAGCCGCATCGTCAAAAAGGAAAACGGCGGCGCTGGCTCATCGCAATGGAAGATATCGTAGATGGGGCAAAGGTTCGGATGCGTCACCTTTCGAGCAAGCAGCACCTCCTGTTGAAAGCGCCTCTGAGTGTCTCGATCGGATGCAAACTTCGGCAGAATCATCTTCAAAGCAACATGCACGTTGTCAAGGAACCGGTCTTCTACCTCATACACCTCTCCCATTCCCCCCCGCGCGATGAACCGAATGACCACGAAGCGATTTCCAACAACATCTCCAGGCAGAAATCGACTTATGCGAGTCGAATACAAAGGCGGTTCGCTAGCTCCCTTCGCTGAATCTGCACCGGCATCCGTAACGGTTTTGTCGGAAGTCAGCTGCTCGAGGTCATTCGCTTTTTCATTGGCGGATTGTTGTTGACTAGCCATAACCCCCGTTCCAGCATCGCAGCTAAATCAAGGAGGACCGTATTTGGTCTTTCGGTCTGGAACTAAGTCGAATAGAACAGTCAGTTTTTAGTCGTGCAGTAACCGGCCGCCGCCTTTTAGACGGGGCCAGTCGTTCCACGTACCGACAAAGAGAACTTTTGTCGATCATGATGACACAACGGACCTTACCACATCCAGTGATAACTCAACGCTAGTGCGTGTGGTTACCGGATAAACCTTTGGTAACCCACGCGCAAATCTCTGCACACCACCGACGAGAGAAATGTATGCGCGCTGTATCCAAATCCTCCCCGGCATCGCATACCGGATACAAGACCGGATACCCGCTATCCTTAAGACGATGCCAACCAACGCGTCGCACATACAGGACGAGTTCTTCATGCAACGAGCCCTAAAGCTCGCCGCCAAGACCATCGGCCTGGCCTCACCCAACCCGCAGGTTGGCTGTGTCCTCGTCCGCGAGCCCCGTCAGGGAGAAACACCCGTAATCATCGGCGAAGGCGCCCACCTCTACGACCACCGCGACCACGCCGAGATCGTCGCCCTCAAGCAAGCTCGGAAGCGCCGCATCTCCACCAGGGGCGCAACCGCCTACGTCACCCTCGAACCCTGCAGCCACCACGGCCGCACTCCACCCTGCGCCAACGCACTCATCGAAGCAGGCATCTCCCGCTGCGTCATCGCCACGCAAGACCCCAACCCCCAAGTCAGCGGCCAGGGCATCCAGAGACTTCGCGCCGCCAACATCGAAGTCACCCTCGGCATCCTCCAGCAGCAGGCCCGCGACCTCAACGAAGCCTTCGCCCACTTCATCCAGCACAAAACTCCCTTTGTCACCCTCAAAGCCGCGCTCTCCGTCGACGGCAAACTCGCTCCCCCACCCGCCTCGCGCTTCCCCAATCAGCCGCACTGGCTCACCGGTCCCGCTGCCCGCCAGCAAGTTCAACTCCTCCGCCACGCCTCCGACGCCGTCCTCACCGGCATCGGCACCGTCCTTGCCGACGACCCCCAACTCACCGACCGCAGCGGCATCTTAGGCCCACAGAAGCTCTTCCGCCGCCGGCCGCTCCTTCGCGTCGTCCTCGACACTCACCTCCGCATCCCGCTCACCTCGCAGCTCGTCCGTTCGGCCGAAAAAGCGCGCAGCTCGACATCAGACCTTCTCATCCTCTGCGGAGCTCTCGCCTCCCGCGCAAAAGCAGGAGCCCTCGGGTCACTCGGCGTCGAAGTCGAACAGGTCCCCGATCACGCCGGACGCCTAAGCCTTCCCGCAGTCCTCTCCACCACTCGCCGAGCGCAATATCCTCAGCCTTCTCCTCGAGTGCGGCTCTCACCTCAACGGCTCCTTCATCCGCCAAAACCTCGTCGACAAAGCCGCCCTCTTCTTCGCCGAAACCGAACTCGGCAACCAGGGCATCCCTTTCGCCCAGGGTATCCCCTCTCCCTATCTCTTTTCACAGTCGCTCACCCGAGTCACCCGCGCCACCTATGGCCCTGACGCCTGCATCACCGGCTACCTCCACGATCCCTGGCCATCCGTTTGACAGCGAACGCGCCTCGGGAATATCTTGCAGAAACTCCCCGTACGTTAACACTTCAAAAGTTGTCGGATCCTAAAGCCAAAATCTTGTGCCCCAAAATCTTGTGCCCAGGAGTTCCGCATGACCTCCCCGCTCCCTCCCCGACCGACTCAACGCGATCCTCAAACTCAGCCAACCAAATCTCCCCTCACAATCACACGTATTGCTCTTGCATGCAGCATTGTTCTCCAATTGCTTGCGACCGCCGACGCTCACGCGCAACGGCGTCGCGGGGCCCCCGATCCATGCCTCGAAAATCTCCCGGCGCCCACGCCAATACCTCCCGCAGTTCGAGTTGTGCAATTAATCAACTGCTCCAACCAGACGCTGCTGGGCGCAACCAACGCCGCCGGCTCGGCCGGTCAGCCGCTCACCTCGGTCTTCCCACGAGAAGGAACGTGGGTCATGGCGCCTGCCGGCTCTCCCAACCACACGAATATCCTGACCATCGACATACCGCCCGCATGGGCAAACAACGTAGAAAAGGGTAGCATCGCTCCGAACATCTGGGCGCGAACCGGTTGCCGTTACGACATCGCCGCCAATAAAGCACAGTGCGAGACCGGCGGAGCAGGCGGCGTATACGACGTCAGCAAGGCCCACCTCGGACCGCCCGGAGGCACCACCATCACCGAGTGGACCTTCTACCAACCTCTGAAGTCGACAACCGGCGCGACCTATTACAGAGACAACTTCGACATCAGCGCGGTGAATGGCGTTAGCCTCACAGTAGACATCCAGGAGGTCGGCGGCAGCGCCGAAGACCCCGGCGCCCCCCAGAACATCTTCTGGCTGACCAACAACAGAGTCACCCCTCCCAACTCGCCGATGTCGGTCCACGGAGAAGATCTGCGAGCCGACGCGCGCTGTCCGGCAGCCTTCCGCCTCAAGCGAGCCGACCTCACCACACGTGGAGCTTTCGCGAAAAACTACGGCTTCGTCATCCTCGACGATAACGGGCAGCCGCAAGGCGGGGACGGCACCGTATCCTGCTTCTCGAACTGCGGAAAATATAAGTTCCCCACCGAACCCGCGATGGACTGCGACATCTCCGATCCCACCTGCTACAACTGGAAGACCTTCTGCGCCGGCGATCCCAGCCAGTACTACCCAACCAACCCAACCACGTGTTCGAAAGACTCCGACTGCCCCGTCAACGGAGCGTGTTGGATCAACCCCGGAAGCGAAACCGATCATAAATGCGTGCTCCGGGGTTTCGTCCGCAACGATCAAGGCAAATGCGACGCCGATGTCTGCACCTTCCCCTACGACTATGTAAATCCCTACACCAACATCATGGATAAATCGACGCAGCCTCCCTTCGGTACCTGCAAGGGCGTCGATCCCAACAACACGAGCGCCCTCTGCATCGGCGACGACACGATTCACGTCGTCTTCCCCCACGCATACAGCTGGCCCAATGATCCCCAGGTGTACTCAGACGACGCTCCGCTCTACAGGGTCATTTACGCGCCCGGCGGCACAACTGTCCCGATTACCCCCGCCGGCAGCATCCCTGCCTGCAAAAATCTGCCAGCCATATACGACTACGCCAGCGCTTTCCCGCTCTGCAGCATCCCCATCAAGGACGGCGCGATCTTCGGCATCGCACGCACGCCGCCCAATCCCTGGAGTTGCGACCTCGGCGCCGGCGCAGGCAACGATGGCGTTATCTGCAGTTGGTAGAAGCAATACCGAATTCCTCACAAATCGTTCACAAAGTTCAATGAACCTCCCTCACACGAAGTTCATTGAACTTTTGCCCCGCTATCTGCAACCTCCAGCCTTCCCGCGAATCCGATATTGTAGGACTATGTTTACCGGACTGATTGAAACCACCGGCACCCTCCTCGCCCTCACTCCCACCGCAGGCGCAACCCGCATCACCATCGCCTCGCCCACGCTCACCTCGCGTCTCAGCACCGGCGACAGCATCGCGGTCAACGGCGTCTGTCTCACCGCCCTCAGCATCGAGCCCAACGCCTTCCCCCCGCGCTTCTCCGCCGATCTCGCCGCCGAGACCATCGCCCGCACCACGCTCTCGCACCTGCGCCCCGACTCCATCGTCAACCTCGAACTCCCCACGCCCGCCGGCTCGCCCCTCGGAGGCCACGTCGTCCAGGGCCACGTCGACGGAACCGCAACCCTCCTCGCCCTCGACCCCATCACCCCAAATGCACCTGACACCGACTGGCGTCTCCGCGTCCTTCTACCCGAGGCCCTCACCCGTTACGTCGTCCCCCAGGGCTCCATCACCATCGAGGGCATCAGCCTCACCGTCGCCTCCATCATCGGCAACGAAGTAGAGGTCGCCATCATCCCGCACACCTACGCCGCAACCAGCCTCCGAACCCTCACCCCCGGCACCCCGCTCAACATCGAGGTCGACGTCCTCGGCAAATACGCCGAACGCCAACAGGCGCCGGGAAGATTCATCCTCACCGAGCAGTACCTCATTGCCAACGGCTACTAGCCTCAACCACCCGAAAGGACTCCCCACAATGCCCACAGCCAAAACGGCAAAACTCCTCATGCTCGTAGGCGACTACGTCGAGGACTACGAAGTCATGGTTCCCTTCCAGGCCCTCCAGATGGTCGGCCACACCGTCCACGCGGTCTGTCCCGATAAGAAGTCCGGTCAGTTCGTCCGCACCGCCATCCACGACTTCGAAGGCGACCAGACCTACACCGAAAAGCGCGGCCACAACTTCGTCCTCAACGCCACCTTCGCCGATATCAAGCCCCAGGACTACGACGGCCTCGTCGTCCCCGGCGGTCGCGCCCCCGAGTATCTCCGCCTCAACCCCAGGGTCCTCGACATCGTCCGCCACTTCGCCCACGCCGACAAGCCCATCGCCGCTCTCTGCCACGGCCCGCAGATCCTCGCCGCCGCCCGCGTCATCAGCGGCAAGCGCCTCAACGCCTATCCCGCATGCGCCCCCGACGTCGAACTCGCCGGCGGCACCTTCGTCCCACTCGAGATGACCGAGGCCACGGTCGACGGCAACCTCGTCACCGGCCCCGCCTGGCCCGCCCATCCCGCATGGCTCACCAGGTTCAATGAAGTCCTCACCCAACACCTCGGCAAGAAAAAGGCGGCATAATCTCAACCCGGCCAACGGGTGCTGGTTGCAATGGATTGCTGCCACTGAGTGCAACATTACGCTGCCACCGGCTGCAACCCAAACGCACTCAGGTAGTGCTTCTACGAGTTAGTCTGTACCCGGGAGGCGTAGAACGCAGGAGGCCACGGAAGACTCTCAAGATAGCGCAAATATGCGTCCCTCTCCGGAGAACTGGAAAGCTGACGACCAAAATGGCCTCTCTCCAGAAGACTTCGGAAGACTTGTCTTTGCTCTGCTCGAACAGGTCTTCAGAAGAGACTGCCGGCTCTCCGCGCGCCACCGCATCCCTGGCCTTAGCGGCCAAAGAAATTGCAGCATTTCTTCTAGCTACGATGGCTTGATCAAGTCTCTTTGCGTTGACGCCGCACGTCTCGCCATCAGCGAAAATCACCGCATCGATCGACAATGAAACCTTGGTTGCCTGCATAAGGCGAGAATCCAAATGATTGATCGCCTGCGCGTCGAACGCCCTCCGCACATCGCTGGTACTCGTAGGGGAAATCCATCCATTAGGCGAAAGGATGATGTCTTTCCCATCAAGAATTACGTTCGTCGGCATTAGGGCGGGGTAGATATCCACCATGTACTCATGGGTGTAGAGTCTGCCATCCTGATCGACGATCGTCCATAGAGCATAGGGGCAGCCACTAAATCTCGGCTATCGCCGTTATGAATAACAAATGCATTTTCACGCAGACGTTGAAAAACACTGCCGTCAAGAATGCCCGGAAATCTGTCGTGCTCATCCCGAAGTCGCGTTATGCGGACAGTACGAGAGGGGCTGTGTGGAATAAGGCTTGTCGCTTGAGCATTCATCAGATTGAAATAATAACGGCCATTACACTTCAAGTGAATCCTCACAGCATCCGGGATGTCTCGCATGAAGTTTTGATGATTGCTAAGGTCGCGTACCGGTCATGTTTGGAGAGGCCCGTCCGGCAGGACAATAACCTGCGAATATCTCTCCTCAACAGAAAAAGCGCAGCCCGAAGGCTGCGCTTTTTTCGTCCATGCCCGATCTAGATCGAGCTCATGTTATGTAAGAACTCCTGATTATTCCGAGTCTTCGCCAGCTTATCCGTCAGCAGTTCCATCGCCTCAACAGGCGACAGCGGATTCAGAACCTTGCGCAGAATCCAAGTCCGTTGCAGATCTTCCTTCGGAATCAGCAGCTCTTCCTTACGAGTGCCGGAACGTTGAATATCGATCGCCGGAAACACACGCTTGTCGACCAGCTTGCGATCCAGAATCACTTCCATGTTGCCCGTTCCCTTGAACTCTTCGAAGATCACTTCGTCCATGCGCGATCCAGTATCGACAAGAGCCGTCGCAATGATCGTCAGCGAACCGCCCTCTTCAATATTTCTCGCCGCACCGAAGAAGCGCTTCGGCCTCTGCAGCGCATTCGAGTCCACACCGCCCGAGAGCACCTTGCCCGACGGCGGAACGATCGTGTTGTACGCACGCGCCAGACGCGTAATGGAGTCCAGCAGAATCACCACATCGCGCTTATGCTCGACCAGCCGCTTCGCCTTCTCGATCACCATCTCGGCAACCTGCACGTGGCGCGCCGCCGGCTCGTCAAAGGTCGAAGAGATCACCTCGCCCTTAACGCTCCGCTGCATGTCCGTCACTTCTTCCGGCCGCTCATCGATCAGCAGAACGATCAGCACCACCTCAGGATGATTCGTCGTAATGCTGTTCGCGATCGACTGCAGAAGCATCGTCTTTCCCGTGCGCGGCGGCGCGACAATCAACCCGCGCTGCCCTTTACCCACCGGAGTCAGCAGATCCATCACACGACCCGAGATATGCTCGCGAACCGTCTCCATCTTCACCCGCTCCTGCGCATAAAGAGGAGTCAAATTGTCGAACAGAATCTTGTTCCGCGTCTCTTCCGGCGACTCGAAGTTGATCGCCTCGATCTTCACCAGTGCAAAGTATTTCTCACCTTCATGCGGCGGCCGCACGTTGCCGCTGATCGTATCGCCCGTCTTCAGGTCGAACTTGCGAATCTGTGAAGGCGAGACGTAAATGTCATCGGGACCGGGCAAGTAGTTGTAATCGGGAGACCGCAGAAAGCCGTAGCCATCGGGCAGAATCTCAAGCACGCCTTCAGCGAAGATGTGCCCTTCTTTTTCGCTCTGCGCCTGCAGGATTTTGAAGATCAGGTCCTGCTTCCGCAGACCACTGGTTCCGGCAATGTCGAGTCCACGCGCAAGCTTGCTTAGCTCGGCGATATTATGTTCCTTTAATTCAGAAATAGTCATGATTTACCTGGGATTTGATTTTTAGGAGGGATGTTTGGAACTAAGGCGGGATCTGCTACGAGGGGGTCGTGCGGAAGGCCAGAATTTAGGATGTAACCTTGTTGCGGGTGGGTTGTAATGCGGGTAAACGGTTAAAAAACGAGAAGGGTGAAACAGCCGCGCGTTAAGCCGCGCGGCGTTCCTGCAATTGTACCTTTTCTACAACAGCTTCGCCGACACCATCCATCGGGATGGTGTCCTTGAAGCGATCAAGAACCTCGTTCGTCGTGTCCTGTAGCCGCGTGTTCGGCTTGTGCAGCTTACGCGTCGCCTTCGACGCCAGTTGACACAGTTCATAGCGGTTGTTCACGTGCGTGAGAGCTCCAAAAATAAGATCTGAGCGCATAGTTTCTCCCTTTCTTCTTTAAGGCGTAAGCATCTTCGTTCGCGCTCACTCGCCTGAATACCTTCATTGATGGCAACCGAGGTTGATGAACTGGTGCCGGCTATTGACGTTACATTCATTAGACGCAAAATAACCCGTAAGGGACTCCTGCGATCTGTCTTCTATCTCATTTAGTTTGATGGTCGCAATCTCAGCAGACGTACCAAACCAGTGCTGGCCAAAACCAGCAGTTCCTGCAAACCTGTCCCGTCCGTAAGATTCAGCGCTCGCCGCGCCCAGGCGTGAAACAGAACGCCAGCCAGAATCCTGGCAAGCCAAACAATCGCGCAGTCCACCTGCCGTCAACTCAAACCAATCTGCAAGCCGGGTAACTGCGACACACATGGAAAAGTAAACTGTCCGCGCCTCAAGGTCAATACTTTTTTTGGGAACCTGTTAATAAAGTTATTCCAGAAACAGGATTATGTTGACCCTGCTAACACCATGATCCTCCATGATTTTACCAGCAATTCACCACCTAACTACCACCTCAAGACCAGTAACTGCGGTCCAAAGTTCGATACTGAATCGCCTCCGCAATGTGCTTTACCGCAATGTCCCGCTCGCCACCCAGATCCGCTATCGTCCTTGCTACCTTTAAGATCCGGTCATGAGCCCGGGCGCTCAGCCCCTGCTGCTGCATCGCCCTCTCCAACAACCGCTCCGCATCCGAGGAAAGCTCACAAAAAGCCCGTATCTGCTGCGTATTCATCTGCGAATTGGCAAATATCGGCCGCGAAGCCCCCTTCGCCGTCCCTTTCGTCCGCTCCCCCGCCTGCCCAAACCGCGCATGTTGCCGTTCCCTGGCCGCCAGCACCCGGTCCCGTATCTGCTCCGACCCCTCTGCCGCGGCACCGCCCCGTAACTCCTTATATTGCACAGCGGGAACCTCAATATGAATGTCGATCCGATCCAGCAGAGGCCCCGAAACCTTCGAAACATACCTCTGAATCATCGGCGGAGTACACATGCACTCCCTGGACTTGTCATTGAAATATCCACAAGGACAAGGATTCATAGCGGCCGCAAGCATAAATCGCGCCGGAAAGCTCAAACTCATCGCCGCCCGCGCGATCGTGACCTGGCCATCCTCCAGCGGCTGCCGCAGCACCTCCAGGACATTCCGCGGAAACTCAGGCAGCTCATCCAGAAAGAGCAGCCCATTGTGCGCCAGCGAAACCTCACCTGGCCGCGGCATCATCCCCCCGCCAATCAGCCCCGCATCCGAGATCGTATGGTGCGGCGATCGGAACGGCCGATGCGCCACCAATCCCTGCTCCGCATCCAGCACCCCCGCCACCGAGTGAATCTTGGTTGTCTCCAGCGCCTCCTCAAACCTCAGTGGCGCCAGAATCGAAGGCAGCCGCTTCGCCAGCATCGTCTTGCCCGACCCCGGCGGTCCGATCATCAAAATGTTATGTCCACCCGCGGCCGCCACCTCCAGCGCCCGCTTCGCCACCTGCTGCCCGCGCACGTCCTTGAAGTCAAATGGAAAATGCTGCATCTCGTTCAGCAGTTCGTTCGTCTCGACCTTCAGTGGATTCGCCTTAATCCCGCCCAGCACCGCCGAGTTCAGCAGCTCGCGCACCTCCAGCAGCGAGTGCACCGGATAAACATTAACCCCCTCCACCACCGCCGCCTCCCGCGCATTGCTCGCAGGAATGATGAGGTTCTTGACCCCCTTCGCTCGCGCGGCCACAGCAATCGGCAGCATCCCCTGCACAGCCCGCAGGCTCCCATCCAGCCCCAACTCCCCCACCAGCAGATAGTCGCTCACATCCTTGATATGCAGCGCACCATAAGCACCCAAAATCCCGATCGCAATCGGCAAATCAAACCCCGAACCCTCTTTCTTCAAGTCCGCAGGAGCCAGATTGATCGTGATCCGCGTCGGCGGAATATCGAAACCGGAGTTCTTGATCGCCGACCGCACCCGGTCGCGGCTCTCCCGCACCGCCGCATCCGGCAACCCCACCGTGTGAAACTGTTCCTGGTCCAGCTTGATCTGGGCGAAATCAACTTCAACCTCGATGATGTGGGCATCGATCCCATACACTGCAGCACTGCGAGCCGTAAAAAGCATTGATAAGCCTGATGATTCCTTGAGGCGGAAGATTTTGCCGAGTATAGCATCCGTCGCTCCTTCATCGGCTCGACAGGCCAGTCACCCTGCACGCGAAACGGTCGTCATGCTCTTCGGCCGCAGCAGCGGAAACTTGCCCTTCTAAGAGATCATCTCTTCCCTGCTGATTTGCCGTTTCTTGACGGACTCGCGTGTTATCCTCCGCGTGTGCCAGCCGACAGTTCACTCCGCAACCCGGAAGCCTCGCGGCATACCGCGCTCGTCCGCGTGACGCACTGGATCACGGTCATCTCATTCCTCGCCCTGCTCGTCAGCGGTGCAGAGATCGTCATCTCTCACCCGCGTTTCTACTGGGGTGAAGTCGGCAATGTGATGACGACTCCGCTCTTCACCTTGCCAATCCCCGCATCAAGAGGGACAGTCCCCACCGCCTACGGATTCCTGATGCCCGACCAGAATGGCTGGAGCCGCTATCTCCACTTTCAGGCTGCATGGGCCGCGGTGATCACCGGCCTCATCTACGTCATCGCAGGTCTGTGGACGCGCCACTTCCGCAAAGACCTGCTACCGGCTCGCGCCGACCGCTCGTGGCGCGCCTTTTGGACAGTGCTCGCAAAGTATCTCCACCGCGCACCGCCAGACGAAGCCGAAGCCCACTCGTACAACGTAGTTCAGCGAACGGCATACCTCACGGTGATCTTCGTCCTCTTTCCCCTGATCATCTGGACGGGTCTCGCGATGTCCCCCGCCTTCGCCGGAGTGTTTCCAACCGCCGTCGCCGCCCTGGGCGGCCGGCAATCCGCGCGCACGCTGCATTTCTTCGTCTCCGGAGCTCTCCTGCTCTTCGTCATCGTTCACGTTGCCATGGTCATTCAGGCAGGATTCAGGAGCCGCATGCGGGCTATGATTAACGGGCGCACCGGACCCGCTGACACGCCCGCGATTTCGCCAGTGATCTCGCCAGAGATTTCGCCACAGTTTCCGCAGGAGGGCATATGACTCCCATCTCTCGCCGCAAACTCCTCACCACCGGCCTTGCCACAACAGCAGGCCTTGCCGGTCTGGGCGCAGCCGCCAAGCTTGCCGAATACTACGGGTTCATCCCACCCGATCACGGTGGAATCTACGGTCCCGGCGAGACCCTCACCTACGCCGCCCAGCGCATTCTCACCACCCACTCCATGGCCCGGGAATTTCCTCGCAGCATGATCTCGCAGTCACCCTTCGCCAACGCGGTCGCGCCTCCCAACGATGCCTTCAAGCGCCATCAGGCCAGCGGCTTCTCCGACTGGCGCCTTTCGATCGACGGAATGGTTGCCCACCCCGCATCGCTCTCGTTGTCCGACCTCAAGAGTCTCCCCATCCGCAGCCACATCACCGAGGTGGCATGCGAGGAGGGATGGTCCTATATCGCCGAGTGGATCGGAACCCCTCTGGTCGACGTCCTCAACGCCGTCCAGCCTCTCCCGCACGCACGGTACGTCGCATACTTCTCCATCGAGCCCGACTGGTGGGAGAGCATCGACATGGCCGACGCCCTGCATCCCCAGACGCTCCTCACCTGGGGCATGAACGACGGCGATCTTCCCGTCTCCTTCGGCGGTCCCCTCCGCTTGCGTGTGCCGCGACAGCTTGGCTACAAGAGCGTCAAGTACATCACCCGTCTCACCGTAACTGACTCGCTCAAGAGCTTCGGCAAAGGCCTGGGCTCGGCCGCTCCGGAAGCTGGTTATGCCTGGTACGCGGGCATCTGACGCGCCCTCTCTTCGGGACCACAGTCGCAGAGAGAGCCCAAGGCCTTTGACCTCAGAAACACGATTCGCACGAGACCGGATCGCACCATCGTTGACCAGGCACGGACCATTGAGGAGCCTGATCAATCTTCGGGGTAGAAGGTCTTCGCGAGTACAGCACCCCAGCAAATTGACTCAGCCGCCCCGATTCGGGAACATCCCTCAACACTCATCACTCAAGACCTCATGTGGCGCCCCCTGCAGGCCGATAACCCGACTGAATCAATAGTTCAGCACAGGGTGGAACACGCACATGACGTCACGACTCTATCTCTCTTCCGCCGTAATCATTGCCGCGCTTCTTGCAGCCACTCAAGGTCTCGCCCAGGACATCACCGAGCGCGAGGAGGCGACGACGCTCATCTCCGATTCTTCCGCCAACACTCTCATCTCTTCACTCTCGGACAGCGGTGAAGCCACCACTAACTCGACAGCGGCGTCATTCGTACGGCCCGTGCCCGTCGCGCCCGCCGCACCCAAACCCTTTCGCCCATTTACCAGAGTTGGAATCGACTGGCATAGCGGCCTTGGAGGAGTAGGCATCGACGTCGCAACTCCTCTCGCTAAGAAGTTCAACGTTCGGGCAGGCTACGACTACTTCGGCTATTCGACCGGTTTTCAGGAACAGGGAGCGGACATTACCGCCAATCTTCAAATGCGGGCAAGTCACGCATCCCTTGACTGGTTCCCCTTCGGTGGCCGGTTTCGGCTCAGCCCCGGCCTCGTCTTCGCAAACAACAACCAGATCCGTGTAACTGCGTTGATTCCTTCCGGCAGTGCCGTCACCTTGAACGGGCAAAACTACGCCAGCAGCAGCACAGACCCCCTCCATGGCTCCGGGTCCATCTCCTTCCGAAAAGTCTCACCCGGCTTCACACTCGGATTTGGCAACATCATTCCGCGAACCAGGAGTCACCTGAGCTTTCCGGTCGAAGCAGGCTTCTACTACGTCGATCAACCGAAGTTGACCGTTGCCTTCAGCGGAAGCGCATGCGATCCCAGCGTTTCACCATCGGTCGGATGCTATTCGGTAAATCAGGACCCCGGATTCCAGTCGAATCTCCAAGCCTTCATCGCGCGCAACAACCACAACCTAAGCTACGCTTCCTTCTTTCCAGCCTTCTCCTTCGGAGCCGGTTATTCCTTCTAGGTACACGCATGGAGAATCGCGCTCCGCCTGGATGCTATTGAAAACAAGCACACACCCTTCACCTCAAAAGACATACGCAGCTAAAAGCAAACAGTAATATCACTACATGAACCCGCGCGTGGAACTCTTCCGCCGCCTCGCCCTTCAGCTCCCCGGAGCCGTCGAGAGCGCCCACATGAACCACCCCGACTTCCGCCTCAACAACCGCATCTTCGCAACCCTCTCCGCTCAGGAAAAAGGCCACGGAGTCGTCAAGCTCACTCCGGACCAGCAGGAGGCCTTCATCTCCGAACACCCACAAGCCTTCTCGCCGGTCCAGGGCGGCTGGGGACGCATGGGCATGACCTTCGTCCACCTCGATAAAGCGGACGAGTCCCTTATCGCCGGAGCGCTGAGTACAGCGTTCCACAACCTTCAGAAGAAGCAGGCAGAAACGAAATCCAAGCGATCATCGAAGGCGGCCAACTCTGCCCGCCAACGCCTACAATAAGCACCGTGAACACCAGCCTCTTCGAACTCTTCAAAATCGGCATCGGCCCCTCCAGTTCTCACACCGTCGGCCCCATGCGCGCCGCACTCCGTTTCGCGCGCCAACTCGAATCCACCGGCCTTCTGCCCCGGACCGAAAGAATCAACGTCGATCTCTACGGCTCGCTCGCCCTCACCGGCATCGGCCACGGAACCGACCGCGCCATCCTCCTTGGCCTCATCGGCGAAGCTCCCGACACCGTCGATCCCGCGACCGTCGAATCGAAGATCGCCCACATCCGCTCCACCGGGTCTCTCCCCCTCAATGGCAGCAAGACCATCCTCTTCATCGAAGCCGAGGACCTGCACTTCCGCCGCAAACAGATGTATCCCGACACCGCCGTCCCCTCCCACCCCAACGGGATGCGCTTCACCGCCTTCGACGAATACGGCGTCACCTTCGCCGACGAAGTCTTCTACTCCATCGGCGGCGGCTTCATCGTCTCCGAGGCCGAACGCACCGCCGAGTCTTTGACCAACGTCCGCAAGGTCCCGTACCCGTTCCGCAGCGCCGCCGAACTCCTCGCCACCGCAAAGCAACACAACCTCACCATCGCCGAACTCCTCCTCGCCAACGAGGTCGCCCTCCTCAACGACCCCTCCATCTCCATCAACCGCCCACAACCTTTATCGGTTGAAAATTGTCATCCTTCGCGAACGGGGTCCCCGGCCAGCTTGCTGGCTGGGGCAGGAAGCGGAGGACCTGCTTCTCCTCTCTCCGCCGCAAATTCATCCCCCGAAGAGAAAATCCGAACCAGCATCCTCGCCATCTGGCAAGCCATGCAGCAGTGCACCGAACGCGGCATCGCCACCGAAGGCATCCTCCCCGGAGGTCTCAACGTCCGCCGCCGCGCCCACCGCCTCGCCGAACGCCTCAACACCATCGGCTCCAAAGACCCACTCGCCCCCATCGACTGGGTCACTGTCTACGCCATGGCCGTCAACGAAGAGAACGCCGCGGGAGGCCGCGTCGTCACCGCCCCCACCAACGGAGCCGCCGGCGTCATCCCCGCCATCGCCAACTACTACAACCACTTCATCGAGGGAACAGAAGAAGAAAAGCGCGAAGGCATCATCCGCTACTTTCTCACCGCTGCAGCCATCGGCATCCTCTACAAAGAAAACGCCAGCATCTCCGGCGCCGAGGTCGGTTGCCAGGGCGAAGTCGGCGTAGCCTGCTCCATGGCAGCCGGAGGATTAGTCGCCGCCCTCAACGGAACCAACGAGCAGATCGAACACGCCGCCGAGATCGCCATGGAGCACAACCTCGGCATGACCTGCGACCCCATCGGTGGCCTCGTCCAGATCCCCTGCATCGAACGCAACGGCATGGGCGCCGTCAAAGCCATCAACGCCTGCCGCATGGCCATGCACGAATCCGGCGACCACAAGCTCTCCCTCGACCAGGTCATCGCCACCATGTACCAGACCGGCCTCGACATGCAATCCCGCTACAAAGAAACCTCTTTAGCCGGCCTCGCCCTAAACATCATCGAATGCTGACTTACAGAGCCACCGTCTCCTTGGGATTTACATTGACCGTCATCCCGTTCCCATTCGGAACAAAGTGCATCGTCACCACCGATCGCTTGCCACACGCCCGCACAGTCCACTTCTCGTCCCACGCCATCCCCGGTCCCTTCGGCTCTCCGTTCGGCAACGCAGTTTCAAGAACGTCGACTTGACAAGAACCAGCGCCTGCTCCACCTGCAGCAAATTGCACCGCATCATGCTGCAGCTCCGGCCCCGCCGCCGACTGACCTGGAAACAGCGCCAGTACTGCAGTCTTGCGATCCTGAATCGTCACCCAGGCCGCATACGAGCGCTTCTCCCCGCAGGCAACCCCCTCGGTCATCTCCTTCCAGGTGGCATTCACAATATCGCCATTGGCATCCGTCTGAATCGGCCCATAAACCTTCGCCTGGCTCGTATTCATATTGATGTCGATCTTCGAGCAATGAGTAGATAGCCTGCTCTCATAGTCCTGGTAAACCCCCAGCGCCGCCTGCCGGTACGAATCACTGCTACGAATGGTATCGAACGCTCTCGGCCGACTTTCCTGTGCAACGGCCGAAGCGCAAAGCACCGGCAAGATCAAAGCCCATCCAAGTAGACGCATTAACCCTCCTACGAGCAGGACACGAAGCCGCTCGATTTGGGTTAGATGCACAAACAACCAGCTATCTCTCGACTGCCAGCGCCACCGAGTTCCCCCCACCCAGACAAAGCGCCGCAACACCCTTCTTCACATCCCGCCGCGTCATCTCGTGGATCAGCGTCACCAGCACTCGCGCCCCGCTCGCCCCAATGGGATGCCCAATGGCGACCGCCCCGCCATTCACATTCACCTTCGCGGCATCGAGCCCCAACTCCTTCATCACTCCCAGCGCCTGCACGCTGAACGCCTCGTTCAACTCATACAGATCCACGTCGTCCCTCTGCCAACCAGCACGCTTCAACACCAGCTGCACTCCAGTCACCGGAGCCAGCATCACCCACTTCGGAGCAACCCCACTTGTGGCCTGCGCCTTGATCGTCACCATCGCCCTCAATCCCAACTGCTTCGCCTTCTCCGCCGACATCACCACTACCGCAGCCGCCGCATCATTCACCCCCGGAGCATTCCCCGCCGTCACCGTCCCATCCTTCTTGAACGCCGGCTTCAACGCAGCCAGCGCCTGCAACGAAGCATCATCCCGCACACTCTCATCGCGAGAGACGACCGTCACAGCCCCCTTCTTCCCCGGAACACTGACCGGCACCACCTCGGCATCGAACCGCCCTTCCCTCCACGCAGCGCTCGCTTTCTTATGCGACGCCAGCGCATAAGCATCCTGCTCCTCCCGGGTAATCGAATGCTTCTCCGCAACGTTTTCCCCGGTAATGCCCATGTGATAGTCCTCACACGCACACCACAACCCATCCTTCACCATCGAATCCACCACAACCGAGTCGCCCATGCGAAAACCCTTCCGCCCCTGCGGCAGCAGATAAGGCGCATTCGTCATCGACTCCATCCCACCCGCAACAACGATCTCCGCATCACCCGCCATCACCGCCTGCGCAGCCAGCCCAACCGCCTTCAGCCCGGACCCGCACACCATGTTGATCGTCATCGCCGAAACCGTATCCGGCAACCCACCCTGCAAAGCAGCCTGCCGCGCCGGATTCTGCCCCAGCCCGGCCGGCAGCACGCAACCCATCAGGCACTCGTCAACGGTCGCCGGATCAATCCCTGCCCGTTTTACAGCCTCCCGAACCGCAATCGCACCCAGCTGAACCGCCGTTAAATCAGCGAACGCCCCTTGGAATTTTCCAACAGGCGTCCGCACTGCCGAAACAATCACAACATCCTTCATCGAAAGAAACACCTCGATGAAACTCTACTCCTCTAGTTCACCCTCACACTAGGCGGTGTCGCGCCCGGCGGCACAATGTCGAACTGCGGCTCAGGCATACCCATCAAGTACTTGTCGAACCAGTTCACAATATTCTCCAGCCGCTCCACGCGATGCCATGGCTGACCGCTCCTCGACAATTCATGGCTCTCCCCCGGAAACCGCACCATCACTGTATCAATCTTCCGATACTTCAGCGCGCGGAAGAAGTCCTCTCCCCCACCCGTGGGTGGCGTGCGATAGTCCGCATCCCCCAGGATGAACAGCATCGGCGTCTGAACATTCTTGATATAGGTAATCGGTGAATACTTCTTGAACTCCTCCACCTTGTCGAACGGCGAACCTTCAAACCATGTCGGCTGAAACAGCGTAAAGTCCGCCGTGTACCACCAGTTCGACCAGTCCGCAATATCCCGCTGCGCCACAGCCGCCTTGAAGCGCGTCGTCTGTGTCACCGTCCAGTCCGTCAGCAAACCGCCGCCGCTCCCGCCCGTCACGCCCATCTTCGCAGGATCGACATACCCTAGCTTCACCACCGCATCCACACAGTCCATCAAGTCGTGATAGTCGTCGCCCGGATAGTTATGCTGGATCACGTTGGCGAACTGCTGCCCATACGTCGTCGACCCTCGCGGATTCGGATAGACCACCACATACCCCTTCGCCGCCATCCACTGCATCTCATGGTCGAACACCCACCCATACGCCGAGTGCGGCCCTCCATGAATATTCAGAATCAGCGGATACTTCTTCGTCTTATCGAAGCCCGGAGGCAGCTGTACAAACGACTCGATCTTGCTCCCCCCAATGTCTTTCGGATTCGCCGTCGGCGTCACCTGCATATCCTCCGGCATCGTCAGGTTCAACTTCGAAAACAGTTCCTTATTCACATCCGTCAACTGCGTCTGCTGCTTCGATCCGTCCGTCGCGACCGAAAATAGATCCCCGACGCTCACCGGCGTCGAGATCAGCGCCAGCATCTTCGTAGCATCCGGCTTCACCGCAAAGCCGACCACTGCCTGCTTCTCCGCCGTCAGTTCCTTCACCGCTCCCGTTGACGCATCGATCGATACCAGCAGCGCGCTCCCCTGCTTACCGACGACGTCGATCAGCGACTTCCCGTCAGAGGTCCAGACAATCCCGCCGCGTCCCCCGCCACGAGGTGCAGTATTATCGCCACCCACGCCACCCCCAACCTCATAGTCGTATTTCCCACTCAAATTCTTCGGAACCCCCAAGGCCTTCATCTGAGCAGGATCGATATCCAGTACAAACATATCCGGCTGCTGGTGCGACTTCGGCACCGGCTGCTCCTCCTCAGAATGAAAAGCAATCCGCTTCCCATCAGGCGAGATCGCCATCCCTGACGCAGCCGTCTTCAGCTTGATCACCAGCACGCTCTCCGGCGCCGGCGCCTTCTCCTCCTTCACCTTCTCGTCCTTCGCCGCGCCCGCAGCCGGCGCCGCCACCGCGTAAATCTCGTTGTGCGGCAGGTCGTAGTACGGCTCGTCCGTATGTTCCGACGTGTAATAGATGCAGTTCGAAGACGAACCCCACACCACATCGCTCACCGGGAATCTGCCCGCGGTCATCTGCACCGGCGTCAAAGTCTTCCCGCTCTGCTTTGTCATGTCGAAGACATAGAGCTGCGAAGCATCCTTCGTGTCGATATACCCCGTTCCGTTACTCCGATAGACGGCCTTCGTGATAATCCGCACATCGCTCTTGTGCTCTTCGGCCTTCTCCGCGCCTTCCTTCTTATCGTCCCCGTCTTTCTTCTCCGCCTTCTTCTCCGGCACAATCGGCGTCTCGCTCGTAACCGCAATAAACGTCCCATTCGGGGACCATTGCGGCGAACCAACTCCCTTCTCCATCGACGAAACCTGCATCGGCTCGCCGCCAACCAGCGAAAGCAGGTACAACTGCGGCGGTTGCGGCTTGCCATCCTTCTCCACGGCACGAGTGAAAGCGATCTGCGTTCCATCCGGCGACCATCGCGGTTGCGAGTCCCGCGGTCCATTTGTCAGCCGGCGGGGCGGCGTCATCGGTTGGGCCGTATCCAGAAGGTAAAGCGCCGTGTCGTAGCCATCGCGCTTCGCATTCACCGTCGTCTGCACATATACAGCACGGCTCCCATCCGGAGAGAGCTGCGTATCGCCGATCCACGTGAAGCTGAAGATATCTTTCTCAGTAATGTTTCGCTTCTGCGCAACCATTGCGCTCGTAAGAAGAAGACAGACAACCGTCACGATCACGTTTTTTGCACGCATCAAGCGCTCTCCCCTTGAACCGAAATATCATCAGCCTCGTAAAGAAGCTGTAAGTTTTTTTGCTTTCCATGACTATAGACCACAGCGCGCTTCATCCAAATCCAGACTTCAACTTTCTCTTTTTCTCTCTGCGAACTCTCTCGCCGACTCAAAATCGCGACGCAAAATGTCCAACCGCGTCCCTTTCATCGCCTCATCGACGAAAAAGAATTTGCGCTTTCGTTCATTTTTTTCTTGACAGTGAAATTACGTAAATCTATACCTTCGTTAGCTGCTATGCAGCGTGTTGTAACTACGATGTCTAATCACTAGGGAGAATAGGCAAAATGGCAACTAAGAAAGCAGCAAAAAAGGCAGCCAAGAAACCAGCGAAGAAGGCAGCAAAGAAGAAGTAGTTCAACGAAGGCAACCAGAAAGGGGGACGCGATAAGCGTCCCCCTTTCTGCGTCTGCACACATTGTAATGCCCGTCTTTACTGCGCTGCGGCCGCCTTTCCGCCGCTCTTCGGCGTCGACAGATACCCCGACACCTGATTCTTGTTGATCACATTCACCACCAGCTCATACAGCACCGGATCCTTGCCGTTGTAAAACTGCACCGGCTCGTCCAGGCCCTTGTCCTTCTTTTCAATGTTGCGATCGTCCGAGCTCACCACCAGTGTGTACTTCGAATGTTTCTCGTCCGACTTCTTCAACTGCAGCTTGATCGTCGACAACAGCGTCGGCTTCGCCCCCTTCTGCAGGGTGAACTCAAAGTAGTTACGGTCCCCCTTATGCTTCAGGACCTCGAGTTCGTCATGATTCGTAGCGATCAAGCCGCTCATCACCCCGGCATCTCCCATCACCCGAGTCAACTGCGTCTTGGTCGCCTCCAGATCGGACTTCGTCGCGGCAACATCAGTCTTCACTCCGCCCACGTCGGTCTTCACGCTGGCAACGTCCGTCGAAACCGCGCCGATCTGCTTCGATGTCGCCGCCTGCTCCTGCTCCAACTTGTTCTCCGCCGCCCTTTGCGAGGCAAGGATACTCTGCGTCCGAAGCTCGATCTGCTTCTGCGTCATGCCCACGCTTTGCCCGAGCGTCTCGCTCGTTGCCCGCAGCTTGGCGTTGGTCTCCACCAATTGCTGCGATAGCTCCGCGTTCTTCTGATCCGCAACCGCAATCTTCTTCTCAGCCTCTCCAAGATGATTCTGCAAGCCGTAGCACCACACCAACCCGCCGAGAGCGGCAAGCAACGCTACCGCAACCACGCCCAGCAGTGCTCCCGAAATTGTCCTTTGTTCCCCGTACTCTTCGTCGCCCATTCCACTCTCCTCGTTCTGGTTGTCGCTTCTCGCCATGCAATCCTACCGATCACGGGGCACTCATCACCCTGCAAACCAGTACATCCAAACTATAACCTCTCCGCATGCCAACTAAACTTATTCCATGCAACACCCCTCTTCCTCGAGTCCCGACATCTGCATCGCCGGAGCCGGCATCATTGGTCTCTCCCTCGCCCTTGATCTCCATCGCCGTGGACTTCATGTCACAGTACTTGACCGATCAACCCCCCTCGCCGAAGCCTCCACTGCGGCCGCTGGAATGTTAGCCACCGGCGATCCCCACAATCCATCTCAGCTCCGCTCCCTCGCCAATCTCAGCATCTCCCTCTACCCGCCCTTCCTCGATCACATCTCGGATCTCTCCGGCATCCGGGTCCCGTTCCAGACCCACGCCACCCTGCAAGCCGTCCCACACCAAACACCAGGCTCCGAAGGCGAACTGACTCCAACAGATCTCGACCGCCTCCTCCCGGCGCTCACCCCGGGCGATCACCGTTTCATCCTCTTAGACGAACGAAGCCTCGACCCCCGCCAACTCGCCACGGCACTCCTCGCGGCCGTCCGCAGCACCACCATCGACCTGCGCCCCAACACACCCGTCCAGTCCACACTCAACCAGTCCACACTCAACCAGGACGCCGCCGTTGAAATCCAAACACCAGCCGGCATCCTCCACACAAAGCAATTCATAGACTGCACCGGAGCCTGGGCCTCGTCCACCTCCCACCCAAACCTCCCTGCCGATCTTCAGGTCACTCCTAAAAAGGGCCAGATGCTCGCCGTCTCCCTGCCACCTTCCCTCCCTCTCGGCGTCGTCGTCCGCACTCCCGACATCTATATAGTCCCCCGCACATCCGGCCCCAACTCTGGCCGAGCCATTATCGGAGCAACCGTTGAAGATGTCGGCTTCGACAAAACCGTTCATCCCTCCGACATCGCCCATCTGCGTTCCCTCGCCGTTTCCTTGATCCCTGCCCTCGCCGACGCCGCGCAACTCGAAGCCTGGGCAGGCCTTCGCCCCGCAACTCCCGACGGCCTACCCCTCCTCGGCGCCTTGCCCAACCGTCCCAACCGCTTCATCGCCACCGGCCACTTCCGCGATGGCATCCTCCTCGCCCCCGCCACCGCGCATGTCATGGCACAACTTCTGTTGGGCGAAACCCCCTCCGTCGATCTCACACCCTTCTCGCCCGCCCGGACCACCAGGAACCCCCATACCATCTGAAACAAGCTCCGAACATCGCTGCATTGAAAGGAGACGCCGCAAGTCAAGAAAAGGTAACCGCAAGATATGCAAAGGCTGCGCCAAGGGACGCAAAGATAACCCTCGCGCAACCATAGCGTTCCCTTCGCGTCCTTAGCGTTCGACTTTGCGTCCTTAAGGTTTAGCCCGGAAGACGCGCACAGCCGCCCAGCGATACCGATATTCGCGCATCCCGCCGTGACAACCGTTTCTCCGCTGCGCTATAACCAGATGTACTAAGTTTCACCAGGGAGAATCGTCTTATGGCTACCGCTGTCGCACCGAAAGGCCTGGAGGGCATCGTCGCCACCAGCTCCTCCATCTGCTGGATCGACGGTGACGCCGGCGTCCTCTCCTACCGTGGCATCGACATCCACGAGCTCGCGCAGCGCTCCACCTTCGAAGAGACTACCTATCTCCTCTGGTTCGGCAAGCTCCCCAACGCCGCCGAACTCAAAGACTTCTCCGCAAAACTCGCCGACGCACGCAAGCTCGATCCCAAGATCATCGAACTCCTCCGCAGCGTCCCCGCCAGCGCGACGCCCATGCAGGTCCTGCGCACTGCCGTCTCTCTCCTCAGCATCTACGACGCCGACGAAGCCGACTGCTCTCACGACGCCAACGTCCGCAAGTCCTACCGGCTCACCGCGCAGATCGCCATGATCGTCGCCCTCTTCGACCGCATCCGCAAAGGCAAGTCCAACGTCGAAGCCGATCACACTCTCTCGCACGCCGCCAACTTCCTCTGGATGCTCAACGGCGAAAAGCCCTCCGACACCGCTACCCGCGCCTTCGACATCGCCCTCATCCTCCACGCCGACCACGAACTCAACGCCAGCACCTTTGCCGCCCGCGTCATCGCCGCTACTCTCGCCGATATCCACTCCGCCATCACCGGCGCCATCGGCGCTCTCAAAGGCCCACTCCACGGAGGAGCCAACGAGGCCACCATGCGCCTCCTCTACGCCATCGACAAAGCCGGCGCCGATCCCGTCGAGTACGTCAAGCAGATGTTCGCCGAGAAGAAAAAAATCTCCGGCTTCGGCCATCGCGTCTACCACACTGAAGATCCTCGCGCGACGCACCTCCGCCGCATGTCCGAGGAACTCGGCAAAGCCGCGGGCAGCACCAAATGGTTCGACATGTCCCACAAGATCGAGCTCTTCGTCAAGCAGGAGAAGAAGCTCAACGCCAACGTCGATTTCTACTCCGCCTCCACCTACACCACCCTCGGCATCGACATCGATCTCTTCACCCCCATCTTCGCCGTCAGCCGCATCTCCGGCTGGGCCGCCCACGTGATCGAGCAGCACGACGACAATCGCCTCATCCGTCCGCGCGCCGACTACACCGGTCCCGCCTACCCCGCCCCTTACATTCCCATCGGAGAACGCTAGTACACGTTCCTACACAAACATCGGCTGGTTCACCGGACGAGACCGCGACCACGCCACCCCGAAAGATGTTGGCGAACGGCCATGAAAGATGTCATGCTCGCCCCATAGCTCAGTTCAGGGGTCATGCTTGCCGTTAAAACATCATCGCCGGCAATCCTTCTGTTTTTTTATGCTGCTCGCGCTCCCGGTCAGCGCTCAGGTACCACGCGAAAAAGCGCCCGAGCCCTCAACGTCCGCCACGCAGTCCTTGCCGGGAGACGCTCAGGATGTTCCGGAGGTCCCTGGCCTCTCCGATACGTTGCATGGCTGGAACGCCGGCATCACCATCGCTGGCGTCCACAATTCCACCACCGGATGGGCGACCCTGGCCACCCCCGCCATCGGCTACAGCTTCAATGATGTCTTCTCCATTGACGCAACCATTCCCATCTACTTCTACCGGCTTGCCGAGAGCCGATCCACCCATCCCAAACCCAACGCGCAGTTAGTCAACCAGCGCGGCGAACTCGGCGATGTCGTCCTCGGTTTCCACGCACAGTTCATTCCCCATTCCTTTCAGTACCAGCTAACCGGCCTCGTCACTGCGCCTACCGGAGACGAAGCCTACGGTCTCTCCACAGGTCGCGTTACCTTTGACTTAAGCAACCTCTTCCAACGAACCTACGGCCGCTTCACGCCTGACCTCGAGATCGGCGCCGGCGACTCCTCAACGTTGGTCAATCGTACCGTCACCAAGGACTACACCTCGCTAGGCCCGCTCGCCCACTTCCAGTTGGGCCTAGGCATCGAACTCTTCCGCGGCATCTCGTTTGAAAGCGACGCCTACGAGCAGCTCCCCATCGGCGACCAGAAGATCTATGGGCCGTCCCGGCACGGAAATGCCACCGTCGTCGTCGGCCATAACGTCACGGAGGACAATGGCTTCACCAACGCCCTCGACGTTCCCCTCGACAATCATGTAACCCTGTCCGGTTACTACAGCCGCAGCCTCCGCCTCCACTACGACATCGCAGGCGTCGGCATCACCTACGTCATGCGTGCCGCCCCAACCGCCGAAGACACCCCCATGGACGAGCTCTTTCGTTGATCGCCGCGTCCACAATTCCTCTTCAAAATCTGATCTACCGCAAAATAAAAGAGCAGCCGCAAAGGGACTGCTCTTCCATCGACACCCTGAAGAAGTTTTTACTTCCGGCTTGCCGGAGGAATAATTCCATTCATCCGCAGGTACTCCACCATCTGTCCATAGTGATCAAATCCATGCGCTACCAGGCCGCCAGCGAGGCTCGCTCTCGTCTGCGTCCCCCGCACGCTTTCAAACGCATTCTGCGCCGTCAGCGTCGCAAAGGCCTTGTGCGAAAACGCAAACGAAGCTGCCAGCGCCTCGATCGCCCTATCTTTCCCCTTGATATCCGCCAACGCCTTCGTATCCACATCCGGCTTCATCCCGCTCACCGCGCTCGCATAGAAATAGTTCGCCGTGGCCACATGCAGGATCGTCGCCCGGAACGTGTTGACGCCAGTAAATTCCGCTCCCTGTCCAGCCACAAAGATCGCCGGGCTCGGCGCAAAATCATACTTCTCCGCAGGAAACGCCTTCGCGGCACCCATAAACTCCTCTTCGAACGCGCTCAGCATCGCGTCAAAGCTCTTCGCCGGATCGATCATCGTACCCGGGGCAATCGTCGGTTTCTTCTCCGCCATCTGAGCCTGTGCTGCCGTCATACAACAACCGGCCAGCGCCAAAGCCACAACTATCCGCTTCATCATCATTGTTCTCCTTTGCATCTCTCGAATCGCCGCGATAAAGCCGCAGATTCGCCTCAAGCCTACCAGATGCACTCTCCGCCCGGCACCAACCAGCCCAACCAACAAAAATTCCTCAAACTCTAAACTCTTTCTCCCCACTATTCGTCTCCTGCTATAACAGCCACAACCCATCTACAAGGAGCTTGCTGCCCTCATGAAGCTGCGCAATCTGTATCTGTCTCTATCCGCGTTGTCTCTTCTGGCCGTTCTTCCCGCCCTGTCCCAGACCACCGGAGCCCCCCGCAGCAACATCACCACCCCCAAGCAGCAGTTCGGCCACGACATCGGCGACGACTTCCAGCTCGTCAACTACACCCAGGAAACCGAGTACCTCCAGAAGCTCGCCAAAGAATCCGACCGCATGAAGCTCGTCGACATCGGCCTCACCGCCGAAGGCCGCCATCAGTACATGGCCATCATCTCCTCGCCCGAGAACATGAAGAACCTCGAGCACTACCGCGACATCAGCCAGAAGCTCGCCCTCGCCAAAGGCCTCACCGACGATCAGGCCAAGTCCCTCGCCGAAGAGGGCAAGGCAATCGTCTGGATCGACGGCGGCCTCCACGCCTCTGAAACCGTCGGCGCCCAGCAGCTCGTCGAGACCATCTACGAGCTCAACGCCAAAACCGACCCTGAGACGATGCGCTTCCTCCACGACGACATCACCCTCTGCACCTTCGCCAACCCCGACGGCATGGAGCTCGTCTCCAACTGGTACATGCGCAACCCCGACCCCTCCAAGCGCCTGCTCGACGGCGTCCCCCGCCTCTGGCAGAAGTACATCGGCCACGACGACAACCGCGACTTCTTCGCCAGCAATCAACCCGAGTCCACCAACGTCAACCGCATCCTCTCCCGCGTCTGGTACCCGGAGATCGTCTACAACCACCACCAGGCCGGCCCCGCAGGCACCGTCATCTTCATGCCGCCCTTCCGCGACCCCAACAGTTACTTCTACGATCCCGCTCGTCGTCCTCGGCATCGAAGCCGTCGGCACCTCCATGCACCAGCGCCTCGTCGAAGAGAACAAACCCGGCTCCACCTCACGCAGCGGCGCGCCCTACTCCACATGGTTCAACGGCAGCCTCCGCACCGTCTCCTACTTCCACAACCAGATCGGCCTCTTAACCGAGATCATCGGCAACCCCACACCCGAACCGCTGCCTCTCCTCGCCAGTCAGCAGCTCCCGCGCAACGACCTTGTCGATCCCATCAAGCCGCAGCTCTGGCACTACGCCTCGTCCATCGCCTACGAGCAAACCAACAACCGCGCCGTCCTCGACTACGCTTCTCGCGAGCGCACTCATCTCCTCTACAACTTCTACCTCATGGGCAAGGACTCCGTTCAAAACGGCAGCACAGATCACTGGACCGTCACACCCAAACGCATCGAAGCCCTCGAGGCCGAAGCCGAAAAGAGCGGCGCACACGTCAACCGCGCCGGCGTCCTCTCGCCCGACGCCAGCAACGCCGCCGGCCCTCGCACTCAGGGCATTCCAGCCGACCTCTACGACAAAGTCCTGCACGATCCCAAGCTCAAGGACGCGCGCGCCTACATCATCTCCGCCAACCAGCCCGACTTCCCCACCGCGACAAAATTCGTCAACAGCCTCATGAAGACCGGCGTCGAGGTCCAGCAGGCCAGCTCCGACTTCGAAGTCGCCGGCAAGCACTATCCCGCCGGCTCTTACGTCGTGCTCGCCGCGCAGGCCTTCCGCCCGCAGGTACTCGACATGTTCGAGCCTCAGGACCATCCCAACGACTTCCCCTACCCCGGCGGCCCACCCAACCGGCCCTATGACACGACCGGATGGACCCTCGCGTATCAGATGGGCGTCCACTTCGATCGCTCCACCGAGCCCGTCACCGGTCCGTTCGCGCCCATCAAAACCGACCTCGCCGTACCTGTCCCCGGCACAATCACCGGCGTAAGCGGCACACCCGCCGGCTACCTCGTCAGCCACGAGTACAACGACTCCTACACCCTCACCAACCGTCTCCTCAAAGCGAACCAGCCGGTCTACTGGCTAACTGCCAAGACCTCTGCTGGCGATAAGACCCTCCCACCCGGCGCTCTCTGGCTGCCGTACTCCGCCGCCACGCAGCAGATCGTCACGGCCGCAACCAAGACCCTCGGCATCAGTGCCACCGCCGTCGCACAGGCGCCCTCCGCCGAGGCCATTCAACTTCATCCCGTCCGCATCGGCCTGGCCGACGTCTACGGCGGCTCCATGCCCTCTGGATGGATCCGTTGGCTCTTCGATCAGTTCGAATTCCCCTACACCGTCGTCTACCCGCAGGAGCTCGACGCCGGCAACCTCAACGCCAAATATGACGTGCTCCTCTTCGCCGACGGCATCATCCGCTCGCCCCGTCCCGGTGGCCGCGGCGGTGGCTTCAACCCACGCGAGATGAAACCCGAAGAGATCCCCGCCGAATTCCGGCCCTGGCTTGGAAGCATCACCCCAACCAAAACCATCCCACAACTTCAGGCCTTCGCCTCCGACGGCGGCACACTGCTGGCCATCGGCACCTCCACCTCTCTCGCCTCCTATCTCAAACTCCCGCTCGTCAACGCCCCCATGGAGATGGTCAAAGGCCAATACCAGCCCGTACCACCCGAGCGTTTCTACATCCCCGGCTCCCTCCTCAAGGCGCACGTCGACAACACCGACCCCATCGCCTACGGTGTCGCACCAAACGTCATCGTCGACTTCGACTCAAGCCCCGCCTTCACCCTCGACCCGCAAGCCTCGCTCTCCGGTCTCCACGCCATAGCCTGGTACGACGACGACAACCTCCTCGCCAGCGGCTGGGCCTGGGGCCAGAGCTACATCAACCACACCACCGCCATCGCCGAATCCCCCGTCGGCAAAGGCAAGCTAGTCCTCTACGGCCCCGAAGTCACCTTCCGCGGCCAACCCCACGCCACCTTCAAATTCCTCTTCAACGGCATCCTCTACGGCCCCTCCACCCCCACCACCCTCAAATAACCTTCACGTTCGCACAAATGAAAGGGAGATGCCTAGCATCTCCCTTTCACTTTGCCACCTCGTTATATTTCTGTCGTCATTCTGAGCGAAGCGAAGAAACCCTTCATCGGTCGTTGCAGTTGCAGTTGCACTTGTTTGTCATCCCCGAAGGGGATCTGCTGTTGCTGTAGGCGTCGCTGTTGCGTTGCTGTTGCCGCTGCCTTGCCTTTTTGGTTGTCATCCTTCGCCGAAGGCGGAGGATCTGCGGTTGCGGTTGCTGTTGTCGTTGCTTTGCCTTGTCTTTCTTGTTGCTGTTGCCCTTGCTTCCAGGCAAGGTAAGCCTTCAGGCTTGGCCCTCTCCGACCCTCCCGCAAGTTTCACCTCCCACAAGCTAAAATAGACCCATGCGCCGAATCTACATGGACGCGAACGCCACCACCCCACTCCTCCCCGAAGTCTTCGAAGCCATGCGCCCCTTCTGGATGGAGCACTACGGCAACGCCAGCTCCATCCACCAGCATGGGCAGCACGCCCGCGGTGCCGTCGAACAGGCCCGCAGCTCCGTCGCCCGCTTCCTCCACTGCCTCAACTCCGAGATCGTCTTCACCTCCGGCGGCACCGAGAGCGACAACCTCGCCCTTTTCGGCGTCCTCTCACCCGAATCCACTCACGGCGAGCCCGCTCACCTCATCACCACAACCATCGAGCATCACGCCGTCCTCCACGCCGCTGAGTCCCTCGCAAAGAACAAAGTCGAAGTAACCTTCCTCCCCTGCACCCCACAAGGCCTCATCGAGCCGGCAGCACTCCAGGCCGCGATCCGCCCCAACACGAAACTCGTCAGCGTCATGTACGCGAACAACGAGACCGGCGTCATCCAACCCATCCCCGAGCTCGCCGCCATCGCCCACGCCGCCGGCGCCCTCTTCCACACCGACGCCGTCCAGGCCTCCGCCAAGCTTCCGCTCGACCTCTCGGCCGAAGGCCCCCTCAAGCACGTCGACCTGCTCACCCTCTCCGGCCACAAAATCTACGCACCCAAAGGCATCGGTGTACTCTTCGTCCGCAAGAATGTCCGACTCGCCCCCATGCTCCACGGCGGCACGCACGAGCGCCAGCGCCGCGCCGGAACCGAAAACGTCGCCTGCATCGCAGGCCTCGGCAAAGCCGCAGAACTAGCGAACGTCTGGCTCGCCACCGAAGGCCCCGACGAACTCACCGCCCTTCGCGACCGCTTCGAGCAAGGCATCCTCGCCCAGGTCGACGACGCCGGTGTCAACGGCTTAGGCGCACCCCGCGTCTCCAACACCAGCAACCTCTACTTCAACCACCTTGAAGCCGAAGCCCTCGTCATCGCTCTCGACCTCAAGGGCCTCTCTGTCAGCGGAGGCTCCGCCTGTCAATCCGGCGCAGCCGAACCCTCACACGTCCTCACCGCCATGGGCCTCGCCCCAGCCCGCGCACGCGCCAGCATCCGCTTCTCCCTCTCCCGCCTCACCACCGAAGAAGAAGTCGACGAAGCCCTCAAAATTATCCCCGCCGCAGTAGCTCGCCTCCGCGAACTCTCACCCGCCTATCGCAAGCCCGTTCCAATAGCAGTCTGAAAAATCCGCTTCCTCACAGATACCATGGAATATTCACCACCACAATTCTCTGGTTTCCCTTAACCAGCAGCAGCAACTTCAGCAACTGCACCCGCTGATTATGAAGCGCATTCTCCCACCAGTGCCGCACCACAAGCTCCGGCAAAATCACCGCCACCTTTCGCCCTGGGTTCTTCTGCTCAAGCTCCAGGATGTAATCCATCAGCGGATTGATAACAAACCGGTAAGACGACGGAATGACCACCAGCTCCGGCTCCGGCAGGCCCTCATTTTTGATCGGCGCCCTCACAAAGTCATCCCATATCTCATCCAGGCTGCCCTGTTCGTCATCCGAGTGGACATGGACCACCTTAATCTCCTTCGATAGCAGCAGCCCAAACCGCATCGCCTTCTCGGTGATCCGGTCCCACCGCGCCATCGGAATCACCACGATCGGTTCCTGCAGATTCACCAGGTTAAGCGGAGTCATATCCGCCATCTCCCGCTTCACCCGCGAGTAGTGTCGCTTCACGACCCACATAATCCCGATCAGCGCCGGCACCAGCAGCGCCGTCACCCACGCACCTGTCCGGAACTTCGCGATCAGCACCACAATCGTTGTGATCCCTGTCGCTATCGCACCGATGCCGTTCACAAACATATGCCAGCCGCGCAGCTTGTGGTCCTCACCCTTCTTCCAATGGACTACCATTCCGGCCTGCGAGAGCGTAAACGCGAGAAACGCTCCAATCGCATACAGCGGAATCAATCGATCCGTCACGCCCCCGAAGAGAATCAGAATCACCGCTGTAAATCCCGTCAGCGCATAAATGCCGTGCGAATAAAGCAACCTCCGCCCGCGCAAAATAAAGACGTGCGGCAGATAATCATGAGTGGCGATCGCACGCGTCAGACGCGGAAAGTCCGCAAACGCCGTGTTCGCGCTCAACGCCAGCGCCAGTAGCACGCTGCCCATCGTCAGGTAATAGAACCAGCCGCGTCCACACACCACCGTCACCAGCAGGCTCAACAGACTTTGATAGCCCGTTGCGTCCGGGTCCATCGGCATCACCGTGTAGGTTTTGGCCAGATACGCAATCCCGAACAGCAGCACCATCAGTATCCCGATGATCACCGTCAGCGTACGCTGCGCCCGCTTCACCCTCGGCTCGCCAAACGCCATCACCCCATTCGACACCGCTTCAACCCCGGTCATCGCGGCGCATCCACTCGCAAATGCCTTCAGGATCATCCACAACCCCAGCGCTCCTGTTGCCAAGGGCGGGGGCGGAATCGCAACCACGGGCATCGGATGCCCACCTGATGCGACCGTCTTCCACACGCCAATCCCAATGAACGTCAGCAGTGTCCCAACAAACAAGAACGTCGGGAGAATGAACGCTGTGCCTGTGTCCTTCACACCACGCAAATTCACGATCGCCAGAATCGCAAGGATGATGAGACATATCAACAACGTATGGTTTTGCAGCGCGGCAAAGCGTGTGCCCTGCACCGCCGAAGTCAATGCCGTAACGCCGGCCGATATTCCCACCGCCGCCGTCAGAATGTAATCGATCATCAGCGCCGCCGCCGCCAGCAACCCCGGCTTCTCACCCAGGTTCTCGGTCGCGACGGTATAACTTCCGCCGCCTCCCGGATACGCAGCAATCGTCTGGCGATAACTGAAGTACACAATCGTTAACAGAATCAGGATCGCGGTAATAATCCGCCATCCATACTCCACTCCGCCAATCCCCAACGGGATCAGCAGCGTCATCGCTGCCTCAGGCCCGTACGCCGCGCTCGTCAGCCCATCCAGGCCAAAAATCGGTATTCCAGCCGCCACGCCAATGTGCTCGGCACGCTCTTCACTCGTCGCTAAAGGTCTTCCAATAATAGAATCAGTAAAAGACATATCGCCTTCGATACTACTTCGTCCGTCGGCCCGTCTCCATTAAATCCTTCCCTACGCGTTGATGCCGCCGTTACAGGTACCACGGAATATTCACCACCACAATCCGCTGTTTGCCCTTCAGCAACAGCATCAACTTCAACAACTGCACTCTCTGGTTATGCAGCAGATTCTCCCACCAATGCCGCACTACCAGCTCCGGCAACAGCACTGCTATCTTTCGTTCCGGATCAGCCTGTTCCAGGTTCAGGACGTAATCCATCAGCGGATTGACGATGAGCCGGTAGTTCGACGGGATCGTTACCAACTCCGGCAACGCTAGCCCCTTCTCCCGGATCGGTTGCAGCACACTGCTCTCCCACGCCTGCTCCAGGCCCTCCTCTTCATCATCCGAGTGGACATGCACCACCTTGATCTCCTTCGAGAGCAGCAACCCAAAACGCATCGCCTTCTCCGTCACCCGATCCCACCGCGCCATCGGAATCACCACAATCGGCTCCCGCAGATTAACCAGGCTCAGCGGATTCATATCCGCCATCTCCCGTTTCACCCGCGTGTAGTGCCGCTTCACCGCCATCATGATCACGATCAGGACCGGTATCAGCAGAGCCGTCACCCAGGCCCCAGCGACAAACTTCGCCACCAGCACCACCAGCAGCGTCATCCCTGTCGAAACCGCTCCAAGCCCGTTCACAAACATGTGCCAGCCGCGGGCCTTATCGTTCTCCTGCCTCTTCCAATGCATCACCATCCCCGCCTGCGACAGCGTGAACGCCAGAAACGCGCCAATCGCAAACAGCGGAATCAGCTTGTCAGTAACACCGCCAAACAAAATAAGGATCGCCGCCGTCAGCCCAGTCAGAAAATAAATCCCATGCGAGTACAGCAATCTCCGTCCTCGCAGAATGAAGACATGCGGCAGGTAATCATCGAGCGCAATCATCCGAGTCAATCGCGGAAAATCCGCAAACGCCGTATTTGCGCTCAGCGCCAGCGCCGCCAGCACCGAAGCCATCGTCAGGTAATAAAACCATCCCCGCCCAAATATCGCCGACACCAGCAGACTCAGCACACTCTGATAGTTGCTCGCCTCCGGATCAGTCGCCACCAGCCCATACGCTTTCACCAAATACGCAATCCCAAGCAGAAGCACAATCAGAATCGCAATAATCACCGTCAACGTAAGCTGTGCGTTCTTCCTCTTCGGCTCCTTGAACGCCATCACTCCATTCGACACCGCCTCGACCCCGGTCATTGCCGTACATCCACTCGAAAAAACCTTCGCCAGCAGCCATAGGCTCAGATAAGTCATCGTGGCCGGCGAAGCCACAGGCGGAGCCACAACAGGCACCGGATGCCCTCCACTCATCGCCGTCCGGTACACCCCCACTATCACCATCACCAGCAGCGTGCCGACAAACAGAAACGTCGGCAGCATAAACGCCGCGCCTGTGTCTCTGACACCGCGCATGTTTACAATCGCCAATATCGCCAGAATCACCAGGCACAAAGCCAGCGTATGCGGCTGCAGTCTCGGCACTGCCGAGATCAGCGAAGCCACGCCCGCCGATATTCCCACCGCTCCCGTCAGCACATAGTCGATCATCAGCGCCGCGGCAGCCAGCAACCCCACGCCGCTCCCCAGATTCTCGCTCGCCACCGTGTACGACCCGCCGCCGTGCGGATAAGCCTCAATCGTCTGCCGATAGCTGAAGTACACAATCACCAGCAGCACCACAATCGCCGTAATCACCGGAACGATATAGTTCAATCCCAGCAGTCCCAGCGGAATCAGCAGCGTCAGCGCCGCCTCCGGCCCGTATGCCGCACTTGTCAGCGCATCCAGCCCAAAGATCGGAATGCCCGCCGAAACGCCAATGTGCTCAGCCCGCTCCTCGCTGGTCAGCAGAGGCTTCCCGAAAAGAAAGTCACTCATTGTCATAGGCGTTACATCCTACCCACCAACGCATAAAGAAGTTAGAAATATTTGTCTCAAATTGACTCCCCCGCCTGCCTTTTCTTCTCGCGATAAACTTAAAGGCATGCCCAACATCTACGAAATCCCCGTCCAGAGGATCACCGGCCAACGCACATCCCTCGCCGAATATCGCGGCAAAGTCCTCCTCATCGTCAACGTCGCTTCCAAGTGCGGCCTCACCCCGCAATACGACGCCCTCGAGAAGCTCTACTCCCGCTTCAAAGACTCCGGCCTCGTTATCTGCGGCTTTCCCGCCAACGACTTCGGTGCTCAGGAACCCGGCTCCAACGAAGACATCCAGACCTTCTGCCGCTCCACCTTCGGAGTCGACTTCCCCATGTTCTCGAAGATCGTCGTCACCGGCCCCGACACCCATCCGCTCTACCAATCGCTCATCGAAGCGCAGCCCAAAGCCGTCGGCCCCACCCGCGACGGCTTCCGCGAAAATCTCAACGGCTTCCTCAAAAGCAACCACAACGGCGCCACCACGAACCCCGAACCGGGCATCCTCTGGAACTTCGAGAAATTCCTCGTCGATCGCAACGGCAACACAGCCGCACGCTTCTCGCCCGAGGTCCTCCCTGATGACCCAGCCGTCGTCGCCGCCATCGAGTCCGCCCTCAAGTCCTGACCTGCTGCAACAAAGCGGACGCAGCCTGCCCTCTCAAAATCAGGCTGCGTCCGGAAACCTTCGCCATTCGTCTATCCTGACTAATATCTGAAATTCCAACCCCACTTCGAGACAAAGACCCCGCTTATGATCAACCGCCACACCCTCCTGCCTTTAGCACTGCTACTCAGCGCACCCACCTTCCTGCAAGCCCAGAAGACCCCCATCCAGATCACCGCGGACCTCTCCGACGCCCCACGCAAGCTCTACCACGCCGAAGTCGACATCCCCGTCACCGCCGGCCCCGTCAGCCTCACCACGCCCAAATGGATTCCCGGCAACCATCGCCCCACCGGCCCCGTCGATGAAATCACCGGCGTCGTCTTCACCGCCAACGGCAAGGTCCTTCCCTGGCGTCGCGACGACGAAGACCTCTACCAGTTCCACGTCACCGTCCCCGCCGGCGTCACCACCCTCCACGCTCACCTCGACTGCATCGTCACCGCACGCATCAGCCAGAAACTCGCCGTCCTCGAATGGGAGAAGCTACTCCTCTATCCCGCCAACACCCCCGTCAAAGAGATCCCCATCCAGCCCTCCGTCAAAGTCCCCACCGGCTGGGGCATCGGCACCGCCCTCACTCCCACTGACGGCTACGATCCTCAACACCCCAGTGGCGGTCTCACCCACTTCGCCACCACCAACGTCGAGCAGCTTGAAGACTCGCCCATCATCACCGGAGAATACTTCCACGAGTTCCCCCTCGCCCCTGAAGTCACCCCCAAGCATTACATCGACGTCGTCGCCGACTCCCCCGAAGACTCCCAGCTTCGTCCCGCGCTCCTAAGCGAACTCAACAATCTCGTCCGCGAGACCGGTGCCGCCTACAACTCGCGCCACTACAACGTCTACCACTTCCTCCTCACTCTCTCTGACGTAGCCGGCGGCGAAGGCCTCGAACACGGCCAGTCCTCTGACAACGGCGTAGGCGAAAAAGGTTTCTCCGACCCAGCCCACCAGCTCGCCGAATCCGACCTCCTCTCTCACGAGTTCACTCACTCTTGGAACGGCAAGTACCGCCGCCCCTTCAACCTCTACCAGGACGACTTCGCCAAGATGCAGGAAGGCTCGCTCCTCTGGGTCTACGAAGGCATGACCCAATACCTCGGCAACGTCCTCGCCGCCCGCTCCGGCCTCAAGTCGCAGGAGCAGTACCGCGACATGCTCGCCGCATCCGCCGCCAACCTCGACACCAAGGTCGGCCGCGAGTGGCGCTCCACCGAAGACACCGCTATAGCCGCCAGCATCCTCCGCGGCGGCAACCCCGCCTGGTCCAACTGGAAGCGCGGCCAGGACTACTACCAGGAGGGTGAGCTCTTCTGGCTCGACGCCGACACCACCATCCGCAAGCTCACCGACAACAAGAAGTCCCTCACCGACTTCCTCCATATCTTCCTCGCCAAAGGCGGCAACACCGGCCCGCTCATCGTCACCTACAAACGAGACGAGCTCATCGCCGACCTCAACCAGGTCGTCAAGTATGACTGGGGAACCTTCATCCACGACCGTGTCGACGCCATCAACCCCCGTGCCGACGTAGCGGGCATCGAGCAGGGCGGCTACAAACTCGTCTACACCGACAAGCCCACCAAATCCGCGCGCACCATGGCCTCTGCCGGGGGTCGTCGTGGTGGCGGTATCGATGTCTGGTACTCCATCGGCCTCCGGGTCAACAATGACGGCAATATCGCCGACGTCCGATGGAATGCCGCCGCCGACAAGGCTCGCCTGGCCCCTGGTCAAAAGA
Organism: uncultured Acidobacteriaceae bacterium; assembly: GCA_963744155.1. Classification (GTDB taxonomy): domain Bacteria; phylum Acidobacteriota; class Terriglobia; order Terriglobales; family Acidobacteriaceae; genus Edaphobacter. Next base: position 579,028 of record CAVUSP010000008.1, on the reverse strand, counting down.
TCATCGCCGTCAACGGCAACATCTTCTCCGGCGACGCTCTCAAAGCCGCCATCAAGGATGCAAAAGGCAAGACCGAGCCCATCCATCTCATCCTCCAGGGCGATACCTTCGTCACCAACGCCGACATCGACTACCACGACGGCGAACGCTATCCCTCACTGGTTCGTGTAGACGCCACCCCCGACTACCTCGACGACATCACCAAGCCCCTCACTACCCCGGAAAAGGTGCCTGAGGAGAAGAGAGATGCCGCCAACTAGCGTCTCTCTCGCATAGTTCAACAAGATCAACGCGGGGCGTGGAGCATCCTCTCCACGCCCCCTTTTCGTCTTGCTCCAACGCCAGTCCTCACACAGTCATCAAATCTGGTCGAATTATCCGCAGCAAATTCGATAAGCTTGGAGATCGACGGGAGAACACCACCTTATGCTGACTCTCACGCAAAATATCGTCATCCTCATCGCAATGATGGCAGGATCGATGCTCTTTATGGCTGCCCTCAACCGCGTCTGGCCGCGGGAAAAGCGTCAAGTGCATAACGACCTCATCGGTTGGCAGCTCAATATCCTCGGCACCACCTACGCCGTCATTCTCGGCTTTATGCTCTACACCGTATGGACGGACTTCGGGTCAGCGAATCTCAACGTGGACCTTGAGGCCAGCGCTCTCAGGAACGTCTATCGTCTGGCCGAAGGCCTACCCGAGCCGCAACGTGTGCAGCTTCAGCTGCAAGCCCGTTCTTACGCGGATGCGGTCATCAGTCGAGACTGGCCAGAGATGGCTCGCAATCAGCTGCCCGAAGAAAGCCATAACATCAATCAAGCCATGTGGAAGACGTTGATGTCGGTTAAACTCAGCAACGCCTTCCGAGATCGTCGCCGAAGACCACGCCATCTCCGAGCTGAGCTCGCTCACCGAACACCGCCGCACCCGTTTGCTTCAAAGCACGTTCCGTCTGCCCACCATCTTCTGGGCCGTTCTTCTCGTCGGAGGATTTTTGACGATCGCATCGGCCTCCATGTTCGGCTCGGGGAATCCCAGACTCCACACCCTTCAGGTCTTTTCCTTCACTCTCCTCATTACGCTCGTGCTGCTCGCCATCGCCGACGTCAATCTTCCGTTCCGCGGGTGGGTTCATGTCAACAACTTCGCTTTTATCAGGGCGCAGGAGAACATGAGCAATTAGAACTTTACGACGAGCCCGCACGTCTCACAGGCATCACCTCAACTCACAGCTCCGGAGACACCTTCATCATGCTCACCCGTCTTACCCTGCTGGCGCTCCTCTCAACCGCAACCGTCGCCGCCAACGCGCAGGCCACACCCAACAAGTGGCCAACCCAGGACGGTGCCTACGACATCGCCAACTTCAACTTCAAGGACGGCGAGACGATCCAGAAACTCCACCTCCACTACCTCACCCTCGGCCATCCCCACAAAGACGCGCAGGGTCACACCGACAACGCCATCCTGCTCCTCCACGGCACCGGCGGCAACGCCCACTCCCTGCTCAATCCTGTCTTCTCCGACGTCCTCTTTGGCCCCGGCCAGCCACTCGACATCACAAAATTCTTCATCATCCTCCCCGACGACATCGGCCACGGCGAATCCTCCAAACCCTCCGACGGCCTCCGCATGCACTTCCCCCAGTACGACTACGACGACATGGTCGCCAGCCAGCACACCATGCTCCTCGAAGGCCTCCACGTCGACCACCTCCGCCTCATCCTCGGCACCTCCATGGGCTGCATGCAGTCCTTCGTCTGGGGCGAAACCTTCCCCCAGTTCTCCGACGCGCTCGCGCCCTTCGCCTGCCTCCCCGTCGAACTCGCCGGCCGCAATCGCATGTGGCGCTACATGGCCATACAGGACATCAAGAACGATCCCGCCTGGAAGAACGGTGACTACACCACCCCGCCCGTCGAAGGCCTCCGCGGAGCAAGCGATCTCTTAGTCATCGCCGGCGGCGCGCCCCTTCAGCTCCAGAAAAACTACCCCACCCGCGCCCAGGTCGAAGCCTACGTCGACAAAACCATCGACGCCGACATCAAGCGCACCGACGCCAACGACTTTATCTACTACGTCAACGCCTCGCGCAACTACAACCCCGCACCGAAGCTCTCCACCATCACCGCTCCCGTCCTCTGGATCAACTCCGCCGACGATTTCATCAATCCCCCTGAGCTTGGTATCGCAGAAAAGATGGTCACGAAGATGCCCAACGCAAAGTTCATCCTCATCCCCATCTCCGACGCCACCCGCGGCCACGGCACCCACACCAACGCCGCCGTCTGGAAGCAATACCTCATCGACTTCCTCGCCCAAACCGAGAAAAAGTAACCGCGTCTGTTACATAAATTTGTGTACCCCTGAGGACGGATGAACTAATGTGTCATCCTGACCCTGAGCGTAGTCGGAGGGCCTCGCAGTCTCACCTAGAAGTGTCATCCTGAAGCGGAGCCGCTCGCAGTCTCACCGCGAGAGGCGTAGTCGAAGGACCTGCATTTTTTGTGGCGCGGCTACCCCCGAGCCCTAATTCCCACCACCTCGATAATTCTGCGCATAAACATCCTTCGGCAATCCCTCTCTCTTCGCCTTACCCGAGAGCGCAAACGCATCTTCTCTGCTCATCGCGCCCCCCAGCTCTACCAGAAAAGGAGCGTGCCCCGTCGGAGTAAACACCGACGGGTTCAGATCCGGATGGCTCCGTCCAATCTCCGCCGCCTTCTGCTGAGCCTCGTCCCGACGGTTATAAGTAAACGCAATCACCCGCCAGTTGCCCGCGCTGGTCGGAGAAGCTATCGGCCGAACCGGAGCAGGCACATCCACCGCGGCACTCGGTCTAGACTCCGCAGCGGGCAAACCACTCTCCCCCGCAACCGGCACCGGAACCTTCGTCACGGCTTCACTCGAGTTCGCCGATCGACTATGCACAAACCACCATCCCAGCAACACGATGAGCAGCGTACCCACACCATAAGCAATCCCACGCAACCGATCCCCTCGTGACCTATCCTCGACCGGAATCTGAATGCGCCTCGCCACTGATGGAGGAGGAATCACAGGCGCCTCAACCGGCCTCTCAACCTTCGGCAGTGGCGCCTCAACCTGCGCCGCAGTCGGACGCGCGACAGGCTTCGCAACCGCGGCAACCGGCGTCAACGCCGCACTAATATGCTCCAGCCCCCACTCTCCGCTCAGCCCCTTGCGAACAATCTGCTCAAAAGGCGCAGGCAGCGGCAGATTACGGGACGCGGCCTCCAGCGTTCTCTGCTGCGTCAACGCCTGCAGCAGCACCGTAGCGTAATCCCGAACATCTTTCCGCTTCAGCTTGGCCCCTTCTTCGCCCTCAAGCGTCTCCCGGATGCAGTCGCTCCGCAGCTTGATCACCTCACCCACCGCCAGCACATTCGCCGGCTCCACATGCTCGTGGACAAATCCGCTCGAATGCAGCGCCTCAATTGCCGCCAGCAAACTCGTCGCAACCTGCTTCGTCTCCAGCTCCGTCAGCTGCCGAACCTTCAATATCTCGCCAAGGTTTGCATCCACCGGCTCCATCACCGCGTACACCAGCGACGTCTCATCCACCACAACATGTCCGAAGCTGTTCAGCCTGACCAGGTTTGGATGATTCAGCGCCCCCATACCGCGCCACCGCGCCAGGATGTCGTCGCCGTCAAAGTGCGACTCGATCAGCCGTATCACCGTCGGAACCCCGGTCCCATTCGAAGTGGAGAAAAAGGCGCTCCGCCCCTCAGGTTGAATCAGTTTTGTAAGGGTGAATGCTCCATCGATCGTTCTTCCTTCATACTCTGTCCAAAGGTCCATAGTCGTTTCCATCCTCGGTTATCGAACCAAGGAAGAAGAAACGCCCTAGGGCAAATGAAGCACAAAATGAAGCAGAAGAACGGTGAGCACACCCACCAGCGAAGCCGGCCGCGTCCTCAACAAGACCCATTATCCTTCATTACACCGAACGCCTCAACGCAACGCGCTCTCACGGAACCACAGCACTAATTACCTGTCGCAATCACCAGGTACTGCTCCAGCTTCCCATCCGGCTCTTCGTACACCGTCACCCGCAACTGCCTGTTCGGAAAACTCACGCTAAAGACCCGAAACGTCATCCCTCCGCGCTTGTCCTCCGCTACCTGCTTGAAGCTGCTCGGCACACCCAGCGGTTTCAGGCTCGAAGCAAAGTCCTGCACCGCCTCCTCCGTAAAGTAAGCATCGCACAACTCCGTCAATTGCGTCCGATCCAGCTTGCCATCCTGCAATCCAGTAAAAATATCCAGCGCCCGCTTCTCCGCCGCCGCCGTCTCCGCACCCGCACCACCCGCACTCGACGCCCCTCCCATCACCAGCGGCGCAATCCTGCGGCCCAGCGCACCCGCAGCGCTCGGACGCATCTTCGTTCGTCAACACCGTCACCGCCACCTTGTCATCGGGAAACACAATATTCTCCGCCACAAATCCCGACACCTCCCCGCTGTGTTCGATGTATCGATGCCCATTGCGATTCCCCACCTGCACTCCCAACCCATACCCCGTGCCCTTCCCATCCTTCAACTTCACCTCGGTAAACATCGCGTCATACGAAGCCTGCGACAGCAGCGTCCGATCGATCATGCTGATGTTCCACAGCGCAAGATCGCTCGCCGGCATCGCCAACTCCCCAGCGGCAAACATCCATCCCTGCCCCTCCAGCGGCGCCGGACGCAGCGGCCCCAGCGCGTGCTGGTAGTACCCCGTCGGATCATTCGCCGGCAGCCTGCTCGCATCCGAATTGAACACTCCGGTCATCTTCAACGGCCGAAAAATCCGGTCCTGCAGCTGTTCAATCAAGGGCTTGCCCCCAACGATCTCCACAATCCGTCCCGCAATCACATAGTTCGTGTTCGAGTACTGCCACTGCGTCCCCGGCTCGAAGTCCAGCGGCTTCTTCCCCCACACCTCCAGAATATGTTGCGGATCCGTCGGCTTCATCATTGACGTCATCACATAGTCCTCAGGCCAGAAGTCCTGATACCCCGACGTCATCGACAGCACCTGCCGAATCGTCACCTCATTCGCCCGCGTCAGCCCCGGCAGATACTTCCCCAACGGATCGTCCAGCTTCACCTTGCCATCCTGCACCAGCAGCAACATCATCGCCGCCGTAAATTGCTTGCTGATCGACCCCACCGAATACTGCATCCCCGGCTCAGCCGGCATCGGCGGATCCAGCCGCGCCATCCCATAGGCCTTCACATACGCAACCTTCCCGCCCTGCACCACCGCCACCGACGCGCTCGGAACCCCTGTCGCCTTCAACACCTCAGCCGCCGCCGCATCAATCCCGCCCGCCGTAGCTGCCGGCAGAGCATTCTGCGCCACCATCGGCACAGCCGCAGCAACCAAGACACACACCAATCCCAAAACACCCGCCACTCGCACTCGCAGATTCATCATGCCCGCAAGACTATCAGCGACCCCGTCCGCAGGTCAGCTACCTTGAGTAGGAAATCGCACGAAGCGCGATCCATCAGCTCCTACCCGCCTTTCATCCTTCCTTATCACCACTACGCCTTTATCCGCGTTCCTCCGCGAATATCCGCGGTCGATTTCTCCAAAGCCCTCAAATTTGCTAACCTTGCGCCCATGCGCTTCCGCAATCTTCCGCTCGCCCTCTTGCTGACCTGCACCCTCGCTTTAGCTCAGTCCTTCACCCCCATCCGCGAACAGAAAAACCTCTCTCCCGCCGCGATCGCGAAGCTCCACACCCTCGAGATGTTCAACTCTCTCCCCGTAGGCGAGTGGCGCTTCCACGCCGGCGACATCCCCCACGGCGAATCCCCATCCCTCGACGACTCCGGCTGGCCCCTCGTCAAGCCCCGCGCCAAGGCCCCGCAGGACGCCGTCTGGTATCGCCGCGTCATCGAAATTCCCAAGACCCTCAACGGCTACGACATCACCGGCTCTCGCATCTGGTTCCAGTTCCATGCCAACGCCAACGGCCCCATGCCCGAGATCATCTACTTCAACGGCCGACGCGTAGCCCTCGGCGACGACCTGGAACCCATCGTCCTCTTCGAGCCCGCAAAGCCCGGCGACAAGGTCCTCGTTGCCGTCAAACTCCTCCACACCGTCGACGAAAAAACCTTCGCCGGCGTCAACCTCAAGATTGAACCCAATCCCAACGCAACCGGTCCCAGCGCCCGCCCCAACCCTGAAAACATCCGCATCCAGTGCATCACCGCCGCTAATATCCTGCCCGCGCTCCCTACCCCGCGCAAAGACCTCCTCCCCAAAGTCGAAGAAGCCGTAGCCGCCATCGATCTGAAAGCTCTCGACTCCGGCAATCAATCCGCCTTCGACGCCTCCCTCAACAAAGCCCAGAGCATCCTCACCGAGCTTCACCCGGTCCTCTCCCAGGCCACCGTCGACCTCGCCGGCAACGCCCACATCGACGCCGCCTGGCTCTGGCCGCGCAGCGAAACCATCGATGTCGTCAAGCGCACCTTCACCACCGCCCTGCAGCTCATGGACGAGTACCCCAACTACACCTACAGCCAGTCCGCCGCTCAATACACCGCATGGATCGCCGAAAAATATCCACAGATGAACGACCAGATTCGCAAGCGCGTCAAAGAGGGCCGTTGGGAGATCGTCGGCGGCATGTGGGTCGAGCCTGACCTCAACCTCCCCGACGGCGAATCCCTCGTACGCCAGCTCCTCGTAGGCCAGCGCTACTTCCAAAAAGAGTACGGAGTCACCGCCCGCATCGGGTGGAACCCCGACTCCTTCGGCTACAACTGGCAGCTCCCGCAAATCTACAAACGCTCCGGCATGGACTACTTCGTCACCCAGAAGATGCACTGGAACGACACCAACCAGCTCCCCTTCCGCCTCTTCTGGTGGGAGTCACCCGACGGCAGCAAAGTCCTCACCTACTTCCCCACCGACTACGTCCACGACAACGTCAACCCCACCCGCATCTCCGCCGACTTCGCCGAATCCGCCCAGCGCAACCCCGGTACATCCGAGATGCTCGACCTCTACGGCATCGGCGACCACGGCGGCGGCCCCACTCGCGCCATGCTCGACCAGGCCGACCAATGGATCACGGCAGGAAAGAACAACGACGCCGTCCCCACCATGCGCTACCACACCGCGCAGGCCTACTTCTCAAGCGTAGAGAAGAACCTCAACCCCGACTCCCCCACCTGGGACTACGACTCCATCGCCAAGGGCTACACCGCACCACCCGCTTCCTCTACCGGCGCCATGGGCCTACCAACCTGGAAAGACGAGCTCTACTTCGAATACCACCGCGGCGTCTTCACCACCCAGGCCGAACACAAGCGCAGCATGCGCACCACCGAAGTCGCGACCCTCGACGCCGAAAAGCTAGCCTCGCTCGCATGGCTTAACGGTCGTCCCTACCCAGCCGACCAACTCACAGAAAACTGGAAAAAAATCACCTTCAACCAGTTTCACGACCTAGCCGCCGGCTCCGGCATCGGCGTCATCTACAAGGACGCGCAAAAGGACTACACCGAACTCTTCCACGTCGACCACGAAATCACGGACAACGCACTCAAAACCCTCTCCGCGACCATCGACACCCGCGCCAAGGATGGCGTTCCCATCCTCGTCTACAACGCCATGGCGTGGCCTCGCAGCGAGACCGTAGCCGTCGCCGCTCAGCTCACTCACCCCGCCACTGACGTCTACGCCGCCGGCCCCAACGGACCGCTGCCCACGCAGATCCTCTCGCAAGATCCAACCACCAATACCTTCAATCTGCTCGTACGCACCGACAACATTCCCGCCCTCGGCTATGCCATCCTCGCCGTCGTCGACGCGAAGGAGAAACCTCGCCGAGCGCCAAGCGGACCTGATGATAGCGCCGTCAGGATCAGTGAAACAGCAGACAGTTTTGGCCTCAGCAATGGCATTGTTTCGCTCGAGATCAACAAGAAAAGCGGCTGCATCACTTCTCTGCGTAACGCAAACAACGGGGACTCATACCTCGCGCCCAACGCCTGCGGCAACCAACTCCAGACCTTCAAAGACACCCCCAAGCAATACGACGCCTGGAACATCGACCCCGGCACTCTCGACCACATGACGCCCATCACAAATCTGGACAGCGTCTCCCTCCTCACCAAAGGCGCTCTCCGCAACACCGTCCGAGTCACACGCACCTGGCAATCCTCGCACTTCATTCAAGACATCTCCCTCGACGCCGGAGCCGACACAGTCGTCATCGACAACGACATCGACTGGCACGAGAGCCACGTACTCCTCAAAGCAGCCTTCCCGCTCGCTGCCACCGGCCCCAAAGCCACTTACGAGATCCCCTACGGCTCCATCGAGCGCACCACCTTACGCAACAACTCTTGGGAAAAAGCGCAGTTTGAAGTCCCCGCCCAGCGCTGGGCCGACCTCGGCGACCCCAAGCAAGGCCTCTCCCTCCTCAACGATGTGAAGTTTGGCTACGATGCCGAGGGCAACACCCTCCGCCTCACCCTCCTTCGCTCCGCCACTTGGCCCGACGAAGTCGCCGACAAAGGCCGCCAGCAATTCCGCTACGCACTCTACCCGCACGCCGGCTCCTGGAAGCAAGCCCAAACCGTCCACCGCGGCTACGAACTCAACGACCCTCTCAAAGCCGAGCAAGTCTTCCCCCACACCGGCTCGCAACCCGCTGAACACTCGTGGGCTAGCATCGAAAATCCCAACGTAACCCTCACCGCAATCAAAAAAGCCGAAGACTCAGACGCCCTTATCTTCCGCATGTACGAGTGGGCTGGCGAAGCTACGCAGGTTAAACTTCACATCCCACCCGGAGCCACCAGCGCCACCGAGACCAACATGATGGAAAAGGTTGAAGGCAACGCTCTCAACCTCACCGGCGACACCATCACCGTCCCCATCAAGCCCTACGAGATCCTCACCCTCGAAGCCACCTACCCCAACAACCACCACGTAGCGGCGGCGAAGTAATCCGCCGCTACTTTCTCTCTCTAAAACTCGTCATCCTGAGCGAAGGGCGCAGCCCGAAGTCGAAGGACCCCGAAACCGCTCGCCCACCCATGCATTCATTACATTTTCCGCTATAAAGCTAAGCGGTCCCGCGCATCACTCATTCCGTAACGCAATCACCGGATCCACACTAGCCGACCGTCGTGCCGGCACGATCGACGCAAGCGCCGTCGCCACGAGCAAACAAAACGCAGCAACCACCAGCGACTCCCACAAACCCGTGTTCATCGCCGCAAAGGAATGAACAAGAATCCGTTTCGCGACAAAGGTCAACACGAGCCCAGCCACGATTCCAACTCCAATCAACGTCATCGACTCTCGCAGCATCAGCGTAACCACCTGCCACCGCTGCGCGCCCAGCGCCATGCGAATCCCGATCTCCGTCGTCCGCTGCGATGCCGTAAAACTCAGCAACCCATAAATCCCAATCGCCGCCAGCAACAACGCCAGCCCGCCAAACATAGTCAGCAACCATACCAGAAGATGTCTCGCCGCCAGCGAATCGCCAACGAAATGGTCGAGCGTCTCCACGTCGTAGACCGCCTCCGTCGAATCCACCGCCCGCACTGCCTCTACCAACGGAGTCCGCATCGCATCCGGACTCATCTTCGTCCGCACCAGAAACACCGCCTCATCGACAGGCTGTTGCGCCATCGGCCGGTAGATCACGCCTTTGTTCTCCTCCACCTCCAGCGAATCCTTTCTCACATGCCCGATCACGCCCACAATCTCCACCGGTGGCGAATCCTGCCCGCCCAGCCGCAGATGCCCTCCCACCGCGCTCCTTCCCGGCCAGTAAGCCTTCGCCAGCATGTCGTCGATCACTGCCACCGGCGGCGTATCCTTCCTGTCCGCCTCGCTGAACCATCGCCCCTCGAGCAGCGGAATCTGCAGCGTCGCCAAAATACCCCGGAGTAGCCCATACCTTGTCCCCATGCGGCCCCGGATCGTTCGGCCCTGTAGGCTTCTCCGCGATCCTGAAACTCCCCGACGGATGCATCTGGCTGGCAAACGGCGCCGGAAACACCGCTGCCGCCGCGACGACTCCCGGCTGCGCGCTCAACCGTTCCGTGACATCGTGAATAAAGTTCACCTGCTTTAAATCCTGCCCCTTGTAGTTCGTCGCATCCAGCGTCACCTTGCCGGTCATGATGGAATCGCTTCTGAATCCGGGATCGACCGACTGCAGCTCCCGCAAACTCGCCAAGAACAACCCGCTCCCCGCCACCAGCAAAAACGCCAGCGCAACCTCCGTCGCCACCAGCACATTGCGGAACCGTTGCTTGGCCGCTCCTGCAGTCGAATTCTTGCTGTACTCCGCCAGCTTCAGAGACTTGTGCGTCCGCGCTAGTTGCACCACCGGAGCCACTCCGGCGAGAAACGCCGCCAGCAACCCAAAGCCCGCTGCCACTGCCACCACGCGCAGATCCATATGCACCGCGAAGCCCCGCGCCAGATCATGCGGAATCACCAGCAGCAGCAATCTTCCCAAGCAGCGGACCCGCCAACACACCAATCAGCGTAGCCATCCCCGCGAGCAGCGCCGTCTCCACCACAAACTGCATCGCCAACTGCCGCAGCGAAGCCCCCAGCGCACTCCGTATCGCCAGCTCCTTCATCCTCGCCGAAGCCCGCGCCAGCATCAGCCCTGAAATATTCGTGCAGGCAATCAGTAGAATCATCGCCACCACGGCGAACAACGCAACCAAAGGCTTCCTCAGATCCCCCGCCGCATCCTCCGTCCACGGCTGCGCGAACATCCCCCAACCCGAAGCTCTGTCCAAACTTAAACCCGCTCGTCCCCTCCCGCCGAATCTCTTCCAGCCTCTTCTGCTCCAGCCCCGCATTCAACTGCGCCACCGTGACACCCGGCTTCATCCTCACCACGCTGTTGTACGACTCGTTGAACCGATTCTGCGCCGCAAACTCCGTCGGCGCCAGCCCCAGCGAAGTCCACAGCTCCACCCCCTTCGGCCACGCAAAGTCGCTCCGCATCACCCCAATCACGCGGTACGACTGGTCATCCAGCAGCACCTTCTTGTCCATCACGTCCTGCTGCCCGCCAAACATCCTCTGCCACGCCGCATAGCTCAGCACAACCACACGCTCGGCGCCCTTCTGGTCCTCTTCCGACAAAAATGTCCGTCCCAGAATCGGCTCCGCGCCAAATACCTGGAACCACTGCTGACTCACCTTCGCCGCCCGCAGATGCTGCGTCCGCCCGTCAAACGTTGCGTTGTAGCTCACCGCTTGCACCATCGCCGCCGCATCCACCTGGCTCTGCATCGACCGCACATCGGCAAAGTCCGGCGCCGAAACTCCAATCATCGGAAGATTCAGCTGCGTATACTTCGCATGAAACGAAGCCACGCGCTCCGGATCCTGAACCCCCGACGGATGCATCAGCACAGCCTGAATGACGCTGAAGATCGCCGTATTCGCTCCTACACCCAGCGCGAGCGTCAGAATCGTCACAATCGCAAAAGTAGGCGCCCGAAAAAGCTGCCGCACCGCATAACGCAGATCATCCATACGTGGTCGCTCCTCGTCTCCGATTGATACGCAGGATCGAAGCGCGTTGTTCACCAAATTAATCGCTTGAATCTGCGGGCTTTCGCGTCCAATCCCCCAAACCATCCAATGAACGTGTTCAATTCCGAACTCGCCCGCTCGTTTCCGAACACGCCTCCCGCATGACACATGGCGCGCGCTAAGGCCTATGTCCCCAAGCCGTCCAGAGGATGGGCGATGGCATCATGAAGCTTGGATCGCCCAGACCCGCGAGGTCTCGGTTGAACTCTGCTTCCGTAATGTAACCGGCATCGATCATCGTACTGCGAAGCTGTTCAAAGTTCGAGCGCATAAGAGAGACGCCCGGGGATCCGCTGTGCCACATGAAAGTGCGCCCCTCTGCGTTTACGTCAACAAGTCCATGTGCGCGCAGCCGTCCAAAGAGCCGGCGTCCAAAGTTCCGATCGACTCCACGGCTATCCATGGTTCGCCCCATGGCAAGGTAGGTCTTTGTATAAACCTCTCCGGGATTTGCAGAGGAAACCAGATCGATGGAGCTGTCGAACTCTTCGTCGACAAGCCAGCCTCCGGGCTTCAGAGCGGCGATCATGCGGGCAAGGGCTTTTTCGCGTTCGGGAAGGTGCAACAACACCAGGCGTGAATGCACGAGATCGAAGGCCGCTTCGGGCAAGGGATCGGTGGCGATATCGTGCCGGCGCACCTCGAGGTTGGGGAGATGCAAGGATTCAAAGAAGCGCGGGTCAATATCGGTAACAAGGACGCGTCCAGTAGAACCCACGCGCGCCGCGAGCCAGGTAGCGATGGAGCCGCCACCGCCGCCTACCTCCAGGCAGTGCCAACCGGAGGTGACGCCACGCTCCTCCAGATGACGAATAGTTCCCGGATCCAACATCGCTGCAAGCGCGGCGAATCGCGCGGAGGCTTCTTTACCGGCATTGTCGAGCAGGTAGACCGAGCCTACAGAACGTCCTGCGCTACGTGGTTCGTTATGTTCCATAAGTCCTCCCTTAGATTGGCCGCGTCAGTCGGGCAGTTGCTCACCTTTAGGCTCAGGCAACCAGAAACTTCCAATCAGACCGGCCACACAGGCAAGCAGAGCGACTGTTCCGGCTGCATAGGAAAGACGAGCGCCTGCGCCTGAGCCGGGCATTACGTTGGCGAGTTGCGTTGTAAGGAGGGCGGCAGAGACCCCGATGGTTTTGCCTCCGATGTTCACGGCGAAACTCTCGCCTGTGCCTCGTAAATGTGTTGGATAAACCCTGGGCAAATAGTTTCCCCAAAAGCTGTGGAGCACGTTAAAGAGCAGGGTAGCGAGGAAAACTCCAAGCCGGAGTGAAGCCAGGCTGTGCGTTGCCGCATAGAAAAAAAGCCACGAGATAGCAATCAGCATTGGCCCAAGGCCGATGCGCAGACGACGACGTTGCGTCACGACTCGGACGACCAGCAGGGCGAAGATCGCACGGCCCGTCAGGCTGCCGAACTCTTGAAACATTTGCACGTTGCTGACCGTTTGCTCTACCTGTCGCGGTGCGAGGTTTCGCACTTCGGCAAGTCCGGGGACGATGCGAACGGTATGCTGGAGCGCTCCATACCCCAGCGAAATCGTACACGCCACCAAGAATGTGCTGATCAGGGTGGTTTTTCGCAGTGCGGGGCGAAAGAGCTCCCGGATGCGGGGCCGCTTTAAGGTTCCATGGGATTTCATCTCTCGCCAGACCGGCGATTCGGGCAGGAATGGCCGAACGAAGATCAGCGGAATCGCAGGAATGATTCCGGAGAGCAGAGTGTAACGCCAGGCCTCATGGCCTCCGCGAATGGCGGGAAATCGTTCCGCGTATGTGACGGCAAGGTAATAGGCGCCTACAACCATCAGGCCTCCTAATGCGTAGAAGGACTGGGTGTAGGCGAGGACGGACTCTCGCTGTTTCGGAGGGGGGAACAGCTCCGCCAGCCACGCGAGCGCAGCCACATATTCGACGCTGACGCCGATCATCGTAGTGCAGCGAAAGACCACGAGCTCCGGCACCGAAGTGGCATAACTTGCTGCGCACGCCGAGAAGGCATATAGCAAGATGCTCCAAACCAGCACGCGGCGGCGGCCGAGAAGGTCTGTCAGATAACCACCGAGGAGCCCGAAGACGCCACCAATCGCTACGGGAATAAAGAACAACAGCCCAACCCAGAGGTTGAATGCCGGCGTCCCCGGTCTCAGGTTTCCGAGATTGGTCAGCGCGGGCCGCACAATGAGCGGCAGCATCAGAGTCTCGTAAAGATCAAAGGCGAAGCCGAGGCAGGCGACAGCACAGATCAGCCACTGGATCGGCGTGAGGCGAGGAGCACCGTTGGATGCCACCGGGATCGCTGGGCTCGTCATAGGTAGAGTGGTGCGGCTCGACGCCCGGCGTTGCATCAAGCTGTCTCGGGAATCGGGGCTGGGTGATGCTTAGCGCCGAACAACACGGTTGTCAATTCGGCCCCCTCGGTCGACGCCCTCGGAACTATGACTGGATCACAGCCAAACCGCAAACTGAGAATCTCAACTACTGCTAAATAGGTTGAGTCACTCATCGTCGGGGCGACGCCTCATGTCCGGGTGATTGGCCTCGGGATGTGAAGAAAACCCGCTTCTCGACCAGTGTTTTCTCCGCCCAAAACTTTTTTCTTCAAAAACAGCCCCAAAATCGCTTGTCAAGCCCCTAAACCACTTAACCCCTTCCCCACCAACAACATCCCGTTGGCATGAAACCCGGCCAAACCAGCTATACTTGTTAATGGGAGGAAATTTGGCAAAACTCCAGCCTGAAAACTCGTCGCACAATGTAAGTCCTTTATTTGCTCATTTTTGCGAGTAAGTCCTTTGATTGGAAATATTTACAAGACCATCCTTCCCGTAAACAATTGATTCAGAAAGGTTTACACGCAGGCAATAGGGAGGGGGGGACCTCCCCGGGAAAGACACAAGAAAAACACAAGCAGCCATGACAACCGAGCCCAACAACACGATCGCAGTCGCCATGTCCGGAGGAGTCGACTCCTCCGCCGTCGCCGCACTTCTGCGCTCGCAGGGCCACGAGATCATCGGCCTCACCCTCCAGCTCTGGAATCAGCGCCGCCTCGCCGGACACGAAGGCATGCCCGAAGCCGTTCAGGGCCGCTGCTGCAGCATCGACGACGTCTACGACGCCCGCGCCGTCGCCGAGCAGCTCGACATCCCCTACTACGTCGTGAATCAACAAGACCGCTTCGAAACCGAAGTCGTCCGCCCCTTCGTCAGCGAGTACCTCGCCGGCCGCACCCCCATACCCTGCACCCTCTGCAACAACCACCTGAAGTTCGACCAGCTCCTCATCACCGCCCGCCAGATCGGCGCCGACCGCATCGCCACCGGGCATTATGCGCGGAATCATTTTGACCACGAGAGACAGCGCTGGATCCTCTCGCGCCCCGCCGATCATTCAAAGGACCAGACCTACTTCCTCTTCGGTCTGACGCAAGCCCAGCTCTCTCGCACCCTCTTCCCTCTCGGCGAGATGCAGAAGCCCGCCGTCCGCGTCATGGCCGCCGAAGCCGGCCTCGCCGTCGCGACCAAGTCCGACTCGCAGGAGATCTGCTTCATCCCCGGTGGCGACTACAACACCTTCTTGAAGGCCTACCTCGACGAACAGCACCAGGAGATGCCCGACACCGCCGGTGAACTCGTCACCACCACCGGCGACGTCATCGGCCGCCACGAAGGCATTCAGAGCTTCACCGTCGGACAGCGCAAGGGCCTCGGCCTCACCAGCGTCAACCCGCTCTACGTCCTCGCCATCCACCCCGACTCTCACCAGGTAACCGTTGGCGACAACGAAGACCTGTTCTCGCACGACCTCTACGCCAACCGCCTCAACTGGATCTCCATCCCCGAACTCACCGAGCCCATTCGCGTCAGCGCCAAGATTCGCCATCGCCACACCCCGGCCATGGCCACGCTCCACCGCGTCGACAGAGACACCGTCCACGCCATCTTCGACGAGCCCCAGCGCGCCATCACCCCCGGCCAGTCCGCCGTCTTCTATCACGAAGACGAGGTCGTCGGTGGCGGCTGGATCATTTGATTGATTGAAGACATGTCATTTGATTGACTGAAGAGGTGTCATCCTGAGCGGAGCCTCTCGCAGTCTCATCGCGAGAGGCGCAGTCGAAGGACCTGCAGTTTGTGAGAATCACTCACGCTCTTAGAACTTTTGGCGCATCACGACCTTACCACTCCGTGTCGCGATTAGCAGCCCCGCCTCTTCCAAATCCCTTCGCTCTTCCCACCAGAACATCAACCCCGGCTTTAAATCCGTTCACCAGACCCGAAAACTCACGCACCGGAACCTTCACCGCTTTCTGCAGCGACTCCGTTATCTCGGCCGTTGTATTCAGAACCGAAGTCACCATTCCATCGACGCGAGCCGCCTGCGCGCGCGTCCTCGCATTCACTTCGCTCGCGGTCACATCGAACTCCGCGGCCTTGCTGCGAACCACATGGCTCGTCTCCACCAGGTTCTCCGTGATGATCTTTACCTTCGGCGCTGAATCGTGAAGCACTCCCTGGGTCGTATCGAGAATCGGCCCCATCTTCGCTCGCAGCTCTTCTGCGATCTCGAGCCCCTTCTTGCTCGCCTTGGACGCGCCGACCGCCAGCACGATCACCGCAATCGCCTGTACCACCATCGCGAGCGCCACCATACCAACAAAGATGACCAGCCATTTCGTATTCCCCGATGAAAGCGAATCCTGCATCCACATTCCCGACATTACGATCCGCATCGCTTCCATATCGTCTCTCGCTCTCTCATAGTATTCAGCCAACTCTCAAAGAGATGGCCGACAATCATAAGGCCCGGCCACCAGCAACGGTTGACCGGGCCCTGTCCACCTCAATCCACTCTATGAACCGTGCTCGCTCGTCGAGCTGGCATACGCATCCTTGCCCGCGTCGATTGCAGCGGCAACTTTGTTCTGCTGCTCCTGCACAAGTCCCTTGCCCTTCTCAACGTACTGGGCCCACTGCGTCCGTCCGCGGTCATAATACTCCTTGCCACGATCGACATAGTCGTTCACCTGCTGCTTGCCCTGCTCAGCCAACGCCGCAGCCTTGTCCTGAGCCTGTTGCGCGAGCACAGCCGCGCGATCTCTGGCATCCAGAGCGCTCGCTACCAGATCCTCACGGGTCTCCTTACCGGCCTTCGGCGCATACAACACGCCAACCAGCGCGCCAACGCCCAGCCCCGCCAGAAACCATCCCAATCCGCTTACTCCACTTTCATTGCCATTATCTGACATGCTCATTCTCCTGTTCAGGCTTCAAGTAAGGAATCTGCTTCCCCCAGCTTTTATAACTCAACTTTCAAATCCGCGTGGGTTTACGTGGACTTTCAATATCCCCAAAATACTTTGACTGACTCATTCTTCCGTCAGGCCCAGCATCCTTCAATTAGGTGGATGCCCGCCTCACACATTAGGTTGCCGTCATGTGGCCTAGACCGCAGAACTGATATCACTTCTGCCGATCCATTCCGTCAAAATAACAAGCTTCATTGAGGACGAATCCTTATGGCGAAGTCGCTGATCCAATTCCCATGCGAGTGATTTAGAGTGTTCGCAGAGTGGTCTTTGCTTCAACAAAGGGGACGTATGTACGCCAGAAAGAAAATCGCTGTCACGCGCACCGTCATAGCCGTCAGCACCCTCGCCTTGGTCTTTACCCTCGCCGGCTGCAAGAGCTCCCCTCCACCGGCCCCCACGGATGATGCCACCCTCACCGCCGCCCTCCAAAGCCGAATCGCAAGCGACGGCGCCATCAGCACCGAGCCCATCCAATCGTCGGTCCAAAAACAGGTTGCCACTCTAAACGGCACCGTCAGCAGCGAAGCCGCCCGCTCTCTCGCGGCTGCCGACGCCGCCCAGGTCGTAGGCATAAAAACTGTAGTCAACAACCTCACCGTTCAGGCTCCTCCCCCCACGGTCACCGCCGCAGCCACCCCGCCGCCCGCCCTTCCCGCCCCCGTCGCGCCGAAGCCCAAACCCACACCTGCATCCAAACCCGCACCTGTAGTCCGTCAAACCCCTGCCCCGCCCCCGCCAGTAGAAGCCCCCGCATCCGAGGCTACCGCCGCCCCACCACCTCCTCCACCTCAGGAACAGCTTCCACCCCCACCCCCTCCTCCGCCTCCACCGCCCGCCTTTCGTAATATCACCCTGGCACCCGACACTGTCATCCCCATCCGCATCACCGAGACCCTAGACAGCGCCACCACCCAGCAAGGCGATCTCTTCACCGGAACC
Organism: uncultured Acidobacteriaceae bacterium; assembly: GCA_963744155.1. Lineage (GTDB taxonomy): Bacteria > Acidobacteriota > Terriglobia > Terriglobales > Acidobacteriaceae > Edaphobacter. The sequence continues at coordinate 561,151 of CAVUSP010000008.1, read as the reverse complement.
GTAGCCGCTGACGTCATCTCCGACGGCCTCGTCGTCATTCGCCAGGGCACTCCCGTCTCCGGTCGCGTATCTGCCGTTCAGGAGGCAGCTCACTACAAAGGCAGCTCCCTGCTTACAATCGAACTCACCAGCATCAACCGCCACGGCGAAAAGCTCACCGTCACCACTGAACCCTATAGCGTCCAGGGCAAGGGCCGCGGCGCGAATACCGCCGAAAAAGTCGGCGGCGGAGCAGCCGTCGGTGCCATCCTCGGCGGCATCCTTGGAGGAGGCAAGGGCGCAGCCATCGGTGCAGCTGCCGGCGGCGGTGCCGGAGCCGGCATCAACACCGTCACGCGCGGCCAGCAGGTTCAGATTCCATCCGAAACCCTCATTCGCTTCCGCCTCACCAACACGCTCGCGCTCAAAGTCCCCACCAAAGAGACCGAGAGCACAACCACCAGCCCCACCCTGCAACCGCATTCATCAAATCAGCCACCGCAATGAGTACAATCTGCTGCATCTAACCCAGCGAGCCGGGAGACTTACACCTTCGCCGCCAACGCCATCTGGGGATATCCTCTCTAAGCTGGTGTAAACTCAATAGCAGCAAGCCGGTTCAAACCGCGCCGTGCCGCCCCTAGCCAAATCTCATTCGAGGTGTTCGTCTTGACGAAGGCATCGTCCACCCGCCCAGCAGGATTTCTGACCTTCACCCTGCATGCGCATCTGCCTTACGTCGTCAATCACGGCACCTGGCCTCACGGCATGGAGTGGCTGCACGAAGCCGCCGCTGAAACCTACCTCCCGCTCCTGCGCGTCCTCAAGAATCTCGAGCGCGACAACATTCGCTTCAACTGCAATCTCAATCTCTCTCCCATCCTCCTCGAGCAGCTCTCTCACCCCGTCTTCATCGCCGAGTTCCCCAAGTATCTCAACCGTAAGATCGTCGCCGCCTGCGAAGACGAAGCCTACTTCATCCAGTCCGGCGAAACGCATCTCGCCGAGACCGCGCGCTTCTGGCATCGTTTCTTCTCTCAGGCCCTCGAAGACTTCAAGCACTTCGACCGCAACATCATCGGCGCCTTCCGCCACTTCAACGACACCGGCCTCATCGACATCATCACCTGCGGCGCCACCCACGGCTATATGCCGCTCCTCGGCACCGACGAGAGCGTCCGCGCCCAGATTCGCACCGCCGTCGACACCCACATCCGCCACATCGGCAAACACCCCAAGGGCATCTGGGCGCCCGAGTGCGGCTACCGCCCTGCCGGCTTCTGGAACTACCCCGTCGAATTCGCGGACGGCTCTCCCAAGCCTCACGGCTTCGACCGCATCGGCGTCGAACAAGCCCTCTCTGAATCCAACATCGACTTCTTCTTCGTCGACACTCACCTCGTCGAAGAATCCGAGCGCATCCCCTCGCCCTACGAGCTCCTCAACGGCCAGGTGCCTCGCGACGAAAAGACCGAGCAGATGACGCACGAGCCGCATCGCTCCCTCTACCAGCCCTACTACGTCGACGGCCCCTACGATAAGCGTTACGCCACCACCATCTTCCCCCGCGATCCCCGCACCGGCGTCCAGGTCTGGTCCGGTGACACCGGCTACCCCGGCGACGGCGTCTACCTCGACTTCCACAAGAAGCGTTGGCCCGGCGGTCATCGCTACTGGCGCGTCACCGGCTCCAAGGTCGACATGGGCGACAAGCTCCCTTACTACCCACAGCAAGCAGCCGAGCGCACAAAGTCCCACGCCTCCAACTTCGTTCATCTCGTCTACGAAGCCCTCAAGTCTGGCTTCAACGACGATATTCCGCCCATCCTCTGCTCCCCCTTCGACGCCGAGCTCTTCGGCCACTGGTGGTTCGAGGGAACCCTCTGGCTCGAAGCCATCGCCCGCAACCTCCACGACTACGACACCGGCCTCCAGCTCATCTCCTGCGCCGAGTACCTGGACAAATATCCCCGCGCAGGCTTCATCGCCATGCACGAAGGCTCATGGGGAGCCGAAGGCACCAACCAGGTCTGGATGAATCCCGAGACCTCCTGGACCTACACCCACATCTATCCCGCCGAGCTCTACACCCGCGATGTCTGCACCGCCGGACTCTGGCGCAACTCCGCCCTCGGCAAGCGCATCATGCAGCAACTCTGCCGCGAGCTTCTCCTCCTCGAGTCCTCCGACTGGCAGTTCCTCATCACCACCGGCGCCGCCCGCGACTACGCCGAGATCCGCTTCCTCACCCACAACGACCAGTTCAACGAGGTCAAAGCCATCTGGCAAAGCTTCGAATCCACCGGCGCAATCTCCGGCGCGCAGGAGACCCGCCTCGCCGAGATCGAACTCCGCGACGGCGTCTTCCCCGACATCGACCCCGGCCTCTGGGTCGCCGGAGCACATCAGGTCCGCCCGGAGGTCGCCTCCGCAACCGGCGATACCTACCAGCTCACCGGAACTACCGCTAAACCCCCGGCCGCGAAGCCGCGAACCTCCGACGAAGCCGCCAAGCGGACCGCCGCCGATAGAACAAAATACGAAGCCGCCGCTGCCGAACAAACCGCCATCCACGAACCGAACCAGCGCAAGTAATTGCTTCCCACAACCGTCGTCCATCCTGAGCGAAGGACTCACGCATATGTGGGTCCCGCAGTCAAAGGACCTGTGTATTTCGCATTTGCTGACCGCTTCAATGTGGTTTGAACGTCTTTCCTGTCTCGATCAGGGTCTTCAGCCGGGAGAGAATTCGAGGCCAGCCGTCGGCAGTGGCCGTGTAAGCAGAATCAGTCTCAGCCCACTGATCATGCATCACCGTCACCTTGGTCGCCTCCGTTTCAGGAACCAATTCCAACGTAACGCGGGACGTCTTATCACTTTGCCCCATCGCAAAGGTGTACTGCAGCGTCTTCGGTGGATCATATTCAAGCACCTCCCCATGGACATATTTCACTGGCTTGCCGTCGGGTCCCGGCCCCACCCACGCCATCGCGCCGCCGACCTTCCAGTCGGCCTCAAGCTCCGCTCCCATGAAAATGGTGCGGTTGGACTCCTTCGACACAAAGCCTTCCCAAACCCTCTCAGGCGTGGCAGCAATGTAAATGACATAGCTTAGTGGTGCTGGATCGGCCATCACGTCTCCTAGGGTAGCGCTGGGATAATCACAGTTCCCATTTCCAAAACCGTACAACAGCAATTGCGTTGCAGTTGTCTTTCCTCACAATCTTCAATTCCACCGCCAAAGCTAAAGCGGTGCGGCTGATAAGTCACATTACATAGATGCCAAAATCCACCTGCGCGGCAGGACACCGAAAACCGCCCGATCGCCGAATGAAATACCGTAGCCCGCCGCATCCTATTATCGTTGTTGAGTATTTCGGAAAATGCGCACCGGCCAACCTGAAATCGTGGCCCACGCGCAAAGGACAGAGATGTCGACAAGCAAAGCACCCACTCCGAGTCGCCGCAGCTTCCTCTTTGGCACTCTCGCCGCAAGCACCGCAGCCGCCCTCCCCGCTGAAGACCGCGCCCTCGATACCGCCCCGGCAACCCAACAAAACCGCGCCTACTGGCTCCAACAACTCGAGCGAGTCTCCGAACCAGTCTTGACAGCCCTCAGAGCAGGAACTCTCCGCAGCAGGATGCCCGTCGAAGCCGCACCCGGCCAGGCTCATGCCCGCGAAGTTGGAACCCACCTCGAAGCTCTGGGACGCTTGCTCGCCGGCCTGTCACCATGGCTGGAACTCGAACCCACCACCATCGAAGACCCGAAAGAAACGGCCCTGCGCAAACATTACCGCGACTGCGCCCTGGCAGGAATCATCTCCGCCCTCAACCCATCCTCCCCCGATCACATGCACTTCGGCGAATCCCCCCAGACCCTCGTCGACTCATCCTTCCTCGCCCTCGCCCTGCTCCGCGCACCTAAACAGCTCCTGCATAAACTCGACGCAACCACCCAGCGTCGCCTCGCAGAAGCACTCATCACCCAACGCAAAGTACAGCCGCCCCTCAACAACTGGCTCCTCTTCGCCGCCATGAACGAAGCCCTCCTCATGACACTCCAACAGCCATGGGACCGCACCCGTGTCGACTACGCCCTCCGCGAACACGAGAGTTGGTACCTCGGCGACGGAACCTACGGCGACGGCCCCCACTTCCACTGGGACTTCTACAACAGCTTCGTCATCCAGCCCTACCTCCTCCAACTGATGGACACGATCGGCGACCGGTCACCCTTCTGGGCCTCCATGCATACCGCCATCCACGAGCGCGCCCAACGCTACGCCGCCATCCAGGAGCGCATGATCGCACCCGACGGCTCCTACCCAGCTATCGGCCGCTCCATCACTTACCGCTGCGGCGCCTTTCATCTTCTCGCCGACGTATCCCGCCGCAGAATGCTCCCCGAAAACCTGCCCCCTTCACAGGCCCGTTGCGCCCTCTCCGCCGTTATCGCCCGCACTCTCGAACCAGCCGGAACATTCTCCAGCGAAGGCTGGCTGCAGATTGGCCTCGCCGGCCATCAACCCGCGCTGGGCGAAACCTACATCTCCACAGGCAGCCTCTACCTCTGCAGCGCAGCCTGGCTGCCCCTTGGACTGGCGCCCGCCGATGCCTTCTGGTCCGGCCCTCCACTGCCCTTGACGTCGCAAGCTATATGGTCTGGCAAAGACCTTCAAGCCGACCACGCCCACGACGAGTAACAGACGAGTAACCAGCGACAGCCGCAACGAACTGACAGCCGCAAAGAACGATGGAGCGCTCATTCTTCGCCACGCATCCAATCTTCGCGCGTCACAATCCCGAAGCTAAGGAGGACCAAATGAGCACGCAACCACAGCCGAGCCTGGTACCGCCATTCACGCGAGAGACAGCCGCTGCAAAAGTACGCAAGGCAGAAGACGGATGGAACTCCCGCGATCCCGAAAAGGTCGCCCTCGCCTACACCGTCGACAGCAAGTGGCGCAACCGTGCTGAGTTCGTCAACGGCCGCGAAGAGATCATCGCCTTCCTCACAAGAAAGTGGCGTCGCGAGCTCGACTATCGCCTCATCAAGGAGCTTTGGGCCTTCGACGGCGCGCGCATCGCCGTACGCTTTGCCTACGAGTGCCACGACGACTCCGGCAATTGGTATCGCTCCTACGGAAACGAAAACTGGGAGTTCGACAAAGAGGGAGTCATGCACCATCGCTACGCCTGCATCAACGATCTCCCCATCAAAGAATCCGACCGCAAGTTCCACTGGCCTCTCGGTCGCCGTCCCGACGATCATCCCGGCCTCTCCGAACTCGGTCTTTAACCCTCACTAGGCCTGTGACCATCAAGCGCACATCGCAGGAATAAACTTAAAACCAGTGGCCACCGCGACCCCAACCAAACCGCCTCTACCAGCGATAGGCCGCGCCACCTACCCTCTAGCGCTCTGGCATATTCTCTCCCTCGACGCCCCCACCGTCGCTACTCTCTGGACGTGGTTCATCGCCTCCACGAATCACGTCAGACTTCCTCTCTCCTCCGCTCTCGCCATGACCATCGCCGTCTGGACGCTCTACGCCGCCGATCGTTTACTGGACGCCCGTCATCTCAACCTCGACCCGTCTCACCACGAAGACCTGGAAGCCCGCCACTACTTCCACCGCCTTCACCGCTCCGCCTTCCTCACCGGAATCGTCCTCGCCGCCATCGCCCTCGCGACGCTCCTTCCACGCCTCGAACCCGCAGCCATCCACCTCTACCTGATCCTCGGAGCCCTCGTCTCCGCCTACTTCATCCTCATCCACGCAACCAGTAGCGCCCATCGCCTCCCCAAAGAGATCGCCGTCGGCCTCTTCTTCGCCGCCGCCACCTTCATCCCCACCGTCGCCCGCCGACCCGATCTCCGTCTAACCTTGCTCCCCTCAGCGCTCCTCTTCGCCACACTTTGCAGTCTCAACTGTCTCTTCATCTACGCGTGGGAGCACCCCGCACCACATGCCACCCAACGCACCCACGCAATCACGCGCCTCACCCTCCGCAATCTTCCGCTTCTGACCATCCTCGTCACCATCTCCAGCCTCACCCTCACTCTTCTTGACCATCAAGCCTCTTGGCCAATCACCTGCGCCACCGCCATCGCCGCCACACTTCTGCTCCTCCTCCACAAGCAACGCCACGCTAATCTCCCGCGTCACCCTCCGCGCCGCCGCGGACCTCGCCCTGACCACTCCATTCCTTCTCATTCCCTTCCTCCATCGATGAATCTCGAGCCGAACTTCAACCCGATCGCCCGCCCCTATCGTTGGCTCGAATACCTCACCTTCGGCAAAGCCCTCGAAAACTGCCGCACTCACTATCTCCCACAACTCCTCGATCGCCGCTGCGCACTCATCCTCGGCGACGGAGACGGTCGTTTCACCAGCAAGCTCCTCGCAGCAAACCCAAACATCAAAGTACTCGCCGTCGACATCAGCGCCACCATGCTCGAACTCCTCCGTCAACGCTGCGATGCCACAACCCCCAACGCCTCAGAGCGCCTGCGCACCCTCAACGCAAATGCCCTCACCATCCCAGTCGAAAACCCCGAAGCCTCCTACGACCTCGTCGTCACCCACTTCTTCCTCGACTGCCTCTCCCAGCCCGAACTCGACGCCCTCATCACCCGCATCAACCCCGCGCTCCCTCCCGAAGCCCTCTGGCTCATCTCCGACTTCCGCATTCCCACCGGGGTCATGCGCCTCCCCACAAAGCTCCTCATCCGCAGCCTCTACTTCGCCTTCCGCATCCTCACCGGTCTCCGCGTCACCCATCTCCCCGACTACGTCACCCCGCTGACCGAGGCCGGTTTCACCCGAATCGCCCATCAGCATCGCCTCCTCGGTATCCTCACCACCGAACTCTGGCAGGCTTGACCCACCTCGCAAACTTTTCCCGCATCGAACCCGAAGCACCTACAATCCCTCTATGCCGCGCACCCACCTCCTCGCCGTCGCCGCTGCCGCTCTCTCTTCAATCGCCCTGCAAGCCCAAACCAGCATCGCCACCAACTCCCCCAACGGCCAGCCTCTCTCCACGCGCGTCGTTGCCTACACCATCGACGCTCATCTCAACACCGACAAAAAAACTCTCGACGCCACCGAAACCCTCACCTACAAAAACCTCACCGGCCAAAGCCTCACCACCATTCCCTTCCACCTCTACCTCAACGCCTTCCGTCCCGAGTCCACCTTTACCAGCGAAACCCACTTCAACGGCGGCGTTCGCGACTCCGAATCCGAAGACGAGTACCCACCCGAAAAGCTCGGCAGCATCACCATCTCTCACATCGACGCCGACGGCTACGGCGACCTCACCTCCGCCATGCACTTCATCGCACCCGACGACGGCAACGCCCAGGACCACACCGTCGCCGAGATCAAACTCCCTCACCCACTCGCGCCCAACGACTCCATCACCTTCCACCTCACCTTCCACGACAAGTTCCCGCTCTCCGTCGCCCGCAACGGATACAAGCGCGACTTCATCATGGGCGGCCAGTGGTATCCCAAGCCCGGAGTCTTCTGGCACGGCGCCTGGAACTGCCACCAATACCACGCGACGACCGAGTTCTTCTCCGACTTCGCCACCTTCAACGTCTCCCTCACTCTCCCGCGCCGCTACATCGTCGGAGCCAGCGGCGTCCCCACTGGCGAACTCATCAACCCCATAGTTCAGGGACAAGAATCAACAAAAACCCTAAGCTTCTACGCCGAAGACATCGGCGACTTCGCCTGGGCCGCCAGCCCCAACTTCACCATCACCGACGGCACCTTTCTCTCCTCTCTCGGCCCCGTGAAGATCCACGTCCTCGCCCTCGCCGCTCATCCCAAAGCCGGCCCACGCTACCTCAACATCATGCAGAAGATAATGGCCGAGTTCGACCGTCGCTACGGACCCTACCCCTACAAGATCATCACCGTCATCGACCCCGAGCCCGGCTCCGAGATGGGCGGCATGGAGTACCCCACCCTCTTCACCGGCGACACCTCATGGTACGAACCCACCCACATCACCGAGCTCACCACCGAGCACGAGTTCGGCCACCAGTACTGGTACGGCATGGTCGCGACCAACGAGTTCGAAGACGCCTGGCTCGACGAAGGCATCAACTCCTACACCGAGGTCAAAGTCCTCGCCGCCATCCTCGGCCCCAACACCTCCGTCTTCGATCGCCCCTACTCCAACCTCGGCGACTACGCGCTCCAGCGCTTCGAGTACCTCGATCGGCCCGACTACGACCCGGTCACCCGCTGGGCCTTCAAGTTCCGCGACTCAAACTCCTACGGCGGCATCACCTACGGAAAATCCTCCTCCCTCCTCGCCACGCTCGAAGGCATCATCGGCCGCGACACCATGGACGAAGCCATGCGCACCTACTTCCAGCGCTTCCGCTTCACCCATCCCACCACCGAAGACTTCCTCCGCACCATCGAAGAAGTCGCCATCGCCCGCGGCAAAGCCATCGCCACCACACCGCAAATCCCCACTCAGTCAAGACTCAGAACTCGCCCACTCAAAATGGAGTCGAATCGACCCTCATTCAAATTCCCATCGCCTCTTCCCTTCACCACCACCGGCCAATCCCGACTACGCTGCAATCCCCGCAACCAACTCCAGCCTCCGTCCCTACTTCGATCAAGCCGTCTACGGAACCCAGATCCTCGACTACACCGTTGACAGCATCTCCTCCTCACCAGCCCAGTGGTGGCTGCCCGAACCGAAAGACAAGAAGCAAATTCAATACCTCTCCACCGTCTACCTCCATCGCAAAGGCGACTTCATCCTTCCCGTCACCGTCGAGATCGTCTTCGACGACGGCACCCGTCTCCGCGAGCGCTGGAACGGCGGCACGATAATCAGGACCGCTGGACTCAATTCACCTACACCCGCAACGCCAAGGTCATCTCCGCCGAAATCGATCCCGACCACACAATCCTTCTCGACTCAAATTTCTTCAACAACAGTTACACCACCACCTCAAACCCAATCCCTGCGCGCAAACTCACCAACCTATGGCTCAGCTTCAATCAACTCGCAGCTCAACTTGTGGCCTGGGTCGTCTAGCCCCCTTAGCCTTATAGGGGCGCAGCGTTTATCTTTGTCGTTGCCCGTTTCTGTCGTCATCCTGAACGCAGTGAAGGATCCCGAGAGTCTCCGCTTGACCACGCTCTTCGGACCTTTCAAGCAACAACCGTTATCGCGTTGGCCTTCGCATCATCTCCAGCGCCGGCAAGATATCCAAAGGCTCCGCTCAATGCTTGAACACCGCAACATCTTCATCCACGGCCTGTCTCTCACCTTGCGCCGCCTCCCCGCGCTCCTCTGGACCTACGTCTTCAATCTCGCCCTGGCCTTCCTCTTCTCCATCGGCCTCAACCGCCAGCTCTCCGCTCTGCTGAATCACTCCCTGGCCGCGCAACGCCTCTCCAGCGGCTTTGATCTCGGCGCTGTCGGCGAAACCTTTCTGCACCTCCACGAAGGCCCCGTAGGAGATGCAGGTTTGGTCGCTGGTCACGCCTCCATTCCTCTTTACCTCATCGTCTACTTCCTCCTCGTGCCCGGAACCCTCTTCTGCTACCAAACCAACACCCCCGCCCGCCTCGGCACGCTGCTCCAACAAGGCCTCCTCTACTTCTGGCGCTTCGTCCGCATCACCCTCCTCACCCTCCTTATCTCCGGCCTCATCCTCGGCCCGCTCTTCTTCCTTCAGGGCAAATGGGCTGACCATGTCGACGACCACGCCGTCGGCCGCCACGCATTCCTCGCAATCCTCGCCGGCAACCTCGTCCTCTTCCTCGTCGCCTCCATCCTCCGTCTCTACTTCGATCTCGTCGAGGTCTACACCGTCCAACTCGGCCAGCACCTCCGCCCCACCGTCTTTGGAAAACCATCCAAGTCCGACCGCCGCGTTCGCCGCACCCTCGGCCCCGCCTGGCGAACCCTCCGCGCCAACTTCTCGCAGGCCTGGCCAATCTTCCTCTTCCTCACTATCCTGGGATTTGCCGCCGTCGTTCTCACCGCGCGAACATCGATGCACATGCTCGCTCAGCCCCGCGTCTGGCCCACCTTCCTGCTCGCTCAGCTCGGCCTCTTCCTTATGCTCCTCACCCGCTTCTGGCAGCGCGGAGCCGAAACCTCCCTGGCCCTCCAAAACCCCATCCCATCGCCTTCACTCCCACCAATCCTTCCCATCGCGGCAGTCGTCAATCCAGTCGATCCCCTCCACCCAAAATCACGCATCCAACCAGCCCCCGAAGCCCCCCGGGAGCATCCAGCCTCTCCAACCACAAAGGAGCCCATCTCCGACCCCGAACCCGCCCCGCCGTCACTCGACGAGCCCGATCCCGGCGTCTTCCACCACGAGCCCACTAAACCTCCACAGTAAGCCCACCGTCTCACCGCACATTCACCGCCCGGATACCGTCCGGAAACACACCTGCTGTAAAATGTGAATAGATTATGAATTTATACATTCTTCGCCACGCCAGCGCGGGGCTGCGGCGCTCCAATCCTGTCCTCGACACCAAGCGTCCCCTCGACAAAGAAGGCAAAAAGCACTGCCTCCAGCTGGCTCATGTGCTCAACGCCTTGAACATCCAGTTCGACCTCATCGTCTCAAGCCCCCTCAAGCGCTGCCTTCAGACCGCCTCCCTCGTCGGCACTGAAACCGGCTACGAAGCCCCGATCATGAACTCCAACGCGCTGGCCCCCGAGGGCACCCTCAAAGACTTCCAGAAGCTGCTCAACGATTGCTCCAAGAGCGAAAATCTTCTCGTCGTCGGCCACAATCCCAACCTCACCAACTTCCTTGGCGCCCTCTTGGTTCCCGCCAACTCCCCCGCGCCCGCGAGGGTCCGCCTTCGCAAAGGCTCCATCGCCCGCGTCGTTCTCACCCGCGGCCCTGCGACCTTGCAGGCCATGATCGACCCCCGCACCATCCGGGCCCTCTACGCCACCTCGACGAAGAGCTCCCGCCGGAAGACCTCGCGGAAGTAATCCGCCTCTTTTCGCAGCGACCAGGCCTCCAGCTCCGCTCCGCCGCGCCCCGGAACCAGCTCCAGCAGCACGCGCTTGGGATAGACGTGCGTCCGCATCTGCAGCACCGCGCTTGCGCGATCCTGGTTCAGCGCCACCGCCAGCCGCAACAGCACCACCGCGCGCGTCACATGCGCATGCTCTTCGACCGGGATCCACCGCATCGGCCGGTCCAGCGGCTCCGGCCTGCTCTTCCCCATATACCGCGCCAAAGCACTCACGATCAACCTCTGCTCCGGCGAAAAACCAAAGATCTCCGAGTTCGCAATGATGTACTGCGTATGCCGGTAATGTCCCTGGTGGTTCATAAACTTCCCGACATCCTGCATCATCGCCGCTGACTCAAGCCACAGCTTGTACTCCTCGGGCAGCTCATGCACTCGCGCCAGCGCATCGAACAGTTCCACCACATGCTGCCGCACCGGCTCCACGCTTCGCTGCTCAATGTTGTACCGTTTGCAGACCTCCAGCACGCCGGCCCAGCGTTCGTTCTCGATCTTCTGGTGCACCGACGTCCGAAGATCCACCTCGGCCAGCATCTGCGCCAGCACACCATCCCTCAGCCCCAGCGGCGAATAGCGAAATCCCTTCAACCCCAGCCGCTCCAGCAGACTCGCGTACACCAACGCCCCGCCCACAATAATCTCCGACCGCCGCGGTCCAATCCCCGGCACCGCCTCCCTCTGCGCGTTGTTCATCTTCGCCAGCCGGTCAGCCAGCTTGCGAACATCCGGAGTATCCGCCGTCATCGCTCCCACCCGCTCCAAACGCTTCTTCGCCAGCGTCTTCTTCGCCGCTCGACCCTTGCGTATGTGCCCGCTCGCCTCCGCCAGCGCAGCTGCCGTTCCCGACGTCGCAACCACCAGCCCCACCCGCGGTGTTCCCAGCTTCTTCTCCGCCCGCCGCAGCTCTCTGTCGATAAACTGCTTCAACCGCGCCACATCCTCCTTCGCCGGCGGATCGACTCTGCAGAAACTCCTCCTTGCAGCCGCACCGCACCCAGCGGCATGGTCACCATCACCTTGATGCGTCCGCCATCGGACACCGTCACCTCGCAGCTCCCGCCACCCAGGTCGATCAGCAGACACCGCCCCCGCGCTCCAACCTCATGCGTTACCACGCCCAGGTGAATCAGCCGCCCCTCTTCCAGCCCCGAGATCACCTCGACGTCCCACCCTGTCGTCGCCTTCACCCACTCCGTAAACGCCGCCGCGTTCCTCGCATCCCGCATCGCGCTCGTCGCAACCACGCGAACCTTATCCACGACATGCAGTTGCACCGCCTTATGAAATCGCTTCAGCGCCCGAATCGTCGCCGCCATGGCCTCCGGCGAGATCACTCCCGTCTGAAAAACACTTTCTCCGAGCCGTGTAACCTCGCGGTCTTCGTGCAGCGTCTTTAACCGGTGCATGTGCACTGTAGCGATCTTCAACCGGCACGAATTCGATCCAATATCCACCGCGGCAAACGTAGGCATTGTTGTGGCATCACCTCGATCGGAAAAAATCCCGCCTTCAGCAGATTACATCCCCGGCCACGCAACGCCATTGCATCCTATCTCCAACCCAAGCGATCTACCCTGTAACCCATTTATGCTGAAAGAGCACCAAAGGCTCATGATCAACCAAACCCTCCTCGCAACACCCGCACAAAGCCCGGCCACACGGGACGTCGGCGCCCCTCGTCATACCTCCGCTCTCCTCATCCTCACCGGTCTCTGGCTGGTCATCTACTTCGCCTCGCTCTTCGCCCCGCCTCTGCTCGACGACGCCGACGCCACTCACGCCAGCGCTGCACGCCACATGGCCCTCACCGGCGACCTCGTCACCCTCCGCGTCGACGGCATCCGTTACCTCGAAAAACCGCCGCTCCCCTACTGGCTCGTCGCCCTCAGCTTTCGCCTCTTCGGTTTCAACACCTTCGCCGCTCACCTCCCGCAGGCCATCGGAGTTCTTCTTCTCACACTCCTCGGCTACCGCTGGGCCGAGCGAGCCTTCAACGCCCGCACCGCCTTCTACACCGGCCTCGCCACCCTGACCTCCGTCGGCGTCTTCCTCTTCACCCGCTACTTCATCCCCGAAATCCTCCTCTCCCTCTTCCTCTGCACCGCCCTCTACTGCTTCCTCCGCACCCTCGAAAGCGCGAACCGCACTCCTTTCCCCCAGAACGAACGTGTCATCCTGAGCGAAGGCGGTGCATTTGCCGCCGCAGTCGAAGGACCTGAATTTTCTTTCTCCCGCCGCAACCTCTACCCGTACGCAATGTGGACCGCCCTCGCCCTCGCCGTCCTGACCAAAGGTCTCGTCGCCCTCGTCTTCTTCTTCGGCACCGCAACCTTCTACCTCGCCCTCAGCGGCGAATACAAAAAATGGCGCAACCTGAAACCCGTCACCGGCGCCATTCTCTTCTTCGTCATCGCCGCTCCCTGGCACATCCTCGCCGGCCTTCGCAACACCGGCGGCATGGACGGCCACGGCTTCTTCTGGTTCTACTTCGTCAACGAGCACTTCCTCCGCTTCCTCGGCCGCCGCTACCCGATGGACTACAACAAGCTCCCCAGCTCTCTCTACTGGAGCCTTCATCTCGTCTGGCTCTTCCCCTGGTCGCTCTTCTGTGTCCTCCTCTTCCGCCAGGCTACCGTCAGCTTCAGCCGCTTCAACAACGCCAACCCCATCGCGAACCGTATCTCCTACTGGCAACCATTCGCCGTCGTCATCGTTGGCGTGCTTCTGCGCGACACCGTCCACATTCCCTACCTCTTCACCGTGTTCGTTGCGATCCTCGCGTTCCTCGTCTACGAACTTCGCCAACGCCAGCTCAACTCCCCCCACGGCGCCCCGCTCCTCCTCACATTCACTTACTCGCAGCGCACCACGCTCCTGCTCAGCCTCTTCGCCGGCCTCGTCCTCGTCTTCTTCTCTCTCTCCACCAATCAGGAGTACTACACCTTCCCCGCCTACCTCCCACTCCTCATCCTGATCACCGCCGCGCTCACCCGCGCCGAGAACACCTACTCCGGCGATGATTCCCAGGCAAAATCCTCCCGCCGCTGGATCACCTTTGCCCACGCCGCCTTCAGCATCCTCGGCGCCGCCATCGCTCTCACCCTCGCCTACGGCCTATGGACCTCGCGCCACCTTCCCTTCGTCCCCGACATCGGCGACCTCCTCGCCCATCGCGGCGTCGGCGACTACACCCTCTCCATGTCCGCCCTCTTCGATCTCACCGGTCCCAGCTTCGCCGCGCTGCGCCTACCCGCAATCCTCGCTACACTCGCCTTTCTTGTCGGGCCAGCCGCAGCATGGCTTCTTCGTTCAAAGAAACACCACATCGCCGCGACCACAACAATCGCGCTCACCTCAGCCCTCTTCTTCATCGCCGCCCAAATCGCCTTCGTCCGCTTTGCCCCAATGCTCTCATCAAAGAGCTTCGCCGAAACCATCCAGCGCCTCGAAGCCAGCCAATCCATCTCACCCCAGAACGAAGTTCTCCTCTACGGCGATCAAGCGTTCGGTTCCTCCATCCCCTTCTACCTCGGCCGCAACGTCTCCCTCGTCGATGGCCGCTCCACGTCGATGCTCTTCGGGGGCACCTTCCCCGACGCCCCGCAAATCTTTTTCACCCCACACGATCTGCTGACCGGCTGGGGCAAAGGCGACCGCAAGATCCTCTTCGTCCCCATCGACAGACGCGACGAAGTCGACCGCCTCCTCGGGCACCACAAGATCCTTCTCCAGGAAAGCTCCGGCAAAGCCCTCTACACCGACCGCCCACTCGACAAACCGCTTCTCAGTTCTCCGTGATCAGTTCTCAGTTAAAAATCGATCACCAAAAACTGAGACCGGACCAACTAAAAACTGAGAACTGACACCTGACAACTGACACCCAACTCGCCCCACGCCGCTGGAGTCCTCGCTCCATCGCCATCCTCGTTCTCGCCTGGTTCATCCTTCAGATCGGCGGTATCTTCACACCCGGCCTCCTCGACGACGTCGACTCCGTCTACATCGAAATCGCTCGCGAGATGATGCAACGCCACGACTACGTCACCCCCTACATCAACGGCATCCGCTTCTTCGACAAGCCGCCCCTCATGTACTGGATGGCTGCCGGCTCCATGCATCTCTTCGGCATCCACGACTGGGCCGCTCGCCTTCCCCTCGCCTTGGCCGTCCTTGCGCTCCTCCTCAGCACCTACGCTCTCGGCATCCGCCTCTTCAGCACGATCTGGCTCTCCACAACTCCCTCCACAACTCCTGACCGCGCAGGCTTCTACGCCGCCCTCGCCCTCGCCACTAGCATCGGCCCCTATCTCTACACCCGCTTCTATATCCCCGACATCCTCCTCGCCCTCTGGATGACCCTCGCCGTCCACCTCTTCCTCATCGCACTCGACCGCATTCCTGAAGCAGAAACACACGGGGTGCCCCATGTTCGCCGCGGCCTCATCGCGGCTAACGTGGGGTCCTTCCCTCCCCGCCACCAAAGCCCGAGCGCCCCACCTGTCGCGCACCTCGAGAAGGATGCAAAGTCAGAATCCTCCTCCCTCCTCCCCTGCCTGGCCTTCGCCGCCGTGATGGCCCTGAACGTCCTCACCAAGGGCCTCATCGGCCTCGTCTTCCCGATAGCCTTCGTCCTTCTCTACCTCGCACTCACCAAACGACTCCATCTACTCCTCAAACTCCACCTCCTCGCAAGCACCGCCGTCTTTCTCGCCATCGCCGCCCCCTGGCACATCCTCGCCGCCCTGCGCAATCCTGCCATCCCACTCCCCACCGGCCTCGGCCTCCCCGCAACCGGTGGTTGGGCCTGGTTCTATCTCTACAACGAACACATCGCCCGCTTCCTCTCCAAACGCATCCCCCACGACTACGGCCTCACCCCCGTCTGGCTCTTCTGGCTCTACCTCGTCCTCTGGATCATGCCCTGGGCCATCTTCCTACCCTCCGCCATCACGCGTCACATTCGAAGCCTTCGCCGCCATCAAGCCTTCATGACGTCACACAACGCAACCGACTCATCCGAAGTTATCGCCAGTAGACAGCAAACAATAGCCGGCACAATTCGGCGCAACCGTCAAAGTGCCATAGTTCTTCTCTTATGGGCCGCCGTCGTCCTTGGTTTCTTCTCGATCTCCAATCGTCAGGAGTACTACTCCCTCCCCGCTATCCCAGCCCTCGCTCTCATGGTCGGGAGCCTGCTCGCGCGCGCCGACCATCTCGCTGGAGGAGGGGCAAGCGAGTATGAGGTTCCGAGGGCCCACATTCTCGCCTTGAAATGGCACCTCTACGCCCTGGTTCCCATCACCACCCTGGCCGCCATCGTCTGCGGATACTACGCCCTCACCGCCCCGCGCCCCGCACCCGGAACCGACATCGTTTCCCTCCTCACCATGGCCGGAAGCACCCAGGCCTACAACCTCTCCCTCAGCCACGTCACCGACCTCACCACCACCGCCATGGGTTTCTTCCGAGGCCCCCTCGCCGCCACCGCCCTCGGCATGCTCGGCATCGGCCTCGGCAGCTACCTCCTCCGGCGCCGACGCCGCACCTACGCCGCAAACCTTACGTTAGCCGCATTCATGACCGTCATTCTGTTTGCCGCACACGAAGGACTCGTCCGCTTCTACCCCATCCTCGGCTCTGAGGGTCTCGCCCTCGCCATCAACAACGCCGAGAAAGACCACCCCAGTCCCGACGACCTCATCATCATCGACGGCGAACTTACCGCCGGCTCTACCCTGATCTTCTACACCGGCCAGCAAGTCCACCTCATCAACGGCCGCGTCAACGGCCTCTGGTACGGCAGCTTCTGGCCCGACTCCCCCCGCATCTTCGAAACCGAAGAATCCCTCCACCAACTCTGGGCCAGCTCCCGCCGCATCTTCCTCTTCACTTACAATCCCACCGCCCGCGCCGCCGACCTAACTCCCTACGGCGCGGTCCACACCCTGGCCAGCGCGGGCGGCAAAACCGTCCTCCTCAACCACTAGATCGCGCTGACGGCGTTCCGTATCGGAAGCAAGCTGGCTCGGAGCAAACGAAGTGATGGATCCGGCGGCGCGCCTCATCTTGCCACCTTCCAGCAACTCGTAAGCTTCGCCCCGCCACCGGATCCGGTTGTTCGCATAACTCAGCGCCCAGATCAGAGGACCGATCAGGTCGCGCAGCGGAAACAATATCATCGCAGTCCCGATCCGCTTCTCCTGAACCACATACCTTCCCACCACCCACGCCTGCAGGCTTCGCCCCAGTACACTACCCAGCAGCGCACACCAGCCCAGCACCGGCATTCCCAGCATCAACGCACCAGCCCACGCCATCACACCGAACAGCACACCAAAGGTGAGACTCGTGCCCAGGTGACCTCGCGGCCGTGAGAACCGCGTGCTCTTCATCCACCGCACCTGGTGTCGAATCGAATCGACAAAGTCCCCTTGCAGCACCATGTGATCGATCGCGTGCCCGCTCAGCACCACCTTGTGCCCGTTCTTCGCAATCCAGTTCCCGAGCACAAAGTCATCCGCGCAGTACTCTGCAATGCTCTCGAACCCGCCCAACTCCTCCACCCGCGCCCGGCGCGTCACCATCGTCGGCCCCAGCGCAAAACGCACCGGCTCGATCAGGCTGTCCGCACAGATACCCGAACTCATCTCGATGGTCATCCCCACCGCCTCAAGCTGCGACCACAGCCCCCTCTTCATCACCACGCCGCGGTAGAGGCACGTCACACACCCAACCTTTTCATCGGCAAATGGCATCACGATCCGCCGCAGATAATCCGGTCTCACCCGCACATCGCTATCGCTGATCGCCCACAGATCGTGGCTCGCCACCTTGGCCATCGCCGCCAGCGAACAGACCTTCGCATTGGCAGCCCAGGGCGCCCCGCTCGTTACAAACCTCGCCGTAATCTCCGGATACTCCGCAGCCACGCGCCTCGCGATCGCCAGCCCTTCATCGGCATGGCTGCGCGCGCAAAACAGCACCTCCACCCGGGACACGCCGTTCTTCATCGTCTCCCCGCCGGCCGCTGCAACATGCTTCAGATAATCCTGCTCGAAAAACGTCCTGAGATTCGCCTCCAGCGCAATCTCATCCCCATGCAGCGGCTTGAACAGGCTGATTGCCGGCAGAAACTCCGGACGCTCTCCCAGGCGCGCGTCCTCTCGCTCGGCGTTGCGCCGGAATCTCAGAGTCCCGATCAGAACCATTCCAAGGAAGACACTTGAAGTGATCAGACCGAACAGCCCGATCGTCAAGAGCCCCCAATGCATTGTGGACATCAACAGCCTCCGACTCACTACCGACCGAGCCGTCTGAAGAAGCCGCTTTCCCTTATACAGGTCGCCTCTCTTGAAAGTGCGATCCGATCTCAGGCCAACTTCACTTGGACGCTTCCGAGGGCCCGCAGGGTCCGCCTGAATATCACTACTGGCGTTATTGCGGCTCTTCTACCCGACCCCCGTCCTTCAAGGTATAGATCTTGCCCCGGTAATAGAACTTGTCCCCGCCGTAACTGCCCAGCCAAAGCACACTCCCCAGTAGATCACGCAGCGGGTACAGCAACATGCCGCGCATCCAGCCCACATCTCCCATCACCTGCAATACCGCTGCAGCCAGCAACCAGCGGTTCAAAACCATCGCCACCAACCACACCACACCCATCAGAGCATGGCCACTCAGCAACCCCCACATCAGACCCAGAATCCCAAACGGCATGGCAAACGTCAGTCCCGATCCCAGATGACCTAAAGGTCGCGAGCGTCTTGTGCTCTGCATCCACCGCAGCTGGTTCCGAAACGACAACCAGAACGGAGTGTCCTGCACCATCAGCCGGATCACATGCGTCGCCATCTTTACCCCTACGCCCCGCGCCGCCAGCCGGTTCCCCAGCACAAAATCATCCGCATAGAACTGCCCCAGTTCTTCAAACCCGCCCGCCTTTTGAAAGGACTCCTTGCGCACCGCCATCGAGGCGCCCAGCGCAAACTTCGTCCCCTCCAGCATATCCGCCACCAGCACACCCGACGTCATCTCCACGCTCTTGCCCACCGCGTCCAGCTGGGAAAAGAGACCAGCCTCCGCCCCTCGATCCGTCGTTCCCAGGTACACACACGACGCAAGCCCTGTCTGGGGATTCTTCAGGTTCTGCACCATCCGGAGCAGATAATCCTTCCTCACGCGCACGTCCGCGTCGCTTGTAATAAACAGCTCATTCTTCGCCACCGAACTCAGCTTCGCCAACGAGTACACCTTCGCATTATGGAACTTCGGCGTAGGCTCGCCGCACGTCACATACCGCGCATCCACCTGCGGATAACGCGCGCCCACTCGTTGCGCCAGTTGCAGCCCTTCATCGCTCTCCAGCCGCGCACAAAACAGCAGCTCGAACTCCGGATACTCTTGCTCAAAAAACGACTCGATGTTCCGCTCCAGCCCCGGCTCCACCCCATGCAACGGCTTCAACACGCTCAACGCCGGCAGGAATGTTGTCTCCGCTCGCTCATCGCGCCGTTTCCGCAACCCAAAACGCACAGCTGCCCCAATCGCCATAACGCAATAGATCGTGGAGGTCACCGTCCCGCTCATCGCGACCCAAAACAATATCTGGAGCAACTGATTCATCTCGCCCTTACATGCACTCCAGCGCAAGCCGGAAAGCCATAACTACCCGCAGTCCTCCAGTTTATCGCAGGTAAATTCTCTACCAGCCGGTGAGATAATTTCAGCCGGGGAAATCACTTGCCCAACACATTTGCCAGACGGGCGAAACCGGCAAGGACGAAGCCGGCAACTCAAATGCTTGCACTCTTGCTGGCGGCGTCCGCCCACGCTGCACCATCCCACACAAAAATCAACCCTCACGATCAGCTCACGTATGTCTGGATAGCTCCGGGCTCCTACTTCACCGGCTGCGGCCCGCAGGACAAAGAGTGCATCGGCTGGGAGAGGCCGAGGCATAAGATCGTCATAGAAAAAGGTTTTTGGATCGGCCAAACCGAAGTTACTCAAGCCGCCTATCAGCACATCATGAACTCCAATCCCAGCCGTTACAAAAGCCCGCAAAGGCCGGTCGAGCAGGTTGACTGGTTTTCTGCCGGCACATACTGCAAGCGTGTCGGTATGCGTCTACCGGTCGAATCCGAATGGGAATACGCCGCTCTCGGTGGAGTGCAGTCGCCGCGTTACGGCTCACTCGACAAAATTGCATGGTACGACGGCAACAGCGGCGACACCACTCACGACGTAGCCCAGAAACAGCCCAATGCCTACGGTCTCTTCGACATGCTCGGCAATGTATGGGAGTGGGTCGAAGATGTATGCACCTGCGACCCGAAACGCAGGATCATGAAAGGCGGATCGTTCTACAACATCTCGCGTGATCTCCGCGTGCCCAATCGAGAGACCCCCCTCGATGGACTGCAGCACCGCAACATCGGATTCCGCTGCGTGGCCGATTCGCTCCCGTAGCCTCTAGCGCTTCTTAACCGTCTTCACCGAAGTCACCTTCACCTGCGGCACCACCATCGGCCTTCGCATCGGAACCAGCCCCGACCCCGGCTGCTGCTGCTGTTGCATCCGCGTCAACATCTCGGTCCGCACATAATCAACAAAACTCTGCATCTGCCGGTTCATCTCCTCCATTCGCTCCCGCATCTGCAGCACAATGCCGATTCCCGCAATATTCACACCCAGGTCCCGCGCCAGGTTCAAAATGAACTCCAGACGTTCCAGGTCCTCATCCGTGTAAAGACGTGTATTTCCCTCACTTCGCGAAGGCCGCAGCAGCCCCTCGCGCTCATACAAGCGCAACGTCTGCGGATGAATCTCATACATCTCCGCCACTGACGAAATCATGTACGCGCCCTTACTCTTCCGCTTTGTCGCCATCTCCCAACCCCCGCCCCAACCCCTGTCCCAACGGCACCAACCTCTGCCCGGACTATCTCATCCAAAGTCTAGCTCGTCTTCACATACGCGCGTCAACCAAACTCAGCTATCCTCACAGGAGCATCTCACCTGCCAGCCATGAAGAAAACCACAACCAAAATCGGCGCCGAATCCCGAGCCGCACTCCACACCGCTCAAATCCTCACCGGCATCATCGCCGCAGTAGCCGCCTACACTCTGACCTCGAAGCCCCCAAAGCGACGCCCCGGCCAGATCGTCCTCATCACCGGAGGCTCCCGCGGCCTCGGCCTCGCCCTCGCCCAACGCTACGCCCGATCTGGAGCCCGTCTCGTCCTCGCTGCACGCGACCTTGAAGAGCTCACTTCTGCACGCCATACCCTCCTGGACTGCGGAGCCATCGAATCCCCCGACGACGTCCTCCTCATCCCCGCCGACCTCACCGACGCCGTCCAGGCCACCATGCTCATCGACCACGCCATCGGCCACTTCGGCCGCATCGACGTGCTCATCAATAACGCCGGCATCATCGAAGTCGGCCCCGTAGAAAACCAGCCCATCGCCGCCTATCGCCGCGCCATGGCCACCAACTTCTTCGCCGCCCTCCACACCACCTACGCCGCTCTCCCCCATCTTCTCCGCCGCAACTCCATCCACGGCGATGCAGCCATCGTCAACATCGCCAGCATCGGCGGCAAGTTCGCCATGCCCCACATGCTCCCCTACGTCGCCAGCAAGTTCGCTCTCGTCGGCTTCTCCGAAGGCCTCCACGCCGAACTCCGCCACAAAGGCATTCGCGTCACCACCGTCTGCCCCGGCCTCATGCGCACCGGCGGCGAAACCCACGCCGACTACACCGGCCAAACTAAAAAAGAGCAGCGCTGGTTCACCCTCGCCGCCAGAACCCCCATCCTCACCGCCTCAGTCCGCAACGCCGCCAACAGAATCTACTCGGCCGTTGCCGCCGGTCGCGCCGAGATCACCATCACCCCACAAGCCTGGCTCGCCGCCCGCATCGCCGGCATAGCCCCCGAAACCACCCAATACCTCGCCAGCCTCGCCAACCAGCTTCTCCTGCCGGCCCCTTCCGCCAGCGATCAGCTCAACCTCGGCTTCACCCTCAAAGTCTCTACCTACGAGACCTTCGACGTCGGACCGAACCCAAAAGAAACCTAGCTCGGATCAAACCGCAGCGAACAACCCCTCCCGCGGCTCTTCCGGATTCAACTTCGCCAGCTCCCGCAAAATCTCCTTACTCCGCTCATCGTGCACCTTCGGCACCATGATCTTCACCTCAACGATCTGGTCCCCGCGCTTGCCCTCATGCGCCGCACTCGGCACACCCTTCTCCCGCAGCCGCAGCTTCTGCCCCGTCTGTGTTCCCGGTGGAATCTTCAACTGCGTTCGCGCGCCGCCCTCATGCGTATCGATCGTCGGCACGTCGATCTTCGCGCCCAGCGCAGCTTCCGTCATCGTAACCGGAACAGTTACATAAATATCATCGCCGCTCCGCGTAAACACCGGATGCACCCCCGCCTTGATAATCAGGAACAGATCTCCCGCAGCCCCGCCGTTCGTCCCGGCATTGCCCTTTCCTGCCAGACGAATCCTCTGCCCATCGCGCGTTCCCGCTTTAATCCGAAACTCCAGCGGCTCGCGCTTGATCACCACACCCTCGCCATCGCAGGTCGGGCAATCGTTCTGCACCTTCCCCGTCCCTCCGCACCGTGGGCATTGAATGTTGAACTTCATCCGCCCGCCCATCTGCGTCACCTGCCCCGACCCATGGCACTCCGGGCACTCTACACTCCCGCCCGTAGTCGACTTGCCCTTGCACGTCGGGCAGACCTCCTGCCGTTGAATCTCCAGCCGCGCCACTCCGCCTCGCACCGCGGTCCAGAAGTCCACACTCACCTGATATTCAAGATCGGTCCCCGGCTGCGGCCCGCGAGCAGCCTGCTTTCCGCCGTTGAACATCCCGCTGAAGATATCCTTGAAGCTCCCAGTAAATCCGCCACCTGAGTGCTCTTCCGCCCGCCCGCCCTGAAAGTCCGAAAAATCAAACCCTCCAAAGTCGAACGGAACCTCCTGCCCCGCACGCCCGCCCGTCTGCGTGCCGTAGCCACGGTGAGTACCGCCGCCCCCATAGCCGCCACGCGCCGCAGCCTCTGCCGCAGCAGGATCGATGTTGTCCGAGTAGAACCCAACCTGATCGTAGATCTTCCGCTTCTTCTCATCGCTCAGAACATCGTTCGCCTCGGAAATCTCCTTGAACTTCTCCTCAGCCTTCTTATCCCCCGGATTCACGTCCGGATGATACTTACGCGCAGCCTTCCTGAAAGCCTTGCGAATCTCATCCGCCGTCGCCGTCTTCTTTACACCCAGCGTGCTGTAGTAGTCCTTCGTCTGTGTCGCCATAGTCTTCTTCCATTCTGCAACCTGCGCGGCTCTTGCGCACCTCTAAACCTTGCCCAACCTACAAATCTCTAATCCGCTGCCTGGCAAACAGGACACCAAAACAAATTCCGCCCCGCCATCACCTTGGTCAAAATCTTAGTCCCGCACACAAAACAAGGCTTACCCTGCCTCCGATAGACATAGTGCGCCTCTTCCTTCAAGGCCTGCCCTCTCTTATGCGGCCGATCTATCGGCTTCGTCGTCACAATCCGCCGATCGACCATCGCCGCCTTCATCAACGCGCCCGCCTCTCTCCATATCGACCGCAGCGTTCTCTCCTCTACCTCGCGTCCCGCCACAAACGGACTCTGCTTCGCCCGATACAACAGCTCCGCGCGAAAGATATTCCCCACTCCAGCCGACACCGTCTGATCCATGAGCAGCTCCCCAACGGTCTTCTTACTCTTCCTTACCTTTTCCACAAACCTCTCCGCACCATCTCCATTCAGCGGATCAGGCCCCAACCTCTTCAGCAGCGAATCCCACATCTCCTCCGTATACACCGAACAATCCATCGGCCCGCGAAGCTCAACCCACGCCACCTTCTCCGCCGCAAGATTATCCGAACCATCATCCTCCGAATACCAGCGATGCGGCTTGCTCGCATCTGGTCCCGCGGCCTTCTTTACCGCCGCAGCATTCCACATCCTCAACCGCAACGCGCCGCGTATCTCAGGCAGCGGCCCCGAACCCTCCGTAAAGTCTCCCTGCAACCCCAGATGCACATGCAGAATCCGGTCCTTGCCGAAGTCATACCCCAGGTGCTTCCCCACAGCCATCACTTGCTGCAGCTTTCTCCCGTCGATCACATCCGAATCCGTGAACCGCCCCTGCGGCCCATCCACCCGCACCTTCTTACCCGCAAACGCAACCGCATGTCGCTCGGCCCATCGATGAATCTCGTTTCCCTCTGGCATGATCCCCAACCACTCCCCGAAAGACTCTGAGCCTCATCCAACTATAGAATCCGTTATCTCGACGCCTTGCTGTTGCCTGTCCTGAATCGGTGCCATCCGTGAAATCCGCAGTCGGTTTTGAAAAACAGAAAACAATGGCGACGGCCCTGGTCAAACCAGAATTACCGTCGCCACCGTCCTAAAATCAACTCAACCGTTAGAGAACCGTCAGAAGACTAATTCCACACCTGCCGTGCTTCAATCGCCTCAATCGAAAACATCTGATCCGGCTCCATCTGCTGCATTCGCTGAGCAAACTGCTCTGCTTCTTCACGCGTGTCGAACATCATCCGGTTGTATAACCGTCCCGCGCGTACCTGGTCACATCTCCACATTGTCTCGGTCATCGCCTTACCTCCAAGCAATCGATTGAGTTCCAGGTTCTCCAGCCAAAGCAAATCCGCGTACTTGTCTTCCCTTTCACTGCTATTCACTTCAACACCTTTCCGGGTGATATGTCGCACTCTACACGCCATTCACCCCACCTGAGCTTGAAAAAAGAAGGGGCACCCTTATAGGAACGCCCCTCCTCTTCAATACGTCCATACAACTTATATGGATTACCCTTACTTCTTTTCGTCCACGTCGACATACTCTGCATCAATTACGCCTTCGTCCTTCTTCGGCTCTTCATGTGTACCAGCCGAAGCCGACGCACCATCCGTTGCCGTTGCCGAAGCCGCAGTCGCCTTGTACATCGCCTCGGCGAGCTTATGGCTCACCGTTGTTAGACGCTCCTTCGCCGAATTCAGCTCACTCGCGTTCGGCGTTCCAGCCAGCGTCGACTTCGCATCCGCCAGGGAATTCTCGACGTCAGCCCTATCCGCCTGCGGAACCTTATCGCCCGCATCCTTCAGCATCTTCTCGATGTTGTAGACCAGCGAATCGAGCTGATTGCGCGCCTCAACCGCCTCGCGCTGCTCCTTGTCCTCAGCCGCATGAGCCTCGGCATCCTTCGCCATCCGCTCAACCTCTTCCTTGCTCAGACCCGAAGAACTCGTAATTGTAATCTTCTGGTCCTTGCCCGTCGCATTATCCTTCGCCGTCACATTCAGAATGCCGTTCGCATCGATGTCAAACGTCACCTCGATCTGCGGCACGCCGCGCGGAGCCGGAGGAATTCCAGCCAGCTTGAACTTGCCCAGCGTCCGGTTCTGCGCAGCCATCGGCCGTTCGCCCTGCAGCACATGCACCTCAACCTCGGTCTGCGAGTCCGCCGCCGTCGAGAACGTCTCCGTCTTCTTCGTCGGAATCGTCGTATTCCGGTTGATCATCGCCGTCGCCACGCCGCCCATCGTCTCAATCGACAACGTCAGCGGAGTCACGTCCAGCAGCAGCAGGTCCTTCACATCACCGGCCAACACGCCAGCCTGCACCGCAGCGCCAATCGCAACCACCTCATCCGGGTTCACACCCTTATGCGGCTCCTTGCCGAACAGATCCTTCACCAACTGCTGAATCTTCGGCATACGAGTCTGACCGCCAACCAGCACAACCTCGTCGATCTTGCTCGCGTCAACACCCGCGTCCTTCATCGCCTGCTTGCAAGGCGCAACCGACCTCTGCAGCAGATCATCGACCAGGCCCTCCAGCTTCGCGCGTGTCAGCTTCCGCACCAGGTGCTTCGGCCCGCTCGCGTCCGCAGTAATGAAGGGCAGATTGATCTCCGTCTCCTGCGCCGTCGACAACTCGATCTTCGCGCGCTCCGCAGCATCCTTCAGCCGCTGCAGCGCCATCTCGTTGCCCTTCGAGTGCAGATCAAGACCGGTCTCATTCTTGAACTCCGTAATCAACCAGTCCACAATCCGCTGGTCGAGATTGTCACCGCCAAGGTGCGTATCGCCGTTGGTCGACTTCACCTCGATCACGCCTTCGCCAACCTCAAGGATCGAGATATCGAACGTACCGCCACCGAAGTCATAGACCGCAATCGTCTCGTCCTTCTTCTTATCGAGACCGTAAGCGAGCGCAGCCGCAGTCGGCTCGTTCACAATTCGCTTCACATCGAGCCCGGCAATCTTGCCGGCGTCTTTTGTCGCCTGCCGCTGAGCGTCATTGAAGTAAGCCGGTACCGTGATCACAGCCTCGGTCACCGAAGTCCCCAGATAGTCCTCCGCGGCCTTCTTCAGCTTCTGCAGAATCATCGCCGAGATCTCAGGCGGGGTATACTCCTTGCCCTGCGCTACGACGACAATGTTGTCGCCCTTCGCCACCACCTTGTACGGCACCATCTTCATCTCATCGCCAACCTCGTTCAGCCGGCGACCCATAAACCGCTTGATCGAATAAATCGTGTTCTCCGGGTTCGTAATCGCCTGCCGCTTGGCCACCTGGCCAACCAGCCGCTCCCCGCTCTTCGTGAACGCAACGACAGAAGGCGTAGTCCGTCCGCCCTCTTCGTTCGGTATCACCTTCGGCTCGCCGCCTTCCATCACGGCAACGCAGGAGTTCGTCGTTCCCAGGTCAATTCCAATAATCTTAGCCATCCTCAATCCCCATTCCGGGCACACTGCCCACCAGCATTTTGCTAACTTCTCAAGATTCTCACCTTGAGTCACTTACTGTCAACTATTCTGATGCACTCTATCCCCTATAAGATTCCAAAATATCTCCAGCCCACACAAATACCTCTAACCCACTAACCAACCACAACATACAGAACTGACAGGACCCCATTAACTCCTATCACCCCAATCCTTTGCCCCGGATTTTCCTCAGCAGCAAGCCCCCGACCAAAAGATGCGCTAAACCCGCTCAAATCAGTACACCGAAGGTGGCATTGTCGCCCCTGATCCCCCCGGATACGCTTGCCTCAATTCACGCACCACCTATGCACCACCTTGGAGCGTAGCTCATGTCTTTCTTGCCTGCTTCCCGCACCAGACGCCTTCTCATTAAAGTTGCTTCCCTGGGCCTCGCTGGCTTCCTCGCCGGGCTCTTCTCCGGCTGCACCAACGCCTCCGCGGACACACGACACTCCCAACTCTCCAGCAACCCCTCCGTCTCCGGCACCTCCTCCGAAGCGCAACCCTCCCAGCTTCCCCGAAGCCTGGACGAAACCCAGATTCCCGCCCTCCGGCACCCCCCTTCTGCCCGCAGGCTCCAGCTTGGATCGGTCCACACCGCATCCATGGTGATGGTCCCCAACGGCCACAATCGTTCGTAGCGTCGGTTTGATCACGGCCCGTTAGCCGTCGACTAAACCACAACCTCAACAAACCAACCAGGCGGCAGCCCATAGAACGGGGGCTGCCGCTTTTTTGCCGTTTATCGGCCAATACACGCCGGCAATGCATCCCTCGTTCCGCTTTTCCAATCTATTAGTAGACAATCAATCACTTCTTCCTGAAAGAGTTACCCTAGGCACATGGCATCTGCTGCAGTCGCGCCTCCGGATCAATCCGCTGAAGTCGCCCACGGCGTCAACCCCTGGCTGATCGCCGCCTCCGTCATGCTTGCCACCTTCATGGAGGTGCTCGACACCGCCATCGCCTCCGTCGCCCTCCCCTACATCGCCGGCTCTCTCTCCGCCTCCAACGACGAAGCCACCTGGGTCCTCACCAGCTACCTCGTCGCCAACGCCATCGTCCTCCCCGCGAGCAACTGGTTCTCCCTCCGCTTCGGCCGCAAGCGCTTCCTCATGTCCTGCGTCAGCCATCTTCACCGCCGCCAGCTTTGCCTGCGGAGCCGCCCCCACTCTCGGCATCATGCTCCTCGCCCGCGTCATCCAGGGCGCCGGCGGCGGCGCGCTCCAACCCCTCTCCCAGGCCATACTCCTCGAATCCTTCCCGCCCGCCAAACGCGGAGCCGCCATGGCCGTCTTCGCCTTCGGAGTCGTCGTCGCCCCCGTCCTCGGCCCCACCCTCGGCGGCTGGCTCACCGACACCTACTCCTGGCGCTACGCCTTCTACATCAACATCCCCATCGGCATCCTCGCCCTCTTCATGATCAACCGCTTCATCCACGACCCGGCCCACATCAGCAAAGCCAAGGTCGCTCCCCTCGACCGCTACGGCTTCGCCGCCCTCATCATCTGGACCGGCTGCCTCCAGGTCGTCCTCGACAAGGGCCAGGAAGACGACTGGTTCGGCGCCATCTGGATCCGCTGGGCCGTCTTCTTCCTCATCACTTCATTCATCTACTTCTGCTGGCGCTGCTGGACCCAGAAAGATACGATCGTCGACCTCAAAGTTCTCAAAGACCGCAACTTCCTCATCGGCTGCATTCTCATCTTCATGTTCGGCGTCGGCATCTACTCCACCGTCACCGTCCTGCCGCTCTTCTACCAGGAACTCCTCGGCTACACCGCCTTCACCGCCGGTCTCGTCGTCGCTCCTCGAGGCATCGGAGCCATCTGCGGCATGCCCATCATCGGCTTCCTCTCCAACAAAATTGACCCGCGCTAGCTCCTCACCTTCGGCTTCTTCACCTTCGGCCTCACCACGCTCTACTTCGGCAACATCACCCTCGACGTCTCCCCCACCACCCTCCTCCTTCCCATCCTCATCACCGGCTTCGGCCTCAGCTTCGTCTTCGTCCCCATCAGCACCGCCGCCTACGGCACGCTCGACAACAAGCAGATCGGCAACGCCAGCGGCCTCTTCAACCTGATGCGCAACGTCGGCGGCTCCATCGGCATTTCCATCGCCCAGACACTTCTCACCCGCCGCAGCGCCGTCCATCAGAACCTGATCATCAACTCAGTTCCAATGTCCGGCCAGCAGTTCCAGAACAGTATGATCGCAACCCAACAGGCCCTCAACGGCTACTACGGCAAGGCAAACGGGCTCCTCCCCGCCCAGACTACGCTCTACTTGCAGCTGGGCCGCCAGGCCTCGAACTGGGCCTTCGTCGACGTCTTCCGCTGGCTCTCGCTCCTATGCTTCTTCTGCGTCGCCATCGTCTGGACATTCAAGAAAGTAAAACCCGGCAAAGGTCCCGCCGGCGCCCACTAACCCATGCATTCAGTTTTTCGTTCTCTGCCGTCATCCTGAGCGCAGCGAAGGACCCCGAAGGGCTTCTAATCACCGCAACCGCTCGAACCTTTCCACCACAAACTAATAGACCCACTGCACCGGTGCCCCATATCTCGATTTTTGGGATGTGGGCATCGCGCAAAACGGGGCCCAGCGCTTTTGCTCGAGGGGTGAAGAAGGCGCGACCGCTCCCGCTAATTCTGACACCCATCAACGCGTCGTCTCCACACGACCCCATCTGCGATAACCTCACTCCATGCAGCGAGCCCGGCTACCGTACATCCTCATTCCAGTAGCCGCCTTCGTCGCCATCCTCCCTCTTCTGGCAAACGGCTGCTCCTGCGGCCACGACTTCGACTTCCACATCCTCAGCTGGTTTGAAGCCGCCCGCCAGTTCACTCACGGCAACCTCCACCCGCACTGGGCCTACACTCCCGCATACAACGCCGGAGAACCCCGCTTCGTCTTCTACCCACCGCTCTCCTGGACCCTCGGCGCCGTGCTCGGCCTCATCTTCCCTTGGACATGGACCCCGATCCTCTACACCTGGCTCGCCCTCACGGCAGCGGGCCTCGCCGCCTATTATTTAGCCCGCGACTTCACCTCCAGCACCGCCGCTCTCCTCGCCGCAACGCTCTACACGGTGAACCCCTACATTCTCTTCACCGCATACGAGCGCACCGCCTACGCCGAACTCCTCGCCGCCGCCTTCATCCCCCTCCTCCTCCACGCCATCCTGCGCAAGCAAGTCACCATCCCCCGCATCGCCATCCCCATCGCCCTCCTCTGGCTCACCAACGCCCCAGCCG
Organism: uncultured Acidobacteriaceae bacterium; assembly: GCA_963744155.1. Lineage (GTDB taxonomy): Bacteria > Acidobacteriota > Terriglobia > Terriglobales > Acidobacteriaceae > Edaphobacter. The sequence goes on along the minus strand of CAVUSP010000008.1, from coordinate 531,011 downwards.
CCGTCATGGCCTGCTACACCCTTGCCCTCCTCACCATAGTCCGACTAGTCACAACTCCGGGTGCCCCACACATCGATTCTGATGTGTGGGCCTCGCGCGACGGCGCGACCGCTCCCGCCCGTGCCAACACAATTGACGCCTCGTCCCAAACACCACTTCAAATAGCCGCGAACACCATCGCCGGAACCGCCCTCGGCCTCGGCCTCGCCGCCTTCTACATCCTTCCCGCCGCATACGAACGCCGCTACGTCCAGATCGCAATGGCCATCCTCCCCAACATGCGCATCCAGGACAACTTCCTCTTCCACCACACCGGCGACATCCTCCACGACCAGGTCCTTCACACCGCCTCCCTCCTCGCCGTCATCCTCATCACCCTCACCACGGCAGCGCTGCTCGCCGCCCGAAGAGCCACGAATCCGGGTGCCCCATCTTCGCGGCGTTTTTTGCCGCTAAGGTGGGCATCGCGCGCAAGCGCGACCGCTTCCGCCCATCTCACCCAGCGCCAAATGCTCTACTCCATCACCATCCTCACCCTCACCATCACCCTCCTCCTCACACCCTTCACCTCCATCATCTGGACCCACGCCCCCGAACTAACCTTCCTGCAATTCCCCTGGCGTCTCCTAGCGATCCTCGCCGCCGTCCTCGCCCTCACCATCGCCCTCGCTCTCACGCCAATCAAAATCAAGCCCACCACCGCAACGGCTCTCACTCTCGCCATCGCCGCCGCCCTGACCTACCCCGCCTACCGCGCCTTCCACCAAACCTGCGACCCCGAAGACACCGTCCAGGCCCGCCTCAATCTCTTCCGCTCCAACCAGGGCACCGACCCCACCGACGAATACACCCCCACCACCGCCGACAACGACTCCCTCGCCCACGCCGATCCCCCCTACTGGCTCTCCACCGACCCCAACGCCAAAGCCCCCGCCAACACCCAACCCGGCGAAGCTCCCACTCACCTCACCCTGCACGCCCCCACCTCCGAAGACCTCATCCTCGACCTCCGCAACTACCCCGCTTGGCAGATCGCACTCAACGGAACTCCCATCGCCACTCGCATCCAGCGCGACGACGGCCTCATCGCCCTCCCCATCCCGGCAGGCCCCACAACCATCGACATCACCTACACCCAAACCCCCGACCAGACCATCGGCGACATCATCTCCGCCATCTCCCTCACGCTTCTCGCCTTCCTCTCCCTCCGGAAACCAACCCAGAAAGTGTCATCCTGAGGAGGTAACTCGCGCATCTTGCGAGGCCCGCAGTCAACATCCGGCACTTAAGCTGCCCAGCCTTTACCTCTTGTCATTCTCTAGCCCAGATAGGAAGCGTCATCCTGAGCGAAGCAACTCGCGCAATTTGCGAGTTGCGAAGCCGAAGGACCTGCGGTTGCTCGTTGGTTTCCCCATACCAAGCATGTCGGGTTCTTATTGCCGAGACACCCACCTCGAGAGTCAGTCCAAGATCAGACTGCACCTTGCTCATTTATCATCAACACCAGATGGATCCCAAAGTAAAAACCCTGCTCCTCTCCGGCGCTCAACTCACCGATGCTGCCCTCGAACGCCTCCTGCCCTCACCCGACACCCTGCCCCACTCCATCCACCGCGCCATGCGGCACAGCACCTTCGCCGGCGGCAAGCGTCTCCGCCCCATCCTCTGCATGGAAGCCGCAAAGATGGTCGCAGGCACATGCGAACTACCCGACGGCGCAGCCGATCTCGGCGCCGCGCTGGAGATGCTCCACACCTACTCCCTCATCCACGACGACCTCCCCGCCCTCGACAACGACGACCTCCGTCGCGGCAAGCCCACCGCCCACGTCGTCTACGGCGAAGCCACCGCCATCCTAGCCGGCGACGCCCTCCAAACCCTCGCCTTCCAAACCATCGCCCAACTCCCCACTCCACCCGCCACAACCGTCGCCATCCTCCGCGAGATCTCCCTCGCCATCGGCACCGGCGTAGGCCGCGTCGGCGACCTCGAAACCGCTCTTCCTCCCGGCATGATCGGCGGCCAGGTCATGGACATCGAATCCGAACGCGTCGCCCCCACCGCCGAACTCGTCGAAGCCATCCACCGCGCAAAAACCGGCGCCCTCATCACCACCAGCATCGTCTCCGGCGGACTCTACGGCCTCGCGCACTCGCAGCGAAACGATCCCGAAGACACCATCACCCGCCTCCGCACCTTCGGCGAAAAAGCCGGCCTCGCCTTCCAGATCGTCGACGACGTCCTCGACATGACCCAAAGCTCCGCCGAACTAGGCAAAACGGCTGGCAAAGACACCGCTAGCATCAAAGCCACCTGGCCCGCCGTCTTCGGCATCGAGCGCTCCCTCAAAGACGCAGAGGAACTCATCGCCGACGCCTTCGCCGCCCTCGAACCCTTCGGCCCCGCCGCCGCCCCACTCAAATCCCTCGCCCAATACCTCGTAGAGCGCAAAAACTAACAATTTCAAATCTTCCTGCAACCATGGCACATCAAAAGCCTGAAAAACCAAGGAGATTTCATGTCAAAGCTAACCAACAAAGTGGCATTTGTTACCGGTGGTTCGCGGGGTATCGGCGCAGCAATCGCAAAGCGTCTGGCCTCAGATGGAGCGAGCGTGGCAATCACGTACGCGAAGGATGCCAGCGCGGCCTCATCCGTCGTGAAGGCGATTGAAGCCGATGGCGGAACGGCTATCGCGATCCAGGCGGACGCTGCCGACACCAAAGCAGTCAAGGATGCCGTCGACCAGGCCGTCGCAGCCCTAGGCCGGCTTGACGTGCTAGTGAACAACGCCGGCACTGCCATTCCGAAGAAGTTTGAAGACACGACTCTTGAAGAGCTCGATCGCGTGATCGACATCAACCTCCGCGGCGTATTCGTCACCACGCAGGCGGCGCTCAAACACATGAATGATGGCGGCCGAATCATCATGATCGGCTCGTGCGTCGGCGAGCGTCTGCTGACGCCAGGGCTCGTGCCCTACTCGGCTACAAAGGGCGCCGTGAAGATGTTTACTCAGGGCTTGTCACGCGAAGTGGGCAGCCGGGGCATTACGGTCAATAACGTCCAGCCCGGTCCGATCGACACGGATCTAAATCCCGCCGGGGGCGATTGGGCAACACCTCAGAAGGCTGCCACAGCGCTGAACCGGTACGGAAGTGTCGACGAGGTCGCCGCATTGGTAGCCTTCGTTGCCGGTCCGGAGTCCTCCTACATCACCGGAGCGAATCTCACCGTCGACGGCGGCACAAACGCCTGACCTGGTTCACGAAGATCAAAGTCTTGAACGACGCCCGCCGTCATTCAACCCATTCCTCAGCTCTCTCGAAACATCTTTCGCGCCAGATCCAGCACGATCGCCGCTGCCTGAGTCTCGCCAAGCGAACTCCCACTCAGCGCATCAAAGAACTCGAACGAAGTCAGTGCCGCCAGCGTCGCGGCCCGTTGTCCCCCTTGCTGTTCTCCCGCTTGCGGTCCTACACCCATACGGTTCACGAGTCGCGTCGCCGCTGTCAGCCTGCGGCGATTGCGCGCCTCGATCACTGCTCCAAACTCCGGATCGATCGCGCCAATACCGTGAATGCGGCGGACGAGCAGACGATTCTTTGCCCAGAAGCGACAGAAGACCTCGATAAACCGCTCCAGCATCATCTCTCCAGAACGCTGAGTCATCACGTCACGCATCTCTTCCATCCCGCCTTCGATCGCGATGACATCAAACAGCGCCTCCAGGATTGCGGCCTTTGTTCCAAACAGGTTATGGACCGTCTGCCGCGTTACCCCGCTTTCGGCGGCGAGTGAAGACATCGTCAACTGCGGATAGCCTTTCGCCTCGAGCTGTGTCTTGGCAGCACGCAGAATCGCCGCCCGGCTTTGGTCCATCTGCTCCAGCCGTTTGCCAAGCTCGTACGGGCGCTTTGGCTCTTCTGGATTGTTCGCGACCACGGGTCCATTCTATGGCGGATTTATTTGGTTTGACAATATGTAAAATTAAATTTAGCGTGTTCGTGTGATCAGGAGATCCCGTCATGAACGCTGAAATCGACGCTGAAAAGACGAACAGCAGCTTCATTCAAGTCGGCCCAGAACGCGAGCGCTTCCCGTTTGGGATGAAACTCGGTTTTTGGTCTTGTATCGTGATCGCCGTTGCAGTCGTTCTCCGCCGCGCGGTCGCACTACTCAGTCCGCCGAATCTGACAGCGCCGCCACAACTTGCTCAATTGGACGCGTATTTCGCATCTCACGCTCAGCTCACCTGGGTTCACATTCTCTGCGCGCTCGCGCTCGTATCCCTATTGCCGTTTCTCTTCTGGCAACGGACCGGGAACTCGAATTGGCTCCAGCGAGCATTCCTCATTCTGGGTCTGATCGTGGGATCGACGGCGTACGCCATGAGCATCCATGCTGTCGGCGGATGGCTTGAGCGTTCCGCCGTTCTGCTGTTCAACACGCTTTTCATCGCGTCACTAGTCCGCGCCTTCGTCCTGGGCCGACGCGGAGACATGACTCAAAGCCGAAGATGGACCCTCCGCGCCACGGCAATCCTGCTCGGGATCGCCACCACGCGGCCTGTGATGGGAATCTTCTTCGCAACCTCCCCGCTTACTCACCTCACACCTCAGCAGTTCTTTGGCATCGCCTTCTGGATTGGCTTCTCACTGAACACGCTCCTGATCGAACTCTGGCTTCGCAAAAGCACCTTCGCACGAGAAAGTTTTCGCTTATGAGCACACCCGCACGAAGATCGGCACATGCGGATCGTCAAGGTTGAGGCGGCACTGAGGAGAGGATGTCTCTCCTGGACCTCTGCTAACGCTGCCCTCCAACGAGCATGAGCGATGGTTCCACGGAAACTAACGGCGACGGAGAAGTTGAATCCGTGCGCTTGGTCAATGGCCAGGAACAAACGCTCGTAGCAGCTAAGCGGGCGACCGCCGACTTCAGAATCGTCGCCGCTCACGTATTGAGATTCGCGATAAAAAGCAGGCCAGTGATGCTGGGCAGGAAAGTGTAGGCCGAGCCGCGAGTGGTGACAAGACGAGGGAAATGCGAAATCACAACGGGCGTGGAATTATCACGAGGAATTACAAAAGTGTTCTCTCCTTCGGGAGAGTTGCCAAGAATCGGATCAGTCGTGCCGTAGATGCCGGGCGCAAAGGTGCTTCCGTTCATCCATTCCGACATCAGAAACTCAAACTGGTCTTTAATGCTCACTCCAATAAAGAGGCCGAGTAGTCCGCGCTTGATCCCATCGTTCGGATTCGATGGATCATAAGGCGGCCCATACGGAATTCCCCGCCGAACGATGCGATGCTTCGATCCGCCATCTCCCGCAATCGTCGATCCCCGCGGATTAGCACGGCGCATATGCGAGCCGATTGGACAGCGCCCACCCCGCCGATCATTGAACGCATCCGGAACCGCATCTGACGGCACATAGTCATATTGATTCCAATCCGAAGCTCCCAACGGAGGCACCGGGGAATCGGAGTCGGGAGAAACACTAAGCGGTGTTCCATTGCGCCACCGCCCAATCATCTTTGCCGCCAGCAACTCTCCATCGATGCCGTAGCTCGCCTCCGCTTGCTTCAGCAATGCGTCGAACGCAGCGCAATCCTGCTCCAATATCCGCAGCACCATAAAGCTTCCGTTCCGTCCAAGTTCGGCCGGCACGGGAACCGGATAGCTGAACTGATCGAACTGGCTCGGATAACCGAGCAGAAACTCACCTGTCGGCGCAATAGGCTGCTTGTCTGGAAATGGATTCTCTACCCCGCAATCGACCGTCGGCTGCGAAAAACCGTCTCGATATCCGAAGTGGGCAACACTTCCCGGCAGTACATCGCCCGGGAGTGTTACAACCTCAGACCACGCGCCACCTGAGATCAGTGCCTCTCGAAGCACGGCGGTCTGGGCGTCGCGCACCTCAGCGCTCTGAGCGAAAAGCAGCACCAGCGCATGCAGTCCCGGCTTACCGAGCGCGTAATTCCAGTTCTCAGCAGAGCAGGGTCCCGTGTCACCGACCTCCACGCAACGGCTGAAGGCGCCCGCCGCGAACTCCTGCGGAAACGAGGTGAGAGAAGCTTGCGGGACACCCAGCGCCGCAAGGCCTTCAAAGGTCAGGCCGACGTTCACGCAGTAGGCAGGCTTCTCCTGCCAGAGCGTACCCGGCGTCACAGAGAAACTCCCCAGGGTTCGCCGCGCACCCGCCGCATCCTGCACGCGAAGCAGGAAGAATGTGGCGCAATCCATGCCATAGCTCCGCAGGATCAAGCCCTGAACATCATCCAGCGGCACCGTCATGTCATCCCTGGTTGAGTGCGTCGAGAATTGTCACGACAGAAGCCGTAGGATACGCACTGTAGAACGGGTCCATCCCCCGCAGATCGTTCTGCTTTACATAGGCCAGGAAAGCATCGCGATTCTGCTGGACCGGCAGAGCAGGCGCGCCCTGCATATGCGAGAGCAGAGCATTGAAGACGTCTCCGATCGTATCGATAAAATCGTTAATATACTTATCGAAGTCCCCGTCATACGTCGTGATAACCGCCAACTGGGTGTTGTTCGAGAGAAAGACAAACCTCGCAAAATGCACCGTCTTCAGTTTTGTCAGCGCAACCCAAATTGGATTCTGATCCGGAGGAGCACTCTGAATCTTGGTGAGCAAGCCACTCAACTGAGCAAAATCGTCAGGCGACTTGATGGTCATGATCAGCGTGAGCGGACTTTGCACAATATTCATATCGACACCTCACCTGCGAATCCTGAACGAACGCATCCAGACTGATGGAGAGTGAGTTTAGCAGATTAGCGGCGCAAACGAATCGCGGCGGCAAACACCGCGCATTCCATCCACCGGCGGACTCACTTCCCACACCCGATCCGACCATGTAAACTCGCCACCTATGAAAATTCTTCCCACAATCGGCCCCCTATTCTGCCTCTCGCTCGCCATAGCGCTTCCCGCCGCCTACGCCCAATCCTCCGGCACCCTCCTCGTCGCCAATCAAAAGGACCACACCCTCTCCTTCATCGACGCCGCCACCGCGAAACAGACTTACGCCCTCCAGGAAGACCGCATCACCGGACACGAAGTCACCACCTCGCCAGACGGCCGCACCGCCTATCTCCCCATCTACGGCGACGCAGGCGTCGGTCGCCCCGGTACTGACGGCCACGAGATGCTGGTCATCGACGTCCCCTCCCGCAAGATCACCGGCGTCGTCGACTTCGGCCACGGCGTGCGCCCCCACCTTCCCGTCTACGACACTCACCGCAACGTCCTCTACGTCTCCACCGAACTCGATCAGGCCATCACCGTCATCGATCCCAAAACACTCAAGATCCTCTACAAAATCCCCACCGGCGCACCCGAGTCGCATATGTTCGCCCTCTCCCGCGATGGCCGCTTCGCCTACACCACCAACGTCGGAGCCAGCAGCGTCTCAGTCCTCGACCTCGACACCCACAAAACCGTCGCCATCATCCCCCTCGGCGGCGAAGCCGGCGGAGCCGTAAGAGTTCAGCGCATCTCCCTCTCGAACGACGACAAACTCCTCTTCACCTCCGACTGGGATAAGCCCCGCCTCGCCGTCATCGACACCACCACGCGAAAGCTCAAACAGTGGATCGACCTCCCCGGCACCGGTTACGGCAGCGCACCCACCCATGACGGCCGCTACCTCATCCTCTGCCTCTCCAAATCCTCCAAAGTCGCCGTCATCGATCTCCAAACCCTTTCCGTCGTGAAGACCATCGACGTCCCCGCCCAGCCCCAGGAAGTCCTCATCCGCCCCGACGGCCTCGTCGCCTATGTCTCCTGCAACACCGACCACAAAGTCGCCGCCATCGACATCAAAACCTGGAAGGTGCAGTCCCTCATCGACGCCGGCCAGGTCGCCGACGGCCTCGGTTGGTCGAAGATCTCCTCCCCCGCAACCGTAGCCACCAAATGATCCGAAGCCTCAAAACTTGACACGCCACGCCCCCGGAATCGCGTACGTCCCATCAACTCCCGGTTTCGCTCCGCCCGAAGTCCGGACTTAAAGTCCTTCGATACTCGACTTTGCACACTTTTGACGGGGGTGGGGAGTGGGTGCCCCACACATCGACTTTGATGTGTGGGCATCGTGCAGCACGACCGTCTTCGCTATCATCCACAAAGATGCTCACCGAATCCGACATCCTCACCGCCCTGCGCGACTGCTACGACCCCGTCCTCCCCTGCAACATCGTCGACCTCGGCCTCATCCGCTCCATCCAAATTGAACTCGACCCCGAAGCTCCCGGCATCAACATCCCCGGCGTCCCCCAAAAACATCTGATCCACATCGAATTCACCCCAACCCAAACCGGCGAAGACCCAAACGCCCAACTCCAGACCCAACTTCAAGCCCAGATCATCAACCGCCTCGCCGGCCTCGAGACCGTCAGCCGCACCACCGTCACGCTTCTCGACACACCCATCTGGACTCCCCTCAACATCACTCCCACCGGCCGCAAAACCCTCGGACTCGATGGCAACCCGAACCTCATCCAGATCCGCTAATACCTATGACGATGAAGCCCCCCAAACCCAAAGCCCCCATCATCGTCATGCCCACCCCGAAGCCGCCCCAGCACCCCTTCGACCAGATCCATGGCGTCGACACCAGCGGCCTCATCCCCGCCGGTCAACTCATCACCGGCCATCCCAACGACACCCACGTTACTGCCTACTACGGAGTGGCCCCCAGCATCCTCCGCACCCTCATCGACCTCTGGCGCGCTACCTCCCCGCCCCACCCCATCTCGCACTACACCTTCATCGACTTCGGCGCCGGCAAAGGCCGCGCCATGCTTGTCGCCAGCGAGTTCCCCTTCCACCAGGTCATCGGCATCGAACTCAACCCCACCCTCGCCGACATCGCCCAGCTCAACCTCGACCAGTGGCTCGCCTCCCACGCCGCCGACCCCACCTCCCCACCCCTCGCCCCCATTCGCCTCTACGAACAGGATGCCCTCACCTTCGACCTGCCCCGCACCCCTACCCTCGCCTTCCTCTTCCACCCATTCGAAGCCCCGGTCCTCAAGCTGCTTCTCCGTCACATCGAAGCCCGCTTCGCCAAAAAAGCCGGCACACCCCCACCCGCCTTCGACCTTCTCTACGTCAACGCCGAATGCCGCAAAGTCCTCGACCAGCACCCCGCCTTCACCCGTCTCTTCCTCGGCCCCGTCGCCATGTCCCCCGAAGATCACGCCGCCGACATCGCCGCCATCGCCCAGCAAAAGGAATACGGATCCACCGGCGACGAAGAGTGCGCGATCTACCGCTACACCGGCCGCTCCAAACAACCCGCGTAAAAAGCAACGGGGCCGCGATCGTCCGTCGCGCCCCGTCAGCCTCGCACTTGTTGAACAAACCTACCAGTCGTGATCACGATCCTTCGGATACACCGGAGGCGCCGGCCGCCCACGTTGAAGAAGCTCTACTTCACGCGCAGATAAAACATCCGTTCATCCCCACCCGCATGCTCAATCAGAATCTCCCCATCCGCCCGCTCCACCACTCTCGGAAACTTCTCACCCCACTCCACCAGCACAAGCGCATCCGGCTGCTCCGCCATCTCCTCCAGCCCCAGCGTCAACAACTCCCGCTCCGTCTCCAGCCGATAAAGATCAAGATGATAGAGCCGCACCTTCTCGCCGACATACTCATGCACCAGCGTGAAAGTAGGACTCGTCACATCCTCCGCCTCCGCCGCACCCAATGCAACCGCAATTCCCTTCACCAGCGTCGTCTTTCCCGCGCCGAGATCTCCCCGCAGCACAATCAGCTTCGGAGCAGGCAGCAGCATCTCCGCTACCCTTTCTCCCATCGCCAGCGTCCCCGCCTCGCTCCGTGTTCTGAACCGCTTCTCTTTCATCCGCGCAGCCCGCAAAGCCAAACCAGCCCATCCTCATCCGTCACCCTGTACCGAAACGCATCCGACAGATGTGTAACCGTATCGGTTGCAAGTACAGTGTGCTCATCCATCGCCCGCGCAGCGAAGTCACCCGCAAGCCCATGCAGGTACACCGCCGTCTCCACAGCGCGCGCCACATCGCCGGGAAACTGCGCCAGCATCGCCGCAACAATCCCCGTCAAAATATCCCCGCTCCCACCCTTCGCCATCGCCGGATTCCCGCTCGTATTCACCGCAATCGAGCCATCCGGATGCGCCACCAGCGTCCGCCAACCCTTCAACACCAGCGTCACCTGATGCTCCGTCGCAAAACGCCGCGCCAGCCCCACCCGATCCGCCTCAACCTCTTTCACGGTCAACCCAGCCAGTCGCGCCATCTCTCCTGGATGAGGCGTCAACACCATCACGCGCCCCGCACCATTCAGCAATCGCGTCTCCCCCGCAAACGCATTCAACGCATCTGCATCGATCACCATCGGCACCGCAGTCTTCTCCACCATCTGCCGCGCAAAAGCCGAAGCATCTCCCTCGGTCGACAAGCCCGGCCCAATCGCCACGACAGTAATCCCCTTCACCAGCGCGTCCAGCATCGACGGGTCCAGATTCCTCAACGACACCTCACCCTCGGCCCCCTCCGCCAGCGGCGCGATCATCAACTCCGGAGCAACCCGGGCAACAGTATTCACAATGCTCTTCGGCACCGCCGCCGTCACCAACCCCGCCCCGCTGCGCAAGCACGCCAGCGAAGCCATCGCCGGCGCTCCCGCCTTCCCATAGCTCCCGCCTACGACCAGCACATGCCCAAACTTGCCCTTGTTCGAATTCACATCCCGAGGCTTCTCCGCCAGCACCTTCGAAGACCCCGCCCACGTCAGCCCGCTCGTCGAAACCACCGCACTTTCCGGCGATCCAATCCCCGCCACCATGACCGGACCAAACGTCCCCCGGTCCTTTTATTCCGCGTCAGATGCCCAAACACATGCGCCATCTTCGGAGCGGTAAACGTCACCACCGCATCTGCCCGAAACGACCCGTCAGCGGTCTGCTCCATCGAATTCGCATCCCACCCTGACGGCAGGTCCACCGCCACCACCGGCACATCGAGCCCCTCCAGCAATCTCCCGCACCGAAACCGCCAGTCCTCGCAGCGGCGGCTTGAACCCGGTCCCCACCACTGCATCGATCAATAACTCCGAATCACCCAGCACCGGCGAACACGCCCTCAAACTCGCCTCATCCACAACCTCGTCCACCTGCACAGCCGAAGCCTCACCCCGAAGACGCCGCAACGCCACAGCCGCTTCGCCCTTCACCTCGTCCATCCGCCCCAGCAAGACCACCCGCACCGCCGACCCCACCTGCGCAAGCACCCGCGCCGCAACAAATCCGTCACCCCCATTATTCCCCCGCCCGCAAATCACAGTGACTCGAAGCGCCGCACCATATTGCCGCAGACAGAACGTCGCGACCGCTCCTCCCGCCCGCTCCATCAACGACTCCAGCGAAACCCCGAACTCCTCCTCGGTTCGTCGATCCGCCGCCCCCATCTCCTCAGCCGTCAGAATCTTCATGCTTCCCTTCTACGCGATTCCGCACCCTTAGCCAAGAAGAGGCACTTAAAGTGAATGGCTCAGGGATGACAATCGCCCCCGAGCCATTCGTTCACTCAAATTCAGAAAATCGGATTGCCAGACTTGGCACAACTATCATTGCTCGAAAGATCGTGAGCCGAACTCGCCAGCTACTCAGTGCCACCCACAACCCCACCCGAAGTAGCCACCGACTTCTGCAGAAAATAGCTCTTATCCCACAGAGCCCGGTAGAACTCCCCGGTCAGCTCAGCCGCCTTCGGTCCAAACGTCGGGCGTCCACCCTCCAGGAAAAACACCGTAACAATCCGCCCGTTCGGAGTATCGGCATACGACCCGAACCACCCAAACCGAGTTCCGTTGTTCGAGCACGTTCCCGTCTTTCCCATCACCGGAAACTCGCTGAAGTTGGCGCGCAAAGACCTCGCCGTCCCATACTGGACAGCCCCTTCCATGCCGTCCGAGATCTCCGGTATCAATGGCGCGATATCCAGCGTCCGCTTTACCTTAGGCTCAAACGCCGCCAGATCCAGCGCGCTCTCGGGATGCTGCAGGTAGTAGAGAGTTCCGCCATTTGCAATCGCCGAAACCAGCGCCCCCAGTTGCAGCGGAGTCATCGAAACGCTCTCGCCAAACGAACACATCCGTCCCACGCCACCAAGCGCCGCGGGCAACTCCTCATCCGGATACGTCCCCAACTGCTCCCCCTGGATGTGGTACCCCGCCAGCTCACCTAGACCGAACTCATTCGCGTAGTGCTTCACCCGCTCAAAGCCCAACTGCCGACCAAGCGTCTCAAAATAAAGATTGTTCGAGTGCGCCAGCGCTTCGGTCATCGTCAGGTGATAGTGGCCGCCAAGATTCACCGGAGTATCCTTCCGGACAATTCCCTCCTCGAGCGCAGCCAGCGCCACCGTCAGCTTGATCGTTGAGCACGGCTCCGCCCCGCGCGACAGCGCCAGCTTCTGGTTCACCATCGCCAGAATCCGCCCCGTCGAAGGGTCGATCGCAATCGCCGTCCCATTCATATTGCCCAGCGCCTTGATCGCGGCCTCCCGAACCACGGGGTCTTCGCCCTCAACCACATCGCCGAGCGTCAGATTGTCAGCAAAAGAACTTGCAGAAAAATGCTCCTGGTACCGCGTTCGGCGCACCGCAAGCGTCGTCCGAGTACCATGGCCATGACCCACAACTCTTGTCGTAGCAATGGTATGTGTTGTCGGGGTCTTAGTCGTAGTCGTCTTCGATGAGGCACGCTTCACGCTTGTATGCGACGTCCCGGCGTGAGCCGTGAGCCTCGTCGCCACATGCGCCGTCCCGGCAGAGTGGTGCTTCGTCTTGCCAGTCGTCGTCGTTGCCGCGTTTGCAACCACTCCAGCACCGAACACAAGGCCGAAGAGGATTGCGCCCAGGAAGTTCATCGATTTCGACAAAGGCGATCCCTCTTGTTGATTTGACTGCAATCCAACTGCCATCGATCCAAAACCTGCCCTAATAGGCTTCTATATAACACCATTAAATGCGACGGCACCGTCCCACTTTTGTGCTAGCGTCACCCAATTATCAATAGATACATCAATTTCCCCGTCGAAGAAAGGCCGGAATATCCAGCTCATCCGGCTCGGCGTGATCCATCTGCGTGGCCGCACCACCAAACGACGGCACCCGAACAGAGGGCTCCAGTGGGAAAACATCTTCCGTCACACTATGCACTTCCTCCGGTTGGACGCGCCCCGGCGCCGTAAAGTGAGTCGTGTCCCGGAACCGTTCCGGCAACGCACCCCCCGTCCCATCCACCTCTGGAATCAACTCGGCACGCGAAGAAGAAGCCTGGAAAAAATCGTCATCAAACACCGAAGCCTTCACCGGAATCAGCTCCGGGGGAACGCCGGACCCACTCCCGGACCCAGTCCCCGCCCCAGCTCCCGAAGCCCGCTCCCTCACCTCACCCGCCTGCGCATTCATCGGCCTTGGCTCAGCTTCCGCCTCGCTGGCAAATCTCGAAGCCGGTCGCGGCGTTGTCACGCGCGGTTGAATCGGCACGTCGTACCGCATCGTCGGCAGCGTCGACTCCGCCAGCATCCGCTCCCGCCGCTGCGGCATCTCCTGCTGCTTGAAACCCGTAGCGATAACTGTAATCTTCACCTCATCGCCCATCGTCTCGTCCTGCACCGCGCCAAAGATGATATTGGCATCCTCATGCGCCGCATTCTGAATGATGCTCGAAGCCTCATTCACCTCGGTCAGCTTCAGGCTGCTCGACCCCGTAATGTTGATCAGAATTCCGCGCGCCCCATCGATCGCTCCAGCCTCCAGCAGAGGCGAAGCCATCGCAGCCATCGCAGCCTCCACCGCACGATTCGCGCCCGACCGCATCGCCGTCCCCATCACCGCATAGCCCATCCCCGCCATCGTCGTCTTCACGTCGGCAAAGTCGCGGTTGATCACACCGGGAATCGTGATGATGTCCGAGATCCCCTGCACACCCTGCCGCAACACATCGTCCGCAATCCGGAAGCTCTCAAAAAATCCGGCATCCTTCGCCACCGCAAGCAGCTTCTCATTCGGAATCACGATCACCGTATCGACCGACTCCAGCAGTTCCTGCATCCCGCGTTCGGCCTGCATCATCCGCCGCTTGCCTTCAAACGCGAACGGCCGCGTCACCACCGCCACCGTCAACGCACCCATCTCACTCGCCAGGCTCGCAATCACCGGAGCCGCACCCGTCCCCGTGCCTCCACCCAGCCCCGCCGTCACGAACACCATGTCCGCGCCCTCAAGCGCCTCAATGATCTTGTCCGAATCCTCGAGCGCCGCCCTCCGGCCCACATCCGGATTCGCCCCCGCGCCCAGCCCGCTCGTCAGCTTCACCCCAAGCTGCAGCTTCACCGGCGCATTCGACATCTGCAGCGCCTGCACATCCGTGTTCGCCGCAATAAACTCCACGCCCACAACGTTCGCCGCAATCATTCGATTCACAGCGTTATTCCCGCCGCCGCCCACGCCGATCACCTTGATGCGCGCACCGTGTGGAATCTCGTCGTGATAGTGGATACGAAGGTCGTCAGGCAGATTGGACATAAAAGCAGCACTCCTTGTGGTGCTTTTAATTCTCCCATCTTCACGCCCGTGCGGCGAACCCGTTTTTCACCGCACGTATCACGCATGGTTCAACCCGCCTGGAAAAACCGTCCGCTGGATCAATTCTTGAACAAGTCGAGCCCCGAGCCCACCCATTCTCCGAGATACCTCTCGGCGCAACCAATCCTGCGATATCCTTGCAGGCATACTGGAGAAGCCCGACCATGATTCTGGAAGTCGAACTCGAACGCGTCAATCCAACCACCGCCTTGGTCCACCTCAAAGGACGCATGACCCTGGGCATGCGCTTGCGCGAGATCGAACAAAAGATCAGCGACTCTATCGGCGACGGCGTTCAGAAGCTCATTCTCGACCTCTCCGGAATCGAATTTCTCGACAGCGCAGGCCTCGGCGTCATCATGATCCTCTACGGCAACATGCAGGAGCGCAGCGGTAAACTCCGCGTCGTAGCTCCGGGCCCTAAAGTCCTCGAAGTCTTCAAAATCACCCACACCGATTGGATCCTCACAATCGACTCGAACATAGAAGCAGCCTTAGCCTCCTAGCGTTCATCACCCAACCTCGGAAGTGCGCGTGCAGTTCCAACCACCTCCAGAGCTGCACGCATTTCACATCTTCACGCATTTCCTATCTCAAGGACGAGTTTCGCGAGCCGGTCCAGACTCTCGCTCCATCCCTGAGACATTCCAATCGCCTCCTCTGCAGCTGCAGTCGTCCTCGTCACGGTCGCCACGAGCGTAATCTCCGTTCCGCCCCTGACCTCGGCAAACGCGACCGAATTCAACACCTCAAGTATCGGCCGTCCCCGTTCATCCAGCGGACAAGCCCAAAACACCAGCCGGTGCGGCCGATCGATCTCCACGAATCTTCCAATCATCGGATGAACCACGCCACTCGGCGCGCGCATGTCGATGCGGATCGCTCCGCCTACACGCACATCTACCTCGCACACCGGATTTGTGAACCCCTTCGGGCCCCACCACTGCGCCAGATGCTCCGGATCAACCCACGCCCGAAACACGATCTCCGGGGGCGCCGCAACCCTGCGCGTGAGGCACAACTCCAACAGCCCCTCCTCCACTAAGCTGCTACCGTTAGCCATGTCTCCCCTCCGCCTGTACCTCACGCAGATAATCACCAAGTTTGTCGAGGCAACTGTTCCAACCGCGCATATGCCCGTCGCGATCTCCCGAAGTTACGAAGAACGCCTGATGGAAGTTCATCGTCGTCTTCCCATCGTTTTCTTCAAAAGTAACCGTTACCACCGTCTCCACATTGGCCGACAGCCCCGGGTTCTCGTCCCACTTGAACGTATAGACGATCCGCTCCGGTTCGACCACCTCGCGGTTTACGCCGCCCTGGCACAGATCGAGCTTTCGCAGCACACCATCGCCCGTATCGAATCCATCGCTATGCAGACAAAGTCGCCACTTCCCGCCTGGCCGCTGATCGTTTTCAATATGGTTGGCCGTAAACTGTCGCGGCCCACACCAATGCTTCATATGCTCCGGATCCGTCCACACCTTCCACACCAGCTCCCGCGGCGCATCGAACATCCGCGTAATATGCAGCTCATGCTGCGTAGCCGCCTTAGGCGACACCGTCGCTGTACTCATCGCACTCCTCCTTATTTCGGCGCATCCTTTTTCTGGTGTATCCACAAGCTCCGTCACTGAAGTCTCCCTAAATCCCAGCCGCTGTACTCCTGCGCATACTGAGCGCGCGGCTCCGCCGGCACAAACCCCATTTGCATCGTCAGCCGTGCTTTGGCATCCCCGCCCACAAAGGTCGCGGTCATCTCTAACGGCTTCGGATCGGCCCACGCCTCCCCCATCATCCTGCGCGCCACATCAAACACCTTCGGCATCGCTACAGATGCACGAATGATCTCAGTATCCTCTGCACATTTGCCTTCGTTTTGAGTGGAAGCTTCGCCTGCAACAAGATTTCCGCGAATCGAAAACTGGACCGCCAGACTCTCAGTCGACGAAGGGGGAGATGTAACCCAGAACAAAATAACGAGAATCAGCACCCACGCCAATATGATCCATGTAAAAGCAATCTCCCGGTCAGCCGAGTTCTCTTCCTCAAGATCATTTCTTTTCGCTCGCATCTGTCTTCTCCTTCGCCTGCAAAGTCTTCAAGTACTCGTCTAAACGATCGAAGCTCTCCTCCCAGAACCGGCGATACTCATCGAGATAATCCGCCGCCTGCTTCAACGGCTCCGCCTTCAACTTGCACGGCCGCCACTGCGCCTCCCGCCCACGCGCAATCAACCCCGCCTTCTCCAGAACCTTCAAGTGCCGCGAAACCGCCGGCATGCTCATCTCAAACGGCGCCGCCAACTCTGTCACTGAGGTCTCCCCCAGCGCCAGCCGCGCCAGAATCGCCCTCCGCGTCGGATCGGCCAGCGCCGCAAAAGTCGAACTAATTGGGTCTTCCATCTTGTATTCAACCTTTCAGTTAAATAACCATAATGTTAAATACAAAATCTGTCAACCCCTCACCTGCGGTTTTCTCTGATTACAGCCTGGGCTTTGCTAAGGATGAAAGAATGACGCATGGATCGGCTAAAGGGAAAAGTGGCGTTGGTATCAGGTGCCGCGGCAGGAATCGGTGCAGCAATAGCACGGGCATTCGCGTCTGAAGGAGCGTGGGTTGCCGTGACAGACATCGCCGACGAGCGTGGGCGTGAGTTTGCAGCGACGCTAGGGGACTCCTCCACGTACTACCGTCTGGACGTGCGGCAAGAAGAAGAGTGGTCCGCTGTGATCGATCGCATTCTTCGGGACCACGGCAAGCTCGACGTGCTTGTGAACAATGCCGGAATTACCGGCTTTGAAGGCGCAATGGCGCCGCACGACCCTGAACATGCTGCTCTGGCGGACTGGCATGCTGTTCTTGCTACCAACCTCGACGGAACGTTCCTTGGTTGCAAACATGCTCTGCGAGCTATGCGCTCGCAACAAGCCGGATCGATCATCAATATTTCGTCACGCTCAGGTCTTGTCGGCATTCCTGGGGCCGCAGCCTACGCTGCGAGCAAAGCCGCCATTCGCAATCACACCAAAACAGTGGCCTTGTACGCTGCGGAGCAAGGATGGAAGATTCGTTGCAACTCGATTCATCCGGCTGCCATCCTTACCCCGATGTGGGATCCAATGCTCGGCAAGGGCGAAGAGCGCGAGCTCCGTATGCAGGCCATGGTCAAGGACACGCCGTTGCATCGGTTTGGTCATGTCGAGGAGGTTGCGGCAATAGCTGTTTTGCTCGCCTCCGACGAGGCCACCTACATAACCGGCACAGAACTCAACATCGATGGCGGTTTGCTGGCGGGTTCCGCTGCCACACCCAAGAGGACAGTCGATCCGACTTAGAAGCTTCCCGCAAAAATCGCCTTCAGCTTCGCCCGCAGCCCCTGCTCTTCACTCGCCCGTCTCACTTGCGTCCGATGCGTATACAGCAGCATTCCGATTGCCACTGCGAACTCCGGCGTCGCCAACTCCGCAGGCATCCGCGACAGCGGCACCGGATACCCCACCCGCGCCGGCACCCTCAGCAGACTCTCCGCGTTATCCAGCAACCCAGCCATGTTTGCGCCGCCCCCTGTAAACACACAGCCCGCACCCAGCGCCTCCAGCACTCCGCCGTTCCGCAGATTATCCCGCAGCATTGTAAACAGCTCGCGCGCCCGAGGCTCCAGAATCTCCGCTAAAAATCTCTGCCTCACCATGCGCGCCGGCTGCCCACCCGAAATCGCCAGATTCCCGCCAACCTCAATCTCATTCAACTGCGGTACCGCCGTCACCACGCAGTGCCCATAGATCTTCTTCAGATACTCGGCCTCTTCCACCGTCACATGCAGCCCCACCGCCAGGTCATTCGTAAAGTGATCCCCGCCAATCGGCAGCACCGCCGTATGAGCAATCGACCCCTCAAAAAACACAGCCAGCTCCGTCGTGCTCGAGCCGATATCCGCCATGCAGACTCCAAGCTCGCGTTCGTCCGCGCTCAGCACAGCCTCCGCCGCTGCAATACCCTCATACACCGTGTCCTGCACCTCCAGCCCCGCCCGGTTCGCGCAAGTAATCACGCTCTGCGCCACCCCGCCCGAACACGTCGACAGATGCAGATTCACCTCAAGCTTGTTCCCCACCATCCCAACCGGATCGTGAATCCCCGGCTGGTCATCCAGGATGAACTCCTGCGGCAGCAGATGCAGTACCTCGCGATCCGGAGGAAGCGCCACTGAGCGCGCCCGATCCACCGCCGCCCTCACCTCTTCCCGCGTAATCTCTCGCATCCGGCTGCCCATGCTGATGCCGCCGCGCGAATTGATCCCGCGCACATGCGTCCCGCCGATCCCCACCACCGCCGTCTCAATCCCAACCTTCGCCATGCGCTCCGCCGTCAGTGCCGCACGATTGATCGCCTCCGCCGCCGGCCCCAGCTCCGCAATCAGTCCCTTGCGCATCCCTCGCGACGGTTCAACGCCGTGTCCGCGATAACGCAGCACGCCATCCTGCAACTCCGCGACCAGCACGCAGCTCTTCGTACTTCCCGCGTCAAGCACGGTAATCAGATTGTCCTGCTTCTGATTCATGGATGAACCACCTGTGGGGGATGATACTGCGTTGGTACGTCCGGAGGATTTACAACCACCGGGGGATGCTTGGGGTTCGCCGCATGTGCTTTCGATTTCGCCCCGCTACTCTTAGCCGCGCTACTCTTCGCCCCACTCTTCTTCGCTGGAACATCGAAGGCAACGTCATTATTCGCGTGAACCGGCGCTGGCGCCGCCGCGTCATGCTTTGGAACAACAGCAGGCACCTTGATACCTGCCTTGGCAGTGGGCTTTGCAGTGGCAGCGGCCTTGGGAGACGCCTTCTCAACCACCTTGCCACTCGGCTTCGCCACCGTCTTATCGACAGGTGTCGCTGCCACTGGCGGCGCTGACTTCACCGCACTCGAATCGTCCGCCGCTGCAGGTGCCACATTCCCTGACGACGTCACTGGGACACCCGACCCCGGCTGCATCTCCAGCACAACCTGCCGCTCATAACGCATATCCACCGAATAGAGCTTCGGGTACACCGCGCGCCACTCCGGCAGATGTTCTTTGAACCGGCGATACCGGTCCAGAAAATCGTCATCGCCAAAGTGCACAAGAATATCCGTCGAGTGGTCCGGGATCAGCGCCTTCACATCCTCGGGATTCGACAGATCCACCTCGCTCAACTCCTGCGATATCGCCTCTCCCGATCCATCCAGATCCGAAGTAAATCGCTGGTAGATCTTCATCCGCGCCGCGCGCGTCGAAAGCGGATCATTCGCCGAGATCCCCGTCACCACCGGAAACGAATAGTGCTCTTTCCCCATGGAATCCACCGGCATATCCAGCAGCACGCCATTCGCATCCACCAGCCCGATATGGCTTCCCTGCCGCACAAACGCCACCGGCGTCCGCTCCACAATCGACACCCTCATCCTGTTCGGCAACAGCCGCATCACCGTCGCATGCGCCACCCACGGCAGCTTCTCCAGTTCGGCCCTTCGTTGCTCCAGTGAAACCGTAAAGATATTCCTCTCCACATCCCCGCCGAAGAATACCCAGCAACTGCGCCCGCGTCACATGCGTATTCCCTTCAAACTCGATCGACGAAGACGACGGAATCACGAACCGCTCATCATGCAGCAGGTAGCTCTTGGCCATCAGATAAACCGAAAGGCAAAACCCAAACAGCAGCACCACCACGCACCCGGCAAAGATTCGTCCCCACTTCGTCGTCGGCAACCCGCGAAACCTGACCCGAACCCCTCGCCCTCCGGCGCACCGCTGGCGGATCATCATCGTCATACGGATCGTCGGCAAAATCCCCGGCAAAATCCTCGCCGAGATCGCGACGCACTCTCCTCTTTGGCGAAGCAGACACTCGACGTGGCCCCCCAGCCTCAGGAGCATACCTCTGCTCAGGCGCCTCTA
Organism: uncultured Acidobacteriaceae bacterium; assembly: GCA_963744155.1. GTDB lineage: Bacteria > Acidobacteriota > Terriglobia > Terriglobales > Acidobacteriaceae > Edaphobacter. The sequence continues at coordinate 510,390 of CAVUSP010000008.1, read as the reverse complement.
GCACCGCTGCCCCGCGTTTCGAAAACACTTCGCCTTTTCGCACGCCTGAGCAAGGCCGCGAGAATCGCCATCCTGAGAATAACCCGCCCACCCTGCGCTACCGCCCAACTTCTTCTGCATGTACCCTTTCAGGAACTCACCCATTCGCTGCAAGCGCCTCCAGCAACACCGCTCCCGCCTGCGACACGCTCCCCGCCCCCAGCGTCAAAATCACATCTCCCGCCTTTGCCTCCCTCACCAGCCGGCCCACCGCCTCCGGCACCGACCCCGCATACTCCACGCGACTCCCACCCGCATCGCAAATAGCCTTCACCAGCGCCTGCGCATTGACCCCCGCAATCGGCTCCTCACTCGCGGCATAGATATCCAGCACCTCCACCGCATCCGCATCCTCTGAACGCCCCGGCAAACTCCCCCATCAAATCCCGCGTCCGTGTGAACCGGTGCGGCTGAAACAACACATGCACGCGCCTATACCCACACTCCCGCGCCGCCCGCAGCGTCGCCACAATCTCCGTCGGATGATGCCCATAATCATCCACCACCGTAACCCCGCGCTCGACTCCCTTAATCTGAAACCTTCGATCCACCCCGCGAAAACTCTCCAGCCCCACCGCGATCTGATCCGGTGCCACTCCCAGCTGCACCCCCACCGCCACCGCCGCCGTAGCGTTCAACACGTTATGCCGCCCCGGTACATGCAGCCGAAACCGCCCCAGCACCAGCCCCTTGTAGTTCACCTCGAAGCAAGAGTGGCAATCCTCTTCCTTCGGCAACATCACCAGTCGAAAGTCCGCATCCGCACTCTCCCCATACGTATAGACCCTGCGCCTCACCCGCGGCAGCACCGCCCCAGCAACGCATTGTCGACACAAGCCGTAGTCGCCCCATAAAACGGCAGCCTATCCATAAACTCAAGGAACGCACCCTCCACATCCGCCATATCGCGATAGCAGTCCATATGCTCGCGATCAAGATTCGTCACCACCGCCAGCACCGGCGACAGCTTCAAAAAACTCCGGTCGCTCTCATCCGCCTCCGCCACCAGGTACTGCGAATTCCCCAACCGCGCATTCGACCCCAGCGCATTCACCCTCCCACCCACGACCACCGTCGGATCAAGCCCACCCCCTGCAAGCACCGCCGCAATCATGCTCGTCGTCGTCGTCTTCCCATGCATCCCGGCGACAGCGATCCCATACTTCAGCCGCATCAACTCCGCCAGCATCTCCGCACGCTGAATCACCGGAATCTTCCGTTCCTTCGCCTCCAGCACTTCGGGATTGTTCTTCGCCACCGCCGAACTCGTCACCACCACATCGCTGGCCGACGCATTGCTCGCCGCATGCCCCTCAAAGATCCGCGCCCCCATCCCCAGCAGCCGATCCGTCACCGCACTCCGCTTCAGATCACTCCCCGAAACGCTATACCCCATCGTCAGCAGGATCTCCGCGATCCCGCTCATCCCAATCCCGCCGATCCCGATGAAGTGAATCCGCTGCGACGGCGCAAACAAAAAATGCCCAGGAACAAACATATCTCCAACTTTACCAGCGACCTGAAACCGACTCCTCATCCCAGCAAGTTTCCCCTATATGCAAATATTTGCACACCAACTGCAAACTCCCCGCATAAATCCCCAGCAAAATCAATAAGAAGTGATGGCCACGCAATTGCTTTCATATGGCCAAGACCCACTCACTAAGATTTCAAATCCCGGCTCTGCCGGAAACCGAGGGAAATACATTGAATAAATCAATCCGTTTGACCACCATTGCTGCTGCTCTTATTGCCGGCGTTTTCGCCTCTGCGAAGTCTGCATCGGCCGACACCTTCAGCATCAACTATTTCGAAGTACCCACCGGTTCAGTCGACTTCTACAACGGCAGCAACGTTCCCATCGGAACATCCACGAACTACGTCAAACCGACACTTGGCGCGGACGGTCTTCCCGTCTTCAACCCCTCATATTCCGCCAGCGGCACTGTCAATCCGCCCGCCTCGGTCTACCTCAACGCCGCTGGAGAACTCCTCTACTGGTCTCCCTCAAACCCGAACGGCGGTCACGTCTCGTCCGACGGAAGCGGTACGATCGCGCTCTCCTCGACCCCCGTCAATATGTTCGCTCCGGGCACTGGTGGAACTGACGCCTCTTTCGAAGAGACCGCCATCATCACTGGACAGTTCACTGTCCCGGCAGATGGCAGCGACACCGTCACCTTCGATGTAGGCGCCGACGACATGGCCTTCGTTTATGTCGATGGCAACCTCGTTGAATCCCTCGGCGGCATTCACGGCGACACCGTCGTTCCCAGCAACACCGTCACCTACGGCCCCGGCACCCACAACATTGAGATCTTCTACGCCGACCGCGACGTCACGCAGGCTGCCCTCAGCTTCACCGACAACAGCGACCTGGTCATCACACCTCCACCCGCGGTCCCCGAGCCCAGCACCTTCGCGCTCCTCGGCACTGGCCTCCTCGGAGCAGCCGGCGCACTCCGCCGCCGCTTCGTCAGCTAACACCGCTCTCGCACCAAACCGGCAGTCCAGGCCGAATCGAACCCCATCCCCATTCCAACGATGGCTACGATTCGGCCTTCCTGCTTTCGTGATATATAAAATTCATGCCCACCATCCTCACCCGTTCAGCCGCACTCTGCGCCGCTGCTCTCCTCGCTGTCCCCGCAGCACCCGCACAGCAGGCCCCCCAAACCCTCCTCGCCACCCCTTCCACCGTCGCCTGGGGCTTCTACTCCGCGCAAGCCAAACCGGTCCTCACCATCAAATCCGGAGACACCGTCAAAATCCAGACCCTCTCCACCTGCGGCGCACCCGAACGCCTCAAGTCCCTCGGCATCGCCGACGCTGACATTCCCCCCAACGTCGCCGACATCTACAAAAACTATCCCGCCTCTGAAAAAGGCCCCGGCGGCCACATCCTCACCGGCCCCGTCGCCATCGAAGAAGCCGAACCCGGCGACGTCCTCGAGGTCCGCATCCAGAAGATCGACATCGACGTCCCCTGGGCCTGCAACTCCTTCGGCGCCGGCCGAGGCTTCCTGCCCAACGACTTCCCCTACAGCAAAACCCGCATCATTCCTCTCGACCGCACCACGATGATCGGCCACTTCGCTCCCGGCATCGACATCCCGCTTCACCCCTTCTTCGGAAGCATGGGCATCGCCACCGCCTCCGGCGGCAAGTACAACTCCGCCCCACCCTGGATGCACGGCGGCAACATGGACAATAAAGAACTCGTCGCCGGAACCACCCTCTACCTCCCCGTCAACTCCAAGGGAGCAAACTTCGAAGTCGGCGACGGCCACGCCGGCCAGGGCAATGGCGAGGTCGACATCACCGCCCTCGAAACCCAGCTCACCGGCACCTTCCAGTTCATCGTCCACAAAGGCAGCCTCGACGCCCCCCACCGCCTCATCTGGCCCCGCGCCGAAACCCCCACCCAATACATCTCCATGGGCTTCGACGAAGACCTCAAAACCGCCACCGAGATGGCCATCCGCAACATGATCATCTTCCTCTCTGAGCAGATCCCCGATCACCCTCATCTCTCCCGCGACGATGCCTACGCCCTCATCTCCACCGCCTGCGACGTCGACATCACCCAACTCGTTGATACCAAGAGCGGCGTCCATGTCATGTGCCCCAAAACCCTCTTCACCACACCCCCAGCCACGCATTAACAAGTGTCTCCGCACCGGTCATCCTGACCCTGAGCGAGCAGAGCGAGTCGAAGGGGAAGGATCCCGAAGAAGCAAATTCAGCAACAACACTTCGAACCTTTCAGCCACGCTCCTCTTCCGCCGTTGCCTCTGCCTCTGCCCTTGCTTATGCCGTCGCCGTTGCCTTTGCCGTTGCCGTTGCAAGTTCTTGCCGTCATCCTGAGCGGAGCGAAGGACCCCGAAGAAGCAAATGCAGCAACAACACTTCGAACCTTTCGGCCCACCCCTCTTCCGCCTTTGCAGTTGCCTTTGCTGTTGCTGTTGCTTTTGCTTTTGCCTTTGCCTTTGCCGTTGCAAGTTCTTGCCGTCATCCTGATCGAAGGGGAAGGATCCCGAAGAAGCAAATTCAGCAACAACACTTCGAACCTTTCAGCCACGCGCACTTTGGTGGAGTTTTCCCCGATCTTTCCCTCCAGGAGCCACGACAACCTTTTCTAGATACGGTGCTTGCATTCGTGCAACAATTGCGTAAAATTCGTGTCTAATCAACTGAGCACTTGACCAGGGCGAATCAGCCCGGCTGGAAACTCGAGCCTAGCTCACCGCGAACTCCGGTTGCACGACTGCAACGCCGGACAAACGAAGGTTGAGCAGGCAGGTAAACCCATGACGTACCCTCGTCTGTTCGGAAATTCGATCGCAGCCGCCGCACTGGCAGCGGCTCTCGTTGTTACGCCCATCGCCGCGCAGGCGCAGGACACCGCTCCTCCGCCCCCAAATCAAGATCAGTACCCAATGCAGTACGGGAACCAGTATCCCCAGCAACAGCCGGACCAGTACGCGCAGCAGCAGTACGCGCAGCAACAGCCCGGTATGCCGCAGGATCAGGGAGCGCCTCAACCCGGCGCGCCTCAGGGTATCCAGCAGGCTCCTCCTGAAATCCCCGACTACCAGCAGCCCCCTGCTCCTGGCGATGGTTACATCTGGACCCCCGGCTACTGGGCATGGACAGGTGACGGCTACGAGTGGGTTCAGGGCGCATGGGTCTCCGCACCATATACCGGCGCTCTTTGGACACCCGGTTACTGGGGCTTCGGCTACGGTGGCTACTTCTGGAACGCCGGCTACTGGGGTCCCTATGTCGGCTACTACGGCGGAATCAACTACGGCTGGGGCTACTTCGGCATCGGCTTCTACGGCGGATACTGGGGCGGCGGCCGCTTCTGGTACAACCGCACCTACTGCAACTATCGCGGCGGCTACGGCTACGCTCGCGCCTATAACGGCTACTCCGGACACCCCGGTGGCGCCAGCTTCGTTCACAGCACAGCCATCGCCGCGAATCGCTCCGCGGGCTCAACCGCCTATCGCGGCTCCGCCGTCAACGGCCGCACCTATAGCGGAGCAACTTCCTCCGCATATAACGGTGCCCACTCCTACAGCGGAGCAACTTCTTCCGCATACAGCGGTGCGCACTCCTACAGCCCCAATTACGCGAGCGCCGCGCGCAGCTATACCCCGTCCAGCAGCGGTTATTCCGCTGGCAGCAACTACTCCCATAGCTACGCCCAGCCTGCCTACACTGGCGGCAATTACGCCCGCAGCTACGCAGCACCCTCTGGCGGCGGTTACGCCCATAGCTACTCCGCTCCCGCAGGCGGAGGCGGCGGCTATCACGGCGGCGGCGGTGGTGGCGGCGGCTCCCACGGCGGTGGCGGCGGTCATCGCTAACCACTAGTGTCCAAAACTCAAAGGGGCTGAGAACCAACTCTCAGCCCCTTTCCTCGTTATTACACTTGCTTGGCGCTGCCTTGCTTCTGCCTCTGCCTTACCTTTGCTTTTCTGGTTGTCATCCCCGAAGGGGATCTGCGTTCGCTTTCCTTCGCTTTATCCAAAGGTTCAGCCATGAGATAAACATTTGATTTTATTGCCCTTATCCTCACCATAATTTTTCCTTCCTCAAATCCCGCCCAAAAATCACATGTCAAGCCCCAAAGAGGCCTAAATGATTCAAACAAAACAAGATCCATTTGGCGCATGAGTTACACTCAAACCGCTATACTGGATATAGATCAAAAAAACCAAACAAGCCCCGGACACCCTCCGGGGCTTAACTCATTTAGAAAGAACAGTTTTTACCTATAACCCATTTGTTATGACGATTTTGTCGCCCAACACATCGCGCAAATCATTGAAAACAAACAAAGGCCATAAAAATGGCGGCTCTAACTCCTTTACTTGGACGAATTCAGCTATAACCATTTTATTATGACAATTTTACGCATGAGCGCCTCCCGCAACTCCATGAAAATAAAAGAATCACCCTCCACCCTGGGGGGAGGGGGGGTACCCCCCAAGAGCCGCCACCATCACCCCAATCTCCTTGACCGCCCCCGGATGCGCCAACCCGCGAGCCATCCGTCCCATCTCATCCCGGCGCGCGTCATCCTCCAGAAGCCCCCCCAGCACCTCAAGCAAACCGTCGGGCGTCAGCTCCGCCTCGACGATCAACTCCGCAGCACCCGCCGCCGCAAACACATCCGCGTTCTTTCTCTGGTGGTCGTCCGCAGCCTGCGGAAACGGGACCAGCACAGCCGCCTTTCCTGCCGCAGCCAGCTCAGCCACTGTACTCGCCCCACTCCGGCACAAGATCAGATCCGCAGCCGCGATCTCCTGCACCATCCCATCCAGATACGGTTGCACCCGAACCCTTCCACCTACGCGCTCCCCCAACAATCCAGCCCGCTCGTAAGCCTCACTCGTCGAAACCCCATGCCTTCCACCGGTCTGGTGCACAATCTCCAACTCCGGAAACGCCTCGAGCAGCGAACCCGCAATCTTCGGCATCACCTCGTTCAACACCCGGGCACCCTGGCTCCCGCCAAACACCAGCAAACGCAACGTAGCCCCGGCAGGATTCGGTGCAATCTCAAAAAACTCCTGCCTCACCGGAATCCCCGTTACGCGCGCACCACGAAAATACCGCCTGGTCTCCTCAAAGTTCACTGCCGCCGCACTCACCCGCTTCCCCACCAGCCGATTCGCCAGCCCCGGCACCGCATTCGGCTCAAACGCCAGCGTAGGAACCCGCAACAAAATCGCCGCCATCATCGCCGGACCCGAAGCATATCCTCCCACACCAACCACCACGTCCGGTTTGAAGCTCCGTACCAGCCCAACACACCGCATCACGCCAAGCGGAAGATCCGCGATCGTCCGCAGCTTCGTCGCCACACTCACATTCTTCAACTGCCCCACATGGATCAGCTCCAGCGGAAACCCCGCCTCCGGCACCAGCTTTGTCTCGAGGCCCCGCGCCGTCCCCACAAACTGCACTTCGGCCCCATGCGTATCTCTCAACTCCCGCGCAATCGCCAGCGCCGGAATCACATGCCCACCCGTCCCACCACCGGCGATCAGTACCCGCAATCCCACCACGTCAATCGATCTCGCGCGTGATATTCAGCAGCACACCCATGCCGGCCAGCGTAATAAAGATCGAAGTACCGCCGGAAGAAATGAACGGCAGCGGAATTCCCTTCGTCGGCAGCAGCGCCAGCACCACGCTCATATTGAAGAACGCCTGAATCAAAATCGCAGTTGTCAAACCAAACGCAAGAAACCGCGCAAACGGATCGGTCGACAGAAACGCCGCACGAAACCCCCGGTACCCCAGCGCCACAAACAAGCCGAGAACAATCAGCGCCCCAATCAGCCCCAGCTCTTCGCAGATATTCGCGAAGATAAAGTCGGTTTGCACCTCCGGCAGATAGAACAGCTTCTGCCGCCCTTCCATCAACCCCAGCCCATGAATTCCGCCCGTTCCGACCGCAATCAACGACTGCAGAATATGGAACCCCGTTCCTCGCGGATCGGCCTCCGGATTGATGAAAGCCAGCATCCGTTCCCGCCGAAACTTCACATGGAACAGCATGTAGTACATCACGGGCGACGCCAGTGCCGCACCGATCGCAAAGTACCTCGTCCGCGCCCCCGCAAGGTACAGCATCAACGCAGTCACCGCCATGCACACCAGGCCCGTCCCCAGATCGGGCTCCTTCAAAATCAATGCCGTAAACACCAGAGGCAGAGCCGCCGCGCGAAGAATCGTGCCCTTCACGTCGTCCATCTGGTGAATGCGCGTCTGCAAAAAGTAAGCCAGAAACAGCACCAGCACCGGCTTCGCCAGCTCCGAGGGCTGCAGCGTCACACCCGCCACGCGTATCCAGCGATGCGCTCCATTCATCCCGCTCATCGCAAACACGCCGATCAGCATCAGCGTCGTCACCGCGACCGCGGGAAACACAACCTTAGGGTTGTTGTAGTTGCGATAGTCCACTCGCATCAACCCGATCATCGTAATCAGCCCCAGCAGCGCCCACAACGCCTGCCTGCTCACATACGAATACGGAGAACCCAGGCTCGCCTGGGCCATCACGGCCGACGCCGAAAACACCGTCACCAGCCCAAACAGCACTAGCAGCAGCACCACTCCGAAGAGCCACTTGTCCACCCCTACTCTCTTCGCCATGCCGTCACTTCCCGCTTCGTTGCGTGCTCAATTAAGTTCGTTCACCAACTGCCGGAACACCCGGCCGCGCTGCTCATAATTTTCAAACTGGTCGAAGCTTGAGCAAGCGGGCGACAGCAAAACCACATCGCCAACCGTCGCAGCTTTTGCAGCCTTCGCAACGGCCACCTGCAGCGTCTCCGCTGGAACTATCTTCACGACTCCATGCAGTTGACGCTCAATCTTTTCCGCAGCCGAACCAATGGTGTAAACAATCTTCACCCGCTCCTTCAGCAGCTCCGACATAAGGCTGTAATCCGAATCCTTATCCTTCCCGCCAAGAATCAGGTGAATCCCACCCGCAAACGAGGCTACCGCCTTCATCGCCGCATCCACATTCGTCGCCTTCGAGTCGTTATAGAACTCAACACCATTCACAAACTTCACGAGCTCCAGCCGATGCTCCACCGCTGCAAACCCAGCCACCGTAGCCCGAATGCTCTCTGTCGGAATCTTCGCCAATCGAGCCGTGCACACCGCAGCCAGCACGTTCTCCACATTATGCGAGCCCTTCAGATGTATATCGCTGACCGGCATCACAGGTTCAGCCTTTGCGCCCTCACGAGGAATAAACAGGATGCTCTCGCCATGAACAAACGCGCCTTGTTTGATCGGTCGCCTTCCACTGAACCAGTAAATCTGCGCCTTGGTCTTCAACGCGACCATCTGCGCTGCTTTGTCTTCCGCATTCAACACCAGAAAGTCTTCCCCCGTTTGGTTCTCCGTAATCCTGGTCTTCGCCGCCGCATAGCTCTCAAAGCTGCCATGACGATCCAGATGGTCCGGCGTAATATTCAGCACTACCGCGATGTGCGGATGAAACTCCTCTATCGTCTCCAACTGAAAGCTCGATACCTCCAGCACGCTCACCGTCTCAGGCGTACTCTCATTCACCAGGTCAATCACCGGCAAACCAATATTCCCACCCACCAGCGTCGCACGCCCTGCATCGGCGAATATCTTCCCCACTAGAGTCGTCGTCGTCGTCTTCCCGTTCGACCCCGTGATCGCAACCACGTCTCCCTTCAGATACCGGCTTGCCAACTCCAGTTCCCCAATCACGGTCAGCCCAAAAGCCACCACCTGCTTCACCTCAGGAGTATCCATCGGTACGCCCGGCGAAACCACGATCAAATCCTGCCGACGAAACGTCAGCAGCCCATGGCCTCCGGACTCGACCATGATCCCCGCCTCCAGCAGTGCAGGAATCTCCTTCGCCAGCGCCACCGCGCTGCGCGTATCGCTCACCGTCACCCGCGCCCCCTGCTCCCGCAGAAACATCGCCGCCGACAAGCCGGACTTCCCCAGCCCCACCACCAACACCCGTTTGTTCTTCAAATCCATCATGACTTCACACTCTCACCGCAGCTTCAACGTAGTCAACGCAAACAGCGCAAACACCAGCGCCAGAATCCAGAACCGGGCAATCACCTTCGACTCCGACCACCCCATCAACTCAAAGTGGTGGTGCAGCGGAGCCATCTTGAAGATGCGTTTTCCGTTCCGCAACTTATAGCTCCCCACCTGCAGCATCACGCTCAACGCCTCAAGAATAAACACACCGCCGATAAACGGCAGCAGCAACTCCTGCTTGATCACCACCGCCACCGTCCCAATCGCCCCGCCCAGCGCAAGACTCCCAACGTCGCCCATAAAAACCTCCGCGGGATGGGCGTTATACCAAAGGAATCCGATGCTCGCCCCGACCATCGACCCGCAGAACACCGTCAACTCGCTCACCATCGGCATTCGCTGCAGTTCCAGGTAATCCGAGAACACCACGTGACCACTCACATACGTCAGCACCGTCAACGCCCCTGCCGCGATGATCGTGCACCCAATCGCCAGCCCATCCAACCCATCAGTCAGATTCACCGCATTACTCGCACCTGCGATCACGATCATCACAAACACCACAAACGGCACATACACCAGCCAGTGCATATGCGGAATATGCCCCATCCACTCCCACACCAGGTCCGGCCGGAACCGCTTCGCAAATGGCACCATCAGCCGCGTCGAATACGCTCCGCGCGTCTCCATCACCACAAGCGCAGCCGCCACCCCCGCACTCGCCACAAACTGCAACCCCAGCTTCTGCCGCGCCGTCAGCCCCTTATTCCGCCGGTGCACCACCTTGATGTAGTCATCCGCAAATCCGATCGCCCCGAACGCCAGCGTCGACAGCATCACCAGCCACACGTACGGGTTCGAAAGATCGGACCACAACAGAGTCGGTATCAGGATCGAGATGCATATCAGCACCCCACCCATCGTCGGCGTTCCACTCTTCTTCTGGTGCGACTGCGGCCCTTCCTCGCGGATATACTGCCCAATCTGAAACTCGCGCAGCTTCTCAATCACATAAGGCCCGATCAGCAAGCCGATCAGCAGCGCCGTCAGGCTCGCAAACACCGTGCGAAACGTGAGGTAGCGAAAGATTCTGAAGAGCCGGAAATAGGGAAAGAGCTTTTGATACAGCAGCCAATAGAGCAAAACGTCCGCCTTTACCCCAGCGATGCCTGTTTTTTACGCTGTGAGTCAGGGCTATCTTAACAGCCTCGTCCCCGAACTCCTGTGGTTATCTCAGCGGCGAACCAATTGCATGAACCAACCCGAATCCCGGCTCCCGGCGCAGTCCCAAATCAAAGCCCGTGATCAAAGCCCGTGCTCGAGCGCAAAGCAAAGTGCATCCGCTGCCATAGCCAGCTCAAACGCCAAGTGAGCGTCATGGTCCGCATCCTCGGCCTGTCGCAGCAACTCAACCGTCACAGGAAAGAGATTCGTCCCCTTGCCGTGTTCTGCATGCTCGATCTTCTCCAGCCGATGGTCCGTCTCCGCAATCACCTTCGCCAGCCACTCCGGTGTGGGCGACGCCACGTTCTGTCTATGCTTCTCTCTTGCCGCGTAAAGGCCCGCCATCGACAGATGCTCCGTCGCTCTCAGAACCCCGATCGCCCGCAAAATAAACGCGTCCGCAGCACCATCCTCCATCGCCTTGCGGTAGAGCTTCACACCGCGCTCCAGCAGGTCCCGCAGGTCCTCGCCCGTGCCCTCTTCCATCAGCGACATCACCACCGAAGCCCGCTGCATATGATGAAACGCCGTCATCAGTCCGTGATCCGCGGTATAGATTGTTCTGGCTTTGGCTGCCTTCTTTGCCGCGTGCTTCGCCGCTTTCTTCGCATGCTTCTTAGCGTGTTTCTTGGGGGTATGTTTCATCGCAGGCTTAGCTGACTTCTTCGCATGCTTCTTCAATTCAGCCCCTGCGTCGTTCTTCGCGATAGCTCTTTCCTTTTCCGCCATTTTTTCGCTCCATGCGATCTCGTTCGTTACGCTCAATCAGGATGCTGGCCGAAGCCGGCTTCTTCTTATTTGGAAACGTCCGCAACAACCCCTAGAGCCTTCTCCAGCCGCACTCCCCGCGATGCCTTCAACAACACTACGTCTCCCGCACGCACATTCGCAACCAGCCACTCTCCAGCCTCTTCCGGACCAGCGACAAACAGCCCCTCAACCCCTGCCTTCTCCGCCGCAACCACCATCGTCTTAGCGGCACCGCGGACTCCAAGAACGAAGTCCACCCCATGCTCCGCCATCCGCAAGCCGCATGCCGCATGAAGCGACTCAGCCTCCGGTCCAAGCTCCAGCATCTCCCCCGCCACCACGATATGCCGCTCCCCAGGAATCGCCATCAGCGCATCCACCATCGCATCCAAAGCCGTTGGGTTCGAGTTATAGCAGTCATTGATCAGCATCGCTCCCCGCCACTCCAGCACCTCCCCTCGCTTATCGCCCGCTCGCATCTCGCCGACCGCAGCCGCACACTCATCAAGGCGCATCCCGGTCCGCAACCCCACGGCAATCGCTGCCAACGCGTTCGGAACGTTGTGCCTCCCCAGCATCTTCAGTTGCACACTCGCGCGTTCCCCCTTTGCCTCCACCGTAAACACAACACCCTCCGCACCCACCTCCGCCACATGAACCGCTCTTACCTCGGCGCCCTCGCCCATCCCGTAGTAAATCGCCCGCTCACCCAGCCCCCTGCCAAACTCCGCCACATACGGATCATCGAAGTTCAACAACGCCATCCCATCCTGTGGCAGCGCTTCAATCAACTCATACTTCGCGCGTGCAATCCCTGCGATCCCATCCGGGAAAAACTCCAGATGCACCGGACCCACGTTCGAGACCACGGCCCAATCCGGCTCCGCAATCTTCGCCAGCGCAGCGATCTCCCCCGCGTGGTTCATCCCCATCTCGATTACCGCAACCTCATGCTCCCGCTCCAGCCTCAACAACTGCAACGGCAAACCAAACGCGTTATTCAAATTCCCCGCCGACTTCAGCACCTTGAACTTCGCCCCCAGAACCTGCGCCACTGCCTCCTTCGTCGTCGTCTTCCCCGCCGACCCCGTCACTCCAATCACGCGCCCGCCCCACTCCCTTCGCACCGCATGCGCGAGCTGCTGGAGCGCCCGCAGCACGCAATCCTCACAGTCCGAAACCTGCAGCAACCGCCTCTCATCCACCTCCGATGGCACCACCCACCGATTACTCACCACGGCAGCCACGGCTCCATTCGCCAGTGCTGCCTGCACATAATCATGCCCATCCAACCGCTCGCCGCGTACCGCAAAGAATAACTCCCCCGCGCCAATCGTCCGCGAGTCGATCCCATACCCCACCGCCTCTGCCAGCGTATCGAACTCACCATCCGCATGAATACAATCCGCAACCTGCCCCAATGTCAGCGTCATTCTCAATCCTCGCCACAAATCCGGGCGCCCCACACATCGCCTCTGATGTGTGGGCATCGTGCGCAGCACGACCGCTCTCGCTCAAACCAACCCTAAACCAATCCCTTCAAAACTCCAGCAGCCACCGCCACATCATCAAACGGCACTGTCCCATCCTTCAATATCTGCACCTTCTCGTGCCCCTTCCCCGCAATCAAAACAATATCCCTGGCGCGCGCAGCACGAATCGCAATCTCAATCGCCCCCGCTCGATCCTCCTCGACAATGCACGTCGTCCCGGTCTCGTTCACGCCCACCAAAGCCTCCTCAATAATCGCCATCGGCTCCTCACTACGCGGATTGTCACTGGTCAAAACCACCACATCACTCCCCTCACCCGCAGCCCGCCCCATCCGCGGACGCTTCGTCCTGTCGCGATCACCCCCACACCCAAACAACGTAATCACCCGGCCACCACGATCCCTCACCAACTCCCGTGCCAGCGAAATCAAATTTCGCAGTGCATCATCCGTGTGCGCATAATCCACCACCACTGTTACATCATTCGACGAAGGCACCACCTCAAATCTCCCCGGCACCTGCGCCCCCGCGGCGGCACCCGCGACAACCTGCTCCACCGTCAACCCCCGCGCCAGGGCCGCGCACGACGCCGCAAGCAGGTTGTACACATTCACCCGCCCCGTTAACGGGGACAGAATGGCGGCATCTCCGTTCGGCGTCTTAAAGACAAACCGTGTCTCCCCGGCATTCAATCTCACGTCTTCCGCACGATATTCCCCACTCCCTCGCTCCAATCCGTACCGCATCAATTGAGATCCTCGAATATCCTGCGCAATACGCCTCCCATAAAGATCGTCTCCATTCACCACAGCAACTCGAGGAAGCGGCGTGCCCACACCCTCAAACAACCTTACCTTCGCCGCAAGATATCTCTCCATCGTCCCGTGATAATCGAGATGATCCTGGGTCAGATTCGTAAACATCGCCACATCCACCGGCAGCCCCCACACCCGCTCCTGCTCCAGCGCATGCGACGACATCTCCATCACGGCCTCTGTCGCGCCCAACATCACACCATCCGCAAAAACACGCAAAGTATCCGAAGCCTCCGGAGTCGTATGCGGCGACACCCGCACCTCATCCCCCACATGCGTCTCAATCGTCCCGATCAGCACACACGTGCGCCCCACACTCCGCAGCATCGCCTCCAGCAGAAACGCAGTCGTCGTCTTCCCATTCGTCCCCGTCACCGCACTCAGCGCCAGTCTTCGCTCCGGATGCTCCATCACCGCAGCACCAATCTCCGCCAGCGCCCGTCGCCCATGCTCCACCAGCGCAGCCGCAACATCGGCATGCTCTCGTCGCAGCTTCTCGTACACCGTGCGGGAGTCCGTCACCACCGCGGCCGCACCCTGAGCCACCGCCGCCTCTACAAATCGATTCCCATCTGTCGCTTCGCCCCGCATCGAGACAAACACATCCCCGCGCCCCACGCGCCGCGAGTCATACTCCACACCATCAACCTCAACCGAAGGCCCACCGCGCTCAACCGCAGTCAGTCCCGTACACACCGTCTCCCAATTCATATAAATGTGATGCTAGCTGAGACGACCCACCTCTCGCAGCAAAAGCCTCTATCTGGTAAACCGCACCACAACCTCGGTCCCCGCCGGCACCATCGTCCCTGCCGGCGGCACCTGCTCCCGAGCCAACCCACTCCCCACCGCCTGCACTCGCAGCCCCACTGAATCCGCGCCTTCCACCACGGTTCTCAACGCCGCTCCTTCAAACGAAGGCACCGGCACCCTCAACCCCGCACTCACCACTACCGCGCCCTTATCTTTCACCTGCGGCCTTGAACCTGCCTGCGGCGCAGACAAATGCTCCGATGCCGCATCCGCATTCGCCATCCCCGAACTCGTCCCGCCACTCGCCTGGAACGCAGCCACTACCTTCGAGGGCAACAAATTCAAAACGCCCTGCGAACTCCCCGCAGCTCTTGTTTCTTCTGCGACAACAGGCTTCTCACTCGGCTCAACCATCGCAGCCGAAGCCTGCGTCCGCAAAGGATCGTCCGCCGGCAGATTATTGACGTCATCGAACATCGCATTCAAGTCCGCGGTGCTCTCCGAAGGAGCGTCGTCCACCACGTCCTTCTTTGCCATCAGCAGATCCTTCTTCGTCTTCAGCGGCTGATCGTGCGGTACGCCAAGATACTCAAGCACCTGCTGTGCAACGTCCGCAAACACCGGCGCGCTCACTGCCCCGCCATATTTACTCGCCCCTACCGTCGGCGTATCGATTACCACTGCAATCGAGATCGCCGGGCTGCTCACCGGCGCGAATCCCGCAAAGCTCGCCACCAGCTTCGTATGGGAGTAAGTATGCGTCACCACATCGATCTTCTGCGCCGTCCCCGTCTTTCCAGCCGCGCTATAGCCATTCAGCGCGGCCTCCTTGCCCGTCCCCTCAGTCACAATCCCCTGCATCATCATGCGCATCTTCGCCGAAGTCATCTCCGTGATCACCCGATGCGCTCCATCCGGCAGCGTCGCCGGCAACTGATTCGAAGGCCGGAATGCCGCGGGCATCAACCGTGGATCCCCCTTCATCTCATCCGTCGACTGCAGCAGCACATGCGGAGGCATATAGACTCCGCCATTCGCAATTGTGCTCACCATAGTTACAAGCTGTACCGGAGTCACTCCAATCTCCTGCCCAATCGCCATCGACAGAATGCTCGTCGCTCCCCACTTCTTCGGACTCCGCAGCAATCCACGAGTTTCGCTCGGCAGCTCGATCCCGGACCGGTCGCCAAATCCGAAACCCCGCATATAGTCGTAGAACTTCTGGTTGCCCAACTTCAGCGCCATCTTCGCCGCACCCACGTCGCTGGAATGCTCCAACGCATACTGCACCGTAACGACGCCGAAGTGATCGCTCTTGTCATCATGCAGTGTTCGGCCATACATCGTCATCGCGCCGTTCTGACAGTCCACCATGTCCGTCGGCTTCACCCCCGCCCCATCCAGCGCCGCAGAATAAGTCACCAGCTTAAATGTCGATCCCGGCTCATACACATCGCTCACCGCTAGGTTCGTCAATACCTCTGCATCCATATGCTTCGAATCATTCGGATTGAATCGCGGCGAAACCGCCAGCGCCAAAATCTGTCCGGTATGCGGATCCTGCACCACCACCGTTCCGTGGGCAGCCTTCACCTTGTCCACCTGCGCATCCAACGCGCGTTCTGCCATGTACTGAATATTCGCGTCGATCGCCAACACCAGGTTCTCGCCCGGCATCGGCTGGCTCTCTTCGCTTCCCAGCACATGCCGCTTCGCATCAACCGCCGTCAGCATATGTCCCGGTTCGCCGTGCATCTCTTCGTCGAACTTCGCCTCCAGCCCACCCAATCCCGTGTCGTCCGTGCCCGACGTATCCGAGTACCTGCGCCGCGAGATCGCTATTCGGATAGAATCGCTTGAACTCCTTCTGAAGATAAATACCCTTCAAATTTAGCTCGCGCACCCGCTGCGCCGTACCCGCGTCAAGCCGCCGCGCAACCCACGCAAAATTCCTCGACGCATTGAATCGCGCAAGCATCTGCTGCTGCGACGTAAAATTGTCATGCGGATCGGCATGCACGATCTCCGCCAAAATCTCCGCCGCGCTCGCGCGATTATCCCCAAGCTCCGACGGCACCGCAAACACGCTATCTGCCTGAACCGTCACCGCAAGTTCGCGCAGATTGCGGTCATACATCATTCCGCGCCGCGGAGCGACCTCAAATGTCCTCTGTTGCTGCTGCGCCGCACGATGGACGAAATCCGAGTGCCGCACCACCTGGAGCCACCCCAATCGCACCGCAATAAACGCCGTCCACGCGCAAAAAAACAGCGCCACATAAGCAAACCGGATCCTCCGTATCGGAGCGGTCAACGTCTGCCGTGGCGCCTTGTCCATTCCTATTCCCTGCTTCTTCGTTTTAACTTTTGTCGATTCAACTACTGTGCGATCTGTAACCCGGGAGCATTCGCCTGCGCCAGCACCGGAGCATTCGGGTCTCCGCCCTCCGGCCGAACAACCTGTCCCGGCTGAGGCTCATTCAGTCCAAGCTGCCTGGCAACCCTGTCAATCCGCGTTGGATTCGTCAGCTGCGCCTCCGACAAACGAAGCTGCCGGTTCTGCTCCCGCAACTCCTCCACCTGCTGCTTCTGCACCTCAACGTGATACCCGATCTCGATCGCCGAAAAGTGCTGCCACACATACACCATCACCAGCAGAAACAGGACGCTCATCACCGCGGTAAACGTCCGCATCTCGCGCCGCCGCTCCGGATCATCCGCCTTCACAATGCGGCTATTGTCGATGTGCTTCGTGAAGAAGACCTCAGGCGTCGGTCCGCGTCGCGCACGTCGTTGCAGCTCAAACAGCTCGCGATTGCGTGCCGCCAGCGACTCCGTGCGCCCATGCGTCTTCACTCGCGAGCCCATCATCTCCATCTGTTGTCCTGCCATCGCCGAAGCCGCCATCGCACACCTCACTAAAATCCGTTCCCTTGAGCCTGTTGCCTCCTTGCCACTCTCCCCAAAATACGAACCGGGCCGGGATCGCTATTGGAGGAGGGGACTTGTGTTGCAGAGTTGTCTTTCGCCTGAAAGAAGGTGGGACAACCCCGGCCCGAACTTGCCTTCACTAAATCGTGAAGAAAATCTCTAACTAAATCTTCTGCGCCGCCCGCATCTTCGCGCTTCGCGATCGCGGATTCCGCATCTGCTCTTGCTCTTCAGCCACAATCGGCTTCTTCGTCAAAACCTCAAACTCTTTGCTCCGGGCCGCCTCACGGAACGCATCCTTCACCAGCCGGTCCTCCAACGAGTGGAAGCTGATCAGCACCAGCCTTCCTCCCGGCTTCAACAGAGACCCCGCGCTCTTCAGCAGCGATTGAATCTCTCCCAACTCGTTATTCACTCGAATTCGAAGTGCCTGAAAGGTTCGTCGTCGCCGGATGAATCTTGTCGCCTTTCATTGATGGGGCCGCGGCCGATACGATTTGAGCCAATTCCGCTGTCGATCGTATCGGCCGGGCCCTAACAATGGCTCTGGCGATTCTCCGCGACCTCCTTTCCTCTCCGAATTCGTAAATCAGGTCGGCGAGTTCGTTTTCGTCTTCCTGATTTACCACTTGCTCGGCCGTCTCTCCCTCGCGCGTATTCATCCGCATATCTAAGGGTCCGTCGGTGCCGAAAACTAAATCCTCTGTGCGCCTCATCCAGTTGCAGGCTGCTTACCCCAAAGTCTGCAAGCAGGCCATCCAGACTTCCCGGCTCAATCTCGCTGGCCGCCTCAGAAAACGCCTTGGGCACATACACCACCTCCGGCATCTCTTCACCCAGTTCGGCCTTCACTTCCTCCAACCGAACCTTCGCTGCCTCCATCGCCTCTGGATCGCGGTCAAAAGCAATCAGCTTGCCTCTGTCGCCGAGCCTCTTCACAATCTCCGAAGAGTGCCCCGCAAGCCCAAGCGTCGCGTCACAAATCACGCCGCCCGGACGCACATTCAAATACTCCAGAACTTCCTCTAAAAGAACCGGCACATGTCGCGGACTCTTCATCTCACCGCCTCTGCGCTGCCCCTGGGGGCCATCCTTCAACTACGACCCTGCAACCTTGGTCTTCTCTGCAAACGCCATCAGATCAGCGTCCGTCAGCTCAACCGCTCCACTTGCCTTCTTCATCTCGGCGTCGAACAGCTCTGCATTCACAACCTCCAGCAGCGTCTGCGACCCAAGAACATTCACATCGCCCGTCACCTTCGCCAGTTCCCGCAGCTTCTGCGGAATCAGCACCCGGCCCTGCGCATCCATCTCTGCCATCTGTCCGTAGAAGTTCGTCACGTCCTGAAACTTCTTCCGAACCGGATCCATCGGGGACATCTTTGCCAGCGACGCCTCGATCTGCTCCCACTCCTTTAGCGGGTAAACCTGCGCCCGCTTCCCATCCATGCTCGTTATGTAGAACTGGGGCCCATACAGCTCGTCCACGCGGCGCTTGAACTCAGCCGGCAGCTTCAGCCGGCCCTTCTCATCAACGCGCGTTGGGTGATTTCCCCGAAACATGTCTTCCTCGATACCTGGACTGAACCAACTTTGGTTCAAACCAGCGCAAACCGTTAGAATTTGGTCATTGGAAGAGTGGTTTAGCCCACCAAACTCCAAAATCTTCTACTTCGCTCCACCAGCATCGCCGAGCGGCCCCACCCTGTAAAGGGTTATTTCGTGCCAAACTCTGGAATTCCCGTAATGAATTGTGGAAAACTCAGCGCCTTGCGGAATCAAGACAGGTAACCACAAGATGTAGTGTTAGCGTCCGTGGTTCATACCTTCAGAGCCACTTGCAGCGGCTGAATCTATTTGATAAGCGAAAAAAAGGCGAAACTAGCCCGCTGCCCCCAATAGCCTCTTCCGTCGCAGCAGCCAGATCAAATACCACAGCACCGCAAGATTGATCAGCAGCAGGCTCACGCGAAACCAGTCCGGCCGCCGAATCAGCTCATACAGCTCCCACGGCAGAAATGACACCGTCAGAACAAGCGTCAGGTACTCCGCCCACACCTTCTCCAGCAGCAATCCAATGCCCTCCGTCAAAGCCAGCGCAGAGTAACCAAAGGTCGCCACGCTAATCTCGCGCAGACGATGAGCATCTACCAGGTCCACCTTGTCCAGCAGCAGCGAAACGAATCTGCTCTCGGGATCGAACTTGAATTTGAGCGCAAGCCGCATCACCTCATCTTCAAGATCCTTGTGCAACAGGTGAATTGCGCCCACGCCGATACAGAAGAAAAAGATCGCCTTCCCAAGCTTGAACAACCCAATCAGCAACAGCCCGCGATCGTGGGAACCGCGATGCGGTACACCGTCTTTCCAGCGGCTCCATCAACCCATCACTGCTGCTCGAATCGTTTCGCATGAACTCTCGACTTCCAGTTGACGGTGACCCAATGGAATTGTCAACGCCCTTGTAATCGTGCCTCATCTTCGCATCATCAACAATCACCCCTTCGTGTTGTGTTCGCATAACCACGGTGTCGCCGCACGTCCGGCGCAGTAGAAATTCCGACCTATCGTGGGAATAGACCAATCCAGTCTTTCCATGAGGACGTAGATGGTTATGAGCGCCCTGAAGAAGGGACAAGCATTCAGAGATCAAGAACGATAAAGGATAAGGACAATGAAGAAGACATTCCTCACCACCCTGGCCGTAGCCGCTATGGCCATCACCTCCCTCACCGCGCATGCTCAGACTGACCCAACCGTTGGCGGCGCAGCCATGTATCCCACCAAAACTATCGTCGAGAACGCAGTCAACTCGCCGATCAACAAAACCTTCGTCGCAGCCGTCAAGGCCGGCGGTCTCGTCGACACCCTCAACAGCCCCGGCCCCTTCACCGTCTTCGCACCCACTGACGACGCCTTCGCCAAGCTCCCCGCCGGCACAGTCGACACGCTCGTCAAGCCCGAGAACAAGGACACCCTCGACAAGATCCTCACCTATCACGTCGTCGCCGGCCGCATCAGCTCCAAACAGCTCGCAGGCATGATCAAAAAGGGCGGCGGCAAGGCCATGCTCAAGACCGTTCAGGGCGAAGACCTCACCTTCACCATGTCTGACGGCAAGATCATGCTCACCGACGCAAAGGGCGGCATGGCCACCATCACCACGGCCGATGTCTTCCAGTCCAACGGCGTCATCCACATCATCGACACCGTTCTCATGCCCAACTAATTTGTCTTACCTGAGCCTGAGGCGCTTCGAAAGAGGCGCCTCTCTTTTCCCTCATATGAGCGAATCCGACGCCTCAACAAAATCACAACCCCCAATCAACCCCTCCTGCCTGTAACGTGGATCTAATGCGATACACCTACCACGCCGAGCAGTGGCTCCCTTACCCACTCGAACTGGTCTTCGCCTTCTTCGCCAACCCGCAGAACCTTCCCCGCCTCATGCCCCTCTGGCAAGACGCTCGCATCGAGGACGCCACCTTTGTCCCGCCTCCACCGCGACCGAGTAGCTCCAGCCGAGCCAACACCATCGCCGCAGGCACTGGCACTCGGATCACCATCAGCTTCAAACCCTTCCCTCGCGCACCCTTCCGCATCCCCTGGCAAGCTGAGATCACCGACTTCGTCTGGAACCAACGGTTCTGCGACGTCCAACTCCGCGGCCCGTTCGCTTACTGGCGGCATCGCCACACCGTCACCGAAAAGACACGTACAGATCAATCCGGCATCCCCATCACCGGCACGCTCCTTCGCGACGACGTCGACTACGAGATGCACCTCGGCAAATTAGGCGAACTCGCGCAGCCCCTCTTCATCGCGCGCCAACTAAACAACACATTCGCCTTTCGCCACACTCGAACCGCCGATCTCCTATCGCGCATCTCTGCCGGGCGCTGACTCCAAAACCCAACCGAAGAGAGCATTCGCATCTCGGCAGAGCGGAACCACGCCCTATAGACCAAAAGAGTACGGCTGCCTCAGCAGCCCGTTTCTGTCTCTCCTCGGAATGCTCTAATGCTTCGACAGCACATGATCCATCAACTTGCTCAAATAGGGCCTCGCTTTCTCCAGCGCAGCCTCCGCCGTAAGCCCATACTTCTCCCGCAGCGATTCGACCTTGCCATGTTCGATGAACGCATCCGGCCATCCCACGCGCACCACAGGCACCTGCAGTTCCAGCTCATTCAGAGTCTCCATCACAGCCGATCCAAACCCACCCGCCAGAACATGATCCTCCATCGTCACCACTAGCCCGCAACTGCCGCCAAACTTCGCAACGCACTCACGATCTACCGGCTTCGCGAATCGCGGATTGATCACGGCCGCAGAAAACCCTTCCAGCCTCAGCATCGCCGCCAGCCGCTCCGCCTCCGGCAGCATCGCTCCCAGTCCGAAGATCGCAATCTCGGACCCGTCACGAATGACCTCCGCCTTGCCGATCTCCAGCGCCACCGGCTTCTCCTTCACCGCAACACCCGGCCCCGTTCCACGCGGATAACGAATCGCGCTCGGCCCCTCATGCAGCATCGCCGTATACATCATGTCCGCCAGCTCATCCTCATCCTTCGGCACCATGTGGACCAGGTTCGGCACACTCCGCAGATAACTGATGTCGAACAACCCATGATGCGTCGGCCCATCATCGCCGCTCAACCCGCCGCGATCCATGCAAAACACCACCGGCAGATTCTGCAGGCAAACATCATGCACCACCTGATCAAAGGCTCGCTGCAAAAACGTAGAGTAGATCGCGCAGAATGGCTTGTAACCCTTCGTCGCCATCCCCGCAGCGAAGATCACTGCATGCTCCTCCGCAATCCCCACATCGAAGTACCGCTTCGGATGATGCGGCCTGAAGAGATCCAGCGCCGTGCCATTCGGCATCGCAGCCGTAATCGCAACCACTTTGTCATTCGCCGTAGCCAGCTTCGTCAGCGACTCGGCAAAGATCTCCGAGTAGGTCTTCTGCCCCGCGGACTTCGTCTCGCCCGTCTCCGCGTCATACGGCCCCAGCCCATGAAACTTCTTCTGCTTCTCAAGCGCCGGTTGAAACCCTCTGCCCTTCTGCGTAATCGCATGCAGCACGACGGGCCTGTTCTGCTGTTTCAAAAATTTAAATGTCTCAATCAGCAATGGCAGATTATGTCCATCGATCGGCCCAAAGTAGTTCAGCCCGAACTCCTCAAACAACATGCCCGGTCCAATCAAACCCTTGGCGGCTTCCTCTGCCTTGCGCGCCACATGAGCGACAGTCTTGCCGCCAAATCGTTCCAGCAACTCTGCAGCCTTGCCATGCAAACTCGAAATCGTCGGGTTCGTCACAATCTTGTGGAAGTACTCCGCAATCGCACCCACGTTCTTATCGATCGACCACGCATTATCGTTCAACACCACAATCATTCGCTTCGTCTGCGCCGCAATATTGTTCAGCGCTTCAAACGAAATCCCATTCGTAAACGCCGCGTCCCCGGCGAGCGCAACAATATGTTCTTTCCCGCCCGACATATCCCGCGCTACCGCCATCCCAAGCGCCGCACTCAAGTGCAGTCCCGGCATGTCCCGCACCATAGCAATCGTGCTCACTCTCAGTGCGCAGCATAAATCCGTTCAACCCACCCGGCTGCCGGATCGTATGAAACAGCTTCTCCCGCCCGGTAAGCAACTTGTGGACATAAGCCTGGTGGCTCACATCGAAGACAAAGCTGTCCTTTGGCGTCTCGAAGACATAATGCATCGCCAGAGTCAGCTCCACCACACCCAGGTTCGGCCCTATATGTCCGCCCGTCTTTGAAACCCCCACAATCAGCCGCTCTCGTATCTCCTCTGCCAGCTGCGTCATCTCAGCAATCGTCAGCTTCTTTACATCTGCGGGGGAATTAATCGTCTCAAGAATATTGCTCATCAAACCCTGTTCTGCAGGTTGCATCGTGGCCCAAACCCACTCAGCGCGCTCAACCTGGCTAAGGCGTCTAGCTCTTAAGTATACCAACCCGCGCATCTCTCCCGGGTTGCTCGAAATCCTTCTCTTTAGACGTATCTCCCGCCAAATCGCCTGATCTCCCCCACTTTCTTCACTTCGCGCGGAAACCAGCGAAGCCCCATACGATATCCTTCCCCCACATGGTCCCAGCCGTCATCACCACCAATCTCACCCGCCGCTTCGGAGACTTCACCGCCGTCCAGGACGTCAATCTCACCGTCGCCCCCGGCCAATTCTTCGGCTTCCTCGGTCCCAACGGCGCCGGCAAGTCCACCACCATCAAGATGCTCACCGGCCTCCTCGCTCCAACCTCCGGCAGCATCCAGATCCTCGGCCTCGACGCCGCCTCCAACCCCATGGAGGTCAAGCGTCAGATCGGCGTCGTCCCCGAAGGCCTCGCGCTCTTCGGCCGCCTCACCGCAGCCGAGTACCTCCACTTCGTCGGCCGCATGTATGGCCTCGACGCCGCCACCACCGCCACCCGTACCACCGAGCTCCTCGAGTTCATGAGCCTCACCGGAGAAACGAAAAAACTCATCACCGACTTCTCCCACGGCATGCAGAAAAAACTCGCACTCGCCGCCGCCGTCATCCACGGCCCCAAAGTCCTCTTTCTCGACGAGCCCTTCGAAGGCGTCGACGCCATCGCCTCCGGCACCCTCAAAGCCATGCTCCAGGGCATGATCGCCCGCGGAGCCACCATCTTCCTCACCTCCCACGTCCTCGAGATCGTCGAGCGCCTCTGCACCCACATCGCCATCATCGACCGCGGCCATCTCATCGCCAATGGCTCCCTCGAAGAGCTCCGCGCCGGCGTCCACGCCCGCAATCCCGATAACACCGGCACTCAAACCCTCACCCTCGAGCAAATCTTTCTCAGCGTCGTCGGCAACGAGCCCGGCGCCCAGCAGCCCGAACAGGAGCTCTCATGGCTCGGCTAACCCTCGTACAGATCTCAGTCGAAACCAAGCCACAAAGAAGGAAAGTAAAAAAGCTTTGGCATCTAGATAACCCAAGGCTTTAGCCTTGGGCCTCTCTCGACTCGCAGTAGAAAGGGGCTTTAGCCCCTGGGGTATGCACTCCTATCAAGGCCAAGGACCACATGGACCCAATCGCATCCACGAATCAGCCCTGGACCGCCGCTCAAAGTCGGGCCCAATTCGCGGCGCTCGCCAAACTACGCTGGTGCATCTTCCGCAACTCCTTCCGCCGCAAAGGTGGAGGAGGCGAACTTGCCGCCCGCATCATCCTCCTTCCCATCCTCGGAGTCGCGGCCTTCGGCCCCATCATCGGCTGTGGCTTCGGCGCCTACGCCCTTACCGCCGCCGGCCACCTCAACCTTCTCCCCATCCTCACCTGGGCCATCTTCGCTCTCTGGCAGATCGTCGTCCTCAACATCGCCGCACCGGGCCTCAGTTTCGACATCAACACCATCATCCGCTTCCCTCTCAGCTTCCCGCGTTATCTCACCGCGCGCGTCTTCTTCGGACTCCTCAGTGCCTCCACCATCATCGGCACCCTCTGCCTCATCTCCGCCGACATCGGCATCGGCATCGCGCAGCCTTCCCTCCTGCCCTGGACCACTCTGCTCTTCGCCGCCTACGCGCTCTCCAATATCTTCTTCACCCGCATGATCCTCGTCTGGGTCGAACGTTGGCTCTCCACCCGCCGTGCTCGCGAACTACTCACCGCATTCATCCTCTTCGCCTCACTCGGCTTCCAGTACATCAACATCAACTACAACCCCGGCTTCCAGCACGGCCGCCACCACGCGAATCACATTCCCCTGCTGCTCAAAATCCTTCACCGCATCCAGCCAGTCGCCGCGCTCCTCCCACCCGGTCTCACCGCTTCCTCCATCGTCAGCCACAGCCAAAGCCACAACCTCGCCGCAATCGCTTCGCTCCTCGGCCTCATTGCCTTCACTATCCTCTTCTTCAGCGTCTACGCCTGGCGCATGCACCGCGAGTTCCTCGGAGAAAACCTCAGCGAGACCACCCAGCCAAACCGACCCGCCGCACGCCGAAGCCCCGCAACATCCGCCACTCCCCGCCCCATCGCCCCCGCCGCAGCCCCGATCCCCACCACGCGCACCAGCACCTTCGGCCTCAACCCCACCATCATCGCCTGCCTGCAAAAGGACTTCATCTACCTCCGCCGCAACCTCAACCAGCTTTACGGGTTCGTCGTCCCACTCTTCATGGTCTTCCTCGTCGCCAATCGCATGAGCGCCAGTGGACGCTACGGCGTCTACGTCTTCCCCGCCGCCGTCGCCTACTCCGTCCTCGGCGTCTCCGTCCTCTCCTACAACGGCCTCGGCATGGACGGCACCGGCGTTCAGTTCTACTTCCTTAGTCCCACCCGGCTGCGCGACGTCTTCCTCGCAAAAAACCTCACCGTCTTCTTCCTCAGCTTCGTTGAACTGGTCCTCATCTTTGCGGTCATCGCTTTCGTGGCCCATCCTCCGTCGCTCATCATCGGCCTTGCAACCGTCTGTTGGCTTCTCTTCGCAACCTTCATCAACGGCGCCGTCGGAAATCTCCGCTCTCTCATCGCTCCAAAGAAGATCGATCTCACGAAGGTCAGCCGCAAACAGGCCTCGCAACTCAGCGTCCTCCTCGCGCTCGGCATCCTCGTCGCATGCCTTGGCATCGGAGCCGCAGTCGCCATCGTTGCGAATTCCATAGGCCGCCCCTGGCTCATGATCCCCATCCTCCTCACCCTCGCGCTCGGCAGCTTCATCTTCTACGTCCAAGTCCTCAACCGCCTCGACGCCATCGCCCTCACCCACCGCGAAACCCTCTCCGAAGAACTCTGCAAAGCCTGAACTTTGCCGTTTGCTTTCTAGCTGTCATCCCCGAAGGGGATCTGCCTCTGCTGTTGCCTTTGTCATCTCCGTCTCGCACCGCACCCACAAGGAAGATCAAGCCGCCACGCACTTGACAAAATTCCCTTACAGAAAGCCCTCCCCACCGATCCCCAGCAAACCCGGCACACCTAAGTCCAATCCTAAAGTCCTTCGTTCGAAGACTTTGCCACATATAAGGGGGAGTGGGGCCCTCCAAAAAAGCCCCGAAAGGCCATCTGAGCTAAACTGGCACCCTCCGAACAACTGCCGTCTCAATCAAAGGGGAAGAAGAAATGCCGCTTCGAAGCCGCAGCACCGCACTCCTGCTCGCGTTGTCTCTTGGAATCGCCTTCGGTTCTACTCCGCGCACAAAACACCACCGATCAACCCGATAAATATCAGTGGCTCGAAGACGTCAACGGCGAGCGCTCCATGGCATGGGTCAACGCCGAGAACGCGCGCTCCGCAAAGGCCCTCGACGTCGGCCCCGTCTACGACAAACTGGCTGAAACCGCCCTCAAGGTCCTCGAGTCCCCCACGCGCCTTCCCAATCCCGGCTTTCGTGTCGGCGAGGTCTACAACACCTGGCAGGACGCCCAGCACGTCCGCGGCATCCTCCGCCGCACCTCGCTCGACAGCTACCTCACCGACCAGCCCGACTGGCACACCGTCATCGACTACGACGCGCTCGCCGTGCAGGATAACCAGAAGTGGGTCGCCCACGGCCTCAACTGCCTCTACCCCGGCGACGGCCTCTGCCTCGTCACCCTCTCCGCCGGCGGTGAAGACGCCGACACCCTGCGCGAGTTCGATCTCAAGACCGGCAAATTCGTCGAAGGCGGCTTCGTCCTCCCGCACTCCAAGCAGAACGTCGCCTGGATCGACAAAGACACTCTGCTCGTTGCCCGCAACTGGGGCGCCCGACACCATGACCCAGTCCGGCTATCCCTTCGTCGTCAAACTCTGGAAGCGCGGCACCCCACTCGACGACGCGAAAGAGGTCTTTCGCGGCACACCATCCGACGTCAGCGCCGGCCCGGAGCACTCCACGACAGCCAGGGCCACACCGCCATCCTGCTCGAGCGTGGCGTCGACTTCTTCAATCGTGCAGTCGCGCTCTACACACCCGAAGGGCCAAAGAAAATCTCCATCCCCGGAAAATCCGAGATTCACGGCATGCTCGACGGCCAGATCATCGTGGAACTCAACGAAGACTGGAAGCCCGAGGGCCTCTCCACCACCTTCCCCAGGGCTCCTTCGTCGCTCTTGACCTCGAAGCCGTCAGAAAAGATCCCACCCATCTCAAGCCCACCGTCATCTTCACGCCCACCGCCCAGGAGTTCGCTCAGGAAGCAGCCGTCACCAAAAACCACCTGATCCTCACCACGCTCGACCACGTGCAGGGCGCGCCTACGTCTACACCCGCAGCGCAAAGAACGTCTGGACGAAGAAGAAGCTCGACATCCCGGACAATCTCAGCGTCTCGATCTCAACAGTCAACACCTCCGACGATCACTTCTTCCTCGAGACCACCGGCTTCCTCACGCCTACGTCCCTCCTCCTCGGCGACGCAGCCACAACACACCCTCAAACTCGCCAAAACCCTACCTCCGCAGTTCGACGCCTCCAACCTCGTCGTCGAACAACTCCAGGCCACCTCGACCGACGGCACCAAAGTCCCCTACTTCATCGTCCATCGCAAAGACATCAAGTACGACGGCTCCAACCCCACGCTGATGACGGCCTACGGCGGCTTCCAGGTCTCCGAAACCCCGCGCTACTCCGGCATCGTCGGCAAGCTTTGGCTTGAGCGCGGCGGCGTCTACGTCCTCGCCAACATCCGCGGCGGCGGCGAGTTCGGCCCCGCATGGCACGAGGCCGGCCTCAAGACCCACCGCCAGATCATCTACGACGACTTCACCTCTGTCGGCAAGGACTTGTTCGCTCGCAAGATCACCTCACCGCGCCACATGGGCATCTCCGGCGGCTCCAACGGCGGTCTCCTCATGGGCGTCGAGTTCACGCAGCACCCGGAGATGTGGAACGCCGTCGTCATCCAGGTACCGCTCCTCGACATGCTTCGCTTCGAGCACATCGCCGCCGGCGCCTCATGGGTCGGCGAGTACGGCACCGTCACCGTCCCCGAAGAGCGCAAGTTCCTCGCCTACATCTCTCCCTACAACCAGCTCAAACCCGACGGCAACTACCCCGAGCCCCTCATCTTCACCACCACCAAGGACGACCGCGTTGGCCCTGTGCACGCCCGCAAGTTCGCAGCAAAAATGGAAGAGTTCCACAAGCCCTTCTACTACGATGAAATTGTCGAAGGCGGCCACGCCGCCGGAGCCAACCTAAAAGAACAGGCAAAGACCTGGGCCGAGCAGTACACCTACCTGACGCGCAAGCTGATGGATTGATCCAGCAAATGACGCAAAAGAAATAAGCCAGAATCGCCTCCACTAGAGGCGATTTTGGCTTTTGAAATCGCAATCCGTACCTTTGTGTGGCGTCAAAAGAGAAGGAAGGTGGGGAGTTGGAGATCCAGAACGAAGAGATTAGAACCGAAAACTGCTTGCAGATTCTGAAAGTCGAAGACTGGAAGCAGTACGAGTGGCTCCTGCATGGGTTTAGCACACGCGAGGGCGGGATCTCACAGGTTTACGGTGGTTCTACGCTGAATCTTGGGTGGACGAAAGAGGATAATCCTGCTTCAGTAGCAGAGAATCGAAAGCGGTTCGTAAGGGCGGTATGCGACGAAAATGCTGATTCTGTGCTCGTGGGAGTGAGGCAGATTCACTCCGGGATTGTGCGGGCGGTGAGGCAAGAGGATGGAGCCGTCGAAGGAAACCTTCAAACCGCTGACGGACGCGCAGTACTCGAGGGAGACGGGCTGATAACCGATGTGCCGGGTGTTCTGCTTGGGGTCGGGACAGCCGACTGCGTCCCTGTGCTCGTGGTCGACGTGACCCGCAGAGTGGTGGCCGCGTTTCACGCCGGATGGAGAGGGACGGTGGCGCGGATCGTGGAGCATGGTGTCGCTCGAATGCAGGCGGAGTACGGGTCTCAGGCCGCGGATTTAGTCGCAGCCGTCGGGCCAGGTATCGGGCCATGCTGCTATACAGTTGGGGAGGAAGTACATGCGGAGTTCCGGAAGCAGTTTGTCTACTCAAAAGAACTCTTTGACCGCGCATCTGATGCCGGGGAGATCCGCCTGAACCTTTGGGAAGCCAACCGGCGCCAGTTGTTGGATGCCGGCATCACAGAAGCCAGAATTTCTGTGATGGGAGAGTGTACAGCGTGCGCCAGGAGCCAAGCTGGGGCCATGCGCTATTTTTCCCACCGCGCGGAGCACGGAATCGCGGGAAGGATGCTTAACGTGGTTGGAGTGGCGCTATAGCTAATACCTCACGCAAATTTATAGTTGTCCATTAGCCTTTCCACGCGCATCCGGGCTATCCTTCAAGCCGGGTAACATCCTGCCATTTGTAGCGTCTATTTCTGGTGCATCGGAGTAGATTGCCGCATCCAATGTATCGAAGTGGGGTTCTCGGTCGCAGTTCGGCTAACCGCCTTTTATTTCAACAGAAATTTGCATCCTTCCTCGCGGGTCTGTAATATACCGCGATTGTAGACATGAGAGTGAATGTGCCTAGCGTAGCCCCGCAATTTCTTCGTTCCCGTATCGGTAAAGTCTGTGTTGCCATCATCGGCTCCACGGCAGCCGAGATGCTTGAAAAAGCCAGCGCCGTCGTCAAAGAGACACCCTTCCTTGAGTTCCGCCTCGACTATCTCGAGAAGCCTCTTCTTGCCCTGCCGAAACTTAAACACTTCTTCATCGACAACACCGCCGCGACTGGGATTGCCACCTGTCGCCGCGCCGCCAACGGCGGTAAATTCTCTGGCAGCGTAGCCGAGGAAATTGAAGTTCTCTCCAAAGCTGCCGCGACAGGCTTCCATATCGTTGACGTGGAACTCGAGTCCGCAGAAGCCTTGAAGAAGGGCGAACTCCAGAAACTACGCGACACCGGCATTGCCCTGATCATCAGCCACCACGACTTCAACGCAACAAAGGACCTTGACGGCATCTACAAGCGCATCGTGCCCTTCCAGCCCGACTTCATCAAGATCGTGCCCACGGCCAAGACGCTCGTCGATAACGTCACGCTCATGCGCTTCATCGAGCGCATGGAGGATCACTCCAACATCATCGGCATTTGCATGGGCGACGCCGGCATTATCTCCCGCGTCCTCGGTGTCCGCGCTGGCAGCGCCTTCACCTTCGCCGCGGCCACTGTGGGCGAAGAGACCGGCCCCGGACAGATCGCCGCGCGCACGCTCATTGAGACTTACCGCATCGATCAGGTGGACGCGGCCACCAAGGTCTACGGCGTCGCCGGCAATCCTATCCGTAGCTCGCTCTCGCCGATCATGATGAACACAGCCTTCCGTCGAGAGACGGTCAATGCTGTGTACCTGGCGCTGCAGGCCAACAAGCTCTCCGATCTGCTGAAACTCGTCAACGAGATTCCCATCCAGGGCCTCAGCGTCACGATGCCGCTGAAGGAAGAGATCATGGAGCACCTTGAGAAGACAGACCCGCTCTCCGCCAAGATCGGCGCCTGCAACACCGTGCTTCGCGCGCAGGATGGCAAGCTCTACGGCTTCAATACAGACGTTGCCGGAATCACCGGACCGCTCGAAAAGCGCATGTCGCTTCGCGGAGCGAAGGTGCTGGTGCTTGGCGCAGGCGGAGCTGCACGCGCTGCTGTGTTTGGCCTGCGTGACAAAGGAGCCGAGGTCTTCATCCTGAATCGCACCTCTGAGACTGCGCAGAAATTGGGCCGCCAGTCTGGTTCGAAGACGATCAAGAAGGACGCCGTTGCAAAGACACCCTTTGACGCCATAGTCAACGCAACACCCGTCGGGATGGCTGGGATTAAAGCGCCGCAGATTCTTGAGGCGAAGGATCTCAACACCAAGCTGGTCTTCGATCTGGTGTATAACCCGCTGGAGACGCCGCTTCTACGCATGGCGCGCCAGAAGGGCATTCCGATCATCACTGGAATCGAGATGTTTGTACAGCAGGGGGCGAGGCAGTTTGAGATCTTCACTGGGAAACCCGCTCCGGAAGAGGAGATGCTGCGGGTAGTGATTCATTCGCTGCGGCAGCAGGCGGAGGCGGCTGCGGAGACCCAGGCGCCAGAGGCAGCTAAAACGCCTGCTTCGAACGGAAAGAAGCCTGCCGCGAAGGCGAAAAAAGCGTCTTAGGTTTTAGCGTTCCGGAAAAAAATCGAGCCCCGGTGAAAGCCGGGGTTTTGTTGTTTTTGCAGGTGTTTTTTGAGGGGGGTTAGGGAAAAGTGAGTGCAAAAACGTGGTGTTTTTGTGGTGAGTTGATGGTGAATTCGTGGTGAAAGGTGGTGAAGTTGATGGTTGTTTTCCAGAGACGAAAAACACGCCACGTCCTGGAAAATATTTCTGTGGAAAATGAGGAAGCCGCCCTGGATGAGAGGCGGCTTCGCTGATTTTGGAGTGTGAAGTGCGTTTAGGTGCTCTTGCCTTCGGCGGAAGCGATCTTCTCCTCGGCCTGTCGTTTGATTGCGTTGGCTTCGTCGTACTTCTCGCCATCGTCGCCGGCCTCTTCCCAGAGCTTCTCGCCTTCCTGAAGCTCCTTCTGCGCCTCGGCAACGTCGATCTCATTGGGATGCATGGCGGTCTCGGCCAGGATCGTGACACGCTCCGGCAACACCTCTGCGAAGCCCCAGGCGACGAAGAACTTCTGGTCGCCTGACGTGCCGCCGTGGAGGCGCACTTCGCCTGCGCCAAGCTCTGCGAGCAGCGGCGCTGCGCCGTAGAGGGCTTCGAGGTAGCCGGACATGGCTGGTAGCTCGACCGCCTCCGCCGTCGCATCCAGCAGGATGCGGTCCGGGGTGACGAGACGAACCATCAGGAGGCCGGATTGTGGTGTGTCTGCCATTTTTTCAGCTTTCAGCTTTGGGCCTTGAGCTTTGAGCTCAAGACGGTTATTTGTTCTGCGTCTTTGCTCACGGCTCAAAGCTGTAAGCTCAACGCTTGTCTATACCGTCTGCTTCATCTTCTCTGCGGCTGCGATCACGTCTTCGATGCCGCCCTTCAGGTAGAAGGCCTGCTCGGGGATGTCGTCGTGCTTGCCTTCGATGATCTCTTTGAAGCTGCGAACGGTGTCCGCGACCTTGACGTAGGCGCCGGGAATGCCGGTGAAGATCTCAGCCACGTGGAAGGGCTGCGAGAGGAAGCGCTGCACCTTGCGGGCGCGGGCGACGGTGATCTTGTCCTCTTCCGAGAGCTCGTCGATGCCGAGGATGGCGATGATGTCCTGCAGGTCCTTGTAGCGCTGCAGAATCTTCTTCACGCCCTGGGCGACGTCGTAGTGCTCCTGACCGACGACGCGCGGAGCGAGAATGCGCGAGGTGGAGGCCAGAGGATCGACAGCGGGATAGATGCCAAGCTCGGAGAGCGGACGCGAGAGCACGGTGGTTGCGTCGAGGTGAGCGAAGGTGGTTGCGGGAGCCGGGTCGGTCAGGTCGTCAGCGGGAACGTAGACGGCCTGCACGGAGCGTGATAGAGCCCTTCTTGGTCGAGGTGATGCGTTCCTGGAGCTCACCCATCTCGGTGGCGAGGTTCGGCTGGTAGCCGACGGCCGACGGCATACGGCCGAGCAGTGTGGAGACCTCGGAGCCGGCCTGGGTGAAACGGAAGATGTTGTCGATGAAGAGCAGCGTGTCCGCGCCTTCTTCGTCGCGGAAGTACTCGGCGACGGTGAGGCCGGTGAGGGCGACGCGGAGACGCGCCCCTGGCGGCTCGGTCATCTGACCATAGACAAGCGTCGCTTTGCTCTTGGGAAGATCCTTGAGATCGATAACGCCGGACTCCTGGAATTCCATCCAGAGATCGTTGCCCTCGCGGGTACGCTCGCCGACGCCAGCGAAGACCGAGAAGCCGCCGTGCTGGCTGGCGACGTTGTTGATGAGTTCCTGAATGATGACGGTCTTGCCAACGCCGGCGCCGCCGAAGAGGCCGATCTTGCCGCCCTTCAAGAAGGGCTGGATGAGGTCGATGACCTTGATGCCGGTTTCGAACATCTCTTCGCTGGTCGACTGCTCGTCGAACGCGGGAGCCTGCCGGTGGATGGGCAGATGCACCTTGGCATTGACGGGCCCGAGCTCGTCTACAGGCTGACCGAGCACGTTGAGCACGCGGCCGAGGGTCTCGCGGCCTACGGGCACCGTGATGCCCGCGCCGGTGTCGATCGCCTTCATGCCGCGGACCATGCCTTCGGTCGCGACCATGGCGATGCAGCGCACGCGGCCTTCGCCCAAGTGCTGCTGCACTTCGACGACGACATCAAGCGGGGTGGGGACGTCGAAGCCTTCGCTGACAATGCGAATCGCCTGGAAGATAGGGGGCATCTTCGACTCTTCGAATTGAATGTCAACGGCCGGGCCGCTGATCGAAATTACTTTTCCAATGTTCTCTGCCATAAATTCTTTCTGTCGTTACCTAAAATCTTTGCCGTGGGGAAGAGTGCATACCCCAGGGGCTAAAGCCCCGATTCTTGCTACGCCTTGGATGCCAAGGCTGAAGCCTTGGCCTACCTAGAAGCAACAACTTCATAACCCTACAAGGCGGCTGCGCCGCTCACAATCTCAATAATCTCCTTCGTAATTGCTGCCTGACGCACACGGTTCATGGTGAGCGAGAGGGCGTCGATCATGTCTCCTGCGTTGTTGGTTGCCGAGTCCATCGCGGTCATGCGCGCGGCGTGTTCGGCGGCGACCGATTCGAGCATCGCGTGGAAGATCTGGGTCGTGATGTACTTCGGCATCAAGTGGCGGAATAGACGTTCTGGCGACTGGTCATAGATGTAGTCCACCTCGGCGGTGCCGAACTTCTTCGCCTCTGACTCGATGACGGATTCTTCGGGCACCTGCAGACTGACGCCTGCGGTCATTGCTGCGTGGCCGGTAGCCTCGATCTGCTCTTCGGTCATCTCTTCGGCGACGGTGATCTCGTGCGAGCCGAGCTTGCGGATGGGAAGGAGTTTTTCGACGACGACGCGCTGCGAGATGACGGACTTGAACTCGTTGTAGACGATGTAGACGGAGTCGATCTCCGCGCGCTCGTAGCGCTCAATGATGTCGTGGGCCATGTCGCTGACGTCGTCGATGGCGATCTTCAGCAGGATCGTCGGATGATCGGCTGCGATCTCGATCGGCTGAGCACGGTGACGGATGATCTCGTAGTGCGTGGCGAGATCGTTGTCGTAGTGCTCTTCCTTTTTCTCGTAGACAGCGGCGGGGTAGCGCTTGCGGAAGAGTTCGCGCGCCTTGCGCCCGACGGGCTCGACGTCGAGGTTCTGGCCTTTGACGCGGCGGTCGTTGATGAAGTTCTGAGCAGCCTTGACGATGTTGGAGTTGAAGGCGCCAGCGAAGCCCTTGTCGCCCGCAACGACGATGACGAGGACGTTCTTCTCCTCGCGCTCGACGAGAAGCGGATGCATGACATCGCCGGAGTCGCCCATGCGACGGACCAGCGATTCAAGCACATTCGAGATCATTCGTGCGTAAGGCCGCGCCAGCATGGCGCGCTCCTGCGCCCGGCGCAGCTTAGCCGCCGAGACCATCTTCATGGCCTTGGTGATCTGCCGCGTGTTCTTGACACTGCGGATGCGTCGCCGTAGATCGAGTACGTTTGCCATTGTTTTTAGCTATGCCTTGGCCGCTGCCGTCTCCTGCTGCTTGTTCTTGTCGGCAATAGCAGCGAGGAAGGTCGCCTTGTAGTCCTTGATGGCGTCGGTGAGACGCTTCCTGATGTCGTCGTCGAGGGCCTTCTTGGTGGCGATATCGGTGAGGATGGATGCCTGGGCCGACTCGAGGTAGGGATAGAAGCCGTCCTCGAAGGCGCGGAGGTCCTTCACTTCTACGTCGTCCAGCAGGCCGTTGACGCCGGCGAAGAGGATGGCGACCTGCTTCTCGGCGGTGAGCGGCTGGAACTGCGGCTGCTTGAGCAGCTCGGTGAGACGCTGGCCGCGATTGAGTTGCTGCTGCGTGACCTTGTCGAGGTCCGAGCCGAACTGCGAGAAGGCAGCGAGTTCGCGGTACTGGGCGAGGTCGAGCTTCAGCGTTGCGCCGACCTGCTTGGTCGCCTTTATGGCCGCGGAGAAGCCGACGCGCGAGACTGACAGGCCGACGTTGACCGCGGGGCGGACGCCCGAGTTGAAGAGGTCGGTCTCGAGGAAGATCTGGCCGTCGGTGATGGAGATGACGTTGGTCGGAATGTAGGCGGAGACGTCGCCGGCCTGGGTCTCGATGATCGGCAGCGCGGTGAGCGAGCCGCCGCCGAGTTTGTCGGAGACTTTCGAGCTGCGCTCCAGCAGACGCGAATGGAGATAGAAGACGTCGCCGGGGTAGGCTTCGCGGCCTGGCGGGCGGCGGAGGAGCAGCGAGATTTCGCGGTAGCTGGCAGCGTGCTTGGAGAGGTCGTCGTAGATGACGAGCGCGTGCTTGCCGGAGTCGCGGAAGTATTCGCCCATCGCGGTGGCAGCGAAGGGAGCGAGGTACTGCATGGGCGCGGGCTCGGATGCAGTGGCGGCGACGACGATGGTGTAGGCCATCGCGCCGTACTCTTCGAGCGTCTGGACGACCTGCGCGACTGACGAACGCTTTTGCCCGACCGCGCAATAGATGCAGATCAGGTTGTTCTTCGCGGAGTTGATGATGGTGTCAAGCGCGATGGCGGTCTTGCCGGTCTGGCGGTCGCCGATGAGGAGTTCGCGCTGCCCGCGGCCGATGGGGATCATCGTGTCGATGGCCTTGATGCCTGTGGCCATGGGCTCACGCACGGACTGGCGGTCGATGACGCCGGGAGCGAGGCGCTCGACGGGGAGATACTTGTCGGTATTGATGGGGCCCTTGTCGTCGATGGGCTGGCCGAGCGCGTTGACGACGCGGCCGATCATGGCTTCGCCGACGGGCACGGACATGATCTTGCCGGTGCGCTTGACGGTATCGCCTTCGCGAATCTCGGTGTAGTCGCCGAGGAGCACCGCGCCGACCTGATCTTCGTCGAGGTTCATGGCGAGGCCGGCCACGCCGTGAGGGAACTCGATGAGCTCGCCGGCCATGACCTTGTCGAGGCCGTGAACGCGCGCGATACCGTCGCCGAGGGAGATGACGGTTCCGACTTCGTCGACCTGAATGCGCTGGTCGAAGTTCTCAATCTGCTGGCGAAGCAGTTCTGTTATCTCATCCGCCTTGATCTGTGCCATGTCTTCCTTCTGCCTGCTCGATTCGTATCAAACTGAAAAAACTTTGTGTGGCTCCAGCAGAGAACTCTACGCGTTCACAAGCCTCTGCTTCAACTGCTGCAACTGGGCGCGGATGGAGCCGTCGTAGACCGTTGATCCGATGCGGACAACGGCGCCGCCCAGCAGCGTTGCGTCCTGATGGTAGGTGGCGCGAACACGGCCGCCTACGAGTTTCGCGACCTGGGCTTCGAGTTCGTCGCGATCCTGATCGTTCAGGGGATGCGCGGTGGTGATGTCAGCCTCGGCGAGGTTCAATTGCTCGTCGACGACGTTGTGGTACTCGGCGAGGATCTCGTCGAGTTCGTGGAGACGCTGGTGCTCCACGATGACGGCGATGAAGTTGCGTACCTGCGGAAACATGCCGATGCGTGCGGCGATCGCGTCAAGGACTTTGAGCTTCTGCTCTCGCGCGATGGACGGGTTCATGAGGACTTCGCGAAGTTCGCTGCTTCCGGCGAGGGTGCCGCTGAAGTCCTGGAGTTGCTGCTGAACCGCCGTTGTATCGAGATGCGACGAGGAGGTTACGGCGGCAAAGGCATGGGCGTACCGCAGGGAGAGGACAGACATTAGTTTTGTCCTTCCTTCGAGTCATCACCCGTTAGCCGACGTGCGAAGTTCTGCACGAGGAGACGGTCGGTTTCGGCGGTGACGATGAGCTTGCGGGCGGCCTGATCGATGGCGAGTTCGGCGGCGTACTGTTGGAGTTGCCGGCGGGCGAGGGCAGTCGCGGCACCGATCTCCTGCTCAGCTGAGGCGAGGATCTTCTGTTTATCGTCTTCGACGCTGGCTTTGATGCGCTGCTCGTCGAGGACGGAGTCCTTTTCGGCCTGGGCGCGGAGGGCGGCGATCTGTTCGTCGAGCTTACTGAGCCGCTCTTCGACCGTGCTCAGGCGCGCGCTGGCCTCTTCAGTTGCGGTGCGGGCGTCAACAAGGCTCTTCTGGATGGCGGTGTTGCGATCGCGGAAGGTCTTCGGCAGGGTCTTCGCGAGGAACCAGCCGATGAGCGCGGAGAGAACTACGAAGTTCGCGACCGTGAAGGCTGTGGCTGCCTGTTCGGGGTTCAAGCCGATCTTTGCGCCAAGCGCACGGACTGCGGCGGAGTGGATGTACTGGTCGTTCTCGTCCACTTCCTTTTTATTCGCCTCGGGGGACTGTGCCTCCGGCGTAGTGGTCTGTCCGCCGTCAGCGGTGACGGGAGTGGACTGGGCTCTCGCGTGCCCAACCGGTGCGAACAGCAGCGCCGTCATGATCACTGCGGGCAGAAGCTTCTTGATAGCGGAGAGTCTCACTGCGCAACCTCCGTCTGGCGGATGCCGGCGGGAAGTACAGCGTCGAGGATGCGTGAGCTGAGGTCTTCGCTCTGGCCGACGATCTGGAGGCGGGCTTCCTGAGCGCTCTGATCGATCTCGGCCTTGGCGCCTTGAATGCGTTCCTGGGTATGCTTCCGCACCAGGGCGAGAGCGGCTTCGCGTTCCGCGTTCCACTGCTTCAGCTTCTTATCGCGAGCCTGAAAGATCTCGGCCTTTGCGGCTCGCAGCTTCTCTTCGTACGCGGCGGTTTCGGCTTCGGCTGCGGCGATCGCGGAGCGTGCCTGTTCTACCGCACCCAGGGTGCGCGCGCGGCGCTCGGCCAGGACGCGATCCAATGGACGGCGAACCAAAAAGCCGTAGGCGATTACGAGCAGGATGAACAGGATCATCGTCGGCACAGCGCCGAGCACAAGTTCACCGAGTTGATTGAGTATCTGGTCCATGAAGGGGACGGCCGTAGCCGCTTGGAAGTCCTGTCGTCGGCTGTCTCACACAGCTGGATTGTGGTGCTGAAGCGCTGATGAAAGACGGTGCGTGGTGGTGCGAGGTACACCTAGTTTTAGCAAAGCGTTTACTGGAGTGTCAACCAAACGTCTTTCGATAATCGCTCTAAGTGGCCGATATTCGCGCAGTTAGGCGATCCCGTCAAATTGCAGTATCAAAAGGCCATTTTGCCTTTGACATCCGCGGCCAAAGGACTAGACTGTTAATTACTACCTGGACCCTACTATCTGGGTCACATAGGTCGCGTGACTGGGGACACCACCTCCGCTCCCCTTCAGGCGGCCTATGCTAGTTAAGCGCTCAGTTTTGAGCCTTGAGTTCAGGATCCAGTTCCAGCCCTCTCGCGAAACCTTCGAAAGCGGTTTAACAGGGATGCAGGTCCGCGGGCTGTGACATAGGCCAGATTTCCCTCGAATCTCTTCCCTTCCACGATAGCTCCGGCTTCGAGCGCGGCCAGAATTGCGCCCTCCGACTGCGGCAGCCGGAACTGCATCTCGATCACCGGATCGACGACAAGCGCGGCGTCGATGGCTTCGAGCAGATGGTCCAGTCCAAGCTTCTTCAACCCCGAGACGGCGATGCTTCCCGGTGCACCCATCGGCGTGCCCTCTCCACCCTCGAGCAGATCGATCTTGTTCAACACCTCGATGACCGGCTTGTTCGAGACGTCCAACTCGGCCAAAACCTTTTGAACCTGGGCCTTCTGTTCCTCGACCATCGGGCTGGACGCATCGCGCACATGAAGAAGGAGTTCGGCCCGTTCGACCTCTTCGAGCGTCGCACGAAAGCTGGTCACCAGCGTGTGCGGCAGATTGCGGATGAAACCGACAGTGTCCGACAGCAGGATCTTCCTGCGCGAGGGGAGCTGCAACTGCCGCAGCTTGGGGTCGAGCGTAGCGAACATCCTCGACGACTCTAAAACGCCCGCCTCGGTCAGCGCATTGAAGAGAGTGCTCTTGCCGGCGTTGGTGTAGCCGACGAGTGCGACCACCGGAACGGGAACGGCCTCGCGCCGCTGTCGCTGTTGCCGGCGAATCCGCCGCACGGATTCGAGTTGCTCTTTCACGTGGTCGATGCGGAGATTGATCTTGCGGCGATCCGTCTCAAGCTGCGTCTCGCCCGGTCCGCGTGTGCCGATTCCGCCGCCGAGTTGAGACATCGCCTTGCCTCGCCCGGCCAGGCGGGGCAGCTGATACTCCAACTGCGCCAGTTCTACCTGCAACTGACCCTCGCGCGTCCGCGCGTGACGAGCGAAGATGTCCAGAATGAGCTGGGTCCGGTCGATCACGCGGCAAGGGCAGCCTCGCTTCGAGGTTGCGAAGTTGTGATGGCGTCAGATCGTGATCGAACAGCACCAGATCGGCTCCGGTCGATGCGATCACGCCTCCGATCTCCTCGAGTTTGCCGCCGCCGACCAGGGTCGCGGGATCGGGCCGCGGCCGGTGCTGAATCAGCGTCGCTGCCACCTCCGGCCCCGGCGCTGCGGGCAAGCTCCTCGAACTCAGCCAGTGACGCATCGAAGTCCAGATCTACTGCGCGCTTCACTTCGTCAGAAGACTTCTCGGCATGATCCGCAAGCGCAGTCCCGGCGGACACGGCCGCGGCATTCCGGGCCAGACGTGCGGCTGCGGTCAGCTTAGCGCCGTTCGCCGGTGAACTCAACTGCGACGAGCACAGCGCGTTCTCCCTGCGGCAGACCAGGCTGTGCCTGTTGCGCATCACGCATGGCCGCAGCCTGCGCAGCGACCAGACTCCGCCTCACAGGTTTTTCCGAACCAGCCTTCGTACTTTCAGTTGTCAACGGCTAACGGCCTTGAGTTCCGTTCGCCTCTTGCACGGCCGTGACAGGGGGCGCAGAGCTTACAGAGGCTCGTACTTCGGGCTTGGCATCCGACCGCACCTCTCCGTGCAGGCCCGCTCGCCCACTCACCACTGTCGAGATTGCATGCTTGAAGATCAGCTGCTCCTGGCTGTTGTTCTCCAGAAGCACGGAGTATTTATCGAACGACCTGATCTTTCCTGTCAGCTTGACGCCGCTAACCAGATAGATCGTGATCGGACTCTTATCTTTTCGCACTGTATTGAGAAAAGTATCCTGAATGTTCTGTGCCGGCTTTGATTCCATGGTGCCGATCTCCTTAGCTAAATTCCGTTACCGTGCAATAAGGTTCTACCGTGGTCCATTAACTTCAGAAGAAATCTCAGCCCACTGACGTACCGAGTCTGAAGCCAAGACTGTCAACGATACGAGCATCCGCAGTAATTATCAACCTGGGCCGTACGCTTTCGACGATCGTTCCAGACAGATTAGACGAAACACAATGGATAATGGGAGTCTGCCTCCGCTGGGCGCGGCGATATACCATAGCAGATGTGCCGATTCGCAACCCGCAACCCGTTCAGATGCTTGATTTTTCCCGACAATTTTCCACGATCCGCCAAGAGGTTCTGGACGCCATCGAGGCTGTGTGCGACTCGCAGCAGTTCATCCTCGGACCTCAGGTGGCCAACTTTGAGCGGGCTGCCGCCGTCGTCTGCGCCGTGCCTCACGCGATTGGCTGCGCCAGCGGCACAGATGCGATCTGGCTGGCACTCGCCGCCGCCAACGTCGGGCCGGGCGATGCGGTCATCACGACGCCCTTCAGCTTCTTTGCGAGCGTCAGTGCGATTCTCCGTTGCGGCGCACAGCCTCTGCTGGCGGATATCGATCCTGCAACCTTCAATCTCTCCGCTGAGGCCGCCGAAGAGGTCCTGTGCTCGTGTACCGGCACAAAGATTAAAGCCATCCTCCCGGTGCATCTCTACGGGCAATGCGCCGACTGGGATGCCTTCAGCGCTCTGAAGGGAAAGTACGACGTGCTTCTGATCGAAGATGCCGCGCAGGCCTTTGGAGCGACCTGGGCCGGAACCCCCGCTGGCGCTTTGGGGGACGCCGCTGCTTTCAGCTTCTACCCGACGAAAA
This sequence comes from uncultured Acidobacteriaceae bacterium, assembly GCA_963744155.1. Taxonomy (GTDB): domain Bacteria; phylum Acidobacteriota; class Terriglobia; order Terriglobales; family Acidobacteriaceae; genus Edaphobacter. The sequence continues at coordinate 468,866 of CAVUSP010000008.1, read as the reverse complement.
ATCTAAGTGCGATGGGCGACGCCGGATTGGTGACGACGGCGTCGGCGGCCATCGACGACCATGCGCGGGTCCTTCGCGCCCACGGGATGCGCCGTCGCTACTATCACGACGAGGTTGGCTGGAACTCGCGGCTCGACAGCCTGCAGGCGGCGGTCCTCGAGGTGAAGCTGCGCTATCTGCCGCAGTGGAACCAGCAGCGCCGCGACCGCGCTGCCCGCTACGATCAGCTCTTTCAGAGCGCCGGCCTTACCGGGGCCACGATCGACGAGGGTATTGTGCTTCCCTTCACCGACCGGCAAGCGCACCACATCTTCCATCAGTATGTGATCCGCGCCCCGCGTCGCAACGAGCTACGGCAGTACCTTACGGAACGGAAGATCGGAAGCGAGATCTACTATCCATTGCCGCTGCACGAGCAGACGAGCCTGGCGAACCTGGGTTACAAGCCTGGTGATTTTCCGGTGAGTGAGGCCGCTGCGGATGAGGTTCTTGCGCTGCCGATGTATCCGGAGCTGCGCGAAGATGAGCAGGAGACGGTCGTGGAGACCATCGCAAGCTTTTACGACTGATCTAAAGAAGTACAACCAGGAAGTACAGCCAGGAAGCGCTATCGCTTCTTCGACCTGCCCTGTTTGGTTTCTTTCTTCTTCTCAACCGGCTCTGGATGAGCCTCGCCGCCGGTGGGCGTGCCGGGCTGAGCCACGCGCCGGACGTAATTGCCTTCCAGCCGGTAGGTCTTCAGAATCGTTTTGCCGGGAACGATGGCTCCAGTCACCGGATCGGGGATCACCGGGCCGGCGTCATCGGCGAGCACCTTGTAGGTGAAGGTTGGCGCGGGCGTCGTCGCGGTGGCGGATTTGCCGTAGGGATCAGGGGCCATCTTTATCGTAACTGGAAGATATCCTTCGATATTCTTGTCGCGATAGCCGGTCTCGTAGCGGTGTTTCTTCAGGTTCCAGGTGAATACGCGCACCTGGTCGAAGTCATAGGTCAACCCGGCCTTGTACGGGCTCATCACCGTGAGGTAGATGGGGATGTTCTTGTCCGCCTGCTCCGCGTCAGGATCGTTCACCGTAGTCAGGATGTATGCGCCGACGATTCTCTGCCCCTCGGCGTAACGAGTGATCGCGTCGGGAGCGTCGACGTCCATCATGCGGCTGTAGAGCCAGCCCGTATCGCCCTTTGAGTCGCGGACCAGCCACCAGTCCTCCATCGCCGGCGGCGGGGGCACATCCGCTACGGGTGGGGCGGCGGGTTTTGCGCCCTTGGCCACAACTGCGGGCGGAGCCTTCGCGACGCGCGTGCCCGGCGGGATGGGCTTCGCGAGCGTTGCACGGGTCAGGAGCTTCAGCTTTTCGCCCTCGGCCAGACGATAGAATCGCTCGGTATCGCGGCCGGGCGCGGCGTGCATGTAAACCTCGTCCCGCACTACGGCGGAAGCCACCTCGGGATCGTTTTTGTGACTTTGCTTCAACGCGTCAAACTGGTCGAAGACCTCCTGGGTCGCGACGACCTTCTCGTCGATCCATCCTTGCTCGCCCTTGGCTGTCTGCACACGCACAAAACGCCGGCCATGCTCGAGCACCTCTAGCTTGTCGCCGTTCTCTACCGTCGCTGTGCGGTTCGATACTGCGGCAACGCGGTCGCGCAGGTAGGTCTGCTTCGCCGTGACATACACGTATTGCGCAGGAGGCTTTGGCTTAAACCGGGAGCAGCCGCTGAGTCCCACCATCACACACGTCCGACAGGACCGCCAGTGCTGCAAATTGCGAGATCCTGCGTTGCAGCCCAAAGCGCACGAGACCGAGTTGTCGTGAAGACGAAAAAATGACCGAAGAACTCCCCAGCACAACACACATCACTTCACCCATACTACTGGCGATGTGGAAAAATCTTGTAAACCCTGGCGTCAATTCGACGTGCCCTAATCAAAGGAGTATCTCCCTCTAGTGCGTCAACGCCAGCGCGACAGCACCTGCGGGGTCGGTGCCCGTCGCCACGCTGGTCGCGGGATCGAGCTTTCCAGGGGTGGTGAGGTCGAAGCTGTACATCGTAAGATCAGGCGAGCCGCCGACGGCGACCGCGAGAAGATACTTATTCTTAGAGTCGATTCCAAGGGCCTGCACGACGGATCCACTGGCGATACGGCGAGCCGGATAGCGGCTTCAGAGTCAGTGCAGCGGTCGTCGTCCCAGGTGTAATCGTGTAGCCGGAGAGGGTGCCGTCGGTGCGGTTTGCCGCATAAACGTAGGTGCCAGTGGCGTCCAACTGTGTGGCGTAGGTTCCATTGCCTGCGGCGAACGGCGATCCTGTGACCGGAGTCAGCGCCCCACCCGATCCGATGCTGTAGACCGCAACCCCTCCGTTGGTTCCGCTTCTGGCGATGTAGACGTAGGCCGTCTTCGGATCTACAGCCAGGCCGTAGTCGCCTGTCGCCACGTTTCCCGTAGCCAGAGTCTGACTGCTTGCAGCTACTCCCGTCGTCGTGTCGAACGTAAAGACGACGTCGCCGGCGGTGCCCAGCGCGGCAAAGATTAAAGTTCCATCGGGCGAGAAGCGCACCAGGGTCGGCTGCCACGTGCCGGAAGTGGCGGAGTATGTCGCCGGCTTATTGACAGATGTCAAAGCGCCAGTGGTCGCGTTGATCTGAAACAGATCCAATTGCTGCGTCGTGCCATCGAGCGCGATCAGCCACTGCCCGTCCGGCGAGACTGCCAGTGAGGTCGCGTACACTCCCGCCGGCTGCGTACCGGTGCTTGGCGTCGTCAGCGAGCCGTCGGAGTTGATGAAGTAGACGAATATTCCAGTCGTCGCCCCCACATAGAGCAATGTATTGGCGGGGTTCACTACCATGGTCAAGGGCTTGTAGGTTGTCGCAACCGGAGAGTTCGCTACGGCGGTCAGAGTTCCCGTCCCGATCGCAAAGGCACCGATGGAATTGGCCGCCTGGTTCGCAATGTAAACGGTGTTGCCGGTCCCACCCGTGGTTCCTCCTCCGTTGACGGGAGGAAAGAAACCGGAGCACCCCGTCAAGATTGGCATCACCATGGCGACTACAGCCGCCGCCCAACGTCCCGCGCTTCTCCGTCGTTCCATTCCGTTCACGCCTCTTGTTCTTATCTTCACAACAGCGGGGCTGACCTGCCCTCAAGACTACTTCAATTGGAGTTCCTCTATAATTTGCACAATGTATCCATCGACACGCCTGCGCTTTCCAGGCTCGGCCGCGCTTGTATTCTCTCTGATTCTGCCTTCCACAGTTTATGGGCAACAATCTCATTCGTTCGACGCAGCAGCCGGACAAACGGCATCGCTGAACAGCACACTGTCACAAGAAGTTCACGCAGACATGAACTTCCTGGCTGACGACGAGATGCACGGCCGTGGATCCGCCACTCGCGACGAACACATTGCCGCTCTCTTCGTCGCCGCACAGCTCCAGGCGCTCGGCCTCGAGCCCGGCGGCGACAACGGAACCTTCCTGCAGAAGACCGCGATGCCCGATCCGCTGCCTGCGCGCGTCCAACAGCGGCTGTCGAAGTTCCAGGATGTTCCCCGCAAAGAGACATGGAACGCAATCGGCATTCTGCGCGGAAGCGCCTCACCCAACGAGGTCATCCTGCTTACCGCGCATCTTGACCATCTCGGCATCGGGCCCGCCAACGCAGCCGGCGACACCAACTACAACGGCGCCGACGACGACGCATCGGGCACCACCGCAGTCCTCACCCTGGCGCGCATTCTCGCCGCCGGTCCCCGCCCCAGGCGGACGATTGTCTTCGCGTGCTTCGGCTCGGAGGAGCTCGGCGGCTTCGGCAATCGCGCCTTTCTCGCGCATCCGCCAGTGCCTCTCCCCAGTATCGTGGCCAACCTAGAGTTCGAGATGATCGGCCGGCCCGACCCCGCCGTTCCTGCCGGCACGCTTTGGCTGGCGGGATTCGAGCGCTCCAACCTCGGCCCTGAACTCGCGAAACACGGCGCTCATCTGGTCAACGATCCCCACCCAACACAGAGTTTCTTTCGGCGCTCAGACAACTACGCTCTTGCAACGCAGGGCATCGTCGCCCACTCCGTCTCCAGCTTTGGCCTGCATAAGGATTACCACCAGCCTAGCGACGAACTCAGCACCATTGACTTCACCCACATGACCAACGCCATCGCGTCCATGGTCGGCCCCATCCGCTGGCTGGCAAACACCAATTGGAAGCCTGCCTGGAACCCCGGAGGCAAACCCGACGCTAACGCGCCGAACGGTCTACCACCGTCTTCTCACTAACTTGCGGCGAAGACCGACCGCGGATTACGCGGATCGGCGCGGATCAGGACAAAAGCAGATAGAAGAGTCGGATTAAACACGAAGAAAAAAAACGGATTAAGACAAACCGAACAGGCTTTGTCTTAATCCGTTTTCAATCCGTTTTTGACTTGATCCGTATTTATCCGCGTATCCGCGGTCGGTCTTTATGCAGTGACCAGCTCTTCCTTCTTCACGATGTCCTCTATCCTGCGTCCGATCGCCTTGGCAACACCTTCGCCGTACTTCGGATCGCACTTGTAGAAGTGGCTGATCTGGAGGTCCTGAATCCTCTTCTCAACCTGACCAAGGCCGGCTGCGATGTTCCCACACAGCCGCTCCTGCGCATCCGGCGTCATCAGGCGGAACAGGTTGCCGGGCTGCGTGTAGTAGTCGCCATCGTGCTCGCGGTGATCGTACCGCCCCACGGTCGCCGAGCTGTAGGTGACCGGACGCTCGAGGTACCGCTTATCCTGCGTCGGGCCGCCGAAGCTGTTGGGCTCGTAGTTCGGGCCGATGCCGCCGTTGTCGTCGAATCGCATGGAGCCGTCGCGGTTGTAGCTGGCGTACGGGCACTTTGGCGCGTTGACGGGGAGGATGTTGTAGTTGACGCCGATGCGGTAGCGGTGCGCGTCGGGATAGCTGATGAGGCGCCCCTGGAGCATCTTATCCGGCGAGAAGCCCATGCCGGGCACGACGTTCTTCGGATCGAACGCGGCCTGCTCGACTTCAGCGAAGTAATTGGCCGGGTTGCGGTTCAACTCCAACTCGCCGATCTCGATGACGGGGTAATCCGCGTGCGGCCAGACCTTGGTGAGGTCGAACGGGTTGATGTGATAAGTGGCCGCTTCCGCCTCGGGCATGATCTGGATCTGCACGGTCCATTTGGGGAAGTCGCCCTTCTCGATCGCATGGAAGAGGTCGTTCTGCGAGTGGTCCATGTCGACCGACTTCATGTGGTCGGCCTCTTCGCGAGTGAAGTTCTTGATTCCCTGCTTGGTCTTGAAGTGATACTTCACGTAGAACAGCTCGTTCTTCGCGTTGATGAGCGAGAAGGTGTGGCTGCCGTAGCCGTTCATGTGGCGGAAGCCATCCGGAGTGCCGCGGTCGCTGAAGAGAATGGTGACCTGGTGCAGGCTCTCAGGTGAGAGCGACCAGAAGTCCCACATCATTGTGGGGGACTTGAGATTGGTCTGCGGGTCGCGCTTCTGCGTGTGGATGAAGTCGCTGAATTTGAGAGGATCGCGGATGAAGAACACCGGCGTGTTGTTGCCGACCAGGTCCCAATTGCCTTCCTCGGTGTAGTACTTCATCGCGAACCCACGTGGATCGCGCTCGGAGTCGGCCGAGCCCTTCTCGCCGCCTACCGTGGAGAAGCGCAGAAACATGGGAGTCTTCTTGCCCTTTTCAAACACCTTGGCGGTCGTATACTTCGCCATGTCCAGGATGGGTACAGGTGAACGTGCCGTAAGCCGCGGAGCCCTTGGCGTGCACGACGCGCTCAGGGACGCGCTCACGATTGAAGTGAGCCATCTTTTCAAACAGGAGGTAGTCTTCAAACACGATCGGTCCACGATCGCCAATCGTGATTGAGTTCTGGTTGTCACCTACCGGCCGGCCAGCGTCGGTCGTCATTACTTTGCTCTTCAAATCTTCTGCCATAAAACACCTCATACATTGGTTACGAAATCGCCTTAAGCACGCTGGCACTTTGCACAAATGCCAATCACATCGACTGCATACCGCTCCACTAGAAATCCGCCAGGCAGTCTGTCACGTTTGGACGCCAGCCCGAGCTCACTCTCTCCAATGTCGGTAATCGCTTTGCACTTCGAGCACACCAGGTGGTGATGCGCCTCGTCATTCATCTCCACGCGCAGCGAGCCATGATGCATGCTCACCTCGCGGAAGACACCGCTATTAACAAATAGATGTATGTTCTTGTAAACGGTCGCCAGGGAAATTGACGGGACCTTCTTCTTCACGCGTGCATAGACCTCTTCCGGACTCGGATGGCCATGCATCGTCTTCATCACTTCATACAGAACCTGCCGCTGGTGCGTCACCGCAATGCCGTTCTCCTGGCAAAGCTCGCGAAAGGATCTGGTCTCGTTGACCAACATGAGGCGAGTATAAACGATAAATATTATCGTTCGATAAACTTAGTTATCCACAGCGCAGGCTGCTCGTGTCAGGCGATTTAGTTCAGCCGCTCAGTCTTCCCCATCGGCGGATCCAGCGGTTTTCGCCCGGCGTAGCCTTCCTCCTCGGTGTGCCAGTGCGTGATCGATGGCTCCCCCAGCTTCCAGCACAGCAGCACCGCCTTCCCGTCCAGCAGCGAGGGAAAGTCGAGCAGCCCCTGCTCGAGATCCTTCACCAGCACCCCGATCGAATCGATCTCGGCGAGCGTGTCCTTGGCCTCCTGCACAGCCTTGTCGTGTTCGGCTCTGCGTCTCGCTGCCACGCTGACGTCCACATGCATGCCACCCGAGAGAAAGATGCGCTGGCTCAATTGTTGCATCTCGATCTCAAGTTCCGCAGCCCTGGTTGCCGCTGCCCGCGCCCGGAGCAGCAGAGCCTCCACTACCGGCAGCAGTGTCTGTGCCTCGCTCAATGTAAAAACCTTGCTCAAGCCTTGATCTCCAGCATGCGGTCGAGCGCAACGCGCGCCCACTGCTTCACATCATCCTCCACCTTGATGCGATTGACCACCCGCCCTTCTACCAGATTTTCCAGCGCCCACGCCAGGTGCTGCGGCGAGATGCGGTACATCGTCGTGCACAGGCAGCCGGCGTCATCGAGCGTCATCACGCGCTTGCCAAGCGGGGCAAACCGCTTCATCAGCCGGTTCACGAGATGAATCTCAGTGCCCACGGCGAAGCTCGCCCCCTCGGGCGCCTTCTCGATCACCTCGATGATCCGCTCCGTCGATCCGATCGCATCGGCTTTCTGGCAGACCTCCCAGCGGCACTCCGGATGCACGATCACCTGCATCTCCGGATGCTCGCGACGTACGCGATCTACATGCTCAGGCAGAAAGCGTTGATGCACCGAGCAGTGCCCCTTCCACAGAATGACCTTCGCCGTCTTCAGCCGGTCGGGGCTCAGGCCACCGTTGATCTGATAAGGATCCCACACCACCATCTCGCTCATGGGAATCCCCATCGCGAACGCAGTGTTGCGCCCCAAGTGCTGATCGGGAAGGAATAGAATTTTGTTCGCCTGGCTAAACGCCCACTCAAATGCTCCGCGAGCATTGGACGACGTGCAGACCAGCCCGCCGCGCTTGCCGCAGAATCCTTTAATAGCAGCAGCCGAATTCATATACGTCAGCGGAATCAAGCCGCCCGCGGCTGCGTCCGTCAAGCCGGCGTGTTGCACCGAATCCCAACAATCTTCTACCTGACCGATCTCCGCCATATCGGCCATGGAACAACCTGCGTTCAAGTCAGGCAGGATGACCTGCTGCCACGGGCGGCCAAGCACGTCGGCGGTCTCAGCCATAAAGTGCACGCCGCAGAACAGCATGTACTTCGCGTTTGTCTCCGATGCGACCTTCGAGAGCTTGTAGCTGTCGCCCGTAAAGTCGGCAAACCGGATGACCTCGTCGCGCTGATAGTGATGCCCGAGCAGAACAACGTCGGTTCCCAGTTTGGCGCGCGCCTCAGCGATTCTCGCGTCCATGGTGTGGTCGGGTTGGGCCAGATAATTATCTAACGAGTCTGCAATGGAACACGTCGCTGCAACATCTTCCGCCCCGGCCTCAGCCGAAGCGATCTCCAATAGTCCGTTCAAAGTACTCCGCCTTCAGTCTCACAAAGGTCGTCTGGCGACGGCTGACGCCGGCACCGTCTTCTCACCTCTGAGACGGGGATGTTGAAAGCATGCACTGCTTAGGTTGCAGTGAATTCACTGTGCCGGCTCACTCGAACCTGCACCCAACCCACGGGGATGTTGCAACCGTATCTCTGACGACCGGCAGCGATTGCCGCTCGTGTTTTGTTAGACGCAGTTAGCGACGAAACGATGCGGCCTTCGCCCTGCTCCAACAAGAATCATTTTACACAATGTCACCCTTCCGCACGTTCCACCAGGACTCGCAAGTCCTTCCATCGATAGGCGACCTCGACCAGATCGGTGCCGCCAATGGCGATCGTCTTCCGCCCGATGAGTTCCCCACCGAGCCGCGCATAGAACCCGCAGGCAGGATTTCGCTCCAGGACCCATACCACCGCGCTCTTCAACCCGTCCTGCAGCAGATCCTCGGCGAGCCGTTGCGTCATCGCTCTGCCGCAGCCGCGCCGCTGCGCCTCAAATACGATATAGATGGCGGCAATCTCTCCAACGCTCTCACCGTCGAAGTCCGACAACGGCTCGCGCAACGGCCCGCCGCTGATGAATCCGGTGACCTTGCCATTCGTCTCCGCGACGCAGACCCGCGAGTCACTCGCCTCAATGTGTTTTCGCCAGAACTCCGCACGCGGGAGAATCTCCATCTCATCCAGATATCTCTGCGGCACAATCCCGCGATAGGTCGTCTTCCAGGAATCCACGTGGACCTGGGCAATCTCCTCCGCATCTTCTGGCGTCGCTCGCCGAATGATCATGCGCATCGCGATCAGGTTAGCATTCGCCGTCGCAGCAAACTCCCAACCGACATCCATTTGTTCTGTCCATACGTAAGCCGTATCATGGGACTGACTTATGCCTAGCTTTCAGGACAGCGCCATCCTCGTTTTCCTCGCCCTGCTACTCTTTGGGCCGAAGAAGCTGCCTGAACTCGCGCGCCAGCTTGGCAAACTCATGGCCGAGTTCCGCCGCGCCTCCAACGAGTTCCGGATGCAGATGGAAGACGAGCTCCGCATCGCCGACCAGGAAGAGCAGCGGAAAAAGATCGCCGCGATGGAGGCCGCAGCCCCCGTAGCTCCGGTTATAGAGACACCGGCCATCACCGACGGCAGCGAGAACACCATCGCCCCTCTCGGCCCCAGCGTTGAAGAGCTCCATGACGAGCATCCGCACCTGCGAGCGCAGGAGCCCGAACCGCTCCCCATCGCCACATCCGGCGACCTGAATCTTATGCCACCCTCCACCGGCCTTCCCGTAAGCAACTCCGCGCTCTCGCCTATACTCGAATCCATTCCGCACGACACTGAGCACGATTCCACCGCAACCGAGAACGCACACACCGAGGCCACCCAGCGTGGCTGATCTCGACTCCATCGACAAAGCCCGTAAAGCCGTGACCGAACGCGCAGAACTTCCCGGCATGAGCCTCATGGAGCATCTCACCGAGCTCCGCAAGCGCCTCATCCACTCCCTCTACTACCTCATCGGCGGTTTCGTCGTCGCTTACATCTTCCACGTGCGCTTGTACAACTATGTGCAGCGTCCGGTCACCGACCTCGGCCTCAAGCTCAACTTCACTCACCCGACGGACGGGCTCAACCTCTATCTAAAGACATCCTTCGTCGGTGGTGCAATCCTGGCCTCGCCATTCATCCTCTACCAGATCTGGCTCTTCATCTCACCCGGCATGTACTCCCACGAGAAGAAGTACGTCTGGCCCTTCATGTCGGCGACGATCGCCCTCTTTCTGTCGGGCGCGTGGTTCGGCTATCGCTGGGTGCTCCCGGGCGCCATCAAGGTTCTTGTCCTCGACTTCGGCAAGGCATTCAACCCCATCCTCACCATCGAGGACTATACCGGGTTCTTCCTCGCCGTTATCCTCGGACTCGGCATCACCTTCGAACTGCCCATCCTAATCTTCTTTCTCTCGCTCTTCGGCATCGTCGACGCCAAGTTCCTGATCAAACACGTTCGCTATGCAATCCTCGCGATCTTCCTCATTGCCGCCATCATATGCCCGACGCCCGACCCCATCGGCATGTGCCTCTTCGCTACCCCAATGCTTGTTCTCTATATGATCGGCGTTGGCGTGGCCTTCCTCGTTCACCCCGCTCGCCGCAAAGCCAAAGAGGCACAGAAACCCGCATGATCTTCATCCACTTCAAGAAAAAATCCGGCGTCTCGGAAAATTGTCATCCTGAGCGAAGCAGGTTGCGCACTCTGCGAACTGCGCAGCCGAAAGACCTGCGGTTGCTCTTGCCGTTGCTTTTTCTTCTGCTGTCCGGCGTAAGCACGGAGGCCCAGCATCCAGCTGCGGGAGCACCCCACTTCAACGGCCAGGCCGCCTACAACCTCACGGCGCAGCTCCTGCAGGTTGCGCCCAAGCGCTTCAACGGCTCTCCCGGCCACCTCAAGGCTGAAGAGTTCATCAAGCAGCACTTCGCCGTCGAGGCCGCCAAGGGCAACCTCGAAACCGACACCTTCACCGCCAGCACGCCTGCAGGTTTCCAGACGATGCATAACTACATCGTCAAATATCCCGGCAAAAAAGACGGCATCATCGTCCTCGCCAGCCACTACGAGACCAACTACCCGCTCCGCGACATTGAGTTCTACGGGGCCAACGACGGGGCCGCGACCACTGCCCTGCTGATCGAGATCGGCAACGTCCTTCGCGTCCATCCCCCCGAGGGATACTCCGTCTGGCTAGTCTTCGACGACGGCGAAGAGGCCGTGAAGGCCTGGGGGCCCTCCGACTCCCTCTACGGCACGCGTCATCTCGCCGCTAAGTGGGCCAACGACGGCACCCTCGCCCAAATCAAAGCCTTCATCGTCGCCGACATGTGCGCCGACAAGGATCTGAATATCGACTATGTTGAGAACTCCACGCCCTGGCTCCTCGACCTGCTCAAGGTCGCCGCGAAGAACACCGGCCACTCCGCCTACATCTTCAAGTACCACGAGGCAGAAGATGACGACCATCTGCCGTTCGCGGCGCGCGGCGTCGCTGTGCTCGACATGATCGACGCACACTACGGCCCAATGACCGATGCCACACCCGACGGCTACCACCACACCGCGCAGGACACGCTCGACAAGATCAGCGCCAAATCTCTCCAGATCTCCGGCGACCTCTTCCTGGAGATGATCCGCTTAATCAACCAGCGCCCCTGAAGTCAAGGGGACTTCAGGGGCGCTGGTTTCTTTTCTCTATCAGTCAATAGCGACTACTTGGTACAGGGCTTGCCGTGATCCGCATGGGCGCCCTTGGCCTTTGCATCGGCCTCAGACATATACGCTCCGGCCTTGGTCGTGCCGTAGTCTTCGCCCCCGTAGCAATGATAGACGTTGCTCGACGTATTCAGCCACACCAGACCCGGACCACCGCCCGGCGCAACAGTCTTAGCCGTCTTCGACGCTGTGGAGGAGGCCGCTTTCGACGTGGTAGCAGCAGTAGTTGTCGCGGCATTTGTTGCAGCAGCGGGTGCAGTAGCAGCAGTTGTTGTCGCAGCCTTGGTTGCAGCAGCCGGTGCCGCTGCAGCCGAACTCGCCGCAGCTGGAGCCGCCGCATACCACTCCTTCACGCCCTGGTGCCCGCGACAGGCGCCCTGTTTGCTGGCGGCCGTCGAGTAGGTTCCATCCTTACATTGGCCGGTGGACCCGGCTGGTGGTGCCTGAGCCACCGCAACCTGCGCCGCTAAAAGCCCAGTTGCAACTGCCATCAAACGAATCGCTCTCTTCATAAACACTCCCAATCAGTTTTGGATTGTTGCGCGGCCCGATTTACTTGATCTGGATAGAGCCAAATCCTACCCGATCCTGCGTTACCTGTCATTTCTGCATTGGCAGTCAGCCAGTTGCCGCAATCGGTTCATCCCCCAAACGGGTCATAGACTGCCCCACTTGAGGGATAGATGCCTGTGGATATCTGCCCTACTCTCATCTTGCCGATGGAGGTAGACATGCAAACACCAACGTTCCCATCAATGCAGTCCAGATATAGAGGCTTCGACATGAATATGCCAAATCAACCCTCTCCGACTGGTTATTTTGAGTCACATCCCGTAGGCGAGATCATCCGCAGCTTCTTCTTCTCGTCAATTCTGTGGATGCTTCTCGCAATCACCCTGTACGGGGTCTACTCGATGGTTGTGACGAGCTAGCTGGCAGCCACAGACTGCCGTCTAGTTCGATACAGCCGCTTCGTGGAGCCCTCGCCACCAAAGCGCTCTTCTAACGTCTTCCCCCTTGCGTCTCCTCTTTGTTTCTCCTCCTGACGGGCTCGGCAATCGCGGGCCCGTGCATCATCCGGGGCCACGCTGTAGCATGCAACAAAGATGCCCGGCGTCACTCCCATCAGTCATTGGATAGGGTTTCACCTCTTCGTCCTCGTTCTCCTCGGGATCGAACTGATCTACGTCCGGCGGCAGGGCCCGTCGAAGATCCACTCCACCGCGGTCGCCGCCACCATCCTTTGGGTTGCCGCCGCTCTCGCCTTCGCCCTCTTCATCTTCCACAACCTGGGCAGCCACAGCGCGACGCAATACCTTGCCGGCTATGCGATCGAAGAGTCCCTCTCCGCCGACAACCTCTTCGTCTTTCTTATTCTCTTCCGCATCTTCAACATCGCACCCCCATATCAGCCGAAGGTCCTCTTCTGGGGAGTCGCCGGCGCCATTCTCATGCGCGGAGCCTTCATCGCCGCGGGAATTGGCCTGCTGGCACGCTTCGAGTGGATCAGCTACGTCTTCGCCGCAATCCTTCTCATCGCCGCCGTCCGCCTCGTCCTGCCCTCCGCCCAGAAAACCGAAGCAACCCCCGGCTGGCTGATATGGCTCACACGCGTTCATCCCGTCAGTCTGCGCCAGGACAAGTTCTTCGTCCGCGAAGACAACCGCGGCATGATCACCGTTCTCTTCCTCTCCCTGCTCGCCATCGAACTCACCGACGTCGTCTTCGCGCTCGACTCCATCCCCGCCGTCCTCTCAATCACGCGCCATCCGTTTCTCGCTTACACCTCGAACATCATGGCCGTCATGGGCCTCCGCTCGCTCTACTTCCTGCTGGCCCACCTGCTCGTCAAGCTGCGCTTCCTCCACTACGGTCTCGCCGTAGTCCTCGCCTTCGCAGCGTTCAAGATGCTCTCCGCCCACTGGCTCGACATCGGCCCACTCACCTCACTTGCCGTCATCGTCGCCGTCCTATCCATCACGATCGTTCTTTCGCTCATCGCAAAACCCTCAGCCCAGGCGCACTGAGCCCGGCAGTTGAGTCTCACTTCATGCCTGACCCAAATCGACAAGAACTCCTCGAAATATGACGAGAACTTTAATTCTTTCAATCTCGTCTCTGTGTGTAGAAAGGAGGAGCATGTCCTCTTCGCACACGGTCCTGAAGTTCATACGCCTGATCCATCTCTATCTTGGCGTCTTTATCGCTCCTGCCCTGCTCTTCTTCGCCTTTACCGGAGCCCTCCAGACCTTCAGCCTCCACGAAACCACGCGCGGCAGCAGCTACAAGCCGCCCGCCTGGGCCGTCATGCTCGCCCAGATCCACAAAAAGCAGACGCCAATCGTCCCCGTGCGAAAGCCCGCACCGACGGAAAAACCGGCCGACAAAAATGTCGATAAGGTAGATAAGGTCGATAAGAACGCCCCTGAGATGAAGAGCGCCCCCGAGCCGCACTCTCCCTCATCACCGAGCCCAGCCCCGAAGCCATTCGAGGAGACCGCGCCCAAACCTCACAACGCCCTGCCGCTGAAGATATTCTTTCTTCTCGTCTCCATCGGCCTCTTCGTCTCCACCTTCTCCGGCCTCTACATGTGCTACAAGTTTGTCCGCAACCGGAATCTCATCACCGCTACCCTTCTGGCCGGCATCATCATTCCGATCCTGCTGACGATCCTCTAGCGCAACCGCAGCAGAGCGATCAATACCACCACAGCCGCTACGCCACCGCCAAAGAGTCCAGCCATGGCAGCCGCAAGCGTCGTCGGGCCGCCATGCAGAAAGCCGTTCACCGCAACATCAGCCATCTTGTAATAGATTGCCGTCGCCACCAGGCAAAACGTGACAGCCATACCCGCAATGGCAACCACCACGCGCCGAAGACCCGGGTCGTCCTTCATCTGGAACTCCACCTAAGCAACGAACTCCAACCTCCCGCGCTGCATCACCGAGTGCTTCGCCACCGCATCGTGAATCGGAAAATCATTTCGGTAGTGCGCCCCTCTGCTCTCCTCGCGCCCTAGTGCCGAAGCGACGATCAACCCCGCCACCAGATGCAGATTCCTCGCCTCAAGTGCTCGCCGATACAGCCCGCGCGGCATCGTTACCGCCAGCGCATCCATACCTCGCTGCGCCTCGCGCAACCCAGCCCCATCGCGCAACAACCCCGCATGCTTCCACATCAGCGCACGCAGCTCCGCGATCCATCTCTCGGTCGCCGCCTCAGTCGTCACCCCACCCAGCTCACCAGCCGGTACCGACGCCGCTGGGCCCTGGGCCATGGGCCCTGAGCCCTGCTCCTCGATCATCGTCTCCGCCGCTGCAGCTCCAAATACCAATCCTTCGAGCAGCGAATTACTCGCCAGCCGGTTCGCTCCATGCACTCCCGTACACGCCACCTCGCCCGCCGCATACAGCCCCGGCAGCGAAGTCCTTCCCTGCACATCCGTCTTCACGCCACCCATCAGGTAGTGCGCCGCAGGCCGCACCGGAATCAGATCTCGTCCCAGCTCCAGCTGATACCGCGCAAGAAACTTCGAGATCCCCGGGAAACGCGCCTGCAGATCTTTCTTCACATGCCGCATGTCGAGATATACCGGCCCATCCATCCCCTCGCGCGTGATCGCGCGCGCCACCACATCTCGCGGAGCCAGCTCCAGCAGCGGGTGATAGCGCTCCATGAACCGCTCGCCCTTCGCATTCACCAGATACGCGCCCTCGCCCCGCAGCGCCTCGCTCAACAGAAATCGCGGAGCGTCCGGCGCGCTGAACGCCGTCGGATGAAACTGATAGAACTCCATATCGCTCACCGCCGCACCCGCCCGATACGCCATCGCAATCCCATCGCCCGTGGCCACCGCGGGATTCGTCGTATCGCTGTAAACCTGCCCAGCCCCGCCACTTGCCAACAGCACCGCTCGCGCCTGCACCACACGCAGCCCACCCTCTCCATCCAGAAGAGTCGCGCCCATAACGCGGCCATCCTCCACGATCAAATCCACACTTGTCGTCCACTCCATCAACTCAACTCGCACACCCTCGGCAGCCATCTCTCTTACATGCCGCAGCAGCGACACCGCAATCTCCCTCCCCGTCGCGTCGCCATTCGCATGCAGAATCCGCGACAAGCTATGCGCCCCTTCGCGCGTTCGCAGCAGCTCACCGTCCTCACCGTTTTTGCCCTTCGGCTCTCTGTCGAACGCGGTCCCCCACTCAAGCAACTCCTCCACGCGCTCCGGCCCTTCGGACACCAGTACGGCCGCGGCCTCACGATTCACCAACCCATCGCCCGCCGCCATCGTGTCTTCCAGATGCAGCGCAACGTCCTTCTCGCCGCCCATCGCCACCGCGATTCCCCCCTGCGCATAAGCCGTGTTCGACTCCGCCAGCTCCTCCTTGGTCACCACCAGCACCGTGCCCGCATCCGCCAACCGAATCGCCGCACTCAGCCCCGCAATTCCCGCCCCGATCACAAGAAAATCAACACGTTCCATATCTCCATGCTACCCGTTGCAGTTCTCCGTTGTCCGTTCTCAGTTGTCAGTGAACAGCAGTCTCGTTTTTCACTGAGAACTGACAACTGAGAACGGACAACCGATCCCAACGCGATACGATGAAGACATCGTGCCTGTCATCCCTGTCAACACGCCCTCCGCAAACTACGACGTCACTATTTCCTCAAACCTCCTGCGCACTCTCCATCCACGTCTAAAAAAACTCAACGGAGACAAGAATTTTCGCCCGTTCGTCATCACCTCACCCGACATCTGGGCCCTCTGGTCCAAACCCTTCCTCTCCAGCTTCAAAGAATCACCCACCGTCCTCTTCCTCCCCAGCGGCGAATCCCATAAACGGATGAGCAGCGTCGAATCCCTCGCCCAGCAGCTTTCTTCCGCGGGCGCCGACCGAGACGCGCTTCTCCTTGCCTTCGGAGGCGGCGTCATCGGAGACATCACCGGCTTCCTCGCCGCCATCTACATGCGCGGCATCCGCTACGTGCAGATTCCCACCACACTCCTTGCCCAGGTCGACTCCTCCATCGGCGGCAAGACCGGCGTCAATCTCGTCGCCGGCAAAAACCTCATCGGCAGCTTCCACCATCCGCAGGCAGTCTTCGTCGACCCCACCCTCCTCGCCACTCTTCCACCCGCCCAGCTCCGCGCCGGCCTGCAGGAGTCCATCAAAGCCGGCATCATCTACGACGCAAAACTCTTCCGCTACATGGAACAGCAAGCCGACGCGATTCTCGCAGGCGACCCTGCCGCGCTCACCCACGTCGTCGCCGCTTCAGTCCGCGTCAAAGCCGACGTCGTCAGCAAGGACGAAAAAGAGTCCGGCCTGCGCATGATCCTCAACTTCGGCCACACTATCGGCCACGCGATCGAGTCCGCCACCAACTACAAGCAACTCCTGCACGGCGAAGCCGTTGCCTGGGGCAGCATCGCCGCGCTCAACGTGGCCACCGCCCGCAAAACTCTCAGCCAAAAAGACGCCGACCGCATCACACAACTCATCCTCCGCTACGGCCCTTTGCCGCGCTTCAAAGCCACCGCACAAAAACTCGTCGCCCTCACCAGCCGCGATAAGAAGAACCGCAGCGGCGTCCGCTCCTTCGTTCTCCCCACCGCCATTGGCAAAACCGAGATCGTCCGCAACGTCACCGAACTCGAACTTCTCGCCGCCACCGAGTCCATGCTCAACCTCATGCGCCAAAATCCCGCACAGTAGAATGTCTCCCATGATCAAGAGCAAGCTGCGCGTGTTCACCGCCATCCTCGGTTTGACGGGTGTATCTCTCGCTCAGGGCCAGGACAAGCCACGCCGCCTCACCTTCGATGTAGCCACCATCAGGCTCTCCACACCGGGACAGCAAAACGGCGGAATCAAACCGCTGCCCGGCGGCAATGGATACACCGTCAAGAACATTCCCGTAAAGCTCATGATCAGCCTGATGTATCGCGTTCCCATGCGCCAGATCAGCGGAGAACCAGAGTGGGTCAATAACGACCGCTACGATATCGAAGCTAAAACGGACGGCTCATACAGCACCGACGATCTTCACATCATGTTTCAAAACCTCCTGGCCGACCGCTTCAACCTGAAGTTCCACATCGAGACCAAAGAAGGAAATGTCTACGCGCTCATGCTGGACACTCCCGGATCAAAGATGAAGGTCAACGACAGCCCGCAGGACTACAAGATCCCCATGAACTTCGGCCCCGAAGGCGCCGTCGGCATACGGGTACCCATGCCCTACTTCTGCTGGTTTCTCGGCCAACAACTCCAGAACGACGAGCGGCCCGTAATCGACCGCACCGGCCTCAGCGGGAACTACGATTTCACACTGTCGTTCATGCCCGAACTTCCACCCGGCGTTCAACGAGACAATCTGCCGCCCGAACTCCTCAACCGCCCGTCAATCTTCGACGCCGTGAAGCAGCAGCTCGGCCTGAAACTTGTCCCGCAGAAGGGCCCCGTGGACCATTACGTTATCGACCACATCGACAGACCCTCGGACAACTAGCCGCGCTGTCCAACCTGGCGTTCTAACCCGACCTGGCGTTCTAACATAGAACAGTGACAATCCAACGCACCCCCGAGCACGAACTCTCCACCGGCGCACGCCCCGCCGGCGTCACCACCGAACACGACGCCGCCACCGCCGTCCAGCAGATGTTCGACACCATCGCCCCTACCTACGACCGCGCGAACCACGTCCTCTCCGCCGGCCTCGACCGCTGGATGTGGAGCCGCACCGCCCGCGTCTTCCGCCCCATCCTCCAGCACCCCGAAACCGTCACGCTCGATCTCTGCTGCGGCACCGGCGACCTGACGATGGCGCTCCTCAAACACCGCCCCACCACCCCCAACGCCGCTCCCATCCTCGCCTTGGATTTCTCACACCAGATGCTCTCGCTCGGCCAGAAAAAATTCGCGCCCCACAACATCATCCCCATCGAAGCCGATGCCCTCCATCTCCCTCTCGCCGACGCCTCTGTCGACCTCGTCACCTCCGCCTTCGGCTTCCGCAACCTCGCCAACTACGAAGAAGGTCTCGCCGAACACTTCCGCGTCCTCCGCCCCGGCGGCCAGATCGGCATCCTCGAGTGCAACCAGCCTGAAGGCCTCACCGGGGCGCTCTACAACCTCTACTTCAAAACCATCCTTCCCAAAGTCGGCGGCCTCATCTCCGGAAACCCGCGCGCCTACAGCTACCTTCCCGCTTCGGTCGAACGCTTCCCCCGTCCGCCCCGCATGCTTCAACTCATCAGAGACGCCGGCTTCATCAACGCCACCTGGACCAGCTACATCTTCGGCACCGCCGGCCTCTACCACGCCACCAAGCCCTGACTCAAGAACTCATAGCTGATATCTCATAGCTCCTGTACGATCAGCCCCATCGGCCCTGTCCCAACTCCGCTCGATGAGGTGGCATCCAGATGGCCGCGCCCACACCCCCCGTCCTCGACGAACCCCAAGCCTCATCTGAAGCAGCCATCGGCGCATCCGCCATGCGCAAAGCCACGCTGCACCTCATCCCCCTCATCGCCCTCGGATACGGCGCAGCCTACATGGACCGCGTCAACATCAGCTTCGCCGCGCTCCAGATGAACCGCGACCTGCACTTCAGTGCCACCGTCTACGGCTTCGGCGCCGGCCTCTTCTTCCTCAGCTACGCCGCCTGCGAGATCCCCTCCAACCTGCTCCTCTACCGCTTCGGAGCGCGCCGCTGGCTCGCCCGCATCATGGTCACCTGGGGCATCCTCGCCATGGGCATGCTCTTCGTCCGCACCCCGTGGCAGTTCTACACCGTGCGCTTCCTCCTCGGCATGTCCGAGGCCGGCTTCTTTCCCGGAGTCATCTTCTACCTCATGCAGTGGTTCCCGCCCGAGTTGCGCGCCCGCACCATCAGCCGCTTCTACATCTCCCTCCCCCTCAGCTCCGTCTTCATGGGACTCATCGCCGGCGCCGCTCATGAACCTCGATGGACGCCTCGGCCTTCGCGGCTGGCAGTGGCTCTTCCTCGTCGAAGGCCTGCCCGCCGTTCTCCTCGGCATCGCCTTCTTCCTCTTTCTTCCCGACAGTCCCGCTCAAGCCAACTGGCTCACCGAAGACGAACGCCGATGGATCATCCACCACGTCCACAAAGCCCCTTCCGGAGCAGCCCACCACGGCGACTCCGTCAGCCGCGCCCTCCTCGATCCCCGCGTCTGGCAGCTCGGCATCTTCATGCTCCTCATGCTTGCCAGCATCTACGCCTACACCTTCATCGCCCCGGACATCGTCCAGCGCTCCACCCATCTCAGCACCACCATGCGTCGGTTTCATCATCGCCGGCCTCAGTCTCCTCGGTGCGCTCGGCATGCTGTCAACGCCATGCACTCCGACCGCACGCACGAAAGGTACTGGCACATCATCCCCTGGTGCCTGCTCCATCTCACTCGGCTTCCTCGCTCTGCGGCCTCTCCACCAGGCCCCTGATCGTTGTTCCTGCTCTCGGTCTCCTCATCCTCGCCTACAACTCCTTGCAGGGCCCGCTCTGGTCGTTGCCCGCAAACTTCCTCAAAGGCCGCTCCGCCGCAGCCGGCATCGCGGCCATCAACATGATCGGCATCATCGGTGGCTTCCTCGGCCCGTACTTCATCGGCTTCGCTAAAGACCTCACCGGCGACTACCAGCGCGGGCTCCGCCTCATGAGCCTTCCCATGCTCTTCGGCGCCGGAATCATGTTCTACCTCCATCGCGCACGCGCGCCGCCGTCAACTCCCATGAGCCGATCTCCGTGCGTCCCATCCTCGTACCATGTAGCATCTCCCCATGAACCAAACGGCCACGCCAGAACGCGCCATGCAGCCCCATAACGCCAAACGTTCCGCCGCACTCTTCTCTGTCATCGCCGCCCTCAGTGTCACTCTCTTCAAGCTCTTCACCGGCCTCTTCACCGGCTCACTCGGCATGCTCTCCGAAGCAGCTCACTCGGGCGTCGATCTCGTCGCCGCCTCCATCACCCTCTTCTCCGTCCAGGTCTCCGACCGCCCCGCCGACGCCGACCACACCTACGGCCACGGCAAGATCGAAAGCCTCTCCGCCGGCGTCGAGACCTTCCTCATGCTCTGCTCCTGCATCTGGATCCTCACCGAAGCCATTCGCCGCATCCTTCTGCGCCAGCATCTATCCCTCAAATTCTCCATCTGGCCCTTCGTCGCGCTTCTGCTCTCCATCACCGTCGACTTCACCCGCTCTCGCAAGCTCCAACAAATCGCGAGCGAGACCAGAAGCGAAGCCCTCGAAGCCGATGCCATCCACTTCCGCACCGACATCTGGTCCTCTCTCGCCGTGCTCTTCGGCCTCGGCGCAACCTACGCCGGCGAACACTGGCATATCCCCCGTCTCCAACTCGCCGACCCCATCGCCGCCATCCTCGTCGCCATGATCATCCTGCGCGTCACCTGGAATCTCGCACGGCGCACCATCGACGCTCTCACCGACGCCACCCCAACCGAGACCCGCGCCCAGACCCGCGACATGATGCGCGAACTCGCCGCCATCGACGGCGTTCTCTCTGTCGACCGTGTCCGCACCCGCCGCGCCGGCCCCGACTACTTCGCCGACGTCACCCTCGGCATGCCCCGCAACCTCACTTTCCAGCGCTCCGAGCAGATCACCATGGCCGCCACCGCCGCCGTCCAGCGCCACCTTCCCGGAGCCGATGTCGTCGTCCATTCCATCCCCACAGCATCGCGCGCAGAAAGCATCCACGACCGCATCCGTGCCGTCGCCGCTCGCTCCAACCTCGCCATCCACGACGTCAGCGTTCAGGAGTACAACCACAGCCTTCGCGTCGAACAACATCTCGAAGTCGACGAGAACATGTCCCTCCGCGCTGCCCACGCCCTCGTCACCCAACTCGAATCCGAGATTCGCCGCGAAGTCCCCGAAATCTCCACCATCCTCACCCATATCGAAAGCGAACCCGCCACCATCGAACGGCCCGAATCCCTGGAACGCGACCGCCAGCTCGAAGTCCGCCTCCGCCGCACCGCTCAGGCCTTCCCCGAGATCCTCGACATCCACGACGTCCTCGTCACCCGCATCTCTCATCCGGCAGACGACCGCCGCGGTGACCGCATCCAGGTCAACTGCCACTGCACCCTGCCCGACGATCTTCCCATGTCCCGCGTCCACGAGATCATCACCGCGCTCGAAAACGCCTTCAAACTCGACTGCCCCGAAGTCAGCCGCCTCCTCATCCACCCCGAACCCGCCACCGACAACCGCCGCTGACACGTACCCGCCACGATGCACACTCCAAACCTATCGTCTCCGCACATTCGACCCAACCGCCGCAGCTTTCTGCTTGGCGCCACTGTAACTATGTTCGCAGCGAGCCGAACAAATCTCCTCGCTGCAGCCTTCGCCCCACAGCCCGATCACATTGCTGGCCCGCTGAAGATCGAAGCAGTGGAGATTGTCGAACTTCGCGGACGCTACACCGATGAAGCGGGAATTAATCGCCAGCAGCAAGTAAATCCGCTCGACATCTACGACGATCTGCGCCCCGCTCCCTACGCCGACAAACCCTCCGGCAACAAGGAAACCCTCACCACCGCAATCTACCTCCGCATCCGAACGTCCGGCGGCATCGACGGCCTTTACGGCCCCATCGAAAGAGACGCCGCTATCGTGGTCAACGAAGATCTACGCCCCTTTCTCCTCGGCAAAGACGCACTCGCCGGCGAAAAACTCTGGGACGAGTTGTACCGCTCCAACCGCCACTCGCGCGACGGTTTCTTCATGATGGCCGTGAGCGCCGTCGACAACACCCTGTGGGACATCCGCGGCCGTTTCTTCAACGTTCCCGTCTATCGCCTGCTCGGTGGCCCCACGCGCACCTCCGTCGAGATGTACGCCAGTTGCCTCGGCTTTTCGCTCGAGCCGGAAGCCGTTCGCACCCGCGCCCTCACCATCCAAAGCGAAGGCTATCGCTATCAGAAATGGTTCATGGCCTATGGCCCCGGCTCTGGCCCCGAGGGCATGCGCAAGAACGTCGATCTCGTCCGCATCCTGCGCGAAACTCTCGGCGACGACACCGAACTCATGTTCGACGCTTACAGTGGATGGGACCAGACCTACACTCTCGAGTGGGCCCATCAAGTCGAGAAGTACCGTCCCCGCTGGATCGAAGAAGCGACCCACCCTGAGAAGATCGAAAGCTTCGCCGCAATGCGTCGCAGCACCACCATTCCCATCGCCTCAGGCGAACACTTCTACGGGCGATGGGAGGTCGAGCGCTACCTCCAGGCCGGCGCGCTCTCCGTCGTGCAGGCCGACCCCGAGTGGTGCGGCGGTACATCCGAACTCCTGAAGATTGGCACCGTCGCCTCGCTGCACGACGTCCCTGTGATCCCTCACGGCCACAGCCTGCGCGCCGCTGTTCACATCATCGCCAGCCAGTCGCCCATGACGTTTCCGCTCGGCGAATACCTCATCAACAAGATGCGCCACTACTACCACTTCGAGAGCAACCCGCTCGTCCCCGAAAAGGCGCACATCGCACTACCCACCGGCCCCGGCTTCAACGTCCAGCTCGACCCCGCGAAGATCGAGTCGCAAACTGTTCTCAAACCAAGTTGAAATGACCAGACACGACGCGCAACACTAGACCGCAACACAAGGCAGCGTGATCTCGCCCGCCTCGAGCTTCCCTGCAGTCACCTTCACCCGCACCTCACCCGCCTGCGTTCCCGCCTGCACCAGCGCCGCACCCAACCCCATAAACGCGCTCCGCTGCGTCGCCTTGTCCGGCTCATGGCAACTCGGATCGCCATTCCCCACGCCAATCACCTTCCCTGGCCCCTCAACCGAAAACGTCAGCATATCTCCCGCCGTCGGCACCGTCAGGCCCTTCGCATCGACCACGCGCACATTCACCTGCACGCAGTCCTGCCCATCGGCGCGCAACTTCGCTTTACTCGTCTCGAGCACAAGCCGCGCCGCCGCCCCCGCCGTCTCCCGCCGCTCCGTCAACACAACCTTGCCACCCGACGATCCCCTCGCCTCAATCGTCCCCGGCGCATACTTCACCTTCCACTCCAGGTGCCCATTCTTCTTCACCGTCTGCGACCCCAGACTCGCGCCATTCAAAAATAACTCCACCGACTCACAGTTCGCATAGCACCACACTGAAATCTCCTGCCCCTCTTTCCCCTCCCAGTTCCAGTGCGGAAACAGATGCATCGCCGGTTCGTTACCCCACCACACGCGGTAGTAGTGAAAGTTGTCCTTCGCAAACCCGCACATATCCATCACGCCGAAGTGCGAGCTGATGCACGGCACGCCATACGGCGTCGGCTCGCCGCGATAATCAAATCCCGTCCAGCAGAATCCGCCCGCAAGCCACGCGTTCTCGTCGTAATAGCTCCACCACGTCTCCGCCGTGCTCGCCCAACTCGGAAAGTTCACGTCATACGCGCTCACATATCCCCGCAGCGGATCGTTCTCATACACTCCCCGCGTCGAAACCGTACTCGCCGTCTCTGACCCCACCGTCGGCTTCGTAGGAAACTTCGCGCGAAAGTCCGAAATGTTTCTCGTCCTGCCGACATGCGCCCCGCCGTAGTTGAGTCCCATCACGTCCACCACCTGCGTGAACCCTTGTCCCCAGCCGCCGTTCATCGCTGCCGTCACTCCGCGTGTCGGGTCGAGTCGTTTCGCCTCCTGCTTCATCGTCGCAATAATCGCCGCGCCGCGCGGCGTCGACTGCTGCGGCTCCTCGTTCGCCAGCGACCAGATCACCACGCTCGGATGATTCCTGTCCCGCCGAATCATCCTCGCCAATTCGCTCAACCCCTCCACACTCGACGAGAACATCCGCGTCTCATCCATCACCAGCACGCCCAGCTCATCGCACGCATCCAGAATCTCGGCCGCAGGCGTATTGTGCGTCGTCCGCAGCCCATTGCAGTTCATATCCTTCAACCGCTCGATCCTGTATCTCTGAATCGCATCCGGCACCGCCGCACCCACACCCGCATGATCCTGGTGATTGCACATCCCCTTGATCTTCACCACCCGCCCATTCAACAGAAACCCGCGCTGTCCATCCCACGCAATAGTCCGCACACCGAACTTCGCCTCATCCTGATCGACCGCCTTCCCTTCCGACTCCACCACCGTCACCAGCCGATAGAGATTCCGCTCCTCCAGACTCCACATCTTCGCCGCCGCAATCTTCCCCGTCATCGGCACGGTCACCATCTCTCCCGGCTCCACCGTCACCACCGCCGACCGGCACCGCGCCACCTCCTTTCCACTCCCCACCTCCACCACAACGCCGGCGACCGAACACCGCATCGACGCAACACCTGCGTTCTTTACCTCACTGGTTATCGCCAAACCCGCATCCCCACCGGCTCCCGGCGTCGCCTGCACAAACACTCCATCCTTCACCAGATGCAGCGCCCCCGTCTTCCTCAGCCACACATGCCGATACACCCCCGCACCCTCATAGAACCACCCATCGCTCAACGTCGCATCCACACGCAGCGTCAGCACGTTCTTCACCGGCCCGCTCTCCGGACGCATCTCGCCATCCGCGCCTCGCACCTCTCTCGGCGCATAGTCCAGAAAGTCCGTCACATCGATCTCGAACGGCACATAGCCGCTCAGATTCTCCCCTACCCAGTGCCCGTTAACAAATACCGTCGCGTTCCGGTAGACGCCATCGAACTCCAGCACAATCCTCTTGCCGTGATCCTCCGGCTTGATCTCAATCTCTCTCCGGTACCATCCAATGCTGCTCTCCGGAAAATCCCGCCCCACCGGCTTGCCGCCATGGCCTACCAGAATCGGCTCAATGACAAACGGAAGCGCCACCGCCCAGTCATGCGGCACCTGCACCTCCTCCCACTTCGAATCATCAAAATGAACTCCCGTCGCCCCGCCCGCATCTCCCGACTTCGCATACGTTCCCATTCCCGCCAGCTTGCCAAACCCAAAGTCCCGCGCCGGATCGCACGCATTTCCCAGCGCGAATCTCCATCCAAAGTCCAGCGACTCCCGCTCCCGCAGCTCATTCTTCGCCACATTGACCTGCACCTCAGCCGGATGCGTCTGCGCCTTACCACCCTGTTCCAGCTCAAGCCCCTCCGCCACCAAACCATTCGCGCTCAGAACGCCCGCACCCGCTACTGCCGCTGCTTTAACCAAATCCCGCCTTGTCCACTGCCCCATTCCATCGCCTCCAGTCAGTCGCGTCTCAGTCAAGTCTATCTTTCAAACCCGAAAAGTAAAGCAACCGAATAAAGCCGCTGTGCTTCTAGACGGCAGGCACAGAGACAGCCCCTTACCTGTATTCTGATCCTGCATGAAGCTGAAGACCCGCCACATCAACCGCTTCTTCAACATCGTCCTCGGTGCGCTGGCGATGCTCATCGTCGCTCTCGTCTCCGCATTCATCTCCATGCGCCTCGCCATCCACGGCCGCGAGGTCAAGGTTCCCGACCTCACCGGCCTCACCCTCCTCGAGGCCAGCAAACAGACCCGCTCCCACGGCCTCATCCTCAACCTCGAAAACCGCTTCTACTCCCCCAACACGCCTCCCGGACACGTCCTCGCGCAATCCCCGGCCCCCGGCGTCACCGTGCGCCGCGAGTGGACCGTGCGCGTCACCGAAAGCCTCGGCGCGCAACAGGTCGCCATCCCCGACCTCATCGGTCAAAGCGAACGCACCGCCTCCATCAACATTCGCCGGCTCGGGCTCGAACTCGGCACCGTCTCCCACGTCGCCGCACCCGGAGACCCCGGCGTCGTCATCGCCCAAACCCCCAACCCAAACGCCGCCGGTGTCGACCGCCCCCGCGTCAGCCTCCTGCTCAGCGAGCCCGAAGAAGCGGCATCGCCCGATGCCTACGTCATGCCATCTCTCGCCGGTCTCACGCTCTCCGCCGCCGTCCGCGCCGCCTCCGCTGCCGGCCTTCACATCGTCAGCGCCGAAGAACTGAATCAACCCGCACCCACCTCCGACGCCGCACCCCGCCGCATCCACCACAACCGCGCCGGCAGTCCGCTCCTCCGCCCGCCTCACCCGCTCCAACCCACTCCTGCACCCACTCTCCACCGGCACTGTCGTATCGCAAACACCCCTCGCCGGCCACCGCGTCCTCAAAGGCGATCCCGTCCACATCACCCTGACCAACTAGCGCCGGTTCAGGCTGAGACAGGCGTTACCTTACCTCTTCGCACACCTGATGCCACCGACGATTGTGTTTTTGCCTTCGTCGAGCTGGATCTAACTCAGCGCTCCTCAGCGAACGTGAAACCAGTTAACTCCAAGAGACTCACTCCCGCTCCAGCACCACCGCATAAAACCCATCCCCATCGTGCACGCCCGGCAAAGTCCTGAGCGCCCCATCACGAACGGCCGAATCCAAATCCACGCCACTAAAAAAAATCCCCTGCTCCCCCAACTCCGCAGTCAACCCATCCACCGAAACTCTCCGCACCCCACTCACACGCTCCACCACCCGCTCACACTCCTCCGGCTCCAGCGAGCAAGTCGAATACACCAGCCTTCCCCCCGGCGCCAGCCGCTTCAGCGCACCTTTAAGAATCGCCCTCTGCCGCTCCGCCTGCCTTGCCAGTTCCTCCACCTTCAACTGGTGCCGAATCTCGGGATTCCGCGCCAGCGTCCCCGTCCCCGAACAGGGCACATCGCACAAAATCAAATCGAAGCTACCCTCCACGGCCTTCGCGTCCGCAGCATCCGCCGCAGCAAACCTGACGCGTTCCGCATACGCATATCGCCGCAGCCGCGCCTCCGTCTGCGCCAGCCGCTTCGCACTCACATCGCTCGCCACCATCTCCGCCGCGCCCAATCTCCGCGCCAGAATCAGCGTCTTCCCACCCGGAGCCGCGCAGCAATCCCACACTCGCTTCGCTCCCGGCATCGCCGCAGCAGCAATCTCCGCCACCAGCCGCGATCCATCGTCCATCTGCGGCAGATCGCCTCCGCTCTCGGAGAACATGCCACCCTCCGCCGGCTCCTTCTGATCCGCCTCACAGATCTTCAGCGCCGCCTCGCGCCCATACTCCGCCACCCAGCGCTCCACCATCCACCGGGGATGTCCCAGCCTCTCCGCAAACGCCGCAGTCGACTCATGAATCCGCACACCCGGCTTCTGTGCCGCCGCCAGCTTGCGAAGAATCGCATTCACCATCCCCGCAGCGTGAGGCTCCCCCGCAGCCTTGCATAGTTCCACACTCTCGCTCAGCGCCGCATGCGCCGGAATCCGCTCCAGGTGCAGCAACTGAAACGCGCCCATCCGCAACGCGATCGCCACCGGCTCCGCCAGCCTCTGTTCCGGTCGCTGCAACAACCCGCGCACTCGCGCATCCAGCGCAATCTGCCAGCGCAGCACACCCATCACCAGCGCCGTCGTCAGATTCCGGTCCTCAGGCGACAGCGCGTCCACCCGAGCCGAGTGCAGCAGCTCATCGCTATGCCCCTTGCCCTCACCCACCAGCTTCAGAATCTCAAACGCAGCCAGCCGCGCCGGCGTAATCTTCGCAATCGCCGCCCCCACGCCAGCCGTCGGCCCCGCAGACACTGGCGCGCTTTCTCGCAAACGCAGGCCTTCCAGCCGCCTTCGACGTGTCCTTCATAGCCCCAACCGCTCGCCGCTTCTCACCTGATTGCCTCGCAGAAACTCAGCCGCACTCATCCGCCGCTTCCCTTCCATCTGCACCTCATCCAGCGCAATCAAACTCCCGCCCCCACACGCCACAAGCAACGCATCCCCCCTCACTTCAACCACCCCCGCCTCGCCGCTTCCAGCACCCGCAACATGCATCCGCTGCACAATCAATTTCTTCCCCCGCAGCATCGTATGCGCGCCCGGCCACGGCTGAAACCCCCTCCATCGGTCATAGATCCGCTGCGCCGTCCGCGAGAAATCGATCCACCCATCCTCACGCGTCAAAATCGGAGCCAGCGTAGCCAGCGAATGATCCTGCACCTGCGGGCAGATCTTCCCAAACTCCAGCCCATCCAGTGTCTCCAACATCAACTCCGCGCCCACCGGAGCCAGGCACCCATACACATCCATCGCCGTCTCTTCCTGACCGATCGGAACCACCTGCGCCAGCAGCATGTCGCCCGTGTCCAGCCCCGCATCCAGCCGCATCGTCGTCACGCCCGTCACCACCTCGCCATTCGCGACAGCCCACTGAATCGGCGCAGCTCCCCGATACTTCGGCAGCAGCGATCCATGCAGATTGATGTTCCCGAACCGCGGCAGCTCCAGCATCCACTGCGGAATGATCCGCCCATACGCCACCACCAGAATCGCGTCTGGCCCAATTCCCTCCAGTTGCGCCCGAAACTCCGCATTGTTCCTGATCTTCTCCGGCTGCACCACCGGCAGCCCACGCTCTATCGCCACCCGCTTCACCGGCGGCGCCTGCATCTCCATCCCTCGCCCCGCCGCGCGGTCAGGCTGCGTTACCACCAGCGCAACGTTGTGCCCCGCCTTCAACACCGCCTCCAGCGTCGGCACCGCAAACTCCGGCGTCCCACAAAAAACCAACTTCATCGCCTATCTTCGCCACCTCACTCCCGAGCATCGCGAGGGCCCATGCCGTTCAACCTGCCGAGACAAGGTACACACGCCACGAAGTGGCCGCCTCCGCGCGCAGCGGAGCCCGTCCGGCAGGACCTCACCACTCGCCGTTCTTAATCAGCTTCTTGATCCTTCGAATCACCAGATCCCGCTTCAACCTGCTCAGCCGATCGATAAACAGCACTCCATCCAGATGATCAATCTCATGCTGCATCGCCCGCGCCAGCAACTCCTCGCCCTCCATCTCGAACCATTCGCCCTTCACATCCTGGGCCCGCACCTTCACCTTCGCCGCGCGCGAAACCTTCTCCCGAATCTCCGGCAGACTCAGACAGCCCTCTTCCTCAACCTGTTTGCCCTCGCGCTCGACGATCTCCGGATTGATCAGCACAATCCGCTCCTCCGGATTCTTGTTAAAGCTCACGTCAATCACCGTAATCCGCTGCGAGATCGAAATCTGCGGCGCCGCCAGTCCAATCCCCTGCGCCGCATACATCGAGTCGAACATCTCCTCCGTCAGCTTCTTCAGCTTCGCGTCGAACACAGTGACCTTCTCGCCCGGCTTGTTCAGCACCGGGTCCGGCCACTTCACCACCTCGTGGATCTTGCCATGTTTTCCAGCCAATTTTTCCGCCATCAATACGCTCGAATCTGCTCGCAATAGCCATTGAAATTTCGCTGCATCTCACGCAGCGAGTCACCGCCAAACTTCTCCACCATCAACCGCGCAATGGTCAACGCCACCATCGCCTCCGCGGCCACACCAGCCGCAGGAACGACGCACACATCGCTCCGCTCATACGCCGCCTTCACCGGCTCGCGCGTCGCAAAACTCACCGAAGCCAGCGGCCTGCGCAACGTCGAAATCGGCTTCAGATACCCGCGCACTACAACATCCTCGCCATTCGAAATCCCGCCCTCAATTCCGCCGGCATTATTCTGCTCGCGAGTAAACCCGGTAAATCGCCGAGCCCCTCCTGAACCCTGAGCCCTGGACCCTGAACCCTCACCCTCATATCCAATCGCATCATGCACTGCCGACCCCACCGACTCCGCGGCCGTCACCCCGCGCCCCAGTTCTACCGCCTTCACCGCCTGCAGACTCATCACCGCCTGCGCCAGCAGCCCATCCATCCGCTCATCCCAGTTCGCATGCGTCCCCACGCCCGGAGGCAGCCCGTGAACCACCACCTCAAACACTCCGCCAACCGTATCCCCTGTACGCAGCACCGCATCCACCTCGGCCTTCATTGCCGCTTCACTCTCGGCATCGACACAGTTCAAGAGAATCTCATGCTTCCCCTGCAGCGCCGCAATCTCCTCCCACGCAGCCGGCCGTGAAAGCTCCGCCTTCCCGACGCGAATGACATGACTCGCAACCTCAACCCCCAGCGCCCTTAGCAACAGCTTCGCCATCGCACCGGCCGCCACCCTCGCCGCACTCTCCCGCGCACTCGCCCGCTCCAGCACATACCGCGCATCGGGAAAGTCGTACTTCAAACTCCCCGCCAGATCAGCATGCCCGGGCCGCGGCGAAGCGACAGCCTTATGCTTGCTTGAATCACCGGAATCTACAGGCAGTATGTCAGCCCAGTTCTTCCAATCGTTATTCGCAATCACCATGGCAACCGGCGACCCGATCGTCTTCCCGTGCCGCACACCGCTCAGAATATGCGCCGTATCGCACTCGATCCGCATCCGTCCGCCGCGCCCATATCCTTGCTGCCGCCGCCACAGCTCATGATCGATAAACGCCTGCTCCACCGTCACGCCCGCAGGCATGCCACTCACCGTAGCCACCAGGCTCTCGCCGTGGCTCTCTCCCGCTGTAGAAAATCGCAACATCGCCTTATCTGGTCCTCTTGAAACTCACACCGCAAACCTAAATTGTAACAACCCGCCCACGCCGCAAGACCCTCATGTGGGCATCACCCAGAACAAACGCGGCAGTCCGATAAATCCAATAAAACGGCCCTCCGTGCTGTCGTATTGATCGCAAACTACATCACGGCTACCGCAAAACCTCCTGCCAACAGTCCGACACTGGCGCCGACATTGCCAATGATCGTTACAATGGGCACCTGTATCGTTCCCTTCGCCATGAAACTCACCTGCCGACCCTCGCTGCTGGCCCTCATGTTCTGCACCGCGCCACATCTCCTCCCCGCACAAGCACCCGCCCCACCGGCAACGCCTGCACCCGTTGCACCGGCGTGGGCGCAGCCAGGGTCCCCCACCCACACCCAGGTAGCACCACCGCCCGACTTCCACCGGCCCAGCAAGAACTTCGACACGCCCATCGGCATCTTCGAAGGCCAGTCCGACATTGGAGCTCCTCTGGTGCCGGGCAGCGCCACCTACGACGCCGCCACCAAGCAGTACACCATCAACTCCGCCGGCTACAACGTCTGGTACACCCGCGACGAGTTCCGTTATCTCTGGAAGAAGATCTCCGGCGACGTCTCCCTCGCTGCCGACATCTCGTTCCCCGACCCCAACGGCTACGGCGACCGCAAGGCCTTCCTCATCATCCGCCAGGACCTCGAAGACGACTCGAAAGAAGCCATCGTCGCTCTTCACGGCGCTGGCATGTTCCATCTCGCGCAGCGTCCCCAGAAGAACGTCCGCGTCACGGACATGGAGTACCGCATCGGCGGACGTGGCCGTCCCGGCGGCGCCACACCCGACTCACTCGTTGCCGTCATCGCTAAACGCATCGGCATCGAAAGGCGTGGCGACTCCATCGCGCTCTTCGTCAGCCTCGAGGGCGAACCCATGCACCAGTTCGGCCAACCCATCACCCTGCACTTCGACGCGCCCTTCTACGTCGGCATCGGCTTCTGCTCCCACCTGCCGGATAAGTCCGATACCGCCATCTTCTCCAACGTCGTCTTCGAAAACTTTGCCGGCAAGGTCCACTAGGACGATACCCGCAACTCCAAATCCGCCAAATTCATCGCAGATTGACGCACATCGGAAGTAATCCTGAAACCCTTGTGAGCGATAAGCTAGAATCATCGAATTCATTCGCCTCGGAGCGCGCCATGAGCCGGGTTCTGATTATCTGCAATGACTCCCAGGTGAGCCGCGACATCGGCGATGCACTCACTGCCGCCAACTTCCCCATGGAGTACGCGGCCGGCGACGCCGACGCCCTGCGGCGATTGCGTGCGCGATCCTTCGGAGTCGTCATCACCAACCCAAACAGCACCGTCGATGAAGACCTGGCGCTGCTCGAGGAGATGCGCGCCATCAGGCCAGGAGTAAAGTACATCATCCTGGCTCATCACAGCACACAGGAAGAGGTCATCGCCGCCCTCCGCGCCCGCGTATTCGCCTGCTTTGCCCCTCCGTTTGATGAGACCGATATCGTGAGCATGGCCCTCAACGCAGCGTCCGACAGTGAATGGCGAGACGATATACATGTCCTATCGGCCAGGCCCGGCTGGATATCGGTCCGCGTCAACTGCCGTGTCATCACAGCCGAGCGCCTCATGACCTTTGCCAAAGAGCTCAACGCTCAATTGCCCGAGGACACGCGCCGGGACATGATGCAGGCGTTGCGAGAGATACTGCTCAACGCGATGGAGCACGGAGCTGCGTTCAACGCCGAACAGGTGGTTGAGGTCGTCGCCATTCGCACTGCAAGAACACTGGTGTTTTACCTGCGCGATCCCGGAGCTGGCTTCCACCCCGAAGCGCTCAGCCACGCTGCCTTAGGAAATCCGCCCGACAATCCCACAGCCCACATCAAGCTGCGCGAGAAAGAGGGAATGCGGCCCGGCGGATACGGCCTTCTCATGGCATCGGGCACCGTAGACGAGTTGATCTTCAGCGAGATCGGTAACGAAGTGCTCCTCATCAAATACGTGGATCCCGACTCCAAATAACCCACCTGGACCTCACCCACCCGGACGCGCTCTCGCAAGACCTCCTCAGTAGCTCACGTCGAATCGTCACACTCCAGCGCATTCCAACTCCAGGACTCCAACCAATGAAGCTGACCGAATGCTCGCTCCTTGCCGCCACGACCCTCCTCCTCACCGCCTCCGCCCTCGCACAATCCAGCGCTCCCTCCATCGACCCGATCGACCCCACCCTGGCCGCGCAAATCGCCGCCATCCCCGCCATCGACAACCACGCCCACCCGCTTCTCTCTCCACCCGCCTACGCCACCGACCGCAACTTCGACGCCCTCCCCGTTGACAACATGGAGCCCGACACCGACCCCGCCGGCATGCGCCCCGACCTCCCGGCGCTCGCCCTCGCATGGCACGCCATCTTCCACTTCAACGGACAACCACCACTCGACGCCACCGGCCTCAAGCAACTAGACGCCGCCCGCGAAGCCACCCGCCAGCAGCAGGGCACCAACTACTCCGTCTACATCCTCGACAAGGCCAACATCGGCACCGAGCTCGCCAACCGCGTCGCCATGGGCACCGGCGTCCAGCCCCCGCGTTTTCGCTGGGTCCCCTACGTCGACGCGCTCCTCTTCCCGCTCGACAACTCCTCGCTCGCCGCCGCCACACCCGACCGCAAACAGTTCTTCCCCCTCGAAGAAAAACTCCGCGCCCAATACCTCCAGCAGGCCGGCCTCAAAACCCTCCCGCCCACCCTCGACGCCTACCTCAAACAACTCGTCACCCCCATCCTCGAGCAGCAAAAAGCCAACGGCGCCGTCGCCGAAAAATTCGAAGTCGCCTACCTCCGCTCCTTCGGCTTCGACGACGTCCCCCGCGCCGAAGCCGCACGCATCTACGCCACCCTCCTCCACACTCCGCACCCAAACGAGACCCAGTACAAGCGGCTACAAGATTTTCTCTTCCGCTACATCGCCGCAGAGTGCGGCCGCCTCAACCTCCCCGTCCACATCCACACCACCGCAGGCGGCGGAGGCTACTTCGACATCGCCGGCGACAACCCGCTTTTCCTCGAACCCCTCTTCAACGATGCCCGTCTCCGCCACACCAACTTCGTCCTCCTCCACGGCGGCTGGCCCTTCGTCCACGAGATCGGCTCCCTCCTCCAGAAACCCAACGTCTACCTCGACCTCTCGCAGCAATCCCTCATGATCTCCCCCCGCACCATGTCCTCATGGCTTCGCGAATGGCTCGAGCTCTACCCCGAAAAAATCCTCTACGCCACTGACGCCTACCCCTACTCCTCCGCAATGGGCTGGGAAGAGGCCGCCTGGATCGCCAACCGCAACATCCGCGAATCCCTCGGCATCGCCCTCACCGGCATGCTCCGCGACAACCAGATCACCCCCGCCCGCGCCGCCGAACTCGCCCGCATGGTCCTCCGCGGCAACGCCGAATCCCTCTATAAATTCTGATCAAAGAGCTATTTAGGTTTCTTCTGCTTTTGTTTGTTTTTCGTCGTCATCCTGAACGCAGTGAAGGATCCCCGTATTTCGCTGTTTATTAATCTACGAACTATTTCGTTGACATCTACGAACACAATCGTATATGGTCTCCCACATGGTTAAGAAACGCGCAACGCCGAAGCCAACCGAAAGCGAACTGGAACTCCTGGGAATCCTCTGGGAACGCGGCCCAGTCACCGTCCGGGAGCTGTTTGAAGCAGTCAATCAAGGCCGTCCTGTCGTCTACACGGGAGTGCTCAAACTCCTGCAGATCATGACCGAAAAGGGCCTGGTCGAACGGGATGAGCGCGAACGGGCCCATCTCTATCGCGCCGCCGTCTCGCAAGCCGATACCGAGCGGCGATTCCTGCGCGAGCTGAGCGAACGCTTCTTTGCGGGCAGCGCCGCACAGTTGGCGCTCCGCGCCCTGCAGATCGAAAAAGCCAGCGACGAAGAACTCGAGGCCATCCGTCAATTAATTGAGAAGAAGACCCTAACCAAGTAGTCCTTTTAACTGTCAATGATGCACCGGGCCCTGAAGGATCGTCGGAGGATGGTATGAACGCAGTCGCTTGGTTGTCTCGGGAAGAGATGGTGGCGCTGGGATGGACGCTGCTGCACTTCTGCTGGCAAGGTACCGCAGTTGCGTTGGCGTATGCACTCGTCGATCGCATCACATCGCGCTCCACATCAAAGGTGCGGTACGCTGCGGCCCTCGGGGCGTTCATGTTGATGCCTCTGGTGGTTCTTGGCACATTCGCGTTGGAGATGCGAATCGCCACTCCCGCGCAGATGACGGGACACGCGGCCCCGTTGCCTTCTGCGTTTCTCTTGGCCGAAAGGGCGACACCCATTGTGCATGAGCTGCCATTGGCCTCCGACCTTGAGGAGCGGGGAGAGTGGCTGGCGATGCGCGCCGAACGTCTCCTTCCTTGGGTCGACGGGATTTGGTTCGCAGGCGTTCTTCTTCTCGCGCTGCGCTCGCTCGGCGGATGGTGGCAGCTGGAAATGATTCGCCGAAACGCGCTGCGTATGGTGCCTCAGCAGGTCGAGCGCGCATTTCAGCGGATCTCCGAGCAGGTCCATGCCGGCAGGAAAGTTGCACTGCGAATCTCCGATTACGTTATCTCCCCGCTCGCCATGGGAGTTTGGCGAGCCACCGTAATCTTGCCCATGAGTGCCGTGATGGGAATGCCAAGGGAGGAACTCGAGGCCGTGATGGCCCACGAGCTCGGACACATTCGACGCTGGGACTATGTGTGGAACCTCATGCAGACGGCCGTCGAGAGCGTGCTCTTCTTCCATCCCGCCGTGTGGTGGCTCAGCAGCACGGTGCGCGACCGGCGCGAGGTCTGTTGCGACGAGATCGCAGTCGAGTGCTGCTCCGGTGCAGCGGTCTATGCGCGGGCCCTGCTGCGCCTCGAGGAGCAGCGGACCGTGAAGCTGCGAATGGCGATGGCCCTGGGAGGATGTGGCGGATCTCTGCTCGGACGAATCAGGAAGGTACTTGGAGAAGACATGGCAATGCAGAGCAGGATGACGAGTGGAGTCAGTGTGGCAACAGCCGGAGCGGTAATCATGGCGCTGCTGTTGGGGCCAAAGGCCAGTACTGCGGTCGCAGCTCCTGTACTCTCAGCGGTGCAGCCGGTAGTGGCGCAGGTAATCGCAGCGATGCCCGCCACAATGTCCCAGATGCCCGGGGTAAATCCGCGCGTTGCCGTTCCCGCTCCTACACCGGCAGCTCCGGTCCAGCGCAGCGAGATTGCGCCGCAAGCAACGCCCTCACCCACACCGATGGCAACCCCATCCCGCGGCCGCGCCGGTGGCGCCTCTATGACGCCGCCGCACCAATGGCAGCGCCCTCCCCAACTCCACGGGTGTATATGAATGCCCCGAATCGGCCGCTTGCCCCAATGGCTTTCGTGAAGAATACGATCGAACTACGGGACGCGAACGGCACGTCCTCCACAAACGTCTCCGCTTTCATCGAACTGCAGGACGCGAACGGCACGTCCTCAGCAAAGGGCTCGGCTTACCTCGATGAGATGCGTGCCGCCGGCTACCCGCTTGACCTCAACAACGACTTCAATTCGCTGGTCGCCATGAAATCGATGGGAATCACACCCGAGTATGCAAAATCGATGGGGACCGTTGGTCTCGGCAAGCCCACCGTGCATGAGCTCATCGCGCTGAAGTCCATGGGCATCACTCCTGACTATGTTGCTTCACTGAATAAGAGCGGGATCGCCCCGAAGGACTTTCACGAGGTGGTCACGGAGAAGTCCATGGGAATCACCCCCGAGTATGCGGCGGAGATGAAGCAGAAAGGGTTTGGCGATCTCAGCGTGCATGAACTGGTCGCCATGAAGTCCATGGGCATAACCCCCGAGTATGCTGCCGAAATGACCAAAGGATTTGGCACCAATCTCAGCTTGCACGAGTTGATCGCCATGAAGTCGATGGGTGTAACGCCCGAGTATGCCGCTGCTATGAAGCAGAAGGGATTCGGCAACCTGAGCGTCCACGATCTGATCGCGATCAAAGCGCAGGGAATGACGCCGGAGCAGGCGGGATGGCTGAAGCAGCAGTTTCCGCAAGCCACCACTGAGGAATTGCGCCGGGCCGCAGTCTTCCATCTCGATCAAAAGTTCGTCGCCGATGCGAAGTCCCACGGATTCGACGACAAGAACCTCGACAAGATGCTGAAACTCAAGATGTCGGGCTTGCTGGACCAATAGGACCCGGATCAATAGGACCCGCATCAAAAGCACCCAGACCAATAGCGCCCTTGGAAATCGACACACATGAGGAGACCTGACATGCGCAAGATGGTTGTTTCGGTGAAGGTGCTCGTTTTGGTTTTGACAGCCGCGTTCAGCGCGACCGTTGCGCTTGCCGACAACGCGGGCACATGCTCCATAAGCGCCGGACAAACTGACGAAAAGATGTCCTTCAGTTCCCAGCGCGGGGACTGTGTTGCTGGCCACCATTGCCATGAAGGAAACTCGGACATGCTGTGGACCAGGTGGAGCGGTATCACCGCGCAGGACCTGGAGCACGAAGGCGCCGCAATGGACGCGCGCATGAAGGCCGACTCCGGCGAGATGCGTTGTGTCGGCACAGTGCACGATGCAGCGATGCGCGGAACCTACTCCTTCACCCCGGATGAGGGATTCGTAAAGCGTATGCAGGCGATGGGATTTGACGACCTGACGCCCGACCGGTTGCAGGGTTTCGCCATGCTCGACATTACAACCGCGTGGGTCAAAGAGATGAAAGACGCAGGCGTGACAGAGATGACCACACAAAACGTGATGGGACTCAGAGCGCTAAAGGTAGACCCCGCCTACGTCAAGGCAATGGCGGCAGCGGGCTATCCTGAACTCCGCGCCCAGAAGCTGACGAGTATGAAAGCCGTCGGCGTCTCCCCGGAAAAAGTCCAGGCAATCCGGGCAATGGGCTACTCCCCAACCCAGGAGGAACTCATCCAGATGAGCGTCTTCAAGATCGACGCTCCCTTTGTAGAAAAAATGAAAGCCCGCGGCTTCAAGAACCTGACCATCGCTCAGCTGGTAAAGATCAAAGTCTTCAAGCTCGACGAGTAACTCTCGCTACTCCGCTTGTTGCCGTTGCTCTTGCCGTTGCCTTTGCAAGTTTTTGCCGTCATCCTGAGCGGAGCGAAGGACCCCGAAGAAGCAGATCCAGCCACAACACTTCGAACCTTTTCAGCCCACGCTGTTCGCCTCTGCATCTGCAAGTTTCCGCCACCATTCCAACTCTGAAGCGAGGGCCCCCCAAAAAAGCGAACCAGCCACAGCCGTTGCCCTTCGGGATTAAGCGTTGGGGCTTCAGCCCAACGAAAAAGCCGGGCGAGATAAGGGGCTTTTAGCCCTTGGGGTATACCCTCTCGTCCCGCCCCAAAAATAAATCTCAAAACCGTGGCGTGTTTTTCGCTCCACCAAAACCCACCATCAAAGAACCACGATTTCACCACGAATCCACCACAAACTCACCACGTTTTACCATCCAAAAAACACCCAAAATCTCAAAAACCCCCTGTAAAACCGCCTTTACTCCTCCTTTAGAAATTTCTGCGAATTCAACAGCGGACGATCCATGCTCCGCACCCATTCCGTCACCTCATCGCTGCCCTTACCCGCCGCCTCAGCCGCCGCAAACTCATTCCGAACCGCCTGCATCTTCGCCTCCAGATCGTCCAAAGCGCTCAAAAGAATAGCCTCCGGAGTCATCGGCAGCTTCGGCGAGCCAAACTCATACTTCCCATGGTGGCTCAGAATCATATGCTCCACCAGCACCCTCAGCTTCTCCGGAAACGGCGCCAGCGCCTGCACCTTCTCCCGCAGCATCCCCTGCGCAATGCTGATGTGCCCAATCATCTGCCCCTCCAGCGTATAGCTGAAGCTCGAACCCCACTCCAACTCGCGCACTTTGCCAATATCGTGCAGTATCGCCCCTGTAATCAACAGATCCGGATCAACCTCCGGATAAAACGGCACCGCCGCCAGACACACCCTGACCAGCGTCAACACATGCTCCAGCAGCCCACCCAGCCAAGCATGATGCAACCTCTTCGCTGCCGGCGCGGCTTTGAATGCAGGCCCAATCTCCGCATCATCAAGAAAAGAAAAGACAAGCCGTTTCAAATCCTCATTCTTAAACGCCGCAACATAGCCCCGCAGCTCCGCCCACATCTGCTCAACATCAAACTTCGTCGAAGCCTGATAATCCGCCGCGTTGATCTCCGACTCCGCCGCTAACCGCAGCTTTTTCAATGTGATCTGGAACTTCCCCTGATACTTCGAGATGTCCCCCTGCACCTTGACGTAACAGCCCTCGGAACAACTCGCCAGAGCCTCGGCAATGTCATCCCACATCCGCCCTTCAATCGAGCCCGTTTTGTCGCTAAAAGTCAGCGCAAGATATTGTCCACCCTGCTTCTTATCCCGTACTTGCAACGACGACAGAACAAAATAGGTAGTTACGGTCGTGTTGTCGAACCTGGCAGCATCCTGAATAAAAAAGTCTTTCATCTCAACCAGAATACCCCGCATCAACGCCAAACAAAGCCCGCTACAAACCAAAACGCGAGGACAAAGGTCCTCGCGTGGGTGAAAGAATAATCGAACCTCAATCTACAGTTGAGGAGGCGTTGCTGGCGGAGTTGTCGCCGGAGGCGCAGCTGTATCCGGGGTCTTTGGAGCAGGCGGGATAGTCCCTTCCGCCGGAGTTCCCCGACCCGGAGCGTTTGACGGCGTCTCATCCGGCGGTGGCGGCGCGGGTTTCGGCGGCTTGCTTTGCAGCCGCTCCTTGGGAGCATTCTTATCCTTTTTCTGTTTCGTCTTCTTCTTCGAAGTGTCCCCATTCAACCCGAGCGGAGCAGCCTGTGTCTGTTGAGCCGCCTTCTCCTCAGCGGTCACGGGAGCCGGCGTTGCCGCCTGTTTCTCACTCGTTTTCTTTGTCTTCGTAGCCTTCTTGGTTGCCGCTTCGGTCTTCGCACGCGCGCTGTAGCGAGTCTTCCCCGTCGGCGCAGCATGCGCCTCTAGTGGATTCGGAGCTGTATCCGAGGTTGCCGAGCTTGAACTCTCAATCGGCGCTATGGCTGTACCGGGTGCGGCATTTGACGCCATTGTTCCGCCCCGCGCCATCGCCGCAGACGTCGCACCTTCGCCAACGTCGCTTCCTGTAGTAGCCGCCTCTTGCGGACCTGGAGGCAGAGAGTTCCTGGGGGCCTGTCCGTACCGTATCTTCTCGCGCTTCACTGTCGGCTTCTTCGTCGCCTTGGCAGAAGACTTAGGCGTCGTCGTGGAAGTGGCCGTTGCAGTGGTCGTCGGAGTCGTCACTTCTGAAACAGGCGTGGCCACCGAACCCTTCGAAGTCTTGCTCACCGTCGAATATTTCGTGCCACGGTCGAACCGTTTCTTCTCTTGAACCGGCTTCTTCTTCACTGCAGGTGGCGTATACGCCGTGTACACAGGCTTGGTTTCCTTTGGACTCGCGCCTGAGTCCACATACCCGGCCCGAATATCGATCGCGGCATCTTCACGCAGCTTCGTCAGGTAGGCGCGCAAGGCTGGCGCCATCGCCTCGGTGTACATCCCCTCTTGAACCTGCTGCTCAACATCCTTGAGGGGTGCCACTCCAGCGGCAACATGGTCGGTTACTTTTAGAATCACAAATCCTTGACGCGTCCGTATCGGAGCTGTCGACTCTCCGGCCTTGAGATTGAATGTCTGGTCCTCAAGAACCTTCGCCAGTGCTCCGCGTTTGTACATCCCCAGATCGCCGCCCTGCGACGCCGTCGGTCCGCCTGAATTCGCCTTTGCCAGATCTTCGAAGTTCGCCCCGGCCTTCAACTGAGCCTCGAGATTTTCCGCCTTCGCCTGGGCCTGCGCAATCGTGGCATCGTTGGCATCTGCAGGCGTGGGGACCAGTATCTCGCTAAGCTTGATCTGCTCCGGCTGCATAAACTCCTGCTTATGCGCCTCGTAGTAAGCCTGCTCTTGGCCCTGAGTCATCTGCAGCCGACGCCCAACCTCGTCGCGCACTACCATCTGCGTAATCACGTTATCCCGGATCCCCGCCTTAAAGTCCTCAAAGGACACGCCCTGTTGCCGCGCCGCCTTCTCTAGGTCCTCCATCGTGTCCAGATGATTCTGCTTACGAATCTCATCCAGCCGCCGAATCACTTCAGCGTCGGCGTTGATCCCGAGCTCCTTGCCTCGCGACAGCAGCAGTTGCTTATCGATCATGTCGCGCAAAAGGTTCTTTTGCCTCTCCGCAGCCTCAGCCGGAGTGGCTCCCGCCTGCGCATTCTCTTGAGCCAACGCCTGCTCGGCCCGCTCCACATCACTGCGGCTGATGATGAGGTCGTTCACATGGACGACGACGTCTTCGACCACAGTTCCATTCGGGGTGATTGCTGGCGTAACCGGCAGCGTTACTTGCTGCTGCGGCTCGGATGGCACACTCAACGGGCTCTGGTACCGCGGCGCCTGTGCTTGCACCACTCCCGGAAGTGTCAGCAGGCCCAGCCCGCACACCGCCGCAAACTGCGAAATTCTCAAGGTCATTATCACTCGTGTCTTTGCCACTCGTATCTAGTCAACGTCCGCGACTTAACATCGATCGCCCGGCACTTCCGCCGCCCTGGTCGTTTGACTCACCCTAGCATTGGACGGTATCCGTACCCAATTCTAACTGCCCTTGACCGAACATGCGAATCCCCCGTTAGATAAGGCTCCTGGCTTACCCCGGATGGTATACTTCGTCAAATAGGGGACGTCTGTCCCTGCGCACTATTGCGCGCGATTTACCACTTCGAGGTCACCCAAGCCTATGGCTCCCCGCACCCGCCGCGCACTATTCTCCGCAAGTCTTTTTCTCGCCACCTGCGCCATCCTCGGCTCTTTCATCAACCAAAAGGTTGCCGCCCAGTCGGCCAGCGATGAGTCGACACTGCGCGACTCGCTTCATTCTTTCACCAACGTCTACTCGCTGGTTGAACAGAACTACGCTGAGCCGATGAACACGGACAAGACCGACAAGGCGATCTACGACGGCGCCATCCCGGGCATGCTCCACGTCCTCGATCCCCACTCGAACTTCTATGACCCGAAAGCCTACGCGCAGATGCGCGAGGACCAGCACGGTAAGTACTACGGCGTCGGCATGACTATCCAGCCACAGCCCGTTTCCTACGGCAGTGGCAAGACCAAGATCGTCGTACTCTATCCCTTCGAAGGAACCCCCTCTTATAAGGCCGGCATCCGGCCCGGCGACGAAATCCTCACTGTCGATGGCAAATCCACTGATGGTATGGATTCGACCGCCGTCGCGAGCCTGCTCAAAGGCGCACGCGGCACTCACGTCTCCGTCACGGTCAGCCGCGAAGGCGCTGCACGCCCGATCGTATTTGACCTCGTACGCGATGAAATTCCCCGACCCTCCGTCGATCTTGCCTTCCTGATTCGTCCCGGCGTCGGCTATATCCACCTCTCCAGCTTCATCGAAACCACCAGCCGCGAAGTAGGCGATGCGCTCGACAACTTCGGTGAGATTCACGGCCTCGTCCTTGATCTCCGCGGCAACCCTGGCGGTCTGCTCAACGAAGCCGTAAACACCTCTGACAAGTTCCTCCAGAAGGGTCAGATCGTCGTCTCGCAGCGCGGCCGGGCCTTTCCTGATCAGGTCTACCGTGCGACCCGCGGCGAAGAGGGTCCGAAATTCCCCATCGTCGTTCTCGTAAATCGCAATACCGCCTCGGCCGCTGAGATCGTCTCCGGCGCACTGCAGGATCACGACCGCGCCCTGATCGTCGGCGAAACCACCTTCGGCAAAGGCCTCGTCCAGACAGTCTTCCAGATCACCGAGAACACCGGTCTCGCACTGACCACCTACCACTACTACACTCCGTCCGGACGACTCATTCAGCGAAACTACGATCACGTCTCGCTCTACGACTACTATTACGTGCGCGACGACGCGGCCAAGCCGGACAAGAACAACTTGGAGGTCAAGCTCACCGACTCCGGACGCACCGTCTACGGTGGGGGCGGCATCACTCCTGATGAAAAGATCGACAACATGAAGTCGAACAAATTCCAGGACAGTCTCCTCATCCACTACGCGTTCTTCAACTTCAGCAAACACTATCTCGCCACTCACACCGTCACGAAGGAATTTGAAGTCGACGATGCAGTGATGCAGCAGTTCAAGGCGTTCCTGAAAGACAACCAGATCGACTACACGGATGCCGACATTTCCGGCGTCAACGACTGGATCAAGGAGAGCATCAAGAGTGAGCTCTTCACCTCGCAGTTCGGACAGCTCGAAGGCCTCAAGGTCCGCGCAGAGTGGGACCCGCAGATCGCCAAAGCCATCAACTTCCTGCCCGAGGCCCAAACCCTCCAGGACCACTCCAAACTGGCTCAGAAGACCAACACCGCCAGCCGCTGAAATCAAGCATCTCATCCGTGGCGAGCTTCATCGTCACAAATGGAACAGCGCTCAAGCGAATAGCTTGGGCGCTGTTTTTTACTTAGTGGTCTCGGAGTCTTTGGAGCGGGAGACCGGGATCGAACCGGCGACATTCAGCTTGGGAAGCTGACGTTCTGCCACTGAACTACTCCCG
The DNA here is from genome assembly GCA_963744155.1 of uncultured Acidobacteriaceae bacterium. Classification (GTDB taxonomy): domain Bacteria; phylum Acidobacteriota; class Terriglobia; order Terriglobales; family Acidobacteriaceae; genus Edaphobacter. Next base: position 425,358 of record CAVUSP010000008.1, on the reverse strand, counting down.
CCTTCTCGGTCAATCATTCATGAGACTGATCCGTCCTTACCTTCGCAATTCCAGATCGGAGCGCCGTACCAGCACATAGGCAGGAAGCGGAAAGTAAGGGGCAGGGCACAAAAGACCCAACCTCAAGAAGTATTGCAGGCTCGATGGCAAATGGCAATCCCGCCCGGTCCGTCAGCGTTGCTTTGATCGCGGCTCTAGCAGTTTTTATCGAACCCCGTTTTCTGAACTGACATTGCAGCGTTGCCCAACATAGACACCAGTGCGAATAAAGAGTTGTAAAGCGGCGTTGTCAGGGCTGAATCGACTCAGATTGGAAAGTACCTTGCGCGCACCCTCCCTATCGCCGCCCACACACTCCATGAAGGCAAGATTCAGACCCGCAGCCACTTGACTTGGATCGTTCTGAACTACGCGCTGTAATAGATGTATAGCATCTGCGGCCTGCCCAGAAGACGCCTCCAGCACAGCCTTATTGCCGAGCGCCGTACTGTTGTCCGCGTCCTTTAAGAGTGCTAAATCGTATTCCTTTTGAGCAATGGTCAGATGCCCTGACATCTGCTCGATCAAGCCCAGTTGGGAATGCAATTCGGCATCGTCCGCACCTGCGGCCTCAGCCCGTTGCAGGAGTTGCCGTGCCAACTGCCGCGCCTCTTGATTACCGCGCAGCGCAGCCTGAGAGTAAGCCAGACCGAGTTCACGGTCTCCCGGCTTCGCCGCACCTACTGGCACTAAGCGGTAGGTCCCCTCCATGGGCTTCGACAATCTAAGCTGCCCGGAGGATGGAGAGCGTTGAATTCTGTGGTCTGTTAGTTGCTCATGGGATATGTCGGTCGTCGCACTGGTCGGCATATGACAAACGGCGCAATCCCGCTGTTCGGGGTGGTGCTCCAGCGCCATGCGTTGGCCCGTATGACAACTAAGGCACTTGTCGCGAAAGTAAGTGACACGATTCGGCTCGGGCGGTGTACCGTGCGGGCCGTGACAGGTTGTACAGGTAAGCTTGTCGCCGCTAACGATCTTGCAGCGGCTCCGCAACAAGGCCTCATATTGGCTGGCTGCGCGTCCTCCTCCTGCTTCGGCGCCCTCCTTCACGAAGTAGTTTACGTACGCGGCGAGATCATCTCCTGCACGAAAGTCCGCAAGCGACCTGCCGGCAAGGTACACCGCAGCATCGCCTTCAAGATGACACTGAAGACAAATATCATCTCTCCTTGAGCTAGTGAGTCGTGCTGGGTTGATGATCTTCCCCTGTCCTTTTCGTGCGAGATGTTCGGCGGCGTTCCCATGGCATGCAACGCAACCGATCCCTCCCTGGCGGAACGGAACGTCCGCATATCTGTTTCTGGCGGAAGGAAGCGCCGACTGCACGTCTGTCGCGTGACAGTGGAGACAGTTGGAATCGATCGGGAGGCTGTCAGGAATGTTGCGGCTGGCCTGAAAATTCGGGGCCATGTCCCAAATTCCCTTTTTGCTGTAGTAGTTAATCGGCGCCTCGAACCAAAGCCCCGACTCTTCATATAAATAGGTTCGGCCGCGGTGTCCTGATCCAATGAAATAACGGAGTTGACGCTCCCCGCTTAGATCCCAGTCGGTCGGCGAAGCGCTCCGGACAGAAGTTCTGCGATAGGACATCCAGCCCTTGCCATCGCGAAGAAAGACTTGGTATTGAACACCCGAAGCCGCATGTTGGAATGAGCCCACCAACAAGCCAGCCAGGGCAGGACCACTCGCTCGCGCCATCGGGGTTTGGCGATAGCGGTCATAGATCTCACGGTGACAGCCCGCACATGCGGAATCATTGTCCGCCTCCACCGGAGATGGAGTGGATAGCGCACCTTCGCTGAATGCAATGGATGTTTCGAGGGATGGGAAGCATGCCGCGCAAAGCAGAGTAGTCACCCCGAGAGCCATCAGCGAGTAGGAACGCATCACGCCATCATCCTTAGGAAGCCAAGCGTCTTCGTTTCAAGTCGCCGCCACGTCGTTTCCTTCACAACATGATCAACGGTTAGGAATACCTTTGCTTAGAGCGCCGAGTTTCTTAGACTCAGCATATTCGCGGCTAGCACGTAGTTTTCAATTAATTTGCTATAGCCTTGACGAAGTATCTTCACGACCTGTATTTGACATTGCATTTCCTCCTATGTGAGGATGCCGTTCGGCTAAGGAATAGACTGCGGAACCGAACTCGCAGACAATTCCATCCTCTCCTGGGAGGTCTTGACCTCCATGAAATCGAGCATTGCATCACCAATTCTTAGCGCTGGAGAGTTGCTTTGGGATTTGCTGCCTTCTGGTCCCCGGCTCGGCGGGACAACCGCGAACTTTGCGGTCCTTTGTGCTCGTCTGGGCGATTATGTCGCGTTGGTAAGCCGTGTGGGTCGGGACGAACTCGGACGCAGAGCGATGGATCAATTAAAGACGGCCGCCGACGCCGCCCTTACACGGGATCACTTCGATCTCACCGCAATCCAGTGTTCGGATCTTCTCCCAACGGGTACAGTAACGGTAACACTGGATGAAAAGCGCAAACCGCGGTACACGATTGAGAGTCCAGTTGCCTGGGATGAAATAACTCTGTCAAGCGACCTTCTCAACTTGGCGAAAACTGCGTCAGCGGTGTGCTATGGAACCTTGGCGCAGCGGCAGAACCCATCGCGGGAGTCTATCCGAGCGCTGGTCTGTGCTACCTCGGGTAATTGCGCTCGAGTTTGCGATGTGAACTTACGGATGCCTTTCTGTTCCGCAGATACACTGCATTGGTGCCTGGAGCAGGCGACCGTGCTGAAGGTCAGTGATGATGAACTGCCAGAGGTCGGCCGCTTACTGAAAGTTAGATCGATCGTCCCCGCGCCCTCGGATGGAACGGATGATGAGCTGCTGAACGATTGGGCTCAAAATGCGGCGCACTCCCTGCTCGAATCGGCTTCTCGATGCCGCGTAGTGGCAATCACATTGGGACCTCACGGCAGTCTCCTGGTGGATCGCCAGCGAACGCACAGACACAGGGGGTTTACCGTCAAAGTGGTCGATACGATCGGTGCAGGCGATGCATTCACTGCGGGTATGGTGCATGCTTACCTGCGAGGGGCGTCACTAGAACAGATCAACACAGTGAGCAATCTCTGCGGCAGCTATGTAGCCAGCCAATCGGGCGCGACCCCGGAAGTGCCCGAAAAGCTGCTTGATGAAATCAGGGCGACACTGAGCTCCGCGCCGGTCTAAGCTTCCGAATCCAGCAGGCCCTGAGTTGAACCGCAGGAAGCCCGCACAATCAATTCGCAACCCACGAGGACGTCGCGAATGGGATGGTCGGGCATGCTCAGGCGATCGAGCATTGTAGACATGGCGACAGCCCCAATCTCGGCACAGTCCTGACGTAAAGAAGTCAGAGGCGTCGGAAGAAACTTGGCATAGCTGACATCGTCAACGCCAACCATCCGGACATCGGCTGGAATGCGGACGCCAAGTGAAACCATGGTCCTCATGAGGTGGGCAGCCGTGACGTCATTGGCACAAACGATACCGTCGGGGCGGTCCCGGTCAAGCATCTTCTTGACTTCGTCGGTGTTGCAGAAATCGGTGCAAAAGACAGGACTGGCCCCGGGATGAAAGAAACTGAGCGCATCCTTGTACCCCGAAGCACGCGCTTCGACCGTGGGTGCGGAGTTACCCCGCATGGCGAAGACAATTCGCTTTGAACCGACCTGAACCAGATGGCGGGTGAGAATATAGCCGGCACGGTGGTTGTCAATACCAACAAGATCGAAGTTCGAACGGTCAGGGTAAGGCTCGAAGTCGCGATCCAGAAGCACGATCGGGATACCTGCATGCTCGAGCATGGAGGCGATGCGGCGATTGGACTCATGGCGGGTTTCGGCATGCTCGGCGGGGGCGAAGAACACTCCGGAGACTCGTTCGGCAATGTACTGCTGACAAAGTTGCTCCACGGCATGAACGGAGTTCGTTGCGCTGGCATTCGAGGAACCCCAGGTGAGGGAGTGAGAGCGAGCCGCTGGCGAGCGCATAATTCCCTGGCAGATGGGCTCGAAGATGTCGGTCGAGCCGAAGTCAGGAATAAGGACTCCGAAGCGATGCGAGGATCCCTGAGCAGGCTTCTCCACATACGTGCCTGAACCGGGACGCCGAGTGACTAAATTCTCCCGTTGAAGCGACTGGAACGCCTTGGCAACAGTGATCCGGGAGGCCTGAAACCGTTCGCAAAGAACAGCTTCCGAGGGAAGGCGTTCCCCAGGCTTATAGACGCCGGACTGGATCTCGGCCAGGAGCTCTTTGTAAATGGCCCGGTGACGCGGCATCTCCGAGGCGGCTTTGCTAGAAGCGGGTGCGGGGTCCTGTTTTTGGTCTTGTACGCGAGGGTGGGAGAGGTTCTTGGCGTGGATCGAACTGGAAGATTTGACAAAAGCAGCCATTGAAAGTAGTCCCACGATCTTTGTCATTACTAATTAGATCATTCTGTCATACTCTCATGGCCGAAGCGGCAGCAAAATGCGACTAGAGAGGGATATGATTACTGGGCCCGAACATACACTTTACACTGGCGCCGCGTCGCTCTGCGACAGGATGCAGAGCTGCAGGGCCACAAGCCCGGAAAGGCTTTTTACGGTACGCTGATGACCCTTGCTCGATGCGCCGAAAGGCTCGTAATCGCTCTATGTGTCATGCTCGCTGTGACAACCGAAACCCGCGCTCAGTCTCCGCTTGAGAGCGAGAAGACCGCAGCTCAGGAGGGGGCTCAGGCCCCTGCAAAGGGCGGATCGGTAACGGCGGGGGTATTTCCGCCAGTCTTTGACGCTAAGCAACGTCCGATTACGGTGGGTGGCACAGTAGCGACCGGTCCTGTTGTGTTTAAGGACATCGCAAAGGAAGCCGGTCTGACCAGTTGGCAGCACAAGATGGGGTCCCCAGAGAAGCGGACCATCGTCGAAACGATCGGGTCAGGCGTGGCATTGCTGGACTACGACAACGACGGCTGGCTGGATATCTATCTCGTTAATGGAAGTACGCAGGAAGCCCTCAACGGAAAGGCTGTGCCTCCTCACGCCGCTCTCTTTCACAACAACCACGACGGCACATTTACCGATGTGACCGCTAAAGCCGGCGTAGCCAACGACCGCTGGGGGTTCGGTGTGGCAGTAGGCGATTACGACAACGATGGCTGGCCGGACCTGTACGTCACGAACTGCGGAAAGAATCGCCTGTATCACAACAATCACGATGGCACGTTTACCGACGTGGCGGAGAAGGCGGGCGTTGCGTTGGGAAATTGGTCGACCGGGGCGACCTGGGGCGATTATAACGGCGACGGGCGGCTCGATCTGTTCGTACCGGGTTATGTGCACTACGACTTCAAGCATGAGACCAGCGGCGACGCGATTCCGCTAACGTTTTGCCAATATCGAGGTGTGAAGACGCTATGCGGACCGCGTGGACTTCCAGGCGAGGGCGATCATCTGTTTCACAACAACGGCGATGGTACGTTTACCGATGTGAGTGTCGAGGCTGGTGTCAGTGACAAGGCCGGGTATTATGGGCTTTCGTCGGTCTTCATAGATGTCAATAACGATGGTAGACCGGACCTCCTGGTGGCGAACGATTCGACCCCCAACTACCTGTACATCAATCAGGGTGGAGGAAAGTTCGAAGACCAAAGCTACCCTTCGGGCTATGCCTTGAATAAAGAGGGAAGGGAGACGGCAGCCATGGGAATCGCGATCGGAGATTATCGAAATAACGGGCTAGTGGACATCTACAACACTACGTTTTCCGATGACTACAAGCCGTTATACCGAAATGACGGCGATGCGAACTTTACCGATATCAGCTACGACGCGAAGATAACCGAGCTTACGATTCCCTTCCTCGGCTGGGGTACCGCCTTCGTCGACTACGACAACGACGGCTGGAAGGACTTGCTTGAAGTGAACGGACACGTTTACCGCAACGCGGACGTGAACAACTGGGGTACAACGTGGGCGCAGCGGCCCTTGCTGTTTCACAATGTAGGCGGCAAGAGCCTCGAGCCGGTGCCGGCCGTAGAGGGCACGGCACTGGCGGCTCCTATGCCGTCCCGCGGCCTGGCTGTCGGCGATCTGTTCAACGATGGCAAGATGGATGCGGTCGTCAACAATATCGATGAGTCTCCAGCGTTGCTGAGAAACGTGGATGCGAATCACAATCACTGGTTGGGACTAAGGCTGGTGGGTGGACCAAAGAGTCCACGGGATGGCACAGGAACGACCATCTATCTCACTGTCAATGGAACGACGCAACGAGCAGATGTGTTTTCTGGCGGCAGTTACGCCTCGACATCGGATATGCGACCTCACTTCGGCCTCGGGCTGGCGACCAGCGTGGAAAAGCTGGAGGTTCGGTGGCCAAGCGGCAACATAGAGCAGTTCCCGGTCCCGGGTGTGGACCAATTTTTGACGCTTATCGAGGGCCAGGGCCACGCCATTTCGGCTGGGCCGGCAAGCCGCAAATCGCCATAGCGCAGGCCCCCATTTGCCTCGTGACAGCAGTGTTCTGGATGGTCTAATATCTGTCGGAACAGCTTAGGCAGTTCTGTATTGACAATTGTGCGGCGAGGCACAGATTTGCTACCGACGACTCCACCAACGATGACCCTTGGCCGCAGGATGCTGCTCTGGCTGATTCTGTTGGCGGCTATAGGCGTGGCTTTGTCATGCTTCGTGCGACGAGTCTCGGCCGGCTCCGAAGCAGAGGCGGCAGCCGAAGCGCGAACTGCCTATTCCCAGAAAATAGCTAAGGAATACACGTACCGCTTCGGAGCGGATCAGCCATTCCTTCCGTCGAATATTGCCACGGACAACGGAGAGTTCATCGATCCAAAGAACTTTCCCACTGCACAGTACTGCGGGCACTGTCACCAGGAGGCGCACGCACAGTGGCGCCAATCGGCTCACTCCAACGCCAACCGTGCCCCATGGTATCTGCGCAACGTGAATCTGCTGAACGCTGAGAAGAATATCTCCTCTTCGAGGCACTGCGAGGGTTGCCACGACCCGGTGGCTGTTGTGGCAGGAGCGATTACCGAAGGTGCACCCAGGAAGCGCCCATATGACCAGGATGGGGTTACCTGCACGGTATGCCATTCAATCAAGAGCGTCGACACGCGTGGGACGGGGAGCTTTGTTCTGGCAGAACCGGCGGTTTTAATGGATGAGAACGGCCAGGCAATCCACCGGCCGGTAAGTGACGCGGAGATTCTGGCGCATCTGGACCGCCACTCGGCTGCAGTGATGAAGCCGTTCTATCGGTCGAGCGAGTTCTGCTCGACATGCCACAAGGCGGCGCTTCCCAAAACGCTGAATGACTACAAGTGGCAGAGAGCGATCTCGCTCTACGACGAGTGGCAGACCTCTTCGTTCGCGAAGGAATCGCCACTGCCTTTCTACAAGAAGGACGCCGTATCAACGTGTCAGACTTGCCATATGCAACGCGAGACGCTGCAGCTGGCAGATTATGGCGCAAAGAATGGTCAGCTCGCTAGCCATCGCTGGCTTGGCGCAAACACGGTAGTTCCGCAGTACTACCACTATGACGAGCAAGGCAAGCGAATCGTGCAATTCTTGCAAGCGAGTGTCTTCAACGTGGATATATTCGCTTTGCAGACCGGCGAACCGGAAGCCGAAGGTGCGAAGCCAAGCAATTTGATTGCTCCGCTGGGGACAGCGCCATTCGATCTGGCGGCTGGCCAGCGTGTGACCTTGTCCGTCGTGATTCAGAACAAAGGCATCGCGCACTCGTTTGTGCCGGAGCAGCGCGATATGTATGAGAGCTGGGTCGATTTCACGGTGAAAGACTTCAGCGGCAAAGTGATCGCCGAGAGCGGCGAAGTTAAGCCGGGCGGCGAACTCGACCCCGCGGCGCATAGCTTCACGAACCGGCTGATCAACAAGAGTGGAACCCTCAACGATCTTCATCAGGTGTGGGACAACCGCGTTGTTGCCTTCAACAACACGATTCAATCTGGCCGTTCGCAGCTAATACGCTATTGCTTTACTATCCCGTCGAATGGGCCTGTAACCGTGACCGCGACCGTCCGCTACCGACGGTTCGACCAGCACTTCATGGATTTTGGCATGAGCATGCCGCTTGGCCAGCATTATGTGCAACCAGTGGTGGATATGGTTTCGCAGACGCGAACCCTTAGGACGGGTACGAATGAATCAACACCCACAGCCAAGGGCGATAACCCGGAGTGGATGCGTTGGAATAACTACGGAATTGCACTTCTGGACGCGCAGCAGTACGCGGCGGGCGTTTTCGCATTTGAACGTGTGACAAAGTTGAGACCGGATTACGCAGACGCAGAGACGAACATCGGACTGACCTATATCCAGTGGGAGAAATACGACGAGGCGGTGCCCTATCTCGGTAAGGCCTTGGCGATCGCAAAGGACGATGCGCGCGCGCTCTACTACTTGGCCCTGGTCGAACGAAACCAGGGGCAGGTCGACGAGGCTATCGCGGATCTACAGAAGGTTGCCGTGCAGTTTCCGCGTTCTCGCGATGCCCACCGTGAACTGGGATTCTCCTTCTACCAGCAACACAAGTACGATCTGGCAAGGGCGGAGTATGAGACGGTACAGACGATCGATCCGGACGATCTGGCCGCGCACTACAATCTGGCTATCCTCTATCGTCGCCTGGGGCTAAAGAACAAAGCAGCGGAGCAGGCGGCGTACTTCGCCGACCAGAAGGACGATCCTACGGCGAGTACTTATGCACTCGAGTACCTGCGGAAGCATCACGAGATCGCGCAGGAGAGCGTGCCGTGGCACATACACGATCTCGACAAGCGCGGCATGGACGAGACTGTGCCCGCAACTCCCGCGATTGCGGTGGTGTCGGGGGGCGCAGATGCAGCTGGCCGCGTCAAATAATCGAGGCGTGTGCGATCGAAAGCGAACCGATCCACAGCCACCGATCACAGACCAATCCATATAGAGATATAGGTCAAGAGGCATCTACATCACGGAATGGGCGTGCCCTTACCTTCTACAAGATCGAGAATGCGATCAACTCCATCTACGGTGAACCGTTCACGATGACCACTGGGCCAGCTAACTTCGATCATCGAGATTGCGATTTCGGCTCCGAGTCCGAAGTGTAAGCGCAGATCACTGGAGCTGTTGTAACTTGAACCGCTGCGAACCTCATCAACCCAAATGCGTTTGCTGCTATGCAGCTCAACGCGTGCACCAATCGCAGAACGATTGGATGTGGTTCCGATGAGGTGAAGACCAAGCCAGTGATTGGCGTTCCTGGCTTCGTTGACAAGAAGCATTGGCCGGTCGCTGAGATTGTTTACAACGGCCTCGATGCGACCATCATTGAACAGGTCGGCGATGGCTAAACCTCGCCCGGAGCGCGGGTCCGCGAGGCCAGGGCCCGAGGACTTCGAAATGTCCTTAAAGTGGCCATTGCCCTGATTCCAGTAGAGGAAGCGCGGCTCTTTGAACGTCGCACCGAGATGGGCGGAATCTACTTCGGGGTAGACATGGCCGTTGACGACGAGGAGGTCGGGATAGCCATCGTTGTCGACGTCCGCGAACATCGTACCCCAGCCAAGCGCGTCCGAGTTGATTCCAAGGCCGGCGGCAAATGTCACGTCTGTAAAAGTACCGTCACCGTTGGCGTGGTAGAGCGTTGAAGTGTCGTCGGAGAAGTTCGTCTTGAAGAGATCAAGGTGTCCATCGCCGTCATAGTCGGCAGCGGTTGAACCCATGCCGGCCTGCTCGCGACCGTCTTCATTAAAGGCGACTCCGGCGTCCGCTCCAACATCAGTGAATGTACCGTCATGGTTGTTGCGGTAAAGAATAGATGGCGTGGAATCGCAGGCGACGTAAATGTCAGGCCAGCCGTCTTCGTTATAGTCGAGCGTCGTGACCGAGAAGCAATAGTGAGCGAGCGTCCTCTGGATGCCGCTGGTTGCGCTGACATCCCTGAAGTGACCATCGCCCTCATTGTGGAAGAGGATGTTTGGAGCGCTCGGCAAGCCGCGTGGGCCGCACATCACCGGCGTCCCCTTCCACATGCAGCCGGCTTCGGCGCCCGGGGCTGGCGTAGCTGCCAGATCGAAGTGGACGTAGTCGGCGACGACGAGATCGAGACGGCCGTCGCGGTCATAGTCAATGAAAGCGCAACCCGTGGCCCACTCTTTGCCGGAGCCAGCGGTACCGGATTCCGTCGAGACGTCACGAAATGTTCCATCACCCTGATTATGAAAAAGATGATTGTGACCGTACGCAGTTACATATAGATCATCGAATCCATCATTGTCGTAATCACCCACGCATACACCCTGGCCCCAACCGCTGAGATTGAGCCCGGCTTTGGCGGTAACGTCGGTAAATGTTCCATCATGGTTATTGTGAAAAAGATGACTGGTAGGCACATCAGAAGAACTCTTCTCCGAAGGAAGTTCCGATCCGTTGACCAGAAAGATGTCGGGCCAGCCGTCGCGATCATAATCAATGATTGCAACGCCGGAGCCCGTCGATTCGACGATGTATCGTTTGGTTGTGACGCCTCCGTTGACGTTACGAACGGTGATGCCGGCGTTCGCAGCAACATCTACGAACCACGCCGGCGTAGGATGTTCTGTGCTCGCGGGATAGGGCGAAGCCTTGGTGGCCTGTGCGATGAGAGCACTCGCCATCATCGCCATGCATATAGCCATGGCTTGAGAGCCCCATGGGGCAGACATACCCATTACTTTACCGCCGGCTTCAGCAGCGCGGTACCCATAACCATTGTCTTGAGCATTTTGCCTCCCTCCTCGACGACATAGAGATGGTTCGCCGCGAGATTGTGCAACGTATCCTTTGCTCCCGAGGGCCAGGCGATCTCAACCAGATCGGCTTGCGTTGCGCGGTCGAGGCCGAAGTGCATACGAAGGTCGTTCTGCGAATAGTAGCTTCCCCCGCTGCGGAGTTCGTCGATCTGCTGCATCGGCTGCTTGCAAATACCGGATTCTGCCTGTGGCGCTGTAGCAGCAGTAACGGTAATTCGAGCACCAATGCCAGTGCGATTGCTCGCCTTGCCTACCAGGCGGAGCTTGATCCAGTTGCGCTGAATACTGGCGTCGCACCGAAGCAGCTGCGGCGGAGCATTGACGCAATTCACCACGACGTCCATGTTGCCATCGTTGTTGTAGTCGCCGAAGGCGCAACCGCGCGCCGGGACAGCTTCCGATATCCCGGATCCGGCCTGGTTCGTGACCTCTTCAAACTGCCCATTTCGCAGATTGCGGTAGACATACTTGTGCTCGGCGTACGGAGCGTCGAGGTGTGAGTCGTCTACCTCAGGGTAGACATGGCCGTTGGAGATAAAGATGTCGAGCCAGCCATCGTTATCGAGATCGACGAAGCCGACGCCCCAGCCGAGATAGCGAGTGTTTATGCCCAGGCCGGAGAGGTAAGTGTGGTCCTCAAACGTGCCATCTCCAAGGTTGAGATAGAGCGAGTCTGTGTCACCCGCAAAGTTTGTCTTCACAATGTCCAGCAATCCGTCACGATTGAAGTCGCCAACCGCAACTCCCATGCCAGCCTGTGGCTTTCCATCGGGCGAATAGGCGATGCCAGCCTCGATCGCGAGATCTTTGAAGGTACCATCTTTCTGATTCTGGTAGAACGTGGCAGCAGTGGAGTCGTTGGCAACATAGATGTCCGGCCAGCCATCGTTATCGAGATCGGCAACAACAACCGAGAGGCCATACGTGCCGATCGTGTTCTCCATGCCGGCCTTCACGGAGACATCGGTGAAGGTCCCGTCCCCGTTATTGTGATAAAGAATATTTTTGCCACCGTCGAGCCCGGGCGGACCGCAAGCTACCTGCATTCCTTTGTATGCGCAACCCGCGGCCTCGGGCAGCGGGGCAGTCTTGATATCGAAATCGATGTAGTTGGCAACGAATAAATCAAGATGACCGTCCTTGTCATAGTCGAGGAAAGCGCAGCCGGAGTTCCAACGCATGCGACTCTGAGTTAGACCCGCTTTGCCAGTGACATCGGTAAACGTGCCGTCACCGTGGTTGCGGTAGAGAATCGGCTGGCCATAGTAAGTGACGAACAGGTCGTTGAGACCATCATTGTCATAGTCGCCTACGCAGCAGCCCTGTCCCCAACCGGAGCGCGTCATGCCGGATTTCGCGGTAATGTCCGTAAAGGTGCCGTCGCGATTGTTCTTGAAGAGGCGGCTGATGGGTTCCTGACCCTTTGGAAAGCCTTCGAGGCGTGTGCCGTTGACGAGAAAGATGTCGATCCAGTCATCTTGGTCGAAGTCGTAGAAAGCTGCTCCGCAACCGGTTGTTTCCAACAGAAAGCGGTTCTTATGCTCACCACCGTAGACCGTCTTTGTGTTCAGGCCGCTGGATTTTGCGACATCTAGAAAACTGAACCCAAGCGGTGTTCCAGTGACCGGCGAGGCCTCTCTTGGCGCGGCCTTAGGTGTTGCATTGTAGGTCGGGCGAGCGCCAATAATGGGCGCTTGCGTTTGGGCATACAAGGGCTCAGCGAGTTTTAGAACATCCTCGAGCGAGAGAACGAGCGCTGTGCTCGATAGCGAGCGAACAAAGCCGCGACGCGTCCAGATCATAGGGCCAAGACCTCAACGGCCCAGTATAGTTGGCTGTCGCAAGATGTGCTCAATGCGCGCTTTCGAGCTTGGGCTCATTGGCAGCCTGGAGTTTCTCAGCGGTCTCGGTCTCCTTGGCGGCATCCTCGCGACGGCCCATGGAGCGGTACGCCTGGCCGAGCAGGCTGTGCGTCATGTAGTTGGCTGGGTCGAGTTGCTCCGCGTGCTCGAGATAAGTAGCGGCGCCAAGTGGATCGGATTTCTTCAGCAAAGCTTTGCCAAGAAGGATGTAGGGGCCCGTGGAGTTCGGCAGAAGCAGGATAGCCTTCTGAAGTGTCAACTGCGCGTCGTCGTAACGGGCAGAACGCAAGTAAGCGTCACCGAGGCGATCGTAGACAAGGCCCTCCAGTGGGTTGCGAGTGCGCTCCTTTTCCAACTCGGAGATAGCTACGTCAAGATGGTTGCCGGCGAGCGCAATCTCACCCAATAGTTCGTGAGCAAGCGGCAAAGCGGAATCGAGTTCGAGAGATTTCTGCGCGAAGTCCTGTGCAATCGGAAGATACTCTCGGCGGAGCAGCATTCGCGCCGTGACAAGGTACGCGGAAGCACTATCTGGAGGGAAGCCGAACTGCGCTGCGAATGCATGCCGGGCGTCGTCGTAGCGGCGACTGTCCATGTAGCAGAGCGCGAGAACGTAGTTCGGGTCAGCTTTGCTCGCGGCCCCGGTGCGCGACGACTCAAGAAGTGGGATGGCATCAGCGGGCCTGCCAAGGCGAAAGAGAGTGAGACCGCGCATCTGAGCGGATTCCAAATCCGACGGATCCTCTTTTAGCGCTGCGGCAAACGAGGTGTCGGCGGACCGAAAGTCTCTCTTGCCGTAGAACGCGAGACCCTCGATTCGGCTCAAGCCCCGTATCGAGCGGCCCCCGGCGCGCAGTTGCGCGATCTCCTGAAGCGCCTGATCGACATGGCCGGTATTGATGCTCTGACGAAGCGAGCGAAGCGTCTCTGCGGGATCGGAGGCGCCTTGGGGAGCCGCTGCTGTTGACTGTGCAATCGCCGCCGAGACCAACACGATCAAGAAGCCAGCTGCACGTCCGATGCTACGAGTGAATCTGGTACCCATGCGGCGAGAACCCTTTTAAACCGGTTGCCGTGACACTACCACAAACCCGAATCATGCCGGAAAATCTCAGCAAAAAATAAATTAGGAGGGGACCGGAGTCTCCTCCCATTCGAAAAGTCAAGGAAGAACTTAGAACTGAACGCGGAACGTGAACTGCATTTGCCGCGGGTTCGAGCCATTACCTGGAAAAGGTCCGCCCGTAATGTTGCCGGCACTCTGGATGTTGCCACTCGGAAGGCCGAAGTTAATGTGGTTGAACCCATTGAACGCATCGCACCGGAACTGTAGCGTGACCCTCTCATGAATCGAGAAGTTCTTCATAGCAGATAGATCGACATTGTAGAAATTCGGACCCCAAGCGTTATTGCGTCCTCCATTGCCGATGGTATCCAAACCAGGAGCAGTAAATGCGCCTCCAAGCGTTTGGGGTTGGTAGAAGACCACACCATTGGGGCCGCCGGCGAAGCCTACTGCCCCGACCCTAAGCGCGGAAGATTTGCCATTGACGTAGCAGGGTGCAGAACCAGGTATCTCGGAACCGCAGCCGTTGAACGATAGTGTAAAGGGCAGGCCACTTTGAATAACTACCACGGGACTGAACTGCCAGCCGCTGACCAACTGATTTACGAAACCGTTAACGTTGTTGAGGTACATCTTGCTCCTGCCGAAGGGGAGACCGTAGATACCATACGCCGTCAGTGCTGTGCGCCGAATACTGCTGTCGTTGCCTGTGACGACCGCCCTATTCCATGTTGCATAGTTGTTTGCAGCGTCGATCCCATGTTGATAAGCAAAGTTGATGTTCATGGAAAAGTCATGGGTGTAGGTTTTGATTAGACTGACCTGAAGTGCGTTGTAGTGGGTGTTCTGGTCATCCCCATAGTAATTGATGCCCTGAGTCCAGCCGCACGGACCGCCGCACGCAGGGAGCGTTCCGCCAACGTAACGCTGCAGGAATGTCTGATTGGAAGTTATACCGTTTTGTATCAGCGTAGTACTAGATTTTACGCCGCCACCAGGGTTAGGAATTCCGCCCGGGACGCAGTTGGGACCAGCTGGATAGCAATTTCCTCCCGCAGGATTGAAGGTAAGAGAACTGCCAGTCACACTGTACTGGGCCGGCAAGGTGATCGCCGCCTCGTTGGGGTTTGTATTGTTGCCATCACCGTCGCTAAGGGTATGTGTGCCCTTATTGCCGACATAAGCCGCCGTGATCGAGATGGTAGGCGAGAGCGAACGCTGAATCGAGATGTTCCAGGCATCGAGAGTCGGCAACCGCTCGGTGAAGGGACGCGCCTTGGAAGTTACTGCCGCGCCCGGATTCACAATCTGCCCCTGCGCATTGGGAGCCAGCGGCTTGTAGTTTGAAAGGCCGGTTGCTTGGCCACCCTGTGTAAGAGCGGGGTTAGTCAGGTTGAAAGCGTAGGTAGAGGTTCCACCAGTAGCGTTGATCGCCTGGTTCGCGAGAACGGGGAGGTTCTGCGTGACCACGTGACCGAAGACCGAACCGAAGACGCCGAGATCGAAGCTGCGCCCGTAGCCGCCACGAATCACCGTGTTTGGATTCATCTGGTAAGCGACGCCGATACGCGGGTTCCAGGCGTTCTTAGCAATGGAAACGCCCATATTGCTGGGGATTCCACCCACTCCCGCGACATTGATGTAACCCGTGGCCAGGTTCAAAAGCGCGCCGTTGCCGGAGGCATTGACTGTCTCAGGGAAGTAGAATTCATACCGCACACCTGCATTAACGGTCAGCTTAGGGGTTGCGCGCCATGTGTCCTGCACGTAGAAGAAGTCGCGCTTCTGGAACTCTTTTGCGTTGGTTGACGTGCTGGCATAGCGGTTGTAGGCAGTGACGTCACCCAATACAAAAGTCGCGAAACCCAGACCACCCGACGTTCCATTGGAGGTTGGGCCCGTGCCGAAGTTATTGACTCCAGTACGATCATTGTCGCTCGGAACACGAAGATTTCTGGCGTAGCGAAGATCGGCGCCCACCTTCACCGCGTGGTTGCCGATAATCTTGGTCCAGTTGTTGACGAGTTGGAACTGGTCCTCACGCTCGATAAGAGGGCAGTTGCAACGGTCCACGTTCAAACCTGCACCATACTGCGCGCCCGCTCCCTGTGAGTTATTCGGTCCGGCTGTCGGATTCGTCACGTTGAGGTCGGCGACGTTGAAGTCAGGTGCGCCATAGTCGACGGCAACGGTCAAGGCCGAGTTCACACCCGTACCGCTGATATTCTCACCCTGGATGGGCAAGTTCGTGTTGGTAGGATCGTACTTGCCGGTAATGATGTTGTAGCGGAAGTAGCCGAGGCGGATATCGGTCACCAGGTGAGAGTTGACTGCGATGTCGGTGCCGAGAGCGGCGCTGTCGTTGGCGCCTTTGGAGGTGCCACCGTAGCCACCGATGCCAAGTCCGGAACCACCCGCCGGCCCAAAGATCGTATTGCCAGACAGAAGGTCTGTAAAGCGGCTGAACCGGCCGAAGACGTGGACACTCCCGCTGGCTGTCCAATCTCCCCGCACGTCCCACTGATCGCTGTTGAACAGACCCGTACCACCACCCGAGTAGTTGCTCGACAGCCCGCCAAAACTCCCAGAAACATTGGGCGCATAGGGCTGTAGCAGTTTGAACAGGTTGAGCGCAACGGGTGAAAGTTGAGAGTTGGGGATAATGGCATTCGGATAGGGTGTTGTGGTGCCGGGCTGGTAGATCTGGTACGGATTTACGGGGTTGGACGCAGTAACGAGGGTTTGACCATAGGCGACGTACTGGCTGAAATTGCATCCATTACCGCTGAGGCAGCTTGAGATCAATTGCGCCGTAGGCACGGTCTGGACAGTCGAGTAGCCGACCTTCTGACGAACGCCCTGATAGTCGCCAAAGAAAAATATCTTGTCCTTGATGATCGGGCCGCCGATTGAACCGCCGAACTGGTTCTTAAGGGCTGCTGGTATGGGTCCAGTACCAGACTGGGTGAAGGGATCGCGCGCCAGATTTGCCGCGCTTTCGCGGTTGTCAAACGCCGTACCGTGGAAGGCATTGGATCCAGACTTGGTCTGCACTGTGACCACGGAGGCCACCGCCTTGCCAAACTCAGCGTCGAAGTTCTGAGTCGCGATCTTGGCCTCGGACATCGAGTCCGAATTCGGGTTGATAACGATGATGCCCAAGATCGGATCTTGATTGTCGGTGCCGTCCAGCGTGTAGTTCACACCGCCAAACGCCTGTCCGTCGACTTGGATTTGCTTGGAGCCCTGCGGGTTCTCATCCGCAGCGTGTGACCATCCGAGTTGCACCGCACCCGGCAGCAAGAGCTGCAGATTGGTAAAGTTGTGGTCGGGGATCGGAAGGTTTTCCAACTCCTGCGAATTAAAGTTCACTGCAACGTCGGCGCGGTCGGTCTTCAATTGAGGGACCGCGTCCGCGTTCACTTCGACAGTCTCAGTTGAACCACCGACAGTGAGGGCCGCCACGACCTTTACCGATGAATCGGCAGAGAGGGTAATACCCTTTTGCTCATACCCCTTGAAGCCGGTCATCGATACCGATACGTCATAGACGTCCGGGATGAGGTGCTCTACCGTGAATTCGCCGGTGCCATTGGATTGCGCAGTGACCGTAGTGCCCTTCGCCTCGTCCGTCACTGTGATCGTCGCGCCAGGAACTGCGGCTCCTGTAGTGTCAGTGACGGATCCGAAGATTGACCCGTAAACTGCCTGTGCCCGGGCATTGGGCGCAAATGCAAAAGGCAAGGCGACGATGGCGGCCACCACTAACGAAGTCCCGAGTTGCTGGAAATAGGCTTTGCGCATACTGGATCCCCCTCAAGGCGAAACTTTTGTCGTTCCGTAGTTACGGCGGTCCGTTAGCTCATTGGGCGGGCTCGATTCCGAGCGCATCGAGATTTGCTTACTTGCGACTATGGGACCTTTGGGCCCGAAAAAATGTCCACCTAATGGACGACCGAAACACTACGCAACAATCGGTTAAGCTGTCAATGGTTTTTTGAGATTAGATCGATGTTAATCGATAGCTATTGTCATTACATTTAGACTTGAAGAACCGTTTCATCGCGATTATTCCCATAATCTCAGAGAAATCAGCGACTCGAGTGCGAACCACCTGACTCTCTGAATCCCCCAAGTCGGAAAAAATCGTACTCCCGGCAAGTGAACTGCTTCAAATTGGCATGACAACTTCGCATCATGCAGCCTCCGAATGCTATAGTTCTCGTCGTTGTGTTGAGGGGAATATTATGTTTTTTTGCCACCCGCGGGCGTTAAGTCCCCAGCGACTCTTTTCGCGCTTCACGAGCAGAGTTCTTTTGCTTGCCGTCCTCCTCGGCGTCGCCAGATTCCAGCCAACAAGAGCCTACGCTCAGGCCGCTTCCGCCGCTCAAACCGCCGATGTTTGGTGGAAGCACGCCGTTGTCTATGAAATCTATCCGAGGTCTTTCCAGGATTCGAATGGCGATGGCATTGGAGACCTGAACGGAATTACATCGCGGATGGATTATCTGCAGAAGCTTGGCGTCGATGCCATCTGGATCGCGCCGATGTACCCCTCCCCGCAGGTGGACTTTGGCTACGACATTTCGAACTACGAAGCAGTCGATCCACAGTATGGGACGGTTGCGGATATGGATCGACTCATCGCCGAAGGTAAGAAGCGGAATATCCGCGTCGTCCTCGACATGGTCCTCAACCACACCTCCGATAAGCATCAGTGGTTCATCGACGCCGCAAGCTCTCGCACGAACCCCAAACACGATTGGTACGTCTGGAACGACGGAAAGCCTGCCAGTGACCCCGACGTCACAGCGTACCAAAAGAGATTCGAGCACGAAGGTCGTGTGCCGCCCAACAACTGGGTCTCCCTCTTCGGCGGATCCGCCTGGGAGTGGGTTCCCGCGGTACACCAGTTCTGCTATCACAAGTTTTACAAGCAGCAACCGGACTTGAACTGGCGCAACCCACAGGTCGAAACGGCCATGTTTGGAGCGATGAAATTCTGGCTTGACCGCGGTGTCGCTGGTTTCCGCCTCGATGCCATCCCAACCCTCTTTGAAGATCCTCAGTTGCGTGACGAGAAAGTATTGGGAGGAACGAACGCCCAGGGCGACCCGATCGTGGACGAGTCGTTGACCAACAACCTGCCCGAAGTGCATGACGTCATTCGCCGCATGCGCGGAATGGTAGCTAAATATCCCGGCGATCGCGTCCTGATCGGAGAAACGTACCTGCCGAATACTGCCGAGTTGGACAAGTGGTATGGAGGCGAGGCGCATAACGAGCTTCATCTTCCAATGGATATGCTTGTGGGATTCCACGGAGACCACGACAAGCTGGACGCAACCTCCTTGCGTGCGCATCTTGAGGAGGTCGAAACGCAGGTCCACGGATCGCAACCACTCATCGTGTTCGACAATCATGACAACGTGCGGTCGATCGATCGCTATGGCGACGGCGTACATAACGATCAGATCAACAAGCTCCTCGGCACCGTGCTGATGACGACCAAGGCAACCGCCCTGATGTACTACGGCGAAGAAATCGGAATGCCAACCACAACACCGACCCGTAAAGAAGACGTCAAGGACCCCATCGGCATCACCGGCTGGCCAAAAGAGAAGGGGCGCGACGGCGAGCGAACCCCAATGCAATGGACCGCCGGCCCGCAGGCCGGGTTCAGCACCAACCCGAATACATGGCTTCCAATTCCCCCGAGCTACAAGACGATCAACGTAGAGGTCGAGTCGAGGCTTCCAGACTCGGAGCTCAACTGGTACGAGCGGCTTATCGCCTTGCGTCGGACGAATCCCGCTCTTCGTTATGGGTCGATGAAGATGCTCGATACCACAAACCCAAGCGTGCTCTCCTACATAAGGTCGACCGGTTCGTCGTCCGTGCTCGTGGCTCTGAACTGCACCGGCGAGTCTCAGACAATCTCTCTAGACCCGAGCGCGGCAGGTATCACCGGAACCAAATTGAAGACGACTCCTCACCGATGACCCAGCGCTTGAGAAGACTCCCTCGCTCAAGAGCGTAACCATCGCACCCTACTCGAGCTGGGTGGCGAGCATAGAATAGACCCCGCTCGCAGATCAGCCGCGGTAGGCAGCCCAGCGGAGATAGCTTCGCTGGCTCCTTGCGTCGGCAGGAAACGGGAGAGATTCACAATGTCCGCTATCAAAGCTCGTGCGACCGCAATTGGAATTGTTGTTTTATGTCTCGCGGTTACACAATCGAGCCGCACATCGCGCGCACAGTCGACTGTTGCACCGGATGACTCGCAGGGGAAGATTCTCGCGTACATAAATAATGGGTGGGACACGCTCTCGCGTTCCATGTCGGAGTGCAAGTCCGTCGTCGATATAAAAGTTACGACAGCGCCTGTGCTCTACCTGCCCGCGGCCATGGCGATTCCACGTGAGGTCGCTGCTATGCAGCAGCAATGCCGTGTGGATGTTCGCCATCTGCCTCGCGCCATCCACCACATCGGTCAGGTGCGACCAACGGAATTGCCCGTTGAGGGCCTGCTCTACCTGCCTAATCGCTACGTCGTGCCAGGAGGCCGCTTCAACGAGATGTATGGATGGGACAGCTACTTCATTCTCCTCGGACTGGTCCACGACGGGCGCATCGAGCTTGCGCGCGGAATGGTAGAGAACTTCTTCTTCGAAATCGAAAACTACGGCGCGATCCTCAACGCGAACCGTACCTACTTCTTTACTCGGTCGCAGCCGCCGTTTCTGTCATCGATGATTCGCGAGGTATATGAGCACCCAGCCGCGAACGCAGCACCTGACCGAGCCTGGCTGCAACGAGCCTACGATTATGCTCAACGTGACTATGCGCTATGGACTTCTCCAGAGCACCGGGCGGGTGCGACCGGATTGTCACGCTACTACGACCTGGGCGATGGCCCGGTTCCGGAGATGGCAGATGACTCCAGCTACTATCCCGATGTAATCCGCTGGCTCTTGGCGCATCCGAGCGAGCATCCGGAGTATCTCGTGAATGGTTCCGAAAACCCTGCTCCAGCCGAAGCCGCCACGCTGGCGAAGACGAGTTGCGACGTAAAAGCGTCGCATGTGTGCGCCCAGGCCGTCGTCGACCGGCACCGTCTGTCGGCCGCATACTATCGCAGCGATCGCGCCATGCGGGAGTCGGGCTTCGATACGAGCTTTCGATTTGGACCATTTTCAGGATCGACCGCCAACTACGCGCCCGTATGCCTCAACAGCCTGCTCTACAAATACGAGAAAGACATGTCCTACTTCGCCAAGTTGCTCGGTAAAACCACAGACGCGAGCCTCTGGGAGCACCGCGCAGCCGCCCGTCAAGCCGCTATGAATCGCTACCTCTGGGACAACAGCGCAGGAATGTACCTGGACTACGACTACGTCACGGGCAAGCAATCGACGTATAAGTTCGTAACAACGTTCTATCCCCTCTGGGCGGGCGAGGCGAGCGACGCACAGGCAGCATCGGTGCAAAGGAACCTGGCTGTGTTTGAGAAAGCAGGCGGCGTGGCATTGAGCGACTTCGCCTCAGGCGTTCAATGGGACTTGCCGTTCGGATGGGCGCCCACGACCTGGCTTACAGTCGCCGGCCTCGATCGCTACGGTTATCACCAGGACTCAACTCGCGTGGCGCAGGAGTTCTCGAAGACGGTCCTCGACAACTTCGAGCACGATGGGACTATGCGCGAAAAGTACAACGTCGTCGACGGCTCAGCCAACGTCAAAGTTGCCGCCGGATACAAAAGCAACGTAGTGGGCTTTGGCTGGACCAACGCCGTCTACCTCAAACTGCAGGATGTGATTGAGGAAACACCGGCGGTAACCGCCAGACCGGCAGTTACCAGCGCAAGGTGACGGACTGTGTAACGTAGCCCGAGCCTGCCGGAAAATGTATGTGCAACTGATCCCCCTCGATGTCGCCGCCTTCGGCCCGTGGTCTTGCGGACGCTTCATTGCGGAAGAGTGTAAGCGTGAGCTCCGACCCCGCGATGCCTTCCAACTCCATATGAAGCGAATGGGCCGTAATCACTTCGTCAATCACTTTGAGTTGCGCCGTGCGTGCGCCTCGCGCCGGCAGCCCATCCGGGATCGAAACTTCGACACCCGGCAATGGCACTCGGATAGATGTCGCACCGCCTGCTAGGTGGGTGGGCGCGCCAGTGATCGTTTCAACAGAGACGAGCATGGTCGTACCGTCCCGTTTGTAGTTGAGGTTTCCCACCGACTCGCCAACTCGAAGATGCTGAACCATCGCCGAGGGCCAGGAGGGCGGCAAGTTTGGCGTGACCTTGATTGTGTGATGGAGAGCATCGACGTCGATGCCAAAGAGACCGCGCAACAGTGGCGTTACAACCATTGCAGACGACCAGAGCTGGCGGCTCGTACTTCGTCCGAACGGTTCAAAGAACGCGCCAGATAGAAGCTCAGTGACAGCTCCAAAATCCTGAGCGGCGGTTAGATCAGCGTTCTGCATCGTCACCTGATAACCCGCCAGGGGATGACCCGAACGGTACTCGGCAAGCGCCGTCCAGCCAGTGAAGAGCGGCCACACGGAACCTTGGTGATAGCTGATTGGATCATAGATCGGGTCACTCTCGGCAATGTCACGCAGACCCCAGTCCGTGTCGAAGTCATGCGACGCCCAGCGCCGGATGCTCGCCTGCGGGTGGTCCAGGCCCGGGCCATTGTTCCACCATGCAATCGACGGGAAGACGGTTGCTGTTGTATCGAGCTTACCGTTCGTGTTGCGGCTGAACGCGTAGGAGTCTGTCGTTGGGCTGTAATACTCGCGCTCGATAGTGGCATGAATTGCGGTGGCTCGCGCACCCGCCGAAACCGCCGTTGCTCCATCATCAAGGAGAACCGCCAGTTGCGACATTGCCTGCGAAGCCTGCTCATCGAGCAGCGCGAGATAGATCTCCTGCCGCGGCATTCCTCCGGGCCAGCTTTCCACCCAGCCCGTGCCCTGCGAGTTGTCATAGATGCCATCACCGTCACTGTCGTGCGTAATTTCAAACTGCCACGCTTTCAAAATGGCCTCGCGATGTGCGCGCAGAAAACTCAGGTCGCCGCTCGATTTCACATAGTCGAACATGGTCGTGAGCAGCAGTGGCGTGGCGTCCGCCGCTGCATACTCATAAGGAAGGGCAGCCCAATCAAGCGCTCCGGCAGTCTGCGAGTACTCATGCATCACCTTACCGTCCATCCGTTGCCGTCGCAGAACAAACTCAAGCGCAGTGCGGGCAAGCGCGAAGTCGCCATAACTGTCGAGCGCGTAAACCGTATAGAGAGTGTCACGTCCAAAGAACCAGCCGAAGCCCGGACGAGCCGAATCGCCAGAGGCATAGTACCCGGCAACTAGACCCACCTCGCCCGCAGGATGGTCTGGCGTCGGCAGAGTGCGCGCTCGAAGTTGTCCGATGGCAGACTCCGCCCACTTCAGATCTGCGTTCAGATCAAGATTGGGCGTGACGATCGAGGTCGACTCCCGCTCCTGTTCCGCGCACCGGGCAGCGTGTGCTGCATAGAGGGTGGGCAGACGCTCGTTCAGCTCGCTGATTTTTGTCTCAAGCGCTGAGTTGGTGGCCGCAATTTTGGAGCTGCCGACGGCCATAAGCAGTGGAAAGATGCGCTGGCGATCTTTCGCGGGGTCAATGTGCAGAATCAACTCCAGCGGATGAACCTGCGGCCGCTCCTGATACGGCGCCATGATGCCCGAAGTCGCGCCCGGAAGAGCGACAGCAGCCGCGAGATCTGGCAAGTCCGAATGTATGACATACAGACCACTGCTTCCCCTCGCGATCCACTCTGCAGAGGGCGTCCCGCTACTTGGCTTCGGCCACATCTCGCGCAGCTCTGGAGTAAAGCGGACGGTCAGCGTTACTGGACGCACAGCATCGATCTGAAACAGTACAACCGCACCCGTGCCGTTCGGCGAGTCCTCCGGTGCAAACATCACTTGACGCACCGTAACCGCTATGTGCGAGTAGGTGATCGTCGTCCTGTCGGGACGCACCTCAATCTCCCGCGCCATACTATTCAGGTCAAGCGGCACTGGATAGCCTTGTACGTCAGCTTGCAGAGTCAAATGGCTCAGCAGCTTGACCGGCAGAATCCAGGCCTCGAACAAACCCTGCTGTTGTCCGACAACGACGCCCTGCGGACCCGCGACAGTAAACGGCTCACCTGCTCTGACATACCGGCGAAAGACGGGGCCATCATTACGCAGAGGCAGTTCGGCGATGGGATGCAAGGCTGTCGCGGGAGGTTGTTGAGCCGAAGCCCAACACCCTGCAATAGCGACGACGCATTCAATGATCAGGCCCACGCGAAGAGAAGACATTCCTTGACCTCAGTACGAGTCGGCCCCTATCTTACCTTGCAAGCAGTGAGCACGTTCCGTACGATTCACGTTATGAAGATTGGACCGAAAACCGCGATCATAGTGGCGACAACATTTTGCGCCCTCACCCTCAACCTCAGAATGATCCACGCACAGGCGTCAGACGTGCGCCGGACTCAATCATCCGTCGTGCTCACTCGCGAGCAGGCTGCGGCGATCCTGCCGCCAGCGGTCTTCTTCCGTGGGCAAAGCGCATCGATCCAGGCACGCAACTCTGCCGGTCTCCGCGCGCCTGACGGCAAGCTTGTCCTTGTGACGATGGTCGATACATCGGGCTACTCATCGTCGCTTCAGGAAACCTACCAGGCGTACCTCTTGACAGAATTACCGTTGACCATCGCCGAACACAGGCTCCCACCAGGGGCGTACGGCTTTGGCTTTATTGCTGGTAACAACATGGTGGTTATGGATATCGGCAGCAATGAGATACTCCGCGTAACCACCACGCGCGATCAGTCGCTGGCCCGTCCAAATCCTCTGCAGATATTGTCGGATAACGCATCGGGTACGTTCAGGCTTTACCTCGGCCGGAGCTACGTTGCGTTCTCCCCCGCAGAGAGGTAGACCAGTGCCCCCTGCCCGAGCAAACTCGATACGAAACATCGAGCAAGCTTTCTTGCGCTGCTGCATTGTTGCGACGATCTCTGCCGCTTCCATCGTCGCTACGCAAAGTAACGGACAATCAAACTCCTCCAACATCATCGCAGCACGGTCGGCCATGGCAGCTGGTATCTCAGCGGCGAAAACAGGCAATCTCCAGGAAGCCAAGCTTCAATTCACGCGAGCCGTGACCTTGGCGCCGAAGATCCCCGAAGGACACGCGGCACTCGGCTCAGTTCTCCTTTCGATGGGAGAGTTCAGCGCGGCAGTGGAAGAGTTGGAGCGCGCGCGGAACCTGGCGCCGGGGAATCCCGCCGTCGACCTGAACCTCGCGAATGCCGAAGTTGCCATTGGCAGGCACGCGAACGCCGTTAAGCTGTTCCGCGAAGTGCTCGCGGTCGATGCGCCGCCTTCTTTCTCACCTCAGGACTCGATCGCCTTCGCCACCGCACTCGCTGCAACCGGCGACGCCTCGGGCGCCGAGACAACGCTTCGTGCTGCCGTTGAGGCTACCCCGGACTCGAGCGAGTTGAACGATGCGCTCGGCGTTGTACTGGCGAAACGCGGCGCAATGGAGGAGGCTCTTCATCAATTTCAACAGGCAGTCGCACTCAGCCCCTCGCTCATACAGGCGCAAGGTCACTTGGGCGTGGCCTTGCTTGCGCTCAATCGACCGGCGGACGCGATCGGACCGCTCCGCCTGGCGGCCGAAGCAGAGCCACAACAATTCGATGCGCAACTGCAATTGGGCCGAGCGCTCTCTTCCCTCCACCGCGACCCCGAAGCTCTCGATGCACTCCACCGCGCTGCGCAATTACGAACTTCGGCAACCTCTCCCGAGGCCCTTTACGCGCTCGCACTCGCGCTACAGGCCAGCGGCGACGCAGCAGCCGCTTTGCCCATCTTCGATGCGTCAATAGATTCAGGCAATCCAACAAGTGCCGCGCTGACCAACTACGCGCTGGCACACGTACAAACCGGCGATGCAAAAGGCGCTCTGCCACTCTATGCTCGCGCGCTGGCAATCGGACCGGACTCGCCCACGCTGCGGGAGGACTACGGCGTTGCGTATCTGCAACAATCTGACCTCGACCATGCCACAGACCAGTTCCGAAAGGGCTTGTCACTCGATCAGAACGATGCAGCCTTGCACTATGACCTCGGGCTTGCGCTGAAGCTGAAGGACGATCTGACAGCGGCCGTGCCGGAGTTCGAGCGGGCAGCTCAGCTCGATGCAACGTTGCCCGACCCGCCTTACACGCTTGGCGTGATCTACATGCAACAGGGACGATTCGCCGACGCTGCAGCGAAGTTGAAGCGCGCGACCATATTGCAGCCCGGAAACGGCGACGCATGGGCGTTGCTGGGCAGCGTGCTGAAGGATTCTGGCGACGCGGCTGGAGCGGTCGGTGCGCTCAAACGTGCGATCGCGTTACAGCCCGATCAGCCCAGTCTGCACATTCAACTGGCCGCTCTCGAGTTGCAAGCCGGAGATAAGGACGCCGCAGCAGCCGATCGAAAAATCGCGGCAGAACTGAGCCGCGCAGCGGTGAGCCGCCAGCGGGCGAGCTTTGCACTGAAGAGCGGGCGCTCCCTTCTGGCCGATGGCAAACTGGACGACGCAATCGTGCAATTAATCGTCGCGACAAAAGCCGACCCTACGCTCGCCGAGCCCCATCGGCTTCTTGCCGATGCGTATGCCCGGCAGGGCAAGGCTGCCGACGCTGCGCTCGAGCGAAGAAATGCAGCCTTGTTGGATGCTGGCAAGGCCACTCCGAACGCCTCGCAGCCATAGGACCCGAATGCCTCGTCCTCATCTGGGCTTCGATTTACAGACTCCTATACAATCCCCTCAGATTTAGTGAGGAGCTCTCATTGCCCTCTTACCTTTCAAGCTGCGCACTCATATTTTTCCTCACAATAGCCACGTCTGCCGCACGCCTCGGGATCGACCTCCATGGCAAACCAATCCAAGAACTCACATCGCAGGACACTCGTATCGTAGTGCTCTTCTTCGCCGCAACCGACTGCCCAATCTCAAACCGCTACGCCCCTGAGATCACACGCTTGCAACACGAATTCAGCTCCCGCCATGTCGCCTTTTGGTGGGTGTTCCCGAATCCCGCAGACACGGTAGACGTCGCACGCGAACACCAGGGCCAGTTCTCCATTGAAAGCAGCACAATCATCGATACGGAGCAGACGCTCGTTCAAATGGCCCACGTCACCACTACACCGGAGTCCGCGGTTTTTACCGTGAATAACGGAATTCTGCACGAGGTCTATCACGGCCGTGTGGATGACCGGTATATTTCCATCGGCCAGGAGCGCCCTCAACCTACACGCCATGATCTCGAAGATGCGATCTCTTCCGCTCTCGACGGTAAACCTGTCTCCCATTCTGTGACTCGCGCCGTCGGGTGTTCCATAGTGCCCCTCGCAGCGGCTCGATGAAAATTCTGACAATGCCTCCTCACCTGAAACCGGCCTCATTGCGCTCGCCTGTCCTCTGTCTGGCTGTCGTATCGGCACTGCTGATCCTCTTCTTCGGTCAGAAGCCGCTGAGATCTGCTGTAACACAGGCCAATTCTCCCCAACTCACCTCGGCGCAACCAACATGGAGCGGCCACATCGCCAGAGTGATCTATAACAATTGCACAACTTGCCATCATCCTGGCGGCGCGGGTCCCTTCAGTCTGCTCACGTATGAAGATGCACGGCGTTGGGCTCCTCAGATCCGCACGGTCACGGAGTCGCGTTTCATGCCTCCGTGGTTACCGGAGCCAGGCTACGGCAGCTTTGCCGACACCCGGCGTCTAAGTGACGATGATTTGGCACTCATCAAGCGATGGGTGGCAACAGGGATGGCCAAGGGCGACCCGTCCGTTGCACCGGCTGCGCCAACGTATTCATCGACGTGGATCCTTGGCAAGCCGGATCTGATCCTAACGGTCGAGAAGCCTTTTACCCTCCCTGCGGGGGGAGGGGATGTCTTTCACAACTTCATCCTTCCTTATCCGCTCAACCAGACACACTACATCCGCGCTATGGAGATTCTCCCTAACGTGCCGCGAATCGTGCACCACGCCAATATCTTGATCGACAGAACTGCGGAGTATCGCCACCAGCATCCGTTGGATTGGCAGCAAGGCGTCCCAGGCATGGATTTGGTAGTTGATGCCGGAAAGAGCTTCGACCCCGACGGTCATTTCCTCTTCTGGAAACCCGATACACCCGTCTTGGTCGAACCTCCCGGCATGCCTTGGCGCATCGATCCCGACAACGATCTCATCCTGAACATGCACCTCAAGCCGTCGGGAAAGACTGAAATCGTACAGGCACAGATCGGCCTCTATTTTACGAGCGAGCCACCTTCTGAACTTCCGATGCTCCTGCAACTCGATCGCGACGATGCTCTGGATATTCCTGCTGGTCAATTCAGTTTCATCGTCCAGGATGAGATGACACTCCCCGTTGGCGTTCATCTGCTCGGCATCTATCCCCATGCACACTACCTCGGCAGGGAAATGCAGTGCTGGGCCATTCTGCCCGATCAGAAAAAACAGTGGCTCATCTGGATACGCAATTGGGACATCGACCGCCAGTCCGTTTATACCTACAAAAAGCCAATCTCTCTGCCCCGGGGAACGGTCCTGCACATGCGCTACACCTACGACAATTCAACTGCAAATCCCCATAATCCCCACATCCCCCCGGTAAGGGTCCGGGCAGGCAATCGATCCGAGGACGAAATGGCTCATCTCTGGTTGCAGGTGCTCCCAATTGAAGAGCGCGGCGAGAACCAGCCCGGCCCGCGCCTGCTGCTCGAAGAGGCCTGGATGCGGAATCGCTTGAGTAAGACCCCGAACGACTACATCAGCCTTTATAACCTTGGCGCAGCATTGGCAGCCCAAGGCAAATCGCACGACGCGGTCGATATATTCCGGAAAATATTGAACAATAAACCGACCGATGGCAGAGTCTGGAACGCGCTCGGGACAGCTACTGAGAGTGAGGGTGATTGGCAACAAGCCCAGGACATTTATAACAAGGCTCTGGCCGTCGAACCTGGAAACTGCGATGCCCGCTTCAATCTCGCCCGGCTGGATCTCGACCATAATCTTCAGACTGAGGCAGAAACAACATTTCGAGCTCTGCTGGCCCATTGCTCCGATGACGCGGACGCTCATAGCGGTCTCGGAATGGTTCTTCTCAGCGAACAGCAGTATGAGCAGGCTCGAGCTGAATTTCTCCACGCTCTCAACCTCAATCCTTCGACAGCAACCGCTCTGGATCTTCGCAAACATCTTGCCTTCGCATACATGCAATTGGGACAAATCAGTGAAAGCATCACTCAGCTCCGCGAAGCCGTAAGATTGGCTCCCGAAGATCCGTCTTCACATGCTCTGCTTGCACAGGTGTTAGCCCAGGTGGGACAGTTGCAAGAAGCTATCGCTGAACAGAAATCCGCTCTCCGCACCAACGCGAAAGACGCTGACGGCTGGAACAACCTTGGCGCATTTCAGGCGCGATCTGGCGATATAGAAGCCGCCCGATACGACTTCGAACAGGCCCTCCGTATCGACCCAACGAACAACCAGGCCAAAGCGAACCTTTCCCATCTGGCGCAAGCTCAAAAACCTTGACTTCCTGACGGCCCCTGCACTCAAACAGCTCAGGAAGCGCCGAAGGAGGAAATGGCCTGTTCCTCTTCCGTGTAGACCTCGAACAGTGGCAACAGGTTGCAAAGTTTCAAAGCCTGCGTCACTTGTTTAGAAGGGTTCACCAGCTTGAGGGATCCGCCCGACTCCTTGGTCGAGCTCATGATCATCACCAGGAGCCCAATGCCGCTCGAGTCCATCCTGCCCACGCCTGTAAGGTTGAAAACAAACTGGTTTGCCCCGTGAGCGGCGAGGTTGTCGACCTTTTGTCGCAGATTGTTGACCGCGGCGCCGAGAGTCAGCGCACCGTTCAATGTGATCGCCTCCACCTCGCCATATTTCATGACATTGATCTCAAGCGCGTCCACCTTTGGCTCCTCTTTGGCGTTCCCACCCACCCACGCCGCTATGATTTAGTCTCGAAAATCGGTCGTCCGCTGCTCACAGGCAAATAAAACTCCACACCACAGCCTGCGCAGGATAACATTTTAGCCACACTTCTCAACAATGACCAATGGTGACGCTCGGTTGATCGATCTCGCTGGTGCAACTCTTCTTGAAAGATTTTCGACCTTGCTCCTCGCGGAGTTGGACAGTGGCCCAAAGGCACGCACTTTGACGCTCAGCCTGACGGGCGTGCTCGAGGGCCTGAGCACATGTTAGTGGCTCTTTTCACTTTTTCCATGTTTTTGAGCGCGACATTGCTTTTCCTGGTTGAACCAATGCTCGCCAAGATGATCCTGCCAATGCTCGGAGGGACTCCGGCGGTTTGGAATACCTGTCTGGTCTTCTATCAGGCGATGTTATTGGCCGGCTACCTCTATGCACACGCCGCAATGAAGTGGTTTGGAAGGAGAACCCAAATCGCTGTACACATGACAATCGTTTTGTCGCCCTTCCTCATCCTGAGCATATTGCCTCTTCATCTTCCTCCCGGCTGGGAACCGCCCGCTCAAGCTAATCCGGTGGCGTGGTTGTTCGCTTTGCTCTTCGTATCGGTCGGGCTGCCGTTCTTCGCACTTGCTGCGAGTACGCCTATCCTGCAGCGCTGGTACGCAGACTCGGGTTCTACGCGAGCAGCGGACCCTTACTTCCTCTATGCCGCAAGCAACGCTGGGAGTCTGGTGGGACTCCTGGCCTATCCCTTGCTCCTGGAACCGATGCTAAGGCTGACCCGACAAAGTCATCTTTGGACCTTCGGGTACATGTTATTTGTCGCTTTAACACTGACCTGTGGGCTGCTTACATGGAGCGGGCGCTCCGCAAATGCAACGAATGCGAACGAAAGCGTCGAGGAAACTCTCCCGAAAGAGAGATGGCTTCAGCGCCTGCGCTGGATTGCATTGGCATTTGTCCCTTCCAGCTTGATGATGGGCGTAACCACCGCCCTGACAACGGAAGTACCCGCCATTCCACTGTTTTGGATTCTCCCGTTAGCTATCTACCTAATCAGCTTTGTCCTCGTCTTTGCCAGGCGTCCCCCCATCCCCCACAAGTGGCTGGCGGAGAGAATGCCCTTTCTGATTCTCATCGCGTTGTTTCCATCCGTTTCGCATACTGAGCTTTCCTTTGGGGTTTTATTAATCCTCTACCTTCTTGTTCTGTTCGGGGTGGCCATGGTCTGCCACGGGGAGTTGGCCGGAAACAGGCCAGAGGTAAGCCGCCTTACCGAGTTCTATCTTTGGGTTTCAGTCGGAGGAGTCACTGGAGGTATTTTTAACGCGCTCGTGGCTCCGATGGTCTTCAAGACGGTGCTTGAATTCCCGCTGGTCCTCATCTTCGCCGCGCTTCTTTATTCCCCCGCGAATATGACTCGGTTGAGCGGTACCAAAGCAGTATGGGCGAAGCGCAACGACTGGCTGCTGCCGCTCGCACTGGGCCTTACCATGCTGTGCGTGAATCTTGCACTGACCTTCGCACATATAACGCCCGGCCGTTCTCTATACATTTTGATCTTTGGATATTCGATGCTCTGGTGTCTAAGTTTTGGCAAGCGCCGCCTCCGCTTTGGTCTCGGCCTCATTGCACTCCTTATAGCAAGCTCCTTCTATAAGGGCGCCATTGGCCAGACACTCGATACGGAGCGAAACTTCTTCGGAGTCTCCCGAGTCACGACCGACTCGGCAAATAGATTTCACACTCTGCTCCATGGTCGTACCCTCCACGGCCTGCAGAGTTTGGATGCCGCGAAAAGCCGTGAACCTCTCACCTATTACACGAAAAGCGGACCCATCGGGCAGATTATCCGGGCTCAACAAACCAGGATGCCCCACGGCCACTGGGCCTTCGTCGGTTTGGGCGCCGGAACTTTGGCGTGTTATCTGCAGCCCGGGCAGACAATAACCTACTACGAGATTAATCCGGAAGTTGCACGAATCGCCGAGAACCCCCAGTTTTTTACATTTCTGCAAGAGTGCGCGCCCCAGGCAACAATCGTGCTCGGCGATGCCAGGATGAAACTGCGTGACGCGCCCGATGCCCAGTACGACTTGATCGTTCTCGACGCCTTCAGCGCGGACTCGATTCCGATTCATCTCATGACGAAGGAAGCACTCGCCCTTTACCTGGATAAACTGGCGCCCGGCGGGGTCATCGCGTTTCATATCTCCAATCGCTATCTCGACCTGGAGCCGCCACTGGATGGTCTGGCGCGGGATGGGCATCTGTTCTCTCTGACAGAACATGATCTGGCAGTAACCGAATCGCAAGCCGAAGAAGGTAAGCTCCAATCCATATGGGTGGTTATGGCAAGAAACAAAGCCGATCTGGCCAGCCTCGCCGCAAACACTGATTTCCCGGCGCGATGGACCCAGTTGGAGACGCAACCCGGAGCAAAGGTCTGGACCGACGATTACTCCAACCTGCTAAGCACAATCCACTGGACAGGATCGCAGCCCAATTAGGAACGAGCGGGTTGCACTCGCAGAACGACGCAAAGATTCTTCTGCCAATACAATCAAGAAGCTCGGATGGTAACGCTGCGTCCGCACCACGCGCTAAAGGGAGAGTATGAGCGACACAGCAACGCCGGCCCCCAGCCTTCTCGAACAACAAGCGGTTCGGAAGATCACTTGGCGGCTCATTCCCTTTCTGATGCTCCTGTACTTCGTAGCCTTTCTCGATCGCATCAACGTAGGCTTCGCCGCCCTGACCATGAACAAGGACGTAGGCCTCACCTCGCAGATGTTCGGGCTCGGCGCAGGCATCTTCTTCCTCGGCTACTTCGCCTTCGAAGTGCCTTCCACCGTTATTCTGCATAAGGTCGGAGCCCGCTTCTGGATCGGCCGGGTCATGATCACCTGGGGTCTGGTCTCGGTCGCTATGGCCTTCACCCGAGGCCCGATCAGCTTCTACGTCCTGAGGTTTCTCCTCGGCCTCGCCGAAGCCGGCTTCTTCCCTGGAATCATCCTCTATCTCAGCTACTGGTTCCCGGAAAATCATCGCTCGGTCGTAACCGCCATGTTTATGGCCGCCGCGCCCATAGCCGGTTTCATCGGCTCTCCCATCTCAGCGGCCCTGATGCAATTCAACGGTCTCCTTGGTCTGCGCGGATGGCAGTGGCTCTTCCTCCTCGAAGGCATTCCCGCGTTGGTGCTCGGCTTCATAACGTTTCGCTTCCTCACCGATCGCCCAGCCGACGCGGCGTGGCTTACCGCAGACGAACGCGATTGGCTCTCCTTTGCAATCCAGCACGAGCAAACCGCCATCAATGATGCCCGCAGACACAACGCCTTGCGCGCCCTAGTCGACTGGAAGGTCCTGGCACTCTCCCTCGCGTACTTCGGCACATCCGCCGGCCTCTACACTATTGGTTTCTGGGCTCCGCTGATCATCAAGGGCCTTGGCTTCTCTGTCTTCCGTGTAGGCCTGCTGGTCGCCATCCCCAACCTCATCGCTGTAGTCGGTATGGTCCTCTGGTCGCGCAACTCTGACCGTACCGGCGAGCGCTACTGGCACGCCGCCCTCGCATGCCTTATAGCCGCCATCGGGATGGCCATCGCAGCCCGCGCCGGCTCCTCCGCCGTTCTGGCCATCGCCGGTCTCTCGCTCACCGCATTTGGCGTCAGCGCCGCCAAGCCACCCCTCTGGTGCCTGCCCACCAACTTCTTCGGAGGAACCGCCGCAGCCGCGTCCATCGGACTCATCAACTCCCTCGGCACCCTCGGCGGGTTCGCCGGCCCCTATATGATCGGCGCGACCAACGGAACCAGTGGAAACTTCACTCGCGGACTCTACCTTGTCGGCGGTACCCTGATAGTGTCCGCCATCACCATCATCTTCATGCGTATCCTCGTCAATCCGCCTGCCAACGACAACCCTAAAATCCGAAAGGCGCTTTAGACATGCCCCATCCAGACCGTACCTACAGAATCGCAGTCATCCCCGGAGACGGAATCGGCAAGGAAGTCGTTCCCGAAGGCGTGCGCGTCCTTGAAACCGCTGCCAGACAGTTCGACTTCAAACTCCAGCTCGACGAGTTCGACTTCGCATCCGTCGACTACTACCTGAAGCACAACAAGATGCTCCCCGACGATTGGAAGGATCAAATCGGCCATCACGACGCCATCTTCTTCGGAGCAGTCGGCTGGCCTGAGAAAGTTCCCGACCACATCTCACTCTGGGGATCGCTGATCCAGTTCCGCCGCGAGTTCGATCAATACGTCAACCTCCGTCCCGTTCGCCTGATGCCCGGCGTACCCTGCCCACTCGCAAATCGCAAACCCGGAGATATCGACTTTTTCGTGGTTCGCGAAAACACCGAAGGCGAGTACTCTTCCATCGGCGGCAAAATCTTTCCCGGCACTGATCGCGAAGTCGTCATTCAGGAGACGATAATGACCCGCGTGGGCGTCGACCGGATCCTGAAGTTTGCCTTCGATCTAGCGCAGAGACGCCAGAAAAAACACCTCACCTCCGCTACCAAATCCAACGGAATCTCCATCACCATGCCCTACTGGGACGAGCGCGTTTTGGAGATGGCCAAATCCTTCCCCAACGTTACCTGGGACAAATTCCACATCGACATCCTCACCGCTCACTTCGTCCTCAACCCCGACCGCTTCGATGTCGTCGTCGCCTCCAACCTCTTCGGCGATATCCTCTCCGACCTCGGCCCCGCCTGTGCAGGAACCATCGGCATAGCGCCCTCCGGGAACATTAACCCCGAACGCCGCTTCCCATCGCTCTTCGAACCCGTCCACGGCTCCGCTCCCGACATCGCCGGCCAGGGAATCGCAAATCCAATCGGCCAGATCTGGTCGGCCGCCATGATGCTCGAGCACCTTGGCGAAATCGAAGCCGGTGCCGCCATCCTCAAAGCCATCGAAACCACGCTGGTCGACAAATCACTCTGTACCCGCGACGTCGGCGGAACTGCCAATACTGTCACCGCCGGCAAAGCCATCGCCAACGCTCTCGCCCCAGCTCACGCTCTAGCTTGAGTTAGCGAGTCTCTATCTCTTTTCAGCAGCCACAGTGAGGGCGAATCACTTACTCTGAAGCGAATCAAGAAGGTGTTTCGTATAAATCCCGTTCGCTACGAATTTGGCTCCATCCTTAATCATCATCAGGAGAACCCGTTCACCGTCTTTATCAATGCATGTGACCCCATTGAGATCGACAACCAGGTCCCGAGTCACCAGAGAATCCCGGTTTGATTGCCAGTTTGCAGTCAGTTCCTCAAGAAAGGAACCTGTCAACCGGCCTTGGAGCACCCACCGTTGCTCCGAAGTGTCTTCCGTCATCGTAACTCGTAACATGCTGCTCGTCCTTAACATGCGATATGTCGGTAAGTGGTCCTCCGGACACAAAGTACGTCACGGTTTCTCCCGTCGAACAGATAGGACCATCAGGACGACAACGTCCTAAACTCGTCCAGCTCGGACCTGCAGTTTCCGCGGGCAGTATTCTACTGTCTCTTCCGCCTGCAATCCGCATACCTGAAATGCGATTGGCGGCTGAGTACTGATAGGCGTGCAATTGACAACAATCTGGCGCACTCTCATCTCCAAAGAGTGCCCACACGTTGGCAGCATGCCAAACAGTTGGCACGCGATTCCGTCACGCGCGTGATCTTAATTCAACGGCTTTACCGGGCGGGATATTCCAAGCTTTCGCATTCTAAACTGCAGCGTCGGGCGCTTCATTCCGAGTCGCGCAGCGGCCCCGTGCGGACCCGCGAAAACCCAGTTGGTTTGTTCCAGCACTGACAAGATATGCCTTCTCTCAATCTCTTCGAGGGTCGCGTCTCCGTTGGCGTAGCGAGTCGCGTCGGCAGTCTTAAGCGCTAAACCGGCGAGCGAGATCTTGAGTTCAGGCCCCTTCGATAAAATCACCGCTCGTTCAATAACATTTTGTAGTTCGCGAATGTTTCCCGGCCATGGGTAAGAGACCATAGAATTCATTGTCTCGGTGGAGATCGTTTCGATCTCCTTTGACAGGCTGCGAGCGAAGTGCTGTGCAAAGTGTCTGACAAGAAACGGGATATCTTCCTTGCGCTCCTTGAGGGATGGAACGTAAATCGGAAATACGTTCAATCGATAAAAGAGGTCGGAGCGAAATCTCCCTTCTTCAACCATCGCCTTCAAGTCGCGGTTCGTGGCCGCTATCAGGCGAGCGTCCGTGCGAAGCGTGCGCGAGTTGCCTAGCCGTTCGAACTCGCGCTCCTGTAACACGCGCAGAAGCTTCGGTTGTAAATCGATCGGAATCTCACTCACCTCATCGAGAAAAATGGTCCCTTGCGATGCCAATTCGAAACGCCCCATCCTCTGAGCGATAGCTCCGGTAAATGCTCCCTTCTCATGTCCGAAAAGTTCGCTCTCCAGCAAGCCGGTCGGAATCGCCGCGCAGTTCAACTTCACAAAGGAGTGGTCCCGGCGTCGGCTGAGGTTGTGCACAGCGCGCGCGATGAGTTCCTTACCGCTCCCCGTCTCTCCCTGGATGAGAACCGTCGAATTCGTTGGCGCAACCGCTTCGATCTGGCGCAGCACCTGTTGCAGGGCAGCACTGTTGCCGATGATCTCCTCGAAGTTCAGTTCGCTGCGAATCTCATCCTCGAGATAGAGCTTCTCTTGCGTCAGCTTGTCCGAAAGCTCAGTGATGCGCCGGTAGGCAAATGCATGGTCTATGGCAATCGCCACCAGGCCTGCGACTTGCGAGAGAAACTCGACATCTTCCTTCGCGAACGTGCTCTTTGGAGCTCTCACGAGGCATAGAACGCCCAGGACATTTCTGCTACGAATCAGGGGAAGCATACATATTGTCTGTGCGCCATCTCCCGAGATAATCCTGTCGTCAAAGCCGGATCTGTTCAACTCGTCGAGATATCCAACCCACGGCTTCCCACCGCGAAAAACCTGACCGGCGAGTGAGTCCTCGAGCGGTGTCAATATGTTCTGTCGTACGTTTGTCTTGCCACTCGCAAGATCAAGCGCATAAAGCTGAAGATGTTCGTTGGGCGCATCAGGCAGAATCACCGCCACGCCTTCCAATCGCATCGCTTTGCGAATGTTCGGCGAAACGGATTTCAGCACCTCCGCCAGCTCCAGGTTGGAAACAACACTGTTATTCAGATCAAGAATGAGTCGGAGTCGGGTCTGCTCACTCTCCAGTTGTGCCCGCGCCACCTGTGAGTGTGCGAAATTAAGCCGATCATCGATCGCGAGGCCAACGTAGTCTGCAATGAAAGAGAGAAGGCTAACCTCATCGTTTATAAAACCGTTAGGCTCCCTTCGTGCAAAGCACAAAGCTCCGAGGTGGCCATGGGCCTTCTTCAGAGGCAGGATGCAGAGCGATTCATTTCCGTGCACTCGGAAGAATCCAACAATGCCGGGGAATCGGGACTCTTGCTCCAGCGACGAGACCACGACTGGCTGCGGATGCTCCGACAATAGCAACTGCCTGATCTCCTCCCGCCATTCTGGCAACTCAGGTTCCAGTACGATCGCGGGCCGGGCGCTATCCACCGCATACCACGACGGGTCACTGCCATTCATATGAATCAGTGCAGTGGTATCGGAGATCACTACCGATCGAAGTTCGGCTGGCAAGGATCGCAGCAGTCGCTCAGGATCAGAATGAGCATCCAGGCTGCGCGCGAACCGCAGAAGATCCTCAATCTGTTCCGCATACAAAGCTGCGTCGATCTGGGGAACGCCGGAGAGATGAGTATTCCTCATAACAGGCTGACAACCTCCTTCCTTCCACGGTTTCTGATAGATGAACCTTTGAGGACTAAGGTGGCAAGTTTTGGCAGATTCAGTAAATGGGCCGATCAATTCGCCCTGATCCGGGGCTGGATGCCAACTTCTTGGCACCCAGTCAATAGGCTGGCACAGAGATTGTTTCTTCGCAACTTCCGCTTTCTCACAGCGGAATCTTCCCCTTGTCCATCAATGCTTTATGCCGAACAGAATTTTCGCGTCTCTGGCCCCTCGGTTGCTCATGCTGGGTTCATAGTCGCGGCTCAACGATCCATTTTTTGAGATTTGAGAATCGAAGCAGCAAGCTCATTCGAGGGGGTCCCGGATGCATCTGGAGGAACACTCTGAATCATCACCAAGCTTTCGGCTCGACGTGCCCCTGCACAATCTCCTCACCCAATCGCTTGCAGCCCCGCCTGGCTTACAGCCCATTGGGGAGCCACAGACGTTCCCCGACCCTGTCTTTCCGCAATATCCGGAACTGATAGGGCCGGTCAACCTCGATGACACGTGGGTACCGCCCGAGAAGCGCACGTGGAAACCGGGACAGATCTATCATGCGATGCAGGGTTGGCTCTTCCCATATATCCGCTCGAGAGCCACAGCTGGCGACTTTCACCCGCTCATCTCCTATCTGTTTACCGAGTTCAAGTGCAACCTTGACTGCCACTACTGT
Organism: uncultured Acidobacteriaceae bacterium; assembly: GCA_963744155.1. Classification (GTDB taxonomy): domain Bacteria; phylum Acidobacteriota; class Terriglobia; order Terriglobales; family Acidobacteriaceae; genus Edaphobacter. Next base: position 387,030 of record CAVUSP010000008.1, on the reverse strand, counting down.
TGGGCCTTCGACAACAAAGTGAAAGGCATGACCGAGGATACTGCGAAGCGTTCCATCGACTGGCTTCACAGCACGGGCTGTCGCGTGCTTGCCTACATGGGCGGTGAGCCCCTTCTCAGGCCGGACCTAATACACCGAATCACCTACTACGCGGCAAAAAAGAACTTCTGGATCTATCTTCCAACCAACGCCCGTCTGCTGCGCACTGATGTCATCGACAAATTGGCCGACGCCGGCATGTCAACTTTCAACATCGCCGTCGACGCGGTCGATTTGAAGACCGGCCTGCCCAAGGCGCTGGCACCTATTCGCAAGCAGTTCGACTATCTGGTTCGAAAACAATACGGCTACGGCTATTCCGTCTTCCTCAACATCAACATCTGCCGCAACAATCTCGATGACGTAAGGCAACTCACAGAGATTGCTCACGACAACGGTATCGCGACCGACTACCACATCAACGAGTCTCCCCTGCTCCAGCAGGATGAGCACTTCCGGCACGCCGATAACAACGTCACCTACATCACCAAAGACGACTGGCCGGCCGTCGAAGAAACCATTCTGTGGCTTACCGAGAAACAGGACTCCGGCTACAAGATGGTGAACTCGAATGCACGGCTCTGGCAGATGGTCGACTTCATGAAGGGAAACCACTTCCCATGGAACTGCCGCGCCGGTCAGAACTCCATGATTATTCGAGTCGACGGAACACTGGCGCCCTGCTTCCCGATGTATACCGCCAGCTATGACTGGGGCGTCGTCGGCAATCACAAATTCGATACCAAGCAGCTCGATCATCAGAAGGAGACTTGCCAGACCCACTGCTTTTCGACGCTCAACCACATCTTGGGCTGGTGCTACAACGACCAGCGCGTCATCAAGTATTTCTTCAAGCAGTTGGCACACGGCTTCCAGGGAATGAAAGGCCAAATGTAGTCGACCGACCATTCTCGAATCGACCACGTCAACAATCGCACAACGAACCTAAGGAGACGCAAATGCCGGGAACCGAAGAGATCGTTCAGACAGACTTTGAAGTAGAGATTCAGGCTCGTATCGATGCCGAGCGCGCGCGTCTTCGTGCCCAGGCTGGCTTGTCCCGCATGCGTGAGTTCAAGAAGCCGGTCGAACGAAAATTCACCGCAGCCGAACGCGACTACGTGACGATTCTCTTTGGCGGACTAACCTGGAAGCACGAAGAGATGATCAAAGCCGTCTTTCACGGAAGCGGTTACCGCTGCGAGAACATCCCCACGCCAGTAGTGGACGATTTCCAGGCCGGCAAAGAGTTCGGCAACAACGGCCAGTGTAACCCCACCTACTTCACAGTAGGCAATCTAGTGCGCTACCTCCAAAAGCTTGAACAGGAGGGCGGCCTAACCCGTCAGCAGATCATCGACAACTACGTCTTCTTCACAGCGGGCTCCTGTGGGCCGTGCCGATTCGGCATGTATGAAGCCGAGTACCGGTTCGCACTTCAAAATGCGGGCTTCGACGGCTTCCGCGTGCTCCTGTTCCAACAGACCGACGGCATCAAGGCCGCAAGCGGAGAGCCTGGTCTCAAGTTCTCCGTCGACTTCGGCATGGGAATGCTCAACGCGCTCAATCTCGGAGACGTCATCAACGAGCTCGTGTACCAGGTGCGCCCCTTCGAGGTGAACAAGGGCGAAACCGACCGCGTCATCCAAGACTCCGTGAAGACTCTGACCGACACCCTGCGGGATCGCAAGCGCTGGCACATCCTCGATGCGGCCCCGTCATGGGCAAGACCACTCATCGAGAAGAACAAAAAGATCGAGGGCATCGGCTGCACCCTCGGCAAGATCGGCCACAACATATACGGTAAGGAATACGTGGATGCACTCCACGCCTGCCGCGACAGCATCAACGCCATCGAAGTCGACCGCCTGCGCGTGAAGCCAGTCATCAAAATAACCGGCGAGTTCTGGGCTCAGACGACCGAAGGAGACGGCAACTTCAACATGTTTGCCTTCCTTGAAAAAGAGGGCGCGCAGGTGTTGGTTGAGCCCATCGCCACCTGGATCGCTTACATGATGTACGTCGCCAAAGAAGGTGCCAGAGCCCGCGCCGACGCAGAAGCCCCATACCGCGATCCCAAATGGTATGAACTGAAAAAGCGCTTCGCCAATGACTTCAGAGTATTCAAGAAGACCGGAGGACTCAGCGCCGGCAGCGCCATGTGGACATACTTCTATCACCGCACCATCAAACATATGGGCGACACAGCACACCACTTGGTTCCGCAGAAAGAACTCTCGCGTCTCGCTCACCCCTTCTACCACCAACTCGCACGCGGCGGAGAAGGCTACATGGAAGTCGGCAAGAACGTTTACTACACCGTGAACCACCTCTGTCACATGGTCCTCGCTCTTAAGCCGTTCGGCTGCATGCCATCGACACAATCGGACGGAGTTCAGTCCCGCGTCGTGAACAAATTCAAAGACATGATCTTCCTTCCGATCGAAACCTCCGGCGAAGGCGAAGTCAACGCCCACAGCCGCGTGCAGATGGCGCTGGCCGAGGCAAAGGCCAAGGCCCGTGCGGAATTTGACGGTGTCCTCGAGAAGACCGGCAAGACCCTCGAAGAGTTGCGGGATTATGTCGAGCAACATCCCCATCTCAAGCGAGCCCTCTACAAGGTTCCCCATCGCAAGGGAATCGCCGGTACCGCCGCGCAGTTCGCATGGCACGTAAGCGACCTGATCGACAAAGATAGCTCCTATCGTCGCACTGTTCGCACCTCCACTCCGTTACAGCGAGTTGCGTAACGGCTTTCCATCCGCGATGAAGAGCATCCGTTGAGGAGAAGGTGATGGTTCAATTCCTGGTCGGCCTGGATGTGGGCTCCACAACTGTGAAGGCGATAGTGGTCGATGCAGCCTCTGACAAGACCATCTGGCAGGACTATCAGCGCCACGAGACTCGCCAGCCAGAGAAGGTCCTGGAATTCCTGCGGCGCATGGAGGCCGACACAGGAATCGCTCCCGGAAACACACGCATCTTCATCACCGGATCGGGCGGCGGGACAATCGCCGAAATGGTCGGCGCGAAGTTCGTGCAGGAAGTCCACGCCGTCTCACTCGCCGTCGAAAAACTCCACCCCGAGGTGTACTCCGTCATCGAGTTAGGTGGACAGGACGCTAAGATCATCGTCTTCAAAGACGACGAAGAGACTGGGCGCAAGAAAAAAATCCCGTCCATGAATGACAAGTGCGCCGGCGGCACCGGCGCCGTCATCGACAAGATCAATGCAAAATTGAAGATCCCTGCCGCAGAGCTATCCAATCAGGGATATCTCGGCGTAAAGCTCCATAAAGTAGCAGGCAAGTGCGGCGTCTTCGCCGAAACAGACATCAACGGCCTGCAGAAGACCGGGACACCCTCAAACGAACTGATGGCCTCCCTCTTCGAAGCTATCGTCCTGCAGAACCTCAGCGTGCTTACCCGCGGGCATACACTTCGCCCCCACGTCCTTCTGCTGGGCGGGCCCAACGGCTTTATCCGCGGCATGCGCGAGGCGTGGCAAACCAACATCCCTCGCATGTGGAAGGAACGCAAAGTAGAAATTCCGGAGGGCGTAAAGCCCGAAGATCTCATCAAGGTGCCAGAGAATGCGCAGTACTTCGCCGCACTCGGATCAGTCGAATTCGGCAAAGATGAAGATCCCGAGATCGGGAGATATCTTGGTGCCGACAAGCTTGTCTATTACATCGACTACGGCCGCGCAGAAGAGAAGGCTATCTCTGGCGGAAAAGGACTGGTAGCAGAAGATGCGGAGCTCGTCTCCTTCAAGTCCGCTTACAAGAAGAAAAAATTTGCTCCTGCAGAGTTCTACCCCGGCCAAATCGTCTCCGGCTTCATCGGCATCGACGGCGGCTCAACCTCTACCAAGGCCGCAGTCCTAGACAAGGAGGGAGAGATTCTCTGCAAGACCTACCAGCTCTCCAACGGAAATCCGATCCAGGACACTATCGAAATGTTCGAGCAGCTCCGCGAGCAGATCGAAAGCAAAGGCGCCACACTCGACGTGCTTGGTGTCGGCACAACCGGCTACGCAAAGGACATCATCAAGGATGTCTTGCGCGCTGACGTTGCTCTCGTCGAGACCGTCGCCCACACTGAGTCGGCGCTGAAGTTCTATGCCGATCCACACGTCATCGTTGACGTTGGCGGTCAGGACATCAAGCTCATCGTCCTCAAAGACGGCCGCGTGAAAGACTTCAAATTGAACACCCAGTGTTCCGCCGGAAACGGGTACTTCCTGCAATCAACGGCGGAAGGATTCGGCATGAAGGTTGAGGAGTTCGCAGATCTCGCCTTCTCCGCAAAATCGATGCCATCCTTCGGTTATGGATGCGCGGTCTTCATGCAGTCCGACATCGTCAACTTCCAACGACAGGGCTGGCGCTCCGAAGAGATTCTCGCGGGTCTCGCCGACGTGCTTCCGAAAAATGTCTTCCTCTACGTCGCCAGCATTCCGAACCTCGCGGCTCTCGGTTCGCGTTTCGTTCTCCAAGGCGGCACACAAAATAATCTCGCTGTCGTAAAGGCCGAAGTGGACTTCATCAAGTCCAGCTTCCGCGCCAACGGCAAAGAGCCGGAGATCATCGTTCACGAGCACTGCGGCGAGTCCGGCGCGATAGGCGCGGCCCAAGAAGCCCTCCGTCTCTGGCGCAACGGACGGAAAACTACGTTTGTCGGTCTCGAAGCTGTCGCGAACATCAGCTATCGCACCACACGCAACGAAGACACACGCTGCTACTTCTGCAAGAACAATTGCCTCCGCACCTTCATCGACGTCGATGTAACAGGCCAACAATCCCCCGAACACAGCCACGCCACCGCCACCGATCGCGCCGCCACTCCAGCAGAAGTCGTCGCAGCCGTCAACACGCTGCCCGCTCTAGAACATATCCAGGCCAACCTTCCCCCCGTCGAATCCCATGGCTCCTGCAGCACTGGTGGAGGTCACAACTCCTCGTCCGTCTTCAAGGCCAAAATAGAGCCGCTGGTTCAGATTCAACTCGCGCCCGGATCGAACAAAGTAGTCGAGTTGCCAAAACCCGTAGAGTTCCAGCCGCGCAAAACCAAAGTTCCTCTTCGAAAGGGCGAGCAGCGCCTCATCATCGCCACCTGCGAAAAAGGAGCCGTCGAAGACCTCAACGAGATGAAGGACATCAAGGCCGACATCGACGAAATCAAAGCCGCCAATCCCAACTTCGTCGACATCGCCGCCCGCGACGTCTTCCGCCAGCGTGATGTTGAGATCGTCGCGGACGCCGTACCGTCCACGAAGGGCCTATTCGTTTCGAAAGCAATAAAGGAACGAGCCTCTCGAATGACGCAGCGCAACGACTTTCGCGTTGGGATTCCGCGTCTCCTGAATACCTATTCCTACGCGCCGTTCTTCAACGCATACTTCGCCAGCCTCGGACTGAAATCCGAAAACATCGTCTATTCAGACTACACAACGCCCGAGTTGTATCGCGCCGGCGCAAGCCGCGGAGCCATCGACCCTTGCTACCCATCGAAGATCGGCATCGCGCATGTCTACAACCTGCTCGCAGTCAAACACGCAAAGAAACCGCTCAACGCGATCTGGTTCCCGATGTACGACGTCCTGCACACACACCTTGTAAACCTCACCGGTTCAAACGCATGCCCGACAGTGACCGCAACGCCGGAGACCGTCAAGGCCGCGTTCACGAAAGAGAGCGACATCTTCGCCGAGAACAACGTCCTCTACCTAGACCCAATCCTGAATCTCCAGGACGAAAGGATCTGTGCCGATCAAATGTTCAAAACTTGGGGACCCGTGCTCGGTCTCACTCGCGAAGAGAATGAGCGAGCCATCGCCGTAGGCTTCAAGTCCTTACACGAGTGCGAGGTCGAGATCCGGCGCCAGGCGCGGGCAACTCTCGATCAACTGGAGCGCGAAGATCGCATCGGCATCGTCATGCTGGGCCGCGTGTACCATCACGATCCCGGCCTGAACCACGAGATCATGGAAGAGTTTCAGAAGCTTGGCTACCCCGTCTTCTCCCAGAGCACTTTACCCCTCGATGAAGACCTGCTGGATCGACTCTTCGGAGACGAGGTTCGAGCCGGCCTCATAACACATCCGCTCGACATCAGCGACGTGTGGAAGAATCGCTACTCCACCAGCACCAACCACAAAGTGTGGGCGGCGAAGTTCACGGCCCGTCATCCCAACCTCGTAGCTCTCGAAGTCTCAAGCTTCAAATGCGGCCACGACGCGCCAATCTACGGAGTGATCGAAGGCATCATCGAACAGTCCGGCACACCATATTTCTCTTTCAAGGATCTCGACGAGAACAAGCCATCCGGTTCAATCCGCATTCGTGTCGAGACGATCGATTACTTCCTGCGCCGTTATCGCGAAGACATCGTCAAGCGGCGCACCGCAGAAATTGATATCGAAGCTCAACTTGCCAGCTTCGAAAAATCGCTCCGGAATCAGCCACGGGCCGGCTTCGAGATGGCGGTTGCAGGAGATTGATTGGGGCTGGCGCCTGATGGATCAATGGGCTATCGAATAGTCTCTGATTCTTTGGTGGACCCAAATATAGCGAGTTTGAACCGACTAAGCGAAATCTTGAAGAAGGCCGATGTGCTGGCCGAAGAAATTGCTAATATTATCAATAACATAGGTGGTGGGGTAGAACAGCCGCAAGCACCGGGCGAGGCTCCCGGATCGACGACTGCCGCTTCACTGCTAAAAGACCGGACCCACGCCTCCGCCAGTCGCACGAGAGTCCCTCGTAAACCGAAATCGCAAGGGAAACCTGCCGCGCCTGAGGTTGAGCTGATTGACCTACTACGGATCGCCTTTCGGCCTGACCGACCCATATATCAGGGTTTCAACGGAGGAGCAGGCCGAGGATGCCCTGAACCTTGCCAACCAAGAGAAGCGCTGCCAAAGCTACAGCCACCAGAAGAACCTGACGATTGTGAAAGTGTTTATCGACGCCGGTGAATCTGCTCGCACGAGCGCTAGGCCGGAATTCCAGAAGATGCTCGCCTTTTGCAGAGTTCCACGGAATGAGGTCTCCTTTGTGGTTGTGCAGGACCTTAGCCGTTTTGCGCGGAACAACAAGGATCAGGCGGATGCAATCTGTGATCTCAAGAAATGCGGCGTTTTGCTGCGCTCCACGTACGAGCCCAATGTGGACGAAACTGCGGCAGGAAAACTGGCAGCCAATCTCTTTGGGTCGTTCAACCAGTTTTTCTCAGACTCGCATTCGGAGAAGCAGAGAGATCGGAAGCGTCTGGCAGTTGCGGCTGGGCGTGTCCCATGGCGTGCGCCGACCGGGTATGTGAACGTCAGTGCCAAGACAGGCCCAAACATTGAGCCCGACCCACAGCGCGGTCCGCTGATGACCCGCGCCTTTGAATTGGTGGGTGCTGGCCACCATAAGAAGAGCGAGGTGCTGAAGATCGTCACGAGCGAGGGTCTTACAACGCGGTCCGGCAAGCCGGTCGCCAAGCAGTCGTTCGACCACATACTGAGAAACCCTATCTACGCCGGATGGGCTTTGTTGCGGAGCGACCCCGATACCGCGCCAGTTCGTGGTCTGCACAAGCCGCTAGTCAGTCAGGAGCTTTTCGACCGTGTGCAGGCAGTTCTCGACGGAAGGAAGCCGCCAGTGGTCGCGATCCGTAAGCTGAATCCCGCCTTCCCATTGCGGCGGCTGGTCCGTTGCGAAGCCTGCGGCATACCGTTGACCGGAGCATTTTGCAAAGGCAGGAACTCCAGGTTTCCCCGATATTGGTGCCGACAGAAAGGTTGCCGTCGGGTCTCCACTCCCAAGGCTGCACTGGAGTCGACCTTCCTTGCGTTCGTCGGGCGACTGCAGCCTGATCGCGAGGTCGTCGCCGACTTCCCCAAGATCGCGGCGCGGGTCTGGGAGGCGAAGCAGGGCGGCTCTGAGCGGGAAGCGAGGAGCCTCAAATCGCAGTTGGTACAGAAGGATAGGAAGAAGAAGCTGCTCACGATGAGAATTGACGGCGAGATCTCCCGGGAGGAGTTCGAGGAGGCCAATACCGCCGCCCAGACCGCCATCTACGAGATTGAGGAGAAGCGCAGTGCTTTGGAGTCAACCCTTGCCACAGCGGAGTCGTTCGTGCACTTTGCCGAACTGCAACTCACGGACATGGCCAAGGTGTGGAGCATTGCTAGCCCCGAACAGCGGGAGCGGGTTCAAAATCTTCTCTTTGAAGGTGGTTTAGACTACTCGCCAGAAAAGGGCTTTTTGAACCGCTCTAAGTCTTCTCTTTTCCATGCCTTGGAGACCGTCAACATCCGAGATGCAAATTTGGTGGAGCTGAGCGGGATCGAACCGCTGACCTCCTCGTTGCGAACGAGGCGCTCTCCCAGCTGAGCTACAGCCCCCACCAGACGCGCATCGCACACCGCTTTCACAGGCACAACACCGTCGAACGACCTCTTCGAGTGTACCAGCAACAGCCGCCCCGCTCAAATTGGCAGCGGGATAGGAGACAGAGGACTTTAAAACTGCCCCCTCCTCATATGGGAATGCGTTCCCATGCGGCAATCTAAACTCGCATCCGACAAATCTCGCTAATTTTATTGCGGACCTCGCTCGGCCAATTTTGGGGGACGCATATCTGAGATTATGGTTCTCAGCGTTTCTGTGGATCCGGGATGGTGTTGGTCAAGATATCGACTGATTCTTGCTTCGGAAAACAAACGTTCAAGATATGCACAGGCGACGGTAAGTGTAAGAATATCCGTCCCATATGTTTCTTCGATTGCCCGAAGATTTTGAATCAGCCCATCCGTATCCTGCCCTAAGAGAACGTCGGCTGCTTCAGCATTGGCCTTCAGCTGCCGAGACCTGGGCATCTCGCAGAGAAGAGCAGGAGGGCTGATGGCAAGGCGAGTTTTAGCGAACGACGCGGAATAATCATTGCGAAGAACCATCAATTCGACAGTCGCTATTTGTCCAATTGCCTTCATCTTTCGGAGCACTGAAAACAGTTCAAAACTTAATTTTTGATGTCGCAGCATCTCGACGACTTCCGGGCAAATCCCATCAAGCATCTGAACACGCTTTTTGATGGTTGCGACATCAATATTCAAGGTTGCTGCAATTCGCTCTTACGTAACTCCGCTTTTAAGCGCCTCGAGGAGCATGAAATGTTGAGCCACAGGCGGGATCCGATTCACGCGCTTGTTATATGTGTAACTTTCGTCGTCGGTAGACAGGATGCAATTCGCCTCGCTAATGCCGAGAAGTTTGAGAGCTTCAAGTCTGAGATGACCATCCAGCAGAAGAAATCCTTTTCCCTCTCGGGGATAAACAACAAGGGATTCGATCAAGCCTATTTCTCGAACCGACGCAAGAATTTGCTTGAAGATGACTGAGCGGAGAACGCTCGCCTCAGTGACTCTCTGCGCAACAATGGATGTTAGGGGCAGCGTGAGTACGGTGTTCTGAAATGCAACGCGCGTTTTGATATGTCTTTTCACTTTGACAGCCTTTCTGCAAGTTCGGCTGGTATGTTTTGCATACCCTCGGCTTTCAACAATGTGCAAAAGTTCTCGTCCGCGAATAAGATTCGCGCTGCCGATGTGAGAAGTATCAAGCGATCCCTCGTGCGATTTGCTTTTACGACTAAAGCGGTTTGCTCGCGAATCTTTTGCTTATACTCTTGGACAAGCGCTTCTCCGGTCAGTTTCCGTCTGACTCGTTGCACTTTTCCTTGAAGCCTTTGCCGTTCGACTCTTTGGGTGATTATTCGGCGAGCAGCAGTTATTCTCGTCCCGCGCAGATCACCTTTTTCATAGGCGTCTGACAAGGCCCTCGATACTTCGGCATCGTTGCCACTGGCAATTTCGACGGCAACACTCAGTGGAATGCGGCCAGCCTCCACAGACGCGACCAGAAAATCCTCACTTTTATCGATCAAATGGCAAATACCGTAAAGGTAGGTTCTATCCATTCCGAGCTTCAAAGCAATCTCTTCGCGACTGTTTCCTGTTCACGCAAAGCGCGAACCTCAACCAAGATTGCGCGAGTCAGTGCAGGTCTGCGAGCGATGTTTTCTACTAAACTCATCAATTGACGGTCTTGCTCTAGTGCCTGGACGATAATCGCAGGAATGGTTGTTTCGCCCAATTCGATAAAAGCTTCCATGCGCCCTTGCCCGCACACAAGGTCATAACTCTTTCCGTCGGTGTTTGGCTCTTCCCTCTTAGCAACGGTGATAGGCCTCTTCAAACCCACGGTTGCGATACTTTGAACCACCAATTGCCACTTAATTCGATTGCGAGATCGCGGGTTTGCGATGTGAATCGCTGCAATAGGGATAGGTACCACCGTTTGCTCTGTCACGCTATGTCTTTCCATTGAACTCTTCTCATGAGTTTGAAAAAGAAATCGAGAGTGTCGAAACGATAGAGATCGAGACAGACACCGTTATTAGGGGCGAGGCGAAGTTGTTTTCGCAACAAATCGATGCTGGGAAACAAGTAGTAATCCTGGATCGATTGGTTTCCGGATCTGAGCCGAGCCGCAATGGTAATATCTGGGGCCAGACCAGCATCGAAGCGAAGATGCCAACGCTGGGATAACGCTTTAGTTTCCTGACAACGTGACAAAATCAGGGATACGGTGAGCTCACGATTGATCGTGAGGAGGTGAGACTGTTCGTCCGCTTCTACTTCAGCCCCGGTAGCTTTGAGATTCGTAAGAATTAAATTGATAAGAGTTTTGTGTTCGCGACGAATCATTCGATTGATCTCGATATAGCCGCAATCTCTTCGGTTGTTCCAACCAACGAGCTCGTATGCACGATGCAGTCCGCCGAACCGTGAAGCGTAAATCGAGCTTGACGGCATGTCCTCTGACTCGTCAATAAGAAGGCCTGATAATTTCCCCCATTTTCCGAGCAGGCCTCGCAATCGTGTAAGCAGTTCCTCATCTGTCAGATAGATATGGCGGGCTTCAATGATTTTGCGGGCTTTTAAGAACATTTCTGGGGTCACGATCGCCTCGAACGCGTCATCGCGAGAGACCCACATCTCTGGAGGATTGATCAGGCGTTTCATTTTCAACTTAAACGAACGCCGGTTGTAGACGTTGGTGCCAACATACTTTGGATTGGTAAGAATTTGGTGAATGGTCGCGCGCGTCCAAGGTCTCTCCATATCCGAGAGAATCCCTTTGCCGTTTAGCGACGAGGCAAGCTCTCTTTCCGACTGACGGCTATCGACAAACTTAGAGAATATGTCGCGCACGACCGCAACCTCAGACTCCGGCCCAGGCACGAGGACTACGCGGTCCGTCTGCAAGCTCTTCCGGTCCCCACGAGCTAAGAGCCCTTTCTCTTTGCCATCCCGATCGACGAGCTGACGCCGCAAACCAAAGCCAGCGGGACCACCTTGCCGGAAGGCTCGGACGACAAATGGAGCTTTCAAGATAAATCAAACCGGTCTCGAACTCATCTCATTTCCGTTGCCGCCGCTGGATGTTCAGCAAATGTTTGCTAATAGGGTTCGCGAGGTTTACGGACTCTACGAATCGCAAGCGGCATCTGGGGCGATGCTTGATCATCTTTTTCAATCTCTCATTCATAGAGCGTTTCAGGGGATGCTATGAACGGTAGCCTACGTTTCGCTTGGGAGCATTTCGGGGCTGATTTATGGACCCCTCTCTCTGAGTATTCCAACAAGGAAGTTGGTGCGCCTCTGGACTTATTTAGTGATCTGTTCGCTGCGGCCGATGATTTCCTGTCGCCGCGTCCGACCGATGCAGAGCTAGAGGAGACGAGGAATGACCCATTGAAGGCGCAGCAACGCTTCCTTGGATTAAAGGGTTCTGATTTTGGAAGTGAATCCGACTTAGTTCATTTTCTTGAAGAAGTGTATGAGGTTGTTACGGATTATGAAATCTTAGGCTTCGAAGAGTATTATCGGCGGCTTCTCAGCGGCGCTCTTAGAGGCTGTTAATGACTTCAGTTGAGCATTTTGAAGATTCTGCTGAGCATGAGGCACGCGAAGGCGAAGTAGTGGAAGGCGGCGAGGGTTTGGGAGAGGCGTTCGTAGTCTCTGGCCAGGCGGCGGAAGCGTGCGGCCCAGGCGAAGCTTCGTTCGACGACCCATCTTCGGGGCAGCAGGACGAAGCCGCGTTTGGCCTCCGTGTGCTTGACCACCTCCAGTTGAATGCCGTGCCGGGCGGCCGCGCTGTCAGCGGCTTCTCCGGTGTAACCCTGGTCGACGTAGGCAAGTTCCACATGGTCTCCGGTTACCTGCTGCACCGCTTCGGCGAGTTTCTCCACCTGGGCGCGGTCTTGCTCGTTGGCGGCGGTAACATGCAAGGCGAGCAGGTTGCCCAGGGTGTCCACCGCAGCGTGCACCTTGGCTCCTTTGCGCCGCTTGGCGCCATCGTATCCCGCCCGCGCACCCGACTCCGGCGTGGACTGCAGCGTCCGGCTGTCCACCACCATCGCCGTGGGCTGCGGCTTGCGCTCGGCAAACTCGCGCAACAGAGAGCGCAGATCCTCCACCAGGATCTCGAAGCATCCGGCACCGATCCAGCGCCGCGTCTGCTGGTACACCACCGGCCACGGCGGAAGATCGTTCGGCATCATCCGCCAGTGCGCCCCGGTCTTCACCAGCCAGCGCAGAGCGTTGAACACCGCTCGCAAACTGTGCGACCGCTGCCGAGCGTCCTCTCGACACAACGCCAGATAGGGCGCCACAAACGCCCACTCCTCATCGCTCACATCACTCGGATAACCAACCTGACCCTTATTCCCCATCCAAACTATGCTGCGCGATGACAACAACACAATCACCGCCTTCCTACAGATGGGAATTAAAGTTCTTAACAGCCTCTAGTAAATTCAATCTGCGCTATCGGCTTGACCAGCCGTTCGTACTTCGGTTCTTGCTTCCTGGCTCGTTCACAAACCTTTACGGGGAATTGCAACGTCTGAACGTCGGAAATCCTCATCTGGCTAGTTTGCTTGTGGATTTTGAGAGAGCCTTCGACCAATATGCTCGAACACAAGATCCAACCGATCTGAAGACATCTATTCATAAGGTGAGTAATTACGCAGAGGGATTGGCGTCCGTGACGAACGGGGCACCAGGAACCCTAGGGGCTTTGTGCGACAGACTTACTGACTGGCCGCACGACAAGGTCAAAGAAGCTCTGAAGGACCTTTACAAGTTCTGTTCAGACTATCCAGGAATTCGACATGGGGGAAATCCTGCAGGCGTTCGGCGGACCCTGGCTACCCGTGATGTGACGTTGGCATGCCTCCTGGTAATCAGTTTCACTGGCTACCTTACGCCGCATATGGACGAACGGCAGGTGCTAGGGATTTAGCAGCCTATATAGTAGTAGCGGCTTTGCGGAGGAACAGATGTCCATCTACCAACTGATAAACGAGATCGACAGCAAGGAAATCGTTTTGCCTGCGATCCAAAGGGATTTCGTCTGGGATACTGACCGAATCCGGTTGCTATTTGACTCGATCATGCGAGGATACCCGGTCGGGATTATTCTCCTATGGGAGACGTATCAGCCTATTCAGTTCCGGCATTTCGATAGCCATTTCACTGCAGAGGCCCTCCACAAGTTCCACGAAAATGCGGGAGACAAGAGAATGAAGCTCGTCCTTGACGGGCAGCAGCGCCTGAGTTCAATCTACGTTGCATTGCGGGGACGGCACGAGCAGAGAGGTCTCTACCTCGATGTGCTAAGCGGGAGAGATAAGGATGACTATTCGGAAGAAAAGTTCGACTTCCAATTTTTTACCACAGAGGAAGCGACCGCGGCTAATGCAGCTTCTGACGGGTCGTCGCTGGCGGAGCATGTGGGGGAAGCCGCAGTGGGTGAAGAGGGGCGAAGTTTCTACGTGCATGTCCCCGAGATTATTGGAAGGACGCCCGCCGATATACTCAAGCTTCGCGAAAAACTTTCCAAGAAACTAAGCCTGAGCGAGATAGACAAGCTTCGGATGGAGGGAAACCTCCTCAATCTTTCGCACGCGCTTACGGGAGATGAGGAAATCCTAAAGACACAGACTATCGACAGCAAGCTGCCTTCAGATGATCAGAAGAGAAAGTCGGCGTTCGACATCCTGGAAATCTTTGTGCGGATTAACACCCAAGGTGTGCGTCTTAGCCGTTCGGACCTGATCGTCAGTATGTTGCGGCTTTACTGGAAAGAAGCAAGCGATGTTTTGCCTGCCTTCATCAAGGAGATAAACGAGGGCAATGGGTTGAGCATAGACAACGACTTTGTAATTCGCTGCATGTTCTCGACCGCCGGTATCGGGACACGGTTAGATTTTGATCTCCTTAGAAAGCAAAGTAATGTGGACAAGGTCAGGAAGGCGTATAAGACGTGTTTCGACGCGATCCGTGCGGCAGTTGATTTTATCCGCACCGATTGCCACGTTGATTCCAGTCGCCTTATCGGAGGTATAAGCACACTGGTGCCGTTTGTGCAGTACCTCTTTTATGCTCAGAAACAGTCGTTTCCTAAGGGGAGCAAGCTGTCGGCGACAAAGGCGCTGTATCTCTTCGCCTTCTCCAAGATTTTTACTCAACACTCTGAAAGCAGGACAGGGGCGTTTATCAAGGACGTACTTCCGTCTACAAAAGACATTCACGAGGGCGCACCGTTCCCCTACGATGCCGCACTTCAGTTTGTTCATTACAAGTCAAACTTCGACACGGCGGGTGACCGTCTGTTTGGTAACAACACAGACCTTGCCTTAGCGCTGATCCAGGAGAGGTCGGACGGGAAGATAAAACATGCCGACAATCTTCCAGAGATTGATCACATTTTTCCCCAAGCGGTTCTTTATGACCGAGGCCTGGAGAAGCATGAGGTAAATGATCTGGGCAATCTCTGGATTCTTCCCCGCAATCTGAATCGAAATAAGAGTGCCAAGCATCCCAAGACGGTCTTAAAAGATGTCGAAAAAGCGTTTTTGCGGACGGCCTTCATTGATCCGCAATCGCTAGACTATCGAACCTACAAGACCTTTGTAGCCAATCGACGTGGGTTGATTACAAGAAAGCTTCGCGCAGTGACTGGTATTGCAGAGAACGAAGTCGCCGCAATGAAGGCGGGGTTGGCAGACCCAGAGATTGCCTGACCTCGTGGTCGATGGGTCATTGGCCCCCACGATGGGATTTGAGCTTTATAGCTGATCAAGGGTCCGGCACTCTGCTTTATCGGCGAGTTTGAGTATCACGCTCAAAGCGTGAAGCACTTCCGAATGAATGGGAAATGCCGAGCGAGAGCAGATTGGGTCGCGTTTGTCGGGGGCCGCGTTTCAATCCTCAAGTTGGCTTCTATTTCTTAATAGTCTCGCGGCGTGGGGGGCAGTTTTGGAGCCCTCTGTCTCCTATCCCCTCAAATTGGCAGCGGGATAGGAGACAGAAGCCCCACAAACTGCCCCTCCCGTTATTGTTTGTGCAATTCACAACCCTTACTCCGACCCTTTACTTCATTGGCGTTTCCACGATGTAAGATCGCGACAACAACAACCATCTGTATAACGAAGCGCAGAACGAGGTTATTTTCGTGAGTATCTCGATAACGCACAAACCACGCCGCCGGAGAAAGCGGGGTTGAATCACGTACAAATAGACCCGCCAGAAATGCAGTCAGGTTAAGTTGGATTACACCGATCGTTATCGAACGACCGCAGCAGCCGCAATTCCTACAACAATTGCCAGGAAAATGTATCGTCTCGCTCGAGACCGTAGCCAAACTGTTCGTCGGCGCCGGCCTTTGTCATCAGGATTCAAATCCACTTGGCGAATTCCGCGTTCTGTTCATCTTCGATGTCCTGGATCCTAACGCCAATCCGAAGGTTGACATTGGGCGCGTGCCGTGTGACGATTCTAGTCCCATAGGCAAGTCAGGAGTGGGAAATGGGTGACAATGGTGACAATGTCATTGAAAAACCCTCGGTGTCGGCCGACGACATCATGGACGGGGCGCACGTTGTTTCCACTGTTGCCGAGCTCCTCGAGATCTTCGGAAAATTCCCCGACTTCGCCGAAGCCCTAGCTCCATGGGCAGAGCCGGTAGGCGGGGTCCTTGCGGTCGTCACATCGGTCATCGAGACGATTAAAGCGATGGAGACCGAGGAACGCGGGGCCGGTTACCGGGGCACGGCGTACGGATTGGTGTACGGGGCACTCGGCATGGGAACGCCCTCAGCCACGTGCTCGGGCAGCCTTGGCGGTCCGGATCAGGACAAGCTGGACCAGGACGCGTTCAACAAGGGCGCCAGCGAAGGGGCGGCTAAGGGAGCTGGTGACCCGGTGACGCACAACCGAATCTTGGTTCGTATCGCCAAGGACGGTGGCGACCCTGCACCAACCGTCAATGCGCTCTACCAGGCCCTTTGTGCGATTTCGGACGATAACCAACTCGCTCAGGCGTATTCGAGCCTTGGCTGGCCGACGCCAGTGTGCGCATAGGGCGTGCCCTCGTCCTTGACTTGGTATCGGCCCCCGTTGTCCCGGTACACCCGGGCGCAATGTGACAAATTTGCCCCCGCGGCGGAATGGTTTCTGATATTACACCGGATTCTCTGGAAGCGTCGGAATACTGAGACTGCCCAATCTGTGGAAAGAGGCATGGCTCGAAGCAACAATTGAGGGTGGAGGCAACGGGGCAGAGTGGGATGAATTCTATACCGAGTTCTGGTGGTTAGCCATCGCTGGCGCAAGATCGAGTGCTTTGTCTTCATCCTCGGTGTATAGGACCAGTGGAGCAACTGTTTTCGTTATGGCCCGTTCCCGATTTTGCCACGTAGCGAAGTGGAAGAAATCCTTCATGGATGAGCCCAGGATTTCCGCCGCGATAGCAGGAAACGCGTTAACCCATGCGACTATTTCGGAGGCAAAGAGAACAATGGACTCTGGTGCCGCAGGATTGACCTTCGCAATCTCGGCGTCCAGAAGGGCCTTGATTTCTGTCTTCCCTTGCTTGGGGGAGAAGAGCAATAACATTTTGGTGTATTCGGACGAACGGAATTACTCGCCGTCTTACGCGAGCCGTCCACCAATGCACTCGTCAAGACACGATACAGGGCGGTTTTGGAGCCCTCTGTCTCCTATCCCCTCAAATTGGCAGCCCTGCCTCACAGCTCCAAACTCAATGCTCAAACCTGGCATCCACCCGCCCTGTCACCGCCGTCCCCGCACCGAGCGGCTTCTCCACCACGTGCCACATCTCGCCTGCAGCATCCACTACCACTCCAAGCACAGGCACCACTAATCTCACCCCGCTCCGCGCAACCGCTTCAAACACACCGACATCTCCAACCACAAACTCTGTTCGATCCAGCGCCATCTGCCACCGCTGTTTGCCTGCCACTCGCGACTCCTCGCGGATATCTGTCACCACACCGGAAAATTCCTTCACCTGCAATCCTCGCCACCTTTCAAAACCATCATCAATCATTGTCACTCAACAGCGTCCACAACACGCACCTACCAACATCCGCATTCTTCAGTTTCCGTCCTTCAGTTTCCGTCCATCCCCGCACACTCAACCCGCTACAATCACCTCACCCATGACTCATACCCCCCAAACAAAGATCGATCGCCGCCGCTTCCTCCTGACCTCGGCAGCAGTAGCCGCATCAACCCCCACACTGTCTCACTCACAGCAGTCCCACCCTCCCGAAAATCTTCCATCCGCAATCGCCGCCCTCACCAGCCGCCGCGCCGAAGCCGTTCCCATCACTCTCGCCGAACGCGAGCAACGCCTAGATCGCGCCCGCGCCCTTATGCACGAAAACAAAATCGACGCCATCGTCATCACCACTGGCACCTCCCTCACTTACTTCACCGGCCTCCGCTGGGGTCAGTCCGAGCGCTTCTTCGCATGGACACTTCCCGCAAAAGGCGCACCCTTCATCGTCTGTCCCGTCTTCGAAGAGGGCCGCGTCCGTGAACGCATGGAAGCCAAACCCGCAACACTCCCTTCCGCTTCCAGCACTCGCGTCTACACCTGGAACGAAGACGAAGATCCCTATAAGCTCCTCGCTAAAGCCCTCAAAGAATCCGGCATCACCACCGGCAAGATCGGTAGCGCTGGCGGCAAAATTGGAGTAGAGGAGCGCACCCAGTTCGTCTTCGCCGACGGCATCGCCCACGCCAGCCCCACACTCACCGTCACCAGCGCAACGCCCATCACCTTCGGCTGCCGCGGCATCAAAACGCCCGCCGAGCTCGCCCTCATGCAGCTCGCCAACAACATCACCCTCTCCGTCTACAAAGCTGCATACGAATCCACACAGCCCGGCATGACCAACCGCCAGTTCTCGCAACTCATCGACCTCGCCTACGCCCGCTGCGGCGTCACCGGCGACGCAAGCTGCCAGGTCGGCGAATACTCCGCGCTTCCCCACGGCTCGTTACAACCGCAAGTCATTCGCGAAGGCGAGATCATCCTCATCGACGACGGCTGCACCGTCGAAGGCTACCAGTCCGACATCTCCCGCACCTTCGTCCTCGGCGACGCAACCTCACCCAAACTCGACAAGGCCCGCAAGGTCTTCGACATCGTCCACCAGGCCCAGTCCGCCGCCCTCGCCGCAGCTCATCCGGGCGTGCAGTGCCAGGCCATCGACGCAGCCGCTCGCAACGTCATCACCGCCGCCGGCTTCGGACCCGACTACAAACACTTCACCCACCGCGTGGGTCACGGCATCGGCATGGATGGTCACGAATGGCCCTACCTCGTCCGCGGCAACACCACGCCTCTCGCCCCCGGCATGTGTTTTTCCGACGAACCCGGCATCTACATCACGGGCGAATTCGGCGTCCGCCTCGAAGACGATTGGCACGTCACCGAAGACGGCGGCAAGATGTTCACCCCCCAAAGCCCCAGCCTCGAGCACCCCTTCGCCATCGCCTAAGCGATAATGATCCCGTCAAATCTGAATCGTAGAACTCGACGATTCAACTACCGGAGCATCCCACCAAATGACCAGCCTCACCCGCCGCATCCTCCCCCTCCTCTTTGCGCCCTCGCCATCTCAGTCTCCGCACAGACTCAAGACACCGGCATCTCCATCCCAAACATGGACCCCGCCGTCCGCCCCGGTGACAACTTCTACCTCTACGCCAACGGCGGCTTCATCGCGCACACCAAACTCCCCGCCGACCGCGCGGCCCTTGGCGTCTTCAACACCCTCGTCGATCTCAGCTTCAAGCAAGTCGCCAGCATTATCGACGACGCCGCTAAATCCAACGCCCCCGCAGGCTCCGATGAACGCAAAATCGCCGACCTCTATCACTCCTACATGGACGAGGCCGCGATCGAATCCCATGGCTCCCCGCCCTCAAGCCCCACCTCGCTTAGATCGCCTCAATCCACACCCAGCGCGAACTAGCCCACGCCCTCGGCCTCACCCTCCGCGCCGACGTTGACGCCCTCAACTCCACCAACTTCCACACCTCAAATATCTTCGGTCTCTGGGTCGCCCCCAGCTTCAACGACCCCGACCACTACGCCCCGTATCTCCTCCAGGGCGGCACCGAACTCCCCGATCGCGACTACTACCTCGACGACTCCGACAGCATGAAGAGCATCCGCGCGAAATACCAGACCCACGTCGCCGCGATGTTCCGCCTCGCCGGCCTCTCCGACCCGAAGCCCGCGCCATCCGCGTGCTGGCCCTCGAGACAGCCATCGCCAAAGTACAAATCTCCCTCGCCGACAGCGAAGACATCCACAAAGCAAACAACCCCTGGCACCTCTCCGACTTCACCGCCAAAGCGCCAGGCCTGGATTGGCCCGAGTTCTTCCGCGCCGCAGGCCTTGAAAAACAAGACGTCTTCATCGTCTGGCAACCCACCGCCTTCACCGGCGAAGCCGCCCTCGTCGCCTCTCAGTCCATCGACGGCTGGAAAGATCTCCTCGCCTACCACCTTATCGAAGACCACGCCTTCGCCACCTCCAAGGCCCTCGCCGACGAACGCTTCGCCTTCTTCAGCACTACGCTCAACGGAACGCCCCAGCAGCGTCCCCGCGACTTCCGCGCCGACGCATTCGTCTCCGCAACCCTCGGCGACCCCGTCGGCAAAATCTACGCCCAACGCTTCTTCCCGCCCGAAGCCAAGGCGCAAGTCGAATCCATGGTCGCCAATCTATTGGCCGCCTTCCGCGTCCGCCTCGAGAACCTCACCTGGATGGCCCCAGCCACCAAGAAAGAGGCCATCGCCAAACTCGACACTCTCAAAGTCAGCGTCGGCTACCCGAACCAGTGGCGCAGCTACGCCAGCTATCAGGTCTCGCCCGACAACCTCTTCGCCAACGTCTGGAACGCCGCCCTCTTCGAGTACCACTACTCCCTCAGCCGCATCGGCCAGCCCACCGACCGCAGCGAGTGGTGCATGTATCCCCAGACCGTCAACGCCGTCAACCTTCCCCTGGACAACGGCCTCAACTTCCCCGCCGCCATCCTGCAACCGCCGTTCTTCGATCCCAAAGCCCCAGCCGCCCACAACTACGGAGCCATCGGCACCATCATCGGCCACGAGATTAGCCACACCTTCGACTCCGAAGGAGCAGCCTTCGACTCGCAAGGCCGCGTCCGCAATTGGTGGACCCCCGAAGACCTGAAACACTTCGAAACCGTCACCGCCGCTCTCGCCGCCCAGTACGACACCTACGAACCCTTTCCCGGCGTTCACGTCAAAGGCAAACAGGTCCTCGGCGAAAGCATCGCCGACGTTGCCGGCCTCGCCGCCTCCTTCGGCGCCTTTCACGCCTCACTCAAAGGCAGCGCGGCTCCCACAGTCGACAAATTCACCGGCGACCAGCAGTTCTTCATCGCCTTTGCGCAAAACTGGGCCTCCGTCACCCGAGACGCCGCACTCCGCCAGCAGGTCCTCAGCGATCCCCACCCGCCCGGCGAGTACCGCGCCCTCACCGTACGCAACGAAGACGGCTGGTACAACGCCTTCGACATCCAACCCACCGACAAACTCTACCTCGCCCCCAAAGACCGAGTCCGCATCTGGTAAGCAACCGTCGACCGGATCATTCTCGGATTCTCTATTCAACTCCGCGCCTTCGGAATATCAGGAAGTACGCCCAGGTTCCAAAGAACGAGCCGACGCAACCGCTCAGCAGATGGAGAATTTCATGGATATAGTGCACCTGAAACATTTGATGAAGCGCTTCTTGGATCATTTTGGCTCCCAATATCCGCGATCATACGTCGCGGGCCATCGATAGTCCGGCCCTGCCAGAGTCAGTGCTGCGGCACCAATAGAACCTCGACACCGCTCGCCGCGTCTGCACTCCGATAAACACTCTCCGCCGCCTTCACAAACTGCTCCGGCTTCGCCAGCGGTATATCCACAAACGTCTGTGGATTCAGGTCCGCCAGCGGAAACCACGAGCTCTGCACCTGCACCATAATCCGGTGTCCCGCGCGGAATGTGTGGTTCACATCCGGCATCTCTGCATTCACGCTCACCATCTTCCCGGGCACGAGTGGAGTCGGCTTCTCCCAGCTATCCCGGAACTTCGCCCGCATCGGCTCGCCCCGCACAAGTTGCTCATAGCCACCCATAAACACGGGCGGCGCACTCACAATTCGCTTGTTCCCCGCATCCGTCTCCGCAGCATCCGGATAGTCGTTCGGATACACATCAATCAACTTCACCACAAAGTCCGAGTCTGTCCCCGTAGACGCCACCTTCAGCTTCGGCCGCACCGGCCCCGCAATCGTCACATCCTCAGCCAGCGGCTCCGTCTCGTACACCAGAACATCAGGCCGAGTCGCAGCAAACCGCTGATCATCCGCCATATACCGCTGCGGAATCGTGTCCGTCACATACCCCACAAACGGCACAGGATGCGCCGGATCGCTCACATACTCATCCACGCCCGTCTTCTCCGCCGGTGCATCAAAACTCAGCTTGCCTCCCGCGTGGAAATAAAGCGTCTTCGCCACCGCGGTCTTCGGGGGCCATGCATCATACTTCTTCCAAACATTCGAGCCCGTCTCAAACACAAAAGCCTTTGGCAGCGGCTCGGAATTCCTTCCCTTCAAATAGGACTCAAAGAACGGATACTCAATCTGCGCTCGATAGAATTGGGAAGTCTTCGCATGAAACGTCACATCGCCAAGATGGTCGCCATCCGTCCGCGACCAGCCGCCGTGCGTCCATGGCCCAACCACCAGTGTATTCACCGCGCCTGGATTGAACTCATCGATCGCATGAAACGTCTTGAACGGTCCCGACAGATCCTCCGCATCGAACCACCCGCCCACCGTCATCACCGCCGTATGAATGTTCTTCATATGTCTCGACAGGTCGCGCTTCTTCCAATAGTCGTCGTAGGTCGTGTGCACCAACTGATCGTGGAACAAAGAGTTTTTCCCATCGAACGCCTTGTCCAGATTCCCCGTCGGACCAGCCTGCAAATAGAATTTGTAACTGTCAGGCGTACCAAAGTCGTAAGGCACGCGCTTCTCTGGCAGCGTCGGATTCTTCTGCGGCCAGAAGAAAACGTAAAACCCATAATTCGCCGACAACATGAACGCCCCGCCATGGTATCCATCGTCATTAAAAACAAGTCCGTCATCGGCGCCTGCGGACTCGCCGCCTTGATCGCCGGATGCGAATCAATAATGCTCGCCGAGGTATAGAACCCCGGATAGCTGATCCCCGTAATCCCCACCTTACCGTTATTATTCGCCACATGCTTTAGCAGAAACTCGATCGTGTCGTACGTATCGGAAGATTCATCCACATCTTTGTTTGATTTTTTATCGTCGATATGCGGATTCATCTCCTGAAACACGCCCTCGCTCTCATACCGCCCGCGCGCATCGGCACAAACAAAGATATAGCCCGACTCCAGCAACTCCTGGCTCGGCCCCAGCCGCGCCGGCATCTTGTCCTCGCCATACGGCGCGCAGCTATAGGGCGTTCGCGTCATCAAGAACGGATACGGCCCAGCATCCTTGAACGCTCCGGCCTGCGGCGTATACACCGACACAAACAGCTTCGCGCCATCCCGCATCGGGATCCTGTACTCAAACTTCGCATAATGTGTCTTGATGAACTCTTCCTGGCTCGCCCCCGGAGCCTGCGCCCCCGCACCATAGCCCACCAGCATCAACAAACTCACCGCCACCATCCCAAGCCTGATCTTCATTGAGTCCTCAAAGAAACAAATTTTGCCATTTCAACTCCGCACCATCCGCGAAAATCCGCGGTCGCCATTTACGTCAGATCATCCGTATCGAACGGAGGCACCTTCCGCCCCAGCGCGGAGACATCCCGCCTGCCCCCCACCAGCGTCTTCACCACAACATCGATATCGTCCTCAACCTCAGCCGTAGCCACCATCGCGCCAACCGATTCCGGAATCCCCAGGTCTTCCAGCAGCACCGTCGCATGCGCCACCGCCACATTGTCCTGATTCAATCCCTCAGGCGTCTTCGCCTTGATCCCCACCTCGCCCGGCTTCACTCCAAGCAACGCAGCGACGCTCTCCCGCAACTCGCCCGCGATCGGCACAATCTTCGGCTTTGCCATCACCAGAACCGTATCAACATTGACGATCTTGTACCCCGCCGTCGCCACCTCTTCCAGCGCCGTCTTCAAGAACACGCTCGAAGCCGCACCCTTCCACCGCGGATCGCTCGGCGGAAAGAACGTCCCGATATCTCCCGCGCTCACCGCACCCAGCAATGCATCCGTAATCGCATGCAGCAACACATCTCCATCCGAATGCCCTGCCAACCCCTCGGGATGTTCAATCGCAAGGCCGCCGATCACCAGCGGCACACCCGCCGAGAACGCATGCGAATCAAACCCATAACCAATCCTCATTCCCATTCGCCATTCCTCAACGCTCCGACCGCGGAGTTACGCGGAAGGACACGGATCTTCTTCTTCTCGTTTTCAAGTATGAACCGCTTGAACTGAGGTCTGAGGCCAAAGTTCAAAAGCAGGCCTACCTCAAGGCTCGTAGCTCGAAGATAATGCAGAATCTGCCCCTCATGCTCCCGATCACAAGCCGAAATTGCCTTCAACTCCAGGAGGACACGATCGTTGACAATCAAATCCGCGCGAAAAGTCCTTACAACCTGCCCGCGAAAATACACTGGTACCGGGACTTCAGCAGCGACGCTAAGCCCAGCCTGGACAAGAGCGATCCTCAAAGCCTCCTGTTAGACACTCTCCAGAAATCCGCCGCCCAGCTCGTTATAGACCTCAAAAAACACTCCTAAGACCTTCTCCGTAGTCTCAATACCTGTCTGCCAAGCCGTTGATTCGCATCTAGCTTGTCATCCGAATTTTGTCTTTCCTCCGTGCTCATCCGCGCAAATCCGCGGTCGCTCGCCCCAGATAAAACTCCGCCAGTTCAATATCCCCCGGCTGCGTAACTTTAAAATTCCTGGGCGACCCCGACACCACCGCCACCTCGATCCCCGCCCGCTCCAGCAGGCTCGCCTCATCGGTCCCGGCAAACTCATCCGTCTCCGCCTCCACAAACGCCCTGCGCAGCAAACCGAACAGTGCCCCCTGCGGGGTCTGCGCCTGCACAATCCGCTCCCGCGGAATCGTTGCCGTCACAATCGCTCCATCCGCCGTGCGCTCCACTTGCTTGATCGTATCCACCGCCGGCAGCCCTACAATCGCCGCCCCATGCTTCACCACCGCGTCGATCGTCCGCTCAATCGTCGCCGGATCGATCAGCGGCCGCACCGCATCATGCACCAGAACCACATCGTCCTCATCACACTCCAGCGCCGCCAGAGCGTTCCCCACAGACTGCTGCCGATTGTCTCCGCCCTCCACCATATGCACCCGCGCGCCCAGACTGTATTCCAGCATCTGCGCCTCTACCCGCTCCCGCTCCTGCGCCCGCACCGCGACACAAACCGCATCCACTCGCGGCACCGCGAGAAACGCCCGCACCGACCGCACCAGCACTGGCACGCCGCCGATCTCAAGAAACTGCTTCGGGGCCGCCGTCGACGCACCACCCGCGGCCATCCGCGTACCAATACCCGCTGCCGGAAGAATCACAAAGACTCGCATAACCTGCGAAGTATACAAGATGCGGCGACGATTACCCCTAGCCGATTGCGCGCCAGCCCAATCTCGACATTCATTTGGGCTCACGACAAGCTGAGCCTTTCCGTCACGAACAAAATCTGGAATCTTCTGCGTCTCGTATTCATCCAAAGAGCGACTGTGCACCTTTGTTTCCAGGCAATGCTTCAGTACGAGCCTGAGGTCCGCATGAAAGATCGTCGGAATTGGAATCTCACCGCGCTGATCCTTGTTTTGACCGCAATCGCTCTCGCAAAACCAGTCATCGCCCATAGCCAGGAAGCCGCTCTCAAGGAAGCCGCCCCTCTGGAAGCAAACTCCACGGGCCAAGCCGGTTCTGCCACGATCGCCCCCACCACCCGGAACGTGATCATTATTGGCTTTGTTGGGGGCTTTGTCAGCGTGAACGATACTAAGCACCCCGAAGTGCAGTTCGCCTCCTACCTTCGTGACCGCTACCCCTCAACCCACGTCGAAGTCTTCGGAAATCACCAGGGACTAAAAGCCCTATACACCGTCGAGCACCTCCTTGACACCAACCACAACGGCACCCTCTCGCCTGTTGAGAAAAACCAGGCCACCGTCATCATCTATGGCCAAAGCTGGGGCGCTACCGAGACCCTCGCTTTCGCCCGCCAGCTAGGGCAGTTGGGAGTTCCCGTGGCACTCACCATTCAGGTGGACACAATCCGCAAACCCCTCCATAAGGTCCCCACTGTCCCCCCCAACGTCGTCAGCGCGATTAACTTCTATCAAACGCGAGGCTTCCTTCATGGGCGGCCTGTAACTGTCGCCGCCGATCCAGCCCGCACGAAGGTCCTTGGCAACATCCGGATGACCTACGAAGACCGTCCGATAAACTGCAGCAACTACAGCTGGTACGCTCGGACCTTCAACAGACCTCACCACGAAATTGAGAACGATCTCCGCGTATGGGACGAACTTGCGTTCCTGATCAACACTGACCTTCCGGGCACGTCATCGATCGCTCCGGCCCCTCCTCCTTCTGCGTCATCCTTCTTCAAATACCTGAGGCGCGGCATCCAGGCAAATGGAGTTGACACCCCCTCCCTTGAAGCTGTCCGCGAAGAAGTAGCCAACGGAACGCCCTCTCGAGCCGTTAGGCCATCACCGACCAACTAACATAAGGGGAATGCCGCACAGCCTCCCTTTCGATCGCTCCAACATTAAGCCCGGCGACCGCATCTGCGTCGCCATCTCCGGTGGTGCAGACTCCGTTGCCCTCCTCCTCACCCTCCACGCCGCAAACTCCGCCAAACACGACTCGCTCGGCATAGGCCTCTCCGCTGTCCACATAAACCACCACCTTCGCGGCGAAGAATCCAACGTCGACCAGCAGTTCGTCGAGGATCTCTGCATCGGCCTCGACATCCCCCTCCACCTCCACCACGCCGACATCCCCGAGCGCGTCGCCACCACAAGCGAAGGCATCGAGGAAGCCGCCCGCAACACCCGCTACGACTTCTTCACCACCCTCCTCGCCTCCGGCCACGCCGACAGCATCCTCACCGCCCACACCCTCGACGACCAGGCCGAGACCGTCCTCATGAAGCTCCTCCGCGGCGCCTGGACCGAAGGCCTCAGCGCCATCCACCCCACCGTTACCCTGCCAAAAGGCAAAATCCTCCGCCCCTTCCTTTACACCCGCCGCGCCGAAATTGAAACCTTCCTGAACTCCATTAATCAACCCTGGCGCCAAGACTCCACCAACACCGACACCGCCTTTACCCGCAACAAGATCCGTCACGAACTCCTCCCCCAACTCCGCGCCTACAACCCAAATCTGGGCCAGACCTTAGCCAACCTCGCCGAACTCGCCCGCGAAGAAGAATCCCGCTGGCAGACCGAACTAAGCCACATCCTCCCTCAACTCCTCCTGCCCGGCAAACCCGTCCGTGGCGGTGGCCGCGCCGTCAGCACCACCCCCGGCCACTCCGCCGTCTCTATCGAACTCGACCGCCTCCGCGCCCTCGACCCGGCCCTTCGCCGCCGCGTCCTCCGCGCCGCCGCCCGCCAACTTGGCGCCCGCCTCAGCTTCGACGAAACCGGGCGCTTGCTCGCGCTCTGCGGCTTCCGAACCGACCCCACCGTGGCCTCCCGAACGGGCTCCAACCTCCACCTCTCCAACAACCTCCGGGCAGAACGCTCCCCCCGCGAACTTCGCCTCTTCCGGCAGGAATAGATGGTCCCACTTCAATCCTTCTCCATGACCCTAAAGTCACATCAACAATCCGCTTTTGACATTCCGAATCTCCCACCCAAAGAGTAGAATCAAACTACTTGACTAAGGCAGGGCCTGTTGCTGGGGGCCAAGCTCCCCGCAAATGGAACCTTCCTTCTTTGTATCCGTCTAACCGCAGTTAGCTCCCGTGCGCCTTTTGCGTCCGGCAGCCGGGTCTGACAGTCGCCAGTGGGGTTCTTGGGCACTGCAGACCGGAAAATGAGGAAATTCGCTTGAACTCGACCGTCAAACAAATTCTGATCTGGGTTTTCATGATCACCTGCCTGGTCTTCCTCTGGCAGGTCGTCGTCAAAACAACTGGCGGAAGCCAGGAGAAGAACATTAGTCTCACCCAGCTGCTCAACGACGCCGACCAGGGCAAGATCAGCGATGTCGTCGTCAACGGCGCTGAGGTCACAGGCCACTATCGCGACGACCAGAAGAATCAGTTCCACACCACCATCCCGGGCAACTATCCCGACATGTACAAGACGCTCCGCGACCACGGCGTCAACATCACCATCAAGGATCAGAGCCCCAATCAGTGGCTCAGCCTGCTGATCTCCATCGCGCCCTTCGCTCTTCTGCTCGGCCTCTGGTTCTTCCTCCTCCGCCAGATGCAGTCCGGCGGCAACAAGGCCATGAGCTTCGGCAAGTCCCGCGCGCGTCTGCTCTCCATGCAGCAGAAGAAGATCACCTTCAAGGACGTCGCCGGCGTTGACGAAGCCAAGGAAGAGCTCAAGGAGATCATTGAATTCCTCCGCGAAGCGCAGAAGTTCCAGCGCCTCGGCGGCCGCATACCCAAGGGCGTCCTGCTCGTCGGACCTCCGGGAACCGGCAAGACCCTCCTCGCCCGCGCAGTCGCTGGCGAAGCCAACGTCCCCTTCTTCTCCATCTCCGGTTCTGACTTCGTTGAGATGTTCGTCGGCGTCGGCGCAAGCCGCGTTCGCGACCTCTTCGAGCAGGGCAAGAAGAACGCTCCCTGCATCATCTTCATCGATGAGATCGACGCCGTAGGCCGTCACCGTGGCGCAGGCCTCGGCGGCGGACACGATGAGCGCGAGCAGACCCTCAACCAGCTCCTCGTCGAGATGGACGGCTTTGAGTCCAACGACGGTGTCATCCTCGTCGCCGCAACCAACCGCCCCGACGTTCTCGATCCCGCGCTTCTCCGCCCCGGCCGCTTCGATCGCCGCGTCATCGTCGATCGTCCCGACATCCGTGGCCGCGAAGAAGTCCTCAAGGTCCACTCCCGCAAGGTCCCCATGGCCGAAGACGTCAACCTCAACGTCCTCGCTCGTGGCACCCCGGGCTTCTCTGGTGCCGACCTCGCCAACATGGTCAACGAGGCCGCCCTCACCGCCGCCCGCTACAACCGCAAGGCCGTCCACATGTACGACTTTGAAGTAGCCAAGGACAAGGTCATGATGGGTGCCGAGCGCAAGTCCATGCTCCTCACCGACGAAGAGAAGCGCGTTACCGCCTATCACGAGGCCGGTCACACGCTCGTCTCCGCCCTGCGCGAGCACTCTGACCCGCTCCACAAGGTCACCATCATCCCTCGCGGCATGGCGCTCGGCGTCACCGTCTACCTTCCCGAAGAAGACCAGCACACCGTTACCAAGGACTATCTCGAAACCCGCCTCGCCACCCTCATGGGCGGTCGCTGCGCCGAAGAGATCTTCCTCAAGCAGATGACCACCGGTGCCGGCAGCGACATCGAGCGCTCCACTGAGCTGGCACGCAAGATGGTCTGCGAATTCGGCATGTCGAAGCTCGGCCCCATGACCTTCGGCAAGAAGGAAGAGCAGATATTCCTCGGCCGCGAGATCGCGCAACACCGCGACTTCTCCGACGACACCGCCAAGCAGATCGACGCCGAGGTCCGCACCTTCGTCGACACCGCCTACAAGTCCGCCTACACCATCCTCGAGTCCAACCAGGACATCATGCACCGCATGGCAGCCGCCCTGCTCGAGCGCGAAACCCTGGATGCCAACGAGATCAAGCTGATCATCGAAGGCAAGGAGCTCCCCGCCGCCAAGTCTGCCCTCTCCGGCGTGGATCCCGGCAACGGCGAAACCCAGAAGATCCTCAAGCCCGAAACCGGTCGCAAGCCTGGCTTCGGCGAAGGCCAACCTTCCCCCGCATAACTTCTAACCCAGCATCAAGGAAAGGCAGCCCTCGTGGCTGCCTTTCCTTTTGCGACGCCCAAACAGTGTCATCCTGAGCGAACCCTCAGCTTGTCGAAGGGGAGTCGAAGGACCTGCATCACCCTTCACCCTGCCATTGCAGCTCATGGCTTCGTCGCAAACGCACCTGCGAACCATCCCCCAAACAATCCCGTATAAATCATCATGCTCACCCACCCACCCATCCTCCTCCGCACCGAAGAAGCCCTCCTCCTCGCCCTTACCCTCTTCGCCTACCAGCATCTCCACTTCAGCTGGCTCCTCTTCGCGATCCTCTTCCTCACGCCCGATCTCTTCATGCTCGGCTACCTCGTCAACGTCCGCTTAGGTGCCGCGACCTACAACCTCGCCCACACCCTAACTCTCCCGCTCGCCCTCCTCCTCATCAGCTATCTCCTCCACTGGCACTTCGCCTCCGAACTAGCCCTCATCTGGATAGCCCACATCTTCATCGACCGCCTCCTCGGCTACGGCCTCAAATACCCAACCTTCTTCAAGGACACCCACCTCCAGCACGTCTGAAACTACGCAGCAAAATATAAAGGCAGCCCGGTCAGGCTGCCCTTTTACACACGTCTATTCTGCCTCCGGTTTTACGCCGTCTGCTTCTTTTTCCCGTTAACGGCCTTCGTCTTGCCTGAGGCCTTCTTTCCAATCGCCTCGTCCGCCGCAGATGTCGTCGCCTTCTGCGCCTCGTCCTGCTTTCCGCGGTCTTCACCATCGATCTTGCCGTTGATGTCCTCCACCGAAAGCCCTTCGCCGCCCGTCATCTGCGACTCCACTGGATGCAGCCCGAACGACGAAGTCCAGGGCCCGCGCATATCCGTGTCACCCTCGTTGCCGTCGCTCGTCGATCCGTTGAAATACTCATCCACAATCCCAGCCGTAGGCTGCAGCAGTCCAACCGCGAACGGCGACTTCTCAAGACTGTCCAGCGCCGCCTGAAACGCCTTCATGTGCGTAATCTCACGCGTCATCAGGAACTGCAGCGTATCGATCGTCCCCGGATCGTCCGTGTGATCGATCAGCCTTTCATACACAATCTTCGCCCGAGCCTCTGCCGCGATATTGCTCCGCAGATCCACATCCAGCTCGCCTGTGATCTTCAGATAGTTCGCCGTCCACGCGTTCCCCATCGAATCGAACAGCGCCACTCCACCGCCGCCCGCGATCGTCACTAGCGGATCAGCCTCTGCCGCCTCACGATTCGTCTTTAGCGGCTTCAAGTGCATGCGAATCAGCGCCCCGACCACCTCAAGATGGCTTAACTCCTCCGTTCCGATATCCAGCAGCATATCCCTCCGCCCTAGATCCTCAGTACAGTTCCATCCTTGAATCGTGTATTGCATGGCAGCGGCAAGCTCTCCGTTCGCTCCGCCAAACTGCTCGAGTAACATATTGCCGAACCGGACGTCGGGCTCCCCAATATTTACGGTGTACATCAGTTTTTTTACATGGTGGTACATTGGAAGCCCTCTACACGATAAATTTTCGTTCTTTCGTTCCACCTACCTCCCCGTTCGATGCAAATCCCGCGCCTCAAGACAGCTACTCATCTTGAACTCGTATCGATGCGACAATAAAATTACGTCGCATGTCCCTACGCCCTCTCACCGCCTCGCGCCGAAGTCTTACTCTGAGCGCCCTCCTCACCCTGATTCTCACCGGATGCGGCTATCATCAGGCTGGCTCCGCGACCCACATCCCGGCCAACGTCCATACTCTCGCCGTCCCAATCTTCGCCACCAACGCCCAGGCCTACCACACCGAAATGGCCTTCACCCAGGCCACCATCCGCGAGCTCAACATCCGCACGAAGTACCAAATCATCAACTCCGACACCGCCGACGCCGACGCCACCCTCCACGGCACCATCCTCACCCAGACCGTCGCCCCTCTCACCTACGACTCCACCACCGGCCAGACCTCCAGTTATCTCGTCACCATCACCGCCAAGGTCGTCCTTACCGCCCACGACGGCCACGTCCTCTACCGCAACGAATCCATCCTCTACCGCGAGCAGTACCAGTCCACCGAGGACCTCAGCGGCTTCATCCAGGAAGACGGGTTCGCAGTAAAACGTGTTGCCCGCGACTTCGCCCAGGCCATCGTAAGCGATATGCTGGAGTCCTTCTAATGCAAACCACCATCCATATCTGGGTGCCCCATGTTCGCGACGGCCTCATCGTCGCTAACGTGGAAATAGTCACTACCCCAATCCCGAGCGCAAGCACCACAACAAACCGAATCACCAAAACACACCAGCCGGCAACTCCCCCCTCGGAGACCCGCTAGATGCAGCCCCTCCGCAGTTTTGCCTCCACCGACCGCTTCATGACCGAAATCGCTTCGCCCCAGACCCTCCGCCCCGGCTACGTCCTCGTAGGCGACGAAGTCTTCCTCTACGACCGCTGCCGCAAAGCCGTCCTCAGCACCCTCGCCCCCGAAGACACACGCGACTTCTGCCTCCACGACCTCGACCTCGCCGAAACCAGCATCTTCGAGATCCTCGACCGCGCCCAAACCCCCTCCCTCATGGCGCCCTTCCAGGTCTTCTTCGTCCGCAACCTGAAAACTCTCTATGGCCGCGGCACCAAAAAAGAAGAATTCGCGGCAATCGACGCCTATTTCCGCTCACCCAACCCCTCAGCGCTCATTCTCTTCGTCGCCGACCACCTCCGCATCCCCACAGACTTGCGGAAAATGGATTATCAAGATAAAGACCGCTTCGAAAAGATCCGCGAAACCCTCGGCGACTGGTGTGGCTTCGTCGAACTCGCCCGCGTCGACGAAAACGACGCCATCAAATGGGTCCTCGCCGCCGCCGAATCCCGCAACATAAAGTTCGACCCCGACGCCGCCCGCGAACTCGTCGACGCCCTCGGCGCCGACATGATGCTCATCGCCAGCGAATTCGAAAAACTCCTCCTCTACGTCTCCGCCCCTCCTCAAATGGCCGTCATCCCGACCGAAGCCCCTGAGCGAGCTGCAAGCGAGTCGAATGGGGCGCAGTGGAGGGACCCCCGCATCTCGTCCGGAGCACACACGCCTCCAAAAGAATCCCCCAAAGATAAGAGTGTCATCCTGAGCGAAGCGCAAAGCGCGAAGTCGAAGGACCTGCATTTGCCTTCCGCAAACGCCCTCGCCCGCAACCGCGTCACCCTCGGCGACGTAGAAACCATGGTCCTCGCCGCCAAACAGCGCAGCCTCTACGAGCTCACCGACGCCATCAGCTCCAAGGACCGCCCCCGCGCGCTCCTCCTCCTCCACGGCCTCCTCAACGCCTCCGACGGCGGAGAAGACGCCGCCATCGGCCACCTCTACATGCTCGCCCGCACCTTCCGCCAGATGCTCATCATCTCCGAAAAAAACGTGCGCGACCCCCGAGCCATCTGGCAGGTCCTCTGGCAGGGCTTCCGCATGCCCCCATTCGCCGCCGAAGACCTCATCAAACAAGCCCGCCGCTACAAATCCCGCCGCGAACTAACCCGCGCCATCCGCCTCGTAGCCCGCGCCGACCTCGAGCTCCGCAGCTCCCCCGCCAACAAACTCCTCGTCCTCGAGCGCCTCATCCTCGACCTCTCCACTGAACCCAAACCCACCACCTACGAACCCTCCCACCAGTTCGCGATGGAACTATAAAAGCGTTGGTATAAATCGTTGATTCGATCAATCACAAGGAGCCCGCAATCAAACTCCCGAGTCTCCTGCTAGCCGCCATCCTCGCCTCATCCGCGCTGCACGCGCAAGACACCCGCAAGGTCACCGAGCCTAAACTCCCTCCCGTCTGCACCTCCCTCCAAGCCCAGCTGCGCTCTACCCCCGACGGCATCGCCGAAGCCGACGAGCAGAAGCTGGACACGACCCGCATCCAGGCTGCCCTTAATCAATGCGCCAAAGGTCACGCCGTAGCCCTCCGTGCCAGCGGCCCATTCGACACCTTTCTCTCCGGCCCCATTGAACTCCGTGAAGGAGTGACCCTCCTCATCGACAAGGGCGCCAGTCTCCTCGGTTCCCGCGACGCCGAAGTCTACGCTACCGCTCCCGGCAAATGCGGCATCGTCGCCACCTCCGGCCGCAACTGCAAGCCCCTTATCTCCGCGCAACACATCACCGGTGCTGGAATTATGGGCGACGGCACAATAGACGGCCGTGGCGGGGCCAAAATCCTAGGCCCCAATCACAAAGTCCAGCCCGTCTCATGGTGGGATCTCGCCGAACAGGCCCGTAAAGGCGGAGTCCAGCAGGTCCCCCGCATCCTCGTCGCCGACTACGCCGACAACTTCACCCTCTACCGCATCACTCTCAAAACTCTCCCAACTTCCATGTCGTCTACAACCACGGCAACGGCTTCACCGTCTGGGGCCTTAAGATCGACACACCCCAACGTCTCGCCCGCAACACTGACGGCATCGACCCCGGCGCCTCCAAAAACATCACCATCACCCACAGCTTCATCCGCACCGGCGACGACAACGTCGCCATCAAGGGCGGCCCCGGCGGCGTCACCAACATGTCCGTCATCCACAACCACTTCTACTGGGGTCACGGCATGTCCATCGGTTCGGAGACCGACGGCGGTGTCAGCGCCATCCGCGTCACCGACCTCTCTCTTGACGGCCCCGACT
Organism: uncultured Acidobacteriaceae bacterium; assembly: GCA_963744155.1. Classification (GTDB taxonomy): domain Bacteria; phylum Acidobacteriota; class Terriglobia; order Terriglobales; family Acidobacteriaceae; genus Edaphobacter. Next base: position 352,824 of record CAVUSP010000008.1, on the reverse strand, counting down.
CAGGTATCCGCATCAAGTCCATGGGCACTCGCGGCGGCCTCGTCCATGACATCCTCTACGACGACATCTGCATCCGCAACTCGCCGCGGCCAATCGACATCACCGCCGCCTACGCCGCAAACGGCCCCGTCAAAGGCGACTCTCCGCCCACCTTCCGCGACATCACCCTCCGCAACGTCCGCATCTCCGGAGGCGGCAAGATCCTCTTCGACGGCTATGACCAGGACCACCGTGCCGCTGTCAACATCGACAACGTCTTCCTCACCGACAAGGACACCCAGCAATACACCTACACCATCAACGACTCCGACGTAACCATCGGCCCCGGCCCCAGCAATCTCCAGATACCCGCTGGAACAGACTCCACCCTGACCGGCAAACCCTCCGAGGGAAAACCCGGCTTCTGCGAAGAAAAATTCGTACCCTTCCCATCCGCCCCATAGCCGGGTGCCCCATACATCGCTTCTGATGTATGGGCATCGTGCGAAGCACGACCGCACTCCTCAATCCTCGCAACACTTATAAAAAACCTCGTCCAAACAACCGCGGGCTTAACTGGCCGCAGCATTCCCTACCGCCGCGATCCACGCGGGCAAGCTGTACAGCAGCAGCCACGCCCGCCACGCGAAGCCGGTTAGGCAATTCCGCCAGGTAATGCGATCTCCAGCAAGAAAGAACACCACCAACATCACGAGAATCCCATGGATCAAAAGCCGGTAAATGCGGTAGCTGGCGTCAACGGCCTGCCGATCCACTTTGCGTTCGGCGAACCCTGCAACCAAAGTTGCCATCATCGCAAGCACGAAGGCCAGGCCGACATCCAGCACGCCCCACCATTTGGGGAACGACGCCGTGTTTTTCGATATCCCCGCAACGACCGGAAACCCGCTGGAGATGACGAACACCACCGCAGTCGCAAGGGCCAGAGGACGGACCAAAACGACCTCGGCCGTAAGCTTTGGAAATTTACATCGCGGTCCGTCATTCAAAGACCTCTACAAGGGGCTAACCGAATACAACGAGTGCCCCATACATCGATTCTGAGTTGTGGGCATCGTCCGAACCGGGTCCCCGGCGAGCGCTTTTGCTCGATGGGGTGGAGAAGCACGAGCGCACTCATCCATCTCCCGCAGACTATTCCGTGATCACGCGATCGGCCCACTCAACCAACGACACAAATATCGTCGGATTGCCAAACTTCGCCCCATAATTATTCAGGTCCGCTTCGGTAACGCCTCTGGCACGAGAGCACGCACCACAAGCGTAAATCTGAACATGCTTCGCCGCGAGTTTGTCCAGCGTCTCGCCCACAGGTGGCCATCCGACCGGCGTCACCGCGTTGGCGAGCGTCTTTCGCATCAGTCCAACTGCCTCACCCAACAGGAAAATCTGCACCTCGTGTCCAGCTTCCGCGAGCGCCAACCCATGCAGAAACGGGAACGCCGCCTTGGTCGGATCGTCGGAACCCCACGCGCTCTTCATCATGATCTTGAGCGTCCTGCGCGTAGCTTGACCCTCGAAAGAACGGCCAGCCGAAGCAATAGGCAGTACAGCCAATCGCGCAAATCGTGACAAAAATAGTCGACGCACCATGAGCTTCTCCTTAATGGAAGAATCTTACGCCGTGTGCCGGGTGCCCCATACATCGCTTCTCATGTATGGGCATCGTGCGAAGGACGATCGCACTTCAATCCCATGCACCCACGCAGTAATCTAATCTCCATGAACCCCCTCGTCACCCCGACATGGCTGTCCACCCGCCTCCACTCCGCCGACACCATCATCCTCGACGCCACCCTCCCACCCGTTGGTGTCACCCCACCCATCGACACCCGCGCCCGCTATCTCGCCAACCACATCCCCGGCGCCATCTTCTTCGACATCGAAGAACTCTCTGACCACGGGACCACACTCCCCCACATGCTCCCCACACCCGAAGCCTTCTCCCACAGCATGTCGACCCTCGGCATCGCCGACAACTCGACCATAGTCATCTACGAACAAGAAGGGGTCTTCTCCGCTCCACGAGCATGGTGGACACTCCGCACCTTCGGCGCCCGACACGTCTACATCCTCGACGGAGGCCTCCGCGCCTGGAAAGTCGCCGGACTCCCCACCGAATCCGGCCTATCTCACAGCAATGTCCATCGCGCCCCATCCACCTTCCGCGCCACCCTCAACCGCGAAGCCGTCATCTCTCTCGCGCAACTAAAAGATCAACTGGCAACTCACCTACAAATCCTGGACGCCCGCTCCGCCGCACGCTTCAACGGCACCGCACCCGAACCCCGCCCCGGCCTAAGCTCAGGCCACATGCCCGGAGCCACCAGCATCCCCTTCACCGAACTCGTCGAAGACGGCCGCCTCAAACCCGCAGACAAACTTCGCGAATATCTCACCGCCAAAAACGTCGACCTCCAGCAACCCATCACCACCACCTGCGGATCAGGCGTCACCGCTGCGGTCATCGCACTCGCCCTCGAAGTCGTCGGCGCACCAAACGTAAGCCTCTACGACGGCTCATGGACCGAATACGCCCAACAACCAGACTCCATCATCGAAAAGAGCAGCTAGTCGCCGGCCGGCCGCAAACATTTTTCCTTGAGATTTTCGCGCCTGCCATTATCCTCACAACATGACAAAATTGACGCGACGCGCCTTCACACGCCTGTGTGGCGGCACTCTTGCGGCCCAGGCTGTGCTCTCCACCTGGCCCGTGTGGGCAGACCAGACCCCTCAGGCCTCTGGTGCTGCGGACAGCGCCGACCCACTCGCCTTCCTCTCCCTCTCCGAGGCTTCGGCAAGAATTCACGCCCGCACCGTCACCTCAACCCAGCTCACCAACGCTCTGCTCGCGCGCATCAAAGTCTACAATCCCCTCGTCAACGCCTACGTCACCGTCATGTCCGACGACGCCCTTAAACGAGCCGCCGAACTCGACGCCGAACAGAAAGCAGGAAAGTTCCGCGGCCCACTCCACGGCATCCCCATCGCGCTCAAAGACAACATCGACACCGCTGGCACCCGCACCACCGCTGCCAGTCCCATGTTCCGCGACCGCATCCCCACCGAGGACGCCGACATCGTCCGCCGCCTCAAACTCGCCGGAGCCGTCATCATCGGCAAGCTCAATCTCCACGAGTTCGCCGTCGGCTGCACCGGCGATGTCTCCTACTTCGGCCCCACCCGCAACCCCTGGGCACTCGACCGCGTCAGCGGCGGCTCCTCATCCGGCTCCGGCGCCGCCATCGCATCCGACCTCGCTTTCGGCGCACTCGGCACCGACACCGGCGGCAGCATTCGCGTCCCCTCCGCCTGGTGCGGAGTCGTCGGCCTCAAACCCACCATCGGGCTCGTCTCCATCCGCGGCATCATTCCCTGCAGCGCCCCGCTCGATCACTGCGGCCCTATCACCCGCACCGTCGAAGACGCCGCTCTCATGCTCAACCAGATGACCGGCTACGATCCCGCCGACATCTACAGCGTCGAACACGCCTACGAAGACTACGTCAAAGCAATGAAGCAGCCCGTCACCACCCTGCGCCTCGGCCTGCCCGCCTCCTACTACGACCACATCGACCCCGCCGTCGAGCCCTCCATCCTCGCCGCCATCGAAGTCCTCAAGAAGCTCACCGCCGGCGTTACCTCCCACGCGCCACTCCTCACTATCCCTCCCGCCGTCGGCGACCTCGGCGAAGCAGAAAACTATCACGCCGAACTCGTCAAAAAATATGGCAACAACTACATGCCTCCAACCTCCAAGCACATGAACACCCCCGGTACTCCCGGCGCCCGCCCACCCTCAACCGCAGCCGACAGCGGCCGCGCCCACGAAAACCTCGCCACCATCCGCCGCACCATCGACGCCAGCTTCAAAGACTTCGACCTAGCCGTCGTCCCCACCGTGCGCTACCCCGCCCCCACCATCAACTCATCCCTCAAACTCGAGATGGCCGACAACACCCGCAAAAAGGTCTACGAGTTCTTCGAAGGCTCCTCACCCTGCGCCAACACCTCTCCCTTCGACGGCTACGGCATTCCCGCCGTCACGATCCCCTGCGGCTTCACGCCCTCCGGCATGCCCATCGGCCTCATGATCGCCGGCCCCCACTTCGCCGAAGGCAAGATCCTCGCCCTCGCCTACGCCTACCAGCAAGCCACTGACTGGCACCTCAAGCGCCCCCCACTCACCCCCGGCATGACCGTTCCCCCAATCATCGAAAACCCCGAACCCCCAGCAAAACCAAGCTAAGATGAAGCGGGATGCCACATCCCAAACGTCAAACGCACGTGGACAATCACGAATTCGGTGCCCCACATCTCGATTCTGAGATGTGGGATCGTCCGAAGGACGACCGCATTAAAATCTGCAGCAGAAGGATGCATGATGATGCTCCGAACCACCCTCGCCGCTCTCACCCTCTCGTGCTCCGTACTCCTCGCGCAATCCCCCACCCCACCCCGCCCCAAATTCGACACCTTCGAAGTCGCCACCATCAAACCCACCGACCTCGATGCCAAGGGCCGCTACATCACCATGCAGGGCAACAATCGTTTCATCGAAAAGTCCTACAACCTCAAGCTCCTCATCGCAGCCGCATACGACCTCAACCCACGCACCATCTCCGGCGGTCCCTCCTGGATCGACTCCGACCACTACGACATCGTCGCCGTCACCCCTGGCGAACTCCGCCCCACCCACGATGAGCAGATGTCCATGCTCCGCACCCTCCTCACCGACCGCTTCAAACTCACCTTCCACCGCGAGCCAAAAACCTTCTCCATCTACGAAATCGAAATGGCGAAGCCCGGAAAGCCCGGACCCAAACTCAAAGAAACCGCAACCCCAACCGATCCTCCCACCGTCGGGCCTGGAGTCGTCTACCCGCAGCGCATCGTCCTCCCCGCTCGCAACGCAACCATTGGCGATCTCGCCTCACTTTTGCAACGCGCAATCCTCGACCGCCCCGTCGTCGACAAAACCGGCCTCACCGCGCGCTACGACTTCGATCTCGAATGGGCTCCCGACGAAACTCAATTCGGCGGAGACGTACCCGCTCCCTCTGCCGACACCCCTGCCGCCCCTCTCTTCACAGCCATCCAGGAACAACTCGGCCTGCGCCTGGTCGCAACCCGCGGCCCCGTCGACGCCCTCATCATCGACACCGCCGAACGCCCCTCAGCAAACTAACAAAACTCAACGTTGCTGTACCGAATAAAAACATCGTCATCCTGAACGCAGTGAAGGATCCCCCGCATTTCGCCGTTGCTTGTTCTCACTCCCAAAGCCGCAACACCGTACCCAGTAGAGAAGTCGTCATCCTGAACGCAGTGAAGGATCCCTGTATTTCGCCGTTGCTTGTTCTTCCCAAAGCCCAGCAACACCGTACCCGGTAGAGAAGTCGTCATCCTGAACGCAGTGAAGGATCCCCGCATTTCGCCGTCGCTTGTTCTTACTCCCAAAGTCCAGCAACACCGTACCCAGTAACATTGTCGTAATCCTGAACGCAGTGAAGGATCCCTGTATTTCGCCGTTGCTTGTTCTCACTCCAACGCACACCATCTATGGAAGCGCCTCAACAAACCCGTACCATCATCCAAACCCACAGCCCATGCCAGAACTCCCCGACATCACCGCCTACCTCTCCGCCCTCGAGCCCCGCATCGTCGGCCAGCCCCTCACTCACATCCGCATCGCCGGCCCTTTCCTCCTCCGCACCGTCCAGCCCCGGGTCGAAGACATCGAAGGCCACACCGTCCGCCGTCTCCATCGCATCGGCAAGCGCATCGCCTTCGAGTTCGACAACGGCCTCTGGCTCGTCCTCCACCTCATGATCGCCGGCCGCCTCCACTGGCGTCCCCTTGGTGCGAAACTCGGCGGCCGAAACAACCTCGCCGCATTCGACTTCCCCAACGGCTCGCTTGTCCTCACCGAAGCCGGCTCCAAACGCCGCGCCGCCCTTCACCTCTTCCGCGACCAAGCCGCCGCCAACGAACTCGACGCAGGCGGCCTCGACCTTTTCAAGGATGCAGTCTTCACCACTGACCTCGACGCCTTCCGCTCCGCCCTCACCGCCGAAAACCGCACCCTCAAGCGCGCCCTCACCGACCCGCGCATCCTCTCCGGCATCGGCAACGCCTACTCCGACGAGATCCTCCACGCCGCACGCCTCTCTCCCATCCTGCAAACCGCGAAGCTAACTCCAGAGCAATGGCAGCGCCTCTTCACCGCCACACGCGACACGCTGAATCTCTGGATCGACCGCCTCAAAGCCGAAGCCGCCCACGCTTTCCCCGAGAAGGTCACCGCGTTCCGAAAAGACATGGCCGTCCACGGACGCTTCGAACAGCCCTGCCCCACCTGCGGCGCACCCATCCAACGCATCCGCTACGCCGACAACGAAACCAACTACTGCCCCAACTGCCAGACCAACGGAAAGGTCTTAGCCGACCGCAGCCTCTCCCGCCTCCTCGGCTCCGACTGGCCCCGCACCCTCGACGAACTAGAAGCCCTCAAAAAACGCTGACAGCTTCCAAGCAACACTAAGCCGAAGAAAAAACCGTGCCAATCACACCTAAGCAATTCTCATCGAAATGACTTCTGCCATCTTGGGCGACGAACTTGCAACGGGGACCCCAGTGATCTCCGTGAAAGTTTCGTGAGTGAAATGCAATTTAGAGCATAACTGATCCATAGTCAGATCTACGCTGTTTCCGAGAGCATCGAAAGCGGTCTTCAAAAGCTCAGGTTCCTGAAAATCAGGCTCGGCAGGCTCACCTCTTGTCCATCCCTTAAAGGACATATATTGAAAGGCCCTACGATACAAATTTCAGATAGTGAATTTATTTCACGGCATGTATTGATATCGCTGTGCCGTCCTTGTTGCACGGGCCGGAATCTCGGGCCCGCCACTGTCATCTACACGGCCTCCGGCCCCTTCCCACTCCGAGCCCTCCCCAACCACGTCATCGACACATAAGCCCCCACCCAGGACCCCGCCGCCGCAAAACAGACATAGACCCAATTCTTCGTATAACTGATCACCGCAAACGCCGACAGCAAATACCACACACTGCTCCACGTAGCCGCCGGCACCCTCCGTTTAGACGACACCGCCGCGTTGAACATCACATACACCGCATCCGTCGCCGCAGTCGACAGCACCACGCCAAACGCCAACCACCAATCAAGCCGTGCCATCATCCCAACCTCCGCGATTTCGTCTTCAACACGCAACCCGAAAATTTAATTCTTCAATTTCCGCAGCAAAATCGCATGTCAAGCCCGAAAACATCTTATCCCGTGTCCATTCAGCAAGATACGCTTGGCGTATTAGTTCCACTCAGCTCGCTATAATTGAATATAGAGATTAGAAAAGGCCCGGCCATCAGGCGGGGCCTTTGCTATTTAGCCCTAACTCCTTTGACTGGACGAATTTAGCCGCAACCCTTTTCGTTAGACGAATTTAGCGAACATCACCTCCGCTAACTCATTGAAAAAATTGACTTTCAGCAAGTAGTAGGGGGGAGGGGTACCCCCCATGAACTCTGGACCAGGCTTGTGTCGAACGGAGAAGTGATAATGAATTGAAATAGCAGGTCAAAACCGGCCAACCGCATCCAACTACCATCGGAGCGACCACCGCATGCAGGAGAGCCGCGAAGCAATTCCCTGGAAGCAGATCACTCTCTTCCTTCTCACCCTCGGCATCCTCTTCCTCTGCGCTCTCCTCCTCCGGCCCTTCTTCTTCGCCATCTTCGGAGCCATCATCCTCGCCGTTGTAACCCAACGCCCCTACGACTGGCTCGCGTCCAAAATCAAAAACCCTTCCCTCTGCGCGACAGTCGCGCTCATCGCCATCATCCTCATCGTCGTCGTCCCCATCTACTTCCTCGCGCAGGAGCTAGGCGAACAGGCCTACACCACAGTCAACGCCTTCCGGCACGGCGCGAATCAGGAGAAGATCACCAGCTTCATCGCCAATCGTCCCGAGCTCGCCTCTCGCATCGAAGACTTCACCAGCTCCATCGACGTCAACAACGCAGCTCGCAGCATCGCCGCTTATCTCGGAGGCAACCTCGCCGGATTCCTCGGCAACTCCGTCCGCATCATCACCGAACTCGTCGTGATGCTCTTCGTCCTCTTCTTCCTCCTACGCGACCGCGACCTCGCGCTCGCATCCCTGCGCTCGCTTCTCCCCCTCCGCGAAGACGAGACCAGCGAACTCCTCGACAGAGTCGGCAACACCATCCTCGCCACCGCCCTCGGCCGCCTCACCATCGCCCTCGTTCAGGGCCTCCTCGCAGGCCTCGCCTTCTGGGTCCTCGGAGTTCCCAGCGTCATCCTCTGGGCCTTCACCCTCGCCGCATGCGCGATGATCCCTGCCTTCGGCTCCTTCCTCGTCTGGGGACCCGTCGCAATCTACCTCGGCCTCACCGGCCACTGGGGCAAAGCCGCGCTCCTCGCCATCTGGGGAGGTCTCATCGTCAGCACCATCGACAACATCCTCTACCCGATCCTCGTCGGCTCCCACCTTCGCGCCCACACCGCCACCATCCTGCTCTCCATCCTCGGAGGCATCGCCCTCTTCGGCCCCATCGGGATCGTCCTCGGTCCGGTCCTGTTCACCGTCGCCACCACCCTCCTCGACATCTGGCACAGCCGCACAACCAGCAACCATCCTCCCCATAATCACGGCATGCCCACCGGCCCCGGAGGCCCAAGGATGTGAATCGTATGCAACCACACCTCCGCCAGCGCCGGCCAGCGAGAGATAGGCAACTCCGTCGGACGAAGGCCAAACCCATGCCCACCCTGCGTGAAGACATGCAGTTCAGCCGGAACCTTCGCATCTTTGAGCGCTTGAAAATAAATTAGTGAGCTTTCGACATGCGCTGCATAATCGTTCTCCGCCTGCACCAGAAACGTCGGCGGAATCTGCGGAGTCGGTTGAAGAGAAGGATTCACCTTGCCGTCCGATCCGCTCGTCCAGCCGGGATAAATGATCATCTGGAAGTTCGGCCGCGCGTCAATCGTGGACGCAGGAACATTCTTGCCTTGGAAATCAGGATGAGTGCTCAGTGTGGCGGCAAGATGCGCTCCGGCCGAAAAGCCAATCACTCCAATCCGCGCGGGATCAATATGCCACTCCGAAGCATGAGCGCGTGTGAGCCGCATGGCTTGCTGCGCATCCTCAAGGTCTTCGACATTCTCCGGATAATGTCCCTCTTCCGGAACGCGATACTTCACCAAGACACACGTCATCCCCAGCGAGTTGAGCCAGTCGCAAACCTCGGTCCCCTCAATGTTGTAGGCGAGCCGAATGTAAGCTCCTCCAGGAAACACAAGAGCTGCTGCGCCCGTGTTCTTGGCCGCCTCCGGAGAGAACACCGTAAGGCTGGGCTTGCTGACGTTCGTAACCCGAACCGTGACTTTGCCCGACACAACCCGGTTCGTATCCGTGGTCGGATCGATCTCCGGCCCAACCACCTTCGAGGGTTCGGGATTGCCGTTTGGCCAGAGGAGCATGGTTTGCTGCTGCGCTAATGCCGGAGATGCTAGCAGGAGAAGGAAAAGAAAAGTAGACGATCGCATGGAGGCATAGTAGAGCAATGAAGCACGCTGAAGAAACCACTACTTGATATCGCGCCAGTTCTTGCCAACTCCTACCTCAGCAACAATCGGAATTGAAAACTCAGCGACATGCTCCATCTCCTGCTTGACGAGGATCTGAAGCTCATTTGCCTCCTCAGGAACAACGTCAAATAGAAGCTCGTCATGAACCTGAAGCGTCATCTGCGACTTCAGTTTGCGATCTCGAATGAGCTGATCGATCTTCAGCATCGCCAGCTTGATAAGATCCGCGGCCGTTCCCTGCAGCGGTGTATTGACCGCAGTGCGCTCTGCGAATCCGCGCATGTTGGGATTTCGCGACTGAATATCCGGAATCGGGCGAATGCGGCCGAAGTAGGTCTTAACCGCTTGCTCGCGGCGGACGGTTTCGAGCGTCTCTTCGATGAAGCGCTCCACACCTTTGTAGCGGTCGAAGTACGTCTCAATGTACTGCTTCGCGGTCTTCTGATCGATGTTGAGCTGAGCTGCGAGTCCAAACGGGCTGATGCCGTAGACAATCCCGAAGTTGACTGCCTTCGCCCGCGCGCGTGTTTCTTTGTCCATTGTCACCGCATCAACCCCAAAGACCTCGCTCGCCGTAAGAGTATGAATGTCCTTGCCAGTTCGGTAAGCATCCAGCAAAAGAGCGTCCTGTGAGAAATGAGCCATCAACCGCAGCTCGATCTGCGAGTAATCGGCCGACATCAGAACGTTGCCGGGAGCGGGGATGAAGGCAGCGCGGATCTCGCGGCCAATGGCAGTGCGAACCGGAATGTTCTGGAGATTGGGATTGATGGACGAGAGACGGCCGGTCGCGGTACCTACCTGGTTGAAGGTGGTGTGGATGCGCCCTTCGCTGTCGGCGAGTGCGGGAAGTTGGTCGAGGTAGGTTGACTTGAGCTTCTGGAGCTGACGGTGCTCGATGACGAGCGCGGCGATCGGATGGCTTTCGGCAAGCTCTTCGAGGACGTCCTGCGCAGTGGAGACAACCTTGCCCTTGCCGTACTTCATGGGCTTGGGGAGAAGCATCTTGTTGAAGAGGACGTCGCCGAGCTGCTTGGGGGAGTTGATGTTGAAGCGGTGACCGGAGTCGGTGTAGATGCGGTCGGCCAGGTTATCAATCTCGACGGCGAGGCGCGTCGACATCTCACGAAGGAACTCAGGGTCTATGCGAACCCCGGCTTGCTCCATGCGTAGAAGCACCGGGACAAGGGGCTTGTCGATTGTCTCGTAGACCTGCTGGAGAGGTGAGCTGCCGCCCGTGGCAGCTATCGGAGCGGCGGGAGCCGCAAAGAGCATCTCGCGTGTGACGGCTCCGCCGAGCGACGGGTCGTCCGCTGGAATGTTGTGCTCCACGGGGCCGGACTCAGCGATTTGCTGGACGAGCGCAGCGGCGAGGCGGACGATGGCGGCGGCGGCCTCCGGCAGCCGATTGGGGTCGGCAGGATTTACCTTTGTGGCCTGGTGGATGAGTGCTCGGCTGGTAGTGCGGGCGGCGATGTCGGGCAGCGTGTGCGAGCCGTGCGTGGGGTTGACGAGATAGCTCAGTAGCATGACGTCATTTCGCACACCGGCGAGCTTCAGGTTATGTGGAGCAAGAGCGCGGAGGATTGCCTTGAGGTCGTGAACATCTTTCGGAAGAGATTGATCGGCGAGCGCTTCCTTTATGCCGGGCGCGTCCAAGGAGGCCTCGAGCGCGAAGGTGTCGGAGACGGCAAGCCCGAGGCGGCAGGCCGGATCCTGCACTGGAGTCGGGGCTGTTGTCTCAGAGACCGGAGCGGCGGGCGCGGAGCCGCCGAAGAGCGACATATTCTCTGCCGGTGGTGGCTCGGCCTCGGCAATGTCGTCTTCGCCAGGTTCGGCGGCGACCTCTTCAGCGATAGCCCGGGCGTCTTCGAAGATAGCAACGGCTAGTCCGTTAGGGAGATTGGTCGCGGGGTTGACGGCGCGAGCTTCAGTCAAAAGTTGAGCGATTTCTTTGGGTGTGGGCTTGAGTTCGTAGGAGATGACGGCGTTGTCTACCGCGGGGGCGAGCTCTTTGAGGAGAGTGGTGAACTCCAGTTCGGAGAAGAGTTGGCGGCAGGCGGCGTTGTCTACCGGCTGGGTACGCATAGCGTCGAGAGAGTACTCGATGGGCACGCTGGTGTGAATGGTGACGAGTTCCTTCGACAGGAGGATATTGTCGCGATTATTTTGTAATGATTCGCGATACGTTTTGCGTTTGACTTCATCGGCGTCGATCCAGCGCAGCTTCGACGGTTCGGAACTGCTGGATAAGTTCAACGGAGCCCTTGTCGCCGATTCCCGGGGCTCCAGGGATGTTGTCGATGGAGTCGCCGCGGAGGGCCATAACATCGACGACACGCTCAGGTCGAACACCGAGGACAGCTTCGACGCCAGCGGGATCGAGGATGAGGTTGTCTTTGGTGGGATTGAGGATGGAGACATCTTTGTTGACCAGTTGCATCATGTCCTTGTCGGAGGAGACGACATAGACGTGGTGGCCGAGGGCGGCGAGTTTGTGGGACAGCGTGCCGATGACATCGTCCGCCTCGAAGCCCTCGTAATAGAGGATAGGGATGCGAAAGGCCTCGAGGGCGCGGCGGATGTAAGGCTGCTGCTGGATCAAATCGGGAGGCGTTTCGGTGCGGTTCGCTTTGTAGCCGCCGTACTCGATGGTCTCGAATTGCTGCGTCTTGATGTTGAACTTCTTGACGTCCTTGAGTTGGCTGGCCATCTCGTTGCGGTGGACCGGGGCACCCACATCGTAGATCGCGGCCAGGTACTGCGGGGAGAAATCCTTGCGAAGCTTGTTGATCATGTTGACGAAGACATACGTCGCCGCAGTAGGAATACCGGTGCGTGTGGACATAGGCCGCTGGCGCTGCATCGCGTGGTAAGCACGGAAGATAAAGGCCATGCTGTCAAGCAGGTAGATCGGAGGCTTTGAGTCAACGGTCGTCGAAGGGTTGGGTGCTTTTGCCATAGCTGTTTTGATGGTAGCGCGTTAGTCAAAGGCAAGAAGTACGGGTCGCAGAATTGCTCAATGAATCTGACCGAATCTAAAGCAGAAGCATGCAGTCGCCGTAGCTGAAAAAGCTGTACTTTTGCCGAACGGCATGGGAATAGGCGGCTAATACCTTCTCCCTGCCTGATTCCTTTCCCGCGAATGCGCTCACCAGCATGAGCAAAGTGGATTTTGGCAGGTGGAAGTTGGTGAGGAGCCCGCTGACAATCTGGAAATTATGGCCAGGGCTGAGGAAGATGCTGGTTTGACCGGAGTGGGGGGCCAAAGGCCCACCATCTACCATCGCCGCGCAGTGCTCCAGCGTTCTTGTCGTAGTGGTGCCCGCAGCAATGACGCGATTCCCCTTCTGTAGTGCGGTGTTTATCGCTTCAGCCGTTGCGGCTGGAAGAGTGTAATGCTCGGCATGAAGGTGGATATCTTCGAGGTTTTCTGCGCGAACCGGCTGGAATGTGCCCAGGCCCACGTGGAGTGTTATGGTCTCGATCTGCACGCCGTTTTGTTTGAGTTGGGCGAGGATTTCGGGCGTGAAATGGAGGCCGGCGGTAGGGGCGGCGGCAGAGCCGGGTTGTTGGGAGAAGACGGTCTGATAACGGTCGCGGTCATCGGCGGTGTCGTCGCGATGGATGTAAGGCGGCAGCGGCATGTGCCCTATTTTGTTCAGGATGGCATGGAAGTCTGAGGTCGGCGAGAAGCGCAGGGTGCGTTCACCGAACTCTCCGGTCGCCAGGATTTCGGCTTCCAATAAAGGCTGGGATTCGTTTGGTGCGTGAAAGAGGAGGCGTTCGCCGGGTTGGACTTTGCGGCTGGGGCGGACGAAGGCGCTCCAATCGTTTGCGGCAAGTTGTTGGGTCAGAAGCACTTCTATTCGGCCGCTGGGGTCGGGAGAGTTGTGCTGCGTGTGCAAGCCCGCGCGGGTGGCGTAGAGGCGGGCGGGGATGACTCGGCTGTCGTTGAGGATGAGGAGGTCGCCGGGGCGCAGAAATTGGGGCAAATTGCGAAAAAAATTGTCCTGGTAGTCGCCCGTGGCGCGATCGAGTACGAGCATGCGGCTGGAGCCGCGAATCGCGGGTGGGGACTGGGCGATGAGCTCTTCGGGAAGGTCGAAATTGAAGTCGGATACGCGCAATTTAGCTCAATTTTGGATGGTAAATCGTGGTGAATTGCATGGTGGAACGTGGTGAAAAGATGGTGAGTTGCATGGTGGATCTTCGGCGCTGAAAAACACGCCACATTTTCAAACTTTATTTTTCGATGCCTCAGCCAGTTCGACGGAGCGGTCGAGCGCGGCCTGAACGGAGGGCAGGTCAGGGGGGGCGGGACGGGTCCAGGCGATGGTGACGCGGGAGAAGGGTTTGGGGATGAGGAAGCGGTCCCACGAGCGGAGCTGCCAGGCGCTGTGGGGATGAACGTAGCAGGTGCTGACGGTAGTGTTGACGAGCTGGGCGAGTTGAGCGACGCCCGGTTTGGCGACCATTGCGGGGCCTCGGGGGCCGTCGGCGGTGATCGCGCAGTAGTGGCCGGCGAGGTAAGCGCGCTGCATGTTGCGAAGGCCGGGGGCGCCGTCGCGGGAGCTGGAGCCGCGAATGGCGACGAAGCCGAGCTGCTCGACGGTGCGGGCGATGAGTTCGCCGTCGAAGCTGCGGCTGATGAGGATGGTGAGACCGTAGTTGCGGAAGCGCCACGCGCCGGCAAGCAGGCAGCGGTGCCAGAAGGCGTAGACGCCCGGCGGCGGGATGTCGTAGCCGGGAGTGGCTCCGGGCTCGCAGACATCGCGATAGCGAAGGGTGATGCCGAGACAGCAGATGGCCATGCTCGCGAGCCGGGGAATGATGGCGAGGGCTATGCGCTGCTTCAGGGTGTAGGTGGAGGGCACTGAATGAGTTTACCTTTGCCAGTTCAGTTGTCAGGTTCTCAGTTGTCAGTCGGAGAAGGACAGAACGGACAACTGAGAACTGTGGTGGCCGACCGCGGAGCTATTCTCAAGAGTTGATGCTGGGATTTCCTATTCACGCGGCGGCTGTTGTTGCGGCGGTGCTGACGCTTCTGCCATTTTTCTTTGCGGCGTTTTGCCCGCGCAACTTCCAGGCAGCGGCGCACGCTTGCCTGTCACTGTTCGCATCGCGCTGCCGGCGGTGTTGTGTGTGCCGTATCTCATCGTTGCGATCTCTTATGGGCAGTTTCGATGGGGATGGTTTGCGCTCTATCTGCTGCTGCCGGTGGCGATCAGTTGGCTTCTTTACCGCGCGAGCGTTGCAGACCAGGCACAGCGCGGAGACTGGCGCGACTTTCTTGTGCTTGCCGTTCTGGGCCTTGCGGTGGATCTGCGATGGTTTGAGCCGGCGTGGCCGCCGCGTCTCGCAGTTTTCAACAAGATGCTGCTGCTGGACGCGGGCATCTATGGCTTTCTCGCGATTCGTAAGCTGCAAGGCGTGGGGTTCGATCTTCGCCTTCGTCTGTCCGATCTAAGGATTGGCGGACGAGAGCTTCTGTTCTATGCGCCTGTCGCCATCGCGCTTGGGCTGGCGCTTGGATTTCTCCACTTGCATGCCTACATTCCGGCGGTGTCTCATGTTGTGCTGGCGTGGCTCTTCACGTTTTTCTTTATCGCGGTTCCGGAGGAGCTTTTCTTTCGTGGCTGGATGCAGAACCTTTTGGAACATCGCCTCGGGCGACGTTGGGCGCTGTTGACGACTGCCGTTCTCTTTGGGCTCTCGCACTTCAACAAGCGCGCGGTGCACTTCAACTGGCGATATGTCCTGCTGGCGGCGCTGGCTGGAATCTTTTATGGACGCGCGTGGCGTCAGGAGCGCAGGGTTGGCGCCTCTGCGATCACCCATGCATCGGTCGATACACTTTGGTCGATATGGCTGCGATGAAGCGAAGGAATCTCACGATTCGACTGGAGGCGATCCTGTCTGCTCGGGTGGTACCGCAGGTAGCCGAGGCCGACGCGCATGTGATGGTGGAGCGAGTTTGGCACGGTCACAGCCACGCACAGCCCCATGATGCCGTGAGCGAGGCCGAGAGCATAGATGTTGCGGTAGCGCAGGAACAAAACGCATGAGATCGCTCCCCAGACCAGAGTGATGGGCGTAAGAATCGGATTAGGCAGATGGGCCAGAGCGAAGATGCCAGTCGCGACGATGATCGGCAGCGGCCTTGCCGGGCAAAAGTCGCATCAGCCGCAGCAGGAAATAGCTCTGCAAATATGAACTGCTGCATCATGGACCAGACGATGTAGCCCCATCCATGCAAGAGGATGGGCGTAGGACCGTGCAAGCGGTGCAGCGTGTGGGTTCGCCAGGCGATGAAGACCGCGATCGCCGAGAGGAGGAGAGCAACTCCACGATCCAGAGCGACTGAAGCAGACCTTTGCGACCGAGGCCCAGCGCCGTCCAGCCATCACGCCGCTTGCCCAGGATGTCGCAGACGATCCATGCGAAAGCGAGCCAATAGAGGACTCTCTGGGTAGGATTGGCGGTCCAAATTGTTGCGAGGATCAGGGCATAGCCGACTGAAAGTTCGAGCAGATCTCGCTGGGCAGACCGGGCCCGATCCGTCCGCGTGTTACTCCGCCGATGCCGTCTTCCGCCGCCACTGAAGGAACCCCTCGCTCTGAGAGCATTTCTTCAGTAGATATACACGAGCGAGTGGCGAACGAGCACATCGTCGCGGTCGAGCTTTACGATCGTTTGATGCCGATTGTGCTTTGCTTAATGGCGTTCTACGAGAGGTATCCCTATGCGGTCACTCAATCGACTCCCGATTCTTTTCTTTCTTTTTGTTGCGATGTTGCTTGCAGCGATACTCCGGGCCCCGCCGGGTACGCCCAGAAGACAAATGCGAGCGTTTCGCGCGACGAGGTCGATGACCTGCGGCAGACGGTCCGCGCGCTGGCGCTTCGGGTGAGTGCGCTTGAGGAGGAGTTGCATAAGCAGCGAGTCGGAGCGCCGATGGAGACCGCTTCACTGAAGCCTGCATCGCTGGTCCTGCCGGCAGTGGAGGTTCGCAACAGCGTAGAGAGCGTCTCGAGCAGCGGTGTCGCAGAGACGGCGCCTGTCGCTCAGGCGAGTGCGCAGGCCGCACCGGCGCAAAGTGCGCCCGCAGCTTCTGTGTTGCCGACCTTTCTGCCCGGGGGAGCTACGCTGAACTACATGTTCGATGGGTATTACGAGTACGACTTCAACCATCCGATCGGCCGAATACAGTACCTGCGGGCGTACGATGTGTTGAGCAACGCTTCAGCATCAATCAGGCCGATGTTGTGTTCGATCTGGATCCGAATGTCGCGGAGGGCCGGAGATATGGGGTGCGGCTTGACCTGCAGTTCGGGCAGGCGACCTCTACACTGCAGGGCAATCCGTCGAACGAGGCGCGACCTGATATTTACAGGAACATCTTTCAGGCTTATGGAACTTATGTAGTTCCTGTCGGGCAAAGGGCTGAACGTGGACTTCGGCAAGTGGGCCAGTTCGCTGGGGATCGAGGGGAATTACACGAAGGACCAGGTGAACTATTCACGGTCGTTCTTCTTCAATTATCTGCCCTTCTACCACATGGGTGTTCGCGCCAACTACAAGGTGAACGATAAGCTTTCCCTGAACTACTGGATCGTGAATGGGACGAACCAGACGGAGCCGACGAACTCGTACAAGGACGAGCTGTTTGGATTTGTTGCTCAGCCTACGAAGAATATTTCGTGGACGATGAACTATTACATCGGACAGGACCATCCGGATGTGACCGCGGCAACGAACTGCACCGTACCGCTGCAGCCAGGGTTATGTTTGCAGCCGATCAATCCGGCACCGAACGGGAAGGCGAATATCTTCGACACCTATGTGACCTGGAATGCGACGCCGAAGCTGACTCTTTCGGCAGAGGGTGACTATGTGATTTCGCGGGAGTGGGCGAATGCGGCGCCGGGCGAGTCGTCGGCGCCGTCGATTGTGGATGGGGGAGCTGCGTACACGCGATATCAGCTGACGCCGAAGATGGCTTTGGGAGGGAGGTTCGAGTACTTCAACGATCGAAACGGACTGTATAGCGGCACGGACCAGGCCCTGAAGGAATTTACGGGAACCTATGACTACAACTTTGGCGAGGGCTTCCTGGCGCGGATGGAGTTCCGGAGAGACTGGAGCAATGTCCCGTTCTTCCTGACGAACAAGCCGGGCGTGCTGTCGTCGAGCCAGCCTACGTTTACCGTGGGGGTGGTTTGGTGGGCTGGGGGAAAGCAAGGGCCATGGTAGCGGCCTGGCTGCTACACGTCAGAAACGGCCTGCGGCCTAGCTGTATTTGAGCCAGCGGAGGATCTCAGGCAGATTTGGTTTCTTGCCGTACATCAGGATGCCGACACGGTAGATGCGGCTGGCAAACCAGAGAACGGCTAGGATCATGAGAATGAGATCGAAGATGGAGAGCGCGATCTGCCAGACGGGTGGCTGATGGACCGCGATGCGGACATACATGATGAGCGGTGTGCAGAAGGGAAAGAAGGAGAAGGCCTTGGCGATCATGCCGTCGGAGTCGGTGACGACGCGCAGGATGACGACGGAACAGGCGATGAGAGGCAGCATGAGGAACATGTTCAACTGCTGGAGTTCCTGCTCGGAGCTGGTCATGGCGCCGAGCGCGGCAGCGACGCTGGAGTAGAGGATGTAGCCGAGCAGAAAGAACATGATGAAGAAGCCGACCTGCGTGGGGGTAACGGATATGTCGGCGCCGGCTGCGAGGAGGCCTGCCTTGACGATGAGCAGCCCGGCGACGATCCAGATGCCAATCTGAGTAAGACCGACAGCGCCGACTCCGAGAACTTTGCCGGCCATCATCTCTTCAGGGCGAATGGTAGCGAGCAGTACCTCGAAGACGCGCGAGGTCTTCTCTTCGATGATGGAGCGTGCGACGTTCATTCCGTAGAAGAGAATGACGAAGTACATGAGGAAGAACAAAGCATAGACGCTGGCAAAGGCCCCGCCGTTGTCCTTGGTTATGAGTTCGACAGGCCTGAGGAGGGAGTCGACTTCAGGCTTCGGCATACCAGCGGTATCCAGGCCTTCGCGAGTGAGCACAGTGCGGATCGCCGGCCGAAGCAGTGAGGGCGTGATGATGTCGGCCTTCGCCTTGGGAACCCACTCAAACTTTGGCCGCGTGTGTGGAGTTGCAGGGGGTGTGACCCATATATAGCCGTCAAGAGCGCGATTCCTGAGTTTCTGGTCGAGGACGTCGCGCGTGTCGGCAACAGGAGGGGAGACAACCTCCACGGTCATCTTGTTGTCCTTGCCACTCTCCAACTCGGATTTCAGATCGACGCCGAACTGGCGGTCCTGCGTGACGACAGCGATTCGTTTGGCGCCGGATCTGCCGTTCGCCAAGGCCGCGCCATAGACGAGACCGCCCATCAGGATCGGGATGAGGATGGTCATAAGCAGAAAGCTTTTGGCACGGACGCGTTCGAGGTATTCGCGCTTTGCAATGAGCCAGGTGTTAAGCATCGACATTTTCTCCTACGGTCTCGATGAAAATCTCTTCGAGGGTGGGCTCCATGACTTCGAAGCGGGTGATGCGGGTGCCGCGCTGGATGGCCGCGGCGAGCAGCGGCTGAGCATCGGGACTCGTGTGGTCAACGCCGCGAAGTTTGATCTCTGCCTGGCCGCCGTAGTTCTTCACGCTTTCGATGGAGGGATGAGCAAGAAAGGAGTCGTCTCCCTCGAAGGTGACCTGGACGCGGTTGCGGGGATAGCGGCTCTTGACCTCGCGCATGCCGCCTGAGAGGACGAGATGGCCGCGGGAGATGAGGGCGATGGCGTCGCAAATCTTTTCGACCTGGTCCATGCGGTGGGTGCTGAAGAGGATGGTCTTGCCCTGCTTGCGGAGGTCGATGAGGGTGTCCATGAGGAGGGCGGCGTTGACGGGATCTAGGCCGCTGAAGGGCTCGTCCATGATGATGAGTTCGGGCTCGTGCAGCAGCGCGGCGATGAACTGGATCTTCTGCTGCATGCCCTTGGAGAGCTCTTCGGTCTTCTTGGGGATGGCCTCGGTGATCTCCATGCGCTCGCACCAGACGTGGGCGCGCTTGCTGGCGGTGTGGGCGTCGAGGCCGTGAAGTTCGCCGAGGAAGATGAGCTGATCCATGACCTTCATCTTCTTGTAGAGGCCGCGTTCCTCAGGCAGGTAGCCGATGCGCGTGAGATGACCGCGATTGAAGGGCTGACCGAAGAGGTTGACGATGCCGGAGTCGGGAATCGTCATGCCGATCATCATGCGGATGGAGGAGGTCTTGCCGGAGCCGTTTGGGCCGAGAAGGCCGAACATGCTGCCGGGCTCGATAGAGAAGCTGAGACCTGCGACGGCGACCTTGGTGTCGTAGGTCTTTCTAACTTGTTGCAGTTCTACGATGGACATGGGTTCTCGTATACGTGAGGTTATGGTCAGTTTAGCAGGCGCAAATGCTGGTTGCCGCTGAAGAACGGGCGGCCCGATGTTGATAGCCCCGATGTTGATAGCATCGATGTGTGCTGGAACTTTCTACCCCGGTCAAGTATGTCAAGCGCGTGGGTGAGCGCGTTGCCGTCGAGCTGGCCAAGCGCGGCGTCGAGACGGTGGAAGACCTGCTTTATCATCTGCCGTTTCGCTATGAAGACCGGTTGAATCCTGTGCCGATGACAGCACTTCAGGCGGGGACCATGGCGTCGGTGATCGGCGAGGTACGTGGCACCGTGCTGCTGCAGACGCGCCACATGCCGCTGTTCGAGATGACCGTGGGGCAGGGGCTGAATACGGTGAAATGCATGTGGTTTCGCGGGTCGTATCTGCGGGACCGGTTTCATGTGGGGCAGATGGTGGCGCTGTATGGGAAGCTAGAGCCTTCGCGGTCAAACGTGGGCAAGTTCAAGATGATTCAGCCGCAGTTTGAGATTCTGCCTGCTCATGGGGACGCAGACGCTGAGTTCTCTATGCTCGAGGTAGGCCGGATTGTGCCGGTGTACGAGACACTCGGGGGTACGACGGCATGGGGGGCGAAGCTGGGATCGAAGTGGCTGAGGCGAGTGATCTGGAGTTTGTTCGACGAGTTGGAGAAGCAGGGTGGGAGCGTCCAGCATCCACCCGAGATGCGTGAGGCACGGTTGGGCGGAGACGCTGCCGGGGGCACTTCTCGAGAGGCTGAATCTACCGGGGCGGCTTGCGGCACTGAAGGCAGTTCATTTTCCTGAGGCGGGAACGCCGATGACGGAGCTGATGTCGGCGTCGACTCCGGGGCATCGGCGGCTGATCTTTGAGGAGCTGTTTTACCTGGAGCTTGGGCTGGAGCTGAAGCGGCGGAGAATGCGGGAGCGTGAGGGTACTGCCTTTGTGACCAATGTGAAGGTGCGGGAGGCGATCAAGCAGGTGCTTCCCTTCCACCCAACGGCCGCACAGAAGCGAGTCCTTGGCGAGATCGCGAGCGACATGCGCATGCCACGGCCGATGCGGCGGTTGCTACAGGGAGATGTGGGTTCGGGCAAGACGATCGTCGCGATGCAGGCCGCACTGGTGGCGATCGAAAATGGTTATCAGGCAGTGTTAATGGCACCGACAGAGATTCTTGCGACGCAGCATTATCTCTCGGCTCGGAAGTTGCTGGGAGATGTGCTTTCGCCGCGAACGGATAAGCCTTATCGCGTGACGCTGCTGACGGGGTCGCTCGATGAGGCAACGAAGCGGGAGTCGCGGGGAAGAATCTTTCGCGGCGAGACGGATCTTGCGATCGGGACGCACGCGCTGATCGAAGACAAGGTGGACTTCGACAAGCTGGGCCTGGTGATTGTGGACGAGCAGCATCGCTTTGGAGTGCAGCAGCGATTTCGATTGATGAAGAAGCCGGGTGCGCTTGACCCGGATGTGCTGGTGATGACGGCGACGCCGATTCCGCGGACGCTGGCGCTGACTTTGTATGGTGATCTGGACGCGAGCGTGATCGATGAGCTGCCGCCGGGGCGAACGCCGATTGTGACGCGGCGCACCACAGAGGAGCGGGCTGAGGATGTCTGGGGTTTTGTCAGGAAGCAGGTAGAGGCAGGACGGCAGGCCTATGTTGTGTATCCGGTGATTGAAGGCGCGAAGGATGATCAGCCCGAGTTGGACTTTCCGCAGGACGACGCCGTAGAGGATTTGAATGCCGAGGCGGGGAGGAAAAATGCAGGTCCTTCGACTGCGCTCCGCTACGCTCAGGATGACACGTCATTGAAGGGTTCGAAGAAGGCAAAGACAAATGCAGGTGCCAAGGCGAAGGGCAAGGCAGCGAAGGCAGACAAACTGTTTGAGCCCAAGAAAGCGCTGCGAGCGGCGACGGATATGTATGAGGAACTCCGAAGTGGCGCTCTAGCTGGCCTGCGCCTCGGATTACTGCACGGAAGGCTAAGCGCGGACGACAAAGAGGTCACCATGCGGCGGTTTCAACGAGGTGAGATCGATGTTCTGATTGCAACGACGGTGATCGAAGTCGGCGTGGATGTGGCAAATGCTTCGGTGATGGTGATTGAACATGCAGAACGGTTTGGACTGGCGCAGATGCATCAACTGCGAGGCCGCGTGGGGCGCGGTGCGGCGAAGAGTTACTGCATCTTGATGACGGGCGGGAGAGTGAGCGAACAAGCGGAGGCCCGGCTGGACGCGATGGTAAGGACGCAGAATGGCTTCGAGCTGGCAGAGCTGGATCTGCAGCAGCGGGGACCCGGTGAGTTTTTCGGTACGCGGCAGGCGGGGCTGCCGGAGTTTCGCGTAGCAAATCTGATCCGCGACCGCGCGGTGCTGGAGTTGGCGAAGGCCGAAGCCGCACGATTCGCGCAATCACCTGGTCCTGCGGTTTCTCAAGAGGAGAAAGCCGCTGTGTGGACGCGGCTGAAACAGCAATGGCAAAGGAAGTATGGGTTGGTCGAAGCCTGAGATGTCATTGCGTTTGGCCAAGAATCTTGCAATAGGCAAAGATGTATTCGGGTTGAATGATTCCGACGGTCGTAGGCAGACGGTCGTAGGCAGACGATCGTGGGCCAGTTGAGTTCTTCGGGAACCTTCACTGCGCTCAGGATGACGGCAAAAAAAGCTCAGAGCCGGAAGCAACCAGCTTTTTACGAAGCAGTGGCGTGGACGTACGCGCCCACTGAGGGCTGCGAGATATTCGGGGCAACAGCTTTTTTGGGGCCGCGCTTGCGGGCCACGAGAACGCGGATGCGTTCGATCATCTCGGCGGGCGAGCAGGCGCCCTTGGGAAGAAAGACGTCGGCGTGGAGCGCGCGATCGAAGGCGTTGACGGTGCCGGAGATGATCATCGCAGGCAGGCCCGGGTGAAGTTGCTTGGCGCGGCGGACCAGTTCATTACCGTCCATCTGGGGCATCAGGAGGTCGCAGAGGACCAGGTCGAGGGTCCCGGGAAGCGATCGCTCGAGCACCTCGAGCGCTTCTTGTGCGGTGGTTACCGCGATGATGCGGTAGCCACGGGTTTCGAGAAGGAAGGTGCGGACAGAGAGCACTTGTTCGTTGTCATCGATGCAGAGAATCGTCTTCTTAGGGCGCATGCAGTCTCACTTCTGCCGGACGCCACCTTGTGGTGGCTCGCGGCCGATGGTCCAGTCTGATGCGCCCGTTGGTTTGCGGGCGCCCCGGTCTGGTGGCGTTCATAGATTGCCCCGTGGCCCGGCCGAATGCGGCCCTTCGGCGCGTGATGGGTCTTCTGCTCCGTGAGAGCGGAAGACGAGAGAGCAAAGCTCACCTGTCTGGTCCACTGGGGATCAGGGCCATCTTGTCCGGAAGCGAAGCTGCCGAACCGCGGGGTGCGAGAGAGGCCGAATACCGCTGCAGGTTGCCACGCGGCTCCAGGAGGCAACAGATCGTTCTGCTGCGAATACAGGGGGTCGGTGCCAGAGGAAATGGCATCGGCCGCAGTGCGTGTGCAGGCAGCGAGGTTGCGCTTGTGGGAGCGAGCGACTACAGAGCAGTCAAGCTTCTCTCAACTCAAATTGTCAGAAAAACAGGCGAAAGCTATTTTCATCTCCAACGACGCCGCACATTGCATGCAACGTTGTCGTCAACGCTTTCCAACAGTACGAACGGTTAGCGAGGTTGGCAACGGCGAAGTTTGAGCGAAGACGGCCGATATTAAGGCTTGCGCATCCACCGCTGCGTGAAACGCCCCGAATTCATTGGAGATTCACGATAGGGGCCTGTTGAAATCGCGTGAATCACGGCAGGAAAAAGCGTCCGCTTGCAACAGGAATAGTGCGTCCGCCGACAAACACTTTTGTGACTTTGCCATCATCGAGCGATGCACTGACATGAATGCGGCTGGGACGAAGCATCTCAATTCCCTGCTCGATGACGATGGGTTGGCCGCTGGCTGCTGCTCCGTGACGCACGAGGTAAGCGATGGCGCAGCCCGATGCCGAGCCGGTAGCGGGATCTTCGCCGTTGTCGAATTGCATGCGCGCGTGCCAGTCTGCACCTGAGGTTTCATGAGCGCGAGTGATGCAGTAGAAGAATTTCGCACTGATGCCTTCAAGATAGCGACGGGCAATCTGGGGCGAGGTTCGCAGACGTGCCGCAACCTCCAGCGATCGTAGCGGCACAATGCAGAACGACAATCCTGTGGAGACGATCTGCGCGGGGAGATCACGATCGAGATCATCTGGCGAGAGGCCGAGCGCTGCAGCGATCGAATCGCGATCCTCTTTGCTCTTCCGAATCTCGCCGAAGCTGGGATCCTTCTGTTGCATTGTGCCGAACACGCCTTGCTCGCAGTGCTGCGGCGTTGTGAAGCGAACTGGGATGCGTCCGATGCCGAGGTCGAGGGTGATCTGCTCAGCGCCGTGGAAGATGGGGTGGTGGCAAAAGAGCCAGCTTGCCGTGCCGAGCGTAGGATGACCGGCAAAAGGAATCTCTTCGGTGGTGAGGAAGATGCGTACCTGGACGCCGCGCTCGCGTTCAATCTCAGGGGCGCGGGGAATAATGAACGTGGTTTCGCTGAGATTGGTCTCACGCGCAAGGGCCTGCATCTCGCTGGCGGAGAGACCGCGTGCATCGCTGAAGACCGCGAGGGCATTGCCTTCGAGGGGGTTTTCGGCGAAGACGTCGACCTGGGCGAAGTCGTACGCGCAGTGGGCTGTCGGTGGCGCTGCGTCTAAAGTTGCAGCGAGGTTATCGAGTTCGTCATTTGACATGAAAGCTCCTCGGAAGTATGGTTTGGACAGACCGCAATTGGGGCAAACCTGCTTCTTGCTAGCTCGGCTAGCGGCGGTAAAAGATTAGCTATGACGATGACGCCCAACACGAACTCTTACCGCTGCTGTTGCTGTTTGCCGGCGCGGGTGCGTGGATGAGCGAATCGAAGTAAGTATCTTCGGGCAGCACAGAACCCACCCAAAGCCAATGCCCGGGTGGGTTTTCTACGTGAGCTGTAAAAGGGCCGTTCATCATTTCAATCCGTTGGGTAAAGCCCAAAGAAGGCGAATCGACATGTCACTCCGCATCAATGATATTGCTCCTGATTTTACTGCCGAGACAACCCATGGCACGATCCACTTCCATGAATGGATCGGGGATAGCTGGGCCGTGCTCTTCTCCCACCCGAAAGACTTCACCCCCGTCTGTACGACAGAGCTCGGAGCAGTGGCGGGCCTGGAATCTGATTTTGCGAAGCGTGGGGCCAAGGTGATCGGGCTGAGTGTGGACCCTGTCGAAAATCACGGCAAGTGGGCCAAGGATATTCAGGATGTGAGCGGGTCGACCGTCAACTATCCCATGATTGGCGACACCGAATTGAAGATCGCCAAACTATACGACATGCTGGCCGGTGACGCCGGTGAGAGCTGCGAGGGGCGCACGCCGGCTGATAATGCCCCGGTACGAACAGTGTTTGTGATTGGCCCCGACAAGCGCATCAAGCTGACGCTTGCGTATCCGATGACGACCGGCCGCAACTTCGACGAGATTATCCGCGTGCTGGATTCGATGCAACTGACGGCGAAGCACAAAGTGGCAACGCCCGCGAACTGGAAGCAGGGCGAGGACGTTATCATCACAGGAGCGGTGTCCAATGACGATGCGGACAAGATTTTTCCTGGCTACAAGACGGTGAAGCCCTATCTACGAACAGTGGCACAGCCGAAGTAGCTTGAACAGCCGCCGCATAACCCTGGTTGTGTGGCGGATATGAGCACCGGTGGCGAAGTGGCTAACGCGCTGGTCTGCAAAACCAGTATTCATGGGTTCAACTCCCATCCGGTGCTCCAATCATCTCAATAGCTTAAGAGCGATTCAGTAATTCGGAATAGGCTACTGTAGCGGCAAATGTAGCGAGTGCCGCGCTTTCTGCGTTCTCTGCCTCCGCCAATGGCAAGCCGCGCTGGGTCGGCGAGTCCGCGCGCGAGTGCTGCGAAAAACACCGCACCGCCAGGAATGTTGTGATCGGAAAGATTCGAAAGAATGAAGATCGAAGATGTTTTTTCGTGACTCCTGGAAACGGCGGAACATTCTGTAAATGCATAGAGGCCTCCTGAGAAGCTTGAGAGCGAATGATGCAGAGGGTCGATCGCCAGGGCGCAGGGATGCGAAGTGCCGGCGTGGGCGGCGGCTGACGAGCTCCAATCCCGATTTTCATCATGCCCCACATAGCGATGCCACACGACAACCGGACTAGCCCCTTCGTACGGCGTCCCAAGATATTTTTTGTACCAGTCCACCACCAACCGTTGTCCGTCACGATTGAGGGAAGGAACGAGAACGATGATGATGTTGTCTAGGATGGAGCGGATTTTAGGATGGAGCGGATTTTAGGCGTGTCTCCGGCAGCGAGTTGATAAGCAAATTCCGTTGCGCTCTGCGAGCTTGCAATCTCCGTGGAATGAACGTTGCAAGTGACAACCAGAACCGTCTTTCCCTCTGCGATAAGTTTTTTGGCTTCCTCTGGAGACGTGGTGCGAGGGTCGGCCAGCCTCCTTTGAATCTCCTTATAGCGGTCAAGGTGCGCGAGGTTGTCGGCCGATGAGATTGTCACCGCAATAAAGGGCCTTCCCTCAGTCGTCTTGCCCAACTCTTGGTAACGAATGCGGTCGGATTCAGAACTCAATTTCTTGAAGGAATCAGTCAGTTCGTTCCGTGTTGCGGGCGAGTGACGGGGTAATCCGGAAGTTGCGCCGCCCCAATCGAGAGGGTTCTTGTCACTAATCAATCGGTCGACACCATCCTCGTGTGAAAGATTCTTACGAATAATCGTGGAGCTTGGCGTCAGCGAATGCGCCCAAGATACAATTCCCCGTCATGAACAGGTTTGCAATTGGTCTCCTCATGTTCACGGTGGGTTCGTTCTCAGGGTTAGCCGCCCAAAATGATGCGGCGTCGTATGTGAATACGTTGATCGGCACGCAACGCAGCGCTATCGGGTACGGCGGCACCATGCCTTTTGTGACGACGCCGTTCGGCATGACGAGTTGGACAGCTCAGACGCGACAGAACAAGATCAGCGTCACGTCGTACAACTACGATGACACAACGATCTCGGGGTTTATCGGCACTCATCAGCCTGCGATCTGGATGGGAGACTACGGCTACGTGACGGTTATCCCGCAAGTGGGTGAGCTGCGTACCACACCAGAGTCGCGCAAGCTTCCCTACAGACATGGCTCTGAGAGAGCGCGGCCGGATTACTACGGTGTTTCGCTGGATGCCGGTGCAGACGGAATGATTCAGGCGGAGATGACGGCTACTGAACGCTGCTCGATGCTGCGGTTCACTTTTCCGAAGGCCGCGAAAGCTCGCGTGATCGTCGAAGCGTCGCGCCCGGGAATCGCGGGGATGGCGTCGGTCAATCCTGAAACGCGGGAGATCACAGGGTATAACCCCCATCGGATGGATGCTCATCTCGGACCGTTTGCGCTGCGGAATTTCAAAGGCTACTTCGTGGTCCAGTTTGAGCAGACGCCCGCAGACATGAAGACGTACGGGATGGACAACGCTAAGGCAGAGTTGAGCCGCGGGGCGTACGCGGAGTTCAAACCCGGACAGACGATCCAGGTGCGCGTGGGTACTTCGTTCATCAGTATTGAACAGGCCCGCGCGAATCTGCAGCACGAGATATCCGGATGGAATTTCAAAACCGTGCAGGAAAATCTTCGTGCAAAGTGGAGCGAGAAATTATCGCGAATCCAGATTGGAGGAGCGGCGGACGAGGATAAGACCCTGCTCTACACGGCGGTGTATCACACGCTGCTGTATCCGCGAATCTTCTCCGAATATGGCCACTACTACAGCGCTTTTGACGACACCATTCATGCTGGGGAGAGCTATACCGCTTACTCGATCTGGGACACGTTTCGCGCCGAGAACAGCATGTTGACGCTGCTGGCTCCGGAGCGCGTTGACGGGATGATCACGGCGCTTTTGCAGAATTTCAAGGAAGGCGGCTGGATGCCCAAGTGGCCAAATCCGAGTTACACCAACATCATGATTGCAACACATGCGGACTCACTTGTTGCCGAAGCGTTCAGGAAGGGATTCAATGGCTTCGATCGACAGGTGGCGTGGCAGGCCGTTTATAAGGACGCCATGACTCCGCCGGATGGAGATACGACTCGCCGATGGCTGGATCGCGAAGAGCACACCCCGTACGAAGCTCGCGCGGGGCTCACGTATTACAAGCAGCTCGGGTATATTCCGACCGACAAAACCGACGAGGCGGCTTCGCGAACGCTGGAGGACAGCTACGACGACTGGTGCGTTGCACAAGTTGCCAAAGCACTCGGACGAACGGAGGATTACCGCTTCTTCCTGAAACGATCTTTGAACGACCGAAATCTCTACAACCCGGCCATCGGACTGATGAACGGCAGGACATCGGATGGCAGCTGGGCGCCGATCGGCGGTTCAAGGGACAGCAACGGAAATCGGTCTGTCTCCGGGTGGACGGAGGGTGATGCGTGGGTCTATACGTGGTCGCCATTTCACGACCAGGCGGGATTGATCCAGTTGATGGGCGGAGTGGAACACTATGACGCCAAGCTTGACCAGCACTTCAGCGGTGGCCACAACGTGCACAGCAACGAGCCGAGTCACCACTACGGCTATCTGTACGACTTCGGCGGGCAGCCGTGGAAGACTCAGGCGATGGTGCGCAAGATTGCCGCGAAGGAATATCAGGCGAGTCCTGGTGGTCTGGATGGGGATGACGATTGCGGCCAGATGTCGGCGTGGCTTTTGTTTACCGCGATGGGTTTCTATCCCGTGAACCCTGCGAGCGGTGAGTACATGATTGGGAGCCCGATGTTCGGAGAGATCTCACTTCGCCTGGCGAGTGGAAAGGCGTTTCGTGTGGAGGCGAGCAATAATTCAGCGGAGAATGTCTACATTCAGTCGGCGACGCTGAACGGAAAGCCGCTGGATATTCCGGTCATCACGTGGGAACAGATCCAGTCTGGAGGAACTCTGCGGTTTGTCATGGGTCAGAAGCCGTCGGATTGGGGAAGCAAGTGGAGGCCTGCTCTTATTTCGAGTAACTAGCGAGACCAGTGCGTCGCAAGCGACCCCTCTTTAGCTTGCCAGCACTCAACGGTCCTGCGGATCGGCTGTACGGGGAACGCAGGAATGAAAGTCGGGGTCGCTCAATGACGGCGGTGGCACGGCGCGGCCCCAGGCTGAGGGCGCGGAGCCCATCGTAAAGACAAAAGTGGCACCATCTTTAATTTGCGCGTGTCGGAACCAGGAGTTGGGAAGATCGACTCCGTTGAGGGTGGCTGATTGGATGTAGTGGTTCAGCCCGGACTTGTCGAGATTTTTTGCGATGATGCGGAGCTTCTTTCCATTGCCAAGAGTAAGAGAAGCTTCAGGGATGCTCGGCGTGCTGATGAGGTAAACGTCCTGACCCGCGACGGGGTAGAAGCCAAGCGTCTGGAAGATGAGCCAGCTCGACATCGCACCGGAGTCGTCGTTGCCGGGAATTCCAGCGCGGGAGTCGGTGAACGCCTTCTCGAGTAACAGATGAACGATATCCGCAGACTTGTCTGGACGGCCGGCATAGTTATAGAGGACCGGCATTAGAAATCCTGGTTCGTTAGTGACGTCGAAGTGACCACGCGAGAAGATGAAGTCGAGGCGGCGGTTAAAGAGATCGGCTCCGCCCGCCATCTCGATCAGGCGACGCATATCTTGCGGGGCATAGAGCGAATAAGTCCAGATATCACCTTCATACATGAAATCCGGCCAGGTACCTCGTACCGTCAGATAGGGGTCGGCCCACGAACCATCCGGTTTACGCGGACGAAGGAAACCCTTGAAACCCAGGACGATCATGTCCTTGTCCCAGAGATGTTCGAAGTTGTGTGTGCGGCTGGCGTAAAGTGCCGCTTCGTTTGTCTTGCCTAGACCGCAGGCTAATTCGGCGATGGCAAAGTCGTCATAAGCATACTCGACGGTGCGGGAGCCGGCACGCTCATCTGCAAGTGTGATGTAACCGCGTTCGTTGTAGTCCTTCAAGCCGCCACGGCCTTCCTTTTGTGGGTTCTCCGGTGGCACAGTGGCATCGTGCTCCATGGCTTTGAACGCAGTGTCGTAATCAATCCCTTTCAGGCCCTTAACCCATGCATCGGCGACGACTACGTTAGCATTTGAGCCGCCCTGAGTGCGGCCGTTGTCGTTGCCGCTGCGAGCGTCGGGCATGTAGCCGGTGTGGCGGTAGATGTCGATCAGCGACCGTATGATGTCGCGCTGACGGTCGGGAGAGATAAGAGTGAGTAGCGGACTCGAGCTGCGGTAGGTATCCCAGATCGCGTAGTAATCGTCATAGTATGGCTCAGTTGATTGCCAATCGGGGTTCTCGCCAGTGCGATCCGTTGGCATCAGCATGATGTGATACATGGCGGTGTAGAGCTCGCGGCGTTGAGCGTCAGTCTCGCCGGAGAGGCTAAGCTTGGCGAGTTCCGTGTTCCAGAGAGCAGTGGCCGCGGCGTGAACAGCATCGAAGTTCCAGCCCGGAATCTCCTGCCGCACGTTTTGCCTGGCCTGTTCGATGCCGAGAAACGAGATGCCGACCTTTACCTGGACGATCTGTCCGGCCTTCGTGGAGAGATCGAAGGCGGCGCCAATGGATGGGCCTTCCGGCGTGGCAGCGAGTACCGACGCGTCGTTTGCTGTGCTGAAAGTAGTGCCGATCCAAGTGCGGGTTGCTGTGGCCGGAGTGTCCAGCACCATGTAGTAATACACCTTGTATTCGCCACCCATGTTCCAGCCACCCTTGAAGCGCGCAACACCCTGAGCCTCGTGGTTGGAGGGTAGGTGAATCTCGGCCCCGAGAAACTTCTGAGACTCCGACCCTGTCCCCAGATCAAGTGCCGAAGCGATATTGACGGTGATGTGCGACTGTTGCGAAGCCGGGAAGGTATAGCGATGGAAGCCGACGCGACGGGTGCTGGTGAGTTCGGCGCTTACGTGATAACGCGTAAGCTTCGCGCGATAGTACCCGACCTTGGCGACTTCGTCGGTGCGTGGTGTCTTAATATCGATCAGATCGAGCGTACCGGTGACTGGTGCAACGAGGATGTTGCCGTACTTACCCTGCGCCCCGCTGAGGTGCAGATGCGAAAAGCCGAGAATGTTACCGAAGCTGGAATAACCGAAGCCAGAGCGGCGATTGTCGAAGGTCGCCATGTCAGGTCCCAGTTTGACCATACCGTATGGGATAGCGGCACCCACGAACGTGTTGCCTCCCCAATCAACTCCGATGAATGGATCGACGTTATGAGTAAAATCCTCCGTTCCAGATCGCTGCCCGAGCAGAGGCGAGTGTGCCAAGAGCACGACGAGTGAGAGGCGCAGGAAACACTGCAATAGAGAATTCTTCATCTTGGAGAGGCTCTTGAGATTTCGAACAATATTGAGTTCAAATCTGTTCATTTCTAATCGTCACTATTCTTTTCGTTTGCAGCCGCATGACTCACGGACAACGAGCGTTACAGGCAATACGGTTCGGACACTCGAAGCTGCGAATTCGCCTTTGATCCTCTGCAGGAGCAGTCGCGCTGCCATGTGTCCTAGTTCGGGAGCGGGTTGGCGAATCGTCGTTACAGGAGGGGTAATCAGAGAATAAAAGTCGACGTCGTCGAATCCCACCAGACCAACATGTTTGCCTATCTCGATTTTCATATCGCGGAGCGCTTCAATAGCCCAGATGGTCGACGCGTTGTTCGCAGAAAACAAAGCATCTGGCCGAGCATGTGATTCAAATAGCTTTGTCAAAGCGGGTTTTACATCAGCCTGGGTTGTCAATCGAATTGCCTTGGGACTAGGCAGCTTCGCCTTTCGCATGCTCTCTTCATAGCCTGTAAGTCGTTCTTTAATCGTTAGTAAATGCATGTTTGTGGCTAAACACACGATTCGTTTGTACCCATGATTGATCAGATGTTCGACCGCCATTCGCGCGCCCGCCCTGTTCTCGACGCCTACCGAATCTGACGCTGCTACCTCGATAGGCCGATCGATGGTGACGACAGGAGTTGCACCCTCAGCCACTCCCTTCAGATACTTGTGCTTGCTATCGGCAGGGACTAACAAGATGCCATCGACCGGATGATGTGTCATCTGCTCAACCTGCGCGGCTTCGATCGATGGATCGTCGTTGGAGGCGGCGAGCCATACCAGGTACCCACTCTCTCGCGCAGTTTCCTGCACCGCGTGACTGACCATTGCGAAGAAGGGATCTGCGAGGTCAGGAACAATCAGCCCTATCGATCGCGACAGCTGACCAGTGAGCATTCTGGCAGCCTGGTTAGGTCGATAACCTAATTGACGGATCGCCGTGCGTACTTTCTTTGCTGTCTCCTCGGATACGTACGGGTGCCCGTTGATGGTACGCGAGACCGTCATGGCCCCGACGCCGGCGACCCGCGCCACATCTTCCAGGGTGGCCCGTTTTGGGGGAGGAGTTCTTCGCACTTAACCCTCAGACGCCAATTATGGGATGGCTACCACCAATCCAACATAACAAACGCCGAATATTTCCGCGAAATTCAATCACATTTCATATTGACAGCGCAATACTAAAGCGCGTAAATAGATGGGCTTGTGGTAGCGCAACCATACATAAGGCTCACTCTGTTGTGCGGCCTTAAACGAAAACAACAGCTAAGAGATGCTCACGTCATGTTCATTCAAAGGGAGTCGCCATGCGAAATACGATGCAAATCAAGATCTGGTGCCTTTGTGTAGTGTTGTCCATCACCGCTTTCTTACCTGTTCTCGTACTCGCTCAATCGGACGTGGGCACAATCAGTGGATACATCAGAGATCAGTCCGGAGCCGTTGTACCAAACGCTCTTGTAAATGTCGTTGAGGAGAGTAATGGCGCAACGCACGTGGTCACATCTGATTCGCAGGGTCATTACACGATCACGAATCTTCCCCCGGGAACGTACACAATGACCACCGAGGCGAAGAACTTCAAAAAGTTTACTAGTACCCACAACAAGCTGGATGCGAGCACAACGCTTTCGCTCGACGCCGACCTGTCTATTGGCGCCACGACTGAGACTGTCGAAGTGACTGCAACGGCCTCCGTCCTCCAAACCGAATCCGGATCGGTACAGAGCATGGTCACCGGACAACAGATCAGCGATCAGCAACTCAATGGACGCAATCCCTTGTACATGGGTTCGCTTCTCCCCGGCCTTCGAAGCGGCTCGACACTCGGCGACTTCAACTTTGCTGTCGGTGGCGGCGTACCCTTCCAAATCAACGGGGCGCGCACACAGGACACCCTCGTCACTTTCGACGGCGCTCCAGCAGTCCGCACGCGCGGTAGCGGAGCAATCATCGGCGTCGCAAGTGTCGACGCAACGGCAGAAATGCAAGTTCTTACGGCCGACTATCAAGCTGAGTACGGCAGCGCGGCGGGCGGCCAGGTGCGGCTCATTACCAAGAGCGGAGGCCATGATTTTCATGGCTCTGCGTACGAATACTTAAGAAACTCTGCGATGAACGCGAACACCTGGACGCGCAACCAAAGCCCGACGACTCAATTTGCGTCACCCTTCCGGTACAACAACTTCGGTTTTGCTGTCGGCGGTCCCGTGTGGATTCCAGGAGTTCACGCGATGGATCCTCTTCGACAGAAGCTCTTCTGGTTTGTAAATGAGGAATGGATACGTTACCGCTTTACCGACACCCAGACTCAAGCTGTGCCCACGTTGCGAATGCGACAGGGTGATTTCAGTGAGTTGCTCAGCCCAAACCCGTGGTACTCCGGCGTAACCAAGATCTACGATCCGACAACCTGCCCAGTGAAAGGCGCGGCAAGCTGCGTCCAGTATCCGGGCAACGTGATCCCGACGGGTGCTGCCGGGCATCTGAGCCCAAACGGCCTGGCGATCCTGAATGCCTATCCCGGGCCTACTCCCGGTTATCTGTCAGGCACGCAGAACTGGATCGGACAGGCAGCACACCCGATTGACCAGCGAAAAGAAATCATCAACGTTGACTTCCTGCCAACCGCGAACCACCGTATTGAGTTTCGCCGCCAGGACGCAACCTACTTGGAATATCAGCCGTTCGATCAGGGATCGGGGCTTACGGGCAAGTACTTCAATCGCCCCAACCAGACCAACGTCCTCGCATGGACGTGGACAATCTCTCCAACCCTCATCAACGAACTGCGTGGCACAGTGAGTATTGACCGCGTGTATATCCCGGTCAATACGGCGCTGGCCGGCTTCCACCGGGATACCCTGGGAATCAACTTTCCCTATATCATTCCGGGGGCTAAGGCCGCACCCGAGAAAATTCCCACTGTCACAGTGCCGAACTTCTACGGTCTGGCCGGTGGTCCTTATCCTTCGCACTCTCAAGGCCCGATCTACACCATCACTGATAGCGTGACGAAGGTACTCGGCAGGCACACCATTAAGGCCGGGGTCTACTTCAACTATCAGGGCGAAAATGATAACGATCAGATCAACGTATCGACCGTTCCCGGCGGGGCCAACAACCAAAATGGCTCCTTCGTCTTCACCGATACACGTAGCGGCCTGGGCGGTACCACGGGAGCCGGTATCGCGAATCTGGCGCTTGGTCTGGCCGACAGCTATACAGAGATTGGGCCGAAGTCGTACACAAGTTGGACAGGCCAGATGTACGAAGAGTTCGCGCAGGACTCGTGGACGATAACGCCAAAGCTGCATATCGACTACGGCCTTCGCATAACGACACTAACCCCCTACAAACCGCGGTGGGGCAATGCGGCCTATTTCGATCCAGCGTCGTACAACCCGACCAATGTGCCAGTTGTTAGTCCGACCACTGGCTTCGTAACCCTTGGTACCGGAAATCCCTACAACGGCGTCGTGATCCCTGGATTCAGCACCTTCCCAAGCTCTGCTGCGGCTCATGGAGTACTCGGATCCGGGCCCAATTCAACTGCCTGCGCCGGCGGTCCTTGCACAGCTCTCTTCGCTCCAAACCTCAATAAGGGCTACGTGAACATCTCGACCACAGTTCAGCCACGCGTTGGCATTGCCTACCAGATCGACCCTAAGACCGTATTTCGCGCCGGAGCAGGTGAGTTCGCCACCCGCATGGGACTGCTCGACAATATCTTCCCGGGGGGCAATTCTCCTTTTCAGCCGTTCGAGACCGTAGCGGCCGTGGCAGGCAGCTTCGCCTCCATGGTGGATAACCCTGGCGTAGCCTTGAACCCGACCGTGGCCCCTCCGATAACGGTCACTTCGCTCGCTAAGAATCTGAAATCCCCGGTCCGATGGAACTGGAACTTCACTTTCCAGCGTGAACTTCCATTAAACTCGACCTTCTCCCTCGCGTACGTTGGCGGCCGCGGTTATTACAACTGGCGGGTGCTTGACATCAATCAACCCGCCGCCGGAGCGCTACAAGCGAACCCTGGCAAGAACCAGAATTACCTCCGGCCGTATCTTGGCTTTTCCGCCATTCAGCAGGAGAAGAGCAACGGTGGTGCCAAGTACAACGCATTGCAAGTCAGTTGGAACCGCCGATTTACCAACAACGTTAGTTTCGGCGTGAGCTACACGTGGTCGAAGAGCATGGACGACAGCTCGAACTATCGCGATATCGTCCCCGATACTTACAACACGACCAACCTGTGGGGTCCTTCGGAGTACGACGCTCGCCACATGGTTGTCGTCAACTACCTTTACATCCTGCCGTTCTTCCGGAACCAGAACACTCTCACCGGAAAGATTATCGGCGGATGGCAGCTCAGCGGCAGTTCGCAGTTCCAGACCGGTGCCCCTTGCGGCGTCGGAGCCGGCAACGATTACGCGGGCGTTGGTGAAGTCGGCAGCTTCGGTTGCGGCTCCGAAGGCCAATTCTGGACCATAAACGGAGCTCCGAAGATGCTCAAGCAGTTTTCTGGGTATTCCGGGCAGAGTGCCAACAGATACTTCTCCACAACAAACCCGGATGGCTCGGCGATTTACACACAGCCAACTGCAGGCACCTTCAATCTGCAAAAGGGCGTTCGCGACAGCATCTACGGACCGGGCTTCCAGAACTGGAATCTCAATCTCAAGAAGAAGTTTCCTATCAACGAGCGAGCCGGGTTTGAGTTCACTACGGATGCTTACAACTTCATCAATCATCCCAACTGGGCGCAGGTTGGACAGTCAGGCGGCCTCAACTTTACCCCAACTGCAGGAACGTTCGGAGAGGTGACCCAGAAATCCACGACCAATCCGCGCAACTTGCAAGTTGGCTTGAAGTTCATCTTCTAAGAAGACCTGAGCTATCGAGAACTCCGCTCCATCCCGGAGCGGAGTTCTCGTCTACAACAAATGCTTCTGAACCTGCTCCGGTACGCGGGGTAATGGGAAGATTCAACTATGCGATCAACGGGCTTTTCGATCATTTCTCTGTTCAAACAAAAATCCAGCCGTAGGCGCCGAATCATGTGGGCCTCGCCCATGCTGGCGGCATTTACGTTTCTCCTCCCCGCGCGAGGCCAGACCATGAAGGCCCCGGATATCAGCAAGACTCCAACGTTGTACGTGGTTCCATACGCGCACCTGGACACGCAGTGGCGCTGGGAGTTTCCCCAGACCATCAGCGAATATCTGCTGAAGACGATGCGCGTCAACTTCGACTACTTCGATAAGTATCCGCACTATGTCTTCAACTGGACAGGCGCCAATCGTTACCGCTTGATGAAGGAGTACTTTCCTGCCGACTACGCCCGCATGCAGCAGTACGCCGCCGCTGGTCGCTGGTTTCCCGCCGGATCTTCCATTGAAGAGGGCGATGTCAATCTACCCAGTGCTGAAGGAATCTTTCGCCAGGTCTTATACGGCAACGACTATCTCCGAAAAGACTTCGGCAAGGCCAGCAACGAATATATGCTGCCCGACTGCTTCGGCTTTCCCGCATCCCTACCGAGCATCTTGGCGCACGCTGGCGTAAGGGGATTTTCCACCCAGAAGCTCAATGCACAGTGGCAGCCTGCCCCGAAGATCGGCGGGCCGGGATCGCCGGAACAGACCCCGGAAGGTATCCCCTTCAACGTTGGCAGATGGATCGGCCCTGATGGAAGCAGCGTCATTGCAGCCCTGAACCCCGGCGGCTATGGCAGCAACGTCTACACCGACCTCAGCAAAACACCCATCGAGCCGCCACCCGCATCCGCGCCTCAACTTACAAGCGAAGAGAGGGCTCGGCTTACCCCTCAGCAGCAGCAAGCGCTAGCCCGCCCACGCGCCGTTGAGCAGGACTGGGTCAAGCGCATCGATATCGACGGTAAAGCCACAGGCGTCTTTGCCGACTATCACTACGTCGGAACCGGAGACATCGGTGGCGCAACGCAGGAGTCGACCGTAAAACTTCTCGAGGCCATCGTCACAAAGAGCGAGACCACTCTGCCGGCACCCCCGCGCGCTCCGTTCGCCATGGGCGAAACACCGAAAGCAGAGCCAAGCGGGCCACCTGTAAGAGTAGGCGAAGGCCCCGTGCACGTCATCGAATCCGCGGCCGACCAGATGTTCAACGACATCACACCAGAGATGGCCTCGCGCATGCCGGAGTACACGGGCGACCTCGAACTCATCAACCACTCCGCCGGATCGCTAACGTCCCAGGCTTATCACAAGCGTTGGATTCTTAAGAACGAACTCCTCGCGGACGCGGCAGAAAAATCCTCCATCGCAGCCGAGTGGCTTGGCGCACGCCCATATCCACAGCAGCGTCTAAACGACGCGTGGATGCTGGAGCTTGCGGGACATTTTCATGACACTGCCGCGGGAACGGCTACTCCGCGTGCCTATGAGTTCGCCTGGAATGACGACGTAATCGTGGCAAATCAGTTCGCGGGAATTCTGACCAGCGCCACGGAAGCGATTGCTTCCGGCCTCAATACTGAAGTAAAGGGCACTCCAATCGTGGTCTTTAACCCACTCAACATCGCACGCGAGGATCTCGTTGAAGCCAACATAACCTTCCCGCAAGGAACTCCGAAAGCTGTGCGTGTCACCGATCCGGAAGGAAAAGAAGTGCCAGCGCAGATCGCCGACGGCAAGGTTCTCTTTCTGGCCAAACTCCCATCTGTCGGTTACGCAGTCTATAGCATCCTTCCTGCGGAGGCCTCGAGCGCCCACTCGACCTTGAAGGTCACAAACTCGTCGTTAGACAATGATCGTTATCGCGTGCGCCTCGATCAGAACGGTGATGTCGCAAGCATCTACGACAAATCCTCAAACAAGGAACTGCTCTCCGCTCCCATTCGCCTCGCGATCTCGAATGACGTTCCCAAGGTCTATCCCGCATGGAACATGGAGTTCGAAGATGAGCAGGCTGCCCCGCGCGCGTACGTCTCCGGTCCAGCTAAGATCCGCATCAAGGATGATGGCCCCGCGCGTGTCTCCATCGAAGTTGCTCGCGAGACCGAAGGCTCTAAATTCGTGCAGACCATCAGCCTTAGCGCTGGCGACGCAGGCAATCGAGTCGAGTTCGGCAATGTGATTGACTGGAAGACGCTCTCAGCTAACCTGAAAGCAACCTTTCCACTCAGCGCATCGAACGAAGACGCAACCTACAACTGGGACATTGGAACAATCAAACGGCCGAACGCGCAGGAGCGCCAGTTCGAAGTGGCCTCGCATCGCTGGATCGATCTTTCGGACAAGAGCGGAAGCTTCGGCACGACAATTCTTACCGACTTCAAGAACGGCTCCGACAAGCCCAACGACAACACGATTCGCCTCACGCTTCTGCGTTCACCGGGCATGCAGCCTGTGAGCAACGGCCGCACGCAGAATTACACAGACCAGGCGAATCAGGACTGGGGCCACCACGAGTTCATCTTCGGTCTGGCAGGACACGCTGGCGACTGGCGTAGCGCACAGACAGATTGGCAAGCCTATCGCCTCAACGATCCGCCTATCGCATTCGAGACGGCCAAGCACGCCGGCGCGCTTGGCAAGGAGTTCTCGCTTCTTCGTTTGAACAACTCGCGTGTCCGCGTCCTCGCGCTCAAAAAGGCTGAAGCCAGTGACGAAATCATTGTTCGCATGGTTGAGCTCGACGGCAAACCAGCGCCCGACGTGCGCGTCTCATTCTCTGGTCCCGTCACCTCAGCCCGCGAAGTCAACGCTCAGGAACAAGCCATCGGGGTGGCAAAGATCAGCGATGGAGCGATTGTCACCTCGTTTACGCCCTACCAGCCGCGCACTTTCGCAATACGCCTCACTTCTTCGACTACGAAGGTCGACGCGATCCAGTCGCAACCTGTAACCCTGCACTACGATCTCGCCGTCGCGAGCAATGATGATACGAAGACCGTCGGTGGGGGCTTCGATGGCAAAGGCGAAGCGATGCCGGCGGAGATGCTTCCTGCACGGATCAACTATCACGACGTCCAGTTCGATCTGGCTGCAGCAAAAACCGGCGTTCCCAACGCAGTGGTTGCTCGTGGGCAAACGATCGAACTCCCCGCGGGCCGCCACAACCGCATTTATATCCTGGCCGCAGCTACAGGAGGCGACCAGGATGGAGCGTTCCGCATAGGCGATCGCTCCGTGAACCTGAAGATCCAGGACTGGAGCGGCTTTATCGGCCAGTGGGACACGCGCATCTGGAGACCTCAACAACTGGAACACGACTGGAACATCTCGGCTAACCACGCCGTATGGCCAGCGCCAGACCTGCAGGAACGCGAACGCCGCGCTCCATCGCCTCGGTACCCTGAGGACTACGTCGGTCTTACTGCGGGTTACGTGAAACCGGCCGCGCTTGCTTGGTACGTGTCGCATCGTCACACCCCTGATGGGCTGAACGAGCCTTACCAATACAGCTACCTCTTCGCTTATCCGATCGATCTCAAGGGCAACGAGCGAGCAATAAATCTACCGGACAATGAGAAGATCAGAATCCTGGCTATTTCCGTTGTCGAAGAAAATCCGCAAGTAAAACCCGTTCAGCCGCTCTATGACATGCTCAATCGCACTGAACCCGGTACCCAGAGTAGGTGAGATAGCGCGATAGTTTGGCATACAAGTACTCGTGTGCCATGCGTATCCGTGTCGAAACATGCTATTCCCTTCTGCCAAGACCAAGCTCTTGAGGGCAAAGCAGCAGTGCGCCAGAAGACGATCAGTAAGTTGACGTTAAGGCCATCAACGGGCGCAAGACCGCCAATCCGCTCTTTGAGCCTCGTGAAGGACACCAAATTTCCTAGCCAGGTATGGATCCTTCCGAGTAACGGACAATCTGGGAGTAATCCACCGGCGGGCCAGGGTTCCTCGAGTGGTCCTCAACCAGCGGGCCCCCGATCATCCCATCGCATGATTCCGCGCCTCGCTGGGTGCGGTCTCATACAATCGTCCCCAGGCCCGCCTCAATTGCCGCGTCGATCCAAACCCCGCGCGCTGCGCCACCTGCTCCATGTCCAGACACGTCTGAGTAATCAGTTCACGAGCCAACGCCACCCGCAGACCGTTCTTATAGTCCGTAATGCTCATTCCCGCATACTCCTGAAATAGCCGCGTGAGATGCCTGCTGCTTGCGCCCCCGATCCTCGCCAGCGCGCGTAACGTCCAGGCCTTGGTTGGATCGGCCGTAATCGCGTCCTGAACCTGATGCACCGCCGGATGAATATGGTTGCGCCCCTCCAGCCACGGCGAAAGCTGCGGATCCGATCCAGTGCGGCGCAGATACACCACCATGTACCTTGCAATGGATACTGCCAGCGCAAGATCCGTAAGCTGCGCCACAATATGCAGCATTAGATCCACTCCCGCCGTCACGCCTGCACTCGTGTAGCGCTCTCTATCCTCCACAAACAGCCGGTTCTCCAGCACCTTTGCCTTGGGAGCGACCGCCGCAAGCTCCGCGCAGGAACTGTGGTGCGTCGTGCAGGTATACCCGTCCAAGAGCCCTGCCTTGCCCGCCAACAGCGCGCCAGAACAAATCGATACGACTTTATGCCCCGGCCGGACTACCGTCCGCAGCCACTTCACAACGGCTGCGTCCCGGTTCCCCACTTGCCTGGGGGCGACCTGGGTGCCCGGCATCATCATGTAGTCCACATCGCCCGAAAGCACTACCATGGCGCCGCCCGGTAGGGTCTTCGGCAAAGGTTCAATCTCCGCGAGAGTGATCCCGATCGAGCTGACTATAGAGGCTTCCGGACCGACGTAGTGCACCTCGAATCGAATCTTTTGTTGCTCCCTGTTCGCCACGCGCAGAACCTCCAACGGACCTGCCGCATCAAGCAGGAGCGTCCGCTGAAGAAGCACGACATATACGGTAATGTGTTTCATCTTCTTGTCTGAACCTCAAGCAGCCAGCTCTCGCTTCGAGCCCTCCAGAGCCTCTTCTACCGTAACGATGCGTGCGAATCGATCCTCCAGCACCAGTTCTGTGCGTTCCTTGATCTCCTGCGGACTCCACACACGCCCGCGCCGGTCCGTCATGGCAAAGGTCAAGGTGGCCTCCGTTACATAATCCACCTTGTAACCGATGTCAGAAGCATGCCGTGTCGTCGTCTCGCAGCACTGTTCCGTGCGGATGCCGGACACAATCAGCCTTCGAATGCTGTTCTGCACCAGCCATACATCTAGTCCGCTGCCAACGAGAGCACTATGGCTACGCTTGTAGAAGACTACGTCGGGTGCAATCGATAGGCCGGTAATGGTCTTGACATGTCCCGACGACAGAGAGAAGACTCCTTCCTCTTCAACGTGGAAGATCTGAACCACTGGAATTCCTTGAGCCCTTGCGCCGTCAATCAATTGCTGAAGTCGCCCGATAGACCCCTCCACGTCGTTACTGTTCCAATAAGGCCGGTGACGAAAGGATTCCTGCGCATCAATGACAAGTAGTACGGTATTGGAATCGGACATCGAAGCTCCTTTTAAGACGATTTTTCGTCGTCAATGAGTCAATCCTAGACCGCATCCTCAAGCACTGAAAGACATCTTACAGCCGAAGACCGGACCAAAAAGGACATCGCTAGCTAATCGGACTCCGACAAGCAAATTATTCTCTGTACTCGCGCCAACGGAGATCCAGCGCGACTTTTAAATTGCCGGTTAACTCGGCAGCAAATTTCCCTGTTCTCGTCAATTGGCAACGGAAAGTCATTTATCCGAAAGCCGGCTTTTCGTTGTGCCAACTTCCGGCTTGCCGACAATCCGGGAGTTGGCAACGAGAAGCGCGTTTATGAGGACTTATGGTATCGGCTCGAAAGTCGAAGCGAATACGTGTCGTGTTGACGCGCGTCGAAGTGCTGGAGCGTGATTCCGATGGCGGACGCCCAGCTCCGGTGAAAAATCCCTAGATGCCATCGCAGCTACGCGTTCATACATGTCATCATGCCAAGAAAGAGGCATCGACCTCCTGGTTGGCTTGACCGATTGGCGAGAAGCGAATGACGTACAACATCTGCTCTCTAAGTTCGATTATCGCTATATCGCAGGCCTTGAAGAAGACTGGCGAATCCTGGGGCGGACCGGATCGCCCGCGTTCCGGTTACACATGCTTCCGTACCAAAATTTCCGCTGGAGGGGTTTTCTTGCCTTGCGAGATTACCTTAGATCCAACCCCAAGGTTGCTTTTTGACCATTGCCGCCAGAAGAAGCACCTGGCGATTACGCATCTCACCAATCGCGTGAAGTACAGTCAGGGTAAGAGGGAATTTCTGGACGGTGTGGAAGACTTGGCGCGGAACCATATCCTGGCGTCCCTCCTGGTGTCCAGCCGAGGCTGAGACAGAGCTAGGTAAGAAGTGAATACAACCCCTGACCGTATTTGGGGAGTGTCGCGTGATACCCGCTTGTCCCACCTTGGCCTCAAGAGAGCCTGTACTCATCCCCTTACCGCATCTGTGGACATCCCTCGCAGAAGGGTGCTAATTGCCTTATTAGGCCGTCTTCTGTTTCGGCACACTCTTGGAAGACTTGACCAATCCAATTCCCTTCTTTGGTTCGGCTTTTTCGCTGGCGGCAGGCTTCTTTGGAGCGCGCTTGCCGGAGCTGCTGTCGGCTCCTCCAAGGCTCTTGCGCAGTGCATCCATAAGGTTCACAACCTTCCCTGTCGGTTGCGCGACATCATCCTTTGGCACAGGCAGATTGTTCACTTTGGCGTCGATCAATGCCTTCACTGCGACCTCGTACCCATCTTCAAACTTGGAGAGATCGAGCTTCGCCGACTTCTTCGCAATCAGCGACTCCGCAAGCTCCAGAGACTCTTCGTTTATCTCTACTGCCTTAAGGTCCTTGAAATATTCGCGCTCGCTTCGCAATTCGTTGGAGTATCTCAACGTGTAGGCCATCATGCCGCCATGAGCATCATCTCCCGCAGGCCGGACCGCAATGACGTTTTCGCGTCCTGAAAATGAAACCTTTCCGATTGCAACCTTGCCGCTCTTTTGCAACGCCTTGCGGATGACAGTAAACGCCTCCGCCTGACTATCATTCTCCGGCACGACGAAGTAGGGCTTCTCGATATACTCCGGCAACAGCTCATCCATCTCAACAAATTGACTGACATCAATCGTGTGTTTCGACGGCACCTTCAAATTCTCCAGCTCGCTTGGTTCGATGATGATGTACTCACCTTTGCGATGCTCGTAGCCCTTCACAATCTCGTCCTTGCCCACCGCTGCGCCTGCCGTCTCCTCGCCGGAGTCCACAGCGCTCTGCAAAACCTTTTGATGACGAATTCTCTCGCCCGTGCTGCGGCTTATCTGATGAAAACTGATTGCGCTCTTCGATTCGGTCGCGACAAAAAGTTGAACGCCGAATGAAACAAGCGATACCTGAATACGTCCAGTCCAATAGGGGCGTGCCATGGATAACCTCGTGCTTCTTGACTAGTCAGACTTCTCAGCGTCCATCCATGATGCTCCATTTCTAGTGCGATTCCAAGATGATTTTCTGCGCTGATTCGCCTCTTCTTCGCCAATGTTCGCGCCAAGTTACGAGCGTGCACGGACAACTCTATTTGTTCTGAACGAGAGAGCCGCCCTGTTTGAGATAGTAGAAGCGATCTGCAGCGACATCCTGAAAGACCTGCACGTTACCATTTGGCCAATAGACCTCGACCTTGTCGATTCGTGCTACTTCTTCCAGTCCGAAGTGCAGCCGTAGATCGCTCTGTGACAGATAACTCCCTCCACTTCTGACTTCACCTAACTGCTGCGACTTCCCCGTCGTGACTCGGACGCGCGCATTGAGCGCGAGCCGATTGGTTGGACTGCCTTCAAGTTCAAAGCTGACCCAGTGATGAGAAGGGTTACTCTTTGCTTCGAGAATCATCGGCGCGCCCGTCAGATTCTCAACCACGATGTCGAGTCTGCCGCGGTTGAAGAGATCCCCGACAGCAAGGCCGCGGCTCACCTGCGGCACGCCCACA
Organism: uncultured Acidobacteriaceae bacterium; assembly: GCA_963744155.1. Lineage (GTDB taxonomy): Bacteria > Acidobacteriota > Terriglobia > Terriglobales > Acidobacteriaceae > Edaphobacter. Next base: position 308,302 of record CAVUSP010000008.1, on the reverse strand, counting down.
GCAGATCCGCTCTGTGCACTGACGTTTGCAAACGTTCCATCGCGCTGGTTCTGGAAGACAAGCTTGGGCTCTCTGTAAGCGGTGCCCATCTTTGCGCTATCGACTTGCGGATAGACATGGCCGTTAACCATAATGATGTCCAACCAGCCTGAGTTGTCCAGATCGAGGAAGGCATCGCCCCAACCAACGAATGGCGTCGTCGCGCGCGCAATTCCGGCGGCATGCGAAACATCAGTGAAACTCATGCCACCGTCATTGCGGTACAACGTCGCATACTCATCGCTGAAGTGCGTGATCAGAACGCTCATCCAACCGGTGTGCAGATAATCTCCAAGAGCCACCCCCATGTTCGCTTGCTCCACGCCTTCTTCGCTTACGGCGACACCGGCATCCAAAGCTACATCCTGGAATCGGCCATTTCCCAGATTGCGATAGAGATAGTTAGGCTCCCCGTCATTCGCGACAAAAAGGTCCAGTTTGCCATCGTTATCGAAGTCAGACCAAACAACACCGAGGCCAAAGAAACGATTTGAGTCGTCGACGCCAGCTTGCTTCGCGACTTCAGTGAAGGTGCCGTCGCCGTTGTTGTGATACAGGGTGTCACGGAATCCCTTGAGTCCCCGGGGACCGCATTGCACAGCGATATCGTGGTATTGACAGGTCTTTCGTGAACCAAAAGAAGGTAAGTCATTCAGATCGAGATCGACATAGTGGGCTACAAAAAGGTCGGACTTGCCATCGCCGTCATAATCACCGAATGCAACGCCGGTCGCCCATCCGGTGTCTTTATCGAGTCCGGAAGCTTTCGTGACATCGGTGAAGGTTCCATCCCCGTTGTTGCGGTACAGCACAACACCTCCGAAACAACTCACGATTAAATCCGGCCGCCCATCGTTGTTGTAGTCTCCCACTGCCGCGCCCATTGCCCAACAGGGATAACCGACGCCCGCTTTATCCGTGACATCAGTGAAGGTGCCGTCGTGATTATTGTGATAGAGCGCGCTCTTCGCCTTCTTACCGGCCAGCGTCATCGAAACACTCGGCGCATTCGTGAAGTAGATGTCGAGCCAACCGTCACCGTCATAATCGATAAGCGCAACACCGCCGCTCATCGACTCCACAATGTACTTCTGATCCGGACTTGCCAGATGTTGAAAGCTGATACCGGTCGAGGCTGTTAGATCAACAAGCTGCGGAACTTGCCTTGCTGCGACGAGACGTTGCCCCGAGGCGTCCTTGGAAGGACTTTGCGGCGGTTGCCCTATAGCAGTGGGCGAATTTCCAATTGCTTCCGAAAGCAATGCGGCCATGAAGCAAAGGCGCGTCAGAAGCCGTCGTCTGTTGACCCTCCGCGCAACGTCATCTTGTAACACTTGCACTCCGTGATTTCCTTTAATTGTCGGGCGTTACCTGCGGAGAATCGACCTTCATGTCCTTGTAGATTGTTCTTAGCTTTTCCTTCAAATCTTTGTATTTCTTGTATTCGGCGATCTCGCGCTTAGCATCATCGGGTCTGTGCAGCGCTCGATATACCGTGCTTAGACGATAGTGAGCCATAATATTGCCGGGATCCGAAGCGACGGCGGCCTGAAGAAGGGGAAGCGCAGCTGTCGGATCGTCCTTCTGGCCATACACAAAGGCCAGTCCGACTGAGGCATCGACATCGCCAGGAACAATGGTGAGCGCTTGTTTGTAGTACTTTTCGGCTTCGTCCAGATTGCCCTTCTCGGCAACGACATCCCCTAGTCTAGTCAAAGCTTTCTCATCCAGCGCGTTGCTGGCCACAGCCGCTCTATATTCCTGCTCAGCTTCTTCTTTCAGCTTTGTCTCCGGGGAGCTGTGCAGCGCCTCCGCCAGTTCGAAGTGAATTCCGGGAAGTTGAGGATCAGCAGCAAGCGCCGCTCGATAATCTGCTATTGCACCATTATTATCTCCGGCTCGATGTAGCTCATGGGCCATAGCTTGGTGCATTTGACCGGAGTTCGGCGCGGCAATTGACATGCCTAAGAGAGCTTCAGCCGCCTGATCGGAGTAAATCCGGTAAGCGGCATAGAGAACGCGGGGATCGGTTGGTGCACTCTCCCGCAATGTTGCAATAACCTGAGCGGCTTTGGCTAAATCGTCCGTGGCCGTGTAGAGCTCTATCAGCTGCAACCCAACATCGACGCGCAACTTCGGATCCGTAAGTTGGGTCACCACTCCTTCAAGGTCAGTTCGAGCTGCATCTGTCTTCCCGAGGTGCCTTTCGCACATCCCCAGCAGAGTACGAATCTTGACGAGATCGGGCTGTTGATCAACAGCGTCGCGGAGATGTGGCTCGGCTCCAGCGTAGTCTTTCTGGAAATAGAGAAGGACGCCCAGGTTTGCCTGAGCATTTAGATTCTGCGGATCCAGCAGCAAGATCGCGGCATATTCTTTCGCTGCGAGCTCAGGTTTCTTCTGGCTTATAAGGTCACGCGCCTTCTGTTCATGTATCTGAACTTGCTGTTCCTTATAGCTAGCGCTCGATTGTGCGGTGATGGAACTAGCCGCTCCCAGCAACAACAGGACGACGAGAAAATGTAACCTCATTCAAACACCCGAACTCAGATCGCGGCTTTCTTAAAAGACAATGGGGATGGCGATCGACTGCCATCCCCACGGAGTTTATCAGAACGAGAACCGCGCGCTGAGCTGCATATTTCGCATCGGAACAGAAGTGTTTGAAATATTCGACGTTCCGGTCGAAATTGTGGAACCCGTTAGGCTCAGGTTAGCGTTGGGCAATGCATAGTTCGGATGGTTGAATACATTGTCCGCATCAGCACGAATCTGCAGGCCCATCCCCTCCCGGATGGCGAATGTCTTGCCAAGTGAGAGGTTTACTGTGCTCAACGCAGGACCGGTTAATTGATTGCGTCTCTCATTGCCGAATGTCCCGGAAGCGGGGACAGCAAAGGCGGCCTCATTGAACCATTGCTTGACTCCACGATTTGCAAGGTGTGAGTTGCCTATGACGTTCGGATACCAGGCGAAGCCGCCGCCCCCAGAGGCATACGAGGCGGTACCGTTGCCCATAACCGGAGTAAAGGGTTGACCGCTTTGGATAATGAGCAAAGTGGAGACCTGCCAACCACCGACAAATGCATCGAGGATTCGGCTGGTGTTTAAGAACTGCTTGCCTTGGCCAAAGGGCAGTTGATAGAGGGCATGACCCTTGAAGGCATTTCTTACGTCAAAGTTCGAGTTGCCGTAGTTGGCGCTTGGATTGTAGGCATTTTGCCAACCCTGATTGCCAGCTCGGCTGCCCCAGCCTGAACTGTCGATGTCGTCCAGGAAGTGTGACCAGACGTAACTGAAGCTGTAATTGAGTCCATGGCTCATCCGCTGCTCGATAACGGCCTGCAGCGAATTGTAGTTCGATATTGCGTTCTCGTTAGGTGCTGTCCCAGAGACGTTAAGAGATCCATACTGAGGATAAGGCCGGAACTGCTGATCGACCACAGCCAGCTTACCCTGAGGGACTTGGTTGACATCGACCGGGAAGGGAAGGTCATGACCGTGACTTGCCACGTAGGCCAGCGATGCCACCAGGTTCGGATTGATTTGACGCTGCGCCTGAACGTTCCACTGATAGGATCCTCCAACCGGCTGGTGGTACTGCGCATAGTTGAGATTGTTTCCTGCGCCGTTGAGCTGAGTTGGATCGGTAGAAGCGGCAAGATAGGGAAGATTTGCTCCCGATCCTGAAAGGATCACGACAGGTGTAACCCCATTCGTACTGTCGGTCACATTGCCCTGGGAACCAAACGCTGCACCCATCACGCCGCCGTTGTAAGTGTCGTTGCTCCAGTTGTAGGCGTAAATGCCAAACCCACCACGAATCACCGTATTTGGATCGAGCTGATAGGCGAACCCAAACCGCGGAAGGAACGTGCTGTAGACGCTGTTTTGAATGCGAGTGCGGCCGTTTGCATGGGTTGATCCGAACCATAGGGCACCAAGGGTGCCGGTTCCCGGGTTCGGAACGGTCGGGTCAAATGAACGCTCATTTCCCTTGACCTCGCTCCAGCCAGTCTGGATCTGGTAGCGCAATCCGAGGTTCAAAGTAAGGTTGGGTCTAATCTTGTAATCATCCTGAACAAAGAGCTGGGGAAGCTTCTGTCTGCCGCCATACTCCGGCGTGACGGCCGCGGTCCATTTCTGCGTCGTCCCGAGCAGGAAGTCAGCGTATGAAAGTCCGGTTGAGGTGGCTGCTGGGCCTGCCTGGGTATATTGGCCAGTAAATGTGAACGATCCTGCATCCTCATTTCCCCACGCCGTGGAGTTATTTTGGTAGATGAGAAGCTCGCCCCCGAAATGCAGAATATGCCTTCCGACCACCATTGTTACAACATCGGAGGGATTATAGACGTGCTCTTTGTAGACCGCATTGGATTGAGGCGACAAGATGTTGGAATAAGTACCGGATGCAAAGTTGAATGTCGGAAAGGTGTCTGCCTTAGCAAACTTCAATCCAATTTTGGCAGGATAGCCCAGGCCCGCGGTCAAAGGTGAGAAGAAGTTGAGCTGATTGGTATAGCCCAATCTCGCTTCGTTGGTGACTCGCGGGGTGATAGACCACACATCTGAGATCTGAGCGTTTTGTTTGCTCACGTCCTGACTCTGGCAGTTAATGGGGCAGATACCTGCGCCGAAGCCCTCACCAGGGTTGTCTCCTTCATTTTCGGAGATCACGATGTGATTGTTGGGCTTGACTTGGTAGTCGAGCCGTCCGAAGTATCGAATGAATGGTGAAGACTGGGGAGCGGTGTAAGTGTAGTTGTTGGTAACCAAACCACTGCTGGCGAGAACACCCGATGTGTTGGGTTTAGGCCAATACGTCTGAGTGGCGGCTGCGACTGGATCGATGCGAGAACTCGGGATCCTGTTGCCATTGTGATATTCATCAGCAAACGACTGACGAATGACACACGGGCATGTGGTCGCGGTTGACTGGCCAGGATAGGTGTATGTCCCGGTCGGTTGGGTGTACTGGGTCGCTGGATCGTAGATGAGATTTGTGAACCCCGAGAAATCACCAGCCATGGCCGCTGCGGTTGGAACTGTAAAAGACGAGGCGCTCGTGCTTCCGTGTGAAATGATGTGATCGTAGTTGAAGTAGAAGAAGAGCTTGTCCTTGAGAATTGGGCCGCCTACGGAACCGCCAAAGTTGTTATAGCGGAAGTACTTGCTTGTCGGACCGCTAAATGCATAAGGGAGAGCGTTCAGATCCTCATTCTGGAAATACTCGTACAACGATCCGTGGAAGCGGTTCGTGCCTCCCTTGCTGATCTGGTTGTATAAAATGCCTCCGACGCCGTACTGGGCAGAGAATGCGGAGGTGCTGACCTGAAGTTCCTGGATCGTCTCCTGGGTGAGGATGTCAGAGTTAGCGCTGGCGGGGAGGGTTGTCTCTGCCCCGTCTGCCAGTACCGTGCTGAACGGCAGATTTCCATTGACGGCAACCGTGATTCCTGGCGCGGTGCTGCCGGCTGCTGCGAGAGAGCCTTGGGAGCCGCCGGGAGCCCCAGCCGATCCTGGAAGGAGAATATTGAATTGAGTCCAGTCCTGTCCCACTTCAGGAAGTGCCGCCAGGGTTTCTGCGGAAAGCGTGACCGACTGCTCGCCGTTTTCAGTTCTCAGCAGCGGTACGTCGGTACTGACCACGACCTCCTGGGCAACTCCTCCAACCGCTAGCTGCGCATTGACTGTAGTAGGGCCAACGATGACCGTAATCGACGACCGCACAAGCGTTGCAAATCCAGATTTCGCGAAGGTGAGCTTGTACGTTCCGGCAACGATCGAGGAGGTGTCGTAAACACCCGAGTCGTTTGTTACGTAATTTTTCGATATCCCGGTTGCAATATCGAAGACCGTAACATTCACTCCGGGTATCGGAGCGCCTGTGGTGTCGGTCACAATACCGCTAATATCACCGGAATTAGTGCTCTGTGCGGTCGCGGCTCCCGAAATACTGAACAGGAAAACCGTAAAGATGATAGCGAGCCATCTGAATCTCATTGTGTCGCCTCCGTAAATTGGTCTAACTAGCTCTGCTCTTTTCCATAGACCTGTATTCAGTCCTTTGGAAATCGCTAAAACGCTTTAGCTTAACAAGACAAACGTTTGTCTAAATTGGACCTAGTAATGCGCATGAAACTATGCTCCGTGCGCATTAGAGATTGTCAAGCCCTTTCTCGATCAAATGTTGGGAGTTTCCTCTCATCCAATTCTGATCGAGGGCGCAATCGGCGACACGACAACATTTGGATGGCATCGCGGCGGGCGACTCATTGCCGGAGGCGTTATTGAATTCTTTTGAAGTCGAAATACGCGAGGTTCATATTGCCCTCGCTGAGAATGTGGACCGTTAAGAACGCTCTTCCCTGCCGGCAACCGCAGCTTCACAAGGCCTGACGCGACATTCCAGTGATGCCATTGTCGCCAGGCGATCGGATCCGAAGAATTGAAAGTCGACTGGATCTCGATTGGACCGGTCGCGTTCTTCCCATTCGCATCGATCGAGATCGTCCCGCCGCGATTCGAAGTGTATAAGAGATCGGCGCTGTAGAGGCCGGATTGCGCAACATCGACCGTAATTTTGAACCATTCACCCGGCTCGGTCCAGCCGACATAAAGCTGGCCCTCCGCTGGCTGAACCAGATCATAGGGACTATTGTCGATCTGGTCGTGGAACTTGGTGTAGGAAATATCAACGCCCTCATTCATGCGGAACTCATTCAAATAGCTGCCATCCGCTGGGTTCAGCGCTCCGCTGCCGTTGTTTTTGGCGTCAGAGTCGTGATATGCAACTCCTTCTCCGCCGCGATCATAGTAGGCGCACTCCACCCTTCCCGGGATCTTCTGAGGCGCGTTTTGGTGGTGGCTGTCGCGATACGGAATCCCTTTGTACTTAGCTTTCGAAGACGCGCCGGATGCTGTGGCAACCATCACGATCAATGGAATTGAGAAAAGAACCTGCAGAGAGGAAGATCGCAGCATCCCAACATCCTATACGCAAAGTAAATTGCTGGCTACTCCAGACAATCGCTTGTCTCAGGGCATGGAAAAATCAGCCTCTCTTGACACCAGTAGATGCGTCAATGCCCACTGGCATTCGTTTTACGATCGCGCAGCGAGAGCTAGCCTCGCCGTCGGGGCCGTCGCCACATACGTCTGGTAAGCCGGCCAATAAAGAGTCCACCTCAGCTTTCGATGGACGACAGATCACGTTGGGGTGTAGCGTTTAGACGAAAAATAGACGAAAACAAGGAGCTTGCATGTTGCGTCGTGACTTCGTCCGCGCGGTAGTCTCTGTCAGCATCGCCCCGAGATTGTTGCTGTCGCAGCAGACCGCCAATCCTGCCCCGCCACCACCTGCGCCGGTACCGTGGACGCTGGGGTTGAACCCCAGAACGCCGCTGCCGCACACCGAAGTGGTCGACGGTATCGCGGAGACCGAGCAACGCTTCTTTTCGACAGCACAAATGGCAACACTGACCAGGCTTTGCGATGTGCTTCTCCCGCCCATCGGAAATAAGCCGGGCGCACTCCAGGCGGAGACGCCACTGTTCCTTGATTTCCTCATCGGCAGCTCGCCCGCTGCGCGCAAGAACGTCTACACAGGCGGTTTGAACTGGTTGGACTTGGAATCCAGGAAGCGATACCAGAAGCCATTCGCCAATCTTGATGATCGCCAGGCCGACGCCATCTTGAAGCCCTGGCTGCGCACGTGGATGACCGACCATCCACCCACGGAGCAGCACGCCGACTTCATCAACATCGCTCATGAGGATATCCGCACTGCCACCGTCAACTCGAAAGCATGGAGCGACGCGGCCTCATCGGGCGCGCAGTCGACCACCGAGGCCGGTCTGTACTGGTACCCGATCGAGCCGGACATCTATGCAGAGAGTTCACAGCGTGCGCGCATGCCGGCTCGCGCCATCGCTGCACCGACGACATCCCACGCCATACCCGCCTATCCGCGATGAACCCTGGACGATTCGAGACTGATGACTAACGAAACCTTCGATGTACTCATTATTGGTTCGGGGCACGCTGGCGGTATGGCAGCAAAGGTCCTGACGGAGAGTGGCGTCCGTTGCCTGATCCTGAACGCCGGGCCTGTAGCCGACGTGGCACGGAACGCCGAGCACAAACCTGCCTACGAGCTTCCCTACCGTGGTTTCAAACCGCCGGGCCGCCTGGAACACGTCTTCCAGGCCAACGAGTTCAACGCCAACGTCTGGGTCGACGAGCAGGAGGTTCCCTATACCTTCGAACGCGGAGAATCCGTACAACTGGGTTCGCGTGCGACTCTTCGGCGGGCGATCGCTCTTCTGGTCGCGACAATCCTTTCGCTTAAGCGACTACGAGTTCAAGGCGAAGTCACGCGACGGCTTCGGAGAAGACTGGCCGATCAGCCACGCAGATCTGGCGCCGTACTACTCGCGTGTCGAAGACATCTTTCAGGTCTCCGGCGCGATGGATGGTCCACCACAGATGCCGGATGGCAACTTCGTCCTCGACGACGATCCATGGTCTCAGTCCATGCAGCGCTTCATCGCTGCGGGCAAGTCGTTCAACGTCCCTGTCTGCAAGCAGCGACGTGCCCTGGGCCGCGATGGCCTGGCGAGCTCGGTAAATCTGCTGCTTCCCGATGCAGAGAAAACAGGCAAGCTCACGTCGATTGCCAACGCCGTCGTGCGTGAATTGACGGTAGACAAGAACACAGGCCTGCCCAATGGTTGTCACTTCGTCGACCGGCTCTCTCGCCGCGAGATGTCCGTCAAAGCACGCGTCGTAGTGCTGGCCGCGGGAACCCTGGAGAGCACGCGCCTGCTCTTGAACTCAGGTGTCGGCAACTCGAGCGGTCTGGTCGGACGTTATCTGATGGACCAGGTCTACGGCCCAGGCGTGATTTGCTCCGTCCCCGAAGCGCGCAACGGTAAAGCCACAAAGCAGTTGATGGGTGGCGGAGCCATCGTTCCACGATTTCGCAACATCACAACCAGGAGCGACAAGTTTCTTCGTGGTTACGCGCTCAACGTCACCAGCAGCACCGGTGCTGTGAGTCCACGCAACTTCGCAGCCTACGGCGCAGAACTCGAACGGAAGCTACAGGAATATCACGGCAGCTCCTTCCACATGACGATGATGGGCGAGGTCCTTGGCCGATATGAAAACCACGTCCGGATCAACAAAGACAAGGTAGACGCCTGGGGCATTCCTGTATTGCACGTCGAGACCAAATACACCGACAACGAGTACAACATGGCGAAAGATGCTGTCGAGACTGGTTCTGCCATGGCCGAAGCCGCTGGATTTGAAATCTTGTCGACGAACAAGATTCCCAATCCTCCGGGCTACAGCATCCACGAAGTGGGAACCTGCCGTATGGGCGACGACCCGAAGCGAAGTGTTCTAAACAAGTGGTGCCAGAGCCACGACCATAAAAACCTTTTCGTCGTGGATGGAGCAAGCTTCACCAGTGCAGGATGGCAGAACCCGACAATGACGATCCTCGCGTTATCGATGCGCGCGTCAGAGTACCTTGCTGGCGAAATGAAGAAACAGAATATCTAGAATATCTAGGGGAAAACGTGACGAATATCTCTCGCAGACAGTTTGTAGGCACCACTGCGGCGCTTGCCGCGCTCAGCTTCACCAATCGCGCAGCCTTCGCCACCCCGCTCGGCTTGCCGCTTGGTATTCAACTTTATTCAGTCCGTCAGCAGATGGCGGAGGATCTGGATGAAGCACTGGCTGCAATCAGTTCCGCAGGCTATACCGAAGTGGAAGCCGCCTCGCTTCCCAAAAAGAGCGCCAGGGAGATTCGTGCCGCGCTCGACAAGGCAGGGTTGAAATGCGTCAGCGCGCACCATGCGTTCTCTGATTTCTACACACACCTCGATGAGATCGTTGCGTACGACAAAGAGCTTGGCGTGAACTTCATTATCTGCGCCAGCCCCGGCCATCGCCCCCAATCGTCAGCCGGAACACCCGGCGGCGAAAAGCCATTCACGCTTGACGATTGGCACTATAACGCAGATCAGTTCAACTCCTTTGGCGAGAAGACCGCTGCTTTAGGCGTTCGGTTTGGCTATCACAACCACACGCGCGAGTTTGTCATGACCGAAGGAAAGACGCCCTATATGGAGCTGCTACAACTCACCGATCCCAAGAAGGTCACCTTCGAGCTCGACTGCGGATGGGTCATGGTAGCCGGCGCGAACCCGGCTGAGATCATGAAAAATCATCCCTACCGCATCACGATGCTTCACGTAAAAGACTTCAAGCTCCCGCCGAATCCTTCGCCAGAGAACCATGAAGCGAAGGTGACGGAGTTGGGCCAGGGCACCGTCGACTACCATCCCATCTTTGCGCAGGCAGCAAAGACGCAGCACATCCAACACGCCTTCGTGGAGCAGGAGGCCTTCGACATGCCGTGGAAGGAATCGCTCAAGGTAGACGCAGCCTATCTTCGCACCTTCAAAACGTAACCATGCCGCCGAATGAGTCACCTTCTATTCGATTGGGAGCACCGATATCTGTTTTCTCTCAAGAGGTGTGGAGAGGACCATACTGGTTGTAGGGCTGCCATATGGCAGCAGCTTCTCGATCAAGTCCTCCAGTTGCGAAACGGAAGAAAGTATCACCTTCAGCAGAAATGCGTCGCCTCCGGTAAGGTGATGGCACTCCTGCACGGCAACCAACGTAGGAAGAAACTTTAGAAACGGTCTGTATTTGTTCCCATCGCAGGTAAGCCGCACAAACGCAGTGATCGAAAATCCCAGTGCCTCAAGATTGATATCCGCTCTATATCCTCGGATCAGTTCCAGACTCTCCAGTCGGCGGATGCGCTCTGCAGTCGCAGAAGGCGAGAGCTTAATCCTTCGACCTAGCTCCGCTACAGAGAGGCGCGCGTCGGCGCTGAGTTCCTGCAACAGCTTTCGGTCAATCAGATCGGTTCCATTGTGTTGAAGCATTGTTCCACCTCCTGAAAATGCGGAAATCCAACTCAAAGGGGTAATCGCTGTTCAGAGGAGCACTAGCAGTTTATTCGTCATATTCTAGCAATGTTTTCCGGTGAATCAATGGCCTCGTACCAGTTACACCGTTGAAACACCATTCCTTTTCAAGCCGGATCTGCCTAAGATCACTCCTATGATCGATCTCGATGGTTCCTCCCTCACCCTGGAAGATGTTGCGGCAATAGCTGAAGGAACCGAGCGTGTACAGATCGCCCCTGCAGCTCGATTTCGAATGCACGCATCGCGCAGCAAAGTCGAAACGGCGATGCACGGCGACACTCCCGTGTATGCACTTAACACCGGGGTGGGTCTCCTCGCAAACATTCGTCTCGATGAAACAGAGATCGAAGCGATGCAGGTTAATCTGATTCGATCGCACTGCTGCGGGGTGGGTTCTCCCTTATCAACCCCGGTCGTCCGCGGCATGATGTTGATCCGGGCAAACGTTCTGGCCAAGGGCCTGTCGGGAATACGCCCAATCGTCGCCGAGCGCATCTGCGATCTGCTGAATCACCACATCACTCCCGTGATTCCCTCGCGCGGCAGCGTTGGCGCCAGCGGCGATCTCGCCCCCCTTGCTCACATGGCACTGGTATTGATCGGCGAAGGGAATGCTGAGTATGAAGGCAGCGTTCTACCTGCCGCGATTTGTCTGGATCGCGCCGGGTTGAAGCCGCTGTCGCTCCTCGGTAAGGAAGGCATATCGCTCTTGAACGGAACCCAGGCAATGCTCTCCATCGGATGCCTGCGGCTCAAGGAACTGGAGGATCTCTTCTACTCCGCGCAAACCGCCGCAGCTTTAAGCGTTGAAGCGCTTCGTGGCACCGCCGCGGCGTTTGATCCTCGCCTGCATGCAGCACGTCCACATCCGGGACAGATATTGAGCGCGAATCACCTCGCAGGCCTCCTGCACGGCAGCGCCGATTCCCAGAACTCACGGAGAGGGTAGCCGCATTCAGGATGCCTATTGTCTGCGCTGCATCCCGCAAGTACACGGCGCCGTCTGGGACACGCTGGCACACGCGCGCAGAATCTTCGAAATCGAATTGAATAGCGCCACCGACAACCCCCTGGTCTTCGACGATGCAATCGTTTCCGGAGGCAACTTTCATGGCGCGCCCCTTGCGTTAGCCCTCGACTATCTCTCGATCGCCTTATGCCAACTCGCCGGCATCTCCGAGCGCCGCACCGAACGGCTGCTCAATCCCAGCCTGAACGAAGGCCTTCCCGCATTCCTCGCATCAAGGCCCGGCCTCGAGTCCGGCCTGATGATGGCTCAGGTTACAGCCGCAGCTCTCGTCGCAGAGTTGCGAGTGCTCGCCAGTCCTGCATCGACGGGATCCATTCCCACCAGCGGCAATCAGGAGGATTTCGTGAGCATGGGAATGACTTCCGCGCTCAAACTCGAACAAGCCGTCTCCCTTGCCAGAATGGTAGTTGCAATCGAGCTCCTGGCCGCGACCCGTGCGTTGGACCTTCGAGGCGATACAAGTACGACCCATCTTGAAGAGGTAAGAGCCAGCTTCCGGGCACGCATCCCATCGTGGCGCGAGGATTGTGTCCTGTCTCTCTGGATGGAGGGCGCTTCAAGCTTTCTAGCGGAAGGAGCCTTGGGAAAGGAGCACAAAAAGCCCGGAGCTCGAGGAGGTACTTCGGTGAGTCACGTGTACTCTCCCAATTCGAGCGCCGCGAGGCAATGCAAGAACGGCGAAAGGTTGGATTCAGGAGGCAGCCAAACGGATGCTGATGAATAACCTCGATCCCGACGTGGCGGAGAAACCCGAAGAGCTCATCGTCTATGGCGGACGAGGCAAGGCAGCGCGCAACTGGGAGTGTTACCACACGATCGTCAACACGCTGGAGCGTCTGGGCAACGAGCAAACTCTTCTTGTGCAATCGGGAAAGGCAGTTGCGGTTCTCAATACACACCGGCTGGCTCCCAGGGTGTTGATCGCAAACTCCAATCTCGTACCTCGCTGGGCGACCTGGGAAGAGTTCGACAAGCTGGATGCCGCAGGCCTGATGATGTACGGCCAGATGACCGCCGGCTCATGGATCTATATCGGCACCCAGGGAATTCTGCAGGGCACGTATGAGACGTTTCGTGGCGCAGCAAAGAAATACTTCAACGACACGCTCGCCGGAACAATCACGGTCACGGCTGGCCTCGGCGGTATGGGAGGCGCGCAGCCGCTCGCGATCAAACTCGCAGGTGGGGTAAGTATCTGCATTGAAGTCGACCCGAAGCGAATTCAACGCCGCCTCGATACGCGCTATCTCGATACAGCGACCAGCTCGCTCGACGAAGCGATCCAACTGGCTCAAACCGCGAAGTTGCAGCGCAAGGCCCTTTCCATCGGCCTGACGGGCAACGCAGCAGAAGTTCTACCTGCTTTGGTGAAGCTCGGATTCACTCCCGATCTCGTCACCGATCAAACCAGTGCACACGATCCTATGTGGGGGTACATACCGGTCGCACGTGCCGATGAAGATCTCAACGCATTGCGTTCGCTGCAGCCGCAGGCCTATACCGAGCGCGTTCAGGCGTCGATCGCGCAGCATGTGCAGGCGATTCTCGAGATGCAGCGTCGTGGCGCATCGCCTTTGACTATGGCAACAATCTCCGCACCCAGGCGCAGCTCGCAGGAGTAAACGACGCATTCTCTTACCCGGGCTTCGTCCCTGCTTTCATCAGAGACTCATTTTGTGAAGGCCGTGGCCCGTTTCGCTGGGTTGCCCTGTCGGGCGATCCCGCCGACATCGCAAAAACAGATGAAGCGATGTTGAAGCTCTTTCCCGAAGACAAGCGGTTGCACGAGTGGCTCAGCTTCGCCGGCAAACAGATAGCCTTTCAGGGTCTTCCGGCCCGCATCTGCTGGCTCGGATATCGGGAGCGTGATCGCGCGGGACTTCTCTTCAACCAGATGGTTCGCGATGGCCGTCTCAGCGCGCCAATCGTGATCGGCAGGGACCATCTCGATGCAGGTTCCGTCGCGAGTCCCTTTCGCGAGACCGAAGGAATGCTCGATGGCTCGGATGCCGTCTCCGATTGGGCGCTGCTCAACTTCGCGACGGGCATCGCCAGCGGAGCCGCGTGGATGAGCTTTCATCACGGCGGCGGTGTGGGCATGGGATACAGTCAGCATGCGGGTCTGGTCGCCGTCGCCGATGGCAGCGATGAGGCCGACGAACGTTTGCGAATGTGTCTGACCAACGATCCAGCGATGGGAGTGATCCGCCATGCCGATGCCGGATACGAACTAGCCAGAACCACAGCCGCACAACGAGGCCTGGATATGCCGAGCATCAGATGAAGGCCGACACCCTTATCACTGGAATCTCGCAGCTCGTGACTGCCGTAGGCGCCGAACCAAAGCATGGCCGCGCCATGAGAGATTTGAAGATTGTGGAACGAGCCGCGATCGCCATATCCTCCGGCGTCATCGTTTGGACAGGAGTGGAAGACAAATGGACGGGTGACGCAGACTCTACCATTGATGCAGGAGGCTGCGCTGTTGTTCCAGGCTTGATCGATCCTCACACCCACGCTGTTTGGGCAGGCGACCGGCTGAACGACTTTGAGGCCAGAACATCCGGCTCGACCTACGAGCAGATTCTGGCCGCGGGCGGCGGAATACGAAGCACAATTCGTGCCACCGCCGCGGCCTCAAGGGACGATCTTGTTAGGCTGGCAAAGCCACGAATCGATTCCCTGATTGCTTCCGGAGCAACCACGATCGAAGTAAAGTCCGGCTATGGATTTACGCCTGCCGCCGAACTTGCGATGCTCGAAGCAATACGGTGTCTCTCGGTGATGACGCCGGCACGAATCATATCGACGCTGCTGATCCACATACCTCCGGTCAACGCTGCGGAACGTTCCAGCTACTTGTCACAGATATGCAATGAGCTAATCCCCGAAGTGGCCAGACGCAAGCTGGCCTCAGCAGTCGATATCTTCGTCGAAAAGGAAGCCTGGCACC
Organism: uncultured Acidobacteriaceae bacterium; assembly: GCA_963744155.1. Lineage (GTDB taxonomy): Bacteria > Acidobacteriota > Terriglobia > Terriglobales > Acidobacteriaceae > Edaphobacter. The sequence goes on along the minus strand of CAVUSP010000008.1, from coordinate 293,262 downwards.
TAGCTGAGGCAGAGCGACTATTTGATGCAGCAAAACGCTACGATTTCGCAATTAAACTGCACACGGATCAATTCCATTGCATTGGCGGCGTCGAACTTGCAATCCACCGCGGCGCACTGAGCGTCGATCACCTCGAAGCCTCCGGACCAGAGCAGATCGCAAAAATTGCGGCAAGCTCGATCATCGCCACAATACTTCCCGGCGTCTCCCTCCACCTTGGGATCCCCTCAGCACGGGGTCGCGCCCTGATCGACGCCGGAGCGGCAGTCGCCGTCGGCACAGACCTCAATCCAGGTTCAAGCCCTCTGTTTTCGGCCTCTGAAGCACTTGCTCTCTCCATTCGACTCAATGGCCTCACTGCGCAGGAAGCGCTCGTGGCGGGAACTGTCAATGCTGCCTGCGCTTTAGGCCTTAAGAACGCAGGCCGTCTCGAAGCAGGCTCTCCTGCAGATCTCCTCGTGCTGCACAGCAGCGACTGGCGTGAACTTGTCTATACGCTGGGAACCAACCCGATTAAGGAAGTTTGGATCGGTGGAAAGAAAACTTCGAGATGAATACACTTTTTCGGCCGGAACTGCTCTATTCGAATGGAGGCTTCGTCACCGATGGCGAGCTTCTCGTGAACGAAACCGGCCAGGTACTAGAGACCTCCGAAGGCATCGAGCCTTCCTCAACTCACATCGTTAGCCTTCCGGGCAAAGCGCTCCTCCCCGGATTCGTCAATGCTCACTCTCATTCTTTCCAGCGGCTCATTCGCGGCAAGGCGGAGTCACGAATCGTCAGCGGTAAGGACTTCTGGTCTTGGCGCGGAACGATGTATCACGCAGCCAGTCAGCTTGGTCCGCAGGATGTGTATGACGTCGCGCGCATGGCATTTCTCGAAATGGTTCTCGCAGGAACCACTTCAGTCGGCGAGTTTCACTACCTGCATAACGCCCCGAATGGCCAACCGTACGATGACCCAAATCTGTTGAGCAAGCAAGTCATTGCCGCAGCACAATCCGTTGGGATCCGAATCGTCCTGCTGCGAACCGCATACCTCCGCTCCGGCTATGAACTGCCTCGCGATCCCGGTCAGATCCGCTTTTTTGAGCCTGCAGGCACCTTTCTCGAAAACGTGACCGCACTCACAAGCTCCTATGCAGCAGCCTCATCGGAAGTACGTATCGGCGTTGCCCCTCACAGCATTCGCGCCGTGCCACTCTCTGATCTCAAAGAAATCGCAGCATGGACCAGAGAGAAAAGACTCCCTCTGCACATGCACGTCGCAGAACAGATCGCAGAAAATAACGCGTGCCAACGCGAGTATGGGCTTACACCAGTGGAGTTTCTCAATCGAGAACGGATTCTCGGCCCTGACTTCACAGCGGTACACGCAATCCACATCAACGAGACAGAAATTTCGATGCTCGCAGATGCAAACGCGACAATATGTTCCTGTCCTACGACCGAGCGCAATCTCGGAGACGGCATCATCCCTGCAGACCAGGTAATGAGAGCAGGGATTCGCGTCGCGCTCGGTTCAGACAGCCAGGCCCAGATCGACCCGCTCGAAGACGCGCGTCAACTCGACTACCACCTCCGACTCAAGAATGAAGAGCGCGCCATTCTGGACCAGATTGCCTCGAGGAGGATCGCCTCGCGGCTCTTTGACTGCGCAACCGTTACCGGCGCGCGCGCGCTCGCACTGCCGGCGGGCGACCTTACCCCAGGCTCATTCGCCGACTACTTCACCGTCGATCTAAACGACGCGTCGATTGCAGGCCACTCTGCCGAAGACCTGCTGCCCATCCTCGTCTTCTCGCTGAACCGCTCAGCCATTCGTGACGTCTTCGCAAACGGAAGATTCATTCTTCGCGATCGAAAGCACCCGCTCCAGGACGAGATTATCTCCCGGTACAAAACACTTCATCGAAAGGTGTGGCAGAACAGCCAGACTGTTGCTTCCCCTTCATGAGCGCAACAAAAGACCAACTCTCATCCGCATCTGGCGCTGCGCGAGCGCGATGAAGGCGAAGAACGGCAGAAGTGCAACAAGGAACGGGCGGACAAAGATCTTCATCGATTTTCTCCAGAGATAGCGTGGCTGTTTGTGAGTTGACCTGGCCACACCATGCTCTGTGTGAGCCAAAGGGCAAGCGAGGAAATATCTTGGTCCGATAGGTACTCGTGGCCTGGCATGTCCGTCTCAGGTATGCCAAACTTTATGAACCGCGCGAAGTTAATCTCGCGCTCCTGGGTGGTATTTAAACACATGCAGAATTCCCGCTTCTCGATTCGGAGAAATGCGAAGTTGGTTGCGTTGCAAATCGCATCTGCCACAAGACCATGACAATTTCTTCATCTTCCGTCGCTAAAGTACATCGATGGCCTGGTCACAGATCACAGTAGCTTATCATCGTTCCATACGACTCCTGCTCGTGGAGGATGAGTTCGAGATTCAGGGATTTCTCGCACAATCACTCCTCGAAGCAGGTTATGAAGTAGACGCGGCGAAAGAGTGAAGGAGCCATCCGTCTTCGTGTTTTGGATCACGGGCTGGACTTTATCAGGCGTAAGGCCTCCCGCGGAGGAGAAGTCCTGAATCTAAGTCCGCAGGAGTTCACCCTATTGGAGTACCTTTGTCGACACGCCGGACGAGTCGTCACCCGATCCATGCTTCTCTCCGAAGTGTGGGGAATGCGTATCCAACCGGACACCCATGTCGTCGATGTCCATACATATCGGTTGCGCGGCAAAGTGGATACAGAAGGCCGCGAACCGCGAATCAAGACTTTGCGAGGTATTGGTTATGCCATCAAAGACCGCTAATCCCGTCGTGCACAGCGCCGCATGGCGTATCTCTCTGTGGGCAACTCTTGCCTTTGCCATCGGCACGATGCTGGTTTTTGCGATGCTTCATCGCTTCGTCGCAAACGATATCCAGCGACGCAGCGACGCGTGGCTTTCCGGAGAAGTGGAAGTGCTTGGCGATGTTGCCGTGCGGACACCAAAAGACCGTCTCTACGGCCAGGTCGTGAGAGAGGTGGCAGAGCTCGCAAGCAAAGAAGTGCCGAACAAGCTGCGCTCCAATGGCAACGAGAACGATTCGGTCTTCTTCCTTCAGGCCGAAGATGACGGGCCTCCAAAACTTTGGGTTGGTGCCGGAGACGGGACGGCGAATTTAGCCGCTATTCGCGAACGTAAGGTGCTTTCTGATAAGCCTTACGACTTGCCTGTTAGGGGGTTCAATACTCCCTTTCGCGTGGCGTCCCTGCGCCTTGACGACGGGAGCCACATCTATCTCGGGCTTTCCGAACGAGATGAGTTACGCGTGTTGAAAAGCCTCCGAGAGCGCTTCATCTGGCTCTGGCTGGTTATCGTACTGTTCGGCTTTGCCATCGTCTTCTACGCCACTCGGCGCATGCTGAATTACGTCCGGGAGATCACTGAAGCCGCATCGAGGATCGGACAATCTGACCTGAGCAGCAGAGTTCCGACAAATAATCGGAATGACGAAGTAGGACATCTCGCGCTAACACTCAACCACATGCTGGATCGGATCGAAAACTCAATGCACCAACTGCACACGATCACGGACTCCTTAGCGCACGATCTTCGGAGCCCGCTGACTGCTATCCGCGGAAAGCTCGAGATTGCTCTTTCGGGCGATGTCAGAGCCGATCAAAGTGAACCAATCGTTTCCGCTATAGACGAGCTGGATCGATTGACTGAGTTCCTCAACACTTCGCTTGATGTCGCAGAGGCAAAAGCCGATGCTCTCAGAATCTCGCGGACTGAAGTCGATCTCGACGAACTGGTTAGAGTGATGGTTGGCCTTTACGAGCCTTGCATGTCAGAGAAAGGGCTTCGGGTACAGTTGCGAAGCGCCGGTCCCGTCAAGGTATTAGCAGATCAAGCTCTTCTTCATCGGGTAATCGCAAACTTGCTCGATAACGAACTCAAGCACCTGCCAGCTTTATGCACAGTTTCACTACAAGTGAGTGAAAGTGAAGAAGTCGCAACCTTGATTGTGGAAGATGATGGTCCGGGATTCCCTTTGGAGATTGGCAAGCAAATGTTCGAGCAGCGCGTGAAAGGAAAAGATTCGAAAGGTCACGGGCTGGGCCTCGCATTTGTTGAAGCCGTGGTCCGCGCTCACGGAGGCAATGTGTCCGCCTCAAACCGCCAGCGGGGAGGGGCCCTATTGTCGATTACCTTGCCTCTCGCGACAAATGAAAAGGTTCACACTCAGCACTTTCTGACATTGGTGAATAGGTAGTCTCATGCGAGTGTGGAATAAGATCGGGGTGTCGCTGGAGATGATCAAGTGGGAGTCGTCTTGCCTTTTGCTCTCACCGCTGCGATGTAAACGCTGCCTTTTTCACGATGAACGGCGTTATCTCTATCGTCTTTTCGTCTTTGTTGCGGCGGACATACTGACGAGACAAGCATCGCAAATTCGCTTCAGATGAACGGGTCGAAGGTCATGTCTCTATCCGCCTAGCAGCGGTCATAGGAAACACGAATGTTGCCGTCATGCGTGATCGCCTCGATATCCCACGCCACTATAGTCAAGGCCCAAGGTGCCACTCATACTGCCATTGGAGATTCGAGGAAGACTGGTAGGCTGACTAATGGACCGTCTCTTATTGATTCAAATGGTGCCGGGAGGGGGGGTCGAACCCCCACGAGGTTGCCCTCGGCGGATTTTGAGTCCGCTGCGTCTGCCAGTTCCGCCATCCCGGCCTTTCAATCGACTTTCTCTGAAGTGGTTCTTCACATCCGCGTCCATCTCTACACTTCGCGAATCTTCACATCACCTGCGAGTCGGATTCGGCCCTTGGAATGGCCTCATCGCCTTCTAGTATCGCATAGCCATTCCGCTCTAGAAAGCTCACGCTGGTCCATTGGGCCACAGCCACGCCGCCCCGCGCACTCCGCTCGAGTCTCCATACATTGCCGGGACAATTGGCGTCGTAACCTCGCCTCCAAATACATAACTCCGAAGTTTTCGGGGAAGTACTTCGTAAAAGTGCTTCACTCTGGACACACCGCCTCCGATCACGATCATGTCGGGGTCAAGAATGTTGATCACCTGCGCCAACCCGCGGGCCAGACGATCTTCAAAGCGCTCCACGGCATCGGACGCCTCCCTGTCGCCCAACTCGAAATCCGCAACAATCTCCCGCGCCGTTCGCGTTCTTCCCGTAACCGTCTTGTAGTCCAGGGCAATCCCCGTCCCTGATACCCACATCTCCATGCATCCCCGCTTTCCGCAGTAGCACTGCGGCCCCGGATATTCCTCAGGCTTCGGCCACGCCAACGGAATATGGCCCCACTCGCCCCCGACGCTATTCGGTCCCTCATGAACGCGTCCCGAAATGGCAACGCCGCCCCCGCACCCGGTCCCAAGAATCACTCCAAACACCACATGCTTACCCGCCGCAGCACCATCGGTAGCCTCGGAAACAGCAAGGCAGTTTGCATCGTTGGCTATGCGCACCTCGCGGCCCAAGGCCGCAGTCAAATCTCTGTCGAGCGGACGGCCATTCAGCCAGGTCGAGTTCGAGTTCTTCACCAGCTTCGTAATTCTGGAGATGCTGCCCGGAATCCCCGCACCCACCGTGCCGGCTCTTCCCGTCTCACTCTCCAGGCGCTTAACCAGCCCCGCCATCGCCACAATGGTCGCATCGTAGTCGTCACGCGGCGTATCAATTCGATGCCGCGCTAACTCAGTTCCGTGGTGGTCGATGGCGAGCGCCTCAATCTTTGTCCCACCCAGATCAATCCCAATGCGCATCTTTGTCGTTGTCATCGAACCTTTGGCAGTTTCAATCTGCTTCATTGAGTGTAAGTCAGACGGTCGGATCAAGTGCTCCAGTCAAATCAATATTGAGAACCACGTCCGATCGCAGCGCTACTGAACCTTTCCAAGCGGACGCAACCGCCGCAGCTCAGTCGCACAGGCAATGGCGGTCAGCGCCGCCAGCTTTAGATTATCCGCCGCCAGCCAAAGCCAGAAGCGAGTCGCCTTTTCTCCTTCATCGGCGTTGCGCACTCGCACCATGATGTCTTCCTGTCCCGCCGCACTCAGATTGCTCGGCGGATCAGACTCTCGACTCACCACGTCAAAATGATCCCCAGCCAGTATCGCCTCCACTCCATCTACCGTAAGCGACTCCCTGAACTCCACCAGCATCGACAGAACATAACCATGGAAGACAGGCGCCTGCACCATCTGCAAAGCTGGTATCGGCAACTGCTCCTCACCCAGCCGGGCATAGTGCCGACGAATGCGCTCCTCCGTTGTTCCCAGCTTCACCTTCGCCGCCTCGCCCAGCTCCGGCAGCAGATTGAACGACACCTGAGCATCATAGTGCTCTCGCGGCAGCGTCTGGAATGACAGCAGATTCACAGTCTGCTGATGCAGCTCATCCATCGCCGCCCGTCCATACTCCGACGCTGGTTCCATCACGGTTGCGGCAACGCTCTTCAAAGGCAGCTTGGCCTGCAGCTTCGCGGTCACCAGGGCCAGCATCAGCGCAACAGGATGCGCCGATACCACGGCAGGTGTGTTGAGGTCCGGCAGGTTGCCCGGTCTCTTTTCCGGCAACACTTCCGCAACCCACGGCGCCCACACGAGTACATCCTTCTCCCGCTCAAGCGCGTACGTAAGGTCGACTATGCTGGCGCCTGCCTTGCGTGCAGACTGCCAATGAGCCTTCGTCACTCCAGCATCACCCGCAAAGAAGACGAAGTCCATCCGTTCAAACGAAGATGCCTCAAGCCGCTGAATGAACGAAACCTCATCCGCCGCCGCAGTGATCTGCCCCGCGGCGTCCTCCACATCAAGCAACACAAAATCTGATGTCGCCAGCAACGACGTAGCCAACTCATCGCTCAGCTCCTTGCCAGCCAGCGACGACGCCCCGACGATTCCAATTCGATACACTCTGTTGGTCATGATCCTCTTAAGATTTGCCTGAATCCCAGCAACTCGCCTAAATCCCAGCTACGCAGTGTCAACTCTTCACCGTATTCGCGACCCGCGCTACTGCTGACTCGCAACCGTCGCCTGTCGCCGTCCTCTGCTCCACGAATACGCCAGCCTCGCCACTACACCAGAAACCAGATATGCCATCGCAATAATGATCAGCATGTACTGGCTGTACAGAGCAATCAGCGTCCCGATAGTAACAATCCAGGCAACCAGCTGAAACGGATGTCGACTACCCGTGGTCAATTCCTTCGCGCTCCAGAACCGCCAGTTGCTCACCATTAGAAAACTCGTAAACAGCAACAGACATAGCCACACCAGCGCGATCCATGGATTGTCGATTGGCGAACCCCGCTGAAAATGGATCACCGAACTGATCACGCCCGCGCCCGCAGGAATCGGCATCCCCACAAAATACTTCTTTCCCGGACGGCCTGGATTCCTCGGCTGCGGATTGATGCTGATGTTGAACCGCGCCAGCCGGCTTGCTCCGCACACCAGAAAAATAAAGCAGACGAATATCCCGATATGTACGATCTCCTCGCGCATCTGCGGATGCGCCATCTGCGGCAGCATGCGAAATCCCCAGATATACGCCAGCAGGCTCGGAGCGACCCCGAACGTAATGACATCAGCCAGCGAGTCCAGTTCTTTGCCGAAGTCGCTCGCAGTATTCGTCATTCTCGCAATGATTCCGTCCAGCCCGTCGAACAGAACCGCAATCCCCAACGCCAGCGCCGCCCGGTCAAAGTAACTCGTATCCGCCGCCGATCCCTGGATGCTCTGTGTGATCGCGTAATATCCCGCCGCCATGTTGCCTGCGGTAAACAGCGACGGCAAAACATACATACCGCGACTCGGCTGCCGCCGCACCCTTCCATCAGCGCCGACCTGCGCCTCATCTGCCATCAGGCCACCACTGCCGTCGCAGCGACTTTCGCCTCGACAGGAAGCGCCGGAAGCACAGCCAGCACAGTCGAGCCGCCCTTCACGCGTGACCCCGTCTTCACCTTCAGATTCGCCGCCGCCGGGATCAGCACGTCCACCCGCGATCCGAATTTGATCAGCCCGATTCGTTGCCCGCGCTCTACCCGGTCACCCACCTTCAAGTTGCACACGATGCGCCGCGCCAGCAATCCCGCAATCTGCTTGAAGCTGACCTCGTACCCGCCGGCGTCGATCGTAATCAATGTCTGCTCGTTTTGGAGCACCGACTCGGGCTTCATCGCGTTCATGAACTCACCCTTCCGGAACTCGCACACCGTCACAACTCCACCCACCGGCGCGCGGTTCACATGCACGTCGAAGACATTCAAAAATATGCTCAATCGCAACCGGCTGCCGCTGATCGTCTCAATCCACTCCGCTTCGGTGACGACGCCGTCACCCGGAGAAACCACCTGCCCCGCACCCTGCGGAATCACCCTGTTGGGATCGCGAAAGAACCACAGAAAAAACGCCGCCAGCACTATCGGCAGCGCCCACAGCCAGACAGGCATTTTCATGTACCAGAGCACCGCTGCCACGATCCCAAGCCCTAAGGCATAGAAATAGCCATCTCTTACCATAAGGTATCGATTATAAGGCCACGCACACCTTCACCCGGAACCCGGCATCAGCCCTGTCGCCCGCCACCAGGCTGCCTCCACCCGAGGCTAGGAGGCTCCCATCCGACGAAGGCGCTCCATCTCATCCTTCAGGCTCAGTTTCAGCTTCTTCAGCCGCACCTCTTCCAGTTGTTCTGAGGCCGTCAGGAAGAGCTTCGAACGCAGCGTATCCAACCTGCGGTCGTACAAGCTGTGTTCCTGCATAAGCTGTTGAATGGAGGGAAGCGATTCAGTCTTGGGAAGCTCCGTGAACTTAGCGGTTTGCACGTGAGAGGTACCTCCAGCAACAAACGATGTTTCACCGAAATGGCGAAACCGAATGGCGAAAACGCTATCACACACGCCGCAGGACCGGCAATGTGGATTACTTGTACTTTGCTAAGTCCAGACGCATCAGAACGGCATCCTCAACCGGCCGTTGGTAATACCCCCCACGCCGCCCGGTGACAACGAATCCCAGCCCCGTATAAAGCGCAATCGCCCCCCCGCTCCCCGCCCGAACCTCCAGCTCAACCACCGCCGCGCCTTGCCCCTGGCACCATCCAAAAACCGCCCGGCACAATGCCCTGCCCACCCCCATCCGCCTCGCAGACCCATCCACTGCCACACTTTCCAACTCCCCCACGCCATCCGCCCCCGAACCGATCACCTTCCCCACCGCAAACCCCAGCAGTCTGCCCTCCGCCTCCGCAACCAACAGGCACCGCCGCACCGCACCATCAACAGCGGAATCAACATTGCCATATCGACATATTAACGATCGCAGAGTACTCCGCCTCCGCCCAATGCGGAGCCTCCGCAATCCCTCGCTCCAAAGCCACCACCCCCGCCAGATCCGCCACATCGGCAGCCCGAACGCGAAAACCCTCAGGACTCATCTCGAACTCACTTCGCAGCTTTCTGCGCCGCAGCCTTCGCAAAGATCTCCAGATCCGTCCGCCTCAGATAGTTCGCATCCAGCGTAGCCGCATCATCAAAATCCCCTGCCTCAATCCGCTCCAGCGCCAACGGCAACGCATCCCCCGCCGACGGCTCCTCCACCATCCGAAATTCAAGCCCAGCCAAAGCCTCCGCAACCTTCGCCTCGCACACCACCACCGCCCGCACCGCAGCCGCCGCCCGAACATCCTCGCCACGCATCAACGCCTCGCGCAAACACCGCCGCCCCACATACTCGCCGTAATAAAACTCGCCCCGTCCCGCATCCAGCACCGCATGCACCGGCCCCACATCCTCAACAGCAGCCGCCAGCAACGCCAGCCGCGACACCGCCACCAACGGCACACCGCCCGCCTCGCTCAATCCCTTCGCCGCACTCAAACCCACCCGCACCCCGGTAAACGATCCCGGCCCATGCACCACCACCACCGCGGCCAAATCCTTCAAACTCCACCCGCGCTCTGCCATCAACCGCCGCACCGCAGGCACCAGCCGCTCCGAAGACGTCCTCCCCGGCAACCGCTCCGTCGCCACAATAGCCTGCGCAGACTCCGTATCCGCGAGCGCCACGCTACCCTCGCTCCCCGCGCGTATGGATCAGCAAAATCCGCATCAATCCCCATCCTTACGCGAAGTCGAAGGCCCCGCAGAAGCATCCCCAACAATCTCCAGCAACACCCCTCCCGTACTCGCCGGATGCACAAAAAAATACCTGTGCCCACCCGCGCCCACCCGCACCGCATCACTCGCCAGCCTCATCCCCTGCGCCGACAACCTCGCAAACATCTCGTCAATCCCATCGACATGCACCGCCACATGGTGCAGCCCCTCGCCCCGCTTCGCCAGAAATCTCCCAATCGTCGAATCGTCCTCCGTCGGCTCCAGCAGCTCGATCCTGCTCTCCCCCAGCGGCAACATCGCCGTCCTCACCTTCTCATGCTCCACCGTCTCCTCATGGCTCACCACCAAACCCAGCGCCTCATAAAAACCCCGCGCGCTCGCAATACTCTTCACCGCCACTCCCAGATGATCGAGCCGCAGCCCGCTCGCCATCGCATCATCCCCCACCCGCACTCGCCGTCCGCTTCTCTCCTTCACACACCGCCGCACCGCCTCCATCAACTCCGGCACTCCCTCACCCGTCGTCGCAACCGTCCTCACCACCGGCGGAACCCACTCTGCGCGCTCAGCTAACAACAGCCCCTGCATCGCAACAATCTCCTGCTCCACCAACTCCGCGCCGCCGCGATCGCTCTTATTCACCACAAAGACATCGGCCGCCTCCATCACTCCGGCCTTCAGGCTCTGCACCTCATCGCCCATCCCCGGCACCAGCACCAGCACAGTCACATCCGCCAGCCCAACAACATCCACCTCATCCTGCCCCACCCCCACCGTCTCAATCAGAATCGTCTGCTTACCCGCGGCCTCCATCACCGAGCAGACATCCGCCGCCGCCCGAGCCACTCCGCCCATCGCGCCCCGCGAAGCCATGCTGCGGAAGTACACCCCGTCATCCCCAGCAAACCCCTGCATCCGAATCCGATCCCCCAACAGCGCCCCGCCCGTATAAGGACTCGACGGATCCACCGCCAACACCCCAACCTGCTGACCCTCCCTCCGCAACCATCGCACCATCTGATCCACCAGCGTGCTCTTCCCCGCCCCCGGCGGCCCCGTCACTCCAATCCGCAGCGCACGGACCGCAAACGCGCGACAAGCCGCCACCAGCTCCCCCGCCCCCGCCGCGCCGTCCTCAACAATAGAAACCGCCCGCGCCAGCGCCCGCACATCTCCCGCCCGCAGTCGCGCTACAATCTGCGTCGTCTCAAAAGAATCCGCCGTCTTGTCTTGATTCACTTCAGCCTTGTCTTGACTCACTTCAGCCCTGTCTTGACTCACGTCAGCGATGATACCGTCTAGCCGCATCCTCCATAACGCCGCCACCCGCCAGACCAGTCAGCTCAACCAAATAAAGTATTTTCACCTGCAACATATAGTTTTCACATACAATTTCCCTGCAATAAAAACCCACCGGGGGACCACCTTGAAATCAGCCTTCCGCATCATCGCCACCGCCGCCCTGCTTCTCGCCACCGGCACCTTTAGCCAAGCCCAGCTCGTCAGCGCCCCCGTCGACACCACCCCCGTCAATCACCCCGTCCCCGCCATCCAGGACACCGAAACCCCAGCCCAAAAGGACGCCCGTATGCAGTGGTGGCGCGAAGCCCGCTTCGGCATGTTCATCCACTGGGGCCTCTACTCCATCCCCGCCGGCACATGGGACGGCAAGCAGATCCCCGGCATAGGCGAGTGGATCATGAACAACGCCTCCATCCCCGTCGCCGACTACAAAGCCCTCGCCCCTAAATTCAACCCCACCGGCTTCAGCGCGCACGACATCGTCGCCCTCGCCAAATCCGCCGGCATGAAGTACATCGTCATCACCGCCAAACACCACGACGGCTTCGCCATGTTCGACTCCAAGGTCGACCCCTTCAACATCGTCGCTGCCACGCCCTTCAAGCGCGACCCCCTCAAAGAACTCGCCGAAGAGTGCCGCAAGCAAGGCGTCAAACTCGGCTTCTACTACTCCCAGGCGCAGGACTGGACCGCACCCGGCGGCGTCGCCATCGTTCGCGGCAACCACGACAAGGCCACCGGCCACTGGGATAAAGCTCAGGACGGCAGCTTCGACGATTACCTCAAGAACAAATCCATCCCCCAGATCAAAGAGCTCCTCGAAAACTACAAGGGCTACCCCGTCGTAGTCTGGTTCGACACTCCCACCGCCGCCATGACCCCCGAGCGTGCCGCCGAGGTCGTCAAACTCCTCAACAAATATCCCAACCTCATCTGGAACAACCGTCTCGGCGGCACCTATAAAGGCGATACCGAAACTCCCGAGCAGTACATCCCCGCCCAGGGCTTTCCCGGCCGCGACTGGGAGTCCTGCATGACCATGAACGACACCTGGGGCTTCAAGTCCTACGACACCAACTTCAAGTCCACCGAGACCCTCCTTCGCAACCTCATCGACATCGCCAGCAAAGGCGGCAACTACCTCCTTAACATCGGCCCCGACTCCCACGGCATCGTCCCGGCCCCTGAAGCAGAGCGCCTCCAGCAGGTCGGCCAGTGGCTCAAGGTCAACGGCGAAGCCATCTACGACACCAAAGCCACCCTCTTCGACGTCCCCACCGGAACCTTCACCGGAGAAAAGGACAGCCACGGCCGTCCCAAATTCATCCCCACCTGGAACTGGCGCTCCACCACCGGCAAAAACAAGATCTACATCGAGATCTTCGACTGGCCCACAGGCACCTTCCACCTCGACAATATAGCCAAGCTCCCACGCACGGTCAGCAGCGCCTATCTCCTGGCCGACCCCGCGCACAAGCCCTTGAAATTAACCCAATCCGGCGGTGGCCTCGACATCCAACTCCCCGCCAAACCCCTCGGCCCGATCGCCACAGTCTTAGTCCTCAACACCACCAACTAGCGCGGCCTAACTGCAGGCCTGTCGACATCGCGTACCTGCGGAGCAAACGCGCCGCAGGTACGCAGTCAGGTTAGAAGTAGCGCATTTTCTCCAGATCGGCCATCAACCCAGGCCCCGTCGGCCGCCATCCCAGCCGCTCCTGCGTTTGCGCGCTTGAAGCTGGCATATCGAAGCCCGCGAACATCGCGAGCCAGCCAAAATGAGCTGGAGCTTCTTCCGCAGAAAGGCTGGCCACCGGCACCTTCAAGCCTCGGCCAACGACTTCAGCAATCTCCCGCATCGATATTCCCTCTTCGGCGACCGCGTTGTACCTGCTGCCCGCTTCGTGCTTCTCCAACGCAAGCCTGTAGAGATGGGCAACATCAAGAACATGCGCCGCCGGCCAGCGATTGCGCCCCTCACCGATGTACGCCGAGACTCCCTTCTCACGAGCCAGTGCGACAGCGTAGGTGATCAGGCCCTGCTTGACCGTGTCGTGGACCTGAGGAAGACGCACCACCGACACATTCACACCACGCTCCGCCACGGAAATCCCTGCTACTTCCGAAGCTTTACGAGGATTCGGGTGGTTGGGATCGAAATGGTCTTCGGTTGCGGGTTGACCTGGAACAGCGTTCCCCATTCCAGTCCCGGAAGTGATGAGCAGGGGGCGGTCCGAGCCCACAAGCACATCGCCCATCGCCTCGATGGCGCGCCGATCCATCTCGCAGATTTCCTGGAACTTCGAGAAGTCGTGGTTGAAGGCGAGGTGAATCACGCCATCGGAAGCGGCTGCCCCACTGCGCAGGCTCTCCAGGTCTTCAAGATCGCCTCGGTGCACCTGGGCGCCGGCGGCGGCAACAGACTTCGCGCCCGCATCCGACCGCGCCAGTCCGAGCACCTGATGACCCGCGTTAATGAGCTCCTGAACAACCGCCGTTCCGATAAAGCCTGTCGCACCCGTAACGAAAACACGCATGATGATTTCTCCTGGTTTCAGTTTGGTGACCATATTCTCTGGTCCTGATAGGAGTCAGATGGGCGATGAAGAGATACGATCTACATTAGAAGTCCGTATTATCTTCGCGATCGTCCGAGGTAGCCCGGAGGTAGCCCGATGGACCCGCTCTCAGATGTACTGTCGCTGCTGAAACTGCGCAGTTATATGTCCGGTGGCTTCGATGTCGGTGGAGACTTGTCCCTTCAGTTCAACCAACATGAAGGCATCAAGTGCTACGCGGTGGTCTCTGGCCAATGCTGGCTGTCCGTGGAGGGCGTTCCCGACCCGGTGCGACTGACGACAGGCGACTGCTTTCTGCTTCCGCGCGGACGGCCCTTCCGCCTTGCAACCGATCTGACGTTGACGCCGGTTGACGCCCTCACGATTCTCTCCACGGCACGGAGGAATAGTGGCATCGTCTCGTTCAATGGAGGCGGTGATTGTTTTATCGTCGGTGGGCACTTCGCCCTTACGGGCAGTCATGGCGGCATCCTCTCGGGAACCCTGCCGCCCATCGTGCATATCCGGAAAGAATCGGACAAGGCGGCGCTACGCTGGTCTCTTGAGAGGATGAGGCAGGAACTACTCGATCCGCAGCCGGGTGGCTTTCTCGTCGCCCAACAGCTCGCCCAGATGATGCTCGTCCAGGCCCTGCGGCTGCATCTGGCCGAAGGCTTGAGCGGCGGCGTCGGCTGGCTCTTCGCGCTGGCAGATAAGCAGATGAGCGCGGCTATCCACTCCATTCACGACGATCCCGCACATCGCTGGACATTGCAGGAGCTGGCCGGGCACGTCGGCATGTCACGATCTTCCTTTGCCCTGAAGTTCAAACAAACGGTCGGGGACTCCCCCATGGAATATCTGACGCGCTGGCGAATGCTGCTCGCAGGCGACAGGCTGGCGAACTCCCGCGATCCCATCTCCGTCATTGCCCTGTCGCTCGGCTACGAATCCGAAAGCGCCTTCAGCACAGCCTTCAAGAGGGTCATGGGATCTTCGCCACGGCAATACAGCCGTGGCAGGAAATCGGCTCCCCCGTCACATCGCGAGCGTGTCGCTCCAACAGAGTCCGCGCTGTCCCTCTCGAATGCCAACGGTTCGTCAGAGCGCCCGCTCACCCCGTCCGGTGCGCTATACTCCCGCCCATCCTGAATGCAGCAAACGGAGGCCGCCAATGTCCTCGCCAGCACCCCAGCAATCCACCGACATTCATGCCAAAGCCCTGGCCATCAACCTCGAGGCCTCCTACTATGGAACGTTTGCCGAGATTGGAGCCGGTCAGGAAGTAGCCCGCTGGTTT
This sequence comes from uncultured Acidobacteriaceae bacterium, assembly GCA_963744155.1. Lineage (GTDB taxonomy): Bacteria > Acidobacteriota > Terriglobia > Terriglobales > Acidobacteriaceae > Edaphobacter. Next base: position 277,956 of record CAVUSP010000008.1, on the reverse strand, counting down.
CTGAGCGCCGGCGCGGCTTCCGGAACGGTTGCACAAGCCATTTCCGCCTACGATAAGACCGTCAGCGACGACTTGTACGGCGCTGGCACGCGCTACGTCTCCAGGGAGCGCCTCCTGGCCATGCTCGACCACGAGTATCAGCTCCTCCTCGCCCGGCTCGGCAAAGAACGCGGCGCCCACACCCGATTTTTCGTCTTTGCGGACACCATAGCCACCCGGAATTACCAAGGAACCAACCAGCAACATGGCTGGCTCGGTGTCCGCTTCCAGGCCGAACCCGATAGCCAACCCAATCAGATTCTTCTCCACATCAATCTAGGGGATCCCACCGCGCAGCTTCAGCAGCAGGCCATTGGTACGCTCGGTGTGAATCTCATCTATGCGGCCTATCACCAGCGGTCCTCCCCAACCGGCTTTCTGGCCGGCCTGTTCGACGACTTATCCCTTGAACGGATCGAAATCGACGTTCTCGAACTCACTGGCCCCGTCTTCGCCGGTGCAGACTCCCGCCTCTGGTGCCTGGAATTGCTCCGCGCCGGCATGTCCCATGCCCTGGTCTTCGATTCCAACGCCCAGGTAGTCGAGCCGTCCACTCCCTTTCACAAGCGTCCCCTCATCGCGCAGCGTACTTTACGTGGCCATCCCGGCCCATCTTCCGCCGAAGCCTTTCAGGCCGTGCGACAAACGTTCCTGGCTGAAGGGCTTCCCTCCGGCCGCGAACCTTTAGCCGTCCTCGAGGTCTGCACTCAAAGTCTCGAAGGCTCGGCTGCTTCTGACAACGCGGAACTGCTCGCCCTGATCGAACAGCTTGCCCTCTTAGGCACAGTTGTCGTCACCAATTACCCGGAGGGCTATCAGGTCCTTGATTACCTTCGCCGCTACACCGCTGAGCCCATCGCGGTGATTCTCTGGATCTCTATGTTTCTTAAGAACATGGAAGACCGGGTTTATCCGTCCTTGCCCGGCGCCGTGTTGGAGGGCTTCGGCCGATTGCTCGCCACTAACGTGACCATCTATGTCGCTCCCATGAGCAAGGAATTGCTGGTGGCCGCGCTCGGCGGCCTGCCGGAAGGCCTTATGCGGGAGACCCCCGGCCGCAATCTCCTGACCCTTGACGATTTCCTTCCCAAGCCGCCCCTGGACCACTTCTTCCGCTATCTTCGCGCCGCAGACCGCATCCTTCCGCTGGAGGAAACGCAAGCCAAAACCTGACAAAGACTGCCATCCGTCACTTAATCGGCTTTTACCCTACTTTCACCATTTCAGCCCATCCGAAACTCTGAAATACTCACCACGGAGGTCCACATGAATAAGAGATTCTGTTTTGTGCTCGTAGCATTGATGACCGCCTGCGTTGCTGCACCCGCACAAGAGCCGTCGGCCGCGCCGGCTAATCCAATCACAGCCAGCGAAAAAGGGTTTTACTCAGTGGTCAGCGGAGAAGTCATCGCTGCCGCACAGAAGATGCCGGAAGAAAACTACTCGTTCAAGCCAACCCCGGATGTTCGCAGTTTTGGCCAACTCGTCGGCCACGTCGCGGATGCGCAGTATGGCCTTTGCTCGACGGCCATCGGCGAACCGAATCCCATGAAAGGAATCGAGCAGACCAAGACCTCGAAGGCAGACCTGGTGGCGGCCCTCAAGGACGGCGTAGCTTACTGCAACAAGGCGTTCGCCGGCATGACGGACGCGCAGGGCAGCCAAATGGTGAAGATGATGGGCTACGATCTGGCAAAGCTTACCGTCCTCTCCGTCAACACAGCGCACACCGATGAACACTACGGAAACATGGTCACCTATCTGCGGTTGAAAGGCATCGTGCCGCCCAGCAGCGAACAACAGGCCAACCACGGACAGAAGTAAGATCGCGGGCACCAAATCGCCAGGTCACTCATCAAGTGCGCTTCTGTTCATCGACGTGACATAAGCGTATCTCAATGAGTCCATCGGCCTGAAGTCAACAGTTGAGCCAAGGGTCACTTATCCGGAAATGCGACTATTCGGCCGAGCGGCGAGAAGCCTGTTCGAACCAAGCCTTCGCCGCCAGCCTCAGCTGTATCTCGCGCATGCCGATCGTCAAAACGTCAACTTCCTATTTCGCCGGCATTAGCCCCGCAACCACTGCAGCAACTTTATCGAGTGTCTCGATCCAGCCCTCCATTTGACCGCTTTCTTTCGCGCTCTCCATGGGTTCATTTCCAATGTGGGTCAGTTTCGTCTGGCCGTTTCCGAGATCCTCAAAGAGGGTCACGTCGTAGGTACCGTCTATGGCCTCATGTTCTATTCCTAATTCCGCAGGATCGATCTTATTTCCCTTCGAGTCCGAAAAGTACATGGAGGAAACGATCTTCTCGTGCAGAACAATCTCGTGGAATTCAACAGCATTCCAGCCGCAGATCTGCCCATCCGGCGCTTTCATGCAGCAGAGAAGTTTTCCTCCAACGCGAAAATCCATCTCGCAAACAGGCGCAGTAAAGCCCTTTGGTCCCCACCACTGCATGATGTACTTCGGGTCTGTCCACGCCTTCCAAACCAGCTCGCGTGGGGCATCAAAAACTCTTGTAACGACCATCCGCTCAATTTCGCTAACCGTGTTTTGTGTCATCTCTTGCCTCCTCTTTCTTCATTTGATTTACAACTACTTCCAGCTTGTCGAAGCTCTCTTCCCAGAATCGGCGGTAGCTGATCGCCCAGTCGCTGACCGTCTTAATCGCCTCTGGCCTAAGCGTGCACACACTCTCTCGTCCACGCTTCGTCTTGATTACAATCCGCGCCCGCACCAGGTAGGCGATGTGTTTTGAAATCATCTGCTGCGAGAGTGCAAACGGTTCCGTCAATCCATGCACAGAGGCAGGCCCATGGGAGAGTCGTTCGATCATTGCCCGGCGGGTTGGATCAGACAGAGCCGCAAATGTTGTACCCAACTTATCCACAACCAAATGGTAGTGGATTTTCTGTCAATGTCAACTATGAATTTGGCGATTCTTGATTTCTGTTCCCTGATCTCTGAACCCTGACACCTGCGCTGATTGATACTCTGCGCAGGAGAGGCGAGCCGGCACGAGCTATGGCGCTGGCATCGGAGGCAGGAGGAATGCGGGTTGTCTCTGGAACCTTCTCGGTGTCTCACCGCCGTGTCGGGCAAGTGATCTTTGCCAGACGACTCGCTAGGACCTACGCGGTGAGTGGCAAATCGCCAATGCGCTCATCGAGAATGGAACGCGGAGCACTTGGCCCAATAGTCGACTTCTCGGACAAGTGCCGTCCCGTAGTTCCCTGGAAACGGGGTCTTCGGAAACTACGAAAGAGTTGTGACCCGCTCCCCTCTATCTGTTGCGTGAAGAAGTCTTGATCGTTTTTATATTGCCGAGAAGGCCCTCCATTCCACGCGCAACGGTCTCCGGGGCGAGCTCACCGAGAATTGCGGATTGCGCGATGAACCCAAGGAAGAAGGCCAGCAATGCCTTAGCCAGGTCCTCCGGATTTCCTGCGGAGCGCAGGTCCTTTCGTTTTTGCCATTGCCTGACGATATTTACAAATGCCTCGCGGTACTTCACCTGAAAGCCGGTCACGAGGGCCTTCACGTCCTTGTTGGTCTGCGCCTCACTCCAGCACATCAGGATGATGACATTGAGATCGACGTCAGCTCGCTTCGTGTGCTTCGCAATCGCTGAAGTGACCTCGTAGACGAAGGCCACCGGTGGAAGCGCCCTCTCCCTCATCAGGATCGGCATCAGTAAACCCCCCAGCTCGGCCATATAGGTGGAGATTGCCGCGAAGATCAGCTCGTCCTTGCTCTTGTAGTAGAGATACACCGCGCCCGCGGACAGGTTCGCTTCACGAATAATCTCCTCCATCGATGTGGCGTGAATACCTTTACGGGAGAAACATCGCCAGGTTGCTGCGAGAATCTGGTCACGACGAGCCTGACGCTGTTGGTCGGAAATTTTTGGCATCCAATCTCCTCTTCTGACAATCTTATAATAAAAGAAGGAATATTCGTTTTATAAGCGGACCCTTCCAAAGACGTCCTTATTCGATTACAGCGTTACTGGAGCATCGCCATGACCAACGTTCCATCATCCGGGATAGAGCCCGGTCAACGTAGACTCAACGGTCCGCAGACCACCGGCCGAGAGTATCGCAACCTGTCGCAGCCCACCCACGCCATGGCACAAGACAATGACGTCGCCGTGCCGATGCGCGATGGAGTGACGTTGCTGGCGGATGTGCACCGTCCTGCGGAGCCCGGCCGGCATCCCGTATTGGTTGCCGCCTCACCTTATCCGCGGCAGATTCAAAACCTGGGTGCGCCTGCTGGATTTATTGAAGCCGGCGCCAGCGACTTTTTCGTCCCTCGTGGTTACGTCCATGTGATTGCGAACTGCAGGGGCACCGGCGGTTCCGGTGGCACGTTTGGTTTCTTCGATAGCCAGGAACGCCACGACATGTACGACCTCGTCGAGTGGGCTGCGCAGCAACCCTGGTCGGACGGCAATGTCGGCATGATTGGCATCAGCTATTTCGCCGGAACGCAGATGGAAGCCGCCGTTGAACGGCCTCCGCATCTCAAGGCCATCATGCCCATCGCCGGTACGTTCGACCTCTATGAATCTGCGACGCATCATGGACTGATGAGCAGCGGTTTTCTCACGCCGTTCCTCTATATGATTGGCATGACGTCTGGGCATACCAACAGGCTCTGGCGCAGCAAGCTCATGGACGCCCTGCGCGCTCTTCTGCTGACCCCTGCTATCCACAAGAAATTCGAGCACGCAAACGGAGAAGCCGCCATCGCGGGTCTCAAAGTCCTGCTCAAACTGCATCACGATCCCCATCCCTGGGACGATCTCTGGCGTGCGATTGCCGCCGAGCACCCATTTCGCGACGCCTGGTGGGAGGACCGCAATCTGCTTCCCTTACTCAACCGCGTCGAGGTACCGGTCTATCTGGGATGCGACTGGCAGAACGTGCCACTCCACCTGCCGCACACCTTCACGGCATACGAGCGACTGACAAACAGCAAACACCTGCAGGTCGCGATGATGGGAGAGCATGGTTTGGCGTGGCCGTGGGAGAGTCTCCACATCGAAGCGCTCGCCTGGTTCGATCACTGGCTCAAGGGACAAGACACCGGCATCCTCGATGGTCCCCACTTCCGATACACCCTGCCCGAGGCAGAGGGCTGGCGAACCACCGACGCCTGGCCGATCCCGGAAGCAGTGCGTCATGCGTATGCGCTTCGAGCCGATGGAGGCCTGAGCGAGGACGAAGGTGAAGCAGGATCCCGGACTTACATGAACCTTGGCGGTGGTCTCAATCGTCCCCGCGCGAGTGAAACCGACCCTCCGCTGCTTCTGTACTGGACCACTCCTCCGCTGCCTCAAGATCTGGAACTGATCGGTCCGATTGAACTGCAGCTTGATGCCGCCAGCACCGCTCCGGACACAGCCTTCATCGCGGTCGTACAGGACGTGGACGAGAGCGGGAACGCCACTAGCGTCACAGCGGGCTACCTCCGGGCCGGCTTACGAGGAGCGGACGAGGCTGCGAGCCAGCCCAGCGCCCCTGCGCTTCCATGCCGGACCTTCGAAGCAGTGCCGATAGGCGAGAAAGTGAGTTACCGGATTCCGCTGGTACCCAATGCACGACTCTTCCGCGCTGGTCACAAACTACGGCTTCACCTCACTACAGACGACCAGAACAAAGATGCGCCGGCACTCCTTGAATTTAGACACGCCAGTGTCGGTACCAGTTCCTTCAACACCGCCTTTTCGTCATCGCGTCTTCTTTTGCCGATACTTGATTGAGACGGTAACTCCGGATGGCCGGCAACCCGGAAGTGAGCAGTGTTCTGAATCTCGGTGAATGAGAAATCGTCAATGCACTCATTGACGTAAGAGCACAATCCACAGGACGAAAAGTCGGCTGACCGGTTGCCAATAGGCGAGTCACTCATCCACAACCCGAGGCCGATGAATCCTTTACACCTATCAGAATTGCCAGTGGCGACACGCCTGCGAGCAGGCCTAGCATTGTTACCGGAGCTATGCCGTGTCCCCCAATGTCAAGAGCAGTGCGCAGACAAGCGATCAATTCTTCCGTTCGATCTTCGAGAATGCCCAGATCGGGATCAGCTTCTTCAATATCGATGGCAGTACGATTTTTTCCAATCGTGCATTGCACGAGATGTTGGGTTACACCGCGGAAGAGCTGAGCCACTTTGAAAAATGGGACGAGATTATTCATCCCGATGAACGTGCTTCCGGCGCAAAACGATATGCGGAGCTCGTCCAGGGGAAGCATGACAATGACGAATGGGAACAACGTTTCGTTCGCAGAGACGGCAGCATCGTGGTTGCGAACGGGCGGTTCTCGCTGCTCAGGGATGCCGTCGGAAAGCCGCAGTACGTTGCCTCGTTTACGGAAGACATTACTGAGAGCAAGCGGGCGCAAGAGGAGCGAAACCGCATCGCGAAACAAATGGAGATGTTGCTCGAATTTACCGGTCAGGGTATTTACGGTATCGATTTGCAAGGAGACTGCACGTTCGTCAACCGGGCTACCTGTGAATTGATCGGCTACCGTCCCGAGGAGGTCTTGGGCCGGAAAATGCATGATCTGATCCATCACCACAAGCCGGACGGCTCCGTTTACCCCTTAGATGAATGCCCCATCTACCGCGCGTTCAAGAAGGGAGAGGGCTGCAGCATCGACACGGAACTGATCTGGCGACGGGATGGCACCCCAGTCCCTGTTGAATACTCCTCGTTTCCAATTCTTGAGGGCGGGGTGATCACTGGGGCCGTCGTCACGCTAATTGATATCACAGAGCGCAAACGGGCTGAGGAAAGGTTGCGGTCGAGCGAACAACTCTTCCGTTCGATTTTTGAGAATGCCCAGATCGGAATCGCTTATTTCAACATCGAAAACCAGGAACATATCTCTAATCGCGCACTCCACGAGATGCTGGGTTACACCGGGGAGGAACTGAGTCGCTTGGAGCAATGGGACGAGATTGTAACTCCGGAGGAACGTGTTTCGGGGGCGGAACGATACGCCGAACTCATCCAGGGAAAGCGGGACAGTGACGAATATGAACAGCGCTTCATTCGGCGTGACGGCCGCATTGTTGTTGCCGGCGAAAAGTTTCAATTGATCAAGGACGCAGCCGGCAAACCGCAGTACATTGTCGGTTTAACGGAAGACATCACAGAACGAAAGCATGCCCAGGAGGCCTTGCAGCAGAGCGAGAATCTCTTCCGTTCGATCTTTGAGAATTCGCAGATCGGCATCAGCATATTTGCAATAGAGACTCAGACGCATATCACCAACCGCGCTTTGCAAGAGATGTTGGGCTACTCTGAAGAGGAGCTGAGGGGGCTGGAGCAATGGGACAGTATTGTTCACCCGGATGACCGCGCCTCGGGTGCAAAAAGATATGCGGAACTCCTTGCGGGCAAGCGCGACACTGACGAATACGGACACCGCTACATTCGTCGCGACGGCAGCATCGTCGTTGGCAATGGGAGATACCAGTTACTTCGGGACGCTACAGGCAAGCCACAATACCTCGTCGCCCTGACGGAAGACATCACGGAACGCAAGCGTTCCGAGGAGGCCCTGCAGGCGAGTGAGCAACTCTTCCGCACGATCTTCGAAAACGCCCCTGTCGGCATCAGCCTCTACAACATTCCTAAAGCGCAATACTTCACCAATCGCACTTTGCACGAGATGCTTGGCTACACTCACGAAGAATTGAGCTCCGTGACGAAGTGGGACCAGATAATCCACCCGGACCAGCGTGCCTCCGGCGCAAAACGCTACCGGGAACTCCTCGAAGGTAAGTTCGATTACGACGAGTGGGAACAACACTTTGTTCTCGCCGATGGCCGCCTCGTCATTGCAGACGGCGCCTTTACGATGATCAGGGACGCTGCTGGAAACCCGCAGTATCTCCTCAACACGACCAAAGACATCACCGATCGCAAGCAGGCCGAAGCGGACCTCCTCGCCGCCAAAGAAGAAGCCGTCGCCGCTACGATGGCCAAGTCGGAATTTCTCGCCAACATGAGCCACGAGATTCGCACCCCCATGAACGCGATCCTCGGAATGACCCACCTGGCCCTGAAGACCGAGTTGACGGCGAAGCAGCGCGATTATCTGACAAAAACAAAAGTGGCTGCCCAGGCACTGCTCGGCATCATCAACGACATCCTCGATTTCTCCAAGATCGAGGCCGGCAAGCTGGAAGTCGAGAACACCGAGTTCCGCCTCGAAAAGGTGCTGGAAGATCTGTCTTCTGTTGTCAGCCAGAAGGCCCACGATAAAAACCTCGAATTCCTGATTGCGTCGCCGGCAGATTTGCCGCCAAGTCTGGTCGGCGACCCTCTGCGCCTGGGCCAGATCCTCATCAATCTGGTCAATAACGCGATCAAGTTCACGGAACGTGGCGAGGTGGTGGTAAAAGTCAGACTGGAAGAGAGGACCTCGGAGCGGGTCAAGGTCAAGGTCTCTGTCCGGGACAGTGGTATCGGAATGACGCCCGAGCAAGCCTCGCGTCTCTTTCAAGCATTCAGTCAGGCGGACACATCTACGAGCCGCAAATATGGCGGCACCGGGCTCGGCCTCTCAATCTCCAAACGGCTCGTCGAAATTATGGGCGGCGAAATCTGGGTTGAGAGTACCTACGGAGTTGGGAGCACATTTTTCTTCACCGCATGGCTCGGCATTGGGGCGGCCGAGACAGAGCAAAAGCGCTTCGTGCCGGACTTTTCGACCATCCGTGTCCTTGTAGTCGACGACAATCCATTGGCCTGTGAGATTCTCACCGAAATCCTGACGGGGTTCGCCCTTCGCGTTGATTCAGCTTCCTCAGGGGAGCAAGCCATCCGCAAACTCACCGCCGCCGACAACAGCGACCCCTATCAAGCCGTTCTTATCGACTGGCAAATGCCCGGAATGGACGGTCTTGAGGCCAGCCGCACCATCAAGCATGGCGGTCTCTTGAAGCACATCCCAAAGCTGGTCATGGTGACTGGCTTCGGACGAGAGGACATCCGCACCCAGGCCGAGCAGATGGGGATCGATGGATTCCTGCTGAAACCGGTCAGCCCATCGGTACTCTACGACACGATAGTAGACCTGTTCGGAAACGCCCCCGATAACGCCGAGGATAAGGGAGACCGTGCGCGGTCTGTGGGAGACCCTGCGCATCCGCAGGCCGCAGCCGGCATTCGAATTCTTCTTGTCGAAGACAACGAAGTGAACCAGCAGGTTGCGACTGAGCTTTTGGAGAGCGCCGGCGCTATCGTTCGAATCGCCAATCATGGTGGTGAAGCAGTGAATATGCTGACGAAAGGCGACGAGCCTCCGCCGTTCGACGTAGTGTTCATGGATCTGCAGATGCCTGAGATGGATGGCTACACGGCTACAAAGCTGATTCGCGCGCAGTCGCGCCTCAATGGTCTGCCGATCATTGCGATGACAGCACACGCGTTGGTAGAGGAGCGGCAGAAGTGCCTCGATGCGGGAATGTGCGATCACGTGACCAAGCCCATCGATCCCAACGCCCTTCTTGCCACCTTGCTGCGTTGGGCCAAACCACGTCCGGAAGCCCTTGGAAGTCCGGAAGCCAATAGAGCCGAATTCAAGCCAACTACCGCAGTCGACGAGATCGCACTGCCCGAGATCGAAGGTGTGGACATCGAAGGCGGACTCAAACGCGTCGTCGGGAACAAGCGACTCTACCGGGACTTGCTTCTTCAGTTTGCGGCAAAGCAGGCCGACGCTCCCGCGCAGATCTCCAAAGCGCTCGAGAGCGGAGATCAGAAGCTGGCCGAGCGCATCGCCCACACGATTAAGGGCGTCGCTGGAAATATTGGACTTGGACAAGTCTCCGCTGTCGCCGAAAAGCTGGAAAAATCAATTCGGCGTGAAGATGCGGTAGACCCGGCGCTGCTCGAAGAATTTGCCAAAGTGCTTAGCAGTCAAATTCAATCCATTCGTCAGACGATCCAAGTAGTCACACCTGAGCAACCCACGAGCAGGGAAACCCGTACGGATTTCAACGCCGAAGCAGCATCATCGGCCATCGCGCGCCTTCGCGTTCTGCTCGAGTCCTGCGATGGGAATGCCGCCGAAGCGTTTTCCGCCGTCCAAGAGTCACTCGCGGGCATCGTCGCAAGTTCTCAGCTCGATACTCTCTACACAAAAATTAACGAATTTGACTTCGAGACAGCCCTCAAAAAGCTGGACGAACTCGCCGAAAGCGCGGCTGCAATGCCGGCGCGGAACTAGCCTGTCGGAACAAATTCGGCGGAAACAATTCCCTCCTGACGTTTAGAAGAGACACTTCCGCTGCCACCCCTGATTAGCGGCCAAGGTGTTTGTCGAAGAAGCTACTGATCTCGCCGAAAGCTTCCTTGGTTTCGGGGGCCTGATCGTTGAACCCGTATTGAGCGTGCGATTCGCCTTCGAAGACCTGAAGTTGCGCATCGACGCCCGCTTGGCGAAGTTTGCGGTGCACGCGAACGGTGTTACTCAACAGCAGATCGCGGGTTCCGGTGGTGAGGATGGCAGGCGGAAATCCGTGCACATCGCCGTAGACCGGGGAGATAAGCGGATCGGCCAGATCGTGGCCGTGCGCATAGACCACCGTGGCGGCGTTGCAGAACCCGTCGCGCGAGACGAGAACGTTATCGACCATTTCATTGGTGTAGAACGAGTCGCCGGTCTTGGTCGCATCGGACATCGGCGTGCCGGGCGCAATGGCGCCGGGCATGGGCAGGCCTTCCTGCTTGGCGCGGAGCATCATCTCAAGTGTGAGTGCACCACCCGCAGAGGTCCCGAAGACCGCGATGTTCCTGGCCTCGGTGGTCTTCAGGGCCGCTTTGTAGACCGTCATCGCATCGTCGAGCGCGCCGGGGAAGTAGGCCTCGGGAGGCATACGGTAATCGACGGAGATGACCTTGAAGTGACCGAAGCCCGCCATCATGATGGCTTCAGATGTTCCAGACTCACCGGGATAGAGGACATAGCATCCGCCGTGCACGTGAATGAGCAGCTTGTTCTGGTGTTCGGGTGGAATCACATCGGGAGTCACAACAAAGACGCGCACACCATCGATGGTGTCTGCTTTGACCGAGACGTGGAGGCGCTGACGCAGGGCGGGCAGGCTCTGGACGGCTTTGGCTGCCTGCTCATCGGCGGCCTTTCGCCACTCTTCGCCTGTCTTCCAAAGGTGATCCCAATTGGGATTGCGCGGAGCCGCGATAAGCTTTTGCATCTCGGGGCTGACGTCCGTAGGGACGGGCAGAGACTTGGCGGGCACCTGCAAGGGCGCATTGTTGTTGGACTGCGCACCTGCGACCGTCGAAGCCAAAGAGATACAGAGAAGCATCAGGAGCTTTTTTCGAATCACGGGCATTCCCCTCGTACCGATTGAACCTGAGTGAATAGATTCAAACCGGCAGAGCGAGATTCATCCGAATCTGTGGTGGCGATTCAAAATCAACGTCGCCACGTCCGCGGCTTAGATCAACTAACCTCATCGTCAGCGATTCACCGCGAATCCACTCACCGCCACATCCGCAGTCAATCTCGATGAGCGGATTGCCCTGTTATCGCCAACTGACACTCAGTCCCCTGATTGCCTGCGACTCGAGAGCGACTCACGGCCACTTCACCGTGAGCGCGTAGATCTCCTGCGTGCCGGTTTTCCGGGTGAATACCGGCGAGCCGTCAGGGGCAACGCTGATTTCGGTATTGCCGCCCGGGCCGGTCGCGCGGGTCAGGCCCTTCAAGCTGGTGATCGTCTCTACCGCGTGATCGGCCAGCCGAATGCGGGAGACCATTGGTTCCGCGCCATCGGTGGTGTAGTACACATACTTGTAATCCGGTGAGTGGGCCCAGTCGCCGATGTAGCTTGGCATCGTCGCCGAGACCAGATCGGACCATCGTTGCGTCTTGACGTCGAAGATCACGAGCTTTTTGTGATCCTGCGTGGCTGCGGCCAGCATGTCTTCAGCAACCCACCGGATACCATACAGGCCTGCCGCTCCGGGGACAACGGAACGCTTACCGGTGCCGGGATCGAATAACTGGATCCCACCAGGATCGACAAAGACCAGGAGCTTCCCGTCTGGGGACCAATTTGCACGGTAAGAGTCTTTCTCCGCGATCGTCTGCGGCGAACCTCCGTCCATACTGACCAGACGAATTGCACCTGCGGAAGTGCCGTAAACGACCTGCTTCCCATCCGGCGAAATGGAGGGGGCATAGACCTGCGCGGGTGGAAATGTAAGTTGCAAAGGTTCCGTCCCGTCGCTGCGACTGCGCCACAAGGCGTGATTCGGGTAGACGGTATAAGCGACCCACTCGCCGTCTTTCGAAAATGTGGGATCGAAGGCCGCGATGCCGGGAAGCAGAGGAACGAACTGTTTCGAGTTTATGTCGTAGCGGACCAGTTCACCCCGCGCCTTCCTGCCAACAGCAAAGATCTGCTTCCCGTCCCGGCTGGCAACTGGAGTGCGGTAGGACAGTGGACCATTGGTAAGCTGGACCGGACGCAGTGACCGTCGCAAGAGCCCGGCCTCCATCGGCAGGATCCAGAGGTCACCCCGCTCTTCGAAGTTTTTTTGGTAGACAATGTATCGGCCGTCGGGTGTCCATCGACCACAGCACACTCGTCCGGTGTCGCTGGTGTAAATGATCGCGTGGAGACCTGAGCCATCTGCCCTGGCCTCTTGAATCGACACCGGGTGCCGTTCGGAATAGACCGTGAAGACCAGTCGCTCGCCGTCAGGGGAAACGCTCGGCTCTCGAATGTTACCGGCGGCGCTCAGCAGTTTGCGCAGCTGGGAGCCGTCTCTCTCGGCGATGTAGAGGTCCTTTCCGTTGGAGAAGAGAATGCGCCCATCCGGGAATAAGTCAGCGTCCTGAGCCTCGAGCGATCCGAGGCGGCGAGGTTCTCCGGCAGGCAATGGTATCGCCCACAAAGGAAGCACGAACTGGTTGCCTGCAGCGCCCAGCAGAGATGAGCCGTCATGGCCCAATGCGGTGAATTGGAAATTCGGTAATCGGGTCGGGATGATGGCCGTGGGGCCGCCGGTGGCCGCGACCTGCATAATTCTGTAATTCCCCGTCGTGCCTTCGCCGAAGTAAATTCGCGAGCCGTCGGTTAACAACCTCCCCGAGAGAGCTTTGGTCTCGCCATCATCGGTAAGTTGGGTTACAGCTTCCACGACCGGAACTGCCGGTGCTTGCCTCCACCACAAAATGAATCCGCAGATTGCGAAAGCAACCGCAGCCGCTGCAATCCAGATCCAGCTCTTGCCCGAGACTGGTTGGCCAACAGCAGGGATCCCTGTGCTGCCCGAATCAGAGAGAGTTTCCAGCGCGAACCCGAGGTCCGACGCATGTTGAAAGCGCTTCTCCGGTTTCTTCTCCAGACAACGCCCCACAATCTTCTGTATCGAGGCAGGAATAATCTGCACAGTCTGCGAGGCCGGTGGTGGGTCTTCGTTCAGAATTGCGCTCATCGTCTCGGCGGGGGTGTCCTTCTGGAAAGCTCTCCTCCCCGTGAGCATCTCGTACAGAATCACACCGAAAGCAAAGATATCGCTGCGCGCGTCAGCAGCGCCTCCCCGAACCTGCTCCGGCGCCATGTAACCCACCGTACCGACCACATGGCCAGGATCGGTCTGGTGCTGGATCGTTGCGGTCGCGGCGTCGGAGCTCGTAGCCTGCGTAAGTTTGGCTAATCCGAAGTCCAGGATCTTGAGGCGTCCGTCCTTCGTAAGGAACAGGTTCTCCGGTTTCAGGTCGCGATGAACAACTCCGGCGTCGTGAGCAGCAGCCAATCCACGCGCCATATCCACTGCGAAATCGCAGGTCTCCCGCAGACGCATCGGGCCACGGCGAAGGCGATCACGCAAGGTTTCGCCCTGCAGCAGCTCGGTAACGATGTACGGCGATCCGTTGTACTCGCCTACGTGGAAGATCGAAACAATATTGGGATGGTTGAGAGCGGCAGTGGCCTGAGCCTCCAGTTCAAAGCGACGGAGACGATCAGGGTCCCGCGACCAGGAGTCGCGGACAACCTTGATCGCCACGTCTCGTTTCAGCGCAGTGTCGCGCGCGCGATACACCTCGCCCATTCCACCGGCGCCCAACGGCTCGACAATCTCATAGGAATTCAGGCGAGAGCCTGCGGCCAGTAGCATAGGTGGGCTGGATTATACCCCTGAGCCAAGATGCTTCCTTCCTTCTGGTTAGCCGACTGTACCGATCACGTGAGGCGGACCCACTGATAGTTTTGCTAGTTACCGGGGCGCGGCGGCTACTGATAAGTTGCCCTAGCGAGGTGGTCGGTTTGCTGGATCGCTCGGCAAAATCATTCGCAGTAACAATGGAAAACCGGAAGGAAGAGCTCTTTGAAACGAATCACTCTGATTAAACTTCGTTTGGCGGTGCTCACTGTTACGACAGCGCTTCTCGGGGCCGCCGGAACGGCTCAGGGGCAGGCCAAAAAACCTAACATTCTCGTGATTATGACCGATGACGTCGGCGTTTGGAATATTAGCGCCTACCATCGCGGAATGATGGGCGGCCGAACGCCCAACATAGACCGCATCGCCAATGAAGGGGCGCTCTTCACCGATTACTACGCCCAGCAAAGCTGCACGGCGGGGCGCGCTGCGTTCATTACGGGGCAGCATCCTTTCCGTACCGGTCTTTTGACTGTCGGTCTGCCGGGTGCAACTCTCGGATTACAAAAGGAAGACCCCACAATCGCCGATCTGCTCAAGCCGCTTGGATACGCCACCGCTCAAATTGGCAAGAACCACCTCGGTGACCGAAACGAATTCTTACCCACTGTCCACGGCTTCGACTATTTTTACGGAAACCTTTATCACCTCAACGCCGAGGAGGAGCCGGAGGACCCGGACTATCCGCAGATCCCCGGCTTTCACGAGAAGTTCGGGCCGCGCGGGGTGCTACGTTGCGAGGCTATGACCTCAGACAACCCGGCTCCCGCCGACCCGCGTTTCGGCGCCTGGGGGAAACAGAAGTGTGAAGACACCGGTCCGCTTACTCGCAAGCGCATGGAGACGGTCGAAGAAGATCTGCTCCAGACCTCGCTCGATTTCATGGACAAATCCGTGAAAGGCGGAAAGCCGTTCTTTATCTGGCACAACACCACGCGCATGCACGTCTGGACCCGCCTCAGTCCTCAATGGGAAAACAAGAGTGGTTACGGTCTATACGCAGACGGGATGATGGAACTCGATTGGGTCGTTGGCCAGCTGCTGAAGAAGCTAGATGATCTGGGCATCGCTGACAACACCATTGTCGTTTTGACCTCGGACAACGGCGCCGAAAAGTTCTCGTGGCCGGATGGCGGTACCGAGCCTTTCCGTGGAGAAAAGGGCACCACCTGGGAAGGAGGATTCCGTGTGCCTTGCGTAGCTCGCTGGCCCGGCGTCATCAAGCCAAACACCATCATCAACGACATCGCCTCGCATGAGGACTGGACACCTACCTTCCTCGCGGCCGCCGGTGTGCCGGGCGTGAAGGACCAGCTCCTCAAAGGCTATAAAGGGATTGACCGAACATTTAAAGTCCACCTCGACGCGTATGACATGACCGATCTTCTCTCCGGGAAAGGACCCGGTCAGCGCAAGGAGATTTTCTACTTCGACGATTCCGGCAGCCTCAATGCGTTTCGATACGGCGATTGGAAGATCAGCTTTGCTACGAAAGATTCCTGGTGGGCCGATGTTGCGAAACCGCGTACCGTGCCACTGGTTGTTAATCTCCGACAGGATCCGTTCGAAATGACGCCTGATTCAAAGATGTATGAGCGTTGGTATGGCGATAAGTTGTGGGTCATGATTCCCGCTCAGGCAATCGTCGGACAGTTCCTCGTGACCTTCAAGGAATTCCCACAACGGCAGAAATCTGCATCCTTCAACATTCAACAAGTTCTGGATCAAATGAAGGCGCAAACCGACTGATGCACCCGGCGTAATTACCTCCCCCGTGACGGGCTGGTTCAAAAGCCGGGCCGCAATCGTTTTTCAGCGAGCGCGAGCCTCCGAGTATCACTTTGTCTATCGAGTCTAAGCAATCAAAAACAGGGCATTTCACTGGATGATCTGTCGTAGAGGTTCACTTCTGAATAGCCCGTGACTCAGGAGCTCCGCGCGGACCCGGAAAGGTATAGTCCTTCCAGGAGAACATTTTGAAAGAGGGCTTCCTCTACGGAACACATGAGGCCATCATTCAATGCGCCTTTTTCGCCTTGATGCTGGCCGCCGCCGAGGTGGGCTTCCGTCTGGGACGCAAGTCCGAAGCGGGCACGCCTGCCGAGACAAGGTCGCCGATCGCTACTGTCGAAGCCGCCCTGCTTGGCGTTCTCGCTCTTCTGCTCGGATTCACGATGTCGATGGCCGTGTCTCGGTTCGAGGCCCGCAGGCAACTTGTTATCGACGAGGCCAACGCCATCGGCACGTCCCTTCTTCGTGCGCAACTCCTGCCGGCGCCGGAAGGCATCGAGATCGCGAATCTTCTGCGTGAGTACATCAATGTCCGGGTGCAATACGGGACTTCGGGAAATGATCTCGCACGGCTCGACGCTCTGCACACCCAAACAGAGCTCTTGCAGACGGAACTCTGGACCCGGGCGGCTGCTTACGCGCAAAAGGATCCAAACCCGGTGAAGGCGGGCTTGCTGCTGCAATCGTTGAACGAGGCCATTGATCTGGAAGCGGCACGCTGGGCGGCATTCCAGAATCGCGTGCCGCAGAATGTGATCTATGTAAATGCCGCGTCAGCTTTGCTGGCGGCTATGCTGGTCGGATACTCGTTCGGCGTGAACGGACGTCGGAATATCTTTTCCACGTGCGTCCTGGCCCTCGCCATTACCATGGTTCTCGCCGTAATCATCGATCTCGACCGGCCGCGCTCGGGGTGCATTGGTGCAAGCCAGCAGCCCATGCTTGACCTGCTGTATCAGCCCTGAACAATTTGCAAGCTCTCCAGACGCTGAACCGCTAGTCGCGTCCCGCACCACTCCGGGTGTGTTGTCGGTTATTCGGAAGTTAAGTCCGTTCTCAGTTGTTGCAAAATCGCCAATCCACTCATTGAGAAGTATCGGTCTGATGGAGGTCGGGTTCTGGATCGATATACCCAGCCGCTTACCGGCAATCCCGTGCATCAACCACCAGCGAAATCACCACAAAAACCACGCAATTCACCACGTTTTGTCCACGTTTTTGTGGTCACAAAAGCCACGTTTCCTCGCATTCGGACCCGAAGAATCCACCCAGAAAACGGAATTAAATACCCGAATAACCGGAAACTCACCACAATTCACCACAAACCCCAAAGAGTAGATTTATCCACAGCCAAATGGTCCAACCTCTGCTATTGACTTTAACCACCCCGGGAATCACCCGTCCTACTTCACCGCCGTCGGATCCCACCCATCCGCCCCCGCCAGATAAGCCTTCGTCTCATACTTTTTCGCCTCGGCCGCAATAAGCTGCTTCGACAAAGGCTCCCGCGCCTTCGGATTCGCCCCCGGCCCCGTCGAATTGAACTCCGCATACGTTGCCGTCGGCAGGCGCGGCTGCGGCGCATCCTTCCACTCCGACCATCCCGCCGCCATAATCGGCGCCTCGATATCCGTATTCATAAAGATCACAGTCGAGTAGTCCCGCCACGGCCGCCCCAGGTACACATCGCCCGCACCCTGGTCCGCCGTAATCTTGCAATGATTGAAAACATACCCCGCATCCTGCCCGGGCCGCGTGTTGCTCTGCGCCGTCAGGTACCCTCCCGCTGCATGCGCGATGCTGCGAATCTCACACCGGTCAAACACCGCCTTCGCATCGCCGAAGATGAAGTCCACATGCCCTTCGATATAGCAATCCGAGTAGTACTGCCTCCCCGTCACACAGTTGTCTCCCGGCAACGCCCCCTGCATGCACCCCATGCTCGAGGCATACAACGTGTCCTGCGCCCCCAGCAGACCGCACATGCCGCAGCACCGCGCGGTCCGCACGCACCGACAGCGCCACCGCCTGCGAAGGCACATCGCTCGTCTTGCTGTAGTCGTTGGCAATCGTCATGTTCCCGGCAAAAAAATCATTGCCCGTCACAAACAGCGTCGCCGAGCATCTCGTCCCACACGTCGAAGCCGCGCTGTTGCCATACACCAGCACCACCTTCGTCCAGTCGTCCGAATCCCCGCGCAGTTGAATCTTCGGCTTGTCCACATGCACCACCTCGCGATACACTCCCGGTTTGATCTTGATCACCGCCCCGGTCATCCGGAGCCGCAGTCACCGCCGCCTGGATCGTCGTAAAGTCCGCACCCCCCTGCCCCACCGTAATCGTCTTCAGCCCCTGCCCCCACGAAACCCCACACGCCACCTGCAAACCCACCATCACCAGATTCAACCTGCATCCACGCACCATACCCTCCCGCATACCTTGATCCTGGCCAGTCATCTTCTTGACACAAACGGCCCAACAAAGACTATCCTCAACATCGACACAACTCTGAGCGGTCCGAACCATCCCGAACCCTGCTCCAGAGCGGTCAGACCAACATCATAGCGGGAGCCAGCACCACAATGTCGATCCAAGCTGCCAGCCTGTCCGACTCGGGCTTCACCACCAGTGCCCCTGAAAAGTCCAACGCCCGCTGGGCCGTCTGCTTCCTGCTCTTCCTCGCCACCACCATCAACTACATGGACCGCTCGGTCTTCTCGCTCATCGAGCCGCTCCTTCACCTGCCCTTCATGGGCTGGGTTCCCGGCCTCGACCACACCCACCAGGCCGCCTACGACATCAACTACGGCCGCGTCCTCATCGCCTTTCAGATCGCCTACGGCGTAGGCTTCATGTTCGCCGGCCGCATCATCGACAAACTTGGCACAAAGAAGGGCTACGCCCTCGCCATCCTTCTCTGGGGATGCGCCTCCATCAGCACCTCCCTCGTCTCGAGCGTCATTGGATTCATGATCTGCCGCGCCCTCCTCGGCCTCGGCGAGTCCGGCAACTTCCCCGCCGCCATCAAGGCCACGACAGAGTGGTTCCCCTCGGACGAGCGCGCCCTGGCCACCGGCCTCTTCAACTCCGGCTCCAACGCCTCCGCCTTCATCGCACCCATCCTCATCGCCGCCGTTACCCTGCGCTGGGGCTGGCACGCTGCCTTCATCTGCACCGGCTCCATGGGTCTGGCTTGGGCAGTGATCTGGCTCCTCTTCCCCTATAACAGACTTCGCCGCGGAGCCACCCAGACCCAGGCCGACCTCGCCCCCGTCACCCAGGGTGGCCCGATCTACTCCATCCTCGCTCACCACCGCGGCTTCTGGGCCTTCTTCATCGCAAAAGGCATCACCGATCCCATCTGGTGGTTCTACCTCTTCTACCTCCCCAAATTCCTCAACGACAATTACAACCTCGACCTCAACCACGTCAAGTACCCCCTCATCGTTATTTACACGGCCGCCAGTTTTGGATCCATCGCGGGCGGGTGGCTTTCAGGTTTCCGCATGAAGCACGGACACAGCGTTAATTCAGGTCGCAAGTTCGCGCTTCTTATCTGCGCCATCTGTGTCATGCCCATCATGCTTGTTCCGCACATGCATACGATCTTTCCCACTAACGCATGGCCTGCGATCGGACTCTTCTGCCTTGCAACTGCGGCTCATCAGGGTTGGTCTGCGAACCTTTTCTCGACCCCCACTGATATGTTCCCGTCCACCAGCGTCAGCACGGTCGTTGGCCTCGGCGGTGCAGCCGGCGCAGCTGGCGGCGCGATCTTCACCTGGGTAGTCTCCCATTATTTCTCGCTTCACCCCATGCTCATCTTCACCCTCGCTGCCTTCGCTTACATCACCGCGCTCGCTATATTCCAATTGCTTGTCCCGAGGCTTGGCGTAACTCAGACTGCCTAGCGTCTGCGAGCGCGCATCCACAACGGGTAGTCTTAACTATCTCTTTCCTCCGTGTTACTCTTCTCCAACTTCGCCTCAAGGAGCGTTATTCAGCGTGAAAAAAGAGGTTAAAGAGCCGCAGGACGAGGCAACAGTCCACAGCCAGCTCACGATGCAGGTCGTCGAACATGTTCGCTCCCTCATCAGCAGTGGAGAAGTCCACCCAGGCGACCGGCTTCCGCCTGAGCGCGAGTTGGCTCGCAAGCTCAAAATCAGTCGATCCAGTCTCCGCGCCGGCATTGGGTTTTTGTCGGCCATGGGGGTTCTAAAGAGCCGTCACGGGGCTGGCACATTTGTGTCGTCGGGCCCGCCCGCGCTTGATTCAAGCTCGCTCTCGGTTCTTGGCGCGCTGCACGGATTCCTTCCCTGGCAGATGTTTGAGGCGCGGCTGGTGCTGGAATCGAACGTAGCTGCGCTGGCGGCGGAGCGAGCTACGGACGAGCATATCGCCGAGTTGGCGGAGGAGGTTGCGGAGATGTACGCGGCGCTTACAGATCCGCAGGAGTACTTGATTCATGATGTTCGTTTCCATCGGACGATTGCGCGGGCGTCTGGAAACCCAATTCTTGGCGCACTTATGGAGACCATCACAGCAAATCTCTATGAGTACAGGAGCAAGACTGTGGCGCAGGCGCAGGATTTGAAGGAGTCCGCGGAGATGCACCGCGAGATTTATCGCGCGATTCGTTCACATAATCCGGCGCAGGCGCGGGCGACGATGGAACAGCATCTGAACCTGGCTCGAGTTGCGCAGGCCTCTGAGGCTGAGGTGGAACTCCCTGCTGTTCCGGAACCGGCGGAGGCTCCAGAGGAGTCGCATCCGGTCAAGTAATTTGCTGTTGCAGTTTTTTTATTTCGGAGTGGAAGGACCTTTTTGCAGGGGGTTTGGCAGAAAAGTGGGTGAAACTGGATGGTTTTTTGTGGTGAATTTGTGGTGGATTGCGTGGTAATTGTGGTGAATTAGATGGTGAGTTTGCGGTGGCGAAAAACACGCCACATTTTGTAACTTTATTTTTCGGCTTCGGCGCGCTTCCCTGCCGTCGGTGCCGTCCTGTCGTAAAACCGCTGCGCTGCACCCTGCTAAACTTAGCTCTAGCGCCGCATGTCCAAACAAAAGTTCTATCTCACTACCCCGATTTATTACGTCAACGCGCGCCCGCACATTGGGCACGCCTATACGACCATTGCGGCTGATGTGATTGCCCGCCGCCACCGTCTGCTGGGCGACGATACCTGGTTCCTCACGGGGACCGACGAGCATGGCCAGAAAATCGAGCGCAGTGCCGCAGCAGCGGGCATACCCCCGCAACAGTTTACCGATCAGGTCTCCAGCGAGTTCCGCAAGCTCTGGGGCCGCATGGGCCTTACCTACGACGACTACATCCGCACCACCGAACCCCGCCACCAGCAGGGGGCTCAGCGTCTCTTCGCCCTGCTCCACCAGCGCGGCCAGATCTACCTCAGCTCCTACACCGGCCAGTACTCCGTCGGCGAGGAGATCTTCGTCGAAGGGCCTCCCGGCGTTCTCGGCCCCGACGGCAAGCCCACCGAGACCGTTACCGAAGAGAACTTCTTCTTTCGTCTCAGCGAATACCAGCTCCCTCTGATTGACCTCATAGAGTCCAACACGCTATTCATCCAGCCCGAGTCGCGCAAGAACGAAGTTCTTAGCTTTCTGCGCGGCAATGTCGCCGAAGCCACCGCCGCGGGTACTCCGACGGCCGTCTCAAAACTCGGCAACCCCTACGTCCCTGGTAACCTCCGCGACCTCTCCGTCTCCCGCTCCAGCTTCACCTGGGGAATCCCCGTCCCGGAGCCGGCTGCGTCCGAGACAAAACAGAAACACGTCATCTACGTCTGGCTCGACGCCCTCGCGAACTACATGACCGCAGTCGGCTACGGGAGCGACGACCCCGCCAAGCAAGAGCAGTTCAAAAAATACTGGCCCGCCGATGTTCACATCATGGCCAAGGAGATTACCCGCCAGCACTGCATCTACTGGCCCGCCTTCCTCCTTGCCGCTGACCTGCCGCTGCCCAAAGCCGTCACCGCGCATGGCTGGCTTCTCTTTGAAGACTCGAAGATGTCGAAGTCCAAGGGCAACATCGTTCGCACGGAGACCATCCTTGACGCCTTCGGCACACTCAAGCCCAGGCCCGTCGATGGTCCCGGTGCTGTTCTCAGCGATAAGTACTGGAAGCACGAACAAGACCTCTTCGCTTCCGATGTTCTCCGCTATTTCCTTCTGCGCGAGATTCCCTTCGGTCAAGACGGCAGCTTCAGCTTCGACGCATTAGTTCAGCGCTACAACAGTGACCTCGCGAACGGCTACGGGAACCTCGTCAGCCGCACTTTGACTTTGATCGCGAAGAGTTCGGCAGGCGTGGTGGAGGACTGTCTTGAAGCAAACTCGCTCGTCTACTACCAACCGGAGCTGAAAGAGACACACAATCATCCGGCGAATGACGAGGTGCTTGCTGCGTCGGAGGGACAGATGCTGGGCTGGAAGATGACCGAGGTGGTTGAGTCGGTCGCCAAGAAGCTTGAGCAAAACTCCTTTGCCGATGCGTTGACCGCAATCGCAGGGGCGATCGCCAACGTCGATCAATTTATGACCTCACGGAAGCCGTGGGCCGCCACGGAGTCGGAGTTTTCTCAGCGTGGGCGCCGCTCGACGCTTTACACGGCTGCAGAATGCATTCGCATCATTACGGCATTGCTTTACCCTGTGCTTCCTTACGCCACCGCCAAGGTCTGGGAGCAGCTTGGCCTGGGCGACATCGAACAAGCCGCGAAAAACGGTGAACTGAGCAATCTCGAATGGGGTGGTCTGAAACCCGGCACAAAATTAGGCGAACTGGGTCCCATCTTCCCTCGCGCACCCAAGGAACTTATTCAAATCATGACCGACATGGAAAACAACACGAACACGACACCCAAACCCGAACCGGCCAAGTTCGTCGGTGAGTCGACAACCAACGCGAAGCCCGATCCTGTCGACACGATGGCGCCGGATGCTCCGCCGCGCACTTCTGATCTTCGTGAGACGAACCCGAGCGCGCAGGTGGGGGCGTCGTCCGCGGTCTCGCCTGAGTTGGCCAAGCCGCCTGCGCCGCATAGCGAGGCTCCGGCTTCTGAGGGGTTTGCTGCTTCGGCTGCGGGCTCGGCTACTCCTGACACGCCGCAGATCGCTATTGACGACTTCCTAAAGGTTGATCTTCGCGTGGCGCAGGTTGTTGTGGCGGAGCGGATTCCCAAGGCCGACAAACTGCTGCGGCTTGAGGTTGATCTGGGTTATGAGAAGCGGCAGATTCTGTCGGGCATCGCGGAGTGGTATACACCGGAGGAGCTGATTGGGAGGCGGATCGTTGTGATCGCGAATCTGGCACCGCGCAAGATGCGAGGGCTTGAGTCGCATGGGATGCTGCTGGCGGCTTCGAATGGCGAGAACGGCAAGCCGATTCTTGCGACCTTTGGCGAGGAGATCGCTCTGGGCTCCCGCTTGAAGTAGCTCACGGTTCGGGAAATCCCAGCAACGAAAGCGCACGCTGTTGTGCAGCTCGCAGAAAGGCAAGATTCTCACGCACTGCCTCCTCGGTGTCGCAGAACGGACGCGGGGCATTCATAAACGTAACTTCAATCACGTCCATCCGGTCGTCGCGTGGCCCAAGGAAGACCACTCGCGCCCCCACCCGGCCCGCGAGTTGCAACACGTAGGCATACAGACGGCCGCCCATGTATGCATCCGCCAAGCACACAACGGACATGCCTTCCTGCAGTGATCTTTTCGCCCGGCCCAAGGCATATCTTTCTGCCGGAATCGCCATCAACCGGAACTCGGTCCCGGTAACCATGAACCGGTCGCCGTCGACAATTCGGCCCCGGTCAGCGACGATCATGGGCTCAGGATTTCCCAGTTCGAGTAGTGGCCGCAGCAGAAACTCCACCAGCGGCTCATGAATCCAGCAGTACAACGTTCCGATTTTAGGATTGGCTGCCTCAAAGACGTCAACCCCTTTGCAGATATATGGAACGGGAACGGCCCGATCGCGGTAAGCTCCCAGAGCCAGTGGTCCAGCATTACCGCCTCGGTAAGGACGCGGTTCCCTCCGAGCGAACCCTTCGAGGCGCCCTGCAGCCGGCAGATTGTAAGGGCGGCACGGTACCAAAAGCGACTGGGCAGGAAGAATGTGACGAGCCGGACCTGTCTCTTCAGATTGAACCATGACGCCATCCATCGAAGAGGTCTTCTCATCAACAGAGGGACCCCTTGTCCTGAACGATGAGCCTGCTGCGGAAGACCGACCGGAGGCCGACGGCTAACATTCCCATGTAACGATGGCACACCTGAGGGGGTCAAATATCTCAAACCCTTGCCGAAGAGCAACTTGATCCTCCGAGAGAAAACCAAACCGACACTTACAGCACTTACATAAAACTGCCATCGACCGTGGCATGTATTTCTTTTGATGCTGTCAGCATAGCCAGCATCCGGGCAAGAGTCCATAGTTTCCAGGATTATGTGTGCCAAAGTGCACTGGTTGCCGACAGGAACTCTGGTGGGCTGCATAGTACGCGCACAGCGGTTGAGGCCGCCAACAAAATTCGTCAGCCGCTGTGGTAACCGCCGAGAGCAATGGAAACCCGCACCTGCCCGAGACGGGGGTGGGGAGCGAATCGTAGTGCGATTCTTTGGCAATCTGTGGGTATAGCTTCCTGCTAGGTTTCCTTGGTCTGGACGCCCACGGCTACAACGAAGTAGTTGGCTGTGGTGGTGCCGACGTTCTTCAGGCCGTGCATGATGTTGGATGCAGTGAAGACGACCCCGCCGGGACCGACGGGCTGGGGCGTGCCGTCGTTGATGAACTCGAGATTGCCTTCGCGGATGAGAAGGAACTCCGAATGGCTGTGCTTGTGGGGGGGATGCGGCATCTTCCCTGCAGCGAGAGTGGTCTCATGCACCTCGACGAACTCGCCGGTGGGCAGGGTTCCGGACAAAACCTGGCGACTGGCGCCGCCGTTTGCGTTGGTCTTGACGGGGAGTTGGTCGTAGTTGAAGACGACCGACTTCGAAAGCTTGCCATCAGGGCCTGCCGCAGCGCCAGCCTGCGCCTCGGCCATGACACTGCTCAGGGCCGCGAAGGCCGAGAGCGCTACACAGAGTTCACGACGGTTGAGATTTTTCATGGGGACATATTACGCGGTGCGAACTATATCTGGCATCTTTTTCCGCGAGGGGGCGATATGAAATAAGATCGATTGCAGCGCCCCTAAACATTATGAGACTGATCCATCTGCTGAGTGCCCTTGTCCCTGCGACGGTCCTGTCGCTTGCCATCTGCCCCGCCCAGGCCCAGACCGATTTTAACGATGTGTTTGCCAGAGATAGCCGGCAGCCGATCGACCAGGCGTATACGGATCACATTCGCAAGTACACGACGGATCCGAAGTTCTCTTCGCACCTGGTGGATTATCTGCCTGCTTCGGCTACGGTTCCGACGCCGGCGAAGGTGCTGGGCGATGTTGCAGGAGCGCCGGACATGCTGCCGTACGCCGAAGATGTGTACAAATATTTTCGGCAGCTTGAGGCGGCCTCGCCGCGGGTGAAGGTCTTCACGATCGGGCATTCGGAAGAGGGTCGCGAGATGATCGCGGTTGCGGTCGCCGATCCCGCGCTGCTGCAGGGGGCGAAGGAGAACGGCGAGCGGTTGGCAAAGCTGGCGGACCCGCGGACGATTGGGCTGGACGACAACAAAGCGCATCCGCTGATCGATCAGTCGTATCCGGTGTACTACATTACGGGGACGATTCACTCGAGTGAGACGGGAGCGCCGACGGCCCTGATGGAGCTTGCGTACCGGCTAGCTGTCGATGATGCTCCTTATATCAAGTACATCAGGTCGCACATGATCGTGCTGATTACGCCTGTGGTCGAGGTGGATGGCCGCGATCGCATGGTCGATACGTATCGCTGGCATAAGGCACATCCGGGGCAACAGTGGCCGCGGCTGGCATACTGGGGCCACTATGTCGCACACGATAACAATCGCGATGCGATGGGCATGACGTTAAACCTGACGAGCAATGTACTGAATACATATCTCGACTGGCACGCGCAGGTGCTGCATGATCTTCACGAGTCGGTGCCGTTTCTCTATGACAACACAGTGGGCGATGGCCCCTACAACGCCTGGATTGATCCGACGCTGGCAGATGAGTGGGCGGAGCTGGGCTGGAATAATGTTGCGCAGATGCAGTCGTTCGGGATGCCTGGCGTGTTTACGCATGGCGACTTCGATACATGGAGCCCCGGATACCTGATGTTTCTCGCGGGTATGCACAACGGGATCAGCCGGCTGTATGAGACGTTTGGCAACGGCGGAGCAGACACGGAGAAGCGGATTCTGCAGCCGGAGGAGTATTCGCGCACGTGGTATCGGCAGAACCCTCCGCTGCCTACGGTGACGTGGTCGCAGCGGGATAACAATAATTATGAGGAGAGCGCGCTGCTTTCGACACTGGCTTACTTCTCTCGGAACACGCATCACTTTCTGGAGAACTACTACATCAAAAGCAAGCGATCGGTGCAGAAGCCGACGCTGGATGGGCCAGCGGCTTATGTGCTGCCCGCCGACAGTGGGGAGCTGAATCGCCAGTTGCAACTGCTGAATGTACTGAAGCTGCAGCATGTAGAGGTGCAGCAGCTTTCGGCGGCAGCGACAAGCTCGATCGCTCCTGCAAAGCGTGGGGACAAGCCGACGACGGAGACTTTTCCCGCGGGCAGCTATGTGATTCGGCTCGATCAGCCGTTCTCGCGCATTGCTGATGCGTTGCTGGACAAGCAATACTGGGCGCCGGATGATCCGCAGAAGCATCCCTACGACGACACGGGATGGTCGTTTAGCCAGCTCTTCAATGTGAAGGCAATTCGGGTAACCGATACTTCGATACTGAAGGCCCCGATGACGATGGTTGCCGACTTCGATCAGGCGGCGGGCAAGGTGAGCGGCAGCGGGTCGATCTACGCGATTGCGAATACGGGCCAGACCTCGCTTTTGCCGCTCGCGTATGAACTGAAGGGCGCACATGTGGAGACTGCGGAGAAGGCGTTCGATGCCGAGGGAAAGCACTTCGGGGCGGGTTCACTCCTGATCAGCCAGGCCGATGAACAGACGATTACGCGGGCGCTGCGCAAGCTTTCGCTCGATGCGACGCGTTTGGGCGCGGCTCCTTCCGTGGCGACGCACCCTGCGCCGACTCCACGCGTAGCCTTCATGCATACGTGGCTGGGGACGCAGACGGAAGGATGGTGGAGGCTGGCCTTCGACAAGGCCGGGATTCCGTTCAGCTACATCAGCACGCAGACGGTGGGCGTGGAGAGCGATCTTCGCGGCAAGTACGACGTGATCATCTTCGCCCCAGTCGGCCGCTCGTCGTCGCAAGAGATTATCAATGGGTTGCCGATGTGGGGCAATGCTCTTCCGTGGCAGAAGAGCGAGATTACGCCCAACCTGGGCCTGCTCGATTCGACTGCCGATATGCGTCCGGGGTTGGGCTACGACGGGCTGGCGCATCTGAAATCTTTTGTTGAAAAAGGTGGGCTGCTGATCACCTGCGAAGATACCGCGCAGTTTGCGATCGAGAGCGGGCTTGCACCCGGTGTCAGCATCGCTCCGCACGACGACGCGCGCGTGGTCGGCAGCGTGCTGAACAGCGTCTTTGTTGCGCCTGCAAGTCCAATCGCCAATGGCTACGGGCCAAGCCTACCCGTGATGAGTGCGAACGGAATGGTCTTCAATGTCAGCAACACGCTCGCGCGGCCGAGCGGACGGATGCTGATGGATCCATATACACATCGTCCGACGGGACGCGGCGGCCCGGATGATACCGACACGACACAGGGCCGCGAGGTTACGGAGCCTGAAGTAACGCCAAAGCAACAGCCATGGGAGGCGAAAGTACTGAACGAAGATCAGTTGCGTAATAATCTCCAGGCCATTCCAGTGGAATTTCGGCCGGAGGTGATTCTGCGTTTTAGCGAGCAGAAGAGCTTGTTGCTTTCGGGTCTGCTAGATAAGGCAGGCTCGATCGCGGAGCACGCTATCGTGGTGAATGCTCATGTGGGGTCAGGGAATGTGCTGCTATTCGCGAATAATCCTGTGTATCGGGGAGAGACCATCGGCAGTTACAACCTCGTGTTTCAACGCGATCCTCAACTATGACCATCTTCGCCAGCCGATTGCTGCTCCTGCAGCAGACGGACCGACGGTCGCACCGGTAGCAAGATAGCTGTGAGAAATGTGCAGAGATTGAATCTGCTGGGCGAGTTCGGACAATGCCTAGGGGTTGGATCGACGCGTCGTCGAACGAACCTGCGCGGTCGATTCGCGTACGACGAGTTCTGGATCGACCTTGATGGTGTCCGGGAGCTTCTCGTGAGCGAGCTTCTTCAGCAAGGAGCTTGCGGCCAGACGCGCCCATGTGTTGCAGCGGCTGTCGGATTGTCGTAAGGCTGGGAACGATGTAAGACGCGGCTTGAATGTCGTCGAAGCCAAGTACTGAGACATCCGTCGGCACTTTGAGTCCGGCATCATGCAAAGCACGGATGCTTCCGATCGCGGAAACATCGTTGAAACAAAGCACAGCGGTAAAATCCCTGCGGCGCAGAAGTAGTTGATGGATGCCCGGGTATCCTAACTCCGGTGTATTCAAATCTTTGTCGAGCTGAATGATGAGGTCTTCCGGCACTGCGAGAGAGAGTGCTCGCGCCACCTGCATCGTTGCCTGCCAACGGGTCTGTGAGTCGGAGCTGAAGGGCTGGCCATGCACGTAGGCTATCTTGCGGTGACCCAGGCGGTACAAGTGACCAAGCGCGAGTTCCGCGGCCCGATGGTGATCCAGAATCACATTCGTCACACCAGGTATTTCGGCATGACCGGCAACCGAAACCGTGGGCGACTGGAGCGCCTCTTCCATCTGAGTATCGATTGTCAGGATGCCGTCGACTCCGCGCGCCTGCAGAATCCGGGGATACTCGGCAACCAGATCCTTCCGGTGCCTATGGTGTGCGGTGAAGAAGAAGTATCCCTCCTGCATGAAGACTTCGGCGGCGCCGCTAAGCACGAGGGAGTGGTAGCCCTCGCCGAGTTCTGGAAGCAGGATTCCGATCGTCTGGGTCTTGAGGCCTTGCAACGAGCGTGCGATCTGGCTCGGCTGGTAGCCGAATTGCTTCGCGGCTGCCTTGACCCTCTCTCGAGTTGCCGGCGGGATGGAACGGCCCGGCGCGTTGTTCAAAACAAAGGAGACTGTCGCGGGACTCAGGTCAAGGTGTTCAGCGAGCATCTTCAGGCTTACGCGGCGTGAGGAAGCCGGAATTAAAGCCATCTTTTTTGGCATTCGATCTCCAGTCAGCCTAGTCTAGCCGACGCTTGGGTTCATTTGCTCGTCAACCTGCGCCGCGCGGCCATTTAGAACACTTAGGTTAGAGCATCAAGGCTTATATGGACTTACACGGGATTTTGGAACTCCGATTCGTTCGGCGGATAAAGCGTTGTCGTCCAACCGGGCCTTCGCCTCGCGGCTTATACGACTTCTTTATGCGCTTTCTACTATTTCTTTATACTGCGGCTGCTTGAATGAATGAGGTGTGTCCAAGCAACGATGCGCCAAGCGTTTACGAACTCTCGAATGCCCGCTGTGACTCTGGAGCATTCGGGCAGGAGGCAAGACTATGTGGGATCTAGGCTGTCTGGTTGCAAGCGTGGTGTTTTTCGCAATTGCGATCGGATATACGACGGTGTGCGAGGGACTGGGCACGAAGGAGAAACAAGGATGATCGAGACATCGATGCTTGGTTTGGTGACCGTGCTGCTACTGGTCTATCTGGTGTACGCGCTGCTGCGCCCCGAAAAGTTCTAAAAGGATTCACGATGACCTCGAACGGCTGGTTTCAGGTTTTTTTCTTCTTTGGATTAGTTCTGCTGTGCGCAAAACCCATGGGCATTTATATGGCCCGCGTTTTTGAGCGGGAACGCACCTTTGCAGATGGCATCTTTCGCCCGATCGAGCGGCTTATCTATCGGCTGACCGGTATCGATGAGACGCGCGAGATGGCATGGACTGAGTACGCGGTCGCAATGCTGCTGTTCAGCCTGGTAACGATGCTCGTGACCTATGCGATCGAACGGCTTCAACAGGTTTTGCCGCTGAATCCGCAGCATCTTGCGGCTGTGGCACCAGACCTTGCATTGAACACGGCGGCGTCCTTTACCACGAACACGAACTGGCAAGCTTATGTGCCAGAGACGACGATGAGCTATCTGACGCAGATGTTGACGTTGGCTTATCACAACTTTTTCTCCGGCGCCGTCGGGATCGCACTCGCGGTTGCATTGATCCGTGGCGTTGCGCGGCGGGAGTCCAAAACGCTCGGCAACTTCTGGGTCGACACGACGCGAGCCTCGTTATGGGTGCTCCTGCCGGGCTGCTTGATCTACGCGCTGTTGCTGGTATCGCAGGGCGTGGTTCAGAACTTCCGCCCTTATGATCAGGCGAAGCTGGTGCAGCCGCAAACTGTAACTACGACGAGCACAGATGGGAAGACCACTACGCAAACTGTCACGACGCAGAGTATCGCGCAGGGGCCAGTGGCGTCGCAAGAGGCCATCAAGATGCTTGGCACGAACGGCGGCGGCTTCTTCAACGCGAACAGCGCCCATCCGTTTGAGAATCCGACGCCGCTCTCCAATCTGATGCAGATGTTCTCGATCTTCCTAATCCCCGCTGGCCTGACGGTGACGCTTGGCAGAATAACGCGATCCCCAAAGCATGGATGGGCGGTGTTCGCTGCCATGACAGCGCTATTCTTCGCTGGCGTGTTCGTTGCGTATTACGCAGAGGCACAGTCGAACCCGCTGCTGCACTCGGTCAACCAGCATGTCGCAGCAACGCAGGCCGGCGGCAATATGGAGGGCAAGGAGGTACGGTTCGGCATCGCCGATTCAGCGCTGTTTGCCACCGTGACGACGGATGCGAGTTGTGGCGCGGTCAACTCGATGCACGACTCGTTCATGCCTCTGGGCGGTCTCGTTCCGCTGGTCAATATCATGCTGGGGGAAGTGATCTTCGGCGGCGTGGGTGCGGGGCTTTATGGGATGGTGATCTTCGTTGTGCTGTCCGTATTCATCGCTGGGTTGATGGTTGGGCGCACACCGGAGTATCTCGGCAAGAAGATCGAGTCCTACGACGTGAAGATGGCCATGCTATATGTGCTCATCTTTCCGTTGTCGATTCTGGGCTTCTCTGCCGTTGCCCTGATGATGCCGAATCTTGGCCTCTCTGCGCTAGGGAACTCCGGACCGCATGGGCTTTCGGAGATTCTGTACGCCTACACTTCGGCGACGGGTAATAACGGCTCAGCCTTTGGCGGATTGAGCGCAAATACCCACTGGTACAACTTGTCGCTGTCTGCCTCGATGTTGATTGGGCGGTTCCTGATGATCGTCCCGATGATAGCGATGGCGGGCAACCTGGCGAAGAAGAAGCTGGTTCCACCATCGCCTGGGACGTTTCCCGTTCATACGCCTTTATTCACAGTGCTTCTGGTCGGCGTGATTCTGATCGTGGGCGCGCTTACCTTCTTTCCCGCGCTCTCGCTCGGTCCTATTCTCGAGCACCTATTGATGCATGCCGGCAAGACTTTCTAGTTGAGAAGAGAGAACAGATAAACACATGGTAAACACTCGCAAACGTTCCCTTTGGAACACAAAGATCGTACGACGCGCGCTGATTGATGCGCTTGTCAAGCTCAACCCGCGCACCATGATGAAGAATCCCGTCATGTTCGTGGTTGAGGTCGGCAGCGTCATTACAAGTATCTATCTGCTGCACGATATTTTGGCTCATCAGGACGCGTTGCGGTTCGATCTGCAGATCACACTTTGGTTGTGGTTCACGGTGCTGTTCGCCAACTTCGCCGAGGCGATGGCTGAAGGACGAGGCAAGGCACAGGCTGATGCGTTGCGGCGGGCAAAGTCCGAGACGACCGCGGTTCGGTATCGGGCGGACGGGAGCACGGAAGATGTTCCAAGCTCAGGTCTGCGGTCGGGCGATGTTGTCTTCGTCATTGCGGGGAGCATGATTCCGGGCGATGGCGAGGTGATTGAGGGAGTTGCTTCGGTCGATGAGTCGGCGATTACGGGTGAATCCGCGCCGGTGATTCGCG
This sequence comes from uncultured Acidobacteriaceae bacterium, assembly GCA_963744155.1. Lineage (GTDB taxonomy): Bacteria > Acidobacteriota > Terriglobia > Terriglobales > Acidobacteriaceae > Edaphobacter. Next base: position 245,721 of record CAVUSP010000008.1, on the reverse strand, counting down.
AGGCGGGAGGCGATCGCTCTGCGGTTACGGGCGGAACGAAGGTGTTGTCGGATCAGATCAAGGTTCGCATTACGTCGAATCCCGGCGAGACGTTCCTGGACCGCATGATTGCGCTGGTTGAAGGCGCCGAGCGGCAGAAGACGCCGAACGAGATCGCGTTGAATATCCTGCTTGCCGGGCTTACGATCATCTTCCTGCTGGCGGTTGTGACGCTGCAGCCGATCGCCATCTACTCGAGTGCGCCGCAATCGGTGTTTGTGCTGATCTCGCTGCTGGTTTGCCTGATCCCGACGACAATTGGCGGACTGCTTTCGGCGATTGGGATTGCGGGAATGGATCGGTTGGTGCAGCACAATGTGCTGGCGATGTCAGGGCGCGCTGTGGAAGCGGCGGGCGATGTGAATACGCTGCTGCTCGACAAGACGGGAACGATCACGCTGGGCAATCGTCAGGCTTCGGAGTTCCTTCCTGCTCCGGGAGTCAGCAAGGATCAGCTTGCGGATGCGGCGCAGTTGTCGTCGCTTCCGGATGAGACTCCTGAGGGGCGAAGCATCGTTGTGCTGGCGAAGGAGATGTATGGACTTCGCGGGCGCGAGTTGAGCGAGATGCAGGCTGAGTTCGTGCCGTTCACCGCGGTGACAAGAATGTCGGGTGTGAACCTTGACGGACGCGTGATTCGGAAGGGTTCGACCGACGCGATTGCTGGTTTTTTGAAGGAAAATGGCGGGGTTTTGCCGGATGAGGTTCGCGCTACTGTGGAGATGATTGCGCGGAGTGGGGGGACGCCGCTGGTGGTGGCGGAGAATCGCCAGGCGCTGGGGGTCATTCACTTGAAGGACGTGGTGAAGGGCGGGATGCGGGAGCGGTTTTCGCAGCTTCGTTCGATGGGGATCCGGACCATCATGATTACCGGCGACAATCCTCTGACGGCGGCGGCGATTGCGCGCGAGGCCGGCGTCGACGACTTCCTGGCGGAGGCTAAGCCGAAGGACAAGATGGACCTGATCCGCCGCGAGCAGGCCGAGGGCAAGCTGGTCGCGATGACCGGCGATGGCACGAACGACGCTCCCGCGCTGGCGCAGGCCGATGTAGGCGTAGCGATGAACACGGGCACGCAGGCGGCGAAGGAGGCCGGTAACATGGTCGACCTCGACTCCAATCCGACGAAGCTGATCGAGATCGTTGAGATCGGCAAGCAACTGCTGATGACTCGCGGCGCGCTGACGACGTTTTCGATCGCCAACGACGTTGCGAAGTACTTCGCCATTATTCCGGCGATGTTTGCGGCGACCTTCCCGGTGCTTAACAAGCTGAACATCATGCATCTGCAGACGTCGCAGTCGGCGATTCTTTCAGCGGTGATTTTCAATGCGCTGATCATCGTCGGTCTGATTCCCCTGGCGTTGCGCGGCGTGAGCTATAAAGCCATGTCGGCGGAGTCGCTGCTGCAGCGCAACCTGATCATCTATGGCGTTGGCGGCATCGTAGCTCCGTTTCTCGGCATCAAGCTGATCGACATCATCATCACAGCCATTCATCTGGCCTAAAGGACTGGTTTTATGCGTCGCAACCTCATCACTGCCGTTCTCTATACCGTCGTCACCACTGTTCTGTTCGGCGTCATCTATCCGTTCGTGGTGACTGGCCTCGCGCAGGTGTTGTTCCATGACAAGGCGAACGGTCAGCTTCTCCATCAGAACGGTCAGCTTGTCGGCTCGCGGATTATCGGACAGCCGTTTACTGCTCCTCAGTACTTTCATTCGCGGCCATCGGCTGCGGGCAATGGCTACGATGCTGCGAACTCCGGCGCGTCGAACTACTCTCCGACGAACAAGAAGCTGATCGACCGTGTCGCGGGAGACGTGGCCGCGTTGCAGCCAGAGCATCCCGGCACCGATGTGCCGGTCGACCTGGTGACTGCGTCGGCGTCGGGGCTCGATCCTGACATCACACCCGCTGCAGCTGAGTTCCAGGTGGCACGGGTTGCCAGGGAGCGGCACCTTCCGGAGGACGCGGTTCGCAGACTGGTCTCACAGCACACGCAAGGGCGGCAGCTCGGGTTTCTGGGTGAGCCCCGGGTTAACGTTCTCTTGCTGAACATGGACCTGGACCAGTTGACGGCTTCTCGATAGGGGGTACCCCCCTCCCCCTTGCCTGGGACAAAATCTAATGTTTTCATAAGTTTACGGACGCTGTTCGCTCTCAAAATCGTCATAATAAACGGGTTATGTCCAAAATCGTCCAAATAAAGGGGTTACGGGTTACGGAGAACTCCATTCAGTAAAAAAGCCCCGGAGGGTGTCCCGGGGCTTCTTCTTTTTTGATCTCTATATCCATTATAGCGGTTCGAGTGGAACTCATACGCCAACCGTATGTAGCTGTTTTGTAAAGGGTTGATCGATTTTGGGGCTTGACATGCGATTTTTGGGCAGAAAACGGAGAAGAATAAATTCGACGTCTCTGACCCGGCTAATCTTGCTAAGACTTCTGAACGGAAATTATTGAAAAGCAACGCATTCGCAATGATTCGCTACGCCACTTTCTCCCAGAAATAGTTTGGTTTGCGGTAGCGTGGGTGGTAAGGTGGTAGCCCTCCCCCAATAAATCAGGAAGGCGTTATGCGATGAAGATGGAAAGGTATCTTCTGCTTGCGCTGGCAATCGCTGTGCTTTTGATCATTGGTTCGCTTTTCTACCGCTGAGATTCACTGGAAGAATTTTCTGCCGACATGAGCACCTTCCTCGCAAACACGCGCAGCAGCGCAGAGACGGCCGCCTCGGCCCTCTCGCGTAGCCAGCGCATCCCGACCCTCGATGGCTGGCGCGGCGTGGCGATTCTGCTGGTTCTCGCCGACCATTTGCAGTTCGGATTGTTCCACCGCCGCGAGTACATCTCGACAGGCGGACACGGAGTGGCGATCTTCTTCGTGCTTAGCGGCTACCTGATCACATCGAAGCTTCGCGACGAATTTCAGCAGCGCGGTTCAATTGATCTGAAGAGTTTCTATATCCGCAGGTTCTTCCGGCTCATGCCGGCGGCGTGGACCTATTTACTACTGATGGGAATCGTCTCGTTTCACTCCGTAGTGGCGCTCCGACGCGATGCGATCGCAGCCTGCGTATTCTTCTACCGCAACTTTACCAATCCCGGTCCAGGCTCGTTCCTCACCGGCCATTTCTGGTCGCTGTCGATCGAAGAGCAGTTCTATCTCTTCTGGCCTTCAATGCTCCTACTCTTAGGACTGCGCCGCGCTCGCTGGTTTGCGATCACAGCGGCGATGGCCGTCGCCGCATGGCGCCTTCATCATTGGTCAACGCTGGCGACACTCACGCCAGCGGCTACCTTCGACACCCAGTTCCGGGCGGATGCGCTCTTCGTGGGATGCGCAGCGGCACTCTCTCTTCCACTGCTTTCAAGGCTTCTTCGCGCATGGATGATCGCACCACTTCTGCTCACGCTCGGTACCTATGTTCGGTGCAGGTTTGATGGTTCCTCTCGGTGAATCCGTCGCCATCGCCCTCACACTTTGCGTGACTTCAGCTTTCAGCCAGTCGCCGATCTCGCGGCTGCTGGAGTGGAGGCCGCTGACGTATCTCGGCGCCATCTCTTATTCCCTCTATCTCTGGCAGCAACCCTTTCTGTGCACGTCGATCAGCGGGGCAGCATCCGCAGTAGGACGATTTGCCTATCTCGCCACGCTCGCCATACTGAGTCACCACTTCCTTGAGAAGCCAATGATCAAACTGGGGCACCGCATCAGTGCGAAATCCCGTAAATTCTGACAGTGCCAGAAGCGAGATTACCGCTTGATGCGAGTATCTGGAAGGCATTGACAGCGGCCGTAATTTGGTACCATCCTCCGGTCATCGCGCCTTCTATATGCGAGGCAGTGTTGAAGAAACTTGTCTGTATCGTCAGTAGTTTCTTCATCATCGAACTGCCGGGATTGAATAGTGAACAGTTCCTTGCTTCAGATCATCCAACTCCAATCGTTATTCCTTCATCTATCAATACTTGCAAGCACTTTTTGCGCACGAAGCAAGCTACATCTCACTTCGGGGACCAAGAATGACTTCTCGCCAACTCTCTGATTCAATTCGGCAAAAAGGCGCCAACATACTTGAGGCTCTGTCCAACCTGCTCTATCTGGCGGAGTTGGAGGCGGATGATCCTGAAAAGGTTCGATCGTACCTTTCCATGTCTCAAGAGCGCGTACAGGCGATGGCGAAGGTGCTGGGGAATGGGGATTGAGTTGTAACCGGGCTGGTGGGGCTGAGCAGTGATAGATTTAGGTGTGAGCCACGAAAATCTGAAAAGCCGGCTCGCTTATTTCGAGGGACGACTCGAAGAAGCCATGCGCCGGTCCGCTGCGAAAGAATCCCATCCCCGCGACTTTGATTCGGGGTATACGACAGAGACGTTTAAGACCTGGAACGAGTCGATTGCGGTGATCAAGGAACGGATCGCTGGAATTCGAAGGCAAATGGAAGCGGAGTGACGGCTGCTTTTCCTACGGCTGCCTACAGACCGGCTGGTTTCCCAAAATGGGAATTTCGATCAAATGATTCGGCCTGACTCCTGGGTTTGGACTCTGGGGTGCAGCGGCCTCGCGTTAAAATGGCGGTATGAGTGAGATGACGCGTCGTGAGGTGTTTGTGGGCCTGTCGGCTATGGCGGCGATGGGCAGGGCGATGGCGGGTGAGCCAGCGGAGGCGCAGACGCCTGCTGAGGCCTCCGGAGCCGGGGTGCTTTCAGAGGCCAGGGTGTATCCGTACGACCAGATGCCGGTGCGGAAGATGGCAAACGGCGGGGAGAGCCGCGATGTACTGCGTGGCGCGCTGCCTACTGGGGAGATCATCGCCTTGCATGAGTCGCAGCAGCCGGCGGGGATGAAGCCGAATGCGCCGCATACCATTCAGCACACCGAGGTGATGGTGGTGGTGGAAGGGACGCTTGCGTTTGAGCATGACGGCAAGTCGGAGAAGGTGGGGCCGGGGGGCGTGATCCTGGTGGCGACCGGGACGCTGCATGCGGTGCGCAATGTCGGAGATGGGCCGGCGAGGTACTGCGTAGTGCAGATAGGCGGGGATACGAAGAAGTAGATTTGCATGTGGCTTGCGCGCTTGGGGAGCTTGCGGGGAGTTGCCGGGCTTTGAGCTTCGGGCGTCTCGTTGGGCGTCTCGTTTGGGGGTTGGCCCATGCAGTAATCTGGACTAACCGTATGCCGTTGACCGACACGCACGCCCACCTGGACTTTTATAACGAGACGCCGACGGAGCGCGACGAGATTTTGCGCCGTGCCTATTATGCCGGCGTGGAAACGATTCTTGCTATTGGGATTGGCGATGGCCCAGCGACGATGCACCAGGCGCTGGAGATCGCCGACGCCGCTGGTGGGCCGGGGATGCCGAACATCTACGCGAGTGCGGGGATTCATCCGCAGGAGGCGGCAAGCGCAACGAACGATGCGTTGAATAAGCTGACGAGGCTGGCGCTGAAGGACCGGTGCATCGCGGTTGGCGAGATTGGGCTGGACTACTACCACTTGGACAATCCTGAGATCGCGCTCCAGCAGCAGGCGTTTGTGGCCCAGATGAGACTGGCTGCGGAGCTGGGGAAGCCGATCGTGATTCACTGCCGCACCAGCGAGCTTGCGACCCCGCAGGCCAAGGAAAAGTTCGGGACGGCGGATGCGTGGGAGGACCTGCTCGCGCTGATCGGCGAGCACTGGACGCCGACCGGGCTGGGCGGGATTATGCACTGCTTTTCAGGGTCGGTGGAGCAGGCGGAGCGCTCGCTGACGGCAGGATTTTATCTTTCGTTTGCCGGGAATCTAACGTATCCGAAGTCGCAGGCAATTCGCGATGCTGCTGTGCTGGCGCCGACGGACCGCATCCTGGTGGAGACGGATGCTCCCTTTCTTGCGCCGATCCCTCTGCGAGGGCAGCGCAACGAGCCGGCGATGATGGTCCATACTGCTACAGCCCTGGCGGCGCTCCGCGGCATCTCACCGGAGGAGCTGGCGACAGAGACGACTGCCAACTTCAACCGGCTCTTCTCCATTACTGCGTAAAAGCGCGACTGGGACTGTCGCGGATTGAAACGGGTAAAAGCAAGATAAGATAGCACCTGTAGAAAAAGGTCTTTCACATTTTGATCGGCACATGATCGGCACAACCCGCGGTCGAATCTTTATTCGAGGTAGAGAAATGGCATCCGACAATAGCTTCGATGTAGTGAGCAAGGTAGAGCTTCAAGAAGTGAAGAACGCTATCGACCAGGCCTCGAAAGAGGTTCACGCACGGTTCGATCTAAAGGACTCGAAGTCCAAGATCGAGCTTGAGGGCAGCGAGGTGATCCAACTGGCCTCGCAGGACGAGTACAAGCTGAAGGCCGTGATCGAGATTCTGTCGCAGAAGCTGGTGAAGCGCGGCGTGTCGCTGAAGAACCTGGAGTTTGAGAAGATCGAGCCGGCGGCGAACTCGAGCGTGCGGCAGAAGATCAAGCTGGTGCAGGGGATTCCGTCGGAGAAGGCGAAGATTATCGTCGCGGCGATCAAGGACTCGAAGAAGAAGGCGCAGGCGAGCATCCAGGGCGACACGGTTAGGGTGGTGAGCAAGGACAGGGACACGCTGCAGGAGATCATGGCGCTGTTGAAGGGCAAGGACATCGGCGTGGATTTGCAGTTCACCAATTTCCGCTCTAACTGAGGCCCGAGCGGGGTTTGCGGCTGAGGCTGTTTGCGGTTGTTGCGATGAACATTTTGTTGCCAAATTTAGATTCTGTTTCGAAGCGAAATCCACATCCTGATACTCTAAAAACCAGTGAGTACGCTCTCCATTGCGACGGCGGCCGAGGTCTTTGACCTCCTCCGCGATGATCTTGCCGCTATCGAGCGGGCGTTTGCGACCCAGTCTGAGTCCGAGGTGGAGGTCATCACCGATATCGCGCAGTACCTGATTGCAGGCGGGGGGAAACGGATTCGTCCTCTGCTGCTGCTGCTGTCTGCGAAGGCGCTGGGGTGTACGAGTGAGAGCCGGATCCGGCTGGGAGCTGTCGTCGAGATGCTGCATACGGCGACGCTGGTTCACGACGACATCATCGATGAGGCGGAAACGCGGCGAGGCAGGCCGTCTTCGAACACGACCTGGGGCAATGCGAAGTGCGTGCTCGCGGGCGACTGGTTGTACATGCAGTCCTTCTCGGTCGCACTCGAAGAGCGGAACTTCAGGGTGCTCGAGTTGCTGATCTCGCTGACGCAACAGATGGTTGAGGGCGAGTTGCTGCAGATGCAGAAGCTCGGGCATCTGATCAACGAAGAGGAGTACTTCGACCTCATCTTCCGCAAGACGGCGTGCCTGTTCAAGGTGTCGATGCAGCTTGGTGCGGCGATTACTCCGGCGCATGGCTTCGGCGATCCCGACGAACTTGAGGCGCAGCTTGGGGAGTATGGCCGCAATCTCGGGCTTGCGTTTCAGATCGTCGACGATGTGCTGGATCTAACGGCTGCCGAGGATGTACTGGGGAAGCCGGTTGCGAGCGATCTGCGCGAGGGGAAGGCGACGTTGGCGGTGATTCATGCGCTGGAACGTGGGACCGGAGCGGATAGAGAGGCGATTCGTACGGTCCTGGCGGATCGAAGCTTTGACAATGTCTCCCACCCAGAGATTCTTGAGATTCTTCATCGGCATGGCTCGATCGACTACGCCATGGATACGGCATGCGCCTACGCGGAAGCGGCTCGTCTCACCATCGCGGAGCTGCCGGATTCTGATGCCAAGCGCGCGCTGCTTTGGGTGCCGGGGTTTGTGACTACCCGCGACCGTTAGGCGATTTACGCCTTCCACGCTGTCAACTGTACTTTCGCCAACAGTCCTGAGATTGCGGGAACATCGATAGATTCGGGTAGAGAAGACTCTTGTGCCGCATCTTCAGCCTCACGACGTAACCTATCCGCCTCTGCTAAAAATCTCTCAAGAGTCCATTCGCCGGAACGAGCCTCTATCAAGAACTCGCGTTCTGGTCTGGGCAAGGTTATTGTTCCCAGGCGCATCAGCTCAATACATTCAAGATACAGTCGCAGACAATGCATTGCGGCCTTCGTGTCGTATCCGAAGACGCTTTCATACTCAGGACGTCGCCCCTTCGTGCCACGCCCCCGCTCACCTGTAATCCGGCGCAATTGGTTTCCCGCAAATCCCAAGAATTGGGTTGCCGATTGTTTGCTGACGAATAAGTCGCGTTGAGCCTGTACCTGTTGCCACAGTTCATCGCTCGTCGCCGTGGCATCCGCATACAAGAAGTGCAGCGCAGTCGCATTTCCTTTAGCGGCTAGTTGGGCCCAACGATGCAACGAATAGAGTGTTAGATCGACATCCTCAGGGCCATTTCGGCGATCGTCGGTTGCAGTCGACCACACAAAATGCCTCCTTGGCGCTAAACCAAGGACTACAGCGGGAGGGTCTAGAAATACACCATACAGGTCGAGGTCATCTGTCGCGCCGACCTTTGCCCCATGCAACTCCGATCCACCAATGAAGAGATGAATGATTCTTTCGGGCGCCTCAAATCCAGATCGCTGAACTTCTTGCATCAGCGGAGTGTTAAGCATCATTAGCCCGCCACCGACCAAACCGTCGCGCCAAACCTCGCCAAATTACTCCCCGTCTACGCTTTCTTCGGAACCCTTGTCCGGATCGAAGTCGGCGGTCTTCATTTCGCCATTGCTCTGCTTGACGAGGATTTCGATCTTTCCTTCTGCGGCTTCGAGTTCTTTCTTGCAGGCGTTTGAGAGCTTCAATCCTTGTTCGAACAACTTCACCGATTCTTCGAGGGGTATGTCTCCCTGTTCGAGCCGTTCCACTACGCTCTCAAGCGCCTTTAGCTGCTCTTCAAAGTTTGCCATTATGCGACCTCGACCAGGCCTTCCTCATCATCCCCGCTCAGCCCCAGCACATCCGCTGCGACTCCGTAGCGGCCGAAGGGGGCGCTCACCTGAACGCCCTGCACCATCGGTCGCGCTTCGGCGAGCATCTCCCGGGCGATCTTTACGCCCTCGGCGCGGCCTGCCTCGGGAGTGGTGACGGCGGCCATGCGGGCCATGATGTCGTCGGGCATGCTGACGCGCAGATCGTTCTTCATGAACTCCGCGTTTCGCAGGCTGGTGAGCGGCCAGATGCCTGCGATCACGGGGATGCGGAAGCCTTCGATGCGGCGCAGGAATTCTTCGAGGACGCGCAGATCGAAGACGGGCTGTGTGATCGCGTACTCGGCGCCGGCCTCTACCTTGAACGCGAATCGGCGGACCTCCTGGTCCATGTCCTGCACGCCGGGGTTTGCTGCGACGGCAATGGTGAAGCCGGTGGAGGCCCCGATTGAATTGCTGCCGATGTCGAGACCGTAATTCAGGTTGTGAACGACGTTGACCAGGCCGATGGCGTCGACGTCGAAGACAGCGGTTGCGTTCGGATAGTTGCCGAGCTTTGGCGGGTCGCCGGTGAGGCAGAGAATGTTTTTGAGGCCGATGGACGATGCGCCGAGGAGATCGCTCTGAATGCTGAGCACATTGCGGTCGCGGCACGTGTAGTGAAGGATCGTCTCGATGCCGACGTGCTGCTGAATCTGGACGCAGAGGCTTTGCGCGCTCATGCGGGCGCTGGCGCGCGGTGAGTCGGGCACATTGATGCCGTCGACTCCGAGCCGGTGCAGCATCTCTGCGCCGTCCAGTTCTTTGCTGCAGTCGATCCCCTTGGGCGGCACAATCTCGACCATCGTGACGAACTCGCCCGCAGCGACCATTGCGCCGATCTTTGAGCGTTCAGCGAGGGCAGGCGGTTCTACCTTGCTTGCGGCCTTGACGGCAGCCTTGTTTGAATCGGCATGCTCGATCTTCCGAGCGCCACCATCCATTGCTTCCATGGCGCGGAGGTAGCTCCTCATGGCTCGCGTGTAACTGGGCGTGGTGCCGCAACAGCCGCCGACGATGCTTGCGCCGGCCTTGACGAGCTTGCGAGTGAAGCTGGCCATGTACTCGGGCGAAGTGAGGTAGATCGTCCGGCCCTCTACCGCGCGTGGAATTCCTGCGTTGGGCATTGCGGCCAACGGCTTGTCGGTGACGACGCGCATGCGCTCAATGACGCTGAGGACAGTTGCCGGACCTGAGCTGCAGTTGCATCCGACGGCGTCGGCGCCCCACTGGGTGAGCTTGATGGCTGCGGTCTCGGCGGATGAACCGTCGAGGCAGTTCCCTTCCTCGTCGACGGTCATCATGACAACCACGGGAACTCCGGGAGCCACGCTTCTGGCCGCGAGGATCGCCTGCTCGGCCTCCACGAGCGACGTCATGGTCTCGATGACCAGCAGGTCGGCTCCTACTCCAGGGCCGCCCTCTACGAGTGCTTGAATCTGCTCAGCGAAAGCGGCCCGCGCCTCATCGAGCCCGACTTTGCCCAGCGGTTCGAGCCGGACCCCGAGCGGGCCGATTGCACCCGCGACAAATGCCTCGCTGGCCTGCTTTTCCCGTATCTGAGTGACACACTCCCTTGCAAGTTTGACTCCGGCGAGGTTGATCTCGCGCACCTTATCCTTCAGCCCATGCATCTCGAGACGGAAGGCATTTCCGCCGAAGGTGTTGGTCTCGATCACCTCCGCGCCTGCCTGGAGGTACTCGGCATGGATCTCGCGGACCAAATCGGGCTGCGAGAGATTCAGTTCGTCATAGCAGCGATTGATGAAGACGCCGCGCGCGTAGAGCATTGTGCCCATTGCCCCATCGCAGAGGACCGTGCCGCCGGCAAACAACCGGGCGACTGCGGCATCTTCCGAAAGGGAGTTCCCCTTTGCACCGTCCAACCCTTGCCCCATGATCGTCTTTCGCTCCTTGATTCATCTTAAGCCACGACGCGGGTTCACCCTAAGCCACGATGCGCTTTCATCATCCTAAGCCACCCTGTGGATGCACTCCAAACCTGTCTCCTCAGGCGCGTAATTCAATGGCTTTCAAGCTCTTGTCATCACTGTACTTTGTTATACTCGGCAGAGGGCATTGGCCGCCAAACACGCCGCAGCGCTCAGGTTGGAGTTCGTTACCGTTGAAGAATCGAAGTCTCTTTTCCAAGTCTTTCCTCGCCCAGATCTTCTGCGGCCTAGTGATCGCTTTCGCCGCCGTCGGACTTACCTCCTGCCATAGCGATATTTATTATGCGTACAAGTTTCCGGAGTACACCTTCGCGAACCGCCCCGTTCCGCCGAGCCTGCTCGCCAACCGGGTGATGATTGCAGTCACGGTGAACGGCACCACCACCGGCAGTCTGCAGATCGTGGATGCCAAACGCGATCTTCGGAGCAACATCCAGAACACCAAGACTTCGTTCTCCATCTCCGGCTATGCGTCGGGTTACCCGGATCTCATCCTCAACTACCCGGCTGAGATCACGGGCTTCGTCTACTCGAACACGCAGGGCGACATCCAGATCGTCAACTATGGCAAGGAGTCGGTCACGGGCTCGGCGGGAACGTTCCCCGCACGATCGACCGGCGTGGCAGTTTCGCCGACCTTCGGCCATGTCTACTCCGCCGAGGAGAGCATCGGCCAACTCGGCATTATCGACAATTCGACGGGGCGCACCTATAGTCTCGTGCTGCCAAACGTGTTTCAGGTGGTAGCCAACCAAGGCGACACCATAGCGCTTGCGATGGTTCGCAACTCCAATACGCTTTACCGCGTGGTGAAGCTGAACGCGAGCCAGTACCTGACATCTACTGCGGCTATCGCTGCCCTCGGCGCGGCGGATTGCGAGCCGTTCAACCTTCCGGTGTACTGCGCCGTTCCGGTCAGCGCAGGAAGCCACACCAATGCCTTCGATCGCCCGGTCGGAGCTTACTTCTCGCTGGACGGAACTGCGGTATATATCTTCAACTGCGGTCCGGAGTGCGGTGGGTCGGCCTCGAGCGTGACCTATCTGCAGCCGGGCGTGCTGGAGTACAACAACATCCCCACCACGGTACCGGACGCCTCCGCCTTCAGCACACAGGTTATGGTTCCCGGCGGCGTCACTGCAGCGGTGTCGAATGGGACTACGCTCTACGTCTCGGGTCAGCAGTTGCAGCCTGACGGTCTTTTCGCGGGCAATCTTTCCATCATCAACCTCGCGAACAATACTGTCACGGGTCCGTACGCCATCTCCGACGGCAACCACTCGAAGATGCTGTTTGCGGACAACAACACGCTCTGGATTGGCTCTCAGTTCTGCGCTACTGGCGAGCGCGCCCACCAGGCATCGCTCGGCGTAACCACGCAGGCGGCAAACTACAACTGTCTGACGCGGTTCGATCTGGGCGCTCTGACGGTTTCCATCGTGCCGTTCGTGATACCTGGCTCCCCGACGGCCGTCGTTCAGTATCCGAATACGAATCAGAACCAGTATTACTATGGCGATCTTACGGGTCTGTGCTGGGTGCAGGGCTTCAATAAGATGTATACAGCCTACGGCGGACAGGTGCATATCTTCAGCACGGTCGACGGATCCGAGATCAATAACAAGAATGTAATCGTTCAGGGCACGGCTCTTGACGTCGCCTATATGGACGCCATTACGGACGCGGACAACTAGGCGGCAGGGAATGCTTCCTACTCCCTGCGATATTCTTGCCATCGCCGCGCACCGCGACGACGTGGAACAGACCTGCGGCGGCACTCTGCTGGCGATGCACGCTCGCGGCTGGCCTACGGGCATACTTGACCTCACGCAGGGCGAATCTGGAACGCGCGGCACGGCCGCAGACCGCGCCGCCGAGGCGTCTGCCGCGGCCCGCATTCTCAACGTTGCGCACCGCGAGGCGCTCGATTTGCCCGATGGCAACGTGCAGAACACCTACGAAAATCGCCTCAAGGTGGCGGCTGTGCTTCGGCGTCTGCGTCCGCGCGTGGTGATTCTGCCGTACTGGCAGGGACGGCATCCGGACCACTACACCACGGCCACGCTGGGGTACGAGGCATGCTTCGTCAGTGGGCTTTCCAAGGTGGAGACTCCGGGCGAGGCGAATCCGCCGCATCGCCCTTACAAGATTCTGTACGCGAGCCTCTATGCCGACGTGCGGCCTACCTTCGTCGTCGACATTACACCGTACGTGGAGCAACGGCTGCAATCTCTTCTGGCTTATCGATCGCAATATGCAAGTCAGGCTCAGGGGGGAGGACTCTTTGTGCCTGAAGAAGAGATTCGCGAACGGACCTTATCGGAGGCGCGTCACTATGGGCTGCTCGGGGGAGTGCGATACGCCGAACCTTTTGTTCAAAAAGAGGTCGGCCTTGTTGATGACATCATGCTTCTTCCAGTGCAATCAATCTAAGTAAGATTCTCTCTCCTCCACTACATCCAATTTCCTCTCCTTGACGTGAGTCTAGGTAAGGGTGCAGCCAACAAGCTGCGCTGAGGAGAGGTATATTGTGGAAAAAAAACTGAATGATCTCATCGACAAGGCTCTGTCGCGCCGCCGGTTCATGGCCGGAGCAGGAAGCGCAGCAGCCGCGTCATTGATAGAAGGCTGTGGCGGCAGTAGTTCTTCAACCACCACAACCACCCCTGTAACGCCAGTCACCCCAGCCGTCACCGACGCAGACATTCTCACCTTCGCACTCAATCTTGAATACCTGGAAGCGGAGTATTACCTTTACGCAGCCACGGGCTCGGGCCTCTCCGCAACGGACGCAGGAAGCGGCGCGGCGACGACGACCGTCCCCTCAACCACGAAGGTCCCTTTCGCTACTTCGTACATTCAGCAATATGCAAACGAGATCGCGCAGGATGAGCTTAATCACGTTCGTTTCCTTCGCTCGGCTCTATCGGCCGCAGGCGCGACGGTGCAGGCACGTCCGGCGATCGACCTTACCTTCTTTGCCGGGCTGGCGACTGCAGCAGGAATTTCGGGAACGTTCAATCCGTTCGCGGATGAGAACTCGTTTCTGGTGGGCGCGTTTGTCTTTGAGGATGTCGGCGTCACAGCGTACAGCGGGGCGGCTCCGTTAATCACGAATAAGGCGTCGTATCTCTCGCCTGCGGCGGGAATTCAGGCGGTGGAGGCGTACCACGCTGCCGAGATTCGCACGATCATCGCGGCGAACGCGGCCTCGAGCACCGCATCGGCTGACCAGATGGCGGCGCTCACGAATGCCAACCTTGTGTCGGCGCTGCGAGGCAAGATCAGCGCGGCGAGCGGCAACATGCTGGCGGCTGAGACGACGCTGAGCACGAGTTCGATCGTTGCGGCGGACTCGGTTAACGCCATTGCTTTCGCGCGCACTACCGATCAGGTGTTGCACATCGTCTACGGCGGCACCGCCGGTGCAGGCGTATCGAAGGGCGGCTTCTTCCCTGCTGGACTCAATGGCAACATCAAAACGACCACGACCTAAGGACGGGACATCATGGCAACTCTAGAGACACAGCAGTTAGATGACATCATCGTGAAGAGCCGTCGCAAGATGCTCTCGCTCGGCACAACGGCGCTCGCCGGTCTCGTCCTCGCGGGCGTGACTAAGAACGCAGAAGCCGCAACTCTCACCGACACCGACATCCTCAACTTTGCGCTCAACCTGGAGTATCTCGAGGCAAACTTTTACAACCTCGCGGTCTACGGAGAGACTATCGACAAGCTCTCAACACCGATCGGCATCACGGGCACGGGCACGCAGGGCATCGTGGTCACCAAGGGCAGCAACAACTACGCCAGCTGCAAGGTTCCCTTCACTAACTCGGTTATCGCAGCCTATGCGAAAGAGACGGCGACCGAAGAGGGCAAGCATGTCTCGTTCCTTCGCGGAGCGCTTACCACTTCGGCAGTCGCTCAACCGCAGATCGACCTGGTGAACTCCTTCAACGCGCTCGCCGTCGGAGCCGGAGTGGGCGCGTCATTTGATCCGTTTGCCAGCGACGCCTTCTTCCTCATCGGCGCTTATATCTTCGAGGATGTGGGCGTCACGGCGTATCACGGTGCGGCGGGCTCAATCACCTCTTCGTCGAACCTCAGCGCTGCTGTAGGGATTCACGCGGTCGAGGCTTATCATGCGGGCCTGGTTCGCACTGCGATCAATGCACTCGACGCCGGCAGCGGAACGCTGACGAAGATCACACAACAGATCTCGGCGTTTCGTTCGCTACTCGCCAATCCCACGTCGGCGCCGACGACCCAGACCACCGACGGCGGGTTTAAGGGAGCAGACGATCAGGGCATCGACAACACCGTGAAGGTCGCGCTCAACACGAGTTCAGCTTCGTTTTCTTCAACCACGATTGTCGATGCGGACAATAACAGCATCGGCTTCGCGAGAACGCCGCAGCAGATTCTCTCCATCGTTACGGGAGTTTCTCCGGCGTCGGCTAGCGGAGGCAACAAGGGAGTGTTCTTCCCTGCCGGCCTCAACGGGACGATCAACTAACCAGCAATCTCCTCTTCCGGGTAGCAAAGCAAAGGCCGACGGCAAAAAGCGTCGGCCTTTGTCGTGCTGAACCTGCGTTCTCAGACAACGATCCGGGAGCGCAGTCTATCCCTCACGAACTGCACGACCTCATCGGTCACGTACACCGGGGGCCGCATCGCGAGCACGGGTGTACCGTCAACCAGTTTCAGGGAGACACCCTTCCACTGCGGGTGGCTGAGGTCCCCTTCTGCCACGAGCACTGCATCGGCACGGTCGAGAAAGTACTTTGCCGAATCTTTGAAGTCTGGGGTATCGGGGTCGAGCACGCTCAGATAAAGATCGGGCCGCAGGAATCGCATAATGCTGTTCGACTCGATTACGACGTTTTCCGCCTGTGCGATTTCCTTGCGGATTCTTGGCATCGCCTCCGAAAGATCGCCCTGGCGCGTTCTTACCCAGAACGACCGCGCGGCTCCGGCCACCAGATATCGTCCCGAATCGGTCGTAGCGTCTCCGCCGACCTTCTCTTCGCTTACCGCGAGGGTATGCTCGGCTGTCTCGCAGTCACAGGGCTCGCCGTTGGCAGAACACATCCCATGGCCGAACTGCGTCACCTTGAAGGCGGTCCAGTGCAACTCGGGCATGGCTGCGATCAGACCGGCGACAACACTCGTTTTGCCGATGTTTCTCGTGTGTCCGCCAACGACTACGATCGCCATGATGCTCCACGCAATTCACTACACCTGCACTGCCCTACATCTTCACTGTTAGATGTTATCGAAGTCAGCGATGCTTCAGCCGCGCAAGGTCCCGCAGGTACTGCTTCAAGGGCCGCGCCGGCCGACCCCAGAACACCTCGCCCGGACCACGCATCTTCTTTCCACTCAACACCCCAGCTCCACCGCCGAGGATGACTCCTGCACCCACGGTGGCGTGTTCTCCTATTCCAACCTGGCCGCCAAGGATCGCGCCATCCTCCACAACACTCGATCCTGAGATTCCGGTCTGGGCGGCGATCACTACATTCTTCCCGATCGCGCAGTTGTGCCCGATATGCACCAGATTGTCGATCTTCGTTCCACGTCCGATTCGCGTCTCACCAAGGGCTCCGCGGTCGATCGTTGAGTTCGCGCCAATCTCGACGTCGTCCTCAATCACGAGCCGGCCCTGCTGCGGAAAGAGCAGATACTCGCCTGTTTCTTGGTTTCGCGCATAGCCGAATCCGGTCGACCCCAACACGGCCCCCGCCTGCACGACGACATGATCGCCGAGCACGGTGCCTGCGTGGACCACCACCCGGGCCATCAGGTTGCAGTTGCTTCCGATAACTGCTCCCTCTTCCAGCACCACTCCTGGTCCGACCCTGGTTCCGAGGCCAATCCTCACGCTTTCGCCAACTACCGCCGAGGGATGAACACCGGCGTCAAAGCCGCGTCCGCGAAGCTTCGCGCCGACGACCGCAAAGGCATAGCGCGCATCCGTCACCCACAACACACGCGGATCGAGCGGAAGCTCTGCGTCTTCCAGACTTCTGTTCGCGAGGATGGCACCGGCCCTTGACTGCAGGGCGCGCGTCATCGCTTCCCGGTCCACTGCAAACACGATGGAGCCGACTTCAGCGGCTTCGATGGCGGCCACCTCGTCGATCTCTCCTTCGAGCAGCGGAGCACTCACCCCAAGCCAGTCAGCAATCTTGCCTATGCTCGCCATCAGTAGATCCCCTCTTCGCCCGGAGGCCGAGTCTTCCACCGCCGGTGCATCCAAAGCCACTGTTCAGGATACCGCCGGATATACCCTTCAATCGCCGCTGTAAACCGCGCAGTGTTGACCACGGCGTCCTGTTCGGAATCTCCAGTGCGCACTACTTCCAGTTCCTTGCCGAAGTGAAGCACATACTTCTGCTCGCTCTGCTCCCACAACAGAAAACCCGGAACCACGGCCGCGCCCGTCCTGGCCGCAATTCGGGCCATTCCTGACGCGGTGCATGCCTGCACTCCGAAGAATGGCACAAAGACACCCTGCGGGGGCGTCATATTCGTGTCCATCAGGATGCCGACTGTCTCTCCGGCCCGCATCGACGCAATCAGCCCTCGGGCAAAATCATCCTTGTGGATGACGCGATTGCCGTGAAGGCAGCGAATTCGGTTCACAAAGGCGTCGACAAGCGGATTGTCGAGGCGCCGAATCACCATCCCCATCGGCATGCCCATCAGTGAGTGGTAGAAGCTGGAAAGCTCCCACGCGCCGAGATGCCCGGTCAGCACCAGGACACCTTTGCCCCGGTCCCGCGCTGCCAGATAGTTATCCAGCCCCTCATAGCGGATGAAGCGGCTCGCGATCGCAGGCGTGTAGCCGGGCATTTTGCAGAACTCGGCCAGCAGAAGGCCCAGATTGCGATACTCTAACCGTAGAATTGCCTCGCGTTCCGCCATCGGCATCTCCGGGAACGCAAGCTCGAGATTACGGAAACCCACTCTGCGCAACCGGCCCAACAGGCGGTAGGCAATCGCGCCGAACAAGGCTCCGCTGGCTCGAGACAATGATCTTGGAAGATGACGAAGTTTGAAGACGGAGAACCAGACCACGGCAAACTCGGCTCTTTCGCGGAGACTGACTTTCTCCCGCGGCGACGTTCCCTGTGCAGCTTCGCTCAAGCCTCTAGTCTACCGATTCTGAACCCGAAGCCCTAAAAACACAGAAGGGCAGCTCCGCGAGCCGCCCTTCCGGTTGAATCCCCTTCTGTGCTTACTGATTCTTGGCAACCACGAAGTACTTGGCGACCGTACGCACGAACGGACGAGCCTCAGGCGGAGTGGGCTGGTTTCCGTCCAGGATCGTCTTGAACGGAATATCCGCGCCATACAGCCCACGGGTGTCGCTCTGATTCTGCGACAGCACTGTGCCGTCCAGGTCGATGCCGGCAAAGAGG
Source organism: uncultured Acidobacteriaceae bacterium (assembly GCA_963744155.1). Taxonomy (GTDB): domain Bacteria; phylum Acidobacteriota; class Terriglobia; order Terriglobales; family Acidobacteriaceae; genus Edaphobacter. Next base: position 227,374 of record CAVUSP010000008.1, on the reverse strand, counting down.
CCCTTGCTCCGGGAGTAGCTCAGGAACTCCGCATTGAGCTTCCAGTCCGTTCCTGCCTGGGCGTTACGCCCGACGGGGCCAGCCGACGCCGCTGCATCTGCGCCGAGCTTGACCTTGTTCTTAAGCATGTCCTGCAGACCTTGCTCATTCATCGCAATCAGCACCAGATCCGTCGCCTGTCCGCCGATCTGGAGGCCGAAGCTGCCGCCTGCCAGCTGGACGCATACGGGTGCGCTCCATTTGCCGCTTGGTGTGCGGCAGGTCGCGACTCCCTGGCCGTACTGCGCGCCAACACCGAACGCGCCCTTCTTGTAGCTGGGAACCACAACAACACACGAAGCCTTTTCGAGGATTCCGCTTGGGATCGACTTATCCGGAGTCGCCATAATCTCGCTGAGAACCTGGCTTGCGGTGTTCAAACGCTCAGTAATCTTTTCTTTATCCCCATCTGCGTGTGCAGCGAGTGAACTGCCGAATAGAGCCAATCCACAGAGAACCGTTGAAATCTTCTTAATCATTTTCGTAATACCTTTCACGTCACCATTTGGTTTATGTAGCATGGCCCGAAACTGCCTATTTCCAACATGATATGAGATGAGGAAAGGAGCAGGAGGGTTGTCCGCGGCTTAAATTGCAGTTGATTCCGAAAAAAAATGGGGGTTGTAGAGATAGTGCCGGGGATCGCCCGACGCTCTCTCTACAACCCCTCTCCCAGGTCTGTGTTGCTAGTTCACTGTGCCTGAGAACGATCGGTGTCACAACGGTACGAAGGTAGGTAGACCTTTGAGCGGTTTTGTTAACCAAAGCATTAACACGCATAAGAGGGCTTTTCGACGATACTGGGTGGCGTGGAAGTGGGGTCACTGCTTCAATAACTTCCGGTTCATGACCTCTACAGAAAGCGAGATGCGATTCTTTACTCCGACCTTCCGCATGAGGGTGCTCACGTGTTTTTTCACGGTTGCTAGGTCGATTCCGAGCTCTTCGGCAATCACCCGATTTGGGTGACCCTCGACGAGCAGCGTCAGAACCTGCACCTCGCGCCCGGTAAACTTCGGCTTGTCGGTGGTGCCGGACCGCCGGTCCTCCCCAGAAGAGAGATCCAGCAGCTTGGCAAGCACCTTGCGAGGCGCCCATGCCGAACCATCCTGGACAATCTCAATCGCCAGTCGCACTTCATTGGGCTTGGCAGAGTGAGCAAGGTATCCTTTGGCCCCGGCACCGATGACGCGCTGAATGTATTCATGGTCCTCTTCGAGCCCCAGCACGATCAGTCGCAGATGCGGCCGCGTGCGCCGAAAGCTGGCGAGCAGTTCGAAGATGTGGTCGGTGCAGGCCGCATCGATCAGGATCAGGGAGACTCCGGAGGCGTCGAGCGCCCCTGGGACCGAGAGGGGCACGATTTCAACTGGGCGGGATTTTATCCCGTCCTCGGAGAAGATCGTCTGCAAGCCAAGTATCCGCAACGGGTCGGTAGCAACCAGCCCCAGCTTGAGAGGCTCTTGAGACTCCTGGTCTTTTGTCACCTGCACAGCCTCTCTACTCAGCGTGGTGCATTTAGTAGGCCGATCGGGGGTTGCCGTCGAATACCGAACTACAACTTCGGCAGAACGATTCCCTGCTGATTCTGATACTTACCCTTGCGGTCCGCATAGCTGATCTCGCACATTTCGTCGGACTGGAAGAACAGTATCTGGCAAAGCCCTTCATTGGCGTAAACCCTGGCTGGCAGGGGGGTGGTGTTCGATATCTCGAGCGTCACAAACCCCTCCCATTCCGGCTCGAACGGCGTGACATTCACGATAATGCCGCATCGTGCATATGTCGACTTCCCGACACATATGGTCAGCACATCGCGCGGGATTTTGAAGTATTCGATCGATCTCGCCAGCGCAAAGGAGTTGGGAGGCACGATGACGCTCGGCGCCTGGACGGTGACGAACGACCGCTCGTCGAAGGCCTTGGGGTCGATGATGGCGCTGTTGACGTTGGTGAAGATCTTGAACTCGTCCGAGACCCTCAGGTCATATCCATAGGACGAAAGCCCATAGGAGATAACGCCTTCCCGAACCTGTTTTTCGCTGAACGGGGAGATCATGCCGTGGTCGATCGCCTGCTGGCGAATCCAACGGTCGCTCTTAATAGCCACTCTGGTGTACATCCCTTCGTATTACTTTACTTGCAAATCGCATCTCTAATTCTGGCAGAAGGGTGTAGATTAAAGGGCGACTGGAAACCCCGAACTCTTGCCTCATTAGATTCTTCATCTTACGGTAGTGTTCTTTCGTTGACAATCTCGTTTCGACTTTCTAACATCACGTTACTAAAACCCGGTCAGTTGCATCTTCATAAAATTACAGCCCAAGGACGGCGGCCCAGATGATTAAGCAGGATCTTATACAGAGGGTTGTTGAGCGTACAGGCCTGCCACGAACCAAAGCAGAGTCTGCGGTGGACGCTATCTTCGACAGCATGAAGCAGACTCTCATCGCGGGTGACCGCATTGAGCTTCGAGGCTTCGGCGTCTTCACTGTCAAACCACGCAAGACAGGCATTGGACGCAACCCCAGAACAGGCGCCGAGGTCACGATCGCCCCTGGAAAGGCCGTTCGCTTTAAGCCCGGCAAAGAGTTGCATCTGCTCGACTAAGTCGCTCGAGCCCTCTGCCGCCTTACATCAAATGAACTGCGTCCACGTCAACCACCAGGTTTCGTCGGGCGATTCCCTGCGTCTCTGCGTAGGCGAGCATGGCACGCAGCGTAGCGCCGAGCGCTTGTCTCTTCTCGGCCTTCAACACGAAGTGAAATCGATAGATACGCTTCAGGCGGACGATGGGTGCAGCGGCGGGGCCCAGCACTCGCACCTTATCGAGGCGCGCCTGCTGAAACCAACGCCCCAGCGTTCCCGCCCAGGCCGTAGCCTCTTCCAGCTTCTCGCTTTGAATCACGACATTGGCGAGCACGGCGAATGGCGGATAGTGCATCCACCGGCGATAGTTCATCTCCTTGGCGACAAATCCCGGATAGTCATGCTGCGCTGCGAATTGAATCGCATAGTGATCGGGGTGATAGGTCTGCACCAGCACCTTGCCAGGCAGATCGCCGCGCCCCGCTCTGCCTGAGACTTGTGTGAGCAACTGGAATACTCGCTCAGCTGCGCGAAAGTCCGGCAGCCCTAACTGGAAGTCCGCGCCGACCACACCAACCAGCGTCACGCCGTGAATATCGTGGCCCTTGGCAATCATCTGCGTGCCCACCAGCAGGTTGATCTCCCCGGCGTGCAGACGCGCCAGCAATCGTTCCATATCGCTGCGCCCACGCACGGTATCGCGGTCCATTCGTCCTATTCGTGCTGCCGGAAATAGCTCTTGTAACCGCTCTTCGCCTTGCTGCGATCCAGCCCCAAGAAAATACAGGTGTTCGCTGTCGCACTTCGGGCAAACCTTCGGCACGGCCCTGCGAAATCCGCAGTAGTGGCACTCCAGCCGCTGGCCGGGTTGCGCCACCGCGTCGTTCTCATTCACCCGCTTGTGATAGGTCATTGAGATCGCGCAGTTTTCGCACTCGATCTTTTCTCCGCAGCTTCGGCACATGACCACGCGTCGAATACCCGCGCCGGTTCAGCAGCAGAATCACCTGCTCGCCGCGATCGAGCGTGAGTTGCGTCTCCTCGATCAGCTTCCTTGAAAAGATCTGCTCCTGCCCGGTCTCGCGAAACTCCGTGCGCATGTCGACCAGTTCGACCACCGGCAGCGGCCGCTCCATCACGCGCTCCCGTATCTCTATGCGCGTGTATCGGCCCTTGTCGGCATTGGCCCAGCTCTCGAGCGACGGCGTCGCGGACCCCAGCACCACGACGGCATCATTCAGTTTTGCGCGCATGACCGCGACATCGCGCCCGTGGTATCGCGGCGTCTCCTCCTGCTTGTAGCTGGAGTCGTGTTCCTCATCGACGATGATCAAGCCAAGATCTACCATCGGCGCAAACACTGCGGACCGCGTTCCGACGACGATCCTGGCCTCGCCACGGCGGATTCTGTGCCACTGCTCGGCGCGCTCATCGGGCGTCAACTGCGAGTGCAGCATGGCCACCTCGCCCTCGAACGCGGCGTACATCTGCGCAGCCATTGCGGGTGTCAACCCGATTTCGGGCACCAGCAGCAGCGCCGATTTGCCGGCGTCCAGAGCACGGCGCATGGCGGCGAAGTATACCGTCGTCTTCCCCGAGCCTGTGATGCCATAGAGCAGATGCGGACGGAAACCACCCTTATCCATCGCTGCTGCAATCGTCCCCAGAGCCTCCATCTGCGCTTCATTCAGAGCATGCTCGTGCGCATGCTTTTTTCCCTGCGTCGAGACGCCACCGAGATGAAACTCTTCCGGCACCTCTTCTATCGTCACCAGTCCACGCTTCACCAACGTGCCAAGAGTCGAAGCCGGTATACCCACGCGCGTCAGAGTGATCCGCAGATCGCTCACTCGCATGCGTCCACCCACCGCTGCGAGTTCGGCGAGGATCGCTGTCTGGTTGTCATTCAGCTTCGGCAATCGAGCCTCAGCCACGAGCACTGCTACTTTCTCAAGCCGGCGCGCATCGCGCTCCTCTGCGACGGCTTCGCGCACCAGCCACCTCTTGCGAACCATGCCTTCCAGCAGACCTTTGTTCGCTCCGGTGGCTGACCGCAGCGCCGACATCTTCGCCTGATCGCCACCCTCCAGATAGTTCAGCACCGCATATTCGCGATTCTGTTCCTCCGCGGTGAGTTTCGATCGTCGCGAAGATCCCTTCGCTGCCCCTTCATAGAGAACCTTCCTGCCAGCTTCCGCGATCCGATAGAAGAAATGCCGCTTCACCTCCGCCGCCAGCGGCAGCATTCCGCGGAGCACCTCACCCAGCGGGGCGACATAGTACTGTGCGATCCAAAGCGCAAGTTCCATCAACTCGGCTGGAAGAATGGCGGTGTCATCAAGGACCTGCTGCACCGGCTTGATCTCAAACTCTTCGGCGGGCGCATCCTCGTGCACCTTGACGACTACACCCATCAACTTTTGCCCGCTGAACGGCACCAGCACACGCGCCCCGACCGCAGGGACCACTCCATTTACCGCATAGGTAAACGTCTGGTCCAGCGGCACCGGCAGAGCAACGTCGCAAAACAAGGGCATGCCAATAGTTTAGCTATTACGGTGAGACCTCGTTGTGGCCTAATTCTCTGACGAAGATCTCGGAAGCTGGCTCATGGCATCTGCGGAGAGCTTGTCCGAAGCATCTTCGCTGTCCACTCCGCGCCCGGTAGACCACAGCACGAAAGCGCCTTCAGTTCCTTTTCTATGTCGTACTCAACTCTCCGGATTGTGGGAGTGCTGCCGTCGAGAAGCAGATACGATCCGCGTGGGTCGCCGTCGTACGAGAGACCAACGCTGCCGGTGTTGATCAGAAGTTCGGGACGGCCGGCGATTCTGCGAATGGCGGGACGATGAGTATGCCCGGAGGCAACGACAGGCTGGCCAAGTGAGCCATAGAGAGCCTCGAGTTCCGCATCCGTCGCCTCTGCCGCAGGCGCCCGCCAGCAGTCCCCCGGCGCGGCGTGGACGAGTGCGAAGCCCGGTCTGGTCAACGTCAGCGGCAGAGCACGCAGCCAGGCCAGCCTGTCGTCTCCGAGTATGGAGCGGGTAACCGATGCTATCTCGCGGATCGCCGACCAGAGAGAGGCCGGCGCTGAAGACTGACTCGCAAAGTCCTCCAGAGAAGCGGGTCGAACGAGCATCTCATCGGTGTTGCCCATGACGCCTTGCCAGCCCAGATCGCGAATGCGATCAATGATTTCGATAGGGCTTGATCCGCTATCGGCCAGATCGCCTCCGTGAAGCACCAGGTCTGGAGACGCCTGACGGATATCCGCCAAGACCGCGTCGAATGCAGTGAGGTTTCCGTGAATGTCGGACACCACAGCGATGCGCATGTCGCTCCTGCCTGCATCGGGCTACGAACTATAGTCGCGAGACTTCCAGAAGATCGAGCGATCGATCTGATCCAGGCGGGTGCGGCCTGTCATCGCCATCGCGACTTCTAGTTCGGACCTGAGAATGTTGACGACATCGCGTATCCCGTCCGCGCCCGCCACGCTCAACCCGTAGAGATAAGGTCGTCCGATCAACACGGCAGAAGCGCCATAGCCCAGTCCCTTCAAAACGTCGGTGCCTCTGCGGATGCCGCTATCGAATAACACGGGCACGCGGCCTGCGACGCGATCCACCACCGCGGGAAGCACCTCGATCGTGGCTGGCTCCGTGTCGAGCACCCGGCCGCCGTGATTCGAAACGACGATCGCGGCGACACCGCGTTTCACCGCCTCGTCGGCATCGTCGGGATTGAGAATTCCTTTGAGAATGATTGGAGTTCTGGCGATGGATTGGATCCAGGCAAGATCGGCCCAGTTGAAATGTCTGCGAGTGCGGCCGCCCCCTCCGCCGGGCTTTGCCTCGGTCCCAAGGTTTGGGAAGGGAAGCATCGGTGCCTCCGCCCGGACGCGCTCCTCGCGGTTCCGCGCGTAAGGGAGCGGTATGTCCGCCGTAATGCAAAGTGCCTTACATCCCGCTGCCTCCGCTCTCTCAATCAAAGATTGGACCTCTTTGCGGTCATCCTCCACATAGAGCTGAAACCAGACCGATTCGGATGCCGCTTTGCATATGTCCTCTATGCTGCGGTTCGAGACGGTGCTGGCCACCATGATCGACTTGGCCAACCCTGCTCCGCGCGCGGTGGCCACCTCGGCGTCGGGGTGTGCCAGGAGATGCGATGATGTCGGAGCCAACAGGATCGGATGCGGCATCGCATGGCCGAACAATGTGCAGCTTGTGTCGATCTTGTTCACATCCACTAGAACGCGCGGCTTCAGCTGTAGCGCGTCCAGCGCTTCGCGGTTTCGCCTCAGCGTAATCTCATCGGCTGAACCGCTGCTGTAGTACTCCCATGCCGGTGGCGACAACTTCCGCTTCGCGGCCGCCTCAAAGTCGTAGAGGCTTGCAAGTACCGGCTGGGAGTTTTGCGTGGCCACAATCTGGCCATCGGTATCGGCGGTAGAACCGGAGTCCGCGGCAGCGGCACGCTTCGAAGAGATTCCGATTGCAGCTGCGCTCGCCAGACTCGCCTTGAGTATCTCTCTTCTATCCATGCTTCTCCCGGTAACGCGGCATTCTCACAATAATGCTCACAACGTTTGTACATCACGTTTGGAGAAAATCCGCGATACTTCCTACCAGCGTGATCGAGAAACACTCCCCGTAGGCGGGCTTAATGGCGCAGAGTCGAAGACCCTGCGTTTCGTATGAGGCCCATTCGGACTAAGTACCTTAGCCAATCAAGATACAAGAGCTCTCCCGGAGCGCAATCAGAGTATCCGCGCAGCCGGACGCAGCACTGCCTCTGCCCAAGGTCGTCACCACCTCTCGGCAACTACTTCGAGATCTTGTCGATCACCAGGCCATGCGAACCATTGCGAACATAGTCTCTTCCCGTCACCGTCACTCGTTCGCCCGCAAACGGCATCAACTTGGCGTTGATGAAAGCGGACGGTGTCTTGTCATCAATGGGCAGAAAAATCGTGCCGTCGTCCCTGAGGATCACCAACGGCGAGCCATTCTTTGCGCAGGCCTTCGCGCAGGCAGGACTGATTGGCTTATCCAGGCCCTTCGTATAAGCACATGCCGAGTCGAGGACCCAGCCTGAAACCGTAACCGTGCTTCCAGGTTCCGCAGCCATAGCGAAACAGGAGAGCGTGAGCAACGTTGCGACAAACAGCTTGCGGCGTGCGTCAATCATCGTGCGGCCTCCGGAGCAAAAGTTATACCAGGCAGCAAGACGGCCCCGCACATCGCTGCCAGACCATACTGCCCCGTCGTGAGAGCAATCTCGATCCAGGCAACATCATAGGCCCGGACTCCGATTGCAACATCCACCAAAAGACTGAGACCGACGATTTCGGCAAAACTCTGATCGGCCGCCTCGTGCCCATCCACCAACCACCCTGATATGCTCCCACCATGATGAAGAAATCCATTCCTGTCTTCCTCATCCTTCTTCCTTTCCTCACGGCGTGCGATCCGCACCCTCAGCCCACGCCCGAACCCACGCCTCGGCCTCGCGGAGCCGCAGCAGCCGCAGTCGCCATTCCGACGAGCGCCAGCCAGCCCTTCGATTACTACCTTCTCAACCTCTCCTGGTCCCCCGAGTTCTGCCACGGCCACCCCGACGCGACCGAGTGCGCGAGTCACCCAACCTTCGTCCTCCATGGTCTCTGGCCCCAGAACACGGACGGCACCTACCCGCAGAACTGCTCCACGGAGCCCGGTCCACGTGATCCCGCGAGCTTTAGCGACATCTACCCCGACGCAGGCCTGCTGCGTCACGAGTGGAACACGCACGGCACCTGCTCCGGCCTCTCGCCAGACGACTTCTTCACCACTGCCCGCACCGCTTTCCACTCCGTCGCGATCCCTCCAACGCTTAAACAGCTTGATCAACAGATCTCCATGCCGCCGGAGGGGATCCTCGGCCTCTTCACAGCCGCCAACCCTTCCATCCCCCGCGCGAGCCTCGCCCTGAGCTGCGGCAACAACTACCTCACTGCGATAGAAGTCTGCCTGAACAAGAGCGGGCAGCCGACAGCATGCGGTCCCATCCGCTCATGCCGCGCCAACACCGTGCGCATCCCGCCGCCGTAAGCTGCAGCTCAATCCGATGCGCTACTTTTTCGCCGGAGCCTTTAGCCCCATTTCCTTCATCACCGTCTGCAGGTCCTTCCACGCCTCGGCCTTCATCCGTGGGTCGCGCAGCAGAAACGCGGGGTGATACGTCACCGCAAGCTTCGCCCCGCGGCAGCTATGCCACCGGCCACGCAGCGCACTCAGCGACTGCTTTACTCCCAGCAGATACATCGCCGCGGTTGCGCCCAGCGCAACGACTACCTGAGGCTGCACCACGTCGATCTGCTGCAGCAAAAACTGGTCGCAGGTGTTCGCCTCCACCGGCTCGGGAACGCGGTTCGCGGGCGGCCTGCACTTCACGATGTTGGCGATGTAGACCTCCTCGCGCTTCAGCCCCATCGCCTGGATCATGTTGTTCAGCAGTTGCCCCGCCTTGCCGACGAACGGAATCCCCGAGGTGTCTTCATCCGCGCCAGGTCCCTCGCCGACGAACATCAGACGCGCATTGGGATCGCCATCGCCGAAGACGATCGTCCGCCGTCCCGCATAAGCCAGCGGACACCTCGTACAGTCGCCAATCTCTTCCTTGATCGCAAGCAGCGCGTCGGCCTTGTGCGCAGGAGCCACCCGGCTCTCAGGCAAGGGCGCAAGATCATCGAAACTTACAAGCTTGGCTATTGGGGGCTCCAGGAACGCAGGTCTGCCTGGCAAAGGAATCTCTTCCAGTTCCTCAACCATGACAGCTTCAACTGGCAGTGATGCGGCTTCAGGCACCGCGGCGACGACCGGTTCGCCCCGACGATAAAAGTCATGGACGCCGATATCGCGAAAGTATTCGACATAAGCCCGCAGCTTCTCTGCCTCACCTGCCATGGCTCTATGGTAACGCTACTTAGTGCACAGGAAGATCGAGCACCGGTTCCACCACCTTCTCCGGTAGAACGAACTTTACGTGGCCCTGTTTGATCTCATCCTGCGCCACGCGGCACGCCTTCATTGACTTGGCAACAATCAGTGGCGACGCACCCGACTGCAGTTGCCGGGCCCGGCGCGCGGCACCCTTCACCAAACTGTATTTATTGTGGAAAGCACTCTCGTTCGTCATGCAATTCACCCCCGTAGCTGAAGTTATAACTCAGCGCGGCAAAATGCACTAATGTTTTTCTTAGTGGATAACAGGTCTCTATTCCTGGAATGTTCGCAGCGCTGCCTGTAACTTCGGCGAAGCGGCATCAGTCCTGCAACTTGAAGCCAACGTCTGAACGCCCTCGCGCACCCCACGCTCACACAGAACAATTGCACGCAACTCGGTTACGGCCTGCTCAAGAACGTCGTTCACCAGAGCATATTTGTAGTCCCGCATCTGCTTCAACTCGTTCCGCGCCTCAGCCAGTCTCTGCTGAATCACCGCCTCCGGAATGGGAGACTTCGAAGCCGCCTCCTCGGCCACGGTCCGGTGGCGCAACCGCATCTCCAATATCTGCGGACTGGGCGGCATGATGAAGATGGACACTGCTTCCGGCAGCTTCGTCATCACCTGCTTCGCGCCTTGCACATCAATGTCCAGCAGCAGGTCCTTCACCGCCTTCTTCGCATGGTCCAGCGCCGAGACCGCCGTCCCATAGTAGTCCTTGCCGAAGACCCGGGCCCACTCCAGAAAGTCTCCCTCCGCGATCATGCGCTCAAACTCTTCTCGCGTCACAAAGTGATACTCTCGCCCGTCCTCTTCCGAACCACGAGGCGCTCGCGTCGTATACGAAATCGAAAAATCCAGTCCTTCCACTAACGTCCTGAGTTGACTCACCAGCGTCGACTTTCCCGAACCCGACGGCGCGGAAATAATAAAAAGTATGCCTGCCATGTGCCTCAATCACCTGCTTCAATCGTTGATGGATTCAGTCTAACAATCCGCGAGGATCACTACTCCAGATTTTGAACCTGCTCTCGAGACCTTTCGATCTCTGCCTTCATCTCCAGGCCCAGCTCCGTAATCCGCAGACTATTCTCACCCGCGGCACCGCTCGTCTTCGACAGCATCGTGTTCGCCTCGCGATTCAACTCCTGCAACAGAAAGTCCAGTCGCTTGCCCAGTTCGCCACCTTCGTCCAGCATCGCGATAAAGCGATCCACATGGGTCCGCAGCCTTACAACCTCTTCTTCGATGTCGCTCTTCTCCGCCAGCAGGGCGGCTTCGGTCAACAGTCTCTCTTCGCTCACCGGAACGCCCTCAGTAAGCTCGATCAATCGGCTGCGCAGTCTTTCGAACTGGGCCTCTCGCACTCCATTCCTCAGTCCGGCCATCTCCTCTGCGAACGCCCGCAGCCGCAACATGGATGCCCGCAGCTCCGCCGCGAGCGAGGCGCCCTCCTGCGCGCGAACTTCATTCAACTTCTCCACCAGCGGAGCGATCTGCGCAAGCACCGCAGCCTCAAGCCCCGCAAGTTCGTCCGCTCCTGTGCTCTCCGCGGCCATCATGCCGGGGATGCGCAGCATCGCGTTCAGGTCGGGTTCGTACGCGAGGCCATTCGATTCCGATGCCTCTCGATATGCTTGCATGTAAGCACTCAGCAGCGGCGCGTTCAACTGAATGCCGGCAGTGGTCCTGCGCTCGAGCTGCAACGTTACTTCGATATGCCCGCGTCGCAGACGCTCCTTCAACATCCTCCGCATCTGTACCTCGAGCCCGTCGCAGTACGACGGCAGCCGAAGATTGAGATCAAGAAAGCGATGGTTTACGCTCTTCATCGCGAGCGTAAAGGCAACCGTATCCCGCACCGACCCGCGCAGACTGGCATATCCAGTCATCGAATAGATCTCGCTCACGCAATTCCCTCCAGATTCGCCGCCACCCGCACTTCGCCAGGGAGGGGCACCGAATCATCGAGGCTGAACTGCATCTTGTAAAGCCGCTGATACGTTCCCGAGTGCTGCATCAGTTCCTCATGTGTTCCGAGTTCCGTGATCTGTCCACTCTCAATGACCGCGATCCGCGTGGCCCGCCGAACCGTCGAAAGTCGATGCGCAATCACAAACACCGTCCGCCCGCGCATCAGGTTTGCGAGCGCCGCCTGCACATATTGCTCGCTCTCCATATCGAGCGCCGATGTCGCTTCGTCCAGAATCAGTATCGGCGCATTCTTCAGAATCGCCCGTGCAATCGCGAGCCTCTGACGCTCGCCCCCGCTCAACCGAACGCCCTTCTCGCCAATCTTCGTCTTGTATCCGTCCGGCATGTTGAGGATGAACTCATGCGCCAGCGCCATCCGCGCGGCCTCTTCCACCTTGCTCATCGGAACATCCGGCTGGCCATAGGCAATGTTGTTCCGCACGGTATCGTTGAACAGGACGGTCTCCTGCGTCACCTTGCCGATCTGTTCGCGCAGCGAAGCGATCGTTACATCGCGCAGGTCGTGCCCATCGATCAGAATCCTTCCTTCGTTCACGTCGAAGAATCGAGGAATGAGATTCACCAGCGAAGACTTCCCCGCACCGCTCGGCCCGACCAGCGCAATCACCTCGCCCGGCTGCACCGTCAGATTGATGCCGTGCAAGACCTGTTTCGTCTCACCCTCACTCTCATAGGCGAAGCCTACATTCTCGAACCGGATTCCCTCGCTGAATCCCTTCAACACAAATGCGCGCTTCTTCTCCTGGACATCGTCCACCGCATCCATGAATTTGAATATCTCTTCGCTCGCACCCAGCGCCTGCTGAAAGCTGTTGTAGAACGCGGCAAACTTTCGCACCGGGTCGTACAAGGTGAACACCGCGATCAGAAACGTGATGAAGGATCCTGCAGTCATCTGCTTTTGCTGGATGCTCCACCGGCCAAGCAGAAGCAAAAGCGCGATCGCCATGGACGCGATCAGATCCATGAGAGGCGAGCTGATCGCCTGCACCTTCACCGACTTCAGGTTCGCATCGAAGAGCCTTCGCGCAGCGCGGCGAAAGCGGTTCATCTCCCAGAGTTCCATGCCGAACGCCTTCACGATGCGATTGCCGGTAATCGTCTCGTGAAGGATGTTCTGGATCTCCGCCAGCTTGTCCTGCCCTTTGCGCGTCGTTTGGCGCACGCCTCGCCCGATGCGCCGGGCCGACAGAACCACCACCGGCAAGAACAGCAGCAGCACCCAGGCCAGTCTGCCGCCGACGATCACCACAGCCACTGCCGTGAAGATCAACGTAAACAGCTGCTGCAGAAAATCGCTCATCACGCTCGACATCGCAAACTGCACCTTCTCGATGTCGTTGATCAGCGTCGACAGCAGCGTTCCCGTCGTATGTTTTTGAAAGAAGCCCACCGACCGCCGCAGAACAGCGTCGTACAAGTCGTTTCGCAGATCCGTGATCATGCCGAATCCGGCGCGGTTCACCAGATATGTGCCGAAGTAGTCGCACACCGACTTCAAAAACGCAGATCCAACCAAAGCAACAGCAACGACGGTCCATGCGTTGTGGAAGTGGCTGGGCAAGAACCGCTGCAGATTGACGACATGGTCTGTATGCGGAATTCGAAACACGAGGACAAGCCCGGGCGGCGCATCCGGACTCAGAACATTGTCGAAGATCGGCTTGACCAGCAGAATGCGGAACGCCGCCATCGCGCCTACAATCGCCATCAGTACAACCGATGCAAGGGAATACAGGACATACGGGCGTACATACAGCAGCAATCGCCAGATACGCTTCAAGCCGCCACTCTCCCGGTCGTCGTCATCGCAGTCCGCATATTTCTATTCTATTGCGCCGATAACTCAATCCCGCGCCCTCGGAACTCAAGTTCCCGGAACCAGACGCCTCGCACACATTTCTACTTCGGCATGTCCCTATGCGCGGTCTTGACCCCATAGCCCTCTTGAGCCAGTCGCTTCTTCATCTCTTCCGCAATAAACACCGAGCGATGCTGGCCACCGGTACAGCCAAACGCCACCGTCAGATAACTCTTTCCCTCCTTGATGTAATGAGGCAGGAGAAATTTCAGCATGTCGGTCGTCTTATCCAGGAACTCTTTTGTCTGCGGAAACTGAAGAACGTACTTGGCGACCTTTGGGTGCTTGCCCGTCAGCTTGCGGAACTCCGGCACGAAGTGAGGATTTGGCAGGAAGCGAACGTCAAACACCAGGTCCGCCTCGGTCGGAACCCCATTCTTGAACCCAAAGCTGTTGGAAGAGATCATCAGGCCAGGGCCGCTCTCCTCGCGTTTGAACTGCGAGGTGATGTGCGCACGAAGATCATGCACGTTGAACTTCGTCGTATCGAGCACAATATCGGCGACGTTGCGGATCGGGTCAAGCCGCTTCCGCTCCGCCCGAATCGACTTCACCACCGTATCGCTGCGCCCCATTGGGTGCGGCCGCCGTGTCTCAGAGAAGCGTCGAATGAGAGCTTCTTCGCTCGCCTCCAGAAACAGCACTCGCGTCGGCAAGACCTTGCGCACGCTCTTCAATATTTCGGGAAACTCGTCGAGCCGCATTCCCTCGCGCACATCGACCACGAGCGCTGCACGTTCAATCTCCGCAGACTGCCGCACCAGGTCGGCGAATCGAGGCACCAGTTGCAGCGGCAGATTGTCGACCGAGTAGTAGCCGAGGTCCTCAAACGTCTTCAACGCAGACAGCTTCCCGGACCCCGAAAGGCCAGTTAGAATCACCAGCTCACCGCGGTACTCCGAAGCAGGGCTCGTTGCCTTCTTCTTTTTTTTTGCTGCTTCCTTACCTGCACGCTTTGAGCGCCTGGTGACCTTCTTGCTCGTCATGCTAGGAATCCTAGCACCCCGGCCTAGGGAACCTCGATCAACTCCATCTTTCCGTCCCGCTTGCGATGCAGCACCATGGCGCGGCCGCCATGGTCGCGAAACACGAAGACATCGCGATCACGAAAAGCTGCCTCCTTCACCGCCTCTTCGATCGACATCGGCCGCAGCGCAACTCCGTCGGTCGAGCGCACAACATGCGGTTCGGCCAGCGGCGAGTGCGACGGAAAGGAGTGCACCAGCATGGGCACTGCCTTGCGACCGTTGCTGCTCTTGGCCGCTATCTTCACTGCAACCGTCTTCCGTGTCGCGGGGGTCGTCGCAGCCTCTGCTCGCGCAACTTTCACATCGGTCTTCGGATGCCGCTTGATGGTCCCGTATCTCTTCTTGTGTCGAATCGCCTGGTTCTCAATCTTGGCCAGCGCATCGTGCAGCGCTGTCTCCATTTCAGTCGCCTCGCAGCGCGCAACCAGCTTGTGATGCCTGGTCTGCACCGTCACTTCGGCGATCTGCCGATATTTGTCCGTAGAGAGAATCACATGCACGCTGCCGGAGCTGCCAACGATCTTCGCGATCCGCGCCAGCTCTGCCTCGGTCAGCAGCTTCAGCTTTTTTGTAATGGTAGTTTGTCTGCCGGTGTACTCCACGTCCATAGTTCACCTCGTCCTGCGATCGAAATTGCGATCTACCGCAGACGACTAGCGTACACGACGTTGGTGCGTACTTGGAATCTGCATGTCTTCCCGATACTTCGCCACCGTTCTTCGGGTAACCTGGATTCCCTGGCGCTGGAGCTCGGCTGCCAGCTGATCGTCCGTCAGCGGCTTCCGCTCGTCCTCTTCCTCAATCAGCTTCTTCACCTTGCGTTTCAGCAGCACCAGCGGCAAGTCGCCGCCCTCCGGCCCGTTCACTCCCTCGGAGAAGAAGAAGCGCAGCTCAAACACACCCTGCGACGTATGCACATACTTATTCGCGACCGCGCGGCTCACGGTGGAAGGATGCACGCCGATCTCCTCGGCAACCTCTTTGATCATCATCGGCTTCAGCGCGTTGACGCCATGCTCCAGAAACTCCGTCTGCCGGCGAACGATGACCTCGCAGGTCCGCACAATCGTGTTCTTTCTCTGCTCAATATTCCGCAGCAACTGAATCGCCGACTTATACCGTTCCTTCACATACTCCTTAACTTCTTTTTCCGTCTGCTTCTGCTGCAGCATCTTGCGGTAACTCTGGTTCAACCGCAGCGTAGGCATGTCCTCTTCGTTCATCACAACGACATAGACGTCATCGCGCTTCACGAACGCCACGTCGGGCTCAATCAGCCGCGTCTCGCTTTGGTTGTAACGCTGTCCCGGCCTCGGATCGAGCGTCCGAATAAACTCGACCGCCGCAGTCACCTCTTCCGGCGTGCGACCGCAGCTTCGAGTCAGCTCACGCATGTCCTTTTTCTGCAGCAGCGGCAAGCAATTGGTTACGATGTGCTTCGCAATGCTGAAGACATCCGATTGCCCCGAACCTTCCACGGCAGCGACCGGCTGCGCCGGACCATAATCTTCATCTCCGGCGGCCCCGTTTTTCGCAGCGGCATCCGAGGCCATGATCTGCCTGCGCCGAAGTACGATTGCCGCCTCGCCCTGTTGCGCGCAGATCTGAATCAGCAGGCACTCCCGCAGATCCCGTGCTCCCACGCCAACCGGGTCAAGAAAATTGACCAGAGCTCGCGCCTCGCGAACCGCAGATAGCAGGAACGCCACATCCTCATCCGCGGCAGCCGCCAACTCCAGCGCCTGATTCTCCGCTGGAACGACGCCATCCTCGCAGGTCACCGGCTTGTCCCACAGATGCGCCAGCTTGCTCTTGTTTCCGCGCTCGAACGGAATCGGGTCCGGCCGCACCGGTTCTCTGTACTCGAGCAGCAATTCGATCAACTCTTCGTCGGTTGCCGTCAGATACCCGTCCTCGTTCAGGTTTCCGACGACCAGCTCAGTCGCGGCTCGCACCTCCGGGCTCAACGTGAGCGATCCCAGCTGCCACGCCAGATGGTCGCTCAACGTGCTTGGTTGAGAAAGGAAGTTCTCAAACGACGGTTTGTCATACTCTTCAAAGTTCGAAGCCGTGCGGAATCCGGGATCAAGGTAATCCTGAAAGTAGCTTCCGAAGTCGATCTCGTCGAACGGATCTTTCTCTACCCTTTCGCCCTCGGCCGCGACCTCCTCAGCCGAGCGTTCCCGGTCTCCTTCCATGCCCGCCCGCTCATCCAGAGTGACGGTAGACTCCTCCAACTCTTCCAACACCGGATTCTCCACCATCTCGGTGTTGATCATCTCCTTCAGCTCGAGCTTGTTCAGCGCCAGAACGCTGACCATCTGCACCAACCCAGGCGTCAGCACCTGTCGTTGTGAGACCTTCAAGTTAAGCTTCGGTTGCAGCAGCACGTTAACCCTCTTATTGACCCGTTGGCCCTTGTTTTATGTAGAGTGCCGTTTGGCTCTTATATTGCTCATCGTGCAATTGTATGCACATGAAGCTCCATTGCCGGCTTGCCCACAGTCTACACGCCTTTGGTTCATTCTGGGTGTAAGTCTAATCGTGCCAAAGGCTCCGCGAACTCCACCTATAGCAACGTAGGCCTACAACATTGGTTGTACGATTCATACCCTTAATCCATCGAGAAGTTTTCACCCAGATAGATCCTCCGAACATCAGGATTGCGCCCCAGCTCTCCCGGTGTTCCAGTAGCAAAAATTTTACCTTCCGTAATGATGTACGCTCGATCCGTCACGGACAAAGTCTCCCGCACATTGTGGTCGGTAATCAGCACCCCGATCCCGCTCCGCTTCAGCCCGAAGATGATCTCCTGCAGATCGAGCACTGCAATCGGATCGATTCCCGAGAACGGTTCGTCCAGCAGGATGAACGCGGGCTCGATCGCCAGGCATCGCGCAATCTCCACACGCCGGCGTTCGCCTCCGCTCAGCGCATAGCCTCGAGTCTTGCGCACATGTCCAAGATTTAACTGCTCAATCAGCCGCTCGGTGCGCGTCCGGCGGGCCTCCCAACTCAACTGCTGCGCCTCCAACACCGCCAGAATGTTGTCCTGTACGGTCAATTTACGAAATATCGAAGGTTCCTGCGGCAGGTAGCTGATGCCATAGTTTCGCGCCCTCAGGTACATCGGCAGCCGGCTGATATCGTGGCCGTCCGCCAGCACTCTGCCTGCATCCGGCCGCACCAGCCCTACGATCATGTAGAAACTCGTGGTCTTGCCTGCTCCGTTCGGCCCCAGCAGCCCCACCACCTCGCCCTGCTCGATCTCCAGGCTGACCCCCTTCACCACCTGGCGTCCCCCGTACGACTTGCCGATATCCTCCGTCGATAACGTCTTCATTACTTGTTCTTCACCCGCGTCTCCGTGCGCACTCTCTGTCCCGCGCCACTCTCCCCTCCATTAGAAACCACGACATTCTCATCCCCGCCATGGAATTGCAGGGAGGTACCGGTGACGGTCCCCCGCTGACTATCCATCACCTTGGGCAACGCCGTCGGCGTTCCGGTCAAAACATACATGCCGTCGCTGGCGGTATAGACCAACTGCTCCCCGGTCGCGTGCCTGCCGGGCTGCTCGATTTCAATATGCCCGGTGGCCACAACTCGCTCCACATTGCCCCCCATGAACCCGGTTCCGCCAGCGGGGGACGCCGCAGGCGCCTTCGTTCCATCTGCCTTACCGCTGCTCCCCAGAGAAGCCGGCTTTCCCGCCTGCGCAGACTGCAGATAGACCTCTACCTTCTGTGCGCGCATGCTGCCGTCTTTGCTCTCTACCTCGACTCCGCCCGTGAACTCAGCCTTCCTTGCCACATCGGAGTAAGTCAGCTCCCGACTGGCCACCCGAATCACGTCCGCCTTGCCGCCGCTGGTTGCCTTTCCCGGCGCGGCCGCTGCCTTTGGCATGGCTCCGCCTGCGGAGGTGGGGGATCCGGCGCTCACCAGCACGGTATGCACCGCCATCGGAGCGCCCTGGCCCTCCCCATGCGCCAGCAGCCGGCGCTGTTTCTGCTCAAACTGAAGCACCGGCGCATCGACCTGCGAAGCCCCCTGCCACAACCGGGCCGGCCTGCCTGCGACCCCATGGAAGGTCGCGACCTGCGAATCGTGCTTTAGATCGGCCCGGTCCGCCAGAACGTGCACCGGCTCCTCAGTACTTCCAACCTGCCCATAGCTCGCCTTCACCGAACCGTCGGCGACTGCGTCCCCGGTCTGCTGCTCGGTGATCACACGGTCGGCCCACAGCACACTCGTTGCGTCGCTCACCTGCACATTGCCGGTGAGCGTCGTCCGCTCTAACTCACCATCGAACACAGCCCGTTCGGCCGTCGCACGCTCCTCCACGGGGGCAGCGGTATCTCCGGGCTTCCGCACCGGCAACTGCGTCATCACCACATGCCCTTGCTCGGTCGCGTCGGAGACCTCATCGGCACCGCCGCCCGAAACCATCTTTCTTCGCCTGTTGCCCTTTAGGCGCGGCGCCGGGCTTACTTGAACCGCGCCCGGCAGCCGCCGCCACCGGCCGAAAGTGCGCCACCAGGGAATCTCCCGAACCTGTATTGACCACGCCCGTCACGCTCACCCTTCGCATCGCCGTGTGGCCATCCCCATGCACTTCCGCGATATGATCCGCGTTGCCCACCCGCACAAAATGCGCCGTCAAAACATCTCCGGCCAGGGCACTGGTGGTCGTCCCGCCCTTCGGGGCCGCACTCACGACGTTCAACCGCGCATCCCCTGTCGCCTTCGCATCCCGTATAACGGCCTTCCCCTCAGGATCGGTAACGAGCGCAACCTCAACCTCGCGCGCGTTCAGCTCCCGCTCGTTCCACGGCTCTCCCGCCGCGTCCGTTGCCCGCACCCGGTCGTGGAGACGCACTCCTCCCGTCATCACCACATGCTCCGGATGGCCCTTCTTATCAAACGCCGCACGCCCCTCTGCCGCTTCTCCCCGCGCCTGCCGCAGCGGGTCGTCCGCCAGATACTTCAACCCACCAGACATCACCGCCGACTGCGGATGATTCTGTTCGTTCAGCGTCATCTCGCCCCGAGGAGCCTCGAGGCTTCCGCCCGCCGCCCCGGTCAGAGTTACATCGCCCTCCGCTTCCAGCCGCTCCGCCGTTCCATCCTTCCGGAGATGCACCACGACATGCTCTGCCTGCGCCGTCTGGCCCTTCCCGCCTCTCGCCCCCTCGTCTACCGAAACATACCTGGCCTGCGACAGCACCAACGTCTGATTCGGCCGATCCAGAACCGCGTGCGACGCCGTCAGCAATACGGGCCGGTCATGCTGCAGCCCGTTCACTTTGACCAGCGAATGCAGCACCACCACCCCGGTATCCGAGTTGTAGTCCGCTCCAACCGCATGCCCGGTTAACCCACCCGACGCGAACTCAATGTCCTTCTCCGTTGCCGCGACGCCCAGTTTCTGCAGAAACACCAGCCCGCTGGTCGTCACGTGAATCAGCCGCTCATCTTTGTTCTCATGCTCGCCTATGCCCCCGGGCCCGGACGTGCTCCCCTGCAGATCCTTGCCCGCCGCGTAGTCCTTCTTCGCATCCGCACCCTCTGCCTGCGGTGCCTGCAAATCGATATGCACTTCGCCAACGGCGCGAATAACACCGGCCGCCTGGTCGTACTCAAACTCTTTGCCGTAGATCCGGTCTGCCCTGTCCTCCTTTCGCCCATATAGGACAATTCCCACATCATGCAGCGTCATCTTGCCATTCAAATGCTCCACCTCATCGGCCGCATGAATGGTATAGATCGTCCTCCCTTCCACCGTCTGCGAGTAGGTCACATTGTTGGTTTCCCGGCGAATGTCCATCCCCAGCTTCTTCGGCAGATTCGTCAGAAACCGATGCGCCCGATAGTGCGCGTACCCCAGGAATGCAGCGATCACCACCACCAGCAGTCCCGCACCCGCCAGCAACCAGACCCGCAGCCGCTCTACCGAAACGTTCATTCCCCTCTATCTTCTCACCCAAGGGCAGGGCGAAGGGGCAAGGGCACAGGACCTGCGCCGCCGTGCCTACTCCCTTCTGCTCCCGCCTAAAAGCTCTAAACTATTCCTATGGCCGATCAGCTCTACCTTAGCCTCTGGTTTCCCAACTTCCGCTTCGAGGCCCTCCCTGCGACGCTAGTCTCGGTCATGCGCCAGTTCGCCCTGATCAGTGGAGACAAGCGAGTCGCCGCGGCCTCCGTCTACCCCATCAGCTTCACCGAAGCCCCCACCTACCAGCGCATCTACGTCAACGACGAGCGCTCCGAAGACACCTCCGACTCCATCATCGAAACCGCCGTCGCCGAGGCCACCGAGCAGCTTCACGACGACATGGCCTACGAGTTCGAGATGCGCTGGAAGCTCTGGTCGCCCGAGGGCGCTGAATCCCAGCCCCCCGCCCACGGCATCGACATCTACCCCCAGTTCGAATCCGTCGGGCTCGACCCGCTCTGGAAGCTCCAGCCCGCGACCGTCAAGATCCTCGGCTTCGGACCCCAGTTCGACGACGCCACCTTCGAACAGAACGGCCACATCCGCGTCGACTTCGGCCTCGACACTCCCTGGCTCGCAGAAACCCTCGAAGACCAGCAACTCGATCAGGCGGCCACAAAACACATCCAGCAAAATGTGGAGATGCTTCTCGCCTTCACCCTCTCGGTCGAAAAAAACTGCGGCATCAGCAGCCGCCTCCTCTGGACCGAATCCGGCGAACCCCTCGCCCAGAAGCTTATCGACCGGCTTCAGCGGGTCAACTAAATTCCGGCGGAAATACCGCCGATTCAGCTGCAGAAACGGCTTCCGTCTTGCTGCAAACGCAGCAATCTAAAGCTTAAAAACCTTTACAAGAAACTACGAACCCATTACGCCCTTTTTACGAATGAGTTACGCCATTCTTATGAGCGAGGTGTTGAAATAATTTTCGGCGTCAGATATCGAGCCGCCAGGAGAGAGTTTCATGAACACGTTTCGTACCCGCCGGCCGCTTCTCGT
The DNA here is from genome assembly GCA_963744155.1 of uncultured Acidobacteriaceae bacterium. Lineage (GTDB taxonomy): Bacteria > Acidobacteriota > Terriglobia > Terriglobales > Acidobacteriaceae > Edaphobacter. Next base: position 205,878 of record CAVUSP010000008.1, on the reverse strand, counting down.
CAACGCCACGCAGTGCCTCCAATCCACACTCATCCTCACGGACTCCGGACAGCGCAAAGCCTATCCCGGCGACTGGATCATCGAAGGCGAAAATCGCGAACGCTACATCGTCGACAACACCTTCTTTCAGCGTACCTTTGCCCCGATCCCCTGGGAGCCCTCCGCCGAAGGCCGCAACTACGGCAGCTAGCCCCGACCGTTCCGGAACTTCAACCTCAACCTGTCCCCCTCCGGCTCCCGACCATCGCCGGAAGAAGAAAAGCGTAGCGACATATGTCATTGTCTCTCGTAGAAAATCCGGCCCCCTCGCCCTCATCAGCTATCCCCCTCCTCACAGCCAAAGACACAACCAAAGACAAGCTCACAGCCTCACCGCTGCGCGCGCGCAATGCGCAGTTGCAGGACGCCCGCTCCATCCATCAACTCATCCACGCCTTCACCCACGACGGCACTCTGCTTCCCCGGCGTTACTCAGAGATCTGCGAGAACATCCACACCTTCACCGTCGTCGAAAGCAGCTCCGGTCAGTTCCTCGGCTGCGCCGCACTCCACGTCTACGGTGCCCACCTTGCCGAGATCCGCTCCATTGCCGTGCGCCCAGGCAACCAGGGACTGGGAGCCGGCGGCCTGGTTGTCAGGTCGCTCCTCGATCAGGCTGAAGCCCGGGGCATCCGGTGCGTCTGTCTCTTCACCCGCATCCCCGGCTTCTTCAAACACTTTGACTTCCGCGTCGCCGAACGTCAGATCTTCGGCGACAAAGTGGCGAAAGACTGCGTACACTGCGCCCGGCGCAATGCCTGCGACGAGATCGCGATGGCCATCGGAGAGTTGCCGGCAGCCCACGAAATGCCTTTGAACCGCTTCCACAACCGCCGCCAGACGGACTTGGTTCAGGCAGACTTAGTTCAGGCAGATTTAGTTCAGGCAGATTTAGTTCAGCTGCAAGTCTGAACCCGAGGGGGCCGGTGCCGGGCGTTATGACCCAAACGTTGGATTCCCACCCAAGTATCTTCCCCGATACCATCCGGCACGTAGACCTTGCGGCTGGTCATTTCATCTTGCATGATTGCCGCCAGGATTTGCATCGCAACTCGCAGCGGTCAATCGACCCCGATCACCGCAGAAAGCAGGCGAGCTCTGCCTTATCTCTCTCTCTTTCGCTGTGGGCCGACGGCGAGAGTCATTCAGGAAGACAACATGGAAACCACTCAGCAGCAGGATCAAAAATCGATTTACCAGTCAAACTTTCGCGCCGAAGACGGTCTCACAAACAACCCTGCCAGCGCCCTCTATGAAGGCGTCGTAGTCCCCTTTGCCGCAGTCTTCACTGTCTTCCTCATCCTTCTCGGAGCGATGGCGGTCACCCACTAAAGTGTGACCAGGCGTCGCACTTCGCAGGTAGATTGAGGCTTTAGCCTTGGCGTTCTCAGAGCCCTCCTAGGGGCTTCAGCCTGTGGGATATGCCTACCTTACCCAGCCACCACAATCTCCGAAAAGTCCGCAATCCCCGAGAAGTCCCCAAGCACCTTCTCGAGCAGCGCCAGCCGGTTCGCCCGAACCGCTTCATCCGGAGCCATCACCATCACAGCGTCAAAGAACGCGTCTACCTGGGGCCGCAGCGAGGCAATCTGCTCCAGCGCTGCCTTATAGTCTCTCTCTGCGCGTAACGTGGAGACGCGGTCCGCCAGCTCCGCCGATCGCTCTGCCAAAGCCCTCTCTGTCGGTTCAGTCAGTAAAGCAGCATCGACACTCGAACCCGCAGCAATCCCTTTATCCTTCGCCTGCGAGAGAATATTCTTCATGCGTTTGAACGCTGACGATACCGCAGCAAAATCCTCAGAACCACGAACCGCAGTCACCGCCTCCGCCCGAGCCACCGCATCCCGAACATCGTTCGCCCCCGCCGCGAGCACAGCCTTCACCACGTCATACGCCTGCCCCTTCGCCTCGCGTAGATAGAACTCCAGCCGTTCTCTGAGAAATGCACCCATCTTGCCGTCGAAGGATTCGGTAGCCTTCGAAATCTCGCTGAGCGAGAGCGGAACCGTACTCTCGGCCAACGTCTTTACGATCCCGTTTGCAGCCCTGCGCAACGCAAATGGGTCCTTCGAACCCGTAGGCTCAAGACCCAATCGAAACATCCCGGCAATCGTGTCTGCCTTATCTGCGATGGCCAGCAGTTGGCCCTCGGAAGTGCGAGCGATTGGGGCTTCCATCGACTCGGGCCGATAGTGGTCGTAGATCGCACCTGCTGTCTTCTCACTCAGCCCTTGCACCCTGGCATAGAGACCTCCGACTTCACCCTGCAGTTCAGTAAACTCCTTCACCAGCTCCGTAGTAAGATCGGTTTTGGCTAAAGCCGCCGCGTCGAGCAGCGCATTGAAATCCACTACAAATCCGCGTCCAGCAGTCAGATCCGCGAGTCGATGGCAGAGCTCACGTACCCGGACGCTTTTCGCCGCATAGCTTCCCAAATCCTTCTGAAACGTCACATGTTCCAGCAGCTCCACCCGCTCCACCAGCGGCACGCGTTGATCGAACTCCCAGAAGAACCGCGCATCGTTGAACCGCGCCCGCAGCACCCGCTCATTACCGTGCCGAATCACCGCCATCACCAGCCTCATCGGTCTCGGTATTCAGCACCGCAAGAAAATGCGGAGCCAGCTTCCCATCTTTGTCCTCGACAGCAAAGTAGCTCTGGTGATCGCGCATCACCGTCACCAAAACCTCCTCCGGCAGCGTCAGATACTCCCTTTCGAAACCACCCATCAACACCGACGGCCACTCCGTCAGCTGCGTCAGCTTGTCCACCAACCCATGGTTCTCACGCCACCGCAGCCCCTCTACCGTGCGCGTCACCTTATCCAGCGCCTTCCGAATCCTCTGCCGCCGCGCCTCCACATCCGCAATCACAAACCCCGACAGCAGCGCATCCTCATACTCAGCGGGAGCTGAGAGCGAAATCGGCGCATCCCCAAACAACACTCGGTGCCCATACGTAACTCTATCCGCTACATATCCACCGAACTCCACCGGCACAACTTCGCTTCCCAACAGCGCCACCATCCACCGCACCGGACGCACAAACCGCTCCGGTTTCCCTGGCCGCCAGTACATGTTCTTCGCCCAATAAATTCCCGCCAACTCCTTCGGCATCTCCGCGACTATCACCTCCGCGGCACCGCGACCCGCCTTCACCGACGTCGCGGCAAGATACTCTCCCTTGGCATTCGTCACCGTCTTCAACTCGTCGACAGCCACTCCCGCCTTCTTCGCAAACGCCATCGCCGCGGGCGTAGCCACACCGTCTTTGTAAGCCACCTTCACCGAGGGCCCCACCAGCTCCTCGGACACATCCTCCTGCCGCTCGGCAACATCCTTCACCCAAACTGCCAACCGCCGCGGGGTAGCAAAGCTCTTCGTCTCCGCGCCCGACGGCACCAGCCGCTCGCGCTCCAGCATCTTCACCACGCGCTGCTGTCAACTCCGCCTGCGCGCCTGCGATCATCCGCGCCGGAACCTCTTCCAATCCAATCTCAAACAAAAAATCAGCCATCTCTATCCCACCATCCCACTGACTTGCTGACTCGCTAACTCGCTGACCCGCTGTCCCTGCGCCGCATACGCCTTCGCCACCCCGACTACCAGCGTGCGAATCCGCGCCATCACACCCACCCGCTCCGTCACCGAGATCGCGCCGCGCGCATCCAGCAGATTGAAGACATGCGAGCACTTCAGCGCCAGCTCATACGCGCCCAGCACCGGAAACCGCTTCAACGCAAGCCCGTCCATCTTGTCGAACCCCTTCGCCTTCTCCAGCAATGACAGACACTCCGCCTCATACAGGTTCAGGTGTTCCCACAACTTCGAAACGTCCGCATAGTCGAAGCTGTACGCCGAAAACTGCTCCTCCTCCGCAAGCCGCATCTCCCCGTACGTCACCTTGCGCTCGGTATCAGGCTCCACGGCCCACACGATGTCGTAGATCGAATCCACATCCTGCAGAAACCCCGCGATCCGCTCCAACCCATACGTAATCTCGCCGCTGATCGGGTCGAGATCCATCCCACCGCACTGCTGAAAGTACGTGAACTGCGTAATCTCCAGCCCATCGAGCATCACCTGCCAGCCAACCCCCCACGCGCCGCCTACCGGCCACTCCCAGTTGTCCTCTTCGAACTTGATATCGTGCTCTTTCAGATCGATTCCGATCGCCACCAGCGACTCGAGATACATCTCCTGAATATTCACCGGTGGCGGCTTCAGAACCACCTGCAGTTGCGTATGCCGAAACAGCCGATTCGGATTCTCTCCATACCTCCCGTCCGCAGGCCTGCGCGAAGGCTGCGCATACGCAATCCTCACCGGCTTAGGCCCTAGCACGCGCAGAAACGTGTCCGGCGACATCGTCCCCGCGCCTACTTCCACATCGTAAGGCTGCTGCAGCACGCATCCCCTGTCCGCCCAGAACCGCTGCAGCGTAAACAGCAACTCCTGAAACGTCAGCGCGCGCTTCTTCTCCCCAACCCCAGAAACCGATCCACTCATATGTCTCTTTTCAATATCCGGCAATCCTTTGATTCTAACCGCTAGGCGCATCCATACCCCACCCGGAGCCGCCCGTTTCAGACGTAAGGAAAGCCTGGCACCGCGCCCATTACTGGGGTTTCTCCATGGGGTGGCGCGTCCCCATCTCCGGTGTACGCGTCGGGTCCGAAGGCACTGTCGTCGGATCGGCCAGCAACGCCGCGTCCGGAATGGGCACCGATATCCCCGCAGACCGGATAAAGTCGTCGCTCTTCGCGATCTTCACCTCCATGCTATGCGCGCCCGAAGTCGAGTTGGCCGGTCGCGGAAACTCCACGATGTAACGCTCCCGTAGCATCGTCATAAACCGTTCCATCGTCTCTTCGAGCACCCTTACGTGAGTCAATAGCACCACGCCCCCGCTCAGTTCGCACACCAAATGAAAAGGGTTCTCACTGCTCCATCGCAAGAAAACGTCATGACCCACCTCCTTCGGGGTCGGAACGTAGGTCATTCCAAAGACCGCCACTCCCGTCGCTTGCATATAGGCCCTCACCTCATTCCACGTGCGACCGCTGCCCTCGTCGTCTCCTTGCGACACAGCAAGAATCACCCGTCGGCCCGGGAGTTTGTACATCTCGCCGGCGATATATGTCAGCGCATCCCAAAGATGGATTGTCTGCCGGCAACTCGGTACTCCCCGGTTCTGTTGACGGACTCTCCAGGATTCCAAAGCCTTCTCGACACCAAGTTTCAACTGTGAAGCGTCGGCAGGCACGTCATTTAAAGACCGCACCAGAGAACAGTCCAGAACATAGATCGAAACATGATCCTTGGGGTGCAATGAGAGAGGCGCAAGACCGGCGATCACATTGCTGATCTTCGGCATCAGCTTCGATGCATCGCCACTCACATCGAGCAGAATCGAAAGCGAAATCGGATCGTCACCCTCCATCCGAACATGGGTCGCGCGAAACCACGGTCCGTTGTCTATCCTGACCGAAAATCTTTTCTCCGCAATCGGCGTCTTGAGTCGCTCGCGATTCAGCCCAAGCACCAGCGTCGGTATCTGGATCAGATTTTCGTACACATGCAGTGTGGTTATCGGTTCATCCTGCGGTGTTGGCACTTCCTGCCCGGCAAGCACAGCACCGTTCCCCAAGGCCAGGAGGCACAGCAAAAACCTCGCACTCTGCACAGACCGGCAACGAAACCCGAGAGCGCCGAAGCGTGACATTTCGAAAGTATGCCAGAACCTAACCTGCAACGTCTCCGTTCATCAGTACGGCTTGTCCATCGGCTTGCGCTTGCCCTGCTCCGGCGTCAGCGACGGATCCGATTTCACCGTTGTCGGATCGGCCAGCAAAGCGGCATCGGGAACCGGCACAGAAATCCCCGCCGGCCGGATGAAGTAGCTGCCCTTCGAAATCCTGATCTCCTGGGAATGAACGCCGGACGTCGCGTTGGCGGGCCGAGGAAATTCCACAATGTAACGCTCCCTCAGCATCGTCACAAATCGTTCCAGCGTGAACGTCAGCAGGCTCGGAGAAGACATCGACACAACGCCTCCACTCAACTCGCATAGCTAGCGAAACGGATCCTCGCTTCTCCACCGCAGGACTTCGGGGGCCGATACGATGGTGGACTCAGACGGACTATAGGACACTCCAAAGACAGCCACACCCTTTGCCTCAGCGAAGGCCCTCACCTCATTCCATGGATGTCGACTGCCCTTGTCGTTCCCATCCGATACAACCAGAATCACCCGACGTCCGGAAAGTTTGGACAGCTCACTTACAACAAACGCCAAAGAGTCCCAAAGATGGAGCTTTTGCTGGCAGTGAGGCACGGGGATGGTTGTCTGACGAGTTCTCCACGACTCCAACGCCCGATCGACCCCAAGCTTCAGGCGCGCACTCTCAGCCGGCACGTCATTGAGCGACCGTACCAGCTCGCAGTCCATGGCATAAACCGAAACGTGATCCTTTTCATGAAGCCCGAGCGGCGCAAGCCCTCCTATCGCATCCGCGATCTTCGGCATCAACTTCGACGAATCGCCGCCCACGTCCAGCAGAATCGCGAGTGAGATTGCGTCATCCCCCTCCTCGCGAACGTGGGTCGCACGAAACCACGGGCCGCTATCGATGCTGACTGAAAATCGGCTCTCCGGAATCGGCGCCTTCAACCGCTTCCAATTCGCGTCCAAAACCAGCGTTGGGATCTGGATCAGGTTCGCATACACATGCAGCGTATGAATCGGCTCCTGGTTTGGCGTGGGCTCCTGCTGGGCCGTCAACAAGGCTCCGCGCCCCACAGTCGCGAGCCCAACCAGGCACAACAAAACCCTTTTACCTCGCGAGACCAACCCACAACCAACGCCGCGAGTGGCCAGGTATGCCATCACGGCAGTATGCCAGAACCATTCAACAACGGCCATGATCTGTCGGCGAAAAATCTCCGCTCATTGCCCTACTATCACTTAAGGAGAAATCACCACCATGAAGACCACCGGAAACACTATCCTCATCACCGGCGGCGGCTCCGGTATCGGCCGCGGACTCGCAGAGGCCTTCCACAAGCTTGGCAACCACGTCATCATCGCCGGCCGTCGCCAGCAGGTCCTCGACGAGACCACCGCAGCCAATCCTGGCATGTCCTCCGCAGCGCTCAACATCGAAGACGCCGCCAACATTCGTTCCTTCGCTGCGAAACTCACCACCGACTTCCCCGCCCTCAACGTCGTCATCAACAACGCCGGAATCATGCGGCCAGAAAATCTGCTCGCGCAGCCCGAAGACCTCTCCACTGCCGAGGCCACCATCACCACCAATCTCCTCGGCCCTATCCGTCTAACCGCTGCTCTCCTGCCGCACCTCCTCAAGCAGCCTCACGCCGCCATCATGACCGTCACCTCCGGCCTTGCGTTCCTTCCCATGGCCGTTACTCCCACCTACTGCGCCACCAAGGCCGCCATTCACTCCTACACTCAGGCTCTGCGCTATCAGCTCAAGTCCACCAACGTTCAGGTTCTCGAACTTGCGCCGCCTTACGTCCAGACCGAGCTGATGGGCAGCGGCCAGGCCTCCGACCCGCGCGCCATGGCGCTCGCCGACTACCTCAACGAAGTCATCGAGATCATCAGGACGCAACCCAACGCAACCGAGATCCTCGTTGAACGCGTCAAGCCTCTCCGCTTCGCCGAGCAAAACGGCCCGGAAAAATACGTTGCCTTCTTTCATCAGTTTAACGACGCCATGAACCACCCCCTCTAGCCTGCTTTATAGCTTGCCGCGGAAGGCCATCCCGAAGCACTCACGGCTCTATCGAGTGCCTCGGCTAAAACAATCGCAACGTCGCCTCTGCGCTTTAACCGATCGCGTAACATTTTCGTCGACAAACATTTCGCCCACTCCCTGCATCTCACAGAAACGCAGATGCCATCTGACGACCGGAAATTCCGAATGTTTCTTGAACCGGTGCTGAAGCGCCCGGCGCTCCTTTGCGCCGTGCTCCTCGGTCTCTGTACGCTTGCCGCCTACCCGTTCGTCGAGATGGGCCAGTGCGACGACTTCTCCTACGTGCGCTCCGCAAAAACCCTTGCAGAGACTGGCCACATCATTTACTACGGCTGGGCCAGCGCGATGCTCGGATGGCAACTCGCATTGGGCGCGCTGTTCATCAAAATCTTCGGATTCTCTTTCACCACCGCGTACTTTTCCGTCCTGCTTGTCGCACTTGCGACCGCGTTCTTGCTCCAGCGCAGCTTCGTCCTTCTCGGACTGCGAAAAGCAAACGCCACCTTTGCGACCCTCACGCTCGTACTCTCCCCCCTGTTCATTCCTCTGTCCTTCAGCTTCATGTCAGATATTCCCGGCATGTTCGCGATCGTTGTTTGCCTATATCTCTGTCTTCGCGCTGTTGAGACTCCACATCCATCACGGATCTCAGACTGGCTAATGGCTGCCTCCATCTGCAGCGCTTTGCTCGGCACAGTCCGCCAGACCAGCTGGCTTGGCTTGTTCGTCATGGTTCCTTCGGCCTGGTGGCTCGTTCGGAAACGGCGCCCGCCGGTCACCGCGCTTGCAGTCGTCTGGTTTCTTTGTGTGAATTTTGTCTTCCTCTGCATGTATTGGTTCAGCAAGCAGATGTACTCGACCGTGGAGAGTTTCAGCCAGGTTCGCACCGACCAGGATCACTTCATCATCGCGGTGGTGCTGGCAATTTGCGTTCTCTTGGAAGCTGCTTTCTTCCTCATTCCCATTCTGATTGCCTTTGTCTTCCCGTTCGTGAAAAAAAACAAACGCCTCCTATACCTGTCGATCGTCGGAGCGTTAATTTTCTGCACTTACTTCGTGATCCGCCCGGACAGCTATTGGTTGGGAAGGTTGCTCGAGCCCACCTTGAACTCCCCCGGCAACTACGTCACCTCCCGCGGCATTCTGGACCTCCCCGACATCGGTAACCGGCCCGTCGTCCTGCAACCCGCCGTGCGCGTCTTCATTACCGTGGTCTGCGATTTCGCTGCCTTCGCCTTCGCTGCCGTTCTCATCACTAGGAATCGTTACCCACCGACACCCCACCCCCAAAGTCAGCCCACACGGCTCTCTCTGCGAAAGGTCCTCTTCCTCCTCGGGCCGTTCACCCTTGCGTATTGCACTTTCCTTTTGTTTCGAATCTCCTCCGGCGTTATCTTCGATCGATATCTCCTGCCTCTGTTCATGGTCATCGCCGTTTTTGCCATGCGCTTGTACCAGGACAGAGTCAGCCTGCGCCTTCCTCGCACATGCTATGCCGTTCTGTTCTTATTCGTGGCTTACGGGATCGCAGCGACCCATGACAAGTTCGCCGAGGACCGCGCTCGCCTCGCTGCCATCAATCAATTTCGTGCCGCCGGGTTGCCCCGCACCTCCTTCTACGGAGGATTCCCCTACGACGGCTGGACCCAGATCGACGCTCAAGGATACGTAGACAGTGACGGAATTCGAACCCCAAACGGCATTCGCCACTACACTAGGGCACGGTCCAAATTCGAGCCCTGCGGGTACTTTCACGCAAAGTTCTATTCCGCCATCAGGCCCCTATATCTGGTCTCCTACGACGATTTCACGTGTGGCGATCCGCAGAATAGATTTGCCCCCGTTAACTATCGCCTGTGGTTGCCGCCTTTTTCGGCCACAATGTACATTCGCCGTGTGAATCCGCAACAATTCTTACAAGCCGAAAAGTAGCGCGCTTAAATGCCTCTCACAAGCAGACGGAGAGCTCTAGGCCGATCCCGATCGCGACGCAGAATTCCGCACTGGCAAACTACGCCGAATTGTCTTTCCTTCGTGTGGCTGGCCTCTCAGTGCATTAGCAGTTTCAGCGGAATCGCATCTCCCATCGCCTTATATCCCGCCGGCCCTGGATGCAATCCATCCCCCGAATCAAACGCAGGCGACAGATGATCCGGATGCGCGGGATTACGCGTCAGCTTATCGAAGTCCACCACAGCATCGAAGTGCCCCGCATCGCGAATCCACGCATTAATCGCTTGCCTGTCGGCCTCACTCTCCAGCCCCGGATGATAATACTTCGACCCGCTATACGGCAGAATCGTCGCTCCAATCACACGAATCCCATGCGCATGGGCCCGCTCGATCAGCTGCGCATAAGCCCCTTCAATTTGACCAACCAGCGCCGCATGCTCCTCAGCTGAAACGTCATGGTCGCGCGTTAGCGTCCCCAGGTCGTTCACGCCCTCCAACACAATCACCGCGCGAACCGAAGTCTGCGCCAACACATCGCGATCGAACCGCGCCAGCGCATTTGGCCCCAGCCCATCCAGCAGCAACCGATTCCCGCCAATCCCCAAATTCAGAACACCCGTCATCCGCGTCGACTTATCGGCCTGCATCCGCGCCGCTAGAACGTCCGGCCAGCGATCGTTGCCATTCGTCGTCGCTCCATGCCCATCCGTAATCGAATCCCCCAGCGTCACAATCGCACCACTGTCACCAGAAGCGACCACATCCACTCCCGAAATCTGATACCAGTGCTCGACCGTCTTCGCGTCCGGCAAACTCGCCGCCGAAACCACGTCCCCATGCGTCACGTACGACGTTGTCCGCGAACCCGGATGACCAGTCTCTCCCGTCGGCGGTTGATCAAAGTGAATCGAGATGGCGAGATTCGAGAGCGCGGCCACAGGAAACGTCACCGCATCCGACAGATACTCCGCACCGGCTGGAATCGTCACATCCGGCGCGCCGTGAAACGTCACAGCAGTATCGCTGGCCGCATCAATCGTCGCACTCGCCGCCGACACCGGCCTCGCCACATGCACCGCACTCAAATGCAGCGGCGCTGTCCCAAACGCATTCGACATCCGCACCCTCAACTGACCGCCGCCCACCGTGAGATGCACGATCTGCCGCAACGTAGCATCACGCATCAACTCCGGATCAAGCGAATTCTGCGTCTCCGGCACCTGCTGCGACGCAGCCCACGACCCCACCCACTTCACCCCCGGCTGCGCTTCCAACTGACCTGACACAACCCAAACCATCGCGACACAAAACAATACTTTCGCCAGCCTCTCCATCCCTACACCTCGAACAACTTCCTTTGCAGCATCACGCGTTCTTCTCAACCAAATCGCTTGCATGCTCTCCCGGTAACTCAAACGGATATTGGACCGCGTAAAGAAAGAGCACCAGCAACACAACTGCCTGCATCACTCCGCAGAAAAGAAATACAGTCGGAAACGTAAACAACTGAAACGACGCAAACAACGGAATGAATAACAGAATCGCCGTCGACAGTCCATCGATTCGCACGCCAGCTCTCTCCGCGCGAATGGCAAGAAAGAACAGCACCACTAAAGGCGCGTACAAGTTCACCAAAGTATGAAAATACGAGATCGTAGGAAGCGTCAGCATGAAGATGCTCACTCCCAGCAACTGATTCGCAATCGGCATCTTTCGCAGTCGCCCGAAGAACACGGCTAGGAAGAGCAGCCCTCCGCACACGTAATACAAATTCACCAGCGCCAGCGCCGACGCCCCAAAAACCGCCGCGGCAAACTTCACCAGCAAAAACCACGAGTGGTTCGCATTCAGTTCGCGCGTGCTCAGCTCCGCCGCGCGCAACTGCTGATAGCCAAATACACTATGAAGCGACCCCCTCCACACCGTCGCAAGATCGGGCCCTAGATACACCATCGACAGCACGGAAGCCGCAAAAAACACAACCACCCCGATCGCGAACGCGCGAAATCTGCCCCGCGGCAACAGCAGCAGAAGCAGCGCCGCCGGATACAACTTTGACGCCGCAGCAAGCCCCCACAGGCCACCCGCAACAGCATTGCGATCTCGCAGGTAAGCCCACGTTCCCGCCGCCGCAAAGATCCACAAAAATATCTCGATGTTTCCTTGAACAACAAGCCGTTCAATCGGGAACGACATCACCGTCAGCGTCAACGGGAAGAGCAGCGCCGTACGCCGATCGATATCGTTCTCTATCAGCGCCCGCCTCACTCCCCAAATCGCCAGCCCCAGCGCCACAATCGCGAGCATCAGGAAGAAGAACACCGGATGACCTGTTGCATAAAGCGACACCAACTGAACAGCGCCAAACGGAGGATACGCAACCGGCGACGAGTTCACCGGATCGAAGAAAGCGGCAGTATGCAGCAGCGGAAACGTCGGTAGATCTTCGATCAGGTCTCGAAAGTAGGGCGTGTCGAATCCACTCCAGCGATACAGGTTCATTCCGGCACGAAATTCCAGTAACCCAACCAGAAGCGTCAGCCCAAAGGCGATCGCGGAACCGATCCAGAACCAGCGCAAAACCTTCGGAAGAGGCATCCCCGCGCTGTTCTTCACGCTCTATGCCACCTTCTCTGCTTCACACCCAATCGCATCGACCAACCTCAACTCAAAATGAACAGCACGCGATACGAAGCTTACCAGCAAGCATTCTCACGCGCTTGCTCCTTCCTATCCGGCAGTCATAAATTGGTTGCAGAGCAAAACATCCGAATCATCCCCTCCTCCGTAACTACCTCGGGCCCAAATTCATCGCACAGGACACAACGTATGGCGAGGCTCGGAGCATTCTGCTTTCCAGGTACAGGGCACATCAACCCTATGACCGCGCTAGCCAAGCGCCTTGAGCAGCGCGGACATCAGTTCGTCCTCTTCGGCATCGCCGACATCGAGGCACGCATCCGAGCCGCCGGCATCGACTTCCAACTCATCGGCGCGAGCGACTATCCTCTCGGCACTCTCCAAAAGCTCGATCAGCAGTTGGCCCAGCTCAAAGGACTAGCCACCTTCCGTTTCACCGTCGAGCGTGTCAAAAACACAGCAGCCATGATCCTCCGCGACGGCCCCGATGCCGTGCGCAGACGTAACCTTGACGCGATGATCATCGACGAGGCCGACATGGGCGGCAATGTAGCCGAACGCCTCGGCCTTCCCTTCGTCTCAGTCGCCTTCTTCCCTCCGCTCGTCAAAGACGACCATATCCCTCCCTTCTGCTTCGGCTGGAACGGCGGCCAAAATCCCTTCACTCGCCTGCGCAATCGACTCGGCATGCGGCTCCTCTCACGCATCGCCACGCCTATCTACGCAGTCGTTAACGTTCAGCGCAAAGCGTGGAATCTCAAACCCCTCACCCACTCCACCGAAGCACTCTCACCGCTCGCGCAAATCACCCAACTACCCGAAGCGCTCGAATTCCCCACGCCCATCAAATCGGCCAACCTCCACTACACCGGCCCCTTCGTCGACAGCCAGCAGCGCGCACCCGTCGATTTTCCCTGGCACCTACTCGACAGCCGCAGGCTCATCTACGCTTCGCTTGGCACACTTCAAAACGGCTCAGAACAAGCCTTCAAAACAATCGCCGAGGCCTGCTCCACCTTGAACGCCCAACTCGTCCTCTCACTCGGCGGCGGAATCGACCCGGCGCTTCTCGGAGCACTTCCTGGCAACCCCATCATCGTGCGCTACGCACCCCAACTGGATCTCATCAAGCGAGCATCCCTCGTCATCACTCACGCCGGACTGAACACCGTCCTCGAATCCCTCGCCGAAGGCGTGCCGCTGGTCGCCATTCCGCAAGGCAACGACCAGCCCGGCGTAGCCGCTCGTGTAGCAGCCAAAGGTGCCGGCATCGTTATCCCAGCTCGTAAACTCAACGTACGCCGCTTGCGAAGCGCTGTCCAATCGGTCCTCGAAGACAGCACGTACCGCAACGCCGCGCGCAGTCTGCAAACCGAAATGCAAAGGATCGACGCCCTTGAAACCGCTGCAGACATCATCGAACGAACGTTGAATCTCAAGCCCGCAGTAGCTGCAGCCATCTAGCACAGCAAGGATTCAAGCCAAAACTCTCAAGCACGCCCCAAAGCTCGAACACTGACCAATCGCCGCTCCAGATGCCGCTCCAGCGTCTCCACCGCAAACCGACGCAGATCCGCCCCCCGCGCCTTCGGCCAATCCTCCTCCGCCAAGCCCTTCACCGTCCCACGAAAGATCCTCTGCGCATCCTTCACTGACTCCGCCGACAGCGCCACGCTCCCTGCGCGCCGGTCATCCCCGCAAGTCACCCCATCACTCGTCGCCGAATACCACACCGTCCCCCCACGCAAATCCAACCCGCACATCACACAATGTCCCAACTCCGGCATCCAGCCCATCAGCCGGTTCATCCACAGCGCGAAGTACGTCACCGGCATCCACACTCTTCCCACCTGCATCTCGTCGAGCACCGCCAGCACCAGCCGAAACACCGCATCCTCCGGAGCACCCTCTGGCAGCGCCTCTTCCACCACCTCGGCCACCATCTGCAGCGCGGCGGTCCTCGCGTAGTCGATGGGCCGCGACAGCGGCGAGCTCAAAATCTCGAACGCATCCAGCCGCACCAACTCCTGCTTTGGTCTCTCCGCATACGTGGCCCGCACATGCGTCATCGGCTCCAGCGCTCCGCCAAACCGCCGCCTCGACCGCATCGCATGGCGAGCCACGCCCTTCACCCTGCCTTGCTCCCGCGTGAACAGGCTCACCAGCAGGTCTGCTTCGTGGAACGGCCACACCCGCAACACGATCGCCTCTCCCTGCCGCTGTATCATCCCTTCCAGCTTATTCGAACCGTCTCCTCGTAAGGCGTAACCGCCGTTGGGCTATACATACTTAACTCAGAATTGAACTAATCTGCTAAAGTTTTCACCTATGAAGACCTCGTTTGTTCACGCCGCGACCAAAGCCTCCGCCCTCGCCGCCCTTTTAACCCTAATGCTCTTCAGCGCGCCGCCCCTGTTGCATGCGCAGGCCCCTCCAGCATCCCCGGCACAGACACCCGAGGTGCCCGATTGGGCGCTCCCCAGCTCCGCCACCCACAAGCAATATCCGCCACCAGCCGACTTTCACCGCGCCGGCAAAAACTTCGACACGCCCATCGGCATCTTCCAGGGACAGTCTGATATCGGTGGCGCATTAGTTCCAGGCAGCGCCAGTTACGACCCCGCGACCAAGCAGTACACCATCAACTCCGCCGGCTACAACATCTGGTACACCCGCGACGAGTTTCGTTATCTCTGGAAGAAGATGTCCGGCGATATCTCTCTCGCAGGCGACGCCTCCTTCCCCATCCCCAGCACCCCGCACGACCGCAAGATCGTCCTCATTATCCGTCAAGACCTCGACGACGACTCCAAGGAGATCATGACCGGCGAGCACGGCACCGGTATGGTTCATCTCGCAGAGCGCGAAGAAAAGAGCGCCTCCATCAAAGACATGCAGTACCGCATCAGCGGAAGCCTCCTGCCCAACGTCATGCCGCAGCGCATCGGCCTAGAAAAACATGGCGACGACTTCGCGCTCTTCATCAGCGTCAAAGGAGAACCCATGCACCAGTTCGGCCCACCGATTCACCTGCACTTCGACGGCCCCTTCTACGTCGGCATCGGGTTCTGCTCACACTATCCCGTCACGGTCGACACCGGCGTGGTCTCCAACCTTGTGCTGGAAAACTCAGCAGGCAAGATGCAGTAAAGAAAATAAAACTGAGGCTCGAATATCGCCATCCCTCAACGGCCAAACTGCCGCAGATGATGGTCCACGTGCAGATAGCCCCAACGCATCCAGTCCCTTATCGTCATCGCGCCGAACATCGGATGCGTCGAAGCACAGCGCGTCCCAACTGCCAACTGCTCCATCTTCTTAATCGACATCCGCACTGCCGCATGAAACTGAATGTCTGATTCTTCCGCAATCGTCTGCTTCAACTCCGGAGGCGTCGGAACATTCTTGGGCCACGACAGACCCGACCGCAGCGCCACCCACTTCATGACTACCGGAGGCGGCCCCTTCAACGGCGCCGCCACCCGTTCTCCCAAGGCAAGCTCGTATGAATGACCCAGATGCCGCACCATCTGCGTCACAGTCATCATCCCCCAACGCGCCCGGTCATCGATCCTGAGACTCAGAAGTCTCCGTCGCGTCGCCGCAAAAACATCTGCCGAAGCCAGGCTCTTCATTCTTATCTCTTCCCAAAAAGCAAAACCGCGCAGCCACTTGGCCGCGCGGTTGCAGAACACCAAACGATCTGAATCTATCGCCCGAAGTGCGACGCGTTCTTCACCTGATACTCCGCCCACTTCTCCGGCAGATCGTCCCCGGCATAGATCGCCGACACCGGGCAGACCGGCACGCACGCGCCGCAATCGATGCACTCCACGGGATCGATGAACAGCTGATTCGCCTCGCTGTACCCAGCCTCATCCTTCTTCGGGTGAATACAATCTACCGGGCAGGCATCCACGCAAGCCGAATCCTTCGTCCCAATACACGGTTCCGCAATCACATAAGCCATCTCGAAAAATCTCCCTTATCTACTTCTAAACTCCAAAAGTCGCAGCCTGCTTCGAAGCTCGTGACTCGATTCTAGCAGCACATCTGGTCGTCACCGCAAATCGAAAACCTGTTCCAAATAGGACCACTCCGGGCACCATTTCACCCCATCCGTCCTCTCAGATCAAGCATCTCGAACATCCGAGCCGCCAGTTCCACCGGGAAGATCCGCTCCCGGGCGCCGGCAATCTCCTGCGCCGTCCACCAGCGAATCTCCTTCATGATGCCGATCTCCTCCGCCGTAACGCCTATCAACCTTGGCTCTGCCCGCCGGCAGCACGCCCAGAACAAAAAATCGACGTTATCCTGCATCTCGCCCTGGTGCAAAAACATGTTCGCGTCGCGAAAGACCGGCCCCTGCACCGCAACCTCAATCCCCAATTCCTCCGCAAGTTCGCGCACCGCAGCCTCTGCCTCGGTCTCCCCGGCGTCGATCTCTCCACCCGGAAGCGCCCAGAAGACGAACTCCCCGTCCGCCCTCGGCACCACAAAGCGAATCAGCAGAATATCGCCGCTTTCGTCGAACAGCATCACCCGCGCTGTTCGCCTCTTCCGCATCTACTTGGCTGCCGCCCGCCTGGCCGCAAACTCCGCCGGAGTAGGAATCGGCTCCATCTCCCGCCCCGCGAACATCTCCGTAAACAGATGCACCATCTCCCCGTGGATACCGTGGATCAGCCCATTCGTCGCCAGCACCTCGCGGCTATCCAGCGTAAACTTCCCGCCGTCGAAATGGGTCACCGCTCCGCCAGCCTCTATCACCATCAGTACGCCCGCAGACGTGTCCCACGGATTCAGATTGAACTCCCAGAACCCGTCCAGCCTCCCGCAAGCCACGTACGCCAGATCCAAACCCGCACTGCCCGCCCGCCTCACCCCATGCGAGCGCAGCGTGACCTCCTGGTAGAAGTGCACATTCGGGCTGTTGTGCCGCTTCTGGCTGGGAAACCCCGTCCCCGTCAGCGACTCCTGCATCGTCGCCACCTTCGACACGCAAATCTTCTTCCCGTTCAGCCACGCTCCTCTGCCTCGCTCCACCGAAAACATCTCATCCCGCAGCGGGTCGTAGATCACCCCGGCAATCAACTCCCCATCCGCATCGGCCGCCAGCCCCGCCGGCCTCTTCTCCAGTCCCAGAATCACGCAGAACGCCGGAAACTTATGCGCAAAGTTCGTCGTCCCATCCAGCGGATCGATATACCACCGATACTCGCTGTCCATCCCGGCCCGCGCGCCCTCCTCGCCATATACACCATGCGAAGGGAACGTCTGCTTCAGCTTGTCGACAATCAACTGCTCACTCGCCCGGTCGGCCTCGGTCACAAGATCGACATCGCCCTTGTACTCCGTTGCCACACCCTTGGTGTAAAACCCTCGCAGCAACGCGCCTGCCTGCCGCGCGATTCCTTCCGCCAAATGCGCATACTCGAATCGACTCACCGTTGCTCCTCTTTCAAACCGTACTCTGCAATGGTATCGCCTGGTCCCTACCGCGCATCCGCGTAGTACCCATTCCTGTACCTCAACTCGAAGCCCCCATGCATCTCTGAGTCCTTCATCCGCACCTTGATCGACCGGTACGAATCATCCTTCCCCCGCTTCGGCGCGTAATACCCCAGCAGATATTGCGTCCTCAGGTCATCCGACACATGACGGAACGCCGGCTCCAGATCCTTCGGATCCACGACGTAGTAATACTTCCCACCCGTATCCTGCGCCATCTGAATCAACGCATGCTCCCCACCCGTATTCCTACCCGCATCCGCATAGATCGGCACAATGATGATCGAGTACACCATCGCCCCCGCTCTCTGCGCCTCCTCCAGCGCCTGCGTATACCGCGCCCCCTTCACGGTGTCCCCGCCATCGGTGATCAACACCACGACGCGCCTGCGCCCATTCGCAGCCGAAGTCTCCGTAAGCCGCTCCGACGCGAGAAAAACCGCGTCATACAACGCCGTCGCATCCCCATGCTGAATCCCGTTCAGCCCAACTTCAATCTTCTTCTTCTGGTTCGTAAACGGCACCAGCTCCCGAACCACATCGGAGAACTCGATCAGGTCCAGCTCATCCTGTTCCCTCAGCAGCGCATTCACAAAATGCTTCGCCGCCTCTTTCTCCAGCCGCTCGCTCGACAGCACGCTCTCGCTCGCATCCACCGCCAGCACAATCGACAGCGGGGTCGTAGTCTCCCGCTCGAAGATCGCGATCTTCTGCGGCTTTCCATCCTCGAGAATCTCGAAGTCGTCCTTCTCCAGCCCACTCACCGGCGTGCCCTTGGCATCGACTACGTTCATCGCCACATTCACCAGGCGCGTGTCCACCTTGATCGTAGGAAACCCGCCCTGCGGAGGCTTCTCCACCGGCACATCCTGCACATCATCCGCAGTCTTCGGAGCCTGGGTTCCCACTGGCGGTGGCGGCGGTCTCCGCTCAATCGGCGCCTCCTGCGCCCAAACCGTCTGCAACCCCACTAACGCGACGACAACCAGAGCTCTCACTTCTCGGCCCCCGACCCTTCCCTCTCCACGGAACCAATACCAATGTCTTCCGGAAACGGCTCTCCGTCCGCCCAACTCGCCCCATCCACAAACTGCTCCTTCTTCCAGATCGGCACCGTCCTCTTCAGCGTATCGATCAGCCACCGGCACGCATCGAATGCTGCCCCGCGGTGCGCGGAAGCCACTACCACCAGCACACTCGTCTCACCCACCATCAATCGTCCCAGCCGGTGCACCAGCGCCACATCCCGCACCCCAAACTTCGTCACTGCTTCATTTGCAAGGCCGCGCATCTGCTCCAGCGCCATCTCCCGGTACGCCTCATAATCCAGATGCAGTGTCTTCCGCCCCCGCGTATTATCCCGAACGATGCCGTCGAAGAGGCACACCGCCCCATCGGATCCGGCCTTGATCTCCGCGGCAATCTCCGCCACCGGAATCACCCCGTCTATGATCTCAACCCGCATACCGTCCAGTCCCTCAGCCCCCAAACTCCCAGCCCCGGCGCTCCCAACCCCGCCACTCACCGGCGGCAGCAACGCCACTTCATCGCCATCTTTCAGCACATCCGTAACCCGGGCATACTCCTGATTCACCGCCACAGCGATCGAATCCCAGGGAACGATCCCAGCCCTTGCCGATCCCCGCTGACTCTGAAGCAGGTCAGCGACCGACGCTCCCTCTTCCAGCTCTATCACCGTGCCGCGACATCCGAAAATATCTTTCAGCACACCAAAATAAAGCACCCGGATCTGCATCAAAGTAGGATACGCGAGCCTGAACCTTTGACTCCACCTGCGCCGAAACCGGTAGTGGGAGCGGTTGGGCCTGTGACAGGGTCCCTATGCAAAGAACTTCCGTGCGGAAGCACTCATTCCGTTCAACCAAGCGCCAAGTTGGATTTGATCAAAGGCAATGCATAAAATAAGCACTCAGGCGATCCGCGAAGCCGCAAGTCCGGCATCCTCTAGGAGCTCTTCGTGACTTTGAAATCCCCGCTGAAGGAAGAAAAGGAAGCCGCATCGATGGCGGCGCCCTCAATTCTCCAGCGAAATCGAGTCTTCGGTACAAGTGAGATGGCGCGTCTCACCCGTGCCTTCGATTGGAGCCGGACCTCCATCGGGCCCATCGAAGAATGGCCCAATACCCTGCTCGTCACCGTCAATACCATGCTGTCCTCTCGGCACCCCATGTTTCTCTGGTGGGGAAAAGAGCTCATCCAGTTCTATAACGACGCCTATCGCCCCAGCATCGGAGCCGACAAGCATCCCACCGCGCTCGGACAAAAGGCCCTCGACTGCTGGCCCGAGATATGGCCCATCATCGGACCACAGATCGACGCCGTCATGATCCGCGGTCAGGCAAGCTGGCATGAAAATCAGCTTGTCCCCATCGTGCGCGATGGCAAGCTCGAGGACGTCTACTGGACCTACGGCTACAGTCCCGTGCGCGACGCCGACGGCAGCATCTGCGGGACCCTGGTCGTCTGCACCGAAACCACAAGCGCCTTTGTCGCCGAGAACCGGCTGCGCACCAGCCAGCAGAAGTACAAGGCACTCTTCGAGCTGGCTGCCGATGCTATCTTCGTCGCCGACACCGACGGCAACATCAAAGAGGCGAATCTGGCCGCCTGCAGGCTCCTGGGATATAGCCGCGACGAGCTTCTCGAGCGCAGCTACGCACAGCTCGTCACCGAGACTGAAGCTCCACGGCTCTGGGATGCGCGCGATGCTCTGCTGCGGGGTGGTGTCAGCGTCGAAGAGTGGCAGTTTGTTGCCAAAGACGGCTCTACGCTCGCTGCCGAAGTCAGCACCGCCATCCTGCCCGACGGCCGCTGGCAGGCTTTCGTGCGAGACATCACCGAGCGCAAGCAGATGGAACGCGATCGCTCTCACATGATCAAAGAGCTGGAGCGTGAACGCGAACGCCTCGCAGATCTCTTCCAGCAGGCGCCCGCCTTCTTCTGTGTACTGCGCGGCCCCGAACATCTCTTCGAGATGGTGAACCCGCTCTATCAGGACCTCATGGGCCAGCGCAGTCTGGTCGGTAAGACCGTTCGCGAAGCCGTCCCCGAGGCCGAAGAGCAGGGTTTTATCGCTCTGCTCGACAACTGTCTACCAGACCGGAAAACCCTTCGTCGGCCGTCGAACCCCCATACACCTCGCCCGAACCCCCTCCGAGCCCCTCGAGGAGCGCTTCCTCGACTTCGTCTATCAACCTAGGCTCGAACCCGACGGAACCATCTCCGGAATCATCGCCCTCGGCGTCGACGTCACCGAGAGCAAGCGTGCCGAACTTGCGCTCATGCAGACCGAAAAGCTCGCCGCCGTCGGACGCCTCGCCAGCTCCATTGCCCACGAGATCAACAACCCGCTCGAATCCGTTACTAATCTTCTCTACCTCGCGCGCGAAACCGCCATCAATCCTCAAACCCGCGAGTATCTCTACATCGCGGATCGCGAACTGCGCCGCGTCTCCGTCATCGCAAACCAGACCCTGCGCTTCCACCGGCAATCCAGCAAACCCAAACCCGTCACATGCGACGAGCTGATCGACAGTGCTCTCACCGTCTATCAGGGGCGCCTCTTGAACTCCCAAGTGCAAGTGGAGCAGCGCACCCGCTGCGTCCGTCCCGTCATGTGTTTCGAAGGAGAGGTCCGGCAGGTCTACAGCAACCTCATCGGCAACGCCATCGACGCCATGCATCGCGGCGGCGGACGCCTCATCATGCGAACCCGCGAGGGCGTCCATTGGAAGACAGGGCGAAGAGGCGTGGTCATCACCGTCGCAGATACCGGATCAGGCATGTCGCCCAAGACCGCGCAAAGAATATTTGAGCCCTTCTTCACCACGAAAGACGTCGCTGGAACCGGCCTCGGCCTCTGGGTTAGCCACGAGATCGTCGAACGCCACGGCGGTGCGCTCACAGTCCGCAGCAGCCAGCGTGCGGGCCACTCCGGCACCGTCTTCACCCTCTTCCTCCCGTACGATGCTGTAGTACGCTGACAGTGCACCCATTCCCTCCGCTCCTTCTTCCGAAAAATCCAATCCTGCGAAATTCGCCGCTCACCCTGTCGAATTGAAATCGTTCAAAACTGGATGAGCGAGCCGAAAAGTTGCATCGTACTAAGTGGTGCTTTAGTCGCGAAGAAAGAATGAATCGATGAAGCGTAGTAGACATTGGCTTTCGAAACTGGCATCAACCGGCTTCGCCCTCACTCTGCTTGCCGTTACCGCACAGCCCTCACAATCCGAGGACACGAGCCCGATCCAGAACTCAAGCCTGATTCAGAAGATGGCCGCGAACGAAGCCGCCGCCCGGCAGCAGCGGCCAAACTTCTACTACATCGCCGAGGAGCGCTCCGATCGCACCGCCGGCCACCTCTGGAAAGAAATCGTCGTAGAGACGCCCGACGGCCCTCTTCGCCGCCTCGTCGCCATCGACAACCGGCCTCTAACCGCAGACGAAGCCGCGGCAGAGCAACGGCGAATCGACAACATCGTCGCCCACCCCGATGACTTCCGCAAACTGAACCAGACCAATAAGGACGATGAAGGCCGCGCAACCCAACTCCTGCAACTCCTCTCCACCGCCTTCATCCTCCAGGCCGATGGCGACGCTAACGGGTGTACCCGCTTCAACTTTCAACCAAAGCCCGACTTTCAGCCCTCCTCCTACCAGGAACGCGTCGCTCACCAAATGACCGGCACCATCACCGTGAAGCAACCCGAAGACAGACTCTGCACGCTGGACGCCACAATCGCCCATCCCGTCGAGTTCGGCTTCGGCATGCTCGGCCACATCGATCAAGGCGGCCACTTCAGGCTGGAGCGCAAAGAGGTCGACCCGCAAAACTGGAAGAGCGACCGCATCAGCGTTCATGTCACCGGCCGCATCCTCATGCTCAAGAGCCTCGCACAAAGCAAGGATGTTATCCGCTCAGAGATCCGCGCCGTCCCGCAAAATCTGACCCTCGCGCAGGCCGCTCAAATCAGCCAACAACAGTAATCACCAGTAAGATCGCGATAGAACACTCGATACTATTGCTCTGCCGGGCATCGGGCAGCCCCTATTCGGCGTCTCATTTCCTGGAGGTCGACACTATGGCAAGCAATCCGTTGCAAACGCCGAAGCAGCCCGACGACGCTGGTTCCGTCCCCAAGTCTGCACGCAAGACCATCCGTGTCGGAGGAGAGACGGTCGAGATTGACGTTGAGGCCGTAAAGGAATTCGTCGAAACCGTCAGAGACAAGACCGACAAGAACTAAGAACTACTCAGCAATAACCGAGATGCAACATAATCTGACGTGCATCCGCCAGCCGAAATGCATCCGTCATGCGGCACCGCGGGCACACTTCGTCCGGATCCCTCGAATACGTCTGACCCACCAGCAGATCGGATCGCAAACCAATCACTCGCCGCAACTGCTGAACCGTTGCCGCAAAGTTCTCCAGACTTTGCGGCTTCCGGTGCTTCTGCCAGATATCTTCCATCTGATCGACCGCGACGAACTCCAACAGTCGTAAAAAATCTCGCGCATACTTCGGAGCGACCTGCTTCCCTTCCATAAGGTCCCAGTTCAGCCTCGCATGTCGCGCCACAATATCGCGCAGCGACACCATCCTGAGCGTCACTCCCGCCACTTCAATCGTCAACACACGATCCATCTCGAAGCCATAGGCGCGAAACACATCCACACGCATCGAGGTCTCAGGATCAACTGCCTGCATCATCGTCTTTCCCGGCGGGTCATCCGGATGAACATGCCGGATCAGCAATTCATCTCCAAGACTTCCAAGACTCGCCGGAATCTGCTCGAACGAATCCGCAATAAAATCCATATCATGCAGTGCGCGCAGACAAGCCTCTCCACCACACCGCTGAATATGCAGCTCGATCGCAATCCCGCCCGTCAACGCCCAACCCGAGATGTCATGACGAGAAAGCCTATGCAGCGTAGCCGCCAGCCGGGATGCATCCGCCGAATTCAGAAATCCATCGTAGTCCATTGACTTTGAACTTACATCTTCCCGGCGAACCTACTGCCCAGACCTACTGACCAGACAGCAAGCCCATCTCTTCATAGATCGGCCGCATCACCCTTCTGATCTTCGGCAGCTCCAGCGTAAACCAGATCGACCCCGCGACACAGAAGGCCCCGGTGACCATAACCGTATGGGGCGCTCCAATCTGGTGAGCCAGCATGCCCGCGAACAGACTGCCGAACGGTGCCGCCCCGAAAAACGCCATTGTGTAATAGCTCATCACACGCGCGCGTTTATCTTCTGTCACAAGCGACTGGATAATCGTATTGCTCGCCGATGCGCACTGCATCAACCCAAAACCGACGAACACCATCAGCACAAGCGACAGCCACAAAACGTGCGACAGACCAAAGAGAATCAACGCAACACCCAGCATCGCCGACGCAATCTTCACCATGCGCGCCAGCCCCACAACCGACTTCCGCACAACAAGCGAAAGCGCAGACACAAGCGCTCCCACTCCTGAAGCTCCCGTCAGCCAGCCAAGCGTGCGCGCGCCGCCGTGCAGCACCTGCGCCGCGAAGACCGGAAGCAGAACAGCATACGAGTAGCCCATCAAACTGATCAGCGCAAACAGAAGGAGTATCGTGCGAATCGGACGAAACGCCCGCACATAATCCCACCCCTCGCGCATCTGTTCCCAAATGCTGCTCGCGCCTCTGCGGATCTCCATCGGCTTGATGCGCATCAGCAGCAACGACGCAATCACCGCAAAATAGCTCACGCCATCGATCAGGAAGCACCACCCCTCGCCGAAGGCCCCGATCACCAGACCTGCAATCGCCGGGCCCACCAGACGCGCACCATTCGCCATCGAGGAGTTGATCGCAATCGCGTTGCTCAGATCGCTCCTGTCCTCCACCATCTTTACCAAAAACGATTGGCGCCCCGGCATGTCGAACGCATTGACCAATCCCTGCAACGCTGTCAGCGCGATAATCTCCCACAGCGTAATCACATGCGCCAGCGTCAGCGCAGCCAATGCAAGCGACTGCACGGCAGCGGCCGCCTGTGTCGCCACCAGCAGCTTCCTGCGATCCAGCCGCTCCACCCACACACCCGCAAACGGCCCCAGCAGAAACGACACAATCTGCCCAGCAAAGCTCACAATGCCAAGCAGCAGTACCGAGTGCGTCATGCGATAGACCAGCCAGCTCGTAGCCAGCTTCGTCATCCAGCTGCCGATCACCGAGATGCCCTGGCCAAAGAAGTAGAGCTGGAAGTTACGATGCCGCAGCGCCCGCCACGCATGCGACATCGAACCTTTCACAGCACCTCTCACGATCTCCCCGAAGAATTGCCGGGAGAATTGCCGCCGTGGAACTCGCCAAAGGTGCGGGCGAGCATCACACTGATCGACAAAACACCCAGGCCCAACACCGCAACGTCAACCGTAGAGTGCAAATCGAAGCTTCCAACCCGGCATACCAGAACATATCCAACGACCAGGTTGAAGAATCCCCAAAGCACGTTCACCGTCGAAGAAGAAAGTCCCTTGCCCGGTGGTTTGGCAAACGGACTTTGAAACGGCCTTCCCATCACGCCGCTGACAAGGTGCGGCACAGTGTTCGCGAGAAAAGTGCCTCCGAAGAAGTACGACACATAATGCATCCATTCCATCTGCTGCGCTCCTTATGTTCTGTAGCCTGTGTGCAACTTGTTGAGTAGCTCGAACCGACGCTACCCCCGAGTGTTATTGAGGAGATCGAGAATCTCCTGCGTCGTGCCGGTCTCGCCCAACTTCGGAAAGATCCGCGTCACACTATTCGTGTGAGCATCAAGGTTCATATCGGTCATAGCATCGACGGCGAGCGTGACGTTGAACCCTTGCTCGAACGCCTGCCGCGCCGTCGACTCGACACCCGCGGTCGTCGAAACACCGACGATCACGACCTGCGTGACACCAAGCCCCTTCAAGTGATCGCCGAGACCCGTGTTCACAAACGCCCCCCACGTCCGCTTCGTCACCCTGTGGTCCCCCGGCTGCTGATTCAACTCGGGCACGAAATCCGTCCAGCCGGCAGGAAACTCCTGCACGCGCGGAGCCATCTCGGTTCGGCCCGGTGCTCCGCCGTCAACATTGACTAGCACCACCAGCAGCCCATGCCTGCGGAAGGCATCCGCCAATGCGCTGGCCCGTTTCACAATCTCCGCGGTTGGATGCACCGTGGGCATTCCGACGATGCCCTTCTGCAGATCGATGATGATAAGC
This sequence comes from uncultured Acidobacteriaceae bacterium, assembly GCA_963744155.1. Lineage (GTDB taxonomy): Bacteria > Acidobacteriota > Terriglobia > Terriglobales > Acidobacteriaceae > Edaphobacter. The sequence continues at coordinate 179,694 of CAVUSP010000008.1, read as the reverse complement.
GTCGTCTTCGGATCAAGGGCAGTAACTGGCATTCCTAATTCTCCTTAGAACTTTACAAACTTGAGGGTTCCCTCATGTTCCTTCTTGTCCTAGAATATGAGGATGCCCTCAACAATGTCAAACCCGAGGCCCGCCTCAAGACGCACTCCACAGCAGGAGCGAGGCGAGCGGCGTCTCGCGCAGCTTCTTGAGGCCGCCGCATCCGTAATGGCCGAAGCCGGTTACGAGGCCGCCACCATGACCGAGATCGCCGAACGCGCCAACGCATCCATCGGCACCCTGTATCAGTACTTCCCCGACAAGGAATCCATCGTGCGCGCGCTGCGTCAGCAATATGTCGACGAGTTCGAGGTGCGCTGGGTGCCTCTCCGAGCCGAAGCATCGAAGCTCAGCCTCAGGCAGTTGGTCGATCGCTTCTTCGACATCATCATCGATTACTTCGCAAAGCGCCCCGCCTACATCCCAGTCCTCAACGCTCCCGGAAGCCTCAAACGAGATCCCGCAGCAAGAAACCGGTTGCGAGGACACTTCGTCGCCCTCTATCGCCAAAGGCGTCCCGACATGACTCAGGAGGCCGCCCTTCGCATCGCCAATGTAACCGTGCAGGTATTCAAAGCGATGCATCCTCTCTACGCAGATGCCAACGCCGCGGAAAAAGAAGAGATCGTTCGAGAGTTCAAGCTGCTTCTCATGAGCTATCTCAGCTCCCGCCTCAAGTCCGCATAGCGTTCCCGCCATCCGTCGCAGCTAGACTCTACGCAAACAACGTCGCCTCTCCCGGATACCAGACCCTTGTCCCCTCCACCCGCGCAAACTCCGTCATCGCGTGCGGCCTCCGCGAGCTCCTTCCATCCGACTCAACGAAAATATCCTCCACCACCCCGCCCCGCGCCAGCACTGCATCCCCAATCAATGACCGGTGGCACCTCCACGGCACCGCCTCCGCACACATCACCACGGCCGAATCGAAATCCGCCAGCGCCATCAACCACTCAATCTCATGCGCAAAGTGTTCGGTCTGCATATAGTCCGCATAGGCCCGAAAGCTCTCGTTCCGCCACCCCGTGTTCACGCTGTCGATTATCACCTCTCTGCGCCCGCCCAGGCCCTCCCTCCAAACCGCCCGAATCCCGGCGTCGTGCAACGCGGCAAACAAGCGATCCTGCCCAAACTGCGGATGCCGCCTCGACCCCGGAAACCGCCTCACATCGACCAGCGTCGTGCACCCGTTCTCCCGCAACGCCCTCAGGAACGCATCCATCTCCAGCGTCGAGTGCCCGATCGTCATCATCGCTATCGCCTCACGCAAAATAAATTGCAAAACCGTGGCGTATTTTTCGACGCCAGAATCGCGTCCATCATTTCACCACGATTTACCAGCAACTCACCACAACTTCACCACGAAAAACCATGCACAAAACACTGCCTTTTCTCAAAACCCCCAGCAAAAACGCCCCTCCACCACGCCAAAAAAAATGCGGCCCGGCAACCGCCGAACCGCACTGTTTTCAATCCGCGTTCAATCTTCCTTACACGCCGGCGTGAATAACCTCTTCCCGAACCGCCTCATCCTGCACCTTCTCCCGGGGCGTCTTCGGCAATGCTACCGCCAGCACATCCTCAATCCGGCTGGCGTAATGAATCGTCACGCCCTCCGTCTGATCCGGCGATAAGTCCTCATCTACCTGCTGCTTGCAGTCCGTCGGCAGAATGACATCCCGCACGCCCGCCCGCTTCGCGGCCAGGAACTTCTCCTTGATTCCGCCAACCGGCAGTACATTGCCGCTCAGCGTAATCTCGCCCGTCATCGCAGTCAGCGGATGCACCGGCGTATTGGTTAACAAACTCACCAGCGCAGTCGCCATCGTCACGCCCGCCGAAGGACCATCCTTCGGAATCGCGCCTGCCGGCACATGTATATGCAGATCCGTATCCTTCGTAATGTCCTCATCAAGCCCTAACGACGCGGCATTCGAGCGAACCCAGGTCAACGCGGCCTGCATGCTCTCCTTCATCACATCACCAATCTGTCCGGTGATGGTGAAGCCGCCCTTGCCCTTCATCTTGTTCGCTTCGATGAACAACACATCGCCGCCCGCCGGCGTCCACGCGAGCCCGACAGCAACGCCGGCCCGTTTGGTCCGCTCTGCAATTTCGGTATCCACACGCACCTTGATCCCGCCAAGGAACTCATGAACAATCTCCGGCGTAATCACAATCTTTTCGTTGTGGCCCTCCGCGATCTTGCGTGCGACCTTGCGGCAGACTGTTCCAATCTGCTGCTCGAGTTTGCGAACACCAGCCTCTCGCGTGTAATGCCGCGCGATCAGATGCACGCTCTCCGTCGGAAACTCGATCTTCTCCGCATCGATTCCGTTCTCTTTGATCTGCCGCGGAATGAGGTATTTGACGGCGATGTTTACCTTCTCCTCTTCCGTATAACCGGTCAGTTCAATGATCTCCATGCGATCAAGCAGAGGCCCAGGAATCGTATCCAGCTGGTTCGCCGTGCAGATAAACAGTACCTTGCTCAGATCGAACGGCTGATCGAGATAGTTGTCGCGGAACGTGTTGTTCTGTTCCGGATCAAGCGTCTCCAGCAACGCGCTCGCAGGATCGCCCCTGAAGTCGCGCCCCAGCTTATCGATCTCATCCAGCATGAACACCGGATCCTTCACTTCAACCCGCTTCAAGTGTTGTATGATCTGCCCCGGCAGCGCGCCGATGTAAGTCCGCCGGTGCCCGCGAATCTCCGCCTCATCATGCATACCACCGAGCGAGATCCTCGAAAATTTCCGGTCCAACGCCCGTGCAATCGACCGTCCCAGCGAGGTCTTACCCACGCCCGGAGGCCCAACGAAACACAGAATCGGCCCCTTCATGTCCGGCTTCAAACGCCGCACCGAAAGATAATCCAGAATGCGGTCCTTCACCTTCTTCAGGCCGTAGTGGTCCGCATCAAGGATTTCCTTCGCCTTCAGAATGTCCACTTCCCCCGCAGAGGTCTTCGACCACGGCAACACCGCCAGCCACTCAACGTAGTTCCGTGTCAGCGAGTAGTCCGCCGCTGCAGGATTCATGCGGCTCAGACGCCCCAACTCCTTCAGCGCGTCCTTCTTCACATCCTCGGGCATTCCGGCGGTCTCGATCTTCTCCTTGAGATCCGCAACGTCCTTCTGGGTATCGTCCTGATCGCCCAGTTCCTTCTGGATCGCCTTCAACTGCTCGCGCAGGTAATAATCCCGCTGCGACGACTGCACCGAATCCTGCACCTCGGTTTGGATCTTGTTGCGCAGCTGCTGCACCTCAATCTCCTTCGCAAGGTGCTTGTTGATGCGCTCCAGCCGCGCCGACACATCCGGCGTCTCCAGCAATTCCTGCTTATCGGTTGTCGTCAGGAACGGCAGCGACGAAGCAATGAAGTCCGCCAACCGGCCGGGCTCATCGATGTTGATCGCAATCGTCCGCAAATCATCGCTCAGCGTGGGAGATGAAGTCACAATCTCTTGGAATTGGCTTACCACGTTCCGCTGCAGCGCCTCAGCCTCTGGCGAGTGCTGTGGATTGACGTCGGCGACCGCCTCATACTCCGCCGTCATAAACGGCGTCAGCTGGGTAAATTCACCCAGATGCACGCGTTCATTGCCCTCGGTAAAGACAAAGAGGCTCTGGTTCGGCATCTTGACGACTTTATGCACGGTCGCACGGGTTCCAGTGGCGTACAGATCCGCCGACGACGGCGAATCCTGACGCGCGTCCCGCTGTGCCACCACAAGAATCGTCTTCTCCTCGCCCAGCGACTGAATCAACTGGATCGAGCTATCCCGCCCCACCGTCAGGGGCAGTACCGCGTGGGGAAAAAGTACGGTATCCCGCACTGGCAGCACCGGTGCAGGGCGCTTCCCTGCCGTCTCGCCACCCTTTTCATCCCCATTTTTTGTTGCTGACGGCTGAATCACACTTACAAAATCGCTTGGCATTGAGTGTACCTCTATCAGATTATCAACTATTCGATGCAGCAAGTCTTCATCTGGTCGCAATCGATACCCCTCTTCCGCTCCACTTACGGCTTATCCCCTACATCATCGGCCATAACCCCTTTTTCATCAGCACTTCAGCCGCGCCCAAGAAAACACCAATCCCCGCTAACCACGGAAAAGCCAGCCCGAAATCCATTCAGACAATCAATAGGACGTCCTGAAGCGCGCGATGGCTAGCCGACTCGAAGCTGACTCAGGCTCCAATTGTCGGGTATCCTACGCCCAAATCCGTTGAGCCGCACCTTATGGCAGGCCAGAAAACCGAGCCCGCGGACGCTCCGCCCCAACTAAACCAGCGCCAACTATAGACATTGCCTCATTTAGGCAGCTAAGCAGCCCGATACCGGCCCAGGACCTTCACCATCCGGCAGTGTTTCCGCAAAGCAGCCAAGGCCGCCTCTGCCATCGCGGCCGAATCGAACCGCACATCCACGTAGAAAACATACTCCCACGGCCTTCCCGGCACTGGCCTGGACTCGATCTTCGTTAGATTCACTCCCGCGTTCGCCAGTCGCTCCAGCGCCGCCACCAGCGTTCCCGGTCGGTGCTCAACCGCAAACGCCAGACTCATCTTGTCTTCGCCGCCATCCCCAACGCCCTCACCGCCGCCTGCACCCTCCTTCCGTAGCAGATGGAACCGCGTGTAGTTCTCTGCATGGTCTTCCACGCCCGCAACCAGCACCTCTGCACCATACACCGCCGCCGCAAGCTCCGGAGCGATTCCCGCAGTATCGCGCAATCCAGTCTGCATAAGATGTTTCACACTACCGGCCGTGTCATAGAAAGGCACGACCTCGAGCTCAGGATGCGCCCCCAGGTATCTCCTGCACTGCGACAGCGCCACAGGATGCGACATCACCCTTCGCACTTCCTCGAGGTCCACGCCCGGCATCGCGATCACATTGTGCCGGATGCGCAGCAGACTCTCGCGCTCGATGCGAACCGGCGATTCCAGCAGTAGATCGTAGTGCTCCGCCACCGATCCGTGCAGACTGTTTTCGATCGGAAGTACCGCCCCATCAACTTCACCCGCAACCACCTTCGCCAGCACCTGCGCGGAGACGGTGCACGGGATGATCTGCAATTGGTTATGGTTGCCCAGCATCTCCATCGTCGCCATGTGACTGTTCGAGCCCAGCTCGCCTTGAATTGCCACCTTCAATCCGCCCACCCCGCTTCGCCGAATATAGCTCCCGCTATTTTATTCTCACTGGCAACCTCAATCGCGCGGTCCGCACCTTACCACAGGAAGCGACCGCTTTGAACTGCTACGAACCGGGAAACTCAGTCCGGAAATCGTTTAGGAGATGGAATTATGCTTTGGACAATCACAATTATTCTCTTCATCCTCTGGGTCGTAGGACTCGTCAGCAGCTACACAATGGGAGGATGGATTCACATTCTGCTGGTCCTCGCCATTATCGTGCTCATCTTTAACCTCATGTCCGGCAGACGAGCCGTCTGAGAAATTCTGCAGACTCTCCGGCTCAATATGGGCTCACCCATGCATCACTAAACCACCAGCAAAACCAGCATCCCTTCCCCGCATCATGTAACAGAAGGAGTAGCAAATATGAACACCGAAAAGATTGAAGGCAAGTTCGATCAGGTAGCAGGCAAAATCAAACAGGGTGTCGGCGAAGCTGTCGGCAACCAGAAACTAGCCAACGCAGGCGCCGCCGAGCAGATCAAGGGCGCCGCGAAAGAGACGTGGGGCCACGCCAAAGACGCCGTGAACACGGTAAATGACGACGCCCAGGCAAGAACCCAGGTCGAAGGCGAAAGCCTGAAGATGCGCACCGAAGAGAAGGCCCACGAGATGCGCGAAAAAATTACGTCAACCGCGCAGAACGTAAAAAACAAAATGAACGAGAAGCTGGACGACATCAAAGAACGTCATCAACGCTAAAAATTGCAGCCCTCCCCCAGGAAAGCCCGCCCACAGAGTGGGCTTTTCTATTTACCTCAACAAAACGTCCGCCGCAACAAATCCAAAAAACACAACCGAGATCACGCCGTTCAACGTAAAGAACGCTGCATTCATGCGCCGCAGATCCTTCGGCGAAATAATCGAATGCTCGTACAACAGCAGAATCGCCACGACAGCTACGCCCATCACCGCAATCTTGCCGAGTCCAAACAGCACAATCAGCCAGCAGAGCATCAGCAGCATTCCCACATGCATCGCTCGCGCGATCCAAAACGCAGGCACCAACCCGAACGCTTGCGGCACGCTATTCAACCCCACCTTTCGATCATGTTCGAAGTCCTGGCACGCATACAACACATCAAATCCGCCCACCCACAGCAGCACAGCGCCTGTCAGCACCAGGATCCTCGCGTCCAGCGCGCCACGCACCGCAATCCACGCCGCTGAAGGCGCAATCCCCAGCGCCAGCCCAAGCACAGCATGCGACCACCTCGTCAACCGCTTCATGTAGCTGTAGCTCAGCACCACCGCCAGGGCCAGCGGAGCCAACTCCAGGGTCAGCGTGTTCAACATCGCGGAAGCCAAAACAAACACCGCCGCCGATACCACCACGAATCCGGCAACGAACCCGTTGCTCAGGATCCCCGCCGGCAAAGCCCGCATCGCCGTCCGCGGATTCTCCGCATCCAGCTTCGCATCCACCAGTCGATTGAAGGCCATCGCCGCCGACCGCGCCGACACCATGCAGACTACGATCCAGAACAGCGCCCGCGGCGTTGGGCAACCACCCGCGGCGAGCACCGCTCCCGTCAACGCAAACGGCAGTGCAAACACCGAATGCTCCCACTTGATCATCTCAAGCGTTACAACAGTACTCCTCCACAACGATGTCATACTTCCATCGTAAAAGAGTTGGGCCGCGCCGACATCCCCGCCGAGATCCCCGGGCCGACCCAAACTCACAAAACCCTCTCTATTTATCCGGTTTTTCCTTGTCTGGTTTCTCCGAATTACCAACTACCTGCAGGTTGTTCACTACTTTGAAGACTCCTGAAACACTATTCGCCCGAACGTTGGCGACATCCTTGTCGGCTTCGCTATCCACCACGCCAGACAAAGTCACATTTCCATTCACCACCGTAATTCGAATCGGCTTTGCTGGATCGATCGCATACTTGTTCAACTGCGGATATCCATAGATCGCTCGCGCTTCCGCCAGCCGTATCTTGTCATCTACTGGAGATACCGGGGACACCTCGATATTGTCAATCACGTCCTTCACTCCGGGATAGTTCTCGACCAGGCTGATCGCCGAGTCCTTATCGGCCGGCCCATAAGCCGTTCCGCCCAGCGTGACAGCACTATCCTTAACGCTTATCGTGAAGGCGTTGTACGAGATCGTCCCATAACCCACCCGGTCATACGCCAGCTTTTCCGCCAGCTTGTTCCGCAGCGTCGTGTCATCGATCTCCGGCCCTGCAACCTTAATCTCGTTTTCAACGCCCTTCACATTCTTGCGATGATGCGCACGGTTATCCGCATCGAGCTTGGTGCTATAGATATCCACGGTTCCGGTCAATTTCACGACGCCGTTCTGCACCGAAGCTTTTACGTCCTTAAATCGGTCGTTATCCAGGGCTTTCATCACATCCGCTCGAATCTCCGCATCGCTACTGGCGTTGTCGGATGTGCTTTGCGCGACGCCGCCGCACACTCCGGCTACGAGGGACACGCCAACCAGGCCCAACAGAACCGCACGTCTTACGCTCCTCGTCCACCTCATCATTCCTCCTGAAGGCCGTTCGCCCACTCCAATCGCCACCAGTTTGGATGCGGCTTTCAACCGCGGCAGCGGCCTACCGATACCGCCTTCGCAGCTTATAAACCACGCTGAACACGCCCGATTCGTCTCGCGTCACCACAATCGAATTATCGTGATTCAGGTCGTACTGCACCTGGATCAGCTGCTGCGCCGACGTATTCACGTTGGTCGCAAACGTAGCCGTCACCTGACGCGACAGCTGCTGCTGCACCGTAATTCTCGCCGACGACCCGCCCAGCGTCCCCACAAACGCCGGATCGATCTTCACGCTCCCCACGCCAAACAACTTCTCGACGCGGTTACTCACCGTGGCATTCAGCGCGCCGCCCAGCAGCGCGCTCGTCGTCGGATCGGTGCCCTGCTGGGCCTGCCGCTCCTGGTAAAGCTGCGCCTCCTCCTGCGTGCGGCCCAGCGCAAGCAGCGCAAACACATCCGACTCGCTCAGCGGCGGCTCCGACCGATACGTCGGCTTCAGGTTCGTCGATGTCCCATGCAATCCCACCGTGATGTCATAATTCTCCACCTGCGCCGTCGCATCCAGGTCGATGATCGGATCGATCCGCACCGGATTCGTAAAGTAAATCTCTCCTCGCTGCAGTTGATACTTCGTCCCCGCGAAAGTCGCGCTTCCATCATTGATCTCGATTCGCCCCAGCACCGAAGGAACCGCCGCCGTACCCCGAATCGAAAGGTCGACCGTCCCGGCCAGCTTCGCATACGAGTTCTGAAAGTCCAGTTGCGGAGCGCTTGTCACATGCACATCCAGACGAATCTTGTTCGCCGGCGAGTTCGGATCGGGCGGCGCGCTCACGCCTCCAGGCGACCCAAACGCAGCAAAGTCCACATCCTGACCGATACCAAACCGCGTCATCAGGATTGTTCCGCTCAACGTCGCGCTCTCCAAGCTGCCCTGCAGCTTCAGATTCGCATTCGCCGTCGCGCTCAATCCATACAACCTCACGCGAACCACTTCGCCTGTCGCCGACAGGTCGGCATAGATGCCATTTCTATAACGGATCGACCCTCCCAGCTTCAACGTGCCGCCACCGGTCGTCGCCGTCAGGCTCTGCACCTGAAGTCGATCGCCGTTGAACACCAGCGTCCCGTTCATATTGCTCAACCCATTCGGCACACCATCCACCGCGACGTTCACCTTGTCGAACTGCACCGTTCCCGTCAGCTGCGGATTCGTCACTCGGCCGCCAGCGGCCACCGTAAACTCCACCTTCCCGCTCGAAAGAATGTCGGAATCGAACGTGTGCAGCAGCGTCATGCTCACGCTGCCCGTCGCCTTCACGTCCAGCTTGCCGCCCTTCGGATCGTTTGACCCAAACAACTGTCCAGTCCCGCTCGCTCTCATATCCGTGTCTGGCCCGGTAATGTGGACCTGCTCCAGCGTCGCCACACCATCGCGCAGTCCCACCCGCAGCGGTTCAGCCGCCTTCAACTCAATCCCCTGCAGCTTCACATCTACCGGGTTGAACTCCGCCTCTCCGCTCAGCGCCTTCGGAGTCTTCAGCGGCCCGCTCACCGTCGCCACACCGTTGATCATCGACTGCGCCTTCACACTTGCTGAACCGAACATCGCAATCGGCTTGCCGATATCGAGTCCTGCAATCGTCAACTTCGCTTGCGCCTGATAGTCGCCCGTTAGCTTCGCCTCCCCTGCAACATCCACCTTCGCGCCCACTAGCGTCGAGTTCGCCGTCACATACACCGTGTCGCCTGTGCTATGCGCCTCGATCGCAGCCTCGCCAATCTTCTGCCCCTGGTACGTCGCGCCCGCCAGCTTCACGTTCGCCTTCAAACCCGGCTGTGTCACCGTTCCATTCGCATCGGCCACAATACTCACAACGCCATCAAAATCAGTCTTCGCATTCTGCACCGTCACAAACTTCGATAGCAAAATATCGTGCCCGTCTGCGTGAGCATGCAGGTGTTCGCTGCCCCAGTCATATCCACCATTGCCGGCGACCTGCATTCCATGCAGCTTCAACACGACGTTGCTCGCCTCGATATCCTTTCCCTGCACCGTCAACTCCGCCGCCGCGGACTCGTACGGCTCCCCGTACGCCACACCGTTCGCCAGCGAAAGATGCCCGCCTCCGCTCAAACTCCTCAGAAGTCCAGCAGCGTGGCCATTCAGCGCAACCATGCCCGTGAGCGGAACCTTTCCCTCCTGCCCCACAATCTGCAGCACATCGACCACCTGCGCGTTCGCCAGTTGCGCCTTCGCATCAAGCGCCATTCCCTCATCCCACACGTAACTCACCAGTCCGCGCCGTCCCACCACCTTCCGCGGCTCGATCTTCCCCTCCACGTTCAACACCGCGCTTCCACGCTTGATTATCGAACTCGCCACAACAACTCCCGAGTTCGGCGAATACTCCGCATCGGCCACAACCGAATCGATCAGCACATCCGTCGTTCCCAGCGCAAACTCCGCATTCGTCGCCTGCATATGCCCTTTAACATCCAGGTCTGCAATCCTGCCCTTCGCTGTCCCATCGAACTGCAGCGCGCCATGCAACTTCACCGGAATTGCCGCCGTGCCTCTCTTTCCATTCCCCTCCAAATCCAGAGTCGTCAGCAACTGGTTGTACTCCGACAGATCCCGCACCGTCAGATCCACGCGCAGATCCGTCAGAGGATCGCCTTGGTTCACCCCCAGCAAGCCCGACGCCTCGAAGTTCGTCTCCGGCATCTGCAGCGTCACATGCTGAATCCGAACCGTCTCATTCTTCCCTGAATAGTGCGCCAGCGCCTGTCCCGTAACCGGAACATCATTCAACGCGCCCTTCCGCTTCATACCCGTCGGCGTAAACGTCAGCTCGCCGTCCATCTCCACCGTATCCGCAATATTCTTCGCCGGACCGCCCCACTCCGCCTTCACCGGCCCACTCACCGCCGTATCGAATCCCAGATCTCCATAGTGCTCCGGCGCGGTCGCATCCATAATCGTCCGCAGCGGAATCTTTGAAATCGTCGCAGTCAAATAGGCATGCGCCGTCTGTACCTGCGGCACCTTTACCGTCTCACTCAACGGAGCCTTCGCTCCAATTGTCTTCGCCGCCTTATTCGTCGTTGCCACCGCAGCTCTCGTCGTCGACGAGCTCGCCGCAACATCCGTCGGCGGAACCTCACCCAGCCAGTTCGCAATCCGCAGATCGCCGGACGCACTCCCCCCACCCGGCAGATAGCCCGTCAGCGCCGTCAGCAAAAGCTCTGTCGGCGTCACATGCAGCGTCCCGCTTCCATCGATATCGTGCAGTCGCACATTCTCGTCCCTGTACGACGCCTTAAAAATCTTCGCGGTCCCCACCAGCAAATAACCCGCAACGCAGTCCGGATCGGGAGGTAATGGCTTCGGCGGCTTTCCCCCCTCATTCGGATGACTCCGTTCCCAGAACCTCGGATGCTTCTGCGCAACCGATGGCGAGGTCACGCAGTTGTGACCCTTCACATCGAGAGTGACTGTCCCTGCGTTCAGCCCATCCACATCCGCCAGCACCGAAAGCTGCTTCAGCTCCAGCGAGCCTTTCACCGTCGCCTGCCATTCCGGTTTCGCAAAGTGCTTAATGCTCCCCGTCGCCACCAGTGTCGAACTCTTCCCGCTCGTAAACTCAAGCCGCTGCAACTCCGCAGCATCTCTGCCCAACTCCGCCGCCAGGGCAAGCGTTGAACTCGCCTCAACCTGCTTCGCTATCTTCGTCCGCATATCCTTCAGATCGACGGTCATGCCGTAGCGATCGGTCGATGCGATGTAATGTACCTCCGCGCCCAGGTCCTCCGCGGCCAGGTCAAAGGGAATTGCACGATTGTTCAGCAACACAACACCCTTCGTCACCACCGCCTGTTCCGCCTTCAGGTCCAGCAGCGTGTCCGTGACCGGCGTCGTGCTCTGCTTTGGATGTTTCGGCTCTGGCTGGTTTGTCTTCCCATCCTTATCGACGATCAGATGAAACTCCGGATGGATCACGCCCAGGTAGCTCAACCGCACATGCGACGCCAACCCCGTCCCTGACACGTACGAGAAGAGGTTGAAGAGCTTCAAGCCGATCACGATCTTGTCCGCAGCCAGATACGGTGCCTCACCCGGCCCCTCCAAACCGTGAATCACCAGCCCATCCACTTCAATCGAAAGATGCCGCAGATCGAAGCTCATCTTTGCCAGCTCCACCCGTCCACCTGTCGCGTCCTCGAGAACCTTAACAACTTCAGCACCCACTCGCCGATTGAAATCGTCCGTCGTCGAGTACCACGCAAACGTCCCGAACAACACCGCCACCAGAATCACAAACCCGATCACGGTCCACCCCACCGCACGACCCACGCGAGTCGCAAGCGAACGCTTGACCTTGGCGATCTCTTCAACCACCTTCGCCTCGAACTTCTCCTTCTTGTCGTGTAGTTTTTTCTCGAGATCGCTCATGGCGACACCTCGCCCGGTGTGATAATTCGGACACTTCCCTGCGCCCGCAGTGACTTCAGCCAATCCTGCAGCAGCGCCCCAACCTGCTGCTGCAACAGCACCTCTTCAATCCGCCGCTGAATCGTTTCCAGCGGCGGCGGCGTCACATTGCGCTTCGCATACTCCGGAAGCATCGACTTCTCGTAATAGTCTTTGATCTCGGCATCCGAGATACTTATTCCGTTCCGAAATCGCACCTCAATAAACTTCAGCAGTTGCATCCGCTGCAGCCACCGCGCCCTGAACTCCTCAACCGTAAACCCGTGATCCCCCAGATATCTCTTCCATCCCTCATCCGTCTCGCAGTGATACTCCTTGCACGCGGGGATATCCTTTCGCAGCCTGTCCAACTGAGCATCCAGGTCTTTATCCGGCACAGCATCCTCAGGTTGAAGCGCCGCCTGCTGCAGAATCAGCGCCCGATCGATCAGCCTCCCGATGATTTGGTCCCGTGTGGAAACACCAGTCGCGCGGTACGGCTGAACCTCGCTGAACCGCCGCTCCTCGTCCACATCGCTCTCCAGAATCACGTCCCCGTTCACAACCGCCGCCAACCGGTCCAGCAACACACCCGGTTGCTTATCGGCGCTCGCAGCAGGAGCCGCAACCGCGCCGCTGGGCTGTTGAGGCGCCGCCTGCGTAGCCGCAGCCTGCCCACCCCACAACCGTCCCGCGATCAGCACAGGCATTGCCACAAGCGCAACCGCGGCCATTAGCCATCGCCTCGTCGTTGTCTGTGCCATCGAACTCATCTAGAAGCTCTCTCCAATTAGAAGCTCTCTCCAATGCTGAAGAAGAAGTTGAAGTGCCCCGCATGGCCCTCGTGCGGAGGGTTGTTGTTGAAGTCATAAATCACCGGATACACCGGCGGATTCAGGTTATAGCTGAAGTCCAGACGAATCGGCCCCACCGGCGTCTTATAACGTGCCCCCAATCCCACGTCATGGGAGAAATAATTAAAGTCGCAAGTCCCGATGCTTCCCGACACGTTCGAGCACGTCGACCGGTTCGGTTGGTTGAAACGCAAAAAACTCGGGAACATTTGCGACGCGAGTTGAAACACATTCCCCATATCGTGAAACAACACAAAATACACGCTGTTTTGCACCAGGGGCAGCGTCGGAGCAGGCATACGAAGCTCAAGCGTATTCACAAACGCCGCAGTCCCGCCCACCGGATATCCCGTCTGCAAGTCCCTCGGACCAGCTCCATTGATCGGAAATCCGCGAAGTGACGTAGCGCCTCCGGCATACAACCGCTCCGGCAGCGGCACCGCGCTGCAACTGGGGTTCGTGTCCAGAAGATTGTTACCGCTTGAATCTGGATTCAGGCAGGCATCGTTCCCAACGTTAGGATTCGGCCCCCACGATTGCTCAAACCCAATCCGTGTGCTCCGCGCGAGCACATACTTCTGTTTACCGAACTGATAGTATGTCGAATTCGTCCCGTCGATCTTCCAAAAGTTCGTCTGCGAACCGAACTTGGATGTCGCTACAAACGTCTGCACCGTCGAAAATTGCCCCTTTGCCGCATCCAGCGGCCCTGGCAACCGCGTGTCTTTCAACCAGGTCACCCCCGGTCCCCCAACCCGCACCGGCTGCGAGAGTAGAGGAATCAGATCCGCGGAAACCTGCAGGCTGTTCGGATCCACAGCCACTCGACGATACAAAAAGTCGTAAATAAACGTGTTCCGGCGCTTCATCTTCTCAGTCACGCGGAAGTCTCCAAAAAGAGTCGACGCCGAAAACGTCGTGATGTCCTGGATGTTGGAGTACCCGCCCGAAATCGCCGCTGACACATTCTTGTTTCCATGCAGGTGAGGGTTTTGCAGCGTCAGGATCGCGACCTGCTCCAGCAATCCATATGAAGAGTGCAGCGTCAGCGAATCATCCGTCCCCCACAAGTTTATTCTCGAGACATCCAGCGACACCCGCGGGCTTATCCCCGTCTTGCCCTCCTGCGTAAGCTGGTTGCACGGGTTCAACATCAACTGGATGCACGAAGCCTCCGAGATCATGCCGGTCTGTGGCGTTCCCGTCTGCGCCTCGAAGCCAAAGCCGTACGTGAGATTCCAGCGCTTCGCTTCAGTCAACTGCAGCAACACGTTCTTCTGCGGAGCGTCTCCTGCCGGATTCTGCACGGCGGCGATCACTTCGTTGAACAGTGCAATGTTGTACAGATTCCGCTGCGTCTGCAGCAACGCCGTCTGATCCAGCGGATCGCCAGGATGCACCAGAATCTGCTGCTCCACCACTTTCGGTTTGGTCCTCTCGACACCCGACAGCAACACCCGGTTGATGAACACCTGCTGCCCCTCCGTCACGTTCAGCGACACATCCGTCTTTTCCGATTGACCCTCCTGTTTCTTCTCCCCGATCTCCACCTTCACTTGGTCGAAGCCATGGCTCAGGTAATACTGCAGCACCGTATCCCGATCTCCGGCAACCGTTACCAGCGAAAATGGCTGGCCCGGCTGGGAATTCATCAGCGCCCTTACATCTTTCTCCCGGCTCGGGTCCACTCCGTTCAAAGCCACGGCGCCAAACCTCTGCTGCGGCCCCTCAACGATCGTGTAGGTCACCGCGATCTCGCCCACCTTCAGCGGCTTCCCATCCTTCGTAGAGATATCCTTCACATCCGTCGTCACCGCCGCCTGATCGAACCCATTCGCCCGGTACAGCGCCTGAATCGACGACACATCCGCCGACACCAGCGCCGGGCTGTACCGTCCGCTCTTCTGATAGAGGTTTCCCTTCACCACTCGCATCCGCTCTTGCAGCAGATCGTCCGAGAAGTATTTGTTGCCCTTCAAATCCACCGAGACCACCCTGTGCTTCACACCGCGGTCCACGGAGAACACCACATTCTCCGCGGGCGTATCCTCTCCTATCACCTTCACATCAACTGTCGCATCGAAGTATCCCTGCTGCTGCTCATAGTCCCGGATGTTGAAGACTCCTTCGTTCAGAAGATCGTTGTCGATCGTCCCCTCTTCGAAGATCGGGACCAGACGATGCAGGCGACTCTTCGAGATCTTCGCGCCCTCCACCGCTACCTTCACCTCAGGCCCCTGGTTTGCATGGAACTCGTAGTCCACCTGCTTGCGCGGCTGGTCATACGTCTGCTTCTGCAGCGTCACCGTCGCCTCTAGCCGATCCTTCTTCTGATACTGCTTCCGCAAACGGTCCAGTGCATTGCTCGTCGTCTCCCGCGACACCGGATTGCCCTGCTTCAGCTTTCCCTGCTTGCGGAACTCCTCAGGCGTCAAGCCGGCATCCGCACCCAGCAGTGCCACTTGTCCCACGCGCGCCCGCGGCCCAATTGCAACTGTGTAGGTTACATTCACCTGATCGCCCGCAACATCAACCTCCGAACTCGCGGACACGACCGACTCGTAGTACCCCTGCTCCTGCAGCATCTCTTTCACCGATTGCGTCCCTGCCGGAATCTGCGACTCCGTGAACGCCGTCCCCGGCGAGAGCTTCGTTGCAAACTCAAGCAGCGATGCCAATTGGTCGCTCTTCACGCCCTTGATCGTCACTCGACCCACGTAGTACCGCGGCAGGCCGGAAAAAATCAGCGTGGCCCCATCGCCCTCGCGCACGCCGCGAACCGAAATATCCCGATAGCGTCCGCTCGCAAACAGCCGCCGCAAACTCTCGCGCACCTGCTGCGGATCCAGCGGCGTTCCCACCTTCTGCGCCAGCTCCTGCGGCAGCGTATCCGTCGCATCAAATGTCACGCCTTCAAACAAAATCTTGTTGACGCGCAGCCCCTTCCACTCCCACACCGACGTCGTCAAGTCCGTCTCGTTTGCCGTCGCCCCGGCTTGACCCGTTGCAGCGGATGTCGTCTGCGCCGGCACCGGCGCATCCGGAACCTCCTGCGCCCCCGCCACACCCGCCGTCATCAACAATCCGATCCACATAACTGCCGCTGCACGGACGCGCTTCACCCGCTGTAAACCTTCCGCGCGACCTCGGTGCACCTGACCCAAACAACCACCTGTCATTTCCTGTTCTATTGAGGAGCCCTGCAAACTCCGCATCCTGCAGGACGAACGATCGCCCCATCCAAGCCTGTCCCAATCAGACAAACTCTTTTCTTTCCTAAGATGCAGAAAGGTCCTGGCCTGTCAGCCCGTTCCCTGCACATACATACTTCCCTATACTACGAAAGTGTGGCCTCCATGGACACGCGGCCCATCATGTCAAAGCACCCCATACCAGCCGACCCCGAATCTTTGCCAAAGCCGAAAGCCAGCACTCAGATCAGTACCCCCACCACCTCGTCTGCCGCCTCCATTACCGATCAGGACCGCTACTCTCGCCAAATCCTCTTCCCGGGCATCGGCACCGCCGGCCAATCCGCACTGGCCCGCTCCCACGTCGCCATCGTCGGCGTGGGAGCGACAGGAGCCGCAACCGCCTCGCTCCTCGCCCGCGCCGGCGTCGGCACCCTCACCCTCATCGACCGCGACTTCGTCGAACCCTCCAACCTTCAGCGCCAGGTCCTCTTCGACGAGTCCGACGCCCGCGAATCTCTCCCGAAAGCCGAAGCCGCTCGCCGAAAGATCGCCCTCTTCAACTCCACCATCAGCGTCCATCCCCACATCGCCGACCTCGTTCCCGCCAACATCCACGAACTCCTCGCCTCCGCTCACCTGATCCTCGACGCCACAGACAACTTCGAAACCCGCTACCTTATCAACGACTACGCCGTCCAGCAATCCAAACCCTGGATCTACGCCGCCGCCATCGGCGCCTACGCCGCCACCATGAACATCCTCCCGGTAGGATCAAAACAAATCTGTCATCCTGAGCGAAGTGCGCAGCACGAAGTCGAAGAGCCTGTCCTGAGTTTGTCGAAGGAACCTGCATTTGCCTCTGCCCATGCCAGTTGGCAACCTACCGCCTGCCTCGCCTGCATCTTCCCCAAGCCCCCCAGCGGCCCCGTCGAAACCTGCGACACCGCCGGCATCCTATCCACCGCCGTAAACCTCGCCGCCTCCATCCAAGCCACCGAAGCCCTCAAGTTCCTCACAAATCAACCCCACCTCATGCGCCGCACCCTGCTCTCCTTCGATCTCTGGTCAAACGAACGGAGCGAGATCAACACCTCCACCCCCAACCCCGCCTGTACCGTCTGCGGCATGCGCCAGTTCACCCACCTCGCCGGCGAAGGCCGCCCCCACATCACGCTCTGCGGCCGCAACTCCGTCCAGATCCACGAGCACCACCGTCCCGTCGACTTCCTCGCGATGCGCGACCGCCTTCTCCCTCACGCCGATATTCAAGACCTCCGCTTCAACAATCTTCTCCTGCGCTTCCGTCGTCCGCCCCACACCTTCACCCTCTTCCCCGACGGCCGCTGTCTCATCCAGGGCACTACCGACATCACCCTCGCGCGCTCCCTCTACGCCCGCTTCATCGGCTCATAAGTACCTGATAACTCACCGCCTCAAAGCTCAGTACTCGCCGCCCTCTTACAACCCTTCCGGCCAGTCTTCCATCCAACGCTGAATGCACCATTCTTCTCCCTCCGTTTGCAGTAGGCTTCAAGCAGGCGAAAACTTATCGGCGTACGATTACTTGTCCGGAGTCTAGCGATGGACGTCCAAGGCCTACAAATGACCCAAAACTCACCAGCCCCAACGCCCGGCGTGTTCAAGCGCAACCCGCCGATCGCAGGAGAAGCTGAAGCAATCGAAGCAGCTAAGAATGGAGATGCCGAGGCATTCTCCAAGCTCTACGCCCTCCACAAGCGCCGGGTTTACACCCTCTGCCTCCGCATGCTCGGCAACGTCTCCGAAGCCGAAGACATGACCCAGGAGGCCTTCCTGCATCTCTTCCGCAAGATCGGCAGCTTCCGCGGAGAGTCCGCCTTCTCCACATGGCTTCATAGACTTACGGTAAATTTAGTCTTGATGCATCTGCGCAAGAAAGGCCTCAACCTCGTCTCCCTCGAAGAGACCATCAACCCCTCGGAAGAAGACGCGCCAAAGCGCGACTTCGGCAGCCGCGACCTCCAACTCACAGGATCAGTCGACCGCGTCGCCCTCGAGCGCGCCGTCGCCTCTCTGCCCCCGGGCTATCGCATGGTCTTCGTCCTCCACGACGTCGAAGGCTTCGAGCATAACGAGATCGCCACCATGCTCGAGTGCTCCACGGGCAACAGCAAATCCCAACTCCACAAAGCACGTCTCAAACTCCGCGAACTCCTCCATCAGCCGGACCAGTCTGCCCAGCCATCAAGCCTCAAGGAGGTGGCAGTATGATTGAATCCAACTTCCCTGACTTCGACACAATGACTCCGGCAGACTTCGAGAAATATCTTCCCGACTTCTTCGCCAACGGCGACGGACACGTCAGCACCGACCCGCGCCTCCAGACCTTCCTCAAAAACAATCCCGACTGCGCCGCCCTCGTCCGCGACCTCGAAGCCATCGCCGACCAGGCCCGCAGCCTCTTCGACCTCACCGAACAGCCCAGCGACGCTGTCTGGAGCGGCATCCAGGACAAACTCAAACACCTCGGCCCAGAAGACGACGACCTCGCCATCTCCCGAACTCTCTAACAACTCCATCAACTCAAAATGGCCCATCCCTCGCATTCACAGCGATGGATGGGCCACAGTCATTAGGCAGCAGCCCTCTCCACCGGACTCGCCAGCTCCATCAATTCGACCGCACGCCCTGAAACGAGCCCGTCCCTCCCCGGTCATGGAACGTGCCATTGAACGTGTTGCCCTGAACCACTCCTCCCACGCGCGGCCCATTAACCCTTCCTCGAAACGTCAGTACATCGCGCGTCTTCGTCCGCACAACCAGGTGCTGCACGTCGATCGTGCCCTCCACCCCGCCTGACTGGTTCGGCCCCTTGAAATGCCCGGACACGACAGTCCCGTTCTGCCGAAGATCGAGATACTTCGTTGACGTGGATCCATTCGGGTCTTTGCAATAAAGCTTCCAGTTGCCCGCCACACTCGCCGGCAGTTGCTGCGGCGGCGGTTGTTGAGCCAAAGCCGCGCCACCAGCGACGATCACCAAAGCGAAGTAAACCAGAACAAGCCTCGTACAACGTCGTTTCACTCTGTCCTCCATAAGCACACAATATCAAAAAAAATATAGGTCTCGAGCGGACCCTTTCTTCAATCACAACAGCACGATAGAATCCTCGTCAATCTGAGAAACAAAACTCTTCGGCGGCAAACGAGGGACATACGTGTCGACAAAAACCCGATTCACCCGCCGCACCCTACTCCAAAATCTAACCCTCGCCACCGCTGCCACCACCCTCCGCCCCGCCATCCGGGCTCTCGCCCAACCCGAGTACGGCGGCTCCACCGGCCAGCAGCGTGCAGAGATGGGCCGCATCGCCGCCGACTTCCGCCGCCAATTCTCAGTCCCCGCCACCTCCATCGCAATCTCTCGCAACGGCCGCTTCGTCTACGACGAGGCCGTCGGCATGGCCGACCGCGAGAATCTCACCCAGGCCCAGCAGGACAGCCTCTTCCGCATCGCCTCCGTCACCAAACCCATCACATCCGTCACCATCTTCTCGCTCATCGAACAAGGCAAGCTCAACCTCACCGACAAAGTCTTCGGCCCATCCGGCATCCTCGACATCAAATACGGCAAGCCACCCTACAAGCCCTTCATCACCGACATCACCGTCGACCATCTCCTCACCCATACCTGCGGCGGCTGGCCCAACGACGACACCGACCCCATGATGCTCCACACCTCCTGGAACCAGACCCAACTCATCACCGCAACCATCGCCAAAGTCCCCCTCACCAACCCGCCCGGCACGCACTGGGCCTACTCCAACTTCGGCTACTGCCTCCTCGGCCGCGTCATCGAGGCGGTCACCGGCGAGCCCTACTACTCCTACGTCCAGACCAACATCCTCGGCCCCTGCGGCATCTCCACCATGCAGATCGCCAAAAACAAAGAGAGCCAGCGCGCCAACTACGAAGTCGCCTACTACGGCCAGTACTCTGAAGACCCCTACAGCCTCAACGTCACCCGCATGGACTCACACGGCGGATGGATCGCCTCATCTACTGAACTCGTCCAGTTCCTCAACCACGTCGCCGGCGCCCCCGGCATCCCCGCCCTGCTCAAGCCCGAAACCATCAAGACCATGACCACCCCCGCCCCCGCCTATCCACCCGGCGACGCCCGCTACGCCCGCGGCTGGATGGTCCGCAACAACGGCGCCGGAAACTGGTGGCACAGCGGAAGCCTCCCGGGCACCACCTCCATCATGGTTCGCACCAACACCGGCATGTGCTGGGCCGCCCTATGCAACACGCGCACCGAACCCTCCAACGAAATCAACACAGCACTCGACCAAATGATGTGGAACATAGTCCGCACTGTCCCAAACTGGGGCGCATGACAATCACCATCCACCAAACAACTTATTGCTGACCGGCAGAGGTTCACACTATTTCCACGTTGGCTCGCAATTCTGCTAGTTGTCGATGCGGCACGGCGCTTATAACTTTTTCGACAAGTACATCTAGGTACAAAGACATAATCCGGGCGATCACAACACCCAGACTATTGATCGACTGATCGATCTCGGGTCGTGTCACCGCAATCCTCCATGGTCGAGGCGAACCAAACTCCTCTGCAGGAGAACGAAGATGATTCTTGGAGCCGCTGTTCGAAAGACGATGTTTGGATTTCTTGTGGCAGCCCCGATGTTTGTCGCGGGGCTGGCTCTCGCACAACAGAGCGCTCCGCGGACCCCCGGATCGATCGCGCCTGATAAGAAACCCAACATCGTCTTCATCCTGGTGGACAACGTCGGCTGGGGAACCTTCGGGGTGTACGGCGGAACGATCCCTACGCCGCGCATCGACCGGTTGGCCCGCGAGGGCATTCGCTTCAACAACTACAACGTAGAGGTCCAATGCACGCCGTCGCGCTCGGCCATCCTTACCGGTCGGCATCCGGTTCGCTCGGGGACCTACACGGTCCCTTTTCCCGGGCAGGGAAAGGCCGGGCTCGCTCCGTGGGAGTACACCATTGCCAAGCTGCTCTCCGACGCTGGCTATGCCACCGCGTTGTACGGCAAGTGGCACTGCGGCGACACGCAAGGACGTCTGCCGAACGATCAAGGCTTCGACGAGTGGTGGGGCATCATGAACAGCTGGGACGAGGCAGGCTACACTGCGTGGCCGCTGTTCAAGGAGACCGGCATGGCGGCGCCGATGATCTGGGAGGGAAAGAAGGGCCAGCCGTCCACGCCAGTCATGCCGCTTGACCTGATGGTGCGTCCGATCGTTGATGAGAAGTATATCATCCCGAAGACGATCGACTACATCAAACGCAACGCAGCAGCGAAAAAACCGTTCTTCGTCTATGTGGGCTACTCCGAGGTGCACCCGCCCATCGTCGGCAATCCGAACTTCGTCAACAAGTCCACCCAGCGCAGCGGACTGTTCGCCGACGTCATTGCAGAGATGGACTATCGCGTCGGTCAGGTGTTGGATGCAGTCAAGGAAGCGGGCATCGAGGACAACACGATCTTCATCTTGAGCAGCGACAACGCGGGTGGAGGGACAATCCCACAAACCGGGCCAGGTTCGAATGGACCTTGGCGCGGCGATTTCTTCAACACGCCGTTCGAGGGAAGTATGCGGGTGCCTGCCATGGTCCGCTGGCCTGGCAAGGTCCCGGGCGGTGTCGTCACGGAACAGATGCTCGCTGCCGTGGACTGGCTGCCGACGCTGGCCGGGATGGTGAGTGCGTCGAATCTGGTGCCGAAGGATCGACCGATCGACGGCGTCGATGCCTCGGCCTTCATGTTGGGCAAGAGCGATACGACCGGCCGCGACAGCTATATGTTCTTCGGCAATGACGGCCAGTTGATGTCGATCAAATGGAAGGTCTACAAAACCGTCTTCCTCTACACGGTTGATAGTCCCGCCATTCAGAGTGGCTACATCAAGCCGCAGCTTCCGATGCAATTCGACCTGAGCAGCGATCCACACGAGGATTCCAACCTGTGGTACACCGATCTGACCCAGGGTTGGATGTTCGCGCCGGATTTCAGGATCATTGCCGAATACGAACGCAGCGTAAAGCAATACCCCAATATCAAGGTCGGGGAGGACTTCACGGGCTATAAGAAATGAAGCACGAAGGCAGAGAGCTGGGTGGCACACATCTAAATTTGGGTGCCCCATCTTCGCGACAGTTTCGTCGTCGCTAATCGGGTCCCCTCCAGCTTTGCTGGTGGGGTGAGCTTCGGTGGGCCATCACGCGAAGCGCTTTCCTCAAGAACCCGCTTCAATCCAATCGATACCGACGCCCTCCAAGTGGTAGGCTTGTTTGCCATGCTACAAGCCCCCTCAGATCTCTTGAACGAAAAGCTTGCATCTGTCGCGACCGACATCGAGGCCATCGAAGAACTGATCGCCTCGGAGCCGATACAGACCACAGACCAGCTCCTCGCGCTCCGCACCGTTCAGGAGCTATACCGGCGCCTTGCCGACGATCTCCGGGTCGCCATCTCCCTCTTCGAGTAGGCCTGGCCACACCTCACTTCTTCTTTTTCGTCGTAGGCTTAGCCTTCAGCGTCCCAGCGTACTCATAACTCAAATCCAGATACCGCCCCAGCTCCCTCGTCTTCCCCAGCAATTCATCCGGCACCAAGACATACTCCTTCATCACCGCGCCATAAGCCTCCAGCAGCGTCGTCCCATACCTCTTCAAAAACTTCGCCCGCTCCTCTTCCGGCAGCCGAACCCCCAGCTTCTCCGAACCCACCAGTATCGTGAACATATTTCCATTCACCGCCGTGTATGGATTCGCATCGCCCTTCCTCTCAATCTCCGGCCGCAAGGCAATCAGCTTGTCGTACAGCGCCACTCTGTCTGCCGTCTCCGCAACCACCTTCTTCTTCGTCGCCATCACCTGCCTCTCAACGCCCCATCACAACCCGAGGAAAAATACCGGCGCCATCGATGCCAGCGCCGCCCCGGCCTGCAACGCAATCACGCTCAGCGTCTGCTTCGGAGCCCGCGGCAGCCACTTGGTCGCGAAGAAGATCAAAATCGGCAACTGTCCCGCCATCAGGATCTGCCACAGATGGGCGGCAGTTCCCTCGTCGGCTTCGCGAACAAGGCCACCTGCACCTTTAAGAAAGCCGTCGACTGCAGCAACCGCCAAGACCATCAGCGCGGCGAGCGACATTGCGACAGGAAGAAAGGCGCTTGGGTATTTGAGAATGGCGCGAAAAGAATTGGGAGTCTGATTCATGTTGCCTCCTTGGGTTGGTGAGGCATGTTCACAAACTGCCGCCCAAACCACATTGGCCACCGCGAAAACATCGCCGCGGCCATCTTCAAGAAGCGCCTCGAACTCCTCGCCATAACGCTCCCTCCATGCACCCGGATAAAGCCGCACCAGCAGACGAGCAAGCGCGGGCTTCACAACGCCTCCAGCCTGCCCAGCCCCGCCTTGGCAAACTGATGCAGTGTTGTCAACCTCGCGCGAAGAACCTTCAAACCCTCAGCCGTGATGCAATACGGCCGCCTGCGCTCCTCCTGCGGAAGCGGCGCAATCCATCCCTGCTGTTCAAGCCGTCCAATCGCCCCATACAGCGTCCCCGGCCCCAGCCGCGTTCCGCAAAGCCGCTCAATGTCCTCGATCATCGCGTGCCCGTGCTTCGGCCCATTCGCCAGGCTCGCCAGCACAAGCAACGGTGGATCGGAGTACTGCCCCATACTCCTGTTCTCTACACTCTTTACTACGTCTCGCGTACTACGCATAACGTAGTTATCGCACACCAGTCCCCCTCTTGGCAAGGATTTTTAAAGTGGCTTCTGCCTGCGCGGATGCCGCAAGACAGGAAGAACCCGACGCCTGAATCCTTGCAATGATCCAGACCCCCGGTATATCGTTTTATTCAGCATGACGAGCCGCCCTTCATTTACGGCCTTTACCTTCTCCTATTGGCGCCACCCCGCGGCCAGTGGAGTCCTCGCATGCATCTCTGAAAACACCTAAACCCCTTCAGAGTCTTCGAATCTTCCCGAGCCGCAACCCGATCAGGTTGCGGCTCTTTCATTTTCACGACACACTTACAAAGGAGAGGCCATGACGTCCACCGAACCCGAAACCCAAACGGAGTCCCAAGTCGAAGCCCAAGACCAGTCCCAAGACCAGTCCCAAGCCCAAGCCGAGAACATGCCCACCCACCAGTCCGGCGCCCATCCCATCCCCGCGAATCTCCGCCGCCTCGTCCTCACCGGTTTCATGGGAGCGGGCAAGTCCACCATCGGCGTCCTCCTCGCCGCCCGCCTCAACTGGACCTTTCTCGACCTCGACGCCCACCTCGAAGCCCGCACCGGAGCCACCATCCCCCAGCTCTTCGAGCGCCACGGCGAAGCCCACTTCCGCCGCCTCGAATCCACCGCCCTCGCCTCCGCCCTCGGCCAGAACGACACCGTCCTCGCCCTCGGCGGCGGAACCCCCGAAGAGCTCACCAACCGCCTCCTCCTCGAACAAACCCCCGCTACCTACACCATCTTCCTCGACGCACCCTTCCCCACCCTCTTCGACCGCTGCATGCTGCAGGACTTCGGTGATCCAGCAATAGCCCGACCGGTCCTCGCGGACCCCGCCGCCGCCCAGCTCCGCTTCGCCAAACGCCATCCCCTCTACCGCCGCCTCGCCAACCTCACCATCGACACCGCCAACCTCACCGCCGACCAGACCGTCGACGCCATCTTGAAATCAAACCTTCGATAACCGCGCCGTGTGCCAGTGAACTGCAACGAGAACCGAGAACTGACAACTCTCTAAACGACTCAAACTCCGCACTCCCGCCCTCAACCCGCGAAAGCGCACACTATTTGCATCGAACAGTCAGCATCCGCCAGTCAGAATGCAAGGAGAATCCCGCTGACCCAACCCACGAGTCAACCCAGGCCTCAACCCACCTCCGAAGACCTCACCCCCTACGAGAAGCGATCCCGCGCTGAAATCCGCGGCAACATCATCTTCTGCATCGGGGTCCTCCTCCTTCTCGCCCTCGCCTGGACCCTCCGCAAAGAACTCCTCATCCTCTACGTCAGCGCCCTCTTCGCCGTGGTTCTCATGCCCGCCGTTACTTACATCTCCATGCGCGGTTTTCGCGGATATCACCCCTCGCGAGCCGTCGCCATCATTCTCCTCATCGTCACCGTCCTGCTTGTCCTCGCAATCTTCTTCACCACTGGCCTTCCCCCCGTACTGCGCGACCTCAGCAACTTCTCCGCTGAACTTCCCAAACGCATTCCCGAGGTCGTTGCCAAAATCAAAAGAATCCCCTTCGCCAACAGGTTCGGCATCGACGCCATCGCTCAGCGCGCCGCCGGCGCCTTCGACGCCACCGCCAGTTACCTCGTCACCTCGCTTCCGCTCTGGCTCTCGCACCTCTTCGACATCGTCACCACCGTCTTCCTCTGCGTCTACTTCATGCTCGAAGGCGAGATACGCCTACCATTTCTTCCTCTCGCTCTTTCCCTCCGAGCAGCGCCATCGGCTCGACAACTCCCTGAAAAAAGCCGAGCGCAAGATCAGCAAATGGCTCGTCGGTCAGGGCACCCTCATGCTCATCCTTGGCGTCACCAGCACCATCGCCTTCGGTCTGCTCCACGTCCGCTACTTCGTTCTTCTCGGCTTCCTCATGGGAATCTTCAATATCATCCCCATCGCCGGCGGAGTCATCACCATCGTCCTCGCCGCCGGCGTAGCCGCCATCGACTCATGGACAAAGATGTTCGGCGTCCTTATCTTCTACCTCGTCTACGTCAACATCGAAAACGCCATCCTGATCCCGCGCATCATGCGCTCCAGCGTCAACCTCATGGGCCTCACCGTCCTCGTCGCCCTGCTCCTGGGAACCGCTCTGGCCGGCATCGTCGGAGCCCTCATTTCCGTTCCCACCGCCGCTCTCATCGCCGTTCTATTGGAAGACTATGCAGTCAAAAGCGAATAAAATCGCCCATCCCATCAATGCGTAACCCTAATGGTACGACCGCTATAACCACGTAGACCAGCGCTTACAAACACCCGCCTCTCCAACTTTATTTAATCTTTTCCTCTCTTTTAACCTTCCTGAAAGCACTTTCCGCTTGCTATGCTCATGCCAGTGTCCGACCTCAAGTTCGCTCAACCCGCTCGACGCAATCTGCTGGCACCGGTCCTCCTGGCGTTCCTCATCCTCGGAATCATCCTTGCTCTCTTGGTTCAATTCACTCCCCACAGAACAGCCGACCTCACCATCACCCGCACCGTCGTCGTCCCGACCCACACCGTCTTCAAATCCGATTCCATCGTCGTCGCCAATCAGCACGCCGAAGATCAGCTCTACGTCCTCACCACCCTCCGCATCGACGACCGCCTTCACCTCCCGCTCTTTCTCAAGGACTTCACCGCCACCCTCACCACCGGCGACGGCGAAGAGGTCACCACCAGCGCGGTCGAAAAGCAGGATCTCGAAAACGTCTACACCTCCTTCCCGGAGCTCAAACCCGTGGCCACCGCGCCTCTCCTCCGCGAAACCATGATCAGCCCCGGCGAGTCCGCCCAGGGCATGATCCTCCTCCACTTCCCCGTCACAAAGGACGTCTGGGACCATCGCCGCAACGCCGTCCTCAACGTCGACCTTTACCATCAGGGCGACCAGCAGGTTCACATCAGCCGCGCCAGCGAATCTATCCCCAGCGGCGCCCCCGCAGGTTCCTCCCCGGCAGCATCCCCCACGAACTAAACTCAAACGCATGACCCGTCGCCGTTTCATCGCCGACACCTGGACCGCCACCACCGCCTCGCTCACCGGCGACCAGGCCGTCCATCTCGCCCGCGTCCTCCGCGCCCAGCCCGGCCAGATCTACGACATCGTCTCCAACGGCTTCCTCCACCGCGCCGAAATCACCAGCGTCTCCGAGCAACAGGTCGACTTCACCCTCTACGAAGAGCTCTCTTCCGACGCCGCCCTTCCCCTCCATCTCCTCCTCGCCGTCTTCAAGTTCGATCACATGGAGTGGGCTATCGAAAAAGCCACCGAACTCGGCATCGCCCGCATCACCCCCATCCTCGCCCGCCGCACCGAAAAGCACCTCGCCAACGCCGCCCTCAAGCGCTCGGAACGCTGGCGCCGCATCGCCCTCGAAGCCTCAAAACAATCCCGCCGCACCGACATCCCCGAGATCGCCGACCCCATCCCCCTCAGGCCCGCCCTCGAACACGAGACCGCCCCCACCCGCATCCTCCTCAGCGAAACCGAACAATCCACCACCCTCACAGCAGCCCTGACAGACTCCCTCAAAACAACAGCCTCCGAAGCTGTAAGTCCCAGCCACAATCACAGCCACGCCCTCGCCATCGGCCCCGAAGGCGGCTGGACCCCCGAAGAGATGTCCCTCTTCACCCTGCACCAATGGCAACCCGTTACCCTCGGCACACGCATCCTCCGCGCCGAAACCGCCGCCATCGCTGCCATCGCCATCGCCTCTGCCCACCTGGCCTGAAACCGTCTCATCCGGTCGCTGCTAAAGGTTTCCCGCTTTCCTACGACATTTGCTAGTGTCCTCTCCTTCGCCTGAGGCCTAGACTCCAGTCCAATCGAGGTTATGACCATGAACACTCCCCGTTCATTCCGATTCACCCTGTGCATCGCCCTATCGATGGCAGCCATCGCTTTCACCATTCATCCCGCCATCGCTCAAGACACAAAAATTCAGGGAGTCATCGATGGCCGCAGCGGCCCGACCATGTCTCTCAAGACCGTTAATTCTCCCCCGACACCACCGTCCTCCTCACCGACTCCACCGACGTCGGCGAGGTCGAAGGCGTCTTCCACGGCCGCACCAAGCAGATGCCCATGACCGCTCTTATCCCCGGCCTTCCCGTCCAGGTCAGCGGAAGCATGAACGCCCAGAACCAGATCGTCGCCGACAGCGTCAAATTCAAAGGCTCCGATCTCAAGGCCGCCATGGACGCACAAGCCGGTCTCCAGCCCACCGAACAGGCGGTCGCCGCCAACACCGCGCAAATCCAGCAGACCGACGAACAGCTCGCTCAGCAGAAGGCCGCCACGCAAGCCGCACTGGCAGCGCAGCAAGCCCAGCTCACCGCAGAGCAGCAGAAGATCGCCGCCAACAAAGCCGCCATCGCCGCCGACAACAAGCGCTTCGGCGAACTCGGCGACTACAACATCCTCGGCGAAGCCACCGTCTACTTCGGCAACGGCAAAACCACCGTCGATCCTCAATACCAAACCCAGCTCGTTCAACTCGCCCAGAAGGCCAAAGGCATCACTGCCTACATCCTCCAGGTCCAGGGTTACGCCTCCGCAGTTGGCAGCGCAGCATTGAACCAGAGGCTCAGCAGTGAACGCGCCAACGCCGTCACCGCGATCCTCGAGCAGCAAGGCGGCATCCCGCTCACCAACATGCTCGCACCCGGCGCCATGGGCACCTCATCCCAGGTCGACTCCGACAAAACCGCCGAAGGGCAGGCCGAGAATCGCCGTGTCGTCGTTCGAATCTTGCAGAACAAAGGCATCTCAGGAACCTGATTCATTCCAGCCCTCCCCGCGTTTGCTACGACATTTGCTAGTGTCCGATCGTCCCCTGCTCGCATACACTCGATCACGTCGACAAAATCCGTCTGACTGCCCTCCGCTACGGCCCTAACTCGCTATACTGGTGCGCCGTCTTATAGGTAATTTTTGAGATTTCAACCGGCTCAATCTATCTCCTTCTGGGGTTGTCGAATGAAACGCAGACCCGGCCTCGCATCAGGACTTCTACTCATCGCCCTTCTTCTCTTCCCTGGTTTTGCGCCAATCCTTGAGGCCCAGGCCGCCGCTCCCGCGCAAACCGCACCCCCACCTCCTCCCACCCCACAGCAGTTGGATCAGTTGCTGGCGCCGATCGCGCTTTATCCCGACCAACTCCTCGCGCAGATCACTACCGCCTCTACCAACCCACAGGAAATTCTCGACGTCACCAACTTTCTCGCGAACAACCCTAACCTCACCGGTGCCGCTCTCACCGACCTCGCACAACAACAAGGCTTCGATCCCGCCTTCCTCGCCCTCGTCGCCTTTCCCACCGTACTGCAGATGATGGCGGACAACATCGACGACTACGCCGCCATTGGCCAGGCGATGTCGGCAAATCAGGCCGAGGTGTCTGCTTCCATCCAGCGCCTGCGCAGCCAGGCCTACGCCTCAGGAGCCCTCCGCTCCAATCAGCAGCAAACGGTCGAGGTGCAGCAGGTCTCCAATCAGCCCGTCTACGTCATTCAACCCGCCCAGCCGCAGGTCGTCTACGTCCCGCAATACAACCCCACCGTCGTCTACGCCGCGCCAAGCACAGGCACCGTCGTAGCAACCTCGCTCATCACCTTCGGAGTAGGCGTCGGCATCGGATTCCTGATCGCCAACAATCAGCCCTGGGGCTGGGGTGGCTGGGGCTGGGGATGGGGTCATGGCGTCTACTACAATCGCGGCCCCTGGGGCGGAGTCTGGGTCGGCGGCTATCGTCCACCTGCCTACTGGTATCACCCGCGACCGCCCTACTACGCCCATTACCCCGGATACGGCGGAAACTGGCACTATCGCCCACCCAACTACCGCCCACCCTACCCCACGCGCCCGCCGGTCTACCGCCCACCCTCACACTATCCCGGCAACCCCGGCTATCGCCCACCCGCTAGTCGCCCGCCAGGCTATCGTCCTCCGGCAACCACGCTACCGGTCAAGCCCGGCCAACCCGGCTATCGTCCTCCACCAACCACCAAGCCAGCCCAACCTGGCACGCGGCCACCAACAGGTCAACCCGGCACACGTCCCCCAACCGGCCAACCAGGCACGCGGCCACCAAACGGTACCCGCCCACCCGGCCAGCCAAGCACTCAGCCGGCCCGGCCAGCTCCCACCACCAGGCCCGCACCACAGAACCGTCCTCAAACCCAACCCGCACCGCAGAACCGCCCAGCCCCTCAACCTCGTCCTGCGAATCAGGGCGGTCAAGGTCAAGGCAGACCGTCCCCACAATCCCGTCCATCCCCCAACAACGGTGGCGGCCAGCCACGCGGAGGCTCTCCCAAACCGCAATAGCCGCTGCTCTCGGAAGGCGACAGTTCAGTTTCACCGTCTTGCTTAAGGGCACGGCTTCAGAGCCTGCTCTGAGCGAAGTCGAATGGGTGCCGAAAGTACGTTCTTCCGGGAGCCAAAAATCACCACCAGCGAGGTCCCAACATGGCAGACACATCCCCGAGAATCAGGCTCAAAGACTTTGGGTTTTATATCGTTGTCTTCCTCATCGCCGTCGTGGCCTGGGAGAGCCAGAAACAAATGTATAAACTGGGCGAAAATGCAATCTTCAGTCAGGCACAGGATGGCGTAGTCGGCGAGGTCCTCTCAGAATGCAACGGCGTGGAAAAACAGCAGATTCAGGCTTACCTCGAAATCAACCGCCTGCTGACCACGCTGGGCACTACTCTTTTAGGCGCCGTTTTCTACCTGTTATCCGGCGGCACAAAGTTCGTTTGGACCTGCCGAAGGTGGGCCGCTCTCACAGGCATGATCTTCGTAGCCGTCTCCATCTTCTTCGGCTACGTAGCCTATTCCTTTATTATTTCCGTCCTTCATGACGGGAGATGTGATATCAGCATGTACTATCCCCACTGGGCCCAGCAGACCCACTTCTATACTTTTTTCCTGGGGGTGGTCTTCTTTGCAGACTTTACCTACTGCAATCTCATGCGGGGAAACAAAAATGAAAAACAACACTCTCTCTAACAGATCGAAACTCATTCCGATACTCCTTCTGTGTTGGGCGTTCCTGAATCCCCGGTCTTCAGTGCCCCAGATGCCCGATCGACTGCCAGTCGGCAGATTGCACCTCACCTCAACCATCCCAGGTGCAAGCATCAAGATCAACAACACACCACGGAACGAAGTGACCCCGGTCACTCTCGCAGTCCTTCCCAACAAATACACCGTGGTGATCGGAACTTGTCAGCCACAGACGGTAACCGTCAACTCCGGCGAGACAAAGGAAGTCAGCTGTAACAACAAGTAACTGCCGAAATCACTCACGCTGGCCACCTAAAACGTGTCATCCTGAGCGAAGTCATTCACAGTGTCAGCGTGAATGACGCAGTCGAAGAGCTTGTCCTGAGCGAGCCGAAGGAAATCTGGGTCACACTTTGCCATTGCTTCCCACCCGCAGACTTAGACTAGCCGGGTGCCCTACGTTCGGATCTTCGGACGTGGGTTCTCACTTCAACGACGCACCAACCATGCGCCCCGTCTTTGCCCGTTCTCTTC
Source organism: uncultured Acidobacteriaceae bacterium (assembly GCA_963744155.1). GTDB lineage: Bacteria > Acidobacteriota > Terriglobia > Terriglobales > Acidobacteriaceae > Edaphobacter. The sequence goes on along the minus strand of CAVUSP010000008.1, from coordinate 148,082 downwards.
CAAACCACCAAACCTGTCATCCTGAGCGAAACCTCTCGCGCACTTAGCGAGAGGTGAAGTCGAAGGACCTGCGGTTGCGACGCGTTTTGGGCATCAGCGGAGTATGGCGGAAGAATCCATTACGGTGGCACTACCCGATCGGCGCATTCGGAATGCTCTCATTCTGGCTGCTCGCCGCAGAGGGTGAATAACCCGCAGCCCAAAAACAAAAAAAGTGCCCGGACCAAAGCCCAGGCACTCCACCCTTATTCTTTCTATTCCTTACTCGCTATTCCCTGTTCTAACTAAACATCTCCTTCACCTTCTCAAACAACCCCCGGCTCGTCGGAGTATTCTCCACCACCATCGTCTCGCTCAACTGCCGCAGCAACTCCTTCTGCTGCTTGTTCAGCTTCGACGGCGTTTGCACCCGTATCTCCACAATCAGATCGCCCTTCCCATGCGAGTTCAGATGCGGCACGCCCTTGCCCTTCAGCTTGAACGTCTTCCCGCTTTGCGTCCCCTCAGGAACTTTGATCGCAGCCGGCCCCTCGAGCGTCTGAATCTCAACCTCAGTCCCCAGCGCCGCCTGCGGAAACGAGATCGGCATCACGCAATGCAAATCATCGCCATCGCGCTCGAAGAACTTGTGCGCCTTCACATTCAGCACAACGTACAGATCGCCCGCGGGCCCGGCAAACTTTCCGGCCTCGCCCTCGCCGCCATAGCGAATCCGCGTATCCTGCTCCACGCCCGCCGGCACCTTCACCAGGATCGTGTGCTGCGTTTCCACCCGCGTCTCGCCCCTGCACGTCGTGCACGGGTCAACGATCAACGTCCCCGTCCCTCCGCACACTGAACAGGTCCGCGCCACGGAAAAGAATCCTTGCTGGAATCTCTGCTGCCCGCGTCCGCCGCACTGCGTGCACGTCACCGGAGCTTTGCCCTTCGCCGCGCCCGAACCCTTGCAATCCGTGCACGTCTCCATCCGCCGAATCGTGATCTCCTTCTCCTTGCCGAAGACCGCCTCCTCAAACTCCAGCGTCAGGTCATACCGCAGGTCGCGCCCACGCTGCACCCGCGAAGCCTTGCGCCCGCCTGTGCCGCCCATGTTGAACATCTCGCCGAACAGATCGCCGAAGATGTCTCCTAGGTCCACATTGCCGCTGAAGCCTCCGCCAAAAGGACCGCCGCCACCGCCGCCATTCTGGAACGCAGCATGGCCGTACCGGTCATACGCCGCGCGCTTGTCCGGATCGCTCAGCACCTGGTAAGCCTCGCTGCACTCCTTGAACTTCTCCTCGGCAGAGTCATCGCCCGGATTGCGGTCCGGGTGATACTGCATCGCCAGCTTCCGGTAAGCCGTCTTCAGCTCTTGGTCGCTCGCATCTCGCGAAACACTTAACACTTCGTAGTAATCAACCTTGGTCACGTTTGCCGTCGCCATATCTCTAAAATCTCTTCCCGCTGCCGTTTGCTCTGTCCCGCTTTTAGCCTTTAGCCTCTAGCTTTTCTTGTTGTCATTCCCGAAGGGAATCTGCGTCTGTCGTTGCACTTGTTCTTGTCGCTGCAGTTGTTCTTGTCGTTGCCAGTTCTTGCCGTCATCCTGAGCGGAGCGAAGGACCCCGAAGAACTCAACATCACCTCAACCCTTCGAACCTTTTCAACCATTCATCGATGTGTTCAACAAACCATCACTCCGCCACCTGATCCGGATTCGCCGCAATCCTCACCAGCGCCGGACGCAGCAGCTTATCGCGGATCTTGTACCCCCGCCGAATCTCCTCCAGCACCTGATGATCCGGGAACTCCTTTGTTTCGATGCTTCCCAGCGCCTCATGGATTCTGGGATCGAACTGCGCCCCGACCGCCTCCACCGGCTGCACATTCAGGCCCTTCAGCGCATCCTCCATCTGCTTCAGAATCAACTCAACTCCGCTGCGAAGCTGCTCCGCCGTCCCATTCGCCTTCAGCGCCAGCTGAAAGTTGTCCATCACGCTCAAAAACGGCTCAACTGTGTTCGTGATCGTGTAATCGCGCGAATCGGCCCGCTCCTTCGCCTCCCGCTTCCGTGCGTTATCGAATTCCGCCTGCAACCTCGCCAGCCGGTCCAGCAACTGATCCCGCTCGCCCTTCACCTGCTCCAGTTCCGCCAGTGCAGGAGCTGTCTCAACACTGGTCTCACCACCTGCCTCCACCTCTGGGCCCGCTACTGCCTCCGGATCGAGAATCTCCCGTCCGGCCATCGTATCCTGCATGTGTTTTGCACTCCTCATAATGTTTCCTCTTCTATTGTCGACCATCCCGGCCCATCGCGCGAGTCGCTCTTTGCCCGTCATCGTTTACCCCACCGGATTCGCTTCCCATCAAAATAAAACTTGAAAAAGTGGCGTGTTTTTCGCCTCTCAAAAACCACCATCCAACTCACCACGATTTACCAGCAAACCACCACAAATTCACCACGAAAAACCACGCGTTTTACGCCACATTTCTGCAAAACCCCCTGCAAAAACCACCCTTCACCACCCCGGAAAAAAATCACTCTCCCGGATGCAGCATCCTGTCAAAAACCTGCGCAATGTAGCTCACCGCATTCATCGTGTTCTCGTAATGCATCCGCTTCGTCCCGATAACCCCAACCGTTCCACGATTTTCCCCACCCATCCGCGCCGGCGCCGCAATCAACACCAGCCCCGACATCTCCGGAGCATGCTCCTCCAGATCAAACACCACCCTCACGCTCTCCTGCCTCGCATCGATGTACGCATTCAGCAACTCCACCAGCCGCTGCTTCGCCTCCAGCGCCGTCAACACTTCCCGCAACCTCTCTCTATCCTCTTGACTCCCAACGAGATTCGCCACGCCATCCACATACACCGTCTGACTCGGCACTCCCCCATCCGGCACCGCCCTTGCCCAAAGCTCCTGCACCGAATTCAACATCCGCTGGTACTCACTCCGCTCGCGCTCCACCAACCGCGCAATCTCCGCCCTTACCCGCTCCACGCTCCACCCGCGAAAGTGCTCATTCAAGAAATTCGCCGCAACCTCTAACTCCCGTACCGTCAAATCTTTATCAAGTGCCAGAACACGATCCCGCACCAGCCCGCTCCGCGTCACGACCACTGCCAGAACCCTGGCCGGCGCAAGCCGTGAAAAGTGCACATGCTCAAGCATATCCCCGTCTGCCGCCGCAGCAATCGCCACCCCAACCCCACTTGAGAGCGTCGCCAGCACGTGCGACGTTCGCTCCAGCACCGCCTGCGTCCCCGCAACCCCCTGAAAACTCGAGTCAATCTGCATTCTGGACCGTGCCGACAACCGCGCCGCATCGATCCTCGCGCCCCCACTCAACTGCTCAACATAAATCCGAAACGCCCGCGCCGTGGGCACCCGCCCCGCCGACGTGTGCGGCTGCTCCAGCAGCCCCGCCTCCGCGAGTTCCGCCATCTCATTCCGCACCGTAGCCGAACTAAGCCCAGCACTTTCACCACTCTGCAGTCGCGCAATCGTCCCCGAACCCACGGGCTCGCCCGTCTCGATATAGCTCTCAACAATGGCCGTCAGAATAGCTCTCTGGCGCGCCGTAACCCGCTCCGCATCCGCCATTCATCCCTCCGCCCCTTTAACTCTACGCCCGCCGTCAAGATCACTTAGGTGATCTCCAGCACATCTTCACTCTTAGCCGCGATCTCCTTCGATTTCTCCACGACCTTCTTCGCGACCTCATAAAAACCCTTCGCCAGCTTCGAATCAGGCCCCGCCAGCGACACCGGCAAGCCCTTATCCCCACCCTCACGAATCTGCGGATCAAGATCGACACCGCCAAGAAACGCCAGCCCAAACTGCGCCGCCGTCCGCTCCGTCCCCCCTGCGCCGAACACATCGATCACGTCACCATTTGGCAACGTCATCTGCGACATGTTCTCCACCAGCCCGATCACTTCCACCTTCACCTGATGGAACATCTCCAGCGCCTTCCTCGCATCCTGCAGCGCCACACCCGATCCCGTCGAAACCACGACCGCTCCAGTCAGCGGTACAGTCTGCACCAGCGATATCACCACATCTCCCGTCCCCGGTGGCAGATCGACGATCAAAAAATCCAGCTCTCCCCACTCCACCTGCTGCAGAAACTGCCGGATGATCTGGTGCAGCATCGGCCCACGCATCACCATCGGCTTGTCACCCGGCGAGATCAACCCCACCGAAATGAACTTCACCCCGTGCGCCAGAATCGGCTCAATCCGATTCTCCCCGACAATATTCGGCTGACGCGAGATCCCCATCATCATTGGCACATTCGGCCCATAGATATCCGCGTCGATCAACCCGACCTTGTACCCCATCTTCCCCATCGACACAGCCAGGTTCACTGCGACCGTGGTCTTCCCAACTCCACCCTTACCACTACCAATCGCCACAACATGCGCCACTCCCGGCAACGGCTGCGGTCCCTGCGGCGCTCCTGCTCCCATATGTCCCATAACTTTCTCCTATCTCAATCGTTGAATGAATTGTCATCCTGAGCGAAGTCATTCGCAGTCTCATCGGAATGACGCAGTCGAAGAGCCTGTCCTGAGCTTGTCGAAGGAACCTGCATTTTGTCAGCAGAGCCCATGCACATCCCTGCGGCTCACACATGCCAACCCGCTCCCAACGCCGCCCGCATCTCCTTCTTCCTCTGCGTCTCTCCCGCCCGCATCTCCCTTCGCCGCCCTGCATCTTCAAATCGCCTCTTCTGGTGGTCCGTCTCCGGAACTACCTGCGGCACAACCAACCGGTTCCCCTCGCGATCCACTGCCACAAACGTTAGATAAGCCGAAGACACATGCCGCAACTTCTGCTCCCTTACATCCTCAACCATCACCCGAACCCCAACCTCCATCGACGTCCGGAACGCCCTATTCACACTCGCCTTCAAAATCAGCAACTCCCCAACCCGCACCGGAGCCACAAAGTCCAAATGATCCATTGAGGCCGTCACCGTAAACGCCCGCGCGTGCCGCGAAGCTGCCATAGCTCCCACCAGGTCGATATATTGCATCAACCGCCCGCCAAACAAACTCCCAATCGCATTCGAGTCCGCCGGCAGCACAATCTCACTCCGTTCCGACTGCGACTCCGCCACCGTCCGCTGCATAACCTGATCACTCATACTTCAAGTCTAAATCCCCTCCCGCCATCGCAAATAGAGTTGTCATCCTTCCGCGAAGTGGGAGGACCTGCTTTTGGTAGTTGCTGTTGCCCGTTCCTGAATCCGTGTCATCAGTGCAAATCCGTGTGTAGCCTTCACTCACTTGCCAACCTCACCCACTACACCGCACCATCAATCATGGACAAGATCGCCGCTCTCACGGAAATCCTCACCGCCGACCCCACCAACGCCTTCGCCCGCTACGGCCTGGCCATGGAGCACAACGCCCAGGGCAACACCGATCTCGCCCTCACAGAATTCACCACACTCATCCAACACAATCCCGATTACGTCCCCGGCTACCAGATGTCCGCTCAAACCCTCGCCAAACTTGGCCGCACCGACGAAGCCATCGCGCGCCTTAAGGACGGTCTTACGGCAGCCCAGCGCACCAAGAACGCCCACGCCGCCAGTGAGATGCAAACCCTCCTTGATGATCTCAGATGACCTCAGCATCTGAATTCCACTCGATGCGATCCACAGAAATGCATCCGCAGAGCATTGGCCGCCATCTATACCGTGCTGTTCATACAAGGTTCGGAGAAATACATGAGCAAACTCAGCGGTAAGGTAGCGCTCGTTACTGGTGGCAACAGTGGCATCGGCCTGGCCACGGCGAAACACTTCGTCGCCGAAGGCGCCTACGTCTACATCACCGGACGCTCTAAAACCAAACTTGATTCCGCCGTCAAAGAGATCGGATCCAACGTCACTGCCGTTCAAGTGGATGTGACCAACCTCAAGGATTTGGACCGTCTTTACGAACAAATCAAAAAGGAAAGAGGAAAACTCGATATCATCTTCGCCAACGCGGGCGTCTTCAATTACGCTCCCCTAGAATCCATCAGCGAAGAGCACTTCGACGGCATCTTCGACAGCAACGTGAAAGGCCTCGTATTCACTGTGCAAAAGGCCCTCCCGCTGCTTCCCGACGGCGCCTCGATCATTCTCAATGCCTCGATCGTCGGCAGCAAAGGCCTTGCTTCAAACAGTGTCTACTCCGCCTCGAAGGCGGCTGTCCGTTCCTTTGCCCGTACCTGGACGACCGATCTCAAGGCTCGCCACATTCGCGTCAACGTCGTAAGCCCTGGCCCCATCGACACCGCTGCCCTGCGAGAACTCTTCGGCAGCACTGAAGTCGGCAAACAACGTATGGCAAACATCAGCAATATCGTTCCCATGGGAAGGCTCGGAACTGCGGACGAGATTGCGAAGGCCGTCATATTCCTCGCATCCGATGACAGCAGCTACATCACAGGAATCGAGTTATTTGTCGACGGCGGCACGGCTCAAGTGTAAAAAAACAAGCGCGAGGGCCGAACTCCCTCGCCCGTGTTTTTATCTGTATAGAGTTTTGCCGCCATAAATTTCACGCCTCTTGCACCATTGAACCCTTCGTATACGTCAAACATCTATACTTGATGTATGGCGACCCCTCTCCCGGCAACATTAGGCGCCCTCCGCGCCAGCGAATTCACTCCCGCCCGTCTTGCCCGCAGCGTCAAGGACGAGCTTCGGGAAAATCTGATCGCCAAACTTCGCAACTCAGCGAAGACAAGCGGCAATGAAAATCCAGCTCCTCTCTTCCCCGGCATCGTCGGTTACGAGGACACCGTCATCCCCCAGCTCGTCAACGCCGTCCTCTCGCGCCACAACTTCATCCTCCTCGGCCTTCGCGGACAGGCGAAATCCCGCATCCTGCGCGCGCTCACAACCCTGCTCGACCCGGCCTGTCCCTACGTCGCGGGATCCGAAGTCCGCGACAACCCTTACGCCCCCATCTCAAAATTCAGCCGCGACCTCATCGCGCGCCTCGGCGACGAAACCCCCATCGCCTGGCTCACTCCCGACGACCGCTTCGTCGAAAAGCTCGCAACACCTGACGTCACAGTAGCCGACCTCGTGGGCGACATCGACCCCATCAAAGCCGCCCGCTCAAATCAAGACCTCGGCTCTGAACTCACCATGCACTACGGCCTTCTCCCCCGCGCCAACCGTGGCATCTTCGCCATCAACGAAATTCCCGACCTCGCCGGAAAGATTCAGGTAGCCCTCTTCAACATCATGCAGGAGGGCGACGTGCAGATTAAGGGTTATCCCGTTCGCCTGCCGCTCGACGTCGCCATCGTCTTCTCCGCTAATCCCGAAGACTACACAGCCCGCGGCAAGATCGTGACCCCACTCAAAGACCGCATCGGCAGCGAGATCCGCACCCATTACCCGGAGAACGTCGAGGAAGGCATTGCGATCACCGCGCAGGAAGCTTGGACCAGGCGCACGAAGAGCAAAGACGGTCGCCCCTCGTCAGACAACATCGAAATCCCCCACTACATTCGCCAGATCGTCGAGCAGATCGCCTTCTCTGCTCGCGAAGACAAGAAAGTCGACAAGCGCAGCGGCGTCTCGCAGCGGCTCCCCATCAGCACCATGGAACTCGTCATCTCGAACGCCGAGCGCCGCGCCTTGCTTCACGAGGAAACCCTCGTCGTGCCTCGTGTCGGCGACATCTACACCGCGCTCCCCGGCATCAGCGGCAAGATCGAGCTCGAGTACGAAGGCGAGATGCGCGGCGCAGACACCGTCATCCGCGAGATCATCCGCACAAGTGTAGCGAGTATCTTCGACCAGTACTTCGCCGAGACAAACACCCAGCAGATCGAGCAATGGTTCAACCTCGGCGGCACCGTACAGCTCAATGACGCGCAATCCTCCGCCTCTTCCGTCGAAGAGCTAAAGCAGATCCAGGGCCTCTTCGAAAAACTTTCACCGTTACAAATCAATTCAAAGTCCAAACCCGAGATAGCCGTCAGCGCCGCAGAGTTTCTCCTCGAAGGCATGTACGCTCACAAGCGCCTCAGCCGCGCCGAAGAGCGCATCTTCTCCGCAGCCGAAAAGAAAACCCGCAACGACGAAGCCAGCCGCTACGCCGAAAAGATGCGCGAACGCGAGATCGAACGCGACGACTACGCCAAAAACCGCACCCGCCGCGGCTTCAACTAGAAGTATTGGCCCGTAGCAATCACAATTCGCCTGAAGACTGTTTTCGTTGTAGCGCATTGTACTCACTCAAATAGGGCATGCTTCTGACCTCGACCTTCGCTCTGCTGTCACTCGTCGCTCAACCGGCCAACCCACGTCCGCACATTCCTCCATCGCAACTCAACGACATTGCCACAATCCTGGCTCACGATGAGGGATGGCCTCTCGGCGACCCTGACTACACCCTCGATCCCATGAAACCCGACGTCGACGACGGCTTCGACTCGATCGGCATCTATCGCAAAGCCCATCTCGTCCGCATGTACTCCATCGACCGCACAACCGGCGACGTCGTCGACTTCATGCGTGGCTGCCAGGTCTTCCGCTTCGAAGACATCAAGCGGTTCCAGGCTGAAATGCGACAAAAATCCAACGCACCCGCTCTCACTGACCAACAGCTGGCAGCTAAAGCCGGCTGTCCCAAACTCACCGTAGTCAACACCCGCTGGGTCCACTAAGGTAAAGTTTTGAAATGTATGCTCGACACCAATCCTGTTAGTAAGCTTGTCACATCCGCCTGCCTCTTTGTCATCTGCTTTGCAGCCTCAACACGCCTCAACGCCCAGGATAACTACGAGATCCAGGTCTACGGCTCCGAGACTGTCGCGCCAAAGACCACCATGGTCGAGCTGCACAGCAACTTCACGATCGACGGGTTCAAAGCTCTGCCCGGATCGCCCTACACCGCCGCCGGTCTTTACCCAACGAATCACGCCGAACATGAGACCGTTGAGATCACGCAAGGAATCACTCCATGGGCCGAGGTCGGCTTCTACATCTTTACCAGCTATCAGGACAGTTACGGCTATCAATGGGTCGGCGACCACATCCGCCCCCGCGTCCGTGCTCCCGACAGCTGGCACCTGCCGGTCGGCCTATCTATTTCGAACGAGATGGGCTATCAACGCGCCCGCTTCTTCCCCGACAGCTGGACCTGGGAAATTCGCCCCATCATCGACAAACAGGCCGGACGCTACTACATATCCTTCAACCCAACCCTTGATCGCGCGTGGCACGGCCCCGGAGTCAACCAGGGCGTCGTCTTTTCCCCGAACTTCAAGATCGGATACGACTTCACCAAGGTGATCAACGCCGGCATGGAATACTACGGCTCTTCGGGCCCCATCTTCAATCCCTCACCCCCAAGTCAGCAGCAGCACCAATTCTTTGCCGCCACCGACCTCAATGTCTCTCCCAACTGGGAGATTAACCTGGGCATCGGCGTTGGTGTCACTGCATCCACTGACCACCTCATCGTCAAAGGCATCCTCGGGCGCCGTTTCGACTGGGGCCATCATCGACCCGAATCTGCCGACGCGGTGAAATAAGAGACTCGCGGAAATACACGCCGCAACCGTCTAAAATAAGCAGAGGTCCTATATGAAGCGCGTTCGCTACACAAAGTTCACCGGCGACCTCTCCTCCTCCTTCGGCCTAGAGGACCTCATGCAAGCGCTGTCCGACTTTCTCCTCGACTCCGGCTTCTCCGACCCCATGTCCAGATTCCAGGAGTTCAACGGCGACCAGACCATGGAGAACCTCCGCGAGGCCATCCGTCAGGCGCTCGAGTCTGGCGAGATCTTCGACGAGGAAGCCCAGGAAAAGTTCGAAGCCCTCTCCGAAGACCAGGTCGAAGAACTCATCGATCAGATCATCCAGAAGATGCAGGAGCAAAACTTCATCAACGCACAGCAGCCCGAAGAAGGCGAAGGCCAGCAGGGAGACGGTAACGGAGAATCCCGCTTCGAGGTCACCGACAAGGGCATGGACTTCCTCGGCTACAAAGCACTCCGCGAACTTCTCGGCCCGCTCGGCAAATCCAACCTCGGCCGCCATGACACCCGTCACGAGGCCTCCGGCGTCGAGACCAACGGCAGCTCCAAGCTCTACGAGTTCGGCGACACCCTCAACCTGGACATCACCGCCACTTTCTCCAGCGTCTTCGCGCGCGAAGGCATCGCCACAGCCATCGAAGGCGAAGAACACCACCCGATGAACATCGAGTACTCAGACCTTCACGTTCACCAGTCCGACTATCAATCCTCCTGCGCCACCGTCGTGCTGCTCGACTGCTCGCACTCCATGATCCTCTACGGAGAGGACCGCTTCACTCCCGCCAAGCGCGTCGCCATGGCTCTATCGCATCTCATCCGCACGCAGTTTCCCGGCGACACATTGAATCTCGTCCTCTTCCACGACACCGCTGAAGAGACTCCCGTCTCCCAACTCTCTCGCGTCAAGGTGGGCCCGCACTATACCAACACTCGCGAAGGTCTCCGCTTGGCCCAGCGCATCCTCGCTCGTCAGAACAAAGACATGAAGCAGATCGTCATGATCACTGATGGCAAGCCCTCCGCACTCACCCTCCCCGACGGCCGAATCTACAAAAATGCCTTCGGCCTCGACCCGCTCGTCATCTCCGAGACCCTCGAAGAAGTCGCGCGCTGCAAGCGCTCCAACATCATGATCAACACCTTCATGCTTGCCAGTGACTTTTCCCTCATGCAGTTCGTGCAAAAAGTCAGTGCCATGTGCCGCGGCAAAGCCTACTTCACCACGCCGCAAACCCTCGGCAACTATCTCCTTATGGACTTCATGTCGCGCCGTATGAAGACGATCCATTAGCATTTGAGCGGACCATCTAGCACCGCGCTTCGCGTCAATGAAAACCATTCACTAGCATTGAGCCGATCATCCAGCACCGCGATTCGCGTCAATGAAAACGATCCATCAAAAAGCGCGAAGATGTTCGGGGCCGCTTCCTGCGCAGTCAACCAACATGAATTATTCATGGAGGAGCATGAACATCAGCTGGGCGCACATCAGCACGTCGGTCACAGCGTCTTTTCTCGCCTCCCTCGTAGAGTGCGTCGAAGCCCTGACCGTCGTCCTTGCCGTGGGAAGTGTGCGCGGATGGCGCTCGCCTCTTATCGGCAGCGCAACCGCAATTGCCGTTCTTCTCGCTATTGTCGCCGCACTCGGACCAGCGCTCTCGAACATACCGTTACCGATCCTTCAACTCACAGTCGGCACCCTTCTTCTGCTCTTCGGGCTGCGTTGGTTGCGCAAAGCCATCCTCCGAGCCGCAGGTCTAATCCCTCTTCACGACGAGCAGGCAGCCTTCTCCAAAAACGCTCAGGCCATGCGCCAGGTCACCAACGCGCGCACTCCATGGGACAAGATCGCCTTCGCCGCCGCATTCAATATCACGATGCTCGAAGGGACCGAGGTTGTCTTCATCGTCATCGCCATCGGAGCGGGCCGCGCCGGCACCCTTCTTCCCGCCAGCATCGGCGCCGTGGCCGCACTTCTCGTGGTCATCGCCCTCGGAATTATCCTTCATCGTCCTCTTGCGCGCGTGCCCGAAAACACCCTCAAGTTCATCGTTGGAGTCCTGCTCTCAGCATTCGGAACATTCTGGATCGGCGAAGGCATGGGTCTCCAATGGCCGGCGGCCGATTGGTCGATTCTTGCTCTCATCATTGCCTATCTTGCCGTTGCCCTCGCCATGGTGCCCACCTGCCGCAGCCGTTCGCAAGCCGTAACCTCGACCACATAGGAAACTTTAATGACGTGGATCAAAAACATCCTTCGTGAGATCTTCGGCCTCTTCGTTGATGACGCCAACTTTGCACTTGCCATTCTGGTGTGGGTCGCTCTCGTAAGAGTCCTTCTTCCCCGCCTTGGCATCCCCCCGGTTTGGGGAGGAGTAATTCTCTTCGCCGGACTCGCACTCATCCTCGCGGAAAGTGCAGAGCGGTATTCAAGATCCCAACGTTCAAAAAAATAGGTTAGTGATGAAGATTCATCCCAAACTTCGGTGCGGACCTGGTCCCACTTATCTTTACGGGAATCTCAGCCCCCGCGCCATTCTTCTTGAAGAAGGGGTCAACCGGCTTTAAGAGAAGTGACTTCCAACGCGACGCCACCATCTGTGAAACCTTGGCATCAGTCCGAAGCTTCCCCTCAAACTCGAACCTTTCTCCATCGAGCGAGTACTCGCCCTTCAACGTCACCGTCGCTCCCGGCATCGAGTAATCCAGCTTGCTGAAACTCAGCTTCCGATCCTCCATCACAAACTCCCCCGCCATCTGCGAGTGCACGTCCTCCGCCCCTGGCTTCGCATCCTTCGGGTCACCCTGCGCCCTGCAGGCTCAACATATCCACTTTGTCCTCCACGTCCGGATTCGTGAAGTGAATCTGCCGCAGCATAAACCTGCCCTTCAGCCCAATCCTCTGCGAAACGCTCTCGTTGCCAGGCCGAATATGCAGCTTTGTCTTCGTTGTGATCCGCCCCGTCATCACCACCGGCGTCGTCTTCACCGCCAATTGCAGAAAGTCCTGTATCCGCCCATTTGGAACGTTCACATCGAGATCGATGATGTGCCCCTTTCCCTTCACATTCACGATCGCTCCGCTACTCGTAAAATTCGACTCCCCCAGCCTCGCCTCCACCGGCTGCAGATAAGTATCCCCGCGTCGTTCCATCGATGATCGCGTGAAACTTCGTATGCAGCGGCATCACGTGATTGGCCGTGTCCAGCGAGAAGTCCGGCGTCTCCGTCGTCCCATCCGCCACGATCCTGTTCAGCTGTCCCGCAAAATCCCCCACAGAGGAGAGCATTCCGCCAATACCCTTGATCGTGTTCAAATCCGCATGGTCGAACGTGTAGTGCCCTGTAACGGCTGAGTCCCCCGGGCTATCGTTATCCCACGGCCCGAACGTCCCTGTCGAATGGATGTCACCCTTTGGAATCGCATTCACCAAAGTCGCGTCATAGTGCCACGGCTCATTCGGCCCTATGTCCCTTAAGACAATATGACTCAACTCAAAGTCCTTCGGATCCTTATCCGGCTTGATCGTCTCAATCACCAGCCTGGAATCGTCACACACAAACTTATCAACCGCGATCTTTATTTCGCCGAAATGCCGTTGCCCCTTCGGGGCTTGAACACGCATCTCCCGCGGCGGAATATCAATCACCATGCCTGTCACGTGCACCGTTCCCACATGCATCGGCTTCACGAACAACCCCTTGAAGCCCGCATGAAAGGAGAAGTGTCCAAGCGCAATAAGCGGCTGTTTCGCCCCAGCCGCAACCACCGCATCCTCTGGAAAAATTCGCAGCCCGCCTCCCGAAACCTCTAACCCCTTCACCACCGAAACAGTGAAGTCATCCATCTCAACCCGGCTGTTAAAGCGTGTACTTAGCGTCTCAATCACGCGGCCCTTCAGGATCGGCATCGCCCGGTGCACTATCACTTCGCCCACCACACCCAAAGCCGCAACCGCAATCAGCGACGAAAGAACGAGCCATCCCCACACTCCACGTCGCGCTACGCGAACGCGGTCATCCATTCGCTGATCTTGCTTCTCTTCGATCAAGATCCTTCACCGGATATTTTTGATGCGAAAACGAAACGATCTGTTTACCGCATCTCACCAGCCAAATTCCCGATGTTTCGTCCATCGTGGTAGACCGCGTACACGCAAGAAGATACGCAAATGCATGAAGGACATCTCGCACCCCTCTCAATTTCGATGCAGCCGGCATTCGTTCCAACAACCGCGTCTACTGCTGCGCAGCCATCCGGCGCTCCCGCCAAAGCCGGTAGACTCCCCACGCCGCCACCGAACAGTTGTCCACTATCGTCCCATCCAGAATCATGCCTTCAAACTCCGCCACGCTCACCCGGCGCACCACGAGATCGTTCTCTTCCGCATCCGGAGCGGCTTCTCCCATCGTCAGCCCCTCCGCGAGAAACACATGATGCTTCTGATTCATCACGCCATAAGCAATCTGCAGCGTAGTCAGTTCCGTCATTCGCTCCGCAGTCAGCCCTGTCTCTTCCTTCAACTCTCCCCGAGCCAACTCCTCCGGCACCACCTCTGCCGTCTCCCATCCACCCTGCGGAAGCTCCCAATACCGCCCACCGACTGTGTACCGAAACTGCTCGATCAGATAAACAAACTCTCCCTCCGCCGTCACATCCAGCGGAATGATGATCGAAGCTGGATCCTTATCGATCACTCCATAGATTCCGCGCTGTCCGTTCGCCCGTTCGATCACGTCCTCGCGAACGCTCGTCCACGGATTCCGGTAAACCTCCCGGCTACTAATCGTCTTAATACTTCAACTCAGCACCCAATCCTTCGTCCCTAGTCCCTAAAAACCTACTCCGGCACCGAAAACTCCAGATGCGATGGATACTTTTCCGACCCATAGATCGTCTGCGTCGCCGCCTTATACGCATCCGCCGGAGCCGTCATGATATTCGGCACAAACGTCTGCGGATTCCTGTCATACAGCGGAAACCAGCTCGACTGCACCTCCACCATGATCCTGTGCCCCTTCAAAAATGTATGGTCCGCGCCATGCAGGCTCCACTTGAACTCCGTCACCTTGCCCGGCGTCAGCGCCTCCGGCTTCTCGAAGCTCTTCACATAGCGTCCGCGAAAGATCTCATCTGCAATCATCAACTGATACCCCGCCATCGGCGCGGGCGCATCATCCGGATACACATCGATCAGCTTCACCACCCAGTCCGCATCCGTACCGGTCGTTGCCGCAAAGATATCGGCCATCACGTCGCCTGTCACCGTCACGTCTTTGTCCAGCACCGGCGTCTCAAAGTTCGCCAGATCTTTTCGCGAACTCACAAATCGCTGATCTTCCACCAGCCACGTCCGCCACTTCGACCCATCGCCATACGTCGGCTGAATCGGCCTATTTCGGTAAGGAATCGGATTCGCGGGATCCGCGACGTACGAACCCGCAACTCCGCCATCCCTGGGCTCAGCAAAACTCAGCGCCTCACCCTTCGCCAGGTACAGCTTCTCCACGTGGAAACCAGCCTTCGGCGGCCACGCATCGTACCGCTCCCACTGATTCACGCCCGTACGAAAGCTCGCCGTATCCTTCAGGTCAAAGCCCGCTCGCCCCTTCAGATACTTCTCGAAGAACGGAGCCTCGATCGTCTTCCGGTACTGCTCTCCCGCGTCGACACCAAAGTTCACAGCCCCCAAGACTCAGCGTCCTTCGATTCCATCCACCATGATTCCACGGCCCCAGCACCAGAAAAACCTCATGGCCCTTATCATGCGGCTCTAACGCGGCATACTCCGCCTGCGGCCCCCACATATCCTCCTGATCCCACCATCCGCCAACCTCCAGCGTCGGCACTTCAACCTTTGTCAGATGCCTCTCCACCGCCATATCCTGCCAGAACTTCGTGTACGCGGGCTGCGTCAGAAACACCTTCGCCGTTGGCAGATTCTCCATCTTCGCCGTCTGCGCCGCGCCGGCAAAGTTGACGTTGCGCAGAAAGAAGTCGTACATATCCTCTTTGCTCTGCACCGGCACATCCGTCTTCTGTGCCTCCAGCTGTTGCACATAGTCGAAGCCGTACGTCTCGCGAAACGCTCCATTATGGAAGAAGTCGTCCCCCAGCCAGATATTCGTCATCGGCGCCTGCGGCGAAATCGCCTTCACCGCCGGATGCGCATCGATACCCGCCGAGATCGCCAGAAACCCCGGATACGAGACGCCGAACACGCCAACCTTGCCGCTGTTGTTCGGCACATTCTTCAACAGCCAGTCGATCGTGTCCCGCGTATCCGTGGTCTCGTCCACATCGTTCTTTGTCGTATGCGCAACAATCGCGCGGTTCATCACAAACTGTCCCTTCGGACTCATACCGCCCGCGAATATCGCAGTACACGAAGATGTATCCACTTGCCGCCAGCTCCGGCTTGCTCATGTTCACACCCTTCGACGAACTGCCATTCGTGCCGTATGGCGTTCGCTCCATCAAAAACGGCAGCGGCTCCCCGGCACTCTCCGACCCCACCGGCCGCAGAATCACCACATGCAGCTTCACTCCATCACGCATCGGAATCATCGCCTCGCTGCGCGTGTACTCTTTCGACTCGGCCTTTCTGCGGCGCCTCCTGCGCCCTTAGCGTGTCACCGAGACCAGTAGGCAAATCATCGAGACAAAGAACCGTCGCCCGACTTGTGCAATTGAGCTCGAATCTTCATGAAAGCTAACACCTCAAGTATGGTTGAATATGTCACAATCGTCCTTCGGGCGAATCGCTTTGAAATTCCTCAGCGTAACATCAGAGGACCATCGCAAGAAGCGAAGCAGAAAGAAATCTCCTCCGACAGCAATGCTCCGCTCGCGATTCCTCCAGCACATGCAGAGACAGGATCTTGGTTATGCAACAACTTCACACGCAACTTACCCCAACGCAATGGGCTCAGTCGGTATGGGGCTGGCTTCGCACTTCCATCCCTCTCGGCCATGAGTCCCATCGCAAAACGGCCGCTTCGACGACATCCCACATCGGCAAAGCGAGATCGCTGGCTTCCCAGTCAGGTCCCACTCGTTTCCATTCACATCAACCAGCGTTATTGGCCCTTCCACACGCAACGGCCCATTCGGTCGAACCGTAATCTTTACTGCCGGAACCGGCGTCGGCTCTGCCGGCGCATCATTCAATACTTCATCAGACATAAAACTCCCTTGATCTCCGCGCACTGGTAAGACACTCGCGGGTAAAGTCAGAATAGCAAACGTTGGAAGATTCCCTGGATCCCGGTCAAGCTACATCCACTTCCATCTGATCGATGTAACACCAGCCCCACTTCTCGCCCGGCTCAAACGATCGCATGATCGGATGTTTCGTCGCATTGAAATGCCTCGTCGCATGTCGATGCGGAGAAGAATCGCAGCATCCCACATGACCGCACACCATGCACTCCCGCAGATGCACCCACTTGCTGCCAATCTTCAAGCACTCCTCGCAACCCTTCGCCGAAGGCTTTACCTTCCGTACCTGATCCAGATGGCTACATTTCATGGCAACGCATACCTCAACGTCATTCTAATTCCGCGCGCCAGGAATTTCAGATCTCAAGCATCTTCACACTTCGGTCATCTCAGAAACTCCCCGCCATCTAGTCTCCCAACCCCTCTGTAATCCCATACTCCTTCAGCTTGCGATAAAGCGTCGTCTTGCCAATCCCCAACAGCTTCGCAGCCATCAGCTTGTCGCCCTTCAACTGCCGGATCGTCCCCAGAATCGCGTGCTTCTCCATCTCCGCAATCGACACGATCTCCCCGTCATGATTCCGCGCGCCATCACTCCGCTCCGGCTTATCCTCCTCCGATGTTCGAATCGCCGGTCCCTGTTGCAGCCGGAAGTTCTGCAGCTGCGTCGGCAAGTCGCCCATATGCAGCATCGGCCCCGATGACAGCGCACAAGCCCGCTCGATCGCATTTTCGAGCTCCCTTACATTCCCCGGCCAGTCATACTCCGTCATCACCCGCAGCGTCGAGTCGGAAAAGGTCCTCTCCACCCCCTTCTCCTCTTCATCCGCTCCAGAAAGTGCATCGCCAGCGGCGCAATATCCTCACGCCGATTCCGCAGCGGTGGAATCCGCAGGTTCACCACATTCAGCCGGAAGTACAGGTCCTTGCGAAAACTTCCCCGCTCCACCATCGCCGCAAGATCGCGGTTCGTTGCCGCCAGCACGCGCGCCGAGATAGGTTTCGCCATCGTCGACCCAACCGGACGAACCTCCTTCTCCTGCAGCGCACGCAGCAGCTTGGCCTGCAGGTCCAGCGGCAACTCCCCAATCTCGTCCAGAAACACCGTCCCGCCTTCAGCCGAGGCCAACAGCCCCTCCTTCGCGCGATCCGCCCCCGTAAACGCTCCCTTCACATGCCCGAACAACTCGCTCTCAATCAGCGTCGGCACCAGCGACCCGCAGTCCACCGTAACAAACGGCTTCGCCGCATTCGGCCCATTGAAGTGGATCGACCGCGCCACCAGCTCCTTGCCCGTCCCGCTCTCGCCCAGAATCAAAACCGGATGCGTCGAATACGCCACCTTCGACAGGATTCGATACAGCTTCTCCATCTCCGGCGACCGGCCCACCAGGCCGCCCATACCCTGCTGCGTCCGCAGCCTCTCGCGCAATAACCGGCTCTGCACATCCAACTCAAGCTGCTGCGCCGTCCGCTCCAGCACCGTCGTCAGCTCCTCCAGCGCAAACGGCTTCGTCAAATAATCGCCCGCGCCGATCCGCATCGCCTCCACCGCCGACGACACCGTGGCGAACGCCGTCATCACGATCACCGCCGTATCCGGATGCAGCGCCTTCACCTGCTCCAGCAACGCCAGCCCGCCTCCACCCGGCAGCTTCAGATCCAGCAGAAGCAGATCGATCCGCTGATGCTTCAAGATGTCCTGCGCCGCCGTCGCACTATCCGCCCCCAGCACCACGGCAAAACCCATGCCCGTCGCAATCTGGCAACACGCCTTCCGCACCGCCTCATCGTCATCGACCACCAGCACATGCAGCAGCCCAAAGTGTTTCGCCGCAGCCGTCCGCCATTCTCCGCGCCCTGGGCCACCGTACTCCGGATCACGACCGGCACACTCACCGACGACACCCCCACCAACACACCCGACGGCACTTCCGCCCTGTCTCGACCAACCTGCATGGCATCCACTCGTTCGCTCAACATCCCGCCATCTCCCACCTTCGCCCCTCCCAAACCGGCAGTCCTTAGCATGCGATCCACCCAGCCTCTCCCTTCAACACCGTCCTCTCCTCCGGCGCCTCATCCCCGAATCCTCTGCGCTGCATCTCGGCCTCCGGCTCCTTCACCGCATACCACTCCACCGAGATGCTCGTCCCCACCTCCAACTGGCTCTCAACATTCAGACACCCGCCCGACATCGCCACCAGCTCCCGCACCACGCGAAAGCCCAGGCCTCGCCCATTCGCGACTGAAATTCCTCCAGCCATCAACCGCCGCACCGCCGCCTGATCCATCCCACACCCTCTGTCCCGCACCGTCATCACCACCCGCCGCCGGGGTTCATCGCGCATCGCGTCGCTGCCCCAGTTACAGCCGCTCTACCACGCCCTCGATGCAGATCGAGATCGCCCCCACCCACGGCGTCGCCTCCGCTGCATTCTTCACCAGGTTCGTTACGATTCGCTCCACCGCCTCTGCCGGCACCCGCACCGGTCGAAACGCCCCCACGCCATACGAGATCTCCACCGCCTGCCCCGCGACGCGGCTCAACAGCCCGCGACAACGGTCCACCACGTGTGGAAGCACGGTAGTCTCCGCCTGCGCCTTTGCCGGCAGCCCTGCCCGCGAATGATTTACCAGCCGGTTGATCATCGCCCAGCTGCGATCACTCAACATCCGCAGCTCGCGTGCGTACTCACGATGCTCTTCATGCAGCACACCCGGCATCGCCAGCAGATCCGAATAGAGGCTCAACGCCCCCAGCAGATTCCCGGCATCATGCGCCAACCCCGCACCCTCGGCGACTCCCGCGCCAGCCACCAGACCATCGGCCACAACCGGCGCCGCTGCTGCCCTCCGCACAACGGGCATCGCGCCCCGGCTAAGGCTCATCTCGCGCGTCACATGCTGAAGCGCCGCAAACTTCCCTGAACAAATCCCTGACCCTGAGGCAGTACTGCTCTGCGTTGCCTGCATTACGTCATTCCACCTTCTCCTGCATGTGTTGCTCTAATAGCAGGTGCACTTCTGTAATCACTTCAAGTGCCAAACTGGAACTCGTTCGCTAAGTGATTACTCATCAACCGAATACTCAACCCTACCGTAACCCTTCACAATTACCCGATTCCCAATATAGAACTACGCGGCTACCCAAACCCAACAAAATATTCAGCAACCTCAATCCAGTTACACTTTCCCATTCTGGAACCAGTCCCACTTTGGAACTCATCGCTCCCAACCATGTCATCCTCAGTGAGCTTGCTCCCACACGGTTTCGCTAGCCGTTGCTTGTCCCTAATCCGTGTCATCGTGAAAATCCGCGGTCCCCCCTGCTTTTCGACAGATTCTTAGAAAAATCTCACAACTATAATTCCAGAATGTCCGTAACCGCTCCCACTCCCCAACTCTTCCGTCCAGACAATCGCGCAGCCGACGCCCTCCGCACCATCCGCATGACCCCCAACTACGTCGCCATGGCCGAAGGCTCCGTCCTCATGGAGTCCGGCAACACCCGCGTCCTCTGCAACGCCACCATCGAGCAGGGCGTCCCCGGCTGGCTTCGCAACTCCGGCCGCGGCTGGGTCACCGCCGAGTACGGCATGCTCCCTCGCGCCACACTCACCCGCACCGCGCGCGAGGCCGAACGCGGCAAGATCGGCGGCCGCACCCACGAGATCCAGCGCCTCATCGGCCGCTCCCTTCGCTCCGTCGTCGACATGAAAGCCCTCGGCGAACGCACCGTCATCCTCGACTGCGACGTCCTCCAGGCCGACGGTGGCACCCGCACCGCCGCCATCACCGGAGCCTGTGTCGCTCTCGCGCTCGCACTCGGCAAACTCGTCGCCGCCGGCACCCTGAAGACCTCGCCCCTCAAACAAATGGTCGCCGCCACCAGCGTCGGCATCGTCGACGGCAACATCCTCCTCGACCTCTGCTACGAAGAAGACTCCCGCGCCGCGGTCGACATGAACGTCGTCATGCTCGCCAACGGCGGCCTCGTCGAAACCCAGGCCACCGCCGAACACGACTCCTACACCCGCACCCAGCTCAACGCCATGCTCGACTACGCCGAGAAAGGCATCCACGAGCTCCTCGCCACGCAGACCGCCGTACTCGCCTCCGCCGCCTGACGCCGCGATCGGCAGGATAGCTACTTAAACCCAACCACCATTGAATCCGGCCCTACCAGATGTTCCACATACGGAGTCCGAAACCCCGCCTCTTTCATCCATCCGATGCACTCGGCGCCCGTGTAATCAAACCCTCCCGGCGTCTCGATCAGCATATTCAGGCTCATCAACAGCCCAAACGCGTTCTTCGATCGATCGTCATCGATGATCGCGTCATACACCACGAACGCTCCCCCGGGATTCAGCGCCTCATACGCCTTCCGAACCAGCATCCTCTTCTCGTCCACGTCCCAGTCGTGCAGGATGTGTCCCATCGTGATCACATCCACACTGCCCGGCAGCGCCTCAGTAAAAAAATCTCCCGGCTGAAAGCGCAGACGATCGCTCACCCCATTAGCGGTCACATACTCTTCAAAGATCGGGCCAACCGGCGCCAGATCAAATCCAATCCCTGTCAGGTGAGGATTCGCCAGTGCGATCTGCACCGCGAGATCGCCCTGCGCCGCCCCGATGTCCACAAACGTCTTGTACTTCGCCCACGGAGCTTTCTTCGCGATCGTCAGATTCGCGCCGTGGCTCACCCCGGTCATCGCCCCCAGAAACGTCTTCAACCGCGCCGGATCCGCATACAGAGAGGCAAACGGCGAAGCGGCACCATCGTCCTTCGCTTCGTTTTGTTGTTTGCCCGTGCGCAGCCCCTCCGTCAAAGAGTTCCAGTGGCCGAAAAGCCGCGAGTTCGCCATCTCCAGCATCCCGCCGATATAACTTGGCTTCTTCCGGTCCAGAAACAGCTCCGTCTCCGGTGTATTCGAGTACACGCCGTCCGCCCGCTGCAGAAAGCCCAGCGCCACCAGCGCATCCAGAAAATCCCGCGCTGAACGCGGATGCAGTCCCACGCGCCCGGCCAGCTTATTGAGTTCTTCAGGGCCATGCGCCAACTCCGTGAATACGCCCATCTCCACCGCGCTCAGCAACGCCTTCGAAGCCCAGAAACCCAGGCCAACCTGCATAATATGGTCCGGCAAAGGACCCGTCGCTTGCCCCACTCTTTACCCTCCCCAATCGAATCGAAAATTCGCTCCCCGGCCCACACACAAAGAGCGACCAGCCTACCACAGGCCAATTCGAATGCAGTTCCCTCGGAGGACCCCGACCCAGACGGTCGATTTGAATCTGCTCCTTTCGTTGTCATCCTTCGCCGAAGGCGGAGGACCTGCTTCTTTGCTTTTGCTTTTGCTTTTGCTTTTGCTTTTGCCTTTGCCTTTGCATTTGCATTTGCCTTTGCTTTTGCCTTTGCCTTTGCCTTTGCCATCGCTTTTGCCTTTGCTTTTGCCTTTACCTTTGCCGTTGCAAGTCTTTGCCGTCATCCTGAGCGAAGCGAAGGACCCCGAAGAAGCAAATTCAACCACAACACTTCGAACCTTTCAGCCCACGCCTCTTCCGCCTGTTGCTGTTGCCTTCGCCTTTGCTTTTGCCCTTGCTTTTACTCTTGCCGTTTCACTTGAAATTGAAATAGAGCGGGGCTTCAAAGCCCCGCGTCCAGCCGGGCCGCAAAGCGGCCTTATCGCTCTGCCCCGAGCGAAGTCGAGGGGGACTAATTCGATTGCCTTTATCTTTGTCGTTGTTTTTTTCTTCATTTTTGGCCCAAAAATCGCATGTCAAGCCCCTAAACCACCTAACTCCATCAAACAAAAGGAAATAGAGTTGGCGTATTAGTTCCACTCCAAACCGCTATACTGGATATAGAGATCAGAAAAGAGCCCCGGCCAACCGCCGGGGCTTCGCATTTAACCCAGTAAGTCCGTTTCCTTGCCCAATATTTTGGACGTAACCCATTTGGTTGCAATAATTTAGCCGTAGTCAACCTCCGCTAAGTCATAGCAACCATTATACTTACACGCAGGCAATAGGGGGGATACCCCCCAGGGAGAAGAGACGCATGCAGCTATCAACTCTGCCGACACATCAAGACCAACGGAACCCGGTGCAAAGCCCCGTCCCTCACCGACGGCCTCTGGTGCTACTTCCACCAGCCGCCTCCACCAGCGCCACAACACCTACCGCCACACCGAAGCCACCCGCGGCTACCTCGTCCCCGGCCAGCACATCGAACTCACCGCCCTCGAAGACCGCGAGTCCGTCCAGCTCGCCCTCTCCTGCGTCATAAACGCACTCGCCACCGGAAAGCTCGAAACCAAGCGCGCCACCGCGCTGCTCTACGGCCTCCAACTCGCCAGCAACAACGCCCGCGGCCTCTACACCGAACCCTCCGCCACCACCGCCGTCCGCACCGTCGAACCCTCCCCCGAAGGCCTCGATCTCGCCGAAGGAGCCACCCTCGACACCGACGACCTCTATCACTTCAACGACGAAGAAGAAGACGACGATGAGGATGATGACGATGATGAATTTTGACTGTCTTGGGATTGGCGGGCTGCCTTTGGGATTAGCGTGGGGCTGCTCTGGGTTTAAGTGTGGGGGCTGTCTTTGGGATTAAGCGTGGGGCTTTAGCCCCACGAAAACGCCTCCCCAAAGAGGGGGCTTCAGCCCCGGGCCTTCCTTCACGGGCCGCAACCCGCATCAAGCAGGACCCCCACGACACTGTGTAAAATGACCCTCGGGACCCACAAATTAAAAAGCCTCAGGAGACATGCACAATGGAAAAGCTGACACCAGGAAAACTAGCAGGACTGAAAGCCGTCTCCGACCACCGCGGCGTCATCGCCGCCGCCGCCATGGACCAGCGCGGCTCGCTCCAGAAGTCTCTTGCCAAGGAGCGCGGAGCCGCCGCTGACGCCCACGACCTTGAAGAGTTCAAGACCCTCGTCACCTCGGTCCTCACCAAGCACGCCTCCGCCATCCTCCTCGACCCCGAATACGGCCTCCCCGCCTCCAAGCATCGCAACGGCAAGGGTCTCTTCCTCGCCTACGAGAAGACCGGCTACGACGCCACCACGCCCGGCCGCCTGCCTGACTTGCTCGACCTCTGGAGTGTCCGCCGCCTGCAAGGAAGCTGGAGCCGACTGCATCAAGATCCTCCTCTACTACACCCCCTTCGAGAAGTCCCCCGTCAACGACCACAAGCAGGCTTGGATCGAGCGCATCGGCGACGAGTGCATCGCCCACGACATCCCCTTCTTCCTCGAGCTCGTCGGCTACGACGTCGACGGCGGCGATGAAAAATCCCTCGGCTACGCCGTCAAGAAACCCGAGGTCGTCTCCGGCTCCATGGCAGAGTTCGGCAAGGCCCGATACAACGTCGACGTCCTCAAGGTCGAGGTCCCAGTCGAGATGTCCTTCGTCGAAGGCACCAGGGCCTACAAGGGCGAGAAGGCCTACACCCGCAAGGAAGCCCTGCAGCACTTCCGCGACGCCGCCACCATGACCCACAAGCCCTTCATCTATCTCTCGGCCGGCGTCTCCAACCCCGTCTTCATCGAGACCCTCGAACTCGCCGTCGAATCCGGCACCAGCTTCAACGGCGTCCTCTGCGGCCGCGCCACCTGGAAGGACGGCATCGCCATCTACGCCAAGCAGGGCCCCAAGGCCTTCGAGGACTGGCTCAACACCACCGGCGTCGAAAACATCAACAACGTCAACAACGCTCTCAAACAGGCCCACTCCTGGCACGAAAAAGTCCAGGTCCACTAAGCCGAAGACATCATCTAATCCACGAAAGAGCGCCGCTACTATGCGGCGCTTTTTTCTTGTCCCACGCCCACCACGAAAGATAACCGTCATTCAAGCCGTCCCTCTTGCCTGACCGTCATCTCCCCTTCATTTTCACTTCATCTTCAAAGTGCATAATGTTGTATGGTCTTCAAGTATCTGAGCCTCTGTATTCTGGCGCTCTGCACAGCCAGTTGCACGGCGCAAAGCCTCACCCTCCCCCCGGGAACACCCCTTCCAGTTCAGATTGACGATCATCTTCCCATGCGCGTCGGCGAACCCATTCGCGCTCGGCTCATCTACCCTGTCTATGCTGACAACACTCTTCTGCTCCCGGCCAATACCATCGTCCTCGGCACGGTGACCGAGCTCCGCGCCGACCACGCCCACCGCGTTAGCGCCCGCCTTCGCGCCGATTTCACTCCCTTTCGCATCCCCATCGTCCACTTCACCGGCATTGTCCTCGCCGACGGGACAACCCTCCCCATCACCACCAGCACGGCCACCGACGGCGCTCCCATCTACCGCCTCGTCGCCCCTCCACCACGCAAAGGCGGCTTCATCCATCAACAGTGGGACAACGGTCTTCAGGTTCTTCGCGACAAGGTCGCCATCTTTACCGGCCCGGACAAGAAAGATCGCCTGATCCAGCTCCTGTACACCCAGCTCCCGTACCATCCCCAGCGCATCGCAAAGAACACGGCGTGGACCGTCGAGACCGCTGAACCGCTGACCATCCCTCCACAGACAATCGCCGAAGCAACTGACGCCAAGCCCATTCGCTTACCGGCGCCGAAGGACGACGACAAGAAATCCTGGATCATCCAGGCCTACCTCCGCGAACCGCTCAGCTCAGCCACCTCAAAATCCGGGGAGGAGATCAAAGCCACAGTCGCCGAACCCATCTACAACCCTGACCACACCATCGCCGTCCCGCAGGGCGCCACCATGATCGGATCGATCACCGTGTCCAAACCCGCCCGCAGCTTCGGCCGCGCCGGAACGCTTCACTTCGACTTCCGCCAGCTCGTCCTCCCAACCGGGACGCAAAACGTCCAGACATCGCTCGCCGAAGCCGACTCCGCCGCCGGCCAAAAACTCGCCCTCGACTCCGAAGGCCAGGTCAAACCCAAGCCCCAGGACAAGCTTCTCGTTCCCTTGCTCCTCATTGCCCTCGCGGCTCGGCCCCTCCACCACGACGCCGACGATGGAGCAGGCACCGGCCCGAACGCCGTCGCATCCAACAGCCTTGGCATCATGGGCTTCATCATCGGAACCGCCGCCGGCCAGCGCAACATCGCCGCAGGAATCGGCTTCTATGGCGCGGCGATCTCCATCTACGAGCGTTGGATCAAGCGTGGCCACGACGTGTCCTTCGCCCGCGACACCCGCGTCGTCCTCCAAACCACGCCTCGCAGCTCGGCCGTCCTCCACTCCGACTCCACTTCAACCCTCAACCGCTAATCGCGGCCTACTCCCACTCGATCGTTCCCGGTGGCTTCGACGTGATGTCGTACACCACCCGGTTGATCCCCCGCACCTCGCTCACAATCCGGCTCGAGATCGTCCGCAGCACCTCATACGGCAAGCGGAGCCCAGTCCGCCGTCATCCCGTCCTCGCTCTCAACGGCCCTTACCGCGCACGTATTCGCATACGTCCGCTGGTCCCCCATCACCCCCACACTCTTCACCGGCAGCAGCACCGCGAAGCTCTGCCAGACCTTCCGATACAATCCCGCCTTCTTAATCTCATCCACCACAATCTGGTCGGCCTCCTGAAGAATCGCCACTCGCTCCGCCGTTACCTCGCCCAGTATCCTCACCGCCAGCCCCGGCCCCGGAAACGGCTGCCGCTCGATAATCTCCTCGGGCATCCCCAGATCTCGCCCAATCCTGCGCACCTCATCCTTGAACAGATCACGCAGCGGCTCAATCAACTTCAGCTTCATATCTGCCGGCAGTCCACCCACATTGTGGTGGCTCTTGATCGTATGCGACGGCCCATGCACGCTCGAAGACTCGATCACATCCGGATACAGCGTCCCCTGCACCAGCCACGCAACCTCTTCACCCGCACTCTTCTCCGCCTCAAAAATCTTCTTCGCCTCATCGTCGAACACCGCAATGAACTCGTTCCCAATCACCTTCCGCTTCGTCTCCGGATCAGTCACGCCCTCAAGCTTCTTCAGGAATCTCTCCGAAGCATCCACGCAACAACATTCAGCCCCAACTGCTCCCGCATCGTCGTCTGCACCTTCGCAAACTCATCCTTCCGCAGCACGCCATTGTTCACGAAGATGCAAGTCAGCCGATCCCCAATCGCCCGCGCAACAAGCACTGCAGCAACCGACGAATCCACCCCTCCGCTCAACCCGCAGATCGCGTGTCCGCTTCACCAACCTGCGCCTTCACGCGCTCCACCGTCGATTGGATAAAGTGTTCCGGCGTCCAATCCTGCTTCGCACCGCAGATATCCAGGCAGAAGTTCCTCAGCAACTCCATCCCCTGCGGCGTATGCGCGACCTCCGGATGAAACTGCACCGCCCAGATCCGCCGCGCCTCATTCGCAATCCCAGCGACAGCATTCGCCGTCTTCGCCGTCAGCTCAAACCCTGCAGGCAACGTCTCCGCATGATCGCCATGCGACATCCACACATTCAGCGATCCGGGCAATCCACGAAACAGCGGCGTCTCCGCGACCACTGTCACCTCGGCGTGCCCATACTCCCGCGCCGCCGCCCCAACCACCTTCCCACCCAGATGATGCACGATGAACTGCAACCCATAGCAAATCCCCAGCACCGGCACACCCAGCGCCAGCACACCCGCATCCGCCGCCGGAGCCTCCGCGTCATACACCGAACACGGCCCACCCGAAAGAATCACACCCTTTGGCTGCAGCGCCTTCACCTGCTCCAAAGGAGCCGTACATGGCAGCACCACAGAAAATACATTGAACTCACGAATACGCCGGGCAATCAGCTGCGTATACTGCGACCCAAAATCCAGAATGACGATCGTAGAGGTATCCACCTACCCAGTGTAACCGCGGGCGGCGACCCTGCTATTTCAGTAATCCAGATCCCTCTTGTGGGCGTTTTCCAAACCGGCATTTTCCAAACCCATGACCACGCCGATGCCGAGCATGATCACGTCAATCGCATAGATGTAAGGATTCGGAATATGGCTAAGATGCGCCAGGTACGACACACCCAATACCAACAGGAGATATCCAACAGCATAGAGCGCAGAGGACATGGTCTTACTCCAGGCAAGACGTGGGGGCCCTTATGACTGAGATGCCATATTCTCCCTTAAGGCGATGAGGAAATCTTTCTTGCCCAATGGGACTTTCCGGCCACACTCCGTCGCCGCCGCGCTAACTCGGATCCTTCTGCCGCGTGCTCTGCACGCCTGTAACCACGCCGATCCCCAGCATAATCACCACGACCGCCACAATGTATTGCGTTGGTATATGCATCAAATGAGCCAGATACGCTACGCCTGCGATCAGAATCAAATAACCAACCGTATAGATTCCAAATGACATGGTCAATCTCCGTACAAGGATTTAGGGCCCGACCATGTAAGATGCAGGATTCACACCTACCCGCGGAATAAATCTTCGTCACTCTCATACGCACGCCAAAGCTGCAGATAAGCCACCTGCCGCGCCACATGAAAGAAATCCGACCCCAGAAAATAAAGTACCGTCACCCCCACCCACCACCACATCAGAAACTCCGGCGTCGTCACGCTCTCAAACGGCAACGGCGTAGCCGAAAACACCATCGCCAGCACAATCAACGCGATCTTGACGATCCCCATCACCAGGTTGATCTCCACCAGCTTCGACTTCAGCCGCCCCAGCCGAAAAGCCGCCGCCAGGCTTCCGCGCACGCCCAGCCCTTTCAGCATCGCCAGCAGTGGCGCCACAGACAGCGCCCAGCTCACGACCGCCCACAGCGTAAACAAGCCCAGAGTCGCCACGATCACTAGCGCAAAATATCCCACCAGATTCGGCTCCCCTCCCGTCGCCATGGGTCCCGTCACCGTCACCTCAGCCACCCGCTCCACGCACCAGAACCAGACGATGAAGCTACCAAGCAGCGCCACCACGCGCACTGCCTGCAGCACAATCAGCGTCCCCACGCGACGATGCAACCGCCCATCCGCTCTTCGCAACACCGCCGTTCGCCCCACAGCCGACACCACCACCCACACCGCAACCATCAGCGGAGCGAGCCACAACGCCACTTTCAACACCGGCGGCAACAAAGCATCCACCGCCTTCGCCAGCGTCACCGCCGATCCCATCGGATCCAGCACCGTCATGTTCCGCAGCGCTGCGAAATCCACCGGCGTCTCCTGCAGAATCCGCATCCCCTCATACCGCAACACCAACAGCGCCGGAATCCCATACGCCCACCGCCACAGCACCTCCAGCGCCGTCAACGAAGGCCGCCGCCAGCACTCCGAAAGCGTATGCACAAACGACTGCGTCCCCCGCACCACCGGCGCGACTGCACCTTTAGCCCTGTGCTCTGTGCCCTGCACTACTTCACCACAAGATTCACAAGCTTGCCCGGCACCACAATCACCTTCACCACAGTCTTGCCTTCAATTCGCGCCTTCACCTTCTCATCAGCCAAAGCCGCAGCCTTCACCGCCGCCTCATCGCTGCCCGCGGGCACCTTCACCACATTCACCAGCTTGCCATTCACCTGCACCGGAATCTCAATCTCATCTTCCCGTGCAAGCTCCTCATTCGCTACCGGCCACGCCGTGCGAAACACCACACCCTCGCCGCCGATCTGCTCCCACATCTCCGCCGCAAAGAACGGAGCAAACGGAGCCAACATCAACACGAGGTTTCGAAACACATTTGCCACAGCACCAGGCGAAATCTCACCCGAATCCATCGCGGCCTCGGATCCGGCAATCTCATTCACCAGCTCCATCACCGCCGCGATCGATGTGTTGAAGTGCCACCGTCCGGTGAAGTCCTGCGTGATCTTCGCGATCGTCTGATGCAGCTTGCGCAGCACCTTGCCTTCCGTCGCCGAACCCACAGCGGAATGCGATCCTTCGCCAACCGCCCGAATCGTCGCGGCATACTTCGTCACCAGCCGGTACACCCTGCTCAAAAACCGGCTGATCCCCGCAACCCCCTCTTCCTGCCACTCCAGATCCCGATCCGGCGGAGCCGCGAACAACGCATACATCCTCGTCGCATCCGCTCCATACCGAGCAATCATGTCGTCAGGCGACACCACATTGCCCTTCGACTTCGACATCTTCGCGCCGTCCTTGATCACCATCCCCTGCGTAAACAGCCGCTCCGCAGGCTCATCATTCTTGATCATCCCCAGATCGCGCATCACCTTCGTCCAGAACCGCGAGTAGATCAAGTGCAGAATCGCATGCTCCACTCCGCCAATGTACTGATCGATCGGAAACCAATAATTCGCCTTCTCAGAATCAAACGGCGCTTTCGAATTCTTCGCATCCGTATACCGGTAGAAGTACCAGCTCGAGTCGACGAACGTATCCATCGTATCCGTCTCTCGCCGCGCTTTTCCCCCGCACTTCGGGCACTTCGCATTCACAAACTCCGCCACCCGCCCCAGCGGCGACCCGTTCGTCTGCGTAATATCAATCTGCTCCGGCAACAGGATCGGCAACTCGCTCTCCGCCACTGGCATCGGCTCATCGGGCGAGCACTTGTCGCAATACACCATCGGTATCGGCGTTCCCCAATACCTCTGCCGGCTCACTCCCCAGTCCTTCAACCGATATGTAACCGTCGGAGTGCCAAACCCATTCGCCTTGGCAAACGCAGCCATCTTCTCCTGCGCTTCCCCGCATTTCAGGCCGGTCCATTCGCCCGAACCGATGACAACCGCGTTCTCCTCCTCGGCATAACGGCAACGCCGGCTCCTCCGCACCCGGGGCAGCAGGAGCAATCACACGACGAACCTTCAGCCCATACTTCTGCGCAAACTCAAAGTCCCGCTCGTCATGTGCCGGCACGCTCATGATCGCGCCCGTCCCATAGTCCGCAAGGATGTAGTTCGCCACCCAAATCGGCACGCGCTCGCCATTGAAGGGATTCACCGCAAACCGGCCCGTATTCACGCCGTGCTTCTCAATCGCACCCAGCGCATCCGTCTCCCGAGCCTTCTGCTGCTCCGCCAGCAAGCCCTCAATCTTTTCGCGCAGCGCATCATCCTCCAGCGCAAACGCCTTCGCCACCGCATGCTCCGGCGCCAACTGCACCGAAGTCGCGCCAAAGATCGTATCCACCCGCGTCGTAAACACCGTAATCTTCGTCGCGTCTTCCTGTGCCCTGTGCCCTGTGCCCTGTGCCCTGTCGACTGCAAAGTCGACATGAGCGCCCTCGCTCCTGCCGATCCAGTTCCGCTGCATGGTCCGGACCTTCTCCGGCCAGCCGTCCAGCTTGTCTAACCCTTCGAGCAGCTCATCCGCATATTTCGTGATCCGCAAAAACCACTGCGTCAGATCGCGCAGCTCAACAACCGTATCCTCATGCCGCCAGCAGCAACCGCCAACCACCTGCTCATTCGCCAATACCGTCTGGCACTCCGGACACCAGTTCACCTTGCTCTTTTTCCGGTACGCCAGCCCCTTCTCGAACATCTTCAAGAAGAACCACTGGTTCCACCGGTAATAATCCGGCAGGCAAGTTGTCACCTCGTTCGACCAGTCGTAGCCGAAACCCATCCGGCGCATCTGCTTCTTCATCGCCGCGACATTCCCCAGCGTCCACTCCCGCGGAGGAACCCCATTCTTCAGCGCCGCATTCTCCGCCGGCAACCCAAACGCATCCCAACCCATTGGGTGCAGCACGTTATACCCGCGCATCCACATATGTCGCGCCAGTGCATCCCCAATCGAATAGTTCCGCACATGCCCGATATGCAGCGCGCCGCTTGGATACGGCAGCATCTCCAGGCAGTAGTACTTCGGTTTGCCCGAATCATGGCCCTCCGCCGCATACAGCGACGCATCCGCATCCCACACGGCCTGCCACTTTAGTTCAATCTCAGCCGGACTGTACCGCTGCGGCTGATTCAACCCAGCAGAAGAATTTTCATCAAAGTTCGCGGTTTTCCCGCCGATTTCGCTCGAAGTTATCTCAGGCATACTCCTTCGATTGTAACCGTCCCGCGCGCCCGAAGCCCGAACCCGCCTCCGATCTGCTGAGGCAACTCGCGCCTAGTTCTGCGCCGCGCTCAACTTCTCTTCCAGCTCCTTCAGACTCTCCAGAGCGTTCTTCACCGTATATCCCTTTGGCGCACGAAACAACGCAGGATCAGGCTCAGCCCTCGAAAACTCCTCCAGCTCAACCGTCGACACACCTGTTCGCGGATCTTCCATCTGCTGCTTCATCACCAATTTCAGATCCTGCGAGGTCCACACCTCGTGCGTCTTAGTAATCGGCGCATCATTCCCCGATCGCCCCACCGGAACGACGGTCGTCGTCTTCACATCTGTCACTGGCAATCCCTCTAACATGACCGTTCCCAGATCCTCAGTCGTAACAACCGGCTGCGGACGCGGATCGCTCACCACACGCGGCTGCGCCATAGCCTCCTGCTTCCGTTGCGCAGGAACTTTCACCACCGATGCAACTTTGTTCTCGATCTTCGGCCCCGACACCCAGGTCGTAATCGTATGCGCGACCGGGTCAGACACAAACACCATCACCGTATCCGGCTCGCCTTTCTGCCCCTTGGCCATCCGCATCTCCACGTGCACGCGCCCCTGGGAATCGCGCGCCACAAAGTGGTGTCCCTTCTGCGAAATAGTGGTCCCATCGGTCAGCTTCCGGCTCGTTTGATGAACCACCATCGCCGAATAGGGCTGCCCTATCACCGGCTCCGCCGTCAGCGAACTCAACACTCCGCCAGTCGCAATAACCTCTTTTTTCTCACCACCGGTCGCCCCACCCTGCGCCCCCGCAGACAAACCCCAGGACAAACCCCAGCCCCAAAATCCCAGACAAACCCAGCATCAAGGCCACTACTCCCACCACTACCCATCGCGAACGCGCCATCGTCCCTCCCGTAAGACTCAGTGCCTCAGTATTTCCTCGCACTTCATCCCGGTCAAGTAAAGATTCACGTATACGCTATTTGGCCCAAACGGACTCGCCAAAATAGATGGCCGCAAAAGGCACTCCAGCTAATCCTCAGGGAGATCCGTCTCAGCCTTTGGCAAAATTGTGAAACGGAGATACTCTTCATCCACCACAGCAGCTCGCACCGCAGGCATCAAATCCCGCAAGGCATCCGCTTTCGAAATATACCCGACCGCGCCGATCTCCAGAGCGGCTCGCATCACCTCACGGCCTGGAGTCGCAGTCAGAAATAATATCTTCGTGCCCGGAGAAACCTCGCGGATACGCCGCGCAGCCTCCAGCCCGCAAATCTCCGGAAGCCCGACATCGAGCACCACTAGGTCGGGCTGCAGTTGCTGACACTTCTCAACCGCCTCTAAACCATCCGATGCTTCTGCGATGACCTCCAGCCCCGGATCTTCCTCAATAATCGAAGCAATGGTCCGCCGCCATGCCGCGAAATCGTCTACAACAAGAATTCTCACTGGTCCCAACTGCTGGTGCCTCCCGCCAGGTCCAAAGTCCACAGCCTTAAATGGCAGGGTATATCTCATATATCAAGAGTGGCACGTTCCTGTACACAAGTCGTTGCGCCAGCGCAACAAACGCAAATTTTGTCGGGTGTTCGAAGCCGGAAAGCTCTCAGCTTGAGATCCAGCCAGTCACGCTTCCATGTGTGTCAATTTTTCAGGCAGCCGCAGCACCACCTTGCCTCGACTCTTCACCAGCAGCCCCTGCCGCTGCCACTCACCCATCAGGCGACTCACCGTGAATACGGTCACATTCGCCTCGTTCGCCAACTCTTCGTTCCTTACATAGACCTCCACACCCCCAGCTACCGTCTGCCCCATCCCCTTCGCCAGGCTCCCCAACACCTGGCCCAGTCGCTGCGGAGCCGATTGGCAGTTCGAGGCGAGATGCAGAATCTTGTAGAGAATTAGGTAGTCATACGCGATCAGCAAACCGTTCTCCATCAACCTCGGATACTTCGCCCCAAACGATCGAATCGTCGCCCTGTCCCATACCAGCGCAGAGCTGGGCTTCACGGCCTCCGTACTCAAGGCATATTCCAAAGGCTTTGATAGAAAAGCGACCCCGCCAACCACATCTCCGGGCGGCATCCAGCGAATCACAATCTTTTCTCCCTGCGGAGACACGGTGTAATGACGCGCGCTTCCGTCCAGCACCAAGTAAAGATGCGTCGCAGCATCACCTTCCCTCACAATCACAGAGTTCGCAGGAAACCGCTTCCTGGTCGCGGCCGCGAGGATCGCCCTGGCCTCACCCGGCTCCAACCCCTCCAGAAATCTCGGCCTCAACCCCGACAGAATCGCCCCAACCTCAGAACCAGCCAGCCCAGCTCGCCCTTTCGCATCAGCTTTCATGCGCCCTCCCTTAGCAACAGCCTTCACTGGAAGGGCCCAAATTCGTGCCAGCGTGTAGGGCCATCGGTGCAACGAATTATAGGCCCTGAGCAATGGATAATAGCCCTGAAGCCTCAACCCGCCGTCAGAGCCTTCACCCTGCAGCCAGAGCCCGCAACACCCCCACATTCCTCGCCTCATCTCCCGGAGCATCCACCGGCGTCTCCGCAATAAACGCCGCATGCGAAAACCGCTCATCATGCAGCAGCCGACGAAACACCTCCGCCCCAATCGTCCCCTCGCCGATATGCTCATGCCGATCCAGCTTCGACCCCATCGCCGCCTTCGCGTCATTGCAGTGCCACACCTTCACTGCATCGAAGCCCACCGTGTCCCGCACCAGCAACATCGTCTCCATATACCCATCCGTCGACACCAGGTCATACCCCGCCACATGCACATGGCATGTATCCAGACACACCCCCACCGGTGCGCAGGGCTTCAGCTTCTCCACCAGCTCCGCCACCTGCTCCAGCTTGCCGCCCAGCGAAAACTCCGCCCCCGCCGTATTCTCAATCAATATTCTGAAGTCCCTACCCTGCCACGGTAAGCCGTCGATCGCCCTCTCGATCGACTGCGCCGCCAGCCCCAACCCCTCCTCGCGCGTCAACCCCTTCCAACTTCCAGGATGCAGCACAAGATACTCCGCCCCCAGCGCCAGCGCCCGCTCCACCTCCCCGCGAAACGCCGCAATACTGCTCATCCGCACGCTCTCAGTCTGGCTGCACAAATTAATCAGATAGCTGGCATGAAACGACACCGGACCCACGTCATATTTCGCGCGCAGCTCTCGCATCTTCCGCGCATCGTCTGGCTTCACCGTCGCGGCCCGCCACTGCCGCGGGCTCGATGAAAAAATCTGGAACGTATTCGCCCCGGCCGCCACAGCCCGTTCCACAGCAGTCCACGTCCCTCCCGCCGTCCCCACATGCACCCCAATCCGCTTCTTCACGCCAGTCGCCATCCCTTAAGCCTATCCCACAAGGTGATATGCTGAGGCCCGTCTACATAACCCACTTCGAGAGGATTCCAATGCCTACACCGCAGAACCTCAAGAACCATGCGCGCTTCCACCCGCCCTTTCACTTCTTCGTTCTGCCCATGCTCCTGATCAACTTCATCTTCTCGATTTACGTCACCATCCACCACTGGCCGGCGCACTGGGCTCTAGGCCTCTGGTGGATCGCCATGTCCGTCGTCTTGTTCGTCATGGCAGGCGTCGGGCGCGGCGCCACCCTGACCGCTCAGGATCGCATCATCCGGCTCGAAGAGCGTCTCCGCCTCATGGCACTCCTGCCCGCCGAAGATCGCGCCCACATCAACGAACTCACGGTCAAACAGCTCATCGCCCTCCGCTTTGCCTCCGACGACGAACTTCCCGCCCTGGCCCGCAAGACCCTCACCCAGAACCTCGAGCCCAAGGCCATCAAGGCGAGCATCGTCAACTGGCGAGGCGACTACCACCGCGTTTAAACGCGAAAAGGGGCAGCCGACATCGGCCGCCCCTGACAACAAAGCTCCTCAATATCCGACCGAGAACGAAGCCTTCCGATGTGCCGGCTTCTCAAGTTCATCCACCAGGGCAATCGCATAATCCGCAAAAGAGATCTTGCTTTCGCCCTTGGCGTCCGACACCAGCTCCTTCGTGCCCACCCGGAACTTCCCGGTTCGTTCACCCGGCACAAAATAAGCTCCAGGACTCAAATAGGTCCAGTCGATATCAGAAGCCCGCAGCATGGCCAACGCCTTCTCGTGCGATCTCGCAATTGGCAGATATTCCGCCGGCAGATACCCCGACTTGATCAACGTCACCCCCGGAGCCACCTCCAGAAGACCAGCGCCCCCAACCACCAGCAACCGCGGCACAACTGCTTTCTTCACTGCGGCGATCTGCCTCTCCGTCACGCCGAGCAGCGCATCCGTCTCGTCCGCCGGAGGCGCATACGCACTCACCACCGCATCCGCACCCCGAATGATCCCGGCAATCGCATCCACATTCGATA
This sequence comes from uncultured Acidobacteriaceae bacterium, assembly GCA_963744155.1. Taxonomy (GTDB): domain Bacteria; phylum Acidobacteriota; class Terriglobia; order Terriglobales; family Acidobacteriaceae; genus Edaphobacter. The sequence goes on along the minus strand of CAVUSP010000008.1, from coordinate 111,942 downwards.
AATCGTCCGTTTTGATGGTCAGCCCTGGCTCCGCCTTCAACGACTCCACCTTACGGGCTATCCCAGTCACCTTGTGACCACGACGAAGCAGCTCCTTCACAATCTCCTGGCCAGAATTTCCCGTAGCTCCATACACCACAACGTTCATAGCTCTCTCCCAGGACTTCTGAATTTCAACCATTGGGCCGCTTAAAAGAGATGCGGCCCAACCTCAAGTTGGACCGCTTTATTTGCGACAAAATCTCTTCTGAAAGAATCGCCTTTCAGACTTCAGTACACGTCCCTCTGATACCGCTTCTGCTTCTTCATCGCAGCCAGATACTCCGCCGCGTGCTCCAGCGTGCCGTTCGATCCCTTGGCAATACAGTCCAGCAGCGCCAACTCCACGTCCTTCGCCATCCGGGTCGCATCTCCGCACACATAGAAATAAGCCCCGCGCTCCAACCACTCGAACATCTCCGCGGCGTGCTCCTGCATCCGGTCCTGCACATAAATCTTCTTCGCCTGATCGCGCGAAAACGCCGTATCCAGCCGAGTCAGCACGCCATCTCGATGCATCGCCTTCAGTTGTTCGCCGTACAGATAGTCCAGCCTCTCCCTCTGCTCCCCGAAGAACAACCAGTTATTCCCCGTCTGCCCCGTGGCCTGCCGCTCCTCCAGAAACGCGCGAAATGGCGCAATCCCCGTGCCCGGTCCAACCATAATCACCGGCACCGACGTATCTTCAGGCAGCCGGAAGTTCCCATTCGAATGCAGAAAGATCGGCAGCTTTGTTCCCACCGGCGAGCGATATCCCAGTTGCGAGCTCGCCACTCCCTGCCGGCTCCGCCCATGCGACTCATACCGGATCACCCGCACCACCACCTGCACATTATCCTCGTGCATCTTCTGGCTCGACGAGATCGAATACAGCCTCGGAACCAACCGCTGCAGCACATGGAACAACTGCTGCGGTTCCTTCACCACACCCGGAAAGTCCGTCACCAGGTCCACAAACTCACGTCCCCAGCAATACTCGTCCGCACGAGCCTTATTCTCCGGCCCCACCAGCGACTTCAAGCCCTCAAGCCCGGGCGCCAGCTTCCCATACAGCCCCACACTGCCGCGCATCAGTTTCCCGATGCTAAGCCGCGTACGCAGCGCTTCCTCCAGGTTGATCTCCACCTTGTAGTGGTCCAGCACCCGCTCATCGCCTCGGAACTGCAGCGCCTTCAAGACATCCGCGACTGCCTCAAATCGGTTTTCGGGAGCGATGCCCACCGCATCTCCCGGCGTATAAGTCATCCCCTCGTCCAGCGTCAGCTCTGCGTGAAGAGTCTCCTTCTCCGACCCCTCGCCAGTCAGCAGCTCATTCACCCTCACCGTGGACATAAAAGGGTGATTCCTCGTGTACTTCGACGTCTGCCCCACCGGGCCCTTAGCTTCCCGCTCCAAAACCTCGGTCATACCTCTATGGTAAACGCCTCTTACCAGAAAGCCTATGCATCCGAAGTATCATCTCGACCTTTTGCCGATGCCTCCGCTTTCTCGGGGTGCGTTGCTGTTGCCGTTACCTGTTTTGCCATAGACCTCGGGGTGCCCCATCCATCGCGCACCTGCGATGGATGGTAATGTAAACCGTCCGCCCGCCACGAAGCCGTTGCATTTGCATTTGCCCTTTTGGTTTTCCTCCCGCAGGGATCTGCTGATACCGTCGCCCGTTGCGTCGCCTTTGCTCTTGCCGTTGCACTTGAAGTTGAGATAGAGCGGGGCTTCAGTTCCGGGTCAACTGCCATCCGCGCAGCGGACACCACCCTGCCGAAGGCCGGAGCGTAGCCCGAAGGGCGAAGCCACTGATTAATTGCCGTTGCCCGTTGCCGTTGCCCGTTGCCGTTGCCCGTTGCCGTTGCCGTTGGTGTTGCCTTTGCCTTCGCCTTTGCTGTTGCCGTTGTTGTTGCAAGTTCCTGTCGTCATCCTGAGCGGAGCGAAGGACCCCGAAGAAGCAAATTCAGCCACCCCCCTTCGAACCTTTCAGCCCAGCCTCCTCCGCCATTGCCGTTGCCGTCACCTTTGTTTCCGCCGTTGCTTCTGCCATCCCTTTTCCTCTTGCCGTTGCACTTGAAGTTGAGATAGAACGAGGCTTCAGCCCCGCGTCTAAAACCGGCCGCGAAACGGCCCACCACTCAGGAGCGAAGCCCGAAGCCCGAGCGCAGCCGAGGGGGACTGATTTGATTGCCTTTATCTTTGTCGTTATTTTTTTCCTTCATTTTCCGGCCAAAATCGCATGTCAAGCCCTCAAACCACTCAACCCATTACCCATCAACAACATACGAGTAGCGTATGAGTTCCACCAACCCGCTACAATAGAAAAAGGAATCAAGAAAACGCCCCGGCCCAAGCCGGGGTTTCGCATTTATCCAGCAGAAAAGCCTCTAACCCCTTTGCATGGACTATTTTGGACGCAATTCACTTATTATCAATATTTTACAGACCAACACGTACTGTAAATTACTGAATACAATGACCTTACGCCAAGGTAATAGGGGGTGTACCCCCCACCGCCATCACGCGCAGCTCCGGAGAGACAATCAGCCTCGCCTCCGTTCGCGCCTGCACCTCTGCCGCATCCAGCCCCTCGGCCACCTCAGTCAAGACCAGTCCTTCCGGCGTCACGTGAATCCAGCAAAGCTCCGTCACGATGTCATGCACCACGCTCTGCCCCGTCAGCGGCAGCGTGCACTCCTTCAAAATCCGCGACGCCCCGTCCTTTGTCTGGTGCTCCATCGCAACAATCACCCGCCGCGCCCCCGCCACCAGGTCCATCGCGCCACCCATCCCCTTCACCATCTTGCCGGGAATCGTCCAGTTCGCCAGGTTGCCACGCTCATCCACCTGCATCGCACCAAGAATGCTCATATCCATATGCCCGCCGCGAATCATGGCAAACGACTCCTCACTCGCAAAGTACGAGCATCCCGGCAACTCCGTCACCGGCTGCTTTCCCGCATTGATCAGATCCGGATCCGCTTGATCCTTGCCCGGTGGTCCACCCACCCCGAGCATTCCATTCTCCGACTGGAACATCACATCGATTCCCGCTGGAATATACCCCGCAATCAACGTCGGCAGCCCGATCCCAAGGTTCACATAAAACCCATCCTTGAACTCCCGCGCAATCCGTCGTGCAATCCGCTCCTTCCCCGTCACGCCGCACCTCCGGACTGCGTCAATCCCGCCTTAATAAATTCAGACTCGATCGGCTTCAAATATTTCTCGCCTACCAGAATCCGATTCACATAAATCCCCGGCGTAACAATATGGTCCGGATCGAGCTCGCCCGGCTCAACCAACTCCTCCACCTCCGCAATCGTCAGATCCGCAGCAGTCGCCATCGCCGGATTAAAGTTCCTCGCCGTCTTCCGATACACCAGGTTCCCTAACCGATCACCCTTCCACGCCTTGATCAGCGCCACGTCCGCATGCAACGCATGCTCCAGAACATACGTCCTGTTCCCGATCTTTCGCGTCTCCTTACCCTCCGCCACAATAGTTCCCAATCCCGTCGGCACATAAAACGCCGGAATCCCCGCGCCACCCGCGCGAATCCGCTCCGCCAGCGTTCCCTGCGGAATCAGCGTCAGGTCCAGTTCCCCCTTCAACACCAGAGTCTCCAGCCGCCGGTTCTCCCCCACATAGCTGCCCACATGCGACGCGATCATCCCCGCCTCCAGCATCAGCCCCATGCCAAAGCCATCGACGCCCATGTTGTTGCTGATCGTGTGCAACCCGGTCACGCGACGCCGCACAAGCGCAGCAATCAGGTTCTCCGGAATCCCGCACAGCCCAAACCCGCCGAGCATCACAGTCGACCCGGCCGCAATATCCTTAACCGCTTCGTCAGCGGACTGAACAACTCTATTCATCGATCAAAATCCCCTGCGCGGCGGACCAACACACGCCGCGCTCACGTACCGCTCTACTTCGCCTGCGTCGAGAAGGTGAAGGTCGTCATACTGTGCCGCGTCTCGCCCGGCTTCAACTCTGTCGTCGGAAACGCAGGATGATTCGGCGAATCGGGAAAGTGCTGCGTCTCCAGGCAAAGCCCTGAATTCTTCACATGCCCCTCCTTCGCCTTGCCGTACTTCGTCCCATCCAGGAAGTTCCCCGAATAAAACTGCACTCCCGGCTCCGTCGTCGTCACCGTCAACACACGTCCGCTCGCCGGATCGTAGACCCGCGCCGCCGTTTTGATCTCCCCGTTCGCACCTCGCAGCACCCAGTTATGATCGTAGCCGCCGGCAATCTTCAACTGCTCGTTGTTGTCGTTGATTCGCGCGCCAATCACCGTCGCCTTACGAAAATCGAACGGCGTCCCCTCCACCGGCGCCAGCACTCCCGTCGGAATCAACCCTGCATCCACCGGCGTGTACTTATCCGCAGGCAGCGTCAGCTCCTCGTTGAGAATAGGCTTATTGTCAGCCGACAGATTGAAGTAGGAGTGATTCGTCAGGTTCACCACCGTAGCCTTGTCCGTCGACATGGTGTAGTCGATCCGCAGTGCGTTATGGTGCACGGTATAGCGCACGTGCGTCGTCAGCGTCCCTGGAAAACCCTGGTCGCCATCCTTGCTCACCAGAGTCATCTCCACGCCGTCCGTAATCTGGCGAGCCTGCCACACTAGTTTGTCGAACCCCACCGTCCCGCCGTGCAGAGAATTCGCATTGTTATTCACCGGCACTTGATACTGATGTCCATCAATCGAGAACCTACCCAACGCAATCCGGTTCCCATACCGCCCGACGATCGCCCCAAAGTACGTCTTACCGTCGTCCAGGTAGCCATCCAGACTGCTATAGCCCAGCACAACGTTGGCCATCTTGCCGTCGCGGTCCGGCGTCTTGATCGAGACCACCCGCGCCCCGTACGTCATGATGCTCGCCTCGATGCCGTCGCTCTTCAACGTGTACAGATCGATCGCCGTACCATCCTGCATCGTTCCCAGTACCGTCTTCGTTACCAAACCATGTGCTGCCATCGCAGTTGTCATGCTAAGCAGCATAACCTTTAGCCATCTCATCGTCACATTTCCCTCCGCATCGTCTTCGCCGCACGGTAAATCCGGCCCTGTTTCAGTGCGAAATCCCTCGCACTCCAACGGCCTCCGCCACTATACGTCAACGCCCGCGCCTCCACGAAACAGCGATACTATGGAGCCTCACACCAATCTGCGAAAATGACGATCATGGCCACGAAATCCCGAGCGCTCACTCTCCTGCTGCCTCTGCTCCTTCTCTGCTGCCTCAAAACAAACGCGGCCCCTCCCGCCGAACACTGGGTCGGCACTTGGGCCGCCTCTCCCATGGCCGCCAAAAACCCCGACGGCAAGTTCGGAGCCCCCGGCACCGACGGCACCACCCTCCGTGAGATCGTTCACGTCTCCATCGGCGGGCCCTCCGTTCGCGTCATTCTCACCAACGAGTTCGGCCTCGACCCCCTCACCATCGGAGCTGCGCAAATCGCCCTCAGTTCCGGCACCAGTGACATCACCGTCGGCACCACGACCGTCCTCACCTTCAGCGGCAAGCCCTCCATCGTCATTCCACCCGGAGCCCTCATCGTCAGCGACCCCGTCGCCCTCAAGGTCGCTCCCGCGTCCAATCTCGCCGTCAGCATCTTCCTCCCCGACCAACCCGTCAACCAACTAACCCTCCACCCCTTCGCCGATCAGACCAACTACCTCGTCCCTGGCAACGTCATTAGCGCCGCCACACTTGATAACCCGCAGACGTTCTTCACCTGGGACTTCCTCAAAGGCATCGACATCACCAGTGATGAAAAGAGTGCCTCCATCGTTACCTTCGGCGACAGCATCACCGACGGCGCCCACAGCACCCGCGATGCCAACGCCCGCTGGCCCGACGTTCTCGCCCGCCGCCTTCTCGCCGACAAGAAGACCTCTCACCTCGGTGTCCTCAATCAGGGCATCGGCGGAAACCGCGTCCTTCACGACAAAACCGGCCCATCCGCCCTCGCTCGCTTCGACCGCGACGTCCTCGCCCAGACTGGCGTCAAATACCTCGTCATCATGGAGAGCATCAACGACATCGGTCACGCCACCGACCAGACTAGCCCCGACGACATCGTCACCGCCGAAGATCTCATCGCAGGCCTCAGCCAACTCGCCTCTCGCGCCCACACCCACGGCATCAAGGTCTACGGCGCAACTCTCACACCCTTCGTCGGCGCAAAATACCAATCCCCCGCTGGCGAAGCGATGCGCCAGGCCATCAACAAATGGATCCGCACCACCAATCAGCTCGACGGCGTCATCGACTTCGACAAGGTCACCACCGACCCCACCCACCCCGGCATGTTTCTCCCGCTCGACGACTCCGGCGACCACCTCCACCCCGGCGACGCCGGCTACAAAGCCATGGGCGAATCCATCGACCTCAATCTATTCACCAAATAACCGCACTGGACCGACCACAGTCTAGAGTTTCATCCCGGCCGGCAAGCGAGTTATTGGCCCTGCGCGTCCGATTTTCGCGGTAGTGTCTCAGCACGTCGTTTGTAGAGCGGCAGAACCTCACCATGCGGATGTCTATGCGGCGTTTCACCCGACCAATGCCTTCTCTAAGAAGGTGGAGAATCATGCGGCGGCAGTTGCCCTGCATTTCATCCATTACAAACTTCGCCCGGATTCACAAGTCGCTCAGGATCACGCCAGCGATGGCTGCTGGGCTATCTGACCACGTTTGGAACTATGAAGAGATCGCGGCCCTAACCGAGCGGGGAGGGAAGTGGACTCGACCTTGAGTGATCCAGTAGAGTGGGTCGCAGACGTGAGTTGATTCGTGCTGCTCGAGGTCTGCTTTTCGTTTAGCGGTTGCGATGGCCGTAAAACAGTCCATACAGATTGAGTCGTGGGTGCCATCCCTGTTCTTTCGGTGTTGGAACTTTCTCCGAGAGATCATCGCGGGCCTCTTTCCGATGCCTGATTTGATTCAGTGTTGGGAAGAGTACCGCCGATCCGGATCGAGAATCTGCTCCGTTTTGCTCATGTGCGCCTGTGGATTTCAAACTGAGACACTACCGATTTCGCTTGCTCTTTTACTTGCTTGCACGGATACTGAAGTTCTTCCAGGCCCAACCAGCAAACTAAAGACGGCGACCCCATTGCCGACGCCGCAAGATCCTCTCCACCGCGTTTGAATACCATCCTCCTTCTCTGCTAATCGCTCGACTGCCCGTTGTGAACTAACTCTCTTCTTGTGAGGGAACACCATGAGCAATCCCTGGAATGGCAAGGCAGTACTCGAAGTCTTTTGGTGGAACTGCTGGAACGGAAACTACCCCTTCGATTGGTACACCTATCTCGCCAAGCTTGCGCCGCGAATAGCCGCGATGGGCTTCGACGGCATCTGGACTCCCCCGCCCTGCAAAGACACTGATGCCCATAACAACATGGGATACACGCCCTACGACTACTACGACCTCGGTCAGAAAAACCAGAAGGGCGCAGTTGGCACTCGCTTCGGCACGCAGGACTCTTTTCTGCGCATGATCGCCGTCGCCCACGCCAACGGCCTCGAAGTCTACCCCGACATCGTTCTCGATCATTGCTCCGGCGGAGATCCCGACCCATCCTCCCCCTTTGAACAAACTCCGAATGGAAGCACGAGCTTTCACCCGTCCGGATTTGCCGGCCCCGGCTCCGGTCGATGGCCGCGAAACTGGCTCGACTTCCACGCCAATCCCCAGCACTGGAACGGCACTGGCGATTGGGTAGCCAACAACGGCGGCCCCGACTTCTGCTACCAGGGCCGCTGCACCGACTCCGGCGCCGGAAACCCAACCTGTGCCGCTCGCGCAAACGCCCGGGCCTGGTTCACCTGGTTCGTCAAACAAACAGGCGTCGACGGCTTCCGCTTCGACGACGTCAAAGGCTATCCGCCCGAAGTCGTCGAGGACATTCTCTACAACGCCATGGGCCCCACGCTCGAGTACTTCAGCGTCGGCGAGTTCGTTAGCGGAGCTACTTCCGATGTCGATGCCTGGGCCAGCGGCACACTCAACCGCTCCGGCACCTTCGACTATCCCCTCCGCTCCGCCCTCAGCGACCTTGTCTCACAAAACGGCTTCTCCGATGTCGGCAACCTCCCCAGCCAGCAACAGCAAAACCGTTTCAAAACCGTCCCCTTCGTCAACAATCACGACAACTACGACAACCACGTCGAGACCTACATTGACCCCGACAACCCTCGGACTCAACTCGCCTACGCCGTCGCCATCACCATCGACGGTAGCCCGCAATTCTTCTACGCAGACCTCTTCCAGAACGTCGAACCATTCCGCGACAACACCACAGCTGCCGCCATTCCCACCCGTCCTTGGGTCGAAAACCTCGTCTGGTGCCATCAGAAGCTCGCCTTCAAGACCGGCGACTACTTCGTCCGCTACCAGGACTCCCAACAACTGCTCATCCTCGAGCGCGGAGCACGCGCCATCGTCGCCATCAACAACGACGGCAGCGCATGGCACGATGCCTGGATCTCCACCGCCTTCCCACCCAACACCCAACTCCACGACTACAGCGGCTCCCGGCCCGACGACATCTGGACAAACGGCGACGCCTGGGTCCAGATCGCCGTACCGCCCCTCTCCTACTCCATCTGGGGACCCGCCGGCGTTAGCGGAGGCTTCTCTCCAACTCCCCGGCGCACCGTCCAGCAGTTCGAGATGGACGACGACCTAGGTGACAGCGATCCCGCAGCCCCGGGATACGGAGGAAGAATCATTCCTGTCAACTACCGGTCAGCAGGAGCCATCTGGCCTGCCGCCCACTCGCAGGTAAACCTCTACGTCTACTCCGACACACCGCAACAGATCGATCTCCAGGTGTTGATTCCCGGCAATCCTCCCGTGAAACAACAAAGCGGCCAGACCACACCTCAACTTCCCTTGACCGCCAGCTTCAGCCCGGCACAAGAAGCCAGTTACCTCATTCAGGCAAGACTCTCAACCGCAGGAGCCAACCCAGCCCGAATCTACATCAAGGTCGACTATATCGGCCCCGCCACTTCGGTCGTCTTCTAACAGAAATCCAGAACTGACGTCGTAACATTCTTGGCGCACTCGACCGCAGAAAACTGCAAGACGCGGTCGGATCCGTCTCGACTCGTCAGTGCTTCACACACTCGCCCCGCGCTCCCACGGCTGCAGCACCTTCACCGACGCCATACCCGCCGCCGTCGCCGCCTGTATCCCCATATCCGTATCTTCAAACACCAGGCAATCCTCCGGCTTCACCCCAAGCCTCTCCGCCGCAATCAAAAACGGCTCCGGATCAGGCTTGCTCTTCGTGTAGTCCCCTGCACAAACCAGCGTCTCAAACCGATCCAGAATCCCCAGCGTCTCCAGCGACCTCGTCACCGAATCCCTCGTGCTTCCCGACACCACCGCAAACGGTATCTTTCCATGGCTCATATGAATATGCTCCAGCACCTCGGGCACCGCTTTCAAGTCCGGAAGAATGTTGTAGTACATCCCCTCCTTGCGCCGCGCTATCTCGTCCGCGGGCATCGTCAAACCCTCCAGCACATTCAGTGCCGCGATAATCTCCGCAACCGGCATCCCGCCCCACGAATAAAACAACTCCTCATCGAACTTGCATCCCCACTCCGCCAGCACCGTCTTCCACGCCACATAGTGCAGCGGCATCGAGTCCACAATCGTCCCATCGCAGTCAAACAAGTAAGCCCCAAAAGGCCCATCCGGCAGCGTCAACTTCCTGTCTACAGTCTCCAAACCAATCTCCTCAGCCGCGAGGCGGCACAGTTCCTTCATCAATAAGTTGTCGCACGGCACGGTCAAATCCAGCCCACGCCACAGCCGCCAGCCCGCCCCCTACACTCACACGCCTCACTCCAGCCGTAGCCAGATCAGCCACGCGCATCCCCGCCAGCAGCAGAGCATTCACCGGCTTCGGCGCCACCGCAGACACAACGGTCGCAATTGCCGCCATGTCTTTAATCCCCGGCGCATACAAACAATCCGCACCAGCCTCTGCATAAGCAACCAGCCGTTCAATCGTGGCCGCCAGGTTCGTTCGTCCCACCAGAAAACCCTCCGAGCGCCCTACCAGCAGAACATCTTCGCTAGATCGATCAATTGCCTCACGCGCCCCCCGAATGCGATCGATCGCGAGCGGCAGTTCATACAACCCGCCTCCAACACGATCCTCAATCGACAACCCCGCCACTCCCGTCTCCACCGCAAGGGCCACATTAGCCGCTACACCCTCGGGCGAATCCGCAAATCCGGCCTCAAAATCCGCATTCACGGGAAGATCAGTCGCCTCGCAGATCGATCGCAAGTGGCGCAACACCTCATCGCGCGACATATCCCCATCTTCTCGCCCCATACTCCACGCGAACCCTGAACTCGTCGTCGCCAGCGCATTGAAACCGAACCGCTCCAGCCGCCGCACGCTTCCAACATCCCACGGATTCGGCAAAACAAAACAGCCGGCCTTATGCATCTCGCGAAAACTCGCACGCTTCGTCTTTGCATCAACAGACATAAGCTGTCCCCTTCAGAGCGCCGGGAAGCACACCACAAACAACGCAGATGCAACCCAACAGATAAGAGGCAGCGGACAGATCGAAGGATTCCATTAATCCCGATCCAGCCCGCCGCCTCTCATTCAAAAATTTGCCGCCGCAGAAAACTACTTCAGTTCGATTCCCGCAAAGAAGTATCCGATCTCAAACGCCGCCGTATCCTCAGCATCCGAGCCATGAATCGCGTTCTCCCCGATCGAAGACGCGTACTTCTTGCGAATCGTTCCCTCTTCTGCCTGCGCCGGGTTGGTCGCGCCCATCAGCTTGCGCAGATCGGCAATCGCATTGTCCTTCTCGAGCACCATCGGAAAAATCGGTCCGCTCGACATGAATTCCGTCAGCTCGCCAAAGAACGGCCGCGCCGCATGAACGTAATAAAACCCCTCGGCCTGCGCCTTGGAAATCGACATCCGCTTAATCGAAACGACCTTAAACCCTGCCTTTTCAATCTCGGCGAGGATTGCCCCGGTATAGCCCTTGCGAACGGCGTCCGGTTTGATGATGCTGAATGTGCGCTGTGACAACGTATTTCTCCTGTGTGAGTCTGTACTAGTAGTGTAGAACAACCGGCGCTTGGTCGGCCCGGCAGCAACTTCTCTCCGGAGCATGAGCGATGATGCGAAAGACAGCATGGATATGGTTCGTCGGCTTCGCAGCGTGGCTCATCGACGCACTCATCAGCGTCCGCTATCACAACGTCCTCCACGCCCGTCTCGCCCTCATGGTCGCCATCGTCTTCCTTACCGCCGGCATCTTCTACCGCCGTCAGACATAACAAAGCTCATCGCTCTGCCGCAGCCAAATTGAATCTAAAAGCAATCTCCCTTAGACGTTTGTCTCGCGTCCAAAGCAACGTGCCCGGCATGAGCCGAACGGCTGCCAGCAAATGAGCGTCGATATACCCGATCCCTAATCCGAAGAGTGATTCTCTCGAAACGAAGTGCAATACCTCGTCATCATCCGCAACTTTTGCTTTAGGAAGGTCGCCCAGCTCCTTGATCAATAAATCTCGCCGCGTGAAGCTCCCCATGGCAAGTTCGCCGATCACAAGCGGATGAGAAATCACTTGCCCACTCAGAAGGAGATTTCTCAATCCCACTTCGCTCTTTCGCAGATGATCGACCCAGACCGATGTATCGACCAGAATCACTTCGCCGGCCGCCGCCGGGGAATGGAAACAGCCTTAGGTTCGGTGCCCCCCAGGTTGGCGAGTCGGCGCGCACTCTCACGTTCGATGAGAGCCTTCAGTGCTTCACGCAGCAAAGCGGACTTTTCGTGGAGACCAGTATAGGAAGTCGCCTTTTCAACCAACATGTCGTCTAATGCAAGAGTAGTTCGCATGCATCAATTTTATCATCAAACGATGATAGAATCCGTGCCTAAACCCCACTCGGAATAAATCCCCGCTAATACCTCCAACTCGTCAAATCCGCCCCGGCAGGCGCCGTCTTCTGAATCCGCTCCATCATCTTCGGCAGGTACATCGTGTTGTAGTGCAGTCGCGAGTAAGCATTCGGCAGCGCAGGATCCCCATTCCAGCAGTGCTCCGCCCGAGGACCATACTTCACCTCGCCCTCATACGGAACCCCATGCCCTGGCGTCCCCGTCGTCTTCAGAAAATCCTCCATCAGATAAACCGCATCGTTCAGAAAGTAAGTATCGGCATCCCCGACATACAGATGGATCTTCCCCTGCAACTTCGGCCCCAGCGTCTCCCAGTCTCGCTGCAGCTTCGCATCGAGATCAAAGTGCTCCTTCCAGTACTCGGCGACCTTGTGATCGATCGCACCCGTCTCCTTGTCGAAGATCGGCTCCGGATACCCATCCTTCCCCTCCGGCGAATAAACCGCCTGCCAAATATCGAACTGATCCCCCGAACGCCCATGATCCCCCAGCGCCGCCTCATACGCGATGTTGTCGCGCATCGAAATCAACGTCTGCCCCAGATAGTTCCGCATCGCCGGCTGCTCTACCCGCTTATTCGCCCCTTGCAGATAAAACATGTTGTCGTCCTTATAGAGATCCCGCGACATGTAAGCATGAAAGTCCACTGGATCCGGGCACGCCACGAACGCCCCGTTGTAGTGGTCAGGATAGAAAATCTGCACGGCCAGCGACTCCCACCCGCCCGTCGACCCGCCATACATAAACCGCGCCCAGCCTTGTCCGATCGCGCGAAACTGCTTCTCCACCGCCGGCACCAGCTCCGTTTCAATCGCATCCCCATACGGGCCCAGGTTCGCCGAGTTCACCGCATACGAATCGTCATAGTACGGATTCGCATGTTGAATCTTCATCACAAGAACCCGCGGAAACCCCGGGCTGATCCACTGCTGATACTCCTTGTACCCCTCCTCCTGCTGAATCCGGTTATACCCCGCAAGATGAAACCTCTCCGAGTAATCCGGTTTCAAATTCGAGTCCGGCGGTGTCGTCCGAAAGTCATCAAACCCCGTCACAAAGTGGTCATGAAAGATCACCAGCGGAAACCGCGCCTGCGGATGCTCATCAAACCCCTCCGGCACCAGCACAATCGCACTCAGATAAACAGGCCTGCCCCAGAACTTCGTCAGCAACGCACTCTGCACCTTGATATGCCGAACATATTTTGTATCCGCTTCAGGCACAATTGGCGGAATCACCTGATCCATCGAAATCGCAATCGGCGCCCCACCCGGCCCCACATGAATCTTCCTCGGCTTGCTATACAAATTCCCCGGCGCAATATTCCAGTGCTTCCCCTCGCCGCGATCCGGCGACAGCTTGATCGTCTTCCCATCCGCACGATGGAAAGTCTCATACACATCCAGCACCGCCTGTACCGTATAGTCCCCCGCAGCCACCTCGCTCAGCTTCCGCACCGGATACCCCGCAGCCGAGTCACCCACCACAATGCTCTGCCCCGGCTTCATCCCGTCGACGGTCACGCCAAACACCATCTGGCTTTTCGGAGTATCGTCAATCTGCATCCGCGGCTCCTCCGACGGATCATTCGAAAGCAGCAGCAACAGCCGCCCATCCAGCGCCTTCGCCGACTGCGCCGCAGGAAACGAGATGGAAACAGTCTGAACGCTCCTCTGGGCATTCATAGAGACACTGGCCGCCAAGGCCAGCGCTAACAAATTCACAAATCTACGCATGCGGAAAGTATAATTCGTCCCTAATCTTCGAAGACGGAGAATCCAGGACGAGAAAAGGGAACCATTGCGTTACATAAATCGGCCAGTTAGCGAGTCACAAAAAGCCCCTAAGCAAAGTTGCTCCACTTCACCCCAATTAAGTCTGTTGAGCACATTCTGGATGGCTGCCGGAGTGCTGATTGGCCTTTTGGTCTTCTCGGGGTCGGGCGCAGGTCTTGCGCAGCAGCCAAACAAGAAGCCAGATTTTCAAATTATCTTCGACAATCGATATGACACGCGTAATCCAAATAAGCGTTACCAGAACGTAGATATCTTCGTCATGGATATATACGGCGAGCACGTGCGACGACTGACTGCAGATCATCTCAGCCATACTTCCTCGCTGTCCCCTGATGGGAAAAAAATCGCCTATGTCCGAGACGAAAAACCCTTCCCCCGGGATAACGGCGAGTCCTGGTACTTGGATGGTGTACAACGAAGTCTGACAAGGCGCCGCGATCTCTTCGAAATGGATACAGATGGGAAGAATGCGGCTCAGATTACGTCGATAGAGCCCGACATTCAGGATGTGCTTTGGCTGCCTGACGGCAAGCGGATTGCGCTGCGGTCCTCGAGTCGCAGAAATCTGAAGGTTTACATCAGCCACGGCAAAGACTTCGATGCACCATTCGATCGGATCGACAGGGTTGAGGGGATACTGAAGGAGTATCACGAGGCGCCCGCCAAGCAATGGCACGATCCAGTCCTAGTAGAGTTCTACCCGGCCACGGACAACTTTCTTCCTCTGTTTTCACTCCACTGGGGAAAAGTTATAGCAGGTCCAAAGGAGGTCAGAGACCTACAGTCTCGAATGACTTTTCTACCTGAGCTCAGTGCGTCCCTGCGTCTGGTATCGATGACTGGAGATACTGTCCAGAGCCCGGTCACCGCCTTCGATGCGGCGTGGTCTCCAGATGGAAATAGGGTTGCTTACTCAACCTTTTCAGGTGAAAAGAACTCGGTCCTTTCCGTCCTGAAGGATGGACAACTGGACAGTGTGCACCAATTGACTGCGCCAGAACTGGAGGCCCACTCTCCAGTCTGATCGGCGGACGGCTCGAGGCTCGCGTTCACTGCGCTCTGGAAAGACAGTCAGCAGATCTTTTTCATCAATGCGGATGGGTCGGGCCTTGTCCGGCTCAGCAATAATACCGACCGGTCCTGTGCTCATCCTTCCTGGTCGCCGGATGGACAGTGGGCCGTGGCCGAGTGCAAGTGGAATCATCTCATTTTCCAAGTGCCCTACGTCGACGCACGCGGATGGTATAGCGGCATCTATCTCTTCAAGGTTCGCAAACCGGGAGGCACGCCGCGCGTGCTGATGGATTGTGGTGACTACCCCTCAGTTCCCATATTCGGTGCAGATTGGCAAAGCTTCAAATTTAACACTCGCTGCGGAGCGCACAATCCATCCTTTGTACCCATCGCGGCGGTACCGTAGTGTCAACCATTCCAGATCTTTGGAAAAGTCTAACCATATCCAACCTTGGTATCATCCTTCCATCGTTCTCATCCGGTTCATTCATCCCTCTTGAATCGTTCTCAGCTAGTGGAGAAACCATGAAACTCTCTCGGTTCCGCGTTACATTTCTCGCCGCAATCCTTTCCACCTTCTTCGCTGCACCCATCGCCAACGCCGCAGACACCCTGCCAGCCGCCAAGCCACTCAAGGTCCCCGAACTCAAGTACGAAAAGTTCGTCATGCCCAACGGCCTCCTCGTCCTCATGCACGAAGACCACCGCCTCCCACTCGTCGCCGTCGACCTCTGGTATCACGTCGGTCCGCTCAACGAGCGCGCCGGCCGTACCGGCTTCGCCCATCTCTTCGAGCACATGATGTTTGAAGGCTCCGAACACGTCGGCGAAAAAGCCCACATCAAGTACGTCGAAGGCGCCGGCGCGACCGACGTCAACGGCACCACCGACTTCGACCGTACCAACTACTTCGAAACCATGCCCAGCAACCAGCTCGAACTCGCCCTCTGGCTTGAGAGCGACCGCATGGGCTTCCTCCTCGAAGGACTCGACCGCGAGAAACTCACCAACCAGCGAGACGTCGTTCGCAATGAGCGCCGCCAGGGCGAAGGCACTCCCTATGAACTCGCCGACGAAGAGGTCTACCATCTCCTCTTCCCCAAATCCCATCCCTACTACGCCGACGTCATCGGCTCCCACACCGACATCGAAGCCGCTCGCATCAACGACATTCGCGACTTTCACCAGCAGTTCTACACCCCCAACAACGCCAGCCTCACCGTAGCCGGCGACTTCGACCCCGCAAAACTCAAGGCCCTCCTGACCAAATACTTCGGCCCCATCCCCAGCGGCCCCAAGGTTGACCCCGTCACCGTCGTCACCGCACCCATCACCGAACAGAAGCGCTCCACCGTCACCGACACCGTCAAGCTCCCGCAGATCCGCATCGCCTTCCTCGCCCCCGGCGCCTTCACCCCTGGCGACGCCGACGCCGCACTCCTCACCCACATCCTCGGCGGAGCCAAGGCCAGCCGCCTCGATCAGGTCCTCGTCTACAAACAGCAGGTCGCGCAATCCGTCCGCTGCAGCCACGACGCCCTCAAGCTCACCTCCATCATCGAGTGCTCCATCACCGCCAAGCCCAACGTCAAACTCGAAGACCTCGAAGCCACCTTCTGGCAGGAGGTCGCCCGCCTCCAGACCGACGGCCCCACCCAGGATGAGCTCGACTCCGCCCGCACCGTCAACCTCACGCAAAAGATCACCGGCCTCGAGCGTCTCGGCGGCTTCGGCGGCGTCGCCGACACCCTCAACAAGTACAACCAGTACACCGGCGACCCCGGCTATCTCAGCAAAGACCTCGCCAGCTATCAGTCCGCCACCGTCGCCAGCGTCAAACAGACCGCCGCCAAATACCTCAACAAAAATCAGGCCGTCGTCGTCTCCTGCATCCCCGGCAAAAAAGTCGTCGACGACGTCCCCCGCAGCCCAGCTAACACCGACGCCGACGTTAAACTCACCCCGCCCTACACCGACGCCTTCGAAGAGCAGCAGAACTGGCGCAAGACCGTACCCCCCGCCGGTCCCGCAACCGCTTTCAATCTGCCAGTTCCCAAAACCTTCACCCTCAAGAACGGCCTGCAGGTCTACGTCATCGAAGACAGGCAACTCCCCGTCCTCTCCGCCAGCATCGTCACTCGCGCCGGCAGCGAGAACAACGCCGCACCGAAAGCCGGCCTCGCTACCCTGACCGCCGCATTGCTCAACGAAGGAACCCAAACCCGCAACGCAACCCAGCTCGCCGAAGACACCGAACGCATCGGCGCCCGCATGGCCACAGGCGCAACCATGGACGCCGCCTCCGCCAACATCACCGCCCTCTCCAACAACACCGACGCCGCACTCGACCTTCTCTCCGACGTCCTCCAGCATCCCGCCTTCAGCCCTGAAGATCTCGAGCGCATCCGCAAGCAGCGCCTCGTCGGCATCGCGCAGGAGGGCGACTCCGTCATCGCAACCGCCCGTCGCGTCGGTCCGCGCCTCCTCTACGGCGACCAGCCGTACGGCGAATCCCCCATCGGCACTCTCGACAGCGTCAAGGCTCTCACACGTGACGACGTCACCGGCTTCTACGCCGCCCACTACGGCTCCGCGGACTCCGCACTCATCTTCTCCGGCGACATCTCCCTCGACGAAGCCAAGCGCCTCGCCGAACACTACTTCGGCGCATGGACCGGCACCGCTTCAGCCGATGTCACCATTCCGCCCGCTCCCGCGTCGCCCACCCTTCGCATCGCGCTCGTCGACAAACCCGGCGCACCACAAACCGCGCTCGTCGTCTTCGGACTCGGTGTACCCGTCACCACACCCGACCTCCAGACCATCCAGGTCATGAACTACACCCTCGGCGGAGCCTTCGCCAGCCGCATCAACATGAACCTCCGCGAGGTACACGGCTTCACCTACGGTGCCAACTCTGTCTTCGCAACCTATCGTGACGGCGGCGCCTTCTACGCCGGCGGCCTCATCAAAACCGACGTCACCGCCCCCGCCACACAGCAGCTCATGCTCGAGCTCAAACGCATCCAATCCGAACCCCCAACCGAGGCCGAAGTGAAAGAGGCAAAGATCGCACGTGTCCAATCCCTACCCGGGCAGTTCGAAACTACCAACGCCACCGCCAACGCGATGGCCTCCATCTTCCTCTACAAACGCCCCCTCACCTACTACGCCAATCTACCCGCCGCCTACCTCGCCGTCACACCTGACGCCGTCGAGCGCATCGCCAAAACCGACCTCCACCCCGACCACCTCATCATCGTCGCCGTCGGCGATCGCTCCAAGATCGAACCCTCACTGAAGGAACTCAACCTCGCCCCCATCGAACTCGTCGACCCCACCGGCAACCCCATCAAATAACCTACTGCACAATCAACCACCGAAAAAACAAAAGGCCGGAGAGCATTCACTCTCCGGCCTTGTTGCCCTTGTGTTTGTTCTTGCTGTCATCCTGAGCGGTGCGAAGGACCCCGACGAACTCCACTCACCGAAACCGATCAAACCTTTCAGCCTACGATTTGGTCCCTTCGTTCGCGCCCTCGCAATCGCACAGAGCCTACAGCCAAACCTAAGCCTTCCCCAGCACCCGCGCCATCGCCTCACCAATCTCCGCCGGCGACTTCACCACGTGAATCCCCGCCTCCGACATCGCCTTCATCTTCTCCGCAGCCGTCCCCTCACCACCAGAGATAATCGCGCCCGCATGCCCCATCCGTCGTCCCGGAGGAGCCGTCTGCCCAGCGATAAATCCAACCACCGGCTTCTTCACATGTTCCTTGATAAACTTCGCCGCAGCCTCTTCCGCCGAGCCGCCGATCTCGCCGATCATGATGATCGCCTCAGTCTCCGGATCCTCATTCAACAGCTTCAGCGCATCGATATGCGTCGTCCCGATAATCGGATCGCCGCCAATTCCAATCGCCGTCGACTGCCCAATCCCGCGCGTCGTCAACTGGTACACCGCCTCATACGTCAGCGTCCCCGACTTCGAAACGATCCCGACATTCCCTTCCTTATGAATCCGCCCCGGCATAATCCCAACCTTAGCCTTACCCGGCGAAATCACTCCCAGGACAATTCGGCCCAATCAGCCGCGACTTCGACCGCTTCACAAAATCCCAGGTCTTCACCATATCCAGCACCGGAATCCCCTCGGTAATGCAGATCACCAGCGGAACCTCAGCAGCCGCAGCCTCCAGAATCCCATCCGCAGCAAACGGAGGCGGCACAAAGATCACCGTCACATTCGCCCCCGTCTCCTTCACAGCCTCTTCCACGGTGTTGAAGACCGGCCAACCCTCATGCGTCGTTCCACCCTTACCCGGTGTAACGCCACCCACAACCTTCGTCCCATACTCCGCGCAGGCCTTCGCATGAAACGACCCTTCACGCCCCGTAATCCCCTGCACAATCAGCCGCGTATTCTTATCAACCAAAACTGCCATTTTGTTCTCCTCTCAGCTTCAGTCTCAGTGACAGCTTCTTAGCTTGCTGACGCAGAAACTTCGATAACCGTAACATCTGACCACTTATGCAGATCTCTCGCTTGACGCTTCTTCAGAGACGATGAGAAGACTCCGATTCAGTTGCTCTGAATTCGCAAGACTGCGCGAGCAATCATACAAACTCTTGAAATCTTCTTTACTGCGGCCGAACCTTCTGCGATATTGCTCGTGAAACGGCTGCTCTTCATCTGCGAATCAACTCGTGGATCTCGGCTTTGAATCCGCCGTCACGTACTACGGGGTAAGTCCGTTGCCGTCCTAACCTTCAACTCCAAAGCGCTTCGCCATGCCACCTCACTGCAACTCAAAACTGAAACAGCTGCCATCTGAGACGGCAACTGATCAACCGCAGCTTGCAGCCTTACAGCCAAATCAGCCGCTTCCTTCATCGTCGAACCCACCTGAAACTTCAAACCCGACTCCGCAAGAATCTTCCGACCCTCCTCAACGTTCGTCCCCTCAAGCCGCAAAATAATCGGAATCTTCACACCCAACTTCTTCGCGGCAGCAACAACCGCCGTAGCCAATACATCCACGCGCAGAATCCCGCCAAAGATATTGATGAAGATCGCCTTCACATTCGGGTCACTCAACAAAATCCCAAACGCATTCTCAATCTGCTCCTGGTTCGCGCCACCACCCACATCCAGAAAGTTCGCCGCCGACCCACCCGCATACTGGATGATGTCCATCGTCGCCATCGCCAGCCCGGCGCCATTCACCATGCAGGCGATCGTGCCATCCAGCTTGATGTAGTTCAGCGCAAATTTGCTCGCCTCAACCTCCAGCGGATCCTCTTCCGCCAGATCTCTCAGCTCCTTCAAGTCCTTATGCCGGAACATCGCGTTGTCATCAAAATTGATCTTGCAATCCAGCGCAAGCAGCTTGTCATCCTTCGTCGTAATAAACGGATTGATCTCCATCAGCGTCGAATCCGTCTCAACGAACGCCTTATACAACCCCGTCATAAACTTCACGGCGTCATTGATCTGCGTCGGCTTCAACCCCAGCTTGAACGCCAGCTTCCTCGCCTGATACGGCGCAAACCCCACCGCAGGATCGATGTACTCCTTGTAGATCAGCTCCGGAGTCTTGTGCGCAACCTCTTCAATCTCCATCCCACCCGACTGCGAAGCCATGAACACTACCTTCGCCGAAGCCCGATCCAGCACCAGCCCCAGGTAAAGCTCGCGCTCGATCGCCGAACCCTCTTCAATCAGCAGCCGTTGCACCTTCTGCCCCGCAGGCCCCGTCTGGTGCGTCACCAACTGCATCCCCAGAATCGCCTTCGCCGCCGCATCCGCCTCTTCCAGCGTCCTCGCCAGCTTCACGCCGCCGCCCTTGCCACGGCCGCCCGCATGAATCTGCGCCTTCACCACGACAACCTTATTCCCCGCACCAAACAAGCTCTTCGCCGCGGTATCCGCCTCTTCCAGCGTGGTTGCCATCTCGCCGCCGGGAACCGGCACACTATACTTCCGCAAAATCTCTTTAGCTTGATACTCGTGAATTTTCATAGGGTGTCTTCGAGAAAACGCCTGCTCGAGAAGTGTAGCGGACGCCAACAACCCATCGCAATCGCAACTCGCACAACCGTGCGCTTATCGCCCAACGTTTATCCTCGCGTCGTTGCTCTTGCTTCTCTTGTTGTCATCCCCGAAGGGGATCCGCTGTGGCCTCTTGCTTTTGCTTTTTGCCTTTAGTTGTCATCTTTCGCCGAAGGCGGAAGACCTGCTTTTGTCCTTGTTCTAAATTCCCAAAGTTCGCAATCCGAACCAATGTTCTAAGATTCCCTCGATGCCGAAACTCACCTACACCCGCCGCGAAATGCTCCAACTCACCGCCACCACTGCAGCCGCCTCGTCTCTTCCCGCACTTCGCGAAAGTGGCACAACCCACTCCAGGCACCAACCTCTACGCCCAACTCCTCCAAACCTGGTGCGACGGCCTCCTCGCCCACCAGTCCACCAATCCCGACCCCGCCCTCCGCGGCGCCCTCCTCTGCCCTGCCTGCGCCATCATTCACGGCCGCTGCGGCGACGCCGTCTACCCGCTCCTCCGCGTAGCCCACACTACCGGCCGTGCGAAGTACCTCGAAGCCGCCCTTCTCGTCCACGAATGGTCGGAGCAGCAAGTCAGCCGCTCCGACGGCAGTTGGATCAACGACGTCACCCTCAGCTCATGGAAGGGCATCACCGTCTTCCACGCCATCGCGCTCGCCGAAGCCCTCCACCACCACGGCGAAATCCTCGACATCCGCAACCCGTCAACGCTGGACCGACCGCCTCGCCCGCGCCGCAAAGTTCCTCGACACCTTCATCACCATCGAAACCGGCAACATCAACTACCCCGTCACCGCCTCCCACTGCTTCGCCATCTGCGCCCAGGTCCTCGGCGACCACCACTACCTCGACCGCGCCCACACCCTCGCCCACGCCGCACTCGACTACTTCACCCCCAACAACCTTCTCTTCGGCGAAGGCCATCCCCAAACCGCAATCACCGCAAAAAAATGCCGCCCCGTCGACCTCGGCTACAACGTCGAAGAATCCCTCCCCGCCCTCGCCCAGTACGCCCTCCTCACCAACGACAAGCCAGTCCTGGACCAAACCATCTCCGCCCTCCGCACCCACATGGAGTTCATGCTCCCCGACGGCTCATGGGACAACTCGTGGGGCTCCCGCAACTACAAGTGGACCTGGTGGGGAAGCCGCACCAGCGACGGCTGCCATCCCGCCTATGTCCTCCTCGCCCCGCACGAACCAAAGTTCCGCGAAGCCGCCCACCGCAACCTCGAACTCATGTCCGCCTGCACCCACAACAACGTCCTCTACGGCGGTCCCGACTACTTCACCCACGGCGACCAGCCCTGCATCCACCACACGTTCACCCACGCCAAATCCCTCGCCACCGTCCTCGACAGCAACGCTCCCACTACCCCACCATCACCACGCCTCTCCATCCCCCGCGACGAACCCTACAACCTCAAATCCTTCCCGGAGATCGCCACCCACCTCGCCTCCATCGGCCCCTGGCGCGCCACCGTCACCAACTACGACTTCGAGTACATCGAGCGAGTCCAGTCCGGCGGCGGAGGCGCATCCGGCGGAGGCCACGCCTCAGGCGGAGCACTTTCCCTCCTCTACCACCAACAACTCGGCCCCATCCTCACCGCCAGCATGACCGAATACCAGATGATCGAAATCTCCAACCAGCAAGTCCACCTCGACAAGCCGCACATGCCCCTCACCCTGCGCATCGAACTAACCGACAAACAGACCTACACCAGCCTCAGCGACTTCGAAGCGACAACGACCGCCCTTTCCGAACAAGTCGGCGCCGCGCAACAAATCTCATTCGAAACCCGAGGCCGACTCCTCACCGCATCACACCAGCCACTCCCCAACAACGACGCCCACTATCGCCTCAAATACAACCTCACACAATCCGGCGTCGAAATCATCGCCAGCGTCGACATCGCCTCCACATCCCCAATCCAATTCATCCTCCCCGTCATCTCAAAATCCACCGAAGCCGCAACCCAACCCAACCCCAAAACCATCCGCATAACAAAACCAAACGGCACCCTAACCATCCGCACCGACGCCCCTCAGGGCTTCGACCCCATCCCCAAAGAACGCACCTTCAACCTCGTCCCAGGCTTCGAATCCATCCCAATCACAATCCCAATGCAAGCAGGCCAGCGGATACAAATTCACCTCGAGTCGCAATGAGAACTACCCCCGCAGCAGTATGAAAAGGCGTAAAAAGGATCAAAAAGATAAGAACCGATAAAAGAAACACAAACGTTCTGCTTCGCCAGCGAACCGTTAAACTTTCTCTTATCCGTCTCTATCCCTTTGATCCCCGTTACGCCTTAACCCAACTCACTGCACCGGCGCAAAATCCCTCAACTCCGCCACCGTCTTCGCATCCATCTGCACCAGCATCGCCACCACCAGTTCCACCGCCTGATCGAAATCCTGCCGGTTCACAATCCCGTTATGCGAGTGCGTATACCGAACAGGCACCACCAGATTAATCGTCGGCGCACCGCCGTTCATCGTCTGCATCTCAGCCGAGTCATCCCCATAGCCTTGCACCACATCGGCCTGCAGCGGCAACCCCTTCGCCGCTGCTGTCTTTCGCGTAAACGCCACCATCTTCCTGTTCGCAATCGTGCTCGAATCGTAGAGGAACATTCCAGGCCCCGCGCCCAGCTTCACCTGCGTCTCCTCCGGCCTCGCCCCCGGCTGATCCCCTGTAATCCCCCCCTCAATCGCAATCCCGATATCCGGCTTCACCGCCTCCGTCGCCGCCCGCGCCCCGCGAAGTCCAACCTCCTCCTGCGTCGTGGCAACATAAAACAACTGGTTCGCATGCGCCATCGAAGCTGTCCTTCGCATCGCCTCCAGCAGCACCGCACATCCAATCCGGTCATCCCATCCCTTGCCTAAATAATTCTTCGTCCCATTCATCACCATGAATGGCGAATCCGGCACGACCGGATCACCCGGCTCGACTCCCATCGCCGCCGCCTCCGCGGCATTCTTCGCCCCAATATCCAGAAAAATCGACTCCCGCGGAAACACCTTCGTCCGCTCATCCGGCGTAATCACATGGATATCGCGAATCCCCGTCACCGCATGCACCGGCCCCTTCGACCCGATGATCACCCAGCGTTGATCCACCAACGCCTGGTCCAGCCATCCACCCATCATCTGCATCGTCAGAAATCCATTCGGCGTCACCCGCCGAACCATCCCGCCCAACTCATCCATATGCGCATCGATCATGATGCGCGGTCCGGCACTTCCCTGCTGCGCAATCACCGAACCGGTCCCGTCGTACCGGATCGCGGCCGTCGCCAGCGGCTTCATCTCGCCCACCATAATCGCCCGCACCGGCTCCTCCGCCCCCGGAGGCCCCGCTGCATTCGACAAGCGTTCCAGCAGACCCTCTACCCGGTCTCCACTCTGCCCGGCCGCCAACTGTGCCGCAACCCCGACACAGCACGCAAAAAACGCACCTCTAACCCGACCCATGGATGTTTGCATGCGCCGAATATATCACCGCGCCAACTTCTGCCCCTTCTTTTGCCGTCCCCGAGGTCCGTACTCGAATACATCAGGTGCCTGCCGCCGCGGAGGAAAGTGCCGTCCCCTTCTTCGGATGAGGTCTTCGCGGCTCCGCGGGAGGGCGCCCTGTCCCCGCTAGCGAACGTATCGCCGTCCTGTCCACCGTGACCTCACCTCTCTTCGGCGTAAGCAGAACATAAGGAACAACCCGGTCCGAGAACTCGCTCCGCAAGCGCGCCGACGCGAACGGCGGCGCATGGTCCCCCACAATCAAAAAAACCGTCGGCCGCGTCGCCGGACGCAACGCAAGCTCGGCCACCGACCGATGGACATTGAACACCAACTGATACCACGCGCAGACCGCCGGGTCCTCCGCCGTAGCCGAGTGCTCCGAGCAGTTAGGTGGGGCGATTACCCCGTTAGAAACCGGCACCGGCAAATGCGAATTCAATGTCACCCAATAAATGAACTGCGGCGTATCAGAATTCTCTAGAAGCCTATCGCCGATCCACGACGAAACCGCCGCATCGCATGTACCCGGAAACGGCCCGGGACACATAGGCAGTCCCTGCTCTCGCAATTGATCGCGGAACCAGGTCTCATCAAATCCAATTCTTCGATACCACTCTCCCCGATCAAACATCCGCGCGCTATACCCATGCACCGCCGTGCTGTGGTACCCCATCGCCTTCATTGTCTCCGGCAGGCAACCCCTCAATTCAGGAACTGACGCAGTCAACAACCCAAATCCCATCGAACTGCCGCACAGTTCACGCGCCTCCCCTGCCACGGTCGGGCCATAGAAAGGAACGGTCCCCCGGCTCACAGCGTATTTCTCCAAAAGTCGTTCGTCCGAGTATGGACGAACCAAAGACTCCTCCAGATCAACACCAAGAGACTTTCCCCATGATTCAACCAAAATCAGGACTACATTGGGGACCGGCCCCTTCGTTCGTTGTGAATTCGTTCGTTGTGAACGAGACGCATCGTCGAATCTGACCATCATCTTTGACGCCGCAGGCACCGAAGCGTCGGTCCCGGCAAACCGTGTGTGACTGTAGCTCTCCTGTTGGCGCTGGCTCTTCGCTAGCGAGTAGCCCGGGGACCGGGTCAAACGCAGTGTTCCCAGTTGCCGATCTTGCCGCATCACCGAGAAGTGCCCCGTATACATATCGACCGCCACGCACGCGACAACGAAGGCCGCGAGCGTAGAGGCAATAAGGACCCGTTCCCATCCAGTTGGCCGATTGTCTTGCGCTAGCGCTACCAGAAAACAGATCACACCCATGCAGATCGCAACCGCCACAAAGCCCCCCACGTGAGACGGTGCGTACTCGAACAGAGATCCAGCACTCCGGACCATCTCAAATGGACTCATGAGGTAGGTCGAATTTACCCCTCGCAACATGTCCAGCAGCATGGCGATCAGCAAAAGCGAAACCGTCGCCGCGCGCCGCACAAAAAGTGACAGTACTCCAATGACCAGCAATTCAACATTGAACAGCCCCGTCAACAGAAATCCCATCGAATAACTCGCGATCCAGAAGGGAAGATTGACACCGGCAAGGTAGACAAAGAAGAAGAATGCAGCGCGAACTTTCATAGGGGCCCAGGAACTCGGTGGAATCGTAAATCTCTGCTGTCCAAGCTATCGGCTCAAGCTGCATATCGATAGAAAATAGCGAAGGGTATCCTACTTCGCCCTCCCAAAACGAAACTCGCGGCCAGTCGTAGGACGACGACCCTCTCAACAAAGACGCAATCACCCACCCCTATGCGCCCACCTGCTACGCTTTAAACCAATGCCCCTCCAGCCCTACCTCAAGCGCATCATCGAAGGCCACGAAACCCTCTCCCGCGCCGACTCCGCCGAACTCCTCCGCACCATCCTCCGCGGCGAAGCCACCGAACTCGAACTCGCCGCCCTCCTCAGCTCTCTCGCCACTCGCGGCCCCGCCCCCGCCGAGATCGCTGGCTTCGTCGACGCCATGCGCTCCGCCGCCACTCCCGTTCCACTCACCGACGCGGAACGGCTCCTGCTCATAGACACCTGCGGCACCGGAGCCGACTCCAGCGGCACCTTCAACATCTCCACCGCCGCCGCCCTCGTCGCCGCCGCCGCCGGAGCGACCGTCGCCAAACACGGCAACCGCGCCGTCACCTCCACCTGCGGCTCCGCCGACGTCCTCGAAGCCCTCAACATCCCCGTCGGCCTCTCCCCCGCCCAGGGCGCAGACTCACTCCGCAAACATCGCTTCGCCTTCTTCCACGCGCCATCGCTTCACCCGGCCATGAAGACCGTCATGCCCGTCCGCCGCGCCCTCGGCATCCGTACCATCTTCCATCTCGTCGGCCCACTCTCGAACCCCGCCGGAGCATCCGCACAGGTCATGGGCGTCTACGCCCCACACCTCGTCCCTCTCGCCGCCGAAGCCATGCGTCTCCTCAACACCCGCCACGCCTTCGTCGTCCACGGCGAAACAGGAGCACCAAAAGAAAACCCCGCCAGTACCGGAGACGCAAGCGGCCAAAGCGGTTTAGACGAATTCTCCATCTCCGGCCCCAGCCACGTCGCCGAAGTCCACAACGGTATCGTCACCCTCTCCACCATCACCCCCGAAGACGTCGGCCTTACCCGCGCGCCAGTCGACACTCTGCAAGGCGGCGACGCCCACACCAACGCCGCCATCCTCACCGCCATCTTCGCCGGCGAACGCAGCCCCCGTCGCGACATCGTCCTCCTCAACGCCGCCGCCGTCCTCGTCACCGCCGACCTCGCCCCCGACCTGCCCACCGGCATCGCCCTCGCCGCCAAAACCATCGACTCCGGCTCCGTCACCGAACTCGTAACTCAGCTATCCCACACCTGAGAAGTTCTCGTGATCAGTTGTCAGTTCTCAGTAACCGCCTTCACTGACAACTGAGAACGGAAAACTGACAACCCTACCCAATGGAACCCCAAACCGCTCCCTCACGTACCATCTCTTGTAACAATCAGGAGCCCCACTCAAATGTCGACCTACCCACCACCAACCCCTTCAATCGACCACTCATTAGTCACCTCGGCCTTCGAACTCCCCGGTCACCGCATCGTCCGCAACGTCGGCATCGTTCGCGGCATCGTCGTCCGCTCCCGCAACATCTTCGCCACCATCGGCGCGACCTTCCAGACCCTCGGCGGCGGCGACATCACTCTCTTCACCGAGCTCTGCGAAAAAACCCGCCAGGACTCCTACGCTATGATGACCCTCCACGCCGCCCAGCTCGGCGCCAACGCCGTCATCGCCGTCCGCTACGACGCCAACGAGCTCATGAAGGGCGTCACCGAGGTCCTGGCCTACGGCACCGCCGTCGTCGTCGAACCCGAATAGTTCTCCGTTGTCAGTTCTCCGTTCTCAGGAAATACGGGCGTCGTCTTTCGGCTTTGACAGACAACTGAGAACTGACAACTCGCTCAAGCCCGCGCCTCAAACACCATATTGAACGGCGTCTCCGCAGCCTTCCTGAAGTGCGTAAACCCACCTCCCTGCACCACCTTCTCCAGCCTGGCCGGACCCGCCTGCGCCCCTAGCCCCATCCCCACCTCCTGCGCCAGCGAGCAAGGCACACAGATCGTCGCCGACGCCGAATAATAGATCCGCCCAATCGGATTATGGTTCGCCGTCGCCTCATCGTTCGCAAACGGCTCCACAATCATCCACGTCCCGCCCTGCGCCAGCGTCGTCTTCACATGCCCCGCCGCACCCACCGGATCGCCCATATCATGCAGGCAATCGAAGAATGCGACCAGATCATAATCCTTTCCCGGAAAATCCTTCGCCGAAGCGACCTCAAACGTCACGCGATCCGCAACGCCCGCAGCCGTCGCCTTCTCCCGAGCCTTCTCCACCGACGGCCGATGATAATCGAACCCTATGAATTTCGACTTCGGATACGCCTTCGCCATCAGCAGCGTCGACGCACCATGCCCGCACCCAATATCCGCCACACGAGCACCCGCCTTCAGCTTCGCCTCCATACCCTCCAGCGCCGGAATCCAGCTCGAAACCAGATTCGCAAGGTAGGTCGGCCGAAAGAACCGCTCACACCCTTCAAACAACCCCTTCTCGTGCTCGTGCCAACCCATCCCCTTGCCCGTGCGATAGATCTCCGTCAGCTTCTCTTCATCCTTCATCAGCGAAGCCAGCATGTGATAAAACCCCGGCAGATGCACCGGCGTATCGTCCAGCGCCAGCACCAGCGCCTGCTCCGGAGTCATAAAGTACTTCCCCTCCTTCGCGTCAAACTGCACCATCTGCCCCGCTGCATTCGCATTCAGCCACTCGCGCACATACCGCTCCGCCGTCCCCGTCTTCTTCGCCAGCTCCGCCGGAGTCACCGGCACACCATCCCCCATCGCCCGGTACAACCCCAGCTTGTCTCCAATCAGAATCAACGGAGCCTGCAGCGCCGCCCCCATATCCTGCACTGCCCGCCCCAGCATTGCATTCAACGCATCCGGATTCACCGCACGCGTCTGCGGCATCATTTGCTCTTGAGTAGCCATAACCATTCTCCTCGGAAAAGAATTAACAACAGGCCCACGTTCATTTCTTGCGGATTGGATCGTCGTTAGGATCGACGTAATTAAACTGCAAAGGAGACATGCCGTGGACCTGAACCACAACCTCTCCGCTGGCCATCGCGTAGTGATGCATATCTGGGTCAAGATAAGCGAAACTGCCCGCCGGGAAAGCAATCATCTTCATCTGCTCAAAACTATCTCCCATCCCGACCTTGAAAATCCCGGAAATGACGGTGACGTTTTCCCGTAGAGGATGCCAGTGGGGTGCAATCCGGTATCCGTCAGGCATCTTCAGGCGCACCGTGTAATCCCCGCTCGACGCGCCAGGATTGCCCTCGAGCACTGCGAGCTGCGCGCCCGGATTCAGGAATGCCGGCGCCGCGCCGTACGGCATGGAATCCGGCGTGAATGTATGTTTTTCAGAAGAAGTAGTCTGAGCGCCAATCATGAAGGCCAGCCCTACCCCACAAAACAGTCCGGCCACTGTGAGCAGAAGGTACACGCTTTTTTTCATCGCCCTGTCTCCGTCGTTGGGTTTTGCCTCTTCCCAAAAATCAAAAACAATCCAGGGCCGCAACGACGTCAACCGATTGTGTGCTTTGAGCAGGATTAAGAGCAGGCGCACGATCCGGCACGTTACATCGCGCAGATCCCCAGGGCCCGTCGAACTGGCCACGAGAATACGCCCCACCCTCCCCACCGTCAACAAGCAGCCCACCCACATTCCCGCAAACGCAAAACCCGCGCCAATCCGTCTTGGTTGGCAGCGGACTGGCGCAATGATTGCCATATCTACTCCAGCGTCGGAGTACTTGAAAGTTAGCGACGGCTCGTCGATTATTTATTCCTCACGAAGCACCGCCAGCGGATCAACACGAGTTGCACGCAGAGCCGGAATCAAGCTCGCCCCGAACGAAACAACCACCAGCAATATCGTTACTGCCACAAACGTCACCACGTCGCGCGAACTCACCCCATAAATCATGCTCGTCACAATGCGTCCAAGCGCAAACGCCGCGATCAGCCCAATGCCAATCCCCGCCAGCGTAGGCTTCATGCCTTGCACAATCACATGTCGAGCGACATCGCGCAACGTCGCTCCAAAAGCAATCCGCAGTCCTATCTCCCTCATCCCCCGCCTCACCGAATACGACAGCACGCTGTAGATGCCAATCGCGCACAGCACCAGCGCCAGCGAACCAAAGATCGCAAGCAGCTGCATGTTGAAGCTATGTTGCGTCAGCGTATCTCCCACAAAATCTTCCAGCGTCATCACACTGTTCACCGGCACATCCTTGTTCACATCGTGCACTGCGTCCGTCACCGCCGTCGCCAGACTTAGCGGCGGAGTCGTCGTGCGCACCACCATCGAAAGAGGGTGCGATCGCCACGGAGCCATAATTGTCGCTGACGTCTGCGCCGCAGGCCAATACAGCGTAGCGAGTCCCGTCCGAGCTATCGAGTCCCAACTGCTTCACATCCCCCACCACCCCCACAATCTCGCGATCCTTGTCCCCAAAGAAGGAAAGCTTCAGGTGATGCCCAATCGGGCTCGAGTTCGGCCAGAATCGTTTCGCCATCGACTCGCTGATCACCACCACCGCCGCCGCGTCGGCCGTATCGGAGTCACGAATCTCCCTCCCCTGCAGCACCGGAATGCGCATCGCGTGAATATATCCCGACGTCACCACCCGAACCGAAACCTCAGGCTGCTCCGACAAGGCCGCCGCCGCATGCCCCGCTATCGCCACCGGCTGATTCGACCCGCCCTCCAGCGGCAAATTATCGACCGCCCCCGCCGACACCACACCCGGCAACGCCCGCACCCGCTCCAGTACCTGATCGAAGAACTGCGCCTCCTGCCTCGGTTCCGCGAACTGCTGTTTATTCACCATCACCGACATCGTCAGCACATTGCGCTGATCGAATCCCGGATCGATATTCTGCAGCTTCCACAAACTCCGCAGCATCAACCCCGCTCCAATCAGCAGCACCAGCGAAAGCGCAACCTCAATCACCACCAGCGCCGACCGCGTCTTCCCCGTTCCACTCTCGGCATCCGTGCGTCCCAGCCCCTGCTTCAAGGCATCGTTCACATCCCCCTTCGTCATGCTCCAGGCCGGCAGCAGACCCGACAACATCCCCGTCACAATCGAAAGCACAAACGTGAACGCCAGCACCGATCCATTCAGGCCGATGTCCCCCATCCGCGGCAATTTATCCGCAAAAAACTTCGTCAGCAGCTCAATCCCATAGTGCGCAGCCACCAGCCCCAGCGCTCCTCCGCACAGCGAAATCAGAAACGCCTCGCTCAACAGTTGTTGCACAATCCGCCCGCGGCTCGCGCCCATCGCCGAACGAATCGCAATCTCCTTGCGCCGTGCAAACGTCCGCGCCAGAATCAAGTTCGCCACATTCGCACACGCAATCAGCAGCACAAACGCCACCGCCCCCAGCATCATCAGCAACGCCGGCCGAACATCCCCCACCGTCTCCTCGCGCATCGAGTGAAGCGTCGCGCCCCAGCCCTTATCGTCCTCCGGATAAGCCTTCTCCAGCCGTTGCGAAATCGAGTCCATCTCCGCCTGCGCCTGCGCCATCGTCACTCCCGGTTTCAGCCGCGCCACCGACAGAAAATGGTGCTCACCCCGCACCGAAGCCTCCTGGGCCGTCAGCGCAAGCGGCACCCATACCCGCGCAAATTCCGGTTTGTTCATCTTCGGCCCCATCACCCCGACAATCGTGTACGGCTCACCATCCAGGTGGATCGTCTTGCCCACCGCACCCGCATCCGAGCCATAATGCGTCTGCCAGAACGCATAACTCAGCACAACCTCATGATTGCTGCCCGGTCTGTCTTCTTCCGGCAGAAACACCCGCCCATGAATCGGCTCCACGCCCAGCACAGAAAAGAAGTCCGCACTCACCGGGCTCGCCGTAACCGCCTCCGGTTTCCCCGCTCCAGTGACGTCAAAGTGGCCGCCCGTATAAAGCGCCATCTTCTCGAAGACGTGGTTCTCTTTTTGCCAATCGAGAAAGTTCCCCGCCGCAACGGCGAACGTCGTCATCCCCGGAAAACTCTTCTGCGGAGGAACATGCCACACCTGCACCAGCCGATCCGCGTCACGAAACGGCAAAGGCTCTAGCAGAACCGCACGCACCACGCTGAAGATGGCCGTATTCGCCCCAATGCCGAGCGCCATAATCACGACAGCAACCACCGCGAAGCCCGGACTCTTACGCAACAGCCTCAACGCAAATCTCAGATTCTGCATCATCGCTGCCATCCAAGCACCTCCACTGCGGAAGATTTCCCGGGAAGCAACATGCACGTTCCGTACCACCCGCCCTAACTCATAACGAACACGTTATCAACGCGCCCGTCGCCGCCGCATGCAAACACACTGTCCACCCCCGGGAACAGATGTCCGGTACCGGACAACCGCTCACATCCGCATGGCAGAAAATTTCTCCGCTATACTCACTTCAACTTCACGCAGAAATTCCCAAGGAGATACTCATGGCTCGAGTAACCGGCATCGGCGGCGTCTTCCTTCGCGCCCGCGACCCTAAATCCCTCAGCGCCTGGTACGTCAAACACCTCGGCATTCAGCTCGCCGACTACGGCGGAGCCACCTTCCTCTGGTCCGACGAAGTCCCCGCAACCACCGGCATGACCACCTGGTCGCTCTTCCCGGAAAACACCACCAACTTCGGCCCCGGCAACGAAAGAGGCCCGCAGCAGGC
The DNA here is from genome assembly GCA_963744155.1 of uncultured Acidobacteriaceae bacterium. GTDB lineage: Bacteria > Acidobacteriota > Terriglobia > Terriglobales > Acidobacteriaceae > Edaphobacter. The sequence continues at coordinate 79,230 of CAVUSP010000008.1, read as the reverse complement.
CATGATCAACTACCGCGTCGACGACCTCGACGCACTCCTCACCCAGCTCTCCGCCGCCAACGTCACCATCGACCCCAAGCGCGACGACTACGACTTTGGCCGCTTCGCATGGATCACCGATCCCGAAGGCAACCGCATCGAACTCTGGCAGCCCCTCGTCGAACCCTCTGGTAGTTAGCCGCACCATCGATCACGTTCCTAAACCACTCAGTCTTGGAACGCTCTCTCGGGATTAAGCATGGGGCTTTTAGCCCCATGAAAAAAGTCGCGCCGAAGGCGCTACCGCTCTGCCGAAGGCTCTCGTAAAGGCGCAGCCGTCAGAGTAAAAATAACTACAAACCTCAGGAGCGACCATGACCCCTGAAACCGAACCCAACGTCCTTCAAGCCGTTCCCTTCCTCTTGGTCAAGAACATGGAAGCCTCCCTCCGCTTCTACGTCGACGGCCTCGCCTTCAAACGCACGAAGCAGTGGATCGTCGATGACAAGATCCGCTGGTGCTGGCTCGAACTAGGCAACGCTGCCCTCATGCTCCAGGAGTACCTGCCAGCGAAAATCCCCACCGCAAAGCGAGGCGAAGGCGTCTCCATCTGCTTCCAGTGCCGCGACGCCCTCGCCATCTACAACGGTGCCCTCGCCCAAAACCTCGAACCCCGACGCCCCTTCGTCGGAAACAACATGTGGGTCACAATACTCACCGACCCCGACGGCTACAAACTCGACTTCGAAAGCCCCACCGACGTCCCCGAGGAAACCATCTATTCAGACACAATAAGCATCTGAACGATCGATCGCCTCCAAGATCCGAACGCCGACTTCGAAGGAGCACAACATGTCAAGCCACGTTGAAGGAAAATCCTATCCGGTCGAAGAAGCCGTCCGCGCCCAGAAGGCACTTCGCGAACTCGCCGGCTTAGGGCCCGAGATGTTCCCAATCCAGGCCTTCGTTGGGATGATCAGCGACGAAGTCGAAACATTGCGAAATCAGGGACGCACAGACGACGAAATCGCCAAAACAATCACCGCAAGCTCCAATATCTCGATCACCGCCGCTGAAATCTCCGCTCACTACGCTCCGCCCGAAGAACGGCATCACGCAGGCTAAAAATAATTCTCAAAACTGTGGCGTGTTTTTCGTCACCATAAACTCGTCCATCAACTCACCACGTTTCACCACGCATCCACCACAAATTCACCACAAAAACACCACACAGAACACGCGCCTTTTCGCAAAACCCCCTGCAAAAATACCCCTCCACCACGCCAAAAAAATTAACACCCAAAAATCCACCGCGTCCGCCTTTACCATCTCCAAATGACCAACCCCGCCCCCGGCCGTATCGAAGTCGGCCGCATCGAAGTCATCACCGGCCCCATGTTCTCCGGCAAATCCGAAGAGCTCATCCGCCGCCTCAAACGCGCCCGCATCGCGCGCCAGCGCGTCGCCTGCTTCAAGCCCGACATCGATCTCCGCTACCACCGCACCGCCATCGCCAGCCACAGCTCACAAACCCACGACGCCGCAGTCATCACGCCCACGTCTGACAGCCTCAAAGCAGAGCTCTTTGAATCCGGCCGCATCCACGAAGTCGACGTCATCGGCCTGGACGAAGTTCAGTTCTTTGACCACGGCATCACCCATCTCACCATGGAACTCGTGCATCTCGGCAAACGCATCATCCTCGCCGGCCTCGACACCACGTTCGCCAACGAGCCCTTCGGCCCCGTCCCCAATCTCATGGCCCTCGCCGACGAAGTCACGAAACTCTCCGCCGTCTGCATGGTCTGCGGCGCGCCCGCCATCCACACGCAGCGCCTCGGCCAAAGTCAGGAGCTCGTCGTCGTCGGCGCAGCCGGCCTCTACGAAGCCCGCTGCCGCACGCACTTCGAACCCTTCACCGACGAACACCACTCCGAGCAACTAGAACTCCTAGCCACCGAAAAATAACCGCCGAGCAACGCGAGGCCGACCGCCTCCAACCAACCCTGACAAGGTATACCCGCCACGAAGTGGCCGCCCGAATCGTGGTCCCCGCAAACAGGTCTTCGTTTGCGGGGTGACACCGCGCAGGCGGCCCGTCCGGCAGGACCTATCAGTGCTTGCTTACCATATCCATCACATCCTTACGCAGCGCCAGCGAGCTCGCCAACCGCGCGTAATACATGTGTCCCCCCGGATACTCATGCACCTGTATCCGCGTCGGATCGCCCATAATCGGAATCTGGCTCACCGTCAGCACCGATCCCATGAACGGGCACGAAAGGTCCGCCCATCCATGCGCAATCACCACGCGCAGCTTCGGATCCGTCGCCACCGCCACACGCAGGTCGGTCGCCGAAGCCGCCCCCGAAAACGCGCCATTGCGTGAAGTCCGGTCCCAGGCCTGAGCCACTTCGCTCGACAGCGCGTTATACCGCGCATCCGTCTTCCAGCCCACGGTCCGCGTCACGAAGTCCACCATCGCCGTCGTCGTCGGCGCAACAATGCTCAACAGAATCGGGTCGTTTGTCTCCTGCGTCGGGTTATACGGAAACGGATCGTACGCTGTCACGTTGGGGTCGTACCGGCTCCCCAGCTTGCCCGTCTCGCGAAACTCCTCGCGCAGAAACGCCTGCGTCTCCAGCCGTCCGCCCGACTCCTTCACAAACGTCGGGTCCAGCCCCGTCAGTTCCGTCACCTTCTTCACCACCCGCGGAGTCGCCGTCGGATCGCTGTTCCCCTTCATCAGATCCACCGCGTACTCGCCGCGCGTGTAGTCGATCACCGCCGCCATATTCTCATTCGTCAGCTTGCCTTGCCGCTCATAGTTCGCCGCCACAATCGACGGCAGCGTCAGCATCCACGGAACCGGCGAAAGATCGGGCGACCCCGACTGCGGCGCCAGTGCAGGCGACACCAGCACTAGCCCATTCATCGCCACGCCGATCTGCGACTGCAGATAAGCCGTCAGCCTCGGACCGCGATACCCGCCATAGCTCTCACCGACGATGTATTTTCGCGACTGCAATCTCTGATTCTTCACCAGCCAGTCGTACACGCACTTCGACAGATACGCGATGTCCTGATCCGGCCCATAGAACTGCTTCTTCGCCTCATCCATCGGCACCAGCGACCGCGAGAACCCCGTCCCAATCGGGTCGATGAACACGATGTCCGTAAAGTCCAACCACGTCCCTGGATTGTCCGTCAGCGTCGCCGGATCCGAAGGGCTCTGCCCCTCCGCGCCGAACGCCACCCTCTTCGGTCCAATCGCACCCAGGTTCAGATACACCGACGCCGCGCCCGGTCCGCCGTTGAACGCAAACGTCACCGGCCTGTCCTTACCCTCCATCGTGTAAGCGGTATAGACCACCTCGCCGCTCAACGCGCCCTTACTATCCCGCACCGCCAGCGTTCCTACCGTCACCGTGTAGTGCAGCGTCTTGCCGTCCATCTGGATGCTCTGCTCCGCATGAGCATCCGGCGGCAGCGGCGGCTCCGCCATCGCCATCCCAGGAGTGGCCGCCGTCTTCGGCTCCGCCGGCTTCGCGTCCGCCGCCGCTGGCTTCGCCTCAGGTGCAGCTTCCTGCGCCGGCGGCCCGCCGCGTCTTCCCTGCTGCGCCAATGCAGACGAGAGGCCGGTTACTGAAACAACGCCGAAAAGGCACAAGAAGGCGACGAACTTCAAAGGGGACCAAAATCTGGCTGAGATCATGAACCAGATTTTACATACATATCCCCGAGCGCCAAACAGCCCGCGAAAATCTCCGGTATTCTTTCTGAGGAAGCCGATTGGAGATATGCCCTATGCGTAATACTCTCGCTGCACTCACTCTTTGCCTTCTTGCCGTCCCGGCCTTCGCCAAACCCAAGAATGAAATCGTCGTTCCAATCAAGACCAGCACCGGCGAAGATGCCGGGACCGCCACCTTCCAGCAGGAAAAGAGCAAACTCACCATCAAGGTCAACCTCAAGAATCTTCCCGTCGGCGAGCACGCCGTCCACATCCACGCGAAGGCTCTTTGTGAAGCCCCCGACTTCAAGACCGCCGGCGGCCACTTCAACCCCGAAAATAAGCAGCACGGCTTTCAAAATCCTATGGGTCACCACGCCGGTGACTTCGCCCAGAACGTCATGATCGGCGAAGGCCACACCGGCCAGGCCACCTTCAAGGTCGACTACCTTTCCCTCGATCCCACTTCAGCCGTCAGCATCATCGCCAACGGCGGGACCTCCATCGTGGTTCATGAGAAGGCCGACGACATGAAGACCGACCCCGCCGGCAACGCAGGCAATCGCATCGCCTGCGGCGTTATCACGGCGCCAACCCCCTAAACACCGCCGATTGCTGACGATTGAACCAACCGCAGCGCCCATGCGTACTAGCAAGCATGGGCGTTTTGCACATCGCGATCCCGATCCCGGCGAGGGGCAGGCATTCAAGTCTTAAACCTGCTCCCCGGCATGTAACTCGGCCTATCCCGCACGCCGAATCCACCCCCCAGACCCTCCAACAAATCAATCCGGTGCCCGGTCCACGAGGTACACTTCCCCTACCGGTAAAGACACCATTAGAGGCGAAGTTGGAGCGAACCCCAGAACAGGATGCTGCAAACGAGGCACTCGTCAAACTGGTTCGCCAGTGTATGGCGGGAGATTCGCAGGCTTGGCAGCAACTCGTCGTCTCCCAGCACCGCCGCATCTACGCCATCTGCTACCGTTTCACCGGCTCTGGCTCCGATGCCGAAGACCTCACCCAGGACGTCTTCCTCAAGCTTTACAAGAACCTCGCCAGCTTCGACACGCAGAAGGGCAGCTTCCAGACCTGGATCACCACTCTCGCCCGCAACCTCCTCGTCGACCACTTCCGCCGCACCCGCCTCGATCGAGCCTCCGACTCCCTCGACGCCTCCTTCGACGGCGAAGAGGACGGTCCCACGATGGCCGACCGCCTGGCCGACCCCCGGCCCTCCCAGGAGCAGCACGTCGCCCGGCTCGAGCTAAAAGTCCGCGTCCAGGGCGCGCTCAAACAGCTCTCCCCAGAGCTCCGCGAAGCTGTTATTCTTCGCGATCTCGAAGATATGGATTACAAAGAGATATCGCAGATTCTCCGCATTCCCGAAGGAACGGTAAAAAGCCGCATCAGCCGCGGCCGGGGGGAACTTGCAAGGCTTTTACAACGTATAGAAAGACAGGTTGATTAGTGATAGAGAGCGAGGTGGTGTAAGTGGCAGACTTCAACCAATTCGGCAGCGCAAAGCCCAGTCAGGGCGGCAATACCCAACACTGCGCACAGTGTGAGGCGATGCTCGCCGACGCACTCGACGGCACCCTCTCTGCCGCTGATCAGGCCACCTTCAACCTCCACATGGTCGGTTGCCCCAGTTGCTCCGCCATGCTCGCCGACGCTCAGCGCGGAGCCGAATGGATGGAGATGCTGAGGTCTCCCCGGCCCGAGCCGCCCAACACCTTGCTCGAACGCATCCTCGCCCAAACCAGCGGCAAGGATGCCGCTTTAGCCAACCCTCCCATCGTCCTCGGCAGCACCGATCGCCTCCGGACCCCTGTCCCCACCGCCATCCTCGGACGCCCCGCGCTCGTTCCCGGCGCAGGCATGCAGCCCTCCTTCGCCTCCGCCAACGTCATCCCCTTCCGCACCCGCGTCACCCATGCCTTCCGCTCTCTCGGCCATACCATGCTGCAGCCTCGCCTCGCGATGACCGCCGCCATGGCCTTCTTCTCCATCGCCCTTACCATGAACCTCACCGGCGTTCGCCTCAGCGGGCTCCGCGCCAGCGACCTCAAGCCCTCCAGCCTCCTGCGTAGTGCCTACGCGGCCAAGGCAAGGGTCGTCCAGTACTCCGACAATCTTCGCGTCGTCTACGAACTCGAATCCCGCGTCCGAGACCTGCAACGCTCCTCGGACGATGACGGAGCAACCGGAGCAACCGGATCCAACGGATCCACAGGCACCCCGAGCAATCAGAACCGCCAGCAACCCAGCGATCCGAATCAGAAACCAGGCAGCCAGAAGCCCGACCAGAAACAGACCAAGCCAAACCCCGGCTCCAGTCGCCGCGAATCCCCCGACGGCAACATCCGGCTGGTCCAGTCCGTGCGCAACCAGGCCCCTCCCCCCTTCGCTACCCAGGCTTTTGTTGTATTTACTCCCAGCGTAATCAAGCAAGAAGGGGGATTGGTATGACTTGCGCAAACCATCCTGATCGTGAACGTACTGCCTTTTGCCAGAACTGCGGCAAACCAATCTGCCCCGAGTGCACTCGCGTCGTCGGCTCTGCTGTCTTCTGTGAACCCTGCCTCGCCACAAAACTCACCGGCGCGCCTGCTCCTGGCGCGACCCAAGGAGCAGCCCCCGGCACAACTCAAGGAGCCCCCGGCGCCAACACTGCAGGCCAGCCCGGTGACACAGCCTGGCAATGGGGAGCAGGAATGCCCTCCGGCTGGCAGCCTCCGACCGGCCCCAACCCCGGCCTCGCCGCCCTGCTCGGCTTAATCCCCGGCGTCGGCGCCATGTACAACGGCCAGTACGCCAAAGGCGTGGTCCATCTCATCGTCTTCGCCATCCTCGTCTCGCTCTCGCACGAAAACGGCATCTTCGGCCTCTTCGTCGCAGGCTGGATCTGCTACCAGGTCATCGAGGCCCACCACACCGCCAAAGCCCGACGCGACGGCACACCCCTTCCCAACCCCTTCGGCCTGAACGACCTCAGCGAACGCCTGGGCTTCGGCAAAGCCTGGCCCGCCGCCCACACCACAACCAGCACCACCGCTTCGCAAGCCACCGCCGATCCCACCCAACCCGGCGGCACCTACACCCCTCCCCCGGCTTCCGGCTTTGTGCCGCCGTATTCCGCCCCTTGGGACACCCCCTCCTGGGAAAACTACGTTCAGCCCGGGGCCGCGGTACCGCCCTATTCGCCAACTGGCTACCCGGGCACCGCCGGATATCCAGGTACCGCCGGATACCCAGGAACCGCCGGGTATCCAGGAACCGCCGGGTATCCCGGCTACCCCGTCGACCCCAATCTTGTTCCCTCCTCGCGTAACCGTTTCCCTGCCGGAGCCATCTGGCTCATCGGCCTTGGCTGCCTCTTCCTCATCGGTAACGCCGGCCTCTTCCACGGCTTTCCCATCCACCGTCTGGTCCCGTTCTTCCTCATCGGGCTTGGCGTCTGGCTCTTCGTTCGCCGTATGACCGACACCGGCACCGGCATCGCAGACGACGGAACTCCCGGCTACCAGTACCGTCTGTTCCGCGCCCTTCGCGGCTCCGTCTGGGTCACTCTGATCGGCGTCCTCTTCCTGCTGGACTCGTTCGACATCCTCTCCTGGGGGCGCAGCTGGCCCATCATCATCATCGTCGCCGGTCTGATGGCCATCTTCCAGAAGGTCTCCTACGGCTCCGCTATGTCCGCGGCCTATCCCTACCCCGCGCCACCCACTCCCCCGGCCACACCGCCACCTCCGGCCGATCCCGGCGCAGCCATCGTCCCTTCCAACCAGCACGATCAGGAAGGGAGATAACACCATGGGAAACTATCCTCCTCCACCTTACACGCCACCTCCTGGCCCGCCATACGGAGGGCCACCCTACGGAAACGACTGGAAGTATCAGCGCCGCATCCTCAAAGAGCAGGCCCGTGCCCAGCGCGACATGCTCCGCGCCCAGCGTGAAGCCTACCGCTATCAAACCCGTAGTCTCCGCCGCAGCTCCATCCTTGGCCCCATCGTGCTCATCACCATGGGTATCATCTTCCTGCTCGTCCAGACCGGACGCGTCGAGGGTCACCGCCTGTGGGACTGGTACGCCCGCTTCTGGCCCGTCCTGCTCGTCGGCGCCGGAGTCATCCTCCTTCTCGAGTGGGCTTTCGATCAGTACACCCAGTCCGATTCCGACCAGCCCCGTTACCGCCGCCGCGTCGGCGGAGGCGTCTTCACCCTCCTCGTCCTCCTCGCCATCACCGGCGTCATCTTCAGCGGAATCCGCGAGGGCGGCCGCAGCAGAATGTTCGAAGGCCTCAACATCAATCAGGACAATCTCGACGAGTTCCTCGGCGACAAACACGAGAGCGACCAGACCCTCGCCCAGGCGTTCCCCGTCGGCGCCACACTCATGGTCAACAACCCCCGCGGTGACGTAACCGTCTCCGGTACCAGCGACGACAACCAGATCCACGTCGCCGTCCACAAAGAGGTCTACACCCGCTCCGACTCCGAAGCCGAGAGCAAGGCCCAGCGACTCAGTCCCAGCATCAACGCCAGCGGCAACGACGTGGCCCTCAACGTTCCCTCAATGGACGGAGCACGCGCCGATCTCGTCATCACCCTGCCCGCCGCAGCCGCCACGACCGTCACCGCCAACCACGGTGACGTAAAGGTCAGCGCCATCAAAGCTCCGGTCAACGTCACCTCCAACCACGGTGACGTCGAACTCAGCGCCATCACCGGGGACGTCACCACCCACATCAACAACGGCGGCTCCGACGTCTCCGCCCACTCCGTCACCGGCAGTCTTTCTATAGAAGGCCACGCCCACGACTCCACCATCTCCGACCTCAGCGGCCCGCTCACCATGCGCGGCGAGTTCTTCGGCGACAGCCACTTCGAACGCATTCGCGGCCCTGTCAAGTTCCACACCAGCCGGACCGACTTCCAGCTAGGCCGCCTCGACGGTGAGGTCGACATCAGCACCGGCGCCGCCCTCTCCACCAGCGAAGCCGTCGGCCCCCTCACCCTCACCACCCACAGCCGCAACATCACGCTGGACCGCATCGCCGGCGATGTCTCCGTCACCAACCGCAACGGCTCCGTCGACGTCACCAACGCTCCCCCCTTGAGCAACGTCACCGTCGAAAATCGCAACGGCTCCGTCAGCGTCACCGTACCCGAGCAGTCCAACTTCGCCTACCAGTTCGACGCCACCAACGGAGACATTCAAAGCGACTTCTCGCAGATCAATGTCCCTGACGGCGGTTCCCAAAAGAAGACCATGAACGGAACCGTCGGCAGCGGCGGCCCGCTGCTGCGCATCACCACCAGCCAGGGCGACATATCAATAAAGAAGGGCAGCATCCCGCCATTGCCTCCAATGCCGCCCGCTCCACCCAAACTCACCATGCTGCCCCCCGGAGCGAATGAGTCGACAGCCCAGGCGAAACAGGCAGCAAGAGAAGCGCTCGCACAGGCGAGACAAGCAGCAAAAGAAGCCGCTGCCGAAGCGAAGCAAGCCGAGAAAGAAGTCCAAAAGCAAACCAAGAACCCCGACCAGTAGCGCTCTTACCGCAACCTGCGCTTAGCTGAGTCCCCTGTTCTCAACCGCGACAGGCCGCACCACCGCAGCCTCCTTCGCACTCGCAATCGCCATCCCCAGGCAAATCGCGATCAATATCTCCGTGATAACCGGCCCCGCAAAAAAGTACCGGTACGAAATCATGGAAATGCACAGATAGCCAACCAGAAACGTCGTGAGAATCGGCCGCAGCCGCAACGCATCGCTCTTCGCCAGCGTCCCGAGCTGCCAGAAGACCAGGCCCTCTACCGTCAACGAGACGCTGGCCACAAGGCCGAGTCCCATATAGAAGTTCCACATCGTCCGCATCACCCCCATCGCCAAAAACCTATTCTCCTGCATCGTCGTCACCACCGGCTGCACATTTGGGGGCGTCTTGCCAAAGACACCTCCAATCGTATGCAGCAACGCATGGATAAGCGTCAGCACCGAAGCGATCCGCAAAAACAAAGTCGTCTTCATCGCGTCACCTCCCAATTCGCCGCCTTCGCAAACTCCTCCAGCGTCTTCACCCAGGCACCCGGACCATCCAACATCGCACGCAGTTGCTCGTAGCCCTCACCATGCCGCTCGATCCCGCTATGCTCCAACTCAATCAGCGTCGCCGACGGCCCCTCGCTCTTAAACCGGATCGCAATATCACTCGCCTTCGCAAGATCCGGGTTGAACTTCCAGTCCGGTCCCAGGTGCCAGGAAAAGGTCACCTTATGCGGCGGCTCCCACGCCAGCACATGACCCCACAGGCACTCATTCCCCTGCGCATCGCGCTCATACCAGCGCCCGCCAGTCCGCGGCTCTACAAAAATCGACTGAAACGGATTGGCCCCGATATGATGCTCCGGCGGCCACCACATCTCCATCTGCTCCACAAACACCGAGAAGGCCCGCTCAATGGGCACGTGAACCCGGACGCTTTTGCGAACGACCGCTGCTTCTGCTGTCTTTGTCATGCCTCTCTCCCTTTTTCCCCGAATTTTTTCCAGCTTTTTTTCCAGCGCTGCTTCCAGCCTTGCTCCCAAACTTGTTTCCGGCTGCGACAGGCGGCACCGCCGGCGACTCCGCAGCTTGTTGAAACGTACCCAGCGCCCTCTCCCACACCAGATCGAAGTGCGCCCGCAACCTGGCCACGCCCTGCGGATCCAGCTGATACATCCTGCGCGTCCCGGCCTTGCTATCCGTCACCAGCCCCGCTTCCTTCAGCACCCGCAGATGCTGCGAAACCGCCGGCCGGCTCACCGGCAAGTGATGCGCCAGCTCATGGACAGCCATCGGCCCATTCGACAACCTCTGAAAGATGGTCATGCGCGTCCCATCGCCCAATGCTTCCAGTCCGGCCTGTAGGTAAGCGTCCACTTACCGTAAGCTATCACTAACCCATACCTCTCTGTCAAGTCGTATCGCTTGCGCCGTCCCTACCCTCGTATTTAATCCCGCAAGAATCTAGGCCCTAAACGATATATTGTTGAAACTCACCACAAGGGAGAAGTGCATGCGCCGTAGTTTTCGAATCGCAGTCAGCACCCTGTTCGCGCTCACGATCGCAACACACGTCGCAACCGCCCAGCCCGCACTCCCCGCCGACTTCAAATCCCAGACCATCCACAGCCCTGCAGGCGCCGACATCTTCGTCCGCTCTGCCGGCCATGGCCCAGCCGTCGTCCTCATCCACGGCTACGCCGAAACCAGTGACTCATGGGCTCCTCTCGCCACCGAACTCGTCAAGACCTACACCGTCATCGTTCCCGACCTACGCGGCATCGGACGCTCCTCTCGCCCCTCTGGCGGCTACGACAAGAAAACTCAGGCAGCCGACATCCGCGCCGTCGTCACCACACTTGGCTTTGACCACACCTTCGTCGTCTCCCATGACATCGGCATCATGGTCGCCTACGCCTACGCCGCGCTATACCCCGACAAGGTCGATCGCCTCGTCGTCATGGACGCTCCCCTTCCCGGCATCGCCCCATGGGACGACCTCATTAAGGACCACCGCCTCTGGCACTTCTCCTTCTGGGGTCCCGACGAAGAGCGCCTCGTCCAGGGTCGCGAACGCATCTATCTTGACCGCATCTGGAACGACTTCAGCGCCACTCCAACCACCCAACCCGACGAAGCCACGCGAAAGTTCTACGCCGCCCAGTACGCCAAAGTCGGCTACATGCGATCCGGGTTCGAACACTTCAAAGCCTTCTCCCAGGACGCGCAGGACAACAAGGTCTTCGCCCGCACAAAACTCACGATGCCCGTCCTGGCCGTAGGCGGAGAGAAATCTTTCGGCCCAAACGAAGCGATCGTCTTCCGCAACGTCGCCGTCAACGTGCGCGAAGCAGTCGTACCCAACTCCGGCCACTGGCTCATGGAAGAGAGCCCCACCTACACCGTCAACCTGATTCGCGACTACCTCAAAGATCCCACCGCATCCACTCCGAAATAGCCTCACGCCCTCCGGACAACAAAATAAGGCTGGTTCGTCAGCGTATCCGAGAACCCCGGATATAGCGTCACAGCCCCCGCGCTCTCTCTCACCTCGAAGTAATACTCCAGCGGATACTCCGAATCCTTATACGCCCCCGGGATCGTCGCAGAGAACGACCCTCCACGACCGTCCATCTCGACCACCGCATAGCGCTCCGCCTGATCGACATGCCGATAGTACATCCGCACCGCAGCATCCTTCTGCGAAAGCGTTAGCACAAGCTCCAGCGGTTGCCCCGCACGAAACTTCGCAGGCGCATCATGACGTACAGCCGGCACGACGCGCCGCGGACGCCCCAACGCCTCCTGAATCGCACTCGCCACACGCGGATCCGGCGCCCCCGCCGGCGTCGTCTCCGCCCTCTCCGCCACCGCAGCAATATCTTTATCGATCGCCGGCAGACGATCGAGCCAATGCCCATGCTGTTGCGGCTCCTCCCCCACCGTCACGTCCGCCATGTACACGCCCTTGGCCACCGCAGCCACCCGCACCCACGCCTCGCGAGCCTTCCGATACATCGTCAACGAAGCATCCAGCGCCCGCGGATCTTTCGTCTTCTCATAAATCCCAAACAGCACCCCGCTGCGAAACTTCGCCGCAAAGAACTCCCCCAACCCCGCCTGTATCGCAACATCCACCGCCAACCGCCGATACTCCGGACTCTCCCTCTTACTCGCCGTAACTTCCGCCTGCTGCAACGACTTCATCGCCTGCGCCGCATAATCCTCCAGCCACTGAGCCACCTCGACAGGCGAGTACTTCCCATTGCGTTCTCCGCTCAACAACTCCGCCGCAAAATCATTCATCCGCGAAAAAAGCTGGGGATCCAGCGGACTCGCATTGCCGAACACCTTCGGAGCAGGGCTATCGCCATACGGCCTCGAAAGCTTTTCATCCACCAGCGACTCGTTCCAATACATCTCCGGAAAATAATTATTATTCGCCGCCGAAGGAGCATACGCCGTCGTCACGATCGGCAATATCCTGCTCGCATGAGCCAGCGCCGTCTCAACATCCCCCGCACCGCCGCCGAACTGGCTCCGCAGCATGCGACGCCAACTCTCCCCCTCGGCATCCGGGTTATACAGCAGCCTTCCCCACACCCGATAGCTATAGCGATACTTCTCCCAATCCCACCGCGATACCAGACTCGCATCCGCATAAGCCGTCCGGTTGCCTGCAATCCCCGAACCGCGTCTTCCCTTGAACGAAAGCGGCTCGCAGATCTCCACCCCGTTGCTTCCGCAAAAACTGAAACACCTCGAATACGCCGACGCCGTCACCGGATCTCCCCATAGCAACAGCCTCTGTGTTCCCGGCCACACTCGATGCACCACGCCCCACGGCCGGTCCTCCCGCAACAGATCGCCATACCCATATCGCAGAAAACTCCGCGTCCCTGTACTCAGCTTCATCAGCCCGGTCTTGTACTCGTCGCCCGGCTTCGGCTGTTCCATCTCGCGTATATCCGCCTGGTGATAGCTCATCCCCAGATGCTCCGCCCAGAACTTCGGAGACACGCTCACCGGCAGCTTTGTCCCCAGCGCAATATCGATCATCGTCTGGTCGATGCCCTTCGGATGCACATCCAGCTTCACCTTGCGCCCGCAGCTTGCCACTCCATCGAAGACCGTCTTCCAGAAGTCGTAGCTGCCCTCTTCCACCCCGCTCTCACCATGCACGCGAAACGTCACTCCACTAATTGCCGGACAAGCCTTCAGCAACATCCGCACCGCATCGCGACAGTACGCGCCGTGGTTCTCCTTCGTGATCCCCTCAATCGTGTAGTTCGCATTCGGACTATCGATCCACACATACCCATGCATCCACAGCCCCAGGTGGAACTCCATCCCTCGCGCCACAGTCTGCTCGCTGATAAACCGCAGCATCTCAAGATTCCCGTCGCGCTCAGCATCCGCCAGTTGCGGCACCCTCACGTTGTACCCCGGCACCGACAGCAGAAACGGATACGTAAACAGAAAATACGCATCCGTCACGCGCCGTATAAAGTCATATCCAATCCCGAACGCGAGATGCAGCCGATTGAAGCGCTGCGTAGCCAGCATTGTCAGATACTGCTGCCAACACTCGCGATCGTTGAACCACGGCTTATCCTCCATCTCGCTCACAAACATTCGCGTAATGCCGCGAACCTCATTCGCAGGCCGCTCCGCCAGCGCAGGCACAGCCTCCAGCGCAGCAACCGGATCAGCCCCATGCTGCACGCGATCCGCAAGATCGAGCAGCGCATACACAACCGCGCGAGCGTCATATCCACACGCGAGCAGCACGCGCGCATCGCCGATCCTTCCGTAACAAACTCCAAGCGCCTCAGGCACCGCTGCAACATTCAGATTCGCACTCTTCAATATCCGCGCCGCAACCGGAGAACTCGACCCCGCGGCAACGATGCAAAGATCACCCGCATTGGCCTGCGCAACCCGCGCGCAACGAAGCACTTTCACCTCCACGCGCAGCAAGCGATCGCTCCAACTCCCCCGCAGCCCACACGCACTCCGCCGCACCCGCCACCGGATCCGCAGAATCCACAACCAGCGAAACGCCCCGCGAAACAATCCCGGCAGCCCCATTCAGCTCCGCGCCTGCAACCGCGACCCCTGCAACCGCGGCCATTGATCCTGCCGTCCCAAGAAAGCGCCTGCGACTCCATCCGTTTCTCTCTGAATGCATGGGTCCCTCGTAAGCAAGACAACGATACATCACAGCTCTCTTTGGAGACGAACGGACTGCCGCAAAAGACACATCAAACCGTGAGATCGTCGTTCTTCGTCTCGCGAATCATGAGCAATCCCAAAAATGTGAGCACAGCCGATGCCGAAAGATAGTAACCCACGTACTGCAGCCCATACGTCTTTGCAAGCCACGTCGCAATATACGGAGCCACCGACGCACCCAGAATGCCCGCCATACTAAACGCCACCGAACTCCCCGTATAGCGAACAGCCGTAGGAAACAGTTCCGACACAAGCGTGCCAAGCGGCCCGTACGTCATCCCCATCAACGCAAGCCCCACCGCCATCATCACAACAATGCCTGCAATTCCAGCCGTAAACAGCGGCGCGAGCACCAGCCCAAACAGAGCGATCGCTATCGTAACTCCCATCATCACAGGCCGTCGTCCACGTTCCGCGAGCAACGCTGAGATGGGAATCGTAGCCGCAAAAAAGAGTATCCCGAAGAGTTGAATCATCAGGAAGCTCCCACGGCCGTAATGAAGAGCAGTCGTTCCCCACGACAGCGCAAACACCGTCATCAGATAAAACAAAACGAACGTCGCGAGACACACCAGAGTTCCCGCCACCAGCGCACGCGTATGACGTCGCAACACTGTCAGCATCGGAAAGCCAACCTGTTCAGCCCGCTTAAGCGACGCCTGAAAAACCGGTGTCTCCGTGATCTTCAACCGCACATAAAGCCCCAGCAGCACCAGCACCGCGCTCGCCAGAAACGGCAGCCGCCATCCAAACGAAAAGAACTGCTTATCCGTCAACCACCGCGACAATAGCAGAAACGTCGCTCCCGACAGCAAAAACCCGATCGGCGCACCAAGCTGCGGAAACATCCCATAGAGCGCCCGTTTATTCGGCGGAGCATTCTCCACGGCCAGCAGAACGGCGCCACCCCACTCCCCGCCAAGCCCTATTCCCTGGCCGAACCGGCATAGTGCAAGCAACAGCGGCGCCGTCACTCCGATCGCAGCATAAGCCGGCAGCGCCCCAATCGCGAACGTCGACAAACCCATCGTCGACAAAGCCAGCACCAGCGTCCTCTTGCGTCCAATGCGATCACCAAAATGGCCGAAGAGTGCAGAACCAATGGGCCGCGCGAGAAACGCAATCCCAAACGTCGCCAGCGAGGCCAGCGTCGACGAAGCAGGATCGGACGCGGGAAAAAACAGCCGCGGAAACACAAGCACCGCCGCCGTGGCATAGATGTAGAAATCGAAAAACTCAACCGTAGTCCCAACCATGCTGGCAAAGAGAACCTGCCGCGGCGTATTGATATTCTTCTGCAACGTCTCGTTGATCGTCATCTGAACCTAAAATTCTATTGGAAGCGACAGGAAGCGGACTCCAACCAGCGCTCAATCCAGCTTGATATATTGAATCTCAGCCTCCATTCATGCCCAGGAGAAACACCGTGCGCCGTCGCTCCTTCATTGCATCTCTCCCCCTCGCCGCCGCCGGTTCCATGGCCTCGGTCCGACCCTCGAACGCCTTCAGCCAGACTGACGGAGCCATGCCAAAAGATCTCCCTAAATTCCAGCCCGCAGGCGCAGAAAAATTCGACCGCCCCGACGTCCACGCCGGCGACCGCCCCGCCGGAGCCAGCTTCGCCTCCCGCTCCGCCGCCATGGGCTGCTCCGGAGCCGCCGGAACCGCGCACCCCCTCGCCACACTCACCGCCATCGAAATCCTCAAGAAAGGCGGCTCCGCCATCGACGCCGCCGTCGCCACCAACGCCGTCCTCGGCTTCGTCGAACCCACCTCCTGCGGCATCGGCGGCGACTGCTACGCCATGATCTGGGACCCCAAGCTCAAAAAGGTCGTCTCCCTCGCCGGCTCCGGCCGCTCCCCCAAAGCCCTCACTCTCGACATCGCCCGCTCCCGCGCAAAAAACGGCGCCCTTCCCCCCTACGGAGCCGTCTCCATCTCCGTCCCCGGAGCGCTCGACGCCTGGTGGACCCTCCACCAGCGCTACGGCAAACTCAAGTGGGCCGAGCTCTTCGAACCCGCCATCCACTACTGCGAGACCGGCTCCCCCACGCCGCAGATCATCGGCCACTACATCAAACTCGGCCTCGCCAACTTCACCAAACCCGGCTCCGGCGTCGAAGAGACCGCCAACGCCCTCCACACCTTCGCACCCAACGGCAAAGCCCCGATCGAAGGCGACGTCCGCCGCAACCCCGACCTCGCCCGCACCTATCGCCTCATCGCCGAAGGCGGCCGCGACGCCTACTACGACGGCCCCATCGCCAAAACCATCGAAGCCTACTTCAAGCGCATCGGCGGATGGATCACCGTCGACGACCTCCGCGCCCAGCACGCCGAGTGGCTCGACCCCATCGTCACCAACTACCGCGGCGTCGACGTCTACGCCATGGCCGCCAACACCCAGGGCCTCGCCACCCTCCAGCTCCTCAACATCGCCGAAAACTTCGACCTCCGCGGCATGGGCTTCCAGTCCGCCGAATCCCTCCACGTCCAGATCGAAGCCAAGCGTCTCGCCTACGAAGACCGCGCCCGCTACTACGCCGACCCGCACTTCGCCAAAATCCCCATCGAGTGGCTCAACTCCAAAGACTACGCAAAGCAGCGCGCCAAGCCAAATCAAGCTCGACTCCATCCTCACCCCCGCCCATCCCGGCCAGGCCCCCAGCCACGGCGACACCACCTACTTCACCGTCGCCGACAAAGACGGCATCATGATCTCGCAGATCCAGTCCAACTTCCGCGGCCTCGGCTCCGGCCTCGTCGCCGACGGCCTCGGCTTCATGTTCCAGGACCGCGGCCAGCTCTTCTCCCTCCAGGACGGACACCCCAACATCTACGCCCCCGGCAAGCGCCCCTTCCAGACCATCATCCCCGGCTTCGCCACCAAAGACGGCAAGCCCTGGATGTCCTTCGGCGTCATGGGCGGCGACATGCAGCCGCAAGGCCAGTCCCAAATCATCATCAACCGCGTCGACTACGGCCTCGACATCCAGGCCGCCGGCGACAGCCCCCGCTGGCACCACGAAGGCAGCTCACAATCCATGGGCGAAGACGCACCCGGCCTCGGCCCCAAAGGCATCCTCCGCCTCGAATCCGGAATCCCCGAATCCACCCGCAAAGCCCTCGAAGCCCTCGGCTGGCCCATCGGCCCCTCCGACGGAGGCTTCGGCCGCTACGAAGCCATCGAACCCCACATGGACGGCACCGACCGCGTCTACTCCGCCGCCAGCGAAATGCGAGCCGACGGCTGCGCCTTGGCCTACTAACCCGCTCCAAGACGTTGCCTTTTTTTCATGGCAATAACATGGGTTCGAATCCCATCGGGGACACCAATAAACATAGGCGTTTCGTTCATATTTACTCGATGAGCCTGACGCGTGCGGCAATTATGCGGCAATGTCGTCGTCAGAGGCCACCCCCACGCCCCCTCTTTCAGCCGCAGGGGCTGCTCAGTCACCGTTAGTATCACGGAATAATTGAGGCCAGTATGCATAACGTCGTCTGCTATTTGAGCTGATCCAATTTCGAATGGAGGGAAGTGGATATCCGAGTGACCTGCCCCCGGAAAACTCTACCAGTTTGAACTGGAGTTTTCTCGTAAATTGAACGAGGGAGCTGAGATGAAGAAGAGCCGGTATAGGGAAGAGCAGATCATCGGGATATTGAAGCAGCATGAGGCTGGAGTGAAGACGGCGGATCTGTGCCGTGAGCATGGGATCAGCGCGGCGACGTTCTACCGGCTGGAAGCAGAAGTTCGGGGGGATGGACGTGAGCGAGGCGCAGCGGCTGAGGGCAGATGGAGGATGAGAACCGTCGTCTGAAGCTGCTGGTGGCGGAGTTGAGCCTGCACGGCGAGGCGCTGAAGGCAGTCATACGAAAAAACGGCTGGAGCTTGCCGGTCTAAGAGGCGAGGTTGCGTTCGTCTCCAGCGGAGTATCCATCTGAGCGAACGCAGGGCCTGCAAGCTGCTGGGCGTGGAGCGGTCGAGCTACCGGTATGAGCCGAGGCCGGACCGCAACGCGGAGTTACGCGACGAGTTGGTGAAACTGGCTCGGCAGAAGCCGCGCTACGGTTATCGGCGGCTGCACGCGCTGCTGAGCCGCAGAGGTCACGAGGTGAACGTGAAGCGGATCTATCGTCTGTACGTGGAAGAGCGGCTGATGGTGCGGCGCAAGAGGCGCAAGCGGTTGGTGCGCGAGCGAGCGGCGGAGTCGCGGCTGACGAGAGCCAACCAGGAGTGGGCGATGGACTTCATCGTCGACGGTCTGGCGACTGGGCGGATGGTGCGCATCCTCAGCGTGGTGGATGCCTACACGCGCGAGTGCCTGGCGCTGGAAGCCGACACCAGCCTCGGCAGTGGCCGCGTGACCCGGGTGCTGGAACGGCTGATCGCACAGCATGGCCGGCCCGAAAACGTGCGTTCGGACAACGGGCCCGAGTTCACTTCGCGGCGGATGCTGGCTTGGTCGGAGAACTGGAAGGTCGGCCTGGTTCCCATCCAGCCAGGCCGTCCGATGCAGAACGGCCACGTCGAGAGCTTCCACGGCCGCCTGCGCGATGAGTGCCTCAACGCAAGCTGGTTCCGCACGCTGAATGATGTCCGGTGTACTCTGGCAACCTGGCGCGAGGAGTACAACTGCGAGCGGCCCCACAGCTCGCTGGACTACCGCACGCCCCAGGAGTTCAAACTTGCCCTCGAAGGAAGGCGGGCCATGGCCCGCCTTCCTTCGCCAACCACAACCACCAACCCAACAGAGACTCCAGTTATGAATGGGTGAGAAATCGGGGGCAGGTCACGAGAACAATGCTCGTCGTCCGAATACGCTGGGCCGACCTTCGAGTCGTATTCGTTCAAATGCTCTTTGGCTTTCGCGATGTTTCCGAGGCGAAAGTAGCCCAGACTACAAAATAATTGAGGCGAAAGCCACTCCGGTCTGGATTGCAGCAGTCCCTCGCATTTAGTTATCAATTGAGCTAACTTACTAGCGTGATATAGGTCGATCATGTCGTCAAAATCAGACGAATTCCCTCCGCCATCAATTTGCATAACGACGCCGACCCCTGGACCTACCGACTGCCATCTTCCAGAACATTCGTATGTCTTCGCGGGAAGATTTGGATTTATGTTTTAAGTATCTCGTCTAGTTTCGCCATCACCGCAGTAGGGTCAAGTTGATTGGCCAACACCTTGTTCAGGATGGCGATCATCTGCTGGCCTTGTTGCTTGCCGATGCCACAGTTGATGGTGAAATGATTTTGGTTACCCGTGTTGGCGGCGCTGCATGTGGCCTCCGTCTTCGCGTTTCCTGTGGCGGTCGACGGAACCTGTGCAGCACAGTGAATGGTTAGTAGGACCGCCGGCAGCAGTAAACGGTTCATGGATGGCTCCTTCCTGTGGTCGGCGGAGGCGCCTTAGCTGGTTGCGGGCTCACGGTGATCGTATTGCCATTACCGGTGTTTGCAACGCTTTGATCCCCGTTGGTCACAGCATCTCCAGTAGGGGCCGCTGGCTGGGCAATGGCAGGCTCAGGTGTCGGTACTTTGCTCTTTTGTATCGAGTGACTGACAAAGTACGCAAGGCATACTATGCATACGCTCAGAGAAATTCGCTGCTGCGAATCAAACTTGATCGTATTGATCACAATGATGCCGACGAGCGCTGCAAGAATTGGCAGCACGAACCTTTCCAGAAAGATTGGCATACCTCTTCTCCATATTTGCCTTTTGTTCGCTTACCATAATATCATATGGAGATCGGCGGACATCTCAAGCAGGTTGACTTTGCGAAGCTGGGGCCAACGGCGGGTGGCCCATACATGAATTGGAACAGATACTCCGGGTGCCCCATTCATGCAGTCTCATCGCATGAGTGGGCCTTCGCGCGAAGCGCGACTACCTTCCTTAGCAAGGCAATGGATGTTGTACGATGGCGATCATGTTAAAGATTGGCGTCGCACTCCTCTCGATACTGGCCGTTCCCGCTCTCGCGCAGTCCACCATCAAAGACGCACTCGTGAAACATTGGAAGACCTCCGGCGACTTCACCATCGCCGTCGCCAAGCTCATGCCCGCTGACAGCTACGGTTTCAAGCCCGTTCCAGAAGAACTAAGTTTCAGTCAGGTAGTAATCCAGGTGGCAGGCGCAAACCTCAACGCCTGTGCGAACGCGAGCGGTTCGAAGCGCCCAGATATCCCGAAACCCATCATGGACGCGCTGAACGGCAAGGGAGAAGTGGATAAAGACACGATCCGCCAGTTCCTCTCAAAGATCTTACCTTCGACTTCTGCAATCAGGCCGTCGCCGGCATGACGCCCGAAAAACTCGATCCGCCGTCGTCGGGCCTCGCCGAACCGCAAGTTGACCGGCTTGAATGGCTGCGGGCCTATCTTCACCCACACCGCGCATCATCGCGGACAGCCCTTCGAAGTCTATCTCCGCCCTTCAAGGGCATCAAGCCACCCGACTACTCTTCTAGGCGGGTGGCCCATACAGCAATTTGAACCTATACTCCGGGTGCCCCATTCATGCAGTCTCATCGCATGAGTGGGCCTTCGCGCAAAGCGCGAACCTCTTCTCATTAGGAAGCCGGCGCCTAGTCGCCCTAATCGAGCGAATCACAAATTCGCGTGCCCATCTTCGCGCGGTCTTAGCTCTCTAAAGTAGACCGCCGACGGCACAAAACAGAGACTTACTGGACAGAAGTAAATTCCGTAATCTGTCTATCTAAATCAGCCAGGATTCCCTCTGCACACTCTCTTACCCTTAACGACCCACAACTCTGAACCGAAATGGTTTGAAAGAAAAGCCCTCGAGTGAAGGCCACTGCAACCATGGATCGGCTGGCATTTTCATCTGTGTCTCTCGTTACCATGCGTATGGACCAGATTGGAAATACGCTCGCACCCTGTTGAGTGAAATCGCTTCCAGACTTGAAGTATCTGGGACTGGTCGCGATCAAATCCCGGACCGCCGTCGCAATTCGGGATCCGACCGGATCATCGCATGTGCACTGGAAGAATATAGGGTGTTTTCCTCACCACTGGGGCTTGGGCGAAAACCTTCGCCGTCATTATTGTCAGGATTGCCAGGCACATCGCTAGTCTCTTCATCTTTCCCCCATACAGTGGCCTACATCTGACGAATCATAACTTCGGGTGGGCATGTCGGGCGGTGGCCCATACATGGGTGCCCCATTCATGCAGTCTTATCGCATGAGTGGGCATTCGCGCGAAGGAGAGAACCCTCCAAACAGAACCACTGCTAAACCATTGATTTTATTGCTCTTATATTCACAGCAATTTTCTTTCGCCATTTTCTGCCCAAAAATCGCATGTCAAGCCCCTGAACCACCTAACCCTTTGCCCCACAACAATATCCGCGTGGCATTTTAGTTACCCTCCAACCGCTATACTGGATATATAGATCAAAAACAAGCAAGCCCCGTGGGGATGTAGACACCCTCCGGGGCTTAACTCGTTTAGAAAGAAAAATTTAGCCGCAACCCCTTTGTTATGACAATTTTGCAGCTCACTACCGCCCGTAAACTACTGAAAATAAACAAGCCGCGAAGAAGATTCGCGGCTAACTCATTTAGAAAGACGATTTTAGCTGTAACCCTTTTCTTATGACGATTTTGCAGATATTACCATACCGTAAACCATTGAAAACACATACTTCTTGCTCCCAACCATGGGGAGGGGTAGGCCCTGTGTCCCAGATCTGAATCCGGGGCACTCCCGTCGAACCTGCTGAGCATAGGTTCCCCCCGGCATATCTTTAGCTGGACCTCTGGTATATTTGCAGGTTCAATCTTTGCTGCGGGCTCGAAATACTCATCAAGCTGGCAATATTTAGATTCCACACCACGTAGGAATACAAAAATGGCGAAGGCTCGACCGACTACCGGAACCGACGGACTCCCACTCCCGATCCTGCCGCCGGACCGCGATGCGCGCGTCTGGGCTCGATTAGTGCGTGTCATGTTTTACTTGCCCGGCTTTATGGGCCTGCTGCTCATCAAGTCCGGCGAACCCGCAAGCTTCGGGATTACCGTGGAGTTGCTCATGCTCTCCAGTGCCTCCGCCATCGTCGGAGGCATATTCATCGGTTCGCAATCATCGGAGGGCGGCGCAGATCCCGCATCCCAGGTCGGCACCTGGAGCGGTTCCCTCGTGCTCGAACTCCTTGCCGTGGTCCCTTTTCTGGCTGCGATCCCGTCGCTCTTCCACGAACTCGCTCACAGCACGTTCCTCCACACCCACGCGCCGGGTGCTGTAGACATCGCGCTTGGAGCCTCCGAAATGCTGCCGATGGTAGCAATCCTGCCCTTCATGGTCTACCAGCTCGCCGGCTTCGGAACCCTCTCCTACATCGTCCCTAGGGCCCTCAACTGGATCATCAACATCGGCGTTCTCTGCCTGATCGTCGCCAGTTATATCTTCTACCGCGAGAGCGACTATGCCATGGAAAGGCATCTTTCCAGCTTTCTGGTTATCGCAATGGTGATCATCGTCATCTACGGCGTCCTCAGGCTGAAAAAGCTACAGACAACTTACGACGAGCGCTCCCCCAAAAAATCCCCCAAAACTGAATAAAAGAATGAATAAACGGAGAGCACGTCCTAAGTCCGCGCATGTCACATAATGCCTTTGCAACTCTCCGGGGCTGGAGCATCTATCCGCCGGTTGAAGTGCAGCGGATCATGCGGTACAAGCTGGACAGCCATGGTGGATGCCCGCTCGGTTGAACTTTCGTTGCGGAGAATGTGCTCCTCGCCTTCGCCGGGATCGACAAACGTATCCCCCGCAACATATACGTGAGGTTTGCAGTCGGCATGGTATTCCGTTATGGTTCCGGTCGTCACAATAATCAGGCTATGACCAGGGTGCGTGTGCCAGCCAGTGCTCGCGACAACACCCATTGTGACGGGCGTCCAGGTATTGCTCTGCACATAGAGGTCCGACGCCCCCTTCGTCTTCCGCAACCACCCGCAGAGTTGTTCGTTCCCCTCCGTCTTCACGCCGTGCGGAACAGAGCTAAAGGCATCAATTTCGCTACACCGGCCTACAGCCAGCAAAGTGCTTTTGTACCCTTCAGCCGTTGTCGCCAAAGCGGTTCCAGGATGATGGATAGCCGTGACCGCGATAGCGGCACTGAATAACACCAGGCACATCAGTGTCCTTCGCATCTCGCTCTCCTCTTCTTGTCACCGGACTGGGACGCTTCTCGGCTGGTGTTGAACAGGTGGGCGATACTCTGCTGCAATCGGGTCAGGAAACCGACTGGCGCAAAGCAGCACCCACCTGCAACCTCTATCGAAATAGCCCGAACGGCTCGGTTGGCGCTATGCGCACGACGCCATGGATGGCCTGCGGCCCGAAATGTTTATTCGCCGCAAGCCCCCCGAACACGAGTGTCATGTTCGAATTCTGGACCGTGAACTGGCCCTCAGGTCCTCCGCTGATACAGACCTGGAGCGTCGATGAAGGCGGATTTGTCTCGAAGGGTGCAATTTGCCCATTTCCCGTCAACAGACTGACCGTGCCGCTTATCTGAAAGCCCGTTGTGGGGACTGGGGTTTGGTATGTTGGGCAGCCAATCATGTCCCACGTGATCTTGATGTTCGTCAGCTTGATGTGGTGCGTGTGAGGGTTCACAATGGGCTGCGTCGGATCGACAGCACCCGCTGCGGTTCTCCCAAAGCCGGACATCGTCATATCGGCTGCGAAGTCGGCCGTCCCCAATTCAGGGTGGACGTCCAAGGACCATTGACCATGCATCTCGTATGGACTGCCACTGATAGTCGCACTCAGGGGTACGTAGTCGTTGAATAGGCCGCTGAAGTGCACTGGCTTGCGGTCCTGGGCCAAAGCATACGTGGCCGAAGCCAACAAAAGCAGTGAGAGAATGCGTGCTGCCGAAGTCAGGGTTTTGCTCTTCATGAAAGACCTCCAGGGTTGAGTTTCAGGTGAGTTACAGGGACACAAGGGACCCCTTGGTTGGCGTCGCCGAAAAGCAACGCTCGGACACTATCGGTCACCTGGGTGCGCGGCGCAAACGGTAAGGCGCGGAATTGCTGCCATTCCTCCACTTGCCGTCGAATGCAGTCCTTTGCCGTACGTTCGCAGCTCGGGGGTACAATTTGGTTCCCGGTTCGTCACGACCGCGGACCACCAGGAGAGTTCGATGGCCGAACCGTCCCTTGGCACACCGCCATCAGTCAGATCACCTGAAGACCGTCTGGATTCGTGGAAAGAAATCGCGGTTTACCTCAGCCGCGACGTGACGACGGTCCAGCGCTGGGAGAAACGGGAGGGGATGCCCGTTCACCGGCACCTGCATGACAAGATCGGTTCGGTCTACGCTTCTCGGGCGGAGTTGGACGCGTGGACGCGCAGCCGGAATCTTCAAGCAGCGCATGAGAACGGGAACAATGTCATTCCGCGTGATCCCCCTGCACCATTGCCGCAACCTGCAATATCGACCTCCCGAACCAGATGGAGGTTCGTCTTGCTGCTGGCCGCAGCAGGAGCCGTACTTACCATGAGCATCATCCTCTGGCTCCAAAAAACAGAATACTTCTGGCGAAACCCGCTCATAAACGCGCGATTCCAGACCGTCACCGACTTTGGCGGAGTCGAGCAAGCCGCTGCCATCTCCCGCGACGGTCACTTCGTGGCGTTTCAGTCGAACCGCGACGGACAGATGGACGTCTGGGTGACCCAGGTCGGCTCCGGCCAGTTCCACAACCTAACCCGCGGCGCAGCGCCGGGAATCGTCAATCCATCCGTTCGCGCCCTCGGCTTCTCCCCCGACAGCTCCGTCGTCACCTATTGGGCTCGCAGACAAAATAGCCCAGGCGCCAGCGACATCAGCGTATGGGCCGTCCCAACACTCGGGGGGCAACCGAAGCTATACCTCGAAGGCGTAGCCGAATTCGATTGGTCGCGCGACGGCTCACGGCTCGCCTACCACACCCCGGGTCCCGGAGACCCGCTCTTCGTGTCCGGCGGAACGCAGCCAGAGCAACAGCTACCAGCAAACGCCCAGCCCATCTTCACCGCAGCCGCTGGCCTTCACTCTCACTTTCCGCTCTGGTCCCCCGACGCGAAATTCATCTACTTCGTCCAGGGCTCGCTCCCCGACAAACTCGACATCTGGCGCATCCCTTCAACCGGTGGAATCCCCGAGCGGATCACTTCGCACAACGCCAGCGTAAGCCATCCCGTCTTCTTGGATCGGCGAACTTTGATCTACCTCGCCAGCGATCCCGACGGCTCCGGGCCATGGCTCTACAGCGTGGACGTCGAGCGCCGCATACCTCACCGGCTCACCTCCGGCCTTGACTCCGGCCTCGACCATTACACCTCGCTCGCAGGCAGTGCCGACGGTCGCCGCCTTGTTGCCACTCTCGAAAGCCCGAAGAAAACCCTTTGGCGCTTGCCCGTCGCTGATTCACCCACCCAGCTATCGTCAGCCGTTCCAATCTCTCTCACCACCGCCACCGGCTTCTCCCCGCGGCTCGGCTCAAATTATCTCCTATACGTCTCCGCAACCGGCACAGGCGAGAGCATCTGGAAGCTAACCAACGGAACGAGCACCGAGCTGTGGAGCGCCGATCAGGCGCGAGTCATCGGCGAACCCGCAATCTCCCCCGACGGACGCTTCGTCGCATTCTCAATCACCCAGCACGGGCAAACGCTCTTGTACCTGATGCAGACCGACGGCACAAATGCCCGCGTCGTCGCCGACTCCCTCAACCTGCAAGGCACTCTCGCTTGGGCGCCCGATGGACAATCGATCACCGCTGCGGTGGTTGATCACGGCATCCCGCGCCTCTTCCGCGTTCCGATCGACGGCCGCTCCCCCACTCCCTTTGTCCAGGAATACTCCGTCAATCCCGTGTGGGCGCCCGACGGCCGCTTTGTCGTCTACTCGGGTCCCGACATCGGTACAACTTTTTCACTGAAAGCAGTCACCGCCGGAGCCGAAGCCCATCCCCTTCGCCCTCTCACATTGACGCGTGGTGCTCGACACGTCGCCTTCCTCCCCGGCGGCCGCGCGCTCGTCCTCCTGCAAGGAGACATTCAACATAAGAACCTCTGGCTCATCGATCTCGACACAGGCGCCGAGCGTCAACTCACCAACCTCCCGCCCGAATTCGACATTCGCGACTTCGACATCTCACCCGACGGCCGCGAAATTGTCCTCGAACGAGTGCAGCAGCGCTCCGATGTCGTCCTCCTCGATCGCCCTCAGCCATAACCAGAACCGAAGTGAACTCCGACGCCCAACAACATTGCATAAGGACGGACGGCCCGGATACAGTGCTGCTCATGCCACGCCCGCCTGCCCCGCAGAATCTCAAGCGAAAGATCCTGAAGGATGCGCTCCGCAAAAACGAGCAGCGCGATGCCGCGTTTCGACGAATCATTCGCTCCGTCCCAAAAGGAAGGGTTTCAACTTACGGCAAAGTCGCCGCAGCAGCAGGCTATCCGCTCTACCATCGAGCCGTAGCAAAGCTGCTCCGCAACGCCACGCTTCACGGACTTCCCTGGCAGCGCATCGTCGGCGCTGGCGGTGAGATCAAACTCAGAGGCGAAGCCGCCGCCGAACAACGCCTCCGCCTCAGCATCGAGGGCGTAAAGTTTCGCCGCAAACGCGTCAACATGGACATCCACGAACACACCCTCCGCAGTTGGGACACGCTCCGCTAAATAACCGGGCCATCAAGATGCGGCTGCGACCTCCGGGTTTGAAACCTTCCTCCCTGCCGCACAGATCCATCCCTTACCGCGTTCCTCAATCACCTGCACATCCGAATACCCACCCTCCTCAAGAAGTTCACGATGCTCATCAACAGTCAGCAGCTTCATCCCTGTTTGCGGCGCATATCGATTCGCAAGCTGTGCGGCCTTCGTCCCCGCCCCTCGATAGATCTCTGCAATCAGCACAAACGTGCTCCCAAGCTTGAGCACCCTCAGAATTTCCCGCACATCGCCCGGCAAGTCCGGCCAAAAAAAATGCGTTTCCACTCCCGTCACGAGATCGAACACCTCATCCGCAAACGGCAGCTGAGACACAGAGCCCTGCCGGATCTCCACCCGGCCGCTATCGATCCATTGCGTATTCGTTCTCTTCGATGCCGCGACGCTCTCCTCGGAGTGATCAATGCCATACACCTTTCCCTCGCTGGCGATCGCTGCCAACTTATTCACCGTCCTTCCGCCGCCGCAACCCACATCGAGGATCGTGACCTGCTTCCCCACTGAAACATGCGACAGACCCCAGTCGGTCAACTTCGAATGCCGTGAATTCATCGACCACAAAACGAACCGCCCCAACCATCCCGCCGGCTTCTTGCATTGATTGATCACGCTCGCTCCCCGTTAGGCTGGCGCGCACCGCACGCGCGAAATCGCCCCCAATTGCCGATCGCTATGATGCTGGTAAGTTATCATTCAGGTCACTGTCGTGTAACGGGCTCGAGCGATTTCATAACCGCCAACTGAGGTGAACTCGTGAAAAGAGCAGCAGCCAGCAACGCCGTCACGTGCATACCAGGTTTACCCGCCAAACCCTACGGAGAAACCGGATCTCCATCGATCACAGTGCCGGCAGGACGACACTTAGTCATCGAGACGCTGAGCGTCCAGATAGACGTGTCTCCATCAGGCACCAGGACCGAGGCCTTCGTAAACTACGTTTGTGCTGGCAACAACGTCAGCCTGTTTGTCCCTGTAACCTACGCCTATACCGACCCCGGCAGCGGCTATGACTTTTATGTCGGAATGCAGCAGGTCCGTTTGTACGCCGACCCAGGCACATTTGTTTCCGTCTCCGCGGCTAGCCTCGGGGGTGTGTCAGGTACCTTGTTCCTGACCGTATCAGGGTACCTGATCTAAGCGAGCCGCCAACCTTCGCGCCCCTGCGATGTGTGCGTTAATCCCAATCGACCGTAAGCGACGATCTTCCCTGTTCGACATTGGACGATCTCTCGCGGACTAGAAGTATTCCTAGTGGCACTTCGAGGAATAAGCGTTCAGGATAAAAGTGCATATCCATCGAATCCGTCGATGTCGCAGAGACGAGCGCGCCTCCCACATCATTGCGCTGCCGAGCCTACGAAGCAACAGACAAGGATGAAAGCCGAATGACACCAAAGACCATCGCGAAGTTGTCAGTCAGCCTGAGCTTGCTTTCGCTCGGCTTAGCCGGAAACGTCACCGCACAAGAAGTCCTCCCCCGCCCCGACCCTCCGTTCAAGGGAACCATTGGCCAGACTTACAAGGACTCCACACCCGACAAGATCCCTCTCATCAAGGCGCCCGAAGGCGCACCCAACGTCCTCTTCATCATGATCGACGACGCCGGTTTCGGCGACTGGAGCACCTTCGGCGGACAAATCCCGACGCCCAATCTCGACCGCCTCGCGCAAGCCGGACTACGCTACACCCGCTTCCATACCACCGCGCTCTGCTCGCCAACCCGAGCCGCACTGTTGACAGGGCGCAACCACCACTCCGCGGGAACAGGCGTTATCACCGAAATCGGCAGCGGTTATCCCGGTTACAGCGGCCAGATTCCAAAGAGCGAAGCGATGTTCGCCGAGGTCCTCCGCCAGAACGGCTATAGCACCGCGTTCTTTGGCAAGAACCACAACATCCCCGACTGGGAGACAAGCGTCTCCGGCCCATTCGATCGCTGGCCGACGATGCAGGGCTTCGATCACTTCTACGGATTCATCGGCGGAGAGGCGAACCAGTGGCAACCCGCGCTCTACGACGGCAACAAGCCCGTCGAAATGGAAGTGCCGAAGAACCCGGAGAAGGACTATACGCTGACAGAAAACCTCACGGACAAGGCCATCGAATACATCCACCAGGAAAAGTCAGTCACTCCCGACCGCCCGTTCTTCATCTACTACGCTCCCGGCGCAACGCATGCGCCGCACCATGTTCCGCAGGCGTGGATTGATAAATTCAAAGGCCAGTTCGATCAGGGCTGGGACAAGTACCGCGAAGAGACCTTCCAGCGCCAGATCAAGATGGGCATCATCCCACCCGACACCAAGCTGACGCCGAGGCCCGACAGCATCCCCGCGTGGGACTCCCTAACCCCGGAAGAAAAGAAGTCGAAGCTCACATGATGGAGGTCTTCGCCGCATTCACTGCCCAAACCGACTATGAGGCAGGCCGCCTGATCGACTCCCTCCGCGACATCGGACAGCTCGACAACACCCTGATCATGTTTGAGGTCGGCGACAACGGCGCCTCCATGGAAGGTACACTCAAGGGCGTCTTCAACGAGATGGTCTCGCTCAACGGCCAGCAGGAAGACCCCGCGTACGTCGCGCAGCATCTCAACGAACTCGGCGGCCCGCTGTCTTACAACCACTCCCCGGTCGGTTGGGCATGGGCGATGAACACTCCCTTCCAGTGGGGCAAGCAGGTCGCCTCGCACTTCGGTGGCACCCGCAACCCGCTCGTCATCTCCTGGCCGAATCGCATCAAGAACACAGGAGGCATTCGGTCCCAATTTCAAGATGTGATCGACGTCGCCCCCACTGTCCTCGAAGCTGCCGGCGTCCCCCAACCCGTCGAAGTAAACGGCGTATGCAGAAGCCGATCGAAGGCGTCAGCATGGTCTACTCCTTCGACGATCCCAACGCCAAAGGCACCCGCGGCACTCAGTACTTCGAGATGTTAGGCAATCGCGCCCTCTACCACGACGGATGGATCGCCGTCTGTCGCCACGGTCGCCTACCCTGGCAGACCAGTGGCTCTTTCAGCTTCGAGGACGACAAGTGGGAGCTCTACAACCTCGAAAGCGACTTTAGCGAAGCGAACGATCTCTCCGCAAAAAATCCGGAGAAGCTAAAAGAGCTGCAGGACATGTTCTGGGGTGAAGCGGCAAAGTACAACGTACTGCCTCTGGACGATCGCTTCATCGAACGCGCCGATCCAAGCTTGCGTCCCAGCCTCATCGCGGGCCGGACTCAATTTACCTATCTCTCTGGCGCATACCGGATCCCCGAAAGCTCCTCCGCCAACATCAAAAACAAATTCCACATCATCACCGCCTATATCGACAAGCCTGGCGACGGAGTTCTTGTCGCCGCAGGCGGCAGGGTCGGCGGATACACGCTCTTCGTAAAGAACGGAACGCCCATCTACGAGTACAACTGGTTCTCAATGTCCCGCTATCGCTTCACCAGCTCGGAGAAACTGCCACCGGCAAGAGCACCGTTCGCGTCGAGTTCAAGTACGACGGTGGTGGACTGGCCAAGGGCGGTACGGTCACAATGTTCCTCAACGGCAAGAAGGTCGGCGAAGGCCGCGTCGACAAGATCATCTTCGGGCGTTTCCCCGCAGACGAGACCTTCGACACCGGCCTCGACACCGGATCACCAGTAAGTGACCAATATCAGTCGCCCTTCACCTTCACAGGAACCCTCAACAAAATCGAAATCAACATCGCACCAACACCCCTCGCCGCCGAAGACCAGAAAAAGATCGATCAGGCCAACAAAGCAATTGCAGCCGCGGTAGAGTAGCGTTCCCGCGTCCTGTGACCCAAAACCCAAAAACTACGCCGCTGTGAAGTTGAGGATTCGCAGCCTGTCGTGGTTCTCTGGAACGAGAGAGGAGAGCCTGGCGATGGGGAAGCGTGGACACAGCGAAGAGGAGATTCTGCGGGTGTTGCGGGAGGCGGAGTCCGGGGACACGGTGGTAGAGGTCTGCCGCAAGCATGGGATCAGCCAGCAGTCGTTTTACCTGTGGAAGAAGAAGTATGCGGGCCTGGGATTGCAGGAGCTGCGCGAGCTGCGGCAGCGCGATGAGAACGCGAAGCTGAAGCGCCTGGTGGCGGACTTGAGCCTGGACCGGCATATCCTTCAGGAGATCGTCGCAAAAAAACTGTAAGGCCTCGTGCGCGACGCGCTACGGTTACCGGCGGCTGACGGTGCTACTCAAGCGCGAGGGCTGGCATGTGAACGCGAAGCGGATCTGACGTGCCCCCCTAGATCCGCACATACGCAAGTATGATTTCGGATTTGAGGGAGGATCGGCATGAGCAGGAGCAAGCACAGCGAAGCGCAGATTATTGCGGCTTTGAAGCAAGTAGAGGCAGGACGTACGGCAGACGACGTGGCCCGAGAGTGTGGCGTGTCTAAGCACACGATCTACGCCTGGAAGGCGAAGTTCGGTGGCATGGACGCCAGTGAGGCGCAGAAGCTTCGGGCACTGGAAGATGAGAACGGGCGCCTCAAGCGGCTGGTGGCGGACCTCAGCCTGGATCGGGAGATGCTTAAGGCGGTGATCGCAAAAAACGGTCTGAGCTCGTAGACCGAAGGACGGATGCCTGCTGGCTTGAGGAGCAGTACCAGGCCAGCAAGCGCCGGGTGTGCGGGCTGATGTCGATCGCAGTGAGCACCTTTCGCTATCGTTCCAGGCGGTCGGATGAAGACCTGAAGGAGAAGCTGGCTCGGCTGGCCAGGGAGAAGCCGCGCTATGGCTACCGGAGGCTACAGGTGTTGATGGAACGGGAAGGCGAGCGGGTGAACCACAAGCGTCTGTATCGGGTATACCGCGAGGCGGGGCTTTGTCTGAAGCGGAAGAAGCGTAAACACTGCGCCCGCGTTGGATCGCCGCGTGTGCAGTTGACCGCCGCCAACCAGGAGTGGGCGCTGGACTTCGCTCATGATGTGGTCGCGGCTGGACGTACGATCCGGGTGCTGAGCGTTGTCGATGCCTTCACTCGCGAGTGTCTCGCACTTGAGGTGGATACAGGTTTTGCCAGCCGACGGGTGACACGCGTGCTGGATGAAGTGATCGGTCAACGTGGCCTGCCGCAGGCGATACGCTGCGACAACGGCCCCGAACTGACCAGCCGGCACTTCCTTGCCTGGGGTCTGGAGTGGAAGATCGAGCTGCGCCACATCCAGCCAGGTCGTCCCATGCAGAACGGCCATGTCGAGAGCTTCCATGGACGGCTGCGCGAGGAGTGCCTGCGGGCCAACTGGTTCAGCAACCTTTTCGATGCACGCTCGAAAATCACAGACTGGAGAAAGGAGTACAACGAGCTTCGCCCTCACAGCAGCCTCGACTACAGAACACCCAAGGAGTTCGCGCAAGCACTTAAGAAGGCGAGCTATGGAAAAGACGCAGGCTTCGCCTGCTTGGAAAACGCCGCTGGCGTTTTCCACTTTGCCACAGCTCCGACGACGGGATAAATTCGTATTCACAAACGTGCGGATTCTGGGGGCACGTCAGAACCACGCAGGTCGAAATTCCCAACGGCTTTCGGCTTAGTTTCCCGGTGCAGGTCATTTACGAGAAAACTCCAGTTCAAACTGGTAGAGTTTTCCGGGGGCAGGTCACCAGTTCGGCTGGAAGTTCGGGACCGACAACCCGGAACAGCTCCTCGAACAAGATTCGTGGCGGACAGAAGTTCGCCAGTTGGGCGAACCCGGCGCGAACTTCGGAAGGTGGAATGCGCGAATTTTCCCCCGCGCGCAAAAAGAAATCCCAAAAACGTTCCTTGTGACCGCGCGCAAAAACTGACATCGCCGCGAACTGACCTGCCCCCGATTTCTCACCCATTCATAACTGGAGTCTCTGTTGGGTTGGTGGTTGTGGTTGGCGAAGGAAGGCGGGCCATGGCCCGCCTTCCTTCGAGGGCAAGTTTGAACTCCTGGGGCGTGCGGTAGTCCAGCGAGCTGTGGGGCCGCTCGCAGTTGTACTCCTCGCGCCAGGTTGCCAGAGTACACCGGACATCATTCAGCGTGCGGAACCAGCTTGCGTTGAGGCACTCATCGCGCAGGCGGCCGTGGAAGCTCTCGACGTGGCCGTTCTGCATCGGACGGCCTGGCTGGATGGGAACCAGGCCGACCTTCCAGTTCTCCGACCAAGCCAGCATCCGCCGCGAAGTGAACTCGGGCCCGTTGTCCGAACGCACGTTTTCGGGCCGGCCATGCTGTGCGATCAGCCGTTCCAGCACCCGGGTCACGCGGCCACTGCCGAGGCTGGTGTCGGCTTCCAGCGCCAGGCACTCGCGCGTGTAGGCATCCACCACGCTGAGGATGCGCACCATCCGCCCAGTCGCCAGACCGTCGACGATGAAGTCCATCGCCCACTCCTGGTTGGCCCTCGTCAGCCGCGACTCCGCCGCTCGCTCGCGCACCAACCGCTTGCGCCTCTTGCGCCGCACCATCAGCCGCTCTTCCACGTACAGACGATAGATC
Organism: uncultured Acidobacteriaceae bacterium; assembly: GCA_963744155.1. Classification (GTDB taxonomy): domain Bacteria; phylum Acidobacteriota; class Terriglobia; order Terriglobales; family Acidobacteriaceae; genus Edaphobacter. The sequence continues at coordinate 45,483 of CAVUSP010000008.1, read as the reverse complement.
CGCTTCACGTTCACCTCGTGACCTCTGCGGCTCAGCAGCGCGTGCAGCCGCCGATAACCGTAGCGCGGCTTCTGCCGAGCCAGTTGCACCAACTCGTCGCGTAACTCCGCGTTGCGGTCCGGCCTCGGCTCATACCGGTAGCTCGACCGCTCCACGCCCAGCAGCTTGCAGGCCCTGCGTTCGCTCAGATGGAACTCGCTGGAGACGAACGCAACCTCGCCTCTTAGACCGGCAAGCTCCAGCCGTTTTTTCGTATGACTGCCTTCAGCGCCTCGCCGTGCAGGCTCAACTCCGCCACCAGCAGCTTCAGACGACGGTTCTCATCCTCCATCGCCCTCAGCCGCTGCGCCTCGCTCACGTCCATCCCCCCGAACTTCTGCTTCCAGCCGTAGAACGTCGCCGCGCTGATCCCATGCTCACGGCACAGATCCGCCGTCTTCACTCCAGCCTCATGCTGCTTCAATATCCCGATGATCTGCTCTTCCCTATACCGGCTCTTCTTCATCTCAGCTCCCTCGTTCAATTTACGAGAAAACTCCAGTTCAAACTGGTAGAGTTTTTCGGGGGCAGGTCAGAACCACGCACTTCACCACAAAAACCACGCAATCCACCACGTTTTCACCACGATTTTGCAGCCCCAAAATCGTCCCGTCACCTCTGGAACCCCCGAAGACCTCCGCCAGAAAGCCGCATTGAAACCAGGAACAACCGAAAACTCACCACAACCCACCACAAAAGCCGAAGACTACTTTTATCCACAACCACCTGATCCAACCTCAGCTATTGACTTTCGTCGATCACAGAACCCTGGCAGAGCGGACCTGAACTGTAAAGCCAAAAATCCGTAGCGAAAAAAAGCCCCATCCTCGAAAGGATGGGGCTTTGATAATATGCCGGCGATCACCTAATCTCCCACACACTTACGCGTGCAGTACCATCGGCCCAACGAGGCTTAACTTCCGTGTTCGGGATGGGAACGGGTGTGACCCTCGCAGTAAACTCACCGGCAAACTTTTGAAATTTCGCTCTCGCGATCTTCCACAACTGAATAGATTGAGCAGACATTTACCAAAAACGTATTAGTTATATCTCTATAACTACAAAGCTTGTATTGAATGACTCCAGAACAGTGGACTCGTAGTTGTTCTACTGAATATCAGTCACTGCGCAGAGTAAATTCTATGGACAAGCCGAACGGGCGATTAGTACTGGTAAGCTACACGCATTACTGCGCTTCAACCTCCAGCCTATCAACCTAGTGGTCTTCTAGGGCCCTTCATTTCCCTTTTGGGTTGGGAGATCTCATCTTAGAGCGTGCTTCCCGCTTATATGCATTCAGCGGTTATCACAACCGAACTTCGCTACCCAGCCGTGCCCTTGGCAGGACAACTGGAACACAAGAGGTTCGTCCATCCCGGTCCTCTCGTACTAAGGACAGCCCTCTTCAAATCTCCTACGCCCACAGCAGATAGAGACCGAACTGTCTCGCGACGTTCTGAACCCAGCTCACGTACCACTTTAATCGGCGAACAGCCGAACCCTTGGAACCTTCTACAGCTCCAGGATGTGATGAGCCGACATCGAGGTGCCAAACCGAAGCGTCGATATGAACTCTTGGCTTCGATCAGCCTGTTATCCCCGGCGTACCTTTTATCCGTTGAGCGATGGCCCTTCCATACAGAACCACCGGATCACTAAGGCCTGCTTTCGCATCTGCTCGACTTGTAGGTCTCGCAGTTAACCACACTTATGCCTTTGCACTCGACGGTCGATTTCCAAACGACCTGAGTGTAGCTTCGCGCGCCTCCGTTACAATTTAGGAGGCGACCGCCCCAGTCAAACTACCCGTCTTACTATGTCCCTCTCCCGGATCACGGGAGGAGGTTAGAATCACAACAATCGCAGGGTGGTATCTCACCGTTGGCTCCACCGAACCCAAAAGTCCGGTATCAAAGCCTCCCACCTATCCTGCGCAGCAATTGCCGTAACTCATAGTAAAAGTATAGTAAAGGTGCACGGGGTCTTTTCGTCTAGCTGCGGGTAACCGGCATCTTCACCGGTACTACAAGTTCGCCGAGCAACTCGTTAAGACAGTCGAACGATCGTTACTCCATTCGTGCAGGTCGGAACTTACCCGACAAGGAATTTCGCTACCTTAGGACCGTTATAGTTACGGCCGCCGTTCACTGGGGCTTCAATTCAAAGCTTCGCCTTGCGGCTAACCTCTCCTTTTAACCTTCCAGCACCGGGCAGGAGTCAGCCCCTATACGTCGTTTTTGACTTTGCAGAGACCTGTGTTTTTGTTAAACAGTCGCCGTTCGCGTTTCACTGCGGCCCCTCTGGGCTTGCACCCTGAAGGGCGACCCTTCTCCCGAAGTTACGGGTCTAATTTGCCGAGTTCCTTAACAAGCTTTCACTCGAGCGCCTTTGGATATTCTCCTCGTCTACCTGTGTCGGTTTGTGGTACGGTTCCCAATCTCTCTCCTTAGAGGTTTTTCTTGGCAGCATGAAATCAGCAGCTTTCAGCCATACGGCTTACTGCTTTACGCCTCACTGTTAAGTCTCTCCGGATTTGCCTAGAGAAACCAGCTTACGCGTATCGAACCCCATAGCCATAGGAGGTCCTGCTTATCCTTCTGCGTCACCCCATCGTGATAACGAAAAACTGGGAGGTCCGGAATATTAACCGGATTTCCATCGCTTACGCCTTTCGGCCTCAGCTTAGGGACCGCCTAACCCTGAGCGGATTAACCTTCCTCAGGAAACCTTAGACTTTCGGCGGGAAGGGTTCTCACCTTCCTTATCGCTACTTATGCCGGCAGGGTCTCTTCTGTAATGTCCACGTATCTTCCCAGTTACGCTTCATCCACGACAGAATGCTCTCCTACCACGCACACCTAAAAGGTGTGCATCCGCTGCTTCGGTATACAGTTTTAGCCCCGTTGTATTGTCGGCACCGGACCGCTTGACCAGTGAGCTATTACGCTTTCTTTAAAGGATGGCTGCTTCTAAGCCAACCTCCTGGCTGTCTGAGCGTTCCGACTTCCTTTCCCACTTAACTGTAATTTTGGGACCTTAGCAGGCGGTCTGGACTGTTTTCCTCTCGACTGTGAAGCTTAGCCCCCACAGTCTGACTGCCAAGCTGGTTGTAATCGGCATTCGAAGTTTGATTGGATTCAGTAAGCCGGAAAGCCCCCTAGTCCATCCATGTCTCTACCACCGTTCCAAATCACTTGACGCTAGCCCTAAAGCTATTTCGGAGAGAACGAGCTATAACGAAATTTGATTAGCCTTTCACCCCTACCCTCAGCTCATCCGAGCTTTTTTCAACAAACACCGGTTCGGTCCTCCAGTGGGTGTTACCCCACCTTCAACCTGGCCAAGGGTAGATCATCTCGCTTCGCGTCTATTCCTGCCAACTTATCGCCCTATTCAGACTCGCTTTCGCTGCGGCTCGCTCACGCTTAACCTTGCTGACAAGAATAACTAGCCGGCTCATTATGCAATAGGCACGCGGTCAGACATTCCCTTACGGGCATAGTCCTCCCACTGCTTGTAGGCACACGGTTTCAGGTACTTTTCACTCCCCTCAATGGGGTGCTTTTCGCCTTTCCCTCACGGTACTGGTTCACTATCGGTCAGAAACGAGTATTTAGCCTTACGGGATGGTCCCCGTGGATTCAAGCAGGGTTTCTCGTGCCCCGCCTTACTCAGGTACCTGCTTCGAGTCTGGATCGTTTTCGCCTACGGGTCTGTCACCCTCTTTGGATCTCCTTTCCAGAAGATTCAGCTAACAACCAGATTGGTAACTCTACTTTTGCAGGCCCTACAACCCCCGATACACCTTGATGCAACGGGTTTGGGCTGTTCCGATTTCGCTCGCCACTACTATCGGAATCGAGGTTTCTTTCTCCTCCTGGAGGTACTGAGATGGTTCACTTCCCTCCGTTCGCCTGTTCCCACCTATGAATTCAGTGGGACATACCTAGGTTTTGCCTAGGTGGGTTTCCCCATTCGGAAATCTCCGGATCAAAGCGTGTGTGCCGCTCCCCGAAGCTTATCGCAGCTTGCCGCGTCCTTCATCGCCTGTTTCTGCCAAGGCATCCACCGTGCGCCCTTAGTAGCTTGACCATAGAATTTACTCGCACGCAGCAGAGTGACAACCTCTGCAACATAGAGCTATCTACGTTTGATATTTAGTCCACGCCTGTGTTCTACAACCCTCCTCTCAACGTGCGAGATTCAGGCCGGTAACACGAAAATTATTCTAAAGACACTCAATACTGATTGACAGCTTTCTTCGGAAACTACCCGAAGACATGCTGCTCAGCCTTGTAGTTATATTTACCCAATCTATTCAGTTGTCAAAAATCGTTGAGCGATTCGCATTACTGCGTAACCACTTCGCGCCCTCAGGCGGCTCGAGCATTCCTGCTCAAGGTTCAATCTCCCGGCTTACAATAAGCCGCAGAGACTCAACCTCAAGCAGACATCGCTTGATTCACATATCGAACATGCCAATCGAGAAATTATGGTGGAGCTGAACGGGATCGAACCGTTGACCCCCTGCTTGCAAAGCAGGTGCTCTCCCAACTGAGCTACAGCCCCTTGATAGTTAGCAAATACTAACCGTCGGGATAATGGTGGGCCTGGGTAGATTCGAACTACCGACCTCACCCTTATCAGGGGTGCGCTCTAACCAACTGAGCTACAGGCCCGAAGTAGCAGCCCTGCGCGCAGCTTCTAGCATTTAGCTAAAAGCTAACGGCTAGAAGCTACTAGCTGGTTTCTCTCGAAAGGTTTCGAGGACACAGTTGAACGTGCATAGCAGCTACGCCGCTATTGACCATCGGTGTTGACAGATATCGAAAAAGAGAAGGTTTAGTTCAGGCTCATCTGCAGTCACCGAAGTGCATGCAGATGGTACTTGGCAACATCACTATCAAGCTCAATCCGAAGATTGCCTGCAATCGCAGGACGCTGAAGTGTGCCAAGACGTTCTCTCTTAGAAAGGAGGTGATCCAGCCGCAGGTTCTCCTACGGCTACCTTGTTACGACTTCACCCCAATCATGAATTACACCTTGGGCGGCTGCTCCCTTGCGGTTAGCGCACCGACTTCTAGTGCAACCCACTTTCGTGATGTGACGGGCGGTGTGTACAAGGCCCGGGAACGTATTCACCGTGGCATGCTGATCCACGATTACTAGCGATTCCAGCTTCATGGAGTCGAGTTGCAGACTCCAATCCGAACTGAGGCCGGCTTTTTCCGATTAGCTCCCCCTCGCGGGTTTGCAGCGGTTTGTACCGGCCATTGTAGCACGTGTGTAGCCCTGGACATAAAGGCCATGAGGACTTGACGTCATCCCCACCTTCCTCCCCGTTATCCGAGGCGGTTTCGTCAGAGTGCTCAACTAAATGGTAGCAACTGAAGATAAGGGTTGCGCTCGTTGCGGGACTTAACCCAACATCTCACGACACGAGCTGACGACAGCCATGCAGCACCTATATAGCGGTCTATTGCTAGACGCCGACGTTTCTGCCGGATTCCACTACATTTCGAGCCCAGGTAAGGTTCTTCGCGTTGCGTCGAATTAAACCACATGCTCCACCGCTTGTGCGGGCCCCCGTCAATTCCTTTGAGTTTCAGCCTTGCGACCGTACTCCCCAGGCGGATTGCTTATCGCGTTAGCTTCGGCACGGCAGGATTGGGTACCTGCCACACCAAGCAATCATCGTTTAGGGCTAGGACTACCAGGGTATCTAATCCTGTTTGCTCCCCTAGCTTTCGTGCATCAGCGTCAGTTATGGTCCAGTGAGCCGCTTTCGCCACAGGTGTTCCTTCCGATATCTACGCATTTCACCGCTACACCGGAAATTCCACTCACCTCTCCCATACTCAAGCCCGGCAGTTTCTTATGCAGGCTTCGGGTTGAGCCCGAAGATTTCACATAAGACTTGCCAAACCGCCTACGCACCCTTTACGCCCAATAAATCCGAACAACGCTTGCCCCCCTCGTATTACCGCGGCTGCTGGCACGAAGTTAGCCGGGGCTTCTTCTATGGGTACCGTCATAATCTTCCCCATCGAAAGGAGTTTACATACCAAGATATTTCATCCTCCACGCGGCGTTGCTGCGTCAGGGTTTCCCCCATTGCGCAAAATTCCCCACTGCTGCCTCCCGTAGGAGTCTGGACCGTGTTTCAGTTCCAGTGTGTCCGTGCGCCCTCTCAGGCCGGATACCGATCATCGTCTTGGTGGGCCATTACCCCGCCAACTAACTAATCGGCCGCGAACTCCTCTCCAAGCGCATTGCTGCTTTGACTCGTAAGTGTTATGCGGTATTAGCTAAGATTTCTCTCAGTTATTCCCCACTCGGAGGTAGATTATTCACGTGTTACTCACCCGTGCGCCACTTTACTCAGGTATTGCTACCCTTTCTCGTGCGACTTGCATGTGTTAGGCACGCCGCCAGCGTTGATTCTGAGCCAGGATCAAACTCTCGTTTAATCTTGGTTTGCTCGCCATCCAACGACAGGGGTCGGGATGGATCGAGCGCCCCCGGTGCTCGAAAGGACCGGAGGTTTATAACTAGTGAGAATGACTAAACCAAATTTCGTATCATCTCACGACTGGCACGTTCAACTATGTTGTCAAAGATCCGAACTGCATCCACCTAAGCGGGCAGCTTTGGATCAAGGACGAAATCGGCATAAGCCAGATTTGTGTCCTCGAACTTGATGCGCTGTTGTCGTCTGTATTTGCTGCTTACTTCGATCTCTCGTCTCTACTTCTTTGCGGCCTTACTTTCGAGCCTGTCGAGGATCACTTCAGCAGCGAGTGACGTTTTAGCGAACTTTTCGAGATTATCAATCTTCATCTCGATTGTCAAACTCTTTTTTCGCTTTTTATTGAGACTTCTTCTGCTCAACCAATCAGCCGAAAGCTGACACTCATTCGCACAGCGCAAAATATCAAAACATCGTGACGCTCGAAAACGAGCGCGGAGCACTCAGCTCCTGGTAAAACTCAAATCGAACTGCAGTGGCTTGGGTTTGGATTGCCGGTCGGCCATTAGGCTCTCAACCGCATCAAACGCTTGGACTGCGCTCCATCATCCCTTTACAAACGACCCGCATACTGCCGAGGCCAAGGTGAGGAGCAGTGCTTCTTTGCTACTCACTTAGAATACCGCGCTTTTCACTTCCGTGCAAGCTCGGACATCTCTTTGCGACTTCCTGAGAGTATCAGCGGCGGCGGGTCCGTGCAACCCTTCCCCTGTTGATAATCGACTATTTCTGTCGAAAACTCGCACAAACCCGGACGCGGTAGAATTCTTCCACTATGGAAGCCAACGAAGTTCAAGAATTCGCAAATCAGATGAAGGAATCCGGCGAGAGCGGCGGGGAGTCCCTGAGGAGCATTTCGCTGGGAATCTCTATTCTGGCGGTTCTCGTGGCCATGGTTACCGTTCTTGGCCATCGAAGCCACACCGAAGCTGTGCTGATGCAGTCCCGCGCTGGCGACCAGTGGAATGAGTACCAGGCCAAGAAGATTCGGATGGATAACCTGTCGGTCGACGTCGATCTCCTTGCACTTCAACCCAGCAACGACGCGGCCGCCGTTGCCGCTAAGACCAAGGAATATCAGGCACATATCGACAAATGGAAGACCGAGCTGGCCGAGGAACAGGAGAAAGCGCGTGATTTTGAGCGAGAGGTGAAGCATGCGGAGTCCCAGGCCTCTCACTACGATCTGGGCGAAGCCTTCTGCAGATCTCGGTTGTGCTCTGCTCGATTACCCTCTTCACGCGGAATCGTGCCTATTTTCTCCTTGGCTTGACCATGGAGCCGCAGGCATCGTTGTCGCCGCATCTGCACTTTTTGTCTCCTAGATACGTCTTGCCCAATCGGCCCATCTTCCAAGTCACTGATAATAAATCGGTTCATATGACGCGTTTACCTCGGAATGACTCCGCTCGTGTGATAGCGCTTCGCTTGACAACATTCAGTTGAAACCACCCCTAGGGCATTTCCATCCGCTTCATCTTCGACAACACCCGCAGGGCGAAGTCCGGACCTAAGTCACCTGATTCGAAGACTTTGCGCAAAATAAAGCGGGGAGGGGGGCCATTGCCAGCTCTGATCTCAGCCGGAGTGCGAGTTCAGAAGACGGGCAAGGATATATGCAGCGGCAGCAGCAGCCCCTCCGATGGTGATCGTCTGGATGGCGCTGCGAAGCCACCCCGTACCGACCAACCTACCCTTGAGGGCACCGAAAATCGCCAGCGCAACCAAGGTGATAACGACAGAAAGTTTGAGCGCGGTCAGGTTATCCGCAACCAACATGTATGGCAGCAGCGGGATGAAACCACCGGCGATGTATGAAGCCGCGATGGTAAGCGCGGAACGATGCGCTCGATTGCTGGCAGGCTCTTCCAGGCCAAGCTCGAACCGCATCATGAAGTCGACCCACGCGCTAGGATTTTGCTTCAGCGCATGCAGAACGGGAGCAGCGCTCGCGCGGTCGACCGAATACTGCTCGAAGATCTCGTAGATCTCCTCTTCTTCGTCCCGAGTGCGCTCGATCACCTCGCGCTCTTCACGTTGGCGCTCCGAGACATAGTGCTCCGCATCGCCACGCGCAGCAAGATAGCCTCCCAGCCCCATCGCGATGGATCCAGCAGCGATCTCAGCGAGTCCAGCGAGGACAACAATATGGGACGAAGCAACCGCTCCGGAGAGACCTGCAGCAAGGGCAAAGGGAACGGTCAGTCCATCCGAGAGACCGATGACAATGTCGCGGACGGCTTCCGTAGACTCAAAGTGTCCTTCGATGTGCGGATCGTGGGTGATGCGGCGCGCGAGCTACATCATGCATAGAGCTAGCTTAATGCAACCCGCTGCAAATCCTGTTTCGATGGCAGCCCGACAACTGGAAGTTTTAAGAGGCCAGGGGAGTCTTTCACAAAGAGCGGACGTCTGTATCAGCACGGACTTCCCTGCTGAATCCGCAAACGGATGGTGGATGTATGAGACAACGATCGATTCAGAGTTTGACAGTGAAGTTGCTTTTGGCGGTCGCTGTAAGTGCGCTGCCAATGATGGTTCTGGCCCAGGATGGGCAGGATGATGCGCGCCAGGGGGAGCCGCGTTCGCCGGCGCACAGATGGTGCGCGGAACGGTAACGGCGGCAACGGCCGATCATCTGACGATAAAGACCGAAACGGGCGACGTCTACCAGGTGTCACTGTCGGCCAATACGCGATTGACCAAAGACCGCCAGCCAGTGAAAGCGACCGATATCAAGGTCGGTGATGGTGTCGGAGCCATGGGTGTCCTCGATGTTCCGACCAAGACCGTACATGCGGTGTTTGTGGATGTCATCGATGCCGAGCAGGTGAAGAAAGCACGCGAGAACATGGGCAAGACCTACATCACCGGCAAGGTGACGGCGATCGATATGGACGCGCTGAAGGTCACCGTTTTACGACCCGACGGCGTAAGCCAGGTGATCGCAGTGGATGAGCAGACGTCATTCAAAAAGGGTGGACGCGGAATGGCAGCAATGGCGAGCGGAGCGCCGATGGACATGGGCGGCGTGGGCGCTGGTGGCGGAAGGGGAAATGGTAGCGGAAATGGCGCCGGAGGTGGCACGGGCGCAGGAAATGCCGGAGGAGAGAGTATTACCTTCGCAGACGTAAAGGTGGGAGACACGGTGGCCGGCCGAGGAGCCCTGAAGAATGGTGTATTTGTGCCGACAGAGCTGGGGGTCATGGACCCCGCTGCGATGGGGCAGAGACGGCGACGTGGAGCTGATGGTAGTTCTGGTGCTTCTCCGGCGGGAACTGCCTCGCCGGCAGGTACGGCCACGACGAAACCCTCGATCCCACCAGCAGCTCCTGCCGGGGTTCCACAGTAGGCGGTTAACTCGTGGGCGATTTCTCAAATAGAGTGAGGCAAGTCAAGGTGCAGGGATCGATTCGATGGATGGCGATGAGCCTGTTGATGGTTGGGACCGCCTGGAGTCAGGCTGCACCAACGGGGTCGCCGGTGGCGGAGGCCCAGTCAGCAGTTACGCCCGCTGCGGTTGAGGCGAGCGGTGGGACAATCACGGGGACCGTAAAGGCTGGAACCGTACCTCTGCCTGGTGTGAGCGTTACTGCGACCAACACGCTGACGGGGAAAAAATATGCAACGACGACCGACGTGAATGGCTCATTCGCAATGGCGATTCCGCGCAACGGACGTTATGTGGTGAAAGCGGAGCTAGCGGCCTTTGCATCGGAGACGAAAGAACTCCTGATCAACGCCGCGGGGCAAAACGGCGGAAAGCCTGCACAGGTAGCGGAGTTTGGATTGCAACTCGCCTCGCGTGTGCAGCAGCAGGAGGCTCAGCAGGCAGCGGCAACAAATGCTGGAGTTGCACGAGGCGTACAGGCGCTCAGCGTGACCGGTGATGGGTCGGACGTGGCAGACGCCAGCGCAGGTGGAGGAGGGAACGCAGGAGCGCAGTTACCATCTCTCGCGGGAATTGGCGGGGAGGCCGCAGGATCGGATTCCGTAACCGTCAATGGCGCGATGGGACAGACCAATGGGCTGGCGGGTTATAGCGAGGACGACATCCGGCAGCGCGTGCAGGACGCAGTTGCCCAGGCCCAGCGGCAAGGTGGGGCTGCAGGCGATATGGCAAATGCTGTGGTGGGAATGCTTGGCGGCATGATGGGCGGTGGAGGATTTGGCGGCCCGGGCGGCGGTGGTCCCGGTGGAGGCGGCGGAGGAAGGGGTGGTCGTGGAGGGGGTGGCGGCGGCGGTGGCTTTCGAGGATTCAATCCGACACAGCCGCACGGGGCCGTCTTTTATCAGGGAGGGAACGGCGCGCTAAACGCTGCGCCCTTCTCCGTCGCCGCAGCCCTGGGAGAGCCTGGCGCGCAAGTGGTGAAGCCTTCGTCCATGTCGAACCGATTCGGGGTGAGCTTTACGGGATCGCCTTCCATCCCTGGATTGGTCAAGGCCAGCACGAAGCAGTTCATCTTTTTCAATGTGACCGGACAGAGGAACATCATTCCTCAGATCTTCAACGGAACAGTGCCAACGTTGGCGGAGCGAGGCGGGGACTTCTCGGCATTGGCGCAGACGCTCTATGACCCGAATACGGGCTTGCCGATTCCAGGCAATAATCTGAAAAACGCGCAGACTCCTATCTCGCCTCAGGCGCTCGCGCTATTGAATTACTATCCCGCACCAAACGTTCCGAACTCCGGCCCGCAGAACAACTATCAGACGGTCACCAACGCGGGGCAGAATGCCACGACCGCGGCACTCCGCTACGTGCGGAACTTCGGACAGGCTAGCGGATTTGGAATGGGACAGAGGCGGCAAGCGGCAAATGCACCCAAGACGCTGCGGCAAAATATCAACTTCAATGGGAGCTACTCTCACACCGCGAACGACATTAGGAACATCTTTCTGCCGATGGGCGGGTCAACCTCGTCAGAAGGATATGGTGTCACGGCTGGCTACACAGTTGGCTACGGGCGCCTCACCAATAATGCTTCCATCAACTGGAACCGTTCGCATGTGACCACGCAGAACTACTTCACAGGTGGCCCTAGTAACCCCGCTGTTGAAGCAGGCGTGCTCGTTGGAGATTCAACCATCCAGACAACGCCGTTTTATTACGGCGTCCCTTCGCTATCGTTCGGTGGTTCGACTGCTTTCACCGGACTGAGCAATGGGCAACCGAACAATACGATCAATCAGACGATCTCATTCAGCGACTTTGTGAGTTACAGCCACAAGAAGCACAACATGCGCTATGGACTGGATATTCGGCGCGTCCACGCGGATTCCATCGGCGGAACACCGTCCAATCTGCTCGGTGCGGCCCCCAGCACACCTTTAGGCGCGTTCAGCTTTACCGGCTATGCAACCCAGAATCCCGCGGCCAACTGCACTCCATCGTCTACGGTGACCTGCCCCGTGCTACCTGCAAGTGGTTCAGGATTTGCTGACTTTTTGCTGGGCTTTCCCCAGCAGTCTCAAGTCCAGGCCGGGCTTGAGAAGATCTATCTGCGGGCCAATGTCTTTGACTGGTACGCGCAGGATGACTGGCGAGCGATGGCAAATCTGACGCTGAACTTCGGTTTGCGCTATGAGTATTTTTCACCATATATCGAGAAAGACAATCGGCTGGTCAACCTAGATCACAATGCAAACTTCACTGAAGTCGAAGCGGTGCAACCGAATCAGACGGGCCAATTCAGCGGAACGTTTCCCCGATCGCTCGTAAATCCAGATCGCAGCATGTATTCACCGCGATTCGGTTTCGCTTATCGGCCAAAGGCAAAGATTTTCAAGGACACAGTGATCCGCGGAGGATACGGGATCAACTACAACACAGGGCAGTATGCGACGATCGCGAAGCAGCTAGCCAACCAACAGCCTTTTGCCGTTACACAAACGAATCTCGCGGGACAACAGGGTTGTGGAACCTTGGAGCAGTTCACGCTGGCGGCCTCGTTCAACTGCTCCAACGCAGCCGTGCAGAGTAATTACAGCGCAAACCTGAACTACCGTCTGGGACATGTCCAGATCTGGGACCTCGACATACAGAAGACCCTGCCGCTGGGAATCGTCGCTAACATCGGCTATGACGGCGCAAAGGGTGGGGATCTGGACCTGGTCGAGGCGCCAAACCGGACGCCCACAGGCGTGTTGAACCCAGGAGCGCAGCCCTTTGCCTATGAGAACTCGCTTGGATACTCCCGGTTTGAGGCCCTGAGAGTGAATGTGCGGAAGCGAATGCAGAAGGGAATATCGCTGCAGGGGACCTATCAATATGGACACTCAATCGACAACTCCTCGTCGATTGGCGGGTCGGCGCAGACCGTGGCACAGAACCCTAACGACCTGAACGCGGAGGAAGGCAACAGTTCGTTCGACATCCGCCATAAGCTGACAGGCAACTGGGTGTTTGAACTACCCTTTGGCCCAAATCGAGCGTTGTTGTCGAAGGGCGGATTCTGGTCGAAAGCATTGGACGGGTTTTCAGTCTCAGGAGACTTTACATTTGCGACGGGCACTTATTACACGCCGAACTATCAGCTGACAGTGCAGGAGACGGCATCGGGCTCGGGCACTTCACTGCGGCCGAACCGCAACTTCGATGTGCCGATCAGCGGGGCGAAGAAGATTGGAAACTGGTTCAACGCAGCGGCATTTAGCGCTCCACCTTACGGCCAGTATGGGACGGCGTCGCGCAACTCGATCGAGGGTCCGGGGACAGAGGTTGTGGACGTTTCGCTCTCGCGCACAGTGCAACTTGGCGATACACGATCATTCGAGGCGCGCGTGACAGCAGCAAATGCTTTGAATATCGTCCAATACTCCGGAATCAATACGACATTGAACTCGCCGACATTTGGGCAGGTAACAGGAGCAGCGCCGATGCGGACGCTGACAGTACTGGCGCGGTATAGATTTTGAAGACATCTGGCGGTTTTGATGTGGAGAGAGTCTTGGCAATGAAGGATTGGCGCTGGGTCAAGAGGTCGAACGGCAAACGAGGTAAATCCCTCAGTGCGTTTGCGCAACGCATTGTGGCGCTGTTGATGATTGGGATGATTGCCGGAGTTCCTATAACGGCGCAGCAGCAGGAGAGCCCCGCCGGCACGTTCACGCTGAAAGTGCAGAGCGACATCGTGCTCACCAACGTTGTGGTGCGGGACAAAAAGACGGGCGAGGTGGTGAAGGGCCTAAAGGCCAGCGACTTTACGGTTCTGGAAAATGGGAAGCCACAAACAATCGCCAGCTTCGACTATCAGAACGTCAATGAAGCAGCGGTCCTCCATGAAAAAACAACTGTAACCGGGAAAGCTACAATAGCGGAGCTTCTGAACAACGACTTCGCCTCAAATCCGGCCGAACTCAAAGACCATCGACTGATTGTGATGTTCTTCGATCTGAGCAGCATGCAGCCAGAGGACACCGACCGCGCCGTAGAAGCGGCACAGGATTACGTCAACAAGAAGATGCAGCCGGCAGATCTGGTGGCGTTGGTGAGCATGGCCACTGGCTTGAGCATGGACCAGGACTTCACCTCGGATAAAGCTGCTCTCCTGAAAGGACTGGGCAAGTACAACGGAACCGAAGGTACGGGGTTTGCCAACGGAAACGAGGGAGGAACCTCGGGTGGAACCGCAGACGATGCATCGAGCTTTACCGCGGACGACAGCGAGTACAACGCACTGAATACGGACCGCGAGTTGTATGCGATCCGGACGATTGCGAAGAGTCTGGAACGGGTGGACCAGAGGAAGAGCCTGTTGTACTTCAGCGGTGGTTTGACGCGGCAAGGCATTGAGAACCAGGCGAGCATGCGAGCCGCAACCAACGAGGCAGTCAAGGCCAATATGGCGATCTACAGTGTCGATTCCCGCGGTTTAGAGGCACTCCCGCCGGTGGGGAATGCATCAACAGGAAGCCTCCGCGGAAACGCCTCCTACAGCGGCGGAGCCATGCAGAGCCAATTGGACGCGAACTTCGGCTCACAGGAAGTGCTGGCTACGCTTTCGTCCGATACAGGAGGCAAGGCGTTCTTCGACTCGAACGACTTCGCGCCAGCATTCCAGCAGGTACAGCACGACACCGAGGCTTACTACATCATCGGGTTTCACTCGACCAACACGGCACGGGATGGAAGCTACCGGCATTTGACCGTGAAACTGAATCGAAGCGACGCAAAGATCGACTACCGTCCGGGATACTATGCTCCCGCGGACTTTCAGCACCAGAAGACCGAGGACCGCGAGGTAGCTTTGACGGAGCAGTTGAGGAGCGACCTTCCCGCGACTGATGTTGCGATCTATCTACAGGCCTTGTACTTCCGTATGGAAGACAACAAGTTCTTCATCCCGATATCGCTGATTGTTCCCGGCTCACAGATTCATAGCGTGAAGAATGGCGATCGCGATAAGGCAAACATCGACGTGATTGGGCAGGTCAAGAACGCTCAGGGAATTATCGTTGGGAATGTTCGAGATAACGTGAAGCTGACGCTCGATGGAGCGCAGCAGGTACAGCGCAAGAATATCCAGTACTCGACCGGATTCACTCTGGCTCCAGGAAAGTACCACCTGAAATTTGTCATCCGGGAAAACCAGACAGGTGCAATGGGCAGCTTTGAGACGGACTTGCAAGTGCCAGATTTGAAGAAAAGCCCGTTGAAGTTGAGCTCCGTTGTGCTGTCGAGTCAGCGCGTGCCGAATACGGCAAAAAAGACGGTGAACCCGCTGGTGCGGGACGGGGTGGAGTGGATCCCGAACGTGCCGCATGTATTTCGACAAGACCAACACCTATTTTTCCTATACGAGGTGTACGACCCAGCGAAGGAGAAGGGCGCGTCGGAGCCGGCGAGTTCTCCAGGGCTGACTCGGCGTGAGGGTGGTCCGGTACGCGTACTGACCAGCATCGAGTTCATGAGCGGCGGAGTGAAAGTATTTGAGACGCCAGTGGTTGAAGCCAAGGCGATCAACATTCCGGAGCGCGGAGCGGTTGCGTTTCAGTTCGATGTGCCCCTGGCGCAGATAAAGCCGGGGACGTATGTGTGCCAGGTAAATGTGATTGACGACGCGGGAGGAACCTTCAGCTTCCCCCGAATGGCGATGCAGGTGCAACCTGGAGCGGCGCCTGTAGTAGCACCGGCGGCGGCTAGTGCCACTGCGGCGCCGCCGACCCCGTAAAACCGCCCTTGACAGTGGCCACTCCGGAGAGCATGATTTGGGATTATCTCGTGAGGTTCGCCCATGAGTTACCATCTTCGTCCCGCCTGCTGTCTCCTCCTCTCTGGTCTGTTGAGTGTTCCTTCCCTCCTAAGTGCCGAATTGCCATCGGGGCTGCAGCAAACCGCGCCGAGCCCGGAAGCTATGCGTGAGTTGCGGCACCAGGATCCGCAGTGGGCGTCAGTCAAGCTGCACCTTCCCGATCCAGCGACGGCGACCGAGGAGCAGCTCGAAACCGTCGGCGACGTGTTGCGCGCGCGGCGCTTTCCTGAAGATGCGATGGACTACTACATCTACGCGCTGCAAAAGGGCGGCAATTCGGTTGTCCTGATGAACAAGCTTGGTGTGATTCAACTCGACCTTCGTCGCACAGCGGCAGCGCGAGCGTACTTTGAGAAGGCAATCAAGCTGAAGCAGAAGGACCCGATCGCGTGGAACAATCTGGGTGCTGTCGAGTATATGGATGGCCGATTTGCAACGGCGATCTCCGATTACAGCAGAGCAATCAAACTGGATAAGAAGTCAGCAATATTCCATTCGAATCTGGCGACAGCATACTTCGAGGAGAAGAAATATAAGGATGCGCGAGAGCAGTTTAAGATGGCGTTGCGCATCGACCCCGAGGTCACTCATCACGATGGGGCAGGCGGGCTTTCGGCGCACCTGGTTTCACCGGAGGACCACGCGCGCTACTGCTTTGAGATGGCACGACTGTATGCGGAACTCGGCGACGAAACCAACTTCCTGCACTATCTAACGATGGCCAGCGAGGGCGGGTTCGACGTTATGAATGAGATGCGCGGGGATAATGAGTTGGGGTCGTATCGAAAAGATCCTCGCGTCATTCTGCTTGTAAAGAATGCTCATGCGCTACGCAGCGGCCGAGCCTCGATCGACGAACCACCAAGCAGCGTTCCGCCGTTACCACCGGTTCAGCCGAACTGATTTATTTGTAGGGGCAGTGACGACATTCTGAATTGCAGCAGTAGCCGCGGCGGAGGTGGTACGCCGCGGTAAATACCAGATAGGGACCCTCGTAGTAGAAGTCTTCCGGACGAAGTTCCTCATCCGGAGGTTGCACCTTGCGTTCTTCAGGTGGGTTGACGTCGAGATGAGTTGGCTTGGTCATGGCTGAAGGCTGCGGCTTTCCTTCTATTTCTACGCCTCTTTCTTCGCGGTCGGGGTACCCCTCCCCATAGCGCATGCGTTAACCTTTCGTTTCAATCGCTTACAAGTCATCGCGCCCTGCAATATGTCATTGGCAAAACGCTCACGGATAAATTACTCAGCCAAAGGACTTAGTACGCCTGTTCTCCTCGAACGAGGAACTTTCAGCGGTGGCCAGGCTCTTTTCTGACTCCTACTTTCTACTTAGAAGAGGTGAAGCGCAGCGGGTGCAGATGGTGTGAGCAGCGGGGCTGAGAGGGGGACGGCTGTGATTTCGTCGGAGGTGAGTTCTTTGTCTGCGTGGAGCGTTCCGTTGCGATAGAGAACCTGTTTGCCCGGGACAGCGGGAATGCGATCACCGGGGATGACGGTGCCTGCAAGGTTCAATGGGTCGGCGGCGGAGACGGCGATGATGGCGTTGCATTCGCGGCTGCGCCCGGCGCGTAGAGACTCCATAGCCTCTGGCAGGGCGTACTGTTCGCCGCTGAAGCCGGAGACGAAGCGGCCGCCGCGAATCTCGCCGCGAGCTTCGAGGCGACGGAGGATGTTGAGGAGTTCGCGCCATTTGGGAGCGTTGGACTCGCGAGTGAGAAGGTCGCGGAAGAGGATGCCGTAGCGGCCGAGGAGTTGGCGGGCGAAGGATTCGAGAGCGGCATCGGAGCGGCGGGCCTGTTCGATCGCGGTTGGCGCGGCGTGGAGTTCTTCCGTAAGGAGCGACCAACGGCCGGCTGAGTTTCGGGTGGGCCGCTTGCCCTGGGTTTCGGTGGTGGTGGATTTGCGGCGAGGGTCCATGCAGGCGCGAAGCTGATCGAAGCCGTCTGCGGCGGCGAGGCCTGCGGTGGCGAGCTCCCAAAGTGCGTGCTGGGTCTGCTGGCGAGTGAGGCCGGTGATGCGCTGGACGTCGTTGGCGAAGCATGCGCCGCGCTGCTGGAGGAGGGTGCGGAGTTGGAGGGCGTTGGGGCTGAGTGCGGCGGCGAGGTTTTGTTCTTCGACCGACTGAAGCGCGAGCGCGTGCGGGAGCCAGTCGGCGGTTTCGCGGATATAGAAGGTGATGGGGGCGGCGTTGGTGGGGATGACGCGTCGTGGCGCCGCGCCGTCGCCTGTGGACCACGCAGGGTGCGGGGAGATGCGTCCCCAGCCCACCGCGCCTGATAAGCATAGCCCGTCGAGCCAGCGGGGGTCATAGTTGGCGACGCGCGCGGGAAGCAGGGTGCGCTCCCATTCGACAGCGGGGGCCTCGAAGCCTTCGAGCTGGCGGAGTGCTTCGAAGACGCCTTCTTCGCCGGAGAGCTGAGTTTGCGGGGCGATGTGCTGCCATTGCAGCAGCCAGCGCATGTAGACTACCGGGGTGACGGCTTCGATTTGCTTGCGAAGGGTGGCTACGGTGCGGCGATGGATGCGCTGGAGGATGCGCCGTTCGCACCACTCGATCTCGTGGTCATTACTGTCGTCGGGGGCTGGGTATTCGAATACGCCTCTCACGAGGAGGCCCTGCATCTCCATGGCGAGGAAGGCCTGGAAGATGGCGGCTGGATCGAGATTGAGGGAGTTACCGAGGCCGTTGGCGGTGGTCGGGCCGAGAATTTGTAACCATCCCTGGACTAATTTCTGAACAGCGGATTCTTTTGTGATTGAATTAGTTGCAAATTCAGCTTCTTTGGCATTGTCGGCACCCGCAAGAGCAAATGCAGGTTCCTTCGACGAGCTCAGGACGGGCTCTTCGACTGCGAGGCTCGCAGATGCGCGGCCCTCTTCGCTCAGAATGACACGTTTTGAGGAGGACGGAGAGGGGTAGAGGGTGGCGATGTGTGGGAGACGCTCGGTGGCGATCCAGCACGGGGTGCCGTTGAGATCGAGGGTTTGGGCACGGCCTTTTTGCGTGAGGCGCTCGTAGAAGAGGGGCCAGTGGCGCGCCTCTTCCCTGTCGATGACGTGTAGCGGAAGGGCGATAAGGGAGTGGAGGAGGTCGTGGAGTTCGTTTTCGTCGCGAAGGTCGGGCCATATCTCTTTGCGGATTGCGGCGATTGCGGCCGGGTCGATCTTGCCGGGTTCCTCGGGGAGGATACGGCCTAGTGAGGTAGCGCGGGCGCGGCGTTCTTCGAGGCCGGCTTCGTCGAGGAAGGCGTAGGGGTTAGCGTTCAGGAGTTCATGGGCGAAGACCGACGGTGTGGGAGTGTCTACAGCCAGACAACGAATTGCGCCGGTTTGAATGCCGCGCAGGAGTTCGATGAGGCCGTCGAGATCCATCGCTTCCTGCAGGGTGTCCTGCATGACTTCGTTGACGAGGGGGTGGTCGGGGATCTGGATATCGCCGACGATGGTCTCGAAGCATGCGGCGGCTTGCGGGAAGACGGAGGCCATGAGGTCTTCGGAGCGCGTGCGCTGGATCTGCGGGGCGATGCGCTTGCCTTTGGAGAAGCGGAGAAGTTGGAGGCTGCGACCGGCGGCCCAGCGCCAGCGGTTCTTGAAGATCGGAGAGGCGATAGAGGCCTGTTCGAGGAGCTCTCTGGCGGTGTGCTCGGTGAGGAACTGGAAGACGTCGGAGAGCGGGAAGCTGTGCTGCTCGGCGAGGGAGATGTTGATGCCGTTGTCGGTGGCGGCGGCCTGGAGTTCGAAGTTGAAGCCGCGGCAGAAGCGTTTGCGGAGAGCGAGGCCGAAGGCTTTGTTGACGCGGCCGCCGAAGGGGGAATGGAGGATGAGCTGCATGCCGCCGCCATCGTCGAAGAAGCGCTCGGCGATGATGGTGGTTTTGGAGGGCACGGCGCCGAGGACAGCGCGGCCGGTGACGATGTAGGCGATGAGTTGCTTCGCGCCGCTTTCGCAGAGGCCGCACTCTTCGATGAGCCAGGCGATCGTGGCGGCTACTTCCGGCTGCGCGGCGGAGATGTAGCCCGCGTTACGTTTTGCGTGCGGGCGGAGATTTGTTCGCGGAGTTCGCCTACGCCGTCGGAGAGAACGGAGGTGCGTTGCGGGGCTTCGCCGAACCAAAAAGGAAGCGTGGGTGGAGCGCCGTGGGCGTCTTCGACGAGGACGCGGCCTGCGGCTTCGACGCGCTGGATGCGCCAGCTGGAGGTGCCGAGGAGGATGACGTCACCGGGGCTGGAGTCGACGGCGAAGTGCTCGTCGAGCGTGGCGATCTGGACGCCTTCGGGCTGGAGGATAACGTTGTAGAGCGCGACGTCGGGGATGGCGCCGCCGTTGGAGATGGCAATGCTGCGGGCGCCGCGACGTGGGTGGAGATGATGCTGGACGCCGTCGCGCAGGAGGTAGGCGCCGTAACGCCCGCGGGTGGATTCGATGCCTTCGGTGAGGAGGGTGAGGAGGTCGTCGAACGCCTTGCGCGTGAGATTGCGGTAGGGATAGGCGCGGCGGACGGTGTTGTAGAGGGCGTCTTCTTCCCATGGCTCGGCGCCACAGGCTGCGACGATCTGCTGCATGAGTACGTCGGCGGGTTGCGGAGGAATTTGTAACTGATCGAGTTCGCCGGCGCGCATCTTGCGGACGAGAGCGGCTTGCTCCATGAGGTCGTCGCGTGTGGTGGCGAAGAAACGGCCTTTGGGGATGGCTCCGCGCCAGTGGCCGGCGCGACCGACGCGCTGCATGGCTACGGCGACGGCGCGGGTAGTGCTGATCTGGCAGACGAGGTCGATGTCGCCGATGTCGATGCCTAGCTCCAGCGATGCTGTCGCGATGAGTATCTTGATTTCGCCATTTTTCAGGCGCTGTTCGGCGTCCAGACGCAGTACGCGGGAGAGCGAGCCATGGTGCGCGGCTACGTGTTCGGGACCGATGCGGCTGGCGAGTTCGAAGGCGATCTTTTCGACGAGGCGGCGGGTGTTGACGAAGACCAGCGTGGAGCGGTGGTTTTGCGCGTGGGCGGCGAGCTTGTCGAAGATCTCTTCCCACATGCCGGTGTTGGTGACGGAGCTGAGTTCGTCGCTGGGGACTTCGATGGCGAGGTCGAGTTGGCGGCGCTGGCCTACCTGGATGATGGTGGCGGGCTTGCGGTCGGGATGGATGCCGGTGAGGAAGTCGGCGACGAGTTCGATGGGGTTTTGGGTGGCGGAGAGGCCGATTCTTTGCGGTGGCGTGGTGAGGCCGGTTAAGAACTGCGCCGGGGCTGAGGCTGTTGGCGCCGGTGACGAGCGCGTCGAGGCGTTCGAGCGAGAGGGCGAGGTGTGCGCCGCGCTTGTCGTCGGCTACGGCGTGGATCTCGTCGACGATGACGGTGCGGACGCGGCGGAGGTTTTCCCTGCTCTTTCCGGCGGTGAGGAGGATGTAGAGGGATTCGGGTGTGGTGACGAGGATGTGCGGCGGGTTGCGGAGCATGGCGGCACGCTCTTTGGGGAGGGTGTCGCCGGTGCGGACGCCGGTGCGGATCTCAGGGCAGAGATAGCCGCGGGCCATCGCTAGTTGCTGGATCTCTGCCAACGGGGCGTCAAGGTTTTTTTGTACGTCGTTCGAGAGCGCTTTGAGGGGGCTTACGTAGACGACCTGCGTGCATGGCGCGAGTTGGCCGGAGAGCGAGGCGCGCAGAAGTTGATCGATGCAGACTAAAAATGCGGCGAGAGTTTTGCCCGAGCCGGTGGGGGCCGAGATGAGAGTGGCGTCGCCGGCGACGATGCTGGGCCAGCCATGAGTCTGGGGTTCGGTGGGGCTGCCGAATTTGGTGAGAAACCACTCGGCTGTGACGGGATGAGCCCAGGCGAGCGATTCGGGGATTTCCAGCGGCATTCGCTGATTGTAGCGCGGACTTTTGTTCGTTCTTTCTTCGCTAAATGCAGCGAGTTCAGCAGGTCAGCGGCCAGTCGGCGCTTGTGCGTCTTGCTGACTGGACGTGACTCGCGTAACTTAGCTGACTTGCTTACATGTTGCCTTGGCCTACGTCGGAGGAGGCGGCGGCGCTGCTGGATTCGTCGAGGTATTGCTCGATGACTTTTTCGAGGGTGCCCTGGGCGGTGAGGATGAAGTCGATGGCGTCGCGGCCGGCGCCGAAGCCTCCGGGGTTGGGGGTGACGTAGTGGGCCATCGATTTGACCTCTTTTCGCGCGTTGGCGGTGGCGATGGCGAGGCCGCACTGACGCAGGACAGGGAGATCGATGATGTCGTCGCCGACGTAGCAGAGCTGGTCGAGAGTGGCGCCGGTCTTGGCGAGGATGTCGCTGATGGCGTTCATCTTGTGGGACTGGCCCTGGTAGATGAACTCGAGCTTCAGGTCGTTGGCGCGGATGGCCACGGTCTGCGAGTTGCGCTTGGTGATGATGCCGATGCGGAGACCGCCGAGACGGCCAAGAGAGATGCCGAGTCCATCGTGCGCGGCGAAGCCTTTGGCTTCGACTCCGTGGCCCTGTTCGTTGGGGATGACGAAGATCTGGCCGTCGGTGAGGACGCCGTCCACGTCGAAGATGAGAATTTTGATATTTTTTGCGCGGGTTTCAGCGTTCATTTCAAGATGATACCCCGGTCAGGGATGATGCCTTGGCGGACCGTGCGTCGAGGCCGCCAAGGCATGTGGTCTGGACTAGCGCCAGTGACCTTCAACCCAGACGTAGCCTTCACCGTGGTGATCCCAATGTCCATCAACCCAGTGGGCGTGAGCGTGGGGTGGCTCGACGTAGGTTCCGGGAACCCAGACGTAGGCGTGACCGTCCCAGCGATGATAGCCCGAGTGCCAGGCCCAATCGGGATGCTCATGGGGTGGCGGCGGGATACTTCCACGGGACGTTCAGGCGGTGCGACGCGGACGACGACCTGGGCCTGGGCGATGCCTGCGGCTAAAAAGATTCCGCAGGCCAGAGTGGGGAGGAATTTCTTCATCGTGCAATCTCCTTTACTACTGACTTGTAGGACGTCATTTTGAGTCTGCAAGTTGTTGTGGAGATTGCGAATTGTGGTTTCTCGAGCGGTAAGTAACTGATCTCCTAGCGGTTAGCTATTTCATCTCGTACGGGAACTGAAAGACAACGCCAGCGATGGGCAAGACGACAGTGACGAGATGGGCTTTTTTGTCGCGCTCGAAGTAGACGCGACCGCGCGTGACTTCGTTGGGGGCGATGGAAGATGCCTGCAGAGGTCGTTCCGCGGCAGCCTTTTCGGCTTTCTCCTGCTCGGCGGCTCTTTTGTTTCGGCTGCGAGGTAGAGAGCGTCGATGTCGGGTGCTGCGTGTCGGCTGGTCTGGCGTCGGTCCGGTTGCGCGCTGGCGTCCGATGGCGGAGGAGGTCTGGGGTGCGGGAGCAGCGGGCGGCTTCTGCAGGTGGTGAAGGAGGGAGATCCTTCAGGTCGGCAGGGGAGACGTAGAGCAGGACTTTGGGCTTTGGAGTGACGACTTCGACGCGGAAGTCGTCGGGGCTGAGGCTGAGAGGCAATCCGCTGTTGTTGGTGATGCTGACGTCGGCGCGGGTGTAGACGCCTTCCTGCGAGACGGAGACCATGACGGTGAAGCGTGGTGTGGTGATGACCTTGTAGGTGCGGCCGAAGAGGGTCTTGTTGACGCAACCGGCGCTGGATTCGCAGACGACGATGTTGTCGGGGAGGACGGACTTGGGAATGCTTGAGGCAAAGGAGAAAGCCGCGGAACCCAGAACCGCGGAACCAGAATGGATAGGAGGGAGATATTGCGGAGGAGAGTCATGGAGCACCTCCTGCTTTTGGAGCAGTGACATGGACACTTAGCAGTTACCAGAGAGGTACTGTATTACTCGATAGTTGTATCGGTGCAGGAGGGATAAACGAAAAAGGGTTGCAGCGAACGCAAGCGTCGCTTGCAACCCTTTATCGGGATGATTTGTTTGGGAACGGATTTTCACTGCAAGATTTTCTGCAGCGTGCCGCCGGAGAGTTATGCGGGCTGAATGTTTGCAGCCTGCTTGCCCTTGGGGCCAGTGGTGATGTCAAACGTTACGCGCTGGCCTTCCTGGAGAGACTTGAAACCGCTGGAGTTGATAGCCGAGTAATGCGCGAAGAGATCCTCTCCACCGTCTTCCGGGGTGATAAAGCCAAAGCCTTTTGCGTCGTTAAACCATTTCACTGTTCCGTTTGCCATGATGCTTCCTACTTTCATATAGGCGATATTTCGCCGTTCCCTCTAGGGTAGCAGGATGTGACGCCATTTTCAACGAATAAAGTAGCACTTTTGTAATAAAACGGTTTTATCGCTCGTTTCGGGAGTGTCGGACTTGATTTTGCGAACGAAGGTGGGATGGACGAGTCGCGGTGGAAGTGAGAGGGTTTGTCAGTCAGGGGGAAGTTGCACAACATGGCACGGGAAGCGCATCTTGAGGCAGCAAAACACCATCTTGTGGCGGCGAGCAAGCATCTCGCGGCTGTAGATCGATACAACGAGGGAGACCCCGAGGGCGCCGTGAGCCATTCGGATGAGGCGAAGATGGCGTCGCGGTTTGCGGATGGCAAATCGACGGAGGCCCACAGGCAGGCGATGATCGCGGCGAAGATGAAGATGGTTTGAGGCGGCTTCCCGGACGATCGGACCGGACGGATGATCTCCTTCAACAGGTCAATTAGAAAATTATCGATTGCTATCTTTTGGCATACCCGTAAATGCATGAATACGCATACTTTTGCGGCCGGTATCCGCTGTTCGGATCGGGCGGAACTGTGTAATATTCTTCCCGCATTTCAAGGAGAAATCTATGAGATTTGTATCGACGTGGTTGTTGCGCCCCGCTGCGCACAGAGAAGCGGCTCAACGATTCTTAAAGGGTGGCGGCAAAGTTCCGGAGGGCTTCAAAACGCTGGGGCGCTGGCATTACACCGGCGGATCCGGTGGTGTGCATATCTTCGAGTGCGACGATGCGCAGGTCATGGCCGACTTCGCTGCAGAGTGGAGCGATCTGCTGGAGATCGTGACGCGGCCGGTCGTGGACGACGCGCAGGCTTGGAGCCGCGATGGCCAAAGCTGCTCAGAAATATAAGTAAGGGCGTTGTTCGATCGGAATGGCGGGGTTCCCTGTTTCTTGAGGAGGACAGGCGTGTTGTGTTTGACGGCAAAAGGCGACGGAAGATGCCAGAATGGTTCGGTATAGTCGAACCTGATCTTCACGCGGTTTGCCCGCGTGCCAACTGAGGAAGTTGATGATCCGGATTAAGCCTCTTGCTTCTGTGTGGATGCTGTTTGCCGTTATCGCTTTTATGCCGAAGGCGCTGGATGCGCAGACCGATACGAATGGGCGGTGGAGCGCGCAGCAGGCTAACGATTGGTATGCGAAGCAGCCGTGGCTGGTGGGCGCGAACTTCATTCCATCGGATGCAATCAACGAACTGGAGATGTTTCAGGCCGCGACGTTCAATCCGTCGCTGATCGATAAAGAGCTGGGGATGGCCGAGAGCATCGGGATGAATACGATGCGGGTGTTTCTGCAGGACCAGTTGTGGCAGCAGGATCCGAAGGGATTTACGCAACGGCTGGATACGTTTCTGGGGATCGCCGCCAAACACCATATCCGGCCGCTGCTGGTTCTGTTCGATTCGTGCTGGGAGACGAATCCGCATCTCGGACCGCAACATCCGCCGATTCCGGGCGTGCATAACTCGGGATGGGTACAGAGTCCGGGGAAGGAACGGCTGCTGGACAAGAGCGTCGAGCCGCAGTTGAAGGCCTATGTGAAGGGCGTGGTGGGGGCATTTGCGAAGGACGATCGCGTGTTGGGGTGGGATGTGTGGAATGAGCCGGATAATCGAGGCGGCGATGTCGCGAAGGATGAGGCGGCGAAGGTGGCGCGTGTTGAAGAGCTGTTGCCGAAGGCGTTCGCCTGGGCGAGAGAGATGCATCCTACGCAGCCTCTGACGAGCGGGGTGTGGCATGGCAACTGGAGCGATCCGGCGAAGGAGAGCAAGACGACGAAGATTCAACTGGCGGAGTCCGATGTGATTACGTTCCACAACTACGGTTGGCCTGAAGAGTTTGAGGCGAGGATTTTGTCGCTGAAACCGCTGGGCAGACCGATTATCTGCACGGAGTACATGGCTCGGGGAGCGGGGAGCACGTTTGATGGAAGTTTGCCGGTCGCGAAAAAATACAACGTTGGAGCGATCAACTGGGGACTGGTGGCGGGAAAGACGCAGACGTATTTTCCATGGGATTCGTGGGAGAGACCCTATGTGCTGATGCAGCCTACGGTGTGGTTTCACGAGGTGTTTCGTCAGGATGACACACCGTATCGTCAACGAGAGGTGGATCTGATTCGGGAGCTTACGGGACGCGGAACGGGTGCGGCCGCCGAAATCTTAGCGCTTTAGCCGCGAAGGTTCTCTGGTTTAGACTTGTGCAACCCCGTAGCCCGAGCGCATCCGAGGCTCTACACGATCACGATCAAATGAGGTTGCCATGCTGCTCAGTCTAAAGTCGCGCTTTGTTGGGAACGTCTACGTGATTGAGTGCGTGGGCCGCGTTGTTCTGGGCGAAGAGGTGAAGGCGCTGGAGACCGCACTCGTGGCAGCAGAGCGAGAGTTTACGCGGATTGTGCTGAACCTGGGTGAGGTCAATCGACTGGACAGTATCGCGATGGGGCTGCTGGTGCGATACGCCGAGCGCATGGAAAAACGCGGTGGTGGCGTTCGGCTGGCTGCTCCGCCGCCGTTCGTCACGAACCTGCTGAATATGACGAGGCTCTCCGGTTTGCTGCAGAGTTTTCCGACGGAGGAAGAGGCGATCGTGTCTTTTCTGAAGCAGGGTCCCGGGCAGGAGACTCCAGGGAAGGGTGGCCCACGAGTTCTGGTGTTTGATGAGTCGCCGGATCTGTGCGTGTTTGTCAGGACGGTGTTGGTGGCGCATGGCTTCGATGTACGGTCGACTTGCCTGTTTCGCGACGCGAAGATCCTGCTGGGGGTGGATGGGGTCGACTACATTGTTGTGGGGCCGGGTACGCCACAGCTCGCGGCGGAGACGGTGTTGACGACACTCACTGCGTTGTCACCAAAGGCGAAGCCGATGCGGCTTGAGGCTGACTTCAAGATTCGCGACGCACGTGAAGCAACAGATGCGCTGCTTCAGATGTTTGGTCTGGCTCAGTAGTTTGGAGGGCACGTTCAACTACGTGTTGACGAGTCGAGATTGAGTGGGTCGCCGGGAAGGCGTTCGGGCCTATATGCTTGACGCGTTCTTATATCCACTCTCGGAGAGTCGCCTGGATGCGTGCCTTTACGACACTTTCACTTGCCGTTCTGTTTTCTTCCCTCACCGCTTTCGGTCAGACCACGGTTGCGGCTGCGCCGCCTATGGGCTGGAATAGCTGGAACCACTTCGCCGGGCATGTGACCGATGCGGATGTGCGGTCGGCGGCGGATGCGCTGGTAAACACTGGAATGCGCGACGCCGGCTACGTGTACGTGAACGTCGACGACACGTGGGAGGGCAAGCGAGACGCTCAAGGCGTGCTTCACTCCAACGAACGATTTCCCGACATGAAGGCGCTTGGCGACTACATCCACTCGAAGGGATTGAAGTTCGGGATTTATTCTTCGCCGGGACCGAAGACTTGCGCGGGATATGAGGGGAGCCTTGGGCATGAGGTGCAGGATGCAAAGTTATATGCCGAGTGGGGAGTCGATTTTCTGAAGTACGATCTATGCTCGTTTCAGGACAACATGCGAAAGGTGGAGAAGGAGCATCCGGATGATCCGGATGCGGCAAAGAAGCTGATGATTGCGGCGTATCAGAAGATGGGTGACGCGTTGAAGGCGACGGGCCGGCCGATTGTCTACAGTCTCTGTCAGTATGGGATGGATCAGCCGTGGAAGTGGGGCCCTGGCCTGGGTGCGAACATGTGGCGGACGACGGACGATATCGACGACTCGTATTGGCGGATGATTGCGATCGGGTTTAGCCAGGCAGGTTTGTCGAAGTACGCCGGGCCGGGTCACTGGAACGATCCGGACATGCTGGAGATCGGCAACGGCAAGATGACGGAGGACGAATACAAGACTCACATGAGTTTGTGGGTGTTGCTGGCCGCGCCTCTGCTGGCGGGTAACGATCTTACGAAGATGACGGAGTCGGACAAGAACATCCTGATGAACAAGGAAGCTATCGCGATCGATCAGGATTCGCTCGGAAAGCAGGGGGATCGTTTGTATGAGAGCGGAGACCTGGATGTCTGGACGAAGCCGCTGAGCGGTGGGCGCGTCGCTGTGGGGTTATTCAATCGAAGCTGGAGTGTCCGGGACGTCTCTGTCGATCTGAGCGAGATCGGGTTTCGAAGCGGGGGGAGTGTCCGAGATGTTTGGAAGCAGAAAGACCTGGGGAACCGGTCAGGCGTACTTACTTCGAGGATTCCGAAGCATGGGGTAACTCTGCTGGTTATTGGCAAATAGTGGAGCGGTTCGAAGGGGATATTTCTCTTCGTCATAGAACGCGCAACGCTTTCTTAAGGAGAGACTTAGCCTCGAGTCTACGGTTGAAGCTGTATTGCGCATGTCGGCTCTTTGAGCGCCAATTTCATCTTTCTTTCTGACTAGCGGGAGAACCGCTCGACGTTGCGCCTTGCGAAAGTCTTCTTGAGATTAACCTTCGCGGATAGCCAACTTCCGGTGACGAAGTTGTCTCTCATGATGTGATTCGCAAAGTGGCGAGGACGCCGGGGAATCATAGATCGACACAGGAGATTTACATGCCACTCAAGGATGTCTTGATTGATGAGTTGCGCGATTTGTACAGTGCGGAGAATCAGTTAGTGAAGGCACTGCCCAAACTCGCGAAGGGTGCGAAGGACGCAAAGTTGAAGGATCTGTTTGCGAAACATCTGGAAGAGACCAAGGGCCAGGTAGAACGCTTGAAGGAGGTCTTCGGGCATCTTGGCGAGAAGCCGACCGGAGAGCATTGCAACGGGATGGAGGGCATCGTCGAGGAGGGGAAGGACGCGCTGGAGAAAGATGAAGAGGGAGCGTCCTTTGACAGCGGCCTAATCGGCGCAGCTCTTCGGACCGAGCACTACGAGATTGCCGGGTACGAGGCATCGATTTCGATGGCGAAGACGCTTGGCATGCAGGATGTGATCGACCTGCTCACCGAGAATCTGAACGAAGAGAAGGCAGCGGCAGCGAAGATCACCGCGGCGGCCGGCCCAATCTTTACACAGAGTTCGCAGGAGCCTGAACAGAAGAAGAAGCCGAAGAGCGCGAAGGAGAAGTACTCCGCGCAGAAGAGTCGCGAGGATGAGCGGCAGGCTGCTCCGGGGCTGAGGAAGCGCGCTTCGTAGAGAGAACTGAATGCTGGCTGAAGAAGAGCTCCGCAACTGCGGGGCTTTTCTTTTAGGAGAATCAGCCGATCTGCTCGAAGTGGATCGATGTGGTAGGCTGCTCGCCAATCACCGAGATTGCCAAACCCGCAGAACCTGAGGAGGAAGTATGAATAGCGCGCTCCGCAAGCATTTCCTGAGAGTGATGTTTTTTCTTGCGTTCGCAGCTTGCCTGCTGTCGGCAAGTGGGGCGCGGGTTCTGGCTGCGGAAGGGGGCGCGCCCGCAGCACCCAAGGGGCCCTGGTACAAGGATGTGTCGACGCTCATTGCAGTGACGGCGCTGGCGTTCTCGTTCGGAACTACGTTTGTGTCCTATCGAAGGACGGAGATTCAAGATATACAGGCGTCGCGACAGGAGCTGCGGGGAATTCTGCAGAGGCTGAGCGCGATCCCAAGAGAGAATCTCGACGCTATGAAACGGTACGCGGGAGATCCAAGTTCGATTGCAGGTGTCAGCCAGCTTTACAACCAGGAGACGACGATGCTGTCGCGTCAGGCTTCTGAGATTGTGAGGAGATTGCCGAAAGGCGTGGTCTCCGGTACGGAGTATTATGCGATCGCGGTGGCACTGCAGTCTTCTTACAATCTTTCGGCGGCAAAGGACTATTTGAAGATGGCGATGGGCGTCGCAAATAATTTCAATGACGAGATTGGCGCGATCCGATCGAGCGCCTACCTTGACTTCCTGATGGGGCGACCGCAGGACGGTCGTGTTTTGTACCAACAGGCGTTGGCCATCTTTTCCAAGTATCCGGACTATGACGCGTTCACAATCGCTTCGACAAATGTCTACACGGAGTTGTTCTGGGGCGGCTCTGAGGCAGCGATCGGGCAGTTCGATCTGGCGGTGCAGCATGCCGACAATGCGCAAAGAATCGTGGAGACGCTTCCGGCAAGTCCGGGCTCGGACGGGCTAAGGGCGCAGATTCAACAGGCGAGGCAGCAATTTCCGCACGCACCTTCGACGACAACGATCGCTGCCGCGCCAGTCGTTCCCGCGCAGACTTGGTATCAACAGCAGCCCGGCAAGTAAGACGGCGCGTGAGATGGTACCCAGCGGTCGCTGATATTCTGGAAGCACTATGGCTGCTTTGATTGATGCGATCGACGTGAAGCGCAAGATGTTTATTGAGTTTGAGAATTCGCCCTACTGTTGCCTGGAGTCGGATATCTCTACGCCTACGGCGAGGGGTGGGCAGACGCTGGTTCGGCTGAAGATGCGGAATATGTTGACGCGCGCAGTCTTCGACAAGACGTTCAAAGCGAGTGACAAGTTCAAGGAACCAGACTTGCAGACAGTGGATGCGTCGTATCTCTACAGCGATGGCGATGGCTCGTATTTTCTCGATCAGGAGAGCTTTGAAACGCTCTCGCTGAACAGCGACATTGTCGGAGACGCGCTCGACCTGCTGGTCGAGGGTGTCATGATTCAAATCGACAAGTACAACGGCAATCCGATTGGGCTGCAGTTGCCGCAGCTGGTGGAGCTGACGGTGACCTATACGGAACCGGGTGTTCGTGGGGATACCGCCGGGGGAAGTGTGACGAAGCCGGCCAAGGTAGAGACGGGTATTGAGGTTCGCGTCCCGATGTTCATCAAGGAAGGCGAGAAGATCAAGCTGTATACGGAGACGCGCGAATTTGCCGGAAGGGCCTGATCAAAACCCCATTCATGCGATGACTGCATGAATGGGGCACGGTTTCGTTGTTCCTACGTCGTCGGGTGAAACGACACCAGGATCGAGACGAAGAGAACTCCGTAAAGGATCACCAGCAGGGGCCACCAACGATCTAACCAATGCGACGCACTCGCAGAACTCATCTCAACATTCTCCTTAACCACCCCTAAATCCTAAACGAGGACGGATGGTTTGCGCTGGATTTTCGCGGGCAGGCTGGGGCATGTCCCTGACTATGAGCGCTATAAGCGGGGCTTTGCCTGGGTTTCTGAGATTTTTCTTTGGTGATCTTGTAGGATCAATGCCTCAGGTCTTCGAGCCATCAACCTATTCGAGAGAGGAAACGATATGAAAAAGGGTTATTGGGTGGTTGCGTACCGGACGGTTGGTGATGAGGCGACTATGAAGAACTACGCGGCACTTGCCGGAGCGGCGTTGGGACCGTTTGGCGCGCGTCTTCTGGTGCCCCCTGGTAGTCCGGTTACGGCTCGCGAGGCCGGGATAAAACAAAACACAGTTGTGGTGGAGTTTGATAGCTACGAAGCTGCCTTAGCTGCGTATGAGAGCGCGGATTACAAGAAGGCGCTGGCGGTGCTTGGTCCCGAGGTGGAGAGGGACTTTCGAATTGCCGAGGGCGGTTAGCCGCAGCCTGCTCCAGTAAAAATTTGATGTCGGTGGACCGACTCTCTGTCATGTGGGCGACGCGCATTGTCATTCGCTGTCATGGATAGCGCCTTATCCATTTGATAGCGGCGGTGCGGAACCCCTTAGCTACGTGTGTCTGAGCACAAATCACAGCCTGCTTGCGCGTTTGGCAGAACAACTGCACATTCAGAGCGATTGTGGAACAGGAACGCGTGGCAGGTGGCCTCCCCAGCAAGACTCGGCCGGTAAGAGACATCGTCAAATTACGCGACTGCGCCAAACTGGAGAAGCAAAATGGCCGCAACGTATCGAGCAATTGGCGCACTTCTTTCCCTCCTGCAACTCAGGCCGATAGCCGTGCTCTGTATCACCTCACGTCGGCAAATACTATTGGCTCGCACGGCCATCTGGGCAGGCGAAACCGAAGCACCCTCCATCCGTCTTTAGTTTTGTGGGTTAGATGAGGGCGGCCGTGTGTCGTCCTCGTGATGGCCATGGTGGAAGATCTTGCCGATGCCGCGACCTGTGCCCTTGGCAACTTTGCCTGTGCCCTTGACAGCACCGACGCCGATGTCCTTGCCCGCGACGCCCGCGCCTTTGCCAACGTTTTCCGCAGCTCCTGCGGGGTGGAGCGTGACGAGATCGCCGGCGCCTTTGCCGACACCCTCGGCTGCCGCTCCGGTTCCCTTGGCAGTGCCCTTGCCGATGTCGCCCGCTCCGCTGCCTACGTCACCGCCGGGGCTGCGGGTTTGGGGCGGCGGCGTGGTCTGCTGTTGGGGCGGGGGTTGGGATGGTGTCGTCGGGGTGCTCTGAGCGGAGATGTTGTAAGTAGAGATGGCAGGCTAAGAGCGCGATGACCGGTATCGGAAATGCGTGGCGCATGGGATGGCCCTCCCTTGTGTTTTAGATGCGCCTGTGGGGAGGTTGGAAGCGTGTTGCGTGGGGTGAAATCTTGTGGCAACACGACTTCTATTTCGGTGGCAAGAGGCGATGGTGAGAGCGAAAGTGCGTGTAATCTTGGTGTCTCGTAAGAACAGGAGGTTTCGATGCACTATGCTTCCACTCGCCGGACGTTTCTTGCTCACTCGGCTCTAGGTGTTCTTGCAGCCGGCATCCCATTGTTTGGCCAGACGGCGCAACCTGCGACAGCGCAATCGGCTAAGCCGAGTCAATCGCCCGCGCCGGCTCCGCCGCCAGCCAAGCCCACGCCGATGCCGCGTATGGCGCCCCCGTACGACAAAGCCACGATCAACATGATCGGTCCACGGCCGGGCTACACACCACAGATCGGCACAATGGTTTCCATGCTGACCTGGATGGAGTCCGCTGTGCTTGGCCCCACTCGCGACCTCTCGCAGGAGCAGCTTGACTACCTGTTCGACAAGAATGCCAACACCATCGGTGCGCTCATGCTTCACCTCGCCGCAACTGAAGTTCTGTATCAGCGGATGACGTTCGGGAACGAGAACTTCGAAAAGCTTCCAGCCGACTATGAAGCCAAGTGGGGCCCTGCGATGAATCTTGGTGCGGCTGGACGCGCGACGATCAAGGGCCACAACATTGCCTACTATCAGGACGCGATTCGTGAGGCACGCGAAAAGACGTTAGCGGAGTTCGCCAAGCGAGACGATGCCTGGTTCACGACAGCGCTGAAGGAGCCCGGATGGGGCGGCGGCCCAATCAACAACTATTGCCTGTGGTTTCACGTCTGCGAGCATATCTCTCACCACTCCGGCCAGATTGATTTCCTCATCAAACGGTTGCCCGGCGCGAAGAACGACGACTCTGCTGGTTAGCTAGCGGATCAGGCGGCGGCGCATCATGGTGACGAGCCCTGCGATTCCTGTGCCGAGTAAGAGAACGGTGGAGGGTTCGGGGGTGGGAGTAGATGTGGTGTCCTCGATGTTGAGGGTGAAATAGTCGGGGGCGCCCTTGGGGGTGACGAAGTAGACGGTGGTGGAACCGGTGTCGATCAAGGCTGTGAGGTCGCCAGCTGGCGCGTTAGGGTCGGTCCCGGGTTTTACAAGGATGCCGCCGAGAAAAGTGTAGTCGTCGAACTCGAAGCTGTAGCCGGGATCGGCGATGCCGGAGAAGAAGGTGACGTCGAAGGTCTGGCCACCGACGCCGTCGGTTGAGCCGGTGGTGCGGATGGTGGGAAGTGTGACGAGGTGAAGCTCGTTGGGAAAGTCGTACGGGGATGGGAGGGTGAAGACGTAGGTGTGGCCGTCGCCGGTCAGAGTTGCGGTGAGAGTGTCGGCGTGGGCGGCTATTGTGAGAGTGGTGACGGCGAGGGCGAGCAGCTTGGGGAGGAGGTTACGCATGGTGTGTGTCTCCGGTGTGACATGCGTGCTTTGGTGTGATCTTGCCCTCGCCCGGCAGAGGAGTCAAGGTTGAACTTGACGGGATCGAAAGGTTCGCCCATGGCGCAAAGACCGAGCACCCTCTCTAGACCTGCTCCACCCTCCTATATCAGCGAAGAAAATCTGAAGAGCCTGCGAACCCGCCCATCAAGAGTGGCTATTTCGCGGATCATCTTTCGCGCTGACGTACTCAAGGCCGAGCGGCCCAATCGCCGTAACTTGCGTGATGTACTCGCCAGATTTCGCCCAATGAAAATGGGACGTCCCACCGGGCAACACGATAACGCTTCCAGGCGGGTACGCCTGCAGCTTATCGGCATCGAACTGATCGCCGAGTCCGATGTAGAAAATACCGGAGATGACCGTGTAGACCCGATCCTCCGGGTGCTGATGCGGCTCCAACTTCACGCCGTGAGGCACTCGAACCCTGATCGTATAGGGTCCAGAGTCCAACGGGTGACCGACGATGATTGCCAGGCGGACAGAAGCTGGAAACGCCGCGAATGGCTTCCAGTCGAGCTCTTCGCTAAGCACTGATCGGAAAACGTCTTGTCCCGGCTGGTGAGGCCGAGCCGTGTCGCGCTGTGCTTCCATGACCATCCTCCTGCTTGGGCGAGACGCCACAAGTTCGCCGAACACTTACACACTCGTTAGATGGAGGGAGAGGCATTTGCGACTTATGAGACGAAGGTGTCAGGACACCTTCCACTTTGATGAGAGCATGGCAAGCTTTTCGTTCATGCTGGGTTGCGGCGGCGGCGGTTGTTTCGCCTGTCTGGGCCGCTGATTGTTCGAAGCGGGCGCCATGAGTGCCTTCATGGAGAGAGCAATGCGTTTGGTTTTGGCATCGGCACTCAGAACCTTGACCTTGACGATCTGGCCCGCCTTGACGGCCTCGGAAGGATCTTTGATGTAGCGGTTGGAGAGCTCGCTGATGTGGACCAGGCCGTCCTGATGAACGCCGATGTCGACGAAGGCCCCAAACTTAGTGACGTTCGTGACGACGCCTTCGAGAACCATGTCGGGCTGAACGTCGGCGAGTTCGCGGACGGTCTCCGAAAAATTCGGGGCGACGAACTGGTCGCGTGGATCGCGGCCGGGCTTCCGTAGCTCTTCGAGGATGTCTGAAATGGTAAAGGCACCGGCGGAGAGTTGTTTCGCGTCAACTTTGCTGAGGAGCTGCGGACTCTGAATCAGTTCAACAATTGGCGTATTGAGCGACTTTGCAATCTGCTCGACGATCGGGTAGGACTCAGGGTGCACCGCCGTCCGATCAAGAGGATTTTCGCCGTCACGAATGCGCAGGAAGCCGGCGGCCTGCTCGAAGGTCTTGGCGCCAATGCCTGTGACCTTGGCGAGTTCGGAGCGAGAACGGAACTTCCCGTGTTGGTCGCGGTACGCCACGATGTTGAGCGCAGTGCGCTCGGTGACGCCAGCGACGTAGCGCAGCAGAGTCCACGAGGATGTGTTGAGATCGACACCGACGCGGTTAACGCAGCTCTCGATTACGGTTTCGAGGGACTGCTGCAGCTGCCGCTGATCCACGTCATGCTGATATTGACCCACCCCGATGGATTTTGGGTCGACCTTGACCAGCTCGGAGAGCGGGTCCTGCAGACGGCGCGCAATAGAGATAGCTCCGCGAACGGTGAGATCGAGGTCGGGGAACTCCTGCCGGGCGATGTCCGATGCGGAGTAGATGCTGGCGCCTGCCTCGCTGACAGTCACCGAGAAGAGGTTGCTGAGGTTGTGACTACGCAGGAAGTCGCGGATGAAAGCATCGGTCTCACGCGAGGCAGTCCCGTTGCCTATCGCGATCGCGCGGACGTTGTGTTTGGCGATCAGAGCCGCCAGCGTAGCGTCTGCTCCCGACGCCGCATTTTTAGAAGTGTGCAGATACAAAACGTCGTGCGCGAGAAACTTGCCGGTCTCGTCGACGACGGCGACCTTGCACCCAGTCCGCAAGCCCGGGTCAATGCCGAGAACCGAGATAGGACCCGCCGGTGCGGCGAGCAGAAGATTATGCAGGTTGTCCCGAAAGACCTGTATGGCGTCAGCGTCCGAGCGCTTCTTCAACTCCAAACGCAGCTCGCCCTGGATCGACGGATTGAGCAGACGCTTCCATGAGTCGGCAATCGCGAGTTCGAGGTGCGGCGTCCAATCGCCGGGCTGACGAAGAATGCGCGCGCCAAGGAGAGACGTAGCCCGAAGAGGCTCAAGCTCAATCAGGAAGTAGAGGATCGACTCCGTCTCGCCACGTCGGATCGCCAGCATGCGGTGCGACGGGATCGTCTTCACCGGCTCGCGGTAGTCGTAGTACATCTTGAACTTTTCCTGCTCATCGACCGCATCCATCGATCGCTTGCTGACGATGATGCCCTCCTCGAACATCAGTCGCCGCACGACCTTGCGCAGGTCGGCATCTTCGCTGATCATCTCCGCGACGATGTGGCGCGCGCCCTCAAGCGCGTCCTCAAGTGTCGGAACCTCCTTTTCCGCATCGACGAAAGTAGCCGCGTACTCGGCAAGCGGAACACCGGTGGACTGCTGCGCCCAGAGATACTGCGCAAGCGGTTCCAAACCGCGGTCGCGCGCAATCGTAGCCTTCGTGCGCCGCTTCGGACGATACGGAAGGTAGAGGTCTTCCAGCTCCGACTTGTCGAACGTGCCTTCGATGCGGGCCTTCAGGTCATCGGTGAGCTTGCCCTGCTCGAGGATCGACGCGAGGATGGTCTCGCGGCGGGAGACGAGGTCGCGGAAGTAAGCCAGCTTCTCCTCGATGTCTCTGATCTGCACTTCGTCGAGGTTGCCGGTTGCTTCCTTGCGGTAGCGCGCGATGAAGGGGACGGTGCCGCCCTCGTTGAGCAGGCCGATCACCGCGATCAGCGAATGCAGCGGCAGGTTGAGGGACTCAGCGATGTGCAGCAGAACTTCGGGGGAGAGGGTCTTTGCGTCGGCCATGATTGCTCTCTTCGTATCGTATCGGCAAACGGTCTGGAAAAGCGGACCACTACCCGCAAGCCGGCGGAAGACCCGATCAGCTCGATGAGCCTGCGCGAAGAGGGAGCGCCATCTCTAGATCTGGGCCACCTCCTCCTGAAGCCGGAGAGTCAGTTTGGTCAGGTCCATCAGGTTCCAGCCGTCTGTCATGACGCCGTCGCGGCAGGTGATGAACGAGGAGCCAGGCAGGCTCACGCTCTTGTGCGTCGCGGGAAAACCGAGGCCGTCGCCGGTGTGCTTCATCGTGCAGGTCCATCGCACGGCGACGCGATCTCCTTCGGCGACGAGGTCGTCGAGAGTGACGTGAATCTTTCCGAAGGCACTGTGGAACTTGCGGTGGATGTTCTTGAAGGCCTCCGGGCCGACGAGGACGGAGTCGGGCTCGGGAAAGCCGTAGGCTTTGCCCTGTGGATGGAAGAGTTCGTCGATGGTGGATTCTTTGCCCTGATTCCAGACTTCTTCGAACCAGCGTTCTGCGAGGGCCTTGTTCGCGGCTAAGGTCATGGTGACACCTCGAGTGCTCGCAAGATTAGCACGCGCGATGACTCGGTGGATATGAAAGGAATGCGGTTCGAACTTCGCAATATCAAAGCTGCTCTCATCATTTGCCACCCTCCTTATCAATCGGCGTGAGTACTCCGTTGAGCTTGCATAATCCAAATGGCTTCTGATCCAATGGCTGAGCGGGACACTCCTATGAGCAGGCATGGCGTCCTTTTCATCCTTCGGGTAGGAGTTAGCTCGAGGTCTCGCGCAACACCTGCCAATCGTTTAGCCGCGCTCGATTTCGGCCCATCTGGGCGGGGCGAAAGCCCGACCTAGACGCGATGAAACTGCGCGAGATGGGGTACCCCGGGGTTTAGACCTGGCCATCTGTCCTATACCACAGGGATGTTTTGTTATCCTCATTCTGATTCGGAGTGAATATGGCAGACGTAAGGGTGACGTGCATCACTAAGCCCGACCCATCGAACACACATGACCACATCACAGAGATTGGTGGTGTGGGATGGAAATGGGATCGGGACAAAGTGATCCGCAGCATAGAGGCTAAAACCAACACGTTCTATGTGATTGATGCAACGACAGCCAAAAAGGCGTACATCGGAGTCGTGCGCCCAACCGATGGTCGAGAGCCTTATTTGCGCACATACGCGGACGGGGTTTGGAGAAATGATCTCCTCTCTCTACCGCAATGTCCGCAACAGGTGTAGAGGTGGTTCATGGGCGAGACGGT
This sequence comes from uncultured Acidobacteriaceae bacterium, assembly GCA_963744155.1. Lineage (GTDB taxonomy): Bacteria > Acidobacteriota > Terriglobia > Terriglobales > Acidobacteriaceae > Edaphobacter. Next base: position 7,364 of record CAVUSP010000008.1, on the reverse strand, counting down.
CAAAGATCACCATGGTGAGCAAGGACCCGCAGGGGCGCAGGGCGAGAAGACGGCTCCATTAAATGGAGTTCCTGATACAGACACCAAAAGTGGCGAGGCTTCACAAGAGGAAGTTCCAGAACAACCACCTCCGCCTCCGCACGTTGTTGTGGTGATTGCTCGTGAAAAAAACGAGGTCGCGGTTCAACGTGTCGCTGAAGATATCCAAGCCTTGATTGATCAGTCCGCAATCGCCAAGGCGTACAACTTTTTGTTCCTTTATGACGAAGAAGAATCAATTTCCGAGAACACCTCAAGCAAATTGTATGCAGCAGCGAGCAGCGCCTTCCGGGATCGCACGAAGCCAATTTGGCTATTGCTGCATACCAAAGGCGGATCACCCGTTCCCGCCTATTTGATAAGCAGGTATTTCAAAACCTCCGAACATGGTTTCGTCGCCGTAGTTCCGCGAAAAGCTAAGTCGGCCGGAACGTTAATCGCTCTCGGTGCAAAGCAGATCCATATGGGCATGATGAGCGAATTAGGGCCTGTGGATCCGCAATACAGTAACCTTCCAGCCCTCGGCCTTGGAACAGCACTCGACTACATCGCAAAGGTGTGCGAAAAGCACCCGGGAGCTGCGACGATGCTTGCTGAGTATCTTGAAAAGACATTGAGCATTCGGCATCTTGGGTTGTACGAAAGAGTTTCTGAATCTGCAACCCACTATGCAGAAAAACTCCTGAAGGGAAGTGGGCTAGACGAATCCGCGAGGAAAAAGATTGCCCATCATTTGGTGTACGACTATAAGGATCATTCCTTCGCAATCGATTGCGATGAAATCAAGGACATTCTTGGTGAGAACATCGTGAAGATCGAAACGGAGGAATATCGACTAGCAAACCAGATATACGAATATATGGAACAGGTAAACATGGCGTTTTACGTCTTCCACCGCAAATACTGTTCATTCGTCGGTTTAGGAGCTGAGGGACTCAGCCTGCAGGATAAGAAGGCTTGAGACAGAAACGAAGAACCCCGCCTGACGGCGGGGTTCTTCTTCTTAGCTTTTGCTTAGGTGTGGGTTTACCCATAAGGTGAAACTCGGCGTCACAGTCTGTCAACGGCTTGCGGAGAAGCAGACCGCATAAAATGAAACTGGGGGACCGCATAAGATGAAACTATCCAAGGCAATTTACGCATAAGGTGATATTTTCTCCTTCAACGCTTTGAATTGCTGGCCTCATTCCTGCTATGTCATTGATTGATAACCACTTATACTCTGAGAAAACCTCGCAGGCTTTGACCGCTGTGCACATCCCCCCTCAGAAAAATCTTGCTGAAAGCCCAAACTTCTCTCAGACGGCGGCATACGCAGGCAGTTCCCTGAGGTCTGGGAGCAGCCAAGTAAGGAAATGACCGCACCATGCTCGCCGGACGCTTCGGATGAATAGCGGTAGATCAATTGATCTGTTAGAAACAACCTCTATGGACATCGTCATTCAGTGTGCGGCGACCAAAGATCCGAATGCAGGAAGACTCAGAACGAGTGACGGAAGGGATGTCCATTTCGTTGCAGCACCGAAGCTTTGTTCAAACACTGCGGGTACGTTTTACGCACGACCGGATGACATATCGGACCTGCCCCCTCTGACTTGGAAAAATCGACTGGAAAAGTACGTGGATGAAGAAAGAGACGCAAACCCTCTTAGCCTACGGGAAGCGTATCGGCTCTACAGGCATCCAGCGTATTCAAGTTTGGTCAGAAGCTTTGGACTTCAGCAGACATTCATCCTTTCAGCCGGGTGGGGCTTGGTTCGAGCGGACTATCTTCTGCCCGCGTATGATGTGACATTCAATCGCCGAGCCAAAGTGAAGAACCCTGCTGCATTCTGCTCCTCTACGGAGGGATATGAGTTCTTTCAACAGCTATCGAGAAAAGGCGAGGGTCCGATACTGTTTCTAGGGGGGCGTGACTAAACCACTTCTCGACTCCCGAGGGTGTCGTTCGAAACCGCCCCCGGTCAACCACTTCTCCATCTTCGTTGGGCGTGCAGTAATGGCTCCAGACATCCCCAAGATCGATCCCGATCGTCATCCCAACCTTGGTGATGCTGCGTGGAACTTCCGCGATGAAGTGCTGCGCTGGTTTCTTCATGGGCATAGTCTCTCCGATTCGAAGGACCGGCTCATCCCATTTACTGAGATGGTCCGCCGCTTGATCTCTACCGGGAGATCTTGTAGGCACGTTCAAGGAGGATCATCGACATGCAGATTCGATCGGTTGGCATCGACCTTGGTAAGACGACCTTTCACCTGGTGGCGCTTGGCGATAACAGCAAGGTGCTGTTGAAGAAGAAGTTTACCCAGAAGCAGCTGATTGCCTTCACCGCGAACATGCAGACCCTCGTCAGTTGCTGTCGCGATTGCCATGAGCAGCTGAAGAGTGAATCCGTCGACCTCTTTCTGGACCTCTCAGGGCACCATGCCAGACGGATCGAACAAGGGATTGCCGACATCGAGGCAGGACACATCGGCCTGCATAGTGAGGTGCTCCAGACACTTCGAGTAATGCGGCAGCGGCGGGAGACCTAGACTCTGCTATAGCCTCGCCGAGGTGGATCGATGATTATCGAGCCTGGAGACGACAAGCGTGCTGCGGAGCGCGTCGTGGAGCTGATCAGGGAGTACGCGGCCCAATTTGATCCCGTTGATCGCATCACCTTCTACTCCGAGATCGTCCGTGGGCTCGTTCCAATAAGAGAAAAGCTGGAAGCTCAGATGCACGCCGACGACCCGTCGAATTAACCAGGGTTTCTCTTGCGGTGAAAAGACGGAAGCAATGCTCCCGGATTGTGGGTAATTTATTCGCAGAGAGCCCGTTTGGGTTTGAAGAACAATCGTGCGAGGCTGTCGGAAGTTGCGGAAGGCAAATTAGTTATCGGTCACACTAGAGTACCGGCTCCGCAATACCAAGATTCGAGCCGAGAAAATATGTTCCTCATTTTGCCCTAGCGGTTGCACGCGAGAAACTTTTAACATCACGAAGTGCAATCAAAATCTCATATCGGGGGTATAGCGATGACTACACGGGCTCTCCTTTTTGGGGCGGCAATCCTACTGCTTTTAGCATCGACGAACGTGGCGGCTAACGCAGACCTAATCGGGTCGAGCGTTACAGTCTCGGGAGCATGCTGCACCAGTCCAACCGACATTACCTCAACGGAAGGCCCGGTGGTGGTGGGCTCCGGCATCGAGTTCCCGGCCGGCTCAATTCCTCTATATGCCGAACAGATCGACATCACCGGCAGCCAGATCATAATTACGACGATCAATAGCAGTGTTCCATATGGTGGCGGTGGTTTCAATGGGTTCCTATTGTCGTTCGCCGGCGCGCCTTCAATCTTGGGCATTACGCTTGATCCGTCGACGACCCTCACTCCGGTGGGTTTTACTTTCACGGCCACAGGGCTCGATGTGAACTTTGCGGGGTTGTCGGTTACACCCGGGATCAAAACCGTTTTCGACGTCAACACGAGTGCGGTGACTCCCGAGCCATCCAGTCTTGCTCTTCTGGGAACTGGTGTCGTGGGCCTAGCTGCTGCGATTCGCCGCCGCAAGCTGGCTGCTTAGTCGTCGGTCAGGGGTAAAGGGCACGTGCATCTATCTCTCTTTCGTGGATGCTGTGGCAGAGTTAAGGAGAAGATCCCCGCTTCAGGTGGGTCTCTCTTCTTGGCCACGTCAACACCGTCTCCCTGAAAGATCATGCCGAATTCAACATCTCGGGGCCGTTATTTCGAACGTTGCCGACCTTCTGGTTGGCCGGCTCCATCTTCATCGCATCGCTTTCGTAGGTGGGCAGGAGATCGATGGGTGGCTGACCGTGCCCGAGGCCATCGGCAGAACCAGGTGCGCGGGTAAGCTAGCGATCGTAATTACGCGGGTGCAAAATGACGGGCATGCGGTTGTGGACCGACGACATGAGCTCGTTCGCCTCGATAGTGATGATGCTGTGGACCGCTTTCCGCCTGCGGGAGTCTCCGGAACATTCATAACATTCGTCTTGTCAAACAATAAGATTTCTGCATAGCCATCAAAGGACCGAACATCTTAGGTAATTCATGCGTACAGTCCCTAATGGTGAAATAGGAATGAGGAAATCGACTCATCTATGGACGTTCGAAGGCTAGCGTTAGTCGTTATCCTGGCTCTGCCGTCCATGCGCGCGGTCTGCGCTGTCTTCACCAATCCCGGACTGGCCGATGGCCCGGTGATCCGAATCGACGACGTGGGCCGGTTCTATACGCTCTACGATGCCGCTGGTAGCCGTCCCACCGCCGACCAGTTGCAACGCGATTATCTCGACGTTGGCTCAGATGGACTTCACATCTTCGCGAAAATCCGAAACATCACTGGCGCCAACATGGCAGCGACCTTGGCAAAAACACCTGCGATCTATTCAGACGCAAAGCGGTGTGCGGCAGTTCTGCCAGCCGTGCGAGAACGCGTCAACGTAGCGATGGTGAGGCTCGCCAGCTTATATCCGAGCGCCAGGTTTCCGCCTGTAACTCTCGCAGTTGGCCGCGGCCGGCCAGTGGCTGCAAGCGGACCAACTGATGGTGTGATGGTAGGGTTGGAGGCGATCTGCGGTGTAACGTACTTCGATGCGAACGTCGAGGATCGGTTTGTGCATGTGATCGCGCACGAATTCATCCACGTTCAGCAATCGGAGTCCCTTACCAAAAAAGACGAACATCCGACCGTGCTCGAAGTTTCTCTCATCGAGGGAGCGGCCGAGTTCATAGACGAGATGATCTCCGGCGGCGTCGCTAACCCGGGTGTCTGGGCTGAAGCAAAGGGAAACGAGAAGGAGATACAGACGGCCTTTGTTTCCGACGAGGATAAGACCGATCTTTCGAATTGGCTATTCAACGGAACTCTCGAAAAGCCCGGCGATCTGGGCTACTGGGTTGGCTATCGTATCGCGAAGTCCTACTATCAACATGCGGCCGACAAGCGCCGCGCCATTCGCGACATCCTCGAGATGAGCGACCCTAAAGCGTTCCCTCGCAAAGAGCGGTTGGCATCCGGGCATCGACTTGAGTTGAGGAGGCGATGGCTTTGATCGCACTCCGGAACTGCCCTAATGCCACAAACAAGGAAAGCCCCTCTTCGGGGCGGCATTTCTTCTCTCACTGCTAAAATTGCGTATGGCATGGGAGCGGGTCGAAAGCGATTAATCAAATGAGCAACTAGGACGCCGCTTGCCATCCATTGGAGGTAGCCATGTCCTCTGTCTATATCAATGATTTCGACCAGCCCACTTACCAGTACAAGTACGTTGGGCCCATAAACCTGGGGCACATAAATATCGAGAGGCTGCTCACTGGGTTCGAGCCTGCATATTCTCAATTTCTTTTCTTGTATACGGCAAGAAGCCGATCTACGGGTTATTTGAGCGCTTCGGTCCTATGTTGCCAGGAACACCCCCTCCGCCTAACGCACCAGCCGTAGCGCCAAATCTCCCCTTCACCGCTGACAACTCATAGCGATTGGGAAACTCTACAATTTCTCCCTGGCGGTGCCGTGAGACGATATTGGCTGCCAGCTCAGGCGAGACGATTTTCGTAGAGTCTTTCTCGAAGGTTCCAACATTCACTGCCCACCACCATTTGTGCGACTCCTTCTCGTTGGCGGCGATGAAGATCACGGTTTCGAGGTGGCCCTTGAAATCGCCTCCAGGTAACAGGTGTGGAGCGGCAACGAGTTTGTACACCGACGACATACTTACCTCACAATCTGGTTCAAGATGATTCGAGCGAGCCCCACGCAATCTGATATGACCCCGGAGAGACGCGGGGAAGAGTCCTTGATGTCTTCCCGTGCCGGACGGCGGCGAGCTGAAACAACATAGCATAGGCACAAACCTGAACACCCCTCTGCTCCGAACCGCTCGGCGCCGAGTGACAAAAACTCGGCAAAATCGGTCATTTTTATCGGCGCCCGACTGATTCGACCGGCGCCCAGTTCGAATTTCTTACTCAATATTCCTCGATAACTTTTCGTCGCGCCCTTCTTGCCGAAATACATATTTGTCCACAGCCTAAATGTTTCGACCGAAGAACTATACGGGCGTCTCAACGACAACAGACTAAGACGCACTTTCCTGAGTGAGATACCTATCCGGCGTAGCCGACAAACCTGAAGTTGAACCTGAGCCGGCGATGCACTCAGTGGGGCACCTCATACTCGAACGCAAAAACGTGCAGGATGCGATCCTGCCTCATTTCATGAATCCTCTTTTTTGGACTTCAACTCCAAAGAGTTTATTGGGGCGACGAGAGAATATCCGTGTCCCCTTCGGGTTAGCAGCAGGCTAGGTCTAGATGGGTCGGCTTCGATTTTTTCGCGGAGACGCCGATGTAGACGTCCACAACGCGCCGATCCTCGATTTCCCAGGGAATCCAGACACTTTCGAGCAGTTCCTCTCTGCTGAAGACCTTTCCAGGATGATCCATTAGACAGAAGAGCAGATCGAATTCCTTGGGGCTCAGCTTCTTTCTCTCATTACCGATGGAGATCTCCATCGCTTCGCGATAAAGAGCCAAATCGCCGAGAGTCTTAATGTTCTCTTCTTCTAAGAATGGCTTGTGAGAGCGAAGGGTTGCGCTAAGCCGGACGAGAAGCTCGCGAGAAGAGATGGGCTTTTGGAGAAAATCGTCCGCGCCCAGTTCGAGTGCATTGACCTTGTCATCCAGCCCCGCCCCGTCTGAGAGAATGACTTTTCTCGCCGAACGACCACTCTTGAGATTCATTAGCTCGGTGAACAGGCCTTCAAGAGACTTTTTCCAACAAGGAATGTCAAAGAGAACAAGCGCTGGTTTGAACTCCAGAACAGACGTAACAACATCGGAGAAACCGGATAGGAACATAAGTTCGAATGCCGCCTTGTGGAGTGCTTCGCCAATAACTGGCGACACTCTGTCCGAGTTGTGAACGACTAAGATCTTCTTGCGCATTCTCTTTGACCTTAGGGGATGTAGTAACGGAAGCTGGTATAGACGAAGTTGTTCGTCGCCTTTGGAGCACCGCCAATGCCTTCCCATGCTTCGCGCGTCAAATAGCTATAGGCCAGGCCATACTGGAGCCTGCCTGCGGGGCCGGTGTAGAGACAATAACCCATCCAACAGATCCTTGGACCAGGACTCGAGTAGCGCCAAGGCATGTACTTGCTCCCGGAGCGTACCCTGTTCCGGCCGTCGGGACTGCTTCGATGTTGCAGCCGGCATTGTTGGCGCTTGGGCGGGGCGTAGCCTACAAGAGTTCCGGTGCTGCTGCGGTAATAGGTGCGCTGCACGTATTCCGTGCCGGCGTAGCCAAAGACG
>CAVUSP010000007.1:0-34496 GCA_963744155.1 uncultured Acidobacteriaceae bacterium | reverse complement strand
GTCGATCTCTCCGCCGAGGCCGGGGGCGTTGCCGGGATGCATGTAGCCGGCGTTGAGGCTGTAGTGATGGGGGAAGACTTCGTCGGTAGTTTGGTGTGATGATGTACTCGGGGATGTCGAGTTGTGGATGGCGAGGCCGAGGTGGAGCGCGGCGGCCATGGTGGACGGGCGAGAGGTCGGTGGCGCCGTGGAGCCGGTGCGGACGTTGTAGAGGGCGGCGAAGTCGGCGGTCTTTTTGGCGTGGGTGATGTCGCCGCCGTGGACGATGGTCATGCGGATGTAGTCGATCAATTGGTGGCGGATGAGGTCGTGCGCGTCCCAGATGGAGTTGAAGACTTCGCCGACGGCGATGGGTGTCGTGGTGTGGCGGCGGATGAGCTCGAGCTCTCTTGCAGCTCTGCGGGGCATGGGTCTTCGAGCCAGAAGAGGTGGTAGGGCTCGAGGGCTTTGCCGAGGCGCGCGGCTTCGATGGGAGTGAGGCGGTGGTGGACGTCGTGGAGGAGATGGACGTCGGGGCCGAGTTCGACGCGGAGTTTTTCGAAGAGTGTGGGGGCGAAGTTGAAGTAGCGTTCGGTGGACCAGAGGCATTCGGAGGGAGGCCGCGCTCGGCTGGTTCGTAGGGCTTGCCGGCTTTGGGGACTCCGTAGCTGGAGGCGACGCCGGGGACTCCGGCTTGGGCGCGGACGGCGAGGTAGCCTTCGTCCATGTGCTTGCGGACGGAGTCGAGGGCTTCGGCGATGTCGGCTCCGTTGGCGTGGGTGTAGACGAGGGAGCCCTGGCGGGACTGGCCGCCGAGGAGGTTGTAGACGGGAGTGTTGAGGGCCTTGCCCTTGATGTCCCAGAGGGCGACGTCGACGGCGGCGATGGCGGACATGGTGATGGGGCCGCGCCGCCAGTAGGCTCCGCGATAGAGGTACTGCCAGATGTCTTCGGTCTGGAAGGGATCGCGGCCGATGATGCAGGGGAGGATGTGGTCTTCGAGGTAGGAGGCGACGGCTAGCTCGCGGCCGTTGAGGGTGGCGTCGCCGAGGCCGTAGATGCCTTCGTCGGTGTCGATGCGGAGGGTGACGAAGTTGCGGTCGGGGGAGCAGATGATTAGTTTGGCGGCGGTGATTTTCATGAACTCATTCTGAAACGATTTCATTTATCGAAGAGATGAAGTAGATCGTGGCGCTAAACATAATCAGATAGAGCATCCCAAGCACAAGTCCAAAATCCCTTGCTCTGACGAGACTTTGTCGCCTCGCTAATTTCTTCGCCTTGGATGCTGCGAGCCCATGCCTCGACTCGACAACCACCGAAACCAGTCAGAACAGGAGGAGCGACGATGTCTAGCAGGATTTGTTGAGCAATCGGCAAAGCCATGTTTTATTTGGTTCTCACTTTGGTCCATGCATTTTGTTACTTCGTTATTTTAATGTAGTCGACGGGTGCGGGTTCGGTGTTGTCGGGGGTGCCGTGGAGGGTTAGGGTGTCGCCGGGTTTGAGGGTGATGTTGGGGAAGGTGATGCGGGTGCTGGTGTCGCCGTTGGGTTGGTTTTCGGCGCGTGCGGGTGGGAGGATGTCGTCGGCGATCCAGTTGCCGATGGGTTTTCCGTTGAGGTCGAGGGTGAAGTGGGATTTGCCGGACCAGAAGTCGAAGTACTGGACGGTGATGTTGTAGGTGCCTGCTGGTTTGTCGAGTGTGGTGGTGAGGGTGCAGCCGGTGGGTTGGTTGCAGACTGCGGCTTTGCTGTTGGAGGCGGTCTCCCAGGGTTTGACGTCGATGTGGGTGTAGCCCTCGGCGGTCATGTTTTCGGCTTCGATACGGTCGGGGTAGTTTCCGACGCGGCCCAGCTTGTCGGGGATGCTGGATTCTTTCTGGAACCAGCGGGTGACGGCGTCGCGCCAGACGATGGCGTGGCCGGCTTGATAGGTGAAGAGTTTGAGGGTTTGCTCGTAACGCTCGTCGTCGACGAGGCCTCTCAGGGTTTGCCAGCGGGGGACGTAGGTTTGGGCGGCGGCGGCGCCTTCGTAGTGGGCGTCGTAGACGTACTGGGCAACGGTTTTGCCGTCATGTAGGACGTGGGTGTAGGGGACGTGGTGCATGAAGAGGAGGAGATCGTCGGGGCAGGTGTTGACGTCTTCGTAGATCTTGGCGAGTTCGGGTGGGTATTGGCCGATGTAGCCGGTGCCGGTGGCTACGGTGCGGTCCATTCCGATACCTTGCGCGTCGGCGCGGAACCACTGGCCCCAGCCGTTGCGTTCGGCGGACTCGATGCCGGGGCCGAAGTGGTAGCCGAGGATGTTGGTGAGGGTTCCGATGCCGAGGTTGCCGGTGTACTGCTCGTAGACGCGCCAGGAGTTGGACTGGAGGTCATTGATGGTGGCGACGACTTTGGGGTCGTTGCCCCAGGTGAGGCGGGTCCAGGTGTCGATGATTTGTTGGGTGGTGAGGTTGGGGTTCCAAGCTAGCTTGCCGAAGCCGTAGAGGTTGGCCATGGCCATGGGGTGATGCATCCAGTTGGTGTCGAGGCCTACGTTGGCTACTCCAACGAAGCCGCCTAGCGGCTGATGGAAGGATTTGCCTTCGACGATCTCTTTTACGGGCGTGCTTTGGTTGTTGGCGCGGAGGTCGGTGTCGAGCATGGTCTTCCACATGGGGACGAGAAAGACCATGTGGCGCTGCTGGCCGAGGTACTCCTGGGTGATTTGCAGCTCGATGGCCTGGCTGGTGTGCTGGAGCGCGGCGAAGAGCAGGGAGACGGGTTCGCGGACCTGGAAGTCGATGGGGCCGTGTTTGACCTGGATGACGACGTTGGGTTCGAACTTGCCGTCGAGAGCGTGGAAGTTGTCGTAGCCGGCTCGAGCGCGATCAGCCTTCAGATCGTTCCAGTCGAGGTGGTTGTTGTAGACGAAGCCGCGGTAGAGGACGATGCCGCCGTGGGGCTCGAGGGCATGGGCTACGGTGTTAGCGGCTTCGGCCGGGGTGCGGTGGTATTGCGAGGGGCCGACGCGGCCTTCGGAGTCGGCTTTGATGACGAATCCGGCGAAGTCGGGGATGGCTTTGTAGATCTCGTCGACTTTGGTTTGCCACCAGGCGATGACGGTGGCGTGGACGGGGTCGAAGGTTGGGAGATGGCCGACGACTTGAGGACTGGAGAGGTCGACGGAGAGCGACATGCGGACGCCCCAGGGGCGGAGCTGGTCAGCGATGCGGGCGAACTCGAGGATCATGTCGGGTTCGAGGGTGCGGAGGTCCGAGTTGACGTTGTTGACGGTGACGCCGTTGATCCCTATTGAGGCGAGGAGACGGCCGTACTCGTGGACACGGGTGAGGTCGGGGCGGACGTGGCCGTTGTCGAAGAAGATGCTGCGGCCTGCGTAGCCGCGTTCGATGGTGCCGTCGAGATTGTCCCACTGGTTGAGCCAGCGGATGGCGGAGGAGGGGGATCCGGTGGTGGGTTTGGTGGGCAGGGGTTGTTGCGAGGCGATGAGTTCGAGGAGGTGGAAGGCGCCGTAGAGTTCGCCGCGCGGGTCGGCGCCGAGGATGATGTAGCGGTGAGTCTTGCCTTCGATTTTTTCGCCGAGCGTGAAGGATTCGGGTGGGAGTTTGTCGCCGGAGATGGCGAAGGCTTTGTTGAGGGTGGCGAGGTTGGCGACGAGGATTGTGTTGGTGTTGTCGTCGGTCTCGTGCGAGATGGTGAAGGGGCGGGCGAGCATGGAGGTTAGGCCGCGCTGGAGTTCTTCGGCGGCGGATTGGTCGGTGGGGGTGTTGCCAAGGACGACGATTCGGCTGGGAAGCGAGGCGTATTGTGGCGTGTTGGTGAGGGGCGCGTAGCGGAGCCAGCCTTGGGAGCCGTCTTCGGCGTGCGCTGAGATGGTGGCGAAGAGAAAGACAGAGAGGCCGAGTCTACGGTTGGTTCGCATGTGGTCCTTGAACAGTTGCGGTGTCGAAAGGAGAGCGTACCTCAGCGGCTAAAGCCGCGATTCGTAGGAGGTTGTTACGCTACGGCTGAAGCCGTGCCCTCAAGCGATACCTTTCGAGTTACAAATTGTGTTTTGGGGCCGAATTCTTATTGGCAAATGATCGTTTCGGGTTACAAATAGAAATTATCAGCGCGGCATCTCCTGCGTGCCCTCGATGGTGAATGTGGTGGTTTGGGTGTTGGTGGTTTCGGTGGGTTGAGCGCCGCCTATGGCGATTTTGTAGCTGCCGGGGGTGACGGCGCGGACTCCCTTGTCGTCAACCTGCGACAGGGTGCGGGGATCGAGGGTGAGGGTGATGTGTTTTGTTTCGCCGGGAGCAAGGCTGACGCGGGTGAAGCCGTTGAGGGCGAGCGCGGGGGAGACATCGGTGTGGGGCGGCGTGAGGTAGAGCTCTGCTACCTCGTCACCGGCGCGCTTGCCGGTGTTCTTCACGTCGGCTTCGACAGTGAGTGTGTCACCAGCGTGGAGAGTTGAGGTAGAGAGCTTGAGATTTGAGTAGGCGAAGGTGGTGTAGCTGAGGCCATAGCCGAATCCGTAGAGGGGTTTGCCCTTGAAGTAGCGGTAAGTGCGGTTGGCCATGGCGTAGTCCTCAAAGGGCGGGAGCTGATCGAGGCTGGTGTAGAAGGTGATGGGTAGGCGGCCGGCGGGGTTGTTGGCTCCAGCGAGAGTTTCGGCGATGGCCTGTGCACCGCCGTCGCCGGGGTACCAGGCCTCGAGGATGGCGTCGGCGTTTTGTTGAGCCCAGTTGACGGAAAGCGCGGAGCCATTCATGAGGACGACGACGAGGGGTTTGCCGGTGGCTTTAGCGGCTTCGAGGAGTTGCTGCTGGGCGGCGGGAAGAGCGATGTCGGTGCGATCGCCGCCGGAGAATCCGGGAATATGAATGGGCATCTCTTCACCCTCAAGGTTAGGCGAGAGGCCGACGAAGGCGAGGACGACATCAGATCGTTTGATGATGTCGAGGGCCTGGGCGCGGAGTGGTTCGACAGGGGCGACCCACTGGAGGGAGAGGCCGGCGCCGAAGAGGCGGGCGCGGTGAGCGTAAGTAACCTCGAAGGTGTGGGGTTTGGTGTCGTCGAAGTGGAGTTTCACCGCAGTGGTGGTGGAGCCGTGCTGGGCTTTGTCCTCACTGATCTGGAAGGCGAGCATGTCCTTGCCGTCGAATCGGATGGTGTAGTGCTCGGAGTTGTTGCAGGGATAGCAGTGGGCGAGCATGCCGGTGACTTCAAAGTCGCCTGGGGTAGGAGCTTGAAGGGTGCCGGTCCAGCGGACTGAGAAGGCCTTGGGATCAAGCTTGGCTGGGTCGGGCGAGGTGGAGTTCCAGTCGAAATCGATTTGTTTGTCGATGCGCGTGATGACGGGTGGGCCGGTCAGCGAGTCGTTGTTGAAGTATTCGCCTTTCAGGCCTTCGACGTTGGAGCCGGCTGCATCGCGGAACTGAGTGCGTGGGATGACGATGCCGGCGTTTTCGGCGTAGGGTGAGCCCTGGGCGTAGAGGACTTTTGCGGAGGGGAATTGCTTGATGATGCCGTCAACCGGGAGAAGCGGGTCTTTCGGGACGGCGTTGTAGTTGCCTTCGATGGCGGACAGCTCTGCGGCGTTGGGGCCGATGACTGCGATGGTCTTGATCTTTGAGGGCGAGAGAGGCAAGGTGTTGTTGCTGTTCTTCAGCAGCACCATGGACTCGCGTGCGGTCTTGAGAGCGAGCGCCGCGTGTTCGGGTGAGCCGACTTCGGAGAACGGGACCTTAGACCAGAGCATTTGTTCTGGCGGGTCGAAGAGGCCAAGGCGGTAGCGGGCGAGGAAGAGGCGCTTGAGGGAGACGTCGATCTGGGCTTCGGTGATGAGGCCCCTTTTTACGGCGTCGGTGAGGGCCAGGTAGGTCTTGCCGCAGTTGGTGTCGGTTCCGGCTAAGACGCCATCGGCTGCGGCGGAGTCCTTGTCGGCAGAGGTGTGGTGGGCCTTGGCTTCGAAGAAGTCGTCGACGGCGCCGCAGTCGGAGGTGACGAAGCCCTGGAAGCCCCAGTCGCCGCGAAGGATGGTTTCGAGGAGCATCTTGTTGGCGCAGGCGGGGTACTTATCGACGGCGTTGTAGGCGCACATGATGGAGTACGCCTTGGCTTCCGTGATGGTGGCGCGGAAGGCGGGGAGGTAGGTGTCCCAGAGATCGTGTGCGGTGGGATCGATGTTGGCGGAGTGGCGGGTGGATTCGGGGCCGCTGTGGACGGCGTAGTGCTTGGGTGTGGCGATGGTCTTGAAGTAGGTGGGGTCGTCTCCCTGGAGGCCCTTGACGAAGGCTACGCCGAGGCGGCTGGTGAGGAAGGGATCTTCGCCGTAGGTCTCCTGGCCGCGGCCCCAGCGTGGATCGCGGAAGATGTTGATGTTGGGAGACCAGATGGTGAGGCCGTAGTAGATGGAGTGGACGTTGTTGCGGACGGCTTCGTTGTACTTGGCGCGCGCTTCGGTGGAGATGGTGGTGGAGATCTGGTTGATAAGGGGCGCGTCCCAGGTCGCGGCCATGCCGATGGCCTGCGGGAACATGGTGGCGTAGCCGGAGCGAGCGACGCCGTGGAGTCCCTCGCTCCAGTAGTCATAGGCGGGGACGTTGAGGCGGGGGATGGCGGGAGTGGTGTTGATGAGCTGCGCGGCCTTCTCTTCGAGGGTCATGCGGGAGACGAGGTCGTCGACGCGCTGCTGGGTGGGGAGCGAGGGGTCGAGATAGGGAAGGCTTGCCCGACTGGGCGACAGCGCCCGACGAAAGGAGGACGAGCGAGAGAAGAGCAGCGAGTCGTTGAAGCTGCATGATAGTGGATCCTCCAAAGGGCGCCGGTGTTGGTTGGGAAGAGAGATTGCCTCTGTGGTTCAAACGAGTGATAGGACGATCTTGTATTTTGTACGTGTCGCGAACTTTATAAAAGTCTGCAGAGGGCTGTCAAGAACACAAGAAATCTGCAGAGGATCGAATATTCAAAGTATGGAGCGAACGATTCTCTCGATGCGTTCGGGCTCCCGGAGAAGTGTACGCCTGGGTGATCTACTTTGCGGTGGCCTTGCTGGGCGGCGGCGCTTGCCGGAGGCGGCGAGATGGGTCGAGGTGTGGTAGCCGGAGTGGCGCTGCAAGACGACTGCGGCTGCTCCGCGAAGGCGAGAGAGCTCGCCGTCTTTGGTGATGCCGAGTTCGGGGGGCGCGCCGGCGAGCATGGTGGCAGCCATCTCTTTCTGGATGATGGGGCCGAAGCGCGCCCATGAGGTGGTGAGGTCGCCGGTGATGAGAACGACTTCGGGCGAGAGCGAGGCGGTGACGAGGCGAAGTCCGCGGCCAAGATGAGTTGCCTGGCGAGTGACGGCGGCGATGGCCGCGGCATCGCCCTCTTCGGTAAGGCGGAGGAGGTCGTGAATATTGATGGCGCGGTGTGTGTTTGTGCTTTTGGGGGCGAGTTCGGCGTAGTAACGCAGGGCGGCGGTGGAAGACGCGAAGACCTCCCAGCAGCCGCGCTGGCCGCAACCGCAGACGGGGCCGGTGGGGTCGATGGGGCTGTGGCCGAACTCGCCGGCGAGGCCGCTGCGGCTGGTGATGATCTGTCCGTTGGCGAGGATGGCGGCGCCGATGCCTTCGGAGACGGTGATGAGGACGGCGTTGCGGATGCCGTCGAGACGGCCGGACCAGAGCTCGGAGAGGAGACAGGCGTTGGCGGCGTTGGCCAGCTCGACCTGCAGCTGCATCTGCTGCTCGATGGCGCCTTTGATGTCGTAGTCGGTCCACTTGAGGTTGGGGGCGAGGAGGAGGCGCTGGGTCTCGGGGTCGACACGGCCGGGCATGCTGATGCCGATGCCTTCGAAAGAGCGATCGCTGTGGGCGGTGCGCATGGCCTGCATGCATTGCACGATCTTGGTGACGGAGCGTGCCGGTTCTGAGACGAGAGGTACAGCTTCGCGGGCGAGAAAGCGTCCGTTGAGATCGACGAGGGCGACGATGGCCTGATGGGGGCGGACGTCCGCGACAAGGATCACCATGGCGTCGTTGAGGGAGAGCAGTGTCGAGGGGCGGCCACGGGGGCGGCGCGCCATCGCACCTTCAGCCACCCATTTTTCTTCGATCAACTGCTCAACGATGGCTGAGATGGTGCTGGGCTGAAGGCCGGAGGAGCGGGCGAGATCGGCGCGGGCCACGGGCTGTTGTGAACGGATGATTTCGAGAACGATGTCGCGATTAATGTCGCGGGCGTTTTCACTCGACGCGAGTTCGACGTAAGCAAGGTCGATGCGCTTGATGCCGCGAGTTCCGTTCTTGGCGTGCTGGTTTGACTTCATGGCTACTGGTTGACTCCACTGGCGAGGAAGCCGCCGTCGACAGCGATGATTTGGCCTGTTGTAAAAGAGCTTTCGTCGGAAGCAAGGAAGAGCGCCGCGCCGACGACCTCTTCCACGTTTCCAAAGCGGCCCATTGGCGTTCTTGTGATGAGTTCTTTACCACGCGGGGAATCGAGCAGGTCCCGATTGAGATCGGTGGGAAAGATTCCAGGGGCAATAGCGTTTACGCAGACGCCGTCGGGAGCCCATTCGACCGCTAGCGAACGGGTGAGTGCGCCGACGGCTGCTTTACTTGCGCCATAGGCTGCGACTTCGTGAAAGGCGACGAAGGTCGAGAGAGAGGCGATGTTGATGATCCTGCCTTTTTTCTGCTTGAGCATGGTTTTGCCGAAGATCTGGCAGGCCCGGAGGGGTCCGTTGAGGTTCACATTCATTATGCTTTGCCACAACTCTTCGGGACAATCAAGAGTTGGGATTCGCTTGGTGATGCCGGCGGAGTTAACGAGGATGTCGACGCGGCCAAAGGCTTCGAGCACGGCGTCGTGCAAGTGTTGCAGGGAGGGGCGGTCAAGAACGTCGGAGGGTATGCGAAGGGTTTTGCTGCCAGCCGCTTCGAGAGAGCCGGCCAGAGCGTCGACAGAATCCTTCGATCGCGAAGAGGCAACGACGTTGGCTCCTGCTGATGCCAGACCGAGTGCTATGGCCTTCCCGATGCCGGAGGTTCCACCGACCACCACGGCGCATTTGCCTGCAAGATTAAACATAAGCAACTACAGCCTTCGCGCTCTATTTGGGTTCGACTAAAACCATTAGGACTTTTACTACAATTAAATTGCGCTGTCACTGCAATTTGGAATTCTTTGCGTGGCCCGGATGTGGGGAGTTCTCATTTGTTATTTATTTTCAATAGGTTATAGGGAGTTGCACTTCTGAGATTTGTTGCTTGGAAAGCGTAGCCGCTCCATGAGAAAACGACGGTATGCCTTATTTTGTTCAGAGTCACAAAAAACTATTGCCTGTGCCGCGGACGAGGGCAGAGACGATGGTTAGGTGCCAGTAATAGATGGTGCGGCGGTTAGGCTTTGGGCAGCTAGCCTTTGGGCAGCTAGCCTTTGATCCATGCGCCGTTGATTGACCGCCATGTGCCTGGGTTGGCGATGGTGTCCTTCAGTATGGCGGGGAGGCGCTCCTGGCGTACGGCGTCGTAGCAATCGAGTTTGGCGAAACGGGCGATGGAGGTGGGGATGCCGACGGAGGTCGAGCCGGGGTGTGAGGTGGCAGGGTAAGGGCCGCCGTGGTTCATGGCTGGGCTGACGGCGACGCCGGTGGGCATCTTGTCGTTCAGGAGGCGGCCGACCTTCTCGCGAAGGAGCGGGGCGATGGCGTTGTAGACGGCGTCGTCTGCGTCGGATTTCGCGGAGTAGACGGTGCCGGTGAGGTTGCCTTCGAGGAGGCGGAGAATGGACGCGAGCTCCTCCTGGTCGCTGACGACGACGGCGAGGGTGGCGTTGCCGAAGATTTCACGCTGCAGGTCGTGCGGTGCTGCAAGGAACTGCTTGGCGGTGGCGCGGAGAAGTGTGTTCGCGTAGCGGTAACCGTCGCCCCAGGCGTTTTCGCCGCCGGTGACGAGCTGAGCGCCGGCGCTGATGAGAGCAGTCACACCCTGATGAAGCTGCTTGCGGCCGGCGGTGGAGAGGAGGGGTTGCGCGGCACGGTCGTTGAACGATTTTGCGATCTGGCTCAGAAAGGCTTCGGTCTGGGGGGTATCGAAGACGAGGATGAGGTTGGGGCTGGTGCAGAACTGGCCGGAGCCGGCGAGGACGCTGTCGACGAGTTCCTGTGCGAGTTGCTCGGAGCGTTCGGCGAGTGCGCCGGGGAGGAAGAGGACTGGGTTGATGCTGGACATCTCAAGGTAGATGGGTTTGCCTGCGTCTTCGGCGGCGCGCTTGAGGTGGAGGCCGGCGTTGCGGCTGCCAGTGAAGCCGACTGCGCCGACGCGGGGGTCGCTGACGAGCTTGAGGCCGTTTTCGTTGTTGACGTTGTAGATCAGCTGAACGGTGGCGAGTGGAAGGCCGGATGCTTCGAGGGCTTTGAGGGCTTGTTCGGCGAGAAGGCGCGTGGTGTTGGGGTGGAGTGGGTGGGCCTTCGCGATGACGGGATTGCCGGCGGCGATGGCCGCGGCGAAGTCTCCGCCGCTGACGCCGTTGAAGGCGAAGGGAAAGTTGTTGGGGCCGAAGATGACGACGGGGCCGATGGGCGCGAAGCAGGAACGGATATTTTTTTCGAGGTCAAGCGTGGCGTGACGCCAGGACTCTTCGCGTACTGCGGCGGCGGCTTGACGAAGCTGGTTGGTGGTGCGGGGAAGTTCGACGTCTTTGAGGCGTGGTGTGACGGGAAGGGCGGTCTCCTCGGCTGCCGCTGCGACGATGGTGGCGGCAGCGGCTTCGATGTTGCCTGCGTAGGCTTCGAGAAAGGCGGCGATTTTGGCTGGTTCGATGTTGCGGAGTTCGGCTGCGGCTTTGGTTGCGGCGGTGAGGGCGGCGTCGCAGTCGGACCAGCGGCTGATGGGGAAGGCGAGGGGAAGAGCTTCTCCCTTTGCGGGGTTCTCGGCGTGGAAGGTTCCCTCCGCGTCGGCTGCGCGCCATTTGCCGTCGATCAATACCGGAGTTGCGACCTGAGCTGCGACCTGAGCTACATCCATTGCTGGTTCCCTTTCTTTCGGTGCCTGTTTCAATTATGAAGGCGAATTGGTTGCTGCGTTATTCGACGGTGTTGGCAAGGGTACCGATGCCTTCGATGGTGATGCGGATCTCGTCTTTGCTTTGGAGGGTGAAAGAGTCGGGTGGGACGATGCCGGTGCCGGTGAGGAGGAAACAGCCATAGGGGAAGGTGTGGTCGCGAAAGAGGTACTCGACCAGTGTGGAGGGATCGCGTTTTAGTTCGGCTAAGGTGGTGGCGCCGGAAAACTCTGAGTGATTGGCTCGCTGGATGTCGATCTTGATCTGGGTCGAGGTCGGCATCGGCTCTTTGCGGATGAGGATGCCGGGACCGAGGGCGCAACTGCGATCGTAGACTTTGGCCTGCGGGAGGTAGAGGGGGTTGGTGCCCTCGATGTCGCGGGAGCTCATGTCGTTGCCGACGGTGTAGCCGATAATCTGGCCGTGGGGATTGATGAGGAGGGTCAGTTCGGGTTCGGGAACGGACCAGGTGGCGTCACGGCGGATTTTGACGTGGCTGTTGGGGCCGGCGACTTTGTGAGCTACCGCTTTGAAGAAGAGCTCGGGGCGCTCGGCTGTGTAGACGCGATCATAGAAATCGCCGCCGCCTGCGTCTTTCGACTCGGCGATGCGGGCGCGGCGGCTGCTGTAATAGGTGACGCCGGAGGCCCAGACCTCCTGATTGCCGATAGGGGCGAGAAGTTTTTCCCCAATCGGTTCGTTGGTTGGAGCGGAATTTGTTATTTGGGCAGAGAGGTAGCCGTGTAGATCGTCGCTGGCGATGAGTGCGTCGAGCGAGGTTTCGGCGAGGCGGTAGGCTTTGCCATCCTGCTCGACGAATAATGCTTGTGCGGTGCGATAGAGGATCAAGGTTTCAGCCTTTCGCCAGGTGAGTTGATGTGATGGTTTGAGTGAGGGATTCGGATGATTCGCTCGCTACGCTGCCTTTGTTGAGGAGGGAGGTGATGGCGTCGACGTCGTAGACGCAGCCGCCCCAGATGCCTCCGCTGGCCTGGACGAGAGCGGCCCAGAGACGGGTGTCGTCTGGCAAAGATGGGGTGTGGGTGAAGGTCGGAGCGAGGGCCTCGCTCGGCGAGAAATTGAGCGGCGATTTCAGGGCTCATGGTTCCATTCGACGTGCCGACGAAGTCGACTGTGCCGGTGAGATTTCTGCGGTCGATGAGAATTTCGATTTGGTCGCCGTCGCGGAGTTTGCCGAGTGCGCCGCCGGCGAGAGCTTCGGGGGAGATGTGGCCGATGCAGGCTCCGGTGGAGACGCCGCTGAAGCGTGCGTCGGTGAGGACGGCGACGTGTTTGCCGAAGGGAAGAGCTTTGAGGGCGGAGGTGATCTGGTAGATCTCCTGCATGCCGGCGCCGGCGGGGCCGCAGCAGATGAGGACCATGACGTCGTTTTCGACGATCTGGCTGGTTTTGATTGCGTGGATGGCGGCTTCTTCGGTGGTGAAGACTTTGGCGGGGCCGAGGTGATGGTATTTTCCGTCGGCGTCGATGAGGGATGGGTCGATGGAGGTGGCTTTGATGACGGAGCCTTCGGGGGCGAGGTTGCCGACGGGAAAGCAGACCGTGGAGGTGAGGCCGCGGGAGCGGGCGCGGTCGGGGGACATGATGACGTTGTCGGGATCGATGCCGTCCTGGTCGAGGAGATTTTTGCGGAGGGTGTGGCGGCGCGGGCTGTCCTGCCACCAGTCGAGGGTGGTGTTGAGGGTGTCGCCGGTGACGGTTTTGACGGTGGTATCGAGGAGGCCCGCGCGACGGAGGTGGAGCATGACCTCGGGTGTGCCTCCGGCGAGGAAGACCTGGACGGTAGCGTAGTTGCCGGGGCCGTTGGGGAGCGCGTCGACGAGGCGCGGCACCTGGCGGTTGATGTGGGCCCAATCGGCGGAGGTGGGGCGTGGAAGTTTGGCGGCGTGGGCGATGGCGGGGAGGTGCAGGAGGAGATTTGTGGATCCGCCGAAGGCGGCGTGGACGACCATGGCGTTGTTGACGGAGGCATCGGTGAGGATGTCATGAGTTCCAAGGTGCAGCTGCTTCATGCGCAGGATGGCGCGCGCGGAGCGCCGTGCGGCGTCGAGCCAGATGGGCTGGCCGGAGGGGCCGAGGGCGGAGTGGGGAAGGGCGAGGCCGAGGGCTTCGGCGATGACTTGCGAGGTGGCGGCAGTGCCGAGGAACTGGCACCCTCCGCCGGGCGTCGCGCAGGCGCGGCAGCCGATTTCGGCGGCGTATTCGAGGGTGATCTGATGCTGGGCGAAGCGCGCGCCGATGGTCTGGACCTTGCCGGCGTCTTCTCCGTTCTCAGGAAGCAGTGTCACGCCGCCGGGGATGAGGACGCTTGGGTAGGGCCCCGAGGAGGCGAGGGCCATCATCATGGCGGGGAGACCCTTGTCGCAGGTAGCGACGCCGATGACGCCGGTGCGCGTGGGGAGCGAACGCATGAGTCGGCGGAGGACGATGGCGGCGTCGTTGCGGTAGGGCAGGGAGTCGAGCATGCCGGTGGTGCCCTGGGTGCGGCCGTCGCATGGATCGGTGCAGGCTCCGGCGAAGGGAACGGCGCGGAGAGATTTGAGTTCGCGGGCGGCTTCAGCGACGAGGGCGCCGACCTCCCAGTGACCGGTGTGGAAGCCGAGGGCGATTGGGGTGCCGTCTTCGGCGCGGAGGCCGCCGTGGGTGCTGAGGATGAGGACTTCGGGGCCGAGGATGTGGG
This sequence comes from uncultured Acidobacteriaceae bacterium, assembly GCA_963744155.1. Classification (GTDB taxonomy): domain Bacteria; phylum Acidobacteriota; class Terriglobia; order Terriglobales; family Acidobacteriaceae; genus Edaphobacter. The sequence continues at coordinate 20,777 of CAVUSP010000007.1, read as the reverse complement.
CCGGGTCCCAGCCCATGCCGACGTTCTGGCTGAGGCCGAAGAGATTTCCGGAGGGTTGAGTGAGGAGCATCTCGGCGGTGATGGGAAGAGCGCCGGAGGGGCCGGGGGCGTGCGTGGCCACGGCCGAGAGAGCGAAGTCGGCGGTTTCGAGAACGGATGTGAGGGATATGTCCTGAATGACGGCTCCTAAGGGTCAGGTTAAGTCTATGTCGTAGCTGAGTTCGTGTGTTGAAGAGCTAGATTGCTTCGACGTCCACGGGAAGTGTGGCGAGAGTGTCGTTGGTCGATCCGCGAAGGCAGAGAATGATGATGCCAGCGATGATGAGAGAGATGGACATGAACAGGAAGCCCGCGCGTGAGTTGCCGGTGTGCGCCTCCAGCAGACCGACGAACCAGATGCCGATGAAACCGCCGAGCGCTCCGCAGCTGTTGACGAGCGCAGTGACCTCGCCGGCTACGTTTTTTGAGAGCATCTCGGGAACGATAGCAAAGAAGGGACCGTAGGGCGCGTACATGCAGCTTCCGGCGAGGATGAGGAACCCGTAGGACCACCAGAAGCTCTGGGCTGCTGTGAGGAAACATCCGAGGAGGCACGCGCCCGACAACATAAGGAAGGGCCAGACGAATCGCTTGCGGCGGAAGCTGCGGTCGGAGTAGTAGGAGACCAGCAGCATGAGGATGATTGCCAGAAGATAGGGGACTCCGCTTAGTAGGCCCGTGACGGCGATTCCTCGTGCGGCGCCCTTCTGGACGATCGACGGCAGCCAGAGGACGAAGCCATAGACGCCGACGCTCCAGAAAAAATACTGGATGCAGAGCAAGATGACGCTGGGGTTGCGAAGAGCCGATTCGACATTGGCTACCTGTGGGATGAGCCACTGCTCGCGCTCGAGCTGCTGACTGAGCTGGGTGCAGGTGTCTTCGCTCATCCATGAGGCGTCTCGTGGCTGATCGCGAATGATGGCGAGCCAGAGAAAGCCCCAAAGGATGGAGGGGAGACCTTCTACGATGAAGGTCATCTGCCAGCCGAGGGCGTGGATGAGATAGCCGGTTGCGGCGGACATCCAGAGGACGGTGACGGGATTGCCGAGGAGCAGGAGGGTGTTGGTGCGAGAGCGCTCGGCGCGGGTGAACCAGTTGGTGAGCAGGATCAGCATCGCCGGAAGGATGAAGCTTTCGGCGGCACCGAGAAGGAGCCGGTCGAAAGCCAGCAGCCAGAAGTTGCGAATGACGCCGGTGAGGGAGGCGAGAATGCCCCAGCTCACAAGGGCGAAGAAAATCAGGCGGCGGGCGCTGCGTCGGCGGGCATAGGCTGCGCCGGGGATCTGGAAGAGGAAGTATCCGAGAAAGAAGAGAGCGCCGAGCAGCGCGGACTGGGAGTTGCTGATGTTTAGGGTCTGGGCGAGTCCGGCTGCTGCGCCGAAGCCGTAGTTTGCTCGGTCGACGTAAGCGAGGCTGTAGGTGATGAAGACGGCGGGCAGGATGTAGAGCCAGCGCTTGCGCATCTCGGACTGAGTCCGGATTGCTCGAGCTAAGCGAGTTGTTGGCCGGAGTCTTTGTGGCGCTCTTCATTTGGGCGATGTTCATTGTTGTCTAGAGACCAAGGTTGAGGCCTATGCTGTCAGAGTCTGGGGTTGATTATGGCTGATCGGAATAAAGGTGTTTGCGACGAAGCCTACACCAGGGATTGTCTTGCTGTCATATTATTTGGATGCCGAAGAAATAGAGGAGAATCTCTGTGCGCTACATGAAGCCGTTGCGATGCGTGCTTTTGCGGTGTTGCTGGTTCCAGAGTTTTTCCCTTGTGGATGCGGGCGCCAGAGGGGCGCAATCTTCCGGCAGTGTCTGTCTACCTTACGTCACGGCGGCGAGTGCTGCCGTGGGCACGCCCGAGAATACGACTCCTGTGAAGTTTGACCGGCTGGACTGCGGGCATCGACGCGATCGTGCCGGCGAATGCGATGGTCGAGCGAGTCGCAACGGGATTCACCTGGGTTGAGGGACCGATCTGGATTCCGGCGGGATATCTGCTGTTTGCGGAGATTACGAGCAACAGCATTCGCAAGATGACACCGGATGGAAGGTGAGCATCTTCATGCAGCCGAGCGGATACAAGGGGTCTGCTCCCTATGGCGGCAAGGAGCCGGGGTCGAATGGAATGACGCTGGACCAAAAGGGCAGGCTTACGGTGGCGGGACATGCTCAGCGCGATGTGTGGAGGCTGGAGACGCTCGATCCGAAGGCGCAGGTGACGGTGCTGGCGGACTCGTATGAGGGCAAGAAGCTGAATAGCCCGAATGATCTTGTGTATCAAATCGGATGGGTCGCTTTACTTTACTGATCCGCCGTATGGGTTGCCGACGCAGGGCGATAACGATCCGATCAAGGAGCTGCAGGTGAACGGGGTCTATCGCGTGCCGAAGGCGCTGTATCAGAAGCCGGGAGCTCCGCCTGCGCGGGATCAGTTCAACTGCTTGTCAAAGATCTGCCGCGGCCGAATGGCATTGCGTTTTCTCCTGATGAGAAATATTTGTATGTGGACAACTCGCAGCCGAAGAAGTTGTGGATGCGGTATCGCGTGAAGGAAGATGGCTCGCTGACGGAGGCGAAGCTGTTCTACGATGCGACGTCGGATGATCGGCCGGGAGCGCCGGATGGGATGAAGGTCGATCGAAAGGGAAATGTGTACAGCACAGGGCCGGGAGGGATTTGGATCTTCTCGCCTGAAGGCAAGGCGCTGGGCACGATTCTGCTACCGGAGCGAGACCGTCGAATGTGAACTGGGGTGGCGCGGATCGCAAGACGCTTTACATCACGGCGAGCAGCAGCATCTATCGCATCAGGCTGAAGGTGCCGGGCGCGTAGCTTCCATCTTTAAACGAAGCAGGCCGCGGAGAGATATCTTGTTCCGCGGCCTTTGTGTTGGAGCATGGGCGCTAGGTTTCGATGTAAGGGTAGCGCTGTGGGCGGGACAGCATGCTGTTGGCCTCGTCGTCGTTGTGGAAGCGCTCGAGGACAGGATCCCATTGCAGGTGACGAGGGAGCTTCATGGCGATGTGATGGAGCAGGCAGGTGGAGCAGGCGCGATGGCCGATCTCGACTGGAGCGGTGGGCTGCTTGCGGGTGTGGATGCATTCGATCCAGTTGGCGTGCTGCTCGGTGGCGGTGTAGAGGTGAATCTCGTCGGGGCCGATGACGGAGTCGAGGATCTTCGGATCGCTGGCCATGAGCGGTTCGATTTTGACGGGCGCGCCGCCGGGAGTCGCGGTGGGAGTGGTCATTTCGTCGCGCGTGACGAAGATCCAGCCCTTTGTGCCGATCCACTTGATGCCGTTAGGGAAGTCGCCGGAGATGTCCATGGTGACGCCGTTCGCGTAGCGGGCGTGGGTGAGGAACTTGCCGTGGACGTCCCAGAGGCCGTGGGTGGGGAACTCGGCGGTGCCCCAGATTTCGACGGGTCCGGTGTACTCGGTGTTCATGCCCCAGTGCGCGGTGTCGACGTGGTGCGCGCCCCAGCCGGTGATCATGCCCGCGCCGAACTGCTCCATGCGAAGCCAGCCGGGGCGGCTGAAATCGCTAGTCGGCATGACGCGGTCGAGGGTGTAGTAGACGTCGGGCGTGGAGCCGAGCCATGCGTCGTAGTTGAAGCTTGCGGGGACGGGCATGGGGGTGGGGTCGCCGCCTGCGGGGTCTCCGGGAAGGCCAATTTCGACGTGCTTGACTTCGCCGATGCGGCCGTTGCGGACGAGTTCGCAGGCGCGGTGAAACTGCTTCCAGGAGCGCTGCTGGCTGCCGATCTGCAGGATGCGTCCCGTGGATTGAACGACGTCCGAGAGATAGCGGCCTTCGGCGATGGTGAGCGAGGCGGGCTTCTGCAGGTAGACGTCTTTGCCTGCGCGCACAGCGTCGGCGCCGACACGGGCGTGCTGGTGATCGGGTGTGGAGATGACGACGGCGTCGATGTCCGGGTTGGCGAGGAGCTCGTGGTAGTTGGCGTATCCGGTGACGCCGTCGTAGGGCTTGCCATTCTTTTTGGTGTAGAAGTCGTTGACGAACTTCTTGCCCTGAACGACGCGATCAGCGGAGAGGTCGCTCACCGCCACGATGCGGGCGCAGTCGACCTTGAGTATGGCGGGCATGTCGTGCACGCGCGAGATGCGGCCCACGCCGATGGCGCCGACGTTGATCTGCTTACTGGGGGCCAACTGGCCGAAGACCGAGGAGGGGACGATTGTGGGAAAGCCTGCGACCGCCGCGGCACCGGCCGCTGTCTTGAGAAACCTGCGCCTGGATACTCGATTGCTTCCCCGTTCTGCCATGGTTTTTTGCTCCCTATGTTTCTAAGTGGATGAGTTTCGCGTTTTTCTGCGCTTTGATGACGAGTTCAGCCGCCAGCAGGCACTGGGTCTGGTCCTGTGCGGTGTGGGTGCGGTTGACGATGTCGGAGACGAACTGCGGCCCGAAGGGGAGCGTGAGGTTGTTGCAGTCGATGTAGCGAGACTGCTTTTGATCCACGATGAAGAGGTTGTTGCCCTGCTTGCCGACGGCGACGTTCGTGTACTTTCGGACTTCGATGTAGCCTTGCGTGCCGAGGATAAAGAGACGTCCGTCGCCCCAGGTGCCGAGCCCGTCCGGCGTAAACCAATCGAGACGGACGTAGCCGAATCCGCGATTGCCGCGCAGAACCATGTCGCCGAAGTCCTGAAACTGGGGACGCTGCGGGTGATTCACGTTGGCGATCTGCGACTCGGCGACCTCGGCCTGGGTTGAGCCAGTGTAGTAGAGGAACTGATCCACCTGGTGAGAGCCGATGTCGCAGAGGATGCCGCCGAACTGGACCGGGTTCCAGAACCACTCCGGGCGACCACCCAGGCCGCCGCCCGCGTCGCCGGCGTGCTGCGTGATCTGGTGCGGTGCGATGTTGATGGTCTGGATGACTCGGCCGATCGCTCCGGACTGGACGAGTTCGCCAGCCTTCACCGCTGCCTTTACCTCGAGCCGTTCGCTGTACATGATGGCGTAGATCTTCTTCGTCTCGGCGATTGTCTTGCGGATTTCGGCGAGATCCTCGAGCGTGGTGACGCCGGGCTTGTCGCTGAGGAAGTCCTTGCCGTGCTTCATGGCCCGAATGCCGATGGCGGCGCGCTCGTTGGCGATCTGAGAGCTGAGTACAAGTTGAATGGAGGGGTCGTTGATGATCTCATCCTGCGAGGTGGCGATCTTGACGTCCGGGAAGCGCTTCTTGAATATGGCCAGCTTGTCGTCCTCGCCGCCCCAGGCCGCGACCAGCACACCGCCTCCGCGCTGCACGGCGCCGATCATGCCGTAGATATGGTCGTGGCTCATACCGCAGACGGCGAATTTGATCGAATACTTGGGTTTGGCCTCGGCGTCCTGCGCTGGCTCGGCAATTTCGTGAATGACGTTTCCGCCGCCTGGGTGGAGGCCAAACGCTGCCTCGGGTAGCGCGGCTAACATTCCTGCTGAGCTCACTGTCTTGAGAAACGAACGCCTGTTTGGACCATCATTCTGCATCTGTTCCGCTCCTGTTTTCGTGCTTGTACCGCGCCATGAATTCTTGCATCCAGCTCCGCATTGTTCAAGCAACTGATTCCAAGAGTTAGTTCGGTGTTCGACGTGCATTTATTTGGCTGGCAAACTTAATTGCCATTTCTTGTCACGAACAATTTAGTCAATCGGAACGTATTTTGGCAACTGCAGCGCGAAAGTTGCTGTCGAAGGCGCTTTTTTCGGCTCTTGAACCTTAGCTGTCAGGAAAAGGAGAGCGGCGATTTGCCATACAATTATTGCAGTCATGCAGGCCAACCCCTCAGCCCAGGTCATTGATTCCCATACGGCAGGTGAACCCACGCGCGTTGTGATCGATGGAGGACCGGATCTTGGTGGGGGAACGATGACGGAGCGGCTTGCGTGCTTTCGGGAAAGATACGACTTTTTCCGCTCGGGTGTGGTGAATGAGCCGCGAGGGTCGGATGTCGTGGTGGGGGCGATGTTGCTTGAGCCGCTTGATCCAACCTGCAAGGCGGCGGTGATTTATTTCAACAACGTCGGCTATCTTGGCATGTGCGGACATGGAACGATTGGCCTGGTGCGAACGCTGCAACACATGGGCAGGATTGGGCCGGGGGAGCACAGGATTGAGACGCCTTCGGGTGTGGTGACGACCACACTGCACGGATCAGGACGGGTGACGGTTGAGAATGTGCCATCGTATCGACTCCATAAAGGCATCTCGTTGGATGTACCGGGGTTCGGCGTAGTGGCGGGCGATGTAGCGTGGGGCGGCAACTGGTTTTTTCTGGCGCATGTTCCGGGTTTGTCGCTTGCGCTTGGCAATGTCGCGGAGCTTTCGAGGTGCTCGCAGGCGATCAGGTCAGCTCTCGTTGCGAGTGGCATTCGTGGAAGGAATGGCGACGAGATCGATCATATCGAGCTGTTTGGTCCGCCGGAGTCGCCGGAAGCTAACAGTCGTAACTTTGTTCTTTGTCCCGGCAATGCGTACGATCGCTCGCCCTGCGGAACAGGTACCAGCGCAAAGATGGCGTGCCTTTATGACGAGGGCGAACTGCCTGTGGGGAAGGTGTGGCGACAGGAAGGAATTCTGGGAACCTACTTTGACGGGAGTATTGCGGTGAGAGATGGACAGGTGATTCCGTCGATCACAGGCGAGGCTTATGTGACGGGGGAAGCGAGACTCTTCTTCGCAGAGGACGATCCGTTTCGTTGGGGCATCTCGTGAGCCGGCCAGAGTCGACCTACGATGTTGTGGTGATTGGTGCGGGAATCGTGGGTGCGGCTTGCGCTTATTTTTTGACGAGAGAAGGGTTGCGCGTCGCGGTGCTGGAGAAGGGGACTGCAGGCGGTGGTGCGACGGCCGCTGCGATGGGACATTTGGTTGCAATGGATGATTCGCCGGCGCAGTTTGCTTTGACGAAACTTTCGCTGCGGCTTTGGAAAGAGTTGCAGGATGAATTGCCGGCCTCAACGGAGTACCGGCAGACAGGGACGCTGTGGATTGCCAATGACGATGGAGAGATGGCGGAGGTGCGGCGGAAGTATGAACTTTACAGTTCTGCCGGTTTGGCGTGTGAGATTCTTGACAGCGCGGCGCTTGCAGAGGCGGAGCCAGAACTGAGGCGCCCGCTTTCCGGCGCTCTTCGAGTGTTGGGAGATGGAGTGATTTATCCGTCAGCCGCGACGCAGTTCCTCTTGCAGGGTGTGGCAGGGAACGGTGCGCTATTTACGGATTGCTCCGTGGGTTCGATTGAGGGGAGTACGGTTTGTCTGGCGAACGGAACCCGGATTTCGGCAGGACATATTGTGAATGCTGCGGGATGCTGGGCGAAGGATTTGACGCCTGAGATTGTGATGCGCAGACGCAAAGGGCATCTCGTTCTTACGGATCGATATCCCGGATTTCTGCGGCACCAGGTCGTTGAGCTGGGTTATTTGAAGAGTGCGCATTCTGTGATGGCTGACTCTGTTGCGTTTAACGTACAGCCGCGGGCGACGGGGCAGATACTCATCGGGTCGTCGCGGCAGTATTCCGATGAAAGTTCAGCCGTCGACGAGGGCATTGTCCGAAGAATGATTGAAAGAGCGTGTGAGTATATGCCTGGTATTGCGAAGCTCTCGGTGTCACAGGCCTGGACGGGTTTTCGCGCAGCGACGCCGGACAAGCTTCCGCTGATTGGTCCGTCGCAGGGAAATGAGAAGGTACTGCTCGCGACTGGCCATGAGGGGCTTGGCATTACGGCCTCAATGGCAACCGGACGGCTCATAACGGATATGGTTCTGCAGCGAGACTCTCCTATTGCGCGGGAGCCCTATCTTCCTTCGCGTGTGACTCGCGAGGCTGAGCACGTCTGATTTGATACTGATTGGGAATCACAGGATTGAGGAGATGCGAATGAACTGGAACGGTGTAATGCCTGCAATGACGACGGCTTTCGATGAGAATGAGCGGGTGGATGCGGAGTTTATGTCGCGGCACGCGATGTGGATGATTGAGAATGGCTGTACCGCGCTGATTATGCTGGGTTCGCTTGGCGAGGCTGCGACGCTTAGTTCGGAGGAGAAGGCGGGGATCCTCAAGAACATGGTTTCCACAGTAAGTGACCGGGTGCCTGTGGTCGCGGCTATCTCTGCGCTTTCGACCAGAGATGCGGTTGCGCAGGCAAAGGCGGCGGAGGATGCTGGCTGTTCAGGGTTGATGATTCTACCGCCTTACGTTTACCGCGGTGACTGGCGTGAGATGAAACATCACATCGGCTCGGTGTTGGAGGCGACATCGCTATCGAGCATGCTCTATAACAACCCGGTGGCATACGGTACTGATTTTGAAGCGGTGCATATCGCGGAGCTTGCCGCACAGTACGAACATCTGCATGCGGTGAAAGAGTCGAGCACGGATGTGCGGCGCGTGACTGCTATTCGAGCGATCACGGGAGACCGCCTGGCGATTTGCGTGGGAGTCGACGATGCGATAGTGGAAGGGATTGCGGCAGGTGCGAAGGGTTGGGTTGCGGGACTTGTGAATGCTTTTCCGCGCGAGTCTGTCGTGCTGTTTGACGCTGCACTGGGGGGTAACGCCAGGCTGGCTTTTCTCATCTATCGATGGTTCCTGCCGTTGCTGCGGATGGATACGGTGCCAAAGTTTGTTCAACTCATCAAGCTTGTGCAGCAGGAGCTGGGAGTTGGCAGCGCTCGCGTTCGCGCGCCCCGAATGGAATTAGATAGCGCGGAACTCGATGAGGCTCGTCGCGTGGTGACGGCAGCGGTAGCCAATCGTCCGGAGTGCGGCGCTATAGAATTTCCATCTTCTGTTCGAGCGTAGCTGCTGCATGATCGGCCCGCGATTTTGACTAACGGCCGGCGGGAGCGGGGACCATGACGGCGTTGGGGTCGACCTTGGGGATGCCGAAGTGTCCGCTGAGGTGCACGAGGTCGAGGGGGCGAAGTTCGCAGGTGACCTGGATGACGCTCATGTCACGCGGGGAACGGGTGAGGACTGTTATGCCGGTGATGTCCGGGCCAGCGAAGCGAAGCCAGAGGTCGGTGACAGATGAGTGGGGCTGGGCCGTGTTGGCCGGAGTCTGGTTCGCGTTGACGAGATGCTTCCATCCAGCGGCGTTGTAGCCGGCGATGATGGATGCCATTGTCTCCGGTGTGTAGAAAGCCGGTCTGGGATAACGATAGTTATCCACGGAGATGCCGGTTAGAGCGGCTGCGGCGTGGTTGGCATCCAGTCCGCCCGAGGCGAGCAGGTTCTGGGCAACCTGCAACTCGCTGCGGTCAAAGCTGAAAGACGTGTGGCTGGCAGGCTGGTCCGCAAGATTCATCAAGGCGCTCTGCAAATTTGGTGGGACCGCGTTTTGCGGGACTACGCCAGGGGGCTGGGCGATGGCAATAGCGGTGGAGATGGCGAGGGCGAAGAGGACGGGACGCAGGTTCATAGACGACTCCCTACTTGCTTAGACCCGGATTTTGGCGGGGAGTTACTCCCCAGTGCGTCCATTATTTGCCTGACTTGGAGGTGAGGCAAGTGGCCGTGGGAAGCCGATATGTGGCGTTGGGCCGGGCTCCTGCATCCGTTTAGCCCCTCGGCAGCTCTTATTGGGGTGGACGGGGGGAGAAATAGCCCTTCTGAGCGCGGACATGGTAACGGGGGTCGTTTGCCTGGAGGTAGATGGTCCGGAAGGATCCGTCCATCTTCAGGTTCGCGGGACGGTAGACGAGATGGTACTGGCTGCGGAGTTCCTCTTCGATGTTGCGGAAGCCGATGGCAACATCTTCGAGCTTGACGGGGTAGAAAGCCTGACCGCCGGTGGCTTCGGAGATGGCTTTGAGGACGTCGTCACCCTTGTCCTTGCTGGGACTGATGTTGGTGCTGATGGAGAAGACGATGGTGTCGGCGCGCTGGCACATCTTAATGGCGTCGGATTCTTCAACACGGCTGTAGTTGTCATCGCCGTCGGAGACGAGGATTAGGGCGCGGCGCACGGCTCCGCTCTCCTGCAATGTTAACATCTGGTCTTTGCAGGTCTTGTAGAGCGCGTCGAAGAGGGCGGTGCCCCCGCCAGGACGAAGCTTGCGAATGCCCTGATTCAACAGATCGACGTTGTTGGTGAAGTCCTGGGCAAGGTCGGTCTGGATGTCGAAGCCTTCGACGAAGGCCCGGTCATTGCGATGGAGGATCTGGAGGAGAAACTCGACTGCGGAGTCCTGCTCGAACTGGAAGCGCTGCCGGATGGAGCTCGAGGTATCCAGCATGATGCCGACGCGAAGAGGGAGATTGGTTTGCTGCTGGAAGTGCAGGACGGCTTCGGGGGGACGCTGATTGTCGAGGAGGCCGAAGTTTTCCTGTTTAAGGCCGGTGACGAACTTGCCCTTCTTATCGGTGACCGTGAAAATCAGATTGACTTCGTTGACCTGGACCCTGATGGTTTCGGTCGGCTGATCCGCATTGTCAACGGCCTGTGTGCCAGGCTGTTGTGGCGTGGGTGCTGTCGCGGGAGGCTGCGCACCGGTCCGCTGTTGGGGAGTCAAGGGAGCGGCGGTTTGCGGTGCGGCTGCGGGAGCAGTGGATGGCTGTACGGGCGCGGCGACAGGGGTGGACACGCTGGTCTGCGCGCGGAGAGGCGCGGCTGCGACGACCAAGAAGAGCAGGAAAAGGGAGGCTTTGAGGTTCAAAGCGCGGTTGACTCGGTTGAGAACGATCACTCGGATGATTCTACTCAATTGCGGGTAAATTCGCGCGGATTGCCTGGAGAAACGTCTCAAGTTCGGCAGGGAGGGGGGCGTGGATGTCCATGGGCTTGTGAGTCTGAGGATGGGAAAAGGAGAGGTGGGCGGCGTGGAGGAAGTTGCGGTCGAGTTGCAACTCGGCGGGGAGGCCGGGAATGATGTGCGGCGCGCCGTAAAGGGTGTCGCCGACGACAGGGTGACCGAGAGATTGCATGTGGACGCGGATCTGATGGGTGCGGCCGGTTTCGATCTTGACTTCGACGAGGGTGAAGGGGCCATAGGGACTGGTGATGCGCTCAAGAACGTGAATATGGGTGATGGCGGTGCGGCCGTCGGCGCGGCGGGTGGTCATGCGGGTGCGGCGGATGAGGTCGCGGGCAATGGGAAGGGTGACGGTGGTGTCGTCCTTTTTGACATGGCCGTGGACGAGGGCCAGGTACGTCTTTGACACCTGGCGCTGGGAGAACATCTCGCCGAGCTTGCGGTGGGTGCTGTCGTCTTTGGCGACGAGGATGAGACCGCTGGTCTGCTTGTCCAGCCGATGGACGATGCCGGGGCGGAGGTCGCCGCCAACGTCGGAGAGTTTGTTGAAGTGGAAGAGGAGTGCGTTGACGAGGGTCCCTTGGTTGCGGTCGTCATCTGTGCTGCCGGCTCCGGCGTGGACCATCATTCCGGCGGGTTTGTTGATCACGGCGAGGTACTTGTCTTCGTGGAGGACGTGGAGGGGGATGTCTTCGGGGACGGCGTGGAGCGGTTCGGGCTGGGGAGAGCCTTCGATCTCAATGGATTCGCCGCCGTGGAGTTTTTGCCTGGGCTTGGCTGGGTTGCCGTCGACTCGGACCTGGCCGGCTTCGATGAGGAGCTGGACGCGGGCTCGGGAGATATCGGGGAGTGCCTGAGCGAGGTATTGATCGAGGCGAAGATTGGCGGCGGTAGGGTCGGCGGTGAAGGTGCGGATGCCGTCTTCGTTGTCGTCTTCGAGTTCGAGGACGGGAACGGGTGGTGGCGTGGGCTCTTCGACGCCACGGGTGGCGCGGTATTCGGGTTTTACGGTGCGGCGGCGCTGGCCCTTGGGGAGCATGTTCTTAGACGGCATGGGTGACCAGCTTTCGGGGTTGCAGGAGAAGGATAAAGCCGGCGGTGGCGATCATGCCGAGGGCGATCCATTGGATGGGGTCGAGGATGCCTTCGTAGGGATAGGGCTGCCGGACGAACGTGAGGAGGAACTGAATGGTGCCGGCGGCGGCGAGGGCCAGGATGAGAGTGTCGCCCGGGCGATGGCGGTGGCGGAGTTGGCGAATGAGAAATATAGTGAGGAGGGATGCCGCCATCGCGGCGTAAAGTGCAACGGGGTGGAGTGGGGTGCGGCCGGGTGGAATGCGCAGTCCCCAGGGCAGAGTGGTGGGGAGTCCGGCGTCGCTGCCTTCGGCGAGGTGGCCCAGCGCGAGAAAGACCCATGTGAGGGTGGCACAGGGGGCCCAGGCGTCGAGGGTGTCGAGGAGCGGGAGATGGTGGAGGCGGAGATAGATCGTCGTTGCGACGATGGTGAGGAGGATGCCAGTGGTGGTGAGCGAGGGTAGCGTGAGGACCAGAAGGGGATAGATGAAGAAGCGGAATGGGTTGGCGAGGATGATCAGAAGGCGGGAGAGGGCGAAGGCGGAGAGAAGGATGACGAGGCCAGCGTTCCAGAGCTTATCGGGTGAGAGGCCGGCGAGGGCGGCGGTGCGGAGGCTGAGGGTTAGAGCAGCCATCAATCCGACAGCAGCCAGGACGCCGAAGGTGGGAAGCAAAAAGTGGACGGAGTGGATGAGGTAGGGGTGCACGTTCAGAGGGTGCTACGTCAGCGTGACGTGTACGGATGAAGCAAGAAGACCGACCCACGGGGCCGTACATCGAAGCGCTGGTGAACCCGTCCTAAGACGGCGGGACCTAACCGTGGCTCTTTAGGCGTTCCTGACTGGAGGACTGCACACCGAACCATGTCTACGAGTCGGGCCCCTGTTCAAATGAATGTTGGTTCAACCAGCGTTGTTCTAGTACCTGCTTAGCAGGCCGGCTTTCTTAGGTTGGATGCTAAATGCGCTGGTTCCCATTTGCAAGTTACGCGGGCGAACGGCTTAGCGTGGTTGCACTAAAACTGCGACACGCAGGGGCTAGCTTTTCGGTCCCGGTCTTTCGAGCCATGCCTTGTCGGGACTGCGCGGAGGAGGTTGATTGGGGCCGAGATTTTCGGGGTTGATGTCCGCAAAGATGAAGTTCTCCGGCGGTACGGGACTGCCTGCAAGACGCCTTAAAAGTGCGAGTTGACCGGCGTGGGTCATCGCGTCTGAGAAGGGTCCCTGGAGGAGGATCTCGGGAGTGATGCCATGAAGCTCAGTGCCGAGCTCAATGTGGCGAGCGACGTCGGTGAGGACGTCGTGGAAGTGGGCAATCGCGGCGGAGAAATCGGGCAAGACTGGTGGCCGGTAGCTGCCGCCTAGGAAGAACGTGCGGGAGTAGCCGAGCACACTGTCCATGTGGCGGATCAACTCATGTGGGGTGCGAACCATAGGTGCGGCACGGAAGTCTGCGAACTCGGGCGGTGCGTTGCGGAGGGCCTTTTGCGTGCGGTAAGCGAGCGCAGCCAGGAAGTGCTTGAGGAGGATTCGCTTTTCGTCCCATCGCTCGAGTTTCTCTCTTATTAATGGAAGGGTTAATTGCCGAGCTGGCTCGCAGGTGCGGGGGACGCTGTCTTAGCACGAGCGATAAGCTTCTTGAGTTTGCCTTCAACGTCGGAGCCGGAGCCAAGCATCTCGGCGGTGAGGACGCCGTCGGAGTCGATGGTGAAGTAATGCGGGATAGCGTTGATGCCGAAGAGGGTGCTGAGATGATGGTCGGCGTCGCGGTATTGGGCCCAGGTCATCTCGTTCTTGTTGAGGAACTCCTTCCACTTGGTCTCGTCGGAGTCCCAGCTCACGCTGATGATGACGAGGGGTTGGCCCGCGAATTCTTTGGCGATCTTCTTCATGTGCGGGAGTTCTTCGTTGCAGGGACCGCACCATGTGGCCCAGAAGTCGATGAGGACGACGCGGCCGCCCATCGCGTCGAGGTTGAACTTCGAGCCGTCGAGGGCCGTGACGGTGAATGGTGGCGCCATCTTGTGGGTCGAGAGAGCGGGATCTTCGGCGAAGTGCTGTGCGCGGAGATAACTCGGATCTGTGTTCGGGACGCAGGCGAGACAGGTCTTGAACTCCTGGCGTGCGGCATCCATCTGGTTGAGACGAGCGAGAACCTGTCCATCAAGGTAATGGGCGGCACCATTTTTGGAGTAGTCGGCGATGGCGGCTTTAAACGCGGCATCGGAGGCGTTGAGGAGATCGGTCTTGTTCTTGTCTCCGGCCTGTCTCGGCGTATGACTTGTCGGTGGGTTTGGCGGCAATGGCTTCGAGCGCGGATGCGGTGACGACGGCGTCTTTGAAAAGGCCCGTCTTCATTTGCAGCGTGTAGAGCTGACTCAGACATGCTTCGTCCTTCTGCTCGGCTATTTTGCAGGCCTTTTTGTAGGAATCGATGGCAAAAATGTATTCGTGGGTATTGCGCGATTCCTGTTTTGCTTCGGCCATCGCGGAGATGAACTTCGGATTGGACTTATAGTCTGCCGGGGATTGCGATTGGAGGGTGGCCAGAAGGGAGAGGCTGCAGCAGAAAAGAGTGGCAAGAAGAGTCGAAGGACGCATCGAAGAGCTCCGGAACGATGATGGACGGGCGTGTCGATCATTGCAGCACGGAGAGATAAACTCAAGAAAAAATTATGCTTTTCGGCGTTGCCGATATCGCTAGCCGACCTTGCGGTCTTCGAGGACCTCGTCGAGCATGTGAGCGAGGGTGGTGGCGCGGGTGCGGTTCGAGTGCTGCGAGTTTTGCAGGCTGCCGGCGAGGTTTGCGACTTGTTCGTGGCGTGTGCGGGCGGTGCAGAGTTCGTCGGCGATGTTGAGGGCGGCGAGGACGGCAACGCGGAGAGAGTCGACGGTGTTGCCGAGGGCGGCGACGGCGCGCATCTTGGCGTCGACGATGGCTGCAAGTCGTTCGATGTACGCGGGATCGGTGCCGCGGAGATGGTAGACCTGGTCGTAGATGTCTACCGAAACAGATTGGGAGACGGACTGGCTTTCGGAGGGCTGGGGCGGGGCTTCGAGGGTCTGGTCCATGTGTCTCCTTTTCTTTGAGTTAGAGGAGTTCGTCCATCTGCTCGAGCATTTTTTCTACGCGCAGACGAACGGCGTCGCGCTCTTTGTTCAGGGTGGTGAGCTCGGACTCGATGGCTCGGGTATTGCTCTCATAAGAAGCGAGTTGTTCGCGGAGGGAGGCTACTTCGGCCTCGGCTGCGGCGCGGGCTTCGCGTTCGCGCTTGACGATCTCGACGGCGCGGAGGACTTTTTGCTCTAGCGCCTGGAACTCGTCGACGCTGATGGTGGATGTGCTCATACTTTTCGAGTATAGACGGCGGAGGTGCGGAATTGCCTGAGGGAATCGTGGGTGGAACCTAGCTGGATGCGGTTTTGTTAAATCAGGTGCGGGCGATGGTGGAGGGTGCGTTTTTAGAGGGGGGTTGTGGGTTTTGGTGTGTTTTTTGCTGGTGAATTTGTGGTGATTGGATGGTGAAACGTGGTGAATATGTGGTGAGTTTGTGGTGGCTTTTGTGGTGGTGAAAAACACGCCACGGTTTTGAACTTTATTTTTGGGATGTCGCTGCGCGAGTTGCTTTCTCGACTCAACTAAGAGCAAGGCACAAGCGTATGGGCTGAAAGGTCCGAACGATCGTGGCGAGAGGAACTCTTCGGGGTCCTTCCCCTTCGACTCGCTCTGCTCGCTCAGGTTCAGGATGACGGCAAGAGCAGGTACAACTGCAAATACAGAGGCTTGCCTGTACGCAGCTATAGATTCGGTCTTAATCGGTAGAGCCGGGGGCGCGGAGGGTGCCGCCGAGTTTGGTTAAGGTGGCGATGATGGCGGACCACCAGGTGGTGAGTTCTTCTTCGCTGAGGGTGTGGTCGTGGGATTGGAAGACGGCGCGCACGAGGAGTGAGTAGACGCCAGGGTACTTCTTCGGGTTGCGCCAGACTTCGACTGGCTTGATGCTCTGCAACTCGGGGATGGCGAGAGCGTGAAGGGCAGAGGAGATGGTGTGCCACTGGACGGCGTCGGGGAAGACGAAGGAGAAGTCGCGCTCGACGGCCTGGAAGCGGGAGAGGTCGTGAGCGGTGACCTTCTTCAGGGGGAGATCG
The DNA here is from genome assembly GCA_963744155.1 of uncultured Acidobacteriaceae bacterium. Taxonomy (GTDB): domain Bacteria; phylum Acidobacteriota; class Terriglobia; order Terriglobales; family Acidobacteriaceae; genus Edaphobacter. The sequence goes on along the minus strand of CAVUSP010000007.1, from coordinate 4,746 downwards.
TAGAGTTTGGCGAGGTCGAGCTGGGCGAGGTAGACGGGTTGGCGGAGCTTGCGTCTCTGGGTTTCGGAGGCGGAGAGTTCGCCGAAGCAGGCGATGGGGTGATTGTTCAAGAGCGCCGTGGCGGAGCGGCCGGGTTGGAGCCAGGCGGGGGCTTCTGCTGAGAAGGTGAGGGCGGCGGGGCCGCCGGGCGGGGTGAAGAGGGAGAGGAGGGATTCGATAGCGCCCTTGAGCTCGTAGAAGGGTGTGTCCTGTGCGAAGTGTGGTGGGATGGCCGTGGTGTTGCCGGTGAGGCCGAGGGTGAGTTGGGGGGATTCGTGGACGTCGGAGATGAAGGCGCCGTCGGCGGGAACGGTGCCGGTGAAGATCTGGCCTTGTTCGAAGAGGCGGACTTCTTTTACGTCGCGGTTGAGGTTGTGGCTGAGCATGGTCAGCATGCCGGGGATTAGGGAGGGGCGGAGGAGGGAGGCTTCTTCGGAGAGGGGGTTTTCCATTGGGACGGGGAGGGTGGCGGTCGCTGAGAAAGACGGATCGCGCTCTGCGCGATTGCCCACACATGGCGATGAGACCGCCATGTATGGGGCACCCGCATTGTTGGCGATGTAGAAAGTGTCGCTGTCCTGCTGGCTGGCGAAGGTGCTGGAGATGGACTCGCTGTAGCCGAGGGCGAGGAGGCGGGTGCTGACGGCGGCCTCTTTTGCGGCGGTGGGGTGGGCGATGACGGGGAGGGGCGCAGGAAGGGTGTTGGCGAAACGGTTGTAGCCGTAGACGCGGGCGACTTCTTCGATGAGGTCTATCTCGCGTTCGAGGTCCAGACGCCAGGAGGGAAGTTTGGTGAGGTAGACGGCTTGATCGTCACGCAGACCGTGGAGGAGGAGTTCGCAGCCGAGGGAGGTGAGGTAGCGTTCGACGATCTGGCTGGTGATGCCCAGGGGATCGATGGTTGCGCCGAGATGGCGCTGTACCTGTTTTACGGAGAGCTCGATGGGGGGACGGCTGGCGGTCTTTGCGGCGACTTCGGGGTCGAGGACGTCGATGAGCTCGCCTTCGAGTTTTCCGCCGGCCTGAAGGATGATCTGGGCTACGAGCGCGTTGGCGGCGGGGGCGGCGTTGAAGTCGGCACCGCGCTCGAAGCGGTGGGAGGCGTCGGTGTGGAGACCGTGGCGGCGCGAGCTGCGGCGCACGGCGGCGGGGTCGAACCAGGCGGCCTCGATGAGGATGTTTTTGGTGTCCGCGGTGATCATGGAGTCCCAGCCGCCCATGACTCCGGCAAGGGCGAGGGCTTTCTTGTGGTCGGCTACGACGAGGTCGTCCGCTTCGAGGGTGCGCTCGGTTCCGTCGAGGAGTTTGAGTTTTTCGCCTTTGTGGGCGAGGCGGACGATGATGCCGCCTTCGAGCTTGTCGAGGTCGAAGGCGTGGGTGGGGTGGCCCATGCCGAGGAGGACGAAGTTGCTGGCGTCGACGGCGTTGCTGATTTGCTTCTGACCGAGGAGGTTGAAGTAGTCGGCGACCTGCCCGGTGCTGGGCGCGATGGTGACGTTGCGAAGGACCTGTGCGGTGAAACGTCCGCAGAGACCTTTGGCGTCGGGGGCGATGCGAATGGGGAAGGGCGCGTCGACGAGGGTGCCGACGTTAAGCTTCGTGTCGAGGGGCGCCAGCGGGAGGTTGTAGATGGTGGCGGCTTCGCGGGCAATGCCGTAGTGGTTCATGGCGTCGACGCGGTTGGTGGTGATGTCCATCTCGAAGAGGTGGCCGTTGTGTTTTCCGTCAGGGGATGAACCGAGGTCATGTACGCCTTCGACGGCGATGCCGCGGAGGGTGAGGTCGTCGGCGAGTTGGCGGTCTGTGACGTGGAGGGTGGGCAGGTAGTGGCGGAGCCACTTGGTGAGGATATTCATGATGGACGTTTTAAGTCTAAACGGTGATGGGGAGCGCGGCAGGGGGACCCATGGGGGATTCCCGGGTGAGGGAGTTTGGGTTTGGTCTGTTCTTTGGTTTGGTCTTGGTTTTTTCCCCGCGGTTGAGGTGCGGTTTCAGCGGTAGTGGAAAAGTTTTCCCTCTGGGTTGCCCCAAATGAGCAAAACTTTGGCCTTCTCGAGGAGGGGTCCCTCTCGTTTGTCGGCGGCTTAGGCCGAAACATTGCGCCCTTGTTGGCTTTTGCCGGGTTTTCAGGGTTTGGCACTCAGGGTGCAAAAGATTGCATATATCAAAGTCAAGTTCTGCCTTTTATAGCAAGACAGTTGGAGAAATGCCCGAAAGGGTCACCCTGAATCACTCTGGAGAATACCGATGAAACTCGCTGCTCGCATCATTTCCTTATCTGCCCTGGTCCTCACTCTTTCCCCGTTGGCTGCCCACGCCGATGCGTTCAACTTCAGCGTTGCCGGAAGCGGCGTCGAAAGCACAGGAACTTTGACGTTCCAGGCGGACCCCTCGCAACCAGGGGTCTTCGATGTAACCGCTATTACCGGTGAGGTTAATGGAGTGGCTATTACCGGCCTTCTTCCTGGCAGCTACAACGACGCAAGCCCTTCGACGAACAACGATGGGGTCTTCATCTACGACAACCTGCTGTACGCGTCGCTGCCGGAACTGGATTACAACGGGATCGGGTTCAATATCGGCAACTCCGGATACCAGGGCAACTTTTACTTTACCCAGGGCGGGTACTACTTCCTGGACTCCACTGGCTTCAACACGCAGCTGACGGACTTGAGCATATCGCGCCCTGCGCCCACGCCTGAGCCGGCATCTCTTGTGCTGCTGGGAACGGGCCTGACTGGTCTGGCTGGTGCACTTCGCCGCCGTATCCGCGGGTAACTAACTAGCTGTTGACGACGATCGACGAAGCGATCGACTTTCTCTCCAGACTATCCAGCTTGCCGGTAACGGCGAGACGGGGTCTGGAGAGAATTTTTTTAACGAATGATCTCGATTTCGTCGCTGACGATGGCGGGCGGGGGCCTGGCTGGAAGGCGACGCGAGTTGAAGTGTGATTGAAAGACGCAAAAGTTTGCGCTTGCCTGCGCGGTGGTGGCCGCTTATAGTCTGCGAACGCTGATTCGGCCAGGTTCCTTGTACGCTGCGGGTGCTGCGTGTATTCCGTTCTATTTCCTACATATTTCAAAACAATTGTGGAGGTTTTATGCGTGTTACCGGTTTGCTTGCGGTTCTTTTGCTGGCCATGCCTGTGGTTGTGCATGGACAAACTCTGGCTGACGATCAGGTTCCCGTCAGCTACATCCAAAATGCGACTTCGCACCATGCTCTGATCAATTCGGCAAATGCGGGCGGCGGTTCTCTGGGGCATCGTTCGAATGGAAGCGTGCTGGGGGTGAATTCGATTCCTAATTGGAGTTCCTCTTTCTACTATCCGGGGTTTGATTCGTTTGGAAATACGCAATATGCGTGGCAGTACACGATGAGGGCATAGTCCGTTTGGACAGAACGACGGTTGGACCCGGATTGGATTGGACAGACGACGACGATGGGCGCTCCGGTGATTCCGGTGAATCTTGACCTGCGGAATGCGGATGGCACGCCGCGATATGTGAACGGGCACAGGTTGTATGTGGATGCAACGAAGCTGGTGACTCCCGTGTTGGAGTCTCCGGTGCTTTTGAAGACTCTTATGACTCGAGCGAAGATCCGACGCAATTTACGGATTCCATAGCCGGGTGGAGGTTTATCACACAGCGAGTGACGACTGGCACACGCTGCTGAAGGGATATCCGGCGACGGCGCGAACGATGACGCTGATCAAGGGGACGTATGCTTTGCACTGAAATCAGATGGCAGTTGCTGCGCGTATGTGCTGGTGAATGAAATTGCGTTCTTAACGCTTTGTTTCCGCCGACTCCGACAGACACAACGACGGTGATGGGGCAGGCGGAGCACGCGGGCGACATACGGACGCGGGATATCGCATCATTCCTGTTCTTGGATGGGTATCTGTACGAGGGAACTACGGCGAACTGCTGCATTCTGGGCTTTTACAGCTACGACGTGGAGCCGGGCGACCAGAACAATGGATGGAAGGAGCGACGGTACGGTTATGGTTACTCGAACTTCATCGCCTCCGGGTTGTTGGGCGCAAGGTTCGCGGATATTACAGCTCTGAGTCATGAGATGACGGAGACCTTCGACGATCCGTTTGTCAATAACGGAACGCCGTGGTGGCTGGCGCCGAACGGGAACTGCCACAACAATCTCAAACAGGAGACGTGATTGAGGACCTGCCGAATGCGATGGTGGCGATCTCGTCGGATGGAATACGTGGCACCGCAGAATGAGGCGCTGCTGCATGGTTTGCCGGGATTACTCGATCGCTGGGGATTCATTATGCGTATAGCTATCCGGATACCACTGTGTTGACGGCGGCTGCGGTGTTGCGGAACCCGGGCTGCGCTCCGTAAGGGTGGGTTGATTCGAGGGGTCATCCGGTTTGTCTACGGTGGCCCCTTTTGCGGTGTTGATTGTGTTGCGGCCTGTTTTAAATATGTGTGATGGTGAACCTTTTTCCGGCTGAAGCGTACTGGTGGTAGGTGTTCGATCCGGAAAAGGGGAACGTCGATGAAAAGATCTGGTGCTTTACTGTCGCTCGCTTTGATTTTGGGGGCGCTGCCGTGGGCTGACGCCCAGGCATGCCGTCCCTTGAGAGTATGAAAAGTCAGGAGGAGCTGAGTAGGCGGTGACGAGGCTCGACAAGGAGTTCTTCGACGCGTAAAACACGTGCAATTCGAGAAGCTG
>CAVUSP010000006.1:0-145537 GCA_963744155.1 uncultured Acidobacteriaceae bacterium | reverse complement strand
AAAAGGGTTGGCCGATACCACGGACGTCGAGGCTGAGTGGCCTTGATCTCAGGCACCGTCTTCGCGGGCTCCGGTTGTTCTTTACGCCGCCAGAACAACGGTTTACGCAGCTTGGTTGGGCGTTTCTTCGAGTCCGTCATAGCGATTCTCCTTAATGACCGGTGAGTGCTCCGGTGACCATACTGTTGATTCCACCTGATGCGGTGGTCCTGCTCTTCACGAGCGCGTTGTCATGGGCGATACGGCCTGCTTCTTGACGCAACTCCGCCGCAAGCATCTTTTGCATGTATGCCTGACACCGGAGATTCGCGACCTGCGCCTCTGCTGTCAGGTAAGGGTTGGAGCCCGGTGTACTCGTGGCTACCTGGTTCTCCATCTGGTTTGCGGCCCGCAGGGTGACGTCCTGGCCTTGATCGGCGATCAGCGTTGTCTTGAGATTCTGCTGGCCTAGCGCGTCGTCCATGTCCATCATCACGCGGTCCTGCGGCGAAGCCGCTCTGCTTGAGGAACCGCCCCGTAGTTCGTCGTGAAGCTCGTTTGCAGTGCGGGATCTGCGTCGACAGCCGGCTGTGCAGAATGGTCTCGAATTGTTGAGGGCCCGGCAACACGGCGCTGCTGAACTTCGTGGTGAAGATCTGGTTCATGGAGTTTCGATAGGTGTTGATCGAATTCGAGACGAAGCCTCGGGCCTGGTTGAGCGCCGCCAACGGCCACATCGTTGTCTGATAGAGCTGCTGGACCTGCTGCTTAATTTGGTTGATCGCTTTGAGGGAGCCGCCCATGTCGCTCTGGATCGAGCTGAAGATCGAGTTGAAGATGCCGAACTGCCCGTGCGCCAGCCGCGGCACTGCGAAGCAGCCTCCACAGACGAGGACGGACACCATCAATCTCTTCTTCCAACGAGACCGCGCGGACGGTCTCGGGCTGGCCGATCATCGTCTGCGGGGCCAGACGACTCATCGGGAGCAGGTCAATCGTCGGTTTGGTGTCTTCTTGGTTCATTGCGCTATCGCCTCCTGCATCTCTCCGGACAACTCCACCGATAAGGGAGCGAACTCCGCGAGTCCACGCGGATACTTTGCGGCCAGTGCCTCGTATGCCTCGATCAGTGGAAGCTGTTGGTGCTGGCTCAGCCACCACTTCCGGAAGCTCCGTTCGCGCGCATAGGTGGTTGTAATCCAGTAATCCACCGCGCTCGGGACAATCCGGATCACGTGGGTCGATTCCGCCTTCTCCCCGACGGCGATGAGGAACTCCGCGCTATGGCCCTTTTTCGGGTGGGCAAAGGCCTTGATCTGGTTGAGAGCCGTCTCGTTGAGGTGAACGTGCTCGCGCAGCGCCGTCATGTCGCCAGGCTGTTTGCCGATGATCTTCGTCGTTGCGTTCTTGACGATGCCGGCGCCGTGCTCATTTGGCCGATCCGGCGTCCCGACAAAGTCTTCGGGTGTCTGGCCGATGCCCCAGACGCTCGCGTTGCGCTTACGCGCGGTACGGAAGAGTTGCACGACGACACTGGCAAGAATCGGGACTCGAGAAGCGCCCAGCACTCGTCCAGCAGGACAATGCTCGGCTGGCCGGTCGATCCCGAGGCGCGATAGGTGGCCGTATGCGCGATCAGCAGGCTCATGGCGCGTTCCAGCCGCGGATCGTCCTTCAATTTCTCGACGTTGAAGTAAAGCCACGGGTTATTCAGCTGTACCGTCGTTGGCCGATCGAAGAGCCGTGCATAGGGCCCCTCGTCGACCCAGGCCCGGAGCTTGGTCGAAGCCATCTGCGCCATCTGGTTGATCTTCTGGTTGCGATCACGGTCCTGCCAGTGAGCCAATTCCGCAGCGAAGTCGCCGAAGAGTGGTATCGGGTTCGAGGTTTTGGCGCTGCAACGCTTATAGGTGGAGGCGATGGCTTCGAGCAACACGCTGTCGAGCAGATCGATGTCGAGATCTGGAGGCGTGTTCTCCCCGAGCATGTGCCGGGTGAGATTCTTCAGGAAAGAGATCTGGTCGTTGGACGGCCTGCTCTCTCCCTTCGGCAGGTCCCAGGGATTGATCGTCTGGTCGCTGTCCAGCGACATCTCGATCATTTCGCCACCCATCAACTCCACCAGCGGCTGGTAGGAATCACCGCGCTCAAGGATCGAGATGAGAGGATTGCTCGCGGGCCGCCATCAATAGCATTTGCTGCGCCGCGAGAGTCTTGCCTCCGCCGCTCTTCGCCATCAGCAGGCCGTTCGCGTCGGACAGGTCCGGATCGAACATGGAAAAGGGAATGAGTTGCCGGTAGGGTGTCTCGAACAGAATGAGAGGACTCCGCCGCGTCCCAGTCCACGGCATCTCCACCGGGACAAGATCGGCGACGTTCGAGGTGAGCATGTCCTGGTCCCGCTTGTCGGGCTCGGCCATCCCGGGCAATGTGCCAAGAAAGATGCGCCGTTTCGCGATCGTCTCCATCACGGCCTTTGCGCCATTCATATGAGTGAAGGCGTTCAGGACCTCCTGCGTTCGGTTGGCAAGTTCCCGTTCCGAGCGTTCCAAGTCGCCAAGGGTGACTGCCTGCCGCGAGGTTCGCACCACGACCGACAGGCTCAACTTCGCCGTCTTGAGAGAAGAGGAGATGATGTCGCGCTGTACTTGGATGAGTTGCGCCTGCGCGACCTCTGCTTCGGGATTGGATTTGAAGTTGCCATTGGCGTCCTTCTGCGCGGCGGTCATCTTCTGCAGGCGCTTCTTGTATCCCTTCAGCACTTTTACTTGATCGGGGATGACCACCTGCCCGCTGATCACGATCGGAAAGCCAAGCGTCGAGAAGTTCTGCAGCATTCCGGGAAATGTCGCGTCCGGCAACTCCTTGAGACTTACGACCGAATACAGGTATCCGTCGATGTTGAGGTAGCTCTCAGTCTCATTGAGGATGCTCGCCTGCGTCGCCTGCTCCCGTGCGCTGCGATACTCGAACATCTCTTCGCCGGGAATATAGGCGCGGCGATCGCGGCGAGTAGGATGCTGGGAGTGTTTCAATTCCTCGAACAGCTCCTGCGTTGATAGCCGGCGGGGCCCGAGGTTGGCCGCCTCCATCGACCCCTCGACGCCGCGGAGGATCGACTCGAACTCGGCGAGATAGGTCTCATGCTCTTTGCGAGTCCGCTGGATCGCTTTTTTTTGGCTGATGGTAAAGCCGCCGAGCTTCCGATTCTGTTGCGCCGAGTGATATAGCTTGGCGTGGATGCTTGGATCCCAGATGAAATAGATGTGGAGGCGATTCTCGAAGTAATAGCCGTTCTGTTCCTTTTGCCATCCACATCCTGAGCCGATGCGCGTCGAGGGCCATGACCTCCGATTGCTCGGTGCGCTGTTGATGGACATAGCTGTCGAACAGGTCTCCAAGGTGCTCCGAGATCTCATATCGGAACTGAATGCGCATGCTGACGTCGGGAACGCTTCGGAAGAGCGCCTCGAGTATCGATTTGGTCTGATTCCGATCGCCGTCGGTCGCGAAGTAGGCAAGAATGCCTCGAGTTCATAGCCGGCGACGAACGCCCCATTGGTGCGCACCATCACGTTGTCGCCATCAGGAAGATCGCGCAACGGCAGCAACTCGCATACGGCGGGCGCCTTGAGTTTCTTTTCGTGTTCCGCGTAGGTCATCGGCATGGCGCTACCCTCTCTGCGCCGACATCCGTTCGGCGCCTCGTAATCCTTCTTCCGCGATCTGAGCAAGTGGTGCGATGCCTTCGTGGAATCGGGATGCGAACAGAACGCTTGCGAACATAGCTCGCGCCGCTTCGAGGTCGAGATGCATATCGACTGATCCATCTGTCTCGTCTCGATTGAAGCCTGCATACGCTTACTCCTCTTCCTCGACGACGTAACTATGGGTCAACTCTGAATCTCGCTCAAGTGCGCACCAGGCCTTTCGGAGAGAAGAATGACCGCATGAGATCGGTGAGATAGCCCCGCGGCCGCCCGTACTTGAACAGGATCAGAAACGGGACGGCCAAGGCCGGGACGACGAACTCCATGAAAACGTTGAGTGGCATCCCGAAGACATGCGCGCTGTCGCTCACGAAGTGCGCGAGGAGATTCATGGCCGCGGCCAGCGCCAGCACGAGAATCAGGTCTTCAAACTCAAGACCCAGGAACGACACCTTCGTATGGAGGTTGCGGTGAACCGGCGTCAGATCGAGACTCATAGACTTACCCTCCAATCTCCGTGAGCTTGCGTCACCATCGATTCGGCCAGGCGGACGATGCCCGAGATCATCAACGCGGCGACCGCGGCGACGAACTTCCTGATCCAGGTCGAGCCCGGATAGATCTCCGAGACCACTCCGCCCATGTGCAGCGCCATCGCGGCGAGTTGAGTCAGGGCAAACATGGGAAGAATCACATTGGCCGTCCAGTTCACGAGACTCATGGTTGCCATCCAGAAACCATCGGCATTCGTTGGGCCAGCGTTTTGAACAAAGCCTTCCAATGCGCGGAGCATCCCCGAACACATCAGAGACGCAAAGCCGCCATAGAGCAGGTGTTCGAACGGACCACTCTTGCTGTAGCGATAGACGGCGCCTGCGAAGAACATCCCGGCCATCGTCGGCATCATGGTGTTTCCGGCCCAGGAAGCGAGGTTCGTGATTGCGCCGTTGAGACTCATCGTTGGCTCCTCATGCCGCCATGGCCTGAAAGAGTGTGAGGAGACCGCTCACACTCAGGAAAGAGATCGCGGCAAAGACCATCCGCGTCCAGGGTCTGTGCCTGACAAAGTTGATGACCGCTCCGACGCAAGCCAAACCCGCTGCGGCGGGCATGATCTGGCCAACGATGTAGTTCCACAGCGAGGTGAGCATGTCAGTCGTCGCATACTGCCCGCCGGAGTTCCATCCCTGCATAAGTTGCATGGTGGCTGACAGCGACATCAGGAAGAGCGCGGCGACGATCGAAGCGAGCGGGTTTTCACCGGCAGCTCCGTCGAGGTACGCCTTGAGAACGAAATACGCTGCGAGGACTGGCACGAACTTCGCAACGACGATCTGGTTGACGAAGTTCGTGAAAACGGTTTGCATGCTGGCGAGCCAGCTCGTGCCGACCGATCCGCTGCCCGATGGAACCGTGATGCCTTGTGCCGCAATCCATGACAGAAGTTGTGGAAGCGTCAGAAACACGACGGTCCACAACACCCACTTTCCAGTTCGCCCATTGACATGGAAGTTGGTCCCTCCCTCATGCCGCAGACTCACTCCCGCAGCGGCCAGTGTGCAGAACGCAGCCGGTACTGCGAGACCGAGCAGCAACTGAAGAAGGTCCGTTAGGAATTGCGGCACAGGCATGGCGACATCACCCCGCTACTGGATCCCTTGGGCTTGCGTGATGAAACCCTCGGCCATGCGTCCGAGACCAGAGATGACCATCAGGGCAACGCCGGTGACGCCCCACCCCATATAGCCGCGGCCGCTCTTGAAGTGCCATCCAGCGACACCAAGGCAGGCGACCGCGATCACCGGAGCGATGACGTTGCAGCCCCAATTGACGATGTTGAGGACAGTCCCTTCGACGGTGGTCGCCTGTTGCCCTTGCACGGCCTGGCCGAATTGCGGCGACGTCCCCAGGTTCTGGGCGGTTGCTGCAAGAGGCGCTACAAGAGTCCCTAGAAGAATGAGGGCCAGAGCGAACATCAGGAGCGATACGGACCCAGTTGCTTTCATCTGGACGGTGGATGACGGTTGTGAATGGTGTGGCGGACCCCTCGGAGCGCCGCCAGAAGGCTGATGCGGATCTCATACGTTTCTCTCCTGGACGCGGCTGCTCGGGGCATCCGTGTCGAGAGGGAGAATGTGGCCGAATGAAAACTCGGTCAAATTACATGAGGGAGATAGGAGATGGGAGAAGAAAAGGACGGACTCCCCAATCTCCAATCATTCGTGTGATTTCGCGAGTAGCGATTGAAACGAATGAGCTGACAGTTTCTTTCCGAAGTGGCTCTGTTTGAGCCAAAGAGCTAAAATCTTTAGCTGTCAGGAATTTGGAGCCTGGCGTCGCAAGATGTCTCCAGGTTCAGGGTCAACGAAATGGCGTCTGTACCACAACAGAATCCCTATCGGTGCGATCAGTGCGGGACCGCGAATATCGTGGCCGTCCCCCTTCTTTATCAACAGGGAACACGCAACTATTCCACTGCGATCGGCTGGGGAAGTAGTCAAACCTATTCTGCGCAAGGGGCAGCCCCGCCCCGTCCCCGGGGCTACACCAGACCGTTTCTCTTTTGGGGTATCCCGACTTTCCTTTTCTTCCTTTGGAGTTACGCAGGTTTCAGCGCAATTCTTGAACGGCTCAAGGTCAGGGGGACTACGGCGGAGGAAGCTGCCGTCTTTCTGTTCCTGGGTCTCGCGTGTCTTGGAGGTCTAATCTCCAAGCTCAGCAGGGTTTTCCACTACAATCGCGAGGTCTATCCGCAGTCCCATTGGGACTGGGAACACACTTATATGTGCCGGCGTTGCGGGAAGACCCTTGTCATTCCCTCGTAACCGATAACCGGGATAGAGATCCAGTAACGACTCGCAGTCTTTCTTGGGAAGCGAGGCGCGCTGATCGCTGTGCCTCAAACGCACATTGGGTCATCGGGACCTGTCATTGCGCAAACGGAATAGTGAGGCGTCTGGGCCGTCATTTGCTCAACAGCATTTCGGAGCTCCGGAACGGAATTGGCTCAAAGCCATAGTGAGCCATCGGGGCTGATAGTTGCCCAAAAGCACAAAGAGTCATGGGGACCGCTGTTTGCTCAAACGCGCAGTGAGATATCGGATCTATTTGTACTCAATCGCGGATTGGGCTAGGCGGATCGATCTTTACTCCATCCGCATTGTGAAGCAAGGGCACTCGTTGTCGTTCATGGTGTCTGCGCTCACGAACATTAGTTGAGAGGTTCCTCCGGGCATTCGAGGATCAAATTGAAGGTGTCTCGCGCAGCACTCATCCAATCTTCCGGATAACAAATCTGATAATGGTTGAGAAACACCCTCCCGACGGTAAGTCCGACAACCGCAGGCGGCACTTTGGGATGGTCGCACAGAAACACCGCTATCTCGTCGTAGAGGCTATCCCGGAGTCCAGTGAGCAATTTACGAGTACCTGCATCGTCGAGATCGCTGTCTTTCACGTTTCCTCCCCCTTTTCGCATTTGAGCACGCCCTTGATGATAGAAACAAGCGCCTTGAATGTGGAGAATTTCATAGCTTCCTCCCAGATATCCACATGGCAATGACTCAACTCCACAGTGAGGCAACCGGATCGAAGAATGCTCAAAAATCAACTCGAGCCGATGATCACCATGTGTTGTCGCACCTGCGCGAATCTGACAGATGACACTATCTGGCAGAGCGATCGGAGCGCGTTGGAGGACGGTTGGCGGTCTCCGTTACAGACCCGAAAGAGAGTAGGACATACTCGCTCTTATGCCGGCAGAATTCGACGAATGAAGCGCAACAAAAAGCCCTGGCGCTGGGCCAGGGCTAAGGAAAAGGCGCCGGTCTCCGCTTACTGCACCGCAGATGCCACCTTGTGAAGCTCGGGGGACTTCTCCTCATGCTTGGTGAACACGATGTAGATCTCTCTGCCGGCTGGCACAGAGACGATTACCCGGCTGTTGGCATTGAGATTCATCACCTCGGAGTCGCCAGCCGTGCCGATATTCTCGGCCACTCGTTCTCGCAGCATGTCGTCCTCGGAGAACGCCGCGCTGCTGTTGTTGCCGGCTATCTCAGCAAGGACGGAGCCAAGGCCCGACCCTGCCCGCACCAGGAAGTTCTTCCCTGTGTTCTTTCCGTAGACGTCCCCTTTGATCGGACCAAGGTCAAGCCCAAGGCCAATAGCATCGATCTTCTCTCTGGCTTTATCCAACAACTCGATCTCATCGAACTTCACGTTGACCAAGCCGCTTCGGTCGGCTTGCACCAGTTGTCCATATATACGCGCACCTGCCGGGACGATGATCTTATCCCCGATCGCGTAGGTGTATTCCACTACTGCAACTACCGGATCCTGCACCGCACTCGATATCTGGCTCTCCAGCTTCGCTTGAATGCGGGTTCCTGGCGTCATTTCCAGTAGCGGTGCGCCGTCGTCATCGGAGTTCGCCCTAGTCGCTGCTGGCTGGTTCTGTACCTGGCTGCGCACGAAGATGAGTGATGGCTCCTTGAGGCCATTTTGCTGCTGCTGCACTTGCGACGTCGATGCGGGAGAAGTCTCACCGTACGGCTGCGGCTCTTCCCACTTTTGCTGCGTGTCGGCGAATGAAGGAACGTTCCCAAGAGAACCCGCCGTCGCCGGCTTGGCCGCTGCGGGCCTCTGGTGAGCTCCAGTGTTCGCGTTCATGACCCCTCCTCCATCCGATGAGCGAGTACGCCGGATGTCGTCGGGACCAAGCTGCCCGCTTGAATTGTCCGGAGCGGGAGTGTGAACGGTCTCCATGACAGGCGTCACGCTTCCCTTGGATTGCTTCGTGCCCTCCTGCTTCGACTGCTGAGTGGGCTCCGGCCCAGCCGCCTGCTTCTTCGGAGACTTTCCGACCAGAGCGGTGAACACAAAGAAGAGTACCGCGACCGCTAGCCCTCCGCCGAGAAGAATGAGCTTGCTCTTGCCGATTCCCTCTGTTCCGTTGATGCCAGCCCGTGTCGCAAAGCCCGCAGTGGAGGTAGTAACCCATCCATCCTTTGCCTCCGAATTCGCAGCGTCAGTTGCCGGCGGGGGCGGTGGTGCCCCCGAGAACAGCGCGTCGGGCGACTCTTCGAGCTGGATTGGTAAACGCCGGCTACCGTTGCTGTTGTTGTCGTTGATGTTCATAGTCATTGAACTCCTCTCTGCTGGTGATCCGTGGAGATAGGTGGGGTGAAGGGCAGACGAATCAAGATAGGCCGATCCACTTGGTCCGCCTGCGCGATCTGAAGAAATAGCTTCTCCGTCGACTGCTTGAAATTAGGGCGATCGAAGATCACAACTCCGTCAGCGCGGCCACCGGGCTCCATCCTGGTCGTGCTCAACCTGTAGTCGCGGATCTCAAGCTGGTCGGAGATGATGCCCTTGCCCTCTTTCTTTTTCTTCTTGCCGACCTTGCGTCCGACGATCTGTATCTGTGGCGGAACAATTTCGACCGGCTTGATCCGAGCTATTCAGAATCGAATAGGAGACGACGGTCTCGTTGCTCCATTGCCGGATATCGCCGATCGACGTCTCAATCTGTTTGCCATCCCACTTCGTCCAGTTGGGAGCGTTGATGCGCATTTGTTGTTCATACTCCACATCGAGAGCCGATAAGGGCGCAGATCCGGAGCTTGCGCGCGCATCGGCGAAGCCAGGTTGATGACCGCTTCGTCAGACCGCTTTGGGAGAGACCGACGCGACCGCATCGGGTGAGACCAGGAAGCTTCGCGTAGCACGGTATTCGATTAGAAAGTCCACCGGCTGAGTAGCGCCGTTCGCCGTCGCCATCACTGATCAACTCCAACGTGACGTGCTGGCCCGATTTGGTTGCGATCAGAAGATTCGATTGGGCAGGCTGTTTGGTGATCGGTTTGACATAGACGTAGTTGGGTTCACCCTCGTTGTGTTCTGCCTTGAAGGACCCGGGACTTCCCAGGATCACGGACGTGATCTCCTCCGGCATACGGATCGTCGACTCGAACTCAGGTCGCAGATGGAGGGGCGTCACCTCGTTGGGGTTGATCGTGACGGTCGCGACCCGAGCGCTTGACAGCAGGGTCGGACGCATAGAGGCGCAACGGTAAGCAGGATAGCAATGGGAATTAACCAACGAAGTTCTCATGGTGTTCATCTCCTCGGCAGCCTTGCAGCCGCAGTACTTGCGCATCAGGTATTGCCGCCGAACCGCCTGCACGTAAGCGATACATCGGGGTTGCGATAGTTGAGCTGCTTCTGTCCGACCCATCGGTCACCGGCGTAATAGGCTGCGGCGACCAGCCGCAGATCACCGTGGAACTCCCACATCAACGTCGTCACATAGCGCATTCCCGCCGCTATGTTCTGCTCGATATCGAACGGCTGAAATGCGCCGAAGCGCCGCGCAGTTGCCGGCATGAGCTGCATCAACCCCATCGCCCCTTTACTCGACACCGCGCGTGGATTCCATCGCGATTCGACGTCGATCAGAGCGGCAATCAACTCGGGAGGCACCCTGTACTGCATCGCATAGTGCTGCACGCATCGCTCCGCAATGGAGGGAGCTATTTCTGCCCGGGCGATCCCGGGCAGTATCAGCAGATAGAAGCGGCAAGCAGCCATTTCATGACTCCGGTCCCTCCTGCGGGCACCATCTTCTCCGCAAAGCGGGCGCCATCGTCGAGCAGGCTCTTGAATCCCTCGCGCAAGAGCAGATGGCGACGATCCTTTTCCGTCTTTGCCAGAAAGGGCAGCAACACATCGCGATGCTCCGCGGTCACATGATCGGCGCCGAGCAATTGCAACGCATTGGCGAAGTCGATCATCTCCGAGACAGAGGGCGGCTTCTCCAGCGAATAGTTCCGGAACGAAAGGGCGATGCCGGCCATCTCGCGATGGAAGTCGCATCGGCTTTCGGTGTGCGGCTTGCGATGATCTCGGCTTCGCGCTGTGGTGTCGGATGTTCGACGCGGACATACAGGCTGCGTCGGCGAATCGGATCGCCCAGACGTCGCTCCTCGTTGCTGGTCAGCACAACAAATGGAATGCTCTTGGCCTTGACCGTGCCGAATTCGGGAATCGAGAGCTGCCAGGCCGACAGGATCTCAAGCAGCATCGCCTCGAAACCCTCGTCCACCTTGTCGAGTTCATCTATCAAGCAGCACGCATGGCCGCTCGCATTCGAGAGCGCGCATCAACGGTCCGGGGCGAAAGAAGTCGCGCCCCTTTAGGTTCGCCTGCACCGTCTGCCAATTCTCGTGCTGTCCCTTGGAGAACTCCATGTAGAGCCGCTGGAGGCCCTCATCGAAGCGTCCGATGGCCTTGTCTTCGCTAACGCCGCGATAGCATTGCAGCCGCTCCATATGGGTCCCGGCCGCCGCCGCCACGAGATGGCAATCTGGGTCTTACCACTGCCTGCAGGCCCTTCGAGCAGAAGTGGTTTTTTCAACTTAGCCGCCAGAAAGACGACCTGGATCATCACGGGATCGAGGAAGTAGCCCGTCGCGGCTGAGTCTTGCTGAGAGTTCGTCGACCGAATCAAACATCGCTGCATCCCCTTCCAGTGACGTTAGGCTCGCTCAGGTGCCGACTCGGATCACCAAGCCCAGGAGTGCTCAGACAGAGAATTGATTACGAGACCAGATACGGGCGATTAGAAATCGCCCGTATCGGCTACGCAGAGATTGCAAGCTGCCGCATGCGCTTCTCACCATGAATCTACGCCCATTTCCGCCGGTAGGGAGTTCCGCGACCCAGCCCTCGATCTCTTCCGTGCGATATCGGACAAGAGGACCAACCTTTAGGTACTGCGGACCCTCTCCACGTAGTCTCCACGTCTTAGGCACGCAAGGCTTACCTGGAGCGTTTCAGAAACCTGCTTCCGTTAAGAAGTGCATCCATCACTCTCCTTCATGCCTAGGCCGGTATCAACCGATCTGACCGGGACCTTAATCGACGTCAATATCTCGGTCAAATCGAACGCCTCGTGATTCGTTGATTCATGGACTAATCGTTTTCAGGGTGTTTGATACCGCGCTCCTGCGAGGGCTGCATCGAGTGCGTCCCGTTTAGCGTTCATTCGAATGTGGCTGTAGTGACGGAGCATCTGCCGGTCGAACATGACCGGCAATCTGCATGATGGTTTCGTCCCCCGCGCCGCTTTCCGCCAATTCGGTGATCAGTGTGTGTCGGTTGTCGTGCCAACGGCCTTTCACTTTGGCGTTTTTTCGGATGCTGTTCCAAGCGGTCTTGAACGATGTCACATGGCGGGTTGGGTCCGACGGCATTGGCTTGCCAAACGCGAACAGATACCATTGGTCCTGAATTGTGCCGAACCGCTTCTGATACCAGGCACGATGACTGATCAGCGCATCGTATAGTTCCGAGTTCAGAGGAACGTACGACCCTCCCCTGCTTCAGTTTTTGCCCTTCCTACGCAGAGTCTTGGCCTTGAGGTCTATTTGGGCCCAAGTTAGAGTCTTGATTTCGGAGTCCCGCAGGCCTGCATTTCGAGCCAGCATGAATGCCGGGTACATATGTGGACTCCGTGACTTCCTTGCCTGCTCGAGAGGCTTTCCGTCTCATCGCTGTCGAAGGCCTTGCCGATCCGTTTCCGGACAGCCAGCTTGAGTTGCTTCTTCTTTCTGAGGCGAGCCCGAATGAACTCGCCGGAGTCACCCAGCATCTTGAGAGAAAACGGACCTCTTCATTGATAGATTTCGGCGCAGCCCTCTCCCGTAGGCGGCTCTCCTGATAACGGAGCACTGTAGCTTCATCGATATCGACGATCAGTTTCGCGCCGAGCAGGCGGGAGACATGACCAAGTGCGTACTCCGCAAATGTCGCAGACCGATACCGAAGCCGATAGCCGACCAGATACTCGTCGATGATGTCCTCAAGACTTCTGATACGTTGCTGACGGATCTCTTTGATGTTGTTGAATCCAGCCTCCAGTTCCCGCCTGCGCTCCTGCTCGGCTTTCTTGGCTACTGTCTTTGAGGTCGACTTTGAAGACTCTCGGATCAACGTCCCGCGAAATAAAACTTGTACCACCAGACTCCGCCTCGCTTGAAGACAGCCATACGCTACTCCTGCTTCCACGTGAAGCGCACCAACGTTCCGGGCGCGAATGGAGATTGCAGTAGGAGCTGGATTCGAGCAAATCCACGAGGATGTGCCGATGCCAGGTGACAATCCTGGGACGAGGATCGAGGGGTATGGAGTACCTAATCTAAGGAGCCGCAACTGAGCACGGATTGCTATAGATACAGCATCCGTTTTGAAATAGCGTGGGCACAAAAATGGGCACAATGGGCACATTTTTCGTGTTTTTCTCGTTGCTCTTTACTGCTCTAAGTTGTTGATTTTAATTGGCTCCTGAGGTAGGACTCGAACCTACAACCCTTCGGTTAACAGCCGAATGCTCTGCCATTGAGCTACTCAGGAGTGTTCGTAAACGTGAGATGCACGCGTTTCACGCTCATACAGTTATAACAAATGCAGATATGCGGGTCAAAGACGAACTCGGGACCGAAATGGAGATGGCAACGTTTCACGTATGTCTGGTGTCTCCCGATTCGAGTGCGCTAAAGGTTCTGCCCTCTGCATCGCATCTGTGGTCGCGTGGAGATCAGATTGGCGTGAAGCTCTTAGGGATAAAGAAGAACCGCAATGTTGTATGCGGTGAAGCCCGTCTTGTTAGGTGAAGAGCACGCGCCAACTACGGCCTGGTGATATTTGCCCGTGCTGAGCCGGCTCTTTAGCTGACTTGGTATCTCATTCAGGCTTGCTGCGGTGTAGCGCATGATGAACCAGGGTTGGCGGGAACCCGCGTATCCAGTGCTCATTGTGCACGTCTGGCGAGCGTCCTCAGTAGTCTCCGCGACTCTGACGCCGGTTTGTTTGAGGACGCTGGCGACGGTACGTTCCTGCTGATTGAGAGTAAGGACCTGGACGGTTCTGGCGAAGTCTTCGACGGCGTAGAGTTGATTGTTGCGCGTTACGATGGCGATGCCGACGGAATCGACGTTGGGATCAAGCAGATTGTCGCGGTGATGGGGCGAGTGCATCCAGAGATCGTGGATGATGGGAGAGGTGGGGGCTTCGCCGACATTTTCGGCGATGAGGCTAAAGTGCGCGCCAGTATTGGCTGCGCGCGTTGCAAGTTCGGGTTCGCCTTCGAACTGGTGAGAGATGGCGTCGTGTTCGGCCATCTCGCGGGCGTGGACGGCTGAGGCTTCGCTGAGTACGGGGTCGAAACGTAGAGGAGGAAGTCCTTGACTGGCGCGGGCTTCGTTCGCTGCGGCAAAGAGATATTGCTCGGCCACAGTGAGTTTGTTCTGGGAATCGAAGGCGCTCTGAGCGTAGAGATTGAGCGCAACGGGCAGCACGGTCAACGCTGCCAGCCAGAGCAATTTCTTCAATGAAATCAGTTGTTTCAATCCGAAGGTCCGGGAGGGCTGCATGGACGTGATTCTAGGATTGAGGTGCACGGAAGGTAATACAACTTTGGAGGCAGCGAGTTGTTCGGGCTGCCTTCTTTCATCGGCTGGAAGGATGTGAGATTTAGTTTTTTGTGGAGAAAAAATTTGGGAGGAGTTGAACGCGTTTTTGCAGGGTGTTTTGCGATTTTTGTGTGTTTTTGTGGTGGTAAATCGTGGTGAGTTTGTGGTGGATTCGTGGTGAATTCGTGGTGCGTTGCACCACAATTTTTGGCGGCTAAAAACACGCCACTTTTTTCGGATTTATTTTGGGCTTTCCCGTTTTGGGAATTCTGAGAGTGGTACGGCTACGATTTGAGGCCGGGGAGGCGGTCGCGATTGCGAAGCATGAGGGTGAGGAGTTTGCGCGCGGCCCAGTAGCGAGGGACGTATCGCCTGGGTTCGGCGAGGGAGCGGAAGAGCCAGCCGAGGTAGAAGCGGTCGGCCCAGACGGGGATGTGGACCTGGTCGCCGGAGAGGAAGGCGATGGCGGCGCCGATGCAGTGGATGGCGGGGCGGTAGGCAAGGTTCCGCTTGAGATAGAGGCCGAGGCGCTCCTGGATTCCTCCGCCGATGGTGACGATGACGTGGCGGGGGCGGAGTCGATTGAGCCGTTCGAGCAGAGCGGAATCCGTGATGGTGCCGTGACCATAGATTGGCGCCATATAGATGTAGTCTTCGGAGACGTTGATTCCCTGCCCTGCGAGCCAGGCGAGATTGCGCTGGGCGCTGATGGGGCTGGCCATGATCCAGAGGGTGTTGCCCGGTTGCCGGACGTCGGGTTCCAGCAGAAGTTCACGAAGGTACTCGAGGCCGGATAGCCGCTTGATGGGTGTCGACTGGAGCCGGTTCCAGATGAGAACCATGAAGGCTGAGTCGGTGATGGCAAGGTCGGCGTTGAGGAGAGATTCGCGATAGTCGAGGTTGCGGTCGAGATCTTTGAGAGCCGGAGCCGCGGGTACGACGAGGAGGCCGCCGTTGCGCATGATCTCGATCGCGGCGGCGGCGGAGCCGTCGAAGAAGTCGATGCCGAGGATGCGGTGGGTTGTGAGCGGGGGTTCCTGGATCATGCTTCGACTATTTTTTCATAGCCCGATTCGAAAGAGGGCAGCTGAATTCGCGTAAGAGCGTGAAAGAATCTGCTACGCATAACAGGACCTCATGAATTGGCTCGATCCGCAGTGTCTTAATTACTAGAGTAAAGAGGCGCCCACGTTTAGATGGTGTCGGTAAAAGGGAGTTGGGAGGCGGGTTTGAGGAGCGGAACCTGGTAATAATTGACTGTTGCCGAGGCGTTATTGAGAGTCATGATGGCGAACGCGTTGTTGTAGTCGGTTCCGTTGTTGGCCAGTATCGCGGAAGGGTTCCATGTGGGCAGCGGCGCGTTCTGGAAGGTCTCGAGACCGGCGGCAGGCGCGTACTTTTGCTGATCGGTGAAGACGGGCACTGCAGAAGCACCGAGGCAGCGTCCGCGCACGAGGCCCATGTAGGGATCGTAGATGGCGAGAGTGTGCTCGTGTCCCCAAAACCATATGTCGACTTTGGAGAGGATGCTCTGAAAGTTGGAGAAGAGGTTGGGATTGTAGGCGTATTGCTGACTCCCCATGCTGCCGACCGAGGCAAAAGGCGAGAATAGCTGGTGGTGCGAGAACAAGGCGATCCGCCGGGTGCCTGCCTGCTGGATTTTGTTGAGGTGCCAGCCAGCCTCGGACCATCCGGGAATATTGACCAGACTGGTCATGTTAGTGGCTACGGTGAGTGGATCGTGGTCGTTGTGGCCTGTGTCCATGGCAAGAAACTGCCAGTAGTCGTTCTGTAGGCAGAAGTAGCTGGACTGCTGACCGATGTGGTCGATAAGCCAGTAATAGCCGTCGCCGCCTGAATACATATCGTGGTTGCCGCAGAGACTGTACAAGGGAATGCTGCTGCCGAGAATCTGACGGCATATGGCGAGGAAGTTGTCGCTCGCTTCGCTCTGGGTGCCGGAGTAGTAAATGTCGCCAAGATGAAGCAGGATGTTGGGCCTGAAGGCAGCGATCTGATTCAGGAGATTAATCGCTACGGCATCGCCTGTTCCCCAGTCGCCGATGATTGCGATCTTGGCTGTGGAGGGGAGATTTATTACGACGTTCTGGTTGGGGCGATAGGGCAGCGTGCCGCAGGAAGCCTTGAACGCAAGGTACGCTGTCAGGCATTCCGCCCAACCGAGCGCGTCGCACGTGGCATACTTCAGTTCCGCCGCGTACAGATCGGACTTCTGTTTATCGCCCGTTATCTCAGCCCACAGGAACTGGGCGGCTACCTTAGCGCAATCGACCACCACGGCGGCTGGAGCGACGGCAGCGGCAGATGCGGCAGGCAAAGCGTGCGAGAGAGCGCTGGGTGGTGGAACAGATTGGCCGGAGGCGAGGGCTTGGCCGACGAGGTGGGCGGGGGACATGAGATCGCCTTCGACGAGTTTGGACACGGCGAACTTCACAGGGGCGGCGGAAGTCACTCTGGCCTTCACGGATTTGCGGTTGCGCTGGACCTGGGCGACGGCTGATTGCCACAGAGAGAGTGTGGGATCGCGGTAGGTATATTGCTGGCTCATGGGGAGGTCCTCAAAGGATTGGGGGCTGGCCGGGTTGGAGGACCATATTACTTCAACTTCTTTACTGCCGTTTTGAATTCATTTTTTGTTGGGCGAGGAGAAGAGACCACAGAACCGCATCGATTCATCGGTTTCCAGAACCCCGCAGGGTGCGGTTTCGTTTTACAGCTTGCGCAGCTTCGCTTCGAGGTCGGGGATGTAGCTGGGTTGCGCTTCGGGCTCGAGGCGGCGGGCGGAGGCGATGGCGGACTGCCATGCCTGGCGTGCTTCGTCCTTCTGGCCGAGAGCGGCGGCGACGTCGCCGAGTGCGGTCTGGCTGATGATCTCTTCGGGATCGATGGCGACAGCTTCGCGGGCGAGCGGGAGCGCTTGATCGGGTTTGCCCGCGATGAATAGCTGGAAAGCGCGCTGGCCGCGGCTGAGGGCTGCGGCCTGGCGGACGGAGAAGGTCGCCGCGATAGACGAGGACACCGTGGTCGATGGTTTCGGCGGGCTTGAGGTGTTCGAAGTCGCGATAGGGATTCATGGCGCTGCTGGGCCACTCGCAGCCGCTGAGGTCGCCGGCACTGATGAGGACGGTGCCGTGGATTTCGGTCGGAATGATGTCGGCGCCGCCGAGCCAGAAGGTGTCGATGGTGGGGAGCGCGTGGCAGTGGATGCCGTAGGTGACGGGGTCTACTTCGGGGCGCACGAAGTAGGCGAACCAGCACTCTTCGTTGGGATGCTTGTCCTGCCACTTCTTGACCGAGATGAGTTGCTGGCCCCAGTCGACGTTTGCGTCGCTAAGGAGATTGCGGACGTTTCGCGGTCCGCCGGCGGCCTCGTTGGCGTAGGGGATGAAGTTGGGAAAGGCGGCGAGCGATGAGGCGATGTGGGCGAAGATGAGGACGGCCCCGACCCAGGCCCAGCGCCGTGCTGTGGATAGATCAGCTGGGGATGGATTAGCTGACTGGCCGGGTGAGGCGAGGGCGACGATGCCGGCGCCGGCGAGAATCGCGGCTAAGGCGTAGAGCGGCAGGATGTGGCGAGAGCCGATGTTCATTCCGGCGAGGATGGCTACGGCGAGGTAGACGAACCATGGGATGAGCACGAAGGCCAGTTCGCGAGGCTTGCGCAGGCGGCCGCTAACGATGGCAAAGGCCGCGATCATGACAAGCGCCAGCATGCCGAGCGTGGTCTTGACGAGGATGACGAAGGGAAAATACCACCACTGGCCGTGAGGGTAGACCTTGCCGAGGATGTAGGTGGGGTAAGACTGGGCCATTCGCTTTACGTCGACGAGGCCCATGAGGTAGGACTCGGGCAAGAGATGGAGGCGTGCGACGGTCAGGACGCCGGAGCGGCTGAAGTGGCCGAGTGGAGCCGCGTAATCATGGAGCGAGGTGCTCAGCTGAAGGCCGGCGGGGCGGGCTGCGTAGCGAAATCCGTAGAAGCTCCAAAGCACGAGAACAGCGACGACGACGATGGCCGCGAAGGCGCCGGTGAGGCGAAGGGCGAGTTTCGCGCGTGTGCCCTTTGGAGCGGTGAGGACTTCCCAGCCGATGAGCAAAAGGAGCATGGGGGCGAGCAGGATTCCGGAGTGCTTGGTGGCGAGGAGCAGACCGGCGGCGATGCCGGCAAGCAGCAGGCGGAGCACGTTGGATTTTTTAACGTAGCGATAGAAGGCGTAGACGCCGAGGAGGAAGAAGAGCGAGACGCCGATGTCCGTGGTGACCAGGGCGGAGTTGGCAAGGAGATTGGGGTCGAAGACGACGAGGAGCAGGGCGATGAGACCGGCGCCGGTACCGAACCACTCTTGCGCGGCGAGAAAGACGACGAGGGACAGAGCCAGAGCGAGCAGGCCTGTGCAGAGCCGCATGCGGAAGACGAGATGCTGGGATGCGCCGTCGTTGCGGGCGAGAAAGTCGCGGCCATCGAGATAGGCTTCGGTTTTGAACTCGCGGCCTTGCAGGCGCGGGGTCCAAAGGTTTCGGCCGAGAAGAGGGAGCGTGGCGAAAAGTTTGACCAGAGGCGGGTGCTCGGGGTTGAGCCCGTAGTCTCCGGTTTTGTGCATCATGTAGCCGGCGAAGATGTGGTTGTCTTCGTCGAAGGTGAGCGACTCGCGATGGACGATGAAGGCAAAAAGGGCAGCCTGAACGACAAGAAGGGCAAAGACCGCGGTCCATGCCCTTCCCTTTGAGATCGTTAGTGCGATTGCGGCTCCTTCGTATTTCCAGCGTTGCGGCCGGAGGCTTGGATGGCGCTACTTGGCGGCTCCGACAAGGGTTCGGGTTGCGAGCATCTCCTGTTCGATCCAGGCGTAGGTTTTAGCGAGGCCTTCGCGGAGTCGAATGGAGGGCTCCCAGTTGAGTTCGTGGAGGATTTTGGTGTTGTCGCTGTTGCGGCCGTTGACGCCGCGGGGCGCGTCGAGTTTGTAGTTGCGTTTGAGCCTGACACCGGCGATCTCTTCGGCGACGTCGACGAGCTGGTTGATGGTGACGAGTTCGCTGGAGCCGAGGTTGATGGGTTCGCGGATGTCGCTTTCGGCGATCATCAGCGTGCCCATGGTGCAGTCGTCGATGTACATGAAGGAGCGGGTCTGCTTGCCGTCGCCCCAGATCTCGATCTGGTTGGAGCCGGAGTGTTTGGCCTCGATCACTTTGCGGCAGATGGCGGCGGGAGCCTTTTCGCGGCCTCCGGTCCAGGTTCCGAGGGGGCCGTAGACGTTGTGGTAGCGGGCGACGCGGGTCTGGAGGCCGTAGTCCTCTTCGAAGTGGCGGCACATGCGCTCGGAGAAGAGTTTCTCCCAGCCGTAGCCGTCTTCGGGGAGGGCGGGATAGGCGTCCTCTTCCTTGAGGGCGACAACATTGGGGTTGGTCTGCTTTTCGGCGTTGTAGACGCAGGCAGAGGAGGAGAAGAAGAAGCGCTCGACGCCCTTGTCGCGGGCGGCCATGAGCATGTGGGTGTTGGTGAGTACACTCAACATACACAAGGCTTTGTTGTTTTCGATGAAGCCCATGCCGCCCATGTCGGCAGCGAGTTGGAAGACGATGTCGACGCCGTCGACGGCTTTGAGGCAGTAGTCCTTGTCTTTGAGGTCGAGCGATAGGCTTTCGACGTTCTTCGAGACCTGATACCAGTCTTCGAGGGGTTTGATATCCACGGCGCGAACGACGTCGATGTTATTCGCGAGCAGGCTCTGCACGAGATGGCCGCCGATGAATCCACCGGCGCCGCAGACTACCGCTTTTTGTCCTTTGAGCGTCATTCGGGGGGAGGGCTCCTTTTGAGTGTCTACTAGTGTGAAGCTATGGAACGAATTGGGGTTATCCGAACAAACCAACGAATGACCCGTTCGGGAAACCCGGTTTTCACCTCTCTAAGTATATCCGTGTGACGGAGGGATTTCTTGTGGCCCTTTTGGGGTATATGAGGGGTTACGCGGATCTTTTGGCGGACGGCTTGTTGGACGCTCTATAGAGGGCGATGGCGCTTCATCGTTTCAAATATCGCGAAAGTGAAGGTGATGGGAAGGTTGCAGGGGTGAGGCGGGGATGGGTCCATCTCGTGCTTGTACGATGAGATTAATGTCCGGCGCCGTTTCCTCTCGACCTCTTTCGCTGCTGTTGCTGGTTACGGCTCTGTTTACTTTTCTCATTCAGTCCGGCGAACTTGGCACGGCGGATACGATGCACCGGCTGCAGGTGACACATTCTTTCTGGACGGGAGAGCCGCAGGTCTTTCCGAATGAGTATCCGGAGTTTGGTTTGCATGGGCGCGGTGGCCGGCTGTATGCGTGGTACGGGATTGGGCAATCGCTCCTGATGCTGCCGGCGGATCTGGCGGGGTCTGCGATGAGCCATCTGCCGATCTGGAGAGCTTACGCGCGTAGTGAGGAGGATCCGGCGATACGGAGCATCCTGGTGAGCATCTCCACGAATGTTTTGATCAGCGTGCTGACGGCGCTGGCGGCGTTCCGGCTGCTTGGGTTGCTCGGATTCTCGACGCGGGAGTCGGTCGCCGGAACGCTGGCGCTGCTGTGCGCTACGACGCATCTGCACTACGCGCAGAACATGACGGAGAACAACTACATCTTTCTGCTGACGATTACGGGATTCGCGCTGCAGTACAAGTGGCTGACGACGGGAGACAGGCGGGCGCTGTTCTGGGGGTCGATGGCGCTTGGGCTGAATCTGCTGACGCGGCTTACGACGGCGCTGGATATTGTGGGAGCGGGTTGCTTTGTTCTGCTGGCGTCGGCGTTTGCCCGGAGGGATGGGTATTTCACGACGCGCGGGGCTTTGGAGTCCGGCGTGAGGGAGTCTGGCGAGAAGCTGCCCGATCGTGGCGCTGTTCGAACTTATCTGTTGACTGCGCTGCCGATCTACGGCGTCTTTTTGGTGATTGATCGGGTGTATCAGTACGTGCGTTTCGGGTCGTGGACCAATACTTATGTTGACGTGTTTGCGCGAGAGCAGAGGCAGATGAATCCGGCGCTGCCGGCGAGCTTCCCCTTCAATGGCGGTTGGTTTCGCGGAGGGATCGACTCGGGTGTGATCGGGCCGTTCCTTGCACCGGCGAAGAGCATTTTTTTGTTTGATCCAATCTTTCTGCTGGCGCTGCTGCTGATGGTTTTGCTGTGGAGGCGGTTGACGCCTGCGGTACGGGCTTTCTATGCGGCGGGACTGGTGCTGCTGGCTGCGTACGTCGCGTTCTACGCCCGGTATAACTGGTGGGCAGGGGATTTCGCGTGGGGCGATCGCTATATTTCAAGCGCTGTCGAGCTGAACACGCTGCTCGCGATTCCGTTGTTGTTGCGTTACCGGGAGGTTCTTGGGCGAAGGATCTGGGCTCTTGGGATGGCGATTACGGGTGCGAGCGTGGTGATTCAGTGTGCGTCGCTGGCGTTCTGGTTGCCGCTCGAGATCTACCAGATGGATGCGTTTGGACGACACACGTGGGTTGTTTTCTTGCGCTTCAAGAATATTGCGGCGTTCGCGCTGGGCAAACGTGCGGCGTGGGGTTTGAATACGCCTACGATGTTTGCGGATCCGTGGGATGCCGTCCACATCACCGCGTGGAACTTCCTGCCTTCGTTGCTGCGGCATGTAGGCGCGGCTCCGCTGTGGGCGGTACATATTCTGTATGGCGTCTGGTTGGCGGTTGCGGTCGCGCTGGTGTTTGCGTCGGTAAGGCTGGTTCGTAGTCTTCGTCGTGTTGCCGCCAGCTGATTATCGGGAAGAGACTGCGGGTTCGGGCAGTTCGGGTGAGGTGGCTTTGGCGTCCTGCTTGCGGAGCAGGTTGATGGCGGACTGGTAGAGGCGGTTGCGCATCTCGAAGCGATCGCCGGCGCGGATGACGTAGCGGACGACGATATCGACGCCGGAGGCCGCGGGGCGCATATCGACCGAGGGTGTGGCCTTGAATTGGCTGAGGCCGTTCTGGCTTGTCGTTCTCTGCCACTCCTGCTCGGCGAGTTTCGAGTCCTGTTCAGTCTCTTTGAGTACTGTGTCGTGAATGGCCTTGATGGTCCTGCCCGAGTCGACGCCGGGCGGGATGTTGACTGTGATTTCATCCCACATCCACTGGCCGGTGGTGGAGAAGTTGAAGTATTGGCCGGTGATGGCGAAGTTGTTGATGAAGCTGACGCGACGGCCGGTGGGATGACCCTTGTCGGTCCAGTTGCCGGTTTCGAGGAGCGCGGTGCGGAAGAGGCCGATATCGACGACTTCGCCGCCGACGCCATTGATCTCGACCCAGTCACCGACGCGGATGCCGTTTCTGCCCATGAGGATGAACCAACCGAAGAAGGCAAGGATGAAGTCCTGAAAGACGACGGTGAGACCGGCGGCTCCGAGGCCGAGGATGGTTGGGACTTGGTTGGGCGCGCCGAAGATGACGAGGAGAACAAGAAGGAATGTGACGAGTTGAATGCCGAGGATAGCGATGGTGCGGAGGGTGTGGAGGCGGCGGCGATCGGTGGTGATGCGATACAGGAGAGCGCGGGCCGCGTTGGCGAGGAGGACGCCGCACAGGATGAAGAAGGCAATCCAGGAGAGTGACTGAAGGGCGAGATGAGCCACGATTCTGTGCTGCAGCTGGACCTGGGAGAGCCATTTGGCGTAAACGGCGGAGAGCTGTCTCTGGGTTTGGAGCTGATCTTCGATGATGCTGTGCATCTGCGCGAGGGCGTGGGCCTGGGACAGACGGGCTACGCGGCTTTTGACGTCTTCGGGAGCGGGAGCTGCGGTGTTGGTCTGGGTGGTTGCCGACACGGAGGCAGCGGCGGCGGCAGCCTGCTTTTCGAACTCGGCGAGTTTGGCGGTGAGTGAAGCGACGTCGGCGTCCGTTTCGGATTGGGCCTGCTGGATGAGAGACATGCGGCTGCGCTGGTCAAACCAGGCGGACACACGGCCGGCGAGAGTGCCGTAGCGCTTGGCCGAGATGACGGAGATCTGGCCGCCGCTGCTGGCCTGTGAGTCGTATTTCTTCATGGCGGCTTCGCGGGAGGCGAGTTCCTGCTGGATCTGAGGACGGTCGTCGCCGCTGAGGCGGGCGAGCTGGTCCGTAGCGTCGGCGAGCTCGTCGCTGTCGAGCTGGAGCTGGGCTTTCGCTTGGTCGAGGTCGTCGGATTGGGCGATGGCGCCGTTGGTTTGTTTGAGAGAGGCGGTGAGGCTGTCGACGCGGGCCTGGTCGTCTTTCACGTTGGCCTGAAGCTGCGTCACCCGTTGCTGCATTGCGAGGGCGTCGCCGGTAAGGGTGCGGTTGTGGAAGGAGGCCTGGCGCAGGGCGAGGGCGAAGGCCTGGTCGACCTCGTGGTCGGCAAGGCGCTCGGCTTCGCGGGCGAGGGACTGCTCTTCGGCGGAGACGGCGAGGGGCGCAAGGGACTCGATGGTCTGCCAGGGGCGTTGGTCGACGAGAGTGTTCAGGGTTGCTTCACCGCCTTTGCCCTGAGGAAAGGCATGTGGGTCATGACGCCGCGGGTCCACCATGTGGCGGCAAGACAGAGCAAGAGGAGGGCTGCGGGTACGGCAATTGCGAGGTGGCGAAGAAACTTCATAGTTCAACCCTACACGGTTGGGCTTGGGCTTCAAAGGCTGACGAGTGCGATTTGGATAAGGCGTGATGGGTTGTTCGTTCAGCACGACTCTTGGAATGATCTGGAATGAGAATG
The DNA here is from genome assembly GCA_963744155.1 of uncultured Acidobacteriaceae bacterium. Classification (GTDB taxonomy): domain Bacteria; phylum Acidobacteriota; class Terriglobia; order Terriglobales; family Acidobacteriaceae; genus Edaphobacter. The sequence goes on along the minus strand of CAVUSP010000006.1, from coordinate 121,651 downwards.
AGAAATGTGTGCTTGTGCTGAAGACTTTCGGCTTCGTAACCTGAAATTAATGTGCGGCGATGAGCTTCAAGCGGTACATTTCTGGTTATATATCGGCCCATCAGGAGATACCCGTGGCTCAGACGCCAGATGTTTCGTTTCATTGCGAGATTGAAAAGTCGGTCGAGGATGGAGTCAACGTGACAACCGTGCGGTGCCATGGCCGGTTGATCAGCCAGACGGCTGGAGAAGTGAAGGATATTGTGAAGCCGCTGATCCCGGAGGGCGGGTCGATTGTCGTGGACCTGAAGGACGTGACCTATCTGGACAGTCTCGGACTGGGAACACTGGTGGCGCTAAAGGTCTCCGCGATCAACGAGGGGTATTGCACGCTGACGCTTGCGAATATCTCCCCGCGGATTCAAGAGCTGCTTCGGTTGACGAACCTGACGAAACTCTTTTCGTCGAGCAGCGCCGGAGCTGTCAATTAGAGGTGCGGCGGCATCTCGTAAGCGGAACCGCTGCCACGCTGGGTTGAATGTAGGTGGATGTAGGATTCAGGGGTGGAGAGTGCGGGCGTTTCGAGGATCTGGCTGGTGGTGAGGCGGCAGCCGCTGGCTGCGGCTGGAGTGGCGTTGCTTGTGGTGTTTGTGGTGTGCGCGGTCTTTGCGCCGTGGCTGGCTCCGCAGGATCCGGCGCAGTTGGATCTGACGGGGAGGTTGGTGGGGCCCTCGTGGGCGCATTGGTTTGGGACCGATGAGCTGGGAAGAGATATTCTTTCGCGGACTCTGTTTGGGGCGAGGATCTCGCTGATTGTGGCGGTGAGCGTCGTGGGGCTATCGCTGGCGGTGGGACTGGTGGCGGGTGGGCTGGCTGGGTTTTATGGTGGGTGGACGGATACGGTCGTGAATATCTATGTGACGAATGCGTTTATGGCGCTGCCGGGGATTTTGCTGGCGATTGCGTTTGTTGCGTTCATGGGGCCTGGGCTGGGAAATGTGATTCTGGCTCTGGCGATCTCGGGGTGGGTGGGGTATGCGCGACTGGTGCGAGCGCAGGTGATGGCGGTGAAAGAGCGGGAGTTTGTAGAGGCGGCGCGGGCGCTGGGTGCGAGCGATCTGCGTGTCATGACCCGGCATATTCTGCCGAATATTTTGCAGCCGCTGATTGTGCAGGCGGCGATTGGCATGGCGGGAGCAGTGCTCGCGGAGGCGACGCTGAGTTTTCTTGGGCTGGGGGTTCCACCGCCTGCGGCAAGCTGGGGGTCGATGCTGAATGATGCGCGGTCGCACCTGTTTGACTCGCCCCATCTGGTCTTTTTTCCGGCGGTGGCGGTGATGCTTTGTGTGCTGTCGTTTAATTTTATTGGGGATGCGCTGCGGGATTGGATGGACCCGCGGACGCGGATGAGTGCGGGGCTGTAGGGAAAGGCGTAACAGTGATCAGAGGGATAAAGGCGGATAAGAGGGATTGCTGATCGTGTTTCTGTGACTGGTCTCGACCGCTCTGAAGATAAACTAGCTGGATTTTGGAAGGTTGAAGCGGAGGGCGGTCCACTCAGCCGAGACGGCGGCTACTTTTGTATCCATCATGCCGCTCGAGCGGAGATGGGATCGGATGATGGATTCGTTGATTGGGTGGCCGGGGCCTTTGCGGTAGACGAGCCAGATGGGCACGGATTGGGCGAGTTGCTTGTCGGCCTCGCGCAGAGTGGTGATCAGTGACTCGGGTGTATCGATGCAGGCGACGATGAGGTCGGAGTCGCGCGCGGAGATTCGGGCGGCTTCGTCGAGGGCGGAGAGCAAGGCTCGGTCGGTGATGTTGCCGATGGTTCGCACGACGGACTTGTCTGTGATTCCTAGTTTTTGAGCGAGAGAGCGCGGCGGCGCTTTGACTTTTTTGGCCCAGCTCTCGGCTACCAGAGCTCCTAGAAAGAGCTGGACGGGTTCGCGATCGACGCTGAAGCAGAGGCGGTCGGCCTGCACCTTCACGTTAGCGAGCTTCTGAAGAGGAATGCGCCGGCGAATCTCACCGCGCAGGATGATCTCATTGGTTTCGAGGAGAGCTTTCACATCTCCGGTAGTCCCGGCCCAGTTGCACTGGCAACTCGCTTCGCGTCCCATGAGAGTGCCTCCGGTTTGTTAAGAATCTTAGCCGAGAAGAATGATCCTGTTTTGCGAAATTTCCGAGGAACTTCAAAGATGAAGGGAACGTAGGACCTCCATCTGGTACATCCGGGGCGACGAGAAATGTCGTACCGATGAGACCTGAGGAGGTTTTGATGACGGGATCGCGGGGAATGGGGCGGTTGCTTTTGGTGGTGTGTATGCAGGCAGGACTGTGGGCGCCTGCAGCAGTTCAAGGACAACAGGCGGAACAGTACAAGGATGCCAACGCCTCGGGGACCTGGATCGGCAGTTTTGATATCAGTGACGCAGATGGCACGGCTCATCACGACACCGCCTACTTTCAGCTTGCGCAGAACGGAGCTACGCTGACGGGAAACGCAGGGGCGAACGAACATCAACTAACGCCGATCACGGATGGACGCGTCTCCGGGCAGAACGTTCATTTTGCGATGCCGGTTCATGGAGCGGTGATCTACTTCGACCTGCATCTGGAGGGCGATCGCCTTCGCGGCGCGGTAACAGGTGCGATGGCGGAGGGTGGCAAACATATTGCCGTCGATGTGGCGCGCGAGAAGCCGATTGCAGAGAGGGGCGGTAGCGATAAGGCTCTCTTCGATGAGATCTCGCGCCAGGATGCGGCGCTGTTTCAGGCGTTCAACGACCGCGATCTGAAGACGGTGGAGGGATTCTTCACGAAAGACGTCGAGTTCTATCACGACAGGGAGGGGCGCACTGGGTACGAGCAGAACATGGAGTCCTTTCGAAGACATTTTGAAGCCGATGACAAGGTGCGGCGGGAGCTTGTTGCGGGCACGCTTGAGGTGTATCCGATGAAAGGGTTTGGAGCGGTTGAGTTGGGCGTTCATCGCTTCTATACGACGGAGAAGGGTCAACCTGAAAGAGTCACGGCAACGGCTCGCTTTGTTCACCTTTGGCAGTTCAAGGATGGAACGTGGAAGATATCGCGAGTGATCAGTTTTGACCACCGCTAGGGTCTTTGCGGAGCGTCCGAGTGGAGGATGGCGGAGCCGCACTGCTGGGATTTCGGGTATGCTTGGCGTTGACGTGAGAGGCAATTCAAATGCGTAAGAGTATCGTTTCGCCTTCGGCTGTGGCACAAACTCCAATCAGCGATCTGTGGCGTGAGCTGGAGCGGATTGCACGGGTGGAGATCAGTTCAGAAGATCCGCAGTTTCCGATCGAGCATGCGCTGGGCAAGAGGGAGACGACGGGATGGCGCGCGGCGGCGACGGGGCCGCAGCTGATTCGTCTGCACTTCGATGAACCGCTGAACATCAAGCGGTTGCAGCTTCACTTCGTCGACAAGTCGGCGGAGCGGTCGCAGGAGTTTGCGGTGTATGCCGGAGCGGGTTCGGAGTTGAAGGAGATCGTGCGGCAGCAGTGGAGCTTCAGCCCGAATGGTTCGACCGAGGAGATTGAAGATTACACGGTGAACCTGAGCGGGATTACGACGTTGGAGCTGCGGATCGATCCGGACCGGAGCCATGATCCGAAGCAGAGCCAACACTATGCTTCGCTGCAGAGCCTGAAGCTGGCGTAACGCGCTATGTTGATCGGGGTAATTTCGGATACGCATGGGTTGTTGCGGCCGGAGGCTTTGGCTGCGCTGCGTGGTGTCGAGCATATTCTGCATGCCGGGGATGTGGGGGATATTGCGATCCTCGATGCGCTGCGGGAGATTGCGCCGGTGACGGCGATTCGTGGAAATGTCGATGTGGAGGGCGCGTGCGCGGAGTTGCCTGCAACCGATGTGGTGGAGTTGGGTGGGCAGCTGTTTTATCTGGTGCACTCGGTGCGTGATCTGGATATCAATCCTAAGGCGGCTGGGGTTTCGGTCGTGGTGAGTGGGCACTCGCATAAGGCTGCGGTGGAGATGCGGGGTGGGGTTTTGTACTTCAATCCGGGGAGCGCGGGGCCGCGGAGGTTTTCGCTGCCGGTCACGGTGGGGTTTGTGACGGTGGAGGATGGGGTGGAGGCTAGTGTGATGGAGTTGGTGGTGGAGTAGTGGTGAACCCTCTCGGTTGAATCTTGAGCACCAATAACTTCGGATACTTATCCCGCAATTGGTAGTCGAGTGCCTGCTTGCGGCCTACAGATCGAAGACCCTATGACAACCCGTAACTCTTCTTAAGACTCTAAATGGCAAATAGAGGAGGGCTTTATGACCCCATTAAAGTTGCTTGCTTGTCCAGTTTTGATTCTTGCGTCCATAACATCGATTGCCTTCGCGCAGGACGACTGGTACCATGATCGGGACACACGCTACCAGGGCGACCAGTGGCGGGGCCAGGTGTTCACTCAGGTTAGGTCGGATCTTGACCATATCTGGAGTGCTCAAAACGCGAGCGAAAAGGAAAATGCGCGTCTTGAGAAGACCAAGGAGGAACTCACCAAAATGCAAGCTGACCTCGATCAGGGGCGTTTCGACAACGGCCTTCTGAACGACGTCATTGATTCGATCAAAAAATCGTCTAACGACCAGCGACTGGCGCCTCGCGATCGAGCTGTGTTGAGCGACGATCTCAACCGGCTCCACGAGTACCAGGTCAATCACAACCACTGGAACCATTAGTCGGGGATTTGAGAATTGAAACGGAACTTCACGAGAAGTTGGGTTATCGCAACTTCGAGTGTGTGCTTTATCGGGTTTGCGTTGCGGTCAGCTTCGCGGCACAGTATCAGCCTTTGCTGCGGTCGGTGAAGCGGAAGAAGAGGGACTGTTGGGCTACGGGGGCGGCGAGTTCGTTGAGCGCGGCCATCTGGGCGTTGGAGAGGGGCGTGAAGTCGCGGGCGATCTTGACGTTTTCTTCGAGCTGGGCGATGTTGTCGCAGCCGATGATGACGGTGCTGACGGGATGGGTGAGCGTGAAGTGCATGGCGTCTCGCATGGTCATGACGCCGGGGCGAGTGGCGATGGCTGAGCCCTCCCAGGAGTGGCGCTGGGCGTCGAGCGGCGGCGGTGTCCATGAGGCGAGGAGACGACCGCGCGAGGGGACCTTCATGCCGATGATGCCCATCTGCTTTTCGACGACGAGTGGGAGGAGCTTGTCGGTGAAGCTGTGGATGTGCGTGTCGGCGGCGTTCATCGCCATGAGGATGGTGTCGAAGTTGTAGCGGTTGACGGCATCGATCAGCGCCTCGGGCCGGTAGTGGCCAGTGACTCCGAGGAAGCGGACGACCTTCTGGTTCTGCATCTCGATGAGGGCTTCCATGGCTCCGCCCTTGGCGAAGATGGCGTCGACGTCTTCGGGTAGGCCGACGTCGTGGAGCTGCCAGAGATCGACGTGATCGGTGTTGAGAAGCTGGAGGGACTTTTCGATCATGCGGAGGGAGCCGTCGCGGGTCCGCTCCTTGGTCTTGGTGGCGAGGAAGGCGTCGTTGCGGCGGGTCTTCATGACGCGGCCGACGTACTGCTCGCTCCAGCGCTCGGGTCCGCCGTAGATGGAGGAGGTGTCGATGTAGTTGACGCCGAGGTCGAGCGCGCGCTCGATGATGGGGACTGCGACGTCGAAGTTGTTCGCTTTCTCCAGAGCTGCCTGGCCGCCGAGCGAGAAGATGCCTACCTTGTAGCCGGTCTTGCCGAGATTGCGCGTGGGCATTGCGGTGCGGGTGTTTGGGTTGGCGGGAAGGGGCGGAAGTGCGGCAACGGGAGCGGCGTTTGCGCCGGTCGTGAGCAGCGCCGCGGCGGCGACGCCTCCGGTTTTGAGAAAGGTCCGGCGGGTGGAAGTAAGGCTACGCTTCATCAAGGCACCTCGAGATTCTTCGGAGCAGTCAAAAGTACTCCGCGGACAGTTTAGCTCGTGGGGGCGATGCTGTGTGATGTGGGAACAAGCAAAGGCGGCACGAGTTAGAAAATTTGGAAGTTGATCACTATGTTGAGCTGCACGGGAACTGCCTGGCCATGCTCCATAGCCGGCTTGAATCTGTACTTGCTGACCGCCTCAACCGCTTTCTCGTCCAGACCGTGGCCGACTCCGCGTATGACGCGCACATTCGTGGGAAGGCCGTTCTGATCAACTATCAGGTTGACCAACACATTGCCCCCTATCTTGGCGCTCCTGGCCTCCTGAGTGAACTTAGGTTCCACACTGTAGATGAGTACGGGCGCGGACACGTCACCCCCGACGCGACGAAGAGCGCGGTCGTCCCTGATAGAGAAGCCTGCCGGGATGGAGAAGATCTTTGGGTCGGGCTCTTCGCGCGAGGTAATCGATAGATGAACGTCTACTACGTCGCCATGCGGATACTTGCGGAGTTCGGATAGATCGACTTTGAGATCTGCGGAGTGCCAAAGTTCGACGATCGAAGACTCTTCCTTCTCCAAAGGTTGGGAAAGGTCCAGAGCCTTGGGAAGGGGTGTTTGAGTGATCCTGGTGCCGGTCACGGTGAGGCCGTCAATGACCTGCGATCCGAGGTCTTCCTTCACTGTGTTCGCGGTGACGGGAGCGGTTTTAGCAACTGACGCTGCGGGGAAGGCAGTGAGGGTGCAAAGATGCGTGGCGAGGACGCAATCGGTGGTGACGCCTGCGACCGGGTCCCGGAGTGTGAAGCGCAGGAGAGTGGTTTGCGGATCCACTTGCTCGACGGTGAAGCTGTGGCCCTCGCGATAGGTGCGCCCCTTGCTGTCGCGGGCTACCGTTCCGACGAGTCGGCTCGTAACTGTCTTACCGCCGACCTGACGTGTCCAGACAACTGTTTGCTGTCCGGTGAAGGGCATACCAGGAAGCGCGGAGATCGCAACGCCGTTGAAACTCTGGGCGTGCAGGGCTGCTGAGAGGATTACAAGCAGAAAAAGGGTGCAGCGTCGCATGCGGTGGCCTGGGGTGTCTTCATTGCTACCGCAGGATCATAGCACTTGCAGTTCGCGTTGCCGTAGGAGAGAACAAGCAACGGCAAATGACCATGGAGTTAGTTGTCGAAGCGGACGGTGTTGAGGATGGATTGCATGCGTTTGCGGACGTCGTCGAGTTCGCGCTCAGTGATGTCCTGGACGCCGCTGACGTCGCCGCCGCAGAAGTTGTTGATGACGGCGTCGAAGCGGTAGCAGGCGTCGTTGTGCTGGGTTGTGTAGATCTCGTCGCGGGATTCGGTACAGATACTGCCGTGCTCGTCGTAGCCGTGGGTGAAGGGGACGCCGGCGATCTGGATGGTGCCAACGGTGTGAGGGGCGCGGGCGGAGGCTTGTGCAGCACACTGGTTTGCGGTGAAGTGCGGGGTGACGCTGAAGTAGAAGAGGGCTCCGCTGAAGGTGGAGTAGGGGTGGGGGTTGAAGCTGATGGTTGCGACGGCGCGGAATTGGGCGGTATGGGCGGCGTTGCGGGCGTCGAGGTTAAAGGTGCTGACTTCGCCGTCCTTGTGGGTGAGGTTCCAGGCGGGCGGGATAGTGAAGGAGACGCCGTAGCGGGAGTCGTGGAAGGGACGCGCAGGCGGAGTGTTGGGTTCGGGAGCGGGTGGCTTGCCCTGGAGGAGGGGTGGTACGGGTTCCGGTTTGCCGGGAACGGGGCGCTGCGAATATTGCGCGAGGACAGGCAGAGCTGTCAGCAGGGCGACGGCGGCGGCGGCGCTGGGGAGAAATTTGGTGAATCTCATGTTTCCTTTTCCGCGGCGGCTATTCGCTGCGCATGCGCGGGTTGGCTATAGTGTAGGCGATGTCGGTGAGAAGATTCACTCCCACATAAGTGAGACCCACGGCGAGGATGCAGCCCTGGACGAGGGCGTAGTCGCGGTTGGAGATAGCGGATAATGTGAGGCGTCCGATGCCGGGCCAGCTGAAGATTGTTTCAGTTACGATGGCGCCGGCAAGAAGGCTGCCAAACTGAAGGCCGATGACGGTGAGGACGGGAATCAGAGCGTTGCGCAGGGCGTGGCGGTAGACAACGGCGTTTTCCGTCAGCCCCTTGGCGCGAGCGGTGCGAATGTAGTCCTGGTTTAGCTCCTCGAGCATGGCGGTGCGGACCATGCGAGTCAAAATGGCGGCGAGGCCGAGGCCAAGTGTGACAGCGGGAAGGATGAGGTGCAGGAGGAAGTCGATGGCGCTTCCATCTCCTGCTCCGGAGACGGGAAGCCAGCCGAGCTGGATGGAGAAGAGCAGGATGAGGATGGGGCCGAGGGAGAAGTTGGGAAAGGAGAGGCCGACGAGGGAGACAACGCCGAGGGTGCGGTCCTGCCAGCGGCTGCGGTGGAGCGCGGACCAGATGCCGGCAGGGATGGAGAGGGTGACGCCGATGACAAGGGCGGCGACGGTGAGGGCCAGGGTGTAAGGGTAGCGCTGGAGAACGAGGTGAGTGACTGAGTCGTGGAGGCGGAGGGACTGGCCAAGGTCGGCGTGGAAGAGACCATGCCAGTAGTGGGCGTACTGCTCGCTGAGGGGAGCGTCGAGGCCGTAAGAGTGGCGCAGGGCTTCGATGTCGGATGCGGTAGCGCCTTCGCCGAGCATCTGAACGATTGGGTCGCCGGGAACGATGTGAATTAGGAGAAAGACGACGGAGACGACGACCCAGAGAACCGGGAGGGTGACGAGAATGCGGCGGAGCGGCTTCCAGAGAGCTGCGGTGCCGCTCATTGAGTTGATTCCGTGCTGGCGGCTTCGTCGACGGCTTCGTTGTGTGGCGCGGTGATGTCTTCGACGATGACGCGATTGATGCGATGGCCGGCCATCTCAGCGACACGGTAGCGGCGGCCTTCGTACTCGAAGCACTCACCGACTGTGGGGATGTGCCCGAGATTCGCGAGGAGAAAGCCGGCGAGTGTTTCGACGCCGGGCTCGCGCGGGAAGCGCCAGTGGAGCTGGGTGCCGAGGTCGCGGAGGCTGGTGCTGCCGTCGAGAGACATGGCTCCGGTGGTGCTGAGAAGCGGGGATTTGCTGATGTCGAACTCGTCGTCCAGTTCGCCGACGATCTGTTCGAGGACGTCCTCCGCGGTGACGAGGCCGACGGTTGAACCGAACTCGTCGACGACGATGGCCATCTGGCGGCGGCGCTCCTGAAACTCCTGCAGAAGTTCGATAGCGAGCTTCGTCTCGGGGACGAGAATGAGTTCGCGCATGATCTGGCGGAGGGTGAGAGGCGACTCGCCTTTGCCGCCGAGCGAGAGGGCGACGGCGCGGAAGTGCATGAGGCGGGAGATGTCCTTGGAGTAGACGATGCCCGTGATGTGCTCAGGGCCGCTGGTGGGTTCGTAGACGGGGACGCGAGAGTGCTGCTCCTCGACGATGCGAGCGGAGGCGCGCTGGAGCGGCATGTCGGCGGGGAGGGAGAAGATGTTGCCGCGCGGAGTCATGATCTCGCGCACGGTGACGTGGTTGAGTTCGATGGCGCGATGGATGATCTCTTCCTGAAAGACTGGAAGAAGTCCCATGCGGCGCGTCGCGGTTGCGATGAGCTTTAGTTCTTCGGGGGAGTGGACGGCGCCCTCGCCGCGTAAAGGAGCGCGAAAGAGTCTCAGGACGACTGCCGCAGAGGTGTTCAACAGCTTCACGATGGGGCGAGTGATGCGGATGAAGACGTCCATTGGCCCGGCGACCGCGAGGGCGATGCGTTCGGCGCGCTGGAGGGCGAGGGATTTGGGGACGAGTTCGCCTAGGAGAACCTCGAAGTACGTGATAAGGGAGAAGGCGAGGATGACCGCGATGGTGTGGGCGTAGAGAACGGCGTGGGCAGGAAGCGTATGCATCGAGCCTGCAGCGAGCTGGAGGATGATCTGGGCGACAGAGGGTTCGCCAACCCAGCCGAGGGCGAGGCCAGCGACGGTGACGCCGAGTTGTACGGCGGGGAGGAACTCATCGATGGAGTGCTTGAGCTTGAGGGCGGTGCGTGCGCCGGGGCGGCCAAGGGCGATGAGTTGCTGAATGCGGGTTTCACGGACGCTGACGAGGGCGAACTCCGCGGCCACGAAGAAACTGCTGGCCAGGATGAAGAAGGCCACCATAATCAAGCGGAAGAGCATCCATTCGAGCATTGATGCAAGTGTAACGGTTTGCGTCGATTCGGATTCCCACCTGAACCTGTGTTAATTACGCGTCACGGCGTGACTGCGATCAGCAAAGCGAGCAAGGCGATTGTTCGTGCCCAGTGCCCAGACGGACGATGCATTGGGGCACCGCCGGGGTACTACGACTGTGAGGATCGAAAAGGGAACGGCTGGGAGCAAAATATGATCGATCATTTTGGCCTCAGCGCTTGCATAGATGATTGATTCTCTCAGGTAATTTCATGGTCAACTCGCCACGTCGCGCCCATTACCTCAGCCCAGTCAGCCGTCTCGAGCTGCCCTTCACGCCCCAGCGGAAATAGAGCCCTGTCTCCCTCGCATCAGTCCAACCCGTGTGCCATGCCGGACTTCTTTTGTTGTCGATTTCGAAACCACTCAGTCCTGCGTGAAACCCGTCGTTGTAGTCGCAAAACTCATTTGCTGTGCAGCGATGGTATGAGAAGGAATGCATAACACCTCCGGGGAATTCACACCTGAAAGTATGAGAGACCAGGCCTGCCGATGGAGGTTGCCTCGGCAATCTGTTTCTATCCGCGCCCGTCTGGAATTGTTAGGTGAATTTGATTCCGTCGGTTTGGATGATCAAGCACTAAGACGATAAACGGGCACATCGGAAATGTGCCGATGCCTTTTGAACAGAAGAATGCAAACTGACCCATTTACCAATTTCCGACCTGGTCTTCAGTCGAAGTCTTTCAGGCGGGAAGCCGCTTCAGCATCGCACTTGCACTGCGGAACCATGGCCGCTCGCGACGCCGTTGGTAGCCGGGCATCGTCGGTTTTTTATCGAGCACCTTCTGTATCCATTCTCGTGCTTCGGCGTTGCGTCCTTCGGACGCAAGCAGGCTTGCATAGTTGAGATAGGTCTCTGACGAGGTCGATATCGTTGTGGCACGCCGAAAGAGTGCTTCGGCTTTTTCCTTTTGCCCGGTCAGCGCATAGGCGTGAGCGAGGAGTCCTGCCGCGCGATAAAAATCGTGATTGGGATCTTTGGCGACGACCTGCTCGAGATCAGGGAGAGCAGCTGCGGCATCGCCTAGCAGGATGGCGCAGAGACCGCGTCCGTAAAACGGATCGATGGTGTTGGGGCGGGCGGCGACGGCCTTGTCGTACGCATCTCGCGCCGGCGGAAGCTTGCCCTCTTCAAGATAGAGGTCTCCCAACTCTTCGTAGTTTCCCGACGAAGGGTTGTCACGAATTGCGGTGAGAAGTTGTCCTATGCGCTTGCGGCGCGAAAACCCCTGGAAGCTGTGGCGCGCGAGGCCGATATCGGGAAGGGCTTCTGCGATGAGATAGATGACAGCGCCGATCGGGCCGAGAAACAGGATGACGAAGATCCAATAGTTGTCGGGCCTGCGCCGAATGAAGTGGAGGATCGCCAATCCCTGAAGGATGAGGCCCCACGGATAGAAAAGGTGGCTCAGCAATCCCACAGGCATTCGTCCCTGGCGCTAAATTTCACATCTAAACGATAGAAACATAACATACATACTCAGCAAGAGCGACAATTTTGGGCATTCCTGGATATACAGGAAAGAAAAGGCCTTGCGAGTTGAGCCGCAAGGCCATCCTACGAAGTGGGGCGAAAGCTCACAGGTTCATGGCTTACGCCAAAGACTTTGTTGCCGAACTAACTCCCAAGACTTTGTTTACAGATTTATCGATCGTGTCCTTGGGAACGAAGCCGACGATCTGGTCAGCGACCTTGCCATCCTTGAAGAGCAGGAGCGCGGGAATGCCACGAATGCCATAGCGCATTGGGGTCGCGGTATTCGAGTCGACGTCCATCTTCATCACCTTTAGCTTGGGGTGATACTGATTTGCGACCTCATCCACAACCGGGGCCAAGGCTCGGCAAGGACCGCACCAGGCAGCCCAAAAATCTACGAGTACGGGCTCGGCCGACTGTAGAACATCTTTTTCAAAGTTGGAATCGTTTACTTCTGTGACGTGCAGACCTGCCATTTAACTTCCCTCCAGACGCTCTACCCCTTGTACACCCATTCGGGTTAGCGCGGTCTACACAATAATAGATGTTTTTGTGAGGCAGGAGATTCAGAACTGAAAGTTGTAGCCTAAAAGCAAACGCCCGGACCTCTATTGAAGAGGTCAACGGGCGGCGTAGCAGCCCTCCCCAGAACTGCCCACGAGTGCTAAGGTACGCAACAATTTTCAGGACGTAAAGGAATCTTAGGTAATACACAGAAATGTTACCGGGTTGTTATTTTTTGCAATAATCCTTTGGAAGTCTGACAGGTGCCAGATCACCCCTGAAGTAGCCCTGTAGAAATTTTGGTATGGATAATCTCGAGTTCCGTGTCGTTGGCCGCTTGACGAATAGCGGCGTCAAGTGCGGGAAGGGCGGGGTTTTCGGCGATCAGGAGGACCGAGGGACCTGCTCCACTGAGTGAAACCCCCAGAATCGCGGGGTTTTCCGTCAACGGCTGGAGCAACGGCAGAAGGGGACAGGCCTTCAGGCGGTATGGCTGGTGGATGCGGTCCTGCATGGCGGTGCGGAGAAGGCCGCCCCGCCCCTGCGAAAAGGCGGCGACGAGGAGCGCCGTGCATTGAATGTTTGCGAGCGCGTCTTCTCGGGAGTAGGTGGCAGGAAGCAGGGCGCGGGCTTTGGCGGTGGAGAGGCTGGCGGAGGGCAGAGCTAACAGCAAGTTCCACGTTAGGTCTTTTCCGCATGTAGCTGTAAATAAATGCCTTCTCTCATAGCAGAAACGGTCATACCGCCAAGGTAGCAGGCTGCCACGTTGTCGGGGTGACCTTCGCGGCGGCACGCCTCTTCGAGGATCTCCTGCGACGTCCAGTTGAGATCGCCGAAGTGGTTGGCGAGGAGAACGCCCGCCAGAAGAGCGGCGGCGCTGGAGCCGCAGCCCATGCCCAGTGGAATTTCGTTGTGGAGCTGGAGATGAATGCAGGGGGCGAGAATGCTGAGGTTGGCGAGTACGTCCACAAACGTGGTGAGGATGAGGTTGCGTTCGAGTTGCGCGCAGAGGTCGGCGTCCCGGCCAGTGGCGTCGATGCTGAAGTCTTCCGAGATGCTGGCGTCGATGGTGAGGTAAAGGGCCATGGCGAGACCGAGAGCGTCGAAGCCGGGGCCGAGGTTGGCTGAGGTCGCCGGCAGGCGCAGGTGGAGGGGTTTGGTCTGGTCGGGCGTCTGCGTGCGTGTGGGCGCTGGGGGGGTCATGCGGGTTGGGGTTGGTTCATGTGGGACTCGAGCGTTCGGAGGACAAGGCTGGAGTCGGCGTCGAGGACGATGGGCGGCTTGCGCAGGGATGCGTGCCGGGCTTCATCGGCGAGTGTGAGCGCGGCCTTCTCGGCTTCGGTGAAGAGCTCGTTGCGGTGGTAGTCGATGGTGTACTGGGAGTCCTTGAGGGTGTGGCCAGTGAGGATGAGGACGACGCGCTCCTCGGGGGTGATCTTGCCGAGGGCGACAAGCTTCTTGAGGCCTGCCAGAGTGACCGCGGAGGCGGGTTCGCAGCCCACCCCCTCGGCGCCGATCTCTGCCTTGGCGAGGGCGATCTCCTGCTCGGAGACCTGCTCGCACCAGCCGCCGAGCTCGTCGATGACTGCCGCGGCCTTGCGCCAGGAGGCGGGGTTGCCAATGCGGATGGCCGTGGCGCGGGTGTCGGCGGTGACGGGCTTCATGACGCGGTTTGTGTCGATGAACCAGCGGTAGAGGGGGTTCGCGCCTTCGGCCTGGATGACGCTGACCTTGGGCATACGCGGGATGAGCCCAAGCTGGTGCATCTCCATGAAGCCTTTGCCGAGTGCAGCGGAGTTGGCGAGGTTGCCGCCGGGAACTACGATGTGCTCGGGGACCTGCCAGTCCATCTGCTCGACCATCTCGAAGGCGGGGGTCTTCTGGCCTTCGAGGCGATAGGGGTTGACCGAGTTGAGGAGGTAGATGGGGAACTTCTGCACGAGTTCGCCGAGGATTTTGACGCAGCCGTCGAAGTCGGTCTTGAGCTGGATCGTGAGGGCACCGTAGTCCATCGCCTGCGAGAGCTTGCCCCATGCGATCTTGCCTTCAGGGATGAAGACAATGCTGCGCAGGCCGGCGCGGGCCGCGTAGGCGGCCATGGCGGCGGATGTATTGCCTGTCGAGGCGCAGGCGACCCACTCGAACCCGCGCTGAGCTGCGACCGAGAGTGCAGCGGTCATGCCGGTGTCCTTGAAGGAGCCGGTGGGGTTCATGCCCTGGTGCTTGGCGAGGAGCCAATCGATGCCGGCGGCTTTGGCGCAGCGGGGCAGGTCGTAGAGCGGGGTGTTGCCTTCGCGCAGGGTAGTGACTTTTTCGAGGTCGTCGACGATGGGGAGCAGATCGCGGAAGCGCCAGACGCCGGATTGATCGACGGCCATGCTGGACGAGCGGCGCTCCTGCCAAAGCCAGCGGAGAGCGCTGGGGTTGGGCAGAAGGCTTGCGGGGTGTCCCGGGGCACCCGGTGTGGGGGCAGTGTTGTCACCGGGCTTTGCATCGAGCTTTACATCCGACCAGGGATAGACGACTTCGTAGAGACCGTTGCAATGCGGGCAGCGAAAGTTGCTGCTCACCTCATCCTTTGTGATGACGGAGGGGCATTCGGTGCATCTAAGGTGGTGTGTCGCTACATTCATGGTTTTCTCTAGCCTATCGTAAAGAGCGCAGCAAGTCTGCGGTGCTCGGCTGTGTGGGATTGCTCTGCCTTGCGTCTAACTGCAGGGCCGCGCGCCTGGGGACAAAAGGAGCTGCGCGTGGCGGCGGCCGCTGATCTGCAGCCGGTAATGCCGGTGCTGGCGGATGCCTACCAGCAAGCGACGGGGGTGAAGCTCCTGGTGAGCTTCGGGTCGTCGTCGACGCTGGCGACGCAGATCCTCGATGGGGCTCCAATGGATATCTTTCTGGGCGCGGACTTCGTGTTTCCGGAGAAGGTTGTGGCGGCAGGGCTGGCGGATGGGACGGCTCCGACTGCCTACGCGAAGGGGACGCTGGTGCTGTGGGCGCGGAAGGATTCGGGGCTGCTGCCTTTGAGCCTGGACTCGCTGACCGACCCGCGGGTGAAGACGATTGCGATTGCGAATGAGCTGCACGCCCCGTATGGGCGAGCCGCGGGGGAGGCGCTGCGGAAGATGAAGCTGTACGACAAAGTGTCTCCGCACTTTGTGGTGGGGGAGAATATCGCGCAGACGGCGCAGTTTGTGGAGTCGGGCAATGCGCAGCTGGGGCTGATCTCGCTGACCGCGGCGAGTACGGAGCACTTCAAGGAGATTGGGACGTATGTGCTGATTCCGACGTCGCAGTACACGGAGATTCGGCAGTGCGCGGTGATCATGAAGAACTCCAATCGGAAGGCGGATGCACATGCCTTTCTGGATTGGCTGCTGTCGCCGGCGGTCCAGGGGAATTTCCGAAGTATGGACTTGGTGCGGTCAAGTAGGCGTATCTGTACGGTTAGATTCGTAGGGAGCCGCCGGGTGTCATAGACTGGCTCTGTATGGATTTCGAGGCGCTCTGGTTGACGTTGCGGCTGGCGGTGGGGACGACGGCGATCCTGCTGGTGGTGGCGCTGCCGCTGGCGTGGTGGATCGCTGCAGGCCATGGCGTGGGGCGGGCGCTGGTGCAGGCAGTGGTGGCTCTGCCTTTGGTTCTGCCGCCTACGGTCCTCGGGTTTTATCTGCTGATCCTGCTGGGGCCGTTGAGTGCGCCGGGGCGCATGCTGATTCGGATGCTGGGACATCCGCTGGCTTTCAGTTTTTCGGGGTTGCTGGTGGGTTCGGTGCTGTACAGTTTGCCGTTTGCCGTGCAGCCGCTGGTGGCGGGTTTTTCCGCGGTTGATAGTGGTTATGTGGAGGCTGCCGCAGGACTGGGGGCGGCGCCGGCGAAGGTCTTTTTCTCAGTCGTGCTGCCGATGGCGCGTCTTTCTGTTTTGACCAGCGCGGTGTTGGCGTTCACCCATACTGTGGGCGAGTTTGGCGTGGTCCTGATGCTGGGCGGAAATATTCCCGGTGCGACCAGGACCCTGTCGATCTCGCTGTATGACCTTGTGCAGGACAGCAACTATGACGCGGCGAACCGAACCGCTCTGGTGCTGATTTTATTTGCGATGGCGGCGCTGCTCGTGATCTATCTTCTGCCGGGAATGAGAAAGACGGATGGAAGGCAGGTGGATGTTGTCCGGTAGCCCGCGAGATCTGCTGGCGGTGCGAATCGAGCATCGCGTCGGGACGATCTCGCTTGATGTCAGCTTCGCGCTGACGGAGCCATGGACTGTGCTGTTTGGACCCTCCGGCAGCGGCAAGACGACAGTGTTGCGAACGATTGCGGGCTTTGTCCGGCCCGATGGAGGCTTGATCGTGCAGGGCAAGACGAAGTTGCTCGATAGTGCCGCACATGTGTTTGTTCCACCGCATCAACGGCCCATACGGAGCGCGGGACAAGCAGCCCGGCTGTTTCCGCACGCAACGGTTCGCCAGAACTCCATGTATGGGAACGGATGGAGGTCAAGGCCCGCGGAGGCGATGGAGGTCGTCGAAGAAGTGATGCGCCTGTTCGGACTGACAAGGCTCGCCGACAGGATGCCGCGTGCCCTGAGCGGCGGAGAGAAGCAGCGAGCTTCCGTGGCGCGGGCGGTCGTCTCGGCGATCACGTTTGAAGGGCCGGGCACCGCGCTGTTGCTTTTGGATGAGCCGTTCTCCGGGTTGGACAATGCGATGCGCGACGATCTGCTGGTGGAGTTGCGAGAGTATCTCCGGCGATGGAAGACGCCAGTGCTTTCGGTGACGCATGACATCGGCGAAGCCTTTCAGCTTGGGGCCGAGGTCATCAAGATCGCTGATGGGCGCGTTGTGCTTCAGGGCCCCGCGGCGACTGTGCTGGCCGGGGATCGCGAGCGGTTGCTGGAGCAGCTCAACGCCGCAACTTAACGCCGCGAAGAAAAGCCCAGCATGACCGGCTCCTGTTCGAGGTGAATGGAGAACTTGTCCTGAACTCCGGACACCACCGCGTCGCGAAGAGCGATGAGCTCGGCCGCCGTCGCGTCGCCGAGGTTTACGAGGGCGAGGGTGTGGCGGGAGGAGATCGCCGCGCGTCCCATGGCAAAGCCCTTGTGAAAGCCAGCCTGTTCCACGAGCCATGCGGCGGCGAGTTTCACCATTCCCTCCCCTGCTCGATACTGCGGGATTTCTTCGGTGCGGTATCCCGCCTCGAGGGCTATCTGGGGCAACGATGAAGACGGGACGATGGGGTTCTTGAAGAAGGATCCGGCGCTGCGCCCGTCCGGACCTCCCTGTCCGGCGAGCATTCCCTTCTGCTCGCGGATCGAGCGCACGGCGTCGTATACCTGGCGCAGCGTGGGCTTCTCTCCTCTTTCAAGTTGCGCGGCGAAGTGATGTTTGACGTCGGCGTATCGTAGAGCGGCCTCTCCGCCTAGCCGCAGCTTGTAGGTCACGGCGGTCACGATGTATCGCCCGCGAGCTTCCGTGTTGAAGAGACTGCGACGGTAGCCGAAGCGGCAGGCCTCGTGGTCCAGGGTAACGAATTCACCGGTCTGGAGATCATATGCGCGCACTCGGGCAATGGTCTCGGCGACCTCCTGGCCATAGGCTCCGACGTTCTGGACCGGAGTCCCGCCGACGTCTCCCGGGATGCCTGCCAGGCATTCGATGCCGGCGTAATTGCGATCGACGGCGTAGAGCACGACGTCGTCCCAGTTCTCGCCCGCGCCGACCTCAAGCTGAACGCAGTTCCCTTCCTTGCGCTCGTGTTTCGAGGCGTGCGCGCCAAGGCGCATCACCATGCCATCGAATCCCGCGTCGCTGACCAATAGATTGCTTCCTCCGCCGAGGACAAAAAGCGGGAGTTGGCGCTCATGGGCAACCCGCACCGCCTCCGCTACCTCGGCCTCGTCCTTCACTTCACAGAAGAGGCGCGCCGGGCCACCGATCCCAAGCGTTGTGTAAGGGGCAAGCGGAATGAACTCCTGAAACTTCAAGGCAGGATGCGGCACGGCTTGAGAGTACATCATCGCTTTGATTCGCTGAAGCACGAGGTCATTGAAATCCGCTCCCGTGAATCCCCTGTGAACTATTGACACGACTGATAAGCTTTAACTTGAGAACTCACACAAGTCCGGTCCCGGCGTCAGGGTCTTTCACTTAGGCTTGCGCCACTGGAAGTCCGGACTTATGTGACCTCTTTTGAAGACTTTGCACACTTTTCCCGGGATGGGCGGTGGCGAGCTTCGAAGGTACCCCGTAGAATCGAAAAAGCGCGGCTTTCACCCGCGACCAAGGGAGATGCAAATGTATCCAGAGATTATGGTGATTCCGATGCGCGAGGAGCTGACGCGCGCTGGCATTGCGGAGGCCCGGACTGCGGCCGATGTCGATAAGGCGCTCGCGCAGGCGGGAACGACGATGGTGGTGGTGAACTCGATCTGCGGATGTGCCGCGGGCAAGATGCGCCCCGGAGTTCGCCTGGCGATGCAGCATGCGGCAAAGCCGGATCATTCGGTAACCGTGTTCGCAGGACAGGATCGCGAGGCGACAGAGAAGGCGCGGAGCTACTTTGGCGGCCATCCGCCGACCTCGCCAGCCATTGCGATTCTGCGCGATGGGCAACTGGTGTACCTGATGCAGCGCTCTGCGATCGAGACCTCGACTGCGCCGGCGATCGCTCAGGAGCTTGCGCGCGCGTTCGATACGTACTGCGCCCCGACGACTGCTTAGTCTGTAAGAACCACGTTTTGAATCGGAAGCCGGAGACGCCGCAGCATTGCGGGCCTCCGGCTTTTCTGCGTCTGCTTTTTCGTGTCCCTTCGGCTCAACTGGCGGATCGTTTTGCCGATGTAGAGAGAATCCTATGTCGATCTCTCGATTCGTTTCTTCCACGCTCACCTGTTCTCTGCCTGAACCTCCGCGAACAGCATTCGCAGTGGGGGACGAGCCTGAGATGATTGGCGGCAGTGCGGCGATGAAGCGTCTGCGCCTGCAGGTGCGGCGGATTGGGCCGCACTTCCGCGCGGTCTTGGTGAGGGGAGAGGCTGGGACGGAAAAGAAGCTGGTGGCTCGTGCGCTGCATGGCGGGAGCCCAGGCGCTGACGGCCCGTTTGTGGTCGGTCGCGCGGCGACATTTGCGGATGGTCTGGCTGAGTGCGAAGCCCGAACGAAAGTGTCTTCCCGTCCGACGCTGTTTCTCGATGATGTCGATGAGATGTCTTTGATGATGCAGGACCAGCTTCTGCGGAAGCTGAAGGAGAATGAGCCGGCGCAGAGCCTGGATGTATCGCGCAGAACGGAATCGCGGATGGTCGCGTCGACTTCCGAGGATCTCAGGGTCCTGGTATCCGCCGGACGGTTTCGGCAAGAGCTTTATCAGCGGCTGGCCACGGTGCAGATTGTGGTTCCTCCTCTGCGTGAACGGATGGAGGATCTGCAGGAGTTGGCACGACACTTCCTGAGGAGGTTTGCCCGCCTGGATGGAAGCCGCGTTCAGGAGATTGCGGATGATGCGATGGAGAGGATGCAGGAATACCGCTGGCCTGGGAATGTGCGCGAGTTGGAGAGCGTGTTGCGAAGCAGTGTGCTGCAGTGCGAAGGGGGCGTGCTTGAATGCCGGCATCTGCCGATGTTGAGTGAGGCAAATGAGTTGGGAGTGCCGAGCGCTGGTGAGGTTGGGAGTGCGCGCCTGCAGGATGTGGTGGAACAGCATGTGCTGCGAGTCCTGAAGGACTGCGGGGGAAATAAGCTGCGCGCCGCGGAGATGCTGGGCATCAGCCGGTCAACGCTGTACCGGATGCTCGACGCGGGAGTTCCGGCGTACGCGAATTCGCCCTCGAAATCACTGTAGACTTGCAATTGAGTCGAGGGTGGATATGACAGGGGTTTCGTTGCGTCGGTTCGTTCGTTTGGTTGTGGTCGGGTGTTTCGCGCTGGGGCCGTTAAGTGTGCGGGCTCAGATTGGTGCCTCGGCATCGCCGGACGCTTCGGTCGCGGCACGGAGTAAAGCTTTATCGACTTTATTTGCCGACATCTGGCAGGATCGGCTGAAGCATTCGCCGGAGTTTGCTTCGCTGATCGGGGACAAGCGTTACAACGATCAATTGACGGACTACTCGGCGAGAGAAGTGAATGCTTCCCTTCAGCGTGGGCTCGACTATATTCAGCGGCTGGGTGCGATCGATACGACGGGATTGACTGACCAGGAGAAGTTGTCTTCTGAGCTGATGCTGCATTCGCTGATCGATGACCAGCAGGGAGCGAAGTTCAAAGAGTGGGAGATGCCAATCAGCCCGATCTTCGGATTTCAGACCAGACTGGCGGATCTGGTAGGACAGCTCTCGTTCGATTCGGTGAAGGACTACGACGATTACATCGCGCGGCTGAAGAAGGTGCCGGCGCAGTTCTCGCAGGTGATGACGAACCTGCAGCTTGGCGTGGATGAAGGGCGCATGCTGCCGAAGGACTCACTGGAAAAGGCGCTCGCGCAGACGCAGGGCATCGCCGATCAGAAGCCGGAGGAGAGTGTCTTTGCTGAACCGCTAAAGAAGTTTCCGAAGACGATTCCGGCGGCCGATCAGAAGCGCATTGCAACGGACCTGATGGCTGTGATTCAGACGCAGGTGCTGCCGACGTACCAGCGGTTCGCGAAGTATATGAAGGTGCAATATGTGCCTTACGGGAGGAAAGATCCCGGCGTGTGGGCGATGCCAAACGGCGATGCGTACTATGCGTTTCGCATTCGGCAGATAACGACGATGGACAAAACTGCTGATCAGATACACCAGATCGGACTCGATGAGGTGAAGAAGGACGAGGCCGAGATGCTGGCGATCGTGCATCAGCTAGGGTTTGCGGATCTGAAGAGCTTCCGCACCGCGCTGGCGGCAAATCCCAAGGAGCATCCACAGTCGGCGGAGGCGCTGATGGACGCGTACAAAGGTTACATCGCGCAGATGCAGCCGAGGCTCCCGGAACTCTTTGGCCGGTTGCCGAAGGCTCCGCTCGAGGTGGTTGCAATGCCGTCGTTTGCGGAGAAGAACTCTCCGATGGCCTACTACAACCAGGGCACAGCAGATGGCAACCGTCCGGGACGCGTGGATGTGAATCTGTATAACTTTGCCGAGCGCTCGCTGGCCACGGTGGAGAGCGTGGCATACCACGAAGGGATTCCCGGACACCATCTGCAGATCTCGATCGCGCAGGAGATGACAGGGCTGCCGGAGTTCCGCAAGTATCAGGACTACACGGCGTTCGTCGAGGGCTGGGCGTTGTACAGTGAACGGCTCGGCAAGGAGATCGGATTCTATAAGGATCCTTACAGCGATTACGGGCGGCTGGACAACGACATGTGGCGTGCGATTCGGCTGGTTGTCGATACGGGTGTGCATTCGAAGCACTGGACGCGGCAGCAGATGGTGGACTACTTCCACGACCACTCTTCGCTCGATGAGACGAATGTTCAATCGGAAGTCGATCGGTACATCGCGTGGCCGGCGCAGGCGCTGGGGTACAAGATGGGACAGCTGAAGATTCTGGAGCTGCGGGACAAGGCGAAGACGGCTCTGGGGCCGAAGTTCGATCTTAAGGCGTTCCACGATGTGGTGCTCGATTCCGGCGCCCTGCCGATGGATGTGCTGGAGCAGCGGGTGGACGCGTGGATTGCATCCCAGACAGCATCCCAGACAGCGGCTCAAAAGAAGTAGGGTCTGATAGCCTTTGAGAATGAGTGAAAGTTTTGAGGTTCCGATTCCAACTGCCGCTCCGGCGATGCCGGGGCTGCGGGTCGCAGTGCTGGGCGCGGGCAAGATGGGCGGCATTCTGCTGCAGGCATTTCTGAAGAACAACCTGCTTGCCGCGGACCAGATATTCGCGACGGTGCAACATGCGGAGCGGGCGCAAGCGCTGTCGGCGCAGTTCGGAGTTGAAGTTACGACAGATAACCTGGCGGCCGCACAACAGGCGGATGTCATCCTGCTTGGTGTGAAGCCGACACAGGTGCCGGCGCTGATTGAAGAGATCAAGCCTGCGCTGACGCCGAAGAAGTTGGTGCTCTCGTTTGCTGCTTCGGTGAAGACGCGGAGTATCGAAGACGGGGCAGGCTGCGAACTTGCCGTGATTCGAGCGATGCCGAATACTCCGGCGATGTTAGCCGCGGGAATCACGGCTCTCTGCGGCGGGCGCTTTGTTTCGGCGGAGCAGATGGCGGTGGCGCAGAAGATCTTTCACACAGTTGGGAAGACGGTCGTCGTCGATGAAAAGCATATGGATGCGGTTACTGGGCTGTCGGGATCAGGACCGGCGTTTTTGTACATCATCATCGAAGCGCTGGCGGAGGCTGGTGTGAACGTCGGCCTGCCGCGCGACGTGGCTACGTTGCTGGCGGCACAGACGACGCTGGGTTCGGCGCGGATGGTGCTCGAGACGGGGTATCATCCGGCGCTGCTGAAGGATGCAGTGACGACGCCCGCCGGGTGCACAGTCGACGGCATTCTGGAGTTGGAAGAGGGTGGGCTGCGCGTGACGCTGATCAAGGCGGTGAAGCGGGCTACGCAGCGGGCGAAAGAGCTGGCCAACGGCTAGGTTTCTTGTCGTGCAGCGAGATTGTTGCGGCGAAATCAATGGTCGCGCAGCCGCGTAGAATACGGGTATGGCCACGGTTGCAGCAGTTACGGCGAAGAAGATATCTCGGGCGCTAGTGGGGTTTGCGTGGGTGGTGGTGGGGTATAACGTGCTGGTGATCCTCTGGGGCGCGCTGGTGCGGGCTACAGGTTCGGGCGCCGGGTGCGGCAACCACTGGCCGCTGTGCAATGGGCAGGTGATTCCCCTTTCGCCAAGTGCGCACACCGTGATCGAGTTCACGCACCGGTGCATGACGGGTGGATCAATCTTCTTTGTGATTGGGCTGTTGGCGTGGACGTTTCGCGGGACAGTGAAGGGGCAGGCAGCACGGACGCTGGCCGTGACTTCGATGGTGCTTCTGCTGAATGAGGCGATTCTCGGTGCGCTGCTGGTGAAGCTCGGATATGTCACGGGCAATCAATCGATGGGACGCGTCGTGATGCTGTCGATTCACCTGAGCAATACGCTGCTGCTGCTGGCGGCGCTGACGCTGACCGCGAGGCTGCTGGGGACGGGACAGATGTGGCGCGAGCTTGGAGTCGGCGGCGCGAAGAAGATCTGGGCCTTTGTAGGATTGGCCGCGACGTTGGTAGTGGGGGTGAGCGGGTCGCTGGCCGCGCTTGGGGATACGCTCTTCCCTGCTTCTTCGCTACGGGCGGCGTTCGCGCAGGACTTTGCTGAGGGGTCGCCCTGGTTGCTGCGGTTGCGCGGAGTGCATCCTGTGAGCGCGGCGATTGCAGCCGTCTTCGTGCTGTGGCTCGTGGCGCAGGCGAGACGTGCCGGAGCAGGAACGCTGGCAGCGGTGGTGCTGGCGCTGCTGGGGTTTCAGTTTGCGCTTGGCGTGGCGGATGTTTTGCTTTTGGCGCCGGTATGGATGCAGATCGCTCATCTGCTTGGAGCGGATCTGTATTGGATTGCCCTGGTAACGCTGGCAGCAGTAGTAATTTGGCCCGCGCCTGACGCAAATACTGAAAGCTGCTTAGAGCGGCCGCTCCCTTGGATTAACTGTGCTTCGGGATGCCGCGGTTTGGATTACTGCGGGGCAGGCTTCCCGGCAATCTTGTCGGCAGCCTTCTCGGTGCCATGAGCAGTATCCTTCGCCGCAACCTTGGTGCCGTGACCGACATCTTTGCCCACTGTCTCTGTACCGTTTGCGGTCTTATGGTACGCCGTCTTGGTACCTGCGGCTGTCTTGTCGGCTGCGGTCTTCGTTCCGTTTTCAGTCTTATGATAGGCCGTCTTGGTGCCGCTCGCGGTCTTGTTGTAGGCCTTTTTGGTTCCGGTGGAGACACCATGTCCGGTATCCTTCGCTGCGTTCTTGGTGTCCGCACCGGCGGCTTTCATGTCCTGCTTCGCGCCGTCCTGCGCGAGGGTAATGCCGGACGAGAAAACAATGGCGATGGCGGACGCGAGAACGATCCGCGCTAGTTTGAGAATTTGCATTGGACTCCTTTGGCGCAAACAAAACTCTACAAGATAGACTCGCGGCTGAAGTGTAGCGTTGTAAGAAAGTCGCAGAATTATCGTGCCACAGTCGGAATGAGCCGCCAAATCGATTGAGGTTCATTGAACCAGGGCTCGCCGCCGAATTTGTAATTGTCCTGTTAAGAATTCATTGTTGTATATTGGCAACGTTCGGCTGAGGCTATTTCCAACGTTTACCAGGTTGCTTACGGGTGGCTTACGCGGCGAGATTCTTGGGGTATCGAACATAGTCCGACGGAGAGGGGTAGACAAATTTCGTCCGCGGTTCAACGTGGATAACGTTTACTTTTGGGTTAATCAATGCAGGCTTTGGCCGCGCTTCTACTGATGAATGAGCAGCTGACGAAGTTGGCGCCAGTGGACATTCTCATCCTGGTGCTTTACTTCGCGCTGGTGGTCTTTATCGGGTTTTATGCGAAGGGAAAGGCGAACACCAGCGAAGATTTCTTCCTGGCCGGGCGTGAGATGACGGCATGGATCGCCGGGTTGAGTTTCGTTTCGGCCAACCTGGGGTCTCTGGAGTTGATGGGCTGGGCAGGCGCGGCCTACCAGTATGGAATTCTGGCGGCGCACTGGTACTGGATCGGCGCGATTCCGGCAATGCTCTTTCTGGGCATCGTGATGATGCCGTTCTACTACATCTCGAAGACGCACTCGGTGCCGGGATACCTGAAGCTGCGGTTTGGCGAGGGAGCACGGGGGTTGTCGGCGGTGTCGTTCGCGTTGATGACGATCCTGATGAGCGGCGTGAACATGTACGCCATGGCGCTTGTGATGAAGACCGTGTTGGGGTGGAACATAACTTTCAGCATCTGGGTCGGCGCGGGGACAGTGGCGCTGTATGTGATGCTCGGCGGGCTGCGTTCCGCCATCATCAATGAGGTGCTGCAGTTTGTGTTGATCTGGGCGGGCGCGGCGATGATTCCCATTCTTGGGTTAATCGAAGCTGGTGGCTGGACGAAGCTGAAGGCGCAGATGGCGGTGAACCTCGGCACAAACGATTACGGGCACATGTGGAGCACGCTGGGCAGCTTCAAAGACAACCCGATGGGCGTGCACTGGACTGGAATCGTGTTTGGCCTGGGGTTTGTGATTAGCTTCGGATACTGGACCACCGACTTTCTTGTGGTGCAGCGCGTGTTGAGCGCCAACAACCTGCGGGCAGCGAAGATGGCGCCGGTGATTGGAGCGGCGTTCAAGATGGCGGTGCCATTCATCGTCATCGTGCCGGGCCTGCTGGCGCTGGCGGTTTTGAAGAATCCGGACGGCTCGATCATGCACCTGGTGCCGGAGAGTCTGGCGGCGACGACGGGACAACATAGCTATAACGAAGTGCTGCCGCTGATGCTGATTCGCTACTGCGGGCCGGGACTTCTGGGGTTGGGAATTACCGCGTTGGTTGCCGGGTTTATGAGCGGCATGGCAGGCAATGTCAGCGCGTTTTCGACGGTGTGGACCTACGACATCTACGGCGCATTTATGAACAAGACGGCCAGCGATAAGCACTACGTTGCAATGGGCCGTGCGTCGACGGTGATCGGGATGCTCGTGTCGATCGGTGCGGCGTACCTGGTGATGAATGCGGCCGGCATCATGGACTATGTGCAGGCGCTGTTCAGCTTCTTCATTGCTCCACTCTTCGGCACGGTAGTTCTGGGAATGTTGTGGAAGCGGGCGACGCACTGGGGAGGATTTCTTGGATTGCTTGCGGGCACAGCTTCTTCCATTGGCATGTGGGTCTATACGACCTTCGGCACGGTGGAACACAAGGCGTATGCACTGTCGCGTGTCGCGCTTTCGGTCAACGCCAAGCCGATGGCGGAGAATCTTTATCGCGCCCTGTGGAGTTGGATTATCTGCGTGCTGGTGACGGTAGCGGTGAGCCTCGTGACCAAGCCGGTGCCATCCGAACAGCTCTCCGGGCTCGTATACGGCGTGACACCGATCCCGAACGACGGGGCGAAGACGATCTGGCAGAAGCCGATCTTCTGGGCCACGGTGGTGATCGTTGTCTTCTTTATCTTGAATCTGATCTTCTGGTAAGAGGTGGGCTGCGATGGATAAGCACGAGAAGGAAATTGAATCAGCTGAACTGTCAATCTGGTTCTTCTGCGGCATCCTGATGCTGGCATACGGCGTCGTGCTGGTGATCACGGGAATTTTAGAGTTCAATCATCCCCCGCCGAACGAGGTGCTGCTTCCCTGGCTCGAGGCGCTCCATCCGACGCTGTGGTGGGGTGCGGTCTTGACGCTGTTTGGCGCATTTTACTCGATCCGTTTTCGTCCGGGCCGGCCCTAGAATTAATGAAACGATACGTTGCGCAAAGCTCCACAGCGATGTGTGATGAACCTCCACGACAAGACCCCGGATGGGCGAGAAATCAGGTGCGATATGGCGAAGCAGATGACGATGGGCGTAATTGTAGGCAACCGTGGATTCTTCCCCAGCCACCTGGCCACCAGCGGACGACTGGAGATGATTGCTGCGCTCGAAGCCGTGGGGATCAAGCCGATTGTGCTGACGCCGGAGGAGACCGCTCACGGTGCTGTCGAGACTTATGAGGACGCGAAGAAGTGTGCGGCGTTGTTCAAGAAGCACGCAAAAGACATAGACGGCATCATCATCACACTGCCGAACTTTGGCGAGGAGCGCGGCCTTGCGGATGCGCTGCGTCTTGCGAACCTCCAGGTGCCTGTGCTGATTCAGGCGACGCCAGACCATGCCGAGAAGATGACGATCGCGTTCCGTCGCGACAGCTTCTGCGGCAAGATGTCGATCTGCAACAACCTGAAACAGTATGGGATTCCCTACTCGTTGACCCGGCTCCACACGGAAGCACCCGAATCAGAAGAGTTCAAGGCCGACCTGGAGTGGTTTTCCGGTGTCTGCCGCGTTGTGCGCGGGTTGAGGAACGTGCGCTTCGGCGCGATTGGTGCGCGGCCAACAGCTTTCAACACGGTCCGCTACTCGGAGAAGCTGCTCGAGCGGTCCGGAATCACCGTTGAGACCCTGGACCTGAGCGAGGTGATGGGGCGCATCGGCCTGATGAAGGACAATGACGATGCCGCACAGGCGAAGATGGCGGCAATCAAAAAATATATTCCCGTGGGTGACACGCCTGACGCCGCGCTGATGAAGATGGCGAAGCTCGGCGCGGTGATCGACCAGTGGATGGCGGCGAGCGAGCTGACCGTGAGCGCGGTGCAGTGCTGGACGTCGATTGAAGAGTTCCTCGGGATTGTGCCATGCACCGTGATGAGCATGATGAGCGAGAATCTGATTCCCTCTGCATGCGAGGTCGATGTTCTTGGCACGCTAAGCATGTATGCCCTGACGCTGGCCAGCGAGACGCCGAGCGCGCTGCTCGACTGGAACAACAACTACGGCGACAATCCCAACAAGGCAGTCTGCTTCCACTGCTCGAACCTGCCGAAGCACTTCTTCAATGAGGGCGTGAAGATGGACTTCCAGCAGATCATCGCCGGCACGGTAGGTAAGGAGAATACGCACGGGACTCTGGACGGCACAGTGAAGGCCGGCGCGATGAGCTTCGCGCGGTTCTCGACCGACGACTTTGCCGGGCAGATCACCGGCTACGTCGGCGAGGGCGCGTTCACCAACGATCCGCTGCATACCTTTGGCGGCGCCGGCGTCGTTGAGATTCCAAAGATGCAGGAACTGCTGCGCTATATCTGCGAGAATGGCTTCGAGCATCACGTCGCTGCCAACTTCTCGACAACTGCAGCGCCCGTTTACGAAGCCGCATCCAGGTACCTCGGCTGGAAGATGCACTGGCATCGCTAACGCCGGGATTCGAGTCGCGCCGGGATTCGATTCGCTCAGTCCGGCTTTCGAAGCTGCTCGTTCTTAATCAGCAGCTCTGCGACCAACCGATGCAGACGAGAGTTCTCAACCTCGAGTTCGGTAAGACGGTCGTTGAAGTTGATGGCTGGCGGCCCGTAGTGTGCCGACGTCGATGTGCTGCTTCGCTCCTTCTCTTCTCCGGCATTTGTGTATTGCGTGGCATTTTGTATTGCGTGTCGAAGGTATTCATATCTGACGCTCCGCGGATGGAGTGAAGGGTGCACGGCCACATCTCATGCCACTGCGAAACTTCTCGCGCTCCTCGGGTGTCATCTGCTCCCAGCGGTCTTTCATGCGCTGTTTCCAGCGATTGCGGCCACCTCCGCCATGGCGGTGGAAGCCGCCAAAGAGAATCTTGCTAAGAAGAAGCAGACCGAGACCCTGCCAAAAGGTGATCGTGTGCCATCCGAAGATCGGCGGCACAAGAGTGTTCCATAGAGACTTGACGATGAAGCCAAATGCGATGGCAGCGATGACGACAAATAGCGCGATTCGAATTCCTTTGAGTATTGGATGACGGCCCATGTTGAACTCCTTATTTCTTTGCATAGTTTTCGTAGATCGATTGCAGGCTTTGGCGCAGATGCAGCACTGCGTAATGTTTTCGCGAGAGCAACGTGCTGACGCTAATGCCGGTTTCGGCAGAGATGTCTTTGAAGCTCTGACCCATCAACTCGTGGGCGATAAAGACTTCGCGCTGAGCTTCGGGCAATTCTTCCAGCGCCTCGTCCAGCGCATCGAGCAACAGACTCCTCGCGTATTCTGCTTCGGGACCGGCATCCTCCGACGGGAGCAGATCTTCAAGCGTGTCGCCGCCATCTTCAGAGACCACCGGCTCATTAAGCGAACCCGGCTTCTTTCTGCGGAAGAGATCGGTCATCCGATTACGCGCCACGCGATAAAGCCACGCGGTCACGTGCTCTATTGGCTTCATAAAGCGGTAGGCTTCAAGAAGTTCGTAAAAGACGTCCTGAAGAACGTCCTCAGCTTCGCTCGTGTCTGCCACATACTTGCGAATGAAGCTCCGCAGTCTGGGCTGGTCCCTCTCCATCGCCTGAGAGAGGAGCTGGTCCTGCTCGAGAATCGTCCAGTTGTTCGGAACTTCGTTCATCTACAGGTGTAGACGGGTCACGGGAAGGAATATTTTATGGCGTTCGATATTTGTTGAGCCGAAGCCGGTTGCAACCGGCAGTCGCAGTGGTAGGATCACTCAAAAGCCCTCACTCAAGGAGTCCAGCCATCATGCGCAGAGCCGTCGCTTGTTTTACCTTACTTGCCAGCACCGCCTATGCAGTGAACACGGGAGAGGTTTCGCTTCGCGGATATACGCCGGAACACGCCGCCGCCGAGGTGCAGTGGGAACAGAAGTTCCGCGAGATTCCGGATCCGGCCAAGGTCCGCGAGAACATGCGCCGCATTTCGGCGCGACCGCACCATGTGGGCTCGCCGTACGACAAGGACAACGCGGAGTGGTTGCTGGCGCAGTTGAAGTCCTATGGGTTGGACGCGAAGATCGAGCAGTTTGAGGCGCTGTTCCCTACTCCGAAGTCGCGCAAGCTGGAGCTGTTGGGACCGGAGAAATTCGAGGCGACGCTGGACGAGCCGGTGGTCAAGGTCGATCCGACCTCAGATCAGAAAAAAGAGCAGCTGCCGACGTATAACGCCTACTCCCGCGATGGAGATGTCACAGCTCCGCTGGTTTATGTGAACTACGGCGCGCCGGCGGACTACGAAGAACTGGCGGCGATGGGCGTATCGGTCAAGGGAGCGATCGTGATCGCGCGGTATGGTCAGACGTGGCGCGGCATCAAGCCAAAGGTCGCGGCAGAGCATGGTGCGGTCGGCTGCATCATCTACTCTGACCCACGTGATGATGGCTACTTCCGTGGCGATACCTATCCGGATGGCCCGATGCGGCCAGCCGAAGGGGTCCAGCGCGGCAGCGTGATGGATATGCCTGTGTATCCGGGCGACCCGCAGACGCCCGGTGTCGGCGCGGTGGCCGGGACAAAGCTGATTCCGCTTGACCAGGTGCAGACGATTACGAAGATTCCTGTGCTGCCGATCTCTTATGCCGACGCGACTCCGTTTCTGAAGTCGCTTCGCGGCGAACTGGTGCCGGAGAACTGGCGCGGTGGACTGCCGATTACTTATAAAGTTGGACCGAGTGTCGCGATGGCGCATCTTGCCGTCAGTTTCAATTGGGATCGCAAGCCGCTGTACGATGTCGTCGCTACCATTCCCGGTTCAACGTTTCCCGATCAGTGGGTGATTCGAGGCAACCATCATGATGCGTGGGTGAACGGCGCGGGCGATCCCGTATCCGGCGCGAGCGCGGAGTTGGAGGAGGCGCGTGGCCTGGGTGAGTTGTTGAAGCAGGGCTGGCATCCTCAGCGCACGATTATCTATTGCTTCTGGGATGGCGAGGAGCCGGCGCTGCTTGGTTCGACCGAGTGGGTTGAGGCGCATGCGCCGGAACTCACCCAGCATGCTGTGGCGTATTTCAACTCCGACGGCAATGGCCGCGGGTACTTCCGCGCAGAGGGTTCAAGCGAGTTGGAAAGCTTCGTCAACAGTGTGACCAAGGACATCGACGATCCAGAGACGAAGATGCCTGTTTGGAAGCGTCAACGGCTGGTCGCAATCTCTCGAGCAACCGGAGAGGCGCGAACTGAACTTCGCAATCGCTCGGATATTCGCATGGAAGCGCTCGGTTCGGGTTCGGACTATACAGCGTTCATTCACCATCTCGGAATCGCAAGTATAAACCTGGGATACGGCGGCGAAGATCAAGGCGGGGGGCAATATCACTCCGTCTACGATGACTTCTATTGGTACACCCACTTTGAGGACACTGACTTCGTCTACGGGCGCGCGTTGGCCCAGACGGCTGGCACGATGATGATGCGCATGGCGGACGCCGATGTGATTCCCTTCCAGTTCGGCGACCTGGCCGACACTCTGCGCACCTACGTGACCGGGGTCAAGAAGCTCACGGATACGATGCGCGCCGAGATCAAAGAGCGCAACACAGAGATCGCCGACGGGGTGTACAAGGCGCTGGAAGACCCGAAGAAGAAGCGGGTCGCTCCCGCGGTAGAGACTCTGCCGCCGTACCTCAACTTTGCTCCGCTCGACCAGGCGATGGACGATCTGACGACGGCCGCTGCGGACTATGACAAGGCGTTTACGGCGAATGCGCTGAAGACACCGGCTGCTCTGAATCCGCAGCTTATCCAGACCGAACGTGTCTTCCTCGATCCTCAAGGGCTGCCGAATCGCCCTTGGTTCCAGAACATGATGTATGCTCCGGGTTTTTATACTGGCTACGGCGTCAAAACATTGCCAGCCGCTCGCGAGACCATCGAACAGAAGGACTGGAAGGACGCCGATACACAGATCGCGCGGACTGCGGCCGCGGTGGAGCGGGAGGCCACCCTGCTGAAGAGCGCGACGCAAACCCTTACCGGCAAATAGCGGCTGGGGCCATGTTCGAAAGCGAGCACCAAATTCGTAGGCTGTTCATACTTGCGATTCATAGGAGTGCGGTAAGCTTTAGACCTCTATGATTGCGACCAAGCGAAGCTCCCGAAAGAGAAGCAGCGCCAAAAAGGCAACTGAAACACCGGTTGAGAACCTGTTTTTCAGCCGCGATGAGTCGTGGATGCGCTTCAACCAACGTGTATTGGAAGAAGCGCAGGACGAGACGAATCCGCTGTTGGAGCGGGTGAAGTTTCTGGCTATCACGGCGAGTAACCTGGATGAGTTTGTGGAAATCCGGGTAGCCGGATTTCTGCAGAGGATCGAAGACGGTTACAATCTCGCGCAGCCGCCCGACGAGGGTGGGCTGACTCCGCAGGAGCGCCTGGACGGCCTGATGGAGCGCATCCGCAGCTTTGTCGACGATCAATACAAGTGCTGGAATAAGCAGCTGCTCCCGGCGATGCATGCGCAGAAGATTCGTGTTCTGCGGTGGAATGAGCTCAGCGAGAAGGCGCGGGCGCTGGCGTTGGAGTTCTACAACACAGAGGTCGACCCGCTGCTGACACCGGTGACGATCGATCCCTCGCACCCTTTCCCACGAGTGTTGAACAAGGCGCTCTGTATCGGGCTGCTATTGAGGCATAAACGCCGAGGCCCGAAGGCGCCGACATCGCTGGGCGTCGTCACTGTGCCGCGCGCGTTGCCGCGTCTGGTGCCGCTGTGTGCCCCGGAGGGATACTGCGATTTCATCCTCTTGCACGAACTGGTCGAGTCGCAGGTGGAGCGGATGTTCCGCGGATACGAGGTGCTATCGAGGTCGGCGTTCCGTGTGACGCGGAACAGCAACCTCTATATGCAGGAGGAAGAGTCGCGTTCGGTGTTGGAGAGCGTACGCGCGGAGTTACATAACCGGCGTAAGGGCGACGCCGTTCGGATGGAGATTGAAAGTTCGGCTGACGAAGAGATGATCGAGCGGCTTCGAATCAACTTCGAGCTGGAACCGGCGCAAGTGTTCCGGACGGATGGGCCGGTGAATCTGTCCAGGCTGATGAACCTGTACTCGGGGGTCAAGCAGCCGGCACTGAAGTATCCTGCGTTCGTTCCTAAAGAGCTCAAGCTGAGTGCGAAGTCGATCGATATCTTCGACGAGTTGCGAAAGCGGGATGTGATGCTACATCATCCGTTCGACTCGTACAAAGCTGTTGAAGAGTTTATCGAGGCAGGGGCGCAGGATCCGAGCGTGATCTCGATGAAGCAGACGCTTTATCGAACCAGCAGCGATTCGCCCATTTTCAAGGCGCTAATAGAGGCTGGCCAGAGCAAAGAGGTCACCGTCGTCGTCGAGTTGATGGCGCGGTTTGACGAGGATTCGAACATTCGCTGGGCAAGAGAGCTCGAAGACGCCGGAGTCGGGGTCTTTCACGGCATCTTTGGATTGAAGACACATTGCAAACTTTCATTGCTGGTGCGGCGCGATCCTGACGGCGTGGTGCGGCGCTATGCGCACCTTGGAACAGGAAACTATAACCCGGTCACGGCGCGTTTTTATACAGACATCAGTCTGTTGACGGCGAGCCCGGAGTTGACCGCGGCAGTGCAGAAAGTCTTCAACTATCTGACGGCGGAGACGGAGTCGGATTCGTATAATCCGCTATTGGTGGCTCCGCTGAATCTTGCCGATCGCCTGGTGGTGCTGATCGAGCGAGAGGCGGCTCACGCGAAGGCGGCACGGCCGGCGGCAATTGTGGCGAAGATGAATGGTCTGATTGACCGGCGCACCGTAGAGGCCCTCTACGCGGCCTCGCAGGCGGGCGTTGAGATCGATCTGATCGTCAGAGGAATGTGTTCGCTGCGCCCAGGGGTGAAGGGCTTGAGCGAGAGAATTCGCGTGCGCAGCATTGTGGGGCAGCTTCTCGAACATAGCCGGATCTTCAACTTTGCCAACGGCGGTGAGGAAGAGATCTATTGCGGCAGCGCCGATTGGATGCCGCGCAATCTCATCGAACGATGCGAGGTTCTCTTTCCCGTGAACCAACCCGATCTGCAGAAGCGGCTGCGAGCAGAGATCCTTGCAGCTTATCTCGCGGACAATACGAAGGCTCGGCTGTTGCAACCCGACGGAGAATATGTGCGTGCGCCGCGGGTGGGACCTGCGTTCGGCGCGCAGGACTTCCTGATGCGGCGAGCTGAGGGCTCTGAAGAGAAGGTGCCCGAGTTGGTGAAGCACTAGGGTGCGTGCTAGTTGATTGTGAGATTAACGGTTACACCCTGGATGGATGATCCGCCGATAGCCGTCACGGTGACAACATAAGAACCGGCAGAGAGAGTACCCGGATTAGGGCCGTTGGGGTCGACTCCGCCGCTGCCGCAGCCACTCAGAACACCCAAGGTTGACAACGCCAGTAAAAAGATAAGGACGCTCCGTCGGCGCGCGCGACGCGGAACAAAGATTATAAGGACACCAGCGAAAGCGACTCCGATGCGTGGAGAGAAATTGGGAGAGACACGGGCGGCCTCGAGAGCAACTGCGGACGGTGAGATAGTAAGGACCGTGGTCTCGGAATCCGGACCACTGGGGATCAGAGTCGATGGCGTAAAGAGGCACGTCGCGCCCGAAGGAAGGCCGCCGGTACAGGCGAAGGTGATGGCGGAGTGGAAGCCACCGATTGGGTTGACTGTAAGAGTGACTGGGGTGGAGGTCTTGCCCTGAACGGCAGTCGTGGACACAGTAGAGGGCGACAGGGTAAAGGTGCCGACCGTGTTCAGAATCGTAAGGGTCGATGGAAGAGACATGCTGCTTTGATGGCTGCTGTCGCCCGAATACGTAACCTGGACGACGTGCGGGCCAGGCTGAAGCGTGTTCGTGAGAAGAGGAAGGTTGGTCGTCGCACCCGTGAGCGCTATGTGCGGACCGTAGAGAGTGCCATCGAGCACCACCTGTGCAGTGCCAGTCGGAATGGGAGTCGATGGCGTAATGCTTGCGACGACCGTGACTGCCGTTCCCTGTACTACTGTAGCGGGATTGATGGTAATGGCGATGCCGCTCGGAACAGTACCGGCGCTGATAGTGAAGGGCGCGGGGGCGGAGACCGATGCCTGGTAGTTGCTGTCGCCCGAGTAAAGGGCCGTGATGGCGTGAGTGCCAGGGGGGATAACGATCAAGACGCTGGAAACGCTGGCCACGCCGGAAGAGAGAATCACCGAGCCAACGGGCTGGCCGTCGCTGGTGAATGTAATGGTCCCAGTAGGAACTGGGCCGTGCGTGATGCCGGATGCGACAGCGGCAGTAAAGCTGTAGGGTTGTCCCACATTTACCGTCGACGCCGACAAACGAAGTGTGGTGGTGCTTGCGCCTTGCGTGGAGCCCGTCACGGTAACGATGGCGACCGATGACGTGGAGGGCGCGTAGTTCGTGTCGCCGGAGTAAGTGAAAGTGATGGCGTTGGAACCAACCGGGAGCAAGCTTGCAGGAATGTTAAGTGTCACCGTTCCCGAGTCCGTTGACGACGACGGGTAGGTGTTTTGCAGCAGCAATGCGCTGCCGAGGTTCACCCCTTCAGAGCTAAGTGAGATCAGGCCCGTTGGCGCGATCGCTCCAAAGCCCTGCTGTCCACTCTTGCCGTAGCCGCGAGCGCTCACTTGGGCAGTCACAGTGAGGGTCGAAGCGGCGGAGAGAACCGACGGCGTCACCTGCAGGGAGCTTGTGGTCTGACCCTGGGTGATATTGATGACGAAGGGCGATGAAGTGCTGGGATTGAAGCTGCCGTCGCCCGAGTAGGAAGCGGTGATGACATGCGCGCCGGGCGTGAGTGCACGAGACTGATCCTCGGTGTTCGACGTGGAGTTGAGACGAAAGGTACCGCCGTCGAGAAAAACACCGGAGTCCGTGAGAAGGATGTCGCCTGTGGCGCTTCCCTGCCCGGAGACGCCCGCGACGTCGGCACGGATGAGGATGAAGCCACCATACGGATAGGAAGCGCCGCTGTTCACCGGTGTGGTAACGCCATTGGATGGGTTATACAGCAGTGACTGGAGCGTTGTTGTGCTCGGCTCTGGCGTGACCGTGAGCGTCACGGGATTGGAGTCGCTGGGCGCGTAGGTGCCGTCGCCCGCGTAGTGAGCCTGGACCGAGTAGCCGCCACCCGGAAAGTTGCCGAGCGAGGCGTTGTAACTGCCGCCCTGAAGAGTGCCGTTCTGGACGGAGCCGTTGGCCGCGAGCGCATTGATCGAAACATTGCCCGTGGGTGTACCGAAGGTCGAAGTGACCTTGACCTTGGCCGAGACCTGGCTGCCGTGAGTGATGGTGGAAGGTGACAGCGTGAGGGTAGTCGAACTGGCGACAAAGTTGGCATTTGACCAGTCGTTGACTAGGTTTGATGCGTTGACGCTCCCGAGGCCCGTCGCCAGATCGTATCCCAAAGCGCTGCCGTAGCCGGAGAGGACGCCGTAGCGATCGCCGGAGTTGGTCACCGTGCAGTTCGGTGTGCCCTTGATGCAGGGCATGGCGATCGTGTCGGTGGTGACGTCGTTAAAAACGCATCCTGCAGCGGGAGTTCCGGTGATCGAGTTGCAAGCAGTGCCGGCTTTGTTCTGCTGACTGGCGAGATTGTAGAGGACATAGTTGGCGTTACCCTGCCGGCTGCCTGTCTTCTGGTTGACGAGCGAGAGGATGCCGGCGAAGGCAGGAGAAGAGACGGAGGTGCCTCCGTAGCCGGCGAAATCATATGCGGGGGCGGCGATGTTGCAGGGTTGGCCATCCGTGTTGGTGCTCTGCTGGCAGACGATGTAGAACGCACCGAAGAAGCCGGCGCTGGCGAATAGCGAAACATCGGGCGTATCGCGCACACCGTCGGCGGGAACACCAGTGCCGATCTGCCAGGACGGCTTCGGATAGCCTCCTCTGCAACTGGACGCGGACGAGCCATTGGATTGGGTGCAGGCACTTGGCCCACCACCGCCGCCCACCACCGAGAGAAGACCGTCGGATACCGCGGTCGCACTGTTGCAAACCTGCTCGGGCGTCTGGCCGGAGAATGTGCCAGAGCTGTTGAAGACTGAGTTGGTGCAGCTCTCGTTCCACGGAGTCTCGGGGATGTATCCCTTGGCCGAGGCCTGCGTTGTGGCGCTATTGGTGGAGTTCCAGAAGGCAGTGCCCCCGCTGGGCATGTAGAAGTCGGTGCCCCCGACGGAGATGTTGTACGGCGTGCTGCCCAGACCGTTGACCGCGACTCCGTCGCTCGCCCCCGCAACGCCTGCATTGTCGCAGCCGGCGGAACCGGAATCTCCTGACGAAAGCAGCACGGTAATGCCCTGCGCGGCAGCCTGCTGCCAGAGCGTCTTGTAGAAACTGTTGCCGGAGGAGCCCAGGAAAAATTCGCACTGGCCGTAGCTGTAGCTCATGACCGGTGCGAGATTGTTGTCGACAATATAGATGGCCGAAAGATCGGTGCCCTGCGTCACCTCAGTGCCCTGAGAGACGACGTAGTCGATCGTCGCGCCCTTGGCGACCGCGCCGGACCACTGCGTGTCGATGTCGGCTTCACCCTCGTCGCCCGTGACACCAGGGCTGGGGCCGTTGTAGATGATGTTGAGATATTGCGTGCCAGTAGGCGTTGCAGTGTTTCCAAGCGGCAGGTTGAAGAGCTTGCGAAAGTTAACGAAGTCCGCGGGGTTGATGTCGGTCTGACCGACGATCGCGATGGTCTGGCCTGTGCCGTCGATCGGGGTGCTCGCGTTCCACAGAGGAAGCACGTTGTAGATGGTGGCGAAATCGTACGGGGTTAGGCCATAGGAGGTCGTGCCGTCGTTCATTGTGAAGGCTGGCTGTGACCCTGTGGGGCCTAGGTCAGGTACGCGCGTCGTAAGGTTCGTAGCTGGGTCGTAGTGGAAGTTGCCAACTTTGTGGCTGGCGGCTCTGCGGGGAAAGTTGTTGAGCGATGCGATGCCGGCGATGACGGGAGCGAGCGCAGCGGGAACGGCGGGGTCGGACGCGTTGGCGAAGTGCTGCTCGCCCTGAACAGCAAAACGATGCATGCTCGTGTGAAAGGCGCTGTGGACCATTCCTGCGGTCCCGTCGAACTCAATGAGTGTGCGGGCCGCGTTGGTCTTAATGGCAGAGAAGCCGTGGCCGGCAAGCCAGTTGGTGACGGCAGCAAGGTCGCGGTCGCTCGGGCCGAAGGCGACTCCGAAGCTCTCCGGCGTGAGCCACTGGTGATAACTGGAAGAGGATTTGTCCTGCTGCTGGTCGATGAGTTGCTGGAGCGCGGACTCTTGCTCAGGACTTCGCTGAAGGATCAGCACGATGCGACGAAGTGGCGTCACGCTGTCGAGCGCTCCCTGGTCGAACTCCGCACGGGCCAGAGCATGAGTGTTGCCATTGAGTGTGGTGATGCGGGTGTCGTCAACCGCCAAGACGACACGCGAGAGCGGAACGGGGAGCGAAGGCTGCGAGGACGCAGAAGCGCAGGCGGCGAGGAAAACGGCAGTCGTCAGGAAAGGCAGAAACAGTCTGGAGATCCGAGGCATTCGTTCGATTCCTGCCGTTGAGAAAAAACTGAAGCTCTTCGCAGGCAAATTGAAGCAGTTACAGCAGAAGTGATTCTTTCGTGATCGCAGGAGCGCGTCAAGAAGAGTTGTCAAAAAGGCATGGCACATCTGGGGGATTGTCCCCTTAAAGGAAAAAGCCGCGCCATGACGGCGCAGCCTTTCCGGAAAACGGGTACCGGTTATGGAACCGTAACGGTGACCTGCGTGCTGTGAACAAGAGTTCCAGACACTGCAGTAATCGTGAACGTATAGGTGCCCGGCTGGGCGTTGGTTGTTGTCGGACCGCTGCCACCGCCGCTGCCGCCGCCCGTCGTCGACGTGTTTCCGCCGCAGCCAACGGCAGTCAAAGCGGCAACAGAGATCACGACAGCAAGTAATGCTCCCCAGCGGCGACGACGCGGAAGCGCGAGCAACAGAACACATGCAAGCGTAGCCCCGGAGCCGGCGGCATACCATGGAGCCCTCCCTGCCGGATGCTGATGGAGATCGGGTTTGACAAGTCGCGCGCTGGTCTGAGACGCCTTCACGACGAATGAGGTCGTTACGGCCGATGCGGACGTGATGCTGATCGATGCGGGAGTGAAGGTGGGGGTTGCGATCATACTATCGTTATTGGTCGCAGTGAGCGTCACCGTACCGGTAAATCCGGCCGCCGGAGTTACGGTGAAGGTGATGCCAGCCGCAGTCGCGCCAGGCGCTACCGAAACTGCCGTCGCGCTTCCTGTGCATGGAGTAAGGGCAAAGTCGGCCTTGGTCGAAGAGACGATATCAAAAGAAGCCTGCTGGCCGTTCGGATAGTTGGCCGGGATGGTCGCCGGTCCGAGCAGCGTCCCTTTAGAACCGGCATGCGTCGAGTCGCCGGAGTAGACTGCGCTGATGTTATGTCCTCCGGATGAGAGCGCCGTCGTATCGAGCATGTAGCTTGCCGTCGCACTTCCAGTGGTCGCACCGGCAGCCAGATTCGCCGTTCCGACACTGACATTGTCCACCAGAATCACGACCATCCCGGATGGCGTTGTCGCGCCGTTCACCGTCACGCTGAGCGCGACCTTCGTGCCGGAGGAGACAGCGCAGAGCGCGTTGCTTGTCGTCAGCGACGTGGTCGTTATCGCGGTTCCGATCGTGCTGCCGCCTCCCGTCGGAGTCGCGTTGGACCAGTTCGTCACCAGCATATTCACATCGAGCGAACCGAGGCCAGAGGTCTGATCGTAGCCAGAAGCGGCATTGAACCCGAGGCTGCCACTGGGGCAATTGGGAGTTCCCTGCGCGCACTCCACGATGTTGTTGCCCGTGATGATGTCGTGAAACACGTTGGGGAAGCCATTCGCCAAACCGTACAGCGTGGGATTGATGTTTCCCAGCCCGACTCCCGATGCGTTCCCTAGGTTTTGCTCCACCAGGGCAAGAATCCCGGCAAGTTCAGGCCCAACAAACGAGGTTCCTCCGAAGACGTTGGGTTGTCCGTTAGACCCAAGGAAACCATTCGTGCAGGAGTTCTGACTGCAGACCACGTAACCATCATGAATCGCGCCAGAGTTGAGCGAGACATCGGGAACGTCGCGCGAACTATCGGCAGGCACTCCAGTGTCAACTTGCCATGCAGGTTTGGAGAAAAAGGCGCTTGCCCCTCCGCCACCCGACCCGCCCGCGGTAAGACCACCAGTGACGGTGGTCTCGTTCCATGGCTGCTCGGGAATGTACTGAAGCGCGGAGCTATTGTTCGAAGCGTTCGAACTATTCCAGTAGGCCGAAGCATTGCTGACATCGCCAGTGAACATGGTGCCGCCAGCCGAGGTTGCGTAGGGAGAGCTGCTGGGAAAATCGACGTTCAGGCCCTCAGTGGCGAGACCTGTGCTGTCGCAGTCGGCCGCGCCCGCGTCACCCGCCGAGCTAAAGAAAGTAATCCCGAAGCTATTCGCCATCTGGAGTATTTGGTTGGTAGCAGCGAGCGAGGAAGAACCCCATCCAGTCTCGCACAGCCCATAACTTGCGGTAATAATGGGAGCAACCTTGTTGTCGACCGCATACGGCAAGGAAATATTGATGACATCGGTGCTATAGACGTAAAGGATCTGGGCCGAAGGCGCGGCTGCGCTCGACCATTCCACATCGAGATGAGCCTCATCAATATCGTTCGTCGAGACGCCAGGATCCTTGGACCCCGTCGCCAGTTGAGTCTTCAGGTTGATCGTGGGCAGGCCTGCGGCCGTGCGGAATGCCGTGATGTTAGCATCCGGCAAAACGTTGCCGGTGGTCAGATCAGTCTGGCCCATCACCGCGATGGTCACGCCAGAGCCGTTCAGGTTGCTTGAGGCCGGCGGAAAGTCATAAATGGTGTACAGATCGCCCGGCGCGATGTAGTGGCTGGTCACGCCACCGACCGTCGTCGTAAAGGCCGGCAAAGGCTCCGTTGTGAGGCTGCGCGAACGCGAGCGCGGTTGCAGCTTGAAATCATTTAAGCCGCTGACATCGAGAACTACTCCGGCGATCGCCGCCGGAAGTACGGGATCGGTAAGGTTAGTGATGTGCTCTTCGCCATTGAGCGAGACGCTGTGGATGGTCGTCCCGAAGGCCTGCTGTGCCTGCGCGACTGTTCCTGAAAAGTTGATGAACGTCGAGCTGCGCGCGACGCTGGTAATGGTAAAGCCCTGGCTGGTCAACCACGCGGAAACCTTCGAGAGATCGCTGCTGCTGAGGCCGAAGCGCGCCCCGAACTGCTCCGGCGTCAGCCACTGGTGATAGCTGGGTGAGGTCGGATTCAACTGAGCCGCAAGCAGCTGCGTGAGGTCCGCCTGCTGGGCGTCGGTCATGCTGAAGCGCACGGAGAGCGACTCAAGTTTGCGATCCGCGGCCGCGGGGCCGAGGTCGACTGAGCGCCTCGCATGACCGTTGATCGTCCCCGGCAGCGCGACCCGGCTGCCGCCGTCGACGGCGCCTGCGATGCGGTTCTGCATAGCTGCTTGTGCGGATAACGCTGTAAATAAGATGGAGGCGGAAAACAGGAGGCGAGAGACGAGACAGTTACGCATGGATGATGTCTACCTTACTACCTGAAATACGGGCGACTTAGCTGCGGGTGGCTACTGATCCACATACAAGGCAAGGCTGATCGGAACAACCCGGAACGGATGACCTATGCTTAGACAGACGTTTAGGAAAAAGGTTGCGCCTACAGCGGCAAAGAGATTGTTTCAAATATTTTAGCGAACCATCAGGACGCGGCGTAGAAAATGATCCCTTGCAACTGCTCATTTTCCAGCAGCTTAATCGCCATGACCTGACTCTCTTCCCCGCGCGACAGGAGGACGAGTCAGACCAACGCGGGGCCGGGCTTGACGTGCCTACTGGATCGTCACTTGATATTGGTAGTTGTGACGCGTCGTGCTGACACCGTTGCTTCCCGCCGCAGTGATCGTAAAGATCTGAGTTCCAAGTGGGGTGCCTGGATCAGACGGACCACTTGGGTCGGTTGTGACATTCCCACAACCCAGGTTGGCGGTGAGACAGACAGCGCATAGCAGAAGCAGAAGGGTGGGTAGTGCTCTTCTCCGGCGAGGCGCCACAAAGAAGAGCATCGCAAAGGTAGTCCCCGCTGCAAGATTCCAGTTCCGCTCCAGGGCCGCACGTCGCGCCGACCCCGCAGCCGACCCGGTAACGGGCGCGGTCGTCGTAATCGTCATCGTCGTCGAGCCGCCGCCGATGAGCGACACCGGGCTGAAGGAGCACGCGGTCTCAGTGCTGGGCGGCGGCGTGCAGCCAAAAGTCACGTTGCCGTTGAATCCTGCGATCGCGCCAAGCAGCATAACCACCTGTCCGTTTTGACCGCGGTTAATGGTGAGGGTCTGCGGAATCATCGTCAGGTTGTAGTCGGCAAAGGTCAGCGGAAGAGTAGAGGACGTCGCGGTGCTGAAGGTGCCATCGCCGTTGTACACGGCGTAGATGCTGTGTGCACCACCAGCGAAGTTCGTCGTGGAGATGACCGCGATCGATGCGTTGGGACCGTTCGGCGTAAGTGTGCCGACCCCCAGTTGCACGATTGCGCCATTATAAGTGTCGTAAAAGGTAACCGTGCCAGTGGGACCAACAGAGTTTACAGCGATGGTAAAGACGGTAGCAGTCAGCACGACGTTCATGCCGGCTAAAGGGCCGGACAAATTGGTGACACTGGAGCTGAGAGTGAGCGTCGACGGAAGCAGAGTTGGAGTAACAGTCTGCGGTGAGGCAGTGCTTGGGTTCCAGTTTGCGTCTCCACTGTAGCTGGCGGTGATATTGTGCGCTATCGCGCCAGACAGACTTGTAGTGAGCGTTGCCTGGTTCGTGCCCACGGCCGCCGAGGCGATCTGCTTCCCGTTGTCGTAGAAGATCACGTTCCCGGAAAACGTGTAAGTTAGCTTTCCGTTCCCGTTGTTGTTGATGGCCGCTGTAATGGTAATCGGCTGTCCCGCCAGAGGAGCGGCAGGAGTGACACTGATGGTCGTGCTGGTGTTGCCCTTGGTTGTGGTAAAGGTGAGATTGACTGGAGTCTGGCACTGGAAGTTCTGGTTGCCGGCGCACGTCGTCTGGACCGTGTAGGGCGTCGTGCTGGGCTGAGGCGCGTCGATATTGATGTTCGCCGTCGCGGTGTTGCCGCCGGGGTTCGGTGAGAGCACAGCGGTGTAGAGCGCGCCAGTGATGCCCTCAATTTGAGACGAGACTGTGCCGCTGGGAGATGCAGAGGAGTTAGGCAGTGCGACCGTGGCCGTAACTGTCGCAGTACTGCCATACGGAACGTTTTGGCTGGGCGCAATGGTTGCCGTTAGAGTTGCGTTCACAATGCTCACTGTGATGACAACGCTGCTTGTACTCGTGCTTGCTGCGTAGTTAGAGTCGCCCGAGTAGTTCGCCGTAAGGTTATAGGTTCCCACCCCCAGATTACTGACCGTAAAGGTGGCAGTGCCGCCGCTGAGAGGGCTGGAGCCGATGGTCCCCTGTGTTGAACTCGTAAATGTGACGACTCCAGTCGGATTGGCGCTGGCATAGGACGCTGGCGTGATCGTCGAAGTGAGCGTGATGGGAGTGCCATAGCCGACAGCATAAGTCGAAGAGATAAGGGAGGTCGTCGTTGCGATGGAGCCGCTCGCGCGCGGGTAGACCTTAGCCAGTGTTGCGAGATCCACCACCCCAAGCCCGCTCGCCTTCTCCCACGATCCGGCAACCGTCGACGCTGTGGCGTCCGGCTGCGTGTAAAGTCCCGGCGTCGTCGCCAAGCTGTAAAGAATCGCGTTGATGTTGCCCTGACGCACTCCCGTCTG
Source organism: uncultured Acidobacteriaceae bacterium (assembly GCA_963744155.1). Lineage (GTDB taxonomy): Bacteria > Acidobacteriota > Terriglobia > Terriglobales > Acidobacteriaceae > Edaphobacter. The sequence continues at coordinate 78,257 of CAVUSP010000006.1, read as the reverse complement.
CTGCACGATTGTGCTGATCGTCTGTGCGAACGCCGCGACAGATGTTGTCGTAAGGTCAGGCTCGTAGCGGCTCGCATCGTCGGGCAGGCCCGGAGCAACCTGCCACTCGGGCCGCAGGGCGATTGGCACGAACGGCGAAGTGGTCGGGCTGACCGTAAGGGCGGTCACCTCTGCGAGGCTCGCCGGAAAGCTGCCTGTCCCGCGTGTGCCGCAGCCGCTGGTGGCGAGAATCGTAATCCCCTGCGCGTTGGCTTGGCGAAATAGATCGTGATACGCGTCGTAATCCGACTGCGCCAGATCCGTTGAGCACTCCGCCGTATTGAATGTCAGGATCGGAGCGGCATTTGCATCGATCGCAGACGCGGCGGCAACGAACGGATCGGCGCTCTGGTTCGCACTAGTAGGCGCGGCGATTGCACGCGGCCCCGCACTCGTAAATGCGGCCACGGTTTCTGGTGCGGCAACCGGCATATCGCTAAGACCGGAAACTCCCGCTATGAGCGAAGTGGCCTCCGCGGGAATAGACGGCTGAGTCGAATTGGCAACGTAGAGCGCATTCGCAACCTGATACCTGCGCAGTGTCACGGCGAAAGCGTTCTCGATCTGCGACACCGTTCCTGTGGCGGTCATGCGCGTCCCCGAGGGCGAGAGGGCACCTACTGTGAGACCCTGCGACTGCAGCCACGCTGTCGTCGCAGCAATCTGGTCATCGGTCGCGCCGAACTGCGTGGCAAACTGCTGCGGCGTCAGCCACTGATGGTAAGAAGCGGACTTCGCGGTCGTCTGGCTCGTCAGGAGCTGATCCAACGCGGCGCTGCGATCCGGCGTCATCGCGAGACGAATCGTCAACTGAAGCGGCTGGGACGAAGGAACAGCACCGGCATCGACGGCCGCACTATTGTCGCCGGCAACACCAGTGGCGAGCAGAACACGCTGCGCCTGAAGAGCGGCAGGCAGCCCAAGAGCCAGGACAAACAAGATCGCCAACGATCGTGACAAACTGATGCGGCGTCTGCAATGCAATGTCGGTGCAGTAGACATGGTATCGGCATGATGGTTACAGAGGGCACTCTTAAAGGCAATGGGAAAGGACCCGCCAAGGGGGTGATCTGGCTGGTCCTTTTGTGGGATGCGCCTCGCGACGCAGATGCGATTAAATCTGTGCTACAAGCTGTACTTTTCGGCCTTGATCACGTGTCGCGCCACCTGACGACGCAGGCTGATGGTGTCTGCTGAATCATGCTTCGACAGCCGCCGCAGAATCGTGAGCTGCGTCCTAAGCATGTCACCCTCCGCAACCGCCGCGATCACCTTGCGAGCGGACAGCTCAATCACCGACATCGCCTTATCGGCGTAGATACGCGCCATCGCAACAGGAATCGCCGACGCTTCACCACCCTGCCCCGCCGCAATCTTCTCCGCGCGCAGAATCGCAGACTCCATCGCAAAGACCTCGATGATCATATCGGCGATGGCTCCCATCACCTCCTGCTCCTCGGCGATCTGCTGCATATACTTCTGCGTGGCGGCTCCCGCGACAAACAGCGTCAGCTTCTTCGCATTCGCGAGCAAGTTCAGCTCGTCGGCCAGCGGACCTTCGCGATCGATCTTCTCGCTCGGCCCGGACATCACCTCGTCCATCAGCTTCTTGATCGCTGGCATCAGCGCCAGCTTTCCTGACATCGCGGATTTCATCAGCCAGCCCGTAATGATCAGCCGATTGATCTCGTTCGTACCCTCAAAGATCCGATTGATACGTGCGTCGCGATATGCTCTCTCCGCCGGATACTCCTCGACATATCCGTAGCCGGCGAAGATCTGCAACACCTCATCGACCACCATGTCGAGCATCTCGCTCGCCCACACCTTCACGATGCTGCACTCAACCGCATACTCCTCGATGCGCTTCTGAATCTCCTTCGTGTCGTTCTTGTCGACGCCCGCAAGCGCCTTGTCGATCAACCCGACAGTCCGATAGCAAACCGCCCCGCCCACAAAGATGCCCGTCGCGCAGTTCGCAATCTTCTCCTGAATCAACCCAAACTCGGAGATCGATTTGCCGAACGCCTTGCGATCGATCGCGTAGCGAATCCCATTGTTCAGCGCCATACGGCCGCCGCCAATCGCCGCATTACCCAGCTTGTAGCGCCCGACGTTCAGAATATTGAACGCGATGTGATGCCCCTTGCCGACCTCGCCCAGCAAATTGCCCGCCGGAATCACACAATCGGTCAGGATCAGCGGACAAGTCGAGCTGCCGCGAATTCCAAGCTTGTGCTCCTCCTTGCCCTGCGTAAAGCCCGGAGTGCCGCGCTCAATCAAAAACGCGGTCAGCTTCTCCTTACCAGCATCCGGCCCATCCGGAATCGCGCACTTGGCAAACACCGTGAAGAGATCCGCAAAGCCCGCATTCGAGATCCACATCTTCTCGCCGTTCAGCGTATAAGTCTTTCCATCCGCCGACAGCACCGCCTTCGTCTTCGCATTCACGGCATCCGATCCGCTCGTCGACTCCGACAGCGCATACGCCGACACGATCTCGCCCGACACAATCTTCGGCAGGTACTTCTTCTTCTGCTCCGGCGTCCCGTACCACACCAGCGGGCAACGTGCCGATGCCGGTATGCGCAGAGAACGCCACCGAAAAGCTCGCCTGCTTGGAGATGTTCTCCGCCACAATCGCCGACGAGGCCTTATCCATCTCCAGCCCGCCGTACTCCTCCGGAATATCGATCGCCGTCAGCCCAAGATCCGCAGCCTCCTTCAACAGCCGCCGCGTAACGGAAAAATCCTTCGCCTCAATCTGATCCGACGCCGGCATAATCTCGTTGACGGCAAAGTTCGCCGTCGTCTCAGCAATCTGCTTCTGCTCGTCAGTGAAATCCTCAGGGAAAAAAGCAGTCAGCGGCAGTCAGGATCGGTGATGAGAAAACTTCCACCCGGGATACGTTTCGTTTCTGCAATTGGTGCTGTCATCGTTGCCATGGTGTTACCTCGCTTCAGAAAATCGTTTCAGCTTAATCAGCTCAGGAACTACTGGATTCCGATTGAGAAGCTTTCGATCGAACGACGAACTGTTTGCCCTTCCAGCGAGCCATCGGCTCCTGTCTGGACTAGGTCCCGGCCTACTCTCGATCCTGATCGCAACGCCGTTGTTCCAATCCATTCGCTTTGTAGTGCGCCAACACATCCACCTGGTAAAGCATGGCTCCCCCGAACTGATTGTTGACCTGGGAAACAACGACTGGTCGAACGTCCTCAATCGTCGCTGGAGCGCTCTGCCATGCGTGTGCGATCTCCAGCTGCCTGCGATGCTGAAAAAACAGAACAGCCACTACAAAAACAATAATCAGCGCCAGATATCCGGCCAGCATCCAGATGTCTCGATCCAGTCGGCTGTTCGGAAGAATCTCTATCGCAGCCTCTCTTTCCGGCATGGAGTAACGACGCATCGCCTAGTTCACAGCCTGATAAATCCCAGCCGCCCCCATCCCTCCACCAACACACATCGTCACAATCCCATACTTCGCCTTCCGTCGCGGCATCTCGCGCAGCAGCGTCGCCGTCAGCTTCGCCCCGTACAACCAAGCGGATGCCCCAGCGCAATAGCTCCGCCATTCACATTAACCTTAGCCGGGTCGATCCCCAGCACCTTCAACACAGCCAGCGACTGCGCCGCAAACGCCTCATTCAACTCAAACAGATCGATATCCTCAAGCGACAGCCCAGCCATCTTCAACACCTTCGGAATCGCGTGAATCGGCCCGATGCCCATCTCCTCCGGATCGCAACCCGCATACGCAAAGGCCACAAACTTTGCCATCGCCGGAATCCCGAGCTGCGCAGCGCGCTCAGCCGACATCACAACTGCAGCCGCCGCTCCATCCGAAGTCTGGCTGGAGTTTCCTGCCGTCACGGTTCCCTTCGCATGAAAGACTGCCTTCAGCTTCGCCAGCGCCTCCAGCGAAGTATCGGCACGAGGACCTTCATCCTGTTTGAAGATTGCCTCGACCGACTTTGCTTTACCTTTCCCATTGGGAGTCGTATTTGTAACCGTAACAGGAACGATCTCATCCTCAAACTTCCCGGAAGAAATCGCGGCAAGCGCCTTCTGATGACTCTCATACGAGAACTGATCCATCTGCTCGCGCGTAATGCCGTAGTGCGTCGCAACCCGCTCCGCCGTGAGCCCCATCGACATGTACGACCCCGGATAGTTATCCACCAGCCACGGATTCACCGAGATCTTGTTTCCCCCGAACGGCACATACGACATACTCTCCGTCCCACCCGCAACGATCACATGCGCACCGCCGCCACGAATCCGCTCAGACGCCAGCGCAATCGACTGCAGCCCCGACGCGCAGTAACGGTTGATCGTCATCCCCGAGACCGTAATCGGCAGACCGGCGCGAAAGCTCGCCACCCGCGCCACATTCATTCCCTGCTCCGCCTCTGGCATCGCGCAGCCCAGAATCACGTCCTCAATCTCCGCCTTATCGAGCTGCGGAACACGATCCAGCGCCCCATTGATGGCGAACGCGGCGAGATCGTCCGGCCGCGTGCTGCGAAGCGTCCCACGCGGTGCCTTGCCTACAGCAGTGCGAACAGCAGATGCAATAACGACTTCTTTCATGGTGACTCCCAATTCTTCTGCGGCTAGTTCCGCAGCGGCTTGCCTGTCTTCAACGTAAATGCGATTCGCTCCTGCGTCTTCTTCTCGCCACAAAGACTCAGGAACGCCTCGCGCTCAAGATCGAGCAGATACTGTTCCGTAACCGGTGTACCTGGAGTCACCTTCCCTCCGCACAGCGCATACGCAACCCAGTTCGCAATCTTCACGTCGTGATCGGAGATGTACTGGCCCTCACGCATCGTCCACACCGCCAGCTTCAACGTGGCCAGAGCGTTTTCACCGGGAGCCGCAATGTCGGTTCGCGGCGTAGGAGCACTGTAACCTGCGTCGGCAATCGCCCGGGCCTTCGTCTTTGCATCCGTCAGTAGCCGCTCGCGGTTCACCGTAATCGCGTCCGACGGTCTGAAGAAGCCCAACGACCGAGCCTCCGCAGCAGAGGTCGAAACCTTCGCCATCGCAATCGTCTCAAAGTTCTTCTTCAGCGCCTCGAAAATCTCGACACCTTCGCCGCGAGCATCAGGTCGAATGCTCGAACCCGCCTCGACACTGCGAATCGTCATCTCTTTACAGCCGCCACCACCCGGAATCAATCCCACTCCCGCTTCGACCAAGCCCATATAGAGCTCCGCATGAGGCTGACGCGCAGCCGCGTGTAGCGAGATCTCAACTCCACCGCCAAGACACATCCCATACGGTGCGACCACCACCGGGCGCGGGCAGAACTTGATCGCCTGCGTCATGTTCTGGAAGGCCCGAACCGCCATCTCAACCTCATCCCACTCTTCTTCCTGAATCCCGAGCAGCAGCTGCATAAGATTCGCGCCAACCGAAAAATTCGCTGAGTCTCCCGTGATGACAAACGCCTCAAAATTACCGGCGATCTCGCTCGATGGCTTCAGCGTCTGCGTAATCAAATTAACGATGTCGTCGCCGAGCGCATTCATCTTCGAGTGCAGCTCGATCGCCGCGACCCCATCGCCCAGATCAATAACCGAAGCACCGGGGTTCTTCTTGACGACGCCCTTCGCCTTCTTAATCACCGCCAGCGAAGTAACGCCCTCCGCCGTAACAACAGGCTGGTACGCGCCGCTCACAGGATCAAAGAACAGTCGTCCGGAGGGCACCGAAGGATCGTCCTTGTACCAGGTCGGATTGGCATCGCCGTGCTTGTCCGCATAAGCAAGTAGCTTCTCCACATTCGCTGAAACCGGCTCCCCTGCCGCGCGCATCTTCTCCGTCGTGCCGCGAACACCGGCCGCATCAAACATCTCGAACGGTCCAAGCTCCCAGTTGTACCCGGCCTTCATCGCCTGGTCGATCTCAACCAGGTTGTCTGCGATCTCGGGCACGCGGTTCGCACTGTAAGTAAAGAGCTCTGTTAGAAACGGCCAGTAGAACGCAGCGGCTTTATCCTTGCTCGCATCGCCATGCAGAAGCTGCGCGATCCGCGCGTGCGAAGACTCCACGTTCTTCGCCATCTCGATCGCAGGAAACTTCGGCCGCATGCTGGGCTTGTAGTCGAGCGTCTGCCAGTCGAGAACGTGCCGCAGATCGCGGCCTTCCGCGTCCTTGCCCTCTTTCTTGTAGAACCCCTGCTTCGACTTATCGCCCAGCCACTTCTTCTCCAGCATCTGGTCGATGAACGGCGCAAGCCCCACATCCGCGCGCTCGTCCTTAATCTTTGCCGCCTGCGCTGAGAAGTTCCTTGCCACGTGCGCCATCACGTCCACGCCGACCATGTCCCCGAGGCGAAACGTTCCCGTCTTTGGCCAGCCAATCGCCGAGCCCGTCAGCGTATCGACCTCTTCGATCGAAAGCCCCTGCTGCTGCATCAGCCGAATCGCATTGCTCATCGAAAACGTACCGATGCGATTCGCGATAAAGTTCGGCGTATCGTGCGCATGGACGATCGCCTTGCCCAGCCGCAGGTCGCAGAAGTGCTCGACCGCCGCCATGTCCCCTGGATCGGAATCCGGCGTAGCGATGATCTCCAGCAGTCGCATGTATCGTGGCGGATTGAAGAAATGCGTGCCAAACCAGTGTCGGCGCAACTCCATCGGCATACCTTCGACGATCTCGTGGATCGGCAGGCCGCTCGTATTGCTCGTCATGATCGAGTCTGGACGGCGATGTTGCAGCACTTTATTCAACAGTGCTTGCTTGATCTCCAGATTCTCTGCGACCACTTCAATGATCCAGTCGCAGTCCGCGATGAGCGCCAGGTCGTCGTCGAAGTTTCCGATCGTAATCAAGCGCGCGCTGTCAGGCGAATAGAACGCAGCAGGCTTCGACTTCTTCAGCCCGTCGAGCGCCGCGAGAACGATCTTGTTGCGCTCCTGCTTCGGCGCACTCGCGTCGATTCCTGGCGGAACGATGTCGAGCATGACGACGGGAAGGCCGGCATTGGTTATGTGAGCAGCAATGCGCGAACCCATGGTTCCAGCTCCGAGGACGGCTACCTTCTTGATCTGTCGATGACCGGCGGAAAGCCTGGTCGAGGTTGCGGCGGTGGTGCTGGGGGGCATCTTGCAGGCTCCGACGGGCGATTTACCCGAACGATGCGAAGCATACTGAATGACCATTCATTTCGTCAAGTGAACGCCCGGTCAATTTCCCAAGCTGCTCATTCTAAGACCGCAAAGATGCATCGCGTTCAGCCTTGGGTATCATGGCCGGAGCGAAATTTGTACGAAAAAAGGGCCTACTCAAGATGGGGACGACGACACGACGAGAGTTTTTTGCATTGGCAATTGGAACGACCGCCTTTTCTACGATTTTCCCCGCCTGGACCTCTGCCAGGGCAAACGATGCACCCACCCCTTACGATCTCGTCGCAACCACCGACCGCGCGCGAATCCTCGCCGCAGCAAACCGCTTCCTCTCCGAACAACCCATCACAGTAACTTCCTCACACAGCGAGCGCAGCAAGGGCGGCTTACATGACTACTTCTCCGAGGGCGACTACTGGTGGCCTGATGAAAAAAATCCCAACGGCCCCTACATCCGCCGCGATGGATTCACGAATCCCGCAAACTTCGACGACCATCGCAAAGCCATGGTGCGGCTCAGCCTCATCGTTCCGGCGCTCGCGGCCGCATGGGAGTTGACCGTCGAAAAGAAGTACGCCGATCATGCTGCGAAACATCTGCGTGCCTGGTTCGTCGACCCCGCCACAAAGATGAACGCGAACCTCGAGTACGCACAAGCCATCTTCAATCTGAATAATGGACGCGGCATTGGAATTATCGACACGCTTCATCTGGTCGAACCCGCCCGCGCAGCGACTATCCTCGCGACCGCCGGAGTTCTCGAAGACGCAGCAGCCATCAAAGGCTGGTTCGCCGAATATCTGAACTGGATGCGCACCTCAAAGAATGGCCAGGAGGAGCGCGACGCCAAGAACAACCACGGAAGCTGCTGGGTCATGCAGGCCGCCGAATTCGCGCGTTTCACCGGCAACCAGGAAGTGATGACGTGGTGCCGCGAGCGGTTCAGGACGACGCTTGTACCAGACCAGATCGCTCCCGACGGCAGCCTGCCGCTGGAACTCGCGCGCACCAAGCCCTACAGCTACTGCCTCTTCGATCTCGACGTCATGAGCACCATCTGCCAGACCCTTTCAACCGAAAGAGACAACCTCTGGACCTTCACCACTCCGGACGGACGTGGCATGCGCAGGCTCCTGTCCTTCATGGTTCCCTTCATCAAGGACAAGGCCACGTGGCCCTACAAGCACGATGTCGAACACTGGGACGACTTCCCCAATCGTCAGCCGAGCCTGCTCTTCGCCGGCGTCGCTTTTAGGCAAAAAGACTACATCGCCTTGTGGAAGACGTTGAATACTGATCCCACCGTGCCTGAGGTCATCCGAAACTTCCCCGTCCGTCAGCCTTTACTTTGGATGGTGAGGACCGTAGGCGGCAAAAAACTTAATTCTTCCCCGCGGCCAGTCGATGCATCTCCGAACCGGCAAGAAGAAAACCTCCCACTCCGTACACATAGCTGGCCCCCGGCTTGAACTTGCCCGGCTGCCCATCGATCGGCTGTATCGAACCCAGTCGCCCATCAGCGTAAATGTGCGCCAGCATTCCCTTCCACGACTTCTCAACGACGGGCAGATAGGTCTTGCGATCAAGAATCTTTTCATTGATCCCATACGCAATCCCAAACGTAAAGAACGCCGACCCCGACACCTCTGGCAGATCGTACGCACCCGGATCGAGCAGGCCCGAACGCCACAACCCATCCGCACTTTGAATCGCGGCAATCTCCGCCGCCATCTCGCGAAACTGTGCGACATACTTCGGCCGCGAAGGATAGTTGGCGGGCATGATCCGCAGCACATTCACCAGCGCCCCCATCACCCATCCGTTCCCGCGAGACCAGAAGATCGGCTTGCCGTTCGCCTGCTTCTGCGTGAAGTAGCGGCTATCGCGAAAGTAAAGATGGTTCTCCTGGTTGTACAGGCTCGCCGAAGTCAGCCACCACTCATGATCCATGTAGTCGAGATACTTCTTGTCATGCGTAATCTCGTACATGCGCAACAACACGGGCGGCGACATAAATAGCGCATCGCACCACCACCAGAGCAGCTTGTCCGGATCATCCGGACGAACGACCAGCCGATCCATCGTGGCCTTCGTATCGGCCATCCGCACCGGTTGTTTGTTGTCGAGGTAGAGATCGAGATAATGCCTGGCCGAAGGCCTGATCGTCCGCATGAGGAAAGCGATCGCCAATCAGCGTCCAGTTGGAGCGCTCCGCAAAATGCAACACTGCATCGTGGTACTTCCGATCGCCAGTCGTCTTCGAGGCCGCGAGCAATCCATCGTAAAGTGCTGCGAAGGTCCACTGCTTGTTGAAGTTTGGCTCAGCAACCTTCACCTGCCAGTCGCCAACCTTCTTCATCGCCGCCTCGATCGCCTTCGGCTTCAGCTCAGCCGAGAGATCTGTGGCCAGAGGCCCAGGATCATCGGGCGCATCTCCAACGTGTGCACGCTCCACCGGCGATGGTGCGGCAGGAGCAGTAGAGGGCGCAGTCTGCGCATGGGTACTGAAACAACTCGCAACGAGAAACAGGCCCAATGCAACGCTTCGAAACGACACTAAATTACCAGAGTTCACAGTATTAACAGAGTTCACAGTTCTCTTCCTTTTTTGCTAAACCAGACTTCCATTCATCACCAATGCAACCGCACTGCGCAGTCGCGCCGTATTGCCCTCAAAGGAAGGCCGCAGCCTTGGCTCCTTCGCAAAAGCATTCTGTTTGAGCTCCGCCTCGACGATCGGCCCGAACATATACCATGCCGTCGTAATATCGCCTACGATCACGATCTCGCTCGGCGCCAGCGCAGATGCGATCATTCGCAGGCCCCGCCCCAGGAACGACGACATCTTCTCCAGCGCCTTTCTGGCGTGCACGTCGTCGGCCTGCGCCATCTTTACCAGTGCGGCGAAGCTCGGCGGACCCGCGAGCCCGCTCAACTCCTCATAGTAGCGAAGCCCCGCGCGATTCGAACCGACAGTCTCCCAGCAGCCGCGGCCGCCGCATCCGCAAACCGGACCGTTCGTATCCATCTGCACATGGCCAAACTCGCCGGCCATTCCGTTGGCTCCGCGAAGCAACTGGCCATTGGCGAAGATTCCCGTCCCAATTCCCTCGGAGACATTCACCACCACCAGGTCGTGCAATCCGTCGCTGTCGCCAAACCACACCTCAGACAGCGCGCAGGCATTGGCCACGTTGTCCATCTCAACATGCAAACCCGTTGCTCGTTGAATGCGGGACTTGATGCTCGACACCGGCCAGTTCAGGTTCGGGGCAAAGATCAATTTCTCCAGCTGCGGATCGGCGCGGCCCGGCAGGCTGATTCCGATGCCGTCGAAGGATTTATCGCTGTGCGCGGCGATCAGCTTGCGAATCGCGTTGATGATCGACTGAATCGCCTTATTCGGATCCGCCGGCAGCGCGACGACATTCTGCGCAACGATCTTGCCCCCAAGATCGGTCACGGCAACAGTCGTCTGCGAAGGATGAATATCCAGCGCAATCACCGCCCGCTGATGATTGAGTTCCAGAAACGTCGGCCTGCGTCCGCGAGGCGGCCTTCCCGTCGAGCCTTCCAGTATCCACCGCTCCTTGATCAGGTCCTCGACGATCAGTGAAACTGTGCTGCGCTGCAGGCCGGACACACGGGCAAGATCCGCGCGCGATAAAGGTTGGCGCGTCCGTATCAGATTGAACACCAGGTTCCGATTAATCTGGCGCGGCGTCTTGTTCGATGCGCTCTGCCGCCGAGTAAACGTAAACCGGGAAGATTGTGGAGTGGACATGTTTAGATTTCCAGTCTCATAAGGATCGTTGAATTGATTTTCAAGATCGTTGAATTGATTTCCTCGCCTGGCCCTAAATGCAGTTGCTCTGCGGATACCAACAACTCCTTGACATCTTTCATGACCAGTCTTTATATCACTGGAGTTAGGACATTTTGTAGATACTTTGAATTATTGTTTCCTTAGAGGCAAAATTCTTCCAACCTGCTGCACCTCGACAACCGTTATCAGGAGTACCGGCCATTTATTCCCGACGAAGCTTTCTCAAGACCGGCGCCACTGTGGCAGCCGCTTCCCTGCTGCCCTCATCCACCCTGCGCGCATCGGTCGCGGCACTCGCAGGCGGCGCAGATCAGCCCAGCAACACACCCAACGCACATCGCCTCGCCGACGGATGGGAGTTTCTGCAGGGCTCTTTGGGTGGACCATGGGAGGCATGGCATAGCGAAGAGGTCGCCGTCTGGCAGCAGATCGCAATGCCCCATTGTTTCAACGCCTACGATGGCTGCGACCCCGACGCCCCCTACTATCGCGGCAACGGCTGGTACCGGACCCACGTGCCGATCGCCAATCCTTTCAACAACGGCCGCACGCTCCTCCACTTCGAAGGCGCTGGACAGACCACTTCCGCCTATGTCGGCGAAAAACTCGCTGGCAAACACACCGGCGGATACGACGAGTTCGTCTTCGACATCACCGACCTGCTGCCTGACCCAACCAAATCGGCAACAGACGCCGCGCCATCATCAACCTCAAAGAAGAAAACAAAGACTCCCGACGGCGTCCCCATCTCCGTGCTCTGCGACAACTCGCGCGACCTCGACCGCATGCCCTCCGACCTCAGCGACTTCAGCCTCTACGGCGGCATGTACCGGCACGTGAACCTCGTCTACGTTCCCGCGGTCTCGCTCGAGACCCTGCACGTCCGAACCGACCTGCCCTCACCTAAAAGGCCTGCGAAGATCACAATCGTCGGCACGCTCTACAACCCCACCAGTTCCGCCGATCCATTAGATATCTCCGTAGAAGTCACCGACGCAAAGGGCGCATCGATCCACCGTTCAAAGCACACATTAAAACCATGGCAGGACGCGACAGAGATCACCACCTTCACCATCTCGACTCCAAAGTTGTGGAGCCCGTCCGACCCGCATCTCTATCAGTGCCGCGTCACCCTCGGCAGCGACTCAACCTATGCAGCACACGAGGCCTTCGGCATCCGCCACACCGAGTTCGTCGAGCACGGCCCCTTCAAACTGAATGGAGAACGTCTCCTCCTCCGCGGAACGAGCCGCCACGAAGACCACGCAGGCTACGCCGCCGCAATGCCCGACGATCTGATCGACCAGGAGATGCAGCTCATCAAGGACATGGGCGTGAACTTCATCCGTCTCGCCCACTACCAGCAATCCCGCCGTGTGCTCGATCTCTGCGACCGCCTGGGCATCCTCGTCTGGGAAGAGATTCCCTGGTGCCGCGGCGGCATCGGCGACGACACCTTCAAAGAGATGGGCCGCCGCACCCTGCGCAACATGATCGCGCAGCACTACAACCATCCCAGCATCCTGCTCTGGGGCCTCGGCAACGAGGACGACTGGCCCACCGAATATCCCGAGATCAACCAGCAGGCCATCCGCGCCTACTTGTCGGAGTTGAACATCCTCTCCCACCAGCTCGACCCGTCACGCCTCACCACCATCCGCCGCTGCGACTTCGCCCGCGACATCCCCGATGTCTACTCGCCCTCCATCTGGGCCGGCTGGTACAGCGGCACCTATCCCGAATACCAGAAGTCCCTCGAAACCCAGCGCGAGCGCGTCAACCATCTCTTCCACGCCGAGTGGGGAGCCGACAGCCACGCCGGCCGTCACTCCGAAAATCCCGACAAGATCCTCTCGCAGATCGCCACCGGCCAGGGCACAGACGAGCGCGGCCTCGCCTATCTCAACACCGGCGGCCAGGCCCGCGTCTCCCGCGACGGTGACTGGTCCGAGACCTACGCCTGCAACCTCTTCGACTGGCATCTCAAAACTCAGGAAGCACTGCCCTGGTTCACCGGATCCGCGCAGTGGATCTTCAAAGACTTCACCACTCCTCTTCGCGTCGAAAACCCCGTGCCACGCATCAACCAAAAGGGCCTCGTCGAGCGAGACATGACGAAGAAAGAAAGTTACTTCGTCTTCCAGTCCTACTGGAGCGAAACCCCGATGGCCCACATCTACGGCCACTCCTGGCCCATCCGCTGGGGCGCCGCAGACGAACAAAAGATGGTCAAGGTCTACTCCAACTGCGACACTGCCGAGCTCTTCCTCAACGGGAAGAGCGCAGGCACCAAACAGCGCAACAGCCAGGACTTCCCCGCCGCCGGCCTCCGCTGGATGACAGACTTCCGCGCCGGCAAAAACACGCTCCGCGTCGTCGCAACCAAAGCCGGCAAAACCGTAACCGACGAAATCAGCTTCCTCTACCAGATCGAAAGCTGGGGACCGCCCGCAGAGCTAAAGCTCACCGAAAAATCCCGAGGCACCTTCGATGGCAAGGACACAGTCACGGTCGAAGCAAAACTCTACGACGCAAAGGGTGTCCTCTGCCTCGACGCCCGCAACCGCCTGCGCTTCGCCATCGCCGGCCTCGGCACGCTCATCGACAACCGCGGCACAGCCAAAGCATCCCGTGTCGTCGAGATGTGCAACGGCCGAGCCGAAATCACCATCGTGAACAACGGCGCCTCCGTCGTCAGCGTCGTAACCGACAAACTACAACCAGCCTTCCATAACATCGCTTGACCGACATCTTGATATTGTGAGTCCATCATGGATCTATCCAATGGATACGAATCAATCTCCGCGGAATGGCTCGCGCGCCGCGGCAATAGTAAGACTCGTGCCAATGCGATCGGCGTGAAGGAGGTGCGGAAGTGGGCGAAAACGCTGCCACCTGGTAGCTGCGTGATTGACCTGGGCTGCGGCCCCGGCTTTCCCCTCACAGTAGTGCTGGTCGAAGAAGGACTTCAAGTCTTCGGGGTGGATGCAGCGCCATCGTTTGTCGCAGCATTTCAACGTAACCTGCCGGGCACGCCCATTGTTTGCGAATCTGTCCTGGAGTCGAGATTCTTTGATCGAACCTTCGATGCTGTCTTGTCAATCGGACTAATGTTCCTTCTCAAGGCGGAAGAGCAGCATCACCTCATCCGGAGATTCGCCGATGCCCTGGTGCCGGGCGGTCGTCTGTTATTCACCTCAACTGCCAAACCTCACGTTTGGAACGATGCAATGACAGGGTTGGAGTCAATTTCGCTGGGGGCTGAGGAGTATCGTAGGCAACTCTCGGCAGTTGGTCTCTCCGTTAGCAGCGAATACGAGGATCAAGGTCAGAACCAATATTTCGACGCTCTCAAAGCTGATCGAAACGCTTGACGCCAGTGGACCTTCTCATGAAAGCCCTGCCTCGATTGCTCAGCTACTTTTGGAAGGCACAATAGCCATGCTAGCCTGACTATCGTGGCGACATACATAGAGCAATCGCTCACAAAGCTGAAAGAGTTTGAAGGCTGCGTTCCGTGGATGTATCGCGACACGGTAGGCAAGGTCACCGTCGGCGTCGGCCTCATGCTGCCCGACGTCAAAGCCGCTCAAGCCCTTTCCTTCCTCGCCGGCCCCAACCCCGCAACCCCCGAACAAATCGCCGTCGAATTCGCCCGCGTCGACGCCCTTCCCCCTGGCCGCGCTTCAAACTTCTACAAATCCCCATCCTCCCTCCAACTCACCCAGCAAACCATCGACTCCAAACTCCTCTCCGTCATACAAGGCTTCGAAGCCGACCTCCGCACCGAGTTCCCCCACTACGACACCATTCCCGACTCCGTAAAGCTCGCGCTCCTCGACATGATCTACAACCTCGGCCCCGCCGGTCTCTTCAAAGGCTTCCCCCATCTCGTCGCAGCCGTCCAGACCGGAGCCTGGGCGCAGGCCGCCGAGCACTGCATGCGTCGCGGCCCCAGCGCGGCGCGCAACAACTGGACCCGAAATCAGTTCCTTAGCGCAGTCGTCGGCACCATCAAAGCAGAAGCCGAAGGCTGGCTTTCACGAATTATGGCTCGCATACGTCATATAGCAGACAACATCTTCGGCCGCAGCCGCTAGGACACCCCTCCGCGCTTCGGTATAGTTGGATTCTCGACTGAAAAGTCTTCGGAGGACAGTTTTGGCGTCAATAAAGCGTGCAATTGCAGCAATGTTTCTCTGTGTGCTCGCCTTTGGTTTCGCGGCAAACGCACAGGATCTCGCCAGCTTCGAAAAACGAACCACCGTAAAAGTCCTCCCCAACGGCCTCACCCTCATCGTCTGCGAGCGCCCCGAAGCTCCCGTCTTCAGCTTCTACACCCTCGTCGACGCCGGCTCAGCCGACGACCCCCAAGGCGCCAGCGGCCTCGCCCACATGTTCGAGCACATGGCCTTCAAGGGCACCACCGAGATCGGCACCACCAACTACCCCGCCGAAAAGATCGCCCTCGCCAAAGTCGAAGTCGCCTACGCCGCCTACGACGCCGAGTACCGCAAGCGCGTCGGCCAAAGCCCCGAAAAACTCGCCCAACTCCTCAAAGCCTTTCAGGACGCTCAGGCCGAAGCCCAGAAATACGTCATCCCCAATCAGTTCTCCGCAATCGCAGAAGAGAACGGCGAAGTCGGCATGAACGCATCCACCGCCGAAGACTCCACGCAATACTTCTGGAGCATGCCCTCCAACCGCCTCCAGCTCTGGGCCTACCTTGAGAGCCAGCGCATCGGCCATCCCGTCGAGCGCGAGTTCTACAAAGAGCGCAACGTCGTCCAGGAAGAGCGTCGCATGCGCGTCGACTCCTCGCCCATCGGCCGCATGGTCGAGCAGTTCCTCGCCACCGCCTACGTCGCCCACCCCTACCGCATCCCCGGCGTCGGCTGGGAGAGCGAGATCAGCCAGGTCTCCGCCACCGAGGCCACCGACTTCCACGAGAAGTACTACGTCCCCTCCAACATCGTCATCGCCGTCGTAGGCGACATCAAAGCCTCCGAAGCCATGCCCATCCTCGAGCGCTACTTCGCGCCCATCCCCGCCGGCCCCAAGCCCGAACCCATGACCACCGTCGAGCCCCCGCAGAACGCCGAGAAGTTCGTCACCATCCGCGAGGCCACCCAGCCCTTCTACATCGAGGGCTACCATCGACCCGACTATCGCGACCCCGACGACTCCGTCTACGACGCCATCACCGACATCTTCTCCAACGGCCGCACCGCCCGCCTCTACCGCTCTCTCGTTCGCGACCAGCAAATCGCCGCCGAGGCGCAGGGCTTCAGCGGCTTCCCCGGCGAAAAATATCCCGGCCTCTTCGCCGTCTACGCCGTGCCTCTTCCCGGCCACACGCCCGAAGAGATGCGCACCGCGATCCACAAAGAACTGGACCGCCTCAAGAACGAAGACATCACCGACGAAGAACTCGCCCGCTTCAAGACCCGCGCCCGCGCCGACCTCCTCCGCGGCCTCGCCGACAACCAGGGCCTCGCCCACCAACTCGCCGAATACCAAACCCGCTACGGCGACTGGCGACAACTCTTCCGCCAACTCGACAAGATCGACGCCGTCAGCAAAGCGGATGTTCGCCGCGTCGCCAACAAGCTCTTCACCGACAGCAATCGCACCAGCGCGCGCATCGAGTTCGTCCCACCCCAACAGAAAGCCCCTGAAAAAACCTCCGGAACCGCCATGCTCACCCAACCCGCAGCGCAGACCGAACAGACCACCGGAGGTGCAAAATGAACAAGCCTTCGAAGCTCCGTCTCGTAGCTGCCCTGCTTCCAGCAATCGTGTTGTCGACTCTTACAGGCAACGCCCAAACCGCAACCGCCAAACCTGAAACCACCGCAAAACCCGCTGACAGCCGCTCAACCGTGGAAGCAAATTCCCATCCCGCCCCTGCACGCATTCAAACCCGCGCAGCCGAAGCGAATTGAACTCGCCAACGGCCTCGTCATCTTCCTCCAGGAAGACCACGAGCTCCCCTTCATCAACGGCACCATCCTCATTCGCGGCGGCAGTCGCGACGAGCCCGACGCGAAGGTCGGCCTCGTCTCGCTCTACGGCGACACCTGGCGCACCAGCGGCACCGCCACCATCGACGGCGACAAACTCGACGATCAGCTCGAAGCCAAGGCCGCATCCATCGAGACCACCGGCAGCACCGCCTCCACCTCAATGAGCTGGTCGAGCCTCAAGGGCGACTTCGCCACCGTCTTCTCCAACACAGTCGATCTCCTGCTGCACCCAACCTTCAAGGCGGACAAGCTCGAGCTCGCGAAGCAGCAGCAATACACCGCCATCGCGCGCCGCAACGATGACGCCTCCGGCATCGCGATCCGCGAGGCCATCCAAATCGCCTACGGCCCGAAGAATCCCTACGCCCGCCAACCCCAATACGCCACCGTCGATGCCGTCACGCTCGACGACCTGAAGGCCTGGCACGACCGCACCGTCGTCCCTAACAACATCATCATCGGAGTCTCCGGAGACTTCGATAGCGCCGCCATGGAGTCCAAGCTACGCGCAGCCTTCGAACCTCTGCCCCGCGGCGAAAAGTTCGAGTCCGCGAAAGTCACCTTCGCCGACCCCAAACCCGGCGTCAACTTCGTCGACAAGCCCGACGTCAATCAATCCAACGTCTTGATCGTCGGCCTCGGCACCGAGCGCAGCAACCCCGACTACTACGCGCTCAGCGTCATGAACGAGATCTTCTCCGGCGGCTTCGGTTCTCGCGTCGTCCAGAACGTCCGTACCAAACTCGGCCTCGCCTATAGCGTCGGCGGCAGCTTCGGCGCCTCTTACGATCACCCCGGCATCTTCTACGTCGAAGCCGCAACCAAGAGCGTATCCACCGTACCCGCGACCCAGGCTATGCTCGCAGAGATCGGCCGCCTCAAAACCGAGCCGCCCACGCCCGCCGAGCTCGGCAGAGCCAAAGACCAGGTCCTCAACTCCTTCATCTTCCACTACGACTCCCCCGACAAGACGCTCAACGAGCAGATCACCCTCGCCTTCTACGGCTATCCCCCCGATACCCTCGAAAAATATAAGTCTGGCATTGAAAAAGTCACCGCCGCCGACGTCTCCCGCGTCGCGAACAAATACGTCAACCCTGGGAAACTCGCCATCGTGGTCGTCGGGAATCAGGCTCAGATCACGCCAAAGCTCGACGCCCTCGGCAAAGTCACGAACCTCGACATCACCATCCCACCCCCGCCGGGCAAGCCCGCCGACAAAACACCGGCGTCTTTTTAGCGCCAACTGATCCCCATGTTGCTCAAGCCCGCAGTGGAAGCCGACTACCCCGCAATCATCGACCTCGCAAACCTGGCCTATCGCGGCCCCTCCGCCAGCTGGAACACCGAGAACTTCATCGAGGGACAACGCCTCAACGATTCCCTCCTCCGCGAAGAGCTATCCGCAAAGCCTAACGCCCATCTGCTCACCTGGCGCGACGACCCCAACAATCCGGACAGCCCGCTTCTCGGGACCGTCTGGCTCGACCCCGCCAAAGACGGAGTCTGGTATCTCGGTCTCCTCACCATCCGCCCCGACATGCAACAGAGAAAACTAGGCCGAGCTCTACTCACCGCCGCGGAAGAATTCGCAAAACAACGCGGCGCCCACCGCATTCAGATGACCGTCATCAATGTGCGAGACATCCTCATCGCATGGTACGAACGCCGCGGCTACACCCTCACCACAGAAACCCGCCCCTTCCCCTACGGCGACGACCGCTTCGGCAGACCACTCCGCGACGACCTTCACTTCGTCGTGCTCGAAAAAAACGTCTGACTGCCCCTGAGTTGCGGCCGGCAAACACTTAGCCCGCATTTCCACAAAAACAGACCTATTTCCACAAAAATATAGCTCCAAACCCTATTCCCTTTTCGCGCCGACAACGAGTACCTTACGAATCAAGCGGAAGAGCAATCTTCCAGTAGAAGAGAGCAGACAAGGCCCATCGAGAGAATCGGCAACGAGACTCACGAGGCATTCAGGCAACTGGGTGCCGGCAGATGAACCGAGAAAGCTCTTACGGCGCGAATGTAATGACGGAAGAGGGATGGTAAGCGCGGGCTCCGCTCGCACCTGCCGAACGATTCCGGAGCGGCAATCCGCTGTGACCCGGACACCGAACCGGGTCTTCGATCAATCGGAAAGTAAGGGGCGAGTTCTCGAAAGGGATCTCGCCCTTCGCTTTTGTTCGGGCAACCTCTGACATTCATTCATCGTCTCGATTCGCCCAAAATCACCTACCTGTCTCGCAACGTCATCGCGTCGAACACTTAGGCTCCATTTCCACAAAACCCCTTGTATTTCCACAAAAATATAGCTCTCAAACCTCTTCCCTTTCAGCAGAGTCTGCGAGTACTTTACAAATCAACGGAGGAGCAATCTTCCAGTAGGAGAGAGCGGACAAGGTCCCACCAAGAGAATCGGCAACGAAACTCAAGAAGCATTCAGGCAACTGGGTGCCGGACGATGGAACTCAAGAAAGCTCTTACAGCGAATGCGATAGCAGAAGAGGAATGGAAGCGCGGGCTCAGCTCGCAGGTACCAAACGGACTCTGAAGAAGCAATCAGTTGTGATCTGGGTTCCCGAACCAGATCTTCGAAAATCGGAAAGCCAGGGGCGAGGTTCTCGCAAGAGACCTCGCCCCTTCGCTTTGCACTTTAGCATTGCCTGTAGCGTTGCACCTGCAGCAACACCTCTCTAGTGGTGACCGCCACCACCACCGTGGCTGGCTCCGCCACCACCACCAGTGGTATCCCTGATACCCCGCACTGTGTTCAGGGGCTGGACTGTGGTTCGGCGTGCCTACGTGGCCCGCTCCATCGTGCCCCTCGTTCGGCTCGAAGTGGTTAAACGGCTGCGCACCCCGCGGCGGCAGTGGTCCCACGTAGCCATGGTGAGGATCGTACCGGTTATCCACGTGGCCGTAGAACCCATGAGGCCCATGGAACCAGGGGCCAGCACCGATAAACACCCCGCCCGTAAACCAATCCGGTCCATAGAAACCATACGGAGCACAGTCATACGGCGGATATTCAAAGTACCCATACGGGCATATCGGCGCCACACCAATACTGATGGCAACCTGTGCGGGCGCCACCGACACAACACTCACCAATGCAACAACAAGAGCTGAAAAAACAATCATCTTCCAGCGAGACATAACTCCTCCTAGGATTGAGACACAAGACACATCAGTTAGAGTCTCCAGATCAGCCGGAAGTTGTGTCACCACCTACGATTCCCCACCGCCAACACCACCAGATCGTGAGAAACTAGCGTCTGCAGGTCGGCCGAACCAACTTCGGAGGGCGGAACGTTGCGTCAAGGTAAGCTTGAGGATGTCTGCAGTTCTAAGGACAGTTCTAAGAATCGCAATACAAATCTCCGGCAATTAGCGGGTGCGATCTTCTTAGTCGCCGCCTTCGCACTCGCAGCGCCGCGCGCATCCTTCGCACAAACATGCGCCGCCGGCCACGACATGGGCAACATGGGTCACGACATGGGCATGCCAATGAAGGAGATCCCTCCTCCCGACAAACTGCCCATCCCCATAAAGATGACCGGCATCGGCAACAGCCGCCTCACCATCATCGCGAATCCCGAATCCCAAATCTGGTTCACGCAAGGGCTCAACCTCCTCCACGACTTCTGGGACTACGAGTCAGCCCTTGCTTTCCAGCAGTCAATCCGCGTCGATTCCCAGTGCGCCATGTGCTATTGGGGCCTCTATCAGGCGCTCATCTTTCGTCATAGCGGCGACTCCGGCTACGCGCCGCAGGCCCTCGCAAACGCAGTTCGCCTCAAGGAGCACGCCAGCAAGCAAGAGCGTCTCTACATCGAAGCAGCCGTCGCAGCCAGCGACGCCGAAAAAGCGGCAGGCCCAGAAGGAAAGCCGGACAACACAAAGGAGATCGCCATCTGGCGAGATCTCGTGAAGCAGTATCCCGACGACCTGCAGGCAAAGATCTTCCTCTCCGGCAGCCTGCGCGAGGGGTACGACGACGCCGGAGAGCCGAAGAAAGGCACCAAGGAATCGATCGCGATTCTGCAGGAGGTCCTGCGCACCGCACCCAACGACTCCGCCGCAAACCACTATTGGATCCACGCCGTCGAAGCCGGCAACCATCCCGAGCAAGCCCTCGACAGCGCAACCATTCTCGCGAGCCTCGCCCCCGCCTCCGGACACATGGTGCACATGCCCGGTCACATCTTCTACCGCGTAGGCGACTACGCCCAGGCTGAACACTGGTTCGCCGAATCCACCGCAGTTGACGAAGCCTACATGCGCGACCGGCACGTCACCGTCGACGATGACTGGAACTACATCCACAACCTCATGTACGGCGTCGCCAACCTCATGGAAGAGGGCAAGCTGGCCCAGGCGACAAAGCTCTCGGAAAAGATCAGCGGCGGCCGCGGCCAGTTGTCCCAGACCCTCTACATCGGATCTCCCCGCGATGGCATCTCCCGCCTCGATCCCGAGCTTCCCGTAGCACTCCGCATCGGCGACTGGCCAGCCGTGATCAAGATGCTCGACACAGCCAAACCATCCGATCGACTCGAAAATCTGAGATTCCTCGCCGGCCAGCTAAAAGAGTTTGCCACCGGCATGCAGGCCCTGCAGATGGGCGACATCGCCACCGCACAAGCCGCCTCGTCTCATCTCGACGCGGAGCTCTGGCACATGTCCCAAAAAATCAAGGACGCGCCGAAGAAAAAGCAGGACACGCCGGCACCTCCCGTGATGGTTCCGATCATGCCCGACGCAAACCCATCGCCTCTCCTCTCCAGCCTCTCCATCATGTCTCTCGAGCTGCGCGCATCAATTCTCGTAGCGCAAAAGAAGCTGCCCGAAGCCAAGTCGCTCTTCGCCGAAGCGGCTCTCGAGGAAAGCAAGTTGGGCTATCGCGAGCCTCCCGCCTACATCCGTCCCGTCGGCGAAACCGAGGGTCTCGCTCTCCTCACCGCGGGAGATTTCGCCGGCGCCCACAAATCCTACGAATCCGCTCTCGTCGAACGTCCGAAGTCAGGATTTCCCCTCTACGGCATGGCCCGCAGCAGCGAAGCCGCAGGAGATTCCTCAACCGCGCGAGCCGAGTACGCAAAGTTCGTCGACGCATGGAAGCACTCCGACCCCGAAGCATCGCAGATGGCCCACGCGCAGCAGTATCTCGCCAGCCAGAAAACCGTCGCCAAAGCCGCTGACATCACGAAGCAGTAGCTCGATTTTTCCGCTGCGAAAGACTCGGGCGTTATTGATGAACTGGAACACCCCCGGAGGATAGCGCGATGCGCATCGCAAGCGTGGGTCATGCGGTCTTTGCGATAACCATGATCGCCCTTGGAATCCTTGGCTTGATCAAAGGCAACTTCACCCCCGTCTGGGACCCCATACCCAAGGGCGCACCCGCACGCGAGTTCCTCGTCTACCTCTGCGCCTTCATCTCCCTTGCATCCGGCATCGGCCTTCTCTTCAAACGCACCGCCGCCCCCGCTGCCCGCATACTGCTCGCCTTTCTCCTGCTCTGGTGGCTGCTCTTCAGAATCCCCGACGTCTTCCGCGCACCCGGAACAGAAGGTTCCTGGTTCGGCTGCGGTGAAACCGCGGTCATGATCGCAGGCGCATGGGTGCTCTACGCCTGGTTCGCCGCTGACCGGGACAAGCAACACTTCGGTTTCCCCACCCGCGACAAGGGCCTGCGCATCGCCAGAGTCCTCTACGGCCTGGCCTTGATCCCCTTCGGCATCGGCCACTTCGTCTATCTCAAAGAGACCGCCGCACTCGTACCCCACTGGCTGCCAGCGCATCTGGCCTGGGCATACTTCACAGGCTGCGCCTTCCTCGCAGCAGCCGCAGCAATACTCATCGGCGTGTTTGCTCGTCTCGCCGCCGCCCTCTCAACCCTGCAGATAGGTTTGTTCACGCTGCTGGTGTGGATTCCCATCATTGCCGCCGGCTCCAAAGACGCCTTTCAACGGAGCGAGACCATCCTCTCTGCCGCGCTCACCGCCGGCGCCTGGGTAGTCGCAGATTCCTACCGAGACATCCCCTGGCTAGCCGTGAACAAGCGCTAACACCTGCGCTACGGCAGAAAGGATCCATACCTGGACCCGTCCACGCGTTAACACAGGCGCAGCGGCGAATCGGGTCATTCGTCAACCCTCACAGTTTCCATGTCCGCTCGCTCGATAGTGAGATTTACAGAGCGTACACCGGCAGGCGCAGTGCGATGCTTCACTCCTTTTGGCACAGTGAACAACTGTCCGGTCCTTAATTCAACGCGTCGGTCGTCGAACTCCAGAATGATGGTGCCTTCCAGACCCAGAAAGGTTTCGTCCGAGTTCGGATGGAGATGCCAGAAGTAGGGCTCAGTCATCAAAGAAATGCGGACCACATGATCATTGATCTCTGCGAGAACAAGGTTTTCATAGCTCCCAGAAAGCTCCATGGCTTTCTGCATCAAGTCCATCGGATTTAAGAGTTTACCCATAGGGGATCTTAAACAAATTAGATGCTGAAGCGATTCCATTTGGCATCCGTCCTTTGGCATCTGTACCTGAAGTCGTATTGCCTGAATATAGGTCTAACGCAATCAGATATCCCACAATTTTGGCGTGGCTTGTGACCGGTGCCCTGGCTCGTCGTGAACAAGCGCTGGCCTGGTCGCCAGTCCACATTCGAACTCACTTCTGTATACTCTGCACAACTTCCTACAACTTCCTAAACCTCTCAAGAAAGTTGCAGCTGTCTTTGAACAATCGCGGACTGTCGAGAAACGGGACTCGCCCAGCCGGGCACGAGAGCTTCGGCTTGTCGCCACAGAATCTCCGCGTATTACGTGCGCTGAAAACACCCGCGCAAATTCAAAAGTTTATTGACGCGCTGCCGTACCAGTACGCGAACACGGCGTGGTCTCCGCTGCGCGTGCTGCGAGAGCGCAAAGGACACTGCATGGAGGGAGCTTTGCTGGCCGCGGCCGCCCTGCGCGTCAACGGCTATCCGCCCTTGCTGATGGATCTGGAGGGCGTGCAAGACGACGATCACGTGGTGGCCCTCTACCGCGTACACGGCCTATGGGGAGGCATCGCCAAGTCAAACTTCGCCGGACTGCGCTTCCGCTCGCCCATCTACCGTACTCTGCGCGAACTCGCGCTCAGCTACTTTGAGCACTACTACAACCTGCGCGGCGAACGGACCCTGCGCGCCTACTCGAGTCCGGTGAACCTCGAGCGTTTAGATTACCAGCACTGGATGACCTCGGAGAAAAACGTTTGGTGCGTAGCAGAAGCCCTCATTGCAGCGAGGCATTACGCACTCTTTCCCGACAAGGTGGCGCGCGTGTTGCCCCGGCTCGATCGCCGCAGCTTCGAAGCAGGAATGCACGGCTGGGTGAAGCACTAAATCCACGACTAATCTAACCCCGCTCCGATTCTCAATTAGCCTCTTCGACTCTTGCTCGGTTCTGTACCCTAAGAACTGCAGACAAAAGAACTGCAAACAAGGATGAGCCACCTTAGACTCCCACCCACCCTGCTTGTCTTTTTACTCCTGCTGCCCCTCATCTCCGCTTTCGCGCAGACGCCGGCAGCATCGCTCCCTGACGCCCAATCCATCGGCACTCTCGGCACCGACCTCTTCCTTCAATCCGGTTCCACCGGTATGGTTCTCGTCGTCGTTCGCGACGATCAGGTGTTCTTCCGCGGATACGGCGAAACCGCGCCCAACTCGAATCAGCTTCCCACCCAGGACTCTCTGTTGAGGCTCTGCTCGCTCACAAAAATCTTCACCACCGACGTTCTCACCAAACTCGTCGCCTACAAGACCGTCCGACTCGACGATCCCCTCCAGCGCTATGCCCCGGCGCGCACCCATGTTCCCAAGCGCGTCCGCCCCATCACGCTCGCCGATCTGGCGACCCACACATCCGGTCTCCCGCGCGAACTGGGAAACGCTCCCCGCGATACCGCACACTTCACCTTCCCCGACTACCGCACCCGCTGGCACTGGCTGCCAAACCAACGTCTCCGCAGCACTCCCGGTACCGCTGCCCTCTACTCGAACGTGGCCTTCGATTTCCTCTCCGATGCGCTCCAGTCCGCTGCACACAAACAATACGCCGCGCTTCTCGCCGAACGCACCCTCAACCCTCTCCGAATGCAGCACACAACGCTCTTTCCCAACGCCGAGCAATGCGCACACCTCCTGATCAGCATTCATGATGACGGACTCTGCGCCGCCACCGAAGCCACTGCCGGAAGCTCCGGCCTCTACTCCACCGCAGCCGACATGACCATCTGGCTCAAGTACCTGCTCGCCACAAGTGCCCCAGGCATCCCCACACAGGACGCCTCCGCTCAGGCTGTCTACATCCTTCCTTCAAATCTCGTCAGTCAAAAGGGACTTGACCACGCCGGCGAACCCACTGGCGTCGGCTTCGGCTGGATTCATCTCCTGCCACTCGACTCCCCTTCACACATCGTCGAAAAGACTGGTGGCGGCGCCGGCTTCCAAACCTATATCGCCATCAACCACTCTCGCGACACCGCCATCTTCCTGGCCGCAACCGACGGTCCCATCGACACCCACGTAAACCTCTTCAACGCCGCAAACAAATTTCTATTAGCCGTAGCCGGCCTCCCACCGCTCCCACCCCCACCACCCAAACCCGCCCCCAAACACAAGCATCCTCATCGCAAGTTCTAACCACGAACATGAGACCATATCCCTGTATGACCACACCAAACTTCGCCATCGCCATCATGGCCGCAGGAAAAGGCACGCGGCTCAAAAGCAAGCGCCCCAAGGTCCTCCACGAGATCGGGGGCCGTGCCCTCCTCCTTCACGTCATCGCCGCCGCAAAGACCATCGTTCCCGCCGACCACATCTTCTGCATCATCGGCCACGAATCCGACCGCGTAAAATCCGCCGTCGAACACACCGGCGTCAAGTTCGTCCTCCAGGCCGAGCAACGCGGCACCGGTCACGCCATGCAGATGCTCAAAGCCTTCTTCACCCTCAACGAAGCCCCGCTCCCGAAGCACCTTCTCGTCCTCTCCGGCGACGTCCCCCTCATCCGCCCCGAGACCATCGCTGCCGTCCGCGACCTCCACCTCGCCGAGCACGCCGCCATGACCATCCTCACCGCCGTCCCCGACGATCCCACCGGCTACGGCCGCGTCCTCCGCGCAAACCCCGAAGGCCCAAACAATCAAGCCGGCCCCGAAGTCACCGCCATCATCGAACAAAAATCCCTGCAACCCGACCAGCTCAACACACCCGAAATCAACTCCGGTATCTACTGCTTCAACACCAAAAGCCTCTTCGCCAAACTCGACGCCCTCGACACCAACAACGCCCACGGCGAGTTCTACCTCACCGACGTCGCCGCCATGCTCGTCGCCGAAGGCCAACGCGTCGTCGCCATCAAAGCCGACTCAGTCGACGAGGTCCTCGGCGCCAACACTATCGCCGAGATGATGCACCTCGACGCCGCCATGCGCCTCGCCACCGCGCGCCGCCTCATGGCCTCCGGCGTCACCATCTTCCGCCCCGAAACCTGCGTCATCGACTCCGAGGTCACCGTCGGCCCCGACACCGTCATCGAGCCCTACGTCCAGCTCCTCGGCGCAACCCGCATCGGCAGCGAATCCCGCATCCGCTCCTACTCCGTCATCCAGAACTCCACACTCGGCGACAACGTTCTCGTCCGCAACGGCTGCATCCTCGACACCGCCGAGGTCGCCGACAACGCCATCCTCGGCCCCTACGCCCACCTCCGCCCCGAGAGCCGCATCGGCGACGGAGCCCACGTCGGCAACTTCGTCGAAACCAAGAAGACCACCATGGGCAAAGGTTCCAAGGCCAACCACCTCAACTACCTCGGAGACACCGTCATCGGAGCCAACGTCAACATCGGCGCCGGTGCCATCACCTGCAACTACGACGGCGTCCACAAGCACCTCACCACCATCGGCGACGGCGCCTTCATCGGCTCCGACTCCACCCTGGTCGCCCCCATCACCATCGGTGCCAGCTCCTACATCGCCGCCGGCAGCAGCATCACCGAAGACGTCCCCGACGGCGCCCTCGCCCTCGGCCGCGCTCGCCAAGTCACCAAACCCGGCTGGGCCACCGCTCGCAAAGCCTCCCTGCAAGAGAAAAAGAGCTGCTAACGCCTGAACCTCACAGCCTGAACCTCAGAGAGAAAACAGCACCCGAATCTCACAACGCAAGATTTGTGACGAATGACCGGATAGCCTCGGCCAGTGGCTTGAGAGATCGGCTCAACAGTCGCTTTTGGCCGCCAACTTGCCTCCAGTTGCGGAACCATCTTGATCACCATTGCGTAACGGTCCACGTCTAGGTGGCACCGGCGATGACTCCTGTCTCCGCCAACGGTTCCCCAACGAAAGCCACACTGAGATCTCGAGGTAACTACGATGCTCACGACGTGGAAAAACTCTAGCTGGTTCGTATCTTTTCTCCTCCTTACTTCTGCTCTTGCGGGCGCTGGAGCACCAGCAGATCTTAACGAGACTCGCCGGCTTGCAGAGAAAGGATCCATTAGCGACGAGATCGCGCTGGCCGGAGATTACTTTGCCGGAAAGGGCGTGAACCAGGACTCAAAAATGGCGGCCTATTGGTATGAGAAGGCTGCCGGCCACGGAAACCCAGCGGCCCAGAACCAGATTGGCTACTTCTATCAGGCTGGCATCGGCGTGCCACAAGATTCCGAGCGTGCCTTTCATTGGTACCAACTTGCAGCAGCCTCGGGTTTTGCCAGAGCCAAAGTGAATTTAGCGATCACCTGCCTCTATGGGGTGGGCACTCGAAAGAATAGCGATCTTGCAGTCCAGTTGCTGAATCAGGCGTTCGAGGCCGGCAATGGCACCGCAGCAACTTACCTGGGATTGATCTCCTATTTCGGCATGGTTGGGAAGGAAGACAAGATTGCCGGAGAGAGATGGTTCGAGTCGGGGTTGAAGCTGCACGATCCTTTGGCTGCTTTCAATCTTGGGTCGCTTTACTCGGTCACCCCTGACCATCCGCAGGATTTATCCAGGGCCGCCGATCTGCTTCGTCAGGCAGCCGACGCTGGATATGTGCCGGCAATGCATTCACTTGGACTTCTACTCATCAATAATCCCAACCTCAGGCAAGAGGAACAGCAAAGTCGTAATCTTCTGGAGGCGGCCGCGAATGCGGGCAGCTGGAAATCCTCGGTCGTGCTCGGCATTCTCGCGCGCGATGGGCGCGGAGTGCCAAAGGATGCGAAAGATGCCTATTATCACTTCTGCACCGCTGTTCTCCAGGGCGGTGACGCAGCAAAGCGCTTAGTGAAGCGGGACATGGATACGCTCGCGACGAAGCTGGGGACTGAGGAGCGACGAACGGCGGAGTTCGCGGCAAATGGGTGGTTTGAACACCACTCTTTGAAGCTGGTTTTCGTCTATAGAGACGGAACTAAAACCGAGTTTCCGGCCGCCGGGGTGGCCTCTGCTCCTGATGGATCATTCGCGGGTCAGTTGCTTCCCCTCTCCAGTTCGTAGGCGATCTAACCACACAGGACCCACGCAGGACCCACGCAGGAATAGACAGAAAGCGAAGGGTGACCACTCTGAACTTGCATGGAACGGGGCGAGCCCGTCCAGCGCTCCCCCTGCTGAACTTGCTGAACCCGGTCGTCTTCATCGGCGGATTCACGCTGTTGGGGATGTTGTTCGCCCTGCAGGAGTGGGTCAGCCTGCACTCGTGGAACAGCCATATCCACATCACGTTTCGTCTTTTATCGGAAGCATGGTGCTTGCACTATTTTCTCTTGGGAAGCATCTGCTGGCTATTTTGGCGGTTGTGGGGACAGCATATCCAAACAGCAAACTTCACCTTCATGATGACGCGCGTCCTGCCGTTAAGCTTTGGCCGCGAGTCTCTTCGAAGAGATGATTTGGGTCGCGGTCTTCCCTAACCTGCCCCTCGGCCTGCCGCACATGACCTACTGGCACCGTCTCTTCTTTCACCTGCGTGCAGAACTGGTGGATAGCCTGGTTCTCCTGTGGTCGGTCTTCTTTTTGCTCCGCGGCATTGGCTACCACCAGCTTTATCGAGAAAGGGAGTTCGCGAGCGTAAAGCTCGAGACACAATTTGCCAACGCTCAGCTGCGCGCACTTCGGATGCAGTTGAATCCGCACTTTCTTTTCAACACGATGAACGGTATCTCCTGCCTGATGCAAACTGACATTAACGCTGCTGACAAAATGTTGGAACAACTCAGCAGCCTTCTGCGTATGACGCTGGAACGCGGCGATGCGCAATTGATCCCGCTAAGCGACGAAATGGAATTTATAGAAATGTATCTTGCCATGCAGGACCGTCGATTCACCGGCCGTGTGCGTCAGGAGATCTCTGTCGAGCCGGATTTGTACGACGCATTAGTTCCCGCCATGATTCTGCAGCCGGTTATCGAAAACGCGTACACTCATGGCCTTTCGAAACTCGATAGCAATGGTTTAATCGCTATCGATGCGCGCCGCGCGAATTCAATGCTTCACATAAGCGTGATCAACAGTGGATTCGGACTTCAACCCGAATCCCCGAATGGAGGAACCCGGCACGGTGTGGGACTCGCCAATATTAAGAACCGCTTGCAGTTGCACTACGGGGAGGATCAGGCTTTCACCATAGAGGAACTCGCACAAGGTAAAGTCCGCGTTACGTTATCACTCCCGCTGCAGTTTTCGGACCGCCCGGCTATGAAGCTTGCAGGATATGGTGTGTGATGATTCATACTGTTTTAGCAGATGATGAGGTGCTCGCCAGACAGAAGTTGCGTCAGCTTCTGCGAAACGAGCCAGAGATCGAAATTGTCGGTGAAGGGGCCACAGCGCGCGAGACACTCGAGTTGGTGCATGCCACCAAACCACTGCTTCTCTTTCTCGACATCCAGATGCCCGGCATGAATGGCTTCGACGTTGCTTCAGAGCTGCGCACTTCCAAAGTCGTGCCGATGCCACACATTATTTTTACTACTGCGCACGACCAGTATGCTCTGCGCGCCTTCGAAATTCACGCGATGGACTACCTGCTAAAGCCCTTCACTCAGGAGCGGCTCGCCTCTGCAGTGGAACGCGCTCGTAAAGAGATACTTCATGGCACGCAGCAGTCGAGGAGCGGTACTGCGATTCAAAACGGGAGCTCCTATACAAGTCGTATCGTGTTCAAGTCACGCGGAAGAATTATCTTCCTCCCGGTTTCAGATATCCGATCGATCAGAGCCGAGGAAAACTACGTCCGCATCAATACCCACAGCGAGAGCCATCTGCTCCGTGAAACCATGGCCCACCTCGAAGAAAAACTCGACCCCGAAATGTTCTTGCGCGTTCATCGTTGCTCCATCGTGAACCTCGAACATGTAAAGGAGGTCCGGACCGGACATGATGGAGAATATTCGGTTGTGCTGGTCGGTGGCGAGACGCTTGCGATGAGTCGAAGCTATCGCTCCCGCCTCACTGGGTGGCTCACTCACAGCTGAAAAGAGCGTGCATGTACGGATACGACACCCTGTAAACCAACCCGCTCCTTGGACCTCATTTGTGGGCAGGCTCCGACCACGGAGGCACGACGCCCGTCATCCGCGCATAGGCAATCAGTTGCCCCATATGTTCATTATCGTGAACAAGAATCCGCAGATACATGCCATCCACCGTCACCTCTTTATTCATGATGCTGACCTTCCGTTGGAGGTCCCCCGGCTTCAGCTGAACGCGAGCCGTCTTCACCGCATCCAGCGAACGCTTCAAATACGCAATCACATCCGCCTTTGAGGTCACAGTCTTCTCAATTTCGTCGGACTTTATGTCCGGCGGCATCGGAGGGCCGGTTACGCTCAGCAGATAAAAATTCGCCAGAGCGATGTGCATATAGACCTCGCTCGTCGACCTCACGCCGGGAGCAGGGCGCCATGCGAACTTGTCCGCGGGCGTAGCCTCCGCAAGCGCCACCAGTTGCCGGGATACATGCCCCCACTCTCCGTCGTAACCCTCCCACAGTCCTTCCAGTTGAGCATGGAGCGCGGTCGTACACAGGACGAAGAACAGCAGCAGCGTTTTCATGAATCCCTCCGAATCGGTTCGAAAGACTAAATAGTGCGAAGTCGATCTTCGCCGCCCCTGAATCCCCCATCGAAAAGCACTGAGGACCAATGGCGTCAAACTACAGTTCTGCCTCTTCCCTGTCAAAATCCCGTCATCTCACAAACCAATTGAAGTCCAAACCCATGGCGCTTTTTTTGCACCGCACCATCGCTTTAGCCCCCGGCAGCCAGACCCAAAAATAAACTTCTAAAGTTGGCGTATTTTTCGACCTCCAAAACACACCATCAACTCACCACGTTTTCACCAGCAATCCACCACAATTCACCACGATTTACCATCAAAAAAACACCACTTTTCCCACCACCCCCCTCAAAAACGCCCGCAAAAACCTGCAACTCCACCCCAAACCGTTCCAAAAAAAATTCCCAAATTAATCCCAAAGAAATCGCCGCCGATAGAGACAAAAGAGTCCGCCCGCGAAAGTGTCCGCCATGCCGCAGGAACGAATCCTTGTAGTCGACGATGAAGAGCCCGTCCGCAGCGTAACCGCAGCCCTGCTCGAACGCAGCGGATACGCCGCAACCACCACGGAAAGCGCTGCAGACGCCCTCCTCCGCCTCCAGCAAGACCCCGACTACGACCTCGTCCTCTCCGACATCATGATGCCCCACACCGACGGCCTCACCCTGCTCGACCACATCTGCACCGACTACCCCGGCATGCCGGTCGTCATGTTCTCCGCCGTCAACGACTTCCAGGTCGTCACCAACGCCTTTCGTCGCGGAGCCATCGATTATCTGCTAAAACCCTTTGAACACGCGGAGTTGGAGAGCATCGTCATGCGCGCCGTCGAGCACGGACGCTTGCAAAAACAGAACACCATCTACCGCCAGAACCTGGAATCCATCGTCTCCACGCGAACCGGACGCCTCCGCTCCACCATGCAGGATCTCGAGCGCAGCTACGACATCACACTCGAAGCCATGGGCGACGCGCTCGATCTGCGCGACGAAGAAACCGAAGGTCACTCCCGGCGAGTCACTGCCTACACCATCGCGCTCGCGCAGGCCATGGGCCTCGACTCCGACGAACTGAGAGTCATCGCACGTGGCGCATTCCTCCACGACATCGGCAAGATCGCGACACCCGACAGCATTCTTCTCAAACCCGGAAGATTGACCGACGAAGAGATGTCAATCATGAAAGAGCACTGCGAGCGCGGCTACGAGATGGTAAGCAAGATCCCCTTTCTGCGCGACGCCGCAGAGATCATCCACGCCCACCAGGAGCGCTTCGACGGCACCGGCTACCCGCAAGGCCTTCGAGGAGAAGAGATCCCCCTTGGCGCCCGCATCTTTGCCATCGCCGACTCGCTCGATGCCATGACCTCCGACCGCCCCTACCGCAAGGGCACAACATTCGCGGCAGCCACCGAAGAGATCGTTCGTTGTTCCGGAACGCAGTTCGATCCAGCGATTGTCGAAGTGTTTCTCTCTATGCCGGACGAGACCTGGTCCGACCTGCGCACGGAAATCGGAAAGATCGGAAAGCTCTCACCCTCGGCCCGATCCGTAAGCCTTTACCACCCCGCAGTTGCGCATAACAGATAACGCAGCTAGGATCGCAGACGCGAGGTGTCACCGATGACGAAAGCAATGACTACAGCGGAGATTGAGCAGGTATTGCATGACCATCCGGAATGGAAGCTGAAAAGCGGAAAGCTCGTCCGTGAATGGACATTCAAAGACTTTGTCGCTGCGATGAAATTCGTGAACCGGGTTGCCACGATCGCCGAGTCGGCCGGACACCATCCTGACATCGACATTCGGTATAACCAAGTACTTCTTGGTCTCGTCTCTCACGATGCTGGAGGTATTACAAAACGGGATGGGGATATGGCGGCCAAGCTTGACAAAGAGTTTGAAACTAAATAACGGATTCCCCCGTCAATATACACAATGTTTCACAAGGTGCTGATATGCATCAGTTTACGTCTTGATATTCGATATCTTTGGCCTGTTGCAGCAGCCTCGATAATCGGCGAATTTCTATGATTGGACATATTTTCATTTTTTCATCTCCATATTGTGGTA
Organism: uncultured Acidobacteriaceae bacterium; assembly: GCA_963744155.1. Lineage (GTDB taxonomy): Bacteria > Acidobacteriota > Terriglobia > Terriglobales > Acidobacteriaceae > Edaphobacter. Next base: position 45,031 of record CAVUSP010000006.1, on the reverse strand, counting down.
TATTCATTATCAACGGAAGCGTGAGCCGCCCGCCCGTAAAAGTTCTTCAGCCAACCGCATTATCCGGCTGACACAAGTTGCGTCACTGGCCTCCCGGCACGAGCAAATCACCGTTCGTGCCGCCTTTTTTTGCCCTTTACGACCTTTTCTCAGATTTGAACAATGTTGGATGGATCGGCTGCCAAGGCCTCGAATCCTGCCTAAGATGAGATTAGGATAGGTCTATGAAACGAATTCTCGGATGCATAGCTCTGGGATTGGCAACCCTCGCCGCGTCGGCACAGTGGTCAAACCCCTCCGATGACGTGCCAGCCTACAACGCAGCAGCTCCGGTAAAGCCTCTGCCACCCGTCCTAAGCGGCGATCAGCTCACCGGCATATATTTCACGCATCCCTATCAGGTAACCGCGTACAAGATGGCTGCGGCCATCCCCGCCGTGCTCCACCAGCAGCCCTGCTACTGCCACTGCGACAAGGTGTTAGGGCACAATAGTCTGCACAGCTGCTTCGAGGGAACCCACGGAGCCACCTGTTCGACGTGCATGAAAGAGACGATATATGCATACCAGCAGACAAAGCTGGGGCGAACGCCGGCACAGATTCGCGTAGGCATCGAGCGCGGAGACTGGCAGAACATTGACTTGGAGAAGGCTGCTCTCTAGCTTGTCACTCGACATAGGCTGCTACTGCCACCCCTTTTGCAGAAAAATACCTTGCCGCCGGATCGTGCGGAAGTGCCTTCAGGCCCGCGACAACGCACTCTGCGTTCAGCTCCGCGCCCGCCCGGCTCGTATGTGTGTGTGGATCAGCGAAGAGTGGTTCAACCGCAACCTCCCCCAGCGCGTCGTAGCGGCGGGCGATGATCTCGTTTAGATCGATGAAGTCAACGTGCTCCCGTTCGGAGACTTGGCGCGCCCAGCCTCCGTAGCTATCAGCGTTCCGAACAATCTTGCCGTCCTTCCAGGTCTTGCGAGGAATCGGAGAACAGATTACCGGTATAGCTCCCTTGGCCCGCGTGTCCGCGACGTATTTGCGCAAGTACCAGCCATACGTATGCACGGTTTCGTGAATCTTGAGAATTGGATTTTCGATCTCTTTGGTCTCGTTGCCAATGCCATGAATCGTTCCGCGTGCGCGTGCTGGATCGTCGAGTGGCCCGTCATCGTTGTGACCCCATTGGAAGAGGATGACGTCGCCGGGCTTCACAAAAGCCAGAGTCTCCGCCCACTGGTTTTCCATGATGTAGGATCGGCTGCTGCGCCCGCCAATGGCGCGGTTATCAACGTTGATCTTGCTGGTATCGAAGAGATCAACGAGAGGCTCGCCCCAACCCCATTGACCGCCAGCCCCGTCGGCGTGGCCGTTGCGGACGGTAGAATCGCCTACCAGGAAAAGAGTGGGAAGCTTCGGGTTTGCTGGTGGCTTGAGACCGATCTTCGCGTGAGTCGCTGGATCCGTAGTCGAACCCTCCATTGGAAGGGATTTGGCAGGATCCTGAGCAAAGACAACTGTGGCAGCGGCGATGAGGAAGAGAAAGAAAAACAGCGGCAATGTGGTTCGCGATAGAACGCGTGGCGACGATGGTTTCAACATTGAAACTATTTACGCTGGGACCAGCCACCACGTCAAGCCGCGCTCCGAACGTAACATTGCGGTGCGCGCAGTTCGTTGCAACGTCGAGTTATAATCGAGGTAGTTCTTTGAGTGCCAATGCAATGTTGGTGCCAGCTCCATATTGGGGGCGTCACGGCTTCGACGGGATTGCTTGTGGCAGAGAGGCATGCCGGGGTGTGGACACCCGTAATCGCTCACAAAACTATAAGTGCCGATAACAACCTGGCTCTTGCTGCTTAATAATTAAGTAGCCGATCGCTCAAGCTTCGCCTACGGGCCTGTACCGATCGTCGCACAGTAGGCTGGTCTTCCCTGCTCCGTCTGAGCGGGTCGGACGAGACTGATCAGACTGGTCGTCGCCGCATCTTCGTCCGTTCTAAGTGTCGATGACGAGACAAAAACGATACGGAAAAAGCATGAAAGCTCTCTGTTGGAAGTTTTTTCGGACGTGGGTTCGACTCCCACCGCCTCCACCATTTCTCCCTATTTTTTGACGTTGATTCCCATGCTTTTTTGAGCGGGTAAATCGCCGTTTTTGCAGGGGGTTTTGGCGAAATTGGGTGTTTTTTGTGTGGTAAATGTGTGGTGAAAGTGTGGTGGAACGCTGGTAAAACGCGGTGATTTGCGGTGTGTTTTGGTGGTCGAAAAACACGCCAAATTTAGAACTTAATTTTCTGGTCACTTCCCGTTTTGGGACGAAGTCTCCGGGACTGCCTCTACGGGACAATATCTTACGGGATGATGTCCGTCGCGGTCGCGAAGCCGAGTTGGTGAATGGCCATCCAGGTTTGCGCGTAGGCGTTCAGGGCATCCGTGGTAACAGAGCGCGAGTCTCGTAAGGCGTCGAGATAGTCGATTAGGGCGAGGCCGCCGTGTTCGTAGCTGAATTTGGAGATGTCGAGGATATCCTTCGCTTCGTCGAGGTAATGTCCGTTGTAGCGGTCGGAGAGGACTTTTGCGTTGACATAACCTGACCACGCCTGTTCGACGTCGCTGACAACCTGATTGCGCGTGGCCAGTTCGGTGAAGCGGCTGGCTTGCGCGGTGTATTTGCTGGTTTCCTTGTTCCCCTGATTGCGATCGAAGATGCGCAGAGGGATATTCAGGGAGAAGCCGGCGGAGTTGTAGGTTCCACTGCGGTCGTATTCGCCCTCTAACGTAGGATCGGTGGTTCCGTTGGCATAGGCGAGCTTGACGTTGGCGTCGGCCACAGCAACACCGAGGCGGGCAGCCTGATAATCAGGGCGAGCGTTCAAGGCCTTCTGTTCGAGGCTCTCCATGGTTTCGGTGACAGGAGGCGGGACGATGTCGCCGATAACATCGAAGTCAGGACGTGGCTTGTCGTAGCCGATCAGTGTCTGGAGTTGAATGCTAGACTGCTGGGCATTCGTAATGGCGTTCGACTCGTCGGATTCGAACTGGGCGAGTTGCAGGTCGAGGCGCTCGAAGTCCAGTTTCGCGATGTCTCCAGCCTTGTAGCGTTCGCTGGCAATGTCGAGTTCGTGTTTGTAGTCGGCCAGATTGTCATCGGCCAGCTTCTTTGCGGCCTTGGCAAGAACGAAGTTGGTAAAGGCCTGACGGACGGCGAGAACGGTCTGTTGCTCTTGCAGGTGATACTGCGCGTCGGTCTGGGCGGTGGTGGAACGAGCTACGTCGAGGCGCCAGCGCCGCTTCTCTCCTCGTTCAAACAAGCGTGACACCTGGAAGCTGTATTGGTAGGGGTTTGACGCTCCTTCTGCTGGAAGCGTGATGTTGGAGCCAGCGACACCGAAGTACGGATTTGCCCGGAGCCCCGCCTGGATCTCCTGAGCTTTGACGGAGAGAAAATTCTGCTGGGCTGCGAGGAGGGTGGGATTCTTTATCCGCGCGATGTCGACGACCTGTTGCATGGTGAGTGCGCCGGGTGCGGAGGGAGGCTGCGGCGTTTGCGCCTGGGTCGCGCAGGACAGGAGCAGGATGCAGGCTGCAGCGAGGAGGCTCCGGTGTTTTTTATTCGTCATCGAACCTCCCTGGGCTTGCGTGACTATGGTTGAAAATTCGCCTGCGTGTCGGTACAGCATTAGTTCTCAAACTCCGTCTCGGGTGTGGGAAGGACGTCGTCCGATCTCGCGATCCAGACGTACAAGGTGGGCAGAAGGAAGACGCTGATCACAAGAGCGCCGATCAGGCCTCCTACAATCACCATCGCAAAGGGCCGTTGCGAGTCGGACCCGATACCATGCGAGGTCGCAGCTGGAAGCAAGCCCAGGGTCGCGACGAGCATGGTCATCATGATGGGGCGCAGCCGGAGAACAGCTCCCTCAATCGCGGACTCTTCAATGGAGTGGCCTCGTACCCGCATCTGATTGATGTACTCGAGCATAATGACGCCCGTCTGCACAGAGACGCCAAAGAGTGCGAGGAAGCCTACGCCCGAGGAGACGCTGAAGTTGGTGTGAGTTACGAGCAGTGCCATCAGGCCGCCGATTGGAGCCATAGAAACATTAGCAAGGATGAGCAGCGCCCACTTCCCCGAATGAAACATCGTGTAGAGGATCACAAAGATGATGATGATCGTGATGGGAAGCACGAGCATGAGACGGCGTGAGGAACGTTTCTGGCTCTCGTACTCGCCGGCCCAGTCGATCTTGTATCCAGTTGGCAACTTGACTTGCTCATTGACCTTCTTGATGGCCTCTTCGACGGTGCTTCCCAAGTCGCGGTTGCGCACGCTGTACTTAATAGCAACGTAGCGTTGGCCGCCCTCCCGGTAGACCTCTTCAGCGCCGTCTTCCATCTTGACGGTCGTGAGCTGAGAGAGCGAGACTCGCTCTCCCGATGGTGCGAGCAAGCGAATCTTATCGATCGCATCTAGAGTATTGCGATACTGCGGCAGGTAACGGACTACCAGATCGTAGCGCGCTTCGCCCTGAAGAACCTGGCTTACCGCGCCACCGCCTACTGCGGTCTGAATGGCGTCCTGAACGTCGGCTACGTTAATGCCGAAACGGGCGGCGGCTTGGCGGTTCACGATGTAGTTGAGATTAGGCTGGCCGATCACGCGAAAGAGACCGAGATCCTGGACGCCCCTGATCTTGCTCATGATCGAGACGATCTGATCGCCCTTCTGTTCGAGCGTCTTTAGATCATCTCCGTAGATCTTGACGGCCAGCTCGCCCTTCACGCCGCTGACAGCCTCCTCCACGTTGTCGGAGATGGGCTGAGAGAAGTTCCAGATGACGCCTGGTATCTTTTCGAGTTCGCGATCCATCGCACCGATCAGTTCGTCCTTGTTTTCCTTGAAAACGGGACGCCAGTCGGCTTTGGACTTCAGATCGACGAAGTATTCCGTGTTGAAGAAGCCGGTGACGTCGGTGCCGTCGTCGGGGCGGCCGGTCTGACTGACGACCTTGGTCACTTCAGGAAATGTATTAAGAGTGATGCGAGCCTGGTTCATGATTCTCAGGCTCTCCGTAGGACCAGTGCTGGGAGCCAGAGTCCCGCGGACCCAGATCGCCCCTTCGTCCAGGTGGGGCAGGAACTCGGATCCGATGACGCCGCTGAGGCCGAGGAACAGAGCGAGGGCAAGCGCGAACATCGCTCCGCCAATGGTGACCCAGCGATGTTCGATAGCCCAGCGCGCCGCGTGACGGTAGCGGTCCGTGAGCCACGCCATGACGGGGTTGTGCCACTCCGAAGCGCCGCGCGGAAAAAGAAGGCTGGAGAGCACGGGAGCAACGAGGATGGAGAAGATCAACGCGCCAAGGAGAGCGAAGGCTACGGTCCAGGCCATTGGACGGAAGAGACGGCCTTCGACGGCCTGCAACGTGAAGATCGGCAGATACGCGGTGATGATGATGCCGATGGCGTAGAAGACGGGGCGCTGCACTTCGTGAGCGGCTTCGCGGATCTGCTCTGCGGGAGTCACATTGGCTTTGCGCTGCTGGCTGAGATGGCGAACGATGTTCTCCACCATGACAACGGCTCCGTCAACGACCATCCCGAAGTCCAGCGCACCGAGAGACAGCAGGTTGGCCGGGATGTGGCGGAGGTCGAGGCAGATCGAGGCGAAGAGAAGCGAGAAGGGGATGGTAAGCGAGACGATGAGGGCGCCGCGAACGTTGCCCAGAAAGAGGAACAGGACGATGACGACGAGGATGATGCCTTCGGTCAGGTTATGGAGCACAGTATGTGTCGTGTAGTGGAGCAGATCACTGCGATCGAGAAAAGGCACAATCTTGACGCCGGGTGGCAGAACGAGATTATTGAGTTCGGCTACCTTTTTGTGGATGCCGTCCAGGGCGAACTGGGTGTCGTCTCCCTTCTGCAGCAGGACGATACCTTCGACGACATCGTCGTTATCGATGAGCTTGCCATCTTCCTTCTGGATGACGGACTTGCCCTCCTTGTCCACCTTTTCAATGCAGGGATCGGGGCGGGCTGTGGGGTCTGATTCGGTGACTGGAGTTGCGCCGGGGCGGCAGGTCTTGCCGATCTGGCCGAGGCGGATCTTGGGTCCCTGCGCAACGGTAGCGATGTCGCTGACTCGGAGGGCGGTGCCGGCCTGCGTCTTGAGAACCGTATTTTCAATATCGCTGACGTTCCGATAGAGACCCACCTCGCGGACGTTGATTTGCTGGTTGCCTTGCTCGATGAAGCTGCCGCCGGCGTTGGTGTTGTTGTTGGCGAGCTGCTGCTCAACCTGGCCTATGCTCAACCCATAGGATACGAGTTTGTCCGGATCGACACGAACCTGATATTCGCGGGTAATGCCGCCGAAGCTGGACACGTCGACCACGCCAGGGACAGACTTGAACTGCTTCTCCAGCGTCCAGTCCTCGAGCGACTTCAACTCCATGCTGTCGTAGGCAGGATTGGTGCTGCGCAACGTGTACCAGTAGATCTGGCCGACGGGGCTCCAGTCGGTGCCGATCTGAGGTTGGAGTCCAGCAGGCAAAGTCACCTGGCCCAGACGTTCGAGGACCTTCTCGCGATTCCAATCGTTGACGGACTCGTCATCGAAGATCATGGTGAGGCTGGAGAGACCGGCAAGGGAGGTTGACCGCAGATGGGTCATATGAGGAATGCCGGCCATCTGGATTTCAAGCGGAATGGTGACCTGCTGCTCGACCTCTTCGGCAGCGCGTCCGGGCCACTGTGTGATCACCTGCACATAGTTGTTCGCGACGTCGGGATAGGCTTCCACCGGAAGGTTGTGGAAGGAGATAATGCCCCACGCGAAGAGAAGAATCGCAACGCCCAGAACCAGCCAGCGATTATTCAGTGCAAAGTCGACGAGCTTACGAATCATTACTGATCCGCCGAATTCTGCAGGGCGAGGGCATTAGCGACGACCTGCTGGCCCGCGTTGATGCCGGAGAGAATCTCCTGCATGTTACCCGGCAACATCTCACCTCCTCGTACCGACACGCGGCGGAACTTGCCCTCGCCGGCGGGGGCGTAGACCCAGTCGCGATCGTGCAGGTGGAGCACAGCCGTTGCGGGAACTGTCGCGTAGGTCTGAAGGGTTTTGCCATGAATCGTCGCGGTGGCGAACATTCCAACCCGCATCAGCATGTCGGGATTATCAACCTGGATGCGTACTTTGGCGGTGCGAATCTGCGGATCAAGAACGGCGCCGATGTCGCTGATCACGCCGGTAAGAACGCGGTCAGGGTATGCCGTAAGGCGAATGTCCGCCTTCTGGCCAAGATGAACCGTCGGGAGATCGTTCTCATAGACATCGCAGATGATCCACACGTGTGAGAGGTCGGCGATGGTGAAGGCGGTGGAGGAGCCAGAGTAAGTGACGCCGGTAGCAGCGGCATTGGTGACGTTCTGCGCGACAATATACCCGGATGCGGGAGAGTAAACTTTCACCGTCGCCGCCGGGTGGTTTTTGTCGATGCCCAACACGCGGAGTTGATCTTCCGATGCGAAGAGAGCGGCCTTCGCGTCGTCTTCGGCGTCCTGGGCGATCTCCACCTGACTCTTGGCAATCGCTCCCTTGTCGAAAAGAATTTTGGCGCGATCGAGTTGAACCTGAGCGAGACGCTCGTCATTGACAGCCTTGTAGTATGTGCTGACGGCTCCGGAGACGTCGGTGCTTTGAACTTCCATCAGTAGCTGGCCCTTTTTGACGTAGTCGCCGATGCGGGCGTGAATTTCGAGGACCCGGCCAGAGGCGATGGAGATAACTGGGATGGTGCGCGAGATGTCAGGGTTCACAGTACCGGTGACCTGAAGAGTGGCTGTGGCAGCATAAGAGGTCGCCGTGACCAGCTTGAACTGATCTGAATGGTCCGCGTGAACCAGATTGGCGTCGGTGTCGGCTTCTACGGCGGCAGCCGGAGGAGCTTCACTTTTGGGATCGGACGGCTTGCCATTGCAGCCTGCTAAAAGACAGGCGCCAAAACAAAAGCAAAATGCGACAAAGCGCCTAAAACTAATTGAACTCATTGTGTAGACTCGTTGCCCCTCATAGGATTCAGCCAATGTTGCCTTCCATCTTTTGAAATTACTCGGCGCACCCGATCCCTACTTCCGAGCGCAAGCTCAACGCTTCGCTTAGAACACAACCCGCGCCGCTAATAAGCGCAACTGAACATCTGTCAATATCTAAGTCTAACGTTTCCCCTCTAAAAGCGCGCCTATCTTTCGGCTAGCTACGTTGGTTTCGGATTGCCACTAGACTGGGAGATAGTGCTGACGATACAGAAGGATGCATAAAATAATCGTAAAAAATCGGCGACTATCGCGGTTTCGAGATCTAGTTTCTCCAAAACCACGGCTTGGAAATACCGCCGAGTCCGAGTTCTTAGGGGCGGGGCCTGTAATTTTTAACAGATCATGAGATCAATCCCATTGGCATCTACAGAAAATTCCGGGCCGACTCTATGGCGCGCAGCCCTGCTGGTGGCACTGATTGCGATTGCGGATTGGCGCATCGATGCCGAGATCCCGCTCGGATTTCTCTATCTCCTTCCCATGTTGCTCGTCGGCCGAGTTCTGAGTCGGTGGCAGATTTGTGTCTCAGCGATTGTCTGTACCGGACTCTCCGAGGCCTTTAATAGTCTGAAGTGGACCCCCGCCGTCGGCATCCCACGTGACATTCTCACCTTCTCCGCATTCTGCGGTCTCGGCCTCTTCGTCTACGGTGTCGTGCGCAGCCGACGCGCCGCAAGCGAACACATGCGGCAGGTGGAGAACGAGATTGCGGCGCGTCAGGATGCAGAAGAGCAGCTCAAAGTGCTCATCGAAAGCAGCCCCGCTGCAATTTTTACGACTGATGCCGATGGTCACTTTCTACTGGCGAACGAGGCCGCTCATAAACTCTTTGCAGTGCCCATAGGAGAACTCGCGGGATCCTCCATTCACCGCTACCTTCCTTCCCTGCTTAATCTTCCCGTAGCGCATCATCCCGGCAACACCTTTCGCACAGTGATGCAATGCCATGGTGTGCGGCGCAACCTCGAAAGCTTCCTGGCCGATATCTGGTTTTCTACCTACCAGACCAGCGTCGGCGCGCGCATGGCCGCAATGGTCGTTGATGTTTCCGACGATCTGAGAACCCACGAGGAGTCCAGCCTGCATCAATTGCTAACCGGTTCGCGAATCCTTGTGACCGCTGTCTCCCACGAGATTCGAAACGTTTGCTCGGCGATTACAGTGGTGCATCAGAACCTTAGGCGCGATCCTTCTCTGGAGAACAGCAAAGACTTTGTAGCTCTCGGCACACTCATCGGGTCTCTGGAGAAGATAGCCGCCATGAATTTACACGGCACCTCAAATCGAGCAACCAGCGTAGACCTCTCTTCGCTGCTCGAAGAGCTGCGAATCATCGTAAAGTCGCCTCTCGAGGAGAACGGAATCAAGTTCGAGATCTCCGCGGCGAACTGCCTGCCAGAGGTCCTTGCTGACCGGCCGAGCCTGATGCAAGTCTTCCTCAATCTGATCAAGAACAGCGAGCGCGCGGTGATCTCACAGCCCTGCAAAGAGCTCCGCCTTTCAGTCGAAACGACTGACCGTCAGGTCCTGGTTCGTCTGATCGATAGTGGCGCAGGAGTTAAGAATCCTGTCGGCCTCTTCAGCCCGTTCCAGCAGAAAGCCGAAGCCACTGGCCTCGGACTCTATCTCTCCCGCGCCTTTATGCGATCGTTTCAGGGCGATCTTCGTTACGAGCCGACTTCGATCGGAGCCTGCTTTGTCGTCGAACTATCGATTCCGGAGCAAAAGGAGCTGATTGGCGATGTCTAAGCAGGTTCGGGTTCTGATCGTCGACGATCACACTCTCTTCAGCGAAAGTCTGGGCAGGCTACTTGAGGCCGACACTGAATGCAAAGTCGTCGGAGCGTGCGCTTCAGTCGATGAAGCGCTAAGGATTATCGCCAGGGAGCAGATTGATCTGGTCTTGCTCGACTACGATCTGGGAGAGAAACCCGGAACTCAATTCCTGGATGAAAGTAAGCGATGCGGTTTCGCCGGACTTGTCCTTATGGTGACCGGAGGAGTGGCCGATGCAGTAATGCAGCACGCTCTGGACAAGGGAGTTTCCGGTATCTTTCTCAAGAGCAGTCCGCTAGTAGAATTGACGCAGGCAATTCGTCGCGTAATGAACGGTGAAACATGGCTCGACCCCGGCCTGGTAAAGGCGCTGCTCGCAAACGCTGGCCGCCGCGGCGGAGAGACGAGACAGGAATCCTTGACCGTAAGGGAGCGAAGGGTACTCCACGGTGTCTTTGAAGGCCTCAGCAATAAGGAGATCGGCCAACGATTGAACATCTCGGAGGGCTCGGTCAAGGCCGCGCTTCAGCAACTCTTCACCCGAACGGGCGTCCGGACAAGAAGCCAACTGGTTCGCATCGCTGTGGAAAGGCACTCTCAAGACTGGTTGCGCGAGGAATAACAAAACCTGGTACTCGAAGCCGTAACAACACATAAAGGAGAGGAACATGTCTAAGCTGCCGGACAACGGAATGGTTCACTTGAGCAGTCCTCGCTCGGTGCCAGACACCCTCGCACGTTTGGAAACAATCGTTCAAGCGAAGGGCTTGACCATTCTTGCGCAGATCGACCACAGCGGCGATGCTGCCAAGGCCGGCCTGAAGATGCAAGCAACAAAGCTACTCATCTTTGGCAACGCGAAGGCCGGCACCCCATTGATGATCGCCGCGCCGACCGTTGCCATCGACCTTCCTCTCAAGGCGTTGGTCTGGCAGGATGATGACGGCAAGGTCTGGCTCTCGTACAACAGCCCGGACTACCTCATACAACGCCACGCGATTCCGGAGAACCTGTTGCAAAATATCGCGGGGATCGCGGCTATCTGTTCAGAAGTTGTGCGCTGAAGCATCACAGCAGCGTTTCGATCGGAGAGACAATTCTGGACCGGACGTCGATGACTCTAACTAAGACGGCGAAAGAACTTTTCCTGGACACGCTGCGCCGTCTGAACGTCGCTGAAGCGATGCAAGGTCTCGTTCGCCGTGAAGGTGAAACTCTGCTCGTCGGCGAGTTGAAGTACAAGCTGCAGGAGTTTCAACGTATCGCCGTGATTTCGATAGGCAAAGCGGCCGCGCCCATGTGGGATGCGCTGTTTCCCGTACTGGAGGCAGCTGCGAAGCAAGATCAGGCGATTCAGGCAATTGTTGTGGGGTCCACCGAACCGCTGAATCGAGATTTCAGAGTTCGGTTCTTCCCGGGCAGTCACCCGATTCCAAATCAGGTGTCTAGAGACTCCGCCGAAGCAACCCTCGAGCTACTGAGCTCCTGTGACGAGCACTGCCTTGTCATTTTTCTTATCAGTGGTGGAGCGTCGGCGATGGTGGAGAAAGCACTCGATGTAAACCTCACCGTCGAGGACACGGCGAGCTTCTATCGAGCTCTGGTCCAGTCCGGCCTTCCGATTACGCAAATGAACACTTTGCGAAAGCACTTTTCGCAGGTCAAGGGAGGAAGGCTGGCGGTTGCGGCGCAGGGAGCAACGCAGTGCACACTGCTTATCTCAGATGTCCCCGAGACAGCTTTGCATGTCGTCGGTTCAGGTCCCTCGCTTCCAAACCCGTCAACTTCGGAAGAATGCCGCCGGATTATCTCAGCCAAATCGGGTGCTCTGAATTTCTCTCATAATCTTCTTACCTACTTTAGGGATCCCGGACTCGAAGAGACTCCGAAAGCCGACCATCCTGCCTTCAAGAAGAGCACCTGGCTCTCCCTCCTATCCAGCGCTGATCTTTGCAGAATTGCCGGAGAGGCTGCGACACAGCTCGGATTTCATGTCGTCGTCGACAACAGGTGCGATGATTGGGACTATCGCGATGCAGCGGCTTACTTGTTGGACCGTCTACAAGAGCTGCGTCACCGCCATCCGAAGATATGCCTCCTCTCCGCCGGCGAGATCTCCGTTCAGATTCCGCGACTCCACGGAACTGGAGGACGAAATCAGCAGTTTGTTCTGCAGTGTGCGCGCCTGATCGCTGAACGCAACATCAAAGCAACGATCCTTAGCGGAGGTTCGGACGGAGCCGACGGCAACAGCCCTGCCACCGGCGCGATCTGCGACGAGATCACGGCGACGCGCGCCCGCACGCACGGGTTAGAGATCAATGCCGCCTTAGAGCAGTTCGACAGCTTTAATGTCTTCGACAAGTTGGGGGATGCAATCATCACCGGCCCAACGGGAAACAACGTAAGAGATCTGCGAATTCTGCTATGCAACGACCGAGTGAATCCTGCTGAGGCTAGCCGAGAACCAGTCTCGCAAGCGAAGGGAAATATACCAAGATCGACACCAGCACACCCATCAGACAAGCAAGAATAAAGCTATGGATGATTACGAAGCGAAGGATCGTCCCTTCGCTCCCATAGATTCCGGTTGCGGTGCTGGCGACAACGACACTCTGCGGAGCGACCATCTTGCCCATCACGCCACCGCACGAATTGGCTGATGCCATGACGAAGGGCGAGATGCCGAGTTGTTGAGCAGTAAACTTTTGCAGATTTCCAAAGAGAACATTTGAAGAAGTATCAGACCCTGTGGATGCGGTGCCGAGCCAGCCGATCAGCGTGCCGAAGAAGGGATAGAAGACTCCAGTCCGAGCGAAGGCCAGACCAAGAGTAGCGTCCATACCGCAGAAGCGCGTGACAAAGGCAAGGCCCATCAGCGCGGCGATCGTAATCATCGTAAAGCGCGTTGCGATGACCGTATGCCAGAAGACCTGAATGATTGCGCGAAAACGAAGCCCCATCACAAAAGCCGTGAGGATAGCGGCGACGAATATACCGGTACCCGTGGCCGACATCCAGTTGAAGGTAAACGCAGCAGCCTCCGCGACGGGATGAGGAACAACGGGCGGCACTCGAAAGACAACCTTATCGAGGCCTGCAACTGACACATGCAGCGTTGTCACGCGATCAACCCACGTTGCGAAAGTCGGCGTGCCCCAAATCGTGACGAACAGCGTCAGGATAACCCATGGAACAGCCGCGCGGGCAACAACAGCGACGTGATTTCGCTTCAGCGACCGCGGAAGATGGGTGATGTCATTGCGCTGCGCATCAAGAATCCGCTTCGGCTTCCACACACGCAAAAACAGGACGAAGGCACACAGGCTGATTACACCTGCGCTGATGTCGACAAGCCACGGTCCGTGAAGTCTGGCCACCAGAAGCTGCGTAAGACCGAAGCTGACACCCGAGACAAGAATCGCCGGCCAGACTTCGCACATGGCCCTGAAGCCCGCGAATGCCCAGATCAGCCAGAACGGCACCAGAATGCAAAAGGGCGTAAGCAGTGTCGCAACCACGCGAGTAAGCACCAGCGTGTCGAGACCAGTAACGCCGTGCAGCGCAATCACCGGCGTGCCCATCGCTCCGAAGGCGACCGGCGCCGTATTGGCAAGAAGCGCAAGACTCGCGGCCTCAAGCGGAGGAAAACCCAGACCAAGCAGAATCGTGCCGCAAACGGCCACGGGGGTGCCAAAGCCCGCAGCTCCTTCAAAGAATGCGCCAAAGATGAAGGCGATCAGCAGCAATTGTAGACGGCTGTCCTCCGTTACTCCGACCAGGCACTCCTGCAACAAGCCAAATCTCCCGGCCCGCACCGTGAGTTGGTACATGAAGATCACGGGAAAGACGATCCAGAAGATCGGAAACAGGCCATACCCTGCGCCAAGAATCGTTGAGAGGGCTGCGAGATGCACCGGCATGTGAAAGATGCCCACGGTGATCGCAAGCGCCACCGCCAAGGCAATGAGCGCGGAAATATGTCCTTTCAGCCGCAAGCCAATCATCGCTGCCAGCAAAACCACCAGCGGAAGCGCAGCCCAGAAGGTCGACAGCCACCAGTGATGCGCCGGATCATACGCTTGCATCCATTGGGTAACAACAGGGGTGACCGCAGGCGCGACACCTGGAACGGCCACCAGAAGCAGGGTGAGGTTTTCAGGAAATAACATCATGAGAGGTCAGCGAAGATCGTGTACTTCAGGAATTGCCATCATTGATTTCGACCCATCATAACCTAGCCGGTTTTTGGCTCGAACCGCGTGATCGATTGACGTGCACTGCGAGCTAAAGGATCCCGAACGGTATACCTTAATCGTGAGAGGTCAATCGACGAACCATGAATGCGCTTCTTCTCTCCGAATACAAGCATCTCGAAGTAACGAACATGCCGGTCCCTGTGCCGCAGGCGTCGGATGTGTTGGTGCAGGTGGCCGCATGCGGCATCTGCGGCAGCGACGTCCACGGTTACGACGGCACGTCTGGCCGGCGCATCCCGCCCCTTGTCATGGGACATGAGGCTGCCGGCGTCGTCGCAGCCGTCGGCTCAGAGGTCAGCGGATTCGCCGTCGGCGACCGTGTCACCTTCGACTCCACCGTCTACTGCGGCGAATGCGCATTCTGCAGCAGTGGAGAGATGAACCTCTGCGACAACCGGCAGGTCGTTGGCGTCTCCTGCGGCGATTACCGCCGCGCGGGAGCCTTCGCGGAGTATGTCGCCGTACCGTCGCGCATCGTTTACAAGCTGCCGCACAATCTGGCCTTCGCGGAAGCCGCGATGCTGGAGGCCGTCTCAGTCGCGCTCCACGCTGTGGCCGTCTCGCAGCTCCGGGGCGGAGAAACAGCATTGGTCATTGGAGCCGGCATGATCGGACTGTTGACTCTCCAGGCCGCTCGCGCTGCGGGCTGCTCTCGAGTCTTCGTCTCGGACATCGACGCAACCCGCTTGAACTCGGCAGCGGGGTTGGGTGCGGATGAGACCATTCAGGCGTCCGGAGCGGAGCTAACGCAGGAGATTCTTCGCCTGACCGCAGGACGCGGCGTCGATGTTGTGCTGGAGGCTGTCGGACGAAACGAGACTGTCGCCGCAGCAATCGATTGCGTCCGGAAAGGTGGCACCGTGACGCTGATCGGCAACATCACGCCACAGGTAACCCTACCGCTGCAAAAAGTCGTATCGCGCCAGATCCGCCTGCAGGGATCGTGCGCCTCCTGTGGTGAATATCCGCAGGCCATGCAATTAATGGCCGCCGGAAAGATCCGCGTCGGGCCTCTGATCACCGCCGTCGCGCCGTTGAGCGACGGCCCGGCGTGGTTCGATCGTCTGCACTCCGGTGAGCCAAATCTGATGAAGATTGTGCTCGACCCGCGCATCAACTCAGGACAAACGCGATGAGCGAAAATCTGTTCGATCTCACCGGCCAGGTTGCGCTGGTGACCGGGGCAAGCCGCGGTCTGGGACAGTACTTCGCGCGTGCGCTTGCAAGAGCTGGCGCGGACCTGATCCTTACGAGCCGCAAACTTCAGGACCTCACGCCATTCGCCTCCGAGATCGAAGCGCTCGGTCGCAAGGCTCTTCCGCTTGAATTGGACGTCCGCGATCAGGGCAGCATCGAGCAAATGGCCGCTTCGGCAGAGCAGGTCTGCAGCCAGGTTCATATCGTCGTCAACAACGCGGGATGCAATGCGCGGAAACCTGCTCTCGATGTCACATGGGACGACTGGAACATGGTACTCGACACGAATCTGCGGGGCACCTTCTTTGTCGCGCAGGAGATGGCGCGCCGCATGGTCAAGCATGGCTACGGCCGCATCATCAACATCGGCTCCGTCACAAGCGTCTTCGGCTACGCCGGACTCGCGCCATATGGAGCGAGCCGCGGCGGAGTTCGACAGTTAACGATGAGCTTGGCCGACGACTGGGGCAAGTATGGAATCACCGTCAACTGCCTCGCCCCCGGATGGTTCCGCACCGAACAGAACAAGATGCTCTACGAAGACAAAGAGTGGGTGGAGTACCTGGTCGATCGGATTCCTGTGAAGCGCGCCGGTCAACCGAATGACCTCGACGGCGCGGTTGTCTTCCTCGCCTCCGAGGCCAGCCGCTACATCACTGGGCAGACTCTTCTTGTAGACGGCGGAATATCGACCGGATCGATGCGCGCAACAGTCAAACCGCCTGGAACGCCATAGGTCCCGATGCGCCTAGCTCGGCCGTTCTGGCTCAGCGGGCATAGGTTCAATCCTGCCCAGCAAAAAGATGTAGCCCGCGATGCCGATCAGCAAATAAATTGCCGATACGCCGAACGCCCAGGCAAATGACTGCCGGGCGGCGACCAGATAGCCGGTGAGGATCGGCGCGCAGATGCCCGAAAGCTGGTTGGAGAAATTCATAATTCCCCCCACCTTTCCTACGCTGCTTCGAGGCGCGATCAACGATGGGACGGACCAACCCACAGGAGACGCAGCGGACAGCCCTCCGATAGAGATACTGATCCAGATCAGTGCCGTCATCGCGCTGTGCGTATTCGCCGCCCCGAGGATGCCCAGTCCACAGGTGGTTCCAGCCACGAGAACCGTCTTTCGGACGTTGCTCGCATTCCGTCCGCGCTCAATGAGCCAGTCCACCAGCCAGCCACCGACCACGAGGTCCGCCGCAGTCGCGACCAGCCACGGAACACCCGTGTAAAGAAACGAGTGCAGCAGATCGATGTGCAGAGCGGAAGAGAGATAGCTCGGAAGCCACGTCAGCAGTAAGTAGAAGACGTAGTTGTACGAGCCGAAGCCCAACACCATCCCAACGACCTTGCGTTGCCGCATAAGATAGCCGAGCGAGGCTTGTCCCGTTTCGTTTGCAGCGAAGACTTCATCGTCGGTTGCGATGTAGTCGCGTTCCACGGCGGTCAGTCTCGGATCATCCTGCGGGTCACGATAGATCCACCAGAAGAGCAAAAAATATAAAAAGCTGATCAGCCCAGTGGCCGCAAAGCTCCAGCGCCAGCCAACCTTCAGCAGCAGGACCCCGATAAGCGGAACGCCTATCGCAGAAGAAAATTTAGCAGCGCTGTCGAAGATCGACGTTGCAAAACTGCGCTCGCGAGAGGGAAACCAGTAGCCAATCGCCTTTGCGTTCGCCGGAAACGTCGGCGCTTCTCCCACCCCGAGCAGAAGACGCGCCCCAAAGAACCCTCCGATAGTCGGCGTAACCGCCGCGCAGAAGGAAGCGATGCTCCACAGAAACGTGCTGATGCGGCCGACGCGACGAATTCCAAATTTGTCCAGCGACACCCCAATCGGCAACTGACAAAGAGCGTAGGTCCAGTTGTATGCTCCCGAGAGATAGCCGAAGGTAACAGTCGAAATACCGAAGGTGGTGTATAGCGCGGCGTGCGAGACCGACAGATTGACTCGGTCAAAATAGTTCACCAGAACGCCCAGGCCCAGAAGCCACGCTATTCGCCAGCGGCGTCTCGGAATCGCGTGCTTTGGAGGTGAATTCACGATAGAGATCGACGCGCCGGTTGAGTGAATTTCATGAGAAGACATGCAGAGCCTGGAATCCAATCCTAACCCACGACGTGTGCTCAGTCAGCGATCCGGCGATCTGGCCTGGAAAAATAACTCCTACCTGACCTAATGGCCTGAGCGAAAAAACTTCGGAAATTCAGTATCACGAAACAGGCTCTTGACGGATACTGGTAAGCGTTTACTTTGCCGAGGCAACAACGGACCGAAAAGAGGGCACATGTCGAAAAGCTTGCGAGCAGCATTCTTCTTCTCCACAACTCTCGCGTTCACCTGCATGGCGCAAACGCCCGGCGCAACGCTAAGCGTTCAACTCGACAAGCCGCTGCACAGCGTAAGCCCGAAGTTGTACGGCTTGATGACGGAGGAGATCAACTACTCCTACGACGGCGGCCTCTACGCAGAGATGGTTCGCAACCGCACCTTTCAGGACCGCGGATCCTCCGGCACCGCCCACTGGGATCTGGTCGAAATGGGTAACGCAGACGCCACTATGATGGTCGACACCACGGTCGGGCCCAGCGAAGCCCTCAACAGAAGCCTCCGATTGGACATCGCGCAAGCAGACCCGGCCAACCCTGCCGGCGCAAGAAATGAGGGCTTCTGGGGCATGGCGATGCGTCCGAACACGACTTACAAGGCATCGCTCTATGCAAAGGCGGACTCCAGCGACGTAGGACCCGTTACGCTGGCCCTGGTAAACGACAACACCGGCGCTACCATCGCAACCGCACCAAGCCAACCGCTGACAACAGAGTGGAAGAGGTACGAGGTTACGCTCACCACGGGCCAGATAACTCCATCCGTCGAAAATCATCTGCGACTAACAGTAGGTCATCCGGGCAGAGTGTGGATCTCGATGGTATCGCTCTTTCCACCCACGTACAAAAACCGCGAAAACGGCAACCGGACCGACATTATGGAGTTGCTGGCGGGCATGCATCCAAAGTTTCTGCGGCTTCCTGGCGGCAACTATCTCGAAGGCGACTTTATCGAGGAGCGATTCGATTGGAAGGCGACGATCGGCCCTCTCGTGAACCGCCCCACCCATCGCAGCCCCTGGAACTACCAGTCCTCCGACGGACTCGGGCTGCTCGAATTTCTCCAGTGGACTGAAGATCTCAAGATCGAGCCAGTGCTTGCCGTATACGCAGGCTATTCGCTCAAGGGAGGACGCGTAACGGCCGGACCTGGGCTTGCCCAATATGTCGATGACGCGCTCGACGAGATCGAGTTCACCGTCGGCGACGCTTCCACGAAATGGGGCGCCGTGCGGGCGAAGATGGGACATCCCGCGCCCTTTCCGTTGCAGTATGTCGAGATCGGCAACGAAGACCAATTCGACCGCTCTGGCAGCTACGAGGACCGATACGCGCAGTTCTATAAGGCCATCAAAGCCAAATATCCGCAGCTCCAAATCATCGCAACTGAGCCGCTCAAGCGAATGAAGCCCGACGTTCAGGATGACCACTACTACAAACGCGCGGACGACTTCTTCCGGTTCGTGAAGCACTACGATGATGTCGACCGTAACGGTCCCAAAATCTTTGTCGGCGAGTGGGCCACTCGTGAGGGCAGCCCAACCACCAATCTCGGAGCCGCGCTCGGCGATGCGGCCTGGATGACCTCGATGGAGCGAAACAGCGATCTCATCGTCATGGCCTCGTACGCGCCGCTCTTCGTGAATGTGAATCCGGGCGGAATGCAGTGGGAGGCAAATCTGATCGGCTACGACGCGATGAGCAGCTATGGTTCACCGAGCTACTACGCACAGGCGATGTTCGCGGAGTATCTCGGAACCGAGGTCCCCTCGTCATCCCTTACCGGTGGAGGACCACGGTTCTTCTACTCAGTTACGCAGGACGCTTCGAAAGGAAAGGTCTATCTGAAACTGGTGAATGCCGATTCAACGCCGCAGTCGATCAAAATCGATCTGAGCGGAGCGACCAAAATCGCGTCCTCAGGCTCACTGATCACGCTTACCGGCGTCAATCCAGCTGAGACGAACACCATCTCCGTGCCAACACGAATCGTACCGGTAAAAACGGAATTGAAGGCAGCCGGGTCTTCGTTCAGCCACACCGTGCCCGCCTACGCTGTTCAAGTGCTGGAGATTTCGACGAAGTAGTCGCTGAAACAAAAAACGCTCAAGAGCTTAGCAATTCGCTTCATGGCTGCACCTCGAGCGGGTCTTGCGCGTTAAAAGAGAAGCAAAGAAAAAGCGCCGAATTTCCGCCAGGTTTCGTCCAATACCTGACAGTCCTTCCATCAACGAACCGGAGGTATATCCAATGCCGGTAGCAAATGACAGCCTTCTGTCCCAATGGCCGATCCTTGAGAAAATCCCCGTTTGCAATGAGGGGATGCGGTTTGCGCACACGTTCCTGCAGGCTGCCGGAGAGTGCGTGAACACCTTGGGCAGGAGCAGGACCAGCAGCAGCCGTGCCACCCTTCTAAGCGCCTATAACGCAATGGTGATGCACGGCGACAGGTGTGAGAAGTGCAATCGGGTTTGAGCTGAAAAGCCCTCTCGATGACCCTCGATGCCTTTGTTTGGCGCCCGGGGGACTTGAACCCCCACGACCTGATAAGGGTCTGCGGATTTTAAGTCCGGTTATAGCTATCTCGCAAATTGTCGCCTAACGTCGCAAGAGACCGAAAAGACCGATTTGTTCAATCACTTACGTCACGTCGTGCGACTGCACAGAGTCGCACGATATAGCACGTTGGTAGACAACCAACAGCCATTAAGACAGAGATGAGTCTCGACCTTTATCTTTCATGTGCCATCTCAGGACTTTTTGTAGCGGCTCCAATCCTTTTCCACGGCTAGGGCCATGCGGGTTGCAGAGTCCCTCAGCCAATTCGACTTCCTTTTTCTCAGGTCTTTCAAGATGTGGGCGGCCTGTCGCCTTGTTCCCAGATGGACATTCGCCGCTTCCGCTCCCATTGCCTGCAGGATCATCTGCTCGTCACTATGCTTTGGGAGAGTTTGGATATCGATGGGATTTGAGTCCGGTGAAAGGCGACGAATTAGCCATGATCCTTGAATGACCTGGAAAGGGTCACGCGATCGCACGGCTGATTTGATTGCAATTTCGTAATTTGACTGGCGATGCCCGACCTCGCCATTCAACCATACGCAGGCTGAAGGCAGCATCGCCTTCGCCTCCCGGGCGATACAACCTCCTTGCCACTCTCCGATCGCCACAAATCTTTGCTGGCCGAGGCTGCCTAAGCCTGCTTGCCGGCGGACGACCTTGTACCTCATTTGCGGATCGGGAAGCGTCTTTTCCAGCGCCCGCTTTACGTCAGTTGCAAGTTGGTGGCGGACCCCCGGCAAACGGTTCAGTTTCTCCCAGAAATCGGCTGGCCGCTTGAAACTATCCACGCCCAGTTTCCCGAGCTTCTGTTCATGTTCCTCGAGGACGATGGGGCGGCCACCTTCTTTGAGAGACTGGACATATCCCTCCAGGAGGGCGTCGCATCCTACTTTCACCTTGATCGATAACCCCTCAGCATCGGCGACGATCTTCATGCTGGCGGCAAGGCGGACCAGATCATTCGTGTAAGGCAACCGGTACGACTCGTCAAAATCGTCCACTCCCCAACAGAGCCGGCCCTCTATGTCTCGCCAGGTCCCAAAACTGTTCACATGCAGATCCCCTACAGCGAGAACCTGTGGTGCGTTGCACAGTTCGGTACAGAGTGACGGCCATTGTTGGGCCCACCTGTAGAAAGTTCCCCGCAAGAAAAGGAAGGGGCTCTCTTTCATCTGCTCGTGCTTTGAAAGAAGATCTGTCGAAATTACCGAGGTGCAGGTGCGCATCCATTTTTCGTAGCTGGCGGTTGCCTCTCTTATGTTCGTCCCACCGGCTCTAGATGAACTGCGAGTGGCCCACTTTTCATTATGTTTCTTGGTCTTCATTTCCCGCCAGGAATTGTGACTAGAATGTGAATCAGCAATTGGACGCGTTTCGTCTCACTTAAGTTGTTTTCAGCTGAAGTGTCTAGTGCATTCCGGCCTACAAGTTGATCGTCCGTTGCAAGGGATAGTCCGTCCGCAAAAGCGGCAATCGCGGCTGCTGAGGATTTTTTGGCGCAGAACTGATTTCCCCAACCTCGGGGGCGGACGGGCAACCCGATAGCGGCGCGCGGCATACCAATCTAGCGAGGTATTGACACGATGAAAAAGGTCAGAAAATCGAAGAAGACTCTCACACCTGAAAGAGGGCAGTGAAAGTGACGGGGTGGAAGAAGTGATGGACATGATGCTGCGATTCTTGATCGGCGGAATAGTGGTTAGCGTGTTTGCAATCTTAGGCGATGTGATAAAGCCGGAGTCGCTGGGAGGCGTGTTCGCTGCGGCGCCCACCATCGCGCTGGCTACGCTGGTGCTGACAATGCACAAACATGGGAGCGTTTATGTGGCAACCGAGGCAAGGTCGATGGTAGCTGGCGCAATCGCCTTTTTCGCGTACGCGTGTGTGGTGAGCTTCGTGGTAATGCACTGGCGCTCGAAGGCACTGACGACAGCGATCGCTCTTTTACCAATATGGTTTGCAACGGCCGCGGTGCTATGGGCGCTCTGGCTGCGGAGATAGAGTGATGCATCTAGGGTTGAGATTCGATTCACTCAAGCAGACTAAGCCAACGGAATATGTGTCGCGGTTCGTCTTCGGGGGGCTGGTGACGGTTCTTGCAGGCTTGGTGGCGGATCGCTTTGGGCCTGTTATAGGCGGTTTATTCCTGGCGTTCCCAGGAATCTTTCCCGCTGGCGTAAGCCTCGTAGAAAAGCATAAGACATTGCGTGAGAAGGCGGAAGGCAAGGTAGGAACCTGGTCGGCACGGGGGCAAGCGAGTGTTGAGGCTACGGGAGCGTCCATCGGAACACTCGGTCTAATGGGTTTTGCGGTGGTGCTATGGCAAGGGCTGCCGACGCACAACTTTCCGTCCATGTTACTAACGTCCGGAGGGATGTGGATTGCGGTGTCGTGCCTGTTCTGGTGGATCCGGGAGAGAATGTAAGCCCCATTCAGCGTATCGATGTCAGCCCCCGTATAGGAAGAATCGAACGGTCTATTTAATCTCTGGCGCATTCCTCGTTGTCGTTGGCCGCACACAGATCTTTGGCGCGTAGGGATCTGATACCTCCTGCACCCGAAAGGGATGCATCAATCTATAGATCTTCTTTTGAATCGTTGGAGCCTCCTCAGATGGCCTTTCAAGACTTGTCCTTGTTTCTCTTAGCTCTCCCCATTGCTTCGATTGCTTGGACGATCACGCATGAGGAAGTCGTTCGTGAAATTCGTGATGTGTGCTTAGGGAAAAGCACAACCTGCCGCAGGATCTATGAACGCAAGTTCTTCTATCTATTTACGTGCGAGTACTGCTTCAGCCACTACGTCGCAGCCATATTTTTGATCATTACCCGATTCAAGCTTCTCTATCCAGGCTGGCGAGGGTATCTGATTGCAGGCTTTGCACTGGTATGGGTGGCGAACGTCTATATGAGCCTTTTTGCGAGAATTCGCCTTGAAGTGAAAAGAGAGCGCGTCCAGATCAAGAAAGAAGAGAAAGGCGTTGAATGACGGGATGGTGTTTCCAACCATAAGCCCATGCGCCGTGGAATTTCTAGAGCGGGTTTAATCAGAGCGGACCAAATTGTGCGGTAGTGGCTGGTCTCGTGAAGCGCCCGCAGCACCACGGATTGAAGAATAGATCACAAGCGGCGGGATGCTCTCTCAGGCACTGCCTGCGCGTACAAGCTGTTCGAGATCATTCTTTCTCGCTTCGCTCAGCGAATGCTTTAAACGGTACCTTGTTATCTGGTCCAACTAAAACGGCGTCTTACCGCCACTCGCACCGTAGATCTCACCTGTGATGTAGCTTGCATCATCCGAGGCTAGAAATACGAAAATCGCGGCCTGCTCGACCGGTTGCGCGGGTCGTTTGAATAGAGTGTTCTCGCCAAAAGACTGGACCTCTTCCAGCGGCATAGTTGCAGGGATGAGCGGAGTCCATACAGGGCCGGGAGCGACGCCATTTACGCGGATGCCGTGCTTCATACAAAGCTTTGAGAAGCTCTTGGTGAGACTGACGAGAGCTGCTTTGGTGGATGCGTAGGGGGCAAGTTCATCCTTCGGTACGAAGGCTTCGATGGAGCAACTGTTCAGAATCACGCCGCCAGGCTTCATCTCGGGAAGCGCAGCTTGCGTGAGGAAGAAAGTTCCGTAAACATTAGTGCGGTAGGTTCTGTCGAACTCCTCTTCGGGAATATCTACCAGTTCCTTGTAGGTCCGTTGGAAAGCTGCGTTGTTGACAAGAATATCGAGCCGGCCAAACTCCTCACGAGCTCGCTTAATTAGCTTTATGCAGAAGGACTTCTGCCCGATGTCGCCCGGCACGGCGATGGCTTTGCGACCTGTGGCTTCGACAAGTCTGATCGTCTCCACAGCATCCTTTTGTTCGTCAGCATCTCCGTCTAGAAAAGTGAAAAGAACATCTGCTCCCTCTTTCGCAAAACAGAGCGCGACGGCTCGTCCAATACCGCTATCGGCTCCAGTAATGAGAGCGGAGCGGCCGATGAGACGATTATGCCCCTTGTAAGTGGATTCCCCGTAATCGGCCGGAGGATTGAGCTGATTGGAACTGCCGGAGCCGGTTTGCTTCCCCTGAGGGAAAGGCGGCTTGGCAAAGCGTTCGCGTGGATCGCGGGGCTCAACGAGAGACGCAGTCATAGATTAAATTCTCCTGATTCAGTTTGCTCGATCACGGGCTCGAAAGGATGAGCAGAATCCACTAGAATCCCGCATCTAGCGAGACAATTCCCAAATCTTCAATAAGCAACCATGGTCTGTGAACAGCAATAAGCGAGAGCTAAACTGTCTAACACCCTCTCGGTCCATTAGGCAGTCTGCATGTTGGCCCAGGGATCGATGACTATTTTTGTGACGTTCTCTTTCTTATCCCGCCATATCTTGTACATCTCTGGGGCCTGGTCGAGCGTGATGCGGTGGGAGATGATGTAACTCGGATCGATTTGCCCCTTTTCAATTCGCGCCAGTAGCGGCTTCATATAGTTGTGCATGTTCGTCTGACCCATTTTCATGGTGATGCCTTTTCCAAATGCAGCACCGAAGGGCACTTTGTCCAGAAGACCACCGTAAACTCCCGGAATGGATAGGGTCCCGCCCTTCCGGACGGCCTGAATCGCCTGGCGGAGCACGCTGGGGCGGTCCGTTTCCATCATGAGGGCGGTTTTGACCTTGTCGTATAAGCCCTGGATTTCGGAGGAGTGGGCTTCCAACCCCACAGCATCGATACATGCATCTGGCCCGATGCCTCCCGTCAGGTCCTTGACTGCTGTCAGCACGCTCACGTCTTCTTCTGAATAGTCGACGACGATCGCCCCTAAACTCTTCGCTAATTCGAGTCTTTCCGGCAGCCTGTCAATGGCAATTACTCTGGCGGCGCCCAGCATGAACGCACTTGCGATGGCGAACTGACCTACCGGACCACATCCCCAAACTGCGACGGTGTCACCTGGTTGTATCTGGGCATTCTCGGCGGCCATATATCCAGTTGGGAAGATATCTGAAAGAAAGAGCACCTTCTCATCAGGTAGATCGCTCTCGATCTTCAACGGACCTACGTTCGCGAAGGGAACACGGGCATATTGTGCCTGTCCGCCCGCGTAGCCGCCCATCATGTGCGAAAAACCGAAAAGCCCAGCACCTGAATATCCGTATGCCGCCTCCATCAGATGAGCGTTGGGATTGGTGTTATCGCAGGCGGACCAGAGCTTTTTCTTGCAAAACAAACAGCTGCCGCATGCAATCGTAAATGGCACCACTACTCGGTCACCGGGACGAAGATTGATAACGTCCTTGCCAACTTCTTCGACGATACCCATGAAT
The DNA here is from genome assembly GCA_963744155.1 of uncultured Acidobacteriaceae bacterium. Classification (GTDB taxonomy): domain Bacteria; phylum Acidobacteriota; class Terriglobia; order Terriglobales; family Acidobacteriaceae; genus Edaphobacter. The sequence continues at coordinate 19,712 of CAVUSP010000006.1, read as the reverse complement.
TCATGCCCAAGGACATCGCCGGCCTCCATCGTGGGGATAAAGCCATCGTACAAATGCAGGTCCGACCCGCAGATAGCTGTCCTGGTGATCTTGATAATTGCATCATGTGGGTTTAACAGCGTGGGATCAGGCACGGTCAATGTCTTGACCTCACTCTTTCCCATCCAACAAACTGCTTTCATAACTGCTCCTTTTCTGTGAGGCTCGAAACGAACGAATGCTGCACCTTGCCTCCGGCGCCGCTATTTGGCTCCGGGCGGTGTCTTGATCTTCTCGCCGTATGTAGATTCCTTCACTTTGCCGATGATTCCGCGATCACCATGCGGCTGCCCCTGGACTGTTGGGATCTCCCCTGTTTCAGCGAGGGCTTTGAAGTGTCGGAGATTCTCAATCACGGCTTGCTTAGGATTTCGACCCACCAAGGTTTCCCAAGCGCCCGTGAGTTTGCCCATGCGAAACTCCTGCAATACCGTAACTACCGTGCCCCGCCCGCCGGGAGCTTCCTCAAAGATCACTTCCCCAGCGTTGTCTGAGTCGCCCCCGATGGACCGCCATGTGATGCGTTTTCCAGGATCATCGGCCATCACTTCTGAGTCCCATTGAATGGTCTTGCCATCAGCTTCCATGATCCAATGTGAGGTCTTTGGTCCGGTCGAAACGACTCTCGTGATCTGCTCTTGCCATAGCGGGGCACTTTCGACATTGCGCCATATCGCATATAGTTCCTGCGCATCTGCTTGAATAAGTGCTGTTGTTCTAACCCAAATCTTTCCGTCCTTGTCCTCGGGCGGCGGGAGGTAGCGTCCGTCCACAATCATTCCTGCAGAGCCGGAATTGGGGATAGCTTCCGCATTCGGTCTTTCACTTAGTACGACTGTCATAAATTCCTCCCGATATCGTCACAAGCCAAGGGACTTTCGATTGCCTGTCTCAGTGTGGATAGACGCTTAGAATCGCAAGCGCGTGGTATGAGCTAGCTGGACCTCTACAACTAAGTTTCATAACACGCATTGGAGCGTCAGTTCCTGGCGTCGCTCGCGAGGTGCTTGCCGACTGCATTCGAAAAGTGTTCCCAATTGCTGTACCGTTGAGCCAACCGAAGCAAAGGCGACGGGGGTGTGCTATAGCTATTCGGTAAGCCCGGCCGCGGCTCTGCGACATTGAAGACCACCCGGAGTGCACCTCCCGAATTCTTGTTCGCACGAAAGGTTTTATGGACTTTGCGTCGGAAGATCAGTTACATGAGAGAACGCCCGGTTATCCTCGGCCTCAACTGCAACGCTCTGAGTGGATCACGCTCGACGGATTGTGGGATTTCTCCATCGATAGCCGGGGCGCATTACTTCATCCTGATCATGTGCAATGGGACCAGAAAATCTTGGTCCCCTTTGCTCCCGAAACTGCTCTAAGCGGCATTGGGGACACGAGCTTTTTCTGTGCCGCGTGGTATCGGCGGCACGTTACGATCCCCGAGCTGAAGCCCCGCGAGCGGCTTATCCTACACTTCGGCGCGGTGGACTACTCGGCCAAAGTGTGGGTCAACGGCATAGAGGTCTGCCTTCACGAAGGAGGATATACGCCGTTCTCGGTCGAAATCACTCGTGTGCTTAGAGCTCAGGATGCGCAGGAGATCATCGTACGGGCCGAAGATGATCCTGCGGATCTAGAGAAGCCGCGAGGCAAGCAGGATTGGAAGCTGGAGCCACATTCCATCTGGTATCCGCGCACCACAGGTATATGGCAAACCGTGTGGATGGAAGTGGTTCCGGAGGTCCACATCGACTCGATCCGATGGACTTCGAGTCTTGAGCGCTTTGAGATCGGGTTGGGGGTTCATGTGAAGGGTATCGTGCCCGTGGGATGTGTCCTTGCGGTGAGAATGGAGACCGGCAACCAGCTGCTTGTGAAGGACACATATGCATTTGTCGACGGAAGTCTAGGGCCGGGCGCAGTCTCTGCAGGCGAGTTGTACCGCAGTATCTCGCTTTCTGATCCCGGAATTGACGACTTCCGTAACGACCTTTTGTGGAGCCCAACAAAGCCCACCATCATCGATGTTGAATTGACACTGCTCGATGCGACCGGTGGCACGCTGGATGCCGTGAAGAGCTACACCGCATTGCGCGCGATCACGATCCAAGGGGATCGGTTCATCTTGAATGGGCGGCCCTGGCCGCTCCATCTGGTGCTCGACCAAGGGTATTGGGAAAGCAGCGGACAAACGGCTCCCAACGATGACGCGTTCGTCCGAGACATCCTGCTGGTGAAAGCGCTAGGCTTCAACGGCGTCCGCAAACACCAAAAAATCGAAGACCCGCGCTTTCTTTATTGGGCAGACCATCTTGGCCTGCTCGTTTGGGAGGAGATGCCCAGCGCCTACCGCTACACGAAGCGTTCAGTAGAGCGGCTAACCCGTGAATGGATCGAGGTGCTGAAACGCGATTCGAGCCACCCTTGCATCGTATCGTGGGTTCCGTTCAATGAGAGCTGGGGGGTCCCCGATCTGCCCGACAGTTCGGCGCAGAGGCACTATGTTCAGGCGTTGTATCACCTCACAAAAACGCTCGACCCCACCCGGCCGGTCATCGGCAATGATGGATGGGAAAGCGTGGCTACTGACATGATCGGCATCCACGACTACGACGATCAACCCGCTCGTATTTCCAACCGGTATGGGATCGATGAAGTCGAGGCGCGTCTCTTCCAGTTTGAAAGGCCCGGCGGACGGATGCTTCGGCTCGGAGGTGGAGCAGATCGCCAACCGATCGTTTTGACGGAGTTCGGTGGTATTGCTCTGCGCGATGACAACGGACGCACTTGGGGTTACAGCGTCTGTCGAACTCCCGAGGAACTTCTGGAACGATACATAGCACTGATGGAGGCAGTCCGCCCGTTACCATCATTGGCCGGCTTCTGTTATACACAGTTCACCGATACCTTTCAGGAAGCAAACGGATTGCTATATGCCAATCGCACACCTAAGATTCCACTGGATGAAGTTGCGCTCGCAACCAGCGGCTCGACGCCGGACGAGAAAGACCCCTCCGTACTCCTCTGGCGGAACCGCCTCATGGAACTGCAGAAGTAGTCCGCCTGGAAGGGGTGGACTCATCCGGTCAGGTAGCCGCCTGTGCCGTGTCGAGCATCCTCACCGGAATCTGTAGGCTCGACTCCGCGGTTTCATCCTCCGCGATATTGCGATACAGATGCAGTGCCTGTGCGACGACCTGGTCCATGTTGAAGTAGCGATAATTCGCGAGGCGGCCGCAGAAGTACACACCTGCTGTCGCTGAAGCTAACGCTCGATAGCGTTCGTACAGGGCCGCATTTTCCGACCGCGGGATTGGATAATAGGGCTCGCCGTCGTCGGTTGGGTATTCGTAGACGATGCTGGTCTTTTCATGCTTCTGGCCGGTGAGGTGTTTGAATTCGGTAATTCGAGTGTAGTCGTGATCGTTCGGGTAATTCACCACTGCCGCCGGTTGAAACTGCTCCCTGTCATGCGTCTGGTGCTCGAACCGAAGTGAGCGATAGGGGAGTGGGCCGAAACGGTAGTCGAAGAACTCGTCGATCGGCCCGGTATAAACGACTTTGGCGGAGCGATAGCTGTCTATCACCTCGCGGTAGTTTGTGGAGAGCAACACGTTGATGTTCGGGTGGGCCAGCATGCGTTCGAACAGGCGCGTGAAGCCTTCCAGCGGCATCGCTTGAAAGCTGTCGGAGAAGTAACGGTCATCACGATCGAAACGCACGGGGATGCGGCCCGCAACGCAACTGTCCAGTTCAGAAGGATCGAGTCCCCACTGTTTTCTCGTGTAGTTTCGAAAGAACTTCTCATAGAGCTCGCGGCCCACACGTGAAACCACGATGTCTTCGGAGGTGCGGATTTCCCCCCGCGCTTCAGCACGATCTGCGAGAAACTTCTCCATACCGGCGGGGTCGAGATTCAAATCATACAAACCATTAATTGTGTCCAGATTAATGGGAATGGGCAAAAGCTTGCCGTCCACGTGCGCAAGGACACGGTGCTCGTAGGGCCGCCATTCCGTGAAATACGAAAGGTAATTAACAACTTTTTGCGAAGATGTGTGAAAGATGTGTGGACCGTACCGGTGAACGAGAACACCTTCCTCGTTGTAAAAGTCATAGGTATTGCCCCCGATGTGCGGGCGCTTGTCAATGACCAAAACTCGCTTTCCAAGTTGCGACGCCAGCCTCTCTGCTACAACTGCCCCTGAAAAGCCGGCACCAACCACCAGGTAGTCGAAGGGCTCGTCGGACGCATTAGACAATTTACGGCTCAAGGTCAACTTGGAAACGGGTGGGACATCCTTGCTCTTACGATTTCGGACCGAGTCGATTTCGGCGCGCATTGCAGACCATGTGAGATCCCAGGAAGACTGGGCGAGCTTTCGCTCGACGCGCTGGGTCCATTCGGCGTCGAGGTCTGCGAAAATTGCGCGATCAAGCGCAGTAGCAAATTCTGAAGCGGTACCGGCAATTTCAACCAGACCCGAGATCCCGTAACCCGTGATAACGTCCTTGATGGGCGTCGACACCACGCGCTTGCCGGCGGCGAGATATTCGGGTGTCTTAGTGGGGGAGATGAACCGAGTCGAATCGTTCATCGCGAACGGCAAAATCGCCGCGTCCCAACCGGCAAGATAGCGCGGCAGGTCCGTATAGGACTTACTGCCGAGATAATGGATGTTCGACGCTGTCGGGAGTTGCGCTGGGTCGATCTTGACGACTGGGCCGAGAAAAACGAAGTGTACGCAGGGGCGCAAACGAGCGACTTCTGCAACTAGTGCCGAGTCAAACCGCTCGTCTAACACGCCGAAGAATCCAGCGCGCAGATTGGGTATGTCGGCCTGGTCGGACGGGTCCGACTGGACCGTCCGGGCCTGCGCGAAGTGCGGTACGTCGATCGAGCTTGGAAAAGCGTGCACATTGGGGTGCTTCGATCGCTTCGCCTCATAGATAGATTGGCCACCCGTGAAGATGACATCTGCGACGCGGAAGAGCTCGTTTTCTCGCTCGATAAGCTCTGGCGGCGCGTTCAGGAATGCGGCGAGTTCGTCCATGCAGTCGTAAACCGTAACGCGCGGACGCAGGTGCGCTGTAAAGCTAAGCGCCATTGGCGTGTAAAACCAGCTATCGAAACGATCAAGATGGCGATCGGATAAAAAGCGATTGAGCAGCCGTCGTTGACCTTCGATGGAATCCTCTCCGTGGTTGAAGTGCGGCCTGATGACAGTCACGGCCTGCGTCTCTTCCACCTGAAGGAACTCGAGCGAGCCGCCGTCACGTCCGCGGGATTCTGGATCGGCCGCGTCATGGAACCACGGTTCCTCCCAGAAGTAAACAGCCCGAGATTGCGCCGCACGTGTCAGCAGATGCTGCGGACGCTGCGTGACAAAGTGCCAACGCAGGTGAGAAAACACCAGTAGCGCGGGGTCTTCGGCCAAGCGGACTGCCGACGGTTGAGGTTCTTCCATCGTACCGATGAAAGAGTTTTTCTGAATAGACATGCGGATGGCCCCTGTCTACTGTGATGCGTTATCCGTCAGAATCGTCACCATGCTGCGAGAAGGACGCGGGATGACGCGTTCATGTCACACAAACAACGCGGTCACCGCTGTTGCGCATCTTATTAGGTTCGTACCTGAGAAGCTGCTCGCAAGTCCAGCGTCCTCAGTTGCCAGGAGAGAATCTTGTCGACAGTGGGGTCTGCCCTTGAATTGTGGGGTGGCGTGGAGTGCACTATCAATCGCGTCGGTGACGCCTATTACGACCAACTCGCCTCATCTGGGCATAGAGAGCGCGCGAGAGAAGACTTGGATCTCTTCGCCAGTCTCGGGTTAAGAACGCTGCGAACTGCGCTTCATTGGGAATGCGCCGAGAAGCAAAGCTGGAATGCGAGCCACTGCGTGTTGAACACAATGGATCGACTGGGACTACATCCCATTGTCGGTTTGCTTCACCACGGCAGTGGGCCGCCGTCAACAAACCTTTTAGATCCTGAGTTCCCACAAAAGTTCGCCGCCTTTGGTCTGCAAGTGGCGCAGCAGTACCCATGGGTTGTCGACTACACACCTATTAATGAGCCGCAGACGACTGGTCGCTTCGCTTGCCTGTACGGCCATTGGTATCCGCACCATCGTGCGATGCGCAGCTATATTCGAGCGCTTTTCCATCAGATGCAGGCAATTGTGCTCGCCATGGAAGCGATCCGTTCCGTCCAGCCGAACGCGCGGCTGATACATACCGAAGATGGGGGCGCTTTCTTTTCGACGCTCGGTCTGGAATCATTTCGCATCGAGCGCGAGCATCGCCGGTGGCTTGGCGTCGATCTGCTCTGTGGCCGCGTGAATGCGCACCATGTGCTTTTCGATTTTCTGATGTGCCACGGATTGCAGAAGCAGGAGATTCTCTGGTTCGCTGAGCGACCATGCCCGCCGTCGATCATCGGCCTCAACTACTACGTGACCAGTGACCGTTTTCTTGACGACCGATTTTGGCTCTATCCGGACCATTTGCGCGGTGGCGACTCGGGAGATGAGCCGCTAGTAGACGTTGAGGCCGTTCGCGTTCGTCCTCAAGGTATTGCGGGCGCGAAGCAGGTACTTACGGAGGCGTGGAACCGATATAGGTTACCAGTCGCGATCACCGAGGCTCATCTCGGCTGCGTTCCAGAGGAGCAGGCGCGATGGTTGGCCGAGATCTGGGACCAGGCGGAAGACGCGCGCGGGGAAGGTGTCGACGTGCGAGCAGTAACCGCCTGGGGACTACTAGGCCTTTATAACTGGTGCCACTTGTGCACACGAGACGCCGGCGCATACGAACCTGGGGTGTTCGACATGTCCAGCGGCAGTCCCGTCGGAACAACCCTTACGCGAGTGGTGCAGCAGCTTGCAAGTGGAATCGCGCCGCGGCATCCGGCACTCCAGTCTAAGGGTTGGTGGCGCCAGAACTCCCGGCTTACGATTCCGCCACCGGATACCTTTGGGGATATCGGCAATATTGCCTTCACGGGAGAGGTGGACTACCAGCGGGAGACCGGCGCCATCCAACTCAAGTGACGAGCGATCGTGTGGGCTTGCTTCTTTGCTAAATTCGAACCTCTTGCGCCTCGCGTCCTTCAAAAACGTCCATCAGCCAATCTGAACCCGTAGCGATGTGGAAAGATATGGGGCATACAATCTGCTCTGCCGTTTTCCGCATCTGTCCCTCTACTGGCGTACCCCGGCATGGCAGGCGCGAAAGTGCGGGAGAGAACCAAGAGCGCTAACACCCGCACCCGGTTATCTGGAGAAGCTCGCGTACCCAAGCTGGAAGGGATTCCCACCCAGCGCGGCGATGAGGTACCACCCCGTTGCCCCGATATGCTTCGACGGGCCATAGGTATAGCCGAATCCGGTATCCATCAGGCTCGTTGAGGCTACAAGCCCTTCACCTAGAGGAATCATCACACCATTGACGGTCTGTCCCGCACCCAACTCGCTTTGCGCCGTCTGAATCTGATTTAGAAAGCCGATTGCAGTCGTCAGGTCCTTGAGCAGCGTGGGCAGACTGTCCCGCCCAGCGATGGCCCGTGCCACCAGTCCGGCAACCGTGTGCGACGTTCCTTCCAGCCACACCGCGTTCGGGTCGCAACCCGGGATCGTCGGCGCGAGGCTCGCCGTGTCGAACACCATCCCCGTAATCTCCTGGCTACCGGTGAGATCGCTATGCGGAGACGAAGGCGTGTCGGTGGTCTGCAGATTGCCCAGCGCCCAGTCGATCGTCTGCTTGTAATGGTTATCGAGCAACGCCAGGTACGACCACGTCTGGCAGTCCTCCGGAATGGGATACGGATTAATCGTGATCTGGTCGCCCAGCGTGCCGGTGTAGAAGTACCCGCCCGCGGGGTTGTACATCGCGATCACAAACGTCAACGCATGCTGCGCCAGACTCGACCACGACGCGCCATTGTCGGCATTGCCTTTGGCTGTGAGCTCCGCCAACATCGTGAAGAACGCATAGGTGTCGATATTGTGCTCGGTCGATTTGCCATTGGTCGACGGCACCGACTGGTTGTACTGGTTGATGGTCGTTCCGAACGAATATCCGCCCGCTCCCAGCGTGTTGTAGGTATTCGTCACGATCCAGTTCGCCACCTTGAGAGCCGCCGTAAGATACTTGCTCTGTCCGGTCCGTCGATAAAGCTGTACCAGCGCCATCCCAGCCCATGCCTGATCACCGACCGCGCTGGTGTAGAAGTAGAACGGAAACGCCGCCGGAGTGATGTAGGCTCCGTCCGATGTCGGCACATTGACGAAGTAAGCCTGCCCGAACCGCCCGTCGTTGATCGGAAAATTATTCGCCTGTGCATAGATCAAACCATTTCCGAGAACCTCCGCCCGCTTCAGCCCGTCCGCATTCCCGCGCAGCAGATAGGCATGAATCGAGACCGCGTTGTCGTACGTGAACGACGTCGACTCCAGCCCCCCGTCGGAATAGCTCTGCGTCAGCCGCACCGTATCGCCAGTTGCATACGCATCCATCATCATTTCCTGAAATGCGAAGCCCTTGTTGATGGATCCCAGGTAGTTCTCTGTTCCCTGAATCGGCGAGCCGCCGCCGGCACCGCTCGCATAAGCCTGTTGTGTCAATGCCAGCGGAGCCAGCCCCGCCGTCGCCACCGCTCCCACGCCCATGCCAAAAAGATCACGCCGCGAAATCGCTGCTCTGCTCATCTCATCTGCCTCCTGAATTTGGGTTAAACCGGCCCGGCAGGGAGTCTACTCGCGCCGCGAGAGGCCTGCAAGGAGGTCGGATCTGCGAACAGGTAAAGTTCGGGCTAGACTCGTAAGTAGTCTGGCGGCTGCTTCAGCCCGGCTTCGACGCCAGGGTTCCCACTCTATGCGATTCGGCATCCTATTGAGAAAGGATGTGGCAATGGCACCGAATGGCGAAATCCCTCTGAGGAACTTCGGCAAGAGTGACGTGAAGATCTCCGCGCTTGGGCTTGGCGGACATCATCTCGGCGCGGCGAAAGAAGAGTCGGATGCTATCGAAATCGTTCATCGTGCGATGGATGGCGGCGTTACGTTCTACGACTGTTGCTGGGAGTATAACCGGGGCAAGTCGGAAGATTGGCTCGGCAAAGGATTGAAGGGGATTCGCAACCGCGCCTTTCTGATGACCAAGGTCTGTACTCATGGGCGGGACGCGCAGCTTGCGATGCAAATGCTGGACCAGTCTTTGCGACGGCTGCAGACGGACCATCTGGACCTGTGGCAGATTCATGGGGTCACATTTCAAAATGATCCGGAATTGTTCATCCGACCAAATGGGGCGGCTGAAGCTCTGCGGACGGCGAAAGAACAAGGAAAGGTGCGGTTTGTCGGGTTTACCGGTCATAAGGATCCGGATATCCATCTGGCGATGCTGAACACGGGTTTTCCGTTCGACGCGGTGCAGATGCCACTGAATCCGTTCGATGCGAACTTCTTCTCGTTTGAGAAAAAGGTGTTGCCTGAGTTGGTGAAGCGTGGGATTGCCCCCCTGGGGATGAAACCGATTGGAGGCCATGGGGAGCCAGTATTGAGCGGAGTGTTTACAGCGGAAGAGCTGCTTCGCTATGCGATGAGTCTTCCGGTTGCGACGACGATTACGGGCGTGTCAGAGATGGCGATTCTTGAGCAGAATCTGAAGATCGCACAGGGCTTTGTGCCGTTCAGCGAAACGGAGATGCAGGCGATTCGCGCGCGGGCAAAGCCCTATGCAGGAGACGGGCACTTCGAGCTGTATAAGACCTCAATCAAGTTCGATAACCCGGAAGCGCGGCTGGCGCATGATTTCCCGATTGATCTGCAGTCGGTTGAGGTGAAGCAGATGGTGTACGAGGCAGATAACTCAGGACGTCCGTTCCCGCAGGTGTCGCAGTGACGATGCACGGTTGAGGCGTCGCTCTTTTTAGGGGGGGTTGTGGTGAAGTCACAGGAGCACGATAGTGGAACGAATGTCACGCGACGAAGTTTCTTACAAGGAGCGGCGATGACGGGGGCGGCCTCGATCGTTTCAACGGTCGGTCAGGCGCAGCAGGCTGCGGGTGTCCCTAACTTCAAAGGCGAGTATGGCGAGCCGGTCGGGGAGTTTGAAATTCCGAAACGTGCCATGGGCAAGACCGGAGTGCAAGTTTCGATTCTTGGCGTGGGTGGATTTCATCTGGGGACCGTTGCCGGGCAGACGGAAGTGAATCGCATGGTGGCCAAGGCGATGGATCATGGGGTCAACTTCTTCGATAATGCGTGGGAGTATCACAAGGGAATGAGTGAAGAGCGGCTCGGAATTGCGCTAAAAGGAAAGCGCGATAAGGCTATTGTGATGACCAAGGTCTGTACGCATGGCCGCAAGAAGGACGTTGCGATGAGGATGCTAGAGGAATCGCTGGTGCGCTTACAGACAGACCATCTCGACGTGTGGCAGGTACATGAGGTCGTCTACTACAACGATCCGGAGAAGTGCTATGCGGCGGACGGAGTGCTGGAGGCTCTGACGGCGGCGAAGCAACAGGGCAAGGTGCGGTTTGTTGGATTTACGGGGCATAAAAATCCTTCGATTCATCTCGAAATGCTGAAGGGCGGCTACCCGTTCGACACGGTACAGATGCCTCTGAATCCGTTCGACTACAGCTATCGGAGTTTCCAGAGAGAGGCTTTGCCGGTGGCTGCGCAACATGGGATGGCGGTGTTTGGGATGAAGAGCATGGGCGGCTCCGGCGAGATGATCTCGAAAGGTGCCCTGACACCGACGGAGGCGCTGAGCTTCGCGATGAGCCTGTCGGGCGTTTCAACGACGATCAGTGGAATGGATTCGATGGCCGTGCTTGATCAGAATCTGAAGATTTTGAGAGACTTCAAACCGCTCACTGCAGAGCAGATGGATGCGCTTCGGGCCCATGGTAAGCAGTTTGACGATGGACGGTATGAACTCTTCAAAAGTACGGTGAAGTATGACGGGGATGTGGGTCGGCAACAGCATGAATTTCCGACCGCGGCTCAGTTGCCAGCCTAGGAATTACGAAGTCCGAATCCAAAAAGCGCAAGACGATCATGGATCTGCGTGGCTCCTGATTCGGGGTTCGTCTTCAGCTCTTCTGGGATTGGACTCGTCCAGGGGATGATGCATTCATCACCACCCTTTGTCCGGTGGTTTCCGTAAGCGTGATGCCCCTGATGCTTTCGGTTGGCCGAGCGCGTTGCACAACTCGCATCACCCTGCCCACCCAACACGCTTATTGAGGCGGTGCGGTTTTCGTGCCCTCTGGGCTTCCCTTCCGAGCGGCCAGGGCATAAGCGGCGTCTTGTGAAGACGTGGTCTTCTTCCCAGTCTCAGCCTTAATTGGTGGTTTGGTCGATTTAGTCTTCTGCTTCTGGTCTTTCTTCTCCTGCTTTGTCTGACTGCTCGAATCCGTGTTGACGGGTGCACCAACCGCGGATTGAGCCTCTCCAACTTGAACCAGCGAAGATGAGAAAAGAACGATTGCGAGAACCGAGATCAGCTTCATAGGGTCACCTAACAGACTGTTGATTCGATGCCCCGTAGCCGATCTAGGTGGTCTCCTTAATTCACCGTTCTGGGTGCCGTTCTGATTGAGTAACATAGTGCTCAGTAATTTCATCGGCGCTGACGTCAATCGCGCTGTTTTGGCGGACTAAAGCGGGATTTGTTCATCCGTCTTGCCAGCCTTGCGGAGCGAATCTATTTCATCGCTTATCATGCCGACGAACGCCTGCACAGGGAACATTTCGGGGCCGAGCCCTGCCGCCGACCGCGACGCCATTTGAGCTTTTACAGCTTCCTCGAGGGGATACACCGCAGAAGAACCATCCATGTCTGCCACCTCCGAACACATGGCAATATTAATCACTTCATGGCCATCGCTGTGGCCAAATGCCTGTTTGTAGGCTGAATGGAATAAAGGGACGAACTTTTTAGCGCGGCCTATATCAACGGGCAGCAAAATAAAACGAGAAACGAGGAGAGCGCAGCGCGTCTGCCAGACACGGATAAGCCAACAATCTTAGGGGAAAACAAAAGATTTGTACGCCTACCTCGATATGCCTCTACAATTCGTAACTGCGTATGGACATAAAGATTGAGGGATCTGAGAATGGCTGAGAAAACAATAGTGGATAAGGCAGGGGAGACAGTTGGGATAGGAATGGCGATGGCGGCAGATGTAGCAGGAGCCATCAAAAACGGCATTTGGCGCGGCCGTGACCACGGTTACAGAGGTTCTGAAGAAGGCACCTGCGAAGAAGGCAGCGAAGAAAACCGTGACGAAAAAGGCATCTCCGAAAAAGGCCGCGAAAAAAGCCGTGACAAAGAAGACCGCCAAAAAGCCATCTGTGAAGAAGGTGGCTAAGAAAATTGCAGCCAAGACGACTCCGGTTAAGAAAGCCGCGAAGGAATCGGTAAAGAAGCCTGCAAAGATGTCTGGCCTGCCGCGGTAATAGGTGTGACCAGTTCCCATCATTTAACAACCTCGGTCGCTGCGGCGAAAACAACGAGATGGTGCCATGTACAATTCCCAATTGCGGCACTAGGTTGCCCACTGAGGTACTGCAAAATGGCTAAGAAGGAATCTGAGAAGAAGACCCTGAAAGCGATTGATAAAGCAGTCAAAAGAGCCATGAAGAACGGTGTCACCGGAGGGCTGGTGGACCAGACGGTTTCGGCAGCGATACATACCGCTACGGTGAAGGCCGCAAAGAAAGCGGATGTTCCACAGAAAGACACCGTCAAAGCTGAAAAGGCCACTCCACCGAAAAAAGTAATGAAAATCGTCAAGAAGCAAAGCAAGGATGACGGCGGAGACTGAGTCATTCGAGGTTTACCAGTCTCCATATGCGCTCAATCGCCCTGCGCACAGAGCATTATGAGATTGCGGGCCATGAGACGTGTATCTCCATGGCGACCACACTGGCAATGAACAAAGTCGCTAAGCTTCTCGCGTTGAACTTGAAAGAGGAGTTGGCTGCGGCGGCGAAGATCACAGCGGCCGGTACACGGATTATGAAGCAGAGCCTCCAAGAGCCCGAAGAACCTGAGAGACCGAAGTCGGGTAAAGAGAAATACTCCGCTAAAAAGAGCAAGGAAGATGAGGCGAAAGCGGCTCCGGACCTAAAGAGGTCAAACCTCTGACGCACTGACCCGTGACGTTAGGAATGCCTCCGTTCAGGAAGCTTTCCTTTTGTGCATTAGATCATCGACCTCACAGCCAATTCTGTAACCGGCTTCGGCCTCTGCCGAACAGCAGGTAGATGATCACAAGCGCAAGAACGAGGCTAACCCCACCACCGCCGTAATAGCCGATACCCGGCCCCCATGTAGTAGCGGCCCCCACCGAACAATAACAAAAGAACGATAAGGATGATAATGATGAGAGCATGCGCGAAAGTCTAGCACCCAGGCAATACGATGCTTTGCCGATAGCGGCCCCTTCCAATCCAAAAGAAAAGCCCTCCCCACTTGGGGAGGGCTTTTAGCCGTATTCGGAATATAACGGCTAAAGTTTCTTTTCGAGGTCGTACGCCATATTTGTGCGGCCACGGCGGTCTTTCCTTTAATTACAGCAGCACGAAATTTAGCGTCCTGAGCATCTTTGGCCTCCTTAGTGAATGCGCTCAGCGCTTTCGAGTGATTCGGAGACCATATCTTTCATGTTCTTCAGCGCCTCTTGAGCCGATAAATCATGCATGAAGAAGCTCCTACAGCCAACTAATCGCCGGCATAGTGAAAATGGGATTTGTCAAACGCTACGCCTTGGTTCGCGACGACCGCCATGAGGCTCCGCCGGTTATGGGTCGGGCAACCGCTGCCTAGCCGATGGTGAGGCAGGACAGGAAAAGGGTCTTGCTGGAGTTCTCCGAAAGGGCACCCACCGTCTCCGGTGTAGCTGCTGTTTCCATCTTCTGCGACAGTGGTGACGAACCGGAGCCCGAGAAGCCCAGAATTTGTGCGTGAGAGTTCGGACAAAAAGAGTCTCGGCCAGTTAGCGCAAACAGGCCACTTAGTTAAGTTGGTCGGCTACTCGGAAGCTATGGTTCGCTTCTCGAAGAGTGATAAATCGCCAATGCTGACCTCCTTACGGGCTCTTGACTCGAGATGCGCCTAGCGAAAGATTGCGCCTCAAACGTCTGATCGCTTGAGCAGGTAGTCCAAGCCACAAACCCTGAACCAGCGATAGCCGTACGGTTCAAGCAGCATGGAGTGTCGGCCATTCCGACCAGGTTCACTGTGATCGCTGGATAGCAGATTGGCCAGCATGCATCGCTTTTCTTCGGCTTGAATCGAGAATCGAATCTCTCGCGGCTCGCCGCTAAGGTTGTGGACACATAGTACGGAGTTATTGCGCCAGGTGTACTGCATCACCAAGGCTTCCGGAGTGCCTGCCGACAGAAAAGAAAAGTCGCCCCAGCCAATCTCGGGAACTTCTTTGCGCATGCGGACAATACGTTCCGTCCAGTTGAGAAGTGAGTTCGGGTCGCGACGCTGATCTGCGACATTTACATGCTGAAAACCATATGGGCCGTTGCTGATGACAGGCAGCACTGGATGATCACTTTTCGTGAAGCCCGCTTGCGGTTCCGTCGACCATTGCATCGGCGTCCGGGCACAGTTTCGTTCGGGTAAAGTCAGATCATCACCCATACCAATTTCATCGCCGTAACGAATGACGGGTGTACCTGGTAATGTCATCATCAAACTATACGCAAGTTCGAGTCTGCGACGATCACCTTGCAGCATCGGAGCCAGTCGACGTCGGATACCGCGTTGGTACAGCTGCATGTCCGGATCAGGACCAAATTTACTGAAGACGGCCTTTCTTTCCTTGACTTCTAAACGTCCGAGGTCGAGCTCATCATGATTTCTAAGAAATTGCCCCCACTGTGCCGTAGCGGGTCTTGATTTCGTCAACCGCATTGCCTTGACGAGTGGACGCGAATCGCTGGTGGCGAGCGCATAAAAAAGATGCTGGTTCACCTCGAAGTTGAACATCATCTGCAAGCGCTCACCAGCGGAGCCGAAGTATTTCATATCGGTACCTGGAAGCACATTCGCTTCGGCAAGGATGATTGCTTCTCCTTCTCTCCAAGTTAGGAATTGGCTGAAGGTACGCAGCATATCGTATTGCTCCTCAGGTTTGGCAACATTCGCGCCCTTCTGCGAAATGACAAATGGAACAGCGTCCATGCGAAAGCCAGAGACTCCAAGTTGCAACCAGAAGCCCATAATCTTGAGAATCTCAGCTTGAACTTCAGGATTGGAAGTATTGAGGTCAGGTTGAAAATCGTAAAAACGATGGAAGTAGTAAGCCTTGGCGACCTGGTCGTAGTCCCACGTCGACTTCTGTACCCCGGGAAACACTACACCTGACGCGGCATTTTTCGGTTTCTTCTTTGACCACACATACCAGTCGCGATATTTGGATTGCGGATCGCGACGTGCGGCCTGGAACCACGGATGTTCATTGGAGGTGTGGTTGACCACGAGGTCGATCAGCACACGCAATCCACGCTGTTCGCAGCCACGGGTAAACTCGACAAAATCACCCAGCGTCCCATACCGGGGGTTGACGCTGTAGTAGTCAGCGACATCGTAGCCGTCATCCTTACCTGGAGAAGTTTGAAACGGCATTAGCCAAATCGCCGTAAAACCCATTCCCTGTAGGTAATCGAGGCGGCGCATTAATCCTTGAAAGTCACCGATACCATCTCCGTTTGCATCCATATAAGTTGCAACTGAGAGGCAATAGATGACTGCGTTCTTGTACCAGAGGTCATTGATCATGCGGGCAATCTTTCAGTTCGAGATTTCTCTCCGGAGCAATTTAGATGCAAAATCTCGCTTGGTGGCAATCCGCAGTGATATACGAGATTTATCCTCGCTCGTTTCAGGACAGCAATGGAGACGGCATAGGAGACTTGGATGGCATCATCCAACGGCTCGATTATCTGGTCAAACTCGGGGTCGACGCTATTTGGGTCGCGCCGATGTATCGATCTCCGATGGCCGATTTCGGATATGACGTCGCCGATTATTGCGGCGTCGACCCAATCTTCGGAACCATGCAAGATTTCGATCGACTCCTCAAAGAAGCTCACCGTCGAGATCTAAAGTTGGTTCTCGATTTCGTTCCCAATCATTCCTCCGATCAGCATCCGTGGTTTTTGGAAAGTCGATCTTCCCGCGAAAATGCCAAACGAGATTGGTATCTGTGGCGCGATGAACCGAATAATTGGATGAGCAATTTCGGGGGTTCGGGTTGGGAATGGGATGAACTTACGAACCAGTATTACTATCACTCCTTTCTAAAAGAGCAACCAGACCTGAATTGGCGCAACCCCGCAGTTCGGAGGGCTATGTACGATGCTCTTCGGTTCTGGCTGGACAAGGGTGTAGACGGATTTCGTATCGATGTCATGTGGTTGATCATCAAGGACGATCAATATCGCGATAATCCACCGAATCCTAACTTCAGCCCGGCTCAATCCTCCGGCAATAGCTTGCTACCTGTGTACAACTCCAATCGTCCGGAGGTGCACAAGGTTGTGGCAGAGATGCGGGCTGTGATTGACAGCTATCCCGGGCGCGTCCTCATAGGCGAGATATACCTTCCCATAAAGGACCTGATGACGTATTACGGGCAGGAGTTGAACGGCGCAAATCTGCCGTTCAACTTCTTGCTGCTCCAATGTCCATGGAACCCGCAAGCCGTCGCCCAGGTTATCTCCGAATATATGACCCTGTTGCCGCAGGGAGCATCGCCAAACTGGGTTTTGGGGAATCATGACAATGCGCGCATTGCGACCAGAGTCGGCCTTTCACAAGCCGCGATAGCAGCTATGCTCTTGCTTACTCTTCCAGGAACATTGACTATCTATTACGGCGAAGAGATCGGCATGACCAATGCTATGATCCGGCCGGAAGATGTGCAGGATCCCGCGGAAAAAAGGCAGCCTGGAATTGGAATGGGACGAGACCCAGAACGTAGTCCTATGGCGTGGAATTGTTCCGGGATGGCTGGTTTCACGCGCGGTCAGCCTTGGTTGCCTCTCGGGGCCGATCACCGGTCAGTGAATGTTGAAGCTGAGGAAGGCAACGGAGAATCCATCTTGAACCTGTATCGCAGGTTGATCGCTCTCAGGCGCTCGCGCCCAATGCTGGCAGGCGGTCAGTTGCGTTCCCTCACAACTTTAGGAAGTCTATTAAGCTACGAACGAGCCGCAGAGAACGAACGCCTGGTGATATTTCTCAATTTCGGTGACAGCCCGGTTCAGGTGGCTACGGAACCCGGGACTGTTCTTGCAGGTACCGATTCGCGTCGTGATACAGAGCGGGTTGACAACTTTATCGAGCTGCAAGGTTCGGAGGGACTAGTCATTAAGATTGCTTACTAGGGTGTTAGTGATCTGAATAGTCCGTTCGATGTTCTTGAACGATTGCCATCCCAAATTCACGATTTGCGTCAGCGACTCTTATTGATCTCGCTTATTGGTGGGCGGGCACGGGATCGTTGCGGGCCGCTTAGGTACAGGAGAGATTATCTCAGCTGGTGGGCAGAAGATCGGCCCTGAGTGTCTCAGGACTTCCTTCCTGGCCAAAGACGAAGGACGGTATACGTGTCTGCCGCAGGACGTCATGGATTGTGGCACTTGACAACTGTGGACCGGCTTGTGAACACGCGTACAGTATCCCGTCACCTGACTTCTCCAAGTTGACGGAACTCGTGCTGCGGGCTGCGGAGGTGGGAGATGAGGTTGCGGCAGAGGGACCACATAAACTTGCCGCAAACGTTCGGAAGCCGGTTTAGGCTATTGCGCGATCTGCAGCTCTTTTACGGTATGTTAGTCCGATCGTTAAGCCATTTAAGGAGCCAGTATGCGTGGAGTCTATGAGTACCCGGCCGGGAGCGAAGTTTGGTACATCCATTACTTCGCTGCCGGTTAGAGGCACCGGGAAAAGGTTGGGCGCAAGTCGCACGCGATCAAGCTTTATCGAATCAGAAAAGCGGACGCTACTGCTGGTCAGAAGCTTCCGTGCTTCGCAACAGCCGTGCGCTTACCTTGAGCGAGCTCATCAACGACATGCTCGAGTACGTCGCAGACCACAAAGATCGCCGAAATTACATCTGCAAGGCAGAGATAGTCAGAGCTGCGCTCGGTTCGACACCGGCCGCCGATCTCAAGCCACAAAATGCCTTCGCAAAGAGGCCGAAGGCAGAAAGCGCTATTACAGTCAAGAAGAATACCAACGGCTGCTTCACGCTGTTCGTCGGCGCTTCCCTGAGCACTCTGCGGAGCTTATCGTGTCGGTGCACTCAGGTATGCGCCTTTCGGAACAGTACAAATGCGCCTGGTCGCAGGTCCGTCTCAACAAGCGAGAGATCAGCCTGACCAAAACTAAGAACGGCTCCCCCCGAACAGTTCAACTGAATGCTGACGCGGCGGCTGCGATCCGTTCGCTACAGCGGCCGGATCAACATTCGATGGACCCAGTGTTCCCGCGTGAAGGACAGACGTTTTGACAACCGGTCGTCGCTGAATCCGTGCTTTGAGGACGCTGAGATCGAAGGAGCAACCTGGCATACAGCGAGACATACGTTTTGCTCATGGCTTACCGAGGGCGGAGCTACTGCGCACGAGATCATGGCTGCTGCTGGACACAAGACATTGTCTGTATCGGCGCGCTACGCGCACCGATACCCGAGGCACACACAGTCAGTTGTCGACAGGATTTCGATAACTTTGCGAAAGAGGAGGGCATGCAAAGAAGTTTCGATCGACGTCGTGGGCGACGATTACGAAATCTTCGGAAGGTGGAACCGCAGAATCTTTCCGAAGACCCCGAGCGCGTTACGCGCGGTGTGAGAGAGAAGAATTACTCAAACGGGCAATGCTTCAGCTAACACCGGGTCTTCGAGATGCAATTCAACTACAACAGGCGAAAGAATGCTCTCTACGGGAACTAGCTGAGCGTCTCGGCATCTCCCTGTCGGCGGCCAAATCAAGGCTCTTACGGGCGAGGATGGCTCTGCAAGAGTGTCAGCAATGAAGTGCACCGTCCCCCCAAAGTCGCAATCTCCTGCGTAAGCGGTTTACTTCCAGCGTGATACGACGTGTATTTTGCTGGAATCTAAACAGCTGTTCATCGGGCTTTACGTGATCCAGAACGCATGAGGCCGTTCGACTTGCGTTTGGCAGGCTTTTTCTTACGGCCTGGGTATTGAAGCGGCAACCGCTCTTGCGACTTCTGCTACCGGCATACGAGTTTTTGGATCTTCTTCCAACCCGGAGTTGACCTTCGAAGGTTGCTCCGGCGACGCATCGCGCGACGCTGGGCAGCGGTGGCCAATGCCTTCGGAGTCCACCTCTCAGGCCTAGTTGCCTGGATCTGGGCTTTCATACACATCATGTACATCCTGACATTCCAGAACCGCCTTTTGGTTATCCCATGGGCAATTCAGGACTTGACGTTCAGTCGTGGGGCGCGGGTGTTGCCCTACGGATTTTAATTTCAATAAAGAGGCTATTGCTAATCGCGGCGGGCCGGAAGTGACAGCCGAGACAGTTGCCGTGCCGCATTGAGCAGGCGGAAAAAGCCGGAGATCGCCTTCATAGAGGATATTCCGTTACTTCATTGGTCGGAGTCGCCCACTA
>CAVUSP010000005.1:0-549368 GCA_963744155.1 uncultured Acidobacteriaceae bacterium | reverse complement strand
TAATACGGCGTTTTGGTCTCTCAAAGATTGAGATGATCATGTCTCTGATATTCCCATTTGTGTGTTGGATTCTGCTGAGACTTCCTCCAGGCGCTTGCTGGGCTCTTGCATTCGGTCTGGAAATGATTGGGCTTGGCCGCCCACAATTCATCATGGACCGCATACCGCACGGGCAAACAGACTTCATTTATTACGCGTCGGCTTTTCTGTTCGGAGCGATACTTGCGAAGTATCTGGAGCCGATCAGGAGAATCTATCTGCAGCTCAACCTGCCGACAAAGATCCTTCTCCTTGGCTGTATCATTGCAGGCTTCTACCGAGGTGGAGGGTCAAATGAACTAAGCAACATCCCGGCCGCCTGCGGAATAATCGTATTCGCAGATTGCAGCGGCATAAGGGGTTGGCTATCC
The DNA here is from genome assembly GCA_963744155.1 of uncultured Acidobacteriaceae bacterium. GTDB lineage: Bacteria > Acidobacteriota > Terriglobia > Terriglobales > Acidobacteriaceae > Edaphobacter. The sequence continues at coordinate 548,958 of CAVUSP010000005.1, read as the reverse complement.
ACGCGAGTACCCCGTTATATCGGAGATATTTCGTACAGCCTGTATCTGCTCCATGGCACCGTCCTCTTTGCTTCGATCATCTTGCTCTATGGAAAATTGCCTCTCTGGGCAATTTTCGTGCTCTTCACGGCGGTGACCTTTGGCATCTCTCATCTCTACTTCAATTGGGTTGAGGTGCCCGCGATGTCCCTGGGAAAGAAGTTGACCGCCAACAGAACTCAAACCGAAAAGGCGGCCGAGGAATCATTGATCTCCTCGATCTCCGCTTAGACGGGTAGCCTGCCGATAACCAGAAGCAAGAAACGACAAGATACGTATGCATCCCTATAAGATAGGGGCGGGCCTGTTAATTGCTGTCCTCACAGTTGTTCTGCGATCTATGAAAACGTAAAGGGGATAGAGTTTACTCCCAGTCTTCTGCTTCGATCATTGGCGGTCGTCACCATCGTCCCAATCCTTTGTTTATGCTCCGGTTATTCGAAGGTTGATGACGCGTATATTTACGCTCGATACATCGCGAATGCTCTGTCCGGGTATGGTTTAGTGTTCTCCACGGAGAGAACGTGAACGCTCTATCGTCTCCATTGTTCGCGTACCTCCTCCTCGGAGCATCCTATGTCTTCCACGGCAACGTGTTACTGGCGACTGCCGTGCTTTCTGGGATCTTCATGCTTCTGACCTGTCTTCTAGGTGAAGTGTTGATGCCGTTCGCAGGGCTGATCCTGGCAAGCACAGCCTACTTTTACGGCCTCGTCGGCATGGAGACGTCGCTGTTCATGTTTATGCTGCTGGCGGTGGTCGCCTTGGTTCAGTTTGAGAAGTACGACTGGCTACCACTTGCTTGCGTTCTGCTGGTGCTGACACGATTCGAGGGGGCGCTGCTGGTTCTTCTCGTCGCACTACATCTCTTCCGCTTGCGACGTATTCGGAGTGCTCTTCAACCGATCATGCTCATGTCGGCTGTTGCCGTCTGTCTTGTCTATCTGTGTCTCAACCATATCTATTACGGGACTTACCTTCCCGCATCGGCTATGGCAAAGATTGGACAAGGATTCTCGGGATACTGGGGACCATGGCCCACAGCTTTCTTGGGCCACACTGAAATGTTGGTGCAAGCCTTCGGTTGGACGCTCTATCTCTTCCCGGTGCTGATTGCTCTTATGTTATCCAGAGGCCTGAAAGTCACGGATACACTGTTTTCAAAGATCGTGATTCCATTTTGCATTCTGCTCCTTCTGTTCTATGTAGGGCTTAATGCATCTGGCTCCTACTTTTGGTATTTCGCACCTCTAATACTGTTCTCGATCCTCTATGCATCAACAGCGATACCGAAGACACGAGCGGCCGCCATCCTGGCAGGTGTGTTCATTCTTGCGCTCTCATTGAGCAATGGCCTGATATGGAGTGACCGTGTCAACTGGGCGATATCTATGGGTTTGTTTTGGTGGTTTGCGTTTTCTTTTCCCGAAGACAGAGCGAGCAGCAGTCGGAGCAGTTTTGAGCGACGATTGATCAGTCTGATATTCGCGGGTCGGAACCGCATAATCATGATCCGTCGGGAGCTGCCTCTGACTGTTATCGCGATTCCGGTCGAGCCTGTCGCATAGGCCAAGCGAGGGTTCTCCTTCGTGCTTGCCCTGGCTCCGTGTCGGGTATGAGAGCGATCGGCGTCTGCGCAAAGTCAATACCAGCCAAGCTCAGATGGTCGACGCTGACGACCGTCTCCGAATAGGGGCCCGACATACGCTGGGAGGTAGGATGACCCTCAAGCAGCTTTTGCTCTTCGGCATAGGTCGGAGTCACCATCAACGGGCCTATGACATTCCGCAGCTCCAACTCAAACTGCGCCGGCGCTGCGCCATTGACTGAGAGTGGGATCACAGCTCGCCATCGAGCGTGATCAAGGGGACATCGATTGCCCCGGAAGGCCTGACCAGAGTCTTGAGATCGCGAAAGGCGACGCGATGGTGCGGGTAGTCGATGTCTACCGCCACTCGATTGAACACCTCTTCGCCTAGCCTGAAGAGTACGGGTTGTCCGAGAATCTTGGCGTCGTAACCCTGCTTCTGAAGATCGTCCGGCTTCGCGCTGGCGTTCTGCAGGATCAGGTTGCCTATCTGGACCTTGACCCCATTCACGGAGCTGGCGCCTTCTATTTCTAGGCCGGCCGACGCGACGAAATTCCTGTCGATGTTTGAGGGCCCGCCGTAAAGCAATGCCATGGCATTGTGGCCATTAATCTTGACCGGCAAATAGATTCCGAAGTTGGTGTGGGGCGTGAAGTAGATCCAACCGCTAGATAAAGCGCGGGCCTTGAAGACCGCCGTTTGGGCCGGTTCGGGACGAGCCGGGATTGGCACGGTGGACTGAGCGGATGCGGCGCTTAGCGATCCGGCCAACAAGGCCAACGCGGCGGCAAGCCAGGGCGCTGTTTTGGGCGTCGATCGATCTGACCTTCGCTCTTCCATCGTTTTGAGAGAGAGAATGCGAATATCTAGACGTGAATCGTTCTTCATAGGGATGCCTCAGACATTGTTAGAGTTGGGCTCCGTGGTTCAGTCGCAACAAACTGTTCGGCACGTGCCCGGAGGACTGCCATATTTCATAACTGGCGTGTGCGTCGTTTATTCCAACTTTTTCGTTTTTACCGCTGCAACCAGTTTGGGCGGTGCTCTGCGATCTCGCGCAAAGCCCCGAAGAATTAATACAGCACGTTGACTGGAATGATCTTCAGTTATCGGGGGCTCCCTGTATATGGAGGGCCTCCCTCGACGTTCTGACACTGCACAAACTGGGGTGGAAAGGTTAGAGCGCGAGACGGATGGCGGCATCGGCTTCGAGAGCCATAGTTTGGAGTGTGTTGAGGAATTGCCTGCTTTGGCCGACGAAGAGCCCATCGGCGGTGAAGCTTGCGATCGTAGCAACGGCGCCGCCAAACTTATCGGACAGCGGACGAATGATCGAGACGTGGGGGAGGTTGGGCCTGATGAATTCGCAGGGGACGGGAAAGATCAGGCTGGGCTGAACCAGGCTGGGCGGCTGTAACGGTGGGTTCGCGAAAAAATCATTAAACGTCAGGCCTTGGTCTGTCACCGGTGCGACAGGGGCTTGCACTCCATTACCCGCAAAATCAACCCACTCCAGGAAGTGAGCGATCTCGTCTCCACCAATGCCAAGGGTGATCTGAAGAACCTCCGGATCCGTCACTTTTTGACTCATGGCTGCGTAAAGACTCGAGCCACCCTGCTCAATGTATCCGAAGTGAAAGGCCGCTATATTCGCGATCACCTGAATATGACTAGGATTGTTGGGATTGTTCAAATCAGCGTTGGTGATGGGAATGGCGGTACGGTTGGTGATAGTGACCGCTTGAGGAAAGGTGGCGCCGAAGTCTGGATTGGTTGCACTGCGGTAGCGAACGTACCAGCTGGTGTCGACGTTGAGATGCATGAGGTTCGTGAGGCGCAACTTGCCGGACGATCCCGTAGCTGTGCTTCCTGGCAAGGTCTCGAACTGGGTGAAGTTGACTGGCTCGGCCCCTCTGGACTCGAGATAGGCGTTGAGGAAGGTAGCATGGCTCACCTCATCCAGCGTGTTGCTGGTGATGTATTGCTGGCCATCGGAATCGAGGTTTGAGAGGGCAGCCTGATAGCTGTTCAACTGCTGGTTCGGGTTTACCTCAATGGGCAGATTATTGCCGATACCGCCCAGTTCCGCATACTGTGTCCAAAGGTCAGACTCGATCAGTTCTGCAGCGGCCAGAAACCGGAGAATGGCGACGTCGCCCGGATTGAGCCTGCCGCGTTCTTGTGCACGGGCCGAAGTTCCATTCGCTAACAAACCGGCGCCTACTGCTGCTGCGCCTCCTGCCAGAAGACCGCTCTTCATAAAAGAACGGCGGTCGACTGGACGCCTGCTGGTGCTCGTTGGATTTTTCGTCATTGCTCCACTCGCCCAAATTTTTGCGACGGCGGGTCTCTCTTGGGAAGGTGCCCCGAGGGTCACAATAGACGCAGGAGCTGATGATACTTGTCAGAAAATCGTCAAATTAATGTCTTCTTATTTGGATGGAAATCGGCTGATTTATTTTTTATTAAATCAATCGCTTCGCAGTTGTCTCTTAGTAGGCTTGTACGTCTAAGGGGCTTGGCAGAATTGTTCTACGTGGGAGGCAGAGTCACGCATCACTATGGGGATGCTCAAACGATCTGACAGGCGCGTGTTGCGGAAACACGCCTACTCCTCCGGAGACAGCCCGATATTCACCGCCAACTTGGCTCGCGCTCACGTCGGAACGAACAGAAAAGCAGATGCGGTGGAGCTGCTGAACGATCTTAAACCGAGCTCGATTCCCGGCTATCCGCCTGCCGCGGAGATTGCCACGGTTTATACCGCCCTGGGCGACAAGGACCATGTGCCTCCAGATTTTTGGCTCGCTTGGACTTCAGCCTCTCGTCCGCTCGCCGCAAATTTATTTCATGAATCTTCTCAGGGGTGGCGGGAATAAACGTGTTCCTCGCCAGTTTCCACATAATAGGCCGTAAAGACATCTCTGGAGTCTCACTATGTCCTTGCTACACCGCCATACCTTGACTCTCGTCCTCGCGTCTCTCTGCACTACCGCCTGCATTGCCATGTCTCCTCAGGACTTGGCCGGGCCAACTTCGTCTCCGCCAACGCCACAGATTTTTGCGCCCGGCGTGGTATCCGGTCCGGCCAATGACGGCTCCCCTGCGTTTTCGCCGGATGGCAATACGATCTTCTTTACACGCAGCACTGCGAACTGGGGAGTGATTGTCGAGTCGCACAAGATCCAGGGTGATTGGTCACGACCGACGCTTGCTCCGTTCTCCGGCGAATGGCCGGACTCGTCGCCTGCCATGTCCCCCGATGGATCCTATCTCGTATTTGAATCGAACCGCCCGGCGACACCGCTGACCTCTCGTCCCAAAGAAGGAGAATCCATCCCTGGCATCGTCTCCAACCTTTGGCGTGTCGACCGCGTGGGTTCAGGCTGGAGTAAGCCCACGCGGCTACCAGATACGGTCAATCTTGCTGGCCAATCGATATGGAAGCCAAGCATTGCTGCCGACGGCACGATCTACTTTGTCTCCATCGACAAGAAGGGTGGGAAGCGTCTGTTCTCTTCCCTATATACGAATGGCGCCTATCAGCAGGCTCAGCCACTTCCGTTCAGCGACGGCACCACGCTCGATGTCGATCCGGAGATTGCTCCCGACGGATCGTTTTTGATTTTCTGCAGCGCGGGACTACTGCCGGGCGACTCGAAAGATCATCTCCTTATTGTTCTGAGAAAAGCCGACGGATGGCGGTACCGATCCGTTACGCTGGCGATGATAAGAACGGCTACAGTACCGACGACGAACCGCATCTGAGTCCGGACCATCGCACGCTCTATTTCAGCAGCGATCGCGCGGTCCCGGCGCATTTCCCACGCTCGCCCGAGCAAGCGCAACTCGATTTCAAGCACCTGGACAGCTTGGGTTGGTTTAGCGGGTACGCCAATGTATGGTCTATCCCGATATCAGCTTCGCTGAATGCAGCGAAGCGGAAATAGGCAGCGCAACGAAGTAACTCAGTGCGAAACATCAATTTGATATGAGACAACTCGATTGTCTCGATAATCGCAGTCATTTCTCATTGACTTCTAATTACTCAAATCCGTACGAGTCATGCTGAGGCAATTGTTGACTTGTCGCACGAACTATTAAATTCTCATTTACTTCTGATTTTTACAGCGCTCTATTTTTTGAAGACCTGCATCATCAGCTCTGTGTGAATCCGGTTCAGCTGCTTCAGCGTCCGCTCCAAAGCCGGTCGGTCCTCATACGAAGCTTTATTGAGCATGCCTTTAATGCGAAAGGAGGTGCGCTGCATGAGCAATTCGGCATCTCTCAGCTTCTTACTGTCATCGGCAACACCCGTATGGATCTTCTCTGCATACCGTTGCACCAGCTTGAGGGTCTCCGAAGCCTGTCCTGAATCGCCGGCATTGAACTGTTGGCCGGCCAAGTCCGTCATCTGGCTGACGAGTTCGGCATAAAGGAAGCATCTGTCTCTAGAGGCTGTTAATGACTTCAGTTGAGCATTTTGAAGATTCTGCTGAGCATGAGGCACGCGAAGGCGAAGTAGTGGAAGGCGGCGAGGGTTTGGGAGAGGCGTTCGTAGTCTCTGGCCAGGCGGCGGAAGCGTGCGGCCCAGGCGAAGCTTCGTTCGACGACCCATCTTCGGGGCAGCAGGACGAAGCCGCGTTTGGCCTCCGTGTGCTTGACCACCTCCAGTTGAATGCCGTGCCGGGCGGCCGCGCTGTCAGCGGCTTCTCCGGTGTAACCCTGGTCGACGTAGGCAAGTTCCACATGGTCTCCGGTTACCTGCTGCACCGCTTCGGCGAGTTTCTCCACCTGGGCGCGGTCTTGCTCGTTGGCGGCGGTAACATGCAAGGCGAGCAGGTTGCCCAGGGTGTCCACCGCAGCGTGCACCTTGGCTCCTTTGCGCCGCTTGGCGCCATCGTATCCCGCCCGCGCACCCGACTCCGGCGTGGACTGCAGCGTCCGGCTGTCCACCACCATCGCCGTGGGCTGCGGCTTGCGCTCGGCAAACTCGCGCAACAGAGAGCGCAGATCCTCCACCAGGATCTCGAAGCATCCGGCACCGATCCAGCGCCGCGTCTGCTGGTACACCACCGGCCACGGCGGAAGATCGTTCGGCATCATCCGCCAGTGCGCCCCGGTCTTCACCAGCCAGCGCAGAGCGTTGAACACCGCTCGCAAACTGTGCGACCGCTGCCGAGCGTCCTCTCGACACAACGCCAGATAGGGCGCCACAAACGCCCACTCCTCATCGCTCACATCACTCGGATAACCAACCTGACCCTTATTCCCCATCCAAACTATGCTGCGCGATGACAACAACACAATCACCGCCTTCCTACAGATGGGAATTAAAGTTATTAACAGCCTCTAGGCTCCGCTTGCTCTGCCTTGGCCTGAAGCGTGGCGAGAGCAGTTGGACTGTCGTCCAGACGCGAGGCAGGAGCGTAGGCACAAGTCAACGAAAGGGTGGATATGACCACGACAGGGACCACGAACCGCATCTCGTACCTCACAAACAACCTGTCTCCGAGACATGCAAGTCTTCTGAATCGACATGCGACGCACTTCTCATTGCGCACTCAGATGCACAACAAGATTTCCGTGCCCGTAGCGGGCCCATCGTTGTGCTCAAACCGCAGCAGTCATTCACAAACCGACCAGTCCCAATCCGGGGGCTGATAACCTGTTACTACCTTCACAAAGTATTCAAGAACGTAATTAGCGCCTGTCTCTCCTCGGGGCTCAATTCTCTAAAGCGCCTGGCGGGCTCGCGTGCTTCGTCATCGTGACGGGAGATAGCATTTTCAAGCGATAACGACCCCAGGTCATGCATGAAGCGGGCCTTGTCGCGCAAGCCCCAGAGTGGCGCAGTCCTTAATTTGTTGGCCGTGTCTTGCGGACCTACCTGGACAATACCGTCTCCAGTTCCGATGTCATGCAGCAGAAAGTCACTGAAAGGATGGATGATTTTAGCGCCCAGAGCCTCTGGAACAGTGAACATCCCGCCATCGATCACTGTCCCTGGAGGAGCCGTGGTGATGGATTGCACATGGCAGACGCTGCAACCGAGCTGGGTGAAGAGAGCTCCGCCTTTCAAGGCTGCGGGGGTCGCGGCAAGCACCGTATCTCGAGGTGGAACCATAGTGCCGCGTATGAACTGAGCAAAGTGGTCGATGTCAGCCAAGCCAAGCTGATCTGGATGATCTTCAATGCCCGTCGTAGTGTTGAGGACGGTGGTAACGTTTGTGGGGCGCAGCCGGTTCGTGATTCCCATCTCGTTGACGTAGGCGTCCGCAATAAAGGAGAGCAAGCTGCTGTGCTGGTCCTTCCAGCCGAAGCGTCCGACGCGAGTCTGTCCAGGGGCTTCGAAGATTGGAGCCTGCACCACTTCCCCATGAACTCTGCCTTCGCTCAATGCGGGTTGCTGCGCTGCAATAGCGATAAGTGTACTGTCGTCAATGGATTCCACAAAGCCATCCCCCAAGGTATTGAGGGCAGCGCGTAATGTGCGGATGTTTTCTGTCGCAGGTATGGTTTCCTGGGCTTCCGGACCGATGGCGCGGTCATTGACAATGGATCTGCCGGTAATCGTGTCTTTCCCGTCATTGATGAAGATGGTCGGGTTAACGAAATTGCCATTTTCATCATTGTGCCCAACCCGAAGTTCTGTGACCTGGCTGGCTGCCCCACTATTCGGATTCTGATGGCAACTGACGCAGCTAGTTGCGTTGTACACCGGTCCAAGCCCTTGTGCGACCGTCTCGTTTTCCTCATAGACCTGCTGGTCCCGAGCAAAGGTGTCTCCGGCTGGCTCGACGATTCCATTGCTGACGCTTTGTGCACTGTTGAAGCTGGGAGTGTTGAACCCAGCCGGGGCTTCCGTTGCTGACTGCGCTGCGACTCTAGCGAGTCCCGTACCCAACGCGGCCAATCCCGCGAAGAGGCAAATACAAAGGAGAATCTTTCTCCAATGGGCCATGAGCATGAGCATTCCTCCAAAAGACACAGCCGCCTACGCGCGTGCGGGACGTAAGCTGGCTGACCATTGACCTAAGATCCTCAAAGCCGTGACGGCACGATCGACAACCACGGCCTGAAGTCAGAGATCCTGTACGTATCCAAACTGGGTTGCGCAAAGATTATTCCCACCGCGGAGCAGAAAATTTCCAAGGCAGGATGAAATGGAGCGATCCCTGACTAGCAGCCGGCGATAATCCTCGACCGTAGATTTATTTCTTTTCGTGCGGAATAAACTGCGCGGTGTTTGGTTTGCCTCCGTGGAGGACCCTGCCCATGAACGCATAACAGCACACTAGAGCAGCTTCAACTCTTGCAAACCAAAACGAAGCTGCGAAGCAAAGCGCACCAGGCTACCTACGCTTGTCGCCAATGTGGAAAACGTTCGCGACTTGGTCGCAGTCTGCACCCATATCACGATCGATCGGAGCGAACCAAAATGAAGATACGAAACAACCCCGGAATAGAAAAAACGTGCAAACAGCTTCATTCACAGACGAGGCCGCCCCCTGCCGACCCGAAAGGTGTCAAGCCCGGCCAGCCCTTGAACGCCAGAGACCAACGGGAATTCTTGAAAGGCGGAACGTTCGCAGTCGGTGCAACCGCCTTCGGCGCAGGCCTATCGCCCAGCCGTCTGCTGGCCTCTGCAGGCGATGACGACCGCGCCCTATCACGAAAGGGGATATGCCCATTCGCCAGATTGCAAAATACAAAAGCCACATCCTTAACTGGATGAGGCTTTCGCGACTTACTCAGTGGTGCTTTGTAGGATCGGGATCTCCGCTACCGGAACTCGCATTTATCAATCAAATCCGTGGTCTCTTCTTGGAAGCGAGACGGAGGACAGAACAGCCCTTGCCACTTGCTGACCTAAACGTTGGCGCGGCCCAAGGCAAACGGAGTGACTTGTGGCCACTGGATGAAATCCGCCGGCGCAAAGTTCGGCGGCGTTAGTTGATAGCTTCCAGGCTGGGATTTCGGCACGAAGGGAGGAAGGATCGCGGCCGATCCGTCGTTGCTTCGCAATGCCAGGATTGCAGCGGCAACGTCCTGACCCTCTTCGATGCCGTCGGCTTTGTCGCGTCCATAGGGAATCTGTGCCAGGTCCTGCTGAAGCTGTGAATCAAGCGCCGTTGCAAAAGCCGAGATTAGAACATCATGGGCTGCCTGGTCTGCGGCTGCCTGAGCGGAAGCACTTCGCGAGACATGCGGGTGGCGAACCGCATAAGGCTCGAAGTCTCTGTCGAGTGGGGCTGGGGTTTGTGCATCCGTTTGGAAATCCGCGTGTCGAGCCTGCGGAGGGGCTCGGCACGCTGCTGCAGGGTGCAAAGATGCCGGCGGACGCGAAGACGGTGTTGGTGAACAAGTGCGCCGACTGCCATTCGAGTGAGACGCGGTGGCCGGTATATGCGCGGATCGCTCCAGGCTCGTGGCTGATTGAACGCGACATCGTCGCGGCGCGCAAGAAGATGGACCTGTCGCAATGGGAAAAGCTATCGACGGATCGTCAACATGTGCTGGTGGCCAAGATTATCCAGGAGGCGAAAAGTGGGGACATGCCTCCGCTGCAGTATCTGGCTCTGCACTGGAACGCGAAGCTTTCCAAGGCCGATGTGCAGACGCTTTCGATGCTGGGCAAGAGTGCGGGTGGAAGTGAGGCAACGTTGGATGGTGACGGCGATGCTACGCGCGGCAAGGCTGTATTTGAGAAGCGCTGCACAGGCTGCCACGCGATGGAGGCAGATCGTAAGGGGCCGAGGCTGGCCGGCGTGTACGGCAGGAAGGCCGGAAGCGTGCCTGGGTTTACGTACTCGGCCGGACTGAAGAGTTTGGGGTTGACGTGGAACGACGCGACGCTGGAGAGGTGGTTGAGCGATCCGGACATGGTGGTGCCGGACAACAACATGAGCTTTAGTGTTCCAAAGGCCGATGAGCGGCGCAACTTGATTGCTTACTTGAAGCAGCAAAGGACGAACTGAAGCGCAAGGAGATGGGATGTCGGACTGGTTGAGCAATGTTATTGGCGACGATTTGATAGCTGTCTACGAAGGCCTCTATTTCACAGAAGACGCCCTCATTTGGCTGCGGGAGAAGCCTCGTACCTTTGGCGAGTTGCGCACGGAGGAGATCGATTGGTTGCGGTGGATGGCTGCCACCGTCCGCGAGGCGGACATATTGGAGAAGCTATCTGAGGACCCCGATACCGATGTCCGCATGTGGGTGGCGTGTAACCCCGTGACTCCTGAACCGACTCTCGAGAAGCTCGCCGAAGATCCAACCGTCTTCGTCCGCAGAGGAGTTGCCCAGAATAGGAGCACGTCGACATCTCTATTAGCGAGACTAAATGAGGACAGCGACCGCACGGTCCGAACTCTCGTCTTTCGGAACCTCAACAATCGAAGCCGTCGGTCGCGTGAGCATCAGGTCCGTGGCTCTGCAATGACTCGGTATTCAGGTTGGCACCGGCGCGATTAGTAGGAGTCGCGCCTCACCTGCGGGAAGATTTGCCGACAATTCGACCCGAACCAGAAGCTGAGGATCCTCGGACGACAGGTTGTACAGATATCCAGTAAACCTAAAACGATCCAGGACAATCTGAGAGAAGTAATCGGGATCTGGCTTCCGGGCTATTTCTGCGTGAATGACGACATGAGCAACTGCGCGCCCAAGCCGAGATCGTGTTGACGAGGACGACATCGGCGTCAACAAGCAAGCTCCGAAGGAACCAGAATTCGCTCCGATTCCTTTTGGAGCGTAAGGACCTGTAGCGCTGCTTGTAGCGCCGAAATGGACGTTTCACCTTCTTCACAGTTGGCAATCGCAAGTTGGGTCATCGCCCATTCGTTCGGAAAGGTCTCGCGACGGAACACCTTCAACGAGTTGTGATAGCCCTCGCGGGCTTTCACGGTCTGGCCAAGATCGTGGCAAGCGCCCGAAATGTTCAGCCACGTTTGCGCCCAGTTGACTGGGGTCTCTTCCTTTGAGAAGACCCGCAATGCATTGTCGTAGTGACAGAGGGCGGTCTGAATATTGGCGGCGCGGATTCCGGCAATCCGTTTCGCGGAAAGCATTACCAAGGTTGGCCTGCACCGTCGCCCACTGGAAGGGGTATCCGTCTGGCGTCAGAACCTCCAGAGCGCGCTCGTAATGCTCGATGGCGTACTCGATATTCATCGGTCGTCGGCCGAACGCTCTGACCCTGTACACCTTTCCGAGCTCCATTCGAGCGTGCGACCATTCATAAGGATGATCATTTTGCGTGTAGATCAATAGCGCCTGACTCGCATGATCGATGGCCATCTCGAGATTTTGGGCGCGCTCTCCGTGCGCCCTCTCCAGGTACGCGCTGCACAGCTGGCACTGCACTCTCGCCCAGTTGTATTTCCCCGGTTCGTTCGCGAGCAGCGAAAGAGCGTCCCGGTAATATCCGATGGCGCGCTCGGTATTTTCGACGGATTGCCCCCGAACTCGCGCCCGATAGGCGTCACCCAGAGCTCCCAGCGAGTGGCCCCGGTCGATCGCGGAGAACTCTCGAGTTCTAACCTCAAGAGCGAGATGATAGGTTCAATCGCCCGATACCCTCGCTCTCACTGCGTAGGCGTTTTCTGGGCAGAATCCTCAGTGAAAAGAAGCTCGCGGTTAATGCTTAAGAAAATCAACGAGTTGACTCCCAGGAGAGATTGGTCCTTAGCTTGCATTATTCATGATCAGGGCGAGATGAGCAGCACTCCCTAATTAGATCATAGGAGGTAATTTCAATGTCTACGACCACTCTCAACGGGCGGGTTGCTTCTAAGCGACTTTGCCCATCCGCATCCCTTGCTGGGCGGTTGTTCAGCACAGCGGTCCGTTCAACCCTGCCGGTTCTTGCCGGCCTCGCACTGTTGGGCGGTACGTCGGCATATGGAGCGCCTGCTGCTTCTAATCCGATTCCTTACAGTACGGGGTTCGAAGAAAATCAGCTTCCACCGTTCTTTACTCTCTCGGCCGAGTACGGCACTGCCTCACTCGTAAAAGATTTTGCGTACGATGGCACCCATGCCCGGAAGCTCCAATCAACCTCTGGAGGTAATCGCGCAATTTCCTTGCAACATTCTTTTGGCACCCTGACAAAAGGGACTGTATCGATTGCTTTCTACGACACCGCGCCCGGGCAGCAGACCCTCTACGAGCAGTTGAGCATTTCAAACTCGAAGAGTCCTGGTTCATCGGTTTCAGTAGGAACGATGGACTTCGATCAAACATGTATGGAAGCCTCTATGGTGTCCGCTTCAGGAACGACCACAGGGGCGAATGCCGACTGCGGAATCTACCCTCAGCAGTCAACAAGCCCTGTGAGGCGAACGGCGGGATGGCACATCCTTACAATCGCAGTCGGTCTCGCTACCGAAATCGCCATCGATGGCCAGATAGTCTTCACTGGGCCGCCATACACGTTCGACTCCGTCAAATTCGAGGTGTCGGGCCCAGCGTGGAGAGGAAACACTTTGGCATACATTGATAGCTTCTCCTACACACCGCTGACGTATTGAGTCCGGGGGACGTTTGGCAACGAGGGCAACTCCTCGGTTTCCTCCACATGGCGGCCGGCGAACCTGCTGGCCGCCTTATATTTTGTTATGCGCGCCGAATTTCGCAGGGCGCTGCCGCGCCAACTCCGTGAGGTATCCCGGGCCGTAAGAGTTCCCCGCAGAGTCGGCAGAAAATTCCTCCACGCTCTGGCTCGCCTAGGCGGCACTGGATAATTCGTGTGGGGGCGCAGGCGCAACCGAGAACCACAGAGGCAGCCTGGATCAGTCTCGTCGAGTTAGGCTCGGGGGCTCGCGCCCATCAATTCCAGCTAAGAAACTGGACCGCTAGAGATTTCCAACCCACAGCCCAACCCACAAAACTTCCTGTCTTGCAAACCTTCCGCATATTTAGGCAGTCCCCGCGAGTTAGTAAGTCGTTGTAAAGCCTGATAGGGCTACGCTGTCACGGCAGAAGTCAGGCTAGTCCATGGGCTTAATCCATCATTGAAAAAGTACAACCCAAACTCAAAAATTCCAACCCACACCCCAACCCACACAAATCGCTGTCATGTACGACTTCCGCGTATTTAGGCGCTCCCCGCGGTTATTCTAAGTCGTTGTAAAACCTGTCAGGTGAGGATTCACACTCTGAATCTTGTCAAATATGCGATGATAAGTCATCTACTTTCAATGGCTTAGGTGCCCCGACGAAAGTCAACCCACAAACCACCTCACAAGAAATACCGTGTCTTACATGGCGTTTTACGCCTTCTTGTGCGTGTGAGGTTTAAGACTTCACCCCGCAGATCGTGAACGTCGCACTGTTGGAGGAGACGGACCAACGGACGCACGTCGCACTGTGCATTTCAAAATCCTGATCAATCTTCAATGAGTGACTCGGCGATTTGTTGACAACTGAGCAATGGTGTCTAGTCTTGCTGCTGACCTGCCCCCGGAAAACTCTACCAGTTTGAACTGGAGTTTTCTCGTAAATTGAACGAGGGAGCTGAGATGAAGAAGAGCCGGTATAGGGAAGAGCAGATCATCGGGATATTGAAGCAGCATGAGGCTGGAGTGAAGACGGCGGATCTGTGCCGTGAGCATGGGATCAGCGCGGCGACGTTCTACGGCTGGAAGCAGAAGTTCGGGGGGATGGACGTGAGCGAGGCGCAGCGGCTGAGGGCGATGGAGGATGAGAACCGTCGTCTGAAGCTGCTGGTGGCGGAGTTGAGCCTGCACGGCGAGGCGCTGAAGGCAGTCATACGAAAAAACGGCTGGAGCTTGCCGGTCTAAGAGGCGAGGTTGCGTTCGTCTCCAGCGAGTTCCATCTGAGCGAACGCAGGGCCTGCAAGCTGCTGGGTGTGGAGCGGTCGAGCTACCGGTATGAGCCGAGGCCGGACCGCAACGCGGAGTTACGCGACGAGTTGGTGCAACTGGCTCGGCAGAAGCCGCGCTACGGTTATCGGCGGCTGCACGCGCTGCTGAGCCGCAGAGGTCACGAGGTGAACGTGAAGCGGATCTATCGTCTGTACGTGGAAGAGCGGCTGATGGTGCGGCGCAAGAGGCGCAAGCGGTTGGTGCGCGAGCGAGCGGCGGAGTCGCGGCTGACGAGAGCCAACCAGGAGTGGGCGATGGACTTCATCGTCGACGGTCTGGCGACTGGGCGGATGGTGCGCATCCTCAGCGTGGTGGATGCCTACACGCGCGAGTGCCTGGCGCTGGAAGCCGACACCAGCCTCGGCAGTGGCCGCGTGACCCGGGTGCTGGAACGGCTGATCGCACAGCATGGCCGGCCCGAAAACGTGCGTTCGGACAACGGGCCCGAGTTCACTTCGCGGCGGATGCTGGCTTGGTCGGAGAACTGGAAGGTCGGCCTGGTTCCCATCCAGCCAGGCCGTCCGATGCAGAACGGCCACGTCGAGAGCTTCCACGGCCGCCTGCGCGATGAGTGCCTCAACGCAAGCTGGTTCCGCACGCTGAATGATGTCCGGTGTACTCTGGCAACCTGGCGCGAGGAGTACAACTGCGAGCGGCCCCACAGCTCGCTGGACTACCGCACGCCCCAGGAGTTCAAACTTGCCCTCGAAGGAAGGCGGGCCATGGCCCGCCTTCCTTCGCCAACCACAACCACCAACCCAACAGAGACTCCAGTTATGAATGGGTGAGAAATCGGGGGCAGGTCACTGCGTATCGATCTCATAAGATGTACGGGACTTCTGAACCCTGTTTGCGCATCCGATGCGTTTGCGCTTTGCCATGACAATGAACTCTAGCTACCGTGTGGGCTTAATAGCTTTGTCGCGAACCCACCGCTTCAGTCGAGTTCGTTAGCGCGTTTTTCCAAGAAACTCTTCTGACACTCTAAACGTCTTGTGGGTCAAGTCCTATCACAGCTGTCACCGCTCCGAACGTCCACATACCTAAAACATAGAGCAGGACAGTGCCTGACGTGCCCCCAGAATCCGCACGTTTGTGAATACGAATTTATCCCGTCGTCGGAGCTGTGGCAAAGTGGAAAACGCCAGCGGCGTTTTCCAAGCAGGCGAAGCCTGCGTCTTTTCCATAGCTCGCCTTCTTAAGTGCTTGCGCGAACTCCTTGGGTGTTCTGTAGTCGAGGCTGCTGTGAGGGCGAAGCTCGTTGTACTCCTTTCTCCAGTCTGTGATTTTCGAGCGTGCATCGAAAAGGTTGCTGAACCAGTTGGCCCGCAGGCACTCCTCGCGCAGCCGTCCATGGAAGCTCTCGACATGGCCGTTCTGCATGGGACGACCTGGCTGGATGTGGCGCAGCTCGATCTTCCACTCCAGACCCCAGGCAAGGAAGTGCCGGCTGGTCAGTTCGGGGCCGTTGTCGCAGCGTATCGCCTGCGGCAGGCCACGTTGACCGATCACTTCATCCAGCACGCGTGTCACCCGTCGGCTGGCAAAACCTGTATCCACCTCAAGTGCGAGACACTCGCGAGTGAAGGCATCGACAACGCTCAGCACCCGGATCGTACGTCCAGCCGCGACCACATCATGAGCGAAGTCCAGCGCCCACTCCTGGTTGGCGGCGGTCAACTGCACACGCGGCGATCCAACGCGGGCGCAGTGTTTACGCTTCTTCCGCTTCAGACAAAGCCCCGCCTCGCGGTATACCCGATACAGACGCTTGTGGTTCACCCGCTCGCCTTCCCGTTCCA
Source organism: uncultured Acidobacteriaceae bacterium (assembly GCA_963744155.1). Lineage (GTDB taxonomy): Bacteria > Acidobacteriota > Terriglobia > Terriglobales > Acidobacteriaceae > Edaphobacter. Next base: position 532,638 of record CAVUSP010000005.1, on the reverse strand, counting down.
TCAACACCTGTAGCCTCCGGTAGCCATAGCGCGGCTTCTCCCTGGCCAGCCGAGCCAGCTTCTCCTTCAGGTCTTCATCCGACCGCCTGGAACGATAGCGAAAGGTGCTCACTGCGATCGACATCAGCCCGCACACCCGGCGCTTGCTGGCCTGGTACTGCTCCTCAAGCCAGCAGGCATCCGTCCTTCGGTCTACGAGCTCAGACCGTTTTTTGCGATCACCGCCTTAAGCATCTCCCGATCCAGGCTGAGGTCCGCCACCAGCCGCTTGAGGCGCCCGTTCTCATCTTCCAGTGCCCGAAGCTTCTGCGCCTCACTGGCGTCCATGCCACCGAACTTCGCCTTCCAGGCGTAGATCGTGTGCTTAGACACGCCACACTCTCGGGCCACGTCGTCTGCCGTACGTCCTGCCTCTACTTGCTTCAAAGCCGCAATAATCTGCGCTTCGCTGTGCTTGCTCCTGCTCATGCCGATCCTCCCTCAAATCCGAAATCATACTTGCGTATGTGCGGATCTAGGGGGGCACGTCATGCCAACGACGACAACAAATATGAGGTAGCCGATGCTGATTACATAATCGGAGATTCCAAAGCTCGGTTCGCTCCCTACGATAACGAAGTAATCCTCCTGCGAGGGCTGATACTTCACCTTCATAGGGATATCTATACATAACTGACTGCACCCAGCTGCGGCAATGGCACCCTTCAAACTAGACGGATTGAATTTCCAATACAGAGGATCGAATACGCCATCGAGACCCACAGTGCCACCCGTCCATACCAGCTCTTTGCTTGCTTTGATTGGCCTGTACTTCACGGTATATATGAATGAGGTGTAATCCGCACCGCTAGTATCAACGTAGCTAACTTTCGCGTCCAATCGAATCCCAGATTTTATCGTCTCATTGAGGTGTTCGACGCGGTCTGAGTACAACCGATGCGCATCCCCGACTGCAAAAAGTGATGCCGCAATAGCTACGTACAACGGCAATTTTTCGAGGAGGAATAGCTGAACCTTGCCCTCAACTGCCTCGACAATTTTTGGGGCCGGGGCGAAGTAATCCGATTGCCACGAACAATCGTGTGATTCCTTGGGTCTGGAGTACAGCATCAACGTCAGCTTCGACAAGATACAGTCCCTTACGACCGTATCTTGCCAATATTTGGCGTGGAATTTTAGTCTTTCACCTGTGTTAACCTCGGCAGTCCAGCTATCCGTCGGAAGTGAAATCTTAGTTCCCACATAGTCCTTGGGACGATAACAATTCAGCCAACGAAAAGCCTTAACCCTATTAGCAATCACTTCCGCACAAGCCTGTGCAGTCTTCGGGAAATACAATCCAGGGAAAAAGCGATAGAAGAATCGAGCGAGAGGACACCCCAGCGTAACGAGCGTTACGGTATCGTCTTCGCGCCATGCTTTACTGTTGACGAGTGAATCCACGGCTATCACGCTTCCAAGGCTATGGGCAACAAGAATGACGTCTTGCGGCGGCGCCGAAGGCTCTGCGTTGACGATTGAATCGACGAGTACCTGAAGATGAAGGCGATAGGCTAAGCTTGCCACATAGCGAGACAGGTCTAGAAGGATCTTCAAACCCGGAAATCCTATGACCTAACAAAAAGAAAACCCGCCAGGAGGCGGGCCTTCTAAAAACTGAAACTGCAAGAGCAGCGATGTGACAATCCCCACTCTGGCAGAACCAAATTAAAACGCAAGCGTTTTTTGCGGCGGTTTTTTGCGGCCCCAATTCCGGCGGGTTTTCTCATAACAAGGAGAAAACCATGACTATCAACAGACGACCTCCGCCGGTTGAAGAACTCGCTCAGCGCCTTGCTGCCCGGGTTGCTCAATATGGCACCCGCATTCCCACCGAAACGATCGCTCCGCATCATTCCTGTATCAAATGCCGCGCGCGCAGCGAACGCTCACGTAAACACTGCCACCTGCCTACGGAACCGAAGCCTCGGCATCCGTCTCCGCGCGATACGGGAGCCTACGTGCCGGAGATGGCATCGCGCATCGACAACGATCTCAATCTCACGGACGGCGCGCGGCGCTGCGCCCGCAACCTGACGGAATACGTCTACCAAAGGAACCGCGAGGGCCGTCAGGCCGAAATCACGGTGACGTATCTCGCGCGCGTTCTTGGCTAATGCCGCCGCACGGTGCAGCGTTATCTGCGGCAACTGGAGCGTGAAGGCTATATCGAGGTGTTCGTCGTGCCCTCGGAGCGCACGCGCATGTGCTTCGGTTTGCTCGTTCGTCTTCTGAACTCCTTATTGCCGCGGCATCGCCGGCGTAAATGGCCCGAAAAGGCTGGAAAACCGGACGCGACAGCAAAGTCACAGAACTATAGCCAAAGATATAAAAGAAGACCGATCAGCCGCGCCTTGTGGGCTTTTTTCTGCTGCGATGGCGTCTGGCGCTCTTATATGAAAACAATCCCGCCTCTGCCTGGGCTCACCTTACCTGGGGATAGTCGTCCAGCCCTTTATGGTGGAAGAGCTGGCGGATGGATTCGTTAGAGCGGGCCATATCACGCCAGCGGATATGAAGGCCTTTCTGGCGGAGCGGATGGGCGATAGTTCCCGTCACAGCAAAGGTCATCACGCTCAGGGGCAGGGGAAGAGACAGAAGCTTATAGCGAATGGTCCAATGCGCAAACTTCTTCATTGACGCTTCCCGTCCACTGTTACCGCCTCCAGTCTTCGATCAGGGCAGCTACAAGCGCGCTCCAACCTGTCTGGTGTGATGCTCCCAGTCCTGCGCCATTATCACCGTGGTAGAACTCGTAAAACAAAATCAGGTCCTTCCAGTGCGGGTCCTCCTGAAACTTTGTCGTCCCACCATAGACCGGCCGCCTTCCACCCTGATTACGTGTAAAGATACGGATCATCCGGTTGGCAATCTCGCCTGCAATCTGGAACAGGTTTTGGCCGCCATCAGAATCGCCGAAGATACTCAGCTTGAAATCGTCGCCATATCCCGCACCAAGTGTACGCAGCGACTCAATGATCAGGAATGTTGTCGGGAACCAGACTGGGCCGCGCCAGTTTGAATTTCCGCCCTTGATCTTGTTGTCTGACTCAGCCGGATCGTAGCGCACCTCGGCATGCCCGAAGACGAAAGGATGCTCGCCGTGATATTTCGACAAGCTGCGGATGCCGTAATCGGAGAGGAATTCGTCTGGACTGAGGATCCGTTCAAGCAACCGCCGCAGCTGGTCCTCGTCGACAATCGTCAATTCGTATTGCCGCTTTCGTTCGATGTAGTGGCAGCAGCTGTCGGTGAGTTGCTTGCGATTTTTCACAAACCATAGGAAATTGGTCTCGAACTCCTCGAACTTCTCAATATCGCCGAGCCTCAATGTTTCCGCGGCATAGAGCGGGATGATCCCCACCAGAGAGCGAACACGAAACTTGTTAAAGCCTCCATCAGGAAAGCGCAGCACATCGTAGAAGAACCCGTCGTCCTCATCCCAGAGCGAATACTTCCGGCCGCCCATATTCTTCATGGCGGCTCCGATGTAGATGTAGTGTTCGAAGAACTTCAGCGCCAGGCTCTCGTAAGACTTGTTCTCGGCCGCCAACTCCAGCGCAATCCTCATCAGGTTGAGGCAGAACATGCCCATCCATCCGGTTGCGTCGGATTGCTCAAGCACGGCGCCGCCCGGCATCTTCTCACTGCGATCGATGACGGTGATGTTGTCCAGCCCAAGGAATCCGCCCTCGAAGACGTTATTTCCCGAGCTATCCACCTTGTTGACCCACCAAGCGAAGTTAATCAGCAGTTTGTGGAAGCACTTCTCAAGGAATTCGCGGTCTCCTTTGCCTGTGCGCTCCTTGTCCATGCTGTACACGCGCCAGACAGCCCACGCGTGCACAGGCGGATTCAAGTCAGAGAACTCCCATTCGTAAGACGGGATCTGGCCGCTGGGATGCTGGAATTGCTCGAAGAGCATCCAAAAGAGCTGTTCCTTAGCGAACTCCGGATCGATGAGCGCAAAAGGGACCGTTTGGAAAGCGAGATCCCAAGCGGCAAACCAGGGGTACTCCCATTTGTCCGGCATCGACAGCACGCGCATGGAATTGAGGTGCCGCCAGTGCCTATTGCGAATCAGCACCCTCGAACCGGGCGGCGGATATTTGGGATTGTCGCCTTCAAGCCACGCGTTCACATCGAAGAGGTAGGTCTGTTTCGACCAGAGGAGCCCTGCGAATGCCTGTCGTTGAATATTCTTTTCGTCGTCGGATGCTTTGGGCGGATGGACGGCAGCGTAAAACTCGTCCGCTTCGGCGCGGCGCTGCGCGATGATTTGGTCGACGTCGTTGAGCGGAGCACGAAGTTGCTCCGGGGTAAGCCGCAGCCGCACAACCACGGAGCCGCCTGCGGGAACCAGGTACTCGTAATGAACGCAGGCCTTCGTTCCAGTTCGATTCGGATTCACGGCCTCCTGCTCGCCATTCACGATGGCGCGGTGGAAGGCGTCCTTGACATAGGGAAATGCGTTTCGAACTCCAAATAGCCGCTGTGCATTCGTTTCGTTATCCGTGAAGAATGCCTGCCCGTCCGCCTGCGTGTAGAGATAACGCTTGCCAAGCTCGTATTCAAAAGGCAGGTTCTTAAGACGCTCCGCCGTCGCGTCATCTGCTAGAACGCTGATCGCGCCTTCCGCTGTCGGGCCGTCAGCGATCACAGGCGTAGTGCTGCGAGGATCGGTCCATCCCCATGTATTGCGAAACCACAGATGAGGGAGGATATGCAGAGGAGCCGCATTCGGACCGCGATTGACTGCTTCAATGCGCACGCAAACTTCCTCTGAAGACGCCTTTCCGTATTCGACAAATACATCGAAATAACGATCCTCGTCGAAGATGCCGGTATCCAGAAGCTCGAACTCAGGTCCCCGTCCACCGCGCCTGCGGTTTTCCTCTAAAAGCCACTCATACGGATACTGCGCCTGAGGGTACTTGTAGAGGTACTTCATGTAGGAATGGGTTGGCGTGCTGTCGAGATAGAAGTAATACTCCTTGGCATCTTCGCCATGATTCCCTTCGGCGGGCGTCAGGCCAAAGATTCGCTCCTTGAGAATCGGATCTTTACCATTCCATAGAGCAAGGCTAAACACTAACAATTGATAGCGGTCGCAGATCGCTGCCAGGCCGTCTTCGCCCCACCGGTACGCTTTGCTCCTGGCGGCATCATGAGAAAGGAAGTCCCAGGCCGCTCCGTTCTGGCTGTAGTCCTCCCGAACCGTGCCCCAGGAACGTTCGCTCACATAAGGTCCCCAGCGACGCCAGAGCTGCTTTCCGTGCGTCTCAAGCAACCGGCGGCCCTCTTCAGTATTTGTCGCAGTGGGAACTGGAATCGTAGCGATTGATTCGACAGGATGTTCCTGAGGCGATGGTGATGAAGCAGCGGTTGTGGTCATATCTCCCTTCCGCCCTGATCAGTTGCGATGAAATACAACCATTGACTAGGGCAGACCGACGTGGATTCCCGGAGAAAAGAAAAGCGAGACGGCATGTCTCTCGCTGTTCAATGCCTCCCGGGGAGGCACAGTAAGGCTGTCCGAAAACACTACCCAGTAGTGGAGATAGCTTTTACGTTTGCGCCGCATTTGTCAATGAAGCTATGCCAAGTGGCCAGCCAAAAAGAGACACCGATGGGCACGCGATCCCGTTTGATGCGAAGCACTGCGGCTCGGGCGCCATGGATCAGAATCTTACGCAGGTATGGGCCTACCAGAACGGAATGAAGATCGACTTCTCGCGTCTTGACAAGCCGACCGACAATGCCTTCGTGGAATCGTTCAAGGGAACCTTCCGCGCCGAGTGCCTGAATGCCCATTGGTTCGGGACGTTGGCCGAAGCAAAACGCCTGATCGACCATCAACGATTCGCTGGTGAACACGACGCTTCGAAAGAGCTAGTTATCGAATTTCGGTTCCTTCGGGTGCCTCTTATTCCACCAAGCCTTCCACCAAGCCACAACAACCGCACCGAGACTCGTCCCGATGACGGCCCCCACAATCCTTCCCCAGTTATCTGAAATCATTTGTACCGCGCCCTTACGAATCCTTTCGGTCTTCGCTAAAACGGTGACATTAATCAAAGTGGTTCGGGTGCCATCATCAATCGGTGGCATAGCGTGGCCATTCGCACTGTACGGAACCCGCTGCGAATGGAGAACTAGGTGTTCTGGGCCAGGCTTTGATGCGGTGACCTTCCAGTGCCATTCCGCATGACCTCCGACTGGAAGGCTTTTTACTTCGTGGTCAAGAGGTACGACATCGAATGCACCGATTTCTCCGGCACTCAGGTTCACTTGCATGTGGTCGGCTACAAGGACCTCCACCCCGTGCATTGGACCCGTTCCCTGAAGCCCATATTGAGATTTAGCGTCGGCGTCATTGGGAAGAAGGCTGTAACTGCTATTTCCAGGACGACGGATTGCCACATCCACGACAATTGAGTCACCCTCAGTCATTGTGGACGGCGGATTATAATTCATTGGACCGTGTTCCGGCTGTTTATTCTGAGGGCTTTGGGGCGAAGATCTCTCTCGGATAATAGGAGGAGCAGCCCGGGTAGGATCCTGTGTAGGTTGAGCTTGCTTAGGGGTGGAGGCCGACTCAGGGGGACCCGGAGGTACGCTCTGAGGAGCAGGTACGCTTTGACAGCCAATCAACAGTGGAAAGAGTAAAGTCGGGATACCAAGGCACTTTAGTCTTGAAAGTAAAAGACTCTGCATGTGCTTGTCCTCGATGCCCTAAATATACGGGGCTATCCTCGATGAGGCAAACGGGGCTCCCAATAATGATCCTCCTGAAAAATTGGTTGCTCATGAGGGCGCCGACGTCTCCAATCTCAGCGACCTTGATCGATTGGTCGCTGCAATCAAAGCGAAGGACGTCTCCCTGGACAGTGTGTTTGCGAATGCCGGTGCTGGAAACTTCCATAAAAGGGGAGTACAAAGGAGGACGCCGTAGCCGTGGAGGGACAAAGGGAAACAGCCTCCAGAATGACGATGGTCGAGTGTTCCCTCCATATCTGATTGTGTCAAAAATGGGGGGGAAGTCCACAGTGTTTCTTGTGCCGGTAAGCGGAGAGGTACAAGCTCATGTGCGACGACTTCAGGGGGCCGTGCAGGTGGAGCATCTTTTTGCAAGGGAGAGAAGCGCCTTGTATGAGCTGGAATTGGCGGCATGGACGCGCGGTTTGTCTGCTGATGGCATTCGCACTGAGCGCGTGCTCAAAGAAACAGGACGGTACGCCGCCCCAGAGTGAACCACTGAAAGCAGGGCAATCGGGTGTGGCCAGCTGGTATGGACATCCGTTCGACGGTCGGCAAACCGCCAACGGAGAAATTTACGACATGGAAAAGCTGACCGCCGCGCACCGCACGTATGCGTTCGGCACGGTGCTGCATGTAACGAACCAGAGCAATGGGAAGACCGTGGATGTGAAGATCAACGATCGCGGCCCGTTTGTGGCGGGGCGAATCATCGATTTGTCGCACGGTGCGGCGCAAACGATTGCGATGCCGTCGATCACTCATGTGACCCTCACGGTGGTGAGTGCCCCTGCGGTGCGAGGTGTGCAGAATTTCGCAGTGCAGACGGGGGCTTTTGCGACGCGAACGGACGCGGAGGCGCTGATGCAGCGGATGCAAGCCGAATATGGAGAGGCAAAGCTAATTTTTCGGCCGGGCGACCGGACATGGCGGGTGCTTGTGGGCGCATTGCCCACGATCGAGAATGCCAATACGCTTTCGGAGCGGGTCGGAAAAGAGGCCGGCCCCTCATTCCCGGTGATGCTTGACGATAGTCCGTAGCGATCATGAGCGGGCCGGATTAAGTGCCAGCCAACGCAGCTTCAACATCGCCAGTGAGGACGGGATTCGATGTTGTGGCCCATTAGAAATGTCCCCTTGATTCCAGATTAGAGGTGTCCCCTCGTACAGTGCCTTTCAGGTGGAGGCGCCGAGTGTGGGACGGACGAGATTGAGCGATCGGGAGTTACGTCGTGCGGAGGCATTTGGGCGTGTTTCTTCGGGGAGTCTTTCGTTGAGGGGGGCAGGCGAGCGATTTGCTGGGGTTAAGCATCGCAAGTGGCTGTGGTCTCGGTACGGTGCGCGCGGAGCGGCTGGGCTGCAGCATGGGTTGTGCGGGCGCATGTCCAACTTGCGGCCTCCCGGCGGAGTTCCGCGCAGCTGTGCTGCAGCGGGTGGAGGAGCGTTATGGGACTTCGGGCCTACGCTGGCGAGCGAGCATCTGGCTGCGGACGATGGGGTGCATGCGGAGACGCTGCGGCGCTGGCTGCGGGCGGCGGGTCAGCCTGCGGTTCGCAAGCGCAGGCGTACGCAACGGCGCGAGCCGAATGCGCACTTCGGCGAGCTGGTGCAGATGGACGGTAGCTTCCACAAGTGGCTGGAGGACGCGGGGGCGAGGGTTGCATGATGCACATGGTGGACGAGCGACGAGCACGGCGCTGTTCGCTCTCGAGGAAAACGACGTGGTCGGCGTCCAACATGTTGCGCGTGGATCTAGCGCTATGGCGTGCCCAGGGCGCTCTACACGGACTGGAAGAACGTGTACGTCCGCGAAGCGACCGAGGCCGAGCGACAGAGCGGCATCGAGCCGGTGAGTCAGTTCGGACGGATGCGCACGCGGCTGGGCATCCGGATCATCGCAGCCAACTCGCAGCAGGCCAAGGGCCGGGTGGAGCGGGTCCACGGCACGGCACTCACCAGGACCGGCTGGTGAAGAAGCTGCGGCTGGCCGGCGTAGCCAGCTACGAGGCGGCCAACCGCTTCCTCGAAGAGGGATACATGACGGACCACAACCGGCGCTTTGCGCGGCCTGCCGCGTCGGCGGCGGACTTCCATCGCAAGCGGCCCTCGAAACGCGAGCTGGACGACGCCTTCCAACTGGAGCCGGAGCGCGTGGTGAGCCTCGACCGGGTGGTCATCTACGAGGGCCGCCTGCTGCAACTCAACCGGCAGAACCGGCACCATACTCCCGCCAAAAAGCCGCGTGTTGGTGAGGGGAGAACCAAGCGGGAGAACTGCGCGTCGAGTACCGCGGTCGCAACCTGGGCTTCCAGCAGATCGCCCACAGACCAGCCCGTGATCCCGTTCGGAGTTCTGTGTCCGTCCCCGGGGGCGGACACAGAACTCCAACCCAAAACCACCCTTGGGAGCAAAGCTACATGTAGATGCCCACCCTTCCTGTGAGCTTCTAAAACATCAACCAACAGGTGACATTTCTAATGTGGAGGAACAGGGGACATTTCTAATGTGGAGGACCAGGGGACACTTCTAATGTGGTATAACATTTTCGCGGACTTTCGGTCGCGCTTTGAAGCGCGCTGCATTATAATGCTCGCAAGCGTCGCCGGAGTGGAGCGTTGCGTATTGTCTCCGGCAGGGCAGCTTCGTCGCTCTAGCACTGTCGCTGGCGTTTGCGGCTGGTTCAGCTTGTACGCTGAACTGCGGGCGACCGTGGTGCCACTGGTTGGTGTTTCCTCGTTCTGATTCAGGGTGTTCCCGGCTCCAGAAGAGGTACGTCGTCGTCGAGAGGCTGAAGGTCTAGCGCAAGGGAATCACTCGAGTGACAGGCTTTGAGAGTTCAAGGGCCCGGACATTAAAGGGATTTTATAGAGAGGTGACGGCTTATGGCCCAGATTAACGCCACGTTCAAGAGCAGTTATAGCGATAGCCGAGCGTGGGTCATAAAGGACTACGGGATAGATCCGAACTCGCCCCGCATCATTTTTAATGACTATCTTGGGCCCGGTGATGTTACTGCCCCCCTTTCCTTGTACAGCATCGACGGAGTATACGGACAGGCTTCGTATCAGCGGTCGGATGGCGCCGAGCAGATGGTTGATTCGATCACTGATGGCAGTGAAATCTCAATGGAATAATTGTTGTTGGATAGGCCTACACTCCGCGCGTAGCGTGTGGCACACTGACGATCGTGACGCCATGGGCAAAATGGGACTCTCTTCTCTACAGAGATGCCTCGGTCGGGCTGACTGACACGATGAGAAGGCCGCTTTTACAGTACTAGAAGAAATGGGCTGAGTGGATGTGAGGTTTTGCCGAACGCAATGGAGTCCTACGGGACCTGCGACTAAAATTTCCGAGGTTTGATTATGTCTTTTTCTGATGATTTCAAATCGTGTCTTTCACCATTGCCCGCTCCGGGAGATTTCCTTGACAGCGCAGAGAAATTTGTAGATTGGTTGGAGGAACTTCATTCGGCCTGGGAGAATTCTGGCGGCGATGATGAGATGCTGATGACCGCGCTCATAGCCGCAGGTGCGGTGACTGGAATCGATGAGGCAGCCTTAGCAACACTCGCCGGTGTAACGGTGCTTACTTATATCGCCGCATGCGCTGCAGCCCTGGTGTGCGCCGTGGGTTCGACCATCTGGAGTCTCATCAGCTCGACGGATGATAACTTTATCAAAGATAAGCTTGTGGTGGCGGCTAACGACAAGAGCATACCTAAACCTGACGACCCGCAGATGGCATAGATGCGCGTACGTTCGGTGCTGAGGCCGTACGGCGGCTAAGTCCGGTAGCAGAGGACGGAGGCTGCCGCAGTGACTGCCGCGAAGGCGGCAAGGTCCGGGACGAGCTCACTGACCGCGTCCTGGTCGGTTAGGACTGCGCCGGGATTCGCCTTCGCCTGCCACAGCAAGGTACAGAACGCGCAAAAGAGCGCCACACGCGCCAAGCAGCAAAGGGATTGGTTGCAGCGGTCCCTTCTGCTTTATGGCTACGGAGATCCACAACGACAGCGGCAATCACCAAGAGAGTCGTCCGGCGCAGCGATGAGGGCATGGAAGACCAATCGATTCGCTAGCGTTTGTAATATTCCGATTCTTGAGGTACCTCCACATAGCCGATGCGCATCGCTGAAATCCTCTGCATTAATGTATGCCAAGCAGGGGCTTTGCGGTAATAGATATTTGAATGGCTTTCTGCGAACAAACAGGGCCTCTTAGGGTGCCCTTTGCGCGCCCTCGAAACTTTCCATAAAATCGCGGTTTGTTGCAAAGCCACGATCACGCCCCCTTATGTAGAATCTTGACTACTTTTTGTTCTGCTCACGAGTCAGACTCCGATCTGCTTCAATTCACATCGTCGATCTATTATTTGGGCTTCAACGCGTTGGCGACAATACTTCTTTGCGCGATATCACTCCTGTTCATGTATATAACCTTTGGATTGACGTGGAAGGTGCATGGAACAGACACACTGACGCGGCTGCCCACCGGGACCGTCGTATTTGCCGCTGGGTTCTGGCTAACGATCGGAGCCCCTAACTGGTCGCAATAAATGTCTCCGAGTTGCAGGTTAACCCCCAGTTGTTTGATTGCATTATTCAGCTGCAATCCCACGACATTGGGGACTGTAACAGTCTTGGGAGTAACCGAAAGATTGATAGCCGTGTTCGCCTCTACGCTCGTGCCTTCAGGGATTGATTGCGCGAACACCACACCTCCGCTGAAATTGGAGTTGGCGGCGTTCGTCACCGTTCCCACAAGGAGGTCGTTTTTTGTTAGTAAGGTCTGTGCGCTCTCGTAGGTTTGTCCTATGAGCATTGGAACGGTGGAGGTGGACGCACCAATTGTCAGGTGGACTGCGGCGCCCTCCACCGCCGTCTCGCCCGCCACTGGCTTCTGAGAGACGACCTTATTAGCCTGCGCAGGAGTACCTTTCGTGGCGTCCATCTTCGGATCAACCGTAAGTTTCGCCGCAGCCAATGCTGCTGCCGCGTCGGTTACTGATTTGCCCGTAACATCGGGAACTTTGTCGCCACCGGGGTTTCGCAGGTGCAGCCACGTCCCTCCGCCTATAGCAATGAGCACCACCACGATGAGAGGAATAAGCCACGCCGGCTTCTTCTCATTGACTGCTTCAACGGAATCGGCGAGGAAGGGCGGGTCGGGGGGATTGTAGCCATTGACAACGACCGAGCCTCCGTTCGCCAGTCCGGATGGAAGTGGCTTCGAAAACTGCACTCTTATTTCGCTGCCATCCGCTGCCCGAAGCAGAAATGTGGAGGCCTCGCCTGTTCTCTTCAACTCAGATATTTTGCCGGTGAGTTTCATGGAAAATCTCCTTTGCGATTATTTGGCGTTTGTTCTAGCGAACAGGAACCATAAAGCGTACGGGAGCAAGAGTGCCAGCAGGCCTGTGACTGCTAACTCTTGGCGGCGGTACCCGTTTTCGAAATAGTCTTGCAAGCAACATTCCCAGCAAAACCGCCAAAGCCGCGTACCACATCAAGTAAAAGCCACAGATTCGGGAGTCGTTATCCATTATGTAAATGAGGGTGAGCCCTAACAATGCCGCAAAATCTCCTCCCAAAGCCAGCAGGATCTCTTTCTTCTTGCCTGGCGTTTGCGCCGGTGCGGGCGCGGGTGGCGTCAGCTGTCGCAACGGGTGAATCATCCTGGCGATCAAGAAGCTCTCGTTATCCCAATCGCCGGAGATGGCGACCGGTTCATCCTGGGCCAGGGCGACAGCGGGGGCGCACCGGATCGAGACTTCTCGTCCATCCGGCAGCAAGAGATCGAACGCCGACAGCCGGTACGCCTGCGAACCGGAGGGCAACTGATGGGCGGCCGGGCCAGCACCATCGAGAATCGATTTGGGAACTCTGATCCTGCCAAGCAGTTCAGCCACGATGAGTAACTCCGGGCACCTGGGATCGAACCAATATACGCGCAGGTGAGCAATGCGGCGTTGGCGAAAGTACTAAGAATCACTCGGTTTTACGGGCCCAAGGACGAATCGAACTGGACCGCAATCAGCGATATGCTCGCGGCCCCGGTTGCCGCCACGTAGAGTGCAAGCGCGTGCCTCGTTCGGTCAAAGGCCTTATTGATCGCGAATGGTTGGTTGAAGGGTGATTTTGGGCCGATCTGGGTCTCAAGCAGAGTGATCTTCTCGTGTGTGTTCTGCTGCGGATTCCAGCCGCAAAGATCAAGTTCGATGTTGAGCTGCGCTTCGTTGCTGTCTCCGGCAATCACGAAATTCAGGACTCGGTCGGCGAGAACGGGGATCGGGATCGCCATTGTGCCCTTGGCGCCGCGATCTCCGCAGTAGGTCTTTGTAACTCCGATGATGAAGTCGCGGGCGGCCTCTTCAGGCTGGTTTGGCTGCTTGGGATCCACGAAGGTGCTGGGTTTGAATGGCAACCTGACCCAGCCACCGCGCAACTCCGCACTTAGCTTGGCGAGAGTAACTGCACCAGAAGCGAGCTGCGGCGTGCCGACCGAATCCGGTGCGAGTCGCGCACCGGCCTGACGACGTAGCGACGTATCAATGTCTTTGATCTTGCCAGCGCTGAACTGAACTTTTGCCAGCACCAGGACGGAACCGTCATCGGGTGGTGCCTCGCCCGTTTCGTTCAGAATACAAAGTTCGCTGAATCGGGTGAAGTTTTCCGTGTTGTCGGTAGAACGGTCGGAGTCGTCGAAGTCTTCGTCGTATCCGATGGTGATGAAGAGGGCGACGTCAGGGCTAACCGGAGTGAGATTCAGGTTCTGCGCTGTTTCGAGTGCAACAATCCGGCCCTTCGCGTCAAGAGCGGCGCCGGGACGCACGACGATGGTGCTATCGTCTGCATGAGCCACCTCGAGGCCCATGACAGTGCCCCAGGTATGCAGCCACTGGGTATGACCGCGCTGGAGGCCTAGCTGATACTTCTGTTCGGCGAGAAAATCCTCTTCTCCGAGCAATTGCCCCGTGAAGTAATTCGGTCGCTTATTACTTCTAAGTCGAAGCGGCATCTTCGGCTGTCCTTCCCCCACGAAGCGGAGTGTACGCCCTTCCTGCGCTGTCCGTAAATTTTAGTTCGTAATAAGTGTGGGCTGGTTTGCCGAGCTCAATCGTATCACGCACCAGAGCTTCGAATGCGATGAGCTCATCCTTTGCCGGCGGAGGCGTGGGAAGCGTAAATGTCACCTGAAACAGGTAAGGCAATTCCCGTCCCAGTCGAGTGGAAGAGCCAACGATGGCCTGAACACCGACGATCAAAGACTGCAGCGTGGGTTCCATGATCTTGGGTTCAGCCTTGTCGCCTGATTCCGCTTCGATTGCAGATTCCTCTGTTGCAGGAGGTGTCCAGTTGCCAGCAACAATCTGAAGCAGCTCGCGAAGACCCCGGAGTGTGCCTCGCCATTGATAGAGAGAAGCCGCGCGAGCAATCAGCAGACGCTTGCGAGGGACGGCGAGGTCGCCACGCAACGTCAGTGCGATCCAGCTGGCAAGCCAGGAAAGGAATTCCTCGGGTGTTTTGTCCGGGTCAATGTAACTGGGAAGGGCAAGTATCGTTTCACGAAGGCCGGGCGGTTCACCGGGAGCCCGCGCAGCGCCGCCAAGCTGAACGGCTTCAAAGGCACGCAGGAATGCTGCCACCTCGGGCTGCGCGTTGTAGATCGCAGGAAGATATTGCATGAACAGGTCGGCTCGGGGACTTGAGTTCATCAAACCTCCCTGCTTAGATCCAAGGCGGATGCTACGCCTGTGAGCGAGAGTGTAACGGCCCCGGGCAATTCGTCTGGTCCGAGGCGCAACCCTATAAGGTCTCCGGCTGCGCCGCGATAAAGTCGATCCGCAGATTCAGCCGCCACGGAAAGCTCTTCTGAGCGTGCACCGGTGCGATCGTCTACGCTGCGGGCGACGTGGTCGGTGGTATCGAGTCTGCTAACGACATGATAGATCTCAGAAATGAAGACATGCCTGCCCATGGGCCAACCTGTACCCGCCGGACCCCCAGTTAGAGGATCGAAGAAGTTCTGCAACGCGCTGCGGGCTGATGCAACCGCAACATCAGATGCTACACCGGGATTGGCAATCACACTGAGCCGCACTTCGAAGGCGACGCGTCGCGCGGCAACGACGTGCACGCGTGTTGTGAGGATGCGTCTCGGATTCAGGAAAGCTTCAACGGATTTGATGGCACTCGCAGTGTCTTCCCCGCTGAGGCCTGGCGTGGTCACGAGCACGATACTGACGTGGCCTGGACGGCTTGCATTGCGCGCAGCGTCGTTACGTTCGGCAAGGTTCTGGTGAGGAACGCATTTCGAACGAGCAACGCGCCGTTCGCAGCGGAAAGCGAGCTCCTCATAGTCGGCGCAAGTGACAGCTCGTTGTGGCCGCCGGATCTGGAGCAGCGCCTGTTGCGTGGCTTCATCTGTGTCGATGGAGTCGGAAACTTCGTGCGCGGTGAGCAGCTTGAGAAAGGCCACAATATGCTGTGGAGTAAGTTGCCCAGCCTGGAAGATGAGGAGTTCGGAGAAGTAAGCGAACAGCTCCAGAAACGTGATGCCCGGGTCGGATGCATTGAAGTCAGTCCACTCCGGTGCAACAGACGGCAGCAGCCCGAGACCTTCGGAAACAAGATCGTCGAAGCTCAGATCATCGAGTTGGTCCTGCTTGAGTGGCAAATTGGTTCCCCTCGCGAAGCTGCGGATTTAGATCAAGGTAAAAGTAAGCCGGGTTTCGCCAGCCAAGGCGAGAAAGGTTGGTGTTTTGGCTGCACCGGTACGTTTTTCAACTTGCTGGATCGTCAGACTGCGAATGTGGTCGACCCCCGCGACGGACGAGATGAGCGAGAGCAGATCGGAGCGGTGTGGATGACGGCCGAAGTCCCACCCGTTGCGGTCGAACCCCCCATGCAATGGGTGCATGAATTCGATCAGGCGCTGGCGAATCGCAGCCTCAAGTTCTGTCACTCCGTCGAGTGTGGCGACGCCGATTTCTGCGGTCACGTTGAGTTCCACGTATTCGGGGCACGTGACAATGAGCTGAACGGTCGCACTCTGGCGATCCTTGAGGTAATCGCGCACTGTGCTGAGCAGGCTTTCACTCGGAAGCGGCTTAGGGCCCGTGCTCCGCGGGACGACTAACACGCTCACGGTGCCGGGCCGTTTCTGCTTCGCGTCAGGGTCGAGCACGAGATTCGCAAGCGGAATGCAACGCGTGCGCGCGATGTCCGGCGAGGCAAGCATCGCAAGGTCCTCATAGTCCTCAACAGTGACAGCCCGAGAACGGTGACGAAAGCTGCGGGGAGCGCGCTCCAGCATAGCGCTGATCGTTTCTGCATCGGCGCCTCCGGAAGCTGGCTCGTTGTTTGTAACGACGCGCACGTACGGCACCGTTGTCTTGAGTTGAACAATCGTTCCCACGCCTTTATTGCCGGCGGCTCCGCCGCCTGTGCGATAGCGCATCAGCCGTACGTTTCCGGTCCCTCTGAGAGGAATAGCACCGCGGCGTCCATCGCCAAAGGTGATCGAACCGGAAATCCGCTCCAGGACATAGTGCTGATCGAGCGGCCCGGAGGCATGGAAATCCGTCACGTTTTGCCAGATTGTCCAGCTCTCGCGGGCTGCCATGTCCGCTCCGCTCACAGGTGCACGGATCTGTAAAACCTCTCCCTCGAGGACGGGGCGGCGCGACGCCATAAAGTTCTGGTCCGGCGTGCCGTTGCTCGAACCCAGGACTTCGTTCTCGAGGGTCACGGTTTGTGAGGCGAGAATCGTGTTTTCCAAGGCGAGGTGGAGCGGAGCCGTATTGCTGCCAGAGCGAACCAGCCAGGGCACACGCAGCCAATAGCGAGCCTGACCGAACTGTTCGCTGGCCTTCGCGCCCGGGGGTACAAGGAAGGTGATGCCTCCTGAATAGGCGAAGCCGCCGGTCTTGTCGGTTACGGTGAAAGAAACCCAGTTGGCGCCGTTCCAGTACTGCCATACGGTTCGCTGCACGTCAGAATCTTCAGTTCCGGCAGAAGGACTAGAGCCGCCGAGTACGAAATAAACGGTGATCGGCAGGCTTGGCATACCGAGTTTGAAGGGTGGGCTAAAACCGAGATACAGCGCGGGCTCCGGATCATCCGATGGGCGAAAGAGCTCTGCATCACCGAGCACACCACCGAGTGCCGCCGTAATGTCTTTGAACGCGAAGTCGTTGTACGCAAGCACCGCGTCGGCGCGCCGCCCGGTTTCGTGAATGGTGAAGCCAATCTCAATCTGTTTAACGATAGGCGCGACGAGAGTGCGGGGCTTGTACGCGTAGGCCAGTGTCCCCGGCTTCGACTCGGATACGATGTATCCGGCCTCTTCGCCGTAGCCGTTCGCAACGAGTCGCGCGCGAATCCAGGGACCGGGCACGCCGGCAACATCGGTCATCTGCAAGTCCTGAGGAACCGTAAACGATACTTGTCCAGAGGCCGTGAACGCCTGCGTCGTATCGCTGAACGCATCATTCTGGTCTCCGGTCTGCGACTGCGCCGACATGATTCCAAGGAGGCACCATTGCCTGCCGTTCCAGTACTCCCATGCCACCTTTGCGTCCGCAGTCGCGTTGACCCGGGGCACCGGAATATCATCTCCTCCGGCTGAGGGGTTGGTGATGGCGACGTTGAGAGTTACCTGTGCTCCGCAAACCGAGAATGCCTCTAAATTGAGGATGTAGAAGGCGTCTCCGAACCTTGGGTAATCGCCGAGCGGTTGGAAGTCTTTGCTGAGATCGAGCTTTATGGCGTTGGTGAAGGCGACTGTCGGCAGCAGGCCCGCGTGGTCTATTTCCCGCTCCAGAGTCAGGGTGCGCGCAATCGAAGGACGAAACACCGTCGTAAGCCAGCGGCAACGCAGCCAGTGCTTTTGCTGCGTGTCGACCTTGGCGGTGATGAACTGGGGAAGATCACGAAACACAACATCGCCGCTGTGTGTCAGCGCTGCAGTCCCGTCTTTCTCCGGTGTCAGCGGGAAACATTGCGAACCCGTCCAGATCTCCCATGCGACCTCGCCCTTTGTTGCAGTGAGGTCGTCCTCCATGTCCAGGCTGACGGATAACTTGTTGAGAAGCTGGCAGCCAAAGAACACGTCCGAACCGATGTACAGATGGTGCTCGAGCGAAGTGGTGCCCTTGTAAATAGGAATCGGCGTCTCCGCGGGCACGGTGAGAAGCGGAGCCAGGTCGGTGAATTGATCATCAGCGGCGCAGCGCACGAAGAGGCGGTCGAGAGTTGCCGCAGTGACTACAAGCTCGGATTGGGTCTCAAACACAACGGGTTCGCTGGACCCCGGTGCCGGAGCCGCCGCCACCTGTGTTCCCGCAGGGACAACGGCTGCGATGCTTCCGCCTGGTGCAAGAGCAAACGTGAGAGGAACCGTCGCGGGTCGGGGAGGAAGAAGAGCGCCTCCCAGGCGGCTGAGAAATGCAACGCGATTGCGATCGAGCACGTGATTCGTGCGCTCGATCACGAGTTCAGCGTAGCGCGAAAAGACCTCAACAAGACCGTTGCCTGCGCCGCCTGCGTCCGGCCAGCCGGGATATCGCGCCGCCAATTCGGCGCGGAGTTGCCGGGCGACATCAGCTTGCCTGCGACTGTCGATTTTGGGTGGGGACAGCGTCATCGGGTATTTCTTACCGTCCGGAGATAAAATGGGTAGACCATATTCAATCGAGTGTTTGTGCGAAAGATGCTGCACTCCAAGTGTATCTCTAGCACCTCTGGACGAGATGTGTTGCTTACTTTCACGCTGAGGGTTTCAACGCGCCGCTCCCACTGGTCGAGTGCATGGCGAACTTCGAAAGCAACGCGGCCAGCGGTCGAGGCATTGTTGAGACTGAACACAAGGTCGCTGAGCCCGCATCCGAAGTCCGGGCGCATCACGCGCTCTCCCTGCGACGTGCTCAGGATCGTCCAGATGGATTGGCGCACACTTTCTTCGTATTCTGCCAGGCGCACGCGGCCGTCGATGATCTCGACGGGAAAGTTCCAGCCTACTCCGAGAAAGTCGCCGGGCATCGATGCCTATTCTCCGATCATGACGGTGCCCACGGCAATGACTTTGCCCACAGGCATGTTGGTTGGATCGTTGCAGGTCATGGCGGTGTCTCCGTTGCGGGCCGCCATTTTGCCGTTGATCATCACAGTCGCACTGCCCATCAGAATCTGAGCCTGATTGGATGGGGGAATCTGAAAGCTGACACCGGGCGGCATCGGCAGATGCACCGGAGTGTTTGCCGCCGTGCTGTTTGCTGTGGCGGCAGGCATGCCCATGATTTTCACGTCCGCGCTTAGACCGCCGTTCAGCAAGCCAGTAAACAGGTGCGGTAAGGGCGTGGGCACAGGACCGCCGGGGCTCGGAACCATGACGATGTGAATGTCCGTGGCGACTACCTGATCTCCCTGCTTGGCTGCGGGTTGCCCCATGCTCGGCTCCTTCAGTTGATGTTTACTAAACTACCTTTCAGATTGAGCTGCGCACTTGCGTTGACATCGAGGTTCGCGCTCGCTCTGAGGCTCGCGGCCGCCTGTGATTGGATCTCGATACCGTTACCGGAAAGCTTGATTTTGCCCTTGGCCTTGAGAGTGATGTCGCCACTGGCCTCGATGCTCATGCTGTTATCAGAGGATCCGATGATGATCTTGTTGTTGCCGGTCTTGTCGATGATCTCGAGCGTCTCCGAACCATCCGTGTCATTCATGCGGATGATGTGGCCACAACGCGACTTGATAGTGCGGTGGTTATTTTTTCCGTCGGAGTTCGATTCAGGCGGTTTATCCTTTCCGTTCCAGAGGGCGCCGAGAACATAGGGATAATCCAGAGAGCCTTGCTCAAAAGCGATCAGTACTTCGTCGTCCACCTCAGGAAGGAAATACGTCCCGCGCCCATTGCCGGCCATGGGGACCACCAGGCGAGCCCAGTGACTTTCATCGTCATCGCCGAGCCAGGGGTACTTGACCTTGACGCGGCCAAGGCCATCGGGGTCCTGGTTATTGGTGACAAGCCCGACGGCCACCCCGAGCGCGCGTGCGGACGGCTTTGGGAAGAGAAGTTCGGGCAAGATAGCAGAGCTCATACTGCGTTTCTCCTGGCATGAAATGCTGTTCGATAACCTACATGTGGGGTGCAAGTGTGCGTGGCGGACGTGAGGTAATAAAGGCCGCTGAAGCGCTTACCCATGCCTCCTACCTTCACCACGTTTCCAGCGCGAAGGTCGGTGCGGCCAATGCAACTTCCTTCCGCCGTGATGTAGTCGAGTGCCATCCCTTTCAGGCGACCGAGTGCGCGCTGGTCAGCATCTGCCTGGCTCGCCGCGGGATGAACGGCGCTGGAGATACATGCGTCTCCGAAGGCGTCATTTGCAGCGGAAAGGCCGACGGTATCGCCGCCCATTTTTGCGCTCTCGTCGCTGCTGGTTGCGCGACCCACCCATGCAGTCTTGTTCGCGGGGTTCCAGCTTCGGATCTCTACTTTCGTAGCCTGGTGCATCGTAGACAGCCGCGGGTAAAATTCAAGCAGGCCGGTGTCTTGCGAGAGATTAATGTCGGAGGTGGCGTCGTTCTTGCGCGCGCGAAAGAAGAGCTTCTTTTCGCGCACGAACATCTCAAACCCGATGCGGCGGGCTCGCTCACGTAAGAACGACCCGTCAGACTGATCGTGTTGCAGAACATACTTGTAGGTCTCGCTCGTTTTCTCGACCTCCGTGGACAACCCATAGTTGCCTGCGATTTGAGTAGCAATCTCACTGTCGCTCAAATTGGTGTAGGACATCGTGTGTCGCCCACGTGCGAGCCGATGCGCACGATCATACCCTCGCACGATCAGCTGCGGCGAAGTTCCGGAATGCACAGCCAGCTCAAATCCAGTAATCTCGCCCGCGATCAGAGATTCGAGTTGCCCTGTCGGACCCATCTGTATCTCGACCTGCTTTCCTATGTTGAACAAGTTATCATCACTCCACTTCATATCCATCTTTTGGCGGTCCCAATTGCTTACAGTGATCGAGAACGCGCTGGGATGATCGACGTCATCCTGAACTGACGCTGAAATAAGGTCTGCGACCGCATCCTGAGGCAGGTCGGAGCCGTCAATGCGAACCTTGAATTCTGCGACAAGCTGGTTTTTATTATCCGGGGACATAAATCACCACCTCTCGACAGTGGGGATGTGGAGCACGCGGCCCGGCGTCAGGACAAGCGGATCAGTGATACCGTTTGCCTGGGCAATGTGGCGCCACAAGGACACGTTGTGCATCAGCTTCTTAGCGATGCTCGCCAGAGTATCTCCGCGTTGCACAATATAGACCTTGTGCAGGTCGTTGGATTTTTTCTCCTTGACGGCGCCCCCTTTCGGAAGTTCCATGAAGCTGCACGAGAGCTTCGCTCGGAGCGGCATCCCGGAGTTGTCGAAGTAAGTGAATGCCTGTCGAATGCTGGTGGCTACTCCGTTGAACCAGTTGATTCCATGCGGATCTGCGTTGCCCCACGAGAGCGCGCAGACCGGCGGACGATGAAGATTGGGAAGCATCTGTACCAGAATGGCGATGGGAGCGGTCCTCAGCCGCACGTCCGTCGGCCCGGAAGAATCGTGGGATGAATCACCTTCGGTGGTATCGAAATAAAGATCGAAGGCAAGTGATTCAAAACCCTGGCTTCCGAATTGGAGGTCGCCCTGGCTCGAAGCACTCTGATTGACTACAGTCCACCGGCTTTCCTGGCTGATCTGCAGCGAACTTGGATTGAATTGGCACTTGAGCTCATCACCGAGGTGTGAAAGCGGATCTTTGTCGTCGCTCTCCTGCGGATTTTCCGGCCGGATCGTGAAGAGTGCGAGAGTCGGGCTGCTTCCACCGGTGACCGCGGCTGCGGCTTGATCTAGAAGTCCCATGACACGACTCCTCTTCGTTCTGCCTCCAGCGCTATGTCGCGCGCCAGGGTTCGGAGAATCTCAGCTTTGAGTTCGTCCAGATCGATGGCGCTTGATGCATTTGCGGAGGCTGGGGTTGCGGTTTGCGCGCCAAGATCGTGGTGCACAGCGACGCTCGAAGCGGAGGTCACTGGGTGGGTCTGCGCAGGAGATGAGTGCGGCGTTGCCGCTGCGGGAGCGAGTAGCACGGGTTCAGAAGGCCGCGAAGTGAAGGGGTCCTGTGCTCGCACGCTGGTCTTGGAATCGGGATGCTCGTCAGGTTTCGCGGAAGCGTGTGTTGGCGCTGGGTGCGCAGTTTCCGAGTGCGGTGTGGATGCGCTGGCGCTCTCACCATGGCTCGCTGCCGCTGTGGAAGAAGCGGCGGCAGGAGGCTGTGAGGGTGTACTCGCTTGAGATGAGGGCTCGGAGGTGGAGGCCGAGGTCTCGCGGTGCAGCATCTCGGCCACGTGCGCAGGTGGGAGATTGATCGACAGGACAACTTCGATCGGAGGTGATTGCTGGGCTGGCGCAGGCGTATGTGCCGAAGCAGTCTGAGCACCGCTTTGGCTCGCAACTTCAGCGGGCGGAGCGGGCGCATCGTTCATCAAAGAGCCGGCTGGCGCCAGCTTCAAGGAGTCACTTGAGGAGGGGTGAGTAGCGGGTGTGCTCCCTGGGTGACCCTGCTCTGGCACCACCACCGCATGCTCGGTTCGAGCACCTGCTGCTGGTGCGGGCTGCCGCGCTTCACCACCGAGCAGACTCGCCGAAGTAACGGTGCGTTGGTCCACGTCAGGCTCGGCCTGCGCCCCAGCGTCACCGGCTGGTGATGGTGCTGCTGCCGCCTGGGAGTGCAAAGGTGGGTCGACCATCGGAACGGGGACTTGGGCCTTCGGTTGGTACTGTTCCGGCACTACGGCCGGTTCAGAACGGGGTACCTCGCCGGCGCCCGTGGGTGCCGAATGAGACGCGCTGTTCGTCGCGACGGTCGGCGCCTGAGAGGTTTGCTGGGTTTCGGTGTGGGCAGGGGCGGAAGTGCCATGCGCACCGTCAACTGTAGGTTCGCGAGCAGTCGCGACTGCCGACTGACCGCCGGACGAAGGCGCAGCGAAAGACGCCTGGGCCGCGGCGCCGCCTTGTGGAGCGCCATCGACCGGGTGCGCTTCTACGACGACTCGGTTCCGATTGCCGCCAGGACGGCCATTGATCTGGAGCAGGAGTGGGATGCTTTCGGCTTGGGCGTCCGCGAGCAGCCAACGCCGCCCAATCTGAGCGACGAAGCGCGAGGTGGCGGCTGCCGATGGAAGCTCGTGCGGGCGCATGCCTTCCAGTCGCACTTGATAAGTGGACCGATGGCGCTCCAACACCATGGTTCCGAGTTCGATGGTGCTTTCTTCCATGCGACCTTCTCCGCTTTACAAGAAGCTTGCTCCGGCAGTCAGTCCTACGGAAACACTGCCTGCGGAGGGCGATCCGAAGGGTCCGAGGTCTTTGCTGAGACCGCGATGCACCAACTCAATCGATTCAAAAGCGACCACGGATTGATCGGCTTTGAGACTCGGTCCAGTCCACGAAACCGGATAGGCATCTCGAAAATCCCATCGCCAGAGTTCCAGAAGATCTTTCGTCATAAGAACAATTGATCCGTTATGGCGCTCGATCTTTCCGGTCACTACGTCGCCATACCAAAGCCACAGCATGTCGGCCGTCGTGAGGCCGCGCTTCAGAATGAGGTTGGGATACTTTGCGCCATTGATGCGCTGTTCTTCGTAGCTGTTCTGGCCGCCGTTCGGGATCTTGACGGTTTCCACCTTGGCATTGAGGCCGCTCACTTCGGCGAAGCCTCCTACGATGAGCCCGTCGATCTCCACCGTGAAGCTGTGTGCAAGCTCAGGATCGAGGCGTGCGCCGAGACCTAAGGAACTCGCAATGCTCATAGCGGTTCCTGCCACCGCCATCGCTCCGCCTAGACTGAAGCTGCCCATCGTCCGGTCTCCTTCGCCGCGTCATTCAGACGCTGGTTGATCTTTGAAACTTCGCTGACCCAGTGCCTGCGCTCCCAGTGATCCATGGCCATCACCTGGTCATAGGGCCAGTGAAGGTAATACGCGATATACGCTACCTCCCCGCGAAGCCGGTCGGGGGGGTAGCTTCTCATTCCCCCAGGCGGTTTACCTCCACCTCAAATCCGCTTTCGCAGTGCGGGCAGGTGACCCCGACACGAGTGTGGCCTACCTCGTTGAGTCTTCGGTACAGGTCCTGCAGATAGGTGAGGTCCGCGGCGTAAAGGTTCTCAATCACCTTGGGATTGATGTGCGTGAGATCTCCCAACCGGGTTACAACCCGCGAAAGCAGAATGATGACGAGATACCCCGGGTTGCTCTGCACGCGCGGATCTTTCATGGGCGCGATCTCGTCATAGGCCGTGGCCAGTCGCATCACGCCATCGCGGTGCAAATTGCCGTCCTCATCGATCACGCCCCGGGGCAGGCGGAAAGGGAACTCAGTCTGGAGGATCAATGTCTTTTCACTCCCTCATGGGCGATCACAAGCTTCTCAATCGCAACATCGGTAGCAGTGGCATTGAGTGATGGGCCGATCCACTGCATGGGCCAGCCCAGCTTGAAGTCCCAGCGCACCTTCTCCTGTCCGGCCTCATCGAGCAGAACGACTGAACCATTTTTGCGCTCGGTCTTTCCGTCGACGGTCTTTTGGCGCCACGCCCACAGATCGGTGTCGTTGGAGGTTCCCCAACTGAGGCTGATGTTGCTGTACTTGTTTAAGCCGGGAAGCTTGCGCAAAGTAGTGGGGTCGTTGCCCTCGCGATATTGAACGACATCACTGGTGGAATCGAGTCCGGAGCATTCGCGGAATCCGCCACGTTGAATGCCGTCAATCTCAATTACGAAATGAAATGCGTGATACGGAATGCTCCGATCGTCTGAGGAAGGCATGCTTATGTTTCCTTTTCTGGCGGCTGCTCTCCGCCGATGAAGAACTCACCTGCACCGAAGACAAGCGTGACGACGATGAACGCGGCCGGCACGACCGGCGCGATGCCGATCTCCGCTACCATCTGGCCGTTCTCCCGCAGGCTTGGGGGCGTCGTTGAAGCATCGCAGCGGACGAAGTAGGCCTGCTGCGCCGTCGAGCCCGCCAAGCCACCGCGACGATGCAGATCATCGAGGTAAGCGGTGATGGTGCGTCGAACTCGAGCCCAGAGAGCCGGAGTGTTTGGCTCATACACGAGTGTGGTCATGGCCGCTGAGAGCCAGCGATTGAACGTGAGGAACAACCGGCGCACGTTGATGTAGCGCCAATCGGGTTCGCCACTGATGGTGCGCGCACCCCACAGACGTAGACCTCTGCCGGGAAAGATGCGCAAGCAGTTCACGACGCCAAAGGGGTCGCCCTCGGACTGCCTCTCGTCGGTCAGAACATCGCGCAGGTCCAGTACGCCTTCCAGTGGGCCGTTGGCCGGTGCAGAGAAGAAGCCCCGCTGGTGATCCGTTCTTGCGATCAGGCCGGCGATGTGTCCGCACGGCGGCACGGTTTGAGTGCCATCGTCCACCAGACTGGCCACATCAATCCAGGGATAGTAAAGTGCAGCGTTTTTCCCGTCCAGTGCTCTCCATTGCGAAACCACAGATTCGACCGAGCTTTGCAAGGGCGGATCGAGAATGGCAAAGCGCTCCTTGCCTCGATCGCACCATTGAATCAGCTGCTGTTGTAGATCAATGCCTGCTTCTCCCGACCGCATGGCTTCTGGCATGCAAAGCAAGTCGACCTCAGCCACGGTCTCCAGTTTGTCCAGTGCGTCCGAAAGCGCGTCACGCGATTGCCGTCCATCATCGAGACGCAGGATGAAGCAGAGCTCGCCGCCATTCTGAAAGAAGCCGCGCACCGCCGCCGGAGTGTGGCCGGCGCTGTTGGAGCCGAAAGTCGAAGCGAATTGCGGCCACGCAAAGATGGGCGTCGGATCCGAAGGTCCGGAAGAGGTGTAGCCAATGAATGCAGGCACACCGGTGCGGAACGCCCGGCGGCGCGGCGCCTCAATCTCTTCCCGATAAACTCCTGGTATGCTGTAGCCGCCCATGCACCACACTCTCTCTACTGCGCCTGCGGGGCTGTCCATTGGCTGATGCGGAAGATCACGAACTCGGCCGGCCGAACGATGGCGACACCGATCTCCGTGATGACCTGTCCAAGCTCGCACGTCTCCGGTGGGTTGGTTTCGCGATCGCACTTCACGTAGAACGCTTCTGCGGCCGTTGTGCCGAAGAGAGCTCCGTCATGCCAGACCGCCGTGAGAAACGCGGTTATATTGCGGACGATCTTGGCCCACAATCCCGTGTCGTTTGGTTCGAAGACGACCCACTGCGTTCCAAGGTCAATAGACGTGCGAAGAAAAAGGAGTGTCCTGCGCACTGAAACGTACCTGAACTCGCCATTCCGGTCACCACCGACGGTGCGCGCACCCCAGACACGGATGTTTCCGTTGAGGCTTCGAATGCAATTCACACCCGTAGGATTCAGGCCGTCCTGCTGCGACTTGCTGAGCCCATAACGCAGACCAACGGCTCCAAGGACGACCTCATTCGCCGGCGCTTTGAAGACGCCTCGATTGGTGTCCACACGTGCGTAAATGCCCGCCATGTGGCCGGACGGCGGAACGAAGATAAGGCCTTTACCGTCAGGTTCGCGGACCTTCAGACCGGGATCGAAAACCTGAGGCCATGGAAAGTACACCGCTGCATTCTTTGAGTCAGCAGGGAGCAAAGAGCTGTCGATGGTTGCAGCCACCTCTGCCGTGTCAAATATGGCGAAGCGGTTCTGCGTCTTTTCGCAATGCGCCACGATGCTGGCAAGAATCGGAGCGTCTGTCAGCCCAGGCGCGGCGACGATAGCAACTTCATCGACCGCTTCCAGCCTGGTGAGCGCATCGTCCAACTGGGCATCACTCCTCAGGCGGACGATAAACAACCGCGAACCGCCGTTATTAAAGAAACCGAACGCCGCATGGACCAGCCGATTATGGCTCGCATCTGTCGAGAAGCCGCCAAACAGCCGTCGGAATTCACCAAAATTGGTCACCAGGCGCGGTTCACCTGCGGGCACCTGCACCGTGAATTGTTTTACGATGAAAGGCGACAACGTTGGATCCGATGGAACGGGTCCTGGCGCGGGCGCCGCCGCGGCAACGCCCCCCTCGGGTGCCGGGTGATTCCCTTCACCAGAGCCATCGGGTGCAGGGGCTGTCTTGGCGCTTTTACCCGAGGAAGACCTCCCGGCCGCGTCTGGTGGAACTGTGGCCGCAGGAGCAGGCGCTGCGGCCTTTCGAGTTGGATCGTAGCTCGGATTTGATTCGGGGATATTGACAGAGTCCGGAAAAATTCCGATGAAGGCCGCGGTGCTGGTGCTTACGGCCGCGATGGCCTGTACCGCGGATGGGATCTCTTCGACATAGACTCCGGGGGATAGGTAAGTGGGCATGAAATTCATGCTCCTTTCGCTCTCAGTGGTGGGAACCGGCCCGGGTACAGCGCTCGAAAGTGAATGTAGTAGTAACGGTGGAGCAGGAGCCTTGTCAAGCTGCGATCTGCAGATCCAGAAAGACCATCCGCAGGGTGCCATTGGCGTGGCGCTTGACAACGGCATCGTTGCTGGCTGCCTTGCCGACAGCGAGAGCAGATACCGTGTACTCACCATCGGGTAAATCGAGAAAGTAGAAGCTTCCGTCGGAGCGCGACCTGCACTCGGCAATCAGAGCATCCGTGTCCTTACGCCGTGCCTGGACAACATTGCCGGAGAGAACACCCGACGCATCGCGTGCGACGCCGCCAACTGCGACCTGACGGCGCAGAATTTCCAGGTCGCTCATCGCGTCACCTCCAACGTGCGGAACCTGAACTGCTTCTCAGTGACGAGAGAGACCGGCTCAGCGTCGAACACCGGCAAGCTAAGCGTAACAGTGTAGACGAGCGACAGCTTACTCTGCGCGCCCAGAGCCTGCCATACATCGCCGGAGCCCTGGAACGCACCTTGCGAGACCCTGGTGCACATGGGAGACCCTTGCGTCGTCTGCAGTTTTCCTTGCAGGTCCTCCTCGGGAATCACAGGGCTTGCGAGCAGAGCGGCCAACACTTCGCCGAACATGCTGTGCTCCTCGGCGGCCACGTCCTTGCTCGTTGGTTCAGGCCAAACGCTTACGAGATAAGTGCAGTCCACGTAAATGGGGGGACGGGTTCTGGATGCGGTGCCGTTAGCAGCACGTTGTACTATCGGAGCATTCTCTCGAAGTGCGACATTTGGAGTGGCACTGTACAAGAACAGGTTGATCGCAGGCAGCTTGAGGGACGTCGGGGGAAACCCGGTCGATGGCGTCGCGAAGCTGAATGAAACGCTGGCCGCCAGCTCGGGGATCAGCTTTCGCTTCAAAAGTTCCACGATCGTGTTGTCGAGCTCGTGAAGCATAACACTCTGCTTTCCTGGCGGGGCTCGAACGGATGCGGCTGGACTCGCGCAACTGCGTCCTATAAACGCAATCCCACACGAGCGTAGAGTGGCAATAAATTTATCCAAGTACCTCTTGAGTGTCAAGCGAAAACACCGGCAGATAGCCGGACTGGCAGCGCCACGCGCGTCCATCATTTCAACGTGGGTGTTTTTGACTAAAACCGCGAAGAGTCAAACTTCTGAGTTACCGAGGTGTGGTTCCGACCGGATTCCGGGCTTCCATCAAACGGTTCTTTCTCACCGCTGCTTGGCCCCACATTCTTTATGGTCTCGATTTGTGTGCAGCGTGACAACGGTTTTGTCTTCATCCAGGCTCAGGCCTATCTCTTCAGGCCCGATTTCGGCTGCCGGCCGCTCCACTTCCGCGACTAATTCACGTTCCAAAATGCGGCCAGCGAGACGTGTCTCTACCCAAATTCTGCACTCCATCGGACCTTCAACTCGACCTTGGCGCTCGGAAGAACAACATCACGAAAGTACTACGGACAGTGTGCCGCCCCAGGCCCGGTTCCCACGCCACCAGTTTCCAAACGTCCGCGATCTCGGGGGCAAAGCCGAGGTCGACGGGATACTTGTGTTCAACGCCTATGAATGCGGTTACCTGCGCGATGGCGGCACCCAATGCTGCTGCCCTAGAGCGCTCGAAGGGCTAGTATGGCGAGGGAAGGCTGGTGGTTCGGCCCGGGGATGAGACATGGCGCGTGCTGGTGGGACGGCTGCCTACAGTCGAGAGTGGATACACCGTTGCGAAGCAGCTGCAGCGGCAGTACGGACCAGCGTTTGTCGTGCGTCTGGACGATGAAGATTAGATTTCAGCGGCCGTGCTTGCGCCGCGTTTGCTTCCGAAACGTACGACGGCCTGACGACAGTTGCCGATAGACGTCAAGTCGGGACTGGGCTATTCTGTTGGTCTCACTGGATGACGGGGTGCAGCATGGCACAGCTGTATGGCGTCCTTCTTCTGTTGCTGATCTCTCCAAGCGCATTGACTCCATTGCAGACCAGCGGGTCGAGAGGATCGACGCAGGTTCGAAAGATTCAGCTGACGCGAGCGGTCAGGATCCCCGTGATTAAGGCTTCTGGGACAGATAATTCCGGCGGAGCGCGAGGCCAGGATTCGACGTCAATGACGATCTCGCCGGGTGCTACGGATGAACTTGCGGAGGGCCCGTGTGGCTTCGACGTTCTTGATGACGGCAGTCTTCTGATCACCGATCCGTTATCGCGTCGTGTCTTGGTGTACGACGCACAGGGAAAGTTCCGAAGGGTTTGGGACGTAGGATTTGCACCCGACAGCATTACCGTGACTAGCGACGGTCTCGTGCTGGTTCGTGAGGCGAGCACCGGACAAATACATGTCTTCGATAGAGAGGGCAAGGCTCGTTCTGGCGGAGAAGCCAAGCCTCCTGTCCAGCCGCAAGCCCGAGTGCTTACAGGAAAGACTGGGACAGTTTCGTCTATGTCCCGCGGCGGATTGGCCGGAGGCGCCATAGCCATTCGCTTTGATGAGCCAGGCTCCGAACTACTCTCGCTGGTGAGTCTGGGAACGGATCCTGACCGTGGTACCTTTGTGGCACTTGAGGCGGCGACACACGAAAACGGCGACGATGCCATCAACGTCAAGAAATCAGTTCGCCGGTATGCGCTGGACGGAAGATTAGTTTCTGAGATATCGGATATTCCTTTGGACTACTACGTTGTTCCAGTCGATGAGCTTCGTGTCCATAAGGGTGTGGTGTATCAACTCATGACTACAAGCACTGAGGTTCGTATTAATGAATGGGACACCAACTGAATCGAGTGCTGGTTCCTGATCTTCATCGGAGGTTCGTGTGTGTTCCTCTTTTACCGAATTGTGATCGCTTTTCTCTGGATCGGCGTCGCTCCAAGAGATGGGAATCAGACAACCGCGATTGCACGCCTACCGATTACAACGCGTGCCGAGATCATTGCGAGGGCCAAGACCTTTGCCGAGCATACGTGGACCTGTGGGGCATCCAACCTGCGTGCGCCCTGTTCGAAAAACTACAGAAGTGACTGGAAGCCTGGACAGGTTGTAACGGGAATTCCCTATAACTGGGGCGGGTTTGATGGGCCTAAGTCTTTTGACTTAAAGATCGCGAAGGGTTTGGCTGCAGGAGCGCACAGCCGGAATGGCGTGCTGTCCTGTACGGCGGGCATCGATTGTTCCGGGTTTGTGTCTTATTGCTGGGGTATTCCGCTTTCGTCCCATATCTATGGCACGGGCAATCTGAGAGATGTCGGTGGAAAACTGAAATCCAACTGGGTCACCGACCTAAAGCCAGGTGATGCGCTGAATAAACCCGGTTCCCATGTGGTCTTATTCACTGGATACAATCCCGACGGGACGATCAATATCTGCGAGGCGTCGGGAAGTGCGGCCAGGGTGGTCTGCCACAAGTCGACATGGGCGCGATTCAAGGGCTACGTAGCTCTGCAGTATAAAGGGCTCGACGAGTAGCGACCCGGAGAGGGGGAATCATGAGGAAAGTGAAGTCAACCCTGGTGCCGCTGTTAAGCGGTTTGGCGTTCGTGCTCGTAGCGTTGGGCGTGGGCTCCTTACTCCGAAAGGCTGCGGGAACGACGATATCATCGCAGACGAGTCCCGAGCATGTAGCTGCTCCAGCAGGGAAGCGAGCTCTTCTGGTAGGGATCAACAATTACAAATATCCGGATCACGTGTCGCCATTAGCTGGGTCCCTCAACGATGTTGAGGAGATGCGGCAGCTTCTCATAACCAAGTTCGGGTTCCCGCCAGAGAATATTCTCGTTTTGAAGGACTCCCAGGCTACGCACGCGGGAATTATGGATGCAATTCAGAGCCACCTGATCTCCAAGACGCAGCCTGGTGACATCGTTGTGTTCCATTACAGCGGCCACGGATCGCAACTGAAAGACACAACGGGAAAGATGATCAGCGGGTTGGATGGGACGATCGTTCCGTATGATTCGCGTGACCCCGAAGGCAAGGTCTTCGACATTACAGGTGCCGAGTTGCATGGAGTCCTTGTCCAACTTGCGGCCAAGACGAAAAATCTAACGTTCATTCTTGATAGTTGCCACTCAGGGACGCTCGTGCGGGGCGCAAGGGTGCGGTCCGTACCCCCCGATACACGAAACGTTCCTGCTTCGCAGACCGCGACGGCAAGAGGAGTGACAGTTGCTGCCGATGGAAGCTCTCCGAGTTTTGCCTTCATTTCCGCTGCGACATCGCGGGAGAGTGCGTTTGAACACTACGCGGAAAATATGGATCATGGCGCCCTGACTTATATGCTGGTGCGGCAGCTTCGGATGGCGCGTGCCGGGGCAACGTACCGGGATGTTATGGACGGCGTTATTGCCGAGGTGACGGCAAACTATCCGGCACAACACCCTTCGCTGGAAGGTGCCGAGGCCGATCAGCATGTCTTCGGAGATGCAACGAGCGTGGCCGGATCTTATGCGACTGCGTCGCCTTCGCTACTCGATCCGCGGCGCGTCACTGTGGGAATTGGACAGGTTCAAGGAGCTACGGTGGGATCGATTTTCGACGTGTACGCGCCAGGAAGCAAGAAGTTCGCTCCTCCGGAGCGGCCCGTGGCAAAGGTGCAGCTTGCCTCTGTAGAGGCACTGAGTTCGGAGGCGGTAGTAGTCTCCGGTGGCAAGGTCGCTCCTGCGTCGCGCGCGGTGGAGCGAGAGCATCGATACGGCAGTTCGCGGACGCGGGTTTACATTGGTAAGATCGATGAGATCGCACGCTCTCCGACGCTCCAGTCGATTCGAGACGCGTTGGGAGATGTGAAGTACATCGAGATCGTTAGCCAGCCTACGCAGTGCCAGATGCAACTACGCCAGGTAGGCCCGAACATTCAGACGCTCGCAGCGGACACTACCACACTATCGCCACCAGTACCAGTGAGTGATAGCGCAGTTGTAGAAAGAGTCATTGGGCAGCTGAAGGGATGGGCCAAATGGTTCAATGTTCTGTCGATCCGAAATGCACAAACGGGTATTGATGTGAGCTTTAACATCAAGGGGAGTCAAACCCGCGACCCCATGGCGCGCGTAGGCAAGCCCGACATGGGCGTGTTTGAGGGCGAGACCGTTGATGCTATATTTTCGAACAACGGCGACAGGGATCTGTACATTGCTCTACTCGACCTGTCGAGCGATGGGAGTATTGCTGTCGTTTATCCGTCGCAGCAAGGCTCCGAAGAGGTGCTGAAACCCCACCTCACGCTGTCGAGGACGCTTCGAACAACTCTTCCGAAGGGTCGCTCGAATGTGACCGATGTTCTGAAGGTGTTTGCGAGCTACAAACCGATTGACCTCACGCCG
Organism: uncultured Acidobacteriaceae bacterium; assembly: GCA_963744155.1. Taxonomy (GTDB): domain Bacteria; phylum Acidobacteriota; class Terriglobia; order Terriglobales; family Acidobacteriaceae; genus Edaphobacter. The sequence goes on along the minus strand of CAVUSP010000005.1, from coordinate 500,059 downwards.
TTGACCCAGGGGCGGATTCGCGGTGACAGCGAAATCGGAGGCGAATTGGATCCACTTGACGCACTGCTAATGGACTCCGCCGGAGTAAGCCGGGGCGTCACTCCCGTCCTGAGCGGGCCTGAGAATCTTGTTACGTGGACTACGACCCAGGTAGTGTTACGTGTGAACCAGAAAAAGGACTGACGTCATTGTGCAGGCTTCGGTGCCGGTGTCATCCTGGCAGTGACGCCCACGGTCAGGTATGTTAGTTCCGGCAGAGTTTGCTTTGCTGCTTCAAATACGTCTAGGCTGCGGGTGTTCTTGGGGACGAGGAGACCATCCTTAACTTCAAGGCCAGTCGATTGTTTCGCGAAGGACGCGACTTGATTACTTGGAACGACGACATACATCCCCTGTTTCAGGCGCAGTTTGGAGCCCTCGAATTTATCTCGAGCATTCTTGGTCGCGTAGACGAAGACGTCCGGGCTCTGGAATAGCCAATCGGTGTTTGCATCCTTCGTCAGCTCGGCCACAATGTTGTCTACCGTGTCCAGTGCTGTGAGGGCTATCGCGGGTAGGCCCAAGCCGTAGATGGGTAGCAACAGATTTTTGTCACGCCGCAAAAGATCGAAGAGCTGCATCCAGCGACTCTTCCGATGCTGAAGGAAGAAGTTCCAAGTCCACCGGCCGCCGCCTCCCGGCAGTGGTACTGATTGCAGTTTGCCCCAGGTTGCTCCCGGGTTGAAGTTCATGTCTTTTGGGGGAGGAACCTTCTTATCGTCAGGCAGGAAACCCGCGATGGATGTCCATGCCAGGCGTTCCGCGAGTAATGGAAGTGGATCAGCCTGCTGTAAGTCGATGCGAAGAGATCCGCCTTCGAGTTTGACAAATCTACTTTGATCGGTAAGCGACAGGTGAATATGATCTACATTCACAATTACGTTGACGTCTCCATGATCCGGCAGACCAACGTCGCCGATATCACTCCCGGTGACAAAGCCATCGTGTTTGTCGTAATACACAAACGTAGCGCGAGGAGCCGTTCCCACGTCGAGTGATCTGGTTTTAGAGAAGCCTGGATTGCGTATGTCTCGACTCCAAAAATCGTAGGTCGCCTGATCTGCATCAGTGGGGGGCGGGTTTCCGCCGGACTGGTCGGAAGAGTGGTTCGTGGACGGGGCGCCGTGGCTCTCAGACAATGCTGGCGGACCCCATGACCCGAGGGCAGTGAGTGCACTTGCGGCGGAGACGGAGGTCAGGAAGTCTCGACGAGTGGGCGGCATGGCGAGGATTATATGACCCTTACCGCAGATATGTCATGGGAGATGAGCTTTGAAAAAAGTGGAATCTATAACTACCACGAAAGAGAGGGGAGTAATATGGAGCGAGTGCTGGGCTCGAAATTTTGGTTAGTGTCGTCCTTCTATCAGATGGAAGCCATATCCTATTTTCGGTCCAAAGATGCCGCGCATCGAGGCAGAGCGCGCATTCGGGTGAGGTTCGGTTTCTGGCAGCGAAAATTACTCGGTAGTCTTCTTGCGGTTACCCTGTTGATCGGTTCCGGATCCTTGTGGTCCCAGACTGGTGGAAAGACGGGCGGACAGACACGAGGTGTTATTGACGCAAAGACGCCGACTCCGGTATCGGTTCAGAAACCCGGACACTATTACGCACTGATCATCGGTATCAACGATTATCAATATCTGCCACACCTCTTAACGCCGCACAATGACGCGCAAGAAGTTGCATCGGTGCTAAGCGATCAGTATGGATTCAAGACTCAGGTACTACTCGACGCCAACGCCACGCACGATCAAATTATTATGGCGCTCGAGGGGTACAAGAAATCTTTGAGCGAGTCGGACAATTTGTTGATCTACTATGCCGGCCACGGAACATACGACAGGCAGATGGACGAGGCCTACTGGGCCCCAATCGATGCCGGAAAAGATACATACGCCCGCTGGGTCATGGCGACTGTGATCACCGAAACAGCGAAGATGGTTCCGGCGCGCCACGTGCTGGTGATCTCCGATAGCTGTTACTCGGGGATGCTGACGCGAGATGTGAGACTGGCCGATACCTCGGATCGCGCGAATTATTTTAATAAGATGCTTCAAACCAAGTCTCGAGACGTGATGGCGAGTGGCGGTGACGAGCCTGTCGCAGACGGTGATGCTCCGGGTCATTTTGCGAATCATTCGGTGTTTGCCAATGTGCTGCTGCAGAATTTGAGCCAGTTTGAGGTAGACCAATTCACAGCGGAACAACTCTTCGTTCAGGTCAAAGAACAGGTAGGGGGGCGCTCTAAGCAGATTCCCCATTACGATGCGATTCGTGATTCTAATCATGAGGGAGGCGACTTTGTGTTTGTTCGGCTGCGGAAAGGACGAATAGACGAGGGTGTCGCTATTATCCACTCAGATGAAATTGAGCCTCCCCCGACTCGACAGAATCCGGACGAGGAAGCCGTGTCCGCCGCCCTGGATAAGTATGAAGAGGCCTACGGCAGCATGGACGTGCGAGAGTTGAAGAAGGCGTGGCCTTCGCTCTCGAAGGGACAAGAGAGGGAGATCAAGAGTGGTTTTGAGGCACCGGGTCTGAAGGCGGTTAAAGTACAACTACGGAATCGGACGACCCAAATCAATGGGGGCACGGCTACGGCCAAGTGCGATCAATGGATGGTCTACACTTTCCAGGGACGGCGTCAGCCTCCCCAGGTAAACACTGTCGACGTTCTGCTGAGCAAAAATAGCCAAGGCGACTGGTCCGTGAACGAAATAAAGGGAAACTAGGAATTCTGTGCAAGCTGGCGGTACCGGGTCCAACCAAAACTCCAAGAACGGCATTTGGGAATAATTCAATTTCGATCTTGAGGATTATCTGCGGATTTTCTAACGCGTTCGTTTGACTCCGAGCCGGTTGAAGGATATGCTTGTCGCCTCACATGGCCCCTGTGTTCAAAGGCAGGTCACATGTTCCAATTCTCCCCGAATTTCCGGAACTTGAATAAGCGAATGTCTGTCGCGCGGCAACTGCCGTTACGTTCGATAAAAGCCCGAACTGCGCGTTGGGTGTTGGCGCTATTTACGGCATTCTCTGGATTGCTGTCGGCGTTCGCTCAGACTGCGACTCCGGGCTGTTTGCCCTATACAACAACCTATCCATGCATCTATGTGGCAAACTTCGGAGCCAATGAAGTTGGCTCAGACAGCACAGTTTCGGTGATAAATGCCACTACGAACGGCGTAGTAGGTTCCATTTCCACTGCTGATCTACAGGGAACTGGAGCTAGCGGAGTCGCGGTAACTCCCAACAACGCTTTCGCCTACGTTGCGCTGCAATTTAGCGACGCGGTTGCGATAATCGATACCAGTACGAACAAACTAATAAAAACTATCACTTTGACTAGCCAGCCCTCTGGGATTGCGATCTCACCGAACGGGGCTTTCGCCTGGGTAACAGAGGTAGGCTTTGGCTACGCAGCTCCGATGGTACAGGCTATTGATACGGCCGTTACACCTCCGGGCACAGCTCCCGCTATGCATACCGTCACCACCGGAACTCTCGCTTTTACTCATCCTACAGCAATTACTTTTTCGTTAGACGGCGCGACCGCTTATGTGGCAGATACCTGCGGCACTACTGCGTGTGTCGATGTGATCAACACATCTAAGTATGTACTCACAAGCCAGATCCCTCTGTCTACTTCGCTGTCTACTACATCTTCCTCCTTTGAAAATGCCTCGATCGCAATTACTCAGGATGGATCGCTGGTATGCGTCTCTGTCCAAGTTCCCACCAACCCAAGTTCGGCTCCCGTCTATGGGATTGCTTTCCTTCGCACAAGCGACCTGGCTGTCATTTCGATCGCTACTTTTTCCCAGTTTCCAGACTCTATCTACGGACTTGGCATCACTCAGGATGGCACTCTCTACGCCGCCACTTCTGGGGGCATCGTTGTGGTGAACACCACTCTCGTGAACTCCGCCAATCCGCCCTCTACGGGGCTACTACAGTTTGGGACCGGTCCGGCCGGCATCGCTGTCGCCACCGACGGGGCTACGATCTACGTAACCAACCTCGGCACACCAAACAGCACGCCCGCTGTCCCTCCGACCGTCTCGGTCATTAAGGGCGGCCTTCTCATCGCAACAATTACCGGAGTAGGGATTAGTCCAAAGAGCGTAGCCGTAATGCATTCGCTGCCCCCAATGATCGTGACTCAGCCATCTAGCCAAACCATAGGCTTCGGTCAGCCAGCGACGCTAAGCGTGACCGCCACCGGTACGCCTCCGCTGGCCTACCAGTGGTACCAAGGGCAAAGTGGAGACACGTCTAACCCGATCGCTGGCGCCACCAGCAGTTCTTACACCACTCCCGCCCAGATGGCAAACACAAGCTATTGGGTAGCCGTGGGCAATCTGGTCACGCAGGCACTCGTGGCAACTCCACTGGTAACGGGTACATCAAGTACGACTGCTACTATTATGCCCACCCTCCACGCCCCGACTTGCACGCTTTCCCTGCAGGGAACCAGTTCTTTCCTAATGGTCGCGGCGAACGCAAACTGCACTGATCCGCAGCAAGAATCACTCGTCACTACTTTGAACTGGAATGATGGGTCTACCACCGCTGGGAATGGCGGAGTGCTGGTGGTGAACAAGACATACTCTGCGGTACAAATAGTCACTCCCTACATTGTGACGGTGACCACTATCGATACATCTCAACTCACTGGGACTATGCAGGTGCCCCTCTATCTATCACCCTTGATGACTGCGTTCGCCGGCCAATCCGCAGGGGTGCCCATTCAAAATGTGCCCGCCCAGAGTCTCGCCGGAGGTCCCGTACAGGTAGTCTTCACGTGTTATACCGTAACTGATTCGAACGGCCACCCCAGTAGCCCAGAGTCTCTAGGTATTTCGTGCAGTTCAAGTCCATCAGTGATCACGTTGGACCGTGCTCAATCTGTCACGATCACGGTAGATACAACTGGATCGGCTAACTCCGTTGCACAAGCTTCGCGACGCGCGAACTGGTTCTACGCATTCTTACTTCCCATTCCAGCTTTTCTGTTGCTGGGGGTCAGATGCCGAACCGCGCGAACCCGAAGTACTGGTATACCTACATATTTCGCTGTGTTCACGGCTGCGGTAATACTACAGCTGTCTATCTCGTGTGGTGGAGGATTTACGACGCCCAAGGTCACGCCAACATCGTCCACTCCGGCGGGAAGTTATCAGATAACTGTGGTGGATAATGTGGTGGGTTGCCAGACAACACCGTGTCAAAATCCTAGTGGTTTTATACAAACTACTTTGATCGTGCCTCTTACCGTAAGCCCGACACAATAGGCGCTGATGCTCGCAGGAGTTGCTTTGGTCCAGCATTTGGGGGGTCAGCTGAAGGAGAAACAATGTTCAGTCGCGCTCTTAGGGTAACGATTCAAATAAGCCTGTTTAGTGCAATCAGCGCGTCGGCACAAACCACGTGCGGGAACACTAAACTCGCCTGCCTACTTCCGACTGCCCTACACACAAATCCTCCGACCTTCAACTTCTTCAATGAGGCGTTTGCGACGCAGATCGGGCAGCTCCCGTTGGCAACCCCAGCCTCGGGATTCATCTTCACCTTCGATAACAAGGCAGGCGTTTACACGGCGACCCAGGAGAGCTTCGGACCGTTGCTCGCCGAACGCGTGGAGACGATAGGGCGCCATAAGGCCTACGTGGCTTTCACGTATCAGTGGTTTGGCTTCAGCAACCTCGATGGGAATGACCTAAATCACCTACCCATACTTTTCTCGTTTCCATCCGTAACTGGCGCTCAGGTTGTGACCGAAACCGACAATCACATAGACACAACGGTTAACCAGTATGTAGTTTTTGGCACGTTCGGACTTTCAGACCATATAGATGTCTCTCTTGCAGTTCCCATCGAAAGAATATCGATTGGAGTTACCTCGAAAGGAACGGAATACAGCACAACCACCACAGCGACCGCGTCTTTCACCGAAACTTTGTCTGGAGTAGCTAGCGGCTTCGGCGACGTCGTTATATCAGGCAAGGGCTCGGTACATCAGTGGGAGAAGTACGGACTGGCGGTCGGCGGAGAGTTGCATTTGCCCACAGGAGATGAGCAGAATTTTCTAGGTTCGGGTGCAATCGGGATTAAGCCATATATTGTTGCGGCCCGTAGAGGAAAGGTCGCCCCTCATATTAACTTGGCTTATCAATGGAATGGAAGTTCGGCTCTCGCCGTAGGCCAGGACGGAAAGCAGCATTCTCTTCCCGGCTTCTTCGGATATACTCTCGGCGCTGACATTGGAATTTCAAAACGCTTTACTTTCGCTGGCGATTTGGTTGGCCAGCATTTTTTTAACGCGCCGCAGATATCAACGCCCCAGAACGTAACGGCGGCAGTAAACGGCCAACCAACTATCTTCTCAAGTGTTGCACCAATCAATGGTGGATACGACGTTGACGGTCTAGCTCTGGGATTGAAGGCCAATCCATGGCGCAATCTGTTGCTGCTGGGAAACATGACGATCAAATTAAATAACGGGGGCTTGCGGGCAACCATTGTGCCGTTGGTGGGAGTTTCGTACTCATTCTGAGGTTAACAGCTAGAAATGTAGCCCCTATGGGCCATTTAGTGCAGCAACAAAAGATATCCGGTCGACGGTGTTAGCAGTCAGTAGTCGCGTTTTATTCGTCAGCATTTGTTGAGATCGAAGGGGACGGGATGGTAGGTATCGAGCATGGGTAAAGAATATATGCAGATCGTGCCCAGAATTTCCCCTCAGCGCGCGAGAAAGCCCGATATTCGAATACCGGTTCCGGCATCGACGATGAAGGTTTCGCCGGAGGCCCAGACACACTTCGATGTACGATGTGTTTCCACCTACATTTAGATGGTCTGCGCCGGGGTTGGAACAAATCCGCGCCAGTCCCAGACGACTATTTCCATTGCCGGAGTGCGCGGCTGCGATGGTCCGCTATTATCCATCGGCTTCTCTCCCAACTGTTCCCTTTGCGCGCTGGAAGACTCTCTCGCAGGCAGGCTAGCGGCTGGCCTTCGCCGCATCGGCATCTCCAAGAGCTTTCGTCTCCGGTGTCTCCGGCAACTGATCGTACAGATCCGCGCGCGTTTTGTAGAATTCGGCACGTGCAGGGTAGCGCTCAATCAAGTTGGAGTACGCTGCCAATGCATCGAACCACACACGCATGTCCATGAAAACTTTGGCCTTCGCCGCATCGGGATCTGCCGAGGGATGGGCGCGCACCAATGCTGCTGCGACGGCATCGCGATCGGCACCCCCGAGGATCAGAAAACTCGCCGAGGCCGGGCCGCCGATCGTGGGCTGCACGGACCACTTGTAGGTTGCGCCAGGCTGAAGCGCGGGGGCACTGTCGGGATAAGTGAAGTGGCCACCCATTACCCTACTTTCATATAGAGGTTTTTGCGACGCCGAAGCTTGCGTCAGACGGAAAATGTACTCCGACCGTTCGTCATCAGGCCTCCAGAAGAAGGTCGGGGTCAGGGTGTACGCCTTGCACATCGTCGGCGCCAGCAAGGTAACTCCGCCTAAGCCACGTGACACTCCGCTGATTTGGTTGGGCGACTTTCCTGACTTTGGCGTGATGTCGAAGCCGTCGAGTTTCGCACGCACACGAGTAGGTTTCTCGGTCGCCCGCTTTGCGGTGGCCGGCGCACTAGTCTGGGCCGAAATGTACGGCGATGTTATACCAGTCATCCATAGCCATACGCTTGCGGCAAGAGCTGGCAGCCTCGTACTCTTGTGCACCATCATTGAACTTCCCCGCAAACCTTCGGACGGCGAACTTACTATGCGATTTCAGCAACCGCAACCGTAAAGACAGCGACCGTGTCTTCAAAACCCAGGACCTTCGCTTCACCGAGAGCGCGAAGATCCAGGAACTCATCCCGAAGGAGATCATAGGTAGTCTGGCTCATCAGGATCTCTGTATGGAACTGCTTGTTCAAGTTCTCCAGACGAGAGGCCAAGTTAACCGTCGAACCGATTACACTATACTCTTGACGAGTTGCGGAGCCGATACTGCCAGCCACTAGCGAGCCAGTATGGATCCCAACTCCAATACGCAACTGCGGTAGTGCCGAATTGCAGGCGTTTTTCTGATTCAATTGATCCACACGGCTCAGCATAGCCAAGGCGGCTTGAAGAGCTTTTCGCGCGTCCTGAGGTACCCCGCGGCTGAGCGGCAGGCCAAAGATGATCATGAGTCCGTCGCCTATAAATTTGTTGAGGAATCCGCCGTGCTCGCGGATCACCTCGTCCATTGCGGTCAGGTACTGGTTGAGCCATGCGAGCACTTCGGCTGGGGGTCTGCCTGCACTCATGGCAGTAAAGCTACGAATGTCTGTGAACATGACGGTTGCAGTCCGCTCTTCGCCAATGAGTGAGACTTCATTGCGTCGCTTCCAGATTGTTTTGGCGACCGCAGGGTCGACATAGCTGGAGAACAATTTCATCATCTGACCGCGCTGGGCCCGCGCCTTCCGCGAAACTCCGCGTTCCAGCACGAACTGCAAACCAAGCGTGAACGGCAACGTGACCGCGATGCCAGTTTGCATGGGGAGAAATGGCAACCAGAACCGCGCCCCGATGTAGAGCAGCATCGCGACGGCGCACGCACCGATACCAAGAGCTAAAACGCAGGCTACTCCCACGCTAGGGCGCAGTTCCAGCAGGAGGAACGCCGCGAGCCAAGATACCCCCAAAACTGCTGCCCACGATAGTCCCCTGCCCGCAGGTCGTACGACCGTACCTTCGATCAGGCTGCGGATGGCTGCGCCATGGACTTCTGTTCCGCTCATACGGAGCCGAATACCGTTAGCATCCACAGATCTGAAGAGTGGAGTAAAGAGGCGATCGTGCGCAGCATCATTCGACTGACCGACGAGCACAAGCTTGTCCCTGAGCGCATCGAAAGGTACGAGGCCCGCGAGCAGGCGCCATGCGGAGATTCGCGGCACAGGTTCGTATCCCCATGACCCGATGAGAAACGTTTTAAGGTCGCGATCGGCGTAGTAGAAGCGGTGGCCGTTGAAACTTGCGCTGTTTGAATCGACAGATTTAATGGATTGGCCTGTATATTGTTGCGCAAGCGTGATCGGAAACGACAAGGACGGGGGGATGCCCGCGGAAAACAGATTTGCCTGACGGATGAATCCGTCCACTTCGACTGGCAAATTGACAAACGCATAACCCAAAGCCCCGGGCTTGTCTTCCAAGCAGAAGCTTGAAACCGTCCCCTGATCTTCCGGCTGGCAGAAGAGCGGCAGAGGTTTGACGGCCGGCAGGATACCCACCGAATCCTGACTTGCCAAGATAACCGTTCCCGCCGAGGTTAGCGCGGTCTGCATGGCGCTGTCCTGGACATTGTCGCGCGGCTCAGACAGGAATATATCCATGCCGATCACGCGTGGCTTCTGCGCTCCGATACGCTCTATAGTTGCGGCGATCGTACTGCGCCGAATGGGGTACTCGCCGCTGCGCGCGAAGGTTTCTTCGTCGAAGTCGACCAGAACGATATACGAGGATGGACGGGTTAGCCCGGCGTGCAAAACGGTAAAATCGTAGGTCCAGGCGTTGAAGTCGGCGAAGGCCGTGACGCGCCATGCGGCAAGCACGGTAGCCCCTGCGAGTGCGGCGATCGCCGTCGCCCGTACCGCGTCGGTTATTAAACCTCGAACGGCTGTCCGGTGCTGGGTCATCTTGGTGGTTTTCATCATACCGTTTCATCTTGTGAGGGCCCTTAATCAGGGATTATTGTAGGCTGTGTGCAACCGTTAGGAGATATCGTTTGCGATCCACACCCAAGACGTCGTTGCTACGGGAGACTCCCATCGGCAGCCCGACTCTGAATCGTACGGACAGAGACGCCGAACAAGGACGCAACGTCTGCATTGGTATAGGTTGGCTGCAACGTGAGCCCCTTGATGCGGAGTAAGGCTTCGAGCAGAGGGTAGGTGGGCTGGTCGGATCCATGGTGACACTCCTTGAAGTATTCCGGACTCATTTGTCCGGTGTAATTTGCGGCCTCATCAATTACCCCCGAAGCAAGTCTCGCTGTAGCGCCCCGGACTATACCAAAATTGATTTCATCGTGGAAAACGTCAATGTTCGGCTCCCGAAGCTTCAGTGCCCACATTTCGGCGGCCACTAGCTCTATCGGTTTCTTGATGCACAGAGCGTGACCGAGGTAACGCTGGAAGTAAGACAAAAGCTCTCGTCCGCGCTCGAGTGAGTTTGGCTTTGCCGACATGTACGTCTTCGCCAACTCATAAATTGAGTGCTCACTGAAGACCAGCACAAGGTTGCGAGGTGAGAGCACGCTTGAAGGCTATTGGTTCTCTGTGTTGATCGCACAGCTCATTCCATACCATCGTGTCGAGATAAATGGTCACCGGGTTTACTTTCACCATCGCCTTACACTCCACCCTTCTGTTGGAGGTTACCCGGAATGTGGGCTGTCAAAGTAGCGTGTACCCAAAACTGACAGTAAAAACCTTACATGTTTGCGTCAGAATGGGGTGAATCAAGGAATTACTTGACACGTTGCCTCGGGGGTCATGGATTCTAACCTGACATGTGGAGGTAACCGATGGTAGCGGCGGCAAGACGAGGAGGTAAGCGGGTTGGCAGCCAATCAGTTGTTCGAATCTCCTTTTTCGAGAACAGGGCAAATCGCTCATAAAGCTCGTTCCCACGTGAACGCGTCTTCAGTTTTCCACCCAGCCCAACCCACAAAAGTGATGTCATACACGACTTCCGCGTATTTAGGCAGTCCCCGCGGGGTATCTAAGTTGTTGAAAAACCTAAAAGCGGCGGACTGTCACGGCAGAGGTCGCGGGTTCGAGCCCCGTCGTCCCCGCCATAAACTCAAGTAGTAGAAGGGTTTATGGACTCCCCGGAAGGTGACAAGAATTTGAAGGGTGCTGAGCGCAATCAGCACCTTTGCCCAAAAGCAGATCTATCTGCCTTCACTAGCGCTCCTCTTGTCGGGGGGAAAAGAAAATCCTCTTCCCCGTTGTAAAGTGTCCTTCTGCCACAAGACGAGTTTGTCCACCACGTGTTTGTGAAGCGGTACAGGCTTCCCGCCTGCAACTGTCTTGACCTTGCCGAACCTACCCCGCCGATGTAGTCAAAAGGTCTTCAAAACCCGAGATAACGGCCGGTTGTATCCTTCACCGTACTACGATTCTGCCGCTCCCCGCCTGACCGAATGCGGAATGACTCATTAGCCGGATGAGTAGCAGAATCAAGCCGAGAAACACAAGGGGGACGAGGACGAGTTCGCAGAATGCGTCGCGGCGGTCCGTTCCTGGCTCCGCCCACACGCACGTCAGCGGCGTCCGGGCATCACCGGTAGGAAGCCAGGAGCAAGTCAGACGACGGATTGCCCCGATAGGAATCAGCTTGTTGTTGTTCATTGTTCCCCTGCTTTGACCCGCGCAGTCAAAGCCCGGCCAGCGCATTACGGCGCAGAGCGGCTGGCAGCACGAGTCATCGGTTTGGGAGGGGGTGAGTCGGGGTTGGGAAACCGCTGGCTCACGCGCTCAGCTCACATTTCAATTGCTGCGATGAGCGGTGAAGGAATCGGCTGTAGCTGGGCTAGAGGCGGGATCCAGTGTGCTCATCACAACACAGGAAAAATCTCCATATACTAGGAGGTTCTTGCGCGGAATTTATACTCATAGCTCTTTCTAGTTCTCCTGCGGGATAAAACCCCGCCTGTCATTTTGTATCATATCCCCTTAGGATATAGTCAAGGAAAGATATGTCACATCTCGATAAAGAAAAGACGAAGTTAGTTGCTCGCATTAAACGAATTCGCGGTCAGGTCGACTCAATCGAGCGATCCCTGACCTCTGGAGACGATTGTGCGGACGTTCTCATGCTGCTTGCGAACGTCCGCGGTGGGATCAACAGCCTGATGGCAGAAGTGCTCGAAGATCATATACGGCTACACCTGCTCACCTCAGAGAGAAGTTCCGCGCCTCCACATGAACTGGCAGAAGACATGATCGAGCTCGTGAGGGCATACCTGAAATAAGGCCGAAGAAGCGATCGTGATTCCTGGCTGGCAGGCGAAATGGACTTCAGGCTAAATGAGTTTACTTCCTATGCGAATTTAGTTTGTCCAGTACGCTCTTGAGGGCATCGAGCTTCAGCCCGGCTTCGCCGAGCTTGCCCGCAGCCGTTAGGCGCTGGTAATCGGCAAAGTCTTTGCTAGCCTCAGAGATGAGTGCGTCAATATCAGTCGCGGGTTGGCCCATCCCTTGGGATGCGGGCGTGGCTTGTGGTGTTTCGCTCGCGTTCAGCGACGAAACCTCTCCGCCGAAAAGCGACCTCAGCGCCGCCTGAAATGTAGTGCCGTATGCAAGCTTGTCCTGTAGTGCGAGCACGACCAGGCGCAGCTCCGGCATGGGGCTTTGCTGAGCCTGAAGGTAGATTGGCTCCGCGTACAAGAGTGCTCGTCCAGAAGGAATGACCAGCAGGCTTCCGCGCAGCACGTGGGAGCCTTGTTGATTCCACAGCGTCAATTGTCCTGAGAGCTGCGCATTCTGATCGATGCGGGCCTCTATCTGCTGCGGACCATCGATGAGTCTTGTCTTAGGGAAGTCGTAGACCACCGCTGTCCCATACTCTGCGCCGTCGCAACGGCCGGCAATCCACCCGATCAGATTATTCCGGTTTGCCGGTGTGAAAGGCAGGATCTCCACAAACTCTTCGCCGGTGCCTCCCGGCAGTTTCATCAGGACGAAATTAGGCTGCATCATCTGAACCGTCTGCTGACCGTTACTATCGGTCCCGGTCTCTGTCGCGACTGTCCATAGATCCTCACGATTGAAGAAGACCTCCGGATTTGTCATGTGGTAAAGACCATAGACCTCCGACTGCACCTTGAACAAATCCTCCGGGTACCGCACATGTCGGCGCAGGTCGGCCGGCATCGCGGCACCATCCTTGAAAAGACTCGGAAAGATGCGGCGATAAGTCGCAAGGATAGGGTCTTCAGAGTCGAAGACGTAGAGCGTCGTAGCCCCGTTGTAAGCATCTACAACCACCTTGACGCTGTTTCGCATGTAGTTGACCGAGCTGTCGCCGAGGTTGTAGTGGGTCGAATACGGATAGTTGTTCGAGACGGTAAACGCATCCATGACCCAGGAAAGCCGGCCATCGTCGCCCACCACCATATAGGGGTCGTGATCGAAGGTAAGGAACGGAGCTACTACCGCCACACGTTCCCGGATGTTGCGCCGCATCAGCAGCCGGCTCTGCGAATTGACGTCATCACTGAACGGCAACTTCCCAAGATCGCCGCGGTCGATCGCCAGGATGACGCGACGCAAGAACCCGCCCAGCACGATGCCGCCGGTGCCTTGATAGGACGTGAGATTGTTGTTCTGGCCTTGCGGATAATCGAACTCCTGCTGCCTTGTCTTGACGTACACGTCGGTGTCGGTCAGTTCGCCAAAATAGATCTCGGGGCGCGTTACGTTGAGACCGGGCACCGTGCTCTGGACGGGCATGTTGCTCAGCAACAGTGTCGGCAATCCCTCCGCCGTGAACCCATTGACCGGGTTCATCGTCACTCCGTAACCGTGGGTGTAGATCAGTTTCTCGTTGATCCAGTTACGACTACTTACCGGAAGCTTTTCGACGTTTAGTTCTCGCGCTGCAAGCATCACCTGGCGGGTCGTGCCATCGATCTTGTAGCGATCGATGTCGATGTCGGGAAAGTCGTAGTAGGTGCGGATCTCCTGAACCTGACGTAGCGTATCCTGCAAGGCATGCCAATCCCATAGCCGGATGTTCTGGAGAGTTGGTTGGTTGTTCGCCGGGTCAGCTGCATCGACCGTTGTCTCCGCGGGAAACTCGCGCTGTGCAAAGCGATTGAGCCCGTAAGCCTGCCGGGTCATCTCAATGTTGTGGGCGATGAAAGGTTCTTCACGAACGAGTTCGTTGGGTTTGACGATGAAGCTGCCGACGTACCAGCCGACTATTCCCAGTACGACATAGCAGACTCACGGCGGGAAGGATTGCAGCCACAATCCATCGTCCACGTGAATGCCGAAACGCGTTGTAGGCTGAGATCACCGCACCGAGTACAAGGGCAGCGCAGACGATGAGAAGTCCATGGATTGTGACGTGCGCATCGGTGTAAGTGATGCCGTCAAAGATCGTGTGATGTTCCAGCAAGAGCTCGAACCGGTCCACATACATGTTCATAGCGAGGACGAGCAGAAGAAAGGCGACCGTAATCGATAATCCACGCCACGGTGAGGGCGCATAAGTAATCTGCCGCTTGGCAAGGGAGCGGGCACCACTTGTAATGATGAGGAACAGTACAGCGACGGCACAGATTGCAATTGCCAGCGTGAGAAGCCAGTTATTGACGAGCTGCCACGCGGGCAAAGTGAAGAGAAAGAAATTCAGCGGCTTGCCAAAGATCGGATCAGCAACGCTGCCCGTTGCATGCGGTGCATACCAGAACAGCGCCAGTGTCGGCCAGTCTGCCATCAACCCCAAGCCGGTCACGCATGCAATGACAATGGAGATGCAAAAGGAGATGACGCGCAGGACCGGCTGGACTGACAGGCTTATCGGTTCTCCTGCGATGACGATTGCGTGAGCCCTCGGCAGATCGGCTTCATGAGACCGTCGAATGGCCGAAAACGCACCGTACAGAATCAGGAACGTGGTCCCTGCAAAAACTGCGAAGTCCGCAATCTGCAGTCCTAGCGATTTCCAGAACACCTCGCCGTATCCAAGCGACTGGAACCAGAGAAGGTCAACCCAATACGACAATCCGATCCGTCCACAGAGGAAGACTCCTAAAACTAAAGCAATCAAGGATAAGATCCTGCGACGCCCCCACGTTGAAGTTCGATGCTGCGGCGAATCTATGAAATCCGGCAATTTTCCCCCGTACTCGATCGTCATTGGACAAACATTCTGATTGTAGGCTTCTTACAAGTGCCTGCCGTGTTCAGATTTTGGCCGGACACTTGAACGCTGGGAATAGGGACACGGCGTGATCGAATAGCACAGCTTCCGTTGCTTATTTCCTCTTCGGCCAATGCGCTACTTTGCGTGGGTGTTCCTCGTGCAGTTCGTGATGAAGTTCGTCCACCATGACTTTGGCTTTATAGAGAGCCCTCTTCCCTGCTGCGGTGATTCGGTACACCCTTCGCCTTCGCCCAGTCACATTCTTCAGAACGGATTTGAGCATGCCTCCACGCTCCATTCCGTGCAGAAGCGGATATAGAGTGCCCGGTCCGATGCGATAACCATGATGTTCAAGCTCTTCCATCATTGCCAGTCCAAAGATCGGCTCGTGCGAAGCGTGTACGAGGACATGGATGCGGATGAGACCCGTAAGGAGTTCCCGATGATGTGTCGACGCAGCCAAAGAATACTCCCTCCTCCCAAGCCATGATCATAGTATCGAACTTCGATGTTATGATTCTGGAGAGTTGAGGAAAGTTGTTCTGATCTTAGGTCGTGGCTCACTCCATGCGTAGACCCAAATTCACCGTGGTATGCTCGCTCGCCGTCACTTTATTTGGACTGCAACCTTTTTCGGCGGCCCAGACGATCGGAGCAACCGATCAGCACCCATTGACTCTGACCGAGGTCATCGAGACGGCCAACGCCAATTACCCCGCGATCAAAGCAGCGGAGGCGAAGCAAAGGGCAGCGCAGGGGGCGATCGCGGTAGCGAAGACGGCGTATCTTCCTCGCACCGATCTCCTCTGGCAGACGAACCGGGCAACTGCAAATAACATTCTTGGTCTCCTCCTCCCGCAATCTACGATCCCGAGCGTGACGGGTCAGGTCTTGCCTTCCGACCCGACGCGCAGTGCGTGGAATAGTGCCGGCGGCGTCTTGATCGGTTGGCAACCCTTTGACTTTGGCGCCCGCGGCGCAAAAGTGGAATTTGCGCGAGAAGGCAGCGAAGCAGCAAAACATGAAGCTTCGCTCACATCGCTCACCATTGCAGCGAACGCTGGGAGCGCGTTCTTTGATTTGGCAGCGGCCCAGCAACTTGTAACAGTAGCTCAAGCCAATGTGAAGCGTCTGGAATCGTTCACCAAGGCGGTTCATGTTCTTGTCGACAATACCCTTCGCCCCGGAGCCGACGCATCGCAGGCTGATGCCCAGCTTGCGATTGCGCGCAATCAGCTTATTCAGGCGCAGACGCAAGAGGCTGTGCGCCGTTCCGCGTTGGCAGAGTATCTGCAGACAACGCAAAACCAGTTACAGATCGATCCGTCCCGGTTAATCGCTGCAGTTCCTGCGGCAGACCTCGATTCGACGCCAGTATTAAGTCATCCTGCTGTGCTCCAGGAACACGCTCTCGTCTTGCAGCAGGAGGCGCAGAAACGCCTCCTTGACCGCAGCTATGTTCCGGTCTTCAGTACTTCGGGGATGGTCTTCGGACGTGGCGCAGGAACAAATTCGACTGGCCAATTCCCAGGCGGCACAGCTGGACTTGCTCCAGATGTTTTCAATTGGGGTGTTGGAGTACAGGTTACTTTCTCCGCCTTCGACTTCTTCAATCTGCGCGACCAGAGTAAGGTTCAGGGGTCGAACATCCAGGCCGAGCAGGCAAAGTACAAGCAATCGGTTAGCGATGTCACAGCCGCGGTTGAACAAGCCCGCGCCACTCTCTCAGGGGCGCGGCAGATTGCCGCCAACACGCCGACTGAGTTATCAGCAGCTCAAGCGAGCGAACAACAGCAGCAGGCTCGATATCGTTCGGGCCTGGCAACTGTTGTTGATGTCGCGACGGGTGAGAGCGTCTTGGCTCAGGCCGAAGGCGATGATGCCATAGCACGTCTTGCAGTATGGCGCGCTGAGCTTGGAGTAGCGGCTGCGGAAGGCGACCTGCAACCGTTTCTCAAACTGCTGCAGAGTCAGGCGAAAGGAAACTAACAGTCCATGTGGCTCATCCGCATCGCTCTCCGGCGTCCGATCACGATCATTGTTCTGGTTGTTGCGCTTGCATTGTCGTCGGTGCTGGCAATTATGCGGACCCGTGTCGACATATTTCCCGACCTGAATCAGCCGGTGATTTATGTGGCACAGCCGTACGGAGGCATGAGCCCGCAACAGATGGAAGGGTTCGTCTCGTACTACTATGAGTACCACTTCCTCTACATCAACGGGATCGAGAGCGTTGAGGCAAAGTCCATCCAAGGAACGGCTTTGTTACGGCTCACGTTCCATCCGGGAACGAACATGAGCGATGCGCTGGCTCAGACGATCTCGTATGTCAATCGCGCCCGAGCATTCATGCCACCCGGAACGGTCTCTCCGTTCGTCATCCGCTACGACGCGGGAACTCTTCCAGTGGGCTACATGGTTTTCTCCAGCCCGTCGCGCACACTTGCTGAGATTCAAGACCTGGCACTGAATCGGGTCCGGCCTGTCTTCGCGACTCTCTCCGGCGTATCGTCTCCACCGCCATTCGGTGGAAACCAGAGAACGATCGTCATCAACGTCGATCCGCAAAGGCTGCAGGCTTACGGCCTGTCGCCAGAGAAGGTCGTTCAGGCACTCACGAGCGGCAACAGCATTCAGCCCGCCGGCAATGCTGATATCGGGACGACTCACACCTTAGTCACAACAGACACCACGGTCAACCAAATCGACGATCTTCTGAGCATCCCGCTCAAGCTGGGCCCGGGGGCTTCTGTCTACATTCGTGACGTGGGCACTGTCTCCGACTCATCTGATCTTCTTGCGGGATACGCTTTGCTGAACGGACATCGGACTATCTATATTCCGGTCACGAAGCGGCCGGATGCGTCGACGCTCACCGTTGTGCAGGAGGTTCGGCAGAACCTGGCTCGATTCCAGTCGCTCGTACCGGAAGACATTAAGATCACCTATGAATTCGACCAGTCGCAGTATGTTCGCAATGCCCTAATGTCCGTCTTGCGCGAATCCATCCTCGGTGCGTTACTGACTGGGTTGACGCTGTTGATCTTCTTACGTGACTGGCGTTCGTCGTTGATCGTCGTGATTACCATTCCCCTCGCCCTGCTGACAGCCGTCGTCTTTCTAAAGCTCTCGGGGCAGACGATCAACATCATGTCACTCGGTGGCTTGGCTTTGGCCGTGGGTGTTCTCGTCGATGAAGGAACGGTGCTGCTCGAAAACATTCACGTTCATCTGGATAACGGGGAGAACGTCGCACGGGCGGTGCATCTCGCGAGCCGGGAGGTAGCCATACCGCGTCTTTTGGCCATGCTTTGTGTAATGGCTGTATTCATTCCCTCCTTCTTCATGACGGGTCCGGCCCAAGCGCTATTCCTTCCGCTATCGCTGGCAGTTGGCTTCGCGATGGGTGCTTCGTATCTGTTGTCCAGTACGCTTGTTCCGGTATTGGCGAACTGGATCCTGAAGTCGCAGACCCCGCACCCCGAAGAGGTTGGACACAAGGAAGGTGGGTTCGATCGTTTCAGGCAACGATTCGAGCGGGTGCTTGAGCGAGCGATGGGTATGCCTGCCGTACTCCTCAGCGCCTATGGCATCATCGCACTCCTTGTGCTGCTCTTCGTGACACCGCACATTGCGGAAGAGATCTTCCCGTCTGCTGCCTCCACACAGTTCCGACTTCGAATCGATGCTCCGGATGGAACTCGTGTGGCAGTAACCGAAGATTTGGTGAAGCGTGTTCTCGCTTCTATTCGGGATACCGCAGGAGATAAGAATCTAGACTTGAGCCTGGGCTACGTTGGAACGCAAGGCTCTTCTTATCCGATCAATGCAGTCTTCCTTTGGACAAGCGGGCCTCAACAGGCCATCATCAACGTCGGGTTGAAGCAGGACAGTTCTCTCAAGTTGGCCGACCTGGAAGAGCAGTTGCGGAAGAAGTTGCCCCAGCAGTTCCCGGATGCTCACTTCTCCTTTGATCCCGGCGATCTCATCAGCCAAATTCTCAACTTCGGCTCTTCATCGTTGGCAGAAGTAACCGTAACGGGGCCGCAATATGCGGATGTGGCGAGTTATGCGGAGCGCGTTCGCCAAAAACTCGCTGCCGTCCCTGAACTACGAGACCTTGGGTATGAAGAGCCTCTACACTATCCGACCGTTGATATTCGAGTGAACCGCCCAATGGCGGGTCAACTCGGAACGACGGCGGATGCTGTTGGTTCTGCCGTCGTCTCAGCGACTGCCTCCAGTCGCTTCGTCGCGCCAAGCTACTGGCGCGATCCAAGATCCGGCGTCAGCTATCAGGTGCAGGTTCAAGTCCCGCAACCGAAGATGACGTCTCTCGCCAACATCGGAAATATCCCGGTGGGAAGCACCACCGGTGCACAACCGCTGGTAAACGAGCTCGCAGACCTCCGTACCAGTACCGTTCCGGGCGAACTCGACCGACAGAATGGGCAGTGGATGCTCATGCTTTCCGCCAACCTGGGTGGCCGCGATCTTCGGCGCGCAAAGAATGCAATCGAGAAAGCGATTGCGGATGCCGGTGCCCCTCCGCGCGGCGTAAAGACGGAGGTTCGAGGTCAGGTGAGCGCACTGCAGCAGATATTTGGCGAGCTATCCATCGGTTTGCTGGCTGCAATCGGTGTCATCCTTCTGCTTCTAACGGCCAATTTCCAATCGCTGAAGCTTACGCTCGTGGTCCTCACGACAACCCCGGCAGTTCTCGCTGGTGCGGTGCTGATGTTGCTCCTGACTGGGACGACCTTGAACCTCGAAAGCTTTATGGGAACGATCATGGCAATCGGCGTTGCCGTGGCGAATGCAATCCTCCTTGTTAGCTTTGCCGAGCAGAATCGGCTCAAGGGAGCAACCGCACTTGAGGGCGCCCGTGCGGCGGCGGCTGAGCGGCTCCGCCCCGTTCTGATGACCAGCATTGCAATGATCGCAGGAATGATTCCCATGGCTCTTGCCTTCGGCCAGGGTAGCGAAGAGACGGCACCTCTTGGTCGCGCCGTCATCGGCGGCTTGTCAGCGGCCACTGTCGCAACGCTTTTTCTACTCCCAATGGTCTTCGGACTTACGCAGCGCAACGCTTCGACGGCGTCGCGCTCACTCGACCCAGAAGACCCGGACAGCCAATGGTTTGAAACGTCTTCGGAGGCTGCGCGATGAAACGCTTGTTTGTTGCTTCGACTGCACTGACGGTTTTGTTTGTAGGTTGCAACTCCGCGCCTCCAGAGAAGAGCGGCGCGGCATCCTCTACGCCTGCTCCAAATTCGCCGGCTGCGGTAACCACGATCGCTGTGGCATCGAAGAAGTTGCAGACTACGATCTCGTTGCCAGCGCAGCTCACCCCCTATGAGCAGGTCGATATCTACCCGAAGGTGACGGGTTTCGTTCAAACGGTCACAGTTGACCGCGGTTCAAGAGTCCAGCAGGGCCAGGTGCTGGTTCGACTTACCGCGCCCGAACTCGTGAGCCAACGCTCTCAGGCCGAAGCAGCCGTCCGCGCCGCAGAATCACAGCTATCGACCGCACAAGCAAAGCTGGCGTCGGACGATGGAACCTACCAGCACATGGTCGCAGCAGCGAAAACTCCGGGGGTCTTGGCGGAGAATGACGTAGCGGTCGCGGGCCAGACTGTGTCAGCCGATAAAGGTTTGGTTGCGGCGGCAGAACAGAATGTTGCCGCAGCAAAAGACTCGATGCGGAGTGTTAGCCAGAACGAGTCTTACCTCACCATAGGCGCCCCATTTGCGGGCGTTGTCACGAATCGGAACCTACACCCAGGCGCTCTCATCGGGCCCGGATCGGGCGCAGGCGGAGCGCTGCCTATTCTGCAGATTGTCGATGATAAGCGGCTTCGACTCGTTGTTCCCATCCCCGAGGCCCAGGTGAGTGACATGAAGGCTGGCCAACTCGTCTCCTTTACAGTTCCGGCGTATCCTGGCCAGACCTTCAAGGCTCCCATTCAGCGCATCTCTCACGAAGTGGATGAGAAGTCTCGAACGATGCCAGTCGAGCTCGATGTTGCCAACCGCGATGGGAGACTTTCGCCGGGCAGTTTTACAAACGTCTCGTGGCCGCTGGAGCGAAGCTATCCAACGCTCTTCGTTCCGTCAACGGCAGTGACCACCGACCAACAGCACACTTTCGTCATTCGAGTGCGAGACAACAAAGCAGAGTGGGTGACAGTTCAGACAGGTCAGTCGGTTGCAGGAGATATCGAAGTCTTCGGCGACCTGACGGCTGGCGATCAGGTCATCAAGACTGCCTCTGATGCTATTCATACGGGAGACACGGTGCGCGTTCAGAGTTCAGCGAAATAGGCCACTTTGGCCGGTCAGAAAGAGGCCCAGATGGCAATGCTCGACCGCTAAATGTAACTGGCCGCTGTGGTTAGGTAGGTACACCCGCACGCGATGGTTCTGCTTCGACTCGACCGCTTGATTGTCATCTGAATGTCATTTCTACTAACCATGTTGCCTTTCTTCTCGCAAAGTAAAGGAAGATAAGAGAATGATCGAGCAAAGCAATGGCACCGCCGCAGATTTGAAAGAGTCGCCATCCACAAATGAATATGGCACTGTCCTCGTCGTGGAAGACGATCCTCGCATGCAAAAGGTCCTGACTCGCATGTTTCAAGAGGAGCAGTATCGAGTCGTCGTCGCTGGAGACGGACAGGCGGGACTCGAGGCGTTTACTGTTCACCGTCCGGTTGCGGTTGTCCTGGATCTGATCTTGCCGCTGATCTCCGGTCGCGATCTTTGCAAGCGCCTGAAAAGCATCACTGACGAAACGCCCATCATCGTCCTGAGTGCAATTACTGAGGTCGTCGACAAAGTCCTCCTGCTCGAACTCGGTGCGGATGACTACGTCACGAAGCCTTTCAGCCCGCGAGAACTGATGGCGCGTGTACAGGCCGCGATACGCCGCCGCCGTAAGCCACCCGTTGAAACTACCTATCGTTTCGGAGATTGCGAGATCGACTTTCTCAGAATGACCGCCCGCAGAGCGGAAACGCCTGTGGTTCTAACCGCACACGAATACAAGCTGCTTCGTTTCTTCACCCAGCGCCCAGAGCGTGTGCTGAGCCGGGAAGAACTGCTCAATGAGGTTTGGGGCTACAACTTCTACCCCACCACCCGCACTGTCGACAACCAGATCCTAAAACTACGACAGAAGCTGGAAGCAGATCCCGCGAATCCGCGTCATCTGCTGACGATCTATGGAGCGGGCTACAAATTCGTTCCATGAAGGAGAGGCGATACGCCATGTATCTGGGCAAAGGCACACGAACCAGGGTGATGCTGGTTGCCCCGCTGGTTCTGGTGATCGCCGTAGTTACGGCCTCCAGCCTGCTAATCGTGCGCAATCGGCTTAGGGTGCAGATCTCGGAAAATCTCTCAGCAGATTTGACACATTCGGTCGACACATTTCAAAGCATAGAGGCCCAGAGACTGGACGTTCTCGATCGCGAGAACGCCCTGCTATCGAATCTACCCAGTCTCAAGGCGCTCATGACCACAAGCGATGAGCGAACCATAGCAGATGCCTCCATTCAATTCTGGCAGGTGAGCGGCAACGATCTCTTCGCACTTGCTACGAAGGACTATCATGTCGTCGCAGCCTACGCGCGAGGGACACCTGCGACCCCAACATTGCGCGCGGACATAGCGGACGCAATCGGGCTCCCCGGACGGCACTATCTCCTCAGCGAGTCGAGGCTGTTTGTCTACTCAGTTCGGCCTCTCTACTTCGGCAGCGAAGATACCGGGACCTTGCTCGGATATGTCATTAGTGGAGATGCGATCAACAACGCCTTCGTGCAACAAATCAGTCACGCCTCTTCCGTTCAGGCGGCTTTCCTCAGCGGCAATCGTGTCATTGTAAGCACTCTGTCCGCATCACTACAGAGCTGTCTCGCGCAGAACGCACCTACTCTGTCCACCCGCAAACCCCGCGTTGTAGCAGCCACGCTCGGTGGGGAGCACTTCCTTACGTCGACCGAGGATCTCTCCCCCACCGCCTCCGCGCCGCTGCATCTGCTTGTGCTCAAATCGTTCGATCAGGCCGAGCTCGCGATGAAACAGATCAATCAGCTCGTACTTACAGCCGGCCTGATGGCGATCGTCGCGGGCATCATCCTCATGCTGGCCCTATCGCGTGCAGTCACTCGGCCACTGGAGCTACTTGCTGAAGGAGTGAGAGCCTTTGGCACAGGCGATGCCGCTCATTCTCTGCCGCAGGATGGAACGCTGGAAGTACAAGAGCTCAGCGTCTCATTCGCAGCCATGCGGGATCGGATTAACGAAACGAACAACGCTCTCCTCGAGGCTGAACGACTCGCCACGATCGGGCGCATGGCAAGCTCTGTCTCGCACGACATCCGTCACTATCTTGCAACAATCTACGCCAACTCCGAGTTCCTCGTTAACGGCAGACTGTCGTCGGCAGATCGCGCCGAAATTCTTGCAGACATCCGCATGGCGGTACATGGCACCACCGATTTACTCGACTCCATGTTGATATTCAGCAGGTCTGGCAACGCCGTGCGCCGCTCGCACGAACTCGTCGCCACATTACTCGAACACACAATGGCGCTTGTCCGCACACATCCCGACGCGAATGGAATCACGCTTACGGCAGAGTATGGCGATCCTGTCGACACCGGAGCGTTGGTGGACGCACGACAGATCGAGCGTGCCATCTATAATCTTCTGCTGAACGCCTGCCAGTCATCGAACGTTCGCGGCGGAACGCGAAAGGTCAAGTCTGTCCTCAAAACCACCGAAGACGAGATCACGCTACTTGTAATCGATGATGGTCCCGGAGTTCCGGACAGCATCCGCGATAGTCTCTTTGAACCATTCGTGAGTGAGGGGAAACAGAAAGGCACGGGCCTCGGCCTTACCCTGGTCAACTCTATCGCATCGGAGCACGGAGGATCCGCACAGCTCCTAAGCAGCCGTCCTGGGGAAACAATCTTTTGCATGACGATCTCGCGAAAGTCGAGATCTACGCTTACGGATAAAAATACTCAAGAGAGTGGGGTCGCAACCGAATGAGTACAAGAATGCGAATGAGCCACACGCAGACCCGCGCCGCTACAGCCGTTCCGCGAAACTGCCTGCTATGCGCCGTCATTGTCCTGCAATCGGCGGTTTACAGTCGCGCCTTCGGACAAGACGAGTCTACGCAGTCTACGGAGCGACAGTTGCAGCAGATCGCTGACGCCATGAGCCGGACGGAGGCGCAGCTCGCGGCCTCCCAGCAACAAATCATCGAACTCCGCCGCGAAGTTGTAGCACTACAGCAACAAATCGCGCACGAGAATGAATCAGCGGGTCAAGGAACGCGATCTCACACCGACAAGCAACTGGCCCAGACCGTTGAAGATCTCAGCGAGAGGCAGGCCGTGCAGGAGTCAGAGATTGCAACCCACGAACAGTCGAAGGTGGAGAGTGAGTCAAAATATCCCGTGAAGATAAGTGGGCTGATTCTTATGAATGGATTCGTTAATTCGAGTGCAGTGGATTCAGCACCTACGCCGACCGTTGCCTTATCAGGCGGCGGAACCACCGGTGCCTCACTTCGTCAGACGATACTCGGCGTCGACGCCCGCGGGCCTCAACTGTATGGCGCGCGAAGTTCGGCAGATGTTCGGGTGGATTTCTATGGAGCGTCCGGAGCAGCTACCTATAACAATACTGCGGGCCTCGTTCGCCTCCGCACGATTCACGCCGCTCTCACCTGGCAGGCGACGCAACTCTTCTTTGCACTTGACCGGCCGATCCTCAGCCCAAATGCACCCTCCTCCTTGACGGCGGTCGCGGAGCCCGCACTTGCGTGGTCTGGCAATCTCTGGAGCTGGAATCCCCAGCTCGGGATCCAGCATGACTTCACAATCACTCCGTCTTACCGTTTTCGGGTTCAAACTGCTCTTATTGACGCAGCGAATCCCCCCGGACTTACTCTGTCCACGACGCAGCCGTTACTTCCAGCGCCGAGCGACACGGAACGTAGCCGCTGGCCCGGGATTCAAACGAGAGTTGCGCTCTTGGGGGCGGACGGCGACCGCGGGGCCGCCTTCGGCGTTGGAGGCTACTACAGTCCGCATCAAACATCCCACGGATACTCCTACGATGCATGGGCTGCGACAGCCGACTACAGTGTCCCTCTGCCTGCGCGCCTGCAGTTGACCGGGAGCGCCTATCGCGGCGCGGCGCTTGGAGGGCTCGGCGGCGGCGCCTTTAAAGATTATGTGTTCGGGCCGGATCCAAATTCGAACGATATAGACGTTCAGCCGCTTGATGACGTCGGAGGCTGGACACAACTCAAGCAACGGACAACTGAACGCCTCGAGTGGAACGTCGCTTACGGCATCGACAACGTCTTCGCCGGGCAGCTACGGCCCTACGCCACCCCGGCCTACGCTCCATATCTGAACCTTGCCCGCAATCGCACTTTCTTCTCTAACGTCATCTATAGCCCAAGTGCCTATCTTCTCTTCTCGCTCGAGTACCGCCATCTGCAAAGCTCTCCCGTCAACTCACCTACTTCGTCCGCCAATGTCTTCGGTCTCGCAGCGGCATACAAATTTTGATAGCGACTATGCTAAGTCCAACTATTCTCCGAACTGTGTGCGCCACTCTGATGGCAAGTCTCGCATGGCCGGCAGAAGCGCAAGCACCGCAGCATGTCAGTGTTTCTCTCCAACTCATCGAAGAACACCAGCCCTCGCCTCGCGATAATCATCCTCGACGTCTCCCTCCCGCAGTCGCCTGGCTCGAACCCGTCGGGGGCCGCACTCTGCCCTTCCCTGCTCACGACAGCTATGTGCTGCTGCAAAAGAACCGTATGTTCACACCGCACATCCTCGTCGTGCCAGTCGGAAGCGTCGTTCTCTTCCCCAACGCGGATCCGTTCTTCCATAACGTCTTCTCCCTCTTCGATGGAAAGCGGTTTGATCTGGGTCTATACGAAGCGGGAAGCACGAAAGAAGTCACGTTCTCGCGTGAAGGTCTTTCCTATATCTTCTGTAACATCCACCCTGAGATGAGCGCCGTTGTGATCTCGCTGTCGACTCCGCTGTACTCCATCGCCGCTCCCAACGGTCAAATCAGGTTGCGCGATGTCCCTCCTGGTGAGTATGAGCTGCATGTCTGGGTCGAAGGTGAAATGCAGCCAACTCTCGAGAAGCTTACTCGGAGAGTCCACGTCGGCACGTCCGAACTCGACCTTGGCGATATGATGCTTCCCGAACCACCAAATCTGGCTGGCAAACACTTGAACAAGTTTGGGAAACCCTACGATCAAAGCGAGAAGCCTGTGTATTAATCTACGAAGTTACGGAATCTGACAAGAACAATGGGACTGCCTTCGAAGCTAAGATCAAGACTTAGTTTGACCTGAGGTTTGAAGACAGTCCCATGAACGTCAAGCAGGTTCTTTCCCTACATCACCGTCAACGCGACTTGGACTGATTGCGTTGTTGATCCCGAAGCCGCAGTGATCGTGACCTGCGATGTAGTTGCGGGTCCGGGCATCTGTCCCGATGCCTGCTTTTGCGCGGGCGAACTAGAGCATCCAACCGTAACAATCGAGATAACGCCGAGCGCGAGAACAAACAACGTCCCACGCATCAACCCGGATTTACGACGCAAACCAACCAACGCGAGCATTCCCAACGGACCAGCCAAGGCAAGCACCATTCCGCTTCCGCCGCCAAGACCATTCATGCGACCAACATTGTAGGGTCCAACCGTAGGAGGAGTAGTAGTAGTGGCAGTTGCAATGCTGACCGTCACCGAGGAAGCGGACGTTCCCGATAGGGTCAGAGTAGCCGGGCTGAATGCGCAGGTATCGCCAGTCGGCAGCCCGGAACACGAGAACGTCACGGGACCGTTGAATCCATTTGACCCCATCAATGAGAGCGTCACCGTTCCGGTCTGACCTGCGGCCACGGTTACCGATGGCGCAGATGCAGCCAGCGCGAAACTGGGAGTACCACCGGCTGGTGGCGCGACCGCGATCGAACCGAAGAGACCATCTTTGCCGCCATTTATGCCGGCTGCAAAGTACAGCGTGTTCGGATCTCCCGCGCCACTCTGACCGAAGAATATCTCCCACAGACCGGAATTGGCGATCGCTGTGCCAGGGGCGCTCTGTATCTGCCCAACGGGGGCGAAGCTCTTCGGGTCGAAGGCATTGATCATACCGTCACCAAAGTTCCCAACCAGAAGGTCTCCGCCAAAGCTGCCGAAGCCCGTCGGCGCCAATGCCATGCCCCACGGAGCATTCAAAGCTCCCTGACTGATGGCACGCTGAAGAAGGTTCCCATTATTGTCAAAGACGTCGACGTAGCCAAGTCCTCCACCAACGGTTTCACGCCCGTTGCTCGGATTGAGTTCCGCGTAAGTCACATAGATGTTCCCGCCGATACTGTGGATGCCGAAGGGCGAAAAACCCGTCGGCATCTGAGGATCGGCAAAAGTTCCCGCCAAATGCGCCGGTGCGAAGGAGCTGTCGAAGACATCCACGGTGCCAAGCGCGAAGTCTGCTGCAAGCAGAAATGTGCCTGTCGCATTTGTATCGAGGGCTATGTCGGTATACGAGGCGTGCGCGGAGGAGTTGTTGACTACCGTCACCGCCTCTGGTGTGTTTGCATTCCAGGCTGCGATCGTGCCGTCCAGCGTTCCGAATAGAAATACTGCAGAGGTGTTGTTCGGAATATTGAATATCCCGGAGTCGCTATTGAATACTGTGCCAGCTGGACTTCCGTGCGCGGAACTGGAGGCGGCAGGTGGAATGCTGACCGCAAACGACTTCACCCCGGCGATGCTATCGACCAGTGAAAATCCGCTTCCCGCAGCATCGATCCAGAGAGCGCGCCCTGCCCAATGGAAACGCCCCACGGATTGATAAGCGTGGGGTCGGTCTGGGCGGCCGGCACCGAGCCGTCGGAGATTATGTTCGTCTGCACATAAGTGCTTGTCTGTGCGCCTGCACCGATCGAAATGAGCGCGGAGCTGGCAATGATAAGAATGTTGCGAAAGGAATATCTACGTCTTGTTTGAGCAGAGATACGGACCGATGAATCGCAGGTTTTGGTGTACTGCAGAACAGCATTGTGGCTAGACATTTATGGCTCCAGATCGGGACATGATTTAGAAAGCACATTTGTGCGTGCCCTAACCGCGATCTGTTTATGAGCCTAGATATTGCGAGCCTGGCGCTTGTCACCGGCTTGTCTTTTCCTCATCATTCTCTGGTCGAAGCACTTCGTGCGCACCAGCGCCATCCAATGAGGCGTTCGGCGGTGTGCGATCAGCCGTTGCCTCTACTCGTGCGATTGCGCGCTAACCACACTCGTCACGAGGTTCCCCAGATCCAGCGGATTCACGTCGCTGACGGCTACGATGCGCAGATCCCGTGTGGTAGCGGAGCGGATAGTGAATCCTGCACGTGTGCTCGGCAGTACTGTAAGCGTGGGACCGCCGGCCCGTTGAGTAATGAAGAGAGAGACCTCGTGTTTGTGAATCGTGAAGAGGAGTAAGGCTGCGGGCTGACCGTCGAGGTAAGTGAGGTCTGCGCCTTTTAGCGTTGCATCCGGGGGCAAAGCGCTGGCATCAGGGAGATTGAAGCTGAACGGAAGGCGACCCTGGAACCAGGGTTTCACGGTGTGACGGTCGGTTGATATGACCTGCGGGGTGGCTGCGCTGGACAGCGTGGCGAGATGCTCGTCGAGAAGCTCGGCGGCAAGAGTGTTGCTTTGATGGAACTGGCGCCAGCCGAGAAGTGAGACGATCAACAAGATAGCGGCGGCGAGGGCCGTCCATGCGAGGGGGCCAGGGGACGCCATAGAGTAAAGGCGCGCGGGCTTCTTTGTCTGCTGCTGTGGTTGCGATTGCAAATGAAGTTGAGAGCTTAGTCGCGCGAGCGCTTCGGGGGCTGGCGCGAAGCGATGACCGGCGCGTGCGGTGGCCGCTTTGAGTTGTGTGACAGAGAGGACGCGCAGCGTGCAGGCATGGCAGGTAGCGAGATGCTGCTCAATTCCCTGCTTCTCGGCGGCAGAGAGCTCGCCATCGATAAAGGCGTTGAGTGTGCCCGCATCGAAATGTTCAGTTGGTTGGCTGGTTTGACGCACTTGAGTCATAGAGATTCTCCAAATTGCGGCTGCAGGAGTTGTCGGAGTGCGCTGCGCGCGCGAGAGATGCGCGACATGACAGTGCCGATGGGGACATCGAGGATGACGGCAATGTCTTTGTATTTCATCTCTTCCACGTCGCATAGAAGTAGGACTTCGCGAAGTGGAGGCTGAAGTTGTTCGAGAGCAGCGTAGAGAGCCGCTTGGTCGTCAAGGCGGATGAGAGTGTCTTCGGGAGAAGGGTCGGAATCGGCAGTGGCGAGCGCGCTGGGATGGTCTTCGAGGAAGACGGTCCGAGACACGCCGATGCCAGTGCGGGTTGTGAGGAAACTGTTGTGAAGTATGCGAAAGATCCACGCCTTGAAGTTGGTGCCTGACTGGAATGAGTCGAAGGCACGAAGGGCTTTAGCGAATGTCTCTTGTACGAGATCTTCGGCCTCTGCCTGATCATGAGTGAGCCAGCGGGCGTGGTTGTAGAGCGACGGAAACAGTGGGAGCGCGAGTTGTTCAAAGGCTGCGCTGCGGTCTATGGCGGACGGCATAGTACGGAGAGCCTCGGTCTCTCGTAGAGAGCAGTGGGACGATGCGGCGGAGAAGACTGGAAGTGGATGAGTGTTCCACATTCTTACGTTAACCGAATCGCAGAGAGATTATTCCACGAATTATTTGTGGGATGTGGGGGAATAACGGCGAGCCGGGTCGGTTTATGGAGTCCATAGGCAATCAATCAAGACCAATGGAGATCAAACATGAATCGATTCAGGGAAGACGAAGTGGTGTTGGACAGCGTGCCAGATCCGCAATCCGCCAGCGATGGCATCGACCGGCGTAATTTTCTGGGGTGCATGGCGTGGGCCGGCACAGGATTGCTGTGGTCGATGGTTGGCGGTGTGCCGACCTCCAGGCTGCTGGCGCAGTCAATGAATACCGGCGCTCCTACTGGGGCTCCGAGGACCGGCAAGGTCGAAGATTTCTCCTTCGTGCAGATCAGCGATAGCCACATTGGATTCAACAAGGGCGCGAACCCGGACGTGACAGGCACGCTGACTCACGCAATCGGCAAAATCAATACAACCCCTGCTGGCATGAAGGCCCCGGATTTCATGATTCACACCGGCGACATCACGCAGAACTCGAAGGCGGCGGAGTTCGATACCGCCGCGCAGGTGATCAAAGGCGCGAAGGTCGACGAGGTGTTCTACGTCCCCGGCGAGCACGATTTTATCGACGACGGCATGCAGTATAAGCAGCGCTTTGGCAGGAACACCATCGGCAACGGGTGGTACAGCTACAACCACAGGGGCGTTCACTTCGTGGGATTGAACAATTGCGTGCAGGTGGATGCCATGGGCGACATGGGCGGCGATCAACTGGCGTGGCTGAAATCTGACCTCGCTGGCCTGAGTCATTCAACGCCGATTGTGGTCTTCGCCCACATCCCACTGTGGATGATCTACGAGAAATGGGGCTGGGGAACAAAGGACGGCGAACAGGCCCTTACCATGCTGAAGCCCTTTGGCTCGGTGACAGTCCTTAACGGCCACATTCACCAGGTCGTTCAGAAGGTCGAAGGCAATGTAGCTTTTCATACGGCGATGGCCACAGCATTTCCGCAGCCGGCGCCGGGATCCGCTCCGAATCCAGGACCGATGATCGTTCCAGCCGGCAAGCTGGAGACGGTGCTTGGTATCACGAAGGTGAAAGTGGTTCGCGGCCAACGTCATCTGGCCGTCGTCGACTCTTCTCTAACGGAGATTGCTTGATGCGTCCGTCGGTTGTCGCTTGGATCATCACAGCCGGTGTGTTGAGTGTCGGACTCTTGTTGGGCAATCTGCACCCGTTTGGAGATCCGCGTACCGAGCCTCAAAAGGGGCTCGGTACGCTGCTCCATGGTGCGAATATGCCGGCGGACGCGAAGGCTATCCTCGTGGCAAAGTGCGCCGACTGCCACTCGAGTGAGACGCGATGGCCTCGTTTATGCGCGGATCGCACCTGGGTCGTGGCTGATCGAGCGCGACATCGTCGAGGCGCGCGAAAAAATGGATCTGTCGCAATGGGAGGGAATGCCGGCGGAGAAGCAAGAGAGCGCTGATGGCGAAGATCGCCCAGGAGACAAAGAAAGGCGATATGCCCCCGCTACCTTATCTTGCGCTGCACTGGCGGGCCGCCCTCTCAGAGAGTGATGTGAAGACACTGTCGATGTTAGGAAAGAGTCCTGGCGAGAGTGAAGCAACTTTGGCTGGTGAAGGCGATGCAGCGCGCGGCAAAGCCGTGTTCGACAGGCGCTGCACAGGCTGTCATGCCATGAACGTAGATCGTGAGGGGCCGAGGCTGGCCGGAGTGTATGGCCGCAAGGCTGGAAGTGTGCCGGATTTTACTTACTCTGCAGGCCTGAAGAAATCGGAGTGGACTTGGACGGATGCGGCATTGGAGAAGTGGCTGAGCGACCCGGATGTCCTGGTCCCCGATAACAATATGAGCTTCAGTGTTCCGAGGGCAGAAGAGCGGAGAGATCTGATCGCTTACCTGAAGCAGTCGAGCAAAGTTGCGACAGTGACCTTTATGGCCAGGTCTTCCGCGGTTTCGAGGTCACTGAGAGCTGTCGGGAATCAGACGCGCCACAGTGAACTGCGTAGCTACCTGTTTGAATATCCCACTCAGGCTCAGATTTGGGTTAACGGAGGAGGTGCATTGCCCCTTGTTTTGTGAGGCCGTGGCGTCAGAGTAAAACGTCGCTGTACTCGAGGCCATCTGCTGCATCGTCTGACATGGCGTGATGCCTGTGCCGGCCGGATTTGTCTTTGAGTTATACACATCGGACGCACACCCCGAAGACGACGCACCATAAGCGACCGAGTAGACAGTGGTATTCGTCATGCTAGATGCAGTTTGGGCAGCCGCTACTGCCTGGGCGCATTGATCCTGCAGTGAGCCATAAGTAGCGCCATTATTCGTCCCTCCGGTAATTTTCGAGCTGTCGGCATCGCCGTCGCTGAGGATGATCAGCGCATTTTGAGAGCCAGGATTGGCTTTCTGCGCGGCGGCAAGCGACGAGAGCGCCGCATAAATGACCCCCGCAAAGTAGGTTCCATCGCCACCCGGAGTTTGTAGGCCGTTGCATGGGTTCTTCTTCGTGCCCACGCCCCCCCCGGTCGCAATCGTTAGTGCGGACGAGGTGTTCAAGGGCGCCCCTGATTTGTTGGTTGAGCTGTAATCGCTCAGGTAGTTTGTGAGCTGGTAGGTGGCGTTGCTGCTCGAAAAGTTCGTCGGAACCCAAGTCGCCCCTGGTGTCGGCGTCGAATACGGAACGATCGTCGGATTAGAAGTGGGGCAGGTAGTGTCGTTTTGCGCGGTATTGGCTTGCACCGGCGGAAAGGTAAACAGGCTCACCTGGTCGAAGGCGGTGCAGCTCGTCGAAGTACTTGACGCGGTGCACGGTGTAAGGTTGCCCAGCATTGTCTGAACACCCTCTAGGGCGCAATATATTCTGGTGTTGTTACAGCTGGCGTCGGTGTCGTTACTCCCCATCGAAGCCGTCGTGTCCACGACCATGGCAACGTTGTATTGCGCATTCTGAGCGCCTCTCATCGCCGCGGTTGCGACGGTATTGAGCGTGAGTGAATTGGCGGATTTAACGCCAAAGATACTCAGAACGCGAATGAAGGTCGTTGGCACAGCCGCTGTCTGGAGTACCTGGATCGTGTTGTCGCCTGTTGGAGAGGCGCTGCACAAAACTCCGGAGTTCGTCACGCTGGTTAGGCATTTCAGCGTAACGGAAATCGTAGTGTTTGGAAGATTCGAGTTTTGGTTTGCACCCCCCGGGGCGGAACTGTAGCTGGTCGCTGCCGCCGTCACAGAACTGGAGGATGAGGTGGACGAGGCCATCTCATACGCACCTGCCAGCGCTGCCGCATCGGTTGACGTCTGGAGTTCGCGATAGCAGGTGTAGGCATGGCCAAGATCCACAGTCAGGCCAGCCATGCCGAGAAAAAGGATGGTCAGGAACATCATGAACGGAAGCGCCTGCCCACGATCGTCCTTGAACGCCCGCCTTAGAGACGACGGGACATCGGAGTTGTTCATTGAACAACCTCCGTTACCTGGGTAGCGAGCGTGCAGCTGCCAAAGTTCGCTCCGTAGACCGAGAGAGTGCAAGGATAGCTCACCTTTAAGAGGGCGCTTCCCCCCGTCGTCATCACTGCCCCGCTGCAGGTCGGAGTGGAATACGTCGTGGTGGTCGAACCATTCGTCAGCGAAATAGTGAAGGTCATGGCTGATTGAGACAGACTTGGGGATGCAGCATAGACTTTTGTTGCAGTTGATGCGCAGGGGTCGGTGTCTCCTCGGTCCGTCGCAAGGAAACGCGAACCCACGCTGACAGCCTGAGCCAACTCGAGCTTCTGATACAAGGCGATCGAAAAGGAGAAGATGCCTGTCATGATAAGAAAGATGACTGGCAGCGTAACAGCCATTTCAACCAGCGCACCACCGCGATCGCCCTTGTGAATCAAAACTTTGGCAGCAATCAATAGCCTGCTCTTACCGCGCTTAACCGACTGCGCGAAATACCCGCTCGCCGACTGCACGGCCTCCGGTACTGGAACACTCTCGTTGCCTGGAAATCTCAAGGTAATTCCTCCACACGTGCTACTGAGAACCGCCCATTTCCCGCAAGCTCAATATTTTCAGTAAAATGGAGCAATCTATGCACTCTTTTCGAGTGTTTCCGGGAGATTAACACAATCCGGCAACTTTTCAACTCCAACTTTTGAGCCAGCGCCCACCCAATCGTCACCAAACGGCGGGTTACCGAGGGCGCGAAACCACGCTTAAGTGCTGCGTTTTCAGGTCCTTCCTTAGCCTACCGCACCGGCGCTTCTGCAGCCGATGGGTCCAGAGCCCAGCCTTGACGGGGCAAGGCGAGGGGACGAGGGGCAAAGCGACTGAATCCATTCCCTTTGCATTTCCCCCAAATTATTTTTCGTGTTTTTCCCGCCAAAATCGCATGTCAAGCCCCCAAATCATCCAACTTGCTCAAACAAAAAGAGATCGGGTTGGCGTATGAGTTCTGCTCCAACCGCTATACTGGATATATGAATCAAAGAAAAGCCCCGGCCAACCGCCGGGGTTCGACTTCAGTCCAATAAGCCTTTTATTTGCACGAATTTAGCCACAACCATAATGTTTGCACGAATTTAGGAGAAGCAGCTGTCGCTAAACCATTGCAAACATTGGATTTTTACCCGGGTAGGGGAGGGGGGTACCCCCCCGCAGAAACAGGAGATGACCATCAAGTCGCACGCTGTCGCCCCAATCAAGACCAATTCAGAACTTGTCGTTAGCATAAGGCCGGCAGAAACGAACACGCCTGTCGCAAGCGATATACCCAAACCGATTGAGAGAGGGCTTATGCTTGCTTTGCGCGGATCCGTACGAATGCGGTCCCTTCACACAATGAGCCAAGTCCGTCTTTCGCCGCAGCTACCACTCGCCTTGATTTTTGCCTTGATTCTTGCTTTCGTGTTCTGCGGCGTCGCCTCGGCTCAAAGCCCCCCTGGCACCGTATCGTCCGTTCAGACCGTCGCCGGCATTCAGATCAACACCCTCCCAAACGGCATTCAGATCTCAGAGCACGGCACCATCCTTGAAATCACAGCTCTTCGCGACGACGTACTGCGGGTCCGTGCCGGAAACGATGGCAAGCTTCCCGAGGACGCCTCCTGGGCTGTCCTTCCCTCCCCCCGCACTTTATCCGTTCAGACCGTTCCTGAGATCAGCGATAGCCACATTGGATTTCATACCGCCTCCCTGCGCGTGACCTGCGACGCAACGCTTCGCCTCACCATCAGCGATCTTGCCGGAAAGATTATCCAGCAGGACGCGCGCTCGATCGAGTGGAACGGTCGCGGCTTTCATATTTATAAGCAGAAATTCGGCGACTCTCACTTCTTCGGCCTCGGCGACAAGCCCGGCCCGCTCGACCGGGCCGGCGAAGCCTTCACCATGTGGAATACCGACTCCTTCGGCTGGCAGGAGTCCACCGATCCCATCTACAAGAGCATCCCTTACTTCATCGACTATCGCGAAGGCCGCGCACTCGGTGTCCTCTTTGACAACACCTGGCGCACCTACTTCGACTTCGGCCGCGAGGTCCCCAACCAATACTCCTTCGGCGCTCCGGACGGCCCAATCGACTATTACCTGATGTATGGGCCCGATCCCAAACATGTCGTCGAAACGTATGCCTGGCTCACCGGACCCACTCCCCTGCCGCCGCTCTGGTCCCTCGGATTTCAGCAGTCGCGCTACAGCTACTACCCCGAGGCGCGCGTCATGGAAATCGCCAACCGTCTTCGTTCCGATCACATCCCGGCTGACGCAATCTACCTCGACATCGACTACCAGGACCATAACCGCCCATTTACTGTTGATACAACAAAGTTCCCCCACTTCTCGCAGATGATCCAGGATCTGGCGAAAAAAGAGTTTCACGTCGTAGCCATTACCGACCTGCACATCGCCAAGCTCCCGGGAGCCAACTATGCGCCATACGATACAGGCACCGAAGGCGACCACTTCGTCAAGAATCCCGACGGCACTATCTATACCGGCATCGTATGGCCTGGTCCCTCGGTCTTCCCCGACTTTACGCGTCAGATCACGCGACAGTGGTGGGGAACACTCTATAAAGACTTCGTCGACGACGGTGTCGACGGCTTCTGGAACGACATGAACGAGCCGGCCGTTTTCCGTTATCCCACCAAGACCATGCCCGACGATGTGCAACACCGTATCGCCGAACCTGGCTTCGAGCAACGCACCACAAATCACCTCGAGATTCACAACGTCTACGGCATGGAGAACTCCCGCGCCACATACGACGGTCTCCTCGCGTTGCGCCCGAACGAACGGCCCTTCGTCCTTACGCGCGCCAGCTACGCTGGAGGCCAGCGCTACGCCGCCACTTGGACGGGAGACAACAGCTCGACGTGGAACCACCTCCGCATGACCGTTCCCCAGCTCATCAATCTCGGTCTAAGCGGCTTCGCGATGAGCGGTGCCGATGTCGGCGGCTTTGCCGGATCGCCTTCAGCAGATCTGCTCACTCGCTGGCTCCAACTCGCAGCCTTTCAGCCGATCGATCGCGATCATGCCGCTAAAGGTACGCGTGACCACGAGCCCTGGGTCGACGGCCCCGCACAGGAGGCGATCCGCCGCCACTACATCGAAGAGCGCTATCGCCTGATGCCGTACCTCTACACGATCACGGAAGAGATGTCACGCACCGGCCTCCCCATCATGCGTCCGCTCTTCCTTGAGTTCCCCAACGCCACGACCGATGGCCATCCCATTGACCTCGACGCGGGCAGCGAGTTTCTCTTTGGCCCCAGCCTGCTCGTCTCGCCGTCGCCCTCGCCGGACGAAGTCGGTCAGTATGAAGTCAATCTGCCGCCCGGAGTCTGGTTCGACTATTGGACCGGAGAGCGTCTTGACCGCCGCACCCAGACCGCAACCCGCGATCTTGAACAGCGCGATGCAAAGCAACCGAACAAGCCTTTGCTCATCACGCCGAAGCTGGCGGACTTGCCTGTCTACGTCCGAGAGGGCACAATTCTCCCCATCGCCCCGCTCACGCAGAGCACGGAAGAGATACCCGTTGGTCCCTTGACCTTGCGTGTCTACGCAGGCGATAACTGCCACGGCGATCTTTATCAGGATGACGGCAAAAGCTTCGCGTTCCGCTCTGGGCAGTTTCTGCGCCTGCACTTCTCCTGCGAGATCAAGCCTGACGGCACGCTCACCGTTCATCTCAGTGCACGCGAAGGCTCCTTCGCGCCATGGTGGAAGCAAGTGCGCATAGAAGCCTACGGCTGGACCTCGCGATCAAAGCAGGCGAGCGCGGCAAGCACCAGGTACGCAATAGGCCACTCAGGTAACGCCTGGACGACAACGATCCCAGAATCCTCCACCGCTACAGATCTCACACTCAAGTAGTTATGGAGACCCGGCAGGAAAGTGCCGACGCAAGCGATGGGTAGGATTTGTGGCGTGGTGGCCCGGGCAGGAGTGCCGACGCAAGCGATGGGTAGGATTTGTGGCGTGGTGGCCCGGGCAGGAGTCCAACCTGCGACCTTCGCGTTAGGAGTGCGCTGCTCTATGCAACTGAGCTACCGGGCCACGTTTGGCTAGTGTATCGCGAGGGTCCCAGGGGCTGCGGTGATAAACTTGAGAGTGGAGAGTTTATGCCAGAGATACAGCGTAGACGTGCGGTAACGGTGAACATCGGGGGCATCCGCGTAGGCTCGGATTCGCCGGTTGTCGTGCAGTCGATGACGAATACAGATACCGCGGACGTCGAGAGCACGGTGCAACAAGTTGCCGCGCTCGCTCGGACTGGATCCGAGATGGTTCGCGTCACAGTCAACAACGACGACGCGGCGAAGGCTGTGCCTTACATCGTCGAAGAATTGGCGAAGAAGGGCTGGTCCACCCCAATCATCGGAGACTTCCACTACAACGGGCACCAACTGCTGAAGAAGTATCCCGAGACCGCGGAGGCGCTCGCAAAATATCGCATCAATCCCGGCAATTGCTCGATCGGACGCAAAGACGATGACAACTTCCGAACGATGATTGAGGTTGCGGTTGAGCATCAGAAACCGGTGCGGATTGGAGTGAACTGGGGTTCGCTCGATCAGGCGCTCCTGACCAAGATGATGGATGAGAATTCGAAGGCCGCCGATCCCCTTCCCGCTCGCGACGTAATGATGGAAGCGATGGTGGTGTCGGCTCTGGACAACGCCGCGGCCGCAGAGCGTTATGGACTGCGGCGCGATCAGATCCTGCTTTCAGCCAAGGTCTCCGGTGTGCGCGACCTGATCGACGTCTACACCGAGTTGGCCAAGCGTTGCGACTACGCGCTGCATCTTGGGCTGACAGAGGCTGGTATGGGAATGAAGGGTGTCGTGGCTTCGGCTGCGGGTCTCGCCCCGTTGTTGTTGGCGGGAATCGGTGACACAATTCGTGTCAGTCTGACTCCGACGCCAGGAGGAGACCGGTCGGAAGAGGTTCGGTGCGGACAGCAGATTCTGCAGTCGCTCGGGATTCGAAGCTTTATGCCGCAGGTGACGAGCTG
The DNA here is from genome assembly GCA_963744155.1 of uncultured Acidobacteriaceae bacterium. GTDB lineage: Bacteria > Acidobacteriota > Terriglobia > Terriglobales > Acidobacteriaceae > Edaphobacter. The sequence continues at coordinate 461,794 of CAVUSP010000005.1, read as the reverse complement.
CCCCGGGTGTGGCCGCACAACGTCAACCTACTTCCAGGAGCTCGCCGAGAGGATTCAAGGCTATCTAGTGGCTTCGATGCCGGAGTGGAAGAAGCAATATCCGGGAGTCGAGGAGCTGAAGCTTGCAGTCATGGGCTGTATCGTGAACGGACCGGGCGAGTCGAAGCACGCCAACATCGGCATCTCGTTGCCGGGAACGTTTGAGGAACCCAAGGCTCCGGTCTATATCGATGGGCAACTGTTCACGACGCTCAAGGGTGACAGGATCGTCGAAGAGTTTCAGGTGATCCTCGACAAGTACGTCGAGGGGCGATACGGAAGAGTGCTCGTAGAGGCTTAGTCGTGAGTTCAGGCACGCTGCGACATTCGAAGAATCAGGACACGCCCAGCCAGCGCATGAAACCACTGGCAGGTAACTCTGCCGCCATAAAGCGGCGCTCGTCACCCATCACCGCCCCAGCCGCGAGCCTCCCGCTACGAACAGCGCCCTCCATCGTGGAGGGCCACTCCGTCGCGGTCCAGTCTCCCGCCAGGTAAAGCCCCGGCCACTCCGTGGTCTGCGGTGGACGAAATTTGTCTAGCCCAGGCACCACGGAAAAAGTTGCACGAGCTTCCTTCAGCACGCTGCTCTTGATCAACCTCGCACGTTTTACCTCAGGGAAGAACATCTCCAGTTCCTTCAGTGCTCCGGACATAATCTCTTCGCGCGACATACTCAACTGCGCTCTTGATCCCGCGATGACCAGTTCAATATAACTACCCTTGTCAGGCGCGTACCGGCGGATGCGCGACTTATGAAAGAACCACTCGATGGTCGTATCCAGCAACCATGCATGGTCAAGATCAGTAATCTGACGGTCATACCAGAGAAGGATCGAAGTGAACGGCGAATGGACCTGCCGTGCCATCTTCAATTCCAGATCGTCCTTCGTATTCAGAGCCGGTGCCGAATAGCGCTCGTTCAACCGAACAGCAGGCAACAACTTTCGTGTCTGCTCAAATGGCAATGCAAGAATAATCGACTCGGCAATGTAGCAGGTGTCCGCGATATTGACTCGCCAGCGCCCGTCCTGCTCTTGAGTAATCGCCTCGACGCTGGCCCGCAACTGAACCTTCCCGCCACGAGACTCGATCAATCGAGCTGCAGCCAGGTAGAACTCGCTCAAAGGCACCGTCGGAATACCCAGTCGCCCACCCGTCGAAGACTTAATAAAGAGTTCGTGAAAGACCTTGCCCGCATAACGAGTTGAACAATGCTCGACACGATCGTTCAGCGTCGCCATGAGGATTGGAGCCCAGAAGTGTCTGATTGAAAGCTCGGTCTGCCGCGTCCGCTTCAGCCATCGCTCCCCACTCTCATTGTCATCCGCCGGATATCCGCGAAAGAACTCCATGAGCCCGCGCGCCATGCCAAGTTTATCTTTCCACCCGAGCATCGACGCACTCAAGAAGCTCGGAGCAAAGTGAAACGGCGCGGGCAAGCCGCTAACAGAGATCGTGCTCGATCTGCCACCCGGCTCCAGAAAAGTCTGCTTGTCGTACCAGCGAATCTTATCCGCGCTCCCGGCCTGTTCACATAGCTCGATCAGATTGGTGCAGCAACCCAGCAACACATGCTGCGAATCGACGACCTCATGCAGCGCAGGGTGCTCATACGAATAAGCTCTGCCGCCAACATACGGCTTGCGCTCCAGTACCGTAACGATCTTTCCAGCCTGCGTCAGTGCAGCCGCCGCCGCGAGGCCTGCCGCACCGGCACCCACGACAATCACGTCGCTCTGGTCTTTGCCACTCACGATGTCACTCGGTTGCGCAGTGTCATTACCGCGCCCTGCGTGAGAATTGTCAGCTTAGTCGGTGTTGAAACGTTGATGCGTCTGGTAAAGACATCGCAATCCGCTTTCAAAATTTCGAGCAGAAGTCTGTGATAGATCGTGACAAGCACCCACAGAGCTGCGCGGCTATCGGCGTCGATCAACGGCAGGAGCCGATCTGCTGAAGCATAGTATTCCTCAGCCTTCGACTCGACAACAGAAAGCATGGCTCGCTCATTAGTCTCCATTGGCGCGCCGGTGGACAGCGCCTTTACTCGATCAACGCTCACCCCAAACTCGCGTAGCAAATCGAGCGGAAGATAGATCCGTCCCCGCTCTGCATCTTCCTTCACGTCGCGCAAGATGTTCGTCAGCTGGAAAGCAACCCCCGTCTCTTCCGCGAGTTTCTCGGCACGGGAATCGGTGTAGCCGAAGACTCTAATGCAGACCAATCCCACCACCGACGCCACGAGATAGCAATATCGATAGAGCTCGTCAAATGTCGCAAAGGTCTGCAATTCATTCTCTGCCTGCGTAGAAGGCTCCAGATCCATCGTCGTACCGCGCACCAGGTCTTCCAGAAGCGCATCGGGGATGGCAAACGTCTTTTGCGTATCATTCAACGCAAGAAACACAGGGTCATCCGACATGCCGGCTCGCCTCGCATCGCGCCAGGCCTCCAGCCACCGAGCCATCATTTCCCGACGCTCCGCTACCGGCAGCGTCTCGTCATCTGAGATGTCGTCAGCGCGCCGCATGAACGCGTACACAGCGCACATCGCGTTCCGCTTATGTTCCGGCAGCACGCGAAACGAGTAATAAAAATTCTTTGCCTCTCGCTGCGCAATCGCACGGCAGACGGCGTAGGCTTCCGCAGTCGTCACGCGGCGATCCCCGCACGCATCTTGCCAACGAGCGCTTCCATCAGCAGTCCCAACTTTCGCGCCTTCGATACTACCGGTCTTCCTCGTAGCACATCGAAATCTTCCGCGACGATACCATCGAGGATCGCCTCTCCACCTTTGCGGAACAGGTCCAGAGTCACCGCCAGTTCCCTATCGACATGCTTGCTGATGACCCCGCCTTCGAGCAACAGTTCGCGGGTTTGCACCACCAGACTCTGCACCATCGCGCGAAACTCAGGCGTAAAGACTCGCCCCTCAATCTGCCCTTCGTCGACACCAAAGCGCAGCATCGCGTCGGCTGGGACATATCGCCTGCCGCGCTCCGCGTCTTCCACTACATCCTGCCAAAAGTTGGCGAGCTGCAGCGCCGTACAAACTTTATCTGAGAGTAATGCAAGCGATTCCTCTCTGTATCCGCAGACCCAGAGAACAAGCCGCCCAACCGGATTCGCCGAATAGTGGGAGTATTCCAGCAATTCCTCCCAGCTATTGTAGTCGGTCTTCACCTGATCCAGTCGAAAGGCATGCAACAGATCCGCGAATAGCTGACGCGGCGGATTGCACTCTTGAATCGTCTCTTGCAACGCGACAAAAACCCCGTGCATCGACCGTTCCGGCGTGTCATAGCACTCATCCAGCATGGCGCCCCACGTGTCCAGCAGACGAGTCGCAACTGCAGGATCGGCAACCTCGTCTCCCAAATCATCGGCAACTCGGCAATAGGCGTAGATGCTCTCAAAGTGAGGCCGCACCTTACGCGGCAGAAAGAACGTCGCGACATGAAAGTTTTCATAGTGCGTACTGGCAAGATTGCGGCACCATGCCTGTGCCTCGGCCAAAGTGGGTCTCTCCAATGGCGTCAAGTACTCGGGCGGCGCGCCTAAAAGTGCGTGTTGTGTGACAATCCTGTCGCTCACCGCAGCACCCCGCCTGGAAAAACCGCAGTCTTGATGTCACGCGATCCGCCGTCCCTGGTCATCATCCGCGCGAAGAGATTAGGTACCTCATCGAGCCTGGCTCGACCGGTGATGTACTTGGCGCATTTGAACCGTCCACTTGTCACCAGGTCAAACGCGGTGCGGCATGTTGACGGCGTATGGTGAAAACTAGCCTTTAGCGTAATATCGCCATAGTGCAGACGATTCGTGTCCAACTGCACTTTAGTTCCGCTGGGCGGCCCTCCGAAAAAATTCACGACGCCGCCCTTCCGCACCATATCGACTGCCCACTGCCAAGTGGCGGGGGTCGCGACTGCCTCGATCACAATGTCAGCGCCATGGCCCTCCGGCGTTAGCGCTCGCGTCGCAGCCACCACGTCCTCTACCGCTTTTACCTGCACCACACTGCTTGCGCCGAATAACTTCGCTGCACCAAGTTGGTCTTGTCGTTTCACGACAGCAATGACCTTGACACCGGCCAGTTCGGCTGCATGCATGAACATCAGCCCGATCGGCCCCGCACCGATCACAACCATCGTGTCGCCGGCCTGAGCTCCACTCTCCTCCAAACCCCGCACAACACATGCCAGTGGCTCCGTCAGAGCTGCATGCTCCAACGGAACTCCGTCCGGCACCAGGAGTGTATTTTTTTCCACGATCCGCGCCGGAATTCGAATGAACTCTGCATAGGCCCCATTGTTGAACTGAAGGTCCTCGCAGAGATTCTGCTGCCCGTGCCGGCAGAAGTAACAGGCGTCGCAGGGAGCGGAGTTCAATGCGACCACTTTGTCCCCCTCACGGAATGCGGTAACTCCAGCCCCTACTTCCGCCACCACCCCGGCAAGTTCATGCCCAAACGGGATGGGCGGATTCAGCATCATGGCATGGTACCCGCGCCGGTATACCTTCAGGTCCGTTCCACAGGTCAGCGCAGCGCCCACCCGGACGACCAGTTCCCCCGGACCGGCCTGCGGCACTGCCACACGCTCCAGCCGGAGGTCTTCCTTGCCATAAAGTACCGCCGCCGTCATCTCAGCTATCATCTCTTCTATCTTCTCATTCCGCGACGGTCCAATGCACATTTGGCGCTTCCGCAATCCTTCCATATACATACAATCGACGGCCGGGGTCGCGCATCTGATAATCTGAGCCTCATAACCAGATGCCCTTTGTCTCTCCAGAGATCTTCGCCAAGAAAACGATCGCCTCGATTCAGGACTACTCCATCCTGTGTTGGCGCGCGATCGCAAACCTCTTCTCCCGTCCCGTCTACTGGGCCGATATCTATACTCAGATGGATTCGATCGGTGTCGGCTCGACACCCATCATCGTCCTCACCGGCTTCTTCACCGGATGCGTTCTCGCCCTGCAGTCGGCAACCTCGCTCCAGGAGTTCGGCTCCGTCAACCTCACCGGCAACCTGGTCGCGTTGTCTATGGTCAAAGAGCTTGGCCCGGTGCTCACGGGCCTGATGGTTTCTGGCCGCAACTCCTCCGGCATGGCCTCCGAAATCGGCTCCATGAAGGTCACCGAGCAGATCGACGCCATGCGCGCCCTCGGCACCGACCCCCTCCGCAAGCTCGTCACCCCGCGCCTCTACGCCACCGTCTTCATGCTTTTCTTCCTTACCATTCTGTCGGACGCCTTCGGCATCGCTGGCGGCGCACTCGTCAGTGTCACCATCATGGGGCTCAATGCCTCCTCCTACTTTCACAACTCCTACCGCGCTCTTCAATATGGTGACGTCGTCCAGGGGCTCGTCAAACCCCTCTTCTCAGGATTCATCATCGCCACCGTCGGCTGTTACTTCGGCATGAACACCAAAGGTGGAACCCAAGGCGTCGGCAGATCCACCACCCAGGCCGTCGTGGTCTCCTCGATCTTCATCATCATCGTCGATCTGCTCGTTACCCGAGCCATGATCGGCGTCTTCGGCAGGTGACCGGACCTATGCCAGCAGACCTCGCTCCCGGAGACGTCTCCCACACCGAGCAAAGCTCCGGCTCCGCCGAACCGGTCGTCGTCTTCGAAGACGTCTCCATCACCTTCGACGTCAAACCCGTCCTGCAGAACATCTCCTTTACCGTCTATCGTGGCGAAACTCGTATCATTCTCGGCCCGGCAGGCGGAGGAAAGTCCGTTCTGATGAAGCTCGTAGACGGCCTCCTTCGGCCCGACTCCGGAACCATTCGAGTCTTCGGCGAAGACGTCACCCGAATGCGCGAGACCGACCTATTCAAACTCCGCGCCCGCATCGGCATGGTCTTTCAGGAGTCCGCCCTCTTTGACTCTCTCTCCGTGGAAGACAACGTCGCCTACCGCCTCCACGAAGATCGCGTTCCGGAAGAAGAGGCTCACAAACGGGTTATCGAATCTCTCCAGTTTGTTGAGCTGGAGAACACCATCGAGAAGTTTCCCTCCGAACTATCCGGAGGCATGCGTCGTCGCGTATCCATCGCTCGCGCCATCATCTCCAAACCAGATCTGATCCTCTACGACTCTCCGACCGGCGGCCTCGACCCCATTACATCAACCACCATCGTCGATCTTGTCATCAAGCAGCGTGACGTCAGCCATACAACGTCTCTCATGATCACGCACCGGCTGCAGGACGCCTATCTAGTGGCCCGAAATCGCTTCAGTCCGCAAAATGGAAAAATTGAGCCAATCCCTAACAACGGCATCGACGACAGCACTAAATTCCTCGTCCTCAATGAAGGCCAAGTGGTCTTCGATGGCAACACTCACGAACTCCTACACACTAGCGACCCTTGGCTCAATGAATATCTCTCCTGAACGCCTAGCGCTGCCCCCTCTTCCATTCCTCATACGATATACGCGGCATCGTCAGAAACGAATCCCGAGTCTTCACGTACGACCCGAGGCCGTTCATCCGTCCGATAGCGTGCAACTCCTCTGCACGTACGTACGGCCCCGCTGGATCAACGAACTTATCTTCAATGTAGATAGAGACCACCCGTCCCAGAATGATCCGCGACCTGCCAATCTCCATGGTCGTGAACTCCCTGCACTCGAGCGCCGCATGAGCCTCGGCAATTCGTGGTACCTTCACGACGTGCGACGGCGTGGTCGACAGCTCTGCCATCTCCAGTTCGTTCACGTCCGGCGGAAAGTCCGTGGCGCATACGTTCATCTTCGCCATCAAGTCCTCCGTCACAACATTGACCACAAACTCACCTGTCCTCCGGATATTTCTCGCCGTATCCTTCGCCACAAAGCCCGCTTCAGGCCGATTCGTGACGCCCATGCCAATGATGGGCGGATCCGTGCACAGATAGTTATAGGAGCTGAACGGTGCAGCATTCAGTCCGCCGTCCATGTTCATGCTTGTCACCAGGGCGATTGGCCGCGGTGCAACCAGCCCTATCAATAGGTTGTAGCTCTGACGCGCCTTGGGCTCTTCCATATCGAAAATCATTTGTGTTCGTTCCCCTCTGTTCTTCAGCAGCCTATCGTAATCTTCTGCAAGCTGTCGTGGCGACGACTACGATTCATGATGAACAAAGGAGGAGGGATTGCTCAAACGAGCATCAACAAGGAAATTCAAAAGATACACAGGCAGAGCGCAAAGTGTTATGGCTTGGCAGCAACTGGCGCGCGGCCGCCCGTGGGAATTGCAGTCGCAGGCAATGTATAGATCACTTCGCCGGGACGGGTATAGTGCAGCTCTTCGCGGGCTTGATGCTCAATAGCATTGGGGTCATTCTGCAGCCGCTCCACATGCCCCTTGAGCAACTCGTTCTCCCGCTGAAGGCTATGCAACTGCCGATCCAGACTCTCGGCATCCTGCCTCTTTTGCTGATACGCCGAAAGCCCGTTTTGACCGAAGATAACGTGATACCCCATTGAGATCGCGAGCAGCGCGGCTGCCACCGTCGCCACCTTTCGCCATCCCACTTGACCTCGCTGGATCAAACGCGCGAAAACACCCGACTGCTTCGCGTTTGTGCGCGTCTTGTTCGAGCGAGCCATAAGCTAAGTACAATCTCCGCATCACATCCAGTCAAGGCGGAAATCCTTTTTCGTGCAGGGGCGTACCAAGTTCATACAGTTGTCGCCCAAAAAACCTCATGCCTACTACCCAGCCTTCGCGGACGATCCCTCAAGGCACAAGAATCGTCAATACCACCTGCGATATCCGGCCCAATTGGCGCCTCAGTGTCGAATAAGCTGCACGAACGGATGCACCTTGTTATCCTTGTTACGGCGCATGTACATCCTCTTTGCCATTTCGGCCGTCTGCTTTTTCGCACTCCTGCTCGCCGCCATCGCCATTGCCCGGCATGTGCGCTCCAGTCGCGGAGCCGCTGGGATGACATCGCATTCCCAACGAGAGTTTGCGGAGCATCTGATCGCAGCAGCAAGCAACCAAAACTCGCGAGTACTTCGCGCCGCCCCACAACAGACCGTGAAAGATGTCCTGGCGAAGAAGAGCTGGAATCAGCAGAGGCCAGAAGTAGTCACGATCAGGCCCGACCCCGAAGCGCAGCTGGCATACGAGCGAAGGGCAGTCGAGTCATTCGCCGGAAGAACCGAAACTTCCCGCAAGCCGCCACAAAGCGCTCACCAGCGCGGGTGGAAGCGTCTCGACCGGGCTTACTTCAGCAAGGATCTAGGCGATCTCACCGATCCCTACCAGACTCCTCGCCTCCGGGCCAACTCGGGCGACAAATCAACTTCACCAGAGCGCTTTTAGCGCGAAAGGACCTGCTCGATGCAATCGGCTATCCCCTCTCAACTCGGCCTCACCCATCGTTCCGGATCGCTCCAAGAATCCCTCGCCGGAAGGGCGCTTTTCATCATCGGCGCGACCGCATTCGTTGCCGCCTGCGCCCATATCTCTTTTCCCCTCCCTTTCACACCCGTCCCGCTGACCCTGCAGAACTTTGCTGTCGTCCTGGTTGGTATGGCGCTCGGCCCCGCGGCCGGCTTCTCTGCGATGGTCCTTTATCTCGCTGAAGGCGCCCTCGGCCTTCCGGTCTTTACCCCCAGCGGTGGCCCCGGCGGTTTGGCTCACCTGCTCGGCCCCAATGGCGGTTTCCTCTTCTCTTACCCCCTCGCTGCAGCTTCGGCCGGCTGGATTGTGCGGGCCCTAAAGCCCATCACCTCACGCGTCAGAAGCGCCCTCCTCGCCGCCACCGTTGCCACAATTCCCATCTTCATCCTCGGTGCCGGCTGGCTCGCTCACTTTCTCCATCTCGGCGCCACCTCAACGTGGTCGCTCGCCATCGCCCCATTCGTCCCCGGCGAGGTCGTAAAGATCACCGCAGCAGCCGGAATCTTCAGCGCCCTCCAGCGCTGGCGGCAGTTCTAGCCAGTCAGTTCTAACCGCATATTCACCTCCCCACGCCGAGCCGTCGGACGAACTCAGCGCATCTCACCACCCTTCACCCAGCAAGGATCAAGCGCCTCATGACCCCCACTAGCACCGCCATTCGAGAGATCAGCATCGCCCACAGCCCCGACTCCGACGACGCTTTCATGTTCTACGGCCTTGCCACGAACAAGATTCGAGTTCCCGGCTACAAGTTCACCCACACCCTCACCGATATCGAGACCCTCAACCACCGCGCCATCAACGAAGCCTTTTACGACGTCACGGCCATCTCCTTTCACGCCTATCCTTACCTTCAGGAGAACTACACCCTCATGGCCTGCGGCGGCAGCGTGGGAGAAGGCTACGGTCCCATGATCGTCTCCAGCCGCAAGCTCACGCTTCCGCAGCTCAAGCAGACCCGCGTGGCAGTTCCCGGTACCCTCACCACTGCCTACCTCACCCTCAAGCTCTTCGCCCCGGAGATCGAAACAGCTGTTATCCCCTTCGACAAGATCATTCCCGCAGTCGCCGCAGGCGAGTTCGATGCCGGACTCCTCATCCACGAGGGCCAACTCACCTACGCCAACGACGGCCTCATCAAGCTGCTCGACCTCGGCCAGTGGTGGCGCGAACAGACTGGCCTCCCCCTTCCGCTCGGCGGCAACGCCATCCGCCGCTCTCTCGGCCCGGAAACCCTCTTGACAACAACCAACGCCCTTCGCAACAGCATTCAGCATGCCCTCGACAACCGCGAAGCGGCACTGGAATACGCCATGCAGTTTGCTCGAGACCTCGACCCCACGCTCGCGAATCGCTTCGTTGGTATGTACGTCAACGAGCGCACACTCAACTATGGTGAGGACGGCCGAGAGGCCATCCGCAAACTGCTCGACATGGGTTACGATCGAGGCATAATTCCACACCGCTCCAACGTTGATTTCGTCGGTTAGCTTTGAAAAATTTGCTCATCATCTCGCAGCTTGCGGAGGCGGTTTTACTCCGCAAGCTGTGTTATCTTTAAGTAGTTGCTTGAGTTCCAGTCTGGCCTTTTTCACGGCGCGACAAAACTCTCCACAACCTCCTTCTTCAGGAGAAAAATCAAAAGGACGCGTAGCTCAGCTGGTAGAGCATTCGACTCTTAATCGACTGGTCGTAGGTTCGATCCCTACCGCGTCCACCACTTTTAGCCAATGAATACAGGGGTTTTACACATACCCATATTTGAATCGCTTCTTTGGTTTGCCTTGAATGGCTGTTTTGGTGGCTGTTTGCGTTTGGAACCCTATCAATTAACAGTTGGGCAGCAAAACTTACCGCCGCATGAATGGCGGATCGGGCCCCCTAGTTATTCGGGTGATTATTACTGGGCTAACCGATTCGAGCGTAAAAGAAAGCGGAGAATCGCGAGAAAATGTTGGCTGCTGCCAATAGATCCAAAGCCCGGTCTCTCCCGTGGCGTCATCGATAACACTTTGGGCACTGCACATCATGCATGAAAAAGGCGCGTGCTTGGGCATTTCTATTGGACCGCTAAAAAACAGCACAAGCGAAGGATTGTCGATTCTTTTGCTGGTCGTGATCTTTATCTTTACCTCGTTGGGATAGGAAGAATCAGCGGTTGGACTGTTATCCACGTAGTAATCAAGCTGCGTTGGAGTCAAATCCTCCGGGGTAACGGTCAGTTGCCCTACCGTTATTCCTCCTTGCTGACCAAATGACACCGCGCCTCCAGGTTGCACCGTAAGGGTCCCGCTATTGGCCCCAGTACCAACTGCAACATTGCCTCCAGCAGCGGGAGGTTTGGAACCACCACGGGGGGTTGCTGGGATAGTTCGTCCGCATCCTGCTGGTGGCTGCTTATCTGGCGTGGCAGGTTTGCTGGGGGACTGGGGAGTCGGATCGGCGGCCTTTTGTTCGGTAGGCTTCTCGGGTTTTGACGTGGCGGTGGGGGGTGCACGTGGTGTCACCGTCGAACTCCAATGTGCCTTCACAACAACTGCAACTGAGGCGGCTCCTGCCATGAGGCAGAGAACAATGAATACTCCAAAATAGCCTGCTAACTTGTGGGGTTTTTCGCGGGGGTGAGTAAGAAGATATGGAACCTTTACAAGATGCCATATTGCAAACACTGCCAATGTTATCGCTGTTGCCCTCAACGCAGTTCTCAATGTGCTCCATGCCAACGTATCGTTCGCCCAAGTGATGAAAAACGTTGCGATGCTCGCAATTGCGGAGGCTAGCAATTCCTGCCTCCACGTCTTGTAGCATTCCTCCCCAAATACGGAGAGAAATCGCCACCAGTAGCGACGAGCTTTTTCACGTTCTGGAATTGCGGGAACCGTTTCCATGCACACCTTGCCTGGCCCGTTTCATTGGGTCTAGGCGAAACCTACCGATTGGACGAGCTTGTCAAAATCATAATCTCTGTATGATAGCGTATTCGCCTTTTCTTCGTCTATACTGTTCCCATGTTCGACCCAAACGCGCACATGCCGCGAATCAATCGAGGGATGATTTATTTGGGTGCCTGCCTCATTGCAGGCATACGTCTGGCCAGGGAGAGGCAGGTATCAGACGCGTGCGACAGCGGCGGGAGAGTGTATGCCGCGACATCCAGTGCGATCAAAAGTCACTGGTACTCCCACAAGGAGCAGGGGATCGTCGCCCTGCACAGAGCCGGGACGCTGAGGTACGCGGGATGAGCTCTTCCTTCGACACCAAACAAGCCGCCAAGTTCCTTGGAGTATCCCCAGCGACTATGCGGGATTGGAAGTGCCAGCGCATCGGGCCGCCCTATATCCAGTTGTCCCCACGCTGCGTTCGATACACACAAGCGGACCTTGAGAAGTTCGTCGCTGATCGCCGTGTGGTACCTTCGGTGCGAGATTTTGGGAGATCAAGACGTGCGACTTTACGACAAGCCAAACAGTCCGTTTAAGTTCTATGACTTCACCTTCAAGGGGAAGCGCTACCGGGGCAGCACCGAAGAGAAAACCGAACGGGCTGCCATGAAGGCGGCTACCGCGTACCGGGACAAATTAGCAGCAGATGATCCGTCCACCAAGAAGCGCACCCACGCTCCCACGTTGCAGGAGTTCGCAAAGGACTTCTTGAAGTGGGCGGAAGAGTCGCACACCCTCGATCCCAACACCGTTAAGTACTACAAGTATGGCATCCGTCTGCTGGGCTTTTCCGTGTTGGTTTGTGTGCCCCTAGACCAGATCAATGCCAAGCTCATCGAGACCACGAAGTTCAAGCGCCCTGTCGTCGACCGCAGGAAGAGTAGGAATACTGGGGAGATGACTAGAAAGGGAGAGCGTGCGGCGACGGGTAAATGGTTGGAGTGCTCGAAGTCCTACACTCAGCAGGCACAGCGCACTCTCCGGGTAATGTTGGGTAAGGCGGCAGAGTGGGACTTGCTTCGGGCACATGTGAGCTTCGCTATCGGCAGAACCCCTGGGCGCATTGGTCTCATCACGCCGGAGATCGAGGGGATCATCCTGCGGGAACTCTCGGGTTGTCGAACCAAGCGTCCCTGGCTCGTCCTCATGACAATGATGGATACCGGTGCTCGACCATCCGAAGTCTTCGCGATGCGGCTTGAGAACATCGATTGGGCTGGACGGCGAATTTTCATCCCAGCTGGCAAGACCGAGCAAGCCAAGCGCTGGGTAGGGATGACGGAGCGAATGCACAAGGAGCTATCAAAGTGGTGCCGGGGTTCAGAAGGCCCGGGCTGGCTCTTCCCTTCCCGGGTCGGTAGAAGCAAGCATGGCCACCTCAACTCGATCGCGAGCAGCTTTAAGTCCGCTTGTGTTCGAGGCAGCCTGGACCCAAAGTTGGTGCCATACCTGGCCCGGCACACATTCGGCACAACCGCGATGCGAGCGACCGGGAACACCTTCGCTGTGATGAAGGCCATGGGCCACGCCTCCGTCCTAAGTATGGCGCCGTACCAACACCAGGAGACCGATCAGCTCACCACCGTGATGAATCAACGCAATGCGGGGGCTGTTCAGCCGTCGCCCGTTACATAGTTACTGGCACACTTAAGGCACACTAGCTATCGCCTAACCGCATAAACATTGAGTAATTGATATCTTGGAAGTTCGACTCTTATCTTAATCGACTGGTCGTAGGTTCGATCCCTACCGCGTCCACCACACCTCTCACTCATTCTAAGCAACTTAACGATAGAAATTCTCGCACGCAGGGAACCCGCGCACCGCCCGGCCGCAACAGCTTCTTCGTAACGTGATTGGAAGTAGAGAACATTAAGGTGACACCAGCGCGGTTGGAACGCAGCGGGGTCCAGTTCCACCGCGCGCTTCACGCTCTCCAAGGCTTCTTCATGTCTGCCAGCGAAGGCATAGGATTGTGCAAGCATCGCGATGGCATAAGCAGAAAGAGGGTCAGTTTCCGCTGCCTGTTTCGCTTGGGAAATGCCTTCCTCGAATCGGCCAGCTGCCATCTGGAGATAGAAGTACGCGTACCAGTCTCGTGCTTGTACATAGCGAGGATTTAGCTCAAGGGAGTGACGAAACTCATGCTCGGCTTTGGCGTAGTTCCAGTCAAAAAGAAGAGTTACGCAAGCAAGTGAGCAATGCGCTTCAGCTAGCAGGGGACCGAGTACGACCGCGCGTGTCGCCGCTTTCTTTGCCTCCGCTAACGTTGCATAGGGCGGTGCCAAACCATAGACCGCAAGCAGGATAGGCGTCAGCCAAACCTGACCAGGCCAGCGCATACTCCGAGTCTAGTCCGACGGCTCGCTTAAAGCATTCGAGCGCACGAGGAATCGCCGTTCCTCGCTCATACAGTAGAGCCCTGCCTTTTAGGTAGACCTGGTAGGCATCGATGTTTGCCGTCCTGGCCTTCAGGAGTGGCTTGTGGTCTTTCTGTTTCGTCAGGGAAATCTTTAGCCGATCGATTATGATTCTGGCAATTTCATCCTGGACATCGAAGATATCTTTCATCTCACGGTCGTACCGTTCGGCCCATAGATGGTTTCCGTCCGCGATGTTTATCAGCCGGGTAGTAATTCGCAGACGATCACCCGCTTTTCGAACGCTTCCCTCCAGAACCGTGTTCACATTCAGACGCTCTCCGACGATCCGCAGGTCAACGCTTTGGCCTTTAAAGGAGAAGGTAGACGTCCGGGCGGCAACGTGAAGATCATCGATTTGCATGAGAGCGTTGATGATGTCTTCGGTGAGGCCGTCGGCAAAGAACTCGTTTTCAGGGTCGGAACTCATATTGGTGAAGGGGAGAACAGCAATGGACTTGTGTGCGCCCTTCTCACGCCCGGTAGCAGCTTGCGAAGGTGATGAGAGTTCCATACGCAACCGGTCGATGGAGTCACGCAGTTCGATTGTCGACGCATACCGCGCGGTCATCTCTTTCGCGAGGCACCGTTCTAGAATCCCCTGCAAAGCTTCTGGTAATTCAGGCCGAATTTCCGTCACCGGCCTGGGCGCGTCTTCGCAACCGCCTCGTTGCCCAGCTTCGGATTCGCAGTGAGGAAGGCGTTGACCCGTTCCCAGGCTTCGCACCTCGCCATCTGGCTCGGCGATCGCCACGGCAATCGGTTTCGGCATGGACATCCAAACCCAAAAATCGTAGCTTTTCCTTCATGACCGGCTCCCTTCCGCTTGTGGCTCTGAGCTGTGCGTCCTCATGAACTCACAGCCTAACCCACGATCAGCGCATCGGCGCCGGTCACTCCATACTGACTGTTTCTTCGGCAGCCTCGACCCGAACCGAGGTACGTAGGCTACGTTCAGGCAGGACAGTGGCTCGCTCACAACACAAGGCCAGATGTGAAAGTCGCTGCAGTCGAGATCGGCCTTCTTGGCTGGAGCTCGGAGCGCCCTCTCATCGACATCATTGGCCTGACGACTCCCAAGAATGCGGTATACATCGCTAAACATGACAGCGTTACCTGGCTTAGCGAGGATCATCCCGACTACATCGTGGTTCACGACACGGACTGGCCCTGGGAAGAGTCTGCAAAAAAGAGCAATGATTACGTGCGCCAGCCTCTCCTCTTCCCAGGTGGGATCTACCTACTTAAGCGAAGATGACCCGCGCAGTCGGATCCACGACCGTTCGGAGGAGAAGGTTTCAGCGGTCCACTTCACTTGTGCCCATAATCTGTGAAAACGTAATCTTTTGATTTCACTGCCGTGTGGCACGCGAATCCGCATTTGGCGTCGTTCCCCTGCGGCGGCTTGTCAGTTAAGTTGCCGAGCCTGAACTTATCAGACGCGGCGTCATACTCGAAGACCCCGTAACCCCATCCGCCGCTGTCCGCGAACCTCTTGCTATCCTTCACCATGAAATCAACGTCATGCTGGGGGCCTGGCACCGTCGGCGCACCGGGTTCAGAGGGATTCACTTTCGCGGTCCAGTGGACCTTCGCCATCTTGGCGCCATCCGGAAAGGGCTTACCGTTACCGGGAATGCCCGCCTTATAGGCGTTGATCATCACAGGATTCCCGAGGATCGCAGCGAGCGCGCCGCCGTTATGGCTGATGGAGATCACCGGCCAGCTTTCGTATCCTCTGAACTCAGAGAACGCGAGGCCATTCGGTATTTTGAGGGTGTACTTGTCCTGCGCGGAAACGACGGGTTGTGACGGTGGCGGGACTGCTGCGGTGGTGGAGGCAGCGCCGACGCGGGGAAGGTTGTGGATGAAGCGTGCAAGCTTCCAGGTGTCGTTGTCGGAGATGCTCGACTTCCAGGAAGGCATGCCTGTGAGGCGAACTCCGTTCTGTATGATCCAAAACAGTTCCGCGTCGTTCCAGTGCTGCACGTGGGCTGAGCTCAAGTCCATGGCAGGCGGGGCCATGTTGCGCCCGATGTTAGTGTCTCCGCGCGCATCCGCACCGTGGCATTGGGCGCAAGACCCAAGAAACACTTCCTGGCCCTGGCTCACGACCTCATCCGTCGCAGGCAGCGGGTTCGTCATCTTTCCCGCCTCCAATGGAATCGTAACGTCTTTAGCCGCATTGGCCAGGCCGGTCTCTCCCTCGGAAGGAGGTTTGTTCGCTGTGCAACCCAGAATCAAAGCGCTCAGCATTGCACTGATCACGCCAAGCATCAGCTTGTGCTTTAGCGCCACGCTGCGATCACCTTCACCCGGCCCGCCAATCCACGGCGTACCCGCACATTCCCTCAAAAGTCCAGGCATGGTGTGCCCTCCTTCACAAAGAAAGTTTTTAGGCCCGATCTAACGTGTGTCTGGAACGATTGCGATTAAGCCAGAGGCGAGGGAGTAAAACAATTGGACAATGGTATCGACGATACCTTCGTATCAAGTGGGCGGAAGCGCCATAAACGTCCTCGATTAGGGTGCTGGAGGTGACGATACACGCGCTTGTGGGAACCTATCAAGCGACAGCTCCCGAATTGTCGGCACCTCGGAAACAATCCCGCGACCCACGATTCGAACTTGGCGTCATTGTTGCCGCAAAACGATGTCGGCTCAACCGGTCGATGCAACACCCTCTAATCAGTTGACCCGACAACACTTCTCCGGTAGCACCGGCTAAGATCGATCAGAACCTAAACAGGGCAGTGTTTTTGTTTGAATGAAATAAATTTAGCCGTTGGATTCTGTACCAGTTAGCTTCGACCGAATGTTGCATCGACCCATTGAGACCACCGATGTTTCCGGCAACTGCAAGGCCATGCAGAAACGAATAGGTCCGTGTCGCCCTAAACGCGTCCAGGAAGCCGTTCCGTGACTTCCTGGAGCAACCAGCCGTTGCCGTCCGGGTCCTTGAATGAAGCAAAGGATCCATAGCTGAGACGCTCCGGGTGTGGCCCGTTGACGCGGACGTCGATGCCTGAAAACCTGCAGCCAGTCCCGCTTGCGCAGTGAAACACCTCGCTCGCGTCGATACCCTGCGCGACAAGCTGCTCACGCGCACCGACGATGTCGGAGACGACCAGGTGCAAGGCCTGGGCTGAACCGGGTACGGCTGAAGTGAGGTTCACACCGAATTGGATTGAACTGCCGGAGCCGGGAGGCGTGAACTGGACCAGGCGAAAGTTGTCACCGACGGTGCGATCAGCGTCGAGCCGCCAACCGAGCCGCGAGTAGAATTCTTTTGCACGGTCGACGTTCGAGACGGGAATGACGACCACCTCGAGCTTCATATCGACCTTTGTGACGCTTCCACTTCCTGGCGCATCGTTACGAATTACTCGGTGGGTGCTCATCGCTATCTCCTTACCTTCCGGAATCTTGATAACCCCGACGTGGGTGCCACGGCACGACATCCTTCTGCTCTTCCTTCGAGTAAGGTTCGCCAAAATATGGGAACTCGCTACGGATCCGATTGCGATCAGGGGCAGCGCCGTCCTGGATTGGCCTGTTTGTCGCCAAGGAAAGCATCACATCCTGAACATCATCACCCAGTGGCCTCCCATTGAATCTCGCGACATCAAATGCAGCTGCCGTTCCTAATTCATAGGGCAAGGTGGTTGGGCATAGTCGAGAGACCATTTGCTTTCCGTATTCTTCCGGGTTCACGGCAGATCCTGCATAGGTAGTCATCTTCTGGGTATAGTCCGCGATGTGTCCCGAGAATAAAGCGATGTCATCGGATGGCACCGATTTGTTGAAGGCCTCTTTCACCTCTTGATTGCCGGGATCGTTGAGAAAGAGGTGCGTGATCATCGGCAGGCCCCAGCGTGACACCTGCATCTCAGGAGCATGGCCGTAGAGTGACACCGTCGCCCAGGCGTGAACCGTTCCTTTGCCGATCAGATGGTTTGGGACTTCGAGAACAATCGCAGTGATATTGCGATTGTGGAAGAAGTTCTGACCACTGCGCAGGAACGCATCGCCGTCATACCTGTGTTCGTCGTAGAAGGCCTTTTGAAGACTTTGCATTGCACCAGCGTCGGCGGCAAACAGATCGGGAGCGATTCCGACGAAGGCGCGAATACCAGACTTGCTGTGGACTTTGCCCGTATCGCCTTCGATCAGCAACTCGCCCTTGTCCCCGCCGATAGCGTCGCCAGTGGCTCTACGGACCTGAAACTTCTGAACATGGACATGCTCGTTCCCGTTCACATGTCTCGGTTCGTTGAACCTGAACTTGAAGACAACGTCTTCGCGAGCGTCACCAGTCAAGTCCAGGCGGAAGGCATACAACCCTTCAACGTGAAGCGTATCCGGCGAAGAGAGGACAACATCAGGATTGACGGTCATCGCCATCACCGTTGTGTCGGGAGCGCCCTGAAACAGATAGAAATCACCCACGTTCAGGCTTGGATCCTCTTTCGCAAGTTTGGTATCAAAATGATGAGACATAGGTTCTCCTCTCTGCCAATGCGATATAGATTATTCGCTTATACAGACGTTGCTATTCTGTATTCGTAGCCGTCTCACCGCTGCCCACAAGAGCAGCGGGAGATTGGCAATCAAAGTGACCATCGACAGATCTAAACCGCGGCGATACAGTCCACCTCGATGTCGAAGCCGCCATTCCAAGCAGGAACGTTGATAAAGATTCGAGCAGGAGGATTCTCCGGGAAATAACGCCTGTAAACCTCGTTAACAGCAGGAAACATATCTACTGAAGTCACGTAGACATTCAGTTTCAGGATGTTTTCCAAGGACGAACCCGCCGTTTCGACACAGAGCTTAAGCTGGTCTAAAACGATCTCGGTCTGGCGCTCAATAGGCCCTCGGACAATCTCTCCGGTTTTCGGATCGAACGGCGGACAGCCTGAGACGTAAATAGTGTCGCCGTGTTTAGTCACCATCGAAGCGGGCGCCTTGTACTTTTCGAGGTAGGTCGCCAGTGGCTCGACCCGAATGATTTCTCGTTTCATAGATTTCCTCCATTTTGTACGCACGGTTTCGAACAACCAAGAGCCGCGAAGATTCGCTGGTAGGAGTAGAGCGAGGCCCTGAAACAGCTATCTGCTTGAGGTCATCGGCTAGGCCGCCACCCGAATTGTAGACTCTTCTCCGAAGAGGATCTGGACGGGTGGCCCACATCTAGTCGTTCCACCAAAACCGGGTGCCCCATCTTCGCGACAGTCTTATCGTCGCTAAGGTGGGCCATTTTCGCGGCAGCGAAAATTCCGACACCTTAAACTCACCTATGCCGTCATGGCTCGAACGATACCAGGGAAAGTGCGACGACGACCACAACACCCAGTCCCACGAAAACCTTACCAATCGGCTATCCTTTCAGAAAACCTAAATTATCCGGCCAAATAAAGTTGAAAAAAGTGGGACGGGTGGCCCACATCTAAATCTGGGTGCCCCATCTTCGCGACGGTCTCATCGTCGCTAAGGTGGGTTCCCTCAATAGTTGGGATTCGAGCGGCGGGCGCGCCGGAATGAGTGCGCTCCGGTCTCCGATGAGCAAGACACTAGCTATTTTAATTCAAGGCTTTACCCTCCAAGATAAGGAGGGGACAATAGCGCATGCAAAAAAAGACGTTTTTCGCGTGGCGAGAAGGTCTCGTCATCAACCTCGTCAGTAACGCCATCGCATTCCTCGTGGGGTGCATCGTGGCATATCTAAAACACGAAGGTTCAGAATGGGTTTCGCCATTGCTATTCGGAGCGCTGGCGTGGTTTCTAACGATGGGAATATGGGTCGTTGCGCGACTATTCAGAAACATACCTCCGAGGCACATCAAGATCACCGATAGCAACTTACAAGCAACTCTACGGAATTGGCTCGTGCAGTGATGGGGAATACAACTACAGACATTTTGGATGGATTTACATTGTTCAAGAAGGTTCCTATAAGCCCTTCTCTCAGCATTGAAGAGGTATCAAGAACCTTGTGGGAAGTAGAGGCTGCACTAGAGGCTGTTAATAACTTTAATTCCCATCTGTAGGAAGGCGGTGATTGTGTTGTTGTCATCGCGCAGCATAGTTTGGATGGGGAATAAGGGTCAGGTTGGTTATCCGAGTGATGTGAGCGATGAGGAGTGGGCGTTTGTGGCGCCCTATCTGGCGTTGTGTCGAGAGGACGCTCGGCAGCGGTCGCACAGTTTGCGAGCGGTGTTCAACGCTCTGCGCTGGCTGGTGAAGACCGGGGCGCACTGGCGGATGATGCCGAACGATCTTCCGCCGTGGCCGGTGGTGTACCAGCAGACGCGGCGCTGGATCGGTGCCGGATGCTTCGAGATCCTGGTGGAGGATCTGCGCTCTCTGTTGCGCGAGTTTGCCGAGCGCAAGCCGCAGCCCACGGCGATGGTGGTGGACAGCCGGACGCTGCAGTCCACGCCGGAGTCGGGTGCGCGGGCGGGATACGATGGCGCCAAGCGGCGCAAAGGAGCCAAGGTGCACGCTGCGGTGGACACCCTGGGCAACCTGCTCGCCTTGCATGTTACCGCCGCCAACGAGCAAGACCGCGCCCAGGTGGAGAAACTCGCCGAAGCGGTGCAGCAGGTAACCGGAGACCATGTGGAACTTGCCTACGTCGACCAGGGTTACACCGGAGAAGCCGCTGACAGCGCGGCCGCCCGGCACGGCATTCAACTGGAGGTGGTCAAGCACACGGAGGCCAAACGCGGCTTCGTCCTGCTGCCCCGAAGATGGGTCGTCGAACGAAGCTTCGCCTGGGCCGCACGCTTCCGCCGCCTGGCCAGAGACTACGAACGCCTCTCCCAAACCCTCGCCGCCTTCCACTACTTCGCCTTCGCGTGCCTCATGCTCAGCAGAATCTTCAAAATGCTCAACTGAAGTCATTAACAGCCTCTAACCTCCGTTTTCACTGCGGGAGCAATATTACTGGTAAAGAAGAAAAATGGAACCTTGCTACTCACCGGAGGAGGGGTCCAATGAAACACGATCGACGGGCGGCCCACATCTAAATCCGGGTAGTGGTTCCGTCAATATTTGGGGTTCGAGCGGGGCCCCAGGTCAAAGCCCCCCGCGAAGACTTACCATGCGCAGATTCGAAGCCCAGAGCAAAGCCAAACGCGAAGCGATTGATTTTATTACCTTTGTTGTTCCTGTTGTTTTTTTCTGCGTTTTCAGCCCAGAAAACGCATGTCAAGCCCCCAAACCACCTAACCCATTACCAGACAACGACATCCGTGTGGCGTATTAGTTTCCTTCAACCCGCTATAATGAATATATAGATCAAGAAACAAGCAAGCCCCGGACATCCTCCGGGGCTAACTCGTTTAGAAAGACAAATTTTGCCGCAACCCGTTTATTATGAGTAATTTGAAGAGCCATGCATCCCGTAAACATCTGAATGTAAAGGATCTACATGCAGGCAACAGGAGGGGGTACCCTACCCCTGAGGCTTCGGAGTCAGCCGCACAAACGCCCCTGCACTGCCAGGCCAATCTGCCAGCATCGTCCGCGCCAGTCCGCTGCCCGACCGCTCGACATGCGTCTCGATCAGCCCTCGCAAGCCATTCTGAGCCTCAGCATCGACCGCCCCAAACCCTTCAGCAACAAGAAACTCCGGGTGATACCTCTGGCCCGACACGAAGGATCCATCCGCGTCATACACCCACGCCAACCCTCCCGTCATACCCGCCCCAAAGTTGATCCCTACCCGTCCCAGCACAACCACTACACCGCCGGTCATGTACTCGCAACCATGGTCGCCAACTCCCTCAACCACAGCAGTGGCACCCGAGTTCCGAACCGCAAACCGCTCTCCCGCCCGTCCCGCCGCAAACAAGCTCCCCGCCGTGGCCCCATACAGCGCCACGTTGCCCAGAATCACATGCTGCCCGCTATCCTTCGCAGCCAGCCCGCGCGCCCGGATGACCAACTCGCCACCTGACAACCCCTTGCCCACAAAATCGTTCGCCTGCCCCTGGAGCACCAGCTTCATCCCCTCCACCGCAAACGCGCCGAACGACTGACCCGCAGTACCGCTCAAATTGAAAGTCACATCTGCAGGCAGATCCGCCTGCGCTCGCCGCAAAGCAAGCTCGCCCGCCAGACGCGAACCCACCGCTCGATCGCGATTCGCAATCTTCGACTCAACGACGAACGGCTGTCCCGCATCAACCGCCGCCATCGCCGGCACCACCCACTCCTCATCCAGCGGAGGAACCGCGATCGGCTGGTTGTTCCGAACTCCCATCCAATGCATCGGCCCATCCGAAACCCTGGCCAGCATCGGCTGAAGATCGAGATTGCCGTCAAACTTAACCTGCTCCAGTAGATCCGCACGCCCCACCGCAGCCTCAATCGATGGCAGACCATACCGCGCCAAGAGATGTTGCAGATCACCCGCAAGCTCTTCAAAGAACCGCACAACGTACTCCGGCTTCCCGCGGAACTTCGCCCGTAACTCCGGCTTCTGCGTCGCAATTCCCGTCGGACAAGTATTCAGATGACACTGCCGCGCCATATCGCAGCCCAGCACCACCAGCACCGCCGTTCCAAACGCATACTCATCCGCGCCAAGCAGTGCGGCAATCAGAACATCCCGCGCCGTCGCCAGACCGCCATCCGTTCGCAACCGCACTCGACCGCGCATGCCGCTCTGCATCAGCACTTGCTGCGCCTCAGACAGCCCCAGCTCCCACGGATTCCCCGCATACTTGATGCTCGACAACGCCGCAGCCCCCGTCCCGCCTGTGTTCCCGGCGATCACGATATAGTCCGCATAAGCCTTCGCCACACCGGCCGCAACCGTCCCCACCCCACAGCCCGACACCAGCTTCACACCAACCGCAGCCCGCGGATTCACCCGCTTGAGGTCATAGATCAACTGCGCCAGGTCCTCGATCGAGTAGATGTCATGGTGCGGTGGCGGCGAGATCAGCGACACCCCCGGCTGCGCATGACGTAGCCGCGCAATCATCCCGCTCACCTTGTGCCCCGGCAGTTGACCACCCTCACCCGGCTTCGCCCCCTGAGCGACCTTGATCTCAATCTCCTCCGCATGGACCAGATACTCCGCCGTCACGCCAAACCTCCCCGACGCCACCTGTTTGATCTTGTTGTTCAGCGAAGTATGAACCGCAGGCGCTTCAACCACCTGCTCTACCAGCGCAGTACCGCCGCCCGACCGAGCCGCCAGACTCATCCCCTCGCTCGAGTGAGCGTGCTCCGCACCAACATGATGCACCTTATAGACAACCGAATCCTCGCCACCCTCACCCGTATTCGACCGCCCTCCAAGCATGTTCATCGCGGCGGTAATCGTGTGATGAGCCTCCGGACTCAAAGACCCCAACGACATCGCACTTGCCACAAACCGCTTGCACAAACTCGCCGGCGCCTCGACTTCACCTAACCCAAGCTCAGGCCCGCCCGGACGAATCTCCAGCAGATCGCGCAGCACCGCCGGATCACGCGCGATCACATCCCGCGTATAGATCGCAAACGCACCTGCAGGATCAGTCGGCTGCGGCACATTCCGCGCACTCCCCACAACCGACTGTAACGCCTTCACCGTCGGCGGCTGCCAAGCATGCGGCTCCGAAACATCGGCCTTGCGGAATCGCACCCATCCATAATCCGGCAACTCAGCAGAAGCAGCCTCATCAGATGTCCACGTCTGCCGCAGCTGCCGCTCCAGCTCCGCAAATCCAATCCCTGACAGCGGCGCCGGAGTATCCACAAAACACCGCGCCACCACACTCGAGTGCAGACCCAGTATGTCGAACAGATGCGCCCCGCGATAGCTGTCCACAACGGAAATCCCCATCTTCGACATCACCTTCGCCAAGCCCGCATCAAGCGACTTCAACATCTTGCGCTCAGCCTCCGCCGCGTCCGTACCCGCAGGCGCAAGACTCCTTCCCGTCTCTAGCGCAAGCCACGGACAAACCGCCCCCGCGCCATATCCGATCAGCACCGCCGAATGATGAATATCGCGACAGTCTCCTGCCTCAACAGCAAGTCCTGCAAGCGTTCGCAGGCCCGCATCCACCAGCGCCTGATGCACCGCTCCCGTAGCCATCGCCATCGGAATCGGAAGCATCTCCGCACTCGCCGTTCGGTCCGAGAGCAAAAGGATCCGCGCTCCATTGCGCACCAGCTTGATCGCCTGCATGCACAGCTCATCGAGCGCCTGCACCAGCGTCTTCTCCGCCTCAAATACCGCCGGCAAGTCCGCCAGATTTAGCTCAGCCTTGTGCGGATACGCACCCGTCCGCAAAGCCTCCACCTGTCCCAGCGACATAAACGGCGAAGAGAGCGAGATTCCCGGCAGCGGCGCATTCTTATCCAGCAAATGCGGCCACGGTCCAAGGCGCGTATGCAGCGACACCACGCATGACTCGCGCAGCGAATCAATCGGCGGATTCGTCACCTGAGCGAACCTCTGCCGGAAGTACGCGTAGATCGGCCGTGGCGAACGCGCCAGAAACGCCAGTGGCGTGTCATCGCCCATCGACCACACCGCGTCCTTGCCTTCAAGCGCCATCGGCTGCAGGATCATCCTCACGTCTTCGCGCGTGTATCCAAAACCCCTCTGCGCACCAACCAACGCAGCAGCCTCAATTTCAGCCGGAGCGACAGCGACAAGCGGAGTCTCCTCAACCAGCCCCACATAGGTCGTTCCCGCATCGAACAACTCCAGCAGCGCCTCGTCCTCATAGACCTTGTTGTTCACCAGGTCGACCACAAGCATCTGCCCAGGCCCCAGCCGCCCGCTATGCGTCACCTCATCTGGATCGAGATCGACCAGACCAGCCTCCGAACCAGCCACCACCAGCCCATCCTTCGTGATCGCAAAGCGGCAAGGCCGAAGCCCGTTGCGATCCAGCGCCGCGCCAACCACCTGGCCATCGCTGAACGCGATCGCAGCCGGTCCATCCCACGGCTCCGCACAGTCTGTCGAATATCGCAGAAACGAAGATGAATGATGGCCGTCCGTCGCCGGCGGCAGCAACATCCGAATCGCCTCCGCCAACGTCCTCCCGTTCTGCGACAATAACTCTACCGCCTCATCCAGGCTCGTCGAATCCGTGCCCCCCTGCGTCAAAACCGGCTTGCACTCCACCGGCAGCGTCGAGTCCCGAGCCGTCATGCGCGCGCGATTTCCCCACACCGTATTGATCTCGCCGTTATGCCCAAGTTTCCGTCCCGGCTGCGCGCGATGCCACGTCGGCGACGTGTTCGTCGCGTACCTCTGATGAAAGACCGCGAACGGCGTCACATACTCATCCGACGCCAGATCTGGGAAAAAATTAGGCAGAAACTCGCCCGTACACATTGCCTTGTACACAATCGTCTGCGACGAAAGCGAACAGATGTATCCCGTCACATCGCCCCGCGCATGCGCCCGCTCAAACTGCTTCCGCGCCAGGTAGAGCCGCCGCTCCATCGTCCCAGGCTCCGCGGAGCCAGAGTCCACCACCAGCACCTGCCGAATCTTCGGCATCGTGCCGCGCGCCATCTCGCCCAGCCACTCCGTGCAAACCGGAACATCCCGCCAGCACAAAACCTCAAAATCGTGGGACAACAGGCACCGCTCGAGCAGCCCCTCCGCGCGAGTCTCTTCAACCGGCACAAACACCATCCCCACGCCAAGCTGCTTCTCGCCGATCGTCAGACCTTGGGCTTTCGCCAGCAAAGCCCGCGGAATCGCGGTCATCACCCCCACGCCGTCGCTGCTCTTCCCATCCGCAGCCGTCGCGCCGCGATGTGCCAGCCGGCTCAACGCAGTCAGCGCCTGCTGCAGAATCCCATGAGACGGCGCCGCGTCCACCGAAGCCACAAACCCCACACCACAGGAATCATGATCGAAGCGCTCATCAATGAGTGTCGTCAAGACTCTCTCAGCCGCGGGCGCATCTCCACACGTCCGCGACAGAATAGCTGTAAGAGACCGTTCCATGCTTCACTATACGTCGTGCTGGTCCACTTAAGCCCGGCCACGACCCTTCCTTTTCGGGAGTGTTTCGCCAATCCGCTGGAGCTTGCATAACGATTATGTATAAATATACACAAATACTGTATATTTATACATGACTGGAATCTTTACCTTCTTTGTTTCAACCTGCATTGAAGACGTAAGAGCTGGAGAAAAGGTACAAACAGCTTAATGAAACAACAACGTCACGCCGTGATTCAGGAACTGCTGGTGAAGACCGCTGTCACCAGTCAGGACGAACTGCGTCGCAAATTGGCAGGACGAGGGTTTCATGTCACTCAGGCTACATTATCGCGCGACATTCATGAACTCCGTCTCAATAAAGGCCCCGCAGGCTACTCCCTTCCCGCCGGTCCGGAGTCCAATGAAGACGCATTACCTGGAATCAGTGACCTGCTCGAAAGCTTTGGCCTCGAAGTACGTCGCGCAATGAACCTCCTCGTCCTCGTGACCACAACCGGAAGCGCCCAACCCATCGCCGCAGGCATCGACTACGAAGACTGGCCCGAAGTCGTAGGCACCATCGCGGGAGACGACACCGTCCTCATCATCTGCCCCGATGAGAAACAAGCAAACCTATTGAAGACTCGAATCGAAGGTTATCTTGGCTAACTCAGCAACTATCACCTCCGCAGAAAACGCCGCTGAGCACACTCTCGGCGCCCTCAAGTCCGCTCCGCGCACCGCCGTCGCCGGCGTAGGCGGCTACGCGGGCGCAGAGCTCGCACGGCTGCTCCTCCGCCATCCCAGATTCGCAGGAGTAACACCAACATTTCTCGGCCGTGCCGGCGAAGCCGAAGTCGCAAAGCCCATCTCGCTCGAAGACATCCACCCCCAACTCGCCACGCCGGGCCAAAAGCATGAGGTCGTCCCCTTCACCTGGCAGCGCGTCGTCGACTCAGGCATCGAAGTCCTGTTCCTCGCGACCCCGCACGAACAATCCCGCGAGTGGGTGCCCCAGGCCATCCAGCACGGAATCAAGGTCATCGACCTCAGCGGAGCCTGGCGCCTCCAACAAAGCACCAACCGCGCCATCTACCACCTGCACGACGCAGATCCCGATCACGCCGCCGCGTTGCAAACCGAGGCAGTCTACGGATGCCCCGAACTCCACCGCGACAAGATCGCCAACGCACGCCTCGTCGCCAACCCCGGCTGCTATGCCACCTCCATCATCCTCGCGCTCGCGCCATTGCTTCAGGCGGGCTTGGTGGACGTGACCCACGGCATCATCTGCGACGCAAAGTCCGGAGTCAGTGGAGCCGGCAAAGCCCCGACGGCAAACACGCACTTCATGCACGCCGCCGACAATCTCTCCGCCTACGCCGTCCTCGGCCATCGCCACACCGGCGAACTCCTCGAGCAGCTCCATCTTGCTTCAGACGAAATTCAGTTCACTCCGCATCTCCTGCCGATCCCGCGCGGCATCCTATCCACCATCTACCTTCGGCTCAAGCATCCGATCGCCGCAGCCGAAGTCACCGCTGTGTTTCGCAACTTCTTCCAACACAGCCCAATGGTCCGGCTGCACGACGACACCAAAACTACCCGAGATTCAACACATCGTCCGCACCAACTTCTGCGATCTCGGTTTCGCCCTTGCCGCGGACGGCAAGCGTCTCGTCATCGTCTCCTGCCTCGACAACCTCCTGAAGGGCGCGGCAGGTCAGGCAGTACAAAACATGAACCTCATGTGTGGATGGAACGAAGAGGAGGGCCTGCTGTGAGATTTGTCGTCAAACTTGGCGGTGCAGCCCTTGAAGATAAGAAGATTCTTCATGCTGCAGGAAAAGCCATCGCCGACCTCGTCGCCGACGGCAACCAGGTCGCCGTCGTTCACGGCGGCGGCGTCCAGCTAACCCGCACCCTCGCTCAGATGGGAAAGAAGAGCGAATTCATCTCCGGCCTTCGCATCACCGACGCCGAAACCCGCGACGCTGCCCTCATGGTCCTCGCCGGCCGCGTCAACAAATCCCTCGTCGCCGCCATTGGTTCCCACGGCCAGGCCGCCGTCGGCCTCTCCGGCGGAGACGGCCACGTCTTCCGCGCCCGTAAGAAGAAAACCAACCCCGACCTCGGCTTCGTCGGCGAAATCGCCGCCACCGACCCGCGATGGCTCGAAGCCATCTGGACGATGGGAGCCGTTCCCGTCATCTCTTCCATCGCCCTTGGCTTCGACGGCGAGTACTACAACATCAACGCCGACGAGATGGCCGCCGCCTGCGCGATCGGCACCAAGGCCGACACCCTCGTCTTCCTCACCGATGTCCCCGGCGTCAAAGGCGCGGACGGCAACGTCATGCGCTGGCTCACTCTCGCCCAGATCCCCGCCATGGAAAAAGCGCAGGTCGTCTCCGGCGGCATGCTTCCCAAACTCAACGCCTGCCGCGAAGCCCTCACTCACGGCGTCAAACGTGTACGGATTCTTCCCGCGGAGGCGGCTTCGCTCTTGCCCGACCTCGTCTCCACCCGGGTCAACGATGGAACGGAGGTCATGGTCGCATGAAACTAGAATCGGTCCAGGCAGCGGAGAAAAAGCTGCTTCTGCAAACGTATGAACGCAATCCCTACCTTTTCGTCAGCGGAAAGGGCGTCTTCCTGCGCGACGAAAACGGCCAGGACTATCTCGACCTCCTCAGCGGCATCGGCGTCTCCGCGCTCGGCTACGCCCACCCCGCCGTCGAAGAAGCCATCGCGAAGCAGAGCACCCGCCTCATCCACACCTCCAATCTCTACTTCCACGAGCACACCGCCGAACTCGCCCTCCGCCTCACCGAGATCAGCGGCCTCGACCGCGTCTTCCTTTGCAACAGCGGCACCGAAGCCTGGGAGGCAGCGCTGAAACTCGCACGCGCCCACGCCGGCCTTGTTGCGCGCCGAAGGCCGCACCATCGGCACAAAGTTCCTCGCGCTCGAACACGACTTCCACGGCCGTTCCATGGGATCCGTCGCCACGACGCACAAGGAAAAGTATCGCCTCCCCTTCGAACCCGTCATGCCCGGCGTCGAGTTCGTCCGCTTCAACGACGTCGCCGATCTCCGCGCCAAATTCTCCAGCGAATTCTGCGCCATCTGCATCGAGCCCGTACAAGGCGAAGGCGGCATTCATCCCGTCAGCAAGGAATTCTTTGCCGCAGCACGCGAACTCTGCAACTCCACCGGCGCCCTTCTCCTCGCTGACGAGATCCAGTGCGGCTTCGGCCGCACCGGAAAATGGTTCGCCTACCAGCACTACGGCATCCTGCCCGACGTCACCACCCTCGCCAAACCCATCGCCAACGGACTCCCCATGGGCGCCATGCTCTGCACCAACGAAGCCGCCCGCGCCATCACCCCCGGCATGCACGGCACCACCTTCGGCGGAGGCCCGCTCGCCTGCGCCGTTGCCATCGCCGTCATCGACACCATCAAGAAAGAGAACATCCTCGACCACATCCGCGAGGTCGGCGACTTCTTCCATGCGGAACTCTCCAAACTCGCCACGCGCCACGACTGCATCGTCGACGTCCGCGGCATCGGCCTCATGCTCGGCCTCGAACTCAACTCCGCTGATCTCGCCCAACAGGTCGCCGCTCAGCTCATGGAGCGCCACATCATCGTCAACCGGACCAGCGATACCGTCCTTCGCTTCCTTCCTCCCTTCATCCTCGAGCGCAAACATGTCGAGACAGCCATCAAAGCGCTCGACGAGATCGTCAGTGCAGCATACGCCGGCGCAGCGCCGACAGGAGACAAATCCCATGGGTAGCAAAACCGTAATGATGCACAACAAATCCACCGAGGCCGACGACCTCGCCTCGATCAAGCCGTCGGCCCTCGGCATCCAGTCCGACACCTCCTTCAGCGAGGCCTCCAAGCGCCTCTGCGGACGTGATCTCTGCTCCATCGCCGACCTCACCGTCCAGGAGATGGCCGCCATCATGGAGCTCGCCCACGCCGTCAAAACGCATCCCGGTGACTTCCGCCACGCCCTCGACGCCAAACAGATGGTCATGTTCTTCGAGAAAGCGTCCCTCCGCACGCGCCTCACCTTCGAAACCGCCATCAACACCCTCGGCGGCAACGCCATCTTCGTCGATCAAACGCAGTCCCCCCTCGGCGAACGCGAGTCCCTCGCCGACATGGCCCACAACATCGAGCGCTGGATGTCCATCATGGTCCTCCGCACCTACGCTCACGACACCATCACCGAGATGGCCGCCTGCTCCAAAATCCCCGTCATCAACGCCCTCTCCGATCTCGAGCACCCCTGCCAGGCCATCGCCGACTTCTTCACCCTCGAAGAGCGCTTCGGCTCCGCCCAGGGCCTTCACTTCACCTACGTCGGCGACGGCAACAACGTCTGCCACTCCCTCATGCTCACCGCAGCCCAGCTCGGCGCGCACTGCACCGTAGCCACTCCAAAAGGCTTCGCCCCCAAACTCGAAATCATCCACAAGGCCATCGAGATCGCCGAGACCACCGGCGGCAGCATCACCCTCTTGCACGACCCCGTCAAAGCCGTCACCGGAGCCGACGCCGTCTACACCGACGTCTGCACCAGCATGGGCTTCGAACACGAAGCCACCAAGCGCGCCCCCATCTTCAAGCCCTACCAGGTCAACGAAGCTCTAATGGCCCACGCTCAACCAGACGCCGTCTTCATGCACTGCCTCCCCGCGCATCGCAACGCCGAAGTCACCGATGCGGTCCTCGACGGCCCACAATCCGTCGTCTTCGACCAGGCCGAAAACCGCATGCACGCCCAAAAGGCTCTCCTGCTCATGCTCCTCGGCGGAGCCAAGCGCATCTCCAACAGCCGCAGCCGCGGAATCCAACCGCGCAACCGCAGCTAGAGCCAATCCGTCACGGCGGAGGCAACTGCTTCCGCCTTTCTTTAACTCATGTTCCAGTTTTTGTTCTTGCTGTCATCCTGAGCGAAGCGAAGGACCCCGAGGGTTCCCACTCGCCGAGACCGCTCGAACCTTTTCATCAAAACGTTCAAGCCGTGGTTTGTTCTCATCTCAACCATCACGGCAGCCAGGCATCATCGAAAGGATCATCACCATGGCCGAAAAAGTAGTCCTTGCATTCTCGGGCGGTCTTGCCATTGAGGTCTGCATCAAATGTCCGTAATCCTCGAATCCCTGCCCCTCGGCCAAAAAGTCGGCATAGCCTTCTCCGGCGGGCTCGACACCAGCGCCGCGCTTCACTGGATGAAGCAGAAGGGCGCCCTCCCCTACGCCTACACCGCCAACCTCGGCCAGCCCGACGAAGCCGACTACGACGAGATCCCGCGCAAAGCCCTCGAGTACGGCGCTGAAAAGGCCCGCCTCATCGACTGCCGCGGCCCCGCTCGTTCGCGAAGGCATCGCCGCCCTCCAGTCCGGCGCCTTCCACATCACCACCGCCGGCGTCACCTACTTCAACACCACCCCCATCGGCCGCGCCGTCACCGGCACCATGCTCGTCACCGCCATGAAGGAAGACGACGTCAACATCTGGGGCGACGGCTCCACCTTCAAAGGCAACGACATCGAGCGCTTCTACCGCTACGGCCTCCTCGTCAACCCCGACCTCAAGGTCTACAAGCCCTGGCTCGACGCCGCCTTCATCGACGAGCTCGGCGGCCGCGCCGAGATGTCCGCCTTCATGACCAAGGCCGGCTTCGGCTACAAGATGTCCGCCGAAAAAGCCTACTCCACCGACTCCAACATCCTCGGCGCAACCCACGAAGCCAAGGACCTCGAACTCCTCACCACCAGCATGAAGATCGTCGCCCCCATCATGGGCATCGCCTTCTGGCGCTGACGACGTCGCCATCAAACCCGAAGAATCACCATCCGCTTCGAAGAAGGCTTCCCCGTCGCCCTCAACGGCAAAGAATACCCCGACCCCGTAGCCCTCATGCTCGAAGCCAACAGCATCGGCGGCCGCCACGGCCTCGGCATGAGCGACCAGATCGAAAACCGCATCATCGAAGCCAAGAGCCGCGGCATCTACGAGTCACCCGGCCTCGCCCTCCTCTTCATCGCCTACGAGCGCCTCATCACCGGCATCCACAACGAGGACACCATCGAGCAGTACCGCGAAAACGGCCGCAAACTAGGCCGCCTCCTCTACCAGGGCCGCTGGTTCGACCCCCAGGCCATCATGCTCCGCGAAGCCGCCCAGCGCTGGGTCGCCAAACCTGTAACCGGCGAAGTTACAATCGAACTCCGCCGCGGCAACGACTACTCCATCCTCAACACCGCCTCGCCCAACCTCACCTTCCACCCCGAGCGCCTCACCATGGAAAAGGGCGAGTCCACCTTCTCCCCCCGCGACCGCATCGGCCAGCTCACCATGCGCAACCTCGACATCACCGACACCCGCGCCAAACTCATCACCTACGCCCAAACCGGCCTAATCACCCTAAGCAAAGGCTCTGAGATGCCACACCTGACCAGCGGAAGCGACAAACAGTAAACCGCTGAGGTAAGCCTAGCGAGCAGAATCCATGTCCGTCTGTACACGTTGCAATCGAGAGATGAATGAAGCTGAGGGTTGCGTTATGCGACTGGTAGAAACCGACGACGGCCCGTTCAACCCCGTACCTTACGGAAACGAACGGCGGTATGCAACCAGACCTCCTAGTCCTGGCGAGGAGCAACATGGGGTCATTGTCGGGGATCCGCCACGGTGCCACGATTGTGGAGCTTTACCAGAAGGCCTTCATCATGCTGGTTGTGATTTTGAAGAATGCCCGCGATGCTACGAACAACTTCTCAGCTGTGACTGCGTGCCCTTTGAAGAAGAAGTCGAGCCTATCAATTAGCCGCACGAACATGTAACACCCAGAGAGAACATGAACAACCAACAGCAACAATCCACCAAAATGTGGTCCGGCCGCTTCCGCGAACCACTCAATAAACAATTCGAATCCTGGCAGCGCTCCTTCCCCTTCGACTGGCGCCTCGTCCCCTACGAAGTAGAAGCCAGCATAGCCCACGCCCGCGCCATCGAAGCCGCCGGCATCCTCACCAGCGAAGAACTCCTCCTCACGATCCAGGGTCTCCGCGCCGTAGCCAAGCAGCAAGCCGAACAAGGCGAAGCCATCGTAGCCGCCAACCCCCAAGCCGAAGACGTCCACCACTACGTCGAACTCGAACTCACCAAACAAATCGGCGACCTCGCCCTGAAACTCCACACCGGCCGCAGCCGCAACGAGCAGATCGCCACCGACATGCGCCTCTTCGTCCGCGCAGTCCATCGACAACACCCTCGAAGGCCTCACCGCATGGCGCAAAGCCCTCATCGACCTAGCCGAATCCGCAGGCGAAGCCACCATGCCCTCCTACACCCACCTCCAGCGCGCCGAACCCGTCCTCGTAGCCCACTGGCTCCTCGCCTACGTCAGCATGATCGAGCGCGACGCCAGCCGCCTCGCCGACGCCCGCAAGCGCATGAACCTCTGCCCCCTCGGCTCCGGCGCCATCGCAGGCGCAACCCTCGCCCTCAACCGCACCATCGCCGCCCGCTGCCTCAACTTCGACGCCCCCACGCCCAACTGCATGGACGCCACCAGCGACCGCGACTTCGCCCTCGAGTTCACCCAAGCCATCGCCACCCTCGGCCTCCACATCTCCCGCTTCGCCGAAGAACTCACCCTATACTCCACCGCCGAATTCGGATTCCTCGACCTCCCCGAAGCCTTCTCCACCGGCTCCTCCGCGATGCCCCAGAAGAAAAACCCCGACCTCACCGAACTCATCCGCGGCAAATCCGGCCGCCTGCTTGGCGCAGCCACCACGCTCGCCACGCTCATCAAGGGCCTCCCCCTCGCCTACAACAAAGACCTCCAGGAAGGCCAGGAGCCCGTCTTCGACTCCGCCGACACCATCGCCGGAATCCTCAGCGTCCTGCCCGCCTTCACCGCGTCTCTGAAATTCCGCTTCGACAAGATGAAGACCGCCGCCGAAACCGGCTACCTCAACGCCATGGCCGCCGCCACCTACCTCTCCAACAAGGGCGTCCCCTTCCGTAAAGCCCACGAGCACATCGGCAACGCCGTCCGTATCGGCCTCGAAACGAACCGCGAACTCCAGCATCTAACTATCGATGAGCTTCGTAGCATCTGCCCTGTATTCGACGACGACTTTTTCTCTGCCATCACCCTCGAAGCCACACTCGACTGCCACGACGTCATCGGCGGCACCGCCCGCCACCGGGTCGCTGCTGCCTTGGCTGATGCCCGCAAGCGCATCCTGCCGACGAAAACCAGACCGAATCTGCGAAACTTGAAATAGGAGCCACTATCCGTGACCACCGTCTTCCAACCCGCCGTCAGTGAGTCGACCGCATCGACGCGCGTCCGCACGGGCGGAGCGGTGGTGCGCAAAGCAAAGCTCCCCGACGCCGTCAACATCTTCGACCTCGTCAACTCCCTCTCCGGCGACGGCACCCT
This sequence comes from uncultured Acidobacteriaceae bacterium, assembly GCA_963744155.1. Taxonomy (GTDB): domain Bacteria; phylum Acidobacteriota; class Terriglobia; order Terriglobales; family Acidobacteriaceae; genus Edaphobacter. The sequence goes on along the minus strand of CAVUSP010000005.1, from coordinate 427,536 downwards.
CCTCCGCCGCAGCTACGCCGAGATCTGCGAGAACGTCCGCGACTTCACCGTTGCCGAATCCGAATCCGGAGTCTTCCTCGGCTGCGGAGCGCTCCACCTCTACGGCCCACACCTCGCCGAGGTCCGCTCCATCGTCGTCAAACCCGAAGCCAAGGGCCAGGGCGCAGGCGGCCGTCTCCTTCGCTCTCTTCTCGAAGAAGCCGAAGAGCAATCCGTCACCGCCGTCTGCCTCTTCACCCGCATCCCCGACTTCTTCTTCCACTTCGGCTTCCGCGTCGTCGACCGCACCACCCTGCCCGACAAGATCTACAAAGACTGCCAGACCTGCCCTCGCCTCTACGCCTGCGACGAAGTCGCCATGGTCCGCGGCCCCCTACCCAAGATCGCCGTCCTCGGCCCCAGCCGCATCGCCCAAAACGAGCTCGTCAAACTCCAGACCGGCACCATCCCACCCAACCACTAACCATCACCACGCGTGCCGAAATCCATCTCTCTCCGTCAACTGCACATTCGTGCGGAACAAATCGCTAAGCCGCGCCGCCGTCAGCAGCTCCTCCCGTGATCCATCGGCGATAATCCGCCCATCCCGCATCATCAGGATCCGTTCAATCTCCGGCAGAATATCCGCAATGTGGTGAGTGATCAGCATGATTCCAGTTCCCTGCTGCGCCAGCCTCCGCATCAGATTCCTCAACTCCGCCTGCGCGGCCAGATCCAGCGCATTCGAAGGCTCATCCAGCAGCAGCATTCCAGCCGAACCAACCAGCGCCCGCCCAATCATGATGCGTCGTTGCTGACCCGCCGACATCTCCCCAACCAGCTTGTCCGCGATCCCCACTGCATCCACCACTCCCAGAATCTCTTCCGCGCGACTCCGCATGGCATCCGTCACCACAAGATTCGGCCAAAGCGTGCTGCTCGAAAAGAACCCGCTGATCACCGCATCGCGTCCCGTCGTCTGCAGCGTCTGCCTTCCCGGCAGCTCCGTCGACACAACCCCCAACCGCTTCTTCAACTCCGTCAGATCCCAGCGCTCCCGCCCAAAGATCCGCACCTTCATCCCCGGTTCCACCAGCGGATAGCACTCACACGTAATCGTCTTGATCAGCGTCGACTTCCCGCAGCCGTTCGGCCCAAGAATCGCAATATGTTCGCCGGTTTTCACCGAAAGGTTGATGTCATGCAGCACAACATTTTCGCCGCGCGCCACGTTCACGTGAGCAAGCTCAAGAAAATCACTCATCTTCCTAGAATAAACGTCTTAGCGCGCCCTTACATCCCCTTCAGTATTGACCCCACGATACCGCCAACAACCCCGGCCTCCGTGGCCTCCGCAGCACGCTCCCTCGGCAGATACTCCTGAATCTGATGTGCCAATCGCGAGATCGGCAGAGTCTGCAGCCAAACCCGTCCCGGCCCCGTCAACGCCGCAAGAAACACCCCATCTCCACCAAAGATCAGGTTCTTGATCCCCGGCACCCGCTGAATCTGGAACGCAACCGTCGACTGAAACGCCCCAACATGCCCCGGATGAACCCGCAGCAACTCACCCGGCGCAAGATCCTTGATCACAAGCTCCCCCGACAACTCCAGCCACGCAATCCCCTGCCCGCTGATCCGTTGCAGCAGAAAACCATTCCCGCCAAATATCCCCGCACCCAGCGACTGCTGAAAGCCCACTCCCAGTTCAATCGCAGGAGTCGCGCAAAGAAAGCCGTGCCGATGCACGAGATACTCATGCCCGGGACCAACCTCCACCGGCACAATATGCCCCGGCACCCGCGCAGCAAAAGCAACCTCGCCCGGACCACCCACAGCGCGATACTCCGTCATAAACAACGAACCGCCGCCGGCGACCCGCTTGATCGCACCGAAAAATCCCCCGCCGCCTGCATGTTGCGTGTGCGTCGTCATCTGCACCAGAGCCGACATCCACGAGAGTTCCCCCGCCTCCGAAATCACCGCGTCGTTAGGCCCGAGAGCAAACTCCAACACCGGCATGGTGGTGCCAAGAATGCGATTCTGCATAATCCCTCCAAATCAGACAACATACGAAGTATAAGTCGACCACATAAAACGCGGACGAGGTAACGCATCCCCTGAAAGCAGCCACACTCGCAGTTGACGCATGCCAACGTCTTATCAGCTCTTATCACTTTGATCACTGTTACGCCTCTGCCTATCCGCTCATATCCGCGTGATCCGCGGTCGGCCCTCGCCCTAGCCCCACACGAAACAAAACCGCCAGAATCCGCATACCAGCCTTTGCACTCGCTTTTAAATCCCCAGAAACCTTGCTGACGCCCCCAATCCGTTTGCGATAGTCCACAGAAATCTCCCGAATCCGCAGCCCATGCTGCGCAGCCTTGATCTGCATCTCAAGATTCCATCCATACGTAAGCTCCGACATATGTAACCGTTCCAGTGACATTCTCCGGATAGCTCGAAACGGTCCCATATCCGTATAGTCACCTCTACCCATCGCACGAAGCAAAACCCCGACGAAGCGCCCCGCGAACACCTGCGACCCCAGCATCGAGCCCGGCTCCCGCCTCCCCCGAATCCGCGAGCCAATCACAAAATCCGCCTCGTCGTTCAGAATCGGGTCAACCAGCCGCGGCAGATCCGAGATCACATCCGACCCATCGCCATCCATGAAAACAAGAATCGTGCTCGACGAAAGAGCAGCCTTCGATCCCGCGAGACAAGCAGCCCCATACCCACGCACCGATTGAACAACCCGCGCACCGGCTGCCTCCGCAACAGAAGCAGTCGCATCCGTACTGCCGTTGTCCACTACGATGCACTCAGCGATAAGCTCCCATGGCATCTCGGACACCACCTGTCCTATCGACTCTGCTTCGTTCAGCGCCGGGATGATGATGGAGATTGGAGGAGGCATCCGCCCTTTTCTTCAGATCCGACCAGGCCGTAGAACCACCTAACCATTGAAACGATCAGCGAAGCCCAACATAAACATCGATCTGGGCGTTCTCCGGATCAGCCGCTCGCTGATCGTAGATCTCAAAGTCGCTCTTAAACGCACGCTTGCCGCCCAACTGTTTGTGCGAAAGCGCCCAGATCCGTTGCCATACCTCCGGAACGACCTCCTTTATCGGTCCTCTTTCGGAGCGGAATACCGCGTACCGTCCCGGCGGAATGTGCTTGACCGTAAGGCTTGAAGGAAGAGCCTCCGCGGAAGAGATCGGCATTCCCAGAAGATAGGTGTAGTGGCCCGTGTGGTCCGTCTCGTAGTCAGTGTAAACAGCGATCAGATCAACCCCGATCTTGTTCGGTATCTTGACGACCAGATCAGGTCGCAGAAACTCCTGCCAAACCTCGCCAATCTTACCTTTGCCCGACATCTCGTGTGCATTGTTCGTACGAGCCGTGAGTCCGACGACATAGAAGCCGTCGCGCTGCTGGATATTCATCCCTCTGTTCTCCGCAAAGGGCAATTGTAAGCGACGCTGCAACGCCGGCATCCATAAAACTTAAAGGCTCCATCGAAGACCACAGTTGGCGCAGGCAGGCGGCGGAGCACTTGTCAACAGCCCTTCGCGAAAGCGTTGATACTCCGGTCCGTTCCAAATCTCGCGCAGGCTGCTCTGCGTGGCATCCCCCAGCGTAAAACTGCCATAGCCCTTCATGCTGAACGGTGCAATACAGCACGGCAACACGCGGCCGTTCGCGGTGATATACATCAACGACCACGGACGCCGGCATAGCGACCACGGACTATCCGAGCGCTGCATCTTGATCGACTCCCCAGGATCCACCGCTCCCGACGCCGAGAACATCACACCCAGCTCCTTTGCCACCGAACCCGCCTCTCGAATCAGCGCCTCCTCCCGCTCCGTCGTGTGCTCAAACAGCGCAGACTCCGCACGCGCAAGAGAGTTTTCGCTCATCGGATCCTCAAAGAAGACCAGCCGCTGCAGATAAACCTCGCCAACCCCGATCGAATGCGCGAGCCGCACGAAATTTGGCAGCTGATCCACGGTCTCGCGCAGGCCCGTCAGCCACAACGACACCCGCGGCTTCGCAGCATTCATCTCGCGCTGCATCGCCGTGAAATTTCTTACGTTAGCAACTATCTTGTCGAAAAAGTCCTTACCCCGCACCATCTGGAAGACCTCAGCCTCGGCGGCATCAAGAGAAACGCGAAGCTCATCAAGTCCAGCCTCAATCAGCGCCCGCCCATTCGCCTTGGTCAGCAGCGTTCCATTCGTATTGAACAGCACATAAATCTTGCGGTCCTTCAAATACTTCACGCGCTGCGCAAGATCTTTCACCAGCATCGGCTCGCCGATCCCATGCAGCACAACGCGCGCGATATTGGGATACTGATCGATCAGCGAAGTAAACAGCTCCCACGGCATATCAGCCTCTGGCTCAAGTTGCTCATAGGTCCGCGGGCACGTCGTACAAAGCAGATTGCACCGATTCGTCGTCTCCAGATAAAGACACACCGGCTCATGCTGGGCGACAGACGCAAGATGCGCATCGCTCTCCGGCTTCTCAAAGTACCGGCGCATGCGATTCTTCTCCTCCTCGGCCTGCTGCGCCGCGGGGCTAAGCGTCTCCCTCTTATCGAGAAGATCATCCGGAGGAAGAATTGGAAGAAGTGTGCTCATAGAATTTCACTCGCCGTATTGCGTTGAACAAACAGGCTGCGATGTATTGGCCAATGCATAAAAACTATTTGAAGGACAACCGCGGCAGCCACAACCCCGTACAGAATCTCATTCGCCAGAAACATCTTCGGGCCCGGCTCTGCCAGGGCCGTTGTGTACAGATAAAAGAACCCCAGCAAGTACGTCAGGATAGGCAGGTTCGGCATCAGCGTGAAGAACGGCACCAGCCAGATGATGTACCAGGCATAGTGCGGTGAAAAAAGAACCATCAAAGCCGCAGCAAGTGCAAACGCCGGAGCGAGAAAAGAGCCGTCTTCGGACTTATCGAAGCGATCGGCACGTTCGCTTTTTCGCCCGTTCGCAGTCTGCCAGCACCACCACAGGATCGCCGCGAAGACAGCAGCACAGAAGAAATAATAGGCAGTCGTGGTGAGGTTAGGCAAACCGGGAATTCGCTGGGCCAACTCCAGCAAAAAGTATCGTGTCCCCGACGCCATCCCCTCTTCCTTGACATACCCTCCAAGAAATCCGAACACCAGCATGCCGACACTCGAATACGCCGCGTACCCCGCCGCAATCGCCGCAGCAACCGTCGCCGGCATCTTCCAGTCGCCCCGCCGGTACAGCGCCGGAAACAGCACCAGCGGATAAAACTTCAGAAGAATCGCAATAGCCAGAAAAACTCCCGTCAATACCGGCTGTCTGCGATAACGCGCCAGCAGCGCAAGCACAATAAACGCCATAGCCACCGAATCGAGGTGCCCTGAACCCGCGATCTCCCAGATCAGAAGCGGGCACCACGCATACAAAAGAATCTGCTCACGCCGACCCCTCAGATAGCTGCAGCAGCTTGATCAGGCCATACACCGTCACTCCCTCAAACAAAACCATCACCGTCTTCATGAACGTGACAGTCGGCGAGATCCACGTGATCAGATAAAACAACGCCTGCGCAGCCGGTGGATAGATCGTGTGAGCGTAGTCCCTGCGATTGATGTGATCGAAGACATCCTGATTCTGCACTCGCAAAAATGCCAGCGCGGGATTCCCCGGAACATAACGGTAAGGGCTGACATGCGCATGCTGAACAACACCATCCCAGACATACCGGTAGATATCAGTAGATAGATAAGGCTCAGCAAACAAAGCCACGAGCCGGCATGCAATGGCGACGGCAAGGATAATCGGAAAAGTGAATCGATCGACCGGCTGAGTCAAAATAAGAAACACCGCGGCGAGATAAAGTATCGATGACCAGCCCGACACACCAGAAAATCCTATAGTGAATTGGCTGTACTCACTCACCAGCTGCCGCGTAAGAAAGAACAGCCCCACCCCGATCAGAATCAGTGCCGCATTGGTCTGCCACGCTCGCGCAACAGCCCACCACTGACGCCCGTCGCGCGGCTCGACGGAAAGTCTCGCACGCAAATCCGCCGTCGAATTGATCGCAGTCGTCATCCCAGTTCGCTTCCCCGACTGTCGCTTTCCCGTCCCTCAAGATTCCGCAGAAAGTCCCGTGTGTGGCGTGCACCATACCCAGGCATCGCACCAAACCGCGGCGGAATATTGCGCAACAGTTCATCCTTCAAAATCTCCAGACTCGCCGCATCATCCACGTCATACCAAAGAGGAAGAACAACAGTTTCGAGATTCGAGGCATTCGCAGCCGCGATCGTCTCCTCGAAAACAGTGGCCGTACTCCAGTTGATGTTGGCAAAAGCCTCTGCGTGCACCCGCTTGAGGCCGATCAGATAGTAACCGCCATCATGCGACGGTCCAACAACCACGCGATCCCCCGGTCGATCCAATTCCGCCACGGCCTGCTCAAAAACAGCGGCCGGCACCGTAGGCGAGTCCGAATCGATCAAGCACACACTCCCGTACCCACATGCAAGGATGTCCTCGGCCGTGGCCAACAGCCGTTCGCCAAAGCCGCCTCCGCGCTGCGGAATGAGTGTGAACTCCGCAGGAAGAAGATTATCGAACAAGGCCTCATCCCCAACCGGAGTGTACGAAATGATGCCCGCCGCACTCCCCGAAACAGCCACAGCGCCGATGTTGTCGGCAGTGTCGCGAAGGAAACAAATGTTTATCGCCGCAGCCTGCTCCAATGTCAGCGGCGGCGCCAGCCGCGTCTTCACCTTGCCCGCGCGCGGAGCCTTCGCCATCACCGCCAACGCGCACTGGCTGGCTCGCGAGAGCAGTCGATTCGCGGGATTCAGTATCGGATATGAAATCGTGGAAGCGGGCATCGCGTTACACCGTGCTCCAGTCTGCGGCTGGTTCGTCTTCCATACCGCGGCTAAGCTCCACGGCAGCCTTCTCGCAGACAGCGTATTGATACCAACCATCGTACCGAAAATTAACCGCGCCCCACGGCTGCGAACGGATCAGCTCGGAGAAATCCGGAGCGGTCATCACCTCGGCCTGTCGCGGTTCACGATACTTCCCCGCCGGACTGCTTGTCAGCTTCGACAGCAACCACATGCAACTCAGCGGGATTCGCGTCTGAAATCCTGAAGTCGGCTCCGCGATAAAACATCGGCCGCCCGGCCGCAGAACACGGAATATCTCCGTCAACACCGCCTCGCGATTCCGCACGATAAGGAAGAGCCGCGACACGACAATCGCGTCGATGGAATTCGAAGCATCGCTAAGCGCGTGCACATCACCATGTGCGAAGGTGCAATTATTCAGGCTGCGGCTCGCCGCTCGTGACTTCGCTCTCGCAATCAAACGACGCGATAGATCAACACCCGTAGTGTGAATCGCGGGATACTCCTCCGAAAGCCGGCAAGCATAGAAGCCCGGCCCGCAGCCCAGTTCAAGCACGTGCGTTCCGGGAGCCGGACCCTCCGGCGGAAACAAGGCTCGCGCGATCTCCAGCGTATGATCCCGAAAAAGGTACTCCCGACATAGCGCATAGAACCACGAACAACCCTCGAACAGGCTGTCAGGCGTATTCGCGGGAGGATGTTTGAACGTTCGGCCAGGCATTTCGCAGTCGCTTGAGTCCATTCTTAGCCCTATGAAGGTTTGAACGTGTGCTTCGGTCGAGTTACCACCACGATATCGATCTTGAACATTCTGCAGCTTTACGGTTGGATGCACCTTTTCCAATAAGGTTACGATCGCGCCGAAACAGTGGATTGCCCCATCCGCGTCGAGCATTGCACATCTCCAGAAAAAAGCGCCCCGTGGAGGCACAACCCGGAAGACCTCCAGGCAGCGCAGCTCACACAGGGCCGCTGTTGCATTCAACTAAAAACAATCGCGAAACTAAGCTACGTCCCGCCAGTCCAGGATCACCTTGCCCGAGTTACCGGAACGCATCGCAGCAAACCCCTCTTCATAGTCACGCCAGTTCATCCGGTGCGTAATCACGCCCGAAATATCCAGCCCACTTTGCAACATCACCGTCATCTTGTACCACGTCTCATACATCTCGCGGCCGTAGATTCCGCGAATCGTCAGTTGGTTAAACACAACCTGGTTCCAGTTGATCGAGATATCTTCCGACGGAATCCCAAGCATCGCAATCTTCGCCCCGTGACTCATATTCGCCAGCATCTCGCGAAACGCACTCGGATTGCCCGACATCTCAAGCCCGACATCGAACCCCTCCTGCATGCCCAGCTGCTGCTGAATCTCCTTCAGAGGCGTAGCCCGCGGATCGACCGCCAGCGTCACCCCAACCTTCTCCGCCAGCTTGCGCCGATACTCATTCGGATCGGAGATCACCACATGCCGCGCGCCCGCATGCCGAGCCACAGCCGCCGCCATAATCCCGATCGGCCCCGCTCCCGTCACCAGCACATCCTCCCCAAGCACAGGAAACGCAAGTGCCGTGTGAACTGCATTGCCCAGCGGATCGAAGATCGCAGCAATCTCATGCGGCACACCAGCGCTGTGTATCCAGATATTCGACATCGGCAGAACAACATATTGCGCGAACGCCCCATCCCGGTTCACTCCAACTCCCAGCGTATGCGCGCAAAGGTGCCGCCGCCCCGCCAAACAGTTCCGGCATCGCCCGCACACCACATGCCCTTCGCCGCTCACCAGTTGGCCGATCGGAATATCCGTGACATTCGATCCCGTCGCCACCACCTCGCCCACAAACTCATGGCCAATCGTCAAACCCTGCTTGATCGTGGACCGCGCCCAGGCGTCCCACTCATAAATATGCAGATCAGTACCGCAAATTCCGGTCGCCAGTACGCGAATCTTCACATCGTTGATGCCCATCTCGGGCTCGGGAACATCCTCAAGCCACAGACCGCGTTCATCGCGGCTCTTAACCAATGCCTTCACTTGTAGTGCCTTTCTGTTGCAAAACTGGAGGGATCAATCGGCCGCCTCAATTGCGCTGGCCAACAATACATATTCTAGTCGGTGCAGGACGTTGCTGCCGCTGTGCGATAAGCGGCGTCAATTTCCCGCAGGGTCCCGCCAGAACTGCATCATGTCACGCAACCATCGCCGCAACCGTCGTCCAATCGCTCTCAAAACCCGCTCCGGGTAAACGATTTCTCAAATCCCCGGCAAAATGAGATGATGGCTCTGCAATTTCAGAGAGGCAACATCGTGGCAATCGTTGCAGGAGTAGATTTCGGAACCCTCAGCGTTCGAGTAACGCTCCTCGACAGCGTCCGCGGACGCCTCGGCACAGCCTCCGCCGAATACCCGCTCGCCCGCAAACGCGAAGACCCCGACTACGCCACCCAATCCCACAACGACCAGATGCGCGCCCTCGTCGAAGCCATGCGCCGCGTCCTCGCCGAAAACCACATCAACGGTCACGACATCGCCGCCATCGCGCTCGACACCACCGGCTCCAGCGTCATCCCCGTCGACGCCAACCTGCAGCCCATCGACGACTACTACCTCTGGTGCGATCATCGCGCCCACGAAGAAGCCCGTCAGATCACCGAGCTCGCTCTCGCCGAAAACCTCGAGGCCATCCATTGGTGCGGGGACGTCTACTCTCACGAGTGGGGCTTCGCCAAGCTGCTCCACTGGCTTCGCAACAACCCCGACAAACGCGACCGCTTCGCCACCGCCCTCGAACACTGCGACATGGTCGCCGCCACGCTCACCGGCGTCGCCGACCCCGCCAAGGTCAAGCGCAGCATCTGCGCCATGGGACACAAATGGATGTGGAACCCCAAATGGGGCGGCCTGCCTCCACAATCCTTCCTCTCCAAACTTGACCCCCTCTTCGACGGCATCCGCGAAAAACTCGGTGGCGAATATCTCACCTCTGACCACATCGCCGGCACCCTCTCCGAAAAGTGGGCCGCTGAGATGGGCCTCAAGCCCGGAATCCCCATCCCTGTCGGCGCATTCGACGCCCACTGGGACGCCATCGGCGCAGGCTGCCGCGAAGGCGATGTCGTCAACGTCGTCGGCACCTCCACCTGCATCATCGCCATGGCGAAAAAAGCCGAACTCGTCCCCGGCGTCTGCGGCGTCGTTCCCGGAAGCGTTCATCCCGACTTCACCGGCATCGAAGCCGGCCTCTCCGCCACCGGCGACATCTTCGAAGCCATCGCACGCCGCGCTGGCATGAAAGTCCGCGATCTCGCCGCAGGCCTCGAAAACTATCGCGCTGGCCAAACCGGTCTCCTCCGCCTCAGTTGGGACAACGGCGACCGCACCGTCCTCGTCAACCCCGAACTCGGCGGCGTCACCTTCGGCTGGAACCTTCTCCACACCGCCCAGGACGAACTCTTCGCCGCCATCGAAGGCACCGCCTTCCACACTCGCATCATCCTCGAGCGCATGGCCGAACACGGCGTCCCCGTCACCCGCGTCATCAACGCCGGCGGCATCCCACAGAACAACGCCGTCCTCAACCAGATCTACGCCGACGTCCTCGGCAAACCCGTCCTCGTTCCCGACGGCACACCCACCAGCCTCGGCTCAGGCATCTTCGCGCTCCTCGCCGCCCACGCCTTCAACACCATCGAAGAAGCACAGAAAGCCATCTGTCTTCCCTACCGCACCTACGACCCCGCAACCAAAATCAGTCGCCGTCTACAACGAGCTTTACCCGCTCTACCGCAAAGCCTACTTTGCACTCGGCCAACCCAACGCCGAAGCCACCCCCCTAGGCAACATCCTCCCCGAACTAAGGAGAATCGCCACCTCCGGCCGCAAGTAACCCCATCACAAATCATCATCTCAACTAGCGTTGCTCTTGCCGTTGCATGTTGTTGCTGTCATCCTGAGCGAAGCGAAGGACCCCGACGAACTCCACCCACCCATACCGTTCAAACCTGTCAGCCCATACACCAGTCTTTGCCGTTGCATGTTCTTAAATCCGCACTAAGCTTTTGTTTCTAATCCGTGCCATCCGCGGTCGCCCCACGCACCCTCCCCTCAGCCCAGCTAGAATAAAAAGAGTGCGTCATCACCGCGGCCCACAAACATCACCAACAAACGAGACCTATGTTCTTTCCCACTGATGACCTTCGCATAACCTGGACCAAAGTCGTCCTCCCCCCGGCCTTTCTCGAAGAAGAGCTACCCCTCACCGAAACCGCCTCCGCCACCGTCTTCAAAGCCCGCAACGAAATCATCGACATCCTCAACGGCAAAGACCGCCGGCTCCTCGTCGTCGTCGGCCCCTGCTCCATCCACGACACCAAAGCCGCCCGCGAATACGCAGAACTCCTCAAAGGCGCAATCGCCGAGTTCTCCAACGAGCTCTGCCTCGTCATGCGTGTCTACTTCGAAAAGCCCCGCACCACCCTCGGCTGGAAGGGCCTCATCAACGATCCCCATCTCGACGAGTCCTTCCAGATCAACGACGGCCTCCGCAAAGCCCGCCATCTCCTTCTCGACCTCGCCGAGATGGGCGTCCCCGCCGGCACCGAGTTCCTCGACATGATCTCCCCCCAGTACATCTCCTCGCTCGTCAGCTGGGGAGCCATCGGAGCCCGCACCACCGAAAGCCAGGTCCACCGCGAACTCGTCTCCGGCATCTCCTGCCCCGTCGGCTTCAAAAACGGCACCTCCGGCAACGTCCAGATCGCCATCGAAGCCATCCTCTCCGCCGGCCAGTCCCACAACTTCCTCGGCCACACCAAACACGGCCAGACCGCCATCTTCGTCACCAAGGGCAACCGCGATTGCCACATCATCCTTCGCGGCGGCCGCCAGACCGTCAACTACGACGCCGCCTCCGTCGAAGAAACCTGCAAGCAGATGCAGTCACCGCCGGCATCCGCCCTCAGGTCATGATCGACTGCAGCCACGCCAACAGCCACAAGGACCACACCCAGCAGTTATCCGTCTGCCGCAACATCGCCGCGCAGATCGCCGGCGGCGAAGACCGCATCATCGGCGTCATGCTCGAAAGCAACCTCGTCGCCGGAGCCCAGAAGCTCGTCCGCGGCCAACCCCTCGTCTACGGCCAGAGCATCACCGACGCCTGCATCGACTGGCCCGAAACCAAAGTCGCCCTCACCGAACTGGCCGCCGCCGTCCGCACCGCTCGCACCTGATCGACGTTCACCCGCCCGTGCTATCCTCGGAGCCAACTGAGGGACCCGGGGCCATGAAAAACCTGTGGCAATCAGGCTGCGTGCTTGCACTCGTCGGCACTCTGCTTGGTGCACTCTACGCACAACATCCCTTCCGCCAATATCCCTCCGTCGAAGGATACGAAAGGATGCCTCTCCCGCCCGACTGGCAGAAGCCCGGCGAATGGACCTTCGCTCGCCTCATGTATCCGCCCGGCCCCCTCGATGGCTACTATCCGCGCTATCAGGGTGACTGGCGCCTCGGTCTCTCCCTCTGGACCCAGGACTTCCCCAAAGCCGACCGCACACTATCAGCAGCCGTCCGCCGGCTCACCCGCGTCGACGCTCGATCCGTCGAACAAGCCGTCAACCTCGACGACGGCGACGAGGTCTACAACTGGCCCTGGCTCTACGCGGTGCAGGTCGGTGAGTGGGGCCTCACCGAAGCCCAGTGCAAAAAACTTCGCGACTACCTCCTTCGCGGCGGCTTCTTCATGGCCGACGACTTCCACGGACACGAAGAGCAGGCCTACTTCGAAAAAACCATGAAGATGGTCTTCCCCGAACGACCCATCGTCGATATTCCCAACGACGATCCCATCTTCCACACCGTCTTCGATCTCGACGACCGCTTCCAGATCCCCGGCGCCGAACACCTCGGCACCGGCTACAAAAAAGACGGCCGCGTCGCCCGCTGGGAGGGCATCTACGACGACAAGGGCCGAATCATGGTCGCGATCTCTTTGAACTCCGACATCGGCGACTCCTGGGAGTGGGCCGACCAACCCGAGTACCCCTTGAAATACTCCCAGCTCGGCATCCGCATCGGCGTCAACTACGTCGTCTACGCCATGACTCACTGAAGCAGCGGAAGCAGCAAAACATTACTATTCAGTAGAAGACAATGACCAACACCAATCAACGCCCCGTCGAATCAGGAATCGTAACCGACTTCTCCAAAAAGTTGAGCTACGCCGGCTACCTCTCGCTCGACGGCCTCCTCGCACAACAGCGGCCGCTCTCTCAGCCCCAGCATCACGACGAGATGCTCTTCATCATCCAGCACCAGGTCTCCGAGCTATGGATCAAACTCATCATCCACGAGCTCTCCGCCGCAATCGACCACATCCGTCACGACCGCCTCCCTCCCGCGCTCAAAATCCTCTCCCGCGTAAAACTCATCCAGATGCAGCTCTTCGAGCAATGGTCCGTACTCGAAACCCTCACCCCCTCCGAGTACATGGAGTTCCGCGGAGTCCTCGGCAACGCCTCCGGCTTTCAGTCCTATCAATACCGCAAGCTCGAATTCCTCCTCGGCAACAAAAACCCCGACACCATCAAAGTCTTCGCGCACGACCCCGCCATCTACGACGACCTCCAACGCACCCTCGAATCCCCCAGTCTCTACGACGAGTTCCTCCGCTATCTCTCTCGCCGCGGCTACACCATCGCCCCCGAATGCCTCAACCGCGACTGGTCGAAGCCTTACGTCCGAAACGAAGCCCTCGTAGACACCTTTCGCGATATCTACCGCAACTCAAAGCAACATTGGGAGGCCTACGAGATGTGCGAAAAGCTCGTCGACGTAGAAGAATACTTCCAGCTCTGGCGCTTTCGGCACCTCAAGACAGTAGAACGCATCATCGGCTTCCGTCCGGGCACTGGCGGCTCATCCGGTGCCGGCTTCCTGCGCCAGGCTCTCGAACTCACCTTCTTCCCCGAACTGCTAGCCTCGCGAACAGAGGCTCCCCGCGAATGAATCTCGCCGATGCTGTCGCAGCCCTTGGCCCCGGCGCGCTCACCGAAGACTCCCTCCGCCTTCACATCTTTCCCCTCTTCTCAAAAACTCTCGCAAACCCCGGCATCTACCTCGCGAACCACTCTCTCGGACGCCCCCTCGACCAAACCGAAGACGACCTCCGCGAAGCCTTTCACCTCTGGCAGAGCAAACTCGGCGACGCCTGGGATGAGTGGCTCGAAGAAGAGCACGCACACCGCACGCGCATCGCACAGCTCATCGGCGCCCCACGCCCCGACTGCATCGTCCCCAAAACCTCCGCCGGACAAGGCCTCCGCACCGTCCTCAACGCGCTCCCCGGCATACCCCGCATCCTCACCACCGCAGCCGAGTTCGACTCAGTCGACGTCATCCTCAAGCAATACGCCGCAGTAGGCAGAATCCGCCTCACCACCGTCCCCCATCAAAACCCCGACGGCAAAATCGATCTCACACAACTGATTGAAAAAATCCGCGAACGGCGTCGACCTAGTCGTCATCTCTCAAATCCTCTTCACCACCAGCCAGATCATCCCCGACCTCGACCACCTAGCCCATCACTGCCACACAGCAGGCGCACGCTTACTCGTCGACTCCTACCACGCCATCGGCGTCTTCCCCGTCGACGCCGCCGCCATGCAAGCCGACTTCATCATCGGCGGAAGCTACAAATATCTCCGCGGCGGCCCCGGCGCAGCCTTCCTCTACATCTCCCCCGACGCCCTCACCAGCGACCTCAAACCAATCGACATCGGCTGGTTCGCAAAGGACCACCCCTTCCAATACGAGCGCCCCAATCCCCCACGCTTCGCCCCCGGCGGCGACGCCTACCTCGAATCAACCCCACCCGTCCTCACCTATTACCAGGCCCGCGCAGGCCAACTCCTCACCTTCCAACTCGGCATCGCCCGCATCCGCGCCTACAACCTCGACCGCCTCACCCGCCTCAAACAATATCTCGCCGACCTGGCATCCCCGCTCAAGGCGCAGACAACGAACATGGAGGATTTCTGACCATCGAACTCCCCAACGCTGTATCCCTCGCAAAAGAACTCGAGCGCAGCAACATCATCACCGACGCCCGCAACAAATTCCTCCGCCTCTGTCCCGACTACCTCACCCCCGACACCTCCCTCCACGAAGCCGCCGCCACACTAGCCTCTCTTATCCCCCTCATCCAGTAAAAATGTCGTCATCCAGCAAAACTTCGTCATCCAATAAAAAAGTCGTCATCCTGAACGGAGTGAAGGATCCCCGCATTTCGCCGTTGCTTGTTCTTACTTCCGAGCTACAGCGACTATGGAGAACGCGGAGAGCAACGCAGCGGGTGCCCCATTCATGCGGTTTTATCGCATGAGTGGGCCATCGCGCGAAGCGCGATCCGAACTCCCCACCCCATCCCTCTGCTAGCATTAACTCTTGGCCTTTATGACGAACGATTCAAACACAGCACCCATCCGCGTCCGCATCGCCCCCTCCCCCACAGGCGACCCCCACGTAGGCACCGCCTACATCGGCCTCATCAACTTCCTCTACGCCCGCCAGCGCGACGGCAAATTCGTCCTCCGCATCGAAGACACCGACCGCGCCCGCTTCGTCGCCACCTCCGAACAGGAAATCTTCAACTCCCTCCGCTGGCTCGGCCTCAACTGGGACGAAGGCCCCGACGTCGGAGGCCCCTACGGCCCCTACCGCCAATCCGAGCGCACCGAAATCTACCGCGAGCACGTAGAAATCCTTCTGAAGAACGGCACCGCCTACCGCGCATTCGAAACTCGCCGACGAACTCGAGGCCCTGCGTCAGCGCCAGATCGCCGCCAAACTCCCGCCCCGCTACGACGGAGCCCATCGCGAACTCACTCCGCAGCAAATCGAACAGTACCTCGCCGAAGGCCGCCCCTACGTCGTCCGCATGAAGGTCCCGCCGCACACCGGCGACACCACCTCTTCCACCGACCTTCCGCGACGAACTCCGCGGAGACATCACCTTCGAGCACTCCAACGTCGACGATCAGGTCCTCATGAAGTCCGACGGCTTCCCCACCTATCACCTCGCCAACGTCGTCGACGATCACCTCATGCAGATCACCGACGTCATCCGCGCCGAAGAGTGGATCTCCTCCACCCCGAAACACGTCCTGCTCTACAATGCCTTCGGCTGGCAGCTCCCGCGCTTCTGGCATATGCCGCTCCTGCGCAATCTCGACAAATCCAAAATCTCGAAAAGAAAAAATCCCGTCTCCCTCATCTACTACCGTCAGGCCGGCTTCCTCCCCGAAGCTGTCATCAACTTCCTCGGCCTCATGGGCGGCGGCATGACACCGCCATTTTCTGAGCCAGACCTAGATGGTCCAACATTAACTCTTGAGCAACTAACGCCCGAGCAACGTGAGCGATTTCTGAACCGGAAGATCAGAACAAATCCAAACCCCGATATCTTCACCCTTGAGGATATGCTCCAGGACTTCGACGTCAAAAACATCCGCCTCGGCGGCCCCGTCTTCGACCTCACCAAGCTCAAGTGGCTCAACGGCGAATACCTCCGCGCCCAAACCCCCGAAGCCTTCTACAAATCCCTGCGCGAAACCATCCTCAGCGACAGCTACCTCCAACAACATCGCCGCCCTCGTCCAAACCCGCATCGAAACCCTCGGCGAGTTCGGCAACCTCAACCACTTCTTCCTCGCCGACGACATCATGCCGTCAGCCGAAGTCTTCGTCCCCAAAAAACGCACCCTCGAAGAAACCCTCGCCTTCGCCGCCGAACAGCTCACCGTCCTCGAAGTCACCGACTGGACTCACGAAGCTCTCGAACCCGCCTTCAAGAAACTAGGCGAAGAAGAGCAGTGGTCCGTCAAAGAAAACTTCATGCTCCTCCGCGCCATCATCACCGGCAGCACCATGTCCCCGCCCCTCCTCGAAAGCATGGTCGTCTTCGGCAAAGCCCGCTCCCTCGACCGCGTCCGCCGCTTCCTCGACACCCAGAAAAAACTTGCCACCCAAAAGAAGTAGCCCCGCAAAAAACTCGTTGTGTTTAAGGGCACGGCTTCAGCCTTGCCGTAACCAGCACCAGGAGAAGTGTGGCTTTAGCCGCTGAGGTACGTCATCTCAAAGCGACTCACCGCGCCGGGGTGCCCCAATCATGGCGCGGTCGAATCGCGACATGAGTGGGCCATTCGTGTGAAAGCGCGAACCTCTGGAGAAGCAAAGGAGCTTCAACGCTTAGAGCGTCGACGCGAACCCATCACCATTCGCGCGAAAGCGCGAACCGGTGGAAGCAGGGGCCTTCAGGCCCCTGAAAAAAGCCTGAGAAAAAAGGGGGCTTTAGCCCCGGGCCGTTGCCGTTTTTCCTCTACTCTTAACGCAATCCAATGGACACGGCTCTCATCCAACAACTCGAAGAACAACTCCTAGACCCAACCGTCGGCCGCAACTCCGAATTAGTCGCCACGATGCTAGCCGACGACTTCATCGAGTTCGGCGCCTCCGGCCGCATATTCAACAAAGCCTCCATCCTCGAAGCCCTGAAAAACGAACCACCCCGCCCAGCCTCCACCCTCACCGACTTCGCCACCCGCGAAATCTCCCCCACCGCCATCCTCGCAACCTACAAAGCCACGCGAAGAAACCTAGCCGGCAAGATCACCGGCCAATCCCTGCGCAGCTCCCTCTGGATCCACCTCGACGGAAGATGGCAGATCACCTTCCACCAGGGCACCCCCATCCCACCCCAAAAATAAATATCAAAAAGTTGGCGTGTTTTTCGCCTCTGAAAAACCACCACGCAAAACACCACAACTCACCACAAATTCACCACGATTTACCACGCAAAAACCACACCAAAACCACTCACTTTTTCAGAACCCCCTTCAAAAACACCCGCAAAAACAGCAAAACCCCGGCTCCCACCGGGGCTAAAAAATGTCGTAAAAAAATCTAACCAGCCTTAAACATCTGCTTGATCCCCCGCAGCGCCTGCCGCGTCCGCTCCTCATTCTCAATCAGCGAAAACCGCACATACCCATCCCCATGCTCGCCAAACCCCACACCCGGGCTCACCGCCACCTTCGCCTCCAGCAGCAATCTCTTTGAAAACTCAACAGATCCCATCCCCTTGAACTGCTCCGGAATCTTCGCCCACGCAAACATCGTCGCCTTCGGCAACTCCACCGGCCACCCCAATTTATTCAACCCCGGCACCAGCACATCCCGCCTGCACTTGTAGTTCTCCACAATCTCCCTGACGCAATCCTGCGGCCCCTCCAGCGCAGCAATCGCCGCCACCTGGATCGGCGTAAACGTCCCATAGTCAAAGTAGCTCTTGATGCGCCCCAAAGCCGCAACCAGCTTGGTGTTTCCCACCATAAAGCCCACGCGCCACCCCGGCATGTTGTAGCTCTTCGACAGCGTAAAGAACTCGACCGCAATATCCTTCGCCCCCGCAACCTCCAGTACACTCGGCGCTCGATACCCGTCAAACACGAGGTCCGCATACGCAAGGTCATGAACAATGTAGATCCCCAAATCCCTGCACAGCGCGACAATCCGCTCGAAGAAAGAGAGTTCCACACACTGCGTCGTCGGATTCGCAGGAAAATTCAGAATCAGCAGCTTCGGCCGCGGCTCCATCCGCGGGAGATCATGCTCCAGTCGCTCCAGCATCGCCTCCGCTGTTCCATCCTGCACAGCGATACTCTGCACCTTCGACCCCGCAATAACCGGCCCAAAGATGTGGATCGGATAGCTCGGATTCGGCACCGCCACCGTATCTTCGTCATCAAGCACCGCCAGACAAAGATGCGCAATCCCCTCCTTCGAACCGATCGTGACAATCGCCTCTGTCTCGGGGTCGAGATCGACGTCGTACCGCGTCTTGTACCAGTTGCAGATCGCCTTTCGCAGGCGGGGAACGCCCTTCGATAAGGAATACCGGTGTGTCGTCGTGCGCTGTGCCGCTTCAATCAGCTTATCCACGATATGCCTCGGCGTTGCGCCGTCAGGATTCCCCATCCCGAAGTCGATAATGTCCTCGCCACGCTTGCGCGCCGCCGCCTTCAACTCACTCGTGATGTTGAACACATACGCCGGCAGTCGTGTGAGCCTTCGAAATTCTTCCATCCCTGTCTGCCCGCTCCTGTCTGTCCCGTTCCTTCATCATGCCACCACTCCACCACATTCCATGGCACGCGTACCGAAGCTACAAACAGAAATGTGTGTCGTTCGCGGTGAGCGGAGACTACTTCGCCGTGAAGATCACCTGCACAGGCAGGCTCTTCGGCGGATAACAAGCAGCGTGATCGCACGCCTGATACTTCAGCGTCCCATCCAGAGTGTGCGTCCCCGCCTCGGCGACCACAGGCAACTTCACCGTAAATGCCCCCGTGTACACATCCAGCTTCTCCGTTGGATCGAAGCTGAAGCTATACGTCGTTCCCGCCGGATATTCAACCGCATTCGCCTTCACACCCGTGGCCGGCTGCAGCTCAATCCGTGTCGGGATCAGCAGATCCGACTTCGGGGTATGCGAGTTCACGTGAAATCCATCCATCACGCGAAAATGCAACTCCAGCACGCTGCGCTTCCCCGCCGCCACATTCTGTTCTTCCGCTGCATAGATAACGAACGATTTCGGCTTAGGCGCTGGCGCATCAAGATTCCCCACCTGCTGAGCCGGCAACACTCCTGGCGCCCATAGAGCCAACACCATACCCGCAGCCGCCAGACGATGACGCATCACTGCCCACCTGCCGCCGGCTTCGCACCAGACGCAATCACCTTCTTGATATGCGCCTCAATCTCGTCCTTGCTGCCAAGCCCAGCCGTCTCCTCGACAATGATCCCATTCCGGTCCACATAGAAAGAGACCGGCAGGTAGTCCAAGCCGCCGAAAGCCTCTTGAACCTTACCGTCCGTTAACAAAATCGGATAGGTGACACCCGTCTTCTGCACCACCTTCGCAATCGCATCCTTGCCCGCATCAACATCATCGGTCAACCCAAGAATCTCGAATCCCTGCGCCGCATACTGTTTGTGAAACTCCTCAAACCAGGGCATCTCTATCTTGCACGGCCCGCACCACGTCCCCCAGAAGTTCACCAGAACAGGTCGTCCCTTGTAGTCGCTGAGCGATACCTTCTTCCCATCGAGCGTCGCCAGCGTAAATGCCGGCGCCATCTTGCCGAGCATCTTTGGGCCTTCGACATCGGTCGTCTGCCCCTCCGAACCCGCTGCCTCACCCGGCTTCGCAGGCGTCAGCACCACATGATTCTCCTGGGCCTGCTGCATACGAAGGCGGCGCTCCCGCAGGTTATGCCATCCCGCCCACAGCAGCAGCGCGATCCCGAAGACCATCACTCCAAAAACCAATCCGTTCCGTTTCACACGCAAAATCCTTCCGGCACACTTCGCTCGATTAATTCTATCTGGAATTAGATACAAATCCGCCATAAACGATGCAAGCAACTGACTCGTATCGAGTTGCGTCCAGCCTCGTCCCCAAACCCCGCCAGATCTCTCTCACGCGCTCCTCTGCTAGCATCGACATGGCCCGGCCTATGTCCAGTAAAGTCAACAACCCGTCGGATTCCGTACGCCCATCGGAGTTCATCCGCATCGAGGCAGCCGCTCTCAGCGAGCTAGCCCTTCGCCTCGACACCGCCATGCTCGCACCCTTCGCGCGAGCGACCGATCTGCTTCTTCAATCCGCCGACACGCGTGGCCGCATCGTCGTCACAGGGATAGGCAAGAGCGGCATCATCGCACGCAAGCTCGCCGCCACCCTTCGCTCCACCGGCACACCCGCCCACTTCCTGCACGCGGCTGAAGCGATCCACGGCGACCTCGGCATGCTCGGCGCCGGCGACATCGTTCTCGCGCTCTCCTACAGCGGTGAAACCGAAGAGCTGCTCCGCTTGCTTCCCACGCTGAAGCGCCTCAACGCCACTCTGATCACCATCAGCGGCTGCAGCACCTCTACCCTCGCCCAGGCAAGCGACATCTTCCTCGACACCAGCGTCTCGTCCGAGGCCTGCCCACTCAACCTCGCTCCTACCGCATCCACAACCGTCATGCTTGCCCTCGGCGACGCGCTCGCCCTCGAAGTAAGCCGGCGCCGCGGATGGAAGGCCGAAGACTTTGCCGACCTTCACCCCGGAGGCCGCATCGGCAGGCGTCTCGCACGCGTCCGCGAGTTGATGCACGCCGGGGATGCCCTGCCCCAGGTCGCAAGCTCTACCCCAATGACGCAAGTCATCTACGAGATGTCGCGCAAGAAGCTCGGCATGACCACAGTCCTTGAAGACGGCCGTCTCGCCGGCATGATCTCCGACGGAGATCTTCGTCGTCTGCTCGAACGCGACGGCTCCCACGCCCTGGAGCACACTGCAGGCGAGATCATGAACGCGCATCCTCTCACCATCGGCGGCAGCGCTTTGGCCTCGTCCGCGCTTGCTCTCATGGAGGAAAAGAAGATCACGTCGCTCATCATCATCGATTCGACCAGACAGGTCGAAGGAGTCGTGCACCTCCACGATCTCTGGAGCCTGCAACTCACCTGAAGAACTAAGTTACAAATATTGTTGAACAGTAACGCTGGCCAGCAACTCCCTACTCCGCGCCAGCAACTCCGTCGGCTCCGGCATGCAGATAGCGTCACATTTGCCCTGGTGGTTCATCCCGCTTCGATTGACCGCGACCAGCAGTGTCTTTGCATTGGGAATCTTTTCGCGAGCCTTGTCCGCGATCGTAACCACATCTGACTCCAGCAGCGAATGGCAAAGAACCACCAGATCGAATGCCTCTCGATCCAGAGTGTCCAGCGTCTCCCTCGCATCGCCATAAGCAACACTCGCGCCGGTCCTCGCCAACACTGCAGCGCGCGTCGCCAGCAACCGGGAATCATTGCCCGCCAAAAGAATTCTGAGCATGCGGTCTCCGATAAAACGTCTCAAACCATCAGACCAATCGGCAAATGTAGAAGGAGGTGCAGCTGAAAATCTTACATTAATGGCTGACCGGCAAACCGTCTGTCGCCTACTCGACGTAAACCAGTGAATTGTTGGCGTTGGGCTGCAAGATCCGCTGATACGCAGAACTCACGATCGTGTAACACTCGCACGCCGTCTTTACCAGTCTTGGACGGTCAAGAATATGTATCTTGCCGCGGCTGTAGCCGATAAAGCCCGCCCGTTGCAGATCACCCGCCGCAACCGTGACGGTCGAACGCTGCACACCCAGCATCTGCGCCAGGAATTCCTGCGTCAGGTTCAACGAATCCGACTCCATCCGGTCGGCAGAGGTCAGCAGCCACCGCGCCAGCCTCGCATCTACCTCATGCATCCGGTTGCACAGAACCGACTGCGTAGTCTGCACCAATTGCAGGTAAGCAAAGGTGTGAACCAGACGCTGCAACATCCCACCCTTCAAAAACTGATCCCGCACGATCGACGAACGGATGCGAAGACCCTCACCGATTCCCTGCATTAACACCGAGTGCGACATCTGCGGCTGATCGAGAAGCGCAGGCAGCCCCGCAAACCCTTCGCGACCAATCACTCCGACCTCGACTGATTCGCCCTTTTCAGTAAGTGCATCCGTGGAGATGAGTCCGCTATTCAGAAAGTACACATACTCAATCGGCTCGTTCGGCTCAGAAAGTCGCATCCCCAAAGGCAGTTCGACGGGGACGAGAAACCGTGCCAAAGGTTCATACTCGGCATCCGGCAACTGTGCCAGCATGAGATTTCTTGGTCGCGGTAATGACTCAGACATAAAGTGGTTGTTTCGCATTTGCCCCGTCCTTTGCACGGGATCTCTCCCGTAGCCGCAAAGACTGGTTGCCCCACACTGCGCGAGGGCGGGTAGATGCGAATGATTGGACTCTACGCTGTTGTGGCGCAAATGTATGTCGCATGTGCGACATAGCGAAAGCAATCTGTAGGTAACCCCATTGCTTGTCCCATCAGGCTATGTGTCCCACTCGACCTTACGCAGGAACCTTCCCCGGTTTAGAATGAGAATTCATCCTGATTGATGTCCGCGCGCATCCGGCCGCGGGCCGGAAAGTGTAGTTTTGCCCATGCATCGCTGGTCCCAACTCTTCATTCCCACCCTCCGTGAAGCACCCGCGGACGCCGAAGTCGCCAGCCACAAACTCCTTCTCCGCGCCGGCTACATCCGCCAGCTCGGTGCAGGGATCTATTCGTATCTCTTCCTTGGCAACCGCTCAATCAACAAGATCGTCGCCATCGTGCGCGAAGAGATGGATCGCATCGGTCAGGAGTTCTTCCTTCCCGCCATCAATCCCCAGGAAATCTGGGAGGAAAGCGGCCGCTGGTCCGCCATGGGCGACAACATGTTCCGCCTGAAAGACCGCAAGGGCGCCGAGCTATGCCTCGCCATGACCCACGAAGAGGTCGTCACCGACATCGCCCGCAAGGAGCTTCGCAGCTACAAGCAGCTGCCACAAATCTGGTACCAGATCCAGACCAAGTTCCGCGACGAGCCTCGGCCCAAAGCCGGCCTCCTGCGCGTGCGCCAGTTCCTCATGAAGGACTCCTACTCATTCGACATCGACGATGCCGGCCTCGACGTCTCCTACAATAAGCACGACGAGGCCTACCGCCGCATCTTCACCCGCTGCGGCCTCGAGTTCGTCGCCGTCGAAGCCGACTCGGGCGCCATGGGCGGCTCGCAGTCCCAGGAGTTCATGGTCTACACCGAGGCCGGCGAAGACCTCATCGTCAGCTGCGCCGAAAGCGGCTACGCAGCGAACCTCGAAAAAGCCACCTCGCGACTTTCGCCCGTCACTGAGATGGAACCCACCGGCGACGGCATGCCCGAACTCGTCCACACTCCCGGCAAAGCCGCCATCGCCGACGTCGCCGAGTTCTTCAACATCTCCCCCTCTTCCGACATCAAGACCGTCGCCTACATGGGTAAAAAGAGAGACGGCACAGGCAAGACCGTCGAGGTCCCCGTCATCGCTTTCCTTCGCGGAGACCACTTTGTCAACGAAACCAAGTTGATGGCCGCCGCCTACGTGACCGAACTGCGCACCATGGTCGCCGAAGAACTCGCGCTCTATTTCGACGGCCCAGCAGGCTACCTCGGCCCCATCGGCCTCAGAGTCCTTCCCGCCGCAAAGGGAGTCCCACGCGCCGCCTTCGTCGTCATCGACCTCGGCCTTGAGGGTCGCAAGAACATGGTCGGCGGAGCCAACAAGCTCGACTACCACTACCGCAACATCACCCCCGGCCGCGACTTCACGTGGACGCGCGTTGCCGACATCCGCAACGTCAACGAAGGCGACCTCGACGTCACCAGCGGCAAACCTCTCAGGCTCGGCAAAGCCGTCGAGATTGGCCACATCTTCAAGCTCGGTTACAGATACTCGAAATCCATGGGAGCAACCGTCCTCAACCGAGACGGCAAAGAGACCATGCCCATCATGGGCTGTTACGGCATCGGCATCGAGCGCATCCTCACCGCCGCCATCGAAACCTCCGCCGCAGCAAACGGAGGCAACAGCTTCGCGCTGCATCCGGCCATCGCGCCATTCCAGGCCGTCGTCACCGTCACCAACATCGGCGATCCTGCTCTTCTTGCCGCTGGAGAAAAAGTCGCCGCTGACATCGAAGCCGCTGGCGTCGACGTCATCCTCGACGACCGCGATGAGCGCGCCGGCGTCAAATTCAAGGACGCCGATCTGGTCGGCATCCCATATAGAATCAACATTGGACGCGGAGTAGTTGAAGGCAAAGTAGAACTTGTTGACCGCCTCAGATCTAACAACTGAGGAACATTCCCTTGATGAAGTCGCATCTCGACTCTCCAGCCTGATCCGCCAAGCTAAACTAAACCCCACCAGTCCGCTCGAACCCGTATCAAGCGCCAATGCCCGTAGCAGCATCCAAACCGTCTAACATCATGGCGCCGGCGTACACGTTACTCGCTCGTCGCTAGTTCTACCCTATGCCCGTCAAACTCAGATACGGTACCAACGCGCGAACAGCCATCAAGCTTACGGACCTCCGTCTTCAGCTCCTGCGCGTCTTTCTCATTGCCTTTCTTGGTCTTGTCGTTATCGGCTCAATCGTCTTCGGCTACTTCTACTATCACTATCAAAAAGTGGTCGACGAGCGACTCTCCGCCGGCCCCATCTTCGCCAGCGTCTCGCAGATCTACGCCGCATCTCCTCAGGTCCGTCCCGGGCAGAAGCTCTCCGCAAACGCCATCGCCACCGAACTCCGCCAGGCCGGCTACAACGCGAATCCGAAACTCGGCACATTTCAGCTCAACGGCGACAACATCTTCATCAAACCCGGTCCCGAAAGCTTCCACAACACCGACGGCGCCACAATCAATTCCAGCAACGGCGTCGTCCAGAGCATCACCGCCGAAAACGGCGTCGCCCTTAGCGGCTACGAACTCGAACCGCAGCTCATCACCGCTCTCTCCGAAGACAAGAACCGAACCAAGCGCCGCCTCGTTACCTACCAGGAGATTCCGCCCCACTTGGTACAGGCCGTCATCGCCATCGAAGACCGCAGCTTCTTCGAGCACGGTGGTATCAACTACCTCCGCACCCTCAAGTGCGGATTCGAGGACATCGTCTCCCACCACATGAGCTGCGGCGGCTCCACTCTCACCCAGCAACTCGCCCGCGGCTTCTTCCTCTCGCCCGAGAAAAAAATCACCCGCAAACTCCGCGAGATCATGATCACCTTCCAGCTCGAAGCGCGCTTCAACAAGAAGCAGATCTTCGAGATGTACGCCAACCAGATCAACCTCGGCCAGCGCGGCAGCTACGCCATCAACGGCTTCGGCGAGGCCGCCCAGACCTTCTTCGGAAAGAACATCGGTCAGCTCGACCTCGCAGAGAGTGCCTTGCTCGCCGGTACCATTCAATCTCCCACTCGCCTGAATCCTTACCGCCATCCTGAGCGCGCCATGGAGCGCCGCAACCTCGTCCTCGACTCCATGGTCGAGACCGGCGCCATCACCGCCGGCGAAGCCTCGCGTGCCAAGGCCGAACCCCTTCGCCTCGCACCCCCAAACATCGACGCCAGCGAAGCACCCTACTTCGTCGACCTCGTCCACGACCAGCTTGTAAAGCGAATCGGCGATCAGGACCTCTCGCACCAGAGTCTACGCATCTACACCTCACTCGATCCCCAACTGGAACGCGCAGCCTCAGAAGCGGTAGAAATCGGCATGAAGAATGTCGACGATATCGTCCGCCGGCAGCACAAGACCCCGAAAGGCGAACAGCCCGGGCCTATTACTTACCCCCAGGTCGCACTCGTCGCCATCGATCCGCACACCGGCCAGATCCTGGCGCTCGTCGGCGGTCGCAATTACGGCGTGTCTCAACTGAATCACGCCGTCTCCGAACGCCCTACCGGCTCCATCTTCAAACCTTTCGTCTACGCCGCCGCCTACAACTCTAGCCTTAACGGCATGTCCCTCGGCGACGAAGGAGTCTTCACCGCGCTCACCAAATTGAACGACGACACCACCACATTTATGTACGACGGCAAGCCGTACACACCCGGCAACTTCGAAAAGAACGAATATCCCGGGATGGTGACAGCAGCAGATGCGATCGCCCATTCTCTTAATATCGCCACGATCTCGCTCGCTGAAATGGTCGGCTACAGCAATGTAGCGGCCCTCGCCCGCTCGGCAGGAATCGTCAATGCTCGCGGCACACCTTCAGTCGCCATCGGCACCTACAACGCCACTCCCGTTGATATGGCTGGTGCTTACACCGTATTCGCCAACAGCGGCGTCCACCTCACTCCCTGGATGCTCGCCTCCGTCCGCAACGCCAACGGCGACATCGTCTCCGACTTCTCCCCAGAGGCCAAGCAGGTCCTCGACCCTCGCACCGCCTACCTCACTCAATCCCTGCTCGAGGGCGCCATCAACTACGGCACAGCCGCCGGCGCCGTACGCGGTCACGGCTTCAGCGCACCAGCCGCCGGCAAGACAGGCACCAGCCACGACGCATGGTTCGCCGGATACACCTCCAACCTCATCTGCATCATCTGGGTCGGCAACGACGACTACTCCGACATCAAGATCGAAGGCGCTCACGCCGCCGCGCCCATCTGGACCGAGTTCATGAAGCGCGCCATCCAGCTCCCCCAGTACTCCGACGTCAAGCCCTTCACCGCTCCGGAAGGCATCACGACCGCGCACATCGACAGGACCAGCGGTCTTCTGGTCGACTCCACATGCCCCGACAATAGCCGCTACCTCGCCTTCCTCGATGGCACCGTACCCGTCAACACCTGCAGCCAGATGGGCGAAAATCCGCAGAACTTCTTCCAGAAGATCTTCGGCATCGGTGGAAACAAATCAGCCGCCCCTGACGCCTCCACGCCTCAATCCACCACCGGAGCTCCCATCGTCCGACAGCCCCCGAACACCCCACCCGACGGCAACGCCCCCGACACCACGCAGCAACCAGCCCCACCCAAGAAGAAAAACTTCCTGCAGAAAATCTTCGGCGGCGGCAAAGACAAAGACCAAAACAAACAACCGCAGCCCACCCCGCCGCCACAATAGCTCCGCACTATTTCGTACGCGCCACCACCGAACACTTCCCCGCCCATGCAGGTTCTTCGCGCAGTTGTCCATCGCCGCGACCCAGTCCGCTTAGTCAACTGATTTTCATTCCCCAAGTCCACCTCATCGCCCAATCTTGCCCCGCCTCACACTCTGCGCCCTCCCAACCGGAGCCTCACCCTCGCCCATCCAAGGCTGGCACTCCGGACACCAATACGTCGACCGCGCCTGCACTCCGTGCTTCCGCATCATCACCAGCGCCCCACACCTCCGGCACTCCTGACCCTGCCGCCCATACACCCAAAGCCTCTCCTCACGATCCATCGCACGCGTCGTCCTCCGATTCCCTGAGTAGCTCACGATCCCATCACCCTTGCCGTCCGCGACATTCGCCTTCATATACCGCTGCGCAAACTCCACCATCACCTTCATCTCCCGTGGCGTAATCGTTCTCATCGCTCGAAACGGATTTACCCCCGCAGCAAAGGCCACCTCGCTCTTATAGACATTCCCCAACCCAGCCAGCACGCGCTGATTCAACAGCACCCGCGCAATCTCCGCATCAGGATTCTCTCGCCCATAAGCCGCCAGCCGCGCCACTCCTCTCTCCACCGTAAATTCATCCGCCAGGATATCCGGCCCCAGCTTCGGCACCTGACTGCTTCTCTCAAGGGATCGAGCCGTGTGAAACTCCGCCAGCGGAACATTGAACCCCACCGCCTCCCAATCAACCGTCCGAATCACTACGCGCATCTGCCCACGCGCCATTCGCCAGCGTTCCCCCGGGCGATACAGATGCCAGCTCCCACTCATCAACATATGCGTCACCAAAATCAGATCACCCGAGAAATAAATCAAACACCACTTCCCCTGCGACTCCACCCTCTCCACAACCCGGCCCACAATCGGCGCATCATCGTTCACCCGAGCGAGCTTCGCCAAGCCCGGCTCAAACCCGGTCACCACCTTGCCGCCAATCGCCCGCTGCAGCGCCCGCGCCGCGCGATAGATAGTGTCTCCCTCAGGCATTCGCGCTCACCCCGCCGCGTTGTCCCGGCAACGGTGGCAGATGCTTCCTCACGTTGAATCCCATCGCCCCCGCCGCAAACCCTGCATCAAGCAAAAACCGCGCCATCCAATGTTCCGCGACAAGCACGCCATTCACAGTCGCAATCAACAACCCACCCCGCCCCTGCGCGTCTTCCTGGTCCTGCACCCGGCTCACCAGGAACTCCGCCAGACTGCGCGCCACCTGCGACCGCTGCGGCTCCTCCTCAGGCAGAAACACCTGCAGGTTTGGATTCCCTCGTCGCATATAAGCCACCAGCGCCCCATCGCAGAGAATCACCCTCGCCCCCACACTCCGTGTCAACGAAGAACCCGCATCCGGTGCCGCAGGCCATCGCATCAGCGCACCATACGGATTCGCCGGATCGGTCGCCGCCAGTTGCAACATCTCGACCCGGTCCGGGTCCTGCTGTACGCGAAGCGACCGCAGCAGATCGACCGCAGCCGGCATCGCAAACTGTGTCGCCCCAAGATCCGCCGCAAAATACCCTCGCCGAATCTTCCCGCTCTCCTCCAGCGCCTTCATCACGTCATAGATAGCCGAAAAACCTCCGGGCAGATTCTCCGCATGCGCCGTCTCGCGAAACACCACGCCATACCGCGCCAACAACTGCTGCGCCATCGCATGACTCCACTCCGTAGCCGAACGATCCGCCGCAAACGCCGCTCCCTGCAGCGCCCATCGACCCTGTCCCGTCGGCGGAGTCGTCCGTCTCGAACGAAACACTGCCTGCTGATTCACGCGCCGCGCCGGCTTCCGCGAACTACCCGCGGGCCTCTCACAGTAAGCCCGCAGCGCAGCCATGCCATCATTCGTCAGCATCCCCTTCCACACCAGACTCCACAGCGCCTCTAGCGTCTCCCCCGGATACCCTCCCCCCACGCCGTCATGCAAATCCTGAAAGAAAGAAGCCCCATGCCCTCTCAAATACTCAACGATCTCCATCTCCCGACTCACTTCTGCCGCAGACGTTTGAATCACATTCCCCTCTTCATCCCGCAAAACTCGCTCCGCCGGAACAATCGGCCACAACGCAGCCAACTTCTCCGCCAGATAAAGCCCGATCCGCCCATCCCGCTCTCCAACTGGATCCATCCCCACCCACACCACCTCACCCGCCGCAATCAACGTATCCAGATCAGCCGGCTTATACCCCACTAAGCGAGCTGGCAATATCTCAGTCTCCAGAATCGACGCAGGCAGCGGGGCTCCCTGCAGATTCTCGATCACATCCAGCAACGCATCCAGTCCACGCCGCGGCTGCACCACACCCTGCCACCGCGTAAACAGCCGAGCCAGCGTCCTCTGTTCAACCGGCTCCACCTCCTTCCGCAACCGCGCCAGCGACCGCCGACGAATCGCCCTCAACACCTCGTCGTCGCACCACTCCCGATGAATCCCCCCGGGGCGAAATCCGCCCTCCACCACCTTGCCACTCTGCACCAGTCGCTGCAGCACCGTCTCAACCGCCTCCGCGGGCAGATCAAATCGCCCCGCCGCCTCATGCGTGGTAAACGGCCCATGCGTTCGCGCATACCTTCGCAGCAAATCGACCGGCGCATGCGGCATCTCCTGCAGAAAAGCCGAAGGCAAACCCGGCGGCAGCGGCACTCCCAGCGCATCCCGATACCGCGCCGCATCCTCCACCGCAATCAGCCGCTTCTCGCCAGCAATCTGAACCTCCAACACCCGCCGCGCCCGCATCAGTTTCGCAACCGAATCCGCAACCTCTTCCGTTACACACCGCAACTGCAACTCAACCCGCGTCAAATCTCCCAACCGCAACAGCAAGTCATGAACCCCATCCATATTTCGCGCGCGATACGTATCCGCCAGGCACTGCAACTGCTCCTCCGTCTCTTCAATGGCATTGATATCCAGCAGTTCACGAAGATCGGCGTCTCCCATCAGCTCACGCAGTTGATCCTGATCGATCGAAAGCGCCTGCGCCCTTCGCTCCGCCAACGGAGCGTCACCGTCATAAATGTAGTTCGCCACGTAACTGAACAGCAGCGCCGAAGCAAACGGCGATGGCGTCCGCGAATCCACCGTATGCACCCTCAGCGAACGATTCCCTACATTCCGCAGCGTCTCCATCAGCGCCGGCATATCGAATACATCGCGCAGACATTCCCTGTAGGCCTCCAACACAATCGGAAACGAAGTATATCGACTCGCAACACTTAGCAAGTCATACGCCCTCTTCCTCTGCTGCCACAGCGGAGTTCGCCCATCCGCCCTGCGTCTCGGCAACAACAAAGCCCGCGCCGCACCCTCCCGAAACTTCGCCGCAAACAGCGCCGTCGACCCCAGCTGCCGCAACACCAGCTCCGCCGCCTCCTCCGCCTCCAGCAAAATCGGATCGATCGCGGGCGCATCCTCGGTCTCCGGAAAGCGCAGCACAAAGCCATCCTCCGACCACATCGTCTCAACCTCTTGTCCTCTCCCTGCACGTAGCTTCGCCGTCACCGCCATGGCCCACGGCGCATGAACCCTACTGCCAAACGGCGTCAGCACGCACACCCGCCAGTCCCCCAGTTCATCCCTCACGCGCTCAATCACGATATTCCGGTCATCAGGAACAACCACGGTGGCCAACTCCTGATCCGCCAGATAACGCAGCACATTCTCCGCCGCGCCCGGATCAAGGTCATGCTCCGTCGTCAACCGCGTCATCGCCACACTGCGCGGAGCGTCGCGCAACTCCCTTACCAGCGCCCCAATCCTTCGCCCGAACTCAAGCGGCCGTCCCGCCTGGTCCCCATGCCAGAACGGCATCTTACCCGCTTCACCGGCAGCCGGCGTCACCAACACACGATCATGCGTAATCTCATCGATCCGCCAGGCCGACGCACCGAGAATGAAGACATCCCCCGTCCTGCTCTCGAAGACCATCTCCTCGTCCAACTCGCCCACCCGTACCGGCTTGCTTCTCTCCCCCGCCAGAAATACCCCATACGTTCCGCGATCGGGAATCGTCCCGCCATTCAGAATCGCAATCCGCTTCACACCGGCGCGCGGAGTAATCCAGTTCCGTGTCCTGTCCCACGTGATTCTCGGCCGCAACTCCGCAAATTCGTCCGAGGGATATCGTCCTGCCAGCATATCGAGCACACCATCAAACACACCCTGGCTCAACCCCGCAAACGGCGCCGCTCCGCGCACCAGATCAAACAACGCCGCATAGCTGATGCCGGGGCTACCCTCTTCCTCCGTCGCACGCTTAGCCCTCCGCTCCGCATCGGCGACCCCCAGCGGTGGATGCGCAATCACCGCCACCATCTGCTGCGCCAGCACATCCAGCGGATTGCGCAGAAACCGCGTTGATTCCACATGCCCCTCATGCATCGCCCGCGTCACTGCCGCGCAAGCAATCAAATCCGCTCGGTACTTCGGAAAAATAATCCCGTGCGATGGCGCACCCACCTGGTGTCCCGCCCTCCCAATCCGCTGCATCCCACTCGCCACCGACGGCGGAGCCTCAATCTGAATCACCAGATCGATCGCGCCCATATCAATCCCCAACTCCAGCGACGACGTTGCCACCAGCGCCCTGATCTTTCCCGCCTTCAGCAATTCCTCGATCTCCGTCCGTTGCGCCGCTGCCAGCGAACCATGATGCGCCCGCGCAATCTGCTCCCCGGCAAGTTCATTCAGCGCCCCTGCCAGCCTCTCCGCCACGCGCCGCGCATTCACGAAGATCAACGTCGACGTCCGTCCCTGAATAATCTCCAGCAGCCGCGGATAGATCGACTGCCAAATTGACGTCCGTTTCGGCCCTTGCGAAGCCGGTCCACTCGGCTGTTCTTCTATCTCGCCAAGCCGAGCCATGTCTTCCACTGGAACTTCAACCTTCAGCTCCAGCACCTTCCGCGCCCCCGTATTCACCACTGTCACCGGCCTGTATAGCGGCGCGTTCACCCCCACATCCGGCTTTACACCATCATCACTCGCCGCACTCATCAGCACGTTGGCAATCTCGTCCCCGCCTTCGAGCGCCCGCGGCGTTTCCGTAACCACAGCAGTTAAATTCCTATCGACCGCAGATTCGGCACCCCCAAGAAACCGCGCCACCTCTTCCAGCGGCCTCTGCGTCGCCGATAACCCAATCCGCTGCAGCCGCCTTCCCGTCAACGCCTCCAGCCGCTCCAGCGACAGTGCCATATGGGCTCCCCGCTTGCTCGGCACCAGCGCATGAATCTCATCCACAATCACCGTCTCGACCGACCGCAGCCCCTCTCCCGCCTCCGACGTCAGCAGCAGATACAGACTCTCCGGCGTCGTAATCAAGATATCTCCCGGATGCTTTCTAAATCGTGCCCGCACCTTCGGCGAAGTATCTCCCGTCCGCACGCTAATCTCCGGCATCCGAAAATCCACGCCCTCGCGCTTCGCCATATTCGCAATCCCCACCAGCGGCGACCGCAGGTTACGCTCCACGTCCGCCGCCAGCGCCTTCAACGGCGACAGATACACGACCCGGCACCCACGCTCCGCCTCTGGGCCAGTCCGCATCATCAGCTTGTCCAGACACCACAGAAACGCCGTCAGCGTCTTCCCCGTTCCCGTCGGTGCCAGAATCAGCGTCGACTCCCCACGCGCAATCGCCGGCCACCCCTCCACCTGTGGAGCCGTCGGCGCATCAAACACAGCCCGAAACCACTTCGCCGTAATCGGATGAAACAGTGACAGCGCCGTTTGCGCCGCAGACGCAACATCACTCCGCGCGCTCGCCGCACCGTCATCCCCCACTTCGACTTGTTTCGCTTTGGTAGAAACTCGTTTCATCGCACGTATCCACTATAGGATGCGCGCCTGCCCTCTTGTGTCCAGAACCCGCCAAACAAAACGAAAGCCGCTAAGCCCCAGTCACAGGCCGGTAAAAATAGCAGTTCGCCGCGAACTCCACTTCAAAAAGATTCGTCGAATCTTCAGCCTGCTCCGCGTTCCCCAGCACAAGATACCCACCCGGCATTATCTTCTTATAAACCTCTTTGAAGAGCGCTCGCCGGTCATGCTGAGAAAAATACAGCAGTACATTTCTTAGCATCACCAGATCGAACACCGGCAACTGCGCCATCGGCGAGCACAGATTCGCATATCGGAACTCACACATCGTTCGGACTCGCGGAATCACCTCCCACTCATCGCCCTCGCGCACCATGTACTTCAGCAACATCCGCGCGGGCAACCCCCGATTGACCTCCAGTCGCCGATATCGCCCCTTCTGCGCATAGTCCACCACATGCCGCGAGATGTCGGTCCCGATGATCTTCACATCCCACTGCGCAAGGTCCGGAAAATGCTCCGCAATCAGCATCGCCAGGCTATACGCCTCCTGTCCGGTCGAACTTGCAGCGCTCCATATCCTCAAACGCCGCTTCTCCCTCCGCTCCTCGATCAACTGCGGAAAGACAATCTGCCGCAGCATCTCAAACGGTGTGATATCGCGAAAGAAGCTCGTCTCATTGATCGTCATCGCCTCGGCAACCGCGCGATGCAGATGAGCCGGCCTGCCGGCCTTCAGCATTTTGACGAACTCCTCAAGATTCGCAGCTCCGGACAACCGCGCGATCGGTGTCAGCCTCGTGTCGAACAAAGCATTGCGCGACGAATCGATCAGGTTCGACGACTGCTCCATCACCAGCCCGCGAAGATAGTCGTAATCAGAATCAGAGCAGGCCATGGATCATCTCCCACCGCGCATTCGTCGTAGACACCGTGCTCTGCGCCGCCTCAGATCGCAAAGCCCGCCCCGCGTTTACCCTCTGTTTCAGCGCACCAGCAATCCCCCACAGCGGCAGCGTTGCGCTAGCGATTCCCGCCGCACTCACTCGTCCCGGCATACCCCATACCGCGGAGGTCGCTTCGTCTTGAGCCAACACCACCCCACCGCTCTCATGTACCGCGCGCGCGCCGTTCAGACCGTCCGCACCCATTCCCGTCATCACCAGGGCCAGCGTTCCCCCCCCATACAGCCGCGCAGCCGAAAAAAACAGATAATCAACCGACGGCCGGCAGTGATTCAGCGGATCCCGCTGATGGAGCCGAACTCTGCTGCACACCTCCGCACCTCGATCCCCATCAGCCTCCATCGCACGGCGCGGAGCAACCTCCATATGTGCATCCCCCGGCGCAAGCCACACCGTCCCCGGTCGAATCGTCGCGTTGTCATACGCCTGCTCCACGCGCAAACTGCAACACTTGTCCAGCCTCTCCGCCAGCGCTCCGGTAAAGAGCTTGGGCATGTGCTGCACGATCAACACAGGCACCGGAAAATCTCCCGGCAGCTTCGGCAACAACTGCTCCAACGCCGAGGGCCCCCCTGTCGACAACCCAATCACAACAACCTCAATCGGAGAAAGCGCCTTCGCCTCTACCTCACCGGATCGAGCCTTCTGCCGCTCATCGCCCGTAATACCTCTGCTCTTCTTCTCTGTTCCCGAGCCCGCATTCTTCGCCAGCGCCGCAATGCGAGGCAGCAGCTGCTGCGACAGCGACTGCATCGCCGCATCAAAATCACGCTGCCCCGAAGGCATCGTCCCATAAGACGGCTTCGTCACGTAATCCGAAGCGCCGCGCGCCAGCGCTTCCAGTGTCGATCTCGCGCCATGTTCGGTGTATGCGCTGCACATGATCACCGGCAGCTTGGAACTCTCAACCCGCAGCCGATCCAGCACTTCCAGGCCGTTCAGCGTAGGCATCTCCAGGTCCAGAACAAGCACATCCGGCCGCAGCTGTTTCACCTGCTCCAGGCACTCAGCCCCATCGCGCGCAATCCCGCACAGCTCCATTCGAGGCAACTCGCTCGACCGATCTTCCCTCGCCATCAGAAACAGCTTCCACAGAATGCTCCGCATCACCGCGGAGTCATCCGCCGCAAGAATGCGAAGCGGCCGTCCCTCAAGAGTGCCCATAGTCGATTTCCCTTGTCTCTCCGTTACGCTGCAATCACGCCAAGCAGAAGCATTTTTTCCCGAAGGCTCTCCGGCGTAAACGGCTTCATCAAAAACTCATCAGCCCCATTGTCCAGCGCCGTTTCGATGAACGAGTGATCAGCCTCTGTCGTCACCATCATCACCTTCATCTCCGGACCGAGCCTCGCCTCGCGCAGCGCCTTCACGCACTCCAGTCCATTCATCACTGGCATATTCACATCCAGCAGCATCAAGTCGAAGGTCTCTTCAGCTGCCAGCACCATCAGCGCGTCGCTACCATCCACAGCCTCTTCGCACACAATATCCATCCGGCTTAACAGGTGCCGCAGATATTCGCGGATAAAGCTCGAGTCATCGACGATCAGGGCTCGCATCTGTACCTCCATTCGCACTCTTTCTGAATAGTCCTGTCTCCGACAGCCGTGACGGGCACAACCTCTGCGGGTCCAGTCGCACCATCAACCCGCTGTCCATCTTGTAAGCTCCATCGAACAACCACTTGCCTTGCGCCTCGAGCGTGCAGGGATTTCCTTCGAGCATCCGCCGGCTCACGGTAACCACGCCTCCCACCGCGTCCACCACCAGACCAAACCGCTCCGCAACCTCATCGTCCTCCATCACCAGCACGCAACATCGTCCCGTGTGAGACTCCATTCCCAGCAGCGCTCGCAGATTGACCGTCGTCAGCACCTCGCCGCGGTAAGGCACCACCCCCGCGATAAACGCCGGAGACATCGGCACCTGCTGCAAATCTCGCTCCCCCAACACCTCGCGCACCTTTCTCGTGTCGATGCCGAAGGTCTCGCTTCCCGCATAAAGCAAACAGAGAGAAACCGCGTCGTTCTCCTCCTGAATCTCATCGCCCTTGCCCCAACCCGCTATCTTCACGCAACCTCCTGCCACGGCGTTGCCGACCTCTCTCCAAACTCGCGTTGAACGAGTGTCACCTTCTCCTTCACCAACGCGAGTTCCATCCCCATTCCCATTCCCATTCCACTTCTCGCCCCATCCTGATCAAGCAACGTCCCCGTCGAAACATCGAGCACCTGTCTCACGACGACCCCCAACCTCTGTTTTCCGCGCCGCGAGTCGCCACAGATCAGCACTGCCACCTGTACCTCTTCACCGGCCTGCCGCGCCGCCTCCAGATCCCGAAGCGCGTTGCCCTCGTCCTTCAGCGGCAGCAACTCGCCGCGATACTGCAGCAACGGCCTCCCTCCCGCATACTCGATCTGTTCCAGAGAAACGCTCTCAATGCGCTCCACCATCTCCAGCGGCATCGCCGTCCGTTCTCTCGCGCGGTCCTCGAATATCAGGAATGATTCCCCTGCCTCCTGAGCCGTTGTCTCTCCCGTACCAAAGTCGATACCCTCTTCTTCAGTCGGCTTCACACCCGCACGAGCCGCGGTCGCCCCAACATCCAGAATCAGAGCCAGCGTTCCATTGCCCAGCACCGTCGCTCCCGAGAACAACCCAATCTCGCGCAGCACCGGCGACAGCGGCTTCACCACGATCTCCTCCGGCGAGATCAGATCATCGACCACCAATCCATATCGGCACCCGTCCGCTTCGAGCACCGCCAGATAGTGCCCCTGCGAAACCTCCGGATAATCCGGCTCCAGACCCAGCAGCCGGTCCAGCCATATCATCGGCAGCAAACGCTCCCGCAAACGAAAGAGCTCAGCCGAACCGATCTGCTGCACCACGCGCGCAAACTCACGCTTCGGTATGTCCACCAACTCCACCAGTGCACTCTGCGGCAGCGCAAAGCTCTGCCCACCGCTGCGCACAACGAGCGAAGGAACGATCGCAAGCGTCAGCGGAACCCTCAGCCGCAGCGTCGTTCCCTCCCCCCTGCGCGACTCCACTTCGACGCTTCCGCCAACCTTCTCCACATTGGCCCGCACCACATCCATCCCGACGCCGCGCCCAGACACAGTCGTCACCGCCGCAGCCGTCGAAAAGCCCGGCAGAAAGATCAACTGCAGCGCCTCGCGCTCCGACATCCCCGCCGCCTGCTCCTTCGTCACCAGGTTGCGTTCCATCGCCTTCGCCAACACCCGTTCCATCGGAATGCCGGCGCCATCATCGGCAACCTCAATCACAACCGATCCGCTCTGATGAAACGCTCTCAGCCGCACACAACCCTCAGCCGGCTTCCCTGCCAGCACACGGTCGGCAGGCGCTTCAATCCCATGATCAACAGCATTTCGCACCGCGTGTGTCAGCGGATCTTTGATCGCCTCCAGCAAACTTTTGTCCAGCCCCGTCTCCTGGCCGGCAAACTCGATCCGTACATCGCGTCCGCAAGTCCTCGCCAGATCGCGCACCATCCTGGGAAATTTCCCAAACAAATTCCCCACCGGCTGCATCCTCGCCTGCATCACCGTCTCGCGCAGGTCTGCCGTCACACTGTCGAGCCGCCGCACCAACTCAGGAAAGTTCCCCGCAGCCATATCGCTCTGCAGCATCTGGTTGCGTGTCAGCACCAGCTCCCCCACCAGGTTCATCATGCGGTTCAACACATCCACGTCGATCCGCAGCGTCTTGTCGCTCCCCCCTCCATTCCTGTCACCGTTTGCCGCTGTACCGGAATTCATCCCGGACTGCGTATCCAACACTTTCGAGCCACCGCTCTCCGCCTTCGGAGACACCACTTCATCCCCGAGACCAACGACAGCATTCAACATCTCCGGCTCAATCTCAGCCGGCGGCCTCTCGCCATCCAACAAAGCCAGCTCCGCGATCAACTCACCGTCTTCGTCACTCGACCGCGTCCCTTCTCCGCCAGTCTCCTCGATTAGCACCAGAATGGCGCGCAGCCCATCCATCAGCCGCAGCAAGCCGCTGATCAACTCCGATGTCACCGCAAGCCTGCCCTCACGCAGCGAGCCCAGCAGATGCTCACCCGCATGCGCCAGCTTCTCCAGCCGGTCGAAGCCCAGAAATCCCGTCGTTCCCTTGATCGTGTGCACGGCACGGAAGATCTCACCGAGCAATCCCGCGTCATCGGGCCGCATTTCAAGCTCAGTCAGGCACCGCTCCATCCGGTCCAGCCCTTCCTGGCTCTCTGCGATAAACTCTTTAGTCAGCTCGTCCACATCTGCTATATCGGGCGCGCGCCCTTAACCATTAGCGCAACAGGTCTTGCCTTCGCTCACCACACCCGATAGCCTCACTCACATCATGCCTTCGCACGCCAACCCAAAACCTGACCCCGCCCCCATCTCACCCGCTCAGGCCGCCGACCTGCAACAACGCGCCATCGCCGCTGCCCACCACGCCTATGCCCCTTACAGCAACTTCCGCGTCGGCGCCGCACTCCTTCTCACCGACGGCACCATCATCACCGGCTGCAACGTCGAGAACGCATCCTACCGCCTCACCGTCTGCGCCGAACAAGCTGCCATCGCCGCCGCCGTTAGCCTCCACGGCCCCAAAATCCGTATCCGCGCCATCGCCGTCGCCAACCTCAACCACACCGCCAGCCAGCCCTGCGGAGCCTGCCGCCAGACCATTTTCGAGTTCAGCACGCCGGACACCATCGTCTACTTCCCCGCCGCAAACGGAACCATCGCCGAAGCCACCATCGCCGACATGCTCCCCGCCGCATTTCTTCTCATGACTGACCCCCTGTAACTAACAATTCGCATGTCCATCCACCCCATCGACGTCATCCTCCACAAGCGCGACGGCCTCGCCCTTTCCGACAAAGAAATTCGTGCGTTCGTTCAGGCAATCGTCGAGCGGACCGCGAAGAAACAACTCGTCACCGATGCCCAGATCGCAGCCTTCCTGATGGCCGTCTTCCTCCGCGGCCTCGACCCTCGCGAACTCGCTACCCTTACGGCCGCCATGCGCTTCTCCGGCGAAGTCGCCTACACGGAAGCTCTCAACACCTTCACCATCGACAAGCACTCCACTGGCGGAGTCGGCGACAAAACATCCCTGCTTATCGCCCCGATCATCGCCGCTGCCGGCCTCGCTCGACCTACTCCTGACGGCGTCCCCGGCATCTGCGTTCCCATGATCTCTGGAAGAAGCCTCGGACATACTGGCGGAACTCTAGACAAGCTCGAAACCATCCCGGGCTTCAACACTCAGCTCTCTTTTCCAGACATGCGCGATGTTCTGCGTGAGTGCGGCGCCGCCCTCATCGGCCAGACCCCCACCATCGTCCCCGCCGACCGCATCTTGTACGCGCTGAGAGACCACACCGGAACGGTCGAATCGCCCTTCCTCATCTGCGCCAGCATTATGAGCAAAAAACTCGCCGAAGGCCTCAACGCTCTCGTCCTCGACGTCAAGGTCGGCTCCGGCGCCTTCATGCCCACATACGAGAAATCGAAGTTCCTCGCCGAACTCATGGTCCAGACCGGCGAAGCCTCCGGCACGCGCACCGCCGCGCTCCTCACCACCATGGACGAGCCCCTAGGCCGCTTCTCCGGCAACTGGGTTGAGGTCTGGGAGTGCGTCGACATCATGAAACAGCACCGCCATCCGATGTCCACTGACCTCATCAACCTCTCCAACATCCTCTCCGGCTGGATGCTCCACCTCGCGGGCCACGCCAGCACACCCGAACGGGGAGCGCTGCTCTCGGACGAAATCCTCCGCAGCGGAGCCGCCTACAAAGCCTGGCTAAAAATCGTTGCAGCCCAAAACGGCGACATCAGCGTCTTCGATGATCCCGCCGCGCACCACAAACCCACCGCAACCCGCACCCTCGCCGCTCCAACCTCAGGCTACCTCGCCGCGATGGACTGCAAACAAGTTGGCTGGGCCGTCCAACGCCTCGGCGCAGGCCGCCCGAAACCCGGAGATCCCGTCTCCGCCCAGGCCGGCATCGAGATGCACGCCAAACTTGGCGACAAAGTCGCAGCCAACCAGCCCCTCGTCACCCTCTTCAGCGAAGACGAATCTCTCCTCGATGAACCCGAAGCCATGCTCCGCGAAACCCTCCAGATCTCGTCCACCCCGCCCACGCTCCAACCCCTGATCCGCGAGATCATCACCAGGAGCAGCCTCCCAGCAATTCATCCTTAAATACAAAAGACCCGGAGACATTTGTCTCCGGGTCTTTTGTGACTTTGTGGTGTATCTAGTAAAGAGCCACCACAACGTCGCCACTGGAAGGAACTCCCGCTTCCAGAGTTTGGGACTTGGCTCGCTGCTCGGCCTTGGTGGTCGGGAATTCAAGTTCCATCGAAGCGTTTTCGCTGCGAATCTCGCTCAGGAAGTACTGGTCGCCATACTTGTGGAATACCAGCACGTTGTCTTTTCCTTTTCTTGAATCGTCAAGCGCCATGCTCAGGATATGAACCTTGTTTCCGCCGTTGCGGATCTCAAGAATATGATGGTCTGTCGGCAAGGAAGTGATCGTATAGGTTCCAGCCGGAACAGAGTTGCCGTTGACTGTCCAGTCGAACGGAATGGTTGCCTTCACCGTTTGAGCCCATACACCGGCTGTGATGAAGAGAGATGCGACGAAGAGAGCGATAAGATTGATTGTGCGTTTCATGACGATCTCCTTTTCTGAGGGACCTTCTCAAAGGTGCCTCTGGTGCCTCGGGGCCCAGATACATGCTCTTTAGGAACTTTCTCTTTTGGAGCTTTCTTCTTACTGCTTACGCCATGTGATATTGCATTCCCATGGCCAAACTCGGCCAAACTCCCCCTCCACCTCCGTGCCCGTGTCTTTGCATTGAGATACAGCACCCCGACCGGCGCCACCCCCCCGCCATCCCTTCCTCCAGCCCACCGCCGCGGTATCTTAACGGTTACCCGCGGGTATCCGATCCGCTCCCTCACACGCCCCAATCCCCAATAATCCGAGATTCCCTCCGCTCAGCTACACTTTGACTCGACCGGAGTTACCTCATGAAACCGCGTCTCCTCGCCATCTCGGGCTCGCTGACAGGCACCGTTCATCCACTCATTGACGGTCTGCTCTCCATTGGCCGCGACTCATCCAATCAGTTATCTCTGATCGACCCTGTAGTCTCGCGCAAGCACTGCACCATCAAGCAGGCAGGCGACAACTTCGAACTCAATGACCTCGACAGCCACAACGGCACCTTCATCAACGGCATCCCAGTCCGTTGCAAGATCATCGACCACGGCGACACCATCCGCATCGGCAACTCCGAGCTCGTGTTTCTCCTCCACGAAGGCGATCTCACCCCCAGTTCTAAAGTTCGCCTCACCGACCGCTCTTCCTCCTCCACAGTCGGTGTCACTAAGGGCACTCACACCGCCGCACTCCCAACCTTCGGAACGGAAGTCGGACGGATGGCGCGAGACCTCACCGCTCTCTTCCGAATCAGCAGCATCATCAACTCCATCCGCGACGCCGAACTCCTGCAGCGCGAACTTCTCCGTCTCATCTTCGAAGTGATGCCCGCAGAAAGCGGCGCAGTCATCCTTGTCAATGACCTCGACGAGGAAACCCACGCAATCTGCGCC
The DNA here is from genome assembly GCA_963744155.1 of uncultured Acidobacteriaceae bacterium. Classification (GTDB taxonomy): domain Bacteria; phylum Acidobacteriota; class Terriglobia; order Terriglobales; family Acidobacteriaceae; genus Edaphobacter. Next base: position 385,546 of record CAVUSP010000005.1, on the reverse strand, counting down.
TGGAATCGTTATCACGACCCCGCTCCGCCAATCGAGATTCAACGCGAACTCGTGCATCGCGCCATCTGGGAGCGCTCCGCAACCTTCACCAGTTCTGAGTCCAACCCCACCGGATCTCAACCACTACAAAACATCGTCTGCCAACCCCTCGTGGCCGTGGAAAGAACCATCGGCGTGATCTACCTCACCTCATCGCATCCTGCTCCACCATTTCGCGAAGATCACATCCACTTCCTCGAGTCAGCCTCTCACATCGCAGCCGTCACGCTCGAAAACATACTCGCCCTCGACACGCTGCGCTCCGAGAATCTTCGCCTCAAACAGCAGCTCAACCCCACCACCAGCCTCGTCGGCGAAAGCCGCCAGATTCGACAGCTGCAATCCTTCATCTCCAAGGTCGCGCCCAGCGACTCCACCGTTCTCATCCGCGGCGAGAGCGGCACCGGCAAAGAAGTTGTCGCACGCTCCATCCATCAGAACAGCCACCGCCACGAGAGCCCCTTCGTCGCCATCAACTGCGCCGCAATCCCCGAGACCCTCATCGAAAGCGAGCTCTTCGGACACGAGAAGGGGGCATTCACCGGCGCCATCGGCACCAGGAAAGGCAAACTCGAGGCCGCCGAAGATGGAACCCTCTTCCTCGACGAGATCGGCGAACTGGCCTCGCCCATGCAGGCCAAGCTCCTGCGAGTTCTCCAGCAACGAGAATTCGAGCGCGTCGGCGGAACCCACTCAGTCCCCTTCAAAGCTCGCGTTCTCGCCGCGACAAACAAGAACCTCGAACAGGCCATCAAATCCGGTGAGTTCCGTCAGGACCTCTACTACCGCCTCAACGTAGTCTCCGTAGCCCTCCCTCCGCTGCGCGAGCACCGCGACGACATTCCCCTGCTCGCCCTCTACTTCGCCTCGAAGTACGCAGAAAAAAGCAAGCGGCCGTTCAAAGGCATCTCGAAGGAGGCGCGCGCCTTGCTTATGAACTACAGTTGGCCCGGCAACGTTCGCGAACTCGAAAACGCCATCGAACACGCCATTGTCCTCGGCCTCACCGAAGAGATTCTCCCCGAAGATCTTCCCAACGGAATCCTCGAGGAACAATCCGCGGAGCTCGCCGGCGCACGATACCACGACGTGCTCAATCAATCTAAGAAAGAGATGATTCTCAACACGCTGCGAGAGACCAAGGGAAGCTACCCCGAGGCCGCCCGCCTGCTTGGCGTTCATCCCAAATACCTGCACCGTTTAGCCAAAAATCTCGGCGTGAAGTCCGAGTCCATCTAGCCGCCGGCCATGCCGCCAATTGCCTGGCGCCGAAGCGGTATCAACTCACGCAACTTCGCGTCGCGCACAAAGATTCCCGCCCACACCAGTACACCAAGGATCACCGGAAATACTGTCTCAAACAGCGAAGACCCGGCCCGCACATGGGTCGAAACAGCCCCGCCCAAATAGCCGGTTAGCAGAATCGCACCCAGGATCGAAGTTCGTGGCGTCACATAAATCGCGGTGCAGGCTAGCAACAACACGCCGATTCCGACGCTTGCACTCAGCGGGTATCCCAGCCGTGCAAACGCCTCCACCACAGGAGTCGGCTTCATCAAATGCCCCAACCCATCGAGTACAAACATTAGAGATGTCAGCCCACTCAACACTCGCCCAGTCCAAAGCATCCCCGTGGAAACTTCCGTCGTTCGCGAACCAGATTCCATCAGTCCTCCTCTATCACGATCCCCCCGCAATAGCCCCAATCACCAGAAGCGGTTCTTTCCCCGTCGCAACCGCTTCGGGCAGCAACGCATCCGGCGACTCATGCGACCAATCCTCCTCGCATGCAAAAAATCGCAGAAACGCTCTTCGCTTCAGCGTTTCGTGCTCGCGGATCGTCCCCTCCAGCATCGGATACTTTGCTTCCAGCGCATCAAGCACCGCCCGCACCGTCACCGGCCCGGGCACATCCAGCGTCACCTCACCCTTTACACCCGCCAGAGTACGCAGGTGCTGCGGCAACTCCACCCTGATCATGCGAGCGTCTGAGCCTCGACCGACAGGACTGCCGGAAGATCCCGGACAATCGGCGCCCAGCTGTCTCCCCCATCCGACGACCCATACACCTGCCCTCCCGTCGTCCCGAAGTACACTCCGCACTTATCCAGCGAATCGACCGACATCGCATCGCGCAGCACATTCACGTAACAATCCTGCTGCGGCAGCCCCTTCGTCAGCGCCTCCCACTCGTTGCCGCCGCTCTTGCTGCGATATACCCTCAGCTTCCCATCCATCGGATAGTGCTCCGAGTCGCTCTTGATCGGCACCACAAAGATCGTCTCCGGCTCATGCGCATGCACATCGATCACAAACCCGAAGTCCGTCGGCAGATTTCCACTCACCTCATGCCACTGGTCGCCAGCGTTATCGCTCCGCATCACATCCCAGTGCTTCTGCATAAACAAAGTTCCCGGCCGCGACGGATGCATCGCAATGTGATGCACGCAATGACCCACCTCCGCATCCTGATCGGGAATCTGCGCCGATCGCAATCCTTTGTTGATCGGCTTCCACGTCTTTCCCCCATCGTCCGTCCTGAAGGCCCCCGCCGCCGAGATCGCAATATACATACGCTGCGAATCACTCGGATCGAGAATGATCGTATGCAGACACATCCCTCCCGCTCCCGGCTGCCAGTGCGGCCCTGAACCATGCTTCCGTAGGCCCGAGAGCTCCTCCCAGTTCATTCCCCCATCCGACGAACGGAACAGCGCCGCATCCTCCGCTCCCGCATACACCTCATCCGCATTGCTCAGCGACGGCTCAAGATGCCACACACGCTTGAACTCCCACGGATGCGCTGTCCCGTCGTACCACTGGTGTGTGCCTGCCACGCCGTCATACAAAAACTTGCTCCCCGCCTGCTCCCACGTCTTGCCCCCGTCATTCGAACGCTGAAGGATCTGCCCAAACCATCCGCTCGACTGCGACGCATACAGCCGGTTCGGGTCCACCGGCGATCCCTTGACGTGGTAAATCTCCCAACCCGCAAAGTGCGGTCCACTGACCTCCCATTTCTCCCGCTTTCCATCCGACGTCAGTACAAACGCGCCCTTGTGCGTTCCAACCAGCAATCTCACCTTGCTCATCGCTCACCCTCCTCGCAGGCTCTCTCACCTGAATCTCGTGATACGCATCAACGGCCCAACACCACATCCGAGCCAATGTACCACCAACGTCCCGCCTTCGAAATCCACACACACACGCTCTCATTTTGAGTACGTCGAAGGGATATTCAGAGTTCCATCCACGACCTCCACGAAGTTCCTCTCTTCGCGAAGAATGAATCGCTTGCTCTGCGCCATCGCCAGATTCTCGCGCGCTTCCGGATCAGCCTTCAACCGCGCTCGATAGGCCTCATAAGAAGCCAGGCTATCGAACGCAATCAATCCCCACCCCACGTCATTCGTACCCTCATACGGAAGAAAATAGCCGATCAGATGTCCCCCGCAGCGAGGAATAATACGTCCCCAGTTCTCTGCGTATTTCTTGAATGCATCTCGTTGAAACGGATCAATCTGATAACGGATGAAGCAGGTGATAGTCATAGTTCCCCTCTCGTAAAACCGGCTGCCCGGCTCAACGTTTCCAATGTCGCTCGTCACACACAACGCCGCCATCATCGCGATGGCTTCCCGACGATTGATCTGCCCGGTGGAAGATCTCATGTCACGCATAGTTGAATTACACCCAGTTCAATTACACCCACAACCTACCGCGGCTCAAACGAAATAACCAACTGGTCCAGCGGCAGCGCCCTGTCTACCTCCCGCACAGACGAAGTCGGCGTCACCGCCAACGGCGTTCCCTTCTCCTCCGCGCTATCAAAAGCCTCTGTTCCCGGAGTCCTCCCGGTCACACGAAACTCCTTGATCTCATACGGCAACCCGTTCGACGCCAGCGCCGACGGCCGGTCCATCACCTGAAAATGAAGATGCGGCACAACAGAATTGCCCGTGTTCCCCACCAATCCGATCACCTGTCCCTTCTTCACTTTGTCGCCCTTGTGGACCCTGATGCTCCCCGGCTGCATATGCCCATACATCGCATAACGCAGCTCCCCGAGATCGAGGACCACACTATTCCCATCCGCTTCATCGAGCGGAAGATTCGTCGGATACGTACCCGGCGTCTGCTCCGGCAACCCATCCCTCACCGACACCACAATCCCATCCGCCACCGCAAGCACCGGCTTGCCGAAGATCGTATAGCTCTCCAGCTTCTCGCGCGGCCCCTTGTAGATGCAACCCCCCGCATCCAACTGCTCCCAGTCCACCGCGTACCGCTGCGCCACCCACACTCGCCCGTTGATCGGCAGCGCCGCCCGCGTATGCCGGCTTGCATCGCAGCACGAATCCGCCGACACATACCCCTTCCCCTGCAACGGAGCCCCGATCGACGCCACTGCACGTCGGTTCAACGTCACGTTGCCTCCGCTCTCCGTAATCTCCTGCTGGTCCGGAGGCGCCGCATTCGCATGAATCGTAACCCGATGTGACAGCCGCATCGGCACCGTCGCTCCCTCCGCAAGCCGCACATGCAGAAACAGCAGCGCCTGCGTGCTGGGCGCCAGCGTGCCTGCAGACTCCCGCCGCCCCGCAGCCTGCAGCCGACCCGCAATCGTGGCGGCATCAAACCCGTCAATCACCTCACCCCCGCCCCCCAGCACCTCCACCTTCTCCACCGTCACATCCCCGCTGGAAAAATTCGTCATCCACAGCTCATACACCAGATGCAATCGCCCATCCGAACCCACAAAAGGCACGGGCCAGTCTTCAACCTTCAGCAGCACCGGCGTCATCTTCTCCTGCACCTGAGCGCGTCCCTGCAGCCCGCAAAAAATAAACGCGACAAGCCCCAGCAAAACTCGCACGACACTGCGACGAACGGCGACCGGCATAGTGTTTCCTCTCAACTGATTTCGCGCTGGAGATTCGCAATAGAGATCCGCAATAGAAATCCAGGGCCCGTCTTCCGGAGAATCCCAGAGAATCGCCGGAGAACTACCGACCCACCCAAACTAACAGCCTCAACAACAATCAGTGGTAACAAATCTCTAGGCCCTCGCCTCGCCACCCATTACACTCAACCCAACATTCACCCAGCTGTCATCCGCGAGGAGCTCACCCTTTGGCAAGATTCACCGGTCTACTTGGCCTCGTCACCTTCCTCGGCCTCTGCTACGCCTTCTCCACCAACCGCAGCGCCATTCGCTGGCGCACCGTCGCCTGGGGCCTCTGCCTCCAGGTCATCTTCGCCTTCCTCGTCATCAAGTGGAGCCTCGGCCAACACATCCTCTCCAGCATCTCCTCCGTCATCACCGGCCTCCTCGGCCACGCCGCCGACGGCTCCTCGCTCGTCTTCGGACGCATCGGCACCCCCGGCGACTCGCTCGCCACGCTCGCCTTCGCCGTTCTCCCCACCATCATCTTCGTCTCCGCCTTCTTCGCCATCATGTACCACATCGGTCTCATGCAGCAGATCATCAAAGCCGTCGCCTGGATCATGCAGCGCACCATGGGCACATCAGGAGCCGAATCCACCAACGTCGCCGCCAGCATCTTCATGGGCCAGACCGAAGCCCCACTCACCATCCGCCCCTTCCTCGCCGGCGCCACCCGCAGCGAACTCATGGTTATCATGACCTCCGGCATGGCTCACGTCTCCGGCGGAATCATGGCCGCCTACATCAGCTTCGGCATCAACGCCAAAGACCTCCTCTCCGCCGTCATCATGACCGCCCCCGGCACCATTCTCGTCGCCAAGATGCTCGTCCCCGAGACCGAAGTCCCCGCCACCGCCGGCACCGTCCACATGCCGCCCAACGAAGAGCACAAGAACGAAAACTTCATCGCCGCCATCGCGCGCGGCACCATCGACGGAGGCCAGCTCGCCTTCAACGTCGCCATCATGCTCATCAGCTTCGTCGCTCTCGTCGGTCTAGCCAACGCCATCATGCTCGGCATCTCAAACTTTGTCTGGGCGCACGGTCACATCCCGTTCCCCCACTCCCTCAACGCCGTCCTCGGCGTCGCCGGAGCGCCCATCGCGTGGCTCATCGGCATCCCATGGCAAGAAGCGCGCACCATCGGTAACTTGCTCGGCACCCGCACCATGATCAACGAGTTCGTCGCCTTCACCCAACTAGGCCTGATCAAATCTCAACTCGCGCCACGCACCTTCTCCATCGCCACCTTCGCCCTCTGCGGCTTCGCCAACGTCGGATCCATCGGCATGCAGATCGGCGGTATCGGCGCACTCGTTCCCAACCGCCGTAACGACCTAGCCCAACTCGGCCTCCGCGCCATGCTCGCCGGCACCCTCGCCAACCTCATGTCCGCCAGCATCGTCTCCATGCTCCTTCAGACGCATTGACATAGAATAATTTCGATCGCACATCGCCAGGTCGCATCACCAAACCAGTCAGCGAACAGGAAACACCATGAGCGACTCACCTCTCTCGCCAATAAGGCACTCGCTCTCAAGGCCCTTACCGGCCTCTTCAACCACCGCGACTTCTCTCTGCTTGATTCGATCTTCACGGTCGAGTACGTCCAGCACAATCCCACCATCGCGACCGGCCGCGATGGTCTCAAAGCCGTCGCTCCGCATCTTTCTCCCGAGCTCCACTACACACCGGGGATGATCGTAGCCGAAGGCGACTATGTCATGATCCACGGTCGTTACATCGGCTGGGCCCGAAGCCGATCGTCGGGGTCGATATCTTCCGCATCTCCAACGGACTCCTTGCCGAACACCTGGGACGTCCTGCAAGGAAGAAATCCCCGCATCCGAAACCAAAAGTGGCAACCCAATGTTCACCAATCCCCAACGTCCCTCATGAGCAGCCATCAAGACGAGCCATAAGGGCGCGGCAGACCCCCCTCGCGCCTCAAGCAATCATCTTCAGATAATTCGGCTCATCAGCAATCGTCTTATACCGAAACTGCCGCACAATCGTCGGCCCTTTCAAAAAGAAGACGCCCTGCATCTGTTCCCCATCTTCCTTGATCGCCCCAATCCCATGCTTGAACAGCGCACCCTTCAACCACCCCACCCAGACCTCAGGCTGCAACAGCGTCAGCCACGGATTGATCCGTGACAGCAGAAACACCGGCATCTGATAAACCTTCGCCTCCGGATCACTTACCCGCTCAACATCGCCAATCCCGTAGTAATCAAAGAACGGCTTCGCCCGCTCCGGCGTTCCCAGATGCACAAACACCGGCCGCACCCCACGCCGGACAAACTCTCCCTTCAAATCCGCCACATCGCTGATAGCCTGCCTGCAAAACGAACACCCGAAGTGCCGCAGGAAAACCAGCAGCACCGGCGAAGCCTCAGCCAGCGCCAGCAGGCTCGCACCGGACTCCGTATGAATCGAAGCCAGCGCCTGCGCAACCCCGTCTTCGGAACTATCTTCACCCACCATAAAGCACTCCACACCCATATTTCAAAAGGCCCGAACAGGGCTGAAGTATACATGCACAAGATCACGCACCTCCATCGCGAATCGGAAAGCCGGACACGATCTGCGCATGGACGGCGATCTCGACCAACTACCGCCATCCGCCCAATATCGCTCCCATCACCACCAGAGCCACAGTCAGATAGCCGCCATTCACCAGCACATATGCTCCACGGCCGGCGCTCAAACAGCGAAACAATCCCAATCCCCATCGCCACCCATCCGAACCCCGCAAGAAATCCCGCCGTCGCGCCCCACGCCATGTTCGTCTTCGGATCGTTGAGAAACATCGCCAGATTCAGCGCCATCACCAGGCTCAACACAAAGCTGATCATAAAAATCTTCGCGCCAGCCGCCGGCGGTTCGTCCGCTCCAAATCCGTTCGCCTTCTTCCACACTCCACCAAATATAAACGGCGCATACCAAAGCCCTCCCAGCACAAACGCAGATATTGCCGCCGCGAGAACCGCCCAAAGATTCAACCCATGAAAGCCCATTCTTAGTTCTCCTTCATTGAAAGTCAACACCCATCTACTTGGTCCAATCGATCGGCCCGCTCACAAAACGATGATGCAGCGTCGCCAGCAACTGCGCATTCCCCACCGTCAGATACTCATACGCCTTCACCCACTCGTCGCCGTCCTTCCATCCCGTCTGCGTCAGCCGCACCACCGTAGAGCCGCCCTTGCGCCTCGAACTGAAACCGCGCCTTCGTCCGCGTCGGCCCGAACCGTCGGAAACTTGTCCGGAGCCAGCGCCGAGATCACCAACTCCTTCTCCGGCACAAAACTCAGAATCGTCCCGCCGCCCGTACTTCCCCCGGGAAAATGCGCCGTCCACTCCCCACCCTCCCGCAGATCCACCACAGCCCCCGGCGTCAGCCATGTGCTCAACCCTTCGCTCGTCGTAAACGCCTTCCACACCTCCGTGCAGCGGCGCCGGAACCGTAACCTCCAGCATCAAAACCTTTTCCGCCGCAGCCTTCGCACTCGGCGCACGAACTCTGCGCGAACCGCCGCCGTCACTGCCATGCACAACACGAGAAACAATTCTCTTCATCATGACTCCTCCTTCTTGGTTGGTCGTTCAAGTAAATCCCCGTATACTGTCTCTGTCAAGAACTTTCTTCACCATGCCCACCGCCCGTCCCCACTCGCGACCGCCTCATCAACTCCGCCCGCTTCCTCTTCTGGGATCGCGGCTACGCCGGAACCAGCATGGCCGACCTGCTCGCCCACGCCGACGTCAACTCCGGCAGCTTCTATCACTTCTTCGAAAGCAAAGAAGCCCTCCTCCGCGAAGTCCTCGCAGGCTATCTCCATGCCCTGCGCCCCATGGTCGTCGATCCCGCCTTCGCCCACGACCGACGAACCCGTCGAACGCATCTTCGGCATCCTCGCCGGTTACCGCGACCGCATCCTCCAGACCGAATGCCGCTACGGCTGCCCGCTCGGCCGCCTCGCCCTCGAGATCGACCCCGAAAACCGCCCCGCCCACAAACTCATCGCCGAAAACTTCCAGGGCTGGATCACCGCCGTCCGCGAGTGCATCGACCAGCTCAAACCCCGCCTCCCCAAAGGCACCGACCCCGAAGCCCTCGCCACCTACGTCCTCGCCGTCATGGAAGGCGGCGTCATGATCTCCCGCTCCTACGGCTCCGTCGACCCCTTCGACCGCGCCGTCAAACAACTCCGCCAGCACTTCGCTCTGCTCCTGACCCCCCAAAACCCCAAGCCATCAAAGACCAAACGAACCAAACACAAAGCGCTAGCCGCGAAAACTCGCAGTTCTCAGTTGTCAGTCACTGAGAACGGATACTGACAACGTACAATCATTTCCAGTACACTTTCAGAGGAAAAAGACAATGGAACCAGTGCTCATCGAACAATTCTTCCTCGGCTGCCTCGCCCACGCCTCCTACGTCGTCACCTCCCAGGGCATCGCCGCCGTCATCGACCCTCAGCGTGACGTCGACATCTACCTCGACTACGCCGCGCGAGAAGAACCTCAAGATCGAGCACATCATCGAAACCCACCTCCACGCCGACTTCGTCTCCGGCCATCACGAGCTCGCCGAGCGCACCGGCGCCCGCATCTATCTCGGCGAAGACGCCCATGCGACCTTCCCCCACACCGCCATCAAAGACGGCGACACTCTCCAGTTCGGCAACGCGCGCTTCAACTTCCTCCACACTCCCGGCCACACCATCGAAGGCATCTGCGCCGTCCTCACCGACCTCGCCGCCCCCTCCCATCCCCGAGCCGTCTTCACCGGCGACACCCTCTTCGTCGGCGACGTCGGCCGCCCCGATCTCTCCGGCGACCACACCCCGCAAGAACTCGCCGCCATGCTCTACCAAAGCCTCCACAACAAACTCCTCACCCTCCCCGACGACACCGAGATCTTCCCCGCCCACGGCGCCGGCTCTCTCTGCGGCCGCAGCATGAGCGCCGAGCGCTCCTCCACCATCGGCAAGCAGCGCCGCACCAACTACGCGCTCCTCGCGCGCAATGAAGACGAGTTCATCCACCTCCTCACAGACTCCCTTCCCCCGCGCCCCGAGTACTTCGGCCGCGACGTCGAGCTCAACCGCCAGGGCGCATCCTCCCTCGATCAGCTCCCCGCACCCAAGCCTCTCCTCGCCCCCGAAGTCCTCCGCCTCCAATCCGAAGGCGCCATCGTTCTCGACACCCGCCCCGCCATGGAGTTCGCCGTCGCTCACGTCCCCGGCTCCCTCCACATCGCGCTCTCCGGCCAATACGCCTCCTGGGCCGCCCGCATCCTCGGCCTCGACAAGCGCATCATCCTCGTCGGCGAAGACGCCGATCAACTCCGCGAATCCCAGCTTCGCCTCGCCCGCGTCGGCATCGAGCACGTCGACGCCTACCTCGACGGTGGCATCACCGGCTGGCTCAAAGGCGGCTACGAGCTCGACTACATCCCGCAGATCTCCGTCCAGGAGCTCGCCGAGCTCGAGCAAAAAGAAAAAGACCACCTCGCCATCCTCGACGTTCGCGAGCCCGGCGAAATCGAAACCGGCGCCTTCCCCGACTCCATCCGCATTCCGCTCGGCCAGCTAGCCGATCGCACCGGCGAACTCGACCCCTCCAAGCTTATCGTCGTCCACTGCAAGGGCGGCTATCGCAGCTCCATCGCATCCAGCATCCTGCGCCGCGCGGGCCTCCACGAGATCGCCGACCTAACCGGCGGCTACGACGCCTGGAAGAACGCCGAACTACAAGCCGCTCAACCCACCGCATAATCAATCCAGCCATCGCAGGCAACGCTCGCATTGATAGACTGCCACCAGCGAGTCTGCACCCAGAAGCCCATCGCCCGCGAGCCACCTGTGCCTCTGCACCACACCATCGACGGCGTCTCCTACACCTTCCGCGATCTCAAGGACCTGCTCGCCAAAGCCACACCCCCGCGCGCCGGTGACGAACTCGCCGGCATCGCCGCCCACAGCGCCGTCGAGCGCGTCGCCGCTCAGATGACCCTCGCCGATCTCCCCCTCACCGCCTTCCTCAACGAAGCCCTCATCCCCTACGAGACCGACGAAGTCACCCGCCTCATCCTCGACACACACGACCCCGCAGCCTTCGCGCCCATCGCCAGCCTCACCGTCGGCGACCTCCGCGACCATCTCCTCTCCCACGAAGCCACCACCGAATCCCTTGCCGCCCTCGCCCCCGGCCTCACACCCGAGATGGCCGCCGCCGTCTCCAAGCTCATGCGCGTGCAGGACCTCATCGCCGTCGCCCGCAAAATCCGCGTCGTCACCCGCTTCCGCACCACCGTCGGCCTGCCCGGCCGCCTCTCCACCCGCCTCCAGCCCAACCATCCCACCGACGACCCCGTCGGCATCGCCGCCGCCATCATCGACGGCCTCCTCCTCGGCTCCGGCGACGCCGTCATCGGCATCAACCCCGTCGCCGACAACGTCGCCACCACCACCTCCCTCCTCCGCCTCATCGACTCCATCCGCGAGCGCTACGCGATCCCCACGCAAAGCTGCGTCCTCGCCCACATCACCACGCAGCTCGCCGCGCTCCAGCTCGGCGCACCCATCGACCTCGTCTTCCAATCCATCGCCGGCACCGAGAGCGCCAACACCTCCTTCGGCATCAACCTCGCACTCCTCGACGAAGCCCACCAGCGCCGCCCGCGAACTCAACCGCGGCACCGTCAGCCAGACAACGTCATGTACTTCGAAACCGGCCAGGGCAGCGCCTCTCCGCCAACGCCCACCACGGCGTCGACCAGCAAACCTCGAAGCCCGCGCCTACGCCGTCGCCCGCCGCTTCTCCCCCATGCTCGTCAACACCGTCGTCGGCTTCATCGGCCCCGAGTATCTCTACGACGGCAAGCAGATCATCCGCGCCGGCCTCGAAGACCACTTCTGCGGCAAACTCCTCGGCCTCCCCATGGGCTGCGACGTCTGCTACACCAACCACGCCGAAGCCGACCAGGACGACATGGACACCCTCCTCACCCTCCTCGGCGCCGCCGGCGTCAACTACATCATGGGCGTCCCCGGCGCCGACGACATCATGCTCAATTACCAGAGCACCTCCTTCCACGACGCCCTCTACCTCCGCTCCACCCTCAACCTCCGCCCCGCCCCCGAGTTCGAAGCCTGGCTCGAGACAAACGCCCGCGAACAACTCACCCTCCCTTCACAGTTTCTGCTATCGAACACAGTTGACGTGGATCTATCCATGGCAGACGCGATTTTAAAGATGTGTCATCCTGAGCGGAGTTTGACGCGCCTTGCGTCAAACGCAGTCGAAGGACCTGCATTTACTTCCAATGCCACCTCAAATATCTCCCCGCCCGCTCAACCTCCGCGACTACACCCCCGCCCGTGTCTCCCTCCCCACCACCGGCAACAGCATCACCACCACCGAAGTCCTCAACTTCCACCTCGCCCACGCCCAAGCTCGCGACGCCGTACACGCCACACTCCACCTCCCCAGCTTCGCGCAGCGCCTCCACAACGAACTCCCCATCCTCACAGAAGCCGGAATCCCCATCCTCCAGCTCCAAACCAACGCCCCCAACCGCGCCACATACCTCCGCCAACCAACGCTCGGCCGAACCCTCCACCCCGACCCCGTCACCCAGCTTCATCCCACACACAGCGATCTCGCCATCGTCATCGCCGACGGCCTCTCCGCTCTCGCCGTCGAACGCAACGCCATTCCCCTGCTCGCACACCTCATCCCCCAACTCCTCGCCACCCGCTGGACCATCGCCCCGCTCACCCTCGTCCAACAGGGCCGCGTTGCCATCGGCGACCCCATCGGCCATCATCTCGCCGCCAACCTCAGCCTCGTCCTCATCGGCGAACGCCCCGGCCTCTCCTCACCCGACTCGCTCGGCGCCTACATCACCTGGCACCCCCACCCCGACCGCACCGACGCCGACCGCAACTGCCTCTCTAACATCCGCGACGCAGGCCTCTCCCCCGAAACCGCCGCCACCCGACTCCTCTGGTACCTCCACGCCGCCCGCACAAGACAACTCACTGGCACCTCACTCAAAGAGGGCTCCCTCGAACTCAACTCCACTCCCCAATCTTGAGACGCAATCGCAGATGAACAAGATGTCATCTGGGAAGCGCATAAAACCCACAGTATCTGTAGTTTAATTTGGAAGATGAGTCGTCTAATAAGAAGAGTCATCCGTTACCTTTTGTTGTAGTCAGGAAGTTTTTGATGGGTTGTGTTAGTTGGCGCATACATCCGATCGTGATGTATGCCATTTGTACTCTCTGCTGCGGAGTCTGTTTAGCGCAGCAAAACTCCCCCGCGCCCGTTGCTCAAGCATCGGGTACTGACGCGCAAACTTCATCAGCGCCAGTCGTTCCAACACAGCCTCCAGCAGCATCGACTACTCCCGCACAAGATCTACAAGCTCAGAGTTCGTCCGCGCCGTTGCCGAATGCTCCAAGTCCGCAGACCGGTGCCGACGCCTCTGCCGCGCCGCAGACCGATGAGCAGCAGCAGAAACGTATCATGGGGATGTTGCCGAACTTTCGGTCTGTAACCGCTGGCGAAGTTGTTCCTCCCGAGACGATGAAACAGAAGCTTGTGACGGCCACCCTCGATAACTTCGACTACACGTCACTGTTCTTCGCAGGCGTTATTGCGGCGAATTCATTTGTCTCAAAGTCGACGCCGGAGTTTCACCAGGGTGCTGCGGGCTATGCGCGGTACTACTGGCACACTGTCGCCGACCAGGCCATCGAGAATTATTTTGTGGAGCTGATCGTTCCAGCCATCACGCACGAGGACTCGCGCTACTACGCCATGGGTAGCGAAGGCGGCGGTTTCTGGAAGCGAGCCGCTATTCCCTGAGCCGCGTCGTCGTGACGAAGAAAGACTCCGGTGAGCCGACGTTCAATATCTCGGAGATCGCAGGCTCAGCCGCCGCGGTGAGCATTTCCACCTTCTATTATCCGTCGTCACAACACACAGTCAGCAATGGGCTGCGTAACTGGGGACTGGACATTACGTATGACGCTGTGACATTTGCGTTCCACGAATTCTGGCCGGACATCAGCCGTGCAGTGTTTGGCAAGAAGGGCAACGCTCCGGCCGCGATCCACTAAAGCTCACGACTCGCTAAGCATCCTGATTGTTCAGGGTCATTCGCAGACCGTGAGGGTCGCTCCAGGCATGGCGAAGGCTGCGCGAGAATGGAGCCGTGGGGAGTGGGTAGTCTGCGCTGAAAGAGAGCGCCATGCGTGGCCCACGACACCATTTGTCCGAAAAGCAGACCGACATCCCCTCGCAACTTGAAGGCGACAGAGATAGAACGCGGCTCACTGAGCGCGCTATGGCCTGATATCGCCAACTGAGATTCAACTTCCGGTTTGCCCGTAATACGGAAGCAACCGAACCACTTACGGCTCTGCCATCAAGAGTTGATGGCGGCTCGACTCCTCGCGCTTGGAGCATAGTCTGCTCGAACGGAGGCGAATTCATATAGAGATGAACATCTTGTCATGGTGGAGCTATGCATAAGTCATCCATCTGTCCGTATATTTGAAAATAGCCGCCGACGGAAGGGGCCGAGTGATCCGATTCATCTATAGAAGCGTGCGGATTACCTGGCACGGAAGAATCAGATCGAGCGGTTTTCGGCCACTGTCCGTGTTCAGGATCGTTGGCTAAGTCTGGAACGGAGCGGGACGATGAGGATGGACCCTTGATGACAATGAGACGACATGGAATTGCTCTCTTCTGCTGTCTAGCATCGGTTCCGGGACTGTGCGCTGCTCAGACGGCACAGAGTACGGCGCCTGACGCTTTGATAATTGTGCCGGCACTCTCGCCTGACAGTGCTGATCTACCTTCTGCCCCAGAACCGAGTGATCAGATTGCTCAAACTGGGGAGCGGCGCAGGCCCCTGGGACGGGCGAGAAGCCCCCAAGCCAGCCGGATCAACAGGACCAGACAAAGCCGAGCAATGCGCCTTCGTTGGGAGATTTGGGATTCACTCCTGAACAGACGCAGGCAAATGCACAGATGCAGGCGATGCTCAACAAACGAACCCACATGCTCAAGGTTCATCAGACGCTTGGCTTGATTACAGTAATTCCGATGGTTGCCACCCTGATTACCGGACCACAGGCCAAGGCCAAGGGGAAAAACGGCCAGACGATTACCGAGCGACGACAGCGAACTTGGATTTCCATGTCGCTCTGGCGGCCTGACCGCTGGACTGTATTACACGTCGGCTTATTATGCGATCTTTGCGCCGAAAATTCCGGGGGTCAAACCCAAAGGCGCCATACGCCTTCACAGATATCTGGAGTGGGTACATGGCCCGGGGATGATTCTGACACCCATCCTGGGGATCATGGCCTACAAACAGGAGAATGCCGGAGAAAAAGTCCATGGTATCGCCTCGTATCATGGCACCGCAGCGTATGTCACGGCTGCTGCGTACGGCGCGTCCATCGTAGCTGTATCGTGGCCGATTCATTGGAAGTTTTGGGAGAGATAATGAAGAAGAACTCTCCGATTGCTGCTTTGCTTGTCGCACTCCCTGTGTTTGCGCAAAGCGATAAGCAATGGGTTCTGGATAAATCAACCCTCACCTATCACATGTCCCATCCGATGCACGAGGTTGAGGGCGTCAGTCATGCGGCGAAAGGCAAGGGCAATTGCCACGCTGGCCAGTGCGATTTCCTCATCGCGGTACCGGTTAAGTCGTTCGATTCTGGAGACAGCAATCGCGATCTGCACATGGTTGAGGCAACACGCGGCGCACAGTTTCCCATGGTCGTCGTCCGCACACAGTTTCCCGAAGCAGCCACTACGACCACAACGATTCTTGCCGATCTGGAGGTGCAGTTTTCTGGCCAGACCGCTCACTATAAGAATGTGCCATTCCAACGGGCAGTTCATGGCAACGATGTGGAGATATCGGGAACAATTCCGGCGACATGTTCCGATTTCAAGATCGATCGTCCTTCCTTCCTGACAGTGCCGATCAAGAACGAAATTCCTGTGCGGGTCGATATGACTTGGCATCCGATGTGAAGGCGAGCGTTGTCTCAGTCTCGAAACGGAATTGTCGTTGGATACCACAACAGTGTGTGACTCTCTTGAAGAGACATAAAAGTTCACCGAAAATCCGGTTTGCCAGTCTCACCGCTGTTGTCCTTGCTGTTCTATTTGAGCAATCAATTGCATGCATGAGTCTAGGCGCTCAAGAAGGTCAGCCCTTCTCAGCGATTGAGATCGTCAATAAAATGGTGCAGGCTGAATCTGCTGCCTGGAGGAGCCGCCAGCACTTCCTCTATAGGAACGAAGAAAGATCGAGCCGGACAGGCGGCCGACTTTGGGATGAGATAGTGGTCGAAACCTCGGACGGGTCGATGCAACGTCTTATTTCTGAAGATGGCAAGCCATTATCCGACAGTCAAGAGAAAGCTGAAGAGGAACGCATCACATATCTGGGAAATCACCCGGTCGAATTCCGGCGGAAAGCTCAAAGACGTAAAGATGATGAAGCACGAATGCCGGAATTGTTGAGAGAGATCCCAAACATCTTTCTCTTCAAGATCGTCCGTTCTGAGGGTGACTATTTCCGCATCGCTTTTCACCCGAACCCGTCGTTTCACGAGGTGAGCTATCAGGACCGCGTGGTCCACGCAATGTCAGGCGAAATACTCATCCATAAGACGGACATGCGACTATGCGAGCTCGATGGGCAACTTGACCACAGGGTGGAGTTTGGTTTCGGCATCCTTGGCGAGCTGAGTGATAAGACCCACATATTCCTGGCGCGCAAGGAGGTCTCTCCCGACCAATGGACGACGACAAAGATCCGCGTGCATTTGGATGGAAGAATCCTGCTCCTGAAGAGCTTCTCCCGTGATCTGGACTCGTCGCGTAGTGGCTTCAAGCTTGTCGCTCACGATCTGACGGCGGCAGGAGCGGCGGCCGTCGTCCGTTCAAATACTTTCTAAGAACGTGACCGTTGCTGCGCTTAGCCATACTGATCACGTCCAAAGGCACGCAAACGGGGTGTTCGAGGTTATCGCGCCAACCGGACGAAAGATAAGCATCGAAGAGTTCCAAATCTATCGGTTGGTAGGCACCCGCGAACCCTTGTTTTCCGGGCAAAATCGCGTGTCAAGACCCCACACGCGACTTTCGGCCCCCAACCTTTCGCCCAAAACCTCACAAAACCCGCGCCAATCCAGCGTTTCCGCGCCGCAACGCCCCCGAAAAATAATTCATAAAACCGTGGCGTATTTACCCCCCTCTATTCGCTACACTGTTAATAGGGGACTTACTCGTGACTGGAACTAGTTGCTTCCAGCCGCAGGATTTCCCCTAAGTCTTTTTATGTCACGAATTTGCACGTAACTCGTTTGGAATGACGATTTTGCGGCGATAGCACTCGCGTAAATCACTCATTCTAAACATTTTTGGCGAAAGCTACATAGGGGGGTACCCCCCACGTCCCTAAACCAGACGTCCCTAAACCGATAGAAGACGGATCAACGATGACCGACACTTATAGCAACGCCCAATCCGCCGTCGACTACATCCGCGCCGCCGGAGCCGACAGGCCTACCATCGGCATCACCCTCGGCTCCGGCCTCGGCAGCTTCGCCAATCAGGTCGAAGATGCCCTTCGCATCCCCTACGCCGAAATCCCTCACTTCCCCCGCACCACCGTCGAAGGCCACTCCGGAAACCTCGTCCTCGGCACCATCAACGGAGTCCACGTAGCTGTCATGCAGGGCCGCGTCCACGCCTACGAGGGATACCCGGTCAACGAGGTCACCTTTGCCACTCGCGTCCTCGGCCTCATCGGCTGCAAAACTCTCATCGTCACCAACGCCGCCGGAGGCATCAACACCGGTTTCAGACAGGGATCTTTGGTCACAATCTCTGACCACATCAACCTCACCGGCATGAACGCCCTCTATGGTCCCAACGAACCTCGCTTCGCCATGGTCCACGGCGCCGGCCTCCGCTTCTTCGACATGTCCGCCGCTTACTCGCCGCTTCTCCGCACCCTGGCCTTCAAAGAAGCGACCCGCCAGAACATCCCCCTCGCTGAGGGCGTCTACCTCGCCGTCCTCGGCCCATCGTACGAAACCCCCGCCGAGATCCGCGCCTTCCGCACCCTCGGCGCCGACCTCGTCGGCATGTCCACCGTCCACGAAGTCATCGTCGCCCGCCACATGGGCCTCGACGTCCTCGGCATCTCCATCGTGACCAACATGGCCGCCGGCGTCATCGCCTACGGACATCAGACCGCCGAACCGATCTTCCACGATGAAGTCATGGAGGTAGGCCGCCGCGCAGAAAAGGACTTCACCCGTCTGCTCACAGCCTTGATGCCACGAATAGCCGCGACGCACACAACATAAACAACAAATCCGCTCTCTGCCTCACCGACCCAGCATCATGACCGCGTTTCGAGCCTCCACCGCAGCCTTCTTCCGGTGCAGTTCATCGCTCGAAAACGCAATCGGCTCCTCCGCAAACCGCACCTCTGCCCTCACCCCGCGCAGCCCAAGAAACTTGAAGACATGCGGCAGCATATTGCGATTGCCCCAGTAGCAGACATCCTCCGTCAGACTCACATCCGGCCCGTTGTCCACCGCAAAGCTGTACCGCAGATAAGCCGCGGTCACTGGCGAACCTGTATCGATCGCCTGCGATAACAACCCACTATGAAACTTCAGAAGCCCATTGCCGTTTGAAGTCGTCCCCTCCGGAAAGAACACCACCGGCAAACCCGCATCCACCGCGTCCTGCATCCCCTTCCGCGCCCTCATCGCCGACCCGCCATGACCGCGCTCCACATAGACCGTCCCTGACATCGTCGTCATCCAACCCACCACAGGCCAGCCCTTAATCTCCGCCTTCGAGACGAACACGCAAGGATGCAGCGCCGCAAACACCACGATATCCAGATAGCTCAGGTGGTTCGATATCACCGCCCCACGCTCCGGAAACACCCCCATCACACCAATCCGAATCCCCATCCCCCGCATCGCCCGAGCACAGAACCGATGCAGCCAATCCGCCCGCGCTTCACGCGTCGCCGGCCGCTTCACCGCCAACTCCGTTCCCGCCACAATAAACATCCCCACCAGCCGAACACTACGCCACACAGCCCTGAAAAAATTCACCAGATCGAACCCTCATCTCTCCATTCCGACTCAGTTTTCACTAGCGCAGTCTATCCTGTCAGTAGTGCCTCCCGACGAACCAGATCGCAACCACCCCCACCAAAGCCCCGCTTCCATCCATCACAGTTGGGCCTATCGACGCGTCGCGCTTCCCATCCTCGCGCTCCTCCGCATGGGCGCATCGCCCGAAAAGCTGGCCTGGAGCATCGCCGCCGGACTCCTCATCGGCATCAACCCCATCCTCGGCAGCACAACGATCCTTTGCCTCGCCCTCGCTTTCGTCCTCCGCCTCAACATCGCCGCCTCGCAGCTCGGTAATCACATCGTCTATCCGCTCGAACTCATCCTCATCATCCCGTTCATCAACGCCGCCAGCCGCATCTTCCACACCGCGCCCATGCCGCTCTCTGCCAATGAACTCCTCCGCGCCGCCCGCGAACATCCCCTCGATCTCACGCGCCAGCTCTGGCTCTGGGAGTGGCACGCATTCCTCCTCTGGGGCATCGTCGCCGCCGCCGCAGTCCCACTCATCGCGCTCGCACTAACACCGCTTCTACGCAAGGTTCTGGTCCGGGTCGAACGCCACCAATACCCAATACTTTCGACGACCCCGCAACATCCGGACTAAGATCCCGGCTGATACTGCGGTACCGGATCCGCGCTCTTCACCCACGCCGAATAGATCATGTCCCGCAGTTCCGTCGCTCCCGCAGCCAGCCGTTCATCCACGAACGCCTTGCCCTCCGGAGTGCCGGCACCCGCAAACGCACCACCCTTCTCCAACTGATACGTCTTCTCCACCAGCGAGTTCGTATGCCGCAGATACGCCATATAGTCGGTGAACACATCGCCCAGCACCACCGGCTTTGCAGCAATCAGCGGAGCCACATCCGCCGCCTTCACATTCGCCGAAACGTACACCGACTCGAACAGAGCATGAATCTTGTGCTCCGTCGTATATCCATTCGGATTCGGGCCTGTCCACCCGTTGTACTGAATCGTCGTATGCAGCGGCTGCGATCCATCCGCGACATAATGCCCCAGCCATCCGGCCAGAAACACGATCTCGCACTCCGAAGGCTTCGTGTCCTTGTGGTCTTCCTTCAGCTTGCGATAGTCCCGCATCGCACTCTTCAACCGCTCCCACACCTCAACCGTCTGATACGGCTGCAACCCAACCTTCTCCGGCGACAACGGCAGATCCACATGCGACTTCTGCGCAAACGCCAGCGCCCGCACAAAGTCATATCTCCGCCTCGGCAGGTCACCCACCAGATCGGCATACTCCAGATCGATAAAGTGTTCCGGCGACTGCGCCACATTCAGCTCCGGCTCAGCGGGCGACTTCCACCGGTCCGGCTCCGGCCCGTAGTACTCCAGCGCATCCAGCGCTTCCTTCGACCGCAGAAACTCCGGAACATCCGCCGGCAGCGCCGCTCCCGCCAGCCGGTTGATCATCATGTGCCCATCCCTGCCCCACGCCAGACCCTGCTGAACCAGCATCACCGGCAGCAGAGTCACCGCCGCCGCAATACGTACCATCCCAACCAATTTCGCCATGCAAAAAGTATATTCATCGATCGCGACTAGACCTCTACAAGCGCGCCCTCCACCGCGACACTCCCAAACACCCTGCGATAGCGTTCGATCTCCTCCTGCGGCCCCGTCGACTTCCGCGCATTGTCCGACAGTTTCACCGCCGGCCGGCCCTCCACCGTCATCAGCTTGCACACCAGGCTAATCGGATCGAGGCTCGTCTCACCTCGAGGATGGCATCCGCGAAAATCGTTCGTCAGCAGCGTCCCCCAACCAGCGCTGAAACGAATCCGCCCATGGAAGTACTCATGCAGTCGCAGGATGTCGTCCACATCCAGCCCATCCGAAGCGATGAGCCTCTTCCTGCGTGGATCTCGTCCCCGCCGCAGCAGCCACGCAATATACTCATCGCCCGCCACAAACGGATCCTTGCTATCGCACCGCTGACCGGTCCAATCCGCCACCCAATCCGGAGCCCCTTCCAGAAACTGAGTAGTCCCAAACGTATCCGGCAACATAATCAGCAACTCGCCGCCATAACTCCTCTGCCACAACTCCAGCACGCGATACTGCGACTCGTGGAGCGCCTCATCTCCATCCGCCAAAGCCGCCATCGCCATCGGCAACTCGTGCGCATTTGTTCCCATCGCCTCCAGGTCATGCTTGTAAGCGAGAAACGTATTCGACGTTCCAGAAAGACTCGCCCCCAAAGCCACGCGCATCACTTCCACCACGTACTCCTGCCAAAGAAAGCTATGCCGGCGTCGCGTGCCAAACTCCGAGATCCGCACATCGGGAACCTTGCGCAGCCGTTCCATCTTCTCCCATAGCTTCGTCTTCGCCCGCGCATACAGAACATCCAGTTCAAGCTCGCTCAGCGTGCTCAGCGCCGCGCGCGTCTTCATCTCGCTCACCAGCGCCAGCCCATAGACCTCCCACATCGTCACCTCGGTCCACAAGCCATAAAACCGCAGCACAAGCTGTCCATCCTGCTCGCTGACCTCGTACTCCGACAACCTGAAATCATTCTCCAGCCACTCCAGAAACGCCGGCTCGAAGATGCTCCGCGTCCCATAAAACGTATTGCCCGCCAGCCAGATAATCTCCGACCGCCGAAACCTAAGTCCCCGCAGATGCTCCATCTGGTCCACCAACATCGCCGCACGATATGTGATCAGCCAGTCGCACCGATGCCGTTCTATTTGTAACCTCAGACGTTACATGAACTGCCGGAAAATTCTTCCAGATGAATTGCAGCATCAGCAGCTTGTAAAAATCCGTGTCCAGCAGCGACCGCACAATCGGATCCAGCTTCCAGTTATGGTTATGCGCCCGCTCTGCAAAGTTCACATTCACGCCAGATACCTCCCCGTAAGCCTACCAATTCGATTTAGATACATCCGAAACCGAATCACCCTGAAAATATTATGACAAGCACACTTGACAAAATTCAGAAAAAATGTAAAGCTTAGTTGTCTTTATGGAAAGGAATCTTGTCATGCAATGCTATCCCGCAACAAAAGCTGGACGCCGCTACATATACCGCCTCGCCCCAACCATGGCTGTCTACCTTCTCTTTCTCTTCATCGCACAATGGTCGTTCCACCATCTTCATCCCACCGGCCTCATTGTTTATGTCCTCGCCATACTCCCTGCATTGCCCCTAGTTGGTTCGCTGGTTGTCGTTGGGCTCTACGTCGCCGAAGAATCCGACGAGTTTGAGCGTTCCATTCTCGTTCAATCCATGCTCTGGGGTCTCGGCGCAGCACTCTCCTTCAGCTCCATCTGGGGCTCTCTCGAAGACTTCGCGCAGGCCCCTCATATCTCCACCTTTTACGTCTTCCTCTTCTTCTGGATCTTCATGGGAATCTCCCAGCCATTCATCCGCCGGAGGTACCAATGAAAAACCGGCTCCGCATCCTCCGCGCCGAACGCAACTGGTCCCAGGCGGACCTCGCCCAGAAGCTCGAGGTCTCCCGCCAATCCGTCAACGCCATCGAAACCGGCAAGTTCGATCCCAGTCTCCCACTTGCCTTCAAACTCGCCCGTCTCTTCGACAGCCCCATCGAAGCCATCTTTACCGACGAACAGTAGTCCTGCTCAATCCATCTCTCCTCATGACAACTGTCACGTCGCTTCGATGACGCAAGCCACTGGCAGCAACACCTGACAGCCGCCACACTGAAATTGCACTCAAGGAGCTTCGTCATGTCCACATCGCGCACAGCCCAACGCATCGCGACCATTCTCTTTCTTCTCGCGGGTCTGCTGCTGCTCAAAAAACCTGTCTTCGGCCAGGCTGCGTCACTGGTCAACACTCAGCCCGCCATCCAAACCCAAACGTTATCGCGACCCGCTTCTCCGTCCCCATTCACGCTCGCGAAAACGAATCCCCGATAACATCACACACATCAAATCGCGAGGCAAACAAACGAGTAACATCAAAGCCATCGCTCACATTGTCACCGGGCCCGCTTCCATCCAGGAGAGTGCCACTTGACTCCGCAACTCGTGCAACAAACACCCTCCACGCATAACCTCGTCGAGACCAACACGGAGCGGTCCTGTGGCGACTGCCCGTACCTCCGAGTCTTCAAGGCCACCGTCTACGTTCGCGATCACGACCGCAGCCTCGAGTTCTACGTCAAGCGGCTCGGCTTCAGCGTCCTCGCCGACATCGCCTCCACATATGACGGCCGCTGGGTTGCCCTCGCGCCTCCCGACGGCCAGGCCATCATCGCGCTCGTCGCACCCAAACCCGGCACCGACAAGTATCGCTTCATCGGCCGCGACACGCAGATCGGCTTCATCTCGGAAAACATTAACGCCACCTACGAGCTCTGGCAGAGACACGGCGTCCGCTTTCACCATCCTCCTCAGCAGACGATCTTCGGCGCGACCTTCGCCCACTTCAAGGACATCGACGGCAACGGCTTCGAGCTGATCGGCACCGACCAGTTCACCCGCGAGATTGAGCAAGAGCGCATTCTCGCCGCGCAAAGGATCGAGTCCGAGCGTCGCACCGCCCAGGAACTCGAGATCGCCAAACAGGTTCAGGCCCGTCTCTTCCCCCAAACCCTTCCGCGGCTAAACACCCTCGACTACGCCGGCATCTGCATTCAGGCTCGCCATGTCGGCGGCGACTACTACGACTTCCTCGCTCTCGGCAATCAGCGCCTCGGCCTCGTTATCGGCGACATCGCCGGCAAAGGCATCGCCGCCGCGCTGCTCATGGCCAATCTCCAGGCCAACCTCCGCAGCCAGTTCGCCCTCGCGCGCGACGAACCCCAGCTCTTCCTTCAGTCCGTGAACCGGCTCTTTTACCAGAACACCACCGAGAGCGCCTACGCCACCGTCTTCTTCGCCGACTACGACGACAACAGCCGCCGCCTCCGCTATACCAACTGCGGCCATCTCTCCGCCATCCTCCTCCGCCATAGTGGCCAGGTCGAGTACCTCCACTCCACCGGCACCGTCCTCGGCCTCTTCGAAGACTGGCAATCCCCCACCGTCGAGTGCCAGCTCGCCCCTGGCGACCTCCTCGCCCTCTACACCGATGGCGTCACCGAGGCCTTTGACGCATCCGGAGAAGAGTTCGGCGAACAACGCCTCATCGCCGCTCTGCAACAAAGCAAAGCAATGCCCGCCAGCCAGACCCTCACCTCAGTCGTCGACCAAATCCAAAGCTTCAGCCCGTCCGAGCAGCACGACGACATCACCCTCATCGTCGCCAAATGCGCCTCGTGACAGCAACGAACTCGGACATTTTTCTGTTAGCGGGCGATAAGCATGTCTCTCGCTTCTAATCAAGCGAGCAGGAGGAGAACAATCGATGTTCACTCCGATAGCCGAAGCGTGTTGATCAGGGCGGCGAGTGCAGCAGGCTGATTCCGCCGGCTCGGGTAGTAAAGAAAGTAGCCGGGAAAGGTTGGGCACCAGTCCTTCAAGACTTGAACCAGGCGTCCATTTGCGATCATCTCGGTAAGAGGTTCTTCCATCGCGGTTCCTATCCCTAAGCCATTCAAAACCGCTTGAATGACCAGGTCTGGATCGTCGAACGTCGCTGGGCCTTGGGGGTTGACAGTCAGTGCCTTGCGGCCTTTCTCGAATTCCCAACGGTAAATGCCGCTGCTAAAACGAAAGCCGATACATGCGTGATCTTTCAGGTCCCGCGGTGTCCGGGGCAGCTTGTAGGACCTGAAATATTCCGGCGAGCCAACAACTGCGAGGCGCATGTCCTTGCTGACACGGACTGCAATCATGTCTCGCTGGATGAACTCGCCGATTTGTACCCCGGCATCGAACTCGCCGGCTACGAGATCAACCGGGTCGTTCGAGGACGTGACTTCCAAGACGATCTCAGGATATGCGCGTGCAAACTGTGCCAATTTAGGTAGAAGCACCATCTGCGTCGCTGTTCGCGGAATGATCAGCCGGATTCGACCTGCCGGGGCTTCTCTCCGTTTTCGCGCTTCGGCCAAAGACCGCTCGATACGCTCCAGTGCAGGGGCAAGGTCCTGGAGAAGTGCGGCACCGGCTGCTGTGGGCGATACGCTCCGCGTCGTTCGCGCAAGTAGTTGGAGACCCAACCTCTTTTCCAAGCCGCGAATGGAATGGCTGAGAGCCGATTGAGAGATGCCTAGCCGGGCGGCGGCGCGGGTAAAGCTTCGTTCTTCAGCAACAACCGCAAATGCGGCAAGTTCGCCGAGATCATTCTTCATGATTCATGAATTCTACTCATAACTGCATGCGACGCCAACGGTCTAGTCTCATAAACGATGCGGGCCTAGACTTGAGTTCAGTCCTCGCGCAGTCTAGCGGGGGACTGGGACGCAGCGCAGCATGGAATCGATCGAGATAGACGATGCTGGCGGCTGCAGACAGCAGGGACAGCTGACGACTTTGGAGAGGATAACAATGCAAAAACGCAAATTAGGGAAAAGTGGTCTCGAGGTTTCAGCCCTCGGCTTTGGCTGCATGGGCTTGAGCTTCGGCTTGGGTCCAGCGACTGAGAAACAAGAAGCAATCAAAGTAATTCGCTCTGCGGTAGAGGGAGGTGTCACCTTTTTCGATACTGCTGAGGTCTATGGTCCCCTGGTGAACGAGGAACTGGTCGGCGAAGCTCTGGCGCCGTTTCGCGGTGACGTTGTGATCGCGACCAAGTTTGGCTTCAAAGCCAATCCAGCCGACGCCGATAAGTGGAATGCCCTTGACAGCCGACCCGAGCACATTAAGGAAGTCGCCGAGGCATCGCTCAAGCGCCTGAAAGTAGATGCGCTCGATCTCTTCTATCAGCACCGCGTTGACCTGGAGGTTCCAATCGAAGACGTTGCCGGCGCGGTGAAGGAACTCATCAGCGAGGGAAAGGTCAAGCACTTCGGCATGTCCGAGGCAGGCGCGAAGACGATCCGCCGTGCGCATGCCGTGCAGCCCGTCACTGCCCTGCAGAGCGAGTATTCGCTGTGGTGGCGAGAACCCGAAAAGGAAATCCTGCCGACGCTGCAGGAACTTGGAATTGGTTTCGTTCCGTTCAGTCCACTGGGAAAAGGCTTCCTTACCGGTGCGATCAATGAGAGCACAACTTTCCCAGGCAACGACATCCGGAACGTCGTTCCGCGCTTCAATCCCGAAGCACGCAAAGCGAACCAGAGGGTAGTTGTCACGCTAGGCAAGATCGCGGAGCAGAAGAACGCGACGTGTGCACAGATTGCTCTGGCTTGGTTGCTCGCTCAGAAGCCTTGGATTGTGCCGATCCCAGGCACAACCAAGCTTCATCGTCTGGAAGAGAACCTCAGAGCGGCGGATGTGGAACTCTCTGCAGAGGATCTCAAGGAGATCGAGAGCGCGTTTTCAGGCATTGAGGTGCAGGGGGAGCGGTATCCCGAGGCATTGCAGAAACTGGTTGGCCGATAAACCTTGGCATAGAAGGGTGTCCTCAAGAGGGCACCCTTCTATAAACCGCTTACAGGAGGAAGTCCGCCAACGCGACTAATCCGCTTCCCGTTAAATTCACGTAAAACCCGCGCCAATCAAGCCCAAAACGTTGGTATTCTAGTAAAGCCATGCCAACAAAAAAACAACTCCTCAACCGCCCCATCCAGCACCTCGACATCAAGCAGCACAACGTTGTTCCCTTGGTCGATGCCATGCACGACATGGCTTACTCTGCGCGTGACACCGCCCGCGCCGCCAACATCTACGACATGATGCTCCGCGACACCGACTGCGGCGTCATCCTCTGCCTGGCTGGCTCGCTCATCTCCGCCGGCCTTCAGAAGATCTTCGTCGACCTCATCCGCAACAACATGGTCGACGCCGTCGTGTCCACCGGCGCCAACATCGTCGACCAGGACTTCTTCGAAGCGCTCGGCTTCAACCACTACATCGCCGGCGACGAGTACAAGTACGGCGCAGGTGACGCGGACCTCCGCGAGCTGATGATCGACCGCATCTACGACACCTTCATCGACGAAGAAGAACTCCGCATCTGCGACGAGACCACCCACCAGATCACCAACTCCCTCGAGCCCCGGCCCTACAGCTCCCGCGAGTTCATCCGCGAGATGGGCGCCTACCTCGCAAAGAACGGCAAGACCCCCCATGCCGGATCGACGAACGGTGGCCGCGACTCCATCGTCCTCGCCGCCTACGAGAAGAACGTCCCCATCTTCTGCCCCGCCTTCTCCGACTGCTCCGCCGGCTTCGGCCTCGTCGCCCACCAGCACGAGCGTCAAGGCAAGCCCCATGTCTCGATCGACTCCGCCAAAGACTTCTACGAGATCACGCAGCTCAAGATCGCCAACCCCACCACCGGCCTGCTCATGATCGGCGGCGGCGTGCCCAAAAACTTCGCCCAGGACATCGTCGTCGCAGCCGACATCCTCGGCGTCGATGCCTCCATGCACAAGTACGCGATTCAGGTTACCGTTGCCGACGCCCGTGACGGCGCGCTCTCAGGATCCACCCTCAAAGAAGCCAGCAGCTGGGGCAAAGTCGACCTTACCTACGAGCAGATGGTTTACTCCGAGGCCACTCTCGCGCTTCCTTTGATCGCCGGATACGCGTTCCACAAAAACTCCGCCGCCACCCGCACTGGCAAGAACTGGGCCGACATTCTCGATAAGGTTCCGGTCTCCGCTTAACCCCCTTTTCGCCCTCTTGAATTTCAAAGTTAATTCAAGAGCTGGCGGAACCAGGAAGATGCTCCCCCTCGGTCACCATTTCATGATTTTGAAGACGTCTTGATAAGACGGTGCCTGCCGTCCGCACCAGCTTCCATATTCGGCGACATCGGCCTGAATGTTATGCTTCGCGAACATTTGGCGCACCAGTTCTTCCTGATGCCCTATCGCCGATTCCAGACGATTTGGATTATCTGCGCGCGAGCCTTGTTCAACTTCATATGCCAGGTCGATGGTCGACGTTTTATCCGCAATGGCGGTTTCAGAATCCTTGTTCAAAAGAAAGAAGGTAACCCAGCCTATACCTCCGGGCTTCAGAACGCGGGAGATCTCTCCTATGTAGTGGTCGACGTCGTTAGGAAACATGTGGGTAAAAACAGATCCCAGCATGACGAAGTCGAATTGAGCATCTTCGAAGGGAAAACGGTATTCAGAGGGTTGAACCGTCCCTGACGGGTTGTAATTCTTGCTCCAAACATCGATTCGCTGAAAGCGAAAATTAGGGTAACGGGAAGTTATCTTCTCCTGGCACCACTTAACCTGCTTCGTAACGGGATCAATTCCGTCATAAGTTCCCGTAGTAATGTAGTCCAAAAGCGGGAGAGTTTTGCGGCCGATACCGCTGCCGATGTCTAGAATCTTGTCTGTAGGACGGAGTCCTAGCGATAAGAAGCGCTGGAACGTATCAGTTCCATTCTGTTTGAATTCCTTGTAATCTCGAGGCCCATCTTCCATCAGGTAGAACGGTGGAACGAGAGATGCCTTTTCGCTGAATAGCTGGTGCTTCAGACGCTGATCACGGAAAGACCGCGCGGTCCAAAATGTCCGGTATGAAATTTTGGCAACCGAGGGCGGCAATGAATGGTACACGGCACGGAGAAGTGAAGGGCGCTTCGTAGGCATTTAAAGCATCATAAACTAGCGTCTCATAGTATTGCTATTCACTTATGGGGCAACATCTTAGATGGTCTCTGCTTCTTCTGTGCGTGGAGGAAACGGCCGACGCGGTCGAGCGAGCGGCCTTTGCCGAAGACGATGATGCTTTCGAGCAGCGGCAGAGACATGGTGCTGCCGTTGATGATGGCGCGCAGGAGCAATGAAGTTTTCTTTGACGGACCAGGATTTTTTTTCGCCCAGTTTTGAGTGCGGCTTCGAGGGCATCGCGGGTCCAGTCGGTGGCTTCGATGCTGGTTAGTTGGTCCTGTGCGAAGGCCAAGGTCTCTTCAGGGATGCGCTCTTCGGGTAACCACGCCTCGGATGGGAGAAGGACGTTGTCAGCGAAGAAATGGTGAGGTCCCCGAACTGCCCGTGGGTCTCGATGGGGGCCTGCATGAGGGCGGCGATCTTGCGGAGGTACTCGTCGCCGAAGGCGGCGCGAACTTCGTAGAAGAACTGCTCGGGAGTAAGGGCGCGCAGACGTACTCGCCTACCTCCCAATCCTCAAAAAAAGCCCTCTTTCCCGGGGAAGAAGGCTTTTTCCTGCGCCCTAACAGCCCCATAACCCCTGCTACACCAATGTTGTCATCGCTGATAACCCACAGACGTGTTATTGCCGCTGCAACTTATTTTCTGTCATCCTCAGCGTGTTGATGGAAATCTCTTGCAGGCTCATGAAGGGGTTTGACTTCAAAATCCCTGAACAATTACGTGAGATTCCGCTGCTTTTGATCACAAAAAACAATACAAAGATGTTAATCAGTCTATAAACAGAAGAAAATTAAAGACGGTCACCAAAATAAGTTACTAATATTCTCGACAAGAAGTTACCATAGGTTACCGGGACATAATGCACATCTTCTCTTTACTTGGGTATCTCTCGCTTCTAACCACCTCCGGTGTTCTGCTTTTCGCTTTCCTGCGGGCGCAGCGCACAACTCGCGAACTCGCTGAACAGCTCACCCTGGCCCGCGAACAGCACCATCAGCACACTCTTCAGCTCACGCAACGCTCTGAACTGGACACGCTGAAGGACGAGTTCATCTCTACCGTCTCGCACGAGCTCCGCACTCCGCTCACCAGCATTCGCGGAGCCCTCGGTCTTCTCTCCTCCGGCATCATCGGCGACGTCGACGCCAAAGCTCTTAACCTCCTCCGCATCGCCGTCACCAACACCGACCGCCTCATCCGCCTCATCAATGACATTCTCGACCTCGAGCGCATGGAGTCCGGCCGCGCGCCCCTGCAGATTCGCCGCTGCTCCCTGCGCGATCTTGCCCAGCAGGCCATCGACACCATGACACCCATGGCAGACGCCAACACGGTGCACATCGAACTCGAACCCTACACCGTCGCCCAGGCCGCCTACCCCGAAGCCCTCTTCTTCGACGGCGACGCCGATCGCATCCTCCAGGTCATCACGAATCTTCTCTCCAACGCCATCAAGTTCTCTCCTGTAGCCTCTACCGTCCGCATTCACACCGAGGCCACCTCCGACTCCATCCTCCTCAAAGTCGTCGACGAAGGCCGCGGCATCCCCTCCGACAAGCTCGACAGCATCTTCGACCGCTTCCAGCAGATCGAGCCTTCCGACGCTCGCCAGAAAGGCGGCACAGGCCTCGGCCTCGCCATCTGCCGCAGCATCGTCCAGCAGCACAGCGGCTCCATCTGGGCTCAGCGCAACCTCGGCGCCGGGTCCACCCTCTACGTCATGCTTCCCCGTACCAGCCGCGCCACCGACGTCATCCTTCCTGCCTCCCTCCCGCCGCGTGGCGAGGGCGCAATCCTGGTCTGTGATGACGACGCCGGGATCCGCACAGTCGTCTCAGAACACCTCACGCGTCAGGGCTACACCGTCATCGAGGCCATCTCCGGTGAGCAGGCCCTGGTTCTCGCCGCCGAACATCACGTCGAAGCCATCCTCCTCGACCTCTACATGCCCGGTCTCAGTGGTTGGGAGACCCTCCAGCGCCTTCGCAACAATCCCATCACCGCCAACATCCCCGTCGTCGTCCTTAGCGTTCTCTCCTCTACCCTGCGCCCCCAGCTCACCGGCGATGCTCAGGGCTGGGTCCAGAAGCCCTTCAACGAAAACCTCCTCTTCGCCGAGCTCGGCCGCGTCCTCCATCACGGTGAAGGCCCCGCCTACGTCCTCCTCGTCGAAGACGACGAAGATCTGGCCAGCGTTCTCACCGCCAGCTTCGAAGACGCCGCCGTCCACATCGATCACGCCGCCACCCGCCAGCAGGCAATCCGTCAGTGCATCACTCGTCCGCCTGACCTTCTCATCCTCGATCTGACACTGCCCGATGGCGACGGGTTCTCTCTCGTCGAGTGGCTCCGTCAGCAACCCACCCTGCGCACCCTTCCCCTGGTCGTCTACTCCGGCCGCGAGATCTCCGAGACCGAGATGGCAAAACTCCGCCTCGGCCCCACCGAGTTCCTCACCAAGGCTAAAGTTCAGCCCCATGAGGTCGAAGAGCTCGTCCTTTCCATGGTCCACCGCATTCGCACCCGGTTCGCCGATCTCGCCGCCTCCGCAAAGTCCTCTTAGTCAGCAACTCCGGCAGGACGTAACCGGCAAGTCACCTCCATATACACGCGTCGCATGAGAGAATAGGTTCTCTCATGCGACGCGTTTTAATTATTGACGACGAAGACGACATTCGTGAGGTCGCCGCTCTCTCTCTCGAAGCGACCGCGGGTTGGCAAATCCTCACTGCAAGCTCCGGAGCTGAGGGCATCTCCATCGCTACCGCTGAGCAGCCCGACGCCATCCTCATGGACGTCATGATGCCCGGAGTCGATGGCCCCACCACCTTCAACGCCATGAAGCAGAACCCCGCCATCTCGAATATCCCGGTCCTCCTTCTCACAGCCAAGGTTCAGGGTGTCGACCAACGCCGCTTTGCCGGCCTTGGCCTAGCCGGAATCCTCTTCAAGCCCTTTGACCCCCTAACCCTTGCCGAACAGATCTCAGAGGTGCTCGGCTGGAAGGAATGATCTCCACCACTCCCCATGAAAAAACCTCCCCTCGACCAGATCGACACTCTCCTCGCTGACCTCTGGCGGAAGAACCTCCCCACCCTCCGCGAACGTCTCGACCTGCTCGACCTCATCGCGTCCAGCGCCTCCACCGGCACCATCCCCGCAGCCTCCCGCGACGAAGCCATCACCATCGCCCACAAGCTCTCCGGCTCTCTCGGCATGTTCGGCTACCAGCAAGGAACCGAAATCGCCGCGAAAATCGAACGCATCCTCAAGGCCGCTCTTCCCGAAGACCTCGCCACACTCCCCGACCTCACCGCCGATCTGCGCAGATCCCTTCCCACGGCCCTCTAGCTCGCTCGTTCGACTGCTCCCTATTTCGTCTGCCGGACCAGCCACCCCGCCAGGTCGATCGCAGCCGCAAATCCGTCATACTCCACAGGCAGCCTGTTCCGCCGATCCACATACTCGTTGTAGACCCATGGATCGACCACCGCGAACACTGTCCCCTTGCCATACTTCGAAACCGCCATCAGCACATCGCCCTGGTCCGTCACCACCGCCTTCGCCGGCCCCGACACCTTGATCGTACAAATCTCCTTCAAATAAGCCTTGTGCGGATACTCAAACACTCCCATGCCCGCCGGAATTATCACCGTCGCCATCTCCCAATGATCGCCATCGACCTTGTTCCGTATCACCGGATTGAAGTGAATCCCGAACCGCTCGCTCATCGTATTGAAGCGATCGAACTCCGAGTTCGTTACATCGTTCTCCATCAGAACCAGAACTCCACCCGCCTTCACCCAGGCCTGAATCACATCCCCGCTCGCCTTATCCATGTAGTTCGGCGTCGGATTCCTCACCGGAATATCCGGCGAAGCAATCACATAGATCTGCTTCTTCCTCAAATCCGCCGCCGTGGGTGCCGTCGTCTCCGTCGCCAGTTGCACGCCATACCGTTGAAACGCCCGCCCAAAGAACGCAAACCCGCTGTTCGAATCATCGTCCCACTTGTAATGAAACAGCTCGGTCTGCCCCGTCGCATTCTTCCGCGTCTGCGAGTTGAACCATGCGTCCAACAACACGGTCTTTCTTGCACCCGGCCGCTCTGACACGGTTAACTTGTCCTTGGAGCCAATAAGCATGTAAGCCGATCCCTCCTGCCCCATTGCGACTGTCGGAGCCTGCTCCATCTCCGAGCCCGCAAGCAGAAACGCGCCTATTCCTTTCGAATCGTTCGCCCCCGTCTTCTCGCCGGCATAATATTCAAACGTTCCCGAACGGTATGGCGTCCCGCCCAACCCGCCAACCTTGACCGTACCATTCAGCACCATTAACCCATCCGCGCCCGTCGTTACAAACTGCTTCTGTATTCCATCCCAGCCGCGGCGCGCATCTTTTTCATACACGAGCGGGAGATAACCCATCCGTACACTCTTTGCTATGGAATACACAAACATCGCACTGGCTGAAGCCTCCACGTAGTTCCCTTCCTTCGCAGGATGCCGTTGCGTGGAGTGCATCTTGCCATTTGCACCAATTGTGCCCACCACATCCGGACCTTGATCCATCACCTGCCACCAAAGACCCGACGAAATGTCCTGGTATTGCACTACATCTTTCAATGTCTGTTCTAGTACTGCAACAAGTCTGGCCCGCTGCGGATGATCCTTCGGAAACCAATCCAGCACATCCACCAGCGCCATGGCATACCAGCCCATCGCCCGCGCCCACACCTCCGGCGAAAGCCCCGTCGTCTTATCCGCCCACGCCATCTGCTTCGACTCGTCCCACCCATGCTTCATCAGTCCCGTCTGAGGATCGCGCATATGCTCATCCATCAGCAGCAACTGCTTCGCAATATCGTCGAACTCCCCAGGCTGCTGAAACGTCGCCGCATACGCCGCCCGAAACGGCTCCGCCATGTAAGCCCCATCCAGCCATACCTGGTTCGGATAGATCTGCTTGTGCCAATACGCCCCACTCGCCGTCCTCGGCTGCAGTTCAAGCTGATCGTGCAGAAACTTCGCCGCCTTGTAGTAATTCGCCTTCTGTGTCACCCGGTACACCAGCAGCACGGCCCTGCCCAGTTCAATATCGTCTAGCGTGTGTCCGTCCGCCTTGTACCCATTAATTGTTCCATCCGCAGTTACATACTTATCCACCGCCGCCTTGATGTACTTGAAATCCTCGCCATCCGCGGTTGAGTGCCACTCCGCCGCCATTCCATCCAGCAGCACGCCCTCCTCGTACCCCCACTCGCCCGGATGCGCAGTCGTCAGCACCGCCCCGGTCGGCCACATCTTGATCACCGTCGCCGCCATCGCGCGCGAAGGCGAGTCCTTGGCGATAACCCCCTGCGCCACGCCGAATCGCGCGGCCAGCCCAAAAATCAACAAAGCCACAAAACGCTTCATTCGCCCAGCCTCAATACCCCGCAAATAACCACCATCAACAGCATAAACTCAGCTCGCACGGAACCTCAGCCGCATCAATTACACGCCAGCGCCGTCCAAAGCCCCAACGCAGTTCCACTCGACCCCGTCACGCTGTAGTCCACAAAATCTCCCGCCACCACCGTCACATTGCCCGACACCGTGCATGTCCCCCCCGGAGCCACGGAGCAGCTCAGCGTCGTATTTGTCATACTCCCCGGCGTCCCCTGCCGCAACGTCACCGTCACCGTGTTGGTCAGGTGCGAAAGCACATTCAGCGTCGTCGCCGTGCAACCCGCCGGCACCCACGTCAGCACCGGGTCCGTCTCACTCCCCGCACCATTCGCGTTATTCACCGACTGATATGGGACGGTGAACGAAACCGAGTGGTAGACCGTCGCAAACGGAATCCCGCTCATCCCCCCACCTCCGCTGCCCCCACTCCCACCTGTCCCCGCCGCCCCCTGCGGAATCGTAAAGTTCAGCACCGCCGCACTCGCAGTCCCGCTGTTGGTCACGCTGGCCTGCGTCCCCGCCGCTCCCGTCGTTACCGTCCCCACGCTGACCGTAGCCGCAGCCCCCGAAGGCCCGGTCGCGCCCACCACACCGTTGACCGCCAGCACCGCCCACTGCGCAGGTGACACATCCGGCTCCGATCCCAGCGAAGTCGTCGCCGCCAGGTACGTCGCCCCGCCAAACACCACCACATCATTCGCATGATAAGCCGTCGCCGCCACCCACGTGCCTCGATACGTCACCCCCACGGTCCCGGGCGCACCAGCCGGTCCTTGAGCACCCGTCGCGCCTGCGGCCCCTGGAGTTCCTGCCTGCGCCAACACCGCCCAGTAAGTCGGACTCAGATCCGGCTCTCGTCCCACATTCGCCGTCAACGCCACATAGCTCGACCCGGCGAATCCCACAACGCTTCCCACTCCATAAGAAGTGCCGACCACCCACGTCCCCTGAAAACTCGCTGGAGGTCCCTGCGGCCCGGCAGGCCCAACAGCTCCCGCCGCTCCTGCACCACCCGGCGCCCCTGCGGGCCCCTGCGCCCCCGCCGGTCCCGGCGGCCCCTGTGCCGCCAGCACAGACCACTGCGCCGGATTTTGATCTGGAGTATTCCCCACATTCCCGGCGATCAGCGACACGTAGGTAGAACCCCCGTAGCTCACCGCGTCATGCAGCGCATAGTTCGTCGCCGAAACATAGTTTCCCGTATAGTTCGCCACCGCTGGTCCCTGCGGCCCAACCGGCCCCTGTGGCCCCTGCGCGCCCGTAGCTCCCGCAGATCCCGATGGACCCGCTGTGCCCGGCAATCCCTGCGGCCCCGCTGGTCCCGTCGCCCCCTGCGATCCCGTCGCAAACAACGACCACCACGCCGGGCTCTGGTCAGGAGCATTCCCATGATTGCTCGCCACCAGCGAAACATACGCCGAGCCATTGAAGATAACCCCGTCACCCTCCGCATAATTCACCGTTGACGAGTAAGCCCCCTGAAACGACATTCCTACCGGCCCCGCAGGGCCCTGTGGCCCCATCGGCCCGGATAACCCCTGTGCCCCGGCAGGGCCAGTCAGCCCCTGCGCCCCCGCCTGACCCGGAATCCCCTGCAGACCCTGCGGCCCCGACGGCCCATTCGGCCCCACCGATCCCGGCAAACCCTGCGGCCCAGCCACGCCCTGTGGACCCTGCGCACCCATCACCCCCGCTGGCCCTTGCGCCGTCAACACACCCCACTGCGATGGACTCAAACTCGGAGTATTCCCATGATTGCCATTCAGCAGCGAAGCATAACTTGCTCCCTGCCAGAGCACCACATCGCCGAGCGCATAGTTCGTCACTGACGAGTAGACTCCCTGGTACACCAACCCCGGCAGTCCCGGCGCGCCAGCCGACCCCGCAGCTCCATTCGGCCCTGCTGGTCCCGCGGGTCCGGCCGGCCCAGTCAACCCCTGCGGCCCCGTCGCGCCCGTAGCTCCCGCCGGTCCCTGAACCCCAACCGCCCCAAGAGCCATCACCCCCCACTGCCCAGGGCTCGCAGCTGGCGTATTCCCATGGTTCGCCGCAATCAGCGAGATATAGCTCGAACCCTGAAACGACACAATATCGTTCAAGCCGTAATTCGCAGTCGAAGCATACGTCCCCTGGTACGCCACCCCCGCCCCGCTTCCCGCCCCCCCGCCCGTTCCTCCCTTCGCGAGCACCGCCCACTGTGTCGCCACCCCTGGAGTATTTGCCTCGTTTCCCGCAACCAGCGACACGTAACTCGACCCGGCATACGTCACCACATCGTGCAGCCCGTAACTGACCCCCGCCGCGTAAGCCCCCTGATAGTTCAACCCCGCCGCTCCCTGCGGCCCCTGTGGCCCCTGCGGTCCCGCAGGCCCCGTCGCCCCGGCAACACCCGCTGATCCGGCTGGCCCCGCAGGCCCAGCTGGCCCCACAGCCCCCGCCGAAGCCAGCGTCACATCCAGCACCCCCGCATGCCCCGTCAGGTCATTCTCCTTGCTGTCGAACTGCACCACCGCAGTCCCCGCTGTCAGCGCCAACCCATTGTTCGTCGAGGGAGAACTCACCCAGCCCTGCACCATCGCCGTAACATCCACCGCCACATACGCCCCAGCCTGACTCACCGAAACCACCTGCGCCGCACTCCCCAGTGGAGGCAGCGTGGCATACGTCACACTGTACTCACCCCAGCTCGCACCCACCGGCTGCACGCTCATCAGCCCACCCGTATCCATCCGGTTGCAATACAACCGCAGGATCGCCCGCGACACCTGCGCCGCCGTCGTCCCCGTCGGTAGCGTCGAAAGATCAAACTGCAGCAGCGCCGTATACCCGCCCCCAACATTCAGATTGGAAATCGCCCCACTATTCACCGCAGGCAGCGCACTGTTCACATGAGCATCTGCCACCAGCGTCGCCTCTAACGCGAACGCCGGCCAAGCTGCAGCCGACAGTACCGCGAGCCCCACCCCAAGCAGAAAATTCCTTCGAACCAGGCCCATCCAACCCCTCAAAGACCGGCCTCGACACGCGAATTCGCGTACCCAAAAGACCAGTCCAATCCTTCAACGATCAAAACTCTGCGGTTCACGTTGCCGGGGGAGTCTCAGACCAACCCTGCAATGTTCCAAAATAAAACAAACAACTGGGAGCACTCCCGTTTTAGGCTATGCGCCCCGAAAACACAAGCACCTTTCGCTGCCACTTTCGTAACAACTCAGACCCACCCATTCCCTCCCACAACCCGCATCCCATATAGTGACAAAGATCATCGCAACTCCGAGGGACAACAAAGGCATGAGCACCAATCCATCCCAAACACCCAACCAGCCCGGCCACCCACCGCTCCTCGCCAACCTGGTCAATCTCCCTCGCCTCATCACCGCCTACTACGAACTCCATCCAGACCCAGCTATCCCCGCGCAGCGCGTCGCCTTCGGAACCTCCGGCCATCGCGGCAGCGCCTTCACCGCCTCATTCAACGAGGACCACATCGCCGCCATTACCCAGGCCATCTGCGACTATCGCAAGCAGGAGTCCATCACCGGCCCCCTCTTCCTCGCCCAGGACACCCACGCCCTCTCCGAGCCCGCCTTCGCCACCGCCCTCGAGGTCCTCGCCGCCAATAACATCGAAACCATGGTCGATACCGACCTCGCCTACACCCCCACCCCCGCCCTCTCCCACGCGATCCTCACCTACAACCGCGGTCGCAAGATCAACCTCGCCGACGGCATCGTCATCACCCCCTCGCACAACCCACCCGAGGACGGCGGCTTCAAGTACAACCCACCCAACGGCGGCCCCGCCGACACCACCGCCACCAAATGGATCGAAAACCGCGCCAACGAGATCATCGCCGCAAACCTCATCCGCAGTAAAAAAAATCCCCTACACCAAAGCCCTCACCGCCCCCACCACTCACCGCCACGACTACATCACCGCCTACGTCAACGATCTCGGCAGCGTCATCGACTTCGATGTCCTCGCCAACACCAGCCTCACACTCGCCGTCGACCCGCTCGGCGGAGCCGGCGTCCACTACTGGCCCCGCATCGCCGATAAGTATCATCTTCCGTTACAAATCCTCAACCCCAACGTCGACGCCACCTTCCGCTTCATGACCACCGACTGGGACGGCCGCATCCGCATGGACTGTTCGTCGCCCTACGCAATGGCCAGCATGATCGCCAATAAGGAAAAATACGACGTAGCCTTCGCCGCCGACACCGACCACGACCGCCACGGCATCGTCACCCGCACCACCGGTCTCCTCAACCCCAACCACTACCTCGCCGTCTGCATCCAATACCTCTTCACGCAATCGCCCGCAGTGGTCCGCCAACGTCGGCATCGGCAAAACCCTTGTCTCCTCCAGCATCATCGACCGCGTCGCCAAAGGCCTCAACCGCCCAATGCTCGAAGTGCCCGTAGGCTTCAAGTGGTTCGTCGACGGCCTCATCGACGGCACTCTCGGCTTCGTCGGCGAAGAGTCCGCCGGCGCCAGCTTCCTCCGCCGCAACGGCCAGGTCTGGACCACCGACAAAGACGGCCTCATCCCCGGCCTCCTCTCCGCGGAGATGACCGCCCGCACCGGCAAAGACCCCGGCCAACTCTACGCCGAACTCACCGCCAAATATGGCAACCCCGTCTACGAGCGCATCGACGCCGCAGCCACCAAAGATCAAAAGGCCAAACTCGCCAAACTCTCCCCCGCGCAGGTCACCGCCAAAGAACTCGCCGGAGAACCCATCACCGCCATCCTCACCGAAGCCCCCGGCAACCACGCCCCCATCGGCGGCCTCAAAGTCTCCACTGAAAACGGCTGGTTCGCCGCCCGCCCTTCCGGCACGGAAGACGTCTACAAGATCTACGCCGAATCCTTCAAAGGCAAAGACCACCTCAAGCAGATCCAGACCGAAGCCCGAGAGTTGGTCAACAAAGCGATCGCCTGATCCCTTGTTCTTACGCAATAGCCCTAAGCAATAGCCGAAGCAGCCTCACGCTGTCCCACGCCCATCATCGGACCCACCAGCGCCACCACCGTCTCCACGATCTCCTCCGACGAGCACCTGTTCGGCGTCCGCACCCACTCCTTCGCCGCCCCAAAGATCGCCCAACTTAAAGTCGCCGCCATCATCTCCGCCGTAACCCCACCGCTCGTCGGATGCTTCTCCAGCCCAACCAGTAACATTCGCCGCACTACCGCAATCACCGCGGACTCCATATGCGGCTCCAAATGCGGTTGGCGCTCGCACTCCAGCCCTGGAACCCCCGCCAGGTAATCGCACACTCCCAGCACCATCGCCTTCAGCGCCGACGAGCAGCCTCCATCGAACTGCACCCCCCGCCGCTCCAGCAACTCATGGAACCGCGTCCCCACCAAGCACTCCAGCAGCGCAAACTTGTCCGCGTAGTGGTCGTAGAACGTGGCCCGGTTCACCGTAGCCGCGTCCGCGATATCCTGCACAGAAATCTTCTCGAACTCCTGCTTCTCCAACAGCTTCTCCAGCGCCTGCTGAAGCAGCAGCCGGGTCCGCCGAATTCGCGGATCAAGTATCTCCTCGCAACTGCTCGCTCATAAATCTGCCCCAAGATTACCCGAAAACGTGACTAATCGTTGCAAAAACGACATTTGTCGTGTAATTCTGAATCGACATCTGTTGTTTAGACATCAATTGTTGTAAAGGAGATTCACCCAATGCCCACCCTTCTGCACCTCGACTCCAGCCCCCTCGGCGAATCCTCTATCTCTCGCCACCTCACCAGCGAATTCACCCAGACCTGGAAGGCCGCCAATTCCAACGGCAAAATCATTACCCGCGACCTCACCACCACCACCATCCCTCCCGTCAGCGCAGCCTTGGTCGGCGCCATGTACACCCCCGCCGACGCCCTCACCCCCGCCCAGAGAGAACTCCTCACCCTCTCCGACACGCTGATAGCCGAGCTCTTCAGCAGCCGACGAGTACGTCATCGGCGTCCCCATGCACAACTTCGGCGTCCCCTCCGTCCTCAAGCTCTGGATCGACCAGATCGCCCGCGTCAACAAGACCTTCTCCTATGCCACCGGCACGCCCGTCGGTCTGCTCACCGGCAAGAAGGCCACCATCCTCATCGCCTCAGGCGGCATCTACGACGCCGGCACCGCAATGGCCTCCTACAACTTCGTCGAGCCCTACCTCCGGACCGTCCTTCGGATTCCTCGGCGTCACCGACGTAACCGTCATCGCCGCAGGTGGAGCAGCCGGCATCACTTACGGCAAGATCGATCGCGCCAGCTTCCTCGCTCCGCACGTCGAATCCATCCGCGCCCAGTTCCAGGCAGCATAACTCACCCGGAGTCCCCATCCATCGCATCAGCATGGATGGGGCTCACCGCCCTTTCCGCCATCTACACCCGCGAAGGCTTCGTCCTGAACTCCATCAAATAGGAGCTTCGTTCAAAGCTCCGTGGGAATCCTGCGCCCGGTTGTCGCAAACAGCATCCGGACATGCAATGATGAACTTCTCCGACCCTCTTCACGCGAGAAGCCATGAAAGCCATCGTTTATCACGACTATGGTTCACCCGATGTTCTTCAGTTAGAAGAAACTGAAGATCCGATCGCCGGCGACAACGAAGTCTTGATAAAGGTTCGCGCCGCTTCCGTCAATCCACTCGACTGGCACTTCATGAGAGGCACGCCATACATCGTTCGAACAGTTGCCGGGCTGCGTAAACCAAAGCTCAATCGACTAGGCGTGGATGTAGCTGGTCTGGTTGAAGCCGTTGGCACAAACGCAACCCAGCTCAAACCAGGCGACGAGGTGTTCGGCACTTGTCGTGGAGCCTTCGCCGAGTATGTTTGTGCTTCCGAATCAAAGCTTTCAATCAAGCCAAATAACGTGACGTTTGAACAAGCGGCTGCTGTACCCATAGCCGCATTCACTGCATTGCAGGGTCTTCGCGACAAGGGAAAGATTCAACGAGGCCAAAAGGTACTGATCAACGGCGCGGCGGGGGGCGTCGGTACATTCGCGGTTCAGATCGCCAAGTCGTTTGGCGCCGAAGTAACCGGCGTATGTAGCACGAGGAATGTGGAGTTGGTCCGCTCCATCGGTGCAGATCAGGTCATCGATTACACCCAGGAGGACTTCACCAAAAGCGAGAAACGTTATGACCTCATTCTTGACACCGTCGGGAACCATTCGATCTCAGCACGAAGGCGGGTCTTAAATCCCAACGGGATATGTGTGATGGCCGGAGGGCCAAGCGGCCGATGGAAAATGGGTTTGGCACAATCGATCAAAGCGCTTGTGATGTCATGGTTCCTCAACCGGAAACAGGTTGGGTTCATAGCAAAATCGAGCAAAGCGGACCTGACCACCATGCACAACCTGATCGAGACCGAAAAGGTAATTCCGGTCATCGACAGGCGTTACACGTTGAGTCAGCTCCCTGAAGCAATCCGGTATCTGGAGGAAGGACATGCCCGAGGAAAAGTAGTAATTACGTTTGACAGTTAGTGTATTTCCGGCAACCCACACTCACTCACTTACCCTACGCTTCGCCTTCAGCAAAACATCCACCGCCTCCGGCCGATCATCCCAAAAATCCAACCGCACCCTTCCATCCGGCAACTGCGACACCGTCGCCGGCTCCGCACTCTCAGTGCAATACCACCCACTCGGCAACACCACCGCATTCCTCGGCCTTCCCAAACTCCGATCAAACACGAGCTCGTCCCCATCCAGCCGATAGCTCACCGGAGCCGTATACGTCTCCGCAATTCGCAGGCGCAGCGTCTCTCCCGCCTTCACCGGCGCAGGGAACGGAATCACCACCACCCGATCCTTCGGATCAACCGTCTCGCCCGCATTAATCTTCGACGCCACCATCTCCGCCCCGCTCATCTCCTCCGTCTTCAGCTTCTCGCCCGTGTCCAGAATGTACGCCGAAGGATTGCTCGCCACACTCCCTGTGCGCACCACATTCGCATATCCATTGATCCCCGGCCGGCGCTCCGTGTAATCGTGATACAGGCTGAACGCATGCGTCTCCGGCTGCTGCAAAAAATACACAATGTCGCGATCCTGATAAGCCCGCTCCGACAACCGCGCCCGCTCCGTCTCTCCTGCAAACGGTGACTCCCAACTCTTCTCCTTCGTCAATTCCTTCGGCATCGCCCCCGCACCCGTCTGCGCGTCCTTCACCGCCCTCAGCACCAGCGGAGCTTCACCCGTCCCCGCATGCATAAAGCTGATCGCCATCCGCCCATTCTTCTCCGTCCGTATCTGCGACGGCACCGTCAACCCCACCACCTCGTACCCCGCCGGCAACACCACCTTATTCCGCCTGATTCCCAGCGGACGATTGAACACAATCGTCTTCCCATCGACGTAGTAGCTCTTTGCATCCTTGTACGTCTTCACAATCACCACGCGCCCCTGCCCATTCTCCGGAATCGGACGCGCCAAGGTCACCTTGATGTAATCCGTACCCGCATCGGCCTTCGTCATCAGCGGATCCTTCTTCGCCTCGGTCCCGCTCACCACCTCAAATTTCAATGGCGCACCGCTCATCGCATCAAAGACACTCTCATCGCTCGCGACGCTGCCTTTACGAATCGGGTTATAAAAAAACTTCGCCCCCGCCGTCGTCGCCGTCACCTCGTAATAAATCTTGAAGCTCGCCGTCTCCGGCGCCAGCAACTCATACCGCGTGTACTCGTCCGTCTCGGTCTGCGCCCCCGTAGCCGAAGGCAACACCACGGGATCCTTCACCGCCTGCGCACGTCCCACTGCACTAATCGAAAGCCCAACACAAAACACCAACACAGAGGCAACCATTTTTTTCATAGGCATGCTTCCGAGCATACCGCCTCCGTTGTCGCATTCGTCACCAACCCCTAAGAACTGTGTCATCCTGAGCGAAGTCGCTCACGCACTTTGTGAGCCACGCAGTCGAAGACCTGTCCTGAGCTTGTCGAAGGAACCTGCATTTCCTTCTCTTTACTTGCCTACAAAACGCCGTCCTTTCATCCCCCAAACGTCGCAACGAACTACCACCTTCCGGCCACGCAACAACGCCAAAGCGCATCTAACCTACAGACGTCTGAAAAAGGAGATGTTCATGCAGGTTCAGATCAATAGCGACAACAATATCTCGATGCACACCAAACTCTCCGACTCCATCGGAGCCTATATCAACAGCCTCCTGCAACGATTCGACCCATACCTCACCAGAGTCGAAGTTCACCTCACCGGCGAAAACATCAAAAAGTCCGGCCCGAAAGACAAACGCTGCGTGCTCGAAGCACGCGCCAAACGTCACCCCGCCCTCGTCGTCACCAACAAAGCCACCGACATCGAAGACGCCTTCTCCGGCGCCGCCGCCAAGATGCATCGCCACCTCGAAACCACTTACGGCCGCCTCGCCGACAAGCGTCGCCGCAAACACAAGATGGAATGCCGCCTCTCGGGCCTGCATACCCGGTCGCTCGCCGAATAGGAAAAAACCTGTCAAGCCCCAACCCACCTAACCCATTGCTAAACAACGACCTCCGCGTGGCGTATAAGTTACATCCAATCCGCTATAATTAAAACAGGTGAACAGAAAGCCCCGGACATTCCGGGGCTTTTCCTGTTCGACCAAGTTCTTTGAAATCAAGACTTTGCAACAGAGACGTCCTGAAAACCCTTCATTTGGGCTCGAGGTCCGGACCTAAGTCCAAAGGGATCTGGACTTTGCACACTTTTAGGCGGGGTGGGGGGACCTAGCGCGAGAATCGCACACCACC
Source organism: uncultured Acidobacteriaceae bacterium (assembly GCA_963744155.1). Classification (GTDB taxonomy): domain Bacteria; phylum Acidobacteriota; class Terriglobia; order Terriglobales; family Acidobacteriaceae; genus Edaphobacter. The sequence continues at coordinate 341,492 of CAVUSP010000005.1, read as the reverse complement.
GAGCACCGTAATCGGAGACCCAAGCGTAAGAATCGGCGTCTTCCCCGCCTCCAGTGGCTGATTCAGCAGATTCGATATCCCGCAGTAAATCTGCCATTGCCGTCCGAAATTATGCTCAGCGAACACATCCACCTGCGCATATCCCGCAAGCCTGTACTGGTTCGCCGAATCGTCGAACTGGTGCCCGCTGCTCCGCAGGTCCAGACTCAAAACCCCTAGCCGCTCTCGCTCAAACCGCACCTGAAGCGTCGCCATGTTCCGCGGCACCTGCGGCGTCCACTTCCCGACCAACGCAGGATCCGCTTGAAACTTCGTCACGGTAGAAAACGCCAGCTGATAACCACCGATCACCGACATAAACCCGACCGGATTCAACGCCCACTCCACCGCAAGCCCCTGACTCGTCAACTGCCCCAGGTTCTCCCGCATCAATAGTGTGGCTGTAGCAGTCGAAGCTAGCGTCACCGTCGACACCGGTCGATTCACCTGAGTCCAGAAGTAACTGCTCCGCACCGACCCAAACCGCTCCAGACTAACCAGCGCGCCACCCTCCGCCCCCGTCGCCCGCTCCGACCTCAGACTCGCATTCGGCAGCGTAATCTGCTGCCCCACCTGCCCCTGGCGATAGAGCTCATTCATCGTCGGCCCGCGAAACGCTCGAAACCCCGACCCGGTCAGCGACACTGTCCCATTAATCTTCTTCACCACCCCAAGCCGCGGATCAAAGACGTTCTCGCTAATATCCGGCAGCGGCTTCGGTATTCCTCCCACCTGGTGCGCATCGAAACTGCCGAAATGATCGTACCGCGAGGAGAACGCAATCGACCACGTCTCAGGCTGCCACAAGACCTCGCCATAAACACCTTCGAACCGTTGCCGCGAACTCAGACTCACCTTGGTGATCTCCTCCAGATCAGTCCCGCGACTATCCAGCACATCACCACCCGCCACCACCGTCCATTGCCGGTAGCTCCGAGCCCACTGCACCGCCCCACCCACCTGCTCCGACGGATCACGATGCAGCGACGTCAGTATCTCCGCGGTTCGCGTCGCATTTATCGCGGAAAAACTCTGCCGAAAGTGTTCTTCCGTCCCATAGAACCGCACCATTAACCTTCCCGCATCACCCGGCGACCAATCGCTCCCCGCAACATAGCGCCAGATGCGCGTTGCGTTCGTCTGCAACGGTGTCCCATTGCTGCGGGCCTCATTCATCACGTTGCCCCGCACAAACACATCTCCATCTGTCCCCAGACTCCGTCGCAACTCCACCCGCCCACTTTGCGAGTGGACGTTCGAAGGCACATCCACCGACCCCCGAAACTCAGGAGCCGTCAAAATATACCCACCCGTCCGAAACAGGCTGCTCGCCGCCAACCCGGTCCATCCCCCTGCCCCCACAGTCAGCAGTCCATCAGCAAGCCAGGTATCCTCACTCGCACCCGCCACATTCAATCCATAATCAAAACTCTTCGGCACTACCGGAACTACATCGATCACACCGCCGATCGCACTCGATCCATAGAGATCCGACGCTCCACCGCGCATCAACTCCACATCCCGGACAGCCAGTGTCGGAATCTCATCCCAATGAATCCACCCGCCATACGCGTCGTTCAAAGGCACCTGATCACTCAGCACCAGCGTACGGCTAGCAGCCGTCGAACCCAGCCCCCGCAGCGTCGTCCCCTCCGTCGTAGGATTCGCCACCCACGAACTTGTTCTACGAAACAGTTGAAACCCCGCTACCTGCCTCAACCGGTCATCCAACGTAAACCCAGGAGCTTCGCGCAACTGCTCGCCCGTCATCACCCGCACACTGCTCGCACTTGCATCAAGCGCCAGCGGCGATCGCGCTGCCGTCACGTCCACCTCTTCCGAAGCTCCCGCCACGCGCACCACCACAACCAGACGACCGTTGTCCCCCAGAGCCTGCACCACACGAACGAAACCGTCGCGTGTTATCTCGACCCTCTCCTGCGATTCAGCGCTTACCGTGGCGCATCCACTAACATCGCTCACACCTACCTGTGGCGAATCACCCTGAACCTGCACTCGCGCACCCACGATCGGCTGTCCACGCTCATCCTGTACGCAAACCTGAACCGGATGCACAACAGCGAGCATCGGCGCAGTACTCGATAACATACCAGCCGTCATCAGAAGCCCAGATTGCAACCACGCTCGCATCACTACAATCCTATCTTCTGGCAAATAGTTCGGTTGGCGCGTGTATCGCTGACACAGCTATACCTTCTCCCGTGTTACCCTTCCGCGGAAGACCGAATCGACCATGGCAACCAGCCGCCGCATCTTCTGCACACAAGCCGCGACGCTTCTCCTCACCCCGCGTCTGCTGCTGTCCCAGTCCGCGCCAACGGCCCGCCCCAACGTTGCGGCCATCGACCACGATCGAATCCTTCAGGCCGCCGCACGTTTCCTCACCCAATCGCCGACCCCACTGACCACGCTTCCCTGCCCTCGCAGCCCTGGCACGCCACACGACTTTTACTCAGAGGCCGAAGACTACTGGCCCGATCCGTCAAACCCAACCGGCCCCTATGTCATTCACGCCAGCGGCCCCGCGAATCCTGACGCTTTCACGGCCCATCGCGACGCCTTGCTTAATTTCAGCACCTGCGTTCCGGCACTGACTGCAGCCTTCGTGATCACGAACGAATCGCGCTATGCCCAGCAGGCGATGACGCATCTGCGCGCTTGGTTCCTCGATGCTGCAACCCGAATGACCCCGAGCATCCTCTACGCTCAGACGATTCTTCCTGCAAAGGCGGGGCGTCCTGAAGGCGTTGTAGAAGCGGTGCATTTAGCGGAGGTTGTTCAATGCATTCCGTTTCTCAGCAACTCAGAGGCTCTCACTGAAGCTGACTACGCGGCTCTACGAAAATGGTTTGCCGAGTACTTTGAGTGGCTCAATACTTCGCGGCTTGCGGGACTTGCGCGCGATACCAAGAGTCATCTTGGAACCTCGTGGCTGCTGCAGGCAACGGCGATTGCGCACCTCACGCAAAATGCTGATGATGCGCCGCTTACAACGCTTCGCCATCAGTACAAATCGAGTACGATTCGGGCTCAGATCGTTGCCGATGGCACGTTTCCTCATGAGCTCACCACGCCCAATCCCTATCGCAATACGCTCTTTAATCTCGATATGCTGGCTGGGATATGTGTCTTGCTTTCAACGCGTTTTGAGAGCGTTTGGGACTATGAGCTGCAGGATGGGCCGGGGATGCGGACTGTGATCGCCCGCCTTTATCCGTACATTCTCGATCGTGGCACGTGGCCGTATCGCGCTGATGCGCAGTACTTTGCATCCCTCCCATACCGCCGACCCAGCCTGCTCTTTGCCGCGCGTGCGTATGAAAGGCCGGAGTATGCCAGTCTGTGGAAGACGCTCGACCCGGATCCTGCGATCCCGGAGCTGCAGCGGACCTTTCCGATTCGTCAGCCGCTGCTCTGGGTTACTCGTCCGAAGCCCTGAGTTGTTTTCTATTTTTATTTGCGTGGTGAAGCGCGGTTTTACAAGGGGGTTTGCGATTTTTGTGTGGTGCAGCGTGCTGGTAAATTGTGGTGAATTTGTGGTGGATTGATGGTGAAAACGTGGTGAGTTGACACCACCTTTATGGTGACGAAAAACACGCCACTTTTTTCAAATTTATTTTTGAGTACCTACTTCTTCTTTTTGGACTCGCGGTGTTCGTTGACGATGGCGAGGTATTTGCGAGCGCTGTCGGTGACGATCTCGGGTTTTCCTTCGGCCATGGCCTTGTGATTGACGAGGTCGGAGCCTACCCCGAGGGCGAAGGCCTCGGCCTCGAGGAACTCTTTGGCGGTGCCGAGAGAGACGCCGCCGGTGGGGATCATGTGGATCTGGGGGAACGGGCCTTTGAGAGCGGTGAGGTACTTGGCTCCGCCCATGGCGCTTGCGGGGAAGACTTTGACCACGTCGGCTCCTGCCTGCCATGCGGTGACGATCTCGGTGGGGGTGAGGGCTCCGGGAAGCACGGGGATGGAGTAGCGGTGGCACATCTCGATGGTCTTGAGGTTGAGGGCTGGGCTGACGACGAACTTTGCTCCTTCGAGGATGCACATGCGGGCGGTCTCGGGATCGAGGACGGTGCCGGCGCCGATGAGGATGTCGGGGCGCTGCTCGGCTAGCTTGCGCATGACTTCGATGGCGCCGGGGACGGTCATCGTGATCTCGAGGACGGTGACTCCGCCGTCGGCGATGGCTCCAGCTATGGCGAGGGCTTTGTCTACGGAGTCAGCACGGAGGACGGGGACGAGGCCGATTTGCTGGAGGGATTGGAGGACTTCGTGTTTTTGCATTTAATACACCTCAAAAATTATCAATTGGTCACGGGTTGGGTGAAACACCCCCAACCGTCGTTGCGGCCGCCAAGGCCTTCCGCTATTTCTTGAAGCTCTTCTTCAAACTGAGTTATTCCACTGTGTGACGGCACCATGTTCCTTTTAACAACTGCATCCCAAGGCAAATCCTGCACACAATTGCTGTTCCTGACCGAGACCTTATAACCATGACGCAGAAAATGTTCGGCGAATTTCTGAGCCGATTCCTCCTTTGCAAACACAACAGTGAAGTCCACGTCCCGCGGCTTAGTCAGGTTGTCGCCGTTCTTCTGAAGACGGCGCAGTACGTCTCCGTTGTCATCCTCAGGAAAATCAAAAGGGGGCATCGGGCGAAAAGAGGCGCTGAGACAGCTGAACTATCGCTGAACTCGGGCACCGCCGCCCTTCATGATGCGTTGGACTTCGTCGAAGGTGGCCATGGTCGTATCGCCGGGCGTGGTCATTGCGAGGGCACCATGCGCGCAGCCGCAGTTCACTGCCCACTCTGGGCCCTTGTCGTTGAGGAAGCCGTAGATCAGGCCGGAGGCGAACGAGTCGCCGCCGCCGACGCGGTCGAAGATCTCGAGGTCGGGCATGGGTCTGGCCTCGTGGAACTCGCCCTTGTAGTAGCAGACCGCGCCCCAGTCGTTCACCGTGGCCGTCTTGGCGTGACGCAGCGTTGTGGCTACCACCTTGAAGTTGGGGAAGGTCGCGACGGCCTTCTCGATCATCTTTCGGAAGCTCGCAGACTCCAGTTCGCCCAGGTCTTCGCCGACACCTTCGATTTCGAAACCGAGCGCTGCGGTGAAGTCTTCTTCGTTGCCGATCATCACGTCGACGTACGATGCCAGTTCGCGATTCACTTCGGTGGCGCGTGCCTTACCGCCGATCGACTTCCACAACGAGTCGCGGTAGTTCAGGTCGTAGCTGATGATGGTGCCGTGCTTGCGTGCGGCGACCATTGCCTCTTTCGCGACTTCGGGGGTCGTCTCGCTCAGTGCGCAGAAGATGCCGCCGGTATGGAACCAGCGTGAGCCTTCTTTGCCGAATATTTCGTCCCAATCAATCTGGCCGGGCTTCAACTGACTGACTGCGGTGTTGCCGCGATCGGAGCAGCCAAGAGCGGCGCGAACGCCGAACCCTCGCTCGGTGAAGTTCAGGCCGTTGCGCGTCGTGCGGCCAACGCCGTCGTACTTCGTCCACACCAGATGCGACTGGTCGACACCACCCTGCAGCATCAGGTCTTCGAGCAGCCGCCCAACGGGGTTATCCGCAAGTGCCGTCACGATGGCGGTCTTCAAGCCGAAGCATCGCCGTAGGCCGCGGGCGACGTTGTACTCTCCGCCTCCCTCCCAGACGTTGAACTGCCGCGCGGTGGCCACACGCACATCGCCGGGATCGAGCCGCAGCATCACCTCACCCAGGCTCACCAGATCCCACTTGCAGTCATCCTTCGGCCGCACTACAAGACTCTTCGCATCAGTCTTAGATTTCGTCACGCCAGTCTTACCTTTCGAGGTGAATTCTAGGGGAAAAAGACTTCTCTTATTTTTCTTTACTTCAGATCCGCAATCGCCACAGGATCCATATCGTCGTACGCCTGATTCTCTCCGCCCATGCCCCAGCAGAAGCCGTAGTTCTTGGTTCCGACGCCGGCATGAATCGACCAGCCGGGCGATACCACGACTTCCTTATCCGCCACGATGAGATGGCTGGTGGCATCGGGAGGCCCCATAAGGTGCATGACCCGGTGCGCGGGATCGACATCGAAGTAGAAATAGACCTCGCTGCGACGCATGTGCGTGTGGGCCGGCATCGTGTTCCAGTTGCTTCCCGGCGCGAGCAGTGTGAAGCCCATGACCAACTGGCAGCTCTTGATTCCGTCGCGATAGATCGCCTTGTAGATCGTCCGTTTGTTGCAGGTCTCAAGGCTGCCGAGTTCGAGCCCCTTCAGGTCGGCGAACTTCACCATTGCGGTCGGATATTCGGCGTGCGCCGGATAGCTGAGCAGATAGAAGTAAGCGGGATCCTGTGAGTTCTTACTGGAGAAGGTGACCGACCTGCTCCCACGGCCAACGTAGAGGCAGTCGAGCTTATCCATATCGAAGCTCTTGCCGTCGACGAGCACAGATCCGGCGCCGCCCACGTTGAAGACGCCCAGCTCTCGCCGCTCGAGAAAATATTCTGCGCGCAGCTCGGGCTCGGTTTCGAGCGTCAACGCCTCGGTCTCAGGCACAGCGGAGCCGATCACGGTCCTGTCCAGGTCAACGTAGGCGAACTCAATCTCTCCCGGCTCGAACATGCCCTCGAGAAGAAACGTCTCTCGCAGCTCCTCGGTGTTCATCAATCCGTACCGCACCGCGTCCGCCATCTGATAGAGCCGCATCACTATCTCCCTTTGTTCCTTTTCAATCCAGTTCCGTTGAATCCAGTATAAGAGTTCACCTTGGACGCGACGCTAATCGCACCGCCCATCCATAGTACTCGGCTCGCTTGAATCGTTCCATGAATTGAGGTGCCGGGAACTGAGGTGCTGGGAACTGTGGCGCTGGAAAAGGTCGCGCCAACTTCGTACACTCCTGCCATGACCATACGTCCAGCGAAACCTTCTGATGAGAGCGCCATCTGGTCGATTCTGGAGCCTACTATTCGCGCCGGTGAAACCTACACGCTGCCTCGGGATATGGATCGCGAGCAGGCCCTGGCGTATTGGTTCTCCCCGGATCACACGGTTTTTGTTGCAGAGTGCGAAGAGGGAGTACTGGGCACATACTATCTTCGCGCCAACCAGAAGGGCGGCGGTGCTCACGTAGGCAACTGCGGTTACATGACGGCCGCGAGTGCAGTAGGACGCGGCGTTGCGACTGCGATGTGCCGGCACTCGCTGGAATGCGCGCGATCGGAGGGGTTCCGCGCACTGCAGTTCAACTTTGTCCTCAGCACCAATCTGCCGGCGATACACCTCTGGCGAAAGTTCGGTTTTGAGCAGATTGGCCGTATTCCTAATGCGTTTCTGCATCCCAACCTCGGCTATGTGGACGCCCTGGTGATGTATCGCGTGCTGTAGACGAACACGACTTTTCATCCGGAGAAGTTGATCCGGCTGCAGCCCACAACGTACATTGGCCTAGACATGCAAAACACACCAAACATTCTTGATAGCTTTCGGCTCGACAACAAAATCGCACTCGTTACGGGCTCTGCCAGCGGATTGGGCGCTGCGATTGCCATCGCACTGGCGCAGGCAGGAGCGGCGGTGGCGTGCCACGGCAACCGCCGTGCTGCGACTGAAACCGCGGCGACGATCGGTGGAAGTGCCGCGGCGTTTCGCGCTGATCTTTCTTCGACCACTGGGGCCGAGGACCTGTTCACGCAGGTGAAGGAGAAGTTTGGCCGCGTCGATATTCTGATCAATAACGCGGGAACGATCCTTCGGGCCGCGGCGGAAGAAGTAACGCTCGCGGACTGGGAGCAGGTTCTGCAAGTAAATCTGACGAGCGTCTTTCAGCTCTCGCAGCTTGCGGCGCGCGACATGATTCCACGTGGCGGGATCGGCGTGAACTGCGGCAAGATCGTAAATATTGCTTCGCTGCTGAGCTTTCAGGGCGGCATTCGCGTGCCCGCGTACGCGGCCAGCAAAGGCGGAGTCGCGCAGCTTACGAAGGCGCTGGCGAATGAGTGGGCACCGAAGGGGATTCAGGTGAACGCGATTGCTCCTGGATATTTCGCCACAACGAATACAGAGGCGCTGCAGGCGGATGAGACGCGCAATCGACAGATCCTTGAGCGCATTCCCGCAGCGCGCTGGGGTCAGCCGCAGGATTTGGCGGGGGCTGCGCTGTATCTCAGTTCGCCAGCCAGCAATTATGTGACGGGCACGGTGCTGACGGTGGACGGCGGATGGATGGGGCGGTAGCGTTTTATTCTCTGATCGCCGCTGAATTGCATCCAATCAGAGACAGGAGAAAACCATGCCACAAAGTGTTCACGATCGCGCCGCAGAGTTTCACAACAAGGCGGCACATGCTCACCAGGCTGCTGCGACGGCTCACGGGAAGGGCGATCATCTGACCGCGCACGAGTTGTCCAAGCAGGCGCATGAGTACTCGACGAAGGCGTTCGAGCACTCGAAGGAGGCGTTTGCGAAGGGTGAGGTTGGAAAGAAATAGGACGCGAGCCGCGCAGGCTCGGCTCTACACTGGATCTATGCTTCGAGTGCCCTACGAAGAACTCTACAAAACTCTTTATCGCGCGATGCTGCGGCTTGGCATCGCGGAGGATCGTGCCGCGGCGTGTGCGCGGCTCTTCGCCGAGACGACGCGCGATGGCGTTTACACTCATGGCCTGAACCGGTTTCCGCGGTTTGTCGCGTCTGTGGCGAATGGCAGTACGGACGTGAAGGCGGAGCCTGCGAAGATCTCAGGAATGGGAGCGTTGGAACGCTGGGATGGGCGGCGTGGGATCGGAAATCTGAATGCGAAGGCGTGCATGCAGCGAGCGATTGAGCTTGCAAAGATCCACGGCATCGGCGGCGTTGCACTTGCGAATACGAACCACTGGATGCGCGGCGGAAGCTATGGACTGCAGGCTGCGGAACAAGGACTGTTCGCGATCTGCTGGACGAACACGCTGGCAAATCTGCCGGTTTGGGGGGCGACGACGCCGACAATCGGAAATAATCCGTTAGTGATCGCGGTTCCGCGACCGGAGGGACATGTGGTGCTGGATATGGCGACGTCGCAGTTCTCGTATGGCGCGCTGGCGGCTTACGCGAAGCGCGGGCAGCCGCTGCCGATTGAGGGAGGGTTCGACCTGGCGGGCAATCTGACGAGAGACGCTGCGGCGATTGAAGCTTCGCAGCGTCCGCTGCCGGCGGGATACTGGAAGGGCTCGGGGCTGTCGCTGGTGATGGATATGGTGGCGGCGATGCTGTCGGGCGGGCTGGCGACACACCAGATTCCGCTGGACCCGACACGCGAATCGGGACTGTCGCAGATTTTTATTGCGATCGATCCCGAGGCGGTGGCCGATGCGGACGAGTTGAACCGGATTGCTGAAGGGATTCTGGAATCTCTGCGTGCGGCAACGCCGCTGGATCCGGCTAAGCCGGTGCGCTATCCGGGAGAGCAGACGCTGCAGCTTCGCGAAGAGAATATGCGGCTCGGCGTGCCCGTCGATCCTGAGATATGGGAGCAAATCAGCAGCGACGCACAGGCTGTGTGATACCAAGCGATACGAACCAGGCTAAAAGAGAAAGGCGGCCGGGATAAACCCTGCCGCCTGTCGTTTTGCTTTCCCAATGAGTTGATTTAGAAGTGGAAGCCTAACTCTGCCGTCATGGCGCGCGGTGTGACGTAGTGGGTGCCGCTGAAGGTCGAGAGGAAGTTGTAGAGCGCGTATTTGTTGGTGATGTTTACAGCCGTCAGGCGAAGGCTCCACTTATGCTTGTCGCCGTTGAAGAGATTGTCTTCTCCAATGGAGGCGTCAAAGAGGCTGCGCGGAGCAATGCGCTGTGGGTTTTTGTCGTTATTCCCGGTGTTAGGAGCGGGAATGGTGATCAGGCTAGAGGAGAATTCGGATGCAGGGCATACAGAAGGCAACGCTGCAAATGGAGTGGCCTTGACGCCATTGCAGATGAGGCCGGCCTGGAACTCCTCATCGGCGCTTAGGGGCGCACCGAACGCGTTCACCATCTTGATGGCTGGCTGGCCATTGAGCAGCGTTGAGGAGAGCAAGCACGGACTGTTGGGATCCGTTACGCCGTAGCAGGGAGCCGAGCCAGCGACGAGGCCACTGTCGAACCGCCAGTTGAAGCCTACCCATGGACCATGCTTCCCGGGTATCTGGTATTGCAGGTGCGTGGTCTGGTTGAAGCGTTCGTCGTGGTCGATGCGGAAAGGATATCCGCTCTGCCCTACGGTGGCTCCTGCGCCGGCGACTTGCGGAGGGAAGAATCGGGCAGCCACGGAAGACATCACGACGAAGGCCGAGAGGTTATGAAAGTTGGGGACGTCGGCGCGAAGCGCGAAGCCTGGGATCTTTGAGTTGTGCCAATCGATCGGAAACGTAATCGGCGTATTGCCGAGTACGCTGAAGTCGAATGCGTTATGGGTGTACTTCCAGATGTAGTCGCCGCTTATCACGAGGTTCTTGCCAAAGGCTTGCTGCAGCCCAGCGTGAAACTCATTCTTGAATCCCGGTCGCAGGATTGTGGACACACCGGGCGTACAGGCAAGGAAGGGAGCGAGAACATCATTTCCGCAACCCTCACTGGAGAGCACGAGGTTTTCGTTGAAGGGCGACTCCAGCGTTCGCGCGTAAGAGACGCGAAGAACCGTATTCGTTCTCTTGATGCTGTAGGAGGTGCCCAGCCGGGGCTCCGCCTGGCGCGCAATCGCCAGACCGTTATAGAAATCTCCACGAATCCCGACGTTGAAGAGCCAGTTTCCTGTCTTGATCTGGTCCTGGGCGTACAAAGCCAACTCTTTGATATCGGTATGGCCGATGAAGAGGTACTGTCCACCGCCGCGGGTCAGGTCGTACGGCAGCAAAACCGAGTTGAAGGTCCCTCCAGCGGTTGGGTCGTTGGAAAAGAGACCTGCTGCGGCACATTGCGTTGGATTGGTGAAGCCCGGCTGCGCGGCTCCGCTTCCATCAACGCAGGGCGAATTGAATGTCGAATTGATGATCCCAAGCGTGTCGTTTTCCCTTAGAAACGTCTGGGAGTAGTTCGCACCAACCTTGACGTTGTTAATTCCCTTCACGTACGAGATATCGGTGTGCACACCGGCATTCGTAAGCGACCGCGATTGAGCTATGGTTTGGTTCTGTATCGGTCCCAGATCCGCAAGGGGATTATTGCTCGGATAGTAGTTGTAATCGTCTCGGCGGATATAAGGTCCGAAGTTGAAGACCGAGGTATCACCGATCGTGTGCGTATAGCTGGGTGCGATGTCGAAGGTGCCGATCTTCGAACGCTGATCGGTATTGCCGACGTTGCCGAAGACTGGATTTGCACCCGATCCGTTGCTGACCACGTTCTGCACATTCAAACTGTCGTAGGAGTTAGGTGTTTGAAACCACGAGCGACTGTAGTTCAGGTTGAGGTGAACGGAGTCCACCGCTGTAAGCTGGCGATCGATACGGTCGAAGATGTTAAGTTCGTTGCCCTTGTCGTGAAAGACGACGAACTCCGGAGGGTCGAGAAAACGGCCGGTGTTCAGACCATCGACCTCAATAAAGTTGCCCCAGTTTTTTCCGCCGTAGCTTAGATCGACCGCGCCGGTGGCCGATCCGAAGGTTCCGTAGGACGTGGTGACGCTGCCGGTCGGCTTGGTTGCGCCGAGACCCGATCGCGTCGTTACCTGGATCACCAGGGCGGTCTTGCCGCCGAATTCGGCAGGCGGCGCGCCAGAGATGACTTCGATCGACTGGACCGAGTTCGAGGGAATCTGGTTGGAGAAGACCTTGCTTTGCTGGTCCGTGATGGGCTGGCCGTCGATGGAGAACGAGTTGGATGCGTGATCTCCAAGGCCATGAAAGAGACCGTTCGAATCGGCTGCGACGCCGGGCGAAGATAGCGTCACCAGCGAACTGAGCGAAGACGACTGGCTCTCGAGCGGAAGCTTGTTGAACGCGCCGCGATCGAGATCGGTGTGAAACGTCGAATCACTCTCCAACAGATCGCCGCCTGTGTTGACGTCAATGACAGTTGAGGCCGAGCCGATTGCAAGGGCTGTCTTCAGCGTGACGGGAACGACCGACGATACCGTTACGTCCTGACTGTAGGCGGAAAATCCATTCATCGTGATGGAGAGATGATAGGGATTGAACGGCAGGTTGGTGAATTGGTAGCGGCCTTGCTCATCCGACGTTGCGGTTCGGGTGAGGCCGCTGACAGGATTTGATATGGTGACGGTCGCGCCGGGCACAATGGCGCCCGTCGTATCGGAAACGGTGCCGTAGATGGTACCGGCGCTTCCAGCGGTCTGGGCCCATAGACCCGGACTGTTGAATATAAAACATATTGCAAATGTTGCAATGATGACCCGTCGCATTGACGTGTGCATTTCCTACCCCCTTGAGTTTTAACCTGTGTTTTTTACGGCGTTCTTAGACGTGAACGTCGACAGGCGGCGGTCGGGTGAAGAGTGCAAACGTAGAAAGGGTCTGGGTCAGGGTAGGCGCAATCAGCGCCTCGATGACCGTTACAACAGGCGTGACGTGCAGCACGACAGCCTGCTCGGCTACCTGCGCGGCTACATGAGCCGTGACGCAGAGTGAGCAGTCGGTATGGGAGATGTCTCCTTGCGGATGAACGTGAACGGCCTGGATCGTCCCGCAGGCGACGACCAGGGAGATGCACAGCAGTGCGAGGACTAACCTCCACGTGCTTTGCCGCATCGATTTTGAGCCAAGGCTGAACACGCTAAATCTAATATATCGCAGTATGCCGATCATTCTTAGACGTGCGCTGAGGCCGTTTAGTTTCCGTTGCCGATCTGTGAAAGATCTTGCGAGGTCAGCCTAATCGTTACACAATTGGACTTTCATCTTCTTGGCCCCACGATCAAGCATCGTGATGCGGAAACTCCGAATCTGGCCCGCGCGAACTGGTTCGGACTTGGCTTCGCTGGGCGATGGCCCGTTCTTCCAGCGAGTTGCGAGCATCGAGCTGAGGTTAGACAAATCGACCGCACCAGTAGAAGTCTGTTCCTTCGCGGCCGTCTCGAAAACGAGGCGCGCCTGGGCGTGAATTCCGTCGCCCAGTTCGACGGTTCCGTGATCTCCCGAAACCTCGATCAGACGCCCCGAGACGATCTCCCCAACCTTGTGCTCGGCGATATATTCGTCGAGACCGGTGGGGACTAACTGCTTCATGCTCAACCTTAGCTGCCGTTTTTCCTTGTCAACTTCGAGCACCTTTGCTTTCACCACCTGGCCAACGCGAAGCACGTCCTGCGGCCGCTCGATGCGCTTCTCGGCGCTGATCTCGCTGACGTGAATCATCCCCTCGACGCCTTCGGCGAGCTGAACGAACGCTCCGAACTTCGTGAAACTGGTGATGGGGCCCTCGACCTGCGAGCCTGCGGGAAACTTCTCGGCTGCGTCAGTCCACGGGTCGCCAAGCGTCTGCTTGAGGCCGAGAGACATGCGGCGCTCGGCCGCGTTGACGCCGAGGATCATCACCTCTACGACGTCGCCGGGCTTGACCATGTCGCCGGGCTTTCTGACCCTCTTCGCCCATGACATCTCGGAGAGGTTAACCATGCCTTCAATGCCGGGCTCGAGTTCGACGAATGCGCCGAAGTCGGTGACGCGCGTGACTTTGCCACGGACGCGCTCGCCGGCGGTGTACTTCCCTGCCGCTGAGTCCCATGGATGCGGCAGGAGCTGCTTCATGCCAAGCGAGATGCGCTTGCCGGCAGGCTCGATCTTCAGCACCTTTGCGTCGATCTGCTGGCCGACCGTCAAGATGTCGGCTGGCTTTTCCACGCGGCTCCACGCGATGTCGCTGATGTGGAGCAGGCCGTCGACTCCGCCGATATCGACGAAGGCTCCGTAGTCGGTCAGGCTCCGCACGGTGCCGGAGACGGTGTCGCCTTCGTTGATCTCAGAGTAGCGGCGCTCCCTTGTGGAGCGGTCTTCTTCCTCGGCGACGGCGCGGCGATCGACGACGACGTCCTCTTCCGTGGCATCGAGCTTGATGATTCGGCAGCGGATCTCCTGGCCGACGAGCTTTTCCATCTCGGCCGCGTCGCGGGCTCCGCTGCGCGAACCCGGCATAAATGCTCGAACTCCGACATCGACAGTCAAGCCGCCCTTTACGACGCCGGTCACGGTGCCGACGATGATCGCCTTATCGGCGAAAGCCTGTTCGAGCGCGGTCCAGTCTTTCGGCGTCTCCACGCGCAGGCGAGAGAGTTCGAGGTAGCCCTCCTCGTTGCGTCCCTTCACCGAAACCAGGAGTTTAGTGCCGGGCTCGACTGTCTCTTTCGCATTCTCAAAGAGAGCGATTGGCAGGACGCCTTCGGACTTGTAACCGATGTCGACGAAGACGAACTCGCCGGTGACAGCGACGACCGTTCCGGATATCTGCTTGCCGCCCTCTCCGGAGCGTCGCGAATGGCTCTGTTCGAACTGCGAAAGAATGGATTCGAAGGATTCGGAGGACTCGGTAGGTTCTGCGGATTCGACGGCGGGATCGTTCTCTGGAGTGTTCGGGTTGGACATGAAGAGCGGCGGGCCTCTTGGTTCCCTGATTTTGCTTAGAATATCACCGCTTCGGGCATAGCTTCATCGATCGCGCGCGCTGTTGGGTGACTGGTGCGGGCTGATTTGCGATTTGATTCGCCGTGCGTGCTTTCTGACTTACGCTGTTCTCATGCTCCAGGCATCAATGAGGATGTGCCTTCGAGGCTTCTTGCTGGCGGTGGCGATCCTATTTGCAGCGCGTCCAGCTCTGTGCGTCGACACGGTTGCCCGCGATTCGCTTGGGATCACGCCCGTGGAACTGACGAATGGAGCGCCGTGCGTCATTACAGTTTTGCTGCATGATGACGCGTCGGCTGTCATGGGCAAGTGGCAAGGACACCGGTCGCGTTCTTTTCCGCGGCGAACCGTCGAACGTGGTTTGCGATTGCGGGTGTCGACGTCGAAGTTACGCCAGGCAACTATCCGTTGACGGTTGATGCTGATCTCAAAGATGGCACGCACGTCGCGCTGCACCAGGATGTTGCAGTTGGGGAAGCGCCGTACGAGAAGGTGCCTCTGAGCGTGCCCGACAAATTTGTAGAACCAGACGCTGCCGCCTTGAAGAAGATCGCCGCGGACAAGATCGTGAAGGACCGAGCCTTCGCCAACTCAGCCCCGAAACCGCGGTGGACAGGCAACTTTCTTCCGCCTCTGCGCCGGGCGCCGGAGTCGGACTCCTTCGGCAATCAGCGCCTCTTCAATGGAAAGCTCGCCAGCGTACATCGCGGGCTCGACTATCATGCGAAGCCTGGCACGCCGGTTGCGGCCATCAACTCCGGTCGCGTCGTGCTGGCGCAGCCGCTCTACTACGAGGGAGGCTGCGTGGTGATCGATCATGGGCTTGGCCTGATGAGCGTCTACATGCATCTGTCAAAGATCGAAGTGTCCGTCGGAAAGAGAGTTCGTCGAGGTCAGGTCATCGCGTTGAGCGGCGCCACCGGACGCGCTACGGGTCCGCACCTTCATCTCGGAGTGCGCTGGGAGGGCAGCTATCTCGACCCCGCCAAGTTGATTTCAACTTCATATGCCCGATGCTTCGCTAGGGATTTGGCTTGATCGGAGCCTTATCCTCGTCGAGTTCGGTGCCAAAGAGTTTCCGCAACGGGCGGTGTATCGCCCGCAGCAAGGCTCGAGCAGCGAGAATTGCGCCTCCAAGGGAGAGCAGCGCAATCGACGCGGCGATGAAGGGATGGTGGGTCGCAAACCATGTGAGACCAATGGCTGCGGCATCTTCCGAGGTGCTCAGCGCGATGTTGGAGACCGGCTCCGGGCTTGGCGTCACGGCTGCGCGCAGAGCCGTCTTCGAGCTATGCGCGGCCAGCGCGATGACTGCGCCGATCGTCGTCGCCAGAATCTGCATCTGCGGGGTCAGCTGTGAGCTGGCGTGGTACGCCACCAGAGCCGCGATGGGAACTCGAACGACAGTGTGGAGCGCATTCCAAACCACGTCGAAGCCGGGAATCTTGTCGGCGACAAACTCCATCGCGAACATGATGCCGCAGACCACAAGAATCCACGTGTGGCCCAACGAATCCAGGCCGGGAGGGAGCGCAACCCAATGGGTTCGCGCAAGAATGCCCAGCGTCAGAACGGTCGCGTAGATATTCAGTCCCGCGGCGAAGCTGGCTGCAATGACGAGCGCCGTTATGTTAGCCGGGCTGAAGTTCATTTGCCTGAAAGTGTACAGGCTTCGCAGAGGGCCGGCGGGTGTTTATTCGACAGGAGCGTTAACGGCGAACGGTGCGTTTCACTTGAGCGTATTGCAGCAGGATGAAGCTGTCCGTCATGCCGGCGATATAGTCGGCGACAACACGCGCTAACCCTTCATTCTGCACCTCTTCGAAGTGTCCGGCGGGCAACTCCTCCGGATCGTTGATCCAATGCTCGAAGAGCGCAGTCACAACCTGTTCCGCCTTATCATGCTCCGTTTCGAGCGGCTCGCAGGTGTAGAGCGTGTCGTACAGGTAGCGTTTCTCCTGCAGGCGTTCCGCCTCGACCTGCGGCGAGAAGCGCGCCAGCCGCGACGGATGCCGGCGAATATCGTCGAGACAATCCGCACCGATTGCCAGCGTATTGCGTCGCCGTGGTCTCGATCAGATCGTCGGTCAGGATGTTCTGCATCAGTTGCAGCGCCTCGTTGAACAGCAACTTTTCGTCCACCCCAGCGTGCTGCTTTTCCACCTGGCGATAGCAGCGCCCCAGGATGTCGACATGGTCGCGGATGTGACCGACCTCGAGCAGGCCCGACTCCACTCCGTCGTCGAGATCCGCGGTAAGATATGCGATCTCATCGGCGAGATCGATCAACTGGGCTTCGAGAGGAGGCCGCTGCTCGAGAAGATACTCGCCCAGCTCAGGGTGCTCCGCGATGCCGTAGTCGCGCGAGTGCTTGATGATGCCCTCGCGGACGCCGAGCGTGAGGTTGAGCCCGCGATGTGCGGCGTAGCGCTGCTCGAAGTGCTCGACAATGCGCAGCGCGTGGACATTGTGATCGAAGCGGCGGCCGTGACGCGTGAGGCAGCGGTCCAGCGCACGCTCGCCGGCGTGGCCAAAGGGCGGATGGCCGATGTCGTGAACCAGCGCAAGCGTCTCCGCGAGATCTTCGTTGAGGCCAAGCGTGGCAGAGACGGCGCGGGCGATCTGTGCAACCTCGATGGTGTGGGTCAGCCGGCTGCGAAAGTGGTCGGAGGCGCGGCTGGTAAAGACCTGGGTCTTCCCCGCCAGGCGCCGGAAGGCGCGCGCCTGTACGATGCGCTCGCGATCGCGCTGGAAGGGCGTGCGCGTGGGACTGACGGGCGCGGGATAGACGCGAGTCAGAAGAAGATCGGCCGGATCTCCGGCGACCGCGCATCGATGGAGATCGAATGCCATAGTCAGATTTAAGTGTAACGGCAGACGCCTTTGCGGCGTGTTATTTGCGGGCCGGCGTCTTACTCCTTGACCGGCGTGCCGGCTTTGGCGAGCTTAACCCGGGCATTCTCGAGCTTGCGCTGCACCTTGGCAACATCGGCAGGGTCAGCGTCCGCAGGCAGCGAACTCGCATACTCGGTCATCGAACGCTCCCACTGCGTGACGGCCATCTTCAGATTGCCGGTCTTCTCGTAGACCTCTCCGAGATGATCGTGAACCGTAGGATCGGAGTTGCTTCGCTCGTTGGCCTTGCGCAGATTCTCTTCGGCCAGCGCATATTGACCGGACTTGAAGTACACCCAGCCAAGCGAGTCGAGAAACGCGTAGTTCTGCGGATCGAGTTCGACTGCCTTACGGATCAGGACGAGCGCTTCGGGCAGCCGCACGCCGCGATCGGCCAGCATGTAGCCGAGGTAGTTGAGCACGGTTGGGTTCTGCGGGTCGATGGCGAGCGCCTTGCGGAACTCCGCCTCTGCTTCGTCATACAGCTTCTGACGATCGTAGAGCGAGCCCCTCAGAAAATACACGTAGAGCTTCTCGTCCGGCTTGGTGGCGAGCGCATCGGCGCTGTTGAGTTCGGCCGAGGCCTCCTGCCAGCGCTTCAGCCTCGTGTAAATCGTCGCCAAAGCGAGATGTGAGTCGCGCTCATCGGGCGTACCCTTCGTGATTGCGAGCTGTGCCTTTGCCAGTGCCACTCCCTGCTCGACCTGTCCGGTATCGGCGAGTTGACCGGCGTACATCAACTGAATCTGATGATCGTTCGGCAGCGCCTTCGCCACCTCGGCTGCAACGGCGGTAGCCTCTTTCCACTGGTGTGCATCGCGATACGCGTCGATCTGGCCGGAGTAGCCATTCTTTACGTAGTCGCCGCCGAGCAACATCAGCTTCTTGTACGTGGCGACGGCCTCCGCGGTCTTGTTCTGCTCGCGATAGATGATGGCGAGCCGATCAAGGAAGATGGAGCGGTTCGTCTTCTCCCCATCGGAGTATTTGCCGTCGGCTCGTTCGGTATCGGCGACGAGTTTGGTCAGCACCGCGATGGCGTCGTCATAGCGGCCCAGCGAATCGTAGATCAGTGCTTCGTTGTAGGTAAGTTCGAGCGAGTCCGGAGCCAGCGGCTTGGCCTTGTCCAGCGTCTTCAACGCGTCGTCGTAGTGTCCTTGACGGCGCTGAATCTCGGAGATGCGAACCTGCGACTGCGCGTCCTGGGGCTCGGCTGCAACGATCCCGTTCAAAACCTTCAACGCCTCGTCCAACTGCCCGTCCGCGAGAAGCGCGTTTGCGAGAGCACGCTCGGTATCGAGATTGTCGGGTTCGAGGTCGAGCGCGCGATGATAGGCAGCGACGGCCTCTTTGTTGTTCTTCAGTTGCTCGTAGCTGGCGCCGAGGGCGAACTCAATGCGAGGCGAGCGGTCATCGACGGGAATGGCGTTGAGCACATCGGCGGCGCGCTTGGGGTCGCCCTGCTCGCTGTACAGGCGCGCCATATTGAGCGCAACCTCTTCAGAGTTTGCATCGATCTTCTGCGCGAGCTTGAACTGCGCCTCTGCCTTGGCCGAATCGTGGTTCAGACCATAAAGCTGGCCGAGGAGGAGATGTGTCTCCACATCGTCAGGCTTCAACTGGGCGAGCTTTTCGTACTCTCCAATCGCGAGCTGCAACATCTGGCCGGACTGCGCACTCTGCATGTCGCCCAGCGAGCGGAGGTAGACCTTGCCCAGCAGGGCGTGTGCTTCAACGTCTTGCGGATTCTTGTTGACCTGATCCTGCGCGGCTGTGACAGCTTCACGGATGCGACCGATCTTGAAGTAGAGGTCGGCGAGGCCGTCCTGCAGAAGGCGGGAGTCCGGGTCTGCGTCGAGCGCAAGTTTGTACTGCTCAACGGCCTGTGACGCGTAGTCGGACCGGCCCGCGTTGACAGCCATGTCTTCGTAGAGGCGCGCCAGGCCGTAGTGGTAGTACGACGACGCGCGGTCTGGCGTCGCGGCCGGGTGCGACCGGATGGGTCGCCGCGGCGGGGGCCTGCGCGATCATGGTATGCGCCGCGAAAAACAGGGCGGCAACGGGAAGCAGACGAAGATGCCGAAGAGAGGGGGCACGCAAGAGCGGTGTCATGAGATGTAATTTCCTGTGCCGACGGAATGGAAGCCGAAAACTTGTATAGCCATAGCCACGACAACTGTTAGACGATGCCACCTGCGGATTGGATGCAGGCGGCACAGACCGGCCGTTTGCAAAGCATGCACGTGATTATAGCCGCCATTTCGGCAAAATCGCAGCTTTTATCCGTGCCGGAAGTGCCTGATTCCGGTAAAAACCATGGCTACTCCCAGGCGGTCCGCAGCCTCAATAACCTCGGCGTCTCGGACCGAGCCCCCGGGCTGAATAACGGCCGTGGCGCCGGCCTGGGCGATGGTTTCAAGGCCATCCGGGAACGGGAAAAAGGCATCGGAGGCGGCCACCGTGCCTTTCAGGGGAAGAACAGCCTTCATGGCGCCGAAACGCGCGGCGTCGACCCGGCTCATCTGCCCTGCGCCAACCCCAACTGTCTGGCCGTGGCCCTCGCTGAAGCGGGCGTAGACGATCGCGTTTGATTTGACGTGTTTGCAGACACTCCAGGCGAAGAGAAGCGCGCGTGTCTCTTCGAGGGTCGGCTTGCGTTTGGTGACGAGCTGGAGATCGGCTTCGGTGATGCGCCGGCGGTCCGCATCCTGCACGAGCAGGCCTCCGGAGACCTGCTTGAGAACTCTTGGCGTCTCGGCCGGGGAGATTTCAATCAGCCTCAGGTTCTTCTTGGCGGAGAAGCGTTCCAGGGCCTCCGGCGTGAACGCTGGTGCGACGATGGCCTCGACGAAGAGCTTCGCGATCTCGTCAGCTGCCGCGCCGTCGACCTCGCGGTTGATTCCAATCACACCGCCGAAGGCTGAGACCGGATCGGCCTCGAGCGCCCGGCGATAGGCCTCGACGACGGTAGCCGCCAGTGGAGGCTCCGCAGGGATTCGTGTGCTTGATGATGACGACTGCGGTCTCATCGAACTCGCTGACCAGCTCCCAGCAGGCGTCGAGATCGACGATATTGTTGTAGCTCAACTCCTTGCCCTGCAACTGCCGGGCGTTGGCGACGCCCTTGCCGCTGCCGTCGGTATAAAGGGCAGCCTTCTGGTGCGGATTTTCGCCGTAACGCAGGGTCTGCAGGAGCGGGTCTATGACGCGAATCGTTGGTGGCAACTGTTCCTGGGAGAAGAAGACGGCCTTGCCGCTGGGCTCCTCGATGCTCTCGAGCGCGGTCGCAATTCCCGCGTCATAGGCGGCAGTGACAGCAAAGGCCGCTTTTGCCAGCCGCCAGCGCGTCGCACGGCTCAGACTACCGGAGTTTGCCTTCATCTCTTCGGCGAGCAACGAATAATCTGCTGCCGAAGTAACAATCGCGACGTCGGCGAAGTTCTTCGCGGCGGAACGCACCATCGACGGGCCACCGATGTCGATATTTTCGATGACGTCGCCGAAGGAGACGCCGGGACGCTGCGCCGTCTTTTCGAACGCGTATAGATTCACCACGACCATATCGATCGGTTCGATCGCGTGCTCTGCGACGGAGGCCATGTGCTCGGCGTTATCGCGAATGTGCAGGATGCCGCCGTGGACCTTCGGATGAAGGGTCTTTACGCGCCCATCGAGCATCTCCGGAAAGCCAGTGAGATCGCTGATGTCGCGCACCGGCAGGCCGGCATCGCGCAGCTCGCGGGCTGTGCCGCCGGTCGAGACCAGGTCCACGCCGAAGGACGCAAGAACACGCGCGAAATCGACAAGGCCAGACTTGTCGGTAACGGAGAGCAAAGCGCGGCGGATAGGGCGGAGATCGGCAGGGGAGGCAGAATCAATACTGTGTTCAATCATCGCTTCTTATTCTAAGGCAGGGACGCGGTACGAGTTGCGCTGCACCAGAACGTCGCCGAGCGAAACGCTGCTAGAGCAACGCCGACCCGGTGAGCGAGCTTGCGTGAGCCACATCGTGCGCGGCGCACCACCGCTTCAATCCATTGGCGATGTTCTCGACGGCACGCGGATCGGCGTAGCTCGCGGTCCCGACCTGCACGGCCGTGGCGCCCGCCATCATGAACTCTGCGGCATCCTCAGCTTTCAGAATTCCGCCCATTCCGACGACAGGAATCTTCACCGCGCGGTAAACCTCGTGCACCATCCGCATGGCAATCGGTTTGATCGCAGGCCCTGAGAGTCCGCCGGTAATGTTGGCGATGCGCGGACGGCGCGTCTCCACATCGATGGCCAGCGCGACGAATGTGTTCACGAGCGAGACCGCATCGGCCCCGCCATCTGCGGCGACGCGAGCCATCAGTCCAATATCCGTGACATTAGGCGAAAGCTTGACCATCAGCGGCCGCTTCGCTGCTGCCTTGCACCGCGCCGTCAGCTCCCAGAGCTGCGGCGGGTCGGTCCCGAAGACCATGCCTCCATGACTGGTATTGGGGCAGCTCGCATTCAGCTCATACATTGCGATGCCCGGCGCGTCATTCAGAATCTGGATCACCTCGAGGCAGTCCGCGATGGTAAAGCCGAAGACGTTCGCGATGACAACTGTGCCGGTCATCAACCGCAGCTTCGGAAGCTTCTCCGCGATAAACGCGCGCACTCCCATATTCTGCAGCCCGATGGCGTTGATCATGCCCGCGGCAGTCTCGATGATGCGCGGAGCGGGATTGCCTATCATCGGCTCGCGCGACAGCCCCTTGGTGACAAACCCACCGATCCGCTCCATCGAGATGATGTCCTCGAACTCGACCCCATAGCCAAACGTTCCGCTGGCCGCAATCACCGGCGAGCGGAATTCAACTCCCGCGACCGTGACGCGCATATCCGGCCCTTTGCTGCTCGCGCTTTTGCTGACAGGGACTTTGCTCTCCGGTTGCGCGCTCACTGTCTCGCTTTCCTTTCGACTACGGGCGCGGGCGCACTCGTGTCGGGCTTGATCGCCTGCGTCAGCACGTGTCCCACGCAAGCCGTCGGCTGGTTCACGCGCAGCAACGATGCAAACGTCGCTGCAATATCCACCGGAGCGACGCGGTCGTGGTACGTTCCCGGTATAAACGGCGAGCCGAAGAACGCCAGCGGAACATGCCGGTCATACGAGTAGGGCGAAAAGTGGTTCGTCCCCGTCGCACTGGTCAGCTCGTAGATCCCCGGCGAGATCATTACGAACCATCCGCCATTCGGAGAGTAGCTATGCAGAATCAGCCTGCCCTCCTCAGTGTCCGGCAATTGACTCGCCGCCATCTGCACCCGCGTATAGCTATGCCGGATCATCGGACGTGGCGGCAGTCGCGTCTGACTCACACCCTCCGGCACGGGCGGCAGTGTCGACTCGAGCGCCTCCGGTAGCATCTCCGCCACGGTCCCTTCCGCATCGGCCTCGCTCACCTTTGCCGCAGTGAACGGTCTGGGATCGAGTGTGAGGTAAGGCATCTCGCTGCTCATCATGTACTTCGTCTGCTTGCCCGGCGAGAAGCGCCGATTCAGCCGCTCGTTCAACGCAGCGCTCAACTTCTTCAGGTCGAATGAAGCCGCCGGAATCCCGAGCTTCGCCGCGACCGCGGGCACAGGAGCGATGCCGTGATCACCCGTCAACGATACCCAGACGTTCGCCATGCCGCCGTCGACGTTCTTATCCAGCCATGTAAAGAAGTTGTCCAGATCCACGTCGACCGCGTCGATCATGGCGCGTTGCTCCGGCGCATCCGGACCAACGGCATGCCCAAGAATGTCGGTCGACGAGATGCTGATCGTCAGCACGTCGGTCACATTATGGCGGCCCATCTTCTCTCCGGCAATCAAAGCCTTCGCAAAATCCAGCAGGTACGAAACCGACGCTGGCGACTTGCCAACATCTTCATAAAAGCTTCCGGGCTTTGCACCAGCTTCACGAAGCGCCTGGTCCGCCCTGCCACTGGCATTGAACGCCTCCGCCCACGCAGGCAGCTTCGGCCCCCAATACGTCGACGTGACGAACCGGCCACTTGCATGGTCCAGCCAGAACGCCCCATTCGACGCATGACCCGAGGTCAAAATCGCCGCGCGGTCCTTCAGTGAGATCCCAAACAGCTTCGCCTCGCCCTTCGTCGCCAGCACCACCTCGTCGCCGAGCGTCGAAGCCAGCTCATTGCGCGGTGAAGCCCCCACGTCCGTCGAACCCGGATCGCCCACGATCGCGTAGTGCTCGTCCTCGACCGAGCTCACCACATGCGTCGTCGAACGCTTCAGGTCCCACCATTCATTCAGAGAAATGCCATGCCCATTGGTATAGGCACCGGTACCGATCGTCGAATGCCCCGGCGCGGTCATCGTGTTGGCATAGTCGTAGTAGCAGTCAGTGAAGTACGCCCCGCGCTTCAGAAAGAGGTTGAATCCGTTCGCCGTCTTGAAGTCGTCGCGATACCGCTCCAGATAGTCCCCGCGAAACTGATCGATCACCAGCACCACGACCAGCTTGGGCCTTGCATGGTAGGCATCGGCCCTCGCGGGCAGCACTCCGGACAGAGGAAACAACAGGCACAACAGAGCAGCAGCAAACTTTCGCATGGCTATTAGGGTAAATCGCATTTCGCGGGCATGACGCACAAACCTCCCTTTTTCAGCGCCAGACGCTAAAATGCAAAGTGATGATCGATTTAGCGTTTGTACGGGCCAACCTGGCCCTTGTAGAAGAAAAACTGCGCTCTCGGGGCATGGACCCCGCAGTGGTGCTCGGCGATTTCGCCGCAATCGACCGCGAACGTCGCGAGGCCATCACGCAAGTCGAAACGCTGAAGGCCCAGCGCAACAAGCTCACCGAAGAGATCGCGCAAGCTCCGCCGCGAGGGCGCGGATACAACCACGCAGACGGAGCAAACCCGGACACTCAAGACCCAGGTAGAGTCCCTCGAAGCAGCGGCAGCCACCGCCGACGAACGTCTGCGCGAGATCATGCAGACCCTGCCCGAATCTGCCGCAGGACAGCGTGCCCGTCGGCAAAGACGAGCATGGCAATCGCGAAGAAAAAGTCTGGGGCGAACAACCGAAGTTCGACTTCCCCGCCAAACCCCACTGGGAGCTCGGCGAAGCGCTCGGCATCCTCGACTTCAACCGCGCCGCAAAAATCTCGGGCGCCCGCTTCGTCGTCCACTTCGGCCAGGGAGCACGTCTCGAACGCGCCCTCGCCAACTTCATGCTCGACCTCCACACCCGCGAGCACGGCTACACCGAGGTTCTGCCGCCATCCCTTGTCAACTCGAAGTCTCTCTTCGGCACCGGCCAACTCCCCACCAAGTTTGCCGAGGATCTCTTTCACTGCGACGACAAAGGCCCCTACCAGCCCGGCGTCTATCAAGACAACGATCACTGGCTCATCCCCACGGCCGAGGTCCCCGTCACTAATCTCTTACCGCGACGAGACTCTCGACGAAGCTCAGCTCCCCATCTCCTTCTGCGCCTACACGCCATGTTTCCGCGGCGAGGCCGGCTCCTACGGCAAGGACGTTCGCGGCATGATCCGCCAGCACCAGTTCCAGAAGGTCGAGCTCGTCAAGTTCGCCAAACCCGAAGACTCACTACGCCGAGCACGAAGCCCTCACCCGCCACGCCGAGACCGTGCTCGAAAAACTCGGCCTTCCCTACCGCCGCATGCTCCTCTGCACCGGCGACATGGGCTTCGCCTCCGCGAAGACATACGACCTCGAAGTCTGGCTGCCCGGCCAGAACCTCTACCGCGAGATCTCCTCCTGCTCGAACTTCGAGGCGTTCCAGGCACGCCGCGCGAACATCCGCTACCGCCCCGCCGGCGCCAAAAAAACCGAGTTCCTTCACACCCTCAACGGCAGCGGCCTCGCCGTAGGCCGCACCTATCTCGCAATTCTCGAGAACTACCAGCAGGCCGATGGCACCATCAGAATTCCCGACGTGCTCGTGCCGTACATGAACGGCGACACGATCATCGGCAAGCAATCGGGCAGGAGCTAATCATGTTCAAACTACTTAAGAGCTACATCTTCTGGGCCTACGAACGGGGCAGCGCGCCATACGACGTCATGGTGACGGCGATCCTCCTCTTCATGTTCGTGTCGCCGCACTTCATCAACTACAACGACAAGCCGGTCGAGACCGTCGCCCTGCACTCCAGCGAGGTTCTGGTGCGCGAGGCAGGCACATCTGGCGGGAGCAGCCGCTTCATCTACCAGGTGCGCGCCGAAGACATGGGCAGAGCATCTACCGACGCCGAACTCCAGGCCGCCATTCTGCGCGTTATCGAGCCCATCTCTGGTGAGGTATCGATCGAACGCTACGAACCCGTCCGCGACGCACAGGGCAAGGTGATCGCCTATAACGCGTGGGTGCTTCGATAACATAGCCGCGGCAAACTGCATCCAACCCTTGGGAGCAATC
Organism: uncultured Acidobacteriaceae bacterium; assembly: GCA_963744155.1. Taxonomy (GTDB): domain Bacteria; phylum Acidobacteriota; class Terriglobia; order Terriglobales; family Acidobacteriaceae; genus Edaphobacter. The sequence continues at coordinate 315,527 of CAVUSP010000005.1, read as the reverse complement.
GACCTTTATGATGACCGACTTTATGATGACTGCCCGCCGCATCGTTGCATCGCTTCTCTTCTCCGCTGTAGCTCTGGTCGCAACGCCAGCCTCGTTTTCTGCGCAGCCGAAGCCGGGTCATCTGGACGAGGTCCTGCGCCAGATGGACGAGGCGAGTTTGAAGTTCCAATCCGCCGAGGCTGACTTCCGGTGGGACCTCTACGAGCTCGTCGTAAAGGAGACAACGACCCAGACCGGCACCATCTACTTCAAGAAAGAGGGAGGCGCCACCGTGATGGGCGCGAAGATCGTGTCGCCCTCGACGAAGTTCATCGAGTTCAAAAATGGGCTGCTTCGTCTCTTTGATCCCGGCACCAACCATCTGACAACGGTCAACGCCACAAAGAACAAGTCACAAGTAGAGGCCTTCCTGACAGTGGGCTTTGGTGGCAACGGCAAGGACCTTGTGAAATCGTGGACGATCTCGGACCTCGGCGACGAGATGATCGACGGAGTGCAGACGGCCAAGCTGGACCTGGTGCCCAAAGATCCCGCCGTTCACAACAATTGCACCCACATGACGATCTGGGTCGACCCTGTACGAGGCGTTGAGTTGAAACAGAGTCTCTATATGCCTTCAGGGGACTATAGAACCGCGGTCTACCAGAACATCAGGTACAACCAGAAGGTCGATGTGAAGGCCTATCAGATCAACACCGACAGCAAGACCACGAAAGACGAGCACTAAGGTCGACGAGAAGTTTTCCGTTGCGATCCGCAAATCAGGCGGAGATAGTTCGTCCCGAAGAGCTTTCCGCGACCGAGCGAAAGAGAAAGCTTCCCCACACGATCAGCAGCGGGAAGAACTCCAGCGTGTAGCGCGCCTCGGAGTTGTCGAGCGTCAGCAGCAGAAGGCAGCGCAGAGCGACAAAGCCAACCATCGCGGCAACCAAAGCGGCATACTGCCCCAGGCCGCTGCGTTGCCAGCGCCACAGTCCGACGCCTCCCAGAACAAAATAGCCAAGGTTGAGGGCAGCCAGGACTGCCGCGATGAACGTCGTCCGTGGGTGTTCACGCCACTTCCACCATTCAAGCGGAATCTCCAGCATCTCGGCACGCGGACGGAAGGCCATGTTCAGCAGCCGGGCAACGGGCAGAGCGACGTAGTAACGGAGCGGATCGTTGTGGATACGCTCCTCAGCCAGCGCTTTGAAGCGCATGTCCAGCGCGGGCGTGGCGTTGTAGTTGCGGTTGTAGTCGTTCAGGATGGCCGCGGTCTGCGCGTACTGCTCATTGGAATCGAAGGCCCGGGAGGGCAGGTCGCCGATCTCAACCGGGGCGCTGTCGTAGTTCCAGTAGACCTCCTCGGTCGAAGCAAAGTCGATGGCCCAGGTGCGGTACCACCTCTGGAAGCCGAGCGGAACGAACTCCCGGGGATCGGTCGCGAACCGAGGGGCAAGCGGCTGGAAGACATGGAAGGTGCGGTAGTTCCTCACCGTCCAGGGCACGAGCGGGATCACGACACAGAGGGCGGCGACAGCAACCGGAAGCGCCCTCTTCCCTACCCCAACTGGAGTCGGCGCCCGCCATACCATCCAAAGCATCGCCGGAATCACCGTAGCGGCGAGAAGTCCCTGTTCCGGCCTCAGAAGAACTGCGTAGGACATGGCAAAGGCCGTCAGCCAGAGCCACCGGTTGAAGCCGAGACCTGCGCTTCTCCAACGTTCGACGCCGTAAAACGTCAGCGCAATGCAGGTAAGGGTGAGCACCTCGGTGAGCGGGGCGGCGGTATAGGTTGCCGTAAACGGGCACAGCGCGGAGAGCCAGAGCGCGGCCATCCCGGCCCGGCGGCCGAACAGCCGACCGGCCAGCCCTGCGATCACCACGCAGGTAAACAGATCGATCACGCACTGGACGTACATGACGGCGGTGTAATGTTCGACACCGAAGACCCGAAAGCAAGCTATAAGAAAGAGCGGGTAACCGGGCAAGCGGATCAGCGTGGGAATCGGATGAGTTGGTGCCGGGGTAAAGCTATAGACGCCGTGTTGCATCCAGTTACGGGCAATATTCCCATAGATCAGAGTGTCGCCATCGATGCGGCCGGCATGAGCGACAAACCAGAGACGCAGCACAAGTCCAGCCGCTAATGCGAGCGCGGCGCAGGCATAAGTTCCCCGTTGTCCTCCGGTCATATCCTTGCATCATACTGGGTGCAGGATTTTGTCTCTGTGCGGTCTAAAAGCCGCGTTGACTCTGACCTATAGCCTGCATACGATGGAGAAAGCTGCATGCGCCGAGCCGCCTGTATTTCCTGATGAACAAACAAGTCTTCTACGACCCACAACGCAAGCGCTGGAAGCGGCTGCGCCGCATCTTCGACCTGCTTGCCCTGCTGGGACTGCTGCTGGGCAGCATCTTCGTGGTCGGCCTGATGCGAATGAAGCCCTTGCCGGAGCTGTTTTTGCAGGCGCAGAAGCGCAACTACCGCGCGCTCGCGAATCAATCGCTCTCATTTAAGCCGCACCGCTCCGCACACCGCAAAACCGACGTGAAGCCGGGCGACGTCCCTCTGAACTCGGGTGAAGGTCTGCGCGCGGCGTATTACGTCGAAGATGATCCCGCCAGCTACTCTTCGCTCAAGCAGCACATCAGCCAGATCGACCTGCTGTTCCCGGAATGGCTGCACGTCATCACGCCTGACGGCAAACTGAATGCCTACGCCCAGGACAACAGCCCCTACGCCGTGATCGATCACGGCACGGTGCGGCCGGTCGATCGCGAGTCCAAAGTTGCCCGCACGATCGCAGCCAACCATGTGAACCTGGATATCTTTCCGCTGGTAAACAACTACGACCCGAGGAAGGGCCTGTGGGTGCCCGAGATCGGCACGTTTTTATCGAACCAGGCCGCGCGAACAAACTTCCTCCAGCAGATTCACACGTTCTTCGCGGCAAACCCAAGCTATCGCGGCCTCTCCCTCGACTTTGAGGAGATTCCAACCTCCGCGCAGCCCGGCTTCAAGGCGCTGATCGCCGCGCTGTACGACGACCTCCACCCGCGCAACCTCCGGCTCTATGTGAACACTCCGGTAGGAGACGACGATTGGGACCTCAAGTTCATGGCAGACCACTCCGACGGCCTTCTGCTGATGAACTACGACGAGCATCAGGATGGAAGCGAGCCCGGACCGATCGCCTCGCAGGACTGGTTTCTCGACAACCTGAAGCAGGTGTTGAAGACGGTACCTAAAGAGAAAGTGATTTGCTCGCTGGGCAGCTACGGCTATGACTGGGCGACCGCTCTCCCGCCTGATGTCCCGGCCGGAAAGAAACCAAGCCAAAGAAGCCCCTGCCGGAGAAGGTTCTGTCGTCAACCTACGTGTCGACCCAGCAGGCGTGGCAGACCGCCGTGGACTCCGACTCGCAGATCGACCTCGACGACGATTCGCTAAACGTCCACTTTGCTTACGACGACGAGGACGCGCATGAGCGCCATCAGGTCTGGTTCCTCGACGCAGTAACGATTCTGAACCAGATGCGCGCAGCCCGAACCGTGGGCATACAGACGTATGCGCTGTGGCGTCTGGGGTCGGAAGACAACTCGATGTGGAAGATCTGGGACCACCCTATGACATCGGACCCGGTGAAGGAGCTGGCGCAGGTCGAGCCGGGGTACGACGTCGACACCGAGGGCGAGGGAGACATTCTGCGCGTTACACGAAGTCCACAGAACGGCAAGCGCGTCGTCACCATGGACGACGACGACTCCGTGCCGGTGGACTTTCGCATGATCACGCAGGAGTCGATGGCCTCCTATCCGCTCTCCTACACGGTCGAGCAGTACGGCTACCATCCGAAGAAGGTGGCGCTCAGCTTCGACGACGGACCCGATCCCGAATGGACGCCGAAGATTCTCGACATCCTGAAGAAGTACGACGTCAAAGGTACGTTCTTCATGATCGGCGAGGTCGCCGAAGAGAACATCGGCGTGATGCGGCGCGTCTTTCGCGAAGGGCATGAGATCGGCAACCACACCTGGACCCATCCCGACATCAGCGATGTTTCAACCCGCCAGGTAGATCTGGAGTTGAACCTTACGGAGCGGCTCTTCGCATCCGAGCTTGGCGTCCAGCCGCTTTACTTCCGTCCACCTTACTCGATCGACCAGGAGCCGGACACGAACGATCAGGCCGCTCCTGTGGCGCGCATTCAGACCCTCGGCTACGTGATCATCGGCAACAAGATCGATACCAACGACTGGGATGAGCATCCGCGCAAAACTCCAGAGGAGATTACCGAAAGCGTCTTTCAGCAGATCGCCGATATGGAGGCGAAGCCATGGAATAGAGGCTCCATCATCCTTCTCCATGACGGTGGCGGCGACCGTTCGGCCACAATTGCCGCGTTGCCGGTGCTGATCGAAGCGCTAAAAGCACGCGGCTTCGAGATCGTTCCGGTGTCGGAGCTGGTGGGTAAGACCCGTGCCGAGGTGATGCCCCCGCTGACGAGGCGCCAGCACTGGCAGGCACGCGCCGATTCCATCACATTCTTCTTCTACAGCTTCTTCCAGTTCTTTGTAGTTGGTGTGTTCTTCGTCGGCGACGTGCTGATGAGCGGACGGCTGATCATCATCGGCGTCTGCGCCGTCATCGACCGCTTCAAGAAGCGAAAAAACTACGCGACGCCGGACTATCAGCCGAGAGTTGCCGTGCTGATTCCTGCGTACAACGAAGAGAAGGTAATCGTCCGGACGATTCGCTCCGTAATGATGTCGAACTACAAAAATATTCGGATCATCGTCATCGATGACGGATCGTCCGATAGGACCTACGACATAGCGCGGGAAGCCTACCCGGCCGATGTCGCATCCGGCCGCCTGACGGTGTTGACTAAGCCGAATGGAGGCAAGGCAGATGCGCTGAATTACGCGCTGGAGAGAATCGACGAGGAGATCTACGTCGGCATCGATGCAGACGGCGTGATTGCGCATGATGCGATCACGAACCTTGTGCCGCACTTTGCCAACCTGAAGATCGGAGCCGTCGCGGGCAACGCCAAGGTGGGCAACCGCGTCAACCTTTGGACCCGCTGGCAGGCGCTCGAGTACATCACCAGTCAGAACTTCGAGCGGCGCGCATTGGATCTCTTCGACGTTGTGATGGTGGTACCCGGAGCCATCGGCGCGTGGCGGACGGACGCAGTGAAGAGGGGCGGAGGCTATCACTCAAACACCGTGGCCGAAGACGCCGACCTGACGATGAACCTGCTGGAGCAGGGATATTGCGTGATCTACGAAGATCAGGCGCTGGCATTTACCGAGGCTCCGGTCACCGCCGACGGCCTGATCAGGCAACGCTTCCGCTGGTCGTTCGGGATACTGCAGGCCATCTACAAACACAAGGGCGCCATCAGCAAGCATCGCGCGATGGGCCTCTTTGCCCTGCCCAATATTCTGATCTTCCAGATTTTGCTGCCGCTGGTTTCACCGTTGATCGATGTGATGTTCTTCGCCGGGCTGATCCATTACGCGATCGACAAACACTTCCATCCCGAGACGGCGTCGACCGACAGCTTCTACAAGCTGCTGTTCTTCTTTGCGGCGTTTCTGATGATCGACTTCGCTGCTTCGGCCCTGGCGTTTGCGCTGGAGCGGAAGCACCCGGCGAGCAAGGGCGATGGCTGGCTGCTGTTCCACATCTGGATTCAGCGCTTCACGTACCGGCAACTCTTCTCGGTTGTGCTCTTCAAGACCGTGAAGCGGGCGATCGACGGCAAACCGTTCAGTTGGGACAAGCTGGAACGCACGGCGACGATGTCCGAAGCCACGGAGAGAATCACCGAGGGCGACCATGTCTCCAAGTAGCACAGTCTCCAAGTAGCACAATCGAATCCGCTGCGCGCAGCATCCAATAGAAGCATCCAGAATTCGACAGTTTTCCCCATCTCAAGAGCGACGAGGATACATCACTCGCGCTAGAATCGACCCGTCATGGCTACCATAAACCTTACCCACGCCGTTCCTTCATTCGCACCGCTGACTCCCTTCACCAACGAGCCGTTTGTTGACTTCGCCCAGCCCGAAAATAAACGAAAGATGCAGGCTGCGCTGGAGGACGTCCGGAGCAAGCTTGGCCGCGAGTACGACATCGTCATCGGCGGCAAGCGCCTTAAGACGGCAGGCAAGATTAAATCGATGAACCCCGCACATCCGGCAGAGGTAATCGGCGTACATCAGCGCGCCGGCGCGGAGCATGTCGAAGAGGCGATGCAGGCCGCACAGACTGCGTTTTTGCTCTGGAAGAAAGTTCCGGTGGAAGAGCGCGCAAATCTATTATTTCGCGCGGCCGCGCTGATTCGCGAACGGAGCTTCGAGTTTTGCGCATGGCTGACGCTCGAGGTAGGCAAAAATTGGGCCGAGGCGGACGCCGATGTAGGGGAAACCATCGACTTCCTGGAGTTCTATGGGCGCGAAGCACTGCGGCTCGACGGCGCGAGGACGCCTATTCAGTTTCCCGGCGAACGCAACCAGCTGCGGTATATTCCGCTCGGCGTGGGTGCGGTGATTCCTCCATGGAACTTTCCGTTCGCCATCATGGCAGGTATGACCGCAGCCTCAATCGTCTGCGGGAACACCGTGATTCTCAAGCCGTCGGTCGATGCCCCGACAATCGCAGCGAAGTTTATGGAGCTGCTCGAAGAGGTTGGGTTGCCGGACGGCGTAGTGAACTTTTGCCCCGGCGAAGGGCCGGAGTTCGGCAGCGCAGTCGTTGCTCACCCTAAGACGCGATTCATTGCATTCACCGGCTCGAAGGCAGTCGGCCTGGAGATTCACGAGCGCGCCGCGAAGACTCAGCCGGGACAGATCTTCATCAAACGGACGATTCTCGAGATGGGCGGCAAGGACTCCATCATCGTCGAGCCAGACTGCGATATCGACGCCGCTCTGGACGGGGTGGTCGCGAGCGCGTTCGGCTTCAATGGGCAGAAGTGCTCCGCGTGCTCACGAGCCATCGTCGCCGCCGATATCTACGATACGTTCTGCGACCGGCTGCAGGAGCGCGTGGCCAGAATCAAGACCGGAGACCCGGCAGACAACGTCTACACTGGACCCGTCATCAGCGAGAAGGCCTATCGCAAGACGCTCGACTACATCGATATCGGCAAAAAAGAGGGCACCGTGCTCAACGGTGGCCACGCAATCGAGAATCCCGAAGGCGGCTACTACATCGCTCCAACCGTGATCGCTGACGTGGCTCCAACAGCGCGTATCTCACTCGAAGAGATCTTCGGGCCCGTGCTCGCTGTTATCAAGTCACACAGCTTCGACGATGCGCTCTCGATCGCAAACAACACCGAGTACGGCCTGACGGGCGCAATCTACACAAGTTCCCGCGAGAAGCTGGACCGGGCGCGCGAGGAGTTTCACGTCGGCAATCTTTACTTTCAACCGCAAATGCACCGGAGCCATGGTCGGGGCCCACCCCTTCGGCGGTTTCAACATGAGCGGCACAGACTCGAAAGCCGGTGGCCCAGACTACCTGCTCCTCTTCACGCAGGCCAAAAGCATCGCCGAAAAGATCGGCCACGCAAGCCCAGCGGCTGAAAAGCAGTCCGATCAGATGGGCATGTAGAAGAATCGCCGCCGCAAAAATAAAAAAGGCGTAACAGTGATAAAAACGATAAAAGAGATAAAAAGAACCCGAGACCTGTAGCAGGTCAACAAGCTCAGATCCTTTTTATCAGCCTTTATCCCTTTGATCACCGTTACGCTTTTGTTTTGGCTCAAGCGGTCTTCATCTGAATCATGTGCCCGGCCTTCGCCGCTGCCTCCGCCAGCGCCCGATGGTGGATCGTGAATAGCGCCAGTTCGAGCCGATCCGAAACTCCGCTCTTGTCATAGATACTGCGCAGGTAGTTTTTGATCACCTGCTCCTTGGTGCCGAGCTGCGCCGCGATGTCCTTGTTCTTGCACCCCTGAACGATCAACGCCACAATCTGCATCTCCTTCGGAGTGAGCCGGTCCCGCACCCTTGCCCCAACGCTGTCCGCAGCCTGCATGGTAGTCACGTTGGAGTGCTGCACAAAATGCTGCCCCGCCGCCACCCGGCGTACGCAGTCGACCAGCACTGTTCCCGGGACATTACGACAGAGGACCCCGTCGACACGCGCAGCCACGTCCTGCGCAACCAGTTCTGCGTTCTCGCCCACCAGGATGACGCGGCTTCCGGCCGACCTCGTGCGGGCAACCAGCTCCCTGATATCCAGGCGCAGGCTCGAGGCCGTCAGAAGCACCGAGCCTCGCAACGCTTCGATCGCCGTGAACAGCTTCTCCCCGTCTTCGCACTGGGCAGCTATGCGCATGTCGTCCTCAAGAGCCAACACCCGGGCCGCACCCGCTCGAAAGATTGCCTGATTGTCAGCCAGAATAAGTCGAATCATGGGTATCTTTATCTCCTGCCGGGCTATAGCACCCCCGCAATCCCCTTATCGGTGAATTGCCGCGGAGAAACTTCAATGTCTACAATTCGGACAAATCCCCGGGCCGGATACAACTTCCGTGGGGTAAGCCGCTGATATAAAAAGATATCTTTCTGAACCCTGGAGAGGTCGGCCACAATCGAATCATACGTGGGGCCGGTGCTTCTGTCGCCACGAAGTATAAAGGGATATGCCTAAGCCAATCTTGCTAGCTATCGACGACGACACCAGCGTACTTGAGGCTGTTGTCCAGGATCTGCGCCGACACTACGGTCAGGACTACCGCATCGTCCGCGCAGCCTCCGGCGCAGCCGCACTGGATATCTGCCGTCAGCTCAACGAACGCAAGGACACGGTTGCGCTCTTCCTCTCCGACCAGCGCATGCCCGGGATGACCGGCGTGGACTTTCTCCAACAAGCGCTGACGATCTACCCCAACGCCAAGCGCGTCCTGCTTACCGCCTACGCCGATACCGAAGCGGCGATCCGCGCCATCAACTCCGCAAAGATTCACTACTACCTCAACAAGCCCTGGGACCCGCCCGAAGAAAAGCTTTACCCGGTCCTGGACGATCTGCTCGAGACATGGAAGCAGGGCTACAGGCCCCCCTATGAAGGCATTCGCGTCGTGGGCACGCGCTGGTCCTCGGCAGACCACAGTGTTCGCGACTTCCTCTCCCGCAACCGCATCCCCTACCAGTGGCTCAACCCCGAACAGCACCCAGAAGCCGTTGACCTGCTCAAAGAACGCGGCCTGGACGACTCTAAACTCCCCGTCGTCATCTTCGGCGACCGCACAGCTTTGGTTCAGCCAACCTCCAGCGATCTTGCCACCAAGCTGGGCATGCCGCGCCAGGCCCAGCAGAAGTTCTATGACATCGTCATCGTCGGCGCCGGTCCTGCTGGCCTTGCTGCAGGCGTCTACGCAGCCTCTGAAGGCCTCGGCACCCTCATCGTCGAGGGCGAAGCCATAGGCGGCCAGGCCGGTTCCAGCTCGAAGATTGAAAACTATCTTGGCTTTCCCCAGGGTCTCAGTGGAGCTGATCTTGCCGACCGCGCCTACATCCAGGCGAATCGCCTCGGCGCCGAATTCCTCGCCCAGCAGGTCACCTGTATTCGCCGCGACAATCAATACCAGATCGTCCAGTTATCCGACGGACAGGAGATCACCTGTCACGTCTGTCTCATCGCTACCGGCGTGGCCTATCGCAAGGTCGACATCCCCGGCGCCGACGAGCTCACCGGCTCTGGCGTCTACTACGGCGCTGCGCTCGCCGAGGCCAAGTCCTGCGCCGACGAAATCGTCTACATCGTTGGCGGAGCGAACTCCGCCGGCCAGGCCGCGATGTACTTCTCCCGCTACGCTGGCGAGGTCCACATGCTCGTACGCGCCGACTCACTCAATAAGAGCATGTCCAAGTACCTCATCGACCAGATCAAAGCGACACCCAACATCACCGTCGAGACCTGCACGGAGGTCATTGCCATGTCAGGCAATGGCCACCTCGAATGCCTCACCCTGAAGACCCCGCGCGGAGAAGAGGCTCGTCCCGTCTCCTCCCTGTTCATCTTTATCGGCGCCGCTCCCAAGACTGACTGGCTTCCCAAGGAAATCGCCCTCGACAACAAAGGGTTTATCCTCGCCGGCCCGGACCTGAAGGCGCAGTCGCCGAAGTCATGGACGCTCGACCGCGACCCCTACCTGTTGGAGACCAGTGTTCCCGGCATCTTTGTCGCCGGCGATGTTCGCTACAACTCCGTCAAACGATGCGCCTCCGCCGTCGGAGAAGGATCAATCGCAATTCAGTTTGTGCACCAATACTTAGCAACGCTTTGAAAGGTAACGGCCCGAAACCATCCATGAGCAAACAAACTGAGATCGTCCAAAACCAGCAGGTCGATCAGGCCCTCTTCGCAAAACTGCGTCAGGCGCCTCTCCTGTCCTCTCTTCAAGACGATGAGATTCGCTGCCTCAGAGGCGTCGAAGAAATCTGTCTCGATGCAGGCGATCTCATCGCCCGTCAGGGCGAGATGGCTCACTATTTCTGGATACTCCTTGATGGCGAGATCGGCATTTACCAAACCAGCTCAGAAGGCGAAGAGTTCATGATTACCTCCATGCCCGCCGGTCTGGCCTTCGGTGAAGTCCCTTTGCTCTCCAACATACCCAACGTTGCAAACCTGCGCGCCATAAGCCACTGCTGCCTCGCCCAGTTCGATGAAGAATCGTTCTGGAACCTCATGACCAGCTGCCCCGAAGTCCGCAAAGCCGTCCTCGGCAACATGGCGAGCCGGATGCAGAAGCTCCAGAGCATGACCGTGCAGAAGGAAAAAATGGCCTCCCTCGGCACCCTTGCCGCCGGTCTCATGCACGAGCTCAACAATCCTGGAACCGCCGCCCGCCGCGCGGCGCAGCAGCTCCGTGAAAATCTCATGCGCTTGCACAAGCTCTCCGCCCGTTTCAGCAAGTCCGAAATGACCGCAGCGCAGAAGCAATGCATCTTCGATCTTCAGGACCACGCCCTCGCAGGCGGCCAGCCCCAGCAGTTCATGAACTCCCTCGACCAGAGCGACGCAGAAGAAGCTCTCGCCGAGTGGCTCGAGTCCCACAACATCGAGAACTCCTGGAAGATGGCGCCTACTCTGGTCTCCGTGGGCCTCGACTCCGAGCAACTCGAGTGCGCCCACGAGGCCTTCACGGGTGCCACACTCTCCGACGCTCTCAACTGGCTCGACGCGCTCGTCTCCAGCATGCAGCTCGTCTCCACCATCGAAGAGAGCATCGGCCGCGTCTCCGATCTCGTCTACGCCGTCAAATCCTACGCCTATGAGGGCAAGTCCAAGAACCAGGACGTCGACATCAATAAAAGCATCCACGCTACTCTCGTCATCCTCGCCCACAAGCTCCGCGAAAAAGAGATCGTTCTCGAGAAGAACTTCGCTCCAGACCTTCCGCCGCTGCATAGCGAGTGCACAGGTCTGAATCAGATCTGGACGAATCTGCTGGATAATTCGATCGACGCTGTTCCGCAGCATGGCCAGATCCGTATACGCACCTGGGCAGAGCCACGGCCCGGCGACCCGTCGCACACCGACCTCTGCATCAGCGTGGCCGATAACGGCACAGGAATTCCGCTCGAGAGCCAGCCTCTGATCTTCGACCCCTTCTATACCACCAAGCCGGTGGGCGTCGGCACAGGCATCGGACTTGGCATCGTGCAGCGCATCGTCGAGCAGTACCACGGCGTCATTCGATTCACCTCTGAACCCGGCAACACTGAGTTTGTCGTGCGCCTTCCAAGCAACAGCGAATAAAAGATGTGTAGTAGCGCGAAACTCTTCGCGACGACAACATTTCCACTTGAACAGCGTTTATCTATTCGAATTTGAATGCGCGGCCAATCATGGCTGCGTTGAAACCGAATAGTGAGGACGCTATGAAACTCTCTCGTGTTGCACTGCCCTTCTTCGCAGCTGCTTTTCTTATGTTGTCCGGCTGCGCGTCGCATCCCTACTATGCCGTCGCGCCGCCACCTGCACCCTACGCAGGCGCCCCGCCGCTGATCGAACGCGCCGAACACCAGGGCTTCCGTGCCGGCTCGGAAGATGGCTCCCGCGATCTGTATAACGGATTCGGCTACCATCCGAAGCGTGACCGGGCGTTCCACGACACGCCGGGCTATGACCCTGCGCTCGGACCCTACGGCCCTTATCGCGACGCCTTTCGCAACGCCTATGTGCGAGGCTACGATCAGGCTTTCAACCGCCGGTAGCGAGCGGACTCTGTGGTCTCCTGGCATCGTATGATGGATGCGAGGAGACCACAGTGAGCCTGACCCCTTTTCACATCGCCTTCCCCGTTGACGACCTTGACGCCGCTCGAACATTCTATGGCACAACCTTAGGTTGTGCGGAGGGCCGCAGCTCCGCGCACTGGATCGACTTCGACCTGTTCGGCCACCAGATCGTCGCGCATCTCAAGCCCGCCTCTGAAAACGGCGCCGGCAAAGCTCACCAGAATCCCGTCGACGGCCATGACGTTCCCATTCCCCACTTCGGCGTCGTCCTTCCGATGGAAGCCTGGGAGGCGCTGGCGGATCGCCTCCGTCGCGCCGGCGTCTCTTTCGTCATTGAACCCCAGATTCGCTTCAAAGGCGAGGTGGGCGAGCAGGCAACGATGTTCTTCCTCGACCCCGCAGGCAATGCGCTCGACTTCAAGGCATTCGCTGACATCACTCAACTCTTCGCAAAGTAGTTCAATCAAAGGAAAGACCCGGATCACAAACCGGGGCGCCTCACTCTGATTTTTCGTGGAATCCCTATCTATTCTTTAGACTTATGGGCTCTGAACATAGAGGATTGCCTTGATCGACGCCGATCAAGGCGATCGGGCCCTTTGACATCTCCATTTCTACAAAGATAAACGCTTTACTAAATCGATTTAGCTGTTTTAGACTTTCCGGCGACGTGGGAATATCTTTTCACCGGTCAGAATGCAGTCCTTCGCAAAAGGAATCTGCCCTGTGCCTGCAGCGCCAATGCATTCAGACTTAGCCAATGCTTTCAGTCTTCAAGGAGTATCAATGTCATCTTCCAGACTCTTTCACGCTCTCACTCATTCATCGATTCTCGCAGTCGCCGCCGCACTCGCTGTGACTCTCGGCTATCGCCCGGCACACGCCGAGAATCACCCGGATACCGCGAAGATGCCATGGATGAACAAGGCTCTCCCGCCCGATGAGCGCGCCGACATGGTGCTCGCCCAAATGACGCTCGACGAAAAGATCCAGTTGGTCCACGGACAGGGCTGGGGCGTCCTCCGTGCCGGCGCTCCCATACCCCCACGGTCGAACTTCGGCGCGGGCTTCATGGCCGGCATCGACCGCCTCGGTATTCCCGGCGTCGATCTCGCCGACTCCGCCGTCGGTATCCGCATGGCCGCCTATCAGGGACGTTACGCGACGCTTCTGCCCTCAACGCTCGGCGCAGCCTCAAGCTGGGACCCGGACTCCGCCTTCCTATACGGATCGGTGATTGGTCGTGAGCTGCGTGCCCTCGGCTTCAACATGTCCATCGGCGGCGGCGTCAATATCACTCGCGAACCACGCAATGGCCGCAACTTCGAGTACGCCGGCGAAGATCCCATCCTCGCCGGAACCATGACGGGTCAGCTCGCCCGAGGCGTCTTCTCGCAACATGTGATGAGCGACATCAAGCACTATGCACTCAATGATCAGGAGACCGGCCGCAACGTCGTCAATGTGCTGCTCGACAAGAAAGCCATGCGCGAATCGGACCTGCTCGCCTTTGAGATCGCCATCGGCATCTCAGAACCCTCCGCAGTAATGTGCTCATACAATCTTGTCGAAGGCGACCATGCCTGTGAAAACGACTATCTGCTCAACCAGGTTTTGAAGAAAGACTTCAAATTTAAGGGCTGGGTCGTGTCGGACTGGGAAGCGACCCACAGCACCGTGAACTCCGCGCTGAACGGCCTCGATCAGGAGATGCCCGGCGATGAGAACTACTTCAACGCGCCGCTCAAAAAGGCCGTCGAAGATGGCCAGGTCCCCATGGCGCGGCTCGACGACATGGTTCACCGCATCCTGCGCAGCATGTTCGCCGCCGGGGTTGTCGACGATCCTCCGGTTCGCACCGTGGTCGACCCCTTCCGCGGACGCGACGACGCCCAGCACATCGCTGAGGAGAGCATTGTGCTCCTGAAAAACTCCGGCAACATCCTTCCGCTGAAAGCGTCGCCCACAACCTCCATCGCCCTCATCGGATCGCACGCGGACGTCGGAGTTCTCTCCGGCGGCGGCTCAGCGCAGGTCGATGCGCCCGGTGGCAATGCGGCAGATCCCGTACCCGGCGGATCCAAGTGGGGCCAAACCATCTACTTCCCTTCTTCCCCTCTAAAGAACATCCAGGCAAAGTCGCCGAAGTCCGCAGTCAAATACATCGATGGCGCGGACACCGCAGCAGCCGCGAAGCTCGCAAAGGACTCTACCCTCGCGTTCGTCTTCGTCAATCAGCCCATGCGCGAAGACGTAGACGCCGCGTCTCTCTCGTTGCCGGACAACCAGAATGCACTGGTCGAAGCCGTAGCCGCAGCCAACCCGAATACCATCGTCGTGCTTGAGACCGGTGGCCCGGTAAGCATGCCCTGGGCTGACCACGTCAAAGGCATCGTCGAGATGTGGTATCCCGGCATCGGCGGAGCCCAGGCTCTGGCCAACATCCTCTTCGGCGACGTCAATCCCTCCGGAAAACTCCCCGTCACCTTCGCAAAGGATGACGGGCAACTTCCGCACCCAATCGTCCCCGGCCTCGAAGGCGTCACTGCCAAAGCCCCGAACCGCGAACACAAAGTTAAACCCTTCGACCTCACCTACACCGAGGGCGCCAAAGTTGGTTACAAATGGTTTGAAGCAACCAACAAGCAGCCTCTCTTCCCCTTCGGCTATGGCTTGTCCTACACCACCTACGCGTACTCTGGCCTCACCGTCGACGACGCCAAACGCACCGTCCACTTCACAGTCCGCAACACGGGCACGCGCGAAGGAACAGAGATCGCCCAGGTCTACGTTGCGCTGCCGGCCTCTGCGAAGGAAAGTTACAAACGTCTCTCAGCGTGGCAACGAGTCGACCTGGCTGCGGGCGAATCGAAGGACGTGACGCTCCCGCTTCACCCGCTCTCTCTCACGGTCTTCAACACCGACCAGAATGCCTGGCAATTACTTCCCGGCGACTACAACGTAACGGCTGGCCCATCCTCGAGCGAGACGCCGCTGAAGGCAACGCTTCGCGTGAATCCCTAGCCTTTCATCGCCGTCGTTTTGGCCTGCATCTATCGCGGTTAAACCGGAAAAGCCCATGTTAGACTTCGGTACGAGACCGGCGATAGATTCGCCGGTCTCATGGGGCTTCTGAGCGCAAATCGACGCGCTGCTCCGATGTAGCTAAGTCCGCGATAAACTCTCATGGCTTCCCGACTCATCATCAACGCGGACGACTTCGGTCTCACTCCCGGCGTCAACCGCGCCATCGCTGAGCTTCATCAAGCCAAAGTACTCACCTCAACCACGCTGATGGCAACCGGAGCGGCCTTCGACGACGCAGTCGCCGTCGCCCATGCCAACCCGACGCTCGGCGTCGGCTGCCATGTCGTCCTCACCGACGGAATTCCTGTCTCACACCCGCAGAGCATCCCGACCCTTCTCGGCGCCGACGGCAAGACCTTTCGTCCCTCCGTCTTCGACTTCGTTCAAGCTCTCCTGCGAGGAACGATTCGCGAAGACGATATCGCACGCGAAGCCATCGCCCAGGTGCAGAAGCTGCAGCGCGCCGGCATCGATGTCACTCACATCGACACTCACAAACACACCCACCTCTTCCCCGCTGTCGCTAGACCCCTGCTGCACCTTGCCGAGCGTTGCTCGATCGGCGCCATTCGTCACCCATTCGAGCAGCCCTGGAGTCTCGCCCTGGGCCACGGCAATCGCACTCGCCGCGTTATGGTGAAGGTACTCCGCGGCCTCAAGACGCAGTTTGAACACCAGCCCCAGATCCGCAACGCGCGCGTTCTCACCACCGACGGAACCATCGGCATCTCGGCCACCGGGCAGCTCTACGGCCAGACCCTCCGCGAAATCCTGCACGCTATCCCCTCCAGCGGCACCTTTGAGCTCTGCTGCCATCCCGGCTACAACGACAGCGACCTCGATCGCATCCCCACGCGTCTTCGCGCCCATCGCGACGTCGAGCGCGAGGCCCTGCTAACCGAAATGGCCGCAATCGCTTTGCAACCAAACGCTCCGCAACTCATCAACTATGGGAACCTCGGCGCATACGGCGCGCTCCGCGAGGCTGGTCAGTTCGTTCCCGATACAGGCCACGAACGAGTCTTATAAGACGTAAGTCCCGTCAAACATTGCAGCCCAACAGGCTGAGCAATCATCCAAGGCACGCACGCAGCACGGAAGGTCTATGAAGATCGGCATCACCTGTTATCCAACCTACGGCGGCAGCGGCGTCGTCGCCACGGAACTCGGCATCGAACTCGCCGCGCGCGGCCACGAGATCCACTTCATCACCTATTCCCAGCCTTTCCGCCTCACCGGACGCGAAGCGAACATTCATTTCCACGAGGTCGCGGTCTCGAACTATCCTCTCTTTGAACATCCGCCCTACGATCTCGCCCTCGCCACCCGCATGGCCGAAGTCGCCGAGTTCTATTCGCTCGATCTCCTCCACGTCCACTACGCGATTCCTCACTCGGTCAGCGCGCTGCTTGCCCGGCAGATGCTCGCGTCGCGCGGAATTCATCTCCCGTTCATCACCACGCTACACGGAACCGACATTACCCTCGTGGGCCTCGACCGCTCCTATCTCCCCATCACAAAGTTCGGCATCGAGCAGTCCGACGGGGTCACCGCCATCTCGACCTATCTGCGCAACCGCACCCGCGAGGCCTTCCACATCGACTCCGAGATCGAGGTCGTTCGCAACTTCGTCAACTGCGACGTCTACATTCGCAACCCGGAGTTGGTCGCCGCAATGCGCCCCCGTTTCGCAGAACCCGCGACAGCAAACAAACCACAGAGCGGCTCCTCGTTCACCTCTCCAACTTCCGCCCCGTCAAGCGCATCCAGGATGTCGTCACCGTCTTCGCCAGCGTCGCCAAGGCGATCCCCGCGCGCCTGATGCTGATCGGCGACGGCCCCGACCGAAGCATCGCCGAATATCTCGCCCGCGAATACAACGTACAGGACCGCGTCCACTTCATCGGAAAGCAGGATAACGTCAACGAACTCCTCCCCCTCGCCGACCTGATGCTGATGCCCAGCGAGATGGAGTCCTTTGGCCTTGCCGCACTCGAAGCGATGGCCTGCAGCGTTCCGACCATCGCCACTCGCGTTGGCGGCGTCCCCGAACTCATTCAGGATGGCCACAACGGTTTGCTCTTCGACGTAGGCGACACCGAATCCATGTCCGCCGCCGCCATCTCGCTGCTCAGCAATCCGCATCGCCTCGAAGCCATGGCCAAAGCCGGCCGCAAGACCGCGCAAGACCACTTCTGCTCCTCCCGCGTCATCCCGCTCTACGAGGATTACTACGACCGCGTCGTCGCCCGCACCGCTCCCACCCGTTAAGGCATCTCCTTACTTCAAATACTGGCGCAACGTCTGTATAAGCGCGAATAATCAACAACGCATTGGAAGGGAGGAAAACCTATGTCTCATCATTTCGATACCAAACTTGCGAAAGAGGATCCAAGCCTGAACGTGTGTGATTTCTATTTGTTTCAGAGCGCTCCCGACACAACGGTGATAGCGATGACCGTCAATCCTGATGTTGTCCTCTCTGCACCGGATACCCTTCACATTGACGGTCTGTATGCCTTCCGCCTGGACTTGACTGATCACGCTCGCGAAGACGTTGTCTTCAAGTTCAGGTTCAACGAACCGAGACATGTAGACGGGGACTAGCATGTCCATGTTCAGAAGTTTCAGGTGCGTAGAGCCACTTGCGACTCTATCGGCGGGGACAAGGCGAGTTGCTAATAGAAGGCGATACGCACCCCGTGCATAGCCGGTCTGTGAATTCGCTCCTTCGTCGGACTTGCGACTGAATCTGTTCAAAGCGGACGATGTCGCAATGCAAAATCTTCAGAAGGCCTTCTACAACGACCACAGGTATGACGGCGATGCGTTCCTGCGCTAGTGGTCAGAACTTCTTCCACAATCGCAATATCACTGCGATTGTTCTGGAAGTCCCAAACGATCTGATCGGCACGGGAACGGTCCACGCCTGGGCCACTGTGTCACTCTACGGCCATGCTCCCGAGATGCAGGTGTCACGCTGGGGCCTGCCGATGGTCACGCACCTCTTTCTCAACGATCCCGCCAATCAGGCGGTGAAAGAGGCCTTCAACAAATCGGCCCCATCAAACGACATCGCCTTATTCTCGGGACACATCGCAGATTATACCCAGAAGATGACTACCTATGCCGGATCTGCCGTGAACCCGGAAGAATACGGAAAGCAAATGGTCTCTCGATTTTGCCCGGACACCTTGCCCTATGAATTAGGAACGGCAGCTGCATTTGATGCCGCGAGATTCACTGGGAGGGCACTGGGTGATGATGTTCATGGATGTGATGCTCACATTGGCTACAAACAGGCCCATCCAGGACGGCGTCGCCCCTGATCGCAGTCGGATCCGTACCGAGTTCCCATATTTTGGTGAGCCTTACTCGAAGGAAGAACAGAAGGATGTCGTGCCATGGCACCCGCGCCGTAGTTATGAGAGGGGCAACATCCATGATCTTTGGTGCACACGTAGTCATCCACAGCAGGGATGCATCGGCGGACCGAGCCTTCCTGCGCGATGTTCTGGGGTTTGCATCCGTCGACGCCGGCCACGGATGGCTGATCTTCGCCCTGCCTCCTGCAGAGGTAGCCGTTCATCCCGCCGAAAGCCACAACCGGCACGAACTCTATCTCATGTGCAACGATCTCCCCACAGAGATCTCTTCACTCGCGTCGAAGGGTGTCCAGTGTTCCGACGTGCACGAGGCAAGATGGGGTTCGATCGTTCAGATCAGGCTCCCCGGCGGCGGCGAAGTCGGGCTGTATCAACCAAAGCATCCGACGGCCCTGGACCTCCTCCCCAACTGACCGCCGCAGCCCCATTGATCCCCACGCCTCAGCCTTCCCCATTCATACAATTTCATCCTACCTAAATCCCCAACAGCATCTTTACTCATTAAACTAAATAATAAATATACACACAACAGCACGAAACACAATAATACAATAAAACAAAACATACAAATACATCTTACCAAAAGTCCGCCGCTTACCCCCGCGTCATCGCTCGAACCGCATCCTGCACCAGATGGCTGATCGCCTGCCCTGTCGCTCCGATTGGTCCCCACGCCTCAGCCCCGGCATCGAGGACCGGCATCAAAAGCGTCACCTTCGTCCCACGCCCCGGCCTGCTATTGATCTCCACGGTCGCGAGGTGTCCGTACAAAACCTCCATCCGCTCGCGAACATTGCGCACGCCAATTCCAGTGCCCGAACCTGCCAGCCCACTCGCTTGAAACGAATTATTTCGCTCCGGAGCCATCCCGACCCCATCGTCCTCCACCTCTACCATCAACCGTCCCTCTTCGGTGATCCGGCTCCGCAGCGTAACGGTACCTCCGCTGATTCGCGGCTCCAGCCCATGCTTGATGCTGTTCTCGATCAGTGGCTGCAGCAACATCCCCGGCACAACGATATTCAGCGTGTCCTCGGCAATCTCCTTCACCACCTTCAGCTTGTTGCCAAACCGCACAACCTCGATATCAAGGTAGTCGTCGGTGAATTGCAGCTCTTCGCTCAACGGCAGAAACGCCTCCCGGTCCCTCAGCAGCACGCGCAGAATATTTGCGAGCTTAACGATCATCTCGCGCGCAAGCTCCGGCTGCGACCGCACCAGCGAAGTAATCGAGTTCAGCGTGTTGAAGAGAAAATGCGGATTGATCTGGCGCTGCAGCGCATCCAGGCGCGCCTCCAGCAGCAGCCTTCCCTGCTCCTCCAGCTTCCGCTCCACGCGAACCGCATTCCATATCTTCAGCGGGATCCCCACCACAATCGGCGCCGTCGCGCAGATCAGCAACTCCACCCACCATTCGCTCGAGTACAACTCAAAAAAATGGCGCGGATAGAACATCGCGAGCATACTCGTCCCGAACTGCATCCCCGCCACCAGCAGCAGCAGCAAAATCTGCCGGTCCAGTTTCGGTTGCCGAAGATTCCGCGTCACCCACCGGTAGATGCTCAGGTCGATCATCGGCGAAAACGACCACACATCCTCTGGATCAACAAAGCGGCCAAACGCCCCCGGCGATCGCCGCGACCAGCAGGTTCACAGGCAGCGACCAGTACTCGTGATGCAGCAGCGCGGGAATCGCGAGGATCGCGCCGCCTGCCATCCCTGCAATCGGCCCAACCAGAACACCGAGGATGATCGTCGTCTCAAACGACAGGTCCGCCGCCAGAAAGTTCGGCACCATCGTGCGCACCAAGACTCCCAGCGTCAGCGGCGCACAGACGATCACGACCAGCCACGCCGTCTGCCGCGGACTCCGGCGCGGCGTCAGCAGCAGATCCTTGAATCGAATCGAACGCGCCAGCGAACTCGACACCGCCGCCGCCACACCCAGTTCATCAGCAGCGTTATCAGAATCAGCTTGGAATCAGGCTGGGTCACACCTCTACTTTACGCCCGCCCGCGTCCGCATACCCGCGCCAATCCTCCCCGCCTGCATCGAATCACGCCTCTTGGGCACTCTAATGGCTATGAAGGCCGAAACGTATAATGAAGTCATGCCGTTCGCAAGCGTGAAAAAAGTAGCCGAAGCCGACTTTCCCACTCGCTGGGGACAATTCCGTATCCTCGGCTTCGAAGGCCTGGTCGCAAATCCCGCCGCCTGCAACGACAACATCCCTGCCCCCGCCGTCCGCACCGAATCAGCCGTAGCGCTGGTCATGGGCGACATCCACGCCGCGCCCCCCATCGTTCGCATCCACTCCCAATGCCTCACCGGCGACGTCTTCCACTCCCTGCGCTGCGACTGCCGCCAGCAGTTCGAGCTCGCCATGACACCATCACCGACGCGGGCACCGGCATTCTCCTCTACGAGCAGCAGGAAGGCCGCGGAATCGGCCTCATGGCCAAACTCCGCGCTTACGAGCTGCAGGACAAAGGGCTCGACACCATCGAAGCCAACCTCGAACTCGGCTATGAAGCCGACTGCCGCCACTTCGAGCTACCCGCCGCGATCCTCAAGCAGATGGGCCTCAAGTCAGTGCGCCTGATCACCAACAACCCCGAAAAGGTTGAAGCCCTCGAACTTGCCGGCATCCAGGTCGTCGAGCGCATCTCCGCCGAGGTCCCGCCCGAACCCACCAACGAGCGCTACCTCGCCACCAAGCGCGAAAAAATGGGCCACCTCGTCAGCTAAGGCTTCTCAACACAAGATTCACGCAAATCTGTCATCGTCCAAATATTTACTTTCTGGAAGTCAGCAATAGCGATCAATCTCCCATCCGCGCTTGCGGTCCTGCGATGAAGGGTACTGCCGCCACTCACACCGCACCTTTCCGTCAAGATCCATTAGTTGCATGGTTGGTCCCTCGACTAGCTCAGATTCTCCACGGAATCCATGAAGCCGCGCCTCGCACAACTATCTTCCCTTGTGCCTCTTCCGGATAAATCATCAAACCATCAACCGATGGCACGGCAGCGAAGTCTTTACCATTGGCGGTCTTCCCCATGGCAAATTCCGGTTCTTGCGTTGACGGCGTCTGAGACCGTAGCTTCCACTCCTGCTCCAAAGCCCATGAGCCAACGGAAAAAACACGAACAGCTTCTCTACCAACAGTCCAAATCTTCTTACCATCTGCGCTCAACGCGAAATCCGTAGCGTTTCCAAAAGTGGCCAATACCGTTTTGCCATCGGATAGCTTTACCGCTCTGCCCTCTTCACCATCGACGTAAGCCCACCAATCACTCTCAGGTCGATAGAGCACTGACCGCACGTCGTACTTCCGTGGTCCAAGTTCAGCCTTCAGTCTTCTAATGGTTTTGCCAGTTTTCACATCCGATACGATGACTTCGCCATCTGCCCATGAGAGATCAGTAGACTGTCGTCCTCTGCAACGTCGACCCCATGTCGACGCTTTGAACTCCTTTATTTTAGTCCGTCCGAAACACGCCATATTTCGGTTCGTCCGCTACCCCAGACAATAGCCAGTAATTCGCCTTTACTGCTCCAGAGCAATATCCTCCAGTTCGAATCCTTCGGCGCCTGCTGGACCTCGATCGTGTTTCCGGTCCAACTTAATAGCGTTGAATTTTTTCTCATCCTGAGAATACGAAATGCTCAGAAAAGGCGGTTTCGTTCGTGTCGCCTTGCCGACAGATGAGAATACGTCAAGATAACCAATAATGCAGCCCCAGCCCCAGCGATTTTTCAAGATTTAGCTCCCAAATCTACCGTCACCGAACAACCTTACCACCCCCGAACCCACCAACGAGCGCTACCTCGCCACCAAGCGCGAAAAAATGGGCCACCTCGTCAGCTGACGCCAATCCCGCCCGTCTTCACCCCAACACAACCTGCGGATGGTACTCTTTTCCGGTCAACAGCGCAGCCGAACCGTCGTACGAAGCTACCCATTCGACGGGAGACCTCCATGAAGCGCCTCTCAATCGCCGGGCTACTCCTTCGATGGGTCGCGATACCCGTTGCTCTTTCGCTTCTCGTCGGCTTCACTATTCCCGCCGGCGCCCAGACGGCGAACACTCTAAGCCAAGTCAAAAAAATCTACCTCGACACCACCGGCGCAAAGCCGGATCCAGCCGAGATGCGCAAGCACCTGCTCTACAGCCTGGGCAAGGATCACTCCCTCGAAATTGTCGGCGATCCCACCCGCGCCGACGCCATCCTCAAAGCCAGCAGTGAGTTCTGGATCAAGGGCTACGTCTCCGTAAATCCGCGCGCCCCGGGCAACAAATTCCCTGTCTACGGCGGCTTCCTCTCAACCGAGCTCATTGGCAAAGATGACAGCACCCTCTGGTCCTATCTCGTCACTCCCAACGCCTCTACGATTTCCGGCATTCACCAGGATCTCGCCGACCAGATCAGCAGGAAGTTGCTGGCGGCCTTGCGCGATACCACTCCAGCCTCACTCGCAACCAACTCCACCCGGGGAAGACCGCGCATCCTCAAAGGCGGCGGCGCCACATCCCCGACCCCGCTCTATCAAGCCTGGATCGAGTCCTTCCGGGAACACCACCCCGACATTCAAATCACCTACGACAGCAAGGGCTCCGAGGCAGGCATCGAGCTGCTTCGAGACAAAAAGATCAGCTTCGCAGGCTCCGACGTTCCGCCCTCTGCCTCCGAGTTGGCCGAGATGCCCTTCAAGGTGCTCCAATTCGCCACCGTCATCGGTGCCATCGTTCCCATCTACCATCTGACCGATGTAGGCCAGGACCTCCGCTTCACACCCGAGATCCTCGCCGGCATCTTCCTCGGCAAAATCCGCAAGTGGAACGACCCCGCCATCCGCGAATTCAACCACGGCGTCTCCCTGCCCGACGCGGACATCATCGTCGTCCATCGCGTTGACGGCAGCGGCAGCACCTTCGCCTTCACCGACTATCTCAGCAAAACCAGCCCCGCCTGGAAGGCCGCCGTCGGCAACGGCATCACCGTAAAGTGGCCCGTCGGACTAGGCGCACAAGGCAACGACGGAATCGCCTCTCTCGTCAGCCGAACCCCCAACTCCATTGGCTACGCCCAGCTCAGCTTTGCCATCCAGCGCCAGCTCAGCTACGGAACCGTCCGCAACGCCGCCGGCAACTTCACACAGGCCAACCTCCTCACCCTCGCTGCCGCTGCCAGCTCATCCAGCGACATCCTCCACCCCATCACCAACGCCGCAGGAAGAGGCGCCTACCCCATCACCAGCTTCAACTGGATCCTCGTCCCGCAATCCTTTTCAGATCCCGCTACTAAAGCTGCCGTCGCCGAGTTCCTCGAGTGGATCCTCACAGCGGGCCAGAGGGATTGTTCCGCCCTCGCCTACAACCCGCTCCCCAAAGAAGTTGTCGCCCGCGAACTCGAGCAACTCACCGCTTTTAAAGCCAAATAACCAAGCTGATTCAGCTCTTGAAAACACCCGACTCAGGGTGATGATTCATCCAGTCAAACCAGTAGTCCTTGTGCGCGTCGATCTCTTTGAGGCACTGCCCTGCAAGCTTCCCCTCCACGGCACAGCCCTGAAAATTCCACGCGCTCCCCGTTTGCGCATCCGTCATCACCGTGTCTCTCGACCCGCCAACAAACGTCAGACGCGCACCATCTGCTCCGGCAGCGTTGTTCTCGAAAGCCCGAATCGAAGCCCCATCCGGCCCCACCACGATCACCACAGGCGACCCTTCAATTCGATCCTGAATCAGCTTCGCCGCCAGAATCGCCTCAATCGGGTAAGCCTTGCTCCTTCCATCCACCGTCACGCCAATCATCAATTGATGCGGCCCAATCCCGGACTTCGTCGTATCCACAACCGTTCGCGTCTTCGCAACGTGACTCTCCCAGTCCTTCGGATCGTACTCAGCCTGATACGGCGCATCCGGCTTCAACACCTGCCCCTGGGGCTGTTCCATTCTCCACAAAGCAAAGGTCAACTCATCGCTCGGAACCAGCTTAAGTTGCCGGCCCTTCAACGGTCCAAAGATCGCCTCACCCGTGCTCTGCTGCCAGATGCTGCTCGTCTCTTCATCCCGCAACAGCGCATTCCCGTTGTTGATGCCGCCCAGCCGAAAGTGCAGCGTCTTTCCCTCCACCACGCGGCTCCATACCAGCCCTGTATGACACAACGTGCAATAAGTCACGGCGATCGGCACTCCATTCACCGTATCGTTCACAATATGGTGGTACCCCATCGTCCGAATCGGATAAGCACGCGCCTCCTGCCCTATCTTCACGGCCAGCACCTTGTCATCCGAGTCGATCTTCACCTCATCCGCGCTTGCAAACGCCGGCGAATCATAAGGATGAAACATCTTTTCGAAGATATTGACGTGCGTCAGAATCGCGCCCAGAGCCGCCACAACAAACACGCCTGCCAACAGAATCCGCGACCCGACTCGCGCCACGCCCCACGACCGAACCAGCAGCAGCAAAACCAGAATCGCGCAAACACCCGCCAGCCACGGCCCAGCCTGGCGAACGGCCAACGCAAGATTCAACGCCTGTGCACCCTGCGGACGGAACGGCCGAATCACAAACATCGGAATCGCCACGCAGGCGATAGACACCGCCGCGCAAATTGACGCAAGCAACACCCATCGTCCCGTTCCAACCTTTACTGCGCTAACCTCTTGCGTCTGTGGCATGTCCTTTTCCCCGCAGCGATTCAACTCTACCCAGATTCAACTCGGTCCAGACAGGCGAGTCAACGCTAAAAACGGTGGAACTTGAACTCCGTCCATCGGATGACGAAGAGCACGCTCCTATCTCGCCTCACCCAGGTCAATCCGCGCGCGAATTCCGCATGCCGATCAAAACCTTCGCCGTAGTAACCATCTGCCCCGCATGCCGCTGCGTGTGTTCGGCGCAGTGCACGAGCAAACCGCCCACCGTGGTCGACAGCATCTTCCTCCCAACTCCACGAGCCTCCCCGTAGCGCTCCGGCGAGAACGCCATCCCCCGCTCCTCCGCAAGGCGCATCCCACCCTCGAACTCCGCAACCAACACCTCACGCAACTCACCCGCAACCATCTCCGACGTCAGCGCACTCATCTGCTTCTCGCTCAACCCCCGCCCCTCCGCATACGTCAGCAGACGATCCAGGCTGCGCACCATATGCCGCATCTGAAACCCAACCGACGGCAGCCCAAACGGCCGCGCCTCCATCTCTGCATCACTCAAACCCACGCACCATCTCGCCACATCTTCCCGCGCGAGTTCCAACGCATGCAGCACGGCGCGCCGCATCGGATCGAACTCCATCAAAGTGCCCCTCAACCAGGGCTCAGCCATCCTCGTCGTCATTTCAGTCCTCACTCGACGGCCTGATTTCCGCAACACGTATCGCAGCACTTCCTATTTTGTTCCAATCCACCTCGCCCAGCTCTTTTCGGAGACGCCTCTGCGCCGTCTTCCAATAAGGTACGACACGCTTGTATTCCTGTAGCCCCGCGGCCGTCAGAGAAAGCCGCACCTCACGACGGTCTCTTCCCTCCTCAGACCGCAGCCAGCCTTTACGGCGCAGGTGCGCCAGAGTCCTGGTCAGGGTCGTGCTGTCAAATTCCAATAACCGGGCCAACCCCTTTTGGGAGATCCCCGGCGCCAGGTTCAAAGCCTGCAGCAGCGTGAACTGCGCCGTACGAAGGCCGCTCGGCCGGAGCGCATCGTCATAAAGTCGCGTGATCGCGCGCGCAGCCCGTCGCACATTCGCACACAGGCACGGCAGCTCAATCACTGTCTCTTTCGCAAGCTGGGTAGCGTCTCGGCGCGGCATCGTTATCTACCTGTATCTACATCTATATCAGTTCGTTGATATCGAAACAAATAAATGCGAGTCGTGATTAGATGTATCTACATCTATTGCAGACATGGCAATCGTTTCGAAAGGAGATCGAATATGAACACTCCGGCCCCCAGCTTCTTATATCCCTTTATGCTGTTTGGAACGTTCGCGACCCTCGCGGCAATACTCTTCGGCCTGAACCGTTCCCTAACCGCAGCCAACTGGCCGACCCGTGATCGAGGACGAGCGATCTGGGGCACCAGCGCACTCCTCGCAGCCTTCTACTTCGCAGCTTTGCTCCCCTCTCGATCAGGGTTTTACGAGGGAGCGGGCTCAAGAATTCCGGCCATTCCATTCGGCGTCCTCATCCCAATCGTGGTCGGTATACTCCTGTTCTCAACGTGGCGCCCGCTCCGCCGCATCGTCGAAGCCGTCCCGCAGGAGTGGCTCGTCGGCGTGCAACTCTATCGCGCCCTAGGAATAATCTTCCTTGTGCTCTATGCCATCGGCAAGCTGCCTGCCGCGTTTGCGTTGCCGGCCGGCGTTGGAGACGTATGTGTCGGCCTTCTCGCTCCCTTCGTTGCCCTGGCGCAAATCCGCAAGTCGCCTCAAGCAAACTCACTCCTGCGCGCGTGGAACCTCCTTGGCCTAGCCGATCTGGTGGTAGCTTTGACGACCGGCTTCCTCACCTCACCGTCGCCGCTGCAGAGATTCGCATTCGACGCTCCCAACACACTCATCAGTCAATATCCGCTGGTCATGGTCCCGGTATTTCTCGTCCCGATCGCCATCCTTCTGCATCTGGCCTCCCTACAGAAACTCCGCCAAACCGAGACCGTTCCAAGTGCCCGACAACCCATTGCCATTTCCTAAACAGCGAGTGCAGCATCCTTAGAATTGCTGCACCAGTCTTCGATTCAAGTACCCAATCTCGCCGTCGAGGCCGTGGGAATGTGGTAATCCCGAAGGGATTTCCAAAGAGTGTGGGAAGGGTGGGAAGCCCGCTTCATGGCTTTCCATGCTTTCCATACTCATACATTTCTATGGCCCGCTTTAGAAATGCGGTCAGGATTCGAAGTTGCCGAAATCCCCGTCTTTTCTATGGCCCGCTTTAGAAATGCGGTCAGGATTCGAAGTTGCCGAAATCCCCGTCTTTGGAGAGTTCGTTTGTTTCCCGGGCAGCCTAGCGAATTCTAGCAGTCACTGTTCGCCCGGCTCAGCTAGACTGCTTCCATCAGCGATTTGGATTGACCAGGATCACGACAGTAACGACATAGCGAGCACATATGGACGGGGGGCAGTTGCAAAATCAAATTTGTGTCCATGCGGAATTGCAACAACAGTTGCCCAGGAGGATTCGGCCTCAAGTTAATGCACGAGGCATCTACTATCTCGTTGGCGGGACGCTGGTGTCAGTCGCAATTGCAGCTCTCATTATTATCGTCGGCTCACTTACCCCGAAAGAGATAAAGGACAGGGTTGCCTTAAAGCGCGAAGGGAGCTTGACGTACACAAACGATGTTCGAGTCGGGGGTGGGCGTTCTTCAACTGTTTTTTATACGTTCACCTTTAAAGGGCAATCGTATAGTGGCAAAGCATTTTTGCCGCATGAGTATCTGGACAAGGTAGTCAGTTACTCCAAAGTCGGCAATTTTCCGATTCTGTTTGTACCAAGAAATCCGTCGATCAACCATCCGTATGATTGGATGGGTTCGGGATCGTTCCCGTTAATTTGTTACCTACTCACCATAATCATCATTGTCCAGTGGTCTGTTCTGATCAAATCCATTTTCCAGGACCTGCGATTTGCTCGCAATGGCGCAACTGCCATTGCGAGGGTAACTAAATGCTCCTACGGTAGAAATGGCGGCATTTATCTCAAGTACGAGTTTTTCGCGACTTGGACGGCATCCTTACTCAAGGAAGTGGTGAGTCCGCGGTCCGACAGAAGCAAGATGCGCAAATATGCATACTCTATTTGCCTCAGAAGCCCGAGAAGAGCCGTCCATATCCCCTAACGTTCTTTCGTGCAGTCAAATAGGGCGATAGAGACATACCGTTCCGGGAGGCTTAGACGGATCTGTGACGGTCAAAACCCGCGAAGTCGGCTTTTCGGCAACATCAACGAGCTACCTGCGCTCTGAGAAACAACTCCACCCAGAGCGTGCCTTTGCGACGCCCTAAGCTCTGTTCGTAACGCAAGTGCTGGGTGCCTTCACAACCCCTTCCCCTTGCGGAACTCCCTCACCACATCCCCCACATACCGATGTTCCGAGTCCACCGCATAGTTCATCCCCCGCACCTCATCCGCGCTCACCTTCCCGGCCAGTCGATCCATCGCAGCCTGAATCCCCGGATGCCTTCGCAGCGAATCCTCACGCATCAGCGGCACAGCCTCATACGGCGGAAAGTAGTGCTTGTCGTCCTCCAGCACCACAAACCCCAACGCCCGTATCGGCCCATCGGTCGAGTTCCCCGCCACCATATCCACCTGCCCGCTCGTCAACGCCCGATAAAGCAGTCCGAGGTCCATCGTCCGCGGCGCCCCGGCAAACTTCAACCCATACGTCGCCTCCAGCCCACGCAACCCATCCGGCCGCGACTCAAACTCATACCCCACCCCCAGCCGCCACGGAGGAGGCGGATCTGGGTGCCCCACATCTCGATTCTGAAATGTGGGATCCGCCACCCGCACCGCGTCCGAAATCGTCCTCACACCCAACCTTCGCGCATCGTCCCCCCGCACCACCATCGCAAAGGTATTTTCAAACCCCAACCCCGGCTCGACCCGCACCCGATACCGCGACGCATACAACTCACTCACCCTCCGAAACACCGTCGCCTCATCCCGCTGCCCCACCGGCGGCAGCGGCTGCTTCAGAATCGCCGTCAGCGCCGTCCCCGTGTACTCCACATATCCATCAATCCGCCCACTCACCAGCGCTTGCTGACACAGATAACTCCCCGCCAGATAAAACCGCCGCTCCACCACCTCCCCAGTCACGGCCTCGATCTCCTGCGCCAGCAACTCCCCCAGCACTACCTGCTCCGTAAAGTTCTTCGCCCCAATCACCACCCTCGACGACTGCGGCGGCGCACACGCCACGCTGCCCAACAACACCAGCGAAAAAACGGCAGCCGCGATCCATCCATCGATTCGTCGCCTCACGTCTGGCTCTCCGCGAGATGCGCTCCCGGTCTCAGCAGTTCAAAGTGATAGAACGACCTCGGACCTTCCTCAAACCGTTCCACGGCAAATCCCAGCTTCTCCAGGACCCGAACCGAGGCCGCATTGTCCACCTCAACCGCGGTCACAATCCGTTTCAGCCCCAGCTCTTCAAATCCCAAGTCCACAAAAGCACGTCCAGCCTCTGTCGCCAGCCCACGTCCCCAAAACGCGCGCGCCAGGTAAAACCCCAGCACCGCCTCATCCGGCAATCTATACCCGCCCTTCCAATGCGGATACAGACCGCACCTTCCCACGTAGCTCTCCTCCGCCTTCAGAACCGTCGCCCACATCGACAGCCTGTCCGTAACCGGTACCATCGGCCCGTTCCAGAATCTCTGCTCGGCCACCTCTCTCGTTCTGGGCGCTCCTCCCACATACCGGCGCACCTCCGCATCACCTTCCATCGCACAAAATGCTTCGAGATCACCCGCCTCATGCGAACGAAATACCAGCCGCTCTGACTCAAGAAAAATCAATGCAGGCCATCCCTCCTACTTGACAAAATTCGCTCCAAAACGCCCCCGTAACACGCTTGGCCGAAGCCACCGTTTCTTAATCAAACCCTCAAGTCCGACCCTAAAGTCTCTCCTTCTTAGACTTTGCACACTTTTTGACGGGGGTGGGGGGTACCTCACACCCGCCGTACCGCCACCCGCTTCTCCAGCAGCCCAAGCCCGGCATCCGCCGTCAGCGCCAACAGCGCCGCCGGTATCGCCCCGGCCAGCACCAGCCCATTATCCACACTCGCCACCCCACGAAAGATCAGTTCCCCCAACCCTCCCGCACCGATCGCCGCTGCAATCGTCGCCACACCCACACAAGTCACCGTCGCAGTCCGTAGCCCAGCCAGAATTACGCTAGCCGCCATCGGCAGCTCCACCTTGACCAGCCGCTGCCACGAGGTCATCCCCATCGCATTCGCCACATCCACCAGCGCCGGATCGACACTCCCTATCCCCGCATACGTATTCCTCAGAATCGGCAACAGCGCATACCCAGTCAACGCCAGAATCGCCAGCCGCGCCGCATTCTCCCCCAGCCACGGCACCGGCAGCAGCAACCCAAACAGCGCCAAACTCGGTACCGTCTGCAGCACATTCGCAAACCCGATGACCGGCCTCGCCCACCCCTGCCTTCGCGTCAGCAAAATCCCCAGGGGTAGCCCAATCCCTGCCGCCAATATCATCGCGGAAAGCGTTAGCCAAAGGTGCTCAAACGTCAATCTCCCGATCTCCCACCCATGTGCATGCAAAAACTCCATCATGCGGACACCACGCGATGTACAGCCGAAACATAATCCTTTACATAAGGGTTATCCGATCCGACGACCGCCTCCGGAGAGAGGTCCGCAGCCACCGATCCCTCCGAAAGAAACACCACCCGTTGCGCCAGATAAAGCGCCTCATCCAGATCATGGGTCACCAGTAAAACTGTCTTACCAACACGCTCCAGAAGCCCCCGCAGCATGGTCTGCATCTCCGCGCGGGTCAGCGGATCGAGCGCGCCAAACGGCTCATCCATCAGCAACACCATCGGGTCCATCGCCAGCGCCCTCGCCAACCCCACCCGCTGCCGCTGACCGCCGGAAAGCTGCCACGGATATCTCCCGCGAAACTCCTCGTACTCCAACCCCGCGAGCGCCAGCACCTCACGCACCCGCGCAGCAATCTCCTGCTTAGAGCGTCCCGCCAACTCCAGCGCCATCCCCGCGTTCCGCTCCGCCGTCAGATGCGGAAACAACCCCGTCTCCTGGATCACATACCCAATGCTGCGCCGCAACGCGACTGTGTCATAGTCCCGCGTTGCCTTCCCCGCCACCCGCACCTCACCCGAAGTCGGCATGACCAGCTCATTGACCATCCGCAGCAGCGTCGTCTTACCCGACCCACTCCGCCCCAGCAAAGCCGTCGTCGTCCCTGCTTCCAACTCGAGCGAGATATCGCGCAGCAAGACGCGCCCATCAGCCAGCGCGTAGCTCACCTTCGCGAACTCAACGCCAACCGTGGGCATGTCCTTACTCTAACTTGTGCTGTCTCTACCCTGCCACTTCCGGCGAAGCCTCTGCCGCACCGGCCTCACCCGCACCCGGCTGGCCCTTTACGCGAACCACGGTGATCTTCTCGAAGCCCTCTTTGAAGGTAGGAGGCTTCAGACGCTCTGCCATCTTCTGCATCACATCGTCGGTCACCTGGCGGTCGCGCTTCGAGTTCCGCTCCATGCACACGGCCAGCGGCACATCGAAGAACACCGCCTGCACCTCATACCCGAAGCTCTTCGCCATCTTGATCCACTGCTTGCGCTCATGCGGCGACAGGTTCGTCGCATCCACGTAGTTCCATGGCATCTTGGCAATCAACCGCGCACGCAGTAGACTCCGCAGCGTCGAAAACACCAGCCCCTGATATCGCTGTTCCGTAATATCGTCAAACAGCAGCGTCCGTAGCAGATCGCTCGACAGCGGAGTCACACCCCGCCGCTTATACCAGGTCGTCTTACCCGATCCCGGCAGGCCGATCGTCAAAACCACAAAACCCTTCGGCGACTTCAGCGCCGGCTGTTCAGCCGGTGGCGTCGACAACGACTCAGGCTGCGTCTCCATCACCATTTGAGGCTCAGGTTTCGCGGCAACGGGCTCCGAGGAACTTACCGCACCAGCAACGCCAACAGTCGGCTCAGTGTGCTGCTGTTTGTCAGCAGCGCTCGGTGTCACCTCGGCTGGACGCACCGGCGTGGCCTCCGGATATGTTGGTCTTAGGGGAGCCTGTTGGTTTGCGGGCAACTCTTGCCCGCTCTTCCCCGTGGACTCAGATTCATTCGGTCCACGTCTAGGACGTCGTCTCATCTTTTCGCTTATCCATTCGCGCAACTCGCGCATACCACGCTTGTAACACAGCGCCGAAGCACCCCGCAAATGACTCGCACCTCCTGCGCCAACCTGCCAAGCCTTCAACCCAGCGGCATTTGCGCCACCTCTGTCAGGGTGGTAGCATCCGTTTTGGTGGGCGTAAGCGTTCCTGCTGCGCTCTCAAGCGTTAGAAACTCATCCACACCTCTTAGCAGCACGACAGGAGCAACCGAAATCATGGCAGTAAAGGTAGGCATTAACGGCTTCGGCCGCATTGGACGAAACGTCTTCCGCAGCGCTCTCGGCAACCCCGACATCGAATTCGTAGCAGTAAACGACCTTACCACCCCCGCCACCCTGGCCCACCTCCTCAAGTACGACTCCATCCTCGGAAACCTCAAGCAGGAGATCACCCACGGCACCGACTTTATCGCGGTGGACGGCAAACAGATTAAGGTCTTCGCGGAACGCGATCCCGCCAAGCTCGACTGGGCCTCAGTCGGAGCTCAGATCGTCGTCGAATCGACCGGCTTCTTCACTGACGCCGAAAAGGCTAAGGCCCACCTCGGCAGCACCGTCAAGAAGGTCATCATCTCCGCCCCCGCTTCCAATGAAGACATCACCATCGTCCTCGGCGTCAACGACAACAAGTACGACGCGTCCAAACACAGTGTCATCTCCAACGCGAGCTGCACCACCAACTGCCTCGCTCCCGTCGTCAAGGTCCTTCACGACACCTTTGGCATCACCTCGGGCATCATGACCACGATTCACAGCTATACCAATGACCAGGTCATCCTCGACACGCCGCACAAGGATCTCCGCCGCGCCCGCGCCGCCGCGCTCAGCATGATCCCTTCCAGCACCGGCGCCGCCAAGGCCCTCAAGCTCGTCATCCCCGAGATGGACGGCAAGCTCGACGGCTTCGCAATCCGCGTGCCTACCCCCAACGTCTCCGTCGTCGATCTCACCTTCGTCACCGCGAAGCCCATTGACGTCAAGACCGTCAACGCTGCGCTCAAGACCGCTGCCGATGGCGGACTTAAAGGGATCCTGGGCTTCACCGACGAGGAACTTGTCTCCTCCGACTTCAAGGGAAACCCCCTCAGCAGCATCGTCGACAGCAAACTCACCAAGGTCGTCGGCCAGCACACCGGCAAGATCATCAGCTGGTACGACAACGAGTGGGGCTACTCCAACCGCGTAAAGGACCTCATCACCTTCCTGGTGAAAAAGGGCCTGTAACTCGGTAGAGCCGACCTATAAAGCTTGTCATTCTGAGCGAAGCGAAGAACCCCCGCATTTTTCCCACGCGGCAAGGTTCTTCGCTTCGCCATTTAGTAGCATTCTCGTACTCACCCGTCACCCCCAAATCGCCTCCGCATACTTGAACGGCCTGTGCAGCTTGCTCTTCCAAAAGTAAGCCAGAATAATCACACTCGCCACCGCCGCATAAGCACACCACAGCGAGGTGAAGGCATACCGCTTCACCTCCATCACCGCCAGCAGAATTACATGGTTCGCCGCGCCGAACAACACCATTCCCTGCACTCTCGAGAAGAACAACGAGCCGCACGTCGCAATCACATACAACACCGCGAGTGCCGTATTGTTGGTTCCGTCGTTGATATACACAATACTGTTGCCCTTCACGAAGATGTGCAGCGGATAAGCGATCAGCGCCCACAACATATAAAGCGTAGTCCCCGTTCCAATCAGCAGAAATGGGAACATCTGCCTGCGGCTCTTGATATCAGGCTCAAACAGAAGCACGCTCAACGGAATCAAAAACGGCAGCAGCCCCTGCGCATACAGCACGAACGCCGCGCCCATGTTGTGCGTCACCGTGGGTGACATGACGCCGTCCAGTCCCAGCCAGACGAAGCCCTCGATAAACTGATGTACTGCAAAGAACGTGGGGAGCGCCGCAAACAGCAGCTCTCGCTTATGCTTCACCTTGGTCAACGTGACAACTCCGATCGTTCCCAACACTCCGCTTCCCACGAAGTTTGCCGCCGCCGAAAAGCACACGTTCGAAGTCCCTCCCGTCTAAGTTTCCGTTGGTTGTGCCGATCATACGCGACTGCTGGCGAACGATGAATCTCGATAGAGAACAATCATGAATCCGCCTCTCTTCTCAGGTAATCTATCCGACATAGGCAGCGAGTCCACCTGCCCGGGATCGAGAACTCTATGGGTCGTCGCTTCCAGGAACTGGCGTTCACTCCTCTCGTCAAAGCACATCAGCGGGAACACGGCAGCAGGAGCCAGTACGAGCGCATGGAACAGAGTTCGCCGCAGGGAAAAGACACCCTCGGCGACGCTGAGACAGACTTTATCCAAGGCCGCGACAGCTTCTACATGGCCTCAGTGAGCGAGACAGGCTGGCCCTACATTCAGCATCGCGGAGGCACCAAAGGCTTCGTCCGTGTCGTCAACCCCGCCCTCCTTGGATTCGCAGACCTGCGCGGCAACAAGCAATACGTCAGCCTCGGCAACTTCGACCACGACCCCCGCGTGGCCCTCTTCTTCATGGACTACCCCTACCAGACCCGTCTCAAGATCCTCGGTCGCGTCGAGGTTCACGAGCACGACTCTGAAGCTCCCGCGCTCATCGAATCGTTCCGCCCCACAGATAAATCCGACATCATCGAAAGAGTCATCCTCATCCACGTCGAAGGCTTCGACTGGAACTGCCCACAGCACATCACACCTCGCTACACTATGGACGAGTTGCAGGATGTCCTCGCGCCAGTCCGCGAAAAGCTGGTGAAGCTCGAAGCCGAAAACGCAGCCCTGCGCGAAAAATTATCGTTGTCCGACAAAGCACGAACCTGACTCAGTCGAAAATCTAACTTCACATGTCGGAGCCTCTAAGAAAGTCGTAGCCTCTAAGAAATATGACCAAACGAAGAAACATCTCCGGCACCTCACCCTTCGAGCCCGTCATCGGCTTCTCCCGCGCCGTACGCATCGGCAATCACGTTCACGTCTCCGGCACCGGCCCCGTTGGCGCCGACGACGCCGACGTCGCCGAGCAAACCGACCAGTGCCTCACCCTGATCGCCGCAGCCCTTAAGAATGCCGGCAGTTCCCTCGAGCATGTCTACCGCACTCGCATGTATCTCACGCACACCGAGGACTGGGAGGCCGCCGGTCGCATCCACGGCAAGTTCTTCGGCCTTATCCGTCCTGCCGCAACCATGGTCGTCGTGGCCGCCCTGCTCAATCCAAAGTGGCGCATCGAAATCGAAGCCGACGCCTTCATTCCTGACTAGAATCCAGACTAAAATCGTTGCAAATGAAAATGTCCGTTGATCGCCCTGCCCTATGGAAGGTCATCCTGGGCGCCACCCTACTAGTCGGCACGCTCGACATCACTGATGCCCTCATCTTCTACGGACTTCGCGGAGTGTCACCCATCAGGCTTCTGCAAAATATCGCCAGCGGACTTCTCGGTCGCCAGGCCTTCGGCATGGGCCCGCAAACAGCCGCCCTCGGCCTTCTCCTCCACTTCTTCATCGCCCTTTGCGCCACCACTGTCTACCTTCTCGCCAGTCGAAGGCTGCCCCTGTCGCGTCAACCGATCCTGTTCGGCACCCTCTTCGGCATCGCCCTCTACGCCATCATGAACTACGTCGTTCTCCCCTTGTCCCGAGTCGCTCCCAGACCCCTCTTCCCACCCCTTGTCCCCTTTATCAACGGCGTCGCCGCCCTCATCTTCTGCATTGGAATTCCCCTCGGCCTCATCGCCCGCCGTTATGTCCCCCAACAAATTTCGTAACTTTTCACGCAGGATGATGTTTTACTAACACCCGGAAGGAAATTAAATGCCGAAGCTGTCCATTCGCGACCTGGATCTAACCGACAAGCGCGTCCTCATCCGCGTCGACTTCAACGTCCCACTCAAGGACGGCATCATCACCGACGACACCCGCATCCGCGAGACGCTCCCCACGATCGAGTACGCCCTGCGTCACAAGGCCAAAGTCATCCTCTGCTCGCACCTCGGCCGACCCAAAGGCAAACCCGTCGAGTCAATGAGCCTCCGCCCCCTCGTCGCCCACCTTCGCGGCCTGCTCGATCACATCCTCGGCGACGACGAGAACGTAGCCTTCTCCCCAAACTGCATCGGCGCAGTCGCCAGCGAGATGGCCGCCAATCTCGAATCCGGTCAGCCCCTCCTTCTCGAAAACCTCCGCTTCCATCCTGAAGAGGAAGCCAACGACCCCGTCTTCGCGAAGAAACTCGCCAGCCTCTGCGACATCTACGTCAACGACGCCTTCGGCAGCGCGCACCGCGCCCACGCCTCCACCGAAGGCATCACACACTTCGTCAAAGTCTGTGCCGCCGGCCTGCTCATGCAGAAGGAACTCACCTACCTTGGCAAGGCACTCACCGAACCCGACAAGCCCTTCGTCGCCATCATCGGCGGAGCCAAGGTCTCCGACAAGATTCAGGTCATCGACAACCTCCTCGACAAAGCTGACGCCATCATCATCGGCGGCGGCATGGCCTACACCTTCCTCAACGCGCAGGGTCAAAGCACCGGCAAATCCCTCGTCGAGACCGACAAGATCGACGTCGCCAAAGCCGCGCTCAAGAAAGCCGAGGCCAAAGGCGTACGGTTCCTGCTGCCCATCGACCACGTCCTCGCCGACAAATTCGCCCCCAACGCCAAGACCAAAATCTTCTCTGGCACCGGCCCCTTCCCCGAAGACATGATGGCCCTCGACATCGGCCCCAAATCCATCGTGCTCTTCGAAGACGAGATCGCCGAAGCCCTCACCATCATCTGGAACGGCCCCATGGGCGTCTTCGAGATGCCGGCCTTCGCCCACGGCACCAACGCCATCGCCCACGCGGTCGCGCGCAACCACGACGCCACCACCATCGTCGGCGGCGGGGACTCGGTCGCCGCCATCCAGCAATCCGGCGTCGCCGACCGCATCACCCACATCTCCACCGGCGGAGGAGCCAGCCTCGAATTCCTCGAAGGCAAAACCCTCCCCGGCGTCGCAGCGCTAACGGACAACCAGAGGTTCAAATAGACGAATTCACCTGACGTCGCGACCTTCGACGCAATTCCAACACGACGACCGCGAAAAGAATCGCGGGCATGCCAGACCCAAAGCAACTCGCTGAGAAGGACCGCGATCCCTCGCGGCGTAAAGAATCGCGCAACGGAAATGGGAGAGACGCGAATAGGCCTGAAGGGTAGAAAGTAACGACTCTTGTCGAACGGAGAAAAGAATGCCACACCCATGCCCCCGCTCGTCATCGCATCCAGCACTCCGTGACTGGCACTAGCCAAAAACAAATAAGCGAACAACGACACTCTCGTAAGGCCGCTTCTGCCATGCCGATATAAAAGCATAGTCACAGCCGCTGCCAGAAGCGCTGCAAACACCAACGAGTGAGTAAAACCACGATGGCCCCAGAAAGATTCGTAGGGAACGCCAAAGCGAAAACCGATAGTATCAAGGTCAGGCAGCGCGGCGCAAACCATCCCTGCCACCCAGACTGCCTGCGACACGCCTCTTCGATAGAAGCACGACCCGATGCTCAGCCCTACAACTGCGTGCGTAAACGCCGACACCATTCTCTATTCGGCTCCTTTGTGAACTCGCACCATAGTGACTGTCGTCATTCTGAGCGCAGCGAAGTATCCTAGCCGCATTTCGCTCGGGGTCGGCATGAACCTTCGCCTTCCGCAGTGACCTACACCAATCGGTATGAGGAGGCCACTCATAGTTCTGTCGATCATTGTATCCGTTTCCACCGCGCCGCCAAAATGGAATACTAAAAACAAATGCGCAAACTCATGATCGCCGCCAACTGGAAGATGTACAAAACACCTTCCGAGTCCACTGCCTTCCTCTCAGCTTTCCTTCCCTTCAGCTCCAGCTATCAAAAGGTTGACGCCGTCCTCTGTCCACCGATGACCTCGCTTCCCGCACTCGTCGAAGCCGCGCGTAACACCCACGTCCGCATCGGCGCCCAGAACATGCACTGGCTCAACGAAGGCGCTTACACCGGCGAGACCTCACCCACCATGCTCACCGCCATCGGAGCCACCCACGTCCTCATCGGCCACTCCGAGCGCCGCCAGTATTTCGCCGAGACCGACACTACAGTCAACCTCAAGCTCAAGGCCGCCCTCGCCCACTCGCTCACCCCCATCGTCTGCGTCGGCGAGCAATTCGACGACCGCGAGTCGAACCGCACCGACGACGTCCTCAAACTGCAGGTCGCCGTCGCGCTTGAGGGCATCGAGCCCGCCATCCTCGGGCCTCTGATCATCGCTTACGAGCCCGTCTGGGCCATCGGCACTGGCCGCACTGCCACGCCCGAGATCGCAGAAGAAGCCCATCGCCTCATCCGCACTCAAATCGCCCACATCGCTGGCCCCGGCATCGCAGCCAGCACCCGCATCCTCTACGGCGGATCGGTCAAGCCCGACAACGCCGCCGCCCTCTGCTGCCTCGATGAGATCGACGGCGCCCTCGTCGGCGGAGCCAGCCTCGACCCGAACTCCTTCGCCCAGATCATCCACAACGCCCAGCAGTTGCAATAGTCAAAGCGGCAAATTCATCCGTCCGTCAAAACAAAGCCCATGCGGTTTAGCGCATGGGCTGCTTTCATTTGGTTACAAATCCTACCGGTAATACCGGTGACCGTGACGGTAATATACGTGGTGGTAGTAATGGTGATGATGGTAGTAGCGCGGATGATTGGGCCCAACTGCAACAACAACCTGAGCACGAGCCGGCATTGCCGCCGCCGCGAAAGCAAAGAACATGCCCATACATAAAATCCAGCGTGCCAAAAGGTTTCTCATGTCGGTTCTCCTATGAAGCTGACCAACTCAATCGACTGTTAGGTCTGATTCGGGAGACTATGCTCACGTTGTCCAAAGATAAACTCTATTCTTGGGCAACCCTCCAGGCGCAATAGCAATCGCCATCCCGGCTTTAAGCGGAACAACTCGCGAATCCTCACGTACCTTTGGTTGTCGCATCGTTAAAATCTCAGACTCCAGGTGCCGCCATTGTGCTGCGATTCCCTACGCTGATCTTCGCCATCCTTTTCCTGACGCTGTTTTCCCACGCGCAGGGCATCCCCGTCATTCAGGTCGAAACCCATCTCATCGACACCACCCTCAGCGTGCACGACGCCGAAGGCCGCATCGTAACTGGCCTCACCAGGGACGACTTCACCGTCGTCGAAGATGGGGTCCCGCAAAAAATCCGATTCTTCGCTCACGACAACCAACTCCCCTTGAGCATCGGCCTCATCATCGACGCCAGCAGTAGTCAGGAAAAGTTTGTCGAAGCACACGAGAAGGACATCGAAACCTTCCTCCACCAGATCCTCGAACCCAGCGACGAGGCCTTCGCTATCTGCTTCGGCAACCACCTTCGCCTCGTCAGCGACTTCAATTCATCCGCCCCAGCCATCATGGACGGCATCCGAAGCTTCGACAAGGGCCACACCAACTTTCCCGAGCTCGGCCCTAAAGAAGAACGCGAGCTGGGTACCGCACTCTACGATGCCGTCTTCTACGGCGTCACCGAAAAATTAGCCAGCATCCATCAGCGACGCAAGGTCCTCGTCGTCTTCAGCGACGGCGAAGAAAACTCCAGCGAACACGACCTGCTCGACGCCATCGAAGCCGCGCAGAACGCCGACGTCCTGATCTACGCCATCCGCTACACCGAGTTGAAGCACGGAAAAATGGACGCACGCGACCGTTACGGGATGCGCGCTCTCGATCACCTCACCACCCAGACCGGAGGCAAATCCTTCGACTTTCACGCAACCAATCTCACCCAGGCCTTCGCCGAAATCGCCGGCGACCTGCGCTCTCTTTACGAGCTCGCCTACCAGTCCACCAACCCCACCCGCGACGGCACCTATCGTAAAGTCATCATCCAGACCACCCGACCCGGCCTATTCGTCCGCGCACGAACCGGCTACTACGCCCGCTAAAACTGCGCCCTTGGCGCAAGCCCTGAGCCCTACTCGCTGCTTCTACCGAACCACCCCAGCCTGATCCATCGGCCAATACACAAATGCCGCCTTACCGTAGATAAGCTCTCTATCCACAGGCCCAAAATCGCGGCTGTCGCTAGAGATCGATCGGTGGTCCCCCATCACAAAATACTCATGCACCGGCACCGTCATCTCTGGCTGCGAGCGATCATCGGCAAACCGCTTCGGCACATACGGCTCCTCCACCGGAGCCCCGTTCACATACACCTGCCCATGATCGATCTTCAGATCATCCCCCGGCAGAGCAATCACCCGCTTGATATAGCTCTTCTCATGGTCATGCGGATACAGGAAAACCACCACATCCCCACGATGGATCTCCCCCACCCTGTACGCCAGCTTGTTGATGAATAACCGGTCCTGATCCTCAAGCACCGGCAGCATGCTCGTTCCCTCAACCCTCACCGGTTGGTACAGGAAGATGATGATGAACGCCGACACCACCACCGACACCACCAGGTCCCGCAGCCAAGAGTGCATGACCCCGCTGCTGTGCCCCGATGGCTCCCCAGCCGGCTTGTTCGCGGAATCGTTTTCTATCCGCCCGTCAGTCCCCATCTAGTCTCCAACCCCACTTGTTAGACGCACCAGCAGCCAGAACGCCACCCCGGACTTCGGGATCCGCGCAGGCCCCAACCACCCAACCAATTTATGCAGACCGCCATCTTCTATATTACAGGCGTAAGCTCAAAAGCCTCGCAACCATGAGACCCCCTTTCGCCATCCGAAAGCACTCCGTCGGCCCAGTTCGGTTGAACCGCCAACCCAAGCTCCCCTTTCCACGCGAAAAACAATACCCCGGGGGTAACGTCTCAGGAACGCTTTCTTAGAGCTTTTCGTAAGCCTTAGGAATAGAATGGATTGAGCAGAACAGCAGGATAATTTTATGGCCACCCTTACCATGCTAGAGCAGGTTCCCACCTCGAA
The DNA here is from genome assembly GCA_963744155.1 of uncultured Acidobacteriaceae bacterium. Taxonomy (GTDB): domain Bacteria; phylum Acidobacteriota; class Terriglobia; order Terriglobales; family Acidobacteriaceae; genus Edaphobacter. Next base: position 273,913 of record CAVUSP010000005.1, on the reverse strand, counting down.
ATCCGTCAACCGAAGCCTACTTGAATTCAACGATCTCACGACGGAGACCGCAAACGTTGCTTCCGAAGGACTCGACACCAAGTCCGCTCTCGAAATAGCAAGAATCATTAACCACGAAGACGCAAAGGTAGCTGCAGCCGTTAAGAAAGCGCTACCCGAGATCGCTATCGTCATCGATACCGTCGCCCGTTCCCTCCGCGACGGCGGCCGCCTCATTTATGTCGGTGCTGGCTCCAGTGGACGTATCGCCTCCCTCGACGCGTCGGAGTGTCCACCCACCTATTCCACTGCGCCCGCACAAGTCCAATACATTATGGCCGGCGGCCCCAAAGCACTCGCTTCGGCCTCCGACGTCAACGAAGACTCGCCCGAGATCGGACAGCGCGACATCGCCCGCCGCCGTCCCACACGCAAAGACATCGTCATCGGCGTGTCTGCCAGCGGCCGCACACCGTACGTCGTGGGCGCAGTCGAATACGCCCGCGCCCGCGGCGCTAAGACCGCCGCCATCACCTGCAATCACAACACCCCGCTCTCCGACGTCGCCGACACCACCATCGTCAGCGAAGTTGGCCCCGAGGTCATCTCCGGCTCCACCCGCATGAAGTCCGCCACCGCGCAGAAGATGATCCTCAACATGATCACGACCGGAGCCATGACGCGTCTCGGCTACGTCTACGACAACCTCATGGTCAACGTGCACATGAAGAATGCGAAGCTCGTCGAGCGCGGCATCCGCGTATTGATGAAGGTCTGCGAGATCGACCGCGACACCGCCATCCGCACCATCAAGTCCGCCGGCAAATCCATCCCCATCGCCGTCGTCATGCTCAAAGCCAACGTCGACAAGATGGAAGCCGTCCGCCGTCTCACCAAATCCGACGGTAACGTGCGCCTGGCCATCGATGACTCCCGCCTCGAACTCTAAACGACTCATGCGAGACCGCGACAACCTCTTCCAAGACATCCGAGTACTAATGTCTGGGTGCGCAGCATTATTGGCCAGCCTTCTCTGCCACAACCTCGGCCACTTCACGATCATTGCCTCGCAACCCTCTACGTGGTACCTGCCGGCAGAGCATCGCTGCGGCTGGGTGTTGATCACCGCTTCAGCGTGGTTCCTCTTCGAGGCAGCCAACCGCTTTCGCAAGGCGCTTACTACCGCGTAACCGCAACATTCTCCCCACGGCGTGTTTATTCCTTCAGATAGCGGCACAGCCGCTACAAGGAGCACCACCCATGAACCGCCTCTTACTTTCCACCTCCCTCGCCCTGGCACTCTCCACCTCCCTCGTCTTCGCACAACAGCAGGACGCAGCCCCGGCGCCGACAACACAAGCCCACCGCCACGCTCACAACCCCCAGCGTGAAGCTGCAAGACTCAGCAAGAAGCTCAACCTCACGTCCGATCAAACCGCAAAGCTCGAACCGATCCTCGCCGACCGGGACCAGAAGATTGCCGCGCTGAGAAACGATTCCTCGATCACTCCAGCGGCCATGAAGGAGCAGATGCGAGCCATCCATAAAGACATGAGACAGCAGCTCGCAACCATCCTCACGCCTGATCAACTTCAACAGCTAAAGGCCCTCCGCCACGGTCGCGGCAACCCTAACCAGCCACAACCGAACACAACCCCTCCGGCCGGCCTCTAAGCAATTGGCGTTCGCAAGGGTCCTCTCGAAACAGAGGACCTTTGCCGGTTCAGCGACTAACTCTTCTAGCCCAGTCCCAACCACCCGTACCAGGCACTGGTACCAATGCAGCCACTCATTTCCACGCCAAATCTCCGTAAACTAATTGGATGGACAAGTTTGTAGTACGCGGCGGTAACCCCCTTCTCGGCACCATTAAAGTCTCCGGAGCAAAAAACTCCGCCCTCCCCTGCATGGCCGCCGCCATCCTCACCGAGGACGAGGTCATCCTCGAAAACATTCCCCAGGTCCGCGACATCGAGACTGAGCGCAAGCTTCTCACCAGCATGGGAGCCGAAGTCGAGCTAGGCTACGGCCGCGCCCAGCACCGCACCCGCATCAAGTGCGCCATCCTCTCCGACCCCGTCGCCAAGTACGAGATCGTCAAGACCATGCGCGCCAGTTCTCTCGTCCTCGGCCCCCTCATCGCCCGCACCGGCATCGCCCGCGTCGCCATGCCGGGAGGCTGCGCCATCGGTGGCCGCCCCATCGATCTCCACATCAACGGCCTTGAAGCCATGGGCGCCACCATCACCCAGGACCACGGCTACCTCGAAGCCCGCAGCCCCAACAACGGCAACGGCCGCCTTAAAGGCGCACACATCGTCTTCGACAAGATCACCGTCACCGGCACCGAAGACCTCCTTATGGCCGCGGCCCTCGCCGAAGGCGAATCAGTCTTCGAGAACTGCGCCCGCGAACCAGAAGTCACAGACCTCGCCGCCCTCCTCATCGCCATGGGGGCCAAAATCGAAGGCGCCGGCACCGGAACCATCCGCATCCAGGGCGTCGCTAAACTTCACGGCGCGCGCCATCGCATCAACCCCGACCGCATCGAAGCCGGTACCTTCCTCGTCGCCGGAGCCATCACCGGAGGCGACCTCAACGTCGACTGCTGCGAGCCCAAGCACCTCAGCGCCCTCATCTCCAAGCTTGAGCAATGCGGCGTCCGCATCGACGTCGGCGCCGACAACGTCCGCGTCCGCTCCGGCGGCGAGCTCAAAGCCGCCGACATTGCCACTGAAGAGTACCCCGGCTTCCCCACCGACATGCAGGCCCAGTACATGGCCCTCGCCACTCAGGCCGAAGGCACCAGCTCGGTCACCGAAAACATCTTCGAGAATCGCTTTATGCACGTGCAGGAACTCATTCGCATGGGCGCGAACATCACCATCTCCGGTCGCACCGCCACCATTCGCGGCAAGAGCCCTCTCCAATCCGCAGCCGTCATGTGCTCCGACCTTCGCGCCTCGGCGTCGCTCGTCCTGGCCGCCCTCGTCGCCGACGGCGAAACCATCCTCGACCGCGTCTACCACCTCGATCGCGGCTACGAGCACTTCGAAGAGAAGCTTCGCGGCGTCGGCGCCCAGATCCGCCGCATGGGAGACGTCTTTGGCAAAAAGTAACCGCCACAGTTACAAAGGAGACAACTCCTTGCCGTATACAAACGCGTCCAATCCATCTTCACCATAAAACTCATGTTGCGTGCGGATCCGTTCATATCCCATCCGCTCATAGAAACGGATCGCGTTCACGTTTCCCGTGAACACATGCAAATGCATCCGCTGCACGCCCGCCGCCATAAGGCTTGCCTCGACGTCGTTCATCAGCCGAGTCGCCAGCCCCCTCTGCCGATACGCAGCCGCAACATCCAGCGTCACCACGTACGCCCGCCACCTGGCCTTGACGCGTTCAACATGGACAATGACAAACCCGGCAATCTCGCCGCAACGATTCTCCGCGATGCGAACGACAGCGTTTCGCTCCTCCGCAAAGTCCCGTATCGACTCTCGATCGAAACGAAAAGCCTCCTCAAAGCAAGCCTCGTCCAACTGAAACATAGCCTCTAAATCACTGGCCCGGTAGTCCCGAAATACAATCTCATTCCTCATCAAGCGCTCAACGCGTGCTCCATCAAAAAAAGTGTATCTGACTCAAACCGATAGCATCGGGTCAGAACGTCGCAACCTTCGAACAGTTTTCATCCCGTATCAAGACTTTTCAAGACAAAAAGCACGCCTCGTTGAAAACAACTCAACGAGGCGCACCTTGCACTCCTCCAGGTTAGAAGGTGAACTTTCCGCTCAACTGCAGTTGCCGTGAAGAACCGCCATCGCTCGTCGCAAAGCGGGTCGCAGAGATTTGACCGAAAGTCGACGATTGAGTGTTGCCCGACGGCTGACCGAAGTTCGGGTGGTTGAGGATGTCGAAGGCATCCGCACGAAACGTGAAGGTAAGACCCTCGAAGATCTTGGTCTCCTTCTGTCCGGAGAGATCGACGTCCGCGAATCCAGGGCCAGTACCCCCGTTACGTTCGATGTTGCCGATACCGGTGTAGATGATCGTTGACGTTGGAGTCGCCTGTGTCGCCTGAATCTGCAGACTGCATCCAGCGGGTACGGCCAAGGTCGGGCCGATGGGGCAGACGAGCGATTGAGGAAGGTAGGTGACGTTGGCGATAGCACCCTGGGATTTATGCCTCGTGACCGGGCCAACCAGATTGGGACGCACAACCCCGGTAACACCGTTGTAGCTTGAACTGCCGGCGGTGATGTTAACGGGATTACCCGTCTGGTACTGGATGATTGTCGCAAGCTGATAGCCAGAGACCCAGCGGTTGCCCTTGAAGGGGAAATCGTAGATCGCTGTTCCAGCGAAGTGATTGCGCGTGTCGAAGTCCGACAGTCCATAGTTGCCGCGGGGATTGTTGCTGTCCTGCAGCGCGCCGCCTGCTGCAGTGAGGCTGCCCTGTGACCCGAGTGAATTGATATCCATCGACTTCGTCCACTCGTAGTTCGCGCTGACATAGAGTCCGTGGCTCATGTTTTTGCTGAGCACAGCCCACATGCCGTTGTAGTTCGATGAGGAAATACTGTTCACTTCGCTGATGTTGGAGGCGATCGCCACACCGGGATCGATGGGGCTGGTAAGTGAAAGCGTCTGGTATGGATGGAGAGAGCCTACGGGGCCGGTCGCTTGGTTCTCGTTGGTACGAATGAGCAGGTGCCGTCCAACTGAACCGACGTAGTAAAGCGAGGCGACCATGCCGTGGGGGAGTTCCTGCTGCACGTTCAGGTTAAAGCTCTCGATGTATGCATTCCTGTAGTTGGGATTTGTCGAGGCGATCGAGATGCCAGCGGCCTTTGCCAAGTTGTAGAGGTTGTTCACTGGAATAGCTGTCCCGTTATACGAGACCGCGGTGCTGAAGGGAGGATTGGATGCCAGCGCCGTCACCGTGCCCGAAACCGGTTGGTCCACCAGGTAACCGTAGCCTCCGCGCACAACTGTCCGGCCAGTGCCAAAAGCGTCCCACGCAAAGCCCAGCCGAGGTTCGAAGTTGTAGTTTTGATTGTACGCAGCGTTGGCCCCGAGCCCGTTGGTGCCCACACGCGTCAGCGACGGTCCAGCAGGGTTGAAGAGCACAAGCCGGTTCGCACCCTCTACCGGCGTTCCGTTCCACTCGAAGCGAAGGCCGTATTCGAGAGTGAGACGCGAGTTGAGTTTGAAGTTGTCCTGCACAAACCCTCCCACCGCTGTATCGTAGACGCGGCTGGCGACCGTATTCGGCTGCACGCTGAAGACAGTGGCTGTGTCCTTCATGAAGTTATTGGCAGTGCTCACATAGGTCAGTGTTCCGATGTTGTCGGCGAAACTGGCAACGAGGTAGCGGCGGTACTCGCCACCAAATTTGATGGTGTGCCTGCCGCGCAGCAGGGTAGCCGTATCTGACAAGACGCCAAGGGTGTCATTGCGGCCCTGCGGGAAACCCGAAGGCCCGCCGTAAACCAAGCCAATATCGGAGAGAGTTATCTGGGGTAGACCAACGTTGCCCGTGAGTCCGTCGTTGATGCCTACGCTGGCCGGACTGGTCAAATTGGCAGGGTTGAAGGCAATAGAGATGCGGTTGAATCCAAGCCGAGCTTCGTTCACAAGGCTCGGACTGAAGATGTGCGTCTCGTTGATCGTGAGTACCTGCCGATGCGCGTTGCGGTGATCTCCCCAACCGGGGATAGTGTCACCCTGCAACGCAGGCTCGGTGCGTACGTCACTCTGAAAGGCGTAGAAGCCATGCAACGAGTCTTTCGTACCTAACTGCTGAAGCACATCGCCGGTGTACTGGTCGATCTGGACAGGCCCCGGTGTAAATGAGACGTAATTATTTCCACTATTCGGGAGTGGAATGAGCTTGGCCTGGGCAGCGGCAGACGGGTAGAGGGCGGCATTGGCAGCTATTTGCGCTTGCTGGGCTGGCGTGAGCACCGTGCTGTTCTGCAGGATGCCCTGGTGCTGACGCAGACCTTCGTAACTGACGAAGAAGAAGGTACGGCCCTTCCAGATGGGACCGCCCACGTCCCCGCCAAAGTTATTGCGTATAAGCGGGGCTTTCTCGCCCGGCAGTCCCACAAGGGGCAGGCCAGTAGAGGGGTTGAAATTGCGGTTGAAGTAGTTGCGCGCATCCAGAGCCCAGTTGCGGAAATAGTCGAAGGCATCCCCGTGGAATTTGTCCGTGCCGGAGCGCGTGGAAACGTTCACAATCGATCCGTCACTGCGGCCGTACTCCGCACTGAAGGTCGAGTTGTTGATCTTGAACTCGGAAGTGGTAACGATCGACGGCTGAAACGTGATCTGGTTTTGGCTTATATCATTCAGATTGACGCCGTTGATCTGGAAGTTCACCGAATCTTCGCGGTTGCCGGCGGTATCGAACGAGTTCGCGCCGAGTCCGCGGCTTGGGGATGTCAAGCTTCCGGCGGTTGGAGCAATCACGCCGCCGGGAGTGAGCACCGTCAAATCGAGGAAGTGGCGGCCGTTCAGCGGAAGCTCCTGCACTGTGTCGCTGCCAATCACCTGACCGACCGTTATCGTCTGGGATTCGATCTGCGACGCGGTGCTTTCCACCTGTACCGTCTCACCCGCAGTCGAGAGCGCAAGCGGAATGTTGACTGTCACGCGCTGGTCAACGTCCAGCGTCACCTTCTGCACAGTGTATTGACTGAAGCCCGACGCCTTAACCTGAACCTGGTAGTCGCCAGGCACAAGCGAGGGCGCAACATACAATCCCGCGCTATCCGTTACGAGTTGACGATCGAGGCCAGTGGCAAGCGAATGCACCGTGACCTGCGCCCCTGACACAAGAGCGCCACTTGGGTCCGTTACAACTCCGGACAACGTCGCCGTGGACTGCGCAAAGCACGCGCCGGCACTGATCCCCAGCAACACAACATAGACAAACAGCCTCTTTGGGAGTTTCAATAAGACATTCACTTCAAGCCTCCTGCAAAAAACGCGCGCCTGCTGGGATATCTCCCGCCGGACTGCGGCTGATGGATGGGACACCAACTCGTTTTTGCCGTGTGCAGAACACACCCGATGGTCCCAAGTAAGGCCGATGGTTTGATCTTGTATGCCCCTCCATTGACTTCGCAAATCGGGGGCGGTGACCAATTCCACAAAATATGTAATCTGAGTGATATCTAAAATTTCATGTTTTCAACCTGATGTCAATGTAAACTCGTCATTACAAGAAAGAGATTTGTTCATGAAACTTAATCGAACTTCGATCTCAATCCCCGAATCTCAATCCCTGACAAGAGCGACAATCAATCCTGGTTTCCTCTGTTAGTCAGCTGCAGCTGCGATCTCGCTATCGCCGTTCCTTCCGATACGAATCGGGGTCCGGCACTATTCACAGGCGTTATTCGCGGGATCCAGATCGTCACAGGATCTCTGCATCGAGGAAAGCAGGATCAAAACGCTGCAATGGCAAACAGGCCTTCAGCAAAGCTCTAGCCTCTACTAAAAAAGATTGTTTTACAGACGAACGCGCGAAAAAAACGTTACAAAAAATAATTTACTCAGATCGTCGTGGAACAATGTCACCAGGAATTCTCGATTTCGTCTGCATTGTGTAACCAGAGCACTTTCGCGATACCCGGCACCATCCAACTTCAGCCTGTGCATCGCCCCGGCCAGTGGTGTACAACTGTTGGCATATGTTACACATCCATCCTCGCGGACCAAGATGACAGGAAAAAAGAATTCCTCCCCCGACGCCGAACGGCCCGCGACACTCAAGATGATCGCCGACTATCTTGGCCTCTCGCCCGCGACCGTCTCCATCGTCCTCAACAACTCACCCGTCGCCTCCTCCATCCCCGCCACGACCAAACAGCGCGTTCACGCCGCCGCCAAAAAATTCGCTTATCGCCCTAACCTGCACGCCCGCATGTTGCGCTCCCGCATCACCAACACCATCGGCATCATCGCTCCCGAACTGAGCGAAGGCTACTTCACCGGCGTCATGCACGGCGTCGAAAAATATCTTCTCCAGGAAGGCTTCCTCTACTTCACCGTCAGCCATCTCGGCCAGTCTGACCTCAAGGACGAGTATCAGGAACTCCTTATGCGTCGACGAGTCGACGGATTTCTCGTCATCAACACGCAACTTTCACTCAACGTTCCCACCCCTATCGTCGGTGTCTCCTCGCACAGCAAGGCGCCCGGCGTCACCAACATCATGCTCGATCACACCGCCGCGGCCCGCATGGCGCTTCACCATCTCTACGAACTCGGCCACCGCCGCATCGCCTTCATGAAAGGTCAGCGCTACTCCCTCGATTCCGAATCCCGTTGGCAATCCATCGTCAGCATCGCCCACGACATCGGCCTCATCGTCCGTCCCGAACTCTGCATCTTCCTTGAAGAAAATGTCTGGACGCCCGGGCTTGGTTATCCTCCCGTGCGCGATCTCCTAGCCCGCACTCGCGACTTCACCGCTCTCTTCTGCTTCAACGACACCTCTGCCATCGGCGCCATCCGCGCCATTCAGGACGCTGGCCTCACCTGCCCCAACGACATCTCCGTCATCGGCTTCGACGACATCATCGTCGCCGAATACTTCAACCCCAGGCTCACCACCGTGCGCCAGCCTCTCTTCGAGATGGGAACCACTGCCGCAAAACTCCTCGTCAGCCGCATCCAGTCACCCGACGATCCCTATCCTCAGGAGATCTGGTTTGACCCCGAACTCATCGTGAGAGAATCGACGACGAGCATCCACCAGGCTTCCCCGCCCTCCCGGCCGCGAGGCAAACGCTGACAGGAGACCCTTGCAACCATCCCCACCAGCCGTAACCCATTCCCTCAACAAACCCGCAAGCCCGCTTCGCGCGCTCTTCCCAACATTCTTCTATTTCATTGCAGCCGGAATCGCCACCGTCATGCTCGGTCCTATTCTGCCCGCACTTATCCAGCGCTGGCACATTCAGGACGCCCAGGCCGGCACCCTCTTTACCGCCAGCTTCGTCGGCCAGTTTTGCGGAGCGTGGTTCGCCACACGGAATCTCCGCGCCAGCATTCTCTTCGGTTCGGCCATCACCGCGGCCGGATGCGTCGCAATGGCCTGGGTCGGCTTTGAACTGGCACACATCGCCCTCTTCTGCGTCGGCTTAGGACTCGGAGCAGGCCTCACCGCCGGAAACGTCATCGCCGGCACTGCAGTGCCCACCGCGCGCGGACGTCTTATCGCCATGTTGAACGTCACATGGGGCATCGGCGCTATCGCATGTCCTGTGCTCGTCCACCTGTCCTCCGCGGGCGGCATCCAACATTTCTTCTTCGCGACAGCCGCCTCTCTCTCCGTCGCTTCCCTCATCTCCATCGCAATCCCGCATCCTTTGCAACCCCTGCAACCACAGCTCGAAGCCTCCTCCCATCACGCTTCGCAAGCGAACGCCCAACCACGCATGCCACTTCCTCCTCTGCTTCTCTTTGTCTTCGGCGCTGCCGCCTTCCTCTATATCGGCATCGAAAACTCCCTCGGAGGCTGGCTGCCCAGCTACGCCGTTCGCATCAACCCCGCGCTCCACGCCGCTTCCATCGCCCTCTACTTCTGGATAGGCGAACTCGTCGGCCGCATTCTAGTCACGATCCTCATGGCGCGCCTCAGTGAAGCCGCCCTCTACCGCCTTTGCCTCGCACTGCTCCTCGCCAATCTAATCCTGATCTGTGCTGCTGCGCGTATCTCCTCGGCCGGCATCATCACGCTCACCGTGCTCAGCGCGCTCAGCCTCGCTCCCCTCTACCCTCTCATCGTGTCCTTCCTCTTGGCTCGCACTGGCAACCATGCGAGGCTCGGCGCCCTCTTCGCCACTGTGTCATTCGGCGGAGCCACCCTGCCCTGGCTCACCGGAATCGTGTCAACGCAGTTCCACAGCCTTCGCACAGGACTCATCGTTCCCGCCGCCAGCGCGGTGATCCTTCTTCTGCTCTCATCCCTTACAACCAGCAAGCCGACAACAAGACTCGACACATAAGCGCCGTGTCCTAATCGTCGCCGTCAATCGCTGACTCCGATCGGCATTCAGCGATTGAATGGCCACGCAGCACGCTTAACCGCAAGCCAACCTTTTTTGTGGACTCGGGATCGGGTTGGGCGGGATCTTTGCACTTAAATCTGGCAACCGGTCACTTATTGCATGCAGCCGCGCATGGGCTTGGGGAAATATCACGGCCACCGATTTTGGGGAGGTTAAAGGGTAAGAGGCCAGGCTAAACCTGACCTCCGTGATCATGTCTTCCCCACTCCATACGCCGAGGGGACGATTTGAACCGAGTGGGGTGACTGACGCTGCAAATCCCGTTAGCGGGAAGCAACAAAGTGATCGCGAAGCTGGATAACTGCAATGACAACGACGGCCGCCATGGATGGTCCGAACAAGAGATACATAAAGCCTCCTTCCCCAAAGGATGGGTCATCTGAAGTAGCTGGCCCCCTTGGAATCAATGGATTACTGGGAACCAGTTTGCTGACAATTTGTTCTTGCACTCTCTCTATTGCAAACGGGCAACCATTCTCACAATCGCGGAAAACACCCTAATTAATTGCCCTTTTCGCTAATCCCAAGGCCCTAATTGCGCAAAAACCCCGCCTCCGAGGGTCAAGAGTTTTCCCACTGGGCAAATGTTTTCCACTTTTAATGTGCAAACTACGGCACAGAAGCGCACCCTGCCCCACAAGGTCAGGCTTCCACCCAAAGTCCCATCAGATTTCCGCACCGCATGTCCGCAATTACGCCCAGAGCTCCGCGCAGCAGAACCAGCGCCAGCCCATACCACCCGGGGTTTCTTGACTAGACCGCGACGGTAAAGGTGTCTTCGCTCCGCGTCACCGCACGATACAGCGTGTCACGCTCAAACGGTTCTCGTCCCGCCTCTGTAATCAGCCGAACCAGGTCCGCCCGCCGCATGCCCTGCGGAGTCGTCGCCCCGGCGTCGTGGTAAATCTTCTCCTCGATCACCGTGCCATCGATATCGTCCGCCCCGAACCGCAGCGAGATCTGCGCCATCTTCGGCGACACCATCTGCCAGTAACTCTTGACGTGCGCGAAGTTATCCAGCATCAAACGCCCCACCGCGATCTGCCGCAGGTCCAGCATCCCCGTCGTCTTCGGAATATGCGCCAGCGCCGTGTTCTCCGGATGGAACGCCAGCGGGATAAACGTCTGGAATCCGCCCGTCTCATCCTGCACCTCGCGCAGCTTCACCAAGTGGTCGACGCGATCCTCTTCGTTCTCCACATGCCCGTACAGCATCGTGGCATTCGACCGTAGCCCAATCTTGTGCGCCTCGCGGGCGGTATCCAGCCACTCGCTCCCGTCGATCTTGTGGTCGCAGATGATGTGCCGCACGCGGTCCGCAAATATCTCTGCCCCGCCCCCCGGCATAGAATCCACCCCCGCCTCCTTCATCCGCTTCAGCGTCTCTGGAATCGTCATCTTGCCGCGCTTGGCCAGAAACGCCACCTCCACCATGGTGAAGGCCTTGATGTGCACCTTCGGAAACCGCACCTTCAGCCCCCGCACCAGATCCATGAAGTACTCGAACGGCAGATCCGGATGCAGCCCCCCAACGATATGAAACTCCGTCACCGCCTCTGTCAGCCCCGTGCCCGCAGTCTCCCACGCCTCTTCGAGGGCCATCGTATACGTCCCTGCCTCACCCTTCTTTCGTCCAAACGCACACAGCCGGCACGAGGCCACGCACACATTCGTCGGATTGATGTGCCGGTTCACATTGAAGTAGGCGATGTTTCCATGCATCCGTTCGCGCACCAGGTTCGCCAGCCACCCCACCGCGAGAATGTCGCCACTCCGATAAAGCGCCACACCATCATCGAAGTTGAGCCGCTCTCCTCGCTCCACCTTCGCCGCAATCGGCAGAAGCACCGCATCGTCTGTCTGAAAGGAGTGTCGCCCTCGGGGATTGAAAGACTCTGAGCTCATACTTCAATTCTATTCCTCATCGGCCTGCGATCGCCCTCGGTTGGTTCGACACCTCGCTCGAATCAACCATGCGAGGCTGCACAACGATCCCATCAAACAACGTGGCCCCAACCAGATGATCTCCAACCGGCCGCACCAGCCTCAGGTTCCAGCCGCTGTTCCAGTAATGCACAGCACGATCCGGCAAGTGTACCGAGAACGCGATCGTGTTCTGACTGTTAGCCGAGATCAGCATCCGCTGCGACGGCTCATCATAAAAGAGGCTGTTCACATCCCGGATGGATAGGTTTTTCAAGCTCTGCCACGAAGCTCCTCTGTCTTCCGAAACAAAGATCCCCTCTCGCCCGCCAACCCAGACCCCACCCGAATCATCCACAGCCAACGCTGCCAGTTGCTCCAGTTTCTCCGGCAGCTTCACCGCTGACCACCGCTGCCCTCCATCAGACGAAAGCATCGCGGAATTCAGCGTCGCTGCCGCAACCCAAGACTTCGCCGTCGAAACAAAGTTGCAGTTCTGCCGGTCCAGGCCGGTCACCAGCTTCCAACTCTCTCCCGCAGTCACACTTCGCAGCATCCCCTCCGATGTTGCTGCATAAAGCGTGTCCCCAGCCCGCGCGATTGCATTGACGTTCGCATCGAAAGAACGAACCGGCGCCGGCTCCTTGATCTTCTTAGCAGGCAGCCCATGGCCCTTGCCGGCCGGCTTCGGGACACTCTCCGCCCTCTCCGGCCCCGGAACCGACCCCTGATCCGGGCTTTGATGTTCACTGAGAACGACATTATTCACTCGGCTCCATAACTCTCCCTCCAGCCGATAGATGCCATGGCCCGTTCCCGCCAGCACAGTTCCATCCGAGGCCTGTCCCAGACTGAACACATCCTGCCCATTCAACCCCGCACTCTTCTGCGCCCAGCTCAATCCGCCGTTATCGCTGACAAAGACCCCGCCCCACGCCTTATCATTCACGACACCCACATAGATCGTCGCCGGCTGCGCCGCATCGCCCACGTAAGAAGTGATCTGCCGCGCCGAGAATCCTGCATTCGACGGAACAAACGAGTAGCCGCCGTCATTGCTGGCTAAGACACCCCCGCGATCCGTCGCCAGCAGCACACGGTTGGTGTTCGCCGGATCGACATACACGTCGTTCACAATCACCTCAGGGCCAGTCGTTCGCAGCCAGTTCGCGCCCGAATCCCCCGTCCGGAACAGACCCTCCGTTGTCCCTGCAAAGACAATGTTCTGATTCTGAGGATCCTGCATCAGCACTCTGGTTCGCCGCGCGGACGAGGGAATTCCCTGAGTCTTGTTCACTCCAACTCCGCCCGTAAACTTCGCTCCCCCGTCTTCACTCTTATAGATACCTGAGCATGCGCTTGCGTACACAATATTCGGGTGCTTCGGGTCCAGAATGATCGAGAACACATCCGAGTCTTCAATGATGCCTTGCTTGATGCTCGCCCAGTTTGCACCGCCGTCCGTCGTCTTCCACGGCAGATGCCACGTGCCCGCATAGATAATCTCTGGATTGGTCGGATCGATCGCGATGGACTCGATCTCATGAATCTCCTGGCTCCCCTCAGGACTGATCAACTGCCAGTGGTCCCCTCCGTCTGCCGAACGGTAAACGCCCTTCAAAGTCCCCGCCACAAGGATCGTCGGATCCGTTGGAGCCGCCGCGAGCGCCCGAATCGATTGCCCACGCATATCCGCATCGATCGCCCAGGTTAACCCTCCATCGTTACTGATATAGAGTCCCCCACCACTGCTGCCCAGAACCCACGCGCCCACCAGAATATGCTTTGGATTTGCGGCATCCACCACGATCGAGTCCAGCGCCAGGTCGTTTCGCTTGCCGATCCATGACAGCCGTTTCCATGCTGCTCCGCCGTCACGAGACTCGTAGATCCAGCCCGTCAGCGTCCCGAGATACAGATGCGAGTGATCATGCGGATCGGCCGCAAACGAGCGCGCATCTCCCCCATCCGGCCCGAACGGCAACCAAGTCGCCGCGCTTGACCGAAGACATGACAAGGCAAAGAGAAGGGCTAAGCCCGTGATCTGTAGTGCGTAACGTCGTTTCAATGATCGATCCTAAATCTCAAGTCTAATCTGTTCCGCGGCCCACTCGCCCTACCTTCAACACAAAGGCTGACTGGGTATCAACCCAGTCAGCCGGTGTGCTTACGGTAGAGGTAAGTTTCTACCTTCTCTTCTTCGCCGGAGGCGGTGCTTTGACTGCGCTCTCGTCCACCGGAGTGAGACCAGAGGTGCTCAGCGTTGCACCAGCAGGAATCAACGTTGTCGTGACAGTCTTACCGTTATCAGTACCGGTGTAGACCGAAACACGGCTGGCGTCGATACCCTTTTCCGTTACCAGGTAGTCCTTCGTGTTGACCGCACGCTCAGCAGCGTACTCCGCGCCGACCGGCTTGCGCTTCCCGGTCGCGGTCGTCTCGTCGGTGGTCGCATTGCCAACCACAGCGAGCTTCGCATCCGAGGCGCTCTGCAGCTTCAGGGCGATATCGTCAAGGCAAGCCTTGCCTTCATTGTCGACCCGAACCGGCCGTCTCTTATCGCGCTCGAAGCTTACCGAGCAGAGAGCGCTCGTCAGCGGAGCCGGAGGCGGCGGAGGCGCGTTGACCGTAACAGTCGTCGTGCACGAGGCAGTCTGACCCTTATCATCAACCACATTTGCCGTTACCGTAATTGTTCCGGGTGCTGCACCTGCCGTGCTCAGTGTGGCAGTCGAGGTGCTGCCGGACACAGAGCCAGCCGACGCGCTATAGCTGTACGTCAGAGGACGATTCTGAGGACTCATACCGTTTGCGGTAATCGTCGAGGAATCTCCAGGAGCAACCGTAGAGGGATTCGCCGAGCAGCTGATGGTTGGCGGCTCAAACGGTTTGACAGTGTAAGTGGCCGAGCAATCCGCCATTTCGCCGGGCTTCGGAGCCTTCGTGCCGCCCTCGACGATATGACCCTTCGCCGTATAGGTGCCGGGATTCGCGCTCTTGGTGTCGATGGTGGCCGTGCTCGTGTTGCCGGAGATCGTGCCGCCATCGGCTGTCCAGGTGTAGTTATAGGCTTTCTTCGGGTTCAGATTCCCAGCCGTACCGGTAACAGTGATGGGATCACCCGGGAAGACCGTCGCTGGAGAAACCGCGCAAGAATACGTCACAGGAGGAGGAGGAATAATGTGACCGAAGTGCATCAGCACGCCGGTGCTCAACTCGGCCGCACTCAGGTTGGTACGCCCGCCCAGAACGCCGCCCGTGGGGATAGTTGCCGCAGGGCCATAGTTGGTATGGATCCAGCGATAGTCCGCCTGGAAAAGCCGCAGCGAAAACCGGTTATCGAAGAAGGGCAGGTCATAGTCCATGCCACCGCCAGCCGTCAGAGTTGGCCCCGCCCGAAAAGGGTTATAGTACGTGCCGTTATGCGAGTTCGGACCATCAAGCCAACCTGCGCCAACAAGACCGTGCGCGAATAACGTGAAGTTCTGCATCGGAGCCCGAAAGATCGGACCGCCAGAGATGCTGACAAAATCGTCATTCTTGCCATTGGGGTGGAACGAGCCAATCACCTCGCCACCCACATACTTGTTCATGTAATAGGCCACGCTGCCAATGGCTCCCACATTAATCGAGGAGTAGGAGATTCCGGCGGGCTTTATCTGTCCATGGGCTCCGAAGTACGAGTACCCCATAAATACGTCAACTCGCGAAGGGTTAATCCCCCCTGGGGCCGCAGTACTGGCAGTTTGCGCATTCAGACTTCCCACTCCCAAACCGACTGCGCATGCAGCCAGCATTAACCGGCTTAAATTGCGATACGGACGATAAACCATTCGAGTTCCTCCACTCAAAGTCTTGCGTTTACGAATCTTAAATTCCAAACAGGGATCGTTTTGTTTGTTCGATTCCTAACAGCTTACCGCAGTTGTTAATGAATGCGGATAAAAAATTACTAGGCGAACACTATATTTTCAATAGGTTACCCGTCAACTAGTAAAATCTCTACTTCAGACCTGCAAAGGAACCAGATTTGTAACTGATCGCTTAACTCAAATTCAGAGTTCTCCGTACCGTGCCACGCTCCTTTTGAATCTTCTCCTGCAGAAGCGTAATGGCATACAAAAGCTGCTCCGGCCGCGGCGGGCATCCGGGAACATACACATCAACCGGTATCACTTGGTTAACCCCCTGCAGCAGCGCATAGTTGTTAAAAACGCCGCCCGACGTGGCACACGCCCCCATAGAAATCACCCACTTCGGCTCCGGCATCTGCTCATACAGCCGACGAATCACAGGCGCCATCTTCTGCGACACGCGCCCGGCAATGATCATCAGGTCGCTCTGCCGCGGAGAAGGACGAAACACCTCCGCTCCAAATCGCGCAATGTCGTATCTGGACCCACCCATCGACATCATCTCGATCGCGCAGCACGCCAGTCCAAACGTCATCGGCCAAATCGAATTCTTGCGAACCCAATTGATCGCCGCATCCATCGAAGCCAGAACCACTCCCTCCGGCTGCTCGTCTCCCCAACTCACCTCATGCAGCTTCTCCTGGTTCTTCCCGAAGCTGTCCAGGGTGCCGAAGATATAGCGGTCAGTCCTTTGCGGAACCGCCGTGGGACGGCCGCTGCTGGTCGTTTCTTTCGCAGATGTGCTCATACTCTCTACTATAAAACCTCTAAAACCTGATTCGCCGGAAAATAACCCGTCCGATTCCACTTTCCTGTCCCACAACCCCTCAAGTGCACTCCAGGCAAGGAATACGCACCACTCAGACGCCGCTTCCTAGCGACACCCACCATGCTCCAGCCGCATCGCCGGATCCGCATGAAACCCCAACGGAAGCTCAAAACTGATCCGAAAACGCATCCACATCACCCGCCCCAAAGCCGTCGCCCTCCCATCCCCAGGCTGTTCGACCGTGTGCGCCGTCCTGTTCAAATGCGCCGCCACCGCCGACGCCATCTTTGACTGATCCGCGGTCCCCGGCACAAAATGAGCGTCCAGAATCTGCATCGTCCCCTCAGGCGCCTCACCCGCAAGCGCAGCCAACTCTGCCTCCGCCGCACCCGAAGGTCCCCGCTCAAATTCGTCATACATCCCAAGCATCCGTTGAAACGTCCCCCTATCCGCCGCAAACCGGAACTGTCGCGGATTCCACGCCACTGCATCCTGCGCGCGAAAGCTGAAATCCGTACTGATCAGCAAAGGATTCACCGACTGGTAAGGCGGCGTAGCCAACTCCGCATAGTCATGTGCCGGCCTCGCCACTCCCATCGGCAACACCCGCAGAATCCACCCCGACGCCAGCGGCTCCAGCATCACCTCAAGCCCGTCTCCAATCGGCCGCACATACCCCGAACCTGCCTTGACTTCACCCTCCAGCACCTCTCGAACGCACCCTCCCGGCTTGCTCGGCGCAGACGCAGCCCGGCATTCGCTTACCCCCGGCCCCAAAACTAAAACGCACGCCAGACAAATCTCCCTCCGCCGCTTCCATCCGAACCTAAAACGAGCGAGCATTCTCCTCCATCGCCTGGATCAACGCCCGCTTCAGCACCCGTTGCTCGTTCTTATCCAGCTTCCCGCCGTTGCGCGTCACGTAAAAGACGTCGATCGCCGTCTCACCCTCCGTATCCACCAACGCCACCTCAATATTGCAGCCGCGCGCGGCAAGCGTCAGACTCAGCGCACGCAGCAGCCCCGTCGTATCCTGCGTTATCACCTCCAACAGCGTACTGTGCGACGAAGCCTCATCATCAAACTCCACCCGCGTCTCCACCTCCACCAGCGGAGCCTTGCGCCTTCCCCGCCGCCGCCCGCTCAACAGCTTCTCCACCGAGACCGCCCCCGTCAGCACATCATGCACGCTCTTCACAAACACCTCATGCTCCGAAGCATTCATCTCCAGCGTACGAAACGTATCGGTAAACCGGAACGAATCCACCACCACCCACTGCCGGTTCGAAAACGCATCTGCGGTAACGATGTTCATCCCCCACGCCGCCAGCGCTCCCGCCACTGTCGCAAACAACTGCGGCCTGTCCCGTGTCACCAGCGTCAACTCGCTCACCGTCGGCGAATAGCGAAACTCCAGCTGCACCGGATCCTCCGCAAACCGGGTCGCCATTTTGAACTGAGTCCGCACCTGCTCCGGCGTTCTCGTCGACACGTATCGCTCAGGAAACCCATCCAGAAACTCGAGCACCGCCGCCTTCTGCCCCGGCAACAGCGCCACTACCCGATGCACCAGCTCGCTCTCCTCCTGCGCGCCCAGCCTCTCGTCATCCACGCTGCGATCCAGGTAGTTTGCCGTCGCGATATAAAGCTGCCACAGGTTCTCGGCCTTCCACGGAGTCAGCGCATCCGGATGCACCGCATTGATGTCCGCATACGTAAACAGCGTCATCATCCGCAGAGCCTCCGGCGTATGCACCTTCCCCGCAAATGCGCTCACCGTCTCCTCATCGAAGATGTCTCTCCGCAGCGCCGCCGACATCTCCAGATGATTCATAATCAGGCTCATCACCAGCCCGCTCTCATACCCATCCAGCTCCAGCCGCTCCATCACACTCTGTGCCATCCGGGCACTCTCACGCGTGTGGTCCCCCGTGCTTCTACCCTTCCCCGTGTCATGCAGCAACGCCGCAAGATACAACAACTCCGGATGCGGAAGCTCCCGCAGCACCCCGCCAAACCGCTTGGCCCACTCTCCCATCGATCCCTTCTGCGCGGTCTCCATCCCATGCAGCGTATCGATCACCACAAACGTATGCTCATCCACCGTGTACCGGTGGTACGCATCGCGAATCACCAGCGCATCGATCCCATGAAACTCCGGAATCAGCAGCTCCAGCACACCCAGCGCATGCATCGAGCGCAGCGCATCGCCCGCGTAGTAGCCTGTCAGCACACCCTTCAAGTGATGCCACAGCGCCGGTCCCTCCTCCAGATGCGCCGACAACATCGGCAGCCCCTCCGACAACCGCTCCTCCGCATCACGGCTCAACCTGCATCCCGTCTGCGCCATCGTCGCGAAGACCTGCATCACCACATCCGGATCCTGCGCCGGCTCATGCCCAAACTCCCCCACCCCTTCGAGCTGCACGCGTCCCTTCTCCACGCGAAACCCCTGCTGCGCGTCCGCCTTGCGATCCCGTTTCAACCCCGGCAGCTTCGCCGTCAGCTTCCCCGCCGGAAGCTCATCCATCATCTGCTTCACGCGCCGCTCCACGCTCCGCGCATGACGAAAATAAACCCGCATCCAATACGCCGCATCCGCCTTTTTAGGCTTCCGCCCCGTCAGCCCGGCCATCTCCTCTGCCGCGGCATCCTGCGCCTGCCAGTCCAGCGTATTGTCGTCCCGCTCATGCCGATAGTGCAGGAAACACCGCACCAGCCACAGAAACTCCACCGCCTTCTGAAACTCTTTATCCTCTTCGATCGATACAGCAGCATCGCCGCCATTTTTCTTCTGCGCCTGTGCCGCAACCTCTCGCAGCTTCGTCATCCACCCGCACACATGTACGTCCCGCAGCCCACCGGGACAATCCTTGATGCTCGGCTCCAGATGAAACAACGTATCGCCATACTTCGAATGGCGCGCGCGCGTCAGCTCCAGCAGCCGGGCAATCGCGGCCTTGTGCTCCCGCTGAAGCAGCTTCGGCATGCACTGCCCCGCCAGCTTCTCGTACAGCGCCGCATCCCCCGTCACCATCCGATGATCCATCAGCGAAAGCAGAAACTCCGCATTCTCCGGATCGAATTTCTCGCACTCACCTATCTTCCTCGTCGCCGGAGACACCCGAATCCCGCAGTCCCACAGCTCCTGATTCACCCGCCGAATCGCGTCCTTGACATCCTTCTCTCCCAGCCGCCCATCCAGCAGAAAGAGCAGGTCCACATCCGAGTAAGGAAACAACTCTCGCCGCCCATACCCACCCACAGCCACCAGCGCCATCCCTGCGCCCAGCCCCGGATCACGCTCCAACGCATCCCACCACAGCCCGCTCACCAACTCATCGACCGCCGCAGCCCGCCCGGCAATCGTCTCCGCACCCGAAGCTCCACCCGCCTCAAACGCACCACGAATCTCCAGCATCTTCCGCTGGTACGTCGCGCGCATCCCGCTCGTAGTCGATTCGTTTCCTGTCATAGCCATTTTGCTTGAAGGAATCTAAAGCATACAGCCGGCAGCCTTCTAAAGCGGTCACAAACCGTTGCCGTTGCTCTTGTTCTCGCTCCGACCACCCCAAGACACCCCAGCCACTCCAACACCGTGTCATCCTGAGCGAAGTGGCTCACAGCACTTCGTGAGACACGCAGTCGAAGGACCTGCATTTGCCGTGTCCTCGCTCTTGTCCTCGCTCCAACCACTCCAGCACCGTGTCATCCTGAGCGAAGTGGCTCACGGCACTTCGTGAGACTTGAAGTCGAAGGACCTGCATTGCTTTTGCCGTTGCTATCCTCACATCCACGACATCAGAACGATATGAGTGATCCGTGGTTGACCTTCCAAATCCGGATAATCCCTAAAGCGCAATCTCCCCGCGCTCATCATTCCGGATCCGAATAGCCTCATCGATCTTCGACACAAAGATCTTCCCGTCCCCAATCGCTCCCGTCCGCGCAGCGGTCGTAATCGCCAGGATCGCCTTATCCAGCATCGCGTCCGCCACCACAACCTCCAGCTTCACCTTCGGCAGCAAATCCACCGAATACTCCCGCCCCCGGTAAAACTCCGTGTGCCCCTTCTGCCGCCCATGTCCACGAGCCTCGGTGATCGTCATCCCCTCCACGCCAATCTCCACCAGTGCATCCTTCACCGCGTCCAGCTTCGATGGCTGAATCACCGCTTCAATCTTCTGCATATCCCAGTCCCTTCCTCAAAGTCCCTTCCTCAAAAACTCATAGCCCAAGGCTAATGGCTGTTTTCAGTGCGCCCAATCGTACCCTTCTTCGCCGTGTTGCGAAAGATCGAGTCCCTCGCGCTCCGCCTCTTCGCTCACCCTCAGCCCGATCAGCTTATCCACGACGAACAGAATAATCAGCGTTCCCACAATCGAAAGACTCCATGCAATCGCCACTCCAACAAGCTGGTTCAGCAACTGGTGAGGATTCCCCTCAATCACCCCTGTAGGCTTTCCCGCTCCAAAGATCGGATTGATCACACTCGTGGCAAAGATCCCGGTCAGAATCGCTCCCATCGTTCCGCCGGCGCCATGCACGCCGAACGCATCCAGAGAGTCGTCATACCCAAGCGCTGCCTTCACCTTCACCACCATCAGATAACAACCCACACCCGCGATCAGCCCGATCCACAACGCCGACATCGGCGTCACAAACCCAGCCGCCGGCGTAATCGCCACCAGCCCGGCCACGCAGCCCGAGATCGCACCCAGCGCCGAAGGCTTACCCTGCCGAATCCATTCCGCCATGCTCCAGCCAATCGCCGCAGCAGCCGCGCCAAAGTGCGTCGCCACAAACGCCGACGTCGCCAGCGTACCCGCAGACAGCGCCGACCCGGCATTGAACCCAAACCAGCCCACCCACAACAAGCAGGCCCCGATAAAACTCAGCACCACCGAGTGCGGTGGCATCGGCACCTTCGGATACCCAAGCCTCTTGCCCAGATACAGCGCCGTCACCAGCGCCGAAACCCCCGAAGTCACATGCACCACCGTCCCGCCCGCAAAGTCCAGCGTCGGAAACCGCCCGCCAAGCGACGCGTTCAGCAACCCACCTTTACCCCAGACCATATGCGCCATCGGGCTATACACAAACAGCGCCCACAGCACCATGAACACCAGCATCGCCGAAAACTTCATCCGCTCCGCGAACGCGCCCGTGATCAGCGCCGGAGTGATAATCGCAAACATCAGCTGATACACCATGAACGTCTGCAGCGGAATCGTTGCCGCATACTTCGGATCGGGCGCCAGCCCCACACCCTTCAAAAACACATTATGTAACCCACCGATAAATGCATTCCCCTCGCCAAACGCCAGCGAGTAAGTCACAAACGCCCAAAGCACTGTAATCACAGCCATCATCGCGAAGGTCTGCATCATCGTGGCCAGAACGTTCTTCTTCCGCACAAGTCCGCTGTAAAACAGCGCCAGCCCCGGCCCGCTCATCATCAGCACCAGCGCCGCGGAAACCAGCATCCACGCGTTGTCCCCAGAGGTCTGTGCCGCCGCAATCGCCGCCACATTGTCGGCATTCTGCTTCTCCAGCGCCGCAATCCTGTCCGCCTCGCTCATCGATGCCGAAGAAGCCGCAGGCGCAGCAGTCTGCGCCATCATCCGCGATCCACCAACCACCGATCCGCCCAGAATCAGCACAAACAGAAGAGACAGATACACTCTCGCTACTGAAAGACGCATGGTTCAATCACCCGATCGAAAAATAAAGAAAAATAAGTTAAAAGAAAAAGTAAAGAGCTAATGACCTAAAAGACAGAGACGCCAGCGGTCTCACCCGACTCGCAGTCTCCAACTCACATCTTTGCAAAATTCAGTAAGCGAGGCACCTCTGCATCGCTCCCGTTTCGCTTACTCTACACAAGGGAGCGCGCAACACAAAGCGAGAAATTCATCTTCCGCCATCGCCACTCCAAAGAAAGGCATCTGTCTTATGTCTACCGCCACACTCTACAGCTGGGAAAACATCGAAAACGAGCAGCTCAATCCGCTCCTCTCACGCAAGTTCGTCACCGGCACCCAGTCGATGTTCGCTCGCGTCGTGCTCGCCAAAGGATGCGTCGTTCCTCGCCACTCTCACCCCAACGAGCAGATCACCTTCATCACCGAAGGCGCCCTCCGCTTCGACTTCGACGACGGCACCTCCCACACCGTCCACGCCGGCGAGGTCCTCGTCATCCCCGGCGACCTTCCCCACTCCGCCACCGCCCTCTCCGACTGCATCGACTTCGACCTCTTCGCCCCGCCCCGCCAGGACTGGATCAACAAAGACGACAGCTACCTCCGCAAATAACCTCCGCCCCGAAAATTTATTCGGGCCAAAGAATCGGGTGCCCCATTCATCGCGCCTTTGTTTCATGCGATGAGTGGGCATTCGCGCGAAGGCGCGAACCGCCTTCTTCACCCTTGAAGAAGAACCGTCATCTCGACCGAAGCTGTTCACAGTCTCATCGTGAACAGCGCAGTGGAGAGACCCCCGCATTTTTTCTCCGAAGCGCAACGAGCTTCACCGCCCCAACATCTCCCCCACAATCCCCTCCCACTCCACCCGAAAATCCCCCGTCGCCACACTCCTCCCCGCCTGGCGATACCAATACCCCGCATTCCCCAAATCCCCGTCCTTGCGGTGCAGATAAGCATGCACCCACGCCCCATCCCTCCCGGCAACATCCTGCGCCACCTCATGCGCCTTCTCCCAATCGCCCCTCGCATCCCACCAAAGCGCGAGCAAAGCACCAGAGAACGCACTCCCATCCGAAGCCGCAAACTCCTCAACCGTCATCACGCACCTCGCAAATTACTTCACCGCCATATACCCACGCTCCCGCATCCACTTCGCCAGCAGATCCGGCCAGTCGCTCAACTGCGGATTCCCCGTCGCCAATCCCGCCCCATGCCCTCCATGTTGGAACAGATGCATCTCCACCGGCACTCCCGCCTTCACGAGCGCCGAATAAAACATCACGCTGTTCATCACCGGAACTGTCTTGTCATCGGTCGTCGCAAACAAAAACGTCGGCGGCGTGTCCCTCGTCACCTGCGTCTCCGCCGACAGGGAATCCACCAGCGCCGGATCAGGCGTATCCCCCAACAGATATTTCAACGACCCCCGATGAAGATTCGGCTCATGAAACGTAATCACCGGATAAGACAGCACCAAAAAGTCCGGCCTGCTCCCCTGCTGCTCCACCACATCGTTCGCATCCGCCTTGCCCCAATCGAACTTTGTCCCCGCTGTCGCCGCCAGATGGCCGCCCGCCGAAGAACCCCACATCCCCACATGGTCCGTCGCCACGCCCCACTCCGTCGCATGCGCCCTCACCATCCGAATCGCCCGCTGCGCATCCTCCAGCTCCACAGGATAGTGGTACTTCGGCCCCAGCCTGTACGTCAGTACGAACGCCGCCACCCCACGCTCATTCAGCCACCGCGCAAAAGCAAACCCCTCCTTTTCCATCGCCAGATGCGTATAGCTGCCACCCGGCGCCACCACCACCCCAGTCCTGGTCGCATTCGCCGCCACCGGCAGAAACACCGTCAGCGAAGGCTTATCGACATCCTCATCCCCCAACGCTCCCGGCGCACCCCCCGGCCACAACAACATCGTCTTCCCCGCCCCACCCTGCGACACCGCAGACACCGTCGACGGCCCAGCCGCCGCAGCAGCCGTCACCTGCCCCAATCCCACTCCACACACCAAAGCCGCCATCACAAAACCAAAAAGAATCTTCCTCACCAAGCCTCCATCTCTCACGCTCTCACTAAGCCATCCCCAACCCAAATAATGCTACAACCACCATCAGATCTTGTAGTGCATCTGCGCAGCAAAACAGAAGCCGCAAAGTAAAACACGGGCCCACCTCCGCGCTCTCTGCGAAAACCTCAGCGCCCTCTGCGTTCGTCTTTCCTTTCTCCGTCCCACGCTCGCAGCTCATACCAACCGCATCCCCGCACGAAACAAATTCCCCCACCACTCCGTCCCACATATACTCAGTTCATCCAAAAACCAAAGAGGTTCCCACCATGGTGTTTCCCTGGCGTAATCGTCGTGCATCGTTCGTCTCCATAACGATCACATCCGTCTTAGCATCCTCCATCGCTCTCGCACAGGACAAGCCCGAAGAAAAACCCGCTGCCGCACCATCCGCCGCTGCCGCGCCTCACAACGCCCCCAGCCCCACAACACCCGACTCCACCACCGAAGGCTCCGTCACCGTCGGCGGCCAGGCCATCGCCTACCGAGCCATCGCCGGCACGATCACCGTCGGCGGCACTGACCCGCAAGACGCCACCATCGGCCTCGATGGCAAGCCGCTCCCCGACTCCGGCGTCCATCTCCCCGACCACGCCGAAGACGCCCCGCCCACCGCGCGCATGTTCTACGCCGCCTACTTCAAGAAGGACGCCGTCGCCTCGCAGCGCCCCATCACCTTCATCTATAACGGAGGCCCCGGCTCACCCACCATGTGGCTGCACATGGGAACCTTCGGCCCCAAGCGCATCGTCACGCCCGACACCCAGCACCAGGAAGCCGCACCCTACGCCATCGTCAACAACGAGTACTCCCTCCTCGACGTCAGCGACCTCGTCTTCATCGACGCTCCCGGCACCGGCCTCTCCCGCACCTTCGGCAAAAACAAATCCGAAGCCTTCTACGGCATCGACGCCGACGGCCACGCCTTCGAGCGCTTCATCCGCCGCTTTCTCTCCAAGTACGATCGCTGGAACTCCCCCAAGTACATCTTCGGCGAAAGCTACGGCACTCCCCGCTCCGCCGTCCTCGCCGCTGATCTTCGCAGCGTCGACCTCAACGGCATCATCCTCCTCTCCCAAATCCTTGCCTTCGACAACAGCGTCGACGGCCCCACCGCCAACCCCGGCGTCGATCAGGCCTACGCCCTCGCGCTTCCCACCTTCGCCGCAACCGCCTGGTACCACCACAAACTCCCCACTCAACCCGCGGCTCTAAAACCCTTCCTCGAAGAGGTGCAGAAGTACGCCCTCACCGACTACATGGCCGCGCTCCTCCAGGGCACTGACCTCTCCGACGCGCAGCGTCAGGCCGTCGCAGAAAAACTCCACACCTACACCGGCCTTCCCGTCGACTACCTCCTTCGCGCCGACCTCCGCGTCACCGGCGGCGAGTTCTCCAAAGAACTCAAGCTCGACGAAGGCATGACCACCGGCCGTCTCGACTCCCGCTACCAGGGCCCCGACGTCGATCCCCTGAGCCAGTCCTCCAGCTACGATCCCCAGAGCGACGCCGTCACCTCCGCCTGGAACACCGCCATCAACCAGTACCTCCACAACGATCTCAAGTACGCCCAGCAAGCCACCTACCTCATGAACGCGCGCCAGGGTGGCGAGTTCTCCTGGAACATGAATCACCAGCCTCCCGGGCGCGCCTTCCCCGGCGGGGGCGGCGGCAACAACTCCTCCGAAACCGGAGCCAACGTCATGCCCGACCTCGCCTACCGCATGAAGATGAATCCCAAGATGAAGGTCATGCTCGCCGGCGGCTACTACGATCTCGCCACTCCCTACTTCGAGGGCATCTACGAGATGCACCATCTCCCCATGCCCCGCAACCTGCAAGCCAACATCAGCTACCACTACTACGAAGCCGGGCACATGATCTACGTCAACGAAGCCGTCCTCAAACAATTCAAAGCCGACGTAGCCAACTTCATCAGATCCACCGAATCTGGAAAATAAACCAACTCACTCCGCAAGCACACAAAGGCCGGGGCCATCACGCGTCCGGCCTTTGTGCCTTTACCCGCAGTGCGAGTTCATAGACTGAGATATAGAACTGAGATAATGCCGCAATGCCAACAAGATCATGCGGTGTGATTTGCCTCTTTGCGTTCGCGATCTATCTCACGCCCTCCGGTGCGCAAACATCGACCCCACCCCAGCCCGACTGCAAATCCACTGTCGTCGGAGAACTGCAGAAGAGAACCTTCACCAGCACCACCTTCGGCGATACTCAGACCGTCCGCATCTGGCTCCCACCGGGATACAGCGATCCAGCCAACGCACAGAGACACTACCCTGTCCTCTACATGATGGACGGCGAGAACCTTTTCGACGCCTGCACCTCCAGCTTTCATCATGAGTGGCAGATTGACGAAACCCTGACGAAGCTCATCGGCGACGGCGCAATCGAACCCATCATCGTCGTCGGCATCGACAGCCCCGGCAAGCGCCGCGGCGACGAATACATCCCCTACTTCGACCCCATCTTCACCGCGCCCGAGCCTCACGGCAAACTCTTCCCCGATTTCCTCGCAACCGAAGTCCTGCCCCTCATCTCTCGCGAATTCCGCGTCATCAACGACCCCAATCGCACCGCCATCGGCGGCTCCTCCTACGGATCAGTCGCTGCCCTATACGCCCTATTGCACCGCCCCGATCTCTTCCGTCTCGGGCTTCTCGAAAGCACCGCCCTGCAGGTCGGAAACGGCCAGCTCCTTCGCGATACGTCGTCGCTCGCAATCGGCCCGCAAAGAGTTTCCATAGGAGTGGGCATGAACGAGCTCGGAGACAACATACAGTTTGGCCGTGACCACGGTCTGGAGCCCGACGCCTTCAACAGCGGCTTCGTTCAACTCTCCGAACAACTCGCCGCAAACCTCAAGGCCGCCGCGCTCAATCACCCTGCCGTCGTCTTCGTGAAACAACCCGGCGCAAAGCACCAAGAACAAGCCTGGGCCTCACGCTTCCCCGCCGCCATCCAGTTCCTCTTCCCCAAAAAGAATCCCGACCAGCACCCCGAAAATTGAATTCAAGGCGCTCCGGGTGTATAAGACAAGCTCCGGAGGAAGCCTATGCGGCGGTTCCTTGCCTTTGCGTTCCTGAATCTTGCGATGGCCTCCCCATCGTATGCGGATCTGGTGAGCACGGCCACGGTCAACATCTTCAATTCATGTGGGTCGTCTTCGGAAGTAATGGGTACGTCCAGCGCAAGCACAACCGCCTGCACCGCACCGCAAGGCGGTTCAGCTTCGACATCCATCAACTTCGGAATCACGCCCTCCACGCTCGCAACTTGGACCTTCGATAATGTCGCGGCGCCGGAGACAACAGCCATGACCACTTCGCTTTTCGACAACGAGTTCGTTGTGACGGGCGGCTCGGGTGCGGGATTTCTGACGCTCACTTTCGCCGAAACCGGCGCATTTGGCAACAACGATCCCCAGGCATCGGATTCGTTCAATGTACTGGCGTCTTTGAATGGAACTCAATACAGCGATGTGCGGATCTGCGGCAATATACCGGCGACGTCAACATTCGTGTGCCCGAATCCGACGGACGCGATCGGGATTGCGTTCACGTATGGAACGCCGTTCGAGCTCTCCGTCGCGTTGGACGCCGTGGCCGGTGGAGGGCTTGGTGGCTCGAATATCAGCGGCGGTGGAACGTTGAGTTATTCGTTGCCATCGCAGAGTGACGTACTTTCGACCGTTCCAGAACCTGCAACCGCAATCCTGATGACGACCGGATTATTCGTGCTGCTGATCCGGAGGCCATAAAGCAAACAGCACCCCATTGACACCGCTGATAAACTTAACTCGAAGCCCGGCACAAGCCGGGCTTTTCGATTTAGCATAGGAAGTCAGGTTGAAGTCCAATCTTATATCCTTTGTTTCTTAGACTTTGCGCACTTTTTGACGGGGAGGGGGAGTATGCCACGGTATCACCGCAACACGCGCCGCCGGGGTTCACAGCGTAAGCAACATCGCCGTCTCCTCTCACTCTTCTGCCCCTCACCGCACTTTATTTATCCACAGCTCTCACCACCCACGCGCAACCTCAAGCCCCGTTCAACCCCAACCTCATGAAGTACGCCTGCGGTCCTGCCAACCGCATGTTCGCCACCCTCACACCCGCCTCCCGCTTCACCGACACCACCGCCGGCTTCGACCTCATCGATTCCCCCGCCGTCGAAGGCAAATCCTGCACCAGCGACAAGCCCTTCTTCTTCTCCGTCCCCCTCCCCGAAGGCAGCTACCGCATCACCGTCGTCCTCGGCGGCCCACAAGCCTCCGTCACCACCGTCCGCGCCGAAGGCCGCCGCCTCATGCTGGAAAAGATCGCCACCAAACCCGACGAGTCCGTCACCAAAATCTTCGACACCAACGTCCGCTACCCCGAAATCATCGGCGACCCTAATAACAAGGTCAAGCTCAAGGATCGCGAACTCGGCATCCTCAACTGGGACCACAAACTCACCCTCGAGTTCAACGGCGACCACCCCAGCGTCCGCTCCATCGACATCGAACCCATAACCAACGAGAAAAAATCAGATCCCCGTCGTCTACCTCGCCGGCGACTCTACCGTCGTCGACCAGTACTACGAGCCCTGGGCCGCCTGGGGACAGATGCTTCCCCGCTTCTTCCTCCCCGGCGTCGTCATCGCCAACCACGCCGAATCCGGCGAGACCACCAAAAGCTTCGTCGGCGAACATCGCCTCGCCAAGATCATGACCACCATGAAGCCCGGCGACTATCTCTTCATACAATTCGCCCACAACGACATGAAGCCCGGCGCCGTTCCCCTCGACGAGTACAAAAAACTCCTCACCGACTTCATCGCGCAGACCCGCGCCAAGGGCGCAACCCCCGTCCTCGTCACACCCATGAACCGCCGCACCTTCGACGCCGACGGAAAGATCACCAACTCCTTCGGTCCCTACCCTGACGCCGTCCGCGAACTCGCCGCCCAACAAAAAGTCGCCCTCATCGACCTCAACG
Source organism: uncultured Acidobacteriaceae bacterium (assembly GCA_963744155.1). GTDB lineage: Bacteria > Acidobacteriota > Terriglobia > Terriglobales > Acidobacteriaceae > Edaphobacter. The sequence goes on along the minus strand of CAVUSP010000005.1, from coordinate 244,458 downwards.
CCATGAGCAAAACCCTCTTCGAAGCCATGGGCCCCGACGGCACCCTCAAAGCCTTCATGCACTACCCCGAAGGATCCTTCCCCGGCCAGGCCGCCGCCATCGCTGACAACACCCACTTCAACAGCTACGGCGCCTACGAACTCGCTCGCTGCATCGTTCACGGCATCCGCGAAGACAAACTCCCCCTCACCAAATTCCTCGATCCCACCGTCCCCGACTTCAACCCCGCCCACCCCGACTCCCAACCCGACTTCCACCTGCCCTTCACCCCCATCCTCCACCCCGGCGACCCCACCAAGGTCGGCCAAACCTAAGCTTAGAGAAGTTAGGCCGAACGTAAAATCTGTCATCCTGAGTGAAGTCAGGTTGAAAAGAAAATCTGTCATCCTGAGCGGAGCGCAGCGGAGTCGAAGAGCCGTCCTGAGCCTGTCGAAGGAACCTGCAGTAGTCTTCTCACGCTATTACCGCTCTTTGAGCAACACACGCACATCCTCAGAAAAATCCGCCTGCCTTACCGCACCCACATACGTCTTCGCAACCCGCCCCTGCCGATCCACCAGAATCGTCGTAGGCACACCCTCCATCCCAAACTCCACCTGCGACATCCTCTCCGGCATCACCACCGGATAGGCAACATGGAACTCATCCACAAACTTCCTCACCTTTGCCGCACCGCCCTCATCAATCGCCACTCCCACAACCGCCAGCCCCTTCGGTCCCAGCTCCTTCGACAGCCTGATCAACCCTGGCGTCTCCTCCCAGCAAGGCCCACACCACGTCGCCCAGTAGTTCACCAGCACCACCTGCCCGCGATGATCCGCCATCTTCCACGTCCCACCATCAAGCTGAGCCATCTCCAGCTCCGGCATCACCCTGCGCTCACCCACCGGCGCAATGCCGCCTGACTGCCGCGTCCCGTAGTGCCACACCCCGGCCACGACTCCAAACGCCACCGCCGCCACCCCATACCGGCCCAGTCGCCGCCACATCACAGTCATCCCACCCTCCCTCGCCAGCCTACCCTCCACCCTCAGTGTGAAGAACCTCCGGACTACAAGACCATGGCCAATACCCACCCCCATGACATTTTCGATGAGAACTGATCGCTGCCTGCCGAGCGTATAGTTTTCATCCAGCGACTCCCTCAACTCTCACGGCTGCATCCAACGAACTATCGATGGGAGAAACAATGAAGATCGTTCAAACTAAGACAGAAAGTAAAACAGAAAATAATACAGCCTCAAAACCATTCGCCGTAACGGCCGCAACCCTTCTAGCTCTGGTCATCTGCACACTCATCACCGGTTGCAACAGCGGCAAGTCCGCTCCCACCCCCAAAAACTTCACCTTGGCGATCAACAACCACTTTCTCGACCACACCGACTGCCTCTTCTCCGACAACCGGTTCCCCTTCGAAACCAGCGACCCTGAAAAGACGAAGCAGATGGACTCGCTCGTCAAAGCCCTCCTCCTCGCCAAGTCCGAAGAGATGAGCATCCACGCCAGCCGCTACACGGTAACGACCGCCGGCGCTCGCTTCGCCCCGCACTTCTGCTATGGCCATCGCGAGGTCACCAGCATCGACAGCTTCACTCCCATCGCCGTCAACGACGGCTTTAAAGAGACCACCGTCACCTACAGCTACACCATGAAGGAAGTCCCCGTCTGGGCCCTCAGCCACGAGGTCCAGGCTGCTTTCCCCGACATGGCCCGCGCCACCACCAGTCAGGTCACCGCCAAAGCCACTCTTGCCCAGACCCCCGTAGGCTGGCAGATCCCTGATTAACGCCTTCATTGGCGAATTGCCCTTGAATCGCTCTCATACATTGCCCACGGCTCTGATGACATCCGAGTCCTGTCAAGAGAATTTCTCCGACCCTTTTTGGTAATTCTTTCCAGAAAATATTGCGGGGAGAACCTGACTTCCAAGCGGTTATATTGTCTTCACAGCCTTTTGACCGAGACCTTTCGAGGGCGAAAAGACACCACACATTTGTGGATTTATTTTTGAGCTCTCGTTTTGCGGGTGCTTCGATGGAAGAGTCCGGCTGGGTTTTCTGCCATATCAACCAGATGCTTATCACCTTGATTATGGAGAAAATTCATGAAGGCCTTTCAAAGGCATTTGCCTTTCCTGGCGATTGCAGCGCTCTCCGGTGTCCTCTTCCAAGGAGCCTCGTCAAGCGCCCAAACCCCGAAGAATTGGTATGTCCGTACCGATGGGGGCACACGCTATAGCTCGAATATGACCTCCGGTCAGTGCGACGGCCAAGGCGGACATGCCGTATCCCGGAGTAGGTACAAACCAACACTGCGCGTTCAACGATGTGCGCTGGCTGTGGCAGGACGGATCGTTTACGAATGGCAATTTCCCCTCATACGGATGGGTCATAGCTGGCGGAGACACAGTGATCATCCGCGGTTCTATCGGAACTGGCGTGAGTTGGCGTATTGGGTGGAATAACAGCTCCAGCGCTTTAGATTCGAATGGGCTCTATTACGGACTCTCAGGCGACCCATACGACTCAGGCATTCCTGTCCCGCCCTCGGGAACTGCTTCCCAGCACACGCGGATTCTAGGTGAGAACTACGCCTCCTGCACCAGCCAAACCGCTAGAACACAACTTCACGGCGGATGGTCAGTCTACTCCGTGCTCGATTTAACTGGATCATCCTACGTCGATGTAGGGTGCATCGATATCACCGATTTCTCGAACTGTGGCAAGGACGCCGACACCGTAAGTTGTACCGATGGAGTGAACGACTTCGCAGTATGGGGTATTAAGTTATCGAACACATCGACGCATATCACTTTGACTGACGTTAGAGTTCACGGTCTCAGCAGCGACGGCATCTTCGGTGCGACTGGAGATGGTTTCGTAGGAACTGATGTTGCCATCGTAGGCAATGCAGACGCTGGATGGAATGCCGATGATGGTAGCGGAACTACCGGTGTCGGATCATTTCTCATGCAGAATTTCGAGATCAGTTGGAATGGGTGCGTCGAAGAATATCCGATTGTCGATCCGCTTCCATATTTCAGTTGCACTGACGCAGGAAGCGGCGGTTATGGCGATGGCTTTGGCACGGCAACTGTGGACAGCGTGGCGCCCGGATGGCAAGTCCATTTCGATCAAGGTCTGGTCAGCTACAACACCCAGGACGGACTTGACGCGGCCCATGTCAGCGGTTCGGGTTCCACCATGACTGTTACGCGCGTGCTGGCCTTTGGAAATCAAGGGCAGCAAATCAAAGTAGGGGGAGCAACGCCGACGATACAAAATAACGTCATCGTTGGAAACTGCGAGGCGATGACCACCCAGGCGATCCCGGGAACACCCAGCGGCTTCGGTTCATATCTGGCTCAACCATGTCGAGCGAACAATACAGCCGTGATGATGAATGTGAGCCCGGGAGCTCCCGCAGCCTTTCAAGGCAACACCCTCTACTCGGCGGGCGTGATTGGATTGGAGGTCGAATATGCAACCTCCGATACAGGACCGACCAACACCCTCGCATACAACGACAATGTCTTTATGGGTTTCTACAATCCTGCAGCCTCGCAAAACCCGACCCCCATCTATAGCAACTCCGGCCTGCAAATGCTCCGAAATCCGGGCACGAGTTGGACAAACAACGCGACCTTCGGGGCAAGAAGTAACTGGACATGTCCTGCCCCCGGAGAGAGCAATGCAATCTGCGACGACCCCGGACTAGCCGACGAAACCTACCATCCCTACGGCTATGGCAACATGGCTCCCGCTGCCGCCTCCAGTCCCGTAGTCGGAGCAGGAGTAGCGGTCCCAGGCCTCACTGTGGACTTCACTGGCCAGAGTAGATCGAATCCTCCAACCATTGGAGCGTACGATGTTCCGGCAAGCGGTCCCTCGCCAGCACCGCCTCCTGTAACTCCTCCTCCTCCAACTCCACCTCCAACTCCACCACCGACGGTCCAATGGACCAAGGTTGCCAATGAGAACGACGTCGTCAACGTTCCAGCCGGCACAACGGTACGCTTCGGCTCCGGAGCGGATTGGGACCCGCCAGTGACTTTCTCGGTCGCCACCACCTTTACCGCCACAAACACCTTCTTTGGCGGAGATCCTGACCCAGGTGTGTTCAAAGAAGTGGACGCACTCGGTACCGGTGCCGGCATCACCACCGGGACCTCGCCTGCGCCACAGACATGGACCAAGGTTGCCAATGAGAACGACGTCGTCAACGTTCCAGCCGGCACTACGGTACGCTTCGGCTCCGGAACGGATTGGGACCCGCCAGTGACTTTCTCGGTCGCCACCACCTTTACCGCCACAAACAGCTTCTTTGGCGGAGATCCTGACCCAGGTGTGGTCAAAGAAGTGGACGCACTCGGTACCGGTGCCGGCATCACCGAAACCACTCCATAACAGCCTCCTCACGACTCACTAAACCAAGCAAGACCCCGGTACCCCACCGGGGTTCTTGTTTGTTCGCCGGACCAGCCATCCAACTCCAGCCCCTTTCCGTCTGTCCTACAATCAAGTTAGATGGATCTCGCCGCCAAATCCGCACTCCTCCAAACCACCCTTCGCGATTTAGGCAGCGTCCTGGTCGCCTACTCAGGCGGCACCGACTCCGCCTACCTCGCATACGCGGCCCACCAGGCCCTCGGCGACAAAATGCTCGCCGTCATCGCCGACTCCGCCTCTCTCCCCCGCGCCGAACTCGCCGCCGCCCTCGCCTTCACAACCAAACACAACATCCCCACGCAAATCCTCCAGACCAACGAGCTCGAAAGCCCCGACTACCAGCGCAACGACGCCCACCGCTGCTTCCACTGCAAAGACGAGCTCTTCACCCAGATGGAGCAGGCCCGCGCCGCTCGCAACTTCGCGCACATCGCCTACGGCATGAACCTCGACGACACCTCCCCGGGTATAGCCGAATTCCGCCCCGGCCAGCAGGCCGCCGCCAACCACCACGCCGTCGCACCCCTCGTCACCGCCCAGCTCACCAAGCAGGAGATCCGCACCCTCGCGCACCAGGCCGGCCTCGAGCTCTGGGACAAGCCCGCCAGCGCCTGCCTCGCCTCGCGAATCGAGTACGGCCGCCCCGTCACCCGCGAAAATCTCTCCCAGGTCGAACAGGCCGAAGCCGCCCTTCACGCTCTCGGCTTCCCCCAGGTCCGCGTCCGCCACCACGGAGACCTCGCCCGCATCGAAATCGCCCGCGAAGATCTCCCCCGCGCCTTGTCCCTGCCCATCCTCGAGCAGATCACCACCGCCATCAAGCCCCTCGGCTTCCTCTATGTCACCATCGACACCGAAGGCTACCGCTCCGGCAGCATGAACGCCGTCCTGCCCACCTCCGCCATAACCCCCGCCACCTGATAACCGACCCGACAAAAAACGAATCCCACCCCGTCATACTGCAACAGAGGTGGGATTCGTCAACTCAATCTAGCCGAGAGCATTCACAAACTACGGAGTCGCCGGCTTCGCCGGAGCAGCCGCCTTCGCCTTCCAGAAAGGATCCGCCTTGATCCACTCCGGATCCGGGTAGCTCATCTTCGGGCTGAACTCAAACAGGTTGGTCTGGCTCCACTCAATGCACGAAGCCGACAGTCCCTCGATCTTCTTCATCCCGTTTTCACCCATCATCTCGGAGAACTTCTTAAAGTCCCCCTTGCTCTGATCTTCTTCGGAAAGCGACGTCATCTTCGTAAAGAAAAGGTACAGTCCGCCATTGTCCTGACCGAAGTGGCTCTCATACATGGCCCAGTTCGCATTCGGAATCTTCTCGAACCCGTCGTGATATATCTTCACCAGCTCCATCCACTCTGCATAGTGTCCTTGCTTAACCTTGAACTGGGTTATGCCAAAGTACCGCGAGTGAACAACGCTGCCTGTGTGCACACTGCCTTCCGGGTTATAGGTATAAACACTCTGCTCAAACTCCGTCTGCAACTCTCCATCGGCGACCAGGCTGCGCTCGACCGCAGCTGAAAGCGTCGCGTTGCTTCGCCATAGCATGGTTGTCTTTCTCCCATGCCTCGAACGTCGGATAGCCCATGATGAACAGCGCCCGCGGACGCCCTGAAAGCGATGTCATCGCAAGATAGTGCGTAGGCCACTTCGCCGCAGTAAATGCCTGGACAAACTGACTCTCGCTCCTCTCATGCACGGCGCCAGCCTTACCCGGCTTCAAAAACTCCCGTTGGATCACCAGCACCGGCGGTGGCCCCATCGTCTCCTGCGCCAAGGCGACTCCTGCTCCTGCACCAGCAACCAAACCGGAAAAAATAAGACCTATTGCAGACCCTGTTAACTTTTTCATCGTGCGAGCCTCCTTGGCTCTTTGAAACAGTTCAGGTAATTGATATTGCGGCGCACGCAACAAGTCCTCCAGACAACGAGGGGAGGCGCTCGAAGCATGGGCCGGTGAAGCGATGGAATCGGGAACGCGAGAAGTCTATACCCATCTGCATCTTTCATCACATGAAATCTTCGCCGCTCATACTCCGCCAACTAGCGACCCTGCCTACTCGGCCGCATGAAACAATAACTCCCATGCGTATCGCCTACCTCGACTGCTTCGCCGGCATCTCCGGCGACATGTTCCTCGGAGCCCTCGTCGACGCCGGAGTCGACCCCAAAATCCTCCACGAAGCCACCGCCGCCCTCAACCTCAACGCCACCCTCCGCATCGAAAAGGTCGACCGCAGCGGAATCTCCTCTACAAAAGTTCAAGTCTACGAAGGCACAAAGCCAGCCGAAGAAACCCACACCCATCACCGCGAAGACGAAGCATCGCACCAGACCCATCAGCAAACCCACACCCACCAACACCTACCCAAAACCCAGCACCAGCACAAAGCCGGCCACTCCCACAATCCTTCCGAAACCCATTCCGAAGCCCACGAACACACCCACGGCCGCTCCCTCTCCGTCATCCGAACCCTCATCCAATCCGCAAACCTGAAACCCGTCGTCAAACAAACCGCCATCCACGCCTTCGAACTCCTCGGCGCCTCCGAAGCCAAAATCCACAACGTCCCCATCGAAAAGATCCACTTCCACGAAGTCGGCGCAGTCGACGCCATCGTTGACATCGTCGCCGTCTCCGCCGGCATCCACGCCATAGAAGATCAGGCGAGACTCGAAACCGGAAATTCAGTCAAATGGTTCTGCTCCCCCCTCAACGTAGGCGGCGGTATGGTCGACTGCGCCCACGGCCTCTTCCCCGTCCCCGCACCCGCCACCGCCGACCTCCTCCGCGGCCTCCCCACCTACTCCGCGCACATCGAGAAAGAGCTCGTCACCCCCACCGGCGCAGCCCTCATCCGCTCCCTGGCTCCCACCTTCGGCCCCCAGCCCGCCATGCGCGTGGACCGGATCGGCTACGGCGCGGGGTCACGCAACCCCAAAGACTTCCCTAACGTCCTCCGCCTCAGCATCGGCGAAGCCGACGAGACCCACCCGGCCCCCAGCCCGGCAACCGCCCGGCAACCGACACCGTCACCGTCCTCGAAACCGCCCTCGACGACCTCTCCCCCCAGCTCCTCGCCCATGTCGCCGAAAAGGCTCTCGCCACCGGAGCCCTCGACGTCATGCTCACTCCCGTCATCATGAAAAAGGGCCGTCCCGGCACGCTCCTCACCGTCCTCTGCAACCCCGCAGAATCCGCCGCCCTGCAGCAGCTCATCCTGCGCGAAACCTCTACCCTCGGCCTCCGCATCCGCTACGACCAACGCGCCTGCCTTAACCGCACCCACGCCACCGTCGACACTCCCTACGGCGCCATCCGTATCAAAATCGGTTCCCTCAACGAGCAGGAGTACAACGCCGCCCCTGAATTCGAAGACTGCCGCGCCGCCGCCGCCCAATACAAAGTCCCGCTCAAACTCGTACAGCAGGCCGCCATCGCCGCCTACCGCCGCCCCTAGCTGCAAGGCCACCAGCCAAAGTTCGCGCCGGCCCCGCGGTGCATCAAACTAACGAAGCAGAATTCTCCCCGCCGACCAGAGAGGTCAATCATGGAGCGAAGAGTCTTCCTCAAAAGCGCAACCGCCGCCGGTGTCGCCGCTGCCATTCCCGGCGCGCAATCCGGGCAGCCACCCAGCGCGCCCATCAAGCGCCCCGAATCCCCCAACATGATCTACCGCGAACTCGGCACCACCGGCGAGCGCGTATCCGCCATCGGCATGGGGGGCTATCATCTCGGCAAGCAAAAGGATCCCACCGAAAGCATCAACCTCCTTCACGCTGGCATCGACGGCGGCATCACCTTCCTGGACAACTGCTGGGACTACAACGACGGCATCTCCGAGGTCCGCATGGGCCAGGCCCTGCGCAACGGCTATCGCCAGAAGGTCTTCCTCATGACCAAAATGGACGGCCGCACCGCCGACGAGTACAACAAGCAGCTCGAGCAGTCCCTCGGCCGCCTCCAGACCGACATGATCGACCTCGTCCAATTCCACGAGGTCATTCGCTTCGAAGACCCCGACCGCATCTTCGCCCCCGGCGGCGCCATCGAAGCCGCCGTCGCCGCGCGCCAGGCCGGCAAGATCCGCTACATCGGCTTCACCGGACACAAAGATCCCGCAGTCCACCTTCGCATGCTCGAGATCGCACAGAAGCACAGCTTCCACTTCGATACCGTCCAGATGCCCATCAACGTCATGGACGCGCACTTCCGCTCCTTCGCGAAAGAGGTCATGCCCGTCGCGCTCAAGCAAGGCATCGGCGTCCTCGCAATGAAGACCTTCGGCGATCCCTACATTCTCAAAAGCAACACCGTTCAGCCCATCGAAGCTCTGCATTACGGCCTCACCCAGCCGGTCTCCGTCATCATCACCGGAATCGACAGCCAGCAAGTCCTCAACCAGGCCTTCGAAGCAGCCCGCACGTTCAAACCCCTGAACGAAGCACAAGTCAAGGCCATCCTCGACCGCACAGCAGTCGCCGCCAGCGAAGGCAAGTTTGAACTCTTCAAGACCTCGAATCACTACGACGGCACCGCCGCCAATCCAAAGTGGTTGGGATAGAAGCAGCCTTCCTATCGCTTTTGCTTTTCTTACTTTTGCATTTGCTTTTCTTGTTGTCATCCCCGAAGAGCCTGCCCCGAGCGAAGTCGAATGGGGATCTGCGTTCCCAACAATCACCTCATCATTGACTTTCGTCTTCGCCACCTGCCTTCAGCGTCCAACATCACTGCCGTATCCTTGAAAGATAAGATGAACAAAACCACCCTCCTCGAACTCCTCGCCTCCGTCCAATCCGGAACCCTCTCCCCCACCGCCGCGTCCGAGCGCCTCGCCACCATGCCCTACGAGGACATCGGCCACGCCCGCATCGACCACCACCGCTCTCTCCGCACCGGTCTCCCCGAGGTCATCTACGCCCACGGAAAATCTCCCCAGCAAACCACCGAGATCTTCACCCGCATGGCCGCCAGCGGCATCGACGTCCTCGCCACCCGCGCCGACGCCCACACCGCCGCCATGGTCCTCGCCGCGTTCCCCGCAGCCATCTATCACGCACCAGCCCGAGCCATCACCCTCAAACAATCGGCCCCAACGGAACCCGCCGGCCGCATCGCGGTCCTCAGCGCCGGCACCAGCGACCAGCCCGCAGCCGAAGAGGCCGCCGTCACCGCCGAACTCTTCAACGCCAAAGTCACCCGCCTCTACGACGTAGGCGTCGCCGGCCTCCATCGCCTCCTGTCCATTCGAGATCAACTCGCCGAAGCCGACACCATCATCGTCTGCGCCGGTATGGAAGGCGCTTTGCCCTCGGTCGTCGGCGGCCTCGTCGGCGTCCCCGTCATCGCCGTTCCCACATCTGTAGGCTACGGAGCCAGCTTCGACGGCGCCGCCGCCCTCCTTGGCATGCTCAACTCCTGTTCACCCAACGTTACCGTAGTAAATATAGACAACGGCTTCGGCGCGGCCTACACTGCCGTCTTAATAGCCCGTGCCGCCAGCCGCCGCATCTAACGGTTCAGGTGTTCACGGCACTTCATTATTGAACCGCGACACAAGGTGGAACTGCGATGCTTCCGAATCTCCCGAACTCAGACAAGCCTTGGGCTAAACCTCTGGCTCGTGTCGTCATCTGCGCTACCCTGATCGCCCTCGCAGCCTTGGCAATTTATTTGGAGTCTCACAACTCTCTTCACATTCCCGAGGTAGTCGGGATCTTCCTGCTCTTCCTTGCCATCGTGCCTCCCAACCTCGCCGTCCTCTACCCCTGGCTTCTACCCAAGTCAATTCCCAACCCCACTCACAAATCCACGCTCCGGTAGCATCAAACGCTCCCACCTTTCATGCCCACTCTTCATGCGGTCAAAGGTGGCAAACATCTCGGAAATTCCCCCTTCCTCCCTTTTGAAAACAATTTTTAGCGTTTTTGGCCCAGAAATCGCATGTCAAGCCCCCAAACGGCCTAACCCACAGTAAATCAGCAACATCCATTTGGCGTATGAGTTTGGGTCAATCCGTTATAATTGAAATAGAAATCAAGAAAAGCCCCGGCCAATGGCTGGGGCTTTTTGATATTAGGAAGGAAACTCGCTATAACCCCTTTATTTGGACGAATTTAGCCATTAACCCCTTTATTTGCACGATTTTGCGGCCCGTCGCACCCCGCAGGTAGCTGATAATAAAGGAATCTCGCATCTACATAGGGAGGGGGAGGGGAGGGAGGGGGTACCGCCTACTGGTTCACCCCGCTCGCCAGGAACCCGCCATCCACCACAAGTATCTCTCCGGTAACAAACGCCGAAGCATCGCTCGCCAAAAAGATCGCCGACCCAACCAGCTCGACAGTCTTCCCGAACCGGCCCATCGGGGTCCGCATCAACAACTCCTTGCCGCGGTCGCTCTCATCCAGCAGCTTCTGGTTCAGCGCAGTCCGGAAGACGCCCGGCGCAATCGCATTTACCGTCACGCCCTGCGAACTCCACTCCACCGCGAGCGACTTTGTCAGCGCCCCAACCGCCGCCTTACTCGCCGCATAGGCGGTCACTTCCTTCAAACTCACAAACGTATTCAACGAAGCGATATTGATGATCCGCCCGTATCCGCGCTCCAGCATATGCTTGCCGAAGATCTGGCACGCTCGCAGCGTCCCGGTAACATTCGTATCCATAATCCCGTCCCAGGTCTCCTCCGAGACCGTCAGAGTCGGCTCCCGCTTGATCTTGCCCGCGCAGTTGATCAGGATATCGACCTTGCCAAACTCCTTCACTGTTCCATCCAACAGCGCCTGCAACGTTGCACGGTCCGCAACATCCGAGGTCAACCGCAGCGCTCTCGCTCCCGTGGCTTCAATCGCCTTCGCCGCCTCATCCACCTGCTCCAGCCGCCGCGAACTCGCCACCACATCGGCTCCCGCCTCCGCCAGTCCAACCGCCATAGCCAGCCCAATTCCGGAGGTCCCACCCACCACCACAGCCGACTTCCCGCTCAGATCAAACAACGGATGCCCCATTGAAAACGTCCTCTCTTATTTTGAAATCTGACGTGTTGCCAAATCTTGCACCGCCAGGACATTCTGCAGCAGTTGGTTCACAATCTCATCAGGCGCCCGATCATTCACAATCCTAAAAGCGTCCGTCGGTCTCTCCAGCGTCGCCAACTGGCTGTCCAAAAGCATCGGATTCATATACTCATGCTTCCGCGTAGCGAGCCGCTGTGCAATCAGATCCTTCGGCCCATCAAGAAATATAAACTGGATGTGCGTCGTAGGTATGCCTTCCTCGAGGACCTCGTGGTACTTCGACTTCAATGCCGAACACGCCAGCACTCCGTTACGTCCTTCCGCGTCCCATTCCCTCAGCAACTCATTCAGCGTTCGAAGCCACGGAGCCCGTTCCTCGTCCGTCAATGGATGTCCGGCCGCCATCTTCTGCTTGTCGACAAGCGGGAAATAATCGTCGGCATCAGCGAAGAGCCAGCCCATTCGCTCAGCAAGAAGTCTGCCGATCGTGGTCTTTCCGGAGCCGCTTACGCCCATCACAACCACGATCATCGCCACTCCCGAAGGTTGCTGCCAGACTGAAAAGCGCGCTGATGTCCCCAGCAGCGCGCCTATCACGCTAACGCTGGATTCGCGCCGATCCTCCGCTGGCAAAGGCCTTCACCTGGTCAACCGTCGCCATCGTCGTATCGCCGGGGAACGTGGTCATCAACGCACCATGCGCCCAGCCAAGCTTGATCGCCTCCTCAGGCGTCTCGCCGTTCAACAGCCCAAAGATGAACCCGGAGGCAAAACCATCTCCGCCCCCGACACGGTCGTGAACATTCAGTTCAGTAGTGGGGGCATGAACAGCCTTCCCATTCACCCAGGCTACCGCGCTCCAGCTGTGATGGTTCGTGGAGTGGACTTCACGCAACGTCGTAGCAACAACCTTAACGTTTGGATGTTTCGCTACCACTTGCTCAATCATGGAAAGGAAGACACCCGTGTCCAGCTTCGAACTTGAATGGACATCCGGCCCCTTGAAGCCAAGGCCCTTCTGCAGGTCTTCTTCGTTCCCCACCAGCACATCAACGTGATCGGCAATGGTCCCAAGCACTTTGTGCGCGCGTTCCATCCCGCCGACGGACTTCCAAAGCTTCTCCCTGTAGTTCAGGTCGAAGGAGCAGATAACCCCCTGCCTCTTGGCCTCCTTCAACGCCTCAATCAACAGCTCCGAAGTCGTCTCAGACAGCGCGGAAAAGATGCCGCCGCTATGGAACCAGCGCACACCTTGGCCAAAGATCTCCTTCCAATCAAAGTCTCCCGGCTTCAACATCGCCGCAGCCTCATTGCATCGGTTGTAGAAAACCACCGGCGCGCGTACGCCCAGGCCCTGGTCGCTGTACACCGTTGCCATGTTCGGCCCGCGTGTGCCGTCGTGCACAAAATGCTTGTAGTAGGGCTTGACACCCATCGCCCGCACGCGTTCTGCGATCAGGTCGCCGATAGGATAGTTCACCATCGCCGTCGCGATGCCGGTTCGCATTCCGAAGCCGTCCGCAAGGTTTGCAGCAACGTTGAACTCGCCTCCGCTCACATGGATTGCGAGCGTATGCGCCTTTCGAAATGGAATGATGCCTGGATCGAGCCGATTGACAAGGGCCCCGAGGGAAAGCAGATCAAGCGTTCCCTGTTCAGGGATTTTGAAACCAAGACTCATTTTGTTACTCCTCTTTAATTCTCGATCCCCAAAAGGGAACGAGGTTTCTGCCAATAATGAAGATGCTCTTTAACTAACCCTTTTGTCGAATCGCTTAGGACCCAAGAAACAGTGGCTTGATATGGCGCTCAAACAAGTTCGTAGTCACATTTCGACGCTACGACATCTTCATTCGCCTCCAGCGCCTTCAAATACCTGTCTCCCATCTTGGCCGCTACTTTGAATCCGACATGAAGCAACTGGCGGAAGCTCGGGTTATACGCCTTATTGCTCTGGTCATGCCGCAGAGCCGAGGTATATTGCTCGCTGGTCCAGCCATTCACCTCTTCCGGCCTGGGCAACTTGCTCGGATCGATGTCGATCACCGTCGCATACGGAGCACACAACTCTTCGCTATGCGTGAACGCCTCAGCGTAAACTTCCTTCGCAATCTCAAGCCCGGTGCCGCCGGCCTCAGCAAGCCCGATCAACTCCTCCAGCCACGTCGTTCCCGCCGTCTTCACGTGCACACCGGTGTCGAACTTCTTCACAGCATCATGAATCGATTTATAGATCGAGAACTTGTCCGAACCCGAGTGAACGCTCAGCTTCAAATTCGGCGGCAGTCCATACGTTTTCACAGCAAACGCAATTGCCGCGAGATCTTCGTTGAACTCCTTGGTGAATTGCGCGACATCGCCCACATAATCCACACCCTTGTTGAACCGCCCTGTAAACTTCGGCGCGATTGTTTGGATTGGAATCTTCTCGTCAGCGATCGCCGCCAGAATAATCAGCAGTTCCACCGGCGTCTGCGGGGAGTCTGTCTCATCCATCGACACCTCAGGGACAAACCGCCCTGCGCCTTTGTTCTCCACCAGAAAACGATAGATACGTCCCGCATCCTGCACAGCAGCCAGAAACTTGGTCGCAACGCTCATTACAAATGCTTCATTCGTTTTAAACGGAGCATCAATATGCGGAATCGTTACCGTACCCACGAGCTCGGGATGCCGCGAGACAAACGCCGAAATATCCTTCGCATTCGCAGATTGCCCGATCATGTCCGCAACATCGAGCGTGAAGAAATCGCATGGCTCTAGAAAACGCCCAACCGTCTTCAGATTGATGTGGTCTGCATCCAAAAAGTAAGGCTTCGTCCAACCTAACTTCTTCACCGCTGCATCAGCTTCGGTCCTTGTCTGACGTGGCTCGGAGCCGATAATCGTATGTTCGCGATTGGACTTATTCCAGACCGGCACAACTTCCACTCCTGCGTCCGCAGCGAGCACACACGCCGCAAGCTGCGCGATCGCCTGATGCGCAAACCTGTCACCCACACCCAATGAAAATCTAGGAAGTTTCAGCCCATCACTCATAAACAAATATCCTTAGTAATCTTCAATCCGACTGGTCTAACCACTTTGCGACCGTCTCAGCATACTGGCAAAACTGGGTGTTGGGCAAATCGTTCTAGCTGCTAAATCTTTCCCGGTAAGCCCAGAGGCCCAGGCCGGGGTTGGAGATGTAGAAGATCTCTTCGCCGTCTACGGTGTTCCAGCCGTCCTCGAGAGTTTCGGGGTTGTACTTTGCGGTGTACTCGGCGAGGTCGCCGAAGGCGTAGTGTGCTCCTTCGATCTCTTCGCGGGTCAGATGTCCGGGGCAGTAGCGGATTGTGAAGCGGCCTTCGCTGGAACCGTGGATAAGGTGGGCGGCAGCGCTGAGATTTCCGGCTAGCTGGGGATCTTCCCTGACCGCCTTGAGGGTGCACGGCGTTCCACAGTAGCCATATTTGCGGATAAGCACATCGATCGCGGCGTCCTCGCCGAACTCGTGGACCCCTGGTGCGAGAACGATCAACTCGGCATTGTCGGCGAGAGCCATTCGCGTGCGATACACGCTTTTGTTCCCTAGCCATGTGCTCTTGAACTCATGGGGATCAAGGAAGACGACGGCTTTCTTGATTTCACGGTCCATCATCTTGAAGTTGACCTTGAGGCTGAGAGCGGCGGCGAGTTCGAAGCACTCGGCGTCATCGCCTACGTAGAGGCCGCGAATAACGAGATTTCCGACGTCGTTCTTTCCTACAACGGTCAGGACGTAGACGATCGGAAGGTGCTTTGCGAAGTGATCGCTGGCGTAGTTCAGAACGCGACGTACTGGCGTATCCGCCCGGCCCATCATGCGCTCCATGCCGTATACGGCGCCGAGGAAGTGGCTGCGGTGAATGCCCATGGAGCCGCCTGTGCCGACGAAGATGTTCTTGTTGTAGCCGGCCATGCCGACGACTTCGTGGGGAACTATCTGGCCTATCGAGAGGATGAGGTCGTGGCCGCCGTCGCGGAGGAGTTTGTTTACCTGTGCGGGCCAGGTGTAGTCGACTTTGCCTTCGCTGACGTCGTAGACGAAGGAACCGGGGACTTCGCCGAGTGTCACTACGTCGTTACGCCAGTCGTGGACGCGGAAGAGAGAGCGCGGCGTGGCGCCGTACATGATGGCTATCTCGTTGTCAGTCATGGCTTTGTGGGTGCCGAGCGCGGGCAGGACATCGACGAGATTTTCGCCGTAGTACTTCCAGGCGATCTCAGTGAGAGTGCCGCTTTGGGAGTGCATGCGGGTGAAGTCGGGCGGGACGGCGAGGACTTTGCGGCGGGGGCCTAGTTTGTCGAGGGCTTGGTACAGATTCGACTGGACTTCGGCGGGAGACATCTCGGTGGTCGGGCTACCGGCGGCAAAAAATAGACTCATATTCTGTGATATTACTCCGACAATTTAGCGAAAAAAATATTGAGGGTTTGGGGTGGTGGTTTTGTTGTTTTATGGGAGTTTTTGAGGGGGGTTGCAGGAAAAGTGCGTGTTTTGTGGTGGTGAATTCGTGGTGAAAACGTGGTGGATCGCTGGTGAAACGTGGTGAGTTGATGGCGTGTTTTTGGAGGTCGAAAAACACGCCACTTGTTTCAACTTTATTTTTGGCTGGACCACTTTCCGAAGCCTTTGGTGAGGAGGCTACGGTCAGAAGGTTAGCTTGAGGCCAAATTGCACCAAGCGAGGATTGTTCACGGTGGAATTGACGGCACCGAATCCAGCGGCGCTCACATCATTCACCGGCAATCCAAACTGGGTGTGATTGAAGAGGTTGAAGAACTCAGCGCGGAAGTTCAAACCCATCTCTCGAGGCAGCGCGAACTGTTTGATCACGGAGAAGTCGGTGTTGACAAAATCAGGACCTATGGCCGGGACACGATTCGCGTTCCCCAACTGGCCGACTGGCGGCGCAACAAAACAGTTTGCGTTGATCCACTGAAGCTGACCGTGGTTCGCGTTATGCGTGTTGCAACCCGCGACCTGGGCAGGCCGGTTCCAATTGTTTCCGTTGCCGCCGTTCTGGAAGAACGAGCCAGACTGATTATTGCTATCGATCAATGGAACGGGAAATCCCGATGAGACTCTTTCGATGAGAGTCAATTGGAATCCGCCAAGGAGGGTGTTGGTCATGTTACCCCAATCGCTGCCGAACTGCTTTCCGTGGCCGAAGGGCAGATCGTAAATGACACTCCCTACGAAACTGTTATTGAGATTAATCTGCGATAAGGCCCAATCGAGGTTTTGCCAGTTGGGAAGAGGGAAATAGGGGGCGCTCAGCAAAGAACCTAAGCCGTCGGATAGCCCATTGTCATAGGTGTGAGAGTAGGTGTAAGCAAACAGAGCGTAGAGGCCGGACTTCGTCTGTCTTGGTCTCCGCCTTGATCTGAAGCGAGTCATAGTTTGTCTTGCCTACATCGCCGAACAGCGAAATGGTGTCGAACGTGCCATAAGGCGGCACGTAAGGCATACCGTTGGAGAGGCAGCCGAGTGTGTAGTTAGCTACCGTACCGCACGCGTTCGGACTTCCGGTGTTTAGGTTATTACCGGCCACCAGGATGTGCGTACCGCGCGATCCGGCATAGCCGGCCGTCAGTACGAGGTTGCCGAACCAATTGGCGCTCGACGTTGACGTTCCATTGCTGAACTCTGCCTAATTTGAAGTCCGTAGGCTGGGTATAGAACGAGCCCGTAAATGTGCCGGCGGTAGGCGGCGCAGGAATGGCCTCAAATCCGCTGGAGAGACTAAGGCCGGTGGGAGTTTGTCCGAGCACGGTGGCACAGTACGAGGTAGCAAAGGCGCAGCCCGCGGAGGGGAATGCATCGGATTCGCCCAGGAAGGGCGGGTTCTGCCACAGACCCTGGGCACCCTGGCTCCAGGCAGAGTCGTGGAAGAGGGCGTAGCCGCCACGCAGCACTGTCTTGTCGCTGCCGAATACCTTCCAGCTAGCGCCGACCCGCGGTTCGAGGGCGGTCCAGTCCATGTTGACGCCCGCTGACCCACTCACACCATTTTTATTGGCAATGAGAAGCTGTCCAGTTGCGGGAACGTAATTAGCCAGACGTCCGTGGGCTTCGGTGATCGGAGTCGTCATATCCCAGGCCAGGCCAAGATTGAGCGTGAGAGAGGGTGTGACCCTCCAATTGTCCTCGACGAAAGGACGCCAGATTGTCCAGCGGCGGCCGGTGACGGGGCCATCGAACGTCTGGTCATGAATGGCCAAGCCAGTGAGGCCGAGCAAAAAATCGGCGGCCGGTGTACCACCAATATTTGCGCTGCTGAGGCCGGAAAAGTTACCGCCGTTGCCAATAATCCAGAAGCCATCCTGGAAGGCCTCAGTGCCGACGTTCATTTGGTTACGCCGAAGATCAAGCCCTATCCTCAAGTCGTGCTTATGACGGATAAGTTCGAGCGAGTCTCTAAAAGAGAAGATGTTCGTTCCACCCTGGAACGGAGAGTAGCCGCGATCGCCGATAGCCCAATAGCCGCCAAAAACGATTGTTGAAACCAGTCCGCAGCTGTATGCCCCAGGGGCGCACGTGGCAGGGCTTCCGGAGCATCCCAGGTTGGCGTTGGGAATACCGCCGGGCACGATGTTGGCGGAGGCGCAGGTCCCGGTGCCTTGCGAAGTGATGTAGTCGAAGATTCGGTTGTAGCCAAAGCTGGCCTGGTTGACCATATTGGCGGAGAACACATGGGTCTCGCCGAGCGCGAGGTTCCGCGCATGGTTAATGATGTGCTGATTCGTGCCGAAAGCGTTTGCTGAGGCAAAGGCTGGCGGAGTCGAGCCGCCCGGCACATAGGAAAACGCCTGCTCGTAGCTGAAACGGCCGAAGAGACTGTCCTTGTCGGAAAGGGTGTAGTCCAGGCGGGTATCGAACCTAGTGTCGTTCAGTTGGCGCACGGGGGTATTGACGAAGTTGTAGCCGGCACTCGCATTGTTGGCGTTCGGCGCGGGGTACAGGTTCATCATGGCCTGTCCAATGTTGTTGATCAGGCCGGATGGAATCTTGTTGCAGGGAATCCCATGAGCCTGGCTTCCATCGGGATTGGAAGGGAGTGGGTTCCCCGCGCCATTGCATTGGAAATAGACATTTGGAAAGATGTTCGGGTTGGTGGACGCGCCAATCATGTTCGGGTTAACGATGGCGAGACCGGAGACAGGATTGCCAAAAGCGTCTGCAGAGAAATCGCCAGTGCGCATAGCGAGCGAAGGTACCAGACCCGTAAACGCAATGCCGTGGCGCTGATATTTCTGTTCGCCATCGACGAAGAAAAAGAGCTTGTTCTTGAGAATGGGTCCCCCGACCGAGCCTCCAAAATCGTTCAAATTAAACTTCTCCACGGAGCTGGAAAAGTAGCTCTTAGCGTCGAGATCCGTATTGCGGAAAAATTCGTAGAGAGTCCCGTGAAAGTTGTTCGTACCGGATTTTGTCGTGACCAGGACGGCGGGTCCCGCCCGGGTACCGTATTCGGCCGAGTAAGTGTAAGTCAAAACCTTGAACTCCTGAATGTCATCAATCGACGAGTAAATGCTAATACCGCCAGCAGTCAGTTCGTTATTGTCGACGCCATCCAGCAGCCAGTCCGTACTATTGGGACGGGAGCCACCGACCGATAGCGAGAAGGGACCGCGTGCGGCGACCTCACTGCTGGGGGCGGAGACGAAAAAGCTGCCGGTGTTCGTCTCTGCCGTAGCGCCGGCGGTGAGCGTGGCAAGTTGAACGAAATCCCGGCCATTCAAGGGGAGCTGCGCGACCTGCTGCGAGGTGATGACCTGGCCGAGGGATGGATTGGCTGTCTCGACAGCTACGGCTTCACCGGTAACTGTCACCGCGGAGACTACCGTCGAAGGCGCGAGGGAAAAATCGAGTTCGCGGGACTGGTCTACGTCGAGCTTGAGATCCTTGGATTCGGCGCTTTGGAAGTTGGTGAAGTCGACGCGCACGGTGTAGGTGCCGACGGGGAGCAAAGGGATCAGATAGTGTCCGGTGTTGTCCGTCTTTACGTCGCGCGCCAGGCCAGTGCCCTGCGAGGTGGCTGTGACCGTGGCTCCAGAGATGGTCGATCCGGATTTATCGTTGACGTTGCCGGAGAAACTTCCGGTGGCCTGGCCGTAGAGGTTTGGGGATATGGCAAAGGCGAGGGCAGAGACGACGAGAAGAGACATTCTCCGCAGTAATTTGTTGGGCTGGCCTTCAGAAGACTTCAGAGACAGTGCTCGCATCATTGTGCGTTTCATAGTCAAACCCCTTTCGATCACATCGACTTAGGTGGTTCTTGCCTTGAATTCGCAAAACGAGTATCTGATTTTTCTGTTGGACGAACGTCAACCCAAAGCGTGGGCAGACCAGCGATGCACGGGCTCTAAAGTCATCCGGATGACTTGGAGGGGAAGATATCCAGAAACGGAACAGCAAGTCTTGTTGCGCTTCAGAGGCCCAATAAAACAGGTGATCACTTCGGCCTGGAAACTAACAATCTACTGGAAATCATGCGACCGAAGTTCGAGTCTACTTCGCCACAACGGGGATAGTCGATTCGGTTCGACAAGGATCATACCATTATGACGGTCTGGGTCTTTCTGTCTAAACCTTGTAGGCCTTTCGTACGAGGTTGACGGTGAGGTCCTGGATGACTTCGAAGGCTTCGTCTTCGTCGAGGCGGTGCTCGGCGACGAGGCGGGCGAGGAAGGCGCAGTCGATGCGGCGGGCTACGTCGTGGCGGGCCGGGATGGAGAGGAAGGCGCGGGTGTCGTCGTTGAAGCCGACGGTGTTGTAGAAGCCGGCGGTCTCGGTGGCGGTCTCGCGGAAGCGCATCATGCCTTCGGGTGAGTCGTGGAACCACCAGGGCGGCCCGAGTTTGAGGGCGGGATAGTGACCGGCGAGCGGGGCGAGTTCGCGCGAGAAGGCGGTCTCGTCGAGGGTGAAGAGGATGAAGGTGAAGTTGCGCTCGTTTCCGTATTTGGTGAGCAAGGGGCGGAGTGCGCGGACGTACTCGGTGGGCGAGGGCATGTCGGCGCCTTTGTCGCGGCCGAACTTTTCGTAGACCTTGCGGTTGTGGTTGCGGACGGAGCCGGGATGGAGCTGCATGGTGAGGCCGTCTTCGACGGACATGCCGGCCATCTCGGTGAGCATCTGGGCCTGGAAGATGTGCTGCTCTTCGGGGACGGAGCGGCCGGAGATGATGCGGCCGTAGAGTGAGGCGGCGGTTTCGGGGTCGAGGTCCGCGGTCTGCGCGGTGAGGTGGCCGTGGTCGGTTGCGGTAGCGCCCATGGACTTGAAGAAGGCGCGGCGGTTGCGCAGGGCGTTGAGGTATCCCTTCCAGGTGCCGACGTCTTCGCCGGTGATCTCACCGAGCTTTTGAATGTTGCCGAGGAAGTCGGCGTACTCGGCGTCGATGACGGAGTCGGGACGGAAGGTGGGGATGATGCGTCCGTTCCACCCGGATTCGCGGATGGCTTTGTGGTATTCGAGGGTGTCGAGGGGAGTGTCGGTGGTGGAGAGGACGGCGATGTTGAATTGTTCGAAGAGGGCGCGGGGGCGGAACTCCGGCGTCTGGATTTTTTTGGAGATGATGTCGTAGTACTCGTCGGCGTTCTCTGCGCTGAGTCTTTTGGTGAGACCGAACTCATTCTCGAAGGTGTAATCGAGCCAGAGGCGGGTGGGCGTGCCGCGGAAGAGATAGTAGTGCTTTGCGAAGATGCGCCAGACTTCGCGGGGGTCGGCGTTTTCGCGGCCGTCGAGCTGGGGGATGCCGAGGGACTCGAGCGAGACTCCCTGCGAGTAGAGCATGCGGAAGATGTAGTGGTCGGGCTGAATGAGGAGAGCGGTTGGATTGGGGAAGGGTTCGTTGAAGGCGAACCAGCGCGGATCGGTGTGGCCGTGCGGGGAGATGATCGGGAGGTTCTTTATCGTCTCGTAGAGTCTTGCGGCGATCGATCGCGCCTCGTGTTCCGCAGGAAACAATCTATTCGCATCCAGAATTTTCATCGTTACTCCTCAGATGTCAGTCGCGTCCGAAAACTTCAGCATAGGAAGCCTATCAAAGATTTCGCCGCACCTCGAACAAATGGGATCGGAATACGTGAAACTGGATTCTCTCGGCCAATGAATAAAAGAGGCACCCCGAAGGGTGCCTCTCTGTTTGGAAGGATAACGGTTTAGGGGAGGTAGTAACGGAAGCTGGTGAAGACCATGTTGTTGGTCGCCTTCGGTGCCCCGTAGGTTGCCGTCGGAGAGCCAAACGTTCCGCTCGTCAGACCTGCCCAGCCATCGCGCGTGAGGTAGCTGTACTGAATGGTTTCCTGCAGACGACCGTACCTGGGGCTGCTGTAGAAGCGATAGACAACTTCGGCAGTTCCTTCGAGGACGACCCGGGTGGCGCCGAGGCAGTTTGCCGGAGTGCCGGGGTTGTAGGGAGCTGCACCCGCCAATCCGTTACCAGCGGAGGTCGGCAACGTTTCGGTGTTGCAACCTGCATTTGAGCTGGTGATGGGCGCGTACCCGATCAGCTTACCGGCGGAGGAGCCGAGCGTGCTGAGATAGACGGTGCGCTGCGCATACTCGCCGCCAGCGTAGAGGTCGAAGTCAAGCTTCGGCGCCGGATGAAGCTCGACGGAGGCGAGACCCTGCCAGCTCTTGATGGGTGCGAGGGTGCCGTCGGGGTGGACGGTGATGTCGGGCAAGGTGGAGGTGCCGTAGCGGCCTACACCCGTACCGCCGAGACCATGGAAGCCGAGGTCGGCATACTTGGTAGCAGCTATGCGGGCGTTGAAGAATCCGCCGCCGCCCATCTTGGTGTTGTTTTGACCACCGGCAGCAGAGGGAACGGTGAGGGTCTCGTTGGGATAGTAACGGTCGCGGAACCAGCGGCCGAGGGCGCCGATTTCAAAGTGCCCGTACCGCGCATCGTAGGTGCCCTTGAGGATGAGGTCCGGGGCGACGTTGTTGGAGTAGTTGGCCGAGAGGTTGTAGAGACCTCCGCTGGTACCGAGGTTTCCGATGAAGAAGTTGGCGTTTGCGTTGGTGGCCGAATAGACGTACTCCGCCTGCTCGAGCGACAGGGCCGCGGTGAATCCGCCGAAGGACTGCTGGAAGCGGATGGATGGCTGACGCTCCCAGCTGAAACCGACATGGTACTGCGAGTCGACGGTCTGCGGGAGGTTCTCTGTACGGTTGTCGGTTGAGTGCTTGGTTTCGGTTACGAGCGACCACATCTGTCCGCCGGTGACCTTGAAGCCAGAGTTCGTTGCTGCCTGGCCCCAGATCTGACGTTGACGGAGGACATAGCTATTGCTCTGGTTGTCGTTGCTGGTGATACCGGCTCCGAGGAAGTCGGCTTCAACGTAGCCAGTCATTTTGAATGGGCCGGTGTTGCCTTCGAAGAGACCGCCGATACGGCTCTGACGGCCAGAGAAGTTCAATTCGGAGGTGTGCGCCTGGGCCGCGCCCGGGTATGGGGTGGAGTTGAACGGGGTATTGACGTCCGAGTTGATCGAGCGCTGACGGTAGACAGTTTCAAACGCGAAGAAGGCGACCGGAGTGATGGTCACGCCCTTGTAGCGGATGGCGAGAGGGTTGTCCAGCTGATCGCTGATGGACTTTTTGGTGTCGCTGATGGTCTGAGCCATGCCGACGCTGGTGGACTTGAGGTCGGTGACGGTGCTGTTCAGAGTCGAGACGGTCTCGGCGTTCGCTGAAACGCTGGAGCTGAGCGCATCTGCCTTGGCGGATGCGGTTGCTGCGGCTGCCTCTGCACCTTGTGCGGACTGCTGGGCGGCTGCAAGTTTCGCATCCTTATCAGCGTTTTGCCGCTTCAGCTCATCGATCTGGGCCTGCTGGCTCTGCATCTGCTCGCGCAGCTCGCGAATCTGGCGCTCGACCGGGGTCTCGACGGGCGCCTTCTTGGTGGCTGCCTTTTTCGTGGTTGTGGCCTTTTTTGGCGTCGTACTGGTCTGCGCCGGCAGCGCGATCGCACTAATCGTCAGGATCGCTGCCATTGTCGCTCGTAGTTGCTTCGTCATGGGTCCTCGCAAGGTTTATGTAAAGGCACAGGGACAGCCAGAAAACCATTCAGGGCGTGACGCCCGGTCCGCTCTTCTCCCATTTGCTCTTTGAGTTATGGTCACAAATGAATGTGAATACAGGAATAATTTGCCACTCATTCACGGAGATTTGATTGATGCTTTGAAAGAAATAAAGGCAGTGATGAGACCGGGGAAAATTCGCCAACTTTAATCTTTACTTCTGGAAATTGAGCCGCGCGGCCCGAGTACCGCGTACCCGAGCAACATGCGGATGCGAGGTTTCGCGCTGGTTGGAAATCATCACGGCAGCCGTAGAGCGGTTGCGAAACACAGGCAGGCAGTGGGCCGCTTCCGTGGGTATCGGACGATGTTCCCCGATGAGTGCATGTCGTAGCCGAAAGTCATTTACCGTTAACCGATGCACTGTAACCGCCTCGCTTCCCTTCTGCTGGCTTTGACCTGCTTTGCCTCAGCGCAGTCCACGCTGAAGCTGATCCCGATTCCTCGCGAGGTTCACGCGGCGGCAGACCGGCCACTCGCGCGGGGCGTTCGCATCGTCTGCGCGGCTCCCTGTGCGACCGAGGACAAGTTTGCGGCGGACGACCTGTCTGCGGCGTTGCTGGCGCGGGGGATTCCGGTGAACGGAGGCCGACGGCTTCCCGATTGAGTTGACCCGGCTGGCCGACCATCCCGGACGCCAGGTTTACCGACGAGATGAAGGCCGAGGGGTACATCATTCATACGACCGCGACCGGCCTGACGTTGGTTGGTGATACGGCAGAGGGGGTGTTCTACGGAGCACAGACTGTGAAACAGCTGGTCGAGGGCAACGGCGCAGGCGCGGTATTGCATGCGGCGAATATTCGGGACTGGCCGGCGATGAAGTACCGGGGGCTCGACGACGATCTTTCGCGCGGGCCGATTACGACGCTGGACTTTGAGAAGCGCATGATCCGGACGCTGGCGGCGTACAAGATCAACCTGTATTCGCCGTACTTCGAGCACACGCAACAGTACAGGTCGAATCCGCTGATGGCGCCGCCGGGCAGCGTGACGGCGGAAGAGGCGACTGAGTTGGTTGCGTATGCGAAGCTTTACCACATCACGATTGTTCCGGAGCAGGAGGCGTTTGGCCATCTGCACAACAATATGACGTGGGAGCAGTATCAGCCGCTGGCGGAGACTCCGCATGGAGCGGTACTGGCTCCGGGGCAGCCGGGCTCGGTCGCCTTGATCACGCAGTTGTTCACGGAGTTGGCGAATCTATATCCGGGGCCTTTTCTGCATATCGGAGCGGATGAGACGGTGGACCTCGGGCTGGGGCAGACGAAGGCGGACGTGGATTCGCGCGGCCTTGGCCAGGTCTACCTGGATTTCCTGCAAAAAATCGTGACCGCGCTGAAGCCGCTGAATCGCAGGCTGCTGTTCTGGGGAGATATTGCGCAGGACGTGCCAGACCTGTTGAAGGACTTACCTCAAACATTTAAGGATTCGACGATCGCGGTGGCGTGGGTGTACAACCCGGAGCCGCGCGGCTATGACCGCTTCCTGACGCCGTTCACGAAGGCCGGGTTTGAGACGTGGGTTGCGCCGAGCGTGAATAATTTTCGGAAGGTGTATCCGAACAACAATCTTGCGCTGGCGAATATTCAACGATTCACGGCGGATGGACAACGGCTTGGTTCGACGGGACAGCTGAACACGATCTGGAATGACGATGGGGAGGGACTCTTCAACCAGGACTGGTACGGGATTTTGTTTGGGGCGGCGGCGGCCTGGCAGAAGGGTGAGTCGTCGATCCCGGCGTTTCAGGAGTCGTACGCGCAGGTGTTTCATGGCGACGCGACGGGAGATCTGAACGAGGCGCAGAAGGAGATGATGCTGGCGCACTCGGTACTGAAGGACGAGGCGAAGGAGGGGGATGGGACTAACAGCATCTTCTGGCTCGATCCGATGTCGAAGGATGGGTTGAAGATTGGGGCGCAGGTTCTGCCGTATGCGCATGATCTGCGGCTGCATGCTGAACGAGCGTTGACCTTGGTTGCGCAGGCGCGGGCGGCTGCACCGGGAGCGCCAGCGGTTGCGAAGGGACCAGCGGTTTATGATCCCGCGGAGTCGTATCCGTCGGTGCCGACTTCGTTGCGGGAGACCGCGGCGATCGACGCTCTGGAGTTGGGAGCGCGGAGGATGGATTTTATTGGGCTGAAGTTTCAGCTTGCTGAAGAGATCGCCGAGGGGTATCAGCGCGCCTACGCGATGCAGAACACAAAGGACAGGAAGCAGCGGATGGATGTGAGCCGTGAGCTCTCGGATATTAATGGAGTCAATGGGCGAATTCAGGACGTCATCGCTACGTACTCGCTGTTACGTGATCTGTATGAGCAGGCGTGGTACAGGTCGAATCGGGCGTATGCGCTGCGGCCCGTGCTGGAGCACTACGACTATACGATTGGCGTATGGGAGGCTCGGAGCGAGAGAGTGCGCAGTGCTCAGAGGCAGTGGGCGGACAGCCACACGCTGCCTCCTGCGACTGATTTAGGTTTGCCGGTGCCGACCGAGTTGCCGCAGAAGTGACAGGGGGTTTGTTGAGTCTGATTGTCCACATCAGTTTTCGTGCGCACGGAGATCTGGCGATCTAGAAGACCATGGCTTCGACGCACTCTACCCTCCCCTCTATCGGAATTGACTTCGGCACCACGAATAGCTCGATCGCTCTTGCGACGGCAGATGGTGCGGTTGAACTGGTGTCGTTTCCAACGGCTGCAGGCACAACGGAGTCGTTTCGCTCAGTGCTTTACCTGGAGCAACTGAAGCATGCCGGGCGAACGCAGATCAAAGGCTTCACCGGGCCGGCGGCGATCGAACATTATCTTCAGGCTGAGCACAAGGGAAGGCTGATCCAGTCGCTGAAGTCGTACCTGACGAGCCGAACGCTGACGGGCACTGAGGTGTTCGGCCGGCGGTACGTCGTGGAAGAGTTGATCTCGCGAATACTGACTGATCTGCGTATGAGTGCGGAACGGCAGTTCGATCGGCCGGTGCGACATGCTACGGTGGGGCGCCCGGTTCGCTTTGTGGGCGCAGAGAACGACGATGACGATGCTTTCGCCGTCGAGCGCCTGAGGCAGGCGTTTGTGCGTGCCGGGTTCGAGTCGGTGGAGTTCGAGATGGAACCGATCGCGGCGGCGTATTCCTATGAGTCGACGCTGGACCACGACGAGCTGATTCTTATCGGTGACTTTGGAGGCGGCACGAGCGACTTTTCGCTGCTTCATGTGGGGCCGGGGGTTCGTAGCAGAGGACGCACGGCGGAGGATCTACTGGGCAACAGCGGGCTTGGTCTGGCCGGCGACAGCTTTGATGCGCGCATCGTGCGCAAGCTGGTCTCGCCGGCGTTGGGTTCAAACAGCTTTGAACGATCGTATGCGCAGGCGGCGGACCGCCCGGCAAGCATTATCCCGGCAGTGCCCGCGTGGATCTATGCGAATCTTGAGCGCTGGCATTATTTGTCGTTCCTGAAGACGCGAAATGTTGCGGAGATTTTGAGGAGTGCGAGGGCGCGGGCGCAGGAGCCGGAGAAGATTGAGGCGCTGATCAACCTTGTTGAGGAAGATCTCGGGTATCAGCTTCATCAGGCGGTGCAGCGGCTGAAGATCGAGTTGTCGCATAAGGAGTCGGCGGAGTTCTGGTTTCGTGACGGCAGTATGGATATTGTCGCTGCAGTCAGTCGCGCTGAGTTTGAAGGGTGGATCTCGGAGGAGCTAAGGTCGATCGAGCGCTGCGTTGATTCGCTGCTCGCTGACAGCAACGTCGACTGCGCGAGAGGTGGATCGGGTGTTCCTGACGGGAGGTACGAGCTTTGTTCCTGCGGTGCGGCGCATCTTTGAGGCGCGCTTTGGTGCGGATCGGGTACGCACGGGCAATGAGTTCACGTCGGTGGCACGGGGTCTTGCGCTGCGGGAGGCGGAGATGGAGGCGCAGAGGCTAAAGTGAATTGTCGACTTTCCTTACAGCACTTGCTTCCCTGCTTCGCGGGCGCGCCATAGTGCACCTTCGAGCGAGTCGACCGCACCCTCGATGACTTCTACGTCGGGAGCCGTGGTCTTCAGTGCAGCGACCATAGAGGCGCGGACCTGCGAGATCTGCTCAAGAACGCTGCCGGTGTAGGCAGCTTCAATCTTGCGCAGGTGGCCGGACTCCTCCATCTTCAGGGCGACGAGAGCGACCTGCTCGGCGAGTTCGACGCCGGCGCGTTCCAGGACTGCAAGAGCGAGTTCGTCGCCGCCATCTGCACATCTGGCGACGAGTGGAGCAAGAGCCGAAGGATCAGGGCCGGGTCGCGCGTTCGCCATCTCGACGATTTCTCCGAGGGAATTTGCGCCCCAGAGTTCGCCAATCCGGGCCAGCAAGGAGGATTCGATGTCACGGTCTTTCGCCCAGAAGGCGGCGCGCAGGGCCTCCTGACCGATCCAGAAGCCTGAGCCTTCGTCGCCAAGCGCCGGGCCCCAACCGCCGGCCTGATACATGGACCCATCTGCGGCGCGCCCAAGGACGATGGAGCCTGTGCCCGCGATGACGAGAATTCCCTGGCCTCCGCGAAAGGCGGCATCGAGGGCGATCTCTTCGTCCCCGACGAGAATCAAGTTGCCGCCGACGAGACTGCCGATCTCGCGTTCGCCCCACTCGCGGACGGTGTCGATGCTGAGACCGGAGAGGCCGATGCAGGTTTGAGTGACGTTGTTGAGGTCGATGCCTGCCGCGAGAGAGACCTCCGCCAGCATGGCTCGCAAGCGGGTTGAAGCCTCTGCTTCGCCGACCCTCATCAGTTTGACGCTGCCCGTAACGGCACGTCCGAGTATCTGGTTCTCGTCGGCCAGAAGACATCGTGTTTTCGTACCGCCCGCATCGATCGCCAGGAAGAAACTCATCGGCTCCAATGATATGTCACGGGTGAGTTTTGAAGGCGTCTTCTGGTGCGGGTTTACTTCTGGACACTGGCTGCTGGAATGGGCTGCGTGGGTGCCTGGGGTCGCTATACACTGGCTCGAATGCATGCTGCTGCACTGCCAACGCGTCTTCATCCGATCGATCTGGCGCTGATCGTCGTCTACCTTGTGGGCATCACCCTGTTTGGACTGCACTTTCGGAGTGGTAAGGATCCAAATGCGAGGTCACTGAGGAGCTACTTTCTCGCCGACCAGACGATTCCGTGGTGGGCGATTGCTTTGTCGATTGTGTCGGCGGAGACGAGCACGCTGACGATCATCAGCATTCCGGGCGTGGCGTTTGCAGGAGATTTCGGATTTCTGCAGATTGTGATTGGTTACATGCTGGGCAGAGTTGTGGTGGCGTTGATTTTTTTGCCGAAGTATTTTCAAGGCCGCATGCTGACGGCGTATCAGTTGATCGACCAGCGCTTCGGCCACACGCTGCATAAGGTGACTGCGGGACTTTTTCTGCTGACGCGTGCGGCGGCGGAGGGAGTGCGGGTGTTTGCGGTGAGCATTGTGGTGGGGATCGCGATCGGTACGCGTGATGTTTTGTCGATCGGAATTATTACGGCGCTGACGCTGCTGTATACGTTTGAAGGCGGAATGGCGGCGGTGATCTGGACCGATGTTGTGCAGATGGCGATTTATATCGGCGGCACTTTTGTTGCGATCTATACGCTGGGGGCGCATGTTCCGGGAGGATGGACGCAGATTCACGAGGTTGCGGCAGCGGCCGGCAAGTTTCAGATGTTCCACTTCGCGTTGAATCTGACGCAGAGTTACACGTTCTGGGCGGGCGTGCTGGGGGGCACGTTTTTGACGATGGCGTCGCATGGCACGGATCAGTTGATGGTGCAGCGGATGCTTGCGGCACGGAATCTGCGTGAGTCGAGGCTGGCGCTGCTCTCGAGCGGGGGCATCATCTTCCTGCAGTTCACGCTGTTTCTTCTGATTGGCGCGGGACTGTATGTCTTTTATGGGCTTCATCCGACGGCGTTTGCTTCAGCAGATCGGATCTTCCCGACGTTCATTGTGCGTGAGATGCCGGTGGGGGTTGCTGGATTATTGGTGGCGGCGATTCTTGCGGCGGCGATGTCGAATCTGAGCGCGGCGTTGAATTCGCTCTCTTCGACGACGGTGGTTGATTTTTATATGCACTGGCGGCCCGAGGCGGATGAGCGGGAGAGGATGATGATCTCCAGGTCAAGCACGGTGGTTTGGGCGCTGGTGTTGTTTGGTGTGGCGGTTTACAGCGTCTTCGCGGGAGGCAAAGGACATGTGGTTGAGGTGGGGCTTTCGATCGCTTCGGTTGCGTATGGAGCCTTGCTTGGGGTGTTTCTGCTGGGGACGCTGACTCGGTATGCTACTCAGTGGGGGGCCATTGTGGGCATGATTTGCGGATTTTCATTGAATCTTCTGCTCTGGCTTGATCCAGCTCCCATCAAGCTTGGCCCGATTACGATTCCGCATGTTGCGTTCACATGGTATGTGCTGATTGGGTCGATCGTTACCTTTGCTGTGGGGACGGTGGCGAGTTTTGTGTTGCCGCGAGCGACGAAAGAGCGACGGAAAGTTGCGGCGCATGTGGCCGGTATTGTCTTTGCGGTCGCTGTTCCGTTTTTGCTGGGTTCGCATAGTGCGGCGCAGACCTCCTCCGCTTCGGGCCATGTTCAGGTGGTCTCCGGCGAAGGGCACGATTTCAGTTCAGTTACCGCGCTTGTGAATGAGGCGATTGCGGCAAAGAAGCTGCCGGGGGCCGTTGTGCTGGTTGAGCATGATGGCAAGACTGTGTTTGAACAGGCGTATGGGAATCGTGCGCTGGAGCCGGCGGTGGAACCGATGACCCAGGATACGGTCTTCGATATGGCGTCGCTGACAAAGTGTCTTGTCACGGCGACGGCCGTGATGCAGTTGTATGAGGCGCATAAGCTGCAGTTCGATGATCCGGTCGCGAAGTATTTGCCTGCGTTTGCTGTAAATGGAAAACAGAGTGTGACGATTCGCGAGTTGTTGACTCACTACTCCGGGTTGCCGGAGGACGTGAGCTTGAAGGATGACTGGGGACTCGCGGCGCCGGATAAGACGGAAGGTGTAAGACGCGCGATGAGTGCAACGCTGGACTCGGCGCCGGGCACGCACTTCAAGTATTCCGATATCAACTTTATTACGCTTGGAGCGCTGGTGGAGGAGATCAGCGGGCAGCCCTTGAATGTTTACGCGCAGGAACATATCTTCGCGCCGCTCGGGATGACGCACACGCGCTACCTGCCTGGCAAAGAGTCGATATCGCAGATCGCTCCTACTGCTTATGACGACCAAGGAACCGCGACGACAAATCCGGATTTTGATCATTTGTTGCGGGGGACAGTGCATGATCCAACGACTCGGCGCATGGGTGGGGTCGCGGGACATGCGGGGGTTTTTTCTACGGCGAGTGACGTTGCGCTATTTGCGCAGGCCCTGCTCGACAGGCTTGCGGGAAGGGCGAGCGATTTCCCTTTGACGCAGGCTTCGTTGAAGCTGATGACTCAGCCGGAGCAGCCATTGAGCGCGGTTGGAGGGGCGACGATCTTCGCCGCCGACGGAAAGACAACAACGGGCGTAGCGACGAGAGGTTTTGGGTGGGATATTAACTCTGCGTACTCTCGACCGCGGGGTGAGGTGTTTCCGATCGGCAGCTTCGGACATACGGGATTTACCGGCACGTCGTTGTGGATAGATCCGGGAAGCGACACCTTCGTGATTATTTTGGCGAATGCGATTCATCCGCGAGGGGCGCCACCGATCTCGGCTTTGCGCGGGCAGGTGGCGACGGCTGCGGCGAAGGCGCTTCATCTTTACGAGAGAGGCGAGGCAGCGGCGACCGGCGGCGACACGCTGTGTGGCATCGATGTATTGGAGGCGACCAATTTTGGTGCGTTGAACGAGGCTGCTAAACGTCACAACGGTCATTTGAGGTTGGGGTTGCTGACGAATCAGACGGGGCTTGATCGCGAAGGGCGGCGCACGATTGATGTTTTGCTGCACAGCATTCCGGAGGTGGAATTGAAGACGTTGTTCTCGCCAGAGCATGGGCTGCTGGGGGTGAAGGATACGACGAAGATTGGCAACGATGTGGATGCGACGACGACGCTTCCAGTCATCAGCCTCTATGGGGCGAAGCCGGAACAGCGGCGTCCGAGTCTGGAGTCACTGAAGGGGCTGGACGCGGTGGTGATTGATCTGCAGGATGTGGGGGTTCGCTTCTATACGTATGAGGCGGTGGTGGGTTATTTTCTTGAGGCTGCGGCACAGGCGCACATCGAGATCATTCTGCTGGATCGGCCGAACCCGATCGGCGGCGTTGCGGTGCAGGGTCCTGTGTCCGATGCCGGAGCCGAGTCCTATAACAATTACATGCCGATGCCGATTCGCAACGGGCTTACGCTGGGGGAGCTTGCGCTTTATTTCAATACCGAGCGCCACATTGCAGGCGCCGTTTCGCCCAATATTCAGGTTCCAATTGCTGCACAACTTACCGTCGTCGCAATGCGAAACTGGAGGCGTCCCGAGTTCTTCGACGAGACCGGGCTGAAGTGGACAAGCCCTAGTCCGAATCTGCGAAATCCAACTGCTGCAATTCTGTATCCAGCGGTCGGCATGACCGAGACGACGAATATCTCGGTTGGCCGCGGGAGCGATAAGCCTTACGAGCATATCGGCGCTTCGTACATCAACGCGGCGGAGCTTGCGAATTACCTGACGGCGCGGAAGATTCCGGGAGTGAGTTTTGCTCCGACGAACTTTTCCGTTGCGGAGGATGGAAATCACTATCCCTTTCATGGAAAGACGATTCCTGGGATTGCGTTTACGGTGACTGACAGGAATGCGCTTGATTCGCCTGAACTCGGAGTGGAGTTACTCAGCGCACTGCATCACCTCTATCCGGATTTTTTGTTAGGCAAGGCCGCATACCTGGTGACAAATGTCGATACGATGCGGGCCCTCACGAATGAAGAAGATCCGCGGAAGATTGCGGAGAGTTGGGTGGCTGATCTGGCTGCGTTTGAACATCGACGCCAGCCCTATCTGCTTTATCAATAGCGTTTGCTGCTAAAAAGTAACACGCAATCGTGTTCGCTACCCCAAAGATGCATCATGCGCCTCACCCTGCGCTGAAGAATATTCATAGTCTCTTCGCCTTCTATACGTCACAATAGTTAAAACGGTTTTCGAGGTGCTCCCCCATGCCCCGCATCAATTTCCAGCAACAGCTGGTTGCTCTAAAAGATAAGCTTCTCGCCATGGCTGCGCTCTCTCAGCAGGCGCTTTCGTTGTCGCTGGAGGCCTACCTGACAGGTGACCTGAGTCTCTGCGAACACGTAAAAGAGATTGAAGCGGCGATCAATGCCGCTGAGCGCGATGTCGACGAGATGGCGTACGACCTGCTGGCGAAAGAGCAGCCGATGGCAATCGACCTTCGGTTCATCCTTTCGGTGATCAAGATTAACGGCGACCTGGAACGAATCGGCGATCAGGCGTCGAACATTGCGTCGCGCACCCAATTTCTGCACGATTCACCTCAGATATCTTTGCCGATCGATATCCCGGACATGGGAGAGAAGGTTGGGGTTATGATTCGCCGCGCCATCCAGGCGCTTCTGGAGGCCGACGCAAAGCTCGCAGAGACGGTGCTTACCATGGACGACGAGATAGACGAGATGAACCGCGATGTGCAGACTGAGCTGTTGGAGGTGATGCAGCAGCACCCCGTTGCCAGCGGACAAGCCCTGAACGCCATCATTATCTCGCGCAACCTGGAACGGGCCGCCGATCACGCGACCAATATCGCCGAGGACGTGATCTTCTGGGTCCGCGGCTCGGATGTGCGACACATGTTCTCGCTCGCTGAAGCGGATTAGCCTGCCGCAGATTGCAGGGGATTTATCACGATCTGCGGCATCGCACGGCTTGACGTTTGTTCTTGTCGCAACTAATCTTGAACCATGGCGATGTCTCTTACCTGCCGCTACGCTGCCTGTCGCATGTGTTGTTGTGACCGCGTGCGCCGTCGCCTATGCCTGAATCGGAGACTTACCGACTAAGTTCCGAACCTTTCAGCAGAAGCCACCCGCACCCACTTATTCAGTGGGTCTTTCTTTTTAACCCTTCACCAAAAATAAGGACCCCATAATGAGCACTCCACCCGCAGCGGTGGTGAAAGAGACGAAGGCGCAGAAGTCCGAGCGGTTGAAGGCAGCCAAGAATCCCTGGGAGGCGTGGGAGGAGGTCCGCCAGTTTGCGAAGGAGGGACGCGACTCTGTGCTGCCGGAGTGGGCCGGCACCTACTTCAAGTGGTGGGGTATCTATACGCAGGGAGATGGGGTGGGCGCTACCGGCGGCGTGGGAGGAGAGGGTAAGGCGACTGAGTTTTTCATGATGCGCATTGGGTTGCCGAACGGCATTCTGACCAGCGCTCAGTTGCGCGTGATCGGTGAGCTTACCCGGAAGTACGCGCGAAATCTTGCCGACATCACGACGCGTCAGAACATTCAGTTGCACTGGTTGACGATTGAGGCGCTGCCGGAGGTCGTCGATGCGTTGACGGCGGTGGGACTGAGCCCGAAGGGGGCCTGCGGCGATGTGGTTCGCAATGTTACGGGCTGCCCGCTCGCTGGACTTGATGGACACGAGATCATCGATGCTTCGCCGCTGGCGGTTGAGATTGCGCACAAGCTGACGGCGAATCCTGAGTTCTACAACCTGCCGCGGAAGTTTAAGATCTCGGTCACGGGCTGCTCGACGTGGTGCTCTTATCCCGAGATCAATGATGTTGCGTTGACTGCGATCAAGCGCACTTTGGATGGCAAGGAAGAGATTGGTTATACGTTGCGGGTTGGAGGAGGGTTGTCGACGGAGCCTCATCTGGCGGTGCGGATTCCGGCGTTTATCCGGCAGGACCAGGCCTACGCGGCGGTTCATGCAACGGTGGAGATATTTCGGGAACAGCAGGAGCTTCGCGAGAATCGGACTCGGGCGAGGATCAAGTACCTGTTCATGAGGCATGGCTGGACGGCTGAGTCGTTCCTCGAAGCGCTGGAGGCGAAGCTTGGCTACAAGCTGGATCCGAGTCCTGTTGCAGAGGATATCGTTCCGGACGATGTGTATCGCGATCACATTGGCATTGCTCCGCAGCGGCAGACGGGTTTGTCGTCGGTGGGTGCGAGCGTTCTTCGGGGGCGGCTGTCGGGCGATCAGTTGATTCAACTGGCTGAGTTGGCTGAGCGGTATGGCAACGGCGAGTTGCGCACGACGATCATGCAAAACATCATCGTT
This sequence comes from uncultured Acidobacteriaceae bacterium, assembly GCA_963744155.1. Taxonomy (GTDB): domain Bacteria; phylum Acidobacteriota; class Terriglobia; order Terriglobales; family Acidobacteriaceae; genus Edaphobacter. The sequence continues at coordinate 209,618 of CAVUSP010000005.1, read as the reverse complement.
GTGAATGTTCCGAATGCAAAGACGGCAGAGCTGGTTGTCGCCTTGAACACGATGGGCCTGCAGGTCGACGTTTCAGCGTTCTGGCGTGGAGCGATCGCATGCACGGGCACGGAGTTCTGCAAGTTGGCAATCGCAGAGACAAAGGGCTTTTCGAAGTGGCTGGTCAGCGAGATGGAGGAACGTCTTCCGGGCTTCGATCAACAGATCAAGCTTCATGTGACCGGCTGTACGAATAGCTGCGGACAGCACTGGATCGCGGACATTGGGCTTGAGGGCAAGAAGATCAAGAAAGATGGCCGGCTGGTCGATGCTTTCTACTTCTGTGTGGGAGGGGCTGTTGGGAGGTTTGCGCGTACCGCCCGCCCGCTGGGTTACAGGGCCGCAGCTGACGAGGTTCCGGATGCCATTGAGCGGCTCCTGCGCGGTTATCTTGACGCCCGCCTGCCGGACGAGGATTTGCGGGCTTACTTTGCACGGACGGATGATGACAGCCTTCGCGCGCAGCTCGCGGGTACTGTCGTTGACCCAGTTGAGCGCGATGCCCCGCCGGTTGGCGCGGGTCTACACGCTCCGGTAGAGTAATTCAATCTATGGACCTGTTCCCTATTTTTTTGAAGATCGCTGCCCGGCCATGCATCGTGATCGGCGCGGGGAATCTGGCCGAGTCGAAGATCGAATCGCTGCGGGCGGCCCAGGCGAGAGTGACGGTGATCGCGCCACAAGCTGGACCGCGGATCGCCGATCTGGCTGGCGCGGGTGAGATTGAATGGCATCAGCGTGAGTACGTTGAAGGCGATCTGACGGGACAGTTCCTCGTGGTTGCGGCGACGGATAATTCGGCGGTCAATCGCGCCGTGTACAAGGAAGCGACGGAGAAGAACATTCTGTGCAATGCAGTCGACGATCCGCCGTTTTGCGATTTTTACTTTCCATCGGTTGTTCGGCGCGGTGATCTGCAGATCGCGATCTCGACTGCCGGGGCCAGCCCGGCGCTGGCGCAGCGGCTGCGCAAGGAGATCAATGCGCAGTTACCGCTCGACGTGGGCGACTGGCTAACGGACCTAGGGAATCTTCGCCGCGAGGTGACGCAGATGGAGCCGTTGAATGAGGAGCGGAAGTGGCTGCTTCACCAGCTGGCACAGCGCGAGGTGTGCGGTTTCGATGGGTGTCCGTCGCGCGTGCTGGCTCGCGAACATGCGTTGACAAATCCGCTGCCGGGGAAGAAGTCGTGAACGCGGCGGCGCAGCCCGGCACTGTCTACCTGGCCGGAGCGGGCCCGGGAGATCCCAATCTGCTCACGGTTCGGGTCGTGCGACTGCTCGAGACCGCCGATGTGATCCTGCCTGATGACCTGGTGTCGGAGGAGATACTTTCGCTGGCGCACGACGGAGCCGAGATTACGCCGGTGGGTAAACGATGCGGACAGCCGCGCATTACACAAGCCGAGATCCACGTCCTGATGGTCGAGGCAGCACGGGCCGGGAGATCGGTGCTTCGGCTTAAGTCGGGTGATCCGTTAATCTTTGGGCGCGCAGGGGAAGAGATTGCTGCGCTGCGCTGCGCCGATGTTCCCTTTGAGATTGTTCCAGGAATCACGACGGCGTTCGCCGCGGCGGCGAGACTGAAGACACCTCTGACGGATCGCAGCGCGGCGTCGAAGCTGATCCTCGCAACGGCGCACCATGCGGCAGGGAAGGTGGAGCTGACTCCGAAGTGGACGGGGGCGTTTCCCAAGGACGCGACGTTGGTGATCTACATGCCGGGGCGGAGATTTCGGACGCTGGCAGAGGAACTCATCTCGTCCGGGATCGATGCTGCTACTCCGTGCGTCGCGATCAGTAAAGCAACAACGCGGGAGGAACAGGTATTTGCCACGACTCTTGCGGAGTTGGAGGATGGGGATGTTGGACCCGCTCCGGTGATTCTCCTGATCGGATACGCGATTCAGATACCGGAGGGGTTGCGAGCCGCTGAAGAGTTGGTCAGGGTTTGATTCAGGATTTGAATCTGCGTTTGAAAGCGCCAACCGCGCCAACTAATCCAGTCGCCATCAAGACATAGCCGGATGGCTCTGGAACGTCCGGAGTGACCGGCGGAGGCGTTACAGGCGGTGTGGTAACGGTGGTTCCACCTCCGGGACCGCCGCCGAAGGGAGTCACTCCTCCGGTGAAGGGTGGGACATAGACAGGCGGGCCGCCGCTGGGGGTCGAATCGGGTGGGCCCTGGTTATTGAATGGAGGAAGGTAGTTATTCTCGGCGATCAGGTCGCCCTCTGGGACTGGCAGGAGATCGACTCCGTCGTTCAGGGGGTGTTCGACGAAGGGAGGAAGGGTTTCTTTCGCGATAACAGGCTCATCCGTGTCATCTTCGGGCATGATGCCGCAGGCCAGCTCGAAGTGGTGGAGCGTCTCCTTGCGGGTCATGCGGGGAGCGCTTGTAGCGTATAAGTCTGGGTTTGGCCGGAGTTTGAAGCTGAGCAAGTTTCCGCTTGGCGTATAACCTGGCGCGGCGTTTGGCGGCCGCTATGCGCTGCACCTGGCGGGTATGAGCCAGTTCCTGCCGATAGGCGGCAAACCATCGTTCGCAGTCTGTCGATGCATTGACGCATGTTGCCGATGCGCTAACGACCATCACCAAGATCAGTAGGTAGATCAAGCGCCGCATTCGTTCACCCGGGGTATACATCTCTTTTTCCTGCCACTGAATTTAGGACGTGCGCTAATTGGTAATGCAATTAGGGAACCAAAGCTCTTGGCCGCCAACGTGCCAATTCTTGCACTTTTTCGGTAAAAATTTTGCACAGTTGGGAATATTTTACCCTTTTGTTCCAATTATTTTCCTATATTTTGGAACCATGGCAATAAAATATTTGCTTATAAGGTTCGAGTAAATTCATCTCTGCCCGAGTTTAGGTAGCATGTGCGTTTAGAACGCGACCTCCTTACATCGAAATGAACCCTCACGGGGCGTGAAGGTTGCTATAAACACTGGGCTTAACGCAATCAGTTGTCCATGGCTCCGAACAGGACTATGCTCCTGGCACAACCTTTTTCCGTTTTTCGCGTTCAATACCATAGGGACCCAGACACTTGAATGAGTTTGGATCCTGCGAAGTTCACGGACGCCTGAGTGCCTACGAGACTTTGCCCAGGAGATTTGAAATGCGCTTTTTACGATATCTCGCTCTACTTAGCATCTTGTTGGTTCCCGCTGCGGCATACTCCCACGCGCAAGTATCAGTCGGGATTGGGATCGGCGGCCCGGTATATGGCGGCTACGGATACGCCGCTCCGGTTTGCGCGTATGGATACTATGGCTACTATCCCTATGCCTGCGCTCCGTATGGGTATTACGGCCCGGCATGGTTCAACGGCGGCCTCTTTATCGGCGCCGGCCCCTGGTATCGTGGCTACGGATACGGCTATCGCGGTTATTACGGTTATCGCGGCGGGTACTACGGACGGCCTGTCTACGGCGGCGGGTACCGCGGCGGCTATGCTGGTGGCGGGTACCGCGGCGGCTATGCTGGCGGCGGGTACCGCGGCGGCTATGCTAGTGGTGGGTACCGCGGCGGCGGCGTGAGTGCCGCATCTCGCGGGGGCGGCGGGGGCGGATTCCACGGTGGTGGCGGCGGCCACGGCGGTGGTGGGCACCGGTAATTTTCTCCGTCAATAACGGAAGCAGAGCGGCTGCAGGCATAAAAACCTGCAGCCGCTCTTTTTTGTCAGCCGATTTTGTCGATTGTTAGCCGCTCTAACCCAGTCTGCTCTCAGCAAGCCGGGTGGCTTCGTAGATTTGAGTGAAGGACTCAACTGCGTAGAGCACGGGCTGCATTGCGCCGGTATCAAACTTCTGGTTGAGCACGGCATCGAGGTCGAAGTCTTTGACTTCGCAGCCGCCTGCCAGGACGCGGGTGCACTCGCCGTGGGACGAGATGAGGCCGCTGCCGTAGACCTTGATTTCGCCGTTCTGGCGGATGAGGCCGAATTCAACGGTGAACCAGAAGAGGCGGCCCATGCGCTCCAACTGCTCGGGGTCGGTCAGGCGGGAACAGATCTGGCCATAGCTTTGAAGAAAATCGCCGAAGACAGGATGGGCGTGCATGGGAACGTGGCCGAAGACGTCGTGGAAGATGTCGGGTTCGGGGGTGTATTCCATGGACTCTCGCGCGCGGAGCCAGGTGGTGGTGGGGAACATGCGCGCAGCGAGCATCTCGAAGAAGGCATCGCCGGGGAGAAAACCGCTGACTGGGGTGGACTGCCAGCCGGTTCGGGGCTGGAGAAGCGCGCTGACCTCCGAGAGATTGGGCAGCTTGTCCTCGCGCAGGCCGATCTGGTGAAAGCCGTCGAGATACTCCTGGCAGGCGTGGCGGCGAAGTTGCGGCATGCAACGGCTTACGAGTTCGGCCCAGACTGCGTGCTGCTCAGGCGTGTAAGCAGCCCAGTCCTGTTCGATCAGATATGGAGCGGCCACCCGCAATTTGCTCTGCGCCAGACTCAATGTCGATGTTGCGATTCCCATGTTGCTCCTAACTGGCAGTTAGATGCCTGCAAAAGCATACATCGTCCTTGGAATCGAAATGTCAGATTGTGGTTACCTTGCGCAGGATCCGGCAGACCCCGTCGACGTAACCTTCTTCCGTCCAATGGCTTGGCGGCTACTCTTCGGAACGCCGACAGGTTTACATCTTGGCGCGGAGGGGCTGCAATGGCTCATGGTGAGATGACATTGCAGGATCGGTGTCGACCAGGTATTTCTTCAGCAGCTCGTGGTGGAGGCAGTACAAGGCCAGCTCCAGGCGGTCGGAGACGCCGAGTTTGTCGTAGACCTTGCGCAGGTAGTTCTTGATGACCTGCTCGGTGGTGCCGATCTGGTAAGCGATTTCTTTGTTGCGCATGCCTCGGGTGATGCAGCTGATAATGGCCAGCTCTTTCTTAGACAGCTTCGGCTGGACTTTGGGATCGGTGAGGCTAGTGGCCTGGGAGCGGTAGGCTTCGATGACCCAACTGATGGACTGATTGTCGATCCAGGTTTCGCCCTCGGCGATTTTGCGTATGCACTTGACGAGGAGGTCGGGCGAGATGGAGCGTGGAACAACGCCACGGACGCCACGGCGGTAGAGTTCCACTGTGTTGGATTCGTCGGACTCGGTGACCTGGACGATCAACTTGGCGTCTGGAGCCTGACGCACGAGCTCGGGGATAGCGTCGATGGTGCCGGCTATGAGTTGCCCTTCGAGGACGACAACGTCGGTGGGATAGCGCTGAAGGGCGGCGTAAAGGTTGGTGAGGGTTTCGACCTGAGCGACGACGCGAATATCGTCTTCGAGGGCGAAGACCTTCTTCATTCCCACGCGATATATGGCTTGCGAATCTGCGAGGATGACGCGGATACCCGCAGGTGTTGCGTTATCTTCTTGTTCGTCCTCGCTGCCCCGGGTTGGATCGAAATTTACTACCGTCATAGTGTCAGGCCTTTAAAAAATATTCGTCGATCACAGCAGCGGCCTTCTTCTGCCCGCCTAGCAGATAGTGGCGCACAACGCGGCCGATGCAGTGTATGGTTACGTCCTTTGCGGTTCCCATGACATCCGAGGGCATGGCTATGGTGAATTCAATTCTGCTGTCCACCCGCGGAAGAGTCTCACCGACGAAAAGGAGCCCATTGGCGGAGATGTTTTCCGTCATGGCTTCCATTTCACCCTGATCGGTCTGCAGGCGAATCGCGAGCCTCATGGGGAAACGCACCGCCGTGCGAACTGGATTCTCACCGGTCGGCATCTGCCACTGAGCCACGCGTTACCTCCTTAGAGTTTCACTGAATACATCCTGGTCTGAACCCCGGGTACCACACTGGAGTGTACCCCAGTGCATAGGCAGTTCTAGCATTTTTCTATAGGACAAGGCTACAACCGAGGTGTAAGTGCGGCAGAGCCCCCAACCCACAGCTGGTCGCGGTTGTGATCGACCCCCATCATGAGTCCGCGGCCAAGACGGACGAGAGCGATGGCAGGCTGGAGGGTGCCGTGGTCGGGCCAGAGGTACATGATGCGGATCTCCGCCTGGGTGGGTCCGTGGGGGGTTTGTATGACGGGCTCAAAGGCGACACGCTCTTGCAATAGATACGAATGGCGGTCGGCGACGGGGATGGCGTTGAGGTCTTCGTCGGTGGGGGCGAACTGAATTCCCTTCCCTGCAAAGGAGTAGAGAGGCTTGAGGAGAAGATTTTCGCGTTGATGCGGCAGGCCTTCGGCGTTGGGATCGGCAAACCAGTCGTCGAGAAAGACTGCTTTGGGGACCGAGGGATGGTTGAGATATGGAAGGGAGAATTTGCTGATGCGGAAGTACCAGTTGGGATGTCCGGCCCACTCGACGTCTAGCTCGTCTCGATAATCGAACGGGAGTTGAATGTTCTTGCGCTCGAGTTCGTCGACGATGGCGCGGTTGTATATGCGCGAAATGGGGATTTCACGGCCGTCGCGCTGGTAGAAGAGGCGGTTGCCCTGCTTCCGGAGTTTCGCGATGTCGACGGTGGCAATGTTGAGTTTGTCCTCGTAGACATGGAAGTCGGGGAGGGTCTTCTGGTGGGCGGGATCGATCTCGAGCAGGACTACGTTCTCGGGGTCGCAGTCACCAACGATAACCTCGCGAAGGAGTTGCCAGTAACTTTGTTCGGTGAGCCCGCCCAGGTGTTGTTGCAGGCTGGGATCGAGTTGGTAGGTTTCGATGTACTGGCGGGCGAGGAGATCCTGATAACCGAAGACTGAGGGGAAGGCCTGGAGTTCGACGAGTTTCGGGCTAAGGGAGCCGTCGGTGTTGCGTACGAGGCCGAAGTCGACGGTCATGAAGTTGGGTTGCGGATTTTCGTTAGGGACGCGGAACTGCTCAGGAATGGTGGCGTTCGAGGCCTGCATGTAGGCAGGATTGTCGAGGAGTTGGTGAGTGAGTTCGGCTCCGGTTTCGGCGAGTTCCTTGATGAGCGAGGACGGGAAGAAGCAAGGAGTTTCGGCGACTCGGAATTCAACGGTAGTGCGAGTGAGCGTGTTGAGTCGGGCAAGAAGGCTCGCGTAGAGCCCGGGAGTAAACCGCCTGTTGAATTGGTCGCGATAGGGCTGCAGCATGGGAGTTAGTGTAGCTGCTGCAGCCTATTTCGCGATGTTGATGCGTACTCAGCTACGCGGTCCTGTGGAAACCCATCTCCCCAAATGCGGAACACGGGTACCCGGTAGGTGGTTTGTCAGGGCGCTGGATGTGCGGCGAGGAAGAGGTTGATCTCTGCGTACTCGGCCTCCGTGAGGCGGAAAGATGCGGCAGGGGTGACGCCTTCGACCTGTTTAGCATTGCGGCCGCCTACGATCGCTGCGGTGATGGCGGGATTATGAAGCGTCCACGCGATGGCAATGACGCCAGCAGCAACCTTGTGGCGAGCGCCGATCTGCTTAAGCAGGTCAGCGACGGCGAGGTTGCGGGACAGGAGCGGCTCCTGATAGTTCTTCGCGTTGCGGCGGAAGTCGTCGGATGGAAAGGCCGCGACTCGCTCCTTGGTCATGGCTCCGGTTAGCAGGCCGGAGTGCATGGGAGCGTAGTTGATGACGCCGATGTTGTGCTTCTGGCAGAAAGGCAGGATCTCGGCCTCAACGGTGCGGTTGAGCATGGAGTAGGGCGGCTGGTTGGAGGTGATGGGGGCGATCTTTTGAACGCGCTCCATCTGCGCGACGCTGAAGTTGGAGACACCGATCCAGCGGACCTTGCCTTCGCGCTGGAGGTCGGCCATGACGGACCAGCCCTCTTCGATGTCTTCATCGGGCTTGGGCCAGTGGACCTGGTAGAGATCGATGGCCTCGACGCTAAGGCGGCGAAGACTGTCTTCGCACTCGCGACGGATTTGCTTCTGGGAGTTGGTGATTTCTTTCTTGTCGTCCCAGACCATGGAGGACTTGGTGAAGACGTAGGGTTTTTTCGAGGCGGTCTTGAGGGCGCGGGCAACTACTTCTTCAGAGTGGCCGAGACCGTAGACAGCGGCAGTGTCGATCCAGTTGATGCCAAGATCGATGGCTTTGTGGATGGCGGCGATGGAGTCGTTGTCGTCCTGCGGGCCCCATGCGAAGGCCCAGTCGCCGCCGCCGATGGCCCAGGCTCCGAAACCAATAGGAGAGAGGTAAAGATCTGAGTTGCCGAGTTTCTTCTTGTCCATGGTGAATTAGATGAGGAGAGAGTTGGCCAGGCTTCAACGGTGGACAAAACTCGGCGCGTGTACTTAGGCGTCGAGGAGAAATTGCCCGTCGCGCATGATCTGCTCTTCACCGTCGGCGTCGCCGAGCCAGATGCTGAACTCGAGGCCGACTACGTCGATGTGCGTTGAGGATTTCCAAGGGGCTCCGGTGTGCGCTCCGTAGGGGTCGCCGAAGGCGATGTGGATGCCGGGGAATTTTTCGTCCTGCAGAATATTGCCAATGACGCGCTCGACGCCGATGTTGGTGCCAATGGCGAACTCACCGACGCGGTCGGAGTTTTCGTCAGTGTGGGTGTAGGCCCAGAAGTCGCGCTCGAGGGCTTTGTTTTCGCTGGAGACGCGAGTGATGCGATTGCCTTCGATGTTGATGGTGAGGGGTTGGTCGCGAAGGATGCCGTAGCGTGCGCAGAGGAAATCGCCGACGACGCCATCGACGACGAAGACGCCGTTGACCTCGCCGGGCGCGGTGAAGCATTCGCCGCCGGGGAGGTTGCCCCACTTTTCGGTGCTGATGATGCCCGAGGTTTTGAACCAGCGGTATTCGGGATTGAGCTGAGCGTGGATGTCAGTGCCAGCGGGGGTGGTTGCGCGAACGTAGGTTGCGGCGCGGACTTTGTCGAGGACGGCTTGTGAGAGGCGGTCGATCGCGAGGAAGTCGGCGCGCATGCCCTGGGTCATGATCTCGGGGGTGATGTTGACCATGTGGGCGTGACGCATGCGGCGGCGATTGACGACGTCGGTCATCTGCATGCGGCTGTGGAGTTCGTTGGGCTGGACTTCGACGGCGAAGATGCTGACCTGTGAGGTCTCCATATCGTCGAGAACTGTTGCGGGCATTCCGGTTAATGGCCGGGGCGCGATGGCTTCAAGGACGAAGGCGTTCCAGGTGCAACCGATACGGTCGAGCTCTGCGGCGATGGAGGCGGCGATGGTGAGGCAGCGCTCGTCGGTGATCAGAGTCACTTTTTCGTCGGGCTGAATGCGGAGGCAGGTGGTGACTGCGTTGCGTGCGCCGGGAGTGAACGCAGGGGGGAACGCGGTAGTGCGAAGGTCTGGAACTATCTGTGTTGCTTGATCAACCATTTGGATACGGCCTTCCGGTAGAGCTTTTCTCTAGGATAGCTTGTTACTGTCCGGTTACAGAATTTTGAATTGAAAGTATCTTCATTGGCATAACACCTATGTGCCAGTGCCTTCTGTCTTGTGTATCGAGCTGCACCTTCGAAACGCCATGCTGCAAGGCACGGAGAGACTGCGGGTTATATTGCAGAGACAATGTAAGGCGCTCCATTCATTCGATTTAGAGATTAGGCTGAGAGAAAGCTGATGCACTAAGGAGGATGAGGTGGGAGGCGTATTCGACGTGATCGTTGTTGGCCTCGGCGCGATGGGAAGCGCTGCGGCCTACCACTTATCGAAGCGAGGTGCGAAGGTGTTGGGGCTGGAAGCCTTTACTCCCGCTCATGATAAGGGATCGTCGCATGGGGAGTCCCGCATCATCCGGCAGGCTTATTTCGAAGATCCTGCCTATGTTCCGCTTGTTCTGAGGGCATACGAGCTGTGGGATCAATTGCAAGAGGAGAGCAACGAGAACCTCTTGAAGATCACAGGCGGGATTGCTATCGGGCCTCGCAAAGGAACGCTCGTGGCGGGCTGCTTGAGAAGCGCCACAACGCACGGACTTCGACACGACCTATTCGACGGTAACGAGATGCGTCGGCGTTTTCCGCAGTTTGCCCTGGCGGACGATGAAGTAGGGTTCTACGAAGAAAAAGCTGGCTATCTGAAGCCCGAGGAATGTATCCGACAGCACCTGCGCTGTGCATCGAAGCGCGGAGCAGATCTTCGTTTCGAAGAACCGATGCTCTCGTGGACTGCTTCTCACGATGGTGACGGTGTAAGCGTCACGACAGAAAGGGAGACGTATCATGCCAGATCCTTAGTGCTATCTGTCGGTCCCTGGTTCGCGGAAGTGGTGCCGGACGTTTCGATGCCGGTCGTCGTCTCCCGCAGGGTCCTGTTCTGGCTTAAGCCTGTTCGCGAATCTCCCAGCTTTGATAGCGGAGTGTTCCCGATCTTTCTGTGGGAGCCTGAAGGATCCCCCTTGTTCTATGGCCTTCCGCGAATAAGCGAAGGTGGGAGCCCAAAGATAGGGATTCATTCTGGAGATGAAACGTGCACGCCGTCCACAATTGACCGGCGCATCCGTCCGAGTGACGAATCAGCAATCAGGTCCGCGATCAGGTCTAGAATTCCCGCGCTTAACGGTGAGGTAGATCACGCGGCGACTTGCATGTATACGATGACGCCGGACGAACACTTCATCATCGATATGCACCCCAGCTATCCGCAGGTGAGCCTGGCTGCCGGGTTCTCCGGTCATGGGTTCAAATTTTCTCCCGTAGTAGGAGAGATTCTTTGCGACCTCGCAATGACACGAGAGACCTCAACTGATATCCGCATCTTCTCAGGTTCCCGATTTCGTAATCATGGATAGGTCAATAGATCAAAGGCCGGCTTTGGTTTCAGCTGCCATGTAGTCGACGACCTTTTTGAGATCGCCGGTCTCGCGGAAGACTTTGAGCTGGCGGTCTGCGCCGGAGCCAGTGTGGAGCATGTTGTGGATGTAGGCGATCTCTTTGCGGCTGCCGAGCTCGTCGAGGACGTCGTCGACGAAGGCGAGGTATTCGATGATGAGTTCGCGTGCGGGAACCTCTTCCTGCTTTCCGAAGTCGATCATCTTGCCGTCGAGGCCATAGCGGACGGCGCGGAACTTGTTCTCCATCAGGAGAGCGCGGGAGTACTGGCGGTAATCGAGGTTACGCGAGTGGAGGCGCCAGAGCTTGCAGGCAGTGGCCTGGATAAGTGCGGCGATGGCGATGGTTTCGTGAGCGCGGAGAGGGATGTCGCAGATGCGGACTTCAACGGTGTCGAAGAAGGGATGGGGACGGACATCCCACCAGATTTTTTTGGCGTTGTCGATGGAGTTGGTCTTGATGAGCAGGTTGACGTAGCTTTCGAACTCGGAGTAGCTGGCGAAGCTGTCGGGGAGGTTGGTGCGGGGGAAGTTTTCGAAGACCTTGGCGCGGTAGCTCTTGTAGCCGGTCTCCATGCCGAGCCAGAAGGGCGAGTTGGTCGAGAGCGCGAGGATGTGAGGGAGGAAGTAGCGCAGGGAGTTCATGATGCGGATGGCGGCTTCGCGGTCTTCGATGCCTACGTGGACGTGGAGACCGAAGATGAGGTTCGCACGGGCGACGAGCTGAAGGTCTTCGACCACCTGGGCGTATCGGGGATCGGGATAGATCTCCTGGACGCGCCAATCAGCGAAGGGATGGGTTGCGCCTGCGACGAGGACAAGGCCGTGCTCTTCAGCCAGGGAGATCATGTTGCGGCGAAGATCGAAGAGATCTTCCTGGGCGACCTGGATGTTACTGCAGATGCGGGTGCCGACCTCGATGACGGACTGATGCATCTCGGCTTTGACCCGCTCTTCGAGGCGAAGCTTACCCTTGGCGAGCATCTCCGTCGCGATGTGCGAACGGAGATCTCGGGTTTCCGGGTCGATGGTCTGATATTCCTCTTCGATGCCTAACGTGAAGGATGGCCGCATGCACTCTCTCCCCTGGATTATGAGTCAGAAGCGTAACACTTGAGGCAGTGGGGCCGACAAATCAATTATTCGGTTTTCTTCGTCGCCTTCTTTGCGGCCTTTTTCGGCGCGGCTTTCGTCGCGGGTTTGGCTGTTGCCTTCTTCGGTGAGGCAGATGTCAGGAACGAGGCCCAGTTCAGTTTTGGCGCGACATCGTCTGCAGATTGTGCCTTCTTGACGGCCAGCTGGGCGACCTTCTCGACGATCCAGTTGAAGCTTTCTTTGCCGACGGAGTGGAGGTCGGCGTCGGGGGCAGGGTTCATGAAGTCGATGGCATAAGGGATGCCGTCTTCGCAGGCGAACTCGACGGTGTTGAGGTCGTAGCCAAGCGCTTTGCAGAGGGTGAGGGCGTCCTTTTCGACGCGCCTGAGGAGCTTCTTGTCGTAGTCAGGTGGGTCGAGGACGTAGCGGTGCTCGTGCGGGCGCCGCGGATCGTAGGGCATGATGCGGACCTCTGATTGGCCTACGACGTAGCAGCGGAAGTACTCCTTGAAGTTGACGGCGGCCTGAAGGGTCATGCAAAGATCACGGGTCTGGTCGTAGGCCTGGAAGAACTCTTCGCGGTTGTGAACGTGGAAGACATCGCGCCAGCCGCCTCCGTCGTGGGGTTTGAGGAAGGAGGGAAAACCGACGTAGTCGAAGATGCCATCCCAGTCGAGGGGAAACTGCAGATTGCGCAGAGAGCGTTCGTTGATTTGTGGCGGGAACTTTTTGTGCGGCAGGAGGACGGTCTTCGGTACGGCAACGCCTAGTTTGGCGGCCAGGGCGTAGTTGAAGAACTTGTCGTCGGCGGACCACCAGAAGGGATTGTTGATGACCTGGGTGCCGGTAAGGATGGCGTTTTTCAAGAACGAGCGGTAGAAGGGCATGTCGTGCGAGATGCGATCGACAATGACTGCATAGCCCGAGGGCGCGGCCATCTTTACACCGCCAACGCAAACGAACTCGGCGCGAATGCCTTCGATCTCCATCGCGTTGATCCGGTCGACCAAAGCGCCGGGAAAGGTATTTTCCATTCCAAACAGAACACCAATCTTCTTCACGTAATCCTCCTGTCCGTTGCTTCTATGCTGGGCCTTTCGCTCAGTCGAGACCGGGTATTCAGGCGTACGTTTGCAGCATGCGCTGCCACCAGGGCCAGTCGTGGCCGGTGTTGTCTCCCCAGACGTCGAGACGGCAGGGGATGTTTTTGGCACGGAAGATCTGCGCCATGCGTTCGTTTGCGTCCCAGCATTGATCGTGCACACCGGTCGCGAGGACATAGGTATTGCGACGATATCGATCGAGATACCAGGGATCGCTGATGTTCGGCAGATAGTGCATGGGGATGTTGAAGTAGCAGTCGTCGTCGTAGTAGCCGCCCAGGAAGTTGGAGGTGTCGAAGGAGCCACTCATGGAGAGCATAGACGTGAAGACATCGGGATGACGCAGTGCGATGTTGAGAGCGTGATAGCCGCCGAAGCTACAGCCGACGGATGCGACCTGGGAGCTTCGGTTTTGCTGACGAAGGAGCGCAAGAACCTCCTTCATCAGATATTCCTCATACTGAAGGTGCCGCGCGATGCGCCAGCGAGGAGGAACGGCGCGGTTGTACCAGCTTTCGGAGTCGACTGAGTCCACACAGTAGAGCTGGAGATGACCGTGTTCGAGCTTGTCATGCACTGCATTGACCATGCCACGATCTTCAAACTCGAAGAAGCGGCCGCAGGAGCTGGGAAACACGAGGGCAGGCATGCCGGCATATCCGAAGACGAGCATCTCCATGTCGCGCCCCAGGGCCTGGGAAGACCATTTGTGGTATTCGCGTTTCATCTTCCTCCTGCTAGTCTTAAGTCATCGTACTTTACCGGAGCCGTCGCTATCGCATTGGAAACTTTATTGACCTCTTCATTCAAGCCAGTGGTGGGGGCATCGGAGCTCGAGGCGACCCCTGCGAGTTCTCCTGGTGATCCGGGTCTCGAGGCAGCGGCAAACGAACTCGATGCCAACCCCAGGTATAAGGTGTTCCAGTTTCATTCAGAGATCCTGCCCGACGACAGGGCTGTTTCGGTGTATCTGCCTGTGCAGTATATGGAGCAGCATGATCGGCGTTTTCCCGTCCTCTATCTTCAGGATGGGCAGAATTTATTTGATGGAAGAACGTCGTATATTGCGGGGCGAACCTGGCATGCGCATACGACTGCGGACCGACTGACCGAGCAGGGCAAGATTGAACCTCTGATCCTCGTTGGAATTGCCAATACGGGGCTGCGGCGGATGGCAGAGTACACCCCCACGCGCGACTTTAAGATGGGCGGCGGCGAAGGCCGGAGCTATGGGCGGCTGCTGATCGAGGAGCTAAAGCCGTTTATCGATCGCTCGTACAGGACGGAACCGGGTCCAGAAAATACAGGAGTGGGTGGGTCGTCGCTGGGCGGCTTGATCTCGTTGTATCTGGGATTTGCGCACCCGGAGGTCTTCGGCAAGGTTGCGGTGATGTCTCCTTCGCTGTGGTGGGACCACCGCAGTATCCTCAATGCAATCAATGATCAAAAGACCAAGCCCGATCTGCGGATCTGGCTCGATATGGGGACGGCTGAGGGATTGCGGCATCTGCGCGACACGGACATGCTGGAACGCCTGCTGCTGAAGCGAGGGTGGCGGACGGGGGTCGATCTTGCTTACTTCAAGGCGCAGGAGGCGGTTCACGATGAGCGGGCATGGTCAGAGCGATTTGGCGATGTTCTGCGTTTTCTGTTTCCCGCCTGATTCTCAGGGATTGGCTCGTATCCGTTGCGAAAAGCCTCGTTTTACGTCATACTTAGATGTTGGAATAACCGTGTTGCTCCTCTGTCTCGATTGAAGACTGATTGGGCCGGTTGTTAGCTCAAAATCAAAAATGTTCTGAAAGGCATTGCCCGTGTTGATGATCCGTTTGGCGCGCGTTGGAGCGCGTAAGCAACCCCACTACCGAGTTGTCGTTATTGAGAAAGATCGTGCCCGTAACGGCCGTTCTGTTGAAGTGGTGGGCACCTATAATCCGCGCACAACTCCCGCAACCGTTGATTTGAAGCGCGACCGTATCGACTACTGGACCAACAATGGCGCGCAGTTGTCGGAGCGAGTCGGGAAGCTAATGGCCCAGAAGCCCGCGGAAGCCGTCGCTGTGGCGTAGTGGTTACTTGGTTATCGCTATCTTTGGGAACCTGGTCATGGTTCCCAAAGATAGCTGTCGCACTAGATTCTCTGTAGTTATTCCGCACACCATTTCACGTAGACTCCTTGGTATTGCAAAGTTAATCAATTGACGTTGCAAAGCAGGCGGTCCGGGGTAAACTCTGGGCTGCAAGCGACCGGTGTTTCGCTCGCACGAGCACTTTCTGGGAGATCTCGCATCAGACGAGGCGAAAGGGAGAGCTTGAGCGTTCCATCGTGACTCCCAGAATCCGAAGGTGTGTAATGACTCAGGCAACTCAACCTGCAGGGGAAGACCCTGTAAAGAACATGACAGCCCTTGTGACGGAGATAGCTCTGGCACTGGTCGACGACCCGGATAGTGTTGTGGTCGAAGCCATTGCGGAAGGCGATGCTACCGTTATCCGATTGCGCGTCTCTCCAACCGACGTTGGAAAAGTAATTGGAAAACAAGGTCGAACGGCACGATCGATGCGTACCATCCTCAGTGCAGCGAGCATGAAACTGAAGCATCGGTTTTCACTGGACATCGTGGAACATAACGAACCGCCAGCGCCGCTAAGTTGACTCCGATCCTGGACATCGTGCGTCTTTCTTTCGTTGAGTCTGCTTAAGGCTTATTGCTGAGTTTTGCCTTATGACGCAAAGCGCTCCATCGTGGATTGTGTTGGCACATCTGCTTCGGCCGCAGGGCCGTAAGGGTGAGGTGCTGGCGGAGTTGTTTACGGACTTCCCAGAACGATTCGACGATCAGAGACGTGTGTTTCTTGCTGCGCCCGGGTTCGATGGCGATCTAATGGAGGCGCGCCCGGCGGAAGTTGTGGCTTTCTGGCTGCCGGTGGGAAAGAACGAGGGGCGCGTGGTGCTGCAGTTTGCCGGCATCGACACGATCTCGGATGCCGAGTCAATTGCGGGCAAGGACGTAATCGTTCCCCGCGAAGAGCGGCGTCAGCTCGACGAAGAATCGGTTTACATCAGCGAATTGATCGGTTGCACCGTGTATGACGGCGCGAAGCCAGTTGGCGTCGTCGAAGATGTGCAGTTCGCGATGAGTGCAGACGGAGGACGGCGGCTCGACGATGCCGCGCCACTGTTAGCCGTGACCTCGCCTGATAGCGACGAGATCCTGATTCCATTCGCGAAGGCGTTTCTGGTGGCGGTGAATACAGAGGCGAAGCGGATCGATATGACTTTGCCCAACGGTCTGGTCGAGGTCAATCGACCATCGAGCGCTGAAACCGGCGAAGATCAGAAGTGATAGGCCAGTCCCACCGAAAGGATGGGGAAGAAGGGGACACGCTTCAGGTCTTCGTTGAGGTTGTAGACCTCCTGCTTCAGCGCGGCCTGGGCTTCGGCGTTGGAGGCGAAGGCAACGCAGCCCTGGGTGGTGCATGCGGTTCCGTCGAGAGCCACTTGGATCTGCGGAGCGCCGGTGTAGGCGGCGCCGAACTCAACAGGAACCGAAAGATGCCTGCCGGTACGAGGAATGATATTGCCAAATCCAAACAGAAGCATGGGAGCGAATTTACGCGGAACGATGACCGAAGATGTTCCCGTGACTGGGTCGTCTACGCTGTTGATGAAGGGCTGCTTGCCGAGTTCGAAGGGCTCGCCGACACCTACTGACGCGGGGGCAGCGAGAGTGTTTTTGACGTACAGGATGCCCGGACTGATGTGAAATTTCCTGTGTAGCGGGAACCAGTCGAGGGTTGTCCCGCTGGATTGCAAGTGGAGTCTGGCGTTGTAGTAGACACCGTCGATTCTGAAGGGGTAGTCGAAGGCGAAGGTGTTAAAGCTGGAGCGGAGATTGAAGCTGCGGGAGACCGGAGTAGCCAATTCGATGCCTGCGCCTGCTGTCGATGCGGTAAAGCCGATTGAGAGGGAATGAAACGGGCGCGTGTCCGATTTCTTTTTGGCGGGGGGAGGAACGGGAACGGGGCGGACATATCCGCTGGTACTGGATGACTCCCCGGCTGGTGGCTCAGGGCTGAGGGCGAATGCAAGATCGTCGCTTGTGGGCTGCGAAAGCCTGAATTGGGGAGGAGAATTGAGCTTAACCAGGCTGTTTGATTGTTGCTCCTGCGCGGCGGAAATAGTGCTAAAGAACGCCATTGGCAGGATCAGCAGCGCGGCAAGCTTTATTTGAAACATGACGGAGCCTTTTCCACTCGCCGTGATGATTTGAAGACAGTTTCTAAAGGGTAAAGCATCACAGTTCGATTTTCTGTTAAAGGGAGCGTCAGGCTCTACAACTTCCAAGTGATATGGTGCAATCTGCAGGGTGATCCATCACTGGCCCGAAGGTAATAAGCAACCGGCTATACGTACTCAACATCTATGCGTTTCGATATCATTACGATCTTTCCGGACTTCTTCACAGGCCCATTCAACTACGGGATTCTGAAGCGCGCCCGCAACTCCGGTCTGGTCGAGACTGCTACACACGATCTGCGCGGCTTCACGCACGACCGCCATCGCACAGTAGACGACAGACCGTTTGGCGGAGGCGAGGGGATGGTGCTGAAGGCGCAGCCGATCTATGACGCGGTTCAATCGTTGCAGATTGCACCGAAGGGCGTGCGGCAGAAACAGAAAGAGACTGTGATTCTTCTGTCGGCACAGGGGCAGCCGTTTACGCAGCCGGTCGCGCAGGAGTTGGCGTCGACCGAGCGAGTGGTGATTCTATGCGGCCGCTATGAAGGCGTGGATGAGCGCGTGAATGAGCTCCTCTGCG
The DNA here is from genome assembly GCA_963744155.1 of uncultured Acidobacteriaceae bacterium. Lineage (GTDB taxonomy): Bacteria > Acidobacteriota > Terriglobia > Terriglobales > Acidobacteriaceae > Edaphobacter. The sequence goes on along the minus strand of CAVUSP010000005.1, from coordinate 191,829 downwards.
ACCGTGAGATTTCGATTGGAGACTATGTACTTTCGGGGGGGGAGTTGGCGGCGGCGGTGATCGTGGATTCGGTTGTTCGGCTGCTGCCCGGGGCGTTGGGCAATCCTGACTCGTCACGGTTTGAAAGCTTTGGCGCGGACGATGCAGCAGAAGATGCTGTCTCCGCGGATGGACTGCCGCGGTCGACTTACGGCGCTGGAGGGTTGCTGGACTATCCGCACTACACGCGACCGGCGGAGTTCATGGGAATGGCGATTCCCGAGGCGCTCGCGGGGGGGAATCATGAGACGATCCGGCGTTGGCGGCGCAGGATGGCGCTGAAGAAGACACTGGAGAATCGGCCGGATCTGTTGGAGAGGATCGAGATCAGCGATGAGGATCGGGAGATCCTTGCGGAGTTCGGATGGCGGGAAAATTGGGACCGATAAAGCGCTGAAACCGCGTGTTTTCTCTGCGACTAAGGCCCATGAACCGCGGATTTCGTGTACACTAAAGGTCGAGTCCAACATAGGAAAGTTGTGTCATGTCCATTCATCCGATTATGCAGAAGCTGGCCGCCAAGTTAGAGCGGACCGATCTACCGGCGTTCGCCCCGGGCGACACCGTTCGTGTACAAGTCAAGATTCGTGAGGGCGAGAAAGAACGCCTGCAGGCGTTCGAGGGCATGGTCATCGCGTGCCGCAAGGGCGCTCAGGGATCCTTCACCGTTCGCAAGATGAGCTTCGGCCAGGGCGTCGAGCGCATCTTCCCGTATAACTCAAAGGTTGTCGATAAGGTCGAGAAGGTTCGCTCATACGAGGTCCGCCGTTCGAAGCTCTTCTACCTGCGCGGTCTGCGCGGCAAGGCTGCTCGTCTGCGCGAGGTAGAGCGCGCCGCGAGCTAGCAAATTCAGTTCCCTGTTTTCCACTGAGCCACGACTTCGGTCGTGGCTTCGTTTTGCGCGCTGGTTATACACTCGATTTCAAAGAGCATGGCCTCCTCGATTCCCTACCCTCGCGCTCTTCGGACTGTTACTGCAGCTACTGCAAAACAGCGGATGCTGAAACTGCTTGTCTGCAGCGATGCGCCGGAGCAGGCGTTGCGATACCACGGCTACCAGAGAATCGCGGGAGTGGATGAGGTGGGGCGTGGTGCGTTGTTTGGGCCGGTCGTGGCGGCGGCAGTAATTCTGCCGGAGCGCATGAACGCACTGGCCCGGGCCGGGTTGAAGGACTCCAAGCAACTGACCCGTGAGCAGCGGGAGAAGCTGGACAGGCGGATACGGAAGGTGGCGCTGGCGATTAGCGTGGCCGAGGTCGATGCGGAGACGATCGATCGAGTGAACATCTACCAGGCGACCCGAATTGCGATGCTGATAGCAGTGCAGGGGTTGAGTGTTGAGCCTGACCATCTCCTGATAGACGCCATGCGGCTCGATCATCCGTGCAAGCAGACCAAGCTAATTTATGGCGATTCGCTCAGCCTTTCCATTGCGGCGGCCTCGGTGATTGCCAAAGTTCATCGCGATGCCCTGATGCGCGAGTTGGATACGGTGCATCCGGGGTATGGGCTGGCTTCGCATAAGGGATATGGGACTCCGGGGCATCGGCGGGCGCTGGCGGAGTTTGGGCCGTGCGTCCTGCATCGTCGCAGCTTCGCACCGGTGCGGGAGGTCGATCCGGATGCCGCAGTGGAAGAGCAGCTTTCGGCTGAGTTGCTGTTTGACGATGCGGACCTGGAGGACGCGGAGTGGGCTTGAAGTTGATGTGCGTGACGGCGCATCCGGATGATGAATGTTATGCATTTGGCGGAGCGTTAGCGCTTGCGGCAGACCGCGGGGTTGAGACATACGTGGTTTGTCTGACGGATGGGCAGGCTGCTACGAACCGTGGCGATGCGGAAACGGCTCATTCATTGGGGATGATGCGGCGCGAGGAGTTTCGCCGCTCTTGCAAAGTGTTGGGCGTGACGAAGCACGAGTTACTTGACTACCACGATGGACGCCTGCAGTTTGTCGAGCTTTCAGTGGCCGCGAGGCAGATGGTCGAACGGATGCGGCGGTTTCAACCGGACGTGGTGATTACGTTTGGCGGCGACGGTGGCCAGAATACGCACCCGGATCACATGGTGACTTCTATGCTGACAACTGCGGCGTTTCATTGGGCTGGTCAGGCGACGCGATATCCCGAAGCTGGAAGTCCGCACCAGGCGAAGCGCCTGTATTACGTGACGGCAAACTTTCACATGCCGGACAGGCCACCTGCGTTGACGATGCCGTGGACCGTCACGCTGGATATTCGTTCGGTGCGGGAGCGGAAGATTGAGGCGTTTCGACAGCATGTCTCCCAAGCTCCGTTGATGGAGAAGACGAAAGAGATCTTCGAGCGATATGGGACCGAGGAGTTTTATGCTCTCGTGGCTGCGCCGGAGCCGCAGCCAGCGCATCAGAGTACGGATCTGTTTGAGGGGCTGGCTTAGATGGATGGAATCGATATGGAGGAGGCAGTTGATCCGATCGTGCTGTTTGGCGCTTGGATGAACGCGGCCGAGACGAGTGAGTTGAACGATGCGACTGCGGTGGCGCTTGCTACGACGACGCGAGACGGAGTACCAAGCGTAAGGATGGTGCTGATGAAACGGGCGGATCAGCGAGGGTTCCGTTTCTATACGAATGCGGAGAGCGACAAGGGTGTCGAACTGGCTGAGAATCCGCGCGCGGCGATGTGCTTTCACTGGAAGTCGCTGCGGAGGCAGGTTAGGATTTCAGGATCCGTGTCAGAGTTGTCAGCAGAAGAGGCTGACGAATATTTTCAGAGCCGATCACGTTTGAGTCAGCTTGCAGCAGCGGCTTCGCAACAGAGTCGCGTGCTTGCGAGCCGAGAGGTGCTCGAGGCTCGAGTCAAGGAGTTGGACCGAGAGTTTCCGGGCAAGATTCCGCGGCCGGAATATTGGAAGGGGTATCTGCTGCGGCCAGAGCGGATTGAGTTCTGGATGAGTGGCGCGGGGCGGATGCATGACCGGATTTTGTTTTCAAGGACCGGGGATGGGTGGCGGAAGGAACGGCTCTATCCGTAGGCGACTGATCAGACCTTCATCCAGAGTTTGGGGAGTGGGCCTGAGGCGCCACTGAGCGGATCGGAGGTCGGAAAGCGGACGTGGCGCATGCGCTCGAGCACATCAGGGGTGGCGGCGGTGCGGCAGATGTCCCAGTGTTCGTTCTCCGGGTAGGCGCCGACGACGAGGAAGTCATCGGAGGCTGTGATGCGGCAATGACCTGTGCCGGTAGGCAGCACGGCGACATCGCCTGCGTGGACGGTGACGGGCTCGCCTCCTTCTCCACCGAGGATCAAGTCAGCGTGACCGGCGGCGAAGCCCAGGACTTCGTGTGCCGTGGAGTGGTAGTGGTGGAAGTCGTAGACGCCGTTGCGCCACTGTGGAGGCCAGCCGTTTGCGGTGAAGAGCTTCTCCATCGTCGAGGCGACATCGCCGTGGACTGGAACGGCGTTGCGATATAGGAGGACAGGCAACGTGTTGTTGGGCATCCAGCCGTTCGGCTTGAGATGAAGCTGCTGGGGAACGACTGCGATTGGCGATGATGCGGCCGCCTGGCCTGCGAGGCCGGCGGCGACGATTCCTGCGGCGAATTGTCTGCGGTCGATTTTTCGCGTCATGCGATTAAGATGCGCGGCAGACGGGCGCGATGCTAGCGGAGCTGGAATTCGGGGCTGCCCATAACGAGGGCGGTGAGCAGGTTGAGAGTTTCAGTGGAATTCGCCGCGGACAGGTCAGCGAGCTGTTTGCGGATGAGTTGGTTGGTCTGCGCCGAGACATTGCCGCCGATCAGTGTGGACTCCAGGACGTGGAGAGCTATGTCTTCGCCAGGTGCGTCGGGTGGCGGTAGGGCGGCAGGAGTGGTGTTCATTTCAGTGCTGAGAAGGGCCTCAGAGTACTTCGGGTGTGATGGATTTGTAGTGGTCGCTGCGGCTGGAGTGGAACTGGCGGGTTGCGCCATCAGGCCGAGAGCGAGGACGTGGGCCGAGTCAAACTTCTGGTTCGCGAACTTGCTGCCGGTGAGAGCGTAGGCGAAGTTGAGGCGGTCGACCAGGGCGGTGGAGTTCATCCATTGGTCGGCGGTGATGTAGTAGCCGGTGGGCGGGAGCGCGTAGTAGAGAGGCATACCCATGGTCTTGAGGGTGTTGACGAGCGCGCCGGGATTGATGGGGTCGGTCGCTGTGGTGCGGAAGGCGGAGGCAACGAACTCCATGGGAGTTTTGACCTTGTTGCGGAAGTACTTTGTGGAGTTGAACTCGGGCGACTGGACGAGGGTGCGGAGAACGGCTTTGATGTCGCCGTCGGTGGCGAGGTAGGTGGCGGCCATGCTGTCGACGAGTGCGGGCGGAGGTTCGTCGGCGACGAAGCGCTGGGCTAATTTGTAACTGATGAAGTGCGCGGTGTGAGGATCTGCGGCGAGGATGGCGAGAGCTTCGATTCCCTCGTTCATGCCGGTGGGGATGTTGGCCGGGATGTCTTTTCCTTCAATGTCTGTGGTGATGGTGTGTCCGAACCATTGCTTGGGGCCGGGCTCGTGCTTCTTCGGATCGAAGGTGAAGGGGCCTGCCTGGTTGGGGCGATCGACGGTCCAGCCGGTGAGGATAGCGGAGAGCGCGGTGACATCGGCCTGGGTGTAGCCCCCGTTGACGCCGACGGTGTGAAGTTCCATGACCTCGCGGCCGTAGTTCTCGTTGAGGCCGCGATTGCCCTTCTTTGAGTTTGGATTGGCTGGGTTGACGCCGTTGGCGATGGAGTCAGGGCCGATGGAGAGCCAGTTGTCGAGGTAGACCATCATCGCGGGGCTGGTAGCGGTTGCGAGCAGGAGGTCGCGGAACTTGCCGAGGGCGTGTTTGCGGATGGCGTCGCGCTCGTAGCTGGTGGTGTACCACTGATCGGAGTCTTTGCCGATGAAGATGTTGAAGTGATTGAACCAGAAGTCGGTCATGACCTCCTGAAGCTGTCGCTCGCTGAGGATGGCGCGGAGGAGTTTGGCTTGCGAGAGCTCATTGACGATCTGGTAGGGTGCGCCGATGTTGGCGGCCATGCCGTTGAATATCTCGCGCTCGCGGGGATTGAACTCGGCGAAGAGGAGGTTCTTCTGATCGCCAGCGACGTAGGAAGTGAAGGCGATACGGTCGGGCACGGGGAGCTTGATGAGCGCGGCCATACGCTGGTTTTTAGGAAGCGCGAAGAGTTCGCCAGCGATGCGAGAGGCGGTGTCCTGATCGGTTTTCTTCTGCGCGGCGACTTCGGCGTCGGTGGGGGGAGGGATGATGGGCTGGCCGCTGGCGTTGAGCTTGTGAGTGTCGATATCTTTATTGAGCTTGTAGACCTGGACCTCGTACATGGCGATGAGGAGCGGGTCGTTGGGGTAGGGATGGCGTCCATCGGCGATCTGGCTGATGGTGTATTTGTCGGGGAAGAGCTGGAGCGTCTGTTCGGGCTGGAGGTTGAGCGTGGTGAAGTCGCTGATGCGTCGGTCGGCGACTGGGTCCGGGATGCTGGCGGGGTTCAGTTGCTGCTCGAACCATTTCTCCGGAGTGAGAGCGAGGACCTTCTCGAGGTCACCTGGACGTGGGCCGAAGGTGAAGCGATTGAGAAGCTGCTGAGCCCGCTCCTGCGAGTTGAGAGGGATCAGAGGAGCGGGTTTCGCGGCGGCTGGCGGTTTGGATTTTTTGGCGGGTGGTTTGGGCGCTGGTTTTGTCTGGGCGTAGAGGGGCACGGCGACAAGGAGGGGGAGGAGGGTCAGGGCGAGTTTACGCATGGGCGCCTCTTGTGGCTTCACTTGCCTATCTTGCTTAGACCGGAGATGCGGTACCAAGTTGCGTTGGCCCGCGCCGTGGGGTACCCCCCTCCCCTATGTAGAGGCTGGATTCTTTTAGATCCATAGGGTTATGGGATGTTGATGCTCGCAAAAACTTCATAACAAAGGAGTTACAGCTAAATACGTCTAAACAAAGGAGTTAGCCCCGGAGGGAGTGAATTTCCCTGCGGGCCTGGCTTTTTTCTCGACTAGAAGACCCTTCAGGTTTGTGCAATCGACGCCGAAATGATCGCATATATCAGGGATTCGGATGCGCTGCGAATCGGGATATTTGTCCGATTCAAATGTGACAACTGTACCCTTGTCGGCCATGGCATGTGCAATGACAAACGCATCAGCTCCACGACCAAAGACTGCCGCCTGTGCAGGTTTGTACCGAAGCTGGGGCTTTCGGGTCTTCTTGTTCGGCACTGTTGCAGTATAGAGATGTCGGCTATCTTCCCGAGGCATTCAGATACGCGCTTATCGGGTTCGACGCAAAGACCATCAGCTTTTCTCGGAGCAACCCACTGTTTCAAGAGGTCGTCCTGCTTGAAAGCCATGATTTCGCGGAATACCCGTTCTGGGGAGCGGATGGTTTTTGCCTTTAGCTGAGTGTCGAACCATGCCCATAGAGTCGTATTTACCTCGAAGGCATAGAGGCTGTTCTTCGCCGTGATGAAGGTGTCAGCATCTAGCCAGTACGCTCATGACTCTTCCAAATCCTGGGAACCCTTCATCGGCGGCTAGCTATAGAACTTCTACTCTAGCAAGCGCAACCTGGTCCTTGAAATTTGCTGCTGTCGGCATCCAGATAATTGTGCAGCAACAGCTAGAGCTACGGGCTTACTTCGCGCTCACGTAATCGGAGACCTCTCGATACTCTCTCTTGTACCGACGTATGGCAGACCATTTCGTCAGTGGGTTATCACATAATTACAGATTAGCATACTAACTATCCTATAATCGGACTGCCAACGATTAAGTTTACTGATGCGTTAACTAAGGTCGTTTTTCGTCTTCCTTCCCGGCTTTTCCTCCCGTCGCCGCAAATTTTCAAAGCTCTGTATACTTTCCTTACTCGCAAAGGTGCCGAGGCTTGTTTAAGGGCCTCCTTATACCACTCATAGTTAGGCGTTTGTGACCTGCGAGAGGGCTTTGTGTGAATCTCGTTCCATCATTGTGTCCGATGCGATTGTTGAAGCGAAACATCTGCTCATCCAAATAGCGGTCTAGGTGCATCGGCTCTACCGCTACATACGTCCCATTCAATCCCCGCTTTAGAAGACTCCAGAAATTCTCGATAGCCTGAGTGTGTACGCCGCCAGCAGTGACGTACTCGTTCATGTGGTTCACCGTCTCATGCACGAACTCTTTTGCGGCCAGACCCTCATAGCCGGGCCATAGAGTCAGTGTGTACAGTGCTGCCAAAGCCTACGTTATCGAGAATCGCGGCCTGTAGCGTGTTGCGCTTTACATTCGGGATAACCTGAGCGCGGACTTGGCGAGTGCCAGACTCCAGCATCCCAAATACGGCGGTCTTCTCTGCATATCCGTTCATGCCTACCTTTCAGTTTTAGGCGGCGGCTGCGCGTGCATGTTCTTTGGCTTGCCACCAATGAAAGCCTCATCCATCTGCACAGGTGTACCAGAGCCGGCCCACTACTGTTTTAAGTATAGCGAATTGCGGGTAACTAACACGCCACCTCTATTCCCTTTTGTTTGAGGAATTTAGGTGGATTTGGGACTTGACATGCGATTTCTGGGCTGAATTTGAAGAAAATAAATGCAAAAGCGAGAAACAACAGCAGATCCCTAAGGGATGGCAACAAAGGGGCAAAGGCAACGACAACTGCAACTGCAACGGCGGGAGGGTATGGGTTGAAAAGGTTCGAGCAGTGGTGTTGGGCGGAATTCTTCGGGGTCCTTCACTGCGTTCAGGATGACGGCAGAAACGTGCAAGGGCAGATGCAAATGCTTCGGCAAGTGCGGTTGAGTGCGGATAGGCTGGGTGGATGGCTGGGTAGAGAAGCAGATTTCTCCACTGCGCTGCTCACAAAAACGTGAGCAGCTTCGGTCGAAATGACGATGCTTCGATTGGATGCTTCGACAGGGCTTCTAGGCGGGTTCGAGCGGAAGGGTTGGCTTCCTACTGCGTTTGATGAGGACGTAGGCGACTCGGGCGAGGAGGAGGACGGTGAGGACGATGGTGTCCTTTGCTGGGGCCATATTGCCCTTCTTGACCAGCCACCAGAAGTGGACGGTGCCGGCTAAGGCGGCGACGTAGACGAGGCGGTGGAGTCTTTGCCAGTTTTTGCCGCCCATGGCACGCATGATGACGGCGGGTGAGGTGCAGGCGAGGGCGAGAAGAATGAGCCAGGCGAAGAGGCCGACCTGGATGAAGCGGCGCTTGAGGACGTCGTCGACCATGCGCGGCCAGATGATCTTCCACTGGGTGACGATTTCGCCGGGGTGCCCTGCGCGGAGGCCGGCGATGGCGGTGGGGAGATCGTATCCGGAGAAGAGGAAGATGTAGGTCGAGAGATGGAGAGTTGCGTAGAAGAAGGCGTAGAGGCCGAGGAGGCGGCGGAAGCGGATGAGGAATGCGATCTTTGGGGAGAGGCGACGGATGGGAGTGATGGAGAGCGAGGAGAGGAGCATGTAGATGGTCCAGTCTCCGGTGAAGTGGGTGATGTAGTTGACGGGGTCGGGATTGAGGGCCAGCGCGCCGGAGGTGTAGAGGTGGATGAGCCACGCCAAGGGAGCGATGCAGAGGAGGTGAAGAAGGGTTTTGAGGATGATGATAGCGCGCTTGGACATGTTTGATTTGGGGTTAGTTTAGCGTGCGGGCTCTGAGGAAGTTCGCAATGACAAAAGCGCTGGGAAAGTCGCGGCAGAAAGGTTCGAACGGTCGTGGCGAGAGAGAGGTTTCGGGATCCTTCCCCTTCGACTACGCTCAGGGTCAGGATGACAGCAAGAACAAGCAACAGAATGACAGCAAGAACAAGCAACAGAATGACAGCAAGAACAGAGCAACAGACGGATGTTCGTTGCACTGAATCTAGTAAAACTTTTTGAGGTTCATGCCGGCGTACAGGCTGGCGACCTCGTCGCTGTAGCCGTTGAACATCTGCGTGGGGATGTTGCGGGGGAAGGCGCTGGAGTCGATGCGGCGCTCGTGGGCCTGTGACCAGCGGGCGTTGTCGTAGTCGGGATTGACGTTGGAGTAGAAGCCGTACTCCATGCCATCGGCCTGGTTCCAGGTCGTCTCGGGCTGCTTGTCGGTGAAGTGAAAACGCACGACGGATTTCGCGGATTTGAAGCCGTATTTCCATGGGACGACGATGCGGACGGGAGCGCCGTTCTGGTTGAGCAGGGTCTGGCCGTAGTAGCCGAAGGTGAGCAGGGTGAGCGGATTCATTGCTTCGTCCATGCGGAGACCTTCGCGATAGGGCCAGTCGTAGCCGGAGGGAAGGTCGGGCATCTGCTTGCGGTTGAGGTAGGAGAAGAATTGAACGTACTTCGCGCTGGGCAGCGGCTCGCAGAAGTTGATGAACTCGGAGAGGGAGTAGCCGTCCCAGGGGATGACCATGGACCAGGCTTCGACGCAGCGATGGCGGTAGACGCGGGATTCGAGCGGGCGGTAGTGGAGGAGATCGTCGATGTTGATGGTCTGGGGCTTTTTGACCATGCCGGTGATCTGGATGGGCCATGGGCGGGTGGTCATGGTGTGGGCGTATTTCGCGGGATCGGACTTTTCTGTGCCGAACTCGTAAAAATTGTTGTAGTTGCTGGCCTTGGCGAGGGGGGTTTGCGGATCGGAGAGGGTGTACTTGCTGGGAACGATCTGGAGCTGGTCGGCGGCGTGGACGGTTGTCGGGGGATCGATGAGGCCGGGGATGTATCGGGCGGCGAGGGCGCCTGCGCCGAGGGTGGCGGCTCCTGCGAGGAAGCGGCGGCGGTTGGTCTGGAACTGCTCGAAGACGTGCTGCGGGGTGATGTCGGAGGAGCGGATGATGGAGGCGAGGCTGGGGGATTTTCGTAGAAGCATTGCTTGCGTTCCTTTCAGTTGCAGGACTCTTCTCCATGATAGGACGCGGAATCGGGCTGCTGGTTACAGTACGGTTTGGCGAGGGAGATGGATGGAGGAGATTTGACGCGTGATTTGGGGTGCGCGGGTGTGAGAGATTAGAAGTTAATGATTTCTATGCGTATTTTTGCGCGTTGGAGTGTGGTTGCGGGGATGGCGCTGGCTGTGCCCGGCGGCGTGGTGTCTGGGCAGGTGCTGCGCGATCCGGCGAATCTGACGGGAGAGCAGGTGAAGCCGTCGGTGGTGGTGCGGGAGATTCCAGCCAACGAGGGAGCGACGGCGCTGTGGCAGAGCCTGGTGAAGCTGCGGACGCGCGCGAGCCTGATGCTGATTGTGGCGCATCCGGATGACGAGGATGGCGGGATGCTGACGTATGAGGCGCGTGGGCAGGGCGCGCATGTGGCGATGTTGACGCTGACTCGCGGGGAGGGCGGGCAGAATCTGATGTCGGCGGACTTCGACGATGCGCTGGGATTGGTAAGGACGCAGGAGTTGCTGGCGGCAGATCGGTACATGGGCGATCGACCAGATGTGGGGGACGCAGGTGGACTTCGGGTTTTCGAAGACGAAGGAGGAGAGCTTCGCGAACTGGGGTCACGACCGTGTGCTGTATGACGCGGTGCGGGCGGTGAGGCTGTATCAGGCCGCTGGTGGTGACGGCGGTGTTTCAGGGTGGGATCACGGATGGGCATGGGCAGCACCAGGTGTCGGGTGAGATGGCGCAGGAGGTGTATGAGGCGGCGGGCGATCCGAAGGTGTTTCCGGATCAGATTGCGGCGGGGTTGCTGCCGTGGAGTCCGCTGAAGGTGTATGCGAGGGTGCCGTTTCTTTCAGGTGTCGGCGAAGGGGATGTTCGACTATGCGACGGGCAAGTATGCTCCGGCGAAGTTCTACAACTATGTGACGAAGGACGTGGACGACGGAATCGCCGAAGCCGAATGTGACGATCCACGAAGGCGACTACAGCCCGGTGCTGGGGATGAGCTATCTGCAGTTTGCGCGGCTGGGGCTGGGTCTGCAGAAGTCGCAGAATGGCGGGATGGGCGTGCCGGCGGCGGGGGAGTTCGATGTGGCGTACCACAGGTATGGGTCGCGGTATCTCGTCGGGTGAAGAGGAGAAGAGTTTTTTTGATGGGGTGGATGTTTCGCTGACGGGAATGGCGACGCTGGCTCCGGGTGAGACGACTTTTTTGAAGCAGGATCTTGCGAAGATTGATGGGCTGGTCGAGCAGGCGATGGCGATCTACAAGATCGCTGCTCCGGAGAAGACTGCGCCGCTGTTGCGCGATGGTTTGAAGGCGACGGATGCGTTGATTGCGAAGGTCGAGGCGAGTGGGCTGACGGCGCAGCAGAAGTACGATCTGCTGCATGAGCTGCGAGTGAAGCGGGTGCAGTTCAATGATGCGCTGGTGCAGGCGCTGGGGTTGAGTCTGCGGGCGCAGGTGGCTCGCGGCAGGACGGCGAGCGGGCCGTTTGCGCGGTTTGGCGATGGCGCGGATACGTTTGTGACGGCGGTGCCGGGACAGGCGTTTGGCGTGCAGGTGCATGTGGTGAATGGAAGCGCTGTTCCGGTGAAGGTGAAGTCGACGGAGCTGGAGTCGAGTGCGGGCGCTACGTTTGAGAGCACGAAGCCGACTGGAGGAGACGACGACTTGCGAATGGCAAAGCTGACGACGTGCGGATCAATGTGAAGCTGCCGGCGGATGCGAAAGTGACGCGGCCTCCGTTTGCGCGGCCGGGGATTGAGCAGGCTTATTACGATGTGGCCGATCCGGCGATGCGGAATGCTTCCCTGCCCTTGCCTGCACTGACGGCGTGGGTGACGGTGGAATATGACGGCGTGGAGATTCGGTTGGGGCAAGTGGTGCAGACGCTGCATCGCGTGACGGGACAAGGAACGGTGTATGAGCCGCTGGTGGTGGCTCCGGCGATCTCGGTTTCGGTTTCGCCGGCAGCGGGTGTGGTGCCGCTGACTGAGAAGACGCTGATGGTGACGGCGAAGGTGCAGAGCAACGTGAAGGGTGCGGCGGCGGGGACGGTGAAGCTGGAGTTGCCGAAGGGTTGGACGGCGTCGCCGGAACAGGCGGAGTTTTCGCTGACGAAGGATGGGGATTCGGCGGAGGTGCCGTTTGTTGTGACTCCGGGAAAGATGGCGGAGACGGCTTACACGATGACCGCGGTGGCGAGCTATGCAGGGACAGGAATATCGCGAGGGGTATAAGACGGTTGGGTATGCGGGGTTGCTGCCGGCGAATCTTTACAAGCCGGCGACGTATCGCGCGCGAGGTGTGGATGTGAAGGTGGCACCGGGGTTGAAGGTGGGGTATCTGCCGGGGACCGGAGATGAGGTGCAGGCGTCGCTTGAAAATCTGGGAGTGCATGCGACGACGCTGACGATGGACGATGTTGCCGGAGGAAAGCTGGCCGGTTATGACGTCGTGGTGCTGGGAGTGAGGGCGTATGCGGCGCATCCGGGACTGGCGGCGGCGAATGGGCAGTTGCTGAAGTATGCGAAGAATGGCGGCGTGGTGATTGTGCAGTACAACCTGGGCCAGTTCGACTATGGCCCGTATCCCTATTCGCTGGGCAACGCGGAGAAGGTGGTGGATGAGACGGCCGCGGTGCAGTTGCTGGTGCCGGAGAGTCCTGTGCTGAGCTGGCCGAACAAGATTACGGCGCGGGACTTCGATGGGTGGGTGGAGGAGCGCGGGCATGGGTTTATGGAGAGCTGGGACCCGCAGTACCAGGCTCTGCTGGAGACGCATGATCCGGGGCAGGATCCGCAGAAGGGTGGGCTGCTGGTGGCGAAGACGGGCAAGGGTGCTTATGTCTATGTTGCTCTGGCGCTGTATCGGGAGCTGCCGGAGGGAGTGCCGGGGGCGTATCGATTGTTTGCGAATCTTTTGAGTCTGGGTAAGAGCGCCAAGTAAGACTGCTCGTCCTGCCGGACGGGCCCACTGCGCGTGGGGCGACCACTTCGTGGTGGGTGTACCGGTTCTTGCGGCAATGATCTGCGTGAGCCCGACCGTTGGTCGGGTTTGGTAGTTTGGCGTGCGAGACAGAAGCGGGCCAGTTGCGAGACACTTTAGGAATGATGACTGGTGAGCGGGAAAAAGAGTTGATGAGTGCGGCGGGCTTGTTGCTGGATGCTCGCAGGACGAACACGCCGATCGATGATCTGCCGGAAGCAGTGCGGCCGGTGACGCTGGAGGAGGCGTACTTCATTCAGGATCGGCTGGCGCTGGCGTATGGCGAGATCGGCGGGTGGAAGGTGGGTGCTCCAACGGCGGACGCGACTCCGATGTTTGCGCCGATGCCGAAGGCGTGGATCGCTTCGAATCATGCCGTGCTGGGTGGGCGGCACAGGTTTCGCGGGCTGGAGGCGGAGATTGCTTTTCAGATAGGGAAGGATCTGCCGCCACGAGAGAATGCTTATTCGCGCGATGAGGTGGTGGCCGCGATTGGGAGCTGCCATCCGGCGATCGAGGTGATCGAGAGCGGACTGACGGATCCGACGAAGGCGGCGAAGTTGTCGATGATTGCAGATCTGCAGATGCATGGAGCGTTTGTGTATGGCGCCGCGGTTGCGAACTGGCAGAGCATCGATTTTTCAAGGGAGCATGTGACGCTTGCCGTCGATGGCGTGGTGAGAGTGGACCGCACCGGTTCGAACACTGCGGGCGACCTGATGCGTCTGCTGCCATGGCTGGCCAATGAAGGAGCGTCGCGAACCGGTGGGTCTGAAGGCCGGCCAGTGGGTGACGACGGGAAGCTGGACCGGACTGTCGCTGGGGATGGCGGGGTCCGAGGTGGATGTGAAGTTTTGGTCTGCGGGTGAGGTTGATCTGCGGTTTGAGTAGGGCAGTTGTCAGTTGTCAGTTGTCAGTTTCAGTTGTCGTAGAGTGACGACCTCGGTTGTGGTCGTCAAAGACTGAGAACTGAGAACGGTAACTGAGAACTCTGGAGGGATGGATGCGGTCGGTCATGAGTGTAGAGTTTGTGGCGCCGTCGGCGGGGCGGTATGCGGAGATTTTGACGCCGGAGGCGGTGGCGTTTGTGGTGGGGTTGCAGCGGGCTTTCAATGAGCGGCGGAAAGAGTTGTTGCAGGCGCGAGCGGCGCGGCAGAAGCGGCTGGACGCCGGGGAGCGGCCGGATTTTCTGAACGAGACCAAGCGAATTCGCGAGAGCGAGTGGACGGTGGCTCCGCTGCCTGCGGATCTGCTGGATCGGCGCGTGGAGATTACAGGGCCGGTGGACCGGAAGATGATCATCAACGCGCTGAACTCGGGCGCGAAGGTGTTTATGGCGGACTTCGAGGACTCGACGACGCCGACGTGGGACAACGTGATGGAGGGACAGCTCAACCTGCGCGATGCGGTGCGGCGGACGATTACGTTTGAGGATGAAAAGACCGGTAAGAGTTACAAATTGATTGAGAAGCCGGCAGTGCTTTTTGTGCGGGCGCGCGGGTGGCATCTCGAGGAACGGCACGTGCTGGTGGACGGAGAGCCGATGTCGGGTTCGCTGTTCGACTTCGGTTTGTATGCGTTTCACAACGCGAAGGAGCTGCTGGCGCGCGGATCGGGACCGTATTTTTACCTGCCGAAGATGGAGAGCCATCTGGAGGCGCGGCTTTGGAACGATGTGTTTGTGCATGCTGAGACGGAGTTGGGGATTCCGGCGGGATCGATTAAGGCTACGGTGTTGATCGAGACGATCCTGGCGTCGTTTGAGATGGATGAGATTCTGTGGGAGCTGAAGGATCACTCGGCTGGGTTGAACTGCGGGCGGTGGGACTACATCTTCAGCTTCATCAAAAAGTTTGCGGGCGATGAGAGCGTGCTACTGCCGGATCGCGGACAGGTGACGATGACCACGCACTTCATGCGGAGTTACTCGAAGCTGTGCATCAAGACGTGCCATCGTCGCCGGGTGAGTGCGATGGGAGGAATGAGTGCGTTTATTCCGATCAAGAGCGATCCTGTGGCGAACGAGACGGCGTTGAAGCAGGTGAGGGCGGATAAAGAGCGCGAGGCGACTGATGGACATGACGGGACGTGGGTGGCGCATCCGGGGCTGGTTCCGGTTGCTCTCGAGGTGTTCGATCGGGTAATGCCGCAGCCGAATCAGATCAGCAAGCAGCTGCCGGATTATCAGGCGACGGCGGAGGATCTGCTGCAGGTTCCTGAGGGGACGATCACCGAGGCTGGCGTGCGGCAGAATGTTGCGGTGGGGTTGGGATATGTGGAGGCGTGGCTGCGCGGGATTGGATGTGTGCCGCTGTTCAATCTGATGGAAGACGCAGCGACCGCGGAGATCAGCCGCGCTCAGCTATGGCAGTGGGTGCACCACAAGGCCGTGATGGATGATGGGCTGCCGGTGACGGTTGAGATGGTGGACTCGGAGATTGCGGATGAGTTGGGGCGGGCGAGGGCGAATGTGAGCTCGGAGAGGTTCTCGGCGTATCTGCGAGCGGCGGAGTTGATGCAGGAGCTGGTGAGGGCGCCGAAGTTTACGGAGTTTCTTACGGTGCCGGCGTATGAGAAGGTGTTGGCGGAGGGGTTGTAATTCCCTGCTGTGTTGAGGCTTGTGCTCGGGAGAAGGCGGTTCGCGCGTAGGCGAATCCCCACGTTAGCGACGATGAGACCGTCGCGAACATGGGGCACCCGATTTCGCTTCAGTTGGCATTCGTTGGCTGAGTTTCATGACGAGGCACTTTGCTGCGCCGCCGGCTTTGAGGAACTCGGTGAGTTCGACCTGGATGACTTCGAATCCGAGTTGTTCGAGTTGATGGCTCAGTTTGCTGCTGATCCTGTTGAGGATGATGGTGCGGCCTACGTTGATGGCGTTGCATGCGAAGCAGACGGCGTCGGCTTCGCTGATGATGATGCGCTTCTCCGGTGAGTAAAAGGATTCGATCCTGTGGAGGGACTGCTGATCGAAGGCTTCGGGAAAATAGATGACGTAGCCGCCTGTGAGCGGGGCGAAGCAGGTGTCGAGGTGGTAGAAGCGGGGATCGATGAGGTGGAGCGGTGCGACGGGGATGCCCCAGGCCTCGCGGAGGGCGTGATGGCTCGATGCGGCAGAGCGGGGACCGTGTCCAACCCAGAGGCAGCGGCCGTCGGTGGAGAAGAGGGCGTCGCCCTCGCCTTCGAAGGGAGTGGCGCGGGGGACATCGAGGATGGTGTAACCGGCCTCGCGGAACCAGCGGCGGAAGTGCGGCTCTTCGCCCTGTCGCTCGGGGTGGAAGAAGCTGCTGATGGCGACGATGCCGTCGCGCTCGAGGCCGGCGTTGGCGGTGAAGACCATGTCGGGTGAGCCGGGTTCGGGCTGGATGAGTTCGACGGTGGCGATCTTGCTGACGGCTTCGTAGAGGCGCTGCCACTGCTCGGCGGCGCGGGTGCGCGAGGAGGCGTGGATGTTGCCCGCCATCCATGGGTTGATGACGTAGTTGACGTCATAGAGCCGGGGCGGGCACATGAGGAAGGTGGCCGCGGGCTTAACCAGGTACGGTTTGTTCAGCAGGACTTTGGTGGTGAGTTCGATGCGTGCGGTGCTCATCTGAAAGTGTCTCCAGTTATGAGACTGGCAGATGCGGGACGCTTCGTCTATATGAATGATTATTCGTGGGTTAGTGCATATTGATGCAGCAATTTGAGTGCAGTTTCGTGCTTGTGTTTTGAAGGAGAAACGGCCCGCCTTGAGGCGAGCCGTTGTGTAGAACAAGGATGCACGCGGATGATTGCTGTTCTAGAGATTGCCTCGTAAGGCCTGTTCTCTTTCTATGGCTTCGAAGAGGGCTTTGAAGTTGCCTTTGCCGAAGCTGCGGCTGCCCTTGCGCTGGATGATCTCGTAGAAGACGGTGGGGCGGTCTTCGACGGGGCGGGTGAAGATCTGGAGCATGTAGCCTTCGTTGTCGCGATCGACGAGGATGCCGAGTTTTTCGAGCTCTTCGATGGGCTCGTCGATCTTGCCGATGCGATTCTGCAGCTCGGTGTAGTAGGAGTGCGGGACGGTGAGGAAGTCGACGCCCTGCTGCTTCATTGCCGCGACGGTGGCGAGGATATCGTTGGTGGCGAGCGCCATGTGCTGGACGCCGGGGCCACCGTAGAAGTCGAGGTACTCCTCGATCTGGGATTTGCGGCGGCCTTCGGCGGGCTCGTTGATGGGGAACTTGACGTAGCCGTTGCCATTGGCCATGACCTTCGACATGAGAGCGGAGTATTCGGTGGAGATGTCGTTGTCATCGAAGTGCTGGTAGAGGCCGAAGCCCATGACGTCGCGGTAGAAGTCGACCCATTGATTCATGGAGTTCCAGCCGACGTTGCCGACGATGTGGTCGATGTGGAGAAGGCCGACGGGGCGGGCGATGTGATCCTCCTTGACGGCCTGGTAGCCGGGGAAGAAGACGCCGGTGTAGTTGGTGCGGTCGACGAAGGTGTGCACGGTGTCGCCGTACGCGGCGATGCTGGAGATGGTGACGCGGCCGTCGGCGTCGGAGAAGTCGGTGGGCTCCTGGATGCTGCGGGCGCCGCGGGTGGTGGTCTCGTGCCAGGCCTGGCGGGCGTCGTCGACCCAGAGAGCGATGGCGCGGACGCCGTCGCCGTGCTTGTCGACGTGGCGGGCGATGTCGGAGTCGGTGCGCAGCGCGGTGGTGAGGACGAAGCGGACTTTGCCCTGCTGGAGCACGTAGCTGGCGCGGTCGCGGCGGCCGGTTTCGGGGCCGGCGTAGGCGACGAGCGACATGCCAAAGGCTGCGCGGTAGAAGTAAGCGGCCTGGCGGGCGTTGCCGACGTAGAACTCGACGTGGTCGGTGCCCTTGAGGGGGAGGAAGTCGGCGGTCATGGATTCGGGATTGGGTCTGGATTGGAGCGTGTGTTGCCATGGGGTCTCCGGTGACGGTTTGTTGCACCGTCTGCACCGTTGAGGATAGTTCACGGGCGGGAGGATTGGCTAGGGTTGCGCAATTACTAGCCGACCTCTGGAAACAAAGCACGCCAAACAGCAAGCCACTTTTTGTCCCGTCGAGCGAAGACAAACACATCACGCCCATGTTCGGCATATTCCTGTCCGTTCAGGACATAGGTCATGGCCCACTTGTATTGCGCCGTTGCGGTGTCGCCAGCGACGTCAATTTCGGGCTCATCGAGCGAGAAACTCTTTACTTCAGCTTGACTGACAAAGTCGTGATAACTCTGCACAGCGAGGTCGCGCCCCTTGCCCAGGAAGGCAAAACCATGACCTCGCATCACCACGTCCTCAGCGAAGCACTGGTTCAGAGTAGCCGTCATGGCTTCCCCTCGCTGCTTTAGCCACGCGTCATTGATCCGGGAAAGCAGATCGCGAATGGCAATTTGGTCGGCCGTGATTCCTGGATGATCGGCCATGGCTATGCCCTCATGCGCGGCGGGGAGGATAGTGGCGCGGCACTCGCCGAGGCCGATGCGGGGATGGCCGGGGGCTTCGCAGGAGCCGCGGAGGATGATCTCGTCGCCGTCGGCGAGGAAGGTGCGGGATTCGCCGGTGGGAAGGAGGATCGGTTGCGCGCCGTTGCGGGTGAGTTCGAGGAGACAGCCGGCGGAGGATTCGGCGGGGCCGGAGATTGTGCCAGTAGCGAGGACGTCGCCGATCTGCAGGTTGCAACCGTTGCTGGTGTGGTGGGCAATGAGTTGGGCGGGAGTCCAGTAGAGGTCCTTGGCGTTGGATTCGCTGAGAAGATATGGCTCCAGCTTATTTTCACGCATGGTTATGGTTGAGATAAATACTTGAAGTGTTACATTCAAATTTCCTCGCTCCTGATCGGCGGCGGAGTGAAGATACGGAAGGGGTTTGGGATCGCTGTGGGGACGAGGTGAGGCCGGGGCGTGGAAGGGCTCGAGAGCGGCCATCGGAGTCACCCACGGGGAGACAGTAGTGGCGAAGTTTTTGGCGAGGAAGGGGCCGAGGGGCTGATACTCCCAGGATTGGATGTCACGGGCTGACCAGTCGTTGAGGAGGCTGACGCCGAAGAGATGATGGTCGGCCTGAGAGATGGGGATGGGTGTGCCCAGTAGACTGGGCTCGCCAATATAAAGCGCCAGTTCGAGTTCGTAGTCTAGTGCTTTGGTAGGAATGAAGTTAGGTTGAGCATCGGCTTCCGATGGACGGGTCTGGCCGGTGGGGCGGAAGATGGGAATTCCGCTGGGGATGATGGAAGAAGCGCGGCCGTGGTAGCCGATGGGGATGTGTTTGTAGTTGGGGAGAAGAGGCTGGTCGGGACGGAAGAGCTGGCCGACGCGGGTGGCGTGGTAGATGGAGGCGTAGAAGTCGGTGTAGTTGGGGATGTAGATGGGTTTGACGAGAGTCGTACCGGCGATGGAGTGGAGGGCCGCTTCGGCTGCCTGCCTGGGGCCGGGTTCGACGTCGGCGGAGAGCAGGCTGGTGAGGGTTTCGCGGAGCAGGGTCCAGGAGCGATGGCCGAGAGACAGGAGCGGGTTGAGGGTGGGCGCCTGGCACGCGCCTACGAGAGTTGGGGGAAGCAGACCGGAGGAGGCGCAGGCGTGGAGGTCGAGGAGATGTGCCCCGATGGCGACGCAGAGATGCTGTTCGCCTTCGAATTCGAAGGCTCCGTAGGGTAGATGCGTGAGGGGGAAATCTGCTGTGGATTCGTTGGCTTCGGGGAGCCAGCTCTCGTCAGTACCTGTCGATCGTTTCACCATGGGGCATGATAGCTCCGAGCGGCGCGGACCCGGAAGGGACACGAAAGGCGTAACAGTGATCAGAGGGGGAGAAACTGATAAAAGCAATCACCATCAGCCCCATCGATGCGAACTCGCGGAATTCAACTGAGAAGAAAGGCAATCATCTTTTATCCGTCTTTATCCCTCTGATCACTGTTACGCCTTGCTCATGCTGGATTCGGCACGTCTATCGTGGCTTCAAACCATTGAATGGGGTTGCGGTGGCGGCAGTTCCCTGCCGCTGGGCGCCTTCGACTTCCGGGAGAATCTGCCAAGGAAAGTCTTCAGCAGGACGTAGAGAACGGGAATGAAGAAGAGATTAAGGATTGTCGAGAGCACCATGCCGCCGACGATGGCGGTTCCTACCGAGTGACGGCCATAGGCGCCTGCGCCGGTGGCAAAGAAGAGCGGGCCGACGCCGAGGATGAAGGCGATGGAGGTCATCAGGATGGGTCGCAGGCGGAGTTCGGCAGCCTCGATTGCTGCTTCGATGACGGAGCGGCCCTGTTCCAGGAGCTGCTCGGCGAACTCGACGATGAGGATCGAGTTTTTGGCGGAGAGACCGATGAGCATGACGAGGCCGATCTGGACGTAGACGTCATCGACGAGGCCGCGAAGGTCGACCAGGGTGAGGGCGCCGAGGATCGCCATGGGAACGGCGAGCAGGATGATGAACGGCAATGCGAAGGATTCGTATTGCGCAGAGAGAGTGAGATAAACGACGAGCAGGCCGAGGCCGAAGATGATAATCGCTTTGCCGGCAGATTCGACCTCTTCGAGGGCGAGGCCGGTCCACGAATACGCCATGCCCGGCATTTTGTATTTGTTGAACAGCCGCACCATGTTGTCGAGACCCTGACCGGAGCTAAGGCCGGGCGCGGGAGAGCCGTCGATCTCGGCGGAGCGGAAGAGGTTGTAGTGGTTGATGACCTGCGGGCCTGAGGTCTCGGTGAGAGTGGCGAGGTTGTCGAGCGGGATCATCTGGCCGGAGTCGGAGCGGACGTAGTACTGGCGCAGGTCGGCAGAGGTGCGGCGATAGGGCGCGTCAGCCTGAACGTAGACGCGATAGGCGCGGTTGTTGAAGTCGAAGTCGTTCACATAGCTCGAGCCCATGAAGGTGTTGAGGGCGGCGGTGATCTGAGTGAACGGAACGCCGATGGCCTTGGCCTTCTGCCGATCGATCGCGACGAGTAGTTGCGGATCGTTGGAGGTAAAGGTGGTGTTCATGCCGGTGAGGCCGGAGCCCGGCGCACGTCCAGCACCAACGAGCGTGTGGGCGATCCGGTCGATGTCGCCGAAGGTGTTGCGGCCGTAGTCCTGCAGGATGAACTGGAAGCCGCCGACCGTGCCGATGCCGGCGACGGCGGGAGGTTCGGCCGCGAAGGCGATGCCGCCGGGGACACCGAAGAGCTTCGGACCAACGTCGAGGACGATGGCCTTGGCGGTGAATTGGGGTCCCATCTTGGTGCGCTCGTTGATGGGTTTGAGCGGAGCGAAGATGAGGCCGGAGTTTGGCGAACTGCCGCCGGAGAGCGAGAAGCCCATGACGGAGAAGGTGCCGAAGACGCCGTCGTTCTTGCGAACGACAGCGGAAACCTTATCGGCAAAGTCCGAGGTGTAGCTAAGCGAGGCCCCCGGAGGGGTCTGCACGATGATGAGGAAGTAGGACTGGTCTTCCTGAGGGATGAAGGCTGTGGGGACATGCGTGTACATGAATCCCGTAGCCACGAGCGCGCAGAGGAAGACCACCAGCATGACGTAGCGGATGCGAACGACAAAGGTTACGGCGCGCGCGTAGACGCGGATGACCCATTGGATGAGACGCTCGATGGGGTTAAGGAAAAAGGCCATGATGCCGGTCTTTTTGGTATCGGCTCGAAGGAGGATCGCGGCGAGGGCGGGCGATAGCGTGAGCGCGTTGAAGGCGGAGATGGCGATGGAAAAAGCGATGGTCAGCGAGAACTGTTTATAGAGGATGCCGGTGGTTCCGGGAAAGAAGCTGACCGGAATGAAGACGGAGATCAGAACGAGCGAAGTGGCGATGACGGCGCTGGTGACCTCGGCCATGGCGATGCTGGTGGCTTCGTGCGCGTCGGAGGAGACGGTCTCCATGCCGCGGCCTGTGCCGGCACCTTTCGTGTGCTCGAGGACGTCGGGAGCATAGGGATCGGGCTCGGTCAACTCAGAACGTTCGGGGATGACTGCGTGTCCGGAGAGGTGGCGCTGCACGTTCTCGATGACGACGATGGCGTCGTCGACGACGAGGCCGGTGGCGAGGGTGATGCCGAAGAGTGTAAGGGAGTTGATGCTGAAGCCGAAGATTTTGATGAAGGCGAAGGTGCCGATGAGCGAGACCGGGATGGTGACGGCGGGAATGATGGTGGCGCGCCAATCCTGCAGGAAGAGGAAGATGACGATGATGACGATGATGATGGCTTCGCCGATGGTGGTGATGACTTCGTGGACCGACTCGCCGATGACGAGGGTGGTGTCGACGGCGATGATGCCTTTGAGGCCCGGCGGGTAGGACTTTTCGAGCTCGGCGAGCACGGCTCGGCAACGTTTGTCGACGTCAAGGGCATTGGCGTTGGAGAGCTGCTGGATACCCACGCCAACGGCATCTCCGCCCTGGAAGTCGGTGCCCTGGAATTTGAGGCTGGTGTTGTAGTTTTCCGCGCCGACTTCAGCGCGGCCGACGTCCTTGAGCAGGACGATTCCGCCGGCTGTGGTGCTGTTCTTAATGACGATGTTTTCGAATTGTCTAGGGTCGGTGAGGCGGCCAACGACGCGCACCGCCATTTGAAATTGTTGCGTGGGATCGGCGGGCTGCTGGCCCAACTGACCGGCTGCGACTTCGACGTTTTGCTCTGCGAGGGCGTTGGTCACATCGAGAGCGGTGAGACCGCGTGCGGCGAGGCGCGTGGGATCGAGCCAGAGTCGCATGGCGTACTTGCGCTCGCCGAAGATGATGACGGCGCCGACGCCCGGGACGCGCTTGAGCGCGTCGCTGACGTAGACATCGATGTAGTTGGAGATGAAGGCCGGCGAGAGCGAGTGGTCGGGCGAGATGAAGCCGGCGGCGAGAACGAAGTTTGCGTTGGCCTTGGTGATGGTGATGCCGGTGTTGTTGACGACCGCGGGCAGACGGCCCTGCACGGAAGCGACACGGTTCTGAACGTCGACGGCGGCGATGTTGAGGTCGTAGCCGGTGTCGAAGGTGACGGTGATTGCCGAGGTGCCGTCGTTCGAGCTGGTAGAGCTCATGTACCGCATACCCTCGACGCCGTTGATGGACTGCTCGAGAATGATGGTAACGGCGGACTCGACGTCCTTAGAGTTAGCGCCGATGTAGGTGCTGGTGACGACGACCTGCGGCGGGGCAAGGGTCGGATAGAGCGAGATCGGCAGAGTGGGGATGCAGACGGCGCCGGCAAGAACGATCAGAAGGGCGCAGACCGTGGCGAAGATCGGGCGACGAATGAAAAAGTCTACAAACAAGGGTGACCTCTAACCGGGGCATCTGGCCCGTGGATGAAGCGAAAGACAATGCGAAGGCAAAGTGCACTCCGCAGGAATAGCTAAAGCCTCTGACTTAGCCCAGAGGCTTGACCGGCGCACCCTCCTGCAAAAACTGCAGGCCGGAGACGATAACTTTGTCCCCCGGTTTCAGGCCGCTGATTACGGGATAGGTGTTGCCGACGGTCTCGCCCAGCGTGACGGGAATCTGATGGGCGACGTATCCATCGCCCTTTGGAGACGCGAGATAGACGAAGGTCTGCCCGCCAATCAGGCTGACAGCAAGAACAGGAACCACGGGCGCGGGAGAGGTGCTCCAGGTGACGCGAGCCTTGACCAGTTGCTGGTTGCGGAGGATGTCTGCCGTGCGCGGGACCTCGGCCTTGGCGAGGATGCTCTGCAGGCCGTTGTCGACCTGCGGGGAGAGAAAGCTGATCTTCGTTTTGACGAGGACCTTGCCAGCGGTGTCGAGGATTTCTACGGGTAGACCCGTGCGGACCAGCGAGGAACGCTCGGTAGGGACGTAGATGTAGGCTTCGAGGTCAGCGTTTTCGTCGACTGTGGTGAGCAAGGTGGTGGCAGAGACGTAATCGCCGAGATGAACTGGGATGTCGCCGACGATTCCGTTGAAGGGCGCGCGGATGTCGTAGTAGGCGAGTTGTTGTTTCTGCGAATCGGTCAGGGCGGCGTTTGATTCGTAGTCCGCCTTGGCATTCTCGTAGGCCTGTATGGCCTGATCGTACGCGTCGCGCGAGACGACACCAGCGTCGAAGAGCTTGTGCTGCCGCTCCTGTTCAATACGGGTGTAGTCGTAGAGAGCCTTCTTCTGTGCTTGAGTTCCCTGCTGGGACTGGACGGTGGCAATCTGCTTCAGCGGATCGATGCGCATCAGGACCTGACCGGCTTTGACGACGTCGCCGGACTTCACAAAGATCTTGACCAGGTTGCCGTCCACCTGTGGCTGCATCGTCGACGAGCGGCGGCTCTTAATGGTGGCAACGTAGGTGTCGGAACTAGGAACTGGCGATAGCGTGACCGGAGCGACCTGCACGGGCATCGCCTGTGGCGGAGGAGCCGGAGGAGGCGCGGATTTGCAACCCGCGAGGAGGCATGCGGCCACGCAGGCAAACAATGGGAGGGCGCGGCGAGTGTTCACAATCAGGGGCACAGTACTTCTCCTTCAGATTCTTTCGATGCAGCGACTTCGGCGGGCTACAACATGGGATTACAACTTACGGTGCTACGGGAGAACAGGGCGCAAAGTTCTCTGGATCAATGATTTAAGGATCACTTCCGCTTGGATTCGAAAGTTAGATGAACTTGTGGCCCGGAAAGGTTCGGAATCTGCAATTTAGCGCGCGAAAAAGGCTGAATTAAACGTTGGTCGGCGCAAAAGTAGCTTGAGCGTCGCGCTCAAATGTCGAGACTGCTTTTTTCGGCGAATGAAAATGGATTGAAGCTCTCGTGACGATCGAATGCGTCGGACTGCTCGGCCCGCTTGAGCCAGTTGATCACAAGATATGTCAGGGGCGTGGCGATCACTTCATAACCGACTTTAAGAGCGTATCCAGTGACGATAATGTTCAACAGGATGCGGGCGGGATAGATGCCGCCAAAGGTTAATGTGATGACGAGAGTTGTATCGACGGCCTGGCCGACGATGGTGGAACCGATGGTACGCGTCCAGAGCTTGCGGCCATTGGTCAGGAGCTTAAGCCGCGCGAGAGTGTAGGAGTTGGCAAACTCACCTGCCCAGAAAGCGATGAGACTGGCGGCCAGGATGCGTGGGATAAAGCCGAAGACTGTGGCGAAGGCCTGCTGGTTTTGCCATCCGGGAGCCGAAGGCAACGAGATAACGATCGCTCCAATAACGTAGAGGAGCGCCGTGCCGAAAAAGCCCAGCCAGATGGCGCGGCGCGAGGCGGCGTAACCGTAGACTTCGGTGAAGACGTCTCCAAAGATATAGGTGATGGGAAACAGAAGCACCGCGCCGCTGACCGCGAAGGGGCCGATCGACCATCGGCCAATGAAAAACGGGCCGAAGAGACAGACCTTCTGCGCGATTAAGTTTGAGACGAGCAGAATGACCACGAACGCGGTGGTGAGGGCGTCGAGATATTTGTAACTGCGAGCAGTCGAGCGCCTTGTCTCGTATTGGATTGTCGCAAGAGGCATGAGTTCACTACCAGTATGCCGTGCGCGCTTAATGTAGTCGATCTTTGACAGTGAATGGCGATATTGTTAGCGTTGAAGATGATGAGGGTGCTGCTGGAGCCGTCATCCCCTGCGAAGTCCCCGTCGTCTAGCCCGGCCCAGGACACCGCCCTTTCACGGCGATAACATGGGTTCGAATCCCATCGGGGACACCAAGTCAATTCAACAACCTATCGCTTTCAACCGGAGGAGTAACAAAGAGTGGGGACTCTACGGGGACTAACACAGCACCAGGTTTGACAGTCCGGCATCACTCCGCCAAAAACAGAATCCAGCTTTCCTATCGCTCCGGCCATGTAGGACGGGGAGAGATGCGAGTATCGCTGAGTCATACGCGGAGTGCGGTGGCCCAGCAGTTGCCCGACAGCGTAGAGGGCTACGCCACCCGTCGCCAGCCAACTTGCAGCAGTGTGTCTGAGCGAGTAAACGACGCATCGTGAATGCCCAGCTTCTGAAACAGCCGACGCGAATAGACGCTGAGTTTCTGCCCATCCACACCAGCAAGTACGAGGTCGGCGGTGTGCCTTGTGGAAGTCCTGCGAAGACATGGGCATCTCTGCGAGCACAAACAGGAAGGAGAAAGCCAACATCCTTGTGGACCGGGCGCATTCATCGTTTCAAATGTCTCACGAAATCAGCTAACCCGCATTGTTCTCGAAGGTTGAAGACAGTTACCCTCCCTTGTACTAGACAGGCTTTATTTGCCATATTAGCTGCCTTCCCAACTGTAAACCGTTGTTGCAGGTAGGTAACGGTCGAAATGCAATCTACTTCGTGGCAGCCGAAACTCGATTGGTTGCTGCGAAGGCGATTTTGCAGCAATTGAAGCAGTGAAGTGAAGCATCATTCTTGGGTGCTGG
This sequence comes from uncultured Acidobacteriaceae bacterium, assembly GCA_963744155.1. Classification (GTDB taxonomy): domain Bacteria; phylum Acidobacteriota; class Terriglobia; order Terriglobales; family Acidobacteriaceae; genus Edaphobacter. The sequence goes on along the minus strand of CAVUSP010000005.1, from coordinate 165,597 downwards.
TCAGTGTATTGAAAAGCCCGGCTTTGTTTACCAATCTGTGCGCTGAGTCGCTCACGAGCCGATCAGCGCGGGGAGACCTCCTCCTTCAATGAGTGCTATGGCGAGTGGGTGTTGAAAAAGTCAGTACGAATCAGCTGATTTTAATGAAATCCGTGTGGCAATTCGGAGTGTTTCGCAGCATAGTGTGACCATGCTGCTGTGGATCGCCATTGTCGGAGGACTAACGCTCATGATGGGTCAGCACGCCCGCTCTGAATCTCTTTTCTACTACTTCCGACTGGAAGATCAGGTTTCAGAGAATCATCTGTTGCGGTTGGTTGATAAGCATATCGACTTCGGTTTCGTACGCGAGCGGCTGAAGGACAGCTACAGCGAAACTGGTCGTCCATCCATCGATCCTGAGCTCTTGCTGCGCATTTTGCTGATTGGCTATCTGTACGGGATCAGCAGTGAGCGCAAGCTTGTCGAGGAGTTGCGCATGCACCTTGCGTGGCGCTGGTTCACTGGTCTCGGCTTCGATCAGGAAGTTCCGCACCACTCCACGTTTTCGAAGAATCGCCACGGACGCTTCCAGGAATCGAATGTGTTCGAGCGGTTGTTCGAGGAAGTTGTGGCCCAATGCCTCGCAGTGGGACTGGTGCGTGGAGACAAGCTATCGGTCGATGGAACCTTCGTGGAGGCAAACGCTTCCAAGGAGAGCCGTATCCCGAGAGAGCAGTTGGCTGAGGCCGCGCAGGTCAATCGAACGGTGCGCGAGTACCTTGCCGAGCTTGAAGTACAGAACCCGGTGGAGGAATCGACACATAGCCAGGACAAGGTGTCCACCACCGATCCGGACTCCACCTATGCGACAAAAGGCGGGACTCCGGCACGCATGGGTTATTACAACAACTACCTGATTGACAATGACAGCTGCATCGTCGTGGGCGTGCAAGCAACAGGCGCTCGCCTGAGTGAGGAGTCGCGATCCGCCAGGGACATGATTACTCGCTTCGCCCAATGGCAAGGCCGGAAACCGCAATCCATCGCTGCCGACGCAAGCTATGGCAATGGTGAGTTCTTGCAGTGGCTGGTGGACCGGGAGATCACGCCGTACATGCCCACCAGGGATGCTGTCGGGCGAACGAGGAGCCCCTTCTATGGTCCGGAGTCCTTTACCTACTTGCCGGAGAGCAACAGTTACATCTGTCCTGGAGGCCAGCAACTGAACTACGGCGGCCGCAATGAGAGAAACCGCACGTTCGGCTATATAGGAACGCGCAAGAAGTGTGGTCCATGCCAGCAGAGATCGCAGTGCACGACTGGACCGTTCCGGTATCTTGCGATCCACATGAACGAGCCCGCCCGGCAGCGAGCGCGAGATCTCTGGACTACACCGGAGTTCAAGTATGCACAACGGCAACGGAAGAAGGTCGAAGCGCTCTTTGCGGAGCTAAAGAGTCACAATCACATCGGTCTCAATAGGCTCCGGCTGCGCAGGTTGAAGTTCGTACGAGAGCAGTTCTTCCTGGCGGCCACTGCCCAGAACATCAAGCGGCTAGTCCGGTTCCTCAGCCGGCCAACGATGTCGCTGGTACCCGCCACTTCATAGGAAGCGGCGGTCACGACTGACGCAACAACGTTGTTCAATCCTCAAAACCACCAAAGCGACGCTGACTTTTTCAACATCCACGCGATTTATCACTCATCGAGACAGCGGCTAGGAGGGCATCTACCTGTCCGGGATGCCGGTTATAAACACTGACTGAAGGCATCCGAACTCGTCTCGGCCGATATGCAACCAGAAGTTGGGACGGCCCGGTCAATAAATGAATTGGCGTTTCCACTCAAAACCCAAAGGTAATGAAATTTCCTAGTTGGAATGTGTCTGTCCTTCCAGGTTTAACTCAACGAGATTTACGCACTCGGTCTCCTACCTGTGCGCTTTTTAGCGTCGCCAGAAAATTCTTGGTGAAGTTCTGCTGGAGATGGAAATTCTGTGCCGCATGTGACCTGTAAACCTCGTAAAAAACAAATGTATTGGGATCGTCCTTTCGTGCCGTCACATAAAACGTTTCTAGGCCTGCCTCAGCGTACCAGCGGTACGTATTGACTTATGGCGTCGACAAACTCCGCTCGACGCTGTGGCTGAATCTTTGCTTCGATCAGCATGATCACCTTTTCGTTGGTCATATTGGACTGTTCCTCTCGATTTTGATTGGCCGGCGTGTTCACAGCCTGCTTCGCCCACTGTATGTACGTCGCTCACACGCTTGCGGCCATGAGCACCGCCAAGATCACGATTCGGCTTATTTTCAAGTGTTAATCCTTTCGTAAACATCATTCGGAGCCCCGAAATACCTGCCCAGCGGCATCTGCTGAACGAAAGGTGAAAGGCACCTTTGGTTCGCTAGAGCTCCGCGAGAACTCGATGCACCATACTCACGGAAATAGCTCCCTCACCAACCGCTGAAGCAACTCGCTTGACGTTTCCGGAGCGGACATCGCCCACTGCGAATACTCCTGGTAGGCTGCTCTCCAGCATGAAAGGTGGGCGCGAAAGCGGCCAGAGAGAACTCTGATCCGAGTCAACAACTAGTGGCAGATCACGTCCGGTGAGGATAAAGCCCTTCTCATCAAGAGCGACACGGCCTCGAAGCCAGCTTGTGTTAGGTGAGGCGCCAGCCATGATGAAAAGGTGATGTGTCTTGATCGAACGCACCTCTCCGTTCAGCGTGTTGACCCAACTCACTGTTTCGAGAGCGCTCTCGCCCCCAAGGTCGGCTAGTTCGGAGTTGCACAGCAGTTCGATAGACGGATTTCCGGAAATTCGCGCGATGAGATAGTGGGACATCGATTCGGATAACGTGGCGGCTCGCACAAGCATATATACCTTGCGTGCGTGCTGCGAAAGGAAGACTGCAGCTTGACCAGCCGAGTTGCCGCCGCCCACAACAATGACCTCTTCGCCCTCGCACAACTGAGCTTCAAGAAATGTGGCACCGTAGTGGATCCCGTGCCCCACGAAGCGGTCCAGGTTCACGGTCGTTGGCTTCTTGTAGTAGGCGCCGGTCGCAATGACAATAGTCCGTGCGAAGAAGACAGTACCATCGTTCATGACGAGCTCGTAGGGGCGATGTTGGCACCTAAGTTGAACAATCGATCGTGCCAACGCCATCTTCGCTCCAAACTTCTGTGCCTGCTGGGTGGCGCTTGTAGCGAGCTCCTGACCGGAGATCCCTGTTGGAAATCCCAGATAATTCTCTATCTTTGAACTGGAGCCTGCCTGCCCCCCGGGGGCGTGGCTTTCTATAACGAGAGCATCTATTCCCTCCGAGGCCGCATATACCGCTGCTGCCAGGCCTGCAGGGCCCGCGCCCACGATGATCAGATCGTGAAGCGAACTATTGTCGATATTGTCGTTAAGTCCGAGGGAATCTGCCAGCTGTGCGGTTGACGGATTTCGCAGAACCATCGTCCCGTCGTTGCCTATCACGATCGGGATTTCGGAGACAGCGACTCCAAAGCGGTCGAGAAGGTTCCGATAAGCATCGTCCATATCCAAGTCGATATAAGAAAATGGATGACCATTTCGGCTTAGAAATTCCCGAAGGCATAGAGTGTCTGCAGAATGTCGCGAGCCAATGACAACGACATTGCCCAGCTGTCGGTCTATGAGCATCAGCCTTCGCAACATAAACGCTCGCAAGAGGATCTCACTCAGACTTGCATCGTGCGCCACAAGAGTGCGAAGGTCTTCGGGTCGAACCTCCAGGATTTCACCTGCTTGTATAACTCGGGCCTGAACTACAGTCCGTTGCCCTGCGATCGAGCCCGCCTCCCCGGTGAACATTCCCGGACGTAAGATCGTGACCAGCCGTTCGCCGTTGATAGTTGGCTGAACGATTTCCAAGCTGACGGATAAGAGGATGAAGCACGGCCTTCCCACCTCTCCCGGCCGATACAGAATCTCGCCAATCTCCACCCGGCGCACCCGTCCGTACGGCCGCGCACGATCTATCTCGACCTCCGTAAGGACCGGCCACATCTGGTTCTCGGCATTGACCTCAGCGGAGATCCGCTTCTGTTCGCTTAGGAGTCTTGCCTCTTGCAATCCGATAGATGCCTCATTTGCCGCTACGCTCAGAAGAAGGCTTTCGGTTTTCTCAGGGAAGCCTGTCCGGTTAGAACCCAGGACGATCACCCCGATCTCACCATGTACGCCCAACTGCGCGGGGATGATCGCAATGCCTTCGACTGCCAATTGGTTTCGTATTTGCGGGAGAGACCCTTGAGCGTAGGCAGCCAATGGGTCGCCGAGCAAATTGCGGACTTCCTCGGCCGACAGGTTGATTTTGCTGTCCTCGGCGACTCGGAGAATCTCCACTGGCATCACGCCAAATGCGTCGCTCAACCGCGCGTAAGCGAAATCCAAGCTGAGCATACGGAGCAGTACATCCAGAAGGGTTTGAACAATTTGCGACGGTTCACTGCCGCGCCAGATCGCAGGCAGAGCGAGCAGGCTCGTTAGATCGTTGATGCAGCGCTGAAGGCGCTTGATTTCCTGGGCTGGATCTTCGAGCTGCACTTCCATGTCAGGCCACCGCAGGTGAGCCGCTCCGACGAGACCGACGCTCGCGAAATTCGCGCAGGAATTCGTCTGGCGGCACAAAGAAGGGATTGTGTTGAAGGACGCCGCCGATGACGACCATCGGGTGGGTCCGCAAGATGTCAACGACCGCGTCTCCTCCAAACTTGCCGAGATGGTAGGTACAGATAACTGCGTCTTCGTGCCGACGCCATACCTCATTTACCCGCGACTCAAACTCAATCACGTCATCCACATGCGATCTGCTTTCAACTATCCAATCCATACGACAGCAAATACGACTTAGCGGGAAGCTGCCGGTGCCATTGCCGCTGGCCAATTGCTCGAACGCCGAAATCATGCGATCTGCATCGAAACGGCCTTCCGGAAGGTAGATTTCGGTATCCGTCCGAATCTCCAGTTGTCCGCTTTGCTCCGCAACCGCGGTATCAATGCCCGCGGCCCTCAGGCGTTGCAGGTGGTCCGGACGCTGATCCCGATTAACAATGTGAATTGCCTTATGACCACATTGGAATCCGTCTTTTATGAACGGGAGCAAGACCCGATACTCTTCGTCAGGGCTGTTGAAGAAAGCGCAGACGTGACGAGTTTGATCGATCTGGGAACCAGCAAAAGGAATGGGGGCCGCGATCTTCTTCATAGCATTTCCCTCGATAGCAACGCCGCAATGCCTCCAACTGCAAAGAAGTATTCGAGGCTGCTCAGGTTGATCAATGTGGCCAATGATAGGCCCAACTTGGCCGCATTGACCAGATTGAGGTGCGGGGCCTTCGCCAACGAAAGCTCGATCGTCATCGTTCACTGATAAGTGCCTGCTAGATAGTGCGATCGTAGAGTTGCTGCTGGTAACTCTTGACCCATTCTTCTGACGAAGGAGGAAAGATGTTGAGAAACTTTCCCTCGCGAGAGGGAATCACTTCAATCATCTTTGCGATCATGTCCTTTGGATCGAGTCTGCCCTCTGGTTTACCCAGCAGCCCGTCGACCACTTTCTTGAAGGCATCGCGCTTGATAAAGTTCACGTCATCGCTGAGCCAGCGTAGACCGGCTTCAACCACAGTCTCGTTGAAACCTGTAAGGTAGGGTCCCGGATTGATTGTTTGGACCTGAATTCCGAAGGGCTTCAACTCCTCGTACATCGCTTCAGCGATAGATTGCACGGCATGCTTGCTTGCGGCATATGCGGGAATCGGCGGGACCGTGAGAAGCCCAACAACCGAGGACGTGAATACCACCTTACCCTTGACGCCCATTGCCACCCAGTTCCTCACCACGCGCTGGGTAAAATCCAAAGCCGAGAAGACATTCGTTTCGAAATTCTCCCTCACCAGATCAACGGGAATCTCGGACATGGGTCCTCCCTCGCCGATGCCTGCGTTGTTCACCAAAATGTCGAACTTTAATTTGAGTGCATGTGCCACATCGTACTTGTCGCGCAGGTCCAACTTCTCGACGCTCAGTGTTTTGAGGCCGAGAGAGCTGGCATTTTCCCGCATAGCTGTCACTTGTGGCCAGGTCTGAACAGCTGCTATTACGTTGTGCCCCTTTTGCGCCAATCCCAGAGCAGTTCCTTCACCAAATCCTGAGCCTGCTCCCGTGATCAATATCACCGACATGTGAGTGATCTCCTTTCTTCTAGTTAGGCATTCAATGCCGATTCACCGCTTTGAGCGACCGCATAATCTTGAGCCACCTTTCCCCCGGAGACGCCAATGCTCCCGATGATTTGCCTATCAACCGACCTAAGGGGAATTCCACCGGCAAACGTTATGAGGTTTTCATTGGAGAGCTCAATTCCGTGCGCATCTGCCCCTGCTTTGCTGAAGTTATCCATGATTTGCGTTTCCATTTCGAACAAGGCCGATGTCTTCGCTTTCTTAATCGCTACATCGATCACTCCAAGCCATGCTCCATCCATACGATGAAAGGCTTTCAGGTGGCCTCCCGAATCAAGAATTGCGATACAAACTGAAATTCCAAGTTCTCGCGCTTTCAATATGGAAGCCTTCATGACTCGATCCGCTTGCTCGGCTGTAATTTGCATTGCTCTTTGCTCCTTGCTCCTTGCTCCTTGCTCCTTGCTCCTTGCTCCTTGCTCCTTGCTCCTTGCTCCTTGCTCCTTGCTCCTTGCTCCTTGCTCCTTGCTCCTTGCTCCTTGCTCCTTTGAGTCAACTCGATCACTCGGCGATTCATAGTATCAAGGGAGTGACCTGCCCCCGATTTCTCACCCATTCATAACTGGAGTCTCTGTTGGGTTGGTGGTTGTGGTTGGCGAAGGAAGGCGGGCCATGGCCCGCCTTCCTTCGAGGGCAAGTTTGAACTCCTGGGGCGTGCGGTAGTCCAGCGAGCTGTGGGGCCGCTCGCAGTTGTACTCCTCGCGCCAGGTTGCCAGAGTACACCGGACATCATTCAGCGTGCGGAACCAGCTTGCGTTGAGGCACTCATCGCGCAGGCGGCCGTGGAAGCTCTCGACGTGGCCGTTCTGCATCGGACGGCCTGGCTGGATGGGAACCAGGCCGACCTTCCAGTTCTCCGACCAAGCCAGCATCCGCCGCGAAGTGAACTCGGGCCCGTTGTCCGAACGCACGTTTTCGGGCCGGCCATGCTGTGCGATCAGCCGTTCCAGCACCCGGGTCACGCGGCCACTGCCGAGGCTGGTGTCGGCTTCCAGCGCCAGGCACTCGCGCGTGTAGGCATCCACCACGCTGAGGATGCGCACCATCCGCCCAGTCGCCAGACCGTCGACGATGAAGTCCATCGCCCACTCCTGGTTGGCCCTCGTCAGCCGCGACTCCGCCGCTCGCTCGCGCACCAACCGCTTGCGCCTCTTGCGCCGCACCATCAGCCGCTCTTCCACGTACAGACGATAGATCCGCTTCACGTTCACCTCGTGACCTCTGCGGCTCAGCAGCGCGTGCAGCCGCCGATAACCGTAGCGCGGCTTCTGCCGAGCCAGTTGCACCAACTCGTCGCGTAACTCCGCGTTGCGGTCCGGCCTCGGCTCATACCGGTAGCTCGACCGCTCCACGCCCAGCAGCTTGCAGGCCCTGCGTTCGCTCAGATGGAACTCGCTGGAGACGAACGCAACCTCGCCTCTTAGACCGGCAAGCTCCAGCCGTTTTTTCGTATGACTGCCTTCAGCGCCTCGCCGTGCAGGCTCAACTCCGCCACCAGCAGCTTCAGACGACGGTTCTCATCCTCCATCGCCCTCAGCCGCTGCGCCTCGCTCACGTCCATCCCCCCGAACTTCTGCTTCCAGCCGTAGAACGTCGCCGCGCTGATCCCATGCTCACGGCACAGATCCGCCGTCTTCACTCCAGCCTCATGCTGCTTCAATATCCCGATGATCTGCTCTTCCCTATACCGGCTCTTCTTCATCTCAGCTCCCTCGTTCAATTTACGAGAAAACTCCAGTTCAAACTGGTAGAGTTTTTCGGGGGCAGGTCAGGAGTTCCTGTGGAGCCTTCTAATGTCCATGAAACAGAATGCGGCGGTGGTCCCTACGGCACTTCACGGATATCTGACTGAGATTAGCCGAAAAGGCGAATATTTAGCACAACTCTGTGCCCGACACCTCTCCGTCCTTCAACCTCAGTCTGTGGGGATCTCTCTAGTTTGTCGCTCCCAGGAAGTGACTCAAAACTAAAACACTTGAAACGGAGCTGGACGTCCTCTTCGAAAAACATTAATACCGAAAGTCTTTGTGGCAATCGAATGCCTTCCAACAATCTCACTTGTTTCACATCGCCAATGCGTTCAACGAGATGGAACACAGAGCCGCTTTCCGGACAAGTGGCCTTTGGGCTCAACTGCTGCCAACAGGCCAATGCACGTTTCCAGATCGATCTTCGCACATTGGCGATTATGTGCCAACGAAGAGCTCAGTTTGCTTAAACCAATCTCCGGCTGCTCGACAATACGGCCAGAACGTGAAATCTAACCTTGCGATGCATTTCCTTGCCGGCTAACTATGTTGGTCGGCTACAATTTGTGCCTGCAGCCAACAATGAATTTGAGGTTCAGATAAATGATTCGACAAGTGCGGTTGAACGGCACGCTCCTTTCCGGAAGTTGAGGGTCAGTTGGCGAGAACAGGGCAAGGCGCTCAATGAGTGCGCACCAATCCGCCTAACGTGCCAGGGCTAACCCCCAGTTCCCGCCAAAAATCTTTTGGACGCAACTTCTATCTATTCTTGCAATAATTGGACGCAGCCTCGGACATCTTTAATATCTCGGCTTTTCTATTTTCTTCTTTCTCTAGTTCCTCCTTACTCACACGACCAGAATCGATGAGAACCTGCCAAAGTTCGTCGTCGGTCATTCTCTTAGGGTCTTTCAATCTTTCGCGCTCTTTGGATTGCAGTGCCGCTGTCTCGAGTACCTGCGGGTAGAGAGCAACAAAGATTCGCAGGGCGGGGATGTTTCCGGTCACCGCTTTGTTGTGCACCTGTTTGGCTATGGCTTCGAGCTTCGAGATACGTCTTCGTTTTCCATTGTCAATGATGGTCATGAGGGATTCGGATTCTTTCAGAAATATCGAGTGGAAGTTTGCAGCTTTTTTGGGGCGACCGGTGGGGTTCCCAGAGACGCCCTTCTGGAACCGAGTGTTCTTGGGAGGCTTTCTATATCCAACTTTGTAGTCATCTTGTGTGTTGTCGTCGCTCATAATTTATTGCTCCCTCGTGTTGTCTCTGCTGTTGAAGGTTTCGCCAGTCTCTCCATGAACGGCGTCAAGTTTCGTCTGCCTTTGCCATCGACGAATAATGGTGTCGACGTAGAGCGGATCAAGCTCCAGACCGTAGCACCGGCGCCCGGAACGTTCGGCGGCGATAACAGCGGTTCCTGAGCCGAGAAACGGATCGAGGACAAGATCCCCTCTTGCCGTGCTGTCCTTGATGGCATCGACAATCAACGCAACGGGTTTGGGGGTGGGGTGGATAGCCATGAGGTCACCCTCGGAATCTGAACGCGAGAAGTTATTCGCCCCTGGATAGTTCCAGACGTTCGTTCTATACCGCCCGAACTTGCCGAGCTGAATGTTATTTCGGTGAGATCCCGTTCCGCTTTTGAAAAGGAACACTAGCTCGTGGGCGCTCCGGTAGAAGCTCCCCATGCCGCCGTTGCTCTTCGCCCAGACACACAGGTTCAGAAGCTCTGTATAAACCTGCTGTCCAGCGGACAAGATCTCAGTCATATGGCGCCAGTCCATGAAGTAGTAAGCAAGAGAGCCGGTGGCGCTGTGGTCTCGGGAGGCGCTCATCGCCTTACGGAGGAAGTCAGTAAATTCGGTGGAGTTCATCTCGCCCCAGGCCATACCGAACTCTCGATGACGAACCTTGCCGAGTCCGGTGGCGTGCCCGTCAATGACCACGTTGTAGGGCGGGTCGCTGATCACAAGATCGGCTTTCTCGCCATCCATTAGGCGATCGTAGTCGCCGGTGACCAATGCGTTGCCACAAAGAACGCGGTGCTTGCCCAGCTGCCACAGGTCACCGGAAACGGTAGTCGCAGACTCCAAGACATCGGGCAAGCGATCATCAGGATCGGCCTCGGGGACTGCGTTGAGGCCATCGATGAGGAGATCGATCTCAGGGACTTCGAAGCCGATCGTCTCCAGATCGAAGTCGAGTTCCAACTCGGAGAGGATCTTGAGTTGCTCGCCGAGCATCCGCTCATCCCAGGAAGAGTTCTCGGTCAAGCGGTTATCAGCGATCAGGAAGGCCATGCGTTGCGACTCGGTGAGATGACTCAGCCGAATGGCGGGTACGGTGTCCCATCCGAGCTTACGCGCGGCCAGGAGTCGTCCGTGGCCCGCAATGACCTTCTGCTCCTCATCGATCAGGAGCGGAACGTTGAACCCAAATGACTCGATGCTCTGAGCGATCTGGCGGACTTGTTTGTCGGTGTGAACCCTGGGGTTTCGCGGGTCCGGTTTCAGGGATGTAGTACGAAGGTAGATAACCTCCAAGCGTGTTGTCGAAAATTGCATTTGCTTACCTCGGCTATGAGCTGAAAAAACATAGCATAGGCAAAAATGAACTCTCTGTAGGTCAGCTTGGGCCACCGTTAAGTTGATGAAAATAAACAACTCGACCGGCGCCGGAGCCGGCATTTCTTACTTATTTAGCCACACTCTTAATATCTCGAGCCACCGGCGCTGGGCTGTCTCCAACCCATATAACTTCGCGTGCCGCAGGGGGCGCCGGAAAAGAATTACATCACATTTGATAAGCCGTTTTCCGTTACCTAATCCCAAGAGACGTCATCGATCTCGGCGCCGAGCGGAATCGCATTCTAGATCCGTTATTTTGCCTCGAATATCATTTCGCCGAAAAGCGACAAGTTCTGGCGCCGCTACCGCAGTATCACGTCAAAGCCCTCGGCATTATCCGCAACCGTGAAAATTTTTGCGGAGCCCCGTGTGGCGAATAATATTTTTTTGCCACCTATTGAAATTTCCTTGGGAGTGAATCCATAAAGCTCCATGCGAATCTCGTTCCACCACGGGCTATATGAGCCTTCCCGCGGAGTGACGTGAATTCGAAGTCCGTCAGCGGAAACTTCACATCTGAACTTCAATCTTAAATAAGCCCCATGCTCGTAGGCATAGCTCTTACCATCATCAAGGTAGAGCTCTCCAGAGCAATCGTTACCGGCGTACAAGCGTAACGTAAGCGGACCGTTGGGAGTTTCATTCATACTCTGCACCAGCGGAGCAATGGGGAGAATCGAACCAGCGCGAACATACACCGGCAGTGAAGACAACTCTGGTTTCACCATCACAGAAAGAGGAGGAGCGGGAGTTTCAATCGTCGGCATCGGCGCGTCTGACGAAACCGGCTTGCGCTGTTGCCAAACCTTCTCGCCAGTCCAGTAGTCATACCAATCCGCTGAAGGAAATTCGACAGAGTAAGCATCAAGTTCTCCGGGAAAATGTGGAGGAGCAATCAAAATATTCCGGCCCAGGAGAAATTCCCCTGCAGCACCTGTATCAAGGTCGATCGGATGATGATCGCCTATCGCATCGGGAAACTCGAGAAACAGAGGACGCTCCATTGGCAATCCCGTACGCGAGCTTTCTTCAGCAAGTGTGTACAGATACGGCATCAGACGATATCGTTCTTCGATGAACCGACGCCGAATCGCCTCCTGCTCCTCGCCACCTACCCAGGGTTCCTGGTCACCGGTTCCCTTCTCCGTGTGGTCACGGTCGATTGGTTGGAACGCGGCGATCTCAAGCCACTTCGTCAACAACTCCGGCATAGGTGTGCCCGCGTAGCCGCCAACATCGGCACCACTAAATGCAAAACCGCTTAGTCCTAAATTTTCGAGCATTGGAGTCGTCATGCGCAGATGATTCCAACTGCTACTGTTGTCGCCCGTCCATGTAGCAGCATAGCGTTGGCCACCCGCATAGCTCGCGCGAGTCAATACAAATGGTCGCTGATCAGGGTTTAGCTTCTTCAGGCCTTCGAATGTCGCTCGCGAGTTTTCCATGCCGTAGACATTATGGATCTCGGCGTGCGTTGCGGCTCGTTTCCAGAATCCTGGTTCGTCAATGAGATGAACCACATCGAGCGGAATCGTTTTCGAATCTGTATCGAAGATCGACGGCTCATTCATATCGTTCCAGAAGCCGGCGACTCCCAGGCTATTGAATTTCTTGTACAGCGTTCCCCACCATGTCCGCGTCTGCGCTCGTGTGAAGTCAGGAAAAACACTCGGTCCTGGCCACACTTTTCCTGTGTACACCGACCCATCGGAGTTCTTCACGAAGTGGTCGCCCGCAATCCCGCTGTCGTACGGCACGTAATGACAGTTCGGAAGATTCGCTATATGGAGATCCGTAATCGCGACAACATGAAAGTTCTCCGCGTTGAGCTTCGCTATCATTCCTGCAAAGTCAGGGAAGCCCTCGCGATCAATCGTGAAGGGTCGATTCTTCTCCTGAAAATCAATGTCGAGATAGATGGCATCAGCAGGAATGTGTTCGGCTCTTTAAGCGTTCCGCCACCTCAAGAACGCGCGACTGCGGATAGTACGAGTATCGAGATTGCTGGAAACCCAGCGACCACATCGGCGGCAGCGAAGGCTTTCCCGTAAGCCAGGCGTAAGTCTCTACGACCTGCTTTGGAGAGGGGCCATAAAAGACGTAGTAATCGAGCGGTCCGTCAATCGCGCCAAACGAGTAGACGTCGGGCAGGTCTTTGCCAAAGTCAAAGCTGCTGCGCCATGTGTTATCTAGAAGCACTCCGACAGTGCGGCCTCCACGATAGTCGATGAAGAAAGGAATTGATTTGTAGATGGGATCTGTTGACTCCTGAAAACGATATGAGTCGGTGTTCCATAACGTAAATGATTGATTCACGCGGTCAAGAGGTCCCGTTTTGTCGCCGAGGCCAAAGAAATGATCGTCGTATGAGAAGTTCTTGTAAACGCGAAAGGCCTTACCTTCAAAACGTGTTGCCCTTGCATCCTGCTGCAAGAGATTCCCGCGTAGATCGCGCACCGTAAGCGCCATCGTGGCACGATCAACTTCTACTCGCAACGAATGTGTCTGAAATCCGACATGATCTGCAGCAAGCTGGGCAGTCACCGGCACTGAGCTGTGGCGGGATTCCGGCAACACGGCCCATGAAGCGTCCTCTGGTAACTGGGTCTGCCGTGCAATGCGGATACGAAGGACGTCGTCACGGAGGGCCGTTATCTCTTCTATGGCTGCGTCTCGCCGAACTACGATGCCGTTCGGGAGAGAGTCGAATTGTGTCACATGATCAAGCAGAACGACTGGCTGCTTTTCCGGAACAGCCTGTGCATATGCGTTTCCACCGGTTGAAAAGAAACTAACGATGGAGAGAGCAAAAACAAGAGAAGAGAGGGATTCCATCATGATCTGTAAAGTCCTGGATTTGTTGGCGAAATATTACAGTGGCTCATTTCGAATTAAGAAAGGTCTACGGTGAGTCATCCAGCGTGGACGAATGCGAATCCTTCAATGCAGTCACGGCACCTTCACGCCTTCGTTGCTGAATAGACTTCATCTGTGCAAGAGCGATCGCAGCATCCTGGTTGTCACCGGCTTGTTTGTAGAGGCGGGCAAGCTGATAGTGAATCGTTCCATCCTCGTCGCTCTCGAGCCCCAGATTGAATTCGCCGATTGCCTCCTGCGACCTGCTCGTTGCGGCATAAACCTGGCCGAGCAAGGCGTGAACATGAGGCAGCATCTGGGGTTTGGTGTTCAATCCCCTCTTCAAATAGGGCTCTGCATTAGCCAGATCGTGCCGTTCCACCAGGGCCTCGCCCATCACGAGATTAATCTCCGGGTCATCAGGTGCGTACTCCAGCGCCAACTTCGCCGACTCAATCGCTTGATCGGTGTTGCTATCCCGGAGTGCGGCTGAAGCGAGCCCAAGCAAACCTGCGGGGTCATTCGGAGAGAGAGTCAAAGCCTTTTGATATTCGGCCTGTGCATCGCCGTAACGCTCCCGCTGAACGTAGATATCGCCGAGAAGCAAGTGCGTTCGCTCCGAGTTGGGTTCCAGCCGTTCGTATTGCTCGAGGGCGTGAAAGGCCATCCGTTCATTGGCTTTGATTGACCAATACAACGCGACCGCGGAATGAGGATCGATCGCGCGTAATGCCGCACTCGCCTTTGACGACAACTCTTCGTCCCCGGTAAGGAACGAGCACGCAGCGAGCAGGCGCAAACCAGCTTTATTCTTTGTCGTTAGAGCACTGCTCGTCCGATCAGAGCATTGCTGATACCGTCCAACGGCGTAATCTTTTTCCGCGGCTGCGAGCGGAACACTAATAGCGGCGGCACGGGCAGTAGATGTATTCGTGACTTGTGGTTGAGAGGTCCCTTGCAACGCTGAGCTGAGCGTCGTATACATCTCATCGGTAAGCTGATGAGAGTTGTGTTGTTGAGTCACAACCGACAGGAAGCTCGAAGAATGCTCCACAGAAATTCCGTCAACTAAGAGAGAGAGATTCGCGCGAACGAATCCAGGGTCTCGCTGCCATAACTGAACCAGAGTCTTCAGTCCATCTTCATTCGCACCTTCGTCGATTTGCAGACGAGCCTGGCCTATAAGCGACAGCGAGCATACAGGTTCGTCTGGAGCGGAAAACTCTTTTGCTGCGCTCGACGAATCTCGCTCCTTCACGTACACGAACCCTAGCTCACCATTAGTGCAGGGCGGATGCTCGTTCGCAGCGAGGATGTCTTTGTATAGATCAATCGCTTCCAAATATCTGGATTGGCTTGTGAGTGAGTTGGCGAAGAGTGCCTTCGTATAAGGTGAATCGTGTACCATAGCCGTCATGGTTCGCGCATCTGCTTCGACTTGGTGCAGATAAGCGATGCCCAACGAAAACCACGCCTGGCTATGCGACGGATCACTATGGGTGACATGTGCGAATGCTTGCGCCGCAGGTCCGTACTCCTGCAGTGACGCGTAGGCACGGCCAAGTGCGAGATAGGGCTGTGGGTCTGTTGCGTTCATCTTCTCGGCAGCTAACAAAAGTGGAATCGCTTCTTTTGCCTTTCCCGTGCGTGTGAAATCGACACCGAGAAAGAGGGTTGGTACGTAGAGCGAAGGTTTGAGCTTGCGCGCCTGCTGAAAACTCACAATCGCGTTCGCATAATCTCCGGTCTCGTGTTGCATCAACCCGAGATTTGCCCATAATTCGGCGATCTCAGGACGGATTGCGACAGCTTGCTTGTATGAGGCCGCAGCTGTGGCATAGTCGCCGGCAGCCTGTGCTTGTTTTGCATTGACCAGCGGCGACTCCAGGTTAGTTTGCTGATTCTGCTGGGTAAATCCTGGCGGGGATGTCAGCAGAATCAGCAGCGTGAGTTTGAGACAAGTCTTCAAGCCGCGATCACCAATAGAACTTTCCGCCAAATTGGACAGTTCTGGCTGGGAATGTGTTGGTGATTTGACCCAGAGTTGACGAGCAGGAAGCAGCGCTGGGTCCATTTGGATCGCACCCGGTGTACGATTCACCGCCAAACTGTGGGGCATAGAACTGTGGATGGTTGAAGGTATTGAACATCTCGGCACGGAACTGAAGCCGCATTTCTTCTTTGAAACGCCAATTCTTCATGATCGCTGTGTCCCAATTCTGATAACCCGGGCCACGAAGATACGAGAAGAAGCGTGGCGCCGTTCCGAAGGTGCCACTTCTTGTTGGTGGCGTCGAAGGGGATTTTGAAGTCTTTTGTGCCGAAGGCTGTTGTGTCGGTCAGGTCGATGATCTGGCGGTCGACTTTTGATCCGTCGCTCCAGACCAACTCGGCGAAGTCGAGGGGGAACGTGTACTCGATACTGGCGGTGTAGATGCTCTTCGCGCCGGAGCCTTCGATTCCCCAGTTGTGAAAGAGAATCTCGCCAGTGGTTCCGAAGAAGTTGCCCTTCTGGATTCCTTCAACCACCGGGGCCCAGCTCTCGTTGTATGTGGGCACCTTGTCGAGCTTCAGGTAATTGACGGCCAGCAGAGAGTAGGTGTCGTCGTCGGGACGCTTCATATAGGTATCGCCTTCGGCGAGCATGAACTTCGGCTTCGGCGCCCAGTTGCTCATGTCGTCGTTGGTGCCGAAGCAACGCACCTCGCATAGGCGCTTCTCGGATAGATCGACGGGGAGCGACTCCCAGGAAGCGCCGATGAAGCGATCGCTGAGGAAGAAATCCTTGTCCTTGTAGGTGTCGGGATAGAGCGCGGAGCTTTTGGTTCGCGGGTGTGCGGCCCAGAGGATTCCGCCCTCGCGATTTACCATCTTCAGCACGTCATCGGATGAGCCGAGATGGTAGACGTGGCCGTAGACGGGATCGTTCTCTTCGAACTGTTGCCCGGCAGGCCTAGGTTCCGCATGAGAAAAATAGACCGGCTTCGGAGTCATGAGGTACCAGTGGCCGCCCAGAAATGCATTGGCCTCTTCGGCCGGTATCACGAGGAAATTCTTGTCGGAGAGCCGCCTCGCTCCTTCGAAGTAGAGCCTCTGCTCCATGAATCTTTTTGGGCCGGGATCGTGCATATCTGAGTCGTCGTGAAAATCGCCGAGATACACGATATTGATTCCGATGCCGCGAAACACTGGCAGCCAGGTTGGATTGAGGTCCGGAGTACCGCGGTCGCGAATCATCTCGTTGAGCTCGAGGTGAAAGTGTCCGGTCATGACCTTGAAGCCGGGCAGCGGTTTGTAGACGTCGTCGTGGGTGTAGGCCAACACGGCTTGCTGCGTCGCGTGAGCTTCGTTGGCGCTGAGATAGTAGTAGACGGCCATGTGCTGCACGGTGCCGGGAGGAGCGTTGTAGAGCGCGTAGTTTTCGACCTGCTCGCGTGCTGTATTCACGCGCCTCTTCCAGACCTCATCTGAGACTCCCCATGGAGCGTAGCCCTCGCCTCTCTCCGGTTGCATGACACCGAGCGAAAATGAGGTGTCACTGTCCTTGCGATAGTAGACATATCCGAGGTTGACTTCGTTCTCGCGGGCGAAGAAAAACTTGTGCGGAGGAGGCATCACGGCGAGCGAACCGGTGCCTGGATCGAGAATCTCCAGACGATTACGGGCGCGAAGGTTTACCGGCTCTTTATTGGACTCTCCGCCGAAGTCATATTCCTGCCACACCTGCGAGGTATCGCGCCAGACGAGTTTTGTATCGTTCGTGATTGCGAATCCGTTCAAGCCAGCCTTGTAGATGTAGGCGACGGAAGGTGCGTCCGTACTGGCGATCGCCTCTTGACGCAGGAGATTAGAGCCCTTGTATACGGTGAATTGAAGATCGCCGTGGAACAAGCCAAGCGTGAGGCCGTTGAATGTGAGGCTGACGCGGTTGCCCTCGGTCTTCACCTTGCAGCTATCAGAGTGGTAGCTAGACGTTGCACGCGCGATCTCGTCGGCTGTACGCGGCGGGCCAGACAAGTGGGTTCTGCCAGGGACAGCGAGAGGCGCGTCCCAAAACACTGTCCACTTATACTGCTCGATCTGGTCGGGTGTGTCTTTGTGTTGCTGCTTCAGGATGTCCATCTCGGTGACAGAGATGCGGCGACGGCCGGTGGTCACTTCAAACTGCGGCGTCAGGTCTTTACCAAGGACAATCCACTGGCCGCCGCTCTTTCTGGCAGCAAGTTGCTGAACTACGGGCTGTCCATCGCGGAGTGCGAACTGAGCTCGAAGCTGCTGGCCGGCCTCGCCTGACCAAGTCAACTGCACGCTGTTGTGGTTCGCCTCCGCTTTGATGCCGTCCACGCTCTTGTAATCCTGGAGATTGCAGACCGGCGTCTGCGCCGCAGCCATTCCAGAAAGAAGTGCCACGCCAACCAATACGGCCAATCTCATCGAACTCTCCTTTACTCACTTCGCAGCGTTCGCTTGTCCAGTCAGCGGGAACCGGCCCGGGAGGCGCTGTCTCAACCCGCTCTCCAAGATACGAGAAAAATGGCGAGACGGACGCATCGGCAAGACCTTTTAATACCTGCACAATGCAACGCGCGTCCATACATGCTCCCGGGTATTGATGTAGCGCTCCACTGCTGACTATTCGACGTCCATGGCAACTCGCTGTAGTGTCCACTCAAAAGGAATCTCATCAACGCACTTCTCCAGCGAAAGATTCGGGTGCTGCTTGCCATCGAGGATCGCTTCAGTAATGTCGGGCGCCAGAAAGGCCAGGGGGATGATCCTGCTGATGTAGCGTTTATCGAAGCCGGTTTGTTTTGCCAAAGCCTGCTGACTAGGCACTTCCCCGCTCAGAATGCGGTCCATCCAGTCATGAGCTCGTGCGACAGCTCGAACCAGAGAGGGTACAGGGCGCGCTTTGTTTTGTTCAGTGTCAGCCAGTAGCAGCCGAACTTTGCCTCCGCATCTCCGGAGTTGGGCGTCCGCTTCGAGGATGATCAGATCTTCCGAAGCAGTTAGAGTGCCGGCGATCTCTTCACTTCGTTGAGGAGTGAGGAAGGTTTTCAGGACGGCGTGTTTACTCAATTGCAGTTCAACCTTCTGCTGTCGCACGATGACCCGCGTCACTATGGATCGCAGGTCGTTACGGACTTTTTCCAGTGAAGCCAGGAACTCCCGAGCGACCTTCGCTACGTGCTGAGTCTCTGTCATGCCGAGGAAGTGGGGCTCGAAGAGATCGAGGATTCTCGGTGCCGAGCGCAAAAGAACGGCGAGTTGAGACAAGACCAATTCCTCAACCTCGTCCGCAGGAAGACGACCTTGGCCTGTCGGGTTTTTGGATCTACCTTGGGTCAGAGCCTGCGAGACATAGTAACGATAGCGTCGGCCCTTCTTCGTAGCGTGAGACGGAGTAAATCGATTCCCTGCCTCGTCGTATAGCAGACCAGTCAGAAGGCTCGTGCTGGTTGTGCGCGGCCTTTTCCTCTCCGCTTGAACATTAGCTTTGAACTGGAGTTGAACACGATCCCAGAGATCCTGGTCGATGATGGCAGGATGCTGGCCGGGAAAGGACTTGTCCTTATGCGTGATCTCGCCGAGGTAGATCCGGTTCTGGAGCATTGAATAAAGTGCTCCACGAGAGAAGGCGTTGTCACCGGAGGCATTTCCGGTCTTGCTCAATCTCTTTTTACTTCGGATGTCCTTCCTCTGGAGATAAATCTGAAGCCTGGATACCCATCCTTCAGCGAGGTACGCTTCAAAGATATCCTTGACTCGAATGGCCTCCTCTGCATTCACAACCAAGTGACGATCTTCCAGATCGTAGCCCAGAGGAACGACTCCTCCCATCCACATGCCTTTGCGCTTCGATGCGGCGATCTTGTCGCGGATACGTTCCCCCGTCACTTCCCTCTCAAACTGAGCGAAGGACAGGAGCACATTCAGGGTCAGTCGTCCCATGGAGGTCGTGGTATTGAACTGCTGGGTAACCGACACGAAGCTAATTCCCTGTTTGTCGAACTGTTCGACGATCTTGGCGAAGTCGGCCAGGGAGCGGGTGAGCCGGTCGACCTTATAAACGACGACGGTGTCGACTCGTTTCGCGGCAATATCGTCCAAAAGCTTTTTCAGCCCGGGCCGTTCCATGTTGCCGCCGGAGAAGCCGCCATCGTCATAGCGAGTGGAGACGGCGTGCCATCCCTCATGGCGCTGGCTGAGGATGTAGGCTTCACACGCCTCTCGTTGGGCATCGAGCGAATTGAAGGACTGCTCCAGACCCTCTTCGGAAGATTTGCGGGTATAGACGGCGCAGCGAACCCGAGCGGTCATGGCTTCCTGACCCCAAAGAACAATGGTCCGGACCACCGTGTCCCTGTAATCTCCCGGGCGATCCTGGACAAGCTGGAGTAAGTCTCGCCTCTATATAGATAGCCATTCCCTGTGGCGATGACCTCGTGTGTTTCGCCGTGCCACACCCGTAGGAGTCTCGTGCCGGTTTGAGGGGCAGAATCGGGTCTTTCTTGCGACGGTTTGTCTGTTTCTAAAGAAGCCGCCACTTCCCGTAATCGGCGCCTTGCGGCATGGGACAGACCTCCGAACTCTTTCTCCTGGATCCGGTACGCAAGAAGCGCAACCATCAGTCGTTTGTGTAGCTGCGGGGGTGGGTCTTTGCTGAAGTTCCCGGCCCAAATGGCGAGTAATTGAGTCTTATTTAGGGATGGCAGTGTAGCAATTTGCTCGGAAAGCCTGTCGTACATCTATTCTCCACTTCGGCCGAAGGTTCAGCCGTGTGGACAGTGACGCTCTGCTCGGGCACACAGTCAAGTCAAATCATAGTCCGTAAACACAAGCCGACTTCCCGGTACCGATCCGAAGTTCGTCAATGGGTCACCTTAACCAAAGGGCGGTGCCGAGATTTATCTCTGGGAGAAGGGAAAGCGGACGACTTCGGAACTAGAATTGGTCCAGTCCACCGCAGTCTGAAGCGGAACCTTGCAAATCGTTTTCGTGTCAATGCGGGAACTGGGCCGTTCGCTCGCCCGTATCATCTCCGCCAGGAGTCTTACGCCCATGTTCCGCATCGTTCAGCGACCGATCGGTTTGCTCGCGGCCCTTCTCGTCTTCCTGTCCCGCCCGTGCCTTCACGCGCAGGCCCCCATCGTGGAAGAACCCAACTACACGCCCACGTTGACCTTTGACGTTGCCTCCATCCGCCTTGCGCCGCCGCCGGACGCCAATTTCCACGTATCCGTCTCCAGCCCGCCACACTCCAGCCGTTTTGAAGCCACGAACCTTCCAATCAAGGCCCTTCTCCAGATTGCTTACGGCTTTGATGCTCCGGTTGTCGACGCGCCGGACTGGGCTACCAACGCGTTCTACAACATCCAGGCTCGCTCGGACGAAGCTGCCGACGCCAAACTCGCCAAGCTCACCGATAACGAGGTCCGGCTGGAAAAAAGGAACGCGATTCGTGTGTTGCTGGCCGAGCGCCTGGCCCTGAAGACGCACATTGAAACTCGCAATAGCTCCATCTATTACCTCGTCGTGGGCAAAGGCGGTGTCAAGATGCAGGCTGCGCCCGCGCCTCCGCCACCCACCAATGAAGAGGCGCCGCCACCGCCGCCACCCGCCAACGTCCAGGCCCATGGCTCGCAGCATGGCCTCGAGTTCGTCGGATCGAATGCCTCAATGCGGGCCATCACCGGCGCCCTGAGTTCGATGGTAGAAGCGCCCGTCGTTGATAAGACCGGTCTTACCGGCACCTACAGTTACACGCTTCAGTTTGGCCGCGAATGGTCCGCGAACGATCCTGAAAGCTGGCCCTCGATCTTCACCGCAGTGCAGGAACAGCTCGGGCTCAAGCTCGAAGCTGTGCACGAGTCCGTGCCCAACCTCGTGGTCGACCACATCACGAAGCCAACGGAAAACTGACTGCGTACTGAAGGCTGTGCTGTGCGGTGCCCCATCGCATGGATCGCGTGGCGCGCATTGGTGACACAGACGCCGGTTAGAGCATTTTCCCTGAAGGTGTAGACCAGAGACTAGAGTTTTATGCGCCGTTTTCCATCGAAGAAAAACAGCATCCCGGGGATCATTCCACGGCTATAGCATCAGGGAAAATGCTCTAAATGAGCTACCTATCACTGACGAGAAGCCGACTTATGAGTACTAATCCAATCCTCGACGCTTTTCTGTTCGCCACAGCTCGCGCGACACCACCGCCAGAATCGGCGGGTTGGGTTGGCTATAATTCTCCGAACTTCTTTATCCCATATCGCGTACCCTCCCCCAACGCTGGAGGTCCAAATGACGTTGCGGAAGAGGACGGCCCGTATCGCTGGCCTGTGGTATCTGGGTTTCACCCTGGGACCGTTCTACCTGCTATATGTTCCCTCGAAGACGGTCGTAAACAACGACGCTGCCGCAACCGCAACCCGAGTCCTCAGCCACGAGACGCTCTACCGTTGGGGCATGCTTGCCGAGACGCTAGGCGTGGTCATCTTCATCGGCTTAAGCCTGGCGCTCTATCGACTCTTTGAAGACGTGGACCGGCACCGCGCGCAACAACTGGTGGCTCTGGTGCTGGTCTCGTCTGCCCTCAGCCTAGCGGGCGTGGTCTTTAGCGGGGCCGGGCTCCTCGTCTTTCGCGGCGGCGCTGACTTCGTCGCCCTCGACGATCACACACGCGATGCGATCGGCATGCTTCTCATTAGGATGCATGGGCAGGCAGTCGGCATCAACCAGACGCTTTGGGGATTGTGGCTGTTGCCTTTTGGATGGTTGGTCGTGCGCTCGCGCTTCTTACCGCGCTGGCTGGGGTACTGGGTCCTGCTTGACGGCATCGCCTGGCTCGTCGTCGGCATGACCTGGTTCCTCGCTCCGGATTACACCGACGCACTCTTCCGCTACTTCCAGCCGGTGTTTCTGGCTGAGCTTGTCGCCATGCTCTGGCTGCTGATCATGGGAGCGAAGGAGCAGCCGCTCATTGCGGCTGCGACTACGTAGTTCCCAAACGCGCTTCTCGTCAGTTTGCACGTAAGTAAATTCAAGCCGACTTATAGGGACTGATCGCCGATGAATTTTGCGGCTGCCTTGTAGTTCGATTTTCGAACTTTCCTGCTCTTTACCTGACGGTCGGATGTTCGCAGGTACGTTCACGTCTGGAAGGTCATCGAAATCTCGCAGTTGCCGTCTTTCTGCTGGCTGTTAAGACGGTCTGGGAAGACCGAAGACAAAAAGCCCGAAAGCCCAGCGGCGAAAATCTGTTCCTCGACCATCCCACGCGGCGTCCGCTGTTCTGAAGCGACGAAGGGCAACGTGCCTCTGTAATTCAGCTTGATCGTCAAATCGAGGTCGTCGTAGCTGACTTTTGCGGTGATGGAACTATCGGCGTGGCCCCCTTCCTCGATAAGGCGCAGCAGTTCGTTCGTGCTGGTTTCGGCGCGCGCGGCATCGGCTGCGTTCAACTGCCATAGCTTGGCTTGCTCGCGAAACTTGGTGTCAAACCGTGAAGGGGTTTTGCCGTCGTCAGGCTCCAATACGATGACATCGGTACGGCGTTCCCCGATAAGGAAAACCAGATTGAGCAGCACGCAGACCACCACTGCGATCGATAGAATCGAATCAGTGAAGGCGTTCGTCCAAGGGGGTAGCAGGGCGAAAAACTCGGGATACACACGTCGGCTTAGCGCAAACAACAACGAAATGCCGATGATGAACGTGTTGCGCATCGTCATGGGTCGCGACATCACAATCTGGATTCCGCCCACCAGCATCGAAGAGCCGTTGAAAACCAACGCGGCGCCGATGATGGGCAACGGCAGCGTGAGGAGTGCGGCGCCGACCTTTGGTACGCATGAGAGCAGCACGAGCCAGGCCGCAATCGCATAGGCGATATATCGACTCGTTGCGCCAGTGACCTTTTGGAGTCCGACAAGGCTCGGCGCGGCACTTATCCCGGGCGTCGCCACGCATCCGCCGACAAAACAGGCGATGCCGTCCGAGAGAACCCCCGAGCGGATGCTATCCAGGTCAGGTCGGCGCCATGATGCGTCATTGATCCTCTGGCAGGTCGTGATCACACCGATTACGCGCAGGCCCGAGGCCAATGCCGCAATCGCGAACGGCACCATCAGCGACGGTTCAAACCGGTAGGACAGAAACCGAGGATCAGGGAACGCGAACCAGGGCCTCGAATCGAAGGTGCCGACGTCCTTGCTCGTCACCATTCCTACCGCTACTGCGATCGCCATCCCCAACCCAAGACCGATCAGGCCGCAGAGCAGGCGGGGAAGGCCCTTGCCCCACACGCCCAGCCCTACCATCACGGCAAGCGTCACGGCGGCGACCCCTATGTTGCGGAGAAGATTCGGATCGTGCAGGTCAGAAACTCCAAGAAATCCGCGCACGCCGATGAGGCCCAACTCCACGCCAACCGCAATCACAATGAAGCCAGAAACAACCGGAGGAAACACTCTGCGCATCCGGGGCAGCGCCCACGCGAAGATTGCCTCAATAACGCCGGCAAATGCGACCATCCCGCAAACCAGCCCCAGTCCGCCACGATGCGCCGCCTCCAGAGCCGATGCGAAGTAAATTGCCGAAACCACCGGCGGGGCCAGGTATCCTGATCCCACCGGACCCAGCCGGTGCGCTTGCAACAGCGTGCTCAGCGCGATAGCGATCATGCCCAATCCCACCGCGTGCGATGCCACGGCGGAGGAAGCTCCTGCCGCTTGCGTGATCAACGCAATGAACACCAGGTAGGGACAAATCACAGCGACATGCTGCGCCCCGAGAAGAATCAGATGCGGAAGTGGGGGGCGTTCATCCAATCCGTAAATCAGATCGGGAGGCCGCACACGCTGGTCGCGTCGGGCCGGCTCGGCGGCAACTTTCGGCGATGGATCAACTGACGGCGTGCCCATGAGATTCATCTATCCTGGACGTACGCTAAGCCAATTAGCTGGAATGAAAAACAACTCTTGCGATTCTTTGAACCGCACAGATGGGATTTTGAGTAGGCTGGGCGGGGTGTTATAGCTTTCCGGGCTGATGCGACCCATTCAGCTTCACTCGGGCCGGTGGGAACTGACGCGAAGCCATGCTAGCCACGTCCCCGGCAAAACGCAACCTTTCTCTAGAAGGAGGACTATAGTGGCAGGGTTTGCGCGCAAGCCGGTGTTTTGGTGGAGGCCTCCAACTCTGTGCAAAATCTGAATCGAACGCTTTTGACTTACGCAAGCCTGTTGGCAAGGTGGCCCCACACAACCCCCGTTGTTGGCTTTGAATGAGGTAGCTTCGTTTCCCTGTCCCATTGCACCACGAAGGCCTGCTTGCCTTTGGCTTGAGGGGCCGAAATCACTCCATGGGGCTAGATAGCCTCACTGATTGAAGATTGCTGAATAGGGTTAGCCCTCACAAACGCGCTTATCTGAAACAGTCGCGTGCAATCATTCCTACAGCATCGGCGGAGGACGCGAGGCAGCCGCTGCAGAGCACAACGGCCGATTCAATTTGCACTCGATGCGTGTCCCTTCAGCCGCGTGCAAAGTGATGCTCTGCTCGGGCACACAGTCAAGTTGGATTCTTGGCCGTTAAAAATAGAAACCCGTCTTCGCGAGACGGGGGCATTTTTGACCTAGATTTTGAAAGACACTAATCGATGTGCCCATACTATCCGCTACGACGCAAATCGTCGAATCAGCGAATTTGCTTCCTTCGAACATCACCATAACCCCAATGGAATCAGTCGCGGATGCAAACGTGACTCACCAATCCGTCCATTTTCGCGAATTAATTTATCGCTGTTTGCGCCACTGCGGATCGTCTGTCATA
Organism: uncultured Acidobacteriaceae bacterium; assembly: GCA_963744155.1. Classification (GTDB taxonomy): domain Bacteria; phylum Acidobacteriota; class Terriglobia; order Terriglobales; family Acidobacteriaceae; genus Edaphobacter. The sequence continues at coordinate 140,272 of CAVUSP010000005.1, read as the reverse complement.
TTCACTTTGCTCCTTGTGAGCGGAGGAACGAATGCCATTGTCGACGAAAGCCCTGGAGGTGACTTACCTCCCCACAACATCTCTCAAACCCCACCCACGAAACCCTCGAGTCCATACCGACAAGCAGGTAGGCCAAATCGCTCAGAGTATCGAGGCATTTGATTTTAATGTCCCAATCCTAGTGGACGATCGGCAGAATGTTGTCGCTGGCCATGGGCGGCTGCTGGCCGCGCGGAAACTCGGGTGGAACACCGTTCCGGTCATCAAGCTCAACCATCTCACCGAGTCGCAATACTCGGCCTTCCTGATCGCGGACAACCGTCTGACCGAAAACTCCTCCTGGGATGAACGGCTCCTGGGGGAACAACTCAAAGTGCTCTCGGAACTGGAGCTTGACTTCGATCTCGAGGTCACCGGCTTCGAGATGGCCGAGATCGATATCCTGATCGACGGATTGGAGACCCTCAATGAGCCGGATCCAGACGACCGTCTCCCAGCGATAGAAACCTCAGCTGTATCAGTCAGCGGCGACCTTTGGCAGCTCGGCAAGCATCGGGTGCTTTGCGGAAATGCGCTGACGGCTGAGAACTACGAGCGGTTGATGGATGGAGCCAAAGCGGATCTGGTGATCACTGATCCACCCTACAACGTAGCCATCGACGGTCATGCGAGCGGTCTTGGGAAAGTCCGTCATAGAGAATTCGCAATGGCCGCCGGTGAGATGAGTTCAGGAGAGTTCACGGAGTTTCTGCGCAAGGCGATGATGCTATCAAGGCAATCGAGCCAACCGGGCTCGCTAGCCCACTACTTCATGGACTGGCGGCATATGAAACAGATCCTCGCGGCTGGCCTCGAAGTTTACGGAGAGATGATGAATCTGTGTGTCTGGGCCAAGAGCAACGCCGGCATGGGAAGTTTCTATCGCAGTGCGCACGAGTTAATCTTCCTCTTCAAAAACGGAACGGCTTCACATCGCAACAACATCCAACTCGGCAAATTCGGGCGGTACCGGACCAATGTTTGGAACTATCCCTCGGCAAATACTTTCTCCCGCTCGGGACCGGACGGAGACCTGCTTGCTCTCCACCCAACACCAAAACCGGTTGCGCTTATCGCCGATGCGATCAAAGACTCGACCGCCCGTGGTGCTCTGGTTCTCGATCCGTTCCTAGGATCAGGAACTGCGGTCGTTGCGGCTGAGCGCATTGGACGAGTCTGCTATGGCCTGGAACTCGATCCACTTTATGTGGATGCTCTCATTCGCCGCTGGCAGCGCCGCACTAAACGCGAAGCGATTCACGTTGAGTCGGGAGAGAGCTTTGAGGCTAGAAAAACCTCGAAGATGAGTCACAGTACATCAACTTCAGAGACGAAAGGCTGAGCAAGAACATGAGCAAACATACTGAGGCAGAACACGATGAAGTCGGCTATGGGAAGCCCCCGAAAAGCGGTCAGTTCAAAAAGGGGATCTCAGGAAACCCCTCAGGGCGACCTAAGAAGCAATCAGATTTCCTGTCGGCTCTATTGCGAGAGGCCAACTCAGAAGTGACCATCACTGAGAAAGGGAAACGGAAGATGGTCAAGATGATTGACGTCGTGGCGAAGCAGGTGATGACCAAGGCTGCCACTGGCAACGTCCAATCACAGCGTCTTCTGTACAAGCTTTTGCAGCAAGCACTGGAGAGAGCCGCAGACGAACAGAATTCTCCGAACAAACGCGATTACGGGTCTATGAGTGCGAAGGATCTGACAGATGATGAGCTTACGTGGATCATCAAAAATAGCCCTGAGTATGCTGCTCTGAGGGATAGCCCTGAGTACGCTGCTCTGAGGGATATAGATGGCAGAAAGGCCGATGCTAGATCGGGCTCGCAAAAATAGACGGAGTGGCTGGGAAATCCCAGCCACTCAAGATCCAGAGAATCTGTCAGCGACCTGATTTGAAACGGAGTGCTAAAGAAAATCGATACCCGCCCAAGTGATCTATCTGTTTTTCCTTAGGACCTCAGGCGGCACGATGGGGAAGAACCCAATTTGGCCGAATGAAGTGGCAGGTGTATCCGTTCGGGATACGCTCGAGGTAGTCCTGATGTTCGGGCTCGGCCTCCCAAAACGGGCCTGCTGGCACAACCTCGGTCACGACTTTGCCCGGCCAAAGTCCCGAAGCATTGACGTCCGCAATGGTGTCTTCGGCAATCCGTCTCTGTTCTTCCGAGGTATAGAAGATAGCCGAACGGTAGCTGGTGCCGATGTCATTACCTTGACGATTGCGAGTAGTCGGGTCGTGAATTTGAAAGAAAAACTCAAGAATCTTTCGATAGCTCAGCTTGGCTGGATCGAAGCGGATTTCTATCGCTTCTGCATGGTTACCATCATTTCGGTAGGTGGCGTTGGGGACATCACCGCCGGTATAGCCCACGCGAGTGGAAACAACCCCGGGATAGCGACGAAGTAGATCCTGCATGCCCCAGAAGCACCCGCCAGCGAGAACGGGCTGAACGCACTTCGGTGCGAACCATGCCGTGGGTGCGGTCGCTGAACTCCTCGACATGGTCGCTCTCCAATGGTTTAGTGAAGCTGGGCCAACCGCAATGGCTGTCAAATTTGTCGAGTGAAGAGAAGAGCGGTTCGCCGGAAACCACATCCACATAGATTCCGGGTTCTTGGTGATCCCAAAATTCGTTTTCAAAGGGCCGCTCGGTTCCGCTTTCCTGGGTGACGTGAAATTGTTCAGGCGTTAGACGTGCAATCGCTTCGCGATCCTTTGTATAATTCGATATTCTCCACCAACCCTTCTCATGATTTGATCACGAATTCGATTCGAAGGTTACAAAGGCGACCCATGGCCGAAACGCAGCATGAAACCAGCGAAAATCGCTCCCAAGGCTCATCTCCGTTGCGCCAGAGCTTCCAGCACGGCTTGGGGCTGGATTGGCAAGTGACGGACACGTGCACCCGAGGCGGCAAAGATCGCATTTCCAATCGCGGGCGCGACCGGTGTAGTTCCCGGCTCGCCAAGCCCAACGGGCGCTTGTGAACTCGGCAGAAACTCAATCTCCACTTCCGGTACGTCTCACCCAGAGCAACGGAGCATCATCGGGACTGTGCACGGAGACCGTTGGCCGTTGAGATCGAACGTCGTCATATTCGTCTAAGTCCTCTTCTTACGTTCTGTCAAGGCAATGAGGCCGACTCTCTCGGATAGCGGGGACCTTCTTCTCGAGATCGCTCCATGGTCGGCATTTCGTTCGAGTGCGACGCAGGTAAGCTGCAAGCCCCGCGATCTCGCCGTCGGTAAGAGAAAAGCGATACGCAGGCATCACTAGTCCCGGCGCACCATCCGTGCTGCCGACGCCGTTCAGCACAACCTGAATGAAATTGTTTGGTTCGGACAACGTTAATGAGCTGTTGAGCGCAAGCTCCGGACGTGCGGCAAGCGGAACTGTCCAGCATTGTAGTGGCATGACATACAGGCGGAGACATATAGCTCGGCGTCGGTGTCGTCCCGGTTATTCTCAGGATAGGAAGTTGCGACAGCCTTTCGAATTGGCACCTGACTGCCCGTTGTATGAGCGTTCGCCTGGTTCATTTCGCTAAAGTAAAGAGCGATTGCCCGTATGTCGGAAATGCCGACCGCAAATGTACCTTTATCGTCACATAAATGGACTAACGATCAACTGCGTCCTCTTGGTGAGTATTCTTGGTCTGATCAGTAGGGAGCAAGTTCAAATGATCATGATGAGGATGCTGTTGAAAACGAGGTTGTAGCTGCCGATCGTTTCGCCGCGGTAGATTGCGTTGTTCGCGAAGAGCAGTACATTGCCGGAGCCTACGTGTGTATCCACTACGATGGCGTCCTCTGCGATAGTGGTCCCCGACCAGGTATCGGGTCTCTGCCTGCATCCTAAACTCGCCCTGCTTTCGGTCGGAGAAGATGGTGGGGCAGCCGGACACTCCGTTGACACAGGAGGCCGCGGTTGCTCGGAGATCCTTGAAATGAACAGAACAAGTAGCGTCGCAACGCCGGTTGGCCAGAACGCAATTTTTCCTCCAAGTCGAGCCCTCAGGTGGCGGAGAACCCGGAGGCGGTGGTGGGGGTGGCATCACTCGCCCTCACTTGACTCGGGCAGGTCGTCTGCTTTGATGCCCGCCCAGTACTTCTCGTGGCCAGCCATGCCCTTCTTGGTCGTAATCGGTTTGAGCGCTTCTGCCGAAGAGTTGACCTCGTTCAGCAGGAGCTGAAGGAGGGTCATTCGCTCCGAGATCAGTGCGTGAAGCGCGGCCGCGCTCGTCTTCTGGTCCGCCGGGGTGGCGTGCTCGTCGCGCAGTTTCAAACGCAACTCGTCGGCCCTGGGTGCCATCGCCATCTGTCGGTCGTTGATATTGCTACCCGTGTTCCAGTGCAAGTTGTAGTCGGCGCGATGCTGGAAGGAGAGGGCAGCCTGGTACGGATTCATCTGGCGCGTGTGTGACTCGGCCTTCTGGACTGCTTCGATGGCCTCAAGGATCTTCGGGTCGATCTCATCGATCTGACCCTCCTTGTCCGCGATCTTGTCGCGCAGCTTGACCAGCTCAATCGCGTCGGCAGATGCCTGCGTGTCCGTGTAGCCGCCCTTTCCCGTCAGCCGCGCCCGCGTCGTCTCGATCTTCTCGCCCGGGGCCGCTTTGATCGCCTCCCGCGAGGCCTTGTGGCTGATGAACTCGTAGTCCGCGATGTGCTTGTCGATCAGCTTCACTTGCTCGTCGCGCAACTCGCCAGGCAGGTCGGTGTACTTGGTCTTGTCGGCGACAGCGTCGCGCCGGGCATGCAACTCCTTGAGCGTCGCCTGCGCGTCCGTCACGACGGTGGCCGCGTTCTCCGGGTGGGTTCGCAGACGTTCCTTCAGGTCCGCTCGTTTGCGCTCCAGCTCGTCGCGTCCGGCAGTCCCGGGGAAGTTCTTGTCGCCCTTGAGATCAAGGTCCCAGGCAAGTTGGTCGCCGCTGCTTCGCACTTGACCGCCGAGCATCTTGGCCCCGTTCTCTTTGACGAATTTGCTGTAGATCCGGAGCTTCTCCTCGTTGGTCGTTGCCTCCCGGAACTCCTTCGAATTTCGCTCGAGCTCGTGGACAACCTTCGGATCAATCGTGGCCGACAGACTCCATTCGCCTGAAGCCGTGGCGGTGCCTTCGTGAGGCACGCCCATGAAGATTTCGCCGAATGCCTCGCGAGTCGCTTCGCCCGAATCTCCCTTGACGGTTATCTGTGCCTCGAAGCCGGCTTCCTTGCCGTTCTCGAGCTTCGACACGATCTGTGCCTTGGAGTGGATCTCGTCCTGACCGAACACGTGGCGCCCGATGAAGCTTGGGTCCTGGTCGTGCGACTGTTCGCCTCCGAATTGCTGATGCGTGCCTCGTTCGTCGACGCGCGTGATCTCCCAGGTCGAGCCGGTCCATTTGGCCGTGCCCAACAGCGGGATAGTGACTTGGTCGTGATCCTCTTCTGAGTCGAGGGCTTCCGTTGCCACGAGCTTCGCGCCACCGAACGGCGGAATGAGAGTCTTCGCGTACTGCTCAAATGCTGCCTTGCCACCCGGGGTAGCGAGGTCGAACTCCCATGTCACCGCGAAGCTGCGCGTGGTCGAACCGCCTCTGTTCAGCGCGATCCCGCCGCCGAGCGAGGCGTCGTTCCCCTTGGATCCGGTCATCGTGCCCTTCGCCTGGAAGACGTTCTTGCTGACGTCCTCGCTGACGTGCGTGACCTCGAACTGCTGGATATTCGTCGTGTGGTGTCCGACGCTGAAGGTGGCACCCTCGAAGGCGACCGAGCCGCCTTTGCTCTGGCCCGACAGTTGGCCTGATCCGCGCGTCTCGCCTACGGGGATCGCCAACGCGCCGTCGACGCTGGATAGTGGCTTCTGCTCGCCCAGCCGCTCCTTCTCGATGTACATAGCGGCATGTTTCTTGAATTCCTTGGCATGGTTCTCGTCGTCAAAGATCTTGGTCCCGGTATCCATCGTGCCTTCGGTTGTGCCGACATCGACGCCAACAGAGGGGCCACCGCCGAACTGCCTACTTGCATCGAATCCAGCGCCCTTTGTCGACGTAGCTGCGAAGGTGACGGCAAACTTGCCATTGTCGAGCCTAATTGGGTCGCTCGCCTGGACCTCATAGCTGGCACTGACCGACGGCGTGAATGACACACCTTGCTTGGTCAGATAGGAGTACGAAAGCTGGCCGCTGACGTTGCCGCTGGCATCGATCATCCCGGACGCGCCCACGCTGTGTTTGCCACCGCCGGCCGTTTGTTGCGATATGCTGCCGTGGGCGGTAGCGCCCTTCTCGCTGATCGCGAGCCCACCCTGTGCGCTGCGGGTCTGAGTGATCGGGCGCCCATTTGAATCGGTGCCTATGACCGTTTCCTGGGTTGCCTCCGTAGTGGCGGCAATAGTTCCATCCGGTCGGACGGCGAGCTTGGCCGCTGTCGTCGTCGTAACCGGCGTGCCACCGCGCTGCCCCGATACGACCTTGCGTTTCTCGGCGCCTATTAGGTCACCCTGCCCGGAAACGACTCCTCCGTGGCGTTCGCCGGTCGGTTCTGTTTCGCCCTTGGCGACGGCCTTGCCGCCCGGCTTGTCGGCCACCTCGGTCGCCACCTTCGGCGCCGATCGTTCGACCGGGGGCTGTTTGGATTTGATCGGAGCACGCGGCGATGCCGGCGGCGGGGCTTTCGGTGGAACTCCCGGCGGTGTCCTTCCATCGCTCGCACGCCCCTTGGCGGGCGAAGTCAGCGATCCGCGCGGTGGGGCAGACATCTCGCCCCCTTCCTCGCCTTGGCCGATGTCATCGGGCGAAACCTGGGTCCGTCCTTCTGGCAAAGGCTGTAAGCCCCTCGATGTTCGGCGCGGTGGAACGCCGGTCGCCGGATCCGCCGCGACCTCATGGGTCAACGTCCGGCCGTTCAATTGTCTTGGTTGGGTCGGAACGAGGGCATCTAGCTCCGCCCGGGCCGCTCGCGCCCTGTTATCCGATGCCAAATAGTCGACATCCGCTTTAAGTGTTTTTGCCTCATCGCCGGCCGCGAGTGCGTCGCGGGCGCGCGCTGCCGCCTGTGCGCGAGAAATCTCAGCGCCGTTGACGCGCAGTTGGATCTGAAGTCTCTCTTTGACGGCCTTGCGGACCGCGCTGCCGTAGCGCCACGCATCTGTCTCCTGCGGCAACGCCGTGTATTCGTTGTGGGCGTTGTCGACTTCGCGAAGTGCAATCGCGTGGTCGCTGAGCGCGTCCAGGTACTCCTGCGTTCCCATCTTGCCGGCCGCGCGAAGCGCCAGGATTTTCTGTGCCGCGCTGCGCTCGGTGTCGGCGGCGACTCGGTAGCGCTGAATGATCTCGCTCCGATTGACGACATCCCGGGTCGTGTCGAGCGCCTTGCCGCGAGCCTGAGCTGTCGCCTGTATCGCTTCGCGGCGCGGTGTTTCGAGATGCGTGACCTCGTAAATCTCCTTCGCCTCGCCGTAGGCCTCTTTGGATAGTTGCGAACGGGGGTCTGCACGGTTGTTCGCCTCGCGCGCCGCCGCGACTATGTTTTGCGGGATCTTCGCGTCTTCGGTGTGCGTGCCCTCACGACGAGCGATGCGTAGGCCACGGAAGTGGTGGACTGCGTGGCGTGCCTCGTGTGTCGCGTTGTCCGCGAGCTCGGCGAACTCGTCCGGCGTGAGTGTTGGCTTGTTGAGCGTCGCTTTGCTGATGTAGATGTTCCATTTATGGAACCGAAACTCGGCGTCGCCGGCTTTAACATCGGCGTCGTTAACCCACACTGGCGGCACACCTTCGCTGGCGAGGTACGCGTTGATCAGCTGCTCGATACGAGCCTGGCGCTCTACCGGTGCCAGCTTCTGCCACTCGAAGAACAGTGGCGAGAATTCCGCTGCTCGAGCTCGTGCGCGCACATCCACCGATGTCCTCGCGCGGATGGTCAGCGCGTTGTTCCTGCGCTGAGCAGGTTTGCGAACGTTTCCGGCCGGTCCCATCATCGCGCCCGAGGCAACGCTCGGCAGTTGGATATCTGGCCGCGTTTGATCCGGCGGCTCGATGCTCCCTTCGCCCAGGTCTGTGGATAGGAAATTCAAAGGCCCTTTTTCCAACTCCGGCTGAGCGCCGCCTGTAGCCGAACCCTTCGTTGCCGCCGGCTGGGGCGCCGAGCCGCTTCCAGGGCTCGAGCCGCCGGGCGCTGCTTTCACTACTGGGAGGCGGCGGAAGATTGTCTTTCGTTGATATGTCAGTTTCGCGGGTTCGCCAGGATTCTTGATTCCGGCGGCCTGCTGGGCCTTCTCGACCTTCTCTATGGCGGCGGGATCCGCGAGTTTGCCTGTGGTGGTCTTGGCGGTCGCCAGGGCGCCGGTCGTCTTGCCCTGCGGCGTCAGCTTGGAGGCGTGGCCTGTGTCGCCGACGACCTTGAGGATTCCGTAGTCCGGGTTCTTGGCGAACTCGCGGAGCCTCGGAGCACACCGGTCACACACTTCCTGGTCTCCACTGATGACGAGCAAGGCGCCCTTGAGAATGGATCTGTCCGGCAGGTTCTCGAACTGCTCGATGAGGATATCTTCGGCATGACGATCAGTAGCGGGGTCATTGCGTGCCCGGAGGGTCGTAATGTGTTTGCCGTCGGGGCCGATCACCTGGACATAGACGTACGTCTTTTGATGCGGCTGGAGACGCTCGAAGGGATCCGCGCTCGAGAGATTCGCCGCGCCCAGCTTTCCGCCTTGCAGCACCGAAAGCGGGACCTTCCCTTCGGTCATTTCGTCATAAAGGGAGACGTCCGGGTTGCGTGAAGTCAAATAGCCGATCTGCTCGTTCAGGCGGTCGATTCGCGCTTGGAGTTTGGTCCGCTGCGCCGGCGTGGTTTTCGGCTCTGTGATCTGAGCCTGGAGCTGTTGTCTTTGGGCGCGAAGCTCATCGGGGGTCGCTTCGATCAACGTAGGCTTTGAAATCGCAATAAGCCCCTTCGCTGAGGCAATTTCCTTTTGCAGCTTGCGTCGTTGCTTTTCCAGAGCCGCTTTGTCGTCCGCAGCCGCCGTCTCGATCTGATGCTGCAGATCGACAAGTTGCCTTTCTTTACGGTTGATCTCTTCTTTCTTTTGTTGGATTCCCTGCTCGTTCAACCCTGATTCGAAGCCTCGATAGGTTGTGACGGCGCCGAAGGCTTCCTCCGGCGTCATCGGGTCCTGAGAAGCTGCCGGGTGTGGGGTGAAGGACGGAGGTTTGGCGGCGGGCGTGCCGACGACGATCGAGTCGAGGCGCGATTTCAATTGGTGCGCCTTCTCGAGCACGGCGGGATCATTCGACGAGCTTGCGGCCAGGACGACCGAGTGGACGCCATCGTAGGCGAGGACGGCGTCGTCGACCTCGAGCTTGTCACCCTTGGTTTCTTTGGTTTGTTTTACATCTTGAAGATTCTCGAGCGCCGTCTCGGCCTTCGCAATTTTCTCAGCGTTTGTCAGCGGACGGCGCCTTTTCCTGGTTTCGGAGGCCAGATCTTCACGCTGGACGATTCTGAGGTTTCCGCCGTCCTGCTGGACGACGTGCGCGAGCTCGTGAGCGAGCAGGCGGCTACCGGCCGTGGTGGACGGCGCGAGGCGGCCGGGAGCAAAGACGATGTCTTCTCCAACGGTAAACGCGGCGGCGTTCAGACTTTGCGCGGCACGCGCGGCGAGCGAATCGGAATGAAGGCGGACGGCGCCGAAGTTGAAATCGAACGATCGGTCCATGCGCGCCCGGGTGGACGGGTCGAGGGGCTGGCCGGGCGTGTGAAGGGCCTGGTGGACGATTTGCGGCGCAGCCGCAGTGTCCGCCTCGGGCGCGGCCGCTGGCTTCAACGGGGGCATACGCCGGCCGGTGTCTTCCACTGTGCGGGCTGCGAGATCCGCTTCGTGTTCGAGCGGATCATCAACCGGGCCGACCGGAAGCGTTGGTGGTTCCGGCGGGAATACCGGGATGCGCGAGAAATCCCACCGCGGAGAAGGCGGCACTAGCGTCATGAGAGGCGAGGCGTCCGGCGCGTGTTTGGAACCGGCGTCCTTCGAGTGTTCCGATGCCGCCTTCGGCTTGTGTATCTTTCCTGCGCACTCCATCCGATCCCCTCCCCGCCGGAACTGCGAAGAAATCACATTCTACTGAACGCGCCGCCGTGTCAAATCGGCGAATTGAGTCATCTAAAAGTCACCGAAAGACCGTCGTGGGTCAAACGAAAAAGTAACCGAACGCGTGAGGGCTGCCAGGCCTTGGGGAGAGGAGAATCGGGGCGACGACAGGGTGGACATGCACTCACGCGAGCAGTATCTGGCCGCGATGCCAGGAGAGTTCGTCAGCCTGACTGAGTAGGCCCGGAATGTCCTGCTTCCCGCTGTGGCGGATGCCATGGCCATCGTCACATCCCAGTCGTTTGCCGGGCGACGAGTTGGCAGTGGCGATGAAAATTTGGGTCGAACGCTGCAATGCGGCGCTCGAGTCTGGCAGCGACCTCGGGCTGGGTCTTGGCGTCGCCGAGCAGATGCGAGAAGCCAACCCGCGCGGCTGCCTGCGGGTCGTAAGCCTGCCCGAACGAGTCGAAAAGATAGCGAATGCTGATTTCTCGGTAGGGTGAGTCGGGGGCGTAGCGATGGAAATCCAGGCAGGCAGCCAGTTGGAACTGCTCGACGATCATGTTGTAGCCCGATTTGTCCGAGAACGTTGCCCACGCGGCGGCATGCTTCGGGTTGAGCACCAGATCCAAAGCGAGGTTCGCGTAGTAGCGAAGAAAGTCGGTGCGCGTGCCGCCGAGTATTCCACAGCTGACCTCGCGAAAGCGGTCAAGAACGCGGGAGCGTGCCCATTCCCATTCGAGCGGTAGAGACAAGCCATGTTGCGCGAACACGCGCTCAACGTCTCCTGGACCGCACCACTCATCCATGGGCGGATGGTCTTCAGGGCACTGAGCAAAGACCGGAGCTGAAGTCAGCCAGGTTGGCAGCGCTCTCCACAGAAATACATCCGTATCGAGATGAACGAAGGGCTGATGCTGCAAGCTATAAGCGACCAGCTTGCCAAGCGCCCACCAATTCGGGTCCGCGTTGCAGATGCGGTCGAGTTCCGTTGAGACCTCGCCGAATTGTAGGCCAAGACGGTCGATCAGCAAGTTCTTGCCGGGCGTATCTGTCACCAGCACTGTATCGGGATAATGCTGGCGTGCCAAGCGCAGCGACAGCCCCCATGCATACAAGTGATGCGTTGGTTCATGCCAAATACGGCCCTTATAGGCCTTGAATGGCTTGCTCCAGAATGACCAGACCGCGCGCATGATCGAACCTCGCTTCGGATGTTTCTCCTTCGAAATCGTGAAGGTGCTTTCCCAACTGCGTCTCCGATTAGTCGCTACAGAATCACATTCAGTCCGTGGATGATCAGTTGGGGTGAGGAGAAGGAAAGATTCCCCAGGAGTGAAGTCACAGACGCCAGCAGCGTGACTGTGTCCGTAGCGCCGGCGACATGGAGCGAAACGTTGATCGGGGCCGTTACCGAAATCTGACCGGCAGGAACAATGACCGACGGCGCAATCGAAATCACCCACCCCTGGCTGACACCGCTCAGCGTGAGCGAGACAACTGTATTTGGAACCGGAGCGGAGGTTAAAGTGATGAGGGCCTGGAAATTCGTGATGGGCAAGACAGGCACCCCCGAGGCTCCGCCACCATTTTGGAGAGCGCCGTTAAGCCCCACCCAAACCTCGGTGAGCGTCGTTTCCACACCGTTCTCCATTCCCTGGAAAATCACACTGGCGATTCGTACCGTAGGGGCGAGATAGAACCAGCTTTCGAAGTCGCTGGCTTTGGCTGAATTGCCACTAGGCAGCCCTAACTGGATGCATGGTGAACCGTCGCCCACTCTGGCCCCGGTCGATCCAAAGCTTTGCCCGTCGAGGTAGATGTTGCCATTGGCTCCGTTCGCATAGATGGCGCCACCGTCGAGCTTGATTCGTACCCGCCCCCAACCGGGCCCGTTTCCTGACAGAAGCGTGTTCAGTACCTGGTAAAGAAAAAACGTTGGGGGCGATTTGAGGCCGAGGGGGCCGGCCGGCGCCAGCCAAATGACCTGAGCGCCGGAAACGCTGATGCCAGCAAAAGGATCGAGTACCGTTTCCTGGCGCAGAAAAACATCTGTCCAGTCGGGCGGGGTTGAGCCTGTATTGACGGGTCGGGTGGAAATAACGTCGATCGATTTTGGGGTTTCCAGGGTGACTCGGAAGTTGCCCCCGCCCCACGGACACGCCGGGGCTTGATCGAAGGCGACAGACAAGCCTTTTTCAACCAGGGAATCCACCGTCATCACATCATCGTTGACCCAGCTGATGCTCTGGACGTGGAGCGCTGTTGTCGCAGTGTTGGCGTTCACGCCCGTCAGCGGCGGGAAGAGCAGCCGGCAATCATCCACCAGAAAGCGATCACTGCCGATGTTCGCCACCATGGCCGTTTCGTGAACGGTCAAGCCGGCCGGATTGTTTCGGTTGATATTGCCGAACACCTCCGTTGTTCGCAGGTGAATGCATGCAAGCGGAGCTCTGTGAATCTTTGTGTAATGTGCCGGCTGAAAGACGTTGCCGTCACCACCGCAAGGGGGCCAGTCGATCTGTCCGCTGGCCGTGCGTGCTGGAATCGTCCAGTAATCGCCGGAGACATAGCTGCCGGCGCGGAATGTAACCTCGATCCCGTTTTCAAGCTGGATAGGAGTTGCCGATAAGGGAAGCCCTAGCGCAGTGGTGGAAGGACCGCTTTGATCCCAGCGCCGCATCCGGGCATTGCGCGCGGGGTCGAGTCCTGTTACTTGCGCGGAAAGTGTCACCAGAAACTGACCTCCGGCACACTGGAGGCCAGCGATCTGGTAAAGCGATCCCGGCTGGTTGGCCGGCTGGCCGAAGAGGTAACTGTCATCAGTGAGTTCGACCCACTGCCCGACCTGGAATCCCAGATTGGCGTCTGGACCCATGCTGGGCACGGTGACCACTGCGCCGTTGACGGCCGTTACCTCCACCACTATAAAGGCGTTCTCACGTGACCACGTGAAGGTCGCCGTCTCCAATGTGCCGGGGGTATGAATCTCGACGCGGTAAAGCTGGTTCTCAAGACCCTGGTAACCAGCGGATGGAACGGGCTGGCAGCCGCAATCGGTACCTCCTGCGCCGGTATCGGCGCTCAACGCTCCGCTGCGTTCCAGGTCAGGGGCCGTATACATGGACTGGCAGCAAGCGGATAGCTGTGCCACTGGTCCGTCAAGCCCGCTGCTTGTCGGCTTCTGGTTGGTGCCCGCAGTTGCGAGCGCCGCGACGACTCGCCACACCGTTTGCAAACGCGCCGTGGTGTCGGCCTGGCCAAGGGCCGGCTCACGCAGGCAAGGGTCGTCCAGTTGTGTGACCAGTCGCTGCCACACCTCCAGATACAACTGCACGCTGACAGTGTTTTTTCCTTGCAGGATGGCCTCAAGAAGCTCGACCGCTGAGTAAGCAGGACCAATGAGGAAAGGCTGGTTGTCATAGTCGACGACAGAGTTATTCTCGACCAGAATTCCGTCTACATAATAGCGTCCGCGCCCGATGAGAATCTGATTGCCGGCCACCTCGATGCCAAACCCCGCATCGTCGATAGGGCCGCCAAAGCGGCCGATTACGTCAATATTGGTCGTGTCACGCAAATATCCGTCGATGGCCTGTTGCTCGTTGCTGTCGGCATCGAGCGCTACGCGCCCCTGCTGCTCCAGCACCGCCGTATATTGCTTTGCGGGGTTGAAACGAATCCGGCTGAAATCACCTTTCATAACTTACCTTCCCATCTTTGTGTAAGTGCTCCTGAAGTGTGGAAGCTAAATCAATCCAATGCCTATGCCCGAGGGGATATCGTCCGTCGCATCGGTGCCGCCCCGGCAGCGCCCCGTGCGAGTTCCGTAGCCATACACGTGGTCGGCGGGAACGGTCCCACAAATGGTTCGCGACGGAATGAGGAATACGCCTCGTTCCAGATTTGCCGGCAAATATTCTTGCGACCGGATCTGCACGTTGGTGACTGCCTCGGTCTCCTGAATCTGCAGATAGACGCCCATCTGTGAACCGTTGCTGGCGCCTTTCCAGATCGCCAATGGGACGTCCCCGCTGAGCATGCAGTACCCCGGCTCGCCGAAGCGAAGGGTGATGAACTTCGGTTCGAGTGCCGCTTCGTCGGCGCTGTCCGGCGGCAGGCATTCGTAGCGCCTGGGAGTGAGGGAATAGAACGGCAGCCAGCAGAAACGCACACAACCCACTTGCCGCCGTACCGCCCACACCGCTGCCTTCCACGGATCGCGCCGGCCGAGACGAGCGTAGAAGATGCTGTTCGAAGCCAGTCGGATTGTTTGCGTCCACACCCGGCCGATCACCGTCGAGTCTTCAATATGCAGTGCGGCCCCGGCGCTCGCGAGATCAGCACCTGCAAAGGCGACGCAGTAGGGCGAAGTGGCGTCGAGGATGCTGGCTGCGACGCGAACTGAGCAACTGGCGTCCAAAGCGATAGGGCCACTAATGGTGCGAGTAAGGCAGAGAAAGGTGCCGATAGCGTCACCGCTGATACTCGGCTCTCCCGCAAACATCGGGCTGCCTTGACGAGTGAACGATCGGCCCGGCACCAGCGTGGAGTCAGTGATTTGGAGACAGAATGAGTCGCCGAGCACACCGATCTCTCCGGCCAGGCGAATGCCATTGATCTGCAACTGGCCAAGAGGTGCGGCCAGGCCGTTCGGTAAAACTGGCAGGGGAAGTCCAATCACTTGGATGTTGCCCCGCAGAGTCACGCAGGAGCGCGTGAAGAGGGGAGCTGAGCTCGAAGATATTTCCGCGGACGCGATCAGAAGCTGGCTGCCGGACGCGATCTGAATTGCGTTGGCGCCAGTCACGTCGATCGTATAAGACTCGAAGCCAGGCAGAAGGATGGTGCCTGCTGCGCCCGCAGGCTGGGCATTCCAGGCGGCTACGGCTGACTCCAACGTCGGATACTCCGCACTGCCGACCTGTGCTGCAAAAGTTACGCTTGCCGCAGGCTGCACGATGCTGGTTGTCCGGTCGTAAGGGCCTCCGCCCATGGCTGCGGCTGCGCCGTAACTGTACTTGACTCTGAGCGAATTAGGCATCGGCACATCGGCAGCGTATTGAATGCGGCCTCGTTCGGGATCAATGGCAATCTTGCCGCTGGGCACCGTGCAGATCCCGCCGTTTGGCCGTTCGCATAGATTGGTGCTCACGATTTGCGACGCATTGACCAGGACGCCGTCCGCAATCAGCGCGAAGCTGTGCGGGTAAAAGCCGGCGATATTCCGGGCGAACTGGCGGCACGAGACCGGCTGCGCTGCGTCGCCTTCATCGATTAGCCGCGTAAACGGCAACGGTGCCGGCGGAGGCTGCTGGAAGAGCGTAAGCGGACCGCCGAGAGTACTGAAGAAATAGCCGCCCCCACCCAGAGCAAAGGCAGGTCCGTTGGTGATGGGCCAGCTTTGCCAGCGCCAGATCCATGCTGCTATATCGGGAATGTTGAAGCGGCCACCGCCATGCAACGAGATATCGAGCGGCACCGGGTCTGGGTTCTGTGCCATGAGAACCCGGGGGGCGATGCGGCGAACGTCGATGGTGCGGTTGAGCTGGGTGAACGGCCCATCCTGAACAGAGAATCCTTCCCAGTCCTTGCCCCGGCGCAGGTTAGCCGTAGCGTTGTGATGCGGGCGTACGTCGCGCAGGCTGAGCGTGGTGATGAGGCGGCGGAACTCCTCCACCACCATGGTAGTGCGGCCGGAGACGTCGTGCGTAAGCTGCTCCATGGCCAGCAGCGTGCCTTTGCGGCGACGGTAACCGATGGTGTTGGCGACCTCGGCGCGGCTGTCGGCGCTACTCAATGCAACCGTGTACACCGGATCGTAGCCGATGAGTTCGCCGATATAGGGAATGACCCAAGGAGCGCAGGTCTCGATGAACTGATCGTCATAGAGTTGCGCGAGATTATCCTTGACGATGCCGTACTGGCTCTCCAGAACTGAAAAGAGCGCGGCTAGTTGGCCGCCTTGCAGCGCGTCGCGAGTGCGGAAGACCGCGGGCAGCCGCGAGTAGATGGGGCCTCCGCTTGGAGACGTTGTACTCATGACCAGACTCCGATTCCACCCTGCGATGCCGGGTCGAGGATAAGGATTTCAGCTCCCTGCGGCGGTCGTGGCCCCGCGGCGCAAAGAATGTTGGCGACGGTGGCGGTGGCACCGCTCTGATTCAGCCCTGTAAGGTTCACTGCGATCACGCCGGGAACGTTTTGCGCCAGTTGAATGACCACGCTGGCGGCGACGCCTTCACCGGGCGCCAACTGCCCGAATGCAAAGGCAGCAGCGAGGCTCTGCCATACCTGGGCGATCACCACCGTGGAGTCGTAAGTGGGCGAATCGACCTTCACGCGCAAGGAAATCTCAAACAAGACCGGCACATAGGAAGCGATTTGGAGCGGCATGTAAGGAAGGCCGTTATCCTGAATGGCCAGCGATAGGTTCTCCACCACGGGATCGCTGGCGTTGAGCACCGATCCACCTTCGCCGGCTACGGTGAGAAAGACGCCGCGCGTCGCGCCGAACCAGGTCCATGTGGCCAGCGCCATTCCGATGCCGGCAAATGCCAGGGCAAAGTTCTGGTAGTCCTCGAGCGTGACCACCCGGCCCAGGGTGAGTGTCGGCAAGGGCGCCGACTGCCTGGCATCGGCGGGCGAAGCCGGATCGGCGCCCCCGGTGGCAGGGGCGGGATTCGATACCGATTGCAGGCCCTGGGGGCGGTCGATTGGCTGGGTTAGCTGCCCGGCCGCGACCATTCCTGCCAGGCCAATGCCCTTCCGATATTGGGCCTTGATATTCAACTGGCCGGTGGGCGTACGGGCACCCTGAATTCCGTTGCCGAACCGTACTCTGGGTCCGCCAGTCGAATTGGGGTGCGTGACGTAGACACGGTCTTTCGCGGCAGAGGTTAGGAAATTCGGCTGTTCTGTCCATAGCAGGTTGTTGACTCGCACCTGGAGAGTGGATTCAGCGCCGCTCGTGGTGGCTGCGGAAACGTAAGTCAAGGGAGACTGTTTCAGTTGGAACTCCAGGGCCGCGTTGGTGGCGTTGCCGGAGCCTAGAATCTCTTGCACCGTCTCGCCATGTGTGGCTTCGACGGCGTTGGCATTCACGATTACGCTGGGCGTGTCATAAATGTGTTCCAGCGCTGCATTGAAGGTGAGCGAAGTGGTTGTCCCATTCACGGTGACTGCGGAAATGATCGCTGCCTCGCCGGCCCGAGGATCGGAGGTGGCGGAAGGCTGCAATTGAACCGATGCCGGCGGAATCGACAGCGTGCCGGGCTGACCCGTGACCGTGAGCACGTTCCAAAGTAGGTTTCCGCTATCCGGGTCAGGCATTGGCGGAAAGGCATCTACCAGGAAGGGCTGGTTGGCGCTGACGGCGAGCATGCCGGTGGCACCGGCCGGTGTAAATCCGCCAATAGTTCCGCTCAATCCAGTCGTGGAAACAATGCGCACACGCCGCCCGTTGACGCCGATCGGAGCGCCCTCAACGAGCGGTTGCATGCCGGATAGAGTCATTCCGCCGCCTGAGATAGGAGCTAGCATCCCGGAAGCGAGAGGGTAGCTGTTTGGTGAAGTCCACTGTGTCAGAGGAAGATTGGCAAACGCGAGCAATTGGCTCTGGACATAGGCTGTCGTTTCCCGCGTCTCGGCGACAAAGTCGTTGAGCACATTGTCCAGGCTCAGAGTTGTGTTACCGCGCAACACGCTGACCGATCCCAGCGTGAGTTGTGATGTTTTGGCCGATAACGAGTATAGGCCAGGGTTCGATTCCGAGGCGTTGGAAATCTGGAAGAACGAAGTGTATTTCGGGCCGGTCAGCACCATCCACTGCAATTGGCCCGCTGCTCCGCCCGGTGAGGTGGCAGCCGGGTTGAGCCCAGGATAGGAACTATCCAGGTTGATAGTTGCGTTGCCGGCGTACTGCCAATCCCATTCCGAAGTTTGCGAGGGGCTCCCGCCTGGTGAGCCAGGAATGTAGTCGAATGTGGAAGCTGGAAAGATACCCGGCTTGGGAGATCCAACCCCGAAGAGCGCAGCCTTGGTGCGGAAGATGTACAGACACACGTCGCTCGTTCCCGCAGCAAAACCTGAGGGTAGCGGGCTGTCCCAGGCAATGAATGTGTTGCCAGAAATCGGATTGATCTGAACCGCCGTTACGTAGCAGAAAGCACCGGGTCCGGTCGGCGAAGGGTTGCCGCCCGGGGCGCTCAGGAACAGCAGCGCATCACCAACCTTGATGTTGTTGGCAACGCCAGCGATCCAGGTGGACATATCGGAACCGGCAAGCTGCCAGGGCCGCGTAGTGGCGGCTGGGATAGCGTTGACCGCGAGTGTGGCGGTCAGGGCTGCGGAGGTCTCAAACACCTGTGGCGTCTGGCCGGGTCCGGGAACGCTTTGTACGCGTGTGCCTGCGGCGATGGGCACAATCGCTGGGGATCCGGGCGCCGAAGCCAGCGTAAACACCAGCACTGTGGATGCGCTGACGCCGGGAGAGGGCTTGTATCCAACCAGGCGCGCTAGTTCAAAGATGCTTCGCCCCTCCACCGCCGTCCCCAGATACGCTTCATTGGCCAGCCGCTCCGTGTAGAAGGTCAGGATGTCGAGGGCTTCGGACCAGGCATCCACCAGGGCGACGGAAAAATCGCCGCTCGACCGGGTGCGCAAACCGGCCAATGCCGGCACGCTCGAAGACGAGAGCCCAGCTAGCATGGATTGCATAAAGCTTGAGTAGGTGCCGGCTCGATAGCCGATGGCAGGCAACGCCGGCCGGTTGACCACCAGCGCCGGGGTCTGTTGGGTGACGCCGGTGCAGCATCCGCAGAGCTGCGGCCCGTCATTTCCGCAAGCGCAGCTCATTTGCCACCATCCAGACTTAGGATCAGCAATCCGCGATCAGCATGATTCGGGTCGTTGTCGCAGCGTGGAATCTCCAATCGTCCCATGATCAACTGTATCGGCGTGGCTGTTCCAGGCGGTGTGGGCGAATCCATGCGCTCAAACGTGGTGAGGGTTACCGCGATCACGCCGGGAACGCTTTGCGCCGCGGCCACCACGGGGCTGGCGTACACCGTTTCGCCGAACTCGAAGTTAGCTGGATCGAGTAAGCCCAAGGTGCCGGTGCAGCGGTCCCCGGTGACCAGGACACGCTGCACCGCCGCGTAAACATCGCCCCGGAATTGGCTGGCTGCGACGCAGATATCGAGGCCAATGCGCAAGCCGACAAACACGGCGCCTTCGACGACGAGATCGGTACCCATCATGCGCATGGTGTTGAGGCTGCTGCGGACGGAGCTCTCAAGAGCGGAACTCAAGGGCGTTTGGGCAGGATCGATGCAGGCAAAAGCCGTGTACCAGGAGCCGGTCCAGCGAATTGTTCCTCTTGCTTCGCCCACATCAGGCAAGGTCTCGGCCATGGTTCCGTAGTCGTCCGCGGTGACGCAGCGAAGCTGGCTCTCGAAGCTGAACGGCGCGACCTGTTGGATATGGTCCGCGGTCTCTGGGTCTACTCCGCCTGCGGCCTCTAGCGGATTGCGCACACCGATGATGCCTGGGCCGGTGAAGAGAACGTGAGCCAGGGCCTCGCGGCCGACGTTTCCTGCCCCTCCGTTGCCAGTGCGGTAGGTCGCGGTGAAAGCGAGCTTGTGGTCCGGCGCCGCGCCGTAGGTGCCGTCGCCAAATCGCAGGTGGGCAGAGCCGTCTGATTCAATCTCGGCGACAAAGCCGGGGAACGTGCCGCTTTGTTCCAGCAGGTCGGGCTCAGGAAGCCAGGTGACGCCGTCGCTGCAGGTGAGTGAGATTTGCGGCGCGGCTGTCGAGATATTTGGAGCGAGGAATGTTGACGCGGGCGCCGTTGCATCGAATGTCACGGCAAAGGTAAGAGGCTGATTGGCCAGCGCAGGCTGATAGCGCGGGCGTGAGACTGCTGCTCCGGCAACTGTTCCGCAGTTACAGCCGCTTCCGGTAACCGGAGATGGAGGCGGCTCTGGCACTTTTCTGAGCGATTCGTTGACTGTCCAAACGCCTTGGTCGGCCGCCAGTACATTTCCGTGTGCCACCGAGACTCCCGAGAGAGCCTGCGATCCATGGCCATCATCGGTCATCGACGAGATGCAGAGCGGAAATGGCAGGGCGTCCGCGTCGGACCACGTGATGCCGGTAAGCAACATATCAGGCTCCGCCGGGTCTAGCAGATTGGTCGTCGCTGCGGTCAGGCGCACGGCCCAGCGATGCATCGGGTCGGCATCGGCAGGATCGCCCGTGTACGGCCCCATGACTTCCTCAAAAATCAGCACCTGTCCCGCGGCCAGTGTGGGGTGTGCACCGCTGAGCGTAGCCTGGGTGGTGCCCACAGGCATGCAACATTGCCCGTTGCCCCAGGTATAGAAGTCCATCTGATTCTGTTCCGGATGGAGCACCAACTCGGCGAGACTTTCGAACACCGGGCCGAGGCTGGCGGTCAGAAGCGAGGCCGCGAAACTCGAGGGATCGATTGCGGGGGCGAGGCCGGAGACGAGGGGATAGATCTGAGTCTTGGTGGGCACGGTGACGCCGTCGAGCGATGCGGTCAGGCAGACCCAGACGCGTGCATTGGCCCCCTCGGATATGCGGTAATCCACCAGGCGGGCATGCCGGCGGAGCGAGATTCGGCTGCGCGCCGTGCCGATATAAGCCTCCGTGTTCACGGCGTCTTGCAGGTAACTGACCCGATCGGCAGCGTAAGCCAGCGCTTCCACCAGCGTAATGCCGGAGTCGGCTGCGTGGGTCTCGGTCCAATCGGGAATCAGGACTGCCATACGGTCGAGCATGGCCTGGCGGAATCCATCGTAGTCTCGCGCCAGGTAGTGAATGTCGGGAGCAGGTAACGGTGTCGTCGGACAGCAGGCATCGGGAAGGCAGTCGGCAGGCGAAGGACAGCCGGCCTTAAAGGAGAAGTTGACGGAGGCGAGCTGAGGGTCGATTCCCGGTGGCGGGTCGGAATTTCTACTCGCTCCATCTGCGGCGCTTGGAACCATGGTGAGTGTGTACGGCGAAAAGTCACCGGTCTGGCCGAGTATGACGATGACCGTCAAAGGATTGTCGCTCGTCGCCGGCTCAATGCCGGTGATCGGAATGGCGGTGTCGCCGGTGAGGAGGAAGTTGTTGGGCGTCAGGGCCAGACCGCGTGCGTCTTTGAGGAATGTGACTGCCAGTCGAGTACCGCAGCCGGCCGCGCCCATCACTTCGACATAGTCAATTCCGTTCAGGTTGGCAGTGGCAAGTACGAGGTCGCGGCGGCGATTGTCGCTACAGAAGATGGGGCAGAAGGCGCTCATTGGGTTGGCCCTCCGTAGATAAATTGCTGCGACTGTTGCTGCTGGTTGAATACGAGGGTATAGACCACGGTGACGTCGAGCGTGGCGTCGTTGGCAATGACAGTTACAGATTGCACCCGGATGAGGTCCGGTAGCCACTGCATCAGCCCAGCCTGGATCGCCTGCTGCTGGGCTGCGGCCAGCACATCGCTGTTAGGCGCAAATACAAGCTGCGCCGTGCCGCTTCCGAATGTGGGCCGGTTGACCCGTTCCCCGGGCGAGGTAAACAGGATCAACTCCACCATGTCCCTGACATGATCGGCCACCGCTGCCTGCGCGGTGCGGCCGGTCGAGTCAAAGCGGAATGGAAAGGCGAGATTCATGGTCGGACTGCATCCTCCTGGCGCATTTCGTCACACCACTGTTACGTTGCCGTCACCCGCGTTTGCATGTTCACCGGCAGATGAGGAACTCCGCCCGGAGCCGTAATCCCGCTACCCGACTGCACGACTAATGGCAGGCCATTCGAAGTAACCCGCGTCGTGCCCGATACCCATTGACCCATGACGCATGGTGGTACTTCACCCGGAACTCCGGGACAGCCTGTCACTTGCCATGGCGCCGCAATAGTGGAAGTAGACATATTCGAAACCTGTACCCGTGGATTGGGCTCAATGACCGCCATCTGGCCGCCGTGCGCGCACATCACCGCTGCTCCCTGGTGCAATAGAAATCCTGGCATTGTTAGGTGACCTCCAGCGCAGTGTCGTTCAAGGTGATCGTCGCGCCAGTCATATTGATAGTTGCCCCCTGGCCGTTGCTGATTATGATCCCGTCGTCGGAGATCGAAATCATGGCTCCGCTTGCGGTTTGGAGCAGAATGCCGCCGGTCGGCCCGGACACGTCACTGATTACCAGCGTGTTCTGCCCTGCGGTCTGAATCACCAAAGCCTGCACTCCCGGGGGAACATCCAGGGTTGACGGCGGAGCCTGTTCCGGGTCGAAGAAGCAGCCGCTCCAAATTGGGTAATCCGTATCGCCCTGCTCAAACTCCACCCAAACTCCGGACTCAAGCGAAGGCAACACAAAAAATCCTTGCTGAGCCCCGGCAAATGGAAAGCAGGGCATCGCCCACGTGAGCAGGTATTGGCCCCCAACGTCCGGCACTTCCACCATGACCCGCCCGACATTCAGAGGATCGACATTATTCTTTACCGTGCCTCGGTATTTGCCGTAATACCTGCTTTCAAATGAATGTTGTGGATAGCTGCTCACTGTAGAATCCCCTGCGTGACAGTTTCTGTCTTTCTCTGAGAACAACAACAACGTTCAGAACGGTAGCGACGGAACGACCGGCATATCCGCGATGAGCGCGTTGCGCTTCAAAACAAAACTCTGCTTGTATTCCCCCAACTTGATGTTGTGCGTGACTGAGTCGACAAAGTGCATCCCGTCCCACGGCAGGCCGGCGCCACGCACGCCTACCAGGCTGCGCGACCGCAGCGGCTGGCCGTAGCGCATTACGTCCAGACTGCCATCGCCCGTGACCACGTCGGCCGTTTCGATACTGCGCGCATAGCCGCGCATGATGGCTTGAGCGGTACTCAGTTTGGCCGTATCGGGGATCTTCTCGGTCGTCTGTGGAGGTGGAACAGACAATCCCAGCGGCGGGTTGAAAGGTGTGATGGGCGGAATCGTCATCTGCATGGACTTCCCTGAGTAGAAGTCCTTGATCCGCACAATGGGCAGCACCGAGTTCCTCGGCTCGTAGCGGAACGACAGGCTCTCGACATTGGTCCAGGTGTCGAGGTTGACGTTAAGTGCCGTCTGCGGCGTGCCGAACCGTATCTGCGGTCCCCAATAGGCCTGGCTCTGGCCGGGTAGCGGCCCCGGCACTATATAGAAGACATACCCAACCTGGTCCGCGAGGGCCTTGATGTATTTCAAATCGGTTCGCTTGTGTCCCGGAATTTGCAGCGCGGGGTACGGGATGTCCGGCGTCGGCACTTCGACCACTTCCGGCACAATGCCAAAGACCGCATATTTGGCCAGGATCAATTCGACGCGCTCTTTAGGGCCGGTGCCTGGATAAGGAACGCCGCTGAGGTCCACCAGGTCCATGAGCGCCGACAGATCCTCGCCCGAAACAACAAGCATCGAGGAGCCGGACATGGCGCCAGGCTGCACCTCGGTGTGCAGCACCACGCCGTCGATGAGGACCTGGGGAATGCCGGGGAAAGTGACCAGAAGAACAACACGCAATTGAGAGACCGGCGTGCTGCCGGCAAGAAGGAAGAAGGTCTCGAGGATGCCGCGGTCTGAGAGAGTAAACGTCAACTGAAAGCCGCTGCGCCCGGTTGCGCTTTCATTCACCTGCACCGCTACCAGCGCATCGACGAGTGGCTTGGGTGCTGGCAGAGGCTCGACCGGTCCCGCCAGTAGGGTGAGATACATGGGGCTAACCATTGCGCGCCCCCGAAGGGATGCCCGAGACCAGTGGGATTTGAATGATGCGTCCGGGTGTTGTTGTTAGCTTGTCGGGGTCTTGCGCGCTGTTGGCATCGGCAATCATCCAGAACAGGATCGGATCCCCCAAGAATCGGGCGGCAAGATTATCGAGCCGGTCGCCGGCGACGACGCTATAATTTTGCGACTGAGGATAGAGGGTGGAAGGGGGAATAATGCGCCTCGAAAGGTAGGCGATGACTGTTCCATCCGCGGCCGTCATCTGCTCTACCGCGTCGCCGTAATAGCGGCTGTTTGGATTGGTGGGCGCGCCGGTGCCGGCTGCCGATTGGATCATTGCTGCCAATGCGTTGTCCATTGCGCACCCTTTCTGTTCTTAGCCCTGTTGCGAGAGAGCTTCTTTGTTCATCTGGTACGCCATATAAAAGGCTCCCGCCGGGGTGAGGAAGCCAACATCGTTCACATTCAGCACACGCATGGAAAGCGAGATCTTGGCGCGAATGGGATTCAGCTTGGGATCGAAGGCCTCTTCGGTGATTTCGATGGAGGTGAGACGTACGGGGGTAACACGATTCGAGCCCCATACGAAGATGCTGAGGTTCGAAGACATGGGTAGAATCTCAATCGTCCCAACCAGCGACAGCACTTCGTTGGCGATTAGGATTCCGCTCGAAGGGTAGACCAGCAACTCGAGCGTTGCTAACTGCGGCTGAATGCCGAGACTAAGGGTGGTCGGGTCGGAGGCGGCGAGTTGATCGGTGGCGTCGATCTCCACTTCGCACGAGATCGTCTCGATGGGCGGCCCCTTCAGGCGCAGGACTTCGGTTCGGTCAGGCTGATCTCCCACGCTCTGTGGCTGCAGGTTACGCTTGATCGATTCCGGGTTGTATTGAAGATGAATCGTGTTCAGCGGAATTCCAGTGGTCGGCTCGAGGACCAGGATCGCGCCTTTTTGTAACAGTGGAGAGACGTTAGCCATTGCCTTTCGCCTCCGAATTAGAAACGCGTGCACTTGAAAGGTTTTGCTGGATCGCCCGCAGCACCTGCCCAGCGGCCCGTTCGCCGCTCGCCCCTCGGGGAAGCTGGCCTGCGTCGAGGAAGGAGATGCGACGTTTGCCGACAGATAAGCCGGGCGGAATTCCGTTCTCTGCCATCTCGGTCAGGCCGCTTTTAAGCGCCTGTACGAATCGCTGCTGCGCGGAGGCCGGAAGACCAGCCACGACAATGCGGTCGATGTGTAAATGCAATGCGCGTGAGCTCATTCCCAACCTCGGATCTCGGCCGGTGAGAGTGGTTTGTTGAGTTTAGCGTATTCGGTGCGCGCTGCTGTTCTGACGTGACGCATGGCGATTCCACAGGCTTCGGTCTTCTCATCCGCTGCCAGAAATGCAGCCATCAGCGCGATATTCCGGATCACTCCGCCCGTGATGTTCAACTGCGCCAGGTGCGTGTAGTCCAGCGTGTCGGTGGGTGCTGCCGCGGGAAAGACTCCTCGCCAGATGCGCTCGCGGCTGGGCTTGTCGGGAAAGGGGAACTGCACCACGAAGCGCAGGCGGCGCTGAAAGGCGGGATCGAGGGAATTCTGCGCGTTGGTGGTGAGGATGGCGATCCCGCGATACGATTCCATGCGCTGCAACAGATAGCTCACCTCAAGGTTGGCGTAGCGGTCGTGGCTATCCTTAACCGGGCTGCGCTTGCCGAACAGCGCGTCCGCCTCATCAAAGAGCAAAATGGCGCCGCTGCGCTCAGCCGCATCGAAGATCCGGCGCAGATGTTTCTCCGTTTCCCCGATATATTTACTTACCACCGTGGCAAGGTCGATTTGATACAGATCCCGTTGCAGTTCTTTCGCCAGGATGCCCGCGGCCATGGTCTTGCCAGTGCCGCTGGCGCCGGCAAAGAGCGCGGAAAGTCCCAAGCCGCGCTCGTAGCGCGTGGCGAAGCCCCACTGGTTATAAACCCGCGCCTGCTGCAACGCGTTGGCCACAATCTGCCGCAAGATCCCGATCTGCGATTCAGGCAGAACGAGATCGCTCCAGGTGGAAAGGGAATCGACTCGCGTAGCTAGCTCATCCAGAGAACGTTGCGCAGATCTCCGGCTCAGACGCCAGGCGGCCGTTCCCGCGGCGCTCTCGCTCTCCGGGTGCAATTCGGTTTCCTGTCGAACCGCGGCCGCCGTCTGGCAGATCTCTTTCGCGTCCAGAGAGAAAACCTCGACAATCGAATCTACTTCCGCATTGAGTTCTGTAGCCAGCGGGCCAAGATGGCGCATCCACAGAGCCTTGCGCTGGGCTGCGTTCATGACGGGAACTTCGATTCTGAATGCGCTCAGACGCTCAGCGGGGGACCCGGCCGCAGCCTCGATGGCCACCGGTGCATCGACGCGCTCCAGCCACGTCTCCAGTTCCCGGGTACTTTCGAGATCGGCTGTCTTGACCAGCAGGGCGACCGGCCAAAGACCGGATTCGCGGGTGAAGGCGCGGGCGAGCCGTTCCCGGTCAGCGGCGGCTCCGGGAAGGTCGGCAGAGTTGATCACCCACGCACGCTGCTTCGTTTCACGGCACAAGGTGCAAAACAATTCTGTCCGTTCATCGGCCCGGCCACCGGCGAGCAGAATTGGCCCGCGCAGCCCCGAAGGCTGCCGCCAGTGCAGGGCGCCTCTGCGGACGGTTTCCACCTGATCTTCGGTCCGCTCTGTGTTGAGATCTTCATCGTAGGAGTCGAGAGGATGCATCACCATTTCGAGGCGCTCATCAACAGCAGGTACACCGAGCAGGAATTGCAGAATTCTTTCGTCCAGGGCCAGCGGCGCCTGCATGAACGGCCCGGGCCCAGCTTCTATCAGCCGCCAGTAGCGCAGGGGCCGCAGGCCGCTCATGGCGCTCCAATGTGGTTTCTCCAGCAAGGCCGCGCTGAGGCCGAAGGTGGGCGGCCACAGCTGCGGCCCAGATGACGCCGGCGCGGCAGTAAATCGTGGGTCCAGCGCGGAGCCGGCGCAAAGCAGCAGGATATCCACTTCAAACTGGCTCAAGTCAAACAGTTCGCGCAGCCGCTCGAGAGGGTTCCAGTGATCATGCTCAGATGCAATCCTTGGCCGCGGAAGAACTGCTTCGCTGCTTTCTGCACGGTCGTAAACGATGGCTGCGCGCGCAGCTTGAGACACTGTTCGGTAGACGCGGTCGATCCCTTCCCACAACGTTTCCGTCATGGCTTTCTGGGGCGTTGCTACGCGCACAGCGGAAGTGGTCACGCGCTCACCTCCACCTGCGGCAGCCATTGATTGTAAGTGGGGCTGGCTGGATTGGTGTCAAGGGTGAGTTTGCTCTGCGCCCCGTCCACCTCGACTCGCAGTGGATATATGCCCAGTGCAGCGGTCGCAGGGACATCCACGGTGATGCCGGTGGAACTGGGTGGTCCAGTGACTGGGCGCGAGGCAACCGGAATCGCCTGATCGCCGATGTAGACCACCACCGTCTGCATAGCGCCGACTGCCGGAGCCAGTGTCAGCGACAGCGGCTGTCCCTGGTTCGCCTTGATGGGCGGCAGAGTAGGCAATGGAGGCGGTTGAATAACAGGAATGAGTTGGAACGGAGTCGGATTGGACGAGAAACCGGAGTGCAGTTTCGTGGACGTCGCAAACATCACCTGTCGTATCACGCGCACCGAGCGGACCCCGGCCTCGAGCGTGGCGGGTACGACCACCCGGACACAGGTGCCTTGGACTGTGGCCGCCGCCACCGGTGCGGCATCATCGAAAGAGACCTTCGTCTCTGCGGCCGAGTCACCCAGGAAGTTGCTGCCATTGATGGTGAGCAACTTGCCCGAGGCCACCATGGACGGCGAGATGTTCTCAATGACTGGGCTAATAAGAGGCAGCGCCAGCACTGACCGTCGCCGCACCGGGAGATTGGATTTGTAACTTTGCGTGTCCTGAATGACTGCCACCGACACCTGATAGGACGTCGTGGGACGATAGTGTGTCAGAAATGCGCCCCACAAGCGGTAAATCTCCTCCGTGGTCAGCGTCTCAGGCGTAATGCGAATGTGCTCGATTTGGTTGGCCAGATCGCTGGTGGCCACTAGTTGCTCTTCTGCAGTGGGCTGAGCGATCAATGTCAGATCGGAGATTGCTTCGGCGATCATTGCCCGCGGAACCACCGGCGTCCCATGAAAGACCTGCATCGCCCATCCCAGCAAAATCTCCGCATCAAACAGGTTGCTGCCGTATGCGGTGATCAGATAGTGCAGATTCAAGGCCAGGGGCGGATTGCTGAGCCGTGTCCGATCGCTGCTCATGGACGGCAAATCCAGGTTACGCAGCGCCGGGTTGATGCTGGCGTAATACATAAATAAATTGATCAGCGGCGTTTCGTTATCGCCGGTGGCGATCAGATCCGGAGCCTGATTGGTAATGACCTTGCTCCCGCCGAGAACGGTAGTTGGGCCGCCCTGGGTGAGCGCATTGTTCAGCAGCGACATTAATACTGCGCTGACCCCGCCAACAGCTAGGTAGTTGCTCATGGCCGGGTCCCCGGCTTGCCGCGCAGAAACTCGTCCAGAGTTACGCGTGGTTTGAAGGGCGCTGGCTTTGGCCCGGACTCCGTACGCGGCGCGCGGAGTTCGATGCTGCCGATGGAAATGTGAATCTCAGTGCGCTCTTCGGCGGGTGCATGGAGCTCCGAAGGCGACTCGGCGGAGCGCTGCCCAGTCCTGACCTCGATCTGTGGCTCGAGCGTGCGTCCTTTGCGGCCTCCGGCGAAAGCATCCTGCGGCACCGAATTCTGCGACGACGAATCCCAGTTCGACGAGTCTCGGTTCGATGAATCCTCGTTCGACTGCAGTCCGGTTGGCCCAAGATGGTCCTTTGCCCTCGAATGCAATTCGCTGATGACGATTGGGGAATTGTCGTCCAGCCCAACCTGCCGCATGGCCTCATTGTTCCCGGTCCTGGATGAAGGCATGTGATCGAACGGCTTTGTTGGCCTGAGGGATGATGTTTCCGGGCGAGTAATCCCTCGATCACTGCGCGCCTCGTGCTCTTCCACCACCTCTAGGAATGCGCCAGATTCCGCGAGACGCGAAGTGACAAGCGGCTGCACAGCCGGCAACAGGCCATGCGCACGTTTGATCATCCTGTCTAGAACTTCGCTCATCGCTTTCCCGTCCGTGCGTATTTTGCTCATCCGTCCAGCATTGCCAAATAGTTAGCTCTTCGCCTGCTGCTCATCTCCGCAATTGACTGCTCGCTCCATCCATAGGTGGTTGCCAGCCGATGAATGTCGGCAAATAACCGTCGCGCCGCAATCTCTGTTTCCCGGTCGAGGAACCGGGCAATATCCAGATCAAGCTTGCATGTTTCTCTACATCCCGCGCATCGCAAAGCAAGTTGGATTTCGGACGAGGCATTGATTGCATCGA
This sequence comes from uncultured Acidobacteriaceae bacterium, assembly GCA_963744155.1. Taxonomy (GTDB): domain Bacteria; phylum Acidobacteriota; class Terriglobia; order Terriglobales; family Acidobacteriaceae; genus Edaphobacter. The sequence continues at coordinate 110,979 of CAVUSP010000005.1, read as the reverse complement.
ATCGGCGCATGAGGTCACCGGTCGATTCTGCGTTGGATTCGTCGTTCCATCCCGTGGTTCTCGACAGCAAAATCCAGTGCGCCTCGCTCTCGTCCTTTGCCGCCATGCAAGCTAGCACATCGCTTGTATTGGCCGGGCGCATGCAGAGCTCGCGATCTCGGTCGATCCATGTTTGCGGCTCCGCGGGAGATATCTGGGCCGCGATCTCCCGAACGTCCATAACAAATTCCAGTTGAGCGCCGCAGCGCTCGCAAACTGCAAAGCCCTCTAGTTTGTGGCCGAAAGTGATGGCCCGCAACTCTAGCAACAGCCGGTTCCTTTCTGCCAGCGGGAGCTGGGCCAGGTCTTCAGTTTTCCATTCCGGCTGCGAGGCCTGGAGAAGCGTCAGAGCGCGCGCCGGCCCCGGCTGCTGGCTGCAACGTTCCCACGCCTTTAACAGAATTTCTCCTTGCAGAGGACGCATGGGTCTCCTTCATCAATCCGATGTATCTGCTCAAAATCATGAGCAGGCTGCATCAGGTCCTACGACGAAACGCTAGGCGTGCGTCGAGGTAAAACTCGGTTCGGTGGGTTCGGTGACTGAAGTATCCCGATCCCAACCTTCGTTTTCGAGAATGATGTGTTGGATGGCAACCGCGTTGGCATTGGAATCCAGGTCGGGCAGCGCCTGGTATTCCGAAACCCACGCCCGGTAGATCTTGTAACTGATGGCTAACTGACCGGCTTCATTGTAGAAATCCAGAATTATATCTTTGCGAAAATCGGCTAGCGAAACTTCAGCGCCAAGGGATGCGCCAATCTGCCACACCTTGGCCGCCCACGCTTCGAATGCCAGATCGTGCGTTACTCCGCGCTCCAGCGTGATGGGGCCGAATTCGCTGTTGCCTGGCGATTTGCGGCTGGTGCTCGGGTCGCCGCCCTCGCGATGCTTCACCACCTGGGTGGTGCGCTTTAGTGCTGAAACCTTGCTGACACCGGCGACGTAGACACCGTCCCATTTGATCCGGAACTTGAAATTCTTGTACGGATCGAAGCGCTGCGCATTGACTGTAAACTCCGCCATGGTTCATTCCTCTCGTCTTTCGGTTGTGCTTCGAGACTGCGTCTTCGGGTTGTCGCTGCGACGCGGCCGGGAAAAGAGCGTTACGACCCAGCCTGAGCAGTCAGCTGCTCGATCTGGATCACGACAAACTCCGCCGGCTTGAGCGGCGCAAAACCTACCAGGATATTCACGATGCCAAGATCGATGTCGTCCTGTGTAGTCGTTTCACTGTCACACTTCACGAAGTAGGCTTGGTCGGCAGTCATTCCCTGGAAAGCGCCCTTCTTGAAAAGCGAATCCATGAACGAGCCCACGTTGAGCCGGATTGCAGCCCAGAGCGGCTCGTCGTTGGGCTCAAAGACCACCCATTTGGTTCCACGATAGAGACTCTCTTCGATGAACAGCGCGGTGCGCCGCACCGGCACATATTTCCACTGGTTAGTCAATGCATCGGCGCCCACCAGCGTGCGTGCACCCCATAGAACAGGTCCATAGAGGGGAAACGTACGGAAGCAGTTCAGGCCTAACGGGTTGAGCACGCCATTTTCCGCATCGTTCAACTGGTAGGTCATGTTCTGCACGCCATTCAGAGTCGCCGCGATTCCCGCCGGGGCCTTCCACACGCCGCGGGAGGCGTCGGTGGAGGCGTACACGCCGGCTACCACTCCGGAGGGGGCGAAAGTGCGCAACTGGCTATTGTTCAAGGGGTCAGCCAATCGCAGCCGTGGCCAGAAGGCCGCTCCGTTGGCCTCGACGACGTCGATTGTGTTGGACTTCCAGTCGACCGCTCCCGCCACGGTATTCACGTTTGGCGGCGGGTCGATCAGCAACATGGCGCGGCGCTGATCGCAAAGCGTAATGGCTGCTGAATAAATTTCCACGGCGTTGATGTTGGGGTCGGCTGCATCGGGGTTTCCAGCCTGCGCTCTGGCTGCCTCGGGAATGCTCAGCAGGTTGAACAGATCCACCTTGGCCAGCGCATAGATACCTGTAAAGGCCAAGGGATCTCCCTTCAACTCTTCGGTCTGAGGCAGCCCCGAAGGAGCGGTCGCGGGAGTGGAAGTAATTCCCGCTGGCAGCGTGGTGCTGCTGCTACCGAGGGCGTAGTGGGCTACGTTGCTGCTTGTGGGGGCGATCAATCCCAGAGCAGTTGCCGCATCGTTATTGTTGAGGGCGGCCGCCGGGGTGCCGAAGGAAACTATGGCGTCGGGTTGATTCGGCAGTAGAAAGCTTACCCGGATTCCCTGGGTTCCAGTGCCGTTGGGAGCGGCCGTGCAACTCACCGACCCTCCGGGCACGTTGACCAGCAGCCAATTGTTCAATGCCGTTTGCAGCTGCGAAGCCAACCCGGAAACAGTCTGCGAGATGCTTGCATTTTTGCCGATAATTTTAATGGTCGGCGTGGTTGCCGGACCGTTGGGCAGGGTCAGCGTCAGGCTGCAATCCTTGCTGGCGGACGTGGAAGTCGTTAAGCCGCCCAACTGCGCATTCACTCCGCCGGCCCCAGTGATATTCAACGGCGTGCCCAGGACGCCCGTCATCTCGAGTGCGGCAGGCAATGCCGGCAACGTAGGAACAGTGGCCGCTACGTTCACCAACTGCGACCCGTTATCGACGTCGTTGATGACTGCGGTCACAAAGTTCTGCGCAGTGCTGCTCATCGTGACTGCCGGAAAATACTCCGAGGTCCCATCCATCAGATTCCGGATCGTTAGGTTGAAGGCCAGCGGATCGCCTGCCGGAGACAAGTCGAGCCCCTGAACATCCACATCTACCAGCAGCTGCCCGTTGGCCCACTGACCGCTGCTGAGGGCTGTAAAGACCAGTTCGGCGCTAGCGATGCTTACCGACGCGTATGGCACCGGAGTCGGCACTGCAATGGTCGGTTCGTAGTGCATGGGCACGCGCACCACATAAGCCTGGGTCCCGCCATTCTGGAAGAACTGTTGAACTGCATAGCTCACCTCGCTGTTGGAAGCCAGACCGCCAAACAAACGTTGAAAATCGGCGAAGCTGAAGATGGCCTCAGCACGGTTGTCTATTCCGCGCGCGGTGTAGCCGACAAAAGCTGCGATGGACGTAGCGACGCCGACGATGGTGTGTACTGGGCTGGTGAGTTCCTGGATGTAGACGCCAGGATAAGTGTAGGTACTCGACATACCTGTCCTCCTGCCTGATTCAGACAACTCGTTTGGCGCTGTCCTCAGTTGGCCGAACCCACAACTTTTGGGAGGGGAGGTGGGCTCAATTAATTTGAGGCCGAGGCGGTTGAACCCAAACGATAGGGGGCAGCGGAGGGTTCGTCAAGGGGATTTTTGTGAATAAAAGGACTTTGTGAAGCCGGCCTTGATGCGGGGGTTTTGATACGCATCCTGGGTTGTCATTAGATCTTTGCCGAAAAACTGAACTAAGAGCAGCCTTACAACACGCTTGTAACTATCCGGGGAAAAGTGCTGGGCCGTTGGGAACGTGGGTTGGTGCACAGGCAGGAGGGGAGATCACGAAGAAGTGGCTCACGCGAGCCCTGATTTCGAAGGCCCTCATAGGGTCGACTGCGTAGAGCCCGGAGAGTTCATGACCTCTACAAATATAGATATAGGAAGATCGGGCCCACTATTTTCGTAGTGTTTTGACCCCTCAAATTCCCAGCTAGGCGAATAGAATTCCCTGATAGTTGAGATTTAATTCCCTGTTCCGTATAGCACCTCGATTGGGGTCTAACCCAGCAAATCCTCTATATTCAATGAATTATCGTAGCGATCCCCGTTGTGCGCGAGAGAAATTATCCAGCAAATCCCTGTATTTTTCCCTGTTAACGGGAATTCGCCTGGAGAGCGGTTTGCTCCAGACTGCACCCACCGCCATTCAGTCCACGCGTGATTCCTATCCGCTCTTGCTCTACGAAAATTCGCGAAAATCCCCATAAAATCAGACTTTTAGTCGAAGGCGTATTCTCCAGAGAATCCTCTTGGCCCTTAGGTTTTGGGACATCCTTGGACCCATTCTCCGTAGTCGGAGAGTTCGCGCCGGTCGGCGGCGCCAAAGATCCTCAGTTTCGAAGAAGAACGCCTTTGCAGTGATTTTTGAGGGTGGCTGGGACTGCGTTTTTGATGGAGAATTTGGCTAAAATGGTTGGTTGGATGTGGTGTTTGGGTGGCGCGTCACCCGTAAAACGACCGGCTAGGGAAGGACCCGTGCTTTATCTGAGCGACACTGACTCAGAGCACGAGACCACCATCTGTCGCTTATGCCCAGAGACTATGATCAAGCTCACGCTCCAACTAAGTGTCTGAATTGGATCTATGGCGTGGTAAGAGTGCTCTTTTGAACGGGAACAAACCGTTGCCTGAGTTCTATAAGAACGTATATGCCAGCCCCTCCGCCCTCAGTCACTTTGTCGGCCTCGTCGTATCTAGGACTGAATCCAAGCTGGTCCAGCTCCGCTCTTAAAGCCATAGCCGCTGCTCGTGATTGGGCGTCTCGAGTTGTGGAGATACGCAACCCTGTCCTCTGGACTCCGAGATTCCCGTACGGCGTCACGCCAGGGAACGTCCATCCCGCAGCCTTGATTATGTCGGCAATATCCTCTGAAAACGATACGGCTTCCTCATTTCCAGCCAATGTTCCAACGTAGATATGAATTCCTTGGTGGATGCGAAGTTTAGAGCCGATACGAGCAATTTCTGTTGGTGATATCGTTCTCCACGCGACGCGTTCTTGAAGCTTCACGCGTGCCATCCGCTCATCCTCAGCGGCTTTGTTTGCCTTGGCAATGTCAAGCCGGAACTCCTCAGCTTTAGCCTTAGCCTCTTCAGCGTGCTGGTCGGCTAATGCTATTCGTCCCTCGGCGGTCGCCGCTCTTTCCTGCTGTTTGGCTAGGTCTGATTTCGCTGCGGTGAGGTCTTTATCAAATTGGTGTAGTTTTGATTCTTGTCGCTTGTTGATGACGTTCCCGGTAAGCAATACGCCCATCCCGGCCAAAAATGTCAGAAAAAGCAATACGACAGCGGCAGAATCGAAAAAGGACTTCAAAGCCTCTACCGACACGTAATGCTCCTCAAACAAAGATTTACGGTGACCTTGGGAGAACATTAGCAAAGGTTCAGGTCAAATGCTAAGGATATCGGCCAGCTTTCCCATAATGGGATAGGTAACACTCACTGCTACCATTCCCTAATGGGGTGGGAACGAGTTGCGGTTGATATCCAAGTCGTGAAAGACGATCTATGTTCCGTCTAAGGTTGCGAGCGCTGTCCTGGCTTTACGAGGTCAGACGATGGCGAGTTCGCCTGTTGTGTCCATCTTCCTATTTACTCAAGTAGGTCGCCACGGTCGCTGCTATGCCCACGACAAGTTCGGCTTCCTTCAGATCAGGTTCGCAACCCTCCAAGATGTGCCTTCCTTTTTGGGAAGCAAATCCGTAGAACTTGCCGACTGCTTCGCCCAATGGAGGCGGAAACTTGTCAGGATGTTTCTTCACGATCTGTCCCAACGTTTCGCCCGTTTCTCCGCAGACGTCGTTCGCCACACATTCCAGCCCGGCTACAGCGTGTTGTACAGCCCCGGTCACATCGGCTATCGGACGGACTGATAATGCCTTCAGCGCCTTGTGTATCGCGTCTCTAGCGGTGGTTCGACCTGTTGCATTTAGCTCGGACTCAGCGGTCGCAACAGCGACTTCAAACGCTTCGGAGCCCTTGTAGACAATCTCGCCGCTGCTATCGAACCGATAAGGGATATTCTCCCGTGAGAACTCTTCATTGAATAAAAACGCGAACTCTGGTCGATTCGGGATTACAGCGCTTGTGTAGCAAAATTCGATGAAGTCGTATACTTGCCACCAGTCGAAGTCTTCAATAAATCTGTAGAACTTTGGCCAACCCTGGGGATCGTGCGGGTTCGCGAATCGCATTGCTAAACCCGGACTGCGAAGAAAATCCTCGAGAAGTTCAGCGCATGCCCAAGGAAACGAGAACTTTTTTTTGAAATACTTGAGTAGAAAATAACGGAGTTCTTCAGGAGCTTCATGCGCTACCGGATTTCGTTCTGGTTGGATCCCGTGCCGCACAGAAAAGGGCTTTTTGGATTTCATACGTTTCCATCTTACTGCGTCGCCCCAATCAGCTCCCGCGGTCGGTTACTATTCACTACTGTGTCCATGATTGCCACAAAGCCAGCAATCAAATGAGCAACTAGCTTCCCTGCTTGGCGTCCCTAGCTCATGGAGAAACAGATTCCAATGAGACCTGGCCTAGGCCCGCAAGCGCGAAGGTGAAGCGGGGGTTCCCGTAGCCCTTAAGCGCCGCCTTGTAGACAAGTTGATCGCAAGCAAGATTTCTCTGCTGGAGTTCAAAAATTGAATATCCTACGATGATGTCTTTTTCTGGTGTCCGAATCGAGGAGCAGTCTTCAATGATCTGATTCAATGTGCGAGTATTCGCGTAGCGAATGAAATCACTACTAAGTTCTCCCGACACCCCGCGACCGTCATTCGCGATTACAACTGTCCTCCCTCGCTTGCTGAAGTATTCAACAATGCCTTTCGATACACGGATCGGATCGTAGGTAGAGGCGTTATCCAATATTTCTGCGGCGGTCGACAAGCCGCTTTCCGAGCGCAAGGCCTCCATCAGGACGTCTGTGCAGTCATCCATTAGACATGCACAATATGAGGTTCTGGCATTCCATTCATAGTGAGTCTTTCGTGCGAATTCTCCGGTCTTCACTGAATACTGCGCGGCGAGAAAGTCTTGAAGTGTCCGATGCACGAACTCCCATCCACTGTCATTGGGGACAAAGATTCCATAGAATTGTGCCGTCTCCTCCAGTACCCGGCGCGGGTCTGCGTTATCGTGAGCCAATCTGATTAACTCCTGTCGGGTCGTTGTAATCGCTCGGAGGTCTGGAACGAACGCCGATTTGGCACCATGTGCTATCTTTCGGAGAATTTGGAGTCGGTCTTCACCGTCGATCGTGACGGCTTCCTCCCGCTTGATACCCTTCTGTTCATCCCACCTATAACTGAGAACTGTCAATGCTCGCGATAAAAGTTTGAGTGCGCTACGTGGATTCACGTGTTGTGTGCTCGTTTGTACGATGCAGGCTAGCGTTAGCATTAGCGGGTGGGAAAGCAAATCTGAGAAGCCGTACTCTTGTAAATAATTGACGACTTCTTTTGGGTCGAGGGGGGACTCAAACGCCTTGAGAAATGCCGCGACGAAGTTGTATTGATCTTTGAGGTTGAACCCACCGAGCTTAATCTCTGGTGCAGATAGCTGATAAACCGCATAATATTCGCGGCATGTCAGAAAAAAGTAGCCAATACCTGTGGCTTGGTATTTGAGTAATGCTTCCGAGGCGGTTCTCCGTTCGGAGTGAGTTATTTCGTCATATCCATCTATAAGCAATGCTAGCTTTTTTCTGGACGACTTCCTTGTTACTTTCTCGGCGATAGAAACGAGCTTTACCAAGTCGTTGACTGCCTCTGGTCGTCTCAATGAGATCAGGACAGGCCATGTATCTTCGCTTCGCATAATGACGCGAAAGACGCTTGACATAAAGGTGGTCTTGCCCCAGCCAGGCCCGGCGAAAATAATTCCGTCCTCACCGAGAGACAAGAGTTCGTCGAGGCTGATCGGTCGGAATGTCTGGGCCTGCTCAGCGAGGATCGACCTCTGTGTTCGACTTCCGCGAGCCAATTCCGTCGACGTTCGCCGGATACCCTTCCTGAATAGGTGTGTCGGCTGGTAGATCGCCTCAAACGATAGAGGACTGGCCATCCCGACGCACTGAACGCGCGAGGCTTGCTGCGCAGCCGTCTCGTGGAGGGATTTGAGCCAGTCTCGCTCTTCTAGGCTAGCGGCGTCCTTACCGAAGATTTGGAGGACGCGCTGTTCAATAAATGGATAAGCTCCGCCAAAGTCAACCGACACTGCAGTGAACATGACGGGAATTCTACATTTCTTGTAGGAAGTTAGTTACTGTTATCTTTCTCCGATTTATTTGAATGATACGAAGGCTCGTATAAAACTCCGCTGCCCTCACGTCTAAGCACACCGCAATAGTTTCAAGTGCCCTGGCCGTTGCCCCATGAGGTTGTAAGCGCCCGCTAACTGATTCCCAGCCAGCCCAGCAGCTTTTTCTCACAGACTCCGACGGATAGCGCTTCCGCATCGGTATTTAAGACGCTACGTAGGGACTGCCCTTATCCAACATCGACACTTTGTGTCAGAGCAGCTCGCTGCAGTGTCCAGTCAAACGGGATCTCGCCGACACACTTTTCTAGTGAAAGATCAGAAGACTGCTTTCCCTCCAGGATCGCTTCAGTAATGTCCGGCGCTAAAAAGGCCAAGGGGATGATCCTGCTTATGTAGCGTTTATCGAACCCGGTCTGTTTTGCCAAGGCGTTCTGATTGAGTACTTCCCCGCTCAAAATCCGGTCCATCCAGTCATGTGCTCGTGCGACAGCTCGGACCAGTGAGGGCACAGGGCGTGCCCTGCTTTGCTCGGTGTCGGCGAGTAGCAGCCGAACTTCGCCTCCGCACCTCCGGAGTTGGGCATCCGCTCCGAGGATGATGACTTCTTCCGAAGCAGTTAGAGTGGCGGCGATCTCTTCACTTCGTTGAGGTCTTTAAGGATGGCTTGTTTACTCAATTGCAGTTCAATCTTCTGCTGCTGGACAACAATCCGCGCAACCATCGATCGCAGGTCATTACGGACTTTTTCCTGAGAAGCCAGGTACTCCCTAGCGACCTTCGCTACGTGCTGAGTCTCTGTCATGTCGAGGGCCTGGGGCTGCAAGAGATCGAGGATTCTCGGTGCCGACTGCAAAAGAGCGGCGAGTTGAGACAAGACCAATTCCTCGACCTCTTCGGCGGGAAGACGACCGTTGCCTGTCGGTTTTTTACCTTGGGTCAGAGCCTGCGAGACATAATATCGATAGCGTCGGCCCTTCTTCGTAGCGTGAGACGGAGTAAATCGATTCCCTGCCTCGTCGTACAGCAGGCCAGTCATAAGGCTCGTGCTGGTTGCGCGCGGGCGCTTTCTTTCAGCCTGAAGATTGGCTTTGAATTGTGCTTGAACACGATCCCAGAGACTCTGATCAATGATGGCAGGATGCTGGCCCGGAAAGGACTTCTCCTTGTGCTTGATCTCGCCGAGGTAGATCCGGTTCTGAAGCATAGAGTAAAGGGCTCCTCGAGAGATGCTGTTGTCACCAGAGGCATTCCCGGTCTTGCTCAATCTCTTTTTGCTTCGGATGTCCTTCATCTCCAGATAGATCTGAAGCTTGGAGACGCATCCTTCAGCGAGATACGCTTGAAAGATCTCCTTGACCCGATTGGCCTCCTCTGGATTCACGGACAGGTGACGATCTTCGAGGTCGTAGCCCAGAGGCACGACGCCTCCCATCCACATGCCTTTGCGCTTCGAAGCGGCGATCTTGTCGCGGATACGTTCCCCTGTCACTTCCCTCTCAAACTGCGCGAAGGACAGAAGCACATTCAGGGTCAACCTTCCCATCGAGGTCGTGGTATTGAACTGCTGGGTAACTGACACGAAGCTTATGCCTTGTTTGTCGAACTGTTCGACGATCTTGGCGAAGTCGGCCAGGGAGCGCGTGAGTCGGTCCACTTTATAAACGACGACGGTGTCGACTCGCTTCGCGGCGATATCGTCCAGTAGGTTTTTCAGTCCTGGCCGTTCCATGTTGCCGCCGGAGAAGCCGCCATCGTCGTAGCGAGTGGAGACAACGTGCCATCCCTCATGGCGTTGGCTGAGAATGTACGCTTCACAGGCCTCTCGTTGGGCATCGAGCGAATTGAAGGACTGCTCCAGTCCCTCTTCAGATGACTTGCGGGTATATACGGCGCAGCGAACCCGAGCCGTCATGGCTTCCGCACTCCAAAGAACAGAGGTCCGGACCACCGTGTCCCTGTGATCTCTCGGGCGATCCTGGACAAGCTGGAGTAAGTCTCGCCTCTAAATAGGTAGCCATTTCCGGTGGCGATGACCTCGTGCGTTTCGCCGTGCCACACCCGTAGGAGCCTCGTGCCGGTTTGAGGGGCAGAATCGGATTTTTCTTGCGACGGTTTGTCTGTCCTTAGAGAGGCTGCCACTTCTCGTAGTCGGCGCCTCGCCGCATGCGAAAGACCCCCGAACTCTTTCTCCTGGATTCGGTACGCAAGAAGCGCAACCATCAGTCGTTTGTGAAGCTGCGGGGGTGGGTCTTTGCTGAAATTCTCGGCCCAAATGGCGAGTAGTTGAGCCTTATTTAAGGTTGGCAGGGCTGCAATTTGTTCGGAAAGCCTGTCGTGCACGTATTCTCCACTTCGGCCGAAGGTTCAGCCGTGTGGACAGTGACGCTCTGCTCGGGCACACAGTCAAGTCAAATTGGAAGCGGTAAACACAAGCTGACTTATAATAGCTAATCGATTCTGGAACACGACTCGACCGTGAACTTTCCGAAAACCCCGTTTTGCAGGCACAAGGCACGACGGTCTATTGGATCCTAATACGACTCGTGTTTCTAGTGGGTCGTCGCCCAAAGAATAGTCGCGTAGCAAGCCTCGACCCTTCGATGTCCCGACCGGTCTGTAGAATGGAAGCCCATTGGCGGTGGGTATACTTCCCACGCGGAGAGAACATGGGCCAACTCCGAGTCAAGTGGATCGGCATGAATAAGCCGTACTGCGTTGCTCCAGCGCTGCTCGTTTGTGTCTCGGCTCTCGGATTTGCGCAGCAGAAATCACCTACCGCAGATGTGTTGCTGGCCGCGGTGTCCTCGCCCGCAACCATTACGACGGAGGAGTGATCAAGCTCGACGTTGTGGTGACGGATCAATCAGGGCGATCGGTTGCCGACCTCAAACCCACAGACTTTACGCTTCTCGATAACGAGCAGCCGCAAAAGACCCTCTCCTTTCAGGCGATCGACGGAAAGACGACCACGCCCGACCCTCCAGTCGAAGTCATTCTCGTCATCGACACTATGAACCTGCCGACCAGTCAGGTTCCGCTAGCAAAGAACGAAGCCGAGAAGTTTCTGCGCAGAAACCACGGGCATCTCGCCCAGCCTGTGTCGCTTTATCTTCTTTCCAGTGCGGGTCTTTCATCTATGCCGGGGCCATCCATCGACGGGAACGCCTTGGCTGACCAGATCTCTCGTGGACGAGAGCTACCGGTGATCCGGCTGGCCCCGATCCATGTAGGTCAGGGTTATCTGGCAGATGAACGCAACTTTGCTTCACCCAAATTAGTCGACTACATAACCCAAAATTCTCTGAGGCCCCTCGGTTTTATTGTTCTGGAGGAGCGCCGGAGGCCCGGTAGAAAGTTGTTGTTTTGGATGAGCCCCGGCTGGAAAGTCGATCCTGGGACCAACAAGTCCTTCGATACCGTCATCGAACTTTCAACTCGCGTGCGTGAGGCCCGAATAGCTATCTGGACCTGGCCATACCCTGATAGCGACTTCTCCGACGAGCGCGCTCTCGTGAAGTCCCACAAAGACCGCGTAAAGGCCTCCGATAATGCTCTGGATGTACTTGCACTACACAGCGGCGGCGGGAGGCTGAACACAAGTACCTATCTTGCAGAGATGATCGGTAAATGTATTGAGGAAGAAAACGTCTTTTATACCTTGGCGTTTGATATTCCGCTCACGAACGAGGTGGATGATTATCACGACTTGAAAATCGTAATGAGCAAACCGGATTTGATGGCTCGCACTATTGCGGGCTACTACAACCAACCGGCCTATCAGGATCATCTCCGGGAGGCGACACGCGTCTCGGTGGCGCAGCTGGAGCAGATGCTGGAGCGGATCCATGGCAGCAAGGACAACGAGGTTGCCCAGGAGATCTCCGGAATCGAGTTGACCGAGCAGATGAGTAGCACGAGGCTGTCGTCGTGGAAGGACCGCCTCCCGGGGGAGAGGGCTCGCGCTGCCCTGGTTGCGGTGGCTGACCGGTCGGCCTTCCTGGCTCTGCCGCCCGCGGACATTCCGGCCGCCGCCCCGCCGGAGCCTGCTGTGCGACAACAGATGCTCTCGCGCATGGTCGAGTATTGGACCAAAACTATGCTCCAATTGCCGGACTTCTCCGCGACGCGAACGACGATCTTATTTGATGAACCTCCTCCAAAAGAGGACACGTGGAAGATCGTGACGAGGGACCAGTCATTGCACGCGATTGAGACGTCGAATACCGCGGTGCTATATCGCGACGGCAAAGAAGTCCTGGATGCGGGAGCCAGGAAGGGAAAGAAGAAGAGTGCACGCGAGAACGGTCTGGATACCCAGGGTACCTTCGGCCCCATTCTGGCGGTTATCTTCCACGGTTTCTCTGGCGCCCACAGCGAATTCGTTTGGAGCCACTGGGAGCAGGGTGCCGACGGATTACAGGCTGTCTTCCGTTATGTTGTTCCGCAGGCCGCATCTCATTTCGAAGTGAATTTCTGTTGCCTGGCAGATCCCGACGGGACGATTCCCTTAAACAAAATCGCCGCATATCACGGTGAGGTCGCGATCGATCCGGCAAGCGGGACGATACGTCGCGTGACAGTCGATGCGAATCTGGAGCCGCGACTGCCGATCCTGAACTCCGCCATCGTGGTTGAGTATGGTCCGGTTGTGATCGGCGAGAAGGCCTATATCTGCCCGATCCGAAGTGTCTCCATTTCACGGTGGAGAAGTGTGGTTATCTTGACGGAATGGGGCCAAACCTTCGGAGTGTATGGACGCTTTAAGACGATGCTGAACGATATGACCTTCTCGAAATATCACGTTTTCCGCGCGCAGTCACGGGTTTTGCCAGGGTACGCACCTGTGCCGAACTAATCGGCGCTTCGAAACAACCTCTCCGACACTTCCGTAGTGCCCTTATAGTCGGGTTTACTGCAAGTTCGGATCAAGTTGCCGATAACCCCGTTTGCGGTCAGGATGAGCTATTCTTGCGTCATATAATCCGCCACACCCACCTGACAGTTGACCGGTGAACGCCGCAACTTCCATCCCGTTATTGCGGACTCTTCTTTTGATTTGATGAATCCGGGATGACCAGACGGTCGGACTTCCAGGTGATGCAATCGCCGGTAGGGTCGGAGGTATTGAGGCTCTGGCAGGACTCTACACTGGGGTGCTGTACGTCCTTGCCTCCAAAGGGAGCCAGACTGGGCGGCCCGAGAACGCCGAGGGTTCGGGAATCCCACGAGGTCGCGGTGAGGGCGCCCTGTTTGAAGGTGAAGACGAGCGGAACGGGAAGAGTGGCGTGTTTCGGAGCGTCTCTGGCGAGCTCATATGTGAGGGTGACGGTATCGCGATCCTTTTTCCAGCGGGCGTGCCAGGTTCGGAGATGTTTGTTGTGCCACTTCTGCTGGATTAGCGCGGTGCCGTCGGCGGCGAAGTCGATCATGACAACGCGATGATCTTGAGAGCTGATGCCTCCGCTGCCGGCGTAGAAGGCCTTGAGATCTTCAGCCTGCGTCGAGAGGACGGGAGCGACACAAAGGGTTAGAGCGGCGATGAGGCGATGTGGAATGCACATAGAAGGGATGCTATCGGAAATGAAGGGTTTCTGTGATTGGCTTCGGCTGCTGCAAGAAATGTCCTAGTTTCCTATAACCCCGTTTTCAGGGAACTACAGGACGCCACTTGTCCGAGAAGCCGACTATTCGGCCAACTGGATAAGTTCCGGTTGCCGACCAACCGGAAGTTAAAGACGAGATCCGCGTTTCAGGGGATTAATTCAACAGGGCTATTATTCATGCCGCTGAAAACCAGGTTGCTGAGCGCGTTGCCCAGTCATCAACAACGGAGAATTGTAATTGCCAATAGGCCGACCTCTTGGGGAACTCGAGAACTTAACATGCAGCGCGGCAACCGGATGTAAGAGTTGTGTGTCGTCGCCGACCACCGGGTAGGTCAGCTTTGTTTTCATTCCTTGTCCCAAACACTGGTAAATGTTGCAGTTGTCTTGATGGACTTGCTGACTATTGTCAATGTCTTGCCGTCATCCGACACTCTGAATTCAGAGATGCTGTCAGGCTTGCCCTTGATCTGATCCTGCATTTGAATGAAATGGTCGCTGATCCGCTTGCCCGATGAAGAAGAATCACCTTTGGTCCCGTCGGGCGCTATTTCGAAATATTGCTTTCCATCGAACTGCATGTCAGTCCGGCGTTTGTTGGATGTTGAAGTGAGGCTCAGGCCGTCTCTTCCGTAGGGCTCAATGATGAGCTTTTCCGGAGGTCCAGACACCTTGTCTTCCATAGAAACTGACTTCCACTCGCCAAAAAGGCTCTTGCCGGGGCTGGTCCTCGCATAGACCGTCGTCGTCGTTTCCCGGGCGCCGTCTGTCGCCGTAAAAACATCGACAAGCTGCAGCGTTCTATCGTCAGACGAAACTGTATATATCCTCTTCATCGTTCGCGAGTCCACTCGGTCCATCTGCCATGTGTGGTCATCCAGCTTCCTAAAGTAGACCGTAGCTCCCGAAGGAGACTTGATGGAGACACCGTCCGCTTTGATCTCGGTCGTTTCCCCGGAACTTCCGGTCAGGGCATAACGGTCTCCACCGAGGTCTTTGATTCCGTAGGTGATTGTCGGTTTCGGGCTCCTCTCGGCGTTGTAGACCCACGTTCCGACGAATGGGTCACTCGGGGCCGCCAAACCGGAGATCGCGAAAAGAGTAGCTAGAAAAAGGCTGTAGAATCTCATTGAATTGTCCCCGGGAAGTTGGACGGTCGAATACCACGTCGTTAGCGAGACTAACTCAAACTGCGATGTATGACGATGATCGAAGCTCCTTTACCGTCTAGAACCGGAGTCTCTGGCTATCTAGCCAACTCGTGCAACCACCTTCTTTCCTTATCATGCAATTGTTGAAAAATCAGGCGCGGCAAAACCAGCGGAGTCTCCTGTTTGCCAACAAACCGGGAGATTTCAGGCCAACTTTCGTGTCGCCCGTCATCTGCTCAGAATCCAGAAGGTGAAGATCGGTGGTCGGGCGAACCTCGGGCGAGAGAGCTCGCCATCCGTGGACCGCAGCGCACAATCAGCGGACCGCAGGACACGAATCGCTCTCGAACTGAGCGCTCAGTAGTTCTCGTGCATGCGACGTAAGTTGTTCTGGTACACGGCCTTGCCTATAGCATCTCCTAATCGCTCGCCTGCGACCTGATCGGTTCGGAAATGTATCCCCCCGTAAACACGAGCGTCTGAGATGTCGTCGGTAATCTGCCTGAAGGATCCGTAGTGCAACACGATCGTGGGTACTGCTGGGTTTGACAACGTGATCGCATGTCCAGCTTCGCCGTAAAGACGCCTTAGGACCTCAGCTGCCGCACCGGATAAGGTGCCGTGAGCTGAGGGATAGCTCGGGAAACATGGGGTCACGATGAATGGAACCCAGCTCGGATCGGGGTCGGTTTTCCGGTTGCCGTCCGTGTCACCTGCATGGATCGCCGTCTCGGGACGCCAAAGTTGTAGTGGTACTTGTTGAAGAATGTAGTGACCGCGCCGTCGTTGATCGCCATGTTGATCAGGGCAAAAGCTCGTGCGTTCTCGGACAGCGAACGCCCCCCTTCTTGCGCGACGACCTGCCTTGCAGCCTGATTGAATACCTGGGTTGGCGTGGAGGCCGCGTAGTAGAGCACGACATTCGCCCGATCTGGTGGCCGCTCTGTGCTGTTGGCGCTCGCGCTCCCTACCGTCTTCACCTCGTTGTACGTCTTCGCGTATTGGTTGCTGTCAAGCGCTGGCGGCGGATCGAGGAGAAACTCACTGACGCCCGGGATACCGAACGGGGTTACGTTCTGCCATTGAAAGAAGGTTCCCACCGCGATTGCATTCACGATTGGACAACTCGGCGTAGCCTGATAATCGCCAGGAACGGCCGGGCCGGGTATCTTGAATTGCGCCGGCGACGAGCCGTCGTTGGCACGAAGGCATATGGCATAAGCTGCGGCGTCGCCCGTCGCTAAGCCGTCACTCTTGGCTTGACCGTCCGGTATCAAAGCCAGCGAGTTCGCGCGAGCGGTGCCAAGGGTGGACGCGCTGGCCGGGAAATAAGTACTGAGCACCCGATAGGCAGCCTGGATGGCTGCTGCGTCGGCTGAAGCGCCATGGGGTGCGACGATGCTCCCAAGATATGGCCGGTAGTCCCCGGTGATGGCGTTGACGGCTTCAAAGACAGCGAGTTGCACAATCGTTGTGTACCGGGCCTGGGCGAATGGGTTCGCGCCATTCGCGATGGCTGTGTTTACCGCAATCAGGTTCCAGTCCAGAACCGCATCGGCCTTTGCGACCGCCTGCCCAAACAGTAGAGTCGCCACTAACATGCATACGCCAAAAGTCCTCTTCCTTACGTCAACATGCATTTTCTTCATTGTGCTTCCTCCTGATTCTTCACTTCGGTCAGTGTTGATCGGCATATTCTTCGCGGCAACAGAGGTCGTTGTCCATATCGGAGAGTGTGTCGCGGCGTTATTCTTTGTGTCGCTCTAAAGACAAGCGTGGGTTGCACTTGCGTCAGCCTCTACCGATGTGGTGTAAGATCAGTCTGCTTCCATGGGGTGTGCCATGGCTTCCGAGCTAGCTGGAGTAGAGCAACCGATCCGGTTCGGCGAGGGCTACGAGGTTGACCTGCGTCCTCGGAGGCTCCGCCGCGGCAGTCATGTGCTGAAGCTTGAGCGTATCCCGTTCGAGATCCTTCTCCTGCTGCTTGAACACCGGGACGAGATTGTTAGCCGGGATCAAATCGTTTCTAGGGTTTGGGGCCAGGGTGTTTTCCTGGATACCGACAACAGTATCCGGGGCGCGATCCGCAAGCTTCGCCAGGTCCTGAAGGATGACGCCGAGACCCCACGGTTCATACAGACCGTAACCGGGCAAGGGTATCGCTTCGTCGCGCTGGTTATTACTCCCAAAGAACCAAGCGCAGCTTCCGAACCAGGGGAAGCGAGTGTTCCCACCCGCGACCGGGATTTCGTGTCGGAACTCGATAGCTGGTTACAAGCCCGAAGACTGCGCTTAGTCGAGCCAGATCAGGACCGCATGGCGGAAAAGACGACAGATGCTGGAACCGGACAGGCGAATCGCAAGTCCTACAGGTGGCTTTTCGTTGGAGCAGCCGCTTTGCTCTCAGTCGCGTGCCTTCTGTCATTCCGGGTAGTTTGGGGCTGGCGACGAGCATCGAACCCGCCCATACATTCCCAGGGCAAGATAGTCCTTGCTGTTCTGCCATTCGAAAACTTGAGTCGCGATCCCGACCAGGAGTTCTTCAGCGACGGTCTGACTGAAGAAATGATCGCCCAGACCGGAAAGCTGAATCGGGATCGACTCGCCGTGGTAGCCCGCAGCTCAGTTGCAAAGTACAAAGGCACCAATCTGACCGCGAAAGAGATCGGTAAAGAACTGAACGCGGATTATCTTCTCCAGGGCACCGTTCGCCGCTCGTCGGACCGTGTACGCATCACCGTCCAACTCGTCGAGGCTCAAAATCAGACAGACCTATGGACCGAGAGTTACGACCGCGAACTCAAAGATGTGCTAGCTGTGCAGGACTCCGTCGTGCAAAGCGTCGCGAGCCAAATACACATCGCCCTCACGGAAGAACAGAAAACACGTTTAGCAAATCCGCGGCAAACAAGGCCTGAAGCATACGAGGCGTATTTGAAAGGTCGCTACTACTGGAACAAGCGAACAGCAGACGGCATGCAAAAGGCGGAGCATTATTTTCAGCAGGCCATTGACAGCGATCCGACATACGCCGCGGCATATTCCGGGCTGGACGATTGCAACAGCGGACTTGCGTGGCACGGGTTCAAATCCCCGGCCGACGCGCTTCCGAAAGCTTACGCGGCCGCTCGCAAGGCGGTGGAGATCGACCCTCAATCGGCTGAGGCCCACGCCTCCCTGGGTCTTGTGTTCAGCCATAGTTGGAATTGGGCCGGAGCCGAGGCCGAGTTCAAGCGTGCTCTGGAGTTGGATCCTCAGTATGCAAATGCGCACCACTGGTACGCTGACTATCTTTCCATCAAGGGCCGCCATGACGAGGCGCTTGCCGAAGCCAGCCGTGCACTGGAACTCGATCCACTTAATCTCATGATCAGCACTTGGGTGGGACTGCGCTACTATCAGGCGCGTGATTATTCCCGTGCAATCGAACAAGGTCGAAACTCTGTTGAGCAGGACTCGAACTTCGCAGCTGCACACCTTCTGCTGGGCGAGGGCTACGTTCAGGCAGGCTTGCGCAGCGAGGGCGTTAGTGAGCTGAAGCGGGCTGCGAGTCTGTCAGGGGATAGCCCACTCTACACGGCCCAGGTCGCGGTTGCCCTTGCAGCGGCAGGGCGGAGGCGTGAAGGACTCCGAATCGCACACGAACTGGAGACAATCTCGAGAAAGCGTTACGTTTCACCCTACGGGTTGGCCCAGATCTACGCAGCGTTGAAAAGCGATGAAGATACATTCAAATGGCTGCAAGCCGCGTATCGCGATCACGCTGTCTGGATGGAATATCTCGCCGTCGATCCGATCTTTGATCCCTATCGCTCCGACCATCGTTTTCAAGAGCTTCTCCGGCGAATCGACCTGCTCGTAGATCTCGCCCCTCATAGTGTACGTTAATTGCGCGTGCCGAGGGATTATGGCGGCGGCAAAATATCAGGCTCGACATGCGGAGGACAGAGCAGTGCCGGACTCGAAATCACGCGAGCACAGTGCAGCGCGACGACGAAGATCACAGGGGCTACTCGCATCTCTACTTCGACGGTAATAGTAATTGGCGGAAGGCAGACGCGTCAGTGCCGATAGACGCGCTTTCGTTTACCTAAGTCTGGGAGAGGACATCAATGCGTGCATCGGCCTGAAGTCGTCGGTGCAAAACGCGGGAGACTAGCTACTATGATCCATGGATTCAGGAGACACTGGGTTATGGTGCGCTTCGTTTTCGCATGGTTCCTGGCCGCCTTGGTATTCACACCAGCTCTGGTTGAGTCTGCACCGCAGCATGACCACATTTCGGACCGGCTGGACCAGATGGGCGCCGTCCACTTCGACACGTCATGCATCCTGGAAGTGCGCGACGAATTCGATCTGGCGGTGGCGACTTTACATTCTTTCGGCTACCGGAAGTCAGCGCAGTTATTTGCTGACGTCTTGAGCAAAGATCCCAGTTGTAGCATGGCAGAGTGGGGCATTGCGATGAGCCACTACCGCCAATTGTGGGATCCGCCGACTGAGGACGATCTAAGAATCGGCCTCGAAGCCTCTCAAGAAGGTTTGTCGATGGGACCGAAGACTCAAAGGGAACGCGACTATTTGGGAGCCATTCAGGGTTTCTATCAGAATGCCGGGTCAGACAGTCACAGCATCCGCGCCAAACGGTATGAGGCTGTGATGGAGTCGCTGCACGGCCGGTATCCGCAGGACAGCGAAGCTGCAATCTTTTATGCCGTGTCTTTGATCGCGAATGCCCCGCCCAGTGATAAGACTTACGCGAATCAAAAGAAGGCGACCCAAATTCTCGTGCCGATCAGCCTGCAGCAGCCGCGCCATCCGGGTGTCGCGCACTACATCATCCATGCTGACGATAATCCGGTACTGGCTCCCCTGGCTTTGGATGCGGCGAAACACTATTCCCAGATTGCCCCTGACTCTCCTCACGCCCTGCATATGCCGTCTCACATTTTTACGAGGCTCGGTTTATGGGATGACTCTATCGCCTCAAACCTGGCCTCGGTCTCAAGTGCGCGCAAACAGAAGTTGGCTGGCGACGAGTTACATGCGCTGGATTATCTGGTCTATGCGTATCTGCAGACCGGGCGCGTAACGGAAGCCAGCAAACTGACCCAGGGGCTTCCCATTGTCGAACCGGACGATGCGGCTCGCTATGCCGGGCTGTACGCAACCGCTGCGGTACCAGCCCGGTATTGGATCGAGCGTCAGCAGTGGGACGCTGCCGCGGCCCTTGCCTTGCCACAAATCTCCCCAGGAAACGCCTATGCGTCAACTCAGGCGACTCTTTATTTCGCCCGCGCACTTGGTGCATCAAGGCTCGGGGACATTGAGGCGGCCCGGACGGCAATGCAACCGATGCTTTCTTTGCGCGACGCACTCGCCAAGAGCGGCGACGGCGATGAGGATCAAGTAAATGTTCAATTGAAGATTGTGAGCGCATGGATCAAGTGGGCAGATGGCGATCATGATGCTGCGTTGCAAGAGATGAGAGCTGCCGTAGCAATGGAAGATACAACCGAAAAATCGCCTGTGAGTCCAGGCTCTATCGCTCCT
This sequence comes from uncultured Acidobacteriaceae bacterium, assembly GCA_963744155.1. Classification (GTDB taxonomy): domain Bacteria; phylum Acidobacteriota; class Terriglobia; order Terriglobales; family Acidobacteriaceae; genus Edaphobacter. The sequence goes on along the minus strand of CAVUSP010000005.1, from coordinate 90,653 downwards.
GCTCCGGAGATGTTGGGCGACATGCTGCTTTTGGCAAAGCAGCCAAAGCTCGCATTGACGGCCTATGAATTGTCCCTGAAATCCACCCCTAGACGCCTCAGAGCAGAATACGGCGCCGCTGTTTCCGCCCAGGAGGCAGGATTGCGGGTAGCCGCGGAGCGGCATTACCGCACGCTGCTCACGAACTGCAGCCACGCCGATCCAGAGCTTCCGGAACTAACGCAGACAAATTACTTTTTCGCCAAACACTAGCTCCGGTTCGATTCAGTCCACACGAAACTCCGATCACAAATACGGATCGTCACCCTTACACCCGCTCCACATCTTCGCTTTTCAGCGTGCCGATGACCTTGCTCGCGATTTAGAGTGGCAAACCGACAGCGTGTCGGTTAATGCAGAATCGCCACGGCGCTCAGAGACGATAGCACTTGAGCCACATGGCCGAAAGGTCGGCTTTGCGTCCAGTTGCGGTATTGACAACTCACCCGGGTTCGATGCCAAATCTGTCATTTACAACTACTCCACACGCCTTTTCACGCTTTAAGACAGTGCGCGGGAGCTGCGTTCGGTGACCTCCATTGATCGTTGCTAAAAGAATTTCGACATCTCGAATTTGTGCTAGTGTTATCGTCTCAATCCACTTGGGTGGACTCAACCCGCGCCAACATAGAGGAGCTGTTCAATGGCTGCGACCTTCAAGCATCTTGTAGTTCTCATGATGGAAAATCGCTCTTTCGACCATCTTCTGGGTTTCCTGCCAGGAGTCAATGGCCTCAAAGGGGACGAAACAAACCCACTTGCTCCAGAAGGTCCCCTCGTTCAGGTAAGTCAGAACGCCCGCACCGTCCACGACCTGATACCTGATCCAGGGCACGAGTTCGTCAACGTGAATATGCAGATCTTCGGGAATACGGCGGGCATCGATGACGGCCAACCGAAGATGCAAGGCTTCGTTCGGGACTATGCGCTGGTCAGCAATGACTCGGCACAGGCCGCCAACATCATGAAGTGCTTCTTGCCTACAACGGTCCCGGTGCTTTCCGCTCTCGCGCAGGGATATGCCGTCTCGGACAGCTGGTACTCTTCGGTTCCCGGTTCGACGATCCCCAACCGTCTCTTCGCTCATGGCGCCACGTCGAACGGGTCACTGACACAGGATGTCATCGCGGCTCCGGCAACATTGCATACGATCTTCGAGGCTATGGATGAACCCGGTAATCCATTTACTTACCGGATCTATACGAACGGCTCGTCCGTGCTGATGGCAAATCTTTACCTCATTCAGCGACAGAGTGCCTTCCACTCCTACAGCGATTTTGCCAATGACTGCGCCAAGGGGGATCTTCCGGCGTATACCTTCATCGAGCCCGCGTACGACGATGACCTTGCGGCAAAGACGTACGCGACCAGCCAGCACCCGGATTTTCCCGTCGACGAAGGTGAAGGCTTTATCGCAGATGTTTACAACGCCCTAACGGGAAGCCCTGCATGGAAGGACACCCTGCTGCTGATTGTCTACGACGAACACGGCGGAATCATGGACCATGTGATGCCTCCGAACATCGCGCCCAGCGCTGCGAATGCTGGTCTTCCCGATGTGCAGCACTCCGTTAACCCAGCCTTCGACTTTCGCCGGCTGGGGGTTCGGTGGGCGCCTGCGCTTCGCGCCAGTTGAATGGCGTCTGGGTCTTGCAGAAGAGCGAGTGCTCAAAATTCTGACCGTTTATGACCCGCTTCGTGGCTCTCGAAGTTGCAAACACTATTGCGAGCACTGTTCCCAGGAAGGAGGCGCAATGATTCTGTAGCCGAAGTAAACGGGGATCAAACAGCGCAGGGTTGGAGTAATGGCGAACCTTGGTGATCCGCTTATACGTGTTCTTTCACCACTCCAGCCTAACGTGTCAGGGCTGACCGCCGGTTCCAGCAAAAGATCTATTAGACGCAACTTCTACCTATTCTTGCAATAATCGGACGCGGCGGCGCCGATTTTCTCTAGCTCGGCTCTTCTATTTTCTTCTTCCGCTAGTTTTTCCTTGCTCAGACAACCACTATCGATGAGAACCTGCCGAAGTTCGTCGTCGGTCATTCTCTTAGGGTCTTTCAATCTTTCGAGCTCTTTGGATTGCAATGCCGCTGTCTCGAGTACCTGCGGATAGAGAGCAATATACATTCGCAGGGCTTGGATGTTTCCGGTCACCGCTTTGTTGTGCACCTGCTTGGCTATGGCTTCGAGCTTCGAGATACGTCTTCGTTGTCCATTGTCAATGATGGTCATGAGGGATTCGGATTCTTTCAGAAACATTGAGTGGAAGTTTGCAGCTTTCTTCGGGCGGCCGGTGGGATTGCCAGAGACGCCCTTTTGGAACTGAGTGTTCCTGGGAGGCTTTCTATAACCAACTTTGTAGTCATCTTGTGTGTTGTCGTCACTCATAATTTATTGATCCCTCGTGGTGTCTCTGCTGTTGAAGGTTTCGCCAGTCTCTACATGGACGGCGTCAAGTTTCGTGTGCCTTTGCCATCGACGGATGATGGTGTCGACGTAGAGCGGATCAAGCTCCAGCCCGTAGCATCGGCGCCCGGAACGTTCGGCGGCGATAACAGCGGTTCCCGAGCCCAGGAACGCATCGAGGATAAGATCCCCTCTGGCCGTGCAGTCCTTGATGGCATCGACGACCAGCGCAACGGGTTTTGGCGTGGGATGGAGAGCCAGGAGGTTGCCTTCAGAGTCTGAGCGAGAGAAATTATTCGCTCCGGGATAGCTCCAGACGTTTGTTCTATACCGTCCGAACTTGCCAAGCTGAATATTATTTCGGTGAGATCCTGTTCCGCTTTTGAAAAGGAACACTAGCTCATGAGCGCTGCGATAGAAGCTTCCCATGCCGCCGTTGCTCTTCGCCCAGACGCATAGGTTCAGAAGCTCCGTATAAACTTCCTGTCCAGCGGACAATATCTCAGTCATGTGACGCCAATCCATGAAGTAGTAGGCAAGAGAGCCGGTGGCGCTGTGGTCCCTGGCTGCGGTCATCGCCTTGCGGAGGAAGTCGGTAAATTCGGTGGAATTCATCTCGCCCGAGGCCATACCGAACTCTCGATGACGAACCTTGCCGAGTCCGGTGGCGTGTCCGTCAATGACCACGTTGTAGGGCGGATCGCTGATCACAAGATCGGCTTTCGCGCCATCCATGAGGCGGTCATAGTCGGCTGTGATCAATGCATTGCCACAAAGAACGCGGTGCTTGCCCAGCTGCCACAGGTCACCGGATACGGTAGTCGCAGTCTCCAAGACATCGGGCACGCGATCATCAGGATCGGCCTCGGGCACTGCGTTGAGGCCATCGATGAGGAGATCGATCTCAGGGACTTCAAAGCCGATCGCCTCGAGATCGAAGTCGAGTTCGAGCTCGGATAGGATTCTGAGTTGCTCGCCTAGCATTCGCTCATCCCAGGAGGAGTTCTCAGTCAAGCGGTTGTCGGCGATCAGGAAGGCCATGCGTTGTGACTCGGTGAGGTGACTGAGCCGAATAGCGGGTACGGTGTCCCATCCCAGTTTGCGTGCGGCCATGAGTCGCCCGTGGCCCGCGATGACCTTCTGCTCCTCATCGATCAGGAGCGGAACGTTGAAGCCAAACGACTCGATGCTCTGAGCGATCTGGCGGACTTGTTTGTCGGTGTGAACCCTGGGGTTTCGCGGGTCCGGTTTCAAGGATGTAGTACGAAGGTAGATAACTTCCAATGGCGTTGTCGATTGCATTTGCTTTCCTCTGCTATGAGCTAAAACAACATAGCATAGGCATAAAAATGAAAACCCGTCTGCTCCGGACGCTTCGGCGCCGAGTTACAAAATGCCGCTAAAATCGGCCATTTTTATCGGCGCCGGACTAGTTAGATCGGCGCCGGAGTCCGAAATTTCCTACTCGGTATTCTCGTGAGTTTCTTTGTTCGCGACGTTGCCGAAATACTTTCCGCCTTTCTATTGGTCCACAACCTTCAATCTTCCGATCGAAGAACTATACGTGGGTGAAGGGTTTGCAGATCGAGATCACCTCACGAAGAAATTAATCTCTAGAGGCTGTTAATAACTTTAATTCCCATCTGTAGGAAGGCGGTGATTGTGTTGTTGTCATCGCGCAGCATAGTTTGGATGGGGAATAAGGGTCAGGTTGGTTATCCGAGTGATGTGAGCGATGAGGAGTGGGCGTTTGTGGCGCCCTATCTGGCGTTGTGTCGAGAGGACGCTCGGCAGCGGTCGCACAGTTTGCGAGCGGTGTTCAACGCTCTGCGCTGGCTGGTGAAGACCGGGGCGCACTGGCGGATGATGCCGAACGATCTTCCGCCGTGGCCGGTGGTGTACCAGCAGACGCGGCGCTGGATCGGTGCCGGATGCTTCGAGATCCTGGTGGAGGATCTGCGCTCTCTGTTGCGCGAGTTTGCCGAGCGCAAGCCGCAGCCCACGGCGATGGTGGTGGACAGCCGGACGCTGCAGTCCACGCCGGAGTCGGGTGCGCGGGCGGGATACGATGGCGCCAAGCGGCGCAAAGGAGCCAAGGTGCACGCTGCGGTGGACACCCTGGGCAACCTGCTCGCCTTGCATGTTACCGCCGCCAACGAGCAAGACCGCGCCCAGGTGGAGAAACTCGCCGAAGCGGTGCAGCAGGTAACCGGAGACCATGTGGAACTTGCCTACGTCGACCAGGGTTACACCGGAGAAGCCGCTGACAGCGCGGCCGCCCGGCACGGCATTCAACTGGAGGTGGTCAAGCACACGGAGGCCAAACGCGGCTTCGTCCTGCTGCCCCGAAGATGGGTCGTCGAACGAAGCTTCGCCTGGGCCGCACGCTTCCGCCGCCTGGCCAGAGACTACGAACGCCTCTCCCAAACCCTCGCCGCCTTCCACTACTTCGCCTTCGCGTGCCTCATGCTCAGCAGAATCTTCAAAATGCTCAACTGAAGTCATTAACAGCCTCTAGTGCAGAAACTGAACTCTCCGAACGCAGCGCCGCTGCGCTTGCGCCAGCCATGATGCGACCGCCAACCGCGGCGCCTGCAAGAAACCCCAAGAGAGCAGTGATTGAACGTGCCAGGGACACCTGAGGTACAACGGTACTCGCAAATGCAAGAAGAACGATGTTTCCAGTCATGATTGCTGTGAATACGTGCCCGAGAGAGAGGAAGCTCGCTGCATCGACAAGATCGGTAACAACGGTCATCCCAAGCAGCGCATATGGGAGGATTGAGTCCGAAGTCACCGCTCTCCACATAAATCAACACCTCTGCTCGGCAGACTAAAACTTGTAGCCGACCCATAGAGCCCAATAGTTGAGGTTCCGCCCCGGTTGTGTCTCCTTCAAGAACTTACCGGCATAGAAAATTCCGTAATCAGCCTGGGCCCAGATGTGACGATCCACTTGCCATCGCGCCTCTATACCTGGCCGCTGACCCACGAATCGAGCATTACTATTTCCAGAAGCCCTGATCAGAGTCCCGGGTACGGAATAGACGCCGTCCTGAAGGCTCTGTCGCCAATAGAAAATCCAGTCGGTCGAGACAGTCACCCCATGACCCCATTCCGTCAACACGCGCGGGTGAATGTCTCTAAAGTTAACCGGACCAGGGCCGGTATCGGCAATTACGCCAAAGTAGTTCCCAATAGGGAATATTGGATTAAATGTTCCCAGAGTGTTTGTATTTGGGTTATCCCCGCTGGAGATATCGGCCTTGAGGCTAAACCTCGGCTTTAGCCGCAACGTTGGAATCGTGTAGCCGGTATCCGATGCAAGCGTCCATGCGCGGATGTTTGCTGAGCCAAAGGTGCCAAATTGCCACACACCTTCGTAGTCGAAATCCCATCCGGGTTCCTTCTCTGCGACTGGGCGCCACAGCCTGGCGCCGAGGGTTTGCCGCACTTCGTGGGCCGTGCCCCGCTCGTATGTGGCCTCTTTTCGATCAAGACCTAAGTAATATACGTCAAGAGAAACGCCCTTGGATAAGGGACGCCAGGAATACACGCCCCAGAATTCAACTTGGCTATTGGGCACGTTGTCGAAGAAGCCAAAGTTGTCTACGTCCGGACGAACCGCGAATCCGTCGGCGTGCCATGGTCCGACCTTGCTTAGTATTCTGAAGCCAGTGAAGCTCAGGCGAACATTTGGGCCTTCCCGCACATCAATCAAGCGCCCAGCGCCATACTCCAGCTCCTGTCTGCCGACTCGCAACGTGATCGAGTTCTGATCGCTGGACCCAGACGTTGCGAGGTCTAAGAATGCATTCTGGAAATCCAGCTTCTTCTCATCGATCGGCCTCGGGCCGCCTATTCTGAATGACTCAATTCCACTCTTGAATTGAACAAAAGTTCGAACATGTTTCCCGTAGTGCGCGTCGATGCCCAGCATATAACGTTCAAGGAAAAAGCTATTCCAGTAAGGGCTGTTGTCCCCAGTTGTTGTTGCCGGTTTGCTCCCATACCTCTCGCGCTTCTCCACTGAACGTCAAATACCAATCGGGGGAGTTGCGACGCAGCGGGATGTATTTGATGGGGTCCCAGAAGTCCTCCCGGAGGCTTCTGTCGCGCAGAAAACTCCAGTCCTCATCCTCCCTCAGCAGCTTGTAACTCCGATCGTGGATTACAGATGGGGCTGTTCCCACTACTTGGGCGTTGGTGCTCGGCACCCCAATCAAGAGGGCCGCCGCCAGAATTAGAACAATTCTCATCATCAAACACACTCTCTCAACGAGGCGGACTCTATTTACTTGAGGACGAGTGGATCTCGGCAATATAACCGCCAGGAAATTGAACGAAGGCTGCATCCCGTGATCGGCAGTGTAGGGAGAGACCAGAATCTCTACGCCGGCTGCCTTGGCCTTGGCAAGGGTATCCGTGAGGTTTGCGACCTCATAGCCGGTCGTCTCGCGCCCATAGGGATACGGAAGATGACCATCCGTTACGAGCACGGTCAACTTGCCGAAGGTCGATTCGATCCGGATTCTGCGATAGATGTCACTTCGGCCGTCCGATCTCGACACCAGGCGCATGCGGGTCATCGGAGACGACCTTGCCATGAGAGAAGGCCAGAAAGCTCGCGAAGAAACGCCTCCACCTTGTTGGCGGACACATAGACACGGTTTTCCGGAATGGTTTGAAGCGCCTTGTAGGACGGAGCGGTGGTATGCCAATACAGTTGCATATTCACGCCGCCCGGCCACTGGATGACGACATCGCGTCCGATTGGATCGTTAAATGGGCTGACGAGCACATCTGCACCATCTTCGACCGCAGCTTGGGTCGCTTCATCCAGGTCTGTCACCAGGTAACCTGTCCGCTCCGCGCCGAATGGATAAGGTATCGGCGTTTTGAAACCAAACACCGATACGGTTCCCACTGGTGTCAAGACCAGTTGCGACATCGTGCTGCTCGGAGTTGGCGTCACGGTAAAGACGCCTTGCTTCGTGGTCGTACCCCCGAAGGTTGCAAGAAGACTGGCCACGAAGCGATCGAAATCCTCTGGTGAGACATAAACGTGAGTTGTATCGTATTGCGGTGCCACTCCCGGGTTCGGCGTTGACGTAGAAGCGTGGACGACCGGCGGCGTAGTTCCTGACAACCATGAAAGACCCGCGCTTCCATAGATCAGGAGGGCGGCGACGGTGGTCACGGCAAGGTATCTGGTAGTACGCATTGAAATCTCCTTTACTGCGGACCGGGCATTTTAGATCTGATTTCCTGCCGGATGCCCGACGGTGCCGCATAGCCTATGGGTCAATACCTTTCGGCGATACTGCAGTAGCGATCTTAGCCACGCCGCGACTGCTGCTCCCACCAATGGGGCTACCAAGTACACCCATAGGAACTGCGTTTGTCCCGAAACGACAGCGGGCCCAAACTGGCGGGCGGGATTCAGACTGCCTCCGGTCGCTGTTCCTAGCACCGCGATCCCGATGCCCACGAGAGCCCCGACGATCCAAGGCACGAACGGCGTCAGTCGTTGTACCGCGAGGCAGAGGCCGACAAGGAACACGATGACCGCCATGCCGAAGGCCTCGGTTGCGAATAGTTCCCAGGTCGACCATCCCGGTCCTGGCTGGAGCGCGGCATATACTACCGGCGGTTCCGCGACAACATGGCCCCACACCTCTGCGAGCGGCGACGACCCCAAGTACGGAACCGAGTAATTGCGCGATGGTGTAGGGGATGACCCCTGCTCCGGGGAAGACTCCGAAGCGCCACATGGCCAGCGAGATGGCCGGATTTGTGTGCCCCCCGGAGGCCCTTCCCGGCGGGCTGAGAATCAGCCCGGCAAGCAGAAAGGCGACAGCAGCACCCACGATCCAGAGTTCGGCATGGATCCCCGGGATCGTCCGTGAGATGGGCGACGGTCCAATCACCCACCTCACGATACTGACCACGCCGAAAAGCAGAACAGAGGTGAGGATCAGCTCAAACACGCTGTCTCGCGCCAGTCGACCAAAGCTTACGCGCTCCGACTTGTTGGACAGTTCTGGAGATTGATCCACTTGCTTATCCTTTCAATTTGGAGTTAGAAAGCGAAGCAATCGCAGCCGAGACTCCAAAGTCCCTTGTCGCCCAAGATCCATTGGTGCGTCTTATGAGCGGCGGAATGCTTGCCATCGTGCAACGACATCGCGTGGCTCGCTGTAGCCCCGACGGTCAATTCTTCCTCGCTCTGCGCATATCCACCGTATTCCTTGACAGGGGACCAGTCCGGGACTCACGGGCAGTTCCGGAGGCGCCATGCTTGAGAATTCGCCTGCCGCGTAAACTACCTTGCCCCCGACAATAGTCAGCACCGACTCCAGGTTCTTGATCTCCTCTTCAGGAATTGAGAAGTAGTCCGAGGAGAGGACCGCCAAGTCGGCGAGTTGCCCTTGGGCTAGCGATCCTTTCTTGCCGTCTTCCGTAGAAAACCAGCTGCTCCCAACGGTATAAAGCTCGAGCGCTTTCGCGCGATCGAAGCGGTTTTCCTCCGGAATATAAGCTCAACCCACCGATGGTCTTCCCGGTCACCAGCCAGTAGAGAGAAAGGAAGGGGTTATAGCTCGAGACCCGCGTGGCGTCTGTGCCCGCTCCTACCGGAACTCCCATCTCCAACATTCTTTGGATTGGAGGCGTGCGCTTCGCCTGCTGCGCGCCATAACGCTCGACAAAATATTCGCCCTGAAAAGCCATCCTGTTCTGAACGGCAATACCGCCACCAAGTGATTTGATTCGCTCAATATTCCGGTCGGAGATCGTCTCGCAGTGATCAAAAAACCAGTGCAGTCCGTCAAACGGAATCTCGCGGTTAACCTCCTCGTACACATTCAAGGCCCGAGAGATTGTTTCGTCGTATGTGGCATGCATGCGGAACGGCCATCGGTTTTCCGCGAGGTGATGAATCACCGCCTTCAACTCGCTCTCCATGACAGGCGCCATGTCCGGCCGAGGTTGAAGGAAGTCTTCGAAGTCGGCGGCAGAGAAAACCAGCATCTCGCCTGCACCGTTCACGCGATAGAAGTCGTCGCCATCGCCAGGCTTGGTCATCTTTGTCCAATTCTGGAAGTCGGCAAGTTCCTGCTTTGGTTTCTGAGTGAAAAGGTTGTAGGCCAGGCGAATCGAGAGTTCACCCTTCTTGTGGAGTTCGTTCACGACCCCATAATCGTCAGGGTAGTTCTGGAAGCCACCGCCCGCATCGATTGCACTGGTGATGCCGAAGCGATTCAATTCTCTGAAGAAGAGGCGCGATGAGTTGAGCTGGTCTTCCCGCGACAGCTTCGGCCCCTTCGCCAAGGTGGAGTACAGAATGTTTGCGTTCGGTTTGGCCAACAGAAGACCCGTGGGATTACCCTGCTTGTCGCGTTGAATCTCGCCGCCGGGAGGATCCGGGGTGTCTTTTGTGTAGCCCACTGCGCGTAGCGCTGCACGGTTGAGCAACACCCGGTCGTACAGAGTGCATGACGAAAACCGGTGTGTCCGGAGACACGGAGTTGATTTCATCCAACGTCGGCATCCGGCGCTCGGCAAACTGAAACTCCGTCCACCCGCCGACAACACGCACCCACTGAGGCGCGGGCGTCCGAGCTGCTTGCTCCTTGAGCATTCGCAGCGCATCGGCGAGCGATGGCACCCCATCCCAACGCAACTCCAGATTGAAATTGAGCCCACCGCGGATCGGATGCATATGGGAGTCGTTGAGACCGGGGATGACCGTTCTCCGGTTTCCATCAATGACCTTTGTCATTGGGCCGCGCAGCCGAAGAATCTCCTCGTCTTTACCGGTGGCGCTGATTGTTCCGGCGGTAATGGCAACCGCTTCGACAAATGCTGGCACTCGATTTGTCGCGATCTTGGCGTTGTGAAGTATTGTGTCAACTGCCATAGAGTTCTCCTTAGTAGCAAAGCGCAGTTGTTCAGAGGGCAGGGATCGCCTGCCCTCCACAAGCCCTATTTGTGTGCGAGTTCCGCCGTGGGGACCACGTATTCGGGAAACTTCGTAGCGGGAGCGCCGTGAACCATCGTGTAGGCATATTCGACGCCGATGCCATAAGCGCCATAGTGCGTCTTCGCGAGGTCCATTACGGCGTCGTACGTATCCCGGTTTGCCCAGTCGCGCTGCCATTCCAGGGTCACAGAGAGGGCCGTCACCGGTTTTGCTCCCGCCTGGACAACACGACGCATCGCATTGTCGTGTGCGAGTTGGCTAACGTCGCCGCAGCAGTCTTCGACCACGTAAATCTCGTAGCCATCGTGGATCGCCTGCACTGTCGGAAGAGCCACACAGGTCTCCGTCCATAGCCCGGCCAGCACAATCTTCTTGCGCCCTGTCTTCTCGATTGCCGCGACGAAGTTCTTGTCGTCCCAGGAATTCATGGACGAACGCTCGATCGGTTGCTGGCCCGGGAACACGGCTCGGATCTGCGGCCACAGGTTTCCGCTGAAGCTCTTCGTCTCGACCGTCGTCAGCACCACCGGCACGTCGAATACCCGCGCTGCTTTTCCTAACGCGACAGTACTGTTAATGATCCCCTGGCGATCAAAGTTACTCGTTCCGAACAGCATTTGCGGTTGGTGATCGATCAGCGCCACGACGCAGTTGTCTGGCGTGAGAAGTCCTTTTTCGCTACGCTTCGATGTTCCGTTATTTTGAGCCATATTCATTTCTCCGTTCATTTTGTTAGTTGCACTTTTAAAATCACTCCCGCCACCGGGCGAAATCACTCATTCAACAGCTTCCTGCAATTTGTCCCAACATCTCGATGCAGTAAATGCAAAGGGATCAATTGAAGGGTCAATTGCAGCAAATCCTCTACATCGGAGGAATTTTCACAATGAAACCAAAGTACGGCGAGACAAACTGACGGAAGTCCCTCTTCGCTACGCTTCGGTGTTCCGTTATTTGACACCCAACTTCATATCTCGGTTCGTTTTGAATAGTTGCGCTTTTTGAAATCGCTACTCGCGGTGGTTTGTAATGTCCATGGCCTTCGCAACGATTTGCGTCTCAGAACAAAACTGCAGGAACCCGACGATGCTAGCAACGCTGGGATAGCAAGGTAAATTACATATTCATGTAAGGCGTCCTGGAGATTTGTCACGCGCCGTCCCAGATCCATTGCTGACGGCGCATTTGTGCAGGATGCAGCTCTTAGTGTGCTGAACCACAACTGCAACTTTTCCGTTTTTAGGTCGGAGTGTAACGTTCGGAAAAGGTGTAGATCTCGGATCAATTGACGGACCGACGGAGGTTCCGAAACTTGGTGGTGACGGATGAAGTCGATCGAATGGCAATCTCGAGGTGCTTCAATCTGTGAGACTCAGGCGGGTGCGCAGTTCTGCGTATTCTGTCTTCGCTTGCCTGTAGACGGGAATACCGGGGTCTGCATCCTTTCAGAGCGCTAGGAAATCCCTTATAACGCGCGAAGGGGAACGAGGGATCGGCTGACGGCCAACAAATGCATGCGCGCAAACGGAATGGACCGAGAGAGGGCCCTGGCGAAAGCGCAGCCAGGTCGGGAGTGCGTGATACGTAGTTCTCGATGAAGCCCGCCCGTTTGGACCCGCACTCTTACAATGCCCGCAGCAATACAACTTCCTTAGCCCAGACTCGCAAAACAGCAATTGGGGAACGCCCTGTCTTATCGGATGAGGCCTTCCTTTGCCGCAGACACTTCCGCCACCGCCGTTGGTAGAGTGAAATGAAAAGTCGCGCCCCGTCCGTTGTGGGGTGTTGCCCACAGATGTCCACCATGCGATTCCACGATTGAACGGCTGATCGCCAGCCCCATGCCGCTACCCTGAGGTTTAGTGGTGAAGAAGGCATTGAAGATTTCGTCTGCTCTTCCGTCCGGTAATCCTACTCCGTTGTCGCTGACTGAGATCAGCAGTTGACCGTGCTCGCCGCGTACCGTCTTGACCGTGAGCACTCCGCCGGTATCCTTCATTGCCTCGATGCCATTGAGCATGAGGTTCATAAGTACCTGCTGCAGTTGCACACGGTCCGCCGCGATGTTGGGAAGATCGGTGGCAAGGTCCGTGCGAATCGAAACCGCATGTCCGTTGGCTTCGCCTCGCAGCAGCAGAACCATTTCGCCGATGACCTCATTTATCGCGACCAACTCCCGTTTGGGAGGGGTCTTCTTATACAGAGATCGCAGGCGGTTGATGATTTCTGAGGCAAAGGTGCCCGCCTCGATGATTCTTTCCGTCCCTTTGCGAACTTGGGTCAGATCGGGCGGGTCGCGCTGAAGCCATCGCAAAGATGCCTTGGCATTATTGGTTGTGGCCGTGATGGGCTGTGCGAGTTCATGCGAGATCGAGGCGACCAGTTCTCCAAGTATGCTGACCCGATTGGTGTGAGCGAGGTCTGTCTGTAGCTGTTCCGCACGCTTGCGATCTTGAATGTCGGTCGCCGCACCGTACCATTTCACGACCTTTCCTCGCTTGTCCCGCAGCGGCACAGCACGGGTCAAAAACCACCGATACTCCCCGTCGGCGCCGCGGATGCGCATCTCCTCCTCGAACGGCTCACCACTGGCAAAGCTCGCGCCCATTCGTCGCACAATTCGATCCAGATCTTCGTGATGAATAGCGATTTTCCCAACTTCCTCCATTTTTCCCAACTGCGACAGGCCGGTATACTCGACCCATCTTCGATTCACAAATTGAATGGCCCCTTCGGGTCCGGCGATCCACGCCATCGCCGGAATGGTCTCAATCGCTTCGCTAAGTTTTCTTTCCTCCCGCCGCAATTGTTGCATTCGGAGTTGATACAGCCCCCAAAGGAATGCCAGGAACACAGCCACGCACGACAATCGGAACCAGTAAGTTTGATAGTAGGCTGGGGCGACGTCCAACCTGATCGCAGTCTCTGGCCCATTCCATTGCCCCTCGCTGTTGCTTGCGACTAGCCGGAATCGATACGGACCGGGCCCAAGGTTCGTGTAGACGGCTTCTCGTGCTGAAACCGGCTGGCTCCAGCTACTGTCGAAACCTTCGAGAAAATATCGAAAGCGAATCCGACGGGGCGCAGCGAGACTCAGCCCTGTGTACTCAAATGTAATTCGCCGGGGAGATGGAGGTATTTGAACGGTGCCGGCGAGGTTCGCGGTGTTGTTATCGGCGGTGATCGCTTCGATGTGAGGCAGCGCGGGTACAGAGTTGTCATTGATCTGGGAGGGATTAACAACCGACAGGCCTCTGCTGAGTGAAAACCAGATCCTGCCCGATGGATCGGAGACCACCGACCGGCTCCGCTTCACTCCATCGGTACTCTCGAGACCATCGGCCTGGTCATACTCGTGAACATCGACTGCCTTCACAACACTACTTAGCAGTTTGTCACGCGGAACGCGCAACACGTGATGTGAGGTCGCAATCCAAAACCTTCCGCTCTTGTCGTCTGCCATTCCGACTATTTGCTCGCGCAAAACGTCGGGCGATTCATGAGAGACCTGGAAACGGTTAGAGGCAAAAAAGGCAAGACCAGCAGATGTTCCGCTCCAGAGAGTTCCGGATGAATCCTCGAAAAGGCAGTTCACCTCTGGGGAAGGCAAACCCTCTACCGTTGTATAGGTCCTCCATTGGCCGTTTGAAAAAGAACTCAGCCCGCTGGGCGTGGCAAACCACATTCCACCATCGCGGGTTTCAAGGATGGACGAGACGGTATTCGAAGCGAGGCCGTTGGTCGTTGTGTAAGTGGTGAAGTGCCCATCTTTGAATTTGCTGGCGCCGCCGTTTAGCGTGCCAGCCCATACAGAGCCATCGCGGCTCTCATAAACTGCATAGGCACTGCTTTGGGCAAGTCCATTTGCCTCTGTATAACTCTGACTCGCTATCGCACCGTTGACGAATTGTAGGCGGGTAAGTCCACCGCGTTGACGTCCAACCCACACCACATCTGCCCGTCCACTGATGGAATAAACGACGTCATTTGGTGGTATCGAGGTAACGGGTTGAACGCGGCCGTTCTGGAGAACATACAGCCCTCCTTGAGCGGGAGCCAGCCACGTGCGGCCCTCCGGGTCGACATAGACAGGGCCATTGTGTTCGAAACGACGATCGCTAACAGAGGAATAAGTTACGAACGCACTGTCCCGAATGCGGACTAGCCCGCGCGCACCTCCGATCCAGAGATTCCCCTCGCGGTCCTCGAACAGAACGTTAATCCCGCCGTCTCCGCGAAGCTCATTCTCTTCGGAGAACGAAATGCCTTTTTCGTTGATGCGCAGTAGCCCGCGCGTCGTACCCAGCCACATGTTCGAGTCATGATCGCGCAGGATGCTCAAAACCTGGACATTACCGAGGAACGACGGCAATTCGAGCCGACGAAAGCCGTTGCCGTTCCCGTGATACAAGCCTGTGTCGGTGCCGACCCACAACTCTTCCCCGATCGGCAGCAGAGAATTGATCTTTCGGTCGGGCAATCCTGCGTTGACGCTGGTAGCTCGCCCGCCCGCAAGAAAAAAGAGACCATCGCCGAGTGTGCCCAGCCAAACCTTGCCATCGGCTGTTTCCGCCATGGAGATTACAGGAGGCGAAGAGGGTCCCAATTTCTGAACGTTGCCTGCCACGAAACGGAATGTGCCCTGCTCGATGTCCGAAACAAGTACTCCGCCGTGGCTATCTCTTGACAGGGCGGTGATTGCGGCTAAGCCGTATCTGAAGCTCTCAAACTTGCGATCTTCTTGACGTATGACATAGGCCCCCTGTGGACGGATCCACAGTTTTCCGGCGGCGTCCGTAAGCAGTTGCAATATGGGATCGTTCGAAGCGGCGGCGATGGAAGTAAACGAGACAGGCCTGAAATTAAAGCCGTCGAAACGTATCAGGCCTCTGTCAGCTCCAATCCAGAGGTATCCATCTGCGGTTTGCGCGATGCCGTTGACGGCGCCGCCGGGAAACCTGGGTTCGGTGGTCCATTGTTCGCGGACGTACTGCGAAGGCAGACGATTAGGATCGACTGCACGTGCATCGGGGACAAGGCCCGCTAGCACGATTCCAATAAGAGTCCATCGAGTTTGCTTCCACGAGCAATTCACGGGAGGTACTCGAATTTGTCGATTATGACCTCATTTTCGTTTTTCAAGGGTATTTTGCCCTGATGAAATACATACAAACCGATGCGTACCGATTTTCCCTCCGGGGGAGGCACACCAGAGGTAAACACGTGCTGGTTAATGACACGGCCGCCTGTATTGCCTGGTCCGGCTACGGTCGAAAACGTTACTTGGCCCGGTTCCCAGTGGAAGGAATGTGTGTAGGCGCCGGGGGGCACCCGAAAGGTAACAAAGTTAGCTGGAACGTAGTAAGGCTGGACGACATAATTCACGTTGGTATTCTCAGGGTCTCCCCAACGACCAAGCTCAACGTCCAACTCGCGCCGGGTGCTCTCTGTGCCAACGCCGTCCCAGGTGATTAGCGTGAGAAGAGCAGATGGTTCGAGATGAGAGATATCGTTCAGCTGAAACCTGTAGGTTCCGTATCCCAGGCTGCGCGTGAGCTTCACCTCCGCCGCTGCCCACTTTCCGGGGCTTCCCGAAATGCGAAGATGCAGTGCACCGCTTTCGTCCGTCCAAACGTTCGCAGGATCGAAGAAGTTTCTTGATCCAGCGTGAAAAATTGGCCCGGCGCTCGTCGTCCACTCGTAACCGCTAAAGCTCAGTGTCTTCGGCGACGGGAGTACGGGCGCTTGCCCTTCCCCGTTAACGACTGCCAGCGCCACCACGCCGTTGCCGACAATCGGTAACGATTCGGTTTGTTGAGGCGGATCGTAGGTTGGAATAACCAACAGAGACGCATACTGTAATCCCAGGTGGACTGAAGCTTTCCACCGGCCGTCACTTTCGATATTGGTAAACGGCTGATCTGATTGCTGGCACAGGCCCCATCGCCCATCTGTCTTTGCGTACAACACGATTCGCTGTCCGGGTTGAGCCCCTGTGACACGACCATCGATTATGTCTGTCTTGTAGCCACGTTCAGTTATGTCTGTCTTGTAGGGGGCCTCCTGAAATGCGGCGGGGACCTTGCTGAAAGCGACCATTGGAGCTGAATTCTTTTGTGAAGCGTGGCATCCGATCAGCAGAATGCAGAAGACAAGCAGCGGCGATCGCTGCAAGAAAATTGGGATTATCAGTCGCAATCGCATGTGCTCACTGTTCGCTGCCAATCGCTCGCTGATCGCCCGCAACGATTTGTTTCTGGAAGCCGCGCCTAAGGTAAGCGAACATAGGCGATCCAGAAGGAGATGGCGTTTGAACTCTCAAAGTCCCTTTGGGTAAGTTCGAATCAATTAGCGATGCGGCCCTGTCCCATACGCGGAAATCGTTCTCAATCTCGTGGTGTGGCCTGTTGAAAACGCGAGCATACCAAGTGTAATTCGCACAGTCTATAGGACGATCCTCGTAGGTCATCAAGATATTCCCAAGGATCGTCGTCTGTTTTGGATCTGCAGCGACGATCTCCGGAAGCCCATGAAGCGGACCTCGATTCTGATAGAAATTGATGGCGCTTGCTACGTTCGCTGGAATGATGATCCCCGTGCTGCCCGGCTTCGCAATCGAATCTATTTGAATTGTGAGTGCCACGGGAATCCCCATTTGGCCGAGTGCGTGGGCGAACGTGACTGTCTCCGAAGCACCCCAACTGTGCCCGTAGATAATAATTGTCGATTCCCTCCTTTCGTCGGGTGAGAGAACCCCATCACCATCAGAATCGAGCATCCGGACCACCTCATGAAGAGCCTTCCTACCATGATGGTTCCCAAACACCAAAGCCTCAATGAGCGGGTAACGATGGCGAAGGTAGGCCGCGAACTGGACCTCAGGGTGCTTCGCATCGTTCTGGCTGACAAAGCCCCCAACGAACCCAATAATCATCACCTTCCCGCTCGTTGACCCGTCCGCCGGAAAATGGACCATTGGGACCGGGGTTTGCGTGGCGCCTGATGCAGCGAAAATCGCTGGCGCCAAGGCCAACCCCAACATTCTAGATTTCCAATGTTGAGGTCCTCTCATCAGGCTTCTCTCCGGCGGTTGGTGGTTGATAGCTACGGAGTTGAGCTGGCCCCAAAACAAGCGCGCTCGACGTCTAGATATGCTCAAAGATGGACTTAGGATGCGAATTGCGACGATCCCGCAGATTCATAAAAGCTGTGAAAGCCGTCTCTAGGCCAATCGCCGTTACCAGTCTGCGATTCAATGTAGTGGGCCATTAACTCAAAGTCCATTACATCTTTCTGGTATCCCAAGAGCCTGTTCGCCCACCAAAAGTGATGTCGGTCATGAGCGTCGATCTCGCAAGAGGTATCAGACAATAGCGCCAGCAGCTTGGGATGAAAGCAGCCGTTCTTAACGGCAACGGGTTCGATAGGATCGCGAATGAGGTTCATGCGGGCGGATTTCGGAGAATGGAAGCTGTTGCGAGGGATGCGTCGAATTTGCGCGCAAGATCGATCGCCGTGCGTAGCGCATGCTGGGATTCTGGCAAATCATTCAAGGCTACTGCTATTTTTGGAAAACAATAGAGCGACTCGATCGAAACCGACTCGGCTTTTATCGTATGAGTCAGCTCAATGGGTCGCCATTACGTGTTTCCAGCGCTCGCCCCAGCTGCGCGTATCACCGCCGGAAATGGCAAATTATCGCTGGTTCCATACCCATTTCCGAATCCTTTTGCCAATCCAAGCATGTGATCAATGCACCCCGTCGTCCAGTTGCTACACTTTATGATGTGCTACGGGGTTTACATGCTTACGACTCGTCGACATCTGATTGCAGGGCTTAGTTCGATTCTTCTTGACTGCTGTTCGGGCTGCCACCGCACCAATTCGGGGCCCGTGACCATTATGTTTCTGGATCCAGAGTCGTTGGATGACCGGCTGCAACGACAACACTTATCCGAAGAAGCTCTGCGGCAGTTCGAGAGTGAAACGGGGATCAAGGTGACACATCTGCCCGCACCCGAAACCTCTCAAGGACAGTTGAAACTCATCCGGGAGTTGCTTGGAGAAAAGGACACACCTGATGTGTTGGGCGTAGACGTCGTTTGGCCTGGACTTCTGGATGACTCACTCCTTGATTTGAAGCCCTTTTTCAGTTCGGAACTCTCTGCCGCCAAGCCTGATTTAGTTTCAAGCTATACGGTAAAGAACAAAGTTGTTGCAGTTCCTTATCACCCTCATGTCGGTGTGCTTTATTACCGTACTGATTTGTTGACAAAGTATGGTTATCACATCCCACCTCAAACCTGGTCCGAACTCGAGAAGATGGCTTTCCGCATTCAGGAAGGCGAGCGCGCCACCGGCGACGAGACTTTTTGGGGATTTGTGTGGCCAGGAGCAGCAGATGAATGCCTGACTTGTCTGGCTTTGGAATGGCAAGCGTCGGAAGGTGGCGGAAGGATTATCGAAGCTAACCGAACTGTCAGCGTTAACAATGAGAATGCGATACGCGCCTGGGAACGTGCGGCGCGCTGGATCGGTTGGATATCGCCTCCAAACGTAACTTCATACGAAGAACTGGACTCCGTCAATCATTTCGAAAACTCCGGCAAGGCAGCATTCTCGCTCGGCTGGATTTCCGACTACTTCCTCTCCAACCTTGCGAAACCAATGATTTACGGGAAAATGGGTCTGACCAGCGTTCCGTCAGGGAAGGTGGGTGTAGGAACGTTAGGCGGATTTGGCCTAGGAATATCAATAAGGTCGAAGCACCAACGAGAAGCTATCGCGCTAGTGAAATTTCTCTTGCAAAAGGAGGCGGAACTGGGAGTTGCCAGCAGAAGTGCTGAGTTGCCCACGGGAACTGTGTTCTACCGCCTGCCAACCATTCTGAAGGCATACTCGCGATCGATACCGGCCGGCCAGCCTCTAGGTGATGGCATCGTGAGCCGTCCTTCTACGGTGATAGGTAAGAATTATGAGGACGTCTCGCGTGCGTATGCTGCGGCAGTGCATTCCATACTGGCGAGAAAGAATAGTGCTCCCGAAGCTGCGGCTGAGTTGGAGACGGAACTCGAGCACATCACCGGTTTTCCCAAAGGCCCCCCTGTACCCATCGGAACGGCATACCCCCCGTAGATAGCTCCCAGATCGTAACTGTTGGGGACGACTCTATTATCTGAGACGTGTAATAGGGACGGGCATTCCAGTAAGGCTCAGCCATGGACGACCAAAGCAAGCCTATTGATGGCACATTACCGTCGGTCAAAACAGCGCGGACGATCGCACTCATTTCCCGCGTTGACATCAATACCCGACTAACGCTCTGTTTTGTCCTGATCATCGCGTTGATGTCGGTGGGCACAGGCATTCTGCTTTGGCAGTCGCACGTGATGCGCACTCAGGCAAACCGTCTAAAGGAAATGGACGAGCAGTTCATGGAAGTCCAACGCGTCCGCTCGCTTGTTGTGTCATTCCGCAACGAATCAGAACAGTTAGTCAAGGCCCGGAATCTTGCACGCCTGCAGCAAGAAGCGCCGGCCCTGCGCAACCAACTGAACGATAGCCTAAGACAGACCCAAACCGTGTTCCGAGGAATCGAACCAAATAACATTCTCGATCCCAGCGTCTTACCCACGCTGGAGACGATTCAAGCTGTACTGCCTTCGCAAGTCGATTCGCTCACTACCCTCGCGTCAGTAGGAGATTGGGAGGCACTGCGTCAGCGAGTAGAACAACCGCTCGATGTTCTAAATAGCCTGAGTGCTGAACTGGTGGATGCCGTCAGCGGTGATGTACAAAACCAACGTTCGGAAGCCGCTCGCCAGATTGAGCGTGCGCAGATTCGAACGCTGTTCATCGTGACTGCCGTGGGTGGCCTAACAATAGTCATTGCGACTCTTCTAGGATTCGGTATCACTCAGACCATCACTCGTCCTCTGCGATCGCTGGTTGACGCAGCTTCTGCTCTCGCAAGCGGTAAATTTAGTCATCATGTACCTGTGCAAGGCAGAGACGAACTCGCTCATCTCTCACGAGTGTTCAACCAAACAACTACTAAGCTTCAGCAGCTTTATGAAGACCTCCGGCGGAAAGAACAAGAGCTTCGGACCCTCATTGATGTCATGCCTGCCTTTGTGGGGACCGCTTTGCCTGACGGATCGTGTGATTTTCTCAGCGAGAGTTGGCTGAATTACCTTGGCTTTACCAGAGAACAGGGGCTGGGCTGGGGCTGGGCGGCTACAATACACCCCGAAGATGTTGACCGAGTAGTGGCCAATTGGCGGGCGGGATTGGCCGCAGGGGAACCCGTCGAGCAGGAGCTACGCTGCCGCCGCGCAGATGGAACCTATCTCTGGTTCTTGAATCGCGATTTACCTCTTCGTGACGACGAGGGAAATATCATTAAGTGGTACGGAGTTCTTACGAACATCGATGCATTGAAGAAGACTGAAACCGCTCTTCAGATGCGAGAGCATGAACTCCTTGGCATCATCGAAACAATACCCTCAATGCTCTGGTCATTGTGGCCGAGCGGAGAACCAAATCATCTCTCTCAAAGACTCCTTGATTTTTTTGGGGCTTCCTTCGACGAATTAGTTAATCGCGGCTGGCTGAGCTTCATTCATCCTGATGATCAAGAGGAAACGGCGAAGGCATTCATCCGGGCAATCGAAACTGGAGAGTCATACAGCGCAATAAACCGCTTGCGACGCGCAGATGGAGATTACCGATGGCATCACACGATGGGCGAACCCTTGCGTGATCCTCAGGGCAAGATCATTCAATGGTATGGCCTCTCGGTCGACATCGATGAGCGGAAACGGGCAGAAGACCATCTCCGGGATACGCGCAACAAGCTCAGCACCGCGTCGAAAATCGCAACCGTAGCTGAGTTATCAGCTTCGATCGCTCATCAACTCAATCAGCCGCTTATGGCTGTGCTTGGAAATGCTCAAGCCGCCAAACGTTGGTTGGCAGCCAAGCCGCCCAATCTAATCGAAACAAACGCCTCGATTGAGCGAATATTGAGAGATGTTCGCTCAGCTGATGAGACCATGCAGCACATTCGCGCTCTTTTTAAGAGCGAACCGTACGAGAAGAGTGACGAGAGCGTTCTGGACATCATTCGAGAGTCCTTACGTTTCATCCATGAAGATCCCTACAAGCGCGAGGTCCGAATTGACTGGTCCATCGAAGGCAGCCTACCGCCAATTTGTGTCGACCGTATTCAAACCCAGCAGGTATTTATCAACCTAATTTCGAATGCGATTGAAGCGACCGACGGGAGTGCAAATACAGCCAAGATTCTGCTGAGAGCCTTTGTTACAGAGGAGCACGAGGTCATAGTCAAGGTCATCGATAATGGCACGGGACTCGGAGATACCGAAAGGATATTTGATGCCTTTATGACAACCAAGGAAAAGGGCTTGGGAATTGGCCTGGCCGTCTCAAGATCTATCGTCGAGGCCCACGGCGGGCGGCTCTGGGCGGAGAACAATCCTGACCGTGGCGCCACTTTCAATGTTGCGTTGCCGGTGTCGTCAAAACGTGAGGTTCGCTAGCTCCTCGTCCGACGATGAGTTTGAGCAACTCCTACACGCGGCACGTCCTCAATGGGACCCTCAGATCAGACCGGGAAATCGTCACTTTCCGCCCTGCCACCTAACCCATCCTTCGAAGCCGCACGACACTACCAGAAACATGTAATAGCGACTGCTCGAGTCGGACTCCTACGATAGAGCCCGTGTCGGTCAAACTCGAGTCGCTTTATGTTTTCGAAGATCGTTGTCGCCTTGAATGATTTGCCGGAGTCGCAGCGTGCGCTTCGCACGGCGATCGAGCTCGCGCGAGCCTCCAATGCGGAGCTCGCAACGGTGTCAATCCTGGAAGATCTTCCCGCCTACACCTCGCTTGCCATCGTTATCGATCCAAATTCTCCCAACGCGATGGAGGAAGAACGGCGGCGAGCCCACGGTGAATTGCATGAGAAAGCATCACGGTTGGCCCAGGAGCACGGAGTTCGCGCGAAAGGCTCGATCGTAGAGGGGCGGGAGGTTCAGGCGATACTCCATTTTCTAAAGGATGAACGTGCCGATCTGCTTGTTATTGGCCTTCATCAGCACGACTTCTATTTGTCCAGACTTTGGAGCTCCGTTTATGACCTCGCCCAGGAAGCGCCCTGCAGCGTGCTCGGTGTGCATTGAGCGCGCCGGTCCAGAGCAGCGAGGTTTTTCAAATGAAATGGGTTTAGCCTCGGAGGCTTTACGACATGAAAAAAAAATCGTTGCTCATCCCCTTGGTCGTATTGCTCGCTGCAGCGGGTCTTCTCTTCGGCATTGCCGGGCACTTGACTGGGTGGCAAGGAAACCGACCTGAGCAGGTGACGGATGACGCTTACCTGAGAGCAGACATGACACCTTTGAGCACACGGATCTCCGGGACGGTCCGCAAAGGTGAACGTCAATGACTATCAGAGCGTCAAGGCTGGCCAGACTCTGATCGAGCTTGACGACGAAGACTATCGAGCGACGTTAAATCAGGCTCAGGCCGCCTTGGCCGCATCGGAAACTTCTCTTGCGGACAATCAGTCGCTGAAGAACATACAGGATGCTCAAATCGATGGACGATCGGAAGGTGATCAATGGTAGGCAGGGTATGACGTCGAACCTGACTTTGCGTCTGCAAGGAAACGACCTCCGGCGTCAATTGGCTGACGCTCTTGGGCTCCCAGTCGATACCCCCCTTGATCTTGACCCTGCGGCGGCCGCCGTTGCGCTTGACGTTCCATCACGGGCTGACGCGATACCGATCGCGCTCGAACGGAACCAGGACCTTAGAGCGGCTCGACAGACCCTTATTAAGGCCCAGGCGGGATTGGCCGCGGCCAAAGATGCCTACATTCCGGATGTAACAGCACTCTCGCTCTACAGTTACCAGAGTGGAGTGCCGTTTCTCGTTCATAATTTCGGAACATTTGCCTTTTCGCTCACCTACGATCTCTTCGACGGTGGGCGACGCGAAGCCAAAATTCGAGAGGCCCGGAGCGACATGCACTCTGCGGAAGTTACTGTAGACAAGCTGCAGTCTGAGATTGAAGTTCAGGTGCAAGGCATTTACAACAAAATCGAAGAACTCAGGCAAATGGTTGATGTCGCCGGACAGGTTGTGAAGGTCCGAACAGAAGCGGCGAGACTTGCAGATCGACAGTTTGAGCAGACTGCCGCGCCTAGTTCCGCCCGTAGTCAGTCTCACGCTGACTTGGCGAACGCGACCGCCTCCTTACTCGAAGCGAATTGTGAGCTCTCGATTGCGGAGGCAGATTTGAAAAGAGCGACCGGACAAATGCCACAGTAAAACTGTCCCACGCAAAACTGTTCCTCCAGTAGCTGGGTGCAGCATGCAAATTCATTGAACCATCTCGCGCTAAAGTCAGGAATTGAGCGAGGTTTACGAGCGAGCAACTTGGGCGACGGGAAACCCCGGGGTTCATCCTTTACAAACTTCGTTCAGAAGGTCCACGAGGGCGTCGCCGTCAACCGGCTTGCGGAAGAATCCGACTGCGCCATTTTCAAGATAGAACGATTCCGACTTCTCAGAAGGCTTTCCAGTGATGATAACAACTGGCAATGACTTAGTAGTGCTGCTAATGTGCTGCAGCAAGCCCAGACCATTCATCTGCCGCATCTCCACATCAGTGATGACGCAAGAGCTTTTTTGCACGCCACCTGACTCGAGAAACTCCTCCGCCGAAGAATAGCCTTCAGCTTTATATCCGCAGGAGGCCAGTAAGTTTATCAACGACTCGAGAACTCGGAGATCATCGTCAATGACCGCGATCGTGCGGGCCTGCGTGCTCATTGAAACCTCCGCGCCTCTGGTACGGTCCATAAGAGAATCATTCCGTGCAACCTAGGATGCTTCGGATGACCCAAGATTTAGTTTGCTGGCGAGCTTAACCAGAGTTGCGAAAGAATCGGCTTCCATTTTCCGCATGATATGCCCTCGGTGTATCTGCACGGTATACTCCGTGATTCCTAATTCCGAGGCCGCCTGCTTGTTCAAAAGACCACCTACCAACAGCGGCAAGCACCTGTTGCTCTCGTGGGGTCAGTGATCGATAGCGCGCAATCAGGTCTCCTTTCAAATTCGGCCAATCGAAGCGTCCGGTCCTGTTCGAGTGCCTTGTCTATAGAGGCAAGGAGCGCAACTTCGTCAATAGGCTTGGTGAGGAAGTCCACCGCTCCGCCCTTCATCGCCGTGACAGTGGATGGAATGTCGCCGCGGCCAGTAATGAATATGACTGGGATTCTCGTTTGGGCGGCTATCGACTCCTGAACTTCCAGTCCATTCAATCCCGGCATTCTCAAATCGAGAATCAAACAAGCACACGAGTCCTGGCGTTTGAAGTCGAGGAAGTCCTTTCCTGAAGTGAACATTTGAACCCGCTTGCCGTTGGCCCGCAGGAGCGATGAGAGAGCGTCTACAACACTGGCATCATCATCGACGATGTAGATCATTTCGCTTGAGGGCATTATCCCTCCCCGACTGAGCTACGGATAGCTGTGCGCGTCATTGTCCACAAGCCTCGAAAATGCTCGGCGCACAGCCGAAGCGCACTTTTGTGAGAGATTATATTGGGAAGGCGTGACGTAGTCACCGGTGTACCTTCGAATCAGACATTAGATGAATATGTAATTGCGAAAGCCCCGCTGTTCCATGATAAGAACTTTCGAGGAAAATATCGTTGACTTCTCCATCACAACAATGAGGCAACCCTGCTGTTCATCTTCCCTTCGGTAACCAGGCATCATTATTTCGGATCCGGTATCTGCAGAAGTGCCGGCTTAAACAGGGATATGCGGATATCAGTAACACGGTCACCCCAATATCGATCTACATCGTGGACCTATCCTATCGTTTCGGGCGCTCGTTATGGTTGCCAGGCAGCATTGCGACCTCAGCCATAAAACTTCAACTGTATAGCAGTTAGTTGCAGACGAATTGCCTCGCGCCGGAGGTCAAACGTCCCAGCCATCATAGGTTAGGCCGCGTTCAAAATGCTATTACATCTTTATGTATGATTCCGAGCTTATCTAGTTGCAGACGGCTGATGCGAAGTAGTTCGATGCGATGACGGGGCCACGATACGGCGCCTGCGCGATGCGTACTAGGAACATGTAATTTTCGTGGTAAACATGCGGCGATAGTATTTGCGCTGTGGTGGGTGCTCGGTCGGGCAGTATCTTTCGATGTGCATTTCCGAGGTATCTCACTGAGTCTCGCAACGATCGTGAACAATTTTGAATGAATAGGGTTCCGTCGCCCGGATCAATTGCAGCGACGATATTGCTGGTTATCGCGAAGAGGTTGGCTCTCCGCCGCTTTCTGTCGGGAGCTGAGATGGAGCAGAAGAAGACCATGATACGTACTCGGAGCGAAGCCAGTAGATTCAAAGCGGTCTCACTCGCAATCGGTCCGCCTCGCTACAGCGTCGATGAGCCATCGCTCATTACCCTGCGCACGGATGATGATCTTATACAGGCGGCTAAGTCGGGTGACCATGATGCCTTTGCTGAGCTCTGTCGACGGCACGCTCGGACTGCCAGACAGAGGACTCTTTCTATTGTCCGTCAGCAGGAGGACGCCGAAGATGCGATGCAGGAGACTTTACTCCGTGCCTACGCGAACCTGGGAAGATTTCGTCAATCCTGCAAGTTCTCCACGTGGATCACCGCCATAGGAATTAACGCCGCACTGGGCGTACTTCGAAAGAGACAATCTCGGCGAGAATTAGATATCGAGCCGTTTCGCCCTGACGAATTGTACTGGGACATCCCCGACTACGCGCCCGATCCCGAGCGCCGGGTAGCGGAAGCTCAGGTTATTTTCCTCCTTCGGCAGGAACTTCAGAACCTCCCGCCGAAGCTGCGTGAAGTAGTGGCCAGCTATTATGACTCGGATCATTCACTGCACGAAGCTGCTGACGTGTTAGGAATTTCGCTTGCGGCAGCTAAGTCTCGCCTCGTACGTGGACGGCGCCGCCTAAGGTCGTCGCTTGAACGAAGAGGACTTCTAGACTCACACATCTAATGAGGTGTGAAGGGTCCGAAGGTTAGCCGAAGTCAATCCAGAGAACGCGCGAAATTCATTTGACAGCCACTGCCCTTATGTTCAACCCTTGCAGCAACTATCTCCAGCTACTCGGCGGTCGCGCCACTATTCGCGGGAGGGCACACAGGCTTTTCATGCACGCGCAGCTCATGGTCAGCACGTTCGCCTTCGCCACCCTTCTGCCGCTGGCAACCCTCGCCGCTAACGGACAGGCAAGCTCCACCTCCACCGTCGCCAGCCAGGCACCCCCCCTGCCTAGTCTTCCCAAAATACACAACGACGAGTTGAAACAGGAGCTCGATGCCGACGCGATCGCACTGTCGAAGATACCCGCAGATCCGCTCATTCAGCCCGACCCGCTGGCTCCATTCCTCCGCCCAATCAACGAGGTCGCAAGCAGAGCTTCCGAATCTCTGCGGCTGAAGGCCGGCGCCACCTACACCTTCCTGAATCAGTACGCAACCCTAACGCCCGAGGCTGTCCATCCCGATCAGCTCAGCGGCCGGCTCGATGTCACAGGCGCCTGGAACGTGTACCAGCACGGCAGCACTGGTGGCTCGATCAGCCTGCTCGTTCGATCCGGAATGAACATTGGACAAAGTCAACAGTTCAATCTGAGCGACAGCCTGGGCTCCGGGATTTATCTCAACTGCCTTCAGGGCGGCGGCCCGCAACAACCCATCACCTTGAATGTCCTCTACTGGCGCCAGGATTTCCTCTATAGAAGACTCTCCTTCTATGTAGGCAAACTTCATCCCAACGAATTCATCACGCTCAGCATGTTCAACAACGACGAGCGCACCCAGTTCCTTAACGGTGCGAACGATGGCAATCTCGCGGTCGCCTACGATGGCACATACGCCGGTGGAGGAGCCGTGGAGTTCCAGGCGACGAAACACACATTCATTCACGCCGTTGCCGTCGATACCGAAGGCGCACAACAGAGAAACATAGAAACTCTCGTCGACCGCAAATACATGGAAGCCGTTGAAGTGGGCTGGTCCTCAGGCTCTCTCGGTGAAAAGTATCGCCTCTACCGCGTCGGCATCTGGCGGGATGACACGAAGAACAACGGCAGCGGAGTCGGCGGCGGATTTGGCTTTGACTATGGGTTGTCGAACGGCTGGACGCCATTCGGAAGATTCTGCTTTGGCAACACCAAAGGAAGCGCCGTAAAGCAGGAGTACTCCCTGGGGCTCGCTCAAACTCACCCCTTCGGCCGTAAAGGAGACATGTTCGGGGCATCATTCAACTACACCGAGCCGAACAAGCCCGGCAAGCGTCACGAAAGCATCTTCGAATCGTTCTACCGCCTCCGCCTGACACACAGCATTTCTCTCGGTCCCGACCTCCAGGTCGACATACATCCCATGTACGCTGCCAAGACCTACACGACCACGCTCCTCGGCACCAGGATGGAAATCATCTTCTAAGTGCAGTCAACTTCTAACTAACCCCGCACTCATAGAGAGATGAGGAGGAGGGCAGTTTTGGAACTATCCGAAAAAGGGCGACCAGATGTTTTCCTCGCTGGCGCCGCGAACGATTCGGTTCCCTAGCCAATAGGTCGGCTTGATTGATTCCGAAGGTCTGATATTGGCCTCAATTTACCCAGATAGACAATTGCGCTTCCCTGATAGCTGAAATCAAATTCCCTGCTCCGTCTTTGGCCTAATCTAGGAGAAGGCGCGGAAAATCACTTGGATTCAGAGGGATAGATGGGTAATGCAAGGGCATTTTCCCGCACAATCTCATAAGAATCCCTGTATTAATCCCTGATAGCAGGGAATCTGACCAAGAGAGCGGTTTGCTCAGGACTGCTTCCACCGCCATTCAATCCATGGGTGATTTTTATCCACTCTTGCTCCACGTAAAACTCACGAAAATCCCCGTAAAATCAGACTCTTGGGCGAAGTTGTCTTCTCCAGAGGATTCTCTCGGCGCTTGGGTTTTGGGAAATCCCTGAGCGATTCTCCGGAGTCGGAGAGCTTGCGCGGGTTGGAGTGCGCCCAACGTCCTCAACCTCGAAGAGGGACGTTTTTGCAATAATCCTAAGGGCTGGTGGGACTGCGTTTTTGCCGGGGGTTTTGGCGAAAACGGGTGGCTGGACGTGGTTTTTTGGTGGCGAAGTTGTGGTGGATTGCTGGTGGGAGCTGGCAAGTTGACGGTCGGTTTTCAGGCTCGAAAAACATGCCACTTTTTCCGGATTTATTTTTTGAGGGATTCCCATTTTGGGAATTTGGTTCAGCCTCATCCTCTCTGCCTCGGAGAACGGCTACGGCAAGAGCACCGACGTCGACCAGTACCGCCTCCAGTCCCGCGGCGGCAAGGGTGTAATCAACATGGACCCCCCAAAGGTAAGTGAGTCTCCAGCCTCGACCTCGTCGGCGCGACCAGCGAGCTAAGGATCATCAGCCAGTTCGGCAAGATCATCGCATCGACACCAAATCCATCAACGCTGTCGGCCGCAGCACCCAGGGGGTCAAGGCGTACTGTAGACTGGCAGTCTTAGATCATGGCCACTGTAGAGCAAGTCCTATCACGGATGGACCCAGGCGATGATATGCAGCGTCGGTTACGCTACCAAGCGTCCTACGGGGCTCTCCTGTGCCTCGATCTCCTTGCTGATGATCAGGTAGTTGAGGTTTTTTGTGAGCACCACGAGGACTTCTTAGTCAAGACCAAATCCGGCCAGTATATGGGCGTTCAAGTGAAGACGCGTCTTCCTGGTGAGGGGCCATTCAAGACTGGGGACGACGCCATAAGAAACGCGCTCGATCGATTTGTTGCATTGGAAATCGCATTTCCAAATCAATTTGTTCGCTTTGTTTTAGTCGCAAACTGCGACTTTTACGATGTGGGAAAAGCCGAAACTAATTTAGGTTTCGTATTAGGCCGCCTTAAGGAAAAACCAAATAGCACCTTCAGCGGAACGATGAAGACGCTTTTGGAACAACTCCGGAAGTCCAACAAGTGTAAGAAGCAAGTTGTGATTGAGGTGCTAAAGAAGGTTGTTCTGGAGGGCAATGTACCAAAATTCGAAGACATGACTGCTGCCGTCATAGTCAAGACGGCGACACTTAGGCCCGACATATTTGAGTACAGAGCGGTTGAGGCTTGTGCGAACGCGTTGATCAACAAAGTGCTGAAATCTTCTGCGCTTTCATGCGATCTGCCGGCTCGGACACACTTCGTTTTCGCCACCTCACCCGCAGACGCAACACTTCAAGCGATCATCGAACAGAAGCGCATCATTGCCGCCAACGTCTCCACGCTGATTGCCATAGGGATTCAGACTCTGCTCGTATCTCCTTCTAATAGCAATCTCATCGACATTGAGACCCCGACCGGCCATCACATCTTGGAGAAGAAGATGGCGGTGGGCGGAGTTTCTGCGCCGAGTATTAACATGGCCAAAGATCAGCAGGCGTCGGCGGAGTATGTGCTGCAGGAATGGGTGGCTCGATACGGAGCGGAGGTAGCTAAGCGGCGCCGTGATCACGTGGATCAGATCGTACTTACCAGTTGTGTCGAAGCAAGTGACAGGACCTATTCTTCCGGAAACCCCGTCGGCGGGGCGATGCTCGCCGAAGTTAGGACGTCCATTCGAGCACTTGCGCAAGATAAAGAACACGTCTTGGGCCTGAAGTACGAGCAGCTACTCGGTTTTGTAAGCTTGGCGATTCAACAGTGCCGTGTCTGGTGGAGCGATCCCTTCTCGCTGGAGGCTCCTGATGGCATTATTTGATGCGACATTAGCAATCGAGTTTAGTGATGCATTCCATATGAGCAGGCTTCTCATCTTGATCGATGCATTCAGCGGAGGCGATTCGACCGCACAGGGAGTAACAAAGCTTGCGAAACTCGATTTCTTGCTTCGCTATCCGGGCAACTTGGAGCGTGCGCTGGCGGCAAGAGGTGTCAATCGTGAACTGGCAGACGTGAAGGACTACGAAAAACACAATGTCGAATCGGCCATGGTCCGATTTCGTTATGGTCCCTGGGACTTCAGATATCGCAGATTTCTAAACCTACTTGTAGCGTGCGGATTAATTAACCTGCATGTTGCCGGACGGACTGTCCACATAAATTCGACTGCAGAAGGCCATCGCATTGCGGGCCAACTGGCCAGTGCAGACGAGTTCCATGAGATCGGCCTGCGAACCCGTCTGCTAAAAACACACTTCGATATGGCTGGGACAAACCTAATGCGGTTCATCTACGCCACGTTTCCAGAGCTGACCAACTTGCGGTACGGGACTCCGATCGATGAAGTTTAAGCTCAATACTCTTATTTTGCAGTTCCAGCGGTCGACGGAGGTTATCGACCTCACGGCGTCTATTACTTTCTTCCACGGTACGATTTCGTCGGGCAAAAGCACCATCCTGCACATGATCGACGCTTGTTTGGGCGGCAAGATCCCTAGAAACACTGCGGTGCTTCAGGAGTTTGTCTCCGTCAGACTTGAGGCCACTATTGGCGAGTACGAAGTCATCTTCGAACGGTCTGCCAACTCAAATCAGGTCCAGGTTACTTGGATCAACGAGGCAGGAGCGGGCGCTTCGGTGTTGGCTCCCATCGAGAACAGCGAAAGGCCCATATGGAATGAAAATATATTCGGTCTGAGCGATCTGATATTTGAACTCGCGGGCGTGGGGCCTATGAAGGTGCGGCGCAATAAGACCGACCCCGATGCGCCACTTATACCTCTGAGCTTTAGGGATATGATGTGGTACTGCTACTTGGATCAGGATGAGTTGGATTCCACTTTTTTTACTTAGAGGCTGAGGATCCTAGATTGCCGAAGAGCCGTGACATCATGCGTTTCGTGCTCGGATACTTCACGGAGCGTCTGAACGAACTCGATCAGGCCCTCGCTTATGAGATCCAAGAGGCCAAGACGAAGCGGGACGTGGCGGAACGCCTCCGACGATTTCTCTTGGAGCTTGGGTATGAGTCAGCCTTGGACATTGCGGCGGCCGTTGCTGCAACCGAGGTTCAAATCACAGTTCGCGAAGATGAACTACGTGTCTTGCGTGAGACACATGAGACGAGCACCCATTTTGCTGACGACCTGCGGGTGAAGTTGCGTCAATTGTCGGAGGAGATCAACCAGCTTGAGAGTGCTGCAGCCGGTCTCGACGAGTTGATCACAAAAGAGAAAAGCCTTAGAGATGAGATTCTATCAACGAAGTTCCGGCTTAAGCGCCTCGCAACGGCGACTTCGATCCTTAGCGATGTAGAGTTCTCAAACTGCCCTCGCTGCGGAACCGAACTTGTGACGCTACCTCGCGAGTCGGATCAATGTGTACTATGCGCTGCTCCAAATGCAGCCTCGAAGCGGGTGGGGGGGACAGGGCCGAGCCCCGATCAGGCGGATTTGGATGCTCGGCTTGCAGAAATCGAACAGTCGATTTCCCTACGGACGAAAGCTCGCGATAGGCAGTCGCAAGCACTCAATGCGGCTGTCGACAGCAAGACCGTCCTAGATGATCGGCTGAACCGTGAGCTCCGGACTTATGATTCAGCGTTCCTATCGCAAGCTCGTGCTCTGGAGCGTGAAATCGCCACATTGCAGCAGGAGCTAGTTGGTCTGAGGAGGGATGCGCGCGTTCCAGACTCATTACGGCGGATGGAAAATGAAGCCGACCAGCATACAGCGAAGGCGAGTGAGATTCGACGAGAGATCGTAGCCGAAAAAGAAAAGTTGTCTGAGCGAAGCGGTCTAATAACGACATTAGAAATCTATTTCTTCGAAGCGCTCCGAGCAGCGCACTTTCCGTCGCTCACATCCGATGATTCAGTGTTCATAAACCGCCGAAGTTGGCTTGCATATATCCAACCTGGTGGTGATGCAACACTGCAATATGATTTTGCGGGTGCAGGCTCAGGCGGCAAGAAAACGCTGTTCAACGTTTGTTATGCAGTGGCGCTGCATAGGTTGGCTGAACAGTTCAATCTGCCTCTTCCAACATTCCTTATGATCGATTCGCCCATGAAGAACATTGGAAATGACGTCAATAAAGACGTTTTCTTAGCTCTTTATCAGTACATTTACTCGTTGGTTCTTGGCGGATTGGCGGAAACCCAGCTCATAATTGCTGACACCGATATTGCCTTGCCTCCTCCCGAGGTCACGTTCAAGGCGCGACTCATGATTGCTGGTGACCCGAATAACCCGCCACTGATTCCGTATTACTCCGGTCATTAGGCACTCTTTCCTTCGCGGACCATCCAAATCAGCCGGATCGACGAACTCCTGTCCTGGAACTTCGTCTTGTCTTTACAGACTCAATCCTCCCAGGCCGCTTAGGATTACCGGTCCCCGTTGGGTTTCGGCAATCGACCGGAAGTACGCCGGCATGCCGGAATGACTGGCATACCCGACGGCCCGCCGCGTGAACGGCAGGCCATCCTGCGCACCAGCATAGACCGCGCATTTATCGCACGGCGCCTGCAAGCGCTACCGAATCCGCTCCCGCCGGGAAACGAAGCTTGCCATTGGCGTCGTTTACGGCCAGCCATACGGCCTCGGCCACATCGCTTTCCTTCGTGGTCAGTGCTGGTCTTGCGAACGCCGCGAAGATGGGAGCGGCGAAGTCGGCGTAGGGTTTCGGAATGAGGTCTTCGATGAGAAGCTCAGTATTCTGCGTGAACCTAGTTGTCGGAGCGTATCCGGGTTCGACCAGCCTCGCATGAATGTTGAAATGCGCAAGCTCGTGAGCCAGCGAACCGGTGAAGCCCTCGATGGCCTGCTTGCTCGCGGTATAGGCTGCCGCCAACGGGAACGGCGCCAAGGTTGTGCTCGATGTGATGTTGACAATCACACCGCAGCGCCGCTCACGCATCTGCGGGATCACGGCCTGCGTCATCGCCATAACGCCGAAGGTGTTGGTCTCGAAGACCTTGCGAATGTGCGACAGGGGCGTCGCTTCAAAAGCACCGACGATGCCGATGCCCGCATTGTTAACGAGGACATCGATCGGACCAGCCGCTTTGATGCCCGCAGCGATGCTCTTTTCATCCGTCACGTCCAACGGCAGGATGCGTAGCATCGGCGATCGTGGCAGGATGTCCTCACGGGGGTACGCATGGTTGCGATGACACTCCAGTCTTTCGAGAGGAAATAGCGAGCCGTTTCAAGTCCGTAGCCAGAAGAGGATCCGGTGATCATGATGGTTTTCATGGTAATTCTCCTTTGCTGAATCCCAATCTACGCGAACGCTTCAGGACTATCTACAATTGACAGTCCGTATTTGATTTGCAATAGTCCAGAAATATGGTCGATCCACTCTCCGACGTCGTTGGTCTGCTCCGGCCCCGGGCTGTATTCACCAAGGGCATCAGCGGGGCGGGATGCTGGGGCGTCCGCTACGCGGACTTTGGCCACCCAAGCTTCTGTATCGTGATTGAAGGGTCGTGCCGTCTCGCTGTGGACGGACAAAAAGAAGTGACGCTGGAGGCGGGCGACTTCGTGTTGCTGCCGACCACGCCGAGCTTCACCATGTCGGGGTTCGAGCCCGTTATTCCGGATTTCATCGATCCGAATGTGGCCGCGCAGGCAGAGGGAGAAGTTCGTCATGGGAGGCAGGGCGGGCCGCCGAGTGTCCGCATGCTGGGCGGGTACTTTATCTTCGACAACGAAGACTCCGGCCTACTGGTTTCTCTGTTGCCTAAACAAGTTCATATTCGCGGTGTCGATAGGCTGTCGACTCTGGTGAAGCTTCTGATCGACGAGGCAACGGAACAACGATCGGGACGCGAATTGGTGTTGAGCCGCCTCATCGAGGTCTTGCTGGTCGAGTCGTTACGGCTGACACCAACTCCCGATGCCCCTGCAGGACTGTTGCGCGGTTTGGCTGATGTGCGGTTGGCGGAAGCAATCCGGAAGATACACGCCGACCCCGCTCGTTCCTGGACTATGGCTCAACTCGCGAAAGAGGCTGCGCTGTCACGCTCGGCGTTCTTTGATCGTTTCACCCGCAACGTCGGCATGCCGCCTATGGAATATCTTCTGGGGTGGCGCATGGCGCTCGCAAAAGATCTGCTTCGGCACCACGAGATCGACGTTGCCGATGTAGCCGAGCGCGTTGGGTACGGATCGGCGAGCACGTTTAGTACGGCATTCAGCCGCTATGTAGGCCAGCCACCCGGACGCTATTCTAAAGCCACCACGGCATCAGCAAAGTAGATTATTCGATATCCTTGGTTGCGGTCATGGCTGCTCGCTGCTGGGACCACTCAAAGGGAATCTCATTAATGCACTTTTCCAGCGAAAGATTCGGGTGCTGCTTGCCATCGAGGATCGCTTCAGTAATATCGGGCGCTAAAAAGGCCAAAGGGATGATCCTGCTGATGTAGCGTTTATCAAAGCCGGTCTGTTTTGCCAAAGCTTGCTGATTAGGTACTTCCCCGCTCAAAATCCGGTCCATCCAGTCATGGGCTCGCGCGACAGCCCGGACCAGAGAGGGTACAGGGCGCGCTCTGTTTTGCTCAGTGTCGGCGAGTAAGAGCCGAACTTCGCCTCCGCATCTCCGGAGTTGGGCGTCCGCTTCGAGGATGATGAGATCTTCCAAAAAAGGCAGAGTAGCAGTGATCTCTTCACTTCGTTGAGGAGCGAGGAAAGCTTTCAGTAGAGCGTGTTTACTCAATTGCAGTTCAATCTTCTGCTCTCGCACGATGATCCGCGTGATCGTCAATCGCAGGTCATTACGGACCTTCTCCTGTGATGCCAAGTATTCCCGAGCGACCTTCGCCACGTGCTGAGTCTCTGTCATGTCGAGAGAGAGGGGCTCCAAGAGATCGAGGATTCTAGGCGCAGACTGCAAAACAGTGGCGAGTTGACACAAGACCAATTCCTCAACCTCTTCGGCAGGAAGACGAACCGGGCCTCTTGGATCTGTCGATCTGCTCTGGGTCAGAGCCTGCGATACATAGTAACGATAGCGTCGGCCCCTCTTCGTAGCGTGAGAAGGAGTGAATCGATTCCCTGCCTCGTCGTACAACAGGCCCGTTAGAAGGCTCGTGCTAGTTGCACGCGGCCGTCTCCTCTCAGCCTGAACATTAGCTTTGAACTGGAGGTGAACCCGATCCCAGAGATTCTGGTCGATGATCGCAGGATGCTGGCCGGGAAAGGACTTGTCCTTGTGCGGGATCTCGCCGAGGTAGATTCGGTTCTGGAGCATTGAATAGAGCGCTCCTCGGGAGAGCGCGTTGTCACCGGACGCATTCCCGGTCTTGCTCAATCTCTTCTTACTTCGGAGGTTATTCTTCTCGAGGTAAATCTGAAGCTTGGAGACGCATCCTTCGGCGAGGTACGCTTGAAAGATCTCTCTGACCCGATTGGCCTCCTCTTCATTCACAACCAGGTGACGATCTTCGAGATCATAGCCCAGAGGAACGACGCCTCCCATCCACATGCCTTTGCGCTTCGAAGCAGCGATCTTGTCGCGGATGCGTTCCC
Source organism: uncultured Acidobacteriaceae bacterium (assembly GCA_963744155.1). GTDB lineage: Bacteria > Acidobacteriota > Terriglobia > Terriglobales > Acidobacteriaceae > Edaphobacter. The sequence goes on along the minus strand of CAVUSP010000005.1, from coordinate 54,646 downwards.
CCGTCACTTCCCTCTCGAACTGCGCGAAGGACAGGAGCACATTGAGGGTCAATCTTCCCATGGAGGTCGTGGTGTTGAACTGTTGAGTGACCGACACAAAGCTAATGCCCTGTTTGTCGAACTGTTCGACGATCTTGGCGAAGTCTGCTAAGGAGCGGGTGAGTCGGTCGACCTTATAAACGACGACGGTGTCGACTCGCTTCGCGGCGATATCGTCCAAAAGCTTTTTCAGTCCGGGACGTTCCATGTTGCCGCCGGAGAAGCCGCCATCGTCGTATCTGGTGGCGACGGCGTGCCATCCCTCATGGCGTTGGCTGAGGATGTACGCTTCACACGCTTCTCGTTGGGCATCGAGCGAATTGAAGGACTGCTCCAGCCCTTCCTCGGAGGATTTGCGGGTATAGGTGGCGCAGCGAACCCGAGCAGTCATGGCTTCCTGACCCCAAAGAATAGAGGTCCGGACCACCGAGTACCAGTGATCTCACGGGCTATCCTGGACAAACTGGAGTAACTCTCGCCTCTATATAGATAGCCATTCCCTGTGGCGGTGACCTCGTGTGTTTCGCTACGCCACACCCGTAAGAGTCTGGTGCCGGTTTGAGGGGCCGAATCGGGCCTCTCTTGCGACGGTTTGTTTGTTCTTAGAGAAACTGCCACTTCTCGTAGTCGGCGCCTCGCCGCATGGGACAGACCCCCGAACTCTTTCTCCTGGATTCGGTACGCAAGAAGCGCAACCATCAGTCGTCTGTGTAGCTGCGGGGGTGGGTCTTTGCTGAAATTCTCAGCCCAAATGGCAAGCAATTGGGTCTTATTTAAGGTTGGCAGTGCTGCAATTTGTTCGGAAAGTCTGTCGTGCACGTATTCTCCACTTCAGCCGAAGCTTCAGCCGTGTAGACAGTGACGCTCTGCTCAGGCGCACAGTCAAGTCAAATTCTCGGTAGTCATCGCATTCTCGGTGAGTGCTATGGCGAGTGGGTGTTGAAAAAGTCAGTACGAATCAGCTGATTTTAATGAAATCCGTGTGGCAATTCGGAGTGTTTCGCAGCATAGTGTGACCATGCTGCTGTGGATCGCCATTGTCGGAGGACTAACGCTCATGATGGGTCAGCACGCCCGCTCTGAATCTCTTTTCTACTACTTCCGACTGGAAGATCAGGTTTCAGAGAATCATCTGTTGCGGTTGGTTGATAAGCATATCGACTTCGGTTTCGTACGCGAGCGGCTGAAGGACAGCTACAGCGAAACTGGTCGTCCATCCATCGATCCTGAGCTCTTGCTGCGCATTTTGCTGATTGGCTATCTGTACGGGATCAGCAGTGAGCGCAAGCTTGTCGAGGAGTTGCGCATGCACCTTGCGTGGCGCTGGTTCACTGGTCTCGGCTTCGATCAGGAAGTTCCGCACCACTCCACGTTTTCGAAGAATCGCCACGGACGCTTCCAGGAATCGAATGTGTTCGAGCGGTTGTTCGAGGAAGTTGTGGCCCAATGCCTCGCAGTGGGACTGGTGCGTGGAGACAAGCTATCGGTCGATGGAACCTTCGTGGAGGCAAACGCTTCCAAGGAGAGCCGTATCCCGAGAGAGCAGTTGGCTGAGGCCGCGCAGGTCAATCGAACGGTGCGCGAGTACCTTGCCGAGCTTGAAGTACAGAACCCGGTGGAGGAATCGACACATAGCCAGGACAAGGTGTCCACCACCGATCCGGACTCCACCTATGCGACAAAAGGCGGGACTCCGGCACGCATGGGTTATTACAACAACTACCTGATTGACAATGACAGCTGCATCGTCGTGGGCGTGCAAGCAACAGGCGCTCGCCTGAGTGAGGAGTCGCGATCCGCCAGGGACATGATTACTCGCTTCGCCCAATGGCAAGGCCGGAAACCGCAATCCATCGCTGCCGACGCAAGCTATGGCAATGGTGAGTTCTTGCAGTGGCTGGTGGACCGGGAGATCACGCCGTACATGCCCACCAGGGATGCTGTCGGGCGAACGAGGAGCCCCTTCTATGGTCCGGAGTCCTTTACCTACTTGCCGGAGAGCAACAGTTACATCTGTCCTGGAGGCCAGCAACTGAACTACGGCGGCCGCAATGAGAGAAACCGCACGTTCGGCTATATAGGAACGCGCAAGAAGTGTGGTCCATGCCAGCAGAGATCGCAGTGCACGACTGGACCGTTCCGGTATCTTGCGATCCACATGAACGAGCCCGCCCGGCAGCGAGCGCGAGATCTCTGGACTACACCGGAGTTCAAGTATGCACAACGGCAACGGAAGAAGGTCGAAGCGCTCTTTGCGGAGCTAAAGAGTCACAATCACATCGGTCTCAATAGGCTCCGGCTGCGCAGGTTGAAGTTCGTACGAGAGCAGTTCTTCCTGGCGGCCACTGCCCAGAACATCAAGCGGCTAGTCCGGTTCCTCAGCCGGCCAACGATGTCGCTGGTACCCGCCACTTCATAGGAAGCGGCGGTCACGACTGACGCAACAACGTTGTTCAATCCTCAAAACCACCAAAGCGACGCTGACTTTTTCAACATCCACGCGATTTATCACTCACCGAGATTCAGACGCACTGTTAACTTCCGGATAGCCGACCATATGGGGTGGGCTGGAAACCCTCGGCGACCGAAATGCACTACCTACTTTTAATGATGCGCGGCATGTTAACTGGGTCGACGCTTCAGTCTTATTGGTCTTCGACAAGAAACTTATCGTTCCAACGCCATAACTAGTCCAAGTTGATCCAGACCGACTTGGATTCACTGACTGCGTTCAGCGTATCCAGGCACTTATCCCGCCCGATGCCTGACTGCTTGAACCCGCCCCATGGTTGGGTCATATCCCCCAGGTCGTAACAGTTCACCCAGACAACGCCGGCCTCCAAGTCGCGAGCTACTTTGTGCGCGGTGGTAATGTCCGATGTCCACACACTAGCCGACAAGCCATAGATGCTGTCATTGGCGATGGCGACGGCTTCATCGATTGTCTCGAACGGCAGCACGGCGGCCACCGGCCCAAAGACTTCCTCACGCGCGATTCGCATCCTGTTATTCACACCCGTGAACAATGTAGGTTCAACATAGGCTCCGCGGTCGAATCCCTCGGGTGTTTGGCCGCCCAGCGCCAGCCTGGCGCCTTCCTGCCTTGCGAGATTGATCTCTGAAAGAACGTTCTTTTGCTGGCTTCGGCTAGCCAACGGCCCCATCGTTGTCGCAGTGTCCAGGGGATCTCCAATTCGGACGGTCTCACGTGTCCTGGCTTTGAACCTCTCTACAAAGTCATCATGAATCCTGGCATCGACCAAGAGGCGCGAACCGGCGCTGCACATCTCTCCCTTATTGCCGTAGATGCCATTGACCGCATAGTCGACCGCAATGTCGAGGTTGGGTACATCGGCAGTGATGATTTGGGGGGACTTGCCGCCTGTCTCCACGGTGACACGTTTCAGATTCGATTGACCCGAATACACCATCATCATCTTCCCAACATCGGTTGATCCTGTGAAGCTGATCTTGTTGACGTCCTGGTGAAGTGCAAGAGCCTTGCCCACCGTTCCGCCTGTTCCGTGCACTACGTTAAATACGCCCGGTGGGCCGCCGGCTTCTAGAAAGAGCTGGCCCAGCAAGGTCGCTGAAAAGGGCGAGATCTGTGCCGGTTTGAGTATGACGGAGTTGCCGATCGCGAGAGCTGGCGCCACCTTCCACGCCGCAATCAGCAGCGGATAGTTCCAGGGTGCAATGCAGGCCACGACGCCGATCGGTTGGCGCACGATGTAGTGGAATGCATTCGGGGCCGTGGTTGTTACCGCGCCCTCGATCTTATCGATGGCTTCGCCGAAGAACCGGAAAGTCAACGCGGCGGCAGCGACGTCACCATTCGCATTGAGCATGTCTGCGATCGGCTTCCCGACATTGACCGAATCCATGAGTCCCAAACGGAGCGAATTCTCCGTGATCAGATCGGCCATTCGGTACATCACCTGCATACGAGCGCGCGGCTCCAGTCGCGACCAAACTCCCGACCTGAACGCCGCACGCGCCGAGGCCACCGCGAGATCGATATCCTCGGCGTCCCCCAGTGGCACCGACGACAACGCCTCATCGTTCGCTGGATTGAACGTTTCAAATCGCTGACCGGAGATGGCATCGACCAGTTTGCCGTCGATAACCATCCGCGTCTCGGGCCGGAGCGCCGAAGCCTGCTGGTGGAAGTCTTGCGTGGGAGCCTGCATTTGCACCGTAGCCATACTCGTCTCCTTTGATGTAGTGACGCCCTGCCGCTATAGGTCGAGAATTACATCCGGACGTCCCCCATTCTGGTTTTTATCCTGGGCTTGTCGAGGCACAGAGCAGCAGAGCAGGACCTCCCCTTCGCCCAGGTCGGCCAGCGGTTCGTCGAGATACTCTACGGCGCCATGAACAATCTTTGTCTTGCACGTTCCGCAGATTCCCGAACGGCAGCCAAAAGCGGGAGCAAGACCAGCCTCTTCCGCAAGCTCAAGCAGAGTGCCATCTTCAGGGGACCAGGCCGTCTCGGTCCCAGACCGGGAAAATTTCACGTGGACCGCACTCCCGTTGTGATTTTCGGACGGCTTTCTGGGCAACTCCGGCTTGAGCACCGTTCCTGGGCCGAAGGATTCGTAGTGAATTCGCTCGGGACGAACGCCAGTCCCAGTCAGCCCGGAATACAGCGCATTCATGAACTCAGATGGGCCGCACAAGTAGAAGTCGTAGTCGCCAGGAGGCAAAAGCGCAGTCACAAGGCTGATATCGACGCGACCTTTGCTGTTATAGGTAACGCCGATTTCGTCTTCGTGCGACGGAGCGCTTAAGCAGACGTGCACGCTTAGCGCACGGTATTCGGCTGCGAGTTCCTGAATACGCTTGCCAAATGCGCGGACCCGACCGTTTTGCGCGCCGTGAATAAAGTGGATCGGCCGATACGTGCCGTTGCGACGACCCTCCTCAACGATGTGCTCGGCGATGGCCATCATGGGAGTGATGCCGACCCCGCCTGAGACAAGTACAACAGGCCGATTGCTGCTCTGGTCAAGAACGAACTTGCCGCGCGGCATCAGTGCGTGGAGACGAAAGCCGGTCTTCGCATTGGCGTGCATGAACTGAGAGACAAGCGCAGCCCCCTCACCGCGCCTGATCGACAAGCGGTAGAAGTCCGGGTTGTAACAGGTTGAGATTGTATAGGTGCGCAAAGCGGGCTCTGTGTGGCCGGGGATCGTCAGCCGGATAGGCAGGAACTGACCTGGTTCCCAGCGATATAACGGCTTCCCGTCGGCGCGGCGGAGATAAAAAGAGCTGATGATCTCGCTCTCCCTTTCAACCTTGGCAACTTCCAGTTCCACATAGGTGTTTCGCTCGCTTCCCGCGACGACGGAAGCGGTTGGAGTTGCGCTGATCGTAGTCGAAATCGGTAGCGAACTGGGTACCGGCGATGCTTCGAGCACTGCGGAGTTTTCAGACATGGCCTGGACGACGAGCCTTTGGAAATGGATGCAGAGGTGCTCGCTATTGGTGAGGAACCGGCCACGATCGGGAATGCCACCCAGGAGTCCGTGCTGCACGGAGTTGGTAAGAACGTCGTCTTCGTAACCCACTTGTTTGTTGAAGGCGATCAGATCATGAGCAAACTTCTCCGACACTCCAGGCCCAAAATATTGCTCCGAGAACCCTTTGGCCTTGTTGGGTCCGTCGGGGACCCACACATCAATGGAAAGATTAGGAAACCCAGGATTGATGTTGATTGTGACATTAGGCCACAGCAGGTGATATTGAGCCTGCGCTATCTCGCCGCGCGCGTCATAAATCTCGACCGCGGTCTTGCCTTCAAGTGCGGACGGGCGCACCTGGCCCAGTTGACTGGCGAACCAGCCGTGCATGGTGAGGTTGTAGTTCTCCTGTTTGACATCGATTGCGGCGCTGAAACCGGGATGCGCTACTGCGCAGTGGTAACACTCGAGATAGTTCTCGAGCATCGTCTTCCAGTTCGCCTCGGCGGTCCATGAATCCCGGCTGTACAGCTTTAGCGTTTCCAGGTGAATGCCGCTTCCGGAAATGATGTTGAGCAGATCGCCGAAGTATGAGGCAAGAGACTTTGCCCCGGAGTCAAGATTCACAAAGACGAAGGGGCCCAGAGCCTCCGCTCGAAGCGGCAGAAGGGGATAGTCTTCCAGGCGGAAGTTGGGCTCAGCAGCCGAGCGCGGCGCGCCCTTCAGGCAACCGGTGAGATCGTAGGTCCAGGCATGATATCCGCATTGCATCATCTTTGAGTTTCCGCGGCCCTTCATCACTTCGTGCCTGCGATGGCGGCATACATTGACGAAGGCCGCCAACCCGGCTTCGTTGCGGATCACGACAACCGGGACCTCGCCCGCATAGCCGGTGATATAGTCGCCCGGATTAGCCAATTCGTTTGCTGGACCTATGTAGTTCCAACTCTTCCTGAAAATCTTTCCGATTTCACGCGCTGTGATGGCTGGGTCTGTGTACCAGTGGGCGGGAAGCGATTCGCCGCGATCAAGTGCTGCGAGCAAACTAGCGGGAGTCTCTACGACTTGGCTTTGAATGGTCTGAACCATAGGATTTACCTCCTTGACTTACCGTTTTCAAGAATTCCCTTCGCTCCGAACTGGCGACCTCTGCGGTAAACCTTCAGATGTCGCAGCCACCACACTTCGCGGCGGACCCGACTTGATGAGAAAGGGGACAGACAGCAGCAAGACTGCGCTAACGCACAGCAAAACACCCCAGAAGTTCAGCAATCGGACTGCGGCAGAAGCAAGCGTTGCAGTGGCCAACATTCCTATGGAATAAAAGATGTTGTACAGCGCGTAGACCGCCGAATAGCAAGACATCCCAGATCGATCGACAACATTGCCGAGCTCCGCCGACGCCGGGTTAAGCATGAATGCGTATGAGATATTCACCAGAGATAACGTGATGCCGACCAGGATTGCTCCCTTGAAGAGCGCCAGGAAAGGTAGCGTGGTGGCCATCGCGATCGTCCCAAGCACGATCACTTTCTTGATAGGAACCCTTTCTGACACTCGGCCTACAATGGGTGCGCACAAGCCGTACACAGAGGTCGAGATCGTAAATATGATGCCGATGGCCATCGATGTTGCGCCATATCGCGCCAGCCGTACAGGCAAAAGCGGTTCGATGATTCCCACAGAAAACGCGGCTAGAGCAACGGTGACAGCAGGGACCATCAGCGATCTATTGAGCATCAAGGCACGAAGATTGACCGGCTCGTTCCGTTGTGCGCCACCCGCTGGAACAAGAAGAGCAATAAGGACTGCCGCGATTCCGTATGCGACCCCGGTGACGAGAAAGGGCAGCGCGTATCCACCTGCGTGGTAGAGGAGTCCGCCGGCGATTGGCCCAATCACCGAACCGAGTGTTCCCCCCGTGAATGCATAACCCAGCATCTCCACCCGCTTTTCGGAATAGTTCGTCGCGATGAGTGCAAGGCCCGAGGTCCAGAGCGCGGCCGACGAGGCGCCTTGGCAGAACTTCCCGAGCAGTAACAGCGAGAGACTCTGAGCCCCGCCTAAAAGCGATACTGCACAGACCGCCAATGCCGCGCCATACAACATGGTTGACCGGCCGCCGATGCGATCACCCAAGTATCCGAACACTGGAGTGACGAGAAGAACGCTAATAGCGTACACACCGTAAAGTAACGCAAGGTGTCCTTCGTCTTTCAACCCTGCGGGCGAGTGCGCTGCCAAGGGGAAAAGTAGACCGTAAAGGAAATAGTCGAGGAACAGAGAAAATGCGATGACCGCGACCATAGCTCGAGAATGAACCCTCAAACCATCCGATGCACGGTCTTGGAGTATTTGAGCCACGCAGCCCATCACTAGAAGAGAATGATGGCGAGAGTCTCTTGCATCAGCCCGACCTTGTTGAGATCGCGCAGGGCAAAACACGAATTCGCCACTGATCTGTACGTCAGAAATCCGAGGGCCCTAGACCAGACCCCGCCAGGAAAGCACTTCCGAACAGTCGCGGCGACTGTCCGTCTCTTTCGGTGGCATCGTTTGCAACGCCATCTATGGCTTCTAAACGCTCTATGAGGTGGTGCGAGAATGCCGGCCCGGGGAGGACAGCAGTCTAATCCTTTCCACCATTAACCGCCAAGCTCTTGATCCAAGCGCCAGTAAACCCAGAGTTCACTCCAAACCCTTCCGGTCCGAGAAACCTTTCTTTGCGCGGGGGCACATGGGTGCGGCGAGTGAACAGGAATCGACTCAACGACTCTTAGTTGGTCCACGATCAATTCGATGATGTATCGTCCGACTAAGCTCCCGCAGCTGGGAAGAAGTATTGACTAGACCACTTCGAGGAAGAAGACTTGCACAAGGTCTCGAGAGAGGCATTCAGCGCAACCGAAGTCGTTTGAACCCTATACGTCTGCGCCTTGTTCATCAGTCCATCAATGGAACCTTCAAGGGTCAACTCTTCATCGCGGTGAAGCTCACTTATCCGGAGGAACGTCCCCATCCGGCGTGAGCCCAATTGATTGTTGCATCGGGTGGATCTCCGGGTTGGACATAAAGGTGCGCCACACCAGCCCTGTGCGCCCGTTTTCTATCATCACGGTTTGCGGTGCCTGGTTCAATCCCATTGCGATTCCCGAGTACCAGTTCTCCTGCTCATTAAAGGCGTCGCGAAAGCCATAGATGTCCCAAAGCTGAGCTCCAAGATCTCGGTACCAATGCTTCAGGGCCACCATGGAGGCATCCGGTGTATACGCATACGCGCTGATCGCTCCCGTGGGCGCAATTGTGCCGTCGTCAGTGGCAAACGGCTTGTACTCGTGATATCGGTCGTTCGGACCGTCCACAGCTGTCAGGCCCCAACTATTCGCGCCGTAACCTTTGAAGTGCCCGGGGTTCGCTACAGAGTATGCCTGACTCACCAACGACTCGTTTTGGTTGTTGCGGAAGTAGTTGGTGTATTTATCTCGCATGCCGCGCGGATCGTATCCCAGATACGAATATTGAGTGAAGAACAACGGCCCGGGTGATCCCTCCACATATCCCTGTTCGAGCGGAATCCCGAAATACGCGTGCTTAATGCCGTACGAACCACCTGTGCCCTCCCGCGCATAACCTGTCCAGTACAAGCTGGCCGGAACACCGTGCGTTGGAGAAGCGATCGCAAGAAGGTAAGTGATCATGACCTCGTTCCAGCCCTGAAGTCGATTCGCAATGTGGAACGCGTAGTCTGGTGACCAATGCCAATACAGCGCGTCTCGCTTCGGCGTCGCGCGAAACCAGTCCCACTCCACGCCCAGCCAAAGTGCCGTGATCCTGTCACGCAGCTCCCGCTCTTTCGGGTTCTCTCCGTTGAAGTATTGCCGCGCTGTTAGCAAGCCTTCCATCAGAAACGAGGTCTCCACCAGGTCCGCACCATCGTCGTAAATCCCAAAGACCGCGATGGTGTGTCCTGTCCTTCCGCTGAGGAAGTGTGGCCATGCTCCGTGGTATCTGTCTGCCCGCTCAAGAAATCGCGTGATCTGGAGCATACGGTCAATCCCTTGATCACGCGTAATAAAGCCACGATCGACTGCGACCACCATCGCCATGATGCCAAAGCCGCTTGCACCCAGCGCAATAACATCATCGGCTCCCGGCTGCGACTCCCGCGCCATGCCTGATACCGGCTCCGCCGCCTCCCAGTAATAACGAAAGCTCGCCTCCTCGACCATGGTGAGCAACTCGTCGTCCGTCATTGGCCGCGTTTTGGCCGTCGCCACGTCCGTCATCGGCGACTCCGCCATCGACGACGTTCGCGCCGAGACTTTGTAGCTCGCGACCGCATGCGGGTCTCCCACATAGTCCGCGTATCGATTCACGCCGTAACGTTGGACCCCGATCGCCTTATAGGCCCCGCCGTTCAGTGACCGATAGATGACATACTGTGCAATTGTCGGGTCGTCCGCGCCCTGCCAGTGGAGATCCACGTGCCGTTCATAGCCGCGCGCCTCAAGGTTCGTTGGCGGTTTCGGCGCTTGTTCGAGCGGCTGGCTGTTCTCGATCCGAATATCGTCCAGGTAAAGTTTGTGCAATTTCGCATCCGCCACACCCTGCGCCAGGACGATTGCACTCAGCCGGTTTGTCGCGAACGGTTTCAGTGTGGTGCTCGCGAAGCGTGCCAGGGGCACCCGCACGCGTGTCCAACGCTTCGCCTTCAGTCCCGTCGTAAACGCACCCAAGGGCATCTGCGACGTGTGTCCGCGGTCTAGGTCAATGAAGGCGATCCGGGGCAGGTCAGCTGGTGCGATCGCTTCGTCGCTCCAAAGCCACAGGAACAGGCTGTCGCCTGCCCAGTTGATCTCCCGGTTGCGCCACTGGTAGACGTTCAACTGTACGTCCCACCCACCGTTCGCCATCGATTGCCATTGGAGTTCGAGAGCATTCGGCCCGCTAACATACTCCGCCGTCTCCACCGGAAGCTTGCCGTCAACCAGTCTCAGCGTACTTGGTACCGACACGTTTCCTTTGCTATACGGATACGAGCCAGAGGCCACGCTGTTTTCAAAGAACACCTCCTGCGAGAAATGTTGATCCGCCCATCCGCACTGACCGCTCAACAGCACTCCAACAATCAGCACGACCGCGGCTACCCCGCGGAGGAACTGGTTCTCCTGCCAATCCATTAACCTTCTCCTCTGCATAACACGCTGACTACGGGTTGCGAAGCAATAGTCGGCCACGGCATGCTATTGGGCGACTGACGAATCGCGCTGGACTGCGAGACGCGAGAACGAGCGGCCTGTCGGCCCCCATAATATCGCTGCACTCAGAAAAGAGGGAAGGACCCTGATTCCTATTGCTGTCACCGAACTTATCAATAACCCGTTTTTTCCGGGAACACAATGACCTCTTTCGGATCGTCGGTCGACGGGATTGTTTCCGAGTTGCCGACCATCCTCCTCCAGCACGTTCCTATCCTTACAGGGACATGCATACACTATAGGCTGCGATGCCGCGACCGAAGACCGGAGACAAGCGTGCTGCCATCCTCCGTGCAGCCACCAGGACGATTGCTGAAGATGGCGTTGGCGCGTCCACTGCGAGTGTTGCGAAGGCTGCGGCCGTGGCGGAGGGATCGCTGTTCCGGTACTTCCCGGATAAGGAAAAGCTGCTCAACGAGCTCTACCGCGAGCTAAAACGAGACATGCGAAGCGCTATGATCGCGGGCTTTCCCTTGACCGGCTCACTCCGGAAGCGAGTACAACACATCTGGAACGCCTACGTCACCTGGGGTATGGAGTCGCCGGCGAAGCGTGGGGCGATGATGCAGCTTACCGTTTCTGAGCGCATCACCGACCAAAGCAGACAGGAGGGGCAGGCGGGCTTCGAAGACGCCACCGAAGCCATGCAGCAGCTTGTCGCGCGGGGCAAATTGAGCGGTCTGCCTCCGGCTTTTGCGTCAGACCTCCTGCTCGCGATGGCTGAGACGACCATGGCGTCCATGGTGGCCAATCCAGCCAAAGCGGAGCGCTATCGAAGCGCAGGTTTCGAGGCGTTTTGGAGCGCGGCAGCCAAAAAGTAAGCTGGCAGGAATTTCTCTTCCAATTAATGAGTATTTACTCCGTTATGCTGCATCCAATCCGCAGAACGGAGGTTTTGATGTCCAAAGTATGGTTGGTAACAGGTAGCGCAAGTGGTTTGGGTCGCGATATCGCGGAGGCAGTTCTTGCTTCGGGGGATCGCCTCCTGGCGACGGCCCGCGATCCACACCGGTTGAACGATTTGGTGGAGCGATATGGCGAGCAGGTGCATACAGCGCCCCTCGATGTGGCAGATGAGGCGGCGGCAAAGGCCGCGGTCGAAAAGGCTGTTGAGGTCTTCGGACGGCTGGATGTTGTCGTCAATAATGCAGGGTACGGAGATGTCGCCCCTTTTGAGCAGCTAAGTTCAGAGAGCTTTCGCGCTTTAGTCGACACGAACTTCTTCGGTGTCGTCTATATGACACGAGCGGCGATCCCGGTCATGCGGAAGCAGAAGAGTGGTTACATCCTTCAGATCTCTTCCGTCGGTGGCAGGTTGGGGGTTCCTGGAAACGCAGCCTACCACGCGGCAAAATGGGCTGTAGGTGGCTTCACCGAATCACTTGCACCAGAGTTGGCGCCCTTCGGCGTTAAGGTGTGCGCACTCGAGCCAGGTGGAATACGGACCAACTGGGGCAAGCGAGCGACCGCTGGCATACCGGAGCTACTACCTGACTATGAGGCCTCTGTAGGCACGTTTATCAAGATGCTGCAGGGGCATTGGGGGCATGAGATGAGCGCTCCAGCAAAGGTCGCACAGGTCATTCTGCAGCTAGCCTCCAAAGAGCAGCTCCCTGCACACCTCTTGCTCGGCAGCGATGCCGTGCAGTATGCCCGCTTCGCCGAGGAAAAGCGGGAATCCGACGCCAAGGCATGGCACAACATCAGCGTCTCAACCGACGCGGAGGATGTAAAAGGGTTGCCCGATTTGAAGTTCTGAATTGATGCTGGCGTGCTACGAAGACCGTGGCACGCCAGCGTTTATCTATAGATGTGATGTAATTCCCTTATGACGGGCAATCCGGAAACTATTCCGTTGTGCGCCTGAAAGTCGCATTTCGGCAAAGCTCGCTAGTCAGACTCCAAATTTGGAATGCAGAAAAATGCCCATAGAACAAAAAATCAAAATTGAGATTTTGCTGATGGGGTTAGTCGGCATCGGCCTTTGGGGGGTGACCCGCTTCCCACAGGGTCAGCGGGGGGGCCACCAAAGGCGGCGGGGGGAGCGCGGCGGGTGGCCACGGCGGAACTGGGGCGAGGTGCAGAGCGGGCGCGGCCTGCGAATCTTCCGAAACGTAATCGCAAAAGTAAGCGGCTCTGAGAGGGATTCCCTGTCAGAGCCGCTGGGTGGAAGTTTGAGCACAACGCTTTAGCTTCAGGTTAGAAGTTGGCGCGTACTCCGATCTCGATCTGGCGTGGATTGTTTCCTTGTGAGTTGATGACGCCAAAGCTAGCTGGGTTCGCGAGACTGACGGTTGGGTTCGCGAAGACGTTGTGGTTGAGAATGTTGGTCATGACTCCTGAGAACTCGAGGCTTGTGCTCTCCCAGATCTTGACCTGCTTGTGGATGCTCATGTCGAGATTCCAATAGGGCAGGCCGGCGATCGGACCGTCGCCGCTATCCGTCGAATCGATGCCGAGAATCACCGGACGGACCTGGCTGAAGACCGTCACGGGATTCGCAAACATGTTGATGGCAGCGGGTCCGCCTCCCACGATTTTTGTGGATGTCCCGACCGAAAGGGGAACGAGCGGGCTATTAGGATCAGTGCCTCCGGCCACGTTCCTGTATGCATGGTAGGCACCGTGGTACCCATTCGGAAACACGCATTGCTCGGAGTCACTGAAGTTCAAGGCGTCGGCGCTGCCAAAGGACTGCGAGGCAGAGTTAGTCGCGCAGACGATTGGCTGGCCGGACCCAGCGGTCAAGATGGGAGAGAACCTCCAACCGCCCAGAATGCGTCCCTTCCAGTTCGACTGATCGCTGTACCAGGGAGTCTGATAGACCAGAAATGTGTTGAAGATAAACTTCTGGTTGTACGCCTGAACTCCATAGCTCTTGGATAAATCGAAAGCATCATTTGCCGTCAGAGCGCTGGATGCCTGTGCTACTGCGTTTGTACCCAGAGCTTTGCCGTAGGTGAAGTTCTCTACCAGGGTGATGCCCTTATAATCTGTAGCCTTGAAGGTGACAAATCCTGCGTTGTAGTTGCCATAGCCCTGGGCTGTTGCCAGACTGACACCACTCCCGATCTGTCCGTTGGTGCCCTGTGTCTGACCAGGAATCGGTGTGCCCATCATGCTGCGGGCGAAGTTGAAGCCTCCGTTGTCCAGATCGGACCAGAGAGCAAAGACCTTCTGCTGGCCAATGTTGCTGGCTTCCTTGTGGACGAGCGCCGTGGTGCAGTTGGCGTATCCGGTGCAGTATCCCGTGCCTGCCAGTGCGGTCTCGAAGAACGCCTGGGGAGCGACGGTAGGGAAGACCTTTACTTTTGGAGTACCAAGGCCGGTTACCGCAGCAACAGTGGTTTGGGAGCACAGGCCAGCGTTAGTCGCACACCCCCATGCGGTTTCAACTGCCGCATAGGCGCTTGCAAACGATTGGCCTCCGAGGCTCATCATGTAGGGAACCGAGTTGATGTTGAGCGGCATAAATTCGTTGTGAATGACGCGACCGAGGTAGCCGACCTCGACCAGCATCTTACGATTGATCTGCCGCTGGACCGAGAGATTGAAAGAGTCGACATCGTTGGGGCGGAAAGTTGGATCGAGCACGGAGGCAGTGGCCGATTGGGCACCGTTGTAGCCCGGATAGAGAGGTTGGGGCAAAGTTTGCGTAGCTGCGGCGAGTGGGGCCGAACCGCCGTCGACGCCGATTCGAAACGCCGTGGTATCCGTTGGATTAGAAGAACCGCACGTGCCGTTACTCATCGCTGTGCGGCATTGCACTGCCTGGATCAGCCCAGGGCCCAGAAGCGGTGTGAGCACCAGGCCGACGCCGTTGAGACGGCCGTAGACGCGGCCGTAGCCGCCGCGGATCACTGTGGAATCCTCTCCCAGGAGTCTGGTCAAGAAGCCGCCTCCCGGCGCATGCGGATTCCATGCGACGGCAAATCGCGGACTGAAAGATTTGTAGTACGGATGGTATGGATACTTGAGCCCGCCGCCGGCTACGTTGCCGACCAGAGCGAAGCCCACCTCCGGGTTATAAACCTGCCCCCCGAGTGCGGCGGCCTTGCGGGCTGCCAGGTACTGCGCCGTCTGGATCGGCACAGCGTTCGCGTCCACCAGAGCCACCTGCTTGCCGGTCTTTTCGACGGGCGGCATCTCGAGCGCCCAGCCCAGACCGTAATTGATCGTCACGCTTGGCGAGACATGCCACGTGTCGCTGACGTACAGGTTGTAGTACGGGATCGTCGCCTGGTCCTGGGCGGGGGTTAGTGGCGGGTTAAGTGTCAGGCTGGCGCCAGTGCGGGTGTACGCCACCTGCGAGTCTGTAACGATGCCCAGATCGGCTGCGAGGATGCGGGCGTTTGTCGTGCTGCCCGTCGGGACACCGGCAGCCGCGAGACCCGAGAAGTTGACCAGACCGCCGCCGCTCGTGTCGCCGAGTTGGTAAGTCGTGGTGAAGTTGATGCCGCCGCCATTGTCGGTGCGCTGGTGGAAGTTGTAGTTGTGCTGATACTGGCCGCCAAACTGGATGAGATGGTTCCCCTTGATCTTCGTAAGGTCATCGCGAATGAAGTTGATCATGACCATCCCAGAAACGGGTGCGAATGTTCTGTGTATCGACGTTATAAGGGGAAAGCACCTTGGTCGTCACCTGTTCCCCGAAGGGCTCGAGCGCACCGCCTAGCCCGGCGAGTTGAGCCGGTGCATTGGCGTCATTCCAGGACCAGACGTTGCGAAGGTAGCTGTAGTGGAAGTCGTTGGTGAAGCTCGTAGAGATGTTGGTCGTCACCCCGGCTACGAGGTACCAGGGGTCCTGCGGACGATTCGACAGCGCCACAGGATTTCCCAGCGTACCGCCGAGGACTCCACCGATATCCACCTGATTGTTGGTGGCTTTGGTCAACTTGAAGTAGCGGTAGCTCGCATTAAAGTGCCACTTCGGGCCAAAATCGTGATCGACGCGGGCGACACCGAAGTCGCTCTTCTGGGGGAGCGCGACGTTGGCATGATATCCAATCGTATTTACCCCGTCGCATTCGGGGCCGGAGATTCCGCTGCAACCGGTATCGTTGCCGATCGGCATTTGTGTATTCCACATCTTCTGCACGACCGGCGCGATGCCGATGCCGCGTGGATCGAGTGTCTTCAGGTTGTAGTTGACATTGCTGAAAGTGACGATGCCATTCCTCATGTTCGCCGAAGGAACAGCCCGCTCATAGGTTGCGGAGTTCGGGAAGCGCCAGCCTTCATAGTTTGCGAAAAAGTAGGTCTTTCCGCCCCAAAGAGTCGGTAAGATCGGTCCGCCAGCCGCAGCTCCGAAACGGCTGTAGTGGTTGCTCGCCTTGGGTTGATAGTTAGCTACCCCTGGGATGTTGAAGTTGTTCTGCCAGGTGTTCGCGCCGATGTTGCTGTCCAGGTAGTACTCGTACACGGTCCCGTGCCAATGGTTTCCACCGCGCTTGGTGACGACTTGCGCCTGAAACCCCGACGAGTTGTTAAAGTCAGCGGTCTGGCCGGCGGTAGCAACCTTGAACTCTTCAATGCTGTCCTGAGGCATGGGCATGACGCCCGAGGAGCCTGCGCCGATCGACGTAACTCCTGTCGTATTGCCGCCGAATGCGCCTGTGTAGTTCAGCATGCTGCCGTCCATGTCGCTTGAGTTGTTGCCGCCGTCAAGCTGGAAGACCGCCTGGTCCGTCACTGTGCCACCGACGCTGCCGCCTGGCGTCACGCCCGGCTGAAGCGTTGCAAAGGATGTGACGTCGCGTGCCACCGATGGAAGGGATTGCATCATCAACGGGTTTACCGTGTCACCGATCGTCGCGTTGATGGTCTGCAGATCGGAGGCAGCAGCCTGCACTTCGACAGTCGTGCTCATAGAGCCGACGACCATCTTGAAGTTCGCCGTGGTCTGGGTGCCGACGCTGACATCCATGCCCTGAATCTCATCCTTCTCGAAGCCGGCCATGGTCGCCGAGATGTTGTAGGTGGCCGGGGGGACGTTGATGAGAACATACTGGCCGTGCTCGTTGGTTACGGTGGCGCGTTTAGCTCCAACGCTCGTGTCGGTCATGGTAATGGTTGCGCCTGCAACGACCGCTCCAGTCGGGTCAGTCACAACTCCGGTCACGGTGCCCGTGCTGGTCGCTTGAGCGAATGCGAAGGTTGTGCTGAGCGTTATGAACACAACAAGTAATGCCGCGAAGATTGCTGATACTGGCCGCCTCAAAATTAGTTGCTTCATCGAAATCCCCTTTTCTAGGCTCGTTTTTATTTATGAAGAGTCGAGTCGTTTTAGAAATCACAACTTTCAGTGGTTAGGGAACACAGCTGCCACGCCCCGAATCTATGCACGGGTGCGACAACAGCTTTGGTAAATAGCTCCGATGCTTCCACTCTGCTGACAAGTGGGGCTTATCGGCGCACATTAGATATCAGCGAAACGAACGGTAGATCGACTTCTCAATTGCAACAACCAATGCAAAGGGAGTTACATGGCCTGCATGCGAAACTGCTTGAAACGCTTCCAGTGAGAAGAAAGATACGAAGACTTATGGCCCGTTTGGACTTGATGCGTGTTGTTATAAAGCTGTGCCCTGACAGGAAAATTAGTAGATTTCCGTCGGAGGACAATAGGTCATCGGTTCGTTGTGGTTTCAAATTACCACAAGATGAATTTCATGCAACAACTTTAATTTGAGGGGGCGCGCTACCGACGAGGAACCATTGAACTGATCGTCAAAATTAGAGTTAAGCTCATACTTGAGGTGTACGTATCCGGCTTAGCGGCTATGGCTTTGAGCGATCTTCAGCTGTATCAAGCTGATGGCTGCCACAGCGGGTCAGTTAGAGTACAGAGAATGCGCGTGCTCTTGGTGGAAGACGAGGTTCGGCTGGCAGAGAACGTAGCGAATGCGCTGCGGGACGGGCCGGGGTTTGCGGTGGACTGCGCCGAGGACGGAGCGACGGGAGCTCATCTCGCCAGCGACCCCTGCTATGACCTGATTGTGTTGGATTTGATGTTGCCCGGCGTCGATGGTCTGACCTTATTGAAGCGGCTGCGGGCGCGCGGTGTGGCAACGCCGGTGTTGGTTCTGACCGCGCGCAACGAGGCGGGGTCTGTCGTGGAGTTGTTGAACGCCGGTGCGGATGACTATCTAGGCAAGCCGTTTGATCTGGGGGAGTTGATCGCCCGAGTGAAGGCGCTGATACGGCGCGGGAAGGGTGCGGCTCACCCCACGCTACGCGTCTCCGGAATCGAGGTGAACACCCTGGATCAGACCGTGAAGCGCGGCGGCAGGCAGGTCGACCTTTCGCCGATGGAGTACAGGATTCTCGAGTACCTGATTCATAGGCCGCGCGCGACTGTATCGAAGCGCGAGTTGCTGGAGCACCTGTATGACTACAACTGGGAGCACCACTCCAACGTAATTGAGGCGCATATTTCGAACCTGCGTCGAAAACTCGACGCGGGCATGGGAGTGGCTTCGATAGAGACGCTGCGGGGACGAGGCTACCGGCTGTTGCCGGAAGATACAGGGAGCGACTCGTGAGACGGTACTCCATGACACGGCGGGTAGTGTCGCTCGTGCTGTTGATCGAGCTGCTGTTTGCGGTGTCCACCACGGCGCTGGTGTTCTTCTACGAGCGCCATACGTATTTTCAAGCCCTCGATATCGCTCTCCGCGGTCACGCCGACTCGCTGATGGGAGCAGTGGTCGAGGCGGCGGACGACACGGACAGCGTGTTGCTGGATGTCGGAGGAATCCACACACCGGAGAATGATCTCTACGAGGTGTGGGAGAAAGATGCGCTGCTGGGCCGCACGGGAGACCTGAGCGACCAAAACGCTTCGCTGCGCCACGGCGCAGACGCGCTTTTCAACCTGGAGATTGGTCACAAGAAATATCGCGTGGTGCGGATGCGCGGTTTGCGGGTCATCGATCCGGCGACGTTGAAGGTGCGGCATGAGGTGGTGGTGTTGTATGGGTCGCCAACGGCTGGGCTGTGGAAGGCGGTCGGGCGAGCTGTGCGATTTTTTGCCATTGCCAATACACTGATTCTCCTTCTCACAGGATTGCTCGTGTTTGTGTTCGTGCGGAGAAGCATTGCACCGCTGTATCAGCTGGCCTCTGAGGCATCGACGATTGCGGCGAACTCCTGGCAATTTACACCGTCCGACGAGGCTCGATCGGTAGAGGAGCTCGAGCCGTTGGTGACAGCACTCGAGGGCGTCATCTCGAGGCTGGAGCGATCGTTTGGACAGCAGAGAGTGTTTGTAAGCGACGCCGCCCACGAGCTGAAGACCTCAGTTGCGGTCGTTAAGTCGTCGATTCAACTGCTGAGCATGAAGGAGCGGACGAGCGCTGAATATCAGGTCGGCCTGGTGCGTTGTCAGATGGATTGCATGCGGATGGAGGAGCTTGTGCAACGGATGCTGACGCTGGCGATGGTGGAAGAAGGAGACCTGAAGCAGCGAGTTGCGGGGAACGTAGATGTGATGAGCGTGGTGCGCGAGGTAATCGACGACCTGGCAACGACCGCGCAGCTGCGCGGGGTGCGCCTCGAATCTTCCGGCGACGAAAGTTTGCGGGCATCGATGACCCGGGAGCGATGGAAGACGGTCTGCACGGAGCTTCTGCAGAATGCGATTCAGCATAGCCCGCATGACGAGGTGGTTTCGGTCGAAGCGACACTGGAGGGTGATAGTGTAACCGTCGTAGTACGAAATGCCGGGGAGCACATTGCAGTGGAGATGCTGCCCCATCTGTTTGATCGGTTCTATCGGGGAGACCCGTCGCGGGCGCGAAGTACAGGCGGGACAGGGCTTGGACTGGCGATCTGCAAGGCGATGGTCGATCAGGCAGGGGGCCGGATTGCCGTGCAACACGGGGCCGGGATCGAGGTGCGGGTGGATCTACCGCTGAGTATTAACTAAAAGCCACGTTTCCTTCATGTTGTCTTCAGGATGGATAGTGGAGACTAGGGTGGAATTCCTGGAGGATGTGTCAATGAACGTGAAAAGCTCTTTTTCGTTGCTGGCCGCTGCGGCGTGCATGGCGATCTTAACTGCGGCGGCGATACCCGCGCAGGCTCAGTCTGGAAAATTTGAAGTGGTGGACCACTGGAAGATCGGCGGTGAGGGTGGATGGGACTACCTGCTGGCCGATCCATCGGCGCATCTGCTGTATGTCACTCATGGGCCTCGCGTGGAGATCATCGACACCAGGACGGGCAAGAGTGTTGGCGCTTTGACCGGCTTCAAGAGTACGCACGGCGTAGCGCTGGACCAGACCGGATAAGTTTGGGTACGTGAGTGACGGAGCCGGGAATGCGGTCTGGGTGTTTGATCGACACACGTATCAGATGGGCGCTTCGATCGCCGCAGGAACGAACCCGGATGGAATCGTCTTCGAACCATCGACCAAAACAGTCTGGGCGTTCAACGGGCGAAGCAACGATGCGACCGTAATCGATGCCGACTCGCAGAAGGTTGTGGCGACGATCAAGCTTTCGGGCAAGCCTGAGTTCCCAACCGTCGACGGTAAGGGCAATGTGTATGTGAACATCGAGACGAAAAACTCGATTGTGAAGCTCGACGCAAAGACCAGGAGTGTTGTAGCCGAATGGCCTCTCACCGGCTGCGAATCCCCATCGGGAATGGCGATCGATACGGCGGGTCATCGCCTCTTCTCGGTATGTGACGGGAAGAAGATGGCAGTGACCGATTACCTCTCCGGCAAAGTCATTGCGAACCCTGCGATCGGAGATTCGCCGGATGCTGCGGGCTACGATGCGAAGCGCGGTCTGGCCTTCAGCTCAAATGGTGATGGAACGTTGACGGTGATCGACGCGAAGGATCCTGGCTATAAGGAAGTGCAGACGCTGGCGACGCAGAAAGGCGCGCGGACGATGGCGTTCGATTCGGGTAACGGCCGGGTGTACCTGGTGACGGCAGAGATGGGACCACGGCCTGCACCTACCGACGCCGTTCCGCATCCACGGGCCTCGGTGCTGCCGGGAAGCTTCCAGGTTCTGGTCGTGGAGCGCAAGTAGGCATCGTGAATAAGCTCCAGGAACAGACGATGATCGCTTCTCCACACCTTGCGTCTCGGCAAGCAATGCCATTCCTCTGCGCGTCGAAGCTTCTTTTGACGATTGGCGTTGTGACGTTAGCACTCTGTCCGCATATCTTGCGGGCACAGGCAGCTGCGGCGGGGGCTGGCACTGCCGGCCCTCCCGCTGCGCCTGCGGTGGACGCGCCGATCACGCTTGACGAGGCTATCCGGCGGGCTCAGGCGCAGCGACGTGGCCTACAGAACGGCGGCCGCGGATAAGACCGTCGCCGGACTGGACAAAACCATCGCCCGCTCCGCTCTTCTGCCCGGTGTCGTCTATCACAACCAGTACCTCTACACGCAACCGACCCTACCATTTTCGTCGTCACCAAGAGCCCTCACTACTAGCACGACGACCACCCCCATCTTCATCGCCAACAACAGCGTCCACGAGTACATGAGCCAGGGTGTTGTCACAGAGACGATTGGCGTCGCCGGCATCGCCGACTATCATCGCTTCTCGGCGGAAGCTGAGGCCAGTGCTGCGCGGCAGGAGGTTGCCCGCAGAGGACTCGTTGCCACGGTCATCGGCAACTACTACGGCGTGCTCGCCGCGGAGAGAAAAGTAGTTGTCGTCCAGCGCTCTGCCGACGAAGCTCTGCGCTTCAGCCAACTCACACAGAAGTTAGAGTCGGGTCGCGAAGTTGCCCACGCCGATGTCGTCAAAGCCAATCTCCAGCTACAGCAGAGACAGCGCGATGTGGCGGACGCCCGCCTCGCCGCGGAAAAGACGCGACTCGATCTTGCCGTTCTTCTCTTCCAGAACCCTATGACGCCTTACACGCTGGCGAACGATCTCGATCAGTTCCCCACCCTGCCTTCCAAAGCCGAAGTACAAGCTGATGGAGCGAAGAATAACCCGGACCTCCGCGCTGCCCTGCAGTCCGCTCGCGCCGCGAAGTTCGAACTGACTGCAGCCAAGGCCGCCTACCTCCCCGACCTCTCGCTCGCATACATCTACGGTATCGATGCAGAGCAATTCGCAGTGAACGGGCCCAATGGTGTACGCAATCTGGGCTACTCGGCGTCCGTGACGATCGACATCCCTGTCTGGGACTGGTTCGCGACCCGTTCGCGAGTGAAGCAGAGCGCAGCTCGTTACGATCTGGCAAACGTGGAACTGACCGCGACCCAGCGCCAACTGATCGCCTCCCTCGAAGAGCTGTATAACGAGGCGTCCGTTGCCTCCGAACAGGTCACCTCATTTGATGAAAGCGTTCGTACCGCCGCCGAGAGCCTGCGTCTTACGAACCTTCGCTACACGGCCGGCGAGGCCAGCGTACTCGACGTGGTCGATGCGCAGACGTCCTACAGTGCGGCTCAGCTCGCGCAGGTCGACGCCGTGGTCCGTTACCACCTCGCCTTTGGACAGTTGCAGACACTGACAGGAAAGCTGCCGTAGAGAAACACCTCTGTGATCCGCCGGAAGGAACGTTAGAACCTATGTGCTTTATCAAAAAAAATAACTGGGGTATCGTAGCTCTCCTGCTTTCGGCGAGCCTCCCTCTTGCCGGCTGCAAAGCAAAGGAAGAGGTCCCTGCGACGGAGGTCACCGTCGAGGCCGTCGCCGTGGCGAAGCAGCCGTTGACCGAGGAGATTACATCCGACGCTGTGCTGGCGCCGCTCGCTCAGGCCGCCATTACGCCGAAGATCACAGCGCCTGTCCACAAGTTTTATGTGCAGCGCGGTGCGAAGGTAAAAGCAGGCGAACTCCTCGCAGTGCTCGAGAATCGCGATCTCACTGCGGCCGAGCTCGACAACAAGGGCGCGTACGAACAGGCGCAGGCGGCTTATGCGACGGCGACCAAGGCCTCGGTGCCTGAGGACTATCAGAAAGCAGAACAGGACGTCGCCCAGAGCAAAGCGAATCTCGATCTGCAGCAAAGCATCTACAACGCGCGCAAGAGTCTCTTTGCGCAGGGTGCGATTCCGGGGCGCGATCTCGATACGGCCGCGGCAGCACTCGTACAGGCGCAGGGGGCTTACGATATCGCATCCCAGCACCTGGCAGGGCAAAAAGCAGTGACTCGCGAAGCCGCGCTCCAAAGCGCAAAGGGACAACTTCTCTCCGCGGAGGGCAAGTTTCAGGGCGCGCAGGCCGGCGTCGGCTACTCCGAGATACGATCTCCAATTGATGGCGTCGTCACCGACCGGCCGCTCTTCGCAGGCGAGATCGCCGCCAGCGGTCAGCCGCTCATCACCGTCATGGATGTGTCGTCGCTGCTCGCCAAGACGCACGTGTCGCAGGCACTTGCGCAGCGGATGCAAGTCGGCAACGAAGCCGAGGTCTCGGCTCCCGGAGTGGAGGAACCCGCGAAGGGAAAAGTCACCCTCATCAGTCCGGCGCTCGATCCCGGTTCCACGACGGTTGAGGTCTGGGTAAAAGTACCCAACCGCGATGGCGTCTTGAAAGCCGGAACACCGGTCAGGGTAACCATTGCGCTGAAGACGATCGAAGATGCCCTGGTCGTCCCCACGGCCGCGATCGTGACGGACACCGCCGGCAAAAAACAGGTCATGGTCATCGGGGCCGACAGCACGGCGCACCATCGTGCCGTGGAACTGGGCATCTCCCAGGACGACAAGACCCAGATCACCAAAGGCCTGCAGGCCGGCGAAAAGGTGATCTCGTCCGGTGCCTACGCCATGGACGATGGAACAAAAGTGAAGATTGGAGCTCCTGACGAAAAAGAGGGAGACGACGCCAAGCCCAGCGCCGACAAAGATGGAGGCAAGGACTGATGTCCTCCGACACCATCATTCGCAATCGGGTGCACCGCGCCTCTTGAACGCGTCCCGTTCTGGCTGGCGCGCTACACCAAGACGGTCTTCTTCTTCACCGTGGTCTTCGGACTCGCCGGCATCTATCTCGCGACCGGTGTGCCCATCTCCGTCTTTCCCGAAACTGACTTTCCCCGCGTCGTCATCGGGATCGACAACGGCGTCATGCCCGTCGAACAGATGCAGGTCCTCATCACCAAACCAATCGAGGACGCAGTCAACGCCGTCCCGGGCCTCACCACCGTACGCTCCACGACCAGCCGTGGCAGCGCCGAGGTCAGTCTCTTCTTCACCTGGAACGAGAACATGGTGACGACGCTTCAACTGGTCGACGCCGCGCTCTCCAAGGTCGAGCAGACGCTGCCCCCCACCGCGAAGATCACCACCAATCGCCTCACCTTCGCGACCTTTCCCATTCTCGGCTACAGTCTCACCTCCGACACGATCCCGCAGGACCGCCTCTGGGAGATCGCCACCTACAACTTGAAACCGCCACTCAACCGGCTACCCGGCGTCAGCACCGTCATCGTGCAGGGCGGCAAGGTGCCCGAGTTTCAAATCGTACCCAACAGCGCCAAACTGTTGCTCGCCGGCATCACCGTCTCCGATATCATCACCGCCATCGACGCAACCAACCTCGTCGACTCTCCCGGACTCTATGAGGGGGACCATCAACTGATCCTTGCCCTCGTCGGAGCTCAGGTTCGCAACGCAGAAGAGCTCGGACAGATCGTCGTCAAAAGCAGCCCTGCCGGCATTCCCGTCCACATCGCGGATATAGCGGAGGTCAAGCCCGCAGAACAACCCGTCTACACGATGGTTCGCGCCAACGGCAAACCAGCAGTTCTGCTGAACATCGCCCGGCAGCCCTCCAGCAATACCGTCCAGGTTGCCGATGAAGTAGCCACCGAGGTCGAGCGGCTGAAGACTACCTTGCCGCCCGGCGTTAAATTCGAGCCCTTTTACGACCAGTCGCAACTGGTCCGCGACAGCATTAGCAGCGTTCGCGATGCCATTCTTATTGGCATCGTTCTTGCATCCGTCATCATCGTCATCTTTCTGCGCGACTGGCGCTCATCGCTCATCGCCGGCCTGGTCATTCCCATCACCGTGCTCGTGACCTTCGTGTTCCTCAAGATCACCGGCCAGAGCTTCAACCTGATGACGCTCGGCGGCCTCGCGGCTGCCGTCGGTCTCGTCATCGATGACGCCATCGTCGTCGTAGAGAACATCGTCCTGCATCGCGACTCCGGCGAAAGCCGCATCGATGCCGTTCGCAAGGCGCTGCAGGAGATGACGACCCCTCTGGTATTCTCAACGATCACACCCATCGTCGTCTTCCTTCCGCTCATCTCAGTCACCGGAGTTACCGGCACCTTCTTCCGTGCGCTCGCCATCACCATGACAGTGTCGCTGCTCACGTCGCTTGTGCTCGCGCTCACCTGGACTCCGGTGCTCAGTTTGCTCATTCTGCGGGCGCCCAGTCACGAGGAGGATGCAGCCGCGCCCGTCGAAGAAGCCGAGGAGCCGGAGTTGCTGCGCCTCATGCACCACGAGGAAGAAGAACTCTCAGGCTTCATGCGCAGGGTGCTCGATTTCTACGAGCGATGGTTCGGTCGCGCACTCAACCACCGCCTCTACCTGTTGCTCGGGTGTCTGGTGCTTGTCGTTGGCACCGTCGTCGCCTATAAGCGCTCGGTACAGATCTTCTGCCAGAAATGGACGAGGGCGGCTTCATCCTCGACTACATCATGCCCGCTGGAAGCTCGCTCACCGAAACAGACCGCGTCCTGCAACACGTCGAGGCCATCCTCAGGGATAACCCAAACGTCGATAACATCTCGCGTCGTACCGGCCTCCAGATGGGTCTCGCTGCGGTCACTGAAGCAAATACCGGCGACATTACCGTGAAGCTGAAGGCGAAGCGCAGTCAGGCAATTGACGACGTCATGTCCGACATACGCGCCGAAATTAAATCAAAAGAACCCGAGCTCGACGTGGAGTTTACTCAGGTTCTGCAGGACATGATCAACGATCTCTCCAACTCGCCGGAGCCGATTCAGATCAAACTCTTCAACGACGATCCCGCCCTCCTGGCGCAAGTCGGCGATGAGGTCGCAACCGCTATCAAAAAACAGGCCGGCGTCGTTGACGTTCTCAACGGCATTGAGAACACGGTCAGCGGCCCCTCCACCACCTTCCAGATAAACCCTTCCGTCGCCTCGCGTCTCGGCTTCACGACGCAGGAGATCGCCACCGATGCCAGCGCCGTCATCGAAGGCGAACCCGCGACCAACCGCCTCATCCAGAACGGCCGTCCATACACCATTCGAGTTCGCTTCTCGGATGATCATCGCGCCTCGTTCGACGCAATCGAAAATACCGTTCTCAACAGTGCGACCGGCAAATCTGCAACGCTCGGCGCTCTCGCCACCATCGAGCACAACGCCGGTGAGCAGGAGATTCGCCGCGAAAACCTGCAGCGCAACATCTCCGTAACTGGCCGTCTCGAAGGCACAGACCTTGGCTCTGGCATACAGAGAGTACAGGCCGCGGTCGCAGCGCTTCATCTGCCACCCAGCGTGCGCATCCAATATGGGGGCACCTACGAAGAGCAACAGAAGTCGTTCTCGGAACTGGGACGCGTGCTCGTTCTGGCGCTTGCACTCGTCTTCGGCGTGCTGCTCACCGAGTTCCGCAATCTATCCGCTCCTGTCTCCATCCTGACGTCGTCAATTCTCTCCATGTCTGGTGTTGTCATTGCGCTGCTGATCACCGGAACCACCTTCAACGTAGCCTCCTTCATGGGACTCATCATGGTCATCGGCATCGTCGCTAAGAACGGAATCCTTCTGCTCGACGCCTACCAGAAGTTTCGTGAAATCGGCATGCGAGCCAAGACGCGCCATGATTCTGGCTGGTCGCCGCCGCCTCCGCCCCATCTTGATGACGGCCCTCGCGGCAATCGCCGGAATGTTGCCCCTGGCCTTTGCACTCGGAGCCGGCTCGCAGATGCTGCAACCCCTTGCCATTGCAGTGATTGGCGGCCTGGTGATCTCCATGCTGCTCTCTCTCGTCGTTACACCGGTCATGTATCTGCTAATGCAAGGGGAAGCGGTCGCCGAGGCAGAATAGTACGAGAAATTTACGCGCGGCTGGTAGCATGATCCTCTCGACAGGAGGTCCGCCATGTCTGTAACTTCAACGACCGTCACATCGACACTTACGCATCCCCTTACCGCCGGCCGAAAGCTGCGCGAGGTGCACCATTGGATCAATGGGCAGACAGCCCTCGGAACCTCCGGACGATTTGGCGATGTCTTTAACCCCGCCAGCGGAGAGGTGCAGGCCAGGGTCGCTCTCGCTACTTCAGCAGAAGTGGATTCGGCCGTCGCCGCTGCGGCAGCAGCATTTCCCGAATGGTCCGAGCAACCACCTCTCCGGAGAGCGCGAGTGCTCTTCCGTTTTCGCGAGATCTTTGAGCGCCGTCTCGATGAAGTCGCAGCGCTCTTGACCAGCGAACACGGAAAGGTCTTCTCCGATGCGAGAGGCGAAGCGACCCGAGGACTCGAGGTCGTGGAATTCGCGACTGGCATTCCGCAGATGCTCAAAGGCGAATTCACCGAGCAGGTAGGCTCGGGAATCGATAGCTGGTCAGTCCGGCAGCCGCTCGGAGTCGTCGCTGGAATTACTCCGTTCAACTTTCCTGCGATGGTGCCAATGTGGATGTTCCCAATCGCCCTCGCATGCGGAAACACCTTCGTCCTGAAGCCGAGTGAGCGCGACCCGAGCGCCTCGCTGCTCCTTGCCGAGATGCTCAAAGAAGCGGGACTGCCCGACGGCGTCTTCAACGTTGTGCACGGAGACAAGGTCGCCGTGGACGCACTGCTTGCGAACCCAACCGTACAGGCTGTGAGCTTTGTCGGCTCGACACCAATCGCAGAGTACGTGTATCGCGAAGGGACCAAGCACGGCAAACGCGTGCAGGCGCTCGGCGGTGCGAAAAACCACATGATTGTTATGCCGGATGCGGATCTCGATCAAGCTGCCGACGCGCTTGTCGGCGCAGCGTACGGATCCGCAGGCGAGCGATGCATGGCGATCTCTGTCGCAGTAACCGTCGGAAACGCCACAGCCGACGCTCTCTTAGGCAAACTCGAGAAACGCATCGGCAACCTGCAGATGGGCGACGGAATGAAGGAGGGCGCGGAGCTCGGTCCTTTGATCACTAAGCCTCATCTGGAGCGCGTCACCGGATATCTTCAACACGGCAAAGAAGAGGGCGCTGAACTTGTCGTCGATGGACGCGATAACGCGCTGCCCAAGGGTGAAGGATTCTTCCTGGGAGCCTGCCTCTTCGACCACGTAAAGCCGGAGATGAAGATCTATCGCGAAGAGATCTTCGGACCAGTGCTTGGAATCGTTCGCGTCAAACAACTTCGAGACCGCACTCCAGATGATCAACGAGCATGAGTACGGAAACGGCACGTCGATCTTTACGCGCGACGGCGACACCGCTCGTGACTTCGTCCATCGTGTACAAGTGGGCATGGTTGGAGTCAATGTGCCGATCCCCGTTCCAATGGCGTTCCACAGCTTCGGCGGCTGGAAGCGCTCGCTATTCGGCGATCACTCGATCTACGGACCAGAGGGAGTGCGCTTCTACACGCGACTTAAAACCATAACCTCGCGCTGGCCTACAGGTATTCGCACGGGCGTGGATACATCGATGCCTACTCTGGGCTAACAACTCACGGCTCTACGGCTGAGTCCGCAATCGCGAGATGCTTGTCGAGAGCCGCGATGCCGCGATCGATCTCTTCCCTGGTAATAATCAGCGGTGGGGCGATCACAAAGTGCGACACCCACGCCTGTATTGTCACTCCATCGGCAAGCATCTTCGCCGCAATCTGATCGACCAGCAGAGGCTTGCCCGAGACCTTATCCTGATACGTATTGAACGGCTCCTTCGTCATCCGATTCTTGACGAGATCAACCGCCCAGAACAGCCCCTTGCCCCGAACATCTCCCACACTCGCGTGCTTGTCCTTCAGCTCGTTCAGCTTTCCTTCCATATACGGCTCCAGCTCTCGCGCACGCTCCACAAGTCCAAGCCGCTGCAACTCGTGAATTGTCGCGACGGCAGGAGCAAGTGTGATCGGATGCGCCTCATACGTATGGCCATGCGAGAAGTAGTGGTCCTGAAAGAACTCCGCAATCTTTTCACTCGTAGCGCAGAGCCCAAGCGGCACATAGGCAGACGTAATACCCTTCGCCGTGACGAGAATATCCGGCACCACTCCCCAGTGGTTCATCGCAAACCACGCTCCCGTGCGCCCCCATCCCGTCATCACCTCGTCCGCGATCAGCAACACGCCATACTCATCGCAAATCCTGCGAAGCTTCGGCATGTACTCCTCGGGCGGGACGATAACGCCGTTTGTGCCGACAATCGGTTCAACCAAAACAGCGGCGACGTCGGACTCGTTGCGAATCATGTGCTCGATGTAGTCCGCGCATGCGATGCCGCACCCCGGATAAGTATGTCGAATGGGGCACTTGTAGCAGTGAACCTCCGGAGCAAAAAGAATGCCCGGCCCCTTGCCCCCCGGCTCCATGGCCCATCGACGCGGATCTCCCGTAGCCGCAATCGAACCCGCAGTAGAGCCATGGTAGGAGCGGTATCGCGCAATGATCTTCGTCTTGCCCGTGTACATGCGCGCAATCTTGAAGGCAGCCTCGTTTGCCTCCGTGCCCGAAGTCGTAAAGAAAAACTTGTTCAGTCCCTTCGGAAGAATCTCCGCCAGAAGCTGCGACAGTTCTGCTCGCGCTGTCGTGGCGTAGCCAGGCATGGCATAGCTCAACTGTTGGGCTTGCCGCGCAATCGCATCAATCACAGCCTGATTCTTATGCCCAAGGTTCGAGCACATGAGCTGCGACGAAAAATCCAGATAGCGCTTCCCTGCTCCGTCAACGATGTAACAGCCTTCGGCATCGACAATGTGCATCGGGTTCCAGTTCTTTTGGAACCGCCATGTGCCGTAGTTATATTGCCGGGTGAGATCGACAACCTGCTGGCTTGTAAGTGCCTGTGGCTCGACAACATCCGTGGGACTCATGTTGACCATCCTATTCCTGAGGGCTTGCGTGTGTCATGGAGCCGAGCAGGTCTGAATTCTCCGGCCGATACCTCCGCATTAGAAAGTAATAGCTCGCGGCGGCCACAAAGAACCCGACGAACCAGGCGTAGTCATAGAGAAATCGCAAAGCGGGCACAGCGAGCCCGATCAGCGCCACAACGACTCCGGCAACAAGCGCAACAATCGCTCGAGGATTAATGCCCCGGGTGTATTCATACGGCCCTCCGCGACGATACAGCGAAACCGTATCCAGACGTGTTCCGCGAATCAGAAAATAATCGGCGACCATAATGCCGGCAACCGGCCCGAGTAAACCGGAATATCCAATAAGCCATCCAAAGATGTAGCTCCCAAAGCTGCTCATCAGCTTCCAGGGCATCATCGCAAGCCCCAGCAACCCGGTAATCAGGCCACCGGTGCGAAAGCTGATCAAGCCTGGAGCAAGATTCGAGAAATCATTCGAGGGAGAGACAACATTCGCCCCGATATTCACATTGAGCGTCGCTATCAGGAGCGCAACCAGCGCCAGCAACGCCGCCAGTGGCTGATGAAACCGCCCGAGCAAGCGTAATCGGCGACCACACCGGCTCCCCAAAGATAGTCACAGACGCAGAGGTGCATGCGATTCCGATAAACGAGTAAAGCACCATCGCGACCGGCAGACCAAACGCCTGCCCGGCGATCTGCGAATCCTGCGATTTGGCATAGCGCGTAAAGTCCGGGATATTGAGAGACAGCGTCGCCCAATAACCGACCATCGCCGTCAGCGACGGAAAGAAGAAGCGAAGAAAGCTGCCCGTCGTCTGAAACCGGCTGGGCGCTGAAAGCATCGGCCCAAAGCCGCCCGCCTTGTGCAGCATCCAGAACAGCAAAGTGAGCGACATGACGAGCATGAATGGCGCCGAAAAACTCTGCAGGAATCGAATCGATTCAACCCCGCGCCACACGACATACATATTAAGAAGCCAGAAGCCGAGAAAACTCGCCCACAGCACAGACGGCATGTGGACCGTCGCCGGCCACAACACGCCAATCATCGCTGCGATCGCCTGGCCACCCAGCCACGACTGAATCCCAAACCAACCGCAAGCCACAATCGCCCGCAGCATCGCAGGAAGATTCGCTCCTCGTGTCCCAAAACTCGCGCGTACAAACACCGGAAACGGAATACCGTACTTCGCCCCAGCATGCGCGTTCAGGAGCATCGGGACGAGCACAATCAGATTTCCCAGAAGGATCGTGAATATCGCCTGCTTCCAGTTCATGCCGCCTGCAATCAATGAGGAGGCAAGCATGTAAGTCGTCACCTCCATCGACATGGAAAACCAGAGCGCGATGTAATTGTAGGTGCCCCAAGTACGCTGCAAAGGCGTGGTCGGCGCCAGATCCTTGTTGTACAGGCGCGGGTCGTGCTGCGCCGCCAGGCTCGCCACAGATTGATCGACATCGCCTGACGTCGTCGCACTCACTGCCATGCTCCTCCCCTGGCCTCTCGCCGCAGATACTCGCCACGTCCCGTAGCCGCTACGTAGCGCCCCCGCTCTACGACGAGTTCCCCGCGCGAGTAGACCTGACGCGCATTCCCCTTCACCTTCCATCCCTCGAACATCGAAAAATCGCAGCGCATGTTGTGCGTCGCTGCAGAGATCACGTGCTCCGCATTCGGATCCCACAGCACAATGTCAGCGTCTGAGCCAACAGCAATCGTTCCCTTCTTTGGATACATGCCGAAGATCCGGGCTGGGGCTTCAGAAGTAATCTCCACAAATCGCTGCAGCGTAATCTTTCCGGCGTTCACGCCAAAATGGTAGAGAAGCTGCAACCGGTTCTCGACACCGGGCCCGCCATTCGGGATCTTGCTGAAGTCGTCCTTGCCTAGCTGTTTCTGGTCGGCAAAGCAGAACGGACAATGGTCGGTTGAAACCACCTGCAAATGATCCGTGGCGAGCCCATCCCAAAGCTTTGGCTGGTTCTTCTTCTCCCGCAGCGGCGGAGTAAAGACATACTTCGCTTCCTCGAAGCTCTTGCCCGGCATCTGATCTTCAATGGAGAGCAGAAGGTATTGCGGGCACGTCTCTGCGAACGCGGGAAGTCCACGATCCCGCGCCTCGCGAACCTGATTGAGCGCGTCTTCGCTCGACAAATGAACGATGTAAACCGGCACTCCCGCAATTTCGGCGAGCGCAATCGAGCGATGCACCGCCTCCGCCTCCGCCTTGGTTGGCCGCGTCAGCGCATGATAGATCGGAGCTGTCTTTCCCTCGGCAAGCGCCTGCTGCACGATCACGTCGATCGCGCTTCCATTCTCGGCATGCATGCAGACCAGTGCGCCATTCTTCGCCGTCTGTCGCAGCGCCTTGAAGATCGTGCCGTCATCCACCATCAAAACGTTCGGATAGGCCATGAAGAGTTTAAAGCTCGCCACGCCCTCGCGCACCATGTCATCCATATCGTGCAGGCCTTGCTTGCCATTGTCGGACCCTAAGATCGGTGACGATCATGTGCAGTCCATAGTCGATGCATGCCTTCCCTTCCGCCTTTGCGCGCCAGATATCCAGCGCATCCCGCATGCGCGTTCCCTTCGCCTGAATCGCAAAGTCAACTATCGTCGTCGTGCCGCCGATAGCAGCGGCGCGTGTGCCAGTGAGAAAATCGTCGGCCGAAACCGTTCCGCCGAACGGCATATCCATATGCGTGTGAGCGTCGACGCCGCCCGGCAAAACGAAGAGACCCGCTGCGTCCACCACGGCGTGTCCTTTCGGATCGATTGCCCCCCGCACCTCACGAATCGTGCTGCCTTCCATAAGCACATCCGCTTTCTCAGTGCGGTGTGCTGTAACAACCGTGCCATTTTGAATGAGAATTCCCATGCTCCTCCGAGCTCTTCACATGAGTTAGTGACACAAAATCTCAAGACGGTACGTTGTGTTAAGTGTTTGTGCTCACTACCTCGTGAGCTCCCGATCGAACCAAACCCTTGCTTGTCCGCTCCTCCCAGCTTTCGAACGGCAGTCCATTGTCCACTCGCTCCATCGTGATGCAATTCTCAACCGGGCAAACCAGAGAGCAAAGATTACACCCGACACAGTGCTGCTCATCGACCCTGGGAATGCGCTCCAGCGGTGTCACCGCATTTGTACGGCCATGAGAACCGGCATCGAGTTTCGGAATTGGCGTAGTAGAAATGACCCGCGCGGATTCAGCCTCAACCATTCCCGGCGTTCGCGTTGTGTCGGGGACGGGAGATGTGCGATCAAGATGAATGCACTGATGCGCCCCGTCCCAGCACGCGGTATAGCAAAGCTGGCACCCGATACACAAGTCCTCATGAATCCGTGCAACGATCTGATAGTTCAGGTTGAGCTGCTTCCACTCGAGAACATTCGGCAGCGACCGTCCTCGAAAGTCTTCGATGGTCGCAAATCCCTTCTCCGCCATCCACCCAAGCAGCCCATCCTCCATGTCCTCCACAATGCGATAGCCGTAGTGCATCGCCGCGGTACAGACCTGCACGGTTCCGCAGCCAAGCAAAATAAACTCCGCTGCATCGCGCCAGCCTCCAATACCTCCGATGCCCGACAGCGGAAGAACTCCCGCAGGATCGGACTGTATCTGCTGCACCATATTCAGCGCGATGGGCTTTACCGCAGGACCGCAGTAGCCGCCATGGGAGCTCTTTCCGTCGACGTTTGGATTTGGCTGCAGCGTGTCGAGATCGATCCCTGTAATTGAGTTGATGGTATTGATGGCAGAGAGCGCATCCGCGCCCCCTCGCTTCGCGGCCCGCGCCGCGATGCGAATGTCGGAGATATTCGGAGTAAGCTTCACGATGA
This sequence comes from uncultured Acidobacteriaceae bacterium, assembly GCA_963744155.1. Taxonomy (GTDB): domain Bacteria; phylum Acidobacteriota; class Terriglobia; order Terriglobales; family Acidobacteriaceae; genus Edaphobacter. The sequence goes on along the minus strand of CAVUSP010000005.1, from coordinate 21,024 downwards.
CCGGCGTCCGCGCTTTCTCCTTCACCCAGCTCGTAATCTGCTCGCAGTACTCAGGCACTTGCCCCACCGCCGATCCCATGCCGCGCTCGCTCATGCCATGTGGACATCCGAAGTTGAGTTCAAGCCCATCCGCACCTGCGTCCTCCGCACGCTGCACAATGTCGTGCCACGTTTCCCGCTTGCTCTCGACCATCAGCGACGCAATCACAACGTGCTTCGGATAGCGCCGCTTCACCTCGGCAATCTCCTGCAGATTCACCTCAATCGGGCGATCGGAGATGAGCTCGATATTATTGAAGCCCATCATGCGGCGACCCTCCCAATCGATCGACGAGTAACGCGAACTCACGTTCGTGATCGGCTCACCAATCGTCTTCCAGACCGCTCCGCCCCAACCCGCATCGAACGCCCGCATGACCTGCTCGCCGCAGTTTGTCGGCGGAGCAGATGCAAGCCAGAAGGGATTCATGCATGGAATGCCGCAGAAAGTAGTCTCAAGTGTCGGTTTAGTCCTGAACATGTTGCACCCCCAGCCATGCTGCGATACCAATTCCAGCGCGCTTTCCATCGGCGACCGCATCTACAACCTCGCGGCCGCCGTTCGTACAATCTCCGCCGGCAAAAAACTTTGGGTTCGAAGTCTGGCCCGTTGCGCGATCGATAAGGATGCGCCCGCGTTCCAGCCGAATCTTCTCACTTCGATCTTCCAATTGAGAGAGAAAGTCTGTGTGTGTCCCTTGTCCGATGGACAAAACAATCAGATCCGTCTTCACCGAAAACTCCGAACCAGGTTCAGGAACGAGAGAGCCATCCTCCGTGGACAACAACTTCGACAGGACAATTCCCTCCACTTCCTCGTTGCCTTCAATCCCTATCGGCTGCACATGCCATAAAAACTTCACGCCCTCGCTCCGAGCGTGCTCATACTCGAATGCGAACGCCGACATCTGCTCGGGACCGCGCCGGTAAACAATATGCACTTCTTCCGCCCCAAGCCGAACTGCAGCAATCGCCGCATCGATCGCGGTATTTCCCGCCCCCACGACGACGACACGAGCCGGCACCTCGGTCGACCTTCCAGACTTGTAACTCGCGATAAGATCGAGCGCATTCGTCACTCCCGCAAGCCCTTCACCGGCGATGCCCAACCGGTGAATCGTTCCCAGCCCGATTCCGAGAAAAATCGCATCGTGTTTCTGTTCGAGTTCGGCGAGCGCAGCAGCATCGATCATCGTCTCGAAGTGAAAATCGACTCCCAGGTGAGAGAGCATCTCGATCTCTCGCAGACTCTCCACCAGTGGAAGTTTGTATTCGGCGACCCCATACGTGTTCAGCCCTCCCGGCAGCGGGCGCGCATCATAGAGATCAGCGCGGATCCCTCGTCTGCGAAGTTCGGCAGCACATGCAAGTGACGCCGGTCCCGCGCCGATCAACGCAACGGAAAGCCCTGTCTCAGCCCCCGGCTCGAACGGCAGTGGCGCTCCACTTTTATGGAACGTTTCCATCGCGAACCGCTGCAGCCTCGCAATCTGGATCGGCTGCTTGTTGTACCGATGCATCACGCAGGCACCCTCACAAAGCACCTCCACCGGACACGCCCGGGAACAACTGGCGCCAAGAATGTTCGCCTCCAGGATTGTGCGCGCAGAGCCGCTGAGATTGCCGCTGGCGATTTTTTTGATAAAGCGCGGAACATCAATGTGCGTCGGACAAGCCATCGTGCACGGTGCATCGAAACAATAGAGACAACGATTTGCCTCAGGCACCGCAGCCTGCCTGTCGAAGGGCGGATGCAGATCACCAAACCGCTCGGCCACCTCCGGCCGCGGCGTGATCTGCTCATGAAATGGAGTGCGTTGGCTCATCAGGATCCGATCACATGTATCTGATAAGACGACATGACCCCTCCTTGCGGTACTGGTCTATCTGCAACTCAGGAGTGACTATTATGCACTATCGCAGCAAGCCGCATGGTCCAGCGAAAGAAATGCCCGCTCGAATATGGAAGCTAACCCTTGCTCTCCCGCGCACTCAGCCAGTTTACTGTCCTTCTCGCCAGCTGGTCGAAGGCCCGCACGGCCATCTGCAGATCTTCGATCTTCGTATCCTCTGCCTTGTTATGACTAAGCCCCGCGAGCGACTGAGTAAACATCATCACCGTCGGAATCCCCGTCCGTGCCACCTCTGCTGCATCATGCAAAGGCCCCGACGGCAGTCTATGGAAGCGGCCCGCCGTCTCCTGAATCGACTCAGCGCAAAACTCAATCAACTGCGGGCTAAACGCGATTGGCTCAATGCTCCAGATCTTCGACCATTCGACCGTGCAGCCCTCTTCCGCGGCAAAACGTTCGCTGGCAGCTCGCGCCTCCGCCAACATGGAAGCAAGAACAGCCGCATCGAGATCGCGCATATCCAGCGTCGTCTCGCATCGGCCAACCACTGCCGTCACAATGCCCGGAAAGGTCTTCACGCTGCCCATCGTCGCGACGGCGTCAGCGTGCTTCTTCGCGATCGGACGAATCTCGAGCGCCAGCTTCGCCGCGGCAGCCAGCGCATCTCGGCGCACGCCCATTGGAGTCGACCCAGAGTGCGCCTCCTGTCCATGAAAAGTAATCGCATGGCGCTCTACGCCCTTGGTGCCGAGCACGACGCCAAGCGGAAGTTGCATCTTTTCGAGAACCGGACCCTGCTCGATATGCAATTCGAGATACGCCGCCGCGTTCGTTCGTTCGGCGCCCGCGTCGCCAATCTTCTCCACGTCGATATTGCAGCTACGAAGAGCATCCTCCAAACGAACTCCATCGCGATCAGTGCGGATGCGGTCGGCGCCGATGGTGTGCGTCCCCGCGAACGCAGAAGAGCCGAACAGACTTCGGCCAAATCGCGCACCCTCTTCATCGGCCCAATCCACCAGCCGAATCGTAACCGGTGGCCTCCCATGGAAATCCTCAACGAAGCCGCGCATCACCTCAAGGCCAGCGAGAACGCCCAGGGCGCCATCCAGCCAACCTCCGTTCGGCACGGAATCAAGATGACTGCCAAGCACCAGCGCTCGATCCGATTCGCCCTTCAGCGTCGTCCAGGAGTTTCCTGCAGCGTCGTAGTGGTGCTCTACCGGAAGCCCTTTCAGCTTGTCCTGAAACCACGCACGCGCTTTAGCCAAACCGGACTCCACGCAACACGCTGCGCGCCATTCGCATCCGCCGTCAACGCGCGAAGTTCCTGAAGGTCCGAGATCACCCTGAGTGGATCAACCGGCATGCCTTTCCTCCCGAAGATGACAGGTTATCTCATCGCCGCGCCTATTCCTTACTCAACACGGCAACGCCATATTGCTCCAACTTCACAGAGCCAACGCGCCCGCTCCTCAAAACGTCAGTCATCTGGCTGGGAAGAGATACCGTCGCGACGTCTTTCCCGAAGTTAATCAGAATCCACACCGTCTTTTGCGCCGCTCGCGCCATTCGAGCTGCGAACATACAGGTCCACACCCTCGGGCAAGTCGATCGACAACGGATGAATACCGCTGCTCTCCACCATCCACTTGGCCGCGGCGCCCATCGTCTTTTCATCCAGCCACGCGCCAATATACGTGATGCTTCCATTCCCCACTGTCTTCGTGATCGCCGCCGGCTGTCCGTCGAGCCATCCGTTACTCTTGCCATACCGCATCAGCACATGGGCCTGCGGATCCTTTACGCTCAGCTGCTCGGCCCAGATCTTTCCCGAGCCCGCGCCCCAATCGCCCGTCACGGGAACATCCTGATCCAGCGCGTAATACTGCTCCACCCGGCCACCAAGCAAACCTGCCAACGGCCCCGGCTGCCGCTCCGTCGCCAGTCCATTGTCATCGTTCTTCATGCCGCTGCGCTGTCCAAGCACGAGATGACCTCCGCCCCGCACATACTCCATCAGATTTTTTGCCTGCGCCTCCGTCAGCAGGTTCAGCGCGGGCGCCACCACCAGCTTGTACTGACTCAGCGACACAGAAGGCGACACGATATCGACGTCATGCACCAGCGCTCGCAGCGGCCCGTAATAACTGATCAGCGCATCCTTAGGATCAAAGGCCTGGTTGTGTCTCTGCCAGTTGATCGCCCAGCGGCTGTCATACGAATACAGCAGAGCGACCTCCGAGTGCGGCTCCGTTCCGCTCAGCGCCGGCCCGGCCTTCTCAAACTCGCGCCCCAGTTGCGCGACCTCGTCATACAGAGGCACCGGCGTGCCATCGGCTCCCACCAGCGTGCCGTGATACTCCTCCTGGCCGTTCAACGCGCTGCGCCACTGCCAGTACGAGACCGCATCGGCGCCATGGCCAACATCGTGCCACGCCATCGCGCGCACCTCGCCCTTATTGAGCGCGTTGTTGTCCTTCGACCAGTTCACAAAGCCGGGCTGCGTCTCCATCACCCAGAAGTTCTTGCGCAGAAAACCACGCGTCAGATCATGTGCCGCGCCGTTCGACACAGAATCCAGTTGCCCCGCGCCCACATAGTCGTCCCACGCCGCAAGGTCGAGATCCTGGCTTACCGTGTAGTGATCGTACGCATCGAAAAAGCCCATCATGTTCGTCGTAATGAACTGCCGCGGATCGCTATGTTGCCTGATCTTGTCGAGCTGCACCTTCTGATAGCTTCGCCACGTGTCGCTGACAAAGCGCCTCCAACTCAGCAGCAGCCCAGGGTTGCCACCGGAAGTCTCAATCGGAATCTGGCTCCAGTCCGAGTAGGTCTCGCTCCAATAGCTCGTCGTCCATCGCGCATTCAGGTTATCGAGCGTCCCATACCGCGCCTTCAGCCACGCCTGAAACTGGAGCTTCGCATCAGGCCCGTACGACTCATTGGCGTACTCATTGTCGATCTGCCACCCAATCACATTCGGATCGTGCCCGAAGCGCAGCGCCATCTGCTCCGCCATCTTACCGGCCAACTCGCGGTACTTCGCATTCGACCAATCGAACTGCTGCCGGTTCCCATGCTCATCCTTGCGGCCATCTTGCTTCGTGCGCAGCGTCTCAGGATACTTTGACGTCAACCACGCAGGCGGTGCGGCGCTTGGAGTTCCGAGAACGACTGCGATGTGATGCTTCTCTGCCATCCTGATCGCGCGCTCAACCCAGTCCAGATCGTAGTGTCCTTCGCTTGGCTCCATCGTGCTCCACGCAAACTCAGCAATGCGCACGAAGCGAATATGCGCCTTCTCCATCAACATCAGATCGGCGTCCCACCGCGACTCCGGCCACTGCTCCGGATACCATGCTGTTCCCAGGTAGAGCGGCACCTTCGGCTCTGACCTCTTTTGCGCCTGCGACAAAGCGGCGGCGGTAAATAGTGCAGCGGAAACAGCGAACGCGACAGTCGCGATAGAGAAGATGCTGCGAATCAATTTCATGCATATCCTTTACAGGCTGAAGAGCCTCACAAATCCTACTCCCCCGACTAGCGACCGACCCGCAGACTCGCGGCCCGAAGCGTCTCAGCCGCAGACTCCGGTGTAATATCGCGCTGCGGAGACCCCAGCAGTTCGTACCCCACCATAAACTTCCGGATGCTCGCCGATCGAAGCAGCGGCGGATAGAAGTGAACATGAAATTGCCACTCCGGATGCTCCTTCCCATCGCAGGGCGCAGGATGCAGTCCCATCGAATAGGGAAAAGGAGTGTCGAAGACCTGATCGTATGTTGCAGTTACCGATTGCAATATCGCCGCGAAGTCCGATCGCTCCGTCTCCGTGAATTCCTGAAGCTGGGTCACATGCCGCCGCGGCAAAATCATCACCTCAAACGGCCAAACCGCCCAGAAAGGAACGACTGCAATAAAGCTCTGGTTTCGCGCCACCACGCGATCGCCTAGTGACTCTTCCATCTTCTGGTACTCGCACAATAAGACGGAGCGCTCTCTCTCAAAATACTCTCGCTGCCCACCAAGCTCCGACACCACCTCATTCGGAACCGATCGGCTCGCCCATATCTGTCCATGCGGATGCGGATTGCTCGCCCCCATCATCGCTCCGCGATTCTCAAATATCTGCACGTACCCGATGTCGTCGCGAGCACCCAGTTCCACGCATTGCTCCGCCCACACATCCACCACCGCACGAATCTCGGCAACCGACATCTTCGCCAGAGTCAGATCATGCCGCGGTGAAAAGCAAATCACGCGACATACGCCGCTCTCCCCCTCCGCGATCAGCAAACCCTTACCGCCGTCATCGCTAGAAAACCGCGGAGTGTCCAGCTTCAACGCCGCAAAATCATTTTCGAACACATACGTACTCGTGTACTTCTCGGTCCGCGCCCCACCCGCGCGAAGATTTCCCGGACACAGATAGCACTCCGGGTCATACGCGAGCGCAACCGTCGCAGCCTTGGTCTCCGTCTGCCCCTGCCATGGCCGCTGCGTGCGATGAGGCGACACCAACACCCACTCTCGCTTCAACGGATTGAATCGCCGATGAGGATTCTGCTGCGCCAACGGATTCACCCTCGACCACCCTTCTCCGCCAGCGCAAACGCTCCATCCGCAGGCGTACACACGAAACAGTCCGCTTCAATCCCCGTCTTCGCCGCATACTCGCGCTTCAACGTAGCAACAAACTCTTCAGCCGCCTCTGCCCGCACGACATTCACCGAGCAGCCTCCAAATCCCCCTCCGGTAATCCGCGCACCAAAGCACTCCGCCTGCTGCATTGCGATCTCGACCAGCTCATCGACCTCCTCGCAGCTAGCCGCAAAATCGTCCCGCACGCTCACATGCGCCTCCACCATCAACGCACCAAACCGCGCAACATCACCATGCAACAGCGCCTCCTTGGCCTTCATGACGCGCAGATTCTCCGTGATGATATGACGGCAACGCTTGAAACTCGCCTCAGACATCATGCTCCTGCAAGCCTCAAGATCCTCCAGCGTCGCATCCCGCAACAACTCCACTCCTGGCCGCTCTCGCTGCAACACGCGCCTGCCCGGCCAACACCTCTGAACTTCGGTCACCGTACTCCCCCGTCGCCACCGCATGCTTCACCATCGAATTGCAGATCACCACCCGCACCTGCTCCGGCAATGGCAGCTGTTCGTATCCGAGCGACCGGCAGTCCAACAGCATCGCTCGATTCGACACACAACCTGCGGAAGCAAACTGATCCATGATGCCGCTCTTCGCGCCGACATACTCATTCTCGGCTCTGCGGCAAAGCGTCGCGACCTTCTCTAGGGTCAACTGCACCCTCGCATGACCCAGCAACGCCATCGCCGTCGCGACTTCAACCGACGCAGACGAGCTCAACCCCGCCCCCAGCGGAACGTTACCCGCAAGATTCATGTTGAATCCGCCAACAACAACGCCTGCCTCAAGCAGGCTCCACAGCACCCCTGCGGGATAATCGCTCCAGCTCCCACTCGGCCTTCGGGTCAGGGACGCGATCTCCAGGCCCACCTCCTCGTCGCAATTCGCGGAGTAAAAAACCGCACGGCCATCCTCACGCGCACTCACAACTGCGACCGTTTGAAAATCGATCGCCATCGGCATCACGAAGCCGCCCGTATAGTCGGTATGTTCGCCAATCAGATTCACCCGCGCCGGAGCGGCAAAAATCCGCCCCTCCTGCCCAAAGCGCTGCCGATGCAAAAGCAGCGCCTGTTCCTTCTCGACCTTCATCGACAGCACCCACTTCGTTGGAATTGCAAGACAAAGTCATCCTACAACCCTTGGGGTGCTAACCGAGCATCGCCTAACTGGGCTTGTGAGCCTTCTTCGAGGCCGCAGGAGACTCTCCCATCCGTCGAATCTCACTCCCCGCCATCAGAAACGCTCCGACCCCGTACGTATAGCTCGCCGTGGCCTTGAACGGCGCCGGCTCCGCCCCGGTTTGCTGAATGCACCCCAGCCGGCCATCCGCATACACATGCTTCAGCATCCCCGCCCACGCCTTCGCAACGACCGGCCGATAGACCTTCCCGTCCAGAATTCCTTCGTTGATCCCCCACGCCAGCGCATATGTAAACAACGCCGACCCGGAGATCTCCGGCTCAGAATAGTTATCCTGATCAAGCATCCCCGCCCTCCAAAGCCCATCCGGCCCTTGCAGCGACGGCGACGCGCGCAGCCATCTCCTTCAATTGCGTCACGTACTTCGGCACGCGAAGGATAATCCTTCGGCATATACTGCAACGTCCTCACAATCCCACCCATCACCCAGCCGTTGCCCCGCGACCAGAACATCTTCTTGCCGTTAGCCTCGGTCTTCGTCAGATAGTCCGCATCCCGCGCATATAGGTGCTCCTGCTTGTCGTACAGCAGATCCGACGTCTTCCACCACTCCTCATCCAAATAAGCGACATATTTCTGGATCGCCCGTAGCCGCATACATCCTCGACCACACCGGCGGCGCCATGAACAACGCATCGCACCACCACCACGGGATCGTCTTCCCCGCCTTCTTCGACACATGGGGCGCAGCCAGCAATGCATCCAGCTCCGCTCGCGTCGGCGCAATCATCGCCGGATCCTTCTTCAGCAGATAAAGCTCGAGATAAGTCTGCGCCACACTCTGGTCATCGGCATCCGGCAGATGCGACCGAAGCTGCCAGTCAAACTTCTTTCCCATCGCCTCCATGGCATCGCGATATTTTGCATCGCCAAGCGAATCCGAAGCCGCCATAAACCCGCTATACAACACACTCCAGGTCCAGATCCGGTCAAAGTATTCCTGCGACCGCGCCAGTTGCCAATCCCCAACCTTCCGCATCGCCTTTCCTACCGCCGCCGGATCGAGCGAGGCCGACAAGTCTGTCGCCATCGGTCCGCCATCATCGGGATCGTCGCCAAAGTGCCGTGAGTTGTCCTTCGCAATCCCCGCCAACTGCTGCGGCGTCGCATGCTCGTACGACACTTGCTGCGCATTGGCAATCTGCGACCCTATTCCGCTCCAGCAAACTCCCACCACAACGGCACTCATCCACCACTGACTACGCAACGACATCCCACACCTCAATCTCGTATCTAAAATAACCGAAGCCAGGCGCCCATAATCCGTGGCACCTGGCTCCAGGCAAAACAATTCGAAGCAAATTAGAAGTTCAACCTTCCCGAGAACTGGAAGTCACGGCTGCCCGTATTGCTTGTCGCCGTCGTCGGGGCTCCGAAGTTGGCGGCGTTGATACTGACTCCAATACCACCAAACGTCACTTTATTGGTTACGTTCTGGCAATCCACAGCGAAGATGAACTTTACCCGCTCCGGCGTCAGGTTGAAGCTGCGACGGATACTGGCGTTCATGTTGTAGACGCTGGGATTCCGCAGCCCGTTGAACGGCATCACGCGTGGCGCATCGCCAAACATGAAATTCCCGGAGTTGCAGAACGGACCACTGGCAGCCGTACACGGAATCGCCGCGCCGCTGCTCGTAACGCCTCCAGCCCCCTGAGTCGCAGTAGCGACATAGCCGTTGAGGTAGGACTTGCTTCCCAGAGTGGCGGCGGTTACACCCTTGCCCCAGCTTCCATTCGTACGAATGGTCTTTCCGGTGAAGCTCGGATTGAGGTCCGGCATACACTGTCCGGCCGTCGGCTGGAAGCTGCTCGTGCAGGAGGAGGAAGTAATCAGCAGCGGCGTACCCGAGATGTAAGTAAACACGCTCGAGAATGTCCATCCGCCAGCAAGGTTCCGCACCAGCCAGCTGTCGTTTCCAATCCCGCCCTTGCCAAAGGGAAGGTTGTAGACCCCATAGATCGCCAGATTCTGCGGTACGCTGTTCGCGCTAATCGATCTGTCGATGCGATTCACCTTCCACGATTGCCCGCTGATCAGCAGGTTCCCCGGAATCGGCCAACCGCTTCGCATCGTGCCCGCGTCGTCAAGATTCTTCGCATACGTATAGTTCAGATTCAACGTCAGCCCATGCGACAGCCGCTGCGCCAGCGAAACCTGCACTGAGTGATAATTCGCGTTCGCCGACTGGCTTCCCCAGATGTCCGAGGTACCTCGAGAATTGCGGCATCCATGTCAGGAGGTGTCCAATCGTCGCCTGACCCGCACCCGCGCTCGTCGCTGCAGCCAGCCCGTATCCGGCATACGGCAGGTTGACCGCCGGAAGGTTATTCGCGGTGGTAATCACGTTGGCCGCGGCTATATTCGCAGCGGTAGCCGGCTTCGTCAGCAAGCTGCCCAGCGCGTAATAGATCGGATTGATCTGGCCCGACTGCAGCCCGCGCATATTGCTCGCACCGGCAATAAAATGACTCTCGCTGCCGGCGTAATTCACCATCAATGATGTGTCCTTCAATACCTCGCGCTGAATGCCGAAGTTCCAGAAGTTGAACTCCGGAGTCCGCCCGGAGAGATAGAAATCAGCATAGGCGGGTGCACTGCTCGCGAGGACAAAACCACCGTACTGTTGACCGTATTGCCCACATTCAGCGTCTGGCTAATCGCTCCAGGCGGAGTAATCGCCGGCACGGAATATCCAGGTCCGCCGAAGTTCGAGTTCGACAATCCGAGTGCCGAGAAGCCCGCGCTGTTGTTCAGATAGAACGCCGGTCCGGCAGCCGGTCCGGCAGCGCCGTCCGGGAAGGAAGGAGAACTCGTAAAGCCCAGTTGAGAGGGTCCCGTACCCGCTCCACCTGCGCCGCCCGTGCCGCCGCCGTGAGAATACAACGTGGCGAAACCGCCCCGCACGACGGTCTTGTCATTGATGGAATACGCAAAGCCCACATGCGGTCCCCAGTTCTTCCAATAATTGTTGACCGGGGTCTTGCATCCGCAGCTCACCCCCGGCCCGCCGTTGCTGCCAGCGAACTCGAGCGCTCCCATGTTGCCCGTAACCGGGTTCTGAATGTTTGGGTTCAGGTACGAATACCGATTCTGAACCTCGGTATAAGTCGGGATGTAGTCCCACCGCAACCCAAGATTCAGCGTCAGCTTCGAATTGACCTTGAAGTCATCTTCAACATACGGTGCAATCGGCCGGTACCGTCCGCCCAGCACCGAAAATGGCTGCAGCGTGATGCCAGTGCTGCCCACCGCGCCGAGCAGATAACTCGCATACGAGTAGCCGGTATTGCTCGTGTAACTGCTTCCGTTCTCCTGCGCCGTCTCATTGGTTCCCCAATTCAGCGTCAGGCCCGAGGTTGGCCCGTCATAATTCGAGGATTGGTACTGCAGCCACTGAATCTGGATGCCAACGGTCACATTATGCCGCCCCTTGTTCCAAAAAAGATTGTCGACCGCGGTATAGGTCTCAGTCACAGTGGTGTTCGTGATAGGCGTTAGACCCGATTGCCCTGCCCATTCTGTCTGCGCATTGCTGCCGCCGAAGATCTGGACAGGAAACTCCGTAACCGCCTGCCCGTTGGCGGGAACTCCGCTAAAGTTAATCCCCATCAGGTTCGCCGCATATTGCGTGTTCTGCGTAATGTTCTGGACCGGAGGACCGCCAAAGTTGCTGAACCCGAACTTGAACTGATTCACAAGGTTCGGCTTGATCGTGTACGAGTCCGAAAGATCCGCCCAGTGCCCCGCAACCGTCGAGAAGGTACTCGCCAGGTAAGGCAAAGGAAGGACCACGCCAGTCGCGGTAACCGACGTATAGGGCACGGCGTGGCGATTCCCGCCGGTCACTGTTCCAGATAAAGTCTGCTTGGGCGAAATCGTGTAATCACCACGCGCTGAATAAAGCCAATTGTCATAACCGTTCGGAGTTCCACCGAAGTAGTTGTTCTGGATGCCGGAGGTGCGTCGGCGCCGGCAAATACGACTGCATCTTCTGTGAGATCGGCGAAATCTCGCTCGACGGAATAATATTCGGCGTCGGCAACCCATTCTTCATCCCGGTGAAGGCCTTCCGAGTACAACTGCTCCCCGCGCAGGACTGCGTCGTAGGATCGTAGATCAGATAGCCGGGACCATTCTGCGCGCCAGCGCCTGTACCGTTCGATTGCGTGGCATTCAACAACTCCGTGAAGTCGCCCGACTGCATCAGGGTCGTCGGCCCAGACGCCGTCGTATAGCTCGGCGCCGACCGCGCATGCGCCTTGTCATACGCCACGAAGAAAAACAGCTTGTCATGTCCGTTGAAAAGATGTGGAATCCTGACCGGCCCACCGAACGACGCCGCCAGTTCATTCTGGTGGTCCACCGGCTTGCCCACAGGAACCGTCGTGATGACTCCATTCACCAGCTTCTTCTGGGTCGCGTTGATCGCCGTGAATCCCCACGTGTCGAAGACCGTGTTACGCACAAAATCCGCCACCGTGCCGTGGTATTGATTTGTGCCTGTCTTCATCGAATAGTTCACCGAACCCGCGCCCTGGTACTCCACCGATTGCCCGCTCGTCAGCGCTCCCACCTGGTCGATGCCCTCAAACGGAACGATGTTGAAGATTGGACGGTTGTCTCCAATTTGGCTGATCGTCGTCAGCGGAATACCATCCAGATAAACCTCCTGCACACGATTCGCCGTACCGGAAAAAAGTGATGACCGGCTGCCAGGCTGAGCGCCCGGCAATAGATTCGAGAACGAAGTGATGTCGCGCTGCTGGTTTCCCGCCACCATCAACGGCAAGTTGGCGAATTCGCCACTCGAAATCGTGTCGCCCAGCGTCGCATTCGCCGTATTCAGTTGCGGCGGCGCTTCCGTCACCGTCACCGTGTCGTTCTGGCTTCCAACCTTCATTACAGGATTCAAACCGAAGATCTGGTTCTCATTGATAACAATGTTCTCCTGCGTAAACTTCTCAAATCCGGGCGCCGAAACCGTCACCGAATAAGTCCCGATAATGATCGGACTGATCTGATAAACGCCGGCAGAGGAAGTAACACGCGACGTATCGACGCCCGTCGCAACGTTGTGCGCCGTAACCGTCGCATTCGGAACCACGGCGCCCGAAGAATCCGTCACCGTTCCCGTAATCGCTCCGTCACCCGCCGTCTGTGCGATCGCAGGTGCGACCAAAGCGCCGGCACCCATCAGCAACGCAGCCAGAAGAGCTATTCCGTGCTTCCACCGCGTCGTCATTGCGCTATAAAATCCCTTGTTCTTTGCTGCTTTGGTCCTTGGCATCACTGTTCTCCGCAAGTACATCAAATGTTGGGTTTATTCCGGCGCAAGCCGAAATGGTTCGACCATAATGCAGTTTTCAACCCGCAGAGGAATCTACGGGAGCGAAGAAATGAATGTCAATAGAAAAATAGTTCCCATATATTACGAAAGCGGCAGCCCTCTCCTTAGCCGCTAACTGATAGCCTTTGGACGCATCGGTTCGCCTCTTGCCCTGGAGCTGGATCAGCCCTTTATCGGCCGCACGACATCCCTCATGGGCTCAGAAGACTTGAGACGGTTTCCCCGTCCTGAACCCGGTATGAGTTTGGCACCCCCACTGCCTTTGGTCGTACCGCTTGCCTACTCCTCGCGCAAAACCTCAAGCGGCTTTCGCCCCAGGATGCGATGACTCGCCATCCACCCCGTCGCGACCGTCAGAGCAGCCGTTCCCACCAGAGCCCCCACCGTCCATATCCACTGGAAGTGATACGCAACCGTCATCCGCGTCAACAGCACGCGCGCGATCAGATTCGCGAAGCCGATCCCCACAATCCCCGCAACCAGCCCCAGCACGGCGAACTCGATCGAGAACACCGCAGCGATCCGCCGCCGCGTAGCTCCCAGCGTCTTCAGCACAACCACCTCTCGTATCCGCCGATACCGCGTCCCGGCGATCGAGCTGGCAAGAATAATCACGCCCGCAAAGATCGAAAACGCCGCCAGGAACTGAATCACATACGTAATCTGAATCACCACAGCCCGCACCGTCTCCAGCGCCTGCGCCACGTTGATCACCGTCACCGTGGGATAAGCCTTATACAACGCCCGCTGCACCTCCCCCACGCGCGCCGGATCCACATGCACCCCCCCATACCAGACCACCGGCAGCCCAGCCAACGGCGCCTGCGGCAGGATGAACTCCGCTCGCGAGTACGCATGCTGCCCATCCGCCTTCGTCAACGCCACCACCGTCGCGACGATCTGCGTATCCTGCGCGGCAAACGTGATATGCGACCCCACATGAACCCCCAGCCGCTGCGCCTGTCGCTCATCAATCGCAACCACCGGCCCTTTTTCATCCGCCTTCCACCACGCCCCATCAACCACCTTCGTCCCCGGCGGCGCCGAACCCGCCCACGTCAAACTGATCGACCGCAGCATCCTCTTGGGAAAGTTCTTCAACTTCGCCTGATCCGCCGGCACTCCATCGATATCGATCACGCGCGATGAAACCACCGGCAACAGCTCCGGATCAGCCGTCACGCTGCGCTGCGACTTCAGCAGCGTTCGTATCCCGCCCACCTCGCTGTTCGTGATGTCGATCAGAAACACATTCGGCAGATTCGGCGCAGCCGAGATATGCAGCTCCGACACCACAGCCTGCTGCACGAGATACACCGTCATGATCTGCATCACGCCCATCCCCAGCGCCGCCAGCAGCGCCGCCGAAGGATTCCCCGGACGATACAGATTCGCCAGCCCATGCCGCACCGACGACGGCAGATGCAGCCGCGTCTTCGACAGAAAGAACTTCAGCCCCGCCAGCACCGCCGCCGACGCAGCCAGCAACACACCCAGCACGCCAACCAGACCCCAGCGAGAACACCTGCCCCACCACCACCGAATCGCTCAACGTCGTCGCAATCGCCGCCAGCCCCGCCAGAATCAGCACCGCCGCGCCGATCTGCGCCACATTCTTCGTGATCTTCTTCCATATCCCCGCAATAAACGGATCGTCCGAATCATCCACCGCTCTGCGAAGAATCAGAATCGGCCGCACTCCGCGAATATCCAGCAGCGGCGGCAGCGTAAACAGCAGCGTCGTCAAAATCCCCGCCGCCATCCCCGTCATCACCGCACTCAACTGAACATGAAACTCCGTATCCACATGGATCAGCTTCGCCAGCAGATAAGGAAACGCCAGCTGCACGCCCACTCCGCACGCAACCCCAAGCAGTCCTCCCGCCGCCCCCAGCAAAAGCGTCTGCAGCAGATAGATCTTCATCATCTGCCCCGACCGCGCCCCCAGCGACTTCATAATCGCAATCGTATCCAGCCTCTGCTGCAGATGCGCCCGCATCGCCATCGCCACGCCAATCGCGCCCAGCACCAGCGCCACCAGGCTCATCAGCGACAGCAGACTCGTCGCCCGATCCAGCCCCTGCGTCAGCGCCGGATTCGTCTCGCGATAGTCAATAATTTGTGCCTGTGGCAGGAGCTTTTCCAGCCGCGCCTTCAGATCCGCAACCGCTTTATCCGAAATCGGCGCGCCATTCTTCGGCTTCGGCACCTTGAACAGATACCGCTGCCCCGCATGACTCCCCGGCGCCAGCAGCCCGCTCGCATCCAACCCCTCCCGCGAGATCAGCACCCTCGGCCCCGCCGCAAAACTGCCCGACAGCCGGTCCGGCTCATTCACCACCACCGACGCAATCCGAAACACCTGCGTCCCAATCTTCAACTGATCCCCAACCTTCAGATTCAGCCGAACCAGAAGATCGTCCGCCACCGCCACCGTATCCGCAGTCAGCACCGTCTTCAGCGGCGCAGCCGGCGCCAGCTCAACCTCCCCATAAAACGGATACATCGCCGGATCCACCGCCTTCAGCGACACCAGCAGCGGATCCAGCGTCTTCGCCGACGACGCCATCGAAAGCAGCTCCGTCACCGGCGTAATCTCCACCCCGCTCGCCGCAATCTCATCCAGCCCCGCCTGCTCCTCCGGCGTCGGCTGCTGAAACATCCGCGCCGAAAGATCCGCCGCCATAATCGCGCGCGCCCGATTCAGCAGCGAAGTCCGAAACGACCCCGAGAATCCCCGCACACCCGTCAGCGCCGCAACGCCAATCGCGACCGAAAGAATGACAAAGAAAAACTTCCCCCGCGACGAATGCATCTCGCGCGCAGCGATCTTCGCCGCAGATCGATAACTAAGCGTCGCCATCAGTCCACCGTCACTGCAGCTTCACTCGGGAGCGCCGCCGGATTCGGATTCATCTCATCCGCAATAATCAACCCATCGCGCAACACAATCCGCCGGTCCGCATACGCCGCCAGCACAGGATCATGCGTCACCAGCACCAGCGTCGTGCCCTCCGTGCGATTCAGATTCAGCAGCAGCTCCAGCACATGCGCGCCATTCGTCGAATCCAGATTTCCCGTCGGCTCATCCGCCAGCACAATCGGCGGCCGCAGAATAAACGCCCGCGCCAGCGCCACCCTCTGCTGTTCGCCGCCCGAGAGCTGCACCGGATAGTGATCCATCCGATCCTCCAGCCCAACGCTGCGCAGCAACTCCCTCGCCCGCGCCAGACCGCTCTCCCGCGCATCCGCGTTCAGCTCATGCGGCAGCAGAACATTCTCCAGCGCCGTCAGTGTCGGAATCAGTTGGTACGACTGAAACACAAACCCGATCGTCTTGCCCCGCACCTGCGCCAGCTTGTCCTCCGGCAGATAGCTGATCGCCGTCCCGTTCAGGTGAACGTTCCCCGCGCTCGGCGTATCCAGCCCCGCCATCAGCCCCAGCAGCGTCGACTTCCCGCTTCCGCTCGACCCCATCACCGCCGCAAACTGCCCCTGCGGTACGGTAAAGTCCAACCCCTTCAAAATATCCACGGTGCGCGCACCATTACGAATGGACTTCCGCAGCCCCTCCACAGAAATCATCGGAACCTGTTGGCTCAACTCTGTCCTTCCCTTCCGTACCTGCAGATAGATACGCTTGCCATCCCGCCTAAGTTCACCTCGCCCTCAAACTGCCCCGAACACCCTTCGAATGCCTCGCCCACCTACACAATGCGTCCCCACCAATCCATCGTCATTCTGAGCGAAGCAGTTTGCGCATTTTGCAAACTGCGCAGTCGAAGAACCCCGACGGTCTCTACTCACCACAAATCGCTCGAGCCTTTCCAACCCGGAATCCGCCCCAAAACCCTCAACCCAACCAAACGCCCCTCAACCCAATTCGATCCCTTCGCATTTTGTTACTGTGAACACATGCGGAGAACAGCATCTTCTCGCTATTCTATCGGCCCTTCTATCGGCCCTGGCCCCACCCTCACCGGCTGCCGCGTCGATAACACAACCAAACAGGCCGAACGCCTCGACTCCAGCAAATCCATCCCCGGCGGCGAAACGCCGCTTCCCTCCGCAGCCTCCAGCAACAACCCCACCAAATCAACGACAAGCGCCCCCTCATCGTCTGCTTCGGCGACAGCCTCACCGCCGGCGCACGGCGTCGACTTCGCCCAAAGCTACCCCGCCTATCTCCAGGCCGACCTCGACGCCCGCGGATATCACTACCGCGTCGTCAACCAGGGCATCAGCGGAAACACCACCAAGGACGGCGTCGAACGCCTCCACGACATCCTCGCCCTCAAGCCCGCCATCGTCGTCGTCGAGTTCGGCGGCAACGACGGCCTCCGCGGCCTGCCCATCGAAGACTCCCGCGCCAACCTCGACAAGATCGTCAGCACCCTCAAGGCCAGCGGAGCCAAAGTCGTCCTCGCCGGCATCACCCTTCCCCCCGACTACGGCCCCGACTACATCCAGCAGTTCAACGAGACCTACTCCCTGCTCGCGAAGAAGTACAACGTACCCATGCTTCCCTTCCTTCTAAAAGGAGTCTTCGGCGTCGACGGCATGATGCAGCCCGACAAAACCCACGCCACCGCCCAGGGCAATCAGATCGTCGCAAAGAACGTCCTCCCGCTCCTCCTCCCCCTGCTCAAAAAATAGCAAAACTGCACCACTCACCTGCAACCGTCGTCATCCTGCAGCGCAGTCGAAGGACCTGCATTTGCTTTTGCAGTTGCAGTTACCCGACCCTGCGTTGATCGAAGGCGAGGAATCCCGAAGACCTCTACGAGTCACGCGCCATCGCTCAACCCTTCGTGAAGATGGAAGTTTTAAGCCGTTGTCCTAGCAAAAGTCCCAGTTGTTTAGGTTGCTCCAAACGACAATGATTGGTTGCCACATGACGCGCCAATTTGCGCATCAGGAGGCCCATGAAGATCCGAATAGCGAGTTTTGCTTTAGCCTGCGCCGCGATGTTAGGGGCGACTAGCTGTAACAGCACTCCGAAGCAGGAGCCGGGCTTGAATGGCCCAGATTGGCCTGGAGAAACTCACTATGAAAATCAAAACTTCGAACGCGATCGCATCAACCTTGCTCTGCATCCTCGCAGCAACAGTTGTTACAGGCTGTGAAAAGAAAAACGCCGGCGTCGCTGCTCTCCCAGGCATCGAAGAGACCAAGGCCATCGCCGAGGAAGGCTTCATCTACGGTCTGCCGATCGTGATGAACTACGCGGTGATGAATGAGTACGCCGTGGACAAGAGCAACCCGCAATTCAAGGCGCCCTTCAACCAGATCAAAAACGAACCCCGCGTCTTCACCTACGAGGACACGGCCATCGTCACGCCCAACAGCGACACGCCTTACTCCTTTGTCTGGCTCGATCTGCGCGCAGAGCCGATGGTGCTCTCGGTGCCGGCGGTGGAAAAGAAGCGCTATTACTCGGTGATGCTCTGCGACGGCAATGTCTACAACTTCGGCTACATCGGCAGCCGCGCCACGGGAAGCGAGCCAGGGGACTATCTCGTCGTTGGCCCAGACTGGAAAGGCGAAACCCCCCCGGGCATCAAGAAGGTATTTTACTCGACGACTCCTTTCGCGCTCGTCGGATATCGGACTCAGCTCTTCAATCCTGCAGACATGCCGAACGTGATCAAGGTGCAGTCGGGATACAAGGTCCAGCCGCTTTCCGCGTTCCTCAAACAGCCCGCGCCCCCGACCGCGCCGAAGATCGATTTCCTCCCGGCCACTACCGCCGGGATCAAGGACAACTTCTTCGCGTATCTGGACGCTGCACTTCAGTTCGTCCCGCCCGACCCGGAGAGCAAAGACATCCGCGCCAAACTCGCCAGCATCGGCGTCGGCCCGGGTAAGACCTTCGACTTCAAGGATCTCTCGGAGGCACATAAGGCCGCCGCCCTGCTCGGCATGAAGGAGGGCGACGACAAAATCGACAAATACCTGTCCGGCGGAATCAAGGACATCAATGGCTGGAAAATCGGTTCCTTTATGGGCGACCGCGCTTTCTACAAGGGCGATTGGCTGATGCGCGCCGCCGCTGCCAAGGGTGGCATCTACGGAAACGATGCGGTGGAAGCCATGTACCCTCTTACCCGAGTCGATGCGAAAGCCGAAACCCTCGACGGCAGCAAGCACAACTACACCCTCACCTTCCCCGCCGGACAGCTCCCGCCGGTGAACGCTTTCTGGTCGGTGACGATGTACGACGGCAAGAGCCAGTTTCTGATCAAGAACCCTATCAACCGCTATCCCATCAACTCGCCAATGATGTCACAAATGAAGAAGAACCCGAGGCTCCCTGGGTTTATATCTCAGAACTGATTCGCCCGGGAAAGCAAAGGAAGCCAACTGGCTGCCTGCTGCCACAAGGCGACACATCTATTCCTATGCTGCGGCTGTACTGGCCGAAGGAGACACCGCCGTCCATCGCTGATGGGATCTTGGAGCCCGCCCGCTATCAAGCAAGCGCCCGAATAGCGAAAAGGCCAAATGATCGGATTGCCCTGAAGTGAGGAATTTATTTTCGGCGTTTTTGGCCCAAAAATCGCATGTCAAGCCCCCAAATGACCTAACCCATTACAAACCAACGACATCCCCGTGGCGTATTAGTTATGCCCAAACCGCTATACTGGATATATAGAACAAAAACAAGTAGCCCCCGGCGCCACCCGGGGGCTAACTCGTTTATTTAGACGAATTTGACCCATAAACCCTTTGTTATGACGATTTTGCAGACCTGGACTTCCCGTAAATCCATGAATCTAAAAGAATCTCGCCTCTACATAGGGGGAGGGTGTACCCCCTCAAATGCAACGCAAAACCGAGGGCGACGCGAAAATCGCGAAGTCAGTAGGGAGGAAGAGAAGTTTCGTCTGGAAGAGGGAATGGTGCGCCCGGAAGGAGTCGAACCTCCGACCTACTGGTTCGTAGCCAGTTGCTCTATCCAGCTGAGCTACGGGCGCACATTGCGTTGGATGCAACCCTCTAAGAATACCGGAGTTTCAGGCTTAGGGCAACCGCCCGAGGCGCGAATCGCAGGTCAGTTTTACCTGCGCCGAAACGCCTGGAAGCGCACAGAATAGCCAAACCCGATCATGTGATCAGGCACGGCAGCCGAAAGACCGAAGTCGAAGTGAAGATCCAGTTGCTGATGTGGCGTCGGCTTCAACGCCGTGCCGAAATCGACGATGTTCTGCGGACCGCCGCGCTCGGGAAACGCCCCTGAGTACTCGACGTAAGCGTCCCACGCCTGCGTAAGCTGCCGGTCAAAATACACGCTGCCCTGTCCGGTCACGTTTCGGCGCCCCGACTCCGTAGGCCACATCGCGGAGAACATTCCAGCGACCGTCCAGTTCTTGCTCAGCGAACGCGACCACGGCACTTGAACGGAGGGATCGTAGCCATGGCTCGAAATCTGGTTTGCACCGGTAGGAAGGCTGACCGAAGGTATCAGCGAGACATCGAATCCGTGAATCGGTCCGAGCTGCTGTTTGAAGCCCACGCTCAGATCGCCGAATCCGTTAGTGAATCCGGAAGGGGTGTCGTCATTGTGAAAGTAGTTGGGAACTCCAAGACGAAGCTCAGTCTTCGCGGCAACTCCCAGCCGCACCGACGTCTCGGGAAAATCGAAAGTACGTTGGCCGCCGTTGGAGGTCTCCTGAAACCCATTCTCGAACTGCAGGCTTCCACAGGGAACAACAATGCTCGAACTCGTAATCTGCGGCCGATCCGTAGCAATCACGCTCTGCGCATCGGAGCCACATCTCTGCGCCCTAGCCGGCATCGCAAAGGTCGCCACCAGGACGCAAAGCAACCCAAGATATGTCCGCCGCAACATGCAGAGGATAATACCGACACGAAGTCATCAGGAAGCATGGTGCGCCCGGAGAGATT
>CAVUSP010000004.1:0-2478032 GCA_963744155.1 uncultured Acidobacteriaceae bacterium | reverse complement strand
CCGTGATCGTCTTGCATCAGGTCCTGCAAAAAGTTGGAGCTCAAGCTGCCGGAGTCGTTGGGATTGTTTTTGTATACGACGAAGGCGTTGCCGTCATAGCGATTAAGGCCGTCCCGGGTGGCAAACCACATGAAGCCCCGGCGGTCCTGCAAAATGGCAACGACATAGCTTTGAGAGAGACCATCGTTGGTGGTGAGGTGGGTGAATTTGAGGTCCCTCACCACAACAGGGCCGCCCTGAGCTGGGTGGGGTTGGGCTGCTGCGGCATATAACGCGTGAATAATGCAAAGGAGCAAGATACGGCTCGCTCCCCGCAAGCGCCTCGCCGTATTTCGGCTAATCATGCTCATGCCTTGCCCACAAGCTTTTGCGACAACCAGGAACCTCTCCGAGCTGTCGTGTAACCGCTGCCCGCAGGAAACGCAAAGTTCCACCTCGGTTCCTGCATCCACTTCACTCCACACTGTCAGGTTTCCTCTGATCAGCATCCTTTTACCTTCTCTGACAACGGCCAGTGTCTCTCGAAGGATTTTGGCAGCGCCAGTATTGGCGGGCACAACGATCTTATAGTGCACCTATTTCCCCTCGCACTGCGGGGCGACAACGCCCGCACGTCTCAGATATGCGAGATGATGCGAAATCTTCGGCTGGCTCTGCTCGAGATCTCGACTAAGTATCAGCGCAGCTTCCCTTCCGTCCATCAAATTGAGCAGCCGAAGCCCGGTGCGGTCTGATGGTGCCGCAAACAGGAGCGTAAATCCTACGTCTTGCAGTGGGCAATTCAGGACTTGACGTTCAGTCGTGGGGCGCGGCTTATTACGGGTGTTGCCCCTACGGATTTTAATTTCAATAAAGAGGTTACTGCTAATCGCAGCGCGCCGGAAGTCACAGCCGAGACAGTTGCCGTGCCGCATTGAGCAGGCGGAAAGCAGTGAACCGTAGGGGGGTGCTGAAAGCCTCAAAAGCTGTTCATGCCTTCTTGCGCTCCTCGCGAGATGAAGCTGACGAAATTGTTGCTTTACTACATTCTCAGACGGTCGTTCCGCGATGGATTGGGGCACCAGAGATCGCCTTCATAGAGGATATTCCGTTACTTCATTGGTCTGAGTCGAGCCACTAGGAGCGACGGTTGAAACGTGAACGCAATCACTGTGGAATCGGTTTGAGCGGTAACGAGAGATATTGATGCACGAAAGCAATGGCCATGCTGCCTTCTCCTACGCTGCTGGAAACGCGCTTGATCGAGTTGTAGCGAACGTCACCTACACAGAAGAAGCCCGGAAGATTTGTTTCCAGCAGAAATGGAGCACGATCTGCCGCCCAACCTGGCTGGTCGCTCACCTCGCGTCCCGTGCGGACATAGCCGTTTTCGCGTTGGAGTTGAGATGGCAACCAATGGGTTACTGCATCGGCGCCGATCATGACAAACAGTGCATCTGCAGCCCGGCGGATGACAGGCTCCCCCGTTTTCCGGGTTTCTATTGCTTTCAAACAATCCGTGCCGTCTGCAGAGACCACCTGAGTTTCCGTCTCCACCCGAATGCCCGGCACGAGAGCAATCTGATCGATCAAGTATTGCGACATGCTGCGCTTCAGATCTTCGCCGCGGACCAGCATGGTCACTGAACTCGCGTAATTTGCGAAGAACAGGGCAGCCTGGCCGGCAGAGTTGCCGCCGCCGATGATAAAGACGCGCTTTCCTGCCACCGTGGGGGCCTCCGTACGTGCGGCCCCATACAAGACTCCACGTCCGATGAAGCGATCGACGCCGTCCGCCTCAAGTCTGCGCCAAGCAACTCCGGTCGCCAGGATGACGGTCTTTGTGTCAACCCTATCGCCACCATCGAGCCCAATCGTATATGCGCCATCGGGTTGCGGAATGATCTCTTGGACCTCTCGGGTGAGAACCACTTCGGCTCCAAACTTAACCGCCTGCCGGAACGCGCGTTGACTGAGGTCATCTCCTGAGATGCCATTGGGGAAGCCGAGGTAATTCTCGATGCGAGAAGATGTGCCAGCCTGACCGCCGGGAGCCTTGCGCTCGACCAACAAGACGCTGAGCCCTTCCGAGGCTCCGTAGACGGCAGCCGCCAGTCCCGCTGGGCCGCCGCCAATAATCACCACGTCATAGCTTTGGCGATGGGGAGCCGTTTGGAATCCGAGCGCTTCAGCTACCTTACGAACCGTAGGAGGATGGCTGACGCAGAACGAACCATCCACGACGACGGATAGGCCAGCAACCTCGCAAGCCTGGTCAGTCGGAGCCAGATGTGCGCTACGATCGCGGTCGACCCACTCATAAGGGATTCGATTCATGCTCAGGAAGGTGCGAATCTCCCGGCAGTCGTCATCAAATTTCGATCCGACTATCTGTACGCGGCTGGAGGGAAGACTCAGCATGTACTTCTGCACGACTTGTACCCGCTCGTTAAGGGTCTGTAAGATCACCGCGCTGCACTCGGGCGAGCGTCGGATCAATTCCTGGAGGTGTTGCGGATCGAGCCGTGCCAAGTGGCAAGCTGTCTTCGCGCGGACGGAGGCGGGAGCCGCCGTTGCCATGAGAATGGCCAATTCGCCAAAGAAATCGCCCCGGCTTGTGCTCTGAGACTTCAGTTCGACGCCCCATTACGTCTTTGAGCACTTCCGTGGTTCCGTCCATCACTACAAAAAAAGGGGTGGGCTCCCCTTCGTGAATGAGATACTCACCCGGTTCCAGATGAAGATCGGCAGCCTGCTGCGAGAGCCACATGAGGTTCGCGTCGTTCAAGCAGGAAAAGATTGGTATTTTCTTCAACTCCGAGGATGTCAGCATGGCGACTGGTGTCCTTCTTTCTGTGCGGGCAGCACGGGTACAGCTAAAAGCAAGATAGCGGTCCTCGTCTGACGGTGAGTTCCTCAGGTTCCCGCTCTAAGCTTAAGAGAGATTCTCAGCTAGATTCTGATTGAATCTAATCTGGCCGCTCTTGTCGGCTGACTTCATCCGGACCTCAAATGCAAATGTGGAAAGCTGTTGTTCCGAAAAGCCTACGATACGATCCCTCCCGCTCTCGTCGGTACCCTGCAAAAAGACATAACCTGCTTCGGCTCGGTAGACGAATTTACGAACAGTAATCGTTCCAATCGATGTGTAAAGGATGTAGACTGCCTCGTCTGGCTTTTGGATGAGGGATCGAATATCTCGATAAATATCCCAAAAATGTGAGTCCATTGCTCCTCCTCGTTTGAGTGGGACCCGCCGGCTGTCTCGGCGGACGGGTCCAGTTGGGGTAACGCGAAGTTGTTCTTTCGCCCCTCGCACCTATTTACCGGGCTGAGGCGGATAGTTCTTGAAAAGCTTGACCATCGCCTTTTGCAGGTTCCCGTAGTTTTTATTCGGATCTTTCTTGAGGTCGACGGTCTTGCTGGCATCTCCGCGCCAGATCAACTGCTTTCTTGCAGGGTCATACAGGCCCACCACCAGCGTCCCAATGGGAATGGTAGAAGTCTGGCCCTGAACCGAGCTGAAGCCGCCCCCCCAGTATGGACCTCCGCCCCACCAGCCATTGGCTCCCGAGCCCGACAGGTTTATGCTCTTTTCCTCACGGACGTTGGCCTGGTAGCCCACCAGAAGGTCCCCACCTTTGTCCACCTTGGTGAGACCTTTCTCTGCGAGCTGTGCATCGACTGCCCGTCTAATGTCCTGATCGAGCAACTGATCATCTGCGACATTGCTACCGCTCATAGGTGGTGGACCGAACGGCAAATTTGGCAAACCGGCCGGGACATCGACTTTTGACGGACCGCCGCGGACCCCTCTGGAGGTCGACCCATTGATAGGTTCGATAGGATTGAAAGTTCGCGCCTCGGTCATAGTTGTAGTGAATGTCCTGTCCCCTGGCGTAAGCGAGCATGAACAACAAAGCTAGTGGCAATATCAGCTGTTTCGTGATTTTCATCGCATCTCCTTCTGTTTATTAACGCCACTCATCGGGCGAGCAATTCTCCATTCATCAACTCTGAAATCCGCAGACAGACAATAGGACTCCGGCAGTATCCAGTCATTTGCTACTGTGATACCGAGCCGAATCTTGTAATCCTGAGTTACTTAGGCGTCCAGGGTTTCAATACGGGGCGGCATACGATGCACTGAAGTAACGAGAGTGACGAATTCCGGAAATGATTCGAATTCAGTTCTCAAATGCTCCCATTCACGCACAAATAAGGGACTGCGGAACCTCCGCTCAGCGGAACGGAGCATCAACTCCCACATTCGTTTTGGTATGCGGTGTTCGCGAAATAGAAGATAGGTTAATGAAACCAGGGTGCAGAATCGCAACATCGAGATGGTTAAATCGTCCGTCCGTTCAGGAAGCTCCGTGCCAACTGGCACACTCAGCCAGAATGCCGCCGAAGAGTTCTTCAACAGTTCGTCATACTGGGCAGACATTGCCAGGAAGATCTGCGTCTTCACCTGCTCGCGGTGATTCAAGACCGCGACAACCACACCGAGACCTCCCATCAGAAGTGATAATAATGTTGCGTATTGGATGATGTGTCCAAAGTTCATAGTCGGTCACGCATGTATCCCCGATGTTGCAGGCATCTCTGCCGGTTTCTCTGAAGCAGCCGAACCCGTCTGCTCCGTCTTGTTCCCAACGGATCAACTTCAGATCCAGCACGACGAAGGAATAGAGGACGGGAACGAGCCCAAGCGTCACGAAAGTGGCGATCGTCAGTCCCCCAATCTGCGCATAGCAAAGAGGCTCCCAAAGCGGGCCGCCGTGTGCAGCCAACGGAAACAGCGCAATCACTGTGGCCGCAACCGTGATCATCACTGGCCGCAAACGAAGGATGCCGGCATCGATCAGCGCCAACTCCAATTCCTCGCCCTCTTCTCGTCGCTCCTCGATAAATTCAAACAGCACAATGATGTGGCTCACAATTACACCGATGAGGCTGATGATCCCAAGGAATGCCATGAATCCAAAGGGCTGGCCCATAATGGCGAGTGAAAAGATTGCACCGACAACGCCGTACGGAATGGCAGCAAAGACGATGAGGGGTTTGAACGCATGCTTGAACTGTGCGAGGAGCGCCAAGTAAATGCGCGCTAACGCAAATGAGCAGCACCGTAGTGAGGTCAGCAAAGCCGCTGACCTGCTCTTTTTGCTCGCCTGCGAAGCGGAATATAAACCCGTCGGGAAGCTGCTTCTGGAATGCCTCCAGCTTTGGCATAGCCGCTGCGATTACCTCCGAAGGTAAATGCCCCTGCGTAGGCCAGCACTGCACGGTAATGGTCCGGTACTGATCGAAGCGTCGGATTTTAGGCGTTACCGGACTCAGGGCAGTCGTCGCCACCTGATCGAGAGGCACTGGAGGGGTGTCTTGCCGCGAGAAGACGTATAGACTGCGCAGATCGGAGAGTTGGGACCGCTCCTCCATCTGCATGCGTCCAACAATCGGAACCTGCTTGTTGCCATCTCTCAAAACTCCAGCCGTAATGCCATGAAGAGCCGCACCGACGGAATCGGAAACATCTGCGTTTGTGACGTGCGCCAGGTTTGCCCGGTCCGCATCGACGTGCACCACTTCTCTCGCACTCGGCTCGCCCCAATCGTCTCGAACTCTGGCGGCGATGGGGATGTCGCGAAAGATTTGCTTCAGCTGCTCGGCTTCCGCTCTGAGACGTGGCAGATCTTCGCCGGAAATTCTGACCTGAATCGGAATTCCAACCGGCTTGCCCGTTTCGAGAGTCCTCGTATCAATGATTGCTCCAGGAATTTGCCTGTCCAATTCCGGCTGCAAAAGGGCAAGCAGAGGTGTCGTATCATGATTGTCTTTCGTTCGCAGAATCACCTGAGCATAGTTGGTTTGCCTGTCCTCAGGTGTGGCGCTGCTCCAGAAGCGCGGACCGCCGCCGCCCACAAAAGTTGTCATCGATTGCAGAACATCCTTCGGATGTCCGTGCTCCGGATGGCTTCTGACCATACTCTTCCGCTACTCGGCGGGTGATGGATTCCACCTGCTGAGCAACCGCGCTGGTCGCGCTCGCGGGAGTGTCTTCAGGCAGCCACACGTCGATGTAAGAAAAGTATTGAAGATCCTTTGGAAAGAACTGCGGTTTCAGCCTGGAGAAGACAACGCCGCCCGCTATCAGCAGGACAAGCGAGCCTGCCAGGCACAGCTTCCTGTGTTCAATGGCCTTCTTCGCGGTTCGGAAATACC
Source organism: uncultured Acidobacteriaceae bacterium (assembly GCA_963744155.1). Taxonomy (GTDB): domain Bacteria; phylum Acidobacteriota; class Terriglobia; order Terriglobales; family Acidobacteriaceae; genus Edaphobacter. The sequence goes on along the minus strand of CAVUSP010000004.1, from coordinate 2,471,828 downwards.
AGCCTGTAAACCCGCGCTGCCGCCTCTCCTCGATTGGAGTTTCGATCCTGCTTTCGCAAGAGAAACGAACTGATGAGCGGCACAAAGGTCATCGAGACGAGCAGGGCCGCCAGCAGCGAACAACTAATGACGATAGGCAGACTGTACAGGAATTTCCCTGTATCTCCGGGCAACAGCAGAAATGGAAGATAGGAGACGATATTCGTGACGGTTGCAAACGCCATCGTCTTGAATAGCTTTGTCGGTCCCAGCCACGCGGCGACGGACCGTGGCTGGCCGGCACCCAGTTCGCGCACAATTGCGTCGCCGGACACCACCGGTACATCGACCAATAGTCCCAGCGCGATGATCAGCGAAGCGATTGAGACCTGTTGCAGGTCGATCCCGAGCGTGCTGATGACCCCAAACGTGATCGCGAGCGTAATCGGCATGGACACCGCAATCAGAATGGCCGTCCGCCAGCTCCAGAAGCCAATCAAAGCCACAACGACCACCAGCACCAGCGCCTCGATCAAGCTGTGGCTGAAGAGCTCAATGCTGTCGTGTACCTGCAGTGGCTGGTCCGAGGTCCTGGCCAGCACCAGATCGGCCGGCAATGTTTTTCTCACGCTCGCCAGATTGGCGTCCACCTGTTTTCCAAAAGATCCGATCTGTTCTCCCTTCTTCATCTGGACCGAGAGCGTAATCGCGCGTGTCGTGATCCATCTGCCGTTTTCGTCGCGGCGCGTGTACCGGTTGAGGAAGGAAGGGGGATTCTCGTATCCCCTGTCGATGTCCACGAGATCCCGCAAGTAAAGCGGCGTTCCGTTCGGTGACGTGCCTATCACTACATTCCGCAGATCGTCGATGCTCTTGAACTCGCCTGTGGTGTTGACGCTGACCGTGCGTCCGCGTGCATTGAGCGTTTGGCCGCTCTCCGGTAGATTCCGGGCCGCGAGGATACTGGAAAGATCCGCCGGCCTTAGCTTGTATTGCGCGAGGCGCTGCTGCGAGAAATTCAGAAATACGTTCTCGTCCAGTACCCCGGAACGTTCTGCCTTCGCCACGATCGACAGCGTTTTGAGGCTTCGCTGAAGGGTATCGGTAAAGTCGTCCAGGTCGCGATAAGTGTACTTGTCACCGGCCACGGCCTGAAGCGCCGCGGTAGTGTTTGCCGGTTCGTCGATGATCGCAGGTTTCCATGCATCGGGATGAAGTTCGTCGGTTTGCAGGTTCTGATTTGCGAACTTCCTCAAGGCCGACTGCAGATCAGGAGTGCTGAGGTTCGTCGCCAGGTCCACCCCGGTGAACCCCGCTCCCGAAAACACTCGCACATCGGAACATAGATGTTGGGTTGCCATGTCTCGGGTCACCCAAGACAACTTGCGCTCGACTTCGTCGCTGTCGATAGACTTCGGAAAAACCACAACAATGGAACGCCGCGGCTGAGTATGCGTATCCAAACCACTCCGAACCTGGCGGACCTGTGTCTCAACTAGTTTGCTTATCCAGGCGACCTGGGCTGGATCGGCCGGCGGACTCGCTACTGTGAGCATCAATGCAGACGTATCCCCGAAGTCCTTGATGTACAAAATCGGACCGGCTCCTTGCGGAAGATCGTGGATGGCGTCCAGCCTGATCTTGACGTCGTCCAGTTCCTTGTCCCTGTCGTACTTTCCCTTTTCCGCCAGCTCGAATTGAACCATCGCCGAGCCGGTTCTGGAGGCGCTCTTGATCTCCGTCACCCATTGATTCAAAGCAATAGCCTGCTCGATCTTCCTGGTCACCAGTTGCTCTACCTGTTCGGACGATGTTCCCTGCCAAGGCACGATAATCATCGCCTGGCGCACAGGAATGTCCGGGTCTTTCCGTTGCGGCATCTTCAATAGTCCGTAGATTCCCCAGAGGAGCGCAACCGCGAGCGAGACCCAGGCGATGTGTCGCTGTTCGAGGAAGAAGCGGGCGAGATTCTGTTTCTTGTTCGTGGACTGCTCGTTCTGTGCGTGTGTCATTGCTGCGTCTCCTAGTTGACCATCCGGATCAGGCTTCCGTCGCTTAGCTGGTTAGTACGGTTGACGATGATTCGTTCGCCGGGCGTAAGGCCTTCGTCGATGACGACCGACTTGCCGAAGGTTTCACCAATCCTCACACTCTTCAATTGCGCAAACTGTTTTCCATCGCGCTCCGTTACAGTGAAGACCGAATAGTTATTCGAACCGGATTCCGCGGTCATCAAAGCGGTCAGTGGTACTACAGGCACAGTTTGCGTATTCGCTTGCTCTATACGGATGCGTGCGATCATCCCCACCTTGAGCAAGCGATCCCGGTTCGGGAGAGTAACCTCGATGTTGAAAACCCGGGACTCACGGTTGGCGGAGGCGGAGATTCCCGTAATTTGCCCTGTGAAGGTCCGCCCCTGCAAGGCATCAAGTTGCACAGGCACCGGTGCTCCTAGCTTGAGGTGTGCCAGCATGCTGTCGGGAACTCCGAAGTTCACCTTCACGACGCGCGTATCGTCGAGCGTGAATGCCCTTGTCCCTGCAGCAACCAGGCTGCCCGGTTCCACACTCTTTTCGACGATGACTCCAGGCATGGGAGCGTTCAGGCTCGTATCGCCAAGATTGATCCGCGCGGAGACAGCCTGCGCCGACGCAGCGCTCAACTGCCCGCGGCGCGCCTCGATCTGACGCACGGCGGCTTCCACACTGGCGGTCGCCGATGTGTGCTGATTCACCGCCGCATCGTAATCCGGGCGAGTCATTGCTTTGGCGGCATAGAGCGCTTGTGCACGCTCAAAATCAAGATCCGCCTTTGCCTGGTCGGCCTTTGCTCGGTTGAGTTCCGCTTGCGAAACATCAAGCGTACCCTGCGCTGAGCGCTGCTGGCCGACCGCCGAGTTGAGCGAGGCTTCATAATCGGAGCCGCGCAGTCGGGCCAGTGGGGCGCCGGCAGGTATTTCGTCGCCTACCTGCACATCACGCATCCGACCATCGACGCCCTTCACTCGATACAGAGCGGCGATATAACCGGGTTCCTTGAAGGCCAGTTGAACCTCAGTGTCCGGACGAATCTCGCCGGAGTAAGTCCAACTGGGCTGGACCTGCTGCGTAGCCACAATCTCCGCCACAACGGGAACCGGCTCTGGCCCCGCCTTCTGCGTCTTTGCGCAGCCGGCGAGAACCGAAAACGCAGCAAAACTTAAAATTCCAATTGAGATACGCATCATTCTTCTCCTATCGCCTTTTTCAAATCGGCTCTGGCCTTCCAGAAGGCAGTGAGAGCCTGTTGCTGCTGGCTGTCCGCGGATGCCAGATCCGACTGTGCTTGATACAAATCTCTGCTTAATGCCGCTTCGCGCTTCACCTTCTCCTGCAGCTCTTTGAGCTTCTGCCGGGCCGCACTTTCGCTTGCATCGCTGAGGGTCAGTTGCCGGCGGGTGTTCTCCAATTGCCGGCACGCATTTCTCACCTCCAGAAGAACGGCGCGTTCCGTAGCGCCGACTCCAACCTTGGCCTGTTCTTCCTTGGTTCGCTTTTCCTCGTATTCATGGTGCCTGCGTCCCCAGTCCCACGGTTCCCACCGGACCGACATACCCACTGTCCCGACGTTGCTTGGAAAAACATTCTCGAAGTTCGCGGTTGTGTAGTAACTGAATGCCAGACTCACGTCGGGGATATATTCCGCCTTCTTCGCCCGCGCGTCGTAATTGGCTTGCTGCACCTGAAGCTTCGCCTTCTTCACATCTGGCCGGTTTTGAAGAGCGCGGGCTTCCATGGCTTCGGGTGTGGCGAGATCGGTATCTGCATCGCCGATCGCCGCAACCCGGAACTGCGTGTGTACGTCCCGACCCATCAGATCGTTCAATCTTTCGCTCGCCGACGCGACCCTGTCGCTCGCATCGCTGATGGCGTTCTGTATCTTCAAAAGCTGCGCATCGGCGTTCAGCAGATCCGATTCGAGAATCGTCTCTTTACCGCGGTTCACTAATGCCAGACGGTGCGATTCCCGGTAATAAGGGAGCGACGCCTGAAGGCTATCCAAAGCGCTCTGTGCCTCGACAACCGCGTAGTATGCACGTCGAACCTGGTCGACCACCTCCAGACGTGTTTTCACCTGATCCTGGCGCGTACCTTCCAGCCCCAGCGCAAGAGCTTTCAATTGCAAATGCAGCTGGTACTGCGTCGAAAGCGGCTGGGCAACCGAGACATTCACTATGCCTACGGGTTTTCGCGGAATCTCGACCTTCTGATTCGTCGCCGGAATCGGCCCGGTTGCGCTGTATACCCCAAGCGAGCCTGCCGGATAAGTAACCGATGGCTTCGTAACCAGTTGGGCGCCGAGCGCAGTGACCTGCGTATTCGCAAAACGTCTTGTCTTATTCGCAGCCAGATCGTCGGCGGCCCGGAGTGTATCGAGGCTGGCGGTCTTCAGACTGCTGTTGTTCGCAACAGCTTGTTCAACCGCCTGTTCGAGAGTCAATTCAGGGAGGTTTGACTGTTGTCCCGCCGCCTGTTCAACCGTGGGCGGGGGGGACTAGAGGTGCGAGATCCTGACCTCGCGCCAGCAGCGCCAGCGTCCCCAGGGTGAAGGCCAAACAGGTTGTTCGAGTGCGTCGTTTCATGAAGCAATGGTGCCTCGAACGCGGAAGCGGGGGGAGTAATGCCTCGTAAGCCCTACGTAAGCCCTACGTAAGCTAACGGCACTGCTTGCGGCACCTGTCAGTGCGACAAGTTTAGCTTTTTCAGAAGTTTGGCAAACCTGCGGTCAGCGTGAAGAGGATGAAAAAACGGCTCGATCGCCAGGAGATTCACGAAGTTTGTTTTGTGATTGATCGCTTCATCCAGGCACTGCAGTGCCAGATCGAAATCTCCCATCCCGACTGCAGCGAAACCTTCTGCCAGGGGAGTGACGTATTGCCGCCCCGCGAGTTGATGAAGTCTCTCGATACATTCTTCGGCTCGCGATAAGCTGCCTTCCTGCGCATGTCCTGCGGCAAGCAGACCGATATCCAATGGTGAGGCAGACGGCGAGAGACACTGTATCACCGCGTCGTAACGCTGCTGCTGGAAGTGCAAGAGTCCTTCATACAATCGCGCTTCAGGATAGTCGCGATCCAGTTCGAAAGACTGTCGGAGATGCTCTGCGGCTGATGAATAGTCTCCTTTTACGTAATGAAGATAAGCCATCCGCGCGCAGTCGCTGGCCGAGAGCGGGTCCAGTTCAGTCGAGCGGCGAAGTCCTGACTCTGCCGCCTTGATGTCCCCCTGGCACAACAAAGCCATAGCACGAAACATGTGAGCCGGCGCGTGACTGGGTTGTAGTTTTAGCGCGCGGTCATACATGCTTCTCCGCTTCATCCCAACGATGCTCAAACCAGGCACGAAGTGCGCCCAGCACCGTGCATGTGTCACCGGATTCAGGATCGAGCGCATAACCGCGCTCCGCGTTTGCCTTCACTTCTGGATACACATCACGGCCCGAGACCACCCCGAACTGGGCAAGAAGGCCGCTCGCCGCAGCCATGCCACTGTAAGCAAGAGCGTAGTCGGGATAAGTCTCTGTGAGCCTTCGTAGCTGCTCCAGGGCGGCGTGCAACGTTTCAGGCGACTGCTGGTGAATCAGAAATCGAGCTCGCAGGTACCTTGTATATGCGTCAAGATCAGGAGGGGAGGGCCGCACTGGCCCTTGTACTTCCGGCATGTGAAGCCGGAGTAAGTCCGCAACAGATTGTGCGATCTCTTCCTGGATCGCAAACACGTCCTGGAGCTCGCGACGGAACGTCTCCGACCAGACGTGATGACCCGATTCGGTCTGAATCGCCTGGGCAGTGATCCTCAGCTGTTCGCCGGCCTTCCTGACGCTTCCTTCGATGACAAGATTCGCGCCGAGACGCTGCCCTACTTCCCGGATATCGATGTTGGCACCCTTGAAGTGAAAGGCCGATGTCCGCGCAATCACGTTCAAACCGGATACCCGCGTAAGCGAGTTCGTGATCTCTTCACTGATCCCGTCGCAAAAATAGTCCTGCTCCGGCTCCGGACTCATGTTCACGAACGGCAACACGGCAACGCATATACGGCCCGGTGGCGGTGCGGCGCCAATCTCTTCGCGATGCTTTGCCGGCTGGGCGTCAAGCCATCGGAAGACCGGGACATAACTGCCCGGCCGCAATCCAATCAGAACCGGATCAACCGTACCCTGCCCTTCCTCGTAATAGGCCTTCAACTTCGCTCTGAGACGACGAGCCTCGACCCGAACAATCGCGTCGATGTTCGGATCGTACTCTGAGGTGCGGTCGAACACCTCCATTGCAATCGAGAACTCCTTGAGGCTATCGATATCTCCATCGATTGTCCGATTCACGATGTGCGTCAGAAACCGGCATAGCCGGGCTGACGAAACGAAACCAGGGCTATTCACCACGCGCGCCAATTGGTCGCGAACCGCCGTCGCCGGCACGGGGTCGGCTGCAGAGTTGGCGAGAGATTTTCCGGATGATAACGGCGGCGTTGGCACTTGCTTCTCTTCCCCATTCATTATGCTCCACAAAGCTTCGCAAGTGTTACGGCGAGCTTACGGCGGCTTACGGCCAATCGAAGGCCAGAGGGCTTAGCGTGGAATCAGGCAGGTTAGAGAATCGATGCAGACCGACAGACAAGCAGGAACAGTAATTTTTGTGTCCAGCAGGAGCCCGGAAGCCACGGTCGTGCAGGACATCGAAGCGCACGGACTGGTGATGCAGTGGGCGCGCAGCATCAGGGCGGCAGTTGATTTGCTCAACTCGGCGCGCGAGAAGACCGTGATTGTCACGGAGCTCGCCCTGGCCGATGGCAATTGGAGAGACCTCGTCGAACGGGTCAAGTGCATCGATATCTCTATCTCCATCGTACTTGTGACTTCTTCCAGTACGGCGGAACTCTGGTGGGACGCGCTCGAATGCGGCATCGATGACATCCTGCCCGGGCTCTCATGGCTTCTCGTTGTGCCAACTTCTGGAAACGCACTTCGCATCATGAAAGCAATTCACATCGATTCTCAGAGCCTCGCGGTGGTGTCTTGCATCCAGCCACCACCGAACAACGGGAAGTGTTTGCAGTGTCACTCAAATCCGACTCCAATCTGCATCAGCGCGAGTTAGCAGCTTCTGCATGAGGACGGTTGATGAACGAAAGTAAGTTCGGCAAAGCATTACGACATGGTGGTGATCGGCTCCGGCGCAGCCGGACATCACGGGGCCATTCAAGCCGCCAAACTCGGCAAAAAGGTTGCGGTGGTCGAACGCTCTATAGCTCTCGGAGGGGCCAGTATTAACACCGGCACGATTCCGAGCAAGACACTTCGGGAGGCTGCCCTCCGTTCTACCCGATCAGGGTCCACGGATCGCCGAATCTCGGCCTCAAACCTGGCGCAGAGAATCGAGGAAGTCGCGTCCAATGAAGTTCGGGTGTTTGAGAGTCAGTTTCGTCGCAACGAAATTGATGTATTGATTGGCACTGCGTCCTTTGCCGGACCCCACACGATTCGGGTTGCGAATCAGGAAGGAGAGCAACTCTGCCACGCGGACCACATATTGATCGCTGCGGGCTCGCGACCGGCTCACAACGACGCTATTCCCGTGGACGATGTCTCCATTATCGATACAGACGCGATTCGCCGGTTAAGGACGGAGCACCATGTGTTGACCATCGTCGGGGGTGGCGTGATCGGTATTGAGTATGCCTGTATTGCCGCGGCTCTTGATATTCCGGTGACTGTAATCGAACGCCGCCCTCGCATACTCGATTTCGTCGACCAGGAGATTGCTGAAGCGCTGAGTTATCACATGCGCAGCCAAGGCGTCACTTTTCGTCTGGGTGAGGATGTCGAAGAGGTCACGAAATCCTCTGAGGGCAAAGTTTGCGCGAAGCTGAAGAGCGGAAAGCAAATCTGGTCGGATGCTTTGCTCTACGCTGTAGGGCGGCAGGCCAACACAGATTCGTTGAATCTTGCGGCGTGTGAACTCGCTGCCGATGCGCGGGGCCGGATTCAGGTAAATGCCAACTTTCAGACCTCGCAGCCGCACATCTACGCCGCGGGCGACGTGATTGGTTTTCCAAGCCTATCGTCCGTTTCGATGGAGCAGGGTCGCGTGGCCGTATGCCACGCTTTCGGTATACCGGTTGTATCGGTCCCCGAATTGTTCCCCTACGGGATCTACTCAATTCCGGAGATTTCGTTCGTTGGCAAAACAGAAGAACAACTGACCGAAGCGGGTGTCTCATACGAGATTGGCATCGCACATTACCGCGAAATAGCGCGAGGACAGATCCTAAACGACACTACCGGGCTCCTAAAGATATTGTTTCATAGGGAAACGCGCCGGCTGCTGGGTGTTCATATCGTTGGCGAAGGCGCAACCGAACTCATTCACATCGGACAGGCTGTTATAGGTTTCGAGGGCTCGATCGACTCCTTGGTAAACACGGTTTTTAACTACCCTACATTGGCCGAGTGCTACAAGGTCGCCGCGCTGAACGGACTTAACCGGCTCAATTATTCCGGCGAGCCCTCATTGAATCGCTGATGGGGGTCACTTTACCAAACCTCAACTCGTGCGTACTGAAGTGTTGCAGCAAGAACAGAGTTGGTCTGTGTTACGACAATTAGTTGGAAGCCAAGACCGTAAAAGAGTAACGCGCAAAACCGAATGTGCCGGGTGTCTGACTGTTGTTTCAACCGGGTAGAGGCTGAGAAGTGCTGGTACCGACGAACGCGGATGTCCGCCGGGAGTGATTCTCGAATTGCTAAAAAATCTCCGATCACTCACCGAAAGGTCTGGGAGGGTAGTGGGAACGCGTTCCAGGCTTGTTTCGGGCAAACCGCAAGTAATGTGCGACGGCATGTAAACCTCCTGAGGTGGATTTATGAGATAGGTTCTAGGTTGAGCCTGGCTTAAAGTCCTGACTATCCCCTCGGCTTCGCGGATAGTGAATATCTGATTTGCCTTGAGCTGCGTGAAACTTTCGACCTTCTGAGTAGTCGGCCACTTCACTTCCACGGCATCTACAGTCTCACCTTTCCCAGTCCAAAGTGAAGGCGCAGGTCGCTCTGTGACATCACGCTTGTACCCTTGTTTACTTCATCCATCTGAATATGTTTTCCCGTGATAACTCGCACCCTCGCTCCAATGGCTGTTCGATTACACTTAGCGCCCACGAGCTTGATCTTGATCCAGTTCTGTTTGTTGCCTCCATCATTGCGCAGGAGCGATGGTAGATCGTTCATATCAAGAATCAGCGCATCCATGTCGCCGTCATTGTCGTAATGTCGATCTCCGGGTAAACGTGTCCGGTGGTCTCTTTTGCGTACATTCCCGACACCCACTACCAACAAGCAAAACGGGGACGGTGTTTGCAGCCTATTGCCCAAAATCCGGCTCCGTGAATCTACATGGGCGCGAGTTAGGAGTTTCTTCTGCACGAGGATAGGTGAGATGAACGGCATTAATGGTTCGGCAAAGCATTACGACATGGCTTGTTCAGTTTTGCGCAACATTTGACAACATGCTGTCACCGGTCATCAGTTTTCATCAGTGCTCGGCTCTGTCTTCAATGAGTTGCAAATGGCCCTTGCCTTGCAATTCGGAGTCGTGAGGCGTCGAGAAAGATGACACCGGACTGGCAAGTATTAATCGTCGCGTTGGTGGCCCTGTCGCTGCAGATCATGACATCGATCAACATGATCCTGGGCAGATCTGCAGTCAAGGATTGCAATCTTTGGCGCGAGATGGACCTCTCACAGAGGTAGAGGTATTCGGCTGCTCGATGGTCTCGGTAAGACCAGATGAGGGGTCGCAAAAGAGCGTTACTTCGCAAAGAGTAGCGCTCGTATACCGCGAAAGGAAAATGTGCTTAAGACGTCCACGAAACTCGAACCACACGCAGGGACAGATGGAGTACCTACTCGATATTGGAGGGTGCCATGGCTGCGGACGGCGGTGGCTGTCTTCCTGATGGTTGCTTTTTGCCGGTTCGCTCCCTCTGCGCTGGCCAGTGACAACGACAAGCCGACCGGAAGGATCGAAGGAACCGTATTTGTAGGAGATCAAGGTCATCAGTCTTATTCGTCAGGGACGAAGGTTCTGGCGAGCGGCCCCGTTACGACCGTAACAGAGACAAACGCAGAGGGTAAGTTCGTCTTTGTCGCGCTACCCGCCGGAGACTACACGGTCGAAGCAACCTCCCTTGGTTTGGAAGGCATACAAACGACCGCGGTCGAGGCTAATCAGCTGGCCCAGGTTCAACTCCAGATGAGGCCGACACAGGTCAACACCTCGGTGACAGTAACCGCGAACGAGACGGATGCCAAGACCCCCGCCCCAATAGACACTATCAACGAGAAAACAATTCGCGACGCTCCAAATATGAATGAGCGGTTCGATACTCTCCTTCCACTCGTTCCTGGCGTGGTTCGCGGACCTGACGGTCACATCAATCTAAAGGGCGCCAGCAGCACTCAGAGCGGCGCACTCGTCAACAGCGCAAATGTCACAGATCCGGCAACCGGTTCTCCGGCGATCAACCTGCCGATCGATGTGGTGTCATCGGTGCACGTTCTGTCGAATCCCTATGATCCGCAATACGGAAGGTTTACAGGAGCGGTTTCATCTGTCGAGACAAAGACAGGAAATTTTGAGAAATCCCACTTCTCCATTCAAAACGTGCTTCCGCGGTGGCGAGACCGAGGCGAGCACATCGTCGGCATCGGAGCCGCCACGCCGCGGATGACCTTCACTGGTCCACTGATCAAGGACCGCATCGCGCTGACGCAATCTTTGGAGTACCGCTATGTGCGTACGCCCGTAAACAGTCTTCCCCCAATGGAGCGTGACACGACGCTGCAGGGCTATAACTCCTATACCCAATCAGACCTGAATCTGAGCCCTAAACAAACGGCGACGGTGTCGTTTGTGCTTTATCCCCAAAAGCTGCAGTACATGGGCCTAAACACCTTTACGCCTGAGCCGGCCACGGCCGATTTTCATCAGCGCGGATATCAAATTTACGGACAGCACCGATACCTGACCGGAACCGATAGCGCCCTGGTTTCGCAGTTGAGCTACAAACGCTACGATGCCGATGTTACCGCTCAAAGCAATGATCCATATCAGCTTCTGATCGATACGACACAGGGTGGATTCTTCAACCGGCAAGCGCGCCAGACAAACCGGGTGGAATGGAACGAGAGCTACGATTTCTCTCCGCGGCATTTTCTAGGCACCCATCAAATGAGAGTGGGTTCGAGTTACGCCCACTCCTCTTACGATGGCCGCGAAGCTTTTTTGCCGGTCGAAATCATCGGCGCATCGGGTCTGCCCATAGAGCGCATCAGTTTCACCGATCCGGCCTCCTTTAGTATCGATCAGAATGAGACTTCCTGGTTCCTGAGCGACCATTGGGCACTGTCTCAGCGCTTGACTATCGATGGGGGTGTGCGTTTCGACAGCGATACGGTAACAGGGTCGGTGCATGCAGCTCCGCGGGCAGGTTTTCTTTTCGCACTAACGAATGACGGCAAGACATTGCTCAAGGGCGGCGCGGGAATGTTCTACGATCGCGTGCCTCTGATGTTCCCGACCTTTGAAGAGCTGCCGAATCGAACTGTAACAATGCTAGATCCCAACGGACAGACGCTCAGTTCGACGCTCTACTTGAATAAGATCACCAATAAGCTGCAAAACCCGCGCAGTACTTCGTGGAATATCGCTGTAGAACGGCAAGTCCTCGAGAGTCTTAACGTCCGTGTTGGATACGAACAGCGCAACACCTCCAAGGTCTTCGTGGTGTCACCCATCTCCGATGGGACCTCAGGCATTATTGCCCTCTCGAATTCAGGGCGAGATTCTTACCAGGAAGTCCAGGTGGCAGGACGCTACAAGCTTCCGCGCATCACCTTCAATACTTCGTATGTTCACTCGCGAGCTTACGGCAACCTTAACGATCCTTCGCTGTTCTTCGGAAACTATCCCCAGGCCGTGATTCAGCCGGATGCGCGGGCGCGATTGCCTTTCGATGCGACAAACCGCTGTCTTGTTCTGGGGCGATTTCCAGGGTCCCTGGAAGCTGACGATTCTTCCTGTGTACGACCTGCACACGGGCTTCCCATATTCGGTCGAAAATGAATTCCGTGAATATGTCGGCCCGCGGGATAGCAGGCATTATCCGCGATTTTCGTCCTTTGATCTTCAGGTGTTGCGGCCGATCTCGTTGCACATCCGTGACAGGCAACTCCCATTGCGGGCCGGCTTCACCGTATTCAACGTCTTCAATCATTTCAACCCACGCGACGTGCAGAACGTGCAAGAGAGCAGTCTCTTCGGCGGTTTCTTCAACGATGCGTGGAGAGAGTATCGGGGCAAGTTGGTATTCCAGTTCTGACTATGAAAAATAAATTCATCTTTGGCACCTTCCTTCTTGTGTTCACGGCCACGGCTTTCGCTGTGTCCGGGAACGATGATCCTGTCCCCAGCGCGGACGTTCTGGTGGCAAGAATGCTCGCAAGCAACGCTCAGCGGCAGAGACAGCTTCCGGGATATCGCGGAATGCGGCGATATGTTCTCGAAAACGATCGCATGAACAAGCATGCCGAGATGGTTGTACGCGTCGAAGGCGACGAGGACGAAACCAAGCACTTCGAAGTTGTCAGCGAGGAGGGCTGGAAAGGCGCCAGAAAACACGTTCTGCAAAGGATGCTTGCAACGGAGTCAGAAGCATCCTCCCCGGAGTTACGCATCAAGGCTCGCCTGAGTCCCGAAAATTACGAATTTCAAATAGCGGGAACCGAATTATTGGGCGATCGCATGGCCTACGTCATCGACGTTGTCCCAAGGCGACACGAGGAGCGGCTGATCGAGGGCCGGATCTGGATTGATGCCCAGGACTACGCACTGGCCAGGGTTGAGGGCAAGCCCGCAAAGAACCCTTCCTTTTGGACCAGCAGCGTGCACTTCGTTCATACCTACCAGAAGAGCGGTCCATTCTGGTTCCCGGCTTCTACCGAGAGTGCCACCGAGGTACGCATTTTCGGCGAAACGAGCCTCACCATCCACTATTTCGACTACACACCGAATCTGCCGCAAACGACCCAAACAGCGAGTGCGGCATCGGCAGGAGGTCTTACGCAATGAGAGAGAGCGGAATCCTACGTGCTTCAGCGAGGCGGGACAAGTCCCGAGTCAATCAATGTCTCATTTTGGCTGCGGGGAACGGCAGCAGACTAATCCGCGCGTCCGGCGGCTCTCCCAAACCACTTGTGCAGCTACACGGCCAGTCTTTGCTGGAACATGTGATCCTTGGCGCCCAGGAAGCAGGAATCGACAAGTTCGTCATTGTCGTTGGCTACGGCGCGGACACGATGCGCGACTGGCTTGCCGGCCGTCGGCTTGGCGATATCTCGATCGATGTGGTGGACAACCTTGAGTACCACAAGGACAACGGCGTTTCGGTTCTGAGAGCCCGCCAGCTAATCCACAGTCCATTTCTGCTGCTTATGGCCGATCACATCTTCGAGCCGAGAACGGCCAGGGCGCTCCTTGAAGAACCGCTCGCGCCGTGCGAGGTAATTCTCGCCGTAGATCCGAAACTGGATCGAATTTTTGATCTTGACGACGCGACGAAAGTTAGGCGCGAGGGCGATCATATCGTTGATATCGGCAAGCAGATCACCGACTACGACGCCTACGATACAGGCATGTTCTTGTGCGGCCCTTGCCTCTTCGACATTCTCGAATCGGTTAAGAAGGAGGGAAATTGCTCCCTGTCGGACGGCATGCGCGTGTTGGGAAGAGAAGGCAGGCTACGCGCCTTCGACATTGAGGATGCCGTCTGGCAGGATGTCGACACTCCGGAGGCGTTGGCCTACGCGGAGAGTATCTTCGAAGAGCAGTTCTGCCGAACTCCTTACGCGGAGAGTTATACCAATGTCTAAGTCGGCCACAATGAGGCAGAATGCTTTTCGCGCCGCCGTCGCTGTTTCAGGCATTGCACTGCTGTCCTGCTTGATCTCGCGAGTCGGACTCGGCCGTCTCTTGGAGAATGTCTCCGCGTTAGGGTGGGGACTTGTCCTGATCGTAGCCTTAGGCGGCGTTGTGCATCTTGTAAAGGCATGGGCCTGGCGACTCACGCTCACAGACTGCAGAGACGATGTTTCATTTACACGCATGCTCCAACTCCGACTGGCCTCGGAAGCCGCCGGCCAAGCCGGCGCCTTGGGCCTGATGCTTGGAGAAGGGCTGCGAGTCTCTGCCCTTGGCGATAAGATACCGATCGGCAGCCGCATATCGTCCGTGACACTCGACCGGGCAATGTTCATCGCCTCCGGCGCGATTGTGAGCATCGTTGGAGTTGTAGCCGCACTTCTCCTGATGCCGCTCACCCATGCGCTGCGCTTGTACGCAGTCCTGTTCAGCGGAATATTGCTGAGCCTGCTCCTTATCGTTGCCCTGGCGATGCTGAATCGCTGGCCCTTCGTGTCGCGATCCGCGCGAGTATTTTGCCGATTGACGTTTCTGCGTTACCGAATCGATGCAAAGCTGCCGCTGATCCATTCAGTCGAAAATAAGCTCTTCGATTTTCATCGCTACACACCCGTCGCGTTCTGGGCTAGTCTCGCTCTCAACCTTTCGTCTCATGCAATGGCGATATTGGAGGTGTATCTGATTCTCTGGCTGATGGGAATCAAGATTGGCCTTATGGGCGCACTTGTATTTGAAGCTCTTACGAAGCTGGTGAATGCTGTTGGGACGATCAACCCGGGAAACATAGGCTCGTATGAGGGAGGAAACATGCTCATCGCAAAAATGTTCGGCCTCAGTGGCGTCGTTGGGCTGTCAATAGCCTTGACAAGGCGAGTGCGGGCAATCTTCTGGACCGCTGTTGGCGGCCTCTGCCTCTTCCTTTTATCCAAATCCAAAGCGCATCGCAACTCCGGCGAGAATATCTCTGAAGGCGTCGCGAAAACGCCGCAATCCATGATCGGCGGGCAGGAAGCCAGTCCGGGGTTCACATCCATCATTTTTGCCAACTCTTTTCGTGGAACAGGTGAAGCCGGATCACCGCTCATGCGGGTCGGCGGACTTCCTATCCTGCTTCGGGACATTCTCTCCGTGCAAAAGGCTCTTGGCCCTCGAATCACCATGTGCATGGATTCCGACGTCAGACCAGACGTGCTCTGTGAACTCCTGGACACGGGCCGTCTTCCTTATTCTCTCGACCGGATCAAAGCAGCCGCGGATACACCGCTACCTCAAATCTTAAAAAAGATCACCAGCACATTGGGAGACCATCACCTGGTGCTGGTGGCTGGGAATAGCACGTATTATCCAGCGCTGTTCCGCCAGCTGAGGGATTGGAATGGGAAGAATGGCGCGTTGGCGCTGACTTGCAACGGACAGCCTGTTGGCATTTGCGTACTCTCCGCCGAAATCGTGCTCGATGCCGCCGAGCACTGCCCCCCGGAAATCTGCAGCCTCGACCAGTTCCATGCCTGGCTCATTTCAACTTACCGTGTCGAGTGCAAGCCCGTAGACGAAAGCTTATGGCAGCGGGTTCTCACCCCGGAAGACCGCACCCTCGCGGAAGCGAAATTGGACCGCTGGCTTGTGAAGCCCACGGACGGGGTCTTCGCGCGAATGAATCGCAGAATCTCTGTGCCGATCAGCCGCCAACTCATAAAGTTTCCGATCACACCCAACATGGTCAGCATCTTTACTCTTGGAGTTGGCATTGCCTCCGGCGCACTCTTCGCTGTCGGCGGTTACTGGAACGTGCTTGCAGGAGCAGTGTTGTCAGTCTGGGCGGGCATTCTCGATGGCTGCGATGGAGAGGTTGCCCGGTTGAAACTTATGGAATCGGATTTCGGTTGCTGGCTGGAGACAGTCTGCGACTATCTCTATTACTTGCTGATCTTCGCTGGGATGGCGATAGGGCTAATAAGGACTTCGGACGAGAAGATGTATCTTGTCTGGGGAATTCTGCTTCTCTTTGGAGCGGTTATGAGCTTCCTGGTTACTGCACTGGGGAGACATCGTCTCGCTACGGGACGTCCCGAGCAATATCTCGGAATTTGGCAAGCGAAAGCCGAAGGCAGACGATCGAATCCAATTCTGTACTTCGGTCGATATACCGAGTTCATTATCCGGCGCTGTTTCATGCCCTATGCTCTGTTGTTCTTTGTCCTCTTCAATCTAACGAAGGTTGTCTTTTTTTCGGCGGCGATTGGCGCGAATCTGGTTTGGTTGATCTCCCTTTACTCGTATTGCACATTTGCGTTTACTAAGAGGTCTCCCATTCCTGAATCTACTGTTCCTGCCGAGACTTCTGCCTGAAAGTGCAGGCCTGTGATTGTATTGATTTAGAACCACTCAGCATTTCAGGTCATCACGTAGCTGCGATTTTTGATTACGCCAGAATATGACTTCAAACGAAGAGATCGAAATCGGCAACTTTGCACCCACAGGCCGAATGCTCGCGCCGGGAAGGCCTATCCAGGTAGTCGACTGGAACATTGATCGAGGGCTTAACCTGGCAGGCGTCATAGACTTCCTCGCCAGTACAAATGCAGATCTGATTCTTCTGCAGGAGGTTGATCTCAATGCAAATCGAACGCATAGGCTAAACGTTGCACGAGAGATTTCGCAGAAGCTGAATCTGAACTATATCTTCGGACGCGAATTCCAGGAACTGACCCAGGGCTCACGGACTTCGCCTGCGTTTCACGGGCAGGCCACACTCTCTCCGTGGCTATTGTCGAATCCTCGCATCCTCAGATTTCGCCGGCAGTCAAACTTTTGGCGTCCACGCTGGTACCTCCCGGAGATTGAGCCGCTTCAAGAGAGAATTGGCGGACGGTTGGCTCTGGTGTGTGGGGTGAGCATCGGTGGCCGGACACTAGTGACCTACAACCTGCATCTTGAGAGTCGTGGTGACGATGCTTTGCGCTGCTCCCAACTCGATGAGACCCTAACCGATTCTCTCCGCTATAAATCGACAATACCGATCGTCCTTGCCGGCGACCTTAATCTCGACGTTTCCCGAGGTGTTGCCGCCAACTCGCTAAAGAAAGCACAGTTTCTCAGTACGGGCTCGAAGGAGCCTGAGCGAACGACGCCTTCGCGTTCGTTCTTCGACAGGGGCCGGCCCATCGACTGGATATTCGCGCGCGGATCAATTCGAACTGCACCCCTGCGAATTCACAACTCGGTTTCAGCTTCCGACCATTATCCGATGTCAGTACGGCTTGCTTTCATGTGACAAAAGACTCAAAGCCAAAGACTGGCGAGGGCAGAATCAATGCGTCTACATTCGGGGGTGTATCGCAGGCACCAATCACCCAGACGCGGAGGAGAACACTTTTATGTCGTGGAGACCTGCTTTTAATCTTGGTGATTGCCGCCAGAGGCATGGGGCGATCGTCGGCCTTGACACGCCTGCTACTGGTCGTCGAATTGCCCGCAAGGTCGGGTTTTTGGCAAGTTTCGCGCCTTAGGACGGCATAGGTCGGTAGCTCAATCCTTCCGGGCGGGTTCAAAGTTCAGTGGCACACTCTGAGCCGGTGGTTTGCGAACGTTGAAATCTATATATGTCTGTTCGTGGCCTTCGGGGTGCTGCTCTCGCCACAGAACCAGCAGAAGCGGCGGAAACTCCGTAAGGACAACCTTCGTCCGGTGGACCTTCGCGTGACATCCCGCACAGAGAGCGATCATCAGATGCAACAGAGACTTGCCCGGTTCCCGATGATGGACTCCGGGATCGGGATCACCGCACACCCTACAGGCGTATCCATCGCGCTCTAAGACCTGCTCTCGCAGGCCGCCGAAATACTCGGCATCCTGCCGTTTCAGCGTGTAGCAGGTCGCGCAGAGGCCCAGGGCGAGGATCTTCTCATTCCCGCAGGGACAGCAAATTGCGGTCTGGATCCCTTTCTTCAAAGCCCTATTCCTTCGTCTTCAGCTTGGAGTCGTTTTCGCGGATGAACGCCTCGATCTCCGGCGCACTCGCCAGGATGCGGAGCCATTGCTCTTTGTACAGCGTGACCGGAAAGCGGCCCATGCCGTACAGAGAGACCCCGCCTTTCTCGCTCACCTTCAAACGTGAGGCCGCCCTTGTCTTTGCTCTTGAGCTGGGCATTCTCAGCCCGCAGGCGCTCCAGCTCCGCTTGCATCTCCGATTCACTCATCGTTTCCCTCCTCCGATTCCCTGCATACAATTCATTTTCCAACCTTCCTGGCCCGGCGCTTTTTGACCGGAGCATACCGATATAGCGTATCCCGGCTGATGCCGAACTCACGAGCAAGCGCAGCCTTCGAGTCACCATCGGCGACTCGCCGCCGCAACTCGGCCGCGCGAGTTGGTGACAACGATGGCTTTCTGCCGGTGTACTTCCCTTCCCTTTTTGCAATCGCAATTCCCTCACGCTGGCGCTCGCGGATCAGCTCTCTCTCGAACTGAGCAAACGCCCCCATGACACTCAGCAACAGATTCGACATGGGTGAATCCTCGCCGGTGAAGGTCAAGTTTTCCTTCACAAAGACGATATGGACACCCCGCTCCGTCAGACCCAGCACTATTCTCCGCAAGTCATCAAGGTTGCGGGCCAGCCGGTCCATCGAGTGACAAAACACTGTGTCGCCTTCGCGGACGAAGCTCTGCATGGCCTCCAGTTGGGGACGCTTTACATCCTTGCCGGAGGCTTTGTCGGTAAATGTTTTGTCCAGGGCCAGCCCTTCGAGCTGGCGGACCTCGTTTTGATCCAGGGAGCTGACGCGCAGGTAGCCGACCCGTTGGCCTTTGGACGGCTTGCGCCTTCGAGCGGGCCGACGTGTCCGAATAGACTCTTTAACCTTCGTCATTACCTGTACGATAACTCAAAAATTGACTCTATTGCGACATTATTTCGCTGCGTGTCGGACGTAGGGTTGGGCTATACCTTATTGCGACAGGCATCTCTGGACACCCGTCCGGCCTCTTGCGAAATCCTGGAAGGCGACTTGTCTGACTGCTCGATAGTCGATGCTCGATCCGATGCCCGTCGTGGTGGATGGCACAATCGAGTGACCAGACGGGTTATTGAATCTCCGTCTTGCTGTTGCGGATGCTCGTTACATTAGGAATGAACTGACGCCAATCGGGTCGCGATCCCCTTCTGAGCCTCCTCTGGCGTCATTGCGCCGCAACTGCCAATAATCTTCGGTCAGTGTCACTCCTCGGAAGTCAGCTCTTCGTCAATGCCCCCTCAGAGTGGAGTCACGAGTTTGAGACATAGTCGTCTCTACTCCCTGGACTTCTTCATCTAGTGGCTGCGGCTTGCACTCTGCCCCGAAGCGCGTCGCACATGTGATACTTGGCTTTAAAGGTATCTGAGTATGTCCAACAGACGCTGCTTTATTACCGCTCCCTACGGGCTTGATCTGTCCGCTCTGCAACGTGCGCTCGAAGAGCACGGAGTGGATTGGCAATGGGCGGAGGATCTGCCTACCGGCGTCCCGCTCATGGAGGCCGCTTCGAAGGCTATTCAGCGTGCTGATTTTCTCCTCGCTATCTCTTCCGAGAGCACCCTCAGCCCCAACAGTTTTCTAGAGATTGGTTATGCACTCGGACGTGAGATTCCGGTCGTCCTGCTCACGACCGAGAGTTTCGATGTCCCGATCGATCTGGCGACTCTCCGTCATCTCAAAACCGATCTGAACGACCCTAAGCTTCTGAGCTTTCAGGTTCAACTACTGCTGAGCAGCTTGGATCTGCCAAAGGGTAGCCGTAAATCCGCGCGGTCCACTTCTCGGCAATCTACAACCCCGAAAGTGTCGCCCCAAGGATATGCTTCGGCACTCGAAGAGGCTATTGCGACTGCTGTCATCACGGCTGGCGGGCGTGTAACGTTGCCGGCGCGCGGAAGGAAGGAACAGGCCTCCGCAGACTTCCTGATGTGGTTTCCAGAGATGGACAAAGAGTTTTTCAATCCTGCCGCCATTGAAGTGAAGAGTAGAATCGAGCTCCCAAGGATCGCTGACATTCACGCACGCCTGGGGCAATTCGTAACGAGCTCCGGTTTCGGCTCCGGGCTGATTATCTCCGAGGCTGACGTTCCCATCGATCGATTGCCGCGCCTCATTCCTTTCCCTAATGTTTTCATCATTACTCGACATGAGTTCGAAGAAGCCCTGCGAAGCCGCAGACTCGGAGCTTGGGTTAGGCATGAACGCAATCGCCTCGTACACGGGGTGCGTTGATGCCATTCCCTCATCGAAAGATCGCGAAGCGGCTCAAGCAGGGTGACGAAGCAACTATAACGGAGGAGATTGGGGCCGCTCTGGAAGATGTCGTTGACTGGACTCTCTGCTCTCTCCCAGGGATTCGCGTTCTTCATCGTGATTTCGTTAACCGTGCCAACTCGGCGGAACTCGACCTATTTCTTTTCAACAACCCGCGTCTCAGCCCTATCGAGTTCCTGCCCCAATACTTGATCGTGGAATGCAAGAACTGGCGAGCACCGGTGAACAGCGCTACGGTGCGTGACTTTATTGGGAAGGTTCGGTCTACCCGGTTAGAAGTCGGCCTCTTGGTCGCAGCCAACGGCGTGACGGGGGACCTTCAAGAGCAAACTGCAGCAAATGACGAAATCCGAACCGCATTTGATCGGGACGGAACCAAGATTCTCGTTCTTACTCGGGCTGAGATTGAGGCATTTCGTTCTACCGATAACATAGTAGTTCTGTTCGAAGAAAAGTTCGGCAAGGCGTGCCTGCGGAGCACAACCATCGCCTGATGCTTGAAGTTGCGCCTCAACCCCTGGCGCAGCGAGAGCAACGCAACCGGCCGCTAATTTCCACGAGTCACACCAGGGCCGCTACGGCATCCTAGAGGACTAGCATGAAGAATGGATTGCTCCTGGGCGCAGGCTTCTCATACGACCTGGGAATGCCGCTCACCATTGAGCTAACCGAGGTTTTTCTGAATCTTTTTACCGATGAGGCGGTGAAACGCCTAGGAACTGCTATGTCCCGCCAGCAGCCCTTTGGCAATGACCGCCCCATCAACCGGAATGCCATCATGTCCGGGCTGGCTTCGCTGCTCGAATATAAAAATAACGAAGGCAAGAATTACGAAGTCTTTCTCGGGGAGCTTCAGAACAGGGCCGGAGTCTCGAGCCCGACTCAATCTGACCGGGATTCATATCATTACCTGTTCGACTACTTCTACCAAGTAATTCACGCCGCCCTATGCCTCTATCAAGAGGTCTCATACGACATCATGTACAGCCAGAACAGACAATGCTTTTCTGAGCTGAAATCCTTCCTTTCCGACGCAGAGACTTGGGTGTTTTCGCTCAATCACGACCTGTACTTGGAATACCTAGCGCTGGATTTCAATATCCCGATCACATACGGCGACGGCCACAATCTTGACCTCCCTGTGAGCAACCTCGATCTCGGCAGAAGGATTCATTTCTCCTATACAGAGCGCAAGGGACGGAGCGCTGATCATCCTGGCTTTCTGAAGGGCGAACCCGGTTTCAATTTCGTAAAGCTGCATGGAGGCCTGAGCGAGTTTAGGTATAAAGACAACACTCTCTTATGCAATTTGCAGCTTGATAAGCAATCGTCGCTGGATCTGGCTCGTGACTTCGGGCTGTACCGGCAGATGGCCTACTTCGAAGACGGCAAGCCGGTTCTTGATGGACAGGACCGCGCGGTAAGCGACCTCAATGGCAACTTTGACATCATTTCGAATTCGATGCTTACGGGTGGAAGAAAATACA
This sequence comes from uncultured Acidobacteriaceae bacterium, assembly GCA_963744155.1. Classification (GTDB taxonomy): domain Bacteria; phylum Acidobacteriota; class Terriglobia; order Terriglobales; family Acidobacteriaceae; genus Edaphobacter. Next base: position 2,450,057 of record CAVUSP010000004.1, on the reverse strand, counting down.
GTGGCACATCCAAGGTGAAAGATGGCGAAGAAAAACTCCAGATTTTGGACGGCGTATTGAGGGGGCTTGATGAACTCACGGTTATTGGATATGGCTTCGGTGATGAGCATATAAATTTCAGGCTCTCGAACGCGATGCTGCTCAACGAGAAGCTGCGGATTGTCGTAGTCGATCCGCACCGTCGAGAGACACCGAGCTGCCTACGGCAATTTGATTACGATGGCCGCATACGACGTGTATCCAGCGGAGCAGCCCAATGGATGGAATATCGGGAAACTGGCATTTGGAATCAGGTCCAAATGAAGGCTCTTCAGGAGAACCATCGATACAGAGCGGACATCAGGAAAATTGTCGAAGCTCATCTGAAGCTGGCCTGACCCTCTTCAGCGGTTCTTCTACACCGGCGCTAGTTCTCCGAGCAGACTTCATTCCACAGTTTCTCGCCGATGCTCGCAGCCGTGTAGTCATTGACTGCACTACGAAGATCCCCAACCTTCATGGATGACTCGCCGCGATTCTCGTACAAGTTCTGTAAGTAGGAGCTGCCACTCCGCGAATCGTCGTACTTTCCGTGGCCCATCTGCTGTATTATCAAGTGTCTACCCCTCAAATTCACAACACGCGGGCCCAACGAAATGTTCAATGCGCTTCCGGCGAAGTCCGAATACGTCACCCGCAAGCAATTTATCGATCGGAAACTGAATGACGCTGGTTGGCGCGTTGTTGAGTTCGACTCATCAAAAACTCTCGCCGAATTTGACCGCTGCGCCATCGAAGAGTATCCGACAGCGAACGGCCCGGCCGATTATGCGCTATGTGTCGGCGGTCAGATCCTCGGTGTGGTCGAAGGGAAAAAGCTGAGTGTAGGCCCGCAGGAAGTGCTACGGCAAGCTGAGCGTTACTCCAAGGGCGTGATCACAGGCCCATTCAGTTTCCGCGGATACCACGTGCCCTTCCTCTACTCGACAAATGGCGAGATTATCCGATTCCTGGATATACGGCATGAACTCAATATTTCTCGGGAGCTCCAGCGATTTCACACCCCAGATGCCCTTTCGGAATTCCTGGGCAGGGACCTCGATGGCAGCTTGGCCAAGCTATCGATCCTGCCAAACGATCATCCCCGGATACTTGCGCGTCCGTACCAGGTCGAGGCGAATTCGGAAATAGAGAAAGCAATTGCCGCACGGAAGCGGTACATGCTGGTTGCGATGGCGACTGGAACGGGTAAGACCTTCATGACCGTTAACGAGATCTATCGGCTCATGAAGTCCGGTGCGGCAAAACGCATTCTCTTCCTGGTGGATCGTCGCGCGCTTGCAGCGCAGGCCGTTCGTACATTCGTCTCGTTCGAGCCGGAACCCGGTCTCAAATTCAACAATATTTATCATGTGTACAGCCAGAGATTCCAGCGCGAGGATTTCGGAGAAGAGGAGAAATTTGACCCGACCGTCCTTCCCAATTCCTACCTCACTTCTCCGAAACCCGGTGATGCCTTCGTCTACGTGTCCACTATCCAACGAATGGCGATCAATCTCTTCGGTCGCGAAACCGTGCTCGGAGACGCGGACGAAGCACCGGATGACGACGCAGACAAGATCGACATCCCGATTCATGCGTTCGATCTCGTGATCGCGGACGAATGCCACAGGGGGTATACCGCAACGCAAATGTCAATGTGGCGCCAGACACTGGAGCACTTTGATGCGATCAAGATTGGGCTCACCGCGACGCCTGCACACCACACGACCTCAGATTTTAAGGACGTGGTTTATCGATATGAATATGAGCGGGCAGTCCGAGAAGGGTACCTTGTCGACTACGACGTGGTAGCGGTGAAGTCGGATGTCCGCATGAAGGGCGTCTTCCTAAAAGAGGGGGACGAAATCACGATCGTGAACCCCGAGAGCGGTTCACGGCAGCTTGATCTCTTGGAAGACGAGCGGCAGTTCGACACGACCGAGGTTGAGGAGAAGGTTACCTCGCCTGACTCCAACCGCAAGATCCTCGAAGAACTCAAGAAGTACGCTCTCGACCACGAGGCCAGGTATGGACGGTTCCCGAAAACGCTCATTTTTGCGGTCAATGACCTCGCGCATACGTCACATGCAGAGCAACTGGTGAGATTCGCGCGCGAAGTCTTCGGGCGGGGCGAGGATTTCGTCCGCAAGATCACCGGCAACAAAAACGTTGACCGGCCGTTACAGCGGATACGGGAATTCAGAAATCGGCCGCAGCCCTCGGTTGTGGTTACGGTGGACATGCTTTCCACCGGCGTTGACATCCCGGACCTCGAGTTCATCGTCTTTTTACGGCCGGTGAAGTCACGCATCCTGTTCGAGCAGATGCTCGGGCGCGGCACCCGCAAGGGCGAGAAGTACCCCGACAAGTCACACTTTACCGTGTTCGACTGCTTCAACGGGACGCTCCTTGAGTATTTCAGGCGAACGACCGGGATCACCGCGGAGCCGATGGAAAAAGAATCGCGAACGATTGCCGAGGTCATCCGGGACATCTGGGATAACCGCGATCGTGATTACAACGTCCGGTGTCTGGTCAAGCGGTTGCAGCGCATAGACAAGGAGATGTCGGCCAAAGGCCGGGAGCAATTTGCCGGACACATAGAGGCTGGCGACATGGCGCGATATGCAAGGGAACTCCCGCAACGATTGCGGGAAGCTTTCGCAGGTGCCATGCAGCTGCTGCGGGACGAGAAATTCCAAGATCTGCTGGTGAATTACGACCGGGCGCGGCGGACGTTCATCGAAGCCCCCGGCGTGGCAGACGAAGTCTCATCGTCGTGGCTCGCGCGCGGGGCAGACGGGAAGCAGTATAAGCCGGTGGATTATTTGGCTGTATTCGCGCAGTTTGTCAAAGACAATCCCGAACACATCGAGGCGATGCGGATTTTGCAGAACAGCCCGGAGGGATGGGGCACGCAGGCGCTCACGGAACTAAGGGATAAGCTATTAAAAGCACCACAGCGCTTCACGGAAGAAAATCTGCAGAAGGCCCACCAAATTCATTATCACAAAGCCTTGGTGGACGTCATTTCGATGGTGAAGCGGGCAGCGGACGGCGCGAGTCCCTTGTTTACGGCAGAGGAACGGGTTGAGCGGGCATTTGCGAACGTCACAAAGGACAAGACGTTCACTCCCGAGCAGCAACAGTGGTTGGCGTGCATCAAGGAACACCTAGTGAAGAATCTTTCAATTGACGAAGAGGATTTCGAAACAATGCCAATTTTTGCACGCATCGGCGGCTGGGGAAAGGCGACCAAAGTGTTTGAGGGACAGTTGCCGCAGCTTATTCAAGCTCTTAATCAGGCTATTGCACTATGAGCGACGTTGTCGGCAAACTTTGGGGCTTTTGCCATACGCTGCGCCATGACGGAATCGACTATGGCGACTACATTGAGCAGCTCACCTACCTCCTCTTTTAAAGATGGCCGACGAGCGTAGCATAGACCTTTCGAAAACGAAGTTCGGCGCGGAGGATGGCAGGACCGTAACCGTGGACTGCTCTTGGTCGGCTTTGGACAATCGCTCCGGCACTGCGCTTACGGATCATTACTCGGCGGTCCTGCAGGCCCTCGGTAAGCAAAAAGGGCTCCTGGGGGACATCTTCGCTGGTGCTTTGTCGCGGTTCAACAATCCGGTAAATCTCAAGACGCTCGTCGGGCTCATTGACGAGACGGAGTGGACAGAACTCAACGTTGACGTGAAAGCGGCGGCGTTCGAGGGGTTGCTCGAGAAAGCTGCAAGCGAGGGCAAAAAGGGCGCTGGGCAGTACTTCACGCCTCGCATCCTTATCCAGTCGCTCGTGCGATGCGTCAAGCCCGATCCGAGGGCACATAAGGAATTCAACATTTGTGACCCGGCCTGCGGATCAGGCGGATTCCTTGTGTCGGCCTATGAATGGTTCTATGACGAAACAAAGGGGGCGCTGGACCGAGAGCTAGCAAAACGGGTTAAGAAGGGCACGTATTTCGGACAGGAATTGGTGGCACGTCCCCGTCGCCTGGCGCTGATGAACCTGTATCTGCACGGGCTTGAACCCAAGATCAAATTCGGCGACTCGATCTATGAGACGCCGGACGGATTGCGGTTCGATGTGGTGCTCACTAATCCCCCTTTTGGTACGAAAGGCGCCAACCAGGTTCCCGACAGGGAAGATTTTACGGTCGCCACTTCGAACAAGCAGCTGAATTTCATTCAGCACATCATGACCACTTTGAAGCCGGGCGGGCGCGCTGCTGTGGTGGTGCCGGACAACTGCCTCTTCGCAGACCAGGCGGGAGAAGTCTTCAAGTATTTGGCCGAGGACTGTGCGCTTCATACCGTCCTGCGGCTGCCCAATGGAACTTTTACGCCGTACAGCCCCGGAACGAAAACAAACGTCATCTTCTTCACCAAGGGATACAAGACGGAGACGGTGTGGGTGTACGACGCGCGAACGAATGTGCCGCGGATCACGAAGAAGGATCGGCCGCTCACGCGAGAACATTTCTCGGAGTTCGAAAAGTGCTTCGGCAAGGACCCGAACGGTCGGGCCAAACGCAAACCCGACGATTCGAAAGAGGATCGCTGGCGCTCCTTTGGAATCACAGAGGTCAAGGAGCGAGATTACAAGATTGACGGGCTCAAGTGGCTGAAGGAAGAGTCGCTGGACGAATTCGATCCCGATATCGAGCCACAGGAATTGGCAACGGATGCCATTGCGGAACTTGAGGCCGCCGTTGAGGAACTGAATGCGATCGTCACGATGCTCGAGCCCGACGGAAATGGGAACGGTAAAGCCGCCGAACCTACCGCGGCAGGCAAAAAGGCATGAGCATCGCACCCAAGAAAATCAAAATCGAAACCGTCGAGACGGGCAATAACTCCGGACTGCCGGAAGGATGGGCTTTGACCAGTCTTGGCGATTTGTCAACTTACGTCACCAGCGGGTCTCGTGATTGGTCAAAGTACTACGCAGACCATGGCGCATTGTTCATTCGCACTCAGGACATAAATGAAAATGTTCTTGGATCTGTTGATGATATTGCACGTGTAGCTTTGCCTCAGAAGGTTGAGGGGAAGCGGACACTTGTTCGCAGAGGCGATCTGCTCGTCACGATAACAGGTGCAAATGTGGGGAAATGTGCGCTAGTCGACAGTTCCTTGCCTGAGGCTTACGTAAGCCAATCAGTCGCATTAGTGAGGCTTTCAGGCAGTTGTAACGGTCGCTTTATTCATAGGCAACTGATCTCACCAGATGCTGCTGGCGAGGGACGCACGCTATTGCAGGGCAGTGCGTATGGTGTCGGCCGACCCGTATTGAATTTGAACAATCTGAGAGATCTCCCAGTGGCTCTGGCTCCAGATGACGAGCAAGTTCGGATTGTGGAGCAAATCGAAAGCCTCGTTCCTAAGATCGAAAACTCGAAACATCGTCTTGCGGCATGCACCAAACTTGTTAAGAAATTCCGGCAAGCGGTGGTTTCGGCGGCATGTTCGGGGAAGCTGACGGAAGACTGGAGGGGCAACCACCACGAAGTTGTTCCAGCAGCCGAACTCGTGCGCAAAATACAGTCGACTATCTGTGATCGTAAGTCCCGGTCTCCCCGAAAGAGCGCTGCAGACCAACTCGAACCTGCACCATTCGAATTACCAAATAACTGGGAATGGGCAGCAGTTGCGGACGTTTGTTCATCCGTGTCTGACGGCGACCATCAGGCACCTCCTAAATCCAGTACTGGAGTACCTTTTGCTGTCATTTCAAACATCAGTTCGGGACGGCTAGATCTGCGGGAAACGATGTTTGTGTCATCCAGCTATTACAACAAGCTGTCACTAGAGCGCAAGCCCAAGCGAGGAGATATTCTTTACTCCGTCACCGGATCTTATGGAATTGCAGTCACTGTGGCAACGGACGATGAGTTTTGCTTTCAGAGGCATATTGCCTTAATAAGAGCGCACCCGCTCGTAGATTCAACGTATCTGTACCGAGTGATGTCATCACGGCTGGTGTATGAACAGGCAACCTCAATTGCTACCGGAATCGCACAGTTGACCGTGCCCCTATCGGGGCTTAGAGCCATCCGCATCCCCGTCGCGCCCGTCGAAGAGCAAAAAGAAATCGGTCGCCGGGTTGAGGCCCTCTTCAAACTTGCGGATACGATCGAAAAGCGAGTGACTGCAGCCACGCTCCGGGCCGAAAGATTGACCCAAGCGGTTCTTGCCAAGGCATTCAGAGGGGACCTGGTCCCTACGGAAGCGGAGCTTGCGCGACGCGAAGGCCGGACGTATGAGCCGGCATCAGAGTTATTGGAGAGGATAAAGGCGGCGAGCGAGAAGTTGTCGGCTTCAACAGGTTTAGTGAATAAAAAGAAAAGTCGTAGATCGGCACGAACATGATTGGGCAATCAGTATCCGGTAAAAGTGGAAAACTGTTCAAGATCATCCGCGAGATTGGCCGTGGTGGATTTGGTGTGGTCTATCTAGCCGAGGGCAAAGAGAATACCTCTTATGCGGTCAAGATTATTGCTCCGGTATCCAATCCCGACGTTCGGCTTTCATTCGAGAAGGAACTCCAAAGCACGCAGGGACTCTCAAGTGAGAACCTTCTTGCAGTTGTAGATTACGGTGAGTGTCTCGTCGGCTCCGCTCGTGGTTTATTCACGGTCATGGAGTACTGCCCGGACGGGGACTACCGGGATGTGTTGTCATCGGCTGAGAAGCGGAAGCTATCGACTGAAGAGGTTGTCGGGCACATGCGACAGGTTCTCAATGGCTTGAAAGCACTTCATTCTCGAACGGTCCATCGCGACCTCAAACCCGAGAATATCCTTGTCTCCGGTGACATCCTCAAGATTGGCGACTTTGGGCTGGCAAAATTCGTTGATGAAGCCACTCGAACGTTAACGTTTAAGGGGTCCGGCACACCCCGCTACATGGCGCCGGAGGTATGGACAGGGCAACGGGCAGTTCCTGCAACTGACCTTTATGCTCTGGGGGTAATGTTTTTCGAAGCAGTTTGCGGCAAGGCACCATTCCAGGCGCCGAATGCCGACCGTTTGCGTGACATGCACCTGTACACTCCCGTCCCGCGACCGAAAAGCGTGAATGCAAATATTCCGGATCTTCTCGACGGGATTATTAAAAAGCTTCTCTCAAAACCCATCCAAAGTCGGTATCAGACCGCAGACGAAGTTCTTGCCGCTCTTCAGTCAGTGCTCAAACCTGCTGATGCCACAATCATCGGCCTTGCCGACCGAATTAGACGGCATCACGATACAGCCGAAGCAGGCGCACTAGAGCAGCAAAAAGCAGTACGGGAAGAGCGGGACAGCCACGCGCGGATCAAGTACATGGAACAACAGCTACTCGAACTGGTTCAAGAAGTTGTGGATGAGCTTAATTCACAATTGGTAGAAACGAAGATCTCTCGCCGGGACAGGAACGATGGGCGCGTATTCAATTTCCAGGGGCGAGAACTGTTCATCCATTTCTTTTCACCGGATGACCTGTATGCAAATCCACTAGTCCCTGGGCGAATGGGGACGCTGAAGAAACATCACGCCGTGCATGCCGGATTTATTGAGATCCGTGAGTCCGGTGAAGACCGCGAAGGTTGGAACGTCGTTCTAGTTCGACCTTCAGATAGTCTCTATGGCGGATGGCAGCTAGTTGAGACCAGGCTGTCACCATTAACGGGTCGTGGAACGCGATATGAGCCGATAGCGACCAACGCACAGTTATTCGCAGACAACCTTGCGTGTCACTGGAGTCCGTCAATGCACACGTACCAGCTCACAGACAAGGATCTGCAGAAAGCCGACATTGTGCGCATTCTTGGAGTATTCATTCCCAAGATCTAAAATTTCAACTCCCTGATGGCGAAGTCATCGTCACTTGGTTTTCCCGACCATTTATAGCTCAAGCTCCGAAACCAAGTATCTTAATCGCGTCATCGGATGCGATGTCGCCGAATTCATTCTCAAGAGTATTTTTAGCATCGTAGGTACACCTGACTTATCTCTCTTCTGGACCATCCAGCATCTTCCGCCGGAAGTGAAGATGACCTACTCCAAAAGCGCCTAAACCAACTAAGCGCTCTGCCAAGAGAGATGCCATTGAACAGGGAGGCTCCATTCCGGTTTGCTATCTGCGTTCAGCGTGCCGCGCTCAAACACCCCCACCCTTTGGACACGAATTCTGAGGGGGACCCCAACAAGCGTCCGCTCGGTTCTATTCAGCTTGACCGCAGCGCAGATGCCACGCTGCACTTAATTCGCGGACTGGCTCTTCTTTAGTAAAGGAAAAACGACAACGGTTCTGGCAACCGCAGCTCCTCCGGGTCATCCCCCAAGTCATTGATTCTTCATTGCGTGGTTAAGCGGGTTTTCTATTCCATTGATCCCTAACACCCGTGTTCTCCAGAAAGATAGATGAGTTAGGCCCAGACCTGGCGGTAGAGATCGCCGATCTCCTCGATTGTAGGGACGCGCGGGTTATTCTGCGGTGAGCCGGAGGCCAGTGCCTGTGCGGACATTACAGGAATGAGCGAGAAGTAGCGCTCCTCGGAGATGCCGTATTTTTTGGGCGAAGGCACCTGCAACTCCTCGTTCCTGCAATAGAGCGCGGTGATCAACGTATCTACTGCCTCATCGTTCGCCTCTACCGCGCTGGCAATACCCATCGCGCGAGCACACTCCGCGTAGCGCTGCGTCGCTGCCTTTATGGAGAACGCCGTTACGGCAGGCAGCAGCATAGCGTTGGAAAGTCCATGCGGCACATGGAAGTGGACGCCAATCGGTCGGCTCATGCCATGCACTAAAGCAACGCTTGCATTGGAGAAGGCGATGCCCGCCTGCGTGGCTGCCAGCATCATGGCCTCGCGGGCCTTCACGTTACCGGGCTCATGGAACGCCTTCGGCAACTCCTTCCAGATGGTCTTCATCGCCGTCAGCGCAAACACATCGGAAAATGCATTCGCCTTCCGGCTGACGTAGGCTTCGATAGCGTGTGTCAGCGAGTCGATACCCGTGTCCGCGGTCAACCGAGCAGGCATCGTCATCGTCAGCTCATAGTCCACAATCGCTGCGGTCGGCAGCAGTGTACCGCCTGCGATGAGCATCTTCTCATCGGTCTCCGAGTCGCTGATGACAGTGAAGCGCGTAACTTCCGAACCTGTTCCAGCAGTCGTTGGAATTGCGATATGCAGCGGCCCGGGACTTGTAGGGGAATTCGGGACTTTATAGTCGCGCGCCTGGCCGCCGTTGGCGACTAGCATGCCGATGGCTTTCGCTGTATCAATCGGGCTCCCTCCACCGAGGCTCACTAGACTGTCGTGTTTGCCGTCTACAAAGGCGCGCACGCCTATGGCGACGGCTTCAGTTGTGGGGTCCGGCACCGTCTCGGAGAAGATTCCGCACTCGATGCCAGTCTCCTGAATCAGCGCTCGCAGCTTCTGCGGCAGGCCGCGGCTCATCAGGAACGCGTCGGTCACAATCAAGGGGCACTTGCCCCCGAGCCGCGTAAGCACTGAGGGTACCTCCGCGAAGGAGCCCGCGCCTAGCTTAAGAACGGATGGAATTTGTATCTCCACGGTCATAGCTCTTCGGCTTCGGATAGCTGATACCGGAATGTGAATGCCCACTTATAATGTTGCACGCGTTCTTTCATGAATGCAGTCGTGAGTGCCATAAGAATTGCATCAGGACGTGCTTGTCAACGAGCCACAGCCTTTATGCAAATAGTCTTCCCTGAACTCCGGAGATTCGCAAAGGTTATATGTACGCCAACGATCAACCTGGATTTGGCATCGATATCGATGAGAAAGCTGCGGCGAAATATCCCTATAAGACAGATTTTGAAGGCCGAGGTAATGACCGCATGCTAGACGGAACCATCGTTCGGCCGTGACAGCTTACGGCTGAACTATGTGTGCACCTAATAGGGGTAAGCCCATCAAATTTCCCTGCATCCTCGTGCTGGAGTAAACGCCACCCGAGGGTTCGGACAGCGAGAAGGAGCTCGTCAAGTGTCTGGCCTACTGTCGCGCTGCACTTAAATCGCGGAATGTACGAATCAATCGACCAATCGGCCGATCTCCATCGCTGTCATCCGATTTGGACCCGGGACATAATTCACCGGCAGCAGAGCGGTCATGAGCCAATCTTGAAGTTCAGCTCTCGGTAGAACTCAAAATCATTGATGGAACGAATGCCAAATGTCTTGCAAACATCGGGGACTCTTCGATTAGCCCGCTGCTTGCTGGGGGCAGAGACTTCCTTCGTTACGACGGTAAAGTTCGCAACATCGGCCAATGCATATCCAATCAGGAACGGATCTTGCCCTATCTCTTCGATTTCGCTGTCGTTCAAGTCAGGTGCGTACCCTTGGGTAAGTACCGCATTGAGATTGGCAGGGTCAATCTTCTGATCGAAGAGCATGACTTTCGAGATTGCAACGTCAGTCAGCCAGTCATGCAGCGGCCCGGTCGAAACGGCAATCTCGCCATAGATCTCATAGGGAATCTTCGCTGTGCCCGCTTCTCCCAATGAGGCAAGCCATGTCCAAAACTGCGGAATGCGGTCGATTGGGTAGTAATCCTCATGGGCGCGGATCATAACGTTGGCATCAAGGAGATACAGCACTCAGCGCACCGCCTCGCGAGCAAGCGATGCAGGACTCTTCTCGTATCTACGAAGCAGTGGTTCGACTGAAGATGGGTTTACACCGAGCACCTTCGCAGCCTTTGTATGTGTAAGCCGGTTCTCGCGCACCGTACGGCGAACGACATCAATCAGGGCAGCCCCTAGCCTGCTCTGTTTGAGCACGTAGTAGCTCGGTCCGCCTTCCTTGAGCTGGTTGGCCGCTTTCGTGTTGGCCTTATACGACGACCAACGAGCCGCATACGAGTTGCTCAGATCCCGGTAAAGAGATGCGGTGATCCACCCCATCCGCCGGAGCCGAAATGCAACGAGTGGTTCGCTGACAACCCATTGTTTCGCCACCTCCTCGATATAGCGGGCAACGGACGCTTGGTCTCCGCGCGCGAGTTCCATCGGTCTTTGGAGAGCAAAGCTTTTCGGAAGGAGCACAAGTCCGGCTACATCGTTGCAAAAGTGCTCAACCCGTCCTTCTTCTGAATTTTCCTTTACGGATTCGGGAGACCCACTTACACCGCTTTGGCCGAGATAAATATGCGCCAGTTCGTGAATCAGAGTGAACGAACGTGCCGTTCTCGCGTCATGGTCGTTGATGACGATAAAAGGCGCAACTGGGTCTGCGAGCGCGAATCCACGAAAAACCTCTTCGCTCAGTGCGGAGTGATGCGAACCAAGATCACCCACAAGGAGAACGAACACCCCAAGCGTCTCAGTCGCCGCCCTCAGTTGCTTAAAGAAGTCATCGGCTGTGCCGCCCCAATCTGCGCGTCGTGTGGGAAGTTGGAGTGCAGTTGAAATACGTTGCGCGACGGTCTCGGCTCCGTCGCCGAGGGAGCAGGACGAAACAAACCTCCTAGTATGTGCCTCATCCAGGTCTTCCAGAAGACCGCGCACCATCTCCTGGCGTGCCTTGACGTCGCGGAGAAGTGCATCTAGCAGCGCATTGTCGCGTGGGGAAACCTCAGCGCCGGTGGAACGAAAATCCTCTCCACGAGGACCTTTGCTAGGTGGGGTCGTCATGTAGAAGGCAAGAAGAGGCCGACGATAGGTCTTGGCGATTCGGCCCAGTTGCGTCCGGGTCGGGAGACGCGCGCCCCTCTCCAGTTCAAGGAGTTTCTGTTCGCCGCTTTCGCTTTTGGAATCCCCAAGGGCGAGACGCTTCGCTGCGTCTTCGACAGCGAGTCCAGCGGACTCTCTTGCCCAAACGAGGATCGCCGGGTTGATCTGTTCTCCTCGCGGCATGGTATGAACCTTATCGAATCCGGGCGATAGGCCCCGAGGTCCGATTAAATGAGTATATGAAATCCTTCGTCCAGTCAGGAAGAAGAAGCACTAGACAGACAAACATTCGCCTAACAGACTTTGAAGACCTTGATCCCAAGTCTACGGACTCACAGGAGGTTTTCAGCAGATTCCTCAGCTTAATCAGTCTCGGCGTGCCAAAGCGGACATCACTCTTCGCGTTCGCCTCATTCCGCAACACACCCCCCAAACATAAGACCAAGGCCACTACCAGAATGGGGGGAAGGCTCCCCCCAGCCTCCAGCCGGCAAGGAAGCCACCGTCTTCCGGCACCCTCCTCAGCGGGCCTTTCCCGCCCGCAACGCCCACCCGAAGAACAAAGCATCTTCCTGCGCTCCGCGCAAAGCAAGGAAACCAAGCCTTCCTGAGGGACTCCGTCCCTGGCGCGCGCAAGAAGCACCCCAATCTTCCGCGCTGCGCTTGTGCAGACCGGCCTGCGGCCGCCCTCCACTGTCGTTCCGGGTGGGGAACCCCACCTCTTGCACTTGCCGCCCCTGCTGGCGTGGGCCAGGGCCAAGGCGTGTTTGTGAGCAAACACAGCACGGCCATTCAAAAACGGAGGAAGCACCCATGAGCAGCATCGCCGCCACGAACGAAACCAGCAACGTTACTTCCCTTCCCACCGCACCCAAGCCGCAGACCGAGCAAAGAAGTCATCGCCGCCAACGTAAAGCTCCTCATCGAGCAGCTTGAGGCAGGACACAGCGAAGGACTCACCGCCTACCTCACCGCAATGGGTAAATTCCATAACTACTCGCTTCGGGAACATCCTCGAAATCGCCCGACAAATGCCTTCGGCCAGCCGCGTAGCGGGGCTTTATGCGTGGAACCAACTTGGACGCAAGGTGAAGAAGGGACAGAAGGGCATCCGCATTCTGGCCCCCATGCTCGGCACGCAAACGCAAGAAGGATTCGGAAGCCGAGAAGGACATCACCAAGCAGAATGAGCCCGTGTTGGTCGGATTCCGCGCCGTGTACGTGTTCGATGTTTCGCAAACCGAAGGGGCAGAGCTTCCCGACCTGAAAGAGCGCGTTAAGGGAGACGTTGGCGATATACCGCGAACGCCTGATCGACTTCATCCTTGCCCAGGGTATCGAGCTTGAATTCAAGGAGAGCATCGCCCCCGCTTTAGGCATGAGCTACGGAGGCAAGATCGCTATCCTTCCCGGCCAGTCCGCGGCGGAAGAATTTTCAACTTTAGTCCATGAGGCGAGCCACGAATTATTACACAAATGCTCTCGCCGCACCGCCACCACCAAGACGGTACGCGAGACGGAAGCCGAGGCAATCGCCTTCGTTGTCTCTCAGACCATCGGACTAGACGCAGGAAACGCCGCCGCCGACTACATCCATCTTTACAACGGAGACGCGGCACTTCTGGCCGAGAGCCTGGAAGTCATTCAACGCACATCCGCCCTGATTCTCTCTGCAATCGAGACACCGGAAGTCGTGCAGGAACCGACCGAAGAGAAGCCAGCCGAGCAGCCCACCACCACGCAGGACGCCACCGATGCAGCACTCGCGGAGGTGGCGTAATGCAGACCCTTCTCGACATCCTCAAGAGAGCCGGGGGCTGGAATCCCGGCCTCTATCTCAAGATCGAGAACGCGCCGTATATGGCGCTTGTGATCGAAGCCACCGACGAATCAGGCCCCAGCGGACTTCCCGCAATTTCCGTAGCCCACTACGGCGAACAAAACGGCGACCTGATGCGCGACCCGGAGATGTGCTTCGAGCTTGGCTTTGCGGAAGGGCCGCACCTTGACCCGTTCTATTTTCGTAATGACTACATCGGCATAGAGCAGTGGAGCCGCACCATCGAGCGCGGCCACTACGTTCACCTTTCCGGCTTGCACGAGCAACACAAGCAATTCGCCAAGCAGTGGGACAACAACCTGCGTTTGCAGGGCTTCGCCGAAGCCTTCGAGCGGCAGCAGACCCCACGCGCCTAAACCCTTTCCGCAGCGGAGCGGACACAGGGCATCGTGTTCGCTCCACACCCCCAGACCTTTCAACCCGCCCAAGGAGGGCAATCATGCAGAACAGCAGCGCATTCCAGTTCCTCGCTCTCGACACCATCCACGAGTCCACCGCCAACCCGCGCAGGACGTTTGAAGAATCCAAGCTGCATGAACTTGCAGAAAGCATTCGGCAGCACGGCCTCATCCAGCCCATCACCGTGCGCCCGAACTCGGATGGCTTCGAGATCGTCGCCGGAGCGAGACGCTTCCGCGCCGCGCAACTGGCAGAGCTTTTCGCCATCCCCGCCCGCATCGTCGAGATCGACGACGCACAGGCGTTGGAGTGGGCGCTAGTCGAAAACGCGATGCGGGTCGACGTGCATCCTTACGAAGAAGCCGAAGGATTTCAGCGGTTGCTCGACATCCCCGGCTACGACGTTGCCACGTTGGTTGAGAAGTCAGGCAAGAGCGCAAGCCACATCTACGCCCGTCTGTCTCTCCTGCAACTCATCCCCGAAGTGGCCGAGGCGTTCACCCAGGAGCGCATCACCGTCAGCCACGCCAACCTTATCGCCCGTCATCCCGCAGGAGTCGCAAGCCGCAGCCTTCGAGCAGTGCTGGCGCAAGGACTGGAAGGACGACGAAGCCCACCTGCTCCCCGCCAAGTTCCTCTCCGCTTGGATACAGAACAACCTCTATCTCTCTCTTGCCGATGCGCCGTTCGACCGCGAAGACCCCACCCTCAACCCCGCAGCCGGAGCTTGCACCACCTGCCCCCGTCGCAGCGGATACAACACTTCCCTCTTTTCGGACGTAACTGATGGCGATCAGTGCCTCTCAGGACCCTGCTATCAAATCAAGCTCACCGCGCATATCGACCGCGAGATTGCAGCCCGTCCCGAGCTTATCCAGATCGAGAACGGATGGAGGAACGCACGAGAGCAGAGGCCCGGAGCCGTCCAGCGCGGCCACTTCCGCGAGATCGAGACGGTAGTCGAGAACCCGGACGCCGAGCCAGCCCCGCCGTGTGCAGCCGCTAAGCCCGCAATCATCGTCTATGGCAAGCGCGTAGGAACCACTCTCACCGTATGCACGGATAACGACTGCCCTGTACACGATCCACGAGCAGCAGAAGAACAGGCCGCCAATCCAGCCCCGACGATGGAACCCGCGCCCGAAGCCGAGACAGAGGAAGAGGCCGAGGAACGCCAGCGCAACTATGAACAGCAACGAAAGGAGTACGAGCAGGAACAGGAGCGGAAAGCCGAAGAGCGGAAACAGCAGTTCGAGCGGGAACAGAAGGAGCAGGAAGCCGAACGCGCCCGTAGAGAGAAGTTGCATAAAGCGCGTGTATCCAAGTTCGACCGGATTCTAGACAAAGCCCCGGCCATGTTCAGCGCAGCGCAGTTGAGGGTATTTCTCCGCGCCCTCGTCACTATCGACCCCTACGCCTTCGATGACGTAGCGGAACACCTTGCCGCCAACGACGAAAACAACCAGCAGACCTCCGAAGAGATTCTGCTATCCACCATCGACGGACTACCAGATGACAAGCTCACCGGGTTTGCTCTCCGGCTTGTCCTTACTGGACACACACCCATTCCACGCGAAAGCGAAATCGACTTTCTGACCGAGGCCGAGGCCGCTTTTGCTCCCCCGCAACCCAAGAAGACAGCCGCCAAGAAAGCGAAGGCACCGGCGCCGATCAAAGCCGCTAAGAAGACCGCAGCGAAGAAGACGACGGCTAAGAAGGACGTTGCAGCCTAACCCGCAGCGGGAGTCAGCCAAATGGCTCCCGCTCTTTTTCCGAAAGGAGGAGATCATGTTCCAGTTCAGCTACAAACTCAAGGTCGCCGAGAGGGTGAAGGCGAAGTGCCAACGGCATCCGCGTTACAACCCGGAGCGAGACGGACGCGGCGGAATCAAGGGCGGATGCTCCACTTGCTTCTCTCTCTTTGACCTGCATCAGGCGAGGCTATCGCTTGATGCCGCACATCGGGAGTTTTTGCGAAGAGCGACGCCGTGGTCTCACGTACGTCAGCCACGCAACAGGACAAACTCACAGAGGCAGAAAGATCCTCCATTTGGAAGCCAACCTCTCTAATCCGAGGGGTTGCGTTTGCAACCCCACTCTTCGCAAAAAAATGCCCCCGATGGTGTCAAAAAGTGCCCCTCTCATCTCGCTTAGAGGGTAGATGGTATGAACTTCGCCCACGCAAGGCGGGCGGCGGGGCCTTTCCCTCCCCGCTCCCCTCCCACGGTGAAACAAATCTCAAGGATGACGTCGATGGATAGAACAGAATCCACAGTTCGCAATTTGCTCACGGCTATCGAGGCACCGCTCTACGATGTCGGTGTCCTGAGTGACCGTGGAATGCTTCCGGGACTCGACGGCATCTCGGCCGCGGCGGTCCTCGAAAGGCTTTCTCTGCTCAAGTACCGCAATGCCCACGGCTCGCACATCTACATTCGCCCATCCGGGGAGCATCGTTTCACCACGCTCGACGATCTCAGCGAGACCTCGCTTGCGAGGCTCTCGGCCGACGGCTTCAACCCATGTGCTGTTGTCGAGACCAGCGCCGGCAACTTTCAAGCCTGGCTCAAGCACCCCAGAATGTTTCCGAAGCTCCTCGGAACCTTTGCCGCGCAGACATTGGCCGAGCGATACGACGCTGACCCCAGCGCGGCGGACTGGAGGAGGTTTGGACGGCTTCCCGGCTTCACGAACTGCAAACCTAAATACAGAAAGTCTGACGGCCTCTTCCCTTTCGTGCGCCTGCACAGCCACAGTGGACAACAGTACCCGATGGCGGAGGCCTTCGAGCAAGAGATAACGACGCTCTACGAGGCCCGCGAGCAGGAACACGAGGCGAGGCGTCTGCAAAGTTCTCTTTCTCCCCGAAGGGGACCGAGGTTATCGAACCTATCTCTTGAGCGATTCCGAAGCTCAACCAAGTACCAGGACCGTCCCGCCGCCGCCGACATCGCTTTCTGTGTCGCCGCTTTTGCCAATGGCATGACCGAGGACCGGATCGGATGTGCCCTTGAAGACGATTACCTCTCCCGCGATCCCAGCCCTTCCAAGCGAGCTGCCTACATCCGGAGAACCATGGAGAAGGCGAGGAGATGGGCCGAGCGATGAGCATCGGTGCTGCATTTGCCCTTGTCATTTTTCCTCCTGCTTGTGGAATGACTCTTCTAGTTTCTGAGCTGGCTTTTGCTACTCGCGCCATGAGGGAAAGCCGTTGAACAGGGCGGCTCCCTTCCGGTTTGCCTTTCTATCTGCGTTCAGCGTGCCGCGCTCAAGACACCCCCGCCCTTCGGACGCACGCTCTCCTTCCCAGAATCCGCTGCGCGCCTCTCAAGAGGTGCGGACTCCTGCCCCAAAGCAAGTTTGGGTCCCCTTCCGCAGATTCTATCCAGTCGCCGAGGGAGTGGGTCGCGACGGCACACCCGTTGGGCAAGCATGTACCGCAGACAGCGGACAAACCAAAAGAAACGGAGCTAAACACCATGTTCAACAAAGTCATCCTCATCGGCCGCCTCGGACAGAACGCAGAAGCCAAAACCGCTCAGAACAACAAAGAGTACGTCATCCTCAACATCGCAACCCAGGAAAGCTGGAAGAACGACAAAGGCGAGTACGAAACCCGCACCGAATGGCATCGCGTCTTTGCCTGGAGCAATCTCTCGAAGTTCGCCAAGACTCTCCAGAAGGGGCAGCTCATCACCCTAGAAGGCACTCTCGCGGTATCGCGAGGTTGAGGATGACGTCGAGGGCACCACGTTCAAGCACCGGATCGCCGAGATCCACGCCATCAGCATGAAGCGGCTCTCGAAAGTTGAAGCCGCTGATGATCCCTCGGACGGAGCCGACGACGAGTAATCGTCAGCGGCTTTGGGGTGGATAAGGTCGTGAGACCTTGTCCACCCGTTCTATTGGTCGACGATTCGCGGGTCTCTTTTGTTTCGTCGTTAGCTTCTTGTCGGCACTCATGAGGGGTTTATCTTTCGAGGTTTTAGATCGAGAATACAATCGACGTGATGGAGCTAGAGCAGCCCAACCCGGAGGACATCCGCGATGAAGATATTCGCGATCGATACGTCAACAGTTCACGCAACTGCTACACGCAGCACTATCTGGCTACGCAGGAGGGCCAGGAGCTTGGTTTTTTGTCTCTCGACTTCCCACCAACAGATGAGCCACTCGTGATCTACGAGATATTTGTCCCTCCTAAGTCGCGCAGAATGGGCTTAGGGACCAGTCTCCTTCAGGCGGCAGAGGAAATGGCTCGCCGTCATGGATACGAATGGTCTCTCGTCATTCCGAAGACGATGGATGAGGTGTTTCCACAAGACAAGCTGGAAGCTTGGTACCGGAACAAAGGATATGAGGAATGGGAAGAACATGCCTTCGGAGGCATTCGCAAACATCTATAGCGCAAGATCTGAGCTTAACATGGCTACCTGCGTGAAATGGACTGAACAAGCAACTTCCTTTTTTCAGAGCTCGTAAAAGATCGCATTTGCTTCGGGCAATTTGACTTGAACCTTTGCAAAAGGTTCAAGCGTGTCATCGTATTCAATACATCGGAAGAAAACCAAGATTTATCAGCCTGTAGCGCATGGCATTCTGACTCACGTTGTACTTCTTGGCGAGCATCAAGACGTCGCTATCGTCCAAACCAAGCTCACCGTTGTAGAGCATTTTCTTTTCTAAATCTTTGCGAAGCATTCGTTTCGGCATAAGCAGACTAGCAGCAAAGAAGTTCGCTTCGATCTCCCTCCAATCATTCGCTTCGGAAGACCTGCCATCACGACGCAAAACAGTGAACTGCCAATCGAGGTGATCCTCATCGACGTGGTTCAAGAGATGATGAGCAAGCTCATGAGCGACGGTGAAGCGTTTGCGCACGGGTGCCTGCGCCGCATTCACAGCGATTCCTCTCAGGCTATTACTTTTGATGAGAGCCCCTGACACATCAGCATCCATCGCAGTCTCTACTACAGGCAGCCCTTCGGCTCGTGCAATCACGTCAATGGCAATCGGTGCGGCAGTGATGTTGTGTTCTTCTAACAATTCATCTACTTGTTCTTCAATCTGACTTCGCGTCTTCGGTTTCGTGATCATAGTTCCTTCCCTTCAACGCTGTGAGAAGTTCTCGCGATTCCTGTAGAAACTGAACATCAGACAATGCAACGTGATCAGTCCGTACACGATCGAGCCCATGTCGGTGCTTTTCAATCTCTGCATCTGCTGGGAGAAGACGTTCAATTGGTACATCGAGGGTACGAGCAAAGAGGTAGACATGGTGCAGCTGGATATGCTGCTTCCCACCTTCCATATTTGCGATGGTTACTCTGGATAGGCCCACTCTTGCTGCTAGTTCACCTTGGGATAAATCGCGAGATCGACGGGCCCGACGCAGATTTGATCCAAATACAGTATCTACTGCACCAGATAGTCCGGATGAATGGACGGTCGCCTCCACAGCCTTCAACATGCAACGACAATACGCCATCTCATTGAGAATGTCAAGAAATAATTTCAATATGTAAAGCTATCGATACACTTTATGGTTATCTTATAGGTTAGTTGACATTTTGGCTAGAGACTGCTCAAATCGGTAGTGTTACGCTTCACCGATACGACGACCGTTCTGAGTTGTAGAGAGGAAGATAGAGGATGCCGGTTCGTCTTAGGAACGAACCGGCATCGGGTGGCAAACCAAGGTTCGCCCTGCCACTCCATTTGTGATGAAGTGACGCCTACGGAATATGATGCCATATTTCGTGTTCATCGAGTGCCTCAACAGTCGGGGGAACCACAGAGTAACTGACATCGGAACGGGGTGTCGGTTGGAGTTCGTTCCCTATGGCCACCTTCAACGTGACTTGCACAGAGCGGCATGCAGTTCATCAACGTATTCTCTCTATCGGCTGTACCAACATTGCGACCGGTGCCGAACAACGCTTTAGCGAAGCCGAAGCTATTGGCCGCATTGAAACGAAAACAGACAATTTCGTCGTCCGCGATCGACTGGGACATCAAGCCGTCGTTGAGGTAGAACTTCGGGAAGGATCTAAGTTTCTGATCACCCGACGCGATCACGTTAAGACTGATAACCTGGCCGCGCTTCCAGCTTGCATTACCAAACCAATCGTCGTTCCGCCGATTCCGCCTTATCGACCAGTCACTCCGGCACGTTCCCACTCTGTTCGTTCTGAATGGGATGGCCGGGACTAATGCTGCCCCTTCCTGAACGCATCGCCGTAGAGGGGCCTCCACAGGCCCCTCTCTGTCGCGAGTATCCTCAATTCAACCAAGTATCCGTACCTGCAGGCAGCGATGCTCTCAGTGCATGGATTGGCTCTTTGCGACCATTTGAGAACGATGAAGCAGCGAGGGATTTTCTTCATGCTATGGAGCAAAGAGGAGACATCAGCATCTCGGCCGGTAACATTCGCTCCGCTGCAGTCCACCAAAAGATTCACTGGGCAGACCCATTACTCATAGGCATGACTTCACAATGCGAAGTTCTTGTGCTCGTCCAGCCTCTTCCCGCGCACCCGCGAGCATACTTGTTATCTCCACGGTTTGCAGATCATTACTCCTACACTCATCCGCACCCACGATTTGATATTTCAATTCGATGGAAAAATAAGAATATCCCTGGTCTATGTGTTTACTCAGCATCAGAGTTTCGGTTTCAACCTGCCATTGATCGCAACGCGCAGTTCTTAGACCAGGTCACTCTTTATGTAGGGCGACATCTCATTTGGTTGCGAACGAGGCAGCTCTACAGAGGCTATCCTCCGAATGGTATGCGAATTTATACGCCGCGCCCCGGAGAGGACATCTTTGGCGATGCGCCGGTCCTACTACAGCGTCCCGTAGGAGCAGAAAAACCTGTTCTCGACTATTGGTGGGGATATTGGGTGGGGCCAGTGGCAGAGGCAATGAGCCCTTTGGAACATCTTAAATGTATCAGTGTCACACAGGAATGCTGGTGCGGGAGCGGTGTCCCCTATGGGAACTGTCATCGACGTGGAGATCAGATCCAGGCAGCTGGTCTCGGACATTGTCCTCGATCTTAGTAGTATTTGATGATTCTGTTGCCCTTGTCACGCAACCCAAAGCGAATAAACTACGCTTGAACAGTGCAGATCACAAACCGATGGACTTCCACTCGCCGGTTCCCTTGAGCGTTGGAAATCGTCTCACATTCTTCAAGCTGGTGGCATCGGATCGACAGAGTACCGAGTTATTAAATCCTCGCGAGACAGCCAGTGCTTATGTAGTGCCTTCTGCAGCGATTCTTCGTTCAAGTCTTTTAAGTCTGACTGTTTCATTTCCAGCACAAACTGTCTAAACCGGGTGGTTAGATCTTTGAGGTGCTTCTTTTGCATGATCTGAACAGTGTCGTTGAACCCCCCGGCTTTGCCTACTGTCCGAGTCGGGATAATCATAATGTTCTTTACCTTGGCCCCCGGATAGTTCTTCTTGAACCACGCGCAACTGTTGTTCATCTGTCCTGTTTCGGTCTTATAAATCTCTTTTCGATCGCTTTCAACTTCGTTTTTTGCCTCCAACAACAAATACTCACCTTCGCTCAACGCCCAGAGATTATCTGGCCCTCCTTCCATTCCTTATCTGGTCTCTGGGACGCGAAGCCCAGAGCTGTCCCGAGCTTTAGCAGCCCTTCCTCAAAATCGTTTGCTGATGCGCCAAAAGCTAGGTTTGCGATTATTTCCTCAGCTCCTAAAATCATCGCTTCGTTCGTTTCAAAGGTCGACGCCCACGACTTGATTGCCGCAATCCGCTTCTCACTGATCACGAGTTTTTCGAAGATAAAACCTGATTTCGGCTTCAACAGATATTTGTTCTTCTTGTGAGCCTTAATCTGCAACTCGTTGGACTCAGTCGCGCTGACCGGCAGCATATAACGTGCCATCTCCTGTAAGTACCAACCCCGATCTTCAGTGTCCTCTTGAGCGTAATGAGTATTTACTAACTCTTGCGTAATTCGTTTTGCGTCTTCATAAGCGCCATCTCTAAAGCTCTGCTCTGCTCGGAGTTCGCTAGCAAACACTTCTAAAAGTTTGGGCTCCGACGCGATAACTGAGATTTTGTCCATCTCCTGAGCGTAGTAGGCTTTCCATCCCTCATCGCGTCCAAGGCACTGTCTGATGAGCATGTTCAGGACCGATGTTGGATCTACGCCCTCCCCAATTTCTTCCTTCGCGTCCTCAGAGACCATCAAGCCCATCGAAACTTGTTGCTGAGTCTGTTCTGAGAATTGAAGGCGAGATTTCCCGCTTCGTATGGCCCTGACCAGGTTCGGGCCTATCATCAGTACGACGCAGTAGTCTTTTTGCCCGCGAACCGCTCTGCCTAGCCCTTGCTCTATTGTTCTGGCGAGCTTCAAGGAGGTCACTTCACTTGAGGCGCGGCACGAGTCAGAATATGTATCAATAAGTCCATTAGCAAACGGTTGTGAGTCCAAGATCAATAGGCGACACGTATCATCAGGTAAATCTATGCCGTCGTAATAGTTGGAAATCACAAGCGTGTCAGTGAATTGTTTCTCACGCAACCGTTTAACCCCGGCTATGATCGAGTTCCGGTCGACAACTTGAGATCCCTTTGCTTTCCAATCCTGAGCTTGCTTCGTTCCAGGGACAAGCGCTACTACACCGGTCTTTCTCTTGTTGTTGGCTGCAGCAAAAGTTGAGATTATTGCTGAGCGCGATAGTGCTCCGTCGATCAGCGAAGGTATCAGAACCATCTTCTCGCCATACCATTTCTCCCCCGTGAAGGTCAGCGGTGTCCTGATGACGTCAGGTGCAAGGTTGAGACCTTTGACGAGGAACGCGTCGTTAGTCACAGTTGCGGACATGAAAATACGGTATTTCGCCTTCCAGTAGGAACCGAAGAGGGACAAATCCGGCAAATATGGAGCGATTTCTAGCCCACTACCAGAAAACACACAACAGCAGTCCGCCAACGAGTCTTTTAGCAACGGCCATGAATATTTGATTTCGTCCGTATCGGCAGCCTTCGCCATCCATTTCGTCACTTCGTTCAGCCTGTCACGCCACGCCCAATATGGCACCGGAAGGAGTGAATCGAATTTGCCAAGCTTGATGTCTGCAAATGATCCCATTCCTTGAGATTCGAGTTCAGTCTCAAAGAGATCTCGTAACGCGGCATACAAACTGTGATTTGACTTGAGCGAAATGCTAAATGTAGAGCGAATCGAATCGGCACATGCATGAGAGTCATCGAGAAGGAGTGCTCCGACCTTATGGGAGTCAGGACCAAGCCCAAATCGGCTTTTGCCATTGAAGAGCTTGTTGACATTGTTAATCAGGATGGAGCGACCAGCGATGAACTCAGTGTCATCGGGATCTGTACAGATAATTTTAATACCGAATTCGTTGGCCTGCTGAGTAGTCTGATCAGCTAAGAAGTTGTTGGCACAGAGGTAAACGACAGGACCTACACCCTCGTTGAGACGAGCCTGGAGCATCAATAAGCCAATCAGTGTCTTGCCTTGGCCCGTTTGAAGCTTGATGATTAGATCTCGCTCGTTGCGCCTGTCCTCGTGCCAAGTCTTGAGGATGTACTCTTGTGCGGGCCTAAGAGGGCCTTTGTCGCTGGCTCGGTCCAGTGATTCGTACAACTCTCGCGGATCTAGGGTCTTCTTCGGTTGAGGTTGGCCAAGCTTTTTGGTGAAGTCCACTGCATACCTCCCTACACTACTGATGAAACAATCTGCTACTGAAGCGCTGTTCGGTGGACTTGGTCGTTGATTCGACGGCCATTGGCATTAGTACGCGTTGAGGTAGTTAATAGTTAGTTGTTCAATTTAGAACTGGGCACCAGCTCAGCTGGCACAACCTGACCAATGTCGAGAAGCCGCAATTGCGTTTCTTTCGGTAATGACCTTACCGCCTTAGCATGAGCTTCGGACCATGAGAGCCGGAGCATCTTCGTGGTCCGATGCATGAATCATGTAGTACATGATTTTGTTTCCCTCTTCCCTATCAAAAATGGGATACGCCGCTGCAAACTTATACCCTAATTCTTCGTTAAACCGTTTCCGCACCACTTCAGCGATTGACCAGCAGTTCATGGAAAGAAGGTCGCGCCAATCGGAACGCCCCCACCAATTCAGCGGAGTCTCATCGTTCTTGAGGCCGGAAAACGCACGGTGTAACCATCCCACTCCAAGGAAGTACAGCAGTTCAACTTTGTTGTGGGGAGCATGCTTATATTTTGAAAGTTTGACCAACGTCTGCCAATGACACTCGAAGGTCCGTTGGTCTAGCAAGCAAAACGTGGCTTCCTTTTGCGTGATTGTTCCAGCCGAGAGAATCCTATCGACTGTCAGGTTGAAATCGCCGGCAATGACTTCTACTTTGCGAGGCAGCTTTCGTCCAGACTTGCTTCTCGGGACAGGCTGGCTGGCCACCAATTCTTCAAGACACCTAACGCTCTCAGGTTCAAGCTCACAGAGATAGAAGCGCCGAAGCCATTTGGGTTCACTCGCAAGAACCAGAGATGCAGTCCACGCATCGGGCTTGTCGAGGTACTGGGGCCCAGAAAACCCGTCGATGTATGCACCGTGCTTTGTGATTTGAACGAAGTACCGAAGATACAGCTGGATGAAGCGGGCCTTATGGTCACTCCATATCAGTTGATCGATACGCTTATAGCTCCGCGCCTTCTTCCCTTCCACCTTGAGAAGGTTTGGAAAAAGGGGAAGCAACGCTGCTTCAATGCTATTAGTACGAGATTTGCTGGAGTTCATGCGGTTTGATCAATCTCTGCTGCAATTCCGTCATGATCCCTTGGCGCTCAGCACGCGGCGGGATTGGTGGGTTATTGGTCGCTGGAAATTGATCATACGTCTTTCCCCGGAGTTCTCGTCCATTCTTCTTTTTGTGAACTCCGCCCCATTGTTTGAAGAAAAATGGGATCCGATGCTTTCTGCATGACCTCTGGAGGTTAAGGACCCAGGATTCTTGTAAGGGACGAGCTCCGCGTCCGCTCTCTCCCCCAACAATTACCCAATCTAGCCCCACTAGATCGACATCGCCCAAATCCTCTAATAGGGGTTCAATAGACAGGAATTTAATCGCAGCTGGTGTATTGCGCAGTCGCGCTATCCTCGGAACACCGTGTTTAACGTCTTCCACACTGACTCCCCACCAAATATGAGGAGAAGTGGCTGCGAACTTTAGGGGTCCGGAGAGCAACTTCTCCAGCCGATCCGCTCGTTTGGTCAGCACCTGGTAGGTGTGCCAGCTTGCCTTCATCATGACTTCCGCGACTTGTACAACAAACCATTCGGGGATTTCGGGGTGGAAAAGGTCACTCATGGAGTTGACAAAGACCATGTTGGCCGCACTCCACCTTAATGGTTCAAGCAGCTTGTGAGGTACGATCCGCAGGTCAAAGCCAAGTTCGTACGGATGTCCTGGCACTCCTCGGAAACGCTCCGCGAACGCTGAGGCGTAGCAATGCTTGCACCCCGGGCTAATCTTCGTACAGCCACGAACGGGATTCCAAGTAGCGTCTGTCCACTCAATTTTTGATTTTGCCATCGCCACTCACTTCCGAACGCGGGTACTAAATCCTGAAGATTAGTTTCGCCTAATCTTCTCCTTCGGGCAAATCTATTCTGCATCGAGATTGTCGCTCGCGCGGGAAACCCGACCGAGAGTATCACTATATCCGTTTGGCGTCATGAGAGGCTGTCACCACCCCTAACTCTCCGGACATTATCAACTTCTGCTAATCCACTGTCGGTTTTCCTTTAGCTGTAGAATCAATTTGCCGCAGACAAAGGACTTAGGCTATTCCTGAACCTGTAGAAATGTTCCGTAGCCTGTAGAAAAATGCCTTTACCTGTAGAACAATTGCGCATGCGTTTTAGAGCCTTCAGAGACGTCCTAGCGAGCGCTTTTCACTGCAAATGCCGCGCCAACTGCGCTCTTTAATCGATGCCACAATTCTACTGGTAAGAGAATTTCTACAGGTAAAGGAATAGAACTGCGCCTCCACCACCTAATTTCTACAGGTAAAGGAAAACCGACAGTCGCTCAGACTTCTTTCTTACCGTCACCGAGTGCATTCGCGACGGACCATTTTGCAAGCTCCCCAACGTCTTCAAACGTTCGTTGTTCGCCTGTCGGTTGCGTCAACTGAACGCCGGGGATTTTCCGGTCATCGGCCAAGTTGGGACGCGTGGCCAGTTGCACCGCCCAGATACAAAGACACCTGGCGTTGCAGAAATACATCTCGCCTTCCGTTTCCGTCAGCGTGTACCCGTCCGGCCGCACCTCTACCATGTCATAGGAACAGATGCGTCGCTTGGAGGCAGACTGGCTCATGGCAAAGACTATAGGTGCAGGCTCTCATTATCGGCGAGATCGCCATGCTCCGGCATACCTGCCTCACAGTCCTAGATTATCGTTCACTGCAACAGCCAGGTCCTGCTCCGACCCAAGATATCGCTCCGTGGTTTGAATGGAGCTGTGCCCAAGCAGAAACTTGATCTGTTCCAAATCTCCGCCGTTTTTGCGACAGAGCTTGGCGCAGGTCCGGCGCAGATCGTGTGCCCCGAATCGTTCGATCCCGATCTGCTTCGCCGATTGCTCGACGACCGACCAGATCGCCCAGTCGCCCAACTCTTCGCCGATCAACTTTCCGCTCTTGGAAAGAGGCCGCAGCAAGCGACCGTCCT
The DNA here is from genome assembly GCA_963744155.1 of uncultured Acidobacteriaceae bacterium. Classification (GTDB taxonomy): domain Bacteria; phylum Acidobacteriota; class Terriglobia; order Terriglobales; family Acidobacteriaceae; genus Edaphobacter. The sequence continues at coordinate 2,423,381 of CAVUSP010000004.1, read as the reverse complement.
CGATCTTGGCCGCGATCATCCAGGCGTCGATTCCGTGCTTGACCCAGAGTGGAATCGCCACGGTGCGGACTCGGCCGCCCTTCCCACAAAGATCGGGCAAGACCCATCGGCCCTCCCGCATCTCGATACCGTCAACGTCCAGACCGGCCAGCTCCTGTCGCCGCAGAGCGCAGCCCAGCAACAACGCCAAAATCGCGTAGTCCCGCTTCCCTTTGATCTTGGAGCGGTCAGGGACCGTGAGCAGCTCCTTGGCCTGTTCGCGCGTGAGCCAGTTCCCCACCCTGGTTCCCTTCTGGGAGAGGTTGGGAACGCCGGAGAGATTGGCGGCCTCCTCCACGCCGATGATTCCATTGCGCTGCGCCTCGCCGATCAGCTTGCGAACCGCGGACAAACGAACGTTCACGGTCGACGCGCCCAGCTTCTTCTCCAGCATGGCGGCACGGTACTCCATCAAGAGGGCGCGCGATAACGGCTGCTGACGCGCCTCACACAAGGCGAAGACCTCATCCAGCGCCTTGGCATAGTTGCGCTTCGAGTGTTCGGACGCAACGGAGTTCAGGACCATCTCCCGCAACTCCTGGAACGCCGCCGCGCGATCGAGCGGAGACGCATCCGCCGCGTGCATCAGCGCTAGCGAGGCGCTCATATCAGTCCCCCGGCGCGGGTGCGAAAGGTGTCATCAGGGCGATGAGTGTTCAAATCCCAATTTGGCAATGGGCCATTGCCAAATTGACCGGACTGGACGATCCTTCGTTTTCTATTGACACAGAAGGGTTTATCCCTCATCGCCCGGCTCCCTCCGCAACGTCTCTATCTCTGTCCGGAGCTTGTTGACGACCTCCTCGAGGTCCTCGACGCTCGGCAGCTCCTCCTGCATGGGCGCCGGAAGCTCGCGAGTCACGTGATACGTCGATACGCCGATCGGCTGATTGATGGTCTCCAGAGCGAACTCCACGATGGGACCGCTCCGGCTCTCGCATAGGAGAACTCCGATGCTCGGGCCTTCGACCGGCGTTCGCATCGTGCGGTTCACCGCCACAAGATAGAAGCCCAGCTTGCCGGCATGTTCGGGCTGGAAGGCTCCCACCTTTAACTCGAAGACAAAGTAGCAGTGGAGGCGGACGTGGTAGAAGAGCAGGTCGATGTAAAAGGTCTGCCCGTCCACCGTTAGAGGGACTTGGCTGCCCACGAAGGAGAAGCCGCGACCCAGCTCCAGGAGAAGGTCGCGAAGATGGATCAAGAGTCCCCGCTCGATCTCACGCTCCTTCGCAGCCTCGGTCACAGTCAGGAAATCGAAGTTGTAGGGGTCTTTTAGGATCTGCTCCGCCATATCCGACTCTGGAGGGGGCAGCTCACGCGGGAAATTGGTCAGGGCCTTCCCTTCCCTCTCGTGCAGGCGGCTCTTGATCTGAAGGACCAGGACATCTTGACTCCAGCCGTATTCGAGCGCGGCCCGCAGGTACCACTCTCGGGTGGGACGATCCTTGATCCGGTCCAGAACCCTCAGATTGTGGCCCCAGGGCAATTTGGCAATGAGCGATTGCAAAATCTCCGGCTCCGGCCAAGCTTCGGCCAGAGCACGCATATAGCGGAAGTTCCGGGGACTGAAGCCTTCGACACCGGGGAACTCAGCCTGCAGGTCACTTGCTAAGCGCTCATTGATCTTGCTTCCCCACCCCTCGGTCGCAAACCTCTGGCTGAGATCCCGGCCGATCGACCAATAGAGGAGCACCAGCTCCCGGCTGACAGCGAGGCCGGCGCGAACCTGGGCCGTACGGATACGTCCTTTGAGCTCCTGCAGGAGCTCGTGGTAGCCGGAGGGGAGCTGGAGGCTTTTTGGCACGCATTTAGCCTAGCACAAAAATTTACTAAGACAATCGCCATTGTCGTAGGTAATCCATGCTCATTATAAAAGGGTAAATCATGTCGTAACCCATCCGAAAAAGTCGCCTTTTACGGCAAGCTCAAGAATCTCGAGACTGTGGTTGCCGCTCTTTGGAACCTCGTCCCAGGCGAGGGGAAAGAGCTTGTAGATCGCACTCTGTCAGGCTATTTTGCCCTTACTGGGCTGAAGACACAGTTCATCGATTTGCCTCTGGTTGAGTTCAACCGCCTCACAACGGACTTCTATCCCCGGTTGATTCCTTGCCTCTCTCGCCGCTTCCAAAAGACGGAGAGTCTGAAAAGGAGCCATCTGAGCAGCTTTCGCTGCTGCAGCAAATACCTTGTCATTCAGATGAATAGCAGAGATCTCGGGCGACTCTTTCGCGACGCCTTTAACTCGAAGGTAACCGTCACTTGTGATTCTGAACGCGAGTCTGTAGAGCATTCCGAAAGGCTACCACTCTTTAAGTGAGGCCACTGAGAGGCTCGCCGAGGCGGCGCAGTCTGCAACTTATGGGTGATTTCTGAATGCTATTGGGAAGAAGAGCATCCATTTGAAGTAGCTGACTAACTGATTGCAACATTTGGATTGACTGCCTTGTATGAGCGTAGAAAGACGATGGGTTAGCGTCCATATTTGTCCGAAATGCGGACACGTAGTGAACCTGGCCGAGATTGACCTCAACGCCATCACTACGGGCATACTCCCATGTGTACGCTGCGACTGGTCCGGGCCAATCCAAATTCAGATCGTTGAAGCAAACAGATGAGTCAAGTGAGATGGTGGTCTTCCGCAGCGCCATCGTTTGCTTTTGCTGCGAGATTACGCGGAGATTGGTAGCGAAAGCTGCTTGTCTCGGCTCAAATGCGAAAGCTTTCGCATAAACGCTCTTACCAACTCGCTAGCCACCTTCGAACTGTTATCTGCACGAGATGCCATAAAGGTTCTCAACAGTAAGGTATCTTCGGTGAGCGGGCGAACAGTCACGCCGTTTCTGGCCACCCGCAAAGCACCCACCTTCACCAAAAATGCCACGCATGAGCCGTCGACTACCGACGGAAACGCTTCTTCGGGTGCTGTCACATGCTTGACCCGAGTTGGGAGAATTCCCCGAGCCGCAGCTCCGCGCATAATCGCATCGTAGAGTGGCGGATGCAGTCTGCGCTCGAATAGAACCCAGCAGCGACCGGCCAGGTCCTCTAGATTGACAGAAGGGCATGCGGCCAATTTGTCCCTTTCTGACATAGCAATGTAAAAGGGAGCTTCGTCGATCTTAACTGTTGTCAACAAAGCAGATTCAGGAGGCTCAGTGGCTATTGCCAAATCTAGCCTGCCCTGCAGTAACTGATGAACTAGATCGCATGAGAACTGGCTAGTCAGGTCGACTCTCAATCGCGGGAACAATGGCAATTGAACGGATAACAGCGTAGTGACTAGAAACGGATCCGTATAAGGAGACCTGCCGACGTTGAGGACGACATCAACACCTCGCGCTGCCCTTTGCGCAGCCTGAAAGGCTCTCTCGCCGTGAAATACCGATAGGCGAGCCTCTTCAACGAAAGCTCGACCTGAGTCATTGACTTCGACCAACTGCCGATCTCGATCGAACAATGAAAAACCGAGACGACCTTCCAATTCCGATATCCTTTTAGTTAAGGCTGGCTGGGATATATGTAGCTTTTGTGCGGCTCGAGAGAAATTCAGTTCTTCTGCCAGCGCAATAGCAGCTTCCATTAGCCTTATGTCGTTTCCCGCCATCACACGCCTCCCTAACTGCTCTACTGGGGTCAGGACGTTTGCAAAAAGGTCAGACAGAAACTATCACTTAATCTATCAGACACCTTAGATGCGCCACCCACATACGTAGTTGCGATGTAAAACCCGCTCCTCTGGCCAATCTCTCCTGCGAATAGCCTCGCTCATCGCGAAGTTTCGCGACGCGGAGGCTTCCATACGAGCCATTCGTCGCCATCAGATCAGGCGTTATTCCTTATTGGAATAACGCCCTCACTAATTTTCATTGGACGAAATCTCTGTTCGTTAACCATCCTAAATTTGCACATTCAACCGTGCGTTGAAAGAAGGCATTTGCACGACATCTGCTAAATGGAGGATCGTTGCATGAAGCTGCACAGCGCTCACAAAAAGCCACCGACCCGAGCTATCGAATCCTCCGATCAGAAACTTTTAGTAAGCCGCCACGAAGCCGCGCTAAGGCTCTCCATCAGTGAGCGAGCAATCGACTATCTCATTGCGAACAAGCAAATCGCCACTAGACGTATTGGTAGCCGAGTCTTGATCGCGGTAACAGAGTTACAACGCTTTTCCCGTAGGGATCATCCGGAATCCGTCGCTAGCTAAGGTCCCTATGTGCGATGCCGAAGCGGCTTCTGCTGGACGGTGGCTGTAGAATCGGATTATCTATTTTCTGCAGTCCGACGTAGTCGCCGGAGGGGGTATGGCGCGTGGTATTTATGAACGGCCCAAGGGTAGTGGAATTTGGTGGATTCTTTATTACGTTGATGGCAAGCGACGCCGGGAAAAAGTTGGCCGTAAGTCCGACGCCATCAAGCTCTATCAATCGAGAAAGGCCGACGCCCTCGCAGGGCGCAAATTGCCCGAACTCCGCGGCAGTCGAGTCCTGACTCTCTCGGAGTTGATAGATGATGCTTTAGAGTTTGTTGCAGACCACAAAGACAAGCGCAACTATGTCAGTAAGGGAGAGATTGTTCGTGCCGCCTTGGGCTCACGTCCTGCTGCTGATATGACACCTCAAGAACTTGAGCGTTGGCTGCGTATGCACTGCAAAACACCTGCAACTTCGAATAGATATAAGGCTTTTATCTCCCTTTGTTTTCGAGAAGGGATTCATAACGGAAAGGTCAAATCGAACCCTGCCCGCCAAGTTCGCAGCAAACGCGAGAGCGTGGGTCGCCTGCGATACCTCACCCGCAAAGAATATGACCGTCTCTGCGAAGTCATTCGCGAGCGTTTTCCAACGCACCTTGCTGAGTTCGTCGTATCAGTAAATACAGGTATGCGCCTCTCGGAACAGTATTCACTTACCTGGGGACAGGTCAATCTCGAACGCCGGACCATTGATCTCACAAAAACCAAGAATGGGTCCGCTCGAACCGTGCACCTCAATGCCGATGCGGTCGCCGCATTTGAATCCATGCGCCTTGATAAACAGAAGTCGAACGACGCGGTTTTTCCAAGACAAGGGGCCACCTTTGATACGCGTTCATGGTTTCACCCATGCCTTGAAGACGCCAAGATCGAGAAGTACGTCTGGCATTCGAACCGCCACACGTTCTGTTCCTGGCTATCGATGGCTGGCGCATCCATCAAGGAAATTCAAGAACTCGCAGGCCACAAGTCGATCGTCATGTCAGCGCGATACAGCCACTTATCTCCCGAACACAGGCTCTCAGTGGTCGAGCGCATAGCAGGCACGGCTGCTGGAACGAGCAGCCACCAAAACAGCCACCAACGTGAAACTAGACATCGAATGAATAAAACGAAATTGATCGTAAATCATTGATTCATATGGTGCCCGGAGGGGGACTTGAACCCCCACGACCTGATTAGGGTCTGCGGATTTTAAGTCCGCTGTGTCTGCCGATTTCACCACCCGGGCCTTCGCGAGATCGATGTATCTCGCTTGCTCCATGTTAGCCCATCCCACGAACCTCATCTGAGACGGAACCCCCGTTGGTGTTATTGCGTATTCTCACCAGAAGCTCGATTCTTGTCCCGGGGTCCGTTCCACCATGCCGTTCCACGAGATTCTCAAGCAAACGCTCTCCGCGCTCTGGGAAACGAAGCTTCGCAGCTTCCTGACGATGTTCGGCATCGTGTGGGGCATCACATCGGTCATTCTGCTTGTAGGCCTCGGCATCGGCTTCAACGTGGACCAGAAGGAACACCTTCGCAGCATCGGCACCGACATCGCGATCTTCTTCGGCGGAAAGACAGGCGCGCAGGCAGGAGGATACGCCGCGGGGCGCGACATTCACCTCACCGTCGACGACGCGATCGCAATTCAGCAGCAGGCCTCGCTTGTGAAAACCGTGAGCCCGGAGTTGCGCCGCACCGTCTCCGAGGTGAGCCAATGGAATTCGGCAAGCCGCGCCGTCCGCGGAGTCTGGCCGGAGTACCAGCGATTTCGGTCCCTCGCCGTCGAACAGGGGCGCCTCATGTCTGAGCAGGACGAAGCCGACGGCGCACGCGTCATCATTCTCGGTGCCGAAGCAAACCGCCAGCTCTTTCCGGGCAAAGCCGTCATCGGACAACCCCTGATGGTCGAGGGATATCAATACACGGTCATCGGCGTCCTGGAAAAAAAGAAGCAGAACGGCAGCTACGGTAGCGGGCCCGACAACACACAACTCTTCACGACCTACTCCGCGATGGCACGCGACTTCCCGCCGCCTGAGCGCCCCGGCGTTGTGCGCGGCTTCGTCAACAATATCGTGATTGAGCCGGTCTCTCCCGATCTCCACGAGAAAGCCGTGCTTCAGGTCAAACGAATCATCGCCGAACGTCACCACTACGATCCCAACGACAAGGAAGCCCTGTGGATATGGGACACACTCGAAGGATCGAAGTTCACCGAACGCATCTTCAGCGTCATGACGCTATTCTTCGGCGCGGTCGCCCTTCTTACACTCGCACTCGGCGGCATCGGCGTCATGAACATCATGCTCGTCGCCGTCACCGAACGCACCCGTGAGATCGGCGTCCGCAAGGCGCTCGGCGCAACCGCCGTCGACATCAAACGCCAGTTCCTTGTCGAGTCGGCGATCATCACGTTGGTCAGCGGAATCACAGGCCTTGCACTCGGCGTAGGCATCTGCCTGCTGTTGCGTTTCGTTCCGCTGCCCGACTTCGTGCCACACCCGGTCATCTCACCCATAGCCATCGCAGCGTCGCTCACCACTCTCACTGCCATCACCCTCTTCGCCGGCATGTACCCCGCCTTGCGAGCCGCCAACCTAAGCCCCATTGAATGTCTGAGAGCCGAGTAGCTATGAACCTCAGTGAGATCATCCGCCAAAGCATCGATTCCCTGCTGCGAAATCGTCTCCGCTCCAGTCTCACCATGCTCGGCATCGTTTGGGGACTCGTGACAGTTGTGCTGCTTCTGAGCTACGGCAAGAGCCTCGGCGAAGGCGTCCTCAACGGCTTCCTCGGTCTCGGCAACAACGTCATCATGGTGTGGGGCGGACAGACCAGCATGCAGGCCGGCGGCGAGCGCTCCGGCAAACGCATAAAGTTTCTCGACGGAGACACTGAAGCAGTCCGCGACGAAGTTCCCTTTCTCAAAGCCGTAAGTTCCGAGACCGACGACGGCTTCAGCTTCAAGTACGGCGCCAAAAGTCGTAAACATCCAGAGCAAAGCGATCGATTTCCCCTACGGCGGAATGCGCAAACTGAACGTCGAGCAGGGCCGATACTTCGAGCCCGCCGACTTCACCGACCATCGGCAGGTCGTCATCTTCGGCCCTCACGCGGCCCAGAAACTCTTCAACGGCTACCCTCCCGTCGGTGAATCAGTAGAGATCGAAGGCCACGTCTTTCAGGTCATCGGTGTGCTGAAGAACAAGATTCAGGACTCCTCCAACAACGGCCCCGACAACGAAAACGCCTTCGTCCCCTTCGACATGATGAGGCTTCTCCGCAACCAGCGCGATCCTGACAGCATCGTCTTCCAGCCCAGCTCGCCCGAGCTTCACCTCAAGGCGCTCGATGCAGTTCGCGCAGTGCTCGCCGAGCGCCACCACTTCGACCCCAAGGACGACAAAGCAGTCCCCAGTTGGGATACTGTCGCAGACTCGGCCGAGATCATGCAGTTCAGCACCGCGCTCAACCTTCTACTCGGGATCATCGGCGCCATGACGCTCGGTGTCGGAGGCGTAGGCGTGATGAACATCATGCTCGTCTCCGTGACCGAGCGCACACGCGAGATCGGTCTGCTCAAAGCACTCGGCGCGCGCCGCAAAGACATACTGAAGCAATTCCTGCTCGAGAGCCTCACGCTCACGTTCCTCGCAGGCGTCATAGGAATGGTCGTCGCGATCCTCGTCTCCTATCTCATCCCGCCCATGCCCCTGTACTCCGACATCTACAAGACCGCGAACCACGAGGGCGACATCCTCCTCCGCGCTTCACCGACCATCATGCTGGTCTCGTTCGCGATTCTCGCCTTCGTGGGTGTCGTCTCAGGGCTATTGCCCGCCATTCGAGCCTCCCACATGGATCCAGTCGAGGCGCTCCGCCACGAGTGATCTGCGGGATCATCATCAGAAAGGCAGTTCCTTGAGATCCGGTTCGATCCACGCCCGTCGCGCCTCAACCGAAAACAATCGCGAACGCGTCCAGTACTCCAGCAACCAGTCCGGCTCACCCAGTCGAGATTGCATTAGCGCATTGCACGTGACGAAGAGCGGACCCGGCGGTGCTGCAGCCAAAAAAGATCGAGCAGCCCGAATCGAAGCCTGTGTGATCGTCTCGTGGTAGCCGCTGGTATCCGTATTCGCACCGCCCGTCGCCTCGTTATAACCGCGAATAATGCCGGGCATCTCGCGCGAGAGCTCGACATCTGGCCGGCATCGCAGCAACCAGACGGTAGCAGCGAAGTGAGCAGCATGAGTCCACACCGTCTTTGGCAGCGTGCGATCCAGCAGGCCGCGGCCGATAGTCTCGATCTCGTTGTCTGAGCGAAATGGAACAAAAGTGCGCATAGAAGCTCCTGATTCTTAGTTGAACCGGCAAGCCATAAAAAAGCCCGCCGGGTAAGGGCGGGTTCTTTGCTGCGGTTCCGATCGACTGAAAGCTATCTTCTCATCTGCTTCCAGCACCGGCGATCATGCGCACCAAAGCCGCCAGGGTAGCCTGGCTCTGCTGCTGCGTGATCTTTAGCTCGTTTGAAGCCATATCTAATAGTAGCTGTCGAAAACCCGGTCTGCAAAATCGTCAAGCCCCAGACTCCGCTTTCTCAGTTCGCTTAGTCCTGGCGGCAGCACGTATCGCCTCCCGGCGCCGCCTCAGGATCGCCTCCGCATCCGGCGCGGACCGTACGACAATCTCCATGTGTCTGCAGAAGTCGGGTTCGCCCGTGGCCGCCCTTATCTCGGCAAGATACGGCTCAATCTTGCTGAACGTCGCGAAGATCTCGCCATGCGCAGCCCGAAACGCCTCCATGTCGATCGCGCCTGTCGTCGCCATCGAAGCAGCCATGTCCCAGTAACCCAGGACCATGCGAAACCACGAGTTCCGCTCGCCGCCGGCAATAGCAGCCAACTCAGCGAAGCTCTCCGGATTGAACTCGCGCACGAACCAGTCACGGGCCTCTCGTAACTTAGCCTCGCGGCGCAGATCGAAGAGCTGAAGATTCAGCTGGGCGCTCTCGAAAGGTGTGGGCATCGATCAGCCTCCGCCCACGATCCTACCCTATTCAAACCAGCATGCAGCTCTAATGAAGAATCAGCTCGCCAGCCGGTAACGGATCGTCTTTTCCTCCAGAAAATACTCCGCCGAGCAATCCGACGATCCGCAGATCATCGCATCCAGCCCCGCGCACTGCTGTCTCGTAATCAATCCCAGAGACCCGCAGGAAGGGCACGCAAGCACAGCCCAATAGGGATTCTCCGCTTTTCCCAACTCGCCCGCCTGCTCCAGCAAAAACAACGTACCCGGCTGCATCTGTTCCGGGATCCATACATCCAGAAGATCTAACTCTGCCACCATGCTCGCCTCTTCTCCCAACGGTTGTCTTCGTTCGTGACCAACGTTCATGCGCCAATACTGATTTCAGGCTGCGGAAGAGACCTCCCAAAATGGTTTCGCGTTCGCTTGCGAATGCACTACTTCTGGTGCAAAGAATATCGGAAATTCCACATCTGTCAATGCCACAATTGGGGAAAAAAGATGCTCGCTTGATTCTCTCTAAGGAGTGGAGTACAGAGCGCGATAGATCTCGCGGTTTCGCAGGATCGCCTGCACATACTCCCGCGTCTCCGTATATGGAATCGATTCAACGAACTCCGCAATATCCTGGTATGTTCCGGCCGCCATCCACTGCCGGACAGGAACGTCGCCCGCGTTATACGCAGCCAGCGCATACTCCGCCTGCCCCCCAAACCTATCCAGCACCAGCCGCAGATTCCTGGTCCCCAACTGCAGGTTGACGGTAGGGTTCAGCAACGTATTCGTGCTGAAACCCTTCACTCCCTCCTTCTTCGCCATCGACTTGCCCACCGACGGCAGCAGTTGCATCAACCCGTAGGCGTTCGCATGGCTCACCACTCCTGCGTTGAACTCCGACTCCTGCCGGATAAGCGATGCCACGAGAAAAGGATCAAGCCCATTCTTCTGAGAGTCTGCCACCAGGTCGCTCCAGTACGGCTGAGGAAAGAGCACCTTCCAGTACACCGTCGGCACCTGATCCAGCGGCAGCGCAAAAAATGAGATGCCGCTATGCTTCATCGCCTGCAGCGCGCGCGTAATCTCCCCATACGACGTGTAAATCTCCGCCTGCGCGAGCCATCCCCATTGACCCGATGTCGGACTCGCCTGAATCTCCGGCCCGATATATTCGTTCAGCGACGCATTCGCCAGCAATCTCGCCTTGATCAGATGAGGCTCATTCTCCGGCAGTTCGCCCGTCAACGGAGGGACAACCGGCTTTGGCACCGAGCTCAGAACGGGAGACGGAGGAACCATCGCCGTCTGCCCCTTCAACACATTCAGCCTCTGCCTCGCCAAGCACGCATAGTAGAAGTTGATATAAGACGACGTCAGCGCGCGATAGTAGTTCACCGCCTGCGCAAAGTTGTGGTCCTGTTCCTCGTAGATGCGCCCGCGCCAGTAAAGCGCGCCGGGCACCTCGATCCCGGCCGAATAGCCTTGTATCTGCTCGTCCATCAGCCGCGCTGCCTCTGCGTAGTTGTGCAGACGATAGTTCATCCACGCCGTTCGCCAGTGCGCCGAAGCCGCATAGGTGCTGCTCGGAAACATCTTGACCAGAAGTGAATAATGATAGGTCGCCTGCTTCGCATCATGCTTCAGCAGGTACATATTTCCGCCGGAGTACAGCGCCTCCTCCAGCCACCGGCTCGTCGGGAACCGCTGCACCATCTCCGCGATCAGAGCGTCGTGCGTCGCCTCATCGTGTTCGTTCCGCGAAAGCTCCGCCAGCATATACATCTTCAGGGCCGCGCTGTCGTCCGTCGTATTAGGCAGCTTCTCCACATCTCTTCGGCTGATGTGCTTTAGCTTCATGTCGCAGGCCGCCGCATAGATCAGCAGCGCATCGTGATCGGCCTGGCTCAACCCCGCGCTGTCGCGTTCGATCGCATGGTACGTCTCGCCTGCCTCCGCATACCGCTTGGCGTTGAACAACTGATCCGCATGCACCTTGCGTTCGGCCGCGGTCAGCGGCATGTTCATCGCCTGCATCTGCGTCCGCGCCTGCGACGCCTCAACGCTCAGCGGCAGGCTGACATATAAACTCCGGTAGGTCGCCGCCGCGTGCGTCGTATCGCCCGACGTCTGGTAGGCACGCCCCAGCGCATAGCGGAAGTCCGCGTGCGACGCCTGCGCCGTATCCGCCAGCGGAACCAGAACCCTCAACGCCCCCTGCGGATCGTTCTGCTGCAGGTAAGCATTTGCCAGCAGCACCGGCGCATTCGCCTTGAAGATGCTCTCCGGATGCCGCTCTGCGAAGTGATCGAGCAGCGCATAGGCATCCGTGCCCTTTCCCGCCTGCACCGACGCCTGCGCCCCAAGATAATCCGCGTAGTCGTCCAGAGCAGTTCCACTCTCGTTGGCCCGCCGAAACGTGCCCGCCGCATCGGCATAGCGATGGTCCAGCATATATGCATGCCCAATCGCAAGATAGGCCGCCGCCGCTGCTTCGCCCGGATGCGCTCGTGCGTAACTCTCCACTCCGGCGTAAGCCGCTGGCGAGCGGGTCACCGCCAACTGCTGCGCCATCGGACGCAACTGCTCCGACGCCTTGAACGCGCTGGTCAGCCGGATCGTCTGCGCGGTCGGCTTATGCAAATCAGCCGCCGTCTCCGTCTTGCTCGTCGCCTTCTTGCTTTTGGCTGTCTTGCTAGATCCAGTCTTGCTCGTTCCAGTCTTGCTCAGATTGGCCAGACTTGCTTGGTCCAGACTTGCTTGATCCCGAAGACGTCGTCTTAGGTGACGGATCCTTCGCGGGAGGAGCGGTCTTACTCTTCGTCACTGGTTTCTTCGCCTGCTCCGTTGTAGCCTTGTCCGTCGTAGCCTGGCCCGTCTTAGCCTGACCCGTCGTCGATGTCGAAGTCTGCGCGTGCCCGGTAACCCTGCCATTGGCAAATGGCGCCATGATCGCGACGAAAGAAGCAACCGCCACCGCAGTCCGAATCCTACTCCGGATGGTCGTCACGATTTCATTGGTTTTCCAACCCACATATCCACTCTAAGCTGCCTTTCCGAACCGCGTCAGCAGCATTCCGCCGCGAACCAGCACAGGTACGTTCAAGCCCCAGCGGATCAGCCATTTGGCCGCCTCGCAACGACGCTTTCCGGTACTTAATGACAGAAATCTAAATGACACTTAGCTTTTTACCATACGCACAAGTTTTTTCTCATTTCGCCGTAAGATGCTTTCTCTGCTCGCCCGCTGAACGCGCTGCCAGGTACGCCGTAAACCGTCTGCCGCCCGGGTCACATTCTCCAGCGGTCCGGGCCCCTCCCGTAAGTCACTCATCTCTATCGCGCCAGCCCTCGCTCCTCCTGCGCCCTTTGCTCTCAACCCCAGCGGCATTTACACTGAAAAAGAAGCTGATTCGCCTTCGCGAAGAAGCGACGATTTTCAGTGTGCGTCTTTTCGCACCCTTTACCAAATGCCAGCCATCCAATCCCCAGCAACGGAAGAGATCCACCCCGACGTAGCGCTCGTCGCACGCGCCAAAGAGGGGGATACGGCAGCGTTTGAGCAGCTGGTTCGTCAGTACGAGCGCCAGATCTTCCGGGTCGCACAGCATATTACGCAAAACCGTGAAGACGCCGAAGACATCACGCAGGATGCATTCCTCAAGGCTTACGAGAAGCTGGACCAGTTCCAGGGAAACTCCAAGTTCTCGACTTGGCTCGTCCGCATCGCCGTCAACGAAAGCCTCATGCGTCTCCGCAAGCGCAAGACCAGTAAGACCGTCTCCATGGACGAAGACGTCAAGACGGACGAAGGCTCCATCCCTCGTGACTTCGCCGAGTGGCGGCCCAACCCCGAGCAGCAATACAACCAGGCCGAGCTCGCCGACATTCTCCGTAAGACGATTCAGGGTCTCCCTCCCGGCTTCCGTACAGTCTTCACTCTTCGCGATGTTGAGAATCTCTCCACCGAAGAGACTGCGGAGGCACTCGGCTTGAGCGTCCCCGCCGTTAAATCCAGATTGCTGCGTGCGCGCCTTCAGCTGCGCGAGCGCCTCAGTCGATATTTCCGCCAGAAGCAGGAGGGCCAGCCTGCATGAATTGCACGGACCTACTCAGCCATCTCACCGATTACTTCGACGATCAACTCAGCGCCGACCTGCGCGCCGAAATTCAGGCTCACACCGACACTTGCCAGCACTGCCGTGTCGTCCTGAATACCACCCACCAGACCATCGAAGTCTATAAGGGCAACGAGATATACGAGATCTCCGCCGAACTGCGCGAACGCCTCCACTCCGCCATCATGGCCAAGTGCCTCACCGCAAAAAAATAACCACGCTCCAACTCAATCAAGATTCACACACACTCGCCGATCGTTTCGATCTGTGCGGCCTGTGAAAATCTGGGTTAAGCCTTCACACTCTAGCGAAAATCAGATACGCCCCGCCGCCCGCAGCGCCTTGATCTCCTCATCCGTGAACACCCTCGACCGGATCAGGAACCGCACTCCCTCGCCATTCTCCAGCGAAAACATTCCCCCTCGCCCCGGCACCACGTCCAGAATCAACTGCGTGTGCTTCCAGTACTCAAACTGGCTCCTGCTCATATAAAACGGCGTCTCACCCAGCGTCGCCATCAAGACATCAGAGTCGCCCGTCAGGAACTCCCCCCGCGGATAGCACATAGGGGAGCTGCCGTCGCAGCAGCCTCCCGACTGATGAAACATCAGCTCCCCATGTTTCTCCTCGAGCCTGCTCATCAACTCCACAGCAGCAGGCGTCGTGATCACCTGTTCCGGCACATCCACCATTTCAACTCCTCCGCAAACTCTGCGGTTTCGAGCGGATAACAAAATTTAAGTTGTCATCCTGAGCGAAGTCTCTCGCGGTCTTATCGCGAGAGGCGCAGTCGAAGGACCTGCAGTTCGCTTGTAGCTGCGAACGCTTACCCGTCTCCTGCGCCACCTCCCCGCTAACTGAAGCCTAGAAGAAGCCCAACGCACTCGGGCTGTAGCTCACCAGCTGATTCTTCGTCTGCTGATAGTGCTCCAGCATCATCTTGTGATTCTCCCGCCCAACACCCGACTGCTTATACCCTCCAAACGCCGCATGCGCCGGATACAGGTGATAGCAGTTCGTCCAGACGCGTCCCGCTTGAATCGCCCGCCCGAAGTGATACGCGCGATTCAGATCCCGCGTCCAGATTCCCGCGCCCAACCCATACAGCGTGTCGTTCGCCAGCGTCAGCGCCTCCTCCTCATCGTGGAAGGTCGTCACCGAAACCACCGGCCCGAAGATCTCCTCCTGGAAGATGCGCATCTTGTTATTGCCCTTGAACACCGTCGGCTCAATGTAGAAGCCCTCCGCCAACTCGCCCGGCTGCATCGAACGCTTACCGCCCGCCAACACCTCCGCGCCCTCCTGTTTGCCGATGTCGAAGTACGACAAAATCTTCTCCATCTGCTCCGTCGAAGCCTGCGCCCCGATCATCGTCGTCTTATCCAGCGGATTGCCCTGCTTGATCGCCTTCACCCGCCCCAGCGCCCTTTCCATGAACTGGTCATAAATCGTGTCCTGAATCAGCGCCCTTGACGGACAGGTACATACCTCTCCCTGGTTCAGTGCAAACATCGTGAACCCTTCCAGAGCCTTGTCGAAGAACGCATCATCCGCAGACATCACATCCTGGAAGAAGATATTCGGCGACTTGCCGCCTAACTCCAGCGTTACCGGAATCAGGTTCTGCGAGGCATACTGCATAATCAGCCGGCCCGTCGTCGTCTCGCCCGTAAACGCAACCTTGTTGATCCGCGGACTCGACGCCAGCGGCTTACCCGCCTCCAGCCCAAAACCATTCACGATGTTCACCACGCCCGGCGGCAGAAGATCCTGAATCAACTCCATCAGCACCAGGATCGACAGCGGCGTCTGCTCCGCCGGCTTCAGCACCACGCAGTTCCCTGCCGCTAGCGCTGGCGCAAGCTTCCACGTCGCCATCAGAATCGGAAAATTCCACGGAATGATCAGGCCGATCACGCCCAGCGGCTCGTGATAGTGATACGCAATCGTATTAGCATCGATCTCCGAGATCGATCCCTCCTGCGCCCGAATCACCCCGCCAAAATAACGGAAGTGGTCGGCAGCCAGCGGCATATCCGCCGCCATCGTCTCGCGAATCGGCTTGCCGTTATCCCACGTCTCGACCGTCGCCAGCATCTCCAGGTTGTCCTCGATGCGTTGCGCGATCTTTTCCAGAATTCGTCCGCGCTCCGCCGTCGAGGTCTTGCCCCACATCTTCTTCGCCGCATGCGCCGCATCCAACGCCCGATCCACATCTGCGGCATTCGACCGCGCAATCTCGCACAGCACCTGCCCCGTCACCGGCGTCACATTTTCAAAGTACTGCCCTGACAGCGGCGCCACCCACTCCCCGCCGATGTAGTTGTCATATTTCTTACGAATCGTTACAGGAAATCCGTAGCTTCCAGGTTGAATCGCCGACATCGTTGCCATAATCTTTCACTCCTTCAAAATCGATAGCTTCCCAGCGCTCGAAATTGTAGTCCCCCCGCGTGAAATCTGTCACAAGCCCACATTCCAGCATCTGTGAATTAAAGCCGCCACCCGGCCAACGGCAGTAAACCCAACGTCCCCCGCTGCTTGACGACTCACCCGCCCTCCAACTACTGTTGGCAACGCCCTCTCAGTAAACGTTATCCACACCCTCAACCAAGGACTGCGGCATATGCGTCTCTTCCCCCTCGCTCCCCTGCTTTTCGCCTTTGCAGCCCCCGTGGCCCCCGCCCAGAGCCCCGCCACTCTCACGATCAACACCGCCAAACCTATAGCAAACGTAAGCCCCACCCTCTACGGCATCATGACCGAAGAGATCAATTACTCCTACGACGGCGGCCTCTACGCCGAACTCGTCAGCAACCGTACCTTCCAGACCATACGCGGACCAAACCTCGAGCACTGGACCCTCATCCAGAACGGCAACGCCCAGGCCAGCATCGAGATCGACAAGACCACCGGCCCCAGCACCGCCCTTCCGCTCAGCCTCAAATTCTCCGCCACCTCTGCCGGCCCGCACGCCGAAGCAGGCTTCTACAACACCGGCTACTGGGGCATGGCCGTTCATCCCGCAACCACCTATCAGGGTTCCTTCTACGCCAAATCAGACAACCCCTCAATCGGCCCGCTCACCATTCGCCTCGTCAACGACAAGACCGGAGCCATCGCCGCCTCCACCAGCGTTTCCTCACTCAGCAACGCCTGGCAGCAATATCACTTCACCCTCAGGACCGCAACGCTCCAACCCTCCGCCGACAATCACCTCGAACTTCTGTTCCAGCACCCCGGAACCGCATGGTTCTCCCTGATATCGCTCTTCCCCCCGACATACAAAGACGAACCCAACGGCAAGCGCATCGACCTGATGGAAAAGCTCGCCGCCATGCACCCCGCCTTCCTACGCTTCCCCGGCGGCAACTATCTCGAAGGCGATCATCTCAACGAGCACTACGAATGGAAGAAGACCATCGGCCCCCTCGTCGATCGCCCCACTCACATCACGCCCTGGACGTATCGCTCCTCCGACGGCATCGGCCTCCTTGAGTTCCTCACCTGGTGCGAAACCCTCCACATGGAGCCGCTCCTCGCCGTCTTCTCCGGCTACTCTCTCCGGCATGAGCACATCACCCCCGGCAAAGACCTCGAGCCCTACGTGCAGGATGCGCTCGACGAGATCGAGTACGTCACCGGCGACACCTCAACTCGCTGGGGCGCAGAGCGCGCCAAAGACGGCCACCCCGCACCCTTCCACCTCAAGTTCATGGAGATCGGCAACGAGGAGTATCACGACGAATCCGGCACCTACGACGCACGCTTCGCCCAGTTCTACAAGGCAATCAAACAGAAGCACCCTGACCTGCAACTCGTCGCCTCAGCACCCGTCACGCTGGTTCGTCCCGACATCCTCGACGACAACGACCACGCGCTCGGCACCCACTTCTATCGCACCGCGCAGCAGTTCTTCGTCGACACTCATCGCTACGACAGCTACGATCGCAGCGGCCCCATGATCCTCGTGGGCGAGTGGGCAACCCGTGAAGGTTCACCCACCACCAACCTCGGCGCAGCCCTCGGCGACGCCGCATGGATGACCGGCCTCGAGCGCAACAGCGACATCGTCGTCATGGCCTCCTACGCCCCACTCTTCGTCAACGTAAATCCGGGCGGCATGCAGTGGCCCAGCGACCTCATCGGCTACGACGCACTCAACAGCTACGGATCACCCAGCTACTACGCGCAGGTCATGTTCAGCACCCATCTCGGCGACCAGATCCTCGAATCCAAACTGAACACAACCAATCCGCGCCTCTTCAGCTCCTCAACCTACGACTCGAAGACCCATCGCCTCCATCTCAAACTAGTCAACGCCTCGTCCCTGCCCCAATCAGTCGAAATCAACCTCACCGGAGCCGCCAAAGTCCACCCCAATGCCGCCATCACAACCCTTAGCGGCAAGACCACACAGGACACGAACTCAATCACCGACCCCACCAGAATCGTCCCGGTGGCTAGCACCATTGCCAACGCCGCGGCCACCTTCACCCACACCCTTCCCAGCTACTCCATCCAGGTCCTCGATATCGACCTTAACTAGGTTGTGAATTACTCTTCCCTTATGAATCAGGAAGAACTCTGGACAGCCGTCGATCGTTATCTCGTCGAAAACCTCAACCCCGCCGACTCAGCTTTGGACGCAGTGCTCAAGTCCAACAAAGCCGCCGGCCTGCCCACCATCGACGTAGCTCCCAACCAGGGCAAGCTGCTTCACCTCCTGGCGCGAATGCAAGGCGCCAAAAGAATCCTCGAAATCGGAACACTCGGCGGCTACAGCACCATTTGGCTGGCGCGTGCACTTCCCTCCGACGGAAAGCTCATCACCCTCGAAGTCGATGCGAAACACGCCGAGGTCGCCCGCGCCAACATCGAACGCGCTGGGCTCTCCGGGATCGTCCAACTGCGGCTCGGCCCCGCGTCAGAGTCGCTCGCGCAACTGCATCAGGAAGGATTGCCTCCGTTTGATCTCATCTTCATCGACGCGGACAAAGAGAACATCCCGGCATATCTCGAGCAGTCACTGCGTCTCTCGCGTCCGGGTACGGTCATCATCACAGACAACGTCATCCGCGACGGAGCCATCATCAACCCCGAAGACCCCGATCCAAGAGTCCAGGGCGTTCGTCGCTTCTTTGCGAATCTTGCTGCCGATAAGCGTCTCGATGCGACCGCAATCCAGACCGTCGGAAGCAAAGGCCACGACGGTTTTGCAATCGCCATCGTGAAATCGCTCCCCTGACGATTCGTCCCTTTCCTCCTTCGCTTTTGCCGTTGCTTTTGCCGTTGCCGTTGCCGTTGCGAGTTTTTGCTGTCATCCTGAGCGGAGCGAAGGACCCCGAAGAGGCAAATTCAGCAACAACACTTCGAACCTTTCAGCCCGCGCCTCTTCCGACCGTTGCCTTTGCCTTTGCCGTCGCTGTCGCCGTTGCTGTTTCTACTTCTGTTGCCTTTGAGATAGAGCGTGGCCTCAGCCCCGCGTTAAAGCCAGTTCCGCGCAGCGGACCTCCACTTTACCCTGACGTGACGGCTTGAGCCAAGCCGCTCATTTAATTACCTTACGGTTGCCTGTTTTTATTTTTCACGTTTTCAGCCCAAAAACCGAATGTCAAGCCCCCAAACCACCTAAATAACACAAACTAAAAGAGATCGGCTTGGCGTATGAGTTATGTTCAACCGGCTATACTGGATATATAGATCAAAACAAGAAAGCCCCCAGGCACCAACCTGGGGGCTAACTCGTTTATTTTGACGAATTTAACCAATAACCCCTTTATTATGACGATTTTGACGGACTCTGCATCCTGTAAGTCTTTGAATCTAAAAGATTCCCATTTCTACATAGGGAGGGGGTACCCCCGGCTAAGACCCAGCTGCCAGCCAACCGGGCCTATTGCCTGACAACCCGGAAATCTTCCTGATCCTCAGCGGTCGGCCTATCCCATCCTCGAGGCGGAACAACACACTCCTCCACCTCCTGCGGCCCCCACGTGTGCGGCTCGTAGGCGTACACCGGAGTGTCAGCCTTCAGTACCGGATCCACGATGCGCCACGCCTCCTCCACGTAGTCCTGGCGCGCAAACAACGTCGCATCGCCGGCCATGGCATCGGTCAGCACCCGCTCATACGCCTCCATCTCCTCCGGACGCGGATGACGGCTCGCCACTAACTCCACCGGCTCTCGACGCCCATCATCGTCTGGAGACGTGACCGACACAGCCATCGCCACCGTCGTCTCCGGGCTGATGCGGAACCGCATGTAATTTTGCGTCGTGCCGTGCTCGGTCATGTTCGTCGAAGGCGGCATCCTCAAGCGGCCCAAAACCTCCGTGCATGTTACGGGAAGATTCTTGCCCGCGCGAATGTAGAAAGGAACCCCCTCCCATCGCCACGATTTAATCTCTAATCGAAGCGCCGCGAAAGTCTCAACCTTCGAGTTCGGCGCAACGCCTTTCTCGTCGAGGTATCCGACGAACTGTCCGCGAACCAAATCCTGCGGATTGATCGGAGGAATCTCTCTCAGCACCTTCACCTTCTCATCTCGCATCGACTCGCTGTCGTGTCCCGCCGGACACTCCATCGCGAGATTGCACATCACCTGGAAGATATGGTTCTGGATTACATCGCGAATCGCGCCGGTCTGATCGTAAAACGCCCCACGCCCCTGCACACCAAAGTCTTCCGCCATCGTGATCTGCACACTCTCGATGTAGTTCCGGTTCCACAACGGCTCCAAGAACGTATTCGAAAAACGAAACGACACCATGTTATGAACCGGACCCTTCGCCAGGTAGTGATCGATCCGAAAGATCGAGGACTCAGGAAACGCAGACAGCAGAATTCGGTTCAGTTCCTTCGCGGAAGCCAGGTCATGACCGAAAGGCTTCTCCACAATCATGCGCGCACCCTTCGCCGAACCCGATTGCACAAGCTGTTCCACCACCTTCTCGAACAGCGAAGGCGGAATCGCCAGATAATGCGCAGGCCGCTCTGCCGAACCAAGAGCCTTCCGCACCGCAACAAACGTGGCCGGATCGGAGTAGTCGCCATCGACATACCGCAGCAGGGAACTCAGCTTTTCCCACGCTGCTGGATCAAGACCGCCATGCTGCTCCAGGCTGTCCTTCGCCCGCGCCTTCAACTGATCGAGGTTCCAACCAGCCTTCGCCACGCCGATCACCGGAACATTGAGTGTGCCACGCTTGATCATCGACTGCAGCGCAGGAAAGATTTTCTTGTAGGCGAGATCGCCAGTTGCGCCGAAGAACACCAACGCATCGGAATGAGGCTGAGTCACTAGTTTTCTCCTTCAAACTGCAATCTATTTAGTCGCCGGCTTCTCAAGATGACCGCCAAACTCATAACGCATCGCCGACAGAAGCTTATTCGAGAAGTCATCCTGCCCGCGAGAGCTGAACCGCTCATAAAGCGCAGTCGTCAGCACTGGAGTCGGAACTCCTTCATCAATCCCTGCCTTGATCGTCCAGCGTCCTTCACCAGAGTCCGAAACTCTGCCTCCGAACTTCGACATCTCCGGATCCTGCAACAACGCAGTCGCAGTCAAATCCAGCAGCCACGATGCAATCACACTGCCGCGCCGCCAGACCTCAGTGACATCCGGCAGGTTGAAGTCGTACTGATAGTGTTCCGGATCGCGCAGCGGCGTCGTCTCCGCATCGATCTCGGCAGTATGCTTGCCGATATTAGCCGCCTTCAGAACGCCAAGACCCTCCGCATAAGCCGCCATCATCCCGTACTCAATCCCGTTATGCACCATTTTGACGAAGTGCCCGCCGCCGTTCCCGCCGCAGTGCAGATACCCCTGCTCTGCAGTCCCCCCAACCTTCTCGCGACCAGGCGTACGCGCGATATCTCCGATTCCCGGCGCAATCGTCTTGAAGATAGGATCCAGATACTCCACGGCGGCATCCGGCCCACCGATCATCATGCAATACCCTCGCTCCAGCCCCCACACGCCTCCGCTTGTGCCCACATCGACATATTGAATTCCTTTCTCAGCAAGCTTTTTCGCGCGTCGAATATCGTCAATATAGTACGAATTTCCGCCATCGATCAGAATGTCACCGGCTTCAAGATGCGGGGCGATCTCCTGAATCGTCTTCTCTACAACTCCCGCAGGAATCATCAACCAGATCGCCCGCGGCTTCGCCAGCTTAGTTACCATATCCTGCACCGAAGCGGAGCCGGCAATTCCCTTCTCCTTGGCCATTTCCGCGACCACCTTTGGCGACATGTCGAAGACGACGCACTCGTGGCCATGGGCAACCAGTCGCCGGACCATGTTCGCTCCCATCCTGCCGAGACCTACCATTCCAAGTTGCATATTCGCTCCCTCTCAAATCGATTTCCGTTCTTCACGGTCAATGTCTCACACAAGAAACCGAGTTACTTATTTTTTCTGTATCTCCGAATCAGGCTCGTCGTCGAGCTATCGTGCGCCAGTGCTGGCTCTGTCGCGCTCTCCAACTCGCCGATGATGCGTTGCGCCAGAACTTTACCCAACTCAACACCCCACTGATCGAACGAGTCAATGCTCCAGACCGTACCCTGCGTAAACACGGAGTGTTCGTAGAGTGCAATCAACTTGCCCAACACTTCAGGCGTAAGTTTGTCCGCAAGAATCGTATTCGACGGACGATTCCCCTCGAACACGCGGTGAGGAACCAGCCAGTCGGGCGTGCCCTCCGCCTTAACCTGTTCTGCCGTCTTCCCAAACGCAAGCGCTTCCGCCTGTGCAAAGACGTTGGCCATCAGCATGTCGTGGTGTTGTCCGAGCGGATTGAGAGTCTTATAGAATCCGATGAAGTCACACGGGATCAATCGGGTCCCCTGATGGATCAACTGATAGAAAGAGTGTTGCCCGTTTGTACCCGGTTCTCCCCAATAGATCGGACCTGTATCAGTAGTGACGTGCGAACCGTCGAGCGTGACATGTTTGCCATTGCTCTCCATGGTCAACTGCTGCAAGTACGCTGGGAATCGTTTCAGATACTGTTCATACGGCAGAATCGCCATTGTCTGGGCATCAAAAAAATCGGTGTACCAAACGGTGAGCAGTCCGAGCAGTACCGGCAAGTTGCTCGCAAAGGGAGCAGTGCGGAAGTGCTCGTCCATCTGGTGAAACCCATCCAGCATAGCGCGGAAGTTATCCGGTCCTATCGCCAGCATCGTCGACAGACCAATCGCAGAATCCATCGAGTAACGTCCACCGACCCAGTCCCAGAACTCGAACATGTTTGCCGTATCGATGCCAAACTTCGCGACTTCCTTGGCGTTGGTCGAAATCGCCACGAAGTGCTTCGCTACCGCCGTTTCATCGCCACCCAATCCTGCGAGCGCCCACTCCCGAGCCGAATGCGCATTCGTCATCGTCTCCAGCGTCGTAAATGTCTTCGACGCAACGAGGAAAAGCGTCTCGTCCGCGCTCAGATCTCGCACCGCCTCGGCGAAGTCCGTTCCATCGACATTCGAGACAAAGCGAAAAGTGATATCGCGCTGACTGTAGTACTTCAACGCTTCATAGGCCATCACCGGCCCAAGGTCCGAACCGCCAATACCGATGTTGATTACATTGCGAATCCGTTTGCCGGTGTGCCCCTTCCACGCACCGCTGCGGACGCGCTCCACAAAAGCCGCCATCTTATCCAGAACAGCGTGGACTGCTGGAACGACATCCTCACCGTCGACAATGATGGACTCGCCTTTCGGGGCACGCAAGGCAACGTGCAACACAGCGCGGTTTTCGGTGATGTTTATCTTCTCGCCCCTGAACATCGCATCAATGCGATCTCTTAGGCCGGACTCCTCAGCGAGTTGAATGAGGAGTTTTAGCGTTTCGGCTGTAATGCGATTCTTTGAATAGTCGAGAAAGATTCCGCCGGTTTCGATAGTGAATCGTTCGCCGCGCCCTGGATCGTCCTGAAACATCTGGCGGAGTTGCATCTGGCGAATCTGCTGATAATGGGCTTCAAGAGCCTTCCAAGCTGGGCGCTCGCTGAGAGGGGCCAATTTCATAGTCATCTGCATACTCCTTATTGCCATTTGATCTGCTCAACCAGCCTACTATTCCTTCGCTAAGAATCAACGGAATGCGACCTTCTAACGCGAAAAAGGTGGTTCCAAATGTTTTGGTATAACTTGAATCGCAGAGCCCTAATGAATTTTATTAGCTATTCATAATTAAGCAGCCTTCTCACTCACCTCCTTTCTTTGATGACCGCGTCCGAGAAACGCTGCTCGATCGGTCATGGCTAAATTCTCTAGACGCCAAGCTCATTACGAATAGCCGCAGCAATGGAATCGGCGTGATGCCGCATCAGCGGCTCCGATTCGGCCTCGATCATGACGCGAGCTAGCGCCTCCGTACCGCTATAACGAATAACGACGCGACCCGAATCCGCCAGTTCAGACTCCGCGGCACGAATAGCGGCGGCAACGGTGGGGATGCCGTCAAGCGGCCTCTTTTCACGAACCTTGACGTTAACGATAACCTGCGGGAAGACCTTTAAATCGGCGACAAGTTCGGCCAAAGACCTGCCGCTGCGGTGAACAATATCAAGCAGAAGCAATGCGGTCAGCAGGCCATCTCCCGTCGTGCTACGTCCTGTAAAGATAATGTGGCCGGACTGTTCGCCGCCAAGAGCTGCCCCGGTTGCAATCATCTGTTCGAGAACATACTTGTCGCCGACCGCCGCACGAAGCATTTGGATACCGCTGCGCTTCAGTGCAGCTTCGAGGCCCATATTCGACATCGTCGTGGCCACAACGGTCGAGTTGCTCAGAAGGCCACGAGCCTTCAGATCCCGGCCGGCCAGCAACAGAACGGCGTCACCGTTCACTACGCGACCGTTCTCATCGGCAAATAGAGCGCGATCCGCGTCACCGTCAAAGGTAATTCCCATTGACGCGTGGCGATGTTTCACCTGAGCTGCAACAATCTCGGGATGTAGCGCCCCACAGGCTTCATTGATGTTGCGACCATCGGGGCTTGCGTGCGTAATGACGACCTCGCCGCCTAGATCCGCGAAGAGTTGTGGAGCGACAGAAGAAGCGGCTCCGTTCGCGCAGTCTATGACGATACGTCGCCCGTCGAGCGAGAGATCCGGCACGGCAGCGCGCAGGTAACGAACATACTCGGCACGGTCGGCTTCGTTAACCTCTGGTGCGACTGTCTGATGCGGAGGCGCCGTCAAGCCAGCAAGCTTGCGAAATATCTCGTCCTCAATTGCGAGTTCAACTTCATCGGGTAGTTTGTAGCCGTCAGGACCGAACACCTTGATGCCGTTGTCCTGCCATGGATTGTGGGAGGCTGATATTACAACTCCAGCCGCAAACCCATGTGTATGTGTCAAAAAGGCGATGGCAGGCGTCGTGATGACACCGGCGCTCTCCACAGATGCTCCGCCAGCGATGAGGCCGGCGACAAGCGTCGCAGCGATCCAATCGCTGGACTCGCGAGTGTCCATTCCAAGCAAAACACGCGGTGAGGATGTTTGGGCTCCGAGAGTATTTGCAAGCGCAAGGCCAATTGCATAAACGGTGTGCTCATCCAGTGGCGATTTGCCGGCGACCGCGCGAATGCCATCAGTTCCGAAAAGCTTCTTCATGAGTTGCTAGTCTCCGTTGCGTCTTCTTCGTTCAGGTTTATCTGCATTACTTCGGCTTCGATTGTGCCCTTGGCAAGATGCGCACGAATCATTTCACCCGCAGCAGTGTTAGCAGCGGATCGTAACAGCTTGCCGTCGATCGTGTAGACAAGAGCATATCCGCGAGACAATACCGCCAGAGGGGAAAGGGCTTCTAGACGCGCAGAGGCTCGGCTCAGCCGAGTCTGACGCGCGTTGATGATTTCAGTCGTTGTTCGGGACAGGCGTTGGTCTATGCCTTGTAGACGGCGTAACGTTGAGGCAATCGCAACGGAGATGTCCTGACGGCGCAGGCGAAAGATGAGAGGCGCAAGGCGACGTGAGTGGGTCCGGAGCAGGCGCTGAACAGAGCCATCGAGGCGCAATCGCAACTCGTCGAGACGCTGATTTCGACGGTCGACGGCATCGCGCAAGCGAGCAAGCGCGGATTCTGCCGAGAGACGAGCATACCGTTGACGCGCATGCATCAGATGGAAGCGACCGACCCTATGAACACGCGTCGTAAGCTCAACGATGTGCTCCTCAATCCGATGCTGAGCGGCCGTGACTAGCTCAGCTGCTGCGGATGGAGTCGGCGCGCGCAGATCGGCAACGAAGTCTGCGATCGTGAAATCGGTCTCGTGGCCAATAGCGGAGACGATTGTAAGCTCAGAGGCGGCGATTGCACGGGCCAGTCCTTCGTCGTTAAATCCCGCGAGGTCTTCCAACGACCCACCGCCACGTGCCAGGATAATGACGTCTACGAGCGACGGATGTGCGTTCAACCATCGAATGCCGGCGGCGACGGAAGGAGAGCTAGACCCGCCCTGCATGACCGCCGGATAGATAAGCAGATTCATGCGCGCGTGCCGTCTCCGCACAATAGTGACGATATCCCGAATCACGGCGCCAGCAGGCGAAGTAACAACGCCGATGCACCTCGGGAAGGCTGGCAGTGGACGTTTGCGGTTCGCGTCGAAGAGTCCTTCCGCGAGCAATCGTGCTTTCAATTGTTCAAACGCAAGTTGAACGGTCCCTACCCCGCGGGGCTCAATGGTCTCGCCAATCAATTGAAGCTGGCCACGGCTCTCGTAGATAGATATACGGCCGCGAACCAGTATCGCGAGCCCATCGGTGGGGCGGAACCGCAGAAGACTCGCCTGGCGGCGAAAGAGTACGACGGGTAGCTGCGCCTCGCCATCCTTAAGAGTGAAGTAGATGTGACCCGAGGGCGCCGGGCGGCAGTTGGAGATCTCGCCTTCGACCCAGAGGTCGGTATATTCCGTCTCGACTTGCTGGCGGATGTCAGTGACCAGCGCGCGGACGCTCCAGATTCGACGCTCACCGGTAGTGGGAGAGATAGCAGTCGTTATACGGTGTGATTTCTCGGAAGAACGAGCCGCTTTCGTGCCAACGATGATGGCCTCGACTGGCTTGTTATCGAGCAACGCTGGGGTGTCACTGAATGCCGAGAAGAGCTCAGCGTGGCTGAACAAATCAGGCCCCTCAGAAGCAGACGAAGGACTCTTTCCAGAGCGGACTCCCCCCCGCCGTGCCCGGAGGCTGGCAAGGGTCGCCGGCTTGTCTTCGCTCTTCGACATACCGCCTGAGTCTAGCATCGCGGCGCGGGATTTCAGAGCTAGCGACGGATGCGGTTAAGAACATACAGAAGAAGGCTTAACAAGACGCTGATAATAAGCGAAGTCGCCAAGGGAAAGGATAACGACCATCCCCGCCCGCGCCAGTTAAAATCACCGGGGAGACGCCCGAGCGGAAGATGAAGGCGGTTGAGCCCAAGAATCAGGACACCGACAACCACGAGTAAGAGTCCAAGAAAAACGAAGGTGCGACCCAGTTCAGGCATGCGCGATGTCTCGTTATGCCATAGCTAGCAACGCGGCTGCTTCGCGTAGTAATTCTGAAGGCTGACACGGTTTAGTCAGGACTCCTAGCGGGCGGGAAAGCTTGCTGGCCTGCTCGCGAACGCTCTTCAAGTTGGAGTAAAAGCCCGTGAGCACAAGGATGCGACACGAGGGTAGCTCTCTATTTACATCCTCTACCAGAGAGAGGCCGTCGCGTGCGGGCATGGTGACGTCGCAGAGAAGAAGATGAGGGGCAAACTCGCGAGAGCACCGCAGCGCTTCATCTGCTGAGTAAGCCGCCTTCGCCTTAAAACCATTCTTCTCAAAGATGAGAGTCAAGGTGTCGGCTACGAGATGATCATCATCAACCACTAGAACTCGCTGCATCATTCCCCCTCTCGATTTTATTCGACTTAAATTGTTATTGAAAATATCCAGTGACGATAGCTTAGACCCGGAAAACGGATCACGCCTAATGAAAATATGATAATGCCATCGAGTTATAAATAGAGACCCGCTCATCCCGTCAATGTTGCAGGAAACGCCGCATACCCTGTTACATCTGTGAATTACGGTCGATGGCTAATCATCGTATTCCTTTTGCTTTCCTTATAGACGCACTTAGCTTCGAAATGTCGGTGGAAAGCTCTGGTAATGTTGAGAAAGATTGGAGTTATAGCCAAAAAGGACCTCTTGTGCACGTCGCCGCGTTCATCGCCGGACTGTTCTGCTGCCTGGGTGTGGCGCTAGATGCGTTCCAGACCATTATTCTGCCGCGCCGTCCGACCGGTCGATTTCAGATCACCCGTATCTTTTTCCTGGCGACTTGGGCACCTTGGGTCATGATGGCCGAGCGAAGTCGAAATAAGGACGCGCGCGAGCAGATCTACAGCGTCTATGGACCCCTTTCACTCCTTTTGCTCCTGCTTTTGTGGGCGATTCTTCTGATCTGCGGCTTCGCAATGTTCTTCTTCTCCATGGGTTCCCCATTTAACGACGCAATGATGGGACCTGGCTCCAGCGCCTGGGCACGGCTTGGCACTGACCTGTATGTCAGCGGCACGACGCTATTTACGCTTGGTCTCGGCGATGTCGTGCCTCGTAGTCTGATAGCCCGTGGCTTAATCATCTTTGAGTCCGGCGTCGGCCTTGGATTTGTCGCATTGGTGATCGGTTATTTGCCTGTTTTGTATCAGGCCTTTTCCCATCGCGAAGTCAGCGTGGCACTTCTTGACGCGCGGGCCGGCTCGCCGCCGAACGCAGCTGAATTGCTGAGGCGTCATGCCTTCGAGGGCGGACAAGAGGCTCTTGCGGCGCTACTTGCGGAATGGGAGAGATGGGCTGCCGAAATTCTGGAATCGCACATCTCCTATCCCATTCTTTGCTATTACCGATCGCAGCACGACAATCAGAGCTGGCTCTCTGCGGTCGTGTCGATACTGGACACTTGTGCTCTTTTGATCTCCGTCATGGAGGGCACGCCATCACGACAGGCGCAGTTGACGTTTGTCATGGCACGTCACGCGTTGATCGACCTTGGCCATGTCTTTCGCGTTCAGGAACGCGAAGCGTGGCGGCGGCAAAGCGAAATGGATCGCCTTCCGCCGAAGGACTTTTACCGCCTGTGTGATGCGCTTGGCGAAAACCACCTGCGGCTATGCGGCGATCCCGCTGCGGCGAAACGGTTGAACACCATCCGGGCACTTTACGAGCCCCACGCCAATGCGCTCTCCGAATATCTCAGGATGCCCTTGCCTGTCTGGGTAGCGGCACCTAAACAGAACGATCAATGGAGCATCCTGACGAAGCTACGCACCGACGCTGAGACCGCGCTAAAAGTGGGAACGGACCGTTCTGCCTTTTTCCCCGACGACGAATGACTGTCATCGCAAAATACGGGATGCCGGTGCTGTGAATCGGCATCCCGAAAAGCGAGAGATGAACGGAAAACGATTGCTACTGTCCGCCGGGACCAGCGGGCGCCGGATTTAGCTTTTGAGCCGCCAGCATCCCCGCCGGGCCTTTGGCATCCTTGTCCTTAAGCTGGGCATAGATTTTCTTTGCCAACTCCGGCTTGCCGTCGGACTCGTAGAGTTCGGCGAGTTGGAGTTGCGCCAAACCGCCGGGTACTGTGGTGGCCGGCTTGGCTGTGAGCTCGTTGTAGAGATCAATTGCCTGCGAGTTCCGGCCTGTTTGCCGGTAGAGCTGCGCGAGCGATAACTTCGCAAGCGCCGCGAGATCACCGTTCCATCCTCCCGCCACTTGCTTTAGCGTGCTCTCGGCAGAAGCGTTTTGCCCTTCTTCCATATAAGTCAACCCACCAAAGTAGCGTGCCACCTTACCGTCGGGAGTCATACCGTATTTATTGGCAACACCCATAAAGAGGTCATTCGCTGCCTTGGCCCGCTCAGCGACCGACGGATATGTCTTGACACCGGGGGGCACAGGTTGGCCGGGTGCCGCAAGCGGGGTCTGGTATGCCTGCATCGCTGCCCCAAATGCTATCGACGCCTGATTGGCGCGGCTGTTATAGATGAGAACGCCGCCGACTATGATCACGATCGCCGCCAATACAATTGCGCTGGTAACCATGACCGAACGCCTGTTTTCGCTGGCCCACTCGAGGCCGTGGGTTGTGGTGTCGACGAACTGGTCATGTTTGAGAGCTTTTTTGGTCTGCTGGTCCACTGGTTTCCGTTTCCTTTGTTTGCTCGCCACGGTTCAATCCGCTTTGAGAGAACTTGTTTGCGCGAAGTCACAGCGCAGAACTTTAAGTTTATCAGTGTGGTGGCTCCTCAAATAAATATTTCCCGGGGCTTCTTGGAATGAGTGACTTGAAGGCCACTCTTACGGCGCCAGGAGCCGCCAGACCGAACTCATCTGCCTGTTCCTTTGGCTTTCCCCTCGCTGCTTCGCCTATTTCGCTTCGAGGGCCGATTAGGTTTGATCCATGCGTTGCAGAAAAATCCACGGGGTTGACAGGCCCCTTGTTGAGGGGAAGACTTGTTGAGGAAGGGTTCGCAATTCAATATGAAAACAGCTATCGAGACCGCCATTACAGCACCCCCCACCACGAACAAGCATTTGATCCGTTGGGTCGAAAAGATGGCTGATCTCACGCAGCCCGATCGCATTCACTGGATCGACGGATCTCAGGAGGAGTATGACTTCCTCTGCGACCAACTAGTCAAGGCAGGCACCTTTACGAGGCTTAATGAAAAACTCTGGCCCGGCTGCTTTCTCGCCCGGTCTGCCCCGAACGACGTGGCGCGCGTCGAGGACCGGACGTTCATCTGCTCGCTCTCCAAAGACACCGCCGGACCCACAAACAACTGGGAAGATCCCTTCGTCATGCGGAAAAAGTTGAAGCAGCTCTTTCGCGGGGCCATGCGCGGGCGCACCATGTATGTGCTTCCCTATTCCATGGGCCCAATCGGATCGCCCATGTCGCAGATCGGCGTCCAACTCACCGACAGCGCCTACGCGGTCGTGAACATGCGCATTATGGCCCGCATAGGCGCCCCAGTCTTTGCTGAGATTGATAAGGACGAAAAGCGTGTCGTCCCCTGCATGCACACTGTCGGCGCGCCGTTGGCGCCAGGAGAGCAAGACGTCCCGTGGCCTTGCAACGACGAAAAGTACATCGTCCATTTCCCGGAGACCCGCGAGATTTGGTCGTATGGAAGCGGCTACGGCGGCAATGCGCTGCTCGGCAAGAAGTGTTTTGCGCTGCGTATCGCCTCCAACATCGCTCGCGATGAGGGGTGGATGGCCGAACACATGTTGATTGTCGGGGTCGAGTCTCCCAAACGTCCAGACGGAACTACGGAAAAGACTTATGTAGCCGCAGCCTTTCCCAGCGCTTGCGGAAAGACGAACTTCGCCATGATGATTCCACCAGCTGGCTTTGAGGGGTGGAGGGTATGGACGGTGGGGGATGACATTGCCTGGATCAAGCCTGACGCCACCGGGCAGCTTCGCGCTATCAATCCGGAAGCTGGCTTCTTCGGTGTGGCCCCCGGAACCAGTGCAAAGACGAATCCCAATGCTATGGCTACGCTGGCTAAGAACACTATTTTCACCAACGTAGCTCTGACGTCTGAGGGTGGTGTGTGGTGGGAGGGCATGACGGATACGCCTCCGGCTGAGTTGATCGACTGGCGCGGAAATAAGTGGACTCCGGCGATTGCGAAGGAGACCGGGACACCTGCGGCCCATCCTAATGGCCGATTTACAGCGCCTGCCCGGCAGTGTCCTACGATCGATCCTGATTGGGAGAACCCGAATGGTGTTCCGATTTCGGCGGTCATCTTTGGCGGTAGGCGGCCGACTACTATGCCGTTGGTTTATCAGGCATTTAACTGGTCTGCGGGTGTGTACATTGGCGCTACGATGGGCTCAGAGACTACTGCGGCTACGACGGGTGCGGTGGGCAAGGTGCGGCGTGATCCGATGGCGATGCTGCCGTTTTGCGGCTATCACATGGGGGATTACTTCAGGCATTGGTTGAAGATGCAGCGAAATCTGTCGGCTACGCCACGGGTGTTTCATGTGAACTGGTTCCGCAAGGGCGAGGATGGCAAGTTTCTGTGGCCGGGATACAGCGAAAACATGCGTGTTCTCAAGTGGATAGTCGATCGTGTTCGCGGTCGCGCGATGGGCAAGGAGACGCCGATTGGTTGGACGCCGCACTTTGAAGATATGAACTGGAAGGGATTGGACTTCTCTCAGGAGACGTTCGATGTTTTGCAAAATGTTGACCGGGAGCAATGGAAGCAGGAGGTGATGGGGCATGAGGAACTCTTTATCCTGCTTCACGACCATCTGCCTCCGGAGATGATCTACGAGCGCGAACTGCTTATTTGCAGGCTCTGATTTCTTTATTTTTTTGGATTTGTTCTTTTCGCGACGATTTCCCTTGTTTTTCGGGGGGTGGCGCGAAATTGTGCGCGAAAAATCGTGGTTTTTGTGTGGTAATTTGTGGTGAATTCGTGGTGAAAACGTGGTGGAAAGATGGTGGTAAATGAGCCACGAAAAACACGCCACCTTTTGAAGATTTATTTTTGGACGGAGCCGGCGGCGGCCTCGTCCCCTTAACTTAGTCTCCCCCTCGGAGCTGACGTACGGACTCGTCGAGCCTGGCGGTCAGTTGCGCTGGGTCTTCTCCTTCGGCGACGGCGATAGGCTTGCCTATGCGAACCTCGAGCTTGCCGGAGCGAAACCACTGGGTCTTGCCTGCGCGCATCTCGCCGAGGCCGATGAGGGCTACCGGAACGACGGGCACATGCGACTGATTCGCGAGCAGGCCGATGCCGGGCCGGAAGTGGTGGAGCTTTCCGTCGAGGCTTCGGGTGCCTTCGGGAAAGATGAGGACGGAGCTTCCGCGATCCATCGCTTCTCCGGCGTAGGCGAAGCTCTTCTGGAATCCGCGGAGGCGGGGCAGGGGAAATACGTTGAATAGCGCGGTGACCAGCCAGTAGGCGGGGGGGGCGAAGAGGTTCAGGATGGCGTTGCCCTGGTTTCGTCCGCGGCGAAGATCGAGCAGCATCTCGCCTGACATCGCGCTTGCGGTGTGTCTTCGGAGTCTTCCGGGGAGTGCGTAGAGAATGAGCGCGCCGTCGTAGGTGGTGACGTGATTCGCGATGATCAGGAGGGGGCCTTGAGGGAGTTGCGCGGTGTCACGCACGACTCGCGGCGCGGCGAGGAACCAGACCAGGGGGCGCATTACGAGTTCGAGAAAGACGCTGCGAATTGTCTGGATGGGCCAGCTCCACGGCCATCGTGGATAGAGATGCTCTGAGGCGGCTGCCTCGCGATCCTTGAGCGCGGTTGGTTGGGTCGGGGCGGTGGTTGGGGCTTCGGAAGGAGAGATTGCGGTGAGAGAGGGGGAGGTCGTGGTGGGTTCGTCATGCTCCAATAGGGCGCGCAGGCTGCCCAGGGTTGCGACTCCGGCGATGGCGTCGTCTTCGAGTTCGATGCCGAGTTGCTGCTCGAGTGCGGATTGCAACTGGACGCGACCGAGGCTGTCGAGATGGAGGTCTTCGGAGAGACGCAGCTGATCATAGTTGGTTGCAGTGCCGAGTGAGGGCGACTCGCCGGTGATCTCCGCGATCGTTTTGAGGAGAAGGTCTCCACCGGGAAGTGCGGCTGAAGCGCTTCCCTGCTGTCGGCTCGAGAGAGTGGCGCAGGCCCACTCTTTTACGTTTCTGCGCAGGAGCTTTCCCGTGGAGGTGTGAGGGAACTGCGGATCGGGCCACTTGAGGACTCGGCGCATCTGCTGGAACTCGGCGAGGCCGCGATTTGCGTTGCCCACGGTCGTGTGAAGCTCAGCTTCGCTTCCGGAGAAGAGCGCGACGGCGACCGGTTCCGGGCCAGCCATGGTGTCGCAGGGGACCACGACGCATCCGCGTATGCCGGGCTGTTTTGTCATCGCGTCTTCGAGGTCGGCGGGGTGGATGTTCATGCCGGAGCCGGTGACAATCACTTCGCCCTTTCTGCCGAGGAAGCGCAGATCGCCGGAGTCTTCTTTCGCGGCGAGATCGCCGGTTGCGAGCCACTCGCCTTCGCGCTGACGCATGGCGCCGCCCTGCCAGGTCGCGGTTGCGAGCATGTCTCCGCGTACGAGGATCTCGCCTTCGTCACTGATTCGGACCTCGCGACCGGGGAGGGGTTTGCCGATGGTTCCGCGGCCGATGCGAAAGGGATGATTGAGGGTCACGAGGGCCGTTGTTTCGGTCATGCCGTAGCCCTGTATCAGGGCGAAGCCGAGCGTGCTCCAGAACTCTTCGAGATCGGGTGGCAGTGTGGCTCCCCCGGAGATTACGGCCCAGAACTTTAACCCGAGGGCGCGATGTACCTGGCGTAGATGCCACCAGCGCTTCCATACGGGGAGCCCTTTCGCCTGATCGAGGTCGTGGGCAAGAGAGGCGAAGCGTGTGAGCAGATGCGTGCGAAGGAGATGCAGGACGCGCGGCACGGTGATGAGGACGGAGATGCGCTCGCGGCGAATCAGGTCCGTCATGCGTGACGGCTCGAGGTGTTCGCCGAAGTGGATCTGGGCGGCGAGGAGGGGCGGTGTCCAGAGGCCCATGAACTGACCGAAGACGTGACTGAGGGGCACGCTATGGAGAAAGCGCAGGGGATGGACCCAGCGCTCGTATTTGAGGTACTTTGCCATCTCGTCTTCGATGGGCTGGAGGCTGGCGAGGACGTTGCGATGGGTGATGACGATTCCCTTCGGCTCGGCTGTGGTGCCGGAGGTGAAGATGATCTGGAATGGCGTTTGCAGGTTGACGGCATCGCTGACGGCGAACATTGGCTCGGCGGGAAGCTGCTCGTTGAGGTGCGAGAGCGTCAGTTGCGGGAGATCAGTTTCGAGGGAAGTCAGGAGGGCGTGGTCGCCTGCGATGAGCTTCGGCGAGACGTCGGCCACGACGCGGAGGGCGAACTCGGGTGAGCCTGCTGCATCGAGTGGGACAGCGATGACTCCGCGGAGAAGGCAGCCGAAGAAGACGGCGATCCACTCGGCGGAGTTTTCGCCCCAGACCACGACGCGGTCGCCGGCGACGATGCCGCGCCTGTTGAGTTCGGCGGCAGAGCGGCCTGCGAGGATTGCGAGTTCGCCGTACGTGGTTGCGTAGCGCCGATTGCCGCGATGGGCAACCACTGCCGTCTCCGAAGCGTGTTTGCGAAACTCGTCGACGAGGCTGGCGAGATGAGGGCGCACATCGCCATGATAGCTGCCTCGCTCTTTTGTGGAAGCATTGGATTCAGATTCCAGATTGACTGGGCGGCGGAAGCTTTGCGAGACTCGCGTCAATGCGATATCGCGGAAAGATGGAGTATGCCGAGGCGCGGAAGATGCGGGAGCGGAACACGCGTCTGTATCGGCTGGCGCACTGGCCGATCTGGATTTGGGTGTTCTTTCTCGCGCCGGGACCGTTGACGTTTTCGCTGTTTGCGCGTGGGTTTGGGCGGGGCAATCTGGCTTGGCTGGTGGCGGTGATGGTGGGGACAGGCATAGCCGGTCTGCGCGGGCAGTTGCCGGGAGTTGAACCGCGGCCTTATATTCTGCGCTTCGATGAGGACAGGCCGAATCCGCTGTATCGACGTGTGTGCTACACGTTTGCGTGGAATGCGGTGCTGAGCTTTGCGCTGCTGAATCTGAGCGGGCTGCTGATCGCGGTGATGACCGGGCACTGGTACATGAAGCAGATTTATCGGTATGCGTACTTCCCGCTGTGTGGAACGATTCTGTTGCTGGGTGTGATGGGAACGTTGCCACGGGTGAAGCTGTCGACGAGGGGCGAGGGCACGGAGCGGCGATACTTCTATGGGTCTGTGTGGGCGGTGGTGGTGTCGCAGGCGCTGCTGCTAGCGGTGTGGAAGACGCTGCCGGAGACACGCGCGGCGAGCGTGGTGAAGCTGGGGATCTTCGTGGGGGCGCTGGTGCTGATGGGACTGGCGGTTTATCGCGGTGCGCTGCCACGGACGCGGCCGATTGTGCCTGGGGAGTCGATGGTCGCGGACTAAGAGTTGAGCGGACTAAGGTTGAGTTAACTAGGGGTTGAGTTAACTCTGCAAAATTATTGTCGAGCGAAAGCTGGTTGTGGCCGTCTGTCTGGGTAGAAGGTACTTATGGCGTCGGTCGAGGGCTGGAGTTTGGCGTTGTCTTCCATGGAGGGTTCGCGGTCAGAGATTGACCTTGCGAGCCTGGTGGAGACGTACTCGTCGCTCCTGTTTCGGGTGGCTCATTCGATCCTGCGGAGCCGGGCAGAGGCCGAGGACGTGGTGCAGGACGTGTTTGTACGCGTGCTCGAACATCGGCGGTCTCTTGTGACGGTCCGCGACATGCGTGTGTGGCTGGTGCGGATCGCATGGAATCTGGCGATCGATCGCAGACGACGCAAGCAGCCGGAGCAGATGGATGAGTTGTTCGCACGGAGTCTGGTTGCCAGGAGCGTACCGGCGGATAAGGCGCTGGATGAGGCTCAGCGTATGAGGGCTGTCCTGTGTGAGTTGGAGAGATTGCCGAAGGCGGAGCGGAATGTTCTGCTGCTGTCGGCGATTGATGAGTTGGGGACGGCAGAGATGGCGGAGGTTCTGGGAAGAAGCGAGTCGGCTGTTCGAGCATTGCTGTTTCGCGCGCGAGCGCGGCTTCGGGAGCGGCTCGAAGAAGGAGAGGGCGCGTGATGAGGAGTTCGGGATTGAGTAGTCGCGAGGACGCGATTGAAAAGGTGTTAGCGGGATTGCGAGACGTGGATGTTCCGGATGGAATGGAGCGCCGGATTTTGCAGGTTCTCGAGG
This sequence comes from uncultured Acidobacteriaceae bacterium, assembly GCA_963744155.1. Taxonomy (GTDB): domain Bacteria; phylum Acidobacteriota; class Terriglobia; order Terriglobales; family Acidobacteriaceae; genus Edaphobacter. Next base: position 2,387,134 of record CAVUSP010000004.1, on the reverse strand, counting down.
AGCGGGAGTTGGGGCGGGCTGGGACTCGGTCTCGGTTGCTGGCGCCGACGTGGCTGCGGACTTCGGAGTCGCGCGTTTTGGTATGGGGTGTGGGGCTGGCGGGGTTTATCGCGCTGGCGTTGGTGATTCCTGTGGTTCGACGGCCTGGGCGTGTTCCTGTTCAGGCGACGGTAAGTCGGGCTCCTGGTGCGGCGCTCGTGAATGGAGTGGATTCAGAGAGGGTTGTAGAGAGCGCACATCTCTCTTCTGCCGGTTCGCGTGCTTCTGCTGGTTCGCGTGTGCGAAAGATCGAGGAAGGTCATTCGCAGGAGCCAAGGACAATGGTGCAGGTGGCAAAGACGGCGGCCGTTCTCGATAGCGACGCTCTTGCGGTCGAAGAGATGCGTGCGGCGAGTCGTCCGGCGCCGCCGCTGCCTTTGACGGAGCAGGAGAGGCTGCTGCTTCACCTTGCGCATTCGGGCGGCGGCCGGCAGGAGTTGGCGAAATTGGATCCGATGTTGCGGGGTGATCGGGAGGCGGAGGAGGCGGCGGAGTTTCAGAGATTCTTTTTTCCGGTAGATGAGGCGATAGGGCCAGACGATAATAATTCGGAATCGACAGTGGAGAAAGAGGGAGACGGACGATGAGATTTGCAACTGGATTATTTGGAATGACCATGGTGCTAGCGGGCGGGACGATGGCGTGGACACAGGCGCAGCCTCCGGTGTTGAAGACGGTGTCGGAGCCGGTGGAGAAGACTTTCTATCTGGCGAACACAAACCAGCAGAACGAGTCGAACGAGATCGTCACTGCGTTGCGCAACATGCTCGATCCCAGCGTGAAGATCTATCTGGTGCCGAGTCAGAATGCGATTGTGATGCGCAGCTCGCCGGAAAACCTGGTCCTGGCGCAGAAGCTGATCAGCGATCTGGACCGGCCGAAGAAGGTGTATCGGCTGACCTATGCGATTACGGAGATCGATGGCGGCAAACGCGTGGGGACGCAGCATATCGCGATGATCGTCGCAGGCGGACAGCGGACGGTGATGAAGCAAGGGAACAAGGTGCCGATTGTGACGGGATCGACGACGGAGGGCAATTCGACGCAATCGACGGTCACGTATCTGGATGTGGGTTTGAACTTCGACGCGACGCTAGATGAGTCGGTAAATGGCGTGCGGTTGCGGACGAAGGTGGAGCAATTGAGTCTTGCGGAGGAACGATCGGGCGTGGGGATACAAGATCCGGTGATACGGCAGACTTCGGTGGAGGGGACGTCGATTTTGACGGAGGGCAAGCCGCTGATACTGGGGTCTATTGATATTCCGGGGACTACGCGGCATCTGGATATCGATGTGGTGATGGAGGCGGTGCGATAAGGGTGGTCGCAGCTGTGGTGCGGAAGCTCCTGCGTGGCCGATAGTTACGCCAACTTACTGGTTTTGAAGGGCGATACAGAAATGCCGCTTGACTCCAATTCGCTTTGCCGTTACCTTTAACGAATGGCAAGACTCCCTTCGGGTTGAGTCAGTCATAACGAAGTCCACCCACTTCGTTGCTTTACTGGAATACCCACGCAACAGCCCCCACCGCGCTGCGTGGGTTTCCTCTTTAAGGGCGATTCTCAGGATTCGGGGTAGCAGCTTGAGTACCTTGCGAGCGGCGAGTGCGATGCCGTTCGGGCTGCTACGGCGCCGCACCGTAGACTAGAAAGAGCAATGCCTTTTGAGATCCCCAACTCCGGCCCCGCGGTTGCGGTGGCGCCAAATCCCAGCGGCTTCGCTCCATTGAAAATTCGACTCTTCCGCGACCGTTGGATCGCCAGCACGGTTTCGTCGATCGGAACATGGATGCAGGATACGGCGGGCACTTGGCTGATGACATCGCTGACCACGTCGCCGCTGCTGATTGCGCTGATGCAGACGGCGGCGAGTCTACCGGTGCTTCTGCTGGGACTGCTGGCGGGGGCGACGGCGGATATATTCGATCGGCGCAAGCTGCTGATCTTCTGGCAGGCATGGATGCTGGGGTCCGTGGGGATTCTGGCTGTTCTGACCTTTGTCGGTTACGTTTCGCCGTGGACTCTGCTTGCGTTTACTTTCCTGCTGAACATCGGTTCGGCGATGAACAATCCGGCGTGGCAGGCGATTGTGCCGGAGCTGGTGCCGCGCGAGTTAATCCCGGACACCGTCAGCTTGAATGCGGCGAGCAATAATCTCGCACGTGCGGTTGGTCCTGCGCTGGGCGGGCTGATGGTGGCGGCGTTTCAACGTGTTCACACCGGCGCGGGATCGGTCTTCGCGCTGAATGCGGTCTCTTTCGCCGGAGTGATCTGGGTTCTGGTCAACTGGAAGCGCATTCCACTGTTCAAGTCGGCACTGCCTTCGGAGCGGATCGAAGGCTCGATTCGCTCGGGGTTGCGATATGTGCGCTACGCGCCGGATCTGCAGTCTTCGCTGGTGCGCGCCTTCGTGTTCACGTTTTTCATCTCGGCGATCTGGTCGCTGCTGGCGGTGGTGGCGAGGCATGTGCTAAAGCAGGGGCCGCTTGGATACGGCATCCTGAATGGCTCGCTTGGTCTTGGAGCGGTAGTTGCCGCAACGACGCTGCATCGGATTCGGCAGCGCTTTACGGCGGACCAGATTCTGACGGCTGCCACGCTGTACAACGTAGTCGTGTTGCTGATCCTTGCGTTTGTGCGGAACCCTTACCTGATCATCGCTGCGCTGATTTTTTCCGGTGCTGCGTGGACGAGTACGATGTCCACTATCAATGTGAGCGTGCAGCTTGCGGTTCCGGCGTGGGTGCAGGCGCGCGCCCTGGGGACGTACATGATGACCTTTCAGGGCGGCATGGCGCTGGGGTCGGTTTTGTGGGGTTCCATCGCGGAACACAGTTCGACGCAGATCGCGCTGGTATCCGCTGCGAGCGGGCTGCTGATCACATTTCCGTTCGCGCGCCGCTTTCGTATCCTGCACGGGCCGCTACCCGACCACACGCCGCATAAGGCGAGGAATCCGGCGCCGCAGTTGGCGCTCGACGCGGAACCTACGGACGGGCCGGTTCGAATCTCCATCGAGTACCGCATTCGCAAGGAGAACTACGCAGAGTTTACGCATGCGATTCATCAGCTTCGCGGGGTGCGGCTGCGGGATGGCGCGATGCGGTGGGGCATCTACCGGGACGCAATCGACCCGGAGCATCTCAACGAGACCTTCATCATGGAGTCGTGGCTGGACTTTTTGCGATCACGAGAGCGCATTACCGCGGCCGATGAGGTGATTCGCGCCCGGGTTCGCGCGCTTCATCAGGATGACGATCCGCCTAAAACCACGTACCAGATCTACGCAAGAGAGATCGCGAATCCTGTTCCAGCGCATTCGCCAGACGATCATGACGGTTCGAAGTAGTGCGATGCATGGCTTTGGTTTTGTGCGGGCGTGCTTAACGAAGAAAGCGCGCAAGACTCTGGAGAAGTCCTGCGCGCTTCGAATTGCATTACTGCCAGGTACGGTTGTCGTCAATCAGGCGCGAGGCCCGAAAGACGGAATGGTTACGCCCGCATGCGACGGAACAGTGCACCTGCGGAACCAATGAGGCCTGTGCCCAGCAAGAGAAGCGTGCTTGGCTCAGGAGTCGGAACCGGGGACGAGATCGATCCGCTGTAGTCCAGACCCATGGCAACCAGACCGGTCTGCTCCACAACGAACGTCAGTTTGTTCGTGCCATTATTGATGAAACCAGCATCCGCACTGCCGAAGGAGACCGTGTCGACCGTCAGGCAGGTGGGCGGGTTATCCGAGCAGTGGCCGTTGCCACCGATAGCGCCAGCCAGGACGAACGGGGTCGTCTGACCGTTCAGGAACACCGCAACCGTGTCATCCGCCAACAGGCTGAGTGATCCGGTATACGGGCCACCCGTGGTGGTGAAGGACGCCGTGAAGGTGTAGTAGCCGTTTGGCACGACGATCGCGCCAGGGGCTGTGTTTTCAAACGAGACCCAGCTGGACGACCCAATCGGCCCAGTCCAGACTCCGGCGCCAGTGCCGATGTTGACGGTAGCAACAGGGGCATTGTTGGTGATCTCCCCAAAGGGATTGGCATTGTTGAAGGGTGAGACTCCCATGGTATAGCCGGTGTAACTGTCGTTAGTGGAGTTGCTGATGAGATTTACAGTGTCAGCCGACGCGATGGTAGCAGAGGCTACCAGGACGGCTGCCATTGCGCTGAACTTCCAGAAATTTTTCATTTATTTCCTCCTAAGTTGTCCGCTCAAGGCGGGGCCGTTGAACCGGTGTGAAAGTGAAGGCAGATTTACCTGTTGCTCTGAGCTTGATGCGCTTGCCAAGAATTTGGTGGCTTCATCTCCCTGAGAATCGTGCAGGAAACTGTGCACCACTTTGTCGCCGCTTTCGCGCGGATTAAGTAGTGCATCTGAAGGGCCAAACATCGCGCCTTTAATTCAGTAATCTACCGGCTCGCTCGAGGGAATTTGTGCAGACTATTGCACAAGGTAACGGCAATTTCCCTGCCCAACGGTTACATATCGGTTAATGGCTCATGACGCAGGCTTTGGCGGCCGACTCTGTCCCACGCAGAGGCCGAGACGACGGCCAATTGTCGTTAGACAAGTGGTTACTAATTACTGACCGGAATGGTTACATGATCGACGCTGATCTTCTGCCGCGTTTTGCAAATCGGCAAAAGGTTGTCCTTCTCCTCGCAAACTGTTGCAGTTTATTTCCAACTTGATGAAATGCGCTGTGCGGACCAAATTTCAAGCTATTGCAAATACACCTCTTATAAATCTGCGTTGGCGGTTAAACAATGGCGCACGAAATGCTTTCATGCACGGCGTACCCGTAGAACCAACTTTATCTATTCGAGGCAATGACTATGAATCTATCGTTACGCGCTCTTTCACTCGTTCCGTGCATGGCAGCTTTGCTGACCGTGGCGGGCAATGCTCAAATTTCAGTAACCGAATGGAATGGTTGGTCCGCCAATGTTCCCGCGCTTGGGGGTCAGCCCTCCGCAGGTTCCGCTAACCTGACATTCACCACAACCGCGATCGACTTCTGCGTTCAGGACTCTCACTGCACGCCTCCTGGCAGCGGCACCTATACACTGGGCGGCTTCCTGGCATCGAACCCTGCGGGCGAGAGCGGCGTTACCTACAGTAATGGGGCGGCCTCCGGGAATACCCTGGACAACACGCTCTGGGAGTTTTCCGGCACGGCGCTCTTCACGAATGGTGAAGTGTTCGACGTAGGACACGATGACGGCACACAGATGTACGTCAATGGTGTAAACGTCCTGTCTGACCCCGGGCCCACCTCTTACGCGTTGACTCCGTTCACTTACACCGGACCAACGGGTACCTTCAGCTTCAACTTCCTTTACGGTGAGCTTGACGGCGCGCCTGCGGTATACGTAACGAACCTCGAGAGCGGCGGGAACACGCCCGAGCCCAGCAGCATCGTGCTGCTTGGTTCTGGTCTGCTCGCGGCTGCCGGCGCGATTCGTCGCCGCCTCGCTGCCTAATCGTCGCTCTGCTAAGTTGAACAAGGAAGCCCGAACAGGATTTTTATCCTGCTCGGGCTTCTTTCTGTTCGCGTGGAGAAGTTAGGCTAATTACGCTGCGCTATTCACTGCGGATTCTAGATTGCTGAGCCAAATGCGAGGTCGATGAGGGTCTTCTCTTCAATCTCGTGAGCCTTCGCCGAGCCGGTGGCGGGCGTCGCGCTCGCATGGCGCTTGACGCTAAGCACGGAGCGATCGCCGGCGAGACGACGCAGCAGAGGCATGACATAGAAGAAGGCTCCCATGTTGGCGGGCTCCTCCTGCACCCAGACGATCTCATCGGCACCGGGATGCTGGTCGAGGGCAGCCTGGAGTTCTCGCTCGGGCCAGGGATACATCTGCTCAAGGAAGATGATGCCGACGCTGAAGTCCTTGCGCTTCTCGCGCTCGACGCGGAGGTTGTGTCCGATCTTTCCGGTGCAGACGAGCAGGCGGCGCGGATCTTTGACGTCGTTGTCGGGGAGCACGTTCTGGAAGTGATCGAGTCCGAAGTCGGCGACGGTGGATGAGGCGTCGGGATGTCGCAGCATACTCTTGGGAGTGAAGACAACGAGCGGCTTGCGCCATGAGCGGAGAACCTGGCGGCGGAGGAGATGGAAGTACTGGGCGGCGTTGGAGGGCTGGCAGATGACGATGTTCCGACTAGCGGCGAGTTGCAGGAAGCGCTCCATGCGGGCGGAGGAGTGCTCGGGACCCTGGCCGTCGTAGCCGTGGGGAAGCAGCATGACGACTCCGGAGAGCAGGCCCCACTTAGCCTCACCGGCTGCTATGAACTGGTCGATGATGCTCTGCGCTCCGTTGACGAAGTCGCCGAACTGCGCCTCCCAGAGGACGAGCGCTTCGGGGTAGTCGCGCGCGTAACCGTATTCGAAGCCGAGAGCGGCGGCTTCAGACAGCAGCGAGTTGTGAACTTCGAAGCGAGCCTGGGTCTCGGTCATGTGATCGAGCGGGGCGTAGCGAACTTCGGTCTCGGTATCGACGAGGACGGAGTGGCGCTGGTTGAAGGTGCCGCGCTGAGAGTCCTGTCCGGCGAGGCGAACAGGGGTACCGTCGACGAGAAGCGAAGCGTAGGCGAGGAGTTCGGCGGCGCCGTAGTCGAAGAGGCGTTTGCCTTCGGCCATCTCGAGGCGCTGCTCGTAGAGCTTCTGAACCTTGGGATGGATGTGGAAGCCGGCGGGATAGCCGTTGGAGAGGCGCGAGAGCTCGAGGACGCGGTCGGCGGAGATGCCCGTAGTGATGTTGACGTCCGCTTCGGTGATTTCACCGCCGCGATAGTTGTTCCAGTACTCGGGGAGCTTTGAGAGCACGGGCTTGTGCTCGACCTTTGTGGCGGCGGTTTGTTCGGCGAGGAATTTTTCCTGGATGGTCTTCGCTTCAGCGGCGGGATCGACGCCGATGGTTTTGGCGTAGAGCTGATAGAGAGGGGCGCGCTGTTTGATGGCGGCGTAGCGTCGCGGCTGGGTGACGGTCGGGTCGTCGGCCTCGTTGTGGCCGTAGCGACGGTAGCCGATGAGGTCGACGACGACATCGGAGTGGAAGCGCTGGCGGTATTCGGTGGCGATGCGGGCGATGCGCACGGCGGTGTCGGGGTCTTCGCCGTTGACGTGGAAGATGGGGATTGGCAGCCGCTTGGCGAGATCGGTGGCGAAGCGCGAGGAGTTCGACTCTTCGGGGTTTGCGGTGAAGCCGAGGAGGTTGTTGGTGATGACGTGCATGGTGCCGCCGATGCTGTATCCGGCGAGCGAGGCGAGGTTGAGAGACTCGGCGGTGATGCCCTGGCCGGCGAAGGCTGCGTCGCCGTGGAGGATGATGGGGAGGACACGCTGCTTACCTTGTTCGCCGATGCGTATCTGGTAGGCGCGGGCGCGGCCCATGACGACGGGATTGACGGCCTCGAGGTGGCTTGGGTTGGAGGCGAGATGCAGATTGATCGTCTGGCCGCTGGGCGAGGTGTATTCGCCGGTGGCGCCCATGTGGTACTTCACGTCGCCGCCGCCAAGGGTGCTGCGTGGGTCGACGTCTTCAAACTTGGCGAAGATCTCTGATGGAGCGCGACCGATGGTGTTGCACATGACGTTGAGGCGGCCGCGATGCGCCATGGCGACGAGGGAGCGGGTGACTTCTGATGCGGAGGCAGTGGCAAAGACCTGATCGAGAAACGGGATGAGAACGGTGAGGCCTTCGAGGGAGAAGCGTTTGGTGCCGAGATAGCGCTGCTGGATGACCTGCTCGAAGAGATCGGCGCGGATGAGTTGGGTGAGAACGTGATGCTGATCGGGCTGTCGATTTGGGCTGGCTGCTCGATCTGTTCCTGGAGCCACTGGCGCTGCTCGAGGCTGGTGATGTGCATGAACTCGATGGCGAAGGTTCCGCAGTAGTATTTGCGGGCTTCGGCGGCGTACTCGCCTTCGGGGACGGAGGTGATGGGGAATGGCTCGGGAGGAAGATACTGGCCTAGCGGGTCGAGGGATGCCTGGAGGTATCCCCAGCGACGAAAGATGTCAAAGATTGCTTCGCGTTCCTGCTGCACTCCCGCGGGCGCTACTGCGGTGAGTGTCTCTGCCTTGGTGGCCATTGCTTCCTCGCTTCGGTCTTGTAATAGGCGCGAATACTGATTTTCGCGGCTACTTCTATGCTAGACCTTTTGGGGGGAAGGCGCACGTGGGGGCGGGGATTGAAATGGTGGCCGATTTGAGGTGGGTCACAATTTGATATTTCATGTTGGCAGAATCTTACGATTCCGACTCGATCTTCCCACGAGGCACTTCAGGTGGTGAAGCGGTGATTGGCCAGTTTGAAATCAGAGATGGGTTAGTGTGGGACGCCTTCAGGGCTCGCTTGATCCTTATTACGTCTTTAAGACAAAGGATGCCAATAAGAATGAAGATTATGGCCCCAAGGAGTTGCCCCAACGCATATGCAACGTGATCTCGTTCTCTCCAAATTTGTGGGAGCAGGAACACGTCGGCTACACACATCGTGCCGAGGATTCCCTCGACAATCATGCGAACGATTAGAAATGATCTCTTCATTCAGGCCATGCTCTCACGCATTCGGCGGTTCTACAAACCGAGGGCAAGAGCAGTTCTACATCGAAGGAAAAACGTACCCCAGGGGCTAAAGCCCCGATCTGTGGCGAGTCGAGAGAGACCCAAGCCTGAGGCCTTGGGGTACCTAGAAGCAAAGACAAAACAACCGCAACAGCAGATCCTCCGTCTTCGGCGAAGGATGACAACTAAAAGACGACTAGAGCGAAACCAGGGGATTAAGCATTGATTTGCGGCGCGGCGGGATAGGTCGGGCTTTCAGCCCTTGATCTTCTGTTGGAATCGATTTCCTGGGGCGTTGCCCCAGGCTGGAATAGGGCGCGCCATCAGCGCTTATAGAGTTGCGCCCTGGACCCAGGGCTGGAATTCCTCTTCGCCGAAGCCGTGGACTTCGCTGCGAGTCATTTTGCCGGAGGCAACGGCGAGAATCTCGTCGAAGATTCTGGCTCCGGCCTGTTCGACGTTCTCATCGCCGTCGATGATGGTCCCGCAGTTGATATCCATGTCGTCGGACATGCGGTTGTAGAGGGCGGTACTGGAGGCGATTTTAAGGGACGGGGTGGGTTTGCAGCCGAAGACGGAGCCGCGCCCGGTGGTGAAGCAGATGACGTTGGCGCCGCTGGCTACCTGGCCGGTGGCGGAGACGGGATCGAAGCCGGGTGAGTCCATGAAGACGAGGCCGGGTGTGTGGATGGGTTCGGCGTAGAGATAGACCTCGTTGAGATTGGTGGTGCCGCCCTTGGAGATGGCGCCGAGGGATTTTTCGAGGATGGTGGTGAGGCCGCCGGTCTTGTTGCCGGGTTGGGGGTTGTTGTCGATGGAGCCCTTGTGGCGCGCGGTGTACTCCTCCCACCAGTGGATGCGCTCGATGAGGCGTTCTGCGACGTCGGGGCGCGAGGAGCGGCGGGTGAGGAGATGTTCGGCTCCGTAGATCTCCGGGGTTTCGGAGAGGATGGCAGTGCCGCCGTTGCGGACTAGGATGTCGACTGCTGCGCCGAGGGCGGGGTTGGCAGTGATGCCGGAGTAGGCGTCGGAGCCGCCACATTGAAGGCCGAGGACGAGATTGGAGGCGGAGACTTTGGTGCGGGTGACGTTATTTGCCTGTTCGAGCAGCTCGTAGACGGTGGCTATGCCGTTCTTGATGGAGATGGCGCTTCCGCCCTCTTCCTGAATGGTGCTGGTACGGAGCGTGCTGGTTGGGCCGGTCAAGGTGATCAGGGGTTCGATCTGGTTGGTCTCGCAGCCGAGGCCGAGGAGGAGAACGCCGGCGAAGTTAGGATGGGTTGCGTAGCCGACGAAGACGCGACGAAGGAGGTCGGCGGGTTCGCCGTGTTCGGCCATACCGCAGCCGGTGCCGTGCGTGATCGCGACGACGCCGTCGACGTTCGGGTAGGAACGGAGGACCTCGGGAGTGAAGTGGGCGGCGATGCGGCGGGCCACACTAGCTGAGCAGTTGACGGTGGTGAGGATACCGACGTAGTTGCGCGTGGCAACGCGGCCGTTTGGACGGACGATGCCCTGGAAGGTGGCGGCGGGATCGAGGAGTTCCGTTGGGTGGGATTCGGAGCCGATGGAGTAGTCGCGCTCGAAGTCTCCCATGACAAGGTTGTGGGTGTGGACGAGCTCGCCGACGGAGATGGATTGCGTTGCGAAGCCGATGATCTGGTTGAACTTATGAACAGGCTGTCCAGCGGCTATGGCGCGGATTGCGAGCTTGTGTCCGGCGGGAATATCGGAAGACGCAGCCAGACGAAGACCGTTGAGCGACTGGCCAGCGGCGAGCGGCTTAAGGGCGACCACGACGTCGTCCGAGCTTCCGAGCATGAGGGTTTGGTGGGTCAAACTGATCTATTATCTCCCGTGAATCGCTCCCTGAGACGGAATGCCGATTAGTGGTACGACCACACTCTACTCCAACTGTGCAAGAAATGGGTAGCACTTCCTTTGGGAGCTATCACTTTGCCTTGCAACACATTCCAGGAGGGTCACTTATAGCTGGAATGCCGTCGTTCGTTGATGCTCGGACCGGGTGTGAATGACGTGAGATATCAGATATTTTGAACCGATGGTTTCGCTTATGGGCGGGTTAGAGAATGAGGGCGCGCGGAGCGGGAACTATAGTGGAGGTATGGTGGCTGTCGTTTCCAGATCTGCGGTCTTAGTGTTGGCGCTGGGGTGGATGGGTGCAGGTGGGGGCAGCGGGTTTGCGTTTGGGCAGAGTGGGGTGCCTTCGCCGCCGGCGGCGGAGCAGACTCCCGGGAGTCAAGCGCCCCCTGGGCAAGACGCGGCAGGAGCGAAGGCGGAGGAAGGCGATAGGCCGCTGCCGGATATCCCCACGCTGATGCGCGCCGTAGAGGTGAATCAGAGAGCTTCAGAGGCGATCGAGAAAGACTATATGTACCGCTCCGTCCAGACCCAGCAGGAGACCGACGGGCATGGTGGCGTAAAGAAGACGGAGACAAGGGAGTTTGAGATCTTCTGGGTCAATGGCGTTCCTGTGCACCGGATGACGAAGAAGAACGGCAAGGAACTGAGCGAGGAAGAACAGAGGAAGGAGAACGAACATATCGACAAGGAGGTAGCCAAGGCGAAGGAGAAGCGCGCGAAGGCTGATGAAAAGGGCACGGAGACAGGTCCACGCGGGGAAGAGCTTGTCACCGTGTCACGGTTGCTGGAGCTCGGAAGCTTTACGAACGCGCGAAGGGTGCAGCTGAACGGGCGAGATACGATCGTCGTGGACTATACCGGTGACCCGAAGGCCAAGACGAAGAATCGATTTGAAGACGTGATTCGGGATATGGCTGGGACCGCGTGGGTGGATGAGCAGGATCGAATGCTGGTGAAGGCGCAAGGGCACTTCCTGAATAACTTCAAAGTGGGCGGCGGAGTGGTTGTGAGTATCCAGAAAGGGACTAACTTTTCGATGGAGCAGCGAAAGGTGAATGACGAGGTCTGGCTGCCGGCGATGGTGGAGGGACAAGGCGAGGCGCGAGCGCTCTTGTTCTTTAGTTTCAACGGAAGTTTTCGTGCGGTCGAGTCGGACTATCGGAAGTTCAAGGCGACATCAACGATTCTGCCGGGGATGAGCACGGTGGAGCCCGAGCCCAATCCGAAGTGAAGCTGCAGCAAAAGTTGTGCATGGTTAAAAGCGCAAAGGGATAGCCAAAGCCATCCCTTCCGCAAAACTTGGTTGTCGCTGTCCTCGAAGTGCTAAAAGATTAGAGAGGCTGGACGTCAGACGCCTGCCAACCCTTGGGTCCCTTTACCACGTTGAACTGAACAGCCTGGCCCTCTTGAAGGCTCTTGAAACCGTTCGAATTGATCGCCGAGTAGTGAACAAACACGTCCTCGCCGTTCTGACGGCTAATAAAGCCAAACCCCTTGGCATCGTTAAACCACTTCACTGTTCCCTGTTCCATGTCCGTTATTTCCTTAGTACTATTGAATTTGCCGCTAGATCCAAATCGGGGTTCGTACAGTACGAGCTTTGCAGAAATCCAATCTGTTTCAAACGATGTGAGAAGGTTAGCATAACTGACAGGTTTTTTTGAGAAAATCGTCTAAATAGTTGCGATTGCACAATTTATAGTGCAGAAGATGTGGAAAATTACGATATGAAGTGGATTTATTGCTGATATCCATTCGACAAACGTAGGCTGAGGATGTTAGATATCACGGGAGTTCACGCAGGCAGGTGGGAGCGTACGATTTCTTCGGCGCGAGCGAGAACCTGGTCCAGGGTCATTGAGGTGGAGTCGAGGATGACGGCGTCGGCGGCGGGCTGGAGGGGTGATTCCGCGCGGTGGCGATCGCGGTAGTCACGCTCTTTCAGTTCGCGAATGATAGCCTCCTCGGCGAGACGCTGCTGCTCGCCGGAGACGGGATCGGGAGCCTGGCGATCTGAATTGTTCAGGGAGTAGTTGTCGTTCGCGACTGCGAGCGATTCGGGAGTGGCTTGGCGAAAGCGGCGGTTTCCGCGAACCTCGGGCGCAGCATCCAGGAAGATCTTGACCTCGGCGTCAGGGAATACCGCGGTTCCGATGTCGCGGCCTTCCATGACAACGCCGCCTGCTTCGCCCAGAGCGCGCTGCTGCCGGACCATCCAGGCACGGAGGTGGGGGTGGATGGATATCTGGGAGGCTGCGGAGGTGACGTCTTTTTCGCGGATGCGGCGGGAGACGTCGAGGGTGTCGAGCAGGACGCGATTGCCTTCGGCCTGCGGTTCGAGGGTGATGCGGGTGTGCTCGGCCAGTGTCATCAGCGGCGCTTCTTCATCGAAGGCGTAGTCGTTCTCGATGGCCTTGAGGGCGAGGGCGCGATACATGGCACCGGTCTCGAGATTGAGAAAGCCGAAGCGGCGGGCCAGATGAGCGGCGAGGGTGCTTTTGCCAGCGCCGGCGGGGCCGTCGATGGCGATGATGGGGCGCTCGCGTTTTTTTGGCGACTCTGGTTCCGTGGCGGCTGCGGTGCTTTCTTGCGGCTGCTTCATTCGGCTTACGCGCCTCCCTCAGGTTTGAACTTGCGAGCCGGAGCGCGTTTGCCGAAGGGCTTTTTGTTGCCCTTGAATTTGTCGAAGGTGCTGGCAGGTTTGCCGGTGCCGCCTGCAGCGGACTTCGCGTAAGGCTTTTTGCCGGCAAAGCTGCTGGATTTTCCGGCAAGGTTCCGCTGGACTTGCCGTAGGGCTTCTTTGTGCCGAAGCTACTCTGGGGTTTGCTCCTGGGCTTTCCGGCGTACCGGGCTGGACGCTCGGTACGATTGGGACTATCGGGACGATTGGACGCTCGGACGAATAAGGGCGAGGGGTGCGAGGAGCGTCGAACTTGCGGAACGGTGGGCCGCTGGGGCGTCCGCTGTGTTCCGCACCGCGGCCTTCGCGTTTATCGCGGCTTTCGCGGTCGCGGGAGAAGGTGGGCTTGCCGCCGAAGCGGGATGGGCCTGCTGCGCCTTCGCGAGGGGTGTAGGGCTTGCGAGGGGCAAAGCCGGAGGATCGCTCGCCATCGAAGGCGCGCGCGCCGCCCTGAGGACGTGGGGCGTAACCTGCCGGGTTTACGGCCACCGCTGAAGGACGGCTTGTCTGGCCGATCTCCGAATGTGCGGCGCGGGGGGCGGGAGTCGCGTGAATCACCTTCGGGACGGGGCGGTGAACTCGCGGCGCGGAGGACGGGAGTCGTTTTCGCGGGGGAAGGATGGTTTGCCGGCGAAGCCTTCGCGTTTGCGGCCGAAGGTGCCAGGCTTGGAGAAGGTCTTGCGCGGGCGGTCGCTGCCGGAGTCGCCGGCGACGAACTCGCGGCGTGGAGGGCGGGAGTCGCTGGCGCCTTCCGTGCGGCGGAAGGATGGGCGGTCGGTCTTGAAGGACGGGCGGTCGCCGCTGAAGCGAGACTTGCTGCCGAAGCTGGGCTTGTCGCCGTAGGGTTTCGATCCGAAGCTTGGTTTAGGACCGAACGAGGGGCGCTTCCCTGCTCTATCGAAGGCGGGTTTGCGATCGTAGGTGCGAGTTGGTCGGGGGGCGGTGTCAGTGTCGTCTGAAACGTTGGAGGGAGATTGCGCGGCGGCGAGGCGATCGGCCTTCTCTTCTTCCCAGGGTTTGGTGAAGCTGGGGCGATCGGGACGGTTGGATTCGCGAGTGAAGGGGCGGCGTTCGCGGGGGGTTGGACGCTCTTCGGAGCTGCGACCTGGTTTGGTTACAAATCCGGTACCGACCTTGCGCGGCTTGGGAATGAACTTTTTGATGCGCGGGGCGTCGGTGACGCCAGGGGTGTCGCTTTCCGTGGTGACGACGATGGAGTCGATGTCGTCGGGCGCGGGAGTTGCGACAGCGAGGAAGACCGGGAGTTCGCCGGCGACGTGGAGGACGGTACGGCCTTCGACAGCTACGGTTTCAAGCTGACGGGCGGAGAGGAGCGCGTGGATGACGTCGCGAATGCGCGAGCGTGCGGCGACGGGCGAGAGGAAGATTTCAATCTCTTCCTCGGATGCGAGGATGGCCTGGCCGAGGTAGAGCGAGATGAGGGCCGAGAGCGCGGTGGGTTGGCCGGCGTTGGACCCGGCTTTGATCTGTTTGGTGAAGCGAGTGGAGGTGAGTTCCCAGAGGGTGGGCGCACCGTCGGACTGCGGGACGGGAAGGACGCGGAGGTGCTGCCAGAGTTCGGTGAGCGCGCGAAGGACTGCGGTCTCGGTGACTTCTTTGCCGAGCTGGGTGGCGAGGTCGTAAGCGGAGAGGCCGGGCTGGGCTTCTTTCGCGTGCTCGGCAAGGAGGGTGTAGGTGTTAAGCGCGAGGGGCGAGACCTTGGTGGCGCCGCTGGTGGTGGGGGGCTGCTTCCAGGCTTTGTCGCCGCGCAGGGTGAAGATGTAGGGGAATGCGAGCGGGGAAACGATGAAGTCGGGGGTCTCGGTGCCGATGCCTGTGGGGTTGCCGAGGAGGTTGAGGGGGATGGCGCCGCCGTCCTGGATGAGGCGGGAGAGGAGGCTCCGGGACTGCTCGGTGTCGGCGAGAGAAGGGGCTGCGTTGGGGGCGCCGAGGTTGGCTTCGACGAAGGAAGGCGCGGGGGCGGGAAGTTGTGCGGCGCGAGGGGTGAAGAGCACGAGGCCAGAGGTGTTGAGCCAGTCGCGGAGCATGTTGATGGTGAGGATGGGGTCGGCGTTGTGATGCCAGTGGGCGAGGCGGGCGGCGGCGAGCTGATCGGCCGTGGGAGTGCTTAGGTTACTCAAGGTGTTGCCTTCCTGCTGGGCGAGGCTACCGCACGCAGCAATCTTCCGCCTTGGCTGAAGAGGGTTTCAATGACTTCTGAATCTTTGGTCCGATACTGATTCGATGGGGAACGGCCTGGGCTCAGTTCGCGCCAATGGCCGCTGTGTGTCTTTACAAGGATACCGCAAAACGGAGAGATTCCTGATTCGCAGGGATTTATTGTCGGGGATAGACTTTGGAGCGGGACGCAGATCGGAGGCGATTGTGTACAAGAAAATGATTGTTGCCTATGACGAGTCGCAGGAGGCGAAGCGGGCGCTGACGCGCGGCATCGAACTGGCAAAGCTGATGGGCGCGGAGCTGCGTCTGGTCACTGTGTCTGAGCCTCTGCCGGCTTATGTCGCCTACGCAGATGTGGGGTTTCCGGGATCGAAGCGAATGCTCGCGGATGAACGGCAGAACTTCTACAACGAGCTGCAGGAGGAGGCCAAAGTTCTCGCGGCCGAGAGCGGCGTGGCGGCCGATGGCGTGATTGTGGAGAGCGATGAGGTGCAGGGCATCGTCGACAGCATCACTTCATGGAACGCAGATCTTCTGGTGATTGGGCGGCGTCATCATTCGTCACCGTTCACGCGGATGTGGGGAGGGACGGTGCACGAGATCGCGGAGAGGACAAAGTGCAACATTCTGGGGGTTTAGGTTTGCTATAGCTGAAATGGGCGCCGTAATCGCGGCTCGTAAGGTGATTGCCAACCCACACAAACAGCAGATCCCCATTCGACTTCGCTCAGGCAGGCTCTCCATTTCCCCTTCGACTCGCTTCGCTTGCTCAGGGTCCGGTCGGGATGACAATTATTTCAATAACTTTAGAGACGGATACTAGATCCGCTGGAAGGCGCGTTGAATGTCTTTGTAGGAGTAGCGCAGGGCGATGGGGCGACCGTGGGGGCAGGCGGTGGGGTGCTCGGTCTTGCTCAGTTCGATGAGAAGCCAGTCGATCTTTGCGTGGTCTAGAGTCTGGTTGATCTTGATGGCGGCGTGGCAGGCGATTGAGGCAGCGATGCGGCGGCGACGGGCCTCGGAGTTTTCGGTTTGTTGATTGCGATCGGGGACGGAGAGGACTTCTTCGAGCATGCGCTCGAGTTCGACGCCTTCAAGACCGACAGGTGCGGCTTTGACGGCGAGGGTGCGGGGGCCGAAGGGTTCGGCTTCGAAGCCGTTGCGGTCGAGTTCCTTGGCAATCTCGGCGAAGGTGATCATCTGTGCGGGAAGAAGGTCGATGAGGAGCGGCATGAGTAGACGCTGGCGTTGGATCTTCTCGGTGTCGCGTTCGCGCAGAACTTTTTCGAAGAGGATGCGCTCGTGGGCGACGTGCTGGTCGATGATCCAGAGGCCTTCTTCGTTTGTGGCGAGGATGAAGGAGTCACGGAGCTGGCCAAGTGGCTTGAGGGTGGAGAGCGCGGTGAGCGTGTCGGCTTGTTGAGGTGTGGCGGGCGCGTAGGTTGCGGATTCGGCCTGGGCAGAGTCGTAGCCGACGGGGATGGAGTGGCCGGAGAAGGCGAAGCGTCCTGGAGATGCCGGGACGATGGGTGCAGCGAGGTTGAAAATGGGGGAATGGATCGCAGGGGTGTTGATATGGGACGTGTGAAGCGGGTCTGCCTGGATGCGGTCGGTGCGGATGGGCTGGTCCTGGAGTTTGTGTTGGATTGGAGGATCGTAGGACGCAACGTCTGTGGCTGCGGGATCGAATTCTGATTGCGGCACGGCATTGGGTTGGAAGAATGGCGGTTCGGGGCCGCCGGGGAGCGGGCTCACGTCGAGGAGAAGGGATGAGGAGGCGTCGTGCGGCCCGCCGGTCAGCGCGGTGGCGAAGCTGGCGGCGGGGCGCGCCTGCATCAACGTGGTGCGGACGGTGTCGCGGACGAAATCGTGGACGAAGCTCGGCTGGCGAAAGCGGACTTCAGTTTTGGCGGGGTGGACGTTGACGTCAACCTCTTGTGGAGGCATCTCGAGGAAGAGGAGAACGACGGGGAAGGAGGTGGGTGGAAGAATGTTGCGATAGGCCTCGCCGAGGGCGTGGAGGATGAGCTTGTCGCGAATGAGGCGCTGGTTGACGAAGACGTAGATGGAGTTGCGGTTCAGCTTTTGGAGTTCGGGCTTGGAGACGAATCCGGTGAGTCGGAGGTAGCCGGGATCGGCTGGCGTGTAGTCGGCATCGCGCTTCCAGGGTGGCGGCTCTGGGAGGCCGGCGCGAGCGAAGTCGAGCTCGGCTGTGATGGCGAGCATGTAGTTGCTGGTGTCCTTGCCGAAGATCTGGAAGAGACGGTCGGCGGCATTGGCAACTGCAGGGGCGATGAGAAGAGCTTGTGTCGCGGAGTGAAGTTCGAAGTGCTTTGTCGGGTGGGCCAACGCGTAGTGAGTGACGAGCGCGGCGATGTGCGAGAGCTCGGTCTGTTCGGATTTGAGGAATTTTCGGCGGGCGGGAGTGTTGAAGAAGAGATCGCGGATGGTGATGGTGGTGCCGACGGGAAGGCCGGCGTCTTCGACGCGGAGGATGTTGCCGCCGGCGATTTCGACGAGTGTGCCTGAGACGTCTTCGGCGGCGCGGGTCTCGAGGGTAAGGCGGGAGACGGAGGCGATGGAAGGCAGAGCTTCGCCGCGGAAGCCGAGGGTGGCGATGGAGAGCAGATCGTCGGAGGTGCGGAGCTTTGAGGTGGCGTGGCGCTCGAAGGCGAGGAGCGCGTCGTCTTTGACCATGCCGTGGCCGTTGTCGGCGATGCGGATGAGCTTGCGGCCGCCGGCTTCGACCTCGATGCGGATGCGCGTGGCGCCGGCGTCGAGCGAGTTTTCGAGGAGCTCTTTAACGACGGATGCTGGGCGTTCGACGACTTCGCCAGCGGCGATCTGGTTCGCCACAAGGTCAGAGAGGATGCGGATGCGGCCCATGAATCGATTGTAGACGCGCTATGCAGTGCCTTCGCGAGCATCCTTCCAGATGTCGATGGAGGCAGTCGATGGCGTGGTGGTCGATCTCGCGCAACTCGGCTTCGGTGAACTGAAGCTTGTGGAGGGCGTCGAGGGAGTTGTCGAGTTGCTGCACATTGCGGGCGCCGATGAGTGCTGACGTGACGCGCTTGTCGCGAAGGACCCAGGCGATTGCCATCTGGGCGAGGGTCTGTCCGCGACTGCCTGCGAGGTCGTTGAGCGCGCGAACGCGCTTGAGGTTCTCGTCGCTCAAGAACTCTTTCGAGAAAGATCCTTCGGCAGTCGCACGAGAGTTCTTCGGGACGCCTTTCAGGTATTTATCGGACAGCAGGCCCTGGGCAAGCGGCGAAAAGGCGATGCATCCGACGCCAAGCTCGTCGAGGGTTTCGAGCAGGCCATGTTCCACCCAGCGATTGAGCATGGAGTACGACGGCTGATGGATGAGGAGCGGAACGCCCTCGCTCTTCAGGATCTGCGCGGCGGCGCGGGTGCGTTCGGGGCTGTAGGAGGATATTCCGACGTAGAGAGCCTTTCCCTGCCGCACTGCCTGAACGAGTGCGCCCATGGTCTCTTCGAGCGGCACGTCCATGCTGGGACGGTGCGAGTAGAAGATGTCGACGTAGTCCAGGCCCATTCTGTTGAGGCTTTCGTCGAGCGAGGCGAGAAGATATTTGCGCGAGCCGCCGATACCGTAGGGTCCGGGCCACATGTCCCATCCGGCCTTCGAGGAGATCAGGAGTTCGTTGCGGTGATCGCGAAAGTCTTTGCGGAGGATCTGGCCGAAGTTTTCCTCGGCTGAGCCGTAGGGCGGCCCATAGTTATTCGCAAGGTCGAAGTGGGTTACGCCGCGATCGAAGGCTCGCCGAATGACAGCGCGCCCGGTTTCGAAGACGTCGGCGCCGCCGAAGTTCTGCCATAAGCCGAGCGATACCGGCGGAAGCACGATTCCGGACCTGCCACAGCGGCGAAACTGCGCGTCTTCATATCGTTTTTCGTCTGGAACATAACCCATTTCTATAACCCTCTATTTCTTTCGATGCTGCCCAGGACGCAACGATCCTGCTTCGGAACGGGCGAAGTGCCTAAAGGGGAAGCGTTCTCGATCGACTGCGATTATTTTTTCTTTTTTGTCTTGTTTGTCTTGCTTGTCTGGGCGGCCTTGTTCGGTTCGGAGTCGCGGTCGCCGACCATGTGGAGGCGCATGAAGTTGGTGGCGCCGGACTTGGTTCTGGTTCCGGCAACGATGCCAACGATCTGACGCTGATGGACGTGGCCCTGGGTTTCGAGGATATCTTCGGCCATTTCGACGAGCCTGTCGGTATCGCGGAAGCGTTCGCAGAGGATGGGGTAGGTGCCCCAGAGAAGCATGCAGCGGTTGATGACCGTCTGGAAGGGCGAGAGGGCGAAGATCGGTGGGTCGGGGTGGTACTTGGAGAGGAGGCGAACGGTAGCGCCAGACTCGGTAAATATGGCGATGGCCGCTACGTCGAGATCGTCGGCTGCGTGAGACATGCACTCGCAGATGGTTTCGGCGACAGAGAGGCGGACGCTGGGATGATGCCCGAGCGCGGGGGGTGGGTCGATGCGGATCTGGTGCTCGGTCTCGGTGATGATCTTGGCCATCATCGCGACGGCTTCGACGGGATATTTGCCGGCGGCGGATTCGGCCGAGAGCATGACGGAGTCGGTGCCGTCGTAGATCGCATTGGCGACGTCGGAGGCTTCGGCGCGGGTAGGGCGCGGGTTGTCGATCATGGACTCGAGCATCTGAGTCGCGGTGATGACGGGTTTGCGGTACTCGGCTGCGCGGCGAATGATGTGCTTCTGCAGCGCGGGAACTTTTTCGGGAGGAACCTCGACACCGAGATCGCCCCGAGCGACCATGATGGCATCGGTGATCTCGAGGATGCTGTCGAGGTGTTCGATGGCCTGGGGTTTTTCGAGCTTGGCGACGACCCATGCGTCGGATTTGAGCGCGGCGAGGCGATTCTTGACGTGGCGGATGTCGGCGGCGGTGCGGACGAAGGAGACGGCTACGATGTCGACGCCCTGACCGATGGCGAAGATGAGATCTTCCTCGTCCTTCGCGGTGAGCGAAGGGACATTGACGGCGATGCCGGGCAGGTTGATGCCCTTGTTTTCGCCGAGCATGCCGCCGTTGATGATTTCGCAGGTAACGTCAACGCCTTTGACAGACTCAACGCGCAGCTCGATGAGGCCGTCGGAGAGAAGGATGCGGGAGCCGGGCTCGAGGTTCTCGGCGAGGGTCTTGAAGGTGGTGCCGACGAGGGCGGCGTTGCCTTCAATCTCGCGCGGGGTGATGGTGAGCCGCTTGCCGGCGACGAGTTGGACGGGCTTCTGACCTTTGAGTTTGCCGGTGCGGATCTTGGGGCCCTGGAGGTCGGCGAGGATGCAGATGGGCTTGCGTTCCTCCTTCGAGATGGCGCGGACCATGCGGATGAGCTCGGCCTTTTGCGCGTGTGTACCGTGCGAGAAGTTGAGACGGGCGACGTCGAGGCCGGCGCGGACGAGTTGGCGAAAGATTTCCGGGGTGTTTGAGGCAGGGCCGAGCGTAGCGACGATCTTGGCGCGACGGATGCGTTCCTGAGAGGCCAAGGGGATAAGGTTTGGAGTTGGGTTCAAAGAAGTCTTCATGAGTCGCTTTGCGGTAACTTTCTCACCATCGCGATTTACGGACGGTATGACCAGTGAGTTTTAACTGCCGTGGCAATTCTAACTGGGTGGAGGGCTGTTTGGGGAAGACGGGTGGGAACTACGGGTGTGCGGGTGAAAGAAATGAGTGTGAAATTCTGTGTTGAATTCAGCTCCGCATAGGACGCTTAGAGAGATGATGTAGAGCCAGAAGAGCAGGGCCACGCCAACGCCGAGCGAGCCGTAGACCTGGGAGTAATTAGCGAATCTGGTGACGTACCAACCGAAGACCAGCGTAGAGATAAACCACATGGCGGTGGAGACGGTAGCACCGGGAAGTACGCGCTTCCAGGACTGCTGCATGGGCGTCCCCATGTGGTAGATGAGCCCGATGATGCCGATGCTTCCTGTGAAGGCGACGATCCAGCGGATGAGGAGAGAGAAGACGTACACCGGCGAGCGAGCGGAGGGGATGATGTGCGTGAGCCACACAGTAAAGAAATGACCGAAGACGACGAGCATGGTGGCGAGGGCAAAGGGGATCAACGAGAGCGGGACGAGGAGAAGGGCGCGAAGACGGCGCTGCCAAAAGGTCCAGCAGTCAACGGGGAGCTCATTGGCTCGGCGGACGCCCTCCATGAGGGTGGAGAGAACTCCGGAGGCTCCTATGAGGCTTACCAGAAAGGCCACGATGAGCGCACGACCTGATCTGTGAGTGTGTGACGTGTCGACGAAGTAACTCTGCAGCAGAGGGCTGACGTCGGGGGGAAGGATGCTATCGAAGAAGGCAGAGAGCTGGAAGCGGAGTGGGGCGGTATCGGGCAGGAGGCTGATGACCGCGGCGGCGACAATGAGCGCGGGGAAGAGCGACACCATCGCAGCGTAGGCTGTCGATTGAGAGAGGTTGAGGCAGTCGTGCCGGGCTGCGCGAAGGAGCGCGCCGTGGAAGATTCGCGGAAGGCGCAGGAGTCTTCTCATGGGCTCGACCCGCGTCATGGGATCGACCCGGGGGTTGGACGAGCCGGGACTAAGCCTTCCACCGGTTGAGGAAGTCCGTGACCGAATTGGGATACATGTAGCGCATGTCCTCGAACTCCCCGGTCTCCTGGGAGTAGAGCAGCTTGTCATGGGCATCGATCACGGCAAGAGCAGGAACACCCTTTTTCAATGGGATCTTGTATTTTTCGGCGACGTCAAGGTTCTTGTCGTAGTGACCGATATCGACGTGGACGACGATGAAGTTCTTGTCGAGGAGCTCGGCGTTAGGAGGCTGATGAAAGTAGATGTCGAGAACCTGGCAGTCGCCGCACCAGTCGCCACCGAAGTCGAGGATGACTCGCTTGTGTTCGAGGCGCGCTTGTTTGAGTGCGGAGGTGATTTCAGCTTTAGGGTCAGCCTCCGCTGAGTAGAGATGCTTTTTCACTGCAGGCACGGGTGTGACCGGCTGACGCGCTGGTGGGGTCGTTGGAGTTGCCGCAACTGGCGCAGGGGCTGGAGAAGATGTTGGCTGGCTGCTCTTGCATCCGATGATGGATCCGAAGGCCGTGAAAGCCAAAAAGGCGATGGCTAAGAGAATTTCGTTGCGGGGTTTCGATGAGGCGATCGCGATCATGGAGGATGACCTTCTCTTACGATTTCTTGATTGAAGCAGGTTGATTGTTAGGCTTCCAGCGATTGAGGAAGGCGGTGACTGCTTCCGGGCTGGTGTGCTCGAACTCTTTTTCGCGTTCGGAGTAGAGGAGATTACCGTGCGCGTCGATCACGGCGAGGGCGGGAACGCCTTTGGTGATAGGGACTTTGTACTTCTTCGCAACATCGACGTTCTTGTCCATGTGGCCGATGTCGATATGGACCACGATGAAGTTCTTGGCGAGGATCTCGGCGTTGGGGCTTTGGTGATAGTAGAAGTCGAGGACCTGGCAGTCGCCGCACCAGTTTCCGCCGAAGTCGAGGAGAACGCGCTTGTGTTCGCTGCGGGCGCGGACGAGTGCGGCGGCAATATCGGCCGTGGGGTTGGCGGTCTCGGAGTAGAGGTTCTTGTTGACTGTTGGGATCATCTGCGCGGCAGCCTGGGGCCGTGGTGCCAGGGCGAGCGCGAGAGTGAAGTGCCAGAACCGGGTGAAGCGTGTTGCGGAGTTTCAAAATCTTCACAATCATTGATCGGACCTTATTCGAGTTCATTGACAACGAGACGTAACTGACGCAGCACGGGGCGGCGTCAGTACTGATGATGATGCCTGAAGGATGCGGGATGACGCAAAACCATGTTTTTGAAGGCGAAGCTACTTTCCAGTGTAGTAGCCGTCGCGAGTTTGAATGAGAAGGCCCTTTTGATGAAGGCTAAGATCGATCTGGTGATAGCCTGCGGCCGCAGCGTCCTGGGTTGGGGTGTAGCCGAGACGGTATTGGGCGCGTAGTTCTTCGGCGATCTGGTTGTAGATCTGGGCGACATCCTGATTCTTCTTGATCTCGAAGAGACGGCCGCCGGTCTCCTGGGCCATGCGCTCGAGGATCTTCTTGCCGTCGGTGCGGTTCTGTCCATTCGGATAGGTCCCCCCGTTGTTGCCGCCACCGTTCCCGCCGCCGCCGGGATAGCCGCCTCCGGGATAGCCGCCGCCGGGATAACGGCCGCCGGGATAGCCTCCTCCGCCTCCGGGATAGCCACCGCCACCGCGATTGTGCTGGGGATAGTCCTGATGCGGCTGTTCGCCTTTGAAGTAGATGGCATAGATGATGGTGTCGGCGCGCTGGGCGGCCTCGATGGACTTAACGAGGTTTTCTTTGCTGCCGTTGTCGACGCCGTCGGAGAGGATGATGAGGGCCTTGCGTCCGGTCTGCTTGCTCATCAGTTCGTCTGAGGCGAGAAAGAGGGCGTCGTAGAGGGCGGTGCCTCCGCCGCGGTGACGGTTGCCACTGGAATCGTCGTCGGAGGTGTTGGAGGCCTTTCCAGGAGTGTCGATCTCTTTGAGGGCGGCCTGCAGCAATGGGCGCGAGGAGGTGAGGTCTTGCAGGAGTTCGACCTGGCCGGCGAACTGCATGACGAAGGCCTTGTCCTTTGGCGTGGTCAGCATCTGGTCGAGGAAGGTGCTGCTTGCAGTACGCTCCTCATCGATGACATCGCGCTGTGAGCGGCTGGTATCGACCAGCAAGCCGAGGGTTAGCGGGAGATTGGTGTCCTTGTCGAAGTAGCGGATGGTCTGGGGTTTGCCGTCGACCTGAAGGACGAAGTCGTCTTTCGTGAGGTTCTGGATGAGGGCGCCTTTTTTGTCACGGACAACGACGGGGAGGTTCACGAGGCGGGCGTCGACGGCAATAGTGGGCGCGGTAGAGGCAGGAGCCTGGTCGGAGGTGGCGGGTTTCTGTTGCGCAGTCAAGGATGGCACGAGGAAGAGGCTGGCCAGAAGCAGCCAAAGCGAGCGGAGGTCGATCATGTGAAGTTAGACGACGTTAGGTGGGCGGGGTTTCAGTTGGGGAGGATTTGCGGGATGCCCTTGAGTTCACTTCATCGTTCTGACGGCCGCCATCCGGAAAGTGACGGAAAAGGAAGTGGTTGTGTTGCACCGGAAGCGGTGTAACCGTCGAATTAAGGGACGGAGGACAATCCTGGGCTAAGCTCTATGTAGAGCATTTCGCGTCGGCGCTTCGGTGCCTTGCGCTCGCTCCGTTGAGAAACCCTCGGGAATAGCGGCTTTCAGAAATTTCAGTGGCGGGTTGTGGTGTGTCTGTTGCAATATGCTGCAACGTAGAGAGCAGAGCACAAGGGAGTAAATGGACAAGGACGGAACAAGCGGCGCGGTATTGCTGGATCGGCTGCAAGCCGACTGCACCGTTGCAGCTCCAGAGCGCTCTGAATTGGGTTCACCTTATTGCCACATTTTTCATTCTCCTGCTCTTCTCCTGGCTGGGGATTGCTCTCTCGCGGCAGTCTGACGGCGTAGCGACCATCTGGTTCACGAATGGGCTATTGTTTGCCCTGGTGGTCACAAGGCCACGAAATGTTTGGATTCCCTACTTCCTTGTGGGATTTGCTGCGGACACTCTTGCCGATGTGCTGCACGGTGACCCGTTCAAGCTCGCCGTTGGCGTCTCGGTCGCCAACTCGGTGGAGGTCATAACGTCGTGCGTGCTGCTGACGCGGTTTTTCGGCAGCCCGTTTCCTTTGACAAAGCGCCGCCCACTGGTGGGGTTTCTGATTATTGCCGTGTTGGGAGCGACCGCTGTGACGAGTGCACTTGGTGCGTCGTGGACGCTGTTGTTTGTGCCCGCAGGGCCGTGGTGGATGTTGTTTCGCACGTGGTATCTGGGCGATGTGCTCGGCATGGCAATCATCGCGCCACTGGTCTTTATCCTCACGCGGCCTGGTTTTTTCGTCATGCTGGAACGCCAACGTCTCCGGGACACCCTGCTGCTGCTGACCGTGCCTGCGATCGCGACGGCCCTGGTGTTCACCCACAGCAAGGATCCGCTCATCTTCTTTATCTTTCCAGCGTTGCTGCTGGTGGTGTTCCGGCTTGGCTTCCCCGGAACTGTGCTCTCTATATTCGTTATTGCCCTGATCTCGATCTCCTTCACGGTATCTGGACACGGGCCGCTGATGCTGATCACAGGCACGAATCTGCTTCACAAGATCGTGATCGAGCAGATCTTCCTCGCCGTCGCTCTGTTCACCTGCTTTCCTGTGGCGGCGTTACTGGAGGAACGCAAGGAACTTGAGCTGTCGCTGCAGAGGAGCGAGCATCGCTATCGCGAACTGGCAAATGCGGACGCATTGACGGGGCTGGCGAACCGGCGCGGGTTCGATGAGAGGCTGGAGGAGGAGTGGCATCGTGCGGAAGGGGCGGGACAGTCGCTTGCTCTCCTGTTGATCGACGTCGATCTGTTCAAGTCGTACAACGACCTTTATGGCCACATTGGCGGGGATGCATGCCTGCGCTGCATCGCGGGAGTTATCGCAGGCTCGCTGCAGCGCCACTCCGACGTTGCGGCACGGTTTGGGGGCGAGGAATTTGCCGTGATCCTGCCGGATACGGAACTGGAGGCGGCCCTCAGTGTCGCAGAGAGCATTCGCCAGGCGGTCGTCAAGATGAATCTGCCGCATTCGGGCAACCCGGCGGGGGTTCAAACGATCAGCGTAGGTGTAGCCGCGGAAGTTCCCCTCCAGAACGCGTCGGCGACCAACCTGTTGACTGCTTCGGATCATGCGCTGTATCGCGCCAAGTATCTCGGCCGCAATCGGGTAGAAGGAAAGGTGGCTGAGATGACTGATGTGGAGATGTCGACCCAGAATTGAACGGCGAGGTAGATCCAGAATGAACAGGAGGGCAGGGTCACGAAAATGGCACTTCAGATTTCGATTTTTTTCTGGTCGTGTTGCGCCCCGGCGCGTATGCTGACGGCACGATGAGACAACTTCTTTACATGGCTGTTGCGAGCCTAGGTGCGTGCTTGTGCGCGGGATGTGCGTCGGTAAGCGC
The DNA here is from genome assembly GCA_963744155.1 of uncultured Acidobacteriaceae bacterium. GTDB lineage: Bacteria > Acidobacteriota > Terriglobia > Terriglobales > Acidobacteriaceae > Edaphobacter. The sequence continues at coordinate 2,360,727 of CAVUSP010000004.1, read as the reverse complement.
GACTGCATCAACCTCCAAGACGCCTGCTCCCGCTACCGTGACGAAGCCTCCGGCTGGATTCACGAAGACTGTTGTGCTGTGGCCGAACGGGGCTCCTGGTGCACTGGGGACTGGCGATGGAGATGTCCCGAGAATGTATGAATATCCGGCGACGGGCGCGGGAGTTCACTCAGCGGTGATCGTGATGCCAGGCGGCGGATATACCCATCTGGCGATCGAAAAAGAAGGCGGCACCGAGGCGCGATGGCTGAATGAGCATGGGGTGACCGCGTTTGTGCTGGAGTACAGGTTGGGGCCGCGATACCGCTTCCCTTCTCCGATGCTGGATGGGGCTCGAGCGGTGCGGTATGTCCGCAGCCACTCGGCGGAGTTGGATGTGGCGAAGGACAAGATCGGGTTGTGGGGATTCTCTGCAGGGGGCCATCTGGCGGCCTATCTCGCAACCGTGCACGACGGCGGCGCGGCTCACGCCTCGGACCCGATCGACCGGGTGAGCGACCGGCCAGACTTTGCGATTCTTTCCTATGGGCGATTCAGCCTGGACGACTCCATTCCGCGCACAACGAGCATGGAAGGCCTATTGGGAGATCATCCGACACAGGCGATGCTTGATGAAATCTCGGTCGTGAAGCTGGTAACCAAGGATACCCCGCCATGCTTTATCTACTCGACCACGGCGGACCAGACGGTGAATTCGATGAATGCCACCGCGTTTTATGACGCGCTGAAACGGGACGGCATACCAGCAGAGCTTCATATCTTCGAGCGTGGACCCCACGGTACGGGCATGGCGCAGGGCCTTAAGGATCTGCCCGAATTGGCGATCTATCCGACGCTGATCGCGAACTGGATGGAGTTGCATGGATGGATGACGGCTAATTAGGAAAGCTCAAACATAGTGAACAAGCGACCGACGAGCAATGGAACGATTCAAAGAGGGGAACAGGTTTCTGTCAGGCCTAGCAGCTTTATCGGTTACTCTTCTGAGAAGAATACTGCGGATAGGAGCCGCACAAATGTTTCGAGGCAACTTGTGAAAGCTTCCGGGCTCGACTATCCGCGACCATGGGTATGGACAGTCGCCTTCCTGTCCTTGCCGGTTTGGATTGCATTCGAGCTGTACTCGAGAGTGAATCACGGGGATCATCTCACAGCGCTGTCTACCGTCTTCGTCGGGTTCGCCGGAACATCGATTGGTCTGCTGGCCTTGTGGCGCGAATACGGCCGTGCGGCGAGGCTTAAAGGCGCGAAGGAGGCTCACTCGCAGTTTCTGGCGGCCGCGGAGACAAGTCTTGATGCGTTTGCTCTTCTTGGGTCCGTTCGGAACACGGCTGGTGAAATCATCGACTTCCGGATTCTTTATGTAAACGCAAATGCTGAGCGACTGGCGGGGCGGTCGCGCACCGAGTTGGTGGGGCAGATGCTGTGCTCGGTTACGCCGATGCGCCCGGCAGGCCGCATGTTTGCCAGATTCTGCAAAGTACTGAATTCAGGGGAACCGCTGAATGAAGAATTTCCGGTCGAGGCTGAAGGTGTCCATGCCTCCTGGTTGCGGAGCCAGATCGTCAAGCTTGAGGATGGACTCGCGGTTACGTTCAGCGATATCAGCGAGGCGAAAGCGACTCAGCAACGATACGCGCACCTGGCCGAGTTCACCGACTCCGTCTTTCAAAACGCTCCCTTCAGCATCATCGCTACGGATACGAACGGATTGATCACGGCGATGAATGTGGCCGCGGAGAAGCTGACGGGATATAGCCGCGAAGAGTTGGTGGGAAGATCACCAATGACTGTGCTGCACGATGAACGGGAGTTGCTGGGGAAGGCTCTAAGCATCGATCCATCGGCAACGCTTGACACGTACGGTTTCCTGGCGCTGTCGGCGAAGGCGTCCGCGGGCGAGATGACAGAGCAGGAGTGGACGCTGGTGCGGCGAGACGGGACGCGCACACCGATCAACCTCGCGATGCGAGCGGTGACCACAGATACAGGTGGCGTGAGCGGATTTGTGGGCATCGCGTTCAACATCACCGAACGCCGGCAGATGCTGGACTACGTCACACATCTTGCGACGCACGATCAACTGACAGGACTGGCCGGGCGATCCCTGTTGCAAGACAAGACGGTGCAAGCGGTGGAACTTGCACGGCGTAACCGAACCAAGGTTGCTGTATTCGTTATCGACCTGGACCACTTCAAGCGAATCAACGATTCGCTGGGGCACGCTGCCGGAGATCAGCTGCTCATCGAGGCCGCGGGAAGGCTAACCCGTTCGGTACGAAGCACGGACGTGGTGGCGCGCGTAGGCGGCGACGAGTTTGTGGTGGTGATGTCGGATATCAGCACGGTTGAGGATGTGGAGCAGTGCGCAGCGAATCTGGTGGCCAGACTGTCGCCTGAAATTCTGATTGAAGAGCACCTGGTGCAGCTGACGGCGAGTGTTGGGGTCTGTATCTTTCCCGATTTCGCGTCCGATGCGAAGCATCTGCTAAAGCGAGCGGATTCGGCCATGTATGCGGCGAAGGAGAACGGGAGAAATCAGCATCAGATCTTCAGCGAGAGCATGCTGCAGGAGACGACCGAGCGCCTGACAATGGAGCATGCGCTGCGCCACGCCATGACCAACGGCGAGTTGAGCGTGCACTACCAGCCTCAGGTCTCGCTGACCACGGGAGCGGTGACGGGAATGGAGGCGCTGCTGCGCTGGACCCATCCGAAGCTGGGCTGTATTTCGCCGGCACAGTTTATTCCTCTGGCCGAAGAGACGGGCTTGATCGTGCCGATCGGCGAGTGGGGCTTTATGACGGCGTGCTGTGAGGGCAAGGCGCTGCAGGATGAGTTGGGAATGGAACTCACGCTATCGGTGAACCTGTCGCCGCGACAGTTCCAGCAAAAGAACCTCGTTCATGTCGTCAAAAATTCTCTGAGGAAGAGCGGGCTTCCTCCAGAGAGATTGCAAATTGAAATTACCGAGAACATGCTGATGGTCAACTCAGAGGATGTTCTGGGTAAGCTGCAACAGATGCGTGAGCTGGGAGTTCGCATCTCGATCGACGACTTCGGCACAGGATTCTGCAGCTTCTCCTACCTGTTGCAATACCAGGTGGACCGACTGAAGATCGATCAAAGCTTCGTAAAGAAGGCTGGGACTGATGCGAACGCAGCCGCAGTGGTGCGGACCATTATTGCGATGTCGCATGGATTGAATATCAAGGTGGTGGCGGAGGGTGTCGAGACGGAAGAGCAGCTACGCTTCCTGCTGCGAAGACGATGCGATGAAGTACAGGGATACTTCATTGCGAGGCCAATGGCTGCGGACGAGTTCTGCGATGCCGTTCGGACCTGCGGGGACCGGATCTCTCTTCGTTCCATTGAGCCGGTGGGTGGCTGGGTAAGGTGAGCGTTCGAGTGACGCTGCTGAACTCCAAGTTCTAACGCCCCATGCTGGATTCTCACGAGGCATCCGAATTGGACATTCTCGGGGGTCGGGTTAGGCAGTGGTTTGACTGCGCTTTATCAGGTGGTAAATGCCAAGCAGGATGAGGGCTCCGACGAGCGACATGAGGAAGCCGGCGGAATCGTCCGGTCCATAGTGGCCGACGAGGCGGCCAAGCCAAGTCCCTAGAAACGAACCCGCGATTCCGATGAGCATCGTGATGAAGATGCCGCCAGGTTCTTTGCCCGGAATGATGAGCTTGGCGAGTGCGCCGACAATAAGACCGATAATAGCCGTCCAAAGCAGATGCAGCATAGCTGTTCCTCCGTGTTGGGTTTTCCCGGGGTCGCCGGGCAGGTCTGGCGTAATTGGGAAAAGAATACTCCTACTGCGCTTCTATGCAAGCTTGTCGCGGCTGCAGACGGTAATTTTCGTGTCCGTTGATTAAAAAGTGTTGCGAATCATGTGAGCCGCTGAAAGCCGCATGTGAGAGAACTTCATGCGCTGCGGACGATCAGATCGTTCTTCCAGAGCGCGAGGACGACATCCATTTGGCTATTGTGGGCAATGGCTTCGCCATCGGTGACCTCGGCCCAGAGCGTGTTTACGGTCTTGTGAGTGCCCGCGTTGAGGAGCGCCACGGCGCGAGTCGCGTAGGTTTTGTTTTTGTTCGATGGGGCGTATTGGCCAGCAGGAATACCCTTGACCAAACCGGCTTCGCAGAGGCTGAGGAAGGCAAACCGAGGGCCTCCCTTACGCTGGGCTGATGGGCTGGTTGGGTATAGCTTCGCCGTTGCCTGTTCCCAACGAGCAGCGGGAGTAAGCGCTTTGCCGTAGGTCTCCATGCGTGCCGCGATGAGAGCAGCTTCGCCGTATTTATTGGCCATGTGGTCTCCTTCAAGGATTGTTTCAGACTTCCGATTGCGAGGGCACGGCTGAAGAAATTCCGAGAAGCGAAAACAACGAGGCAATCATCACAGCGTTCCTGGAGACTTCAAAGCGGCTCTTTCGGCTTCCGTCGGTTGGCGTTCGTTGCGGGAGTATTCAAACTATCGTGCCAAAGCCTGATCCCGCCATCGATTGCATTGCTGTTCGCTCCGAGGATGACGTGGCTGGGAAGATCTTTCATCAGCTTTGCATTGCCGCCTCCAAGTAGGACGGAATCGCAGACAAATGCCGCCTGAAGGCGTTCGATCACATCGAGAACCGACCTTCGCCAGCGTTTGATGCCGCGTCGCTCGAGCCCTTCGAGACCGATGTACTCTTCGTAGGTTCGACCTTTCTTGTACGGCAGATGAGCCAGTTCAAGAGGAATGACCACGCCATCGAATATCAACGCCGACCCGAGGCCAGTGCCGGTCCCGAGGAATAGCATGCGGCCACCCCGATAGCCACCGAGTGCCTGCATTGCGGCATCATTGATGAAGCGTATTGGCTTGTCGAACGCCTCTTGATAGGGAAAATCGATCCATCCGGCAGCCAGGTTATGAGGCTCGGCGACCGGACGATCATGAACGACCGGCCCCGGATAGCCAATGGTGACGCAGTCGTAAACCCAGCCTTTGGTGACGGCAAGAACATCCTGGGTCATCTGCTCGGCGGTCATCTGCGGGCCGGAGGGAATCTTGACTGGAACGCGCATATCGCTGGATGCAACCTTGATGTTCGTACCGCCGACGTCAATAACAAGTACTTTCATGGTCAGTTGCATGTTAGCAGCGAATGAGGGTCCCAGCGCTCGGCTCATTGCGAATGCTTTGACCGCATGATGGTAGCGCGGATGAGTTTGTCGAGTTTGGGATATTCGCGATCGAGATAACCGTTGCCGCCGTCGAACATCTGGTCCTGATGTCCGGCGCGCATACCACCACCAGAGTGTTCCCCGTAGCCACCGTAGAGTTTTTCAACCACGTCCATCCCCTCGACGACTCGACCGAATGGAGCGAACCCGGCTTCGATGTCGTTGCGGGCGGTGTTGTCGCCGAGATTGATGTAGACCTGCGTGGACCGGGTATTGGGTCCCGTGTTGGAGAAGGCTACATACCCTGGCGTGTTGTGCTGCCTGAGAGGATCGTCGGGGATGGTGACGTGTCGCTGCTGCGCCGCGATCGCTGGGTTGCCGGCGATCCCGAACTGCACCCATCGACCAGGAACGACTCGAAAGAAGCGCGAGTCGTCGAAGTACTTCATGCGGACAAGCGAATAGAAACGTTCGGCACCATGCGGAGACCAGTCGCGATGGACTTCGATGATGAAACTGCCCGCGGTGGTTTCGAACTTGACCTGGAAGACTTCAGGCGCGGTGTGATGGCCGAAAACCGGAAGGGCCAGAAGAAGGCAAAGCAAATAGGTCATGTTCTTCAGACTAACTTCCCTGTTTTCTTACTAGGCGGCATTTTCTGTCACGAACTTTCTCTTCTTTGTTTTTTGTTCGATCCTTGTACTAGATCCCATGGCAAACGTTGCAAATAAAAGGTATATTTCTTTCTTAAACTTTTCGTTGACAATCGTATGCCGATCGGATTATTGTGGTGTTGGGCACTCTTGCCCTGGAGTTTAGATTCTATGCGTAGCGTAATTGTGGCCACACTCGCCCTGTCCCCGATGCTGCTTCACGCCCAGGCAAATTCGCCTGCCCAACCCCAGACATCACGTACCTCCACCACCCTGCAGTCCAAACTCATCCAGCCGAAGGAAATGATTGCTTCTGAGGCGGATCATGGCACAGCTCACGTTACGACTCCTATCCGTGTCTCCACTGGAGTCGGTGCACCGAAGCTGATCCACACTGTCGCGATTGAGTCGGATCCCGATTCGATTGCAACGGGTTTCAACACCGATAGAAAGACGGTCGTCGAAATGACGGTCGATGCAACCGGAAAGCCGACTGACCTGAAGATCGTTGGATCGCTTGGTCCAGTAATGGATCACAACGTTCTCGCGGCGGTAGGCCAGTATCGCTTCACGCCGGGCACGCTGGATGGTCAACCAACCGCCGTTCCGGTCAACCTGCAGGTCACCCTGCGCAGCCCCAATCGGTAGACCGCTGCCTTGACTGATGGCGTCAGCGTAGTTCTCTCCCCACAACAAAAAGTGTTGAAATGAAAGGCGGACCTCAAACTGGGTCCGCTTTTTCTTTATGGCCGCGAAATGGGCGCTTTTACAGGGGTTTTTGTGCGAACACGGTGTTTTCGCGTGGTGTTTTGATGGTGAAATCGTGGTGGAATGATGGTGATTTGTGGTGAAAAAGATGGTGTTAATCGGCTTCGAAAAATACGCCACATTTTTTGGATTTATTTTCAGCCTTTCCCGATTTAGGAATCGGGAGGGATGGACGGTTATGATTCAGGAAAGTCCCGCCATCGAAAGGAACTCCCTTGCGCCCATCCCGCTTGCTCGCCGCTGTCTCTCTTTTTGCTGCTGTACTTCCGGTTGCGGCGCAGACGCCGCGAAAAAAGCCTGTCACTGACGCAGAGGTTGCCGCCATCACGCGAGATGCGATCCTGATCGATACGCATGATGATGTCACCTCGAAGACGGTCGACGGTTACAACATTGGGACACCGAATAAGAGCGGGCAGACTGATCTTGCGCGCATGAAGGGATTTCTTGGGGCGGAGTTCTTTGCCGTTTACGTGGGGGCTGAGTATGTGAACGGCAACCACTCCGCGAACCGTGCGCTGCAGATGATCGATACGACGCGAACGGACATTATTGCGGCGCATCCCAATGACTTTGTCTTCGCGACGACGGCCGATGAGATTGTCGCGGCGCACAACCAGCACAAGATTGCCGCGCTGATGGGAATCGAAGGCGGACATGCGATCGAAGACTCGCTGCGACTGCTGCGCGACTACTATGCGCTCGGTGTTCGCTACATGACGCTGACGCACTTCAACACAAACAACTGGGCTGACTCGCAGGGCGACTTTGAAGATACGAAGGTGAAACACCATAACGGCCTGACGCCGTTCGGCAAGGACGTTGTTCGCGAGATGAACCGGCTGGGCATGATGGTTGACATTTCGCACACGGCGGACAAGACGTTTTATGACGCGCTCGAGGTTTCGACTGCGCCGATCATCGCTTCGCACTCGAGCTGCCGCGCGGTCTCGAACCACACGCGCAATATGACGGACGACATGATCCGAGCGCTCGCCGCGAAGGGCGGCACGATCCAGATCAACTTCGACTGTGCGTATCTCTCGCAGCGCTACTCCGACGCGGCGAAGCCTATCATGGCGGAGTTGCGGCCGCGCTTCCAGGAGGCGATGAAGATCGAGGACCCGATTGCCCGTGCCGATGCCCTGGAGAAGCTAGAGATGGAGTCGACCGCGAAGCTTCCGCCGGCTACGCTTGCCGATGTCGTCGCTCAGATCGATCACGCGGTGAAGGTGGGTGGAATCGATCACGTTGGCATCGGGACGGATTTTGATGGAGTGGGCTGCGTGCCTGCGGAGCTTAGTTCGTATGACAAGTTCCCTGCACTGACGCGGGCGCTGCTTGAGAAGGGGTACTCGGCCGACGATATCAAGAAGATCTATGGCGGGAATATTCTTCGCGTGATGCGGGCGGTGGAGCAAAGGGCGCGGGAGTTGAAGTCTACTCCGCCGATTGAGAGCAAGATCGGTTCTACCAAATGACTTCTTCTCGAATGGGTTCACCTTTTAGGATTGAGATGCGGCGCAGACACTTTAGATTCGCGCTGATGTTCGTACTGATCGCTGTAGGTGCGCACTCTGGCGTCGGCGAACAGTCCAACGGTCCCGCGCCAATATGGGCGCAACATCTTGACGGGTGCTATCTGGATTCCAAGGGGCGCTTGGGTCAAGAAGGAATCGCTTCGCTCAGTCCTAGTGAGGTGGCCGTGTACTGCGTAGTTCGAAATCGGAACACGGCCCCCGGATTAAGCAGAAGGAGCGGAGAGCAGACAGCTGGTCCTTATCAAGTTAATGTTTTTTTTCTCGATGAGACGGATGGTCATATTCTGCAAAAGGCATCGTGGCCGACACGAGCCGGGACACAGACCGAAATCTTTCCAGTTAACGACCACTTTTTCTTGCTCATCGCCGGGAATGCGATTCAACTAATAGACCGTGCGACGCTCGCGACAGTGCACAGTCTCGCTAATGCCGATCCGATGGGGGGATGTGATCCTTGGAAGGTTATTAGCTCTGCGGACGGCATGTCGTTTGGCGTATCCCGTGTCTGCGATGTCGACCATTCTTTAGCGAGCGAGATCACTGCCTATAGGACCACCGATTTCCAAAAGCTTGCATTTTGGAGGAACGAAGGCCTCAACCTCTATGGCGTGTTTGGCGACCAGCTCTCGCGCTGGTCCACTGAGCACAGGGGATATAGTAATGAGATCATTTTTTATACTCCTGGCTTGAGAGAGTCAATTCTTCGCGGGACGACATTTGTTGTCACGCAAAGCATATTCTTAGATGGACAAACTGTTGTCTGCTGTCGAGGCAGCAATCGGCTTCGGGTGCTAAGAACAGACGGCCAGGAGATGGCTTACCTTGATCTCGATCCGAGTCACGACCCTTCTAATCCGAAGGTCATCGCAGATCAAATCTTCGCATCAAGATCGGGCCAACTCATTGGCTCTCTTGTCTTCCACGTTCCTTGGGCGGGCAGTCTCCATTGGGAGTGCAACGTTTTTGACCGAAGCCTTCACTCATTGCTGAGAATATCCGTACCTGTTTACCGTTATGACGTAACCGCCGTGTTGTCGCCAGATGACAAGTATGCCTTTGTCATCAGAGATACTAGTGTGTCTGCCTACTCTATACCGCAATCCCCAGCTCCCTAATGGATAAATGTGTGCTGCACTCCGCCGATTGAGAGCAAGATCAGTTCTACCAGATAACTTTGACGCCGTAGCGCTTGAAGATTGCGTAGGCATCAATTGACTCACGCCTTCATGAGCGTTCGGCCGCGGCTTTCATGTTGGCGAGGCCTTTGTCGAAGTCGCCGCCGATCATCTTGTCCATGGTGGTGAAGACGCTCATGAGTTTGCCGGGGATGAATTTCAAAGGGCCGGCCATGACCCAGGACACGCGCGTGGTTGCGCCTTGCGGGGCGAGGAGGAAGTCGGCGGTGTTGTGGCTCTCGAAGGGTTTGAGGAAGTCGAGTTTGATGCTGGTCTTTGCGGGGTCGGCGGAGAGAATCTCCATACGGCCTTTGCCGACTTTGCTGTTGCCTTCCCACTCGTAGATGGAGCCGACGCCGCTGGGTCGGCCGGAGTAGGTGGTCTTCATTGCGGGGTCGAGTTTTGCCCAGGGTGACCACTCGTCCCAGCGGTGGAAGTCGTTGATGAGGGCGGAGAGTTTTTCGGGTGGGGCGCTGATGATGATGGAGCGCTCGACGCGGAAGGTGTCCGGCTTGTTTGCGGCGAGGATGAGGATCGTGATGATGGCGATAAGGATGAGAAGGCCGATGATTCCGAGCATGGCGTCTCCTTGAATAACGAATGAATACCGAAGGAATGAGCGCCAGTATAGAGAAGCGAGATGGTTCGCGCCAGTTTGGAACGCGGCGAGTTTGCTATTTGGCTCGTTCGAGAGCCATGACGGCGTATCCGGTTGCGGCGTCGCTCATGAAGGGGCCGGGGGCGCTGGCGGGGTCACGAAGTTTGTTCATCGAGGCGGCGGGCCAGTTGCCGTCTTTTTGTTGATGTTGTTCGAGCCAGGAGATTCCCCGTTTCAGTGTGGGGTCGCGGCGGTTTGTGCCTACGTCTTCCATGACGAGGACGGCGAGGCTGGTGGCGAAGCCGTCGCTTTCGGATGGTGCGGCGGAGTTGTCGACGCGCTTCCATGTGTCGAGTGAGGAGAGCTTCCAGCCGCCATCGGATTGCTGAAGGGTTTGCAGTGCAGTGAGAAGCGATTTGCGCTCGGCTGTGGTGAGCAGGCCGTGGACTTTGGTGGATGCCCAGAGGACGTAGAGCTGGTTCATGAGAGGCTGAGTGGTGTAGTGCTGCTGCAAATAGGCGCGGAGGCGATCGATGTGATCGCGAACTGCCGGCTCTTTCGCGTAGTGATCGGGCGCGCTGCCAGCTTCGAAGAGCAGGAGCGCTGCTCCCTGATAGGCGGAGTTTCCAGACTCCCATGGGGCGAGGTGAAAGTCCTGCCAGAGCCATCCGCCGGTGCGGTCACCGGTGGATTGCTGGAGCGCCCATGCGGCGTTGAAGGCGGTTCGGGTGATGGGGCGCAGGTGATCCTGATGCGCGTCGTAGCTGGCGAGGATGATGGCGTTGAGGACGGCTTCGGTTGCGTGGGCCTCGGCGGTCTTGCCGGGGCCGTTGGCTGCGTCGGAGTAGAAGGGGATCATCTCGGACCAGTGGCTGACGCGCTTTTCGACGCTGTCGATCATGATCCTTTCGGGAGCGGCCATGGTGGTTTCGCTGAGCTCGCGTCGCAGTGCGGGTCGTGCCATGGCATAAGGCACATTCGTGTGGCAGGAGATGCAGAGGGTTCCCTGATCTTTTTGCGCTCGCGGCCATTGCTGCCACCAGACCTCGCGACTGTCGAGATAGGCGGCTGCGGTTTGGCGGTTCCACGACACGGAAGTTGCGGCTAACGTTGGGGACGCGCCATGGACGGGAGATGCGTGCCAGAGAGAGAGTCCTGCGAGGCAGACGGCCAGCAAAAGACAGGTCCACGCGGCTCGATTTTTCATCCGGTTTTTCGTCCGGTTTTTCATCCGGGTCTCCGTGTTTCGTGGGTTTGCCTCAATTGAATAGGGCTATGTTAGCGCAACGGTGGTGATTTCGAAGCTGTTTCCGGCGATTTCGCTTGATCGCCGCGGGTACGGATGGGATACTTCGGGTGAAATCGAAAAATTCACGCGCGCGCGACCTGGGCCGAAAGGATCCGCGGGTGCTCCTGGAGGACTGCATGGCTAGTTTGCCTGGAGTGGGTTTTGATGAAGCCGCGGTGGCGCCGGGAGTGAATGAGGAACTAGCAGGGCCTGCGCGTGTTGAAGCGCTGAGGCCGGTGGTTCGGGCAGAGCGGATCAACAGCATGGATGTGCTGCGCGGCTTTTCGCTGATGGGCATCCTGCTGATGAACATCTGCGACTTTGCGTATGGATTCAGGAACTATGCGTTTCCATTGAGCACGGTGAAGCCGGTGTTCGATGGGCCGCACTGGAAGATTAATACTGCGGTTTGGTTTCTGCGGTGGATCCTTGCCGAGGGCAAGATGCGCGCGCTGTTTTCGATGCTGTTTGGGGCAGGCGTGATTCTGCTGACGGAACGGGCGCTGGCGCGAGGGGCGGGGATACGGGCCGCGGATATCTTTACGCGGCGGAACATGTGGCTGGTGCTGATTGGGATGCTGCACGGATACCTGATCTGGGACGGCGACATTCTGTTTTATTACGGGCTGGCGGCGCTGTTGTTTCTGTTTCCGTTCCGCAACGTTCGCGTGAAGCGGCTGATGTGGGTGGCGGGGATTCTGCTGCTGATTAATTCTGTGCTGATATTCGGCGCACAGTATGGCACGGCGTACAGCGCGAGGAAGGCCGCGGATAAGGCCAACGCAAAGTTGGCGCAGCACAAAGTGCTAACCGAAGAGGAGATCGCGGCGCTGAAAAAGTGGAGGGATGTGCAAGAACATTGGCGCGTACCCGAGAAGAAGAAGTACGAAGACATCGCCGCCATGCAGAAGGGGTATTGGAGCGCGCAGGGGCATGTGGCGGGGAACGTGTTGACGGGCGAACTGAAGGGTGCGTACTTCGGGTTCGGCGACTGGGTGGGGATGATGCTTCTCGGGATGGCTCTGTACAAGAACGGATTTCTAACAGGCAAGCTGAGTATGAAGACGTATGCGTGGACGGCGGTGATCGGGCTTGTGCTGGCCTGGGGAGTGACGGGATTTGGAGCCTGGAAAGCGTGGGCGGGACACTTCGACATGTTCAAGACTTTTATCTGGATGCAGGCTCCGTATGATGTGGGAAGGATCGCGGGCGCGCTGGGAAATGCGGCGCTGGTTCTGATGGTGTTGAAGGCGGGAGGCCTGCAGTGGCTGCTGGCGCGGGTTGCGGCGGTGGGACAGATGGCGCTGTCGAACTATCTGCTGACGAGCATCACGATGAAGATCATCTACGTCTGGGGACCGTGGCATTGGTATGGATATGTGGAGTACTACAAGATCTACTATGCCGTGGGGGCGATGTGGATCTTCAATATGGCGTTCAGCTCGATCTGGCTGCGGTACTTTGAGTTTGGGCCGATGGAGTGGGTATGGCGATCGCTGACGTACTGGAAACGGCAGCCGATGCGGATTCGCGCAGCGGCTCCCGTGCCAGCGGTTGCGGATGCTGTGGCTTGAGGGTACCTAAGAGACTGGATGACAGTGAGTCAGCGGCCTGAAAGATTCTTCGATCTGCCGGATTGTTTCTGAGCGAGAATCTCGTAGTGTGGGCCGGTAGGGATGAGGTTGCTCCGGTAGAGGTTGATCGTGTCCACGCGGAAGCTGCGCTGGAGTGATGGGGGCAGGGTGCGTTGGCTGTCGCTGAGTCGCAGCCGTTCGTGAGAGCGAGCGAGAGTGATGTGCGGATGATACGGGCGGTCTTCAAGGGGGAAGCCGCAGCGAGCCATGCGGCTGGCGATTTGTGCCTGGAGATGCAGGAGTCGTGGAGTGGGGTCGACCTCGGCGACGAGGACGCCGGCTCGCTGGAAGGTGTTCAGATTTGTGAGTCTGATCGGGACGGGGGCGGCGGCGAGTTCTTCCAACTCATGCTTGATGGAGGGCAGGGTCTGTTCGGCGACTTCGCCAAGAAAAACAAGCGTGAGGTGGATGTTCTCTGGGGCGGTCCAGCGGGCCTTGAGGAGAGATATTGTTCGTGCGTGGTGGGTGACGGCACTGGCTAATTCGGCGGGGATGGGCAGGCCGAGGAAGAGTCGCATGAGTGTTGGATGCACTACTTTATCTTGCGGCGACTTTTCGGGGGTGCCCGCCGAGGGAGCCGTGGCGCGTGCGGCTGCGGCTTTGGGTTTGCCTCGGGAGGAGCCGCCGGCTGCTCCGAGGCGGGCGGCCATCCTATCGCGATGAGGCCGCGAAAGGATGGGGCACCCGGCTAGAGCTCGGACTACTTCTCGAGCGTGATCGTACCAAAGAGACCATTGGCATAGTTACTCGGGCCGGCGGTGAAAAAGAGCTGATTGGTAGGTCCGTTGGCAGCAGCACCCTGCCCGAACTGAATCGCCCAAAGCTGGTCTATCTCGATCGGTTTGCCCTTATCGCGAAGCGTCCCCAGAAACTCACCTGTCTCAGGATTGAAGGCGTGAATCCGTCCATGGGGGGTATTGTTGCTGATTAGAATCGCGCCACTCATTGGGCCGAAATTAGCGGGAGCCTGCGCCACGCCCCAAGGCGAATCGAGGGGCCCAAAAGCCCCAAAAAAAGGCCTGAGTAGACGGCCATCCGTATCGAACACGTCCACGAATCCGCCCGGCTTGTTAGTGAGAGACGTGTAGGTCACCCAGATCTTTCCGTTGATGGCCTGAATTCCGTAGGGCGCAAAGTCTCTTGGGATGAGTGGATCTTCGAAGGACTTTACAAAATGGAACGAGCTATCGAATATGTCGACTCGGCGGTTCTGGCCGTCGTCGGCAGCATATAAGAAAGCTTCCTTTGACTCGTTGACTGCGATGGCCAAGCCCGTATAAACGGCGCCAACGCTCGATCTGTCCGCTGCGATGGTGGCAGTACTGCTGCCAGCGGTAATGGGGTCAACCGCGGGAGTCCAGCCGCTGATCGTGCCGTCCAGGGTAGCGAAAATAAAAGCAGTTTTAGCGGTCGTGTTATTTCCGGTGATCGTGAAGTCGGTTGGATTCACGCCTATGTTTCCGACAACGCCGGTCGGCGTGCCGAGGGTTCCCGCAGGGCTCGAAGGTGCAGCGGGGATGGTTACGAAGAGCGGAACCTGCGTGCCAGCCGCGGTATACAGAGTTGAGAATCCGGTGGCGTTGTCGCTGACCCAATACGGACTCGTGGGGAGTGAAACGAGGCCCCAGCCGTTGACCAGGTGAGTATCTTGAAGTGGCGCCACTCCCTTCTGATTCGATACCAAATCTGTACGTTGGTATTGAGCCTGGGCCGGCGCTGAGAACATGGAGAGGCATAAGAATGCGGCAACGGCAGATGCGCCGCTGTAGAGGGAACGGACTGACTTGGATTGCACGCTGCGGACTGGATACATCGGTTGCTCCTTGGTGACTGATTTGTGAAGAGAGGTCGCTTTGGAGGTGACCCGAGGATCACAATAGGCGCGGGAGATGACGTTATTTGTCAGGGAATTGTCAAATGATTGTTTTCAAGATCGCGAACATACGGGCTGATTTATTTTGCGTTAAATCGATTTCTCTTCAGGCGTCTCTTAGCAAGTCCGCACGTCTAAGGCTTGGCAATTCAGCATTATAATTTTGAGTCGGCTACTCTCGTCGGATCGTCGCCGCCAAGGGTGTTGAGAGTGTTTCAAATCGGCCTTCAATATTTGACAACGATGGATCATTACATGAAGGAGTCCTTTTATGACTGAAACCACATCCGCTGGGGCGTCGGGCGGTGGGGCGCGCGGATCTCACGCGAACACGGGTAACGGACTGCAGGCGAAGAGTGTTCTAACGAAGATCGCGGCTGTTGTCGCAGATCGAAATATTCCTTTCCTTGTTTGCAGCATTGGAATGATCGTGATGTTGCTGTGGGCAGGCAAATTCAAAATGACAGCACCCGGAGCAGAGGGCATCATCCCGCTTGTCAGTAACAGCCCACTTGACCAGTTGGCAGTTCAAGCTCTTTGGACCATATATTTTGGGGGATATGATCGGGGCCACTGAATGGACAGCAGCAATCCTACTGATCATTGGCTACTTTAAACCTAAAGCAGGCATTCTGGGCGGGATGATTCTAGTCGTCATGTTCTTCACCACAAGCACCATGTTGATCACGACTCCGGATGACACCATCGTGGTTCACGGCATCCATTACATGAACAACCTCGGCCTGTTTCTCTTCAAGGACATTATCTCTTTCGGAGCTGCGTTCTATCTGATCAGCTATTATGGCCGAAAGGCGATCCTAGCTGAGAACCAGAGATGATGGTCTGCCTTTTCCCTCATTAGCTTTTATGGACGACCTCAAACGAATACCCGTCAGGGTCGAATACGTCCGCGGCATAGTATCCCGGATAGTACTCCAGTCGTGCGCGGGGTGAGATATTGTCTCTGGCGCCAGCTGAGATTGCGGCCTTGTAGAATTCATCGACCTTGTCCTCATCTTCGGCCATAAAACCCCAGTGAATGGCCGCTGGATCAGGTTTCCCTTGCTTTATCCAGAAGAATGCACGTTTGCCATCACCAAATCCCCACAGATCGGGATGACCGTCTTTGCCTTTGTACGGCATGAAGAATTTGATGTTGAGTGGCTTCAGCGCCGCCTCATAGAAGGCTAGCGAACGTTCGACATCGCCGACAGTCAGAATAATGTGATCGAGCATAGTTCTCCCTCTCAAACTATGAGTGCTTCAGCGGCGTTCTCGCCATTGGCACGCAAGTTTTTCAGCCCGGTTTAGACATGGACCGCCTGAGAAAGCGGTTCGCGCATAGCGCGAATGCCCACTCATGCGATGAGACCGCATGAATGGGGCGCCCGTGTGTGGATTGTGTTTATATGTCCACCCGCCCTCAACTATTTCTCCTGAACTATCACTATTTCGGGAAAGTCAGCGCGTACATGTTTGAGGAATGGGTCGTCAGCAGCAACGCCTTTTCCGACAAGTAGTCTAGAGTTTGTTACACGATTGCTTATGCCAAGGGATGTAGGAAGTCTGCCATCATACTTTAAAGTACTGGCGTCTATGTCACTACTAACAAATGCTTTTCCGTCCATTTGAAATACGGAGTGATCGACCCTTGCCTCAAACAATATGGTGGGAATTGCGGATGTCAGTCCGGTAACGCCATTATCGTAACTGTAAGCCGAATAACGACTGATTATTATTCCTGAGGAACCAGATTTTGCGGACTGTGGCCAGTCCGGGCTTTTTTGAGTAATTTTCCCGTCTTGCAAGGTGGCAATCTGCCTAGATCCACCGACAACGTTTGGAAACCGAGATGCGGTTTCGATCTCCAAGTCCTCAGCCGTTTGCTGGAGTTCTAGAATATCTAGATCGTCTCCCTTGCCGGTAATTGCTTCGGCAAATTCCTTATTCAAGGGAGCCTTGAGAAATCGAAGAGGATCTCTTTTGATCTCATCCGAGACAATTGTTATGCCTTCGATGCGATTGAAGAACTTGTCTCCTAGATCTTGATCGATTCGGTCGTTTGGAAAATACATCAAGACTCGTCCGACCCGGTATGGTTGTAACGTTACACCCGAAACATGAAGTTTGCCGTCTTGATATCCAATTACAGTAAGAATCGCCGAAGGTGGCAGACTCAGACTTTCCGGATTCGACGTCCAATCGGCTGCGACTTGTAGGGTAAACGTGTAAATTTCCGTGAGCAGCTCTAGCTTTTGCGCAACTGAGGTTCGTTCAGTCTGAGAGCCCTTCGCGCGTTCAATAAAGGTCTGAATCATTCCTGGGACGCTCACATCCATAGGGTGGAGTTGCGTGTGACCAGGGGCGGGTAATTGCTCAAAGTGAACCCCGGAGTTGTCATAGAAGCCTGCGATCGCGCACGCTGTTTCTGGATCAAGAATGAATAGCTTTTGCGCAAATCCTACAGGCGCTCTGCTATTACTTATTCGAGAGTCAGTTACGACAACGGCACCATTCTTGTTGGCGAGTATGACATTTATGGTCCCGTGCGTTTCTTCTTGAGCTTTGATCTGCACTGGCAGCGAAACGGCAAGCAATAAAAATAATGGTGCAAGTTTAGTCACGGAGACCTCTGATAAAGAATAACGGCAGAGCCGAAGCCCTGCCGTTGTTTTTTGCGCGAAGCGCCTATCGCCGTAACGCGTAGTTACTCGGCGGCTAGTTCTTCTTGTTCGCCTTCCATGCGCATCTGTTCGAGTTCGCGCTCTTCGGCTTCGATGGCTGCGGTCACTTCCTGCTGGACCTGGGCTGCCGCTTCTTCGAGCTCTGGGGAGAGCTGGACGTTGCGGTAGTACTCCATGCCGGTGCCGGCGGGGATGAGGCGGCCTACGATGACGTTCTCCTTGAGGCCACGGAGCGTGTCGATGGAGCCGTTGATGCTGGCTTCGGTGAGTACGCGGGTGGTCTCCTGGAAGCTGGCGGCCGAGATGAAGCTGTCGGTCGAGAGCGACGCCTTGGTGATGCCGAGGAGGAGCGAACGGCCGATGGCAGGCTTGCCGCCGGACATCAACACGCGCTGGTTCTCGGCGTTGAAGCGGAAGCGGTCGGTCTGCTGATCGACGAGGAAGGTGGTGTCGCCAACCTCTTCGATCTTGACCCAGCGAAGCATCTGACGAACGATGGTTTCGATGTGCTTGTCGGAGATGGTGACGCCCTGGAGCCGGTAGACCTCCTGGATTTCGTTGACGAGGTACTGCTGGAGAGCGCGCTCGCCGAGAACTTCCAGAATGTCGTGCGGGTTGCGGGGACCGTCGATCAGAGCGTCACCGGCACGGAGGCGTTCGCCTTCCTGCACGTTGACGTAGGTACCGCGGGGAACGCTGTACTCCTCTTCCTGACCGTTGTCCGCGGTGACGTAGACCTTGCGCTGGCCCTTGGAGACTTCGCCGAAGCGAACGACACCATCGATCTTGCTGATGATTGCCGGGTCGCGGGGCTTGCGGGCCTCGAAGAGTTCGACGACGCGGGGGAGACCGCCGGTGATGTCCTTGGTGCGCGTGGTTTCGCGTGGGATCTTGGCAAGGATGTCGCCGGGGAAGATCTCGTCGCCATCAGCAACCATCAAGTGAGCGCGTGAGGGCATGAGGTAACGCTTGTTGCCCTGGGCGGACTTGATGATGATGGCGGGCTGACGCTTCTCGTCGGAGGAGTCGGCGACGACGAGACGGCTGAGGCCGGTGACTTCGTCGACTTCTTCGTTGAGGGTGACGCCTTCCTGGAGGTCCTTGAACTGGACGGTGCCGGAGATCTCGGTGAGGAGAGAGAAGGTGTAGGGGTCCCACTCGCCGAGGCGGCTGCCCTGTGTGACCTTGGTTCCCTCTTCGACCTTGAGCTTGGCGCCGTAGACGATGGCGTAACGCTCTTTCTCGCGGCCCTTGTCATCGATGATGGCGATGGAGCCGTTGCGGTTCATCGCGACCAGGCCGCCGTCCTTGGAGCGAACGGTGACGAGGTTGATGAAGCGCACGGTGCCGGCGTTCTTGGCTTCGAGGTGCGAAGCGTCAGAGACGCGGATGCCGTTCCGCCGATGTGGAAGGTACGCATGGTGAGCTGGGTGCCGGGCTCGCCGATGGACTGCGCCGCGATGACGCCGACGGCTTCGCCCATCTCGACCATCTTGCCGGAGCCGAGGTTACGGCCGTAGCAGAGGATGCAGACGCCGCGCTTGGACTCGCAGGTGAGAACCGAGCGAATCTTGACGCGCTCGATACCCGCGGCCTGAACGGCGTTGGCGAGGTCTTCGTCGATCTCCTGGTTGACGTCGACGATGGTCTTGCCCTCGAAGTCCTTGAGCTTCTCGAGCGAGACGCGGCCGATGATGCGGTCGCGAAGGGGCTCGATGGTCTCGCCGGCTTCGATGATGGGGGTGACGTAGATGCCTTCGACGGTGCCGCAGTCGTTGTGCGAGATGATGACATCCTGCGCAACGTCGACCAGACGGCGGGTGAGGTAACCCGAGTCGGCGGTCTTGAGTGCGGTGTCGGCGAGGCCCTTACGTGCGCCGTGCGTCGAGATGAAGTACTGCAGCACGGTGAGGCCTTCGCGGAAGTTCGCCGTGATGGGGGTCTCGATGATTTCGCCGGAGGGCTTGGCCATCAAACCACGCATGCCGGAGAGCTGGCGGATCTGCTGTTTGGATCCGCGAGCGCCGGAGTCGGCCATGATGTAGATCGGGTTCATGGCTCCTTCCTTGTCGGCACGCTTCATGTTGTTGAACATCTCGTCGGCGACGCGCTCGGTGACGCCGGACCACATCTGGATGACCTTGTTGGAGCGCTCACCGTTGGTGATGGCTCCGTCGAGGTACTGCTGCTGCATGGAGAGGACGGTCTTTTCGGCGTCGCCCACGAGCTGGTACTTGGAGTCGGGGATGACCATGTCGTCGAGACCGACCGAGAGGCCGGAGCGAGTGGCATAGGTGAATCCGAGGTCCTTGACGCGGTCGAGGGTCTTGACGGTGACTTCGAGGCCGAGGTTCAGGTAGCAGTAGTTGATGAGCTGGCCGATGCCCTTCTTCTTGAGCAGGCCGTTGACGTAAGGCATGCCTTCGGGGAGCGCATCGTTGAGGATGGCGCGGCCGACGGTCGTGTTGATGTACTGCCGGTTGAACTCGACCGGCTCGGTGTGGGTGAGGTCCTGATCGTCGTACGCGGTGGTCATGTCGAGGACAGGGCCGGTGTAGCGCAGACGGATCGGGGTGAGGGTCTCGACCTGCTTGGCTTCGAGGGCCATGAAGACCTCTTCGATGTTGGCGAAGACGCGGCCTTCGCCCTTGGCGTTGACCTTCGACTTGGTGAGGTAGTAGATGCCGAGGACGAGGTCCTGCGTCGGCACGGTGATGGGCTGACCGCTGGCGGGCGAGAGGATGTTGTGCGAAGCGAGCATGAGGACGCTGGCTTCGATCTGGGCCTCGGGCGAGAGCGGGATGTGAACGGCCATCTGGTCGCCGTCGAAGTCCGCGTTGAAGGCGGTGCAGACGAGCGGATGGATCTTGATCGCCTTACCTTCGACGAGCACGGGCTCGAAGGCCTGGATGCCGAGACGGTGAAGCGTCGGGGCGCGGTTCAGCAGGACGGGGTGATCCTTGATGACCTCTTCGAGGATGTCCCAGACGATGGGCTCCTGCATCTCGACCATCTCTTTGGCCTGCTTGATGGTGGTGCAGTGGCCGGTCTGCTCGAGGCGGTGATAGATGAAGGGCTTGAAGAGCTCGAGCGCCATCTTCTTGGGAAGACCGCACTGGTGCAGCTTCAGCTCGGGGCCGACGACGATGACCGAACGGCCGGAGTAGTCGACGCGCTTGCCGAGGAGGTTCTGACGGAAGCGGCCCTGCTTGCCCTTGAGGGTGTCGGAGAGCGACTTCAGCGGACGGTTGTTCGCGCCACGGAGGACGCGGCCACGGCGGCCGTTGTCGAAGAGAGCGTCGACGGCCTCCTGCAGCATGCGCTTCTCGTTGCGGACGATGACCTCAGGTGCGTGGAGGTCCATCAGCTTCTTGAGGCGGTTGTTGCGGTTGATGACGCGGCGATAGAGGTCGTTGAGGTCGGAGGTGGCGAAGCGGCCGCCGTCCAACGGCACGAGGGGGCGAAGCTCGGGCGGGATCACGGGGATCACGTCGAGGATCATCCACTGCGGCAGGTTGTCGGACTTGCGGAAGGCCTCGACGATCTTGAGGCGCTTGGAGTACTTGAGCTTCTTCTGCAGCGAGGTCTCGTTCTTCATGCGGTCGCGCAGCTCGATGGAGAGCTCGGCGACGTCGACGCGCTTGAGGAGTTCCTTGATGGCTTCGGCGCCCATCATGGCCTTGAAGCCGGAGGGGCGGAACTGCGCATCGAGTTCGCGGAACTTGGTCTCGTCCTTGATGACTTCGCGCTCCTTGACGGGCGCGTCGCCTGGATCGACGACGACGTAGGACTCGAAGTAGAGGACGGCTTCGAGCTCACGCAGGCTGATGTCGAGCAGGTGGCCGATGCGCGACGGCAGGCCCTTGAAGAACCAGACGTGCGAGCAGGGGCTGGCGAGCTCGATGTGGCCGAGGCGCTCGCGGCGGACTTTGCTGAGGGTGACTTCGACGCCGCACTTGTCGCAGATGACGCCGCGGTGCTTCATGCGCTTGTACTTGCCGCAGAGGCACTCCCAGTCGGTGATGGGTCCGAAGATGCGGGCGCAGAAGAGGCCGTCGCGCTCGGGCTTGAAGGTGCGGTAGTTGATGGTCTCGGGCTTGGTGACTTCGCCATGCGACCAGCTGCGGATCTTCTCGGGGCTGGCGAGCTGGATCTTGATGGCGTCGAAGTCGGCGATGGGTCCGGTTAGTTCGAAGGGGCTGGAGCGGAACATATTTTGCGTCTCCCTTGTGTCCTGCGTTTGCAGGTGCAGCGATTGGCTGCGGTTGCTAAATCTTTTTGCGATGACTTTCGGTGCATCGCGTTACCGGTGGTTCTGGTGCAGTTGCTTTTTTCGATTGTCTTGCCACCTGAGTGGCGGCCCGAGGAGTGTACGCAGTGACCTCCTCGGGTCTTGGTGCGTTAGTCGGCTGCGGCGATGGCTGGCAGCGGCTGCTTCTTCTGGTCGGCCTGTTTGATCAGTTCGACGTCGAGGCAGAGCGACTGCAGTTCGCGGATAAGAACGTTGAACGACTCGGGAACACCGGGCTCGATGGCAGCTTCGCCCTTGACGATGGCCTCGTAGATCTTGGTACGGCCGAAGACGTCGTCGGACTTGGCGGTGAGCAGCTCCTGCAGGATGTAGGCGGCGCCGTAGGCTTCAAGGGCCCAGACCTCCATCTCACCGAAGCGCTGTCCGCCGAACTGCGCCTTACCACCCAGCGGCTGCTGGGTGATGAGCGAGTACGGTCCGATGGAGCGAGCGTGGATCTTGTCGTCGACGAGGTGCGAGAGCTTGAGCATATAGATGTAGCCGACGGTGGCGGGCTGCTCGAAGGGTTCTCCGATCATGCCATCGTAGAGCTGCGTCTTGCCCGAGCTGGGGAGACCAGCGGCCTTGAGAAGCGCCTTGATCTCGGTCTCGCGTGCGCCGTCGAATACCGCGGTGCCGAACCAGATGCCGCGCTTCATGCCGGCGGCGACGCGCATGGTCTGCTCGTCGTCGAGGTCAAGAAGCTGGCTGAGAGCGGCGGTACCGGCGAAGCGCGCCTTGAAGAGCTCGCGGACTTCGCTGGCCTTCTGCATGGTTGCGGCGAGCTCGGCGACCTGCTTGCCGAGTTCGTGCGCGGCCCAGCCGAGGTGCGTCTCGAGGATCTGACCGACGTTCATACGCGAAGGCACGCCGAGCGGGTTGAGGACGATCTCGACCGGAGTTCCATCGGGAAGGTACGGCATATCTTCCTCGGGAAGGATCCGGGCGATGACACCCTTGTTACCGTGGCGTCCGGCCATCTTGTCACCGACAGAGAGCTTGCGCTTCATGGCGATGTAGACCTTGACCATCTTGATGACGCCGGGCGAGAGTTCGTCGCCCTTCTGCATCTTGCCGATCTTCTCGTTCGTGATCTTGCGGAGAACGTCGATCTGGCGCGAGGTCATCTCCTCGATCTCATCGATCTGCTCGTTGACGCGGGGGTCCTTGTCGGCGTAGCGGATGCGCTTGAGGTTACGAGTGCTGATGAGCTCGATGGTGTCGCGGTCGAGGATGTCGCCCTTGTTGAGCAGCTTCTTGTTGGTGCGCTCGTCGTGCAGGTCGGCGAGAACTTCCTTCGCACCGAGAATTGCTTCGAGACGCTTGAGGCGCTCGTCGGTGAGAATACGGATCTCGTCGGCGAGGTTGCGCTCGAGCTTCTCGATCATCTCCTGCTCGATCTGCTTGGCGCGCTCGTCCTTCTCCTGTCCCTTGCGGGAGAAGATGCGGACGTCGACGACGGTGCCTTCGATGCCCGGAGGGCACGTCAGCGAGGCGTCGCGAACATCGCCGGCCTTTTCGCCGAAGATGGCGCGGAGGAGCTTCTCTTCCGGCGTCAGTTGGGTTTCACCCTTCGGCGTTACCTTGCCGACGAGGATGTCGTTGTGGCCGATCTTCGCGCCGATGCGGATGATGCCCGAGTCGTCGAGATCGCGCAGGGCGTGCTCGCTGACGTTGGGGATATCGCGCGTGATCTCTTCCGGCCCAAGCTTCGTGTCGCGGGCTTCGATCTCGAACTCCTCGATGTGGATCGAGGTGTAGTAGTCCTCGCGGACCAGCTTTTCCGAGATGAGGATCGCGTCCTCGAAGTTGTAACCGCGCCACGGCATGAAGGCGACCAGAACGTTACGGCCGAGGCCGAGTTCGCCCTGCTCGGTGCATGGACCGTCGGCGATGACCTGACCCTTGACCACGCGGTCGCCCTTGCGGACGATCGGCTTCTGGTTGATGCAGGTGTTCTGGTTGGAGCGCTTGAACTTCGTGAGCTGGTAGATGTCGGAGCCGACCTCACGCGAGAGCTGCGTGGGGTGGTGCTCGCCTTCTACGCGCACGATGATGCGCTCGGAGTCGACCGAGTCGATGATGCCGTTGCGCTTGGCCAGGATGACGGCGCCGGAGTCGCGGGCGGTGACGCCCTCCATACCGGTACCGACGAACGGGGCTTCGGCGACGAGCAGAGGAACGGACTGCCGCTGCATGTTCGCGCCCATCAGAGCGCGGTTGGCGTCGTCGTGCTCGAGGAACGGAACGAGCGAGGCGGCGACCGAGACGAGCTGCTTCGGCGAGACGTCAACGTAGTCCACTTCGGACTTGTTGACGAGGACGAAGTTGCCCTGGCGGCGGGCATCGACGACGTCCTGAACGATGTTCAGCTTGTCGTCGAGCTCGATGTTGGCCTGCGCGATGGTGTGGCGATCTTCCTCCCACGCGGAGAGGTAGAAGCTGAAGGGGGCAAGATCCATGGTGCGCTTCTTGTCCTTCTTCAACTGCTCGTTCTGCTTGCGGGCCTCGGTGATCTCGAGGTAGTCGCCCTGGCGCAGACCGGACTCGCCGGCGTTGACCACGGAGACGTAGTCGAGCGCACGGCCGTCCTTGACGCGACGGTAGGGCGACTCGATGAAGCCGTACTCGTTGATGCGCGCGAAGCACGAGAGCGAGCTGATGAGGCCGATGTTCGGGCCTTCCGGCGTCTCAATCGGGCAGATGCGGCCGTAGTGAGTCGGGTGCACGTCGCGGACTTCGAAGCCGGCGCGCTCACGGGAGAGACCACCGGGCCCAAGGGCGGAGAGGCGGCGCTTGTGCGTGATCTCCGAGAGCGGGTTGGTCTGGTCCATGAACTGCGAGAGCTGCGAGGAGCCGAAGAACTCACGAATCGCGGCCATGACTGGCTTGGCGTTGATGAGGTCGTGCGGCATGGCGGTCGACATCTCCTGATAGACCGACATCTTTTCCTTGATGGCGCGCTCCATGCGGACGAGGCCGATGCGGAACTGGTTCTCCATCAGCTCGCCGACGGCGCGGACGCGGCGGTTGCCAAGGTGATCGATGTCATCGACGGTGCCGATGTTCTTGCGCAGCTTGAGCAGGTAGCGGATGGTGCCGTAGAAGTCCTCGGGGGTCAACGTGCGCTTGTCGAGGCCAGAGGGATCCTGGTTCTCGTAGAGCTTGATGTTGAACTTGAGGCGGCCGACGCGCGAGAAGTCGTACTTGCGCGGATCGAAGAACATGCCTTCGAAGAGCGCAGTCGCGGTGTCGAGGGTCGGTGGGTCGCCGGGACGCAGCTTGCGGTAGATCTCGATCAGCGCTTCCTCGGGCTTGCGCACGGAGTCGCGGCGAAGGGTGTTGGTGATGATGTTGCCCACGTCGTCGCGCTCGGGGAAGAAGACCTCGAAGCTGGTGACGCCGGACTGGATGATCTTGTGCAGCTTGTCGGCGGTGAGCTCCTGGTTGGCCTCGTAGAGCAGCTCGCCGGTGGTGAGATCGACGACGTCGGACGCGGTCATGGCGCCGTCGAACTCGCTGGTCTCAACCTCGACTGCTTCGATCTTGTGGCTGCGCAGGCCCTTCAGCGAGTGAGCCGAGATCTTGCGGGTCGCGGGCGCGAGCTCCTCGCCCTTGACGGTGATCGCGTGGGCGGGGCGTGTGCCCTGCAGGTTGGTGAGCTGGCCTTCGGGAACGACCTTCCAGGCGAGCTTGCCGTCCTTCACGTTGATGGTGTCGACGGTGTAGAAGGTCTTGAGGATCTCCTCGTCGGTGCGCAGGCCGAGGGCGCGCAGGAAGATGGTGCCGAGGAACTTGCGCTTGCGGTCGATGCGGACGTAGAGGGTGTTCTTCTGGTCGTACTCGAACTCGACCCAGCTGCCGCGGTACGGAATGATCTTGCCGAGGAAGTAGGTGCGGTTGTTCGCCGTCTCGAAGAAGACGCCGGGCGAACGGTGGAGCTGCGAGACGATGACGCGCTCGGTGCCGTTGACGATGAAGGTGCCGTTCTGCGACATCAGAGGAATGTCGCCGAAGAAGACTTCCTGCTCCTTCATGTCGCGAAGGCTCTTGACGCCGGTCTCGGGGTCCTTGTCGTAGATCTTCAGGCGGATCGTGACCTTGAGCGGAGCAGAGTAGGTCATGCCGCGCTCTTCGCACTCGGCCTGGTCGTACTTCAGCTGCAGGCCGACGGGGTCGCCGCACTTGGTGCAGAAGTCAGGGGTGTTCTTGTTGTAGGTTCCGCAGAAGTTGCAGAGGACGTCGCCCGGATGAAAGGGGTCGGTGATGACCATGTGACCGCAGTGGGTGCAGGCCGTGCGCAGGTGGTTGAGACCCTTGAGGTAGCCGCACTTGCACTCCCAGTTGCCGATGGAGAAGTCGACGAACTCGAGTTCGGAGACGTTGCGGAAGTCGGTGATCGGAAACACCGAAGTGAAGACGGACTGCAGGCCGTTGTCTTCGCGCTCCTGCGGGAGCTTGTCCATCTGCAGGAAGCGCTCATAGCTGCGGCGCTGGACTTCGATGAGGTTAGGAATCTGAATGGATGTGGGGATCTTTGAAAAATCAAGACGGCTACGGATCGCGCGCATTTCGCTGTTGTTGGAATCGCCAGACATGCTCTCTCCTGAAAACTGACCTTCGAGGCCTCTCGATTGCGATTGCCAGCATCACATGGCTGGCTGCACTCGTGAGGGGAGGGCTTTGGTCATGCCCTCCGGGTTTGGTCCTGATTGCGCAGTTGCTAAGTTCTTCGGTCCCTGCTGTCCTCGAGAGCAACAGGCTCCGTGCGCAGAATGTCTTGCCGTATGGTCTTTCCCGGCACTAAAGAAATCTCGAAACTTTTACTGACTGCAGGCGCTCAAAGCTGCTATAAAGAACGCGTGCAGAGTGCTGCTATGCCTGTAAACACGGCAAAGCGCTCATAGGGACAGCGTGTCCCATGAGCGCAAAGGTCGACTTGTGCACTGTTTCTGTATAGATGGTGTGAATGCCTGCCGCCATTTTTGAGGTTCGCCTACCCCAAAGTTTGCTGCCGCTTGCTGATGCCTATTGCACTATGCGCGTCCGCCGCTCGAAGCGATAGTGGCCGGTTCCTTAACCTGTTATGACAGGATGATCCGGGTACAACCCAAGTTTGCCGAATTGGTGTCCGCCGATGAGCACGTCAAGGCGGAACGAATTTTCTCTAACGTCAAGAATATCGCGTTCCGCCCGGACTTGCAAGCTGGCAGGTAACTACTTGATTTCTACGGTGGCGACGCCTTCGAACTTCTTGGCGATGGCAGCCGCGTCATCCTTCGAAATGTTCTCCTTCAAGGGCTTGGGAGCGGCGTCGACCAGATCCTTGGCTTCCTTCAGCCCAAGAGCGGTGACTTCGCGTACAGCCTTGATGGTGTTGATCTTATTCGCGCCGGCATCCTTCAGGATGACGGTGAACTCGGTCTTCTCTTCAGCCGGAGCCGCCGCTGCCGCGCCGCCGCCTGCTGCCGGGGCTGCTGCAACTGCTGCCGCTGCCGAAACGCCAAGACGCTCTTCGAGCTTCTTGACCAGAGCCGAAGCCTCGAGGAGGCTGAGGCTAACGATTGATTCTTCCAACTGCTGGATGTCTGCCATTTTATTTCTCCAATAGAACTGAACTGTTGAAACTGAACTTTGTGCTGCCGTTTACCGATTGCTTTCCGAAGCCCGACTGCGCCCCGGTTGCCTATGCCTTCCAGGGTTTCCGTTGCGCCCAGACCAGCGCACCCAGGGAGACCAGGCGAAACTTTAGTTACCCCTCGACCGGATCCGTGGTCGCGGCTTCCCCACCCTGCGATGCGGTGGCGTTTTCAGGTTGTGCTGCGCCCGAAGGCTGCTCGCCAGCGGCCGACTCCTCAACGTGGGCGACTGCCTCTACTGCCGGAGCTTCTGCTGCCGGAGCTTCTGCGGCTGGGGCCTCTGCAGCTGCAGCCGGGGCTTCCGCGACCGGGACAGCGGGAGCAGCTGCTGCTGCGGGGCCGGCAAACTTGCCCTTCTCGACGCCCTGATTGATGACGACGGCGAGATCGCGGCCGGTTGCGTTGATGACCGTGGCCAGACGCTGCGCGGGCGAGTTGATAAGGAAGAGGAGCTTCGAGAAGAGCTCTTCCTTGCCCGGCATGGTGGCCAGTTCGCCAATCTCGCGAACGTCGATTACCTTGCCATCGATGATGCCGAGCTTGAAGGTGAACTCTGCGTTGTCCTTGACCCAGGTGGACAGGGCCTTGGCGAGCGCTACGGGATCGCCGGAGGTATAGGCGACCGACGAGACACCCTTGAGGCCCTTGAGCGCCCCTTCAATCTTGGTGCCCTCGCCGGCACGTGCGGCCAGCTTGTTCTTGACGACGTGATAGCTTCCGCCGGCGCCGCGAATGGTCTTGCGCAGCTCGAAGTCCTTCGAGGCGGTGAGGCCCTTGAAGGTGCCGATGATCGCGGAGGTCGAGTGCTCGAGCTCGGCTGCGAGCTTTTTCACCTTCTCCGTCTTTGATGCTCTGGACAATGCCATGACTGATCCTCTTCGCTTTCGCTTCCCCGCTCCTCGCTTCCGCGGCCAGAGAGGGGTTGGTGCTGTCTAAAATTCTTGTGCCAACCTAAAGACTAGGCCTTGCCTGCCAACTCGGCGGCGGCGTAGTCGAGCTGAATGCCGGGGCCCATCGTAGAGCTGAGCGTGACACCCTTGATGTACTTGCCCTTGGCTGCCGACGGCTTGGCCTTCACGACGCTCGTGATGACGGTCATCGCATTGTCGACCAGCTTCTGCGGGTCGAACGAGAGCTTGCCAACGGGAACGTGCACGAGCGCGGTCTTGTCGGTGCGGAACTCAACCTTACCGGCCTTGATCTCCTTGACCGCAGCGGCGACGTCGGTGGTGACGGTACCGGTCTTCGGATTGGGCATCAGGCCCTTGGGTCCTAGGACCTTGCCGAGACGGCCGACAGACTTCATCATGTCGGGGGTCGCGATCAGCGCGTC
This sequence comes from uncultured Acidobacteriaceae bacterium, assembly GCA_963744155.1. GTDB lineage: Bacteria > Acidobacteriota > Terriglobia > Terriglobales > Acidobacteriaceae > Edaphobacter. Next base: position 2,332,073 of record CAVUSP010000004.1, on the reverse strand, counting down.
GAAGGCGGTCCAGTTTTCCTTCTGGATCTTTTCGACCAACTCTTCGCCGCCGACGAACTCAGCGCCGGCAGCCTCTGCGTCCTTGATCCGCTCGCCCGAGGCGATGACGGCGACGACCTTGGACTTGCCCAGGCCGTGCGGCAGAACGACCGTGCCGCGAACCATCTGGTCGGCGTGCTTGGGGTCGACTCCGAGACGCATGGTCAGATCGACGGTCTCGTCGAACTTCGCATACTTTGCTTTTTGGAGAAGTGGAACTGCGTCCACCAACAGATACGGGCGGGGCTCAACGAGCGCACGCGCCTTCACCAGATTCTTAGAGAGCTTCCTTGCCATTTTCCCTCGTCTCCCACCCCTCTGGAGCTGTTCTCTCCGGGCGTGGTTATCGACTGGCCTCAACCGGGGGTTGAGACACTCTTATAAGTATGCCAAATGGCAGGATTTTCGTCAATGACTGAAGCATTTGGTAGTCGGTCAGTTTGGATTTAGGCCGCCGCTAAGAATGAAAACTATGAATCCGAAGTAAGCAACGAAACCTAAAGCGCAGATGCCTATGGCCCCGAGCACGATCCGCTTGCGAGTTAGCTTGTTGTCAAAAAGCTTCCCAATGAGAAACGCTATCGAGAGGATCGCCACAAATATGGCTAACGCTATAGATAGCAATTGGATTAGTTGAGGCATCCCGCCCATTGCGTCATGCTCTCATGCCTCAAGAAGCCCCACAAGCTCTTGCACCTTGGACAAAAACGCTTTTCTCACCTGCAGATACGACGTCTCGCATCCTTAGACTTCGCCTTCAGCTACCAAATTATATCGTTATACGATATAATTTGAAATATGAAGAACGATCACACTGCATCGTCCTCAAAAACCCGGCTTCAGGTGTTGGCGGAGTTTCGCCACCAGTTGCGGCTCTTTCTCCACTTCAGCGAGGCGGCAGCGGCGAAGTTTGATCTTCAGCCGCAGCAGCACCAACTCCTGCTGCAGATTGCTGGAAGACCGGATGGAGCAGCCGCGACGGTGGGCTATGTCGCTGAACGTCTCGGGCTGCGGCACAACAGCGTTGTGGAGCTGAGCATGCGCTGCGAAGAGGCCGGCCTGATTCAGCGGACTCATGACGGCAATGACCGCCGTTGCGTTCTGCTGGAGCTGACGCCCAAAGGACTGCGGACGCTTGAGGCTCTTTCGCTCGACCATGCTCGAGAGCTGAACGAGCTCGCTCCACAGTTGATACGAACCCTGACTACAATCAAGGCCGCGCACAACAAGACAGAGGCGCGGTCGGCGGGAGGAAACAGTGCAATCTGAACCCTCAGCACTTCGCGACTTCACCGTCGACAGACGCGTGTGGCTGCTGTCCAGTGTCGCCCTAGTCATAGGCGTTGGCGCAACCTTTCTCGCGGTGATTCTGCTTCGGCTGATCGCAATATCGACGAACCTCTTCTACTATCACCGGTTCAGCATCGTAAGCGTGTCTCCTGCAGGAAGCTCGCTGGGATACTGGATGATTCTTGTTCCGGTGCTTGGTGGACTTCTGGTGGGCATTATGGCCCGGTTCGGCTCAGACAAAATCAGAGGGCACGGAATTCCCGAGGCAATCGAGGCGATTCTGTTGAATCGCGCGCGTGTCGATCCGAAGATTGCGATCCTCAAGCCGATATCTGCGGCGATCGCGATTGGCTCCGGCGGCCCGTTCGGCGCGGAGGGTCCGATCATCATGACGGGCGGAGCTCTGGGCTCGCTGGTCGCGCAGTGGATTCACCTGACGGACGCGGAACGCACCACGCTTCTGGTCGCGGGAGCAGCTGCGGGCATGTCGGCCACCTTCGCGACGCCGGTTGCTGCGATCCTGCTTGCGGTCGAGCTGCTGCTGTTTGAGTGGAGGCCTCGAAGTCTAGTGCCGGTAGCAATCGCAAGCGCGACTGCGGGCATACTGCGCGTTTATCTACTGGGAGCGGGGCCGCTCTTCCCGATGCCCATCATCAGCAATGTGCACCGGGTTCAATTTTCTGTCGGCGCTCTGCTTCTGGGTGCTCTCATCGGCCTTGTGGCAGCGGGCATGAGCCGCATGATGTACGCCTTTGAAGATATGTTCGAGCATCTCCATGTGCACTGGATGTGGTGGCCGGCGATTGGGGGATTAGGCATTGGCGTTGGAGGGTTGTTCTTCCCGCGCGGCCTGGGTGTGGGGTACGACAACATCGCCGAGCTGCTTCATGGAAACGCGCCGATGGCATTGATCTTAGGCATCATCATTGCGAAGTCTCTTATGTGGGCGTTTTCTCTCGGATCGGGGACCTCGGGTGGCGTCCTTGCACCTCTTCTCATGATCGGCGGTGCAGTCGGAGCGCTCGCCGCTCATCTCGCTCACGCTCCTGTTGAAGCGCAGGCTTTCTGGGCCCTGATCGGGATGGGTTCCATGCTGGCGGGGTCTCTCGGTGTGCCGCTGACGGCCATTCTCTTCAGCCTGGAGGTTACGCACTGCCTGCCCGCGCTGCTGCCGCTGACAATGGGCTGCATCGCCGCCTACCTTATAACCGCTCTTCTGATGCCGCGCTCCATCCTTACGGAGAAGTTGAGCCGGCGCGGATACCACCTCACCCGCGAGTATGGAGTCGACCCGCTCGAGCTTGTCATCGTCAGTGAACTGATGTCGCCGGCTCCGCACGTTGAGACTTCTACTGGTTCTGCCGCTCTACCGGAATTGTTTACGTATGCCGACGGCACCTGCCGTGGCGCGGCTGAATTGATGGCAACCGAGGGAGTCGCCAGCATCCCCGTTGTCGACCGGGCCACCCATCGCGTCAGTGGAATGCTAACGCTGCAAGATTTGCTTCGGGGGCGCAGTAAGGCGATCGTGCGGGAGCAGGAACGGTTGCGCCTCGCGGATCATTCGAATGGCGCCGGGAGCGAAGATCATAACTGATCAGCTCGGCTTTGCGTTCAGGCCGAAATGGGGCGGCATCGAGAGGGTGCAATTCACAAGAGAGATTTGGTAATCAGCACTTGACGCGGTAAACGGATCGGGCCTATGCTCTTTCACAAGAGGCGAACAAATGGCGAAACTATCCGGCGCGTCGCTCTTCCCCATCCTCTCCAATCCAGTGATCGGCATTGCCCGAATGGCCGCGCAGGCAGAACACGCAGCGGACGGACACCTGATCGAGTTCCGGACGCTTGAGGTGCGCAGCATTCTGAATAAGTCGGTGTCGAAACGGCAGCTTTCGCTGGCCTACAGCATCAACCCGTACCGAGGATGCGAGTTCGGGTGTAAGTACTGCTACGCGCGGTATACCCACGAGTTCATGGCGCCAAAGACACCTGCGAGCGATTCGGAGCTAGAGGAGGTTTTGCCTCCGACTGTTATGAATTTTCGCGATCCACTCTCCTTCGAGCGGATGATCTTTCTGAAACAGAACGCGGCATGGCTTCTCGAACAGGAGCTGAAGAAGATTGATCCGGCGCTGGAGATTGCGCTGGGGACGGCGACCGATCCCTACCAGCCGATCGAGCGAAAGGCGCTGATCACACGCAGCCTGCTGGAAGTGTTTGCGCGAAAGACAGGATACCGGCTCGGGATCGTAACCAAGTCTCGGTTGATCGAGCGGGACATCGATCTGCTGGCGGAGATCGCGCAGCGAAACACGCTGGTGGTGCACGTAACGATCACTACGCCGAATGCAAAGCTCGCGCGGCTGCTGGAACCGCGCGCGCCACGACCGGATCTTCGTTTTCAGGCGGTGAAGCGGCTGCGCGAGGCGGGCATTGTTGTAGGGGTCTTCGGCTCGCCGCTGCTGCCGGGAATCACCGATAACCAGAGAGCGCTCGACGGAATGGCTCGCCGCGCCTCGGAAGTGGGGGCGAGCTTCTTTGCGGCGCATCCACTGTTCCTTAAGTCGTGCTCACGTCCTACTTACCTGAGCTTCGTTCGTGAGCACTTCCCCGCCCTCCAGGCCGACTACGCCAGACGTTTTGCCACGGCCGACTTCGCCGGAAAGGCCTATCGCGAGAAACTGGCGAAGATGATCGATGCCGCATGCCGCCGCTATGGCCTCCCGCAACGCTCGAGCGACGCTTTGCTCACACGCAACGAGGGCGACAGGCGCATCCCGCCGCAGAGAGCAGGCGTTCCCATGCAGGAAAGGCTTTTTGCTTAGAGATCGAGAGGAGTGAAGGATGCGAACATGGTGGACGCTTCGGGCAGTGAGGCCAAGGGGACGATATCGCAGGCGGCGGCGTAGCGTTCCCAGAGCTTCAGGACTACAGGGTTGGAGTGCGCACGCTCTGCTCCGCCGGCAACCCACTCGAAGACCTCCACAACGGTGCCGTCCTTGGCCCGGCATGCGGTGACGGGACGGTCGGTCGCGAGGCCCTCGCTGCGCAGCAGCGGAACGTGTTCTCGCGTGAGTTGCAACAGGTCAGCTTCCTTGCCCGGCTTGGGCTTGTAGGCTACGACAACAACGGTGCAACTGGGATCAGCTTGCATTGGCGCACCTCGATTCAACTTCGATTCACGAAGAGGCTACCAGATTGCCAAGGAGCAAGGGACGACGGGACTTAAACGGCGAAGAGGACGCCCGGAGATCTCGGAGACGAAGAGCTGTCAACCGGAGATTCCTTGCGTCCTCCCTTCACCTAAAAGCGAGGTTGTGACGGTTCTTCGAAACTAGCCGACGACTTCGATGCCCATGGAGCGTGCGGTGCCGCGAATGGTCTTCGCTGCGGCTTCCACGGTGTTCGCGTTCATGTCCGGCATCTTCTGGGTGGCGATGGCGATGATCTGCTTCTCGGTGACCTTGCCCTTCTTCTCCTTGTTCGGAGTGCCGGAGCCCTTCTCGATGCCGGCGGCCTTCAGGAGCAGCACGGGCGCCGGAGGCGTCTTGGTGATGAAGCTGAAGCTGCGGTCGGCGTAGACGCTGATGACGACGGGGATGGTGAGTCCAGCCAGATCCGGACCCTTGGTGCGGTCGTTGAACTGCTTGCAGAACTCCATGATGTTGACCTGGGCCTGGCCGAGCGCGGGGCCGACCGGAGGTGCAGGGGTGGCCTTGCCGGCCATGATCTGAAGCTTGACGTATCCAGTGATCTTCTTCGGTGCCATTTGCGGTAAATCCTCTTTATTCTTCCAGCGGCAGGCCCATCCTGATGCTGAAGGCTCTGCCTGCTCGATATTTGTTTCTAAACTCTCGTCTCCCGTTCGGGAGAGCTATTCCGTAACTTTATCCACCTTCGAGAACTCGATCTCGACCGGGGTGGAGCGGCCGAAGATGCTGACCATGACCTTCAGGGTCTGCTTGTCTTCGTTGATGTCGTCGACTGCTCCGGTGAAGTTGGCGAATGGGCCCTCGTTGATGCGGACCTGCTCGCCCTTGTCGAACTTGACCTTCATCGAAGGCTTGTCCTTGGCTGCGTCGGAGCGGAAGAGGATGGAACTGACCTCCTGCTCGGAGAGGGCGACCGGATTGTCTCCGGTTCCAAGGAAGCCGGTGACGCGCGGCGTGTTCTTGATGACGTGCCAGAGGTCGTTGTCGAGTTCCATCTCGACGAGGACGTAGCCCGGCAGGAAGACACGGTCGATGGTGTACTTCTTTCCGTTGCGCAGTTCGGTGACCGGCTCGGTCGGGATCATGATGCGACCGATGCGGTTCTGCAGGCCGAAGGCCGTGATGCGGCTCTCCAGCGACTCCCGCACCTTGCGCTCGAATCCCGAGTAAGCGTGGATGATGTACCACTTGAAGTTTTCGTTGACCGGCGGGGCAAGTTGCTCCGTGGGCTCTCCCGTGGCGTTCGCCGTCTCGGGGTTCTGCTCTTCCGGATTCTCTGTTGCGGTCATCGTTGTCTCTTTTTCGCGCTTCATCCGCTCGCTTCTCTCTACTGGCTTTGCCGGGTGATTCTCAAAATCTTTTTAGTGATGCTGGGTCAAACGGTGCAACAGTGCTTCAATGGCCCGGCCGATGATGTTGTCCACCAGCCAGAAGTACGCCGCGAAGATGAAGACGGTAACGAGGACTACGATCGTGGTCGACTGAACCTCAGCGCGCGATGGCGAGATCACCTTGCGCATCTCGCTGCGCACGTCCCTGAGGAACTCCATCAGACGAGCGGGCTGCGACTTCAACTGCTGTAATCCGGTGCTGGGCTGTTCGGTTACTGCTATTGTCTTGGCCATAGTACTGCCTCAATCTTCATGTTACTTCGTTTTGACTGTTCCCGGACTCAGAGGGTACCGGGCAAACTGGCGGGGGAGCTCGGATTCGAACCGAGAAGTTCGGTTTTGGAGACCGACAGTTTAACCGTTGAGCTTACTCCCCCAGTGGTGCGGAAATGAGGCAACTTTCGCCTCACTCCCAAAGTCCGGCTGGAGACTACTTCGTTTCCTTGTGATCCGTATGCTTACGGCAGGTATTGCAGAACTTCGAGAACTCCAGGCGGCCAGTGGTCGTCTTCTTGTTCTTCGTCGTGGAGTAGTTCCGGTTCTTGCACTCCGGGCACTGCAGTGTAATGATCTCGCGCATTTGATACATCTCCTTCTAACGTGGCCAGCCACCTCGGCTGGCAAGCAGCGTAGCGACACGCCGCAACACAGGGTGATGGTCCCTGCTACCAAATCCTGATTTTCTAACGGAGAGAGGAGCGGTCAGGCCACGCTCTTCCTCGGTAATTATCTCTTAAATCGGCGTTTCGCGAAAGCCACTATCCAAACCATTGAGAGGACGTACTATCTCAGCGAGAAATGCACAGCGGCGAGCCGAAGCCCGCCACTATTTGTTGAGATGACTTTACTTGATGATGTCGGAGATAGTTCCTGCGCCGACGGTTCTGCCGCCCTCGCGGATGGCGAAGCGCAAGCCCTTCTCCATGGCCACTGGGGTGTGCAGCGTGATCTCCAGCTGGATGTTGTCGCCGGGCATGCACATCTCCGTGCCCGCAGGAAGCTTCGCCGAACCGGTGACGTCGGTCGTGCGGAAGTAGAACTGCGGACGGTAGCCGTTGAAGAACGGAGTGTGACGGCCGCCCTCTTCCTTCGAGAGCACATAGACCTCGCCCTTGAAGTCGGTGTGCGGCTTGATCGAACCAGGCTTGGCCAATACCATGCCGCGCTCCACATCTTCCTTCGCGATACCGCGCAGAAGAAGCCCGGCGTTGTCGCCTGCCAGACCCTCATCCAACTGCTTCTTGAACATCTCGACGCCGGTGACAACCGTCTTGCGGGTCTCGCGGAAGCCCACGATCTCCGACTCTTCGCCAACCTTCACCTTGCCGCGCTCGATACGGCCCGTCACGACAGTGCCGCGGCCCGAGATCGAGAAGATGTCTTCGATCGGCATCAGGAACGGCTGGTCGACCGCGCGCTCCGGCTGCGGAACGTACTTGTCCACCGCATCCATCAGCTCGTCGATCTTGGCCTCCCACTTGGCTTCGCCGTTGAGCGCGCCAAGGGCAGAGCCGCGGATGATCGGGGTGTCGTCGCCAGGGTAGTCGTACTTCGACAACAGCTCGCGAACCTCCATCTCCACCAGCTCGATCAGCTCTTCGTCCTCAACCGCATCGCACTTGTTCAGGAACACCACGATGTACGGCACGCCAACCTGGCGGGCCAGAAGCACGTGCTCCTTGGTCTGCGGCATCGGGCCGTCCGTGGCCGCAACGACGAGAATCGCGCCGTCCATCTGCGCCGCACCCGTGATCATGTTCTTGATGTAATCGGCGTGGCCGGGGCAGTCGACGTGCGCGTAGTGCCGGTTCGGCGTCTCGTACTCCACGTGCGAGGTCGCAATCGTGATACCGCGCTCACGCTCCTCAGGTGCGTTGTCGATCGTGTCGAACGAACGAAACGTGTTCTTCGGGTTGTGCTTCGAAAGCACCTTCGTGATCGCAGCCGTCAGCGTCGTCTTGCCGTGATCGATGTGCCCGATCGTCCCGATGTTTACGTGCGGCTTTGACCGGTCAAACTTTTCCTTGCCCATGACTCTCTCCGTCTCCTAGTGTTGGCCGGCGAATGCGCCGGGTTCAGGTGAATGCTTCAAACGAAAACTAAACTTTGCGGAACTGACCGTGAGATTCTGATCGCTCAGTAGTACGCGTACAGCTTGAAAAACTTCTCTCGCAGCTCCGGCGCTACTCGTTCGAGGCTGGCGAGATACAGTTCGCGAATCTGGCCCTGATCGGCGTTGCCCAGCCGGTGGTACTCCGCCGCGGTGGAGGCTCCCAGGTTGCCCTTGCCGAGGACGTCTTCGAAGTCGCGGATTCGCAGCTTCGAACGTTCCAGCGACTTCAGAAACTCGGCCACACGGCCCGCGGAAAAAGAGGTCTCGATTGCGCTCTTCACCGCCTGGAACGTCTGCGGATCGGAGATCGGAAGTACGGGCTGCTGATACATACTGCTCAACACACTCTCCTCGGGAACGGGTGGCTTCCCGATCACCTTCGAAAATCCTTGGAGCGGGAGACGGGAATCGAACCCGCGACCAACAGCTTGGAAGGCTGTGACTCTACCACTGAGTTACTCCCGCCTGCCCAGGGGCTAAAGCCCCCATTTTTGCTGCACTCTACTCGGCACGGCTAAAGCCGTGCCCTTCCATATCTGGAGCTGACGGAGAGGCTTGAACTCTCGACCTCTCCCTTACCAAGGGAGTGCTCTACCACTGAGCTACGCCAGCCTGAAAAACCAACCTTACAATCCTACCGCGAACGCATCCATCCGAGTATGACGCGGAAGGCAAAAAAACCTAACAGTATCCACGTCAGCTGTTGAAACTTGCCTGGCTCCATCGTTCGCCAGACCAGAAACGCCAACAACCCAAGGACAACCAGCGCGATGCTCATCCTTCCGCTGCCTGCCGGGCTTAGATCCACTACACTCACCACTCAAACGCTCACTACTCAAAACTAATGGTGCACAGGGGAGGATTCGAACCTCCGTAGCGCATAACGCGGCAGATTTACAGTCTGCTGCCATTAACCACTCGGCCACCTGTGCACATCCTGCCTGACCAATTCCAACGCGCAGCACTCATCTCAGCCGATCAAGCCCGTCGTCGACTCAAAGTGCGAATCGAGCGGGTACACCACCCTTGAACGAATGACCGGAGGTCTGCAGAGCCAGAACGGCAAGAGCAGTACAACCAAAATCCGTCTTTCTTTTCCTGCTGCGGGAACTGGAGCTGGCGAAGGGACTTGAACCCCCGACCCTCTGATTACAAATCAGATGCTCTACCAGCTGAGCTACGCCAGCCCACACAACAATTTGCTCTCTGTAAGCTCAGCCGTATGACGCGCAGCAGTGCCCGCGCAGAGTGCGCCGCAGACCTAACTTTAGCATAGCCATACCCCTCAGGCAATGGTGGGCGCGATGGCTCACGACCTCTTCGCATCGGCCGTCCAAAATCGAGCCATGCTAGCCTATCCACGACTCGAATCGACCATGCCTATGTCTCTTCGGAATCCTCGGAATCCCTTGTTGCGCTATCTGCTCTTGTTCCTCAGCATCTGCACCTCTCCACTCCTCGCGCGGGCACAGCAACCACATACGGTTGATGCGCCGCAGGCAGTCGACGGTCCCCTGACGGCAGCGAAAGCGCCGGCGATGGACAACGATTCCGTGATGAAGATGGCGAAGGCAGGACTAGGCGATGACCTCATCATCGAGACCATCAACACACAGCCCGGCCAGTACCTCACCGACGCCGATTCGCTCGTGAAGCTGAAGACCGCCAATGTCTCCGACCGCGTGATCACCGCGATGATCAACAAGGGCCGACGCCAACTCACGAATGTACCCGAGAAGCCGATTGAGCTCTCGGATGTCAACGAGATTGGCGTTTACTACAAAGACCACACGGGCAAATGGATCGCGATTGAGCCGGAGATCGTTCACATCAAGTCCGGCGGATTCATTAAGTCGACCGTCACCCACGGCATTATCAAGGAAGACCGCAACGGCCACCTCAACGGCCGTGAATCGAAGCTCGCGCTTCAATGTCCAATTGAAATTCTGATCTATGTGCCAGAAGGCGTCTCCGCGAACGAGTACGACTTCCTGCGCTTCCGCATTAACTCCGATAACCGCGAGTTCCGCGTTCTCACGGGCGGGGTATTCCACTCCACCGGAGGCGCCGATCGGGACGAAGTGAAGTTCAACCCCGTCAAGACCGCCCCGCACACCTACCAGTTCACCGTCAATCAAGACACCGGCGGGGGCGAATACGGCATCCTGCCTCCCGGTACGGGCAACGTCACAAATGGCGGCAAAATCTACACATTCGCGATAGTGGAATAAAACCAGGACCAGGCACCACAGTCAGCCAGACCTGAAGATGGTCTATGCTTAATATCGAAGCCGCTGAAAGTTGCGCGGCTTCGTAACAACTATGCAGACACTTCGCCTGGCCGGCTATGTCCCTGATGCGTAAGCGCACACGCTACTCGTTGCTGTTGATGCTGGCGCTGATGGCTGCGCTGATCGTTGTGATCGTGCTGCGAAAGGCCGCTCCGCCGGAAGCGGCACGCCTCCTTCCCGAGTCCGACGCAATCATCTACGCCAACCTGAAGCCGCTGCGTGCGGTAACTCATTTCGACCGAACGCCAGTGCACCGCAGCCCGGAGTACCAAAAGTTTATCGATGCCACCGGCATTGTGCCGGAGCGCGATCTCGACTCCGTCGCCTTCGCCCTGCACCGTATGGACGACCCCCACGGCCCCAACGGTCCTGTCGGCTACTCCGAGGTCTTCGAGGGCCGCTTCGATGGCGACCGCCTCGCCCGCTACCTCGCGACCATTGCAACGGGAAAAGAAACGTACGCCGGCCACGACATCTTCACTATCTCCATCATCGACGGAACGGCGGCCCGGCCCTTAAGAATTGCCCAGCTCGGCTATGACACCATCGCAGCGTCGAACATGCCGACCCCGGAACAGATTCACTCCATCCTTGACCGTCACGGTGCTGCGGCATCGCCTTTTTCGGGCTCATCGCTCCTTTCGGCGCGCTACCGCGAAGTTCCCGCGTTCGCGAGCGCATGGGCGATCGGCCACATCGGCCTTCCCTTCTCCGACCGCGGCTACATCAGCATCCTCGGCCTTCAGCTTCCGCTGTCCGAAGACACGACCTTCGTCGCCAGCCTTCGCTATCTCGGCACCATCCATCTCCGCGTCGAGCAGATCGCTCCTACTGAAGCCGACGCCGCTCATGCCAGCGAGACCCTCGCCAACCTGCTCGGGGTCGTAAAGTCGGTTCAGCAGGTACAGGCGCAGATGCACCCGGCCGCAACCTCCGACGCCGCCGTTGTCGAACTCATCAACTCCGCAAAGGTTGAACAGCACAAGGACCGCGCGATCCTCACGGCGAACATTCCCGTTGATCTGGTGAAGAGACTCACAACTCCCGCCCCCGAGAGCAATCCATGACCGAAATGACTGACCCGGCGACGAGAATCATCCTCGTCCGCCACGGTGAGAGCGTCGCCAACGCCGGCGGCAAGACCGCGGACCACATCACCAATCCCCTCACTCCGCTCGGCCACGCGCAGTCCAGAGACTTCGCCCAACGCCTCGACTGCGAACCCACACTCTTCGTCGCTTCACCGTATCTCCGCGCGCAGCAGACCGCGGAGCCGCTACGGCAACGGTTCCCCAGCGTTCCCATCGAAGAGTGGCCCATCCACGAATTTACCTTTCTCGATCCGTCGCGCCACAACAATACCAGCGAAGCGGATCGCGACCCTCACGTCTCCGCCTATTGGCGGCGGCTCGACCCCGAATTCATCGACGGCCCCGGAGCCGAGTCTTTCAGCGTCTTCCTCGATCGCGCCCGCGAAGCAATCCGCCGCCTCGTGAGTCGAAACCCCGGCGGCTGCATCGTTATATTTACGCATGGATTTTTCATGCAGGCGTTTCGGCTCGTCCTTCTCTTCCCCGACGCCAGCGATGTGGAGCTTATGTCAAACTTTCGACGCTTCCATCTCGTCCACCTCATCAGGAACACCGAGTCACTCGAATTCGAAGTGCGTGGCGGCAAAATTCGATTGATCGGACAACCACATCTGCAGCGCTTCACACTTCAAGGAGAAAACTCCCATGCGTAACTTGACCCTCTCTGTTGTTCGGGCCATGACTGTTCGGGTCATGACCCTTACAATTGCGGCTTTTGCCATTCCCTTCGCTCTCTGCGCAATCAGGCAACGTCCTCACCGGCCAGGCCGCATTCACCGACTGGAACCAGCAGACTCCGGGCGTCCGCCACAAGATCACCCTCGCAGACCTGCCCCAGCCCAACCCCGAGGAGGCCGTCGACAACACTCCGCACCTCGTCCCGAAGCCAGCTGATGCCTGGCCCACCGCGCCTCCCGGCTTCAAGGTCACGCTCTACGCGGGCGGCGACGCAGCGCCCATGCAGCGCGCCGACAACAAGCAGAACATGACCCTTAGCGGCGGCACCTTCACGATGCCCCGCCTTATCCGCGTCGCACCCAACGGCGATCTCTTCCTCGCCGATTCCGGCGCCGGCCGCCTCATGGTTCTCCGCGGCGTCAAGGGCGACGGCAAAGCCGAAGTCATCCAGACCTTCGCCGACGGACTCGACCATCCCTTCGGCATCGCCTTCTATCCCGCCGCAAATCCCAAATGGATCTACGTCGGCAACGCGACCACCATCCAGCGCTTCCCCTACAAAGCCGGCGATCTCAAGGCCACCGGGCCGGCCGAGACCATCGTTCCGGATATCCCCGGCTACGCACAACTCAAGGGCGGCGGCCACTGGACGCGAGACGTCACCTTCACCAAAGACGGTAAGTTCATGTTGGTCTCCGTCGGCTCCGGATCCAACGTCGACGACGCCGACACCCATCCCAGGGAGTTCCACCGCGCCGACGTTCTCGAGTACACCCCCGAGGGCAAGTTCGTCGAGGTCTACGCCTACGGCATCCGCAACTGCGTCGGCGAAGCCATAAACCCCATCACCGGCTCACTCTGGTGCTCGACCAACGAGCGCGACAACCTCGGCAACCACCTCGTCCCCGACTATGTCACCTCGGTCCCCGAGCACAGCTTCTTCGGCTGGCCCTGGTACTACATGGGCGGCAAACTCGACCCGCGCCTGAAAGACCCCTGCGCCAACGGCACCGGCCCCAACCCGCAGCTCGCCGCGCCGATTACCGACGCCCAGGCTGCCAGCTGCAAGCGTACTGACATGTCATCAAAGGTCCGCACGCCTGACGTCCTGGTCCAGCCCCACATGGCCTCGCTCGAGATGGTCTTCTACCCGGCCACAGGCGCATTCCCGCAGCAATATAACGGCGGCGCCTTCGCAGCCGAGCACGGCTCCTGGAATCGCAAAAACCGCGCCGGCTACAACGTCATCTTCATACCCATGCAGAACGGCAACGCCACCGGCGAATACGACGACTTCCTCGACGGCTTCGTTACGAAAGACGGCCAGGTCTGGGGCCGGCCAGTAGGAGTAGCGGTAGCCAACGACGGCAGCCTCTTCGTCACCGACGACGGAACCCGCTCCGTCTGGCACGTTACGTACACCGGCAAATAATCTAACTGCATCGCAAAAAAGTGAGCGGCCGAGGATATCGGCCGCTCACTTTTTTGGGAACCTTCAGTGTCAGATTGCGGCTTCAAACGCATACGCCATCGACGCGCTCGGGATCTGCAGCATCGGCTCAAACATCACATCGCGCTCGCTTGCGACCAGCGAGATCAGCGCATCAAAACAATCGCCGTCGAGTTGGTGAGGAGCAAACTTCGACATGATCGCCAGCGTCTCCTCCAGCCGGATGCCGGCCCGGTACGGACGGTCCTCCGACAAAGCTCCGAAGACATCGGCAACTGCGATAATGCGGGACTCAATCGCAAGATCGCGTGCAGTAAGTCGATCGGGATAGCCCGAGCCGTCAAGCTTTTCGTGGTGCTCCCCTGCGATGATCGCCATCTCCCGGAACGAACGGACCCGCTGCAGAATGAGGCGTGTGATTCTGGGATGCTTGTGAACCGTGCGCCACTCGCTCGCGTTCAAGTCGGTCTTCTTGTCGAGGATGGTGTTTGAAATGCTCAGCTTACCGATGTCATGCAGCAGAGCGGCCCTGCGCACCAATTGCGCCCGCTCAGGAGCCAGGCCCATCGTCTCGGCGATGCCGTACGCCGCATCCGCGACGCCCATGGAATGCCGGAAAGTAAAGTGGGACTTGGCATCGACAACGTCGGCAAATGCCTCGCAGATCTGGTCGACCTGGCTTGGATCCAAATGATGCCTGCCGCCGTTATCAAGATCGAGCACCGCCCGCCGCGTATCCTCCTCGGGATCTCTCGGCGAGCAGTTCGCCCACAACGCATCGGATTTGTGAAGGGACACTGCAATACGCACTAGCTCTGGATCGAACCAAGTGGCGCTGCGCTCTTCAAGCGTAGCGATCGCATTCTCGGTACCGCGCCCTGCAGAGAAGATATCAAGATGCTGCGCAACCGCGCAGATGCGAGAAAGGAGCGGAATCTGCTCTCCCTTGATGCTGTCGGGAAAGCCACTTCCATCCCAGTGCTCATCAAGGCTGCGAACGGCATCGGCTGCGAAATCACCCATACCCAGCTTGCTGATGATGCTGGCGCCGCGGTCGCACCGCAGGCTGACCATCTCAAGGTTATTTTGCCGCTGTGTGAGGCCGATGCGAAGAATCCTGGCGATCTTCACCGCAGCGCCAGATTCCGGCAGCACATTCTTCCACAGCAGTTTGAGGGTCGAAAGGTTCGGCGTGGACGACTTGCTCCAGTCCTCGAATTTGACCCCGGCCTTCATGGCGCGGTCATCCCCACCGACGATCTGGCACAGGCGGCTTGCATTGCTGCTGCAGCCGATGTCTTTCATGAGAAGGGCAAAGTAGAGACCGTTGGTCTGGTCGGACGGAAGCTTTAGCTCCTGGGCGATACGCATACCCAGCAAACACGTGCGCAGAGCGTGACCATGGACAGCCCCTTCAGTCAGATCCAACGCGTAGGAGAGCGCCGAGATGATCTCCGACAGTGAGATCGAGCCGTCGACGTCAAGCTCGCCACGTCGAAAAGAGGCTGAAGTCTGAACCATCTAAAATCTCCTTCCCTTCGCAGCCGCTCGGGCTAACCCAAATAAACTGCAACGCGGGAGCACACCGATTCGGGTGTTTGAACTTCTCCACCGTGACTATATCGGCCATCACGCCCCGGGGATATGCCCAGAAAGGTGCACTAAGGTAATGAAGATTATTTATTTTCAGCGGGATCGGAGAGAGCTTCGGACTTCGAGTTGCCTGCCCAAAAGAAACAGGACCAACCGACGGGGTTGGTCCTGTTTTCTTCGATCTGAAAGGAGCTATTGGCCTGTGGTGGGCTCTGCGCTACCCAGGTCCGCCAGCGTCGTCCGTAGATACTTGTGCGGATTGACCGGTGTGTTGTGGATTCGAACCTCATAGTGAAGGTGCGAGCCTGTGGTGCGTCCGCTGTGCCCCACAAAGCCGATCACCTGGCCGCGAACCACATTCTGGCCTGCGATTACTGCAAAGCCCGACATGTGACCGTACACGGTCTCAACCCCATGACCATGATCGATCACGACCTCGCGGCCGTACCCATTCGACATCTCGGCCTCTTTCACCGTGCCGTCGCCGGTGGCGCGTATAGGAATGCCATTCGGTGCGGAGATGTCGATTCCGGTGTGGAACTCACCCTCGCCGTTACCTAGAATCGGGTCTTCGCGCTGACCGAAGCTGCTGGTGATGGGTCCCATGATGGGCCAAAGCGTTGGGATATAAGCGGTGTCCGCGCTTCCAATACCGGCCCCAAAGAGATCCGTGGGGGACGTGAAACCGGGGCCGCCAAAGTTCGACAGGGGGCGCATCACCGTGCCACTCATGGCAGTGTTACGAAGAGCGTAGAAGGCATCAACCGACTTGTAGTAGCTCTCTTCTGACTGATCGTTGGCGCCGGCCAGCGGCGCGGTGGCAACCGCCTCGGCCACACCCGACGACTTGCCGTGGTGCTTGTCTGTCAATTTGCCCATGGGGACAGCGGCAAGCTTGCTCGTCGTAAGGCCATACAACGCGGACACCTCGCCCGCCAGGGAACCCAGCGAGGCCGCCTGAATGTCCTTCTCGTGCGCAGCCATCTCCAGGTGCGCATAGTCCTTCTGGAGGGAGTTATGGTCCTGCCGCAGTTGGTTGAAACGGGCGGTCTTGATCAGCATTCGAGAGTACGAACCCGCCAGCCCTGTGATGGTGAACATGCCGATGGCTGCAGCGGCTACAAAGAGATATGCGTAGTGAAGGGGGACCGGAACCTTATTCAGGTTGCCGTCTTCGTCGCGGCTGACGAACATGATGTAGTAACGCTTTTTTAGCTTCAAGCAGTAATCCTGGCCCAGATTTTGACCGCGAAGCAAGCCGCGGCTCGGAGAGAGCTGCAGTCACTGAAATCATTCAAGGCAAATCAAATTCACCAATCGACATTCCAGACTGCAAATCCCTCTTGAGCGTCCTCTACAAGGGTAACAAAGCGGGTACCTGCGCGCAACCACGCATGGTCCAGCGATTCACCACCAAACTACCACGAAAGTACCATGAAAAATCTACCATTTATCCTGCCTTCAGAATGAAAAAGCTCAAGCCCATGCGGGAGTTAGATCTGATCGAAAAGATTCGCCGCGATTTTCCCGCCACTAAGCCCGTAACCTTAGGCATTGGCGATGATTGCGCGATTCTGCGTCCACCCTCTGGGTCTGAGATCCTTGTCACCACCGACTTTACGCTGGAAGACCGGCACTTCCGCCGCGATCTTCACTCCCCCGAATCGGTCGGCCATCGCTGCCTCGCCCGCGGTCTCAGCGATCTTGCCGCAATGGGAGCGACGCCGCTCGCGGCCTTCCTCTCCCTCGCCCTGCCGGGAACAATGCTCGCAGAATCCTCTGGCCGCGATTGGATCTCCCGGTTCTTCAGTGGCCTTCGCGCCCTCGCCGAGATGCACGGTGTTCCCCTCGCAGGAGGCGACACCTCTGAATCACCGGGCGGGAAAAATGCGCTCATCCTCGCCGACATTGTCCTGGTCGGCGCAGCGCCTACGGGTGAAGCGCTTCGCCGCAGCGGCGGTGCCGTAGGTGACGCGCTCTATTTAACTGGGCACCTCGGCGGCGCGGCTGCAGAACTATCGACCATGATGCGACGACAGAGGCGCATCCTCAAAGTGGCCACCACCGAAGGCCACCCTCACCTCTTCCCTGAGCCACGTCTCGACGTGGGAGAGGCCCTACTGCGGAGAGGACTGGCGACAGCGTGCATCGACATAAGCGACGGGCTGTCGACCGACCTCGCCCATCTGTGCCGCGCCTCAGGCGTCAGCGCAGAGATCGAGCAGGCGGCGCTCCCGATCCATCCGCTTGCTGGCAAGCTTGACGCGAACGCCGCACTCCAAGCTGCTCTGCATGGCGGCGAGGACTATGAGCTTCTGTTTGCGGCGCCGGCATCGATCCCAATGCCATTGTCGCTGGCGGGAGTTCCGATCACGCGGATCGGAGGCCTGACGCGCCGCAGGTCGGGACGCCCCCATATGACGATTCTTGCCCCGAACGGCAGTCGCGCGGAGTTGAAGCCGGGCGGGTGGGAACACTTCGCGAGCGCCTCAAAGGCCAGGAATAAAAGATCGCGCTGACCCTGCTACCATCAACCGGTTCGCCTCTGTAGCCCAATCTTCAGAAACCCTGCTTTTCCGAAACCCATGCGTGACGCCACCAAAATAATTCGTTCTACACTGACGCGCTCAACGGCCGGTGAGCCGCTGCACGCCGGCCCGGTCTTCGCGGCGCCGTACCATACGCCAGGCGATCCGGCGGACACACCCTACTCCTATGCCAGATCGCACAATCCGACGTGGACATCGCTCGAGAAAGCAATCGGGCAGATGGAGTCGGGAGAGGGCTATCGCGCAAGTGCTCTGGTCTTCGCTTCAGGGATGGCAGCCTGTGCAGCGGTCTTTGGTGCGGTCTTACGGCCCGGGGATGTCGTCGTTCTGCCATCAAACGCCTATTACACAGCGCGTTTGCTGATACAAGATTATTTCGCGCACATGGGCGTGGTGCTGCGCATGGCCCCGACCGCAGGGAACGCGCAGGGAGAGTTGCTGGAGGGCGCGCGGCTGCTGTGGCTCGAGTCCCCGAGCAATCCGGGCATGGAAATCTGCGATATCGCGATGCTGAGCGAAGCCGCTCATCGTGCGGGCGCGCTGGTCGCGGTGGACAACACAACTCCAACGCCGCTGGGCCAGCTTCCCCTGGCACTGGGCGCGGACTTTTCCGTCGCATCGGATACGAAGGCTATGACTGGACACAGCGACCTTCTCCTCGGCCATGTCGCGGTGCGCAACCTTGAGTTGCGGGCACAGATCGACCAGTGGCGAACGCTGACCGGCGCCGCCCTGGGACCGATGGAGGCGTGGCTGGCACTGCGTTCCATCGCGACGCTTCCCTTGCGGCTGGAACGCTCCACCGAAAACGCTCAGCGCATCGCGGAGTTTCTCGCCACTCGCGACGAGGTACTGAGCGTGTTGTATCCCGGCCTGCCATCGCATCCGGGGCACGCAACTGCGGAGAAGCAGATGCGCTACTTTGGCCCGGTTTTGGGCTTCGAGTTGCGCGATAAGTCCGCCGCCGAGACCTTCCTTGCTGAGTCGAAGCTCCTGACTGAGGCGACCAGCTTCGGCGGAGTGTCGACCACAGCGGAACGCCGTGCGCGATGGGGCGGCGACACGATCTCCGAAGGGTTCATCCGTATGAGCGCAGGATGCGAGGCGGTCGAAGATCTGATCGAAGATATCGCTCAAGCTCTGGATGCAATCCACTGATGACGGACCCGACAGAAGACACCCAAGGATTTTCGCAGAGTTGGAGTGTCGAGATTTTGAAGAAACCTCCGCTGATCGCGCCTGCGCGGCAGTTCGTCTACCCGCGGCAGATCGCCGGAGAAGAGAACGCGCTGGCCCGAGGAGCGCTTCAGTTGATGGTGCGACCAGCCAGCGGCGGAACGTTTCTCGCGACGTGCGCTCTCGGCTTTACCGATCCAACGATGCCTACCGGCGTGTTTGCGTGCCCTGACGCCAGCGAAATGTGCGCGGTCGCGGGAGGCTATGCCTACGTGATCGACACCGAACAACCGGAGCGTTGCACCCATATCGCTTTGAAACCGGTTGCACAAGTTCGAGAGCTGGTGCCGCAGGGACTATTGCTCTTTGTCGGCTTCCATTCCATTGCGGCCTGGGGCTGCGATGGTCTTGCATGGCAATCGGCGAGACTGAGCTGGGAGGGAGTTCGCATTACCAGCATTGAAGGCACCACACTCCATGGCTTCGGGTGGAATCTAATGACAGACAAAGAAGTCGCGTTCTCGCTGGATCTGCTTACCGGACAGCATCACGGGGGCGGATTTCCTCAACAGCCGCAAGAGAAAAAAGCTGAGGGCGGCATCGCCCTGTTGCAGCAGCCGAGTGTGTTCGAGCGCACCGTAGCGCGTGGCCAGCTTGACCTTGCTGCTGTGTTCGGCAACTACGACAGCGTGCGGAGCAAGGATCGCCCGGCCGCGGACGCTGCCGAAAAAATTAAGCGTGCCGGAATATTCGCCTTCTGCCTCGTACGGCGGATCCAGATAAACGACATCCACTGGCTCAGGCAACTTGCTGAGCTGTTGCAGCATGGCTCCCACGCCGCGGTCTTCGAGCGTAAAGCCTCGCCCAATCTTCAACGCGGAAAGATTCTGCCGGAGGGACGCCAACGCCGGCTCGGCGTTTTCCGCGAACCAGACATGCGAAGCGGCGCGGCTTATTGCTTCGATTCCAACAGCTCCGGTGCCGGCATAGAGATCAACGAAGCGGCAGCCCTCCAGGCGCGGGG
Organism: uncultured Acidobacteriaceae bacterium; assembly: GCA_963744155.1. Taxonomy (GTDB): domain Bacteria; phylum Acidobacteriota; class Terriglobia; order Terriglobales; family Acidobacteriaceae; genus Edaphobacter. The sequence goes on along the minus strand of CAVUSP010000004.1, from coordinate 2,312,173 downwards.
CGAGGATGTTGAAGAGAGTCTCACGCAGGCGATCACTCGTCGGACGGGTCTTCATGCCGCGCGGCGCGGCTAATTGACGAGAGCGATAAGTTCCTGCAATGACGCGCATCTTAAGCATGGTATGCCGTCGGCGATCCAGAGGACAGGATGACAGCGCATACAATGGTAGACATGCGTGGGTGGTCTTTTCCGATCGGCAGATTTCTCGGCGTGGATGTTCGCATCCACACCTTCTTCCTGCTTCTCCTTGGGTTGTCGATCAGCTACGCCTCCATGACCGGAGCCACGGGCACCCGCGGATTTGCGCTCTGGCTGCTTCTGCTGCTCGCCGTCGTCGTGCGCGAGGTTGCGCGTGCAGTCGGCGCCGCATGGTTTGGGCTGGAGTTGCGCAGCGTTCTTTTGTTGCCCATCGGCGGCCTGTTTAGCTATGCGACGACGGAGGTAACCGAACTTGCGGGAACGCCTGGGATGCAGAAACGCATGGCGGTAATCGGCCCGATCGCCAACATCGGATTTGGTCTGCTGCTCGCTGCAATGGCCCTGGCGGTTTCGCCGCAGGTTGACCTCTTTCAAAGCCCCTGGATGTCGCCCTCCCACCTCCTGCGGGCCGCGGTGTGGGTGAATCTGCTGCTGGGTGCAGTGAATCTGCTGCCAGCCTCGCCACTCGATGGCGGGCGCGTCTTTCGTGGCGAGTTTGCGAAGTCCAAGGGCGTCATCAAGGGAACAAGAGCGGCGGCTGGGCTAGGCCAGCTTGTAGCGTATGGGCTGATCATTGCCGGAATGGTCATGATGGTATCCGGCCAGGCGACAGGGGTATGGTTGCTGTTCCTGGGCGGGTTTGTCCTGATTGCCGCGCACATGGAAGACCAGGGCCTGTTGCTCCAGACTGATGTCGATGCTGTCCGAATGCGCGACGTGATGCTGACCCAATTCAGTATGCTATCTGCCTCGGACACGCTGGAGGACGCGCTGCAGCGGTCGGTTCACACGCTACAGGATGTCTTTCCTGTGGTCCGAGGAGCGAATCTGGTCGGCGCGGTCTCGCGGCAGAGCATTGTCGACGCTCTCCACGCCGACGGAAATGGCTACGTGCAGGGCGTGATGACGCGTTCGTTCCAAACGGCACAGCCGGACGACTCGCTGGTAAAAACCCTCCGCCGCATCATGGCCGGCCAGGGAGCGCAGATGGTTCCGGTGCTCGAAGGAGATCGCATCGTCGGCATTATCACGCCGCAGAATCTTGCCCACTCGATGGGTCTGTTGAACCAGCGCCGCAAGATGCGGCCTCAGGAATAATGTCTGCCGAGCATGAAAGGCGGTCCGATCGACCGCTCGCACCCGGGCTATACCTGGTAGCCACTCCAATTGGAAATTTGGAAGACATCACTCTTCGAGCCCTGCGCGTCCTGCGGAGTGTGGACCGCATCGCCTGTGAAGACACACGCCAGACGCAGAAGCTGCTGAATCACTTCGAGATTCGCACGCCTACCGTGAGCTATCACATGCACAACGAGGGCTCGCGCACCGAGGAACTTATAGCCGAGCTGAAGCAGGGCGCTCGAATTGCCGTTGTCAGCGACGCCGGAACGCCAGGCATTGCGGATCCCGGAGGGCAGATCGCTGCCGCCGCAATCGCCGCCGGTATTGATGTCTTCCCTATTCCCGGCGCAAATGCTGCGATCAGCGCGTTGATTGCCAGTGGCCTTCCGACTGACCACTTTGTCTTCCACGGCTTTCTGCCTGCTAAAGCCGGCCAACGAAAGACGGCGCTCGAAGAACTCGTTCGAGGCGACTTAACGAATGTTTTTTACGAGGCGCCACACCGCATTCTGGATACCCTCGCCGATCTCGAAGCCGTTTTCGGGGCTTCGCAGCACGTTGTTATCGCACGCGAACTGACCAAGCTGCACGAAGAGTTTCTACGGGGACCCGTGAGCGAGTTGCGGTCACTCCTGGCGGCACGAGCAAGCGTTCGCGGCGAGATAGTGCTGATGCTCGCCCTTTCCCCTGACGAAAGTTCTTCCGAAAAGAAAAGAACCAGCCTTGCCATCGAAGTTGCGGCGCTGATGAAGTCAGAAGGCATCGGCGAGATGGATGCGCTGAAGCGCGTGGCGCGCGAGCGAGGCATAGGTAAAAGCGAGGCCTATCGCGAATTGCAGCGGGAGCAAAATCGTCAGCGCTAACCTCTTGCCCTCACACAATCTGTTCTATTCCCTGCCAACCACGCGGTCGTAGTGATACACGTTGCTCGTTGTACCCAGCGACTCGTTATAGAGAGTGGTAGCCCCGATGGCTTCGTTGAGTTCTTCGGTGAACTGATGAATAGCCCGCAGATGGTCTGCGGATGCCGGAATCTCCAACTTACTGGTTTTGAGGAACTTCTGGTATCCGCGATCCAGCAGGCGCGCAATTTCACCGTTCAGGAGCCAGCCTGGACGTGCAAGTATTTCAACCGAGCCATCCGGTGCGGCGGCAATCTCTGCCGCAACGCCGTATTTCCTTACCTGAACAGCGTTTGGAGTGCGCTTTGCACCCTCCTGCGCCGGCGCAACATCGAATCTCTGGCCGCCGAGCAGGGCGAGGACATCATTGAAGCTTCGTGGTGGGGTCTTTTTTGCCATAAGAGTCATACGCTAGACTTGTTTAACTGTCGCACATTCACCGATGCCGTTCAATCAACTACGGGCGAAACACCACCAATGAAGACAGAAAGCAACATGATCACTACCGTCAAACCGCTTGGAACCAGCATCCTTGAACGTATCGGGAACACACCGCTGGTGCGGCTGGACGCGCTGACAGCCCATCTGCCGGGCATTCAAATTCTGGGCAAAGCCGAATGGACAAATCCAGGGGGATCCGTCAAGGATCGTGCGGCAGCGTCCATCGTGACCGACGCGCAGCGCCGTGGCCTCCTCAGCAATAGCCGGGGCCTTCTCGATGCGACCAGCGGCAATACCGGCATCGCGTATGCCATGCTTGGCGCGGCAATGGGCTTTCCAGTGACGTTGTGCATGCCGTCCAACGTCTCCCAGGAACGAAAGCGATATCTCAAGGCTTATGGCGCGGAGATTGTATGGACGAACCCGGCAGACGGGTCCGACGGAGCGATTCGCAAAGCGCGCGAGATAATCGCAGCCGAACCGGACCGCTACTACTACGCCGATCAGTATTCGAACGACGAAAACTGGCGCGCGCACTACCGGACGACCGGCAACGAGATCTGGGAGCAGACCGAAGGACAGGTGACTCATTTTGTCGCGGCTTTGGGAACTACGGGGACCTTCATGGGGACCACCCGCCGATTGAAGGAGTTGAACCCAAAGATTCAATGCGTCTCCATGCAGCCGGACTCGCCCTTCAATGGACTGGAAGGGCTGAAGCACATGGCCACAGCGATTGTGCCAAAGATCTATGACCCCAACCTGGCCGACCAGAACATCGAGATGGCGACGGAACGCGCGTACGCCATGGCGAAGTATCTGGGACGCCACCAGGGCCTTCTTGTGGGTGTCTCTGCCGCGGCCGCGACCGCCGCAGCATTGCAGATTGCCGAGGAAGAGGCAGCGAAGGGTCGCGAGGCTGTCATCGTCACAATCCTCTGCGACGGCGCTGACAAGTACATGAGCGAGCGCTTCTGGGCGGAGGAGTAACAGATGCTTCGCATCGCATATTCCGACTATGAAGCGTTGCGCGCGCATGGGGAAGAAACCTACCCCAACGAGTGCTGCGGCGTACTGCTCGGCAAGAATATCGCTGAGGAGCATGCTGCGGCGGTGAATCACGTGCAGCAGATCGTCCGCGCCGGCAATACACGTACCGACTCAGCTCACAACCGTTACAACATCGCCCCGCAGGAGTTGGTGAAGATCCAACGACAGGCGCGTGGCCTGGGGTTGGACATCGTCGGCTTCTACCACTCGCACCCGGACCATCCCGCACAATGGTCTACGACCGACTTCGCCGAAGCACACTGGTTGGGCTGCTCCTACGTCATCACCAGCATCGAACAGGGTAAAGCCAGGACGACCAACTCCTTTCTGCTGAGCGGAACGGCAGAGGACAATAAGAGATTTGAAGACGAAGCCATACAGATCGATATCGCACCCAATGTCGCCGAGACAGTGGCGCACACTCAGAAAGGTAGTGCATGAAGATCCACATTCCAACGCCGTTGCGCACCTACACCGGCGGACTTGAAACCGTCAGCATCTCCGGCCCGACCGTCAACACCGTCTTTGAGCAGCTCACAGCCACGTATCCCGACCTCAAGGCGCACCTGTTCACACCGGAAGGCAAGCTGCGCTCATTCGTGAACGTCTACCTGAACGATGACGATATCCGCTACCTCGAAGGCAAGCAGGAGACCGCCGTCAAAGACGACGACGAACTGACTATCATTCCATCCATTGCAGGCGGAGTGAATTTGTAACCAAATCGGTCCTATTCCGTACAGGACCCGATTGTTGATCGAAGAAGGACACCAACCATGCCAACACTACTAGAAGAAATTGCGCTGCCAAAGCTTTCCAACGAAGAGATCGCACGCTACTCCCGCCACCTGATCCTGCCTGAGGTGGGGATGGAAGGCCAGCAGAAGCTGAAAGCCGCGAAGGTGCTCTGCGTCGGCACCGGCGGTCTGGGTGCGCCTCTCGCTCTCTATCTTGCAGCCGCGGGAGTCGGCACCATCGGCCTCGTCGACTTCGACACCGTCGACGCCAGCAACCTGCAGCGACAGATCATCCACTCCACCGCGACGGTTGGCAAACTCAAGGTCGACTCCGCCGAGATCATGCTCAAGGGCCTGAATCCCTTTCTAAACGTGGTGAAACACAACACCATGCTCACCAGCGCGAACGCGCTCGAGATCTTCAAGGACTACGACGTCATCGCCGACGGAACGGACAACTTCCAGACGCGCTATCTCGTCAACGACGCCTGCGTGCTGCTGAACAAACCGAACGCCTACGGCTCCATCTTCCGTTTTGAAGGCCAGGCCAGCGTATTCGGCACCAAGGAAGGCCCATGCTATCGCTGCCTCTACCCGGAGCCGCCACCGCCGGGCCTGGTTCCCTCCTGCGCTGAGGGTGGCGTCCTCGGTATCCTTCCGGGACTAGTCGGAGTGATCCAGGCCACCGAGACGATTAAGCTGATTCTTGGCATCGGCGAGCCGCTGGTCGGGCGCCTTTTGCTGGTCGACGCGCTGGGCATGAGCTTCCGCACGCTGAAACTGCGCAAAAACCCCGAGTGCCCGGTCTGCGGCCCCAACCCCACCGTGACCGAGCTGATCGACTACGACCAGTTCTGCGGCATCGCACCGCCAACCAAGGTCGGCCCGTTGGAGGTCGCTCGAGACAAAGCGGTTGGCGATCATCCGGTCGTCGATGGCATTCCGCAAATCACCGTGGAAGAGCTGAAGCGCAAGCTGGACGCAAAGGAAGACGTCTTCGTTCTGGATGTGCGCGAGCCGCACGAGTATCAGATCGCGAACCTCGGCGCACCGCTGATTCCAGTTGGCGAGGTCGAACGCCGCGTCGGTGAACTCGCCGCACAAAAGGATCGCGAGGTCGTTGTCCACTGCCGCTCCGGCGCTCGAAGCCAGAAGGCTGCGCTCGTCCTGAAACAGGCAGGATTCACCAACGTCTCGAATCTAGCGGGCGGCATTCTAGCTTGGGCCGACAAGATCGATCCGACGATGCCAAAATACTAGCCGGGAAAAGGTGAAGCAGAAGCGGCGAGCCGTCCGGTTTGCCGCTTTGCTTTTTAAACCTTAATTGATTGAAGTATCCGCCCCTACTCCGCTTTGTCTTCAATCTCGAGCATCTGCAGACACAACGGCCGCTCCAGCATGCAGTCCATCCGGGCAACGGAGGCCAATGCTCGCTCAATGGTCGACGTCAGGCAAGGCTCGGTCGTTATCACGAAGGGCAAACGATGTTTCGGATAGCCGCGCCGCTGCAGCAGTGCGTCGATATTGGCGCCCACCTTGGAAAGCGCGCCGGAGATAGCATAGACAATTCCTGGCTTGTCATCGACGACAAAACGCAGATAGTGCTGCGCCATAAAATCTCCCGTCACCTCCCGCCTCCGCACCGGCAGCTGCACCGTCTTGCAGCCTTGCGCGACAGCCAGCAGATCGGACACCACCGCCACCGCCGTCGGCTCTCCCCCCGCGCCATGTCCTGAGAACACAACATCGCCACCGAACCTTCCGCTAACGACCACCATGTTCTGCGTGCCATGTGACCATGCCATCGGAGACGCGAGCGGGACAAGCATCGGCGCAACCCTCGCATGCACCAATCTCCCATCGAGTTCCGCGCGAGAGACCTGGCGGATCGTGCAGTTCAACTCTTTCGCATAAGAAAAATCGATGGCTTCAATCGCGGAGATCGTCTGCGTAGCGACCGCATCAGGATCGAGTTCTGCGTGCATGGCAATCCGGGAGAGAATGCAGAGCTTGGCGCGCGCATCGAAGCCGTCGACATCAGCCGATGGATCGGATTCCGCATAACCAAGCTGCTGCGCGTCGGCGAGTACTGTGGCATAGTCTGCACCGGCCTCCATGCGGCTAAGAATGTAGTTACAGGTACCGTTGACGATGCCGCTAAGCCGCGTCACCTGATCGCCGCAGAGCCCCTGCAGCATCCCGGGAATGACAGGAACACCACCCGCAACCGCCGCCCCGTGCACCAAATGAACTCCATGCTGTGCTGCCAGCTTTGCCAGGCTTGTGCCGCGATACGCGATGAGTTGCTTATTCGCCGTCACGACGGATTTGCCCGCAGCCAGAGCCTTGCGAATCCAGCCTTCGACGGGGTTCAGTCCGCCCATCAGCTCGACCACAATATCGACATCTGAACGAAGGATGACTTCGATGTTGTCGGTCCACACGACAGACGCCGGCACAGCTTTGGCGGCTTCCGACTCGCGCTTTCGCTCAACATTGCGGTTGAAGATATGGGTCAGCTCCACACCCGGAAACTTCGACGCCGCGAGCACACGCGCAACCGAACTCCCCACAGTTCCAAATCCAAGCACCCCAACCTTTACAACGGAACCCGTCTTCACTTTCTTCATTTCGGTCTTCTTCTTCGCCTGTCTCTTCGTGGCCATGTCTTAGTAGTCGATTCTGGCGGCGTGAGCGCGCCATGCATCAAAGCTTGAGATTGCCTTCTCCCGCAGTAGATTCACTATAGGAATCTTTCTGTCTCCGACCGGCCTCTTCAACTCCTCGTAGAGGAACGCGTCGTCAAAGCCGGCAGCTGCCGCGTCAGCAGCAGAGTTTCCGTAGAAGATTGCATCGCATCGCGCCCAGTAGATGGCAGCAAGACACATGGGGCAAGGCTCGCAACTGGTATAGATATGGCAGCCATTGAGCTGAAAGCTGGCAAGCGCGGTGCATGCGTTGCGAATTGCTACAATCTCGCCATGCGCCGTCGGATCGTTGGTTGCGGTGACCAGGTTCGTGCCCGTCGCAACGATCTCGCCATCGCGCACGATGACAGCGCCAAACGGACCCCCTCGCCCAGACGTGACGTTTTCCGTGGCCAGCGCGATCGCTTTTTCCATAAAGGCTGGGTTGCCCTGCATTCGGCTCAGTATCCTTATTGCGCGCTCGGCGCGGCGAGTTACGGAAAAATCAAATTATCGCGAAAACCTGAAAATACCCAGCAAATTCACAATTCTTCGCGTTGCTGTACACGGAGTATCTTTCTCACGGAAAACCTTCTCAAAAACGCCGGTTCGACCGTACACCCCGCATGCCACTGGGTGTACGAACCAATCCGATGATAATTCATGCCCATGTCCCAAATGGCTTTATGTGTTCTCCGTGGCGAAGAAGGAAAAGCGGAGGCACACGCTCCGACTCGGGTCTAGCCTTGATTCAGGCCCTGGCGATTGATTCTTTCTGATGCGCCATTCACGAGCGATTCCATCAACTCTTCTACACTCGGGCAACGGGCGAGATTTGCACTTTGCCCGGCCCACAGCGCAAGCAGTTCGGCGTTACCCGCTTTTTGAGCTGGTAACGCGAGATTCCGCATGAGCGCTCGCTGGAGGGGATACGGAAGGATCTCCGTGCCAGGTTGATTCAACGATTGCAGGAGTTCGTTGTGGATGCCGCGAGCGAGTCTTCCCGTAAACCCTCGCGTTAGCGCGGTGTGTCCCGCTCGACCGCTTAGGATAGCCTCCCGATGAAGCGGGTGCGCGCCGGACTCCTCACAAGCGAGAAAGACCGTACCCATTTGGACGCCTTCGGCCCCGAGGGCGAACGCTGCCGCGATACCGCGAGCGTCAGCGATACCGCCTGCTGCGATGACTGGAATCGTTACAGCATCGACCGTCTGCGGGACAAGGGAGATCGTTCCGGTGAGGGAGTCTTCCGAGGAGCGCAGGAACGAGCCTCTGTGGCCACCGGCCTCAAAGCCCGAGGCAACCACCAGGTTTACTCCGGCTTGTTCGAGTGCAGCGGCTTCTTCGGGAGTCGTGGCCGTTCCTATGGTGACGATCTTTTGCTTGCGGGCCTCGTCAAGAACCTCCTTCGGAGGAATGCCAACGATGAATGAGAACACAGGTACCTTGGCGTCGAGAAGAACGCGCACCTGATCCTCGAAGCGAATGGGTTTGTACGGGACAAAGTCGGGCTGTGTTCCTCCAACCGCTTTGATATGTGGTGCCAGGTGCGAAAGAGCGCGATAAAAAGCGGCGGCATCGGACGCAGCGGCTCCCGGGTCTTCCATCGAGACCCACAGGTTCATGGCAAACGGTTTCTCGGTAAGTGACCGGATCTCGGCGATCACATCTTTGATTGCCTGCGGCTCAAGTCCGTGGGCACCAAACGAACCCAGGCCGCCGAAGTTCGATACCGCCGCCGTAAGTCGTTGCGACGAGAAACCGCCGAGCGGTCCCTGAATGATCGGATACTCAATCCCAAGTGTCGATGCAACGCGTGTCTGGTTCCAGGCTTTCGACATAACTGCCTCGCAAAAAGGAGAGGGGATCTCCCTCTCCTTTCTTACACTTCGACCTCGAGGATAACCTCAAGCTCTACCGGCATACCGAGCGGAAGGCTCGCAACTCCGATGACCATGCGTACGGGCAGTTTGTCAGCCCCGAATACATCGCGAAGCAACTCCGACGCCGCATCAGCGACCTTCGGCTGCGCGAAGAAATCCCCTTCCGTTGCCAGGTAAACCGCCAGCTTTACCACCTTGGTCACCTTGTCGAGCGATCCGAGGTGCTTTCTTGCTGCTGAGAGCACGTTCAATGCGGCGATTCGAGCGGCTTCGCGGCCTTGCTCGACATCGAACTCCTTACCGAGCCGGCCCACGAACTTTGGTTCGTGGCCGACCGCGGGAAGCATGCCGCTCAAGTAGAGCAGATTGCCCGTCTGGACGCTTTCAACATAAGCGCCAAACGGAGTGGGCGCGGGAGTGAGCTCAACGCCGAACTCCTGCAACCGGCGTTCCGCGCTTCCCGACTCCGAACCCTGCGGGCTTACCATTTGCCGGAGTGCGCACCGCCGTCCACGTGCACCACTTCCCCAGTCACATTGTGAGCTTCCGTCAGATACACGACAGCGTCCACGATGTCCTCCACGCTCGAAATTGTACCCATCGGCGAAAGCGTCTTGAGGAAGTCCTTCGGATCGTTGGCGTGCATCGGAGTGTCAACCATGCCGGGCGCGACGGCATTAAAGCGGATATGTTCCTTCGCGTACTCGGTCGCCAGGCTTCGCGTGACCGCTTCGAGGCCTCCCTTGGTGATCATCGGCACAGAACAGGTCACGCCCGCGATGGGGTTCACCACCAGTGAGGTCGTGATGCTGACCACGCTGCCACCGGACTTCTGCGCAAGCATCTGCTTGACAGCGCCCTGTGTGACATAGAGGAAACCTTCGAGGTTGACCGAGGACAGCGCTTTGAAGTCTTCGGCGGTGTACTCCGTGAAGGGCTTACCGAAGAAGATACCGGCGTTATTGACTAGCCCGTCGATTGAACCGAACTTCGTGATTGCGGTTTCGACAATCTTCGCCGCGACAGTGCTCTCACCGATGTTGCCGTCGACGAGGGCGAGTTTGTCCGACGCTTTAAACGCCCCGGATTTGTTGATGTTTCGTGAGTTGGCGACTACGTTGTAGCCGCGATCGAGTAGGGACTGCACCACACCGGCGCCGATACCTTGAGAAGCGCCCGTCACAATGATTGTTTTCTGCTTGTTTGCCATTTTCAGCCTCCTGGCTGCGACGGCTTTTGCCGCCGTACATAACAACAGATTCGAGCCAAGGTGATAAAGATTCGTCGTAGATTTCTATCATGCGATAGGTTTCTCCTATCGACTACGCAAACTTCATTTTCTCCCGGATAGAGGGCAGCTCTTCGTCTAGCAATTCGATGAACGATTGGAGGGTAACCGAGGGCTCCTTCCTCTTCCACTTCGCAACAAAGTCGATCCGAACCTCGTCGGGCTGAAGGCGAAAGAAGCGTATATTGTCTGCACGCAGATTACTCGCTGTGGCGGAAACGATCGCGACCCCTTCCCCGGCTTCAACCGTAGCGAGTACCGAGTTCATATTGTTCAACTCGTTGTGTAAACGTGGAGAGAACCCGTTGTCATTGCAGACGCGGACGATTGTGTCGAAGACCTCAGGCGAGCTCGTACGTTGAAAAACGACAAAACGCTCCCCGGCGAGATCCGCGATGCGAACGCGCTTCGTTGTTATTTTGCGAGATTTGGGAAGAGCTGCCACCAATGGCTCCCGAAAGAGCAGACGAGTCTCATAGGACGAACTTTGGTCGGCGGAAGGCGGGCGGGTGAAGCCAATGTCGATCTCCCCCCTGGCAAATGCAGCATCCTGTCCGTTTGGCACATCTTCTACTAGACGCAACGCAACACCTGGGTGACGAGCTTTGTATTTTCGCAGAAGGTCGGGGAGAAATTGACAAGTCGAAAATCCCATGAAACCAATGCCCAGCCTGCCAATCTCTCCCTTAGCCGCTCGCTGTGCTGTTGCTATGGAGCGCGCTGCCTGCGCCAGTGTCTTGATCGCTTCCTCGTAGAATGCCTCGCCTTCCCGCGTAAGCCGGCTGGTTCTTCCTTCTCGTGAGAAGAGCTTGATGCCGAGTTCACTCTCCAAATCCGATACAGCCTGGCTGATCGAAGGTTGAGTGACATAGAGGTGTCGTGATGCCTCCCGATACCCTTTCCACTGCACCACTGCGGCGAAATAACGTAAATGTCTGAGCTCCATCCGATAGGCACTCCCTATCGGTCGATTACAACATAAGACCAGTGCTTATAGGCGTCCTGCGTCGATCTGCTGGAGGGTACCGAGGTCGCGATTTGCAACGCAGAGCGTGCTTTGGAGCGGTGACCTGAATCCGGTCGCCAACGGGCGAACTCGCGTTCGATCTCAGAGCGCGAGACAATGTCGGGGGAGAGACGACGATGGAGCGGCCAACCAACGCGAGCCTCTGTACGTATCTACCTTAACGGCCAAGGGCATCTTCCGGCCATGACAGATCTCACTTAAAAGTGACGGGCCGGTCGCGTCGTCCCTCGGGAACTTTTCTAGGGACGACATCGTGTCGGCACAGGTCTCAGTCGGTAGCCCCACAAGCAGTGCGGCTCGCATGACTGTCGGTCCGGATTCCGCCTCCCTCACATTGCAAGTGGTTGACGGTAGAGTTCTTGCTATACAATCCGATGCCATCGGGGCGGGAAGGGCGCAGTCTGCGAATGCCCTCCGCCGTGGAGGGACTTGTGTCAGCTCCCGACGTAGTCTGGAAAGACGGCAAGTTTGGCCAAACATCGCGGCGCGACGCCTGGTGGCTTTCTCCGACGGCAATCCTCTTGGGTTTCGGCGCGTTTCTCGTCTATGCCAACTGGGCGGCGTTCCAGAACAGCCATTACACCTATGGTCCGTATATCTCACCGTTTTATTCACCCGAGCTTTTCGGCAGTTCCCCACACGCCTTGTTTGGCCCGAAACCGAGTTGGTATCCGAACTTTCTGCCCTTTTCTCCGGCGCTATTCATTCTCTGGATCCCAGGCCTGTTCCGTGTGACCTGCTACTACTACCGCGGCGCGTATTACAAATCGTTCTGGGCCGATCCTCCAGCATGTGCGGTGAGTGAGCCCCGGAAAAGTTATTTGGGGGAAAGAACCTTTCCGCTCATTATGCAGAATTTTCATCGCTACTTTCTGAGGCTCTCGTACGTTGTCTGGGGCTTTCTGGTCTACGACGCGTTGAGGTCTTTCTTTTTTCCTGAGGGATTTGGGATCGGGATTGGGAGCCTCGTTCTGGTCGTGAATGTCGTGCTCCTGGCCGGATACGTATTCGGGTGTCATGCATTCCGACACCTGATCGGCGGAACATTTGACCAGATCTCGGATCACCCCGTTCGGCACAAGATCTACAACTTCGTGAGCCGACTGAACGCGGGGCATAAGAAGTGGGCATGGGCGAGCCTTCTTTGGGTTGCTTTTTCCGATATTTACATCCGTCTCTGTTCGATGGGCATCTGGCATGACTGGAGAATTCTCTAGATGCCGGAATTCCAGCGGTTCTCCTACGACGTACTCGTGATTGGAGCTGGCGGAGCAGGCCTGCGCGCCGCCATCGAAGCTGGAGCCGCGGGTGCGAAGGTGGGCGTGGTCTGCAAATCACTACTCGGCAAAGCGCATACCGTAATGGCCGAAGGAGGCATCGCGGCAGCACTGGCCAATGTCGACGATCGCGATAACTGGCGGGTTCATTTCGCCGATACGATGCGTGGCGGTCAGTACCTGAACAACTGGCGCATGGCCGAACTCCACGCTAAAGAAGCTCCGGAATGCGTCTGCGAACTCGAGGCATGGGGCGCGCTTTTCGATCGCACGACGGACGGCAAGATTCTTCAACGAAACTTCGGCGGACACCGATACCCCCGGCTGGCCCACGTCGGCGACCGCACCGGCCTGGAGATGATACGCACACTCCAGGACCACGGCATCCATACTGGGATGGAAGTCCACATGGAGTGCACGGTACTCAGCCTGCTGCTCGACGGAAATCGCATTGCAGGAGCTTGCGGATACGACCGCGAGAAGGGCCGCTTCCAGTTGTGGGAGGCGAAGGCAGTGGTGCTGGCCACCGGCGGAATCGGGCGTGCCTTCAAGGTGACCAGCAACAGTTGGGAATATACAGGCGACGGCCTTGCATTGGCGTATCGCGCCGGAGCCGAACTCCAGGACATGGAATTCGTTCAGTTTCACCCCACCGGCATGGTCTGGCCGATCAGCGTGAGCGGCATTCTCGTAACCGAAGGTGTCCGCGGCGAAGGCGGCGTCTTGCGCAACAGCGAAGGCCGCCGATTCATGTTCGACGACATCCCTGACCTGTATAAGGAGCAGACTGCGGACTCTGAAGAAGAAGGCTGGCGGTATACGCAAGGCGATAAGAATGCGCGCCGTCCGCCTGAGCTGCTCACCAGGGATCATGTTGCGCGGTGCATCAATCGCGAAGTCAAGGCAGGCCGGGGCTCGCCGCACGGCGGTGTCTTCCTCGATATTTCCTGGATCAAGGAGCGCATGCCGAAATCAGAGGAGCATATCAAACGCAAGCTCCCCAGCATGTATCACCAATTCAAGCAGCTTGCTGATCTTGACATCACGAAAGAGCCGATGGAAGTCGGTCCAACGACTCACTACATGATGGGCGGAATTCGCGTCGATGGCGATTCGCAGATGTCCAATGTGCCCGGGCTTTTCGCCGCGGGGGAGGCGGCAGCAGGATTGCATGGCGCGAATCGGCTGGGCGGAAATTCCCTGTCTGATCTCGTTGTATTCGGAAGGCGCGCGGGGCGCTTTGCCGCAGAATTCGCCAATGCCAACGGCCCGGTAACGATCGACGAGGCGGAGCTTCAGACCACCGCAACAGCGGCCCTCGCTCCCTTTGACCGTGGCCCTGCCGGCGAGAACCCATACCAGATTCAATACGATCTGCAGGAAACCATGCAGGAGCTCGTCGGGATCGTGCGAGTCGAGAGTGAAATGCAACAGGCGCTCGACGCGATCGGGCAATTACGCGCGCGGGCAGAGCGAACAGGCATAGCAGGCAATCGCGAGTACAACAACGGCTGGCACACGACGATCGATATCGGAAACATGATGATCGTGTCTGAAGCAATTACCCGTGCTGCGCTGCTGCGAAAAGAAAGCCGCGGCGCGCAGTTCCGCGAAGACTTCCCCAACAAGGACTCGGAGTGGGGAAAGTACAACATCGTCATCAGTCGCAGCGCAGACGGCGAGATGCAAGTCGAGAAGCGCGCACTTACGCCGATGCCGGATGAGTTGAAGAAAGTGATTGAAGAGATGAAGTAGCGGGAGACGAAAGAGATGGCCACACCAGCGACATTTCGCATCTGGCGCGGAGACCCCGCGGGCGGCGCATTCCAGGATTACACAACACCCGTGGAGGAGGGCATGGTTGTTCTGGACGCGGTGCACCGCATCCAGGCGCAGCAGGCACCCGACCTGGCGGTGAGATGGAACTGCAAGGCCGGCAAGTGTGGATCGTGCTCTGCCGAAATCAACGGCATGCCCAGGCTCATGTGCATGACCCGGCTAAGTGCCATCGACCTGAATATGCCGGTCATCGTGGAGCCAATGCACGCGTTTCCGGTCATACGCGATCTGGTCACGGATGTTTCGTGGAATTTCCAGGCCAAGAAGACGATCAAGCAATTCAAGCCCCGCCCACCCGACGCGGCCGATGGAACATGGCGCATCCAGCAGGCCGACGTCGAGCGCGTGCAGGAGTTTCGCAAATGCATCGAGTGTTTTCTCTGCCAGGACGTGTGCCACGTTTTGCGGGAACACCACAAGTACGACGAATTTATCGGTCCGCGTCTGCTCGTCTATGCTGCCGCACTCGAAATGCATCCGCTTGACACCGAAGACCGGGTCAGCGATCTGAGGCACAAGCACAACATCGGTTACTGCAACATCACGACTTGTTGCAGGCAGGTATGCCCCGAGTCGATCACGATTACAGAGAACGCGATTATCCCTCTCAAAGAGCGCGTGGTGGACCGTTACTTCGATCCCCTGAAGCGGCTGTTCCGCATCCTCTGACTGAAACTCATTTCTCCCAATACCGGGGAGATTTGCTAACTCGGCCGGGTGTCCTGGACATCGAAGGGAACCAATTCCTGTTCCAATTCTCCCCATTCATAGGCTGGATTTTGAAGCAGCCGTACGCAGCGATTCCAGCGAAGGATGGCATCATCGTTCCCTGACGGGCGGATTTTCTCAGCCTCTGCAAAATGGTGCAGAGCATGGTCGAAAAGCGCTACCAGTGAGCGAGGTAGTTGCCCAGCGTTGAGCTGGGCTTTTGCGCGTCGCTCGTGCAGAATCCCAGTGTAGTAGAGGCGCTCGTACGGATCCTTGAGTTGCCGAAAGATCTCTTCAGTTTCCCGGTAAAGATCAGACCCGCTGCCGGTAAACTGATCTGTAAGGGCGAGACCAAGTAAACGCAATGCGAGCTGATGCTGCGGTTCGATGGCCAGGATATCGCGACAGATCGACTCTGCCTCTTCCGGTTCGTTGAGCGAGCGATAGAGTTCAGCCTTCGAGATGGCCTCAGCAATCCCAGCTGTCGAAATGCGCTTAATCTTATATTCCATGGCTCTTTCCCTCCACAACGTCGCGCCTGCCTTCTTGACCACGACATTATGCTTCTTTCCCTAAGCACAGTCCAGACTTGATTAGAGCCTCGCCGGCGCCCTTTGCAGTTCCATATCTCTGTGATCAGTTCCGGTAAACGCCGTTCTCGTTCCCTAACTCCCGGATTGTCGGCGGTTGAGCAAATCGATTTGCGACCTTGGGATTCAAGACTGCGACTTCGATCCCTTCGGCTGCGACCGGCGTGCCGACACCGATCCTGATTTTGAAGCGATCCCAATTTAGCCGAGGGCGGGCCGATCCTCTGCCGCAAGGGTTAGATAAGTTGCGTAAGTCGCGTCCCCGATGCCGGTGAACGGGACTAGGCGCAACGGAGACCCGTCGGTAGCGATGGACCACTCGGTTGCGCTATTCCTCTTCGCAGCGAGAGCCTGTCTCCGCGTCACGGATGGGGGGTCGCTGGTGAGCGCGAATAGAACGAGAGGACCGTACAGGAGCGCCGCAGTCTCCGGGTGGGCCGCGTTGATCGGTTCGAGCCGAAGAGTCGCTGGCAACAATAGGCTAAGGACGTCTCCGGTCTTCCACGTGCGGTGTACGCTGGCGAACCCCTTGGTGACGGCCAGGGGAAATGTTCGACCGTTCACGTCAATCTGCGGATTCCGGATCCAGGCGGGAATGCGAAAGCGGAGGGTGAGGTCCGCTTTGCGCGATGTGATGATCTTGAATGTGACCTTGTCACTGTACGGATATTCGCCACTCTGCTCCAGGCTGAACGATACGCCGTTCTCGACGAACCGGAGTACGGATGGGATGTAGAGGTTGATCCAGATTGCGTCGAAGTCACGGAGGTATGTGTTGATGCCATAGTCCGCAGCCAACTGCGGCAGGGTTCCAGAGCAGCACGGCCAGCGATGGTCGGAGTACACCCGACTCCCTTTCGCGTTGTAGTCCGAATAATAGAACGCATGGCCATCGGGCTCGATCGGTTTCGCGCCGAGAGCGGCGTTATACATGACCTTCTCCATGCTATCTCCGTAGCGGCCATCGTGGGTGACTCGCAACAGATAGCGCGCCAGTTTCATGTGCGCGTAGGATCCACACGGTGTTTCAAAGCTGTTGTGAGACTTGGTGAGGCTCTCGAAGACCTCTTCCGATCCTGGCTTGCGAAGGAGTTCATCCGGCCCCCAGCCGCCGGTCGCAAAACTCTGCTGCTCGAGCATGTCGAAACCATTACGAGCGGCTTGCAGATGTTTCTCGCTTCCGCCGACGAGATAAGCCTGCATGGCAGAACAGAGCGCGTTGACATAGCTGTAGGCGTGCTTATTTCCAAGCACATTTTCGCCGCGCGCGAGAGGATCGAAGTATGTGGTGTCATCCAGATATTGCTTTGCCATGTCGAGGTAACGGGAACCTGCACCCAGGCTATAGACGAGGTAGAGATTCTCGGGGATCGTGTAGCTCTCATCCCAGCTCCAGGAGTTGTCTTTCCCTGGACGCCAGTTGATCTCGCGATCTACGGCACGACCGGGGAGCTCTGCGTGAGCCGCGTCGTAGGTCTCGTTTAAGATGGACAAAGCGTCCGGGTCTTTGGTGAGTCGATGGGAATCCATGAGACCGCAAACCAGCTTATCGAAGCAGTAGGCGGGGAAGCGGTTAACTTCGAAGTAAACGGGCGATATGGTCTGTCGGTACAGCCGGATCAACCGCAAAACCTTATCTCTGGTTGCGTTGTCTCCCGTGATGGCGTAGTAGCGACAAAGCGCCGAGACCCACTGGCCGAATGTTGCACTGGGCGCGAGCCCTGCGTCACTCTTGGCAGGGTCGAAGTCTGGCATGTACTGGTACCAGCCTCCTAGTTCTTCACCGGGCGCCGGCTGTCCGACCATCTCTCGAAATGGCTTCAACAAACTGTCGTCGCTGAGGCCCATGATAACGCTATGAGTGTTCTGCAACTGCGCAAGATGCATAGCACTGGTAAGGCGGACCTGAGCATACTTCACCTCCTGAAGGGCCGTCTCGAGAGCTAACCCCAGAGGTGAGATTCGATGAAACGCGGCCGCGGCGGATGCCTGTATGAAGTCTCGACGTGTAATGTGGCTAGACACGGCTGCTCTTTGAACCTGGATAAATTCTATGGAGTTACCGGTGCCGAAACCTCGACGAGCGCATCGGTAATTTAGTGACAGGCGTCACGAATGCAAGATTCTGCAAGTTAGAGTAAACAAAGAACAGTGTCCCTGTAATCAAATTATGGTACATGCCTACATCTCGAAACGCATCGTCACACCAGACGGCACGCAACCAGGCGCGCTTCTCGTCGAGAAGGGGAAGATACAAGCCGTCTGCGGACTCACGGAAATTCCTGCCGACGCAGTCAGCCATGATTGCGGCCACGACGCGCTGCTGTCGGGATTGGTCGACACGCACGTCCACATCAATCAACCAGGGCGTACCGAATGGGAGGGTTTCCGCACCGCCACGCGCGCAGCCGCAGCCGGCGGTTACACGACCCTTATCGACATGCCGCTAAATTGCCTGCCCGAAACAACTACGGTAGCTGCGCTGGAGGAGAAGCGAACTGCCGCACGGGGCGAGTGTTTTGTCGACTGGGCCGCGTGGGGCGGAGCGGTCGCCGACAATCAGCAGCACATTCTGCCGCTGGCGCGCGCTGGTGTTCTCGGCTTCAAATGCTTTCTCATCTACCCCGGATGCGACGGCTTCACCATGATCGACCAGCAACAATTAGAGGCTGCACTTCCTTCAATCGCCGAATCGGGCCTGCCTCTTCTCGTCCATGCGGAATTGGCCGCACCGATCGACGCAGCGATGAACGAACTTCGCAACGCGGATTGGCGAAGCTACGCAACCTATCTCGCGTCACGCCCGGATCAAGCAGAGCTTGACGCTATCCGGTTGATGATCCGGCTCTGCCGCCAGTACAGTTTCCACCTGCACATCGTCCATCTCTCCACCGCGCTCGCTCTTGAAGAGCTCCGGGCCGCCCGCGCGGAAGGCCTTCCGATCACGGTCGAGACCTGTCCGCACTATTTGCACTTTTCTGCAGAGGAGATCCCGGACGGACAAACCCTGCTGAAATGCGCCCCGCCGATCCGCAGCAAGAAAAATCAGCAGCAGTTGTGGAACGGCCTTCGCGACGGAAGCGTCGACATGATCGTCACCGATCACTCACCCTGTCCACCTGCGATGAAGCGTACGGATTCAGGCCGCTTCGACCTTGCATGGGGCGGGATAGCAAGCATCTCCCTTGCCCTTCCGGTCATTTACACGGAGTGCCAACGGCGCGGATTTATCCTTGACGACATCGTCCGCTGGATGAGCAGCGCGCCAGCGGCGCTTGCCGGAGTGAGCCACCTGGCGGGAGCGCTCGAAGCCGGCCGCGATGCGAACTTCATCGTCTTCGACACCAACGCGGAGTTTACCGTCACCACCGACAGGCTTCACTACCGCCACCCAATCTCGCCTTACCTCAACGAACCGCTACGCGGTGTGGTGAAAGCGACCTACCTTCGCGGAGAGGCCGTGTACCACGAAGGCAACTTCGCAGCGACACCCTCCGGACGCGAGGTCACGCTATAGTAAGCAGACGAAGATGAACAAAGTTCTCGCCCGATGGAACTCGCTCGACGCTGCCGACGCCGCCCGCGAGGCGCTTCCCTGCTGTGGCTCGCAAACTTGGGCGATCGCGCTGGCTTCGAGTCGGCCCATCGCGGACGCAGAGACGCTAATCGAGACATCAAACCGGCTCTGGCTTGCCTTACCGGAAGCGGCCTGGCAACAAGCGTTCGACAGTCATCCCCGCATCGGAAAGATGCATTCTCAAACTCACGCAACTGCAGAATCTTTGCAGTGGTCGGCGCAGGAACAGAGTACGGCGCTCTCCGGCGACGAATCAGCAAAGCATGCTCTGGAAGAAGCCAACCACCGCTACGAGCAGAAGTTCGGCCGAATCTTCATCGTGTGCGCAACGGGCAAGAACGCCGCTGAAATCCTCGCCATCCTCGAAACACGCATGAAGAACGACGCGGCGACAGAGCTGCGCGAGGCCGCCGAGCAACAACGTCAAATCACGCAGCTTCGTCTTCTCCGCTGGCTGGAGTCAAACTAACCATGGGCATCTCAACACACATTCTCGATATTGCGCTCGGACGTCCAGCCGCGGGAGTCCCCGTCACTCTGGCGTTTATGACGAACAACGTCTGGTCTCTCCTCAACGATGCCGTGACCGACGCGGATGGCCGCTGCAAAGATCTCTTGCCGCCTACGAAGGCACTGCAGCAGGGTTCTTATCGCGTTCACTTCGAAACTGCGGCCTACTTCAAGCGAAACGATCTTGAAGGTCTCTACCCCTATGTTGAAATCGTCTTTGCGGTGTCAGACAAGGATCAGCACTACCATATCCCCTTGCTACTGACCGCCAACGGCTACACCACTTACCGAGGAAGTTGAAACAATGATCGAACTCGCCGAAAACCGCTACGGAAAATCCCGCGTTCGCCTGATGAAGGTGACGCGCAACGATCACGGCCATGATCTGTGCGAGTGGACCGTGCAGGTTCTACTGAAGGGCGACTTCGACACCGCGCACATCCATGGCGACAACAGCAAAATTTTGCCTACGGACACAATGAAGAACACCGTCTACTCCATCGCGCGAAGCTCGAACGCAACAACAATGGAAGACTACGCCAAGGAGCTTGCCGACTTCCTGCTCGGACGAAATTCTCAGGTTAAATCTGCCTCGATCTGCGTTGAAAGCACGATGTGGAAGCGCCTCACCATCGATGGCAAACCCCATCCCAGTGCCTTCATGCGCGGCAGCGGCGAACTCCAGACAACCAGCGTTGAACGCGCGCAGGGCGGCACGTTCCACGTCCTCTCGGGCCTCGACAACCTCGTTCTGCTCAAGACAGCAAACTCCGCCTTCGAAGGCTACATCAAGGACTCGCTCACCACACTCAAGGAGACAAACGACCGGCTCTTCGGGACGGCCGTCAGCGCCGAGTGGCGCTATACCTCCAGTGATATGGGCTTCGACGCTGTGCGTGCAACGATACGCGAGACCATGCTTCGCACATTCGCCAACCACGTCAGCAAATCCGTTCAACAGACCCTCTACGCAATGGCCGAGAGCGCACTCGAAGAGGTGGCTGAAATCGATGAGATCGAGATCACCATGCCGAACAAACACTGCCTCTTGGTCGACCTCTCGCGATTCGGTCAGGACAACCCGAACGAAATCTTCGTGCCGACAGATGAGCCGCACGGCTATATCGAAGCGCGCGTCCGGCGTACGCTTTGAGATCATCCGATAAGCAACCATGAAAGGCACATATATAGATCGCTCCTCCCGCGTCATCGCCCGCTGCCGTGAGATCGCCGCCTGCACTGAGGTT
Organism: uncultured Acidobacteriaceae bacterium; assembly: GCA_963744155.1. Lineage (GTDB taxonomy): Bacteria > Acidobacteriota > Terriglobia > Terriglobales > Acidobacteriaceae > Edaphobacter. The sequence goes on along the minus strand of CAVUSP010000004.1, from coordinate 2,291,090 downwards.
CCGGGCGAGATCACGCGGCTCTTCCTGACGCCGCCCATGAAAGACGTACATGCACTTCTCCGCGGCTGGATGGAGGCCGCCGGCATGACAGTGCACGTCGACGCCATCGGGAATCTGCGTGGCCTCTACCCAGGCGCAGCGCCACTGTCCCCGAGTCTCATCATCGGCTCTCACCTCGATACGGTCCCTAACGCCGGAGCCTTCGACGGCATCCTCGGCGTTGTCCTCGGGGTCGCCATCGTTGAAGAGTTGCGAGGCCAGAACCTTCCATTTGCAATCGAAGTGATCGGGTTTTCCGAAGAGGAAGGTGTGCGTTTTCGCAAACCATTTCTCGGGAGTCTCGCGGTCGTTGGAAAATTGGACGCCGAGACACTCGCCCTCACCGATCAAAACGGCATCGCCGTGATGGACGCAATCAAACACTTTGGCCTCGATCCCGCACAGCTTCCCTCTGTGGCATTGTCCGACGAAGCCTTTGCCTATCTCGAGTTTCATATCGAGCAAGGGCCAGTGCTCGAGAGCGAAGATGCCTCGGTCGGAATTGTCGACGCCCTCGTCGGTCAGACTCGCATGCAACTCGTCTTCCTCGGTCATGCCAACCACGCTGGCACAACGCCGATGAATCTGAGACATGACGCGATGGCCGCCGCAGCCGAATGGATCAGCGCGGTCGAAGACTATGCAAAGTCCCAGGAGGGTCTCGTCGCGACCGTGGGCGATGTGGAGATCTCGCCGAGTGTTGTAAACGTCATCGCCGGACGCGCGATCGCTTCGCTCGACGTACGTCACGCCGACGACACAGTCCGCAAAGCCGCAATTGATGCAATGATGGAGCGTGCCAGGGGAGCCGCTACGAGGCGTGGCGTGCAGGTTACGGCGCACACACAGCTCGATCAGGCTGCCGTCCCCCTGGATTCTCGTCTGACGAAGATCCTGCAAAACGCCGCCGCCCGAGCAGGCTTTCCCAGCCGCGTCATGACAAGCGGAGCGGGCCACGACGCGATGATTCTCGCCCCGTACATTCCCTCAGCGATGCTCTTCCTTCGCAGCCCGGGAGGTCTCAGCCATCACCCTGACGAAACCGTGTTGCCGCAGGACGTGGAGGCCGCCCTCGCCACGGCGATGGAGTTCCTTGCGCAGTTGCGCGATGATAGAACCAACTCCAAGGACGCACATGCATAAGCTCGGACACACTCGCAGCACCAATCAGCGGGACCATCTGCTTCACACACCGGACACCTTCGTTCGCACCGTGTTGCCGGGCATGGAGCGCGCCACTGCCGTCGTGCACATCTCGCCCGCGGGCGGCGCAGCCTTCACGCAGTACACCGCCGAGCTTGAACCCGGTGGCAGCCTCGGCCACACCTCCAATCAACGGTTCATCTACACTCTTGAAGGCGCCGTCGACTTCGCAACGGACACGACATTCCACACAATGACTGCGGGCAGCTTTGCATACATTCCCGAGGACGCGGCACACACAGTAACCGCACAACAGGCAACGAAGCTTGCCATCATCGAAAAACCCTACGATGCCATAGTCTCCGCACCAACACCAGACGTATTGGTGGGCCGCGAAGAAAGCACACTCTCCGTCCCGCTCAACGACGACCCCGACCTCCAGGTTCGCAGCCTTCTGCCGGGCTCTCCCTCATTCGACTTCGCTGTCAACACGATGACCTATCAGCCCGGCGCCGCACTCAGCATGGTCGAGGTGCACATCATGGAGCACGGCCTGCTGATGCTCGAAGGCGGAGGCATCTATCGGCTTGGCGACCTCTGGTACCCCGTCACCGCGGGCGACTTCATCTGGATGGGACCATTCTGCCCGCAGTGGTTCGGCGCCATCGGCAAGCGCCCCGCAAAATATTTGATCTACAAAGACTGGAATCGCCACCCGCTGGTCTAGACTCCTTGCTTGACCTCGGACGAGATAGTCAGGAGTTGAAACCATGCAGATTCAAATCGACCAGGCGAGGCTGCTCAGCGAACTTCATGCCCTCGCCAAGCTTACCGACGCCGAGCCAGCATCCGACGGCACCGCCGTCACCCGAGTCGTGTTTTCAGCCGACGACCTCCGCGCCCGAGCGTGGCTGAAAAATCTCGCTGCGGCTGAGGGCTTCGAGGTCCGCGACGACGCCGTGGGCAACATCTTCATCCGCTGGGCGGGCACCGACCCCAATCTGCCCGCCGTAGCCACCGGCTCCCACACTGACGCCATCCCCCACGCCGGCATGTACGACGGCACGGTCGGCGTCCTCGGCGGTCTGGAGGCGATGCGTGCCCTCAAACAAAGCGGTCTTCGCCCTCGCCGCTCCATCGAACTCGTCATGTTCACCTCGGAGGAGCCCACTCGCTTCGGCATCGGCTGTCTTGGCAGCCGGCTGCTCTCCGGCACGCTGGACCCTGACCGCGCCGACGCCCTGCAAGACAAGGACGAAGCGCCTCTCAACGCCGTCCGAACAGCAGCAGGCTTTTTGGGACCACTCTCCTCCGTGCGGTTGCCGCCGAATCACTATCACGCGTGGATCGAGCTGCACATCGAACAAGGCCCTCTGCTCGAGCGCGAAGGCATCCCCCTCGGCATCGTCACCAGCATCGCCGCCCCCGCAGGCTATCGCTTCACCATCACTGGCCTTGGCGGCCATGCCGGTGCTCTCTTGATGCCGGACCGCAAAGACGCGCTGTGCGCGGCCGCCGAACTCATTCTCTCCGTCGAAAAGCACGCCCTCGCCACCGGAGCAATCGACACCGTAGCCACAGTAGGCACCTGTGCAGTCCATCCCGGCGCGGTCAACAGCGTCCCCAGCCGAGTCGTTCTGCAGCTCGATATCCGCGATACAGATCCCGACCGCCGCGAAGCTGTCATGCAAGCCATTCGCCGCGACTGCGAGGAGCTGCGCCAGCGCCGCAAGATCGCCATCACCGAAGAGCTCGTCAACGCCGACGACCCCGCGCACTCATCTCCCCACACCCTCCAATTGATCGAACAAGTCTGCGCCGAACAAGGAATCCCGTACAAAAAGATGGTCAGCCGCGCCTATCACGACTCACTGTTCATGGCCCGGATCGCCCCCATTGCAATGATCTTCATCCCATGCCGCAACGGCGTCAGCCACCGTCCGGACGAATACGCCGCGCCAGCGGATATCACTTTGGGGGTACGCGTCCTCGCCTCAGTCCTTGCTAAGCTAGCATCAGAGTAGACATACGCCCCGGCATGGCAATCGAATCCATCAATCCCGCGACCAACAAACTTCTACGCCGCTTCGAGCCGCTCACAGAAGACACCGCGCGTCAAAAGATCGCGCTCGCCGCAGACGCCTTCCGCTCCTATGCGAGCGTTCCGCTCGACCACCGAGCCCTGTGTATGCGCAAGCTCGCGTCTATTCTTGAAAACGAGACAGCAGATTTCGCGACGCTCATCACGCTTGAGATGGGCAAACCGCTCGATGCCGCCCGGCTTGAAATCCTCAAGTGTGCCGACGCCTGCCGTTACTACGCCGACCACGCGGCCCGCATCCTTGCGCCCGAGTCCATCCCAACCGAGCCGAACTACAGCTACGTGCGCTGGGACCCGCTCGGTGTCGTGCTTGCTGTGATGCCGTGGAACTTCCCCTTCTGGCAGGTCTTTCGCTTTCTCGCGCCCGCACTGATGGCGGGCAACGTCGCCCTGCTGAAACACGCATCGAACGTCCCGCAGTGCGCTCTCGCAATCGAATCGCTCGTCCGCCGTGCCGGCTTCCCGCGCGGCACCTTCCAGAGCCTCCTGCTCGAGGTCAATCAGGTCGAGACCATCCTTGGCGACGAACGCATCGCCGCGGTCACCGTCACCGGCAGCGAAACCGCAGGCCGCGCCATTGGCGCCCAGGCCGGCTGGCTCATCAAAAAGTCGGTGCTTGAGCTCGGCGGCAGCGACCCCTTCATCGTCATGCCGTCGGCCGACCTCGACCTTGCAATAGAGACCGCTGTACGTGCGCGCTGCGTCAACAGCGGCCAGTCCTGTATCGCCGCCAAACGCTTCATCGTCGCGGAGGAGATCTACGACGCCTTCGAGCCGCGCTTCGTCAAAGGCATGGAATCCGTTCGCGTCGGCGACCCCATGAAGGAAGGCACGGAGATCGGTCCACTCGCGACCGTCCACGCCGTTGAGGAGCTCGAAAAGCAGGTGAAGGCGGCGACCCGCCTGGGCGCACGCATCCTCACCGGCGGCGAGCGCATGCTGGGCGAGGGCAACTACTTCGAGCCCACCGTCCTCACCGGTGTGCCCCGCAACTCCGCCGTATATCGTGAAGAGCTCTTCGGCCCTGTCGCTATGCTCTTTCGCGTGCGGGATCTCAATGAAGCCATCGAGGTCGCCAACGACACGCCATTCGGCCTCAGCGCCTCCGCCTGGACGCGCGACCCTGCCGAACAGCAGCGCCTCGTCGCCGAGCTGCAATGCGGCGCTGTCTTCCTGAACGCCATGGTGGCGAGCGACCCGCGCCTGCCCTTCGGCGGCATCAAACGCTCCGGCTATGGTCGCGAACTCTCCGCCGCCGGAATGCGCGAGTTCCTCAATGCGAAGACCGTTGTAATCTCCTCGGCCGGCTCCGCGAACGACGCCGCCGGGAAGCCTTATCTGTTGTCTGCCACGGATGCTCCCATCCTGCGTTAATCACCGCCGAGCACAACACGCCTCATTTCGGTTAAGCTACGGTGTTCCTGCGAAGTACCATTCGCTCGTCAGGAAGCTCGCCCACACAGACGCAAGTTAGCCAGAGAGGATTTACATGCCCGATCTCAAGTACTTCACCGGCTTCGGCAACGAGTTTGCCACCGAGGCCCATCCAGGCGGCCTCCCCGTCGGCCAGAACGCCCCCCAGAAGGCCCCGCTCGGCCTCTACACCGAGCAGTTGAGTGGCAGCCCCTTCACCGCGCCTCGCCTGCTCAACCGGCGCACCTGGACCTACCGAATCCGTCCCTCCGTCATGCACAAACCCTACGAGCGCATCGCCAACGGCCTCGTTCGGTCCAGCCCATTCAACGAAGTCGAGACGACGCCCAGCCAACTCCGCTGGGATCCCCTTCCCGCTGCCCACCAACCCAACCGACTTTGTCGACGGCCTCACAACCCTCGCCGGCAGCGGCGACCTCTCGATGCACTCCGGCAACGCGATCCACATCTACGCGGCGAACAAGAGCATGACCGACCGCTTCTTCTACTCCGCCGACGGCGAACTGCTCTTCGTTCCGCAGCTAGGCCGCCTGATGCTGCACACCGAACTTGGCATCCTCGACCTCGCCCCCGGTGAAATCGCCCTTATCCCTCGCGGCATCAAATTTCGCGTCGAGCTGCTGGAGCCTCAGGCCCGCGGCTATGTCCTCGAAAACTACGGCGCAAGCTTCCGACTGCCAGAACTCGGCGCGATCGGCGCAAACGGCCTCGCCAACAGCCGCGACTTCCTCACCCCGCACGCCGCCTACGACGACCGCGACAACGGCACCTTCCAGGTCGTCGCCAAGTTCCAGGGAAATCTCTGGGCTACCGACTTCGACCACTCCCCGCTCGACGTCGTCGCATGGCACGGCAACTACGCCCCCTGCAAATACGATCTCGCGCGCTTCAACTGCATCAACTCCGTCAGCTTCGACCACCCCGACCCATCCATCTACACCGTCCTCACCTCGCCTAGTGAGATTCCCGGCACGGCCAACGTCGACTTCGCCATCTTCCCGCCCCGCTGGATCGTCGCCGAACACACCTTTCGCCCGCCATGGTTCCATCGCAACTTCATGAACGAGTTCATGGGCCTCGTCAAAGGCGAGTACGACGCCAAGGCCGAGGGCTTCACCCCCGGCGGAGCCAGCCTGCACAACTGCATGAGCGGCCACGGCCCCGACGCCGAGACCTTCGAGCGCGCCAGCGCAGCCGAACTGATGCCCGTCAAACTCGACGGCACTCTCGCGTTCATGTTCGAAACGCGCTTCGTCTGCCGTCCCACAAAGTTCGCCATGGACACCGCCGCACGACAGCACGAGTACTACACCTGCTGGCAGACTCTCAAAAAGAACTTCAAGCCCGCAACCTGATCGCGGTTCACAGATTCCGCCCACAGAAAAAGGCGCAACCGAACTGAAGGTTGCGCCTCTTCTTTTTTTATATCTGCGACTGGTTAGAAGGTGAAGGACGTCTGCAGTGAGATGCGCCGTATAGCAGAGTTGCTCGTGAAAGGATTGCCGGCAAGCTGTTGCGATCGACCAAAGTTCTGCGAGGTCATAGTACCGTTCGGCGTCGAAAGATCGAGGTTGTTGAACAGGTTCAGCACCTGAACCCCGAAAGCAAGGTTATAGCGCTTGCCCGTGCCGCCGCCACCAAAACCACCCGGCCCGCCTCCAGGGCCGCCGCGCCCCCCTCCCCCGCCTGGCCCACCGCGACCGCCCATTGGAGGGCCACCGGGACCGCCCTGGCCCTGTCCGGCCCGAGCTTGCGCCGCCGCTGTCAACGGTCCAAAGCCGAAAGTCTTGGTAACGCGCAGATTCACGGTGAACTGCGTTGGCCCCGTGCAGTAGTTGATGGGAATGCGTGTGTAAGTCGTTCCTGCGGGTGGCGCAACGAAGCTGCCGCAGCCTGCAATCGTATTCGTTCCAGGCTGACCGGCCGGGATGCCATTGGCTGGCCCAAACATCGGCCGGTCATTGAACTGGCCGTCGTTATTCAAGTCGGTACCGGTTGTGACGTTATATGGGGTACCCCCTGACAAAATCATCAGAGGGCTCACGCTGATGGTGTAAGGAAGAGAGACATTGCCAAACAAGAAGAGCCTGTAACGGACATCGAATACCGCCCGTCCGTAGTCCTCTCCAATGTTGTAAGGATTAACCGAAGGGAAGGTGTTGATCGTCCCCGTGTCAGCCTTGGCGAAGTTCAACACGCCATAGCCAGACACGGACCAGATTCGGCTAGGACGTATGTTCGCATTTGCGATCAGCTGATTCTGCCGATACACACCACCCGACTCATATTGATCCGTAATCATCGGATGTTGGCCCGGCGCAGGCGGTGTCGGATAGGTGCAAGTAGCGGGGGTAGCGCAGGGGCTCGTCGGCGAGTTGATGTTCGCCGTATAAAACTGGTGCAAACCATCCGCACGAATGTAGTTCACCGACAAGGTCGCCCCGCGAAATAACTGTTGGTCGACTCCCAGGGCATAGTGGAAGGTATACGGAGTGCGCAGAAATGGCGAAGCCTGGACCGTCTTGTTGCCTGCCGAGGAGGTGCCTCCCGTGCAGGCGGCAATGTTCTCTGGATTGCAGGCTACACTAGGATTCACGATCTGCGTCTGTATTTGATTTGTACCGTTTGATTGGAGTGTAGTTATCACATTGGTGAGCTGATAACGGTCATAGAAGATACCGAAGCCAGCGTTGACGACCGTCTTCGGATTGCTGTTCGCCCTGCCAAGACCGTAGCGGACCGACAGGCGCGGAGCGAAATCGTGATGATCCGCGAGATGGTTCTGCGTCTCATAACGAATGCCGTAGCTGACCGACAGATTCGGGCGCGCCTTCCAGTCGTCCTCCGCGTAGAGTCCCAGATCGACCAGCGTCGCACTCACCGGATGCAGGATCTGCGTAATGCTGAATTGGCTGGCCTGCATGTTTTCATACGTCGACGGTGACGTGCAGGTAGTGGTAGTTATCAAACAGTTGTAGACGAACTCGCCATTCGATCCGGCATTTGTCGTTGCAGTTTCACCTGTGGTCCGCAGCCGGCCTCCCATCCGAATGAAGTTCTTCGCCAACTGGATCGACGTGTAATTCTGCGCCTCAAAATGATTTTGTGGCGTCGAAGAGGTGCCCGAGTTTGACCCGCCTCCGGTAAAGTTTCCCTGCACCATGATCGTCGGCGTCGTTTCAAGAGCCGTCAGAGTTGCGGACTCATGCTGATACTCGAATCGAGTCTCGTTGATAACGCGTTGGCTCAGGATTTGGGTATCGACCACTTGTACCGTCGTCTCAGAGGTGCTCGAGGTATAGCCTGTGGTGGGTAAGTTCAGACCTCCAACACCAACATTATTCTGGTCGTTCTGTTCGTAGTGGAAGCGCGTCACCAGCGTATTCTTCTCGCCCAGCGCAAGATCGATGCGTGGCGAAATCTCGGTCCGCGACTGCGGCGCTGGATTCGCCACAGAATAGGTGCATGTTATTTGACCTGTGGGGCAGGTCAGTATCGTCAAACCCAGATTTGTTGGATTCAAAATCGTTGCATTTACCAGATCGTTGTCCTGGATCGACCGGTGAGTCCCGGACAGGGTAAACGACGCATTCTTCGCCAGCGGCCCCGTTATGTTCCCGAGCACGAAGATCGTGTGATACGGCGGCTGTGTCTGCTCCGGCTGTCCGGGACTATTGAAAGAATTCAACAAGGGATTGCCCGAGTTCAGGGCGGATGTAATGCCCTGCAGGTTGAACTGCCCATGAAATTTGTCTGTGCCCGGCTTGGTGAAGACCTCGACTCGTCCATAGCCCAGACGATCGTACTGCGCAGAGAATGGATTCTGATTGATACGGATCTCGCGGATCGACGACTTCGGAGGAAGCTGCCCACCCGTAAAGCCATCAACATAAATCTGTCCCCCGTTTGGCCCCGCCGCTGGCCCGGCAAGCGCGGTCAACTCCGACGAAAGTTCATCGGGATCGTCCGAAAGCGCATCGAGATCCTTGCCTTTGAGTACCGTCGCACTCGCGTTACTGTCGGCATCCACGCTTACCTGCGCCGCCTGCGCAGTCACATTGACCTCTTGCTTCTGCTCCTGAATCGCCATCTGTGCGTCCAGAGCGAGCGTCTGCCCTGCCGTGACCCTGACTCCCTGTTTTACGAACGAGGCGAAACCCGGCATCGTCACTGTCACCGAATACGTTCCGGCCGGGACACCGCGCAGGACATAAGTTCCATCGCTCTGCGATTGCGTGATCAACGGCTTCCCAGACGCCGGTGTGAACGTCACGGTCGCGCCCGGAATCACAGCATTTTCAGGATCGGCAACTACTCCGCGGACCGTGGCTCCAGTCTGCTGGGCACTCGAAACCATAGGCATCAAAGCGACAAAAAAAAGTAAGGCAATCTTCAAAGTTGCACGAAATGACATTACTACTCCTCGAAAAAATCCCATCGTTACAGAACGAATTAAAAGTTACCGACCGCCTCCGCCGCCACCCTCAGGCGCCCCTTCGCCCCCTATAGACCAGGGAGACAGCGTCATCGAGGGCGCACCCGGCGCCGCCGCTAAGATCGGTTCGACTCCAGACAACAGAGTCACAGCCGTCACGGTAGCGCTGCTCGGATCCGGCTGCGACGCCACAATCATCACTGCATCTCCCACCTTCAAATCCGCGATCGTCTTGTTGGGTAAGCGGCTCACTAGCTGCGAAAGATCCCCGCCGGCTGAGCGCCCCGCACCACCCAGTCCTCCTCCGCCCGGTCCAGCACCACCCGGTCCAGCTCCGCCCGGCCGGCCCTCAGCCGGCGCATTCGCCTGACTCGCGCCACCACCGCCCGCGCCCGCAGCGCCGCCCTTTGCTCGCGCCGCAAACATCGCCGCAGCCTGCGGCGGCAGAGTGCGAACGCTCGAATTCGCTGTGATGTTCACCGTGACAGTCTTCTTTGTGGCAAGGTCCTTCAATGTGAGCGTCCCATTAGCCGCATCGATCGTCGCGATCAGTCCCGCCAGATTCTTGAACGATCCGCTGACCACCTCTTCCGCCTGGATCGAGCTTCCATCCTCCGACTTGGCTCCGCGCACGCGTAGCTGGTCGCCCACCTGAATTTGCGCCAGTGTCCCCGGCTTCGCATCCTCAAACTTCACAGAGTCACCGGCATATCGCCGAAACTTTGTCGCCGGCGATGTGGTGACGCTGACCTTCTTCGCGCCGATCGAGATCGTCACAGTTCCAGAACCCGTGTCTACCGCGCTCACAATGCCGCCGGTCCCACGCTTCTGCCAGTCGGCCTGCTCCATCTCATGTTTCTGTGCGATGTCCCCGGACTTCATCAGGATCACGCGCGACGCGGAAAACGCGCCCGCGTCATCCCCTGCTTTGCCGCTCACCAGCACACGATCGCCGACCGCGATGTCGCCCAAAGCTATCGTCTGCGCTGTCTTCAGGTCGGTGCTGCCTGGCGCCAACTGCAGGATGCGGGCGCCATCCGCCACGCTGACAACAACGTCCTGTCCAGCGTCCGTCTTCAGTGTGAGGCTGGTTCCCGAGACAGCCTTCACGGTCCCCAGTTGGCGCGCGACAGCCGGCGTCGCAGCAGGTGCCTGCGCCATCGCTACAGCCCCGACAGAACCAAGAACCGCTATGGGCGCTATAAGGCTTGCCCTCAGCGCGGCGGTCCGGAATACACCGAATCCCTTCAACATCGTCTTACCTCAGTTTTGATGCAATTGCGGTGGTCGCTTCAAATAGCCCGCTAAAGTCGCCAGTGTCTAGGAAGACGATTAAGCAACGCAAAAGTTTCCGCTCAAAACAATGCTTTCGATTTTCAGTTTGACGAAACTAAAGCGAACAGACTCCCACGGCCAACCGGTCCATCTATGATAACCTTCCGCGCTCTTTGCCCCGCTTATTGCGTTGCCAGCAACTCCTTGACCGCGCGCTCTAACTGGGCATCGGACCCAGTCCCCGTCTCGCCGAGCGGACGCTCCACTTCGATATCCACCGGCCTCGGATGCATCTCCATGTTCTCACCGCGCATGTCCTGAATCCGCCATCCGGGCACTCGCACCGCTGAGCCATCAATCAGCGGTTGCGCCCCCGTGAAGATGATCCAGCCTGCAGTCGGCTCCCCGACCACCTTGCCCAGCTTCAACGACCGGTACCCTTCCGTGAAATCCTCCGCATCCGACAGCGACGACTCGTTTGTCACCAGCACCGTCGGCAAACCCAGCGCACGTTGCCCCAGGTTCTGCCGCGAAGGCACCGGCGTCAAATCGCGTGGCGTCATCATCAGGTAGTTCTGCCGCGTAAACACATCCAGCGCGTAACCATTGATATAGCCGCCATTGTTATTTCGTACATCGACCACAACGCCCTGCTTGGCCTCATTCTGCGCATCCAGATCGATATACAGCTGCTGCAGCGAGGCATCGCTCATATCCGCGATATGGACATACCCAATCTTGCCGCCGCTCACGCGATCCACCAACGCTCGCCGTTCCTCGACCCATTGCCGATACAGCAAGCCGACTGCCGCAACAGAAGACACCGGCCGCACCACAGCATCACGTGTCTTGCCTGCCGTCTCAATTCCCAGCACAACCCGCTTACCGACCGTGTCCTCCAGCATCCCATCAAGGTTCTTCGTCCCGACCGCCTCGCCGTTCACGCTCACCAGGCGATCTCCTGGCTTGATCGTCCCTTCAATCGCTGCCGGCCCTAGCGCAATCACCTCGCGCACAATCAGACCCTTGCCTGCCTCATACGCCTCGCGGTCGAATCGCAGCCCAAGGTTTCCAACCTGCACCGGCTGCGGCCCGCTATTCGGCCCCATCCCCCGATTGATGCCCGAGTGCGACGAGTTCAACTCGCCAATCAACAAATTGATATCGCGGCGCAATTCATCCGACGTCTTTACGCCGGCAATATAAGGCGCCCACTCATCGTGCAGCTTCAGCCAGTCATGCCCATTGAACTTCGCATCGTAGAAGCGCCGGTTCAGCGTCTCCCACGCCTCTTCAAACACCACCTTCTTCTCCACGTCGAAGTCGATCTGCATCGGTGCCGTCACCGCAACCGACTTCACCGTCCGCGACTCCACCGTGATCGACTTCACCGCGCCGTTCTCCAGATAAAACACATCCTTTGCATCCGGGCTGAACGCATAGTCGGTCTTTCGCCCTGCCGTCGAGGTCAACTGGCGCACCACAGGAGGCTCCTTCGACAACTCCTCCAGGCTGTAGGTATAGAGGCCCAACTGATTCGCTGAGCGCGCCCCAAACAACAACGTCTTTCCGTCCGCGCTGATCACCGGCGCCTCCGCATTCAACCCCAGCGGCAGCAGCGTCAAACGATCGCGAATCCCCTCAAACACAATCTTTACCGGCTCCGGCTTCTTCTTCGCCTCGGTCGCGCCCGCTCCAGCCGCCGGAGTTGCAGCCTTCTCTTCAGTGGCAGGCGTTGTCACCTCCGGCGTTGACGGAGCGGTAGGCGAAGACGGAGTTCCCGGCGTCTTCGATGGGCGAAACAGGTCGCGGAACTCGTCCTCTCGATACTTCGGTACATGGGGAAGCAGATCGACACGCGCAATCTGGACCTGCTCGCTCCGCTGAGCAGTATCGAAGAGCAGATAGTGTCCATCCGGAGACCATGCAATCTTCGAAGCGGTCTCTCCATTCGCCAGAAAGCTCACCGGATGCGACTCGCCCCCCGTCGCTAACACCACATCCACATTGCGAAACGACCTCTTGTCCTGCACCGAATACGCGATCCACTGCCCGTCCGGCGACCACGTCACTGCCGAACCCGGCATCGCTCCCGTAGCTACAACGCGGTCCGCTCCCGCAGCTTCCTTCGAGGGCACTCCAACGACATGCAACTCTTTCTCATTGCGAACGTAGGCCACGCTCTTGCCGTCAGGCGCCCACCGGGGGTTCGTGTCTTCGTTTCCAGGCTGCGTCAGTACACTCTCTTTTCCCGACGCAAAGTCGTACATCACCAGATTGTGCCCGCTCGCCTCACCCGCACCCGCCTCGGATCGATACACCAGCTTCATCGAATCCGCCGACCACTCCGGATCGCTCTCCGCCGTCGCCGTGTGCGTCAGCCTCTGCGCCTCGCCACCATCCTTCGCAGATACGGCAAAGACCTCGCCATGCGCAATCACCGCAATCTTCTTTCCATCAGGCGACAACGCCATCGCGCTGAAGTTCGTCTCCGTCACATGCGTCACGCCCGGCGACGCCGGAACTCCACGCAGCGTAATCGGCACCCGCTCTGCCTTGCCCGTCCCCGTATCCATCTTCCAGATCGCGAAGTTGCGCTCGAACACGATCGTCTTTCCGCCGTCTCCAATGCTCGGCCACAACACGCGGCCTTCCTTGAAGTGCGTCAACTCCTTCGCCGCCGCAGGCGTCGCCAACGGCGCAGCCCAGATATTCTCCGCACCCGACGCATCGCTCATATAAAACAGGGTCTTCCCATCAGCCGACCACATCGGCCACGCATGCTTCGCGTCGGCCTTCAGGAACTTCTGATACTTTCCGCTCTCAGCCATCGGCTTCAGCCACACCTCGGTCTCATCGATGTGCGCGTGCCCGTTCCGCCACCACTGCGAGCTGCTCAGCCCCCTCGCCACCAACACAATCGTCTGTCCATCCGGCGAAGGCGCACTCTCAAACTCGTTCAGATAACGTTCGCGGCTCACCTCCAGCGGTGTCCCGCCCGCTGTGCTCACGCGAAAAATATCGCCCTGCCCCGCGATATCATTCACTGCCGAGGTGAAGTAGATCCACTTGCCATCATGCGACCAGCCATCCAGCGCATCCGGCCGATCCGAATACGTCAGCCGCATTAGCTCCCCCGTCGCCAGCGTCAGCACATAGATATTCCCCGCACCGGTTCGCGTCGAAACAAATGCAAGCTTCGTCCCATCCGGCGAATACAGCGGCCTCGACTCTGTCGCCGGGTTCGTCACCAGCAGATGCGCCTCGCCACCAGCCGACGGAACTGTCCAGATATCGCCGCCCGACGCAAACGCAATCTCCTTCCCATCCGGAGATATCGCCGGATCGCTCAACGAGGGCAAAGCCGTCTGCGCCATCGCCCCACTTTCCCGCGAATAAAGCACAGCAAACAAGGACGCAGAGGAGCGAACGACGAAGAACCAGTGGCATGACAGACACTTCCCTTCAGTTTGGTTGAATAGATGAAGAAATTCTACACAACCTGTCGGTTCGTCTCGCCACTCAGGATCGCAACCGTATCAGGCGGCAACCTGACAACGCCCTCTTCAGCTCCGACATCATCGCGAGACGCGAGCAACAAAGGCAACCTCCTCGCATTCTTCAACTCGATTCGTTCCGTGCCGAGATTGCACATCACCGTCACCAGGCCGCGCTCCATCACCAGCCATCGCTGGGCTTCATCGAAAGAAACCTTCGTCTGCCCCGGCTCTCCATCCTTCAACGAAGGCGACGCGTGTCGCAGATGAATCAATGTTCGATACCAACTCGACATCTCCGCATGCCGCCCTTCGTGCACCTCGTCCCAATTCAGCTTCGATCGCTGAAACGTCTCCACCTTTTCCGGGTCCGGTATGTCATCCGGACTCCACCCAAACGCGGCAAACTCGCTCTTCCTCCCCTTCAATACCGCCTTCGCCATCTCGGGATCCTCATGGTCCGCGAAGTATTGAAACGGTGTCGACGCGGCAAACTCCTCACCCTGAAAGATCATTGGGATAAACGGCGACGTCAGCACAATCCCCGCGGCCACCTTGGCGCGATCCGCTCCGATGATCTGCTCCAGCCTGTCTCCAATCGCGCGGTTCCCCACCTGATCGTGATTCTGGATATATCCCAGAAACTGATGCGGCGAAAGATTCTCAACCGGACGCCCATGACTCTGTCCCCGGTAGCGGGAGTAGTTACCGTCATTCACAAAGATCTTCGTCAGCGACTTCGCCAGCTTCTCCATCGAGCCGAAGTCCGCGTAGTAGCCCTTCTCCGCTCCTTCCGTAACCAACACAGTGAACAGCGCGTGATGGAAGTCATCGCTCCACTGCGCATCCATGCCGTACCCTCCGGCCTCGATTGGCTTAACCACCCTCGGATCGTTCAGATCGCTCTCTGCAATCAACACCAGCCTGCGCCCCAGTTCCTTCGACAACGCCTTCGTCTCTTCCGCAAGCTGCTCCATAAAGTGAATCGCCGACCGGTCGATAAACTCATGCACCGCATCCAGCCGCAACCCATCCATGTGATAATCCCGCATCCACATCAGCGCGTTGTCGCAGAAGAAGCGCCGCACTTCATCGCTTCCCCAATCCTCAAAGTTCACCGCCCCACCCCACGGTGTACGGTGTTTATCCGTCATGTAGGGCCCAAACTTTCCACTGTAGTTCCCCACCGGTCCAAAGTGGTTGTAGACCACATCAAGCAACACAGCGAGCCCGCGAATGTGGCAGGCATTCACCAGCCGCTTCAATCCGTCCGGCCCACCATATCCTTCGTAGACAGCAAACAACGCAGCTCCGTCGTAGCCCCATCCCTGCCCGCCCGGGAATGCAGCCACCGGCATCAGTTCCGCATGCGTAATCCCCAGATCAATCAGATAATCCAACCGCTCAATCGCCGAATCAAACGTCCCCCCCGGCGTAAACGTCCCCACATGCAGCTCATAGATCACCGCACGCGAAAGCGGCGGCGCCTGCCATCCGCCATCGCTCCACTTAAACGCGCTCTGATCGTAAACCCGCGACAGACCATGCACTCCATGCGGCTGCAACTGCGAACGCGGATCCGGCCACGCCGTCGCATCCCCGTCTATCGCATCCCCGTCTTTCTCTTCCCCGTCCAGCACAAACTTGTAGTCCGTCCCTGGCCCAGCCTCCGCTACCGCAACGCTCCACGACCCACGCTCATTCGGCCCGCGCATCGGATAAGCCTTTTCACCAATCTTCACCGCGACCTTCTTCGCATTCGGCGCCCAAACCGTAAACTCATGCATTATTCACTCTCTCCCGAACCCTCGCGCACCAGAAGCGCCACCGGAAAATCCTTCAGTAGCAACTTCATCGTGATCACCCCACCGCTCACCATCGCCCCGGACAAACGATTCTTCCATCTCCCCTTTGGCAGCACCACAATAGTGTCCTTCCACGCGCCGTCCAGCTTCAGTGTCAGCCTCGGAACCACCGTGACAACTTCCTCGCCCCTCAGATATCCAATCACGTGATCGTACTTCGCCCCATCGACCTCTATCGGCGTGTAGTCCGCGTCCGCACCAAAACACTCTGGCCTCTCTCGCCGCAGTTGCAGCGCCTGATGAATCGTCCACATCTTCGGCAGCCCCTCGTCCGCTCGACTCATCACAAGCGCCGCAACGTCGCCTCCACTCATCTCCTTCAACTCATCCAACAGCCGCTTTCCGCAGCGCATAATCCACGGGCCGTCGGTTGTCCGGATCCACCAGACTTAAATCCCACAACTCCCCACCCTGATAAAGATCCGGCACACCCGGCGACGTATACTTCAACAGCGTCTGCGCCAGCGAGTTCACCCGCCCCGCGTCCTGCACCCGCGCCACAAACTGTTGCAACTCCCGCAAAAAGGGTGCGTAGTTCAAGGTCAGCTCGATAAACAACCTCAGTGCCTCTTCAAACTCTTTATTGTTCGCCACCCACGTCGTCTGTTGCTTCGCCTCGCGAACAGCCTTCAGCATGTAAGCCTGCGCACGCTCCATCGGCAGCGGCCACGCCCCAATCAGCGTCTGGTAATACAGATACTCCGTGTTCCGATCCGGCATTGGTTCGGTTCCCGCTCGCTTGGTCCGGAACGCACTGTTCATTCGAGCCCATCGCTGTATAGCGGTGTTGAATCTACCCGGAATCTCCGACAACACCGCAAGCCGCGCCCTTACATCGTCACTGCGCTTTGTATCGTGTGTCGAAAGCGTCGTCATCGTCGAAGGGTGCGTCGCCTGCATCTTCTCGCAGTACGCATGAAACTCGGCAACGCTCAAACCATTGCGCCCCGGATCGCTCCCCACCTCGTTCATCCCCGTCAGCCGGTTGTAGCAATAAAAGGCCGTATCCTCGACACCCTTTGCCATCACCGGCCCTGTGAACTGCTGAAAACGCAGCAGAAACTCGCTCTCCAGCTTTCCCTTTACCTCCATCGTCAACACATCTCGAAGAAAGTCGAAGAGCCCACCATCGATGTCCTGCCGCTGCTGCTTCGCGCACTCGGTCGCCTGTGTGATCTGCTCTCTGTCCTCGTCCGTGATCTCGTTCCGCTCCGGCACCACATACGTCCGATAGATCGCAAAACACGCCGCTACCTCGCGAATCGCCCGCCTCACCTCCGCCCGCGTGTAATCCCGCCGGTCACGATTCGCCTCGCAAATCTCCACGAAGATCGAAGTCAGCCGATTGACGTCGCTCCCCAACCCCTCCTGCGTGACGCTGATCTTCTTCTCATGGGCGATCGAATGAAAGTCCGTAATCTGATCAGTAAAGTCGCCGTAAACCGACGTCAGCTCCGCCATTCCCTCCGGAGCCACCAGCACGCCTGCAACAACGTTCAGGAAGTCGTATCCCGACGTCCCCTGAATCGGCCAGCTCTCTCGCAGAAACTCACCCGGCTCCAGAATCTTTTCGCCAACCACCCAGGCATCCGGAGCACGTTTTCGCAGCCGCTGCAGATACTCCAGCGGGTCGCGCAACCCGTCCGGATGATCCACTCGCACACCATCCAGCACGCCGCGCCTCAGCCAATCCAGAATCAGCGCATGCGTCTCTTCGAACACATACTCGCGCTCTACCCGCAAACCGATCAGCGTATTAACATCGAAGAACCGCCGATAGCTCAACTGCTGGTCAGCCGTCTTCCAGTAAGCCAGCCGATAGTTCTGCTGATTCAAAAAATCATCCAGCGCATTGAGATTCTCATTCAGTTCCGCCACCGACTGATCGATAAACTCCAAAATCGCCGGCTCCTCCCCGCACAACCGCACCAGTAGATCCTGCAGCACCACCTTGTCGCGATGTCGCGCAAGAATCGTCCTGCGATCCACATACTCCGGCGCTGGCAACCGGCCAAACGAGGCAGCCAGAAAACTCAGCGTGTCCGATCTCGCATACTCCGCCGCCCGCGAAAGAATCACCGGCAGCGACGGCGGCGACACCGGCAGCGTCTGCCCCGCGCACTCCACCTGAAACAGGTTCCCGCGCCGCATCACCTTGATGCCGCCCGACTGCAGCACGCGCCCGTACTGATCGCCCAGAATCGGCACCAGCACCTTGTCTCTTAGCCGCTCCTCCTGCGGCTGCCAATCGATATCGAAGAACGACGCATACCGGCTCGACGTCCCGTTCTCAAGCACATCCCACCAGTATCTGTTCTCTTTGCCAAGAGACATGTGGTTCGGCACAATGTCCAGCACCTGTCCCAGCTTGGCCTCACCCAGCTTCTTGCAGAAACGATCGTGCGCCTCCGCCCCGCCAAGCTCCCGATTCACACTGTGGTGATCGACAACATCGTACCCATGCATGCTCCCCGGAGCAGCCTGAAGATACGGAGAACTGTAGACATGTGAAATTCCGAGCGCGTGCAGATAGTCCGCGATACTCGCCGCGTCGTCGAATTTAAAGTCTTTATGAAGCTGCAGCCTGTAAGTAGAGCTGGGAATCCGTACCATGTCATCAACCGATCAAAAATATTCGTTCAGGAAACAAGGCAGAAGAAGAGTTATTGCAGATAACTGATTAGAGGCGCTTAATGCCTCGATGGTTGCATCCAAAACCGACGCATGACGCTGCTCGTTTCCAACAACCGTTACTTATATTGAATGCACTCTACGCCGTCTTGCGCGACCGCGCCTTCGTCTCAACCAGCGGCTCCGGCCACCACAATCCCGACATCGCAAATGCAGAATGAATCAGCGCGATATGGGATAAAGCCTGTGGAAAATTTCCCACCATACGCTTCTCCGCCGAATCATACTCCTCCGACAGCAAGCCCACATCGTTCCTCAGCGCAAGCAGCCGCTCAAACATCGCGGTCGCATCATCCTTTCGCCCAATCAACCATAGGCACGTCACCATCCAGAAGCTGCAAGCCAGAAACGCACCCTCTCCCGACTGCAGGCCGTCGTCGGTCGTTCGCGTATCGTACCGCTGCACGAATCCGTCCTTCATCAAACGCTTCTCGATCGCCTCCACCGTCCCGATAATTCGTGGATCATCCATCGGAAGAAATCCCACCAGCCCTATCCGCAGACATGACGCATCGAGTTGCTTCGATCCATACGCCTGCACAAAGCTGTTCAATCTTTTATTGAATCCCTTCTCGCAGACCTCCTTGTGAATCATGTCGCGATTCTTCTTCCATCGCTTGATATCCCCACCACCGTCATATCGCTCGTGATGTTTGATCGCTCGATCCAACGCCACCCACGCCATCACCTTCGAGTGCGTAAAGTGCTTCGGGCCGCCGCGCGTCTCCCATATCCCTTCGTCCGGCTCCTGCCACACCTTACAAAGATGATCGATCATCGCGGCCTGCACGGCTGTCGACGACACGCGAATCTCGTCATCCTCCGGCGGCGTCCGGTTCAACGCAGCAGCCACCTCACCAAACACATCCAGTTGAAACTGCTTCACCGCCGCGTTCCCGATCCGAACCGGACGCGAGTCCTCATACCCCGGCAGCCAGTCCGCCTCCCACTCCAGAATCTGCCGTTCGCCACAGATCCCATAGATCGTCTGCAGCTGATCTGGCGCTCCGGCAATCGCCCTCAGCAGCCATTTCCGCCACTCCACCGCCTCATCGACATAACCCGCCTGCATCAAAACCAGCAGCGTGAACGCAGTATCCCGCAACCAGCAATACCGATAGTCCCAATTCCGCGATCCCCCAATCTTCTCCGGCAACGAAGCCGTCACCGCCGCCACAATTCCACCCGACGGTCTGTACGTCATCGCCTTCAACGTCATCAGCGATCGCTCCACTGCCTCGGCATACGGACCGCGATATTTGTTTCTACCATTCCACTTCTTCCAGAACGCTTCCGTCTCCTTCAGCGCCGCCTTAGCGGGCTGACCCTCCGGCACCTTCTCGAGCGACGACAAGCTCGTCAGCGTAAAGCTCACCGTCTCTCCCGCTCGCACGGTAAACTCACTGCGCGTTGTCATTCCCTCTCCACGCAGCGGCGCGTCAGCCCGCAAAACCACCATGTCCGCCCCCGCGATCGCACGCAACTCATGGTCCTTGCACTCGCTCGTGACCCATGGAATTGTTCTGCCGTAGTCGAACCGAATCGCAAGGTCCATCTGCATCGCGACCTTGCCCCTCACTCCGCGCACCATCCGCACCACGTGCGAGTGTTTCGCCCGAGGCGGCATAAAATCCACAAGGCACACCTCGCCGTCCCTAGTCTTGAACGTTGTCTCCACCACCAGGGTGTGAGCCCGGTACTGTCGCCGCGACGCCTGCAGCTTGCCCGCCGGCGAGATCTTCCAGTACCCATGATCCCGCGTCCCCAGCAATGCGGCAAAACACGCCGCCGAAGAAAACGTCGGCCAGCACAACCAGTCGATTGATCCCTCCCGGGACACCAGCGCCGCAGTCTCGCAGTCCCCTATCAGGCAATAATCCTCAATCAGCGAGCCATGCAACTGCCCTGAGCTTTTCTTCTTACTTTCTGCCACGATTCTCCACCATCCGGCGGCGCGTCAAACTTTACAGCAACCGCACACACCAAAGCAGGCATCTCTTTAACTACATTCTACCCGCCGTAAGATGCGCACCAGGGCCCTTTTGCACATCACAGGGTGCCGAAAGTTTGAAAACCATGTCCAAGAATCTCAAGCCAACGATACCCTCCAACACGAAGCCGCTATATTCTCAGCAGGCCGCGTCCATCTCGCGCGGCATCGAAATCAGCAGTACACTCGGCAGTACCTTCTCTGTGGTACTGGGACGGCCATCCGGAATCCTGGGCCACTACTAACCGCAACAGAGAAAGCCCACATCGCACGATGGCCTCTACGCAAACCAATATCGATCTCACCGCCGCACCCTCAACCAGTGCCGCCGGCAGCCTTCTCGTCAGCCTCGTGCCTCTGCCGCAGGAGGCTTTCGATGCCACGCTCGCCAACCTTGCCCTCGCCTTTCCCGGCGAAACCGTACTCGTCGCCACGCCCGATGCCGCACCGCAACTCTCCAATGGAAGCCCCATCCGTCTCCTTCCCTACGCTCCAACGGCGATCTCGGCTACGCCCTGGATCCTCACTGCGGCTGATTACCTCAATACCTATCGACTCGCGCAGGAAAACCATGCCTCCGCCTGCGTTCTGCTCGGTGCCGAGTCCCAATCCCTCCACCCCGAAGCCATTCGCGCCTTGGCGAAGTCCGCCCTCCAAAGCGACCTCACTCTCGCGCACTACGACCTCGGCCCTCGCGAAGGCCTCGTCAACTCCGCAATGCTCTATCCCGTGACGCGAGCCCTCTTCGGCACTCGCCCACGTTTCCCTTTAGCTATCGATGTCGCGCTCTCTCTCCGCATGGCCGCGCGCCTCGCCACCACTGCGCAACGCTCCACCGCCGCCGGGCAGAACGACGCGTTCCTCTGGCCGCTCAGCGAAGCCGCCGTCGCCAATTCCTCCATCGCCGAAATCAACATAGGCCCGCGCACCCTGCCCCAACCGGTCGCCCCCGACCTCAACGCGCTCCTCGCCCAGATTGCCGGCTCCCTCTTCGCCGACATAGACGCCAAAGCCGCCTTCTGGCAGCGAGCCCGCAGCACTCAGCCCCCGCAGCCCGTCACCCAGACCGCCCCCGTCGCCGAGCAGCCGCCAGACATCGCCTCCATGCTCGATGCCTTCCGCCTCGCCTACACCAACCTCCACGAGATCTGGTCCCTCGTCCTGCCGCCCAACTCGCTCCTCGGCCTCAAGAAGCTTTCCGTCATGCCGCCCGAGACCTTTCGCATGCCCGACAACCTCTGGGCCCGCATCGTCTACGACTTCATCCTCGCGTATCGGCTTCGCACCATCAACCGCGGCCACCTCCTTGGCGCGCTCACGCCGCTCTATCTCGCCTGGGCAGCCTCTCATCTCACTCTCATCAGCAACGGCACCGCCCCCGAAAAACACATCCAGGACCTCGCCGTCGCCTTCGAGACTGACAAACCGTACCTCGTATCTCGTTGGCGATGGCCCGACCGCTTCAACCCATAGAAAAGCCTCTCAGTGAAAAAGTTTCTATATTCACAAGGCAACATCCCAAGCAGCACCGGTAAGGAGATCAACTCATGTGGCAACAAATCGAACTCGCCCTTAGGCAATCTGCACAAAGCGTGCTGGTCAAGCTCGCAAGATTTCTCCCCGGCCTCTTCGCCCTTTTGCTCGCCGTCCTCGTCCTTACCGCCATCGGCGCACTCCTGGCCGGCCTTCTGCGCCGCTCCCTCACCGCAGCGAAGTTCGACGAACGCCTGGCCCGCAACGCCAGCGCCACCATCTCCGACTGGTCCCCCGCCCACAGCCCCACCGCGCTCATCGCCCGCGTCGTCTTTTGGGCCTGTGTGCTGATCGGCTTCTTTATCGGCATCTCCGCCTTCGACGCCGCCTACCCCGGCGAGTCCCAGATCTCCCTCTACGTCCTGCCTTACCTCACCCACTCCATCGGCGCCATCCTTTTGCTCATCGCCGGCACCCTCATCGCCCGTTTCCTGGAGCGCTCTGTCCTCATCGGCGCCGTCAACGCCAAGCTCCAATACGCCCGCTTCCTCTCACTCGGCATCAAGTGGCTCGTCCTCGTCCTCACCGCCGCCATGGTGCTCGATCACCTCCAGATCGGCGGAGCCGTCGTCGAACTCGCCTTTGGCATCCTCTTCGGCGGCATCGTCCTCACCCTGTCCCTCGCCGTAGGCCTCGGCTCCCGCGACATCGTCAGCCGTTCCCTCGAGCGCAACGCGGACCTGCGCTCCACCCTCGACCCGCTTCCCGGCGACCACGACTACAAAGTCACCACGCCCTCAGAGACGCTGCGGCACTTCTAGCTCCCGCAGCGCCCCACCCTCAAATATTCTGCGGCACAGCCTCCACCTCTCGCGCCTGAATCCGCGGCGCCAGAAACCCGTACAACGACACCCCCGCAAATCCCACCAGCGGCACCATGTATCCCAGCGCCAGACTGCCCGTCGTCTTCGCAATCCATCCAAGCCCAAGCGGAAACAGCGCTCCTCCCACGATCGCCATCACCAGAAACGACCCGCCCAGCTTCGTGTTCTCTCCCAACCCCTTCAACCCCAGCGCAAAGATCGTCGGGAACATGATCGAAAGGAAGAAGCTCCCCGCCACAATCGCGTACGCACCCAGCATCCCCGGCTGAGTCACCGCGATCCCCATCAACACCACGTTCGCCGCCCCGTAGATTCCCAGCAGCTTGCTCGCGGAGACATACTTCATCAGCGGTGTCGTCACAAACCGCCCCACCAGCAACGCCACCAGTGTCGCCGTCAGGTAGTGCGCCGCCGTCCGCTCCGTCACCGGCGTGTACTGCTTCATATACAGAATCAGGTTGCTCCACATGCCGATCTGCGCGCCCACGTTGAATACATTCGCAACCACCGCAAACCACAACTGCGGATAGTGCAGCAGCGCGCGAAAACTCCCCTGCCCTCCCGTCTCCCCCTCATGCTCACTCGCAATCTTCGGAAAGTTCATCCGCGACAGTACCAGCGCAAACAGCAGCACGGTCGACCCCAGCGCAAGATAAGTCGGCACCACGCGCATCAGCTCCGTGTGCAGATACCCCGCATACGTCCCCGCCGCCTTCATCGCCGACAACCTGCGCCGGCTTCAGCTCGACGCCCGAAAAGATAAACTGCGCCCCAACCAACACGCCAAGAATCGTACCCGGCGGATTGAACGCCTGCGCAAAGTTCAACCTCTGCTCGCTCGTCTCCGCGGGCCCAAACTGTGCCATGAAAGGATTTGCCGCCGTCTCCAGAACCGATGCCCCGCATCCCACCGCGAACAGCGCCACCAGGAAAGGCAGATACTGCCCGCTCACCGCCGCCGGCCAGAACAGCACCATCCCCGACCCGAACAGCACCAGCCCCATCACCATCCCGGTCTTGTACCCCCAGCGCCGCATCACCAGCGCCGCCGGAATCGCCATGCAGAAATAACCCGTAAAGTTCGCCGTCGACACCAGCTGCGCGCTGAACGGCGACAACTCAAACGATTTCTTGAACTGCTGTACCAGAATGTCTGTCAGGTTATTCGACATCCCCCACAGAAAAAACAGCACCGTCACCAAAGAAAACAGCAGCATGTGCCCCACAGGAAATACCGCCCGCTTTTCTCCTTGCAACTTGGCACCCGTACCCACAGAAGTCGAAACCTGCATGCATGGCCCTCTCAAAACCCAATTTTCAGCGGCAGAAAAAATTGGCCGCACAAAATACACCCGCAAAAAAGTGAAGCCCAGTCTATCTCAGTCGCCACCACCTCACGCATAGACCCCCTCCTCAGAAATAATCATCGCCATTTCGTTCCACGCTTCGTCACGCTGGCATACTATGGTCTCTCAATTCGCGAACGTCGAATCCGGCTCCTCTCACAATTCATCCCCAAATTGGAGAACCTCATGGCTACGAAGAAGAAATCCACTCCACCAAAATCCGCCTCCAAAAAATCCGCCTCCAAAAAATCCGCTCCCTTGAAAGTTTCACCTCGCACCGTTCTGCCGGGCAGCGAAAAACTATCATTCGTTCCCAGCGCCGCGGAGAAGCCCGCACCCTCCGGGACGAAGATCACCGTCTCCGTCGTCGTCCGTCGCAAAGCCCCTCTCAAGGCCGCCAATCGCAGCGGTAAAGAGCGCCTCACGCACGCCCAGTACAGGCAGCGGCACGGCGCTGATCCAGCCGCCGTCAAGCTCGTCCGCGCCTTCGCCAAAGAGTACGGCCTCACCGTCGCACCCGACACGCCCGGCCCGGAACGTCGCACCGTCAAGCTCAACGGCACCATCGCTGCCATGCAGAAGGCGTTCGGTGTCACCCTCGTCCACAAGGTGATGGAAGGCGTCACCTACCGGGTCCGCGAAGGCAGTATCACCCTGCCCTCCGAGCTCGTCGGTCCCGTCGAAGCCGTCCTCGGCCTCGACAACCGGCCCCAGGCCCGGCCTCACTTTCGCATCCTCGGTCAGACCGGAGACATCGCCGCAAAAACCGCCCAGGGCACCGGCTTCGCCCAACCCCACGCCACCGGAACCAACGTCTCTTACACCCCCGTCCAGGTCGCGCAGCTCTACCAATTCCCTGCCAACCCGTCAGCCACGGGTCAAACTATCGGCATCATCGAGCTAGGCGGCGGTTACAAGACTGCGGACCTGAAGGCCTACTTCAAATCTCTCGGACAAAAGGCCCCATCGGTCACCACCGTCTCCGTCGACGGCGGCAAAAACTCCCCCACCAATGCCAATAGCGCCGACGGCGAGGTCATGCTCGACATCGAGGTCGCTGCAGCCGTCGCCCCCGGCGCCAAAATCGTCGTCTACTTCACCCCCAACACCGACCAGGGTTTCATCGACTCCATCGCGACTGCCGTCCACGACACGACGAACAACCCCAGCGTCATCTCCATCAGTTGGGGAGGACCCGAGTCCAGTTGGACCGGCCAGTCCCTCACCGCGCTCGACGCCGCCTGCCAGTCCGCCACCGCCCTCGGCATCACCATTACCGTCGCCGCCGGAGACAACGGCTCAACCGACGGCGTCACCGACGGCGCCAACCACGTCGACTTCCCTGCCTCCAGCCCCCACGTCCTGGCCTGCGGTGGAACCAACCTCCAGGGCAGCGGCGGCGGCATCACCTCCGAAACCGTCTGGAACGAGCTAGCCAACAACGAAGGCGCCACCGGCGGAGGCGTCAGCAACGTCTTCCCTGTCCCCACCTGGCAAGCCAACTCCAACGTCCCCAAACCCACCGTCTCTGGCGGAGGCCGCGGCGTCCCCGACGTCTGCGGTGACGCCGACCCCTCCAGCGGCTACACCATACGCGTCGACGGCAAGACCATGGTCATCGGCGGCACCAGCGCCGTTGCGCCCCTCTGGGCCGGCCTCCTCGCCCTCGCCAACGCCCAGAACGGTAAATCCGCCGGCTTCATTCAACCCGCCATCTACGCCGCCAAAGGCAAAGCCGCCTTCCGCGACATCACCTCAGGCACCAACTACTCCGGCACCCCTGTAGGCTTCACTGCCGGCCCCGGCTGGGACGCCTGCACCGGCCTCGGCTCTCCCATCGGCACCCAGCTCATTACCGTAGTCAACCCATCCACCACAACCGGCGCATCGAATAAAGGCAAAAAGAAAACCAAGCTGGTCGCGCGCAATCGGCCAATGAAGAAATCCCGTCGAAAATAAACGGCGCTCTAATCACCCAATGCGACGAGGCCACCCTGAAGTGGCCTCGCCGCATCCTGATCCACCACCTCAACTACTGGTTCGGAAACAGAACTTCTTCGGCCAGACGCGTTTCTCATAACTCATCCAATCCTTTGCCACAAGTGAAGAGCAGAAGAGCAGGAGCACCGTTCTCCGCCCTCGCATCGATTTATTCCCACGGCTGGCTTGCCTGTAGCGATCAGGAATCAATGAATCCCGATCAGCAAACCGCCACTCATACCGATGGATTGTTGATGGCCCCGTGCAAAGCTGTAGTCATAGGCGGGTTCGAGAAACCATCCAAAACGGTGCTTGCGGGCCGGCCAGAACATAAAGTCACCAGCCACCTCACCGGCGATTGAGTTGGTTGTCTTCCCGTTCTGCCTGAGATAAACCCACTGCGGACCAATGCCCAGCATGAACTCTGCCTTGGGCGAGATGGTCCAGGGTTTCTTGAACAGCAGGTCCGTATCCCATTCCGTTGCATTGCGGGTGTAATAGGGCGACACGCCCGCCTCAAGCTCCAGCCAGTTCTCGATCGGTGTGGTTTCGACTGCAAAGTTCGGCGCAAAGGTCGCCGCACCTCCCGTCACATTCCAACTCGTCGACGCACCAATCTCAAGAATGGCGGCGGGACCTTTCTCTGCGGAAACGTCTGGCGGATGGCCGGGAGATCGGCCAGATGAGGCTTGTCCATCAGCCGGTAAGGTCAAAAACAGAAAGACGCACGCTGCTGCGAGCGTGAGGACGTGAGTATGCATTGAAGTCTCCAAGGTAGCTGTAATTGGTCGGCGCCAGGGCGCGGAGACAAAGAGCTATGAGGAAAAAGCAGTGCGGGGTGGTCTGAAGAGAGAGGAACGAGGCGTTCGAAGAGGCGAGGGCACTTCGGCCGGAGAAGTCGTGCTTGCCGTATGAATGAAACTCAGAACCGGATCAGGATCCGGGAGCCAGTGAAATCCGCAGCACGAGCAGACACCGTTACAGGCATCCGGCTCAACCGGTGCGGGATGATGGATGACCGGGTGCAATGATGAAAAAATCGTTCCATGCGGCCCGTCACACAGGTCGCAATGCGGAGAGCTTACCGACAGCCACGCCATCACCATGCACAGCAGCCAGGCAGCTACGCGGGTTGTGGCTTTGACGGTAGGCTTCATTCCAGAATCATACTTCTCCAGAGCATAGCGGACGTGATCCGCCGCCGTTTCTCAATGATTCGAGGACCTAATCCGGCTTGATGTTCTGATTGAGCCGCAGCACATTCTGGGGGTCGTACTTTTTCTTGAT
This sequence comes from uncultured Acidobacteriaceae bacterium, assembly GCA_963744155.1. Taxonomy (GTDB): domain Bacteria; phylum Acidobacteriota; class Terriglobia; order Terriglobales; family Acidobacteriaceae; genus Edaphobacter. Next base: position 2,263,650 of record CAVUSP010000004.1, on the reverse strand, counting down.
CTCCACGAGGCGAGCGTAGTTCGATCCGTATGCCGCCCTGACAAGCTCTTCGCTGGTTTCCCCCAACTGGTTGACATACACTCCATGGGCAAAGGGCCGCAAATTGTCTCGCAGAGCCTTGACCCATTGCACCGTACTCGCCCTCTCTGCTGGATCGCTCCAGGTGCCGAGAATGTCCACTTCGTAACCCGGCTGCCGCAAGGGAAATGCCATGTCACTCACTCTCACCCGCGAGATGGCGCCGTAAAGGGGCACGATGAACATCCTGTTATTTGGTTGCGCATCGTTAGTTGCCGTAGTGATCGTCGAAATTGCGGCCGCGCTGAGTTCCGGGAGAAATAGATCTGTTTGGAAATGCGCGACGGGCGCTTGAAGAAAGCCGGCGCCCGACTGAGCTTCCAGATACGAGATAACCCTGACCTTGTCCTCCTGCGGTTTGAGCGCTCGCAGCGGCCGGAGCAAGTCGTTACCGTCGAGCGGATGGCCAAAATAGCAGACCAGCATCCAGAATCGCGGCCCCCGATCGGACGGTAAGACCCCGCCAACCACGTTCATATCATCCGGCGCGGTTGCAACGAACTTAACAAACGCCTGTAAGAGTTCCGGAATTCGTCCGGTCGGATAGGTAAGCGTTCCCATAAGAACGTCGGTGACCGGATGAAGACGGTACTCAAGCGCCGTTGCCACGCCGAAATTTCCGCCTCCGCCGCGAATTGCCCAAAAGAGATCTGGATTCGAGCTCGGACTGGCCTCGACTTGCTTCCCATCCACCGTCACAAGTTGTGCCGATATCAGGTTGTCGCATGCGGCGCCGTACTTCGACATCAACAAACCCTCTCCTCCGCCGAGCGTCAGGCCGGCAATTCCTACCGTCGGGCAACCACCCGACGTTGTGGCCAGGCCGAATCGCTGCGTTGCGTGGTCCAGGTCGCTTACCAGCGCACCTGCTTCTGCCCGGGCCACGTGCTTGCCTGAGTCGACTTCGACCCGGTTCATCCCGGAGAGATCGATCACAACCCCGCCATCGCACACGCTAAATCCGGCGCGGTTATGGCCTCCGCCTCGGACCGCCAGTGGCAAATTATGGTTTCGGGCGAATTCAAGCGCTCGCGCGACGTCGGGCGCACCGGCACAGCGAACGATCAGCGCCGGACGCCGATCGTAGGCGCGGTTGAAAACCAGGCGTGCCGATTCATAGTCTGGTGTCTCCGGTGTGATGACGTGCCCGCTGATCTGGGAAACAAATTTTCGGGTCGCCGCCGCATCGATAGGAGCGGTGGGAGCGGCTTTCTGTTCGCGGGCTTCGAACCTGCACCGGGTCTCGGCAAGCGTCTTAATCGGGCTTCCGCAAAGGGCAGATGCTGCGAACGCCGTTTGCTGGACGAACTGTCTTCGAGTCGTGAGCGCCATGTTCGACTCCACCAACTCTCAGCCGCGAGTCTTATCTGTGAGTCCCGCAAAGCGACATTTCAGTTTAGAGTTTGCGTTTGTAACAAGCCTTCCCTTCCCATTGAGCAACAGCCTCCAGGCGGTGCATAGACCTAAGAGCCTACGCCGGCCGATTTTCCGCCGTCAATTTTCCTCCCTGCCAATCCCCCAAACAAGGTGGTCAGCTGGCGAAGTCTGGGCGAGTCACTCATCTTGCCGGCCAAGTCCTCTGGACTTTTGCCGTAGTTAGTCCTAACCGAGTCCGCGCTCCAGCACCACAACAAGATGGTCGTAAAAATAAAATCCTCAAAAACAGCCCAAAAACAGCATGTCAAGCCCCAAAACCACCTAACTCCTTCAAACCAAAAGAGATCGAGTTGGCGTATAAGTTATGCCCAACCCGCTATACTAGATATAGATCAAAAAAACACCTTAGCCACCGGCACGCCCGGGGGCTAAGTCTTTTATTTAGACTATTTTGACCCATAAACCCTTTATTATGACGATTTTACTGGTCACGATAACCCGTAACCCTATGAATCTAAAAGAATCCCATCACTACATAGGGGGAGGGGGTACCCCTGCGAAGTTACCCGCCAAAGCTTCTACCTGCGTCGCCGAAGCCCAGAGGCATCTTCTGACGAGGCTACTGCAATCCCAACCCAACCAATACTTCGCGCCAAATCGCGTTTTCGTTCTATTCTTTACCCTACCCTCATGGCCCGGAAACCCCAGATCGTCGGCCAGTCGCCCCTCCGTAAAGAAGGCGCAGCCAAGGTTCTCGGTCACGCGCAGTACGTCGACGACATCACCCTCCCCGACATGTGGTTCGGAGCCACCGTCCGCAGCACCATCCCCCGCGGCCGCATCACCTCCATCACCTTCGACCCTGCCGTCCCCTGGCACGAGTTCACCATCGTCTCCGCCGCCGACATCCCCGGCGAAAATGCCATCGTCCACCTCACCAAAGACCAACCCTGCCTCGCCGTCACCCACGTCAACCACGCCGAAGAGCCCATCCTCCTCCTCGCCCACCCCAACCGTGCCCTCCTTCCCGCCGCGGTAGCCGCTGTCCACATCAGCTACGAAGTGCTTCCCGCCATCTACACCATCGAAGACTCGGAAAAAAAAGAACCCATCATCTGGGGCGAAGGCGAACAAGCCAACACCTTCAAGACCTACCTGATGCAGAAGAACCAGACTCCAATCCCCGAAGAGATCTGGCAGACAGCCGACTACATCGTAGAAGGCGAGTACCGAACCGGCGCACAAGAGCAGCTCTACATCGAGAACAACGGAGTCATTGCCGAATACGATCCCGAATCCGGCGTAACCGTCCGCGGCTCCATGCAGTGCCCCTTCTACCTTGTCCACGCCCTCGAACTCGTCTTCAACCTCCCCCCGGAAAAGTGCCGCGTCATCCAGACCGAAACCGGCGGAGCCTTCGGCGGCAAGGAGGACTTCCCCTCCGTCATCGGAAGCCACGCCGCTCTCCTCGCCATGAAGTCCGGCCATCCAGTGAAACTCTGCTACGACCGCGCCGAGGACATGGCCGCCACCACCAAACGCCATCCATCGCGCACCCGCCACCGCACCGCCGTATCGAAGGACGGCAAACTCCTCGCCGGAGAGATCGACTTCGCCCTCGATGGCGGAGCCTACGCCACCCTCTCCCCTGTAGTCCTCTCCCGCGGCACCATCCACGCCCCCGGGCCTTATCATTGGCCCTACGTCACAGTCCGCGCCAAAGCGATGGCAACAAATATTCCGCCTCACGGAGCCTTCCGCGGATTCGGCGCACCCCAAAGCATCTTCGCCCTCGAGCGCCACATGGACAAAATCGCCAAGGTCCTCGGCCTCACCCCTGAAGAACTCCGCCGCCGCAACTTCCTCTCCACCGGCGACCGCACCGCAACCGGTCAACTCCTCAGCGACCCGGTCGACCTCCATCATCTCCTCACTCGAGCCCTCAAAGATTCCAACTACTACGCCAAGCATGAACAGTTCGACCGCGAAAACCCTCCCAGCACCATCAAGCGCGGCATAGGCTTCGCCACCTTCTTCCACGGCGCAGGCTTCACCGGCTCGGGCGAACGCCGACTCGCCTCCGAAGTCGCCATCGACATCGACATTCAAACCGGGAATCCGTTGATCCTCGTCTCGTCGACCGAGTTCGGCCAGGGCACCAATACGATCCTCTGCCAGGTCGCCTCGCAGACTCTCGGAATATCCTACGAAGACGTCTCCATCGCGCAGCCCGACACACATCGAGTCCCAAACTCCGGTCCAACCGTAGCAAGCCGTACTGCCATGATCGTTGGCAAGCTTGTCGAGCGCGCCTCCATAAAGATACTTGAGAAGCTTCGCGACAACGCCAACCTTCCAACTCCACACACACCTGCTGACTTCAAGAAGGCTGCCATTCGTTACGGGCAAGAGCACGGCAATCTTGAGGTCTGCGTCCGCTATCAATCCCCCGGCGACATCTTCTGGGACGATGACACCTACAGCGGCGAAGCCTATCCCGCTTACGCATGGGCCGTCTACGTCGCCGAAGTCGCCGTCGACACCACCACGTACTCCGCTAGCGTCACCAACTTCCACGCCCTGCAGGAGGTCGGCAAGGTACTTCACCCGATCCTTGCCGCCGGCCAGATCGAAGGAGGCGTCGCACAAGGCATCGGCTACGCTCTGTATGAGAAGTGCCTCTGGCAAAACGGCCACCTCGCCAACAACCAGATGACCAACTACATCATGCCCACCAGCGCCGACATTCCACCGATCCACGTCAGCTTCGAAGAGGTCCCCAACCCCCACGGCGCATTCGGCGCCAAGGGCATCGGCGAACTCCCCATGGACGGCCCAGCCCCCGCAATCCTCAACGCCATCGAGCACGCCACCGGCATCTCCTTCACCGAGATCCCGCTCCTGCCCGAAGATATCTTTGAGCGCTTGACCTGTGTTCCCGAAGCAGGCTCCGAATCTCTTGACCCCGCCGTGGCCGGCCCCATCTTCAGCGAGACCACCGCATGAGCATTATCCAATGCACCATCAACGACAGCGAAGAGACCGTCGAGGCTCCGCCGATGAAGCGGCTTCTCGATGTCCTCCGCGAAGATCTACATCTCACCGGCGCTAAGGAAGGCTGCGGCGAAGGCGAGTGCGGAGCCTGCGCCGTCCTGATGAACGGTGAACTGGTCAACTCCTGCCTGATTCCCATTCTGCAGGCCGAAGGCGCGCAGATCACTACCATCGAAGGTCTCGTCATCGACCAAAAGCTTCATCCCATCCAGCAATGCTTCCTCGAAGAAGGTGGGGCGCAGTGCGGCATCTGCACTCCTGGCATGATCCTCGCCACCCATCAACTTCTCGAAAAACATCCGCAACCGACTCTGTTACAAATCCAGGAAGGCCTCAACGGAAACCTCTGTCGCTGCACCGGCTACATGCGCATCTTTAATGCAGTCCAACAGGCAGCTGTCGCTGGAGCCGCCGAATAATGCGCTCCAACGTCGCCCAATACGATTTGATCGCGCCCACAACCCTCGATGTGGTCCTGCAGATTCTCGCTGACTCGCCCGACCGTTATACTCCCATCGCCGGTGGCACGGAGCTCATGGTGGCCCTCGGCGCCGGCCGCCTGCAAGCGAAGAAATTCATCTCCCTCTGGAATCTCGAAGAACTGCGCTTCATTGAAGTAGCCTCGGACGCCATCATTATTGGTGCCGGCAGCACGTTCACCGACATTCGCAATCATCCAGTGATTGCAAACGAATTCTCCATCCTTGCCCAGGCTGCGAGTTGGACGGGGTCAATCGCCAACCAGAATCGCGGCACGCTCGGCGGCAATATCGTCAATGCCAGCCCAGCCGCCGACTCTCCCCCGGCGCTACTGGCCTACGACGCCGAACTCACCATCGTATCGTCACGAGGTCCGCGCACCGTGCTCTACCGTGACTTCCACCTCGCCTACAAAAAGACCGTTCTCGAACCGGACGAGCTCCTGCACAGCGTTACCGTCTCACGCAACTTAAAGGGTTACAAAACTTACATCCGCAAAGTAGGTCCTCGCAATGCTCAAGCCATCTCCAAGGTTGCCATCGCAGCGCTCGCTCGCATGAAAAGTGGACGCATCGAAGACATCCGCATCGGCGCTGCCAGCGTGCGCGAATACCCCGTTCGCCTCACAGCCACCGAGCAATCCCTGACTGGAAAGACAGTTACACCGGAGACGATCGCGGCGGCTCGAGCTGCAATCCTTACCGAAGTTCGTCCGATCGATGACATTCGCAGTACGGCCAAGTACCGCGCGGCAGTCGCGGCTAATTTGCTTGAAGAATTTCTTCGCATTCTCTAAACATTTTTTGCAAAGCACTTTTGCGGGTTTTTTGGGGGGATATTGAGAAATCAGGCTGTAAAAACGTGGTTTTTGTGTGGTGAAAACGTGGTGGATGCGTGGTAAATCGTGGTAAGTTGCGTGGTGATTTTGTGGTGGGCAAAAAAACGCCAACTTTTTAAAATAAATCTGTGGAAAACAGCCGGGGGAGATCGAGGCTAGCCAAAAAGCTGTCTGGCCCGATCCAGGTCGGCGGCCGTATCAACATCCAACTCTCCGTTCTGCAAATCGCTGGACCCAGCCTGCGCCAGGAGGTCGCGCGCTCCGGCGTCCCCCTTCAGCTCCATCAGCCTGTCAAATAATCTCGAAGGGAAGAAGGCCGGAACGCCATTCTTGCCCGCGTAGCGCGAGGCCCACAACTCATTTTTCGATATCAAATGAACCAGATGCTCCACCGTCACCGAAGGCTGATCGCAAGCCATCAGCAACACACCTGCGGCATCCTTAGCCGACGACCTCAAGGTCTGCACTCCGAGGCGAATCGAAGATGCCATTCCTTCTTTCCACTGATCATTGACCACCGGCACAGCGTCCCCAAGCACGCTGCGCCCAAGGATCTGCTCCGCTTCAGCGCCGACCACTACCACGACCGGACTACATCCAGCCTCGCGCGCCACCCGCACCGCCCGCTCCAACAAAGTTTCCCCACCCAGCATCACCAACTGCTTCGGCTCACCGAGTCGCGTCGAAGCCCCCGCCGCCAGTACCACCGCGCCGACGCGCTTCACCCAACGTCCATTGCGCACTGCGCCTGCAGATAGCGCGAGGTTCCGCCCTCCCTCACGTGCCTTTCAACATCTTCAGCCGACAATCTTCGCGAAGCCCCCAGTTTTCCCATGCAGGAGGCCTGCGCCTCGGCGATCACCGCGAGCGCAATTGCCTCTGGACCGTCTCCACCCAGGTCAAGCCCCACCGGAGCATAAATCTGCTCACAGCATTGAGCGACCGTTCGGCCCAGTTTCACTGCAACTTCGCTCACCAGCAGCGAGCTCCGATGCCGAGCTCCCAGCAGCCCCAGGTATCTGGGGCGCAACGGCAACAATGCTGTCAGCAGTTCCCTGTCCTGTTCGTAACTATGGGTCATCAGAACCACGGCGTCATTCGACCGAATGCCCAGCACCTCTGCGGAAGCGGGAGAAGCCACGACCACCCGCGCGGCCTCCGGAAACCGTTCTGCCCGAGCCAACTGCGCTCTACCGTCCATTACCACGACGTCCCAGGCTAACAGCGCCGCCATGCTCACCAATGGCTTTGCATCATCTCCAGCCCCGAGGACGAAGAGCCTCTGCGGCGCGGCGATCCGTTCGACAAAGATGTGCTCCGGCATGGTATCGACCCAACCCTGCCGAAGTACTCCGGCGCGTGCGTCCACCAGCTCCGGCTCGGTCAATGCTTCACTGGCGAACGTGAAGTCTCCATCGGAAGAGAGCACCGCGCGCATCAATTCCTTACCTTGCCGCGGCAGCCAGGTCAGCACGGTTGCCTCGTCACCTGCAACGGCAGCTTCCTGGGCCAACATCAACGCGCGACACTCCGGAGTGGACACCGGCTCCAGCAAAAGGTCCACGGCTCCGCCGCAGCCAAGCCCAAACGGAATCTCCGCGGTGTCATCGAACATCGTCGAGTAGTGCTCGACCCTGGCACCATCTCGCACCAGCCAATTCGCCTTGCGCAGAACTTCCGTCTCCAGACAGCCTCCGCTGATTGTCCCCGCGTACTCGCCGCCGGCAGCCAGCAAAAGGCGAGCTCCAGGCTGCCGATAACTCGACCCCTCCGCCCGGACCAGCGTCACCAGCACAGCCGCGCCACCCTGCTGCCATAGCCGAACAATCTGTCGCCGTTCCATCATGCCGGACATCCTACCTCCTTTAAAGCTTAGCCCACTTACACCGGCTCGGGGCTGGCGCCTTTCAGGAGGTGGGACTCGCCTGCCGAGGGAAACCATTTCCGCGTTTCAACTTATTCGATGCTTTTGAGAGGCAAAAAGAGAAAATGTTTTCTCTTTTCTGCCGTCTTCGTGCACACCTTACCGGAACGCCATTAATAGAGAACTCAACAAAAACCATTGAAATCACAGGATTTGAGTGTGGGACGAAGGGCAGCTTCTCCTTATATAGCTGCAACTTTGCAGATACTTTGCAGAAATTTAGTCATTCGCAATACTTTGGCACTCCCTGTGCAAGAGAGCGGACATCAACACACATCGACCCACTCTGCGGAAGCCACGACCCTCCGAAGAAAGTCTTTCAAGTTTCACCAACTAAGTCAGCAGTTCGACCTGATTCGCTTTGCACGACATCACCTAGGAGCTTCACCCATGCGCATCAACCGTCTTTCCGGTCTCCGGGTTCTCTTCAACCTTGTCTCCTTTGTCGCATCCACCCTTGCCCCAAGCTTTGGATACTCTCAGGCGTTGACGCTTCTGCAGAGTGGCACACGCTACGCCGGCACCATCACGGCGGGCTTCAATGGGGACTTCGGATCCGCAACGACGGTCAGTCTCAACACTCCCTCCTACATCGTCTTCGACTCGAACGGGAATCAGTACATCTCGGACACGCAGAATAACTGCGTCCGCAAGATTGATACCTCGGGCTCGATGAGTACCGTCGTCGGGCTCGCGGTCTCGGGCCAGGGCGACACCTGCAACACCTCCTCCAATGCCACTCCGACCCCCTCCCAGGGTCTGTACCAACCTACCGGTCTGGCAATCGATAGCTCCAACAACCTCTATATCGCCGACAGCAAACATAACTGCGTCCGCATGCTCGCCAACGGATCGTCCGGAGTGACCGCGCTTAGCACCGTGGCTGGCACTTGCGGATCTACAGCTTCTACAACGCCCAGCCCAAACGGCCTCATCCTCGACGCGAGCAACAACCTTTACATCTCCATTCAGGACACCGAAGTTCTTCCTGCGGTCAGCACCTATCAGGTTCTCCGCCAGGCTCCAGGCGGAAGCCCATGCGTGATGGCCGGCTCGCCGTCGACACTCGTTCCCAACGCCTGCCCGGGCATCACTGGTAGCGTTGTGCTGAACGCGCCCTCCGGTCTGGCCATCAACGCCACGGGCGATCTCTTTATCGCAGACACAGGAAACAACTGCGTTCGTCAGATAGCCAATCTCGCCACCTACAAGACCGCCGTCGGCCAGTGCACGAACGATAACTCCGGCAACCCTGCAACGGCGCTCAACAAGCCTTACGGTCTTACCTTCTCGCCAACGCAATCGCTCTTCATCACCGAAACAAGTCCCGACAACGTCGTCAGCTACGTCCTTGGGTCGTCAAGCGTGACCATCGCAGCCGGTCTTCCCAGCGGCGCCTCGGGCCCCTACAGCCCCACACAGGACGGCAACTCCGCCCTCAGCGCTCCGCTCAACATGCCGCGCGGCATCACCGTCGACAGCTTCGGCAACTTCTCCCTCGCCGACTCCGGCAACAGCATCGCGCGCAAGCTGAGCAGCAATATCCTCTTCCCGTCGACGCCGGTAGGCAGCGCCAGCGCTTCGATGCCCCTGACCTTCGCGATCAACCAAAGCGTCAACCTCTCCGCGACCGCCGGCCCTGACTTCAGCATTACAAGCAACAGCTGCAGCGGCGCACTCAGCCCCGCCGCGGCGGGCGCGATACCCAATACCTGCCAGGTCTTTGTGCGGTTCACCCCCACTCGTCCCGGACTGCGCGGCGCGCCGGTGACTCTAACGGACTCAATTTCCGGCAAGAGTATCCTGCAAGGGCTGCAAGCAGTCGCCACCGGTTCGCTCAGTGTCTTCACCCCCGGCACCGTCAACACCGCCGCCAGCGGACTCGCCGCGCCTACTGCGGTCGCGGTTGACTCCGTTGGAAACGCCTACGTTCTCGAGGCCGGGAAAGCCTCAGGCACCGCTGATCTCCTGATGCTTCCTGCCGCCGGCGGGCCGCCCCAGGTCATGATTCCTCAGGGCGCGGGTCTGCTCACTCCTTCGGCTCTTGCGATCGATTCCGCGGGGAACTTCTTCATCGCGGACGCAACCCACGGCACTGTCTCCCGCTTCGGCGCGGACGGGACGATCAATACGAGCTATGTCACCGGCCTCGACACGCCGACAGCGATCTACGTCGATGGCTTCGACAATCTCTTCATCGCGCAGGCGGGCTCGACACACAACGTGATTGAGATCTACGCCTCCGGCTCGCGTCGCACCATCTCTGCCAGCTTCGTCTCACCAAGCGGCGTCGCCGTCGATCTCAACGGCATACTCTACATCGCCGATGCCGGCGCCCACTACGTCTACGCCGTCGACAAGTCCGGCATCATTCATGAGATTGCTGGCAACGGCACAACGACCACAAGCGTTCCGGGCCAGGCTACCGGCACCGCTCTCCTCGCTCCGTCTTCGCTCTCAGTCGATGCAGCAGGAGACCTCTATATCTCTGACGCCGGGGCCAATATCGTCTATACAGTTTTTGCCTCCACCACAAGCAGTGGAAGCAACATCTCGGCGATCCTCGGCACCGGGACCCCGGGCAAAGCCGGCGACGGCGGCTTCGCCAATCTCGCTCAGGTCAATGATCCGGTCAGTCTCGCGGTCGATGGCAGCAGCAATCTCTTCGTGGTCGACAGCGGCAACAGCTCCGTTCGCAAGATCACGTACCCCAGCCCCACCATTGCCTTCGGCACCGTAACGGTCGGCCAAAGCTCTCCAGTCATCAAGCAAAATCTGAGCAACTTCGGCACCGACAACCTTAACCTGACCGGTCCGTTTACAACTTCTGACTCGCACTTCACGATCGACAGCAACTCCACCACCTGCGGTACCACGATCATTGCGGGCTCTACGTGCAGCGTTGGCTTCGTCTTTACCCCGACTGCGAATGGGCCGCTCAGCGTTACCGCTACGCTGTCTTCCAACTCCTATAACAGCCCGCAGCCGATTCAGTTCACCGGGACCGGAAAGCTGATTGCTCCGCTGCAGTTCACTCTTCCCGCTCAGACTGAGGTCTACGGCCAGCCGTTCCCTGAGCCCGTGAACGTCAGCAACACGAACCCCGCGCCTACCGGCAGTATCACGTTCAGCTACGGCAAAGAGGTGCTCTGTACGCTCACCACGACGCTTGGGCCGACGACGACCTGCAACGCCCCGAACAGCGGCCTCGCGGTCGGCACTTACACCGTGACCTTCAGCTATACCGGCGACAGCAACTACTCTTCTGCCACCGGGACCGTCACCCTGACCGTGACGGCGGCGCCACTCACTGTCACCGTCAACAACGTCTCACGGCTATACGGAGCGGCCAACCCGACCTTCACCAGCACGGTCACTGGCCTGGCTCCCGGGGACAACGTCTCGCTTTCCTACTCCACCTCGGCGACTGTTACCAGCCCGGTCGGCAACTACTCCATCGTTGCGACAATAACGCCGGCTTCCGGGACGAACCTCGCCAATTACACGATCACAAATAATCCTGGAACGCTTTCGGTCACTGGTGCGCCTCTTACCGTTACGGTAATGAATGCAAGCCGGCAGTATGGCCAGCCGAATCCCCAGTTCAACAGCACCACGAGTGGCACCCTCAACGGCGACACGATCTTCGTTGATTACTCCACCGCCGCCACGATCACTTCGCCGGTCGGCAGTTATCCGATCAACGCCACCATCTCAGGGCCGGCCGCAGGCAACTACGTCGTTACCGTCGTTCCTGGAACGCTCAACGTGACGCCGGCAACGCTTGTCGTCACCGTCGGCAACGCAAGCCGGCCCTACGGAACAGCTAACCCGGCCTTCACCAGCACCGTCACCGGCGCGCTCAATGGCGACACCTTCACCAACACCTATTCCACCACCGCCACGATCACTTCGCCGGTCGGCAATTACCCGATCAATGATGTAGTCGGCGGCCCCGCGGCTTCGAACTATGCCGTCCACGTTACGCTTGGAACCCTCACCATCACGCAAGCCACGGTGGCTCTGAACGTCGCCGCCAATAACGCGACCCGTGCCTATGGAGCTGCGAACCCGGCCTTCACCAGCACCATTACAGGCGCGCTCAACGGCGATACCTTCACGATTACCTATTCGACCTCTGCCACAGCAACCTCGCCGGTCGGCAACTACGCCATTGTCCCGACGGTCTCCGGACCTGCCGCAGGCAACTACACCGTGACCACCACCGACGGCACCCTTACCGTCGCACCTGCGGTGCTCACCGTTACCGCAAATAACGCCACCCGCAGCTACGGCACAGCTAACCCCGTCTTCACCGGTACCACCAGCGGCCTCGTCAACGGCGACACTGTCACCACGACCTTCGCTTCGACGGCCGTGACCAAAAGCCCGGTAGGAAGCTACCCCATCGTTCCTTCCGTCTCCGGGACGGCTCTTTCGAACTACACCGTCAACGCCGTGAACGGCACTCTGACGATCACGCAGAATCCGTCCTCTCTCGTCATCAACGTCAACAGCGCGAGCCGCAGCTACGGTGCGCCCAATCCTGCCTTCTCCGGCACTGTCACCGGAGTCGTCCCCGGCGATGACGTCGTCGTCACCTACGTCACCGCCGCGACTGCAACGTCTCCGGCAGGCAACTATGCCATTGGAGCGAACGTCTCCGGAACCTCTGCGGGTAACTACATCGCGACCATCCATCCCGGAACACTTGCGATCACCCCAGCAGCTACCGTGACAACGATCGCGACTTCAGGCTCGCCCGCAACCTTTGGAACAAACGTGACCTTTACCGCTACGGTGACAACGGCCAGCGGCGTTGTCTCGGGCACGGTGAACTTCCTTGACGGCACCACAGTGCTCGGGACCGGAACGCTGAACAGCAGCGGCGTCGCCACCTTCTCCTCCACTACGCTCACCGTGGGAAGCCACAACATCACCGCAGCCTTCCAGACCAACACCAACTTCACTGCCAGCTCCGCAGCTCTTACGCAAGTGATGACCGCTCCAGCCGGTAGCTTTACGATCTCCGCATCTCCCGCAACGCAGTTCATCAAGGGCGCCGGCGCCACGGTCTACCAGGTCACGCTCACCTCTGTAGGAGCCTTCGCGGGCCAGATCAATCTCGCCTGCTCCGGTCTTCCGGCTGACGCCTCATGCACTTTCGCAAGCAATCCCACGCTGACCGCCGGGGGCACCGCCACCGTCGCGATGACGGTCAACACGACCGTTGCCGATGCCAGGCTTCTGAAACCGGCGACACGTCAACTTGCACCAGCCGACTTCGCTCCGATCACCGCAGCAGCGGTCTTCCCGGTCGAGCTCACAGGCCTCGGAGTCTTCTTCGCCGGTCTGCGCCGCCGTAAGAAACTAGGTACTCAGCAGATGCGCCTTCTCGCAGTCATCCTGTTCTCGCTTGGTATTCTGGGCCTGACAGGTTGCGGCTGCCCCAGCACAGCGTTTCAGAACTACACCATCAACGTCACAGCAACCAGCGTCAGTTTCCCGGCACCCGCTCAATCCACCTCGGTCATCCTGTCCGTCGGTAACCAGTAATCGCCAAGTGCCGCCCGCTCTGCCAGTCCGGGCGGCAGTTCTCTGAATCAGGAAGAAGCACCGTAGATGGAGGATTCATCGTTATGCGTTTCGACTCAATGAGCTCCGGTCAATTGAACAGCAGCGCCTCGCGCTTCCCACTCTCGATCAAGCGACAGGCAACTCTCCTTATCGCTCTCACCGCCGCATTCGTAGCAGCTTCAGCACTGTCCGCGGCGGCACAGGCGGTAAAGACTGCATCCACGCCGCCACCGGAGCCCTCACGCTACGATCTTTACGGCGGCTACGGATATCTGCACCCGGTCGATAGCGACATAGCAAACATCCAGTACCAGCCCATCAACCCTGGGGCTGTCGTCAGCGCGTCCGCATACTTCAATCGCCATATCGGTCTTCAAGCCGAAGGCAGCTTCTTCCCTCACGGCTCAAACGACTGCGTCTTCACCGCCCAGGCAGGGCCCATCTTCCGCTACCAGAAAAACCGCTTCGTCCCCTTCGCGCACGTATTGGGCGGTGGAGCGAAGGTCGGCGGCCCGATCTTTCAACCCTGCACCTGGGGCTGGGGCGTCACCGGAGGCGTAGGTCTCGATTACATCCTTCCCTTCTTCAACAATCATCTTGCCATTCGTCCCATTCAAGCCGACTTTGACTACTCCCACGTTAACTACGGTCCCGTCGGCGTTGGCGGTGTCACCGGTGGCATCGGCGACATCTATGCCTACCGGCTCTCCGCCGGCATCGTCCTTCGCTTCGGCGAAGTGACGCCACCGCCGCCCGTCCAACTCGGCTGCACGGTGCAACCCGCGAATGTCTTCCCCGGCGATCCCATCACGGTCACCGCCGCTGCCAGCAATCTCGACCCGAAGAAGAAAGCCGTCTACACGTGGACTGTGAGTGGCGGAAAAATCACAGGCACCGACGCTACAGCCACCGTCGCTACTGCAGGACTTGCAGCGGGCGATTACACGATCTCCGGCCACGTCTCCGACGGTCCGCGCCCCGGCCAACAAGCCAGCTGCACCGCCGGCTTCCGCGTCCGCGCCTTCGAACCGCCGACCATCACCTGCTCCGCGAACCCGAGCACGGTAATGCCGGGCGATTCGTCCACCATTACTTCGGCCGCCAACAGCCCGCAGAATCGTCCTCTCACCTACTCCTACTCCGCCTCATCGGGTCAGATCTCCGGATCCACCGCCACCACAACTCTGACCACCGCTGGCGTAGTTCCCGGCACCGTCAATATCACCTGCAATGTTGTTGATGATCTCGGCAAGCAAGCTACCGCCAATACCTCGGTCACGATCTCGACGCCTCCAGCGCCCGTCGCGCCGCAGACAAGCAATCTCTGCAGCGTCTCGTTCGACCGCGACAAGAAGCGCCCCGTCCGCGTCGACAACGAAGCGAAGGCCTGCCTCGACGACATCGCCCTTACGCTCAACCGAGATTCTTCGGCCAAGCTCGTAATCGTAGGGCGGCATTCTGCCGATGAGACAACCGATGCCGCCGCCCAACGCACTCTCAACGTCGAGCAGTACCTCACGCAGGAGAAGGGTATCGATCCGTCGCGCATCGAGCTACGCACCGGCGGTGATCTCAGCCGCAGCGTTGACAGCGTACTGGTACCCGCCGGAGCGACGTTCGCTCCCGGCGACACCACCGTAGTCGACCCGAACTCCGTAAAGCGGCAGGGCCAGCCGTACGGCATGCCAAAACAATCAAAATCTCACAAACCGGCCAACTAGGCGGCTGATCGACTTTGCACCACTCATGGGGGGGAGTCACTAGGGCTCCTCCCCATATTTTTGGTTCTCAGTTGGTTTGCGACTCGGCTCGTTTGCTATTCGGCGCTGACTTGCGACAACAGCTCTTCACAGTCATCGTCGCGACACTGCGAGCATGGCTATTGCTTCCAGCACCCAGCGTCCCCAATAATCTGCTAAAATGATCAAGTCGGTTCAGCGATCCAGCAAGCCCGCCCGTGCGCTTGAGCTTCACGGAAAGCACCACTCATCGGCATCTCACCGCAGTACATATTCGGGGCGTAGCGCAGTCTGGTAGCGCACCTGGTTCGGGACCAGGGGGTCGGAGGTTCGAATCCTCTCGCCCCGACCATTTCAATGGGCAGCATAGCTGCTATCGCAAGACCTCCTCTTACAAAACGTTGCGTTCGCGTGGCGCTGCTATGCTTTATGTGTTCGCCAACAAAGGCGACGTTTGCAGAGAGTCCGCGGCGAGGCAGATAACATTCTGGATTGTTATTCGACTGAATCGATAGGGTGGCCAGCATGAGCGCACTCCCGACGACCCGTCCAGCGGTCATCGACGCCCACCACCACCTATGGTCGCTACACTGCCGCCGAGTACGATTGGATCAACGACAGCATGGCGTCGATCCGTCGCGATTTCCTTCCTTCAGATTTAGACTTAGAGCTTACCGGCAGCGGAGTCGATGGCGCCGTCGCTGTCCAGGCGCGTCAGACGCTCGAAGAGACGCGCTGGCTGCTGAAGCTGGCGCAAAGCTTCAGCAAAATTCGCGGCGTCGTAGGATGGGCGCCCATTGCATCCATCGATTTTGAGTCTTCGCTGAGTGAGTTCTCTGCAGAGCCGAAGCTGGTGGGCTTACGCCACGTTGTGCAGGCTGAGCCGTCAGGCTTCCTCGACAGCGCAGACTTCAACCGCGGCATCCGTGCCATTCGCGATACTGGCCTCGTGTATGACCTGCTCGTTGTCGAGCACCAACTGGAGGAAACAATTCGTTTTGTCGACCGCCATCCACAACAGATCTTCGTCCTGGATCACATTGCGAAGCCGAAGATCGCATCCGGAGAGATGGAGCCATGGCGCACTCTGATTCGGGAGTTAAGTAAGCGCAAAAATGTGAGCTGCAAGATCTCCGGCATGGCGACAGAAGCCTCGTGGTCACAATGGTCGATCGAGTCGCTGCGGCCCTATCTCGACACTGTCGTCGACGCATTCGGCGCAGATCGACTGATGGCCGGCTCCGACTGGCCTGTCTGCCTGCTGGCGACCACCTACGTTCGTTGGTGGCAGGTGCTGCGGGATTACTTCGCCACCTTCAGCATCGACGAGCGCGCGCTGATCTTCGGCGCGACCGCAGTGAAAATCTACAACCTGAAATAGGAAAGGCAAGATGAAAGCAATTGTCGTACAGGAACCTGGCAAGGCGACGTTGACTGAGATTCCCGAGCCCTCCAGCGATTCGGGCGAAGCGTTGCTGCAGGTCAGAATGATCGGGCTATGCGGAACTGATCTGAATACCTTCCGCGGCAAGAATCCGCTTGTCACCTTTCCGCGAGTGCTGGGCCATGAGGTTGCCGCGACGATTATCCATCCTGGTATCCATTCCGGCAGCGGAGCATCAGGAGACCTGCGCGAAGGAACAGCGGTAACGTTGGCTCCCTACACTGCCTGCGGTCGATGCGCCAGTTGCCTCCGCGGCCGCCCAAACGCGTGCACCTTCAATCAGACCCTCGGCGTGCAGCGAGATGGAGCTTTGACCGAGCGAATCGCCATCCCTGCCGGAAAACTTTACAGCGCGAACCTTTCTCTCAAAGAGCTTTGCTTGGTGGAACCGTTGACCGTCGGGTTCCACGCTGCAAAACGCGGACGCGTCACGAATCGCGATACGGTCGCGGTCTTCGGCTGCGGCGGCGTGGGACTGGGGGCAATCTCCGCGTCTGCGTTTCACGGTGCTCGTGTGATCGCGATTGACGTCGACGACGCGAAGCTCGAGATCGCTCGCAAGGTCGGCGCGACCGAAATCGTCCGTTCGAGCAAGGAAGACCTGCACCAGCGGCTCAGCGAGCTTACGGGTGGACGTGGCCCCGACTGCATCATCGAAGCCATCGGCTTAGCGCAGACCTTTCGCGCCAGCGTCGAAGAGGTCGCCTTCACGGGCCGCGTCGTCTACATCGGCTATGCGAAGGAGCCCGTCGCCTATGAAACCAGCCTCTTCGTACAAAAGGAGTTGGATATCATGGGCTCTCGCAATGCACTCCCTGAGGACTTCCGTGAAGTGATTCGAATGCTCGAAGAGGGCCGATTCCCAGTCGACGATGTCATCTCGGCGGTAGTGCCGATCGAAGAGACACCCGGCATCCTGCGACAGTGGAGCGAGAATCCGTCGGCGTTCACAAAGATCATGGTGCAGGTGAGTTAGCCGTCGAGTTGCTCGTATGATGGTCAATAATATCCAAGTTAGAGGCTGAGTCTGTGAACGAAACGAGTGCGACGGGAACTGAGAATAGTGAGGAGCGTTATCGACGGGCGGCGGAGGCGTCTGCGCCGCCGCTTCCAAAGACGGCTCGGCCGATCGTTATTCTCGGTGCAGGCGGCATCGTTCGAGCAGCGCATCTCCCCGCCTATGCCAAGGCTGGATTCCCCGTTATCGCGATCGCGGATAGCGCAAAAGGAAAAGCATCCGAGCTGGCTTCGGAGAAAGGTATCTCTCGCGGCTTCGATTCGATTGACGAAGCCGTCCGTTTCGCGCCCCCCGACGCGATCTTTGATATCGCCGTTCCTGCCTCGCAGATCATGACGATCCTGCCTCAACTCCCCTCAGGCGCGGCCGTTTTGTTGCAGAAGCCGATGGGAGAGACGCTCGACGAAGCGACCGCGATACGAGACTTATGCCGCCAGCGCGGACTGGTCGCTGCGGTTAACTTTCAGCTGAGGTACTCGCCAAATAATCTCGCAGCTGTCGCGCTGGAACGAGCCGGACTTCTCGGCGATTTGCATGATATGGAGGTGCAGGTCCGCACCTACACACCGTGGCAGCTGTGGACCTTTCTCGCAACCGCTCCCAGGCTGGAGATTCTCTACCACAGCATTCATTATCTCGACCTCATCCGCTCCTGGTTCGGTAACCCGGCAGGCGTCTACGCGAAGACAGTCAGGAATCCGCAGACCCCGACCCTAGCGGCGACCAAAACGTCGATGATCCTGGACTACGGCGAGTGGAAGCGTGTATTCGTCGTCACCAATCATGGTCACGACTTTGCGCCGGAGACGCATCGCAGCTTCGTCCAGTGGGAAGGAACCGGCGGCGCAATCCGCATGGACATGGGAGTCAACCTCGACTACCCCAAGGGCATGCCCGACACACTTTCCTACGCGGAGCGCGGCGTCTCAGGCGGCCAATGGAAGACTCTTCCGGTAAAGGGCAACTGGTTTCCGGATGCATTCGTGGGCAGCATGGGCGCGCTGCAGTCCTATGTCGAAGGGTCAATCCCGGAGTTGCCTATCGGATTCGAATCGGCCTACGAAACCATGGCTCTCGTCGAAGCAGCATACCGCTCAAGCGCCCGCCAGGCCGAACCTCTGCCTCTCTGAAACGCCGTCAACCTGTAAGGACCGTAGCCTTCTTCACAAAGTCGGGATCAATATCCACTCCGAAACCTGGCCCTGATGGCACCTGAATCACGCCGTTGCTGTCGCTTCGCAAACTCGAGGTCTCGCAGTGATAAGGCAGTTCATTGTTGAACTCCTTGAACTCGTGATAAGGACCTGAGTTCGGAATCGCCGACACGAAGTGCATCATGTAGACGTAGCCCAGACCAGTGGATGAAATGTGCGGGATGCACTGCTTGCCGAAGGCATTGGCCATGCGCGCCACCTGCATGCAGCGAATCATGCCGCCGAAGTAAAACATATCCTGCTGCACAATCGATAGGCCGCCATTGGCGACAAGCCAGCGGAAGTTGTGCGTGCTCGGCTCCTGCTCTCCGCCGGCGATCGGAATCTCGAGCGCATCGGCGACTGCCTTGTTCTCTTCATACCAATCGAACGGCACCGGCTCCTCGTAGAACGCGTACTTGTACTCCTGCATTAGCTTTCCGATGGGAATCGCTTCCGCGGCCGTATAAGAACCGTTCGCATCGGCGGAGATAATCATCTGATCCCCAAAGGTCTTGCGCACCAGGGGGATCAACTTCTCGCTCCGCCCCGCCGGCGTCTCCGGATGAGACATGCGACCGCCGAGCTTGAACTTAATCGCCTTCGCATTCGAAATCGCGACATCGCGCTTCAAATGCTCGATCGTCTCTTCGGCTGTGATATCGCGCTCTCCGTTGGCCTGGTATACCGAAATCTTTGTGTTGTAGATCTTGTCGCTGATCAGCAGCCCGATAGGCCGCTTCGACATCTTGCCGAACATATCGAGAATCGCGAACTCAATCGTGGCGATCGGAACCCAAATAGCGAGGCTCTGCGCCTTGTAGTTGTTTTCGTACACGGTGACAGCAGGAATCAGTTCTTCAATGTCGCGCGCATCTTTGCCGATAAAGAACGGAGCGATGCGCTTCAAGAAAATTGGATAGAGCACCTCCATCTGCTGCGCGTTTGAAACAGACATCCCTTCGTGGCCGTCTTTCGACCGCACCCGGCAAAGATATTGCTTCTTGTTGCGCAAGAGCTCGATCGACTCGATGATGACCGGATCCCGAAACAGATCACGCTTGAACACAGGCTCTTTCAGGATAGCGTCAAGCTTCGCATAGCGCTCTTTCAAAGTTCCAGGCAAACCATGTCGCGGCGCGTTGAGAAACTGAGCCCCCGCGGCAGAGGGAAGCGCCGCGGCAACCGCGCCGCTGGAAAGGGCCGTGGTGATGAAGTGGCGACGGGTCGTGTTCATGATTCGATCTCCTGCAAACATTCGGTGTGCGATGCAAGTCTATCTGAGCCTTGAATATTATGAGCCACCACATTACTGCGCAGGCGGAGCAACTTCGAGCCGCACGACGTCATAGCAGATTCCACTTCCTACAGGCCCAGCCGGAACCGTAAGCACGATCGTATTGTTTCCCGGCTTCAGCAGCGATGCATCGAAGCTAAAGTCCTTCTCGATCCAGGTTCCCTCGATTCCATCGCGCATCATCGACGCACCCGCGCCGAACAGATCCGTCATGGTCCCCGCATCTTTCCCGTTCACCGTAATGCCCAGCGAACGCGTTGCGGCTCCGTCGAGCCCGAAGCGTAGCGTCGCTTTACCGGCGGGCTGCTGGCCGGTGGGCATCTCGAAGTGAATGGTCCACGGCGTGGCCCGACCCTGGTCGCGGCCGTCCGGCTTGAAGTCCGTGTCGTGCGGAACCTGATAGATAAACCAATCCTTCGCCGGATCCGACTTGCCGATCGTAAAGTCGACATCATTCGGGAACAGCTTCGCGTATTCGATATACATCCCCCAGTGCCAGTGATCGTCACCCTTCAGAAACTCCTTCGCGGAACGGTTTGGCATGCCAATCTGCCATATCTGCCGGCCATAGTGCGTCGGATGCCACTCAATCGTTCCGAGATCGAGCTTCTGCCCCGGCGTGATGGTGACACTCGCGGTAGCATCGTACGCGCCTAGAACACCGTCAGAGATTGCGTGAAGCTGATAGGTCCCCGGCCGCACGTTGGGAATCGCGAAGCTGCCGTCGTCTGATCCGCGGACCCAGAACTCGTAGTGCTTGGCATCGTTCTGCCACGTGAGAGCCTGCGGCGGGAAATTGAACGCCGGCGCTCCCGGACCGCGCGGCGCAACGTACGTGCCGCGATTGACGCGCTTCCCTTGCGCATTGAGCTGAGCAGGATGATCAGGATCCGCAGGCAGTGCGGAGTCGTTCTTAGCTACAGCAACAGGAGGAAGAGAGGAAGCCTCTGTCTGCGGTTGCAGCGGCCGGGGAGGGCGCGGCGCCGCTGGCTGATCCGGAAACGAAAGCCCCACAAGCAAATTCGAAAACTTCCTCGCAGGCGCCTGCGAATCTACTAGCTGCGAATCTACTAGCTTCAGACGGCCTCTGACCGTGGCGCGTTGATCCGCTGGCGTGTAGTCGACACCCTTCACCCACGAATAGGGCCACCGCGCTGCCTCCACAGTCGCCTGATCTTTGGCATCGGCAAACAACGCATTCGGCGTGCCGCCGGTCGGAACATAAATGAAGATCGGACCAACTACCTTCGTCCACGGCTCGCTGTCCGCGAAGTTCAACACGCTTCCCCCATAGTGCGTGCCGCGCCAGTAATCGAGCAGCGTAGGATCGCCGCCGTCACCATCATCGAGATGGCCGGTAAGTTCAAAATGAAGCGGCCCACTCGACAGGTATTCAAACGAAGGGTTGATCACGTAAAGCCCAACGTGCTGCGTCGTTGAAGACCAGCCAAACGCTGGAATCTTAAACTGGTCGGCAGAGTAGTCGTACTTGTGCTCGGCGCGGCCCTTGTATACGCCTGTGGTTAATCGCCGCGACTCCTTCATATTGAGATCCGTGCCCGCATCCCAATCGGCTCCCGTCGGCATCAGGAAGTTGCGCTGGTCGTCGACGGACAACCAGTCGAAGACCTTGCCGCTCAGCTTGAACCCAAAGCGGCTCTCACCAACGGACCCGGCCGGATATGTCGGCTCGTGGGAAAAAATGGCGTAAGTATAGAGACCGTGATCGCCTCGCGCGAGTGCATAGCGAATCTCAAGATCGGCGATCAGTCCGCCCTCCTGGCCCGCCGCAGTGGGACGAGCGCCAAGAATGGATTTGCCATCGGACCAGCCCTTAACCGAAACTTCCGCACGCTCACCCTTGTCGCTCGCCGGGTCGATTGTGATCTTCGCCTCCCGCCGCGCGGCGAGCGCAGGGCTCTGCTCCCAGTAGCCGGCATGATGCCCCGAGACAAAACCCATCAGTTCGATGTTCGGTGTTGCGGTGTGCGGTGTCTTGACCGAAACAAGGTCCCCCGTGACCTTGTCGACCTTCACCGTCAGGTAGCCGTTGGACATCGTGTAGGTTGGCCCATCGTCGGTCACCGTGACCGGAGGGGCAGAAGGCGTCAGAAGAACGGCAATAGCGGACAGCGGTATTGCGCAACAAAAGAACCAGACCAGCAAGTCGGTGAGCGAGCAACATCTGTACAGTCTCCAATTTCGGGCTATCGATCAAGTTACGCACGAAGCGAAACGAAAGACGCACGATTTTTGCAAATGAGGAATTGTTTCTATTCACTCATCCCCGCAAAAAAATGGCCGCTGCGAACCGTCTCGCAGCGACCCAAAGATCTGCTTGACTATTCGCCGCTCTGGTTGCCGCCATCCGTGTGGACGACGCGGTAGCTCGCATTTCCCTGCGACCACACCAGCAGCAACAGGTCCTTGCCCGCCGGAATCGCATGTGCCTCGTTGACGAACTGCTCCGCCGACGTAACCGGCTTGCGGTCCACCTCCAGGATCACATCCCCCGGAGCGAGACCCGCATTGTCAGCAGGGCTCGCCGGACGAACGTTCTGGACCGCCACGCCGTTCACCTGCGACGGAATATGCAGCTGCTGACGCACATCAGGAGTCAGTTCGGCAACAGCCAATCCGAGCTTGCCCTTCTGCGAACCCGCCGAATCGCCATCGCTGGCCACCTCGGCATCCTTGTGAAACTCGCCGACCTTAACGCTGAAGGTCTGCGGGCTTCCGTTGCGCAGAATGCCGAGCTCGATCGTCGTTCCCGGAGTGACCTCGCTCACGGCAACCTGAAGCGCGCTGCCATTCTCTATCTTCTGTCCGTTCAGCGAGTCGATGACGTCGCCGTTCTTCAACCCCGCACGGCCAGCCGGAGAATCAGGCGTTACTTGCGCTGCAATCGCTCCCGTTGCCGTCTTCAGGTTGAAGAAGCTCGCATTCGCCGGCGTCACATCGTTCAGGCTGACGCCGAGATAGCCGTGGTGAACTGCTCCAGACTTGATCAGTTGTTCCGCCGTCGCCCGAACAATCTGCACCGGAATCGCAAACCCCGCACCCGCAAACGATCCGCTGTTCGAGATGATGAAGGTATTGATTCCAACCAGCTCGCCATGCGCATTCACCAGCGCGCCGCCCGAGTTACCCGGATTGATCGCAGCATCGGTCTGAATGTATCCACCCAGCTTCCGCGCATCGTCCCGATAAGGATTCTCCCGGTTTACCGCGCTCACAATGCCGCGAGTCACAGAGTTCTGGAAGTAGCCGAACGGGCTTCCGAAGGCGAGCACGGTCTGACCGGGCTTCAGCTTCGTGGAATCACCCCACGCAATGCTCGGCAGATCGTGCGCATCCACCTTGATCACGGCGAGGTCGGTCAGTTTATCGACGCCCACCACCTTCGCATTCAGCACGCGTCGGTCGCTCAGGGTAACTCGCATATCCACGGCGCCATCGACGACGTGGTTGTTCGTCACGATATAGCCATCCGGCGAGATGATCACGCCGCTACCAATGCCATGCTCGATCTGCGGTTGCTGCTGACGCTGCATTCCCTGCCCAAGTCCGCCTTGCCCGAAGAACTGAGCGAATCCCGGAGGCAGCCCCTGCATCTGGCCCTGCTGGCTCTGATCCTGCTCGCCGCCGGCCTCATGCTCGGACGATCCCCGCGAGGTCACCTGGATATTCACAACCGCAGGCGACACGCGTGACGCGACCGCCTCGACCGCGTTATCCAGCGAAACCAGCGAAGACACACTGTTGTCATCCATCGGTGCAGGCGACGAGATCATCGCCGCATGAACGCCGCTGTGATGAAAGAAAAGCGTGGCTGCCAGCACACACGCCGCAGCAGCCCCGGCGGGAGCGCCAAAGCGCCCCGCCCTACCTACTAATTTATTAGTTTCAAAAGACATGATCGAACCTCAGCAAAGGTTGAACAGCAGTTAAAGTTGAATGACCAGCCAGCCGTCCGGTGTAGGCACGGCTGCATACGAAGAAGAAAATCCACGAACCCGCGTTACTGCAAAGACGGTTCTCTGCTGTCCCGACTCATCCCACGAGGTCAGCACAACCCATTTGCGCCATGCTGCTGCATCCTCGCACGGCTCTTTCGCGTGCGCTGCGAAGTCTGACCATGCGCGGCGTTGACGAAGTCTGGGCGCCATCTGGTTGGCCGGCAAAGCATCGCGACTGGCGGGCATCGAAGCCTTTAGCAAAGTCTCGTGCGCAACACCCTACCGCATGGCTGGAGGGATGGAACGCCACAGCCTGATAACCCGCCGCCTGCGTCGGACTCCTGGCACTCGGGCTCCTGTAGAGACCCGCGCCTCAGCGGACATCGGAGACGTTGCTCGCGAAAACGAAACAAGCTCCGGGCATCGCGCCAACTCAGCCGATCCGCCAAGCAGACCAAGCACCAGCACGCTCATCACGACACGCGCCTGGGTCCGGCCCATCTCCTGAGCACCGCGGAGAATGCTATGCACACGTCGTACCAGCTCCGACTGTCTCTCCCACGCTCCCAGCGACAACGCCGCAGCCCTTCGCCCCAGTCTGTGCTCCGCCAGATTCGTCAGGCACGTCGCATAAGCCTTCGGAGCTCTCGTCAGCCTTAGCACATCGTCATCGCAGGCCAGTTCGCGCTCGAGGCAAAGCCGCCTTTCGATCCACATCAGAACCGGATTCAGCGGCACCACGACAAGGCTCAGTTTCTGCAACAGATTGATCCAGTCATCCCGCCGCCGCAGATGTCCTACCTCATGGAGCACAATCTGTCCCAGCTCCACCGCACTCAACCGCTCGAAGAGCTCCGCAGGCACAAGAATCCTTGGCGAGAAAAACCCGATCACACTGGGCTGATCCACATCTTTCGACGTACAAAGCTCGACCCCGCGAACCCCAATCGCCTCGAGAACCTCCCTATATCCGTCGACGGGCACAGCACGCTTCCAAATCGCGCGCAACCGAATCGCGCTTATCGCAAGCTTCGTCCCACGCACCAGGGAAACGGTGAGCCAAAGCGCCGCGATAGCGAAGCTCCAGCGCACATCTACATTGCACCATGGCCGGATGCCCGGGTGTCGTGCCACCACTTCGGAACCCATAGGCATGCACCAACGGCAGTACGGCAAGCACGGCAAATACTGCGGTCCAAATCGCGAATCGAATCGCGGCTGTCGTCCTCGGTACCAGTTTCAGACAAAGGCCTACGCCGGCGGCAAGCACAATGCCCTGCCACAGGCCCGCCACAAACGAGTTCGCGACCAGTCGCGACGCACTCTCGACGCCCTGCGAGAGACCAATACCCATCGCCAGACAGATAAGCGTCATAGCTCGTCTCCCACACGGTCGTCCGCCGCGGCAGCGATCGCGGCCTTCAGCCTTTGCAACTCCTCCGGAGTCACCTCGTCGTCGCCCAGCAGCGAAAGCAGCAGCCGCTCCCGCGAGTTGCCGAAAAACCGCTGCATCATATGACGAACCTCGGACCGGCCAGCCTCCTGCTCGGCCACGCAGGGGCTATATAGGAACGCCCTGCCCTCCTGCCGGTGCCGCACATAGCCCTTCTGCTCCAGAATCCGGATCGTCGTCAGCACGGAGTTATAGGCCAACGCCGCACCCTCCGGCATCGCCGCCACCAGCTCGCCCACCGCAGACTCGCCACGCACCCACAAGATCTTCATGAGCCGTAACTCAGCTTCTGTCAACGTGATGGACTTCTTCGGAGGCATAGAAATGTATCGTCCCGCCCCTCCCCAATAGCCAGCAGGATGGACCGAACTGTATCTAAGACGAACAACTAATCGATTAGTTAGCAAGAACGCAGGGAAAAATATCCCTGCCCCATCCGTTACTTCACCAACTCGCGGTAGTCCTCGCGCACAGGCGTAAATACGTCCAGCACCTCGGACTCCTCCAGCGCCGAAGCCTGATGTTCGACTCCTCCATCGACCACAAAACTATCGCCGGTATGAACTTCAAAGGTCCGCCCGTCCACATCCACCAGGATCGCCCCAGTCACGACATAAACCAGCTGATGGTGAGGATGACTGTGCCGCGCCCCCACCCAGCCCTTCTCAAAATAATGCCGCACCAGCATCAATTGATCGCTGTGGGCCAGCACCTGACGCTTCATCCCCGGCTCGGGTGTAAAGGTCTGCGCGTCGGCTGTCTTTACAAAACTCATCTCTTTCGTATTCATCGAATCATCCTCACAAAATCTTTTCCCGAGATTTATCCAATCACATAGTTACTTTTACATAACAGTCATCCTCGCGTTCGACCACGTACCCAGCCGAAAACCCCGAAAATTACCGTGTCCTTAGCGCGGGCACCGTAGTATCGTCTCATCCATGGCTGCCGAAGACGCAAATGATCTGCGGAGAGCGCTCGAAAATAATGAGATCATCCCGTATTTTCAACCTCTTGTGGAGCTTCGAACCGGGCTTCTCAGCGGCTTCGAAGCCCTAGCGCGATGGCAACATCCGCAGCGCGGTCTGATCCCGCCCAATGAGTTTATCCCCCTCGCCGAGAAGTCCGGCCTGCACGGCAGCCTCACCGGCAGCCTCCTTCGCGCCGTCTTCGCCGCGGCCAAAGACATCCCCGAACACCTCGCCCTATCCGTCAACATCTCTCTCACCCAGTTAACCGACCTCACTCTTCCCCGGCACATCTTCTCCGCTGCCCAGAATGCAAATTTTCCGCTGAGTCGCCTCATCCTCGAGATCACCGAGAGCGCTCTCGTCGGCAACACCGAACACGCCGCACGCATTGCAAACGAACTCAAGGAGCAGGGTTCGCGCCTCGCGCTCGACGACTTCGGGACCGGCTACTCCAGCCTTCGCCACCTCCAGCTTCTCCCCTTTGACGAACTCAAAATCGACGCCAGTTTCGTCCGCTCCATGAATCACACCCGTGAGAGCAGAAAGATCGCCGCAGCCATCGTCGGCCTCGGCAACAGCCTCAGTCTCACCACCGTCGCCGAGGGTGTCGAAGACCAGGCCATCGCCGATATGCTCCTATGGCTTGGCTGTGACATCGGTCAGGGCTGGCTCTACGGCCGTCCCGTCCCCCCCGACCAACTCCCGGAGACGCTCGCGGAGAGACTGCACGCGGTACCCCCACCCAGCCCGCCGCGCCCCCCAGCCGCGGACTCCACCCTTCCTCTGCGCCTCGAGGCCCTGCCCACCCAGCGCCTCGCCCAGCTCAACGCCATC
Source organism: uncultured Acidobacteriaceae bacterium (assembly GCA_963744155.1). Taxonomy (GTDB): domain Bacteria; phylum Acidobacteriota; class Terriglobia; order Terriglobales; family Acidobacteriaceae; genus Edaphobacter. The sequence continues at coordinate 2,236,414 of CAVUSP010000004.1, read as the reverse complement.
TACGATGGTGTCCCCGTGGGCCTCTGCTTCCTCGATCGCAACCTTCGTTTCGTGAGCGTCAACAAGCGCCTGGCCGAGATCCACAATATTCCGGTCGCCTCCCATCTAGGGCGCCACATGGCCGAGGTCCTTCCCGAAAAGTTCCCAGCATGCGAGCCGTACATCCTGCGCGCCCTCGACGGAATCCCTTACGCCGGCCTTGAGATTCACTATCCTGACCCGCATCAACCCAACGTGACACGCACGTTCCTTGTCTCGTTTCAACCCGCGCGCGACGAAGTGGACGAGGTCATCGGCGTCTCCATCTCGGTCGTTGACATCACCCGACGCAAACAGGCCGAGGAGGCTCTCGCCGAAAGCGAAGACCACTACCGGCACGCTGTCGAACTCAATCCCCAGATCCCCTGGACCGCCGAACCCGACGGCATCATCCTCGACACCAGCCAGCGATGGGAGACTCTTACCGGCCTCACCAAAGAGGAGTCATTGGGAAAGGGCTGGATTCGCGCTCTTCACCCGGATGATCGCCTACCCACACTCAAGGCGTGGGAAGAAGCGCTTCGTACAGGTAATCCCATCGATACGCAGTACCGCGTTTTTTGCAGCGACGGTGTTTGGCGATGGATGAGAGCACGCGCCGCGCCCCGTAGAAACAATGAAGGCAAAATCATCCGCTGGTACGGGACTCTCGAAGACATCGACGACCACAAAAAAGCTGAGGAAGCCCTGCGTCGCAGCGAAGCTCGTCTTCAGGCCATCTTTGACGCTGTTCCCATCGGCATCGTCATCGCAGACGCACCGGACGGCATCGTCGTGATGGGCAACCCGCGAGCTGAAGCCATCCTTCGGACGCCCGTAATTCCGCCCGTTCGAATCGACGACTTTTGCCGCGCCTCAGGAGCCTTCTCTCCTGGCAACCCCGAGTACCCCTCCGGCCAAAATACGCTCGCCGACGCCATCATGGATGGGAGAAGCCTCGGCCCGCACGAATGTCTTCGCTACTACAGCGACGGCACCAGCGCATGGATCAGCCTGACCGCGGTGCCCGTTTTCGATTTCGACGGCAAAGTCTCCGGCGGCGTCGTCGCCATCCAGGACATCGACGAAGAGAAGCGCGAGATGGAGCGTCTCGCAGAGCTCACCAATGACCTCAAAAATAAACTAGCGACTCACCACTAGGCCTGCTTCGCCGTACCCTTATCCAATCCCCGGCTCTTCAACATAGGATCTATCTTCGGCTCACGTCCCAGCCAGGCCTCATACATCTTCGCCAGGTCTTCCGTGTTTCCCCGCGACAACACCATCGCGCGGAGGCGGTCTCCATTCGCCCGCGTCAATCCGCCATGGTCCTGGAACCACTCGAACGCATCCTCATCCAGCATCTCGCTCCACAGATACGCATAGTACCCCGCCGCATATCCACCTCCCCAAATGTGCGAGAAGTAGCTCGACCGATAGCGCGGCGGCACATAACTCAGCGCCAGGCCCTTCTTCTCGAGCGCGGCTCTCTCAAACTCGTCCGAATTCTGCAACGGCGCGCCCGCCGGCAAGGTATGCCACTGCATGTCCAGTTCCGCTGCAGCCAGCAGCTCTGTCAGCTGATACCCCTGATTAAAATCCGCTGCCTGCTTGATCTTCGCCGCAAGTTCAGCAGGCATGGGTTCGCCGGTCTCATGGTGCTTCGCATAGTGATCGAAGATCGCCGGATACGTCGCCCAGTGTTCATTGAACTGCGACGGAAACTCCACAAAATCCCTCGCGACCGACGTCCCCGAGAGGCTCGGATATTCACAAGCCGCAAACATTCCATGCAACGCATGACCGAATTCGTGGAACATCGTAATCACGTCACTGAAGCTGATCAGCGTCGAAGCGCCTTCAGCCGGTTTTGGCAGATTGGCAACGTTATAGATCACAGGCAGAACGCCCAGCAGCTTCGACTGCCTTACGTAGCTCCCCATCCATGCGCCGCCGTTCTTGTTGTCACGCTTGTAGAAGTCGCAATAAAACAGCGCCAATGGCGTGCCATCAGCCTCAGACACCTCGAAGACCTGCACATCCGGATGCCAGACCGGAATATCCTTCCCCCTGAACGTCAGCCCATAAAGCTGGTTCGTCGCATAGAACACGCCGTTCTGCAGCACATTGTTCATCTCGAAGTAAGGCCTTACCTGCGCTTCATCCAGGTCGTACTTTGCCTTCCGCACCTGCTCGGAATAAAACTCCCAGTCCCAGGGCTGCAATTGAAACTCGCCCTTCTGCGAATCGATCACCGCCTGGATATCCGTCGCCTCACTCGCCGCATTGGCTGTAGACGCCGGCACCAGCGCGTCCATAAACTTCAACGCATTCTCAGCCGTCTTCGCCATCTGGTCTTCCAGCTTCCATCCGGCGTAGCTGTCGAAGCCCAGCAGCCTGGCCTTCTCGGCGCGCAACTGAGCCAGTCGCGCAATCGTCTCCCGCGTATCGTTGGCATCGCCACGTTCCGCCCGCGTCCACGAATTCTCAAAGAGTGCCTGCCGCGTCGACCTCACGCTCAACGAAGAAAGACATGGCTGCTGCGTCGTGTTCTGCAGCGGAAGCAACCAGCCATCTCTCTTCCTCTCTTTTGCCGCACGCTCCGCGCCACCGATCTCCGCCTCCGTCAAACCAGCCAGCGCGCTTTTATCCGTGGTGAAGTATGCCTCATCCTTCGTCGCCGCCAGCACCTTGCTCCGGAACGCGTTGGAAAGCGTCGACTCCTCCTCATTAATGTTCTTCAGCTTCTCTTTGTCCGCATCGGAGAGGTTCGCTCCCGCATGCACAAACCGCTGGTAATAAAACTCCACCAGGCGCAGACCCTCCGGGCTCAGCTTCAGCGAATTCCTTTTCTCAAACACCGCCGCCACTCGGTGGAACAGCGTCGCATCGAGAAGGATCGCATCGCTATGCGCCGCAAGCTTCGGAGCCTCCTCCCGCTGGACCTTCTCCAGCGTCGGATTCGTATTCGCGCCCGTCACTCCGCTGAATGCCGCCAGCGCTCGTTGAAACAGAGCCCCGGTCTTCTCCATCGCGACGATTGTGTTTTCAAATGTAGGATCGGCCGGACTATCCGCGATCCCCCGCATCTCCCTCAACTGCTCGGCCATCCCGGCCTCGATCGCAGGCTGATAGTCGGCGTCCTTGATCCTGTCAAAAGGCGGCGCCTGAAACGGCAGCGTACTGGGCGCGTAAAACGGATTTCCTGTTCCAAAATCTGCATCGTTACTTTGGGCTGGCAAAACACTTGAGCTCATCATGATCACGCCGGCAGCAAGAACCATCCGCACCCCTGAGATCACAGTATGTGTCCCACAGAGATGCATCGAATTCTCCGTTCCTATCTCCTCTGAATTTAATTCTAGAATACGACGCTGGAGCCCGTTCCCTTCCAATCCAGAGCCAGGAATAACCGAAAGCATTCGCACCTGACAAAGTACAATCTCCACCATCCATGCAAATTGCATCCCAGCCCACCCGCACTCCGTTACCAACCGCTCTGCCCCCGCTCAAAGGCCTTGATCTGCGCGCACGCTACCAAACCGCTCGCACCGGTGGCGATTTCTTTGACGCCGTCGCAGCCGGACCTTACGTCGTCTTTTTATTGACCGATATCGCCGGCTCCCGCGACGTGGCTCATACGATCGCAGCGGCGACGCAGGAGGTCTTCCGCCGGCGCGCCCCTCAGCTCTTCACCACCGAAGTCATCAATATGATGGATACCCTCGGCATCCTGGCGCGCGAGATCAATCAAACTATCTACGAGTCCGCAGGCGGCTCCCGGTTGGCTCCGACGTTTCTCGGCTGTTTCAACCTTCCCCTCGGTCTCCTCGCTTACATCAACTCCGGCGGCCCGGCCCCAATCTTCCGCGACAGCGACGGCACCCGCACCCTCGGACCGGTCACTATGCCCCTTGGCCTCTTCACCCACCTCACCTTCGAACCCGCCATCCAGGTCTTCGAGCCAGGAGCACGCATGCTTCTTGTCACCAAGGGCATCATCGAAGCCGAACCCGGCCGTACGCAATTCGGACCTGACCGCGTAATCGAAGCCTTGAATACCATCAACAGGGGCGCTGCCTTGGATCTTTGTCAGGCCATACTCCAGCCGGTCCACGAATTCAGAAAACCCAACTGGTTTCAGTCGCTGAAACAAGCACTAAAGAAGGAGCCCCTGGAGGACCTGACCGCGGTCGCGCTCGTCCGTCCTGCCTAGCACTCGCATTCTGCTCCGCTTCGTCAAACCTCATGCCCAATCTGCAAGACCAATTCGTCCACATCGATATCTACCTCTTCGACCAACTCCTGCGCGGCAACATCGTCCCCGGCATGCGAGTCCTGGACGCGGGCTGTGGTTCCGGTCGCAACCTCATCTATCTCCTCCAAAACGGATACGACGTCTTCGGCGTAGACGAAAACTCGGACGCCATTGCCCAGACTCGCTCGTTCGCAGCCGCCCTCGTTCCCAGCCTCCCCACCGAAAATCTGCGCCACGAACTCATCGAGTCGATGTCCTTCCCCGATGCCTCCTTCGACGTCGTCCTCTGCAACGCCGTCCTTCATTTCTCCCGCGACGACGCTCACTTTTTCGCTATGCTGCAAAGCCTCTGGCGCGTTCTAAAACCAGGCGGTCTCCTCTTCTGCCGCCTCGCTTCCAACATCGGGATGTCTCACCATCACATCGAAGGCCGCCGCTTCCTCGCCCCCGACGGCATTGAACGATACTGCGTTGACGAAGCGTTCCTTATGAACCTCACCGCGAAGCTGGGCGGGAAACTCGTCGATCCCATCAAAACCACCGTCGTCCAGAACCAGCGCTGCATGACCACCTGGGTTCTCCGCAAGCTCATCCCGTAATGACTGCCTTACAATCCCTCCATGAACTCAACGGACAAGCCCGCGGAACAGGACCCCCGAGTGTACTTCGCAGCCGAGCGCACCTTCCTCGCCTGGATCCGCACCGGCCTCGGCCTCATGGGCATTGGATTCGCCGTAAGCCGCTTCGGCCTCTTCCTCCGCCAAATCAGCGCCGTCGAAACCCACGTCCCCGCTCACAGCACCGGCCTCTCCCTCTGGTCGGGAGTTGGTCTGGTCGCGCTCGGCGTCCTCGTCAACCTCGTCTCGGTCGCCCGCCACATCCAGCTTGTTCACCAGCTTAGCTCCGGTACATGGCAACCAGGCCGCGTCTCCCGCGACGCCGTCGTCCTCGGTCTCATCCTTGCTGCCGTCGGCGTCGGCATGGCCTTCTATCTCACGCTCGTCCGCTAAAAAATGCCCGTCGCCAAACTCATCATCGAACTGGAAATTCCTCACGCCCAGTCTCTCAAGGACCGCCGGCAGGTTCTTCGCTCCATGAAGGACAAGCTCCGCCACGGCTTCAACCTCTCCATCGCCGAACTCGACGACGGCATCGTCTGGAACCGTGCCACCCTGGGAATCGCCGCCATCTCCTCTTCCACCAGCTATCTCACCGGCCAGCTTCAGCAAATTGACCAGGCGGTCCACCGCATCGCCGCACAATTAAGCGTCGAAATTCTCGACTCCTACGCCGAAATTCTCCCCGAATAGCCTTCAAAATCAATAAAACCATGTCCCAAGCGCCCCGAAAGCAGTAAATTCTCGATCCGCAATCAACTTTCCGCGCTAGGTAGAACGCCGCAACTTTGATATCCTCAACCGTTCGCCCTAGTCCAAACAATATGCCAGAACACCGAGCCAGAACGTACCATCGCAACCGCGTCGCCAACACCTTCTCCGAGGAGATTGGAGCCATGCTCGAAGGCGAGCTCTCCGACCCGCGCATCGCTCCAAGCTACGTCACCGACGTTGTCCTCGCTCCCGGTGGCAAATCCGCCCGTATCTTTATCGCTGTACACGGCAACGAAGAAGAAGAAGCTTCTACCCTCGAAGGACTCACCACCGCCCGCGCCTACATCCGCTCTCAACTGCGCGACCGCATGGGCGTCCGGCATGTCCCCGAGCTCACCTTTGCCATCGATCGCTCCGAGAAGTTGACTGGCCGTATGGAGGAGCTTCTCGCCCGCACTCGCAAACGCGATCAGAAGCGCACCTCACCGGAACCTGCGCAGCCTGTGACAGCCAAATCATGACACCGGAAACGAAGTTACAGGAACTCCAGGCCCCAGCAGGCCAACCTCGGGAGGTATCCTCTCACGAGGACAATGTCGCCACTCTTCTGGCAACCTTCCACGCTCATCCTCACTTCCTTATCACCTCCCATTCGCGGCCGGATGGCGATGCCATCGGCTCCGCCCTGGCCCTCGCCGAGATTCTCGACCAACTCGGCTGTCAAACGGATATCGTCTTCGCCGATCCCATTCCCAGCACCTATCGCGCCCTGCCAAATTTGCAGCGAATCCACCACGCCGCTTCCGCAAGCGATATCGCCCCCGATCAAAACACTCCGGCGATCCTTCTCGAATGCGACGGCATCGCCCGTACCGGACTTCTAGGCCTCGAAGGCCGCTGCCTCATCAACATCGACCACCATGCCAGCGGCCGCGACTTTGCCTCCGTCAACTGGATCGACGAACACGCCTGCGCCGTAGCCGCCATGGTCTATCGAATCGCCGTCGCCGCCGATGTTGAGATCACGCCCTCGATGGCCACCTGCCTCTACGCAGCGATACTCTCCGATACCGGGGCCTTCACCTACTCCAGCACCACCGCCGACACCTTTGCCCTCGTCCACCATCTTGCAGCCCGCGGGGCAAACCCGAGCCAGATCGCCCGCGACATCTACCTTTCCAACCCCGCCAGCAAAATCCGACTCCTCGGCATCGCTCTCTCCAACCTCCAGACCGACGGCAATCTTGCCTGGACCTGGGTCACAAGCGAGGATATGGATCGCATCGGCGCCGTGGCCGAGGACTGTGAAGGCGTCGTCAACTACCTCATCAGCATCGTTGGTGTCGAATCCGCGGTCTTTCTGCGTGAGGTCGCCGACGCCAGCCAGTTCCGCCTCAGCATCCGCAGCAAAGGAAAGATCGATGTCGCGCAGATCGCCGAGCAGTTTGGCGGCGGCGGCCATCGCAGCGCCAGTGGCTGCACAATCGACGGTCCCCTCGGAGTCGCGACCGAGCGCATCCTTACTCAACTCCGGATAGGACTCTGTTAGCCTTGTCGGGCCCCGCATAAATAGATGAACGATATCCAACAACCTGCCGCTGTGGGCGCAAGGAACAATGCAGCCCTCTTGTGGCTTCGCCAATATCTGAATCCACCCGCCGCCGCAACTGTGCGAGAGTTTGTCATTCTGCTCGCCGTGACGGCGTTTCTCCTGCTCTACGGCCTGGTCCCGGTCTTTGGCGGCGACCAGCTTGGCCTCGTTGGCGCGGACGAACCACGATACGCCCAGGTTGCCCGTGAAATGCTCACTGCGCACTCCGAAGCCTGCCACGCAGTCAACGCCAAGATGATTCCGCGCAGCCTTCGCGTCGAAGATGTGCGTGCCTCAATTCACTGCATCTCGTCAGGCACCGTCACCCCGATCCTCTACGGCAAACCCTGGCTCGAAAAACCCGCGCTCTACTACTGGCGCGCTATGAGCTTCTTCAAGGAGTTCGGCGTCTCCGACTGGACCGCACGTCTCCCCTCCTCCTCTGCCACGCTCGCGCTCGTCGTTCTCGTCTTTCTCCATATGCGGCGATTCCGCCCCGGAGGCCACCTCGACGCTGCTCTTATCACAGTCTCCAGCGTGGCCATCGTCAGCTTTTCCCGCGGCGCGTCGACCGACATGCAGCTCGCCGCGCCCTTCTGCATAGGAATGCTTGGCTGGTATGCGTGGTACGAAACCGGCAAGAAATTCTGGCTCTTCGATCTCTACTTCTTCGGCGCCGCCGCTACCCTTGCGAAGGGCCCTGTTGCCCCATTCCTTGCGCTCTGCATCATCCTTCTCTTCGCCGGGCTCCGCCGCGAGTGGTCATTGCTCCGCCGCACCATCTGGTGGCCCGGAGTCACGCTCTATTTCGCCATGGTGCTGCCCTGGTACATCGCCGTCCAGAAGCGCAACCCCACCTTCTACCGATTCTTCTTCCTCGAACACAATCTGGAGCGCTTCGCCACCAACCGCTACCAGCACCATCAGCCATTTTTCTTCTACGCCGTTGTGCTGCTCATCGGGATCATGCCATGGACCGTCATCGCCCTGCGCGCTCTTGTCGACTCCATCGAGGTCTCCATCGCCGAATGGAAGGTCCGCCACAACCCCAGCCGCTACCTTGGCCACACACGCGCAGGCGACGCCTTCCCTGAGTTCCTTGTCCTCTGGACTCTCTTCCCCATCGTCTTCTTCTCTTTCTCAGGATCCAAGCTTCCCGGCTACATCCTGCCTTCCATCCCCCCGTTGACGATCCTTACAGCCGACTACCTCAACCGCATCCGTCGCGAGGGACTGCCGAAATGGCTGCTTTGGTCCCACGCCGCGATCTGCGCGCTCATGGTCTTCGTGCTTTGCCTTGCGCCCCAGCACATGCTCTACGAGACCCTCGTTCCCTCTGTGCAGTGGTTATCGGTAGCCGCTGCCGCGGCACTCTTCTTCGGAGCCACTGTCTTCCTCATCATCCGCCGCTGGGGCATCTCGCAGGTCGTCAACGCAACCCTCATTCCCGTCCTTGCAACGCTCGTCTTTCTGCTCGGCTTCTACGGCAAAGAGCTTGACGTGAACTACTCCGCCCGTCCTTTGGCCCGCGAGATCCAGCAAGTGGCTCCAAACGTCAAACTCGTCGCTACAGGCTCCATCAAAAGGGACATGGACTACGGCCTCGCCTTTTACCGTAACGAGCCTATGATCCACTACGATACCGACGGCGTTCCCGCAGCCGAACATCTCCTAGTCGTCCGGGCCAACGATACCGCCGATCTCGACCACTGGCTTACCGGCCGCATCTATGAGCCGCTCTTTCTCTATGAATCGCAAGGCCTCGAGGTCTACCGCGTCTTCGCGAAACAATAACCAGACATTGAGCCGCCGGATACGCCCCAGCGTCATCATTCCCTCCTCCCTCTAAATTTCCTATAAGCTCAAACGAACAACTCCAGAGGGACATGACAGTCGCTACCCAATTCGAGATTCTGGACCTTCGTCATTTTTCCGCGCGCCAACTGCGGCCGCTGCTCGAAGCCGAGTCGCGCCTCTGGCAGCAGCGGCTACGCTGGAACTACCAAAGCTCCACTGAACTCCTCCTGCAATATCTCGACTCCCGTATCCTGCCCGGCTTCGTCGCGCTCGATCGCGGACGAATCTGCGGCTTCACCTTCTGCGTCTACGAAGGCCAGAAAGCGGTCGTGGGCGACGCATTCGCCGTTGCGAACGAGCCGGCGCAGATGCTTCAAATCACCCAGCTCCTCCTGCATCAACTCCTCCAACTCCTGCGCCATTCTCCCGGCATTCAACGGGTCGAATCGCAGCTCTTGCTCTACGACGCCGGCTCGATCGATGAAGCCTTCCTCGCTGCCGGTTTCAAGATGTACCCCCGCCTGTTCATGGAGTACGACCTCCCGCCCTTACACCACACCGCCGCAAACGCTTCCAGAACTGATCTGGCATCGACCATGCCGCCAAACATCGAACTCATAAGCTGGTCGCCAGACCACTACCAGGCAGCCGCCGAGCTGATTCACGAGTCCTACATGGGGCACATCGACGCCCTCATCAACGATCAGTACTGTTCTCTGCACGGCTCGTTACGCTTTCTGCACAACATCGTTCGCTTTCCCGGCTGCGGCGTCTTCGATCCTGACGCCTCCTGGATGCTGCGGGACAAAAACAACGGAGCCCTGGTCGGCATGCTGCTTTGCTCCCGCGTCGCTGACGATGTGGCCCACATCACGCAACTCTGCGTCGCCACTCCCTATCGCGGGCAGCATCTCGGCCTAACGCTCCTGGAGCACTGCATCCGACACCTCACCCGCACCGGCTTCGCCGCAATCACGCTCACGGTGACTGAGGCAAACCACCAGGCCGTCAAGCTCTACCAGGACACAGGTTTCTTCACCCGGCATCGCTTCGACGCCATGGTCCTGGACAAAGATCCCGAACAAAAATCCTGATCTCGAATCCACGGCGTACCTATAATTCCACCATGTGCAGAAACATCAAAAACCTCTTCAACTTCGATCCGCCCGTGACCGACCTGGAGATTCGCGATGCGTCGCTGCAGTTTGTCCGGAAGGTCAGCGGCTTCAACAAACCCTCCAAGGCAAATGAAGCGGCTTTCAACGCAGCCATCGATGAGGTCGCCGCCGCCTGTGCCCGTCTTCTCCACTCGCTCGAAACCAACGCGCCGCCAAAGAACCGCGAAGAAGAAAAAGCCAAGCTAAAAGCTCGCGCCGCAGAGCGCTTCGGAACCGCCTGACCAATTAAAGAAGCGTCATCCCGAGCGAAGCCCCTGAGCGACCTGCAAGCGAGTCGAATGGGGCGGAGTCGAGGACCCCGCATTTTGTTCGAACCGGCTAAACCGCCCGTCTCATCGAACGCCTACTCCACGTGATAGTTCGGAGCCTCGCGCGTGATGATCACATCATGCACATGGCTCTCTCGCAGCCCGGCATTCGATATCCTGATAAACCGCGCATTCGCCTGCAACTCCGGAATCGTCGCACATCCCAGATACCCCATCCCCGAGCGCAACCCCCCGACCAGCTGATACACCATCCCCTCGAGCGGCCCGCGATGCGGCACCCGGCCCTCGATCCCCTCCGGGACAAACTTCGCCAGCCTGTTCGAGCCCCCGTTCTCCCGAGCCGTCAGCGACGGCCTCTCCGTGCTCGCCGCGTCCTCCATATCGTCCTTGCCCTGGAAGTACCGCTCGCCCGACCCCTGTGCCATCGCCGACAGCGAACCCATCCCGCGATACGCCTTGAACGACCGCCCCTGATACAGAATCGTCTCCCCCGGGCTCTCATCCACCCCGGCAAACAGCGACCCCATCATCACCACGCTCGCGCCCGCCGCAATCGCCTTCGTCACATCACCCGAATACTTAATCCCACCATCCGCGATAATCGGAATCCCGCGTTCCTTGCCCGCACGATACGCCTCTGAGATCGCCGTAATCTGCGGCATCCCCGCACCCGTCACCATGCGCGTCGTGCAGATCGAGCCCGGCCCAATCCCCACCTTGATCGCATCCGCCCCCGCATCCATCAGCGCAATCGCGCCCTCATACGTGGCAATATTTCCCGCCAGAATATCAATATGCGGAAACCGCTTCTTCGCCTCAGCCACCGCCTCCAGCACCCGCGAAGAATGCCCATGCGCCGAATCGATCGCCAGCGCATCCACCCGCGCCGCCACCAGCGCCGCAGCCCGCTCCAGAAAATCTCCCGTAGCCCCAATCGCCCCCGCCACCCGCAAGCGCCCCTGCGAATCCTTCGAAGCATTCGGATACTTCAACTTCTTCTGAATATCCTTGACCGTAATCAGACCCTTCAGCTCATACTCGTCATTCACCACCAGCAACTTCTCCACCCGATGCTGATGCAGAATCTTCTCCGCCTGCTCCAGCGTCGTCCCCACCGGCACCGTAATCAGGTTCGTCTTCGTCATCACCGAATCGATCGTCAGATCCGTCCGCGACACGAACCGCAGGTCGCGATTCGTCAAAATCCCCACCAGCTTCTTGTTCTTCGTCACCGGCACGCCAGAGATCTTGTAGCGCCGCATCACCTCCAGCGCATCGGCGATCGTCTGCTCCGGCGTAATCGTCACCGGGTCCACAATCATCCCGCTCTCCGACCGCTTCACCTTGTCGATCTCACCCGCCTGCTGCTCGATCGTCAGGTTGCGGTGCACCACGCCCAGCCCACCCTGCTGCGCCATCGCAATCGCCAGTCGCGCCTCGGTCACGGTATCCATCGCGGCCGACATCAGCGGCGTGCTCAGCGTGATATTGCGCGTCAGTTGCGTCTGCGTGCTGACCTGGGTCGGAACGACTTCGCTATAGGCGGGAACAAGCAGAACATCATCAAAAGTAAGGGCTTCGGGTACGGGGGAGCTAATCATAATTTTTATAGGTTCCAGTTGTGATGGTTAAAGGCGAAGGGGGCTATGCGGCAGCAAGCCTGAATTTCGCGGGATTTCATTGATTGTAGAGTCGCGAACAACCCATAGCAACTTCGATGTCCCAATTTCCGCAAAGTTTCACACGCGAATTGTTCTCCAACATACCAAACTGTTGCCATCATCCAGCTATACTCTTCCCGCATGGATGACTCACAAGATAAAGAACTAATCGCCTCTATCACACCGGATGTAATGAGAGTTCTTGAGCGCAGGTCATTTTTTCAGAAGCTCGACGACGCGTTGTGCCCATCCGACGGCACTCAGCCCAGTCATAAGTGTTATAGGAGAGTTCACGATCGATTCTCCAATCATTTGGATTGATGATGTTGATCTTCGGGACATCTTTTACGTGCTCTAGCGACAGGGAGCTCTTGCGACCGTGAAATCCTGTACAACGTCTCTGAATCAAAATAGGCTGAAAGCAAACTACTGGCAGAAAAGATCTCAAGGCCAAGAACCGACCCGCCCCATTGAACTCCCTCAAAAACCGTAGTATCATCAGATTTGCAGACGATTTTGTTCCGTCGTAAGAGTATGCCGTGAGCGCACCGGTGATTTGACGGAAGAGATGAGTGGGCCAAAGCCCACTTTTTATTTGCTCTAAAAAGCGTTCTATTTGTGACAGCAAGATGAACCGGAAACACAGCTTATGGCAGTCCAGTTAGACGAAATTCGAGCAACCGCGCAACGCGTCGCCGCCTCACACAACCTGGAGCTTGTTGATCTCGAATTTCAGGGCGGCGTCAAATTTCGTACATTACGCGTCTTTATCGAGAAGAACGCCGCAGAACGAGCCAAACTGGCTGAGAAGGCCGCAGCCGGAACGTCAGAACTACCGAAGGGCGTGCCGGTCGAGATGCTCTCCGGTGTAACCCATGAGGACTGCGCCACGTTCGCGCAGGATTTCGGCACCGTCCTCGACGTAGAAGACCTCATTCCGGGGGCGGAGTACACCCTCGAGGTCTCCTCACCGGGCCTGGAACGCAAGCTCCTCCGGCCCGAAGACTACACCCGGTTTCAAGGGAGTCTGATCAAGCTTCAGACCTTCACTCCGGTCAACAAGAACAGGCAGTGGCAAGGCCGTCTCACCAAATTCTCCGACGGCGTACTAACGATCGACCTCTCTGCCGTCAAGCAGAAGGGCAAGGCAAAGAAGGCCGTGACCGAATCGACCGTCGATATCGCCTTGGCGAACGTCGAAAAGGCGAACCTGGTCGCAGAGATTTAGCAACACATCGCAACAGCATCAGAAACGATGGCAAACAGAAACAACCCGAGGATTCGGGGAAACAGAAGGACGAGTGAACAATGGCAAGTGTTCTGTATCAATCAATTGAGACGTTAAGCCGCGATAAGGGAATAGAACCCGCCGTTGTAGTAGGCGCCGTTGAAGACGCTATTGCCCTTGCTACGCGCAAGTACTACAAGACGCAGGAGAACATGCGCGCCGAGATGGACAAGGAGACCGGCGAGATCCGCGCCTATGTCTTCAAGACCGTCGTCGAAAGTCCCGAGCAGGTCGAGGACGAGGTCAACCAGATGACCCTCGAGCAGGCTCGCGAGCTAGCCCACGATGCCGTAGTCGGCAGCGAACTGCGCTTCTACAAGGACACCACCCCACTCGGCCGCATCGCCGCCCAGATGGCCAAGCAGGTCATCTTCCAGAAGGTCCGCGAAGCCGAGCGCGACACCGTCTTCAACGAGTACAACCACCGCGCCGGCGAGGTCCTCAATGCGACCGTCAAGCGCCTCGAGCCCATGGACGTCATCTTCGACCTCGGCAAGGCCGAAGCCCGTATGCCCAAGCGTGAGCAGTCCCGCCTCGAGCAGTTCGCCGTCGGCGAGCGCGTGCGCGTCGTTCTTCTCCGCGTCGACCGCGCCGCCAAGGGTCCGCAGGTCATCGTCTCACGCGCCGCGCCCGGGCTCGTCCAGAACCTCTTCCAGTCCGAGGTCCCCGAGATCTACGACGGCACCGTCACCATTCGCGCCATCGCCCGCGAGGCCGGCGAGCGCACCAAGATCGCCGTTATGTCCCGCGACAAGGACGTAGACCCCGTCGGCGCCTGCGTCGGCATGAAGGGCATGCGCGTCCAGTCCATCATTCGCGAGTTGCGCGGCGAAAAGATCGACATCATCGAGTTCTCCGAAGAGATCACCACCTTCGCCGAGAAGGCCCTCCAGCCCGCCAAGGTCAGCCGCGTTTCCATCACCGACCTCGCCGACAAGCAGATCGAGGTCATTGTCGACGACACCCAGCTCTCGCTCGCCATCGGCAAGAAGGGCCAGAACGTCCGCCTCGCCGCCAAGCTGCTGCAGTGGAAGATCGACATCAAAAGCGAAGAGGAGAAGCGCCAGGAGGTCGAGCAGCAGATGCAGGCCATGTCCGGCGGCCCCACCACGCCGATCGAACAGGTCACCGAGCTCGGCGACGCCGTCCTCGAAAAACTCATCGCCGCCGGCATCACGACCGTCGAAGCGCTCGCCGACATGACCCCCGAGCAACTCGAAGAGGTCCCCGGCATCGGAGAAAAGACAGTAGAAAAGATCTCCGTCGCCGTTCGCCACTACTTCGGGCAATACGAAGATGGCGAAGAGCGCCCCCAGCCCGTTGCCGCAGTGGCAGCCGAACCCTCAGAGGTGAATTCCATGGAGAAGACGCCCGAAGCCATTCTGGCCGAAGAGGCCGGGATCGGCACCGCAAAGGAAGTCAACGATATCTCCGCCGAGGAGATCGCTGAACGCGAAGACGAGGCGTCAGGCATCGACGCCTTCAGCGCTGCCGATGCACGCGAAGAAAAGATTGAACTCGATAACGACACCGTAGACACCCTGGTCAACGATACCCAGGAGTTCTCCGACGAAGGCATCGACGACGGAAACGATCGTGGCTAGCCGCTTCAGCCACGCAACACGGCGTTCCCTGGATCGCGGAGTCCGCAATTTCAGGGGCAACACTTACAATAGAGATTCAACCCTCCATGAGGCTGATATGAACAGCTAAGCGCGCAGGGAACAAAAAGGGACGGATGAGCAAAGTTCGAATCAACGATCTGGCACGGGAACTGGAAGTAAAGAGCAGGCCAATCCTGGACGCGCTCGAAGCAATCGGCGTGTCTGGAAAGACCCACTCCAGTTCTATCGAAGCCGACCAGGCCGAAAGGGTCCGGGAATACTTCAAGAACGGCGGCAGAAGCAGCGGCGCGACCAGGCAGCCGGTCGACACCAAACCGAAGTTCGACCTTTCCAAGGTGTCCAAACCCGGCGACGCGCTCAAGGCCATCCTCGAGCGCAAACAGGCCGAAGCCGCCGCCAAAGCCGCGCCCCCGCGCCCCACTGCCGTCGTTGCGCCGCCGCCAGCCTCCGTGGTCGCGGCACCCGCCGCATCCAAAGTCGTCGCAGCCGCGCCGGCCGCTGCAGCGCCGGCCCAGCCGCAGACACCCGCCCCTACACAGCCGCGGCGCATTGTTCCGCAGCCCCGGCCGCAGGCGAACATCGTCGCCCCGCCTGCCGCACCAGCCATCGCGAGCAAGCCTCCCGTCGGCCCCGTGATCGCGCGCCCACCCGTGACCGTCGCGCCTGCAGCCGCTGCGGCTCCTGCAGTCGCTGCGCCCCGTCGTGCCGCCTGCGCCCCGGCCCGCTCCCCCGGCAACGCCACCGGTCGAAGCGTCCGCTGCTCCAGCGCCCCCAGTCTCCGCGCCTGTTCCTCCGGCTCCCGCAGCCGCTTCTCCCGCCGCCACAGTAACGGCAGAGGAGCCAGCGGAAGCCCCGGCCGAACCTGCCGCACCCGCAGCCCCACCCGCCCGCCGCGTCATCATGCCGCAGACCGGTCCCCGCCCCATCTACACGGCGCCACCCGCGGCTCCGGGTGTACCGCAGCGCGGCCGCCCCATCTTCGAGCGCCCTCGTCCTCAATCCCCCGGCGCCCCTGGTTCGCGCCCGCCGTCATCCATGGCGCCAGGCGCACGTCGTCCGATGCACCCCACTCGCACGTTCCCCGGCGGCCCATCCGGTCCCGGCGGAGCACCCGGACGCCCCGGCTTCACCCCCGGAGGCGCTCGCCCAGCCTTTGGCGCACGTCCCGGCTTCGGAGCACGTCCCGGCGGAGCACCCGGTGGCCTTCCCGGCGCAGGCGAAGCCCCGCCGACCGGCATGCGCCCCGCAGCACGTCCCGGCCAGCGCCGTGGCGGGCAGCGCTACGAGAAGACCAAAGAAGGCCCGATGAAGGGCTTCCAGCCGCCACCACGTTTCGGCGGCGCGCCCATCTCGCGTGAGCCCCTGCCTATCACCAAGACCATCACGGTCACCGAAGGCATTAGCGTCAAGGACCTGGCCGAAAAGCTCGACGTCCGCGGCAAAGACCTCATCGCCACCCTGCTCATGAAGGGCGTATTCGTCACCGTCAACCAGTCCCTCGAAGGCGAGTTGGTCAAAGACGTTGCCCGCCAGTTTGGCGCCGACGCCACCGTCATCTCCGTCGAAGAGCAGCTCGAGAACGAAGCCATCGAAGGCTTCCTCGAAGACACCACCGGCATGGTCGAGATCGTTCGTTCGCCCGTCGTCACCGTCATGGGCCACGTCGACCACGGTAAAACCTCGCTGCTCGACGCCATCCGCTCCACCGACGTCGCCGGCGGCGAAGCCGGTGGCATCACCCAACACATCGGCGCCTACAAGGTAAAAATCACCAAGCCCGACTCGCCCGCCTTCGGTCGCGAGATCGTCTTCCTCGACACCCCCGGCCACGAAGCCTTCACCCGCATGCGTGCCCGCGGTGCCAAGGTCACCGACATCGTCGTCATCGTCGTCGCAGCCGACGACGGCGTCATGCCTCAGACCCTCGAGGCCATCGACCACGCCCGCGCCGCCAACGTGCCGATCATCGTCGCCGTCAACAAGATCGACAAGCCCGAGGCCAACGCCTCGCGCGTCATCAACCAGCTCACCGCCCGCGGCCTGCAGCCATCCAACATGGGCGGCGACACCGAGTTCGTCGAAGTCTCCGCGAAGAAGCACATCAACCTCGACAAGCTCGAGGAGATGATCTGCCTCGTTGCCGACGTCAACGAACAAAAAGCCCAGCCCGACCGTCCCGCCGTCGGTACCGTCATCGAGGCCAAGCTTGATCGCGGCCGCGGCGCCGTCGCCAGCATCCTCGTCCAGAACGGAACGCTGCGCACCGGCGACAGCTACATCGTCGGCAACACCTTCGGCAAGATCCGCGCCATGTTCGACGATCGCGGCCGCGCCATCACCGAAGCCGGACCCTCCACTCCAGTCGAGATCCTCGGCCTCGAAGGCATGCCAGACGCAGGCGACACCTTCCTCGTCATGGCAGACCGCGACAAGGCCAAGGGCATCGCTCAGTACCGCAAGATGAAGGAGCGCGAAGCCCAGCTCGCCAAGAGCTCCCGCGTCTCGCTCGAAGGCCTCGCCGAGCAGATCAAGCAAGCCGGCATGAAGGACCTCAACCTCATCCTCAAGGGCGACGTGCAGGGCTCGGTCGAAGTCCTCGCCGACTCGCTCCAGCGCATGTCAACCGAGAAGGTTCGCGTTCGCGTCCTCCACTCCGGCGTCGGCGCCATCACAGAGTCCGACGTCCTCCTCGGCTCCGCCTCGAACGCTGTCGTCATCGGCTTCAACGTCCGGCCCGATCGCAAGGCCGCCGAGGTCGCCGAGCGCGAAAACGTCGAGATCCGCCTGCACTCCATCATCTACGAGCTGCAGGACGAGATCACCAAGGCGATGTACGGTCTCCTCGAGCCCGTCTTCAAGGAGAACTACGCCGGCCGCGCCGAGGTCCTCAACGTCTTCAAGATCACCAAGGTCGGCCAGATCGCCGGCTGCCGCGTCACCGACGGCCTCATCAAGCGCGACTACCAGGTCCGCCTCCTCCGCGGTGGCGAAGAGCTGTGGAAGGGCAAGATCGCCTCCCTCAAGCGCTTCAAGGACGACGTCGCCGAGGTCCGTCAGGGCGTCGAGTGCGGCATCGATCTCGCCGGCTTCAAGGACATCCAGGTAGGCGACCTCATCGAAGCCTTTACCACCGAGAAGCTGGCCGCCGAGCTAGGCCAAAACTCCGCAGCAGCCCGCAAAGCGGAGAAAGCCGAAAAAGAGCGCGAAGCCGCAGCGGCCGCCGCAGCAACAGCCGCCGAAAACTCAGTCAACGCCTAACTCGAAATCCATCACAAAGAAGGCCGGGAGCAATCCCGGCCTCTCAATTTTCGCTGCAAAACTCTTGGTGAAGGGCAACCACTCGAAGAAGGTTTACTTTCTGAGGGTGTAGGCTGCACTAGTCATAGCTGGTGCTCAAATGACTCTTTCTCTCCAGGCAACGATATGCACGCTGACCGCACTGGTTGCGACCACCGCCAGCCCCCAATCGCTAAAGCCTGACGGTCACTGGCAAGGCGTAATGGAACGGGACGGTGCGGTGATGACCGTTCGCTTCGATTTCCAGACCGGGCCAGGAGGCGTTACGGGCAAGTTTACCTCGGAAAGCCAACGAGCACTGGAGTACCCGCTTGACAGCGTTGACTACTCTGGATCAACGATTCATTGGATTCTAGGCGGCTCGCTCATCTTCGACGGTACTGTGTCTCCCCAGGCCATATCCGGAACTTTTCAGGAAGGGCAAGGACGTGGAACGTTTTCTTTGAAGCCAGTTAGCCTGAATCCACCGACCTATAAGCGTGAAGATGTTACGTTCCGAGTTGGCGACGCGGTTCTTTCCGGTACGCTATTGCGCCCCAACAGCGCCGGCGTACACCCCGGAATCGTTTTTCTGCACGGAAGCGGTCCCGAGACTCGATGGGGAACGTCTTTCTTTTTCGCAGATCGCTTCGCTCGTGGCGGTGTAGCTGCACTCGTGTTCGACAAAAGAGGTGCAGGGCAATCGACAGGGGACTGGAAGACAATCACCTATGAAGGTCTGGCCGACGACTATCTGGCAGCAGTTCGTTTCCTCCAGACGCAATCCGGTGTTAACCCGAAGCAGGTCGGTATTTTCGGCCATAGTCAAGGAGGCACGATCTCGCCATTAATCGCGGCCCGGCCCGGAGCAGTGGCATTTGTCATCGCCGCAGCCGCAATCGGAACTGGGCCCATCTACACTCAAGACCTCTATCGGACACGCAATGACCTTGAGGACAGAGGCTTCACCGAAACGGACATTTCCAGAGCAATGAATTTATATAGCCAATGGATTAACGTGGCGCGCACCGGCGAAGGATGGGACGAACTTAGTCGGGCAATGGCCGACGCAAAAAATGAAAAGTGGTTTCGCGCCCTGGGATTACCCCAAAATAAGGACAACTGGCTTTACAAATGGTATCCGTCAGTCGGCAACTTCAACCCGCTGCCCCTTTGGGAAAAAGTCAAAGTTCCGGTGCTTCTCATATATGGCGAAGACGACCGGAACACGCCAGTGACGCCCAGTCTGGCGGGGATAGGTCAGGCGCTCAATAAAGCCGGCAATACGGATTACACGCCGATCATTATTCCGGGAGCGGCGCACAACCTTACGATCCAATGGCACAAAGGCGAGCCGTTCTTTTGGTGGTACGGCGCTCCTGGGTATCCAGATCTACTGGTTGCCTGGGTGAAGCTGCGTTTCCCGGAAAAGTAGTTGGCGGGTCGCCGGTGCCCCATCCATAAAGTTCATTCTGGGTGCCCCATTCATGCGCGTTTTTTTGCGCATCAGTGGGACAATCGCGCAGAAGCGCGATCCGTGTCGGTCACAGGTACGGCGGGTAGCATGAGGCTTTAGCCCCAGGTCTCCGTGCTGAAAAATAGACACGCCGCAAAGGGGCTACCGCTCTGCCGCAGGCCTAAGCGAAGTCCGAAGGACGAAGCGACAGATCGTTGCCCTCTCCTTCCTGGCCGCTAATTCTTCATCCTCACCGTACTGATCGAATCCGGCAACAACTTCACCGTCACCGTCCTCTCACCTGCGCGAATATCCACGATCTGCTCGTGCAGCGCCGCGTTCCGCAACAGGATCACCAGCGTCCCATCCGGATTGACGAACCCCAGCGCATCGTCGCAGGTCCCCGTAGTCTCCGCCCGCTTCGCTCCCACCTCCACAAAGTGGCTCAGGTGCTTCATCAGGTAGTAGTCGTGGTTATAACGAAAACTCTTCGCCGCCCCATCCACGCTAACCAGCGAGTTCTGCATCCATCCCCACGTGCTCGGAGTTCCCTGGTCGAGAGAGATGTTCCAGTACATATACGCGCCCGCTCCCGACCGCATGTAATGCTTCATCAGCTGCCAGCAGTACGTCGTGTACGCTCCAGCTATTCGATCCGTCGCCGCACTCCTGCTCTGACTGATACACCGTCAACCGCGGAAACTCCCGATGCAGCGCCGGCAGCGCATTCTTCCCTGCCCACTGCGCTCCCAATCCGCTGATATAGCGAGCCGCCTCCGGATCAGCCATCACCTCGCGAAGCAACTTCGGATCGCCGCGCTCCAGCGTGCCAAAGAAGACCGCCACCTTGCGCGCCGTCATCTCCGGCCCAAGATATCGAATAAACTTCGCCAGCCCCTCAGGCGTCCACGTGCAACTCGGAAAATTTTGTGGTGAGTTGAACTCATTCTGCGGCATCACCATCCCAACGCGGATCCCCTCTGCGCCATACGCATCGATGAACCGTCCAAAGTACTTCGCATAGGCACGCAGGTAGGGTTCTTCAATCCGAAACATATCCTCGCCCTCGTGTCCCACCTGGTCGGGGCGTATGCCGTTCTCCTTCTGACCCCCGCGCGCCGCAGCCTCGGCATAAAACCCGTTCTTCTTCATCCAGCTCGGAGGAGACCACGGCGAAGCCCAAATCTGCAGCTTCGGCTGATATCGCTGCGCCGCATGAATAAACGGAATCAGCGTAGCCCGATCGTTCTCAATGCTGAAGTGCTTCAGTTCAAAGTCATCCTTCGTCTCGTCATACGAATACGCCTTCAGCGCAAAATCATTCGCACCAATCGGCATTCTGCAAAGCGAAAACCGCGCACCCGCAACCGGATCGAACAACTCTCGCAGCACGCTCTCCAGATCGGCGTCGCTTAACTTCCCCAACGACGTCCAACCCAACTCGTTGAAACAGCCCCCAAATCCCTCCATCGTCTGAGCCGTCGCCGACAGATCAACATTTAGATTCAGCGCGTCCCATCGGAATCCCGGCTTAGCCAGCGGCTGCACTTGCCACGCCGCGTCCTTCGTAGTGGTGACACAGCTAGCAGGATCACTCCCCTGCGCCGGCGCAGCCCGCTCCTGTACCCCCACCGGGAACGGCATCGACAATCCCGGTACAGCCGTCCCCACCGTCAACGCCGTGCCAACTCCCCGAAGAAACTGCCGCCGATTCCACCCCTGTCTCATCATGGCTGAACAGCATACCTGATGTTTCCCACAACCCAATCCTTGACACGCCTGATAACCTTGAATCCAGAGAAAAAGCCCGGCACACAGCCGGGCATTCGCATTTAAGCGCGGTAGACTTGACCAGTAAGTCCGGACTCATGTCTTCTGGTTTGAAGACTTTGCACACTTTTCACCCAGTAGGGGAGGGCACCATGCCGAACACGATCACCGAGACGCCAAGTGAGATGAAGACCGACACCAAATTCGACCTCCTCGCCATCCAGCAGGCACTCCGCGAAAATAAAATCGACGGCTGGCTCTTCTACGACCACCACCACCGCGACCCCCTCGCCTACAGCATCCTCGGCCTCGACCCCAACGCCCACGTCACCCGCCGCTGGTACTACTTCGTCCCCGCCACCGGCGAGCCCAAAAAACTCAATCACCGCATCGAGGCCGGACGCCTCGACACGTTGCCCGGCACCAAAGCCGTCTACTCCTCATGGCAGGAGCACGAAGCCCAGCTCGAAACCCTCCTCACCGGCTACACCAGGATCGCTATGCAGTACTCCCCGCGCAACGCCATCATGTACGTCTCAATGGTCGACGCCGGCACCATCGAACTCCTCCGTTCCTTCGGCAAAGAACCAGTCACCTCCGCTGACCTCGTCAGCCACTTCGAAGCCGTTCTCACCGACGCCCAGCTCGCCACCCACTACGTCGCGCAAAAACATATTGACCGAATCCTCGACGCCGGATGGAAAGAGATCGGCACTCGCGCCCGCAACGGCGGCACCGACGAGTACGCCATGGTGCAGTACCTCTCCGAAGCCATGTCCCGCGAAGGCCTCATCTGGGACCACGGCCCCAACGTGAGCGCCGGGCCGAACTCGGCCGATTCCCACTACGAGCCCACAGCCGCGAACACCCGCCCCATCCGCAAGGGCGACTTCGTCCTCATCGACATCTGGGCGAAGCTCGCCAACGACCCCTCCTCCATCTGGTACGACATCACCTGGACCGGCGTCGTCGGTCGCGAGCCCACCGAACGGGAACAACTCATCTTCACCGCCGTCCGCGACGCGCGCAACGCCTCCGTCAAAGCCGTGCAGGACGCCTTCGCCTCCAACACCCCCATCGCCGGCTGGCAGGCCGACGATGCCGGACGCAACCTCATTCGCAAAGCAAGCTTCGGCGACTGGTTCACCCATCGCACAGGCCACAACATCGGCGTCGAAATCCACGGCCCCGGCGCGCACCTCGACAATCTCGAGACCCACGACGATCGCCTCATCCTGCCCAACACGTGTTTTTCAGTTGAGCCCGGCCTCTACTTTCCCGGCGAATTCGGCGTCCGCAGCGAGGTCGACATGATCGCACGCAAGGGCATAGCCGAGGTCACCGGCCGTATCCAGACCGAACTCGTGCGGGCCTAGCCTGATATCATGACAAGAGACATGCCGACCAACGCTCAAGCCACAGCACGGCCCGCCCCACAATCCTCTTCCCTGCCAATGATGGCCCTGATCGCCGGCTGGCTTATCCCAGGCGCCGGACATCTGATGCTGCGCAAATGGATCCGCGGCGGCCTGCTGATGTTCTCAATCGTGGCCATGTTCGGCGTAGGCCTCGCGCTAAAAGGCAAGATCTACACACCCAACACCGGCGACCTGCTCGACATACTGAACTTCGCCGGCGATCTGGGGAATGGCCTGCTCTACGTTCTGGCCCGCGTCTTCGATCTTGGTCAGAGCGCGGTACAGGTGGCGACCGCAGACTACGGGACGAAGTTCATGGTAGTCGCAGGTTTGTTGAATATCATCTCCGCCGTCGACGCGCACTCGCTGGCAACCGGGAGGAAGCGCTCGTGACCATCTCTCACTTTGGAGCAGTTCTGCTCTTCTCCCTGTTTACTTCAGTCGTCTTCGGGATCACTCAGCGCACGGAACCTCGCATGATGATCCGTTTCGGCGCCTTCTGCTTCGCCCTCTTCGTCGGCGGCACCATCGCCGCAAGCTGGGTGATGTGGCTTATCAAGCATTAGAGGACGCTACCAACCCACCTATTTGATACGCTCCCACACGAGTTTGTAGGTCGCACTCTTTCGGTCAATCATGCCTCCCTTACCGTCCTCAGTGGGAATAAGGACCAGGCGATCATTACCTTGAAATTCGAACCATCGAACATTGTTGAGTCCGCTCTGCCCCGGGTAGGAATAGTCCTTTATATGGTGAGTGATGGTCTGCGCCTTCAAATCCACCGTGAAGGTGCCGTAGTACGAGAAGTAACTGTCGAAGGCAGCCGCCTTCTCTTCAGGAGTACCCGAGCCCATCCCATTCGCAAATGGCTTTCGGTCGCCCTTTACCGCGATCTGGACACTCATCCAGCCAGACCGATCGTACATGATCAGGCCCGTGGGCCGGTCATAAGCGACGTGACGAGCGGGGGAGTTTCCCTCCACGGAAACCAACCGCCAGGCACCTATCAATTTATTGGCAACGTCGTCTTGTTGCGGCTCGGCGGAGACCATGGAGACACAGAACAGAATCAGCAGGAGGACGCAGGACCGTTTCATGGACGCCTAGTATATTCCAGCCTGACCAAGAGCCAGCGCATGGAAAGTGTTAGACAAGCTGCGCCAGTGGTGTCGGTGAACTCGTTCTGTGACGCTTCTGAACACAAGATGCAGATCGATCGTTTCCGTGACATTGCATTCGACTTCCCTTTACCATAGGCTAATCGTGGCAGGTGGATTCGCACACATCGCCCTGTCGAAGTGAAGATTGCGGGAGTGGCGAAATGGCAGACGCACTTGGTTTAGGTCCAAGCGGAGAAATCCGTGGGGGTTCGAGTCCCTTCTCCCGCACCAGACACCTCTAGAAATCGGCAGAAAGACCAAACGAGAAAGAGATTCGATGAGCCAGCAGAACCCGAACCAGCCGCAGGACCAGCCAACGCTAAAACTCACCAACACGGAGGACTATCGCGACGGCTACGCCAATAGCGTCCAGGTGCGCATGAGCGTTTGGGACTTCTTTCTCGTCTTCGGGACGATGAGCCAGCAGAGCGCAGAAGAACTGACAGTGAAGAACTTCCAAGGCATCTACCTGAGTCCGCAGCAGGCAAAGGCTCTGTGGAACGTGCTCGGACATAACCTCGCGCAGTATGAGCAGGCCTTCGGCTCCATCACACTCGAACAACTTCCCCAGTCCGGCGGACCTGTCAACTAAAGCGTGACCCTTTCAGGCAAAACGGGAACAGACGTTCGGCAATCGTATGGCGACGTCCCTCTCTGGATGCTCTATCCGCTCTTCTTCGTTGCCGTTTATCTTGGGCACTACCGATTGCTCCGTCTTCCCTACTTCTGGGACGAAGCAGGGTATTACATTCCTGCAGCATGGGACTTCTTCCGGCTTAGCACGTTAATACCGCAGACCACCGTGACCAACGCGCATCCGCCTCTGCCATCGATTCTGCTTGCCGCGTGGTGGCACCTCTCGGGATATGTTGTCAGCGGGACGCGCACGCTGGTCTGCATGGTTGCCGCCGCTGCTCTACTGGGCGTCTTCAGACTCGCAAGAAATCTTGCGGGTACGGCGGTCGCTGCGACTACGGTCGTTCTCACAGCAATCTACCCAATCTGGTATGCGCAGAGTACGCTTGCGCACGCGGACATTTTTGCCGCCGCCTTTACTTTGTGGGGATTGGCCTTCTACTTCGACCGCGGTGGATCCGATCGCAGCCCTGCGAGAAATCCCTTGCTGACCGCGCTGATGTTTTCACTCGCCGCTCTCTCGAAGGAGACGGCAATCGTAACGCCGACTGCGCTTGCTCTGTGGGAGCTAGTCCTTCTCATTCGAAACCGCCGGCAGTCTACCGATCACAAGTCTTCTCTGAAGTGGGCGTTGGCGCTTCTCACGCCAATCCTTCCACTTGGAGCTTGGTACACGTATCACTACCACCAAACCGGCTTCGTCTTCGGCAATCCAGAGTTTCTCCGCTATAACGCAACGGCGAACCTCGATGCTTATCGAGTCGCTCTCTGCCTGTGGCATCGTCTGCTTCATCTGACGACACACATGAATATGTTTGTGCCGGTCGTATGCGCGATCGCAATGCTCTTCATTCCCGTCCCTTCCGGTGCGCCTCCAGCGATTCCGAAGCCACAGCTGAAGGCCATCGCAGTCGTTCTTGTTGCAAACTGGATTGCCTTCTCCGTTCTCGGAGGTGCTCTACTCACACGTTACCTGCTGCCGCTGTACCCCCTGATTCTGCTGGTTTGCGTGGTCACCTGGCGCCGGCATTTCAAGGGATGGTGTGTGATTGCAGGACTGAGCGCCGCGGCCTTCTTGGCGGGAATCTGGATCAATCCGCCCTACGCTTTTGCGCCCGAGGATAATCTCACCTACCGCGACATGATCGTCTTGCACCAGCACGCGGTGAGGTTTATTGATCAGAACTATCCTCTGGGGACGGTCCTGACCGCATGGCCCGCGACCTCAGAGCTCAACCGTCCTGAACTCGGATATACGAATCACCCGGTGAAAACTGTGGCACTCCAAAACTTCGCGATCGACCAGATCCAGAAGGCCGCAGCAGACCCCGGAAGTTACGACGTCGCTTTGATCTTCTCGACCAAATGGGAGCCGCCGGCAAATCAGGTCAACCTAGGGCGACGCAACGAATCGTCCGACACAAAATACTTCGACTTTCATCGCGATCTTGGGCCGCGCGAAGTGGCAGCTCTGCTGCACGGCGATATCGTGTGGCAGGCGCACCGCAAAGGAGAGTGGGCCGCCGTGATCCATTTCCCACGGATCGTAGAGGCCGCACTGGTACAGCCGGATAAGCAATGACGCTCTATACTCATATCTGTGACGAGGCTTCTCCAAGTTCGCTGGCTGCCACAAAGACGATGGCTGGCGTTGATGTTGCTGATCTTGTGCGTACTTCCGGGACATTCGCAATCGGGTTCATCCACACAATCGCCCGAGATGGGTGGCCGTGTGGTGCTTGTGTTGCCGTTCGACAATCGGTCCGGACAGACAAACCTCGTATGGGTGGGCAACTCGTTTCCTGACACCCTGAACCAGCGTCTGACCTCGGCGGGATTCCTCACGATCACCCGCGACGACCGGCAATACGCGCTCGATCACCTTGGGCTTCCAGTCGACTTTCGACCATCGCGCGCAACAACGATCCTTATTGCACAGACACTCGATGCGGACTTTGTAATCGTCGGTAGCTATACCGTCGAAGGTGGCCGCATCGCAGTTCAGGCGCAGGTTCTCGAGGTCAATAAGCTGCGGCTTTCCGAACCGCTCGTCGACTCAAGCGAATTGACTCGTCTATTCGATGTGGAGAATGCGATTGCGTGGAAGGTGGCGCGGCAGATCGACCCGCACTTCAACGTGGCTCAACAGACCTTTCTAGCGGCGTCAGGCGGCGTTAAGCTCAGTGCCTTTGAAGACTATATCCGCGGCACCGATGCGACGACATCTCAGGAGCGTATCAAGCGCCTCCAGATGGCCGTTCAGGATACGCCTGACTACCCTGCGGCGCTTCTTGCGCTTGGAAAGGCTCAATACGCACAGCGCGAATACGATCAGGCGGCAGCGACCCTCGCCAAGATCGGCCCAGCCGACCGGCGTGCCCTGGAGGCGAACTTTTACATTGGCCTGGCGCGGTTCAACGCAGCAAAATATGCCGAAGCGGAGTCCGCGTTTGCGTTCGTCGCAAGCAGACTGCCGCTTCCGGAGGTCATCAACAACCAGGCCGTTGCGTCAAGCCGCCAAGGCCACGATGCGGTTCCGTTGTTCCAACGCGCCGCCACCGCTGACCCCAATGATGCCGACTACCACTTCAACTTAGCTGTTGCGTTGCTTCGCCGCGGCGACTTCGCCGGAGCACAACGTGAAGTGGACCTGACTTTGAAGCTGCGTCCCAGCGACAGGGAAGCGGCAGAACTAAAGACCGGCATCAACGCTGGTCGGCACATTACATCGTTGGCGAAAGCTGGCACAACTCCCAGCACATCAGACTTCGAGCCTGTCGAGCGCATTCGACGGACCTACTCTGAGGCGTCCTTTCGGCAGGCAGCATTTCAGCTCGACCAAATGCGAGCGGCTCGCATGGCTACGCTTCCTCCCGCCGAACAGGCCGCGCAGTACACCCAGCTCGGTCACGAGTACCTGGCCCAAGGCCTTATCCCCGAGGCTGAACAGGAGTTCCACGCAGCAATAGTAGCGGACGCGTCCAGCGCCGAAGCGCATGCCGGGCTTGCCCAGGTGCGCGAACGCAGCGGAAGCGCCGCCGATGCGCGCGCGGAGGCGCAGACCTCGCTCAATCTGCATCCCAACGTTGCCGCGTATCTTGTGCTTGCGCGCCTCGATCTGCAGGCCAATCAGATCACTTCGTCTGCAGCCAACGTCAGCAAAGCGCTCCAGCTTGACCCGAAAGACAGCGCAGCGCTGGGAATGCGCCAGGCCCTTCAGGCGCGCGGACAGAGTGTCCAATGAGGCACATCCTCAAGATCGCCCTCGCTTTGCTGATGGGGATCTCGTGTGGGCTGCCCAAACCCTCATTCGCATTCTTTGAAGGTGCCTCGCCGGTCGTCGTCAAGCTCACGCTCCACGACACAATCCAGCCGATCACAGCGGACTATCTCCAGCGGGGGCTTCGGGAGGCGGCTCGTCAGCACGCCCAATTGGTTATCGTCTCTATGGGAACACCGGGGGGCTTGCTCGACTCGACCCGCGTCATGGTCCAGGCCATCGAAAACTCAAGCGTACCAGTTGCGATCTTCATCTCGCCAACCGGCAGCCGAGCAGGCTCCGCGGGCTTCTTCCTACTCGAAGCAGCCGATATAGCCGTGATGGCTCCCGGAACCAACGCTGGGGCCGCCCATCCCATCATTGAAGGCAGCCAGATGGACCCCATCCTGAAGGAGAAGATCGAGAATGACGCGGCAGCATTCCTTCGCTCCTACGCCGGACGTCGCGGGCGCAACGTAGGGGCGGCGGAAGACGCGGTTCGCAACTCGAAGTCCTACAGCGATCAAGAGGCCCTCAATCTCAAGCTGATCGACCTCGTATCGGCCGACGATACCACTCTGATCACCGCGCTCGACGGCCGAGAGATTCATCGCTTCGATGGAACGACTCAGACCCTACACCTCCAGGGGGCGGAGATCACCACCACCGCACCGTCCCTTCGCGAGCGTTTGCTCAGCAAACTCACCAACCCGGACGTCGCCATTCTGCTGCTGGTCCTTGGCGGCCTCCTTATCTACCTTGAGTTCAACGTCCCGGGTACCGTTGTCCCCGGCTCCCTCGGTACGCTGTTCGTTCTGCTCAGTCTCTTTGGGCTAAACCTTCTGCCGATCCGCCATACAGCAATTGTGTTGCTGCTCGCGGCGGTCGTGATGATGGTGCTTGAGGCAAAGTTCGGCGCACACGGTGTACTCGCGCTTGCGGGGATCGTCTGCCTGGTCTTCGGCCTCGCCACCCTTGTCGACGGCCCCATCCCCGAGCTACGAGTCCATACCGCAACGGCACTGGGGGCGGGAATTGGCTTCGGCACCATCACCTTTGGGCTGGCGTGGATCGCGCTGCGTGCACGCCGCGGCAAGGTTCTTACCGGGCCCCAGGCGATGATCGGAGGAACCGCCATCGTTCGGACCCCGCTATGCCCTAACGGCCAAGTCGAGATCCGCGGCGAACTCTGGCAGGCGTCTTTGCGCGGGCAAGCATCGCTCGCTGTCGGGTCCGCAGTTTCTGTGCGCGACATAGAAGGTCTCATTCTCATCGTAGAACCAAGAAGCGACGGCATTTGATCGCCCCTGCAACACCCGCCAGCGTACGTGCCAGAGTAGACTAAAAGAATAGTAGTTTTCGATAAAGGGAGTTTTGTCTTGATGTTGAATGTGTCTCGCCCGTCGTGCGCCCGGATTGTCTTTTTTTGCCTGCTGCTAACCGCCGCCGGATCAACTGCTAAAGCGCAATCCTCCCAGAACCCGGGCCTTGACCGGCAGCTAGCGCGGTTCGATCTGGGTGTCCTCGGCGTCGGCGTATTCAACCAGGCATCCAACGGCACCGCAACTGTGAATGGTCATCCGAACACGCCGGTCAATTTGAGCCCCGGCAACACAGCGGGAGCCGTCGTTACCCTCCGGTACACTGTGTCTCCGTTTGTCGGATTCGAGGGGAACTATGGTTACGCGCGATATACAGACACCTTTACGCCGTTCGGCTCACAGGCAAACGGCGGCGTGCAGCAAAACGCGAGCGAGTATACGTTGGGCTACGTCGTTCATGCCAAGAAGCAACATTTCGGAGTAACTCCGTTTGCGTCGGCCGGCCTCGGCACGATGGTCTTCCGGCCGACTCCCGGGGGCGGTCTGGCGCTGCCGGAACAGGCTCGGGCTCTCTACTACGGTTCCGTCGGCGTCGAAACCACCGTACTCTCTCCCCACTTCGGCGTTCGATTTCAATACCGGCAACTGTTCTTTAAAGCACCTGACTTTGAAACGAACTATCTGACCATCCAACAGCACACCACGACTTTCGAGCCGGGATTCGGGTTCTTTCTCCGCTTCTAATCCGGTGGCCGTGCCGACGCGGCTGCCTTACAATCGCAGCGGCAGCCTGAAGTCTGACTCGCCAGAGGTCTAAACTATGATGTCTCTCCCACTCCTGTTCGCCATCGTCATTGTTGTTCTCTACGTGATCAATTCGCTCAACATCCTGAAAGAGTATGAACGAGGCGTTATCTTCCGATTAGGACGCGTGAAGGAGGCCGCAAAGGGTCCAGGGGTCATCTGGGTTTTTCGTCCCCTCGACCAGATCGTTCGTGTCAGTCTGCGGCAGGAGGCGATGGAGGTTCCCCCGCAGGATGTCATTACACGCGACAACGTCACTTTGAAGGTCAATGCGGTGATTACTTTGCGCGTCGTTGATCCCACCAAGGCTGTCATCGAGGTCGCCAACTACATCTACCAGACCTCTCAGTTTGCGCAGACCACTCTGCGTTCTGTACTGGGCGAAGTCGACCTTGACGGTTTATTGGCTCACCGCGAGGCTTTGAATCTGCGCATCCAGACGATCATTGACGGCCATACCTCCCCGTTCGGGGTCAAGGTCGTGTCGGTTGAAGTCAAGCAGGTCGATATGCCGGAGTCCATGCTCCGGGCCATGGCCAAACAGGCGGAGGCGGAACGCGAGCGTCGCGCCAAAATTATTCACGCCGAAGGCGAATTTAATGCTGCTGCAAAACTCGTTGAAGCGGCGGCACTTATGGCTACTCAGCCTATGACACTCCAGTTGCGCTATCTGCAGACCCTGACCGAGATAGGTGTCGAGAAAAATACCACCATCGTCTTTCCTCTCCCCATGGAGCTCATAAACCTGTTCAATAAGACATTCACTCCCAATACGGCGCTGGAGAAGAAGGTCTAATGTGAACACTCGATATGAAACCGAACGCGAACTTCAGGATCTTCACGAACCTGAAGAACAGGACCGCGAGATTTCGCTGGGAGCTACAACCATCCTTGGCATCTTCTTCACTCTTGCGTTGCTCTGCGCGGTTTTCTTCGGCTTTGGGTACTCGCTTGGCAGACGGTCGGCCCAGCCTGCAGCCGGAACTGCTGAGGCACCTGCGGTTTCGGAGAGCAGCAATTCCAAACCTTCGTCAGGAACTGCTAGTAGTCAGGCCGGTGCGCCCTCTCTCGCAGGGAAACAATCCGCTGCAACTGCCCAAACTGCGGTCGTGCCGCTAGACTCCCCGGCCGCTCAAGCGGGAGATACTCAGCAGATGCCCGATCCGGGTCCCCCCAAAGCAGATGCTTCGAGTCCCCGAACTGAAGTGCGTGCTGAACCTGTAACCAAGCCAGCAAGCAAGCCGGCTGCGGGGGATCCGATCGTCGCGGCGGCGCCTGCACCGGGCTCTTCTGTCGTGCAGGTTGCGGCCATGTCGCATCAGGAGGACGCGGATGTTGTTGCAGCGGACCTGAAGCGCCGGGGCTACACCGTCGTTATTCGGCGCGAGCCGCAGGATAAGCTATTCCATGTGCAGATCGGCCCCTTTTCTACGAAAAAGGAGGCTGACGCCATGCGACAACGACTTCAGGGCGACGGCTACAACAGCGCGATTCTCAAATAGCGATTGGCTTCATCTCGGGTGGCAAAGCTTCCGCGATAGCATCTCTCACAGCCAACTGAAGTTCTTCGCGGGTCGCATACTTCGACGGCTCGATGGGCGGCAGAAACTGAATTCGCGCCAACCCAGGCTCGATCGCATTACTTCCCTTGCGCATCATGTTCTGGGTGCCAGAGAGAGCTATCGGAATGATTGGAGCCAGCGTCTCCTGTGCGAGGAAAAACGGTCCCTTTTTGAATGTCGAAAGCCTTCCGTTGGGCGAGCGGGTTCCCTCTGGATAGACGAGAATATGGAGGCCCGACCGTAATGCGTCGGCAGCAGCCTCAACGCTCGCCTGGGCAGCATCCCGGCTGTGGCCGCGCGTCACCGGCACAAACTTCGCGAGGCGCATGGCGCGGCCAAGGATCGGGATATTCATCAGCTCTTTTTTCAACAGCACAGAGCTGCGGCCCGGCAAAAGAGGGAGCACTACCGGCGGATCGAGGTTCGAGACGTGGTTGCTCATAAAGATACAGCTACGTCCGGATGGAATATTTTCTAGCCCGCTAATCTCAATCTTGATGCCTGCCGCACGCACGCCCGCATTCGTGATCCACATGGCGACTCGATAGAGAAGACTTATGTCTCCTACGAGCAGCGTATAGGGAATGCCGATAATTCCTGCAATTGGACCGAGGGTGAGATAGACAAGAACCAGCTTGAACGTCGCAAACATACCATCTTGGAGGATACCTTACCGGCGAGAAGGCGGGCAGATCAGGCGCTGCGGATGGCAGTGCTTCGCGCCGCGATTGCAGAAGGGAGCTTCTGATAAATATTGCCGAAGCCTCCATTGGAGAGGATCGCGACAACATCTCCCGCTCTGAGTTGTGGGGCGAGACCTTCCACAATCCTATCAGCGTCGGCGAAGAGCGATGCCGGTGTGCCGCGCGTGTTCAGAGCGGCAACGACATGCTCGGGGTGCAATCGTTCGGGCTCTGGGATGCTCTCGGATTTGAAGACCGCAGCCAGCATCACGTTATCGGCGAGAGCAAGACTATCCACAAGGTCGAGTTCGAAGACATTCCGTCGCAATGTATTGGACCGCGGTTCCAGGACGGCCCAGAGTCGCCGGTCCGGGTAAGACTCACGCAGTGCGCGCAGTGTCTCTCGAATGGCTGTCGGATGATGCGCGAAGTCGTCGATGACGGTAATTCCTTCGACGACGGCGCGAACCTCAAGCCTGCGCTTGACGCTCTTGAAGGTGGCGAGCGCCTCGATGATAGCTTCGGTCGGCACGCCCTGGCCAGCCGCGAGGGCAGCAGCGGCGGTGGCGTTCAACGCGTTGTGCTCGCCGGCCATCGGAAGACTAAGTTCGGCGAAAGGGGCTTCCCCTCGAGTGAGGGTCCAGTGGGTGAGCCCCCCTTCATGCCGCAGATTCGAGACCTGCCAATGAGAATCTGACGCGAAACCGTAGCGTTCGACCGGGCAAAACGCTTTGGCTACGCATTCGCTGACGTTTTCGCTGCCATCGAATGCAACGATGCGTCCACGCCGCGGAACAAGGTTGACGAGGCGTTTGAAAGCTGTCTTCACAGCCGGGAGGTCGACATAGATATCGGCGTGATCGAACTCAACATGCGTAAGAATGAGGGCGTCGGGGAAGTAGTGCAGGAACTTAGGTCCCTTGTCGAAGAACGCAGTGTCGTACTCGTCGCCTTCAAGAAGAAATGGCCTGGTGGATCGCACCATGAAGCTGGTGCCAAAGTTCTCTGCGACGCCTCCTATAAGAAACGACGGCGCGAGAACAGGGTTCTTCCGTGATGCCACCTCATAGATCCACGCCAGCATGCTGGTCGTTGTGGTCTTCCCGTGGGTGCCTGCAACGACGAGCGACTCGCGGCCAGGAAGAAACTCGTCGTGAAGAATCGACGCCATCGAACAGAACGGGATGCGCTGATCAAGTACATATTCAAGCTCTACGTTGCCGCGCGATATGGCATTTCCAACAACGACAAGGTCAGGCCGCGGGTCGAGATTGCTCTCCGAGTAAGGCTCGTGAATGAGAATGCCAAGACTTGCGAGCAGATCGCTCATTGGCGGATACGCTGCTGTATCGGAGCCGGTGACACGATATCCCTGAAGCTTCAGCATGCCCGCCAGCGAGGCCATTGCAGTACCGCAGATGCCGATGAGGTGAATATGTTTGCGATTTTGCATGATCGAAAGGTTCGAGCCTAAACCGTAACCGCTGCTTCGAGAAGGTGCATCCGCGGATTCCCTGCCTCGGTAAGATCCAGAGTAGCCGAAATTCCCAACGGCAAAGTGATGTTGGAGTCGTTAACGTGGCCACTGCGCAGGCCGATGGCGACAGGGCCGTCAAAGTCTCTAAGGGCGTGAAGAATGGCGCGATCAAGGAAGTCGAACTCGTCGGAAGCGACGCACTGGTGCATATCTCCGAACACGATGCCGGTCACCTTCTCCAGCAGACCGGAGTAGCGGAGATGCAGCAGCATGCGATCCCACTGATAAGGCTTGGTGCCGATGTCTTCGAGGAAGAGAACGCTGCTGCGATCGATGCGTGGCGCGTAAGGGGTGCCGAGTGCCTCGGCAAAAATGGAAACGCAGCCGCCGGTGAGTTGACCTTGGGCAAATCCAGGCCGTAAGACGCGGATGCCATCCGCAATACCGAGAGACCACGAACTGTCGCCCCTAAAGTTATGATGCCAGCTTGCGATATCAACGCCGTCGTCGCGAGAGAAGTCTGCAGCGGCCATCGGGCCATAAAACGTGACGAGGTTGGCTTCGTTGTGTAGCCAGCAATGGAGCGACGTGTGATCGCTGTAGCCGACAAAGACTTTAGGATTAGCGCGAATCAGCGCAGCATCAAGATGGGAAAGTAACTCGGCAGACCCCCAACCGCCGCGCGTGCAGACAACACCGTCGATAGCCGGATCTGCAAACGCGACGTGAAAATCATCCAGGCGGTCTTCAAGCCGACCAGCATAGTAAAGCGGCCCACTGTCGAGCACATGGGCGCCAAGATGAGTCTTGTAACCGAGCGAGTGCAGATGAGCGATGCCGGAGTACACGAGTTCAGGTTTCGGCGTGCTGGCCGGAGAAAGGATCGCAAGTGTCGAGCCCGGACGCAAGGCGCGAGGCTTGATTGGTGCAGTCGGGTACGAGGTCACAGGGCTGCAATCTCCCCGCTGCAGATGATCTCCGCTGGCCCCGTGAGGTGCATGACGGCTTCGCTGCTGGGCCAGAAGGTGCGTTGCGGGCCGCCCTCGGCGAAAGCAGTAAGCTCACGCTCGGTGCCGCGCAGCGCCATGGACGCAGCAGAGGAGGCGCAGGTGCCAGTGCCGGAGGAGGTCGTCGGACCACAGCCTCGCTCGTAGATGCGAAACGCAATCTCCGTGGGTGACAGGACGCGCACAAACTCGACATTGGTGCCATGCGGGAACAGAGAGCTAATGCTGATCTGCGCGCCGAGCTCTTGCCAGCTGCGTCCGTGCGCGCTGAAGTCTTCATTGTCGACGAAGAGAACAAAGTGCGGATTGCCGACATTGACCATGGCTCCAGCCACATTGCCGACTCCCGGAAGCTCGATTGTACGCGGCATGATGCGGGGAATGCCCATCTCGCTTTCAATCAGGTACAGCGGATAGGAAGCCTCGACGACGCGGCAGGTGCGCAGGCCACCGTGGGTACCCAGCGCGACTTCCTCTCGGCCCTCGCTGCTGGCGAGCCACGCGGCGACACAGCGCGTTCCGTTGCCAGAAAGCTCAGCTTCGCTACCGTCTGCGTTGAAGAGGCGCAGAAAGAGATCGCCGGTGAGCTTGCGTTCAAGGAACTCGATGCCGTCAGCTCCCACGCTGGTGTTCCGTGCGCATAGCTTGCGCGCAAGGGCTGCGTGGCGTTGTAGGGCCTGCGACTCCTCCAGGATCAGGAAGTCGTTGCCGCAGGCGTGTGCTTTGACGAAGGGAATCATGATTATGTTTCTATTGTGCCTCAGCGTTCGATGGGGTGAAGGATATCTATGACTTTGGAGGTGCGGGAACCGAACGGTCAGACTGATAGATGCGGGCGCAGGGTTGGCCGGTGGTGCATAAGATGGTCAGTTCGGTGAGACCTTCAGGATGCGCAGCGACCGCAGCCGATACGGGGTCACCTGCGATGGCGACGACGAAGGCCGCATGCTCTGCAGGTGCGGCCAGTGCAGCCTGGAAGCTGTCATAGTCTCCTTCGTTGATCGTCTGGCGCAGAGGGATACCCGCGTGCTGAAGCGCGCCAACGTGATCGGAGTTATACATCAAAATGGTCGATCCTCTGGGAAAGGCGAGCAGTTGCCGGGCGAGTGCCGTCTCAAAACCGACGCGAGTGACTGAATTGTTCATCGCTTCTTTGAGTACAAGCGGAGTTCGGTACATTATGCCGATGGTGTTGAGCGCGACAAGAAGCAGAACGATGGGCTGCATCAACCTCTTCGCGAGCGGCTGCGATTGGCTCCATCGACGTTCCAGCCACTGCACTCCAAGAAATGCGAAGATGGCCAGTGCGGGCAGCATCTCCATGCCATAGCGCGAGTTGTAGTAAGAGTGGGGCCAGAGTTGCGGGATAAAGATCGGCACCGAGCCATAGGCGATGGAGTAGATATAGAACGGCAACGGGATCCAGACAAGTAGCGCGGCTAGAACCAGGCGCCGGCGAATAGCGAGGATCAATCCGCCAATGGCCGCTGCCATCACAAGGTAACCAGTCTCCCAAAAAGCCGCGTCCACCTGCGCGGTCCGCGCGTAGTACACCAGTGCCCAGAGAGGGTTGTGCCATCCGTGGTAATGCTCCAGGCCGGGTGCTGCCGTCTTCTTCTCAATGGCAGACGCAGAATAAGGGCCACGAATAAAGTCCAACGGATCGTGGTAGAAGTGTTGGTTGTAGGCCAGCCAGCTGATTGGCCCTGCGACTACAAGCAGCGTGAAGAGGACAAACGAGGGAGCAACTCTCCGGAAGACCTCACGCCGACGCACCAAGGTGAAGGTAAGGACACACCAAACGATTGCGCCAAGTATCCAGCCGTCGTAGCGAGTGTAAACAGCGGCCAGAATGAACATCGCAATCAGAATCAGCCGCCGTGCAACGATAGTGTATTGGGCAGTTCGGATAGCTGCAATGCATTCCACCGTGAGCAACGTCGTCCAGATGAGAAGCGCGAGGAAGAGCGGTTCCGTCATCGCCGTAGTTGCTAAGTAGAGCAGGTTTGGGTTCAGGGCGTAGAAGGCAGTCGCGGCAATTGCCCAGCGAGGCGTGAGCAAATGACGGGAAAGCCGGTACAGTCCGGCAACACCGGCGATGTAGCAGAGGAGCGAAGGCCACGCTCCCGCGAGACCGTTCTGCCACCACTCCAGCTTTTGAACGAAGGGCAGCATCAGCAGATGGGGCAGCGGTAGCCAGACACCACCCAACTGGATCAACCCCGGGTTGCGCGAGTCCAAAATGCGGCGCGCAATGCCAAGGTGCGCAACTGCATCTCCGTACAGCAGCAAATAGCCGCGAGTGAACGAGAGCAGCAGTGCGATGAACGAGAGAAGCACGGCAGCTAATGAAACCGGAAAGGTCTCCTCGCGAGTTGCTGGCCGTATTTCGTCAGGGTCGGCAACCACAGCGGCGGCACGAGCCGCATTGGCCAATGCCGCCGGTCTGGAGGACCTGGACGATTTAGACGCCCGCGTGCTCAAGATGCGAGATCTCCCGGAATAGGTTAAAGCGTTCGTCGATCTCTCGTCGCGTCACGTTCTGCAGACGCTCGGTGCCGAAGCGTTCAACGGCGAAAGAGCCCATGACACCGCCGTAAAACATCGCCGTTCGGAAGACCGCAGGCGTCAACTCAGGCTGCGATGCAAGATAGCCGTAAAAGCCGCCGGCGAAGGAGTCGCCCGCGCCGGTGGGGTCAACCACCTCGGCCAGCGGAAGCGCCGGCGCACGGAAAGGTCGCGAGAGCTTGGAATCGGCGAAGGATCGATCGCTGAAGAATGCCGTCGCACCGTACTCGCCGTGCTTGACTACAAGCGTCTTCGGTCCCATGGCAAGCACTTTATCGGCGGCCAGAACAAGATTTCTTTCGCCGGCGAGCATGCGCGCCTCGCCGTCGTTGATGAGCAGTACATCCAGCTCACGCAGCACCTTGGCGAGGTTCGCACCATGATCGGCGATCCAGTAGTTCATAGTATCGCCGCAGACCATGCGAACGTTAGACATCTGGCTGCGCACGCGGGCCTGAAGCACAGGATCGATGTTCGCGAGGAAGAGATATTCGCTGTCCTTGTAGGCGTCGGGAATCTTTGGCTCAAACGTTTCGAAGACATTCAGATCAGTGCCCAGAGTCTTTGCTTCATCCATGTTGCCAGAGTAGGAGCCGGTCCAGTGGAAGCTGAGACCGTCGGAACGTTCAATGCCCCTGGTGTCGATGCCGCGCCGCGTTAGAACAGACTCGTGCTCAGCAGTGAAGTCTTTTCCGACGACTGCGATGACGCGCACCGGAGTGAAATAGCTTGCTGCCAACGCGAAGTGCGTCGCCGCGCCACCGAGGCAGTGATCCACTCGACCGTGCGGGGTTTCAATGCTATCGAACGCTACCGATCCTACAACAAGAATTGCCATAAACTCCTTTTGACGCAAATAGTGATTTCTATTGTGTAACTAGTTTAGATACATAACAATGTATGAAGGACAGATCAGACCGTTACTGCAAATATTTATCCAGGAGAATCGCGAGTTTCTTGCGCGTAGCTGGAGGAATCGCCTTGCGGTCTGTCAGAATGGCATGCTTGAGCGCGTCACCACAACCGCAGGTCTTTGCAGTCGGCATTGCGGCGACAGCAGAGCGAACTACCTTAGCCGCGTTCTCCGCGTTTTGATGCAGAACCGCGACAATCTGTTCGACGGTGACATCGTCATGGCCCTCGCGCCAGCAGTCGTAGTCGGTGACCATGGCCATGGTGGCGTAACAGATCTCAGCCTCTCGAGCGAGCTTGGCCTCCTGCAGATTGGTCATGCCAATCACATCGGCACCCCAGCTGCGGTAAAGGTTCGACTCCGCACGGGTGGAAAACTGCGGCCCCTCCATGCAGATATACGTCCCGCTGCTCTTCGCAACGACTCCCACAGCATCACAAGCCTTCTTGAAGACATCAGCTACCGTCGCGCAGACTGGATCGCCGAAGCCGACGTGCGCCACAATGCCCTCTCCGAAGAAGGTCGAGATTCGCGCATAGGTGCGGTCGATGAACTGGTCTGGAATCACAAAGTCGGTCGGCTTATGCTCCTCTTTGAGCGAGCCGACCGCAGAGACGGAGAGGATGCGTTCTACCCCCAGCATCTTCATGGCAAGGATGTTGGCGCGAAAGTTCAACTCGCTGGGCTGAATACGATGACCGCGTCCGTGTCTCGCTAGAAAGG
The DNA here is from genome assembly GCA_963744155.1 of uncultured Acidobacteriaceae bacterium. Lineage (GTDB taxonomy): Bacteria > Acidobacteriota > Terriglobia > Terriglobales > Acidobacteriaceae > Edaphobacter. The sequence goes on along the minus strand of CAVUSP010000004.1, from coordinate 2,197,364 downwards.
CTACGTTGCGACCCTCAAGTTCGCCCAGAATGAAGGCATCGGAAGGCTCACCAAATGGGGTTATCACGCGCTCTTCGCGCACTTTAGTAAGTCCAGGCATGGCGTACAGGCCACTGCCTCCAATAATGCCAATCTCTGCCTTCTTCAAACCTTGTGCTCCCTTAGCGGACGCCGTCCGACTCTCTCGTTGACACTCTAGAAGTATATCGTTGCATCGCTTCCCCGTTGGCGGTTCCAAATGAAGCGAGAACGCGCGACAGGGAGAGAGCCGGTTCTTGCAGTGGCACGTTTGCCTGCTTCATCGGTCCCTCGGCCTGCACGCTCACGATGGTGTTCCGCAGCTTGCGAGCGAGCCCCAAGTCGAAGCCTTCAGCGATGAAGACTCCTGTTCCCGCGATCGAAATCAAAACATCGCCCTCGTTGGTAGAAAAGACTTGCTCCTTTTCGTCGGCCTCATCCTTCTTCTGCTCCGAAACATTGGAGTATTTTCTGGGAATCTGCGCGGCATACGTGTGCATGAAGGACCGCGCCGAATCGCGGTTCTTCCACTTCGAGTAGTAGATCAGCCCAAGCGACGCGGTCGACTCCTTCTCCGCAGGCGTCACCGCAGATTTCCGCTGGGCCGCATAGTACATGCCTCCGTTCCATTCCGGCGCAAGCGCCTCTGCCATCTCGCGACCGCCGAAGAGTTCGATGAGGATACGCACGTCGAGCTCACCCATCACGCCGATGTCGTACGGTGTGTACTCAGGATCCAACAGAGGGTGGATATCCGGCAAATGAAGGACCGGCACCGAAGCATGCGCCATATAGGCCTCGGGGTGCATGATCTCAAAGCTCGATGACGGTGGATTGGCCAGCACCCCGGCGAAAGCGGCGTCCTTACCTGCTTTGACCAGGATCGACTGTTCAAAGTTCAGGCCTTCGCTGTAAGGAAAGAGCAGCGACTCCTGCAACAGCAATGGCGCCCGCGCCATTACTGGCGAGCCACTGGTATCAGCTACCTGTTCCTTCAGCCGATCCGCAATCTCCGGCGAATTGGCAAGGGTCTTACCGGTGGGCTTCAGCGTGTAGTCGACAAAGACAGCCATCGCCTGCCCCTCGGCGACCGCACTGCGCGCAGTGTCTGCTTCATCTACCTGCAAGTGGCGGTTGTCGTCCTGCACATTGTGCGAGGCCCCGTTCATACTGACTGACGACCATTTGGTCAGGCCAACTTTCTGGTCCTGCAGAGCGTGGGTCAGCTCATGCGCCAGAACCGGCCTTTGATCGTCCGGCTGGATCCAGTCCAGCAGATTCACCGTCTTCGTTTTATTATCGTAGAAGCCCGCGATCTGCTCGGTCAGCAATGAAAGGAGAAACGGGCGCAGATGGAAGTCACGGTCGAGCAAGCCGAACTTCTTCAGCACAATTTCGGAGCGCTCCATGCGCTTCGCGCCTTCGTCCTCGTCGAACTTTTCCCGCAGATAACGGTTGACCTCGTCGCGCGAGATCAGTTTGCGCTTCACAGTATGCTCAATCGGCAGCTTCGTGTCGCTGCTGGCGAAGCTGAGAATCTCGTCCACAGAGCGAAATAGCTCCTTCGCCTGCTCCTTTGTCATTGGGGCCTGCGCAGTAGGTTGGACCGGCGTCTGGCCAGCATTTTGACTGGCATTGGGAGTTGCCGTCTGCGCCGCAACCGCTACACAGCTGGCCGCCGCGAGCCCGAGGCCAATAACCCACCCTATGGAACTTCTACTTCTTCCGCAAAGCGCTCGCTGCAACATAAACCTCTCAATCCATCGCTATAATCAAGTGTACGAGAGTTTTCTGTCCCGTCCGCTATGACCCCTCCCGCACAATCCGAAATCTCCCCCATGTCGACATCCAACTCCGTGCAGCTTGCCGCTCTCCTGCAGGGTGCGGGGATATCCCGGCTCGACCAGATGGGCTGGATTCGCGTAACAGGAGAGGATCGAGTGCGCTGGCTCAACGGTATGGTGACCAACTCCATCCAGCAGTTGAAGGACGGTGAGGGAAACTACAACTTCCTATTGAGCGTGCAGGGCCGCATCCAGGGTGACGCAACCATCTTCGCCGAGCGGGATGCTCTGCTGATCGAGACCGCCTCATCCCAGGTCCCAACGCTTATGGCGCTCCTCGACCGCTTCATCATCATGGATGACGTGGAGTTAGCCGACGCAACTGGCTCAAGTGCAGGCCTGCTGATCGCCGGTCCCAATGCAGCTTCTCATCTCGCGCAGCTGGGCATGAACGTCGACTCCCTCGGAGATACTCGAGAAGCGTTCCATTTCATGGAACACCTCCGAAATCAACGTCATTCATGCTTACAGCCCATTGGTCCCACGATATGAATTATGGGCCGATGCCGACTATTGCCACGAAGCTTTTTGAGGCACTCCAAAACGCCGGCGCGCCCTCCTGCGAGCCGCAAAGCCTGGAGTGGCTGCGAATTCTCGAGGGAACACCGTTATACGGCGCCGACATCCGCGACCGAGAGCTCCCGCAGGAAACGGGGCAGGCCCGCGCCCTGCATTTCGCCAAGGGCTGCTATCTAGGTCAGGAGATAGTGGAGCGTATTCGTTCACGTGGCAATGTCCATCGCACGTTCAGCGGGTTCCGGCTCGAAGGAGAATTGCCTGCCGCAGGCTCGCCGCTGGAGGCGGACAGCAAACAAGTAGGGGAGCTCACCAGTGTGGCTGCAATTCCACTGCCCGCAGACGACGGCACGATCATAAATCTTGGCCTTGGCTATATTCGCCGCGAGGCCCTCGACCGTGGAACTCCTATCCATTACCCCGGCGGAACCGCCGTCCCGGTTTCCCTCCCCTTTTTCGCCGCTGCGCCGTCAGTCCAGCGGCCTGCATCTCAATCTTCTGAAAGAGTCTAACTATGCCTGAGCAAACCAAGCCCTTCGTTGTCACCGATCGCCGCAAATTCACTATGGACGGCGAGTTGCGCCCCGACGCCGATCCTTCACCCGAAAGAGAAGAGCGTGCGTCCACACCGCCCCCACCTGCAGCGGTCGCCACCGAGCCGCAGCCCACAGCCGCCTCGACTCCGGAAACTGCAACAGAGCCCGAGATGCCGCCTGCGCCCACCGCTGAAGAGAACGACCAGGCCCGACGCGCCTATGAGATGACTGCGGACCGCCTCGACACCGCGATTCGCTCGGCGAACCCCGGCATGGATCATCCCCCCGCCATGAGCTTCGACCAGCTCGTGCAGTCCATCTACATGACGGCGATGATGCAGCTCGGAGCTGCAACCCACGAGGGCCAACAGCCCCAGGTCGACATTCTCGGCGCACGTCAAAGCATCGACATGCTGGCCGTGCTCGCAGAAAAGACCAAGGGCAACCTAACCCCGGAGGAGACCCATCTCCTCGATAGCGCACTCTTCGAACTGCGAATGGCGTTTCTTGAGATCACGCAGGCCCTTGCGCGTTCCGCCGCAGCCAAGGCACCCGCTGGCGCGCGTCCGGGCCCAACTGGTCCAAGTATCGTCCGCTAACGATGGAAGCGACCCTCACCTTTTTGGGAACAGGCACCTCAATGGGCGTACCGACGTTGGGCTGCGACTGCGCCGTGTGCACCTCCAGCGATCCTCACAACCGGCGCACCCGCCCGTCGATCCGTCTCACCTATAACGGCCGCGTCGTCCTGATCGATACCGGTCCGGACTTTCACGCGCAGGCCCTGCGAGAGGGAATTCGCCACGTCGACGCTGTCCTTTACACTCACGGCCACGCGGATCACATCATGGGCTTTGACGATCTGCGCCCGCTCAGTTTTCGCGTTAAAGGCAATCTTCCCGTCTACGCCGATAAAGAGACCGCAGACAACATCGAACGCATCTTCGAATACACTTTTCGAAAGGAAAATCGCTACCCCACCAGCGCGCGCGTGCACATACATCGCATCGATACGATTCCAGGATCTGGAATCGAGCTGTTTGGGACGTGTTTCCAGCGAATTGCCGTCACGCACGGGCGGGAGGAAATCACCGGCTATCGCTTCGGCAGCGCCGCGTACCTTACCGACTTAAGCGATCTTCCAGAGAAGAGCCTGCCTCTGCTGCAGAATCTCGACGTGCTCATTCTGGACGCCCTTCGGCACGACCCGCACCCGAGTCATTCCCACCTCGAAAAGTCGATCGCCATCGTCGAACAGCTCAAGCCAAAGCGCGCATTTTTCACCCACATGAGCCACGATCTCGACCATGACGCAACCAATGCAAAGCTTCCTCCACACATCCGCTTGGCCTATGACGGCCAGCAGATAACGTTCGAGATCGCCTGATGCAGATCTTTCGCCAACTCGCAGAGGTTCCTCCGAACTTCGGTCCAACGGTCGCCACCATCGGCAACTTCGATGGCGTGCATCGTGGACATCAGTGGGTCCTCGCCGAGGTCGTCGCGCGAGCTCGCTCGCTTGGCATCAAATCCATCGCCATCACCTTCGACCCGCATCCTGCGCGTGTCATTCGGCCCGAATCCACCCAGCCGCTCATCACCCCCCTCGGCCGAAAAATTGGACTTGCTGGCAGCAACCGGCATCGACGCCGCACTCATCCTGCCCTTTACCGCTGAACTCTCACGCACATCCGCCCGGACCTTCGCAACAAAGGTTCTGCAGCAAGCGCTGCATGTGATTGAACTGCACGAAGGTGAAAACTTTCGTTTCGGCTATCAGGCCGAGGCAGGCGTCGACAGCCTTGAAGCACTTGGCCGCGAACTAGGCTTCACGGTCCGCGTGTATGCGCCGCAATCCATCCGGGGCCAGGCGATCTCCTCCAGCACAATACGCCGGTTGATTGCAGCTGGCGACGTCAGCCATGCGCGCACTCTGCTTGGTCGGCCCTTCGCGATCATTGGCACGCCCGCCTCGGGCCGCGGCTACGGTACTCGCTACACTGTGCCAACAATCAATCTCGCGTCCTACCCTGAGTTGCTTCCCGCAAACGGCGTCTACATCACATCGCTCACTCTGGGAGCCGGCACGTCCAGCGAAACCTTCGACGCTGTCACCAACGTAGGAAATCGTCCGACCTTCGGAGCCGACTCCTTCACTGTCGAATCCCACCTGCTTAACTTCCATCCAATTGCATTGGACGAACACACGCCATTGACTCTGACATTTTTGCGCCGTCTGCGCCCCGAGATTCGCTGGCCAAATTCCGAAGCGCTACGAGAGCAGATCGGTCGCGATGTCGCGAGTGCAAAACGCTACTTCACTCTATGTCGGGCGGTGGTTTCGCAACACCGCTCCGTTCCTCCCCAGCCGACGTCGCTGGTCCCGTAGCCGCTCTCCCCGAACCGTTCGGAACGGACTTCGCAGGCGCAACTTGTGAAGCCGAAGGCTGTGGGGTCTTCTCAGTAGTAGGAGGGGGAGACGCGCCAGGAGCAGGCGGCGCAGTCGAAGGAACTGAAAGTGAAGGAGCGGGCTCTTTCGCCTTGTCTCCACCAGCATCAGGCGCATCAGGATCGGCTTCGTCCGGTTTCGCCACCGGCTGCCGCAACGGTCTGGCAAGATCCGCCGGACTGCTCAAGGGAACATCAAGCTTCTTCTGCGGCGCGCCTGCAGTAGCGAACGCCTCGTTCGGCTTGTTTGCAATGACCGCCCGCATAAAATCCATCCACATGGGCAGTGCGGCCCGCGCGCCTGTTTCCTTCTCGCCAAGTGTTTGACGGTCATCGAAGCCGATCCAGGTGCCGCAGGTCACGGACGGCGAAAAGCCAATAAACCACGCGTCCGTAAAGTCGTTTGTCGTGCCAGTCTTCCCGCCCAGAGGATGCTTCAACTGCGACGCGGACGCTGCCGTACCGTGTTGAACCACCGCCTGTAGGAATTGCATCATCGTCCGCGCAATCTCAACCGAGATCACCTCAGTCACCTCGCTCGGCGTCTCATCAAGAGGCAACCCGTCTGCCTGCGTCACCTTGCGAATGTAGCGCGGCTCAATTCGGATGCCGTCGTTCGGAAAAACGCTGTACGCCCCTACCTGTTCAGCCAGAGTGATGTCGGCCGCGCCAATCGCGACTGGTAGAAAGGTTGGAAGATTGCTCGTAATGCCGAATCTGTGCGCTGTCTCAATGACCTTGCGAATACCGTACCGGTCCGCCAGCTTCAAAGCCGGAATATTTCTTGACTGAGCGAACGCATTGAGCAACGTCATCGCACCCTTATAATCTGCCTCGTAGTTATGGGGCGTATAAGGGCCGTTAGGAGTCGGAAACGTTACGGGCCCATCGACGATGATGTCTGTCGGCTTCGCTCCTCCCTCAATCGCCGTAGTGTAGACGTAAGGCTTGAACGACGACCCCACTTGACGTTGTGCCTGCGTGGCGCGATTGAACTGTGATAGCGCAAAATCTCTGCCGCCCACCATCGCCAGCACTTCGCCGCTCGCATTGTCGACCGCCATCATCGAAGCCTGCGCACCTGAGTCCTGCTGCAAAGAGGCGTGCAACGTACCGTCGGGAACATTGCTTTCAACCCTGACATACACCACATCGCCCGTGCGTAGGAAGCTGTCGCCATCGACGTTTTGCGTCCACTTCCAGTCTTCCGGTGTCAGCGCTACCTCACGTTGTGGACCCACTTTGACGACGACTTTCTTTAGCAGACACGGTCGTCACCAGGCCGTGAACATAACTTCCCTTGTCGAGCGGCTGTACCCAGTCAGGGTGGCGATAACTCTCGACCTCCAAACCTTCCAGTACAACATTCGGCAGCCTTCCCTTCCACCCATGACGCCGTTCGTAAGTCGCGGTGCCGTCGAGAATGGCCTTATTCGCCACCAATTGCAGATCAAGATCGAGGGTTGTGTAGACGCGGAGCCCCGCACCATGCACCTGCTCGACACCATACTCCTTCTCAAGTTGTCGCCGAACCTCCTCAACAAAGTACGGCGCTACGCTATTGGCGGGCGGTTCCAGATGGAGTCCAAGCGGCGCTTCCTTCGCCGCATTTGCCTCCTTCAGCGTAATCTTGCCATCTTCCAGCATCTCGCTCAACACAAGGTTTCGGCGCTTCAACGCGCGATCCGGATACTTCAGCGGCGAATAAGCCTCCGGCCCCTTCGGCAACGCAGCCAGCAGAGCCGCCTCGGGCAAAGTTAGCTGACCCACGTGCTTGCTGAAATAGAACTCCGAGCCGGCCTCGAATCCGTACGTTCCATGTCCTAGATAAATCTGGTTCGCATAGAGTTCGAATATCTGTTCCTTCGTAAATCTCCGCTCAATCTGGACGGAGAGAAAGACCTCCTGAATCTTGCGCCCGTAGGTCTTCTCCGAAGAGAGGAAGAGATTGCGAGCAAGCTGCATGGTCAACGTGGAGGCACCCTGCGCGCGGCCGCTCGAGTGCAGATCGCGATACGCCGCACCCACGGCCCGCACTAAGTTCACGCCCCAGTTCCTCTCAAAGCTCTTATCTTCAATCGAGATAATCGCCTGCCGCAGGACCGGAGGGAACTCCGCATATGGCAGTACCACGCGACGCTCCAGCGCAAACGAGCCGAACGGCCTTCCGTGGATATCGAGCAATTCGGTCGTTGTATTCGGATGGTAGCGCGCAAGGTCTTCCATCTGGGGCAGATCGATGGAGTAGACCAGCATCAACCCGCAGAGAGCGCCGAAGACCGCCGACAAACCCAGCAGCGCAAAGAACGTAACGCGTCTCGCGATCCGACGGCTCGGATAGGCGGGGCCGCTCAGCGTTGCACGATGAAAAAATCGCCTCCAACGCGGCAGATCTTCCCGCTCAGGCGACCCGGTTTCGCGGCTGTATAGGCTCGGCACGGCCCCTTCACGATAGCACGGACAGCTACACGTTTGACCGCTTCAAGCCCACGATGCAACGCGGAAGATAACCCTAGGCAGCCTTGTTCTTCAAAAGCGCCAGCGCCTTCGAAAGCTGTTCGTCGACCGTCACACTGGGCCTCGCCGGCGTTGTCGGGGACTCTGTTGGGGTAGCCTCTTCGTCGACCGCAGCAGCTTGATCGAGGTTCGACGCGACCAGCACGCCTGGCGTAACTCCATCATCCTGCAGCTTCTTGCCCGAAGGCGATTCGTACTTGGCAACCGAGAGAATCAGCGCCGCGCCATCTGGCAACTCAAACGTCTTCTGCTGAGCCCCTTCGCCAAACGTCTTCTCACCCACTAAATCCGCCCGCTTGTTGTCAAGGAGCGCCGCAGCCGCCAACTCCGCTGGCCCGGCCGTGCCGCGATTCACCAGCACAACCAAAGGCGCCGTTGTATTGATCGCCTTCGACGCGTCGGCTGTGAAGGTCTGCTTCTGTACCTTCTGGCCTTCGAGCATCGCGATCGTGCCGTCCTTCAGAAAGAAGTTGGCCAGACGGGTCGCCTCCGTCATATCCCCTGCAGCAACGTCGCGCAGGTCCAGCAGGACCTTCTTATTACCCGCCTTCGGCATGCTCTTCAACTTCACTTCGATCTGCTGAACGTGGTCGTGGTCCAAAATGCCCGGCTTCAGATAAAGGATCGAGGAGTTCTCGTACATCGTCTCCCCAACCGGCGGCAACGAAGGCATCACCCGTGTCAGAACGATCTTGTCCGGCGCCGATTTGCGAGGCCGAACCACTGAAAGCTGCAATTCACTTCCCGGTTGGCCCTCCAGCAACAACTGAATCATCGCCAGAGAGATGTCGCGTGTATCCGCCGGCCCAATCGCCTCGATGATGTCGCCGTCACTGATGTTCGCCTTGTCCGCCGGGCTCCCCGGAACTACCGAAACCACTGACGCATAGCCATAGCGCTTCGAAACATTAATGCCCACCTGCGCCTTGCCGCCCTTATCCGCCTTGTACGCCTTGTAATCCTCCGGCGTCAGGTAGCTCGAGTCCGCATCGAGCGACTCCAGTAGTCCGCGCAGCGCACCGTTCGTCACCAGCGTGATGTTAGGCTGTTCGACATAGTCAGTCTGAATGTGCCGCAGAACCTCGCTGTACACGTTGATCTGGCGGTAAGCGCCGTCCTGTGGTTCAGACGCAGCGTTGACGCCGTTCGAGTTCACGCCGAGGAAAACCGTAACGACCAGAACCACCGACACGGCGAGCAACAGAATCTTCGAAATCTTGGGCATAGTTAGAGCGACTCCATGGGGGGTGTCCCGCATAGCACAGGGATTAGACGCATCCCGTACTCAAAATGATACTCTCGAACCGTAAGAGTGCGCTGGCAGGCACGATAGCACTTTGGTGGCGGTGGACAGAATCGAACTGTCGACCTACGGGTTATGAGTCCGTCGCTCTAACCATCTGAGCTACACCGCCGATGTGTATAAAGGGGTTACGCCGGCACAAAATGCTCTTCGAAGAGAGACGATCGCCACGGCACAGCCAGTTCCCATCATACTTGATTCCGGACGTAGCGAAAAGCGGCCCGCGACTGTGCTCGGCGTCATCCCCGCCCGCCTCGTCTCCACCCGGCTCGCCCGTAAAGTCCTTCGCCTCATCGCCGGGAGGCCGATGCTCGCCTGGGTCTTCGAAGCTGCCAACGCGTGCCCCCAACTCGACCGTGTCATCATCGCCACCGACTCCGGCGAAGTAGCCGACCTATGCCACCAGAATAACTGGCCCGTCCAACTCACTTCCGCAGATCTCCCTAGCGGCACAGACCGCGTCCACGCCGTCGCCCAGCAGATCCCCGCCGACATCTACGTCAACATCCAGGGCGACGAACCCCTTCTGAAGCCGGAACATCTCACCGCGCTCCTCCGTCCTTTCGCACATACGCAGGTCCAAGTCTCGACCCTCAAAGTGCTGTGCACCCCCGAGAACATCACCAATCCAAACGCCGTCAAAGTCGTCACTGCACGCCGACGGCCGCGCACTCTACTTCTCCCGCGCCACCATCCCCTACGACAGCGACGGCATCTCGCCGCAATACTGGAAGCACATCGGCCTCTACGCCTACCGCAACGCCGCGCTCCAGCGCTTCCCCACCCTGCCCCCCAGCACCCTTGAACAAACCGAGCGCCTCGAGCAACTCCGCTTCCTTGAAAATGGCATCGACATCCACGTCGAGCCCACCAACTTCGACACCATTGGAGTCGACACAGAAGAAGACCTCCACCGCGTCGAAGCTCTCCTCCGGCACCGGCGAGTTCCTATGGCAATGAAGCCGGAACCTTAAGTTGCTCGTGAATCAATCTCGCCGACGATAATTTTCCGTCTGGCCCCATAGTTAGCACAACGACCCAGTCGAAGACATCATCCGGCCATTGGCCGTTCGGTAAGAGTTTTTCCGGCGACGCTCCGAATGCGGTTAGGAGAGCGGGCATATCCCCGTGACGCCATGCAATCAACGGATGTCGGCCATGAGCTTCGGTCTTCAACTCGAGAACAAGCGCTTCAGAATCCTTCGTCCCTATCTTGAGATGCAGAGGAAGTCCCGTCGCTTTGCTGAGCGGCTCGAGCGTCAATCGCGGACGATGACTCTTCTCCGAGTCGGCGCCAGCATACAGACTATCGACCGGCACAGACAGCCCTACTTCCTGGAACGGCTGAAAATACTTAACATAAAGTTGTGCGCGCGCTTCCCCCATCTGCGTCAAACCTGATCCACTCTCCGACTTCTCCGAGTGCCGAACGATAAGCACGGTGTTGTTCGCAAGAAAATTTTTGGAAGTTTGAGAATGCGCGTATGCCGAAGACATTTCATGCAGGACAAAAACCATGAGTAGAACCTTGAATCGCACTGAGAACACCCCTACCTGTCAATCATAGTCCGACGAAAAGTAAGCCGTGCCCCCGAAACCTCGGCAGTACGGCTGAGGCAGCAAGCTCTACCGCTTTGGAGACAATCCAAACGTGACCGAAAGCATGACGCTTCGTGACGACAGGATGCTGATGTTATTCCCGCCCGCGATGGGTGTGGGCCGCTGGTGGTGAAGGGATTGGTGTATGTGGTGCCGTTGGCCGAGATGGTCTGGGTGACAGCCGTTCCAGTGATGGAATCGCCGGTAACGCTGTGTTGATTGAAGAGATTGTTGAAGCTCAAACGGAACTTGGTCTGGTCGAAGCGGCCGCCCGTTCGTAACGTGTAATTGAAATAGGCATCGACATCCACGTCGAGCCCACCAACTTCGACACCATCGGAGTCGACACCGAAGAAGACCTACACCGTGTAGAAGCCCTGCTCCGCAATCGATAACTCCATGCCACGGAAACGAGAAGTGAGGCGCTGGCTCGACTGGCTTCCGGCTGCCAGGAACTGTTTCTACATCTGAGAGATCATCTCAGTTGCTAAAACCACGACTACCCCTCCTGGTCGCTTGGACTATCCAGGAGGTGGCAGCTCAGGGGCATGCAGATTGCTGCGTCCTTCGTTGTCATCGGTCTTACTTCCCGTTGTAAGCAGCTTGTCCAGCACGGGTACGGATGCACGCTGCGTTTCAATGAAGTCCACGCCTTCAATCGTCAGAGTGAAATCCGAGTTATCCGCCTTGGTGATATATTTCTTTTTCGCCAGATACCAAGTCGTAAAGTCAAGATAATCGCGTGGGAACCCCATTCGTTGTTCGATTTCGTTAAGAGACACTTCCGGTTTATTGGGATACATACGTCGACGGTAATAGAGGATCGCAAGTACCGCGACCCGGCGGTTCAGGTCACCCTCCGCCTGGTCCATGAAATCAACCGAGGTCGACATCGGATTTGGAACCCTGGGTTGACACATCGCTCGCTGCGCGTTGTATTCAGATCTTCCATCAGGATCCGAGAGAACTTTGTAGGCCGACGTTAGCTGGGTAAACTTATCCAGATCCCCCGTTCCTGCAACGTCAGGATGATACCGAGCCGCCATATACCGGTAGACACGATGAATCGTCTCCTGAGTGGCCTGAGGGCTAATCTCCAGAAGTTCGTAGTAGTCAGGGATTTCCGTTTCAAGCGTCGGCAAGTTGAACCTCTGTGGAAATCAAAATATGGGTCTTGACCCGCATCGACCAGACCACCTTCCGCTGCTTACAGAAGCGGTGGCCGGGCACGGCATGCACTCTCCGAGCCTAGGATTGCGAGGCAATCCAGGCCATACCATTTTCGTAGTAGACGCGCATCCGACAACACTCCTCGTCCGATGACGGACAACTCGCCTCGCCCGTCGCGGCCCGCCGAACCCGCGCAAAGAAACGCATATAGCTCGGGTGGTAATGCACGCCCATAATTACTTGTCCTGCCTTACTTTTTTTCGCGTTTTTGGCCCAAAAATCGCGTGTCAAGCCCCAAACCCACCTAACCGACTGAAACAAAACAACATCGAGTTGGCGTATTAGTTCCCCTCAACTGGCTATAATAGAAATAGAAATCAAAAAAAACCCAGCCTCGGCTGGGCTTTCGCATTTAACCAGCTAAGTCGTTTACTGGCAATATTTTGGACGTAACCCCTTTGGTTGCAATATTTTGGCGTACTCGACATCCGCTAACCTATCGCAATCATTCGATTTACACGCGGGCAATAGGGGGAGGGGGGTACCCCCTCGGGGAGGTTTTCCAATGGAGACGCGAGAAGGCGCAACGGCGGCAAGGAAAATACCCAGCCCTCAAACACTCACCCCTCAGCCCATCGGCGAAAACCGCAGTTCCAGTACGTCAGCCTTCGCCGTAACCGCCAAACCCTCCAGCGACCCCACAACCCAATCCGCCCCGCGCAAATCCGCCGCCAGGTGCGTCCCCAGCACGCCAAGCACCCGGCACCCTGCGGCCTTACCCGATGCCACCCCGGACGGCGCGTCCTCGACCACCACGCAATCCTCAGCACGAAATCCAAGCAACTCCGCCCCGCGCCGGTACGGCTCCGGATCCGGCTTACCGCGCTCAACCGTATCGCCGCTGACAATCCGCGTCGGCAACGGTAGACCGGCAGCCTTCAGCCGCGCCAACAACAGACGGTGCGTCGACGAGGTCACAATCGCCCACCGTTCAGGAGGCAAGCTCTCCAGCAGGGTCTTCACTCCGGGCAAGACCTGCAGGTCTCCAACATCCGCCACCTCCATATCCTCAATCGCCCTCAGTCCTTTCTGCGGATCGATATCCGGACGCAGCATCTTCACAATCTCTATCGCACGCATGCCATGCGGAACCTCATACTCCTCCGCATTCGGCAAGTCGTACATCTTCGCCCAACGCCGCCAGCAACGCTTCACCGACGCAATGGAACTGATCAGCACGCCGTCCATATCAAACAGAATGCCCTTCGCGGCAATGCAAACCAACTCGCTCAACCAGCGCTCCCTTGCAAAACAAACGCCTGCGCCGCCTCGAGCACCTTCGCGACCGACTCAACAGAACAGCTTTCGCAGTAAACCCGCAGCAGCGGCTCCGTCCCCGACGCGCGCAACAACAGCCACGTCTCTGCGGCATTCTTCTTACCCGAGCAACTTGGGTTATTGAGGAAAAACTTGATGCCATCCAGCGTCTCCACTCGCAGCACTTTCATCCCGGCGAAGTCTGCCCCGGCCTTCGTCGCGCCAGCCCTTTCAATCGCCGCCTGCTTTATCGCCTCACCAATATGCATATCGACACGCCCATACTGATGTTCGCCAAACTCTTCCTGCAGCGCAGCCACTAACTGTCCCAACGTCTTCTTCTCATCCGCCATCATGTTCGCCAGCAAAAGCGAATTCAGCAGCCCATCCCGCTCCGGCAAGTGGCGGCTGATCCCAATGCCCCCCGACTCCTCCCCGCCGATGAGAATCTCCTTCTCCAGCATCAGGTCCACAACGTACTTGAAGCCGATCCCGTGTTCGTTCAACTTCCGTCCATATTTGGCAGCGATGCGGTCAACCATCTTCGTTGTATTGAAGGCCCGCGTCACCTCACCCGGCCATTTCTTCCGCTCCAACAGCCAGTACATCAGCAAGCTCAGAATCTTATGCGCATCGACCACGTTGCCATGCTCGTCTACCGCACCAATGCGGTCCGCATCGCCATCTGTAATCAGACCCGCATCGCACTTCTCCGCGACCACCGCTTCCAGTGCCGCCTTGATATGCGGCATGATCGGCTCCGGGTTGATCCCGGGAAAGGCGGGGTTGATCTCACTGCGAATCTCGACATACGGCACGCCAGCCCTGGCGAAGATTCCTGATATCACGCCGCGTCCGGCCCCATACATATCATCGATCAGAAACTTGTAGCCCGAGGCTCGAATTGCTTCAAGATCCACGAAATGAGAAATAGCCGCGACATAGTCAGGATTGAAATTGACCATCTCAATCGCTGCCGGCTTCCCAGCCTTTGCGAGCGGCTTACCCAAATAGCCTTCAATCGCGGTCATGATCGACGGCTTGCCCGAGCCGCCATAACTTGCCTTGTACTTCACGCCGTTCCACTCAGCAGGATTATGGCTCGAAGTAATCATCACTCCACCCGCTGCCTTCCGCTCGCGAACCGCATACGAAAGCGCTGGCGTTGGGGTGATCTCCGCCGCCATAGCCACTGGAATGCCCGCTCCGGCAAGCACCTCCGCAACGACGTTCGCGAAGGAACGCGAACCGAAACGCGTATCGTAAGCAATGCAAACACCGGCAGCCGGATTCTCGTTCGCCAGAACATAGTTTGCAATCGCAGCCGCGGCAACGCGAACATTCGCATAGGTGAAGTCGTCCGCAATGATGCCTCGCCAGCCATCGGTGCCAAACTTAACTACTGTCTCCGCCATATTCTCTCGTCTTCTGAATGAACCGCTAGTGAATGAACCGCTAGATCAGATCGTCTCGCCCGGCACTCTTGAGCTCTGCGACCACCTTGCCCACATCCTGCGAGCGCTCGCGCGTCGTAATCAGCAGAGCGTCCTTTGTCTGCACGACCACAAGATTGCGGACGCCAACCAGCGCGATCACCTTGCCTGGAGCGTGAACGTAGTTGCCGGTCGAGTCGATAGAGATGCAAAGCGGATCTTCTCCCTCGAACACATTCGCAATCGATACGTTCTCCGGAGCACAGTCAGCCACATGCTCATGCAGCGCAGACCAGCAGCCAAGATCGTTCCACTCGAAGTCCCCCGGCAGACAATAGATCTCCGCGCCAGCTTCGCCTTTAGCCGAACGCGGCTCGAGCACGGCGTAGTCAATGCTGATGTTCTCGCACTGGGGATAGACCTCAGCAAAGACGCGGTCAAACTCCGCCTTCGAAGTTCTGTAAGCCTCCGCAATCCTCTCCAGCAGCGGCGCCATCGCGGGCCGATGCTCACGAATAGCATTTGCGAGAGTCCGCGCGCTCCACAGGAAAATTCCCGCGTTCCACGCATAATCGCCGGACGCGACAAATTGCTCCGCTAGAGCCGCATCGGGCTTCTCCGTAAAGCGCTTCACTCGTCGCACGGGTATCTGGCCGTCCGAAACTTGCGAAGGATCGACCGTGGCACCTAGTTCGATGTAGCCGAAACCAGTCTCAGCTCGCGTAGGAGGAACGCCGAGCACAACGACCTTATCTCCACTTGCGGCGAGCGCAATTCCCGCCCGAACAACCTCAACAAACCGTGCGCGATTCTTCACCACCTGATCCGATGGGAAGATGCCTATGACTGTCTCTGGCTCGGTTTTCTCCAGGAGGAACGCAGCCAGAGCACAGGCCGGAGCGGTGTTTCTCGCCACGGGCTCGCTCAGAATATGTTCGCGGGGGATCTCGGGAAGCTGCTCCGCAATCAGATCGTGTAGAAAGTCATTCGTGATGACCCACATCTCTGAGGAAGCACTCAGCGGAGCCAACCGCTCCACTGTCTGCTGAATCATGGTGCGATTGCCATCCAAAGCCAGCACCTGCTTCGCCCGCGTCTTCCGGCTTCGAGGCCAGAATCGTGTTCCACTTCCACCCGCAAGAATTACAGGAGCGAATTTCCGCTCCGTTTTACTGCCTTCAATCGGCATAAGTCTCCATCTCAATGGAAGGAGTGCACGGAAGTGCAGTCCTTCCATAAGATCAACAACTAGCTTAGGGTCGCGAAGTACTCGCGCATCCGCTTCACACCCTCATCCACGACATCGTGCGAAACGGCATAGGAGAGCCGAATATGCTCCGCGGTTCCGAATGCCTCACCCGGCACGACCACTACATGCGCCTCGCTCAGTAGCTTGGCTGCAAGGTCAGTCGCCGACTTGATGCCGCCTTTGCCAATGAACTTGCTCACATTCGGATATACGTAAAAAGCTCCCTGCGGCACCGTGCAGGTCAGCCCGGGAATTGTCTTGAAACCCGCCAGTATCTGGTCTCGCAGCTTGATATAGTCGGCGCGAAACTCGGCAACGCACTCCTGCGACCCGGTCAGCGCCGCGATCGAAGCGCGCTGCACCATGCTTGCAGTGTTCGAGGTGCTCTGCGACTGCAGCTTGCTCATCGCCGAGATAACGGCCTTCGGGCCAAGCGCGAAGCCCGCTCTCCAGCCCGTCATCGCGTACGTCTTCGAGAGCGAACCCAGAACAAGAATGTGCTCCTTGCAATCCGTGAACGATCCGCCGCTGACGATTTCGCCGGTGAAGTTGAGGTAGACGTAGCACTCATCGAGCAACACAAAGATGCCATTCTTATGCGCGAGCCGAACGATCGCTTCGAGATCCTCCGGGGCCACGACTGCGCCCGATGGGTTCGACGGCGTGTTCAGGATGATAGCCTTCGTCTTCGGAGTGATCGCCGCTTCAATCATCTTCGCGGTGATCCGGAAGTTCTCTTCCTCTTTGCTCTCAACCAGAACAACCTTGCCACCCGCATACTGGATAATGTCTTTGAACGAAACCCAATAAGGGACAGGCAAAATCACCTCGTCGCCATGGTCCACCAGCACCTGAATCGCATTGAACAAAGCGAGCTTGCCGCCGGTGGTGAAGACGCACTCATCGGCCGAGTAGTTCGAGCCGAAGTCGCAGGCATGGCGATCAACGACCGCCTTGCGCACCTCCGGAATACCGGCAACGTTGGTGTAGCGCGTAAAATTCTTCTCGATCGCCTCGATGGCTGCGTCCTTGATGTGTCGCGGAGTCGAAAAGTGAGGCTCGCCCGCCCCGAAGTCCGACAGACTCACGCCCTCGGACTTTAGCTTCAGCGCCGCCGCCGTGATCGCCATGGTTGCCGAAACTTCGATGCGGTCGATGCGGTCTGCGAATATCTTCGTTGCCGTTGAAGTAGTCATATCTCTAGTTTGTCAGATTTAGCCGACGAGATAAAGCCGGGCATCGAGCCAGACGGCTAAAGCCGGTTCGGCACCTTTGCCTTCAACCGCTCCACAACCAGCGGGGGAACCAGCGCCGTGACGTCGCCGCCCAACTGAAAGACGCCCTTGATCAGCCGTGAACTAACGTAGGTGTACTTCTCCGCGGGCATCATAAACAGGGTTTCGAGCTCCGGATCGAGCTTGCGGTTCATCATCGCCATCTGGAACTCGTACTCATAGTCGCTGATAGCTCGAATGCCGCGAAGAACCGCTTTGGCTCCCTGATCCCGCGCAAAGTCAACCAGAAGTCCATTAAACGTGGTTACGGAGACGTTGCCGAAGCCGCGAGTTGCCTCGAAGATCATCTCCTCGCGCTCCGGAACGGTGAAACAGCGGCGTTCCCTTCTCGGAGTTGCGAAGGATCGCGACCACCAGTTCGTCCACAATCTTCGACCCGCGCGCGATCAGGTCGAGATGCCCATTGGTCAGCGGATCGAAGGTCCCCGGATAGATCGCCTTTACGGTATGCATGCACCCAAAGCATACCTCCCTTTGCCCGGCGAAGAAATAAATCCATGAATTCCTGTAGTCTTGCGTGCATTCCCTCCCGTCTCATTCAGTAGTCGAAAACGAACTCGACGGGAGCTTAGACCAGATTCGACCCATGTCCTCACGCGCCGTCACATCCGACAGTCATTCCATGACCGAGCATGCCCAGGCAACGCCGCTGGACGACATGGCTTCGATCGTTGCCACGTATGAGCAAAGGATCTTTCGCTTCCATCTGGTCTCGATCCGCGACCGCGACGTCGCCCAATCGCTGACTCAGGATACTTTCGTTCGCGCCTGGTCGGCCCGCGATAGTTTTCGCGGGGACTGCTCGATCTCGACGTGGTTGATGCGAATCGCTCTCAACCTGGTTCGCGATCATACTCGCACCGACCGTTTTCGCTTTTGGAAGCGGGTCTCGGAGACCGCAGTCGATGTGTCCGACGTCTCGTCGCACATTCCGCACCGCGACAGTTCCCTGGAATCGCGCCTCATCGCCAGCGAACAGATGGCGCTCGTGTGGGAGAGCGTAGCGCAGCTCTCCGAGCGACAGCGAAGCGTCTTCCTTCTTCGTTTTCTTGAAGAGTTGGAACTATCTGAGATCGCCACCATCATGGGCCTGCCTATCAGCACCGTCAAGACTCATCTCTATCGCGCCCTCGCCACCATTCGAGCTCGCCATAACGCTACTCACAAGGACTCTCTATGACTCTCCACCTCACTCACGAGCAACTCTGCGATCTGATCCTCGCCGACTCGTCACTCCCGCTGGAAGGCGAATTCCAGAACATGCCTCGACACCGACTCCGACGTCGTACACGCACATCTTCGTGCCTGCCCGGTCTGCTCCGCGGAGTTGAAGAGCCTTCGCGACTCGCTCTCCCACTTTCGCGATGCTTCAGTCTCTTATGCTCGACAGGAGTTTGCGCAGAGCTATGCGCGACGGTCATCCATTGCGCCCCCGCACAGCTTTCTTTCGCAGCCCCTCTACTGGACAGCGGCGGCTTTGGTCTTTGTCGCGGCCCTGTTTCCCCTTAGCATGCGGCGGCAGCAACCCATCGCTCCTGTAACTGCGACTTCCGCATCACCGTCTCCGCAGTCAACCGAATCCGACGAAGCGTTGCTGACCGACATCGACCAGAAGGTCTCCGCCGATGTGCCTTCACCCATGGAGCCACTGGCAGATCCCACGGCCGGGGCTAACTCGGCAACATCCACCTCCGTTCAAAGGATCAATTGACATGCGCCTGAAACCTATACTTTCGCTCGTTTTGCTCTCAACTTTTTCGGGAGTTTTCGCCATCGCCCAGCAACCCTACGGCGGCTCTGCACCTATGCCACCGGGACAGGCCTCCGGAAGAGATCAAGGCCGGGGCGGTTGGGGAGAAGGGATGCGTTCCGGAATCCGCGTCGGGCCGCCGGGCATCTGGTGGCACAATCCCGATCTCGTCCAGAAGCTTACCCTCACGCCGGACCAGCAGAAGAAGATGGATGACATCCTGCAACAGAGCCGTCTCCAACTGATCGACCTCCGGGCCAACGTCGAAAAGCAGGAGTTGCTCATGGAGCCGATGCTGGCCGCCAATCCACCGGACACGAACAAAGTTCTTGCGCAGATCGACAAGACGGCCCAGGCGCGCGCCGAACTAGAAAAGGCGAACGCCAAGATGCTTTTGGGCATCCGCAACGTGCTCACGCCCGACCAGTGGACGAAACTTCAGACCGAGGAGCGTGAGAATCGCCGTTCGCGTATGAGGCCAGGAGGAGGCTCCGAAGGGCCCCAGGGATCAGGTCGCCCGGCAGGTCCAGGTGCTCCCGGCGACGGTGGGGGGCTCTAGCCTCTGAAGGCGGATTCGAGGCCAACATGGCTCTCCCGCCGATATTGCGCAAAGTCTTCTAAAAATTAGACTTAGCCTTGAACTTTAGGCTTGACCGCTCCAAGAGTTGTGCAAAACTTCCGAACGAAATGACGAAATGAGGAGTGCCGCGATTGCAGGCACTCCTCTTCATTTTCCGCTGCTTGCGCTTCGATCTACTTCTTGCCCCGCACAACTTCCTTCGCCTGAGTTGGTCCATCGGCGGGGACCGGGGGAACATCGGCAGATGCCACCCCTGCAATGCCCAGCTTCTTGCGCAGTTCCGCATCCACGCGCGCAAAGACATCCTTGTTGTCCTTCATGAAGGCGCGAACGTTCTCGCGGCCCTGACCGATGCGCTCGCCCTGGTAGCTGTACCACGCGCCGCTCTTGTCGACGATGTTGTGCAGCACCGCCAGATCGAGAACGTCGCCCTCGCGCGAGATGCCCTCGCCGTAGAGAATGTCGAACTCGGCATCGCGGAACGGGGCAGCGACCTTGTTTTTCACGATCTTTACCTTGGTGCGCGAGCCGACGACAGCATCGCCGTCCTTCACCGCGCCAATACGGCGAATATCGATGCGAACCGAGGAATAAAACTTCAGCGCCTTGCCGCCGGTCGTCGTCTCCGGGTTGCCGAACATGACGCCGATCTTCTCGCGGATCTGGTTGATGAAGATCAGGCAGGTGCGCGACTTCGAAACCGTACCCGTCAGCTTCCTCAGAGCCTGCGACATCAAACGTGCTTGTAGCCCCATGTGCGAATCGCCCATCTCGCCGTCGAGTTCCGCCTTCGGCACCAGCGCAGCCACCGAGTCCACCACCAGCACATCGATGGCGTTCGAGCGCACCAGCGCCTCAACGATCTCCAGCGCCTGCTCGCCATAATCAGGCTGGCTGACCAGCAGATTGTCGATGTCCACTCCCAGCTTCCCGGCGTACGCAGGGTCGAGCGCGTGCTCCGCGTCGACAAACGCCGCCAATCCCGCCAGCCTTCTGGGCCTCTGCAATAATTTGCAGAGTAATCGTCGTCTTACCCGACGATTCAGGGCCAAATATCTCGATAACCCTCCCCCGCGGAACTCCGCCCACACCCAATGCTGCGTCGAACGAGATCGAGCCTGTGGAGATGACCGAGATCGGCACAACGTCTTTCGAGCCGAGCCGCATGATGGAACCCTTGCCAAACTGCTTCTCCAGCCCGGAAAGAGCCAGTTCTATTGCCTTGCTACGGTCATCTGCCACGTGATTTCGCTCCTATGTGGGTAAAAACAGCGGTTTAAGCTTCATTGCGGATTCTAGCATCGAAAACAGGAAAAGCAAATAAAAAGCGAAGATTATCGTAGGGGTGGTTAGCGCATCCCCACTATCGCCTCAATAGGTCCACCGGCTCGTTCACATCCTCAATCCTGAAATAGCTGGCAAGCGAGGGGTGTTTCGCCGCGACCGCCTTGTACATCTCCCAGGCCACGCGTCGATAGCTGAAGTGGCCGGCGACCCCAGAGCGCAGCTCGGATATATAGAGCGCCTCGGCGAAGTCCATCTTGAACATGGAGCGGCAGCGCGTGGCCAAGGGAAGGCAGTACTGGGCGGATTGCGCGGCCTCGGGAACGCCGCTGTCGCGAAGCCGATGATACGTTGCATAGGCCGCGTTGATGGCGTCTTTATATGCAGCTTCCAGCTTTGCGTCGGCGAGACTCGGCTGGCCTGGGCAGATGGGCTCCTCATAGCCGTGCAGGTCGGTATAGGGCTGCAGCAGCTGAACGCAACGCCGGTGACGATGCATGTCGCGGAAGCCGCCGATGTCCATGAGGATGTCGAAGCGGAGGCTGTGTCCCGCACTGAAGGCCCGGAGAAGCTCATCATGGCGTCCGCGATGCTTCGTGCCCAAAGCGATCAACTCGCTCACCCGCGCAGCGCTCAGGGCCGCGACGTGGCTGCGAAGCTGGCGGTACGAGTAGTGGCAGTTCGGATAGAGCAGCGAGGTGGCCAGCTCCACCTCAAGCGACTCAACATCGTCCAGCAGATCAACCACAGGCGAAGGTTCAATCGCCTGCCCGGTCATCAGCTCCGTCGCGGCAGCGGCCAGTTCCCTGCGGCTCTGCGCGAGATAATCGTTGCGAACAGCGTACTTCACCAGCGTAGGGGCGGTCTTTACGGCTCTCAGCAGGGCTTCAGCCGCGCGATCCCCGCAGAGTTCATCCACTGAGCCAATCTCATTGCAGAGAACCTGCGCGGCACTATGCTGTACGTTCCACGCCGGCTCCGTAGCTGCGGCGCGAAGCTTCTCGCCAAGCTGGCGCACCTCCGCGAACGGACTCGTAAGCAGCCGCGATACCTGCGTCTCAAGCGTCCGGGCATTGACGATCTGTCCCAGCGAAGTATTCGTCGCCAGTGGCAGCAGATACCTGGCCACGTCGAACGCCCGAGCCTTCAGGGTTCGCTCGTAGGCCTCGGGTTTCATGGATTCGGGCTGCGGAATGGCAGCCTTCAGTGCCTCGAGCATTCCGGCGCCTACGCGGTCATACGCAGTAAAGAGCGCTTCAACCGCGGAGGTAAACGTCGGCGTCTCAGCGCCAAGATCAGGGGTGAACCAACCGGACCGGCGAAAGTTCTGGTAGCGCGTCGAGCGTTCCTGCCCGTCCCAGCGCTGCTCATCCACCAATTCAATCGCAGCCAGCAAGCTGAGCCGCTCGATCGCGAAGGGGATGTGCGCCAGGTCTGCGATGGACCGGTGCCCATACTGAAAATAAAACGTATTGAGGAACTGCTCTGCCCGCTGAGCGCTGATCTCCGCCAGAGATTCCTTCATCGTGAGCGACGAGCGTGAATACTTCGCCATCGCATAGGCCAGGACTTCAGGATCTGCACCGTGAATTGCATATACATCGGTCTCGGTCGTAACTGTCTTCTGCTCTTTTTCTGACATGGTCAAATTCAGAATACTTGATACCTGTAGGCTTGGGTTTGCACAGAATCTACCTGACTGATGACACACATTCTTGACACCGTGGCCCATCGGCCCTATCCCCTCCCCGCCGGCCGCTGGAGAATGCGGCAGCGTTGGAGCGATCTCCTCTTCGCGCATTGGCCGATTCCCGTTGGCGAGATGGCACGCCTGCTTCCAGCGGGCCTTGAGGTCGACACCTTCGACGGCCATGCCTGGGTCGGCGTAGTGCCATTCTGGATGGATCAAGTGCAAACCCGCGCCATCGGCGAACGCTGCATTACCATCCCGAGCACCGGAGCATTTTGCGAACTCAATCTGCGAACCTACGTGCGTTCGAGAAGGACCGGCCTGCGCGGAGTCTATTTTTTCTCGCTCGACGCCGCCAGTGCGCTGGCCGTCATGGGAGCGCGGACACTCTTTCACCTGCCGTACTTCCTCGCCTCGATGCAGCGGCGGATCGAACCGGACGGTAGCATCGACTACACCAGCCGCCGCCTCCTTACCGGCCGCAGCGTTCGCTTCCACGCACGATATCGCGGGCTGGGCAAAGTTGGCGCCCCAGGCACGAACGGAACTCTCGCGCACTTTCTGACCGAGCGATACTGCTTATTCACTCATCGAGCGGGCCGACTCATCGTAGGCGGCATCCATCATCTCCCCTGGCCGCTCGAAGCCGCCGAGGCCGAGATCAGCATCAACGAGTTGCCTGCCGCGCACGGCATCACCTTACCGCACCAGGCGCCGCTGCTACACTTCGCGCGGGAGTTGCACGTCTACATCTGGCCAACCCGCGAAGACCGATGAGCGCGAAGACCGATGAGGAAGAATCTGGATTCGTATAATGAGTCCGGTTGTTTCACGGAGGTTCATGAGCATTCTCGCTGGTCGTATCGCACTGGTTACAGGAGCTTCACAAGGCATTGGGCGCGCATGTGCGCTGGAGTTGGCTCGCGCCGGAGCATCAGTCGCGCTGGCAGCACGCAATCTTGATAAACTAGGCGAAGTGGCCGCAGAGATCGCCGCGGCAGGTGGCACCGCGCATCCCTTCGCGCTCGACGTGGCAAGCGAAGACTCCATCAAGGAATGCGCCAAGGCGGTGATAGCCCACTTTGGCGGCGTCAGCATCCTCGTCAACAACGCCGGCATCACCCGCGACATTCTCGCGCTGCGCATGAAGCGCAAGGATTGGGATGACGTCCTCACGACGAACCTGACCGGCGCATTCCTGATGACGCAGGCCGTCATGTCGCAGATGGTCAAGAGCCGCTGGGGACGCATCATCAACATCACCTCGGTCGTCGGCGAAACCGGCCAGGCCGGGCAGGCGAACTACGCAGCCTCAAAAGCCGGCCTCATCGGCCTGACGAAATCGCTCGCCCGCGAGCTCGCCAGCCGCTCCATCACCGTGAATGCCGTCGCACCCGGATTCATCGAGACGGCCATGACCTCCATCCTGACCGACGAGCAAAAGGCGTCGTTCTCCCAGACCATTCCGCTCGGACGAGTTGGGACGGATCTCGAGATCGCCCACGCCGTAGCATTTCTCGCGTCCGAAGAGGCAGGCTACATCACCGGTCACACGCTCGATGTGAACGGCGGAATGCATATGGCGTAAAGATGCAGCTCGCGTCGGTTTGGGAATGGCTGCGGCGACGAAAGGAGGTTCACACAAGAACGCAGCCAGCGCTGCATCCGTTCGACCAGCGCTGCGGCGTCGACACCGGTGGTCTCATCCAGGGCCCCGACCTGCAATCGGGGCACAGCAACGGCGCCTTCAATACGGGCTACTACGCCATGGCTCCATCGCGATTTCAACAGGTAATGCAATATTGGGTCGCTGACGAAACACACCCGGCGCTTGAAAATTATCACTTCATCGATCTCGGCTGCGGCAAAGGCCGGGCCGTCCTGATGGCCTCCCAGTATCGCTTTCGCGAGGCGGTCGGCGTTGAGTTGCACACAGCACTCGCTCAAATCGCGGAAAACAACGTTGCAGCGTGGACCAAAGCTGGTCGAGCCGTCTGTCCCGTGCGGATCGTCTGCCAGGACGCAACCGAGTTCGCGTTTCCCGGCGGGCCGTGCCTGTTGTACCTCTTCAACCCATTCGCCGCGCCTGTGGTCCAGCAAGTCATCCAGCGCATCGAAGCCGAGTTTGCCGACCGGCCGGGAAAGCTCGATCTGATCTATTTCAACCCGGAGGCGGCAGAGATGCTCGACGCCCACCCGTGCTTTGAGCTACTGTGGACCGGCACGATAGCGATGTCCCAGGAAGAACAAGTAGACGACCCTGTGGCGTCTCCGGACGATATCTGCAGCGTGTACCGGTGGATTGGCACGCCGGCTGCATAACGACTCAATGGGTTACTTTGGATCTAGTAACTGTTTTAGTAATACGAATCGAGGCTCCAAACCCGCCCTGGGTTCAAGTAAGGGTTCAGGTTTGTCGCCGTAAATCCCTTAGGATGAACCTGCGCTGGTACGGGAATCGTCCGATCCCCCAAGATAGCCATTGACCAACTCGTTCTCCGTGTTTACTTTGTGGCTAATGGCTGACATGCAAACTATCCCTGTTGATATGGCGAGCACCGCGGTTGACGACGGCTCGATCTCGATGAATATCGGTACAACGATTCGCGGATACCGGCTGCAAAAGGGCATGTCGCAGGGCGACATCGAAAAGCGCACCGGGCTGCTGCGATGTTACCTTTCGCGCGTCGAGAACGGGCACACCGTCCCTTCGCTCGAGACCCTGCAAAAGATTGCGCGTGCGCTCGACCTCCAGCTTTCGGAGTTCTTTGCTGAGGAGACCATCAGCAAGGAGATGTCGGGCCTGAACCTCGGCGAGGACGAGATCCGCTTCCTCACTCAGGTGCAGCGCTACTCAGCCCATCTTTCGGAGAGCGATCGCCGCCTGCTGCTTGCCATGGTGCGCAAGTTCGCGCAAACCACCCTCAGCTAACCCGCAAAGGCCCACCGGAGCCTCTATCGCAGCTTCGTGATGAAGTAAGCGAAGAGGAAGAGCAGAAACGTGGCTCCGGCAAAGGTCAGCTTCTGGCGTTGCAGGTAGCGTGTCCTGCCGGAGGTCATGCGCGGCACCAGTGGCACTCCCAAAGCCATTCCACTCAGAAACCCGCCAATGTGAGCATGGTTGTCGATGCGGACGATGCTCGTAAAATTGGCTCCGATGCCAATAATGAGATTCAGCACGGCGAATTGAATCACGGATCGGCGCAGCCGATGGAGTTCAAACGCCGGTATCGGCAGCTTCTTGTTGGAGAGTAGAACGATCAGGATCCCCGCGATACCAAACACCGCGCCAGACGCCCCTGCGCCAACCGAGGTGTAGTCGCGGAAGAACACATTCGAGCACAGGCTCAGCAAATTACCTGCAATGCCAGTGATCAGATAAACCGCAACCAGCCCGACAGGGCCCAGCAGCGGCTCCCCAAGCAGGCCAAGGTTCCATAGGCACCACATATTCGTCGCAATGTGCAGTAGACCGACGTGGACAAACGTCGCGGTCAGCAGGCGCCACCACTGATGCCCGAGCACGATGTAGCCCGGGTTGGTAGCACCGTACTGGATCAACTGCGCCGTCGTGGGATCCTTGGCCGAAACGCCGTGCAGCACCATCCAGCCGAAGACAGCGATGTTGATCGCGAGCAGGATGTAGGTTCCGGGCGTGGCAAGAATGTTCCAGCCTCGCGCACGAGAGTTCGGGCGTGAAACCTCGCGCTCATAGTCAGGCATCGGCGCTGGAGCGGATGTGGAGTGCGGCGGAAGCATCTCGCCGTCAGATGGGGGAGCAGAATGCATGGGATGTACTTTTACGCTATCTGGCTAAGTGGCGAATGACAAATCAGGGAGTCACAAATAGAGAGATAGCGGACAAATCTATTTTGCCTGCTAGTCTACACCCTATCCCTAGTCCCTGCTCTTAAGCTGCGTCTTTGCTGAAGCGTTCGCGAAGATCGGCTGGAATGCGCTCCTGCACGATGCCCCCGATGAAACCAGGCAACGGCGTGGCGATGGCAACCAGCACCCAGAGCAGCGTCGAGAAGATAAGGCCCGCAATCGCTACTGCTTCCAGTGAGATAGCTACACCGTGCGCCTGGCTCAGACGAACGTGCATCGTGAAGATATGGGTGACAAGTTCAACCCGGCGAATCACGACAGCAGCAAGCAAAAAGGCGGCGATCGAAAGAGTGCTCACGCAGATGAGCAGTACATCGATGGTGCGCGCGATGCGCTGACGGCGGCGGCAATGGCTGCACTCCGACAGATGCTGATCGTAGTCCGTTCGCATGGCTGGAGAAAGTCCCGATATGTCGTAACGCCATCCTGAGAGGATGTCTCCTACCACCTGATCGGTGCAGGAGGTCTCTTGCGTCCTGCGGTTCGCTGGAAATGCTAACGCGGGTTTTTTCATAGGTTTATAGACACCATTCTAACTCTTTTGATAGCAGGAAGAAACAAAAGGATTCATCGAATAGTAACGCCCCCGCAGGCCGAAAAACGCTATCTACCGCTGAATCATTGAGTTTCTGGTACATAAGACGGAAAAGACTGGGGTTAGAGCGTAATCGGGTCGAGCGGGGTCGCCTGGTGGGCCAGCAGCACCCGATTGCCAAGCAATGTCGGGTGGTTCCACAAGGCCTGTTCGGCACAAAGCCGGGCGAGTTCAGGCGCATTGTTGGACTCCGAAAGATGGCCGAGGATGATCCAGGTGGCCCCTCCGTCGTAGTCCTTCTGCAGAAACTCGGCAGTCGCGTCGTTCGAGAGGTGGCCGACCCGCGACAGGACGCGCTGCTTGACCGACCACGGGTACGGCCCGTCCCGAAGCATCTCCAGATCGTGGTTGGACTCCAGCAGCAGGACATCGATTCGCTTCAGCGCAGCCTTGACGTTCGGCGGCATGTAGCCAAGATCAGTGGCCAGCGCCATCCGGACGCCCTCGGCCTCGAAGACGAATCCGCAAGGGTCGGCCGCATCATGCGGAATCGTGAAGGGCGTTATGTCGATATCACCGATCGAGAACTGCGTGCCCGAGTGAAAATACTCGACCGCAGGAAGCTGGGTTGGATCCTGCCTGGCGGCGCCCCGCTCAGACCCGCATAGTTCTTCTTCGTCAGGGTCCACGGGCAACTCGGCTGTGGCGCTGGGGTCCTCCGACCTGGGAACTTCCGGCCTGGGAATCTCCGACATGGGAAGCGCGGCAACCTCGGCAGAGACTCCGTCACTCAACCCTGAACCCTTAGCAGGCAGCGCTGCGACGTCTGTGCCGGCCACGATCGCAGCCGCGCGGGCTTCCTTTTCGCGCTGCATGTGATCGAGCCACTTCGCATAAGACATCGTGGTTCGCGGCGTCAGCATGCGCACCCAGGCGCGGTGCGTGGGCTCGGTGAAGAAGACCGGAATGTTGAGACGGCGAGCAAGGACCGAGAGACCCGCGATATGGTCCTGGTGCTCGTGGGTGATCAGAATCGCATCAAGCTGGGCAGGATCTTCGCCGGCAATGGACATGCGCCTAAGCAGCTCACGGCACGACAGACCCGCATCGACCAGTACACGCGTGCGAGAGCTGGAGATGACCGTGCTGTTGCCTTTGGAACCGGAGGCGAGCACTGTCATGCGCATCATTGGCTAAGAATACGCCGATTGGTTGTGGGTATGTAGGCAGAGTAACTAACTTGGTTCGCCGCCGGGCGAGTGTTTAGTGCTGGTACGGACGGACCGAGGCGATCTCCGAAAGAAGCAGCGAATGGCCCGTGGTTCCCTGCGTCACCATCTCGCCGTCCGCGCCTGGCGCGACTTTCAGGTAGAAGACGTCAGGCGTCTCGCCCTCGTCAAAGACAAAGAGGATCTGGGCAAGGTGGCGGTCGCCTGCAGTGGTTTCAAGGTCGACCACCTGGTCGATGCTCGCTTTTAGCAACGACAGCTCGCTCTCGGTCATACTCGTCCCCCGCTATGCGGATCTCCTGAGTAATCGCCGCTCATTGCGTGTTGGGCCTTACGGGAGCGAGGAAGTTGACCGTCGAGCGCATCACCACCTCATTGCGCTGGTTGAAAGCCAGGCTGCGTGTTCGCACCACGCCGTACTCCTTGCGTGAGTTCGATTGGCGAACCCCGACCACTTCGATCTCGCTCCTCAGCGAATCGCCCGGGCGAACCGGCAACGTCCAGCGCATCTCTTCGACCCCCGCGCCGATCATGCCTCCTGCCACCGTAATCGACTGCACGCGCAGCCGCATGATGATGGCCGCAGTCAGCCAACCCGAGGCCGCGAGTCCCTTGAAAAAGGAGTTTTCGCCCGCAGCCTCGTCAAGGTGGAAGGGCTGCGGATCATACTTCGCGCCAAACTCCTTGATCTCTTCGGCCGTCACCCTGGCCTGACCGATGGAATGGAACTTCTGGCCTACATAAAAATCCTCAAAATAAAATTCCTGTGGCATTATCTTTATCTCTCCTATTTCTCCGTGTCTGTTTCCCTAACTCTATTGCGTTGGATGCTCCATTCGACCTTCTCACTTCGCCGGATAAGTGTAGAAGCCGCGACCCGACTTGCGTCCCAGCCAACCCGCATCAACCATCCTGACCAGCAGCGGACAAGGGTTGTACCTGGGGCTGCCAAGCCCCTCCGCCAGCACTCGCATAATATCCACACAAACATCGAGGCCGATGAAGTCCGCCAGCGTAAGCGGCCCCATAGGATGCGCCATGCCCAGGACAAAGACCTGGTCGACGGCCTCCGCCGTGGCAACGCCCTCCATCACCGAGTAGATCGCCTCGTTGATCAGCGGCATCAGGACCCGGTTCGAGATGAACCCCGCAGCATCGTTCACTTCAACCGGCGTCTTGCCAAGCTGTTGCGAGAGAGAAAAGACAGTATCGAAAGTAGTCTGCGAGGTCTGCAAGCCGCGGATAACCTCCACCAGCTTCATCACCGGCACCGGATTGAAGAAGTGCATGCCGATCACCTGCTCGGGGCGTTTCGTCTGCGCGGCAATCCGCGTGATCGAGATAGAACTGGTGTTGGTCGCAAGGATCGCGCCGTCATGCAGGATGAGGTCGAGGTCCTTGAATACCGCAGCCTTGATCTCAAACCGTTCCGTAGCAGCTTCGATCGCGATCGCCGCCGGCGCAAGATCCTTCAGTGCCGTCGTCAACGTGATGCGCGAGCGAGCCTCCTCGGCCTGCTCCTGCGTGAGCTTTTCTTTGGCCACCTCGCGCGCGAAATTCGTACGAATCGTATCCAGGCCGCGGTAGAGAGCCTTCTGATCGATGTCATACAGCATCACGTTGAACCCGGCGCGGGCGCAGACGTGCGCAATGCCATTGCCCATAGTCCCGGCGCCCAGGACTGCGATAGTTTTCGTGTCAGGCATAAGATTCTTCAGAACGACTTTGCAGTGTAGCAGCTTCGAGTCCGCTTGACGTTGGCTGACAAATCGTTCAGGCCGCAAGCTCCGGAGTAACCCCAACCAGAAGCACCGTAATGTTGTCGTTCCCGCCATTGCGGTTCGCCGCAGTAATCAGAGCCTCACACGCCGCAGTCAGAGATCTCTTTGTCGGCGGCTTCGGGATCTCAGCAAGAATCTCCGATATCTCTTCGTCGCTGACCTCGTGCGTCAGGCCGTCGGACGCAAGCAGGTACACATCGTTAGGCTGCGGACGGTGGCTCTGAATCTCGGCCTCGACAGTAGCCTGCGAGCCGATCGCGCGCGTGATCAGGTTGCGCATCGGCGAATGCGCAGCCTGCGCGGCCGTTATCTGCCCCGCGCGAAGCTGCTCCTCGACCAGCGAGTGGTCGTGCGTCAGCTGCTCCAGGTGACCGCGGCGCCGCCTGTAGCAGCGGCTGTCCCCCACGTGCCCCAGCCACAGCGTCGGTGGGTCGGAGACACGAGAGTTCGTGTGATCAATAGCCGTGCGCCGCTTTCCATGAGCTCCATTGAGGATCGGTGTATGCAACAGAGCGACCAGCGTCGTGCCCATGCCCGAGAGCTTTGCAGAGTGTTTCGATTGATGGTAGACCGCCTGGTTCGCCGCTTGAATCGCAGCGTTCAGCCGAGCCTGCGGTTTCGCCTCTTCACCGCCATCCCGCCGGGGAGTGAGATAGGCGAGAAACGTATCCGCCGCGAGATTGCTTGCAATCTCCCCTGCAGCCGCTCCCCCCATGCCGTCGCAGACAATGTAGGCGCCCACCTCTGGCGCAGCCGCGCAGGTGTCCTCGTTGCCATGGCGGACGCGGCCGCGGTGGGTGAGCATGGCGTAGATAAGGTGGTTCGCAGACATTCTTGGTCGTTCGGTAGTCCGAACAAAACGATACACGTTGAAGCGGCAGACACCAAGGGTACGTTAGTGTTAGGTGCGGAGACCCTGGAATGAACCGGATTGTGTATGGCAACAACCTCCAGGTTTTGCAAGGGATGGCGACAGGCTCAATCGAGCTGATCTACGTCGACCCCCCTTTCAATACCGGGAAACGGCAAAGCAGAACACAGATGAAGACGGTGCGCGATGCAACAGGCGACCGCGTAGGCTTCGGCGGCCGACGCTATCGGACCGAGATTCTCGCCGATCAGGGTAACGGCTCAGGCTACGGCGATCAGTTCGACGACTTTCTCGGATTCCTCCGTCCCCGCATGGTCGAGGCCCATCGCGTCCTCGCTCCTATCGGCTCCCTCTTCTTCCATATCGACTACCGCGAAGTCCACTACTGCAAAGTCATGCTCGACGAGATCTTCGGCCGCGAATGTTTTCAGAACGAGATCATCTGGGCCTATGACTATGGCGCCCGCGCCACCAAACGCTGGCCCGCCAAGCACGACAACATCCTGTGGTACACGAAGGATCCCGCCCGCTACACCTTCAATCTGAACGAGAGCGACCGCATCCCCTACATGGCGCCGGGCCTCGTGGGCCCCGAGAAGGCAACCCGCGGAAAAACGCCCACCGATGTCTGGTGGCACACCATCGTCTCGCCCACCGGCAAGGAGAAGACCGGCTACGCAACGCAAAAACCGCTTGGAATCCTCGAGCGAATCGTGCGCGTGCACTCCAACCCCGGAGACACCGTGCTTGATTTCTTCGCCGGCAGCGGAACCACTGGTGAAGCCGCAGCGAAGCACGGCCGCAGCTTTGTCCTGGTCGACGAAAGTGCCACCGCAGTGCAGGTAATGGAAAAGCGGCTGAAACCCTACAGCCCTCAGCGAGAAAACGCCCCTCACGCCGCGAGCGCAGAAGCTTAGCTCCAGACTGCCGGCCCGGGAGCCTTAAGTATTCTGCGGCGAAACCGTCTTGAAGCCCGACGCCTCGTACCGCGTGGTCAGCTTTCCATTCGAGACCGTCACAACGGTAAAGCCCTCCGGCGTGCCCAGCCTTGTCCCATGCCACCAGTTCCCGCAGACCGCGCCGCTGGTGATGTACGGAACACCCTTCCAGACCACCGTCTCATTGATGTGCGTATGGCCCTGCAGCACGCCCAAAACGTTGTGGCCCGCAAACAGATCGAGCACCTGGTTGGCATTGATGACGCTGAGGCCGTTATGCGGCGGAGGCAGCGGCGGCGCCGGCACATAGGAAAGGAACGCGGTGACCAGCGGAATGTGCACCGACACAATAATCGGCGTACCCACTGGTAACGCGGCAAGGTCCGCTGCGAGCCACTTCAGCTGCGCCTCATCGACACGCCCCTCGTAGCTGCGGTCGTAAGTAATCCCGATCGAATCCAGCACGATGAAGTGATGGCCCTTGTGATCGAACGAGTAATACAGCTTGCCGAACCTCTGCTCAAAAAGCTTTTTGCCGTACAGCGGATCGTCCTCGGAGACGCCGCTCGCCGGATACACGCCGCAGACATCATGATTGCCGATCGTGTGATAAACCTTCAGCCCAAGATCCTGTTCCGTCTTGTCATACATGTCGAACAACGTCAGCGCTCGCTGCTTCGGAACCGCCAGCGAGTCGAAGACATGGTCTCCGCCGTTGATGAGCAAAGTCCGCCTTGATACCACGCGCCTTCTTGAAGGCCATGTCCGTGCCAATCACGCCGTTCAGCTCGGGCTGCAGATGAGCATCGGTGAGGAACAGGAACGTGAATGGCTCCTCGACGCGGGCAACCGGCGGAACCGCAGCAGATGGCGCCGCGGCAAATAAAGAGGAAGGCATCGCTGCGGAGAGACCGGTCGCTCCGAGCAGGGAAAGAAAATGTCTGCGGGTCGCTTGTCTGCGAATCGTTGAGTTCACGACTCTATGGTAACCATCTTAGCGCCGCCCTGATTCCTCGGCGAGACCTCCTGCATCAGCCCAAAGAGAAAAGCTGTCGACAATCCGAAGAGCAGCCACCCATTCAACGCCTCAATCGCTCCCAGCAGCCGCCAGTGTTCTTCCAGATAGACACTCTGATTTCCGTAAGTCGTCAGTGCGCCAAGCGAATAGAGCATTGCGGATCTTGCATCCGGCAGAGAGCCGACGAAAACGTAGATAACGCCCCAGATGGCCGCTTCCAGCCCGTGCAGAAGTGTCGCCAGCAGGGTCGCCCCACCGATCACCGCTGCGGATGACATCTTTGGATAGCCGTGCTTTCTAAAATTCATGTGAACTGCAGTGGCTCTTTGGCCTATCGACCCAAGGCCTAAAACATGGAGGATCACTGTGATCACGATCAGGGGGCAGCCCCACATCCAGTCGGTACGCCAGGGCGCACTATCCAGGAGAAAGCCCAGAGTTTCTTGCGGGATACTCATCCAGACCTTTCGAAATCAAGCCAAAGGCAGCTAACCCGAAAGAATATCTGGCACATCGGTTCGTGCGAACTGCCAAAACTACCAGCATTTCGCCTTCATTTTCAGAGGGATCGGGCGCGTCCAGACCTTGGCTACATGGAAGCGCATAAGTCATAAGGACGCAATTTTCGATGGGTCTAGTTCCGGCTCCTGCGTCCGCCCATCAGCTGCAGCACGGCGAGGAAGATGTTGATGGCATCGAGATAGATCGACAACGAAAGCGAGACCGCGGACTGGCCGTCGCCGCCCGCGCGGATGCGGGCAAAGTCGCCGACCGTAAGCAGCGAAAAGATTCCCAGCGTCAGCCACGAGTAGGTATCCGGGCTCATGAAATGAAAAAACATGCTCGCGATGCCCGCGATGATAAGCAGCAGCAGCGCAGCAAACCCGATCCCCGCGATTCGGCGGTAGTTGATCTGAAAGAGATACGCAACGCAACCCATCGCCGCCATGCCAAGCCCCGTGGTCGCCGCCGCATTGAACACGACCGTCGGGCCTACGGTCTGCATGTAGTGATGAATCAGCGGGCCAATCTGCCAGCCCATGAAGTAGGTGAGAGCGAGGAAGAGCCCAAGCGCAAGCGTCGGACTCGCCTTGCGCGCGAAACTGATGCCAAAGACAAGCCCGAGCACGATGATCATGCCCGGAAGCGTGCCCCACGCAGGCGCCGTAGCAACGCCAGCCGCCGTGATCAGAAAACCAAGCGATGTAATGCCAAGCACCTTGGCAAGCAGCGACGCTGTCTCTTCCCGAGGCACGTCGATGATGGTTGGATAAGAATTCACGTCCAGGCGGTTGTCAGCCATTTCACTCCTCCGCTGCAGTTTCATGCGGCTTTCTCTCTCATGATACGCGTCCTCGCCGAGGCAAGGACGGCAGCCGAGCCAGGAACGGATTAAGCGTGGGGCTTCAGCCCCACGAATCAACCTCAAGCAAAAAAGGGGCTTCAGCCCCGGGTCGTTCTTCGACCCGAACCCACTCAACCCGGAGGCATGTCTGAAGCATGCAGCGCTTCCCCTTTGGATCAGATTGCGACCGTCAACTAAAATGCAAAACATGAAGTATTTGATCGTTTTGCTGGCGATAGTAGGAATTGTCGTTTCCACCATGGCCCTGCGCGTTCACTACATGGATCCGTCTCAGGCTCCGCCATGCGCTGTCACTGAAAAATTCGACTGCGGCGCCGTGAACCACAGTCGCTTCGCGGTCTTTCCTCCTCACACCTTCGACGAAGATCCGAAAGCCGGATGGCATGTTCCCGTCGCAATCTTCGGCATCGCCGGCTACGCGGCGATCGGCGTCCTCGCCCTGATGGGCCGCTGGTGGCTGGTGTTTGAGTTCGCCCAGGTTGCCTTTCTGTTCGCTGCCTTCCTGAGCTATCTCGAGGCCTACGTGTTGCAGAAGTGGTGCATCTACTGCGTGTGCTCCCAGGGGCTGGTTACGGCCATCCTGCTTCTGACCGTGGGCATCCTGGTCGTCCGCTGGCGGCAGGGGCGTGTGGTCATCAAGGGGTAGCTCACTGGAGGAAATAAAGAGCCTGGGCGCTGATCGCGACATTCGCCGACGTAACTCTGTACTAAGATGGCTCATCTGCCCGATCGGACCAACCCGTGGCGGAGGCTAAGGATGGGATCACCACATGTGGCCAAAGGTCATCCTCCAGTTGTTTGAGTTGCTCCCGCACATCGCGCGGCTCGTCCCCATGGCGGACAAATATCTCTCCTCCAAGACGTCCTCGGAGAAGGCGACCGAGGCAGCGATGGCAGCCATGGCAGAGGGCGTCCGCGGCGACCTCGGACAGGTTACCAAGGCCCACGCCGGACTTTACCGGCAGCTACAGGACCAGAGCCTCCAGATCGATGCAGTCTCCGAAGAGGTCAAGCGAGCCCGCCTCGCCATCGAACAGCACGGCCACCGCATGGAGGCCCTGGAGCAGAAGGTGACCTCCTTGGGCCTCTGGGTAAAGGCAGGAGTCTCTGTTCTCGTTGTGGTCCTCGTCCTCGTGATCGTGCTACTGGTCCGCGGACGGTAACCCAGGCGAAAATAAATCTCAAAAAGTTGGCGTGTTTTTAGCACCACAAAAATCGCCATCCAACTCACCACGTTTCACCACGCTTCCACCACAAATTCACCACGTTTTTGCCACCAGAAAAACACGAAAAAATGCAAAACCCGCTGCAAAAACCCCTGTCCACCACGCAGAATTTTTTCCTGCAAAACCCGTAGAATCGAAGATATGGGAATAAGCCGGAAAGACGCTCTGGACTGCTTCGCGAGCGACGATTTGATCGGAATTGGCATGGAAGCCGACGCAGTCCGCCGCCGCCTCCATCCCGAAGGCGTCGTAAGTTACACAATCGACGGCAGAATCAACTACACAAAGTTCTCGAATGGCTCCGGCCTCCAGCCCATCTTCGAGCAAATCTCAGGCATCGTCGCCAAGGGCGGAACAGGCGCAGTCCTGCAGGGCGAAATAACTCCCTCCACCACAATCTCCTGGTTTGACGGCCTCTTCCGCAGCATTAAAGACCGCTTCCCCGACCTCTGGCTTCACTGCCTTTCAGCCAACGAAATCCTCTCCATCGCGCAAAACTCAGGCTTGACGATTGAGGATTCGATCGCGAGATTGCGTGACGCAGGACTCAACTCAATCCCCGGTGATGACGCGGGTATTCTCGACGACGCACTGCAGCGCCACGGCCCTGCCTGGAAGCGAAATGCAGCCGATTGGATTGCCGTCCATCGTGCGGCGCACAAGCTGGGCGTACAAACCACCGCCACGATGATGTTTGGAGGCGGTGAAACCTTCGAGCATCGGGTAAACCACCTGCAGGCGATCCGGCAATTACAGGAGGAGACTGGTGGATTTACATCGTTTACGCCGTGGACATCTTCGTCGAGCATCTCGGCGATGGTTGGATTCGAGGAGGCAACAGCGGTGGAATATCTGAAGACGCTGGCAATCTCGCGAATGTATCTGGACAACATTAAGAACGTGCAATCAAACCTCGAGACGCAAGGGCTGAAGGTTCTGCAAGTGGGGCTGCGCTTCGGCGGTAATGATGTCGGCAGCGTGCTGCTCGCAGAAGGAGCCAACGCAGCGACCGAAGAGCAACTTCGGCAGGTGATTCGAGACGCGGGTTTCAAGCCGGTTCAGCGAGATACCTTGTACCGAACGATGTTCTTGAACTAACTCCTGCAGCGGTGTCTCGAGCGGTCAAGCCGACCTGAACGCTGGATTCCGCATCGTATCGCGTAGAATCGATTGGTTAGCGGAACCTCTTGCTGGAGCATCAAACTGTCCCTTTTCTCTCATATAACGATGTCGTTCCTCGCACTTCTTCTCGCTCCCAAGGGCTTTCGCCACTATTGGAACGCACACTATACCAACAAGATTTACGATTTCCACGGACTTTACCGGTGGAATGCGTTCGATACGGCGATGTTGATTCCTTACTTCGTCGTGATGATCATCCTGGCGTTCTACGGCATTCATCGCTATCAGTTGGTCTGGCTCTACTTCAAGAACAAGAAGAACGCGGCAAAGTGGAGTGAGCCGCCGATGCGGTTTGCTGAGGGACAGCTTCCGTTTGTGACGATCCAGCTTCCCATCTTCAACGAGCAATTTGTCATTGACCGACTGATCGACGCAGTTTGCAAGCTGGAGTATCCGCGAGATCGCTTCGAAATTCAGGTGTTGGACGACTCGACCGATGAGACGAGAGAGGTGGCCCGGGATATCGTTGAACGGTATGCTCGCGGGTTTGCCGGGATGGAGCCGCAGCCGATTACGTATCTGCACCGGAGCAATCGGCATGGGTATAAGGCGGGCGCGCTGGATAAGGGGCTCGATGTAGCGCGCGGCGAGTTCGTGGCGATCTTCGATGCCGACTTTGTCCCGCCGCCGAAGTGGGTGATGCAGGTGATCCATCATTTCGCGGAGCCTGAGATCGGTATGGTGCAAACGCGGTGGACTCACCTGAACCGGAACTACAGCTTCCTGACTCAGGTTGAGGCGATACTGCTCGATGGCCACTTCGTGCTGGAACATGGCGGAAGAAGCCGCGCTGGAGTGTTCTTCAACTTCAATGGGACGGCAGGAATGTGGCGGCGCGAGACGATATCAACTGCGGGGGGATGGCAGCACGACACCCTGACTGAGGATACGGATCTGAGCTATCGGGCACAGCTTGTCGGGTGGAAGTTCAAGTATCTGCAAGATGTGGAATGCCCGGCAGAGTTGCCGATCGAGATGACCGCGTTCAAGACGCAGCAGGCGCGGTGGGCGAAGGGCCTGATTCAGACGGGGAAGAAGATACTTCCGCAGGTGCTGAAGAGCGATGCGCCGTGGCATACCAAGCTCGAGGCCTGGTATCACCTGACGGCGAATATCAGCTATCCGTTGATGATCGTGTTGAGCGTCTTGCTGATGCCGGCGATGATCATTCGCAGTTGGCAGGGACTGCTGCAGATGCTGCTGATCGACTTTCCGCTGTTTATCGCCAGCACGATGTCGGTGTCGACCTTTTACATGGTGAGTCAGAAGGAGCTGTATCCGAAGAGCTGGTACATGTCGATTCTCTATATTCCGTTTGTGATGGCGCTGGGTGGAGTCGGTTTGACGATTACCAATACCAAGGCCGTGCTGGAGGCGCTGTTTGGAGTGAAGAGCGCGTTTGCGCGGACGCCGAAGTACAGCGTCAAGAAGAAGGGTGAGAGGTCGCAGGCGAAGGTGTATCGCAAGCGGCTCGGCATTGTGCCGTGGATCGAACTCGCGATCGGATGCTACTTTGCCTGGACGGTTTACTACGCTGTCACAACCGAGAACTTTTTTACAGTTCCGTTTCTGTTGTTGTTTGTGTTTGGATACTGGTATACGGGGTTACTAAGCCTGTTGCAGGGACGGTTTGAACGGAGCGGTGATCCGGGGCAGCAGATGCACGAGAAGCCGTATCCGGTGGGTATCTGAAGCAGGGTGATAGACGATGGTCCAGCTGATAGACTAAGGGGCTTGGTAATCCTGTTTGTCGCGGCAACTCGAATCTATGCCTATGGTTACGCTTAGTTACATTGTGCTTGCGCTGGTTCTTGGATATTCGGTGACGGTTGGCCTGTCGATGGTCGCGACCTTCGGGATTACCGCGGCTTCGCGCAGTTTTGTCTCGAAGAACTACCGGATCCAACCAGGATACAAGTGGGTACAGGACGGGGTTTGGCTGCTTTGTGCTACCGCGGGTGGATACGCGTCGGCCCTGGTCACTGGAGGATCCCACGCCTGGTTAGTGGGTGGCGCGCTGGCGACGATTCTGGTTGGCGTTCTATGGCTGAATGCGTGGGAGATGCGGCAGCGGGGGCTGGGCCACCAGATATCGATGAGCGTTGCATCGGCGGCCGGCGTGACGGCAGGGTTTCTGCTTCGCCTGGGGTAGGCCTTCCTCCCCGATACGTTAGGGATAAGCGTGCGATTCGCTTCGCGAATGCTTACCTTAGCCGCAAATGCGCGCCGAGGATGGGGCACCCGCATAT
Organism: uncultured Acidobacteriaceae bacterium; assembly: GCA_963744155.1. Taxonomy (GTDB): domain Bacteria; phylum Acidobacteriota; class Terriglobia; order Terriglobales; family Acidobacteriaceae; genus Edaphobacter. Next base: position 2,158,532 of record CAVUSP010000004.1, on the reverse strand, counting down.
ATCCAGGAATAAGAGATTTAAAGGGAAGGAAGAGGTGATTCCTCTCGCTTCCCTTTTGAACAAGGCAGACTGGTGAGACTCAGTTAGAAGCGAATGCCGAAGGTGACGGGGATGTAGCTGGTCTTCGCGCTGTTCTGCGGGAAGACATTAAAGCCATTGCCGTTCGCGTTTCCGTAGGAGAAGGGGCGCGGCGAATTGAAGGTGTAGATGTAGCGGGCCTCGACGTAGAACCTCTCCCCGGCAAAGCGAGAGAATTTATACGTCATGCCCGCACCGCCATCTACGCCGAAGGCGTTGCTGGTGTACTTGTCGACGGTCTGGTTGGCCTGATAGGTGATGCAACCGTAGAAGGGGTCGCAGTACTCCCCGAGGGCCGGAATCGTGAAGTTAGCGGTCTTGTGATAGAAGCCGCCACCGCCGACGACGTACGCTCCGAAAGTGTCGGAGCTGTAAAAGTTGATGATGGGATTCAAGCTAAAGGACCAGTCGTGGCTGGTGCCCCCGAGCTGAGTGAAGTTTGCGTTCAGCGGAGGGGCGTTGTAGATGGCCAGCTGTCTGTTTAGGGCCGCGGTCTGGAAGCCGAAGTTGTCCCAGTCAAACTGAACCTGCACACCGTAGGTCTTGTTGAAGTTTCTTCCCGCGCCGGCCTGAACGTTGTAGCTGGTGGACAGGTAGTTGTGGGTGCCGCCGACGGGTAGCGTGAATCCGCCGCCGACGAAGAAGGTGTACTTCGCCGATCCATCAGAATTGGTGCGGCTGTCGTTGTAGTTGGGGCGGCTGTATTTGCGGCGGGGCGGAGGCTGATTGGCGTCGCTGCTGAGGCTGAAGCTCTCAGCGTTAGCCGCTTCGTCTGTTCCGGTGCTGCTTGAGTATTTGAGGTCGTCTGGTGTGGAGAGGTCAAGGGGTGCAGCGAGGCTTGCCTTGAGACTGATGGGCGGCAGCGATGGGGCTGTGCCAGCCGATTGCTGGGCATGCAATCCAAATGTGCCTGCGGCGGTAAGAAAGGTGACTGCCGCGGTGCGGCTGAAAAAAGTGGCTAGCTGTTTTCCGTTGAACGTCGTGTGCATCTTTGTGTGGCTCCCTTAGTGGTGCAAAGGTTCTTTTACGATTTGAACCCGGCTGCAATGCGCTTGTTGTGTATGACGCAGCAAATTGGCTTTGGGATGACAGAAGCAGGAGAGTATTCGCAATTTTAGCACCGGCAAAGGGCTGAGAAATGAAGAGATACGGGCACGCTTGTGTGCGATAGTCGCCCCATGGGAGAGCAGGCAACAATAAAATAAAGGCAGTTCGAATATTGAGGCGCGTGCGTCGACGCGAACTTCTCAACTGTGCGGTTGAAGATGAGACCGCCCGACTCTTATCCAAATTTTATCGGGGATGCGTGAATCCGCACTGCTTCCATAATCTTTCCCAAACCCAGATCTCAGAGGCGGCCTTTACCGGCAATGTGAATCCGAGTTGATGGGCGAGCATGCACACCTGGCCGCGATGATGCGCGTCGTGCGTGATCATGTAGGTCAGCATGGCTGCACCTGCAGGCCAGGGTCTCGCCCAACCGTCGCGGAGAAAGGTTTCGACGTGGCTCTGCGGCCCAGACAGCGCGTCCGCAAGCATCTCGGAGCAGCGTGCTCCGCTCTGAGCCAGGGCGGAGCGGGCCTGCTTCTGCGTGCAACGGGCGCGATCAAGAGGTGCAGGGAGCTTGAGATGCGGAGCGGATAGCCTTAGCCATTTCCGCCGCATGTTGTGGACGTGCGCGACGATGGCGGCGATCGTCCGTCCCCTGCTGCCAGGCAATTGAGCGCGCCATGCGGCGGGATCGAGATGCTCGAGGACGATTTGATTCATCCTCTCGCTTACGGCGTAACTCTCTACGAGCACCTGGCGGAGGTCGACGACATCAATCTGTGATTGAGGCATGGGATCACCTTGCAGACATTAAGCCTGAGATCAAGACGTATTCCATCATAGACAGACGGTGTCGCCGACACTCTCTGCGGGTGAGTTTCGCCGAGGGCCGGAGGGCGCTTAGTGGATGTCGAACTGCTCCGGGTGGAGGCTGGGATCGGATTTGACGAGGATGGTTTTGCCGACCATCTCCTCCATCTCCTGAAGCCATCTGGTGCCTGGTGCCTTGAGCTGTTTGACGACCTCTGGGTTGACGCGAAGCATGATGTCTCCGCGATCGAGGTGCTTCTGCATTTTGCGCATCTCGATGTAGATGTCGTTGCAGACGGTGACCGGGGATTTGACCATGCCTGTGCCGGTGCAGACGTTGCATGTAGTCGACAGAGTGCGCTCGAGCGACTGCTTGACGCGCTTGCGGGTGATGGCGACGAGACCAAAGTCGTTGAACTGAAGAACCTTCGATGGGGCGCGGTCGTTCTTCAACTCTTCTTCGAGGGCGGCCATGACGCGGTTGCGATTCTTGCGCTCGTCCATGTCGATGAAGTCGATGATGATGATGCCGCCGAGATCGCGCAGACGGATCTGACGAACAATCTCGGGGATCGCGTCGAGGTTGGTCTTGACGATGGTGTCTTCGAGGCGAGCGGTCTTGCCGACGAACTTGCCGGTGTTGATGTCGATCGCGACAAGGGCTTCGGTCTGGTTGATGACGATGGAGCCGCCGGATTTGAGCCAGACTTTGCTGCGCAGGGCTTTGTTGATCTCTTCGGTGATGCCGAACTGCTCGAAGAGCGGAGTTTCCTTGGTATAGAGCTTGACGCGGCGGATGAGTGAGGGCTGGAAACGCTGCAAGAATCGCAGAATGCGCTCGTAGTCGGTCTCGCTGTCGACCCAGATGGCGGAGAAGTTGTCGGTGACCTGGTCGCGGAGGATGCGCTCGACAAGGTTGAGGTCGTGGTAGATGAGAGCGGGCGACTTCGAGGATTCGGAACGCTGCTTGATGTCGGCCCAGAGGTTCAAGAGGAAGCGGAGGTCGCTGCGGAGCTCCTCTTCGGTGGCTCCTGAAGCTGCGGTGCGAACGATGAATCCGCCGGAGGCTTCGCCCTTTTCGCTGAGGAGAATCTCTTTGAGGCGGCGGCGTTCGCCGTCGGACTCGATCTTGCGAGAGACGCCTGTGTGATTGACAGTCGGCATGAAGACGAGGAAGCGGCCGGGAAGCGCGATGTGCGAGGTGATGCGGGCACCCTTCTTGGCGATGGGTTCCTTGGCGATCTGAACGAGGATCTCCTGACCGGGCTTGAGGAGTTCGCTGATGGCGGGGAGATTGGTGGACTGCATGGAGCTGCGGCCACCACGCCGGTCGCGGCCTCCGCCGGAGCGCTCGCGGTCACCTGCCCCGCCGGTGTGGCGGGGGCGGTCATTTCGATCATTGCGGCCGAAGCGGCGGCCATCGCGACGGCCGTCACGTCGTGGACGGCCACGATCATCGCGGGGGCGGCCAGGGACCGGGATGGCGGTGCCGGTTTGGGTGTGGTCGAAGCCATTGGAGGCATCTTCGCTGCCTTCGGTGAACTCTTCGTGGATGACGTCTTCTTCGGTGTCGGATTCGTCGAGGTCTTCCTCTTCGTCGTCCTCTTCGGATTCGTCGAGATCTAGATCATGGAGGGTGGGGTCATTGATACTGTCTTCCTCTTCGAGATCGTCGTCGTCGAGGTCCTCTTCATTCGGGCCCTCTCCGGTGCCGGAGCCGGTGATGTGGTCGATGGACATCTCGCGGAGCATGGTGCCGAGATCGGCGGCTCCTTCGAGGGTTTCTTCTTCGTCGAAGTCTTCCATCTCTTCGATGGAGCTGGCGTGGAGGGTGGTGTTGTAGTCCTCCTCGTCGAGGGTCTCCTCTACGAGAGCGCCGGCGGCTGGGATGAAGGTTGTGGTGGGAGCTTCGGAGGTGATGTCGCCGGTAGCGTGGAGGGTGGTGAGTTCGTGGCGCGTTGTCTCGGCGACGATGGTTGGGGTTGGGTCTGCTGGAGTCTGCCAGTCGAATTTTTCGTAAGTGGGGATGGGTTCTGGTGTGGACTCGGTGCGGAGTTGTGCTGCGGACTCGGCGGGGTTGGGTGTGATGCTGTGGGTGGGGCTTTGGGCGCGAACTTCCTCGACGGTTTCGGGCGCGGCTTGAACTTCAGCGTGCGAGGGTTCGACTTCCTGGGCATCGGATTGCCCAGCGTAGGCTTCCGGGGCATCGGATTCAGGAGCGTCGAGAACCGGGGCGCTCTGGCGAAATTCGCTGGGGGCTGCGGGATCGACGCGGTAGGAGGCGGAGGCATCGGTTGGTTCGTATTCGATGGGAGCTGCGGGGATTTCGTGGTGAAGCTCGACGGCAGGAACGGGTTCGGGATGCGTGCTCGGCGCGGTCAGGGATTGCTCCTCGGCGACCGCATGGGCTGCGGCCTGTTCCTGAGTCATCTCGGACCAGGATTGGGAGCTGTTGTTGCCATCGTCAATGCGAATGTCCTGGCGGTATGTGGAGCGGCGGTCCGGCGGATTCTCAGAACGGCGATGGCGGGAGAGGGATTCGCCGGGGAGGGTGGCGCCACCGTCCCAGCCGGAGGGGATGGTGAACTCAGGCGCGGCGGGAATGATGATGTTTGCGTCGGTGGTCCTGGGCGCGGAGGCCGTTGATTCGGGGCTGTCCTTGCGGTATTTCGAGAGGACCTCGCCGGGGAGGACGATGGGCTCGGGGACGGCAGCGTCGAGTTCGGCAGATTCGTTGTAGGCGGGGGTGTTGTCTACGCCGTAGAGTGAGGTCTTGGGGGCGAAGCCGCGCGGGACGCGGAGATTGCGCTGATCGCGTCCTCCACGATCGTCTCGGCCGCCACGATCGCCGCGTCCACCGCGGTCGTTGCGATTGCCGCGGTTGTTGCGGTCGTTTCTCTCGCCGCGATCGCTGCGGTCGTTGCGGGACGGGTTCTCGGGAGCGGAGCTGGCTGCATCGGGGTAGGCGGAAGCGATGGGCGCTGTCTCAGGACGCGGGGCAGCGGCGGCGCCGTCGATGTCGAAGGAGTTGTCGAACTCTGATTCGCCGGGGGCGTCGTAGGTGAGATCAAGCGGGGCGCCGGCGATTGGGGCGCTGGACATCTGTGTCGATTCGTCGCGCTGACCGGGGCCACGTCCGCGGCGGCGGCCACGACGGCCACGCCAGCGGCGGCTGCCGTCGGCTCCGGGAGCGCCTTCGCCAAGGTCGGCGTCGTCGACTCGGGCGATGGGAGCGTTGTCGGAGGTCAATTCGACGGGTGCGTTATTGTCGTCGCGATTGAAGTCGGGGGCGTCAAGCGGTGCAGGAGCTTCGGAGAGGGGCTGGCGGTCGCGGTTGCCTCCGCGGTCGCGCCGGCCACGGCCACGGCCTCGGTCGCCACGGCCGTTGCGGTCGTTACGCTCGGGGCGGTTGGCGGAGTCTGTGCTCTGGTCAGGGCTGGCGATGGCGCCTTCGATGGTGGGGGCGTTGCCGTTGCGGCGGCGGCTGGAGTCGCCGTTGCCGTTGGTGTCGAAGTCGGCGGAGTCGCCGGCCTCCTCCATAAAGTCGGTGATGTAGAGGAAGGCGTCGCGCTCGAGGCCGATGTCCACAAAGGAGGACTGCATGCCTGGGAGAACGCGGGTGACTTTGCCGTTATAGATGGAGCCGGCGAGGGTGTATTCGTTCTCGCGCTCGTAATAAATCTCGGTGAGGGCGTCGTTTTCGACGATAGCGAGACGAGTCTCGTGTGGGGTACTGCTGATGTAAATTTCTTTCGACATTCTGTGCTCTTTCTGCCCGACTCTATGGTGCGAGCGGCAGACCGAGACAGAGAACAATCGGGAGTTGACCTGGCACTATAGCCAGGCTTGGCTCACCGTGGAGCGGACAGGGTGCGGGATGCGGAAGCGCGTGAACGGGACTCGACGACCGGTGCGAGGTGTTGGAACAACTCTGCCCCTGGCGAGGTCTGAGAGAGCTCGCGTTGGGCGACACATGGTAGATCGGGAACACGGGGGGATGCTTCGAGCGACAGCAGACATGCGGAGTTTGTGGCCATAACAACCTCAAAATCAACTACTTGAGGCGGGGCCGTTCGCCATCCGGATGCAATCATTTCCCTGAAACCTGTCCGGCCAACGGATTGATGTCTCTCGCCTGGCCGGCCTTTTTCTAAGATCTTTTCGTTGCCACTGACTCGGCGACCTTGCGCCTGAGTAGCGGGATAAAACGCTGAACGGCATCTACAGCCGGACAGGTGTTAATACAGTATTGCACTAAACGTGTTACAGATGCCAGTGCGGAACGGAGATTGATAGTGGGTCCGTTGATTCCATTGGGGGGCCTGGTGTGGATCAATTCCCTCTTCAGCTTCCTCTGAGTGCCTCGGCGGGGTCGATCTTCGTTGCGCGCCGGGCTGGCAGGTAGCTGGCGAGCATGGCAATGCAGAGAAATACCAAAGGCGCGAGGGCAAAGGTCGTCAAGTCATGTGCGCCGACTTTGTAGAGCAGACTCGACATCAGGTTTGCGAGCAACAGGGCGGCGACCATGCCGATTGCAATGCCGGCGACTGCGAGGAGGAAGCCCCGGCGGACGATCAGCAGCAGTATGTCCGCTCGTTTCGCTCCCATCGCCAGCCGGATGCCAAGCTCCTGCCGGCGCTGTGCGACCGAGTAGGCGAGGACACCGTAGATTCCGATCAGGGCAAGGGCGAGCGCTGTGGCGGAAAAGATCCCGAGCAACAGCATGGTGAAGCGCGGCTGCGCGCGTGAGCTGTCGACGAGGTCATCAACCGTCTGAACCTTGTTTACCGGTTGGTCGGGATCGATGGCGGAGATCTGGGCGAGCACTGCTGAGGTCATGCTCTGAGGCGGCACGGAAGTCCGGACCAGCAGGTTCATGTTGGCCCAGGGCAACTGCGAGTAGGGGACGTAGAGCTGGGCCTGGGTGTCCTGCGCTAACCCCCTGTTCTTGATGTCCGCGCTGACGCCAATCACCTCCTGCGGCTCGGTCAATCGGCCTACTAGTAGGTGCTTGCCGATGGGATTTTGATTAGGCCAAAAGCGGTGGGCGAAGGTTTCGTTCACGATTACAACCTTGTGGGACTGGGCGTTGTCGGCTGCGGTGAACTCGCGGCCGCTGCGCAGAGGGACGCGCATGGTCTGGAGCCATTGCGGGCTGATCGCCTCAATGTCGAGAAACGGCCGCTGCGAAAGAGGCACGTCGGGCTGGCCCTCCGGCAACATTGGAGTGATTCTCTTCCAACTCAGCGGCAGAGCGGCCGAGATTGCGGCATTGCGCACGCCGGGAAGCGCAGAAACGCGGCGCAACACTTCGTCGAAGAACGCCACCTGCTGCTGCGGGGTCGAGTACTTCACCGTTGGGAGTGAGATGCTCATGGAGAGCACGTTGTGGGCGTCGAAGCCGGGGTCGACGCGCAGGAGCCGACGGAAGCTTTGCAGTAGAAGTCCGGCTCCGATGAGCAACAGCAAGGAGAGCGCGATCTGGCCAACAACGAGCAGGCTGCTCATCTGTGCGCGCCCGTGGCCGCCGGAGGTGCCACGGCCTTCATCGCGCAGCGTCGTGTTGAGGTCGACCCCAGAAAGCTGCAGTGATGGGAAAGTCCCGAAGATGATTCCGGTGAGGAGCGAGATGACGAGCGTGAAAAGAAGCACGCGCGGGTCGATGCCGATGGGAAGTCCCTGTGGAAGCTGGCTTGCTCCCCATGTGACCAGCGCCCGGGTTGCGATCCAGCTAAGACCTATTCCGAGGGCGCCGGCGATTAGGGCAAGGAGGACACTTTCGGTGAGGAGTTGGCGCACGATGATTTTGCGACTTGCGCCCAGGGCCAGGCGGACGGCGATCTCTCGTTTGCGGGCGAGCGCACGGGAGAGCAGCAGGCTGGCCACATTGGCACATGCGATGAGCAGCACCAAAGCGACTGCTCCGGAGAGCATCAGAACCTTCCCGCGTACGCCAGCGACGACCAGGTCGCGGAGCGGAGCGGCGGCGAAGACCACGCCGGGATCGGCATCGGGAGCGGTGGGATTTTGTTCCCGATACTGTTGGTTGAGGACGGCGAGTTCGGCTTCAGCGCGATCCAGCGTAGTTCCCTGCCGCAGTCTCGCCACCATTCCGAGGTAGCCTACTCCCATGCGAAGACGCTGCGGGGTCATCAGGGAGTATTCGAAGTAGCGGGGTGTCCAGATGTCGGACTGGCTGACGAAGGGGAACTGCACATCTGTGGGCAGCACGCCAATGATGGTGTTCGGGGCGGTGTCGAGGTTGATGGTCTTGCCGATGATGTTGGGGTCGGCGCCGAAGTGGTTGCGCCACATGGAATCACTGATCATGACGACGGGCGGGCCTTCGGGGCGGCCCTCCTGCTCTGTAAATGTGCGCCCGAGCTGAGGCTGGACGCCAAGCGTGGAGAAGAAATTGGGGGAGACGCGCGCTACAGGGACCTGCAACGGCTCGCCGTGTCCAGTCGTGTTCAGATTGTCATCGGCCCATGCGGCCACCGATTCGAAGGACTGGTTGCGGTCGCGCACGAGTTCGTAACGCAGGAGTGTGCCGGTGTAGTCGGTAGTCTTGTTCCTCGCGTCGAGGCTGACGAGTTGTTGCGGGTCTCGGTAGGGGAAGGGCCGCAGCAGCAGTGCGCTGGTGACGGTGAAGATGGCCACGTTGGCGCCGATTCCGAGAGCGAGGGTGAGGACCGCTGCGAGGGTGAATCCGGGGTTCTTGGCGAGCATGCGTGCGCCGAAGCGGAGATCCGCGAAAAGTGATTGCATGCAGCAATTATAGGTAGACGAGGGTTGGAGCGCGGCTAGTTGACGAAGCGGCGCATGCGGATGTTCATGACGATGCCGAGGGCCATGAAGGTGAAGAGCACGGAGGAGCCGCCGTAGCTGAGCAGGGGCAACGGGATTCCGGTGACGGGCATGAGGCCGACGACCATGCCGACGTTGACGGCGATCTGGAAGACGATAACCGCAACGATTCCCATGATGATGAAGCTGCCGGGCAGGTCGGAGGCGGTCTGGGCGTTCTGGATGAGGCGCATGAGGATGAGGAAGTAGATCAACAGGACGCCGACAGCGCCGACAAAGCCGTGCTCTTCGCAGAAGGCGGCGAAGATGAAGTCGGTGTAGGGGATGGGGAGGAAGTCGCCCTGGGTTTGGGTGCCTTTATTGGCGCCCTTGCCCCAGACGCCACCGGCGCCAACGGCAATGAGGGACTGACGGATTTGATAACCGGAGCCGCGGGGGTCGGAGTCGGGGTTGATGAAGGCGTTGATGCGCGCCTGCTGGTAGGGCTTGAGGTGCTTGCCGCTCTTCCAGGCGATGCCGCCGATCAGGACGAGGGCGAGCAGGATGAGTGCCACCTGTTTGAAGCGGATGCCGCCGAGGAAGAGGCCGCAGATGAGGATGGGCAGATAGGTGAGCGAGGTTCCGAGGTCAGGCTGTTTGAGTACAAGAACGAGGGGGACGAAGACCATGGCGGCGACCTTGCCGATGTCGGCCCACGTGAGTTCTTTGCCGGCGAGTCCCCAAAAGTAGCGGGCCACGGCGACGATGAGAATGAGCTTGATCCACTCGGATGGCTGGAAATGCATGCCGTGAAAGCTGATCCAGCGCTTGCCGCCGAGAACCTTGGTGCCGAAGAGCGCGACGGCAATAAGAGACAAGATGCCGATGCCGTAGGCCCAGTGAACGATGTCGATGAGGCGGTGGTAGTCGATGAGCGAGATGAGGAACATCAGGACAAGGCCGATTGCGAGGAAGCCAATCTGCTTGTGATCGAAGCCGTGGAACTTGGTGTGCAGCGTAGCGGACTTGATCTCGAGGACAGAGATGAGGGAGAGCAGGAGGACAAAGCCGAGGAGGACCCAGTCGAAGTCGCGATAGGAGGAGAGGCGGGTCATGCTTATTGATAGTGTAACGAGTTCCGGAGACCGCGGGTGGCGCGGATTTCATGGGCGAACATGGGAAGCCAGCGTAGGTGCCGGGGCCGACTTCAGGGAGTGGCGGAAGCGGGACCGCCCGATGCAGGTGTGGATGCGGACGCAGTTGCGGTCGGCTTAGCAACCTCGGCGATGCGGAGATTGTTGTCGAGCTTGCGCTGCTTGGTGACAAAGGCGTTAATGACCTTGGCGGCGACCGGGGCGGAGGCTTCGGCGCCCCAGCCGCCATGCTCGCACAACACGGCAACGACGATGTCTGGATTTCGGCGCGGTGCCATTCCCACGAACCAGGCGTTGGCGCGCTCTGCTCCCTTGCCCAGGCTGGTGGCGCCTGCGCTATGGCTGACAACCTGGGCGGTTCCAGTCTTGCCGGCGAAGTCGATGCCCTCCATGTGGACAGCCGCGGCGGTGCCGGTAGTGGTGGTCGCGGCCATGGCGTCGCTGATGGTCTCCCAGTTGGCGGGCGTAATAGGGATGACGCGATCGCCGGAGCCAGGGTAGTTGATGAGGATGTTTTCTTCGAGTTCCTTGGGAACCTCGTCGGGAAAGACGACGTGCGGGCGCTTGAGAGCTCCGCCGGAGGCGATTCCGCCGAGAGCGCGTGCGAGCTGCAGGGGCGTGACGGTGACGGCCCCCTGGCCGATGCCGACCGAGATCACCTCGCCGGCGTACCACTTCTCGTGGAAGTTCTTGAGCTTCCATTGGGTGGAGGGCATGGTGCCGGTGGCCTCGTCGGGCAGGTCGATGCCGGTCTTCTGGGAGAGACCAACCTCGGTGGCGTACTTCGCGATGGTGTCGATGCCAAGCTTTTCAGCGAGGGTGTAGTAGAAGGTGTCGCAGGACCACGGGATGGCGTGGTCGATATCGACCATGCCGTGATGCTTGTCGCAGGCGAAGAAGTGACCGAAGAAGGTCCCGCCGCCGTTGCACACGACGTGCATGTCCTGCGCTACGCCCTCTTCCAGCCCAGCGAACGACATGATGATCTTGAATGTCGAGCCCGGTGCGAGCTGCGCCTGGATGGTCTTGTTCAGCAGGGGATGGTTCGGGTCGGTGATGACCTGGTTCCAGTAGGCGCGGGTGAGGCGGACGGCAGAACTGATTCGGATCGAAGGTAGGGCGCGAGACCATGGCGAGAATCTCACCGGTGTGCGGATCCATGGCGACCAGCGCGCCGTTCTTGCCCTCCATGGCCCTCTCAGCGGCCATCTGGATATCCAGGTCGATTGTGAGTTTGAGATCTTTGCCTGGGATAGCGAGGGTCTGGCCGAGGTGGCCGAGTTCTTTGCCGTGGCTGTTTACGATGACGTCGCGACTGCCGTCGGTGCCGCGGAGGAGAGCGTCGTAGCTGGCCTCAACGCCAGAGCGGCCGACGACGTCGCCGGGAGAGTAGAGGGAGTATCGGTCATCGTTGGCGAGCATTTGCTCGGAGACCTCGCCGACGTAGCCGATGAGGTGGGCCGCAAAGCCGTCGCTGGGGTAGAGGCGGCGCTGCTCGTCGAGGGTCTCGAGTTCGGGGAGTTCGTCGCGATGGGCGGCGATGAAGGCCTGCTCGTCAGGGGTGATGTCCTGCTTGAGGGGGATTGGCTGGTACTTGGGCGCGATCTGAAAGTGGCGGAGGGTGGACTGGATCTGGTCGATGGGGATGTGAAGGCCCTGGGAGATGAGGGGCAGGTCGGCGTCGAGGTCTTTGACCTGTTCGCGGAGGAGGTAGCAGGTGACGGAGGGATAGTTGTCGACGAGCAGGCGGCCTTCGCGATCGAAGAGTTTGCCGCGAGGGGCGAGGATGGGAACCTTGCGGACGCGGTTGGCTTCGGCGAGCGAACGGAAGTTTTCAGCATTGAGAACCTGGAGGCGCCAGAGACCGGCGAGAAGGACGGCGAGAATGAGCGCGACAAGGTACTGGACTGAGTGCAGCTTGCCGATGGGCAGCTTTTCGGCCCTGTTGTTGGGACCGATGTTCTGGGCCTCGGAATGGGGATGGTGCAGTGGTTCCATGTCTGATATCAGTCTACGACTCGAGCTGCCGGTTTTGCCTTACCACTGTTGTGTATCAAGGTTGTTCGTTAGACGGTTGAATCGAGGTTTTATTCGGTGCGCTTGGTGTTATCGAGAAGGAAGAAGATGGGGAGCGCGACGACGGTGTTGATGGCTGCGCGAAGAAGCTCGTGCAGCCACAGAATGTGGAGGCTGGTGAGGCCGAGAAGGCGGCGGTTGATGAGGTAGAGGAGAAAGCTGTTGAGAAGGAAGAAGCCGAAGTTAATGAAGATACGGGTGGTCAGATTTTCGACGTCGACCTGAATGCCGATGCTGGCGGCGATGTAGCCGATGACGGACTTCGCCATGCCGTTGACGCCGATGGGCTGGTTGGTGAGAGCGTCCTGAAGGAGGCCGATGGTGGCTCCCGTGAGCGTGCCGGCGACGGGGTTGCGGCGGGAGACGGCGAAGAAGACGGTGATGATGAGGGGGAGATCGAGGATAGCGAGGCGAGGAAATGGTTTGGGAAGAAGCGCCTGCAACAGGATGGCGCCCAGCGGCACCAGGATGGCGACAGCGGGGGAGAAGCTATGTTGCTCGAGTTCCCTGCGGGATGTGTAGCTTCGGGTGGCCATAGGGACTGGGTTACGTCTTAGGTAGGGCTAGGGGTTGCGTGGGTGAATTGCTAGGGTTGAGGAGTGGGAGGTTGGGTCGAGTCCGTTGGAGGTTGCGGCTTTCGTGGCTTTGCCGGCGCGGGTTGTGGGTGGTTGGGGGTTGAGTCGTGGAGGGCTGGGGATTGGTAGAGACTGCCGGATCATTCCTCTCGGCGGCACCGGGTTTGAGGTCGGCAGCCGGCGGGGTAGCGCCGGAGGTGTAGCGATCCGGGTGAAGGGTTGGGATAGGCTTGGGGACGACTCCGCGTGGGGCTGCCGTTCCCGGGGTGGTTGAGGTTGCGTCGGTGGCATCGGGATGGTCGGGATCGTGGAGGCTGGGTAGACGGTCGGCGACGATTTGAGCGGCAGATTTCGCGGCGGCCTCGGCGGCCTGCTGGTCGGCGAGTTGTTTGGCGGCGGCGGCCTGGGCCTCAGCGGTTGCGGCTCCCACGGCAAGATCGTGCTGGGCGGCAGGGGGCAGCGAGGGCTGAGTCCCGGTGATGACGAGCACCTCTTCGAGCTGGTTGAGGTTGGCTGCGGGATGGAGTTCGATGATGGTGTAGGGCTGGTGTTCAGGATCGGGCTTGATGGACTCGACGGTGCCAACGGGAAGGCCGCGGGGGTAGACCTGGTCGCCGCCGGAGGTGAGGACCTGCTCGCCTGGCTTGATGCGGGAGTCCGGAGTGAGGTTGTTGATCACAATTTGACCGGTGGGGCTTCCGCGAAGAATGGCGCGCAAGCGGGTGCTGGCGAGGAGGACGCCGGCGCCGGAGGTCTGATCGTTGATGAGTAATACCTGCGAGGTATGGGGGAAGACGTCGCGGAGTTTTCCGATGATGCCGTCGGGGGTGATGACGGCCTGGTCGGGCTTGAGGCCGTCTTTCGAGCCCTTGTCGATGTAAAGAACGCGGGATAGATCGTTTCCGCTGGTGCCGATGACCTGCGCGGCGACGGTGGAGGAGACATAGTGTTGCTGGAAGTCGAGGATGGCCTGGAGGCGATGGCCCTGAATGGCGTCCTCAGCGAAGGCGGCCTGCTCGAGGCGGAGGCGGGCGATCTGCTCCTGAAGATCGTGGTTCTGCTGACGGGTGTGACGGAGGTCGACGTAGTTGGACCAGCCGTGGCGGAGATCGTAGCCAAAGGCGTGGAAGAAGCGCTCGAATGGGGTGACGATGGAGACGGTCCAATAGCGAATGAGGGTGACGCTGCTGCCGTCGGGAGCGCCGGATTCGACGGGGCGTCGGACCTGGACGGCAAGGCCGATGGTCTGGGCGAGCAGGATCGCCACCAGGACCAGAACATTTTTGAAGCGTGTGAGGAACGATTCCATGGTTCAGAGATGATTATCTTCGAATTGGCGCGCGGGCGCAGGTGACGGGCTGGATGCGGAGGCTAACTCCTTTCTATGGCGTTTGAGGGAACGAATCTGATTGCGCCACGTATCGATGTGAGACCCTGAATTGAATTTCGGTGAGGTGAGAAATGCTGCGTTCGGCGCTTCTTTTGTCTTTGCTGGTGGTTGTTCCACAACAAGGCGCGAAGCAGGCGTCGCGGGGTGGGGTTTCGGGAAATGGTGCAGGCGACGAGCCGGTCTATACGGCGGGTGGCGAGTTGAAGAAGCCGGACCGGTATCGGGAATGGATCTACCTTACTTCTGGCGTAGACATGAGCTATAGCCCGAATCCGGCGATGGCGGGGCAGTCGATGTTCGACAATGTGTTCGTGAATCCGTCGGCTTACCGGGCTTTTGAGGAGACGGGAACGTGGCCGGACAAGACGACGCTGGTGCTGGAGGTTCGTGGGGCTGAGGGGCCGAGTTCCGTTAATAAGCGTGGACATTCCCAGTCGCAGGAGGTGATGGGGATGGAGGTCCACGTGAAGGACGCGAAGCTCGAAGGCGGGTGGGGCTTCTATGAGTTTGACGGACCGGGGAGCGCGAAGCTGGTGAAGCGGCCTGCGAGTTGCTACGAGTGCCACGAGAGTCACGCTGCGGTGGATACGACCTTTGTTCAGTTCTACCCGACGCTGCTGGGGCTTGCGAAGACGAAGGGGACGTTGAGCGCCGTTTATCTGAAGGAGATGGGCGCGGCGCCTGGAAGTAAGTAAGCCGGAGCCGGGGTGTGAGGCGGCTCCTATTCGCGAAGTTATTTCTGTTGGAAGAGCAGCGGCGTGAAGTGAATGAGGTTATCGCGCCAGACCATCCAGGTGTGCAGGCCGGGAGTTTCGATCTGTGTGACCGCCATGTCCTTGGTTTTGAGGAAGTCGACTAGTTTGCGATTGGGCTTGATGAGAGAGTCCTCGGTGCCGCATGCGATCCAGAGAAGGCGGAGATTTGCAGATTTCGGATCGAGCGACGACAGCACCGTTTCGTAGTCGAGCTTTTGGACTGCGGAGCTGAAGCCGCCGATCCAGGCGAACTGGCCGGTGTGGGTGAGACCGATCTGAAGACTCTCGAGTCCGCCCATGGAGAGGCCGGTGATGCCGCGGTCGTTGCGGTCCCTGGAGACGCGGTATTCGGCCTCGACGCGCGGCAATACTTCGGTCAGCAGCGCTTTGCCGAAGAGGTTGGTGTTGTGGTCGATCGTGGAGGGATCATCCCAGACGCCGTGGTTCCGGACGAAGGAGAGATCTCCGTAGCCGAGAGGCATGACGACGACCATTGGCTTGATCTTGCCCTGGGCGAGTAGGTTGTCGAAGATGAGATTCGCGCGACCGACCGCGATCCATCCGTTATCGGAGTCGCTCCAGCCGTGGAGGAGATAGAGGACGGGATAGGGCTTCTTTGCCTTCTCGTCGTAACCGGGCGGGGTGTAGACGAAGTAGGCGCTCTGGTTGTTGGGAAGGCCGAGAACCGTGGCGGTGGTGTAGAAGTGATGATGCATTGTGCCGTGCGGGACGTTGGTGTCATCCCATGGTTGCGGCGTGTCGCCCGGGACCGTGATCAGGTTGGAGACGTTTACGAGATTGATGGTGAAGTGGGGGTTGTTGGGATCGAAGCGCTTGTCGCCATCCGCTTCGAAGTGGTAGCCGTAGATCTCCGGAGTGAGCGGCTGAGTGGTGACCGTCCAGACGCCGGTGGCGTCCTTCTCCATGGGGATGGGCTTGGCGACGCCGTCGAGGGCGAGAGTAACCTTTGTCGCCGCTGCATCTTTATAGGAGAAGGTGACGGTGTGGTCAGGGTGGACTTCGGTAGAGCGAAGACGCCCGGGTTCCTGCGCACCGAGAGAGAGCGGTTCGGAGAGTGCGAGGAGTAGAGCGAACTTGCAGGCCGTGCGCGGCGCGAGGAGGTTCATATGCGCCAGTTTAGCCGAGAGCCTGCGGTGGTTGCGAGGCTGACGGCGCATAATAAGGGGAATGGCCTTTCGCTCCGGTTTCGTCTCTATCGTCGGTCGCCCGAATGCGGGTAAGTCTACTTTGCTGAATGCTCTTCTGGGGCAGAAGCTGGCCATCGTCACGCATAAACCGCAGACGACGCGAACGCGGATACACGGAGTACTTGAGGTTCCGCTGAAGAAGAAGGCGAAGGGCGAGGCCGGACATCCTGCGGCGCAGGTGGTTCTGGTAGATACGCCGGGAATTCATAAGCCGGATACGCAATTGGACCGACGCATGATGCAGGAGGTGCATGATGCGCTGGAGTCACGCGATGCGGTGTTGTTTATTGTGGATGTGACGCATCGCTTGCCGCGACAGGAAAAGCAGGATGGCGCGAAGACGACGGGCAGGATGGCGATGAGCGCGTCAGAGGATGACTTTGCGCTCTCGCTGATCAAGAAGCTCGAGTGCCCGGTGATCCTGGTGCTGAACAAGATGGATGCGATTCCCAAAAAGGATCTGCTGCCGTTGATCGCGCACTGGTCCACGATGCATTCGTTTGCGGATGTGATTCCGATCTCGGCGCGAAAGAAGGAGGGGCTGGAGCTGCTGCTGGAGAAGATCGTCGGACAGCTGAAGGAGGGACAGAGATATTTTCCGAAGCATCAGTTAACCGATCAGCCGGAGCGGTTTCTTGTCGCTGAACTGATTCGAGAGAAGATTCTGATGCTGACGGGCGAAGAGGTTCCATATGCAACCGCGGTAGTGATCGAGAAATTTGAAGAGCCGGCGTCGATGAAGAAGATGAAGGATGGCAGGCTGCCGGTGACGAAGATTTCTGCTGCGATTTTTTGCGAGCGGACAGGGCAGAAGGCGATTTTGATCGGCAAACAAGGCGAGATGCTGAAACGGATTGGCACGGCCGCGCGGAAGGATATCGAATCCCTTCTGGGGACGCGGGTGTTTCTTGAGCTGTTTGTGAAGGTGCAGGAGGAGTGGCGGTCGAGCCGCGGATTTGTCGAGGACCTGGATTGGCGTCGGCAGTTGGAACAGATCGCGGAGAAGCAGGCTTCCGAGGAATAAATGCGACAGCGCCTATACACTTTTTCCATGCGAGATTCATTCGACGCTGGCAGGGTGAATGAGTAGACAGGGGCCAACACCGGACATGCGGGAGCCGATCACGAGTGGAACCCGTTCGAACGCGGTTGATATCGTCAAGGGCGTCGCCATTTTTCTGGTTGTGTTAGGACATACGGCCCAGGGCATGGTCCATCGCGGATGGTGGGATGGTCCGGGGGCCGCTTTCACACATACGTTTATCTACAGCTTTCATATGCCGGCGTTCTTCTTCGTCTCCGGGCTGTTTGTGACTGGAAGCATTGCAAAGAGGGGCCAAAAGCGTTTTGCAGTCGATAAGCTGAAGACGATTCTGTATCCGTATGTTTTGTTTGCCCTCATCTCGGTCGCGATCGAACCGCTGATTGGGCGCTTCAAGTCGGGGACTCACGCGTTCCACTGGAACACGTTCCTGGTTAGTCTTGTGGATGGAGACGCGAGCTGGTTTCTGTTCACCCTGTTCGTCTGCCTGATGCTGGCGCTGATCACAGTGCGTGCTCCGGCGTGGTTGCGTTTCCTGGGTGGCGTCTTTTTGGGCATGATACCGCCGTTCGGGCCACAAGGGGTGAGCGAGGTGCTCCGCGAGTTTTGCTTCTTAGCGGCCGGAATGTGGGTAGGCACTCGCATCTACCGGCTGGAACGGATCCGAATGGCGACCGCTGCGTTGGGGTTTGCTGTTATTGCTGCGTTTCAAATTGCTGCCGTTTATTTTTATGGAGCGGCGGTTCTCGGTCGATGGACCTATATCGAGCTTGGACTCATGGGCACTGCCGGGCTATTTCTGCTTGCGAAGCTGCTGGACGCGCATCGATTCGGGGATTTCCTCGGGTGGCTTGGGCGAGCGTCGCTGGCGGTATTTCTGCTCAGCGCGTTTGCGCAGGGCGCGACGCGCGAGGTCTTGCTGAGGGTGTTTCACACGCGCGAGTTCTGGCTGCAGCTGCTGCTGCCGACATTATTCGCCACGCTGCTGCCAGCAATCGTCTGGTACCAGCAGGACCGCTGGCATGTGAGTTGGCTCTTTCAATGGCCGTTTAGTCAGAGTCAATCCAGAAAGCGAAAGCAAGCGCAACCTGCGTGAAGTCCAGGCGAACAGGCGGAAGTCTTACTCCTTTAGGGTGACCCCGAGTGCTTTCATCTTGCGGTAGAGGTGGCTGCGTTCCAGGCCTAGGCCTTCCGCGGCGCGGCTGACGTTGCCGTGGAACTCGTCCAGCTTTTTCAGGATGTAGTCGCGTTCGTAGGCTTCGCGAGCCTGCAGGAGCGAGGTGAACTCTTCGCTGCGTCCGTTGCCTTTGGAGTCGCGGCCCGAGTCTCGATAGACAAGCATGGGAAGGTGTTTGCGCTCGATGCGCAGAGTCTTGGGGTTGAGGATCAGAACTCGCTCTACGAGATTACGCAGCTCGCGAACGTTGCCGGGCCAGTGATACTGCTTGAGTGCGGCGAGAGCTTCTTCCGTCATCTCCACGTGGGGACGACCGTACTCCGCGCCGAACTCCTGAAGAAATTCCTTGACGAGAAGAGGAATGTCTTCCTTGCGGTCGCGCAGGGGCGGGACGAAGAATGGAATGACGTTGAGGCGATAGAAGAGATCTTCGCGGAAGTTGCCGCGGGCGATCTCTTCTTCGAGATCTTTGTTGGTGGCGGCGATGACGCGAACGTCGACGTGGACCGGGTGCGATGCGCCGACGGGGAGGAAGCGTTGTTCGTCGAGGGCGCGCAGGACTTTGGCCTGAGTCTTGAGGCTCATGTCGCCGACTTCGTCGAGGAAGAGGGTTCCGCCGTCGGCACGCTCGAAGGTGCCGCGCTTTTCTGTGGGGCCGCCGGGGACCGCTCCGTGGCGGTAGCCGAAGAGTTCGGATTCGATGTAGTCCTCGGGGATGGCGGCGCAGTTGAGCTCGACAAAGGGACGGTCTTTGCGGAGGCTCTCGGCGTGCATGGCGCGGCCCACGAGTTCTTTGCCTGCGCCGGATTCTCCGTAGATCAGGACGCGACCGTTGGTAGGAGCCATCAGTTTGATCTGTTGCCGAAGTGCCTTCATGGGAACGGAGTTTCCCGTTACAGTTCCCCTCGCGAGCTGGCGCGAGAATTCCTGGTTGTCCTCACGCATCTGGCGGGCCTTCATCGCGTTTTTGAGGACGATGAGGGTGCGCTCGAGCGAGAGAGGCTTTTCAAGAAAGTCGTAGGCTCCGAGTTTTGTGGCGCGCACTGCCGCTTCGATGGTCCCGTGGCCGCTGATGATCACGACCTCAGGGACGTTGGCCGACTCCATCTCGCGGATCTCGGTGAGAGTGTCGAGCCCGTCGCGGTCGGGGAGCCAGATGTCGAGCAGGACGACATCGTAGGCGGCGTCGCGGAGAAGTTCGAGCGCCTCCTTTGCGGTCGCGGCAGTCGTGACGAGGTAGCCCTCTTCGCTGAGAATGCTTTCGAGCGATTCGCGAATCTCAGCTTCGTCGTCGACGATGAGTACGTGGTTCATTTGGATCCTCGGGCGATGGTGGAGGCGAGGTCATCCTGTATTTGAGCAGCGCTGGACGCAGAAGTCACAACGGCTCGCGGTTCGGCGGACCTGGGCTCAGGATAGTTTCCATTCTGCGTCGCGGCGAAGGGGCTTGCAGCGGACGAGGCCTCGGGGTCGCTTTCGAGCAGAGCTGGCGGGGCGAAGTTCGACGATGAACTTTGCCCCGGCGGGCTCATTCTTCTCAGCGCGAATCGTTCCCTGGTGTTCCTGAATGATCTTCGCGGCGATGGCAAGGCCAAGGCCGGTACCGCGCTGCTTGGTGGAGAAGTACGGGAGGAAGAGGCGTTCGCGCATCTCGTCGGTGAGGCCGGAGCCGCTGTCGGCGATGATGAGTTCGACCATGCCGTTTTCGAGAAGATTCGTGCAGATGCGAAGCTCGCGGAAGAGGCTCTGCTGCATAGCTTCTGCGGCGTTGTCGATGAGGTTGCCGAGGGCGCGCTTGAGGGCCTCGGGGTCGGCCATGACGAGCGGGAGATCGGGGCTCATCTTGCGGACGATGCGAATGGTCTGCATGCGGCCGGCGAAGAGAGCCAGCGAGTTTTCGACGATGGTATTGAGGTCGGCCGGTTTGGGGCGGGCGGTTGGGAACTCGGCGAGAGCGGCGAACTGATCGACGAGCGAGCGCATGCTCTCGACCGAAGAGGTTATGACCTCGCTGCAGCGGCGGATGACTGCGATCGGAGGGTGGCTCGACGGGAGAGTGCGGCGCGGGCTCTGCGATGGCGTGAGCCAGGCGGTCGATGTGCCGGCGAATCTGCTCCGCGCTGAGGCTGATGGGGGTGAGAGGATTCTTGATCTCGTGGGCAACGCGGCGGGCGACCTCCTTCCAGGCGGATTGCTTCTGCGCACGGAGCAGTTCGGTCGCGTTTTCGAGGACGAGGACGTACCCCTGATGTTCTCGGCGCATGCGCTCGGTAGTTGCCGGGATTTCGAGCAGAGCGACCGTGGCGAGGAGATTCATGGTACCGCCGAAACGGTCTGTTGAGGCGCTAACGGGAGTCGTTATTTCGATTTCGCTGGAGGCTGAGCCCATGCGGTGGCTGCGATTGATGAGGCGGTCGAGGACCTCGACGACCTCGGCCGGGAAGACTTCTTCCATGACGCGGCCGAAGAATGGGTGTTGGCCACCGGGATCCATCATCTCGCTGAGAGCGCGATTGGCGAGGACTATGCGGCGGTCTGCGTCAAGCGTCGCGACACCGTTCGGGATGGTCTCCAGCATGGTTTCGAGTTCGCCGCGACGGGCCTCGAGGGCGGTGTTCGCCGCACTCAACTGCACGGTGGAGTGCTCGACGGCGCGGCGGCTGTCTTCAAGGTCGGCGGCCATGTGGTTGAAGCTGCGGACCAGTTCGCCCAGCTCTTCGGTTGCGCTCTCCTGCACGCGGTGGGCGTAGTCTCCTGAGGCGATGGCTTCCATGGCGTCGGCCAATGACTCGACCGGCTTGGTGACTTGTTTGGAGAGATGAAGCGCGAGCCAGCTGGAGGCGAAGAGGGCGAGGCTCGTCATCATCAGCAGCAGAAGCATATACAGATCTCTGATCTGTCGGCGCTCGCTATAGAGAACCCAATAGCCTTCGGCATTCTTGCGCAGATTGGCCATCGTGGCGGCCATCCCGTAGGGCATCGGCAGGCCGACGACGACGGTGTTGCCCTGTTTGAGGCTGGTCGCACCGAGCGCATAGTCAGTCGAGCCGAGCGAGAGAGTCGGCTGGTCTGTGCGCTGCGCGGTGGCCAGGATCGCCGCATCGGTGGGATCAGTGGGAGGAGGTTTAGTTGAATCGTCTGATTCGTCCCCGGCTGGTTGATCGGGGAGCCAAGTGTTTACCTGCGCCGTCGCTCCGTCCCGCCGGGGCATGTGAAACGATGCGACGACGTGCCCCTCGTGATAGACAATGGCAAAGCCATTCTGGAGAGTGATCTCGTGCTGGCGGAGGACCTGGTAGATCGCCTCGCGACGCAGACGAGATGCAGACAGAGCAGCGGTATGAGCCGAGCCGCGAGTGATGGGTTGGATCGACCGGTGAGCGTGATGACTCGGCAGCGTGACAGGGGATTTAGCCGGAGTTTCGGTTGAAGCTGCTGGTGGTGAGGGGTCGGGCAAGCTTGAGGCGATGGAGTCGGCTTCGGCGCGCGCATTGGCGGAGGTGTAGCGTGAAAGATCGAGAGCGATGTTGTTGCTGTCGTCACGCATCTCCGTGACCGGCTGAGAGAACCAGCGGTCGACCGCGCGGTTGAGCAGCAGATAGCTAAAGGCGTACATCGACGCGATGGGGATCAGACTTACCAGCAGCGCACCCCAAAGCATGCGGGTGCGAAGACGCGTGCCCATGACGCGGCTGCGTTGATCCGCGTACAGCTTGAGGACATTGCGGACAAGCAGGAGCAGGACCGCAACAAATAGCAGAAAGGCCACGATCGACAAGCCAGTGAAGATGACGATCTGCTGAGTTGTGGCGGGCCTGGGAAGCTGCGTATTGAAGGCGTTGAGTGCGGCTAGGACAACGAAGAGGACTAGCAGAAACGCACCAAGGGCGGCGATCCATACCTTCCGCCGATTCGCCGTGATGGCCATGCCGCGCCCTCCTCGATCCTCTGATTATAGGCGTTTAGGTATTTTTTCTTCGCTGTGTGTTCACGTCAAGCTTCGGTCATACGAGCTTGGCCACTGCCTGCCACTCGCGCTTCTGGGCCGCAGCCACAGCGCCGTAGGTCAGGATGCCGTTGAACGTATTGACGCCCTCAGCAATTCCCTTATCTTCATTGATTGCGGCGTTTGCTCCCAGGCGCGCGAGTTTTAGGACATAAGGGAAGGTTGCGTTGGTCAGCGCGAGCGTCGACGTGTTGGGAACGGCAGCGGGCATGTTGGTAACGCAGTAGTGGACGACGCCGTCGACCTCATACGAGGGGTTCGAGTGAGTTGTGGGATGGGCTGTTTCGATGCAACCGCCCTGGTCGATGGCGACGTCGACGATGACCGCGCCCTTCTTCATCTTGGACACCATCGCCTTGGTGACGATCTTAGGAGCGGCAGCACCCGGAATGAGGACTCCGCCGATGACGAGGTCGGCGTCGCGGACGGCGCGCTCGATGTTGTAGCTGTTCGAAGCGACGGTGTATAGGCGGCCGCCAAAGATATCGTCGAGTTCGCGGAGACGGTTCAGGTTGAGATCGATCAAGGTGACCTTCGCGCCCATGCCGAGGGCGATCTTGGCGGCGTTGGTTCCGACGATGCCGCCTCCGATGATGCAGACGTTGCCAGGTGCGACGCCGGGGACTCCGCCGAGAAGGACGCCGCGGCCGCCGTGCTCCTTCTCTAGATATGCTGCGCCGACCTGGACGGACATTCTCCCGGCCACTTCGCTCATTGGGGTGAGGAGCGGGAGAGCGCCGAAGCGGTCACGGACCGTCTCGTAGGCGATGCCGGTAACTTTTGAGGCGAGCAGAGCATCGGTGAGACTTGTGAGCGGTGCGAGGTGAAGATAGGTGAAAAGGACGAGGCCTTCGCGAAAGGATTTGTACTCCTTTTCGACCGGCTCCTTGACCTTGACCACCAT
This sequence comes from uncultured Acidobacteriaceae bacterium, assembly GCA_963744155.1. GTDB lineage: Bacteria > Acidobacteriota > Terriglobia > Terriglobales > Acidobacteriaceae > Edaphobacter. The sequence continues at coordinate 2,135,521 of CAVUSP010000004.1, read as the reverse complement.
CTCAGCCAGACGCCAGACATCGTGGGCAGAGCCGACGATCTCAGCTCCCGCGGCCTGGTACTCGTCGTCAGGCATGGCGGAGAGCGCGCCGGCGTTGTGCTCAACGAGAACCTTGTGTCCGGCTTCGACGAGAGCTTTAACGCCCGCCGGGGTTACGCCTACGCGCGTCTCGTGATCCTTCACTTCCTTGGGCACACCGATAATCATTCTTTATCTCCACATCAATCAAAGCTGCCTTTTGATTGTATCTATTTGGGAGGCGAAGGAGTTGAGTCGCCAGAGGCTTCCCAAACGTGGACCGTTGAAGACGAATTGTGAACGCACAGCGTTGCGCTGTCACGATCTTCGATTAGATTGGGCAGATGCAAGCGATTTCCGCAGCCGGGATGGAGACAACAACACGGAATCGACGTCTGCTGTGGCTGCTTTTGCTTGCGCCGGTTGTGATGTCGTTGCTCGGGGTTTGGGTTCTTGACCATGCCAAGGCGAATAAGCCGCTGTTTTCGATGACGAATCTGGTGGGGCCAACGACGCAGAGTCTGCTCGCGGGCAACGGCCTGATGGTTTGCACGGAGGATATGGGAACGCGCGGCAATCCCATCTGCTTCCACGCGGCGCGGATGCCGATGACCGCGATGGTGGTGGCGCTGGGGATGCGACTATTTGGTGACCACTATCTACGAGTGGCGTACTTCAAGACGCTTCTCTTCCTGGTGCCGATTGAACTGTGCCTCTTTCTGGTGTGGCGGCGTTTGCCACGCTCAGGATGGCGCAAGGTGCTGGTGGGGGCGCTGCTTCTGGTTCCGTTTGCGATCACCGCGTTCCTCGCTGATGTGACCAACATCCTTGTGGATGAGGGTTACTCGTACTCCTTTCTGGCGGTTGCCGTGGCGCTGTTGTTCTTCGGCTGGCAGTTGAAACCGGCCATGAGCGGGTTGAATCGCGCGCTGTGTTTTGGGGTGGCTGTTGATGGGCTTTACCTCGCGAAGAGCGGGATGTTGCCCGCGGTTGTTGTGCTGCTTGTGGCCTTCCTGCTCGTTGAGCGGCGCAGCGGCCTGCGCTGGCTGGTTGTGGTGTTGGTTGCTGCGGCTCCGGTGGGGTGGGCGTTGCATCAGCATCATGCGAGCGGGAGATTCAGCCCAGGTACCAGTTTGGACGGGATCAATCTGCATAAGGGGAATAATGCTGGGTTTCTGGAGCATTATCCGCCGCCTCATGGTGACTCTATGGACTGGTATGACTTCGAGCTGAACCGCGGCCTGTACTTCGGCGACGAGTGGAGTTTCAACGACTATCACCAGAAAGCCGCGCTGGACTATCTGCGGACTCATCCGCGAGAGACGCTTAAGGGAGATGTGCGCAAATTGCACATCCTCTTCTTCTCGCTCGAGAAGTATGGCTCGACCGCGAGCTATGGGGTCAGGAAGGTGATTGAAGACGCGGGGATGGCAGTGTTTCGGCTGATTCTCTGGGCGGCGATTGCGAGTGCGATTTACCTGCTGTTTTGGACGACCGCTTCGGCGGACAGATCGCTGCGTTTGGACGCCGGGATATTTCTGGCGGTGGTTGCAGCGTGTGTGCTTCCCTATGTTGCGGGCTTTGCTTACACGAGACATGTGAGCATCCTGATCTATCCGGCTGCGTTGTTCTGTTGTCGCGTGCTGTGCGAGCGGAGCGGAACTTATACCACAAAGGAGTGATGACTTGTTAGACAAGAGTCTGAAATGGCACTTGCGAAAGAGATACACTAATGGGAGTCTCGTTTCAGGAATCGACAGCAAACACCTATGTCTTCGAACAGTTTTCAGATGCGTTACTCCCGCATTCACAATATGCGGTCACTCTTCAGTCTTTTTTCCAGCGACCTGGCCATTGACCTGGGCACTGCGAACACGCTTGTCTTTGCGCACGGCAAGGGAATCATCGTCAACGAGCCGTCGATTATCGCGGTGAACAAGATCACCAACGAGGTTGAGGCGGTGGGCAAGGAGGCCAAGGAGATGCTTGGCCGCACGCCGGGAAACATCGTCGCCATCAAACCGATGAAGGACGGCGTGATCGCCGACTTCCGGCACACGGAAAAGATGTTGAACTACTTCATTCAGAAGGCGCATAACCGCAAGATGATGGTGCATCCGCGGATTGTGATCGGCGTTCCGTCTGAGATTACTCAGGTTGAAAAACGTGCGGTTATGGACTCGGCGTACCGGGCCAAGGCTTCTGAGGTGCATTTGGTGGAACAAGCCATGGTGGCCGCGATTGGCGCCGGTTTGCCGATTACGGAGCCGGGCGGAAACATGGTGGTAGATATCGGCGGTGGAACGACCGATATTGCGGTAATCTCGCTGGCGGGTATCGTCTACTCGCGTTCTGTGCGCATGGCCGGGAACCAGATGGACGAGGCTGTGATGACCTACCTGAAGCGTAAGTACAACCTGCTGGTTGGCGAGCGAACGGCGGAGCAGATCAAGATCTCGCTGGGTTCGGCTTATCCACTGGACAAGCCGATCACGATGGAGGTCAAGGGCCGCAACCTCATCGAAGGCGTGCCAAAGACCATCACGATTGAGGACTCCGAGATTCGCGAGGCGCTCTCGGAGTGCATCGCGACGATCATCAATGCGATTCGCGTGGCGCTGGAGCGGACTCCGCCGGAGCTTTCAGCGGATATTTCGGACCGCGGCATTGTGCTGACGGGCGGCGGCGCGCTGATCAAGAACCTGGACAAGCGAATTCGCGAGGAGACAGGGTTGCCGGTGTCGATTGCGGACGATCCGCTGGCTTCGGTGGTGCTGGGGACTGGCAAGATGCTCTCAGACTTCAAGCTACTGCGCAAGATCTCGATCGATTGAGTTAATTCCTGCTCCGGTTTAAGGCGAAGGCTCCGAGGATTCGGGGCCTTTGCTTTCGTCTTTTCAGTAGCCTCTGACGCCCGGCTATATCCCAAAAGCCCTTGCTTTGAAGGGGCACGGCTGGTAGCCCAAGGCTTTAGCCTTGGGCTCCACTGAGGGAATCTCGCCCGAGGCACGAAGAGACTGATTTCATTGCCTTTGCTTTCCCCGAAAATTATTTTTCGCGTTTTTTCCGCCAAAACTGCATGTCAAGCCCCAAAACTACCTAACTCCCTCAATCGAAGAGAGATCGACCTGGCGTATGAGTTCCCCTCCAACCGCTATACTTGATATATAGATCAAAAAAAACTGGTGAGCCCGGAGGCAACTCCGGGCTAAGTCGTTTATTTAGACTATTTTGACCCATAACTCTTTTGTTTTGACGATTTTGCAGCCGCCTTCCTCCCGTAAACCATTGAAACAAAACAATCTGACTCTCTACATAGGGGAAGGGGGTACCCCTAGGAAAGACAAGAGCAAAGGCAACAACAACGGCAACAGCAGATCCCTACGGGATGACAACCAAAGAGCCAACGCACAAAAGCAAAAAGCAATGGCAGAGCAAAGGAATCACAAGAAGCGGCGCGAGACAATACTGAAGTATCGACTTGACAATTGCGAGGACTTGATCAATACTGAAGTTGCCACTTCACTAATGAGAAAGAGAACTGGTGGAGAGAGAGGAAAACCATGGACGAGCAATCTGTCATTCACAACACTTTTGTTATCGAGCGCAGCTTTCCCCAGCCGCCTGAGCGCGTGTTCGCAGCGTTTGCGGATTCCGCGAAGAAGCGCCGGTGGTTTGGTGAGGGGGAGAAGCATGACGTCGAACAGTTTGAGATGGACTTTCGGGTCGGAGGCACGGAACTTCACCGGTATCGGTTTAAGGATGGAACCCCGTTCCCAGGGGTCGAACTAAGGAACGAGTGGATATACCAGGAGATCGTGCCGAACCGGCTGGTGGTCTCTGCCAATGCGATGGACCTCGGAGGTAAGCGCATCTCGGCCTCGCTGGTAACGATTGAGCTTCTGCCCACGGACAAAGGGACGGACCTGATCTGCACCCATCAGGGGGCGTTCTTTGAAAATTCAGGCGGTCCCGAGATGCGGGAGGCGGGATGGCGCTCGTTGTTCGATAAGTTGGCGGCGGAGTTGGCGAAGTAGATGGCGCCTGCGCCGAAGAGGGTCGAAGCCATGCCTGGTCCAGAGATCCGCCGTGAGATCAATATCGACCGATTGTTTCACGCTCTGGGCGATCCGACGCGCCGAGCGATTCTGGACAGGCTGAGCGAAGGACCCCTCTCTGTTTCTCATTTGGCGACACCGCTGGACGTAACGCTGACGGCGGTGGCGCAGCATCTGCAGATTCTGGAGGAGAGCGGGCTGGTCCACACTGAGAAACTGGGACGGGTCCGCACTTGCCGGATCGAGCCGGCAGGATTTTCGGCTCTCGAGCAGTGGATTCGCGACCACCGTACGGCGTGGGAGCGAAAGCTGGACCGGCTGGGTGATCTACTCGCCGAAGAGGAAGGCGAATAAGTCGTAGGGGCTTCCGATGACGATCGATATCTGAGGTCCGTGAGTGCATCGCCGTGTTGGCGCGAACTGAGAATTATTTCCGGATAGCCCGTCATCCGGGCGTCATTCGGATCGCCTCCGACAAGCCAACTCAGGATGCGGAGTTCCCTTTCGCCACTCATGATTGGTTTCTTTCAGTTCTATTCGGCGGGGATACAATTCACGTGATGGGATCACGAATTCCTGGAGGGATCATGAGCACCACAACCACCACCTCTCCCATCCGGCGGGAACCAGAACTTCTCGGGCAAACCGTCATTGTGATCGGCGGTAGTTCCGGAATCGGACTGGAAACGGCTCGACGAGCACGCGCTGAGGGAGCCAAGTTGATCCTCACCGGACGGAATCCCGAGCCCCTCCGGCGCGCCGCGAGCGAACTCGAAGCGCTGAGCACCGCGGCCTTCGACGCCACGGACCCCGCTTCCCTCGAACTCTTCTTCCGTGACCTGCCGGCCACGATCGACCACGTGATGGTGACTGCCGGCCGGCCGCATTACGGGCGCCTTCTCGACATGGACTTCGAGCAGGCGCGCCTCGCCCTCGACACGCACCTCTTGCAGATGCTCCTGATCGCTCGCAACTCCGCCCACAAGGTAAGACCCGGAGGCACTCTCCTGTTCATGGGCGGCGTCGGTGGCCGCCGCCAAGCCATCGGAATGGGGATCGTGTCGACCGTGACCGCTGCACTCCCCGCCCTCACCGCCAGCCTCGCGCTCGAACTTGCGCCCGTCCGAGTCAACCTTATCGCTGCCGGCTTCGTTGACACACCGTTGTCGGCATCGCTCCTCGGCGATGAACTGGAAAACCGCCGCAATCAGCTTCGCGCCACGCTTCCCATTCGGCGTGTCGTCACTCCGGCCGACGTCGCCGCGCTCGCCGTACACATCATGATCAACACGGCCCTCACGGGCGCGACCTACGACATCGACGGCGGGCAGCAACTCGTTGCCGGCTAGCTGAAGAGGCAGCATGAGCAATATTGACGGGCTAGATTGCGGCGGGGACCTCGACTTCGTGTTTTTTCAGGCGCGCCTGATTGGATTGAACGACTGCGAGGGCTGAGCCGAAGCCGACGTGGACGTTGGCGATGGGCTCTGTTTTGGTACGGACGCAGTAGACGAAGGCTCGCGTGGCGGCGGTTGTCGGGTCTTCGGCGGTGGTGACCTGGACTGGTTTGCCGGGACCGCGGTAGGGCATCTCTCCGGATGGGGAGTACGAGGCGCTGGTGACGACGGCCTTGCTGTCCTTCGCGGGAGTTTTGGCGATGCGGTGGGGCTCGTAGAAAAAGGTCGCGTCTTCAAGGGTGAGGTTCAGCGAGCCTTTGCTTCCGTAGAGCCAGAGCTGGTCTCCCATCTTGGCGTTGTTTGACATGGAGGAGAAGATGAAGCGACGGCCGCCGGAATAGGAGAGGACGGCCTGAACGTTGTCGTCGGTCTCGCGGCCATCGTGATAGGTGCAGATGGATCCCGAGGCAAGGGCAGTGGTGGGCGTGGAACCGAAGACCCAGTTGGCGATGTCCATGTGGTGCGAGCCCAGTTCGGCGAGGAGGCCGAGGGACCACTGGTTGTAGAGACGCCAGTTGATGAGGCGCTCGAGCGAGGGATCGGGTACGGCGCGTCGCCAGTTATTGTTGCGGTTCCAGTAGCCCATGATGTGGGTGACGTCGCCGATCTCGCCCTGCTGGACGCGGGCGATTGCGGCGCGAATCCAGGGCGAGTAGCGATACTGGTGGCCGACCTGAAAGATTCGTTTGTGCGAGGTGGTGGCGTTGACGATCTTTGTGGCGTCCTCGATGGTGTAGGCCATGGTCTTTTCGCCGTAGACGTGATGGCCGGATTCGAGCGCGGGCAGGACGTGTTCGGCGTGAAGGCCGAGCGGGGTGGCGACGATGACGGCGTCGAGGTCTTTGCGATCGAGCAGGGCGCGGAAGTCGGAGTGAGAGGCGACCTGGTATCCGCAGGCTTCGTTCAACTGAGCGAAGCGCGGCGGGTAGACGTCGGCTGCGGCGACTACTTTGACTCCGGGGACGCGAAGGAAGCTGCGAACGAGTTCTATGCCGCGGCTGCCGGGCCCGATGACTCCGATACGGAAGGGCGAGGAATCGGTGGCGTGGGCGATCTGCCGCGCGGCTTCGGCGTCGGCGCTGGAGGATTGGCCGAGTGCGGCTTCGCTGGCGAGAGTGGACGCCGCAGCGACGGCTGCAGAGAGGCCACGGACGAATAAGCGGCGATCAATCATTTGGAGTGGGTCCTTTGGTGGCGGGAGTTTCTGCGCATGGATTGCCTGCCCAGTTTATTGCGAAGCAGGATGGGCGGGAGGGTGATTGGCTTGATTGGTTGGACTTGTCTGATTGGATAAAGATAAGTGCCTGAGTGGCGGGCATCGAGGCGAGGAGTTGGCGGGAGGCTGAGGGGTCGAGCACGAAGACGACGGTGGAGAGTGCGTCGCTGTCTGTGGCGCTGGGGTCGATGACGGTGGTTTGCAGCACGCCTTCGACGGGACGCATGGTGCGGGGGTCGAAGATGTGGCAGTAACGGTGGCCATCCTTGATGAAGAACTTTTCCGTGCAGGCGCCGGTGGAGAGCGACGTGTCTTTGAGCAGAATCGATGTTGCGACTTTGCCGGGGACTCTCGGATCGGGAATGTCTACGGGCCAGCCTGCGGTTCCGGGAACTGCTCCGATGGCGTAGAGGGTGCTGCCGCCTGCTGAGATGAAGGCCGAAGTTACGCCTTGTTGGCGAAGAAGCTTGACGACGGCGTCGACGGCGAAGCCTTTGCCGATGCTGCCGGGGTCGAGTTCCATCGCCTGATGATTGGTGAAGGAGACGGTGCGGGTTTCGGGGTCGAGGGCGACGTGACGCCAACCGATTTTGTTGCGGAGGGCGTTGAGTTCGGTTTGGGAAGGGATGCGGCCTTGATGGAAGAAGAAGCCCCAGGCGCGAAGGAGGGGGCCGACGGTGATGTCGAATGCGCCGTTGGAGACTCGGCTCCAATAAAAGGAGCGGTCGAGGAAGCGAAAGGTCTCGGGATCGGTTACGACAGGGGCGGAACCTGCTTCGCGGCTGATGCGCGAGAGTTCACTGGAGGGACGGTAGTTGCTGAGGAGCGCTTCGAGGCGATCGATCTCATCGAAGGCGAGGTCCATGTCTTGTTCGGCGGTGGCCTGGTCGGTGACGTTGAGGTCGATGGTGAAGATGGTACCCATCGCAGCGTGGGTCTGGTGGAAGTGTTGGAGCGGAGCTTGCGCGCCTGTGACGACGGTGCACAGCGCTGCGAGCGATACGATCTGGATGGCACGGCGCGTGAGATTTTTCCGGGGCTTTCTGAGGTCTCCGTACTTCCGCTTCAATCATCCACCTCACGCGAAGTTCAAGCGCAACCATGATACGTAGCGGGAGAAAGACTGGTCACCTCAGGCGGCGGCGGGCGGTTGGGTGAGGCTGACGCGAATGCGGTCGATGCGGCGGTCGGTGCTGGCGAGGACTTCGAGGCGCAGACCGTCTTCTTCGACGACTTCGCCGGGGAGGGGGATGTGGCCGGCGATCTCGGAGACGAGGCCGCCGAGGGTGGTGGATTCGTAGTGCTCGGGGAGGCGGAGGGCAGTGGGGTCGTCCTTTGTGTCGCGGAGGTCGTACTCTTCGGGGGAGTCGCCGGGGTGGGATGCGCCGTTTTCTTCAGCGATTGATTCGGGCGCGGTGCGGCGGACGGGCTCGAACTGGTCGGCGAAGAGGTCGCGCAGGCGAGAGAGTTCGTAGGAGCCGGAGACGACGTAGGCGCCGTTGGGTTCGCGGATGGGGGCGTCGTCGGCTTCGGGCTCGTCGTGCTCGTCGGCGATGTTGCCGACGATGGCTTCGAGGAGGTCTTCGATGGTGACGAGGCCCGCGACCATGCCGTACTCGTCGATGACGATGCGCATGTGCTGCTTTTCGCGCTGCATCTCGCGGAGGAGCTCGGCTACTTTTTTAGTTTCGGGGACGAAGGCGGCGGGGCGCTGGATCTGGGCCACGATTCGGGTGTTGGCTTCGGCGTCGAGAACCTTGAGGAGGTCGTGGGCGAAGCCGATGCCGGTGATGTTGTCGAGCGAACCGGAGTAGACGGGGACGCGGGAGAAGGCGTGCTCGTTGATCTCGGCGGTGAACTGGCGGAGGGTGAGGGAGCCGGGGACGGCGAAGATCTCGGGGCGCGGCGTCATGACCTCGAGGACGACCTTGTCGCCGAACTCGACGGCGGAGCGGACGAGCTCGCGGTCGGACTCTTCAATGATGCCTTCTTCTTCGCCGGCTTCGAGGAGCGCGTCGACAGCTTCGGATGGGTGGTCTTCCTGGGTTTTGTCCTCGGGTTCAGCAAGCGCCGCGATGGAGAGCAGAAGCTGCAGCAGCATCGTAACGGGAAGGATGAGGTAGAAGAGCGCCTGCAGAATGGGCAGGATGCGCGCGATCCAGAGGCCGCGAGTGCGGGAGAAGAGGAGCTGAGGGAGCAGGCGGTCGAAGATGAGGATGAGAAGGATGAGTTCGCAGGCGGCGCGAATGATTTCGCTGAGGCTGGGAGTGCGGGCCAGCGATGGGACGAGAGCGTTCTGGGTGTAGAGGCGCAGGCCGGCGAGGAGACAGAGCGTGGCGAGGGCGAGCTGGCGGAGGACGGAGGCGGAGAGCGCGATGGACTCGCGGCCGAGGCGGAGGCGGGGTTCGACGACCTGCTCCCAGGCGTCGATGTTGTCCTGGTACTCGCGGGCGAGGAACTTGCCCATCTCGGTGTAGATGCGGTCGACGTAGGCGGCGAGGGCGAGGATCGCGAGGAGAAGGAAGAGAGCGAGAGCGTAGGCGTAGGTGGCGGTCATTTGCTACCTCGCTTGATTTTTGAGGGCTTGGATTTCGACGGACTCGCGTGGTTGGTTTTTGCGATTGTTTCGGTGCGTTCGATGAGAGTCGTCGGGAGATTGAGTTCGCGGCGGAGGAGGGCTTCGCGGGCGGCCATTTCGCCGTTGTCGGTTTCGTGATCTTCGCCGGAGAGGTGGAGGAGGCCGTGGAGGAGCAGGATGCGGACTTCGTCGCGCAGGGTGTGGCCGTAGGCGGCGGCCTGGCGGGCGGCGGTGTCAAGCGAGATGGCGAGGTCGCCGGCGTGCCGTTTGGCGAATTCGGAGGGCGAGGGGAAGCTGAGGACGTCGGTGGGTTTGTTCTTGCCGCGAAAGCTCTTGTTGAGCTGGCGGAGAGTGGGATCATCGGCGAGGAGGACGTCGACTTCGCCTTTGAGGCCAACTGTGGCGCGGGCGCGGTTGAGGAAGCGCGAGAGGCCGGAGGTGGAGAGCCGTTGTCTTCGAAGCTGGAGGCGCAGGCTCGATGGTGATCATTGGGTTGGCTTCGATTGAGGTTGAGAGCTGATCCACAGCGAAGACGGTCGTCCTTCGGACGAGGCCCACACATCAGAATCGATGTATGGGGCACCCGGTTTTGTGGCAACAGAGGGTTCAGGTTTTCTGGAATAGACGCGGACGTAGTCGACGAGCATTTTTTGGGGGAAGGTGGTCGAGGCGTCAGGGGTGCCCGGCCAGTTGCCGCCGACGGCGAGGTTGAGGAGGATGTAGAAGGAGTGATCGTAGACCCATGTCGAGCCGGGGGGCAGATCGGCTGGGGTGCGTTCGACGATGAGATGGTCGTCGAAGAAGAACTTGATATCGTTGGGGGTCCACTCGACGGCGTAGAGGTGGAATGCGGTGTCGACGGCTTCGCCCGCGGGTAGAACGTACTTTGTCGAAGGGCCTTTGGAGCCGCTGTAGCCGGGGCCGTGGATGGTGCTGTACATCGTGTCGGGTGCGCCGATGGTTTCGAGGATATCGACCTCGCCGCAGTTGGGCCAGGGGGTGGTCTCGTGGTTGCCGCCGAGGAGCCAGAATGCGGGCCAGATCCCTTTACCTGCGGGGAGTTGTATGCGGGCCTCGAAGCGGCCATATTTTTGCGCGAAGTGATTTTGCGTGTTGATGCGGGCGGAGGTGTAGTGGCGGGGGACGCCGTCCGGGCCGGTGAGGTCCTCTATTTGTGCGGTGATGACGAGGTTGCCGTTTTGTTGCTGGATGTTCGTTGGGCGACGGGTGTAGGTTTCGAGTTCGTTGTTGCCGAAGCCTTTGCCTCCGGTGACAATGTTCCATTTGGCAGGGTCGGGTGGGGAGCCGTTGGGGGCGTTGAATTCGTCGCTCCAGGTGAGCTGCCAATCTTTTATCGATGGCGATGGTTGGGCGTGGCCGGAGATGCCGGTTGCCAGGAGCAGTGCGAGGCAGGCGCGGGTGACGGTGCGCGTTGGGCGGGGCCGGGAGGGCGCGGAGTTTGTGACGGTACTTGGGGGCTCGATGGTGGTCATCGCAGATGCGACCGGCGAGAGGGCCCGGGCGGCGTACTTTGATTCTAAACGGTCGGTATTGTGAACGGCGGTGTGACGGGCTAATCGCTAATCGTTGTCGCGGTAGTTGATGAGGGGCTTCTGGGTCGGAGGGATGGCGGACTCGTAGGTTTTGCCCTCGAGCTGCTTGTGGAAGTCCGCCTGGGCGCGAGTGATGAGATCAGGAGTGAGGAAGAGATCGACGGCGGTGAGGGCGAGGGCCTTGGAGGCGATGACCATGCCGTCCTGGCCGATGCTTGTGCCGGCCGAGGCTGCGGCCTGCCAGGTGTGGGCGGCGACGCCGGGGACGAAGGTGGCGGCGCCGAAGCCGATGGTGGGGACGTTCCAACTGATGTCGCCGACGTCGGTCGAGGCGGAGGGGGCGTTGGGGTCATAGGGGCGAAGGGGCTGGATGATGTTTGTCTGGTCGAGGCTGGGTGCGGCGCCGGCGGGGAGGGTCTTCTGGAGGGTGGTGGCGAATTCGGTTTGGGCAGCGTCCATCTTGTAACCGCCGACGAACTCGAGGTTTTTTTGTGCGACGGGGGCTAGGGCGTCGTTCGGGATGATGTTGGCGTCGCTGCCAACGTTGCGGATTTCGACGGTGGTCTCGGTCATCATGGCGGCGCCGTTGGCGATCTTGACGATGCGGGCCCAGATGCCGTCGAGGGTTTCGTTATAGGGACTGCGGGCCATGAGGTCCATCTCTGCGAGGTCGGGGACGACGTTGGGGGCGACGCCGCCTTTGGTGATGATGTAGTGGATGCGAGTGCTGGCGGGAACGTGCTCGCGGAGGAACTCGATGCCGTTGCCCATGAGCATGACGGCGTCGAGTGCGGAGCGGCCGCGGTCGGGCGCCATGGCGGCGTGGGCGGCTACTCCGTGGAAGGTGAAGCGGGCGGAGGTGACGGCGAGCGCGCCTCCGTTGTTGACGCCATTACGGTCGGAGGGGTGCCAGTGGAGGACGACGTCTACGTCCTTGAAGAGGCCGGCGCGCACCATGTAGACCTTGCCGGAGCCTCCCTCTTCGGCTGGTGTGCCGTAGTAACGGAGAGTGCCGGCGATGTGGTGCTCGGCCATGAAGTCCTTGATGGCGACGGCGGCCAGCGCGGCGCCCGAGCCGAGGAGATTGTGTCCGCAGCCGTGGCCGGGTGCTCCACTGACGACGGGCTCGCGGGTGGCGATGGCCTGCTGGGAGAGGCCGGGGAGTGCGTCGAACTCGCCGAGAATGGCGATAACGGGCTTGCCTGAGCCGTAGGAGGCGATGAAGGCGGTGGGCTCGTCGGCTACTCCGGCCTGAATGGAGAAGCCGGCTTTTTTGAGCTGGTCCTGAAGGAGGGTGGAGCTTTTGTTCTCGTGGTAGCCGAGTTCGGCGAAGCCCCAGATTTCTTTGGAGACTTGTTTGTATTGGGCGGCGTTGGCGTCTACGAGTTTGAGGATCTGGGTGCGGTCGGCGGGAGTGGGCTGGGCGATTGCAGGGATGGCGGCGGAGGCTGCGAGGAGAGATACTGCCAGGACAGTGCGGAAGGACAAGGGCATGAAGACGTCTCCGAGGCGGGCACCAGGAATGTGGGAGTTTTTCTAATGTACATGGATTGGCTTTGGTTCCGGAGAAAAAGAAAACCCGGGGCTAAAGCCCCAGGTTCCTTGATGCATTTTTCGTAGGGCTAAAGCCCTACGCTTAATCCAAGAAGACGCGACAAATAACTACAGCTACTTCTATCTACAGCTACTGAGGTTTCGGAAAGGTCTTCTCGGTCGGGACGAGGTTGGGGTCGGGGACGACGGTTTCGCCGAGGGCGAGTGGGAGTTGTTGCTGGGCCTTGCCGTAGCTGTCGTAGGCGCGGACGATGCGCTGGACGAGGTGGTGGCGGACGACGTCGACGTCTTCGAAGTGGCAGAAGCGGATGCCTTCGACGCCGTCGAGGACGTGGAGGGCTTCGAGGAGGCCGGATTTTTTGGGGTTGGGCAGGTCGGTCTGCGTGAGGTCGCCGGTGATGACAGCCTTGGAGTTGGCGCCCATGCGGGTGACGAACATCTTCATCTGTTCGGTGGTGGTGTTTTGCGCTTCGTCCATGATGATGAAGGCGTCGTTGAGGGTGCGGCCGCGCATGAAGGCGAGCGGGGCGACCTCGATGACGTTGGACTCAAGCATCTTGTCGACCTTGACGGGATCGAGGAGATCATAGAGCGCGTCGTAGAGCGGGCGGAGGTAGGGATCGACCTTTTCCTGGAGCGAGCCGGGGAGGAAGCCAAGGCGTTCGCCTGCTTCGACCGCGGGGCGGACGAGGATGATGCGGCTGACTTTTTTCGCCATGAGAGCGGAGACGGCCATGGCGACGGCGAGATAGGTCTTGCCGGTGCCGGCGGGGCCGATGCCGAAAGTCATGTCGGACTGTTCGATGGCTTCGACGTACTTGCGCTGGTTGGGCGAGCGGGGCTGAACCATGCGCTTGACGCCGGCGGAGCGCTGCTTGCCGGTATCGACGAGAGATTTGAGGGTGATGGAGGAGTCGGCGACGACAAGCTTGAGCATGCCGTTGAGTTCGCCGTTGTGGAGATTGACGCCGAACTTTCTGAGGGTGTCGAAGTCGAGGAAGACCTGTTCGACACGGGCGATGTTTTCGGGTTCGCCGGTTACCAGTATGGCGTCGGAGCGGAGATCGATCGTGACGTTGAGTTTGTCTTCGAGGAGCCGGAGATTTTCGTCGTGGGTCCCGTACAGGGGCTCAATGCCAGGGGTGATTTCCAGGGGTTTTTTTATCAAGTAGTGTGCTGACCTCCGTCAGGGGAAGCTGGGTTAACTGCTGGCCGAACGTCTTGGAGTATTTGATGAGATGAAGCAGGCAATCGGTTGCAGCGCAGGGGGTGCGCTTTGCTGACTGGGACCGAGTTGGCGACATGTGCCAATGCGTCGAAGATGGGCAAAGAGTAGAACGTGTATGGGTTGGCGTCAAGTGGCAAATGATGAATTGTGACGGACGAGGGGGAACCTTCGCGGTTGACCTGAGGGCTGGAGTTACGTAGACTTAGATATTGCAGGGAGTGCGGCAGGCTATTGCTGCGTACTTAGGGCTTTTAGCCTAGCCGCTCAGGGCTGTGACTGGAATCGAAGTCGGGCTTGGCCTTTGGCCTGCATCCCATTTTCCCCTACAAATGTATGGGTTGAGAGAAGAGAGTTTATGGCAAATCATGTTTCGTCGTTGAAGCGCGCACGTCAGACGGTTGGTAAGACAGCGGTGAACCGCTCAAACAAGAGCAAACTGCGTGGAACACTCCGCCTGCTGCGCGAGTCGATTGCCCAGGGCGACCATGCCGCGGCTACGACCCAGTACCGCGAGACCGCGTCGATTCTGGACAAGAGCGTGCAGAAGGGCGTTCTGCACAAGAACACCGCGAACCGCTACAAGAGCCGCTTGAATGCGCGCGTGAAGGCTGTGGCGGCGAAGAAGAAGGTCGCTTAAGCAAGCTCAGAAACAGAAGCAATTAAAGAAGCCCAGAACGTGGCCGATGGCCTGTCTGGGCTTCTTTGTGTTCCTCTTCTGGACTTCATTTCAAAGATAGCTTTCTGCGCAGAACGTAAAGCAGAGAGAAGCAACCGGTACCGACGAGCAATAGGCTGCCTGGTTCGGGGGTTGTTAGATCGACAGCTTCGTAGTTCTCTTCATTCAGGCCATTTGTCCACGCCAAATCGCCGGAAGAGTTCAACTTAAGCGTGGTTTCCCCAATGCCGTCGATCCGGGTGAGGGAGGAGACAGGCCCGGTATAGAGTCCGTTCGGGTCCCCGTTGGGATTGGAAAAGCTTCCAAAGGCTGTTCGCCCGTTATTGCAAACAGTGTTGTTGCTCGCTGCTGAGAAGCCTGCCGGCGGACTGCAGGATACTCCATTGTCATAGGTGAGACTGGGGAGAGTACTGGTTGTATTTACAAGCACGCCATTGTCGTAAGTGAGGTAATCACCAGTGCCCATAGGACCGCCAGTCTCGTCTAAAATGACGACCTGGCCCAAATTGTCAATATCAACGACAATGTTGCCGCCTGGGGTGCCTCCCAAATCGTAGATCACGTAGGTGTCCGCGTGGACTCGCGCGGGTACGAGTGACAGCATAGCTGCGAGGGGAAGAATCGCGGCCAGTAGTTGCGCCTTAGTGGTTTTCATTGGAGTGCCTCATGTGGCGAAGAAGAAGGCCGCTTAGATACAGTTCAAAGACCGAAGCAATAAAAGCCCAGAACGTGGCCGATGGCCTGTCTGGGCTTCTTTGTCTTCCTCTTCTGCGCTTCATTTCAATGATAGCTTTCTGCGCAGAACGCAAAGCATAGAGAAGCAACCGGTACCGACGAGCAACAGGCTGCCTGGTTCGGGGGTCTGGGTTGTTAGATCGACCGCTTCGAAGTTCTCTTCGAGCTGACCATCTGTCCACGCAAAATCGCCGGAAGAGTTCAACTTAGACGAGTTGGCCGTCCCGCCGTTATCGACCAAGGTAAGGGAGGAGACGGGCCCGGTATAGACTCCGCCAGTGTCCCCGTTGGGATTGAAACGGCTTCCAAAGGCTGTAAATCCGTTATTGCAAATGCTGTCCTCACCCATTGGAACTGAGAAGCCTGACGGCGGGCTGCACGGTGCTCCATTGTCATAGGTGAGATTGGGGAGAGTGCTGGTTGTATTTACAAGCACGCCATTGTCGTAAGTGAGGTAATCGGTAAAATCACCGCCGTTCTCATTCAAAATGACGACCTGGCCCAAATTGTCAATATCAATGATAATGTGGCCGTGGGGAGTGCCTCCCAGATCATAGATCTTGTAGGTGTCCGCGTGGACTCGCGCGGGTACGAGTGACAGCGTAGCTGCGAGGGGAAGAATCGCAGCCAGTAGTTGCGCCTTAGGAATTTTCATTGGGGTGCCCTCACGTAAAACTCAATTCAGTGACGTGAATCAAGGCCCGATGATTCGTTACGGTACTCACACCTGCTTTGCATTGACAAGTGACGCACAGGCACAGCTTCCAGCGTAGCGTGGCGCGACCTTGAGACCGGCTTCCTGCCGTGAAGCTGGTATCTAAAGCCTGGCTACGGGAGACCGTGGCTGGCACATTTCTATTGCGGGATTCCCTTCGGGCTGGCGGGTTCGCTGGCGGGGCGCTTGTCGCCGGGCAGGGTGTAGAGGGTTGGCGGGGCGCGGTGCTGCTCGGGCGCCGCGTCGCCGTTGGGTGGATCGACGGGGGTTTGTACGGCCGGGGGCTGAGATGGCTTTGTCTCTTCAGCAGCTGCGGTGACGGGTGGGGTGGGTGAAGCGGGTTGGCCTTGCGCGGGCGATGAATCGGGGGGGGTGTTAGCTGCTGCGGTGGGAGGAGCGGGGCTGAGAGGCTGGCGACTGAGAGGCTGCGGACCCGGGCGTTCCGTGGAGTCGGATTGTGCGGAGTCGGATTCTGCTTGGGCGGGCTGGTGGTTGAAGTGGACGGGAATATCGGTTTCGGGCGGGGCGGTGCTCTTCGCTAGTTTTACGGCGGCCTGATCTTTGTCAGTGAGGGGCGGGAGGGTGTAGATCTCGACGGCGTCATTGTGAACAACGGCGAGCGCCATGCCGTCGGGCGACAAGGCGAAGTTCTGACCGGCACGTTCGACGGGGGAGCAGTCGGCGCGGAGGAGTTGTTTGCCGCTATCGATCTGGTAGACGACGACGCTCTGGGCGGAGACCTCGTCGGAGCTGATGGGTTGGTCGGCGATGGCAGAGGTGCGCAGCATGATGCGGCTAAGGGCGAAGCGGCCACCGGCGGGAGCATAGGCCAGGGATGGCGCGATGAAGTCGCCGAAGAGGCCCTGCTGCCACATCTCTTCGCCGCGCATATTGAAGCCGCCGAGCAGCTGCCGGGTCTGGCCGTTCTTGCAGCCGAAGGCGATGAATTCGCTATGGCTGACGAAGAGCGGCGCCGGGGAGCAGGCGGAGTCAAAGGGGGCGAGTTCGTCGGTCTTGCCGGTGTAGGAGTGGAAGTCGAAGGCCCAGTGTTGACGTCCCAGATCGACGACGGCCAGATAGCCTGCGGTGCTGGCGGGGATGTCTCCGGTGCTCTGAGCCTGGACGACACCGGCGAAGCGGCGCTGGACGGGACCACCATCATCGCCCGCGCGGATGCGGTAGAAGTTGATTTGGACTCTATCTCTTTCTTTGAGTTCGGGCGTGGAGGGCATAGCGGGACCGAAGAGGTCGGTTTTGGGCTTTTTGGGCGGCGGAGTGCGCTTGACGGACTCGATGATGAGCAGGTCGCAGTCGGGCGAGAGAATAACCGCTGCAAGGCGGCGCTCGTTTGAGATCAGGAACGGCTGCTGGGCGAAGGGCTGGCCGGTGGCGAGGTTGGCGAGCGGAGCGAAGGAGGTGAGGGTGTCGCGGATGCGCAGGAGGAACTGTCCGTGCCCAAGGCTCCAAAGGTATTGGGCGTGGTCGTGCAGGTGCCACGTCGTGCGGCTAAGGACGCGGCCGGAGGGGAGTTCGAGCAAAAGGGCGTCGACGACTCGGTCCTGATCGTCCTCGGGTTCGTCGGCCAGGCGCGGGATGAGGCGGTGAACGACGAAGGTGAGGAGAAGATGTTTGTCATCAACGTAGTGCACCGTGAGCATAGAACTGCCGTTGAGCAGAAATTCGGGGGAAAGGGACTGGAAGCCTAAGTTTTCCAGGGGGATTCGCAGCGGCGGCTCCGGCCCCTTGGCGGAAGCAGGGAGTAAGGAAACAGGGAATAGAAAGCCAAAGGCGAGTGCGGCGGCTAGGAGGCGAGGACCGGCCAGACGGGGGCGCAGGAGGCGATGCGGTGTCGGAATGGGGAGTTCGGGAACCGGCATGGCACTGGGCGCGTATCCCAACACATCGATAACGCGTAGGAGTAATGTTTCACAGACGAAGGAGCCGGGGCAACGTTTGCAAGTGGGCGTGCCAGCGAAGCCGGGCTGGTGATACAAAGACTGAACAACGACATCGAAGATAAGGGAGATTCAAATGTTGAACGCACGAAATTTAGGAGTGTCAGGCGCGGTTGCACGGACGGCATTGGTCGCGGCGGCTTTGATCGGTGGAGCGTGGAGCGCGGCAGTGGCGCAGCAGGCGAAGGTGGCGGCCGACAGCAAGCCAGCCGAGGTCTATGTGCCGATTCCGGGATTCGATACGAGTTCTATCGATGCGGCGGTGGATCCGTGCAATGACTTCTATAAATTTGCCTGCGGAAAGTTTGCGGCGAATCATCCGATTCCGTCCGACCAGCCAGAGGTGGATGAGTTCTACGCACTCTACAACGTGAATACGCAGGCGTTGAATGGAATTCTGAACAAGGCTGCGGCGGGTGGAGCGGGGCGGTCGCCCGATGAGCAGAAGATCGGCGACTACTACAAGGCGTGCATGGATACGGACGCGATCGAGGCGAAGGGGCTGGCGCCGGTCGAGCCGCTGCTGAAGGAAATTGATGCGATCAAAAGCAAGGAGCAGCTGCCCGCGTTGATGGGCAAGCTGCAGCGCATGGGCGTGAACGCGTTCTTTGGGTATGGGGAGCAGCAGGACTTCAAGGACGCGACCAAGCAGATTGCGCAGGTGGCCCAGGGAGGGCTGGGAATGCCGGAGAAGGACTACTATCTCCGGACAGGCGCCAAGGATGTAACGCTCCGGGAGCAGTATGTCGCGCACGTTGCAAAGATGCTGGAGTTGGCGGGAAGCTCTCCTGAGCAGGCGGCGAAGGATGCCAAGAACATCATGGGGTTCGAGACCGCGCTGGCGAAGTCCTCCATGGGTGTGGTGGATCTTCGGGATCCGGAGAAGACTTATCACCTGCAGCCGATTGCGACGTTTGAGGCGACGATACCGGGGCTGGATTTTGGAGCATTTCAAGAGACGATCCATTCGCCGCGCGTAAACGAGTTGAACAATTCGACGCCGGAGTTCTTCCCTGCCCTGATCAAGGAGTTGAATGCGACGGACCTGGAGACGCTGAAGGCGTATATGCGGTATCAGGTGCTGACGAAGTCGGCGGGGCGGTTGCCGAAGAGATTCGATGCGGAGAACTTCGACTTCTACGGACGCAAGCTCTACGGACAACCGGAGCAGTCGGCGCGATGGAAGCGCTGCTCGAACGCGGTGAACACGTATCTGGGTGAGGCGCTGGGCAAGGTGTATGTGGAGCAGTACTTCTCGGCAGACAGCAAGGCGAAGATGGTGCAGATGGTAGCCGACATCGAGGCGGCGATGGATCGCGATATCGACCAGCTGGACTGGATGTCGGCAGCGACCAAGGTTCGGGCGAAGGAGAAGCTGCATGATGTGGCGAACAAGATCGGGTATCCGGACAAGTTCCGCGACTACACGAAGCTGGAGATCAAGCCGGACGAGGCGCTGGGAAATCAGGAACGCGCGGAGGCGTTTGAGAACGACCGGCAGTTGAACAAGATCGGAAAGCCCGTGGACCACAACGAGTGGGGCATGGCTCCGCCGGAGGTGAATGCCTACTACAACCCGAGCATGAACGACATCAACTTCCCTGCCGGAATTCTTCAGCCGGCGTTCTATGACCCGAAGCAGGATGATGCAGTGAACTATGGGCACATCGGCGCAGTGATTGGACACGAGCTGACGCATGGGTTCGACGACGAAGGCAAGAAGTTCGATGGCAAGGGCAACCTGAGCGACTGGTGGACGGCCGACGACACGAAGAACTTCGAGAAGCGGACGGACTGCATCGTGAATGAGTACGGCAACTTTGTCGCGGTCGACGATGTGAAGGTAAACGGCAAGCTGACGCTGGGCGAGAACACGGCCGACAACGGAGGCCTGCTGCTGGCTTACATGGCTTACCTGGATCGCGCCAAGAAGAACGGCGTCGATCTGATGGCGAAGAAAGATGGGTACACCGCGCCGCAACGGTTCTACATCGGGTTTGCGCAGAACTACTGCGAGAACTCGAGGCCGGAGTTGGTAAGAACCCAGGTGCTCACCGATCCGCATTCGCCGGACCACTTCCGCGCGAATGGCGCGATTGTGAATCAGCCGGGATTCGCGGCGGCGTTCGGATGCAAGAAGGGATCGCCGATGGTGCCGGTGAATAGCTGCCGGGTCTGGTAGACACAAACGCAGAGCGACCGCGGATTGCGCGGAGAAATGCGGATTGAGAACTTAAAGGTGTTGATCGTGCCTTGTTCTTATTCCGCGTCCTCCGTGAGATCCGCGGTCGCTGTTTTTTGGGTGCGATCGAGTGTGCGAGAGTGGAGGTATGGCGGTTTTGGAGAAGAGACGAGCGCTGGGGTTTGCTGCGTGTGCGGTGGCCAGTTGCTTTTGGGGGTGCGGATTTTTCTTCGGAAAGATCGCGCTGGAGGAGATGAGTTCGGCGCACATGGTGCTGTACCGGTTTCTGTTTGCGATGCCGATGTTGCTGCCGCTGCTGGTGACCCATCGTCCGGGATTGAACCGCAGGGAGTGGGGATTGCTGATGGTTGCTTCGTTTTTTGGAGTGCCGGTGCAGTTCTTGATTCAGTTTTATGCGCTGTCGATTACGACGGTGAGCCACGCGGCGCTGATGGTGGGAACGATGCCGGTGATTCTGGCAGTGGGCGCGGCGGTGTTTGCGCATGAGCGGATGGATAAGGTGGGTTGGATGGCGCTGGCGGGATCGACGTGCGGGGCAGCGTTGATTGCGCTGGGCGGCGGATTGCATGCGAAGGGCGGCGCGACGCTGGCGGGGGATCTGCTGGTGGTAGTGTCGCTGCTGATTGCGCTGAGCTGGATTCTGATCAACAAGGAACTGATGGAGCGGCACTCGCACGTGGTGGTGACCGCGTATGGATTGGCGATTGGAACGCTCATGCTGGCGGTGTGGGTTCCGTTGCGCTACGGGATGCCGCCGATGGCCGGGGTGTCGATGAAGGCGTGGCTGGCGCTGGCGGGGAGCGGCGTGTTGTGCACGGCGACGACGACGCTGCTATGGAACTGGGGGATGACGCAGGTCCCGGCGTCGCAGGCTGGAGTGCTGTTGAATATGGAGCCGCTGATCGGGAGCCTGTTGGGCGTGCTGGTGCTGGGCGAGCGACTGGGGCCGAGCGCCTGGGTTGGGGGCGGATTGATTCTGGCGTCGGCGATTACGTTGACGACGCGGTCGACGACGAGGGTGCGGGAGCAGATGCCGCTGACTTAGTTCTCCTGTCAGTTGCTCAGTTCTGAGTTGTCGGTGGTCAGTGTGATATTCTCCGCGCATATGAACAAGACAGGGTTGGCGGGCGTGCTGGTTGGGGCGGCGGTGTGTTCGATGGGGATGGCGCAGAATCCGCCGAGCTGCGATTGAGCGCGCGATGGTGAAGGCTGTTGATGCAGAGACGCCTGCGGCGATCGGTTTGATGGAACAACTGGTGAATATCAACAGCGGGACGATGAATCTTGCCGGCGTGGTTGCAGTGAAGGATGTGATTGCGCCGCAGATTGAGGCGCTGGGCTTCAAGGTGCAGTGGATGCCGATGGAGAGTCTCGATGGCCGCGCCGGGGACCTGGTGGCGGAGCATATTTGTGCTGCCGGGACGGGCAAATGTGGGAAGCGGATCCTGCTGATTGGGCATATGGACACCGTGTTTGAGCTGAGCAGCAGCTTTCAGAAGTTCTCGATTGTGCCGGGAACGAATGGCAATGTGGCTACGGGGCCGGGCGTGAATGATATGAAGGGCGGGCTGGTGGTGATGCTTACGGCGCTTGAAGGCGATGAAGGCCGCGGGGGCGCTGGATAACGCGGAGATCCGGATTGTGCTGAGCGGGGACGAGGAGCGGCATGGGAACCCGGTGAGCGTCTCGCGGAAGGACATGATCGACGCTGCGAAGCGGAGTGATGTAGCGCTGGAGTTTGAGGCGGGCGGGATTGTGAACGGCAAGGAGGTGCAGAGCATTAGCAGGCGGAGCGCGGTAAGCTGGCGCATCGAGACCTCGGGCAGGACGGGACACTCGTCGCAGGTATTCAGCGAGCGAATGGGCGATGGCGCGATCTATGAGCTGGCACGGATTCTGGATGAGTTCCGGAGAGAGTTGCGGGAGCCGGGGCTGACTTACAACGTCGGGCTGGTGCTAGGCGGTGCGACGGCGACGATGAATGCGAGCGGAACTGGCGGAGAGGCAATGGGGAAGGTGAACGTCATTCCGCCTGCGGCTCTGGCGCTGGGTGATATCCGCACGCTGGACAACGATCAGACGGCGCGCGTGGAAGCCAAGATGCGGGCGATTGTGGCGGATCATCTTCAGAAGACGGGCGCGACGATCACGTTTGAAGAGGGGTATCCGGCGATGGCGCCTACAGAAGGTGGCCATGCGCTCGTGAAACAGTTGAATGAAGTGAATGCTGCGCTGGGGCTGCCCGCAATGGAAGAGATGGACCCGATGCTGCGCGGGGCCGGGGATATCGCGTTCGTCGCGCCTTATGTTCCGGGGCTGGTAGGGACGGGAGTGATGGGCGAAGGAGCTCACGCTGAGGGCGAGACGGTTTTCCTGGATTCGATTCCCAAGCAGTCGAAGCGCATAGCGTTGTTGATGTATCGCTTGTCGAAGGACTAGCCGGATGCACCTCCGACGCTAGACTAAATTCATGAGCAAACTTGCGCGCTGGAAGGATGCGGTCACGAAGCTGCAGTGGACGCGCGGTCTGCGGGCGGGCGTGGCTGTGGCGGCGGCGATGACGATGTGTCATGTGCTGGGCCTGCCGATTGGATGGGCGGCGCTGGGAGCGTTTGAGGCAATTCTGGTGGATAACGGCGGCCCGTACCGGAGCCGGCTGATGACAATCGCGACGCTGATGGTGGGTGGAGCGGCGGCCTGTGTTGTGGGTTCGGTTTCGTCGACGCCGCTGATGCTCGCGATCCTGGTGACGGCGGCGTTCTGTTTTGCGACGACGTTTGCGCGGGTGATCTCACAGCCGATCGCGTCGACCAGCGTGATTATATTGGTGCTCTACTTTGCGGGATTCGGCGGCGCAAACCATACGCTGTCCGGCGCGCTGCGCGAGGCGCTGCAGTTTGTGATGGGCGGAGCATGGGCGGCGCTGTTCAGTCTGATGCTCTGGCCGGTGGATCCATTTCGCCCGGCCCGTCTAGCTGTTGCGCAATGCTACGAACTGTTGGCGAGTTTCACCGCGGAGGTGAAAGCAACGGCGCCGCGCAGCGAAGAGAGGGATGCAGCAGCGGGCGCGGATGTTTCAACTGCAGCGAACGATGCGGTTGAAGATGGAGGAGGCGCGGAAAGCGCTGGAGACTGACAGCCGCGCGAACGACATCGCGTACGGTGCGAGCGCGCAGCCTGACAACGCTGCTGGAGACCGCAGACATGCTCTTTGCCAGGACAATCCGATGGACGGAGCTGGTGGAGGCTGCGGAGGACGAAGCCAGTCAGCGACCAGTCGTCGAGGCGCTGCATTGGCTGAGCGGAGCGGAGAGGGCTGTGAGTGCAGGCCTGCGGGAGCGGCCAGCCGATGGGGGAGCTTCGTTTGCTCCAGAGGGATCGCACTCGCTGGAGCATGTGCTGAGGCGAAGTGAAGTGATTGCGCGTTATGAGCACGCGGGGAGCGCGGTGCTCGCTCATCTGGCGGCGGATGAGGCGGATGCGCTGCAGAATGTCGAGATCGCCTTTGAGTCGGTGCGAGCTGTCTGGACTGGTGTGGATGTTTCGTCGAAAGGCATTGCGCGGCGAGCTGTACTTGTTAATTCACAAAAGGCAGAGACAACGCTGGCCGCGGGTATCGCGATGCGTTGGACGGAGGCGGTGAGGGCGAACTGGACGGCACAGTCGGTGATGATGCGCCATGCGCTGCGGCTCGCGGTGGTGGGAGCTGCGGATGTAGTCGTGATGTGGGCGATGCATATCGCTCATGGATCGTGGCTAGGAATGACGTCGGTGATTGTGCTGCAGCCGTATGGGTCGGGAACGCTACGCAAGACGGTTCAGCGCGTGGGCGGGACGATTGCGGGAGGCGTGCTGGCCGCGGTGCTGGCGGCCTCGATCCACAGCCAGATGGGAATCATGGTGGTGATTACGGTGACCTCTGTGCTGACGCTGGCGACGTATGCGGTGAACTACGCGTGGTACAGCTTTTTTCTGACGCCGACGTTTGTGTTGATGAGTCTGCCGCATCTGCGGGGCTGGCACTTCGCGGGAGTAAGGATCGAGTTGACCGTGGTGGGGGCCTTGATCGCTGTGCTGGCGATGCGGCTACTGTGGCCGGAGCAGGAGGAGATCGCTCTGAACAGGCTGCTGGGGCGGGGTGCTGCGGCAGATGCGGCGTATGTCGAGACGATGGTGGCGTACTGGGGGAAGAGCGCCGGCGAGAAGGCAGGGGCCGATCGGGATTTGCTCGCGCCGGCGAGGAGGCACTGCGGCCTGGCGGTCGCCGATGCGCAGGAGACGCTGGACCGATTGTTGCTCGAGCCGACGATCGGTTGGAGGACAAGAAACGGATCGAGTGCGGATTCGGGTTCGGCGCGAGAGAGCGCGCTGACGTTCGTTACCTATCTGCAGCGGTTCGCGAGGGCGGTGACGACGCTGGCCGTGGTGGGGTCGGCGAGTGAATCCTCGGTTCGCAGGGTGGAGGCGGTTGAGCGCAGGCTGAAGGAGTTGAGCCGGGTGCTGCTTGCCGATGGCTCTGCGCGGTCCGCTGACGAGGACCTGCCGCCGGCGGTGATTGCCGAGGGCGCGGAGTCGAGCATCGCCGAGCAGCAGATTCGGCGAATGGAGCGGCAGGTGGGAGTGATGGAACGTGCGGCCGCGGGCCTTGCGCGGCCGGAATGAAGGACAGGATTGAAGGACAAGGATGACGGTTGTTCGTGGTTGGGGTTAGAGAGCGGTCTGGATGGTGTGGCTCTGGTCGGCTGGACTTGTGACGTTCAGTTTGTTGGTGGTCTGCTTCCAGATGAGCGATAGAGTGACGCCGGCGACGATGAGGCCGGCGCAGAGGCCCAGCCAGAGCCCGACCGCTCCCTGGTGCAGGCGAAAGCCGAAGAGGTAGCCGATGGGCAGGCCGATGATCCAGTAGCCGATGATCTGGACGACGAGGCCGGCGTGGGTGTTACCCGCACCGCGGAGTGCGCCGGTGGCGGTGATCTGGAGGCCGTCGAAGAACTGGAAGATGGCGGCGACGAAGAGCAGCGGTATGGTGGCGGCGATGACGCCGGGGTCTTCGGTGAACGAGCTGGCGATGAGGTGCGGGAAGAGGAAGATGATGGCGGAGAAGACGGCCATCGCTCCCGCTCCCAGGGCGATGGCGGCCCATCCGGCGGAGGCGGCTTCGCCGGGAGCCTTGCGGCCGATGGCCTGTCCGACGCGGACGGCTGCGGCGGCGGAGATGGCGAAGGGGACCATGAAGGTGAGGCTGGCGCAGTTGAGGGCGATCTCGTGGCCTGCGAGGGGAAGGCGGCCCATGGTGCCGATAAGGAACGTGACCATGCCGAAGATGGCGATCTCGACGAAGATCTGACCGCCGGCGGGGGCTCCGAGGAGCGCGAGGCGGCGGATGCGGGTGGGCTCGAAGTGGCGCGCCATGCTGCGAAGACCGTAACGGTGGCGGCGCTCGACGCGCCAGAGCGCGATGCCCAGGAACAGGGCGAGATAGCACCGTGAGACGGACGTCGCCAGGCCCGCGCCCGTGACGCCCAGCGCCGGGATGTGGATGGATCCCCAGGAGTGACCGAATATCAGGAGCCAGTTGCCGACGACGTTGATGAGGTTCGCGGTCACGAGCGCGAGGGCGATGGGCCGAACATGGTTGAAGGCCTGCAGATAGCGGCGGAGGGTGAAGTAGAGGAAGAGCGCCGGAGTGCCGTAGTTAAGCGCGCCGAGGAAGCTGACGGAGCCGGTGAGGACGTCATGGTCGATCGGCAGGCGCAGCATAAAGGCGGGTGCGAAGACGATGATAAGGATGAGGACCAGGGCCAGACCGGCGGCGAGGATCAGGCCGTGGAGGAGCCACCGGTTGGCTTCGTCGAAGCGACCGGCGCCGTGGGACTGGGCGAGGAAGGTGTCGAGGCCGAGAAGGACTCCGGCGATGCCAAACGCGATGGTGTTATAGAGGACCTGGCCGAGGGCGGCGGCGGAGATGGCGAGGGCGGGGTTTGTCATGTGCCCGACCATGATGGTGTCGACGATGCCCATCGACATCCAGCCAACCTCGGCGAGGATCAGAGGGAGGGCGAGCGTGAGCACCGGGCGGATTTGCTGGCGGATGGACATGGTCGGATGGGGAGAGTTCGCGGAAGGCTGATATCAGTAAACCACGCGGCAAGCGGCGAAGAATTTCTCAGAGCGGATAGATTGGTCTGCCGGGAGGGAGAAGCGTACGATAATATCGAATTTCGCGAAGCGCTCGAGCGTGATGAACCGCGCTTCGAACACATTCACGAATCTGTAATCTCTGTACGATAGCAATTCCATACACTTAAAACTATGCGTGACGATCCGATGACTCATAGCAGTACCCCGGGGACCAAAGAGGGGACGACCGTACTGAAGCTCTCCGGGCCATTGACGCTGTCGACGATTTTTGGATTTCAGAATGACTTCCGGATGATGAAGCCGAAGGTGATGATTCTGGATCTTAGCGAGACCACGTACATGGATTCGGCCGGACTGGGGCTGCTTGTGAACTACTTTGTTTCGGCGCAGGACGAGGGTCGAAAGCTGCTGCTGGCCGGAGTGAATGACCGGGTAAAGGCGCTGTTCGAGATGACCAAGGTCCAGGGCGTGCTCAAGTGCTATCCCACGGTTGCGGACGCTGAAGCGATCGCGTAGGGTCAGCTTCCGAGTACCTCGCGAGGTGTGCGCCGGAGATTGCTTGCTCATGAGGCGGCAATCTTTGATCTAAGAAACTTGGATCTAAAAACCTTCGACCTAAAAATGTGGCATAAAAAATCGAGGAAGAACGCGCGGAGTTCAGACTTCGCTGAAGGCTCTTGCATCTATTCCCCAAAGGGTTTTTAGGAGGGAAGATGGATTTGGTTCTCGATCCGAAGACGACGGCGTTGGTATTGATCGACCTGGAGCACGCCATCGTGGCACTGTCACTGGCGCCGCATAGTTCGGCTGAGGTAGTGAGCCGCGCCGCGAAGCTGGCAGATACCTTTCGCAAGAGGGGCGGCACGGTGATCTATGTGCGAGTCCTGGTGACGGAGATGGCTCCACTGCCGGTGGATCAGCCACTGTCGGGGGCCGGTACACCGCCGCCGAACGCTGCGGAGCTGGTGCCGGAGTCCGGGGTGCAGCCGGATGACATCGTGGTGAAGAAGCGGCAGTGGGGCGCGTTCTACGGGACCGATCTTGAGCAGCACCTGCGGCGCAGAGGAATCAAGACGATCGTGATTGGGGGAATTGCCACGAACTTCGGAGTGGAATCGACGGCGCGCGCTGCGTTCGATCAGGGATACGAGGTTGTGTTCGCGGAGGATGCGATGTCTAGCTTAAACGCTGAATGGCACGCGTTCCCGATAAAGAATGTCTTTCCGCGTATGGGGCGGGTTCGGAGTGTGGAGCAGATTACAAATGCGCTCGGATGAGCTGGCGGTGCTCCGATCCTGGAGCTACAAAACCGAAGCCCGCACATTAGATGGTGTGCGGGCTTTGGTGTTTCGGTGCGGGCTACTGCGGTGTGATGATGCCGCCTACAGGCATGCTCCTGGGCAGCGCGGCTTTTTTCTCCTGAGGGCGCTTGAGGTGCATGGCCTCGGCGGTCATGTCGGTGTACTTGAGGCCGGCGCCCGTATTGAAGAGGACGACTTTGTCGGTGGGGTTCAGATCGCCGGAAGCGATGAGACCGTCGTAGGCGGCGGTGGCAGCGGCACCCTCGGGGGAGAGGAAGATGCCTTCGTGTTTCGCCCAGTCGAGAATGCTGGCGAGGATCTGATCGTCGGGGTGGGCAATGGCTGCGCCGCCAGATTCGCGGACGATGTCGAGGATGATGGAGTCGGCGTAGGGCTTGGGGACGCGGAGGCCTGCGGCGAAGGTGGCGGCGTTCTGGAAGAACTCGCTGGCGGGCTTATGTTCTGCGTACGCCCTGGCGATGGGGGCGCAGCCGCTGGCCTGGAGGGCATACATCTTCGGGCGTTTGCCCGAGACCCAGCCTAGCTGCTCCATCTCTTCAAAGGCCTTCCACATGCCGATGAGGCCTACGCCACCGCCGGTGGGGTAAAAGACGGCGTCGGGGTACTTCCAGCCGAGCTGCTCGACCAGTTCGTAGCCCATGGTCTTTTTGCCTTCGACGCGGAAGGGCTCCTTGAGGCTGGAGATGTCGAACCAGGCCTGGCTGATGGGGGTGTTGGCTTCCTTCTGGGCCTTCATGTTTTCGGCGACCATACGGGCGCAGTCGGAGATGATGCCGTCGACCATGGTGACGTCGGCTCCGTAGACGATGCCTTCGAGATAGTTGGCAAGGGGCACGTCCTGCGGCATGAAGATGTGGGCCGTGATGCCAGCGGCGGCGGAGTAGGCAGCGAGCGCGCCGGCGGCGTTGCCTGCGCTGGGGACGGCGAGATGCCGGATGCCGTAGTGCTTCGCCATGGTGACGGCGAGGCCAAGGCCGCGAGCCTTGAAGGTGCCGGTGGGATTGGCTCCCTCCTCCTTGATGAAGAGGCCCGGGTATCGCTTGCTGTGGATCAGAGGGGTCCATCCCTCGCCCAAGGTGACGGGCGTCACATCCGGCAGGACGCTGCAATAGCGCCACATACCCAGGCTCGCCGGAGACGCGGCGGCACGGGCTGCAATATCGTCACGCTTCGCGGTCTTCTTCAGCTTCTCCATGTCGTAGCGGACATAGAGAGAGCCGGCGCAGAGAGGGCAGACGGTTTGGGGGGTATCGGGAGAGATGTAATTGTGACAGCGAGAGCATTCGAGCGAAGCAATAGCGGGCATATATTAGATATTACCGGATTCCTAGTAGTGGGGATAGGATACCCCAGCGACCAATTTCAGCCGCCGTAAGGGCTGAGCGCGGGGAGCGCATGCCTCTGTGATGCCTGTAACCAGTTGCGCTGGGACATGGCCAATGTCCAGTTAGTTCAGCTAGATTATTCATTTTGAATGTCTTATTGGTAACCAACCGGCAAGCAATGCGATTGGAACCGTGGCAGCGGTCAATCGCTTTTTGGCTGCGTTTCTGAGTTGGCTGGTGTCCTGTTGGGATCGAAGAAGACTCATTCAGGACACTTATTCGCTTGATTCCAAGTCTGTATTGGGACGAAAAGGGCTGCTCCGTGAATTGTGCACGATTCGGTGAAGAAAGTATTGCCAACCGTACTTGAAGAGGCATAGTATCCGTTTCGGTTCGGTGGAGTTCGCGACAATCGCGCACCCCGCAGAAACAAAATCAATTGCATGAACAGCTTCCCAACAATATTTGTATCGGCTTGAGTTTCATAACCAACTTCCTGATGAGGCGGTTAGACCTCTCAGCGCGTTTTGGAAGGAAAAAGATATGGCATGGTACGCCTATTGCATTGCAGAACGACAGTCTTTTCCGGAACTTTGCCGGCACCGTCGCCCCATGCCCCTGACCGGGGTTTCGGGCATGTTCGGTAACCAGACCTTCCTCTTTCCCGCCAGCGATCTGGCCGTCATCGTCTCCGAACACAGTGCGGAAGACAGTGCCCGGATGGATCAGCAGGCTGCCAAAGACCACGCCCGCGTTATCGCTGAGTGCTTCAAGCTCTCAACCGTACTTCCCTTCCGCTTCGGTACAACATTTCAGGATGACGACGCGTTGCGCCGCTCCGTCCGATCGAATCAACGTCACTTCCAGGCCAATGTCGAGCGTCTGCGCGGCAAGGCCGAGATGCATCTGAAGGTTTTGGTAGACGATATCTGTCCAGGCAATGCAGCGCGGGACATGACCGTAGGCCAGCAGTATCTGACCAGCCTGCGGGAGAGCGCGAGCCGTCAGCGGGAGCGCCAGTCGAAGGCTCGCGCGCTTTCGATCCAGATGCACCGCATGTTTCTTCCACTGGCTGAAGAGATTACATGCAAGCGGATGGACACCGGCAAGATGTTGCTGGACATCGCCCACCTGATCGACAACAAGACAGTGGAGCGGTACCAGAACAAGTACACCTCGGCGACACAGGAGCTGAAGGACTGCCGCATGCAGCTCTCCGGCCCCTGGCCTCCGTATCACTTTGTGCACCGCACCACGCCGCAGCACCAGCACAGCGCCTAGAGAACTCTGACCACTCCCCTCGGCCCCTCGCAGGTGCGAGAAGGCGGAGGGGAGTTTTTTCGTTGCGGATCCTAAACCACTCATAATCCTTGGCTTCGGGTGGAAACTCGTTTGACGGGACACCCTTTGCGCTTTCTCGAGCATCGCACTGATAAGCTGCGATATACATTGAGCAGCGTCTGTTTTGACCATTGAAAAGTTCGCAAGGGAGAACGTGAAATGAATCGGTATACGAAAGTCTTTGCTGCCATGGCGGTTATGGGTGGGCTTTGCGGATTGAGTGCAACACTTTACGGTCAGGAGCCTAATCCTACTGCGCAGATGGCGAATCCTGAGCAGCAGCAGCCTGAGAAACAGGACAACGGGATCTATCTTTATCGAGTTAAGGTGGTGCAACGCGATCTGGACGCTGTCAACTACCTGCACCGCAACGGCTCGACCAACATAGCTTTCAGAGGCACCACTCTTCTTCCCCTGGCGAAGGGCCAGGCCAAGGTCACCAGCGAGCGCGGCGGAATTCACATCGAAGCCAGGTTTCAGGGGCTTACGCCAGCCAACGGTTTCGGGCCGGAGTATCTGACGTATGTACTGTGGGCCATCACCCCGGACGGGCGGCCGAACAATCTTGGCGAAGTGCTGCCCGCCGGCACGAAGAACAATATCGACGTAACGACCGCATTGCAATCGTTCGGCATGATCGTGACGGCCGAGCCGTACTTCTCCGTGACTCAGCCGAGCGATGTCGTGGTTTTGCAGAATTACATCATCAATGACAAGACCGCAGGCGTGCTTGAAAAGGTAAACGCACACTATCTGTTGCTGCCTCGCGGCACCTATGCCCAGACGGAAGGGTCAAAGTCGAATCCGAATCCGATCACGCGCGATGAGAAATCGCCGCTGGAGCTTTACCAGGCTAATAACGCCATCCGCATCGCGCAGGCTGCGGGTGCGGAGAAATATGCTCCTGAGATCATGAAGGAGGCGATGCAAGACCTGCAGAACGCGACGGCAATCGACCAGAACAAGAAGGGGAATAAGATGCTCGAGGTCACCTTTGCCCGTCAGGCCGTGCAGCGTGCCGAGGATGCGCGTCTGGTCACCCTGCGGCGTCAGGCCGCGGAGCGCCAGTTGGACGCTGAAAACGCCAAGCGCGATG
This sequence comes from uncultured Acidobacteriaceae bacterium, assembly GCA_963744155.1. Taxonomy (GTDB): domain Bacteria; phylum Acidobacteriota; class Terriglobia; order Terriglobales; family Acidobacteriaceae; genus Edaphobacter. The sequence goes on along the minus strand of CAVUSP010000004.1, from coordinate 2,104,350 downwards.
CGCAGACCCAGGCCCAGCAATCGCAACTGCAGGCGCAGCAGGCGCAACTCGATGCGGAGCGTGCGAGAGTCGCGCAGGCCCAGGCAGATGCCGACCGTGCACGCGCCGAAGCTGCAGCCGCCGAGGCCCAGGCGCGAGCCGCAGCCGCCAATAAGAGCGCGCAGGATGCAAACGCCGTTCGAGAGAAACTGCGCAGTCAGCTTAACAGCGTTCTGGCAACAAGCGAGTCGGCGCGCGGCCTGATCGTCAATATGTCGGATGTGCTCTTTGACACCGGCAAGTACACGCTGAAGCCGAATACCCAGATTAGCCTCGCCAAGGTCTCTGGAATTCTGCAGGCCTATCCGGGGCTGAAGCTGCAGGTCGAGGGCTATACCGACAGCGTTGGAAGTGATGAGTACAACCAGAAGCTGTCCGAGAATCGCGCCGATGCCGTTCGCGATTTCCTGGTGACCCAGGGAGTGCAGCCAGACAATATCTCTGCCACGGGATATGGCAAGGCAAAGCCCGTTGCGGATAACGACACGGCGCAGGGCCGCTCGCAGAATCGGCGAGTTCAGCTGGTGGTCTCAGGCGATGCAATTGGTGTGGAACAGAGCAGCCCCGATGCTGTTCCCTCCTCCGCGACGCCGCAATAGATCGTTTGTTTTGGCACAGAACGAAGGCCGCCCCGTGCGGTCTTTCGTTTTTTTGGATATAAGAAGTTATGGCATCTCTTCAGGGAAAAACCGTATTTATCACCGGAGCAAGCTCCGGAATCGGCAGGGCAACCGCAATCGCCTTCGCGCGCGAGGGCGTGCGCCTGCTTATCTGTGCGCGCCGTCTCGAACCATTGGAAGAACTTCAGAATGTCCTTACGGCGGCAGGTTCTCCCGCAGTCCGCATCTTCAAGCTCGATGTTCAGATTCGCGCTGATGTGGAGGCGGCGATTGCAAACCTCCCAGCCGATTGGAAGGACATCGATGTTCTGGTGAATAACGCCGGCCTGAGTCGCGGACTCGCCAAAGTATATGAAGACGACCCGGAGAACTGGGAGGAGATGATCGACACCAACGTGAAGGGTCTGCTGTATGTGACGCGGAGCGTCGTTCCCGGCATGGTGGCGCGCGGCCATGGGCACGTCATTAATCTTGGCTCAACGGCCGGTTATATTACGTATGCAAACGGCGCAGTCTACTGCGCGACAAAGGCGGCCGAGAAGGCGATCAGCGAAGGACTCAAGATCGACTTGATGGGAACAGCGGTGCGAGTGACCTCAGTCGATCCGGGCATGGTCGAGACCAACTTCAGCAGTGTGCGTTTTCGCGGCGATGAGGAGAAAGCGGCAAAGATCTACCAGAACATCACGCCGCTACAGCCAGAGGACATTGCCGATGCGATCGTGTGGGCCGCCACTCGCCCCGCGCACGTCAATATCCACAACATCCTGATGACCACGATCGATCAGGCCAACTCGACGGTCTTCAACCGTCGCGGCTGATCCAGCGCTTGAGAGAACGAAACCGGGCTAGAGGTGAATCGACCAGCCAAGCTCGGTCAACTTCTCTTCGATATCGGCGAGCGCGATGGTGAGCGCGGATCGCCGGTGCGGACTTGAGGTCCGCTCGGAGAGAATACGTTCCCGTTGCAGCTCCAGCGCCTGACGCTTGCGCTTAAGTTCCGCCGCTTCAGCGTGGTTTTCGGCAGCGACAGGTTTTGGGGCGGCAGCCTCATTTTGCTGTTCTTCCACGGATTTACTCTCCCATCCTCGCGACATAGGCTCATTCTACGCCGTATGAATTCAATAAATGAAATTGTTTTCTTGTCGCACTCTTCCGCTGCGCATTTTCTCCAGTGAGCAGCATCGAATCACAGGAGGCATCAATGCGCGCATTTCCAATCAAGCAATTCGGGGTCGAGCACCTGGAGAAAGCTGACCTGCCGATGTTACAAATAACTCCCGGCAAGGTGCTGATCAGAGTCCACGCGGTCTCGCTGAACTACCGCGACCTGATGATGGTGAAGGGACTCTACAACCCGAAGATGGCGCTTCCACGTATCCCCTGTTCGGATGGAGCCGGAGAGGTCGTCGCAGTTGGAGACGGCGTCAGCCGAGTGGGCGTGGGCGATCGCGTCTGCGGCATCTTCATGCAGCAATGGCTGGACGGCCGGCTGACGGCCGAGAAGTCGAAGGCCGCGCTTGGCGGAGATGTAGACGGAATGCTCGCCGAATATGTGCTACTGGCCCAGGACGGCGTCGTTCTTTTTCCGGAGCATCTGAGCTACGAAGAGGCCGCTACCCTCCCCTGTGCGGGCGTGACGGCGTGGAACGCCTTGCAACACGCTGGCGTCCCGTCTCATCCGGTGCTTCCAGGCGACACCGTTGTCATTCAGGGCACTGGCGGTGTGTCTATCTTTGCGCTGCAGTTCGCGAACCTGCTGGGGGCGCGAGTGATCGGGACGTCGTCGAGCGACGAGAAGCTGAATCGCGCTTACGGCCTTGGAATGGATGCGGGATGCAACTACAAGGAGCGGCCTGACTGGTCAAAATGGGTTATTGAAGCCACCGGGGGGCCTGGGGCCGATCGTATTGTTGAGGTTGGGGGCGCGGGCACCTTCGGTCAATCGCTGAAGGCGGCGCGCGTCGGCGGCATGGTAGCGCAGATCGGCGTGCTTTCAGGCGCGGTGGTCTCAGATTCACTTGCGCTGACGCCGATCCTGCATAAGCAGCTCCACGTTCAAGGCATCTACGTGGGCTCGCGCGCGATGTTCGAAGAGATGAACGCCGCCATCGCGAAGGCCAAGCTGCGCCCTGTCGTCGATCGTGTCTTCGGTTCGGATCAAGTTCAAGAGGCTTTTCTGCATATGCAGTCGGCATCGCACTTCGGCAAGATCGTAGTTCGCATGACGGAACACTGATCTCGGATCAGCGATCCATACGGCGGATCGTTTGTTGATACGCCAATGCTCGAACTGGCTCCGCACGCGGGTCCGGTGAACCCTTTGCATATAATCGAGGTTTGCGCCTGGGGGTTGAATTAGCAGTGATTGTTGAGATTGAAGGTCTGCAAAAGATCTACGAGGGCAAGCAGCGGGTGGTTGCCGTCAGCGGCATCGATCTCAGCGTTCGCGAGGGCGAACTCTTCGGCCTGCTTGGGCCGAACGGCGCCGGAAAGACCACGACGATCAGCGTCTGCACCACGCGCGCTTTGCCCACCGCCGGCCACGTGAAGATTGCCGGCATCGACGTCGTCAAAACCCCTGCGCTGGCCCGCCGTTGTATCGGCGTCGTGCCGCAGTACAACACGCTCGACCGCGCATGCACCATCTTCGAGAACATTCATTTTCACTGCTTGTACTTCGGCTTCTCGCGCGCCGACGCGAGACAAAGGACGGAGCAACTGCTCTCCCAGTTTCATCTCACCGAACGCGCCAAGGCTTATCCCGCCCAGCTTTCAGGCGGACTCGCGCAGCGCGTGCAGATCGCCCGCGCCATCGCGCATCGTCCCAAGGTGCTCTTCCTCGACGAGCCCAGCGCCGGTCTCGACCCGCAGAGCCGCATCGCTATGTGGGAGGCTGTGAGCGGACTGCGTAAGGAAGGCATCACTGTCGTCCTCACGACTCACTATATGGAGGAGGCGGACGAACTCTGCGACCGCGTCGCCATCATCGACCACGGCAAGATCCTTGTCCAGGACACGCCCGCGGCACTGAAGAGTTCCGTTGGCGCGCAAAAGGTCTATGAACTCGATCTGCGGAGCCAGGAGAACATTCCCGCGCTGATTCTGAAGCTGCAACAACTCTCGGGCGTAGCCAGTGTGGAAGCGACCCCCGAAGGAGTTAGAATTTTTGCATTAGGCGCAGAAGGCCTATTATCTGAGGTAGTACGCGAAGCAAATCCCTACGGTCTGCGTGACCTGACCATCACCGAAACCAGCCTTGAGACGGTCTTTATCCGCCTGACCGGGCGAGACCTTCGCGAGTAGCTAGCGCAACGAGAACCTTATGAGCGAACTGGCCGAACTCCACACAACTTGCCAGCAGGTTAGCCACGGCGCAGAGACGTCGAAGACCATGCAATATGTGCGCGCCTTCGCCGGACTCTTTTTGCGCGATCTGCATGTTCTGCGGCGCGAGTTCTTCCCTTTCGTCATCCGCGTCTGCATGAATCCTCTGCTCTTTCTGTTTGTCTTTACCTACGTAATTCCGCATATCAACACTGGCGCGGCGATGAACCCGACCGGCGCGATCGCGGGCAGCGCCTTCAGCACCGTTCTTCTTCCCGGGTTGATGGCGGTCGCCATCATGTTCAGCGGCATCGCTGCCGTCGCGCTTCCACTGGCGCAGGAGTTTGGCATCACGCGCGAGATCGACGACCGAGTGATGTGTCCGCTGCCTGTTCCCGCTGTCGCGATGGAGAAGATCTGCTTCAGCGCGGTACAGAGCGTTATTGCGGCCTGTGTCGTCTTTCCGCTCGCCTACTATGTGCCCGCGACCCATCCCGTGACGCACGTCAGCAGCTGGCCGTTCCTTATCCTCGTCGTTGCGCTTGCCAGCCTGACTGCGGGAGCGCTTGGCCTCACCATCGGAACGAGCGTGAAGCCGCAGCAGATTGGACTGATCTTCGGCGTCGTCGTCATTCCGATTACATTTCTAGGCTGCGTGTATTACCCATGGGCCGCACTCACCCATATTCGCTGGCTGCAGGTTTTCGTGCTGGTGAATCCGATCGTGTACATGAGCGAAGGCCTTCGCGCCTCGCTCACGCCGACGCTTCCGCACATGAATCCCCTTCTCATCGTTTGCATGCTTCTCGCCTCGTTCTGCTTGCTCACGTGGCTTGGAGTCAAAGGTTTTCTGCGGCGCGTCATCGGCTGAAAGCTGTCTGAGCCTTCGTCAGCTTTAGTCGTAGATCCTCTGCGATCAACTGACCATGAAAACGCCCGTTCTCAATGAAGATCTCGTTGGTTCGCTCACCAGCAACAATGACACCTGCGAGATAGATCCCGGGCACGTTGCTTTCGAGCGTAGCCGGATCGCACACGGGGCAGCGGTCGTTCGCGTCGTCGAGGGTCACCCCCAGGCGCTCGATAAAGCCGAAGTCCGGATGATAGCCCGTCAGCGCGAAGACAAAATGATTCGCCAGGGTCACGGGGCCCTCCGGGGTTGAGAGAGTCACATCGTCTTCAGCGATATTCGTCACGATGCTGTCGAAGTAAGCCTTGATCTCACCGTTCTTCACGCGGTTGTTGATGTCCGGCAGAATCCAGTACTTCACGTGGCGGTGCATGTGAGGGCCGCGATGAACCAGCGTTACCTTCGCTCCGTGACGCCAGAGATCGAGTGCAGCGATCGCAGCGGAGTTCTTGCCTCCAATCACCAGCACATCGAGCCCGTAGAAAGGGTGCGGCTCGTGGTAATAGTGCTTGACCTTGCTGAGATCTTCGCCGGGAATTCCGAGGTAGTTCGGCAGATCGTAGTACCCAGTGGCGATCACCAGTTTGCGCGCGCGATGTTGTAGCATCCGCCCGAACCGGTCCACGGTATGGACGGTAAAGTTGCCGTCGCAGCCGTCCACGCGATCAACGGTTTCATACTGCCGAACGTCGAGCTTGTAGTGCTCGGCAACCTTGCGGTAGTACTCCAGCGCCTCGTTGCGATTGGGCTTCTGGTTCGGGCTGGAGAACGGCATATTGCCGATCTCGAGCAGCTCCGGCGTCGTAAAAAAAGTCATGTGCGCGGGGTAGTGAAACAGCGAATTGCACAGGCAACCCTTGTCCACCAGCAGCGCCGTGTACCCTGCACGTTTCGCCTCAATGGCGCAGGCCAGCCCGGTCGGCCCGGCTCCAATCACAAGCAAATCAACGATCTGTTCAACAGTGTGACGCCGCAACCTCGCCCATTCCTTCATTCTACCGAAGGCAGCGGACGCACTACGGAGTCTTAGTTGTCCAGCGTCACCAATTTATGGGCGATAGCAAACAGCGCGAGTTCCAGACGCGTCGACACGCCGGTCTTGTCGAAGATGTTCGAAAGATGCCGCTTCACGGTTTCTTCACTGATGGTGAACTGCTTCGCGACGTCCTTGTTGCTGCAGCCTTCGACGATGCAGGTCACCACTTCGAGCTCGCGCGGAGTGAGGCCGTACGTCTTACGCTCGGGAACAGCCGCAGCCTCCTTCATCAGGGCATTCAACGCCGTTACGAGGTTCGCGACCCGTTCGCCGCCAATCCAGTAATCGCCCGAAAGTACAGCGCGCAGCGACCGCGACAGGTCTCCCGCCACGGCGTCCTTCAGCACGATGCCGCGGGCTCCGATCTGCAGAGCTTCGATGATCTGCTGGGTTGAGATGGTGCTGGTCAGCATGATGATCTTCACGCGCGGCGATTTGTTCATGATCGCGCGCAGCGCTTCCAGTCCGGGCAGGCGGGGCATCGCCAGATCGAGCAGCAGAATATCGGGCTCGAGTTCCAATGTCTGGGTGATCGCCGTGTCGCCGTCCTCGGCCTCGCCGACTACCTCAAAGCCAGCCTCATTTTCGAGCATGTTCTTTACGCCGAAGCGCACTACCGGATGGTCGTCTGCTACCACGATACGAATTGGAGCCGCCCCAACACCTATGTCATCAGCCTTCTTCATTGCTTCCTTCATCCCGCGCCTTCTCCTGACACTCCGATGGTCTGACTATTGGTTGATTTCGTGTGCGTTCAGCATACGCCGCAGCCGCTCGCACGCTACTAGGAATTCCTCCAGAGAAGCTACATGGTCATCACGAAGACCATGCTGTTCCATTGATGTTGCAAGTGTTTGCAACTCGAGGGCTCCAACCATACCACATCCGCCTTTGATCGCGTGTGCCTCGCGTTTGTAGGCGTCGTCGTCTCCCTCGGCTGCCGCGCGCCGCATGCCCGCCAAACGCCCCTCTGCGTCCGCGAGGCACATCGTATAGAGTTGCTCCAATTGTGAAGGTCGCATTGATCCAGCGAGCTTTCGATACACATTTTCATCCAGGACAGCCGTCGCTGATCCCTTACTCGCCTTTGCCGCGCCGGGCGTGGCCCCGGTGATAGCTGCCGCGAATGTCTCCATTGTGAACGGCTTCTGCAGAAATCCATCGAACTCCCGCTCAGACCCGTCCTCCGGCGTGCTTGCACTCATGACCAGCAGCTTCGTGGATGCGCCGCACAGATAGCGCAACTGCCTCGCTAATTCCCCGCCGGATGTCCCCGGCATCTGCAGATCGGTCAGGATAACCTCAGGCAGCAGACGCGCCGTTTGAAGATGAACCAGAGCCGCGTCGCCTGAATCTGCCGTCTCTACCGCGTATCCGGCGCTATCCAGCAGCAAGGCAAACACCTCGCGGCTTATCGCATCGTCATCGACAACCAGGACCCGCACCGGCATAGCGACCATCTTCCTCTGCGCAAAGACTATCAATTGACAGACTTCAGTACCACTCCTTCGCAGGATAGCGGTAAAGTAGTTTCCATGGCCCCGGACGAGCACCAGGAGCAGCGAAGGCAGCCAAACGAAGAACCTCAAGTCGCCGCGGATCTGGCCTCCCTGACCGCTCGGGTCGAATCGCTCGAACGGCAACTGGCGGAGTGGCGGGGACAACCCTTCAAGCAGCCGGCGCCTCCGCCGCCCCCGCGTCCCGCTGCAACCACCGACCCGAAACAAACCCCCCGCCCTCAAAATCCGACGCCGCCAAACTTCGCCTCGCACCTGCCCAAAACCAAGGGATCGCTCGAAGATCGTATCGGCTCTCAACTCTTCAGCCGCATCGGCATTGTGGCTCTGCTTATCGCGACAGCCCTGCTTCTCAAATGGGCGATCGACAACCACTGGATCGGCCAGTCGGGACGTGTCGTCGCCGGACTGATAGCGGGCGCGGCCCTCGTCATCTGGTCGGAGCGCTTTCGTCACAAAGGATTCGGCGCGTTTTCGTATTCGCTCAAAGCCGTCGGCAGTGGAGTCCTCTATCTCTCGCTCTGGGCGGCGTTCCAGCTCTATCATCTGCTTCCCGCGAACGTGGCTCTCGGCGCAATGATTCTGGTGACTGCGTGGAACGCCTATATGTCGTGGGCGCAGAACAGCCAGGTGCTGGCCGCCTACGCGCTGGCCGGAGCCTTCGCGACTCCTCTGCTGCTCGCTACCGGCGGGAACCACGAGATATTTCTCTTCGTCTACATTCTCGCTATCGATATCGCGGCGGTGACCCTCGTCCGCCTCAAGTCCTGGCCGCGATTGCTGCTCGGAGCGTTTCCCGCCACCGTCGCGTTCTTCATCGGCTGGTACGCCGAATACTATGGCGCCTTCAATGTAGGTAAGCCGGTGGAGATCACGACGGCCTTCATCGTTCTCTTCTTCCTCGTCTTCGTGTTTCCGACGATCCTTCGTGACCGCAGCGCAGAAAAACCCGTAACGCAAATCACTGAAGTCTTTCTACCGCTCGCTAATGCGACCTTTGTAGCACTCGCGCTCTACTCTGTCCTGCAGGATTCTCAACATCACGACCTGCTGCCGTGGGTCGCAGTTCTCCTCGGCGCTTTCTACCTGGGACTGATGCGCCTGCCCCAAACGCGCGTCGCCTCTGCCGTGCATCTATCGCTGGCTGTCGTCTTCCTTACGATTGCGATTCCACTCAAGGCCAGCGGCCACTGGATTACGGTCGGGTGGCTCGCCGAGGGCGTAGCTCTTCTGTGGGTCTCGGCACATCTGTCAGGGCCCGGCTCACAGCCTACGGAGGCCGGCGTTCATCGCATCCTGCGCCGCCTCGCTCTCGCCGCGCTTCTTCTTGGCTTCTGCGGCCTTCTGATTCAGCCCTTCTGGCTGTACAACCAGATTGATACAGCCTTCCTCAACAGCCGCTTCGCCACGTCCCTGTTCGGGACCGCCGCACTGGCCGCCGCTTCCGCAATCGCTCTCCACGCGCGGCAGCACGAAGACGCAGCGTCCCCAAGCTGGACGGCGATTGCAGGCGCGTCGATCATCGCGCTGAACCTCGTTGCGGTTCTCGCCTGTGTGCGAGAGTTCGACACCGCTTGGCGTCAAACCACAGGCAACCCAGAGGCTGATCTCCAAAAGTCTCTGGCCATCTCTGCATTTCTCATGCTGTACGGCGCGGGTTTGCTGGCAATCGGCTTCTGGAAGCGCTCCGCCTTCATTCGCTGGCAGGCTCTCATCCTGATCGTGTTCACCATCGGAAAGACCTTCATTTACGACACGCGCAACCTGGGCCAAGGTTATCACGGCCTCAGCTTTCTCGGCCTTGGAGCGCTGCTGATGGCCATCAGTTTCGCTTACCAGAAGGACTGGCTTGCGCTGCGCGAACCGCAGCAAACCGCAGCGACCAAAGCGGATGACAAAGTTCCAGACGAAGGAGTTTCAAACGAAGGAGTGGGCCAGTGAAGTCCGCCGTACTCCTCGCGATACTTCTGTGGCAGGCCGCGCCAGGAACCGAACCTGCGACCGCCAATCCGGATTACTTCCGCTATCAGCGAACCATCACCACACCCGCGAGCGCCGGCCAAAGCTGCGCCGTCATCGATCCGCAGATCTTCCCTCACGCGGCGCCATCGCTGAAAGATCTGCGCCTTTACCAAAACGGACATGAAGTTCCATTTGCCATTACGCTGAGCGAACCGCAGCAGCCCGACAGCGATACGGCGCGTGTGCTCAACCTCGGCCTTCGCCATCGCGACATCGTCTTCGACCTCGAGATGCCCAGCCGCCCCTACACGGAGATCACGCTCAACCTCGCCGGTCACGACTTCCTCGCGACCGCTACCGTCTCCGGCACGCGCGACCCCAACTACTCCAACCAGACCAGTCTCGGCGAGTTCACCCTCTTCGACCTCACCTCGCAACACCTCTCTCGCAGCACGACGATTCACCTGCAGGAGACGAGTCTTCCTTATCTGCACATTGAACTGGCCATCTCTCCCGCGACCGGCAATAGAACCTTGAACCTGACACCCGAGATGGTCGTGGGCGTCACCGTTCCGCCTAGCCGCGAGGCTCAGTCTCTGTACACAACTGCCGCCACAACCACGACAGTTGTGCCGCGCGGCCGCCAGAGCGTCGCCACCTTTTCGCTAGCCGAGCGCATTCCGGTCGAGCGTATCTCCTTCGATCTGGCCCCCGCGTACAAATCCAACTTCAGTCGCGATATCCGCATCACCGATCGCCCCGAGGGCAGCTCCAACTCCGGGAACGAAGAGCTCGCGGGCACGATCTTCCGCGTGCATCTTACCCAGGGAGGCCGCGAGATTCGTGAGGAGCAGTTCAGCGTTCCTGCAACTCTTGGCTCGAACATGCAAAGCGCGGCCATCGTTGAAGTCACAGTCGACAACGGCGATGACACGCCGCTTCCCATCAACGCCATCCGGCTTGAGATGCGCCAGCGCAAGATCTGTTTTGACACATCCGCCGCACAGCTTCTGACCCTCTTCTACGGAGACTCCGCGCTCGCCGCTCCTCAGTACGACTATGCGCGACTCTTCACGTTATCGGCCGGCATGCACCCGGCGCAACTAGGCCCTGAGCAGCCGAACCCTACGTTCCGCGCGCGTCCCGACACCCGGCCGCTCACGGAACGTCATCCTCATCTGCTTTGGATCGCTCTCCTGATTGTCCTCTGCATCCTGGCGATCGTCGCCATCCGATCGTCGAGGACCGTGCACCACTAGGCCTTATCGAATCGCCGCGTCCACTTCACTGATCCAGTTCGGCGACTTCAGAATCTCGCGCGGCTTCGATCCATCCGCCGGACCGACCAGACCATCGTTGTACATCATGTCGATCAGATGAGCGGCGCGCCCGTAGCCGATCCGCAGGCGGCGCTGCAGGAGCGAAGTGCTGGCCTTGCCAAACTCAAATACCAGGCGAACCGCGTCGTCATACATGGGATCGTTGTTGTCGCCATCGACTCCACCGTCATTCTCTTTTCCCGTGTCTTCCTTCGGGCCTTCGAGGAAGCCGTGGACATACTCCGCCTCGCCCTGTGCCTTCCAGAACTTTACGACCTCAGAGATCTCTTTCTCCGTGACGAACGGCGCATGCACGCGCTGCACGCGGCTGGTTCCGGGCGGCAGATACAACATGTCGCCGCGCCCAAGTAGAGACTCCGCTCCGTTCGAGTCGATGATCGTGCGCGAGTCCACCTTGGTCGCAAGGCGGAAGCTCATACGCGTCGGCACGTTCGCCTTGATCAACCCGGTGATGACGTCGACCGAGGGCCGCTGCGTCGCCAGCACAAGGTGAATCCCGACGGCGCGCGCCATCTGCGCCAGTCGCGTGATCGACTCTTCGACGTTTGCACGGTCGAGCATCATCAGGTCGGCCAGTTCGTCGATGATGATGATGATGTACGGCAGCGGCTCCTGGTTCACGTCTTCAAACAGATACTCGCTGCCATGGTCGAACAGCTTATTGAACTGATCGATGTTGCGAACGTGGTTCGCGGCCAGCAGCTTCAGCCGCCGTTCCATCTCCCGCACTGCATTGCGCAAAGCATTCGCAGCCAGCTTCGCCTCCGTAATGATCGGCGTGAAAAGATGCGGAATCCCCTCGTACATCCCAAGCTCAACGCGCTTCGGGTCGACCAGGATCATGCGCACCTGCTCCGGCGTGCTCTTGAACAGCACGCTCATGATCATCGCGTTGATCGCGACCGATTTACCCGAACCAGTCGAACCCGCAATCAAGACGTGCGGCATGCTCGCCAGATCCGCCGTCACGATGCGGCCATTGATGTCCTTGCCCAGCGCAATTGCAAGCTTGCTCTTGCTCTGCGCGAAGCTCTCGCACTCCACTACATCGCGCAGCCAGATCGTCTCCCGCTCATGGTTCGGCACCTGAATCCCTACCGTGCTCTTGCCCGGCATTCGCTCGATCAGGATCGACTCTGCCGCCATCGCGAGGCAGAGATCGTCGGCCAATCCGGTAATGCGGGCGACCTTCACACCAGCCTCCGGCTTGAACTCAAACGTCGTCACAACAGGTCCAGGATTGATCTGCGTCACTTGCCCATCCACACCGAACTCTGCAGACTTCTCCACCAGCACGCGAGCCTCTTCGCGCAGCGCTTCTTCGCGCACGACGCTGTGCTCCTCATTGCGATACAGCAGCGACGAAGACGGCAGCTTGTACCCGCGCACACTCTTGGGCACAATCGTCACCGGTTTAATGTCCGCATCCGCGCGTCTGCCAAACGAGATGCCGTCCGGCAGAGACGCCCGTGGAGGCGCGAAGGAAGCTCTCGGCTCCTCAACTGTCTTCTTCGCAGACCGCACCGTCACTGAAGTCTTTACCGGCAATGCCTCTTCGTCGCGATCCTTTGCCTCGAAACGCAATCCGAGATCATTGAAGTTCGACTCGTCATCCACCGCGCGCACCGGTGTGGCGGCCTTCGCCAGCACCTCAGCAAATGGCGCTGCGGCCGCGGCAGCCGTGCTGAAAGCCGTGACGGGAGGAGCGTCCACCAGCGTCCGCGGCATAGCCTGCCACATCGACGCAGGCTGTCCCTGAACTGCCGTTTCTTCATGCGGCACGATCGAAATCGCCTCAACCGGCTTCTTCCTACTCAACCAGCCAAACAACCCGCTCAGCAGGGTTGTGCTCTCTGGCTCCAGTCTCTTCCGCTCCGCCTCTTCGGCGAGCTCGCGTGCGCGCCGTGCCTTCGCGTCAGCCTGCTCGCGTTTGCTTCCATACGATTCTTCGATCGCTGCTTCCGCGCCGGCGCGTCTGCTGCGTCGCTGCTGCCACCACTCCCACAACCGTTGCACAAAACCAAACCGAACCGTTGCCCACTCGCGCGCTGTGTTGAACGTAAATGTTGTCGCAAGATATAGCGACACCGCGACCATCAGGGTTAGCACGATAGTCGCGCCCGGGAGGTTCAGATAGTGGACTATGAAATCGGCTAGCAGTCGCCCCAGCATTCCCTCGATTGGCAGCGAATGCCGCCACAGCATGGCCCCCGGCAGCAGTGCGATGGCGGCGGGCGCAAAGACTACCCACATCACCAGCCCAACGGCCTTCGCCATGGCTGAACCCGCGGGCCGGGACCGCATCCAACAGATACCCAGCCGTCCCAGCACCAGCGGTAGAAACAATGCAGCTATCCCAATGAGCTGGAGTGTTGCATCGGCAAAGTAGGCTCCGACCATCCCGGTCCAGTTGTGCGCCGGCCGGCCCGCGACATAATGACCCACAGTGTTGAAAGAGGGGTCCGTCGGGGTGTAGCTGGCCAGCGCAAGCAGCACCAACGTTGCAGCCACCAGGACGACCATCCCGATAATCTCGTTCAGGCGGCGGTTGCGCGTCGGGGTCGAGACAAGTCTTATGCTCTTCATTGGGGAGCCTTCATAGAGGGGGTGCGCACGGCCTCGCTCAACCCGGCGCGCAGACCTCCCGCACACCGGGTCGTGCAATCAGAGTCCGCGAACCACCAGAGCACCTCCGATTATCCCAGAGCCCACCCCCACCAGAACGGGCAAAGTAGGAAAACCTCCTTTGGGGTATCCGAATGCAAACCCACAGGCAATCTCTGCATCTATCTGTCAGTACTCGCCGCCGGGTGCAATCGGCCCGGCGGACCTTAGAACCGGTTGGCAGGGGCGCGGGGTTTTCGCGATTTCTCCTGCTTGCCGCCGGCGGAGGAGAATCGCGCACAGCTGGCGGACCCTGCTCCAACCGATTTACCGTATTAATCAAGATTGAGGTTTCCATGGCGACAGACGAAGGTAAACAGCACGAGATACAACTCGCACTGAACGCACTCATCAGCACACTCCTCGACAGCCAGAAGGGCTTCGCCGATATCGGCGAACACCTGAAAGACCCGACGCTGAAAAAATACTTCCTCGCCGAATCGCTGAAGCGAGCAAGCTTCCGCGGCGATCTGGAAGAAGTACTCCACCAGAATGGTGTTCACGACATCAAGGAGTCTGGCACGACGTTGGGAGCCATCCATCGCACTTGGGGCGACCTGAAAGCCAAGCTGGGTGGTGGAGATCACACACTCCTAGAGACAGCAGAGAGCGGGGAAGACGAAGCCAAGAAGGCCTACGCCGATGCTCTCGATCAGGATCTCCCTTTGCCCGTCCGCCAGCTCATCGCCGAACAGCAAGCCCATATTCTCACCTCCCACGACTTCGTACGCGACCATCGCGACGCGCTCGCAACGAAGTAGCACTGACACACCGATCAACTAAACTCAGGTTAGGGGCGGCTTCCGCCCCCTTTTTTTGTGGGAATAGGCTTGAGGGACGAGGAGGGTAGGGGCATGGCCGGTCGCATTCTTCTAGCCCTTCTCTTTATGCTCTCCGGCAGCCTTCACTTTCTGGCGCCGCGACTTTATCTCCGAATCATGCCTCCGTACCTGCCCGCCCCGCTCACACTGGTCTACATCAGCGGCACCGCTGAGATCCTGGGCGGCGCAGGGCTGCTGATTCCCTCCACTCGCCAGGCCGCGGCGTGGGGATTAGTAGCGCTGTTGATCGCTGTTCTACCTGCAAACATTTACATGGCGACTGCGCATTTATCTGCACCTGGCATCATGGGCCAGAGCTGGGCGCAATGGCTGCGCATTCCTTTGCAGATTCCTCTTATCTACTGGGCGTGGATCTACACGCGCATGCGCTAGAAAACAAAGCACAGCTCCGAAGCGAAATTGCAACAATATGCATCGTTCTATTTGAAGGTGGGAAATTCGCTTCCACTCATAAAACCAGCGGCTTTATTGACGATTTTTTATTACTAAATTAGGGAAAAGGCCTTATTGTGTTACATGCCATCAGCAAGCTACTCGACGCATTTGATTTCCGACGCATTTGATTTCCGACGCATTTGATTTCCTAAGCTGCGTTCGAAGTGAACAGCAAACGAGCTGGCACAGTTCAGGTTCGAAGACCTTCGATGGACTTTGACGCGCAGGTTGAACAAGATACTAGTACTGATCCTGAGCGGTACTAGTTGTCAGAAGGGCTTCGTGATAGCGATGACGATCGTTCGCACGAAGCCTTTCTTGTTTTTACCGTTTGGTCGCAGGACTTCGGCGCTCAATACCCCGCGTGATGCAATCCGAACACGACCACCGAAGCCACCAGGCAATAGATTCCGAAGAGGTACCAGCGCCCTTCTTCCAACCAGCTGCTTAGCCACCTCAGCGCCACCAGCCCCGCCAGAAACGCAAAGAAGGCTCCCAGCAGCCCCGTCATCATGCTTCCATGCAGATCGATCGGCGTCCCTGCCGCTGCGGCTTCGTGCGATGCCTTTACCAATCGCAGGACCTCGCGTCCGACCGCCGGAGGCGTCAGTACCACAGCCAGCGCAAAGCTGAATCGCTCCGCCCGCTCTTTGCTCGCACCCGTCAACATACCCGTCGAGATCGTCGCTCCTGACCGTGAAAATCCGCGGAATGGCAGGCAAAGCCCTTGAATCGCGCCGATCCATCCCGCCTGCCGCATCGTCACGCTGTCGCCGTAGACCTTCGGGTGGTCACCCATGCGCCGCTTCTCCATCAGCCCTGCAAGCAGAATCAACAATCCCGCAGCCGCGAGTGCAGGCGCAATCAGATCCAGCCGACCGAACAGCAGTTCAATCTCAGCCTTCGAAGCGCCTTTGAAAGCTGTCTTCTCCACCGCCTTGATAATCACTGCGCCAATCACGGCTGTCAGCAGCGAAGCCCAGATCAACCGAACCAGAAACCGCTTGAACGCATCGCCACTTGAGAAATACGTCTTCTTCCACTGGCTCCAGAAGTAGGCGATCACGGCAAACATCGTGCCCGTATGCAGCATGACCAACAACAGGGTCAACTGCGGCGAAGAAGGGTCCAGCCCCATCAATTTTTCGGCGACAACCACGTGTGCGGAACTCGAAACAGGCAGCAACTCCGCGAGCCCCTGCACAATGGCCAGAATAATCACTTTTGAAATCGGCATACTTCATCCTAAATGTTCACGGTGAATATCGTGTTTCACCTAGTGTGTTGGAAGATCGTTGCAGAAGAATAGAAACCTGCACAAATAGTAGCCAAAGCTCGTTGAGCTTCCGCCGCAATCGTTATAGGAGTACCTTCTCGAACACCGCTGACGTCTTGATCCGTTCGTAGCCGTCGCGAAGATAAAACCGATGCGCGTCCTCGCGCGTGCTGCGCGATGTCACCCTCACCACCGCGACTCCCTTCTCTCGGCTCCACGCCTCCACCTCAGCGCACAACCTCTTCCCAATCCCCAGGCTTCGCATCCCCTCCCGCACGACGAGGCCACCGATCAACGCGTAGGGCGCGTACTGCAGATGATGCGTAATCGTAGCTTCAATCCACCCGACAACGTCCTCCCCAACGCAGGCCACGAAAGCAACCTGGCTCCCCCCGCGCGAGGACAATCTCCCCATCTGCTCTACGACCATTTCGACAGATACCTCATACCCTAACTGCCGGCAGAGCTCAGCCACAGCTGCCGCGTCCTCATGCGAGATAACCCGCACAAGCACGCCTGCAGCACCAACCCCCTCAGTCCCGGTCGCTTCCATAGATGGGTATCCCCTGCGCCACACGAAATGCGATGCTGTCCCCGCGCGCGGCATAGTCTGTCTTGGGATAGCGCTCCTTCAGATTTTGCGCCAGCGCCTGCGTCCGCTGCGCTGCCGCCTGAGACTTCTTGTGGTCTTCCTGCACCTCATACATTGTCACAACGACGCCCTGCCGGTACACCGCGTTGTAAAGGGCCTCAGCCGCCTTCGGTCCATCCTGATACTGCTGCGCATACTTCTGATACAGTCCCGTCTCCATCTCCGGACACTTCGGCAGGCCCTGCCAGTCGCCGCAGAGTTTGTTATCCAGCAGATCGTACGCCGCCAACGCCGCGAACTTGCTGCCCGAATACATCTTCATCACCTTCTTCATCTCGCCTTCGTATAGCTGCGGCCGCAGATAGGCCTCCTGCTCCTTCGCGCTGGGCAGGGTGCTTGCGTCAAACTTCTCCATCTGCCAGCGAATATCTGCCGCCCGCCACGCCGCCTCCGGAGCGAGCGCCGAGTCCGGGAAGTACTCTGACACCCGCTTGTAAAGCAGATGGGCTGCCGTGGCTGCACCCTTCGGCGCATGGGGCTGCGCCGCCGCATCCTCGAAGTTCGCGGCAGACCCGTACAGGATCGAGTCGCCGTTAGGAACACCCGGACCGATGATGCCCTTATTCCGAATCCACCCCGAAGCCGGCGTCACATTTGCATCGTCTCCAAATATGGGCTTGTCCCGGTTATCTTCGTCCGCATCTTCGCCGACGTCGGTATTCGCGAAGACCTTTACCCAGGGCCCGCTCCGCTCCACGACAACCACCTCATGGCCTGGAGTCACCAGCGAAATCTTCTGCGAATCGGCATCGGCCGCCACATAAACATTCGCATCGTGCAGCACGGTCGCCCGCACTGCCTTGTCGTACGCCTGAGGCAGCTTCTGGCCCTTTGACTGAGCGCCAGCCGCACCAGCCGCCAGCATCATCGCCGCAACACCCATCGCCAAACATCGCCAAAATTTCGATAGTCGCATAGGACCTCAATAGACGTCAGAGCCAATCCGCTGGAAAGCCGCACCTGACCCAGCCTGAATTCTAGCCGTTGCTGCCCTTTCCGCTCCCGAAAAACCTCCCGCAGTTTCCCGATCCGCATCAAAACCTTAGACTGTAAGTATCTAGACTGTAAGTATCGTTCGAACGACTGACGGTCTCAACACTTATGACCTTGGAAACAATAGAGAATGAGTCGATAGCAAAGCGAAAGTTGATTCTTCGCGACGCCCTGACCTTTCTCAGCCTGATCCTCATCACCGTCGTACTCTTCATCGTCACACTGTTTCTGTTCCGCAGCTTCACCGCACATCGTGAAGAGTTGGCGAAGCGATGGGGGACGCGGGGTCAGCAAGCTATAGCCTCAGGCCACCCCGATCAAGCCATCGTCGCTCTTCGCACAGCCCTGGCTTACTCGCCCGGCGAGCGCTCCTACGAGTTGCTGCTCGCGCAGGCGCTCGGCGACGCCGGCCACACCGAAGAATCCTACAACTACTTCCTTGGCCTCTGGGAGACCCAACCCGGCGATGGATTCATCAACCTTCGCCTTGCCCGTCTCGCTGCGCAAAAGAGAGACATGCAGGCCGCAATCAACTACTACCGCGCGGCAATCTACGGCACGTGGGAGGGCGACGGCACTGTTCGCAGGCGCGACGTGCGTCTTGAGCTCTCGCGTTATCTCATCGCGCACCACGACCTGAGCAGTGCACGAACCGAGTTGCTCATCGCCGGTGGAAATGCACCCGACGACATGAATCTCGCCCTTACCATCGCGCAGCTTCTCGAGCAGGCCGACGCTCCCTACGATGCCCTGACCTACTACCAGAAGGTCCTCGCCAAGGAGCCAAACAACCTGACATCACTAGATGCTGCCGGCCGTCTGGAGTATGGATTCGGTCACTTTGAAGAAGCATATCGCCTGCTCGAAAAAGCCAGCCGCG
Organism: uncultured Acidobacteriaceae bacterium; assembly: GCA_963744155.1. Taxonomy (GTDB): domain Bacteria; phylum Acidobacteriota; class Terriglobia; order Terriglobales; family Acidobacteriaceae; genus Edaphobacter. Next base: position 2,085,857 of record CAVUSP010000004.1, on the reverse strand, counting down.
ATCATGAGGCTGCCATCAGTCAGCCCGCGTTCCCTGCCGAATTGCAAGAGATGCTTGACAACTCTGCGAAGATCCTTCCTCTCGTTCCGTCAAGAAAACTTCCGCCCGGCGAACGTGTCGCCCGCATCCTAAAGGCGCGTGACATCGCCAGGAAGCGCTTCGAGAGCTGTAACGCTCAGGTCGGCGCTGCAAGCAGGCTCTCGTCACCGCTCCAGACTCTCGCTACGCGTTGGACGAGCAAAGAAGCCTCGCTCGACAGTGGAGCGCTGCTGAATGACTCGACCGAACAGGATGCCGTCATGAAGCTCGTCTACGACACCGAGATACAGACCAACCAGACCTGCGGCGCACCAACAGGCACCGACGCTTTGTTGCTCCTGCTTGCCAAATCGCCGAAGGGGACGGAGCTGTGATCGAAGCGGACAAGCAATCCGTCGCCACAGCGGCCGGAAGAGACCGCCGCGCAGCCCGCGTGGCTGCCGAAGAGATGATCGCTCGCATCGCACCCGCCCGCGAAGAGCGCATTTTTCTCCTGCTCTCTATCTTCATCGGAGTCATCTCTGGCCTGCTGGTCGTCTCCTTCCGCATGGCCATCGAGTGGCTTAGCGTTCTTCTGCTCGGCTCCTCGCCCAACCCGCATCAGCCCAGGCTCATCATCATTCCTGCCCTCGCCGGACTTGTCGTCGCAGTCCTTGCCCGCTTCGTCTTCCCCAATGTGCGCGGCAGTGGAATCAATCAGACCAAGGCCGCCCTCTACATCCACAACGGATACATCTCGTTCCGCACCGTCATCGGTAAGTTTCTCCTGTCAGCCCTCGCCATCGGCAGCGGCCACTCGCTCGGACCGGAAGACCCATCGCTGCAGATTGGCGCCGGCGTCGCCTCCCTCATCAGTCGCCGCTTCGGCCTCTCAAAGGAAAAGCTGCGCATCTTCGCTCCTATCGGCGCCGCCGCCGGACTCGCCGCGGCCTTCAACGCGCCTATCTCCGCCATCCTCTTCGTCATCGAAGAGGTCATCGGTCAGTGGAGCGCCGCAGTCCTCGGCTCCATCGTCCTCTCCGCTGTCTCCAGCGTCGTCGTCGCCCGCTCCTTCTGGGGAGCGGAGCCGATGTTCCGCATCCCCACTGTCAACCTCCGCGATTCTCGCGAGCTGCTCGCCTACGCCGTCCTCGGTATCTTCGGCGGCTTCGCGTCACTCCTGTTTGCGAAGTCCCTCAGCTACCTTCGCCCCAAACTCCGCAGCCAGCCTCAGTGGTCTCAGCTTATCCAGCCTGCCATCGCCGGACTGCTCGTCGGAAGCATCGGCTATTTCGGCCTCACGCAGGTCATGGGAGCAGGCTACGAGGCGATCGATCAGGCTATGCACTCGCAGTTCGCCTGGCGAATGCTCCTCATCCTGGCGCTCTTCAAAATCATCGTCACCACGCTTTCTTTCTCCAGCGGAACCCCCGGTGGCATGTTCGCCCCCACACTCTTCATTGGAGCCATGCTCGGCGCAGCCGTAGGCACCTTCGAGAAGATCTACTTCCCCCACCTCACCGGCTCTATTGGATCCTACGCGCTCGTGGGCATGGGAGTTCTCTTCGCGGCGTTCCTGCGCGCTCCGCTCACCTCCGTCTTCATGGTGCTGGAGGTCAGCGGCAACTACTCCATCGTCCTGCCTGTCCTGCTCGCCAACACCATCGCTTACGTCATCTCGCGCGTCCTGCAGCCGGTCCCCATCCTCGAACAGTTCACAATTCAGGACGGCCTCCACCTTCCCTCCATGGAAGAGCTCCGCGAAGAGAGCAACCTGCACCTCGAAGACGCCATGCAACCGGTCACCGTGCCCGTTCTGCAGGGCGCTGACAACATCGCCGGCACCATCAAATCTCTCGCGCAATATGAAGACGGTAAAGCCGCGCCCGTCGTGCTCATTCACTGCATCGATGGCCTCTGGTACGCAGCACGAAGAGAAGAACTGGAAGCGCTCTTCAACGCGAACGCCGGCGATGCATCCGCTGGTTCACCCGACGAGATCAGCGCACCTCCACCCGAGCGCCCCGCACTCACCCTCCAGGAATATCTCGGACCAGAACGAACACCCGTCCTCTTCCCCGATCTTCCTCTCTCGAGCGCCCTGCCGCACTTCCAGCGGTGGCCTCTGCTCCCCATCACCAACCGCGCTGTGCGTGGCTCGCTCGAAGGCGTCGTCTCCCTGCAGGATGTCCTTGACCGCTACCAGCAACAGCGCAGCCGAAGCCACTAGACCGAAGGCACTAGACTGGGGCCACTAGACTCTTCCCGCGGCCAGCTCTCCCTCCAACCGCTCGCGCAAAGCGGGCTCCAGATTTCCTCCGCTCAACACCACAGCAACCTTGCTCGCCTTCGGCAACTCATGCGCATGGAACAAAGCCGCAGCCAGCGTCACCGCTCCGCTCGGCTCCGGAACGAGCTTCGTCGCGCCGAGCATCACCCGCATGGCCACAAGAATCTCATCCTCGGTCACCGTCACGATCCCATCCACAAACTCCAGCACATGCTGAAAGTTCAACACGCCAAGGCTCTGCGTGCGCAAACCGTCACCAATCGTCCGCGTCGTCTTCTCCGCAGGCCACTCTACCAGAGTCTTCGTGTAGAAACTCTCCTTCGCATCCGCCGCCAGCTCCGGCTCCGCGCCCCACACCTTCACATTCGGGTCCGCAAGACCAGCCTGCGCCGCCAGCTTCACCGCCGTTGCAATTCCGCTCAGCAGCCCGCCGCCGCTTACCGGCGAAATCACCAACCCGACGCCCGGCAACTGCTCCACAATTTCCAGTCCGCACGTTGCCTGTCCCGCAATAATCTGCGGCGCATCGTACGGAGGAATCATCGCGTAGCCAAACTTCGCCACCAACTCCTCGGCCTTCAGCCTTCGTTCGGACGAAGCCGGCCCCACCTCAACAATCTCCGCACCCAGCGCACGCGTCGCGGCCTTCTTTACCTCGGGAGCGTTGTTCGGCATTACGATGACTGCCTTCGCTCCAAGCGCCCGCGCCGCATACGCCACGCCCTGCGCATGGTTCCCGCTCGAATACGTAATCACCCCGCGGCCAAGCGCCTCCGGCGACAACTGAGAAACCATGTTGTAGGCTCCACGCAGCTTGAAACTTCCAATCGGCTGCTCGCTCTCCGCCTTGATATACAGATCGAACTCCGGCTCCGGAAACCCACCCATCTTAAGCCGCGCCCGTTCCACACGATACAGCGGCGTCCTCACCGCAACCCCGGCAATCCGTTCCTTCGCCGCCCGAACCTCATCGAATGTCACAAACTCGTTCATCGTTCTCCTCTACTTCCATCATAAATTGCACTTAAGCGCCGTCAGAAGATACGCCCCAACCCGAGGAACCATCTGCGATGACCGCTATCCCCGATACTGGCTCCGCCAAAGATCGGGCCAATCAGCGTCTTCATAACCACCACTCCCGCGATATCGTTCGGCAGATTTGGCGTTCCTGCCGATGCGTTCCATACCTTGCCGATCTCATAAAGCCCCCCGACGTAGACCGCATCGCCAATCACGGGATTCAAATTAAACAAGCGGTGAAGATACCCAGCCTGCGCCAGAAAATAATCGCTCCCCAGCAACTCCCCTTCGCCATAGGCGCTCAATCGCAGCGGACCGCCAAGCGAAAACCCAGCCAGCCCCAGGTTCGTCGCGCCAAAGCTCGTCCCTCCCTCACCCCTCCCAAAGATGATTCCGCGGTTCTTCACAGGAATGAAGTGCGACAAGTTCGAATTCCATTGCGAATAGCCGGACGACCCAGTCGGGCTCTTCGTCGAATAGATATACTTCGTCAACAACTCCGTGCCGCGCGTCGGAACCTGCACACTATCCTGCCCCAGGTATTGAAACCGCACATTGCTCACCCATGGCGTGATGTTGAAAGCCTGTTCGATCGGCGAACCGACTCTCAGCGTCTCGCTGTACCACTGATAGTCCTCGCCCACACGCAACTCAGTCTTCGAGTTAAACAGGTATCCCACGTCGGTGCCGAATCCATTCTTCGCCTCCGTGTACTGCGCCAGTTGCGAACTGCCCGAATAGAACGCCGCCACCGTGTGCTCGTAGTACGCTCGCGGAGACACAAACGGACCCTTTCCCCAAAAAGGCTTATAAAGCTCCCCACTAATTCCCGCCACCTGCCCTATCGACGCACCCACACGCAGCTCTGACCTCGGCCCTGCTATACCAAAAAATGTCGCCCGCCCGCCCAGCCCAAGCTGTATATCATTCGCATCGTTTGATGAGAGAAACACACCCACATTCAAGAACGGCGGTCCGTAGTTCTTCAACCTGGGTCGCACCAGGAGACCCGTCTTGTCATCTTTATCGATCATGTTGTAGCTGATGCTCGAATAGATCCCTGTCCCCTGCAGATCTTGAATCGTATTCTCGATCTTCTGCGTATCGATGGGCTTGTTCACATACTGCGTGAACTCATTCGCGATCTCGGTCTGCTGCACTCCATGCATACCGTAGATGTCGATAAACTGCGGCTCTGGAACCGTCGTCCTGCGCCTTGAGTTTCTCTCTTTTAGATACGCCTGCCAGTCGGCATCGTTCACAGCATACTTTTCCAGCTCCGCCGCATGCTGCTGCGCAACCTCCACACCCTTAGGAATGATCTCCGCACTCTTCTCGAAGTCGCCGGAGGTAAATTTGCTTACGTCCGCCTTCAGCAGGATGTTTGCACTCTTCATGCTATCCAGTTCATTGGCCGAGATCATGATCTCCACATTCCTGCCCGCCACCCCCACCAGCGAACTCAGGTTTGTTTTGTTGTACGGACCCGTATCCAAATACACCGCGATCACGATCTCCGCACCCATCTCGCGCGCCACGTTCACCGGAAGATTGTTCACCGCGGCACCATCGGAGTAGACCTGAGTGCCGTGCTCCACCGGAGCGAACACCCCAGGAATCGACATCGTCGAACGCATCGCCTGCGCCAGCGATCCATCCTTGAACACATGCTCTTCGCCTGTCGTGAGATCGGTCGCAACGCAACGGAACGGAATCGGCAGGTCGTCAAAGTTCTTAATGTCCCAGTACGGCAGCGTCTTCTCGTCCAGAAGCAGTCCGACTACCGCCCCGGAGTTCAAACCATTTGGGAAGCTCAACCCATGCTTCAAACCAAACTCCAGGCGGTTCGGGAACGCGAGCCTGTCCTCCTTCCGTCTGTAGCTCAACGCCGGAAACGGCACCTGCCCGCTCAACACCGCCGACCAGTTGATGCCGCCAACAAAGGTCGTAATCTCCTGCGGACTGAGGCCCGACGCATACAGTCCACCCACCAGGCCGCCCATGCTGGTCCCGGCCACGTAGTCCACTGGAATATGGTGCGCCTCAATCCACTCGATCACTCCGATATGTGCGAACCCGAGCGCGCCACCGCCTTCAAACACCAATGCAACCTTGGGCCGCGATGCAGGCTTCGTAACTGGCTGCTGCGCATCAGCCAGCGATCCCAGCAACCCCACTCCAATCAGGCCCACCACAACGCGGTTGCGAAAAGAGAAATTCAACATCAAGACCGCCTTCGCCTGACCAAACGGCGCTCCATTCGTTTTCGTTATTTAGCCCCGTTTGCTCCGGTTTTTGCTGGTAATCACGCCGTTATCGTAGATCTTACTCTTGGCGCAACCTCTTTTACGTTTGGCAATACGCTCGGTTCCTTAGTCGTCACCGTTTGTTGTTTGCCATCATTCGTGCAGAATTCCGCGACTCAAGGCACACGGGATCGACCTGAGAGGTCCACCATCGCGGCAGCTCCACGCGCACGTTGCGGCATTCATCGTTCTGCAATAAAGAAGGGACATTTATATGACGCCGTACTGACAAGTCACCACCGGCAGTGCGCCTACCGTGTGTCCATATGAGTTAGCTGTGCCCGGCTTGGGCATTCAGGAGAAAAGGAGAAATCGCATGACGCAGTTCGATAATTTAATTAGGAAATCAGCGAATAGGCGCGCGTTTTTGAAGACAGGAATCGCGACAGGCGCAGCAACCGTAGGCATCGGCCTATTAGGCGGCGGGTTATCAGCATTTGGCCAGAACGGCGATGAGCACCAGGGCGACCTCACCAAAGGCGACATCGCGATTCTCAAATTCCTGAACGCTCTCGAGCAGATCGAAGCCGATCTGTGGCTTCAATACGCCGAACTCGGCGGGGTCCCCGACGCCTCCGTCCCAGGCACCAACGGAGGAAATCCACTTTACATAGGCGCACTCCAGATCCTCGATGGAGACATGTCGCAATACATCACCGACAACACCGACGATGAGATGAGCCATGCCGCCTTTCTGAAAGCGTACCTGGAATCGAAGGGCGCCGAAGCAGTCGACCTCAGTCCCTTCGCCACAATTCCCGGCAGTACGGCAACAGGATCAAGCGGCAAAACCCGGCTCACCAACCTTATGAAGCTCACAGTGGATACCAGTTACTGGTCTCGCTACCGCAGTATCACCAACCCCGACTTCGACCCAGGTGCGCCGTTCGTCCAGGCAGTTCCCAGTCTGAATCTGGGACAGCATACAGCGATTCCAAGAACCGACGCTGACACCGCCGGCAGTTCGCTCAGCGACAACAACCCGGCCACCATCAGCACTCATCTTCAGGCGATCGCCTTCACGGCGGGATTTCACTTTGCCTTCATCGAGCAGGGCGGCACCAGCCTCTATCCAACACTTGCGCAGCAGGTAACCAATCTCGAAGTCTTGCGTGTGCTGCTTAGCATCGGCCCAAGCGAGACCATGCACTTTCAAACCTGGCAGGACAAGGCGGGCAACGCGCTCCCGTTGACCGACATCGACAACGGACCCGGCGGAACGGGAGCAACCGTCACGTTTACAAATCTTGCTGACGCCAAGGGAGAGACAAATCCGGAATCTCTCAACGGCGACACATTGCAAGCCAACCTGATCATGCCCGAGCCAACCCACTTTCTCAGCCACAAGTTCCCGCCCGTAGCGATTATTCGCCCGACCTCCATAAAAAATGGTGGGGCTGTGGCCGCTGTCCAGAGCTTTGTGGATGACGGACTCTTCATCGGTCAACAAAATCCCCAGTTCCTGAAACTCATGTTCAGTCTTGCGCAAGAGGCGGATGAAGCTCGTCGCCAACTCTAGACGAGGCAGCACCATCAACTATCCGCTTCTAAAAAGAAGAGGCGCCTCCAAAAAATGAGGCGCCTTTTCTCTTTCGAACTTTTCTCAGATCTCCAGAATCACCGGCATAATTAAAGGCCGCCGGCTCGTGCTCTTCTGGATATACCGCTTGAGGTCGTTGCGAATCTTCTCCTTGATCACGCCGTAGTCAGCCTTCTCTTCACCAGAAGAATTGTCGAGCGTCCGCTGCACCACCTGCCGGCAATCTGCGATCAGGCCTTCTTCAGCGATCGCTGTCCCGCGCATCACGATCTCCGGAGGGTTCTCAAGCTTGCCCGTCCGCTTATTGATCTGAATGATCGGCAACACGATCCCATCCTCGCTCAGGTGCTTGCGATCGCGAATGACGATGTCTTCCACAACATCCGTCGATGTCCCGCCAGAGTCGATACAGACGCGGCCAACCGTAACCTTCCCCGTCTTCGTAGCCGAGTCCTTATCCACCTCCAGAACGTCGCCGTCCTCCAGCAGTAGCGCCTTCTCCACCACGCCCATCGAAGCAGCCAACTCCGCATGACGCTTCAGGTGGCGATAGTCCCCGTGAATCGGAATGAAGAACTTCGGACGGACCAGGTTGATCATCAACTTCAGCTCCTCCTGGCTTCCATGTCCACTCACGTGGATCAGACCGGTGTGCCCATCATCGTGGATCACATGCGCATCGCGCCGTTCCAGGTGATCGATCATCCGGTAGATCGACTTCTCGTTGCCCGGAATCACACGCGAACTCAGCAGCACCGTGTCGCCCGCATCAACCTTCGCGAACTTGTGGTTGTTCACCGCGGCCCGGCTCAGCGCGCTCATCGGCTCGCCCTGCGTTCCGCTGATCATGATCAGCAGCTTGTTCGCTGGCGTGTCTTTGATCTGCCCCGGATTGATGATCAGCCCCGCAGGCAGATCGAGATACCCAAGGTCCTGCGCGATCTCCGTCGAGTTATCCAGCGAACGCCCAACAATCGCTACCTTGCGCCCATGCTGATACGCCAGTTCCATCGCCAGACGTATCCGGTGAATGGACGACGAGAAGCAGCTGAAAAACAGCTTCTTCTTCGTCTGCGCAAATATCTCATCCAGCTTCGGCCGCACCGCACGCTCGCTCGGCGTGTATCCGCTGCGGTCCACGTTAGTGGAATCCTGCAGCAGCACGAGCACACCCTGCTTGCCCAACTCGGCAAACGCATGCAGATCGAACGGCTTGTTATCCGGCGGCGAAAGGTCGATCTTGAAGTCACCCGTATGCAGCACAATGCCGATCGGCGTATGAATCGCCAGCGCAACGCAGTCCACCAGCGAGTGCGTCACCCGAATCGGCATCACTGAGAACGGCCCCAGCGTCAGCCGCCTACCCGGAATCATTTCGATCAGGTCCGCATCGTCCAGCAGATTGTGTTCTTCGAGCTTGCCCTCAACCAGTGCCAGCGTAAACTCCGTCCCATATACCGGAACATTCAGCTCAGACAGAATCCACGGCAGTCCGCCAATGTGGTCTTCATGCCCATGGGTCAAAAGGATCGCGCGTACCTTGTCGCGGTTTTCAGTCAAATAGCTGATGTCGGGAACAACAATGTCTACACCCAGCAACTCTTCTTCAGGAAACATCAGACCGGCATCGATGACAATAATGTCATCCTGCCAGCGAATCGCCAGGCAGTTCATACCGAACTCACCCAGACCACCCAGCGGAACCAACTTCAATTTATCTTGTGCCATCAATGTTTAAGCTTACCATCGCTGCCAGAAACGCTTTGTGAATGGAGATGCCGCAGCATTGAGAGTGCTCCTCCATTCTTCCTTCGAAAAAGTGTTGACGCTACGCGGCGGCCCAGTTACTCTGGCCGTTCTCCCCAAGACAGGCAAAGGTGCACGTATGCGCAGTGTTGGTACACCCCTGCATTGGACATCTCAAGTCGCGTCTTCGGTCAGGAGATTCCTGAGCTGGATATTTGCCATAACAGCCTTCATTTGCCTTAGGGTATCGGCTCGCACGCTTCCGCATATGTTGCACTCACTTCAGCCTGTGCCGAGCGCCGGGCTGAGGATCGCCGGTGTGGCTCTCAGTCTGGTGCTTCCCATTCAGAGCGTTGTCTTTGGGATGGCGTGGTGGACTGTTTGGAGACGAAAGCGCTCGGCGAGAGGATGGGCGATTGCCGCGAGCCTGTTTTTTATCTTACTTGGTGGCCTGGTGCTTTACCTCGCGCGGAACGTCCCTCAGCAAGCAGCTTTGTGGAATGTAATTTTGCCCGTGCTCGCTGTAGGAGTTGCGGGGCTTGTCGTATTCTCACCCCGTAATCTCGCCGCCAGACTCGATGAAAATCCTCCAGCGCAGCCGCCCATTCCAGGCGACGGAACCAACGCTGTCCTCGACAAGTTGATTTGGGTATTGGCTTTCGCTGCCTACGTCTTCGGATCCTACCAGTGGCGACACTGGGCCCTCGCCGAGCGCCTTGAGATCCATTCTGGTGTTCTTTACTACCTCGAACTCCTAATTGCCTCTCTCGTAGTAGCTCTGGTGCATGAGCTGGGTCATGCCATCGTCGGAAAAGCCCTCGGCATGAAGCTGCGCACCTTCGTCATCGGGCCATTCCAGTGGCACATCCGCGGCGGCAAGTGGGAGTTTCAATTCCTTCCCGCAAAAATTTTTGCGCTGGATGGCGCCACAGGTGTCGCTCCCACAACTTTGGAGCATTTTCGGGCGAACCAGATCTGCATGATTGCGGCTGGTCCGTTTGCGAGCCTGATCGGCGGTCTTCTCGCCTTTTGTGCCGCCTTTACCGCGCCGAACAGCCGCTGGGAACCGGCCTGGCAGCTTCTTGCTCTGATCACTACCTTCTCTCTTCTGGCCTCCATCCTCAACCTCATTCCCTTCCGCACCGGAACCTCGTATTCCGACGGCGCGCAGATCTACCAGATCCTGTCGAACGGTCCATGGGGCGACTACCAACGCGCGATTTCGACTGTCACATCCACTCTGGTCACGCCGTTGCGTCCCAGGGATTTCGATATCGAAGCAATCCACCGGGCATCCGTCAGCATCGCGTACGGACCTCGGGGGCTGCACCTGCGTCTTCTGGGCTCTCTGTATTATCTCGATTGCGAGCGTGTCTCCGAGGCCATCCAATCAGTGGCCGAAGCGGAAAAGCTCTATCAAGAATCCGCTTCTGAGATTCCGGCGGAGTTACACACAGACTTTGTCTTCAGCAAAGCCTTCCTGCAGCGCGACGCCGTGGGTGCGCGTCTGTGGTGGGATCGCATGGAAGCAAAAAAACCAACCCGGTTCAACAGCGACTACTGGGGGGCCCGCAGCGCACTTTTATGGAGCGAAAACCACCTGGAAGAAGCAGGGGAAGCCTGGCAAAAAGGCTATGCGCTCGCACAGCAGCTTCCGAGAGCCGGGGCCTATGAATTCGACCGGCATCGCTTCGCTCTCCTGCGCGAAGTATTGGATGAATCCCTATCAGCCGATCGGGCTCAGGACCTGCCGGCAACAACGGGGTAACCGGGGAGCAAAAATCAACTCTATCGTCCTGCCTAAGGCGATTCCGCAGAGATTGACGGGTCGACACAAAAGTCCGCCCAGCACTGACGAGTGGTTCTCTCAGCCGCCAAAACTAGCCAACCTGCGCTTACGCCCTGCCATTCCACGCTCACTTGCAATTGCTGGAGCCGCTTTTACGCCTCTCGCATCAAACCTCTTGTCACCCGTCGTCTCAATATCCAATCGAACGGAGGCACCCATGTCCACCCCGGAACAATATGACTCAATCATCATCGGCAGCGGAGAAGCCGGTAAATACCTCGCCTGGACGCTCGCTGCATTGGGACAACACGTCATCACCGTCGAAGACAAACGAATCGGCGGAGCCTGTCCTAACGTCGCCTGCCTCCCCAGCAAAAACGTCATCCACAGCGCCAAGGTCGCTGATTTCTTCCGCCGCGGCGCTGAGTTCGGCATGATCTGCAACGACTGGCACGTCGATATGGCCGGAGTGAACGCACGCCGCCAGCGGTTGGTGGACGACAATGTGCAGGTTCACATCACGAACTTCGCCAAGAACAAAGGCGAGTTCGTCATGGGCTTCGGTCGCTTCGTCGCAGACAAGACCGTCGAAGTCGCGCTCAACGGCGGCGGAACTCGCACCCTTCGCTCAGATCGCATCTTCCTCGACACAGGCTCCCACGCCACCATCGAACCCATCCCCGGCCTCGCCGAATCCTCACCCCTCACCCACATCGAGGCCCTCGAACTCACCGTTCTCCCCAAACATCTCCTCGTCCTCGGCGGCGGCTTCGTTGGCCTCGAACTCTCCCAGGCCATACGCCGCTTCGGCGCCCGCGTCACCGTCATCGAACGCAACCCCAGCCTCGTTCACCGCGAAGACCCCGACGTCATCGAAGGTCTTCAGCAGCTCTTTCACGACGAAGGCATCGACGTCGTCACCAACGCTGAGCTTACGCGCGTCGAAGGCACCTCCGGCAACTCCGTCACCCTGCATCTGAAGAGCTCCACCGGCGAAACCACTCTCCAGGGTTCCCACATTCTCGTCGCCACCGGTCGCACTCCCAACACCAAGAACATGGGTCTCGAACTCGTCGGCATCAAAACTACATCCGCCGGCCACGTCCAGGTCAACGACCGCCTCGAGACCACCGCCCCCGGCGTATGGGCCATGGGCGACTGCGCCGGGTCCCCCCACTTCACCCACATCTCCTTCGACGACTTCCGCGTCGTTCGCAATAATCTGTATCCGACGAACCCAGTCGCAGGCCGCCACAGCACCGCTGGCCGCCAACTTCCCTCCGTCACCTTCACCGATCCCGAGCTCGCCCACATCGGCCTGCGCGAAAACGAAGCCAAACAACAGGCGATCCCCTACCGCCTCGGCAAGATCCCCATGGCCGCGGACCTTCGCGCCAATACCCTCTCCGAGACCCGCGGATTCATGAAGGTCCTCATCTCGCCCGACGACCGCATCCTCGGCTTTACCGTCTTCGGCACCGGAGCGGGCGAACTACTTCCTGCCGTCCAGCTTGCAATGTCCGAGAACCTGCCCTACACCGCAGTCAGCTCCCTCATCATCGCGCACCCCACCCTCTCCGAGGGCCTCCTCGTCCTCTTCAACGCAGTGCCCGGAAATAGAGGAGCACTGAACTACCGCAGCACTAACTATCTCAGGATGTCCTCTAACACCAGGGAAAGTTCTGTCTTCTCATCCCGGTACTTCACAATCACCGGAGCCGCCACACTCAGCCCCCACTCCGCGCCTTTGCCCTTCGAAACCGCCCTCGACCCCGGCACCACCACCGCGCCCTCAGGAATAATCAGCGGCACCTCAGCCGTAGCCTTATAGATCTCGCCCTTCACCAGGTCATACACCGGAGTCCCGCGCGTCAACACCGTCCCCGCCGCCAGAACAGCACGCTTCCGCACCACGGTCCCCTCATAAACCCCGGTGTTCCCGCCAATCAGGCAATCATCTTCAATAATCACCGGGCTCGCATTCACCGGCTCCAGGACCCCGCCAATCTGCGCCGCCGCACTCAGATGCACGCGCTTGCCGATCTGCGCGCAACTCCCCACCAGCGCATGCGAGTCCACCATCGTCCCCTCATCCACATACGCGCCCACATTCACATACGACGGCGGAATCACCGCAACGCCCTTCGCAACGTATGCACCAGTCCGCACACTCACTCCACCCGGCACCACGCGCACGCCATCCGCCACCACAAACTTCCGCACCGGATACGTATGTTTATCGATGAAGCGCAGCGTCTCGCCGCCCATCTCCATCATCGTGCCAATGCGGAACCCCAGCAGAATCCCGCGCTTCACCCACGCATTCACCCGCCAGCCCAGCGCCACCGACGCATCCGGCTCCGCAGCCCGCAACTCACCCGCCTCCAGCTTTACGCGCAGCTCAAGAAACGCCTTCTCCGCCTCAGCATTCCCAATCGCCGCCGCGCCCTGCGCAAACCAATGCTCAATCGCTGTCTCTAACGTCTTCAATCTCTTCTCCAGTTTTTTTCGCTACAGAAGTGAGGGAACATCATCCATCAAAACATGCGGAAGTCTTCGCCCGTCGCAGGAACCCCGACCAGCATTCCCAACTCGCCCACCATTCGCTCCAGCTTCCTTCGCGTCGCGTCCGACACCGGAACCATCGGCAACCGCAGCACATCCTCCCCACGCCCCAGCATCTGCAGCACTGCCTTCACCGGAGCGGGACTCGCCTCCCAGAAGTGCGCCTGCATCAACCGGAAGAATTGCCGATTGATCCGCCGCGCGTCCAGCCAGTCGTTCTCGAGCGCAGCTCGAACCATCCGCGCCATCGGTGCCGGAATCACATTCGACGCAACCGAGACAAGCCCCGCCCCACCCAGCGCCATTATCGGCAAAGCCAGCCCATCATCCCCAGCAAAGACCTTGAAGCTTCGCGGCGCAGTCGTCAGCAACTCCGTAATCTGCGCCAGATTCCCGCTCGACTCCTTCACCCCAATCACATTCTTCAACTCCGCGAGCCGCAACACCGTCGCCGGCTCCAGGTTCGCCCCAGTCCGCGGAGGAATGTTATACAGCAGCACCGGCAGCTCCGTAGCTTCCGCGATCGCCCGGAAGTGCTGATACTGCCCCTCCTGCCCAGGTCTGTTGTAATAGGGATTCGCCGTCAGAATCCCCGTCAACCCATGTACCCGCGACAGCTTCCGCGCGCGTGCCACAGCCTCGTGGGTCGCATTGTGCGTGCAGCCCGCAAATACCGGAACCCGTCCGGCCGCCGTGGCAACCACAACCTCAACCACCCGCAGCCACTCTGCCTCGGTCAGCGTCGAGGCCTCGCCCGTCGTTCCACACGGGACCAGGAAGTCGATCCCACTCTCAATCTGCCAGTTCACCAGCGCATGCAGCGCAGGTTCGTCTACGCCGCCATCCCGTCGAAAGGGAGTTACCAGCGCCGTTCCACAACCCATCAATTCCATAATGAAAGTTTACCGCGTCAGGATCGCCGATTTCGCGGCGACGGAAGATCCAACCCAAAAACAGCCAAAAAAAAGGCCTCGGCGATCTCTCGCCGAGGCCTCTGGTCATTGCAGCATCAACTTAGCCGATACAACTCCGTCGGAATATGCAGTTCCGGTATGTGCAGCGCAGCCGCGCCATTCGCCGCTCCCGGAGGCATATCCATGCACTTCACAAAGGCCGTCTGGAACTTCTCCATCTCCGCCTTCGTCCCAACCGTAACCCGCACATAGTTCGGCATCGCGGACCACGTCCGGCCAATCGCGACATTCTCCTTCAACATCGCCGCCTGAAACTCCCTGCCCGGGCGTCCCACGTCCACCATGAACATGTTGCCCTGCGAACCCGGAACGACCTTGTAGCCATGCTTGGCCAGAAACGCCAGCGTATCCGTCCGGATATCTGCGTTGATCTTCTTCCGCAACGGCACCAGGTCCTTATCCTGCAGACTCGCACGAGCTGCCGCAGCGCTTGTAATCGACGTGCTCGCCAGGCTTTCGCTCGGCCCTCCGACAACACGGAACCGCTCGATCAGATCCGGCCTCGCAATCGCAAAGCCCGCCCGTATCCCGGCCATGCCGTAGATCTTCGAGAACGTGCGCATCACAATCACGTCCTTATCCTGCTGACACCAGGTCGATGCACGACTCGTCGTTCGAGAAGTGATGATAAGCCTCGTCGATGATCACCACCGAACCCTTCGGCTTGTTATTCACCAGCCACACAATATCTGCCTTCGGCGTCATCGTGCCCGTCGGATTATTCGGATTCACGATGTAGTACGCGCCGGGCGACGGATGCGCTTTCAACATCGCCTTCACGTCATGCGCATAGGTCGCGGTCAGCGGCACGGGGTACTTTGCAGCCTTCATTGTGTCAGCCGCGCGCGGTCCCTGCTCGTAGCTCGGATCCCCATATACCAGCGGCTTGTCCGGTCCGATGTTCGACATCAACGCCAGATCAAGCGGTCCGCTCGAACCGGGATACAACGCCGAGTAATCCTTCTTCAAACCAAACTGATCATTGAACACCGAGATCGTCTTCTGGTACTCGTCCCAGTGGTACCGGCCGCCCAGCGACGCCGTGTTACATATCGCTGTCAACGCGGACTGCGCTGGCCCCAGCGGGTTCTCGTTCGCGCTGATGATCACCGTGTCTGACGAAAACTGCATACTCCGAGCCAGCTTCGGTTTGGCCGCCGGTGCCGGTGCCTGTGTCCCCGCCTGCTCGATCGCGGCAAACGCGGGAAGCGAAGTAGCCGCCGCCCCAGCCGCGCCCAGAATTCTCATAAAGGATCTGCGCGAAACGCCGTGCGTCATATCAGAATTCATAAAAGTCTCCTCGAAGGTCCAGTTATAGAAATGCAGCGCCGCGGCGACAGGTGGAGATCGCCAACTGAGGATCAAAACAGATCAGAGCATTCAGCTAAATCGTGCCTGCAAAAACCGACTCGCCTTGCAGTCACTATTCTTTGGAAACTTGGGGATGAAAACGAACCGGGGTCCGAATGTGTTTCAATTTACCGCGAATTTCATGCAAATACTAGAGCAATTCCGCCTCAAATCTCAGCAAGACCGAGGAAAAGCCGCTAAAACACCCTCGACGAAGCCCTTACGCAGACCGATCCCCTGGCAGTACGAAGCCCTTAGCAGGCAGATAAGAAGCCCTTAGCAGTTAGTCCGACGGGTCGCCAGCCGCTAAACCCACTCGCCCTTGCGCAACAGCGGCTCCGTCGTGCCGTCAGCAGCTACACCATCCACGTCCATCTCACCAGACCCGATCATCCAGTCCACATGGATCAGGCTCGCGTTCGCACCCACTGCCGCCAGTTGCTCCGCGTCCATCTTCTCGCCGCCGATGATGCACGTGGAATACGCCTGTCCCAGCGCGATATGGCTTGCCGCATTCTCATCGAACAGCGTGTTCCAGAACAGCACTCCACTCTGCGCAATCGGCGAAGAGTGCGGCACCAGCGCAACCTCACCCAGCCTCCGCGCTCCATCATCCGTGCTGATCAGCCGGTTCAGCACATCCTCGCCTGCCGTCGCCGTGGCCTCAACAATCCTGCCGTTTTCGAACCGCACCGCAATATTCTCAATCAGCGTGCCCTGGTGCGACAGCGGCTTCGACGCCCGCACCGTACCGTTCACCCGGTCCTTATGCGGAGTCGTAAAGCACTCCTCCGTCGGAATATTCGGCTGACAATACACGCCGTTCCCAGCGGTCGTCCCGCCACCCGCCCACAGATGCTCGTCCGCCAGCCCAACCGTCAAATCCGTTCCGGGCCCTTTGAAGTGAAGCGCATAAAACCGCTTGGCATTCAGCATCTCCATCCGCTTCTTCAGCCTCGCGCCATGCTCCCGCCACTCCTTCACCGGATCGTCCACCGCAACCCGCGACGAAACGAAGATCGCCTCCCACAGCTTCGCGACCGCAATATGCTCCGGCTCGCCCGGAAACACGAGCTTTGCCCACTCCGGCGTCGCACACGCCACAATCGTCCAGTTGATCTCGTGCTTCGTGATCAACTCCATCGCGGGCTTGCCCGCCTTCGACGCCGCGATATTGGCCCGCGACACCTTTGCCGGATCCTGCTTCGCCAGCAACGCCGGATTCGCCCCCGCAATCCCCAGCCGTGCCGCGCCACTCCGGAAACCCGCCGCAATCCCATCATGCAGCCACGTTGGCGCATAGTCGAAGCTCGCATCCGCAGCATACTCATAGCGCGCCAGCACACTCGGGTCATCCGAGTAGAACGTCGTCACCAGCAGCGCCCCCGCCTTATACGCATGCTCCGTAATCCTGCGCGCCAGCGGCAGCGCCTCCAACGGAGCTGACATGATCAACTCCTGTCCTGCACGCAGTCCAAGCCCGATCTGCACCGCAACCTCAGCCAGCCGGTCGAGCTTCTCCTCAAACGTCAGCCCAGCAAACTTCTTCGTCGCCGCCATCTCCATCACGCTCATAACCTCTCCTCGCAACCCAGCTAAATCTCTGTGTAAACGTCCTGAAAGTCGAAACATCCCGTCCGCGCGACAGCCACTCCGCTGCCCGCACCGCACCCTCCGCAAATCCGCGCCGCGAAAACGCCTCATGCGTCAGCACCACCTGGTCCCACGCGCTCTGCGCCTTCAGCGTATGGATACCCATCACATCGCCCTCGCGCTTCGCATCAATCGGCACCTTCGCCTACGCCGCCAGCAGTCTCAACCACCTTCGCCAGACTGATCGCCGTACCCGACGGCGAATCCACCTTGCTCACGTGATGCGTCTCTTCAATCGAAAACGCATAGCCGGCCTTCTTCAACTCCCTCCCCATCGTCGCCGCCATCTTCAGCATCACCTGCACGCCGACAGAAAAGTTCGTCCCATATAACAACCCAGCCTGCTTCCGCTCCGCCAGCCCACGCATATCCGGCAGCTTGTCGTACCAGCCCGTCGTCCCGACCACTATCTTCGCGCCCGTCGCCAAGGCACGCGCGCATATTGTGAACCGCCGCCTCCGGCGTAGTGAAATCGATCACCACGTCGAACCCGGCACAAAACGGCGGCGTCAAGTCCCGAAGCCTCGCTATTCTCCTTCGCATCAAGAACATTCACGCCATGGCCGCGCTCCGCCGCAACCTCCGCCACCAGCTTGCCCGTCTTGCCCGCTCCCAGAACCAATATCCGCATCGCGTGTGCCTTCCTAAGCCTTCAACTGAACTCGGTTTGCCACATCGAACACCGTCTCATCCGGGTTCGCAAAGAAGTGCCCATGCAAACTCCGCACCGCCTCCTCAACATCCTCTTCATCGATCATGAAGCTCATGTTGATCTCGCTCGCGCCCTGCGAAATCATCCTCACGTTCACATGGCTGATCGCGCCGAAGACCTGCCCGGCAATGCCGTTATGCCCGCGAATATCCTCGCCCACCAGACACACCAGCGCCTTGTGCCCCTCCATCTTCACATCCGCAATCTTCGCCAGCTCCGCGCATATCTCCGGCAACTGCTGGTTGCTGTCCACCGTCAGCGAGATGCTCACCTCGCTCGTCGACACCATATCGATCGCGCACTTGTACTTGTCGAAGACGTCGAACACCGCCTTCAGATATCCATGCGACATCAACATCCTGCTCGCGACCACATCGATGATCGTCAGCTTCTTCTTCGCCGCAATGCTCTTGAACGGGCTCGCACACCGCGCCGCCATCGCTGTAATCTTCGTGCCTTCATTCTCCGGATTGCGTGAGTTCAGCACCCACACCGGAATGCTCTTCTGCACCGCCGGCAGAATCGTCGCCGGATGCAGCACCTTCGCGCCGAAGTACGCCAGCTCCGCCGCCTCCTCAAAGCTGATCGTCTTCACCCGCAGCGCATCCGGACAGATCCGCGGATCCGTCGTCATAATCCCATTCACATCCGTCCATATCTCGATCGCGCCCGGCGTGCATGCCCCCGCCCACCAGCGCTGCCGTATAGTCGCTGCCGCCGCGTCCGAGCGTCGTCGTAATGCCCTCCAGCGTCGACCCAATAAATCCGCCGATCACCGGAGTCTTCCCCGCCTCAATCAGCGGCAGCACCACCTCCGCAAGCTTCGCCTCAATCACGTTCTCCTGCGGCACCGCCTTGCCATAGCTTGCGTCCGTGATGATGCAGCTCCGCGCATCCACATGAACTCCATCCAACCCATGCTGATCGAAGGCCTCCGCAATCATCCTGCTTGAAAGCCTCTCGCCGAAACTCAACACCAGATCGTTCGTTCGCGGAGTCAGCTCACCCACCGCCGCAATCCCCCGCAGCAGATCGTCCAGCGCATCGAACTCCTGGTGCAGCATCGCCTGCAGCCGCGCGAACCGCTCCGCCTCCAGCAGCACCATCGCCGTATCGATATGTCTGTGCCGCAGCCGGGCGCCAATCGCCAGCGCCCCCGCCTTATCCCCGCGTCCCGCCGCGCTCCCCGCCGACACCAGCAGGTCCGTCACCTTCGCCATCGCCGACACCACAACGACAGCGTCGAGCCCGCGCTCCCGCCGTCCTCGAACGATGCCCGCCGTCCGCTTCATCGCCTGCGCGTCCTCTACCGAGGTCCCGCCAAACTTCATCACCACCAGCTTCTCGCGCGCTACACTCAAGCCGTCACCGCCGCAGCCTTGAGCCGATCCCCAGCCGAAACCGCATTCAGCGGAACCCCAAGCTTATCCAGCTTCCCCGTCCGCGCCAGCACCTCGGCGTTCAGCACCGCCGCACCCGCCGCACCGCGAATCGTATTGTGCGATAACACCACAAACTTCCAGTCCAGCAGCGCGCACTCGCGCAACCGTCCCACCGTCGCCGTCATGCCCGTTCCCACGCATCCGGTCCAGCCGCGGCTGCGGCCGGTCTACGCTCGCGTCAAACTCCACCGGCTGGTCCGGAGCCGTCGGCAGATGCAAGCCCTGCAGCGGCAGAAACTCCTCCCACGCCGCAAGAATCTCCTCCCGCGTAGCCTTCTTCTTGAACTTGATGCTCACGCACTCGGTATGCCCATCCTCCACCGCCACGCGATTGCAGTGCGCACTCACCTTCGCATCCAGCAGCTCAATCTTCCTGCCGTCCAGCCGGCCCAGCAGCTTGCCGACCTCCTCCTGCAGCTTCTCCTCTTCGTTCTTGATAAACGGCACCACGTTGCCCAAAATATCCAGCGAAGCCACGCCCGGATACCCCGCGCCGCTCACCGCCTGCATCGTGCTCACAAACACGCTCTCAATCCCGAACCGCTCTTCCAGCGGCTTCAGCGCCAACACCAGCCCAATCGCGCTGCAGTTCGGGTTGGTCACAATAAACCCGCCGCGCCCGCCATGATCCTTACGCCAGCTCTGCGTCTCAATCAGCGCTAGATGGTCCGCGTTCACCTCCGGCACCACCAGCGGCACATCCGCCACCATCCGGAACGCGCTCGAGTTCGAGATCACCGCACACCCCGCCGCCGCAAACTTCGGCTCCAACTCCCGCGCATGCTCCGCATCCAGCGCCGCGAAAATAATCTTCGGCAGCTCGATCGCCGACCCCTCCGGCACATTCGGCTGCAGCGTCATCGCCGCAATCCGCGCCGGCAGCGGAGTGTCCAGCTTCCACTTGCACGCCTCGGCGTACATCTTCCCGGCGCTGCGATCGCTCGCCGCCAGCCACGCAATCTCAAACCACGGATGATTGCTCAACAATTGAATGAATCGCTGCCCGACCATTCCAGTCGCGCCAAGAATGCCAACCCTGCGTCGTTCCATATCTTCTAAGAATAACGCGCCATCACCGCACCGTCATCCGCAGCGGTCGGAAGAGCTATAGATCCTCTCTCCGCCTGCGCGTCATCTGATGTCCTCCCCCGGCCCACACCAGCAGCCCCGCCAGCAGATGCACCAGAAACCAAAGGGTCAAACCCTGATCCACGTAGATCAGATACAGCACCAGAATCCGCGGCAGAAGCAGCCAGAACAGCAGGGGAACGATGCCAACCAGATGAAACGGCACCAGTATCCCTTGAAACCATGCCACCACCATGGCCAGCCGCGGCAGAAACAACGCAAACACCAGGAACCACAGCGGCAGCCGATTAATCACGAAGGCAAAGCTAAAGTTGAACTGCGCCGTATGTTGCTGCACCGCCTGCGCCAATACTGCAATCCCTGCACTCATCGCGCCTCCTGGAGTCAATATCACTTCGAGTCAATATCACTTCGCGCTGAAGCTGAAATCCGCCTTCGCCGTTCCCTTCGGCTCCACGGTCACGGTCATCGTCTGCTCGCCCATCTTCTCGTGTACCGCCGCCAAAGTATACGTTCCCGGCGGCAATCCGCTGATGCCAAAATGCCCATCCGCATCCGTCACCGCAAAAAACGGCGTCGGCGACACATTGATAAACGCATTCATCCACGGATGGTTGTTGCACCGCACCGGAATCATCACCTCCGGCTGGTTGAACTGCTTCCTCTGCGGCGCGCCCTTTGCCCCCTGCGAGATATCAATCGGAAGATTGCCCTCAGGCATCGTGTGGATGTTGTGCATCGTCCCATCCGAGTTCCGGAACTCCACCGACCCACCCCGCACCACTGCAATCACATGCGGCACATACTTGCAGCCCACCTGGTCCATCACCACCGGAGCAGGCGTCGGCCCTCCCGACAGCATCGCCGCCGCAGGCCCGCCCTTGACGTACACGTACACATTCGCCAGCTTGCCGTCCTTCACCACATACTGCTCGGAGTAGTTATCCCCGCCCATCATCGAGCACACCGGGTCCATGCTCATATCGATCTTCACCCGCTCCGGAGCCTTCCCCGCCAACCGGATCGTCCCGCTCACCATCCCCAGCGTCGCCTGATCCAGCGGAGCGGTCGGAGGCAGGGTCGCCGGCTTCTCATCGCTTCCCTTGCCAATCACCTGAGCCTGCTTCACCGCATCGCTGGGCTTACACCCCGCCAGCCCACCAACATTCCCAACGCCAAGCACCCGCAGCCATCAACCAACCGTACTTCCCGTGCATGAAACCTCACTCTCTTGAATCGTTAATAACCGTCGTCATTCTGACTCTGAATCGCAGCCGAAGCGGAAGATCCCCGTATTTCGCCGTTCGGTGGAATCACGTCAATCTAAACCTGAGCAGGCATCTCCATCGCCGCCAGCACCGCCTCCGCAAACTCCTTCGTCCCGCTCGTCCCGCCAACATCCCTCGTCAACGTCTTGCCCTCTCGATACACCTGTTCCATCGCAGTCTGTATCCGTTCCGCCGTCGCGCCCTCGTTGATGTGATGCAGCATCAACACCGCGCTCTGCAGCAGCGCCGTCGGATTCGCCATATCCTTCCCTGCAATATCCGGCGCCGACCCATGCACCGCCTCGAAGATCGCGCACTCCGTCCCCAGGTTCGCTCCCGGCACCAGCCCCAGCCCGCCCACAAACGCGCTGCAAAGATCGCTCAGGATATCCCCGTACAGATTCTCCGTCAGCAGAATGTCGTACTGGTACGGATTCATCACCAGCTGCATGCACGTGTTGTCCACGATATGCTCGCGGTACTCGATCTCCGGAAAACCCTCCGCAACCGTCCGGCAGCACCGCAGAAACAACCCATCCGACAACTTCATGATGTTCGCTTTATGAATCGCATGAACCTTCTTGCGATCGTGCTTGCGCGCATAATCAAACGCGAACTTCGCAATCCGCGTCGAACCCTTCTCCGTAATAATCTTCAGCGCCTGCACCACACCCGGAACCACCACATGCTCCAGCCCGGCGTACAGGTCCTCCATGTTCTCGCGCACGACGATGATGTCGAGACCCGGATATCTCGTCTTCAACCCGGGCAGGTTCTTCACCGGACGAAAGTTCGCGAACAACTCAAACTTCTGCCTCAGCGTCACATTGATCGAAGCGAACCCTTCGCCAATCGGCGTCGTCACCGGCCCCTTCAGCGCAACGCGATTCTTATCGATCGAGTCATACAACGCCTTCGGAATGTACTCTCCGGTCTTCGCAAACGAATCCGCGCCCGCATCGAACCGATGCCACTCAAACCCCACGCCCGTCGCCGCGCCCGCGACCTCCACAATCTTCACCACGGCGCTCGAAACCTCCGGCCCAATTCCATCGCCCGGAATCAACGTAATCTTGTGCGTCTTCTTCGCTGCCGTCATCGGCTACCGCCTTTTTTCCTCGGATCTTTTCCGCTCAGCAGCTCTTCCAGCTCCGCCTTGAACTCGCGAACGTCTTTGAAGTCCCGGTACACACTGGCAAACCGGATATACGCGACCGTATCGATGTCCTTCAGCCGCGACATGATCAACTCGCCCACCTCGCTCGTCGACCGCTCCCGCTCCGGCGAATCGACAATGTAGGCCTCGGTCTCATCCACAATCTGCTCCAGCTTCACTGCCGCCACCGGCCGCTTCTCGCAGGCATGCAGCAACCCGCTCAGCACCTTCTGCCGGTCAAACTTCTCCCGCCGCCCGTCCTTCTTCACCACCATGTACGGGATCTCGTCGATCCGCTCGTACGTCGTAAATCGCTTGTTACAGCCTTCACACTCACGCCGCCGGCGAATCGAATCCGCGTCTTTACTCTCGCGTGAATCTACGACTCGATCCTGGCTGAAACCACAGTAGGGACACTTCATCGGATTAAATCGATTCTAGCAGCGCAAACAGCAATCCCTTCGCAGCCCCAGCCGCAGCCCGACCGCAGCCCGCCGCGCCCACGTCAAAAATAAATCTCAAAAAGTTGGCGTGTTTTTCGAAGCCACTTTATGCCACGCTTCCCACCACGAATTCACCACAAAACCACCACAATTTACCATCCAAAAACCACGTTCTGCGCACCCAAAATCGCAAAACCCCCTGCAAAAACACCCACCCGCCACGCAATAAAAAAATGCCGTCCTAAGCCATCGGCTCAGCCACCTCGGCATCCTTTCCAGCCGCTCCACTCTCCTCCGCCACCCTCTTCAGGCTCACATGCTCCACCTGGGAATAGATAAACCCAGCCGGAATAATGCACAGAAAAGTCACCACCAGCAGCAGCGCGCCACAAGCCGTCGAAGCCTCAATCGGCGCTCCGTAGAACGTATGCATCGCCGCCGCCGTAACCGCAATCTGCGTAAACCACCCGATGATAGGAAGCTGCAGCAAAGACCCGCCAATACTCGCCGCCATCAGCAACATCGTCCGCGAAAACGTAAGCTCACCCAGCTCAGGCGTGTGCCAGAACGCATGCACCGTCTCCAGATAGGCGAACCCGATGATCAACCACATCGCCAGCGACAGCACCACCACCACGCCAAACTCCCGCATCGACGCAATCGCGTTCAACCCATCGCGAAAACCCAGAATCTTCGTTGATACGCTCTCTCCCAGCGGCTTCGACAGCCTCCCCACCGTGCCCCTCACGACCCTCGCCACTGCCCCGCCAGCCGCACGAACCACGCCCGCAAACACAGCGATCGCCAGCGTCGCACCCATACTCAGCACGCCGGCCCGGACAAAGACCTCATGATGCGGAAGGCTCTTCGGCGTAAACGCCAACGCACACGAGAAGATCACCGCCGCCGCCCCAAGGTCGAACATCCTCTCAATCGTGTACACCGCGATCTGCGAGCTCAACGAGAGCCCCACCCGCTTCGCCACAAGATACGGCCGCGTCAAATCCGCCAGCCGCCCAAACAAGGCAACCGCGGTAAATCCAATAAACTGCGATCCCAGCAACGATACCGCCGAGACCTTCTTCGTCGGCGACACAAACACCGCCCACCGCACCGCCCGCACCCAGTACGTCGCATAGATCAGCGCAATCCCCGCGGCAATATGCCCCATGCTCACATAGCGCAACTGCTGCCAGAACATCGCCCAGTCAAAGTGCACCTTGCTGCGAAAGAGATAGACGAGCACGGCGAGACCCACAATCGCCCACCAGCCACAGAACTCCACTACGCTTCGTCATCGCTCTCTCTTTGCCCGCGCTCCAGCGGCGGTCTACTTCGTTTGCGCAACCAGGGCGGCCATCTGCTTTCGCCGGTTGAACTCACGGATCACTCGCGCCACATACTCCCGCGTCTCGCGATACGGTGGAATACCGTGGTACTTGTCCACCGCACCCGGTCCCGCGTTGTAGGCCGCCAGCGCCAGCGCCACGTTGTCGTGATACCGCGTCAGCAGCCAATCCAGATACGCCGTCCCACCCGAGATATTCTGCTCCGGTTTGAATGCATCTTCGACGCCCATCGCAGTCGCCGTTCCCGGCATCAACTGCATCAGCCCCATAGCGCCCGTCCGCGAAATCGCCCGCACTTGTCCGCCGCTCTCCGCGCGCACCACGCTGGCCAGCAGATCCTCGTCGATGTTGTGCTTCTCACCGGCGTGAGCCAGCATCTGATGCATCTCTTCCCGAGTCGGCGGCGCCATAATCGTCCGTGGACTCCCAACCGGAATCGGCACCGTCACCACAGCCACCGGCTCCGGCACATCCGCAACCATCTCCACCCGAACCACCGAGTCCGCCGCAACCTCAAGGTAGTTCGAATTCCCTGCCCCCTTGCCAGCAAGGTAAAGCCGAACCTTGTCCCCCACAGCCTCGCGCCGTACACAATCGAGTTCGAACCCGTTCTTCAGCGTCACATGCTCTACCGCGCAAGCGGACGGGCATAACGCCGCCATCATCGCAAACCACACCAGCCCGGCTCCAAACCGCCCCGCGTGAAACGCTCTAAATCGCATCGCCACCTTCAAAGCCTACCATCCCGGCCCCTCGAATCACCGCCCCTGAAACTACAAAACCCTCCCACTATCGCGTCACTCAAGCACGCAGACGGCCATTTCCCGGACAATCTCCCAGACAATCTCCTAACCACCATTCGATCCGCCACCTGCATCTTGCGCCTCTTCCACAGGCTTTTTCGCGCTCCAGGTCGGCGGATCTGACGCTTCCGCAGGCTTTTTTCACGGAATCCTCCAGACTCGAGATACCAAGACTCGAGATACCAACAAGACGCAGTATCTTTCCATGAGACGAAAAGCAGGCCGCATATTTATCCTCGACATTCACCAAGCTACGCTATCTTTACAGCATGAGCCTCCAACTTGAATCCTCCCCCCGCGGGCTGCTTAAGTGGAACAGCCTGTTCGTTTTGAGCCTTGTCTCAGGCGCGCTGTTCCCGCCTCTGATGGCACGGGCTCAAGGTACAGCCAAACCCGCCCCTGACGTCATCATCTTCACCAACGGCGACCAGCTCACCGGCACCCTCGAACTCGCCACCGGCGACTCCTTCGTCTTCAAGAGCGACATCGTCGGCGAGGTCACCGTCTCCGCAGACAAGATCAAAGAGCTCCACGCCGGCGGAAAGTTCGTCGCCCTGAAGAAGAATGAGAAGATCACCCGCACCTCCAAACAACCCGGCACCATCACCTACGCCGATAGCGTGATCACACTAGCCGACGAATCCGCCTCTCGCACCCCGGAGGCCGTCCCAGTCAAGGATCTCGCCTACCTAATCGACAGCGCCACCTTCAACCAGGAGGTCACCAGCAACCCGGGCATCTGGTACGGATGGAAGGGATCTCTCTCCGGCGGAATTACCCTCATCGAGTCCACCAGCTACGGCGAGACCTTTACCGCGGCCGTCAGCCTGATCCGCGCCATCCCTACGGTATCCTTCCTGCCGCCTCGCACCCGCTCCACCGTCAACGTCCTGGAGACATACGGAAAACTCACCCAGCCCACCGTTCCCCAAACGACGCCCCCAACCCCCGACTCCGTCGCCAAGACCAACATCTTCCACGCCGACGCCGAGCACGACAAATACTTCGCCCCCAGGGTCTACGCGCTGGTCGGCGTGTCGTTCGATCACAACTACTCCCAGGGCCTGAACCTGCAGCAGATCTACGGAGGTGGTATCGGCTGGACCGTCATCCAGACGCCGGTACAGGAGTTCGACGTCAAGGCCGACATTCACTACGAGCGCCAGAACTTTCAACCCCCCACGCCGAGCAAAGACCTCATTGGTTCCAGCTTTACCGAGTTCTACCACCGAACTCTTCCGGCAAAGATTCTCTTCACCGAAACCGGAACTTTCATCCCCGCATGGAACGACTCCAACGCCTATTCAGCCATCTTTGGTGCGGGCCTGACGATACCCACCTACAAGCGGTTCAGTCTCAACATCAATGTGCTGGACAACTACCTCCACGAGCCCGCGGTCGGCTACAAAAACAACAGCTTCCAGTTCATCACCGGAGTTGTCTACACCCTGAAATAAAGCAGCGGAAAAAGGAAAAGGGCGGTCTCGACATACATCATCGGGACCGCTCTCATGTGTCTCTCGACTTAACTACTTGATCTTGCCAAACCGATAAACCAGGCCGACGTTGACTCCAAAGTTATTCTGAATCGTTCCCGGCGGCCCATGCAGCGTATCCGTCGGATCCAGCCGGAAGAAGGTCCCAAGATAGGTCGGCGCTATCCGGAACGCGAGGTTCGGATAGAAGTTGTAATCAAAGTTCGCACCCAACGCGAAACCCGGCTTGGTCAGCGACTGCCACAAGCCAAGGTTCGCCGAAGTAAGCCCCTTCGTGTCGCCGTCGAACTTGCCCAGCACCGCGCCCCCCTCGCCCGTCAAGGTCACCGCAACCTTCTCCTTCGCGTACAACCGGTATGCCACGCCCCCCAGAAATGGATACTCAGAGATCTGCGGTTTGAACGGCAGAAAAGGCGACTCGGGAGTGACAGGATTGCCGATCTTCGCATTCCCATACAGCCCGCGAACCTCGCCGATGATGCCCAGCTTCGGGTTCAGGAAGTACGTCCCCGACATAAAGAACGTTACCTCGTTGTTCTTCTGAAGAGACGATCCCGGCTGGAACCGCAGATATCCGCCGCCGCCCGCTACCTCGAAGCGATGGCCGTAGGTCTCCGCGATTGTCCTTTCAATACGAGCCTTGCGGTTTGCGCTCGACTCGCGCCGGGTACGGTGCGTCGTCTGTGCTTGTGCGGCAACTGCTCCGCTGGCCAAAAACCCCGCCAGCAACACTCCTGCTACCTGCTTTACACTCAATCTGAAACCGAACATCAACGATTACTCCTGCACAAGCTTCGCTTTGCTATGGTGGAACTCGGGAGCCTCCGGCGTGAAACCGCCTGGCCACTTCTTATTAGAACATCCGCCGCCCCTTACAGCGGCCATTACCCTACACGGAGCAGCTAGAGATGGCAAAAAAAAGCGGCAGCAACGGTTTCGGCAAACTCTTCCTCGGTTTTCTTCTCGGCATCGCCGTCGTTGCCATCGGACTTTTCGCCTACCTCAAACTCGGCCCGCTGCCTGTCGCAGTCGCCGACGCACCCTTTCCCTTCGAGAAGGAGATCGTCAAGCTTCCCCTCAACGCCCGCATAGAACGCGAGACCAAGACCGCTCCCTTCGGCATCAGCGAAGACGTCTTCGAATCGGGAGCCCACGTTTACCTCGCACAGTGCGCCCACTGCCACGGCACTCCCGGCCACGACGTGCCCTACGCGAAGTACATGTTCCCCTCCGCTCCGCAGCTTTGGAAAAAGCACGGCAGCGACGGCGTCGTCGGCGTCAGCGACGACGAGCCCGGCGAGACCTACTGGAAGGTGGCAAACGGAATTCGTCTCACCGGCATGCCCTCCTACAGCCACGTCCTCTCCGACGCAGAGATGTGGCAGGTCAGCCTGTTGCTGAAGAACGCCGACAAAGAACTCCCCGGCCCCGTCTCCCAGATCCTCAACTCCCCGGCGCCTTAGGCGTCTTCTGTAGTTCGCCCTTTTTGCAGAACCCTTCGTAGTCTTTCTTTATTGCAGAATAGGAATACCGGCAATCCTCCGCGACCACTCCTCGGGTCCGGTCTGATGGACGCTCGTTCCCTTGCTGTCGACCGCAACGGTAACGGGCATATCCTTCACGTCGAACTCGTAGATCGCCTCCATCCCAAGATCAGCGAAGGCAAGCACGCGCGAGTGCTTGATCGCCTTCGATACCAGGTATGCCGCGCCGCCGATCGCGATCAGGTACACCGCCTCGAACTCACGAATTGCATCAATCGCAACCGGGCCTCTCTCCGCCTTGCCGATCATGCCGATCAGGCCCGTCTCGGCCAGCATCTGCCGCGTGAATTTGTCCATGCGCGTCGCCGTCGTAGGACCCGCCGGTCCCACAGCCTCATCGCGCACAGCTTCAACCGGACCGACGTAGTAGATGAATCGGCCTTTGAGGTCCACAGGCAGTTTCTCCCCACGCTTCAGCATGTCCGTCATGCGCTTGTGCGCGGCGTCGCGTCCCGTGATCAGCTTGCCGGAGAGCAGCAGCACTTCACCCGGCTTCCACGTCTTCACATCCTCGTGCGTAATCTTGTCCAGATTCACCTTCTTCGCAGAGTGCACGTCGTACTCCAGCTTCGGCCACGCATCCAGCGACGGCGGATCGACCATCACCGGCCCCGACCCATCCAGCTTGAAGTGGAGATGCCGCGTCGCAGCGCAGTTCGGAATCATCGCCACTGGCAGGTTCGCCGCGTGCGTCGGAAAATCCATGATCTTCACATCGAGCACCGTAGTGAGTCCGCCAAGACCTTGCGCACCTATGCCCAACTTATTCACCTTCTCGTAGATCTCGATCCGCATCTCCTCCACCTTCGTCTTTGGCCCGCGAGCGATCAGCTCCTGCATGTCGATCGGGTCCATCAACGACTCCTTCGCCATCACCATCGACTTCTCCGCCGTCCCGCCGATCCCAATGCCCAGCATTCCCGGCGGACACCACCCCGCGCCCATTCCCGGCACGGTCTTCAGCACCCACTCCACCACCGAGTCCGACGGATTCAGCATCGCAAACCGGCTCTTCGCCTCCGAGCCTCCACCCTTCGACGCGACCGTCACATCGACATCGCCGCCCTCGACCAGTTCCACCACCACCATAGCGGGAGTGTTGTCGCCTGTATTGCGCCGGGTAAACGCCGGATCCTCAAGAATGCTTGGCCGAAGAACATTGTCAGCGTTGCGCCACGCCTCGCGAACGCCCTCGTCCACCATCTCCTGCATCGTCATCATGCCCGCAATACCGGGCTCCCACTTCACCTCCATGCCAACCTTGACGAAGGCCGTAACGATCCCGGTGTCCTGACAGATCGGCCGATGCCCCTCAGCGCACATCCGCGAGTTGATCAGAATCTGCGCCATCGCATCCTTCGCCGCGTGGCTCTCTTCCATCTCATAGGCTCGTGCAAGGTTGGTGATGTAATCCACCGGATGGTAGAAGCTGATGTACTGCAGCGCATCCGCCACACTGCGGATGAAGTCGTCCTGCTTGATCGTTGCCATGTTTCAAAAGTCTCCCGTGACAGTTACCCACGCAAGGATTCTACGTCGGCATCGTGACTGCTTGCCCAACCTCAGTCGCTCCTGGACTTGTAGCTCCAGCTCTTAATGGCTAACGAAAATTATTTTTCGCGTTTTTGGCCCAAAAAACGCTTGTCAAGTCCCGAAACCATCTAACCCGTTAGCAGCCAACGACATCCATTTGGCGTATGAGTTATGTCCCGTTCGCTATACTGGATACAGTGAGTTAAACCAAAAGAAAACCCCGGTTCCCGGGGCTTTTTCACTTTTGATTGGAGAGGATGATCTTGATAACCCATTTGTTTGGACGATTTTAGCTGTAACCCATTTGTTTGGACGATTTTGCGCCGAGCAACCCCACGCAAGTCAATGAAAATAAAGGATAATGTGCAAAACGCTACATAGGGGGTGCCCCCGGCCGGACTGGCGCCTACGAGATGCGCGAGGGGTGTTCCGCAGCTGGCGCCGGCTTCGGCTTGCGGCTCAGCACGAAGCTGCGTCGTTTGCGGCGCCTGTCCGAGGCATGGTCGATCTTCTTCCAGAAGCCGATAAAGTAGTCGACCGCGGAGATAATCGACACGATGGTCATCCAATAGATGGCCGTCACCGCAATGAAGCGGACGCCGACGATGTAACCGCCCCAGTTCCAATAATTCCAGCGGTGAGCCAGGATGGCAGCAACCACCGAGACGATCTGAATGACCGTCTTGAGCTTGCCGATCTCGCTGGCTTCGATGGTGAAACCCTCGGTCGCGGCAATACTGCGCAGACCTGACACCAGGAACTCGCGCCCGATGACCACCACAGCGATCCATGGCTTCACGATGTCCGGGTTGTATCCGACAAGGATGATGTACGCGGTCATGATCAACAGCTTGTCAGCCAGTGGATCCAGCAACATGCCCATCGTGGTGATCTGCTGGCGCCGCCGCGCAAGGTAGCCGTCAAGCCCGTCGGTGATGCTGGCGAGGATGAACACCAGGCTCGCAATAATCTCCTGCTCGCCGCCTCGCAGACCCGTCGCGCCGTGGCCGCCATTGAAGGGGAAGACAGGCGAAAGGATCCAGATGAGCAGGGGAACGCATGCGATACGGCTCATCGTAATGGAGTTAGGCAGGTTCATAGATAGGGCGTATGCGCGAGTGCCGACGAATGCAGGGGCGCACGATACCGACACTAGCATTCTGCCATAATGGCCGCAGTCGCAAAAGGATAGTCGCGGGTAGACCCCCGCACAGACCCCGGTGCAGGAAAGGAACTTCCCGCCGATGTTCTAAACGCAACAACGTTGGAAGCACATTTGAATTTGAAACAGCGTCGGCAACAGGCAAGACAATTCAAGGTGGCAAGAAACAAAAACACATCTGGATACAAAGCGAAAGTCCCTCTTATGAGACTTTTGTGGGCATCTCTGACCCCTTCGGGGAATGCCGCTCTCGGCCGCTGAAAGCTACTTTGGTTTACAACGTGCTTTGCGGCTGGATCTCTCGATAAGCCTTCTGTTTTCATCGCATCTCTCCCTTCCGCCACGCACGCCGATAGAGAAAAAGACGGTCCCGAAACGGGCTCGAACGTTCGACATGGCAATTCGAAGCTGCATCCTCAAAACGGTTGCCTTCTGTTCGCTTAGCCTGATCTCCATGGCCGCAGCGGCGCAGCAGTTTAAGCAGCCTCTGGTGATTCCAACCGGCAACTGGCCAGCTGCAATCGCAACCGCCGACCTGAACGAAGACGGCAAGCCAGACCTGGTCTACACCGATTACGGAGCGACTCCAACCGCTTCGACGACACACGTTCTGATCAACAACGGCAACGGAACATTCACCCCAGGACAGACGATTGCCACCGCAGGTGCCGCGATCGCTCTGGCAGACTTCAACCACGACGGACACATCGACATGGTCTGGGTTTGGGGAGTCGTTGGCGAAGGCAAAGTATTTCTCGCCCTCGGCAAAGGCGACGGAACGTTCGCACCACCCCAGCAACTCGGCACGTTCGCCATCGTAGGCACGAATGCCCCGCTGTTCAGCTACGTGATGGGCGCGCAGTTCCACGACACCGGATACCTCGACATACTGGTCGAGGACGTTGCCAACCCCTCGCTCCTCACATTGACCACTGACAGCAGCGGCACGCTGATTCGCATCGTCGGAACCAAGCTCGAGAGCGGCACCGGACCAATGGCGACCGCCGACCTGAACGGCGACGGCCACACGGACCTCGTGATTCAGTCCGTCTCCGGCGGCGCCGCAGATGTCTTCTTCGGCTCGGCGGATGGGCTCTTGCAGGCCGCGGGAACCTACACCGGCTCCAGCCCCGTACAGAGCATGCTGCTGCACGACGTCGATGGCGACGGACATCCCGACCTGGTTCTCGAAGGCACGAACGGCCGGATCGAGATCCTGCACGGGAATACAAACGGAACCTTCGCAACCACCTCGGAAGGTGGTAGCGGGAGTGCAGACGGAACAACGGGAGTTGGTGGACACCTTGTCGCAGCAACAGATGTCGCCGGCCGTCCGAATTTCTACACCGCGACTCCAGCAGGAATGAGCGTACTTCTGGGGCAGAGCAATCTGAGCTTCACGCTCCAGGGAATCTATAACGCCGGGCCGGGGCGAACGAGCTTCGCAGTGGCGGACTTCAACGGCGATGGGGTAATCGATGTTGCGGTGGACTCTCCGGAGGGAGTCGCAATCCTTTTTGGCGATACAAGTGGGAGTCTCGGGAGTTCACGGGCATTTGCCGTCGGTCAACCGGCGCTGAGTGGAGCGCTGGGCAACTTCAGCGGTTCGGGCAATCTCGACGCAGTGCTGAACGTAGCGGCAGCGCAGGCTCTCTTGCTTCATGGCAACGGGGACGGAACATTTGCGTCATTGGCAACACCCACAGTGGCACAGGCGAACGTCTCGCCTCTGGTCGCTCAGTTAGGAAGTCTGCCGGGAGCGCCGCAACTACCGGGGATGGTGCAGGAGTCGCCCGTAACGGCGGACCTCGATGGCGATGGCAACCAGGATGTGATCATCGCGTATGACAATGCAAGCGCCGATCATGCGCACCCATCTTCAACGACGGCTAATGCGATCTACATCTGGTACGGAAAGGCCGATGGAACTTACGATGCACCGCTGATGTTGACACCTTCGCGGAACTTTTACCAACTTGCCGCAGTCGACCTGAACGGCGACGGACGCCCCAACCTGGTAATGAGCGATGGCTATGTGGTGAGCGTGCAGGCCAATCTGGGCGGACGGTCATTTGGCCCGGAGCAGCACTATCTGGCAGGGATGGGAATTAATTCCATATCTGCTGGCGATGTGAACAAGGATGGAAGAATCGACCTGGTGATCGCCAATGGCGGCGCGGTGATCTCAAATCCTGCGAGTGGACACACAGCGACCGCCAGCACGGATGTGAATACTGGCGGCATCACGGTGCTGCTGAATCAGATGGCGCTCACACCGACCACAGTCGAACTGACAATTACCTCGCCCCTGACAGTCACTTTTGGCCAGCCGGTAAATGGAATCGCGCAGGTGACATCGAGCGATGGAAGTCTAGCGACGGGGACGATTTCCTTCTTCGACGGACAGACGAATATCTGCACGATTCCTGTTGCGCCATCCGCAAGTTGTCCGGCGAGCGCGGGTGCGAACTTTGCTGTGGGCACTCATGTTCTTACCGCCGTTTATTCGGGCGATACGACGCACCTGGGCTCGACCTCTGCGGCAGTAAGCGTAGTTGTGCTGCCGTTGCCAGTGACAAAGGCGCAGACGGGGACGATGCTGACATCAAGTGCAAATCCTGTGACGAGTGCACAGAGCGTGACATTTACCGCCAATGTGATTGCAACAGGGTCATCGACGACGCAACCAACCGGAGTTGTGACATTCCTGGACGGAAACACGGTCCTGGGAACGAAGACGCTGGTAGGTTCTGGCGTGGCGAGCTTCAGCACGTCTTCGCTGGCGGTGGGAAGTCATGCCATTACGGCGAGCTACGCAGGGGACTCGAACTCAGTCGCAAGTGGATCGGCAGTGTTGACAGAGACAGTGATCGGTTCACCTTCCAGCGTGAGCGGGTTTAGCGTCTCGGTGACGGGTGCAGCGGAAGTTGGGGTTGGCGGAGTCGCGAGCCTGCAGGTCGCTGTTGCTCCGCAAACCGGATATATGCAGCCGGTACAGTTATCATGCGCCGAACTGCCTTCAGAAGCTGCGTGCACGTTTGCCGCGCGGACGATTGCCGCAGGTGGGGGAACGACAACATTGCAGGTGAGTACGACGGCCCCGCGCTCCTGCCAGGTAGCGGACTCAGGGACCTCGACGGCCAGCCTGCCGTTTGCTGGAACCACTGTTGCGGCGCTGCTTGTAATGTTTATTCCCGGTAAGCGACGACGTGCGATCAAGGGGCTGTTAGTAGCATTGGTGGCAATCGCCGGAATGGCGACGATGACCGGATGCGGAGCGTGTACGGACCTTGGAACGAAGCCCGGGGCCTATACGATTCAGGTTATAGGCACTTCCGCTGCAAATGTGGTCACGACGAAGGTACAGGTGATTGTGCAACAGTAGTGGGTGGAGAGAGGAAAGAACAAGAGGCAGCCCTGAGGCTGCCTCTTGTTCTGCATGCGGCGACTTCAGGCGTAGATGCCGCGCTGCTTCGTGGTGTAGGCTACGCGATCAATCGCGAGCATGTAGGCAGCGATGCGATTGTTCACGTTGTGGGTTCCGGCGTAAGTAACCACGTCGTTGAAGCTTTCGATCATGATGTTGTCGAGGCGCTGATTGACCTCAGCCTCGGTCCAGAAATATCCCATGCGGTCCTGCACCCACTCGAAATAACTGGTGGTGACGCCGCCGGCGTTGGCGAGAATGTCGGGGATGATAAAGACGCGCTTGTCGCCGAGAATCTCGTCGGCGATTGTGGTAGTGGGGCCGTTTGCACCTTCGCAGAGAATCTTGCAGCGGATGCGTTCGGCGTTGCGGCTGGTGATGACGTTCTCAGTGGCTGCGGGTATTAGGATCTCGCAGTTGTAGGTCAGGAGTTCGTTCTTATCCGCGGCCTCTGCTTCGCTGAAGCCGACGATGGTGCCGGCACGCTTCCGGTGTTCGATGAGGGCTGGAATATTGATGCCGTTCTTGTTGTAGAGACCGCCATCGAACTCCGCGATACCCACGATGGTGTAGCCCTTTTCGGCGAGGAGTTTGGCTGAGTTGGAACCGACATTGCCAAAGCCCTGGACGATGACGCGGCAGTCATCGATGGACATGCCCAGATGTTTCATCGCCTCGTCGCAGACGACGGAGACGCCGCGACCAGTAGCTTCTTTGCGTCCGCGCGAGCCTCCGAGGTTAACCGGCTTGCCGGTAACGACTGCGTTGACGGTCTGACGCATGTGCATGGAGTAGGTGTCCATGATCCACGCCATTGTTTGCTCGTCAGTGCCCATGTCGGGGGCGGGAACGTCTTTTTCGGGTCCGATGAACTCCATGAGTTCCGCAGTGTAGCGTCGAGTCATGCGTTCGAGCTCGCCCTGGGACATCTTTTTCGGGTTGCAGATGACGCCGCCCTTGGCACCGCCGAAGGGGATGTTGACGACGGCGCACTTCCAGGTCATCCAGGAGGCGAGGGCGCGGACTTCGTCGAGGGAGACGTCGGGGGCGTAGCGGATGCCGCCCTTTGCGGGGCCGCGGGCGATGGAGTGCTGGACGCGGTAGCCGGTGAAGACTTCGATGGAGCCGTCGTCCATGCCGACGGGGATGTGGACGATGAGTTCGCGGGTGGGGTAGCGAAGGACCTTCCAGATGCCTTGATCAAGATTGAGTTTTGTAGCGGCAAAGTCGAATCGAGCGGCCTGAGCTTCCCAGGGATTAGTCTCCTGCTCGAGGGTGAGAGTCTGCATATTGTGGTTCCTTTTTTCTAGTGCTGGTATCAGCGATTCTCCGGCCATCGTTTGCCTCCACTGGAAGCAAGGATACGCTTGAGCCAGACCGGTCTGTGGCCAAACTCGAGGAGTATAGGCTGGCGGAAGGAGGATGTGCAATCGAACGAATGGGGTAGGTTAATCCCTTTTCCGGCCCCTTTTCTGACCGCCGGGTAAATGACTGAAAACGTTCGAATAGTGGGAGTTATGATGGAAACAGCCATGGCCTCTGCTGATTCCAATTCCCTGCCCTCAGCCCGTGAATTTCTTGCGTTAAGTCGCAAACATTCGCTGGTGCCCGTTTATCGCACAGTGACAGCGGATCTTGAGACTCCGGTTTCGGCGTTCCTGCGGATTGCGTCGGAGGAACCGGAGGCGTTTCTGCTGGAATCAGTCGAGGGAGGCGAGCATGTGGGACGGTATACCTTCATCGGCATACAGCCCTATAAGAAGATGGTTGCGCGGGGCAGCACGATCGCGGTTCACGAGGGACGGCGTAAGCACACGTTTGAAGGAGATATTTTTGAGGAGTTGAAGAAAGCTCTCAGCGGGCACACGGCGGCGCGGTTGCCCGGGCTGCCTCCGTTTACCGCCGGAGCGGTGGGGTTCTTTGCATACGACGTGGTGCGGCAAATCGAGAAGCTGCCGTCGCTGGCAAAGGATGAGCTTGGGGTTCCGGATGCGTGCCTCATGTTCTTCGATCAGGTCCTGGCCTTCGACCATGTCAAGAAGGAGATCTACCTGATGGTGACAGCGGATCTGACGCGCGAGGCTCGCGACGGGGCCTACGAACGGGCAGTTCGACGGCTAAACCGAATGGAGAAGAGGCTGGCGAGCGCGTTGCCCATGCGGCGCAAGAAGAGGCAGGCTGGGAAGCTGAAGGTGACAGCGCGGACATCGAAAGCGGCGTTTTTGAAAGCGGTGGAGAAAACGAAAGAATACATCGCATCCGGTGATGTTTTTCAATGCGTGCTTTCCCAGCGATTCGATTGTGTGCCCGGCGTCGAAGCGTTTGAGGTGTACCGGGCGCTGCGAATTGTGAACCCTTCGCCTTACATGTATTTTTTGCGGTTTGGGCTCGACGCAGAGGGCAAAAAGAGGCAGGCTGCTGCGCATATTGTGGGGTCTTCGCCGGAGTTGCTGGTGCGTGTGCACGGAAGGGCCGTCGAGTATCGGCCGATTGCGGGGACGCGTCCACGGAGCGCGAATGAAGTAGAGGATCGGGCGATGGAGGCCGATCTTCGCGGAGACGAAAAGGAGATTGCCGAGCACATTATGCTGGTCGACCTGGGGCGGAATGATGTCGGGCGGGTGAGCGAATTCGGTTCGGTGCGCGTGAAGGACCTGATGGTTGTGGAGCGGTATAGCCATGTAATGCATCTGGTGAGTTCGCTTGAGGGCAAGCTGCGCGAGGGACTGAATGCGATTGATGCGTTTCGCGCATGTTTTCCCGCGGGCACGCTGAGTGGCGCGCCAAAGATTCGGGCAATGGAGATTATCGAAGAATTAGAGCCGGCGCGGCGCGGCGTGTATGGCGGCAGCGTGCTTTACGCGGACTTCAGCGGCAATCTCGATTCGTGTATTGCGATTCGGACGCTGTATATGAACGGAGAGCAAGGGCACTTTCAGGCCGGCGCAGGGATTGTGGCGGATTCGGTACCCAAGAAGGAATTTGAGGAATCACTGAATAAGGCCCGGGCGGTAGTGAGAGCGATCGAGCGGGCGCGCGGCTGATTTAGCGGCATAGAATTTACAGCATCGCTAAATATAATGGTCTTTGTTCTCGACAACTACGATTCGTTTACTTACAACTTGGTTCAGTACATGGGTGAGCTGGGCGCCGAGATGGTGATCCGGCGCAACGATGAGCTTACGCCCGCTGAGGTGGAGGCGCTGGGGCCGGAACGTATTCTGATCTCGCCCGGACCGTGCACCCCACAGGATGCGGGGATCAGCATTGAACTGATCAGGCATTTCGCGGCTTCGAAACGTCGGGTGCCGATTCTTGGAGTCTGCCTCGGGCATCAGGCAATTGGCGCCGCGTTTGGCGGTAATGTGGTGCGAGCCCGGAAGCTGATGCACGGCAAGACAAGCGAGGTGGAACATGATGGGAAGACCATCTTCAAAGGGATTCCATCGGCGATGACTTGCACGCGGTATCACTCGCTGATCGTTTCGGACGAAGGACTGCCGAGGAGCTTGAGGTATCTGCGCGGACGGCGGATGGTGACACGATCATGGCGCTAAGGCATCGCGAATTACCCATTGAAGGCGTACAGTTCCATCCGGAGAGCGTGCTGACAACTCATGGGAAGAAGCTGATTGAGAATTTCCTGAAGATTTAGCCGCAACTTCAAAAATGCTTTGAAGAGGACTTTTCTCTCGCAATCGACTGTCACCCGTTCGACGATGAGCTGGACTTGCCTGTCGTTGTGATAGCCGTCGCGAGCCGCGCGCAGGTTGCCTGCCTTTGCGATGCGATCTCTGGCGGACTCGTCCGGT
The DNA here is from genome assembly GCA_963744155.1 of uncultured Acidobacteriaceae bacterium. Classification (GTDB taxonomy): domain Bacteria; phylum Acidobacteriota; class Terriglobia; order Terriglobales; family Acidobacteriaceae; genus Edaphobacter. The sequence goes on along the minus strand of CAVUSP010000004.1, from coordinate 2,047,370 downwards.
AGATAGCGGCGGATCTTTGCGGCCAACTCGTCAAACGTGGAGAAGAAAACAGCTTCTTCATCCTCTTTGAAGCGTTGCAGATGCCCCTCGGAGCGCTCGGCCAGAAGAAACCCTCCGCAGCCAGCGATCTCGAAGCTCTTGTGAACGAACTCGTCCTGGTTGGAATGAGTAAGAAAGCTCAGATTGACGCTTCGAGCGCCAGATTGCCTCACGATATTCGTCGCGGAAGAGTTCGCCATGACGAAAGATCGCCTTAAATGCATCGGGTTTGAAAGCCCGCACCCAGGACCGGGAGTTGCCTGACACTGTAACCGGAAAACCACACTCGCGCCAAAGCCGTGTGAGAGTCTCGGCGCGATCATCGTAGGGTGTGCCAATAAAGGAGACCTCGCGATCGCGTTCGGCGTCCGACCAGCCATTAGGTGGAGCAAAGTGCAGAGTGGGCTCGTACGCAGTTTGGATCTTGATGACGTCACGCGCGCCCCGCGAGGTGTAGTCAAGGATGTTCTTGTCGCGCTGGACCACGTGCAGGTCGTAGTGAGGTATGGCCTTCATGTAAAGACGCCAGCCGGGGTCGCGACGGGGACCAAAGGGGTTGTCGATCATATAGCTGACAGTGGTGATTCCCAGGTCGCGCATACGATCGATCGTGCTTGGGCGCACGGCGAGAACTTTGTCATTCCAAAAAAGGTCAGGCTTTTCTGTCTCGGCAATTCGAACCAGTTCGCGGTTGACCCGGGTGACGGATGGACCGGCGGCAAGTCGAAAAACAACTTTGCTGACAATGGGGTTCGGGGATTCGTAGTCAAACGAGTTGAAAGGGATGACCTGATGGCCGAGACGCTCCAAAGCCCAGAGACGATAAAGGCATGAATCATTGGGCGAAATAGGTGAGGCGTACAGAATCTTCATCGACTGGTTGCTTCCGTTAATATTTATACATAGCGTGCGAGTCGTTTTCGCCCAATGCGTACATGCGCACAGTGCGCAGAACCTGCGATGATCGCTCCATGGGATTTTTCCTTTGACCACAGAGTCAAGAGTCCCGCGACTTACCTGAGAGGATGAGATGAAGTTTCAACTATTCGCAATATGCCAGCTCTCATTTCTCTTCCTTGGGTCGTCGACCGTGAATGCGCAACAGCAATCGATCGGCACCGTGGGGATGCAGGATGCCACGGTCGCGGGCGCGCTTGAGGTGAGCAACGGACGCGCCATTCTGGTGGGAAACACGACGGTAACTGCCAGAGACCATGTAGCCGAGGTCGAGCTAAACCGGGGTGGAACAGTGCGCGTGTGTTCGACCAGTGGCCTCCATTTGATGGCTGGCAAGGACGCCGAAGCGGGGGCGGCGGTTCCCTTGATGTTGGCGCTCGATCGCGGGGCGATTGAGGTACGGATGGCCGCGACAACCCGCGATGTGGTGATGACGCCGGATCTGCGGTTCACGATGCACGGCGATGGGCCGCTCGATCTGCAGCTTCGAGTAACGAGGAATGGCGATACATGCGTTGAGAACCGCGGGGAGAACGCACCATTGCTCGATATCGCCGACCAGTTTGGCGAGGCCAAATACGAGCTTCGCGCGGGGCAACATGTGTTGTTTGAACATGGCAGCCTGAAGGAGGTTGTGGACCATGAGAGCTCTTCGTGCGGGTGTCCTCCGGAGCAGCAGACGATGTCGGTTGCGGATGCGCTTCTGCATCCGAGCACGCCTGGAGATGCTCCCGCTGCAGAGAAACCAGCCGCGGAGCAGCATCCCTTTCCAGCTGCAGTAAGTGCCGGGCTGGCGCCTCCGGCGGCGGTTCCGCAGGCTCCGGCAGGGGCTTTGCATACCCAGGTTTCAGCCTCGTTGAGTTCGGGTGAGGACATCGCTAAACCATCTGAACCCACGACTGCGACAGACAAGCGCGCAAACGCCGCCTGCCGCTCCTGTTTCGCAAGCTCCGCCCCCGAAGCACGACTTGGTGCATGCCGTTGGACGGTTCTTCAAGCGCATCTTCGGCGGATGATGACGACACGTGTAGAGCGAGCAAAACACCGCTTCGCTGCGCTACAATCGAAGGGTTGCGGGCATTTCGGCAAGGATGCCAGATAAGCCCGCACGCCAATTCTCGATACAGCTGAATTCAGCACAGATTAGGGGTTTTTCTATGTCGATTCCCGCCACGCAGATGCGCCCGGGCATGATTATCAAGCACAATAATGACCTCCACACGGTCTTCTCGGTGGAGCACAGGACGCCTGGCAACCTTCGTGCCTTCATTCAGGCCAAATTGCGGAACGTTCGCACCGGCGCGATGTTCGTAGAACGCTTCCGTTCTCCCGATCCGATCGATCGCGTCATCGTCGATGAGGTGAAGATGGAGTTTTTGTACAACGATGGCGATGACTACTACTTCATGGACGAGGCCTTCGAGCAGACAATGCTGAAGCGCGAGACGCTAGGTGACGCAGTGGAATATCTGATTCCGAATCTGAACATCAGCGTGAGCTACTACGATGGCAAAGCTGTTGGTATCGAGTTGCCGGGAGTTGTCGAGATGACCGTAATGGAGACGGAGCCGGGGATCAAGTCGGCTACGGCATCGTCCGTGACCAAGCCTGCCAAGATGGAAACGGGCCTTGTCGTGGCTGTGCCTCCCTTCATCAACGAAGGGGAGAAGATTCGCGTGGATACGGCAGAAGGCGCGTACATTAGCCGGGCATAGAAACTGAATTGAACTTGCGGCTCCGCGACAGTGGAGGAATTCCATGGTGTGCCATTACCTCGTGAAAGGCCGGGTGCAGGGTGTCGGTTTCCGCTGGTTTGTGCAGCGGGAGGCGGCTGAGATCGGCCTGCGAGGATGGGTTCGGAATACTGAGGATGGGCACGTCGAGGTTGTCGCAGCGGGTTCACCGGAAGAGTTGGCGGAGTTGAAGGACGCGCTGCAAAGGGGTTCGCGCGGCAGCCGCGTCGATGCTGTGGTGGAAGATGAATTGGTCGAGAGCGAAGGCGCAAAGCTTGGACCGTTTGAGATTGAAGGAGCCTGGTAAGAACTGATGACACTGCCGATTAATTGTGAGCCGCTGAAGACGCTGATCCGAACCGTACCCGATTTCCCGAAGCCGGGGATTTTGTTTTACGACATTACAACGGTGTTGAAAGACAAGGCAGGCTTTGCCACCTTGATCGACGCGTTTGCGCAGTACTACATCGGCAAAGAGATCGATCTCGTGCTCGGCATCGAGGCGCGGGGATTCATCTTTGGACCTGCTCTGGCCTATCGCTTGAATGCTGGATTTGTGCCGGTGCGAAAGCCAAAGAAGCTACCGGCAACGGTCGCTCGTGTGAACTACGACCTGGAGTATGGCACTGACTCGCTGGAGATTCACCTGGATGCAATTCAGCCGGGCCAAAGGGTCGTCATCGTCGACGATCTGCTTGCAACGGGCGGCACGATGGAGGCGACGGTGCAACTTGTGCGGCAACTTGGCGGCGAGATCGCTGGCCTGGGGTTCGCCATCGAGCTCGATTTTCTGAAGGGTCGTGAGAAGTTTCAGCAGTACGACGTGCTGAGCTTACTCCACTATGACGAGTAGCCGGGGATCGGCTTTGCTGTGGGGCGTGCTCTTGCGCTGGCATGTGATGCTAGTGCGGAAGATACGACTGCGTGATCGAGCGATTGCACAGGGCGCTGCTCTCAATTCAATTGACGATGCAACGATGAAACCTTGGCATCTCAAACTGAGTTTCCAACTGTTTGATGCTAAAGGGTACGCCGACAGAAAAAGGAACGATTGAAGAATGGTGGGCCGGTCCCTCACGGGAGAAGACGGTTTACACGAGCCCTTCTTACTCAAGCACGGAAATTCGGACAAATGATGGTCTCTTTAGAAGCAAAGGGATGTCATACGTGCCGAGTTCTCTTGAGTTGATTCTTCGGCAGGTCGTCCATCCCACGCCGAGTGAAGGTGACATCACGGAGTCGCAACCCGATCTGCGGAAGGAGACAGCCGGCAAAACGCCGATGGACTGCATCATGCTGGCGCAGCAAATCAAGAACGTCGCGTACGCTCCTCTCGGTCTTTTTCCTACGTACTGCTTCGATCGCGACAGCGATTCGTTGCGGGTCAGCTACGACTTCGGTTCTCAAATCATTGTGAGGAACAAGCTCGGAACATTTCAGCAGAGAACTGTCGTGGTCGATCAAATGACCCTGCAAGACTCGATTACACAAGTCAGCGCTCATCTCGACACATTGCAGTCCATTGTGCCCAACGAGAGCGATTTTGCTCCTTCGGCAGACCTTGAAGAGGTGAAGCCCGATGGGGTCATGGTGAGTGCCGGAGTTATGGCGGGCTAAAGATCAGCGGAGTTGATCCGTTTTATCCTAAAGCTTCCATAAGGGATCACGTCTCTGGATCGGTTATTCTGAGAGCGCGAATTGGCAGCGACGGCCACATCCACTCCTTGAAAGTGATCTCAACTCCTGCTGCCGATCTGGCGATCGCTTCGTTCGCTGCTGTACGACAGTGGACCTACAAGCCTTATCTCTTGAACGGAGAACCTGTCGACGTAGATACTCAGATCACGGTGAATTTCGCTATGGTCAGCCATTAACACATCTACTGCACTACAACATCGACAAGGAGACTACCTTTGAAGTCGTTCGGATACGCTATCGCCTCTGCCCTTTCGTGCATCGTCTTCTCTGACATCGCGAGCTATTCTGTTTTGCTCAAACCAGCAGAGTATACAGCGGTGAGTCGATCGAGACGGTCTGGGTGGGACCGGTAAGCTTTCCCGTTGCAGCATCGCGGCGAAAGACGGTCACCGCCGCTGAATCCTGGTTGCCGCAGAGAAGCCATTGCATGGTGGGGTCGAGGCAGAACTGACGGGGTGTCTTGCCTCCGCAGGAGATTCGTTGGACCAGATCCAGCTTGCCATCCTTGGGTCTGATCGAGAAAGCGACTAAAGAATCCTCGCCGCGATTGCTCGCGTACAAGAAAAGGCCGTCCGCAGAGATGGCGAGTTCGGCGGCCGTGTTCTTGTCACCCGGAAAGTCCGGCGCGATCGTCTTGACCGGTGTGTTTGTGTTCACCAGAAGGCCTTGCGGAGTATCACTGAAGCGAGTGGCGGTCCAGAGATAGTGATCAAGAGTGGAGTCGATCTCGTTGATGCCGTAGACCCAGCGGCCGTTCGGATGAAAGGCAACGTGACGGGGACCTGAGCCGGGATGGCCGTTGGTGAACGGACGCGGATCGGAGAGCTGCCCGGTCTCGGGGTGAATTGCGAAGATGTTGATGTGATCCGTGCCGAGGTCGCAGACGAGAAGATAGCGGTTGTCGGGCGATATGGTGGCGCTGTGGGGATGCGGGGTATCCTGGCGGGCGGAGTTTGGTCCGAGTGCGCCGAACTTCTGGTGGTCTTTGAAGTCGATGCGATCTACAGGCTGACTGAGAGTGCCGTCGGGCTGGATACGGTACGACGCGATCGAGCCGCCGAAGTAGTTGGCGACAAACGCGGAATGACCCGTATCGTCGACCGAAATGTAGGCTGGGCCGGCGCCCCCGGTGGAAACCTGGCCCGTCTGCTTGAGACCACCGGTCTTCATATCGATCGCGAAAGTTGTAGCCGTGGCGGCAGGATCGTTGATGGCGTTGACAGCATAGAGATAACGACTGCCCTGGCCAACAGGAGTGATCGCGAGGAAGGATGGCCGGAGGGTTGCCGCAGCGAGGACCGGGCGGAGTCAACTGGCCGTGGACAGTATCGAAATGCGACTGATAAATTCCCTTGCTCACGCCCTTGGCGGTATCGGTGCCGATGTAGACGGTGAGAGGTGGTGGCGGTGGAACGGGCTTCTTCTTCCGAAAGGGGAGATGCCATCCGGTCTGGGCGTGTGCCGACGCCGCAAGCGCAGGAAGGGTGAAAAGGAATCTACGGCGGGTGAACATTGGCCAATCCCCTCGGAGACTATGCTGGTTCGCCTGGAAGGTGAATCCCCATCTCGTCTTCTGGCCTTATGTCGGCATTGATGACGGGTAGGCTGGGCAGATTGTCGGTGCGGCCAGCCTCTTTGACGACCGCGTTGGCATGCTCAAGAACTTCGTCGACAGTCATCGTATACATCTCGCGGCCGTTATCATAGCCGGACTGAATAGCATGCTGGAGATAGCGGCCGGCGGTTTGCGCGGCGAGGTAGTCAGTGATGATGTAGCCCGTGCGGCGCTTCTGTTCCACCCATGCCAGATTTGGCATAGCGATCCAGACAGGACGCCCGTTCACGGCGAACCGAATATCCGTGGCGTCCGCGTGACGGGTGGCGATGGCTACGACGGTCCCCTTCCATTCGCAGTGCAGGTCCTCGCCGGTCCAGCGGTCAATTACTTTGAAGTCTTCATACATGATTGCTACTAGCTTATTGCAGGGCACACGCATGGGCAAGGCCAGTTACCCCTGCGTCCCCCGAAGGATGGACTAAATACCAGATTCGGGGAATATCCCACGTTAGACAGGCAGATGTACGTTACCTTCGTAAGCTATTGAAAATCCCTATAGCATATGCAGTTTCGCGCAGCTATTCTAAGCTTTGACCATACGGTGAAAGATGAACGTACGTCGAAAAGAAGCTGACGCCGCTGATTTAAGGGCGATTTGGACACGGGATTTACTGGACTCCCAGCCAGAGATTGAATGCGATGAACTGGTGCAGCTTGCAGCTGCGATCTGTGGAACTCCAATCGGCCTGGTGACGCTGCTGGATGAGCGGCACCAATGGTACCGTGCGTCCAATCATCTGAAAATGCGGGAGACGCCCCGGGAAGCAGCATTCTGCGCCCATGCGATCCGTCAGACCGGGCTGTTTTTAGTGAAGGACGCGCTGATGGATGCGCGGTTCGGAAGCAATCCCCTTGTCACCAGTGACCCGGCCATCCGTTTTTTTGCAGGTGTGGGACTATTTACGTCGGACGGGGATCCGATCGGGACTTTGTGTGTAGTGGATATGTCCCCGCGGATATTGACTGCAGAGCAATCCCACGCACTTGAGGTTTTGGGGCGGCAGATGGGTGTCCTTCTGGAGGCGTTGGTTCAGCGAAAGGCCCTCGAAGAGGTAAGAGCGGAAAAAGAAACGGCCAGCGCAAATCTACGGGCCAGCGAAGAACTGTTTCGTGCGTTTATGAACGCCAGTCCCTTCCTGAGTTACATCAAAGATGCCGCCGGGCGGCTGCTCTTTTACAACCGTGCCTTCGCGCAGCGATTCGGCGTCAGCGAGTATGCGTGGTTGGGTCGCACCGATGAACAGCTCTGGTCGCGGAAGCTCACCAAATCGGTCAGGACCCACGACCTGGAGGTGATGGCCGGCGGCCGGATGGTGGAGACCGAAGAGCACATCAGGAATTCGGACGGGACGGTCAGTTCGTTGCGGTCATTCAAGTTTCCGTGCAACGACTCTGCCGGGAATGTCCTTCTGGCTGGCGTGGCTGTAGACGTTTCCGAAGAGGTCGCACATCAGATCGAATTGGAGCGCTACCATCGCGAATTGGAAGAGGCCAACGATCAGCTGCGCAAGCTGGCCGTGACCGACGAACTCACCGGGTTGAGGAATCGCCGATCCTTCGAGGAACGCCTGGTAATGGAGTTCTCCATGGCGCGGCGAAGGAAGCGGGAGCTCTCGGTCCTGCTGATCGACGTGGACAACTTCAAGACGATCAATGACCGCTTCGGCCACGCGGCGGGCGATGAAGTGCTGCGGCGCCTCGGGACGATTCTGCGAACAACTGTGCGGTTGCCCGACCTGCCCGCCAGATACGGTGGCGAGGAGTTTGTGGTGCTGCTGCCCGAGAGCGGTGAGGAGAGCGCCATGGGGCTGGCGCGACGCGTGATGCAGCGCGTGGCGACCGAGGATTGGGACAATGAGCCGCTGACAATCAGCGTGGGTATGGCCGCGATGAATGAATCCCTCGAGAGCGGATATCAGCTCGTCGAGCTGGCAGATGAGGCTCTCTACGCGGCCAAGCGGGCAGGCAAGAACTGCGTGATGGTACATAGCGGGTAGGACGTCCTGCAGGACGGGCCCACTGCGCGGGCCACTGTTTTGAGGGGGCGCCGCTGGTAGCCCAGGGCTTTAGCCTTGTGTCTCCGCGCCGTAAGTTCAATCTACGGAATGCGGCTTCAGCCGCTGAGGGAATCTTTTCACGCCACTGAGTTCCCGGCCGAAGACGCTCCGAAGCGAAGCCAGAAGCCACTGATTCTATTACCATAGTCGTTCCCCTAATTTATTTTTCACGTTTTCAGCCCAAAAATCGCATGTCAAGCCCCAAAACCATCTAAATTCCACAAACCAAACAAGATCGAGTTGGCATTTTAGTTAGCTCCAACCCGCTATACTAAATCTATAGATCAAAAGACAAGTGAGCCCCAACAGGGAATAAGCCTCCGGGGACTAACTTGTTTATTTGCACAAATTTAGCCGTAACCCCTTTGTTATGACGTTTTTACAGGCCATCACCAGCCGTAAACTATTACAAACAAATGGTTTTATCACCGGGCAATAAGGGGGGGTACCCCCCGGGAAAAGATAAAAGAGGCGCACCTTGGGGGATGCGCCTCTTCTTGTTGATGCAGAGTGTCGAAAGTTTAGACTTCGGCGTTTGGATCGCCGGCTTCGCCTTCGCCGCGCTCTTCCATCTGCTTGGCGAGTTCTTCGCGCTTCTTGGTGCGGGCTTCTGCGCGCTTCTGGGCCTTCTCGTTGAGCTCGTGCTCGGCTCCGAGGAGCTCGATGTAGGCCATCTCAGCGGCGTCACCCTTGCGAGCTCCCAGGCGGGTGATGCGAAGGTAGCCGCCATTGCGTGCGCCGTAGCGAGGAGCCACGACAGCAAAGAGACGGTCGACCGACTCAGGCGTCATGAGGTAGGCTGCGGCCTGGCGACGGGCGTGTACCGTGCCGCGCTTGCCCAAGGTGATCATCTTCTCGATAAGAGGCCGGGTGGCTTTGCACTTGGTAATGGTGGTCTCGACGCGATCCATCAGAATGACGGAGGTGACGAGGTTGCGCAGCATGGCGCGGCGGTGGCTGGTATTGCGGCCTAGTTTGTATCCTGCATTGCGGTGACGCATGGGATGATCTCCTTCGACCCGGCTTTTGCCGTGAGTCGGTACTGCTTGGAATGTGCACTCGGCCAAAGGCTTCGTGCGGGTGAAACGTGCCTCAGTGTTGCGGAGGCTTTTGTTACGCGGCTTGCGCCACTCTTGTGATCAAACCGGCGGCGGAGTAACCTCCGCCGCCCAGGTTTGGGTTAGAAGTTCTCCGGCTCGTTGGTGAGTTCGAGGTCTTCGTCTTCGTCCTCGTCCTCATCGTCGTCGAAGTTGCCGAAGCTGGCGGCGAGGGTGGCTGCGGGCAAGACGGACGTGGGTCCGGGCTGCGGGTTGCCGTTCTCGTCGATCTTCATGCCGAGAGAGAGCCCCATCTGCGCGAGGATCTCTTTGATCTCATTCAAGGACTTGCGGCCGAAGTTCTTGGTCTTGAGCATCTCGGCTTCGGTCTTCTGGATGAGTTCACCAATGGTGGCGATGTTGGCGTTCTTGAGGCAGTTGTAGCTGCGGACGGAGAGCTCAAGCTCTTCGACCGAGCGGTTGAGGTTCTCGTTACGCAGAGCAGGTCCGTCGTGGCTGCCGTCGTGACCCGCTTCCATCTCCTCTTCGAAGTTGATGAAGATGGTCATGTGGTCTTTCAACAACTTCGCCGAAAGCCCAAGGGCATCGGCGGGAAGTACAGTCCCGTTGGTCCAGATCTCGACGGTGAGCTTGTCGTAGTCGGTGATCTGACCGAGACGGGCTGCTTCAACGAGGTAGTTGACCTTACGAACGGGGGAGTGGACCGAGTCGACCGGAATGAAGCCCAGGCCCAGGTCGCCGTCGAAGTTCTTGTCGGCCGAGATGTAGCCGCGGCCGCGCTTGAGGCGCATCTCCATGTCGATCTTGCCGCCCTCAGAGACGGTGCAGATGTAGACGTTCTTGTCGAGGATCTCAACGTCGCCGTCGGCTTCGATCATGCCGGAGGTGATGACGCCGGCCTGGTCGGCGCGGAGGTAGAGGGCCTTGGGGCCTTCGCCTGCGAGTTTGAACGGGATTTGCTTGAGGTTCAGGATGATGTCGGTCGCGTCTTCGACGATGCCGGTGATGGACTGGAACTCGTGCAGCACGCCTTCGATGCGAACAGCGGTGACTGCGGCTCCCTCGATCGAAGACAGAAGGGTGCGGCGAAGAGCGTTGCCGATGGTGGTACCAAAGCCGCGCTCAAATGGCTGCGCGGAGAACTTGCCGTACTTGTCGGTGAGTGTTTCGGTATCGACTGCGAGACGCTTGGGCTTTTGAAAACCTCTCCAAAGCATTGTGTTTCTCCTTTTCCGACTCACTCGCGATGCATTCTGCGAGATGGCGGGGTGGTGCGGTTGCGGGTTAAGTTGTGTGTTGCTTCAGCATTCATCGCGCAGCGAAGAACGATAGTGGTTCTTCGCTGCGCTCAGAATCAGGAACTTTATTTGTGACCGTGAACGCTACAATTACTTCGAGTAGAGTTCGACGATCAGCTGCTCGTTGACGGGCAGGTTGACGTCTTCACGCTTCGGCAGGGCGATGACCTTGCCGGAGAGATTGTCGCGGTTGATGTCGAGCCACTGGACCTGGTTCTGACCGGCGGCGAAGTTCTTGGCCTCTTCGAGCATGACGAGAGCCTTGGAGCCTTCGCGGATCGCGATCTCGTCGCCGACCTTGACCTGGTAGGACGGGATGTTGACCTTGCGGCCATTGACCTGGAGGTGACCGTGACGGACGACCTGACGGGCCTGGCGGCGGCTCATTGCGAAGCCGAGGCGGTAGGCGACGTTGTCGAGGCGGGTCTCAAGCTGCTGGAGCAGGAGTTCGCCAGTGACGCCGGTCTTGTTGGAGGCCTTCTGGTAGTACGCGCGGAACTGGGTCTCGAGGGTGAAGTAGATGCGCTTGGCCTTCTGCTTCTCACGAAGCTGCAGACCGTAGCCGACGACCTTCTTAACCTTGCGGGACTGGCCGTGCTGGCCTGGGGGGAAGTTGCGCTTCTCAACGGGGCATTTCTCGGAGAAGCACTTGGTCCCCTTGAGGAAGAGTTTGGTTCCGTCGCGGCGGCAGAGGCGGCAGACGGGTCCTGTGTAACGTGCCATTTTATTACTCCTGACTTCGGGTGACGATCGGTTTACGCGCTGGCGCGCTTCTGGTCCCGATCCGGGTTGTTGTACTGGGCAGCTCCTGAACCTTGGAGCTGCCCGATTCCTGGCCGAATGATACGAACGCTTGTGGCGACTGAGAATTCTTCGGGATCCTTCACCCCGCTCAGGATGACAGCGGAGGCGAAAGATGAAGAGGATGAATCAGACGCGGCGACGCTTGGGCGGACGGCAGCCGTTGTGCGGCATCGGCGTAACGTCGCGGATGCTGCGGACCTCGATGCCCGTGGTGGCGAGGGCGCGGATCGCGGACTCGCGGCCGGAGCCGGGACCGGAGACGCGCACGTCGACCGAGCGGACGCCGTGGTCGCGGGCCGCGTTGGCTGCACCGACGGCAGCCTGCTGCGCGGCGAACGGGGTGCCCTTGCGGGAGCCGCGGAAGCCGAGCGAGCCGGACGATTTCCAGCTGAGCGTGTTGCCGATCTGGTCGGTGATGGTGACGATGGTGTTGTTGAACGACGCCTGAATGAAGACGAGACCAAATGGAACGTTCTTGCGTTCGCGCTTCTTGAACTTCTTGTTTTTGCCGGGCTTTGCTGCGCCCTTCGTATTCTGTGTCTTCGCCATGTCTTATTTCGTCGCTTTCTTCTTACCGGCAACGGTTCCCTTGCGTGGGCCTTTGCGGGTGCGAGCGTTGGTGTGGGTGCGCTGTCCACGAACAGGGAGCGAGCGGCGGTGGCGGAGGCCACGGTAGGACTGAATTTCGATGAGGCGCTTGATGTTCAGGGAGATGTCCTTGCGGAGATCGCCTTCGATCTGGCCCTCAGCTTCAATGACCTGACGGATGCGGTTCAGCGCATCCTCGTCGAGCGTGCCGAGCTTCGCGAACGGATCGACATCCGCCTTCGCGAGGATCTTGGCAGCGCGAGAGTCGCCGATTCCGAAGATGTAGGTGAGACCGATGCGCGCCTGTTTGTTGTTAGGGACATCGACTCCAGCAATACGTGCCATGGGGTTCCTTTTCAGTTGGACTCGAGTGGCTTCGCCACGGAGCGGGATTATTTGTTGGCGGCAGTGTCGGTCGGGTTCAACGCAAGCCTTAACTTCGGCTAACTAGCCCGGCGGGGCCGGTAGAGCTTGAGGTCAAGAAGAACAACAACCTCTGTTTGTGTTCTTTATCCCTGCCGCTGTTTGTGCTTGGCGTTCTCGCAGATGACACGAACGACGCCGCGGCGGTGAATGACCTTGCACTTGTCACAGATCTTCTTGACTGAGGCACGAACCTTCATTGTGATTCCCTTCTTTTAGTTGCAACCTAGAGCCGGTGGAGCGGAGGACATGTCTCAGGGCCAAAAACCCAGTCGACAGGCAACCATAATTGTCAGGGTCTGAACCCTGACTTATCCCAAGTGCAAATGCGCTTGAGTTACCCATGACGGAGACCGGATGGGCTCCCGTAGCCGATGCCTACTTGTAGCGGTAAACAATGCGGCCGCGGTTGAGATCGTACGGGCTGAGCTCAATCGCGACGCGGTCGCCGGGGAGGATGCGGATGAAGTTTTTGCGCATACGTCCGGAGACGTGTGCAAGGGCCTGATGCTTGTTTTCAAGCTCGACCTTGAACATCGCATTTGGCAGGGTCTCGACGACCACCGCCATCACTTCAATTGCATCTTCCTTCGACAAACGATCTCCTTTGGAAATGTGGAGGCCAAGCCTCTTTGTTTCCATAACTTCTATTTAGGATGGAGCTTTCGGCTTCAACCTGATGTGCCGCGATGGCACTTGCACACACAGCATCTTCTATAGTACCCCAAATTGGGTCTTTTTTCCTAGCGAGTTAGCACCTGGGGACCATCTTTTGTGATGGCCACCGTGTGCTCAAAGTGTGCGCTGTAGCTCCCGTCGACGGTAATTGCGGTCCAACCGTCGTTCAGGACGCGAACTTCGGGGCCGCCAGCGTTGATCATGGGCTCGATGGCGAGGACCATGCCTGCCTTGAGGCGAGGGCCCTTGCCGGCATCGCCAAAGTTGGGCACTTGGGGGTCCTCGTGCATAGCGCGGCCGATGCCGTGCCCGACGAACTCTCGGACGACTCCGAAACCCTCGGCCTCGCAGAGCTCCTGGACGGCGGAAGAGATATCGCCGAGACGGCCGCCAACCTGGCACTGCTGGATGGCCTTTTCGAGCGAGGCCAGCGTGACTTCGAGGAGTTTTGCGGTCTTGGGCGCGACCTGGCCGATGGGGTAGGTTACGGCAGCGTCAGAGTAGTAGCCGTCGATGATGACGCCGCAGTCGATGGATAGGATGTCGCCCTCTTTGAGGACGCGCCTGGCGTTGGGGATGCCGTGGACTACTTCGTCATTGACTGAGGTGCACAAAGCGGCGGGATAGCCGTGGTAACCCTTGAAGGCGGCGATGGCGCCAAGCTCGGCGATCTTTTTTACGGCGATCTCTTCGAGGTCCATCGTGGACGCGCCGGGGACGACGTGGGGTGCGATGGCGTTGTGGACCCGGCGGAGGGCCTTGCCGGAGACCCGCATCTTCTCGATCTCCTGCGGCGTTTTGATCATGATTGCCATCGTTACTGAGATCCTGCCTCAGAGTTCCAGGTCCCTGGAGGAAAATCCTTCCGCAAGTCTTTGAGCGCTTCAAGAATGCGCGCCTGAACCTCATCGACCGAAGCCTCTCCCCCTACCTCGCGAAAGCGGCCCTTCTCTCGATAGTGCCTGATTACGGGAGCCGTCAGCTCCTCATACTCCTTCATCCGGCGAGTAAAGGCCTCTTCGGTGTCATCCTGTCGCTGCTCCAGCTTAGCCCCTTCAACATCGCACTGTTCATCGATCTTGGGAGGATTGGAAAACACGTTATAGATGCGTTTGCACTTTGGGCAGATACGCCGTCCCGTGATGCGGCGGAGAAGTTCGCCGCGGTCGACGACAATTCCGATCGCAACTGGAGGAGGCATGCTGCGAAAGCTTGGACCCTGCGCATCAAACCATCGCGCCTGGACAAGCGTGCGCGGAAAGCCGTCCAGAATATATCCAGAATGAACGTCGTTCTGAGCAAGTCGCGCCGCCACCATATCGTTGACAAGATGGTCGGGAACAAGCTTCCCTTCGTCCATCAGGTTCTTCGCAGATCTACCGAGTTCGGTGCCATTCGCGATGTTGGTGCGCAGAATGTCCCCGGTGGAGATCTGCGGAATGCCGTAGGTCGCCATCAGCAGTTGAGCCTGCGTGCCTTTGCCGACGCCGGGCGCGCCCAAGAGGAGAATTGGCCCGGGCACGAAGTTCTTGTCTGCCGGGGTCGTCTCGGGTTCTGATGCGGTGCTTGTGGTCAAGGTGCCGAGTTCCCTACCAGCTCTTGCGACCGCGGATGCGGCCACTCTTGGGAGTGAAGCCGTCGTAGTGCCGCATGATGAGCTGGGATTCGATCTGTTGGACGGTATCCATGGCGACGCCGACGACGATAAGCAGCGAGGTGCCTCCGAAGTAGAAGTTGACGCCGAGACCGTTGGTCATCCAGCCGGGCAGATGGTCAAAAACGGAGCCGATGAGCCAGATGTGGTTGAAGTGGATTCCGCTGATCAGCAGTGTCGGAATGATGGTGATGATGATGAGGTAGAGAGCGCCGACGAGCGTGATGCGGGTGAGCACATCGTTGATGAAGTCGGCGGTACGCTTGCCGGGGCGGATGCCGGGGATAAAGCCACCGTACTTGCGCATGTTGTCGGCGATATCGTCCGGGCGGAAGACGATGGAGATGTAGAAGTACGCGAAGAAGATAATCGCGGCGATCTGGAGGACTTCGTACCAGGGCTCACCGGGCGCGATGGCGCGGAAGATCGGGCCGAAGAATGAGGAGTCCTGCAGGGAGTAACCGAAGATGTGAGCGCCGGAGAAGAGCAGCGGGGCGGACAAGATGGAGCTGGCGAAGATGACCGGCATCACGCCGCCGGAGTTCACCTTGAGTGGAAGGAACGTGGACTGGCCACCCATCATCTTACGGCCGACGATGCGCTTTGCGTATTGGACGGGGATGCGGCGCTCGGAGCGTTCGACGAAGACGATGAAGGCGACCACCGCGATCATGCCAGCGATCAGGAAGACAATGGCGATGGGAGTGAGCGCTCCCCATGCACTGTCGCGGGCTTTTTCGTAAAGGTTTTCGATGCCCTTGGGCAGACCGACGACGATACCGGCGAAGATAAGCAGGCTCATACCGTTGCCGATGCCGCGCTCCGTGATCTGCTCACCGAGCCACATAATGAAGGCGGTGCCGGCTGTTAGGGTGATGACGCAGAGGGGAATGAACGCGCTGCGTGAGATCGTGACCATGGTCTGGCCAGTGCTGGTGTTGGTCAACGTGAGCGCAATGGCGAAGGACTGCACGATTCCAAGCAGGACGGTAACGTAACGGGTCCACTGGGTGATCTTGCGACGACCGAGTTCGCCTTCCTTCTGAAGCTTCGCGAGCGGCTCGTAGATGACAGTGAGTAGCTGGAAGATGATCGACGCCGTAATGTACGGCATGATGCCGAGGGCGAAGACGGTGAGTTTGCGGAGGTTTCCACCAGAGAAGAGATCGACCAGGCCGAGAGCTGAGCCGGAGTTCTGGTTGAAGAACTGCGCCAGCATGTCGGCGTTAATGCCGGGAGTAGGGATGTGCGAGCCGAGACGGTAGACGGCCAACATGCCAAGCGTGAAGAGAACGCGCTTGCGGAGGTCGGGGATTTTGAAGATGTTTGCGATTTTCTCGAACATCGGGTGCTGAAACCTCGGGGTAAAACTGGGGTTCGGGTGAAATGGCGATGTGAGGGCCGATGCCCTCGCCTGCCAATCTATTCTAAATCCTGCCTAGCCAATAAGGATGGCTTTGCCGCCCGCCTTCTCGATGGCTTCCTGGGCAGTCTTTGAGAATTTGTGCGCGTGGACGGTGACCGCGGTCTTGATCTCTCCGTTATTGAGGACCTTGATAAGGCCGTTCTTCTTGCGGAGGAGACCGAGGGAGACGATCTTGTCGAGGGTGAACTCAGAGACGTTTTCGGCGGCGGCGATCTCGGCGACGCGGTCGAGGCCAAGGACCTGGTACTCGACGCGGAAGATGTTGGTGAAGCCGCGCTTGGGCAGGCGGCGGTGAAGGGGCATCTGGCCGCCTTCGAAGCCGCGCATCAGTGAGGAGCCTGAGCGGGAGCCCTGACCCTTGTGTCCACGGGTGGAGGTCTTACCCATACCCGAACCCATACCGCGCCCGATGCGCTTCTTGTTTTCGTTCGCCTTCTTGGGGGCGCGGAGATTGGAGAGATTACGGATTGCCATTGTTTCCTCGCTTAACGCCGATGGGCTCGTTGGCCCAACGACTCGCATAATTTGGTTTTAACTACTCGACGACTCGAACGAGATGGGGAACCTTTGCGACCATGCCACGAATAGATGATGTGTCTTCGCGCTCCACAATCTGGTTGAGGCGGGTGAAGCCGAGGCCCTTGACGACGAGCTTGTGCTTGACCGGGGTGCAAATCTTCGAGCGGAAGTACTGCAGCTTGATTTTGGCGGTTGCGTTCTTGGTTGCCATTGACTAGAGCTCCTCTGGATCTTTTCGTGCGAAGAGCTAGAGCTCTTCGACTGCTTTGCCGCGAAGGGCGGCGACTTCGGCCTTGTTGCGAAGCTGGATGAGAGCGTCGAAGGTGGCCTTGATGACGTTGTGCGGGTTCGCCGAACCGAGGCTCTTGGTGAGCACGTTCTGCACACCGGCTGCGGTCATGACGGCGCGAACCGTCTTACCGGCGATGACGCCAGTACCTTCGGGGGCGGGCTTGAGCATGACCTGTCCGGCGCCGTAGTGGCCGAGGACCTGGTGAGGAATCGTGCTCTCGGTCAGGTTGACCTTGTGCAGATTCTTCTTGGCGGACTCGATCCCCTTGCGGATGGCCTGGGGAACTTCCTTCGCTTTGCCGGAGCCGTAGCCGACGATCCCTTCGCCCGGATCACCGATGACGACGAGCGCGGCGAAGGACATGTTTTTGCCGCCCTTGACGACTTTTGTGACCCGGTTGATCGAGACAACCTCATCCTTGAGGTTGAGGCGGTTCGCATCGATTTTTTTCTTCATTGCCATAATGTGTCTTCCAGCTTTCTGGCGGCCTCTCGGGGGCGCCTTGGGAACCTTAGAAATCGAGTCCGGCTTCGCGGGCTGCGTCGGCGAGGGCTTTGATGCGGCCGTGGTAGAGGTAGCCGCCGCGGTCGAAGACCACCTTCTTGATGCCCTTCTCTTTCGCGCGCTCGGCGATCAGCTTGCCAACCTCGGCTGCGGCGGCGACGTTGCCGCCGTAGTTCTTCTCTTCACCTTTTTTGCCCAGAGTGGAAGCAGAGGCAATGGTGACTCCGTTGAGGTCGTCGACCAGTTGGGTGTAGATGTGGTTGAGCGAACGGTAAACGTTGAGGCGTGGGCGCTCGGCAGTACCGGACATCTTCTCGCGGATGCGAGTGTGAACGCGCTGGCGGATGACGTTGCGTTGACGCGGATTGATCATGATTCTCTTTCCTTCCTAGTGGCGTACCCAGAGTGCTGGGGACGTTCGGCTTGAGTGATGCAGCTTTTAGCCATTAGCAACCGGTCTTTAGCCAAAAACTGCATCGCTTCGATTAACTTCTCGCCGTTGGCTGATAGCTAACGGCTAATAGCTTACTTGGCTCCGGTCTTACCGACCTTCTTCTTCAGCTTCTCGCCGGTGTAGCGGACGCCCTTGTTCTTATAAGGATCAGGCTTGCGGAGCGATCGCATGTCGGCGGCGATCTGGCCCACCTTCTGCCGATCGATACCGGAGATGGTGAGGTGGGTCTGCTTGGGGTCGATCTCAACGGAGATGCCAGTGGGCAGGGGGAACTCGATAGGGTGAGAGTAGCCCAGCGTGAAGACCACCATGTTCTTGCCCTTCAGCTCGGCGCGGTATCCGATGCCGACGATGTCAATGTCCTTGGTCCAGCCGGTCGTAACGCCAGTGACGGCGTTGAAGACCAGAGCGCGGGCCAGGCCGTGAAAGGCGGCCTGCTTGTCGGACTGGCGCTCGGTGATAAGGTTGCCGTCCTTCTGAACGAGGGTGATACCGCCGGGCAGCATCGCTGTGACCTTGCCCTTGGGGCCTTCGACCAGGACGGTGTTGCCGTTCTCGTTGACCGTGTACTTAACGCCGGTGGGTATGGGGATCGGCTTCTTACCAATACGTGACATGATGATTCCCTTTATGGCTTGCGAGTCGCGAATCGTGCTTGAAAGATGATTCGTTCCACTGCAGCCGAGTGAGCTTTATGAGCTCGAACAACAAAAACTCGATTTATTTTTCTTTACCAGACTTCGCAGAGAATCTCGCCGCCAACACCTTCGCGGCGTGCCTGGCGGCCCGTCATGACACCCTTCGGAGTGGTCATGATGGAGATGCCAAGACCACCCTGAACGCGACGAATCTCGTCACGGCCTAGATAGACGCGGCAGCCGGGACATGATACGCGCTGCAGATCACGGATGACGGCTTCGTTGTTCGGGCCGTACTTGAGATAGACGCGGATGACCTTCTGCCCATTCTCTTCCGTGGGCTTGTAGTTCGCGATGTAACCCTCTTCCTTGAGGATGCGGGCGATCTCGGCCTTGAGCTTGGATGCGGGGACGTCGAGCTTCTGGTGACGCGCACGGATGGAGTTACGGATGCGGGTCAGGAAGTCTGCTACTGGATCAGTGAGGTTCATTCATTCTCCTTCATCCCCCGTTCGCTCGGCGTGGGTACACGTCGAGAACCAGCGGGAATGTCTTTTTCGGGTGATACATCCAGACTGCTGCACCATAAGCTGACGCCCTGATGAGGTCTCTGGAGTAAGTACGCGACGTGAGCCGCGCACGAATTCTTTTATTCTACCAGCTCGACTTGACGACGCCCGGAATTTCTCCCTTGAGGGCGAGCGAACGGAAGCAGAGACGGCATACGCCGAACTTGCGCAGGTACGCGCGAGGACGACCGCAGAGCTGGCAGCGGTTGTGCTGGCGAGACTTGAACTTCGGTTTTTTTGCGTCTTTGACGCGTTTTGCTGTGGTTGCCATGTGTTTACTCTCTATCTTTGGTTCTCTTTACCCTGGTTCAGGGTTCGAAAGAAGACTTTGTTGTTTTCCTTATGCGCCGACACGGAAGGGCATTCCGAATCCCTTCAGCAGAGCGCGGGCACCGTTGTCATCCTTCGCTGTAGTGACGATGGTGACGTTCATACCCTTGAGCTTGTCGACCTTGGCGTAGTCGATTTCAGCGAAGATCAGCTGATCGCGGAGGCCAAGGGTGTAGTTGCCGCGGCCATCGAAGCTCTTCGAGGAGACGCCGCGGAAGTCGCGGACGCGCGGAAGAGCGATCGAGATGAGGCGGTCAAGGAATTCGTACATAGTGTCGCCGCGCAGGGTTACCATGGCGCCGATGGGCATGCCTTCGCGCACCTTGAAGGCGGCGATGGACTTCTTTGCCTTGGTGGTCACTGGCTTCTGGCCGGCGATGGCGGCGAGGTCGGCCACCAGGGGATCCATGATCTTGACGTTCTGGGTGGCTTCGCCGAGGCCCATGTTGATGACGATCTTCTCGAGCTTCGGGATCGCCATGGCGTTGGTGATGCTGAGCTCTTTGCCCAGCGATTCCTTGATTTCCTTTTCGTACTTCTCTTTCAAACGAGCTGCCATTTGTCTTCTTCTCTTTCTCCACGGTTGCCGGATTGGGTTGAGTCCCGTGTACCGATGCGTGGGGTGAACCGTTGCTACAAGGATTTGAGTCACTGGTTGCTACGAAGCGCCAAAAGACTCAGCTTATTTTCTTTACTTCTTTTTCTCAGCGATCGTGTTCCCGCTCGCCTTCGAGAAACGAACCTTGGTATCTCCTTCAAAACGCGTGCCGACGCGAGTCTTGTTGCCTTCGCCGTCGATGAGCATGATGTTCGACACGTGGATGGTGGACTCCTGCTCGGCGATGCCGCCCTTGATGTTGCGCTGGGGGTTCGGCTTGACGTGCTTCTTGACCATCATGACACCCTCGACGAGGACGCGATTCTTATCGGCGATAACACGGAGAACGCGGCCCTGTTTGCCCTTGTCCTTGCCGGCGATCACTTCCACTTTGTCATTACGCTTAATCTTGATGCCTGCCATCACTCTCTCTCATCCTCGACGATCGTGTTGCCGCGGAGCCGGACTCCGGTATAAAAACAAAAAAAATTCTTTCTAGATAACCTCAGGTGCGAGCGAGACGATCTTGAGAAACTTTTTCTCGCGAAGCTCGCGGGCAACGGGGCCGAAGACGCGTGTGCCGACTGGCTCGTTGGCGTCATTAATGACGACAGCGGCGTTCTGGTCGAAGCGGATATAAGTGCCGTCCTTGCGGCGATACTCTTTGCGCGTACGGACGATGACCGCCTTGACGACCTTACCCTTCTTGACGGTGCCATCGGGAGAGGCTTCTTTGACGGCTGCGGTGACGACATCGCCGAGACCGGCTTTCTTGCCGAGACCGCCACCGAGGGGCAGGATCACCTGCAACTTGCGCGCGCCTGAGTTATCGGCTACGTCAAGCATTGTTCTCATTTGTACTGACATCGTTCTTCTCCTGGTATCTACGGCGTGCTATCTACGGCGGTGATACGTGCCGGGGCGGGCTCATGGCCCAGGCTTCAATTACTTGGCTTCAACGGCTGCTGCAGCCTTCTTGTCGTCGGCGAGCGCGAGAGAGGAGCGGCGAACGATCTCCTCGAGCGACCAGCGCTTGAGCTTGGACAGGGGGCGTGCTTCGCGAATGCGAACAACGTCGCCGACACGGGCGGAGTTCTGCTCATCGTGCGCGTAGAACTTCTTGTTGGACTTCATGACACGCTTGTACTTAGGGTGCGCTTTGCGCATCTCGATCTCAACGACGATCGTCTTCTGCATCTTGGTTGAGACGACGAGGCCGACCTTCTCGTTGCGGCGTGAGGTCTGCGCTTCGGGTGTCGCAGCTGCGGTGGTGTTGGTTGTATCTGCCATGATTAGTCCTTCTTCGCTTTCTTGCGGGCGGTGCGAGTGCTCTTGGCCGGCGCAGCGTTGGCGACGACGGGGTTGGCGGCCTTCTCGGCCGCGAGAGTGCGCTGACGTTCGACGGTCTTGATGCGGGCGATGTCCAGCTTGAGGGTCCGCAGCTTCTTAATGCCGTCGTTGTTACCTAGGCTCTTCTGGAAGCGGATGCGGAAGAGCTGCTCGCCGGCCTTGGCCTGCTCGCTCTTGAGCTCGTCGTCACTGAGGTTGCGAATCTTGTCAAATTCCATTGTCTTTTCCTTGAACTGCTAAAAGCTACTTGGCGGCTACCGTCGCCTTAACATCGTGACGCTGAACGAAGCTGGTCTTGAGCGGGAGCTTGTGAGCCGCGAGACGCATGGCCTCTTTGGCGAGCTCCGGGGTGACGCCTTCCATCTCGAAGAGAATGCGGCCGGGACGGACGACACAGACCCAGTGATCGGGAGCACCTTTACCCTTACCCATACGAGTCTCGGCCGGCTTCTTGGTGATCGGCTTGTCCGGGAACAGACGGAGCCAGACCTTGCCGCCACGCTTGATGAAACGCGTCATCGCGATACGACTGGCCTCGATCTGGCGGTCGGTGATGTAACCGCACTCCATGACCTTGAGGCCATAGTCGCCGAACGAGAGATCGGAGCCGCGCCACGCCTTGCCGCACATGCGGCCGCGCTGCTGCTTGCGAAACTTGACCTTCTTTGGCATCAACATAACAAAATCCTCTTCACTCTTTCGGAGACCGTTCGATACGCTCCCCGGAAACTCCGGCTACGCCGGGAAAAACTCTAGGACGCGAACGCACCAGTCGTAATGCTCTGGTCGCGGCGCTTCTTCTGCTCGTAGATATCGCCGCGGTAGACCCAGGTCTTGACGCCGATAATGCCGTAGGTGGTGTGCGCCTCGGCAAAACCGTAGTCGATGTCGGCGCGCAGCGTGTGCAGCGGCAGACGGCCCTGGAGATACCACTCGGAACGGGCGATCTCGTTTCCGTTAAGACGACCGGAGACGCGAACCTTGATGCCCTTGCAGCCGAAACGGAGAGCGGAGTCAACCGACTTGCGCATGGCGCGGCGGAAGCTGACGCGCTTCTCGAGTTGCAGCGCGATGTTCTCGGCGACCAGCTGAGCGTCGAGCTCGGGCTTGTTGACTTCGAGGATGTCGATAAACACTTCGCGAGACGTACGCTTCTGGATGTCGGCCTTGAGCTTGTCGATCTCGGCGCCCTTGCGGCCGATGATGATGCCCGGACGCGCGGTGCGGATGATCAGGCGCAGCTTGTTGCCTGGACGCTCGACTTCGACCGAGCTGACGCCGGCAGCCTTCAGCTTTTCGCGCAGCTCAGCCTTGAGCTTGACGTCTTCGACGAGCAGTTTGTCATAGCCGCGCTCGACGAACCAGCGTGACTTCCACGGCTTGTTGATGCCGAGGCGCAACCCATACGGATGGACTTTCTGTCCCATAGCTTCCCTTTACTTTTGTGCCCTCTCCGGTTGAGCCGGCGGGCGGTAGTGCAAAACTTTAAGTTTACAAGAAACCGACTTACTTCGCGGCCTTTTTCGCTGAGGGCTTCTTGGTGGCTGTCTTCTTTGCGGCGGCCTTTTTGGCCGCTGGCTTTGCCGCAGTCTTCGTGGATGCCTTCTTTGTAGGCTTCGTCGCAGCGGGGGTTGAATCGGCGGCCGTGCTGATGGCGGTTGCCGATTTCTTTTCAGCGACGGTGACGATGATGTGTGCGAGCCTGCGCTGGTAGCGGAACGCGCGGCCCATCGGGGCGGGGCGAATGCGCTTCATGCGCGGGCCTTCGTTCGCGATCGCGGTGCGGACGTAAAGGTTGTCGACGTCGATATCGAGACCCTGCTCCTGCGAGACGTAGGTCGCATTCTGGATCGCCGAACGCAGGACCTTTTCAACAACAGGCGCCATGCGCTTGGTGCTGAAGTGAACGGTGTTGAGCGCCTGCTCGACGCGAAGGCCCTTGATGAGATCCAGTACCAGCTTCACCTTCTGCGGGCTGGTGCGCTGGAACTTCGCCTCTGCGCGGAACTCTCGGATTTTTTCTGCTGCCATAGCCATGATCTTCGTCCTTCAAAACTTCTGCTTCGCTGCCCCTTGCGGCGGGCTAACGGAAATACGTAACTGCAATCGATCGGCCCCAGTTACTTGGGCTTCGCGGAGGTCTCGGCGGCACGCGCGGAGTGGCCCTTGAAGGTGCGGGTGGCCGAGAACTCGCCGAGCTTGTGGCCAACCATGTTCTCGGTCACGTAGACCGGGATGAACTTGCGGCCGTTGTGAACGGCGATGGTGTGCCCGACGAAGTCCGGGTGAATCGTGGACCGGCGGGACCAGGTGCGCAGAACCTTCTTATCGTTGATCTGGTTCATGCCCTCAATCTTCTTCATGAGGTGATCGTCGATGAAAGGACCTTTTTTCGCTGAACGTGACATTGTGTTGAGCTCCGACTTTCTTTGTTGCGATGCTGGATACGACGAATCTCTTGCGTGTGAGACTTGGTGTTGCCCTCTGCTGCGGAACTGCAAATTCAAAAACCAAAACTGTTTGCTGAGGTACTTTTTCTTACTTGCTTCTGCGCTTCACGATGAAGACATCGGTGCGCTTGTTGTTGCGGGTCTTGTACCCGCGCGTCGGCTGGCCCCATGGGGTAACCGGGTGACGTCCGCCCGAGGTCTTACCTTCACCACCACCGTGCGGGTGGTCGACGGGATTCATCGAGACTCCACGGTTGGACGGGCGAATACCCTTCCAGCGATTGCGTCCGGCTTTGCCGACGGTCACGTTCTCGTGGTCCGTGTTGCCGACTTGGCCGATGGTCGCCATGCACTCGACGAGGACCTTGCGGGTTTCGCCGGAGGGCAGCTTGAGGAGGGCATAGTCGCCTTCTTTGGCGATCAGGTTGACCTGTGCGCCTGCAGAACGCGCCATCTGCGCGCCCTTACCTGGGCGAAGCTCGATGTTGTGCACAATAGTACCGGTAGGAATGTTCTTCAGCGGAAGAGCGTTGCCGACGAGAATATCGGCGTCCGGGCCGCTCATGATCGACTGACCGACGGTAAGACCAATCGGCTGAATGATGTAGCGCTTCTCGCCGTCCGCGTAGTGGATCAGCGCGATGCGGGAGCTGCGGTTCGGATCGTACTCCACGGTCGCGACGGTGCCGGGGATGCCGTACTTGTCGCGCTTGAAGTCGATGATGCGCAGCTTTTGTTTGTGACCGCCGCCGTGGTGGCGCATGCTGAGCGAACCTGTGCTGTTGCGGCCGCCGGTGCGCTGCTTGACTCCGAGCAATGGCTTATGCGGCTTGTCCGTCGTGATGTCATCGTTGACGAGCTTCGTCGCGAAGCGGAGTGATGGGGTAATCGGTCGAAATGATTTGATCGGCATCGTCTTTATTCCCTTGCCTGCGGAGCTGATTGCTCAGCTGCGCTTCGGTTCCTGAATTCTGTTGCGGCGAAAATATCTCGCTTAGAGGCTATTGAGGTATTCGGGCATCTTCTCGCCATCTTTGAGGCGAACGTAAGCCTTCTTCCAGTCGGGGCGATAGCCGGCGAACTTGCCCCGGCGGCGCTCCTTGCCTTCAACGGTCGTGGTGCGAACACCGGTGACCTTGACCTTGAAGAGACTCTCAACAGCTTGTTTGACTTCGGTCTTGGTGGCCTTCAGGGCGACTTCGAACACCAGGGTGTTCTGCGTCTCCTTGATGGTCATGCCTTTCTCTGTGATGAGGGGGCGGCGAATGACGGTATAGAGGGTTGGCATTACGCAACCTCCTTCTGCGCGGCAGCTTTGCGCTTGGATACAAACTTCTTGAGCGTCTCCTGCAGGGCCTCGATGGCATCCTTCGAGAAGACGGCGTGCTCGTAACGGAGCAGGTCGTAGGGATGAACCTCGGAGCTAAGGACGAGTTCGACACCAGCCAGATTGCGCGAGCCGAGGTAGAGCTTCTCGTCGAGCTTACGGCTGCTCTCAACCAGGAGAGTCGTCTTACCGGCTTCGAGCTTGTTGAGCGCGGTGCGGAAGAGTTTCGTCTTGGCCTCGGCGACCTCGAAAGAATCGACGATAGTGAACTTGCCGTCAGCGATCTTAGCGGCGATTGCCGAGCGGAGCGCACCCATCAGCTTCTTCTGCGGGAAGGCGTATTCATAGCTGCGGGGCTTCGGTCCGTGAACGGTACCGCCTCCACGCCAGAGCGGAGTACGAATGGAGCCGACACGCGCGCGGCCGGTTCCCTTCTGCTTCCAGAGCTTCTTGCCAGCACCGGAGACCTGGTTGCGGCTCTTGGTTGCGGCGGTTCCCTGACGAAGTGCGGCACGATAGTGCTTGACCGACTCCCAGAGCAGGCCGTCGTTGATCTCGCCAGCGAAGACCTCGTCGGCGAGTTCAAATTCGCCGACTTTCTTGCCACCGAGATTTACTACGTTGATGTTTGCCATCGTTCTTCTCTCTTTGCGCTCACCATCGATGCGGTGAGCAAAAACTTTGTTTGGAAAGCAATGAAAATGACTTTCTTTTTATTTCTCTTTACTTCTTCTTCGGTGCTGCCTTCTTCGAAGCCTTCAACGCATCCTTCGTTGCGGCACCGGCGAATCCACGACGCTCTCTCGGTGGCGCCTTGGCCTTGGAGATGAGCACGAAGCCGTCGCGAGGTCCAGGCACTGCGCCTTCGACCATGATGAGGTTGTCCTCAACGTCGATACCGCGAATGCGGAGATTGCGGACCGTGATCTGAGCGTGGCCCATGTGGCCGGGCATACGCTGACCGGGAAATACGCGCGACGGAAACGAGGAGGCGCCGATCGAACCCTGCACCTGGAACATGTGACCGTGCGACTTCGGACCGCCTCCGAAACCGTGGCGGCGAATAACGCCAGCGAAGCCGCGACCTTTCGAGGTACCAATCACATCGACGAACTTTTCGTCATTGAAGATGTCGACCAGAACGCGATCACCAGCCTTGACTGCGGCTGCCTCTTCGCCTTCAACCGGCTTCGCGGTCTCGATGGCAACTTCTTTGATCATCTTGACCGGAGGAACATTCGACTTTGCGAAGTGGCCAGTCATGGCCTTGTTGACCTTTGAGGCCTTGACGAAATCGACATAGCCGATCTGGGCGGCGTCGTAGCCGTCCTTCGCAAGCGTCTTGAGCTGAGTGATGACGCATGGGCCAGCCTTGAGCACGGTAACCGGGTGAATATCACCGCGATCATCGAAGATCTGGGTCATGCCGATTTTTTTTCCGAGAATTCCGACTACTGACATTGGAGTTTCCTTTCCTCATCATGCTGGCCCTGAATGACTCAGCACTGCCGGGTTGAACTGCAAAAAAGCTAAGAACATCTTCTGCCGAAAGATTCCTTACTTCTGAACCGTCTTGATCTCTACGTCGACGCCGGCGGGAAGATCGAGCTTCATCAACGCGTCGACCGTCTGCTGCGTCGGCTCGAGAATATCGATGAGCCGCTTGTGCGTGCGAATCTCGAACGCCTCGCGCGACTTCTTGTCGACGTGGGGCGAGCGGAGGACGCAGTACTTGTTCTTCATCGTCGGCAGGGGAATGGGACCCGCGACTTGGGCGCCCGTGCGCTTGGCCGTCTCGACGATCTCTCCTGTGGAGGTGTCGAGGACGCGGTAGTCATATGCCTTCAACCGAATTCTGATTCTCTGTCCAGCCATTTGTTTTCTCTTTCCTGCTTCAAAGAACTGTTGGAGTAGCTGCCGGTCATTTCCTTCTCACTTCTCAATGGGCCGGCAGCCCTCGTTATTCTTGAACTGCTAAAACTGCAACTTACCGAAATCTTCTTTACTTGATGATGTCGGAGATGGTTCCAGCGCCGACGGTTCTGCCGCCCTCGCGGATGGCGAAGCGCAAGCCCTTCTCCATGGCCACTGGGGTGTGCAGCGCGATCTCCAGCTGGATGTTGTCGCCGGGCATGCACATCTCCGTGCCCGCAGGAAGCTTCGCCGAACCGGTGACGTCGGTCGTGCGGAAGTAGAACTGCGGACGGTAGCCGTTGAAGAACGGAGTGTGACGGCCGCCCTCTTCCTTCGAGAGCACATAGACCTCGCCCTTGAAGTCGGTGTGCGGCTTGATCGAACCAGGCTTGGCCAATACCATGCCGCGCTCCACATCTTCCTTCGCGATACCGCGCAGAAGAAGTCCCGCGTTGTCGCCTGCCAGACCCTCATCCAACTGCTTCTTGAACATCTCGACGCCGGTGACAACCGTCTTGCGGGTCTCGCGGAAGCCCACGATCTCCGACTCTTCGCCAACCTTCACCTTGCCGCGCTCGATACGGCCCGTCACGACAGTGCCGCGGCCCGAGATCGAGAAGATGTCTTCGATCGGCATCAGGAACGGTTGGTCGACCGCGCGCTCCGGCTGCGGAACGTACTTGTCCACCGCATCCATCAGCTCGTCGATCTTGGCCTCCCACTTGGCTTCGCCGTTGAGCGCGCCAAGGGCAGAGCCGCGGATGATCGGGGTATCGTCGCCAGGGTAGTCGTACTTCGACAACAGCTCGCGAACCTCCATCTCCACCAGCTCGATCAGCTCTTCGTCCTCAACCGCATCGCACTTGTTCAGGAACACCACGATGTACGGCACGCCAACCTGGCGGGCCAGAAGCACGTGCTCCTTGGTCTGCGGCATCGGGCCGTCCGTGGCCGCAACGACGAGAATCGCCCCGTCCATCTGCGCCGCACCCGTGATCATGTTCTTGATGTAATCGGCGTGGCCGGGGCAGTCCACGTGCGCGTAGTGCCGGTTCGGCGTCTCGTACTCCACGTGCGAAGTCGCAATCGTGATACCGCGCTCACGCTCCTCAGGTGCGTTGTCAATCGTGTCGAACGAACGAAACGTGTTCTTCGGGTTGTGCTTCGAAAGCACCTTCGTAATCGCAGCCGTCAGCGTCGTCTTGCCGTGATCGATGTGCCCGATCGTCCCGATGTTTACGTGCGGCTTTGACCGGTCAAACTTTTCCTTGCCCATGACTCTCTCCGTGTTTCAGTAACTTGAACTTCTAAATCAAACTGTTTCGCCTTGCGGCACCGAACTACTTCGCGTCCTTACCGTCTTTGCCCTGCACCTTGGCAATAATCTCTTCCGAGACTGACCGCGGCGCCTCTTCGTACTGCTTGAACTGCATGGAATAGTTAGCGCGACCCTGCGTGGACGACCGCATGTGCGTGGCGTAACCGAACATCGTGCTCAGCGGTACCGTGGCCCGGATCGCCTGCGTGGTACCGACCATCTCCATGCCTTCGATACGGCCGCGGCGAGAGTTCAGATCGCCGATGATCGTTCCCATGTACTCTTCCGGAACCGTAACTTCAACTGACATCACAGGCTCGAGGAGAACCGGCTTCGCCTTGCGTGCTGCCTCCTTGAAAGCCATAGAACCGGCGATCTTGAACGCCATTTCGTTCGAGTCGACGTCGTGATAGCTGCCGTCGTAGAGAGAAACCTTGACGTCCACCATCTCGTAACCAGCCAGAACGCCGCGCTGCATCGCATCCTGAATACCCTGGTCGATCGGCTTGATGTACTCCTTGGGAATCGTGCCGCCCTTGATGTCGTTGACGAACTCGTAGCCCTTGCCAGGCTCGTTGGGGCTGATGCGAATCTTGGCATGGCCATAGTTGCCCGAGCCGCCGGTCTGACGAATGTACTTGCCTTCAGCCTCGGCGTTCGAGCGGATGGTTTCGCGATAGTTGACCTGCGGCTTGCCGACGTTGGCTTCAACCTTGTACTCGCGCATCATACGATCGACGATGATCTCAAGATGAAGCTCGCCCATGCCGGCGATGATGGTCTGGCCGGAGTCGACGTCGGTGCGAACGCGGAAGGTAGGATCCTCCTGCGCGAGCTTGGCAAGCGCCATACCCATCTTCTCCTGGTCGGCCTTGGTCTTCGGCTCGACGGCGACCTCAATAACCGGCGCCGGGAAGTCGATGGACTCAAGCACAATAGGGTGCTTGTCATTGCAGATGGTGTCACCAGTCACGAGATTCTTGAGACCAACCGCTGCGCAGATATCGCCCGCAAGGATCTCGGTAATCTCTTCGCGCTTATTGGCATGCATCTTCAGCAGACGGCCGATACGCTCCGTCTTGCCGGTGCGGGGGTTCAGCACGGAGTCGCCGGTCTTGAGTTGACCCGAGTACACGCGAATAAAGATGAGCTGGCCGACGAACGGATCGGTCATAATCTTGAAACCGAGCGCAGAGAACGGCTCGGCGTCATCCGCCTTGCGGATAACCTCTTCCTCCATGTTGTCAGGGTTGTGACCGACCATGGGAGGAATATCGAGCGGGCTGGGCAGGTAATCGACTACAGCGTCGAGTAGAGTCTGCACACCCTTGTTCTTGAAGGACGAGCCGCAGAGCACCGGGAAGATCTTCATCGCGATGGTCGCTTTACGAATGCCAGCCTTCAGCTGCGCCTCGGTTGGCTCCTGGCCCTCGAGGTACAGGTGCATCAGCTCGTCATCGTGCTCGGAGACCGCCTCGATCAGGAAGTGGCGAGCCTCATTGGCCTTCTCGACCAGGTCGGCGGGAATCTCTTCGACGGAGTACTCGGCGCCCATGGTCTCGTCATGCCAGTAGATGGCCTTCATCGTGACCAGATCTACGACGCCGGCAAACTTGGCTTCGGCACCGATCTGGATATTGATGGGAACCGCGCGCGCGCCAAGGCGGTCAACGATAGTCGACGTCGCATACACGGCGTCTGCACCGGCCTTGTCCATCTTGTTGATGAAGCAGATCCGGGGAACCTTGTACTTGTCAGCCTGACGCCAGACGGTCTCAGACTGAGGCTGCACACCGGCAACCGCATCGAAGCAGGCGACAGCACCGTCGAGGACGCGGAGCGAACGTTCCACCTCGGCGGTAAAGTCCACGTGTCCCGGCGTGTCGATGATGTTGATGCGGATGTTCTTCCAGGTGCAGGTCGTTGCGGCGGAGGTAATCGTGATTCCGCGCTCCTGCTCCTGCTCCATCCAGTCCATGGTCGCAGTGCCCTCATGCACCTCACCGATACGGTGCGTAATGCCCGTATAGAAGAGAATGCGCTCGGTCGTCGTTGTCTTGCCGGCGTCGATGTGCGCCATGATTCCGATGTTCCGGCAACGATTCAGAGGTGTAGTGCGTGCCACGGTCTGTCTCTCATCTGCGAGCATCCGCTCGCGGTAAAACTACGTTGAACCTAAAATCCGAAAAGATAAAAGCTCTTTTGCTGACAAGCTTTTTCTTTACCAGCGGTAGTGCGCGAAGGCCTTGTTGGCCTCGGCCATACGGTGAACGTCTTCCTTCTTTTTCATCGCGGCGCCACGGCCGTTGGCGGCATCGAGGAGTTCGGCCGTCAACTTCTCGACCATTCCCTTTTCGCCACGCGCGCGGCCGTAGGTCACGAGCCAGCGGATGGCGAGCGAAGTGCGGCGCTCTGGGAGAACCTCGATCGGAACCTGGTAATTCGCACCGCCAACGCGGCGGCTCTTGACCTCGAGAAGCGGCTTGCAGTTCTCGATCGCCTTCTTGAAGAGCTTGAGGGCTTCGTCGCCACCCTTTTGCTCGAGGTTGGTCATGGCGGTGTAGAAGATTCCCTGCGCGGTCGACTTCTTGCCGCCCCACATCATGGAGTTCACAAACTTGGTGACCAGGGTGGAGTTATAGACCGGGTCCGGGGAAACTTCACGCTTCGCAATATAGCCTTTTCTGGGCATTCTTCTCTTCTTTCTCGTCTTCCCACAGCGCGGTGACTTCTCACGAGCTGTGCCTGGTTACGACCCGCAACTCCGGGTCAGAAATTTATTTGGCTGCTGCCTTAGGACGCTTCGCGCCATACTTTGAACGGCTCTGCTTGCGGTTGGCAACACCGACAGAGTCGAGCGTGCCGCGAACAACGTGGTAACGAACTCCCGGAAGATCCTTCACACGGCCGCCACGGATGAGCACAATCGAGTGCTCCTGCAGGTTGTGGCCGATACCCGGGATGTAGGTCGTGACCTCAATCCCGTTGGTGAGGCGAACACGGGCAACCTTGCGGAGAGCCGAGTTCGGCTTCTTGGGGGTCTGCGTGTAAACGCGGGTGCAAACGCCGCGACGCTGGGGCGAACCCTGCAGCGCGGGGCTGGCAGTCTTATAGCGTGTGGGCGTGCGGCCCTGCTTGACGAGCTGATGAAACGTAGGCACTAGAACTCCTTAGTAAACGCGCGCAAAACCGTACAACGAAACCCTGTGTGAGACGCGCAGGAGGGTTAGGGCTTCGCTTTCTGCCGTACACGCAAAAAGATTGAGAACGCTGAAGCGTCTCTATTCCCCAAACGGGGCGAAGTTCTTCCCTGCTGTCGCGTCTGTGAAGCGGTACAACAAGCCAGACGTAAACAGTCGACGGTGGTCGAGCGTCTTTCCCTTACTTTCAAGGATGAGCCGACTCCGTTTCGCTGTCCCGGCCCGCATAGCCCATCCTAGGTGGAGGGTGTCGCAGGCACGATTGCGATGGGCCGCAGCTTGCGACATTCAGATCCGATGAACCCATCTGATCAGGAATGTCCTGCGGTGAATCTGTTGTATCCAGTATAACGCAAACGACCGTTTCTCGCCTTGCGACGAGCGATAAGGCCAAGCTGCGCGGGCTTTTCTCCACCCTACCGAGTGCCAGGTCTCCCTGACGACGCGGCCCGGATACTCGCGGAACCTTCTAACAATAGCAATCTCCGCGCAGTACGTCAACTTTTGGCCCTATTTTGGTGGTCTGCGGATGATATTGCACCCCCAATGTTGTAATGGGCTAGCCCCAGGCTGCCATGAGGATAGGTTTTGGCGGTACCCCTACCCCGTCAATATTGCGCAAAGTCCAGGGAGGATTGGAGTTAGGTCTGGACTTCAGGCTGTACTGTGTGTCGTGCTGATTTATTGTCGTGGTTTTTGGGGTGTTGCTTGTCAAGTGTGAGCGGGTTAGATTCCTCGGGAGGCGAGGTGGGCCATGCTAGGCTTTTGGCATGACCTTTGTTGGTGTTCGTGTCCGCTTTCTCTCCTTTGTCCTCTTTGCGTCCACTTCAATATTGACACTCGGAATTGTTGCACAAGCGCATGCTCAAACAACCGCTTCGACGCCAAAAGACGCGCGAATTGGGGCGTTGATCGAGATGCTGGGCAAGACCCGAACGCCAAGTTCCGCGGCGATTTCGCCGGATGGAACTACCGTCGCATGGGCAGTCCGGACACGGGAGGGCTCACAGATTCATCTGACGGACGTGGCAAATCCAGACCCGGCAACGGAGAAGATTGTTGGCACTGGGTCGGGTGCAACCAGCTGCGGGAGTTCGGAGCCGAAGTGGTCGCCAGACGGCACATGGCTGGCGTTTGTGTCTGACTGTACTGCAAACGCGGATAAGCCCGGACAGGATCAGGTGTTCGTCTGGTCCAGGAAGACCGGCGAGTCAAAGAAGTTGACGCAACTCGTAGGAAATATCGATTCGCTCGCGTGGTCTCCAGATGGAAAAGCGATTGGGTTTCTGTTTGTTCAGAACGCTACGCGAAGCGCTGGTGCCTTGGCGGCCATGAAGCCGTGGGCGGGCGTGATTGGCGAAGATGGAGTTGAAATTCAGCGAGTGGGATTGGTTGACGTGGCAAGTGGGTCGTTCTCGCACGTCACTCCGGCGACGCTACATGTGTATGAGTTTGGTTGGGCACCGGATTCCAAGCATCTCGTGTTTGTAGCGGCGAATCCGCCGGGAGAGAACAACTGGTGGGTGGCGCAGCTCTACACCGAGGACATCGCGGGCGGACAGCCAAAGTCCGTCCTCGACCCGACTAAGGTTTCAGGGGCTCTCCACGGATTGCAGATCGCGGTGCCGCGTTGGTCGCCCGACGGAACCCAGATTGCCTTTATAGGTGGTTTGATGAGTGATCAGGGTTCGACCGGTGGCGACATCTACCTGATTCCTTCGACCGGAGGCGACCCAAGAGATGTTACGCCTGGCCGAGCCGCGTCGGTCGCGTTCATTGGCTGGATCAGTCCACAGGTCATCGGCATTGCAGAACATGTGGGCGGGAGCAGCCACATTACAGCTCTCGATTTGCGTACCGGCAAGGACCTGCCTCAGGCCAACGCCACCTTTCCAGAGTCGATTGGGGCGGGTGGACTGGTGATGAGTATTTCTGCCTCGAATGAGCACACTCTTACGTTGATTCGCAGCTCGTTCGAAAAGGCTCCCGAGGTATGGGCTGGACGACTGAACGCGATGAAACAGATCACGCATCTGAATGATGGGATCAGGCCGGCTTGGGGTAAGACTGAGAATATCGAGTGGACCAACGGCGGTTTCAAGGTGCAGGGATGGCTGTTGTATCCCGCGAATTACGACCCAGCGAAAAAGTATCCACTGCTGGTGAGTGTGCATGGTGGTCCGTCGAGTGCCGTCACGCCGCGCTGGCCCGGTGTGGGATATGGCGGAGTGCCGTTTTCGGCACTGGGATACTTTGTCTTTATGCCGAATCCGCGCGGCAGTTATGGACAGGGAGAGAAGTTCACTCAGGCCAATATCAAGGACTTTGGTTACGGAGACTTTCAGGACATTGTGACCGGAATGGATGTGCTGGAGAAGCGCTTCCCTATCGATAAGAACCGCGAAGGGCTGACGGGTTGGAGCTATGGAGGCTTCATGACCATGTTCGGCGTGACACAAACGACGCGATTCAAGGCGGCGGTTGCTGGCGCAGGGATTAGTGACTGGAAGAGCTACTACGGAGAGAATTCGATCGACCAGTGGATGGTTCCGTTCTTCGGCAAGACCGTGTACGACGATGCAGCGGTGTACGCAAAGAGCTCTGCTATCGAATACATCAAGAACGTGAAGACTCCCACGCTGGTTGTAGTGGGCGATCGCGACGGCGAGTGTCCTGCGCCGCAGAGCTTCGAGTTCTGGCATGCGCTGCGCGCTGAAGGAGTGAAGACGCAGCTGGTGATTTACCCGAATGAAGGACACGGATTCCGTGATGCGGGACATCGAAGGGATGTCCTGGAGCGGGCGCTGAACTGGTTCGAGACGGAGATGCCGGCGAAGTAGAAGATGATTCGCTTCTCGACGAGGGAAGGTGATAACGAGTGATCTTAACAGGATGCGAAACTGTTGGTTGGATCGTCCAATCAACGTTCCGCCGATTTGCTTCCGGTGTGCGCAGCTTTTACACTGGTGATTCGATATTCAGCAGTTGCGGTGTGACCGTTCAGCTTGAGTTCTGGTTGGACGGGGAGGTTCAATGCGTCGGTTTGTCACTCTAGCAGTTCTGTTACTTTTCACGATCCCTTTTGGCGTCTCGATCTCGGGCTGTTCGAAGAAATCACCAACGATTTACTGCAGTGGCGGAGACTCCGGCATTCCCGTGGGTCAAGTCACCACCATCACATTGAGCCCGCAGATATTCGGTATCTCGTTAAACTTTGCGCAGATCGGCCAGGTTAGTACCCCAGTGGCGACGGACTGCAAGGGAACGACCGAGAGTGTGTCGAAGTACACCTACGGCACATTTCTCGCAAACGGAACTCCTGATATGACCATCGCCGACGTTGAGCCGACCAACGGCAGGCTGTGCGCGGGCACCTGGAACCGGAACACGGGCGGCGGCATCGCGGACTATACCACCTGCAATCCGACTAATAAGAGTGGCACCGTATACGTCATTGCCAGCGGCAATGGAGCGAGCAGCAATCCGCTGCCAATCTTTGTGCATCCTGTGGTGACGAGTGTAGTGCTAGGACCGCTGTCGACCGACTGTGTCAACGATCCGGCGACCAATTGCAGCCCCGCTGCGTTCACAACCCAGACGACAAGCTGCACTGTCATGGCAAACGGCTGCTGCACCACGCCCGTGACTACGACGGCGGCATTTGCTTCTCAGAACAGCTGCGCCTCGCAAGCAACCACGGGACAATTGGCGGCTCGCGTCTATCAGAATGCGTCTCAGACTCCGGCCAACAATATCAGTTGTCAGGTCGGCCATCTGTCTTATACGGCGCAGATTCCAGCGGTGGTCACGATCGACCAGAACGGCGTTGCGACCGCGCAGCAGCCTGGATCGACGGTGATCACGGCGAATATTTCGAACGCGGGAAGCTCGGCGGGATTCTTTTCGACATGTCCGCCGACCACGATTTCGTTGTGCATTCCAAGTGGAAACCAGTGTGTGCCCAGCCTCTCCGTAAATCCAAACAACACACAGCCGATCACCTCGCTGGTGATGGACAAGAACGGGACGGTTCTGACGGGTGTTGCTCTGGAGTTTGAGTCGACGACGCCCACCACGATTCCTGCAGCTACCGCGGGAACGGTGACCCCGACTTTCCCGGGTTCTGCTGCAATAACCGCGGTCTGTCAGCCGCCCAGCTGCAATCCTTCGCCGTTCAATCAGATTGGCTTGTTTGGCAACGGCAAGCCTGTGACCTCCAACCCGGTTACGATTACTGCGCCGGGAACCAACAGCGAGAATCTTTATATTGCGAGCACAAATTCACGGTACCTGGTACCGGTGGACTTCACGCAGCCTCAGCCTGGGAATCCTGTGCAGCTGCCGTACGTGCCAAACTCCATGGTCATCAGCGACGACGGCAGCTCGATCTACATGGGCAGTTCGTTCGAGCTGATGACGTTCAACGCTCTATCGAACACCTTGACCGGGCAGGATCCGTCGGTGAGCGGAACCGTGCTTGCGGTGTCGCCTGACGGCTCAACCGTGGTCCTCACTGATCCGATACGGCAGTTCGTGTATCTGTACACCACCAGTGGAACGGCTGGAGTGCAGAGCCAGTATGGCGGTGTTGGGACACATGCGGCGTTTTCGCCGGACAGCCAAACGGTGTACATCACACTTGGTGACTACAACTCGGCGACCGGTGTGATCACGCCGAACAACCAGTTGCTCGTTCACTCGCAGTTCACGGGCTGGTATTCGACGACGTCTGCACAGGCGACGCCGGATGTAACGATCGGAGTTCCGAGCGTTGGCGCGTTCTTCGCTGGAAATCCGACGACGGCCCGCTCTTACTGCCCGGTGACGACGACCTCGACCACCGGTGGACAGATTACGACCTCCTCGACTACGACCAACGTCTTCTATCCCGATGCGGGCGTGATGGGGCCGGCGACGAGCCTGGTTGCGGCCACCAACGATGGTCTGCACGTTCTGGGATCGACAGCGACGACGTTCACCGATCTGGCAATTCCGTCAGGTCTGCCGATCAACAACTGTCCTCTGGCCGATGGAACTCCGGTACAGTTCAATACGAGCGTGGCGTTTACCGGCACTCTGCCAGTTACGGCGACTGCGGTTACCGGCGTCTTTCCGACTTCGGATTCGAAGATCGCTTTTGTGACGTATACGGGCACCGGCGGGGTGGTGCCGACTTATACGCCGCAGCCTACGGGAGCCGGGACGCCGGGAACCATCCCCCTGTCGACGGCTCTGGGGACACCGATTGCTCCGGTGGCCGGTGTTGTGAGCGCGGACAACCTGACGTTCTACGCAGGTACGTCGGGGGATAACGCGGTCCACCTGATCACCAAGCAGACGAATGGCTCCTACCAGGACGTCACGACGCCGATCGCGCCGAAGCTGCCGGACGCGAACGGAAACATCGTTCCGCCGAACCTGCTGGTGCAGAAGCCGCGGAAGGCTACCAACTAGGTTGCTGGTTTGCTTAGACGAAAGCCCTCTCTGCGGAGAGGGCTTTTTGTTCCGTGCATGAATTACTCGCCTTCCGGGGCGTTTTCCTGCAGGGCGGTCCCCCCTCCCCTATTGCGGGGCGATAAACCATTCTTTTCAATGGCTTACGGGTAGTGATGGTCTGTAAAAACGTCATAACAAAGGTGTTACAGCTAAATTCTGACAAACAAAGAAGTTAGCCCCGGAAGTGTTTCCCACGGGGCTCGCTTGTTTTTGATCTATATCCAGTATATCGGGTTGGACCTAACTAAAATGCCAACTTGATCCTGTTTAGTTTGTGGTATTTAGGTGGTTTTGGGACTTGACATGCGATTTTTGGGCCGAAAACGCAAAAAATAATTTAGGGAAACAACAAACTCAATCGACTCAGTAACTTCTGGATTCCCTCCCGATTGTCTTCGGGCGATGCGGGAAGGTCGAGGGTGACGTGGAACGATTCCCTCAGCGGAGACCCAAGGCTAAAGCCTTGGGCTACCCATCCGCGCCCCTTCAAACAGCGGACTTTTTTCAGCCTGGCGCTTTGCCGGCGGTGAAGTTGCGCGGGCGTCAGCTGCGATCGGAAGCGAGATAGACGGCAACAGCGCCAAGCAGGACAACGGTGCCGAGGCCGGTGACCAGAAGGAAGAGTCCCCAATCGGATTGGATTGTGGTGAAGAAGGAGAGAGCGTCGAAGTGGTAGGCGGCGGAAGAGCCGGTTAGCCAAGATGGTTCAGCGAGCCAGGAGGACCAGTGGAAGCCATTGGCGATTTGCGATCGCAGAAGAGCTGCGGCGGCGAGGATGCTGATGCAGAGGGCGAAGATCTGGGCTGTGGTAATGGGCTTGCCGACGCGCTCCAGGGCCTCGTTGCGGCGCCGCAGTTGCGCGCGCCACCAGAGCAGGCCGGGTTGATCGAGGCGCGCGGCCTGCATGGCCTGGGCGCGGGAATTCTGGAACGCCTGCAGCAGCATAAGCTGTTCGCCGCATCTGTCGCAGGTTTCTATGTGCAAACGAAGTTCGGGGTCGCAGGCTTCGGGCCAGTGGCCACTTCGGAGGATTGCCTTGACTTCGGCATCGTGCAGGCAGGGCTTCATGACAACCTCCGATCTGCCGCTGCAGGCTGACCAGCCGGGTGCTCGCTCTTCTGTTGCAGGATGCGGGCGATCTTCCTTCTTGCTCGAAAGAGCAGCAGGCGGATGCTGGGAACGGCGAGTCCGGTGATCTGCGCAATCTCGCGATGGGAGTAGTTTTCCGCATGCGCGAGCCAGAGAAGCTGGCGGTCGCGCGGACGCATGCACGCCATCGCGGGCGCGAGGAGAGCCCATGAGTCCATCTGCTCGCAAGAGCCCGTGGAGACGAAGAGATCCTCCGGCAGGTCGTCGATCGACGTCGTTCCCGGGCGACGCCAGTGGTCTTTCAGGAGGTTGCTGGCGATACGAAAGAGGTATCGCCGCGAATCGACTTCGCTGTCGACGGGGGCGGATGCGCCGAGAAAGCGGACGTAACTCTCCTGCATGAGGTCGTCGGCGAGCGAGGGGTCACCCGAGACGCGCGCCAGATAGGCCCACAAGGGCCGCGCGGAACGCTCGTAGAATGCGGCAAATCGTTCGCTGTTCATGGCGGGCTCAGAGACCTGCACTGCGTCGGTGGTCTTGACTCCGGGAATGACGTAGTCCCAGTTCATGTCGCAAAACCTCGCAGTGACGAGTTTGAGATCGGCCTCATGGGCGGTCTCCCGATGCGTTGAGCCCGTGGGCGCCGTGCGGCATCAGCCCGAGACGGGCGGCGATCAGCCAGGTGATACCCGCGGAGATGATAAACCCAATGCCTGGCATGAGCACCACCGTACCGAAGACCAGAAGAGGCGTGGCGACATCTGGAAGGCTGTGACGAAGAGCGAGCAGGCCGCTTCCAAGAAGGGTGAGAACGATACCGATCTGGAGCGGGAGAAGGACGCGGGCGAGGGCTACGGGAACGCGCTGATCGCGTTCGAAGTCGATCGCGATGGGGGAGGCCTCGAGAAAGCGCTTGCCTGCTTCGGTGTTCATGTATGAGAGCAGCTCTTCGTTGTTGCTGAATCGATCGATCAACTTTCCGTGCACGTTGGTCTGCATGGTGAAGATGCGTCCCCAGCGGCGGTTCTCGAGCAGGATACGAATGAGCCAGATCAAAGTTCCGACGAAGGTGAGAATTGCGAACGGCGGCCCAAACTCCCTGCCGAAGCTGACGGATGCGCTTTCGCGCTGATTGCTGCCGGGGTCGTTCCAGGTTCTGCGCATCAGTCTTTCGCTTCGTCTTCCGGGGCCGGAGGGAAGGTTGGCGAAGAGGTAGAAGTCGGGGTTGCGAGCGACCTCGGGATGAATCTGAAGGAACTTCTCCAGCTCCGGATTGTTGCGGGTGACGTAGTCCTGGTTGGAGAGCAAGGTGGGATCGCTGGCGACGACTTCGGTAAGGGTGGGGCTCATGCGCAGTAAGGTGAGAAGCTGCTCGCGGACTTCGGCGAGGTCCCGGTCGCTGGTGACTGGGTTCTGCGGGGCGGCGACTGGTGCGGTCTTTGACGCGGTCGAAGATTGAGGCTGAGCCGCGTGGAGAGCGGGAAGGAAGAACAGGAGCAATCCGATTGCTCTGAGGAGTGGCCAGCGGTATGTGGGCATTGCGAGGTTCCCTTCGGACGACGAGTCTTTAGAGTTTTTGAATCTCTCTTGCGACATAACGTTCGGGAAGGGTGGTTGGTTAACGAAAATATTCTGCGGCCGTCGGAGGC
This sequence comes from uncultured Acidobacteriaceae bacterium, assembly GCA_963744155.1. GTDB lineage: Bacteria > Acidobacteriota > Terriglobia > Terriglobales > Acidobacteriaceae > Edaphobacter. The sequence continues at coordinate 2,007,642 of CAVUSP010000004.1, read as the reverse complement.
TCGAGGCTATGGGAGGATTCGGGCTGGAAGCGAAAGCTTACTTGTGAGCCACCGATGGTGCCGCTTCGGCTTCGAATCGGGTTACGTTCCAGATGTTTTTGCAATACTCGTGGATGGAGCGATCGGAGGAAAATCTGCCCATGCGCGCGGCGTTATAGATTGACATCATCGACCAGGTCTCCTGGTCGATGAAGGAAGCGCCGACGTGGTCCTGGCAGTCGACGTAGGACTGATAGTCGGCGAAGAGGAGGTAGGGATCGCTGTTGAGCAGGCCGTCGATCAATGGGCGGAACAGGTTGCGATCGCCTCGCGAGAAGTGGCCGGAGAGGATGCTGTCGATGACCTCGCGCAACGCCGGGTTTGACTCGTAGATGCTATGCGGACGATAACCGGCGGCCTTGGTTGCGGTGACCTCTGCGGCGTTGAGGCCGAAGAGGAAGAAGTTTTCGTGTCCTACGGCGTCGCGAATCTCGATGTTGGCGCCGTCGAGGGTGCCGATGGTCAGTGCGCCGTTCATGGCGAACTTCATGTTGCCGGTGCCGGAGGCCTCTTTGCCTGCGGTGGAGATCTGTTCGCTGAGATCGGCGGCGGGGTAGACCAACTGGCCGAAGGTAACGTTGTAGTCAGGAAGAAAAACGACCTTCAGTTGCTTGTTCACCTCGGGATCGCAGTTGATCACCTCGGCGACGGAGCTGATGAGCTTGATGATCAGCTTGGCCATGAAGTATCCGGGCGCGGCCTTTCCTCCAAACAGGAAAGTGCGAGGCGTGATCTCCAGCGTGGGGTCCTTCTTCAGGCGGTGGTACAGCGTGAGGATGTAGAGCACGTTGAAGTGCTGCCGCTTGTATTCGTGAATACGCTTGACCTGCGCGTCGAACATGGAGGTGGGATCGACGATGATTCCGGTCTCGCTGGCGATGTATTGGGCGAGTCTGACTTTGACCTCATACTGCACTCTCCGCCAGTCGGCACGGAAGGCAGAGTCTTCGACGTAGTTTTCCAGTAGATGAAGCTGATCGAGGTCGCCGATCCATCCATCGCCGATCTTGCTGGTCATCAGCCCGGCTTGTTCGGGATTGCTGACGGCGAGCCAGCGGCGGGGCGTGACGCCGTTGGTGACGTTGATGAACTTCTCCGGCCATAGCTCGTAGAAGTCGTGAAGCAGCTCACTCTTCAAGAGTTCGGTGTGCAGTTGGGCGACGCCGTTGATGTGCCGGCTGCCGACGCACGCGAGATGGGCCATGCGGACGTAGCGCTCGCCGTACTCGTCGATGAGGGACATGCGGGCCAGCCTCGCGTCATCGTTTGGAAAACGTTGGCGCACGAGGTGGAGGAAGCGGGCGTTGATCTCGTAGATGATCTCAAGGTGACGAGGGAGCAGCGAGGCGAACATGGGCAGGGGCCAACGCTCCAGCGCTTCGGGCAGAAGAGTGTGATTGGTGTAGTTGAAGGTGCTGCGAAGTGATCTCCCAGGCTTTGTCCCAGTCGAGGCCGTGGACGTCTATCAGCAGACGCATCAGTTCTGCGACGCCGATGGAGGGATGGGTGTCGTTGAGTTGGATCGTGCACCTTTCGTGAAAGATTTCGATGGAATGACCGTAGAAGAGATGCCGGCGGATCATGTCCTGCAGGGAGCACGAGGTGAAGAAGTATTGCTGCTGAAGACGAAGTTCTTTGCCCTGGATCTCTTCGTCGTTGGGATAGAGCACCTTGGAGATATTTTCGGCGAAGACTTTCGCAACCACCGCACCCTGGTAGTCCCCACTGTTGAATCGCCCGAAGTAGAAAGACTCCGTCGCCTCGGACCTCCAGAGGCGAAGGGTGTTTGCGATGCCGGACCGATATCCCAGGATTGGCGTGTCGTAAGGTATTCCCTTGACGATTGTTTCGGGTATCCACTGCACCTTGTATATGCCGAAGGAGTCGGTCCAGGATTGGGTGCGGCCGCCGAGGCCTATCTCGACACCGGCCTGAGGACGCCGGATCTCCCAGGGATTGCCGTAGCGCAGCCAGTGGTCGGTGAGTTCGACCTGCCAGCCATCATGAATCTCCTGGTGAAACATGCCGAACTCGTAGCGAATGCCATAACCGATGGCAGGAATTCCAAGGGTCGCGAGCGAGTCAAGATAACAGGCGGCGAGGCGGCCTAATCCACCGTTGCCAAGACCGGGCTCGCTCTCCTGCTGGATAAGGAGGTCGAGATCGAGATCAAGTTCGCGGGTCGCCTGGCGGATAGCATCCTGCAACCCAAGGTTGAGGATATTGTTGGCGAGATGAGGCCCCATCAGAAATTCGGCAGAGAGGTAGTAGACGGTGCGCACGTCGTACTTTATGTAGTCTTCCTTGGTCGTGAGCCAACGGGCCAGAATCCGGTCGCGCACGGTGTAGGCGAGAGCCATGAAGTGGTCCATGTCGGTCGCGGCATCAGGCCACTTACCGATGACGTAGAAGAGGTTTTCGATGATTGCCCGCTTAAGTGCCGGGACTGTGCTGGTCGTTCGGTCGTCATTGGTGACGAGTGTCTGTTGGCTGTATGTTTGTTCGTGCATGGCGTGCCTCATTCCTGTTGAGCGGAGGTGCGAGTCGTAAAGCCCTGCAACTGTGGAAGGGCGGCGGTTTCTCGTTTACTCCGCCTGAGGACGATGCTAGAGGGGACTACCCAAGCAACCACAATAAAATTTGGGCAAACTTTTGCAAATTGCGCGGAAATCCCGGGATATCCCCTTGACGCCGAGTGGGAATTGGACGGTTGTCCAGGTCATTTTCACTCTTCGCCTTTCTTAAATTAGCGCAACTCGTTTGCTCTTTGGCTCCAAAGAGTTTTAGTATCGAATTCCCTTCCTAGAGCAATACCCGCACGTGCGCGACGCGACTCCTCTGAGGGCCGTCAGAGGCTCGAGTCCATTCGAAAAAATTCGGGGGTAAGAGATGAGCCCGTACTGTTCGAACGACCCTGCTGCGATGATCCACAGGCCTTCCCTTCTGCTGAAGTTGAGCGTTGTTGTGTTGCTGGTTGTGGCCGTGACGACGCTCGCGGCCGCGCAGGACCTTACAACCGGCGTGACCTATGTCTGCAGCGGCGAAAAGATGTTCATCGAAAACTGCAACATGCGCGATACCTCCGACACGTCGACCTGCATGGTCGGGCATCCGGACCACATCATGCCGAATGGGCTGATGCAGTACACGAACATGACGCGGGGCGCATTGAAGAAGCTCTTCCCGACGTGCACGCAGCCGTCAGCGAAGGAACTCGCCGCAGCAGCGGCTTTCAAGAAGAAGCAGCAGGAGATCTACGACGCGAACGTGGCGAAGGCCAATCCCCCGGTCAACAATCAGATGAACAACCAGTCCAACGCCGGGAGACCGCAGGGCCAGGGAGCCGGCATGCCAACTCCACCTAAGAACGCCGAGGAACGCGCGATGCGCCGCTGCGTCAGCTCGGGCAGACTTCCAGCCAGTTGCACCGGCAATCAGCTGTTGGGCGCCTTCGGCCAGATGCTCAACTCGGTCGCATCTCAGGTCGCTCCAGGCCTGATCAAAGACGGACCCACATCCGGACCCACTATGGCCGGAGTCTTCGTCGGCCCTGGTAGCTGGCGACTCGACTTCATCGACGGCGGCGTCCTCGTCAACTGCTCGTTCCTCTCGCCCAATCAAGAGGCCTACTCCCTCGACTTCAAAGGCGGCCGCGCCGTCCTCACCATCAACACCACCCCCAGGCCTCTCGTCCTCACCTACCATGCCGATAACACCATCACCGGACCGCCCGGCCCCGTCACCATCGACGGCGTAGTTCCCGGCGGCTACACCGCTGGCAGCTCCACACCAGGCCACACCGAAACCTCACAGACCACTACCCACGAAACCGTCAATCAGAGCCAGACCGGCAATTACGGCCAATCCCAGCTCACCTACCAGGGCAACGGCCAATACGACGCCGCCACCACCCACACCAACAGCACCTACGTCCCCGGCACATCCACACCCGGCTACACCCACTTCGCCTCCAAACGCGCCACCTGCTCCGCCATCAACCTCTCCACCAAAGGCGCCAGCGTCGGCATCCAGACCATGCAGACCGATCTGCTCAAAGGCATGTTCGGCGGGGATAAAGGGCCGCCGACGCCTCCGGGCATCCGTATGAAGGGCATCTACGCCGCTTCCACAGGCTTCAGTGTCGAGTTCTATCCGGAGTCTGCAATTCTAGGCTGCGGGCCCGACGCTGCGCGCGCCTACCCTTATACGGTCGTGGCAGACGGAAGCAAAGCTGGAATCAAGATCGACGCGCCCGATCACCCGCTCACTCTTGCCTTCAACTCCGACGGTTCGCTCGACCCTGGCGGCTCCGGTCCGTACCAGGTTCATGGGCGCATCGTCACGGGGCAGAACGACAACGACGACTTCACTTTCGCTCCGATGGAGCAGACCTGCAACCTCGCCGTTCTGGCTCCGGCGAAGGCGATTCCTTCGGGCGGAGGTACTGCGGTGGCGACGACGATGGCATCGGGGGGAACTCGTGCCGCTGCCACTCCCGGCACGGCTGCATACAACGGCGGAGGCACTCTTTCAGTTCCGGGCGCTACGCTTGGCAACGCCACCCTGTCGATCGTCTCCGGATTTCCGGCGCAACCGGGGGTTCCGAATCCTCTCGCGGGGCGTCCGTATACGCTGCTGCGCGATAGCTTTGCAAACATTGTGGCGAAGGCAGGGGTTTCCGTGCCAGCGGGGACGTCACCTTATAAGGCGCTGGGAATGGCCTGCGGAAACCACACGCCGGATTGTCAAAAGATCATGGACGCGATCAAGGCAAGTGCGGCGTCCGCGGTGCGGGCCGATGCTAATGGCAGCGGAACTTTTCCGGGTGTCCAGCCGGGAACGTATTACCTGATGATCTCGTCGCGGTATAACAACCAGAACCTTGTCTGGGGTCAGCCGGTTCAGCTTAAGGACGGGCCGAACTCGATGAAGCTCGATCAAAACAATGCTGTTCCGTTGAATTGAGGGGGGTTCTTTCGAGAGGTCTGCTCGAGGGTTCTTGTTACATTCTTTCCCACAAGCCGACTTCTCGTTACTTACCAGGTCACCAGAGAGCGGATAGGTTAGGCCCTGATCGGGGTACTATCGAAAGCTGATGCAACTCCCGGAATACATGCAGAGAATCTTCCCACGGCTTCAGCTCGGCCCTGATCTCTTCCACAGTTGGACCGTGGGGCTTCGCTTCGAGCTAAACACCAATCACTGGCCAAACGTGAATTGGAAAGCTGTACTCGAGCGTGCCAGTACTCTCTATAGGCAGTTTTCAGCCCCGGAGACTGGGGTTTCATTGTCTCCGGTCATGAGTTTGAGTTCGAGCCCAAAGGTCATGCGTCTGGGAAAATGCCTGAGTTCCGCAACTCTGTCTTCGCCCTCTCGCGCAAATATTCTCTTGGCCTCCACGGAGTTGCCGGTTATGCCAGCGGCTCACCACGATATCAAGATCACGACACGCAGCATCATCAGCACGTACAGATGGACCGAAATTGAAGCACGTCGTAGTGCGCTACAGAGATATCTCTGCGGGCGGTAATGCACATGGACTTCCCTCCGCGACGCCCCCGAATTGCTGATCGCGTCTATTCTGTGAATCGGACCCGCAACATCGATCCTGCACATGTACGACGACCGCGGTATGGACCTAATAGCGCCTTCTGTAGACGATCTAACGGGAGACTGATTTATGAGAGGCATAAAGATCTGCGCAGGTTCTTGAGACTAAGATTGATCCTCGATAGCACAGATGTTCGAGCACGCGACCGATTCGTGAGGACGTCGCTTCAACGACGTTTCGGAGGATCAGTACTGGAAAACGCGCTTCCGTTGATCTAAACGGTAATCGTTGGCCGTCATTGGATTTGGATAGGTGTGGGTGCCGCTGCCTACGTTTTCGGGTTTGCCGTTGGGCAGGGTGATCGTCGCGGTTGTGTTGGGTGGCGTGGTGACAGTGAAGTGGTGGCTGGCAGAGTTCCAGTCGGTGGTGACGGTGCCGTAGGGCGAGTCGTATTCGGTGTGGAGGGTGGGGAGTGCCGGATCGAAGTTTGGGGCGATGGTGAGGTGATGGAAGCCTGCGCCTGAGGGGTCGGTGTCGATGGCGGCGGCGCGGCGGAAGACCCAGGCCATGACGGAGCCGAAGGCGTAGTGGTTGTAGGAGTTCATGGAGGGGTCGCCGGTGTCGCCGTTCCATCGCTCCCACCAGGTGGTGGCGCCCTTGCGGACCATGTATCCCCAGGTGGGGTAGGTGTCCTGCAGGAGGAGTTTGAAGGCGACGTCGGCGCGGTGGTTGTCGTCGAGGACGAACATGAGGAAGGGCGTACCAAGGAAGCCGGTGGTGAGGTGATTCTGGTGGGCCTCGATGTCTTTGACGAGGCGATCGGTCATGTTGGCTCGGAGGTCTTCCGGCGCAATGCCGGAGTAGAGAGTGACGACGTAGGCGCTTTGGGTGTTTCCGGTGACGGTGCCGTCGGGCTGGATGTATTGGGTGCGGTAGGCGGTGGCGATGTGGTCGTAGAGGGCCTGGTATTTTTCTGCGTCTTCTTTGCGGCCGAGGACGAGGGACATCTCCTTCATGTCGCGCGCGATGATGGCCCAGTAGGCGGTAGCGATGAGGTCTTTGGGGGTGTTCTGGTCGGGGGCGAGCCAGTCGCCGTAGTTGTTGCCGAGCTTGTTGCGGCGGAGGTAGTCGGGGTTACTGGTGAGGATGAAGTCCATGTAGCGCTGCATGTTGGGCCAGGAGGATTCGAGGAGAGACTTGTCGCCGTACTGCAGCCACGCGGCGTAGGGGACGAGGACGCCGGCGTCGGCCCAGCCGGGTGCGCCGGGGTCAGGGCCGAGGAGGTTGGGGGAGACGTTGGTGAAGGCGTTGTCGGCTGTTTGGGCGTCGTCGATGTCGAGCATGAACTTGCGGGTGAAGCTGGCGATGTCGAAGTTGTAGGTGCCGGTGCGCCAGAAGACGCCGGCGTCGCCCATCCAGCCGAGACGCTCATCGCGCTGGGGGCAGTCGGTGGGGATGGAGAGGAAGTTGCCGCGCTGGCCCCAGATGCCGAGGTTCCCCATGCTGTTGAGGAGTTCGCTGGAGCTGGTGAAACGGATGGAGGGAGTGGCGGGGAGACTGTTGTAGACGAGGCCTTCGATGCTGGTGGTGGCCGGGGTGCCGGGGTAGCCGGAGAGCTCGACGTAGCGGAAGCCGTGGAAGGTGAAGGCGGGAGTGTAGGTCTCGTCGCCGTTACCGGAGAGGATGTAGGTGTCGGTGACGGTAGCGTTGCGGAGGTTTTCGGTGTAGATGCTGCCGTCGGGGTTGAGGCGTTCGGCGAAACGCATGCGGATGAGGGTGCCGCGCGGGCCGTGAACATGGAGGACGATGTTGCCGACCATGTTCTGGCCCATGTCGTAGACGACTGTCGGGTTTTGATCGGTGGCCGGTACGGGGTTCATTGCGATTGGGTGGAGCGTGTTGGAGACGGCGATGGAGAGGTTGGGTTGGGCGGTTTGTTTTATTTCGTTCCGAGACTGATGTGAGGATTACGGGGGTCCAATCCTTGGCGGTGAAGTGCGGGGCGTTCCAGCCGCGGGTTTCGAGGCGTGCGTCGTAGACTTCGCCTGCGTAGATCTCGGAGGAGAGGGTGGGTGCGGGAGCGGTCTGCCAGGTTTCGTCGGTGGCGATGGTCTTGTGCGAGCCGTCGGCGAGGGTGATGTCGAGTTGGGCGCGGAGGGCATCGGGCTCGGTGTAGGCGCGTGACCCGGCCCAGGTCATGGGGGAGCTGTGCCAGCCGCCGCCGAGGACCGCGGCGATGGTGTTGTCGCCGTTGGCGACGAGCGAGGTGACGTCGTAGGTCTGGTAGAGGACGCGTTTGTGGAAGTCAGTCCAGCCTGGGTTGAGGAGAGTTTGCGGGGCGATGGGCTTGCCGTTGAGAAAGGCCTGGTAGGCTCCGAGGGCGGTGATGGTGAGGCGCGCGGATTGGACAGCGGAGGCGACGGTGAAGTCTTTGCGGAGGAGTGAGGCGGCGGTGGCGATGCGATCGGGGCCGGGGACGGCGGAGTGGCGATCGGTGCCAATGGATAAAGGTGTCGTGATGGGGCCGATCTCGTGCGCGGGCTGCCATGCGGCGGCGCTGTCGGCGCGGACCGACCAGTTGCTGTCGGTGGGAATGCGGCGTTCGGTACCGTCCGGGGCGGTAATGCGGAGTGAGGCGGCGAAGGCGGTGGAGACGACGGGCGCGGCGACTTTGGCTTCGGCGACGACTTTGACGATGATCTGGTTGTCGCCGATTTGAAGGAGGGGGCCGATCTCTTCCCAATCGAAGGCGCCCCAGGCTTTGTGTTGTCCGGTGACGACGCCGTTGACGGCTGCGATGTAGGCTCCGGGGCTCACGATGTGCAGACTCGCGCGGGTGGGCGCTGCGTCGAGATGCAGAGTGTAGCGGAACTCGGCGGTAGTGCCGGCGGCGACCTGCTGCGGGTTAGCGTCGGGGAGCCAGAGCCAGCGGACAGCGGCGAGTTCGCGTTCGGCAGCGGGGTCGGCGCGGCGAATCCACTTCGCGTGCCAATCGGAGGGCGAGAGAAGGCCGGTCTCAAAGAAGGCTGGGGTGGAGGTTGTGGGTTGGTTCTGGTTGTCCCAGACTCGGACCTGCCAGAAGTAGCGGGTTTGAGGTTTGAGGGCGGGGCCTGCGTAGGGGATGTTGATGGAGTCGGAGGAGGCGATGCGGCCGGAGTTCCACACGTCGGCTTTGCCGGCAGTAAGATTCGCTTTGCTCGTGGCGACAAGGAGTTGATACGCCGATTGCATCCAGTTGGGGGTGGTCGCGTCGCTTTGCCAGGCGAACTGCGGCTTCGCAGCGTCGATGCCGAGCGGGTTGGTCATGTGTTCGGTGCGGAGTTGAACCGGAGAGGCGGCGGCGGTGAGGGTGAGAAGAAGGGACGATGCGAAGACCGTGGCTCGGATGAGAGTTTTTTGAAGCGGGGGCATCAGTGGCTCCGGTGTGGATTCGCGAGACAGTGCGAATGATACCGGATGGCCAGTCGCTTATAGCAATCGATGGCCGAACTGTCGGAAGGAGCTTCTAAACAGGCACAGGCGGAGGTATGGTTTGAAAGATCCAAGTAGCCGAAGTGAGTGGGATTCTTCGGGGTCCTTCCCCTTCGACAAGCTCAGGGTCAGGATGACGACGTAAAAACTTAGGTCAGTGGCTTGAGGTCGCCGAAGACGGTTGGGATGTGTTCGGAGACGGTGGGGTGGATGTGCACTGCGCGCTGGATGTTGGTGTAGGGTTTCTTGGCGTACATCGTGTCGAGGATGCAGTGGATGGCTTCGTCGCCGCCGGTTCCCAGGATGGATGCGCCGAGGATTTGTTTTGTCTGCGCGTCGACGAGCACTTTCATGAAGCCTTCGGTTTCGCCTTTCTCGTAGGCGCGCCCGACCTTGGTCATGAGGCGAGTGCCGATGAGGGCGGGCTTGCCGGACTTGCGGACCTCATCTTCGGTGAGGCCGACGCGTGCAAGTGGCGGGTCGGTGAAGAGGCCGTAACAAAGGATGCGGTCGGAGACTCGACGGGGATCGTTGTCGAGCAGGTTGGCGGCGACGATCTCGAAGTCGTTGTAGGAGGTGTGAGTGAAGGCTCCGCGGCCGTTGCAGTCGCCGATGGCCCAGATGCCGGGGACGTTGGTGCGTAGTTGGTCGTCCACGGTGATGTAGCCGCGCTCGTCGAGTTTGACCCCGGCCCGGTCGAGGCCGAGGTCGTCGGTGTTGGGACGGCGGCCAACGGCGAGGAGGACGTGGGAGCCGACGCTTTCGGCGGGGTCGTCAGTGCAGTCGACGTAGGCGGCGATGTCGTTGCCGCGTGGCTCAAAGTGGATGCACTCTGCGCTTGTCCGGATATGGATGCCCTCTTTTTCGAGGAAGGACCTAATGGAGGCGGAGACGTCCTCGTCTTCACGAGAGACGAGGCGGGAGGATTTTTCGATGATGGTGACTTCGCTGCCAAAGCGGCGAAAAATCTGTCCGAATTCGAGGCCGACGTAACTGCCGCCGACGATGACGAGGTGGCGGGGGAGGGTGTCGAGTTCGAGGATGCCGACGTTGTCGAGCCAAGGGACGCGATCGACGCCGGGAAAATCCGGTATGACGGCGCGGCCGCCGACGTTGATGAAGATCTGGTTGGCGGAGATAAGGTCGTCGCCTACGCGAACTTCTTTTGGCGACTCGAAGCGTGCGTGGTGGGTGAAGACAGTGCAGTTCTGCATGCCTCGGAGCCAGCTCTCGAGGCCATCGCGGGACTTGGCGACGATCTTGTCTTTGCGCGCCTTGACCGCCTTCATGTCGACCGAGACTGCACCCGGGACGGTCACTCCGTAGTCTGCGGCTGTCCGGGCCTTTTGGGCGACGTAGGCGCTGGCGACGAGGGCCTTGGTAGGCGTGCATCCGGTGTTGACGCAGGTGCCGCCGAAGAGCTTGCGTTCGATGAACGCGATGGTGCGGCCGGACTGCGTGAGGCGTCCGGCGAGGGCGGGGCCGGCCTGACCGGCGCCGATGATGATGGAGTCAAAGTGATTCGGCATGGGACGCGAGACGATGAATTGTCACTTACGGTAAACGGTCCTGCGCCAGGGCGCAAACTTCCTGATGGGACGTGGCGGCTTTCCGAAAACAAAGCATTGCAGGTAGAGTGCTCGGTATGACCTTCTTCTCGACGGTAAAACTTCTGTGTTTGACTTTAGCGCTGGGAGCGTGCGGGGCTTCTATTGACGCCTTTGCTGCCCCGCACGCTCCGCTTCAGATTTATTTCATCGATGTGGAGGGCGGACAGGCCACGCTCTTTGTGACTCCGTCCCAGCACTCGCTGCTGATTGATACCGGCTGGCCGGGCAATGAAGGACGCGACGCCGAACGGATTGCGGCCGCAGCTAAGGCGGCAGGGATCAGCCGCATCGACTATGTGCTGCTCACCCACTATCACACGGACCATACTGGAGGAGTGCCGCAGCTTGTTGCAAAGATTCCCGTGGGGACCTTCATCGACCATGGACCGAACCGCGAGACAACCGGCGCGGCGACGGTCAATGTCTACGAGGCGTATCAGAAGGTGCTGGCGGATGGCCACTATAGACATATCGTGGCGAAACCTGGTGACGTGCTGCCTATTCCTGAAATGAAGGTGACAGTGGTGAGCGCCGATGGGAGTTTGATTTCGCATCCTCTTCCAGGGGCTGGGGCTACAAACACATTCTGTGGTCCGTCGACTGATGTTCAGGCCGATCAGACAGAGAACGCTCGTTCGCTCGGTGTGATCGTGTACTTCGGGAGGCTGAAGATACTCGACCTTGGGGATTTGACGAAGGACAAAGAGGCGGAGTTGATGTGCCCGGTCAACAAGCTGGGACATATCGATCTGCTTATTGTGTCGCATCACGGGTGGTCGCAGAGCAGCAGCCCGGCGCTTGTTGATGCGATCAGCCCGCGGGTTGCGATTATGGATAATGGCGCAACGAAGGGCGGGTCGCCGTCGGTGTGGGATGTTGTCACGAAGGCTCCGGGGCTTGAAGATTTGTGGCAACTGCATCATTCGGATGAAGGCGGCGCGACGCACAATGTTGCTGCGGGCCAGATTGCTAACCTGCAGGGGCCGGACGCAGGAAATTATCTGAAGGTAACTGCGCTGGAGAATGGCCGGTTCGAGGTCTTCAATTCGAGGGATGGAGCGACGAAGGCTTATCCGGCGAAGTAGGATTCTGGCGATACGTTCTGCTCGATTATGTCAGGCGCTGCTTGAGGAGGTCGCGGGCGATGGCGTCGAGGACGCCGTTGAGGAAGTGGATGGACTCGGGGGCAGCGTAGCGGCGGCCGATCTCGAGCGTCTCGTTGATGATGATGGCTGCGGGGGTGTTGGGGAAGCCGAGCATCTCGGCGACGGCGGCGCGGATGAGGTTGCGGTCGACGACGGCCATGCGCTCAATGCGCCAGTTCTGGGCGTGGGATTCGATGAGGGCGTCGATCTCCTCCTGGCGCGCGGTTGCGACGCGGTGAAGGTCTTCGGCGAAGCCTTTGGTGTCGGGGTCCACTTCTTCGACGGAGGCCCAGAAGAGTTTGCGGACTTCGTCGGGAGTCTGTTTGCCGAGGTCGCCCTGGAAGAGCATCTGCATGGTGAGTTCTCGGGACTTGCGGCGAGTGCCCATTATTTCTTGCCCTGGCCGTTCCCTGCACCCAGTTTGCGCTGGATGGAGACCATCTCGATGGCAGCGGTGGCGGCTTCGAAGCCCTTGTTGCCGGCTTTGAGGCCGGCGCGGTCGAGAGCCTGCTCGAGGGTTTCGCAGGTGAGAACGCCGAAGGCGTGAGGGACTCCGGTCTCCTGCTGGGACTGGCCGATGCCGCGGGCGACCTCGTTGTAGATGGCCTCGTAGTGGGCGGTTTCGCCGCGGAGGAGGCAGCCGAGGGTGATGATGGCGTCGAATTTCCTGCTTTCGGCGAGGGTGCGGGCAGCGGAGGGAACCTCCCAGGCGCCGGGGACGCGGACGATCTCGATGTCTTGTTCTCGCTGCGCCGCTCCGATGGAGGGCGTCGAGCGAGCCCTGGAGGAGGCGGTCGGTGATGACGGTGTTCCATCGAGTGGTGACGATGGCGAAGCGCATGTTGGCGGCGCTGAGGTCGCCTTCGATAGCGGCGGGCTGGTTGTGGAGCGGATTTTCTGACTGCCAGAAGCCGACTTTCAGATCTGGCGTCAGTTGCGCTGTGAAGAGGCGGCTGTTCCAGTGGGTCAGTTCGGGAGCGGAAAGGAGGGTGGCGATCTCTTCGGTGCGGTGGTCGGCGAGAAGCCACTTCTCTACGAGGGCGTGGATGTGATCGAGCTGCGTGACCTCGATGAGGACGGGAGGGACGGCGGGGGCGCGGCCAGTGACGAATTCGATGTTGCCGATGGGCGCGAGGAAGGCAGCGCCACGGCCTTGACCGTCCTTCCAGCCTTTGCCCTGCTCGAAGCCAAGGGCTGAGAAGAGGCTGGTGAGACGGTCAAACTCGGCGGGGGATTCAGCGCCCGGCGTGCCGGCAGAAGCGATGGCGCTGATAAGCGTAATTCCCTTAATCATAGATTCGATTGTATCGTCTGGGAGAGCGTGGCGAGCTTGCTTTAGCTGCTTGCCGATGGGAGATGATCGTGAACTACGAGACGTTGCTGTGTGAGGTGAAGGACCAGATAGCCCGCGTGACGCTGAACAGGCCACAGGTTCTGCATGCGCTGAACGAGAGGGTGTTCGATGAGTTGGAGGCGGTGTTCTTTGCGCTGGCCGCGGATGTGGATGTGCGAGTGATTTTGCTGACGGGCGCGGGAGAGAAGGCGTTTGCGGCGGGCGCGGATATCAATGAGATTGCCCGCACCGATGCTGCGACGGGCGAGGCGAAGGCTCGGCGGGGGCAGGAGGTGTTCCGGTTTATCGAGACGTGCGGGAAGCCTGTGATCGCGTGTATCAACGGGTTTGCGCTGGGAGGAGGGTGCGAGCTGGCGATGGCCTGCACGATGCGGCTGGCCAGCGAGACGGCGCGGCTGGGACAGCCGGAGGTGAAGCTGGGGTTGATTCCGGGATACGGTGGGACGCAGCGGCTGCCGAGACTGGTGGGGCAGCCGATGGCGCTGAAGCTGCTGCTGACGGGAGAGATGATCGGGGCGGGGGAGGCACTGCGGATCGGGCTGGTGGACGAGGTGGTTCCCGCGGGGCAGTTGATGGCACGGGCGGAGGCGCTGGCTCGGACGATTGTGGGGATGGCTCCGCTGGCGATTGCGGGATGCATGGAGGCGGTGCGCTGGGGGAGCGAGTTGGGGCTGGCAGCGGCGATCGACGTGGAGGCGGAGATCTTTGGGCGGCTGTGCGGGACGGTGGATAAGACTGAGGGAACAAAGGCGTTTCTGGAGAAGCGCGCGCCGATTTGGACCGGGCGGTAAGGCCGCGGGTTTTGCCGGATTTTGGGAGATCCGGCGATCTTGATATGCTGTTGTTCGTGCGAAGATCACTGCTATTTTCCGCCGGCCCCATGCTTTCGATCGCGCTGCTCTCGATCGCTCCGATCGGCTGTACACGCGCCCCTGCGCCCAGCGTCGCCGAGGCCAAGGCGATTGCGGCTCAGGAGCAGCAGGAGACCAACCTGGCGCGGCAGCAGATGGAGCTGATTCCGCCGCCGTCGAAGACGCGCTACATGGCTGTGAAGAGTTTGACGCTTTGGGAGAATCCCTATCTGACCGTGCAGGGCGGGATGGTGACCCTGCATGTGGTGCAGGCGGATGCGAATACGAGCGGACTGGGTGTTGGTGGAATGCTGCGGCCGATCGGCGCGCGGCGGCAGGACCTGAATGTGCGGGTGAGTGACCTGCCGACAGCACTGAATGCGATTCCGCAGAACTACTGGCCGTATGGGCGCGTGGTTGCGGTGGAAGAGGCGCACGAGGTTCCGGTGAGCGCGCGGCCTCAGGTTCGGCGGAATATGGAGACGGTGATCAAGACGCTGAATGACCTGGGTGTGGTGGTGTATGAGTGGAGCGAAAGCGGGCGGAGCTGATCCGGTTTCGTCATCTGTAATTGTTTGAGGACTTCTAACGGCTCATCTTTGGGCGATCATGCGCTAAGATGCTCGTACTTCCGCGTTCGGTAAATCTCTGGGATCGGGTGATTGATTGCAACTGCATACGACGGCGTTGGTGGTCTTCTGTTTCTTCTTCGCGCTGGTGACGATGGCTGGTTTCTGGGCGGCGCGGTGGCGAAGGCCAAAGATGGGAATGGGCTCATTAGAAGAGTGGGGGCTGGCGGGGCGAAGCTTCGGAACGTGGGTGACGTGGTTTCTGATCGGCGGAGATCTTTACACCGCATATACCGTGATTGCAGTGCCCGCGCTTCTCTACGGCAGCGGAGCGATGGGCTTCTTCGCGGTGCCGTATGCCGTGATCACGTACCCGTACATGATGATGGTGCTGCCGCGGCTGTGGACGGTATGTCACCGTCATGGTTACATAACATTTGCTGACTTTGTGGCCGGGCGCTATGGGAACCGCTGGCTGACGATAGCCATTGCGCTGACCGGCGTGCTTGCGCTGATGCCGTATATCGCGCTGCAACTGGTGGGTATCCGGGTCGTAATCGGGGCGATGGGAGTAAAGGGCGAGTGGCCGCTGGCTGCCGCGTTTGTGATTCTGGCAGCGTACACGTATTCGAGCGGGTTGCGCGCCCCGGCGGTCATCGCGATCGTGAAGGACTTCATGCTGTATGTGATGGTGCTAACGGCGCTGATCTATATTCCGTTCAAGCTGGGCGGGTATGCGCGGGTCTTTGAAATTGCGAACGACCTGCTCTCGCACCATACCCCGGCGGCTACGGTCTATTTGAAACAGGGACAGTTCCTCCCGTATTCGACGCTGGCGATCGGGTCCGCTATAGCGCTGATGCTCTATCCTCATACCGCGACGGCGGTGCTGAGCGCGAACAGTCCGAGTGTCGTGCGACGGAATGCGGCGATGCTGCCTGCGTATAGTTTTCTGTTGGGGCTGATTGCGCTGTTGGGGTATGTCGCACTGGCTGCAGGCGTGGTGACGAAGGATCCGAACATGGCGGTGCCGCTACTGTTCCTTAAAATGTTTCCGGAGTGGTTCGCGGGGTTCTGCCTGGCGGCGGTAGCGATTGGAGCGCTGGTTCCGGCGGCGATCATGTCGATTGCGGCTTCAAACCTGTTTACGCGGAACCTGTATGGGGCGGTCGTGCAGCGGAAGATGCTGCCGAAAGAAGAGTCGCAGATGGCGAAGGTGGTTTCGCTGGTGGTAAAGTTTGGCGCGCTGCTGTTTGTGCTGAAGCTGCCTGCGACGTATGCGATCGAGATGCAGTTGCTCGGCGGGATATGGATGGGGCAGTTGTTCCCTGCTGTCGTAGTTGGCGTGTTTACGCGGTGGTTCCATCCTTGGGCGCTGTTCGCAGGATGGGTGGCTGGAATGGCAAGCGGAACAGCGATGGCGTTGTCGCTGGGGCTAAAGAGTTCGGTCTATCCGATGCACCTGCCGATGTTGCTGGGCGGCACGTATGCGATGTATGCGGCGGTGCCGGCACTGTTGCTGAATCTGGCGGTGTCGGCGGTGTTGACCGTAGTATTTCGGATGGCGAAGGTAAATAGCGGAAGCGATGTGACCGATGCGCAGGCTTATGTCGGGTAGAGATTGAAGAAACGACACAGCCCTGCCGGGCTGGGGTGCATCTCACGTCAAGATAAACGTTCGATGAGGCGGTTTAGATGAGTAAGATATACAAGAGCAAGACACATGAGTTGGCAGTGACGACGCGTGAGCGGTCGTTGACGAAGGGTTTGCTGGCGGGTTTGATTGGCGGGCTGGTCGCAACGGCGGCTAAGACGTATGCGCAGAAGATGTTTCCGCCGCGCGCTCATGGCGAGCCGGAGCCTCCGCCTTTGCTTGTGGAGAAGATCGCGGGGCATCGGCTGGAGAAGGTGAAGGCGCTGGCCGCAGGAGAAGCATTCCATTGGGGCTTCGGCGCGATGACGGGAGCGGCGTACGGGGCGCTGGCGGAGTACTACCCCACGGCCACAACCAAGGATGGTGCAGGTTTTGGCATGGCGCTGAGTTCCCTGACCCATGGGACCGTGCTGCCGGCGATGGGGCTTGCGGCAGAGCCCGAGGATCAGACGCTACGGGAGCGCACAAGCGAAATGGCCACGCTTGTGATGTATGGCGTGGTAACCGAGATGGTGCGGCGGGTTGTGAGGAAGATGCTCAGATAGGCCTCTTAGGTGGTAGTGAAGGCGTCGAGCCATTGCTGGTTAGCCCAGAGGCGTTCCCCGCCGTCGTAGTTCGCGGCGAAGGTGGCGATAAGATTGCCGGCTTCGTCATCGATCTGCGAGGCGTAGCCGAGGACCAGTTTGCGCTTGCGCTCAACAGCGGATTCCATCTGGTACACCAGAGGGCTCAGAGGGGCGTTTAGCGCTGACAGGGAGTCGCGCAAGGTGTCGAGATCTGTCGCGGCGCTGGGAAGTGTCGCGGCGTAGGGTAGATCTTCGTAAAAGGCAGCGGGAATGTTGGTTGTAAGGGCCAGAGCGGCTTCGCGGATCGTCAGATGATCGACGTGGCTGCCTAACGCGGCAGGAAGAACCAATGCTTCCATTGTGCCCAATTCAGAATGTTTGGCGAGGGCTTTGCGGATCTTGTCGATAGAGGGATCGGTTGGGTTGACGGGGGTTTCGCTCAGCTGTTCGAGAGGGATGCGCAGCCGAATGGGTGCGTCCTTGAGGTTCAGGTCCACCATGTGGAGCTTGTTCTTCAGGCCTTTGGGGAGGCTCTCCTTGATGCGGCGGACGAAGAGCTCATCTTCGCGCAGGCGCATGGCGGTGACGTAGGAGAGTTCATCGTTTTCGTGAACGAAGGCTGCGTCGGAGTAGGGCGCGTAGCGGCTGCGGTTGAAGACGTTCAGCAGCGTGACGGTGTGGCGGGCGGTGAGCCAGTTGGTGATGGCGATCGAGAGCGAAAAGGCTGCGTCGTCGCGGTGCGGGGAGAGGATGAGGATCTTCATTTGTATTTGCTGAGTTCTAGGGTAGAACGATTCTTGTCCTTCCGGACGGGCCGCCTGCGCGGCGGGCGGCCACTTCGTGGCGGGTATACCCGGTCTCGGTGAGGCGATGGACATGGGGCCTGGCGTTGCTCGGCTTTGGATGCTTATTTCGGGCTGTGATCTCTTGTCTGGGGCCAGTTGGCTACGAGGTAGTCGACGACGATGTGGCCGACGCGGTAGGCAGAGTCCAGCGATGGCAGGTACGCACTGTATTGGCGAACCTTGGTCTCGGCAAGACTCTCGGCGGCAGTGGCGCCGATGCGCTGCTGGTCGAAGTTCGATGCAGTGCGCAGAACGAGCACGCGATTGATGTCGACCTTGTGGGCGTGGGCGAGCCATGTGAGCGACTGCAGGGTGCCGGTGTCTTCCATGCCGCAGATGGCGTAGGTACCGTGGCCGTCGGTCTGGTATTTAACCCAGTCGCGCGCCCACTGGTTGAGCAGCTTGCCGTGCCAGAAGGTGGAAGCTGAGAGGTTATCGCCACGAAGAACGAAGGGCGGCCGGTGAGCGGCGTCTTCCGCGTATTGCATGCGGCGCTCCTTCATCTGTGGGGTGTCGGGAAGCGGCGTGTCTTTGGTGAGGTTGAAGACCCAGTCAACGAGCGCAGTGTTGAGATGGTAGACATTTCCGTCGTCGCCGAAGCGCGCGGCGCGGGGTTGCTCGTAGGGCGTGGATTTACCCAGGGGAACGTAGCCGGTCTTCCAGAGCTTTCTCTCTTCGGGCGTGGCCTGGGGAATCTCGCGGGCGTCGATCTCGTGTGCCAGGTCGCCGTCGATGACATAGTCCGACCAGACGGCGGAGCCAAGGGAGCCCATCTGCGGATCGATACCGCCGATGCCGGCGACGAGGAAGTACGCGTGGGTGAGATCGAAGCGCGGATCGAGACCGAGCGCCATGATGGTTGCTGCTGTGCGCGCGGTGCCGACGCCGGTGAGCACACCGAGAACTCCGGTCTTCGGGTTGAGATGAAGATCGTGGTAGCCCGCGGGAAAGGGCAGGACGGTGTCGAGGTGTTCGCGCTCGACCCAGTACTGGTGCTCGCCGGGAGCGTCGCCGGTGTCTGCGCCGACCTCGAACATGTTGATGACGACTACTTTGATTTCGATGGGCTTCTGCGCGGGTTGCGCGAGGGCGCAAGGGAACGTAAGGAGCAGGAAGAAAGTGAAAAGTCGGCGCATAAATGATGTTAGCGCGAATTTGGATATAGTTTTAGCGAAGCGGGAGGAAGCGATTTTGCGAAGTCGTGCGATGAAACGAGGTTGGATCTTTTTGGGGATGTTTTTGGGCGTGACTCTTTTGCCTGGTTGTTTGTCTCGGCCCGCGTTGGCGCAACATCAACCGATTCCGCTATGGGCCAATGGTGCTCCGGGGTCGGAGGGAAAGACTGCTCCGGAGACGGTGGTGGTGAATCCGGAGGGAGAACGGATCGTCTCAACCGTCAATCAGCCTTCGCTTACGCCGTATCTGCCACGGCCGGGCGTCGCGACGGGAGCGGCGGTGATCATCGCGCCGGGTGGCGGGCACTACCAGCTGTCGATCGACCACGAAGGCTATGACGTGGCGAAGTGGCTTAGCGGTCACGGTGTTGCGGCGTTTGTGCTGAAGTACAGGCTGGCGAAGGAGAAGGGATCGACCTATACGGTCGAGGGAGATGAGCTGGCCGACATCCAGCGCGCGATTCGTACGGTCAAGAGCAAGGCGGCCGAGTGGAAGGTGGATCCGGCGCGGGTTGGCGTGATGGGCTTTTCGGCTGGGGGAGAGTTGGCTGTGCTGGCGAGCACGAAGTATGACGATGGCAAGCCGGGAGCGGCGGACCCTATTGATCGAGAGAACTCGAAGCCTGCGTTTGAGGCGCTGATGTATCCGGGGCTGCCAAAGGATATCAAGCTGACGAAGGACACTCCGCCAGCTTTTATGCTCTGCGGCGCGGAAGACAGGGAGAATATCTCGCAGGGACTTCCGGAGTTGTACCTCGCGTTCCGGAAGGCCGGCGTCTCGGCGGAGTTGCATGTGTACGCGGGCGTGGGACATGGGTTCGGGCTGCGGCTAAGTAATCACGGAGCGTATTCGGAGTGGCCGTCGCTGTTTCTGGCGTGGCTGGATACGAAGGGATTCCTGAAGCAAGGAACGCAGGGATAGCGGGCTGCCCCAATTCAGAGATAGCTGAGCCATGGATCGTTGCGGCGCTGCTTCACGGCGGCGAACCAGCGGCAGAGCGGATACATCGCGACGACGACGAAGGCCCAGATGAGATAGACGAAGGGGAGAGTAAGGCCCCATCCGGGAGGCGGCGTGACGGGAAAGTGGGCGATGTCGGGGGATTGGAACATCCAGTGGATGTGGCCATAGCGCGCGTAACAGATGATGACGGTGAGGAGATGGATGACCACGAAATGCAGCAGGAAATAGAACATCGGGACCTTCCCGATGATGAGCGCGGGACGCAGGAGATGCGGGGTGTGGGTGTCGACCGCCCGGAGAAAGAGCAGCGCGGGGCCGAGCGTCATAAGCAGGAAGAGCAGCGACGGCGGATATTTGGTGGTGTTCAGGAACGAGAGCACGGTAAAGGCTGCGGAGTGTTGGGTGGTCCAGCGGAATGGGTCGCCGTAGATGTTGATGGCGCGCAGGACGACGAAGGCTATGGATAGACCGATGCCCAGACGCCGGAGAAACGCCTGCCGGCGAGAGGGTGTCCATGCGTAGATCTGCCCGAGACCGTAGCCTGCTGCGGTGACTCCTACCCAGGGGATGAGCGGATAGGAGACAAAGACGGTGTGACCGGGGGTCGAGAAAATGATGTTTGGCGAGTGCAGGATGGACCAGAATGGGTTAGCAGAATTGATCGAGTCGAATAGATTGTGCATGGCGATCATGATGACGCCGAATGTGGTGACTACGGGGGCCGGCAAATAGACGAGCACGGAAAGCAGGATCATGGACCAGCCCAGCGCCCATAGGACGTTGATGATCGTGACGTGATAGTCGAAGTTGAACTGAAGGGCGAGGCAGCGGAAGAGGACGAGCTCCAAAAAGATGAGCCAGAGGCCGCGCGTGAAGAGGAATCGCGAGAGTTCAGATTTGGACCGTTTGCGGAGTGAGAGCCACGCGCCGGTGCCGGTGAGCAGGAAAAAGACAGGGGCGCAGATGTTGGTGATCCAGCGCGTTAAGAAGAGTGCGACGGAGGAGGTCACCAGGTTGGTGGGCGAGCCGGGCTGGCCGAAGAAGTCTCGCGTATGATCGAGCGCCATGATGATCATGATGACGCCGCGTACGACGTCGACCGATTCAAGGCGCGCGGGTTTGACGACGACGGCTTCAGCCAGGGCGGGCATTCGTGCCGCAGTTTACCAAGAAGGGTGCAGCGCGCACATCTGAAACGAGCGGACGACGTCAAACACCCTTCTTCATCGGCTCCCAGATGAACTTGTGAATCTGGAGGGAGAGACGCGCGGGCAGGCCGTCGGCGAGCATCCACTCGACGAGCTTGCGTGGGTCGAGGGCCATGTTGTCGGCGGTGCGCTGTGGGCTTGGCGTCTGCACGAATGCTGGGCTGAGGAGAACCTGCCCGGCTTTTTCGTGGAGGGCGTGCGTGCGTATGAAGTCGCGGGCGAAGTCGTAGTCTTCGCGATCGGAGATGACGAACTTTACTTCATCGTTCCTGGTCAGTGCTTCGAGGTTTTCGAGGCGGAAGGTGTTTGCTGCGCTGCCTGCGCCGGGGCATTTGACGTCGACGATCTTGTGTACGGCTTTGGGGACGTCGGCCAGGGGGCGCTCGCCGCTGGTCTCGATCATCAGCGTGAAATTTTGGGCGAGCAGGCGGTCCATCAGCGGCAGAAGCTCTTTGGCTTGCAGCATGGGCTCACCGCCGGTGAATTCGACGAGTGTGCAAGGAGCGAGGGCTTTGATCTGCTGCTCGATCTCGTCGAGCGTGAAGGGTTTGCCGCCGGTGAAGGTGTACTCGGAGTCGCACCAGGCGCATCGCAGGTTGCAGCCGGCGAGACGGACGAAGATGCAGGGGAGGCCGGCGAAGGAAGATTCGCCCTGGACGGATTTGTAGAGCTCGATCAGATGCAAAGCGGATTACTCGTAGTATCGGGCGAAGCTGGTGTCGGTTTCGTAGAGGGTGCAGTCCTTCACGGTGACGCGGCCGTGGGTCATCTCGTGGAGCTGGAGCTTGGTCTTGTCGTAGAAGTAGCGGGCCAGGTTTTCTGCCGAGGGGTTGAGCGTGGTGAAGGGCTCGAGGTCGTTGATCATCTGGTGGTCGAGGTAGTCGACGACGGGACGCATCACCTGCTTGAGAAGTTTGAAATCGAGCAGAAGGCCCGCCTCGTCGAGGTCATTGCCCTGCAAGGTGATGAAGACCTTGTAGTTGTGGCCGTGGGGGTTCTCGCACTTGCCACGGTAGTTTCGGAGGTAGTGGCCGGAAGAAAAGCCGGCTTCTACGGTTACTTCAAACATGACTCTGGAATCCCTTCAATTGCCGCGTCTGGAATTTAGATGGGAGCTGAAGGGACGCGGCTTCAGCTTGTTCCGTACTTTGATTGTACTGTTTTATGCCGATGCCTAGCGTTTGCGTCTGGCGCGGCGAGCCTCTTCGGCGCGGCGCTCAGCCTGCTCGAAGAGAGACGACAGGATTCCCGCCAGTGCGACAAAGAGGCCGACCACCAGAAGGCCGAGGCCCATGGTGCGCCAAAGAGAGACATCTCCGGGGGAGCCGGGCTGCCGCGCGATGTTGGTGTAGGCAATGCCGCAGGAGATCAGCGCGAAGACGATGAGGCTCCCGGCGAGGATGTAGAGGTTGCGGCCCATGCAGATGCTTCTATTTTACGGCGAGGCGGATTTGCGGCGAGGAAGAGGATGGCAAAAAAGAGCCCGCTCTTTGAAAGCGAGCGGGCTCATTGTAAAAGGGAACAAATTAGTTCGGTTGATCAATACTTGGTCGTCGTGCGGTCGGCGGTGACCAGGTCATCCTGTTCAACGACCCCGTCGTGGTTCGTACGAGTTACGATTGGCTCGCTATCAGAGAGGTTGCCGAAGGTTCCGCGGCCGCCGGCGGTGTCCTTCGAGCCTGCTTCGCTGGAGGAGGAGATGTCGCGCGCGCCAGTGTCTCGCAGCGACTTCTTGGCGGCATCGACCTGCTCGGAGGTATCGCAGTGAACCGACAGGAGAACTCCACCATCTTTGACCGCGCCTTCGTAGCGCTTCGCTTCGTACTCGGGGATGCCCATGCCAACGAGCGCTCCAACGACGCCGCCGACGGCTCCGCCGGCACCTAGTCCTGCCAGTGTGGCCATGATCGGGCCGGCGGCGATGAGTGGGCCGACGCCTGGTATAGCAAGAGCGCCGATGCCTGCGAGTAGGCCGAGGGTTCCACCGATCACGCCGCCAGTCGCGACTCCGGTGGCCGTGCCCTCGGGAGCTTTGGTTGACTTTTCATGAGCGAAGGCGCGTGTGCTCTCGTCGTCGGGAAGAAGAACTGAGATGGCGGAGTTCGTAAAGCCGTTCGCTAACAGGTGATCGACTGCGGCCTCCGCGGTGGCGGGTGTGGCGTAGATGCCGAATACGGCGACGTTTTTGCTGGACATGGTGGTGCTCCTTGGCTGCTGCTGCAGCGAGATTGAGATTGCGTGGTAACTCCTACTGCTTGACGGTGAGTTCGTTGGTGACCCTGTCGGCACTGACGACATTGGCCGCTTCGGAAGCAACCTTCTGTTTCTCGTCCTCGGTTTGCACGGGCCCCTTGAGAGTCACTGCGCCGTCGACGGTGATGATTTTGACGTTGTGGGCATAGGTCGAAAGAGACTTGTCGGCAATGATGGCCTTGCGAATCTTCTGGGTGGTGAGCCGATCGGATTGCGCGTTCGCCTGATTGTCCGCGGTGTTAGCGTGGTTCTTATTTTGATTCGAGTTGTCTGGTGCAGTTTGTGTCGTGCCGGTTTGCGCGAGAGCCTGCCTGCCTGAAAGCCCGCAGGGCAGGCACGAAAGTGCGATTGCGGCCGAGGCCACAAGGGTGAAACGTGAGAATTTCATAGAGCTGAACCTTTCCACGGAAACAGAAGTTTCCAGACTGCCGGGCCGTCAAATGCCAGTATCAGTTGCTCGGTCCCGCGAGCGCAGCTATCCAATCTGATGTGAAAGCCGATGTGCGAGTTGTTCCCGCTTGCAGATATCTCAAGGCCGCTAAGGGTTGCCTGAGATGCGCTGGGAAATATGCGCTAGGAAGATTTTTCGAAGAAGCGCTCGACGTCGGTGATGTCCTGCGTGAGGCGATAGGGCGGGAGCGATTCGAGGAAGATG
Organism: uncultured Acidobacteriaceae bacterium; assembly: GCA_963744155.1. Taxonomy (GTDB): domain Bacteria; phylum Acidobacteriota; class Terriglobia; order Terriglobales; family Acidobacteriaceae; genus Edaphobacter. The sequence continues at coordinate 1,983,732 of CAVUSP010000004.1, read as the reverse complement.
CGGCCGTAGCGCTGGCGCTGGATGCGAGGGTCGAGCAGCATGAGGACCCCGCGATCGTTCAAGCTGCGGATGAGGCGCCCAAAGCCCTGCTTAAGTGTGATGACGGCGTTGGGGACCTGGTAGTCGAAGAACGGTTTGCCGCCGAGAGCTTCGATGGCCTCCATGCGCGCCTCGACGACAGGATCGCTGGGAACGGCGAAGGGGAGGCGGTCGATGATGACGCAACTTAGTTGTTCGCCCTGCACGTCGACTCCCTGCCAGAAGCTCGAAGTGCCAAAGAGGACGGCGTTGGGCGTGTCTCGGAACTGCTGCAGCAGGACGTTACGAGGTGCGGTGCCGTGGAGGAGAAGTGGGTATGGCAGTTCGGCGAGGAGGCGTTCGTGGGTGTTGCGCATCTGCGTGTAGCTGGTGAAGAGGCAAAACGCGCGGCCCTTAGTGATCTCGAGGACGCGACGGATTCGCTCGGCGGCTTTCTCGGGAAAATCGGGCTCGCGCGGGTCGGGCATGTTCGGCGGGAGATAAAGCAGCGCCTGTTTCTCGTAGTTGAAGTGCGAGGGGACGACGAGTTCGCGCGTGCTGGTGAGGCCAAGGCGGCGGCGAATGTGATCGAAGCCTCCGGAGACCGTGAGGGTCGCTGAGGTGAGGATGACGGAGTTGTAGTTGTCGAAGAGGGTGGAGGTGAGGAGTTCGGAGACGTCGATGGGCGTGGCTTGCAGGTGGGTGTGAAAAGCAGCGTGGGCTGCGCCGCGAGCGAGGTTGCGGACTCCTCCGGCAGCGCGGCGTTCGATCCAGAAGACGGTGTTGCGGTCGGGAGATTCGAGGAGAAAAGCGAGATGCGCGCGAATGTCGGCGGCGCGTTTGCGCAGGCCAGGCGATTCTTCGACGTTCTTCAGATGATCGAGTTCACCTTCCAGGCGAGTGAGCGCGTTGAGCACACCAGTGTAGTAGTCGCCGCTCTCTTCGAGGAAGGCCTCGCGATTGTGGAAGGGCATGCGGCCCGCTCCTCCCGGCAGCCCTGCCGCGTCCATGGGAAGGATTGCGAAGAACATGCGCGAGCGATCCTTCAGAGTTGCGCAGGCGCTCTCGATCGCCGACGTGCTCGCCTTCTTTGCCTTCAGCATCAGGTCGACGTCGCGGGCGAGTTCGTCGATGCGCTGGTTGCTGAGGCCGATGCCGAAGTAGTTCGAAGCGACCTCTTCGAGTTCGTGGGCCTCGTCGAAGATGACGGCAGCGGCTTCAGGGAGGATGCCGGCGTCGGGCGCGCCAGCCGCTTGCTGCTTGATGCTGAGGTCGGCGAAGAAGAGGTGGTGGTTGACAATGACGATGTCCGACTCGAGCGCTTTGCGGCGCATGTTGGTGACGAAGCAGCGCTCCCAGTCGGGGCAGGTCTGGCCGAGGCAGGCCTCGGTGCGGGCGTCGAGCTTCTGCCACAGCGGCGAGGACTCGGGGAGGGCGTCGATCTCGGCGCGGTCGCCGGTCTCGGTTGTCTTCTCCCATTGCGCGATGTGGTGGAACTGATCAATCTCTTCGAGGCCGTGGAGCAGTGGATTGTCGCGCAAGGCGTAGAGCTTGTGACGGCAGAGATAGTTGCTGCGGCCCTTCATGTAGCAGACCTTCAGCGGGCCGAGAAGCGATTCGAGGAAGGGGACGTCCTTGAAGAAGAGCTGCTCCTGCAGATTTTTTGTGCCCGTGGAGATGATGATGCGCTGCTGGCGCTCACGTGCGAGGCGCAGTGCGGGCAGGAGATAGGCGAGGGTTTTGCCGGTGCCAGTGCCGGCTTCGACGATGAGGTGGCGCTTCTCTTTGAAGGCAGATTCGATGGCGCGGGCCATGTCGTACTGGCCGCGACGATGCTCGAAGGCCAGACTGGAGCGAGAGAGGATGCCGCCGGGCGCGAAGAAGTCATGAAGATTTGGGAGATTCTCCGGGGGAGCCGGCGTGATCGAGATGGGAGCACTGGTAGACAATGGGTGGATTGCTCAAGTTCTGCGGCACAGAGGCTTTGCAATTTCTATAATAGACAGGGTAGCGAAGATTTAGCGTAACGAGCCTGGCCGCCGGAATGGGTGCGCGGGAGAAAGTTGGACATTCCGTGGCGCAAAGAGATGATAAGAAGCGGTTAGGCAAGAAACACAGGCAGGCAAGCACACGTCCCAAGAAGGGGCGAGCGCCAAGGTCAACGCCGACGACTGGCGCAGTCGATCCTCGCAAGCGAAAGATTCTTTCGACCAAGCGAGCGGCGGCGGAGAAGGCTTCGCGGGTGACGAAGCAGTCTCCGGAGAGGGAGAAACGGAAGGCGATTCGCGGAGACGCTCCGGCACGTACGCCGAAGGGAACGCCGCCTCGATCGAAGCCTGTTCGACCCGCGGATGGGATTGTGGGACGGCAGACGCCGCGGTCGGAAAATGTTGCCGGGCGCGAGCGCATCGATGATCAAGAAGACTGGCGCGATATCGAACTGCTGGCCTCGCAGATGGCCACCGAAACCGAGAGCGCAGATGCGCGCGAACTGCCGCTGATAGCAGTGTGCGGAAGGCCGAACGTGGGCAAGAGCACGCTGTTCAACCGGCTGACGGGATCGCGGCGGTCGATCGTTGGCGATGAGCCGGGGATTACGCGGGACCGCATCTACGGCGAGATTGAATGGATGGGACGTGAGGCGCGGATCGTGGACACCGGCGGCGTCGTGCCGGATGATGAGGCGTTGATTCCTGCCGAGATCTTCCGTCAGGCGCAGGTGGCGCTCGAAGAGGCGAACGCAATCGTAATGGTCGTTGATGGACGGACGGAGTTGGCTTCGCCTGATCTGGAGCTTGCTCGCCTGTTGCTTGCGCGGCGGCAAGCCTGTGTTTCTCGCGGTCAACAAGATGGACACCGATGCGATGAATGCGGGCGCGGAGAACTTCCGGCGCCTCGGGTTCAGAAATGTGGTGCCGATCTCTGCGGAACATGGAAGCGGCATCGGCGATCTGCTCGATGAGGTGTTCGATGTGTTGCCGGAGCCAACAGAGGTCATCGAAGAGCCCGAGGTGATGCTTACCGAGAATGATGAGGCCGAAGAAGATGTCAGTGGCCCGGATTTCTCGATTGATCCGGCAGCGAAGCGGGTTCGGAAGTTGCGCTCGCACGGCGAATATGAGAGCCGCGAGACGAAGATTGCGATCATCGGCCGGCCGAACGTTGGCAAGAGCACGCTGTTGAATGCACTGACGGGAACGCAACGCGCGATCGTGTCGCCGATTGCAGGGACGACGCGCGATGCAGTGGACGAGGTCGTCGAGCGCGACGGACATGCGTTCCGATTTGTCGACACGGCAGGCATTCGCAGGAAGGGTAAGACCAAGCTGATGGCGGAGAAGCTGTCGGTGATCATGGCGCGGAAGCATCTGGAGGCTGCGGATGTTTCGTTACTGATCATTGATGCTACGGAGGGCGTGGCAGCCCTCGATGCGAACATCGGCGGATATGCGCATGAGAGCGGGCGCTCGGTGATTATCGTCGTCAACAAGTGGGATCTGATGACGCGGACCGGCAAGGATGGGATGCGTCTGTTCGACGGCAAGCCGCCGGCGGACCAGAAGCTCTACGAGCAGGACGTGCGCGACAAGCTGAAGTACCTCGACTATGCGCCGCTGCTATTTATCTCCGCGGCCGATGGAAAAAATATTGAGCTGGTCTTCAAGAAGGTCGAGCTAGTCGCGCGGGAGAGACGGAAGCGCGTAACGACTGGGCAGATGAATCGCTTTCTGGAGAAGGTCGACTTTCAGAAGGCTTCCGTGCCGATGAACAAGCGCGTGAGGATTTACTACATGACCCAGGCGGCTGTTGCTCCTCCAACGTTTGTGCTGTTCACCGACAAAGACATCAAGATGCACTTCTCGTTCGAGCGCTTTCTGGCAAATCAGATTCGGGAGAACTTCGGATTTATAGGAAGTCCGATCTGGTTCAAGATCAAGGCGCGGAATAAAAAGAAGGAAGCGTAACCAAGAGATTCGCGTATGAGGTTATGCCGCATTTGAGCGGCCGCGGCTAGTACGATCTATCCCTATGGAGATTCTTGGATATGCAAATGGCAGTAACCCTCGGTTCGACTGGTTGTAGCGATTGCTTGCGCGGGTTTTCGATTTATCCGTATGACTCGCTTTGGAACTGGATACGAATGCTTCCAGGGTTCCGTAGGTATGAGAGGATCGCTTGGTATCTTCTTCTCAGGAATGGAGACAACGGCGTCACCGTCTTCTTCGCGGTTTCGGTTATTCCTTGAATTGCGTTCCACTCCAGGTTCCATGACTATGGCCAGGGCAGTCACATTAGATGGCGTCGTCCGTAATCCTAATGATGTTCTCATGGAGAGATCCGCAATGTCTTCGCCGATATGCGCGACGATACAGTATAGGAGCAATTACTGAAGTGCTAAGTGCGACATACAATCCGCAGACTACTTCAAATATGACGAGCCCTACATTCCATCCTTGCCTGTAGCCAATCAACCCAACGGTAATAAATACAACTCCGAATATCGGAGACAAAATCCTCTGAAGTTTGGCCCTTTCGGGGCTATAACGACGCCAAGCATGGCTACGCTGAGAATTGATGAAATCCTGAATAGTACTGACGAACGTGATTTCCATTTCTCGAAGTCTACATAGCCAATCTGTCCAAGCCTCTAGGGCGCGGTCGCACTGTGGTTCTTCTGGATTTTATTGCTCACGGCTCCGCTTGGCTGGCTTGTAGCGAAGTACTTCTCTGAGCCGATGAATCGGAGGCTGCGCGGAGTCGCGCCGCCTCCGGCTCAAAAAGAAAACACCGCTGTTGCCGCATGATTGCTTTTGCGCCTATAAAGCTGGTGTGGGTGCAGGCGGCAAGTCGGGCGGTGGAACCGGCGGTGGAACTTGAGCGACAAACGCGAGGCTTGAAGGGGCGGGTTCGAGCAGATCGCCCAGCATGGGATAGCGACCGCCAAGGAAGTACATCGCGTACGCCTGAAAGAAGACGACAAAGCAGCCGCAGAACAGAATCGTCGAATAGAAAAGGAAGACAAGAAAGACTAGAAGCAGAACAGCACCGCCAGCCGCAAGAAGAACCTGTCCGACCGGGCCGAGGGAATGGAGCAAAAAGTACCCGAGAAGGCCGATGATGCCGAGCGGAATCATTGCGATCAATTCAACGATGAGGATGGCGACCTCCATCGCCACTGCCGCTGCGATGCCAAGGATGGCCTTGAAGAAGATGTAGGAGATGATCTGCCCCGGCTCTCTGCGAATGAGTTCGACGAAACGGCGAAGCCCTTCGGACACAGAGACGTTTTCAAGCGCAATCGGCGGCAGCACAAAGTCATTGAAGAGAGAGGAGACGAGCATCAGCGTGCAGATGGTCAGCATCAGACCCGCGTACGCCATAAAGAAGCTTCCCACAAACTCGGGCGGGAGCGGCTGACCCGGCGTCGGCAGGTGCGCCATGAGAAAACGAAAGCCGCCGATAAACGGCACGCCGCAGACGATAAGGAAGATGGCGTTGAGCACGAGTTTGAAGCCTATCCATCGCCACGTGCAGAAGCCATACTTTTTCCATAGTGGCGCAACCAACTGAGCTTTGCTCAGGACAATCTCGAAGCGCGCAAACTGTAGCCGGGCGCCGATATAAAAGATCGCGAACATCACAAGGGTTGCCACCACGCCGAAGGCGACAGAAAAGAGAAGAAAGCCAGCACCGGCCACGCCGGATTGGCGAGGCATGCCGAGAAACGCGAGGTGGGTTGGCAGGAAGATGTTTCCCATTACGGCCAGATAGGCGGTCGCGGCGAGCTTCCAGGACCTGCCTTTTCGAAAGGGCTGAAAGAGGACGGCCTTGGTCCGATCTATGGCGGGACTGATCGCTTCGCTTGCGAATAGGGTTCTCATGGCGGGTGCGATGAGAGTACCGCAACTCGTTCCGTTAGAACAGCAAATTACGTTTGAAGCCAGACGTCCCAGGCGCTGAGCGCGCGATCGCACTGAAGTTTGTGCCGCTCCTTTTTATCGCGAATCTTTTTGCGGAGTTCTTCTTCGAGCGGCGGCAACAGATCGAAGGTAATGTTCGCAGGCTGGAATTTTTTCGTTTCGGAATGCGTGATGTAGTGGGTCAGCGAGCCATTCGCGCTGAGACGTGGAGCGGAGGGGGGAGCTTCACCGTTCGCGATTGCAGCGGCGTAAATTCCCGCCAACATGCCGCTGGCGATGGATTCGGTGTAACCTTCCACGCCGCTGAGTTGGCCGGCGATCATGATGCGCGGATGGGACTTCAGCTGAAGGGTTTCGGTAAGCAGCGACGGCGCGTGAATGTAGGTGTTGCGGTGGATCTGACCGTAGCGCAGGAAGGTCGCGTTTTCGAGGCCGGGGATAAGTTTCAGAACGCGGTTCTGTTCGCCAAACTTCAGGTGATTCTGGAAACCGACGAGGTTGTAGCTGTCGGCGCGGAGATTCTCCTGGCGAAGCTGCACAACGGCGTAGGGCCAGCGACCGGTCTTCGGGTCCGTCAGGCCGACGGGTTTCATTGGGCCGAAGCGCAGCGTATCGCGGCCGCGGCGCGCAGTCTCTTCGATGGGAAGGCAGCCTTCGAAGTACTGGAGTTTTTCTGCGGTGCCGGTCGCCGGGAACTTCTCCCAGTCCTTGGCTTCGACGGCCTCGGCCGTGGTGAGGGCCTCCATGAAGCGCTCGTACTCTTCTTTGGTGAAGGGGCAGTTGATGTAGTCGGCGGTGCCCTTGTCGTAGCGCGCGGCGAAGTAGACCTTCGACATGTCGATGCTTGTGGCGTCGACGATCGGGGAGATGGAGTCGTAGAAGGCTAGATGTTCGGAGCCGGTGAGACGCTGCAGCTCGGTGGCGAGCGCGGGGCTGGTCAGAGGGCCGCTGGCGAGGATGGTCAGGGTGTCGGGGTCGTTTTCGTCGAGGTGCGTGACCTCTTCGCGATGTACGGTGATGCGAGGTTCGTTGGCGATGCGGGCGGCAACACGTTTTGAGAACTCGACGCGGTCGACGGCGAGGGCGTGGCCGGCGGGAACGGCGGTGGCGTCAGCTTCGGCGAGCAGGATAGAGCCGGCGCGGCGCATCTCTTGTTTGAGAAGCCAGGGGGCGGTGTTTTCGGACTCGGACTTGAGGGAGTTGGAGCAGACGAGTTCGGCGAAGTCGGAGGTCTGGTGGGCCTCGGTGGAGCGGGTTGGGCGCATCTCGTAGAGGTCGACTTCGCAGTCTCTTTTTGCGGCCTGGAGGGCGGCTTCGGGGCCGGCGAGGCCGCCGCCGATGATCCTGATGCGCCTGGTTGCCATGCCTCCCCCTCCTCCTCTGATTTGTGTCAAAGTCTTCCAACGAAACGAGTTAAGCCTGTACTTAACCCCGCAAGTTATTGATTCCAGGAGAAGATTGACGCAAAGTCTTCCATCCATGGGACTTACCTGCGATATCGCAGGGTGAGCCGGATGGATTTTTGGTCTTGCCCCCTGTTTCAATTATACGGGCTGCGTCAAGCGCTGAAGGCGCGGGCGGAGTCGGCCAGAGGCGAGATTTCCGTTACCTGACTTTTTCCGGCGCAGCGATTGCGTGCATTGAAGGTGCCACTCCGAAGTGTCGGCCGAAGAAATCTGCCGTCAGCCCGTAGGCCGTCACCCAACTCCGATGCATGAGAAATCCATGGATCTCGTCCGGAAATACATGTTCTTCAAACTCGACTCCCTGGGCACGCAGTGCCGCTGCCATCCGGACCGTCTGTGAGAACGACACATTCCGGTCGTCGTCCCCCTGGATCAGCAGCACAGGCGACTTCCACGTCTTGATCGACGCCAGCGGCGAAGACTCGAACGCTATCCGGGACACATTTGGATCTGCAGGCGTGTCGCTGTTGCCTGGTTGCTGATTCAGCCGCGCGGCCCAGTCATGCACTCCATGGAAATCCACTCCGGCAGCGAACAGATCCGAGGAGCGCGCTAGGGCCAACGCCGTCAGATACCCGCCATAGCTGCCACCCCACGCTCCGATTCGCGCCGGATCGACGTCAGCGCGACTCCGCAGATAGAGCCCTGCACCCTGCACATCGTTGTACTCGCTCGCGCCGCCCGGCCCGTAGTTGATGGCCTCGCGAAAATTCAATCCGTATCCAATTCCGCTGCGATAGTTGACTGACAGCACGATATAGCCCAGGCTCGCCAGGTACTGGTTCATCGCGTAAGAGTTCGAGTAGTAGTCCATATAGTGGTAGCCGAGCAGCATCTGCCGCCGCGAACCACCATGAAAGAACACCAACGCAGGATGGCGCTTGCCATCGCTCGCCGTCGCAGGCAGAAATAGCTGCCCGTGGATCTTCATCCCGTCCGCCGCCGAAAAAATCACCTGCTGCGGTGCCACCAGCTTCTGCGCCGGGTAATTCGCCGGCACCAGTTGGGGCGCGAGATCACGCAGCTCTCCGTTGCTCGCAACGAACGCGGGGCGTATCGGCACGCGCGCGTCTGCACGAAGGACCGCAACGCCTCCGCTGGCGGTCATTACCGGGAAACCTCGATACCCTCGCCACTCGTAAGCTGCTTGATCGCGGCCTTCGCATCTGCCGCGATCTCCCACACATGCCTGCGATCGATGTCTGCCTGGTTTGAACTGAACACCAGATTCGCGCGGTCCGGACCCACCGCGACGTGCTCCACTTCGAAATCCCCCGGGGTTAGCAATATTGGCGTGCCGCCACTCACAGCAACCGAGTAAAGATGCTCCCAACCATCGAGCTCCGATGGGAAGATCAGATGATCGCCCGGCGTCCAGAACAACTGCTGCTCTGTCGCCAGCGGATGAAAGACACTTCCCTGCCCCTTCGCCGCGCGCCACACCTCATGCCCGGTTCCAGTCGCGGCATCCGCGACGTGGATCGACCATGGCTCTCCAACGCGCCGCGCTCCCGCACCACCGCCCCCTCCGGCGGTCCGCACAAACGCAATCTGCCGGCTATCGGGTGACCACTCCGGATAACGGTCGGTCTGGGTCGACGGATCCATATACGTGATCGTCTTGTCCCCAACGGAATAAACCCCGATAAACCCGTGGTCGCCTCGATTGCTCGTAAAGGCGACGTACCTCCCGTCAGGCGACCACATCGGCGGCCCCTGAGTTCCACGCGCATGGAACATCAGCACAGGCTTGGCCGCGTCATCCGCTAGAGAGACGCTCCAAATTCCTTCCTTGCTCAGAAAGGCTACCGTCTTGCCGTCGGGCGAAACGCTGGGCGACCGTCCCGCGGCCACCTGGCGTGGCTTTCCGCCATCGGCAGGCACGATGAAGATCGTCTGCTCCACTCCGCTCGCAAGCAGCGCTGGATTCGGATCGGGCCGACCGGGAAATTCAAAGTCCCCGCCATACACATACACGACCGATTGCCCATCCGGCGTCCAGGTGATGTCGCCAATGTCCTGCCCGTCATCGGCTGTATAAGCTGTCAACGGTCGGGCCGCAAAGGTCCCGCTCCCCACATCGGCAACCCAAACATTCCGCCTGCCCTCCTGGTTCGCCATCCACGCTACCCGCGAGCCTTTCGGCGACGCCTGCAACTCTGAGTTGAAAGGTGCCGCTCATCACTTGCTGCAGCGTAAAACTCTGCGCCGACGCGGGCTTAAGAACTGAACTAAAACAAACAACGAAGACGACCAGAATCGTTTTCCAAGGCATGTCACACTCGCTGTTGGGAATTTGTCTAAGTACAACACTCTTTCGAGACGCTGACCAGCGCATCAGATGGAAAGCGAGAAGAAATCGACCTCATCTCGTTGTTCGGTTTACCACCGCGATTCGTCCGATCCGCCGATTAAGTGAATCTTCTCCGGGATCGAGTTTGTCCTGCCAAATGCGATTTTGGGAACCGGCGCGGGGTTGCGGGCGTATTCATATCCGGACGCTGCCGATTACGCGCCTAACACGAGGGACGTCATGCTTTGCCTGATCCTACTCGTTCTCTTCTTGAGCCGCCGCTGCTGGTGCGGTTACGGATACCATCCCTACTATTACAGACCTTACCCGTATTATCCGTATGGGACGTACTCTCCGTACGATCCCTACTGGCGAGCGCGCTACCACGGATACTGGTATGGACACCGTGGGTGCTACTGGTAGGCGGCAACAGGTGCGCTGCTCACTTGCCTGAGCCGGCGAGAGCTGTGAGAGCTTCGCCGGAGACCTGCATACCCTTCCATTCGGACTTCATGACAGCTCCCAGGGAGTGGTAGAAGTCGATGGAGGGTTGGTTCCAGTCGAGGACGCTCCATTCGTAACGGGGGCAGCCTTCGGCTACCGCGATGGCGGCGACGCGAGTGAGGAGGGCTTTGCCGATTCCCTTCCCGCGATGCTCAGGGTTGACGTAAAGGTCTTCGAGGTAGATGCCGGCGTGGCCGCGCCAGGTGGAGTAGTTGTAGAAGTAGAGGGCGAAGCCGGCGGGGATGGTCGCGCCTGATTCACTCAGCTCGGCCATGAGGCAGTGGAAGCGCTTCTGCGGACCGAAGCCGTCGCGGAGCAGATCGGCCTCAGTGGCCAGCACCGCATCGGGCTCGCGCTCGTACGTGGCCAGGTCGCGGATAAACTGCAGTATCTGAGGAACGTCGGCGGGCGTCGCCGAACGCAGGTTGAGCTTACCGTCTTGCTGTGGTGAAGTCTGTGTCATCGTTGCATCTTTCCTTGTACTCAGTTTTTGGGTGCGGGGTCGGGGGCCTTGTCGGTTGGCTTGTCGGCGGGCTTGTCCGACGGCTTCTCGCCGGACTGCGCGGCGAGCCATTTGTCGAAGGGGATGTTGAAGTCGAAGAGCTCTTTTTTATTGCCGTCTTTGCCGGGAAGGGTATAGACCATCTTGACGAATAGCTCGGCGCCTTTGAGGGGATAATCGTTGAGCTCGCGGACATCGTAGAAGAGGTAGCCGGCGAGCGTGCTATGGGCGTTGACCGTGGTTCCGTTGAAGCCGAAGTCCTTCTCATCTTCCGTGATCTGCTTGTCGACCGGCTTGTCGTGCAGCGTGATCGGCGGCAGCGGCGCAGGCAGCGGCACCTTGCGGCCCTTGATGTTCTGCGTGGAGAAGAGGCGGCGCTGAATGTCGTCGTCCGTGGCAGCGGGAATCTTGTCGTTGTTGACGGAGATGAACTGTATGCGCGCGTCATCGAGCGAGAGCGCAGTGTCACTGTCGTTCGTGAAGATGACCCGCACCGGAATGAAGCCGTGCTGGATGTAAGGCAGGCGAAAGAAGTCGCAGTCCCTGCGGTCATCGCAGGGCTCGGCGGCGACCGTCACCTGCTCTTTGGGATGGGCGTCGAAGGCGGCGTACTGGTTGGCAGGCTTGGCTGGAGGGGCTTTTCGCGGTTTGTCGGAGGCAACGGAATTGATCGCGAGGAGGCACGTCGTAGTTACTACCAGGAGCGGAATCTGAGGGAATCGGTGGGACTTCATGGCCAAGTTGATTATCATCTTCGCTGGCGCACAAGGTAAAGCGAGGGCAAGCAACGGTGATGATCGTATACAGTTCGCTGCTGCTGGCAGCCCTCGTTCTGGGTGCGCCCTACTGGCTGCTGCGCATGGCGACCAGTGGGCGATATCGAGCAGGGCTGGCCGGGCGATTCGGGTTAGTGCCAAAGCAATTGCTCGCCGGGGTGGCCGGGCGCAATGTCGTCTGGGTACATGCGGTTTCTGTCGGTGAGGTGCTTGCGGCGACGCGGCTCGTAACCGAGTTGGAAGCTGCGCTGGGGGATGGATGGCTCGTCGTGGTTTCGACGACTACCGCGACGGGACAGGCCCTGGCGCGGGAACGCTTCGGCACCGACAGGGTGTTCTTCTATCCCCTCGACCTGGGCTGGGCGGTGAAGGCGTATTTGAAGGCTCTGCGCCCCAAGATGCTGGTGCTGATGGAGAGCGAGCTTTGGCCTCGGATGCTGGTGGAGTGTGAGCGCACGGGCGTGCCGGTGGCGGTTGTAAACGCCCGGGTCAGCGACCGCTCCTTTGCGCGTGGAGTTCGCATGCGTGCGCTTTGGGGGCGGATGTTGCGCCGGGTGTCGCAGTTCCTCGTGCAGAGCGAGGAGGACGCGAGGCGGCTGGTTCAGATGGGAGCCCGCGAAGAAGGCGTGCGGGTGACGGGAAATCTGAAGTACGACGTGCGGGCGCCGAAGGAGAGCCGGGTTGCTGAGCTTATCCGGAAGGCGGTTGACGATCGCGCAGTCGTGGTGGCGGGAAGCACGGTCGAAGATGGGGAGGCGAAGGAGGAGGTCCTCCTGATGCAGTTCTGGCCGTCTGTGCTGAAAGAGGTTCCTGAGGCTGTGATTGTCGTGGCTCCCAGACATCCTGAGCGGTTCGCCGCAGCATACTCCGCGATGAAGGAGTTCGGCACGCGTAAAGGCGACCGAACTGCTCGCAGGAACGGCCGCGCCGGTTGCGCAGGGAGGCAACATTCTGCTGGACACGATCGGCGATCTGGCGGCGGTCTATGAACTCGCGGCTGTCGCCTTCGTGGGCGGAAGCCTTGTGCGGAAGGGCGGGCATAATCCGCTTGAACCAGCCCAGTTTAGCGTGCCTGTCGTGATGGGGCCTTCTTACGAAAATTTCCGCGAAGTTGTGGAACGAATGCGGCAGGCGGACGGAATCGAGATCGTAAAAAGCGCGGAGGAGTTGGAACCAGCTTTGGTCCGATTACTAAAGAGTCACGAAAGTGCAGCCGCAATCGGCGGGATGGGGCGTAAGGTGTTTGAGGCACAGGCGGGAGCGACGTCGCGAACAGTTCAGGCGCTGATGGCGATGCTCAAGGAGATGCCGGTGACAAAGCGATGAGCACGCGAAGACCGCTGTTGCTGCCCCTTACTCCGCTCTATGCGGTGGCGCTCGCGGTCAAGAGACAAATGTTTCAGCGGGGATGGTTGAAGCAGAACCACCTTGAGAGCCCCGTGATCAGCATCGGCAGCGTCTCGGCCGGCGGAGCGGGAAAGACGCCGATGGTGCTGATGCTGGCCAGAATCCTTCGCCATCGCGGCTACGCGGTCAGGATCCTGACGCGCGGATACAAGCGAAGCTCCAGCAGCACCATGCGGGTGGAACCATTCGACGACGCAGCGTGGCAGGGCGACGAGCCGGTGCTGTTGGCGCAGCGTTCCGGCGTGCCCGTCTTTGTCGGCGCAGACCGGTATCTGGCCGGCGTGATGGCGGAGCACGGCGAGCCATCGGAGAAGCTGGTTGTGCATCTACTCGACGACGGATTTCAGCATCGAAGGCTGGCTCGCGACGTCGATATCGTTCTGCTGACGCAGGCCGACGTAGAAGACACTCTGCTTCCGGCCGGAAACCTGCGGGAGCCGCTGTCAGCCATCGCGGATGCGGATGTCGTGGTCCTGCGCGAAGAAGAGGCGGACTCGCTTCGCACTGTAGTTGCCGGATTGTCCGGGTCCGGCAAGATACCCGTCATCTGGGTGATTCGACGCAGCTTGAGTCTCGGTGAAGGCGGCGACGTGGCGCTTCCATCGAAGCCGTTCGCCTTTTGCGGCATCGCGCGCCCTGAAAACTTCCTCAAGATGCTCGCCGGGCAGGGTTACGAGCCAATGGACACCATGATCTTTCCCGATCACCACGCCTACAACGAAAGCGATGTGCATCGCCTGCTGGCGCGTGCGCGACAGGTTGAGGCCAACGGATTCGTGACGACAGAAAAGGACGCCGTGAAGCTGACGCCGATCCTGCGCGACCATCTGGAGACGGTGGGGCCACTCGTTATAGCGCGGCTGAACGTGGAGCTGATCGACGAGCAGGAGTCTCTCGCGCCTGGTCACGATGGTGGGGCGGCTGGATCGGCGCAAGCGTTGAACTGGATCGGCGCAGGCGTTGATCGCTGGGTCATGTACTCTGCGTGAGAAAATTGAGCCTTGGCCACTGAACTCACCTTTTCGCATAGTGCTGCGACTCCCATGGATGATCGTCCGCGCCGCTTGCTGATTGTCCGGATCGGCGCCATGGGCGATGTGCTGCACGCGATGCCTGCAGTCACGGCACTTCGCGAGCTTCATCCGGAATGGGTGATCGGGTGGGCGATCGAACCGGTGTGGATGGAACTGCTGCAGGCGCAGGGCGACGCGCAATCACCGCCCAGGAATTCCGCAGGAAGTGAGAGCCAACCGCTGGTCGACATTCCGGTGCAGGTTCGAACCCGGCAGTGGAAGCGCCAGCCGCTTTCGGTGAGCACGGCACGCGACTTCGCCGCCCTGCGAAGGAAGTTGCGCGAAGACCGCTACGATATCTGCGTCGACATGCAGGGATCGATACGCTCGGCGATCGTTGGCCGGATGGCGGAGGCGGACGTCTTTGCCGGATCCGCAAAGCCGCGCGAGACACCGGCGGCCATGTTCTACAAGCAGAAGATCGAACTAAGCACGACGCATGTGATTGAGCAGGGTTGCGAGCTGCTTGGCGCGGCAGTGGGAGAGACGTTGCGGCCCGCGAAGGTCACGCTGCCAACGGATGCTGCGGCAGAGCGATGGTGCGACGCACTGCTGGCAGGCGCCGCGCAGGCTTGCCGCGCGGCCTTTGCGTTGATCGCCCCCACGGCAGGATGGGGAGCAAAGCAGTGGCCGGCAGAACGGTACGGTGCAGTCGCGGCGGCATTGGCGCAGGCTGGTTTTCGCGTGCTCGTGAATGCTTCTTCGCCGAACGACGAAGCCGGATTACGCGTCGTCGAGGCTAGCGGAGGAGCGGCAACACTGGTTCCCTGCTCCGTCGGCCAGATGATCGCGCTGGTGCGTCGAGCAGGCATTGTGATCGCCGGCGACACCGGACCGCTGCACCTGGCGGCTGCACTCGAGAGACCTGTCGTCGGACTCTTCGGCCCAACCGACCCGGCGCGCAACGGGCCGTATAGCACCAATGCGCGCGTGCTGCGTCACAGCTCAAGCCAGCTTGATCACTCGCGGCTTCGGGAGACCGAAAAAGGCTTGTCGCAGATCACGGTCGATGAGGTTGTTGACGCCGCGCTTGGGTTGTTGCAGGCCGGACAGGATAGGGTGAAGGTGTGAGCGAAAGGGCATGAGCGAAAGGGCATGAGCGAAAGAACAAGGTGGCAGAAGATTGCGCGGCGAATCCGCGTGCCACTGGGATTTGTCTTTGCCGCCGTATTTCTGTGGCTGGCGCAGCCGACCGTGAAGACGATGCTGCTCAGCCTGCTGCTCGTCGTTCCCGGCGTCTGGCTGCGAGCCTATGCAGCCGGGTATGTGCGCAAGAACGCTGAACTCACCCGGACCGGCCCCTACGCCTACACACGGAATCCGCTGTATCTGGGCTCCATGATGATCGCCTTCGGTTTCGCGGTAGCCGCAGCGAGCTGGATCATTCTGGTTGCGCTTGCAGTGTTGTTTGCTGCGATCTATATTCCAACGATTCAGGGCGAGGAAGGCTATCTGCGAGAGCACTTTGCGGGCTTCGACGAATATGCGGCCAAGGTGCCCCGCCTGCTTCCCCGGTTGACGCCGGCGGCGTTCCCAGCCAACGAAAACGCCAGCGGGGGCCGCTTTTCAGCTGAGCAATGGCGGCACCACCGCGAGTACAATGCTTTAATGGGTGCCGGCGCCATCTATCTGGCGCTGGCGGTCCGGCTTTTTCTCAATCACCATGGGTGATGAGGGGTCTACGCTGAAGGCGTGGAGGCTGGGGCGAAAACCGCCCACACTTCAACTCGCGAGCGCTGCCCTTTGCTGAAGCTAGTACGTTTTTCCGCGTTGATTCTCCTGATCTTGTGGTGTGCGGGCACCATGCCGGCGAGAGCGCAGATTCTGGGACTCGGCGCCAAACCAATCCCGGTAGTGATTCCCACCTTGCAGGCGCCGCACCCGGATTTTATTTACCCCACTAAACAAACCCTTACGTTTACTGTGGACTGGCGCGTGTTTACCGCAGGCACGGCAGTATTTCAGCTCGAGCAGCAGGGGACCGTCCAGAAGATCACCGCCTCAGGAGGCTCCGTCGGCGCGGTGACGATGCTCTTCCCCGTCGTCGACAAATTTCAGGCAGGCTTCGATACCAAAACCGGCTGCTCCACCGGCTTCAGCAAGCAATTGCAGGAGGGCCGCCGCAAAGTCTCAAGCGACCTCACCTTCGACTACTCCCAGGGCAAGCAGAAGCAGGTAGAGAGAAATCTGGTCAAGGGGACCTCCAAGGAGCAGACGGCGTCGATTCCAGCCTGCGTCACAGACTCGCTCTCGGCGATCTTTTACGCTGCGTCGCAGCCCATGGTCGTTGGCCAGACCATCCGGTTCCCTCTGGCGGACTCAATGCGAACTGTGACCGTGACCATGAAGGTCGAGGCCAAGGAAGAGATCAAGACCCCGGCCGGAACCTTCCAGACGCTCAAAGTCGAGCCGACGGCCGAAGAGGGCGTCGTGAAGAACCGTGGCCGAATCTGGGTCTGGTACACCGACGACGCGCGGCATATTCCGGTACAGATTCAGGCGCGCCTGTTCTGGGGTACCATCACGGCGCACCTGCAATCGTATGAAGACAAATAGCCAGGTGCGCGGACAGGAACAATTCATGACAGATTCGAAGCTCGATGCAATCGTAGACCCGGACAAATTCGTCACCGTAGGCAAGTTCCTGGAGCCGGCAAACGCCCAGATGGCAAAGGGGATGCTCGAGTCCGCCGGCATTGAATGCTTTCTGCAGGGAGAGAACGCCAACAGCCTGCTGGCGTTGGCTTTTCGTGCGCGGCTTCTCGTGCACAAACAGGACGAAGACGCTGCGCGCGAGCTGCTCGGCAGCGCTGGAGACGAACTGACCGAAGAGGAGCAGAAGGAGCTGGAGGCTGGGGAATGACGAAGCCTGAGACCGATCGTCCGCGCGCCGTCGTTTGCCTCTCGGGCGGGATGGACTCCTGCGTCTGCGCCGCGCTGGCGGGCCGCGACTACGAGGTCTATGCCATTCACTTCAGCTATGGACAGCGGACCGAGGCGCGCGAGCTGCGTTCGGCACAGGAGATCGCCCGGCTGGTTGGCATACGCGAGCTGCTTGTTCTCAGGATCGACCTCTTCCGCCGCATCGGCGGATCGGCGCTGACCGACGAAGCGATTGCGGTTCCGGCGGCTGCCTCCGACCAATCCTTTATTGGAGAGTCCTTCACTGGAGAGTCCGGCACTGGTAAGAATAGGATCGGAGCCGAGATTCCCGTCACCTACGTCCCCTTCCGCAATGCGCACTTTCTCTCCGCGGCGGTAAGCTGGGCAGAGGTTCTGGGCGCGAAAACGGTCTTTATCGGTGCGGTCGAGCAGGACAGTTCGGGCTACCCCGACTGCCGCCCCGCCTACTACGACGCCTTCAATCAACTCATCAAAACGGGTACGAAAGAGGGCGATATTCGGGTCGAAACGCCTCTGATCGCCATGCGCAAAAACGA
Organism: uncultured Acidobacteriaceae bacterium; assembly: GCA_963744155.1. Taxonomy (GTDB): domain Bacteria; phylum Acidobacteriota; class Terriglobia; order Terriglobales; family Acidobacteriaceae; genus Edaphobacter. The sequence continues at coordinate 1,966,332 of CAVUSP010000004.1, read as the reverse complement.
GATCGTCCGGCTGGGAGTTGAATTGGGCGCACCGTTCCATGTAAGTTGGTCATGCTATTCCGGTGAGACCGAGGCTTGCGGCGTCTGCGAAAGCTGCGTCCTGCGACTGCGGGCATTCCGCGAGGCCGGTGCGGTCGATCCCATACCGTATGCGGTCGCATCAGGGCCGCATTAAGCATCAAATTTTGGAAGCAAATAGCTGGTTGGCAACGAAGACTTATCCCGCGTCGTGGGTCAGGAGAAATAAAAGCATGAAACGTATTGGATTGAAATCAAGCAACATTTTGGCATCCGCTCTTCTGGTCGCTCTGACCATGGTGCAGGCAGGCCGCTCCATGGCGCAGATGAAGACGGACGAGAAAGGCGTGGGAGACGCTACGATTCACGGCCACGTCACCAACCCGATCGGGCAGCCTGTCACCACCGGCGAAGTCAGGATGACGACCGATAAAACGTCGCAGCCAGCCGACCGGAAGTATCAATACAGAACGAAGCTGGACGCGAACGGAGACTATAAGATCCCCAATGTCGCGCCGGGCAACTATGTTGTCTTCGTCTTCCAGACCGGCGCCACGCCGAAGGACGACAAGAGCCTCGACTTCAACGACGGCGTTGTCCTGACCAGCGGCGCTGACAAGACCGTGAACTTCGACATGACGCGCCCCGAGTACCTGGCGTCCATGTCTCCGGAAGATAGAAAGGCGCTCGAGGAGTACAAGAAGAAGAACGCCGAGATCGTCGCCAACAACAGCAAGATTCAGAACTTGAACGCCCAGCTGACCCAGGCGCGTGCCGACATTAAAGCCGGCAACAACGACGCCGCAATCACAGCGATGCAGCAGGCAACAACCGCGAAGCCCGACGAGGGCATTCTCTGGATCACGCTTGGCGATGCGCAGCTCGGTGCAGCGCGGATGCAGCCGCCAAGGCAGCCAAGGCCGCGGGAACTCCAACGAGCGACCCCGCCGTCGTGGCGAAGTACAACGACGCCGCCGCCTCGTATAAGAAAGGCATCGACCTGAACGCCGCCTCCAAGAAGCCAAGCCCCGAGGCTGCGGCAGCCGGTTACAACCAGTTGGGACAGACCTACGGCAAAATGGGCAACGCCAAGGATTCGGCCGACGCGTACGAGATGGCAGCAAAAGCCTTGCCGACGAACGCCTCAATGTACTACTTCAACGAGGCGGCCACTCTCTACAACGCCGGCAAACTGCCCGAGGCAGAAGCTGCTGCGGATAAGGCAATTGCTGCCGATCCAAAGAAGGCTGAGGCTTACTACATCAAGGGCCAGGCGCTGATTACGCAAGCCACCGTCGATCCCAAGACGCAGAAGATCATCGCCCCGCCGGGATGCGTAGACGCTTACCAGAAGTACCTTGAACTGGCGCCTGATGGACCCCACGCGGCTGATGTGAAGGGAATTCTCGAAGGCATCGGCGAGCAGGTGAAGTCGTCCTACAAGGCCCCGAAGAAGTAATGGTGTAAGGGAAAAAAGGCCCCGGGCGATTGCTGCTCGGGGCTTTTTCATCTGCGGATTCATGTCCGGATCGAAAAGTTCAGAGGGACACGATGAGCAAACCTGCAGGAGGCGTTGTCGGCTTCGATGAAGCTCTCAAGATCGTGCTCGCGCACGCCGCAGATCTAATTCCCCCTGCAGCAGAGTCGCTCCCGCTTCTTGTCTGCAACGATCGAGTGTTGGCAGAGCCCGTTCTCGCCGACCGCGATCAACCGCCATTCGACCGATCCACCCGAGACGGATTTGCGGTTCGAGCCGCGGACTTCGGCAGCCGCTCGCTGCGTATTGTCGGACAGGTGCGCGCCGGCGAGCAGTGGCAGGGTACCGCGCTGCAACCGGACGCCGCGATACAGATCATGACCGGCGCTCCGATCCCCCAGGGCGCCGACGCTGTCGTGATGGTCGAGCACGTGGAACAGGTGGACGGTGCCATTCGCCCCGTCGGCGGTCGGACGATTCGCAGCGGAGAGAACATTGTCCCTCGCGGCAGTGAAGCCCGCAAGGGCGAGACCGTGCTTCCCAAAGGAGTGCTCATCAGGGGCGCAGAGGTCGCGCTTGCTGCCACCTGCGGTCGTTCCATGCTCAACGTATTTCGGAAGCCGACAGTGTCGATTGTGGCGACCGGCGACGAACTGGTCGAGATCGACGCAACACCCGATCCACAGCAGATTCGCAACTCGAATAGCTACGGGCTGGCCTCGCTCGTAGCACAGGCTGGCGGCGAAGCCGTGAGGCTGCCCATCGCCCCTGACCGCCGCCCCGAGCTGGAGGAGATCATCCGCGCAGCGCGGCGCAGCGACCTGATGCTGCTCTCCGGTGGCGTCTCCATGGGAGAATACGACCTCGTCGAGGAAGTGCTCCACTCCCTCGGCGCAGAGTTCTTCTTCACCGGCGTCAAAATGCAGCCCGGCAAACCAGTCGTCTTCGGCCGTCTGCCCGCCGCGGACGGCCTCCCCGCTCAGTTCTTCTTCGGCCTGCCCGGAAACCCGGTTTCGACTCAGGTCACGTTTCACTGCTTTGTCGAACCCTTGCTGCACGCGATGGCCGGAGCCGCGGTGCAGGGGCCACGCTTTGCCCAGGCCACGCTGGCTGACGACGCCACCGGAAAGCCCGGCCTCATGCAGGTCCTGCCCGCCCGGCTGACACCGGACCGCGTGCGGCCGACGGTGAAGCTGGTTCCATGGCAGGGCTCCGGCGACCTGGCCGCAAACGCCCGCGCGAACTGCTACGCTGTGCTGCCGCCCGACCGGGAACGTTTTGCGGCGGGCGATATCATCACAATTCTTCTGCGGGAGTAGGCTTTAACCATGAAAAAGAAAGATTCGATCTATTCGGCTGAGTTGATCGTCGACGACCTCGCAGATGGTCTTCCCGATCCTACGCCTCAGACCCTGTCCCACTACGACGAGTCGGGCCAGGCGTGCATGGTCGATGTCAGCGCGAAGGCCGCGCGGCGCCGCGAGGCAGTAGCCGCAGCGTTCGTCGAGCTATCCGACGAGGTGCTCGCCGCGCTCCCGCACAACCCCAAGGGAAATCCCCTCGAGGTCGCGCGCTTTGCCGGAATCCAGGCCGCCAAGCAGACCTCCAACCTGATTCCGATGTGTCATCCGCTTCCGCTGAGCTTCGTCGATGTGCAGGTTCGGCTGGTGGAGGGCGGCGTCGCGATCGAGGCCACCGCAGCAACCGTCGCCGGAACTGGCGTCGAGATGGAAGCCATGACAGCCGCGTCAGTCGCGGCGCTCACGGTCTACGACATGACCAAGGCGCTCGACAAAGGCATCCGCATTCGCGAGGTCATGTTGTTGAGCAAGAGCGGCGGCAAGAGCGGCGAGTACCGCGCGCGGAGACAATTCTAGATCGGAAGACTAAACAGCGGTGGCCAGTGTCACGGCGAACAGATGTTGCGCGTCCTGCCACGAGCGCGTCGCCTTGAACCCAGCCGAAGCCAGCAGCGCCTCAACCGCCGCAGGAGTGAATTTGTAACTGTTTTCGGTATGTATTGTTTCGCCGGCGGCGAAGTCCACCGCGAGTGCAGCGGCATCGCCATACGCAGGAATCTTTACCCGCTGTGCGATGAGAGATTCAAGGTGCATCTCGATGCGTGACTCAGCCGGATTCCAAAGCACCTTATGGCGGAAGTTCTCCGTATCAAAATTCGCGCCTAAATCGCGGTTCAGACGTGTCAGCACGTTCAGATTGAACGCGGCGGTCGTCCCTGCCGCATCGTCATAAGCGGCCAGCAGCATCGCTTCGTTCTTATGTCTGCCATTCCCGTTCGGAGCAAGGTCTGTGCCCAGCAGAAGCGTATCGCCCGGCAGCAGTTGCGCGCGAAGATTCCGCAGCACCTCTCTCGCGTCCGCCGGAGTGAAGTTGCCGATGCTCGACCCGATGTAGAGCGCCAGCGTCCGGGTATTGCGTAACCGGTCTAGCGGAAGTCCTTCGCGGGTGTAGTCGGCCACCTGGCATCGCACCGTGACGCCCGGAATGTTGGTCAGGATGTTCTCGCTGGCCTCGGCAAGCGCGGTCTCCGAGACATCGACGGGCTGGTAGACGACATCGCCCTGCTGCCGTACCGCTTCGGCGAGCAGAATCCCCGTCTTCGTCGCTGTCCCCGCCCCCAGTTCGATCAGCGTGAGCTTTCCCGGCGGGTGCGGGCCATCGGTGCTCGCTGCCTCGCGCAGAATCTCCTCGGCATGCGCGGCGAAGATGCCGCGCTCCGTGCGGGTGAGATAGTACTCAGGCAGTTCAGTGATCTGCTCAAAGAGATGCGATCCCGCCTCGTCGTAAAACAACCACGGCGAAAGCGTCTTTGGCGTCGCGGTCAGGCCTGCACGAGCCTCTCGGGCCACCGCCTCACTCGTTCTGTTCGCGATAACTTCAGCGTGCGACGGCGAATGTGGGCACGTCAGGTTCCCCCGGGGATGCAACATTACGTCAAGCGGAAGATGCACCCCTCGGGTAAGACTTCGTCCGCTGCCAGCATTGGATGCAATTGAATCGGATTCTGCGGCTTGAATCTCGATGACTTTCTTTCATCCCGTCCATCAATCCATTATCTGGCCGTCCTGAGCGAGCCGGAGCCCGGAGAACTGCCACCGTGTCGCTGGCCCAAAGAAGTTGCGATAAGTCGCCCGGATATGCGTCGCCGGCGTGACGCACGACCCGCCGCGCAGAACCACCTGCGACGACATGAACTTGCCGTTGTATTCCCCGAGCGCTCCAGGCAGCGGCTTATAGCCCGGATAGCCCGTATAGCCGACTGCGGTCCACTCCCACACATCGCCGAACATCTGCTGCAGGCCAGACAAGCCCATGTGCCGGCGCGGGATGCAGTTTGCCAGTCTCGAGCAGATTCGCCGTGGTCGCGGGCAAAACGCCAGCCTTCTTCGCGCCGGTCGGGCTTTGGATACGTCAGCAGCGCGGGCTGCGAGTCCACCTCTTTTCGCAGCAGGCCCAGCCGGCTGGCGGCATGCTCCCACTCGAACTCCGTCGGCAGACGATGACCCGCCCACCGCGCATAGGCGTCGGCCTCGAAGAAGCTCAGGTGGCACACCGGCGTCTCGCTCAGGTCGTCGAGCGAGCGGAAGCCGTGCATCGTGTAGATACACCACCCGGAGTTCGTGCCATTGTCGCGCTGCCAGTAGAGCGGCGCCTGCCAGCCCTCGGCGCGCATCGTCGTCCAGCCCTCGGCAAGCCACAGTTCGGGACGGTTGTATCCGTTCTGTTCCATGAACGCGAGATACTCCGCGCAGGTCACCAGACGGGTCGCCAGCTGGTACGATGAGAGATACACGGGATGACGCGGCGTCTCGTTATCAAACGCAAACGTATCGGTCGAAGCGGGGTCAAGCGTCAGTCCGATCTCGGTCAGTCCCGGCGGAAAGTCAACCCACTCCAGCGGCGGCGCAATCGTCTCGCTTCTTCCGCTGATTCGGCTCCTCAAGATACGCCGGATGCAGCGGATTGGTGAACAGAGCATGCTTGATGTCGGTCGCGATCAGTTCCTGATGCTGCTGCTCGTGCTCCAGACCAAGCGCAATCCGTCGCGCTGCCTCATCCTCCAACGGATGCTGCATCAGCCCAATCATCGCGGCATCGACATGCGCGCGATAGGCGAGAATCGCGTCGAGCGGCGGCCGCGAGAAAGATGCCCGCAGCTTCTTCTCCGGCATATCGCCCAGCGAGTTGTAGTAGCTGTTGAAGAGCCAATGAAACTCGGCATGGAATGGCTGGTATCCGGCGGCAAACTCACGCAGAACAAAGGTCTCAAAGAACCAGCTCGTATGCGCCAGATGCCACTTCACCGGACTCGCCTCAGAGCACGACTGCACCATCATGTCTTCCGGCGAGAGCGGGCTGCAAAGCTGTCGTGTGGCCTGCCTTACCGTCTTGTAGCGGCCGAGCAGTGAGAGTTGCGGCGGTAGATTCTGCAGTCAGGCGCATGGTCTTCTCGCTTGTGAAGAATGGTGAACTGAGATGTGATGCCTGATGAGACGGCAAAGTTGCCGAAAAGGTTACACGCGACAGCCCGATCTTACGCCGCGAGCTCCTTTATGGCCTGGCGATCACGCCCAGATCCACCATGCCATTCACAAAGTACTGTACCGCTAACGCCACCAGCAACAGACCCATAATGCGCACCAGGATCCTCACCCCGGTCTCGCCCATCGCCCGCGCCACCCGGTCCGAGTTGCCCAGCACCAGATAGCAGATCGCCGCCGTAATGGAGATCGACGCCAGGATCGCCGCCATCTTCTTCCACTCCCCTTCTGCCTGCCCCACCAGCACCATCACGCTCGTAATCGAGCCCGGCCCGGCCAGCATCGGAATCCCCAGCGGCACAATGCCCGCATCCTCCTTCATGCGCCGCCTCCGCCGCCTCTTCGCTCGACTCCTGCGTCGGCGACCGCTTCGCCTCCAGCATGTCCAGCCCGATCAGCAGCAGAATCACGCCACCCGCGATCTCGAACGCCGGCAGCGTGATCCCGAACATCTTGAAGATGTATTGCCCAGCCACCGCGAACGCGCTCAACACCACCAGCGCCGTCACCGACGCCTTCCACGCCATCTTCCGCCGCCGCGCCGCATCCGCCCCTGCCGTCACCGCAAGAAACGTCGGCAACGCCGCGAACGGATCGACCAGAAAAAAGATCGAACTCAACGCCAGCACGGAAAACCGCACATACGCCGAGCGCTCAAGCCCCGCGAGGCGACTGACAGTATGGGGATCGAAGATCACTCTCCATTCTCCCATGCCCGGCGCCCCGCTATAATTAATCCTGAGCCGCTAGGAGCGAACGAATGACGATTCAGACCACCACCAACATCTGGCACAACGGAAAACTCATCCCTTGGGATCAGGCGCAGATTCACGTCATGTCCCACGTCGTCCACTACGGCTCGTCCGTCTTCGAGGGCATCCGCTGCTACACCCAGCCCAACGGCGCCGGCATCTTCCGCCTGCCCGAGCACATGGCCCGCTTCGCCGACTCCGCCAAAATCTACCGCATGCCGCTGCCCTACACCGCGGAGCAGCTCTCCTCTGCTGTCGTCGATGTCGTCGAAGCTAACGGCGTAGTCCCCTGCTACATCCGTCCCGTCGCGCTTCCGCGGCTACGGCGAGATGGGCGTCAATCCCGCTCAAGTCGCCCGGTCGAGATCTACATCGCCAACTTCCCGTGGGGCAAATACGTCCCCGGAAACGCCGGCGCCGACGTCTGCGTCTCCAGTTGGTCGCGCCTCGCCCCCAACACCATGCCGTCGCTCGCCAAGGCCGGCGCCAACTATATGAACTCGCAGCTCATCCGCATGGAAGCCGAGATCAACGGCTACGCCGAAGGCATCGCGCTCGACACTAACGGCTACCTCTCTGAAGGCTCCGGCGAGAACCTCTTCCTCGTCCGCGGCGGCGTCCTTTACACCACTCCGCTCGCGAACTCCGTGCTCAACGGCATCACGCGCAGCTCCGTTCTCACGCTCGCCCGCCAGCTCGGCATCGACGTCGTTGAACAGGCTCTTCCCCGCGAGATGCTCTACATCTGCGACGAAGCCTTCTTCACCGGCACCGCTGCTGAAGTCACGCACCTTCGCTCCGTCGACCGCATCCTGGTTGGCGACGGCACCATGGGGCCCATCACCAAGGCGCTGCACGACGAGTTCTTCGGCATCGTCAACGGCACCCGGCCCGACCGCCACAACTGGCTCACCCCAGTCAACGTCAAGGTCGCCGAAGCCGTCGGCGCATAAGCAACGATCGTCGTTACAAATAGGAGGGTCAGCCGCGATGAGCTGACCCTCCTATTTTTTGCCTCAAACGGATCGGCTTTCGCCCCACCTGCTGTACACTGCGGCCACACCCTCCGAAAAAGGAGCTCCACTTGTTCTCGACCGCCCGCCGCCCCTTTCTGACGACGTTCAGACTCTTCGCCCCTCTGCTCCTGCTTGCCCCGCTCGCCTTCGCCCCGTTCGCCTTCGCGCAGGACGCCTTAGCCCAGGACGCCACCCCAGAACCGCGGCCCCGCCAGCTACCACGCCCGCACCAGCCGCAGCGGCAGCCGCTCAAGCCGGCGGCAACTCCGACATCATCCTCAAGCGCATCGACGATCTCCTCTGGTACCAAAAGCTGGGCGACATCGCCGAGATCGACAAAGACGAGTACACCGGGCCGCCTAACGAGCACGTCAAGAACAAGAAGGCCCCCGGCGCGGCCGACCCCATCCTCCTCCACTGCTACACCTTCATCCCCAAAAATCTCGATCGCAGCCGCAAGCAGCCGCTCATCGTCTTCGTTCACCAGGGCGTCCACGCCTCTCTCGACACCACCATCGACGCCCATCTCATTCGCGAGCTCATCCAGCAGGGCTACTCCGTCGTCGCCACTGACTATCGCGGCAGCACCGGCTACGGCAACGGCTTCTACCAGAACATCGACTACGGCGGCCGCGAGGTCGACGACGTCTACCTCGGCATGAAGTTCATGCTCGAGCGCTACAGCTTCCTCGACCCCAAACGCGTCGGCATCGTCGGCTGGAGCCACGGCGGCCTCATCACCCTGATGAACATCTTCGCCCACCCCCACGACTTCGCCGCAGCCTACGCCGGCGTCCCCGTCAGCGACCTCGTCGCCCGCATGGGATACGAGCCCGACACCTATCGCCAGCTCTACTCAGCGCCCTATCACCTCGGCGAAGACGTCCACGACGACATCGCCGAGTATCGCAAGCGCTCACCCGTCACCCACGCCAAGGAACTCGACACCCCGCTCCTCATCCACACCAACACCAACGACGAAGACGTCAACTACCTGGAAGTCGAGCACCTCATCCAGGCCCTCAAAGCCGAAGGCAAGAAGTTCGACTACAAGGTCTACGAGAACGCGCCCGGCGGCCACTACTTCAACCGCATGGACACTCCGCTAGCCCTCCAGTCCCGCAAAGAAGTCTACGAGTTCCTCGCGAAATACCTCCACCCGGACCACCCCGCTTCATAACAACCCCACATCGCAAAGAAAAAGAGGCGACCCAACCGGGCTCGCCTCTTCTTACTTCCACTGAATATTTTGTTCTTGATTCAGTCACACACCGTTCTTCGCCACTGCGTTCTTTCCCGCCACAAACTCCTTCGCATGCGCCACCGAAGCTCGAGTCGAGTGCGCCCCATCCGCCGTGTTCTTCAGCACCGCCGAATAGTACGCATCCGCTTCCTTCTTCATTCCCAGAGCCTCCGCCGCGCGCCCGGCCCCATACAATCCATTCAACCGGTTGGGGCTCAGCTTCAACGCCACCTTGTACTCCACCAGCGCTTCCTTCGGACGCTTCAACTCCATCAGCATGTCGCCCAGCATCTCGCGCGCCGGAATATCGACCTCGCCCTGTCCCAGCTTGTCCTGCTGATCCGCAGCTTTGGTCATCGTCGCAATCGCCTCGTCGTTCTTCCCTTCGGCGTACTGCTGCCAGGCCAGCACCTCATCCCGATACACCATGAATCCTGGCTGCGGAGTTCCACCCTGCGACTTCTGATACGCGGCAATCTGCTCCTCGATCAGTGCAACATCCGCCGCAGCCTCCTTCGTATGATGCAGGCGGCCATTCGCAATCCCTCTTACCCACACCGTGTCCAACGCGTAGATCGGCGGCATCGTCGGATAGATCTTCAACTGCGTAGCGGCCTGCCAGTCCCGCATCTCAAGGTCGTAAAACGCGGGAAACTCATTTCGCGCAAATCCCGACATGTCCTTCATATCGTCCATCCCCGACATCGCATCCAGACGATCCGCCAACGGCCCGATGCCATCCACAAGCTGCTTCGCCTTCCCATCCTCGCCAATCTGCAGATACGCATAAAGCAAAAACTCGTCTGCATGATACTGATGATGAGCGCCGGGCATCCCCTGAGCCTCAGCCTTCTGGCTCGCCGCTACCGACGCCAGGTTCGAATCGATATCCTCCTGCCACATCCCCAGCCGCGCAAAGATGTGTCCCGGCATGTGCAGCGCGTGCGGCGAAGACGACGCAATCTGCGCATACTTCTGCGCCGCTTCCAGCCCATCCGGAGCCAGCGCCGGAGTATCGCAGGTATGGATGATGTAATGCGCAAGCCCCGGATGATCCGGATGCTTCTCAAACAGCGGCACCAGAATCGCGAGCGCCTTGCGCTCCTTCACCAGGCTCGTGTCATCCGGCGCAACATCGGCCAGCAGCGACAACGCGTAAAACGCCGAGGTCTCCACGTCGTCCGGATACGCCTCATGCAGCGCCAGCATCCCCGCCGTGTACGCATCCACGCGCGCCTGGTAGTTGGGCTTCGCCGGATCGTAGAAGCTACTCAGCGCGGCAATATATCTACGCTCGCGATCCGTCTCTGCTCCCAGCTTCTGCGCGTGCTGAATCGCTGCCCACCCTTTGGCCATCGCAGCCTTGTCCGGCTGCCCCCACAGCTCATGGAACTGGCTCATCGCCACGCCCCAGTAGGCCATCGCGCACTTCGGATCGCTCTTCGTCAGCTCTTCGAACTGCTCGCCGGCCTCCTCGTATCCAAACGAGTGCAGCAGCGCAATCCCGCGCTCCATCGGCGCCTTCGAATTGACGTCGCACGACACCGGAAACGAAACCGAACCCAGCTTTTCGCCCTCATCGTGGTGATGATGCATCGTCGGCATATCGCCCATCTGCGCGCTGGCAACACTACACATCATCGCAACGGCGCCCATCCCGGCCGCCAGCCGGATCGCTCCAAAACTGATTTTTCTCATGCCCTGAAGCCTAATCCATCGCCCTTACAACCGGCAAGAAAACGATACACCTGCCCTCAAACCAGGTCCCTCAAACCATGTCGCGCAGCCGAACCTCCACCACTCGCCGCGCTCCATCACGCTCGATCACGATCTTCACGCGGCTCCCGGGCTTCCCTCGCCTCATCCGCTCGCGCACATCCGGCAGAATCAGCTTCGACGTGGCAACCCCATCGATCTCCAGAATCCGATCGCCCTTCCTGATCCCCGCATCATCCGCCGGCCCACCCGCAATCACATCCGCCGCAAAGAAGTTCTGCCCCTCCTGCCCCATCCACACACCCGCTCGATCATAGCTATCCACACGCGCAAAATCCGGGCTCTTTTCCAGCAGCATCTCCCTCCGCGAATAATCAAACGTCACCACAAATCGCTCCAGAATATCCGGCCCAATCAGCCCTGCCATCTCACTCGACGTCGTCAGTCCAGTCGTCAGCGTCGAAAGCCTCACCACCGACCCCTGCACGTCGAAACCGCCGATCAGGAAGTGCTGCGACCGCGCCAGCAACGACCGGATCGGCCCACCGAGTCCCCATCCCGTCACGCCCTCCAACTTCGCGCCATACTTCTCCTTCAACTTATGCTCTGCCGCAAACGGCCCGTACACCAACAGCGACGACCGCGCCCCGGTATCCACTCCAAACCTCCCTCGCACACCATCCAACTCCGCATCGACCAGTGGAATCTGCCGCGGCAGATCGAACCGCACCACCGCAGCGCCCGCCGGAGCCACGTACTGCTCAGAAGGCGTAAGCGTCAGCACCTTCCGCTGGTAGTCGACCCTGACCACATACCGGTCAAACACTGGCTTGCCGATAACCCCATCCGGCGACCGTGATCCAAACACATCGTCGGTATCGTCCGACATCATCAACGCCATCGGCCAGTCGTGAAAAACGGCCTCGCCCAGCCGTATCTCCCGCACCTCCGTCCGTCCCATCCGCAATGTCGCCGCCCCTGTACCCCGCCCCTCTTCTTCACTGGCGACCTTCAGATGCAGCCTCTCGCCGGCAGCGTGCGTCAGATACCCTTCGTCCGCTCCCGTATCCAGCAGCAATCGAAGCGGCCCCACCCCATTCATCCACGCCGACACAATGATCCGGTTATCCGCCAACTCGAACGGCACGTCGAACGCCCGCGCCATCTCCTGCTGCGACGGATTCGCCGAAGCAACACCCGCACCCGCAACAGACCCCACCAGCAACGCCGGAGCAATCGCCAAAACTCTCAACACACGCATCACGCCAGCATAGCGCTTCACCGTCGCACGGCCCATGCCATCCCATCCGGCTCGCCGCCCGCATCAATCTTCCCCACCACACTCATCGCCTTCAAATCAATCACCACAACATAATCATCGGGCGAGCAAGCCACAAAAGCTCGCGCACCATCCGGCTGCATCACAATACCGGCAGCTCCGGTTCCAATCTTCACCCGCTTCACAACTTTTCGCGTCGCCACGTCGACAAACACCAGATCCGGTCCACCCAGGCTGGAGATCAACGCCGTCTTCTCATCCGGCGTAAACTTCAACCGATTCGCTCCCTTCACATCCAGCGTCAGCGTCTCCGTCACTTTCTTACCCGCAAAGTCGACGATCGACACCGTCCCATCCTGAGCATTCGCAACCCAGATCGTCTTCCCATCACCCAGCACATCAAACCCCTCCGAGCCACTCCCCACCTTCACCACCGTCTCCTCCCAATCCGGCGGCCGAGGCCCCGGCGGAGGCCCACCACCCGCCGGACGCGGCCCACCAGCAGGACCACCAGGCGGCGGCCCGCCCGGTCCCTGCCGCCTCTCCACCAACTCCATCAAGCTCATCGACCCCGAAGCCACATTCGCCGTCACGATCTTCTTCTCATCCGGCGAAACCCAGATCATGTGCGTCCTGTCCTGCCCTGTGCCGAGCACCCAATCCACCTTCTGCGTCGCCGGATCGACCCGCCCAATCACCTTCGAGCCCTCAGCCGTAAACCACGTCTTCCCTCCAACGAACGTCAACCCATGCGGTCCATGCAGCGGCTCGAGATCGATCGCGGGCAGGGCCTTCTGCCCGACCAGATCCACCACCGCCAACGTATGCAGCGATCCGCCGCCGTAATTTGAAACCCATGCCGTTCGCCCATCTGCCGAAGCAATCACCTCATGCGGATCATCCCCTATCGGCACCTTCGCCAACACCTTCAAACTCGAAGGATCAACAATCGCCAGCGTATGCCCACGCTTCGACAAAATCAGCAAAGAACTCTGCGAGCCACTCTGCGCGCTACTCTGTGCCCCGAGCAAACCACACCCAAGCAAGCCCGAAATCATCATCGCCACAACCCATCTCGTCTTCATGCGTAAAAAGATACTCCCTGCCTCCTCCGAAAACGAATCGAACCTCACCCAAACTCAGGCTCCTCAAGAAAAATTCGCCGCCGTTCCACCACTTTGTGCGACGATACCCTGCACATGCCCCCGTCCGCGCCCGTCCCGCACACCGACGCCCAGCCCCGTCCCCGGCCTCCGGACAAAGCCGCCTCCCACGCGCTACACCGCCCGCTGCGCCTTCGCGATCTCGTGCTCACCCAGGTCCTCTGCGTCGTCGGCAGCTCATGGGTCGGCATCGCCGCCGGACTCGGCCGCGCCCAGGCCCTTACGTGGATCGCCGCCATGGTCCTCTTCTACCTCCCCATGGCCGTCTCCGTCATCTACCTCAACCGCGAGATGCCCCTCGAAGGCGGCCTCTACGTCTGGGCTCGCAGAGCCTTCGGCGACCTCGGCGGCTTCATGACAGCTTGGAACCTCTGGTTCTACGGCGTCGCCGTCACCGCCACCATCCTCTACGCCATCCCCACCGAGCTCTCCTACCTGATTGGCCCCTCCGCGGCGTGGCTTCCGGAGAACCACCTCGCCTCCTTCGCCATCGTCGGCTTCGTCGTCCTCGCCATCACAGCCGCCGCCCTCCGCGGCCTCGAACTCGGCAAATGGATCCACAACATCGGCGGAATCTCCATCCTCATCGTCTACTGCGCGCTCATCGTCCTGCCGTTCTGGGCCATCGCACGCCACCAGCCCATCCACTACGAACCGCTGCCCCTGCAACTCCCGCAGCGCAACATGATCTCTCTCGCCCTCTTCGGCCAGATGCTCTTCGGCGCCCTCTGCGGCCTCGAATACATCGCCATCCTCGCCGGCGAGAGCCGCGACGCCGCGCGCTCCATCGGCCAATCCGTCGTCTTCGCCTCGCCCATCATCTGCGCCATGTTCATCGCCGGCACCAGCTCCGTCCTCGCCTTCTCCCGCGGCCACATCGACTTCATCGCCCCCATCCCCCAGACCCTCCGCTACGCGCTCGGCAACTCCGGCCCCACCAACTCATTAGCCAATCTCTTCGCCATGGTCGCCATCCTGCTCCTTCAGTTCCGCCTCATCGCCGCCGCCAGCTTCATCTTCACGGGAGTCACCCGTCTCCCCATGGCCGCCGGCTGGGACCACCTCATCCCCGCCTGGTTCACCCGCCTCCACCCGCGTTACCGCACTCCCACCAACTCCGTCGCCTTCACCTGCGGCCTCGTCCTGCTTCTCCTCTTCCTCGGTAACGTCGGCGTTCGCGCGCAAGAGGCCTTCCAGACTCTCTCCAACGCCGCCATCGCCCACTACGAGATCGCCTACCTCGCCATGTTCGCCATCCCGCTCATCGGAGCCAAAGCCCTCCGCGCCACCCTGCCCCGCTGGATTCGCTGGACCTCCATCACCGGCTTTTGCGCCACCCTCTTCAGCCTCCTCATCTCCGCCTACCCCTTCGTCGACGTCGTCGACGCCCGCGCCTACGCCGCCAAGATTCTCGGCACCACCCTCATCAGCAACATCATCGGCTACACCTTCTACCGCACCCGCAACCGTCGCCCTACCGGTGAGGCGGGTGCGCCACTGGCCCCCGATGCATAATCACATCCGTCCGTTCGCGTGATATGCGAATCCGGCATCCCAGCGGGTCTGGCCCCACTCTGCACGTATCATCCCGCATCTGGATCCACGCCACCTGGTCCGCCCCGATCATCCACGCCGTCCCATTCGTCGCATAGTGAATCTGGTCCAGATAGTAGGCCGCCGTCACGTCCACGTCCGCAGCATCAGCCATCATCGCTTCGCACTCATTGCGCGGTGGCGGCGGCTCTCCCGGTGCAGCCGCGCAGTAGTCCTCATCATGCTCCAGCAGAATCCTCTTGTTCAGCCCACTGATGAAGTAACGCGTCGTAATCGGCGGCACGCGAAACTGAGTCGCCCACTGAATCATGTCACCCTCAAACGCCGGTGGCAGTTGCCCCATCGATAGCGTCTTCTCCCGCACCTGCCTCGAAAACACCGTCACCGACGGCGTCGGCTCACCATTCGTCGGATGAAAATAAAACGCCCCCAGCCCAATCCCGTCCTGCATATCGATCCACAGAAACGCGCGTCCCCCCAGGTACGGCCCCTTGTCTCCCGCCAGCAGCACATACCTGTTATCGCGAATGAGCACTGGCACACGCGAACCCGAAAACACCTTGTCGAGTGCATCGTCGAGCGGCATATCCGATCCGTAGTGATACATGCAGTCGGGCACAAAGCTCTTCATCAGCTTTCGAAACTGCTTGTCGCGAAAAAGATCGCTTCGATGGCTGTCCCGCAAATTGGTTGAGAAAGATCAGCTGATCGTTCGGCATCGGCTTCTGAAAAATAGCCTTGTCGTAGTGCGCACACCAAAGCCTGCGGAGGCGTCGCCTGCCCTTGCGCCGACGGTACCTGCGCCGACGCAGGAGGTGCCTGCGTCTGAGCCTCACCGGCTTCGCCCGCGAACGTTCCCATAACCATCAAGAAAAAAACCACCGATCCAGAAAAACCGTAAGCCTTCACCTTAAGCAGAAAAACCCGCAGAAAAATCATGGACCCCAAATCTCCTCATCTCTCTAGACGTCTCGAAAAAGATTGATTCGAATTGTACAGCTCCTCCGTTACGCCGACTTCTTAGTGAGTCATTCTCCACGGGCTCACTTACTCAAACCAAAAAATAATCGCATAATTCTCCGAATTACTCTTGCTATTACTCTACGACCTATGGCAAAGTACACTCTGCGTAGGAGAAGCCCGATGAATTTCAAATCGCACAACACGATGCGTAGGTCGATGGGACGAGTCAGTCTCCCATCCGATCGCCGGGCTTGGTTCACCGCTGGCTATAACCGCTAGCGCTCGATCCTACGCAAATCGCTCGCAAAATCAGCTTTCCTGAGTGGCGAAGAGGCCAGTTACTTCGACTTGGTCATCGCCCGTACTGACCTCGCTTGATCCCTCAGGAACGATGCGCCTCCACGCAGCCGCGAACCTGCGCCTGCACGGAAACGCCAGTGGCGATAGAGAAGAGTTACTTCCTCCGCTTGACGTGCAGCAGGGAACGCGAAATCCCTGCCGGAGCAAATCACTAAGGGACAGAGGCGCAGCCTCGACTTACAAAGTTCCTCAGTGCACTTACTCCGAAACTCTTTTCGCTTATTCCCTGGCAAAGCATCGCCGCAATTTATTTAACTTCGGCCGGTGGCGCAGATAACAGTTACTTCGCCTCAAGCGATTCGCAGGTTCGATTCCTGCCGTAGGGATTTCTCTGTGTAGCTCAATGGCAAAGCACTTAGATCTGTTATCGCTTATTCCCCGGCCAAAACCATCCAGCGCATTGCTGGTTCGAAAGGAGGCTTGCCATGGGCAAGGTATACATCAAGAACGGAACGCCGGTCGGCAGCGAATCGCTTTGCCGTACCTGCAGCTTTGCGATTATCTTCACCGGCTATCGAGAGTCCGAGCAAATGTCCATGTGTACTCGCGTGCACCCGAACATCGTGCTGCCCTTCACGGTCAACACCTGCACCGGCTACTACGACAAGAATCGTCCGACCTACCAGCAAATGCAAAAACTGGCGATCGACATCGCGCCCGCACCTCTCAAGCCTGTCGGCTTCAAGGTCGGCGTTGGCTTCCACGAAGCCGCAACGGTAAAGACTCGCGTCAACGTCGAACTCGATGACGATTGACGACGACGACGAAGACGAAGACTAACCCATTCGCCGGTGGCGAAAGACAACGGATACTTCAATGGTAACGAGCGCCACCGCAAGGTGGAGTGCAGGTTCGAATCCTGTCATGAGCGCAATCTTATGAAAGCTCAGCTTCCGTCGTCACTTATTCCCCGGCGATATTTTCACCAACCCGCACAAAAGGAGGTGCGACAACATGAAGCTGAACATCCTCAAGCTGGCCCATCTCGCTCGCCCTCGCACCCACGAAGGCGCACGAGCGGCCCTCATCACGCCCGAGCAGGCTCTGCGGCGCTCCGTGCTCGCCTGCATGCTCTGGGAGAACGAGTTCTACGAGAACGGCGTCGCCATCGCGGGCCGCATCCGTGAACTCGTCCCCAAGGTTGCTGCCGAGAAGGTCGCAGCCCTCGCAGTCGAGGCGCGCACCGCGATGAAGCTCCGTCACGCACCTCTGCTTCTGGTGCGCGAGATGGCCCGTCACGCGACCCACCGCGCGCTCGTGGCCGAGACCCTCGTCCGCGTTATCCAGCGTGCCGACGAGCTCCCCGAGTTCCTCGCCATCTACTGGGCCGAGGGCCGGCGTCCGCTCTCCGCGCAGGTGAAGAAGGGGCTCGCCGCAGCGTTCACGCGCTTCGACGAGTACGCGCTCGCCAAGTACGATCGCGCCGGCGCAGTTCGCCTTCGCGACGTTCTCTTCCTCACCCACGCCAAGCCGATGACCTCGGATCAGGCGCTGGTCTGGAGGCGGCTCATCGCCGGCGAGTTGGCCACGCCCGACACCTGGGAGGTTGCACTCTCCTCCGGTGGCGACAAGCGCGCCCACTGGGAGCGGCTGCTCATCGATCACCGGCTCGGGTCGCTCGCCCTCCTGCGCAACCTTCGCAACATGAAGGACGCCGGAGCCGCGGAGGACCTGGTCATCGCCGCGATCGATGCCATGCGGACCGACCGCGTCCTTCCCTTCCGCTTCCTCGCCGCGGCTCGTCACGCGCCGCAGTGGGAAGAGGCTCTCGAGCGCGCAATGTTCCGCGCTTTGCATCCGCCGCGGGCGCTCGAAGGGACGCAGAAGCTCGCCGGACACACGGTCATCCTCGTCGATGTCTCCGGCTCCATGGTCGCACCGCTGTCGCGCCGGTCCGAGATGCTCCGTACCGACGCGGCGTACGGCCTCGCCGTGCTCCTGCGCGAGATCGCCGAGAAGGTGAGCATCTACACCTTCTCGAACGTCGTGAAGCTGATCCCGCCCCGGCGCGGATTCGCTCTCCGCGACGCGATGGAGTCGAGCCAGCCTCACAGCGGGACCTACCTCGGTGCCGCACTCGACGCCGTCGAAGATCGTTACGACCGCATCATCGTCATCACCGATGAGCAGTCGCACGACCGCGTTCCCGCCCCGCGCGGCAAGGGTTACGTGATCAACGTGGCCTCAGCCCGCAACGGCGTCGGCTACGGCCCATGGGTGCACATCGACGGCTTCAGCGAGGCCGTCATCACCTACATCCGCGAGCTCGAGAGCATCGAGCCGCATTAAAACCGAAGGGCCGGGGAGTGCGTGTTCCCCAGCCCTTCGCACGCCTCGGAGCCTCGCGAGCTACTCCGGCGTGATGACAATCTCTTTCTTCGCAATCTTCGCCAAAAAGTCTTCGCCGACTCCGATATGTTCGTCCGTCAGGCGATACGGCGTATGCGCCAACCACTCGGCAAGAGAAATATCCTCATAGAACGGCGTCGGGAACACCTCGATGAACTCGAGGTCCGTGTCGCCCGTGTTCTCGATGTAGTGCGGCATCGATATGTCGATGTACCCTACATCGCCTGCTTCGAAGTCCATCGTGCGCGCGAGCCCGCCCGCCGCAAACACCGTCATCCGGCCCTTGCCCTTCACGTAGTACTGCCACTCATCGGCGTTCGGATGCCAGTGCAACTCGCGCAATCCACCCGGCTTCAGCGTCACGATCGCCGACGCGATATCCGTCGCTGGAAAGTTCTTCCGGTCCACAATCTTCACCTCGCCGCCCTTGGAGACCTTGGTCGGCTGCATCTCGCTCGGACGAAAATCAAACGGATGCGGCAGCGGCCCATTCGCAGCCTCCACCTGCTTCCTCTCCTCTTCCAGCGGACGCGGGAGCTCCCGCTGAAAGATGAACAGCTCCCTCTTCGGCACCTTGTCAAACGTCGACTCCGGCACATCGAAGTTCTTCGCCAGCACCTCCTTCGGCGTATGGTGCAGCCAGTCCGTCAACAGAAACGTTCCAAACTCGTTGAAGTTTCCATCCTTGAACACCAGCAGAAACTTGCATCCATCCTCTCCCAGCCCCTGGATCGAGTGCGGAATTCCACCCGGAAACAACCACAGGTCACCCGCGTGCACATCGCTCACAAACCCGCGTCCATGCTGGTCGACCGCCGTAATCCGCGCCGAACCATACAGCATCAGCGCCCACTCCGAGGCCACATGCCAATGCAACTCGCGAATGCCGCCCGAGATCAGCCGCATCTCCACTCCCGCCATCGTCTTCGAGATAGGAAGATCTCGCACCGTCACCTGCCGCGTCCACCCGCCTTCCTCAATCCGCTTATGCGACAGCGAAAACGAGTACTTGAACGGCTGCTGTCCGCCCCCGTCGGTCTCCGGCGGCCACGCTGAATCAGGATTCTCCCCATCCAGAACAGTATTTCCCTTAGGCCCCGGCTGGCTCTCGTTGATCCCGGTATGCGTATCCGTCCCGTAGATCTTGCTCTGCTGGCCCTGCGCTGCCTGCAACCCCGCCGCCGCTACTAAAACCGCCGATCCCGTCTCCAGAAACTTTCTCCGGCTTAACTTTGCTTGATCCTTTTCCTCTTGCACGATGAGTGTCCTTTCCCGAACTGATATATGATATATAAGATTCTTAACTTCAAGAAACCCTTCTGTAGATCCGCCCTTGGAATCCTACGCCTTACGGCCCCGAACTCTCGCCCTTCCGGTTCACCTTGAAACGATACGTGAACCCAAGGTAAGCCAGCGTCAGCGGAGCACCATGATTGTTCTCCCGCATCAATGTACCCGGAGAGAAGTGCCCCACTCCCACATTCATCACCAGGTAGTCCTTGATCACCCACTTACCCGATGCATCGAACTCTCGCCCAATATCCGCGCTCGAAAACCCCGTCGTCGGAGGCTTCACCACCACCGCCGCGCCCCCGTTGTACACGCTGTCGTACACCGACGCCACCTGCAGCCATTCCTGCTGGATCAGCGCCGACACATGCTTCGCCGGCGTCAGATCCAGATTGACCCGCTCCTGCTTAATGTTCTGAAATCCAAAGAGGTCGGTCAGGCCGAACGCATTGTGGTTGCTCGGATACTGCTGGTCGAACGTATTGATCTTCGTCAGATCCTTGCGCGAATTGCCCGACGCATAGTCATACTCACCCAGCAGCCGCGGCTTCCAGTATGCCGTCTGCGCGGTGTATCCCGCCTTGATATACCCCGCGCTCGAAACCACCGAATCATTCGAGTAGCTGCCCCGCTGGAAGGCAAATAGCCCGTCGAAGGTCAAGCCCACCGGAAACGTCCCCGACACCTCAGCGCCCGGCGTCGTAATCGTCTCCGAACCGTAAACACCCTGCTGGCTCTGCACCCGCGGAAACGCCTTCACGTACACAAACGGCTGAATCACCATATGCGGAACCCACGTGCCAATCGTTCCCACAGCCCCATCAAACGTCAGCCCCGCGCCATGCGTATCCAGCGAAGTAGGATGGACCGTTACCACCGACGTGCTGAAAACATCGATCCGGTTCTTGTCTCCCACGCGCCCCAGAAACCCATCCCACGACCGGCTGTTATTGGTCCAGTCGCTGATACCCACCAGCCGCTCGCCGCCGTACTTCAACTCCTGCCGGCCAGCGATGATCTTGAACTCTTTCATGTGGAACTCGAGATACGCCTGCCGGTCGTCGAAGTTGTCTCGCGCATTCGACGGAACATATTCCAGCGGCAACCCCAGCGCATGCGTGTCGATGAACTGAATATACCCAGTCAGATAGCTCGTCGGCCGAACCTCCATTCCGCCGTAAATGCGCGTCATCTCGTACGCCTGGTCGTTGCCCGAGATGTAGCTGTCCGCAGTCTGGTTCTCCGTCCGCCCGCGAAGTTCCATATCAAACGTCGCCCACTTCGGCACGCCGCTCAACTCCAGCGGCTGCACCTTGCCTTGCAGCTGCGGATAGTCGATATAAGTCGTTGCCTCCTGCTGCGCCTCCGCCTGCGTAACCAGAATCATCCCCATCGCGATCAGCGCAAAACACCCGAATCCACTTGCTCCGCTAACCCCCGCCAAACCGAACCCTCGACGGATGAATCGAGCACCAACTCCAAAGAAGATACCCCGAATCGTCGAGGTTACTGAGGGCCTGAACACCAATTCGCACCCAATCCTTTCGTTAAAAATTGGATGTGACCGTCGGAGCGAAGATTTAAGCTCGAGTCCGGTAACAGGAAATATATTTTCGCGTTACTCCCACCTCTTCGCTGTCACCCCTGATCTCTATGCCTCTTGTCATAATTCCCAACCCGAGAAACCTTTGTTTCCGCAATCTCCTCAACGGCTTTCGATTTCTTGTCATCTGCCGTAGGCAGGTCATCGGCGATGTATCACCCAATACCGAGCGTCGCTACGAATAGCAACCGTCGTTTCGGCGTAAGCATCTCCGGTAGTAGCGCGGCATCGGATCCGCCCTGTAAAGACATATCAAGTGTTCTAAATGGGCGGGAAACTTGAAGAGGATACTCTGTCGGGTAGGTGACAGAAGTCTTGCCAAAGGAGTACGCTGCCAAGCCAAGCCCTCCCCCAGGGAGCCATTATGCAAGGCAGAATATTGGTCTACGGTAATGAAGCGATGTTGGTGACCACACGTAGCCTCATTCTTGAAAAGGCCGGATACGAAGTGTTCACAGCGCAGACATTCGCGAATGCAATGCTCGTGCTGATGAATCATCAAATTGATCTTTGTGTTTTGTGCCAAAGCCTGGCAAATGAGGAACGGCGGGGTGTCTTAGAAACGGCACACGCCCTACAGCCAGAAACCAAATGTGTGGTTCTAGACTTCGCGGAGAGCGAAGCCCCGATAGAAGGGGTAGACCTTATCCGAGGGCTCGTTAGACCATCCACACTCCTCAATGCGATAGGAGCGATTCTCACGCAAAAAGAACCTTCGCATACACACGCTTCGAATTGAGGGCGTACTCTTCTATCTGAAATGGCGCACAACCCATCGAAACCGTTTCACACAGAAGATCATTATGGCTATTCGGAACAATTGTCGCAGGCAATCCCTGCAACTCTCACGGTACAGGATGCCAGAAGCATTCAGGCTGTTGGCATCAATGGACAAGATCACTTGGCCCGCAATGCCTCCGACTTGAGACCCTTTCAAGATCGGCTAAAAGCCCATATACCTCATCATAGGTTTTGAGTTCACCATTCACCCCGATCAAAAACCTTCCCTCAGGGGACGGGCCTAAGACTTCCATTCTGTAGCCCTTTTCTCTTAACTTCTTTATGGCTGAATCCATCCTCGTATCATTCATGGGACCTCGTATCATTCATGCGATAGACGATGGCAGATTGGCTAGAGAGGCAGCGGTCAGTCCAAATCAATAGGCTCTTTTGGCAACGGCTTTAGCGCATCTGCTTCCACGGCTAGGCGACGTATCATTCGGGGCTCAAGCAAGGCCATCATTCCATCGGCGAACTTCACAAGGACTTTGCCACCGAAGAAGGACACTTCCACGATTTTCGCGTCGTCGTTCACCCGACGGAGTTTAGTGATAGACATCTATCTCGTCTGTCTTCTACCAGACAATCGCCCCCTCCGAGGGAGTTAAGTAGTGACTCGGTCTCGGCAATGCTGGGAACAGCCACAAGGTTGATCTTGTCCGCGTTTTCGGCCCGCAAGACTGCATCGTTCTTCTCGTTGCAGCCCACAACCAGCATTGCCACCAGCGCGCAAACGGCCGCTAACCAAATCGCGCGAAAAAGCTCGGAGCCCTTCATCGCTGAGTACCTCTGGGAAACCAGAATGGTTTCCTCGATGTTACCCAGTCACGTTCGGTTAGATAACTAGCACTAATGCCAGACGGGCTAAAGCAAAATTGAAAGACAATGCTTCGCAATCGCAGTAACCCTTGTCGCCGAGAGAAAGATCTCCCGGCGATGCATCCAGGAAATCCACAGATAAATTTCTCAAAAGTTGGCGTATTTTTCAGCGCCGAAAAATAACCATCCAACTCACCACGTTTCACCACGAACCCACCACAACTTCACCACAAATCACCAGCACCAAAACACGGTGTTTTCCAAAACCACCCTTAAAAAACACCAGCAAAGCCGCCGATTTTCCACCCGCAGCCACGCCAGATTTTTTTTTGAAAGCTAAAAAGAATTCTTCGAGGGATTTCGCATTCCGAGTACATGAAAGTCTTTGAGCCCACCCTTGAGCACATAGACCAGCCGGTTGTTCCCGTTCGGATCCGTCGGCCTCAGAAAGAAGCCCGTCTCCAGCACAAAATCCTTGGTATTGCTGATAATTCCTTCAATCATCTCGCCGTCGTAGAAATACACACGCACCCACAATCCGGGCACAATCGGCGCATGTTCATGAAAATGAAGCGCTCGATGGCGAAGGTCTCCATCGAAGGTCTTGACGAAGAACACCGCCTTGGCGTCCTTCGTCGATACATCTTCGTAGGCTCCTGAATCCAGTAGCTTTAATCGAATCGTATCCAGCGGATACATCGGGTCATTGCGCAGTAACTGCTCGATAGAACCCAGCTCTGCAGGCTCCACCAGCCCACGCACCGCATGATTCTCGTACCGGATGATGATGCGATAACTCTCAGACCCTGACAGCTCTTTGTCGCCCTTCTTCGACACTAAGACGCGTGATTCCGCGGCGACAGGTCGTACTGCTTGATCTTGTACAGGAGTGCCTTGTAACTGATTTGCAGATCGTTTGCCGCGGCCTTCCTGTTCCATCCAACTCCCTCCAACACCTGTGCAATTGCCGTCGATTCCGCGTCGCCTTTCAGATTGCGGACCATCGCCTTAAGCCCCGCGCCACTTGGCGCCTCCTGGGTCACTGACGCCGCACCCTGATACACAGTAGCAGGCGAGAGCTCCTCAATGATCGATCTCTCTTCCCCAAGCACGAGGTAACGGTTAACAACATTTTCCAACTCACGCAGATTACCCGGCCAAGAGTGCTCTCCCAGGGCGTTCAGCAGATTTGCCGAGAACGGAAGCGGCTCCCGTCCATAACGCTTGGCGCCCTTGCGCATAAAGTACTCCGATAGTACCGGAATCTCCTCGCGACGCTCGCGGAGCGGCGGAATGCTCAGAGTAAAGCCGTTTAGTCGGTAGTACAGATCCTCGCGAAAGGTCTTGTTCGCCATCGCTTCTTTCATATTGATGTTGGTGGCCGCGATCACACGGACATCCACCTTCATCGGGGACCGGCTTCCAAGCCGAGAGAACGTCCCGTCCTGGAGAACCTGCAGCAGCTTGGCCTGCAGCATCGCCGGCATCTCACCAATCTCGTCGAGGAAGATCGTTCCACCTGTGCAAACTTCGAACTTGCCCGGCTTCGTCTTCACCGCACCGGTAAAGGCGCCCTGCTCGTAGCCGAAAAGCTCGCTCTCAAGCAGGTCAGCCGGTACAGCGGCGCAGTTGACCTTCAGGAAGATGTTCTGGCTTCGCGCGGACATCTTGTGCGTGTAGAGCGCGAGAATCTCCTTGCCGGTGCCGCTCTCTCCGAGAATCAGAAGAGGGATATCGGCGCGCGCCACCAACGCGGCCTGAGCCTCCAGATCGCGCATCCGCTTGCTCGAACGCACAAAGGAGTGCGTCTCGTTGAGCGGAATCTCCTTCAACGCATCAGCAGCCGGCACGTTCTTCTCGGCGGACGCCAGATGTTCTTCAATGGCCTGCTCCACGTCGCTGCCGGTAAACGGCTTCATGACGATGGCGCGAACCCCCAGCCGAATGACCATCTCGAGATCCCGCAACTCTGCCGAGCATGACAGCACGATGACCGGAAGATGCGGCTTTGTGCACCGAATGTGAGTCAAAAGCGGGAGTGGATCCCGGCTCGTATGGAGGGCGAGCAAAAGCAGATCGGGCTGCTCGGCCTTATCCAGCCGATCTAACAGCGCCTGCTCCTCTGAAAAGAGATTGAGCGAGTATTGAGATCCAAGGGTCAACCGAAGGTAGTCCAGCACGGCAAGATCGGGTTCCAGGATCAGAATCTGGGCCCGCGACCTGGCATTCGATTTCAAGGCAGACATTGGATAAGAAAGCGCAGCTGACATACAAGTACCCCTATTTCGCCGGTTTGGATTCTATGCCCAACCGGGCGGTGATTCTGAATACAACTGGTTCTCACGGTCCAACTAAACTGTTCCAACGAATCGATCTAACCTGTCGGAAGTGGGGAAGTCTTCACAACCTGTTACTCAACGAATTCTAGATTGTCCAACGCCACATTCACACAAAAAATGTTAAGAATTTTGCCGACAAAAGTGATAAAGGTTTTCCACTCCTCATCCAAGTAGGCCTAGCTTACATGGGAGTGGGCAGGTTGGCACCAAAAAAATAGGATATTTTTTCGGCGGATTACTTTGGTTGCAGGAAGCGTGGTGACCCTCAAATTTCACGCAATATTGCAACTTCAGTCCCAAACTGGAGGGACAGTTCGTATATGATTTCCCCTTCGTGACCAAAAAAATCTCTCGTTTTCCTTCTTGCATCTAAGAATTGGTGCTCAACGTGCAGTGTGAAGGACATTGCAAACCTGCGGTTCTGCCGAACGCCGATAAGGAAAAAATGACCTTGGTCCACAACGCCGAATCCGCCGCCTCTCTGAACCTGCCACCGTTGGATATTATCTTCGGCAAAACTGCCGCAATGCAGGCTGTCCGAAATAAGCTGGAGCGGGTAGCTGAGACCGATGTTCCGGTTCTCATTCAAGGTGAGAGCGGCACCGGCAAGGAGATTTGTGTCCGGCTCCTTCACGCCTTTTCCATGCGGGCCCGTGGCTCCCTGGTCAAGGTGAGCTGTCCTGCCATCCCCCACTCGCTGCTGGAAACAGAGCTGTTTGGCTATGAAAAGGGAGCATTTACGGGAGCGATGTCGACCAAGCTTGGGCCGGGTCGAGCAGTCTCACAACGGAACTCTCTTTCTCGACGAGGTCGGCAGCCTCGATCTCGCCGTTCAGTCCAAACTGCTCCAAGTGTTGCAGGACGGCACTTTCGTCCGGGTCGGCGGCCACGAACCCCGATCCATCGCCACCCGGCTGGTTTCGGCCTCCAACAGCGACCTTCGCAACCAGGTTGAGGACGGAACTTTCCGCCTGGACTTCCTCTTCCGTATCAATGCGGTCACCATCAATCTGCCGCCATTGCGCCAGCGGATTGCTGACCTGCCGATTCTTATCGACTATTTCATCGAGCACTATGCAAAAGTTTTCCATAACACCCCTGAGTTGCTCTCCAGGAGTGCTGTACGCCTGATGCAGAACTACCACTGGCCCGGGAATGTTCGTCAGCTTGAAAACCTAATCCGCAGCTACGTTCTGATCGGCAGCGAGGAGGCCCTGGTAGCGGAGCTCATGCCGGAGTCGCCTCGAGGCATCGTCACCGAGATCGACCTTAGTGAACCGGTGTCTCTGAAGAACATCACGAAGAAGGCAACCCAGGACCTGGAGCGCCAGATCATTCTGAAAGTGCTGCAGGAAAATAGCTGGAACCGGCAAAAAACCGCGAAATGGCTTCAGATCAGCTACCGGTCGCTGCTCTATAAACTGAGCGAGGTGGGCATGCCGGAGGTTCCCCCACGGCCTCTTCGCATCCCGCACCTGGTCAAGAAAGAGGAGCGGACTCTCAAGCCCGCTCTATCCTCCCGCACCCGTATTTACTAATCCTTCTTCAGGATTGAGCCGCGAGTAGATCCTGCCGGGATCTACTCTTACTGCGCGCCCTGTCGCCGCAGAATCGTCTTCACCGTCTCGAACATGATCAACAGGTCGAGCCCAAGCGTCATGTGTTTGATGTAGTAGAGATCAAACTCAAGCTTCTCCCGTGCCTGCTCGAGCGTCGCCCCGTATCCATAGCGCACTTGCGCCCAACCGGTGAGCCCCGGACGAATCATATGGCGCAGGTTGAAGTATGGAATCTGCTCGCACAGCCAGGGCACAAACTCAGGCCGTTCCGGACGGGGACCGACAAACCCCATATCTCCGCGCAACACATTCCATAGCTGGGGCACCTCGTCGAGTCTCGTCTTCCGCATTAACATGCCAACGCGAGTGACGCGCGGGTCGTCTTTGGTCGCCCACTTGGCGCCGGCCACCTCCGCATCAGTCCTCATCGTACGAAACTTGTAGACACTGAAGTTCTTCCCGCCAAGGCCCACCCGGGTTTGCTTGAAGAAGATCGGCCCGGGGAAGAAAGCCGGACCATCAACACTACGATTGGGAAGAACGGCAGGAAGAGGAGCAGTCCGATCGCGGCCGTCAGCGTCGACACAATGCGTCGTGCGATCTGCTGCGACGGTTTCACGCGAAACCCTTCGCTAAAGATAAAGCTGCTCGGATGAAGTCCATCCAGATGCAGTTTGCCGGTCAGCCGTTCCAGCAGGCTTCCCGCTTCTTCAATGACCACTCCGTTGAATCGCAGCTTGAGCAACTCATCCACAGGAAACTCGCCGCGACGGTCCTCGAGCGCGACGATGACACGGTCGATCCGAGGCTTCGTTCCGTTGAATGCCTCCAGCGCCGCGTTGAACGCCTCTTTGCGCTCCATCTTGGAGGCCAGCACGCCATCCCAGCCAATGACCTGCATGCCCGCGTCGTTGCGTGTCTTGAGCAAATCCACAATCGTCTGCGCGCGTTCTCCAGCGCCCAGAATGTAGACCCGCTCGCGGAACATCTCTCTGCCAATGATCCATTCGTACGCGCTCCGCCAAACGACCAGCGCCGCGGTAAGAAATACAAGCCCAAGCAACAGAACATAGTGGGCGATATCAGCGCCGGGAAACAGATAGATGATCGCCGAGAGCAGGAAGGAGAGAAATCCAAGCACCAACAGGAGGCGAAAGTAAATCTCCCACCGAGCGGAGATGCGCTGAGGCTCGTAGAGATCGAAGTAATACGAACAGAGCAGTGTCAGAATCGTCAGGCCAAGAATCTTAAGGCCACCGTACTCGTAGTTCAGAACAAGGTAGGTATCCGGCCCCAGCAGCAATACCGTCGCCAGCAGGAAGCAGCCACTGACAATGAGCGCTTCGCACAGCAGGAGAACGATGGTGCGGGTGGGGTAGTACACGTTAAACAGCCGGATCATCGTTCACTTGCTCCCTTTTAGTGCTTGATGGACTCGTAGCCGTAGTAGTTACCGACCTCCGGTGTCTCCTGCACGGCATTGAGCACAAAGCCCAGGATGTTCGAGGCCTTTAGCTCACTCTGTGCACGCTGCGCCACAGGGAACTTCGTTACACCACCACGCGCGATCAAAAGTACACCATCGCACGACCGGGCGAGATTTACCGCATCTGAGACCGGCAACACCGGCGAGGAGTCCACAATGATCCAATCGAAGAGGGGCGACGCCAGCCGGATCAACTCGCGAAAACGCGGACTGCCCGAGAGATCGGCCGCCTTGTCTCCGCCATTGCCACCAGCGATAAAGGTCAGATTCGGCAGAATCGGCGTGGTCCCGGAGGTTGCCGGCATCTGTTCCGGCCGCTGCATCACTTCCAAAATAGTTGCCTTCCCCGCAAGGTAGTCCGCGAGGCCAGGATGCGAATCGCATCCCAGGATCTGATGCAGCGTATACCTTCGCATGTCGCCGTCGATCAACAGTACCTTGCTGTTCTTGTGGCGCGCCAGGCTGAGTGCGAGATTCGTCGAAACAAAGCTCTTGCCCTCCTGCGGCAAACCGCTGGTTACGAGGATCGTCTTCAGCGGACTGATGTCGCGAAGCTCAAAAATCCGCGAACGGAGGCTGCGGAACTGCTCAACCGCGGGTCCCCGCTCCAGCAATGAAGGCAACTGAGCCAGAGAGAGCGCCCAGGGACGCGGAACAATCTGGCTTAGATCCAGCGAATCGGTTCCTACTCGCAGTGGCGACGGTTCCTGGTACATATCGGCAAAGGCCGGCGCAAAGGTTGGATCCTCTGCCTCGGCGACTGCCATCGTCATTCCTGTGCTAACGGGATGCTCCGAAACTCGCGGCTCCTGTTCGCGCCGCTCTGAATTCCTTTCGGATTCTGCTTTCTGAAGTGCTTCGTAAATTCGGCTCATCGTTCGTGCCTTCCTGGCTCCCTGCTAAAACCCGCCATAAAATTGTCCTCCGGTTCGGCCCGCTGCGAATGCGCTCCTGCGCTGCCCAGTACAGCCGGAGAGAGCATAAACGGCTGCGTCTCCAACTCCAGTTCCGCTGCAACACTCTGCACGATTGCAGCAGTTACCTGCTGCACCTGCTCCACATAGGCCAATATCAGCGAATGCTCGCACAGCAGATTAATGATGCGCGGAATCCCGCGGCTGAAGCGATAGATCAGGTCAAGGGCCTCGAAGGAGAACAGCTGCCAGCTCGCTCCGGCGATCCGCAGACGCTCAGTGACATAGGCGTGAGTCTGGATCTCCGTCAACGGCTGCGTCCGGCACCATAGGGAAACCCTCTGCCGCAACTGGCGCACGCTCGGGATGACGAAGTTTTTCTTCCAGCTCAGGCTGTCCCGACAGCACAATCTGCAATAGCTTCTCTGAAGAGGTTTCAAGGTTGGTCAGCAGCCGTATCTCCTCCAGCAGCTCCCATGACAGGTTTTGCGCCTCATCAACGACCACGACGCATGTCTCTTCCATGCGGAACCGCTCGATCAGCCAACGATTCAACTGCAGCAACATTCCCGACTTCGTCCGCGTCGCCGGGACAATTCCGAAGTCTGTCAGGACGAACTCAAGGAAGTCCAGCACGTCGAGACGCGGATTGAAGACAAACGCCGTCGACACGCGGCGATTGCTGAACGAACTCAACGCACGACGCAGCAGCGTAGTCTTTCCGGTCCCGACTTCGCCCGTGAGCACCGTGAATCCCTTGCGTGCCGATATTCCATACTCGAGGCAAGCAAGCGCCTCCCTTGTATGCGGCATCATGTAGAGAAACCGCGGGTCGGGACTTGTTCCAAACGGACTGCTTTGCAGTTTGAAGAAGCTTTTATACATCTTAGCCACCCGCATTCATTAGCGGATTGGTACCCGCAGTTATATCCGGACTCCGGCGTCCGAACCATCTTCGTTTGCTCTTTACGACCCCGGGCTCTCCATTGAAGCCGATGACGCCAAGCGTCGGCAGCTTCGTGAACGCCCAGATATCGCGCTCGCTCCGTACGGCCGTATCGAGATACTCCAGCAATCCCACAATAAGCAAACCCAACGCTAAACCAGCAGCGAGACCTCCTCCTACAAACACTGGGCGCTTTGGCGACGAGGGAGACTCGGGAAGGTTCGGCTCATCCATAACGCGGAACTGCTCTCCCTGCTGTCGCCGTTCCAGATCTGTCGCCATCTTGGAATCATTCATCTTGACCAGAAGAGAGTCGTAGAACGCCTGCGCCGTCTGATTGTCTCTGGTGATGGCTTTGTACTCTTCCTCTACCGCTGGACTGGCTGCAACGCGCTCCTGATAGAGGTGGAGCTGCCCTTGGATCTCAGCCTGGTCGCGTTTCTTCTGTGCGATGCCTTGATCCATCGCGCGAATCTGGGCGCGAAGCTGCTGGACGCCCAGGGAGTCGGTAGGTTTAGGTGTTGCAGGTGGGGTCGCCGCGACTACCGGGGCGGCGGCGGGCTTGGCCATCTTCTGTCTCAGCTCCGCAATTTTTCGCCTGACAGAGACCACATCCGGATAGTCATCGGTATAGCGCGCCGTCAGATCGGCCTCCTGAGCGAGAAGCTGCTGCAGTTGGACCTGCTCTTCCTGTGGCGCGAGCCCGCCATGCTCCGGTGACTGCGTGGCCTGGTTCTGTTGCTGCATGGCCAGAATGGATTCAGCGTAGCTCTTGTCCTGCTCCATCCGCGCCAGCGCCTGCGTAGCGGCATCCAGCTGCGTGTTCAATGTTGTCAACATGTTGATGTTCGACGACTCAGCACCAGGCAGCTTGCCAACGTATTGCTGCTGAAACTTGGCAAGCTTCTCGTCCTGTTCATCCAGCTTGGTCTTTGCGTCAGCCAACTGTCCTTTGAGAAACTCCGTGGTGCCGGCAGCGGACGCCGCCCGGTCGCTGAGATTCTCGCTGACGAAGAGCGATTGAATCTCTCCGCACACCAGTTGCGCTGTGCGCGGATCATTCGCCTTGAAGGAGATGAAGAATCCGGGCAATCCGTTCGTGCGTGCGATTTCAGACTGGATCGGGGTTATTCCGATATTCTTTCGCGTCAGGTCGATGCGATCGTCCATGGACAGCTTGCTGTTGGCAAAAAGATTGAAGCGTTCAATGATCGGCTGCAGACGGGATCGGCTAAGAATCTGTTCCCTCATCGACGCAAGCCGTCCACTGAGGTCTTCGGTTACGACAGGCCTGACATAGGATTCCGGCACCTTCTGTTGCTCCACCAGAACAAGGGTCTGCGAAATATACTCAGGCTGGACCAGGAAGGTAATGGCAAATCCGACAACGGGGAAGACGATTGCCGGAATCGCAATGATCCACCATCGTCGTTTCAGAATGGTTAAGTAGTCTTGAACAGTTAATGCACGATGACCAAGCATGGTGACTCCTTAAAATTGTCCCAAACGGGTTGAACGCGGAGTAAAGGTAATCCCGATACCGAACGTCTGGGAGGTGCCGTTCAAGGCATTTTGCGAAAAAACTGGAGATGCATAGTTGCTCGTTTGGTTCTGGGCAGTGTAGCTCGCGAAGCGCGGAGAAATGAGCGTTAATCCTGCGCGTCACCTGGCCTCCGCCATAAACCGTATCGTAGACTTCCTTTGTTGAAGCGGCGGAACCGGTCGTCAGTTGCGCCAATCCAGCGGTATGCGAGTAAGTGAAATTAACGGAGGCAACCCAGTTGCGGCCGTAGGAATGACCGAGCGAACCCGAAACGCTGTCGGCTGTGGCGCCCGGCAACACGCCGGATCCACCGCTGGCCCCGTGAGAGTAAAACACGGATGCATTGGTCAATGCGCGCGAATACGAGAGGCCCGCCGAGGCAACGAAATTCAGGTTTGACGGAATTAACAGGCTGTTGGAACTGGAGACCCATTGCGGGCCCGCTGAGACGGACATACTCAGCGCGTGACTCAGAAGACGTTGGTAGGAGACATTGATGCTCTTCGCCTCGAAATCCGGTGGAACATATCCGTTTCCGTTTTGGGTATAGCTGTACGTGGCATAAGAGGCCCCCAGGCTTGCCGAGCTTCGAGCGTCGATTCGCCGGTTCACCGCCGCCGTTCCAGAAACCTCGCTATAGTTGTAAGCAGCGTTGGCCTCGTTACCGTTGGATCCGTTATTGTTCAGAAAGCTGAGGATTGCATACGAGCCGCTCCCGCTGATCGAGGTATTGTGGTTGATCTGCCGCTCAACACTGCCAAGGACATCGTTACTGTAGCGATTGCCAGCGTTCGATAAGACCCCGCCGGCCGGCCCCGCCCCCGGGCCTTGCACTGGTATCGCTCCCTGGTCGCCCACACCAGGAATACCCGATAGACCCGTCGTAGGCGATTGTGGAAGAAAACTGAACGTGTCCGCGATATTGAATACCCAGTGTCGCGTTACGTAGCCCTGCGAAGCAGCGACGTTCCAATAACTCGTGGTGCCCTGTCCCGATTGATTCCCCAACAAGACGCCGCCGGCAAAAAGCAGGCTGAATGGCCGGAGCTCGCTCTTCGCGTTATAGGCCACGTCCCCGGACAGGGCCGATGAAGTGGTCACATTGCCCGATCCGTAATAACCAAACTGAATAACCTCCGAAGCGCTTAGAGCGTAGTGAAGAACACCATCCAAGGGATTGAGATTAATACTTGAATTCACCGGCGCCATGGACGGGGTGCCGGCAGGCACAGCTTGGCCTTGCGAGATAGAACTCACCGTGAAAAAGAGGGCCGCTACAGCTAGTCGGATTCTCATAACCTCCCTCATGGGACGACGATCGTGTCTCCAGGAAGTAGTGTTATCCCTGGATTCTCGCCCTTCAGCGCCGCTTTATAATTGAACGGCATTTTTTCCTGCTTGCCGTTGACCGTTCGCAAAATATAGATACGCTTCGAGTTAGCAAACTGTGACAGGCCGCCCGCTGTGACGATCGCCTGCAGCGGCGTCATTCCTGGAGTAAGCATCACCGGACCGACATGCCCCACCTCGCCCACCATGAAGATTCTCTGGCTGTTTACACCGAGCACCACAACTGTAACCACTGGGTCCTGAATGTACTTCTTCAGCCGCTGCGAAATATCGTTAGAAAGCGCCATCGGCGTCAATCCAGCTGCTGGAATATCACCCGCCAGAACTAAAGAGATCATTCCATCAGGACGAACGGGAAAGGTGCCAGAAAGCGTCGGTTCCTTCCAGACTGTCACCTGCAGCGAGTCCTCAGGTCCGATGATGTAGCGCGTAGCATCCATGGGTCCGGCGTAGTTGGGATTGGTCGCAGCCGCAGTGGCAGCAGCTGAAGAAGTCGTCGGGGGGGGAGCAGTCTGTTGCGTCGGCGCCGCTCCTGGTGCGGCTGCTGGCTTCGCCGGCTGCGCGGATGTTGATTGCGGAGTCTGAGCCACGATCGCCAGTGGCATGGAAAGCAGCACAGACAAGGTGACACAAAAGCGCTTCATGGAATTACTCCCATTCTTGGTTAGACCGGAAATTGACTCATACATGTCTGATGCGGCTAGATCGCCTGAATGGCTCTTCATCTTGAAAACTTTCCTGGAAGATTCACCGAAATCCTCCCTTGCATGTGATTCATTTTCTGCTAGCTGCGTCCAATCCGTCGTTGCGGAATCAGTCTACTGGTTGCAATATGAGTGCCAAAGCCTGCCCAGGCTCAATTATTCATGGGAAAACCGCAAATGATCACCGGACTGATTGAAAACAAATGGACGTGCCTCCAGTGATACTCCCTGGTATGCAGACTATCAGCCTAAGTGTGAAATCCTTTTCCCAATGGGGGGCACGTTGTCTACCACTTTAGTGGCTACACAGCAGAAATTGGGGAAAACTGCCCCTCCGAAGAGGTACGCTAATTGCTTACTCGTTGCACGTGAAGTATAACGTCATACGAACCACCTCAGGGACCCCTCACGCCATGCCCTACACCCCGGAACTCGTTGCCAAGGAGGCAGACCCCGAACTCCTGCAAGCCGACCGCCTCAGATCCTCACCACCTTTCGAATGGGTGCCCTACGCCACAATCGCGGTCCTCCTTGCGGTGCTCTACTACCGTGTTGCCATCAAGCTGGTTTACGACTGGTACACAATTCCAGACTATTCACATGGCTTCCTTGTACCTTTCTTCGCCGCCTTCCTCATCTGGGACAAGAGAAAGGTGCTCAGCGCTACCCCCATCAAACAGACCTGGGCTGGACTCATTCTGGTCGTATTTTCAATCACAGTTTTGATCCTCGGGGTTTACGGCGTCGAATTGTTTACGACCCGTATGTCTTTCGTTATGTTATTGGCTGGCCTCATCTGGACGCTCTTCGGCTCGGCCATGCTGCGAGAGCTTCGATTCCCTCTGCTCGTTCTCATCCTTGCCATTCCTTTTCCGGCAATTCTCTTCAACCAGATCACCTTTCCGCTGCAGCTTCTGGCGTCGAGAATCGCCAGCGACGTCCTGCCCTGGCTGGGTGTTCCCACGCTCCACGAAGGTAACGTCATCGAGCTGCCGGTTATGAAATTGGAGGTCGCCGAAGCATGTAGTGGCATCCGCTCCCTGATGAGTCTCTTTACCTTGGCGGTCTTCTACGGCTACTTTCTGGAACGCACCACGAAACGCCGCGTCATTCTTGCCCTGGCAAGCATTCCGATCGCGGTCACTGCCAACGTCGCGCGTATCGTCGGCACTGGCCTCTGCGTGCAGTACTGGGACCCGGAAAAGGCCCTCGGTTTCTTCCATGAGTTCTCGGGCTGGGTGATGTTCATCATCTCACTTGTATGCCTCTATCTGGTCCACCGCGTAATGCGGCTCATCTCTCCCGCAAAGGCGAAAACTGTATGAAATCGCCCCGATTCTGGATCATCATTGTGCTGTTGACGTCCACCATCTTCGTCCTCCAAAGTCGAGGAGACGTGGATCAGGTGCCGTTCAGCGAACCCCTCAGCATGATGCCCAGGAACTTCGGTTCCTGGACCGCACAGGACATTCCCCTTACCGACGACACGCTGGAAGTACTTGGCAAGGGGGACTTCCTCAATCGCGTCTATAGCCTCCCACCGACACCGGGGTCGCCCGCGGTACCCCCCATCAGCGTCTTTATCGGATACTTCGCCAGCCAGCGTACCGGACAGACCATGCACTCTCCGCAAAATTGCCTGCCCGGCGCCGGATGGACGTTCGACTCTCGCAAGTACACCGAAATACAGGATATAAACGGCAAGACCTACAAAGTAGGGGAGTACGTTATAAGCAATGGAGACGTGAAGCAGTTCGTCATCTACTGGTATCAGGCGCACGGCCGCAGTATCCCCAACGAGTACGTCGCTAAGGGTTACATGGTCGCCGATGCGATTCGCTTGAACCGGACCGACGGAGCACTGGTCCGCGTCATCACTCAAGTCATGCCATCGGAATCCCTGGAGACCGCAGAGGCGCGCGCTCTGCACTTTACCCAGCAGATGGCACCTACTCTGCCCCAGTTCATCCCAAATTAAAATTCCGATGGCCAAAGATACACAGGTTGTGTCAGTGCCTCGACTGGTAACAAGCACTAGCATGAAAAGCGCAAAGTTTATTGGAAAGTATTGAGGGAATCGGCAATGAGAATTTCAGCAGTCCCGGTCGCACTTCGAGTTTCAGCAGTCTTGACCGTATCGCTTGCTCTTGGCCTCACCGTGGGATGTCGTCGGGACCCCAACAAGGAGAAGCAGCGATATCTTGAGAGCGGCAAACGCTATGCCGACCAGGGCAAGCTTAAAGAAGCGACCATCCAGTTCGCAAACGCGCTCAAAGTCGACCATAACTTCGCCGAAGCTCACTATCAGCTCTCCAAGGTCTTCATCAAACAGGGATCGATGATGCCTGCTTACGGGGAACTGATGCGCACCGTCGATCTGCAGCCTAACAACATCCCGGCACGCGTCGACCTCGGCAACCTTCTTGTCGCGGGCAGGCAGCCAGCCAAGGCCACCGAGCAGGCGAACGCCATCCTCGCCCTTGACCCGAACAACGCTGACGCTCACGCCATGCTTTCGAACATCGCTATGTCCACGGGAGACCGTGCTGAAGCGCTGGTGCAGATTCAGAAAGCGTTGGCAATCGACCCGAATCGCGCCGCCTTCCACGCCTCCCTTGGCTTTCTACAGAGTGCCGACCCCACGACAGCAGCCGCCGGAGAGGACCAGCTCCGCAAAGCCGTCTCGCTCGATGAAAAGAATGTAACCGCGCATCTCGTACTTGCCTCTCTGCTACAGAAGAAGGGCGACATTAAGGGCGCGGAGGATCAGATGAAAGCAGCTATCGCCGCCGATCCAAAGAATGTCATGGCGCGTGCAAGTCTGGCCGAGCTGTATCTGCGCCAAAAGGATACGGCCCAGGCTGAGCAAACCCTCCGCCACGCTACCGAGGATCTCTCCGACTCCGAGGCTGGCGCCGGCATGCTCGCCACCTATTACATCCGAACCAATCAGGTTGTCACGGGAGCAGCCACATACGCCGACATGGTCGCGAAACATCCCAAGAGCACTCCTCTCAAGGTCGCTTACCTACGCCTCCTGATCTTGAATAGAGACCTGCCCAAAGCAAGGACTGTTGGCGCTGATCTCGCCAAGACCGACAGCACACTTCCAGAGGTTGCCGTCCTCAACGGGATGATTCTGCTCAATGACAACAAGACAACCGAAGCGTTCAATGAGCTTCAGAAGGCGGCCAAGGCCAATCCCGACAGCCTTGTGGTCAAGATCTGGCTCGGTCGCGCCGCGCGCGCCAAAGGCGACATGACCGTTGCCACGCAGAGCTTCCGCGATGCGGTCAAGCTCAACCCTCGAAGCATGGAAGCGCAATCCGGTCTAGCCGAAGTATCCCTCGAGGCGCATGATTTCAGCGGTGTGGAACAGGTAGCCAACTCCGTAATCGCCATGGATCCGAATTTCGCAAATGCCTACATCTGGCGAGGCATGGCCGAGGGCAACAATAAGGCCTTCGATAAAGCGGATGCAGACTTCAAACAGGCCATCAAACTCGATCCCAAAAACTCCCTGGGCTACATCGAACTCGCACAACTTCGACTGATCCAGCAGAAGACGCCCGAGGCCAAGACTCTCCTCGAGCAGGCGCTTGAGATCAGTCCGAACTCCGCCAGGGCTCTACGTCTTCTAGCCTCCGCTATGTTGGTTGAGAAGCAGCCGGCCCAGGCTGTCGCCCGAGTGCAGGCTCAGATCGCCAAATCGCCACAAAACTCCGATATGTACGATCTGCTGGCTGATCTCCAGATGGCCACCGGCGACTCTAAAGGAGCCCTCGACTCGTCCGAGAAGGCGATGCAGCTGAATCCTACCGATAGCGCAGCCGTCGTCGCCTACACCCGCGCGGAACTCAGCGCCGGAGATCCCTCCAAAGCGATAGCCAAGTGGCAGCAGTGGACCAAAGACCACCCCACCGACGTGCGCGGGTTCACTCTGTTGGGGTCCCTCCAGGAAGCGCAGGGCGATCGCACCGGAGCAATGGACAGCTACAAGAAGGCTCTCGCAATCCAGCCCGAACAGCCAGTAGCCGCTAACAATCTCGCCTTCCTCATGGTGGAGACCGGGCAAAACCTCGACGTGGCCCTCTCGCTCGCTCAGATTGCGCGCCGCGGCATGCCCACCTCACCCAGCAGCGCCGACACCTTAGCCTGGATCTACTACCAGAAGGGGAACTACGACTCCGCGCGCGACCTTCTTGAAGACGCCATCAAGACGGCGCCGAACAACGCCACCATCCACTATCACCTGGGAATGACGTACGCCAAGCTGTCCAACAGCACCGACGCCATCTCTCATCTCAAGAAAGCGGCTGCTCTGGCTCCAAACACCCAGACGGCAAAGGACGCGGACAAGGAACTCGCCCTTCTGGGTTGATTCCCCGCGATCTCAAGGTATCCTCGTCGCCGGGGAAGACAATGCGCTCTCGTAGGTTTGTATTGTCTTCTTCGCGATGGAGAGCCACGATTGATCCCCGAAGTTCATCTCGCTAATCCGCTCCGCAAACTGCTCTCGCAACGCTCGATCCTGAGCCAGCGCAATCACAGCGCCTGCAAATTCGGCGGAGTTCTGCGGATCGACCAGAAACGCATTCTCACCATTGGTCAACAGTTCGCGAAATACCGGCAGATCACTCGCGACGATAGCTTTTCCCAGCGCCAGTCCCGTCGCGAGCGCTCCACTGGTTGTAATCGCGCGATAGGGATAGACGACGACGCTCGAAGCTCGATACAGTGCCACCAGTTCTTCAGAAGAGATAAAGCGAAAGTGCATCTTTACGCGCTTCAGATCCAGATCCTTCACCTGCGTGCGAATCTCGTTCAGGAATTCAGTCGCACCGGTGCCGGCAATCACCAGGCAAGCATTGCCTACGACAGCTTCCACCTGCTTCCACGCCTGCAACAGCAGATCAATCCCCTTATACGGAAAGATGATCCCTTGCCATAAGACCAGCACCTGGTCCTTCTCAAGTTCGAAGCTTTGCAAAGTCTGCTCATCACCGAACGCCGTAAGATCATAGAAAAATGGCCCATGCGGGATGACCGATATCTTTTCCTTAGGCACGAAAAACTCCGCCTCAAGTCTCGCCTGAACGTGATCCGAGTGGCAGATAATCGCATCGACCATCCGATATAGCCCGTCGAACGTGCGTTTGTAGGCCTCGCCCGTATCATGTGGA
Organism: uncultured Acidobacteriaceae bacterium; assembly: GCA_963744155.1. Taxonomy (GTDB): domain Bacteria; phylum Acidobacteriota; class Terriglobia; order Terriglobales; family Acidobacteriaceae; genus Edaphobacter. Next base: position 1,927,364 of record CAVUSP010000004.1, on the reverse strand, counting down.
AGCAGATCGTGAGCCGTCAAAACGATCTTCGACCCGCGCCACTGGCAGAATTCCACGAACCACAGATCGAGTGGAACGCGCCACTTGAACATCGGCAGGAACTGTACATGAATCACATCGGGACGCGAGATGAGGAAACGCATCGTCAACGCAGACAGGTTGAGGAGAGACTCCAGCAGTTTCAGAATCCTGCGCGGCAGGCGTGACAGGCGATATCTCCCGACGACATCCAACAGGCCCGGATCGACCTTGATGCCCCGACTTGAGAAGCAAGCCGGGTCGAGATAATACGTGATGGACCCCACCGTCAGATTGACGCCCTCTTTGAGCAGTGCCTTTGAAAGATAGGCGGTGTAGTAGGGCACAGTAGCCCACAGATCCATCATGAAGACAGCAGGCCGCCCGGGGTTCACTCTCACTTTGCGTTGCCTCGGGGAGCGGCGGAAGTCCGAGCGGCGGAAGTCCCGGTCAGGCGACCTCTTCCTTTTTCCGCAGCTTCAATCGCCTCCGCATACACCCGAAGGTAGTCAGCTGTCATTCGTGCCGCAGAATATTCATTTTCAACGCGCTGTTTCCCTGCAGCGCTGAAGCGCGTCCTCATCTCGGAATCTCGCAGCAGCCGAAGGATTCCCTCTGCCAGCGAATCCACATCTTCCGCGGGTACCAACACACCGGTCTGACCATCGACTACAACGGTCGGCACTTCGCCCACGGCGGTTGCGACCAGCGGCAGCCCGCTAGCCATGCCCTCCAGAATCGCTATCGGTAGACCCTCCTGCCGCGACGACGAAACCATCACATTCAGCGATGCATAGACCGATGGCATATCGCTCCTGCGACCCAGCATCGATACGCTCCCTCGAATATTCAGCTCATCCACCAACTGCTCAAGCTTATCTTTATCCGGCCCTTCGCCTACCACGACAAACCTCGCGTTTGGAAACTTGACCAATACACGCGCGGCGGCCCGAAGGAAGATATCAATTCCCTTCTCTACCGACAGCCTGCCGATCAAGCCAACAATAAGTGTCCCGTCCGATGTTGAATCATCCCGAAGAGACGGAGTCGCGTTGTCAAACGGGCGCAATTCGATTCCATTATGGATCTGACGAATCGCGTCTCCACGAACTCCGGCCTTCAACAGCCTGCGTTTCACCTCATCCGAGACGGCCACAACCCGCGCGTATTTTCGCAGTACAAAGCGATCTGCCACACCATAAAGAAACACCAGGAGATTGTTGTCATACCAGGTATGACATGTTGAGACGAACGGGGTCCTCGTCCCACGTAAAGCAAGGTAAACGTAGATGTCTGCCTTGAAGCCATGAGCGTGCACAACATCGGCGCCCGTCCGCGCCGCCAACTCGCGAATGCTCGTAATCGCGCTCCGGTCGATCTGCCCGTCGCACGGGATCAGATGCGATTCGATTCCTTCTTCGACCGCCTTTTCGTGGAGTTGGAGATTTGGATTTGAGACGTTGGAGAACACACCGAGCATGCTCCGATGCTGTCCATCGTTCAGGGTGCGCGTAAGGTTTAGAATCACCGCCTCTGCACCGTACATGCCCCCACTACTGATAATGTGCAGAACTCTCATCCTGCGTTATCCCAACTGTCGTCACCGTCCGGCTCTTTACGATTCAGAAGCGCCCAAAGCTTTTCGTACAGGCCGTCTCCCAGCAGTTTCTTTGCAGTTGCTTTCATTCGGTATTGGCGACCCAGGCCGTTGAGGACACTACTGTCCGGTTGAAAGAGATTCGAAATCCATTCCAGCGGCATGTCTCCACGAATGTTCAATCGGCCGACAGTGATTCCCAATGGCAACGATTCAGCTTTCGGTTCAGACGTATAAATCTGTGTGTATCCCGCCGCCTCGCAGGCAGACAAGACGCGCCGGTTGTATCGCCCCCCGGGCAGAGACATCGTAGTAATCGAGGTCCCCAGCTTATCCTCCAGGGTAAGCCGCGCACTGTTTAGCTCAACCTGCAGGTCCTTTTCACCGCAGTGGGTAAGAAGGGTGTGGGTCCATCCATGCGCTCCGATGGACTGCCCGGCTTCACGGAGTTGCCGCAACTCGGTCCACCCCATATAGCCCGGCCGATGTCCGGTCCAGCCCACAGTGATGAAAAACTGTGCCTTCAGATTTCGCGATTGTAGAATGGGCAGCGCATACTCGAAGTTCGAAATATGACCATCATCGAAAGTCACCTCCGGCCAGAGCCCGGAATTCTTGGCCGTTCTCAACCCAGAGAAGCGATCGATATGATTCTGAAATACCGCGGGCTCTGTTATATAGGAGTAGTGGCTCGGGGCAGGCCGCAACTCGTGATAAAGAAGATAGAGTCTGCGTTGGAGTGGCTTCACTTGCTCCTTCGACATTGTCTCTCCACGCAAAGATGGATCTTCCAACGACGTTTTTACGATACTGGGCACCGGATCAGAATACTAGACGGGAACATACAAATAACCAATGTCACGGACGAGTAACCAGCCTGAATCGACTAAAACAACAGTCGAGCCTACTCATTTATTCGAAAGCGAAGGAACGGAATTGACCTCAACGCTTTGGCAAACTTTACGGGCTGATGTCTACCGCTACACCGGAAAAACGGGTAAGCGCGCATTTCTATCCGCCTATCGTGAGCCTGGTTTTCGCTTTACCTATTACCTCCGCAAGGTCGCTTACTACAGTGCGAAGAAGAAGTCGTTCGGAATATTTGGTTATACCTACAACCGAATCCTCTATCATCACTACCGATTCAAGTATGGCTTCGACATCTCCCCGGCCACAAACATCGGGCCGGGCCTATACATTGGGCACTTCGGTGGAGTTGTTATCAGCCCCCATGCGGTTCTCGGCGCCAACGTCAACATCGCGCAGGGAGTCACGATAGGCGCAACCAGCCGCGGCAAACACGTTGGGGCTCCGACGCTTGAAGATCGCGTCTGGGTCGGCGCACACGCGATTATCGTCGGAAAGATCACGATCGGGCGAGAAGCGCTGATCGCTCCGGGAGCCTACGTCAACTTCGACGTGCCCGCCGAAGCGGTGGTTCTGGGAAACCCAGGTCAGGTGGTGTCGATGTCCGGCTCGCGTGGTTACGTCAACCAAACCATTGATATTCCAGAAGCGGATAAAGCTGGACATGTCGAATGAGCGAAGAGCGTAGGCGATTCAGAATCGTTGTTGATGCTGATCTCCCAGCCAAGTCTCCGCCTCGACACGCTCAAATCCGGAGCGGACCCTCATATCCGCGCCTCCGCAAAGAATAACGAACGGACTCTGGGCAAGAGCTGACTGCGTACGTACGCCCGAAAGACTAATCCAATTGTGAGCAGGAAGACCGGCAAGGTAGCGATCACCTGAAGGAAAAAAATCGTGAGATTCCGCGGGGGAAAAGAACGCCGACGGCGTATGTGGCCACAGCGAAGGGAATCGCTGCCAGAAACATCGGAGCCCACACCTTCAACAAGACTTCAGACCTGCTTAGTCCCACCAATTCCGAGATATAACCCGGCCAAAGTACAAGTTGGGCAAATAAGCTGGGAATCATCGTTCCGACGGCCACTCCATAAATTCCATACCAATGAACCAGGACGACGCTCAGGATCAGATTTGCGACGCCCTCGCCGATCGCCCACCGTGATGTCGTCTTGTGTTTTTCAACTCCAAATGCGATCGCGGTCGCCGTTCGGTTAGCAAAGGCAAAAATCAGAGGGATACTGAGAATAATCAGGACAATTCCAGAGCTGTGCGAATACTGCGGTCCCATCCAAAGACCGATAAACGCGGGGCCGCGAAGAATCAACGTGATCAGGATCGGCAGCGAAACCATGAGCGTTGCGCGCGTCCCGTTCTTGTACAGCATTAATAAACCGGCCGTGTCGCCGGCTGCCTCGTAAGTGCTCGCGGCCGGCATAAACGTGTTCCCCATGGAGCCAACTACCTGGGTAACGTACCGACACAGCGAGTTCGCGATCGCATAGAAGGTCACGGCAGCGGTGGAAACAAACGCACCGACGACCAAATTGTCGGTCTGATAGACCAGCAGAACCGCGACACTTGTCAGAAACACGTAGGAGCTATAAGACCAAATCTTTCTAAGCGTTTCTTTCTTCGGCTTGCTAAACCGCATTCGAAGTTCTGGGTAAAGGCGGCGCGCGACCCAGACCATAACAACGCTGCCAACCACCACCGCAACGAATTCACACACAGCAATGGCGACGATGCCGTGTCCGCTGCGCAATACGAAGACGACTCCGATGACGCGAACGGCCGTCTGTAGCAGAACTATAGAATTTTGCAGGTCGTAACGATTCAGCGCGGAAAGGACCCCTCCGACTACGCCGACCGACATGAAAATTGCACTCGTTGTGCCGATCAGCATGATTGCTTTCCTGGCATCACTGACCAGTTCAGGCGGGATCTTGAACACAAGAGGAAACACGACGGTGAGTCCTGCGCTTAACAGGATGATGAGCCCACTGATCTGCATTCGGACCCAAAGCGCGGCGGATATTGCCTCCGAGGCGCTCTCATGATCCTTCTTTATGTGCCCCTGCGAAACAAATCTCAGGACCGAGTTCTGCATCCCAAGGTCGAGTAGGCTCATGTAGCCTACAACCGAGATCGCCAGTACCCAGACGCCGTAAGCGATATTTCCGAGCCGGTGCAAAATAAACGGCGAAAGGAAGAAACCTACAGCCATGTTGGCTATAGTCCCAAACCAATTAAAGAGCACGTTTCGAGCAATATGGCGTCCGCGCAACTGCAAGTGAAAGCTCCTTTGCCGGTTCCAACGAGGGCGCAGACACTTCGATCTGATTGGCCGCCGGAGACTCAATCACTCGTCGCACCCATAGCGATGTTAGCAGCCCCAGGACCCAAATCTGAACCTGGAAGCGAACCTCAAGGCAGAACTCTGCATTCCAAGCCGGAGAAGACTGAGACAGCCAACAAATTGATGGGGCTAACGCCGAACGCCGTAAGTAACATTTCCGAGATGTGCAGGATAAACGGCGAAAAGAAGAAACCACAGCGATATATTGGCTATCGTTCCGAACCAGTTGAGAAGCTCGTTTTGAGCAATGCGTCTTACACGCAATGCAAACGAATGATCAATCTCTTGGCCAGTTAGATGACATTGATGACCACTATCTCTGCTACCACTTTGGTATCAAAGGCCTTTCCTTTCTGCCGCCTCGCCATGAAGTATCATCATCCAAGGTAGAGCTCTCGGCCGGACTTGAGCATCGTGCAGCCGGACCGCTTGCTGTACCAAGAGGAGCCCATGCCGTCTGGAACGATCGCCTGCAATTCGGCGTTGCACGGCCACCACGGAACGGTTGACCGCCAGTTTTTCTTGCGATCCCTAAACCTCTATAGGGCGTCCGCGTCGCTCTCCTGTCACGGAATTTCGCCAAATCGGAACGCCCAATGAAGCTGCTTTTCTGGTTCTGCCTTGTACTGATTGGCTACACATATTTCGGCTATGCCGTCTGGCTTTGGCTTTCTGTACGGCTACGCAGGCGGCCCATGCTCCAAAGCCCCATCACACCAAGCGTGTCGATTATCATTGCAGCGCGCAATGAGGAATCAAGCCTTCCGGCCAAACTCGAAAATCTTCGCCGTCTCGACTATCCGCAGCAACAGCTTCAGATTATCGTTGCCTCCGACGGATCAACGGATCGCACCGCGAATATCCTGCGAGACCACGCGAATCAAGTAATCCCCCTAATCCTCGAGGAGTCCCATGGAAAGGCTTGCGCCCTCAATGAGGCTGTAAAGCATGCCACTGGCGACATCCTGGTCTTTCTGGACGCACGGCAGACTATTGACGCGAACGCAGTCTCCGAGTTAGTCGCGTGTTTTGCGGACCCCGAGATTGGTGCCGCTAGCGGCGAGCTATTGCTCGAGGCTGCGCCCGGCCTGTCATCCGCAAATGCACTCGGCATCTACTGGAAGATCGAAAAGATTGTGCGCAAACTCGAGTCTGCGTCTGGTTCGGTAATTGGCGTCACCGGGGCGATCTATGCGATTCGGCGTGAGTTCTTTACCGAAATCCCTCGTGGAACTCTGCTCGACGATGTTTTTGTGCCCATGAATGTCGCGCGCATCGGCAAACGCATCGTCTTTCAACCCTCAGCGATAGCGCGTGACCGGCTGTTCAGTCAAAAAGGCAAAGAGTTTGCGCGCAAGGTCCGTACGCTCACCGGAAACTACCAGTTGCTGCGGCTGGCGCCATGGCTGCTCTCATTAAAGAACCCCCTGCTATTCCGGTTCGTCAGCCATAAGCTTTTGCGTCTCCTGGTCCCGCTATTGCTTATCTTGATGCTCATCGCCTCGGCAATGTCGAAAGCACCTTTCTACACAGCGATATTCTGGCTCCAAATGGTGTTTTACGTTCTGGCTATCCTTGGAACGCTAAGTCCTTCCACGAGACGGTTCAGACCGGTCGCTATCGCCAACACGTTTGTCATGCTCAACGCCGCCGCAGCACTCGCGTTTTACAATTTTGTCGCAGGACGAAACAGAGTATGGGTCTAGTAAGCTAGTTCTATCAGCGGACGCTGAGTCGGGTTTTCCGCTCGCAGGCCACGGAGATCGCATCTTGGGAACAGGCATCGGACATTACATCCCGCTGGTCGCTTATCTGGGCTTCTGGATCATGTGCCTGGTCTCGCTGGGCGGCCGGCCTCTGTACGGTCTCTATTACTTGATACCGTTTCTTCCGTATCGCACGATGCGGGACCATTTCTTCGATTTTCCGTTGGGCGCCAATGTATTGACCATTTTGATCATCGCGGTCATTGTAGGCGGGATCATTCACGGAAAGCATCTCCCGAAATCGAAGCTCTATGGTATCTGGCTCTTACTCGGCGTATATCTCTACTTCTCAATGTGGATCGGAACCGCAATGGGAAACGCCCCGCCACCCCTCTGGCTCTCTGACGTGAACTTCACAACATGGAAAGACTACATGCTTATTCCGCTGGTCTTCGTGGCCGCCGGATTAGTGATCGAAGACCGAAAGGCCGTCAGGACAGTCGTGATACTTACCGCCGTCTCCGTCTTGTTCATCGATAGAAGCTGTCTGCTCGAGAGCATGACGAGGACCTGGACAAACTTCGACGAGAACAAGCGAGACGGCGGTCCCTTGGGCTACGGCTCAAATCAAACAGCGGCGTTTCTCGCCCAATTTGGCATGTTCTTCTGGGGATTCATTCAGTTTCTCAAGAGAAAAAAACTCAGGTTCTACGGTTACGCAGTAGTAGCGATCACAGTGTTTGCGGCAATGTACACATTCTCCCGCGGAGGATATGCAGCAATCCTCGTCGGCGTGCTTGTCCTTGGATTGGTGAAGGACCGAAAGCTGCTTCTGCTCCTTGGGATCTTTCTCCTGACGTGGCAAGCTGTCGTTCCTACCCCCGTCCGCCAGCGCGTTACGATGACCGAGAACTCCAACGGACAACTCGAGGCCTCCGCCCATGAGCGAGTCGAACTCTGGACCAATGCAGAAAATTCGATTCTGCGGAGCCCCATCGTAGGAGATGGTTTCGCAACCTTTCAGATGGGAGAGCACGTCGATAATTTGGCAGACACCCATAACTGGTATGTCAAGGTTTTGGTGGAAACCGGAATCATCGGTTTGATCATAGTTGCTTTTCTGCTTCAGCAATTGGTGGCAACCTCCTATCGTCTCTTCAAGAGCGCGACCGACCCTCTCTATCGGGGCCTCGGCCTTGGTCTTCTCGTTGCCACTTCTTCCTCCCTGGTGGCAAACTTTTTTGGCGACCGGTGGACCTATCTCGAAATCACAGGCCTCCTGTGGGTTCTCGTCGCGGCTGCGATTCGCGCTGGCGAGTTCACGCTGCAGGAACAGACGCCGGAAATGGGCACAAATGAAGACCGCCTTTCAAGCGAGCAATACAGCACTTCGCCAGTATTCACCGCTGCCGCCAAGGCCAATCCCTGGAAAGAGCATCAGGCTCGATTCAGTTCTACGCCGCGATGAAGCAATCACAACTTCATGAAGATAAAAAGTTCAAGCGGGGAGCGATTTTGACGCTATTGAGGATTGCACGTGCGCAACTTCCTCGACTTAACGCTGCGCCGAGACGTGGCATGAAGGGCACTTGGAAGAGATCTCTGGTGCGGCGATAAGCCTTGAAATCGTTCAAAAGTGGTACGAGTCGAACGCGTCGGACGCCAAAAAAGAAATTAGGATTCAAGACGAGGATTGCGTGAGCGTATCTCCCACATCTGCTGCGGTTTTGCCGCGGAGGAAGTCCGCTAAGATCGACCATTTGCCGTCACTCGATGGGCTTAGAGCCCTATCAATCAGCCTGGTTCTTCTGGGTCATCTGAGTCGCACACGCGGGTTCATAGGGGTGGACCTGGGTATTGGGGACTACTCGCACCTGGCCGTAGTTGTCTTCTTCGTGATCTCAGGCTTCTTAATCACACGCCTCATGCTGTTAGAACGCGAAAAGAATGGTCAGGTATCTCTCAGGCGATTCTATGCGCGGAGGGCTCTGCGTCTGTTTCCGGCCATGTACACGTATGTGGCCTGCGTCTGCATCCTGTGGTTGTTTGGAGTTTTGCCTCTACATGCCACCGACATCTGGCACGCCGTCACTTATACGGTGAACTTTCTACCGGATAGGGCCAAGGCAATTGGACATTTATGGTCTCTCTCCAACGAGGAGCAGTTCTATCTACTCTGGCCTTGCACCTTCGTTTTGTTGGGTCCGCGGCGGGCTGGCTGGGTAGCCGTGGGCACGATTCTGTTTGGACCCGTCGCACGGGCTTGCGGTTGGCTATTCCTTAGAGGAACTCCTTACGGCGAACTGCCAATGTTCCCCATGGTTGCAGACAGTATCGCCATGGGTTGCCTTCTGGCCAATATCAGCGGTTGGCTCGAACAGAAGAACTGGTATCTGCAATTGTTTCGACCCGGCTATTCGTTCGGATTGCTGGCGTTACTTTTGGCGATCAATCGCTACATGGACTACACGATCGTCTCGGTCTTCGGCTCGTCAGTCATCAATGCGAGTCTTGCCATTCTCATACACCGCTGCGTTTATCGTCCTCATGATTGGGTCGGGAGAGTACTCAACTGGAAACCAATCGTGTTCGTGGGCGCTCTCAGCTACTCCCTCTATCTGTGGCAACAACTGTTTCTCAACCGGGAGTCCAGCGCATGGGTAAACAGCTTTCCGCAGAATCTTATCTTTGCAATCGCCGCCGCACTGGCTTCCTATTTTCTTCTTGAAAAGCCCTTGCTCAAGTTGCGCCATCGCTTGCAAGCCTAAGGTCCTTTTTAGAAGTCCGGCGAAAGAATCATGCGAGATGGTGCGACGACCCCGTAAGGCCAAGATGTGAAGTGTTACCGATGCATCGTATCCTTGACTTGTTTCCCCGGCGAGATGGTCGCTGGAAGGTTGGCAAAGAACTATGATCAGCACGTTATCGCTAGGGATACCGAGTACGAACGCAGGGCGTGACGATTTACCCCACGTCTTGCTCGTGCTCGATCAGTTCCCCAAGACTCTTGGCGGCGGAGAGCGTGTCGTCCTCAAGCTCGCTTCCCTTCTGCCGCAATATGGGTACCGCGCCTCCATACTGACCTTTTTCGTCCACCCCGAAAGTCCTGTTCTTGAATCGCCTCAATGTCCTATCTATCTGCTGCCCTTGCAGCGCACCTATGATCTCACGGCCTTTCGCGCCGCTCTCGAACTCCGGCGATTCATCAGACAACAAAAGGTCCAGATCGTCCAGACGTTCTTCGAGAGTTCCGATCTCTGGGCTGGATTGATTACAAAATCAATGTCAACAGCAAAGCTCGTATGGAGCCGCAGGGACATGGGAATTCTCAGGTCCGGCAAACACCGTATCGCCTATCGCCTCATGTCCGCCATGCCTGACGCGGTATTCGCCGTCTCCGAAGAAGTCCGTCGCCATTGCATTGAGATCGATCGCATTGATCCAGCTCGCGTACAGACGATCTACAACGGCCTCGACCTCGCCGACTGGAATACTGCCCCCAGGCCCGCTAAGGCCCAAAGCGAAGTCGTTGTCACAACGGTGGGTAATATTCGACGCGTGAAGGGACACGACGTCTTTATCAAGGCTGCCGCAACCGTCGGCCAACATTTTCCCAACGTCTCCTTCAGCATCGCCGGTGATGTGCTGGAGCCGGACTATTTCCTGGAGTTACAGAACCTCGTCCGTGATTTGAATCTCTCTGACAGCTTCCATTTTGTCGGCGGCGTCGCCAATTTGCGCGACCATCTCTCTTCATCCGACATCTTCGTTCTTCCCTCTCGCAGCGAGGGTTTCTCCAATGCCATCGTAGAAGCCATGGCTGCATCGCTTCCTGTCGTCGCAACCAACGTTGGAGGCAATGCGGAAGCAGTGGTAGACGGCATTAGCGGCTTCGTCGTTCCCTGCGACGATACTGCAGCCCTCTCCGCAGCAATCACTCGGCTCATCTCCAATCCATCACAAGCCAAAGCAATGGGCGAAGCGGGAAGAAATCTGGCGAAAGAAAAATTCACGACCGAGGCCATGATGGATAAGATCGCGGCCTGCTACCGGAACTTACTAGCTTCCGGCGCGCCCTCAAGCCAGGCTGCCGACCACTTCCGCCAAAATCCACAGCGCAACGATCCCACCTGATCCGCTTTGCCTTACTTGCGAAGATTCCAGGTCTGCAACAGCCCCCCCACCAATGCTCGGGCGCTCTTCACAGCCGTTACGCGGGCAACAGAAAAATCCGACAAATCGAAGTCGAAGTACTTCATCGGGTAGCTTAGCGAGCGGATCCACTCTCTCCAGCCGATCAGGCCCTCTTGAAGGTACTTAGGAAATGCGGCCAGCTCTGCATTTAACATCATGTGACGGAATCCAAACTTGGTCGCGACCACTGGAGAAGGTGTTTGTCCAATTAGATCCAGATAGTGAATGAATCCAGTTTCGACTCCCGTATATTTGGCGCAATCTCCTGTACCGCTGAACCGTGGATTCACTTCAATCAGCAAAAGCTTGCCATCGCGTGTATCTCGCTTCACCTCAATCTCACAGAGCCCAATGTAGCCAAGCGACGACAAGAAGTGGTTGCATACACTCTCAATCTCTTCGTCGATCACAGGCTCGACTAACGTTGCGCAGCCGTACATCAGCGGATAGGCTCGCAATTCATGGACGACACAGAATCCGAGGCGGCGTCCATCCGTTCCATAAACCGACAAATAGCAATACTTCGCAGAGTCGGGCCCGACAATCTCTTCCTGAGTAACCGCCTCCGGCACCATTGCGCAGACGCTCGCATAGTTTGCAATCAACTCCTCCCGCGTCTTAGCGGAAACCGTCTTGGATTCGCGAAATGGGTGGCCCTGCGGCAGAGCCTGCCACTCTCGATGATGACGCGGCTTCAGAAGCACAGGAAATCGCGCACCCTCGCAGAACTGCTCCAACTCCGCCTCTGATCGGATATAAGCAGAACGCGGTGAAGGTAGACCGTATTCTCGTGCCAGGGCATATTGCTTTTCTTTGGTTGCAAGCTCCGCCTGCAACGTGCAACCCTTCTCCGAAAAAATGAAACGCTCGCTCAAAACCTGCGCGTGACGTCCGATCGCGGAGACAAAGATATCTGAGGCTGCAATGAGGACCGGTCTTTCTCCCATCGCATCAGAGAGAGAAAGCATAAACGCAACCCAATCGTCAGGGTCGCTGTCAGGATTAGGACAAAGGAATGACCGCCCGTATCTGGACCGGAAACCTGGATTCGCTGGATTACAGTCAATCCCGATCACCCGAACGCCCTTCTGCTCCAGGTCCCGCATCAAATTCAGGCCAGTCTGAAATACCGATGCAACCACCGCAGCCGGCATTCGAGGTTCAGAACGAACAGGTGCGAGAGCCTCAGACAAACCCTCGAATGGGTACTCTACGAACTTGGCATCAACAGACATTCCCCAAAGCCCCCGCGCTTCCTATTTTCCGAGCCTATTATGGCCTCTCGAACGTCATAAAGATATACCTCTTCGAGGTCATCTTCACGCGAATGCCTCATCATCTGCCTCTGCGTCAGCAAAGCGCTAACTATATCTGCGCATCCAGACTCGGCTGGCCATACGACGGATTCTCCGGAATGCGCCCAAGAATCGCCTCTAGAACGCACCCCAAGGCCCAGACCGACCGGCCCTCCAATCGTCCTTTCCAAAGCCCATGCTTCTTGCAGCACCGCGCCTTCAGCCGAATTGCGCCGAGTGGGCCGAACTCCTTACGCGCGAGATGCAGCGTGCATGTTGAGTATCCTCATCTCGGCGCTGAGCATTTTGCGCCATTGCGAAGTAAGCTGCGGTCTGTCGCCGCCGTGATGGTAGATGAAAAGAGGTTCCGCCAGGAAGTGGATCTCCTGTCCCGAGGCAAGGAGCCGAATGCCGAACTCCATGTCCTCCAGATGAACCAGACGCGAGTCGAACCCACCGAGTTCAAGAAAGAAATCGCGTCGGATCATGAGCGCCTGTGACATGGTCGCCGTAAAGCAGAGCGCATGTGCGAGAGTCAGCTGACGTGTAGGCTTGCTGCCCCAATACTCTTCTCGTCCTTCCGCATTCACCATCGTCAGGCCGCCGCCCAGGGCCTTCACATTTGGATGAGCTTCAAGATAGCGAATCTGCCGTTCCTGTTTGTCTGGCAAGAAAAGGTCATCGTCATCCAGAAAAGCGAGCCACTCTCCTTTGGCCTTTTGCGCCCCGAGATTTCGCGCTCCTACTGGGCCGAGATTCCTTGGGGTGGAGATGATGGTGGCCAAACTCGACAAGTCCTCGAGCTTAGCCCGATTTTCCGGGCTCGAATTGTCGTCAACCAAAATGATTTCCGCGGGTTTCACGGTCTGCGCGTGAATGGATAGCAGTGCCTCGCGAACGCGCTCAGGGCGATTGTAGTGGGGAACCACCACCGTAACCGAATTAACGACCATGCTCTTCGCCCCTTTTGCCTCTGAAGGCAGCCAAGCCATTTTCATGAGGTCTCTTCAAAGGTTGTGACCACCAGATGGTTTCGCACTCGAGGCTGAGCGTCTTTCATAAAAATCAGCGAACCATAGGATCGTGCGAGGTACTCGTAAGCTTGCGTCATAAGGTCCTTCTCTACGGATCAATCCATGCCACAACCCGGCAACGATAGCCGTGCTGGCGGCCGGATTGCCGGAGCAGCAAGCGCGAAGGCGAAGAAACTTTTTAGCGCTCCACCACGAACATCGCAGACCCTTGATGGGTTCAAGATGCTTCCGTAATGTGCGCAGCTCGTTCCGCGCCATGTAATACCAGTAATGCGGCTTGATCGTCTCCGGCCGCGTATACATATTCTTATTGTCATGAAGAATTTGTGAGGACAAGTCAATCACATTGCGGAAACCCGCCTCCGAGCTGCGGATTGAGTAGTCCACATCTTCATAATAAGCAAACAACGCTTGATCCAGCAGCCCGATCCGCCGTATGACTCGGGCAGGCACCAGCATCGCCGTTCCATGGACGATTGCGCTGCGAGGATATTCCCGAACCCAGCGGCGTGCCACCTCTATGTCGTGCGTATCTCCGTATTGGGCGCTCTTTTTATCCCAGATGGCACCCGCGATGACTACTTCAGGAGGACTTCCTGGTGAGGCAATCAGCGGCGACACCAGGCCAATCCGCTCATCGCTTTCAGCCAGGGTTACCAACGAAGATAGCGTGGTCGTCTCCGTCGTCGCATCGCTATTCAACAGCCACACATAATCCGCGCCGATCTCGAGAGCATGTCGCAGACCCACATTGCATCCTCCCGTGTACCCAGTGTTTGTGCTTAGGCCCACCACCTCGATCTGTGCGCTCGCAAGCGGCTTCAGAACCTCGAACGACCCGTCTGTCGACCCATTATCGATCAGGAGCAACCGCCAATTCTGGTAATCCATATGAGCCAGCGAGGCGACCGCAGCAAGCGTCTCGGCCGCTCCGTTCCAATTCACAATTACGATCAGGACTAGTGGTGGCTGGTCCACATCGCCTCCTTATCCGCAGAGCCGATGCATCGCGCAATGCAATAGAAGGTTCGGATGATGATGTTGGCTTGTTCCATCCCGCTCACTAAACTCTTGTCCCTGCCAAAATGGCAGCCTTTGCTGGAAGAGTTCTGTCGACGACTTCAAAATCTTCCGTTCGGTTGTAAGTATGGGTTCCCACGCAATCCGCGACCACGTCCGGTTCGAGCCGGCTGATCTCCCGTTCTTCGTACTCGGTTTCAGTGAGTGTAAGAATCTCCGAGAAGGCAATTGCATACCCGTAGGCTTTACCGCAGTCTTGAGAAGGCCGAATCAGGCGCCCCTGGTCGTAAAACAATTTTCCGGCCGGGCGTGCGCGCCGGACGTCTGAGACAACGGGATTGGCAATGTGCGGCGTCCACGGACCCTTGAGTGCATCAGCAAAAAACAGGCAGAGTTCGTCAGAGTTCGAGTACCTTCCGTTAGACACACCCGCGAACATCCAGAATCTTCCGTTGAGCTCCTGGATTGTGGCGTCCACCATATGAACATCGCTGAACAGCACTGCTTCAGGAGTCCAGGCCGTCGGAAAATTAGTTGCACGATACAGCTCAACCCTCCGATTCCCCCTGGTCTCGGGAATCATGTAGACCTCGCCTTCAAATTCGAAGACGAATGGATAGGAGAGGTGGAAGGGGCAACGGAGTACTTCAAAAGGTTGGCCAGGCGTACCGTCAGATCCGAGTTCGCAACAGGAGATTACCGCGCGACCCTCCTCATAACGGAAATCTTCAAAAAATAGAAAAGTCTTTCCTTCCTTTTCGAAGAGGAAAGGATCGGCGTAGAAGCGATCCTGTGGGCATCGCAGAAGCACGTAGTCGGAGGGATCGTCGAATGGATGAGCTGCGCTCCGCCGCCGTATGCCAACGTACCATTTCATGCGGGCGCCGGATTGCAAGGGCGGCGGCGTTCCTCGCGCCTTAAGCCGGCGAGACAGATATCTCCTCATGAAGAAGATCATCTGGAAGTTATTCGGCGTCCAATTTCTACGACGCATGCCGCTTTCCCGTTCACGATAAATCGGAAGAGACTGGATGTAATCCATACCGCTTGCATGAAGATCGCGCAGCCCGCGCAGCGTAAACTCGGCGGTCTTCCAGTAGATGGGATTTCGGCTGCTGTAAAGTGAGTCCTGGTCTGTAGAGGCGTAGCTTTGATAAGCGACGCGACCGTCCTCCAAGTCGGTAAATATCAGCAAAGACGATCCGGACACAGGGCTGGCTTCTGCCAACTCCCTGAAGAGAGGCGCATCGAAGAGAGGCGCACCACGGAGAGGCGCATCGCCGCGATCCTCATAATCGCCGCCGTGCCGGAGTGACCAGACTCCATACCGAGACGCTCCCAGGATCTCCCGGCGCGGGACGCCGAAACCGAAGTGGAAGATCACATCCAGCTCATAGTTCCGTATCTCGGCCACTTGTTTCTCAGAAATGATGCCGGCAAAGTTTTTGCGATCGGACTCGATTGAAATCGACGGAACCCCATGAAGCAGATGCGAAACATCCGTAAGCGCCAGGGAATCGTGACTCTGCTTTGTTCCGCCTATAGTCCCATCGCTCGTAGACGCGAAAGAGTGCCAGGTTCCAATTTCGAAGTCTCGTTTTGAGTGGTGACGCACCCTCACAACGATCGCCATCGAGCACGACAAGTTCCACCCGCGCAAACCCACTTGACTGGATGTCTTCTATGACTTTGGCTACCCACGCGCTGGAAGTATAGGAATCCAGCATGATACCGACACGCAGCATATCTCTCCTGGCACATCGCGGTTACAGCAGGTGGGCAATCCCCAGCCTCGCGGCCACTTCCTCAATATCGAAGTTAAGGTCGATCTCCGCTCCGAGAATGCGCGCGCCGCCGGGGTTCACTTGTCGATAGTTCTTTCTGTTAATCGAAGTGCAGTGCCCTTCTGCAACCAGCTTCTCGGGTATGTCGATCACCTGGCCATGGTAGCGCCGTTTCCAGTACATGATGCCAACTCCGGAATCCCAGTAATACTTTGCTCTGCGGCGACGCTCCCTTTCATCAGTGCATTTGGGATGGTACTTCATATACCGCCACCAACCGGTGCCGGTCTCAAATTGAGACTCACTTGCTGCCTTGGTTGTGCAACCAACCAGTTCCCAATATCTATGTTCGCGAAACCGGAAGAAGTGACGTAGGCCACCTACCTGAGGTACTGCGGCTATAGCGCCCTCGGGCAAAGATTCGAACGTGTCGCGCAACTGCCGCATCACTTCCAGACGACACAGCAAATCGGCATGCCAGAATGCAAGACGATCCGTGAAGAGAAAAGCAAATTCAAGCGGGAAGTGCGGCCACATCACTTCAAGTCCGAAATGGGAGTTGAAGTCAATCACGATGGAACCGGGTAATACTGTAGCTGGCGGCCCGCACCTGGGATCAAAGCCGATGACTGGTGTCCAGCCAACCTCCTGAATGAGCCTCTGCTGAAGTTTGCACCAGCGATCGCTTACGTTCCAGCACAGCCATGGACGAGTGACCCCCGACAGCGTTTGACGCCATTCCGCCCCAGCTTCATAGATTTTCTCCAGCGGAACATCGAACCCAGCCCAATTCCCCTTCCCTACCTGGGAAGGGTCCATCGCGTCTTGTTGTTTGGACATCTCTCTCGCTCTCACCTGTGCTTTTACTTTTACGACCGCCATCCACGACAGGCTACAGTATATGGTTGCTTCCACTGCGCTCGCTCGACGACCGCTCTTTTCCTGCCCACTTCACTGCGCCCGGTGTGGTTCAACCCCTCCGATAGAGGGCGGATTGGGGCGTGCGCTCCCATAGAAATCGGTCGCGAGGCCATTTATCGGCGCTCCACGTCCAATCGCAGGACTGTCGCTCCTGGGGTAAAACGTAAAGTTGTCGAGAAACGTCTGATTGGTCCATGCCTGCTGAGGAGGTTGGTTTACGAGCCGTGGGTCGGAGCAGATGATATCGCCGCGGCAACTGTCCCCATACTCAGACCGATTCCCGAACTCGATGTTGTGGCTTGAGGTTACCTTGAGTGAGCGATCGTCCATAAAGAACAATGCGGGGGGCTCGTCGCCCTTGAGGTAGTAACCGAGAAAGATGTTGTTCGTGAAGACAACCGGCGTCGTGCCGCACTTCCCGCTATGGTTGCCGTTTGCTGGCCCGCAGCTCATAAGGATGACCGTGTCCAGGTAATCGACAAACGTATTGTTTGCAAATAAGACATGCGAGTTCTCCCGGGTATTGACCGCAACCGTATTTCCCCCGGCGCGACAGTAGTCGGAAAGATACGCACCCGGCAGCTTAGTTGACACAGCAAAGCTCTGCGAAGCTCCTGGAATAGGAGCCGACATTCTTAGACAGTTGCCAACCGTCAGGTTATTTTCAAAGGTGACCGTTGCACCCGGCGTATTGTTCCACTTCCACTGAGCCCCCATATTGCCGTACGACTGCGAGTTTGTGATCGTCAGAGTATGGACGTTGGTATGTGGTCCGATGAAGGCATCCTTGGTGTTGTACGCCATCTCGCAGTGATCGCAGACAAACGTGTCAAGATCGGTGTCCTGCCCGCTCCACGCATCGCCAAACCCACCGCTTGTATCGTCGTAGCAGGCGCGCGCCGAAAAAGCGTGCTTCACGGGATACTCTTCGTAACAGCCATTTCCGATCATCGTCACATACTTGGCGATGATCGAGGAGCCCGCAGCATCGGGCGTATTGTGACCATCGTCGAAGTCCCAACCCGCATGTGCGTTGAAGCTGGCATTGACTCTGGTCATCGTTACCGGGCCACCGATGGGCCCCTTCAGTCCGGACGCAGCAAACCCGTGGACATAAACATCCTCAAGCGTGATATTCGCGGACGAGTTGTTTGTAAGGAACCCGTTGTCCGCATAGTCATCCAACGGCTGGTTGTTGTTACAGGGTCGGGGATACCCAGGGCTTACACCATGCGTGCATTGGTTATTGTGATTTGTCAGTTCGATGCATTGGATGTCCACATACTGCGTGCCCTGCAGGTTGATCGTATACTGCTGGCTGAATCCGCCGAAGAGTTGTGTCAGGTTCGAGACATATGCCTTCGGATTCGTAGCTCCACCGGCATTGCAGGCGGCATAATTTTGGCCGAGGATGCGCGTATGCTGCGACGCCGTGCCTGCGGGGATCGGCGGGTTATAGCACGTGTAAGAGCCAACCCCATAACACCATGTATTCGGCGGATTGCCGGTCGGGGCATCCCAACCTAATCGACAATGTGGATTATCCGGGTTCGACTGCCCGGGGCCTGCACTGCAGCCCCGGATAAGAACTGTATCTCCGCCAGCGATGATCCACGCCCCCGCGCCTACACGCCCGCTCTTATCGTCCCACATGTAGCGGAAATCGTTGAACGCGCAATGTCGATTGACTCCTGATCCCGGATACGCCACGTCAGCCTTGCCGTCGCACTGCCCGGAAGGGACATTGCTCGAATACCGTGTCCCGCCATCCGGGCGGACATACCAGGTTTTCGCAAACAGATGCGGCACAATCAAGATCACCGCAAACAGCAAAATAATCCCGCGACTAAGTTTCACTTTTCGTGTGCTCCACAAAAAACACCTGATTCAGGTAAGCCGTGCATCGATAGTTCTTTGATGCATTAGCCGGATCATGAATAATCCCGCGAGACTTCGAAATTCGAGTCTCTTCCATCGCTCATATTTCGTAGCAACCAGAACTCCATTTTGGACCGTTGTTTCCGATAGAATACACCCATTTCTTTCAAGCAATCGTCGGAACTGGTTGCGGTACTTATACTTCCAACGGCCTCGAAGAGGCCGCTGCTGCGCTCCTGATTCAACCTGACCGACAAAGAAAAGGGGGACGTTCCGCTCTTCCGAGTACTTCCGGAATCACTTTCCGTCCCCCGCGCCCTGCAGTAAAGCGGGCAAAACATGTTTATGATTTAGGGTTCAACCGCTCCAATCGTCGGATTAGTGGGCCGTGTCACACCGTTGTAGTCAGTCGTCATGCCGCTTACAGGCGTCCCGGCTCCAATCAGCGGGCTTCCTGATGTTGGATAGAAGCTGTTCCCCGTAACAAACGGATTGTAAACGTCCAGATCCGGCAGAGCCCCAGGCCACGGCGACGACGGTTCACTCACCAGCAGAGGATCGGAACATGTAATGTTGTTCGTTCCGCACGGATCACCATTACGTATTCCAAACTCAAGATTGTAGGAAGACGTGATGACAATATTTGTGTTCGGAGCGATCCACCAGAGTCCCGGAGCCGCGCCCAGACCGGGGTCGGTATAACCGAGGAAGACATTGTCCTGCCAGAGGTTCAGCACCGATCCGCAATTGGTTGCTCCTCCGCCTGCCGGGCCGCAGTCGTAGTCGATCCCGGTCGGATCGGCCATGACGATTGTGTTGCCGTAGAAATAGTTGTTCGAGCCGATTTGCGTGAGGATGTCGAACGTGTTCCCTGCAGCACGACAGAAGTCAGAGAGATACGAACCCGGAAGACCGGAAGACTTCGCGAAGTTCTGCGCCGCACCGGGAAGGGCTAACTCCATTCGACCACAATTGCCCACTGTCAAATTGTTTTGGAACAAGGTGGTCGAGTTGATCTGGCCGCCCCACTTCCACTGCTGCCCCATGTTGCCGATCGACGTCGAGTTGGTGATCGACAGAGTTTTGATTGCTGCGTGAGGTCCGATGAACCCGTCCTTCGTGTTGTACATTTGCACGCAATGGTCGCAAATGAACGTATCGAGGTTCGTATCCTGGCCGCTCCATGAATCGCCAAACCCGTTGCTGACGTCGTCGTAGCAAGCCTGCGCTGGGTAAGCCGCGTTCTTGATCGGGTACTGCTCATTGCATCCGTTCCCAATCATCGTCACATAGCTGGCGGTGATCGAAGACCCGGGGGCGTTTGGCGTATCGGAGTCGTCCTGGAAGTTCCAGCCAGCGAAGCCGCCAAAGCCGGAGAAGACTCGCGTCAGCGCAATCGGGCCGCCTATCGGGCCGTACAAACCAGATTGAGTGAACCCATGAACGTAGACATCCTGGAGCAGGATATTTGATGATGTGTTGTTGAACAGGAACCCGTTGTTGGAGAAGTCGTCAACCGGAGAGTTCGTATTGCAATACCTCGGATACGCAGGACTTCCTGAGCTGACGCAGACTCCGTTGTGCGTCGTCAGTTCGATACCTTCGATATCGACATAGCTGGTCGAGCCCAGGTTGAAAGTCCAGGTTACGCCCATCCCGCCGAAGATCTGCGTTAGGTTGTTGGACGTCAGCGGATAGGTGTTGACGGGAGTACAGGTGTAAGTCCCGTAAGCGCAGCCTCCAAGGATTCGCGTGTGCTGGGTCGCCGTGCCTGCAGGAATGGGCGGGTTGATGCATCCCGTATTTCCTACATCCGTGCACCACTGATTGCTCGCGCCGCCCCCGGTGTTGATGTCCCATCCGATACGGCAGGTCGGGTTAGCAGCGTTCATCTGCGTGGGTAGCGCGCTGCAGCCGCGGACAACGACCGTGTCCCCGCCGGCAATAATCCACGCCCCCAGGCCTACCATGCCGCTATCGTCGTCCCACAGATAGCGGAAGTCGTTGAAGGCGCAATGTTGATTCGTGCCGGTGCCGGGGTAGGCTACGTCTGCCTGACCGTCGCACTGACCCTGTGGGACATTGACGGAGTAACGAGTTCCTCCATCAGGACGAACGAACCAGGTCGTTCCTGGCCCAGGCGGTGCCTGCGCCGCAGCAACAACGATCGACGTGGCTGCGGACTGTGTCTGGGCGGGAGATCCGTTGTCTGTCACAGTCGCGGTGAAGTTCGATGTGCCGGTCGCAGTTGGAGTTCCGGAAATAATGCCCGTCGTCGCGGCGAGAGTAAGTCCGGCGGGCAGCGTGCCGGCCGTGATCGACCATGTGTAAGGCGATGTGCCTCCACTTGCAGTCATGGGATTCGAGTACGCCGTGCCGACTGCTCCAGAGGGTAGAGTTGCATTGATCGTCAATGCAGGCGGTGCTGTTGTTGTAACGGCAATCGAGAGTTGGACTGACTTCGTCTGCGCTGGGCTTCCCGAGTCAGTGACCGTCGCCGTGAAACTGGCCGTCCCAGTTGCGGTAGGAGTACCGGAGATGACACCGGATGCCGATGCCAGCGTCAGACCCGCCGGCAGGCTCCCGGCTGTGATCGACCAGGCATACGGAGTGGTGCCGCCGCCAGCCTGCAGCGAAGTTGAATAGGTCGTGCCCTGCGTGCCAGCGGCCAAGCTCGACGTAGCGATTGTAAGCGGAGCAGGTGCGGGGGCGGCGATTACGATCGAGAGTTTGAGCGTCTTTGTGAGCGCCGGACTTCCGGAGTCTGTAACCTTTACGGTAAAGCTGCTGGTTCCCGTCGCGGTCGGTGTACCGGAGATCAGGCCTGTCGACGAGGTAAGCGTCAAACCTGCGGGAAGACTGCCAGTCGTGATGGACCACGAGTAAGGAGTGGTTCCTCCGCTCGCCTGCAGCAGGTTCGAGTAACTCGAGCCGTTCGTGCCGCCAGGCAGCGATGACGTAGTGATCGTGAGAGCCACCGGTGCGACGACAAGCGACAGAGTCACCGTCTTGGTTTGTACCGGGCTCGACGAGTCGGCAACCGAAAAGGTCAAACTGCTCGTGCCACTCGCAGTCGGCTTTCCAGAGATGACTCCGGTCGACGCAGCGAGGCTGAGTCCAGACGGCAGGGTACCTGAGGTAAGAGACCAGGTATACGGGCTTGTGCCTCCGGTAGCGTTCAGCGTCGTGCTGTAGGTTTGGTTAGGTACTCCTCCGGGAAGCGTCGTTGTACTGATCGCGAGAGCCGTCCCTGCCTGTACAACAGAGAGGGTCACCGTTGCAGATGCACTCTGAGCTGGCGAACCTGAGTCTTTAACCGTCGCTCCGAAGGAGAAGTTGCCGCTCCCTGTCGGTTTTCCTGAGACGATTCCTGTCGATGCGGCCAGGCTGAGGCCTGCAGGAAGGCTGCCCGAAGAGATCGACCACGTGTACGCGCCGGTCCCTCCAGTCGCTTGCAGAGTGCTTGTGTAGGTAGAGTTCTGGGTTCCGGACGCGAGCGCTGAAGACGTGATCGTCAGAGTTGCAGGCGCAATCACGATCGACAGAGAAACCGATTTTGTCTGTGCAGGATTCTCCGCGTCCGAGACGGTCACAGTCAGGTTGGCTGTGCCAACAGCCGTGGGCGTTCCGGAGATGATTCCAGTCGATGCGGCCAAACTCAGTCCGGTCGGCAGGCTACCGGAGCTGATAGACCAGGTGTAAGGAGATGCGCCTCCATTCGCCTGCAGCACGGTGGAATATTGCGAGTTGACGGTACCGGAGGGCAGGCTCGAAGTAGTGATCGCCAGACCCGCAGGCGCGATGGCAATCGACAACGTGACCGACTTGGTTTGAGCAGGACTCTCCGAATCCGCAACCGAAGCGGTAAAGCTGGCCGTTCCACTCGCGGTAGGTGTACCGGAGATCAGGCCAGTGGATGTATTCAGGCTGAGGCCTGCCGGGATATTACCCGATACAAAGGACCACGTATAAGGCGCAGTGCCTCCGCTCGCCTGCAGCGACGCCGAGTAAGCTGAACCGATCGTTCCGCCGGGGAGCGACGACGTACCGATCGTCAATGGCGACGGAGTCGCCTGTGCTGCAACCACAGACATTGTGAACGCAATGCTTGCTGATTGTGCCGTCGAGCTTGAATCGATCACCGTGGCGGTGAAAGAGTAGCTGCCCGTGGCGGTCGGGGTACCCGAGATAATCCCTGTGCTCGCCGCAAGACTCAATCCGGTGGGAAGCTGCCCCTTGGAGATGCTCCAGGTGTAAGGAGCTGTGCCTCCTATTGCGGAGAGGGTCGCCGTGTATGCGGTGCCAACGACACCTTGCGGCACCGTGGTTGAAGAGATTGTCAGGGGAGTGGGTGTCGTAGGAGTGTTCGCGGGAGCGATGATGACCGGCACTGCCTGCGAGGCCGCCATAGTCTGGGTGTTCTGCACCTGCAACTGAACAGTGCTGGGCGTGGCGAGGCTGCTCGGTCCAACCGTGCCAGACAACGTGTTGGCATCGATCACCGTCGTGGCGACAGCGGTGCCGTTCCAGAGGATCGCAGCCTGACTCGGAAAGTTCGTTCCCGAAACCTTCAACGTCGTAGACGGAGAGCCCGCAGGGATGGTCTGCGGAAGAACCTGAGTGATGCTGGGGGTTGAAGCCGCCGGTTGCGTTGAGGCCGCCTGCGTTGCTTGACTGCAACCGAGACAATGGAAAATGAGAAAGAAAGCCGCGCTCGTTACAATCGTCTTCAAGAAAAACTTGCCCAAAATAAACACCCCAAAAAAAAGGAATCAAACTCGCTAACAAGACCGGGGCATGACCAGACTTCGAAGATCTATACCTTGCCTTGGTTGAACATTACCGAGAAAAAGTGGTTACTACAGTTACCCAAAGGGGGAGCCGTGATGCCACTTCAGTGTGAGCGAGGCAGAAATCTTCCAACTTTAGGCAAAGCCTTGCCTTTACGCTGAAAGAGCGCAAGTTTAGCAGCGAATCAAGATGTTACTTAGGCCAAGAGGACCTTACTAAGGTAATCCACCTCGGATTATGGACTCTCCTTTTGGGAGAGGCCATACAACCTTTGGGGAGCATTCCCGCATCTGACGATGATCGAGTAAACTTCATGGTCAAGGATCGGGTGTTCTACGCAACGCACAAGCCTCCGCGCCTGTCGCTGCAGTGGTGTCCGGGGGGAGTAGTTTCGGTGGTGAATGAGTCTTGCCTGCCTGAGAAAGATAGCTCCGGGGAGCGATCTCCTAAATCATCAGAACCGGCAGAAAAAAACGACTAGCCCATTGCAACTAAGCCTGAGGCGGACGTTCAAATAAGAAGTGCGAACAGCTCCCTGCTTCACGAGCAGGGGGAGAATCAATCTTGCAACGCCAAGAGGCGAAAACCGTACAACCACGCAGAAGTTTGCAACAACCTCTTCGCGATTTTTCTACCATAACAGGTCGAACCATAAACTCCAAACTGCCCGTTCCTGTTGAAAACAGCGCGCTATTTCACTCAGTTGGGATCGCCAACATCGGCAGCTCCCGAACAGGAGTGGCGTGACCTCACAGTCTGCGCAATGAACTATGCAAAATGTTTCCTAGCAACGAACGATCTTGTCCGACTTAATCCCCTTCGTCGCATTTCGAGAATCCACCACCAACCGCGACTGATTCACGATCGCTTTATAGTCGTAGTCCGAGTGATCCGTCATAATCAGGACGCAGTCGTACTGGCCAAGATCGTCCAGTGACGTGCACGTCATATTCAGGTTGTAGTGTCGGCCTCTGCCAACCGTCGGGAAGTACGGATCGTTGTAGACCACGTCTGCTCCCTGTTCGCGCAGCAGCTCGATCACCGTCAGTGAAGGTGACTCCCGCAGATCATCGATATCTTTCTTGTAGGCCATCCCAAGCATCAATATCCGCGAACCATTCACAGCCTTCTTGTTCTGGTTCAGCCCCTTCGCCACATACTGCACAACATGCGCAGGCATCGCTTCGTTAACCTCGCCGGCTAACTCGATAAACCGCGTATTGAAATCGAACTCCTTCGCCTTCCAACTCAAATAGAACGGATCGATCGGGATGCAGTGTCCACCCAGCCCCGGCCCGGGATAAAACGGGTGAAAACCGAACGGCTTCGTCGACGCCGCATCGATCACCTCCCAGATATCCACGCCCATACGCAGCGAAAGAACCTTCAGCTCATTCACCAGCGCAATATTGACGCAGCGATAGATGTTCTCCAGCAGCTTCGTCATCTCCGCCACGCGTGTCGAGGACACACGAATCGAGCGCGTAAAGATTCCCTCGTACAGCACCGCCGCAAGCTCTGTCGCAATCTCTTCATGGCCGCCAACGACCTTCGGAATGTTATGCCGCGCGACCGTCGTATTGCCGGGGTCCTCGCGCTCCGGCGAGAAGGCAACATAAAACACCCCATGCTCCGCCGGCTCTCCCGCACCCTGGACCTTCAATCCATTCTTGTTTCCCTCTTCGAGAATCGGAATCATCAGCTCTTCCGTCGTCCCGGGGTACGTCGTGCTCTCCAGCACGACCAACTGGCCTTCTTGCAGCCACGGAGCAGCAGCTTTTGCCGTATTGGCCACGTAGCTCAGGTCTGGCTCGCGATGCTCCGTCAATGGAGTCGGAACGCACATGATGATGGCGTCCTGATCCGATAAACCGGAGAAGTCGGCCGTGGCGGAAAAACCCTTTTCCCGCGCACTCTGAATCTCCTCCGCTGGTATGCGAAAGATGTAAGACCGTCCCGCCTCCAGGTCCGTCACCTTCTTGGTGTCAATGTCGAAACCCGTCACCCTGAAACCTGCTTCGGAAAGAAGAAGAGAGAGTGGCAACCCTACATATCCGAGCCCGATCACGCCAATCTTGGCGGTTCGGGATTCCATGCGCTCCATGCGCTCCTGTGCAATCTTTGGCAAGACAATCTGGTTTGTAATCGACATAGTGACGATTATCGCATCCGTCTTTCCACAACCACGCTGCACGAAAGTCGCATTGACCCACGCACTTCCCCCACTCAAACTAACCTCTCATGTTCCCCTCCGCATGCGCTTTAGTTTTAGCGCGAGGACACCTGATAATAGGAAAGACATGCTGCACGCCAAACTTTGCAAGCGCCCCAGGCAACCTCATCTGGGTGGAGGATAGATGGCCCGTTATCTCATCACTGGAATCGCCGGTTTTATTGGTTCGTCCCTCGCCCATGCCCTCGTCGACCAGGGTCATGAAGTGCGCGGCATCGACAACCTCTCGACAGGAAATCTCGATAATCTCGCCGATATTCGCAACAAAATCTCTTTTCATGAGATGGATCTGCAGGACGTGAGCGGCATCAAGGCTGCCTGCCAGGGTGTCGACTTCATCCTCCACCAGGGAGCCCTTGCCTCGGTTCCCCGATCCGTAAAAGATCCCCTCACCTCGCACGAGTCAAACATCAACGGCACGTTAAATCTCCTTATCGCGGCCCGCGACGCGCAGGTGCGTCGCATAGTTTACGCAGCCTCCTCCTCAGCCTACGGAGACCAGCCAACCCAGCCCAAACAGGAAGACATGCTCCCCCGTCCCCTGTCACCCTACGCCGTACAGAAGCTCACCTGCGAGTACTACATCCAGTCCTTCTACCGTGCCTATGGCCTCGAGGGCGTCTGCCTGCGCTACTTCAATATCTTTGGCCCTCGTCAAGCCGCCGACTCTCCCTACTCCGGCGTCATCGCCCAATTCACCTTCAAGATGATGGCCGGCGAGACACCCACCATCTTCGGCGACGGCCTCACCAGCCGCGACTTCAACTTCATCGACAATGCCGTCAGCGCCAACCTGCTCGCCTGCCTCGCTCCCAGTGACGCCGCCACCGGCCGGGTGTTCAATATCGGCACAGGAAAGAGCCACACGCTCAACGAGGTCTACTCCGCAATCGCCGGCCAACTCGGCTTCACCGCGGAACCGATCTATGGGCCACCAAGAGAGGGTGACATCAAGCACTCTCTCGCCGATATCACTCGCGCTACCACGGAGCTCGGCTACAAGCCTCTCGCCCACTTCCACGAAGGGCTCAAGAAAACAGTCGCCTGGTACCTGGAAGAAAAAGAAAAAAAACAGATCCCAGCCCTGAAGAGCTAAGCTCTGTCATCGCGAAAAAAAGCGAGTGTGAAGACATCCTCACACTCGCCACTGGAGATTTGTAGAAGTTGGGTGTGAGGCGAACGCTCCCCGCGTCCTCTCAAGCCCAGCTCTGCAGTTAGGCTGTCCGCATCTTGCGGAACAGTGCCCCTGCGGTACCGAGCAGACCCGTTCCCAGAAGCACGAGGGTGTTCGGCTCTGGAGTGCTGGTGATCGATCCGAAGAAATCCAGGCCCTGATAGATCGTGCCCGTCTGCTCCACGACGAACGTCAGCGTATTTAAGCCGTCGCTGTTGAAGCTGGGCATGCCGCTGTTCAGCGAGACGAAAACTGGAGTCATGCAGTTGGGTGTTCCATCTGCGCAGTGCCCGTCGCCGCCGATAACCCCTTCTGGAACAATCTGTACACCGTTCAGATAAACGTCTGTCGTGTCATCAGCCATGACGCCGATGGAACCACCCCATTGGCCGCCGTTGCTGGTGTTCGTTGTAAAGGTGGAAACGTAGGTGTAGGTGCCATCCGCATCGTAGGTGCTGCACGGCAGGGCGGTGCAGCTGCCGGCCGTCTCGGTTCCTGAAGGCCCAGAGTTCGGATCCCACGAAACCCAGCTTGAGTTATGACCTTCTTGGGTCCACGCAGGCGTCACATTGTTCAGGTTGTAGGTCGGTCCCGCAGGGTTGTTGGTAGGGGTGCTACTCACGACGGGGTTGTAGCCTGTGTACGACGTCGTCGCAAAATTGCTGACGATGTTGATCGTATCGGCTGACGCGAAAGCGGCTGACATCACTATCACCGCTCCCAAGGCAGAAAGTTTCGCGAAGGTTTTCATTTTTTTCTCCTGAGTTTTCCGCTTAGAGCGGTGTTTCTAAAGCAATCTGCAAAGTGCATCTGATAGATGGCTCGTCCAGTTTTCAGGACAATTCATCGTCTTGCAATCTTGTCTTTATGCAATGCAGCTTGGTGACCAAATGGAATTCCTTTTGGTTCAATCATTTACTTATGCAACCTTTTGGAATAACGCAAAGTCTTGCATACTGCATGCTGAAAAAGGAACGAAGTTACCGTCATATGACGGAAGGCTGCACATTAGTACCGTCAAAATTACCGGCCCCCAGCAGGATCACTCCAATTGGTGAAAAACAACCCTTCTCCGTTCGCGCGCCATAGCCGAAGGCACGAATCGAAGCGCCAACCATCACGGATGAGGTAAAAAGGTGACAATGTACCTCATGCTGCAATCAGCCCCTGCCTCACACCCTGCAATGAAACCAGTTACGCGCGTCCCCCTGCTGGCCCTTCTGTCCGTCTTTGTCTTCACTTCTTCTCTCTTCGCCTTCAGCCCCCCCCTCACCGGCACCCCGCTCAACGACGGCTACCACGCCCTCTACAATCTCGACTTCGCCGCGGCACATAACCATTTTCAGCAGTGGATGACCTCACATCCCGACGACTGTCTCGGCTCAGCCTCCGACGCCGCCGCCTTCATCTTCACCGAGTTCGACCGCCTCGGCGTTCTCGACATCGAGCTCTTCGCCGACGACAATCGCTTCGAATCACGCAAACGCCCGGACATCGACCCCGCACTTAAGCAGGGCTTCACGGATCGCATCGCCCAGGCCGAACGCCTCGCCGACACCGCCCTCCAGCACAATCCCAAAGATGCAAACGCCCTTTACTGCAAAGCCGTTACCTCCGGCATGCAGGCTGACTGGCAATCCCTTATCGACCGCAAGGAGTATGGCGCCTTCAAATACAGCGAACTCGCCAGCAAATACGCCAAAGAAGCCCTTGCCATCAACCCCACCCTCTACGACGCCAATCTCGCCGTCGGCATCGAGAACTATATGCTCAGCCTCAAGGCCGCCCCCATCCGCTGGATCCTCGGCATGGCCGGAGCCGGCACGAACAAGGCCGAGGGCGTCCGTCTGCTCAAGCTAACCGCCGAACAGGGCCACTACCTCGCCCCCTTCGCCCGTCTTATGCTCGCTGTCGGTGAACTCCGCGACGGCCGCACCCAGGAGGGTAAAGCCATCCTCGTCGGCCTCTCGCAGGAGTTCCCTCAGAACACCCTTTACCAGCGTCAGATCGCCCGCCTGCACTAATCGCGTCCCCCAACGTCGCGCGCCCCAGTTCGAAAGCCCAGGTCTGAAATCCAACATTCAATGCGCCACACCGTGTACCTTTAACATATTGGTTGGTTTGCGCGCGCCCCTTCACCCTCTGTCTGTCGGGGGTCCGCGCTATCTTGATCTCTTCCAACGCCGTATCGCAGTTCACTTCAACGCAACATAAAGGGTTCTCATCAGCATGCGTATCGCATCAGTCGGCACGGCATATCCTCCTCACCGCTACTCTCAGGCAGCAATCTCCGAGGCGCTCACAGCGCGCTGGCAGGACAGGATGGAGGAGCCCCGGCTCATCAATCGTCTCTTCGTCAACTGCGGCGTCGATTTCCGCAATCTCGTCTTCCCCCTCCACGTCTACGAGAACCTATCTGGATTCGGCCCCACCAACGACGCCTGGATCGTCGCCGCAGTCGAACTCGGGGAAAAGGCCATCACCACCGCCCTTGATCGCGTCGGCCTCACCCCGGCCGATATCTCCGCCATCTTCTTCGCCTCCGTCACAGGCATCGCCAGCCCCACCATCGACGCCCGCCTCATTAACTTGATGCCCTTCCCCACCTCCATCAAGCGCACTCCCATCTTCGGCCTTGGCTGCGTCGCCGGAGCCGCCGGAATCTCTCGAGCCTCCGACTACGTCCGCGCCTTCCCCAATCAGTACGCGCTGCTGCTCTCCGTCGAGCTCTGCTCTCTCACCTGGCAGGACAACGATCAATCGATCGCCAACTTAATCTCCTGCGGCCTCTTCGGCGACGGCGCCGCCGCCGTCGTCATAGCCGGCAGCGAAACTCCGCTGGCCAAGCGCTCCTGCACCACCTGCATCTCCGGCCCGCAGATCCTCGACACCCGCTCGACCTTCTATCGCCACACCGAACACATCATGGGCTGGAGCATTGGCGACCTGGGCTTCAAAATCGTCCTCTCTCCTGACGTTCCTAAAGTTGTAAATGAACACCTTAGAGGCAACGTGGAGTCCTTTTTGTTCGACAACGGTCTAACCCTTGATGACATTTCGAGCTACATCTTTCACTCCGGCGGACCCAAAGTTCTTGAGGCCATGGAGACCACCCTCAATCTCCCTCCCAATGCTCTCGAACCCTCCTGGCGCAGCCTGCGCGAGGTCGGCAATCTCTCCGCCGCCTCTGTCCTCGCCGTCCTTGAAGATGTTCTCGTCAACTCCCCTGGCAAGCCTGGCACCTACAGCATTCTTGCCGCCATGGGCCCAGCCTTCTGTTCGGAGCTCGTTCTCCTCAAGTGGTAGCAATTATTGATGCAAATGAACCTCAGCAGTCCCGCTTGCAACGCTGACGTACTTGTGGTCGGCGGAGGGCCGGCCGGGCTCGCCTGCGCCATCGCCGCCGCTCGCCAGGGCCTTAGCGTCGAAGTCATCGACGCCATGAAGCCCCCTATCGACAAAGCCTGCGGCGAAGGCCTCATGCCCGACTCCATCGAATCCCTCTCCGCCCTCGGCTTCGACCTCGACCGCGACCTGAGTCCCTCGGACAGCTTCCTGCTGCGCGGAATCCGCTTCATCGGCGACCCCACCGACAGCAAATCCACATCGCAACACACGACCACCGAAGCCGCCTTCCCCTCGGCTCCCGGACGCGGCATCCGCCGTACTCTCCTTCATCAACTCCTGCTCGACCGAGCCACCAGCCTCGGCGTCCGCTTTCACTGGGAAAACTCCGTGCAGCGCATCGCTTCCACCAGCAATAGCGCCCTCGTCCACACGAACCGGCAAACCCTCCGCGGACGTTACCTCGTCGGCGCCGACGGCCACCACTCCCGCGTCGCCACCTGGGCCGGACTTACCAAATCCTCCATCCAATCTCGCCGCATCGGCCTCCGCCAGCACTACACCATCGCCCCATGGACCAACTTCGTCGAAATCTACTGGAGCAAGTTCGGTCAGGCCTACGTCACCCCCAACTCCTCCAACGAGGTCTGCGCTGCTTTCATCGCGAACAAAAAGAACGCCTCCTCCGTCGAAGCCCTTAGCCACTTCCCCGCCCTGCAACGCCACCTCGCCGCAGCGCAGCTCAGCGGCCCTTCGCGCGGCTCCATCACCTTCGGCCGCAAACTGCACCGCGTCGCCACAGGGAATATTGCCCTCGTCGGCGACGCCTCCGGCGGCGTCGATGCCGTCACCGGCGAAGGCCTTGCCCTCTGCTTCCGTCAGGCCGCAGCTTTAGCCATCGCCCTCCGCGCCGGCAACCTCGCCCTTTATCAGCAAGCGCATCGCCGCATCCAGCTTCTTCCCAGCCTCATGTCTCGCAGCCTGCTCCTCATGGACCGCTCCCCGCGCCTGCGCGACCGAGTCCTCAACACCTTCGAGGGTCGCCCGCGCCTCTTCGAGCGTCTCCTTCAAATGCACATCGGCCACTCCCCGCTCCAATTCCTTGGCGCCGACGGTCTGTTGGCCACCGGCTTGCACATCCTCATCAGCTAAACTTGCGCAGAGCAACACAAGCACCTTTACAGCGGCATGGCCATCGCTGTAAGTTGGGGCTAACCCCGAGGAACCTGAAACTCCATGAACGAGATCGCCAAACGCTGTATAGACATCATCGCCAAATCGAAGAGCATCTCTCCGGACACCGTCACGCTCGCCAGCACCTTCGACGAGCTCAACATTGACTCCCTCGATAAGATCAACATCTCCTTTGAGGTCGAGGAGGCATTCAACGTCGAAATCCCTGACGACGCTCTTGGCACCATCAAGACCGTAGGCGACATGGTCGAAGGAGTCGCCAAACTCCACGCCGCCCAGCCCCACTCCGCCATCACCACGCCGTAACAGCTGCGCCCTGCCGCTGCGCATGAGCTTTGTCCCTGTCCGAATCAAACCGGTCTCTAAATCCCCGCCTTTAGATCCCCGCCCGTATCCTCTTATATCGTCGCCACGCCAGAACAATCGGCAGGCCGAGGATAACCACCCAGAGCAGCAGCGGCGGTCCGAACTCCTCGACAAACAGCACCAGGCCCAGCAACGTCTCCGTCACGTGGTGATAGCCGGCAACCAGTGCGTTGCGCATTTGTGTGGAAACCGAAGCCGTCGGCGACTCAAATCGCGCTTTGTACTCCTCATTCAGCTGCACCTCCGCGGTCGCAAAATCCACGCGATGTTCCAGCGCCTTCTGCTCCGCCTCCATGCCCTCGATCTCTCCCCGCACGCGCGCAATGTTCTGCTCGACCTCCAGTACGTCGCTGACCCTGCCGGTACGCTGCTGCAGGATCGCCTGAAACCTCTCCTCAGTCTCCCGCGCAGTCTTCAGGCGAGCCGCCAGATCCGCATGCTGTTGCGACACCTCTTCGCCCGATTGCGATTCCCTATCCACACGGCCAAGCTTCCTGATCGCCGCAACAGCCGGCTGCAGTTCTCCCGCGGGAATCCGAAGCGAGCCCTGGAGACTGCGTGGGCCGCCATCCGGCGCACTCACGTTCAGCTGCGCGAAATACCCATGATGTTCCGCAAGAATCGCATCGAGCGACGACCGCGCGGCTTCCACATCTTTCACCGTAATCGTGAGCGACACACCACGCGCAATCATCGGCAGCGGCGCCGACATCGCCCCGCTAAAACCTCCGCTCGCACTCTCTGCTTTCGCAGCCAAACTCTCAGCTTGCTCGGCGACGCCGGGAGCGTTGACGGCCTGCATCATGGAATTCTGCCTCGGAGGCCCAATCTTTCTGTCTTCAAATCTCGGCGATTGAAGGCTTTGATAAGCACTCATAGGCATCGGCGTTGGACCCATAGGCATCGGCGTCGGGCTAGGTTGACGAAACTGCGTTGCGGTTGGCCAAAGAACCACCATCGCAAGCAGAACCACCGCCACCGCACCACCCGCCGCCAGCTTCCAGCCTCGGAGACTGCCGAGAAAAGCGCCTTTGCGTCCCGCAATCTTTCCGTCAACAGCGCTCTTCGCCACCGCGGCCGTGACAGAATCCTCCACCCCCGTCGGCACAGCCGGGACACCCCACCGTGAAAGCGCGCGCCCCGTCTGACGAAGCTCCTCGGCAAGCGCAGCACACTCCGCACACTCCCTCACGTGCGCTTGCACCGCCTGCGCCTCGGCACCGGCCAGTTCGCCATCCATCAACGCCATCACATCTTCCGGAGTCACAGCATGCTCAAAAGTATTCATACGCGCTCCCCATACTCCGAATAATCTTTGATTGGCGATTTGGGAGCTGAAGCAGTCAGCAGATCCCGCAATGCCATACGCGCGCGGAACAGACGTGACCGAACCGTGTTCAGCGGCAGTTTTAGCAGCTGCGCGATCTCCGCGTAACTCAACTCCTCGAACTCGCGCAGCAGAAGCACCTCGCGATCCAGTCGCTCCAGTTTGCTCACCGCATCGCGAAGCAACACAACCGTGTCGATCGTGCTTCGCATCGCAGGCTCGCGATCTCCGGCCCCCTCGCCGCCAAAAAACATCGCTCGAAACGCAGTCTTCCTGCGATTGGCCCGCAGAATATTGAAGGCGATTGCGTAGAGATACGTTCGAAACGTCGCCGAAGGCTCATAATGCGACGCCGCGTGAAGGATCGCCAGAAAAGTCTCCTGGGTCAGCTCCTCTGCCAGAGCCGGATCGGCCACCCGTCGCCGAAAAAACCCGAACAGCGGCTGCTTATACCGCGAGAACAGCTCCCCAAATGCGTTCGTCGAGCCTTTGGAAAACGCGGCCATCAGCTGCTCATCGCTCGCAACCACCTCTGCCATGTTCACGTTCGAACCTCTCGTCCCGTCGTCCCAAGCCTCTCGCATCCCGCTGAATTCCGCACACTCTGGTAATGCCGCGATCAGACGAAAAGTTCCCGCGGCCCACGCGAATAATGACGAACTAGCGATAAGTGACTCTATCGATTTGACATCGTCATCCCGCAAATTATTTTTGGCGTTTTTGGCCCGGAAATCGCATGTCAAGCCCCAAAACCACCGAACCCTCACCTCACCAACAACATCCATCGGCAATAATACACTTGACTAACCCACGCCAAACGCGTACTATTCAATTCATGGACAGCCCAAAGACATTGCAGCAAGCGATTCAGCACTTTAGCGATGAGCAAGTTTGCATTGATACCGTTTCCGAGATGCGGTGGCCTAACGGTCCTACCTGTCCTGAGTGTGCCGCTGATAGCCCTTATTACCTCAAGACTCAGAAGCGTTGGAAGTGCCGCGAATGCCGTATCCAGTTCTCGGTGAAGCGTGACACGGTGTTTGAGGACTCCCCGATCTCCCTAACCAAGTGGCTTCCTGCCCTTTGGCTCCTGACTAGCTGCAAGAACGGTATTAGCTCCTATGAACTGTCACGGTCGCTAGGTGTGACTCAGAAGACCGCCTGGTTCATGCTCCAGAGGCTCCGCTTGGTCCTGAAGCACCTCAACACAGGTACGAAGCTGGGCCGCAAGGACGGCGGCGAGGTAGAGGTTGATGAGTCCTTTGTGGGTGGCAAGCTTAAGAACATGCACAAGAGCCGTTCTAGGGGTCTCAGGATGGCGGCAGTGGGCGAACCTGTGAACGTGTACCACACTCGCTATGCAAACAAGACTGCCGTTCTGGGGATGCTGGACCGTGAATCGCGGCAGGTACGGGCCAAGGTTGTGAAGGATGTAAAGCGCGAGACGCTACAGAAGGAAATTCTCAATAACGTTTGCGCGGGTTCTGCCGTTTACACCGATCAGGCTGTCGCATACGACAAGCTAAAACAGAACTACATCCATGAGACGGTGAATCACATTGATGCTTATGTGAAGGGCCGCGTCCACACCAATGGTCTGGAGAACTTCTGGTCGCTTATGAAGCGCAACCTGAGTGGCACCTACGTTGCGGTAGAGCCATTCCACCTTGATCGCTATCTGGATGAGCAGATGTTCCGCTATAACAACCGTGCGACGAAGGACAATCCACTGAATGACTCTGACCGCTTCATGCTGGCTTTGTCTCAGGTAGCCTATCGTCGGCTTACCTATGCGGAACTTACGGGCAAGGCTGGTTAAAAGCGCAAGCCACATCCCTTTCGGGGTAAGCGCGGCCCTAAGTCATAAGGCTACAATCAGTCAACACAAGTGGAGAGGTTATCAACATGAGTGAC
This sequence comes from uncultured Acidobacteriaceae bacterium, assembly GCA_963744155.1. Classification (GTDB taxonomy): domain Bacteria; phylum Acidobacteriota; class Terriglobia; order Terriglobales; family Acidobacteriaceae; genus Edaphobacter. The sequence goes on along the minus strand of CAVUSP010000004.1, from coordinate 1,892,347 downwards.
GGGCAAGAGACACTGACGTTGTGCTGCGACGAGTGCGGACAAGATAAGGTCATCACTCCATCGGAACTCACAGATGAGAGTCAACTCACCTGCGATTCTTGCGGAGCGGAGTACGGAACGTTGGGGGCTATCAAACGGGTTGAATTGGAGAAGGTCAAGGAACAACTTGCGTCCGCTTTTGGGAAGGCTCTTGACGGACTCGAAGGCATCCATCTGGCGCATTAGTTACGCTCAACCCGCTATAATTAAGTTAGAAATCAAGAAAGCCCCGGCGAAACCCGGGGCTTTCGCGCTTCAGAGGGGAGAAAATACAGATAACCCCTTTGCTTGGAAGAATTTGGCCGTAACCCCTTTGTTTGGACGAATTTGGAGACATCAACTCACGCTAAACCATTGAATAATAAGCACTTTACGTCCGCCATACCCCGGGGGGGCGTACCCCCTGAGGGCAAACCCAGCCAGCACTCTACAATCGATACCGGATAACCTAACCAGGACATCAGGGAGAGCAGAATTTTGAATCGTGTCGTCGTCACCGGCCTGGGCTGCATCACCCCCATCGGCAACTCCGTCGCCGACTTCCGCAACTCCCTCTTCAGCGGCGCCACCGGCATCGCCCCGTTCCCGCCCTACCCCGAAGCCCCGGGTCCAACTCAGGGCCTCCGCTTCACCCAAACCGCCGCCGTCAAGGACTTCGACCCCAGCCAGCACCTCGACTCCGGCATCGTCACCGCCACTGACCGCACCACCCAGTTCGCCATCGTCGCCGCGCGGCAGGCAGCCGTCGAATCTCAGCTCACCACCCACTACGCCCCCGAAAAGATCGCCATCATCGTCGGCTGCGCCTGCGGTGGCCGTCAGGCCGAAGAGACCGAAACCATCAAGCTCTACGGCCGCGACGCCCGCGTTCATCCCCTCACCGTCATCCGCACCATGGCCTCCGCCGGAGCCAGCAACATCTCTATCGACCAGAAGATCACCGGTCCAACCCTCAACATCTCCACCGCCTGCTCCTCCGGAACCCACGCCATCGGCCTCGCCTTTCAGATGGTCCGCGGCGGAATGGTCGACGCCGCCATCGCCGGCGGCCACGAAGCCCCGCTCACCTTCGGCTTCCTCCGCGCCTGGGACTCCATGCGTGTCGTCTCCCCCACCCAATGCCGCCCCTTCTCCGCCGACCGCGACGGCATGACCCTTGGCGAAGGCGCAGCCATGCTTACCCTCGAGACCCTCACCTCCGCCCAGGCCCGCAACGCCACCATCTACGCCGAGATCGTCGGCTTCGGCTTCTCCGCCGACGCCAGCCACATCACCCAGCCGCTCTCCGACGGCGCCGCCAGCGCCATGCGTCAAGCCATCGCCGACGCCGGAGCCTCACCCGAAGAAGTCGGTTACATCAGCGCCCACGGCACCGGCACCCAGGCGAACGACACCACCGAAGCCGGCGCGATCCACCAGGTCTTCGGCCCCCGCGCCTCACAAATTCCCGTCAGCTCCACCAAGTCCCTGCACGGCCACTCCATCGGAGCCAGCGGAGCACTCGAAGCCCTCGCCACCATCCTCGCCCTTCACGAAAATCTCCTTCCCGCCAACGCTGGCGTCACCAACATCGACCCCGCCATCAACCTCGACATCATCCTCGGCGCACCGCGCAAGGCCACCCCAAAGCTTGCCCTCTCCAACTCCCTCGCCTTCGGCGGCCTCAACGCCGTCCTCGCCCTGCGCCCCATCAAGTAGCAGCCGGTCACCACTTGCTTACTTGTGGAGCGCTGCAACTTACCGCTACGCTCGAAATATGAACCGCAGAGCTTTTTGGGCCCTCCCCCTTCTCATCCTCTCCTTCTCCACCATCAACCTTCACGCTCAAGCCAAGCTCGCGATCTACGGCACCATTGGCACGGAAAAAAGCGGTCTGCCCGCCGAAAACTGGCAGCTCGCCGGAACCGTCGGCTTCTACTACGGCCTCACCCACCTGGCTCCGCTCAACCTCTCCATCGACGCTCGCGGCGACTTGTCGCACAACATCAATAGCGTTCTCTTCGGCCCGCGCCTCGCAGTAAAACTCCCGGCAATCCCCCTCAAACCCTACGGCGAATTTCTCATCGGCGTTCAAAGCTACAGCAGGACCGCCGCTGGCTTGAAGGACCCCAACGACATCGCATACCGTTACGTCGTCGGTGTCGACACCACCATCTTCCCTCACATCGACTGGCGCGTCGCAGACTTCAGCTACGCTCTCAACAACTCCTCCAACGGCGGCCACGCCAAGACGCTCTCCACCGGTCTCGTCCTCCGCTTCTAAACTCCAACGGAGATCATCCGCATTGCAGAACCGGGTACCATAGCCAACAGATGATCTCCGTTCTCATCCTCACCCGCAACGAGCAGCGCGATCTCCCCGACTGCCTCTCCAGCGTCTCCTGGTCCGACGACATCCACGTCTTCGACTCCAACTCAACCGACAACACCGTCGAGATCGCCAAAGCCGCCGGCGCACACATCCACACCCGCGCCTTCGACGACTACGCCACACACCGCAACGCCGCCCTCACCACCGTCCCCTTCAAATATCCCTGGGTCTTCCTGCTCGACGCTGACGAGCGTCCCACTCCCGAGCTCTCCCGCGAGATGCAGCAGCTCGCGACAGCCGCGCCAACTCAAATCGCCGCCTTCCGCGTCCGCCGGCGCGACCACCTCTTCGACACATGGCTCAAACACGCCCAGCTCTCGCCCTTCTACATCCGCCTCGTCCGTCCCGAGCGCTGCCACTACACCCGCGCCATCAACGAAGTCCTCGAAGTTGACGGCCCCGTCGCCAACCTCAGCTACCCGCTCGACCACTTCCCCTTCTCCAAAGGCATCCGCACGTGGGTCGAGAAGCACAACCTCTACTCCACCATGGAAGCCGAGCTCATCGTCCGCAACCAGGGCCTGCAGAATCCATCGCTCCTCACCGCCCTGCGCCACCCCGACTTCCACACCCGGCGTCTCCACCAGAAGGCCATCTTCTACCGCCTCCCCGGCCGCCCACTCCTCAAGTGGCTCTACATGGTCTGGGTCCGCGGCGCCATCCTCGACGGCGCCCCCGGCCTCACCTACGCCACCCTGCAATCCTTCTACGAGTACCTCATCGTCCTCAAGACCAAAGAACTCCGCCGCGGCGGCGCCTGAACCCGCTCCGGTCTAGTCGCTCAACAAATCGAAGTTGTAGTTCGCGACCATGCGCTTCGGCTCACCGGTTAACTTGCCCAGGTTCACCGTCTGCTCAATCGAAGTCGACCCTTTCAACGTCGCATGCCCCAACAGCACAACCCGCTTGTCCGCATACTCGATATACACCGGCACCATCATCGTAAAGTCATCCGACACGCCACTCTGCGTCAGCGTGAAGTGCACCGTCGTCTCCTCGCCCTTCTTCTCAAACGTAGACGTCATCGTGTACTTCGGAATCTCGGTCCCATAAACGTACGCATTGAAGAACCAATCCAACTTATGGTTCTTATCCACGTCCATCCAGGGCTGCATATCACGCTCCATCACCGCCTTGAAGTCCTCCGTCGTCGCCGCCTTGTTCTGATAGCTCTTCACGAAGTCATGCATCGCGGCCTTGAACGGCGCTTCCCCGTACTTTGATGTCCAGAACAGCATCTCCAACATGTGCAGAATGTAAGCACCCTTCGGATAGATCAGCATCTGATACACATCACCGCCCGAACGCGACGTACTCACCCGTGAACCCATCACCACCGGCCCCACATCAACCGGCCGCATGCCCTGCGCGTTCTTTTCGAGCAGCCGCTTCCGCAACAGCGCCCAGAAATCGCGATACTCCTTCTGGTCCTTCCGCGTCTCCATCAAAAACAGCGACGCCGAAAAATCCGCAAAACCCTCGCTCATCCACTGGTCCCGATAGCTTGCGAACCCCACCGTCTGTCCCCACCACTGGTGCGCCACCTCATGCGCGGTCACAACCTTCCAGTAGCTCGGGTCGTGGTCCAGCACACCCAATTGATGCTTGATCGTGTCATCCCAGAAGTAGCAGATCGGCAGGTAAACCAGCGTGGGCCAGCTCTGGCCATAGTTGCACGCCGTCTGCTGGGTCAACGACACATGGTCGTAAGGCAGCGGTCCAAAAAAATCTGTATAGATCTGGATTGCCGCATCTCCCTCCGAGGTCGCCACCTTCAACATCCCTGTCGTCGACAAGGTGCCCAACGCCATGCCTCGCGCATCCGGCAGTCGGCTGTAATTATCGGCAAGCGCCGTATTCGCGTAGGTCACGACCTGCAAATCTTTATTTCGCTCGCTCTGGTCGCTCTTGAACTGCCCCATGTTGAATCCCCCCACAGGAATCGGCGTCAGGGTCTGCCACACACTTATCTTTTGCTGCCCCTCTTCCTTCTCCGTTATCCGGTTACCCGTCGCAACAACCTGAACATTTTTCGCTGTATGAAACGTCATGTAATACTGCGCGTAGTTGCCAAGCGCTCCACGCACGTTCGGATACCAACTCTCCCGCTCCGTCAGATAGTAGTTGCCGTTCCCCATATCCAGCACAACGTCCTTGCCCGCATACGCCGTCGTAATCTGGATCGTCTCGCCCGCCTTCAACGGCTTCTGCAGAACTACCGCGAAGTCCGCATCACGGTCCTTATCTTCCTGGATAAAGTCCAGCGCCTCCCCGCCCGGTCCCCACACGCCGCTCACTCGCAATGTAGGAGCCAGCATCAACGGCACAACCTGCACTCCGTTCTGTACAGCGGTCACAGCGCTTACGACCGTAGCCGCCATCCTTCCATTCTTTTCGATCGTCACATCGATCGTCTGCTGCGGTATGCGGAACAAGTCGTTCACCACCGCTCGTGTCGTCCTGCGTTGCTCCTCCGAGCGAAAGCCCAGCGTCACGTCGTAGCCATAGTCACTGGAGGTCAGTAGTCCCACCTCCTCTGGCTCGACGCCGATCGCTCCATCCGGATCTACGACGTAGATCAGCCGCTTCGAGAACATCGGCCCCTTCATATCCGCGAGAAAGAACCCGCCGCCACCCGGCCGCACGATGTCTCCCAGTAGCCGTGCCTCGATATCATGCTTCAGATTCTTTCGAAACAGCGCCTGCGCCTCCTGAGCCTGCTCCACCGCACCGCTTGTGACCGCAGCATTCGACAACGCGGCTTTCCGCAACTCTGCTGCCGTGTTATCCGTAAACTCGAACACCGCGCTCGTGAAGGGCTGGTCCAGCACCTCCGTCTTCATTACGATCTTCAGCTGCCTCCGCTCCATCGCCGACGGAGGCTCCACATGCAGCGTCCCATTTCCCAGAAACACCGCTCCGGTCACCCTGCCGCCTACTTCTCCATATAAGTAAAATGTTCCATCACTGAACGTAAACACTCCTGCATCGCGCCTCAGCGACAGATTCTTCACCGTAAACGCTGGCCCATTCACCGTCCGCGTTCGCAATGCCTGATAGAGTGCATTCGCATTCGCCGTTCGGGCCGGCTCCAGATTTTCCGGGGCCTTCATCGGCACAGGTGGAGGAGGAAGCTCCGACGCGCGCTTCTCTTGCTGGTCCCTCCGCTGCAACTCCGGCTGCTGCTGTCCCACCGCGCCCAATGCGCACACCCAGAAGAGTAAACAGGTCCCATACTTCACGTTCATTGCCGGCCTATGTGTTGCTCAGAATTACCCGAGTATCCCATTCCCCAATTTCCTGCGCAAGCCTTCATCGTGTCGCGACGCATCCACTCCGGCGACATCAAGCGCACGTCGTCGCTTCGTTCCACATACGAATTTCTTTGGTCCACTTGCAAACTTTGTAACTGCTAAAGTTACAAGCCAGCGAGGAGCCTTCAGAACACCGTGCTTCTGCCCTGCTGCCCACTCCATCAAATCGCCGCGCCAATCGTGCCCGGACCTCCTCTTTAAACCTTCAGCAGAAACACCGCAGCTCGAGCCGTGATATCTCAAAAAAATTCTTGCAATCTTTACGAAAGAAGGTTAGGTTGGTCTCACTCTTTTTCTTAAATTGACGTTTTCGCCACATTTCTATTAGCCACACGGCCCTTGGAAAACAGTGACGTACCCGCAGCACTCCCGCTGCGACAACGGCTCTTTCGTTTAATTTTTCAACCGCAAAAATCGTCTTCGAGACGGTCGAGAAATCTTTGTCTCTTTTTCCGGAGGTTACATGCGACAACCATCACGTACGCTCCTACAGGCCGCTTTCTACAGCCTCGCCGCCATCCTCCTAACCCTCATCAGTGCGACGTCTGCTCAAGCCCAAACCTTCCGCGGCGGCATCAACGGCACCGTCACCGACCATACTGGAGCAGCCATCCCCAAAGCCGAAGTCGTCGCCACCGACGTGGACACAGACGCTAAACACACGACCACCAGTTCCAGTGCCGGTGAGTTCCTCTTCCAGGACCTCCCCCTCGGCACCTACTCCGTCGCCGCGTCCTTCCCGGGCTTCAACACCGTCAAGACCGACAAGGTCGTCGTCAGCGCAGGCACCACCTTCACCCTTGCCATCAAGTTGACCATTTCCGCCTCCAACACTGTCGTCGAAGTCGACGCGGCCGCTGCTGCGCTCGACACTACGACGAGCACCCAGACCACCGACATCAGCAGCGTCATCGTCAACGACACTCCCATGAACGGCCGCGACTTCACCCAGCTCATTGCCGTCGCACCGGGCTTCGGTGGATACTCCGCCGGCGGCTTCGGCTCCGTCAACGGTACACGCGCCAATCAGGTCAACTGGCAGATCGACGGCGTCGACAACAACGACCTCTGGCATAACGTCCCCGCCGTGAACCAGGGCGGTGTCGAAGGCATCGCCGGAATCATTCTTCCCCTTGACTCCGTCGAGCAGTACTCGCAACAGACCCAGTCCACTGCTGAAGCTGGACGCAACCCCGGCGGAGTCGTAAATATCGTGACCAAATCAGGCACAAACGAAATTCACGGCTCGGCTTACTACTTCAACCGCAACGAATTCTTCTCCGCCAACAGTCCCTTCGCCAACGGAGCGCCCAAGGGCAAGCTCCGCAACCAGAACTACGGCGCCAGCCTCGGTGGCCCTATCCTCAAGGACAAGCTTTTCTACTTCTTCAACTATGAGAAGCAGCAGTTCGTCATCAACTCTCCGGCCTCCACAACAGAGCCCACAACGGCATTCCAGGCCGACTCCACCGCTCTGTTGAAGGTATTCAATCTCGCCCCAACCAGCGTAGCCACTGCCTCATTTGCCGAGTTATATCCTGCCGCGATTCTCGACTGCCCCACCGTCAACAGCTCGTGCGACTCGGCCAACAACTACACCAGCGCCGCACCTATCACTGGCTACAGCTACAACGGCGTCGGCAAGATGGACTTCGTCATCACGCCCAAGCACACCTTGGCTCTCCGCATGTTTGGCGGTCAGGGTAACCAGGTCGCCCCCGTCGGCACTCTCAATCCCTACTACTTCGAGCAGGGCCCCATCCACGTCTACAACTGGTCCGCCGTGGTTAACTCCGTCCTCACGCCCCGCTTCACCAACCAGGTCCTCTTCGGCGTCAACTACTTCAATCAGATCTTCTTCGACGACAACCACAGCATGAATCCGATCTCCTTCGGGTTCAACACCGGCGCCGCCCAGCCGCAACTCTCCGGCGCACCCGGCATCAATATCGTTGGCTTCGATAACCTTCAGCACGCCACCCCGCCTTCGGGCCGTAACGACATCACCGGCCAAGTCACCGACAGCGCCTCTTGGGTGGTCGGCAGGCATCAGTTCCGCTTCTCCGGCGAGTACCGCCGCGGCTACGTCAACGAGTTCTACCACCGCAAGACCCGCGGCAACTTCTCCTTTCCTGGAACTCAGGGCCCATGGGGTTACGTCGCCGGCACCGGATTCAGCTCCGCACCCTGCCAGGCGCAATATGGCTACACAACTCCAACCGCGGCCCAGCAGGCCTACGTCGCCAAAATCAGCGCACAAGCCAACGGCCCCCAGATCCTCTCTCTCGCTGACTTCATGATCGGCTGCACCCAACAGGCACAGATCGTGCGCGGCCAACCGGAGCGCTGGGTCTACGTCAACAACTTCTCCGGCTCCGCCGCCGATGCCTTTCAACTCACCCGCAGCCTCAACGTCAACTACGGCCTCCGTTACGACTACCTCGGGCCCATGCACGACGGATTGCAAGACCTCTCAGTCTTCCGTCCCACGACCTCCGGTGCCGTCAATGGCCTCGTCTTCCAGGGGGCCGCAATCGGTTCACTCTATCCCAGGACCTTTTACGACTTCAGTCCTCGCGTAGGCTTTGCCTATCAACCGACCTTCAGTCCGGGCTTTGTCTTCCGCGGTGGTATTGGCATGTTCTTTGACCAGCCCAACCTCAACCCCTTCCTCGACAACCGTCCGCCAAACGGCGGGGCGTCCGGTGCTGAGAGCAACCCTGGCGGCCCTGCCCCAGTCTCAAGTCTCTCCAACAGTAACCTCGTCATCACACCTGGTACTCTCCTCTTTCCCACCGCTACGGCCTACGACCCCGCCACCTTCTACAACCTCTTCTCCATCAGCCCGAATCTGCGCGCAGGCTATACCTTCAACTTCAACTTCAATGTCGAGAAGGCCCTCGGCTCAAAGGCTGTCTTCACCTTCGGCTACGTCGGTTCGCAGTCGCGCAAGCAAATCTCGAACATCGACATCAACCAGGCCGCCCTCGGCAGCACCAATCTCGGTACAGCAGCTCAGAACGCTACCCGTCCCTTTGGCAAGCAATTCCCCAACTACGGAACCATCAACCAGGTCTCCAGCATCGGCAACTCCAACTACAACTCGCTTCAAACCACGCTGCGCACGACCAGCTGGCACGGTGTAACCAGCCAGTTCTCCTACACCTGGGCCCATGGCCTCGACTTCCTCACCCAATATCGAAACGCCAACATTACCAATGCTCTCTGCGTCAAATGCGACTACGCCAGCATGGACTACGACACCCGAAACAACTTCACCAGCTATATCACCTACGATATCCCCGGCAGCTCCCACCTCAAGCCGCTCACCAACGGCTGGCAACTTAACTCCCTCATCACCTTCCACAGCGGCCAACCCTACACCATCTACACAGGCAACGACTCCAGCGGCACCGGTGAGGGTGAGGACCGCGTGAATCTGGTCCCCAACGTCAACCCCTACAAGGGTGCCAGCAAGAGCATCGTTGACGGACAGGCCCAGTGGATCACCTCCGGCGCGTTCTGCGACACCAGCATCCCCGGTTCCTGTAGTCCCACCGCATATGCTTCTTTCGGCAACATGCGCCGCAACCAGCTTGTCGCTCCAGCCTATGGCGCAGTCGACTTCTCCGTCTTCAAGAACAACAAATTTTCGCTCTTCGACCACGGCTTCAACGCGCAGTTCCGTGTCGAGATGTTCAACCTATTCAATCGCGCCAACCTCGCCCCACCTGATAACTACCTCAGCGACGGCGCAGCCTTCGGAACCGTCACCCAGACCATCGGCTACTACAACGGTGCACCCGGCATCGGTCCTGGCGAACCATTCAACACCCAGTTCGCTCTAAAGATCCTCTTCTAGCCCTCCTCATTCACACAAAAAAGCCCCATCCTCAATCAAGGGTGGGGCTTCTTCTTGCATTCACAACCTACAGCGGCCACTTCCACTCGCGAATCTCCTTGCTGTCGATCCCATTCGCGTGTGCGTAGTTCACGCTCTCGATAATCTGATCCTTTAGCCGTTCCTTCAAATGCGCAGCCGTCGACTGCAGTTTCGGTACGCGGTCGATCACGTCGATCGCAATATCGTACCGGTCGATCTGGTTGAGGATCGCCAGCTCCAGCGGCGTGTTGATATTTCCCTTCTCCTTGTACCCGCGCACATGAATGTTGTCATGATTCTTCCTGCGATAGGTGAACTTGTGGATCAGCGAAGGATAGGCATGGAAGTTGAAGATCACCGGCCGGTCCAGCGTAAACAGGCTGTCGAACTCACGATCCGACAACCCATGAGGGTGCTCTGACTCCGGCATCAACCGGAACAGGTCCACGACATTCACGAACCGTATCTTCACATTCGGGCAATGCTCACGCAGGATCGCCGTCGCTGCCAGCGCCTCCGATGTCGGAATATCGCCCGCGCAGGCGATCACCGCATCCGGCTCGGCGCCCTCGTCGTTACTCGCCCAGTCCCATATCCCGATCCCCTTCGTGCAATGTTTCACTGCTGCATCCATATCCAGATACTGCAGATGCGGCTGCTTGTCGGCGACAATCACATTCACATAGTTCTCGCTTCGCAAACAGTGATCCGCGACGCTGAGCAGACAGTTCGCATCCGGCGGCAGATAAATCCTCGTCACCGTCGGACTCTTATTCGCCACGATATCCAGAAATCCCGGATCCTGATGGGTAAATCCATTGTGATCCTGCCTCCACACCAGCGACGTGATCAGCAAATTGATCGATGAAATCGGCGCTCTCCATCGCAACTCCAGCTTGCTCTTCTCCAGCCACTTCGCATGCTGGTTGACCATCGAGTCGATGATGTGAACAAACGCTTCATAGGTTGAAAAGAAACCATGACGCCCCGTCAGCACATACCCTTCGAACCACCCCTCCAGCGTATGCTCGCTCAGCATCTCCATCACGCGTCCATCGCGAGTGATCTCCGTGCCGTCCGAGTCCTCAGGCAGAATCTCCTCCATCCACGTCTTCTTGCTGGCCTCATAGACCACCTGCAGTTTGTTCGACGCCGTCTCATCCGGCCCGAAGACGCGAAAGCTCGACATATTCCGCTTCATCACATCACGCAGCAATCCTCCGAGCACAAATGTCGACGACACATAATCCTGCGCCGGTTTCTTCACTTCAACGGCGTAGTCAAGAAAGTCCGGCATATCCAGAGGCTTTCGCAGCACTCCGCCATTTGCATGCGGATTGGCCGTGATCCTCCTCGCTCCCTTCGGAGCCATCTCGCGCAACTCTTCGACCAGGCGTCCCTCCGCATCAAACAACTCTTCCGGCTTATAGCTCTTCATCCACTGCACCAGCTGCTTCAAATGCTTCGGATTCGTCCTCGCCTCGATCCAGCGGAATTTGATGCGCCCTCCAGAAACCCTCTACTTTATGCCCATCCACCTCCTTCGGCCCCGTCCACCCCTTCAGAGTGCGCAACACAATCATCGGCCAACGCGGACGCTCAGCCTTCGCCGCCGGCCCCTTCCGCGCCTTCGCCTGAATCTCGCGAATATCCAACACGCATCGCTCCATCACCTCTGCCATCTTGCGATGCATCGCCTCCGGCTCACTCCCCTCAACAAAATAAGGAGTCCATCCGTAGCCCTTGAACAGCCACTCCAACTCCTCTTCCGTCATTCTCGCCATCACCGTTGGGTTCGCAATCTTGTAACCATTCAAATGCAACACGGGCAGCACCGCGCCATCGCGCACTGGGTTCAGAAACTTGTTCGAGTGCCAGCTCGTCGCCAGCGGCCCCGTCTCCGCTTCACCATCACCCACCACCACCGTCACAATCAAATCCGGATTATCGAACGCCGCTCCAAATCCATGCGAGAGGCTATACCCAAGCTCACCGCCCTCATGGATCGACCCCGGAGTCTCCGGCGTGCAGTGGCTCCCAATCCCTCCCGGAAACGAAAACTGCCTGAAGAACTTCTGCATCCCGGTAAGGTCCTGGCTCTTGTCCGGATAAACCTCCGAATACACGCCCTCCAGGTAGCAATTCGCCAGCGTTGCCGGCGCCCCATGCCCTGGCCCCGACACATAGATCACATTCAGGTCATACTTCTTGATCAGCCGATTCATATGAACCCAGGTAAACGACTGTCCAGGGTCCGTCCCCCAGTGTCCCAGCAACCGGTTCTTAATATGCTCCGGCTTCAGCGGCTCCCTCAGCAGAGGATTCTCCAGCAAATACAGCATCCCCGCGCACAGATAGTTGCAAGCACGCCAATAAGCATTGATCTTTCGAAGTTCCTCCGCCGACAACGGCTGCGCACTCTGACTCTTTCCCTTCGTCGATTCCCTGCTGGATTCTTTCGTCGCGCTCATGAATAACTCCTTCGTTCGAAATCAGTGAAACGGAAAGTTTCATTTTCTGCAGTTGCAGTTGCAGTTGCAGTTGCCTTTGCCTTTGCCTTTGCCGTTGCAGTTGCTTGCGTTGCCGTTGCCTTGTGCGTTGCAGTTGCAGTTGTTAGTTTTTGCCGTCATCCTGAGCGGAGCGAAGGACCCCGAAAGACTTCACTCGCCCCGACCGTTCAAACCTTTTCAACCCAAAGTCCCAACCACGCCCGTCTATCCCGTACGCGCCATGCGATCGACATGCACCGCAATCATCCAATCCTCTTTAGCCGGAACGACGTACACCGTCGCTGATGAGTCAGATGCACTCAATCGCCGCATCGCATCCCCTTTTGCTCCATTCAACACAGAATCGATCGAAATCCCAAAACGCTCCAGCCCACCCGCAATCTCCACCCGCGACCGCGCATCATTCTCGCCGATGCCCCCCGCAAACACCAACGCATCCACCCCACCCATCAACGCCACAAACCCGCCCAACGCCTTCTTCACACTCCGCGTAAAGATCTCCGTCGCCAACCTCGCCTTCGCGTCGCCTTTCGCCGCAGCCTCCCGCACCGCCTTCATATCGTTCGGCATCCCCGACAACGCCACCATACCCGCATCATGGTTCAGCATCGTCTCCAGCGCCGTCACCTTATCCCCCTCCACCTGTCGCAGCAAATACAGCACCAGCCCCGGATCAAGATCCCCGGGCCGCGTCCCCATCACCACTCCTCCCGTCGGCGTCAGCCCCATCGTCGTATCCACCGACCGGCCATCCACCAAAGCCGTCACACTGCATCCACTCCCCAGATGCGCAATCACCATCCGCCTCGGAAACTCAATCTCCTTCGCCGCTCGAAGCTGCCGCACAATCGACTCGCAACTCAACCCATGAAACCCATAACGCCGAACTCCCTGCTCACGATACTTCAGCGGAATCGGATACGTCGTCGCAGCCTCACTCATCGTCTCGTGAAACACCGTGTCGAAACACGCATAGTGTTGCACGTCCGGAAACCTTTCCATCGTGTCCTTGATCACTGCAATCACCGCCGGATCATGCAGCGGCGCAAACACCACCGCCTCCTCCAGATCCTTCAGTACCTCCGGCGTAATCCGCTGATGCCGGTCCAGCTTCGCCCCCGGATGCACCACCCGATAACCCACCGCGTCCACCCGCGGCAACCCATTCCCGCTCACCGCCTCCACCACCAGCGCAATCGCCTCCACCGGCGTCTCCGCCTTTACGCTCTTTCGTCCCCCGCTCAAATCCCGCCCATCCGCATCACGAAACGCGAACGCCGCCTTCCCCCCGCCAATCCCCGTCACCTCACCCTCATACAACGACCGAGGTTCACCCATGTACTCTTCTGGAGCCGTAACTTCAACCGACATCGCGTCCTCGAGGAGGACCGGCTTCGCCTTGCGTGCTGCTTCCTTGAAGGCCATGGAACCCGCGATTTTGGACGCCATTTCGTTCCCCGACTCGAACAGGGAAAACTTAATCGACGAAGACCCGCTATTAATAACCAGTATGTGCACAGCACCGCCCTGATCTAGATCTGCACTGCACCCCTACGTTACACCGGCCCCATCGCCACTGTATGAATTCCCCGCAACACTTCCCCACAACACTTCACCAGCCCCGCGCCTCACCACACGCGTTGATACAGTAGTGCGCAGGAGCCGCGCACTGACCCAACCACCTCAAACTCACTCCCCGCGAATCATCAGCATCCAGGTCTGCCGCGGACTCGCCGCTCTCCTCATCGTCGGCGTGCATCTTCACGGCATCGAAACCAAATTCTGCAATACCAACCACACGCTCCTCCTCGAACACGGCGCGCTCGGCGTCGATCTCTTCTTCGTCATCAGCGGCATCGTCATCTCCTCCGTCACCATAGGCAAATTCGGTCGGCCTCGCGAAGCCGCCCGCTTCCTCTACCACCGCCTCGCCCGCATCTTCCCCATCCTCTGGATCTACACCACCCTCGCGCTCATCGCCTACCGATTCCAACCCGCAACAATCGCGGACTTCCTTCACCCCGTCAACATCCTCTCCTCCTATCTGCTCCTCCCCTCCAACGGGCGCCTCATCCTCCTCCAGGCCTGGACCCTCACCTCCGAGCTCTACTTCTACCTCGTCTTCTTCCTCCTTCTCCTCTTCGTCCCCGAGCGCCTCGCCCGCTGGTTCATCGTCCTCTGGGGCATCACCATCATCCTGCTCAAACTCCACGTCGGCCTCTCTCCATCCGCCACCATCCAAACCCTCCTCACTCCCATGGCCCTCGAATTCCTCGCCGGCTGCGCCATCTTCCACATCTACCGCCGCGGGCGACTCCACAAAACTGCGGGCGTCATCCTCGTCCTCACCGCCGTCCTCTGGCTCGCCGCAATCCTCGCCTATAGCCTCCACGCCCACCCAGGCCGGGCCGCTTGGATCATCGCCCACCCCTGGCTGCGCCCGCTCCTCTATGGCACCTTTGCCGCTCTCTTCCTCCTCGGCGGGATCGAACTCGAGCTCTCCAACCTCATCCGCTACTTCCCCCTCCTCAAATCCATCGGCGACTGGTCCTACTCCATCTATCTTTCCCACATCCTCGTCCTCGAACTCATCGCCCGCGTCATCTACCCCCTCCACCCCAACATCTTCGTGATCGCGCTCATCTCACTCCCCTTCGTCCTCGCCGTCGGATACCTCAGCTACACCTTCCTCGAACGCCCCCTCCTCAATCTCCTCTACAAATCCGCGCCACCACACCAAACCCCCGCAAAACAACCTGCGTAACCCAAAAGTCCCACAATCCGCCACGCGCAAAATCCCGCGTCGCCGTCTAAACTCGTTCTATGTGTGGAATTGTCGGATATATCGGTCCCCAGTCTGTCGTCCCCGTCATCATTGAAGGCCTGCGCCGCCTCGAATACCGCGGCTACGACTCCGCCGGCATCGCCGTAGCCGGTGGCCCCGAAGGCCTCGCCCTGCGCCGCGCCCCCGGCAAGCTCCGCAACCTCGAAAACGTCATCGCCGACTCGCCCATCAACGGCTCCTTCGGCATCGGCCACACTAGATGGGCCACCCACGGCCGCCCCACCGAAGAAAACGCCCATCCCCACCGCGACGGCAGCGGCACTCTAGTCGTCGTCCACAACGGCATCGTCGAAAACTATCTCACCCTCAAGAGTGCCCTCATCGCCAAGGGCCACAAGTTCGTCTCCGAAACCGACACCGAAATCATCGCCCACCTCATCGAAGACGAACTCAACCTCGCCGCCGCGGCAAACGGCGCAGGCAGCGGCGCTCAAAATAAGAGTCGTCATCCTGAGCGCAGCGAAGGATCCCCGCATTTCGCCAGCACGAGCACCAACTCCGAAGCCAACACCGCCGAAGCCGTCCTAACCCTCGACGACTCCAAACCCGCAATCCCCCTCGAAGAAGCCGTCCGCCGCGCCGTCAAGCGCATCACCGGAGCCTTCGCCATCGGCGTCCTCTCCGCGCACGAGCCCAACAAGCTCGTCGCCGCCCGCATGGGCCCGCCCGCCGTCATCGGCATCGGCGACGGAGAATTCTTCCTCGCCTCCGACGTCCCCGGCATCCTCCACCACACCCGCAACATCCACTTCCTCGCCGACGGCGAAGTCGCCATCCTCACCCAGGACGGCGTCACCCTCACCGACTTCCAAGGCGCGCCCCTCCCATTAAAAGTCCAGCGCATCACCTGGGACCCCATCCAGGCCGAAAAAGCCGGCTACAAGCACTTCATGCTCAAGGAAATTAACGAGCAGCCCCGCGCCATCCGCGACACCACCCTCGGCCGCGTCTCCCTCGACACCGGCCACGTCTTCCTCGAGGCCATGCAGATCTCCGACGCCGACCTCCGCAACGCCTCCCAGATCACCATCGCCGCCTGCGGAACCTCCTGGCACGCTGGCCTCGCCGGCAAGTTCATGATCGAGCGCCTCGCCCGCCTCCCCGTCGACGTCGACTACGCCTCCGAGTACCGCTACCGCGACCCCATCGCCGACCCCCGCGCCATCGGCCTCCTCATCACCCAGTCCGGCGAAACCGCCGACACCCTCGCCGCCCAGGCCGAGCTCATCGCCAAAGGATCCAAAACCCTCGCCATCTGCAACGTCGTCGGCGCCGCCATCACCCGCAAAGCCCAGGGCACCCTCACCACCAACGCCGGCCCCGAGATCGGCGTCGCCTCCACCAAGGCCTTCACCGCCCAGCTCACCGCCCTCTTCGTCCTCGCCCTCCACCTCGCGCAAGTCCGCGGCACCATCACCGACGCCGAATCCCTCCACCTCGTCGACGAGCTCTCAAAGCTCCCCGGAAAACTCGAAGAAGTCTTACGCGCAGTCGACGACCAGTGCTACCAGCTCGCAAAAATCTTCCACACCTCCAACGACTTCCTCTTCCTCGGCCGCGGCATCCACTACCCCATCGCCCTCGAAGGCGCACTCAAATTAAAGGAGATCTCCTACATCCACGCCGAAGGCTACCCCGCCGGCGAGATGAAGCACGGCCCCAACGCCCTCATCGACGAGACCCTCCCCGTAGTCTGCATCGCCACCAAAGACCCCAACGACCCCTCAAGCGTCCTCAAGTACGAAAAAACCCTCAGCAATATTCAAGAGGTCACCGCCCGCAGTGGCCGCGTCATCGCCATCGCCATCGAAGGCGACGAAGAGATCAAGCAGCTAGTCGAGCACACCATCCAAATCCCCCAGGCCCCCGAACTCCTCCTACCCGTCCTAGAAGTAGTCCCCCTCCAACTCCTCGCCTACCACATAGCCGTCCGCCGAGGCTGCGACGTAGACCAACCCAGAAACCTAGCCAAGAGCGTTACGGTGGAGTAGAGCTGTTGGGCAATTCAGTTTCACCTGAAAGATCTTAGGTAAATTCTGACGTTGCTATTAGCTTGTTTAGTAAGGAGACAACAGCCGCCTATGCCATACACACTGACCATCACATCGGGGAAAAGAGACGAGGTTATCTTTTCCCTCAAAGGATTGAACAGCGAAAGCATCTATAAACGCATTTTGAAGTCCGCAGAAGATGCAATCTGGGCACTCATCTATATATGGCTTCCAGTGAACGAATTTGTACCTGTAGAGGTAGTGGAGAGCCTTATTCAGTGTTACCGGAGAGTGGACGAACAGCCGAAGTTTAAATTGTTGACCTGACTGCCGAGCAGTTGAGAACTTTCGTCAATTTATCGCCCAGCAAGTGAAGTCGTCACCGCGTCGCGCACAACGCCAAAGGCCCTTTCCTCCTCGAAACGCTTCGACACCTGAGATATCAGGTCGCGATACCTTGCCCCATAATCGGATCGATAGATTATGCGCAGGTCCCTGCACAGTATCTATGGGACAGTAAAGTGACACTAACTGAGCGGGCTTAGACGCTGACCCGAAGGTCTGTATGCTGTGGCAAACTCGACTCTCATTGTTCATCCAGTTAGGTGCCATGTTCATGTCTATGTTGCGTGTTCGAGCTATCCACCCCGCGTCATCCAACCCATCATAGGAAGCAACACCTCCCAGAACCAGGCACACCAAGAGAAATATCCCTTTGTAGGGTGTGGCTTTGTAGACATTCAGAGACTGTTGGCTCATGCAAGACAACATCTCACCAATAACGACAAATGGCAATAACGGTAATCGGCGGTCGAGACGGGTGGGGGCGGGTGGCCCATACATAAAATCCAACCCATACCCCGGGTGCCCCATTCATGCAGTCTCATCGCATGAGTGGGCCATCGCGCGGAAGCGCGATCCGCTCTCCTCTCCCAGCCACTAAAGTCTAATCATGGCGGGTGCCCCATGCATAAAACCAACCCATACCGCGGGGTGGCAGGGTGCCTCGTCAAAACTAATAATGCCATTGAGCCCTTGATGGGGCCGCTACTTTGACGCGGCGCAGACGACACGTTTAGCGCTTGGATCCAGGCCTACCCGCACTCACAATCTGAGGAAGGGGCACCAATGGAGACGACAGATCGCCCCAATATCGTTTCCTGGCTTTGTCATCCACGCAGGCTTTGATCGCGTGATATTTTTGGTCACGTTCGAGATATCGGTGTTTGCAGTTAGCGCAGAGATTCAGCTTCTTCTTGTTCCGCTTCTTGTCTCTTATCATCATCGTCGGGAAAATTGTAAATCCGTTTCGGCGGGTGGCCCATACATAAAACCCAACCCATACCGCGGGTGCCCCATTCATGCGGTCTCATCGCATGAGTGGGCCATCGTGCGAAAGCACGATCCGCCTTCCTCTCCCAGCCATTAAAATCGACCCATGCCCCTGGGCCTCGAACGTCGCCACAACTTAGGTCATCTCCACTTCATCACCTTCAGTTGCCACCAACGCCTTCCCTACCTCGACTCCCCCAAATCCAAAGAAATCCTAGAACAAATCATCGAACGAACCCGCCGCACCCACAACTTCCTCCTCTACGCCTACGTCCTGATGCCCGAACACATCCATCTCCTCCTCAGCGAACCCAAAAACCTCTCCTCCACCCTCGGAGTCATCAAAGGCGAATCCTCAAAACTCCTAAAAGGTTCCCGAGAACATTTCTGGCAACCCCGCTACTACGACTTCAACGTCTTCACCACCCGAAAATTCAAAGAGAAAATCCAGTACATCCATCGCAACCCAGTCACCCGGGGACTCGTCTCCAAACCCGAAGACTATCGCTGGAGCAGCTTCAACCACTACGCCACCGGCGAACCCAGCCCCATAGAAATCGAATCGGAGTGGACATCCCGCCGTCGCGAGAGACATGGGCGGATGGCCCAAATTTAACCCAAAGCAAAATCTGGGTCCCCATCTTCGCCACAGTCTCATCGTCGCTAAGGTGGGAACTCGCGCTACGCGCGAAACCGTCTTCAGGCAGGCTCGCGTGCCCCATTTCATGACGCAGTCTCATCGCGGCATGATTGGAGCAATCGCGCAAAACGCGAACCCGAAAAATCCCCCCTGACCACCGGGCCTCGTGCCAAGACAACAGACAGGCCAACTTCACTACATCTTCGGCGCAGGTCCCGGCAGTTCAGCACTACTGACTGGAAGCGTAGCTATGAATAGTTGCGCTCCCGGTAATAGTCACGGAATCCACCACTAGATCGGTGTAAAAGGTGGCTCCGGTAGACCCGGAATAAGTCAGGGCCGCTTTAGGTGCGTAAATAATCCCTCGAACATCTGAACCGGTAGAGCCGCTAAAACTCATTGCCCTGAAGTCGCTCCGTGACTGGAAAAACAGGAGACCGTTATACGTCCCGGAGGTTGGCGCTGAAAGCATCAGGACACGGCTGCCGCTGACATCGGTAGCGCCGGTCGTGTAGAAGGTTACGCCGGTCCCGCTGACAGTTCTTGATCCGCTGAAATCAATTGAGCCGTTGATAATGTACAGTCCCGGTTCGAGAGTCAGAGTCCCTGACCCGCTGACGGTCAGGCCGTTGTAGCAGCCAGGACGCAGGACATGTGCCGCACTGCCAGAGAAATGAGGATTCGCTGCGCAATCATCGGGGATTGTCGGCTCCGGGATGTAATCAAGCGGATCACTGATGGAGGCCACTCCCGTCGTCGGCGTGGGCGAGTACGCGTTCGGCATCCCTCTGTAGCCGCCAACAATGCTGATCGATTTGGCGACCATCTTTGCGCTTCCGTTGATTGTTGCCGCATCGCTGCTGGCCGAGTTGTCGAATACGCTGCAACCAGGTGCGGCCACATTCGCCGACCCGTTGATTGTCAGGCCTTGCCCCGATCTGCCCAGCGTGTAGATGCATCCGTCGCCACTCACTGGCGGAGCTGTTTGGCAAGTCAGGTTTGTTGGCGAGAAATCGATGCTGGTTGTAGATCCATCCAGTGTCGCCGTCCCGGAGAAGCTGAAACTGCCGTTCAAGGTCGGGAACGAACCCGTTACGGTGCCGTCGAACACATCGGACTTTTCCACACTGAAGGGAATTGAACCGGTGATCGGAAAGCCGCCTGAGGATGGCAAGGAATCTATCGTGAAATCGATCTGATAGTTCGTTCCAGACCCCAGACCTGATGCGGCCACGGAAAGGCTATAGGCGTTGCAGGAGACCGCAGCATAGGCCGTGTTTACTTGTTGTGCCAGTGCATGGCCAGCGCAGAACAGAAACGATCCGAATAATGCGGCATATACAGTTCGACAGCTCTGAAACATGGCATGTCCTCTCTTTGTACGCCGTAGAAATCACGGACATGTCCACTGTGCAGTCCCCCCGCAGTAACTGCACTAACACTTTCTGGTGATAGCACTATGGTGGCGGGTGGCCCCATATATAAAAACCCACCCATACATCGGGTGGGGGCGGGTGGCCCAGGGTGGCCCAGGTCTAAACCCACCACAAATCTGGGTGCCCCATCTTCGCGACGGTCTCATCGTCGCTAAGGTGGGCATTCGCGCGAAGCGCGAACCATTCTTCCCACCATAAATTCCCAATCTGGCCCCCCATCCCACTACTTCTCAGGCTGTTTTCTGAAAATTCCTGCGCCAAACGATTAACCACAACCAACCTAATCCACCAGATGTGCCCTCAAATGTTGTAGCTACTGACATGGATTGCAGGTATCGACCCGAAAGGAGACATGAGTATGTTCAGCATCATTTGGTGGATCATCGTAGGGCTCATCGCCGGCTTCATCACCGGTAAGCTCATGAAAGGAGGCGGCTACGGCACCCTCATGGACATCGTCGTCGGCATCGTCGGCGCCCTCGTCGGCGGATTCATTATGCGCGCCGTCGGCTTCTCAGGCTCAGGCGGAATGATCTACACCATCATCGTCGCCATCATCGGAGCCTGTATCCTCACCTGGCTTCTTCGCCTCATCACCGGCAACAGAGCCAGAAATCTCTAGATCGAAGCTTCCTGTCCGATTCATGCCCCGTAGTATACGGGCCGAGCCGGGCAGGTAAACCCAGATTCAGCGGACAAACATCTGGGTGCCCATCTTCGCGACGGTCTCATCGGCGCGAATCGGGGTCTCCGCCAGCCTGCGGGTGGGGTGAGCTTCGGTGGGCCTTCGCGCGCCTGTCTCCCGCTCATGCGCCGAGGTGTAACAACGGACCTCCACCATTCCCAAAATGGGAATCCTCCAAAAATAAATCCACAATCTGTGGCGTATCTATCAGCCCCAAAATACGACCATCAAAAAACCACAAATCACCACGCTTCCACCACAAATTCACCATCAAAAAACCACGCCCAAACACCCGTTTTTTCAAAAAACCCCCTGCAAAAACGCAAATACCGCCTCCCAAAAAAATCTCCGCGAAATTCCGCATAGAGAGACTGAAATAGTCCGGCTCGGGTGCCCTAGCCTTCGCGCACCTTGCGAAGGCTGGGATGTAAACCGCCGGGGCGCCCACGTCCTGCTACCCTTTAACAAAATCACGAGGAGCATCATGGCAAGCTGCGCCAAGCAAACTTTTTCAAACATCCCCCCCGAACAATTCACCTGCATCTGCCAACAAATTGAGTCGAAGTTCGGAGTGACCCTTCCCGGAGATTCCGGCCAAATAACCCAGAGTGGTTTCACAGTCGAATGGGACTACGACAGTCAGACGCAGGAGTTTGATGTGCAATGCCTGGATTCGCCAGTTTTCGTCCCCTGCTCCACCATCAATCAGTCAATCCAAAGTGTTGTAGACGGGTGCGCCTGACAGTCCACAGTCCCCATACCAACGCACTAAGTCCCACATCTCGCTTCCGAGACGTGGGCACAAACCCGCCATACCCTACGATTTATGAAACATCAGCGACATGGTCGAAGGCGAAGGATCAGGCGTCACATCCGTCTCCGTGATCATCTTCCCGTCCGCACTCAGCACGAACGTGTTTTCCCGCCGCACCTTCCCATCCGAGCGATACGTCACCTTCAGCGTATGCGGATCTGCCAGCTTCACCGACATCGATCCCAGATCGCCGACCTTCGTCTCCGTACCATCCAGCTTGCAGATGACCGGCTTGTCGTTGTCCGTCTCCTTGAAGGCCACACTGTCCCCGGTGACCTTGATCGTCAGAATCCCCGTGTCTCGCGTCTGGATCACCTTCGTCTCCTTCCAGACCCCGGCCATCCCCGGTCCGCCCGACACCCTCGCAGAGGTCACAGTCATCGTGAACGGCTTATCGTCCGTGGGGAAAATCTCATTCTTGGACGTCCGCGTCTTGCCGTCAGCCGAGATCGTAATCGTTACCTTGCGCAACTTCCTGCCATCTTTGCTGACCTCAATCACATACTCGTTGCCGGACTTCGTGCAGGTCGACATGCCGTCCGGTGTCGTCTGTGGCTTCCCGTCACACACGACCTTGGGGTTTGCCGTGCCGCCTCGCGTCGTCGTAAAACCGTCCGCATCGGTAGCCACGGAAAAAGTAGGGCCTGAGTACTTAAGCGAGGACGGATCCGCCTTCCACGAACCGTCCCACGGGTTTGCCTGCGCCCCGCAGGACCGGTTCAAGACAACAAAACAACACAGGAGAGTGCAAACGCTTACGCAAAAACGCTTCATCGTGAACCACCTTCTAAATTGGATTTTGAGTGCGCGCCATCATCCACCCCTGTACCTCGCGTGTCAAGCTCCAAGTCCCCGGGGGGCCCAGGTCTGGCCCACAACAAATCCGGGCGCGAACCATCTTCCCTTCCAAAGATAAAATCCCGCGTGTGCTCATCCTTCAGTCTTTTGCGAAGGTTGAGATGTAAACCCATCACCACACTCCCCTTGGCCCCGAACCGCGAACTACCCCTCACATTCTCTGTTCAAAACGATACACATATCATTTCTCACTCTCCCTTCCACGTGTATCGATCTCAGCATCACACCATCAGAGGGTACAGATCGATGGACACAAGAATGTTCTATCCCATACTTTTTGCCGTGCTCGTCCTGCTCGCCGTTGCAGCACTGCTCATCCTGCGCAAACGCAAGAGCGATCAATTAAAACAACGTTTCGGCCCCGAATATGACCGGGTCGTCCAGCAACACGGAAACACCAGCAAAGCAGAAACCGTTCTGTCTCAAAGAGAGAAGCGAGTCGAGAAGTTCGCCATTCATCCTCTGCCAGCCGGCGATCGCGAGAGATACGCGGACGAGTGGGCCGGCGTGCAACGGCGTTTCGTCGATGACCCATCCATGGCAGTCACAGAAGCAGACAAGTTAGTCACCAGGGTCATGACTGCGCGAGGCTACCCCATGGGTGACTTTGAGCAAAGGGCTGCGGACGTCTCCGTCAGCTACCCGGGAGTCGTACAGAACTATCGCTCCGCCCGAACGATCATCGTAGGCCACGGCAACGGGCAATCGACCACCGAAGGTCTGCGGCAAGCCATGGTCTACTTCCGCTCGCTCTTCGACGAACTGCTCGACTCACCGAAACTCGAAACCATCGGAGTCACCACATAAACGAACTGCTTCTCAACGATGAAACCGTCACAAAGGGCCGATATTGCCGAGTGCCCATCTTCGCGACGGCTCTCATCGTCGGTAAGATGGGCATTCGCGCTACGCGCGACCCGCTTTCCTCTCCAGCCGCCAAAAAAGGCGTAGAATTTTACCGGGTTCCCGATCCAGCCGAGTTTTGGCAAGCAAGGAGCGACCCCTATGAAACCCCGCCCGATCCTGCTTCTATTCACCCTGACCATCATGGGCTCCCTGCCCGCTCAAGCCATTCCGTTCACTCTCGATTTCGGAGGCCTTCAGAACAACGAACAGGTCCTCAGTTTCTACGATGGTGGAACCGGAAGCCTGGGATCAGGACCCGGCACAAACTACGGCGTCTTCTTCAATCCAACGTTCGTTGCTGTCTCCGACGTGCCGCCTTACGGCCCAGACATTGTCGGCCAGTCAAACGGGCTGTCCCTCATGAATGTCAACGGCGGATTCAATCTTCTCTCCTTCTACTACGAATCCCCGGACCCCGGCTCGGTCTATATCATGTCCGGCCTCGATGGAGCCGGTGCCACGCTCGCAGTGATCCCACTCACCACATCGGCAACCTGGAGCGCGGCGGGGACAGGATTCAGTGGAACCGCCTTGTCGGTGGTCTTTGACGTGACGCCCGGCACGAAATTCGACCAGATTACCGACGTCAACTCTGTAATCCCGGAGCCATCCAGCCTCCTGCTTCTGGCCACCGGTCTCGTCAGCCTCATCCCGGAATCCCGGAGACGTCTCACCCGACGAGTGGCCCAGATCTAACCCACATCAACATCGAGTGCCTCGGCGACCTGGCGGGTTGTCGTAAGCACTTTGGATCAAGATATATTTGTCGGGCAGATGACCTAAAGATCCCGGCACAGCATCCAATGGGCTGAGTGCAAGACTGCGGAGCAATGGATCAATGTCCCCGGAAACGCGCCCAGATCGACGAGGCTGCTATGCCGGACACTAAGATTTTGCTTGTGGATGACGATGAAGTTGTTCTTTTTAGCTTGCGGAAGATATTGGAGCAATACGGATTCATTGTAACCACAGCCTCCAATGTCTCTGAGGCCCTCAAATATATCGGCTCTACCAAATTTGATGTTTTGTTGAGTGATCTCCACATGCCGGGGGCAGGAGATGGACTGACAGTCGTGAGCGCAATGCGCCACTCCAACCCTAAAGCCGTAACAATGTTATTGAGTGCTTTTCCTGAAATGGATGCGGCGGCCCGCGCCATTCTGAAGCAAACCGATCAGGTGCTGGTAAAGCCGATTGAAGTCACGGCGCTCATTAAAGCGATTAACCAAAGTCTTGAGACTGGCGCTCCTCCTCCTCGCGTAGTTGAAACTGTCGCGAAGATCCTGGAACGTTCTGTGGAGCCCACTATTCGGGCCTGGTTTGATCGCATCCGGACCGACGAGAAGGTGATGGAGATTCCCTTGAGCTACGAGGAACGGACCAGCCATCTACCCAGGGTTTTTGCTGACCTGGTGTCCCGCCTTGAGTCCTCCAAACCAATTGGCAGTAAGGAGTTGGTTTCGGAGGCCGCATTTGATCATGGGGCCAATCGGCGACGGCAAGGATATACCGCGGCTATGCTCGTGGAAGAGTCTAGAATGCTGCAGGTCTGCGTCTTCGATACGTTGCAAAAAAATTTGGCAACGATTGATTTCAGCATGGTACTGGTCGGCGTTATGACTATCGCTGATGAGATCGATTCTCAGCTGAGTCAGGCAATGGACAGTTACATGAGGGAGTTAGTTGCGGATGTATTACCCGCCTGAGGTTACGGCAACATAGGCCGCGGGCAGGTGAAACAGACACGACACTTGACAAATGCGCGCCCCAAAACGCCCATCACGCCTACCTCCCAACCCAACAAACTCAAAGTCCAGACCTAACCAACCTGTTTAGAGGACTTTGACACACTTTCGACGGGGTGGCGATACGATGGGGCTGGCGCGGCATAATCAATCACTTGGACGGGCGGCCCATACATAAATCCGAGGCCAGGGTCCTGTTGCAGGCCATGGGGCCTCTCTACTATTATTTCGCCCAGGTCATCGGTAAGAAACGGTCTGGTCCACAACCGTGATTGACCAAATCCGCAAATCCGATAGACGGGCTAGACGGGCGACTTCACGGCCCACCATCAAGCAGGTATGCCGCGCGACAAGCATCGCCACGCTGGCACGGCCCTCGCGAAAGCGCCGTTCGTCCGTCAACTTCACTCCCCACAGACGGACTCGAAACACAATCAACGTGTCTTGGGTCGGCCCCTCAACAATCAACATGCAACCGGAGGGTCGCTATGAACCTTACACCAGAACAACGTAATCAAGTCGTCGCTGAAGCAGGAAGATTTGCCTCCAGCCTTCACCTCAGTAACGATCAAAAAGAAAAACTGCAAAACGCCTTTACAGATGCTCGCTCCAAGGTGGGCGACTATCTCAAAGACCACCCAAACATGACAAAGGCCGACATCGTCAAACAGGTCGCCGGCCAGCGGGACCAGATTCGCCAGCGTGTGGTGAACTTCCTGAACCCGGACCAAATGAAGATGTGGGACGCTGAGATTGCCAAGGCCAAGGAGTTCCTTGGGCAGAATCTGGCATCGTAAACGTACCCTTGCGTATCCTCGGCGGCGACCGACAAACATCCGTCGCCGCCGGGTCTGCCAACCTGGGCGGGTGGCCCAGGCCTAAGCCACAAGAAAATTCAGGGCGGGCCGCCCAGCTAACCCAAATCGCAAATCGGGGTCCCTCCCAGCTTTGCCGGCGCGGTGAGCACTCTGGCGTTCGCACTTAGGGAAGAGATCGTTACCTCGATCTCCGGTTTGGACCGCTGTTCCCTCATTACCGTCGCCGAATCCGTTCATTCCAGCGCGTCCTGAGACTGCCATTCTGAATCTTATCTCTAGAGGCTGAGATATCGAGATCGCATGACAGCCTAACCACCATGGAGACGTTCGATGATTTCTAAATACCGCATCTTCGCACTCACTGCCATCATCTGCGGAGCATCTTTAACCGCCATACTCGCTCAAAACGGGGCTCAGAACGTTGCGAGCGGCCACCGCGATCTCCTGTTAGAGACGACACAATCCTGGAACGGCAAACCTTACACACACTATCCAACCGGGCAGCCGCAACTCACAACCATCAAGCTCACCATTGCACCGCATACCGCCCTGCCATGGCACACCCATCCGTTTCCAAATGTCGTCTATGTGCTATCCGGCACTCTCACTCTGCACGACAGAGACAGCGGTAAAACTCTGGTCGTTCATCAGGGGCAAGCCGTAGGGGAATCCGTTGACGATGTACATCGCGGAGAGTCAGGTGACGAACCTACAGTGCTGCTCATCACCTATGCCGGCACTCCAGGTGTTCCGACCTCAATTCCCGCGAAGGGAGAGAAAGCGGAGTACTGAATCGGGAGTGCGGGTCAGTTCTCTTGCCAGGCCTCCAGCTTGATGTCGTCGTAATAGACAGAACCGCGGTAATAGTTGTTGTGCGGATCGCCAAACATGAAGAAGTCTGGAACTCCCGTACCCGTCGCATACACTAAGCGCAGTGGTATCGTCCCGACATAAGTTTGCTGTCCGCCCCACTTGAAGCTGCCGGAAACGGAGAGCACGAAGGCATCTTCATTGCGCTCGATGCAAGCGGAATACCAGGTATTGTCCTTGTACGCATCCACAGCGCGAATCGCACCCGACGGCTGAAGCGCCCCATTGGACCACGACAGAAAAGGACGACCCGTGCTGTCTTCGTCGTTACCATCCTTGTCTACGCCAAACATCATGATCGGATGCTGACCGTCAGCTACCCAGCTTCTTGCCCTCCCAGATATTTGTCCAGCCTTCCTTGTTGTTATCCGAATCGATCGTGACCTTGCGATGGTGATGAATCCAAAGATTGTTGTGCGGCCTTGGAGTCGCGTCCAGAATTGTCAGCCAATAGAAGCCATTCTCCAGGGTCGCATCTCCGTTGGACCAGGGCTCGTCAGTTTCGCCCCCGGCATAGCCATTCAGACCGCCAGCCTTCCCATCTCCAAAAGAAGCAAAACCCACCCTCAGGCAAACCCGATACTTCTTCGGCAGTGCATTCGTTGGACGAACAACAAGCCCATCCGTATGCTTGGAGACGAAACCTTAAGCACATGATTATTTGGGTCGGCCGGGTCCGGAACTACCTCAAATAGATCACTGAATTTTGTGAGATTAGAGCGACTGTAAGCCGCGACACTAAGCCAACCATCTTTTCCAATAGGTCCTTCCGCGCGAAACGCCATAGGCGGCTTTACTCCGAGCCGCTTGAAATATCCGCCACCATCGGAAAACTCATCCGTATTTTGATAAGTATCAGATACCCAGGGAGGTGAACCTGTTTTGAACAAGGCACCGTGATCTTCGAAATTTTCTTCGTGGATGACCTTCCAGGAACCGTGGTTCGAGGAGCCGTGACCCCCGCCGGTCGTTGTACCGCCCTGAGCAGTGGTCGTTTGTGAATCCAATTTAGAAACTAACAGTAACAGCAATGCGCAAAAGGACAATCGAATAACAGCAAAAGACATACGCTACCCCCGGTGTCTTCTCGGTGCTGATCGGATAGGAAAATAAGCCGTCAAAGGATTCTAATATGCGCGAAAACTGACCTTTGGAGGAATGATTGTAGGGGGCTGGTGGCCGTAGAGACACGTTGTGCAATCTAGCATCACGTCTCAAAAAATCTACACACTGGACCCAGCGCCGACAGACACTTCTCTATACTTCACACCATGTCAACCACCCGTCAGCTCCTGCTCTCGGACCTCGACTACTCCGCCTGGGCCAACCAGCGACTCCTGGACGCCTGCTCAGCTCTCACGTCAGACCAGCTCACCCGCGACCTCGGAGCCTCCCACCGCAGCATCCTCGAGACTCTGCGCCACATCTTCTACGCCGAACGCGTCTGGAGAAACCGCCTCCTCAAAAACGCGCTCCCACCCCTGATCGAAATAGGTAATCAGAGCCTCTTCGCAGACCCTCCACCCGAGCCCTCGCTCGAAGAACTCAAACAAAAATGGCCCGCAGTCTGGCAAACCCTCCACCAATGGCTCGAAGGCCGCACGAAAGCAGACCTCTTAGCTGAACTCCCCTGTCTCAGACCCGACGGAGAATACCTCCGCATCTCTCCCGCTCAGATCATCGTCCACTCGGTGAACCACTCCACCCTCCACCGCGGCCAGATCATCACCATGCTCCGAACCCTCGGCGTCCGGCCACCCAACCTCGACCAGTTCAGCTTCTACATGTTGCACTAAGAGCCGTGTACTCGCCATAATCCAACCTTCCCCCTGAGCGGCCTGAGCGGCGACCCGCCGCGGCCTGGAAATTCAAGCCAAAAGTCACCGATCGACTGAGCACACGCTCACGATCAGTCGAGTCGCTGTTCGCCCGATCCGCCTGTGTCCTTACTTTCCAGAAACTGAGTGCGTCTGCGGAGCGCCAGCTGCAGCGAGCTTCTTCTCGTATTTGGTCTGCTCGAGTTGCATCCCGTACTGTTGCCCTCCGACCCAGACCTGATTCAGGAATTCGACGTCGCCATACTTGTTGAAGGTCACATCGCCCGTCTTGTGGGCCGCCTCACTCTGCGTCGGGTTGAAATCAATGTATGCGGAATGCGTCCTTGCGGTATTTTCAATCAACAGCACCGCATCATCAACAGACGACTGGGTGATCTTGTACGAACCCGCAGGCAGCTTCGTGTTGCCTGCATAGAATGCAAACGACGTGGTGAAGGTAAGACCGTTTGCAATCTGCGCCGAGGCCGGGATAGCCAGGCATAGGCACGTTAGTAAACTTGCACCGGCAAGCTTCAATAGGTTTTTCATCCTTCAGGTCCTCGCATGTTGAGATGGGAAGGGCTTCGCGAGCTGCAACGGCCCGTTGCGGGCCCGATCACTCAATTGTTCCCCTCCGCTCTCAGCAGCGACACTAGTAATTCTCCTCGTTTAATAATTAATATCCACTAGTTAGTTGACCCAGTTTTTTTGATCCCGGCAGAGCCGCTAGCTGAAGACGAGGGTGCACTCAGACAGGGCTCGACGAGCTCTCCAGAAGGCGCGGGACGGGTGGCCCACCTACAACAATATTGGGTGCCCTCATCTTCGAGACAGTTTCATCGTCGCTAATCGGGGTCCGCCAGCTTGCCGGTGAGGTGAGCTTCGGTGGGCATTAACGCAACGCGCGAACCGTGTAACCCACCCCAGCCTGCTCCTTCCATCGTTCCACGTTTACACCCTTTACCAGGAGCCACAGGAACACCGATGCTTCCCCGATGAGCCCACAGGCCAGATTGTAGGGGGATAAGTGGTTTGCCAGCGAAGGAAGGAGAAACGTCAGCCAACTCAAACCGGCAAACCCCATCAGCACGCTCAGAATTCGTGGCAGGAAGGCCGACCTGAAAATGAGGTAGCCGATCAGGATGCAAAAGACTCCGTGAAACACAACGGCGAGGTTCACGCCATGAGGACTCAATCGAATAGCTTCAAATGTCAGTCCTACGAGGTTGAAGAACGCCGCAAGCAATGACAGGCTCTTGTTCACCGCTTTAAAGATGGAGTAGCAGAGCAGCGTCACTGCAACCATACCCGATATCTGGATGATGTTCGCTGCGGAACCCAACCTGCCCCCAAGGACCAACTCGAGGAATATTGCCGTCAGCACGCTGAACACGTAAACGCCACCGGCCATCCTGGCCTTGAAACGCGGCGACACTTCTCGTATCCGTTCCATCCATGGAGCCGTGCTCATACTCTTTCTCCTTATGCGAGCGATTGAATCAAGCGCATGCGACGCAGATCGGTTTACGATGGCGCGCAGCTGCCCGCTGCGACGATAGACGGCGGCTTTCACCTCATTCCGCTGGCCCGCTCCTTCCATCGTGGAACGTTCACTCCCCCAACGAGGAGCCATAGCATCAGCAATCCTTCCGCGAGGACACCGAGCACCTTGATGGCGGTACCCAGAGCCTGTGCGAGTTCCGGCAACAAAAAAACCAGCCAACCCAAACCGGCCAACATCATCAGCGCACCCAGAACTGGAGGCAGGAAGGTCGACTTGAAAATCAGGTAACCCAGCAGAAGGCAATAAGGTCCGAAAAACAGCAGCGGACTTAGACGGGAGGGCGCGAGATGAAAGAGGTCAAGGATGGTAATGGCGCATCCCACGAGGCTGAACAACGCCGCAACCAAAGAGACGCCCCTGTGCACCGGCTTGAACATCTCATAGAAGAGCAGCGTCACAACGACATAGCACGAATCTGAGATAAGGCTTACGGCGTCGCCATAGACAACAAGCTTCCGGCTAATCAGGAACTCGCCAAATCCCGCCGTCAGAAAGAAAAACAAGTAAACGGCGCCCGTAATCCTGGCCCTGGGATCCGGCGACGCCTGTGCCGTCCGCCCCATCATTTCAAGCCCTCCTGAGGAATAGTCTTCGCATATTCCCGGCCCCGCGCTTTAACAAAAAGACCCGCACTCACGCAGGAGCCGACCATTTTTCAGGAGGCGCGGCAGGAACGGGCATTCACGCTACGCGCGCGAACCGTCTCGCAATCAGATCCCGGACGCACCGTTCGAAAGAGATAGCGCCCTCCTCTAACCACCCGTGTGGGTGATAGAGAGCGGTATACATTTTGTCCGAAATTCCTGGTTACTGCTTGTCGTACACCGAGGTGCCGCTAACCTTTTTGCCATCCGCATCGGTTGTAGTCAGCTTCACCGTGCGGCTCTTGCCGTCCGCCGACACCGCAATGCGACCGGTACTAATAACTTTGCCGCCGTTCTTGATGGCCATGGTCAATGTATGGTCGTCAATCTGTTTGTACGACCGCGAGTTTTGGGCGGAATCGCCGGTAACCGGGTAGTCCTTGCCATCGAACTTGCCCGTCCACTCGGTGTGGGTTGGCTTGCCATCTTTGTCGGACCCATCCGTGGTCACCTTCACACTGTCACCTACGACCTCGTAGACAACCGTCGTGTTCTTCGGAATCCCGGCCGGGATCTTCGACTTGGCCTCGTTGAGCTTCCAGGTGCCAATGTTAGCGTTATCGGCAAAACACACGCCTGCTCCGACAAAACACAGTGCCAGAGTTAAAATGAGGTTCCTTGCTCTCATGTCTTTCTCCTGTCCAGGTACAACATCGAATCCCTGCTCTCCAACCGCCCCAGACTATACACCCCCCAAGGGATCGGGCGGATGGCCCGGGTCTGACCCGAAACCAGGTGACCGATTTTCCATCTCCTACGTTGACAAGAAAGGCACCCAACCGCACGAAGCAATCGTGCATCCTTGACTTCCGGCACCTTGACAAAACCGAGCCCCAAAACCCCACCGCACAACATAAAAACCCGCTTCAATCACCCGAAGCCCAGCGCAAGTCCACGCCTAACCCTCATCATCCCAAGACTTTGCACAATATCCGTGGGGGTGGGGGTGCCCAACCAAAGACAGCACCCCCTCTTCCCCATAACCCCACAGCTTAAGCCCTACGAAGCGACCCCGATCAACTCCCGTTCCGCCCGCAGCCAATCCTGCTCGGCATACCCATCCTGCCAGCCCCGCTCCGCCCAGTACCGCTCCGCAAGCTGAGCAATCTCGGCGTGGGAAGGTGTAACCGCCGCGACATCAATCGTCTTGGACTTCGCCGCAGCCTTCACCGTCTTCTTCGCGACCGCCGGTGCTGCCGTCACCGCGCCCTCAGTCTCCCCGGCCTGCGCCTTCGCAGCGCTCTTCGCTTTAGCCGGTGCCTTCGTCTTCTTCACACTCTCTGTAGCCATTAGAAATCTCCTGAAGTCTTGTTTAGTGCATCTCCCTCACTTTAAGCCGTGAAATGACCCAGTGGAAGCTTTCGCAACCGCCAACGAACCAAAAAAGGCTCCGGAAGTTCTCATTTGTCCGTTAAAAGCTCACCCTCACGCCCAACTGCGCCGCAAAAGGAATTCCGACCGTCGTGCCCGGACCAAAGAAATCCCCCAGCCCCCCTGCCGGCTTCGCAAGCTGATTCAAGCTGCTCACCGGCGTCGTCGTCGTGCAATCCGCGTTGGCGCAGACATCCGTGATATTCCCCGCCGCAGCCTGCGCCGATGGCACCGGCAGCGACGCAACATTCGTCACATAATTCGCGCCAGGATTATTGCGGTTGAAGAGATTGAAGAACTCCACAAACGGCATAATCACCCACCGCTCGCCAATCGTCACCGGCCGACTCACTCGCAAATCCGTCTGGACATACGGCGTCCCCCGAAACTCGTCGAGCGATGTCGGCACGCCATTCACCGCGATGCGTCCTTTATTATCCGCCGTCGTAATAGTGAACGGCCGCGCGCTCTCAGCCTGCGAAAGCCCACTGACCTCCACCCCTCCCGGAGCATGCCAACTACCCGCAATCACAAATCGCTGACGAACATCCTCCCCCGAAGGCCCGTAGTTCCCCGGCCCGAACGCATTCAACGGATCACACACACCATTCACATAATCAAACAACTCACCCAGCACGCAGCCCCACGTCTGCGCCTTGGAGAAGGTGTAGTTCGCAACAAGATTGAATCGTCGGGTCATGGTGCCCTGCAGATGAATCAACAGCCCGTTATAGCTGGACCGGTTATCCGAGCGAAAAAGACTAACATCCGGCACGTAAGCCGCCTGGTTCGGATCGTCCATCGCAAGCTGCGGAGTGAAAAGATTCGTGCCTCCCGTGTAGCTGTACGCGCGATAAGCGTGATTCCCCTGCTCGTGCACGTAATCCGCGCTCAACGACCAGTTCGCATTGAAAGCGTGCTGCGCGCCGCCCGAAATGTGAATCGCATAGGGCGTGCGATAGCCCGGATCGATGATATTCGCCGTCCCGCCAAACGCATCCCCCGGAATACAACCCGCGTTCTCCGGCCCATCAGGATTCTGAATCGGATCGACGCACGGTCCCGGCGCCGTATTCACCGCTTGCAGTGCGGTCGCCCAGCCAGTCTGCGCCAGATCGCTGAAGTACAGTCCAAAACCTCCGCGAATCACCGTTCTTCCGCTATTGCCCGGCGACCATGCAAAGCCTAGCCTCGGCGCAATCTGTTTGTGATCATCCTGCGCCGCGCCTGAAACCAGCGGAATGTCGAGCGCCGCAAGAGTCAGATACCCCGGATTGCTTAACTGACTACGCCCCGAACCCGTCAACAGTCCGAACGTAGTGGAGTAACGGAGCCCGTAGTTCACCGTAAAGCCTCGTAAAATCCGCCATGAGTCCTGCGCATAAAAAGCGAGCCGCTGCACGTTCTGCGAAAACGCTCCACCCAGATTGGAAGTCCTTGCTCCGGCCGCCATATCAGCAACGAACTGATCAGTGTTGTTCAGGTAGTAAGTCGGATCCTGCGGAAACTGAAAGAGTGTTTCCGTGTTATCGGGAAACGCACCATCCAGCACCGGCTCATGAATGAAGCTGACGCCTGCCTTCACCGTATGGCCGCCGTGCGTCTTGCTGATGTCGTACCGCAGTTGATACTTCTCCTGATTTCGCTCCGCCGGAAAGAAAGTGATGGGTGTCGCAAACTGATTGTCGCCGTATGTTTCAAAGCCCGAGACAGTCAGCGATGTCGAGCTGAAAGGAAAGGCCAACGCAAAGCCCAGATCCGAGTTCCGCGACTGCGTTAGGTGCAGTCCGCTTGCATTCAGCACCAGCGTGCCAAGCAGCGAAGGCGAAAAAACAAACTGGTTGCTCACCACCAGGCTGAAGTAGTTGTTATGTGTCAGAAGCCCCGTCGACGGAAGTGTGCCCTGTTGCACCAGGTTGTTATGCGTCGTATAACTATCGGTCGAGGCGCGCAGAAACCATTTGGACTTCGACGACTGCGCCCAGTCAAACCGCAAAGAATCGGAGTAGTCGCGAAACGGGATAGGGACATTCGGCGGAACCGCAATCGAACTTACGCCCGGAATCAGTCCCTCCGCCGCAAGCTGCGAAAGCGCATTGAACTGAGTCGCACTCGCAGGGCTATAGGCTATGCTCGCGTCTTCATGGACGCCTTCAAATGCCAGGAAAAACCATAGCTTATCTTTTGCGATCGGCCCACTCAGCGTGCCGACGTAATTTTGCCGCGAAAACGGCTGCTTCGGATTGGGGGATGGATTCTCTATCGGGAACCGCGCATTCAGCGCTGCGGCCCGTTCGTAAAATGAGGCACTCCCGTGCCAGTCATTGTTGCCACTCTTGGTTGTGATCACGATCGAACCGGCAGTAGTGCCTCCGGTGTCCGCATCCTCCTGCGACGTGCGAATGGCGAACTCCTGGATCGCATCGGGAGAAAAATTCTGCAGAAAGCCGCCAATATAATCATCCGAGTTATCGCCGCCGTCCACCGAGAGCTCATTATTCAATCCCGAGCTGCCCCCGGTAGAAACAGCAGTGATCCGTGCCTTGGTGGGATCCGACGGCTCAACGGGCTCAGTGCCCGGTGCAAGATACGCAATGTTCGCGAAGCTCCTCGCAGGAAGCGGCAGCGACTCCAGATCCTCAGTCGTGACAACGCTCTGATGCACGTTGCTCGAAAGATCGATCGGCTGCGCAGCAATCGAAGACGTTTGCGCCGTAACGCCGACGCTCTGCTTCACGCCTTCAGGACGTAGCGTCACAACGATGTCGCGTATGCTGCTCACTGCAATCGTCACGTCGGCGGCCGCCGCAGCAAAGCCCGTTGTCTTCACCGAGACATGCCATACGCCTGGCGGGAGATTCTCAACACGAAACTCGCCCCGTCCATCCGTCAAAGCGGTTCGGGTTAGCGATGACCCTGGGAGGCTAACCTCAACCGTCGCTGTGTTGATGCGAGCTTTTCCCGTGTCTTGCACGATGCCGCGTAGACTCCCAGTCGAGTTCTGCGCATACAACGTTGCAACAAAAGCATGTTATTGCGAGAAAGGCTCCAATTCTGATTCGCAACCTGGGTGTCCTTGTGCCTTGGCATTCAATAAGAAAATTTGGCGTGGCAGAGTAGAGAATCCGGTGATGATAACAAAATGCGGACCTGAAGCTCGCAGGAGCCCGATACGTTGAATCCCAACCCACTCCTTGCCTTCAGCACTAAATCCACAATCCGCGACAAATGCGATGCTCGCGTTTGCATCCTATGGAGCAGCCGGCGTCGTCAAAACGCAACCTGCATCACTCCAAAGAGAGCTCATTTCAATGTCTCAAAGCCATATCAAGGAACACATCGACCTGATCGCAAAGCACGAACAGGATTTCCTGACCAATCGCACGCCCGCCGAACGCCTTGGCGACTCCTTCGCAGGCTTCGCAGGAAGTCTCTCGTTCGTCTGCATTCACGTGGCAATCTTTGCAGCATGGATTGCCTTCAACACGGCTTGGTTCACCCACGCGCGGCATTTCGATCCGCCGCCGTTTCCACTTCTTGGCACCATCGTGGCGCTTGAAGCGATTCTGCTGGCGAGCATGATCCTCATGCGCCAGTGCCGCACAAACCGCCGCGCCGAAGAACGCGATCACCTCATGCTTCAAATCCTCCTCCTCACAGAGAAAGAGATCACAGCCGTGCTCGGCATGGACCAAAAGATCGCAGAGGAAGTTGGTCTTCGACAAGTCGCAGAAGATGAAGAAATTAAGCAACTCAGTCGACGCACCTCAATCGACGATGTCGCGAAAACCATCAAAGACAAGCTCCCACCCAACTAACCAAACACTGCCGGGCGTCTGAGGCCAACAATCAGGCCCCAGACCTACGCGAACTGATCGCCCAATCCCGGCTCATGCCATGTTTTACTCGCTGGCGCTTGTGCCGTTGCCCGGCGCGATCGCGAGTTTGAGCTCGCTTCCTGCCGGAATCTTCACATCACGGTTGCCCGTAGCGACGAATACACCGGAGTCATCGCTCGCGATATCGCTGTGAAGGTTCACGTGAGACGCAACGTTTTCCTGCTCCACCCTCAGAGTTTGGGCGGTCCACTCATTCGGCGACTGTTCACCCTCCGCGATCGGACCATTGTCAGAATAACCATCCCCCGGCCCCGTTACACCCACGATGGTGGCCTTGATAGGAACCACTTGCCCGCCCTTCAGGTTCGCCTGCGTAAAGCGCACTGCAATCTTAGAGGCGCCTTGCTCCCCATTCTCTTTGACGATCGTTCCCACCAGCACGGTGCCCGAGCGCAACTCCGGTCCGTTTTCCAGGTGAACCTTCTCGGCCAGCTTGACCTTAATTACACCGCCCGTCGCAATCTTGTTGGCATCGATCGCCTGCAGCAAAGCCGTGGTCGCTGGCACCATGCGCGTCGCCTCTTGTTGGCCAGCCAGCGCGTCACCAGCTGCATTGTTGTCCTCCGAAATGGCCGTCTGGGCCTGGAGAGAAGACGGAACGGCGGCGAGCAGGGCTGCAATCGCTAGAAACTTCGGTGAATTCATCAGAAAAGACTCCTTGGTATCGCCGGCAACTTCATCAGCCTGTCTTTTGTTCTAAGCTTCATCGCCGGGTTGGGGTTACAGATCGCCTCTTTAAATCTGATGTATCACCTATCCATCGGATGCAACTCGCGAGCCGTCATTCATGCATTCATACCGCGAACGGAAACACGAATCCTCTTCGCTTCCGCACCGCTAAAGAAATCACCAACTTATCAATCCTCTTATGCAGGACAACCCGCGTCCATCCACCTCTTGAACAACGAAACATGATCCTGCGGCCACGGCGCATCCGGAGGCATCGAGCCTGTGGACACCGAGTCATAAACACTCTGCGCGTTTGCCTGCAGACACATCCACGCCGGATCATCGAGATGAACCCCCGCCGGTTTCATGCACTTAATATCGCCGTCCCGAAAAAGCGGGCGAATATCTGTCGCGAAACTGAGAGCCATAAAGCCTCCTTTTGCCGATAAAAAAGATTCTACGACCCACCAAATCCTGATGCACGTTTTGGTACAACCCAAACGGGTCATTGTGAAACAAGCAACTTACCTGTAGTCTCACAAACGGCATGTCAAATGCAACGCCCGAAGTTGTGAGCCCTTCGAAATCCTTGTTCCCGGGCCGCTCACCCAAAATCAATGACGCCCTGGCTATGGCAGAGCGTCGTACTACACCCTTTGGTCCCAGACCGCGTCCAAAACCAGACCATCTCTTTGTCAACAATGTGCGTTTCTGGTCCATGGTATCGATCATCGGCGTTCACTCCGCTGGCGAATTTGAATCCTTCAAAGGAGCTCATTCTTCGCACCTTGGCATCGCAATCATCGTCGCGCTCAAGTTTGGAACCATCGGTTTCTTTCTTGTCTCTGGCTTTCTCTTAGGCGAGCGTGTCGATCGGCGCAACCCCATCGAATACCTTATGCGCCGGTTGAAAAGGGTCTTCCTGCCATGGCTGTTCTGGTTCGGAATCCTGTGCGCGCTGCTCATGACCCACGAACTCATCGACCACAGCCACGGACACTCCAACCTCGTTCCAACGCTGAGATTGGCCTTCACCACCGCACGGTCCAGCCTCATTGCCTCCCCATTTTGGTTTGTTCCTAATCTCCTGATGTGTATCGCCGTTCTGCTGGCCTTCCGTCGCCATCTCTACAGCCTCAAACTTGGCGCAGCCCTGTTTGCCATTAATCTGGTATACGTGGTCAACATCTACACTCTGTGGTTTCAACCGCAACATACAAAAGCCATATTCGCGTTCGTCTTCTATCTCTGGCTCGGGAGCTACGCCGCAGAGAACTTCGCCCGAATCAGCAAAGTCCTCGCGCGCGTTCCCGCCGCGCTCTTCGTCACACTCGCCCTCATCATTGGAGTTGCAGCCTACTTCGAATCCTGCCTGCTCGCCCTGCGCCACAATCCCGATCCCTTAAACACTTTGCGTCTGACCAACCAGGCTTTTTCCATCTGCATGGTCCTCGTGTTCTTCAAGCTCACGCGCGCCACATGGCCTCGCATCGTCGACGTCAGGCGCCACACCTTCGGCATATATCTCACCCACGCTATCGCCCTGCTTGTGCTGGTGCGCGCGCTGAAATCCTTCCGCCACTTCGTCGGAGCGCCGGTCAACATTTCGAACATGGACCGCGTCTTCATGTGGATGACACTCTCTCTGCTGACCTATCTCTGCTGTTTCATCACAGCCAGATTGTTGGCAGCCACGCCATCCCTGCAATGGCTGGTCGGGCTCGGAACTGCGGACGACCCAAAAGCCAAAACCAGCCACAAGCCCTTAGATGTTCCGTCCTTCGCTCTCCTGCGAAGCGTGGAAACTGTCGAATAGGCACACACCTCCGCGCGTAGAGGCTGCAAGCGTCCAGCTCTCTCGCTACTCCGCTTCGTTTCCTGTCTCGGTCCACTCCACAGATTGCGTCCATGGAAATCTCCGCATCTCCTCGACCAGCCCATTCATAGCATTGGCATCATGCGTTGGCGATTCCAGAATGACCTGAATAATCGAATGATCCGTATCTTCGACCTCCTCCGAGAGTGTCTTCCGCAGCAAAAGCGAACGCGCCGCAATCGCGCGCGTCAGCTGATACTCGGCCTCCGCCTGGTGTTTCGTGTCGCAGAAGAGCCTCAGCCGGTAAAAAGTATGCGTCTCCACCACCGCCAGGGAACGTTGATCGATATAGCGGGAGATCGGACGCAAAACCAAATTGATTCCGATCAGCAGCACCGCGATAAAAGCCGCATCCAGCAACTCACCCGCACCCGCACAGGCCCCAACGGCAGCCGAGCACCACAAGGTCGCTGCCGTATTTAATCCCCGCACACTTCCGCCGTCTTTCATGATGGCGCCCGCACCCAGAAAGCCCACGCCTGAAACCACGTAGGCGATCACCTGTGCAGTTCCCGGAGCGACCGTCAAACCCAGATCGACGAAAGCCGCAGCTCCGAAGCACACCAGCGTATTCGTTCGCATGCCCGCCGCACGCTGCCGCCACTGCCGTTCGGCGCCGATGCAGGAGCCGAGAAACAACGCCACCAGCAGCCGCGGAAAAGTCGGCTGTTCCAGCAGCGGCCTCGTATCCGTCCACCAATGCAGCCAGGGGTTCGTCATACATTTATTTATAGGCCCTTCCCATCCACCTTCGCTCCTGAGTCTTGAGACCCACCATGCCGCATCAGTTGATCCAAAATGATAGCCTCTTGTTATGCCGGGTCCCACCCTACAAGACCGACTCAACCACCTGACCGAAGGCCTCGCCGAAGCCGAGCGGAGATTCGCAGCCGGGGAGCCCTACCCCGATCCCCAGGGATCATGGCCGAACAAAATCTCCAAACTCAAACAACACATCGCCGAAGTCCGCGAAATGATCGCGAACGAATAAATCTCAGGAGCTGATGGACCAAAATTGATAACCCTCCCGACCCATCGAGAACCCGATTCTTCGCGTCTTTCGAAGGAGTCGAAGGTAAACTGCTGGCACAAGTTTCCAGGCTCACGCACCACCTCCCCGGAAAGCAGAGAAGATGTCCCATACGATCAGGCTGTCCCTGTTCATCGTCTGCTGCCTTGTAGGACTTGCGCTGTTCCTCTTGGCGCGCGCCCCGCTCAGCCCAAAAAACAAACGCCTCGCCGACATCTGGTTCTGGATCTGGGCCCTTCTTCTCGGCCTTTTCGGCCTTTCGCTTCTGGCCCGCAGCTTCATGCTTCACCACTAACCCATTACCAATTTGTCGCCATGTTTCGGTTAGAAACCTGATGTGATGATCGTGCGTGAAATCACACCCTTAGCCTCCCCACTCGCAACCGGTAAAACTCCGATATAATCTCGCACGCGACCAAATCAACCCGGAGGCACCGCATGAAAAAGCTCATCGCCCTCACCGCCCTCACCCTCTCCTTCGCCACCGCCAGCGCATTTGCCGAATCCTTCACCGGCTTCGTCTCCGACGAGATGTGCTCCAAGAACACCGCCAAAGTCTCGAGCCCCGAGCACGCTGCCTGCGCCCAAAAATGCATCAAGGGCGGCTCCGACCCTGTCCTCGTCGTCGGTTCGAAGGTCTACAAGTTCTCCGATCCCGCCAAGATGGCCAACTACGCCGGCAAGAAGATCACAGTTGACGGCACCGTCGCCGACAACACCATCACCGTCGCCTCCGTAAAGGAATAGCGCCCGGTCTCCAGGTCCTGAAAGAGAACGAGTTGAGACGACCCGCCTCCGAATCAACCGGAATCGTCCGCCGCAGCCTCGCACTTCGCGCCGCTTCCACAGGTGCCGTTGCATTAGGCGCATGCGCCATCGGCGCCTTTGCGATCGGCGCTCTCGCCATCGGCTCACTTGCCATTCGGAAGTTCGCAATCCGCAGCGGACGCATCGAGAAACTAAGCATCGGCGAACTCACGGTCGACCGTCTTGTAATCAGAGATTCCTCGCCCCACGCGTGACGCGCGTTCGAACGCAACAGAAAAGACACTCGCCCTCAATGCAGCCGCGAGAGTTTAGCCGACCCACTCATCCCGCATACGCCATCGCGATAAGCCCAAGCGCAAGCACATACGCTGCGAACATCGCCGCAAGATAACCCTTCGCCCGCGCATTCGCCCCGCGAAACTCCTTCCACACAAAGACGCCCCACAAACAAGCCACCATCGGCGACGCCTGTCCGATCGCATACGAGATCGCCACCCCCACCAGACTTGCCGCAACAAAGTTGAACACCGTCCCAATCCCCCAGATCGCCCCTCCCAGCAGACCCAGCGCGTGGTAAGCGCCCGGCGCTCGAAAATAATCCCCCGCTGCAACCGGCGATCCAACGATAGGCTTGCGCATCAAAATCGTGTTGAACACAAAGCAACACAAAAATGCGCCCAGCGTAAGGAAAACGGCAGTCGTATAAGGAGTAAGCACATTCCCCCGCGTCATCGCCCTCGTCACAAACGGCGCGAAGATGCCCATCAGCAAACCCGAGATCACACACACCACAACCCCGCGCCGCGACACAACACTCCCCTCCGATCTCAGCGCACCATACGACTTCCCCACCAAGCACCACTGCCACCACGGCCATGAAAACACCCGCCCCCAGCAGCACCGGATTCCCACGCGGCTGCAGCGCATAGCTCAACACAACGCCTTCCACCAGCGCAATCCCAATCGAAATAGGAAACGCAATGGCAAGCCCGACGATCTCGATCCCCGCCACCAGCAGCACATTCGCGATATTGAAAATAAACCCGCCCAGCGCCGCGTAAAACAGATTGATACCGTCAGCCGAGTGCACATTCGCAAGAAACCCAGTCGGCCCGCCCGCGAAGCTGCCCATCGTAAACGCCAGTACCAGCGAGATCAGAAATATCCCCAGGCCATAATCCCAGTAGTAGAGCTCGAAGCGATAGTTGCGTGTGCCTTTGAACGTGTTGGCAAACGATCCCCAGCAGACGGTACTAAGAACTGTCATCAGCAATGCGGCGGCGAATGTAGTGGGAACGAACATGAACAGCCATTATGCCAACCAAATGTTCGAATGGACATGGAAAATCACCCCACCAGGCAATTAATACTCACTCCATCGGCCAAGCGGCCTTTCCCGCCTCTTTCTCATCCAACCAACAGCATCCATCCCGCAGGCACATTGAACGAAAGCGGCCGGATGCAGGAGTCATCACAGGCATGGGCAAAGAGTGGATCGCGAATCTCGCACAGGACGTCCGGGAAAAGGAACACGAAGCCGCAGAAAACTATGGCAGGTCGCAACATCAGGCCGAGATCATCACAACGCAGGGCATCCAGTTCTTCACGCTCTTCCTCTTCAGCCTTGAAGAGAACATCAACGAGATCAAGCGCCAGCTACAAGGCGACGTCACCGCATCCGACACAATCTTTCATCGAGTCAGCCCTACCGAAGCGAAGCTTACACGCAGCCGCTTCCCCTGGTTCGACGCGCGCATCACCCATCAGGATCCCAACATCGTCCTCGACTACGCCAAGGGTCTCGGAGTAGCCGGCGATCCCGTCCCTCGATCGCAAAATCTGCCACTTCA
The DNA here is from genome assembly GCA_963744155.1 of uncultured Acidobacteriaceae bacterium. Taxonomy (GTDB): domain Bacteria; phylum Acidobacteriota; class Terriglobia; order Terriglobales; family Acidobacteriaceae; genus Edaphobacter. The sequence continues at coordinate 1,849,802 of CAVUSP010000004.1, read as the reverse complement.
CCTTCCAGGTCGCACCCGACGACGCCCTCAGCATTCAGCAGTCCTTCGACGACAACCCGAGCCAGTTCGATCACCCGCAAGACCTCGCCCGCTACATCATCGAGCTGCTCTTCCGGATCTAACGCCATCACTCCCACTGCGCCGTATGCCGCTTCAGCCACCAACACGCAGGATTCCCCTGCTGCGGAAAGATCGAGTGGCTGCACGTCGTCGGAACCGTCCCCATCAGGTCATACTCGACCTTATTTCCCTTCAGCGGTGTCGCCAGAAACTGATTCACCTGGACCACCCCATAAGCCGTACCGTGCGAGACGCGAATCCGCAGCACCACCCAGTCCCCCGCATACAACAGACCGGCCAGCACGCCCAGCGCCACGACCAATCGAATCAGCCGTCCTGTCCATCTATTCATCAACCAAAGTATTGCACGCGCCTGTCAGTCCGTGACGCCCACCACTGGCAGAGCCAGCCGACTGCTGCAGCAATGTGTTCCAGCCCATCCCAGTCTTGCAGCGTCCACACCGAACCCTGAAAAATAACGATTGCCGCTGAGAGGCCGATAACTCTCTTCATGAGAAACTCCTCGAAAGCTAACATTTTGATTCGATCAACATCCAATGGAAATGGCTGTGTTTACAACAGTTTCAGAAAAGGCTGCTCTCGTGGGAGTTTTTTGTGCCCTTGGAGCAGACCGATCAAAATCATGCATCTGAAATTTAAGAACTTTTTGAAGAAGTCAGAGGATGGAATGAAGTACAAATCGGCATTCGCATTGGCCCTGTCTACCGCACTCTTTTCTGCGGGCAACACGGCGTCGGCTCAAAGCGCTCCCACCGGAACCCAGCAGCTTCAACTCTCCGTCTTTGCCGGAGCCACCGGCACTTTCACCAATCTCGAAGGCGGCAAAAACCTGGGCATCACCGCAGGAGCCGACCTCACCTTCCTCGCCTTCCGCCTCTTCAGGCCCTCCTTCGAGGCTCGCGGCACCTATCCCATCGACAAGGGCCACATCAGCAGCCAGAAAAACTTCCTCCTCGGCCCCAAAGTCGAATACCCCATCGGACGCTTCCATCCCTACGCCGACTTCCTCATCGGCCGCGGCGAAATCGACTACCATCCCCCCTTCGTCTTCGGCAGCCTCGAATACCTCAGCTCCAACACCTTCGTATACTCACCCGGCGTCGGACTCGACTACAACCTGACCCATAACCTCGCAATCAAAGCCGACGCGCAGTTTCAGCACTGGAACACGCCTGTAACCGCCTCCGGCACCATCCACCCAACAGCCCTGACCTTCGGCGTCGTCTATAACTTCGACTTCAACCCTCACCACCACCATGAACGCTAGCTTCTGCGAAGAGGAATAAGAAGGCCGCACCTGCCGTCACTGGACTCATCCTCCACCATCGCGTATCGTTTGCCCGAAGGCAAAATTCTTCAGCCCACGGAGTGAACCCATGACCCCACTGCTAGGTTTGACCCGCCGCACCCTGCCAGTGCTTGCTGCCTCACTCATCTTTAGTCTCGCTGCTCCATCCGTGATCGCCCAAAACCCCGCCCCCGCCACTGCACCCGGCCCCGCCATGTCGCAGGAAGATCTCCGACGCATCGCCACGGAGGTACAGAAGAAGCTCGCCGGCCTCACTAACTTTGGCGTCTTCGACTGGATCACCTTCGGCATCCAGGGCAAGACTCTCATCCTTAACGGCTACGCCTCACGACCCACCCTCAAGAAAGACGCCGCCAACGCCGTCAAGGGTATCGCCGGCATCGAGTCCGTCGACAACAAGATCGAAGTCCTTCCCTACTCCCCCAACGACGACAGCATCCGCATCGCGGTCTACAACCGCATCTACACGCAGGGCTCGTTGCGAAAATACAACGCCAATCAGGGCTCCATCGGACAGGCTTTGGGACCTGGCTTCCGCGGCCCGGCCGCCATGGCTGGCGGCATCACCAACAATCCGCCCATGGGCTTCCACGCCATCCACATCATCGTAAAGAACGGCAATGTCACCCTCTATGGCGTAGTCAACAACGATGGCGACAAGCAGATCGCTGGCATGCAGGCCAACTCCGCCCCCGGCGCCTTTAGGGTCACCAACGACCTCATCGTCCAGGGCGAAGCCGCAAAGCCCGCAGAGAAATAGGCCGAGTTCGGTGCCGGTCAAATCCAGGCCGGCACCGAGACGAAATGACATTCGCGTGACACATCGGTCTCGGAACCTCGCTTACAATAGACTCTGTGCGACGCGCTCTCAGCTTCGTCTTGCTTCTCCTCTTCAGCCTCCCGCTGATCTCGCCGGTGCTCGCCCTCACCGCCGGCTCCGAAGCAAATCTTCCGGCCTGCTGCAGAAGGAACGGCGCACACCACTGCACCGGCAAGATGCAGCCGCAGATCCTCCACATCGGGAATCAGCCTCTCGACCATCCCGCAACACTGCCCCGCCTACCCCGCGGTCGTCACGCAGATCCGGCACGGCGACCTCTCGTTCCACGCTGCATCTCTCATCTTCGCAGAGATCGTCAGCCATCCCGCCATCAAGCTTCAAACCGAAGCCCGCGCCCGCGTCTCTCTCGATCGCGCCCGCCAAAAGCGCGGCCCTCCCACCGACCTCCTCTAGCTTCCCGGCCAGCGCCTGACTCGCCTCTCGCTCATGCGAGAACACATCGCGCTGCCGCCATTCCCATTGAAATTCCAGCATCGTCAGCTCTCTGACGAGGGAGTCCCATGCGCAAGCTTGCTCTACTTTGTCTCTTGTCTCTTCTTCCTGGGCCCCACCGCGGCCCACGCCGACCATCTTCGGCCAGGTCCACGGCGTCGTCCACGACCCCCAGCACCGCCCCATCGCCGGCGCGCGCATCGAACTCCGCGCCGCCAACTCCGCCTTCACCCAATCCACCGCTCACCACCCAGGACGGCTCCTTCACCCTCCCCTCCATCCCCCTCGGCGACTACATCATCACCGTCTCCCAGACCGGCTTCGCCACCGCGAAACAAACCCTCACCCTCGCCTCCGACACCGCGCCCATCCTGCACTTCGAGCTCCAACTCGGCACCGTCGCAGCAAACCGTCACCGTCACCACCGACTGCCTACACCGCCAACGTCAACACCGTCACCCCCACCACGCTCATCGACCGCGAGACCATCGCCCAAACCCCCGGCGCCGACCGCACCAACTCCATGGCCATGATCACCGACTACGTCCCCGGCGCCTACATGACCCACGACATGCTCCACATGCGCGGCGGCCACCAGGTCAGCTGGCTCATCGACGGCGTCGAGATCCCCAACACCAACATCGCCAGCAACCTCGCCGCCCAGATCGACCCCAAAGACATCGACTACATCGAAGTCCAGCGCGGCAGCTACACCTCCGACATCGGCGACCGCACCTACGGCGTCTTCAACGTCGTCCCCCGCACCGGCTTCGAGCGCAACCGCCAGGCCGAGCTCGTCCTCACCGCCGGCAACTTCTTCCAGACCGACGACCAGCTCAACTTCGGCGACCACACCGAAAAGTTCGCCTACTACGCCAGCCTCAACGGCAACCGCAGCGACTACGGCCTCGCCCCGCCCGTCGGCCAGGTCCTCCACGACGCCACCAACGGCTACGGCGGCTTCGCCTCCCTCATCTACAACCGCACCCCCAAAGACCAGTTCCGCCTCGTCACCCAGCTCCGCAACGACTTCTTCCAGATCCCCTACGACCCCGACCCCAACAGCTTCGGGAACCAGCAGTTCGACTCCAGCGGCCTCCGCGACGGCCAGCACGAGACCGACGCCATCGTCGCCTTCTCCTGGCTCCACACCTTCAACCCCTCCACCGTCCTCCAGGTCTCGCCCTTCTACCACTACAACCGCGCCGACTACGAACTCCAACCCCAACGACACCCCCGTCGCCACCACCGCCGACCGCACCTCCAACTACGGCGGCGCGCAAGCCTCCATCACCACCGACAATCGCCCGCAACACCCTCCAGGCCGGCCTCTACTCCTTCGGCCAGCACGACAACTACCTCTTCGGCGCCATCTTCAACGACGACAGCGGCAACACCAACTTCTCCATACCCGACTCAGCCACCGGCGGCGTCGTCGAGGAGTACATCTCCGACAACTTCAAAGCCACCTCCTGGCTCACCCTCATCGCCGGCCTGCGCCAGACCCACTTCCAGGGCCAGTTCACCGAAAACTACACCGCCCCCCGCTTCGGCGCCGCCCTCCGCATCCCCAAACTCAACTGGGTCTTCCGCGGCTTCTACGGCCGCTTCTACCAGCCCCCGCCGCTCCTCACCGCCTCCGGCCCCGTCGTGCACTTCGCCAACAGCCAACAACACCGACCTCGCCCCTCTCCACGGCGAACGCGACGAAGAGCATCAGTTCGGCGTCCAGATCCCCTTCCGCGGCTGGCTCCTCGACGCCGACACCTTCAAGACCCGCGTCAACAACTTCCTCGACCACTCCAACATCGGCGACTCCAGCATCTACTTCCCCGTCACCGTCGACGGCGCCCTCATCCGCGCCTGGGAACTCACCCTCCGCTGCCCGCGCCTCTGGCACCTCGGCCAGTCCCACCTCGCCTACTCCAACCAGATCGCCGAGCAGCGCGGCGCCATCACCGGCGGCCTCATCTGCACTCCCGTCGGCCTCCCCCCATGCGACGTCGGCCCCGGCTACACCCCCGTCGACCACGACCAGCGCAACACCCTCAACGTCGGCTTCAACGCCACCCTCCCCCGGCACATCTTCGCCTCCACCAACGTCTACTACGGCTCCGGCTTCGCCAACGGCGGCTACATCCCGACGCCCGCCAGCCGACCCCGCTACCCCAACCCCTACCTGCCCCAGCACACCACCTTCGATCTCGCCCTCGGCAAAACCTTCGGCGAAAACACTCACCGCCTCCGTCACCGCCACCAACGTCGCCAACCACCGCGTCCTGCTCGACAACAGCCTCACCTTCGGCGGCTTCCACTACAACGACCCCCGCCAGATCTACGGCGAACTCCGCTACCGCTTCAAGTTCTAAGACTCCTCAAAACAATATGTAACCATAACCAGCACAAATCTCACTCGGCCCGCAGCGCATCCATCGGATTCACCGACGCCGCCCTCCGCGCCGGCACATAACTCGCGATCAGCGCGAACACCCCCAGCACCATCGCCACCCCCGCCAGCGTCGGCGCATCCCACGCATGCACGCCAAACAGCAACGTCCGCATCATCATCCCCACCCCCACCGAGCACGCCAGCCCCACCACCACGCCCGCAGCAATCAACCAGCCAGCCTCTTTCAAAACCATCCGATACACCGACCCCCGCTGCGCTCCCAGCGCCATCCGCACGCCAATCTCCCGCGTCCGCTGGCTCACCGAGTACGCAATCACCCCATACAGCCCCACCACGCTCAACAGCAGTGCCAGCGCCGCAAACCCGCCCACCAGCCACGTCGAAGACCGATGCAGATAGGCCGTCTGCGAATCATCAATCCGCTGCACCATCGTGACTTCGTTGATCGCCCCGATCCCCGGATCGATCTCATGAATCGCCGCCAACCAACGCCGGAAGCACCAGCCTTCTCATCCTGCGAAGTCCGCGCCACAAGCGACACGTACGTATCCGAGTTCTGGTTCGTCGGATCATACTGCGCCGGCCAGATCTCCGAGTCCAGCGAACCCTCCTTCACATCGTCCACCACCCCGATAATCTCCCGGATCGACTTCGGCGTGAGCTCCATATCGCCCATCTTCTTCCCAATCGGATCCTCCCCCGGAAAGTACTTTCTTCGCGAACGCCTTGTTGATCACCACCACCAGCGGCTTCGATGCATCCTCATCATCCGTGAAGAACCTGCCCTCCACCAGCTTCGCCTGCAAAGTCTTGAAGTAATCCGAGCTCACCTCCCGCTGGTTCACCTCGTTGTGCTCTCCGTTGTACGGATGCCCCACAATCCGTATCCAATTCGTGTTGCCATTCCCACTCACCGGCAACATCGTCGTCAGCGCAGCCGACCTCACCCCCGGCAAAGCTCTCCACCCGCGCCAGAATCCTCCTGCTCACCGCCACCACCTCGGGATCCTTGGCATAAGTCGTCGTCGGCAGCACCACCTGCACCGTCGCCAGATGATCCGGCTGGAACCCCAACTCCACATGCAGCAACTTATAAAAGCTCTTGCCCAGCAGTCCCGCACCCGCCAGCAGCACCACCGCGATAGCCAACTCCAGCACCACAAGGTTCGCTCCAAACCGCCGCCAGAACGTCCCCGCCGAACTCCGCCCTCCATCCGTCAGCCCCTCGCGCAACTGCGTCAGCGGCAGCCGCAGCACAGGAGTCAACGCAAACAATACCGCCGCCAGCACCAGGATCACGCCCGCAAACGCCGCCACATGCGCGTTCAACCTGATCCCCTCCAGATACGGCATATTCGACAGCAGGTCCTTCGAGATCATCCGCATCAGCACCTGCATGGCGCCATAGGCGCACAACAACCCCAGCGCCCCACCGGCCACCACCAGCACCAGCCCCTCCGTCACGAACTGTCTCACCAGCCGCGCCTGCGAAGCACCCAGCGCGCCCCGCACCGCAATCTCCCGCCTCCGCGCCTCCGACCGCACCAGCAGCAGGCTCGACACATTCACGCACGCAATCACCAGCAGCAATCCCGCTCCTCCCAGCAGCACCAGCAGAATCGGACGAATGTCCCCCACAATCTCCTCATACAGCGGCATCACATTCGCCCACTGACCGCGGTTCGACACCGGATACTGCACCTCCAGTTGCTTCGCAATCGAAGTCACATCCGCCAGCGCCATCTGCACTGTCACGCCATCCTTCAACCGCCCCACACCATAAAGATTGTGGCAACCCCGTCTCTTCTCGCAGCCGTTCAGCGTATGCATCGTGGCCCAGAACTCCGCATTTCCCCTCGGCGCAAACTGAAAGTTCTCCGGCAGCACCGCAATGATCGTCATCGGCGTGCCGTCCAGCTTCACCGTCTGACCAATAATGTCTTTCCTGCCGCCAAACCGCGTCTGCCAGGCCGCATAGGTCAGCATCACCGTGTCGGCCGCGCCGGGCTTGTCTTCGCTGTCATAGAAGTCGCGGCCCAATATCGGTTTCACCCCCAGCACCCGGAAGAATCCCGCGCTCACCCTGGCCGCCGGCACCGGCTCCACGCCCGACGGCGTACTCATCAGGTAGCCCGTCCCCGTATAAACCTCAAGCGCGCTGAAGACGGTATTCATCTTCTTCCAGTCGACATAGTCCTCGTACGACAGATTGTTGCGCAGAAACAGCGCACTGCGCTCCGTCACATCAACCAGCCGTGTCGGATCGGCATAAGGCAGCGGCTTGATCAGCGCCGCATCCACAAACGCAAAGATCGCCACACTCGCCCCAATCCCCAGCGCCAGCATCATCACCGCAGTCACCGCAAACCCCGGACTCCTCCTCAGCTGCCGCAACGCGAACCTCAGATCGCGCAGCACATTCTCCACTCACCGGCAGCGTGCTCCTCTCGCGATACGCCTGCTTCGTCTTCTCCACTCCACCCATCTGCAACATCGCCTGACGCCGCGCCTCCTCCGGCAGTCATCCCCGCGCGAAGATTGTCCTCGACATGCATCTGCACATGACAGTCGATCTCTTCGGCAAGCTCCCGCTCCCGCCGCGCACCGCCAAACAGCCCTCGCCACTCTCGAAAACATCGCGCGAAGTTGTCTCATGCCTCTTCCTCCGTCGGCGAAAGAAACCGCGCCAGAATCTCCGTCGTCTGACCCCAGCTTCGAGCCTCTCTCTTCAGTTGTTGCCTGCCCTCTTTCGTAAGGCGATAGAACTTCGCCCGGCGATTGTTCTCCGACGCTCCCCACTCCGCCGTAATCGAACCCTCCTGCTCCAGCTTCAGCAGCGCCGGATACAACGTCCCATAGTTCAACGACAGCAGATCACCGCTCGTCTGCTCAATTCGCCGGGCAATCCCATACCCGTGCATCGGCCCCATCGCCTCCAGTGTCTTCAACACCATCAGCGCCAGCGTCCCCTGCCAGACATCCGCCTTATCTCCCATACGCCTCCTATTGCTTCACCATAGGAATACTCCCACTTCTATGGGAATGCAATAGGTCAGTAACCCAGACCTGTTCAAATTCGGGAAGTGGGTTACTTTCCGAAAACCCCGTTTTTCGTGCAGGTCGACGCCAAGTTCGGATCGTCGTTTCCTATTTGCCGACAAACCGGAAATTAGCGGGGTCGACCGTGGTAGCCTTTCCGAAATGTCCAAGACAGCGCCTTCCTCGCTTTACGGGTTCGCCGATGCAGCGACAGCCTTTGACAAGCGGCACCCACAATGGACGGCTGTCATGCCCCGTCTCGAAGCGCTCATCAACTTGGCGTTCACGCGAACACAGGTGATGAACACCCCGATAGACAAGTTCGTGTACTTCTACGGAAATCTCGTCGCCGAGGATTTTATGGAGTTGTTCCTGATGGCGGTGAACGGCTACGGGTTCGCGGCTATGAAGCTACTGCGCTCCATGTACGAGCACACCGTCACGCTGAAGTACCTGCACGAGCATCCTGACGAGCTTCAGGCATTCTTTGATTTCGACCGGGTACAACAGTACAAGCTGACAAAGCAAATCATGGACACATTTGGCGAGGGTGCGTTGCCTCAGGAGATCGTAGCTACAACCGAGCGGGAATATGCAGAGATCAAAGACAAGTTCATGGTTAAGTCATGCAAATCGAAGACGCGCAGCGAGCAGCGCGTCGGTCATACATGGAGCAAGCTGGACTTTGTTTCCATGGCAAAGAGGGCAGGTGCTAGAGGCTCTGTCATCGTACCCAACTACTTCGTACCGCTGCGACATGCTCACTCCACATTCCGGACGATGACCGAACGCCTCGATATGGATGACAACCAAATGAGCTTCCGGCGAGAGTCACAACCAAAAGAAGCTGACCAAGCACTCATGGCGGCCCATAATTGCTTACTGGTAGCGCTAGAGGTGCAGAAGGAACGATTCAATATTTCCGGTTTAGAAGAACTACTTCAAAGCAGCTGTCGCGATTGGGCCATGGTGTGGTCACCTGAAGCTCTTGCACCGGCGCAGCCTGATGCTACCGAATCCTCACCCGAGTGAGTAACGGGCAATCCGGAAACCGTCCCGACATGCCTGGAAAGTCGGGTTATCGGAAATTGACCCATTCGTGATGACCTCGGTACGAACCGTCCCGATCCATTGCAGATCGCCAGCCCCGAATCCGCGACTACCGGATATCCCCGAAGTGAACATCCTCCGGCGCCGCAGCCTCATCCAGAAACTGAATCGTAGTCGCCGGCCCCAGGTTGTTGGGTGGAGTCCACTCCCGAAGCGCCCACACAACCTCCTTCGCAGGCGTCACCTCAATCGCCTGCACCGTATTTGTGAAAGGCGGCGCGTTCTTGCTCCATTCATTCACCCAATTGTTGATCACCGTATTGCCGTTCGTCAGCCGCCACGCCTGCTGCAAACTGGAAAATTTGTAACCAGGCGAGTCCGCCGGACTCCAGCTCCAAACCGAATCCCCGCGCCGCGTCACCTCCCGCACGCCCACGCGATCCGTGATCAACACATTCCCATTCGCCAACTGACTCACTCCCCACGCGCCCGGTGCCGGAAACGACCACAGCTCATTTCCATTCGAGTCATACTCCACGACCTTGTTCAGGTCCATATGCGCAACCAGCAACGTTCCTTTATCCGTCAGTCGCGCATGTCGAAACTGCGCATGCACACTCACCGGCTTCTTCGTCGCCAGAGTCATCTCTTTCTCCGTCGCGCCCGTCACCGTGTTCACCACGCGCAGCAGCGCCGGATCGCCATTCTGGATAAACAACACGTGGTCCTTCCCGATCGGCACCGCAGTATGGACCTCATGCCCCGCCGGAGCGACATAGTCCCACACCACCTTCTTCTCCGGCGTAATCTCGGTCACACCGTACTGATGCGAAAACAAAATGTTGCGGTTCGACAGCATCACCGCATCGCTGATCTCGCCCTTGCCCGCGGGATCGTCATAGCTCCAGACGATCTTCCCTTGCCGCACAATAAAAATCCTGCGGTCATGCGACTCCCCCGCATACATAAAGTCATGCTGAGCCAGCCCCCTGCCCGGAAGCTGCACAGGAGAAGGCGCCGCGTCAGCACCCGGCGTCTGAGCACATACCCCTACCGAAACTCCAAGAACAAACCCAATAACTGCCGACCTAACCATCGCGCCCCCTCACACATACCCGTATCCGTAAAACCGATTGCCGCCCGAACCACTGCATCTCCCTTTTGCCATTGTCTGCTCCTGCTGTCAGCCATTGTCTACTCCTGCTGTCATCCTGAGCGAAGGCGGCGCTCTTGCCGCCGCAGTCGAAGGACCCCGAAAAACTAGAGTCGCCTAAACCCGTCGAACCTTTCACCCCATACCATCACAGCATCTGCCATTCTCATCCGCGCGGAAAACCTCGAAGGAGCAGTGGCCTTCAGGGCCCTGAGAACAAGGCCTAAAAGAAGAGAAGCTGGCCCAGACCTTCAAAAAAACCGCTCCAGACCAACCTGCAAGCCACCCCCAAACTATTTTTCGCGTTTTTCCAGCCAAAATCGCATGTCAAGCCCAACAACCACACAAATCAAACAAACGAAAAGAGATAGAGCTGGCGTGTGAGTTCACCCAGAAAAGCTATAATTAAAACAAGAACAAAACTGGCCCCAGCCGAAAAAGCTGGGGTCAGTTCGCTGTCGCTTCAACGAATTGTGATTTTATAAACTGAATAAAATGAAGACTTTACAAAACGTCAATCTGCCAAACTACTGAATTCAGATACTTTGCGGTTCCAACCCAATCGAAGTCCAGCCACAAAGATTGTAGAATGAAGACTTTGCGCAAATAACGCCAGTGGGAGGGGTCAGAGGTTGAACAGCTCTCGCAACCTTTTGGTCTGCGCACGGCTGACCGGAATCTCGGTCTTCTGAGCATCGTCCATCCGTAGCTGGTAGCTCGATTTGAACCACGGGACCACCTCCCGGATGTGTTGGATGTTGACCAGATACGACCGGTGGACCCGCCAGAAGGTCTCCGGATCAAGCTGGTCCATCAACTCCTCCAGCGTCCGGCAGTTCGAATGGCCTTCGACCGTACGTGTCACCACGCTGATCGTCCCTTCCTCGATCGACGCAAAACAGATCTCGCGCTGATCCACCAGCAGCAACCGGCTCTGCGCCCGCACAATCACTTTGCCGGAGTTGGCCCTCTGGGGCTGGGCCTGCTCTTCCACCAGCCGCAGCAACGCATCCAGCTTCGCCCCCGTCTCTTGACCCAGGCCCGCAGGCCCCGCCGGTGCCGCCCGCCGCGCCAATGCTTTCTCAATCGTCTGCAGCACACGCTTGCGATCGAACGGCTTCAAAAGATAATCGACCGCGTTCACCTCAAACGCGCGCACCGCATACTGATTGAAAGCCGTCGCAAACACCACCTGCGGCAGCGGCACCTTGCGGTCCAGCAGCTTCTTCAACACACCAAACCCGTCCAAACCAGGCATCTGCACATCCAGAAACACCAGGTCCGGCTTATGCGTCCGGATCAGCTCAACCGCCTCAATTCCATTGGTTCCCTGCGCGAGAATATCGACACCACCAGCTCGCTCCAACAGATACTGCAACTCCTGCCGGGCCAGCGGTTCGTCATCGATGATGAGCGCAGTCAGTGACACAACTTGAGCAATTCTCCCGTCGGTGTACAGGGGGCTTGAAACTTATGGCCGTTTTCTCTCAAGGAAAACGGCACTCCGCAGGATCTTCCACTCCACGGTAGCGGGAGAATTGCTCTAGTCACTATATACGCGCAGCCGCGCCGGAGCTTGATCCTCGGCAAGATCGTGACCGCACTGCGCACAGTACACATCGGTAATCTGCACCCCGCGGAAGCACCGCCCACAAACAGGAGCCAGCTGGAACTGGCATTGCGGACAGAAGTGCACGCTCGACGTCAGCTCCGTGCTGCAATGCGGGCAAGGAGAGAGCATCGGCTGCCGCAGCAGGAAGTAAACCACCGCGCCGATTCCACCCGGCATCACCACCACAATCAGCATCCACAAACCGGCCGGCATCCTGCGCCGCCGGACGTCGCGGCTGACATAACCCACCAGCAGCACATAACTGGCAAACGCTGTCCCCCACGAATACCCCATCAGCAGCCGCATCGGCAGCAACTCATGCTTATGGTGAGGCAAAACCCCATGGAATAGATACTGCACCGCACCAAACACAATGATCGCCAGCACCACCGACCAGGTCGGGATCATGCTGAGCTGATCCTCACCCCCTGCCGTGTTCTCCCGCGATCGATCCGACCCCTGGCTCCAGAACCTGTTCACTGAGCAGCCTCCCGCTTACGGGCACGCTGAAACAATACCACCGCCAGCAATGCCATCGAAACTGGGAGAAACCATAGGCACAACACAAGGAACTGATTGCTGGCATCCGGCACACCGCTGGGTGTGACATCGTACCCATCCAAAGCGCTCCAGACCGCCGTACAGATGATTACCAGAAGGGACGAACAGACCGCCAATGGAATCCACAGGCTGCGAGCCAGACTGCGCTGTGCTGCCATCGTCTTCGCCCTCTCCCGCACCACCCGATGCGTCCGATTAACCACCGACGCTCGCGCAGCCGAGCCGGCGTCCTGCGAGAATCTGTTATCGAAGCTCATACCCCAGCCTCCGCAATGGGACGTGGACCACGAAGCTGTTCCATCTCGGGTTTCAAGGCTGCTAATCCACGATAGAGCCTGGACTTCACGGTTGACAGGGGTGCCCTCGTGACTGCAGCAATCTCTTCCAGGGAAAGCTCTTCATAAAAGCGAAGCACGAGTACTTCTCTGTAGGTCGGTTCCAGCTTCAGCAGAACCTCTCCTACTTCGGCGCAATCTTCGCGGGATTGAAACTGTTCAAGTGGAGAAGGTCCGGACATAGCAATCTCAAACGGACGTTCATCTTCTCCTCCCTCGCTCATTTCGTCAAGACTAGCCATCGTGCGCTTTCGCGACAGGTCAATCACCAGGTTACGAGCGATGGTAAAGAGCCAGGTGTCAAAGCGTGCCTTTCCGTTGTACTGCGCACCACGCAGGAGAACTCTCATCCATGTCTCCTGGAAGAGGTCTTCTGCGACCTCGCGCTTGCCCGTGAGGAACAGGAGATATCGCAGGAGGCGATGCTGATAGAGCTCAATCAGGTGATCCAACAGCTCAGGATTCTGCTTCTTCAGTCCGTGAGCGATAGCCACATTTTCGCTTTGGTTTTGATCTGCCAGCGCTGCGGTAAGCGAGATGGAACCGGTTTGCACACTGCTTGAGACGCTCTTCCGCTCGGAGAAGACTCGCTTTTTGATTTTATGGTCCATAAAAAATGAAGTTTTCTCGCTGGAAGCCGGCTGACCCGGTAGATTATCCGCCTAGAAACATTCTAAGGCCTCAAGGCTATTTATCCATTTAGAAAGTAAACTTGAAGGATGGAAGTTCTCTACGGTCTCCACCCGGTTGAGGAGGCCATTCGTTCGGGTTCGCGGCAGCTTGACCATGTCAGCGTGGCCCGGGAGCGCCGGGATGATCGCCTGGAACGGCTGATCGAGCTCTGCCGGTCGGCGGGAATCCGCGTCGCGCTCGAACCGCGGGAGCAACTGACCAGGCTTGCCCGGACGGACGCGCATCAGGGCGTGTTGGCGGTCGTTCGGGAGAGGAAGTTCCTGGGAGTCGAGGACCTGCTGGCTCCCGGCGAACCTGGACACCATCGGTTCTTCCTGGCTCTGGATGGCATTGAGGATCCGCACAATCTCGGAGCGCTGCTTCGAACAGCCGATGGCGCGGGCGTCGATGGAGTTATTCTGCCGGAACGCCGGTCGGCTCCGGTTACTGCGACAGTGGCGAAGACTTCGGCGGGTGCTTCGGAGCATGTGAAGATCGCTCGCGTCACGAACCTGGTTCGAGCGCTCGAACAGATGAAGAAGAGGAATGTCTGGGTGCTTGGACTGGACGAGCGCGGAACGCCGGATTACACCGAGTATGACTTCCGGGGCGATTGCGTTCTGGTTCTAGGTCGCGAAGGCGCGGGATTGCACGATCTTGTGAAGAAAACGTGTGATCATTTGCTGCGGATCCCGATGGCGGGTCAGGTTTCGTCTCTCAATGTGTCGGTCGCGGGAGCGATCGTGATGTATGAGGCGATGAGGCAGCGCCGTCAACCTGCGGCGCCGGTGCGCTGCACGCAAGGCTGTGAAAGAGCGTAAGGGATTGGGATCTTGAAGAGTCAGTCAGAAGTGTTTACCTTGAGTCGCCTGTCGCTGTTGGCGGTTATTTTTGTGCTCAGTTTTGTGCTCAGTTCAGTCGGGATGGCTCAGACAACGCCGCCGGCTACGGAGGTCCCAGTTCCTCCTGGTTCTCCTCCCCCGGGAAAAGTTCTGTTCAAGAGAGATCAGGATTCTCCGCAGCCTGAGAAGATGGCAAAGGCCGCGGCTGCGCAACCTGTTCTCGATGTGCCGGACGCGGAGCGCGGAGCGCTGACCTTCACGGCCTACGATCTGGACGTGCATATGACGCTGACAGAGTCGCAGTTGGCGGTCCATGCGGGATTCACTGTGAGGAACTCGGGGACAACGCCGCTGTCGAGACTTGTGTTTCAAATTTCTTCCTCCCTGCACTGGAGCAGCTTCGCGATTCGCAGCAGCGGCGGTGTGACTCCTCTGTCCTTCACGGAGCAGACCATCGATACGGATGCAGACCATACGGGGAAGGCGTCGGAGGCGGTTGTGACTTTGCCGCAACCGTTGGAGCCGGGTGCAAGCGTGGAGCTGACGAGTTTCTACACGGGCGAGGTGAGGCTGTCGGCGGAGCGGCTGGAGCGCATCGGCGCTCCTTATGATCAGGCGAGACGGTCGGACTGGGACCAGATCAGCCCGGAGAGAACCGGGCTGCGCGGGTTTGGGAATGTTCTGTGGTATCCGACGGCCGCGGCACCGGTGTTTCTGGGAGACGGCGCCAAGCTGTTCGAAAGTGTAGGGCGCACCAAGCGGGAACAGTCCGCGGCTAAGGTTCGCATGCGGTTGACGGTGGAATACAGGGGCGACGCGCCGGATGCAGCGTTCTTCTGTGGCCACAACGAGAAACTGGTTGCAGTGAGCGAGAACCAGAATCTGCCGGTGGCGGAGTCTCCTGGGGTTGCGACGGCTGAGTTCTCGGAGCGGCCACTGGGGTTTCGGACGCCGAGCCTGTTTGTCACAGACAGGGCGCCGACGGTGACCAACAACAGCCTGATCTCCGCGGTGACGGATCACTATGACGCGCTGCCGAACTATGGGGAGGCGGCGGCGAAGGTGCAGCCTCTGCTGACGGATTGGCTGGGCACAGGACCATTGCGGATGCTGAACATTCTGGATCAGGACGGTCAGCCGTTTGAGGATGATGCTTTGCTGGTCGCACCGATGCGGGCGGCTGCACCGGAGGCGCTTGCTCCGCCGCTGGTTCATTCGTTGAGCCATGCCTGGTTCGGCTCGTCGCACGTGTGGCTGGATGAGGGCGTTGCTCAGTTCCTGTCGTTGCTTTGGCTGGAGGAGGGGAAGGGGCGCGAGGTTGCGGTCCAGCATCTGCAGGAGGAGGCGACGACTCTGGCAGTGGCTGAACCGGCGCCGAGCGCGAGCGCCAGTGCCGACACGGAGGGACAGAGCCTGATCAGGGCGAGTGATGAGGTTTACTACCGGACGAAGGCTGCGGCGGTGCTGTGGATGCTGCGGTCGGTGGTGGGAGATGATGCTCTGAAGCGTGCGCTGAAGCTTTACCGGAATGACAAGCTGGATGATGATCCGAAAGAGTTCCAGCGGGTTCTGGAGCGCACTTCGAAGCGGGATCTGGGGTGGTTTTTCGATGACTGGGTCTACCGGGATCGAGGTCTGCCCGATCTGAGCATTGCCAGCGTGACTCCGCGCGCGATCGACCAGATTGGAAACAAGGGGGCGGGCTATCTGGTGGCGGTGGTGGTGCAGAACGATGGGGATGCCGTGGCGGAGGTTCCGGTCACGGTGCGATCGGGGACGCTGACGTCGACGCAACGGCTGCGGGTTCCGGGCCGCTCCAGCGCTTCGACCAGGATCGTGTTTGAGGGGACGCCGGATGAGGTTTTGGTCAACGATGGCACAGTACCTGAGACGGCTGCGTCGATCCATACCAAACAGATCGTTGCTCATTAGTTCCCTTCTCTTTCCCGAGTGGGTACCCCCTACCCCCTATGTAGCATTTTCGATAATCCATTGTTTGCAATGAGTTAGCGAACTGTTGTTTCGCTAAATTCGTGCAATCATTGGGGTTACAGCTAAATTTGTCCAAATAAAGGGCTTGCAGCTTAAAAAGAAAACCCCCGCAGAGGCGGGGCTTTCTTTAACGCTATATATCCAGTATAGCGGGCTGAGTGGAACTAATACGCCACGTGGATGGGTGTAAATATACTTGCCTAACCCAAGCCGTTTTTTTGGGCAGGATCTTTTGTACTTTGCTTTGTTGGAATTCCGCCCCGCTCCGCCGCCCACACCCGCGCCCCATTTTTGGTGTGGCCCTCTGATTGCACATGACCGTGTGGCACTTTAGCCAGAGGAGCAAAACGAAAACTTTACCCTGTATAGCTGTGTATTACACTAGTCCAGACCTGTCACCGAATGTCACCTATTTTGTTGGCAGGAGAAACACAAGGTTTTGAGTTGGCGGCGGCGGGATTTGCACCCGCAATCCGGCTAGGGAAGTGGTTTTAAAGACCACCGCGTTTGCTGTTTCGCCACGCCGCCATTTTTGTGGGGCGTTCACGCACACTAACGATGTGCGTGAATTCTTTGTTGTTGCTAGAAATATTCTAAAGGTGGGTTGATTGTGGAAACTGAGGAGAAGACCGATATGCGAGTCTTCAAGGAAACCCTTGGGAAGGTGATGCAGGTCTCTAAAAAGGATCTGAACGATTTGTTGGCCAAAGAAAAGGCTGTCAACGCTGGCAAACCAAAGCGCGGCCCAAAGCCTAAGAACTAATTCATCTGCAACTTTCGTCATTAACCCTTCACCAGATTGTCCCATCTACAGGTAATAAATTGGTGGAACACTTCCAACTAAGAGTCTCGGATGGAGTGAATTGCCATGCAATCTGTATTGGACGTAGTTGCTTACGACGTAGACAATGGACTTCCTCCCCCAATTGAGACTGAGGAATACATGTCCGACGCAGCGAAATTCACCAAATTGTCGAATCGGCTAGATACCCTCGAAGCCAATGATGGTCAGTTAGAAAGCCTTTCTGCGAGATTCGTTAAAGTTGAACAATCATTGGCGTCTATTTCCAGCACGCTTGAACGGCAATCCGGATCAACGCGTTTCTTCCGATGGTTGAAAGAGTGGGGAATATTAGCAAGTGCTTGCATTACAGGCGCGCTGGCATTGGTAGTGACCTGCCCCCGGAAAACTCTACCAGTTTAATCTGGAGTTCTCTCGTAAATTGAACGAGAGGACTGAGATGAAGAAGAGCCGGTACAGGGAAGAGCAGATCATCGGGATATTGAAGCAGCATGAGGCTGGAGTGAAGACGGCGGATCTGTGCCGTGAGCATGGGATCAGCGCGGCGACGTTCTACGGCTGGAAGCAGAAGTACGGGGGGATGGACGTGAGCGAGGCGCAGCGGCTGAGGGCGATGGAGGATGAGAACCGCCGTCTGAAGCTGCTGGTGGCGGAGCTGAGCCTGCACGGCGAGGCGCTGAAGGCAGTCATACGAAAAAACGGCTGGAGCTTGCCGGTCTAAGAGGCGAGGTTGCGTTCGTCTCCAGCGAGTTCCATCTGAGCGAACGCAGGGCCTGCAAGCTGCTGGGCGTGGAGCGGTCGAGCTACCGGTATGAGCCGAGGCCGGACCGCAACGCGGAGTTGCGCGACGAGTTGGTGAACTGGCTCGGCAGAAGCCGCGCTACGGTTATCGGCGGCTGCACGCGCTGTTGAGCCGCAGAGGTCACGAGGTGAACGTGAAGCGGATCTATCGTCTGTATGTGGAAGAGCGGCTGATGGTGCGGCGCAAGAGGCGCAAGCGTTGGTGCGCGAGCGAGCGGCGGAGTCGCGGCTGACGAGAGCCAACCAGGAGTGGGCGATGGACTTCATCGTCGACGGTCTGGCGACTGGGCGGATGGTGCGCATCCTCAGCGTGGTGGATGCGTACACGCGCGAGTGCCTGGCGCTGGAAGCCGACACCAGCCTCGGCAGTGGCCGCGTGACCCGGGTGCTGGAACGGCTGATCGACAGCATGGCCGGCCCGAAAACGTGCGTTCGGACAACGGGCCCGAGTTCACTTCGCGGCGGATGCTGGCTTGGTCGGAGAACTGGAAGGTCGGCCTGGTTCCCATCCAGCCAGGCCGTCCGATGCAGAACGGCCACGTCGAGAGCTTCCACGGCCGCCTGCGCGATGAGTGCCTCAACGCAAGCTGGTTCCGCACGCTGAATGATGTCCGGTGTACTCTGGCAACCTGGCGCGAGGAGTACAACTGCGAGCGGCCCCACAGCTCGCTGGACTACCGCACGCCCCAGGAGTTCAAACTTGCCCTCGAAGGAAGGCGGGCCATGGCCCGCCTTCCTTCGCCAACCACAACCACCAACCCAACAGAGACTCCAGTTATGAATGGGTGAGAAATCGGGGGCAGGTCATGCCTGATAAAAACCTATCCAAGCCTAATGGCCCAGCAGTTCTATTTCTGGACGGGGGAACAGTAGTGTTAGATGGTATGTATTTCAAGAGGGTAATCATAAGGAACGCCAAAGTTGTATATCGCGGCGGCCCGGTTCATATGGAAGACGTCTATTTTGTGAACTGCACATTCACATGGGAGCCAACCCAAAAGAACACCCTGCTGTTTGCCAGAAGCGTCTTTTCCCCCGATTCCGCCACTACCTTTTCCGCTGAGTGATTTCGGCGGCTTGGGTTAGCCAACGTATTTATTGCCCGTGGATGTTGTTGGATGGCAATGGGTTAGGCGGTTTGGGGGCTTGACATGCGATTTTTGGGCTGTTTGGAGAGATTTTTTCGGTATCTTATTGGAAGATAAGGTGCTATTCGGTTGCATTTTTGGCATTGCAGAAGAAAGAGAGGATAGGACGAAAGACCACGCACATTCCCCGTTTGACTGCGCTCAGGCACACTAGGAGGCGCAGCGGGCTGGAATAGAAGGGGTGATCAGGAATAGAAATATCCACGCTGGAGCGAGCGAGGCAACTTCCGAGTTGCCCGTAACTCAGAAGTACGGCTCTGTGCAGTTATCCGCCCGGCAAACCGACTTTAGGGCATCGGAAATGCTGTTTCATCACACCAAGAGCAAAGCATCTTTTGCGCAGGGCACATTATCTAATTGCACTTGCAACCCGCATAACAAGCGCTAAACGCCGCGTCACATTGCTGAATTCCAGAGTTGAACGTTTGCTGATTCTGGAGATTCCTACATGCTGGGCCGTCGGGATTTCCACCCCCGCTAACGCATGCGTTCGTATAACACTGAGCACGTGTATTGGCGCACGTTTGTTTGCATGACTGACAATTGGGATTGACCGGCGATGGCAGGTGAAAGTGACTATTGGCGGGTGGGGTGGAAGGGGCAGGTACGGGGGCAGGTACAGGGCTCTGTGGTGGCCCCAAGTATCGACATACCTCGTCTATGCCAGCGAGACCGATAGCTCTTTGCGCTACGTTGTTGTGGCACTGGCAAAGTGATGCAAGCCTCATGGCGTTCGCGCAGTCACCTGCTCTAGCCGAGCTTCTTGCTTTTTGCATGAGGCAGGACCTGCCACCGCTGAGCAAACATCCAGGATAGGTCGCGGCATAATCTGCTTCGCAGTAAACGTGGGGTCCCGCATCGCCATTACTTGAACACCAATCCAAATGCTGCTCCCAATTTGGTTTACGTGACGGATCCCGTATGAGCCACCAACCCTTGTCGCCCTTTAAAACGTTACAAGTAGCGTCATAGGTAAAGGTCACCTTGTTCCATTGTGGCGCATCTCCTCCCCCAGTAATTGACCCGGTGTAATATGCTGGCGAAGTTATAGGGCCGACCCAGGAAAAGTAACCTTGAAGACCATCGTCGCGAATAAGCCGAATATCAGGAGTGACGGATAGAACGGTCCCATCTTCCTGTACAGGGAGATTTCCAGGACCGATCGACCATTCGTGCGCGGAAGCTGGTGCAGGTCCACCAGGTGGTGACTCCACCCAAGTGTTCGTTCCATAATAGCAGCCCCAGCTACTTTGGCACCGTCCAATCGAAGCCGTGATCAAGGCCGCAACGCAACACGCGAATGCTATCCGGTTCATATTGCCTCATTCAGCAAATAAGGGAGAGCGTTGCCCGGTTGTACCGACTCAGTCCGCCATTATAGCTCTAGCTGGGCAGTAGTATTTCTTGGTTGTGAGTGTGTCGTCGGCAACTCGGAAGTAGCGCCGGCAATGAGATGGGTCTGCACATATGCGGCCACAAAAAGGCGGCAGCTGGCGGCAGCTGGTTTAGTTGTTGCGTAACGCGACCATCGGGTTGATGCGGGAGGCTCGGCGGGCGGGGATGTAGCCGGCGAGGAGGGCGATGAAGCCGAGGATGAGGATCATGGCGGCGAAGGTTGCGGGGTCGCTGGGGGTGGTTCCGAAGAGGAGCGAAGTGATGAGGCGGGAGATTGCGAGAGAAGCCACAGTGCCTACTGCGATGCCTATGAGCGCGAGGATGAGGGTGGCGCGGAGGACGTCGAGCTGGACTCGGGCGAGGGTTGCGCCGAGGGCCATGCGGACGCCGATCTCCTGGGTGCGCTGCGTGACCGAGTAGGAGATGACTCCGTAGATGCCGAGCGCCGCGAGGACAAGGCCAAGGAGGGCGAAGGCAGAGACGAGGATGACGAAGAAGCGGCGTGGCGAGACGGCGTGGTCGACGATCTGCTGGACGGGGCGGAACTCGGTTGCGGGCTGGTTGGGGTTGAGGTCGCGGAGGGTGCGGAGGACGCTCGAGGCCAGCTGGTCGGGCGGGACCCTGGTGCGGACGACGAGGTTGGCTCCTTCAGGTCCCCACTCATTTCGCGTGATGGGGAGATACATCTGTCCGCCGGGCGTGCCTTCGACGTTGGTCTCGTGGACGTCGGCGACGACGCCGATGACGCGGGCCTCTATTCTGCCGATGAGGACGGTGCGGCCGATGGGATCTTCGCCGGGAAGGAGGTCGTTGGCGGTGGCCTGGTTGAGGATGACGGTGTTGTCGCCCTTCATGTCGTCCTGCCAGGTGAAGTCACGGCCGTGAAGGCGCATTCCCATTGCCGGGATGTAGCCGGGAGAGACGATGTAGACGAAGGCTCCTCTGACTTCGCCGGGACGGTAGGTCTTGCCCTTGAGACGCGGGCCTCCCCATCCGCGGTTGCGCTCGAGCGGGAGGTTGTCGGTGATTCCGGAGGTCTGAACGCCGGGAATGGCGTTGATGCGGCGGAGGATCTCCTGAAAGTTTGCGTTGCGCTTCTCGAGTCCGGCCTTGTCGTCTTGGGGGACATAGTCGTAGTCGATGCTGATGGCCGCGGCGGTGGATGGCTGGAAGCCGAGGTCGATGTCGAGGACGTGGAGGAAGCTTCGCAGCAGGAGACCTGCGCCGACGATGAGGACGCAGGCGAGGGCCACTTCGGAGATGACGAGGGTGGAACGCAGGCGCTCGTGTTTGCGGCCGTCGCTCATACCGGGGCCGGAGTCTTTGAGGGCTTCCTGAATGTTGGCTGAGGACATTTTGATGCCGGGGAGCAGGCCGAAGAGGATGGCGGAGCCCACGGTGATGAGGAGGGTCCAAGCGATGGCCTGGCCGTCGATGCGAATGCTGGAGAGAAGCGGGAGGGCGATGGAGCCCTGATGGGCGAGGTAGGAGACGAGCGCGTAGGCGAGTCCGAGGCCGAGAGCTGCGCCGATGGTGGAGAGGACGAGGCTTTCGGTGAGGAGCTGGCGGATGAGGCGGGCGCGCGTTCCGCCGAGGGCTCCGCGGAGGGCGAACTCCTTGCTGCGTGCGGCGGCGCGGGCGAGGAGGAGGTTGGAGAGATTGACGCAGACGATGAGGAGAATGAGTCCGACGGCGCACCAGAGGACGATGAGCGAGCGGCGGAGCTTGCCGCTGACGTACTCCTTCAACTCAACGGGGTACGCGGTGTAGTTGTGATTGGAGGCTGGAATCTTTCTGCTCCAGTAGAGTTTGGGAAAGAGTTCCCTGGCTTCGGTCCGGGACTGGGCGATGGTGACGCCGGGGTTGAGGCGGGCGATGAGAGCCAGCGTATTTCCCTGCATGCGGATGTCGTCCATGAATTGCGGGGTAAAGAAATCGACCTTTGCGCCCGGGGAAAAAACACTGCCGAAATCGAAGGATTCGGGAAGCACGCCGACTATGGTGACGGGCGTTCCGTCGAGGGTGATCGGCTTTCCAATGATGGAAGGGTCGCCGCCGAACTGTCGCTGCCAAAACGGATAGGACAACATGGTGACCCTGGGGTTTCCGGTGACGGCTTCCTGGGAGGTAAAGGCGCGTCCGAGTGCCGGCTCGACGCCGAGGACGTGAAAGAAGTTTGCTGCGACGGCGATGCCGGTGACGGGCTTCGGTTGGCCCTGCGCGGTCAGCTTTGAGTTGTCGGGAGCGGAAAACGCGTAGTAGCCGGTGATGTCAACATACGAACGATTTTGTGCGAGGAGATCTTCGTAGGCGTCGACCGAGTAGGTTGCACCGGAGAGGCCGCCGCGGTTGTTTTCGGGTGCGATGACGACGAGGCGTTGGGGATCGTAGAAGGGCAGGGGGCGGAGGAGGAGGGTGTTGACGACGCTGAAGACGGCGATGTTGGCTCCGATGCCGAGAGCGAGGATGAGGATGGAGACGATGGTGAAGACGCGATTGCGATTGAGGGTGCGGAGGGTGTAGCGGAGATCCTGGAGGAGGATGTCGAGCGCGGGAAGGCCGCGGGCGTGACGGTGCCGCTCGCGGGCCTGCTGGACACCTCCGAAACGAACGAGGGCGCGACGGTGGGCTTCGTCGGGAGGCATGCCTTTGCTGATGTTTTCTTCTACGGCGAGATCGATGTGGGATTGGAGTTCGGCTTCGAGGTCGGCGTCGCGCTGTGGTTTGTGAAAGAAGGAGAGGATTCGGTTGATTGCTTCGCGGAGGGCGCTCATTGGGCTTCTCCTTCGGGAACCATGGTGAGGACTCGGCCCATCACGGCGGAGAGGCGATGCCAGTAGGCGGTGTCCCGTGCCCACTGTTTGCGGCCGGCGCGGGTGATCGAGTAGTACTTCGCCTTGCGGTTGTTGTCGGAGGTGCCCCATTCGGCGGAGATCCAGCCGCGCTGTTGGAGGCGGACGAGAGCGGCGTAGATGGTTCCCTGGTTGAGGAGGACTTCGTCGCCGCTGACTTCTTCAATGCGACGAGCGATGCCGTAGCCATGCAGCGAGCCGATGGTGGCGAGGGTTTGCAGGACCATGAGATCAAGGGTGCCCTGCAGGAGATCGAGCTTGGCTGATCTTTCGGTGTTTTCCGGGTTTTCTGAGGGCACGGACTCTCCTGTGTTAAGGCCACATCAGTATGGCATAACTTTATGTGGGGTTGCCACAGGAGGAAGACTTTTTGTGACGAATGGCGGAGCGGCGAGGTTAGCTGCGGTGGCGGGGCGTAGGTTTGAAGGGTTGGGCGGTGTTGTCGGTCCAGGTTTGCGCAGTGCCCCAGCGGTGGGTGGCGGTGAGGTCGATGCGGAAGGGGCCGGCGGCGCGGTTGGTGGGCAGGACTTCGTCGAGGCCGTCGCCTAAGGGAGGAAGGGCGGCGGCGAGGGCGTGCAGGCGGGCGATGGAGGCCATGCCGGTGAGGTGAAGGGTGTAGCCGGAGGTGTCGATCTGGCCTTCGAGGATTGCGGGGTCCTTGCCGCCGAGAGCAAGTGAGGTGGGAGCGAGAAGGAAGCCTGTGGGGAGCGCGGCTGCGGGCTTAAGCTGGCGGTGATGTGGAGCGGCGGTGGGCAGGGGAACGGACTGCAGGGTGACATCGCCGTCGACCAGGGAGGTTGCGCCCGCGTGGGGATTGATGAGGCTGGCGTTGGTGATCTTCATGACTCCCTGCCAAGGGGTGGGAGTGGCGGACTCCGGATGATAGGAGAGCGTGCCGGTGAGGGTGCCGTCGGCGGTGAGGTCGGCTGGGACGCGAGAGCTGGCGATGTGCAGCCAGTCGAGGAGGGTCGCGGCGGGAAGGCCGGGGGTGCCGATCTCTATGGCGGCGGATCGGGGGTTGCGAATGTCGGGGATGGCGCCGGAGATGGCCAGGGTTGGCGGGTTGGAGGAGCCGGTGGGAGGCCAGCTGCAGTGGATGTCCTGAAAGCCGTGGAAGTCGCCGGTGGCGGTGCCGAGGCACTGGAGATCGATGTCGAGCGGCTGGGCGGGGACGAAGTCGGCGCGGCGGGCGCCAGTGAGTTGGAGGCGGGTCTGGAGGGCGCTGTTGCTGACGGTTCCCTGCGCGTTGGCCGTGAGGGTCATTTCGCCGCGGAGGCCGGCGTCGTGACCGAGGAGGACGAGGCTGGTCTGGCCGAGTGGGACGTTGCGCCATTCGCCGCGGAGGCTGATGGGGACTTCGCCGAGAGAGCGTGCGGCGCCGAGGGTGCCTTCGAGTTGGATGGTGCCGGTGTCGGAGACGTTGGTGTCAGTGCGGACGGGACGGGCCTGGATGCGGAGGTGCCACATCTGGGGGTCGGGGAGCCAGAGGGCGAAGTCGGCGTCGGTGAGAGAGATTGGAGTCTTTTCGTGGTCGAGCTTGAGGTTGAGGCGCGCGCCCGTGGCTTCGATGTAGGGGAAGCGGGGGGCGGGGCCGGCTCTTTTCTGGGCGGTGGGGGCGGCCTCGATGTGGGAGGCGTGGAGGAGGATGCTCTCGAGGTTCCACTTGCCGTTGGCGAGGTGGACGAGGTTGACGCTGGGATTGGTGAAGCTGATGGTGGAGAACTCGACGCGGCGACGCCAGAGGGAGCTGATGCGGAGGGTGGCGCGGACGGAGTCGGCGCGGATGACGGGCTCGGAGCCGAAGGCGGGGTCTTCGTCGACGACGAAGTTTTCGAGAGTGAAGCCGGGGAGGGGTAGGAGATTGAGCGAGACTTTGTCGAGATGAACAGGGCGCCCGAGGCTGTTGTTAATGCTGTTGGCGATGCGCTTCTGATAGCGATTGACGCTGATTAGTGGCGGGAGTAGAACGAGGAGAAGAACGATAAGGGCGGCGACGGCGAGGTAGAGGAGCCGTCGCAGGGTGTGAGTGCTTAGAGTCGGATGCGCGTCTCCTGTGGCGGCTTCGACGTGCTCGTAGGTTGGATCCATTTCCTGCATTTTTTTTGAGTTGTCAGTTGTCAGTTCTCAGTTGTCAGTTCGATGGTGAAATCGTTTTGAAGGCTTACTGAGAACTGATAACGGAAAACTGAGAACGTTACTTGATGAGATGGAGGGTTCGCTTCCAGCGTGTCTCGTCGAAGATATGGAGGACGATGTGTCCCATAAAGGCGATGCGGTCGCCGATGCCCTGCTTGTTGATCTGGTCGGCGGGGGTTTCAAAGGACCAATAGACGAACATGGGACGCCCGACGATGTTCTCCCGAGGGACGAAGCCCCAGAACCGGCCGTCGAGGCTTTCGGTGCGGTTGTCGCCCATGGCGAATACCTTGCCGGGAGGCACGACGAGGTCGCCATCGACGATGTGGTTGGGGAGTTCGTAGGACCAGCTTGCGGTGACCTGATCGTAGGGGCCGGGAGGAACTTCGGGAAAGTCGTCGCGATAGGCGTTGAAGGCGTGCTGGGGGTTGTCGTCGGAGGCGGGCATGCCGGCGTAAGGCTCGTTCTGCGCGACGCCGTTCAGGTAGACGACTCCGTTGCGGAGATGGATGTGATCGCCGGGGATGCCGATGGTGCGTTTGACGAGGAAGAGGTCAGGTTCGCCGGGTTTGAAGAAGACGATGATGTCGCCGCGGTGGATATCGCGATAGAAGACAAACGGGGCCCATTTTGCGGGTGGAGCAAGGGCAATACGGTCAACGAGCACGTGGTCGCCGATGAGAAGGGTTTTTACCATCGAGGCGGAGGGTATCTCGAAGTTTTGAAAGATGAAGGTCATGACGAAGAGACCGATGGCGAGGACGGTGCAGATGGAGGCGAGGGACTCGAGTGGGGTCTCGGTACGGTCCTGCTCGGCAGATTCGATCTCGTTCGCTTCGGTCGCTACGGTGTCGGTCAAGACGGGTTCTCCAATGATGCAGCTATTAGTGTATCGCTGATGGGGATTCGATGGGGGTATTGACGGTCAGGGCTGGAGGTTCGATGGCGTGGAGCCTGTCTTTTTATCATCTCATCCTCGGTGGGAGGGACTTATGGGCTCGATGGGTCCGATGGGTTCGAGGGGGGACATTCAATGAACAAAACTTCATACAAGAAACGCAATGAGTTTGGTCCAACGGTCAACCTGCTACGTCTCACCTATAGGCCACTGGAAGTGAAGCGCAAGGGCGGTAGGTTCTTTCGCCGATTTGCCGCTGATTTAACCTATAGGAGACTTCAGGAACAAACGAAGGCCATATAGGTCTGTTCAGTTTGCAAAGCAAACGGGACCCCACTCTATGCAAGTTCACCAATGAGCGAGGCCGGCTATTCGAAAGTCAAGCATCTCCTATTCCTGGCGTGAGCGAGACGCATCAAGAGGTTTCGCCTCGGGCGTCTCGCTCCACAGCCATACCTGCAACTCTAAAGAGACCCTGGATTTCCTTGCCACCATGGGAACGGAGTACAAAGTGCTCCGCCCGATCTTCGACAATCGCGAACGCCGCTGTCGGGAGTTGCATGGATTTGAACTGAACTACAAGCAGAGTTACTGGACGCCGCCGTTGCCGCCGCATCTGGCCTTCAAACTTGAAAAGGGCCAGATCGAAGATCGTTTGCACCTTCCCGCGCTGGTGTCCATCACGGATCACGACAATATCGAGGCGCCGCTTTCGTTGCGCGCGGATTCTCGCAGCGCTGACACTCCGATTTCTGTGGAGTGGACTGTGCCCTACAGGGATTCGGTCTTTCATATCGGGATCCATAATCTGCCCGGCACAACTGCCGAGGCCTGGATGCAGACTCTCGCAGAGCTCACGGCGACACCGTCGGCTGCGCGAATTACGGAGATTCTCTGCGCATTGCATGCTTTGCCCGACACGTTGATTGTGTTCAACCATCCCGTGTGGGATTTGAATAAGGTGGGTCCGAAGCGCCATCTCTTTTGCATCGATGAATTCATGAGGGGGAACAACCAGTTCATCCACGCGATGGAGTTGAATGGTCTGCGCGGCTGGCAGGAGAATCGTCAGGTCCGGGAACTCGCGCAAAAGTGGAATCAACTGTTGATCAGCGGAGGTGACCGGCACGGCGCGCAGCCCAATGCGAATGTCAACCTGACGCACGCGTCGAGCTTCGACGAATTTGTTCACGAGGTTCGGGACGAACGGATCAGTCACATCCTCTTCATGCCGCAGTATGCGATTCCGTGGAAGTATCGCGTCTTCGAGTCGACGCTGGATGTTATCCGCCACTATCCGCACTTTCCCGAGGGATCGCGCAACTGGGACGATCGCGTCTTCCATCCTGACGCCAATGGTGTCATACGTCCCGTTTCGCAGCTATGGCCTCGAGAGGGACGTGAGCCCCTGTTCGTGCGGTTCATACTTGGCTCGACTCGGCTTCTCGGTGTAAAACCATTGTCAAGCGGCCTTCGCCTGGCGTGGAATGAGCGGCACGAGCTGCGCATGACGCTTTACAGCAGGCAACGCTTTGACAGAGGGACTCCAAGGATGAGAATCGCCCTGATGACGGAGCCGTTTCTGCCCAAGATCGACGGCATCGTCACCATGCTGACCAAGACGATCGAATGCTTGAGGAAGAAGGGCGATGAGGTGCTTCTCTTTGCGCCGAGCGGCGGGCCAAAGGAGCTCTTCGGCGCTGAGGTTGTCGGTCTGCCCTCGGTGCCGTTTCCTCTGTATCGAGAGCTGAGAGTGGCTCTTCCTCGTGCGTCGATGCGAGCGAAGCTGAAGGCGTTCGACCCGGACGTCATCCATGTCTTCGAACCTGTGCTGCTGGGTTGGGGGGGCGTGTACTACAGCCAGGTGCTCAAAGTGCCGCTGGTGATCTCGAGCCACACCAATATTGCGGCTTATCTCCGGTATTACAGGCTTGGGCTGGCGGAGGGATTGGTGTGGAGCCTGATGCGAGAGAGACATCGGCGAGCGGAGCTGAATCTGGCCACCTCGACCGTGACGCTGCACGATCTTGGAGAAACATGGCATCAGGAACCTGGCGTTGTGGGAGCGCGCGGTGGACTCGCATCTCTTCCGGCCGGATGCGAGAACGGCTGAGATGCGGAATCGATTGAGCGGCGGGGAGCCAGATAAACCTCTGCTGCTGTATGTGGGACGGCTCTCGGCGGAGAAGGAGGTCACTGAAGCTTCGCGAGGTGATCCGTGGCGTCCCTGAGGCTCGGCTGGCGATCGTCGGAGATGGCCCGGTGCGACATGAACTGGAGAAGCATTTTGATGGAACGCCGACGGTGTTTACCGGATATATGCGCGGCGAGATGTTGGCCAGCGCTTATGCTTCAGCTGACTTGTTCGTGTTTCCGTCGCAGACGGAGACGCTGGGCCTGGTGCTGTTGGAGTCCATGGCGTCAGGATGTCCCGTAATCGCCTGTAACGCAGGAGGCATTCCGGACGCTGTGCAGGACGGGGTGACGGGTTTCCTGTTTGAGCAGGGGGTTGAACCTGGGGATCCAGAGGGCCTTGTGAATACCGTCAAGCGAGCTCTTAGTGAAGCGTCCGATCTCGACAGCATTCGTGCACGCGCGAGGCAGGATGTGGAGCAACATAGCTGGGAGGGCGCCACCGAGCAGCTGCGCGGACTCTATGCGGAGGTCGTCCACGATCGACTCACCGTAAAGCCAAAGGTGCCTGAAGGCAGGCTGAAAAGGGTTACATCGCGCGTTACGCTCTCTGCGCTGCGAACCTTCCTGCCTTGACGGCAAGCGACGTGATTTGACGACCTGGTTATTTCACGATCTGGTTATTTCACGACGTGGAAGATTCGGCCCCAGCGGGCGAAGTCGACGAGGGTGTCGATTTTGCTGGGGTGTTGCGAGCGCTGGTTTTCTGCCAGGGCTTCCTGGGTCAGGGTGTTGGCGTCGTCGGTGTCGTGCTGCTGGAGTGAGAAGTAGATGATCAGCGGTTTACCAACGATGGCTTCGTGGGGAACGAAGCCCCAGTAGCGGCTGTCTTCGCTGTCGTTGCGGTTGTCGCCCATGACGAAGTAGTTGCCGGTGGGAATGATGAGCTCGCCGTTATCGATCAGGCCCCGCATGCGAATCCACCAGTGAGAGTCGATCTCCGGGTCGGCGCTTTGGAGGCGGGGAAAGTTGTCGCGGAAGTTGTCGGGTGGGCTGGGGCGGTAGATGGCGTAAGGCTCGTTGAGCGGGTGGCCGTTGATGAAAACGCGGCCAGAGTGCAGGCGAAGGCGGTCGCCGGGCAGCCCGATGACGCGTTTGACGAGATGGAGTGTGGCGTCGACGGGATCGTGGAAGACAACGATGTCACCGCGATGGATAGCGGACGAGGGGAGAAGGCCGTCGGAGCTGCCCGCCGGGTTTGTGGGAGCGGTCTGCTTGTTGACGAGGAGGAAGTCGCCGACGAGAAGAGTGGACTCCATCGACTCGGAGGGGATGCGGAAGGGTTGTGCGCAGAAGGTGATGATGAAGATTGCGATGACGATGAGTTGGAGGAGGGATTGAAGCGAGAGGAGAACGCCGGCCTGGTGGTGACGTGAGGGTTGGCGGAGCGCGGCCTGGGGTTGGCTCTCCGATGTTGGGCTGGGCGTGGGGATGTGGGAGCCCGCGGCGGGGGTCGAAGACTGGTGCAGCGATTCAGCCGGGATCTGGCCTGATTTCACGTCGGCGACGGGATTGCTCATTCGGCCACCTCCGCTTCCGTTGCGGCGAGCTGCGACTCTGAGATTAGACGCTGGAAGGCGAGGCGCGCAGCGTCCTGCTGGGCCTGTTTTTTGGTGGTTCCCTCGGATTCGGCGAGGGCTCGAGAGCCTCCCATTTTGTCTTCGATGCGGACTTCAACGCGGAAGCGCTTTTGATGGTCCGGGCCGCTCTGGTCAGTCAGGACGTAGTGGGGATGACCGGCGCCGGTGGCCTGGAGATGCTCCTGCAGCGCGGACTTGTGATCGCCGATGGCTCCGCTGATGGTGTCTCCGTCCTGCATGGCGAGGTGAAGATGGGGAAGCGCGGGCTCAATGATATGCCTTTCGATGAAGGCGCGGGCAGCGTCGAGGCCGCCGTCCAGGTAGAGGGCGGCGATGACAGCTTCGAGGGCGTTGGCGAGCAGCGCAGGCTTTCTGCGGCCGCCGGTTCGTTCTTCGCCGCGGCCAAGGCGAAGGAGAGAGCCGAGATCGATGCGAGCGGCTACTTCGCCAAGATGGCGCCGACTAACAAGGGAGGAGCGGAGCCGTGTGAGTTCGCCCTCGCGAGAGTCTGGGAAGCGGCGGAAGAGAGCTTCGGCAACGACGAGGCCAAGGACGGCGTCGCCGACGAACTCGAGTTGCTCGTTGTCGTCGGCGGGGTTGGCGAGGGAATCAGATTTGGTTTCGGAGGTAAGCGAGCGATGCGTGAGGGCCCAAGTGAGGAGTTCGGGGCGCCGGAAGAGATGATCGAACAGAGGCGCAGGATTAGGGTTGTCTCCCGATCGTGCGGCCTTTTTGTGGCGCGTCGTCATCGAACCCCTCTCTCGCGTCTACTTTACCGGATTGGCTGCCCTGGTTCGAAGGCATGGGTTAGTGTGGGGGTGGCGGACGATATGCGTCTTTCTCGGCTTTGCCGCTAGGGTCCAGAGGTGCGTCATCGGATTCGTCCGGTGTCTGGTGCTCGACTTTGGGGGCGATGAAGGGGGTTTTGATGCCTTGTTCGGCGGCAGCCTTGGTATCGGGCTGGGCGTCGCGAACGGTGAGGGCGGCCTGGTACTCGGCTACAGCTTTGTCCCGGTCGGGCATGATGTCGTAGAGACGGCCAAGGTAGATGTGCGACCAGGCGAGGGTGCGGGGATCCCTGGAGGTGTCGAGAACCTCCTGGAAGTCGCCGATTGCGGCCCCGGGCTGGCGCTGCATCAGATTGACGCGGGCGAGGACGTAGTGAGCCTGGGCGTGGTCGCCGTTGGGATCGGCGAGGACCTTGTTGGCGATCTCGGAGGCTCCGTCCAGGTCACCCTTGTAGATCTTCATCTCGGCGAGTTGCAGGCCGGTCAACTGAGTTGTGGCGCGACGCAGAACGTCATGGCTGCTTTCAGGGAGAAAGACGATCTGCTTGTCCTTATTGCGCTCGTGGTCGATGTCCATGCCGTAGACCATCTGGCCGATATTGTCCTTGAGGCTGACTCCCTCGTGTTCCATGATTCCGATCTGGTCGTAGAAGTAGTCGACGAGGACCCAACCCTGGCGCATGGCGAGATCGACAGCTTTGCGGCGGACAGCCTCGGCCTGATGGTCGAAGGCGCTGATCTCAGCGTCGTAGCGTTCGAGATCGGCGCGAGCTTTGACTGCGGGACCGGGCTTCTGGGGTTTGGGGATGCCCACGTCCATGGTGCGGGTTTCGATAGCTTTGATGAGGCACTCGGTGATGAGGGGCACGATCTCGGTCTTATAGGTGAAATCTAGGGGAGCGTCCTGAACGGACTTGAGCAGGGGCTGGAGGCGGTCCATGGCCTGGGCGCGTGCGTAGACCATGGGTTCAATCTCGTAGTGGAGATAACTGTGGCGGATGTCGTCCATGTGGACGGCGCCGAGGGGCTCGCCAGCAGGGGAAGCGACGACGATGTAGTCGCTGGAGTAGATGCGGGCGTTGGTCGCGGAGGGAGCGAGCATCGGCTCCAGCAGAACGAGGAAGCGTCGGCCGTCATAGCTGCTGACGGGAAGCCGAAGGAAGATGTTGGTGTTGAGGATCATCTTCGTGAGCGGACCGTGCACGCGGGCGGTGAGGTCTTCATACTCAGGACGATGTTCGACCCAGAGGGCGTTGAGATGGATGTCGTCGGCGAAGGTTCGGAGGCGGGGAAG
Source organism: uncultured Acidobacteriaceae bacterium (assembly GCA_963744155.1). Lineage (GTDB taxonomy): Bacteria > Acidobacteriota > Terriglobia > Terriglobales > Acidobacteriaceae > Edaphobacter. Next base: position 1,817,586 of record CAVUSP010000004.1, on the reverse strand, counting down.
GATGTTGACGACCTGGGTTGAGTCGGGAGGAAGCTCGGTTTCGTCGACGGTCGGAGTGAGTTCGGGCGGAGGCGTCAGGTAGAGAGCCAGCGAGATGTATTGGGCGAGGTTGAGACCGCCGTCGTTCAGAGTGTGCTCGCGGATGTAGCTGCAGAGGGCGTCTCTGCTGGTGCGGGCTGCGGCGGAGGCGGCGAGTTCTGCGTTGATTTCCTCGCGGATCTTCAGGCGGACCGGGCTGGAGGCGGCGAGATCGGCGTCGTAGCCGCAGGTATTCAGGGCTACCGCGATGTAGAAGAGCGGTTCGCTGGATTCGAGGGTGATAGCGGAACCACCGGCTTCGGGCTGCGCGACACGAGGAGCGGATTTCGTTGTTTCCTTAGCGGCTTCATCGGGGTTGCTGCTGCTCGACGAACTGGGCTGCTGGGCGATGGCGGGGACAGACAGAGAGCTGAGGAGAAACGAGGCCGTCAGGCACAGAGAAAAGAGTGCGGGATGCCGGGAAGACGACTTAGTTGAAGAGGACACGATAAGGTTTCGACGCTCCCATAAAGTTTAAGGGAGCAGGGGGTGGGGTGGCAAACTGCCTGCCCCGCCGCCAAACTACGCATGAACGGAGACTCCGGAGAAGGTGAGGACGACGCGGCCACGTACGGGGGCGCCAAAGACGCTGGCCGGCTCGAATACGCTCATCAGGAGTTGGTCGGCGATCTGGCTGCGGACAGCAGGATCTACTGGTCCTGAGACGATGTTGTAGTCGTAGACGCGGCCCAGGTCGTTCACATAGGCCTCGACGACGATCACGGAGTCGTGGTTGCTGACGATGGCGCCGGGACTTACGGTCGAATAGAGATAGTGCGGAGAGGTCATGGCTCCGAGCGGCTCGTCATTGGCCATCACGGGCTCGGGCGCAGCCACCATGCCGAGTAGAAGTCCAATGCCTCCAATGAGAAGGACGGCACTGGCAAAACCCGCGGAGACCTGAAGGAGCATCGGGCGGACTGAGTTTTCCCATTTCAGGCTTACTGAATCGAGCCAACTTGACCTTCTCCGGGCCTGCTCGTGCGAGATGGCCAAGCGGAGCTTGAGGCCAAGATCTGCGGGGGCCTTCGCCGGGCCCAGGGTGGCGAGCGAACGCTGCATGGCGCGCAGACCGGAAAATTCATCAGCGCAGGTGGTGCAGGCTTCCAGATGCTGGGCGATCTGCTGCATCTGTTGCCCGCTGACGGCGCCGTCGAGATAGGCCGAGAAAGAAGACTGGCACTTCTGGCAGATCTGACTCATGGGGTCACCGTTTCTTTGGATGTCACTGCCAGAGGATACGACGCAGGGTTTGTGGATGCGGCGGCAGTGTCCATCTTGAGTAACGTGCGGAGGGCGGAGCGGCCGCGAGTCAGTCGAGACTTGACGGTGCCCAGGTTCACGTTCAGGATCTCGGAAATCTCTTCGTAGGCGAAGCCTTCGATCTCGCGGAGGATGACGACGGTGCGGAAGGCCTCGGGTAGCTGGCGGAGGGCGGCTTCAACGCGCTCGCGGACTTCGGCCTGAGCGGCGTGGTCGAAGGGCGAATCGGCGCGATCAGCCAGGGTGGCACCGAGACTCAGACCATTTCCCTCGTCGTCGGCGTCGGGCTCGTTCGTCGAATCGATAGTGATCTCCTGCCTTTTGTGGCGCGACCACCAGCGTCTCTGGTTGGAAGCCTCGCGAAGTGCGATGCGATAGAGCCAGGTGCGCAGGCTGGCTTCACCGTGAAAGCCGCGGATGCTGCGAAAGACCTTGATGAAGACTTCCTGGGTGATGTCGGCGGCGTCGGCCGGGTCGTTGAGGCTGCGCGCGATGAGGGAGTAAAGGGGCTGATGATATTGGGCGATGAGGATGGCAAACGCCTCTTCGGAGCCGGCTTTGAGGTCGGCGACGAGAGCAGCATCTTCTGTCGTAATGCCTATCGCGCTGGCTAGGTTGCCCACTATCGTGCCCGCCTGCATACCGGGTGTCCTTTACATTACGACGTGATGAATTGCTATGCAACTTTCGAGGGTGCGAACCCCCGAAGCGTGGTAGAAACTGCGCCGCCGGCGGCCGAGTGCTCGCTCACTCTATTTTCTTTAGACACCGGGAGATACCGGATAAGTTCCCACGTACGTTGACGGATGCGCCGTGGTCAGCCAGAATAGATAGAGTCCTTCCTGAGAGTGGGCCTGTGGCGCAGCTGGGAGCGCGCTTCCATGGCATGGAAGAGGTCATCGGTTCGATCCCGATCAGGTCCACCAACAATCCCATCAAGATGAACCACTTCCACACCCAGACCTCCTCTTCTTTTTAGAGGAGCGAAGGTGCTGAAAGGTGCTGAGTCTTCACACACACGTCTCAAAAGGCTGTGGAAGCCTTGCAGGCTATCCAAACGCCAACACAGGTTGCCGTCTCAATCAACGTTTCGTGGCGTTGGCTTGGTTTCGCCCGAAGGACTTCGCCAACCCTTCAAGAGACTTCGCCTCAGCCCTCAGGCGAACCACATCCCAGGCTTTGCGCGTAGCCACGAGTCCGAGAGAATCGCGCATCTCGCGGGGTTCGGAAACTCCTGATCTGGCCGATGACCGCCGTTCTGAAGCGGCCGCTTCGAGGAACGTGACTATATCCACATGTCTGGCCCGATAGTGCTGCGCCATATCCGCCAGTCTCAATACCGCATCGAAGTCGCTCGGCGGGTGATCCTTTAACAGCGAAATCCATCCGCCACGAGCCAGCTTTCCCCCGCTGCGGAAAGTTGGAACCAGTGCCGCGGTCGCTTACTCAAAGCAACTGATGCTTTCTTCCTTACGAGGCCTGCCGTCTCAAGTCGCCTCAGCGCCGGCATCGTCGACCCCAGAGAGAGCCCTCCCCGACGCTGAAGATCGTAATGGCGTTTCGAGCCCACGGTCAAGGAGGGTCAGGATAAACAGATCAAGCACCGAGTGAATCAAGTTGGCTCCTGCCGGCTAACGTGGCGGTCCATTCATCGTAGCGCGCCTTTTCTTCCATTCGCTTCGCTCGATTCCCGGCTACCACAACCATAGGTTTGCGCGATCATGGCCTAGCGGCACATCACATTTGCGTAGAGAAATCCTTTCAGCATGAGAGAATCGTCGAAGCTCGGGCCCTCAAACCGGTTCTATTTCGCTGTTCGCGATCGCCCAATAAGCCCACGGTGACTGCCATGTCCAAGTCTGCCTTCCGCCGTTCTCCCCTGGCACTGCTTTCACTTTCCCTTCTGCTCTCCAGTTGCAGCACACAACGGAACGGTCCACGACTCATCGTTCCCGCTGGCAAGCATGGACTCGTTCACGGCGGCCAGCAGCCGGTAACCGGCGCGACCATCCAACTCTACTCAGTGGGTACTACGGGGGACGGCTCAGCCGCTACGCCTCTGCTCTCCCCTGCGCCCGTCACGGACGCGAACGGCGGCTTCAACATCTCCGCCACGTACAACTGCCCGTCCTCATCCTCGCTCGTATACATCGTCGCGACTGGGGGAAATCCTGGCTTGGCCCCTGGCAGCAACAACACCGCGCTGTCGATGATGGCGGCGCTCGGATCCTGCGGCAATCTTTCTGCCTCCACTTTCATATTCATCGACGAACTCACCACAGTCGCCGCGGTCTATCCTCTCGCTCCCTATATGACCTCGCCCTCAGCTGTCGGCTCCGCTCCGGGAGATGCCGCGGCGCTCGCAGGCGCCTTTACACTGGCCTCCCAACTCGCTAATACGGCGACCGGCACAACGCCGGGAACCGGCGTCACCGTAGGAACGACCGTGCCAGTCGCACAGATCAACACCATCGGCGATATCCTTGCCGCTTGCATTAACTCTGCCGGTGGCACTTCGGGCGACAACACGACCTGCGGCACGCTTTTCTCGCTGACGACACCGACTGGATTGACCCCGGCGACCGACACCATCACTGCTCTCTTACATCTGGCAAACGACCCCACGCTGAACACCGCATCGCTTTACAGCCTTGTCACGCCCGAGGCCCCGTTCCAGCCCTTTCAACCGCAGACTCCGCCCGATCTTGGCGTTCGTCTCACCGTACCGTCGGGCTTCACCGCATCAACGGCTGAGCTGGATTTTCCTCCAACGCGGATCAGTTACGGTTCGGGTCCGGCCTCGGCCCCGCAGACCGTCACCTTCACCAATAACACCGCAGCGCCAGTCGGAGTCGACATCGCGAGTATTGTCTCCATTTCTCCTACAACTTCAGGAGCCGACCCCTACGAATTTGGCATTGCAGGTTCGAGCCTTCAGAGCTGTCCTACACCTGTCCTTCCTGGCGCAACCTGTAGCGTGAGCCTCGATTTCATTCCTACCGCGATTGGCCCGAGCAGCGCCTACCTCGTGGTCAACAATACCTCGGCAAATCCCGTGATCTGGATTCTTTTGACTGGGGTAGGCTTGGAGGCAAGTGCGGGCCCAGCATCGCTCAGCCCCGCATCGCTTGCCTTCATCGCCGCGGGTAGTCCGATGAACACCACGTTGACCAACTCCGGCACCTTGGCATTGACCATCGACGGCATTAGCATCAGCAACGATCCAACTTCAGGCCAGCCCGTCTTCTCGCAGACGAACAACTGCGGGACTTCGCTTGCGCCACAATCGACCTGCACGATCGCGGTCACCGCGCTTTCTACTACCCAGGCATATTCGACCGGTATTCTGACTGTTGCGGATGATGCTAATGCCGGTCCGCAGACCATACCGCTGTCCTACTCGAACGGTTTCACTGGCCCGGTGGTGTTCAACTTCGGCAGCCGCTCAGTGGGGACGCAGGGGACAGGTCCACTTAATTTCGAACCGCCAGGCTATCCGGCTGGCCTCAACACCCTCAGCTTGACTGGGCCCGATGCAGCGGATTTCTCTTTCCAATCCGGTTCCTCGTCCCAGTCGAGTTCCTGCACTACTTCGCGATTGTCCCCGTTCTGCGGGCCGATCGTCTACTTCACTCCGTCGGCGCAGGGAATCCGTACCGCGACCCTGAACGTCAATGGGTCCCCGTACGGCGGTGTCATCGGCATCGGACTGGCCGCCGGGTTACACTTCTCCACGTCACTGAGTTCAATCGACCTCAGCTTCATTCAGATCGGGCAGACGTCACCGGTTACGCATGTAAGCATCGTGAACACAGGCACGGCAGCGCTCACTTTGAACGCGCCTGTGCTGAGCGGGCCCAACCCTTCAGACTTCAGCGTGACGTCGACTTGCTCCAATCTTCCTCCAAACGGAACCTGCTTGCTGAGTATCATGGCTTCCCCAACCCAGCCAACAAATCGTTTTGCCACTCTTACCTTGACGGACTCGACTGGAACTGCCCAGCAGACGGTGTCGCTCAGGGTGCTTGGCATAAATCCTTTACCCGTCGCTAACCCGAACACCCTCAACTTCGCCTACACGCCGCTGGGGACTACGAGCGCAGCACAGTCATTCACGGTGACTAGCTTCAACAATGATCCCGTCATCGTGCAGGTTGAGGACTCGGCGCTTTCGCCCTTTGTGATCACTCAAGGACGCTCCTGTTCCATCACTCCATGCCAGGTCTCTGTCGTGTATGCACCCACTGCGGCAAATACCGCACCCGCGGACGGCAACAATTCGTACAGCGAGATTTTCGTTACCGATTTATTCTCAGGTCAGCCTGGTGTGGTGTCCCTGAGCGGAATCTGGCAGCAGCCAGCCGCAACTACTGCGGGCAGGAAGCCCAATTAGGCCTAAAGAGTGAGCTTGGTTGACCTAGCCTTCACATGCTGGATCGTTCGAGGGTTGACTATGTGTGCAGGGCATAAGCATGGGACGATCAAGGGGCCGATGTCGGCGAATTGCCAGTTGAGCTTGGGTCGGGAATACATGAAGCAGCTCAGTGACATGTATATTTGCCGTAGTTTCCTAAGTAGGACGCTCGAGAGTTGTGGCGCTCCGGTTTGCGGATCTTATCGTACTTCTCGCAAAGTCGACTTATCGGCAAGTTCGACCCCCGAAGTTTCCCAAAAAAGAGATGAGAAGGTCATTCGGAGACGCGAGAGACTATGCGCATGAAAACTCATCCGCAGTACTTCATCTCAAAATCACGCGGAGGTTCCAAGGTTGGGATAACGATCGGGATCGACCTCGGGGACATCTGGAGCCATTGCTGCACGCTCAACGAAGACGGCGAAGTCGTAAACCGCGGCCGCTTCCGGACCAACCCTTCCGGAGTGGACAAGCGCTTCCGGGATATGGAAAGAGCCCGAGTTGCCATGGAAACTGGCACCCACTCTATCTGGGTCAGCGAGCAAATCCAGGAACTGATAATGCTCCCACCATCGATCTCAGCGAGATTCCCGATGCGCCTCCCGATCCGGGGCCGGATCCTGGCGGGCCGTAAGTTCCATTCGGAGACGCGAGAGACTACGCATGAAAACTCATCCGCAGTACTTCATCTCAAAATCACGCGGAGGTTCCAAGGTGATACATCGACCGTACCCAGTGCTGTCCCAACAAAAATAAGAAAAGGGCTGGCGTGCTCTGGGACCGCTCCAACGGCTGCTATGCACCACTCATGATTTTTCGCACGCTAACAAACGGGTGATCATTGGGCCGCAGGCGCTTGATTCCCTGCGAAGGGTCAAAGTTGGCAGGAAGAAACTGTCTGAGCCCGAAGGACGCGGGATAAATGTGCGCGGGCGTCCCAATGACAAGCGTGGATTCAAATGGGCCGCTTGTAATCAACTCGTATACATACAAGTAGTTCTCTGCCAGCGTCAGTGATTGACTTGGCGATTCGCGCCTTTGGTTGCGGGGGTAGAATTTAAGCTACTTGTGGGTTATGAGTGGCCGGTCTCTCGAGTATGTTGCTGATTTTATTGCACGGATGGCTGTCGGAAAAAGGACACCCCATAGGGATTCTATTAAGAGCGCTTTTATCGCGGTGACACTGCTGCTTTTCACTGGCTGCGTTCGCGAAGGATACCTCGCGAACAAACTTGATAGAAAAGCTCGGCAGGCTGGTCCATGCACTAGGCCCGAAACGTCCCGAGGCCTTTGCCGCGAAGGTAAACTGGGAAATGCATAACCTATGGACATGCCGCGATCAATACATCATCCCCTTGCATACGCAACTTGATGTCGCTGCCGCTGGACAGAACGGATGACCCGCCTGCGGCAACATCGGGCTTGTCAATTTGGCAACCGGACATCCACGTCTGGTCAAGAGGAACGGTGATCGAGGCGACCTTTGATCCACGATGGATCGCGATGAGCACACGGTCATTAGCTTCTCCGCAGCTACCGTTCGGAGAATGGCCGGAATCTCGCGCGTAGACCATCCAGTCGTCGTTACTGGCGAGTATCTGTTCGCCGCCACACGTCAAGGCCAGGTGAACTCGCCGCAAGGCAGCCAGTTGTGAGACCCACGCGTACATCTGCTGTTGCTCAGCGCTGCGACCGTTAGCGACGAAGGCGTTGGTTGAAGCTTCGGGGAAGCCGCCTGGAAAATCTCGCCGATTGTCCGGATCCTCGCCACCATGCATCGCCAACTCATCTCCTGAGTAGATCTGCGGCATGCCGCGCGTTGTCAGAATATAGGCGAACGCCAGGCGCAATGCGGCTGCGCTCTGGTCTTCAGTGGGGGTTCCCTGATTTTGGGCGGCGTTCATGAAACGCGTTGTGTCGTGGTTGCCAAGGAAGTGTACGAGCCGCTCGGGATGAGGGTACAGCGAATCCTCTGACAACACCTCCGCCAGCTTGCTCATGGGAGCGCCTTTTGCGAATACTTCGCGCAGTGCAAAGTAGGTGGGAAAGTCGAAGGGTGTCGTCAGCTCTGTATCGACGCCCGCACGCGTAACGCCTCCAGCGAAGGAAGACACAATGATCGGATCCGGATTGAAAATCTCCCCGACCTCGGTGAGCCGCGGATAAAGTTCCTTCAACTCGCGGTTGAAGTCGTGCCAAAACTCGCGGTTGACATACGGGAAGGTGTCGATGCGAAGGGCGTCCGCTCCGGTTTCTTCGATCCACCAGACCGCGTTCTGCCGCAGATATTGAGCCACGGCCGGACTCTCCGTGTTCATGTCGGGAAGCGTATTTGCGAACCAGCCATGCAGCGTACCGATACGATCCCGCTCTGGCGAATGGGGATCGATCAACGCGCGGAAGTTCGTCTCAGCTTCCAGATGATCCGCCTTTGTTCCATGAAACCAGTCAGGTGCGGGCTCGTCGTTGACCCACGGATGTGAAGGACCTACATGGTTCGGCACTATGTCCAGAACGAGCTTCATTTCGCGTGCGTGAAGTGCGGCAGTTAGGGACTTCAGATCTTCGAGAGAGCCGTAGTGCTCATCCACGCGATATAAGTCCGTCGCGCCATAGCCGTGATAACTTTCGGCCTCATGGTTCTCGTAAACCGGGGTCGTCCATACCGCAGTCACACCTAGCTGCTTCAGGTAGTCAAGGTGTTGGCTGATACCGCGCAGATCGCCGCCGTGCCAACCGCGTGGCTTTGCTCTTTCCGCGAGCGCATCTGAGCTACTGGAGGAACTCTTCGCTTCCGGCCCATCATTGGTCGTGTCGCCGTCGGCAAAGCGATCGGTCATGATGAGATACAGCACATCGCGCGAAGAAAATCCAGCGAAGCCCTCGTTCGACGGTCGTCGAGCAGCAAAGGTGTAGCGCATCTCCGCGGTGGTCTCAGCGCGCTTTGCCCGCAGCGTCACCACTTCCGGCTTTGCGGGCGAAGCGGAGAGCCATAGCTGCGCCCAGTGGCCGTTGTGCGACGTGACGACCTTGTCCAAACGCAAGGCTCGATCACTGAGCGAAAACTGTGCCTCCCTGAGACCTTCGCCGCGGACGAGAAGCATTGGCCTTGGCATCGCAGCCCACCAGTTGGGAGGGTCGACCTTCAACAGTTTCAACCCGGCGGCCTCGTTCTGGGCGTGCGCTGCGAGTCCGCACAGCAGCATGCTCAGCATGGCATTCTTAGCAAGCCGTGCGAACGCGACTCGTCTGCACCAGAACATCAGATCGCTCCTGCCAGGAAGACATTTCATTGGACGAACGCGGCACCGGAGAACTCTCCAGTGCCACCTGCTTGAGAATTGCGTCTGCAGTTAGAAGTTGATGCGCGCCGCAAGCTCCAATTGTCTCTCCGACTGCTGGCGGGTTCCATTGATCGAGCCGAAGCCGTTTGAAGCCGGGCCGGTAGTGTAGGTGCCGTTTGCATTCGCAACACCATCGTGAATGTTTGCATCAGGATTGGTGAATGCTGGGTTATTGAAGAGATTGTAGGCCTGTGCGCGAAACTGGAACTTAACCCGCTCCGTGATGGAGAAATCCTTGAAGATGCCGAAGTCGACTGCGGTGTAACCGGGGCCGTAGAACTGGTTGCGACTCACATTCCCTGCACGAGTGTAGACCAGGTTCCCGTTCACCGAGATGGTGGGCGGAGGAGCGAAGGTCCCGCTAAAGTAGGTGAGACGGTTCGCAATAGTCGTACCGCCCACAAATCCCCTGGCCACATGCTGAAATATGAGTACGTCCGCGCGGTTATCAATACCGGCATTATTGACGCCGCTTGTGTTGATGTCGAAGGGTGTCCCGCTCAGGAGCGTGACGATCGCATTGGTCTGCCATCCGCCCACCACCTCGTCCATAAGCCGTGAAACGTTAGTTCCGTACTTTTGACCGCGGCCAAACGGAAGGTTGTACACCCCCGACGCGACAAACGCCTGACGTTGGTCCTGATCGGAGTTGCCATAGTTCAGCAGGAATGACGGTCCAGCCGGCGTGATGAAGAACCGTCCTCCTGCACCGTTGGTCCCGGAGTTGAAAGCGCCATTCGAGTTATCCAGCGTGTGCGAGTAGGTATACGCGCCGGTCACCAGCAGGTTGTTGCCCACAGTGCGGTTGAGCGAGATCTGCAGACCGTTGTAATGCCCCGTGCCACCTGCAACGCCCTCGTCGATGGTCTGACGATTTGCATAGGTTGGTAAGCCTGTGCCGAGAACAGGCGCATTGGCATTAAACCAGGTCATGAGATGATCGCTCTTGTTTCCGACATAGGCGACGGTCACTGAGGTAAAGCGATCCAACTGCTGCTGCACCTGGAGGTTGTACTGCTGCACCGAGCTGTTCTTGTTGTTCGGCAGCTGCGCAATCAGACTGGAGTTCGCTAGCAACGACGGGGTTACAGCCGACGCGCCAAAGACCGGCAGAGGCAGTGCGGCAGTCGCCAGGTTGCTATTGTTGTTGTTTAGCGGTCCCTGGCCGGTGAAGGTCACTCGATATCCACTGGTTGCCGTGAACTCCTGCACTCCATTGAAGCCTGGGTTGTTGGAGAGCTGATTGCCGACGCCGCCGCGGTCCAAGAAGTAAAAGATGCCGTAGCCGCCTCGCAGCGAAGTCTTGCCGGTCCCAAAGACATCGTAGGCAAAACCGATGCGGGGGGCGATGTTGTTCGTGTCCGTATTGACCAGCGAACGCGAATTGCCATTGACGCCTGCAAATAAGAGATTCCCGGAGGGAATGTTGTAGTTTGCCTGATTGTTATTCTGCTCGTAAGGATAGGTGTAGAGGTCATAGCGAACGCCCAGGTTTAGGGTCAGACGGCGATTTACCTTCCAGTCGTCCTGAACGAAGTAGCCCGTCTCATAGTTGAATGTTTTGAAGTAAGTGCTGGCCACGCCGATCTCGTAATCGGTGAAGCCGCTGATCAGTTCCGAGGTTTCATACCCAGTGAAGCGTCCGGTTCCCGGGAAGTTGACGCCGCCAATCACAAAGTAACCTTTGGAGTCATTGCCCTGGAAGAAGTCTACTTCGCGGTGAATGATGTTAGCGCCAACCTTGAAGGTATGGTTGCCACGCGTATAGGTCACATCATCGGCGAACTGGTAGGTCTTTTCAGGCACCGAGTAGGGACCGCCGTCGCCGGTGTAGGCGATCTCGGTGTTGCTGCCGCCGATCAGAGCTCCACCGCCCAGCAGGGGACTACGGTTCGCGTTCACGATGCCGAGGTTGGCTGACACCGGTTCACCCTGTAAGGGGTTGATGTACGCGTACTCCGGACGGATGTAGGCGAAGCGGAACTCGTTGATCAGATTCGCATTGAAGGCGCGCGAGTATCCGGCCGCAACGGCGCGGGGATGATTGACGTTGTTACCAGAGGCAAATCCAGCCGGAAGGGCGGTGAAGAGACTCGTCACGGTGTTGTTGTCCTGGCCGTAACTGTAACGCGCGAAAAGCGAGTCCTTGGTAGACGGATGGTAGTCGAGACGAACATTGAAGTCGTTGTAGTTAGTGATGTTATGGCGGACGACAAAGTAATTATTGATCACGCCGGTCGTGTTGGACGAATTGAAGGCGTTGAGATAGTTGATGGCGGCAGGGTTCTGCCGAGCGGCGGGAATGACATTCGCAACGCCGCCGGAGACAAACTGCGAGCAGGTTGTTGGGTCGAAGATCGCGCCGTTGTCTGCACTGGCGTTGAATAGCTGTTGGGAGTTTGTGGCGGTCGTAGTGTACGTGTGTCCGCTGACTGTGGTGACAGTCTTGCAACCGGTCAAGGAGGCGTTCGGCAGCGTCGTCGTGGCGAGACCTAGTAATTCTGTGAAGTTGCCTTTACGCATCAAAGCTGTCGGGACCGTCTGGAAGCTTTCATCCTGTGGCTGCTTCTGGCGCAACGCCTGGTAATCACCAAAGATAAAGAGCTTGTCCTTGAGGAAGTTGCCCTTGCGGATAGGTCCGCCAGCGGCGAATCCGAACTGCTTGCGCTGGAAAGGTGGGACGGCTGCAGTCGGGTTGAAGTAATTCGGACTCGCGTCAAAGATCTGATCACGGAAGTAGCCAAAGACCGTTCCATGGATCTGGTTGGTACCTGACTTGATCGATGCGTTGACGATCGCGCCTCCCGACCGGCCAAATTCGGCCGGTGCAACAGCCGTCGTGACGCGAAACTCCTGAACTGCGTCCGGCGAAGGGAAGACAACGATCGTATTGACGAGGGACTCGTTATTGTCCGTGCCGTCCAGAAGGAAGTTGTTGGACTGGGGCCGCAAACCGTTAACGGTCAGCGCTCCGCCGCCGCTATCGGCATAACGCAATGTCTCGACATTACCGTTGATCCCCGAAGCATCAGAACCGTAAGCGCCGCGGGTTACTCCGGGTGTCAGAGTCGTTAGCTGGAGGAAGTTCCGCTGCCCCAGAGGGAGATCCGTAACCTGTCTTCCCTCGATAACTTCACCCGTCGACGAGGTCGAAAGATCCACGATCGGGGCTGCGTCGGTAACCTCCACAGTGGTGGCAGCCGCTCCCGGTGCGAGCTTGAACTGGATTGTCTGCACTTGCTGGATCTGCAGCTCGAAGTCCTGCTTCTGGGAGGCAAAGCTGGTGGCTCCAGCCTCAATGCTGTAGTGCCCTCGCGTCAACGCTGCGAAGGTAAAGCTACCGTCGCTTCCCGAGGTCCGAGTCTGCACAATGCCGGTGTCGAGGTTTGTCAAGGTGACGGTCGCCCCGGAAATCAGAGCGCCTGTGTCGTCTGTAACCATTCCGACCAACCGGCCCGTGTCCGACTGCGCCCTTAGGAATGAATCAGATCCAACCAACGTACAGAAACTGATCAGAACGAGAGTTAATGTGCGTACTGCTCCTGCAGTTCTAAACATGTATCGCATGGCTAGCGCCTCCCAAAGTGCTTCTCGAGCAAACACACTCATTCGACGCGGGGACTCCTCGATAGGTCCTTTCCCGGAACGCGTATATATTGCTTACTCGCGGTCATCAGCGCAATGTGTGAAGTTAGCGATTGACGGTCGTAAGATTTGACGGGACGGAAACCGCTCCTATGAGCGATCAGGTAATGCAGAGCTCGACTGTATAACCCATTCCACAGTCGTTGTCCGCTTTCGGACGGTATTTGCCGGCTGTCGACGCGCTCGAAGAGGGCTATGACGGCCCTGCGTTGAGGTCCTGACGTGCCAAAGGTTCGAGATCCGGAGTGATCGGAAAGCGGGAGAGAACAGAAATCTCGGGTCGGACTTCCAGAAAAATCGGATAATCTCCTCTGGGAAGGACGCCGATCATGTCGCTGCCCAAAGGGTTGCTATTCGCAATGCTGTTCGCGATCGTTGCCTTGGCGGAGCCCGGGAGGGTCAACGTTGACAAGGGGGAATTTGATGCGCCGAAGCCGAATACGTTGTTGCGCGCCCCTGCGCCTGCCACTGCGGCATTGCCTTGGTACGGCAGCCGTCCGGCAAACAAGCCAAGTCGATGGCTCAAGGCATTCCGCAGGAAAGGCGAATTGCTGCCGGCGTCATTTCTTCCGATTCAATTCAAGAACCCCAAAGATTTAGGTATTGGAAAGTTGCTCGTCGCGAGCCGCGGCCTCGGCGACCCGCATTTCGCTGGAACAGTCATCCTGCTGGTTCACTACGATCAAGATGGCGTAGTCGGACTATTTCTCAACCGGCGCACCGATGTGCCGCTTTCTCGAGTTCTTGATCTCAAGGCCGCGAAAGACCGCTCCGATCCGGTCTATATCGGGGGGCCTATGGAACCTTCGGCTGCATTTGCACTTTTTCAGTCCTCGGCCAAGATTGAAAAAGCTGAGAACATCTTCGGTGGTGTTTATTTGATCTCCGACAAAGGCCTCTTCGAAAAAACACTTTCGGCCCGGCCTGACCCTAACGTTTTTCACGTTTACCTGGGATATGCCGGATGGACGCAAGATCAATTGCGGACCGAGGTGCAATTGGGCGCGTGGTTCGTTTTTCCGGCAGACACCGCCACAATCTTCAATTCCGATCCGGATTCTTTGTGGTTGCAGATGGTTAAGAAAACAGAGTTGCGATTGGCGAAGACTGAGCCCTTCGCAGAAATCTCCCAGCCAGCAGAATTGTTTTGATCAATCCCGAGTCATTCATCAAGCCGATACTTCGCGCAGGGTAACGAATGCGGTCGGATCCACCGGACGTATAACCGGCTAATCGGAAATCTGGTTAGATCCAGACAGTCCTGATACACGCCGTTGGGTTCAGCGATTCTCAGTCGCCTCCCCAAAGACTTCCATTTGAGAAGGCTCTTCTTCCCCAATTCGAGTCATTTAGTCGTAGGTTGTCGTCTGTGGATCACCGGCTGTCGAACCATCTCGGAGGGTTGGTTCGAGCAATAACGGGTAGAGACGATTGGATTCTTCCCTAACGTAGTTGTGCCAGACCTCTTCTTTCGTCAATTTAAAGGTGCTGGCGAAGGTGCTGGGGATTGTCGATCCCTGTTCCAGGATGCCTTAGGTGGCCACCGATGCTCCTAGAATCAATAGGTTACAAGCAATTGTTGTATGGCATGGAAGAGGTCATCGGTTCGATCCCGATCAGGTCCACCAAACTTCTCAATCACTTAGTCGATCCATAACATGGCAAGCTTATCGCCTGTGCCAGGTTTTTCTGCCAGGGATAGGCGCCCGTCGACGCTTGCCTATCTGGGCTTAGCTGTAGCGGAAGAGTGCTTTGAAGCCGTAGTCCATGTGTTGCTGGATGTGGCAATGGAAGAGAGAGAGGCCGGGTTGGTTGGCGGTGAAGTCGACGATAGCGCGTCCATAGTAGGGGACGACGACTGTGTCTTTGATGACGCCTGCGGTCTTTTTTCCGTTGATCTCGGCCAGCTCCCAGAGATGGCGGTGGAGGTGCATGGGGTGGGCGTCGTCGGTGCGGTTGCGCATCACGAGCCGGTAGCGAGTGCCCTGCTGCAGCATAAACTCGCGGTCGTGGGGGTATGGCTTGCCGTTGACGAGGAAGGTGTTGAACTTCCCTGCCCCGCGAGGGATTTTTTCGAAGATCATCTCGATGGTCTGTTGAGGAGCGGGTGAGATGGAGGCCGCCGTGCCAAAGATGGTGTAATCCCAGCGTGCTTTCGGCGGGTCGATCCACTGCGGCTGGTGGTGCTGGCCGGCGTACTCGACGACGACACCGAGGCCGGATTCGCGGACCATCTTCTCTGTAGAGCCGAGGACCCAGACGCCGGGGTGGTTCATCTCGATGACGACGTCGATGCGCTCGCCGGCGCCGACAAAGATCGAATCGAGCGTCTGCGGGGTGGGGACGGGGTTGCCATCGAGCGCGATGACCTTCATCTTGTGGCCGGCGAGCGCGATGCGGCGGTTCTCAATCGCACTGGCGTTGAGAAAGCGGATGAGGAGGCGCTGGCCCTCGCGGACGCGGATTGGGTCGCCTGAGCCGAGGGCCTTGTCATTAATGGAGTAGGTCATGGAGCCGACCTCGAGGCCGTTGGGGTCGGTGTTCAGCGTTGGCGGCTTTTCCAGCAGCGGGCCGTCGTGGGTGTCGTCATCATCGTCTTCCATGGTGGCGGTGAAGAACGGCTCCCAGTCGCGCAGGGCGAGGAAGAGTTCCTGATCGTAGTGGCCGGGGTCGTTGCCGCCCTCGACGAAGACGAAGCCGAACTGGCCGGTGTAGGCGCCTTTGTGGAGATCGTCCATCGCCATGGCGTGGGAGTGATACCAGCGGCTTCCGGCAGGACCGGGTGTGAGTTGGAAGCGGCGGCGGCCGTGGGGCGGGACGAGTGGTGAACCTTCCTCGTCGGTACCGTCGACCTCCGCAGGGATGAGCAGCCCGTGCCAATGGACGAACTCCGGCGTATCGGTGTCGTTGATCACATCAACAGAGACCGGCTTGCCTTCGCGCATTCGCAAAACCGGACCGGGGGCTGTGCCGTTATAGCCGATGGTGGAGATGATGTGCGAGCGATCGAGTTCGACCGTGACAGGCGCGATGTGAAGTGAATAGTCGGCCTTGCTGTCGGTGGGTGCGGCGGGGGGCATCGGCATGCCCGATTGCGCGAGCAGCGGTAGCCGTGCTGTGCGGGCAGCCAGGGCCATTCCACCGAGCTTGAGTAAGTCGCGCCGTTTCATAAAATCTTCTGCTCCGCTAGCGGTGGTGCCTGCATGGTCTCAAGCTAAATCCGGCCCGACAAGACGCCAGCAGCAACAAGTCGCGGGTCCGCTTCGTCTATTAGACAGCGTCGAAGCGGCGTTTCTGGTACTCTCGCCGAACAACTCCTTTCCGTGGAGGTCTTGATGAAGCTCTCGCAGATCGCATTGGTCACGGTGGCGGCTGCGACCTGCTGCGCGGGACTGCGGGCGTACCAACGGGTGGCAGACTTCGGCTTCGGCAACGACGACTCCCCAAGCAACGTGAAAGCGGAGTTCTATTGGTCGCGGCTGGCCTATTCGTCGAATATGGAGAGCTTCAGCGGCTATCGCGGCTACTGGGGGCGCAATGCGTGGTCGCGCGATTATCCGAAGGCGGACCGCCAGTTTCTTATTGCGATGCACCGGCTGACCCGGATCGACGGGCGGCCTACGGAGCAGGTGGTGACGCTCGACTCCGACGAGATTTTCAATTATCCGTGGATCTATGCGGTGCAGGTGCAGCGGTGGTCGTTCAATGACGCAGAGGCAAAGCGGCTGCGTGAATATCTGATGAAGGGCGGCTTCCTGATGGTGGATGATTTTCACGGCACAGAGGATTGGGAGAACTTTATGAACGGCATGCGGCAGGTGCTGCCGGACCGCCCGGTCGAAGACCTGCAGAGCGGCGATGAGATCTTTCACACGCTGTATGACATTGACGACAAGATGCAGATTCCGGGAGAGCAGTGGATTCGCACGGGACGCACGTACGAGAAGGACGGCTATCAGCCGAAGTGGCGTGCGATTCGCGATGACAAGGGGCGGATCATGGTCGCGATCTGCCACAACATGCATCTCGGCGATGCATGGGAGTGGGCGGATGATCCGAATTATCCGGAGCCGTTCGCCTCGATGGCGTTTCGGGTGGGACTCGATTACATCCTCTACGGCATGACGCATTAGGTTCGCCCGCGGCTGAGAGGCGATCGCATTTGTAACCAGGAACGAACGAATTTCAGTCAGGTCCCAGCGGGCATGTTTGAGTTTTTCTTCAAGTATCCGAGTCCGGTCTTCACGAAAGGGCGATTCGTGCTGCTCTCGGCGTGGCCTGCGTGGCTGCTGCCGGTGTTGATTGTGGTGTTCGCCGGCGGGCTCGCGTTGCTGGTGCGATGGAGACTGCGCGATGCGGCGCCCAACATGCGAAGCTGGCGCGCGTGGGCAGTGTGGGGAACGCAGTCGGCGTTTGTGGCGCTTGTGCTGCTGTTGCTGTGGCAGCCGGCGATGTCAGTCTCGGCGCTGAGCTCGCAACAGAACATTATTGCTGTGGTGGTGGATGACTCGCGCAGCATGGCTATCGCGGACAGTGGAGGAAAGACGCGCGAGGCGGCGGCGCTGGCTGCGCTGCAGGACGGCGGCGTGTTATCGGGGTTGCAGAAACGTTTCCAGACGCGGATTTACCGGCTTGGCAGTGGAGTGACACGGGTGGATGGGCTGAACGGCATTGCGCCTACGGAGCCTGCGACGCATATTGGCGATGGATTGAAGCAACTTGCAACGGAGACGTCGGACCTGCCGATTGGCGCGGTGTTGCTGTTGACCGACGGCGGACAGAATAGCGCAGGGACCGGCGACTCGGGGATAGGGGTTGACGCACTGCAGGCGCTGAGGAACCGGCGTTTGCCAGTGCACACGATTGGCTTCGGCAGCCCGGAGCAGGCGCATGATGTGGAGTTGGAGAATGTGAGCGTCGCGGCGAGCAGCGTTGCCAATGCTCGTATTGCCGCGACTGTGAGCTTCACGCAGCACGGCTACGCGGGACAAAAGGCGATGGTGACTGTTCGCGATGGCGACAAGACGCTTGCGGCGCGCGAAGTGACGCTGGCAGCGAATGGAGCGCTGCAGACTGAGCCACTGTTCTTCTCTGCCGGGGCCGCAGGTGCGAAGAGCCTTCAGTTTGGAGTTGAGCCGCTGCCGGGCGAAGAGAATCTTAAGAACAACGCAATGACCCGTCCGGTGCTCGTAAGCGATGCCAAACGGCGGATTCTGTACGTCGAGGGCGAGCCGCGCTGGGAGTTCAAGTTCATCCGGCGCGCGGAAGAGAATGACCCGACGGTGCAGCTCGTGTCGATGCTTCGAACGAGCGAGAACAAGATTTATCGCCAGGGCATCAGCGATCCAAGCGAGTTGGCGGATGGCTTCCCTGTGCGGCCCGAGGATTTGTTTGGTTATGCGGGCATCATCATTGGGTCTGTCGATGCGGATTACTTCACGCCGCTGCAGCAGGAACTGCTGCGGGAGTATGTTGACCGCCGCGGCGGAGGGGTGTTGTTTTTGGGCGGGCGCTCGTCGCTGAGTGATGGAGGCTGGGGCGCGTCGAGCATGAATGAGCTGCTGCCGACGTTCCTGCCGGCAGGGCGAAATAACTTCCATCGCAATGCAGCGACGGTGGAGTTGACGGCGGAGGGAATGGACTCGCCGATTACGCGGCTGCTGGACGACCCGGTGAAGAACGGCGAACGATGGAAGAAGCTGACATATCTGGCGGACTACCAGGATGCGGGCTCGCCCAAACCTGGCGCCACGGTATTGGGGCAGATGAATGTAGGGCGCCGGAAGCTGCCGCTGCTGATCACGCAGAGCTACGGACATGGCAGAACCGCGATTATGGCGACGGGCGGAACGTGGCGGTGGCAGATGAGCGAAGCGTTGGGCGATCCGTCGCACGATCTCTTCTGGCAGCAGCTTCTACGCTGGCTGGTAGCGGACTCGCCGGGGCCGGTGACTGCATCGATGCCAGCGCGGATGCTGATGGATGAGGGACACGTGCAGCTTGCGGCGCAGGTACGCGACCGTCAGTTTCAGCCTGCGGGAGACGCGCACGTTACGGCGCATATTGTGGGGCCTGAGGGCACAAATGCGGTTGTGGACCTAACGCCGTCTCAGGACACGCCCGGTCGGTATCAGACGGAATGGACGGCGGAGAAGCCTGGCGCCTATCTGGCGGAGGTCACGGCAGAGCCGGCGGGAAAGCAGACGCAAGAGTTGGGTCGCGACGTGGTGACGTTTCAGCGAGAAGACGGAACCGCCGAGAACTTTCACACGGAACAGAACCAAACACTGTTGAAGCAGCTTGCATCGCAGACGGGCGGGCGATACTGGGAGCCATCGGAACTGAAGGATCTCCCACGCGACATTTCGTACTCTGAGGCAGGAATATCCGTCAGGAGCACGAAGGAGCTGTGGAGCATGCCGATCGTGTTTCTTCTGCTGCTTGGGCTTCCGATTGCTGAGTGGCTGCTACGCCGCAAGTGGGGTGTGATATGAAGCGCGCCTCTCTCCAAACTCGATTGCAAATTGGTTTCTTCGCGGCGATGTGTGTGCTCTCGCAGCAGGCGCGTGCTGCGGTGTACTACGTTACCGTGGCTGGGCTCGGCGGCGAGCCTGACTATGAGCAGCGCTTCACGGCGGCGGCGAAGGACCTGGATAAAGTGTTCAGGGCTGCCGGCAATACGGCGCACGTCTTCACGCTGACAGGAGCGCAGGCCACTGCGTCGAAGCTCAAAGAGACTCTGGGTTCAGTGGCGCGCGAGGCGAAGGCAGAGGACGACTTTGTGCTCATCCTGATTGGTCATGGTTCGTTCGATGGTGTCGAGTATAAGTTCAATCTTGTTGGTCCGGATGTGACGGCAAGCGAGATTGCGGCGATGTGCGACAGCATTCAGGCCCGGCGCCAGCTTGTCGTCGACACGACCAGCGCCAGCGGCGGAGCGATGCAGGCTCTCGAGCGACCGGGGCGCGCGGTGATTGCGGCCACGAAATCGGGTACGGAAAAGAACGCGACCGTCTTTGCGCGGTATTGGGTTGAGGCGCTGCAGGACCCTGCGGCCGATACGGACAAGAGCGATTCCATCAGCGCCATGGAGGCGTTCAGCTACGCGACGACGAAGACTGCGGCCTTCTATGATTCGCAGAAGCGGCTCGCGACCGAGCACGCGGTCTTCGACGATGTGGGACATGGCGAGCCGGTGCGCGCGGCCGGTAATGGTCAGGGCACGCTCATGTCCAGCTTCACACTGCTGCGTCTTGGCACAAGCCAGCAGGCGGCGAACGATCCGGCGAAACGCGAGTTGCTCGCAAAGAAAGAGGAACTGGAACAGAAGATTGACGTGCTGAAGTACCAGAAGGCGGCGATGGATCCTGCGGACTACAAGAAACAGTTGACGGCAGCGCTGCTGGAGTTGGCCAAGGTGCAGGAGGGACTGGACAAATGAGACGCCTCGTTCCTTCTCTCGTGTTGTTGCTGATTTGCGGTGTGACAGCCTGCGCCGCTGCAGCGGTTGCCAGTCCCGAGGATTGCTGGAAGCTGCGAAAGGATGGGCATCGCGCGGAGACGCAGGCTTGCTTCGATGGGCTGACGCGAAGTGGAGATGCATACGCACGGGCCGAGGGTTTCTGGGGTCTTGAAGACTGGAACCAGGCGAACGAGCAGTTCCGACTGGCGACGCAGCCGGCGAACAGCAAGGCTCTGTACAAAGTGCGCTGGGGGAGGTTGCTGCATGAGCGCTTCAACAATGTTGAAGCGGCCGGACTCTTTCGTGAAGCGCTGGCGAAGGAACCAACTAACGCCGAAGCTTACCTCGGGCTCGCGATTGTGTCCGCAGACGGCTTTGACGGCAAAGCAGTGGAGTATGCAGCAAAGGCTGTCGAGCTCAATCCTAAGCTGGCGGAGGCGCACGAGCTGATGGCGAACCTTGCGCTTGAGAATGATGACCGCGATCTCGCCTTGCAGGAAGCCGATAAGGCGATTGCTCTGGAGAAAGATGCGTTGGATGCGATGGCAATCCACGCGGCGGTCGAGCTGATCGCCGATCGCTCTCCGGATGTTTGGTTCGCGAAGATTACCGCGATCAACCCCGATTATGGAGAGGCTTTTGCGCTTGTTGCTCATCAGCTCGAGGTGCATTACCGGTATGAGGATGCGGTGACGTATTACCGCAAGGCCGTGAATGCGGACCCGCGGTTCTGGGCGGCGCATTCGGCGCTTGGAATCGACCTGATGCGGTTGGGCAAGGAGGACGAGCCGCTGACGGAGCTGGAGTTGAGCTACAACAATGGCTATCGCGATGCAGCAACGGTGAACAGTTTGCGCCTGCTCGACAGCTACAAGAACTTCAAGACCTTTCGCGACGACACAACGATTCTGAAGCTGAACAAGAGTGAGGCCGATCTGCTGCAACCGTACATGCAGGCGGAGCTGCACGAGATTATCGCGACGTATGAGAAGAAGTACCGCATGAAGCTGCCTGCTCCGGTGCAGTTGGAGGTCTATCCGAACCACGAGGACTTCGCGGTGCGAACGATGGGGATGCCGGGACTGGGAGCGTTGGGCGTGACCTTTGGCGAGGTCGTTGCGATGGACAGCCCTTCGGCTCGCAAGCCGGGCGATTTCAACTGGGGCGCGACGCTGTGGCATGAAATGAGCCACGTCTTTATTCTGACCGCCACGAATCATCGGGTACCGCGCTGGTTCACCGAAGGGCTCGCGGTGCATGAAGAGGGCGAGCGATCGCCGGAGTGGAGTGACCGCGTTACGCCGGAGGTGCTGATCGCGATTCGGGAGAAGAAGCTACTGCCTCTGGCTCAGCTGGATCGCGGCTTTGTATATCCGGAGTATCCGTCGCAGGTGATCGTCTCGTACTTTCAGGGGGGCAGCATCTGCGATTTTGTGAAGTCGAAGTGGGGCGAAGAGAAGCTGCTGGAGATGGTTCATTCCTACGGGAAGCTGCTGACGACAGCGCAGGTAGTTCAGCAGGATCTCGGGCTTACGCCGGAGGAGTTCGATAAGCAGTACCTTGCGTGGATCGACAAGAAGTATGGTGCGGAGGCTACGCACTTCGATGAATGGCGCGGGAAGCTGAAGGCGCTTGTGGCAGCGTCGGAGCAGAAGCAGTACGACACGGTACTGGCGCAGGGTCCTGCTGTTTTAGCGATGTATCCCGAATATGTAGGCGACGCGAACGTCTACGAACTGATGGCTGATGCCGACAAGGCAAAGGGAGATGCGAAGGCTGAGGCTGCGGTGCTCACTGCGTATGAACATGAGGGCGGGCAGGAGCCGGCGGTGTTGAAGCGGCTGGCGACGCTTGAGGAGGGTGCTGGGCAGCAGGGTGAAGCGGCGATGACCCTTGCGCGTCTGAACTACATCTATCCGGTGAAGGATGAAGAGCTGCATCGCCGGCTGGGTGATTTGCTATACGCACAGAAGAAGTACGATGGCGCGATCCGCGAGTACATTGCAGTTGTAGCGTCGAACCCGATGGATAAGGCGGGCGCGGAGTTCCATCTGGCGCAGGCGTATCTTGCCGCAGGACAGAAGGCCAAGGCTCAGGAGAGCGTACTGGCTGCGCTCGAAGTGGCGCCTGGATACAGGCCCGCGCAGAAGATGTTGCTGGAGTTGAACCAATCACCTGAAAAATGAACTGACGAGGATGGAAACTGATGGCTACTTTTGCCGATTTGAATCCCGATGCAACACAGCTCCAGCAGCGCGTTGAGCGCTTCCACGCGGTACGCGAAGGCATCGTCAAGCAGGTGCGCGAGGTGATCGTTGGTCAGGACGAAGTGCTGGATCAGGTACTGATCGCGCTCTTCGTAGGTGGGCACTGCCTGATAACCGGTCTTCCCGGCACGGCGAAGACCCTGATGGTGCGTACGATTGCGGATGCGCTGGGGCTCGCGTTCCGGCGCATTCAGTTCACGCCTGACCTGATGCCGTCTGATATCACCGGCACCGACATCATCGAAGAGGATCTAACGACGGGTCATCGTAAATGGACGTTTGTCGAGGGGCCGATCTTTGGCAACGTTCTGTTAGCAGACGAGATTAATCGCACACCGCCAAAGACGCAGGCCGCTTTGCTGGAAGCGATGCAGGAACACTCCTGCACGGTGAGGGGGCACACATACCGGTTGCCGGCGCCGTTCTTCGTGCTGGCGACGCAGAATCCGATTGAATTGGAGGGCACGTATCCTTTGCCGGAAGCGCAGCTGGATCGATTTCTCTTCAATGCCACGCTGGATTATCTGAGCGCTGAGGATGAATTGAGGGTGGTAGATCTGACGACTACGACGCGAACAGCAAGGATTGAGGCAGTGACGTCAGCTGAGGAGTTGCTTGATTTTCAGCAATTGGTGCGTATGGTTCCCATTGCTGAATCGATCGCGCGATATGTCGTGAGCCTGGTGCGAGCGACGCGGCACAAGAGCGATAACGCTCCCGACTTCGTAAAGAAGTATGTGAATTATGGCGGAAGCATTCGTGCGGCTCAGTTCATTGTGCTGGCAGCGAAGGCGCGGGCGCTCTCGCGAAAGCGATATCACGTGACCTACGACGACATTACGTCGGTTGCGTTGCCGGTGCTGCGACATCGCATACTTTTGAATTTTCACGCGGAGTCCGAACGGATCGACGCGGACGAGATCCTCAACCGGCTGGTGGCATACGTGCCGCGGCCTAAGGAGAGTTGATGCAGCGATTTCTCGATCCTGCAGTGCTGGCCGGCATCTCCTCGTTGGATCTGCTGGCAAAGACGGTGGTGGACGGATTTGTGGCCGGCCTGCATCGATCGCCGGACTTCGGCTTCAGCCAGGAGTTTGCGGAGTATCGTGCGTATGTGCCGGGCGATGATCTGCGGCATGTGGACTGGAATTTATTTGCTCGCACCGAGCGCTGCTACCTGAAACGGTATCGCGGCGAGACGAACAGCCAGCTTGTGGTGTTGCTCGACGCGAGCAACTCGATGCAGTACACGTCCGGGCCTCCGAAGAAGATGGACTATGCGCGTTATATTTCGGCTTCGCTCTTCTATCTCGCGATCAGAAACCAGCGCGATGCTGCGGGGCTGATCGTCTTCGATGACGAGGTCCGGGAGTACATAAGGCCATCGACGCGGCAGGGACAGCTTGCGCGGCTGTTCGCGGGGCTCGAGCAGGCAGAGCCGCGCGCGAGAACGGACTTCGGCAAACCGTTGCAGCACTTCCAGACGCTGCTGCACCGGCGGGGCATCGTGATTGTTATCTCGGACTTCTACGAGCAGCCGGAGACGATCGTGCGGGCGATCGAGCCGCTGCGCTTTCACGGCAACGACGTGGTGCTGTTTCATATTCTCGATCCGGAGGAGATACGACCGGTTCTGAAGGGACCTGCGCTGCTGGTTGATCTTGAGACCGATCAGCAGATTGAGGTCATTCCGGAGTACACGAAGACAACCTATCGCGCGAAGATGGATGCGCACGTTGAGCAGCTTCGCTCGCGCACGCGGGCAGCGGGGATGGATTATCAACTGCTCGTGACCGATCAACCGCTCGATGAAGCGCTGCGCGAGTACCTTTCGTTGCGGCAGGCGGGGAACTGATGGGATTCCTTGCGCCGTGGTTTCTGGGAGGGCTCGCGGCGCTGGGAGTGCCGGTCTTCGTGCATCTGCTGCGGAAGCATGTGACCATACCGCGGCCGGTGAGTTCACTGATGTTCTTCGAGCGTGGTACGCAGAGTTCGACGCGACACCGGCGGCTGCGGTATCTGCTGCTCTTCGCGCTGCGGTACGCGTTGTTGCTGCTGCTGGTGCTGGCATTTGCGGATCCGTTCATTCGCCGGCCTGCAGCGGATGTGAATGGACGTCTGCTGCTGATCGTGCTGGACGATTCCTTCAGCATGCGTGCGGGGACGCGGTTTGCGGATGCGAAGCGGCAGGCGCTTGCGCTGCTTGCCGCAAAGCCTCGCTCGCAGAGAGCTCAGGTGATGGCGCTCGGTGGGCAGTTCGAGGTGCTGACGCAGCCAATCGCCGATGGAGCGGAACTGCGCGCGGCGCTTGAGAGCATCCAGCCGGGAGATGGGCACGCGAACTTCGGTGAACTGGGTCGAAGTATTCGTGCGATGGGCGAGACGGTGCATGGGCCGATCGATTTGAATCTTTTCAGCGATATGCAGCACACGGCCATGCCCGCGAACTTCGCGGATATGGTGCTGCCTTCGAACGTGACGCTGGTGCTGCATGGCGTGGCGAAAGGCACTGTGCCGGCGAACTGGACGGTTGAGAGTGTAAGCGCGCCGGCTGAACTCGCCGACCCGAAGGACCCCAAGCGATCGCGCGTGCAGGCCGTGGTGGCGGGCTTCGGCACTCCGGCGGCGGAAAAGAATGTGTCGTTCGTGGTGAATGGCAAGGTGATGGCAACGCGCAAGGTGAACCTTCCGGCCAATGGGAGGGCAACGGTGGAGTTCGCGCCGCTGGATGTGGGGTACGGGTTCAACAAGTGCGAGGTGCGGATTGAAGGGGGCGGCGATGCGTTCGCTGCAGATGACGCGAGCGTGTTCGTGATACGGCGGTCGGACCCGGAGCGGGTGCTTTTCGTCCATACCGCGAGCGATACGCGGTCTGCACTGTACTTCGGTGCTGCACTGGGTGCGGCGGCACAGGATTCTTACGTGCTGCAATCTGTGACGGCGGAGCAGACGACGGACCTCGATCCGTCGAAGTACGCTTTTGTGGCGCTGTCGGATGCGGTCACGCTGCCCTCGATCTTCGAGCACACGCTTGCGCAGTATGTGTCGAAGGGAGGCAGCGTCCTGGTTGCGCTCGGCCCCGGGGCGGGGCATCATGCGCGGATTCCGTTGTGGGGAGGCGACGTCAAAGACGCCCACGACTATGCTCGCAGCGGCGGGGCGGCGACTGTCGGCCAGGTGGACTTTACCTATCCTGCGCTCGAACAGGCGCAGCCGGGGCGCGACAATGGGGGCTGGGCGGAGACGAAGTTCTTCTATGCGGTGGTAGTGGACCCGGGACAGGCACGGGTGGCGGCACGGCTGGGGGATGGGACGCCGCTGGTGCTCGACAGGCAGATCGGCGAAGGGCACGTGTTGCTCTTCACGTCCGGGTTGGAAAATCTGACGAATGACCTGCCACTGCATCCGGTCTTTGTCGCGTTCGTGGACAAGGCGGCGCGGTATCTTTCGGGCGTTGAACGGCTGAGCGGTTCGCGCCTGGTGGATTCCTTCGTGCAGCTCCGCTCGGGGGCCGAGCCGGTGGGCGAGGTGGCGAGCGTGGAGGTGGTCGACCCCGATCGGCGCAGGCCGCTCTCGTTGAGCGAGGCGCGGACGGCGCAGACCTTTCGACTGAGGCGGGCGGGCTTTTATCAAATTCGATTTGCGAACGGACGTGAT
This sequence comes from uncultured Acidobacteriaceae bacterium, assembly GCA_963744155.1. Lineage (GTDB taxonomy): Bacteria > Acidobacteriota > Terriglobia > Terriglobales > Acidobacteriaceae > Edaphobacter. Next base: position 1,791,456 of record CAVUSP010000004.1, on the reverse strand, counting down.
GCTGTGATTGGGGTTAATCCGGACCGGCGCGAATCAGACCTGGAGCCGATTGCACCGGATGTGCAGCAGCTTTGGAGCGGAAGCAAAGGCGAAGCGTCTATACAGAGAGCCAATGCGGCTGGGGATGAAGCGAAATACCGTCCCGTGAGCCTGTGGTGGTACGTTATGCTGCTTACATTGCTTGTGGCGCTGGTAGAGACGGTGTTCGCCAGCGGCTACATGGGCACGCAGCGGGAGGATGCATGAGCAGGCAGAGTGAGCTCAACTCCTATATCGCGGGGCTGCAGCACAGGCTGCGGCTGGGAGCGTGGCTGCGCGGCGCGGCGATCTTTACGGGCACGGCGCTCCTTGTCACAGTCGCGCTGGTCCTTCTGCTCAATCATTATGCCTTCCCGACGCATGGAGTCGCAGGGGCTCGCGTGGCGCTGCTTGTCGCACTGGCTGCGGTCGCGGGATTTGGCATCGCGCTTCCGCTGATCCGTCTAACGCGGGCACGCGTCGTGGGTGAGGCCGAGGCCGCACATCCTGAGCTTGAGCAAAGGCTGACAACCTTCCATGAGCGCGAACGGGAAGGGGCAGATCCGTTTCTGGAGCTTCTTGCAGCGGACACGTTGTCGCGGACGCAGGATGCGGCCCCGTCTTCGTTGATCCCGGACAACAGGCTGTTTGCGTTAAGTGGTGCGGGATTGGCGTGCCTCGGCGTGCTCGTGTGGATGGTTGCCGCCGGGCCCGGCTTCCTTGGTTACGGCGCTTCCCTGCTCTGGACGGGGCCGAAGAAGAACGTGGCTCCCCTCTACTCGATTGCGGTGACGCCCGGCGACGTGGCGGTGCGACGCAACAGCGACCAGCTTATCAGCGCGCGCGTGATGGGAATGCGGCCGGAAAAGGTGCAGATTTTCGCCCACTACCAGAGCGCGAGCGCGTGGGAGCCCGTCACGATGCAGGCGCAGGCGGACTCAGGCGGGGCTGCAGCCTATCAGTTTGTTTTTGCCGGTCTGCCGGAGAACGTCGAATATTATGTCGCCGCTGGCCCGCTCGTCTCGCCCCACTACAAGGTGCGCGTCGTGGACCTTCCTGCGGTGAAGGGAATTCGCGTGACCTACCAGTATCCGAAGTGGACCGGGATGAAGCCGGTGACGGAGGAACACTCTGGCGACCTGCGGGCGATTGAAGGGACTGACGCGGCGATCGAGATCGAGATGGACCATCCGCTGAAGGATGGACAACTGACGCTCGACGGCGGCAAGACGATTCAACTGGCGAGTGTGGACGGCAACCGATACCGCGGCACGATTCACATGGAGAAGGACGGGGCCTATCACGTGGCCGCCACGGACGAAGGCCAGCCGGTGCGACTCTCGGAGGACTACTTTATTGCGACTGACAAGGCGATGCCGCCGGAGGTTGCGATCAGCCGTCCCGGGGGCGACTACCGCGCCAGTCCGATCGAGGAGGTCACGGTCGGCGTTAGAGCAGCAGACCAGTTTGGGCTGAACGATGTGCATCTGCATTACTCGGTAAATGGCGGCCCGGACCGCGACGTGAGTCTGCTGAAGACACCCGGAGCGAAGGAGGCTGATGGCTCCTACACGTTGCGTCTGGAAGATTTCAAGCTGTTGCCCGGCGATCTGGTGAGTGTGTACGCGACGGCGAAGGATGGGCATGCTGAAGCGCGCACCGAGATCAGTTTCATCCAGGCCGACCCGTTCGAGCGCGAGTTTTCGCAGTCGCAGCAGAGCGGCGGTGGAGGCGGCGGCGGTGGAGGCGGGCAGAATAATCAGACGGAGATATCCAAGCGCGAGAAGGAGCTGATCGCCGCGACGTGGAAGCAGCAGAACGATAAGGCTGCTACGCCAAAGGACGCCTCGGTGGCAGGACAGTTCCTCTCTGATGCGCAGCAGAAGTTGCGCGATCAGGTGATGGCGCTCTCGGCCCGTATTCAGAGCCGCGATCTCTCGGGGGCGAACGAGGAGTTTACGGGCTTCGATAAGGACATGCAGATCGCTGCGGAGGCGATGGCTCCTTCTGCGGACAAACTGAAGGGCATGCAGTGGAAGGATGCGATTCCACTGGAGCAGAAAGCGCTGCAGGCGCTGCTGCGCGCGGAGGCGACGTTCCGGCAGATTCAGGTGGCGTTCGGTCAGCAAGGCGGCGGTGGAGGTGCAGGCGGAAGCAGCTCGGGTCGCGATCTGGCGAGTCTATTCGACCTGGAGCTGGACACGGCGAAGAACCAGTATGAGACGGCGCAGACCGCGTCTCCGGCGGAGCAGCACGAGAAGAACGTGGAAGACGCACTCGCGAAACTCGACGCACTGGCGAAGCGGCAGGAGGAGCTGGCCAACCAGCAGCACAATCCGCAGCAGAGTTTCCAGGAGCGCTGGCAGCAGGAGATGCTGCGGCGTGAGGCGGAACAACTGCAGCGGCAGATGGAGCAGCTAGCGCAGAACGGCCAGGGGCAGCAGGGCGGCCAACAGCAGAACGGACAGCAGGGATCAAGCGGACAGGCTTCGGGCACAGTCGGGTCACATCGGGGTCACAGCAGGGATCGTCGTCCTCGCAGGGCGGTTCGCAAAGCTCGCGGCAGCAGGCTGGGAATAAGTCGGGGCAGACGCCTGGACAATCTCAAGGGCAGTCGCCTCGGACAGTCGCAAGATCAGCGGATCGAGCAGGCGTTGAGCCGTCTGCGGCAGGCGAATGAAGCGATGAAACGCAGCGCCGGTCCGCAGCAGAGCGCCGACGCAGCGCGGCAGGCCGCCGAAAAGCTGCGCGACGCGACCAGCCTGTTGGGTGGGACACAGCAGCAGCTCGCGTCGGGGAAGCTGGATTCGCTGTCGCGTGAGGCGGATCGGCTGACGCAGGAGGAACGCGCGCAGGCGGACCGCATCGACAAGCTCGCCAACCAACAGCAGGGTGACTCGGACACGATGAACCGGGAGAGCATGATGGCGCGGCTCCAGGAGCGCGACCGGCTCGCGGCTGAGCGGCAACAGCTTTCGGGCGATCTGTCGAAGCTGCAGAAGGGTGTTCGAGATGCCGCGCGTGAAATGGCGCCGAATGAGCCGGGTGTCGCGCAGAAACTTCGCGATGCGCTGACTGAGATGGATCAGTCCGATCTCGACAATCATGTGCAGAGAACGGCGGATTGGCTACGCGGCGGAATCAATCCGAACTCGAACGGTACGGAGAAGGAGATCGCGCAGGGGTTGGAGAAGTTGAGCCAGCAGCTTCGGCAGGCGCAGCAGGGTGTGGGTCAGGGCAAGCCGGGACAGCGTGGTGGCGCAGCACAGGGAGACGAGACGGCCGCGCTGGGCCAGGTGGAGCGGCTGCGCAGCCAGCTGGAGGCGATGGCCTCGTCGCGCCGCGGCAACGGTCAGCAGCCGGGACAGAATGGGCAAAACGGTCAACCAGGGCGCAACGGACAGCAGGGCCAGAGTGGACGGCAGGGGCAGGGCGGACAACAGGGCCAGAGCGGACAGTCTGGGCAGAATGGCAATCAGCAGAGTCAGGCCAATGGCGGCGGGCAGCAACCAGGCAATAGCGGCCAGGTGGGACGTGGCGGGCAGCAGTCAGGGCAGAACGCACAGGGCGGCGCACAGGGCGGCGGCATCCGGGGCGGCGGGCAGCCGGGCAGCGGCTTCGGTCAGCAAGGGAATGACCTTGGCGGCCAGCGAGCCGGGCAGAGTGGTGACGTGCGTTATGGCGGAGGCGGAGGCGCAGACGGCACCGTGTGGGGCAACATCAACACCGGCAACAACCGCTACGGCCAGGCGGGGCAGCGGCCCGCGCCACTTGACGCCTCGGGCAATCCCGCGGACACGGAGCGGACCTATCAGCAGAGCATGCGTGAGCTGAACCAGCTACGGCAGATGGTGCAGGGCGATCCGCAGGCCACGAAAGATGTGCAGGAGTTAACCAGGCAGATGCAGCAGCTCGACCCCAGCCGTTTTCCGGGCAATCCGGCGATGGTGGAGCAGATGCATCGTGAGGTGCTCAGCTCGGTAGATCGCATCGAACTCCAGTTGCAACAGAGTGGCGCTTCGACAGAAGCACGCACCGGGAAGCCTTACGTGGTTCCTTCGGGGTATCAGGATTCAGTGGCAGAGTATTACCGGAGACTCAGCAAGAATCCTTAAGAATCCCTAGACAAGGATTGCATTTTTCATGCACTGTCCCCAGGGTGGTGGGATGCAATAATGCGGAAATGAGTAAACAGGTTTCTTCTGGGTTTGACCGGCGGGGTTTTCTTGGCGTGTGCTCCATGGTGGGGCTGGGACAGACGTTGTTGCCGGGTGCGTTGTTTACGTTGGCGACGCAGGCGAAGGCTCAGAGCTCGCCGATCGTGGGTGGCGGCGAGGTGAAGGCCAGCACAGATTCCATGCCAAAGACTACGCCGGAGATGATCGATGCAGCAGCAGTGATTGCCGGCATCACCGTAACGGACGAGCAGAAGAAGATGATGCTCGAAGGGCTGGAGCAACTGCGGAAGTCCTACACGGCGATTCGTGATCTGAAGATGCCGAACAGTGTCGCGCCGGCGTTTGTGTTCGATCCGGTACCGGGAGGCATGGTGCTGGACACGGTGAAGAAGCCGCTTAAGATCAGTGCGGCACCGGATGTGAAGCCTTTAGTCGCGGCTGCCTCGGCGGGGGTTGCCGGAGATTCGGATGCGTTGGCATTCGCTTCGGTGCGGGAGCTCGCGGAGCTGGTGAAGACGCGGAAGGTGACTTCAGTTGCGTTGACGAAGATGTATCTGGCGCGTTTGAAGAAGTATGATCCGCAGCTTGCATTTTGTGATTACGCTGACCGAAGAACGGGCGATGGAACATGCCGCGACCGCGGACAAGGAGATTGCCGCAGGCAAGTACAAGGGGCCGCTTCATGGGATTCCGTGGGGCGGTAAAGATCTGTTGTCGGTTAAGGGATATCGGACGACGTGGGGTGCGGGTGGGTTTGAGGAGCAGAAGTTCGACTATGACGCTACCGTAGTGACGCGGTTGGATGAGGCGGGAGCGATTCTGATTGCCAAGCTGTCGATGGGAGCGTTGGCACAAGGTGATCTGTGGTTCGGGGCGCGGACGCGGAACCCCTGGAACAAGAGACAAGGGTCGAGTGGGTCTTCGGCGGGCAGCGCGAGTGCGGTGGCGGCGGGATGCGTGGGATTTGCTCTGGGGACCGAGACACTGGGGTCTATTTCGTCGCCTTCGACACGTTGCGGGTGCACGGGGTTGCGGCCGACTTATGGTTTTGTTCCCAAGACGGGCGCGATGGCGCTGAGTTGGACGATGGATAAGATTGGGCCAATTTGCAGAGCTGTAGAGGATTGCGCGCTGGTGCTGTCAGCGATCTATGGGCAAGATGGACACGATCTTTCGGTCCAGCCGGCGGCGTTCAACTGGGATGCGAACTTCAACTGGAAGACGCTCCGGGTGGGGTACATCAAGAGCGCGTTCGATGCTCCGACGCTGCCCAAAGACGCGTCTGAGATCCAGAAGAGGAACTTCGAGCGGCGTGTCTATGACGCGAAGTATGCTTCGACTGCGCTTGATGAGCTGCGCAACATGGGCGTGAAACTGATTCCGGTCGAGATACCGGATTTTCCGTTTGGCGCGATCGTTCCCGTGCTCGAAGCTGAAGGCGCTGCGGCGTTCGATGATCTGACGCGGAGCGGACGCGACAAATTGCTGACGGGACAACTGCCGTTCGACTGGCCGAATCAGTTCCGCATTGCGCGGTTTTATTCTGCGGTGGACTACATCCAGGCGATGCGGGCGCGGACATTGGCGATTGCGGCGATGGAGAAACTTTTTGCGCAGGTTGATGTGATTGTGACCCCGTCGCAGGGAATACAGCTACAGGCGACGAATCTGACCGGACATCCGGCGGTGATTGTGCCGAATGGAATTCGAGGGGATGGCGCGCCGAAGAGCGAAAACGAGGAGGATGGCGCGCTGGCGAACGCAGGAGGCCCGGGTACGCCAGTGAGTTTGACGTTTCTTGGAGCGTTGTATTCCGATGCCCGGCTGGCGGCGTTTGCCAAAGCGTATCAGGACGCCACCAGCTTTCACCTGCAGCATCCGAAGTTGGGCTGAGGTATGCCGACGGATGTGTTGGTCGAGGCTCGGGGGTTAGTGAAGGAGTATGGCGCGGGGCATCGCGTGGTGGACGATGTGTCGTTTGCGATTCAGCGGGGAGAGACACTGGGGCTGGTGGGAGAATCGGGGTCGGGCAAGAGCACGGTGGCGCGGATGCTCTTGCGACTGGTCGAGCCTACAGCCGGGCAGGTTCGATATGAGGGACTCGATCTCCTTGGTGCGAGTTCGCAGGAGATCCGAGGGATGCGGCGGCGCATGCAGATTGTGTTTCAGGATCCGTATGCGGCGCTGAATCCGAGGATGCGGGTACGTGAAATTCTGGCGGAGCCGTTCGCGATTCACGACGAAAGGCCAGCGGAGGGCCTTGCGCCTAAATTGGCGGAGATGTTGCGTACAGTGGGGATGGATGAGTCCGCGTTGAATCGCTTTCCACATGAGTTCAGCGGAGGGCAGAGGCAGAGGATCAATATCGCGCGGGCACTGGCGCTGAGGCCCGAGTTTCTGGTGCTCGATGAACCGGTGAGCGCGCTGGATGTTTCGGTGGGAGCACAGGTGGTCAACCTGCTTCGGGAGTTGCAGCGCGAGCTTGATCTGACGTATCTGTTTATCTCGCATTCGATGCCGCTGGTACGGTATCTGTGCGACCGGGTGGCGGTGATGCAGCATGGCAGGCTGGTGGAACTCGGGGAGTGCGAGCAGGTTTGCGATGCGCCACGGGAGGAGTACACACGACGATTGATTGCAGCCACTCCGGAGATGCCGGCTGCGGCCGCAGAAGGCTTGTGACGAGCGCCGTGGTGGTGCTCTGCGTGACTGTCTTCGGTGAGTCGTTACAATGGAAGATGGATGATCTCGAGTTTTAATGCGCATTGGCACTACATCTGGCTCGTCGTTGCCTCGTTCATCGCTGGGGTGATGAATGCGATGGCAGGCGGCGGATCCTTCATCTCGTTTCCGGCGATGTTGTCGATCGGGGTTGCGCCGATTCAGGCGAACGCGACGAACACGGTTGCGTTGTGGCCGGGGCAGTTGACCTCGGTCGCCGCTCTGCGAGGAGATCTGCGGCGCGATCTGCTGCCGGTGGTCTGTGCGGCTTCCGTTCTTGGCGGAGTGAGCGGAGCCATCGTGCTGCTGAACACGCGGCAGATTACGTTTCTACATATGGTTCCATGGCTACTGCTGGTCGCTTCCCTGCTGTTCGGAATCAGCGGCCCGTTGTCGCGATGGATGCGGGCACGTTCAGCTGAACCGCACGCAGCGAAAGCGGTGGCGATCTTGCCGCTCTTTTTTGTGTTGCTGCCGGTGTGTTTCTACATTGGCTACTTCGGCGCGGGTGCCGGCTTTTTGATTATGAGCGCGCTTGCGTTGTTCGGCGTGGAAGAGATACATGCGCTGAATTCGCTGAAGGTTCTGGCGGCTTGCTTGTCGAACTTCTGCGCCGTCGTCACGTTTGTATTGAGCGGAGCGGTGATCTGGCACTACTGCCTGATCTCGATGGTGTTTGCCGGCGTGGGCGGATATGTTGGAGCTCAGTATGCCCGGCGCATGAACGCGAATGTTTTGCGAACGATTGTCGTGATTACGGGATGCCTTATGGCGGGTTACTTCTTCTGGAAGAATGGATGATGGGTGGGGCGATGATGGGTGGGGCAAGGAGATGCGGCTATGAGTCATGAGGGAATTCGAATTGTGAATGCCGAGCAGGCGCGGCGTGAGGACATGGAGCACGAGCAGATGCCTTCGGATGCAGTGACTCCGAAGAAGGTGCGCGTAAAGAAAACGGAAGGAACTGGCGTCGAGATCGACTGGAAGGACGGGCACCAGAGCGTCTGGTCTTTTGCCTGGCTGCGAAATGCCTGTCCGTGTGCGACGTGTCACGAGGACCGCGAGAAGACCGGACGACGACCGGGAGTGCCGAAGCCAAAGGAGCAGACGCTGTTGATGATGTATGAGGCGCCGGTGAAGCCGCTGGAGGTAACTCCGGTGGGCAAGTATGCGCTGAAGTTCAAATGGAGCGACGGGCACGAGAGCGGGATCTATTCGTGGGAGTATCTGCGCCGGGTGTGCCAGTGCCAGATGTGTACGGCGAAGTAGCAGAGCACTAAATCAAAGTGCTGGCGAAGAGCTGGCCGAGCGCGTCTTCCACATTCTCAGCGACGCGGAGCAGTTCGCGGCTCTTCGGCTTGAGCATGCCTTCATCAACGCAGTGATCGAGGAAGACCAGAAGTTTGTCGTAGAAGCCGTTGACGTTCAGCAGAAGGATAGGCTTTCCGTGGATATTGAGGGTATGCCACGCAAGAACTTCGAAGAGTTCTTCGAAGGTGCCGAAGCCGCCGGGCAGTGCGATGAAAGCGTCGGCTCTCTCTCCGATGAGCGCCTTGCGCGTGTGCATGGTGCTCGTGATGAGAAGTTCGGTGATGCCGTGATGCGCAACCTCGAGGTCGACAAGGACTTCGGGGATGACGCCGATGACTTTGCCGCCAGCGGATAGAGCAGCTTCAGCAACTGCTTTCATGAGGCCAACGTTGGATCCGCCGTAGACGAGACCGATGTCGCGAGTGGCGAGGGCCCGGCCTAACTCCTCGGCAGCGGCTTGGTAGACAGGATTGACTCCGCTGGCAGAGGCGCAAAAAACTGCGATGTTTCGAATCATAGAGACGAGGATATCAAGTGCTGCAGTTGAGAAGGAACAATGGTGAGGAAGGCCGACCGTTTGCTACCTGTGAAACGATCGGCCTGAAGGCATGGGGAGGACTGGACGAATACCGCTCTTTATCTGCGCAGGCTTAGCGAATGATGATGGTAGCGCCATTGTGATCGCTAATAACCTCTTCAATGAGCGAACCTGCCGCGTGATTTGGAGTGGCCGTATTCGCAACGATGCGTGTTCCAACTTCGAGGTTCAGAGTAACTGGCTTGCCTGGGTCGAGCGTCATCACCTTGTCGCCCACCTTGACTTCCATTGCAGCGCCGGAGTCGTTGCGGAGATTGAGCTTGACCGTGGTGGACTTTGTTTTGCTGAACATTGCATGGATCGGAGACGAAATGCTGGCAGGAGCGGCATAGACCGCCGGAGCTGCGAGAAGGGATGTAGCGAAAACTGCGATGGTGAGACGATTGAGTTGCTTCATTGTTAGCTCCCGATACTTCAAAGTTGCGACGGGAGTTTTCTGCCATGGTTCAGAAAAGCTCGTCGTGGGAAGGAGTACGCGGATGGTTCGCAGTTAGTTCCGCAAAAGAATGATTTTCAAAGTTGAATTGTTGCGCATGGATTAATTGATTCGATGCCTGTCCAAGAGCGGACACGTGTTCGCAATTGGACAGCAAATATGGGCATTTTGGCGCTTTTAAGGATGTGCAAGCGAGCTTGGATATAGAGAGCTTAAAATCAGATGTGGAGCGTGTGTGAGTTGAGCCAACTTTTAGAGAATATGAATCCGCAGCAACAGGAGGGGATTCGGTCGGTTGATGGACCTGTGCTGTTGCTGGCGGGTGCGGGATCGGGCAAGACGCGGGTGATTACGCATCGCATCGCATATCTGATTCAGGAGCGAGGTGTACCGGCCGATTCCATATTGGCGGTAACGTTTACCAATAAAGCCGCCAAGGAGATGGCGGAACGCGTCGATAAGATTTTGGGACATGGTTCGCTGGCGAAGCCGATGCTGGCTACGTTTCATAGTTTTTGTGTGCGTGTTCTGCGGCGGGACATCGAAGCTCTGCGCGTAGGCGGAGTCGGGTTGACGAAAACGTTCGCGATCTACGACGAGACTGATCAACAATCGGTGGTAAAGCAGGCGCTGAAACGATTGGCGATTGATGATAAATCTTTGAAACCGCGGGTGGCGTTGGGAAGGATCTCATGGGCGAAGAACCACATGATCGATCCGCAGGAGTATTTTCTTGCCAGCACGAATCCGATGGAGGAGAAGATTGCGCACATCTTCGAGATCTATAAGAAGGAGCTGTTCAAAGCGAATGCGCTGGACTTCGACGATCTGCTGCTGGAGACGGTGCGGCTGTTGAAGTCTTCCGCCGAGACGAGAGAAAGATACAATCGACGTTACAAATATATTTTGATTGACGAGTATCAAGATACGAATCGTCCCCAATACGAACTGATGAAGCTGCTGGCTGGATCGCACGGGAATATCTGCGTCGTCGGCGATGAAGACCAGTCGATCTATAGCTGGCGAGGCGCGGACATCAAGAACATCCTGGAGTTTGAGAAGGACTTTCCCGGGACGAAGACGATTCGGCTGGAACAGAACTATCGGTCAACGCAGATGATCCTGGAGGGCGCGAGCGCGGTAGTGGCGCACAATACTCAGCGCAAAGGCAAGAACCTCTGGACGGCGAGAGATGGGGGATCGCTGATCGGCTACTACGAGGCTCCGGATGGCGAGAATGAGGCGCTTTTCGTTGCGGATCGCGTACAGAAGTATCTGCGTGAGGCGGGAAGTCAGGAGGATATGCCACGGTGCGCGGTGCTGTACCGGACGAACTCGCAGTCGCGGCTGGTGGAAGAGGCGCTGCGCCGATATCAGATTCAGTACCACATGGTGGGAGGCTTCTCGTTCTATGACCGGGCAGAAGTGAAGGACATTCTGAGCTATCTGAAACTGGTGCAGAATGTGCACGATTCGGTTGCGCTGGGCAGAGTGGTGAACTCCCCGCCTCGTGGGATTGGCAAGACGACGATGGAGACGCTTGAAAGGATGGCTCTGTCGAGTGGCATGAGTACGTGGGATGCGATCGGACGGGCGATTGAGGACAAGCTGTTGCCGCAGCGTGCGCTCATGGCACTGAGCAGCTTCAGGCGACTGATTGAAGACGCCCGTGCAATGCTGGGGCCGGGGTTCGCGGAGAAACTGGCTGGAGATTTGGCCGACGATGGGAGCGCTTCCCTGCCCCCGGACGCGACGGATGATGTTTCATTTGGTTTTGGCGCAGAGGAGGAGGTTGAACCGGCTGGGCCAGAGATCGAGGATACAGGCGCGGATACTTCCTTCGACACAAGCTTCAATTTTGGATTTGATTTCGGGCCCACAGAGGAGATCTCGACGATTGCTCCGGTGAACGCTACCGACTCGGATGCTTCGCACGGGATCGACGCGGCGGACTTTAATCCGTTCGCGCCTGTGATATTGAAGAAGGCTGCCGGAACCACTATGGAACGGGCCGCCGAGATCAAGATGGAGGACGAGAGGCCCGCGTTCCGTAAGCCAGGAGACGCAGCGACGTTGCCGGAGTTGATCAAGTTCCTGAATGACCGTAGCGGATATATACGTGCACTGGAAGAAGAGGCAACGCCGGAGTCATTTTCGCGAATTGAGAACTTGAAGGAACTCGCAAATGCGGCGCAGGATGCACAAGAGCGCGGAGAGACGCTGCATGAGTTTCTGGATCATGCCGCGCTTGTCAGCGACGCCGACAGCTACAGTGCAGAGGCAAGGGTGACGTTAATGACGCTGCACGCAGCGAAGGGGTTGGAGTTTCCGCTGGTGTTTCTGACAGGAATGGAGGAGGGGCTGTTTCCGCACTCGCGAACGCTGACCGACCCCACCGGCCTCGAGGAGGAGCGTCGGCTTTGCTATGTCGGGATGACGAGGGCGATGGACACGCTGGTGATGACAAGGGCTCGATATCGCCGCAGATATGGAAGTGATATGCCGGAGCCAAGTACCGCTTCACGGTTTCTGGAGGAGGTGCCGTCACGGCTGGTGGAGGATTTGGGAAGCCCGCCGGCAAGACCGCAATTTTCCAGGTCAGAGTATGGCTCCGGCTACGGTCGGGCCTATGCGACGCCATATCCGAAAGCCAACCGATACGGCCGCCCGAATGCCGAGGAGGGTGAGCGCCACTACAGCTACGAGGACGAGGATCAAACCGCCCAGAGTGGTGAGGGGGGTTCGGCGCAAACTACGCGGTTGCGCGGAGGTAGTACCCAGGCAGGATTTGCGGGCAAAACAGCGGCCGCCGGTCAGTCGATGGATAACATCGCGAGCTTCTTTGCGGCACGGGGACAGAAAATTCCGCGGCCCAGGCTGGAGGTTGAAGCGCCGACCGGGTCCACCGGATTCAGGCAGGGTTCGAGGGTTCGGCATCCAAAGTACGGCGAGGGAACCGTGTTTCGTCGCGAAGGCGATGGGGATGACGCGAAGATTACAGTACAATTTCAACAGCATGGCGTGAAGAAGCTGGTGGAGAAGTTTGCCCAGCTGGAGCGCCTCTAAAGTTCTGCAAATTCGCACCTATAGAAAGATTGGCAAGATACATGGCAAATACCAAGAGCATCACCGATAAGGAAGAGCGTAAAAAAGTAAAGCGTGAAGCACGCAAGAAGGCGGCACCGAAGGGTCCTCGCACGGGCGCTCGCGGCGAGAACAAGGCAAAGGTCAAGAAGGCCTCACGCGGCCAGAGCAAGCGATAACCGATCTTCTTAACGGAGCCGCACGGATCCTTTCACCGCGCGGCTCCTTCTGAGAAAGATGTTCTTCTGAAATCGCAACTGTGTAGTCGGAAACGCCCCGCACCAATTCTTCTGTAAGCAGGAGCGAGCGCGCTGGCCAGGCAAATCTTTGCAACTAAGTCGATCGACAAGCTGATCTCTGAATCGGAGAGACCTGAGCACGCGTTGAAGAAAACGCTGGGGCCGGTTTCGTTGACTGCTCTCGGGATAGGCGCGGTGATTGGTTCCGGCATATTTACCGTCATTGGCGTGGCGATCGGCGGAAGCCCGGCGGCGCTGGCTTCCATCGGAGATTCGCCGGTTATTGATCTTATTCTTCACCATGGCGCAATCGCCGGGCGGCCGGGAGCGGGTCCAGCGCTCGCGATCTCGCTGATACTGGTGGCCATTGTCTGCGCGCTGACGGGTCTCTGCTACGCGGAGCTGGCGTCGATGATTCCGATTGCGGGTTCGGCGTACACGTATACCTATGCGACGCTGGGCGAGTTGATCGCCTGGATCATTGGGTGGGACCTGATCCTGGAGTATGCGTTCAGCAATATGAGCGTGAGCGTGGGGTTTGCGGCGCATGTGGTGGCGCTGCTGGATTGGATGGGAATCCCGCTGTCGCCGAAGTGGCTTTCGCCAGCTTATCTGCCGCAAGGGCTGCAGGACTTGCAGGGCAAGGATATCTATCCTGTCGGATGGCATGCCGGGTTCAATATTCCCGCGTTTCTGATCGTGTTGCTACTGACGGTGGTGCTGGTGCGCGGCATTCGGGAGTCGGCGCGGACCAACAACATCATGGTGCTGGTGAAGATTGCGGCGATTCTGCTGTTTGTGTTCTTCGGGCTGAGTTTTATTCATCCGGCAAACTACACTCCCTTCTCGCCGAATGGATGGTCGGGCGTGCTGGCGGGCGGGTCGATCATCTTCTTTACCTATATTGGGTTCGATTCGGTTTCGACGGCCAGCGAGGAGTGCAGGCAGCCGAAGCGCGATGTTCCGATCGGGATTCTGGCGACTTTGCTGATCTGCACGCTGTTGTATATCGGCGTTGCGGTGGTGCTGACGGGGTTGGTCCCCTGGCAGTCGGTGGCGAACGATGCGGCTCCGGTGGTGAATGCGCTGAAGCGGGTGGCGCTCGAGCCAGGTGGCGACAGGTTGCATTGGGTTCAGCTGGCTGTCCTCGTTGGGGCGCTGGTAGGGATGATCTCGTCGATTCTGGTGTTTCAGCTGGGGCAGGCGCGAGTCTGGTTTGCCATGTCGCGAGACCGGTTGCTGCCCGATATCTTTAGCAGGATTCATCCGAAGTTTCGTACGCCGGCGTTCGCGACATGGGTCGCTGGTGTGCTTGTGGCGATTCCGGCGGGGCTGTTCGATGTGGGAACATTCGCGACCATGTCGAACATCGGGACGCTGTTCGCGTTCGTGCTGGTTTCGCTTGGTGTAATCGTCCTGCGGTACAAGGAGCCGGAGCGGCATCGCGGGTTCCGCGTGCCGTTTGGGCCGGTGATTCCTATTCTGTCGGTGTTCTTCTGTGTGCTGTTGATGGCTGGTCTGCCGGCGATTACCTGGGTGCGGTTCTTTGTGTGGCTCATCATCGGGTTGGTGGTTTACTTCTTCTACAGCCGGAAGCGCAGTGAGTTTTACTCCCCTAAAGCCTAGGATAGATGTATGGCGAAGAAGGCAATCAAGAAGGATTCCGAGATTGATGTCGTCGACTGGCTGCGAAGGCTGCCGAAGGTCGAGTTGCATCTGCATCTTGAGGGAACGATTCAGCCGGAGACGCTGCTGCAGTTGAGCAAGCGGCACGATGCGGAGCCGCTGACTCCGGCGGAGGCGAAGAAGCTTTATGTTTATGAGAATTTTCAAGGGTTCATGGACTCGTTCAAGGCGGTTTCGGCGCGGTTGAAGGGGCCGGACGACTATGAGTTGATTACGTACAACATGATTCGCGATTTGGCGGCACAGGGTGTGGTGCACGCCGAGGTGTATATCTCGTTCGGGATTATCTATTACTGGAAGAACGCTGAGGTTGAGCCGTACGTTGAGGCGATTGAGCGCGGGCGGGTGCGGGGCGAGAAGGACTTTGGGACGACGGTGTACTGGCTGATCGATGCGGTGCGGCACTTCGGCGCGGACGAGGCGGCGAAGGTATTTCGCAAGGCGGCGGAGTTGCGGAAGCTGTATCCGAGCATTGTAGGGATTGGAATCGGCGGCGATGAGGGGCGCGGGAGTGCGGATCTTTTTCGCGAGTCGTATGCGGAGGCGAAGGCGGCGGGACTAAGGCTGACGGCGCATGCGGGCGAGACGCTCGGACCGGAGAGCATCTGGGCGGCGATCAATATTGGCGCGGAACGGCTGGGGCACGCCCTGTCGGCGAAGGGTGATTCGGAGTTGCTGGATGTGCTGGCGGAGAAGCAGATTCCACTGGAGCTGAATGTGACGAGCAACATCCGGACGGGCTGCTGCAGTGGCTTCGACGAGCATCCGGTAAAGCTGTACTTCGAGTCGGGGTTGATGGTGACGATCAACTCGGACGATCCTCCGATGTTTGGCAGCAATCTCCTGGATGAGTATGTGCTGGTGCAGGATCGGTTCGAGTTTTCCCTGGAGCAGATGCGAGAGCTGGCGGCGAACTCCGTTGAAGCGAGCTTTCTGCCGCCGGAGCGAAAGCTGGATTTGATACGGCGGGTGGAGCAGTTTGTCGGGTGAGGGTCGCTTCTTTCGATTGATTTGGGGTCTGCTGTGGCTTGCAGGGTGGGGATGGTGGTGGGTTCGGGTTCGGTTTCCTGTTCTGATGATTGCATCATCTTTTCGATAAGCCGCCTGACGGAGCTCTTGTGTTCTTCGGCTTGGCCGATTTCGGCGGGTGGGGCGAGGATGCCGAGGGCGGGATCGATGATGATCTCTTCTACCGTTTGTGTTGTGGTTTGGGATTCGCGGTCGGCTTCTTTTGCGGCGGGTTGGGGTTTGGGGAGGTTGAGGCTGGCGATCTGGAGGCCGTAGAGGAGGAGGCCGGCGCGGCGGGGGTCGATGTCGTTGGAGGCGATGCGCTGGAGGATTTCACCGATGGAGGCCTGGATGGCGGAACGGTCTTCGGGGAGGGGCAGGTCGAAGGTGGAGCGGCGGCTGCGGCGCTGGCGCGGGTTTGCGACGGGCTTGCGGGTGGTGTGGTGGTAGTAGCAGAACTCTTGCTGGCGGAGGCATGGGCTGGCGCAGCGGTGTCCGTCGGTGAAGATGTGGCGGCATAGGTATTGCTTCGGCGTTGCGTTGGTGTCGTTCATGTTCCCCTCCCCACGGGGTACTTTTTTGTGCAAAGTCTAAGAAGGACAGGAGATAGGTCTGGACTTCCTGCTCGTAGGCTTTGCGGTTAAATGCGAAGGCCCGGCTTTTGACCGGGCCACTTTTCTATCTATTTCTATTCTAACGAGTGGGGCGTAACTAATACGCCACTTTGGGCGGGTTTATTTTTGGCTTGCAGGTGGCTGATTTCATGAGGTTTGCGGATTTCGATGCGTGGATTTAGGTGAGTTTGGGGCTTGACATACGAATTTGCGGGCGTTTTCGAGGATCCCAGACAAAACAGAAAGGCATCGTCTGTCATTCGCTCCCTGAAAAAGATGCCCGGGGCTGAAGCCCTTTTTCTTAGCTTTGTTTCAGGGGCCTGAAGGCCCCTGCTCCCTCCGGATTCGCGCTTTTCGCGCGAATGCCCACCTTAGCGACGATGAGACCGTCGCGATGATGGGGCACCCGGCTGTAGACGCTTCCCTTCAAAACAGCGTTAATTGTCTCCCTGATTGCCGGATGCAGGTTGTGGCTTTGGTTCTTTTTTGCCGGCGTCGAGGTGGTCCCAGTTGAGGATGGTGTTGAAGCCGAGGGCGTAGGTTCCCTGAGTTTGCCAGCGCCAGAAGGGCCGCAACGCAAACATGACGACGTGGCCCTGGCCGAGGGGCTGGTCGAGGGCGAGGGCGCGGTTGGTGAGAGCCTGGCCGCCTGCGAGTTCTCCGGAGAGGAGGATCTCGTCGGGCTTCGCGGGGAACTGCATGACGACTCTGGGAGCGGCGGATGAGTCCTCGGAGACGCCGAACTGACGCATCATCTGGCGGGTGGCTTCGGCGTCGCTGATCTGGGTGGGAAGGCCTTTGGGTTCAGCTTTGGCATCGTCGGGGTCGTAAGGGGAGAGCGCGATGGGTGTGGCGTTGGGGGTGATGTTTGCGCCGACGCCGGGGACAGGGGCTGCAGCGCGGAAACCACCGCCACCGGTGCTCAGGACGGGGTCCTGGCTGAAGTAGATGGGCATCTGGTCGCCGGTGTATCCGTAGACGATGGGGCTCTTCTTGTCGGAGATGATGCCGCGCATGAGGGCGCCCTTGGCGTAGAGGGTGGTGGGGTGCTCGACGGTGACGCGGGTGGTGATGCCGTAGTCGGGCAGGATGGTGGTGGTGGAGCCTTCGGTGATGAGGGTGCCGCCGGCCTGAACGAACTTCACGAGCTCGGTGAGGCCTTCGATGCCCATGCCACCGCGGATGTCGTCGCTGGAGTCTTCGACACCGAGGTTGGGAGTGAGAGTCGTTTTCTTGTAGGGGATGGCGTCGGGGCCGGTCTTGGGGATTCCGTTGACCTGAGAGACGGAGCTGCCGCCGATGCTGGGGAAGATGATGACGTCGTATTTGGAGCGGAGATTGCCGTCGCGGAGCTTTTGGTCGGCGAAATAAGTGTAGGGGATTTCGTAGTGGTCGAGCGCGGCGCGCACCCAGCCTTCATCCTGCGTTCGCTGCCAGGAATGGACGTAACCGATGCGTGGAATGGTGAGGGGATGGGTCTTGACCGTGGGGGCCGAGGTGGCGTAGGCGGTGAGACCGAGTTGCTGAATGGAGGCGCGGATTTTGGGGTCGCTGCCGCTGCGAATGATGAAGGCTCCGGCGCGGAGATGATGACCGTCGAGGTCGAAGTCTTCTTCTGCGGCTTCCATTTGGGTGTCAGGGTTCTTGAAGCGGAAGGTGGCGAGAACGTTGTCGGTGTTGTTTTCGACGACGAGGACGTCGCCGGTTCCGTGGATGGTGCCGGGTATGTCGACGTCTTTGGCGATGATGTTTGTGGGCTGCGCGAGGAGCGACTTGTCGGTGATCTTTTTGACGGTGACGTTGCGCATGAGTGGCATCGTCCAGCCGGTGTCGTCGTAGGGGAGCGGGTTGGAGGCGGGATAGTTCTGGAGGCTGAAGTACATGTCGACGAGGGTGCGGTAGGGCTGGTCGGCGCGGATGATGTAGTCGCCGGGGGCGACTTTGAGAGTGCCGAAGGTCGCGTCCTTGTCGGCAATTTCTACCTCGACGCCCTGGTGGCGGAGATCGTTGACCATCTCGGCGACGTTCACGCGCTGGGCCTGCTGGGCTGAGATCGCCCATCCGTATACGGGGCCGTCCTTGCCTTTTTCAACGGATCGCTTGTTCTTCATCCAATAGTTTTCGAGGTAGAGATCTTTATCGCGGGCGACTTTGTTGAGCGCGATGAGAATTGCGGACTCCTGGATGTTGGTGTTGTTGCGGGGGCCCCACTTGACCGTGGGAAGAGGCGGGTTGGGACGGTACCACTCACGGCTTGTGGTGGTGGCGGGGAGCTGGAGTTTTTCGGTAACGTCGGGGCCATAGGACTGGACTTCGTAGAAGCGGCCGAAGGAGTTGTGGGTTTCGGCGATCCAGAAGAGGTAGTTGGGGACCCAGCCATCGTAGAAGCCGTAGGTCCAGACGCCGGGGACGCCGCGCTTGGCCATCTCCATGATCTCGGTTTCGGCTAGCATCCACCATTCGTCGACGGCGATGGGATCGAGGGCTGGGTTATAGGGTCCGGTTCCGGTAGAGACGTAGAGGTAGGACTGGGCTTCGTGGAGATCGTGGAGGATGGTGGGGTGCCACTCCAGCACGCCGGCGGTGATGTTCTGCGTGAGGTGAAGGTACTGGCCCATGCCGTCGCGATTGTTGTCGTGGGCGACGTACTTTCCCCAGTACATTAGCGGCGGGCGTGGCTTCTTGGTGACTTTGCCGTAGTAGTAGGTGTCGACTTGCTTGTCGCGGCCATCGGTTTCGACGACTGGGGTGATGAAGACGACGGCGTTGTTGCGGATCTCCTGGATGAAGGGGGTTTCTTCGACGATGAGGCGATAGGCGAGTTCGACGAGCATCTGAGGGCCGCCGGTTTCGGGGGAGTGGATGCCGCTAGTGATCCAGTAGATGGGCTTGCTGGTGTGGATGATCTTTTGCGCCTGCTCCTCGGTGGTCTTTCGTGGATCGGTGAGGGCGGCGAGATCGGCCTTATATTTGTCGAGGTTCTTGATGGACTCCTCGTTGCCGATGGCGAGGACGACCATGTCGCGGCCTTCTTCGGACTTCATGCCGAGCTTCCAGAACTTTGCGCGCGGCGAGTCCTTTGCGAGCTCTTCGTAGTAGCGGTTGATGTCGGCGTTGTAATAGAGCTCGCCGGGCTGGCCGGGCATTTTGCCGAGGAACTTCAGCGGGGTGGGCACTTTGGATGAGGCGGGCAGGTGGTCGACCAGTTCAGAGGTGAACCGCGGGTCCGAGAGATACTCCTTGATCTTCTTTGTGTATTCCTCGTCGTTGGCCTGCTTCGGAGGGGTGGCCTGAGCGAATCCGGCGTGGGAGAACGCCAGAAAGAGGGCGCAGGTGCCCAGGCTGAGGAGCGATTTGCGAGCGCGCAGGGAGATCCCGGGGGTCTGAAGGCAGGGGTGGAGTGGATTCATGCAATCAACGTACAACAAGTTTGAGGAGTATCCCTAAAGGTTTTTGGGAGCAAGCGCGAGTCGGGTGGAGATCGACAGTGGAAAACGCGGTGCGGCGGGGAGTTTGTACTGAGTGAAAGCGTCCCTGCGAGGGCTTGTCGACGGCTTGTGAAACGGTGGTTGCGGAGTACCGCCGGACACGGTGAGGATGATCTAAATCAAGGGGTTACGGGCCGTCTTCTGCCGAAACATACATGGTGTGGTCCAGCCTCTTCGCGGCCGCTGGAACGGGGTGAGATTAAGTTTTTTTTATGTGTTGACTAATTCGAATGGACCCTGATACGGTTCGTTCGCACTCCAAACAATAAGAGTACGGGCCCCAAAACTGCATTGCCTTCGGGAGGTTTCAAGTGAAATCGCTAAAACGTTTTAGATCTATCGTTTCGATTCTCATTCTCAGTCTAACCCCAACACTATTTGGTCAAGCTGTCAGCGGTACGTTGCTTGGCACGGTCACAGATACGACCGGGGCAACGGTTCCCGGGGCGAAGGTGACGGCGACCGAGGCAGCGACAGGCCTGATTCATGAGTCGGTGTCAAACGAGAGCGGCAACTTTACCCTTCCGGATTTGACTCCCGGTATATACAGCTTGACCGTGGAAGCGAAGGGATTCAAGAAGGATACGCATCAGAACATCGACCTGCTGAGCAACTCTTCGACTCGCGTTGACGTGTCCATGCAGACGGGGAGCGTGAGTGAGGAGATCCTGGTGACGACCCAGCCTGCGCTGCTCCAGACAGACCGCGCCGACATCAGTACAAAGATTGAATCGGCGCAGTTGTCGAGCCTACCAGTCGGGACCAATCGCAACTTCCAATCGCTGCTGAACACGGTACCGGGCACTGCGCCTGCTGTCTTTCAGCACTCGCAGTTCTTCAACGCAGCGAGTTCGTTGCAGACAGAAGCGAATGGCTCGCCTCGTGAAGGCAATCTCTATCAGATTGAGGGTATCGACGACGACGAGCGGACCGGCCTGCTGCAGATCATCATTCCTCCGCTGGAGGCAATCCAATCGGTCGATATTTCGACGAACAACTTTGAGGCGGAGCTCGGCCGGGCCATCGGCGCTGTGACGAACGTTACCCTGAAGTCGGGAACGAATTCATTCCACGGATCAGCATTCGAGTTTATCCAGAATAGTGCGGTCAATGCCCGATCCTATTTCGGCGGACCGCTAGGCCATTTGTCGTACAACTATTACGGCGGCAGCATCGGCGGACCCATCATCAAAGACAAGCTGTTTTTCTTTGTCGACTATCTTGGAACTTCGGATCATGAGCGGGTTGGAAGCACTCTGGAGATTCCGGACTCGCGCTATTACACGCCGAACGCTCAGGGCAATATTGATCTCAGTGCGGCCCTTGTGAATGGAGGGGGACAGATCTATGACCCTGCGACCGGAGACGGTACTGCCGCTCATCCCCGCACACCGTTCCCGAATAATCAGATTCCTTATAACCGTGTCAATCCGGTTTCACTCGCCATCCTGCAGGGAGTCAACGCCGCCGCTAAGACCAACGGAATTCTCAACCCGAACGCGCCTTTGTCCAGCCCGGCCAACAACTACACAACCAATCTTCCATTCACCAAGGGAACGAACAGCTTCGATCCGAAGATTGATTGGTCGCCCAACGAGAAAAATCACTTTAGCGCGCGTTATAGCTGGCAGCGTGTGAATACCTTTCAGGCACCGGCTTTCGGATCGTTTTTTGGCGGACCAGCGGGCGGCGGTGGTTTTGAAGCTAACGGAACCCAGACGGCCTACAGCGTTGGTGTCAACTACGACCACGTGTTTTCGCCAACGTTGTTGACCTCGGCGCGAATTGGAGTTGCTCACTTACGTAACAATGCGCAACCGATCGACTACGGCAACAACGATGCGACCACTCTCGGCATCCCGGGCGTAAACATTGCCGGACAGCCATTCACCAGCGGACAGGTCGGGATTACCATCAACGGCGGCTTTTCCAGCCCGCTCATTGGGTACTCCGCATCGGTGCCATGGATCAGAGGCGAATCCAACATCGACTTCGTGAACCACTGGACTAAGATCGTTCGCAACCACACATTCAAGTTTGGCGGCGACCTTCGCAGAATCCGCGACGATTTACTTCAGGACCAGACGTTCAGTCCGCGTGGCTTGTTTACGTTCTCTGATGTGCAGACTTCGAGCAACGTATGCCCTTCTGGTCCGTCGACGTCGAGCTGCGCCGCTGCCAAGACGAATTCGGCAAATGATGTTGCAAGCTTCTTGTTCGATCTGCCAAGCCAGACGGGGCGCGATCTCAACACGTTCTTTCCGGCCTATCGGCAGTGGTGGTTCTTTGTGTTTGCCAGTGATAAATGGCAGGCGAGTCCGAAGCTGACGGTCGACCTTGGTCTTCGCTGGGAGTTTTATCCGCCGGCAACGCCGAAGATTGCAGGTGGTTTCTCGAACTATGATCCGGTCAATAACAACATTGTGCTGGCAGGTCTCGGGACCAATCCGTCTAATCTTGGCATGCAGACGCGATACAAATACTTCGCGCCTCGCACTGGACTCTCCTATCGCGTAACCGAAGACACCGTCGTGCGCGCAGGGTTTGGTTTCAGCTACACGCCATTCCCCGATAACACTTACGCCTATAACTACCCAATACGCGCTAACAACAGCTATCAGCCAGCCGGCTCGTCTGCCTTCACACCTGCTGTACTGGCGGATGGGGTGACGGTAGCGACGTTCCAGGCAGGCTTCCCGGCACCCGTTCCGATCGTGATCCCTTCGAATGGAATCATTCCGGCAAATACACCCCTGCTTAAGAGCCAGGTTTACACATACATCCCCTTGACCTTCAAAAATCCTTATGTGATGTCGTGGAACGTTGCGGTCCAGCAGGCCTTCCGCGGGAACCTGTCTCTGCAACTGGCATATGTGGCAAACCATGGCGTCGATATCGCGAATAGCCAGAACATCAATTTGCCGTCGAACACCTTCGGTGGCGGCAACGCGTCGCTCCCGGAGAATATTGCATTCGGCCGCACTGCTGCGACCAACCAATACTTCATGGCCTTCTCCTCTAACTATCAGTCGTTGCAGGTTCAGCTCACCAAGCGCTATTCAAACAGTCTTGCCTTCACTACTGCGCTCACCTGGGGCAAGGCTATGGGTTACACCATTGGGGATGACGGTTCTAACATTCTCTTCTATACGAACTTCCGTCGAAATTATGCTCCGCTGGATTTTGACCGTACCGTGAACTACGAGCAGACCTTTGTCTACGACCTGCCATTTGGACGCGGCCACAACATGTTGAGCTCGGGAGTTGGAAACGTGGTTCTTGGAGGGTGGAAGATCTCCGGCGTCATCTCAGCGGTCACCGGTCTTCCGTTTACTGTAGCCACGAATGGAGCGAATCTGAATACTCCGGGGACCACTCAGACCGGACAACTGGTTGGTGCGTACCGCACGCTTCATACGGTTGGCACGAGCGCGAACTCTCACTGGTTTGATCCGACTGCGTTTACGACCCCAACTGGGTGCCCAGCAACAGGCTGCAATGCTCAGAACGTTGGACTGGGGAACACCGGAAGGAACGCGTTCCGCGGGCCTGGGTATATTCAGAACAACGTTTCCTTATTCAAGAGCTTCAATCTCTTCCGCGAAACTACGATGGAGGGCAGAATCGAGGCCTTTCAGCTCACCAACACGCCGCAATTCGCCAACCCAACCAGCAATAATTGCTGTACAGCCGCAAGTTTTGGCCAGGTCTCGAGCACTGTGGGAAGCGGTCAGGGCAGCGTGAACGGTATTGGAGGCGGCCGTACGCTGCAGGCGTCGGTGAAGTTCATGTTCTAGCAATTCATGTTCTAATGGTTGCCAGAAAATATCGTCTCAATTGCCGGTCACTGCTTTTACTGGGTGACCGGCATCTCCATAAGTAAAAGCAGGTCGACCCCGGGGTTTCAGCAGGAAACAGGAGAACCATGGAAGGCGTTTCAAGAAGAGGTTTCATTGCAGGGGCGGCGGCGACGGCTGCAGCCTGCGCGACACGTCCACTCTTTGGTCAGGCAACGGCAGCGCAATCGCCGTTCAAGATCGCCGTTATTTCGGATGAGATCTCACAGGATTTTGATCACGCGTGTTCGGTGATCGCGAACGACTTCGGCCTGCACTGGGTTGAGCTTCGCGAGATGTGGGGGAAGAATCTGCAGACGTCGACGGATGCGGAGATCGCTGAGGCTCTGAAGATCCTGGCGAAGTACAACTTGCAGGTGACTGACATTGCCAGCCCGTTGTTCAAGGTCGACTGGCCTGGCGCCCCGAAGTCCCAGTACGGGTCGAAGGGGGATATGCACGGCGCTGCCGAAGTTGCGTACAAGCACCAGGATGAGGTGGTCGAGCGGAGTATCTCGCTGGCAAAGCAGTTTAAGACCAACAAGATTCGGTGCTTTGATTTCTGGCGGCTAGATGACGTGGCTCCGTACCGCGCGGCGATCGACGAGAAGCTGCGGGCCACGGCGGAGATCGTGGGCAAGCAGGGACTGCTGCTTGTGATTGAGAATGAGTTTGCGTGCAACACGGCGACCGGCCGCGAGGCGGCAAAGGTTCTCGCCGCAGTTCAGTCTCCCAATTTCGCGCTGAACTGGGATCCGGGAAATGCGGTGATGCGGGGGGAGATGGACGCCTTCCCCGGGGGCTGGGACAGTCTGCCGAAGAACCGCATCCACCACTGCCACTGCAAGAACGCGGTGAAGGATGAGGCCGGGAAGACCGTATGGTCGCCGGTGGATAAAGGCTATATTGACTGGACCGCGCAGTATCGCGCACTCAAGGCGGCGGGGTATCATGATGCGGTCAGTCTGGAGACTCATTGGCGCGGCGCAGGCACGCCTGAGGCCTCTACGCGGATTAGCTGGGCGGGCATGAAGAAGTGTCTGACGGATTCAGGAACGTTCTAGGCAGCGTGAGGATAGTTTACAAATCTTCACTTACGTATTTTTAGTTCGGTGATAGAACAATTCTTTGATGAGTGTGTTTTTGTCACTGTGTGACGTACCCCATGGCCCAAGCAAGCGACGCGGCCTTTTACCGTTGTAAAGGAGTGAGAGAATGGTTACCCGACGTGAGTTCCTTGACACTGTTGCAGTAGGCGCCGCTGGGCTGGCAGTTGGAACGACCGCGAAGAGCTACGGTCAGATCATGGGCTCAAATGATCGCCTGAACTTTGCTGTGATCGGCCTGAATGGACGAGCGTACGCTCATCTTTCGGCGCTTAAGGCGAACAAGAAAGATGCGCGAATTGCGTACGTCTGCGACGTGGACAGCAACATTCTCAAGAAATTTTGTGCTGCCGCAGAGAAGGACATGGGGGAGACCCCGAAGACCGACAAGGATTTCCGCAACATTCTGAAGGCCAAGGACGTGGACGCAATTACGATTGCGACTCCGGACCACTGGCACGCGCCGATGGCCATTCTCGGATTGCAGGCGGGCAAGAACGTGTATGTGGAGAAGCCTTGCAGCCACAATCCTGGAGAGGGCGCAATGCTGGTGCAGGCCCAGCTGAAGTATGGAAAGCTGGTGCAGATGGGGACGCAGCAGCGCTCGTCGCCGCACACGATCGAGATTGTCGACAAGATTCATAACGGCGCGATTGGGAGAGCCTATTACGCGAAGGCGTGGTACAGCAATGTGAGGAAGTCGATCGGGGTTGGGAAGGAAGCGCCTGTGCCGGAGGCGCTGGATTGGGATCTGTGGCAGGGGCCGGCGCCGCGCACACCGTATAGGGATAATGTTCAGCCGTATAACTGGCACTGGTTCAAGGTATGGGGCACGGGCGAGACGCTGAACAATGGCACGCACGAGGTGGACGTGTGCCGCTGGGCGCTGGGCGTGGATTTCCCGCAGCGGATCACAGCTTCAGGCGGCCGGTACCAGTTCAAGGACGACTGGCAGTTTTACGACACGCTGATGACGAGCTTCACCTACGAGGACAAGATGATCTCGTGGGAGAACAAGTGCTGCAACGGGATGAAGTTCTATGGCCGGGACCGCGGATCAACGATCATCGGAACGACGGGCTCGGTGCTGGTCGATCGCGATGGCTATGAGATCTACGATCTGAAGGGAAACAAAACGAGCGAGTTCAAGACGGGCAAGACTACGTCGTCTTCGGACACGACGGGGCGCGATTCGATGACGGATCTGCACTTCGCCAACTTCATTGCGGGCATTCGCAAGGGGGAGAAGCTCAACGCGCCGGTGTCGGTAGGCAACGTTGCGGTGACGATGCTTCAGCTGTCGAATGTAGCGTGGGAGGTAAACCGCGAATTGCAGCTCGATACGGCCGACGGCAAGATCCAGAACGACGCCCAGGCGATGAAGTTCTGGAACCGGGATTACGAGAAAGGCTGGGCGCCGCATGTCTAGTTCTGCAGTGCGTTTGGAGTTGACGAGCGGACTTATCGGGCTGGTTGAGAAACGATCACGAATCAGGAACGCGCGAGCAATGGACCTTTCATGACAAATCTTTCACGTCGCAATTTTCTTCAGTCGGGGGCGCTTGCCGCAGCAGCGAGCGTCGCGTCGAGCGCTATTCCAACGCTGGCGCAGCCAACGGCGGCGGCCGGGAAACCGTCGCCGATCCATCTTGGCCTAGCCAGCTACACGTTTCGCAACTTTAACCGCTCTCAGATGATCGGCTATATGAAGCAGTTGAACCTGACGGACCTGAATGCGAAGGACGTCAAGGATCATCTGCCGATGGATCCGACGGAGGAGGCCAAGGCGTGCGCGGATTATGCCGCAAATGGCATCAAGCTGCATGCTGCGGGGACGATTTATTTTCCGAAGGATGAGGATGACGATATTCGGAGCAAGTTCGAATATTGCAAGCGGGCGGGTATCTCGGTGATTGTGGCCGGAGATCCGGCGCCTGAGGTTCTTCCGCGGATTGAGAGGTTCGTGAAGGAGTATGACATTCGCCTCGCGATCCATAATCATGGGCCGGAGGATAAGATATGGCACTCGCCGATGGATGTGTTGAAGGCTGTGGAGAAGTATGATTCGCGCATCGGATGCTGCATCGACATCGGGCACACGGTGCGCGCAGGAACCGATGTGGTGAAGGCGATCCACGCGGTAGGGCCGCGACTCTACAACATGCACGCGAAGGACCTGACGAGCTTCACGAGCAAGGAGAGTCAGGTAACGGTCGGAGATGGAATTATGCCGATTCGCGAGATCTTTGAGGCGCTTATTGCGATCAAGTACAAGGGCTTCGTCGATCTGGAGTATGAGGTGCATGGCGACGATCCAATGCCGGGCGTTATCGGGAGCTTCTCGTATATGCGCGGGGTTCTGGCGGGCATGGGATATCTAAACCACGCTTGAGGGAGCAGAGATACGTCAGGAATG
Source organism: uncultured Acidobacteriaceae bacterium (assembly GCA_963744155.1). GTDB lineage: Bacteria > Acidobacteriota > Terriglobia > Terriglobales > Acidobacteriaceae > Edaphobacter. Next base: position 1,764,717 of record CAVUSP010000004.1, on the reverse strand, counting down.
TTGAGGGCCGCTCGGTGCGGCCCTCGTTTCTTTAATTTATTCGACTTATTTTTTGCGACCCACGCGATCATGGTCCTACTTCACAGCGGCCAACGATTCATACGCGTCGCTAGCCTGGGCTGTCTGGAGAACACGATATCCGGCGCGAGTGCGGATATGGTATTTCTGCAGATCCTTGCCCACGAGTTTGACTGAGATGGCTCGCCAGCCTCGATTGGGATTCGGCTGAGGGTAATAGCTGATGGAGTAGAGGTGAGCGAGGTCATCCCGGATGGAGGCGAAGGCCTGCCTTTCGTCCTGCCAGTCTTTGGCGAAGTAGGCCTTGCCGCCTGTGGCCTTGCTCATGCGCTCAAAGACGGCGGTGGATACAGGCTCCTTCTCTGCCGCCGTGGTGCTGATCATGTAGATGATTGTTCCTGTGGATTGAGCGAGTTCTGCTACGTCCTCCGGGGGCACGAGGCTGGCGTTATCGGGACCGTTGGAGAAGACGACGATCGCCTTTTTGCCGGTGAGATGGGCCGCATCCTTTACGGTCAACAAGAGGCCGTTGTAGAGGGCGGCGTCGTCTCCGGCGACCGTGCTGCGCACGCCTCGCAGAACCTGGGAGCGGTCAGGAGTGAGCGCGGTGTTCCGTGAAAGATCGCGGCTGTAGGAGTACAGAGCAATTCTGCTTACGCCGTCGAGGGAACGAACGAAGTCGGCGATGGCATCCTGCGCGAAGACGAAGCCGCGGTACATGTAATTGCTGGTGTCGAAGAGGATAAAGACGTTGGCGCCTGCGAACCTCCGGGTGGGGTCGTTGGTGACGTCTGTTTCGGCCGAGGACGATGCATTCTCCATGCTTGGGGTTCCGGGTTTTCCATCGGATGCTGTCGCTTCCAACAGCCGGCGAGGCGGGCCGTTGCCTTCTTCAAAGGTTGCGCTCTTTTGCGGAATCTTATCTTCGGTGATGGCGAAGTTTTCCGGGCCGAGGCCACTGATGTAGTTTCCCTTGTTGTCGGTGACGGCTATATTGAGTTGGACGAGGACGACGTTGACGTGGATGCGCGAGGAGTCTTCCTGGGCCGCCGCTCCGGTTCTGCCGCCGGAGAAAGGAATCGAAAGTAAGCAGAGAAGCAAAAGATATTTTTTCACGATGATTCTCTCCTATTGCATGGTTCCATCCTTGACTGTCTGATCCTGACGAAGCGAGGTGACGGTGGCGGCGGGCAGCGAAGCGATTTTGCCCTGCCGCAGCTCGTCTCCTGTTTCTCGCATGGCGCGCAACATCGCCGGCCAATCCTCGAGATCCGTCGCAAAGATCTTTGCGGTCATGTGGCGTGTGAGTTCGGGAATAAGCCGGTTCAACATGACCGGCTGATAGCCCAACTCGTCCGCCATTCGCGCCCAGTACAAATTTGTGGACTCCCATGACTCGGCGAAGAGACGACTGGAGTATCCGCCGAAGAATGGGAAGGGTTTGACGTTGAGAAGCTCACGACCGTAGGTGCGAGCGAGCGTCGGGTGAGGAACACCGAAGTCTTTCGAGAGGCGGGCGAGGCTGACTTCCGCGGGATATTGGCTGCAGAGAGTTTCGAGTTGTTGACCGGCCGGACCGGCGAAGCCGGCCTCGGCGGCATATCGGGTTCGAAACTCCTCGGCGAGATAGAAGGTGTCCGCCGGCATCATGCGAGGAAGCATTGCCGTAGCGGTTTCTTCGCGCTGCATCGAGAGTTCGACCTGTTCGAGGCGCTGTGGTGAGAGGCGATCGGAGAGAATAGTGACCACCTTGGCGCGCAGTTGCGGGTTTCTGGCCGACGAGACAAAGAGCTCTTCTCCGGAGCGCTGATAGAGAGCGACGGCGTGGAGTTCGCTCGGGCTGACGCTCCACCAGCGCGGAAGCGTAGCGCTGACGAGAAGGTCCGGTACCATCTCTTTCCAGATAAGAGCCTGGACGTTTTCGGGCGCGATGAAGTCCTGCTCTGTCGCCGCCAGTGCGTAGGAGAGGTCGGTGAGCGAGCCCATGAGGTATGCGCCACCGCCAGCGGGGGTGCCGACTCCCAACAGGACGGGGGTTTGCCAGAACTGTTCCGCGCCGACAACAGAGATCTCTGTGAAGTCGTGGGAGCGGACGAAGAGGGGATTGTTGTGAAGGATTTGGGCGCCGGGCGGCTCGTAGTACGCATAGTTCAAACCGACAAGGGTGTCGCGGAGGAAGGGAGCGAGTTGGCCTCGGGCCGCATCCATCTGGGCGATGCGAGCCGGGCGACTTGATCACCTTGGTCAGGTCGGTCTGCACCTGAAGTTCGGCGTGGTGGGTGGTGTAGACTCGCGGCGCCCAGTCGATCTTCTCGCTTTGGGTGAAGATGGGACGGGGCATTTCGAACTCGCGAAGCTCGCTTGCGAGGGTGAGCATGCCGTCGGCCGCGGGCTTACCCTGCGCCATCTGACTGAGGCCGTCGCTGAGGGCGAAGAGGGTGTCGAGCGAGACCAGATGCTGATCTTCGAGGACGGCACGAATTCTACGGGCCATCTCCTGATGGACTCGCTGGCCTTCGGGGGTTTGCTGGGGAGGGCCTGCGAGGAGCTCGACGATTTCAGAGGGCGAGCCGTTTGGGTGGCCGCCAGCGGCGACGAATCAGCTCTCCAAGTGAGTTGCGGGCAGAGTCGAAGAGCTGAGTCGAAGAGGAGACTTTGGCAAAAGGATCGATCATCTTCTGCCATGATGGGTTGAGATCCGCCGTGGGAATCTGTCCCTGACGGGCGAGAATCTCCCAGAGTCCGATGTTGGCCTGGAAGGCCCCGAGGGCGTTGGCGCGCAGGGTTTCGTTTGAGATCTTGTCGATCGATTCTGCAACGTTGACAAAGCTGACTGCGGATTGGTCGCTCAGATCGGGAAACTCGGAGAAGACGAGATACCAGTTGCTGAACTGCGCGAATTTGGCGGCGAGCAAGCTGACGGTTTCGGGGGAGAGACGCTTGTCGGCGGGGCGCTCGTTGTCGAGTCTCGCACATCGTGAGGTAAATCTGCAGCGGGCCGATGTCGGTTACGACGCGAGAGAAGGCGACCATCGCTTCGAGGAGCTGTTCGGGATGGTCGAGGGAATGGCCGCTGCTTTTCCCACTCGCTGATGATCTTCGAATCGGATCTTCTGGCGAAGGATTTGCTTCCAGACCTCGAGATTCCCGGGGACCTGCGGCGCGCCGGATGCGTCCCATTGGACGCGGGTAAAGAGGACGAGGAGGTCGGGGGCCTGACGAAACACGCCCCTTGTCGCGGCAGGCTCAAGTTCGGTTCCGCGAAGGCTCTCGTAGAGCCGCTTGAGACGCGGGCCTTCGGTGAGGTGCTCGCGCTGCGACTCACTGACGCGAGACAAGACGTCGAAGTACGCGGCGAGCCAGCCGTTGTCCTTCGCGAGCAGTCGGGGGACGAACTCGCCGGGGTTGTCCGGGCTTACGCCGACCAGGTCTTTCCAAGAGACCTGGGTCCACGCGCCGCCGGGTACGATGACGTGGCCGGAGCGGATGCTGATCTGGCTGCCGTAAAAATCGAGAGTTGCGGCGTAGGGAAGCAGTCTTCGGAGCCCCGGAGAACGCACCAACTCGAGCCTGGTTTCGGCGTCGTTCTTGGTAAGGGCCCAATAGAGACGGGCTACGGCCGGGTCGTGGATGAGGATATCCACCACATTGGAATAGCCTCTTTTCTGCCCTGTGCTGAGAGATATCCAATCGCTTTCTTTAAACAGCACCGGAACCTGCGAGGGAGCGTACGGGTAGACGAAAGGAACGCCTTTCTGCAGGGACTCTTCGAGATCGGTGAGGGGAAACCCCGAATCGATGGTGAGAAAAGCCCTCTCCGGATTTGCGGTCTCGAGGAAGAAGTTCTTCTGGCCACAGCCCTCGCGCAACCGGTATCCGAGAATCTGAACCAGGGTGCCGGCATCGTCACAGTTGGCGACACGAATGGTCTTGCTGGTGCCGGCGAGGATCTGGAGTTCTCTTGCCTCCTGAACGTAACGATCCAACAAGAGGAGGAACTCAGTTGGGGTTCCTCGCTGATATCCCTGCATGAAGACGTTTCTGGCGAGCAGCGGCAGAACGTCTTCGGGAGAGACCTTCTGGCTGATCGCGGCCAGACGCATGAAGGATCGAAGCGGGCCGGGGATCATGACCGTCTCTACGGTGGGAGAGGATGCCGGCGGAGCGGCTCCTTCGATCCCGGAAGCGGGGGATGAGGTCGCCGCATGGATTTCGCTGCCGGGGAAGGCAGAGGAACACACACACAGGCATAAGGAGCCTGAGATAAAAATGGCGAACGAACGAAGAAGAGACTTCATCATCGGACACCTCTTGAGAACCTTTTGAGCTTCGTGGCCTGCCCACAACTGGGGGTAAATTGACCCGCGTCCTCAGCAGGGACGTCTTCGGGAGGGGCACCATGAGGCTGCGAATCCGGCTCGGCCTTTGTTAGCCACGCTTAAGTACTTGCAGATTCTTACCTTCGCCGGAAGATTTCAGAGTTTGCTAATCAAGAAGACATGACTGCCTTTATTTAACCGAACGGAAGTACTGTACTCCCGTCCCGTCAAGATTTACCAATTTAAATTGTAAAAAAAGTCCACTGACGACTTCCGTCGATTCGATGGTACAAAAGTCTTGCAGGGTCGCGGGAAGAGTCTACCAGCGGTGACAGGGGTCCCAGAAACGGTGTCATCGACGTCGCAGGTTGCCGCAGAGATGTCTGCGAGGCAGCAGGATCCAGCTACCGCGTAAAGCCGATGGACTCTTAGCGAGGGTAGCCTGCCAAGAGTCCCTGGTGGAATTGTTCCGGTACATCTTGCTTCAGCATGGAGGGAGGGTTTTGCATCTCCCTGCTGTGTCTAGAAGTTGATATGCCCTGCGAACTGGAAGTCGCGCGATCCCGGCGTACCGGAGACGCTGCCGATCTGCCCGAAGTTGGCGCTGCCAAAGGTGGCTGCGGGAGCTGAGAAGGTGGTCTTGTTCCAAACGTTGATGCAGTCAACTTCGAAGACAAAGGTACCGATGTCCTTTGGCAGGGGGATGGATTTGCGCAACGCGGCATCGAAGTCCTGGTTGCCAGGACTCCTCAATGTGAGCGGAGCGGTACGAGGGGCGTTGCCGATCAGGTAGATCGGGCTGCTGGTTGCGGAGACGTTGGCCGGGTTCTTGAACTGCGTGGAGTCGAGGTAGCGGACCGCCGTGCAACCGGGTCCGATGCCGATGTTGCAGGCGGTGGTTCCACTCGGGGCAGTACCGTAGCTTCCGTTGATGCGCGCGCTGATTCGCGCCAGGCACTACGTCAGGCATGCACTGACCCTGCAGCGGAAAGTTGGTCCCGCTGCATGCGCTGGAGATGACTGCGATCGGCGTACCGGAGCCATAGGTGTAGATGCCGGAGTCGTCCATCCGCCGGCAAGCGCGCGCACCCACATGGAGTTGCCGCCGATGTGGCCCTTGCCGAAGGGAAGCTCATAGACCCCGAAGGCATGAACCAACTGCGGAGCCGAGACGATGCTCCACGACCGCTCGATGCGGTCCTGGTGCCAGTTCTGGCCGCCGCCAGAGATCGCCGCGGCGGGAATGTCGAACCCGCTGCGGAATGTGCCGTCGTCGCCGATGTTCTTGGAGTAGGTGTAGTTGATGTTGAACGAGAGCCCGTGCGATGTGCGCTGCAGGAGCATGAGCTGGAAGGAGTGATAGGTGAGGTTGGCGGAGTTTGCTCCCCACAGGTCGGTGACGCCGCTGTACTGCGGGAAGGCAGCGAGGCCCTGGGCGATCGTCAGGACTGAGCTGTTGGGATTGGCGTTTGCGGCGTTCTGGAAGAACGCCGGGATGTTGAGGCCCGACATCGCGGCCTGCGCCTTGGCCACGTTAAGGCGAGGTTGCGGCGGCGATCAGGAGGGGCTTGGTTCCGGTGGAATCCTTCACGCCTCCGAGGGCAGCCAGGTAGACGGGGTTGAGCTGGTTCGACCAGTAGCCGCGAGCGTTTTGTCCGGAGGGGTTGAGGAAGTGAGACTGGTCGCCGACGTAGTTGACCGAGATGGTCATGTCCTTGGTGATGCTGCGCTCGATGCCGGCGTTCCAGAAGGTGAACTCCGGCGCGCGGCCCGACAGGTAAAAGTCGGCAAAGGAGACGCCTGCCTGCCGTAGCCAAGGCTCCGTTGTTGAGGTAGTTGCCGGTCTGCAGAAGTTGCGACTGGGCGGTCTGAGCCGGGGGGGCGGGATAGGCGAAGCCCTTGCCGAGCAGGTCGGTGTTGGCGATCCCCTTGGCGGTAAAGGTTGCGCCGTTGTTTAGATAGAAGGATGGGCCTGCGTTGGCGCCAGTGGTTGACTCGGGCGTGGCGTTGGCGTTGATGTTGAAGCCGGTCTGGCCTGTTCCCTGGTAGGCACCGCCGCGACCGCCTACTCCGCCTGCCTGGGAGAAGACTCGCGCGGCGCCGACGTGGAAGATGGTCTGTGTCATTGGCGGCATAGACGAGGCCGACGCGCGGACCCCAGTTCTTCCAGTACGTATGGACGGGGGTGGCGCATTCGCAGCTTACACCTGGGCCGCCGTGGTTGCCGGCAAACTGGAGCATGCCCGGCGTGCCTGTGGCCGTGTTGGTCAGGTTGGGATTGAGGAAGCTCCAGCGGTTCTGAACCTCGTGATAGGGACTGAAGTAATCCCAGCGGAGGCCGAGGTCCAACGTGAGTTTGTTGTTTACCTTCCAGTTGTCGCTGAAGTAGGGGGCAGCCAGGCGATAACGGCCGCCGAGTTCGCTGACGGGCTGAAGCAAGACCGATGGCGATCCGCCGACGGCACCGAGCATATAGCTGGCAAATGAGATACCGGAGCTCGGGCTGAGCGCGTTCGAATTCGACGTGTACTGCGCGGTGGAGTTCGAGTTGAAAGGCAACTCGACCAGTCCTGAGGGGCCGGGCGGTGCGGCAACGTTGGTCTCCTGCCACTCATAGGTAAAGCCCATCGTCAAGGCGTGCTTGCCCTTGGTCCACTGGAAGTTATCGAGAGCTGTGTAGGTCTCGCGGGATAACCGACTGCGTGGCACCTGCGTTGCCCTGCTGGGTCCATCCGGTGAGAGTGGTGCGCGACTGCGCCGGTCTGGCCGAAGGAGCTGCCGGGGAAGTTAGTGCTGGCCGCGCCTGCGGGAACGTTCGTGATTCCCATGGTCGCGGGCGAATACTGGGTCAGTCCGTCGGTGGCTGCATGCTGCGGCTGGATGAAACGGGTGTAGGAGAACTTGGCCTGGTTCACCATGCTGTTGTTGATGACGTAGCTGTACTCGGCGTCGTAGAACTTCGGGAAGATGTTGGCGACGGTGCCAGCGACATAGGGAAGCGGCAGGAGTCCATAGGCTCCTGCGCCGGATGCCGCCGGAGGTGTAGTTCTGCAGGTAGTGAACTGCGCCCATTGCCCCGACGGTAGACAGCCTCTGCTTTGAATTGACGTCCCAGTCGACGCGCCAGTCCTGCACGTTGTTGTCGAAGCCGCTGGGGTAGCCGCCGAGGTAGTTGTTGGCGAGGGCGTTGGGGTTGCTCGGCGCCGGCATGAAGGACGCCATCTTGATCGAAATGGGAGAGAGATAGCTGGCGGGAATGACGTTGTAGGTTGGGATGCCGTTCTTCATGCCCTGGAAGGGCGTGCGGGTGCATGATGTTGCCCGACGCAGGTGTTGCTGGTCGGGTCAAAGATCAGCGGCTTGTTGTTAGCGCCGGTGCCGGTCAAACCGCCGGTGCCAACACCGCCGTTCAATTCGGTGAAGTCACCCTGAGATCATCAATGGGGTTGGGATGGTGAATAGAGCGGGGTTGGCGGCGCGGCGAGAGTGGAACCGGTCATAGGCGAAGAAGAAGAAGACCTTGTTGCCGGTATGGGGAATGTGGCCGCCGAAGGTGAGTGAGAGCTCGCCCTGATGCTCGGCGCCTTTTGGCTGGCATCCGGCTCGCGGCGCATAGGTGGTAGTCTCGCCTCCCGAAGTGACGGTTGTTGCGACGGGGCTGCAGGTGGGATAGGCGACGCCGGTCGCTGGATTGATGCCTGGCTGCTGCACCCACTTTTGCGTGAAGCCCCAGGTATCGAAGACTGTGTTGCGCAGGAAGTACGAGGCCTGGCCGTGGTACTTGTTGCCTCCTGACTTCATGGTGAAGTTCAGCGCGCCGGCGCCGGAATACTCGGCGGGAGGTGTGCTGGTGACGACCTGAAACTGGTCCACGGCATCGAGGTCAATGCCCTGAGAGACGAGGCGGTTGTCGCCCTGCTGGTTGATCGTCTCCGCCGGCATACCGTCGATATAGAGCTGTCCGAGGTAGTTTCCGGTTCCGCCGACGATCGGCACACGCGTACCGGCCTGCGCGCCGGGCGCGAGGGAGGCAAAGGCAGTCGCGATCGCGCTGCGCGTTGTTCATCTGCAGCGGAAGGTTGGCGTAGGTGGTGTTCTCCATCACCAGGCCGACGGTCGCGTTGGTGGTATTGAGCACCGGGCGGCGCGGCGGAGACTTCGACGGTCTCGGCGGCCTCGCCGATTGTCAAAACAGGATTGAAGCCAAGGACGCCGAGGGCGTTGACGGCGAGATTGTCCTGCTTGAGAGTGCGAAAGCCGCTTGCCTCGACGCTGAGCGAGTAGGTTCCGGGAGGCAGGGGAGCGATGGTGAAGAGGCCGGCGGAAGACGAGGTGCGCTCGGCGGACACGTTGGTGGCGGCGTTGGTGGCGATGACGGTTGCGCCGGGCACGACGGCGCCGGTGCTGTCGGTGACGGTGCCGGAGATGGTGCCTTCCCTGCGGTTTGCGCCTTTAGCACGCCTGGGATCGCAAGGAATGCGACAGCGAGCAGGAGCGATCCCTTACACATACCGATTGCGAAGTTGGCACGAAACAAGCTGATTCTGAAATTCATGATGACCTCGATGGAAACAAGTTCAGTGATCAAGCTGCCGGCTTGGTCTGCCTAGCGTCTTGCGCGCGGGCTCTCGTCAGGGGAAGGTGAGCGAATCCGCTCCTCTTCCCTGCTTTTTTTCTTCAAGCATTCCCTTGGTCAGGATGTGCTCAACAAGAACTATCGGGAACGGCGTGAATTATCTGTATCGGCGTGAGATTCTTGTCAATAGGAAAATAATGCCTGATAGGGAATACAGGGAGAGAAGGGATTAGCCGGTTCGCTGATGGCGGGCGGGAGGTCACGCCGTTTTCTAATCCGGGGAGTTGGAAGGCTGGGTGTTGGGTAAGGATCTAGCCGGAGGAGGTTGCCAGCCCGCATCAGTTCGCAAGATCGCGACAGGCTATTTGGGCCGCGACGGGATCATTGCGGGCGGATTGAACTGTGGGGCATTAAGAGAGCGCGGTGTAACCGCCTGCGTGCGGGTGCCCCTGCTAGGGAGACGCAACCGCATAGGGCGGGAGATGCGTAAGAAGGCGGTCAGAGCGCTGCTAAGCTTGCGGCTTCGTCGGGGTAGAGAGAGGCGTACTTTGTGATTCCCACCATCGTGAAGACTTTCGTGAAGTGCGGGGTGAGTCCGCAGATTGCGATGGTCTGGCTGGATTTGCTGGCCTCCATCAAGACCTGGATGACGAGCGCGATGCCGGAGGAGTTGAGGTATTCGACACCCTTGAAGTCGAGCAAAATATGCTTGTTGGTGTCTTTGTCGAGCGCCTGGTAGGTGCCCACGACTGCGTCCTTGGAGGCGGAGGAGATGTCCCCGCTGAAGCGGAGGCAGGTGACCTGCTGGCCACTTGCACCCGTGAGTTGTTGCTGCGAGACCTTATTCGCCGCTTGCACCTTATTCACTCTCCTTGTTCATCCGGATCACCAGCCGCACGAAGCTCTGCTCATCGGTTCCGGTTGCAGATACCCACTCGGCCTCATCAACCAGCGCCTGAATGAGAAACATGCCCATTCCGCGAGCTTCTTCTTCTCCGGTCATCTTACGGTCTATGTCCGGGGTGGGTGGGGTTGTCTCCATGCCGATGCCGTTGTCCATTACTTTGACCTCGAGTTCATTGGCCTTCATTGAGAGTACAACGCTAACTGGAATCGACGCATTCATCTGGTTGCCATGTTCCATGGCATTGATGCAGGCCTCGGCGACAGCGGTCTTGAGGTCCTCGATTCGATCCTCACTGAAGCCCATGAGCTTTGCCATACCTGCGGCAGTGCTCATAGCGACTTTTTCGAATCCGAGACGCGATGGAAGCCGCACCTCGACCTTGCTTCCGCTGGTCACGGTCATAGTGATGCCTTCTCCTTGGACTTGCTGGTAAGGCGGCAAAGAGCGATTGCACTCATATCATCCTGCTGCGGAGACCCTCCTGTGAAGGTATCAAGCGTGGTCCATAGGCTGGCGAGGGTCTCTTCGGCGGGCTGATCGGTGTTTGTGATTTTGAGTGCGTCGATCGAGCGGAATGCCTCCATGAGCCGTTGCTGGCCGAACTCCTCGTCACCCTGAAAGACCTCGGTCAACCCGTCGGTATAGAGCAGAATGCGGGCTCCGGGTTCGATGGGGATACGCTCGACGGAATAACGAGAGCCGGGCAGCATGCCGAGGGGGGTCCCGCTGGCTTCGACCAGGCGGACGCGGGGGTCTCCGGAGGAGACGATAAATGCGGGATTGTGGCCGGCGTTGACCAGTTCCATCTCAGAGGAGGCTGCGTCCAACCGCAAGAAGATGGCGGTGACATAACGGCGCCGGGCCTCCGAGCCTTCATCCCAGTGCTGTTGCGACAACCGTCCGGCAAGTTCGCGCAGGGTAAGGGACTGGCGGGCAAGCGCACGGAACGCTGACCGAAAGGCGGTGCAAACCAGAGCAGAGGCAAGGCCCTTGCCGGCGACGTCCGCGACGACCAGGAGATGAGAGCCGTCGGGTTCGGTGACAATGTCGAGATAATCTCCGCCGACGGAGTAGCAGGCTCTGGATCGCGCAGCGACGGAGTAGCCGGGGATAACCGGCATGCTCTGGGGCAGGAGGCTTTGCTGAATGGCGCGGGCGGCGTCGAGATCCTGGGCCAGGCGGGCGTAATCCAGGTGGCGCTGGTGATTGATGGCGTTTTCGACCGCAACCGCGGTCTGAAGGACCAAGCCTTCGAGGAAGTCGCGTTCATAGATGGTGAGCGCCCGGCCCTCGGGGGTGGCGACTACGAGTTCTGAGAGAAGCGTACCGTCCCGGGAGAGCAGTTCAAAGCGCGGACAACTTTCTGTAGGCTCGGCCACCGCGGCGGCCGGAACATCCCCGTACACAATGTTTTGCGTGGTGAAGAGAGCGCCCTCTAACTCAAGTTCGCGGACGGCGATGCGTGCGGATTGTTGCAGCACATCGGTAAGCTCGATGGTTGAATGAACGGAGCGGGAGGCCTCAAGTAAGGCCTGAAGGCGGACTACCTGCTCTGCGAGCGGAAGACTGCTCTGATCGACCGCGTCGGACTGTTGGGTTAGAGACATGAATTCAAGTGTCTCCGAGTCTATCGTGTAGACGCTATTAAGGCACGTTCCAAATCACTTCTTCTTTTAGTGAGAACCATAAAGGTGAGCTTTGCCCCTGCGGGGGCTTGCGATAGCCGGGATTCTCCTGGTGGGACCGACCGAAACCGGCCAAAGGGAAAACACCTTCCTACATCCGACGCAAAACGTACCTTCGCTTCCCTATTTGAGCGCAATATTTTGCGCAATCCATGTGGGAATCGGTGAAAACATTGAGTTTTGGCGGGTTTTTTTTGGCCAACGACGTGCACAGTAAGTCAACACACAGGTCAGGAAATTGCCAGCTCGCTAGTTAAGTTGCGATCACACCCGCAGTTCGAAAGCTCAAATTCGCGCTATCGCGCAAATCTTTGGAGGAACACAGAAATGAAATATCTTCGTATCCTATTCTTGTTTGGTCTGGCTTTGTTCTGCGGGTCAGTTGCCAGCCACGCGCAGGGCGCCGGCTTTCACGCGACAATTCTCGATCCAGTGTGCAATCCTTCGGACACACAGTGCTTCCTCTACCCTACGGACATTGGAGTTCCGTTTTCCGTTTCGCTCGACACGGCAACCTGCGCTGATGCGGGTGTCACCGGATTACCCGCTCCACCCACACCCTACGGATGCTTTTTCGGGTCGAATCTTACCGGAGGTCCGATCACCAGTTTTACTCTCGACTTCGATGCCATTACAGGCGTTACGAGCTGCGATACTAACATTCCGGAGAGCGTAAGTCCTGCACCTGCCTTTGGGGTCACAAGCTGTGTCGTAGATTCAGATGGAGGATACGCTCTTACCTTCTCCGGCGGGTCGATCATTCCGGGGAATGGCTTCGTCATTCTAGAAGAGGGAGTTGACCCGAAAAGCTTCGTAGGAACTGCCACAGCAGACACACCGGAACCGGATTCGCTGCTTCTGCTCTCCACGGGCACGATGATGATGGGTCTGTACTTTGCAGGGCGGCAGCGTCTGTTCGCGTTCCTCAAGAAGTAGCTCCTCGGAGTTGTCGGGGGCTGTTGTGGTCACGCGCCTGGCTGACGAGCGATAGTAATTGCTGTGAGAGCTCACACCTGCGGGTGTGAGCTTTTCTTTGAAGCTGCGGCGCGCGAAGGCGTCGTCAGGCACAGAGTGCGTTGGGTCGTGTAATCTCTAATCTCCGTAGACTATTTTGCCGCGAGAGTGCCTATGCTTCGCGTTCGCCTGCTTTTGCTTCTGTTGCTGCTGCCACTGTCGGCGTATGCCGACGGAGCAGTCGATAAGTCTCAAAAGGAAAGCGCGGCGGCGGCGAACGATCTCGTTCCTGTAAATCTCGGCGATTCGACGGTGGAACTCGCGGGCCCCTGGAAGTTTCATGTCGGGGACAATCCTGCGTGGGCGCAGCCGGATTTTGACGATTCTGGCTGGGAAGATATGGATTTGACGCCGGGCAGCAGCGGGTTTGCACGGGGTTGGACTGCTCGCGGACATGCGGGATACTCCGGTTACGCGTGGTATCGGCTTCAGGTGAACGTGGACGGCGCCAAACGATCTCTCGCGCTGAAGATGCCCGACGATTTCGATGACGCCTATCAGGTCTTTGTCAACGGATCGCGCATCGGTGAGTTCGGAAAATTCACCGAGTCACCATGTCACCGCTTACAGCAGTCTGCCTACGGCTTTTCGTCTGCCTAAGGGCCTTCGCGACGGCAAGCTGACCATCGCGATTCGCATGTGGATGGACAGCGCCACGCCTTTCAAATTCCCGGATGCCGGCGGCCTTCACGAGCCTCCTCAATTGGGTTACGCCGCCGATATCTCGGACCAGGTCCAACTGGGTTGGGACGACACCGGCCATCAAGTCGGAAGCGGTTTCCTCGAGATGCTGATCCTGGTGATGGCGCTGATTATGGCGCTAAGCCTTTTCTGGCTTGACCGGCAGGAGAAATCTTATCTTTGGCTAGCGTTGGTCTGTGAAGCGACGATGTTGAGTGTAGGACTTCTGCTTCTCGTCAACTTCACAACGTGGATCGGCCAGACAGAGTACGTCATAGCAAGCGATGTCATTGCAACCCCTCTCCGCATCGGCTTGTGGGTTTTGTTCTGGGGATACTGGTTCCGTCTGGAGCGGATCGATTTGCTGCATCGTGTGGTGTGGACGCTGGTCGTCATCCTTGCCATCGGAACTGCGATGCTCCGGCCACCTCTGTATGGGGAACATGTCCCGGTGCATGCTTCGCTCTATCTGGAGCCTTTTCTGCTGGGAGTGAAGCTGGCTTTTGGGGTACTCCTGCTTTTGGTCGCGTACAGCGGATTCAGAAGAAACAAGGGCGAGGGAGCGATGGTGGGCGTCGCTGTGCTTCTTGCGGTTATTGCGAACTATAACCACGAGCTGCCGCTGATCCACGTCAAGACCACCTTTACAATCCTCGGCTTCGCGATTCATCTTGGCAGCTTGTCCTCGATCCTGTCGCTGCTCATCATCACAGTGATGCTGCTGCGCCGGTTCGTCGCTTCGCAGCGCGCGAAAGAGGTTTGGAAGCTCGAGATCGCGCAGGCCAGACATGTGCAGCAGGTTCTGATTCCAAACAAGCTGCCTGAGCTCAAGGACATGCATATCGAGAGCGAGTATCGCCCGATGCGAGAGGTGGGCGGGGACTTCTTTCAGATTCTGCCTAAGGGAAAAGACGGCTCTTCGCTGGTCGTGTTCGGCGACGTGACGGGCAAAGGGCTACAGGCGGGAATGCTGGTGGCTCTGATCGTGGGCGCCATTCGTTCCACCGCGCAGCACGACAACAGTCCTCAAAGTATTCTCGAAGCGCTCAACGACCAACTCTGCGAGCGCGAGTCGTCGAGCGCGACTTGCATGGTGCTCCGTTTCGGGGAGAACGGAGCGGTAGAGTTGGCCAACGCCGGTCAGCTTCCTCCTTATCTGAACGGTGTCGAGATGCAGATTGAAGGCGCGCTTCCTTTGGGGATCCTGACTGGAATGGACTTTCCGGTGACGTCGTTCAAGCTGGAACCGGGCGACTCCCTGATCATTATGTCCGACGGCGTCGCGGAGGCACAGAATGAAGAAGGAGAGCTCTTCGGCTTCAATCGTATCGAAGAGATGTTGCGCGGACCGGCCACGACTGACGATATAGCTACTGCGGCCCAGAAGTTTGGCCAGACGGACGATATTCTTGTACTGCGGCTGGAGCGATGCGCATCACGAACCAACGTGCACGTGCAGCCACAAGAGGCATATTCGTAAATAAGTGAAATAGGCAGGGCCACGGTGGGAAACGATACATGGCATTTGTAACTGGAACGGGCACAATCATCGACCAGGAGACGAAGGGTTGGAAGTTCGCGGTCGGCTCAGGGGTTTTGGGTTGGGTGCTGGACGCATTTGATTTTTTTGTGGTGGTGTTTCTATTTGACACGCTGGCGGAGCATTTCCACGTGTCGAAGGCATCGGTGGTGTACACGCTGACTCTGACGTTGGCGATGCGACCGCTTGGGGCACTGTTCTTTGGGGCTCTTGCAGACCGATTCGGGCGCAAGGGTCCGCTGATCTTCTGCGTCCTTTACTTCTCACTGCTGACCGTGCTGAGCGGGCTTGCGCCGAACTACCTGTTCTTCGTGGTCTGCCGCGCGCTGTACGGCATCGGCATGGGCGGATATTGGGGAATCGGGGCTTCGTATGCGATGGAGAGTTCCCCACGCCGGTTCAGGGGTGTGCTCTCCGGCATGATGCAGGCCGGCTATCCGATGGGCTACCTGCTTGCGTCGGTGGCGATGCAGACGCTGACCCCAAGCTTCGGATGGAGAGTGGTCTTCTTTGCCGGGGCGCCGGTGGCCTTGTTGATTGTGGTTCTGACGCTGTTTGCGCCGGAGTCCGAGGCGTGGAAGCAACACCGGCCGGAGTCAATCGGACATATTTTCCGCTCGATGCTTCGGCACAAGGGGATTTTTCTCTACCTGCTCGTGATGATGAGCGTGATCACATGCCTGTCGCACGGAACGCAGGACTTGTATCCGGATTTTCTGAAGTCGATTCCCGGGATGGCGGGGAAGACTGTCTTCGGGTTGAAGGCGCTGTATGGGATTCCGATTCTGTACAACATCGGCGCAATCGTCGGCGCACTTTGCTTTGGCCAACTGTCGCAAAAGATCGGCAGACGGAACTCCATCATGCTGGCGCTGGTGATCTCGCTGTTGTCCATTCCGGCCTGGGCGTTCGGGACTACGCTGGGCGTGCTGGTTGTGGGATCGTACCTCATGCAGACAGGAGTGCAAGGTGCGTTCGGCGTGATACCGGCGCACTTGAACGAGCTTTCGCCAGATTCAGTGCGGAGTTTGTTCCCGGGCCTTGTGTATCAACTTGGAGTATTGCTGTCATCGCCTGCGACCGCAGTAGAATTCATGTTGCGCGACCACTTTGGATATCCCTGGGCGTTGACGATGTTCGAGGTGAGCGTGATCGTTCTGATGATCGTCATATTCTGGTTTGGACCGGAGGCTCATGATCGAGGCTTCCTGCGAGAGCCAGCGACAAAATCGGCTTCGGCTTAGGCCGCACGCACGGAAGACCTGCAAGTGGGTTGAAGCGGCCCAATGCTGAGGAGAAGGCAATGCTCGACAGGCGGATTGGCGTCATCATGAATGGAGTAACCGGGCGGATGGGGCTGAACCAGCACCTGGTCCGTTCCATTCTTGCGATTCGAAAGCAAGGCGGAGTTGCGCTGGCGGATGGGTCGCGACTGATGCCTGATCCAATCCTGGTGGGACGAAATGCTGCGAAGCTGGAGCAGATCGCGAAGGAGCACGGCGTTGCGCGATGGACTACGGATCTGCGCGGTGCGCTTGCGAACCCTGATGACTCGCTTTACTTCGATGCGCAGTTGACCGGGCTGCGCGCGCCCAGCGTGGAGGCGGCGATTGCCGCTGGGAAACATGTGTATTGCGAGAAGCCACTCGCGGTGGATTCGGCAGTGGCGCTGCGGCTGGCGGCGCAGGCCAAGGCGGCTGGTGTAAAGCATGGAGTCGTGCAGGATAAACTCTTTCTCCCAGGGATGCGCAAGCTGAAACGGCTGGTGGACAGCGGCTTCTTCGGCAGGATTCTTTCGGTGCGCGGCGAGTTTGGTTACTGGGTCTTCGAGGGCGACTGGCAGCCGGCGCAGCGGCCCTCGTGGAATTACCGAAAGGAGGATGACGGCGGCATCATCATGGACATGTTCTGCCACTGGCGCTATGTTCTCGACCATACCTTTGGCCGGGTGCGCGCGGTGCAGTGCCTGGGGGGCACGGCTATTCCGGAGCGAGTTGATGAGCATGGGGAGCGATACGATTGCACGGCGGACGATACGGCTTACGGGACCTTTGAACTCGACGGGCGGCATCGTCGCGCAGATTAATTCGTCCTGGTCATTTCGCGTTTATCGGGATGAACTCTTCAGTATGCAAGTGGATGGGACGCTGGGGAGCGCCGTTGCGGGTTTGCGCGAATGCCGTGTGCAGCATCGCGTGAATACGCCGCGCCCGGTGTGGAATCCGGATATCGAGAACCCCTTCAAGTTCCGAGAGCAGTGGGAGGATGTGCCGGACAATCAAGTGTTCGACAACGGATTCAAGGTTCAGTGGGAGATGTTTCTGAGACACGTTGCCGAAGACGCACCGTTTCCGCATGATTTTCTGGAGGGAGCTCGCGGCGTGCAGTTGGCGGAGCTTGGCCTGAAGTCGTGGCAGGAGCGCCGGTGGATCGATGTGCCGGAGTTGGAGGCGTGATGTTGGGGACGTCGGTGAAGTTGGTTCGGCCGGATGGGTCCAGCTATAACTACACGCCGGCGAACGAACCGCTGATGCCGCTACAGCATGTGCGGTTCGAAACGCGGGTCGCCTTCGCGGCGGCTCACATTGTAGTGGACCCGTTGCGCACTGCGGAGCCGCTGACGAATCCGGTGCTGGACTGGGAAGCGACGCTCGCCTACCGCGAATATCTCTGGTCGCTCGGGTTCGGAGTGGCCGAGGCGATGGATACGGCGCAGCGCGGGATGGGGCTGGACTGGCCGCTGGCGCTGGAGTTGATCAAACGCAGCACGGCTGCTGCTAAAGCGCGAGGGGCTTTGGTCGCGAGTGGCGCGGGCACGGACCACTTGCCTGCGGGCAAAGGTCTCGGCTTGAAAGATGTAACCGATGCCTACATGGAGCAGTGCGAAGCCATTGAGGCTGTGGGTGGGCGCATCATCCTGATGGCGAGCCGCGCCCTGGCGGCGGTGGCCCTCGATGCTGAAGACTATGCCTCTGTCTATGCCAGTGTGCTTGCACAGGTGCGGGAACCGGTGATTCTGCACTGGCTTGGGCCGATGTTTGATCCGGCCCTGGATGGCTATTGGGGAGCGTCTTCTATTCCTGAAGCGGCGGAGAACTGCCTGAGCATTATTCGGGCGCACAAGGTGAAGATCGACGGCATAAAGATCTCGCTGCTCGATGCGGATCTTGAGGTGATGATGCGTCGCGAGCTTCCCTCTGGTGTTCGCATGTATACCGGAGACGACTTCAACTATGACCGTTTGATCCTGGGTGACGAGAAGGGCTACAGCGACGCATTGCTGGGCATCTTCGATGCGATCGCTCCTGCTGCGTCGATGGCGCTTACCGCGCTCGACGCCGGGGATCTGCCGCGCTATGAGGAGCTGCTGTCGCCCACGGTGCCGCTTTCGCGGCACATCTTCGCTTCACCGACACAGCACTATAAGGCGGGGGTCGTGTTCCTGGCGTACTTGAATGGATTTCAGCCTCATTTCCGCATGGTTCGCGGCCTGGAGAGCGCGCGGTCTGTGGCGCATCTGTGCGAGCTGTTTGTGCTGGCAGATAAAGCTGGCGTGTTGCGCGACCCTGATTTGGCGACAAGGCGGATGTGGAGCTTTCTGCAGTTGGCTGGTGTTGCATGAGCCTGCTGCAACGTCTCAGCTTCAATCAGATGACGGCCGATCCGTGGTCGCTCGAGCAGGCGGTTCGGAATTGTTCCAGGAACGGCGTTCCGTATATTGGAGTGTGGCGCCATAAACTCGACGGCGATGCGGCGAAGGCGTCGGCGATGATACGCAGTGAAGGCTTGCGCGTGTCGAGTCTGTGTCGCGGTGGATGGTTCTCTGCACCCACGGCAGAGGAGCGGCGCAAGCGTGTTGAAGATAATCGCCGCGCAATTGAAGAGGCTGCGCTGCTGGGCGCGCCAGTGCTGGTGATCGTCTCCGGTCCAGCTAATGGGCAGACTTTGGAAGATGCGCGGGCGACTGTGCTAGATGGCCTGCGCGAAGTGTTGCCTGATGCTGAGAGGGCCGGTGTGACGGTTGGGATTGAGCCCTTGCACCCGATGTATGCGGCGGAGCGCTCAGTGGTCGTGACCTTGAAGCAGGCGAATGACATGGCTGAGCAGCTTGCAAGTTCGGCCGCGGGTGTTGTCGTCGATGCGTTCCATGTGTGGTGGGATCCTGAAGTGATGGTTCAGATCGAGCGTGCGCGAGGGAAGATTGCAGGCTTTCATGTCTCGGACTGGCCGGTGCCTCTGCCCGGTATTCTGATGGGCCGGGCGATGATGGGAGATGGCGTCATCGAATTGCGGAAGCTGCGACACGCCGTGGAAGCTGCTGGATATGACGGGCCTATCGAAGTTGAGATATTCAATGAAGAGGTGTGGAAGAGCGCGGATGATGGGCTGATGGGGCGTGTTCAGCGGCGCTTTCTCGAACACGTTTAGGAAGCGCGACTCGCCGACGGGGCGTGGCGACTGCGTCAGTCGCGATGTGATGAGCCTCGATCCTCAACTGACGGGAGCGGAGTTCGTGTTCGCAAATCGCAATTGATAGCTCTGTCCCGATTGCAGGTTTAGTTGCGAGCTACCGTCGGGGCGCTGCGCGAGTGAGGATGAGTTCAGTCCAGTTACGGAGATGATCCTCTGCCCTTTTGGTGCGTGCAAACTGAATACGCCGGTTCGCGTGCAGCGCAGGGTGCACTTTATGGCTTTTCCGCCGGTCCACTCGAGATCGACTTCGAGGCCGCCCCGCGCGCGAAGTCCGTTGTATCTGCCCTCGCTCCACCTTGATGGCAGCGCGGGAAGCAGTCGGATAGATCCATCGTGGCTCTGCAGGAGCAGCTCCGCTATGGCTGCGGTTGCGCCGAGGTTTCCGTCGATTTGGAAGACGGGATTTTTTTCTGCGTTCTGAACTTCGAGCAGGCTTAGCTCTGTGTCGTGATGCAGCAGGGTCGAGAGCGACTCGAGCGCCATATCGCCGTCCTGTAGACGGCTCCAGAGGCCGATGGTCCACGCGCGGCTCCATCCAGTGTAGGCGCCGCCGTTGGCGAGTCTTCTCTCAAGCGAGATCCGAGCTGCCTTCGCCAACTCCGGAGTTGCCTGCGGCGTGAACTGGCTGCCGGGGTAGAGCGGGTAGAGGTGCGACATGTGACGCTGTCCGGGTGTGCTTTCGACGAAGTCGATCGACCACTCCTGGAGTTGGCCGTAGCGGCCGACCTGATACGGAATGAGGCGAGCAAGGGCGGCCTCGAGCAGTTGGGATAGGTCGTGGTCAATTCCCAGCAGCCTGGCGGATGCGATGCAGTTTCCGAAGAGCTCGCGGATGAGGGCCATATCCATGGTGCATCCGGCGCTAGTCTGGGCGGGCTTGCCGTCGGGCGCCATGAAGTCGTTCTCGGTCGATTCCGCGGGACAGGTGGTGAGATGTCCGTGGCCGTCTTCGATGAGCCACGCCAGGCAGAACTCAGCCGAACTCTTCATCAGCGGATAGGCGCGGGTGTGGAGGAAATCGCCGTCGCCGGTGAAGAGGAAGTGATCATACAGATGGGCGCAGAGCCATGGGCCGCTCATGCACCAGTTGGCCCACTTCGGTGCGCCAACGCCTTCTCCCATGGGGTTGGCGTGACGCCAGAGATCGACGTTGTGGTGCGCGCACCAGCCGGGCATGCGATAGGTCTCCTGCGCGGCGCGGGCGCCGGTTTTGCTGAGATCGGAGATGAAGTCGAAGAGGGGCGCCGCGCACTCGCTGAGGTTGCAGGTCTCCGCGGGCCAGTAGTTCATCTGCAGGTTGATATTGGTGGTCCAGTTGGAGTTCCAGGGAGGGCGCACCTGATAGTTCCAGATGCCCTGCAGATTTGCTGGCTGCGAGCCGGGTCGCGAGCTCGAAATCAGCAGATAGCGGCCGTATGCGAAATAAAGTGCAAGCAATGCCGCATCGCTGGGCTGATAGTTTGCTAATCGGGCATCGGTCGGCAGCAGGGCAGTTTTTGCGTCGGCGGGAAGATGAAGTGAGGCACGACGGAAGTAGCGCTGATGATCAGCAATGTGGCGGAGACGCAACGTAGTGAAGCTCCCGGATATGGCGATGTCTAACTGAGTGCTGCACTTCTTCACGATGTCGTTGAAAGGAGTGTCGGGTGGCTGGTCGAATCCGCGGAATCCGGTGGCTGCGCTGAGGACCAGAGTGAACGCTGACGCGGATTTGATGGTGAGTCCTGGTCGGCCGTGCTCGTCGATCTGCGTGGAGCAGCTTCCGCCTTCGGGGAGGACTTTGAGGATTGCGGCGAAGTCCATGCCGTCGCCCGCAACATCGGAGAAGACGATTGGCTGAGGTCCTGAGGGGTGCCCCTGGCCAGTTACGTGGGCGGGAGCTTTGCCGTGGAGCAGGAGAGAATCGTCTGAATGTGCTGCGACAGAACGGACGAGATCGCCATCGAGAGAGATGGTCGCGTGCAGTGAATGCGGGCGACTCGCCGAGACGCGGACGACGATGACCTGATCCGGCGCGGAGGCAAACACTTCTCTCCGGTATCGCACTTCGCCGACTGAGTATTGTGTGGCCGGATCGCTGTGTCGAGGTCGAGTTCGCGGCGATAACCGGTGACCTCCGCGGGGTGATCGAGCTCGATCCGCAGATTGCCGAGCGGCTGATAGGCCTCTGCGTAGAGGCCTTGCATCTTGTGGCAGAGCTGGTCGGCCAAGTAGTAGTCCTGCTTCTCGATGACGGCGCGGCGTACTTGGTCCAGATAATCGTGAGCGTCTAGATTGTTGCCATCGACGGGCTTACCCGACCAGATCGTGTCTTCGTTCAACGCGAGTAATTCGCGGTTCGGGGCGCGGTCTTCTCCGCCGCCGAAGACCATGGCTCCAAGGCGTCCGTTTCCGATGGGAAGAGCATCAACCCAGCGTGCAGCGGGCTTGTCGTACCAAAGCGTGAGGTCGTAACCGGTCTCCGGGCTGCTGAGATTGGCCGAAGGACATGCGCTTTCCGAGCGTCAGACTGCGGAGAACACCGGAGATCCATGGGAGAAAGCTGCGACGGCTAACTTTTGTGTGTTTCAAGCTCCCTCCCCATTCGAAAAAACCGCCGTCGATGAGATTCTCCGATCGTTCTGCGAGGCGCCATTTCTCAAGTTTCCTCTCAGAGATGCGATAAACCGCAAGCCCAAGTATCTTTACTCTTTTACAAGAGAAAGATGTATTTTGTAAATGGAAGCGCTATTTTGCCTCCTTTATGAGTTTTCAGTCGTCTACGAGCTTGAAAGGTAATTTTAGTGAGAGAGGCTTCTCTCGTGAAGAAAGGCACCATGAGTGTTTTGCGCGCCGGCAGGATTGTCTTAGCGATCGTATGTGTGGCCCTTCTGTTTGGATTCGTTGCAGCGACGTTTGCCGTTGCAAATGCGGCTTCAGCCGATCCAACGCAAACGAAAGCCCAGGCAGAGGCGGCCAATGAGCCCACGCAGAGCGGCCCGACAGCGGCAAAGGACGCTTCTGCTATTCGAGACGCGGAGACGGACTGGTATGCGAAGGCTCTGAAGACTCGAGATGACCGTCTGGCGTGGTGGCGCGAGGCTCGCTTCGGATGCTTCATACACTGGGGCGCGTATTCGGTGCTGGGCGGAGAGTGGCAGGGGAAGCCGAACCCTGGGTATGCCGAGCACATCATGCGAGTCGACAAGATTCCGCTCGCGACCTATCGAGAGCAGGTGGCGGCGAAGTTCCATCCGGATGCGTTCGACGCGGAGGCCTGGGTAAAGCTGATCAAGGGCGCGGGGATGAGGTACATCATCCTGACGTCGAAGCATCATGACGGGTTTGCGATCTGGCCTTCGAACGTGAATGGATACAACATTCGGGATGTGGCGCACTTCAAGCGCGATCCGCTGATGGAGCTGGTGGAGGCGGCGCACGCCCAGGGACTGCACGTTGGCTTCTATTACTCCCATGCGTTTGATTGGGAGGACCCGAATGCTCCGGGCAACGATTGGGATTACAACAATCCGGGCGGAGACAGGAAGCTGTTTGGGGGAGCGGATTGGTACAACGCGCATCCGGAGCTGGAACAGCGAGTGGAGAAGTATGTGCAAGGCAAGGCGATTCCACAGCTCAAGGAGCTGATTGCGCGCTATCACCCGGATATCCTGTGGTTTGACACGCCGGGGAAGCTGCCGCTGTATGACCAGATCGAGATTGTGAAGGCAGTGCGAGAGGCTGGTCCTGACGTCGTGATCAACGGCCGCGCTGCTCGCGGAGATACGGTCAACTTCGGCGACTACCAGAACACGGCGGATCGTCCGGCGGAGTTGCGGCCTACCTCGGGCGACTGGGAGGCCATTCCAACGACGAATGAGTCCTATGGGTTCAACCAACTCGATAACTCGTATAAGCCGGTGAGTTATTTTGTGCAACTGCTGGCCAAGGCTGCGGCGAAGGGCGGCAATATCCTGTTGAATATCGGACCGCGTGGCGACGGCACGCTCAACCCGCCTGATGTTGCGATTCTCGAGGGCATCGGCGAGTGGATGGACGTGAATGCGCAGAGCATCCGTGGAACGGAGCGAACGCCGCTGGATCGGCAGGCGTGGGGAGATTCTACGGTTAGGGGGAACACTGTTTACCTTCATGTATTCGCGTGGCCGCGACGCGGAGTGTTGACAGTGGGCGGCCTGGAAGGCGCAGTTGAACGCGCTTACCTGCTTGCAGATCCTGCGAAGAGAGAGTTGAAGACTTCGCGGGTTAATTCCAACGATCTGCAGGTGCAGGTGCCCGAACACGCGCCCGATGTTGCCGACTCGGTGGTGGTGCTGGAGATGCGTGGGCCGGTGCGTGCGGTGCCGGGAAGACTGCTAGCGACTGATGGTGCGGACAACCAGTTGCTGGGATTCGATGCCGCTGCGGAAGGGTCGAAGCTTAGTTATGGGGACGGCAAGACGAACCGCGATTATGTAGCCGGGCTGGAGCGGGCAGACAACCGGCTGGTATGGGAGGCGCGAGTAGACACGGCTGCGAAGATGCGAGTGACGCTTCGATATAGCACTCCGAATGAAGCGCTCGCGCCTGGGGCACACTTCGTGCTGCGGTATGGCGATCAGAGTCTGAGTATGGCGATCCGGCCGACGAAGGGTGAGCGCGACGCAGAGAGTGTCGATGCAGGAATGCTGCAGTTCAAGCCTGGTCCGGCAAAGCCGATGACGCTGACGATTGAGGGCGCCGATCGGCCGGTGTATTTCTTTGAGGCGCATTTGGTGCAATCGGAACAATAGTGCACATCGCGCCGCGGATTAGGATGCGCGTTCCCGCGAGCGTCTAGTTCGTCTAGCTCGTCTTCGCGTCGCGAACGCACCGGAAGCCAAGATGGTTCGTGCCGGTTGATGGCTCACCTTTTCCGCGAGTTCCGACGATGTAGCGCGAGCAGTATTGATCGGTGCAGAGATACGATCCGCCGCGATGCACTTTTTTCGAAACATTCGGCTCGCTCGGATCGAAGGATGTGTTCGGCCCCTTGGGGTTCCGCGCTACGCCACCGGCTGCTGCGAGCTCCTTGTAGTAATCGGGACGGTACCAATCGCTGGTCCATTGCCACACGTTTCCCGCCATGTCATATAGGCCATAGCCATTGGGTGGGTAGAGCGCGGTTGCGGCGAGGCCAATGTGCTTGTCGTCGCCGGTGTCTTTGTCAGGAAAATGCCCTTGGAATGTATTGGCCATGTACTTGCCATCGGGCCGGAAGGAGTCTCCCCACACGAAGGGTTTGCCTGTAAGGCCGCCGCGCGCTGCGAACTCAAATTCTGCCTCGGTGGGCAGACGCTTCTTTGCCCAGCGTGCGTAGGCCTCGGCATCTTCATAGGCAATCTGGACGACCGGGAACTTCTCTTTTCCGACAATGCTGCTGTTCGGACCGGTGGGATGTCGCCAGTTCGCTCCATGCACGTAGGCCCACCACTGGAACTGATCGTTCAGAGGCACAGCGTGATCCGGTGGCGAGAAGACGACGGCGCCGGCGACGAGATTCTCGGGCGGGGCTCCGGGAAAGTCTTCAGCCTTCGGTTTGCGTTCCGCTACCGTCACATAACCGGTCGCTTTTGCGAACTTCGCGAACTCCTCATTCGTGACGTCCGTCTTGTCCATCCAGAAACCGTCGACGTAGACGCGATGAATGGGGCGGGAGTCCTTCATGGCATTCATGCCGACCTGATTCATATCCGGCGGATCTTGAGCGCCCATAGAGAACTCGCCCCCCGGGATCCAAACCATGCCCGCGGGAGCGGAGTCTATGGGTTTCCCTTTGTTCGGAATTGTGGGAAGAAATTGAGCCGTCGACTTCATTGGCATTGCGTGTGTGGTGGTTTGCGCACTTACCGTCACAGCAAATTGACTGAGCTTGGAGATACTGGCGCTCGCTACGAGTTCAATAGCGAGGACCAGGAAGAATCCCCCTGCCCGAAGCAGCCACAGTTGCACAGGTGCCGTTATCTCTTTTTGACTTTCGCTTCGAAATCCGTTTCGCATGCTCATTTTGGCCTATACCGAAAGACGATCTGTTCTGTTAAGTCGTGGGGGAAGAACGGAAGTATACATCTGAGGCATATCTGTAGTGTCGTGATGCCTAAAAGCGATAGATGTACGAGGTTGAAAACTGGAAGTTGCCCTGGTTGACGTACGACTGCGGCGAGAACACGCTGCCCAGTTCGGACATGCGCGGATCGGGATTGTCGGTAAGATAGCGAACTACAGTCGTGCCGATATCGAAGCGGATTGTGCCGCTGCGACGAGTATTGATCTCTAAGATGCCGCCAACGTCCCAGGTGAAGCGAGTTAGATTTTTCGGGGTCGTAGAAGCTAATCCCGGCCATGCATTCTGGTAGTAGATGAATCCGGGACGTATCTTTGCGTAGATTCCGAATCGCCGCCAGCTACCTCCAAGCTTGGCGCCGAACTGGCCTTGTGTCATTGACTGGGTGCCCTGCTGGGCAGGCAAGAAGTTCATGGTGCTGTCAAAACCGAAGCTGTGAGTAACGTTGACGCCGAGATTGATCCCGGCGCCAGAAAGGCTTTCGCGACACGCCTTGGTGGGGCAGGTTGGGCTGAGGACTGGAAGACTGATGCTCGTATATTGACCTCCGAATTCACCGCGCAGCAGAGGTGTCTCATCAGGATCTTCGACTGTGGCCGGAACCGGCCGGGGACGCACGTAGTAGTTGTTCTCGGCTGCGGGCAACTGCCATGGGAACTTGCCGGCAAATAATGCTGCGTAGGATCGGGTCGGCTCCAGTGCGGAGCGGAGGACTCGGCCCCCGAAGATGCGATGATTTCGAGCGATGGGAGTAACGATAAAGCGATCAATAGCATCTTCGCCCACGATCCAAGCTAAACCGACAGTCGGTGTGATGATGAAATCCGTCCAACCGGTATTGTTGGTTAGCTTCGCATTAGGGGTACTCAGGCATGACAGGTCGGTTCCGCAACCGTTGACGTAGTTGAAGCCCCCCTGATTACCGAAGTCTGTCTCGCTCAGAGGTCCTATTTCAAATTGCGTGGACCAGATAAACATCCATCCCATCGATTCGAAACGGCTCTTCCAATATCCGTTGTGCATTGCAATCTGGACATTGCTCTTTGGATCGTTTTGAAGGAAGACTCGCCCAAAGGCGGCACCCTCGAGTGGATGGCCTATATCGTTCACGAGGAAGTTGTCGCCATCGCTCCAGCGATTCATATGGTAGTCGGTGTAGGAAGCAGACCAATCATGAAAAAAAGGTTTGTGAATCAGCAGATAGCGCATGCTTGGGTCCCAGGCAAAACGCCAGGCGTGTTGAAACAGCGTCACATTTACGGATTGCACGAGCGCCTGCTTGAGTTGGAACTTTTCCGCGTGGGGTTGAAGAGTGAGCTGAACGCCGACATGGGAGCCATCGGCATCAATACCTCCAGAGTTAGAAGCAGACGTGCGTTGTTCGGAGGCGCCCGCATCACCGGGATTTGTCGGGTGCACGACGGAACTATCGAGAACCACAGGGACACAGGAATCTGCAGGATAATTCGTGCATGTCTTGGTTTGCGCAACCAAGACAAATGGCGCCATCGTCAAGAAAAACGTCGCCACACTCACCACCCTTATCCGTGAGCTACAGTTTCCACCTCTTGGAAACATACTCAATGACCTGAATCGTATTTGGCTGACTTCGCCGTACCCAAGATTGCATTTTTGCATGCTGCGAGACCAGAAGCTTCATCGTGTCGATTTAGTGATCCGGTGGTTCAACTATTCCTTTTCGCCGTTCTTCCAGTCGATGATGTTGTTCAATTTCCAGGGATTCTGGTACAGATTCCACTCCAGGTCGCCTTTCTTGTTGACCTTGAGTTCTGCAGCCGGATAGAGGTCGCCGCTGCTCTTGTCTTTGTCCTTGTCGTCGAGGAGGAGGCGCCCTGCGGTTAGGCTGTAGTCCATTGACCGTGTACTGTTGTAGGCTTCGCCGAAGGCGATCTTGCGGTTCGTGACGAAGCGAATCTCTCGCCCGGTTGGAGTGGGGATCAGCCGAACGTACGCGAGTTCGTAGCCAACTGTCCCTGGCAAGGAGATGCGACCTACTCCCTTCATCTTTTGTAGCGCGTTAGTAAGTCCCTGGTTCTTGCCCTTCTTAAAGGCGTCTACCAGCACCTGCCGATCTTCCGGCGTGGAGTATCCGCAGATTGTTAACTTCATGCTGATAATCTTTCCCATTTGTGTGCTGGTGCCTTGAGCGGTTGCGTCGATGATTTCGCACTTGTCCTGGGCGAATCCTCTCGGCGTCCCGACGATCAGCATAATGGCCGAAAGAGTTACGACGACAGCCGCCGTCGCCTGTCTTGATTGCCTTTTCATTGTCTGCCTTCCTCGATCAATCCGGAATTACCGTCACGCTTTCAGAATCTTGCGGTTCTTATTTCAAGTAACACTGGCCGTCGATCCTGAATCGTCCGGGCAGGTTGCTCAAGACATGTTAGATTCACTTGACAGTGACAAATATAAGTAGTGGCGGCCTTGCGGTGAACTAGCAGAACTCCTAGGTGGCCCTACTTATTTCCGAAGGTGTAGGTGATTCCCGAACTCGCTCCATAGTCGCTGCCAGAGAAGTGCATGGGAGGCTGGTTATCCCAGTTGCCATAGAACGAGATGTTCCAGTCGATCTCACCGAAGAGTTTTACGTAATAGGCTGAGTTGACATTGAGATTGATCCTTCCGGGCTGGGAGAGTGCTGGAAATGCATATGCGTCGAAGGTGAAATTGGTCTTCTTGAAACTGAAAACACTTATGTGGGTACCGACCATCGCTGCGGCAACATTTAGCGATGTCTGCGATTGTGTCGATTGGGAATATTTGGTGTTTTGCCACGCTGCCCCGCCAAAAACCGAAATGTTCGCGCGGTTCGTGTTTTTGAGATAGCGTCCGATACCAGCGCTGATATTTGTCTGCAGATCGATGTTTTGGCTGGAGCTCTGCAGAAAATTGGCGATACCCGTATAAAACCAGTTATTCCAGCGCAGGAGCCGCAGTGCATCCAAGTTAAGGTCATTACGGGTTGAGGTCGTCGACCCTTGGCTCGATGACAACACGGAGTTGAAGCTTGCGCTGCCGGCCCAGCGCTCTCGAGGGTATTCCAGCAGCGTTCCCAGTTGATACTGAGTCGCTTGATTGCCCTTGGTGTAGTTGAGACCGGCGTTGAGCTTTCCATTAAATCGCTGCCAGAACCTGTCGGACGTCTGAGTCATCTGAATGACTTTTGTACGTTCAATTATGACCGACTCCGCCGCAGGTTCCAGAATCTCGAGTTGGACCGGACGCCCCTCGGCCTTTTCAATTGTTTTAAGAGTTCCACTGTACACAGACCCATTTTCGGCTTTTACAAGGAACAGCTGCGTGCTTTCCAAGTGGTCCACTTTGGACCATTGAATTGAAATGTTCCCCAACATGTAATCAAAGCTGACATAGAGGACTCCGGCATCGAGTCCCTTTATCTCGCCGGTCAAGCGGTCGCCATTTTTCATAACGATAATGTCCGTCTTGTTGCGGGCGAAGAGGGGAGTAGCGAAGAAAATTGCAATTATTAGAACAAGGCGATTCCGCCCTGCTAATAGCAGCGAAGATTTGAGGCCCATTGTTTCTCCTTCTGATCGTGGACATGCGTTCACCCGTTGGAGGAAGCAGGCCCCCAATCTTTTATGAATGAACTGGCATCACCGAATTCACCGCTGTCGCTGGAGATTGTAAGCCTACTGAAACGAAACAAAAGCTGCAAAAACTACTAGGCGATGAAGATTATTGGCTTCAGAAATTTGCTAGATGGCGGGGCTCAATGCTGGATATTACCTTCGCTATGGCGGCGGTTGGGAGAAGCTCTCGATCGGGTGGCAGTGTGGTGGCTTAGATGACCGCAGTAGATGCGGCCTGCTATTTTCTCGATGCCGACCTCATTTTGCGAACGTGCTTGTGAACCGATTGGCCGCTAGCGAGGTGATTGCGGAGTTGGCGGGAGGTCTCCTGCTGGCGGGTTTGAAGCAAGAGGTCTCGCGCGTCGGTCAGATGATCGGTCATGAGACGCGAGGCGAGTTCGGGGTTGCGCTGCTCGATCGCTTGCAGGATCGGTTGATGGAACTGCAAGGTGTGCTCCAGATCGACCAACTGAGAGGTCACCATGATCATATTGAGCATGGCGCGGTGGATGGTCTGAAAGAGACGTCCCGCGAGGCGATTGCCTGACGCCTGGAAGATGGCACGGTGGAAGAGAAGATCGGAGGCGACGAGACGAACGCGGTCCTTGCTGTGCTCAAGGTCGAAGATGGATTGGCGGAGCAGAGCGATGTGTTCTGCGTTGGCGCGCTCGGCGGCTTTGGCGGCAAGAGCAGGCTCCATCATGAGGCGCATCTCGGTGAGTTCCTGGAGAGAGGTGTCGTCGAGGAGGAAGAGAAACTCCATGGGTACGGCCAGAACCGAGGATGCGTCCTTGTTGAGGTAGCTGCCGTCGCCGACTTTCTGGGTGATGACCCCCATGATCTCAAGGACCTTGAGAGCGGGGCGCAACGAGGAGCGAGCGACGCCGAAGTTTGCGGCGAGTTCGCGCTCGGGCGGGAGCTTTGTACCGGGAGAGAGTAATCCGTCGCTCAGCAGCTGCTGAAAGCGCAGGATCAGCAGCTGGGTAACATCTTCTTTGTCATTGAGGACGTGCCCGCCGTCAGCGAGCAAAGACTTTCGACGTTGCTTCATTCCTGCATAGTGGGCTACGAGCAAAATGAATGTCAACCGATTTGTCAGGTATTTGGCGATGAGGCCTGCCATTTTCATTGGTACAACCAATGGATTTGACTATGGAACCGTGGCAAAGCCGAGTTTTTCGATGCATATTCGTGGATGATCTCTCAGAGAGAACGAGTGCGCCATTGCGAGTCGAATGGGTGACTCGAAAACGAGAAAATTCCGTTAAAACAAAGGAAATATCGATGGATGTGTGTTCGGTGGAATGATGCCGGATGAGGCTTGATACCGAGATGGATGTCCGGAGAATGTGAAAACTTTCAAATTTTTGGCTTGACACTCTTTTGTTCTTGGTACTACCTTTGGCGACGCTGAAAACAGACGCCGGAAACGTTTACCAAGTTTTGTGTTCTTTCGGCAAATTCAGGAGCTGAGGGATGAAAATGAAAGCTCGGACGCTTGTTACGGGAATCCAGAACGTGTCTGGTTCTGGTTCTTCTAGGAGTGGCACTGTCTGCCAATGGCCAGGTGGAGTCGGGACGCTTCGTAGGACGCATCACGGATGTGCAGGGGGCGGCGGTACCTCACGCAATCGTCAAGGCAACGAATTCGGGCACGAATATCGTGCAGACCGCGATTACCGACGGGTCGGGCGATTTCGTCATCACGCCAGTAGCGGCTGGAGTTTACTCTCTCACGATGACCGCGACGGGATTTGAGACGATCAACGCAACCAATATTGAAGTTCAGGTGGGGCAGATCGTCCGCGAAGATCTCGTACTGAAGATTGGCGAGGCGACCACCACGGTGCAGGTCTATGCCAACCTTCCGATGCTGAGTACGGACAGCGCGACGCTGGGAACGGTGATGACGAACCAGCAGTTGACCGACCTGCCGCTGAATGGGCGCGGCTTCTACCGTCTGGCAGAACTTACACCGGGGGCCGCGCTGTTGCCGCCGACCGGCAACTCGCTGGCGATTCGACCCGAAATTGTGAATGGAAATACCATCAGCGGTATTCGCGGAAGCGCGATCTCGTTTCTGCTTGACGGCGTGGACGTGAGTGAACAGCATCAAGGCGGAACGTTTATCCAGACGTCGATTGATGCGCTGCAGGAGTTCAGCGTGCAACAGAGCCCCTACTCTGCGGAGTACAACCGCGGCGGAGCGTTCTTCAATGCAACGACGAAGTCGGGGACGAACAGATTTCATGGCGGGGTGTTCGAGTTTCTCCGGAACAACATATTTGATGCCCGCAACTACTTCTCCTTGACGCGCGCGATTCTGAAGCGCAACCAGTTTGGAGGTGATATTGGCGGCCCAGTCATCATTCCGCATCTTGTATAACGGGCGGGACAAGACATTTTTCTTTGTCGACTATGAAGGTCAGCGACTCCGGCAAGGACTGGTCGAAAGCGGCACTGTGCCAACCGATGCCCAGAGGGCTGGTGATTTCAGCGCCCCGGGATTGAAGACGATCTACGATCCGCTAACAACCCTGCCAAGCGGCGCGCGTAAGCAGATCAGCTGCAATGGAGTTCTCAATGTGATCTGTCCCTCGCGGATTGTTCCGCAGGCGACCGCCGTGATGGCTTACTATCCGCAAGCGAACGTCGGCACGACGAGCTTTCAAGCGGTGCCGTCGCAGGCAATCGATTGGGACCAGTTCACAATACGCATCGACCATCAGATCAACACCAACAATCGCCTCTTCGGGCGTTGGATCTATATCAATAATCGCGAGTCTGACCCGAACTTCTCGCCGCAGCTAAAGACTGCCTCGCTGACCTCCAATGGCCAGGACATCGCGGTCGGTCTGATCACGAACATCGGAGCCAACAAGGTTCAGGACTTCCGTGCGCACTACCTGCCGAGCCACGTGCGGCTTACCGCATTTCTGCAGGGACCCGACTTCAACGCTGCAAATAACATTCAGGGATTCACCGGGTTGGCGCGGCCGGACACAGGAAGCTCATTTCCGGACTATTCCTGGAGCGGTTACGCTGCCCTGCAGGGATCTACATTCGATCAACGTCCAAAGTCGCAGGACCGCACCGCGTTTGAGACTACGGATAACTTCACACTGATCAAGGGTCGTCAGTCTCTGAAGTTTGGGGTTCTGGTTCGCTACTACCAGTGGATCGGCTATGACAGCTGCGGTCTATGCGGGTCTGTTCGGATTCACTGGCGCGGAGACCCAGAACCAGGGTGCGGGTGGCGATGCGTTTGCCGATTTTCTGCTTGGGTATCCTGCTTCGGTGGGTCGTGCCTATCCGGGGAACAATTTTGGCGGACAGCGCTGGTATAACCAGTACTTCGCTCAGGATGACATACGGGTGAATCCAAAGCTGACTGTGAATGTTGGTCTTCGGTACGAGTACTCTCCTTGGCTGAACGGATATAAGGGGCAACTCGGCACATTTGATCCAACCAAGACGAAGCCGATCATTGTAGAGAGAAATACAGATCAGGTTGATCTGACCTCGCAGTATGCGGCTCCTGCGGCTTATCAGTTCTTCGGACAATACATCCAGACCAGCAGCCAAGCGGGTTTGCCGTATTCGATCACCTATACCGATCGCACGCAGTTCGGTCCGCGCGTCGGATTTGCGTGGCAGCCGTTTGGCGCTGGCACCGTGATTAGCGGCGGTTTCGGAATCTTCTTTGAGCCTGAGGGAACCAGCGGCCGTGTGAATCGAAACATCCTGCCGTTTCTGTTATCGGAGACGGTCAATCAAACAGCAAACGTGGTTCCGAATCGTACCTTCGCGAATTTCTTTCTAGGTTCGCAGCTCGGCTCGGCGACTGACAAACCCGTCAATCCTGCCGACTCTTACCCATCTGAAGATTGGAAGGAACCAGCATTACAGCTTTGCAGTGCAGCAGCAGCTTTCGCCCAAGAGTGTTTTCAATATTGCCTATGTGGGAAATCTCGGACTGCATCTTCAGGCCACTGATGACTTCAATGATCCACCTCCGGGGCCTGGCGGGGTCCAGGCGCGTCGTCCCTACCAGCCGTGGGGAACGATCACCTACCAGTCGCAGGATCTTGGCACCACATATCAATCGCTGCAGACGAAGCTCGAACATCGCGCCGGAAACGGAATTACCGGGCTGATCTCTTACACGTGGTCGAAGTTCATGCAGTCGAACCAGTCGCCTCGCGCTGGGCGGAAATATTGGATATGAGAGAACATACTCTGCGTTCAATACACCACAAAATCTGGCGATGAGCGGGAGCTATGAACTGCCTTTCGGCCGCAACAGGAAGTACATGGCCAACAGCAACGGCTTTGTGGATGCAGTGTTCGGAGGATGGCAGGTCCAGACGATCATCGTGTTGCGAAGTGGAACCCCCTACACTCCTGTGGTTTCGTCGGATGTGGCGAACACCGGTGTAGGCAATCAGCGGCCAAATCTGAACCCGGCGGGTGGATCGCCGACTTTCCACAAGTCGTTGAGCAAGTGGTTCGATAAGACGCGGTATGTCGCGGCTCCGCAGTACACGTATGGACAGGTGAAAGCGTTCACGCTGCAGTCAGATGCATTCCGACAGTACGATGCGTCGGTGTTCAAGAACTTCGCTTTGCCGGAAAACTCCGTACTGTCGTTCCGAGTGGAGTTCTTCAATCTGCCGAATACGAACAGCTTCAATGCGCCGGGTGCGACGATCAATTCATCGTCGTGCTGCGCGGTGACTTCGACTTCGATTCCGTCTCGTGACATTCAATTCGCACTGAAATACAACTTCTAACCTCTAAGGGCCCTCATCCATGCGCAAGCTTGTACTGACCTTGTTCTGTGCCGCCGCGATACAGGCGGCGGCTCAGGTATCAGAGCCAATTCGGTTTCCATTCAAGTCGACCTCGCGAAGTCCGAAGGGCCGTATACACCGATCTATAGTTGGTTTGGCTATGACGAGTCGAACTACACGACGATGAAGTATGGCAAGGAACTGTTGCGGAGTTGCATGACCTGAGCCCGGTTCCGGTATACATCCGTGCACATCATCTGCTGACCTCGGGCGATGGAGTGGCCGAGTTGAAGTGGAGTTCATCGAACGTATTCACGGTCGATGCCAATGGAAAGCCTGTGTACGACTTCACCATCACCGATCAAACCTTCGACGAGTTCAAGAAGGCGGGGGTGCGGCCGATGGTCGAATTGGGATTCATGCCCAAAGACCTTGCTGCCGACAGTTCCGGGGGTGAAGGACTACCAGGTTCACTATCCGGGCAGCACGATCTCCGGAGCATCGAACAATCCGCCGAAGGACTATGCGGTCTGGGGAGAGTTGGTAAGAAAGTACACGGAGCACCTGGTGCAGCGTTATGGCAAGGAACAGGTCGCGACGTGGTACTTCGAGGTTTGGAATGAGCCGGATATCGCATACTGGCATGGCACTCCAGAGGAGTACTACAAGCTCTATGACTACGCCGTGGCGGGAGTTCGTGCTGCTCTGCCCAATGCAATCGTGGGTGGGCCGGCCAGCACTGGTCCCGCATCCGATAAAGCGAGTGCGTTTCTCGATAACTTTCTGAAGCATTGCATGAATGACAAGAGCGCGGCGAACGGTCAGCCGATTCCCCTGGATTTCATCTCGTTTCACCCGAAGGGCAGACCGACCGTGGAGAACGGGCATGTGCGGATGGGGCTTTCGAATGAGTTGAAGGCCGCCGGCGAGGGGTTTCGAATCGTCGCGAAGTATCCGAAGTATATTCATCTTCCGATTATTTTGAGTGAAGCTGATCCTGAAGGGTGCGCGGCGTGTTCGATGAAGGTGAATCCGGCGAACGCCTACCGGAACGGCCCGCTGTATCCCGACGTACACGGCGGCGGCGATCAAGGGCCTCTTTGCGCTTCAGGATCGGTACAAGGTGAACCTGATTTCGATGCTGTCGTGGTCGTTTGAGTTTGAAGGCAAGGAATATTTTGAAGGATTTCGTACACTCGCGACGAACGGAGTGGATAAGCCGGTGATCAATGTCTTTCGGATGGCGGGGTTGATGTCCGGACAGCGCGTCAGCACGAGCAGCACAGGGCAGGTTCCTCTGGACGATATTCTCAATGCGGGAGTGCGACAAGCGCCGGACGTGGATGCCTTCGCGACGAAGGCTGATCGCGAGGCCGCGGTGATGCTGTGGAACTATCATGATGATGATCTGCCGGCAGCGGGGGCGTCCGTGCAGGTGACGATTGCGGGAATTCCAGCGGGAGTGAAGAAAGTGCTGCTGCAGCATTATCGGATCGACGACACGCACAGCAATTCGTACACCGTATGGAAGGCGATGGGATCTCCGCAGACGCCGACGGCAGAACAATACGCGCGATTGAAGGAGGCGGGGCAATTGGAGCTTCTGAGTTCTCCGGACGTGGCTGGATGTGAGCGATGGCAAGGTAACTATTGCCACAGCACTTCCGCGGCAGGCTACATCGCTGATGCATCTGAAGTGGTGATGCCGTGGCGATTATGTTAAGAGACGCCAAACAAACGGCGCTGCCGAACTCGATCGACGTGCGATGGTATTTTGTCGCGCTGGTGACGGCGGCGATCGCCATCAGTTACTTCGATCGGCAGACGCTGCCAGTCGCGATCTCGGCGATTCAGCGGACGATACCGCTCAGCAACCAGCAGTTTTCGTGGCTGCAGTTTGCGTTCCTGATTCCCTATGCGGTGCTGTATGCGGCGGGCGGCCGGATGCTGGATATCGTGGGGACGCGCCGAGGATTCATTCTGATTATGCTGTGGTGGTCGGGAGCGTGCGCGCTGCATGGCCTGGCGATGAACTTCGGATTTCTGTTAGGGGCTCGCTGCCTGCTTGGGGATGGGAGAGGGCGGAGCCTTTCCTGCTGCGACCAGAGTTGTTGCGGAGTGGATTCCGCCGCATCAGCGATCGACGGCGATGGGAATTATCAATGCGGGAACAGCGGTTGGATCGGTTCTGGCGCCGCCGCTGATCGGCATCATTCTGCTGACGGCTGGGATGGAGGATGGTCTTCTTCGCGGCCGGGGCCGTGGGATTCGCATGGGTGATCTGGTGGTCGGTCAGTTACCGCGGCAACAACGACGCTTCGATCGCCACACTGGATGCGCGGCTTGTCGCGCAGCAATTGTCGTTCGCGGATGTGCTCGGCATGCGGCGGGTGCAGGTGCTGGTCTTCGCCAAGTTCATGAGCGATTCAGCGTGGTACTTCTACCTGTTCTGGTTGCCGAAATACCTCTATGACGTGCGCGGCTTCGACGTGAAACACGTGAGCTACTACGCGTGGATACCGTATGCGGCGTCAGGAGTTGGAAGCTTTCTGGGGGGATGGCTGTCCAGCGCTCTGCTGAAGCGAGGGCGTTCGCTGGATTTTTCCAGGAAATTTGTTCTTGGTCTTAGCGCTGTGTTTATGCCGGTGGTGATGCTGGTCCCGCACGTGCCGGTTGGCTGGGCGCTCGTGTTGTTCAGCATTGCATTTTTCTGCCAGCAGTCGTGGTCCGGCTTGATTATGACTTTGCCTGCAGACATCTTTCCATTGTCCGCAGTGGGATCGGTGTCGGGTCTGGTCGGATTTGGCGGCGCCATCGGCGGCGCGATCTTTGGCGTCGTCGCTGGCTTCCTGCTGGGTCACGGATTTGGATATGGAACGTTGTTTTTTATTGTTGGAACCTTTCACCTCATCGGGTTTCTAGCCATCCTGCTTCTGGGAGGCAAGGTACAACCGCTGAAGACTCCAGATTTACTACCTATATAGAGAGCCAATTATGAAAATTACAGAAGTGCGGACGCGTGTCGTTCAGTGGGAAGGCAAGACTACACCGTTGCCTCCTCACTTTTGCACCAATCCGATGGACCTGGTTATGTTTCGGGAAGCATCGATGGGGAACTTTGCATTTCATGGATGGGTGCTGGTGGAGATATTTACAGACGCCGGGCTGGTTGGGCTGGGCAATGCCGCGCTGTCTCCTCTGGTCACCAAGGCTTGCATCGACACTTATCTAAAGCCGGTATTGCTGGGGGCAGACCCCTGGGATACCGAGTATCTGTGGCAGCAGATGTATCGCCGGACGATGGCGTTCGGGCGTAAGGGCGTAGCGATGACGGCGATCAGCGCAGTCGATATTGCCTTGTGGGATCTGCTGGGAAAATCTGCGAAACAACCTGTGTACCGGCTATTGGGCGGGCGAACGAAGAAGCGAATTCCTGTGTATGCCAGCCGTCTTTACAGCATGCCGCTGGATCAGTTGAGGAGTGAAGCGCAGCGGTACAAAGACGAAGGGTACAAGGCGATGAAGCTGCGTTTCGGCTGGGGACCGGTGGATGGCGCTGAGGGAATGCAGCGCAATATCGAGCTGGTGAGAACGGTTCGCGAAGTTGTCGGCGATGGCATCGATGTGATGGCTGACGCCTATATGGGCTGGACGCTGGATTATGCAAAACGCATGCTGCCGCTGCTGGAACCATTTAATCTGCGATGGCTGGAAGAGCCTGTGATCCCCGATGACACGCGTGGATACAAGGAGCTGAAGGCTTATGGCCGCGTGCCGATCGCAGGCGGAGAGCATGAGTTTACGGTCTTTGGCTTCCGCGATCTGCTGGAGGCGAACGCACTCGACTATATTCAGTTCGACACGAACCGGGTTGGCGGAATCAGCCAGGCGCGCAAGATATCGGCGCTCGCGGAGGCGTATCAGATTCCTGTGGTGCCGCATGCGGGCCAGATGCATAACTACCATGTGGTGATGGCAAGTCTGAACTCACCGATGGCAGAGTTCTTTCCCAAGGTTGATGTTGAAGTTGGCAACGAGCTGTTCTGGTACATCTTCGACGGCGAGCCGGTGCCCGTGGATGGCTATATCGACCTCGACGAGAACACTCCGGGCCTTGGCCTGACCGTAAATGAAGAGTCACTGAAGCGGTTCAAGATTATTGAGTAAGACATAGGGAGAGGGATGATTCATCTTGTTCAAATCAGCAATGGTTCGTCACGCCGGGTCGCGGTTGTCGAAGAGCCGAATGCTCCGCTGCCTTATTGAAGTGCAGAGCGTTTACGAACTGGTCCGGCAGTGTTTGAGCCACGGGATTTCGTTGAGTGAGCAGGCACTTGCGCTCGCGAATGGTGAGGTACTGGATTACGACGCGATTTATTCGGGAGTCTCCGAGTGGCATCTGCTGGCGCCGATCGATGTGCCGGGAACTCCGTCGCGTCTGATGATCGCGGGTACGGGCCTGACGCATCTTGGGAGCGCGAAAGAGAGGCAAGCGATGCATCTTGCCGAAGCCCCCAAGGCAGCCGAGCCAGTGACCGACAGTATGCGCATGTTTCAGTGGGGCGTGGAAGGCGGGCGCCCAGCGAAAGGCGAGATTGGGATTGCGCCGGAGTGGTTCTACAAAGGCAACGGCATTATGTTGCAGGCACCTTTCGCGCCATTGACGATACCTGCTTATGCGGAGGATGGCGGCGAAGAGGCGGAGGTTGCAGGAATTTATGTTATTGCCGAGGATGGCACGCCGTATCGCATTGGGATGGCTGCAGGTAACGAGTTCTCCGATCACCAATTTGAGAAGCGCAACTATCTCAATCTCGCGGGCTCGAAGCTGCGTACTTGCAGCCTGGGGCCGGAGCTTGTGGTTGGCGCGGCGTTTCAGGCGGTTACGGGCGAGGTTCGAATCGAGCGTGGGACCGAGACGATCTGGTCGAAGAAGGTGGCGACCGGAGAAGAGAATATGTGCTCACAGCCTCGCAAATCTTGAGCATCATCACTTCAAGTTTGAGGGACATCGTCAGCCGGGGGACGTGCATGTGCACTTCTTCGGCGCCCATTCGCTGAGTTTTGGCGAAGGCGTTGTTCTGAAGGATGGAGACTGGATGGAGGTGCGTTATGAGGGGTTCGGCCGGGCTCTGCGCAATCCAATCCATGTAGAGAGTAGGGACGCGAATCGCCAGGTAGCGGTGGGTTCGCTTGCATGAGCGATGCAGACGAAGGGAGTGATTTTGTGACTAAAAAAGTGGCAATACTCGGGCTCGGGACTATGGGTGCAGGAATGGCAGCGAACCTGCTGAAAGCCGGTTTTTCATTGAGCGTGTATAACCGCACCGCGGCTAAGGCAAAGACATTGATCGATGCTGGAGCGCGGCTAGCTTCTACGCCCGCCGAGGCTGCGAGAGGCGCTTCGGTCGTCATTAGTATGCTGTCGGATGATTCGGCATCGCGTGAGGTTTGGCTCGGTAGCGGAGGCGCGCTCGAGGCCGTAGAGAAAGACGCAATTTTGATTGAATCGAGCACGGTGAGTCCGTCGTGGGTTGCTGAGCTTGCTGAGTTGTCGGCGTCGCGCGGAGCACAATTTCTCGATGCTCCGGTAACCGGGAGCCGAATGCAGGCCGAGGCGGGCCAGCTCTCTTTTCTTGTGGGCGGGAATGACGCAGCTGTCGAAGGCGGCTACTCCGGTGCTGAAGACGATGAGCAAAGAGATCGTCCATCTGGGCCCGGTGGGAAGCGGGGCAAAGATGAAGTTGATCAATAATTTTCTGTGCGGCGTGCAGGTCGCGTCGCTGGCAGAGGGCCTTGCGTGGATCGAACGCAGCGGGCTGGATCGAGAGAAGGCGCTCGCTGTTTTGAAATCGGGTGCTCCGGGCAGTCCTTTGCTTGGAGCGATCTCGGCTCGGATGGTCAGTCAAAACTACAACGTAAATTTTCTGCTCACCCTGATGACGAAAGATCTGCTTTACGCGGAGACTGAGGCGGCGCACTGCAATGTCGATCTCAAGACGGCAGAGACTGCGCGAAGTCTCTTTGAAGTCGCGATCGCGCAAGGTCTAGGGAATGAGGACATGTCTTCTGTGATTGAACCACTCCGCAAGAAGTAATTCGTCGCATCGCTGTGCTTGATAAAGAACCTTTCCAATTCATTGCTTATGGGAGATCCAACGATGAAACCGGTTGCCATTTTTTGCGGTTTACTGCTCTGTCTATCCGTTGCAACGGCACAGGATGCCTCCCGACCGGCGTATCTCGATCCATCAAAGCCGATCGAGCAACGGGTCTCGGATCTCATCGGGCGAATGACGCTTGAGGAAAAGGCGCAGCAGCTGAATCATCTCAATGTCGGGATTCCGCGGCTCAAAGTGGCGGCGTGGGGTGGATGGAACCAGACCCTGCATGGCGTGTGGTCGAAGCAACCGACGACGCTATTCCCGGCGGCGATTGCGATGGGCGCGACGTGGGATCCGGCGCTGGTCCACACCATTACTGGCGCTATGTCGGATGAGGCTCGGGCTCTGTATAACATCGGCGCGGATGGTCCACGGTCAAAGCATGGCCTGGTCTTTCGTTCGCCGGTGATCAATATAAGCCGCGATCCGCGCTGGGGACGAATCCAGGAGGTATTTAGCGAAGATCCTTTTCTGACTGGGCGTATGGGCGTGGCCTACGTCCAGGGGTTACAAGGCGACGACCCGCACTATTTGAAAGTAGCAGCGACGGTGAAGCACTTTGCAGTGAACAATGTGGAGACGAACCGTCAGAGGCTGTCGGCCGAGGTAGATGAGCGCAACCTGATGGAGTACTGGTTGCCGCATTGGAAGGCGGCCATCATGGAGGGCCATGCGCAGTCGGTGATGGCCTCCTACAACGCGATCAACGGCGCTCCGGATGCGATCAATAAGTATCTGCTGACGGACATCCTGCGTGGGCAATGGAAGTTCGATGGGTTTGTGACCGACGATCTCGGCGGAGTGAATCTGCTGGTAGCCGCTCATCACATCACTGAAGATCCGGTGGAAGCGACCGCTGCAGCCATCAAAGCTGGATGCGACTCCGACGACGTGCAGTATGAGACGAACATTCCTCTGGCGGTGAAGCGAGGCTTGCTGCAGACGGCGGACGTCGATCGCGCATTGGCGCGGGTTCTTCGAGTGGGCTTCAGACTGGGTGCGTTCGATCCGCCTGAGATGAATCCGTACTCGAAGATTCAGGCGGATGTGATTCGCTCGCCGGAACACTTGAAGCTATCGCTGCAGACTGCGCTTGAGTCGATGACGCTGCTATCGAATCGAAATAATTTCCTTCCTTTGAAAAAAGAGAATCTGAAGAGTGTCGCTGTCATCGGGCCTGCGGGAGATACTGCCTATCGAGACGGGAAACTATTACGGAACGCCAGCGCGAAAGGTTAGCCCGCTTCAGGGTTTGAAGGATGCTCTGGGCTCCGACGTGAAGGTTGAGTACGAGCAGGGTGCTGGATTCATCGAGGCGGCCGATCCGGCGATGATCACTCGTGCTGCGGATCTTGCGCGGAGATCGGATGTTGCCGTTTTGTTTCTTGGAACGAATCTTAGAGTGGAAGCAGAGGGAAGAGACCGGCGGGACTTGAATCTTCCGGGCGCGCAACAGCAGTTGATGGAGGCGGTCTATGCCGCCAATCCCAAGACGGTTTTGGTGTTGATGAATGCGGGACCACTGGCTGTCACCTGGGCAAACGATCATCTTCCGGCTGTTCTCGATGCGTGGTATCCGGGGGAGGCGGGTGGGACTGCGATTGCACAGGTGCTGTTGGGTGATTACAACCCGGGCGGGCATCTCCCCTATACGGTCTACGCGAGTCTTGACGGTGTGCCACCGCAGAATGAGTATGATGTCTCGAAGGGTTTCACCTATATGTATTTCAAGGGTGTGCCCCTGTATGCGTTCGGGCACGGCCTGAGTTACACCCAGTTCAAGTACAGCAATCTG
Organism: uncultured Acidobacteriaceae bacterium; assembly: GCA_963744155.1. GTDB lineage: Bacteria > Acidobacteriota > Terriglobia > Terriglobales > Acidobacteriaceae > Edaphobacter. The sequence goes on along the minus strand of CAVUSP010000004.1, from coordinate 1,723,053 downwards.
AAGTTGTCGCAAACGAAGACGAATGCGACCGGCGAAGTGAGTGTATCGTTCGATCTGCAGAACGCTGGTACGAGAGAGGGATCGGAGGTGGCGCAGATGTATGTTCACCAGGCGAAGTCGAACGTCGTCCAGCCGATCATGAGTCTGCGCGGTTTTCAACGGGTGACGCTAGAGCCGGGGGAGACCAAACACATTACGATTGCGCTGCCTGCTACGCAACTTTCCTACTTTGATGTGACGACGCACAAGTTCATCGTCGCGCCGGGGATATTCAACGTGATGATCGGATCGGCGTCTGACGATATCCGGCTAAGGGCGGACCTGGAGGTCAATTGACCGTCTGTTGCCCTTGCCAGCTCTTGAACCGGAGCTCTTGAACAGGGGCGAAGGAGAGTTGCAAATGGATAAACGAGAATTCCTCAAGGCATCCGGTGCTATGCTTGCCAGCACCTTGCTTTCAAAGCTCACCACCGCGCAGACGACGCCTGACAGTCGTACGAATTGGGCTGGCAACTATACCTACAGCACGAAGAATCTTGACATGGCAAGACTCGGTCGAAGATGTGCGCGAAAACGTTCGCGCTCATTCTCACCTGAAAGCTCTTGGGGCGCGCCACTCTTTCAATGGCATCGCGGATAGTAAAGAAGAGCAGATATCGCTGAAGCATTTCGATCAGATTGAGCTTGATGCCAAGGCTGAGACAGTCACGGTGGGAGCTGGAGTGACCTACGGCCAGCTAGCACCCTACATCGACAGCCGAGGATTCGCAGTGCACAACCTCGCTTCCCTGCCCCATATTTCGGTGGTTGGGGCCTGTGCGACGGCTACGCATGGCTCGGGGAGCAAAAACGGCAATCTCTCGACAGCAGTGCGCGCTATGGAGATCGTGACGGCGAATGGAGAGGTTGCGACGTTCTCGCGCGAAAAGTTGGGAGACAAGTTTACTGGTACCGTCGTGGGGCTCGGAGCGCTGGGTGTCATTACGAAGATTGCGCTTGATGTTCAGCCGACTTTTCAGATGACGCAGATGGTGTATGAGAATCTCCCGTTCTCGCAACTCGAGCATCACCTCGACGATATTTTCGCGAGTGGTTACAGCGTCAGTGTCTTTACTGACTGGCAGAATCATCGCGCGACACAGGTGTGGGTCAAACGTCGCGTTGATCAAGGGTCGCAGCTGGATCTGCATGCAGATTTCTATGGAGCGAAGCCAGCTACTCGGAACCTGCATCCGCTGGCGGGACATTCGGCGGAGAATTGTACCGAGCAGATGGGGGTTCCCGGACCCTGGTACGAACGGCTCCCGCACTTCCGCATGAACTTTACACCGAGCAGCGGGGCGGAGTTGCAGTCAGAGTACTTTGTGCCTCGCGACAAGGGCTATGCGGCGATCCTCGCGGTGGAACAACTTCGCGACCAGATTACGCCTCACTTGTTCATCACTGAATTTCGTACTATTGCGGCCGATGATCTTTGGACCAGCCCTTGCTACCAACAGCCTTCCATGACGCTTCACTTTACTTGGAAGCCGGAGTGGCCTGCCGTGAAGAAGATCCTTCCTCTGATTGAGGAAAAGCTCGCGCCATTTGGAGCCAGGCCTCACTGGGCAAAGCTGTTTACGATGCAGCCAGCGCGTCTCAGGTCGGGTTATGCGAGGATGTCCGATTACAAGGGACTGCTCACCCAGTACGATCCGAATGGAAAGTTTCGCAACGAATTTATCAACACCAATATCTATGGCTCGTAGCGGCCCTTGAGTGTTCCATTAAAGAACAACCTTCCATGGCCCTTCACGACTACTGAAGCGACGATGACCGCTGCGGTTCATCCCTGATGTATCCTTGCCGTGGCCGCTCCCGCATAACTCGGAATCACTCAAGGAGGTCGTTGTGAAACGCTTCGCGCTTGCACTCACGCTATGCCTGGCTCTGTCATTTCGCTTGTTCGCACAGGCAGTTCCTGAGATCCCCTTCGACTCTGTTCCTGATTTTCTAAAACTTCCGCCAGATATCTACCTGGGGGAAACCGCGGGAGTAGCGGTGAATTCCAAGGGCCATGTCTTTGTCTTCACGCGCGGCAATTCGACTGGGCCGGCGTATGGAGCGAGTGCTGCGCAACTTCTGGAGTTTGCACCGGACGGTACGTACCTTCGCGAGATTGGGCACAATCTCTATGCGTGGTCCTATGCGCACGCGGTCAGGGTGGATAAAGAGGACAACATCTGGGTTACCGATAAAGGGTCGGATATGGTGATTAAGTTCAATCCGGCGGGGCGGGTGGTCATGGTCTTTGGTCGCAAGCAGGAGGCATCGGATGAGAGCACTGGGCCGCTGAAGCATGTGCATCCGCCGCTGCCTCCGGTTGACGGACAGTTCCGACAGGTGACGGATGTTACGTGGGATGCGGCCGGCAACACGTACATCAGCGACGGCTATATCAATTCGCGCGTCGCGAAGGTTGATAAGAACGGCAAATGGCTGATGTCGTTTGGCGAACCCGGCGACCAGCCCGGGCAGTTCAACACGCCGCACAGCATCGCCGCGGACGCGAAGGGGAATATTTATGTGGCCGATCGTGGCAATCGCCGTATCCAGGTGTTCGATGGAAACGGAAAGTTTCTGCGCCAGATCACAATCGATGTGCCGTTTGATTATGCGAGCGCGGTCCCGGCGATCGGCAAGAAACCTGCTAAGGATGCGACGGGCACGCAGGCAGAGGGTTCTCCCTGGGCTATATGCATTACGCCTGGACCCAACCAGGTGCTGTACGCCGCGGACGCGTTTCCGGGGCGAGTGTACAAGCTGAGCCTCGATGGAACAGTGCTCGGCGTGCTAGGCGAGTCGGGAAAACAGCTTAAGCAATTTGGCTGGATTCACGAGATTGCATGCCCGTCGGAGAACGTGCTCTTTGTCGCGGAGTTGCTGAACTGGCGCGTGCAGAAGCTCGTGTTGCATCCACAGAAATAGGCCCTCCCGACAGCCTGTGCCTATGTCCGTCGCAACAGCCGGGAGGATCAATCCCGCATCTACTCGGCAGTGTGGGTTTTGGTGTCCAGGCTCTTGTAGTTGAGGATGGTGTTGAACATCATCCGGAACTCTCCGATGTTCTGCCAGCGCCAGATTGGGTTGGTGGTGAACATGATGACTTCGCCCTGACCTACTGAGGTTTTGACTACGGCGGCGCGGCCTTTGATTTCGTCGGGGCCGTTCATGAGGCCGCTGAGGACGGACTTTTCGCCGCCGGGGTAGCGCATGAGGACGTCGGCCTTATTTTGCTCGGGGTCCATGCGGAAGAGTGGGCCGTTCGCGTAGCGCACCGGAATGGTGGTGCCGGTGTAGCCGTAGAAGATGGGATTGGCGGGCTTGGTGATCTCGGCTTCGACAATGGGGCCAGGAGCGTAGAAGCGCGGCGTGGTGGTGCCCGTGTCGATTCTAGGGGTGATGCCGAAGTCCGGCGGGAAGAAGCTAGAGGTGCCGAGGGTGACGAGGAGACCGCCCTGCTCGGTGAACTTCTGCAGTTCGGCTACACCCTGCGCGCCCATGCCGCCGGTGATGTCGTCGGAGGAGCCGTAGTCGCCGAGGAATTTGAACTTGTCGGTCTTGGTGTAGGCGAGGGGAATCTTGCCTTTGGGGATGTCGGTGACGAGTGCCTTGGCGGTGCGGGCCTGGTTGGGGACGAGGATGAGGTCGTAGGAGGAGTGGAGATCGCCTTTGAGGACGCGCTCTTTGAAGATGAGGTCGTAGGGCACCTGGTACTGGTCGAAGGCGTAGCGTACCCAGCCTACGTCCTGCGTTCCGGCCCATGTGCTGTAGATGGCAACGCGCGGGAGTGCGGCTTCGTGTGAGGCAACGGCGGGTTGGGCGGTGAGAGCGACTGCATCAAGGCCCAGCTTTGTGGCGGCGGTTTTGAGATCGTTGAGTGCGGAGGCTGGAACGATGAAGGAGCCCGCGGGGATGGTGGTTGCGCCGGTTTTGAAGGAGGCTTCAGCGATCTTGATATTGGCGTCCTTGAGTTGGTAGCGCAGGGTGATCATGTTGGGTGAGCCGTGGTCGGGGATGGCGTAGGCTACGGCTGCGGGTTGGGTGTCGATCTTTGAAGGCGGCGTGTATTCGTTGACGGGCTCGACGTTGGCTTTGAGGACGGCGTCGTCGGTGATGGGTTTGATGGTGGTGCGGGTCATGAGGCCCATGGTCCAGGCGCTGTCGTCGTAGGTTGTGAGTTCGGGGTCGGGGTCGACTTGTTTGCCGAGGAGGGTTTTGGCGAGGCGCCCGTAGGGCTGGTTGCATTTCACAACGAGCGAGCCTGCGGGATATGTGCCATCCTTCAGCTTGATCTCGCTGGTGGCGCGGCCCACTTCGATGCCCTGCATGCGGAGGATCTTGATCACGAAGGCAACGCGCGTCATGTCTTCCTGATCGCTGGGAACAACAAAGGCGTAGGGTAGTTCGGTTTCGCCGGAGTGGATAGAGTTTTTGCTTTTGGTGTAGAAGTTTTCGAGGATGACCTGGGGGAAGGCAGAGGTAAGCTGAAGAGCGGTGAGGACACCGGTTTCGGCGTAGTTGGTGTTGTTGCGCATGGACCACATGACGTCTTTGTAGGGTGGATTGGGGCGGAACCACTGGCGTTTGGTGACGTCGCCGCCGGGACCTCCGCCGCCGCCTTTGAGTTCGGGTTTGGATTCGGGGATGAAGCGCTGCATGGTGGTGGCGCCGCCGTTGCCCATGATCTCGTACATGCGCATCATGCCGTTGTGGTTAGCAGACATAATGGCGACGTAGCCGGGAGACCAGCCGTCGACGTAACCGTGGGTCCATACGCCGGGCATGCCGTACTTGGTGAGCTGGGCCATCTCGAAGTTGGAGAACCAGGGGAGTTCGGCCCAGAGGATGGGATCGAAGAGGGTGTTCTGCGGTGCCTGACCGCTGTAGCTGTAGAGGAACCAGACGGACTCATGGAGGTCGTGCATGATAGGCGGATGCCAATCGAGATACCACTTGAGGAGGTTCTGGTTGGCGAGACCGGCATAGTTGATGTCGCGGTTGTCGTCGTGCTTGGTGTATTTGCCCCAGTAGGGCACGCCGCCCTCGAAGGCGGCATTGTCGTCGGTGACGTCGATGAGGTAACGGTTGTACCAGTCGATGCTGCGATCGCGGCCGTCTGGGTCAGCTACAGGCATGATGGCTACGACGACTTCGGAACGGATCTTCTGGATGAGTGGAGAGTCTTCGGTGGCGAGCCGGTAGGTGAGTTCCATCAGCATCTCGGGTGGTCCGAGTTCGGCGCTGTGGAGACCGCCGGAGAGGGTGTAGATGGGTTTGGTGTGGGCAATGATGTCTTTGGCCTGGTCGTCGGTAAGGCTGCGTGGGTCGGCTAGTCTGGCGAGGTTGCTCTTGTAGGTGTCGAGATTCTTGATGGAGTCTTCGGAGCCAACGAAGACGATGATCGAGTCGCGGCCCTCTTCGGTCTTGCCGATGTCAATGACTTTGACGCGAGGAGATTTTTCGGCGAGGGTGCGGTAATAGCGCAGGACGTCGGCGTAGTAGGTGAGTTTCTTTGGGGCGCCGATGTAGTAGCCGAGGACGTCCTTTGGTGACGGCACGGTGGACGATTTGGGGAGATGGTCGACCAGCGGACTCATGAACTCGGGGCGCGTGGTCCATTGTTTGACCTGGGCCGCGAAGTCGGGGTCGTTGGTTTGCGCTTGGGCGGCGGGGGCTAGACAAAGAACAGGAAACAGGGCCAACGGCAGGTACTTCGCGAGCATGAAGGAAACTCCTGGGCGACGCAGAATGGACCTACGGCCTCGTCAGAGGTGATAGAGAAGATATTGCCTGAACTATTTCGTAAAAGTATCACACTGCTGGAGTTTGGGGGTGTGGGTGCCGCACCCCTTTTCCCGCCTCTGGATTCGGTTCAATAGCGCTCGAGGGTAGGGATAATCTCAGCGGTTTTCCATTGCCGGCGAAGAGGCAAAGGCGTCTGGCGGCCATTGATCGTCGGTGACCTGCCAGGTTTTATCCGGATTGAACCTTTCCATGTTCCGGAAGTTCTGTAGCGTGTTTGGACCAAAGTCCTTCTCATACACAACGCCGTCGAAGCCGACGATGAATGTCTTCACTCCGGTTACGCGGTATTCGGCCGGGGCGGCGGCAAGCGCAAAGCCTCCGATCATGGCGCCTTCAACGACGAAATCCATCTGCCCCAGCGGCGCTGCGGGTCCCTGGCTCTTCAGAATTTTGAAATAGTAGCCATGGTACGGTTGATCTTTCCTGGTATAACCCTCGGCGATCGCATCTGCGATCGGCTGAGCGATTGGTCCACCAAAAGTTCCGTCTTCGTTTCGCCACACGAGGCCATCACGTTTCCCTGGTGTGCTGATTATCTTTTGGGCATATTGATTTACTTCCGAGCCGTCGTGCTTCTCCAGGGAATATTCTTCTTGCGCGTCCACGTATCCCCGGCAGATCTGGATGGCATCCAGTTCGTTCTGACCAATGCGGCGATCTATTATCTCCTGGCGGCCGGCCTTCGTATCAAATAGCCACTTCCCATTTTGCTTGACCAAGGGAATAGGCATAGGCCAATCCTCAGGGCCGATGATGAGAATCGCGCGGTTCTTGTTTGCTGCATCGATCTGGATCGAGTGTTTCTCGTTCGCTCTCGCGGCAAAGGCTTCCGACATACTTTTATCCTTTACCGGATCTGTCTGAGAGACGAGATCAGCAGAATGCGAACCGAGAATGGAATTGAGCGCGGCCAGATCATCGGTCGATGCGGCTTGAATCAGCGCGTCTGCGGCATCCTCCGGCTTGTCGAAGGTTTTCTGGATGGGTACAGGCGGTTTGGTTGCGGCCTGCCCTGCCGCAACCGCCGATGGCGGAGCCAAGATAACGAAGCAACCGAAAACGATGAGTATTGCCATTGCAAGGTGGTACGGAATGCGGTACCGATTCTTCGCTATCATTGCAATCTCCATTGTCATAGCTCCCTACCTCCGCCTTGCCCCGCCACCAGACCTTGCAGCACCGCCGCCACCCATGCTGGAAGCACCTCGCTGGCTGCTGGCTCGAGTTGCGTTTCCGCCCATGCCACTGGAAGCGCCATTGAATGCTCCACCGCGATTTCCCGGTGAAGGAGGGGGCGAAACGCTGCGGTTGCCGACGCGGTCCCCTCCGCCGGAGGGCCGATTCGCTCCAGTGCCACCCGCGGGCCGGGTTCCTGCGCCTGGCGTCTGTCCTCCTGGGCGAGAGGCATTTTGTCCGCGGTTTGCGATCTGTCCCTGATTCTGACGCGCACTCGCTTGGCGGTTTGCCACTGAATCGCCACGAGTGGTGCCGCCGAATTTTTGAGCCGTATCCCTATTTCCATAGGGTGTCCCGCCACGGTGTTGAGGATTATGTTGCCAGTTGTTGCCTCCACCGCGATTGCCCCCGGCTGGCAGCGTCGACGCGCGGTTGCCGCCGTTGATGTTTGTATTGCGATTGTAGTTTCGATTGAAGTTGTTGTTGATGTTGATGTTCACGTTGTTACTGTGGCCCCAGCCACAACCCCAGCCCCAACCTCCACCCCAGAAAGCTCCCATAGCAACGCCAACGCCGAACGAAATTGCAAGTCCGGCTGCGTAGTAGCCGGGCGGCGGGTAGTAGATGGGAGGATATGGGTAGACGGGTGGACCGTAAACAACGACGGGGTTGTAGGTGGGAACGTACACGACTTGCGGATTGGCCTGTTCAATGACGATGACCTGCTTGGATTCCACAACTTTGGTCTCAACCTTTTGCTGCTCGCCGGATTTTAGGTTGCCCGTACCCTGCGCCTTCTGCCGCATGCGCTGGACAGCGTCCATCACATCCGATTCCTGCGCGAGAAACGCGTTTCCAAGATCCGTCGTCCACTTGATATCGTCCGCGAGTCGTTTCACAACGTCCGGCAAACCGGCCATCGCCTGAATACTCGGATCCCAGTCTTCCTTCTCGACCGCAGTTACCAGTGCCTGGTCTTTCAGATCCTTGTGTTTTGACAACCATTGCTGAAGTTGAATGATCTCCAACGGATAAGTTGATGCGGCAAGCACTTGAGCGAGGAGCGGATCGGGGTATAGTGCAATAGGCGCTACAAGCGAATCGAGTTGATCAGGCGGTATCGGGGGCGCCGCCACCTGGGCCGAATCGGCAGGCAGCGGCGCCTGCGCCAACATGGTCACATCCCCGGGGACTAGCAGTGCGATGCACACGAGGGCGGTGCAACTCCTTGCGATTGTCCCAAGAGTTCTGCGTCCAGAGGTTTGCGTTTTCATGATTGTGCGTTCTCCCTTTATGACAGGCCCCAAACGGGGAGCATAGGTACATTTCAGCGCCTACGCAACTAGCAAAATTTCTAGTCATCGAACCTTCAAACCCCGGCTGGAGGCGGCAAAAGGGCCAAGGTAACGCCCATTTACGGTACACTGACCAAGTCACGACTTGAAAAGTGCTACATGTGTGTGGTGCGCTGCTGATTATCCCAACAATACGAACAGAACTACTCGGAATAGCCGCAATCCCCTTCGTCTACTACGGCATTGCGTTATTCAGTTGCTTACGATTTTTCTTAACAGCCAATCCAAATTTGGATGGGTCGAAGGAGTTTTTGCCGCCGGTCAGCAATCTAAAGCCGGTGCGCGGACTTGATCCGGATGCTTACGAAAATTTTGCGAGCTTTTGTCGCCAGGACTATCCGGACTACGAGATTCTCTTCTGTGTAGGTGATACCAGCGACCCCGCCCTGCCTGTGTTGCAAAAGCTGATCCGCGACTTTCCCCAGACAAAGGTTCGCATCATCATTGGATCGGGCCGCGAGGCAACGAACGATAAGGTTGCCAAGCTGGCGCGACTGGTCGAAGAAGCCGCTCATGAGCACCTGGTAATCAGCGACAGCGATGTGCGCGTTGAACCGAAATACCTACGCCGGCTGGTGGCACCTTTGGCAGATGCGAAGACAGGTGCAGTCACTTGCTTCTACGTATCCAATGAAGACAAAACATGGGTTCAACAATTGCAGGACGTTGGAATGCTCTCAGATTTCTATCCGGGAATTCTGGTCGCAAAGCAGCTTGATGGGGTAAAGTTTGCGCTGGGCCCAACGATCTCGACGACGCGATCGTACCTGCGGGAATTCGGAGGGTATGCCTCCATCGAGAACAAGCCTGCGGATGATCTTTGGATCGGGCGTTTGATCGCGGAGCACGGCCGTGAGGTCGTATTACTGCCGTACTCCATTGTGACGGTGCCGGATTACCAGTCTTTCCGGGAGTTGTTCTTTAAGCGTCTACGCTGGATTACTGTAATGCGCCACATGCGGCCGTGGGGCCATGTGGGTCTGATCTTCACGCTGGGATTGCCCTGGTCTTTATTGGCGGTTGCAATCGCGCCGACGACTACAGTGGCAGTTGCATACCTCGGCGGATATCTTCTCGTTCGATCGGCTTTGACGATATTGGTCGGCTCAACCGGTCTCAAACAATCAGGCGTATGGGCAAAGCTCGCATGGATTCCGGCGTGGGATGCAATGGCAACCCTCATCTGGCTGACAAGCTTCACGCGCAGATCGATCAGCTGGCGTGGACACGATTACTTCATCGTGAATGGAGATCTGGTGCCGGCCAAGGCCGACTGAACACGGTCACGTTTTCCATGTTCAGTGGCCCTGCTTAATGGCAAGTCTGCGTTCGGCTAACCAACTTTGGGAGCTACCTGCTCTTGCGTGTAGACCGACTCGGGACTCAGGCTGTTGGCGGTACGCCGCTGGTTTCGCGTTTCACGCCAGTAGACCTGCGGATTGAACACCGCAGGGTCAATCCGGTCTCGGTAACGAAGCGCGATGCTGATGAGAGAGTCAACGAGCGAGTCAGAGAGCAGATGCGGCTCGAGTCCAAGATCGGTCAGCTTAGAGTGTTTGGCGTTGTAGTAATGCGCTTCAGCTTCGACGCGTGGGTCGGGCAGATGTTCGACTTCAACGAGCAGTCCCATCTTCCCGGCGACGAGCTTGATCATCAGAGCCAGGTCTAATACAGAGAATTGCTCCGTGAACTGATTGAAGACTCGGAACTCGCCACGATTCGCTGGATTGAGGCAGACGAGCTCGATACAGCGGACGGTATCGCGGATGTCGAGAAAGCCTCGTGTCTGGCCTCCCTTTCCATAAACCGTGAGAGGAGAGCCAATAGCGGCCTGGGCGCAGAAACGGTTCAGAACCGTGCCGAAGACCTCATCGTAGTCGAAGCGATTGATCAGCGCTTCGTCCAGTTGAACTTCATCCGTGATCGTACCGTAGACAACGCCCTGATTCAGATCTGTGGCGCGAAGGCCCCATACCTTGCAGGTGAACATGATGTTGTGGCTGTCATGAACCTTCGACAGGTGATAGAAAGAGCCGGGCTGCTTGGGGAAAGGAAGCGTATCCTTGCGACCGTTGTGTTCGATCGTGATAAAGCCTTCTTCGATATCGATGTTGGGCGTACCATACTCGCCCATCGTTCCCAACTTGATGATGTGGCAGTCTGGCGCCAACTCTCGAATGGCAAAGAGTAGATTGAGATTGCCGACTACATTGTTCACCTGAGTGAAAACGGCGTGTTTTCGATCGATCATCGAGTATGGAGCCGAGCGCTGCTCAGCAAAGTGCACGACGGCGTCTGGCCTGAACGCGGCGATCGTTGACGCCAGGAAATCGTAATCTGCCACGTCTCCCACGAACAGATCGATCGTTCTGCCGGTCAGTTGCTGCCAGACATTCAACCGCTCGGAGAGCGGCCGAATCGGAGTGAGTGTCTGAACTCCAAGTTCAAAGTCCCACTGCCTGCGCGCAAAATTGTCGATGATCGCAACCGTATGCCCTTTGCTCGAAAGATAAAGGGCAGTGGCCCAACCACAATAACCATCACCGCCAAGAATGGCAATTCTCATATTCTCTCCAAACCTTCAAACTTATATCGACGCATTCCTGCCGAATTTAGACGCATTTTTTTTGAATAAGACTCGCAATTTGAATAAGACTCGCAAACAGACTTGCAAACACGGCTTTTCGAAAAAAGACTCTGGGGAACGAAAAAATGTTTTCGAGAGCATCCACTAATTAAATGGGTGGTTGGTCAGGAGGAACTTGCCGCCGCTCGTTCTCACTGTGATTAGATTATCTTTGCCGACCAGAGATGCCAGATTATCGATTTGATCAGTCCTGGCAAATATGTAGTATCTAGAGGGTTTTCGCCAAAGTTCCCGGAACTGGTTATCATCTATAAAGGGGTTGGCGGCTCCGGGCGCATAGGAGCCATATACCAGATTGTGGAATCTGCCGTTGAGCAGAAGCGCGGTTCTGTCTGTGTAGAAGAAGACGGACGAGAACCAGTAGTAGTGATGGTCAATGATCAGGTCACCCTGCGGCGACTGCTTGAGGGTCTCTATCAAAGGCCGCGACGAAAGATATGGATCAAAGGTCACCATCGCCAGCCTGGCCGCATGGAAGAAGACGACCATCATGATCGCAATGCCAAAATAGGCGCTCTTTCGAGCAGTTCGAAGGGTGGTTATGCCGCCTATGATGAACGCTGCAGCGGCCAACGCGAGAGGGAGCCGAAGATAAGCGAACGAATCGATCGTCAGATCTTCCATGTGGCCCAGCGAGAGCTTATAGGCGGATGGGTTGGATGTTAGCGCCTGCGAGATATCTCCCGGCGTAGGTAGGTGGCGCACAGCCACAAGGACGGAGATGATAGCAATCGCAGCGATGGCGCAGAACACGGTCACGGCGCGGGTTCCCACACGTACGGCTCTGCTTTCCAGAGCCATTGCCGACCCTATCAGCAGTGCCATCGCCGGATAGATGGGCATTGAGTAGTATTCCTGGGTCGTCGAAAAGGTGAAGAACACCATCACGAACCCGATCCAGCACAGGGCCATGAGCCTGGTGTTACTGGCGCGATCGACAGGCCGATAGGATAGCTTGAAAGCCGCCGGCAGGTAGACACTCCAGGGAAACAGCCAGATCAGGTTGAAGAGCCAGAAGAGGCTGCGCGGCACCGTGTCGTAGTCGCGAGGATAGCGGAGATTCAGGAAGCGAAGAAGTTGCTCGTTGATGAAGAAGAACCACCAGAAGCCGTGGTATTCGCCAGGGAGACTCTTCATCGAAAGACTGAAGTAGGGAGGATTCCTGATAGTTGCAAGAATATGCCAGGGTGCGGCGATCAGCAGGATGATAAGAAGGCCGCTTAATGGCCGGAGTCGCTTCCATGTGCGAGCGAGGAAAAACTGCCGGGTGATCAGCAAATAGAAGACGGCAATCCCGATGGGGAAGACGATGCCGATCAGGCTCTTTAGCAACAGCCCCGCAGCCAGGCTGGCCGCCATCACAGCAGCCCAGGCTTTCGGATGCGGCTCCTCTTCGTCCAGCGCCCGCAGCAGCGCCCATAGAGCCAAGGCGATCGTGAAGGTCAGCATCGCATCCGGGATCAGGATGCGGGTGAAGAGAAAAAGCCCGATGCAGGTAGACATACAAAGGCCCGCATAAAGGCCTGCGCGCTTCCCGAACGCCCAGAGACCAAAAGCTGCGGTGGTCCAGCAAAGAGCGATCGCAGATAGCGCAACGGGGATGCGGGCTGACCAGTCGTGCACCCCGAAGACTTTGTAAGAGACCGCAATCATCCAGTAGATGAGCGGAGGCTTCTCAAGATACGGCACTCCGTCGAGGCGGGCCGTCACCCAGTCGCCAGAGCTCAGCATGTTTCGCGCGATCTGGGCCTGGACCGCGTCCACGTCATCCATCAGTGACGGCGGGGACACGATACAGCCGAGATATACAGCCGCAGCGAAGAGAACAACAATGAGATAGATCTGACGGCGGCTTATCATCCGATCATAAGCGCCTGAATGCTGGACTGATGCACTGGGGCTGACTGTACGTTCCATCGCTTCATCCAAAGAAATAAAGTCATAAGGCCCCAGAGGTGGTAGCCGACATTGATGTTCCGGTTCATATGCGATTTTGTGAGTTTGTCGATCGCGTCGAAGTTGAACAAGTCTGCATGTTCTGTCTGAGCAGATTTGAGTGTCTCCATCAGCAGCCCGCGAAGCGGCCCACGAAACCACTCGTGCGTCGGGATATCGAAGCCGACCTTCTTCCGCTGCGTAATCGAAGACCTTAGCTTGGGCCTCATTAATTCCTTAAGGACATACTTCTGGCGATCGCCGCGAACTTTCAACTCGGTCGGTATGCTCGCGGCAAACTCGATAAGGCGATGATCGAGGAACGGCGGCCTCACCTCTACAGAGTGAGCCATGCTGATGCGGTCAGACTTCACGAGGATATCGTCGGGAAGATAGTAGCTCTGATCAAACTCCAGGAACGGGGCGATTCCGTCCCCCGGAAGCCTGGATCGCAATTGCGCAAGAACGTCGAGCAGAGCGCCGGGTAGGGGGACCCTCAGTAGAGCTGCCTTCTCTCTTTCCGAGAAGGTTCCATTCCAATACACATGAGCTTGTTCCGCGGGAAGAAGGCTACCCTCTAACAAGCGTTTCACTTTATATTCGAGGCTGATCTTTTCATCGGACGCGGGCCATGCGTTCAGTGCTCGCAGTGCCAACCGAATCGCGCCTGCTGGAACCTGCTTGAGATGCCGGGCGATGCGGTTTGCGCGGTAGGTGAGATAGCCGCCAAAGACCTCGTCCGCGCCCTCGCCGCTGAACGCGACCGTACAGCGTGTCTTGCAAAGTTTGGACAAGAACCATACAGGCAATGCCCCAGAATCTGCGCTTGGCTCATCAGAATAATACGAGAGCTCCCGGATGGCGCCTTCGAGATCCTGCTCCGGATTCAGATCGAGCTGTTCGTGCTCTGTGCCGTATTGTTTGACAATCTCGCCGATGGACGAAGACTCATCGAAGCTGTAACCGTTGAACGAAATTGAAAACGTGCGCAGCCTTGAGCTAGAGGCCTGCGTGGCGTAGTGCAGAATTGTCGTCGAGTCGACGCCACCGCTGAGCCACACGCTGAGCGGCACGTCCGACATTAGGTGCTCGCGAACCGATTGTTCGAGAAGCCGATCAAGCTCTGACTTCGCATCCTCGAGCGACATCGGCGAGGGCGCCATTTGCGGCATCTGCCAGTAAGCCTGCTTTTCGATGCGGCCGTTCTGCCACTCAAGCCAGTAGCCCGGCGGCAACTTCTGGATGCCTTCGATCAACGTCCAGGGAGACGGAACATAGTTCATGGACAGAAAGCAATCCAGACCGTCCAGACTGAGTTGCCGCTCTATTTCAGGATGAATCAGAATGCCTTTCAGTTCGGAGGCGAACAAGAGATCTTCTCCTCGCTCGGCAATGTAGAGCGGCTTAATTCCTACCCGATCCCGGGCAAGCACCAGTCGCTGTCTGGACTCGCACCAGATGGCAGCAGCAAACATGCCTCTAAGTTGTTCAAAGCAGTCTGTGTCCCATTCAAGAAATGCATGCAGCACCGTTTCGGTGTCGCAGTGCGTTTGAAAGCGGTGACCGCGCGCTTCGAGTACTTTGCGAACCTCGAGATGGTTATAAATCTCTCCGTTGAAGACAATTGCAGTGTCGCGATCCTCAGAGTAGATCGGCTGATCACCCGCAGACAGGTCGACGATCTTGAGACGCGTTGCACCGAGGCAGCAGCTCTTCGACTGGTAAACGCCCTGTTGATCGGGTCCGCGATGCAGCAAGGTATCGGTTGCTTGCCTGATGCGCTCCGGACCGGGAGACCACGTTTTAGCTGTGAATCCGACTATGCCGCACAAGTTGCACTAGCCTTGAGAGAAGTAGACGGCTTTTCGGAATAAGACTTGGAATTCATGATGACCGTACACAAGAGTATCGCCATGTGTGCCCACATAGCCGCTCTCACCATGGTAGCCCAAAAATGAAATCAGTAGTTGGCTCCAAGATACAAGCACGGGCCTATACAATAGAAGGGTGTTCGCAGATGCTATAAGTGAAGGGCCTGAATCGAAGACGGCACACAAACCACTTCGCCTGAAGACCTTTCTGATGATTCTGGTGATGGTGATCACCGGCCCGCTCGGCAATGTTCTTCTTGGCAAGGGGATGAAGCACGTAGGCGCCATGGCAATCTGGCCGCCATCCCATTTGCTTCAAACCGGCCTCAAGATCTTTGCGTCGACATCCATCTGGCTGGGGATTTCGTCGCTCATCGTTTTTTTTGTGTCCTACATGCTGGTGCTTTCGTGGGCGGACTATAGCTTCGTGCAGCCTGCCTCGTCACTGGCTTACGGTGTCGTCGCGCTGCTTAGCTATTTAGTTCTCGGCGAGAGTGTCTCACCCCTGCGATGGGCGGGAATCGCAGTGATCTGTCTGGGCGTGTTCGTGATAAGCCATACCGCTCCGCGGACCACGGCGGCTGAGACTGAGAGGCAAGTTTAGGTTGCGAGATCTCGCTTTGTTTACGGTGATTGTCGTGGCGGGTACTGGAGGCGAACTCTGCGTCTCTCGGGCGATGAAGAGTGTGGGTGAGGCGACCAGCTTTCGTCCTGCAGAGATCGTCAGGGTCACGCTGCGAGCGTTTCGCCAACCATGGATGTGGGCAGGTATCTCCATGATGGCGTTCGGCTTCTTTGCCCTTCTGGGAGCGCTTTCCATGTACAACGTCAGCTTCGTCGTTCCCGTAACGGCGTTAAGTTATGTTGCCGGAGCCCTGGGAGGAGTCGTATTCTTGCACGAACGCGTCAGCTTCCAGCGATGGATGGGGGTTCTACTGGTTGCCATTGGCGTGACGCTTGTTTTTTTTGGAAAAAACTGAGCCCCGAAGGCCTAGTGAGAGAGTCATAATAGTCCGATAGTGTCCGCTCGCAAAACCATGGCGAGCTGTCGCGTGCAACGACTCTTTCGATCGTCAGAGTACGAGGGCTTCGTGCTTGATCGCCGATACTCCACTACGAAGATGCTGCAATCTCCGCCACCTGCTTGCGAATTGGCGGTGGCTGACCCTGGTCATAACAGCATTATGCTGCATGACGCCGGGAGTCCGTGGTCAGTCTAAGAGCGGTAAAACAATCGAAGTGCGTACGGTGGGCAAGGATGGCCAACGCTTACCTGGCGTGACCGTAGAGGGAACCTCACCAGCAGGACTCACCTGTAGGACGATCACTGACAATCAGGGGCATGGAGTTCTGCGTGGGTGCGGGGATGATGCGACGACGCTTCATATCTCAGCGCAGTTGCAGGGATACTTCACTGCAACGACCGAGGTCAATATCAAGGAAGTGACCGATCTCGAGATCGCCCTCTCTCCTGCGGCTGACGTGCAACAGAGCGTAACCGTACAGAGCTCTCCACAAAGCCCGCTGGCGGAAAGCTCCAGCAGTGAGACCAGGCTACCCATCGCGGACGCCAAAGATAGTCCCCTGCGGCCCAGCACCGTGGTCGAGGCGTTGCCGCTGGTCCCCGGTGTCATCCGCACTCCCGCGGGCCGCGTGCAGATCTCGGGCGTGGATGAAGAGCATAGTAGCCTGCTCGTCAATTCGGTGAACGTCAATGATCCTGCCACGGGAGATTTTGGCCTCAGTGTTCCGATCGATACGGTCGATCTGGTGAAGGTGATGCAGTCTCCCTATCTCGCCCAATATGGAAACTTCACTGCTGGAGTCGTCAGTGCAGAGACTCGTCCGGGCGGCGACAAGTGGGAGTACAGCCTCAACGACCCTTTTCCCGATTGGCGCATTCGCAGCTGGCACCTTGAGGGAGTGCGAGATGCTTCACCACGCCTAAACCTGAGCGGGCCTCTGATCAAAAATCACCTTTATTTCGTGGAGGGCTTTGAATACCTGGTCTACAACGCCGAAGTGCGCACGCTTCCGTTTCCGGTGAACGAGACTCGCTCGAAGGCGGTTAACTCATTCACCCAATTTGATGCTGTTCTCGATTCTCGTAACACGATCACTGGAACTCTCCATTTCGCACCCCACTCGGTTGAATACGCGAATCTGAATTACTTTGATCCTCAACCGGTCACGCCAAACGCTGATTATCAGGAAAATACCGGAACGATCACGTACCGCTTCGCCATCGGGGACGGTCTTTTGACGTCTACATTTGCCGGCACTCGAATGGCGACTGACGTCGAAGGTCAGGCGCAAGGTGCCATGATTCTCTCGCCTGTTGGAAATTCCGGCAATTATTATGGCCAGCAGAACCGAGAGGCTACGCGCTTTCAGTGGCTGGAAACATGGTCTCCTGCGAATGTCCAATGGCACGGCCAGCATGCCTTCCAGATCGGCGGCATCCTTGCTCATGCAGAAGATGAGGGTGCGGTTACGGGCCGCGATGTGAGCATCTTCAATTCATCGGGCCAACTCCTGCAAACAATCTCCTTTGCCGGCAGCGGCAGCTTCAGCCTCTCTGATCTTGAACCGGCTGTGTATGCTCAGGACCATTGGATATTAAACAAGAACCTGGCGATTGATGCCGGACTGCGCTTCGAGACCCAATCGCTAACCTACACCTCTCGCTTTGCTCCGAGAGGTGGTCTAACATGGTCTCCGTTCGGAGATGGTTCGACGGTCATTCGAGGGGGGCTCGGGATCTTCTATGACTCGATACCACTTGAGACTTACGCCTTCAGCAGTTATCCAGAGCAGATCGTGACTACCTACGACGGAAGCGGCAATATTACAGACGGCCCCCGCCAGTTTCTTAACTTGATCAGCCAATCTCCGTCAGAGTTCCCATTCATTCATCAATTGAGTCGCGACGGCAACTTCGCACCATACAGCTTTGCCTGGAACGTTGAGGGCGAGCGCATTGTTAATCGACACTTCAGCCTTCGCTTGCGTTATCTTCATGCGGATGCCCGCAACCAATTGACACTCTCTCCGCAAATAACCACGACCGCAAGCGCGCTGGTACTTTCTGGTTCTGGTTCGCTGCAGACCCACCAGTTTGAGTTCACGTCTCGTCTCGGTGAGACCAAGGAACGTCAATTCTTCTTCTCTTACGTTCGCCAGTTGGCTGTGGGCAACATTACCGACGCGTCTACCTATCTTGGAGACTTCCCCTTCCCCGTTGTCCAGTCGGAGATCACAGCCCACACAGCCGGTGAGATCCCGAATCGGTTTCTCTTCTGGGGAACCAGTAGTCTGCCGTTACGAATGCATATTTGGCCGCGCGTGGAATATCGCAACGGCTTCACCTGGCAGCCGGTCGACGAATTTCAGAACTACATCTCGCTCGCGTCTGCGATGCAGCCGCGCTACCCGCGATATTTCACGGCTGATCTTCGAATAGGCAAGGACTTTAATGTGGGCCCAAAGCATGCGGTGCGTCTTTCGGTGACACTCCGCAATCTGACCAACCACACCAATCCATTACAGGTCCACAGCAACTCTGACGATCCGCAATATGGATTATTCTTTGGAAACTACGGGCGGCACGAGTTACTTGATTTCGACTTCCTCTTCTAAAGGCCATGAAGCCGATGTGAGGGTCATGGCGATGCGTGTCCGCGCTATGCCAATTCGCGATAGTTCAGCAGGATCAAGCCGACCAGCGCCAGGCACACGGGCCAGAGGTAACCGGCGATAGCAGTTATGCGGCTCATGGGTAGACGCAACTCCAGCCATCGGCTACAACCCGCAGTGACACCAAGCAGCGCGATAGGGGTGTGGCTCATCTCCGCGAGCAGTGATTCTTTGATGTCCCTGGCTGAATGCTCGTGTGTCAGCAACATGGCGGCCCCAATCGCGCACATTGCGGGAAAGACGTAAGTGGCCCACCGCGCCTTCAGCTTGCCTGCCTGTACCGCACACTCGAAGGCTGCGAAGACCACGATCAAAAGCGCCCCGGCACGATGTTGCAGCACGTCTGGCGCGGCGAAGCTCTGCCAAAAGGGACGTGGGCCGAGGGGCCAGTTCTCCGGATCGGCGCGCAGCACGATGAAGACGGCCAGACCGGCAAAGGCCAGCGGCCAAAAACGCGCCCACCGCATAGTACGGTGCCGGCTGAGCAGTGCCAGCAGCCCTGCAATGAGGACAATCAGCCCTGCCCAGTGATGGTTGTACTCCGACCACGCTCTGTCGTTGTCGTCGCTCCCGACCGTGGCAACGAAGACACTGTCCTTAACGGCCTCTTCGAGTGAGCTGGGAGCGGCCAGCGCGGCCACGGGAGGGCTGCTCATGCGCGGCGGTTCAGGATGCAACCGCACGTAGATCTCGCGAGAGGTCACCCTGTCCTGAGCGGTAACATCAACCGCTGGCGCCTGAGAGGTGAGCGAAGCGGCCGTCAATATTGCGAGAAAGCCCAGGCAAATCTCTGCTTCGACGACCCGGCGCAACCGCACCAGCAAAGGTTGAGGATCGGTGGCCAGACGCCGCACCAGAAACCAGTTTCCGGCACCAAGGACCACCATCATCAACAAAAGGCAGATCTTGGCAATGAGCATGATGCCGTACGCGGTGGTGTAGAGGCCGCTCCAGGTTCCCACGTAGAAGCAAGCCATGCCAATTCCGGCCAATACCAGCGTGGACGCGCCCAGCAACGCCATGCGGGAGTAGCGCTCGGTCATTCGCCGAGCTTCGTCCACATTTTGCACTCGGCCCAAAGAAATCAACAGATACGGCATTGCGCCGATCCAAGCCGCGGTACCCAGGTGATGTGCAGCCGTGAGAATCGCCAGCAGAGCCCGGTCATCGATGCGTGCCGCCGCATGGCTGCTGACGACCGTAGCCGCTATCAGCAAGAGACCCAATGGGAGCATGGCAACAGTGGCCATATTGCTCTTCAAGCGTGCGCAGATCCAGAGCCCAATCGCGAACAGGATCACCAGGGAGTAGGCGCGAAAGAAGCTGGTGGTGGTCACATCCTTGAGCGTCAAATCAGAGCCGCTCATCAGGAGAGCGCCGGATGCCGTAACCATGGCAACCTCGCCAACTGCCAGCGCAAGCGCTGCCATCCTGATTCCGCGACGACAAAAGTCTTCGACGGCAGCGCTGGCCCTCGACGGCCGGGCTACAGCCAGCAGATAGGCGACGCCGCCGAGCAGTAACGCCTCGAAAGCCAGCGTTGCGGCGCGTAACAGAACGCTCAGCAGATCAATATCGCGTATGAGCCAGATCAATATTTTTCTCGGTCTCTACTTTACTTGGAAGGGAACCTTGCCACGAGTGATGTGTCCATCCGTGGCCAATACCTGCCAGCGCAGCACATAGGCTCCCTTGACGAGCCCTTTCAACCTGGCTGAGAGCAATCCCGGCTCTGGCTCGCCCTCGATGGCGACTTTGTCGACTTTCCCGTCGGGCTCGAGCAAGGTCAGCGTCGAGTGCTCCAGATCGACCCTGGAACTGTACTTGAGGAGGACCGCGAGGTCCGGACCCGAGACCGTACTGTTCACTGCTGGCTGCGAGCTCACAAGGATGGAGTGCGCCAGCGCGGCTCGGGAAGCGAACAATGCACTACTGCAAGCAACAACAACGGTGGCTGCAAACCGAATCATGAAGATCCGAGTATTCCTGCGGATTGCCAATATACATTCTCCTTGGGCAAATAACTCCCGCCCCTGAGTTGGGTTGATTCTGTCGAGTTATTTTCGATGACACAGCATAACCGATGTCTGGACTCTGGTGCTCGGATGGTCTATTCGGATTTCGATCATGAATATTTGTAGCCTTGTAAGTGATTGAAAGTGATGGCTCGTTTTGGCAGGCTCGTTGTATTCAGTGCCTTGCGCCCATCGGGTGCGAGTTCATATTTCGGGGACACGGAGGCGCGAAGTGGACGGACCATTAAACTGAATTGCTCAGAAACGAAGGCTATCGGAACGCCTGTATAGTTCTCTAGATTGCATATGCTCTAGAACGACAATTTTGAGCAACTGATGAGGAGAGAACCTAGGTGAAGGGTAAGATCGCGAGTGGGTTGGTATTAATCGTTGGGCTGTCAATGTACGCGGGAGCACAAACCGCCGCATCGTTCGTCAATACTCTCTTACCAGCGCCTGCGAAGATCTCCGTCGAGCAGGGCAGACTGCAATGGAGCCGCTCATTCTCCGTGAGCGCGTCCGGCTTTCACGACGCGCGCCTGGACGCCGCGATTTACAGAACACTAAGAGAACTCGAGGGCAAGACCGGCACGCCTCTATCGAAAGAGATCCGAACGGCAGCAACCGGAGCCACACTCGTCGTGGAGGTTCGAGGAGCGGGCGAGGCAGTTCAATCGCCCGACGAGGACGAATCGTACTCACTGGCCATAACCGGCTCAGGGGCGAAACTACAGGCTGCTACTGTGGTGGGCGCTACGCGTGGCCTGCAGACCTTCCTGCAGCTTTTACAGACGGAGCCCACTGGCTACTCTTTTCCGAATGTGCAGATTGAAGATGCTCCGCGCTTTCGCTGGCGAGGACTCATGATCGATTGCGGGCGGCACTTTGAGCCCGTTGAGGTCATCAAGCGCACGCTCGACGGCATGGCTGCGGTGAAGCTCAACGTCTTCCACTGGCATCTGACCGAAGACCAGGGCTTCCGCATTGAGAGCAAGCTCTTCCCCAAGCTTACCGGCATGGGCTCAGACGGGCTCTTCTATACGCAGGATGAGGCGCGAGAGATCGTTGCCTACGCTCGCGAGCGCGGCATCCGTGTCGTGCCTGAGTTCGATATGCCTGGACATAGCAAAAGCTGGTTCGTCGGCTATCCCGAACTCGCGAGCGCGCCGGGGCCGTACACCATCCGTCGCGAGTTTGGAATTGAAGACGCTGCGATGGATCCCACGCGCGAGAGCACCTACACGTTCCTCGACGGCTTCGTTGGAGAGATGGCTCAGATCTTTCCCGACTCTTACATGCACATCGGCGGCGATGAGAGCGACGGCGTGCAGTGGAAGGCCAACCCGAAGATTCAGGAGTTCATGCGCGCTCACAACCTGAAGGATGCAGCGGCGCTGCAGGCCTACTTCAATCAACGCCTCTTCAAGATTCTTGAGAAATACAAGAAGCGCATGGTCGGCTGGGACGAGATTCTCAACCCAGCTTTGCCAAAGGACATAGTGATTCAGTCCTGGCGCGGCGCGAAGTCTCTATCGGACGCGGCGAAGCTGGGGTATCAGGGAATTCTGTCCCAGCCTTATTATCTTGATGGCATGAAGTCGGCCAAGGAGCACTATCTCGCCGATCCCTTGCCCTCAAGTTCCGACCTCACTGCAGAACAGCGCAAGTTGGTCTTTGGGTGGCGAGATCTGCATGTGGGGCGAACAGCTCAATGAGCGCTCCATCGACTCACGAATCTGGCCGCGCTCCGCTGCTATCGCAGAGCGGTTCTGGTCCCCGGAGAGTGTCAACAATGTGGATGACATGTACCGTCGTCTCGAGGTGGAGTCGATCCGGCTCGAGGCGCTGGGCCTTACCCACTTGTCGCATGAGGGAAGCGCGTTGCGCGAACTGGCTGGAACCGAGAACATCGACGCACTCCGCATCTTCTCCTCTATGCTGGAACCTGTCAGCTTCAGCGACCGCTACGACCAACAGCGAACCTCGCAGCTGACTCCGCTCACCAATCTTGTCGACGCCGTTCGCCCGGATCCTCCCTCGCGCCACGACACCAATCGTCTGACGCATCAGTTCCTCAGGGCTCCGGCTGCGAGTGAAGAGGCCCGAACCTTGCTCGAGAAGGATTTCCAGAGCTGGATCACTGCTGCTCCTGCAATCGAGGCCCAGTTGTCCACCACGCCACTTCTAGCGCTTGCAAAACCCCGGGCCCAACAGCTCCCCGGACTGGCAACCGCGGGCATTGAAGCTCTGAACTATCTCTCCAAAGGTGCCAAAGCTCCCGCGGGCTGGAAGCGGCATAATCTGGCCCTGATTGCAGCCGCGAAGAAGCCGCAAGCGCTCGTGCGCTTTACTTTCCTCTCGCCACTCGAGGAGTTGGTTAACGCGGTAAAGGAATAGTCAGAGATGAGCCCACCGAATGATTGTCTAAAGATTAGCGATGGGCGGAGGGGTGTAGCCGAAGGCCTGATCGATCGCCGAGGCCACTCCTATAACGAGTTCATCTTCGTAGGGTCGCCCGGCGATCTGCACTCCAATGGGCAGACCCTCTGATGATCGTCCGACAGGGACTACGGCGGCGGGCGCGCCGAGAAGATTGAACCACTGGGTGTATCGCATCGCGTCGAGATAGGAGACGCATTGACCTTCTACGATCCACTCGCGTTCGCCGTGACGAAACGCGGGGATGGCGCAGACGGGGCAGAGCAAGATGGGATACGCTCTCATCTCCGTAAGAAGATCGCGGCGGACCTGATCCAATTCCATCCACGCGCTCAGGAGTTGGGCTCCGGTGAGATTGCGGGTGATCTGCTCCATCCCACGGAAGGCCTGGAAGGTCGGACTAAGCAAATCTTCGCGACCCTGCACAAGTGGTTCGAGCAGCATCGAGCCGCAGTCGACGAAGAATCTCCACCACAGTCTCCGAGCGGCTTCAAGTGACTTGGGGCGGAAGGGTTCGACACGAAAACCCTGGCGGCGAAGCGATTGAACGGCGTCGCGAATCGCCTGGCGCGTCTCCGGAGTGACAGGGATGATGCCGTCATCCTCGAAGAAGCCGATTGCAGATCTGCTTGAGATCGCTTCGACTTACAGGACGGCAGGCGACGGGCGCCGCTATCGGATCATTGTCGTGCGGACCAGATAGAACACGGAAGAGCAACTCGACGTCAGCCATCGTGCGCGCCATGGGGCCGATTGCGCCGAGTACGGAAAAGGGACCGGCGCAGGACGGGAGATGGCCGTCGCCCGGGATTCTGCCGGGGGTCGGTTTGAGCGTGCATATTCCGGTGAAGTGCGCCGGCTCGCGAACCGATCCTCCGCTGTCGCTGCCCAGGCCGCCAGCAGATAATCCTGCAGCAATTGCCGCCGACTCGCCGCCGCTTGAGCCGCCGGGTGTGTAGTTGAGATCCCACGGATTCGACGTGCGGCCGTAGAGCCGGTTGTCGGTGTCGTACGCCATGAGGAACTCGGGGCAGTTGGTGGTTCCGAGGATGATTGCACCCGCAGCACGCAGCCGTGCCACGACCTCTGCGTCATGCGTGGGCGTGTGTCCCTGGTTGAGCAGGCTGCCAGTCTCGCAGCGATGACCAGCAACAGAGATGGAAGACTTCACCGTGACAGGAAGACCATGCAAAGGTCCTCGAGTGCCAACGGATCGATCGGCGCGCCTGGCCTGGTCGCGCACGCGATCCGCATCGAAATCGATGATCGCGTTCAGTTGGGGGTTGAGTTGTTCGATGCGGCGGATGTGCTCTTCTGCCAGCTCAAGCGCAGAGATGTCATTCTTCGCCAGCATGGCGATCATGTCGACTGCGGGTTGAATCGAAAGGCTGCTCACTTCCCCGCCCCGCCAGGTTCGATCTGCGGGGGCGAGGACCGAGGGACGTAATGAAACTGGAATCTTCTGTCCGGTGCACCGGATTCGAAGCGGGTGTTCCACTCCAACTGGTAGGCGGTGTGGACAGCGTCGTCGGGGTAATGTTCGCTGTCAGGATAGGGATAGGCGCTCATTCCGTGGAACGGCAATGAGCCGACAAGAAATGGATTCGCTTCGTAGAAGTCCATGTCTTTGACAAAGCCGTTGGCATAGAAGAAGAAGTCGCGAGTCCAACCCTTTGGCAGTTCCGGAAGGACTCGGCCGCTGAACTCAAGATCAATATCCTCCCCGGTGCCAAGGATGACGTACTCGTCGTCAATGGAATGCAGCAGCGGTGTTACATCGCCATAGCGAGTGTACGCGCCTCGATGAGGGATGAATGGCCCGGTGGAGCTTGCCTTCTGGTAGTCATAGGTCAGATCGCCCGCAGTCGCTCCGTCAATCTGCTGCGGATAACCACGGAAGGCGAGATTCGCGTGAGCGAGAGGAAGTTCTGTCTGGCGAATCTGCGCGGGCGTATCGGATCCGCTGTCGACCAGCACCTGATCCCAATAGATTTCGAGATTCGTACTAACGCGAAGCAACGGTGACGCCTGCGGGCAATTTGCCAGTCAGATCCACGACGACGGTACGCGGCAAGCCCGCTGGGAAACCCATGTCTTCCACGATCGTATGCCAGGTGCCGTCGGCAAACTTCGCTTCGAGCGACGGTGCCTGCGGGGTCAAGCCGGCCTGCCACGCGGAATACATGGAATTGGCCGTGAAGTACTCAATGAAGCCGTGAAAAAGCAGACGCAATGGTCGATCGGATTTCCATGGCCCGATATCGAGTGTGAGCTGATGCATGTTGACGAATCCGCTGAACGGAAGATGCGTGAAGTCCTTGACGTAGGTGTGGTCGCGCTCACGCAGTAACGGCAGAACGTCGACGCCGTGGTCGTCCCAAGCCCCAGCGAGTGGATGCAGCGAGTTGCTCGCGACGACCTTCTCTGGCTTGAATGGTGGCGCACTGAGAAACCCTTCGTTCGGATAGACCGATGTGTTTGCCGGGTGGTCGATCGCGAGCAAACGAACCTGATCGATAAAGTTGACTTCTTCCATCGGTTCGCCGAAGCGGAAGCTGTACATCCCGTTGCGCTGCTTGACCCGAGAGCCGTCCACCTTGACCCATTCATCGGGATCCGCAATGTTTCGTTCCGTGGGCGAAACCCAGTGACCGACGACACCTGCCCCAATCACGTCGGCAATGAAGCCATATTTGCTGCCATCCCACGCAAACAACGTTGGGCAGGAGCTTCCGCGACGGTCAAGCTCAGTAATAACGTGAGGCGTGCCTGCGCTCAGATCGATCTCGTCCTGCGGAACTCCGGTTGGCCATAACAGTCTGACCAAATCCGCTTTATCAGCCGTACCGAGACCGGCGAGGATCTCAGACTGGCCCGTCGCCTCCCATTTCTGCCAAAGGTCGTTGGCGAAGATCTCAACCTTGGTGCCGACGCCGGTCTTGTTGTCGGCGACTCCCTTGAGCTTGATCGCCAGCGAATGGTTACGGTTTCCTCCGTCATTCCGCAGCGCGATGACGGAACCGTCCGCTTCCGTAACGATCAGATCCGAATCACCATCACCATCGACGTCGACGGCAATGAGAGATCGAGGCGATTTGAACGAAAGCTTTATCCAGCTTCAACTGTGTCGTTACATCCGCGAATCCACCGGGGCCGAGATTGCGCAGCATGCGTAACTGCGGACCGGTCTTCGTTGCGACGAGGAGGGCGAGGTCGATCCAACCATCATTGTCGAAATCGATCGGCACTGCGGCAAATGCGGCGGTCACATCGGGCAGTGGAAGTGCTACTCGTTCGAACTGACGGCCATCGATATTGCGCCACAGAGAGACACCAGGCGCGCCGGATGAGACAACAGGACGTCCATCCAGCCATCCTTGTTGAAGTCCAGCGTCGACAACTGAAACGGTAGGGGGAAGGGTCGCAGCGAAGAGTGACGAGGCTTGAAAAGGACCTTCACGGCGATTTGCAAAAAATGTCGGAGCGCCGCCGGAACCGGCCACCAGCAGATCAATCGCTCGATCGTTATTCAAGTCGCTCAGCATTGCCGAAGTCGTCGAACCGCTGCCCGCGAGGCCGGCCTCTTGAGTCCAGTCGGTGAATGTCTTGTTGCCGTTATTGCGCCAGAGAATATTTGGTCCGGCGCCGTTCGAAGCAGCGCCCGTAACGAATAAATCAAGGTCACCGTCGTGGTCATAGTCCACGAAGAGGAGACTGGTGGGGCGATTGCGGAGGTTTATCCCCGCAGCTTCGGTGACGTCTTCAAACTTTTCGCCGCCCAGGTTATGAAAAAGAAGAACTCGATCCTCCATGGCAAGCGCGAGGTCGGGTAAACCGTCATTGTCATAGTCGCCAACGGCACAGGCGACTCCAACTCCACTCGCGTGCACGCCGGTACGCTGCTCAGGGAGGCTGTCGAAGCTACCAGTACCAGAATTGCGATAGATCTGCACCGCGTGTTCGCCCGCGATTCATGACTACCAGATCGGGCCGTCCGTCACTGTGCAGGTCGATGAGACATGCTCCGCCGGGTGTTGACGATGCAATCGCGGCGGGGGCAGCCGGCGCAGCAGAACGCCATGCTTCTGCGAAGACTACGGGGATCATTGGAGCAACCCTGGGGTCTGCATGTCGCAGCATCTTCGACGTGCGCATATTTGCCCTCCTCGCCGTAGATATGCGACAGCGGAAAGCCAAGCTTCGCAGAGGTGATGGCCTGGAACCGCTGCAAGGCCACACGTGCTTCCTCGGCTTTACCTTCGCGTTGCAATGCGCGCGCCAGCCCATACTGTGACGATGCATGTTGAGGATCGATCTGCAGCGCCTTCTGAAACTCTGCAACCGCCGCCGGAAAATCGCGCGCCTCCAGCTGGGATGTCCCCAACATATATAAGGTGTCGGGGTCAGAAGGATCAATCGAAAGCACTTTTTCAAATGCGTCTATCGCCTTCTTCGGTGTCATTCTGATCGTGATAGAGCAACGCAAGCGAATACCACGCATGCGGATCCGTGGGAGCCTTGGATATTGCCAGGGTAAGAGCGGCCTCCGCTTCGGGCAGACGCTGCAGATACAAGAGGGCGATTCCTTGATTGATCTTTGCCCTGGTCAACGTGGGAGCCAATTGATAGGCAGTTGAAAACTTCTGCGCCGCGCTCTCCAACTGCTGCTGATTCATGAGGGCTGTTCCCAGATTGTTGAGGCGGGCGGCCTCACGCTGCGCTTCGGCAGGCGGCTTCTGGTATGCCTGCGAATCTGCGGCCAGCAGGCAAAGAAATATTGCAGTCACCGCAAAGGACTGAGCAATACGAAGCGAGTTGCGGGAATTTATGTGCACTCTTCGATGACCTTTAGGTGCTGGCAGTGAGCTTTATGGGACTGCGTGATAATCACTTCGAACTAAGGATGTTTCACCGGAGCAGGCCGTGCGCGTTCAGCCGGAACAATGCCTTCATTTTCGATCACCGAGTAGTATTTGTCGGCAACCAAGTCTGACATGGTATCTGTTTGACCAGAGGGCCAGTGGATCTCCACTTTATCGATTTTGGTCGAACTGCCTAAGCCGAAATGGACACGCAGATCGTTCTGCGACAGGTAGCTGCCGCCGCTGTGAATCTCGTCGGTCTGCGTGACGCCGCCCGCAACGATCTTGATGCGGGCATTCAACGCGAGTCGATTGCTCTTCTTGCCGGTGAGTTCAAAGCTGACCCAGTGACGACCGGGAATGCCGCGGTTGCGCAGCAGCATCGGCGCACCGTCGATATCGCCGATCACCACATCCATGTTTCCGTCGTTGAAGATATCGCCGACGGCGAGTCCCCGCGAGACGCGACGCTCGATCAGCGCCTTTCCGGCCTGGTCGCTGGCATCACAGAACGTGCCATCTTTCTGATTGAGTTGGAGCAACTTCGGCTCGCGATACCCGGCGCCCGGAGGGCAGCGTATCCACCTGGGGGTACACGTGGCCGTTGACGGCGATCAGATCAAGCCAGCCATCATTATCGAGGTCAACAAAAGCCGTTCCCCACTTCACATACGGCAAGGACGGAAGCGCCACGCCCGCAGCGTAAGAGACTTCCTTGAAGTTCCAATCACCCTCGTTGCGATAAAGAAGATCGTTCTCATCGGAGAAATTGGTGACGTAGATCGACGGGCGTCCGGTGTGGTTGTAGTCTCCCAGCGCGAGTCCCATGGAAGCCTGTTCGGAGCCGTCGTCGCTGACGGCCGTGCCCGACTCGAGTCCGATCTCCTTGAACTTTCCGTTGCCTTCATTCTTGTAAAGAAACTTCGGCGTCGAATCGTTGGCAACGTAAATGTCGGGGCGTCCGGTGTTATTGAAATCTGCCCAGATAACGCCAAGGCCGTAGTAGCCGCTGGGGTCGTTGACTCCAGCAGCCTTTGATACGTCCGTAAAGGTGCCGTCTCCGTTGTTATGGAAGAGCGCGTCGCCGGCTCCGCGCAATCCTCGCGGGCCACACTGTACATCGATGCCGCGATACTTGCAGAAAGGGGCGCTACCGAAGCCTGGCAGGTCATTGAGGTGAAAGTCGACGTAATTTGTAACCATCAGGTCTACAAAACCGTCGCCGTCGTAATCGCCAAACGCGGCCCCGGTAGACCAACGTCCATCCGCGACACCGGCTTTCGCTGTGACGTCAGTGAACGTACCGTCTCCGTTGTTGCGGTAGAGGACGTTTCCACCAAGGCAGGTTAGATATAAATCAGGCCAGCCGTCGTTATTGAAGTCGCCCACCGCGCCACCCATCGCAAAGCAGGCAGAGTTAAGCCCCGATTTGGCAGTGACGTCGCTGAACGTTCCATCGTGATTGTTGTGATACAAGACGCCGAAGCTCTTTTCCCCTTTAATCGCCATTTCAACAGTAGGGGCATTGGTGAAATAGATATCGGGCCACCCGTCGCGGTCATAGTCGATCAGGATGACTCCGCCGCTCATGGACTCGACGATGTAGCGCTTGGACGGATCGGAGGTATGACGAAAAGTGATGCCGGCTGCGGCGGTGATGTCTTCAAGTTGCGGCACGGGGCGTCCACTGCACTTTGTTGCCTTGGCCGACGAAGGGGGAGGCGGAGCGATGGGGTGACCGCTCTGCGCGGCAGCGAGAGACCATGCGCCACATGCGGTGATGATCAATTTGAATAAGTTGTGCGGAGTCGCAGGGCGCAAATGGGGTCCTATTTTCTGGCTGTGTGGCTAATGAGTTGACATGGCGCTGTCTCCAGCGCGCTCACGTTCTTTCAATTTCAACTGTTTGTATATCTCGAGTTCGCGATCGGCATCCGCTGGACGCTCCGCTTTGCGATAGGCGTTTTGCAACTGATAATGAATATAGTCAGTTTGCGGACTTAGTCGCGCGGCAGCTTCAAGATGGGGAACGGCATCGGCAATCTGCCCGCGATCGAGCAGGATCTTTCCCAGTTGATATTGAGCGTTTGCATATTCGGGATACGAAGCCACCACGCTTTTGAATAGCGCGACCGCCTCATCCATCTTGGATTGCTGGGTGTAGACGAACCCGAGATGATATTCGGCGTCGGGATCGTGCGGGCTCAGTTCCAATTCGGCCTTGAATTCTTTCTCGGCCTCGGTCCAATGCTGCCAATGGATGTAGGCAAGGCCTGCATAAAAATGAGCCTTTCGCATGTTCGGGTCTGATTGAAGCACTTGTTGAAGCGTGGCAATTGCCCTGGCATAGTCGCCAATCGCTGTCCAGAGTTGGCCGATCAGCAGATTGACGGAATCGGGCCGCGGCTCGGAGGAAAACCCAGTCAGCACTTCCGTTGCCGCCTTCATGTCACCCGTGTGAGCCAAAGACGCCGCCCACGCGTAACCGACCTCTCCATCGCGCATGCCGCGCTCGCCCAATGGATGAAACGTCTCCGCGGCCTTGGTGAATTGATCGAGATTGAAGTAGGAGATGCCCAGCACCGCTCTTATGGCCGTGCTATCCGGTTGCAGACGCAACGCCTGCGCAAGAGCCTCGACCGCAACGGGATACTCCCCGGCGCGAAAGGCGCTGAAGCCCCAGGTTTCTTTGTAGGCCTGCAAGAGAGTTGTCCCACCGCGCGGCCTCCTGGTAGTGGCCGAGCGCTTCAGGGTATTGCTTACGGATAGCTTCGGAAGTAGCGAGGTCGTTGTAGGCAAGTCCGAGCGTAGCGCGTAGCACCTTCTCCTGCTCGTCGGCCTGAGCGTGCTGGGCAGGTGTCATCTTACTCTTGGCAGTGGGATCCACTCCGTTCGTCACGTCGGACGCGTTTTGCAATGTCGGTGAAGATGCGTTTTCCTGTTGCTTAGTCAATGGCATTACCGCGGCAGCTGATCCTGCTCCACCGGCCAAGGCTATGCTGGCAATACTCTGCTGGCTTTGTTCCATTGTCTTGTTCTGCAACTCACGCGCCTTAGCAAGGAACACTTCGGCTTCATCCTTGCGGCCGGAGTTGGTGAGAATGCGACCCAGATCGACATAGGCGCGACGAATTTGGTAGTTAGAGCGGGCTTCGTCATTTCCGGTGAGGAGGACCGCCTTACGCAGCGCATCTTCGGATTGCTGCATGTCTCCCTGCGCGTAGGAATTTAGGCCCATATACAGATACGGTTCAGGGGCCGTGGGGTCGATGGCAGCAGCGGCAGCCAGGTAGGTGTGGGCCTCGTCGTACCGGCGCTCTCCCGAGGCGAGGAAGCCCATCATGTAGTTGGCGAGATAGTCGTGAGGATAGTACTCAGCCTCTATCTTCATCTCGGATTCTGCCTCTGGAGTCGGCTTCCACTCGTTAGACGCGAGAGTTGCGAGCCCAAGAAAGTAGTGGGCATGCGGCGTCCGTGGATCGATGGCGATGGCTTCGCGAAATTCGCCGATCGCGGATGGCATGTCGCCTGCATCTCGATAAGCGCGGCCGAACAGGACATGGAGTGATCCGCTGTCTCCGGAGGTCTTCTTTATCTGCTCGAACACTGTCTTGGCGCGCAGTCTGTCTTCGGGCTTGTGGGTCTGGAGCAGACAATTACCTAACGCATAGAGGTTGTCGATAGTAGGCTCCGCTGCCGCAACCCGGCTGAAGGGCTCGATAGCTTTCGCAGCTTCTCCCTTTTGCATGTAGAAACTAGCGAGCATACGCTCGGAACTAAGGTCAGTCGGATTTGTGGCGTGGACTTCCTGAGCGAGCTTGATCGCGTCATCGTACTGGCCAGCCTGAGCGTCGGCGAGTGCAAGACCCACGCGGGTCGTGGGGTTATCTTCAAACTTGAGAGAGTCCTGGTAAAGCTTGATTGCCTGAGGATAAGCGGCCTCGATTGACCGCAGAGTCGCCATCTCGCGAAGGGCTGTAGCGATCACGAGTTGATTCGCACGTGCAATCGAGACAGGATCGCCTGCTTCACGCGCTGCGCTCGCCGCAGCAACGCGCGCAGCTAGCTCGTCTGGTTGGGAGGTACTGCTCTTCGCGTTGGAGGAGGGCGGATGGCTGGTCTTAGAAGGCGATTGGGCCAGGCCATTGCAACAAATCAATATTCCCGCTAAAGGTAATGCGAGCCAACCAGACCGGCGCGAGACGCATGCAGAGAGGATGCCAACCTGGACGGATTTGCGCGAACGGCACTTCATGGGAGGTGACTACGATTCTATTGGAAAACGGCGGAGCCTGGCCTAGCGCTCCGCCGTTCGGGTTGATGGTGCGTTGAGTTAGAACGTTAGTTTGAGACTGTACTGTAGTTCCCGATTGCCGCGACCTACCTGTAAGGCTGTGACCGCGCCGAAGCCACTGACTACGCTTTGATCGGTAATGGTCCTGTTTGGGTTAGTTGCACCGCAGGGAACGGCGGTGTTATTTGCGTACTTACCACCGCAGGCGATGTTGGCAGGCGTGTAGCCGGTGCCTTCCAAGGCGCTGCTGTTGAAGTTCGGATGATTGAAGAGATCGAAGAAGTCCATTGCGAACTTGATTCTGAGTTTCTCCTTGACCATCCAGTTCTTGGCCAATTGCATATCCATGTCTACCGTAGGTGCACCATAGCAACTTCCCCGTCGTGCCATATTCGCGGGAATCGTGCCGAGGGTATATCCGATCAGAGTGAAGGCGTTAGAATTCAGGATCTGATTCCCCTTCTCGCCTGCGTTGCACGAGATGCCGGTAAGCAGAGGACGGTTGTTTCCAACGTATCCAGTGCCGATCAGACTGTTTACGGCGCCGCCGTTGTAGCCGCCATTGGCGAAGGATGTGAGCGAGCTGGCGTGTGCCCAGGTGAAGATGCCGTTGACCTGCCATCCTCCTGCCACACCCTCTACCAGCTTGTTGGAGTTCTCCAATTTAGGCAGGTAATAAACTTCGTTCGCCACGAAGATGTTGGGACGGTTGATGTTTGTGTTGCCCTTATCCAGCCCGGGAGCGCCTTGCCAGGTTGTGGCCTGTTGATTGAAGCTACCCGAAGAGTTGTCCAGTTCAACGTTGCCGATCGAGTGAGACCAGGTGTAAGCCGCCTGGAATGTGGACTGCCCAATCTGCGAACGGAACAGGGTCTGGAGCGAGTTATAGGAAGCATGGCCGCCGCGGGCAAAGCCTCCAATCTGGCCGAAGTTGAATGCTGGCCGAAGCGCGTTTTGAGCGCTGCCTGCTGCGAAGACTGATTGAGCCCAGTTGCTCTGCGGAACCGGATTCAGGTCGTACATCGAAGTCAGGTGGATACCTGCATTCCCGACATAGCCGACTTCGAGAGTGGTATTGCGGGCCAGCTCCTGCTCCACGGTAACGTTCCATTGCCATGAATTCGGCATGTATGGGCGCGTGTCTTTGCCATAGTTCGGCGAGACCGAAGGGTTCGCAAGCGAGGACGCCGTGTCCAGAGTGCGATTGGTGTTCACACCGATTACAAACGGTGCGGTACGAGCCATGCCCTCATCGATTCCAACGGCTTCGCGCTGGTAGAACTGGCCTGTACCGACGCGCAAGGCAGTCCTGCCGGTGCCAAAGATATCCCAAGCAACGCCGAGCCGAGGTGCAATGTTGTGATCGCTTTGATTGACCAGCGCACTGTTCGGTCCAGGCGTCCCGCCAGATAGCGGCAGGTTGACGCCCAGGCCCGCGAGGAACTTCGCAGCGTCTACGCACGGCGTTGTGCCGGGCACGATGAGGGTACCGTTGCAAGCATCCGACGGGGTGGTCTTCGCTTCACTGGCGCTCCACTGTGCCACACTCCAGTTCGCCCAGTGATTGTCGCCGGCAAAGGGCTCACGGTAGAAGGACCAGCGGAAGCCATAGCTGATGGTGACGTTGCGTTTGATCTTCCACGTGTCCTGCGCATAGAACTCGTAGTCATGCCAGTGAACGTACGCCGTAGCGTCGATGCTGTTCTCGCTTACGTTGAAGACCTGCGGCTGAGTGCCCGTGCCGGGAATCAGGATGTTGGTCAAAGCGTTATTCGTGCTAGCGCAGGCGGGGTGCCCTGGGCCAATGATGTTGTTACCATTTGCGTCCGTGTCGCAATGGATCGTGCTCGGCAAGCCCGGCCGGTCGGCTCCGTTGCCGTTGTCTTCAACTTTTTGGTTGGTGCTAAAGAAAACGCCGACCTTGAAGAGGTGAGCGTTCTTCACCTTGGAGAGATTGTCCTGCACGGTGTAAAGGTCTTCATGATTCTTGTAAGGGGCGATGTTCCAGATAGACGACTCGCCCTGATACGAGCCGTAGGGATTCAGGCCACCCCAGCCGCCAAAGAACTCATCCGCCTGCTTGATGGACTGGGGGAAGGACGCTGGGTAGGCCGATTGCAGCTCGTTGACGATGCTGGCACGCGACCCTTGAAGTGTGGTCACAATGGCGTTGTATCCGTAACCAAACTCAACGTCATTCACCATGCTGTTGTTGATTGTGGAGCTGATTTTACCCATCACGCTCTTAGACGGCTGGCTCCAGCTTGAACCGACAGTTGGAAATTCCGAATCGCCCCAGAACGACGAGCCGTTATTGGGGAACGGGTTGGTCCAGGAGTCCTGCGTCCAGCGGAAGGTCGCGCGATTTGATTTGTTGATGTCGTAGTCGGCTCGAACGTTCCATTCGCTCCAGTTCAGTTTGTTGGGATTAGAGATAGCCCAGTTATATCCGGTGGAAGGGTTAACCAGCTTCTGGTTGGCGTTATAGTTCGCGGACGGATAGAACTGCGCAATCAGTAGACCAGCCTTATCGGGGCTCGCAACCTTATAAGGATTGCCTGCGGCTTGATAAAGAGCCGGGATAGTGGGGATGCTGGCTCCGCATTGATCGTTTGCCGCCGTTCCGTATCCGCTAAAGTCGCCCGCAGATTCTGCATCTGTCGGAACGCACGATCCGTAGGAGTTGCCGCGAAGTTCCTTGTTCCACTCTTGATTCCACCAGGCGAACAGCTTGTCTTTCTTGATCGGACCGCTGATGTTGTAACCGTAGTCGCTGCGGTTCAGCTTGCCTTTGCCGGTGCCGTTCAGCTTGGAAAAGTAGTCGTTTGTGTCCAGCGCATCGTTGCGGCCGGCGTAGAAGACGCCGCCGTGAAGCGAATTCGTGCCGGACTTGGTGGTGACACTGATAATAGCGCCAGAAGCCTGGCCGTATTCCGCCCCATACGAGTTGCGGATCATCTTGAATTCGGCGATGGTGTCGATGGCCGGATAGACCAGAATCGTACGATTGGAACCGACGTCGTTGTTGTTCACTCCGTCGATCAAGAACAGGTTGTTGGTGTAAGGATTGCCGTTGACGGAGAAGTTCACGCCACCCGACAGACCCTTGTTGCTGCCATCATAGCTGGCCGCAGCGGAGACACCGGGAGAGAGTTGGGTCAGTCCAACGAAGTTTTCGCCGTTCAGAGGAAGTTCCCGAACCTGCGTTCCGTCGATGACTTCACCAACTTCAGCCGAAGTCGTCTGAACCTGCACCGCGTTTGACACCACGGTGACCGTCTCGGTGACAGATCCGACTGATAGGTTCACGTTGACTTCGGTATTGGTTGACGTATGCACTTCTACGAGTGTCGCGACGTATTGCTTGAAGCTGCCCTGCTCGACGCGCACGGTATAAACGCCGACCGGAACCTGGGCAATCGTGTACGATCCCTGACGACCGCTGGTGGCCGAGTACTTATCATTCGTAGCGTTGTTTGTCGCCGTAATTTTGGCATTTGCAACCGAGGCGCCGGACTGATCGGTTACGTTGCCCACGATCGTTCCGAAGTAGGTCTGTGCGCGGAGTGCGCCGGGGGCCGCAGCCAGCAGAACAAACAAGGATAGAGTCATCAGCCTGAGAAGAGCTGGTCTGCGTTTATCGAACAGATTGCACATTTATAGCCTCCGGAAAAGTACATTCAACAACCAATTTCGTAGCAGGCCTGCCTGCTTTTCTGCGTGGCCCTGGGTGAAACCGTCCTATAAGCGGTCCCGATGATATCGATACCATTCGAGGATCTTGGGGCAAAATACAACTCACCTCAAAACCAGCTATTAGGGTTGCAGAGGATCATCTGGCTGCGAAACAACATTGTCAAGAACTAAATTCCACCTTTCGATGGATATCGGTATCCGCCTCGGGGAGCATCCATTCCGGGAAACGCTTTCACAGATAATTGGTCATACATCTTCAGTTGCTTCCCCGTCCGAGGTTCAATCAGGGAGGCCTCGGCGGCAGAAACGTCCTCCGGGAGAAGCTCTTCTGCGCTGCTATAGTGATTGTCGAAAATGCCTTTCGGCCAGGCTGAACGCGCGTTGATCGAATGCAAGGTGGTCCTAAGCGAAGGGGAAGTTGTGAACGGTATCTATCTGTTGCGGGTCGGCTTGTTCTCAGCAGTTCTCCTAGGTATTCAGCCAATCTGGGCCCAGTTATCCACGGATGATCATCTGTCCGAACCGGGATTCTGGCCGAGACAGAGCCACTCCTCCAACGAGGCTTATGCCGGCAATCAGGCTTGTGCCAGGTGTCACGCGAGCATGGTTTCTTCCCAGGAAATGTCTCGGATGGCTCACGCGGCGATGCCCGCGGCGGTGGCGGACTTGCTCCATTCAAATCGAGACTTGTCCTTTCGGTCCAACCAGTACGCCTATCGGATCCAAACTGCCTCGAATGGCGGGGAGAGTACCTACTCAGTTACGGATGGGACGCAAACTCGCTCCTATCCTCTGACCTGGGCCTTCGGGGCGGGCCGGGTTGGTCAGTCCTATCTATTTAAGAAGAGCGACGGAAATTTCTACGAGGCCAGAGTCACTTTCTACCCAAAGCTGGCCAAGCTCGAATTCACTCCCGCCCGCGTACTGCTGAATCCCACCGATATAGACGAGGCCATGTACCGTCGCGTTCCCGATTCCGAGGTGCTGCGATGTTTCAGTTGCCACTCGACTGCTTCTGTTCTCAACAACGGCTTCGACGAAGCTCATCTGGTGCCAGGCGTGAAATGTGAAGCGTGTCATGGCCCGGGGCAGGAGCATGTCAACGCAATGGGGCCCGGGCATACCGCAAATACCGCGACTCATATCTTTAATCCACAGCATCTCACTCCGACTGACTCAATCGAGTTGTGTGGCGCCTGTCACGGCAGTTGGTGGGACGTAAAACTATCGAAGGTGACTGGACCTTCGACCACGAGGTCGGCTCCATATCGGCTGGCGACAAGCAAATGTTGGGGCAAGGGTGAGGATTCGAGGCTCAAGTGCACAGGCTGCCACAATCCGCATAAACCTCTGGAGACACGATCCGAAGCTTATGACGCAGTTTGCCTGCAGTGTCATGCGAAGAAGAACGCAACGGCCTCCCGGGCTGCCGTTAATCAACAGCATCCCGCAGACGCCCCGAATCTCAGAGCAGCGTGCAAGGTGGGAACGGAAAAATGCACGAGCTGCCACATGCCGAAGACCTACGTGTCAGACATGCATGATGACTTCACTGACCACCGTATTCGGATCGTAAGAGCCGGTGAAGCTTTTCCAGAGTGAGCTCATCTGCAATCGGTCAGGTTATTTCCAGGTTCCGGTACCTTCAACGAGCGTGATGTACCGGTTGATCGGCAGGCCGGTGAAGCGCTCCACTGCACCGCTGGGCAGCGGCCATTTCACTTCAATCCAATCCACTTTGGGGTGCTGACCAGCGCCTAGAATGATGCGCGGATCATGCGCGGAAAGAAAGCTGCCGCCGCCTGTTTTCATCCTGGATCGCTTCAAGTCCCCAGCCTGGTATGTAACGCGCGCCCCCACAGCATCCGCGTTGCACTTCCTTCCGACAAGAAGCACGCCGAGCCAGTGGTTCAGCTTGCCGACATTGTTGCGAAGCAGTACGGGTGGGGCGTCATTATTACTGATCAGTACGTCGAGTCCACCGTCGTTGTCAAAGTCCCCGACGGCAAGGCCGCGAGCCGGGAAGCTCTTACCGAACACCGGCCCACTCTCCGCACTGACATCCTTGAATGTCTTGCCCTCGTTATGGAAGAGGAGAAGAGGCTCCTTCCACTTCACGGAAGAGGACGTCTGATCAATCAGATCGTCGGGGAAGCCATTCGCAAGGATTAGATCCAGATCACCATCATTGTCATAGTCGAGGAATTTTAGTCCCCAGCCGCTCATCCAGCGCGTTGGCATGCCTATGCCGAGAGGCATCGCCATGTCTTCAAACGTGCCATCACCGTTGTTGCGATAGAGCGAAAATATCTCCTGGTCGATGTTGGCAACGAAGAGGTCCATATTGCCATCCTGATCGAAGTCGGCGGAATCGACCCCCATACCCGACCGCGCATGGCCGTCCGCGCTGTACGCAACATCGGCGACCAGCCCGACCTCCTCGAATCGGCCGCCCCGATTCATGAAAAGAAAGTTCGGGACAGTATCATTGGCGACGAACAAATCCATCTTGCCGTCATTATTGAGGTCGGTTGCTACTACGCCCCAGGCTTTGCCAAGATGATCGGATATGCCCGTGACCTTACTGACATCGGTGAAGGTCCCATCACCATTATTGTGAAACAGGATACTGGCGTGAGGCTGGTAGATGCGCGGAAAGCAGTAATGTCGGACGCCGTTGACATCTTTACACTCAATGGAGCGATCGTATTCGGCGAACTGACAGACGAAGAGGTCAAGGCGTCCGTCGTTGTCGTAATCGAACCAGACTGCGCTCGAACTCCAGCCGGGAGCAGCAACACCAGCCTTTTCCGTAACATCGGTGAACGTGCCATCGCCGTTATTGCGATATAGAATATTGCGGCCGTATTGAGTGACGTAGATATCGGCAAAGCCGTCGCCGTTGTAATCTCCCACCGCGACGCCCATGCCGTATCCGCCGCCGCCCACGCCCGATTTCTTCGTCACGTCAGTAAATGTTCCATCGCGATTATTGCGGTAAAGGGCGTTTTGCAACGGATGAGGCGGGTCGTACAGATCGCACTTCCCGCTGTTGACGAAGTAAATGTCCATCCAGCCATCATTGTCGAAGTCGAGAAAGGCGCAGCCGGCGCCGCTGGTCTCGGGAAGATACTTATTGGCCGACTTCCCCGCGGTGTGAACCCAGCTGATGCCGCTCGTAGAAGCGGGTATCTCCTCGAACGTTGGATTGGTCCGTACCGGCAAAGATGCTGGACCTGCGGCGCTGTTGAGAAAGGAAGCATGCAGCGGTGAAGCGACAGCCAATGCTGCGGCGTTCCTGAGGAGTCTGCGGCGCGATAATGTTTCAGCCCAGGCAGCCATTGGCTGGGTCATCTAGAACTATTCCTCTTGAGCGTTGGGCAAGCCGTTGTCGCTACAGCTAAACTTACAAGAGCAATGAAGTATCTGTCTACGCACGTTGTTGCAGCGCTCACTCTGTCCCTTGCATGCTGCGTTGGGACGTCGCTGCGCGATGCGGCGGTAGGGCAGACACCTGCGCAGGGTTGTGCGCTTGGTACGCCGGCAGAGGTGGACGCGCTGCAAACTCAAGCGCTGCAGGAGGCTCAGGATGGGAAACTGGACGACTCCATCCGGGACTACAAATGCGTTCTGGCGCTGCGCCCGGACTGGAAAGAGGGCTGGTGGAATCTTGGAACGCTGCAATACAGCGCTAATCGATTCGCTGAGGCCCAATCCACTTTCA
Source organism: uncultured Acidobacteriaceae bacterium (assembly GCA_963744155.1). GTDB lineage: Bacteria > Acidobacteriota > Terriglobia > Terriglobales > Acidobacteriaceae > Edaphobacter. Next base: position 1,683,496 of record CAVUSP010000004.1, on the reverse strand, counting down.
CAAACGTCGTTAAGTTCGCTCCGTCGATGGGCGTTGCCTGGAGCCTGCTCGGGCTTTCAGAGTTTGAGACGAAGGACTTCTCCAACTCCGAGACACATTTGGAAAAGGCGCAAACGCTTGGCATCGACGACGACGAAATCAAGCGCGTCAACTACATACCATCTCGGGATGCTGATGGTGCGCAACGGGCACTTTGAAGAGGCTCAGGACCTGCTGTTGAAGACCTTCGGCGGCGAAGTCATTACACCGCAACTGAAGTATGTCTTGGGGCTGGCGCTGCTGCGAGTTCCGCTGCTGCCCACCGAGATCGATCCTTCGCAAGAGGCGCTGGTGACCGCGGCGGGAGATGTTGCGGCCGCCGGAGAACCAGTCAATTTATTTCCGGCTTTCGTTAGCATGTATGGGGACGCGCCCTACGTTCATTACGCATATGGACTCGCACTCGGTAAGGCTAGGCAGCGAAAGGAAGCTCTGGTGCAGATGAAAGAAGAGACCTCCATCTCTCCCCAAAGTCCGTTGCCTTGGATAGAGATAAGTCGTCTCGAGGGAGTGCTCGGCGATTCCAGGGAATCACGCGCAGCGACCACAAAGGCCACCGCACTTTCGGCAAAGGTTTCGATTCGCGAGGAACGGATGATCCAGCGCTACACCAGTGCGGCCGCCGAGGCGTCACTAAAAGGAAGCCCAATCGATGAACTCGACCCCGGTGATAAAGCCATGAAGGAATATGCGGCAGGTCGATATCGCTCTGCAATCTCCGATCTGAAGGTGTCGTTATCGATGCATCCAGACAACGGGACCGGTTGGGCTGTGCTGGGGCTAAGCGAATTCAACGTGCAGGACTACGGAAGCGCGCTGATCCACCTAGAGCGCGGCAGAGCGCTGGGATTGAAAGGCAGCGCTGAGTCGGTAAGGACGGCAATGTACACGCTGGGAATCCTCTTGATCCACGCTGGAGAGTTCGATCGCGCAACTGACCTGCTCGCATCTGCATTAAAGATGATTCCAAACGATCAGGAGATTGAATACGCTCTCGGGCTGGCGCTGCTGCGGAGACCGGAGCTTCCCGGACAACAGAACCGACAGGAGAACCCACAGCACCAGCTAATCAGCAGTGCGGGCAAGATCGCAGCGCTCCTGCAGGAGAGTCGTTACGACGACGCCTTCCCGATGTTCAAGAGTCTGCTCCAGCAATTCCCTGCTGAACCATTCCTGCACTATGCGTACGGCACGGCTCTTCTGGCTCTCTCTGAATTCGAAGAGGCAGCAGAGCAGATGCATGCCGAGATCGCGATCTCTCCAAAGAGTGAACTGCCGTACGTATCTCTCGCATCGATCAAGGTGCGCGAACACAAGGCTGCCGAGGCCATTCCATTTGCGCAGCGCGCTCTGGCCCTTTCACCCCAATCAGCCGAAGCGCATTACTTGTTGGGACGTGCCTCTTTGGAGACAGGTGACGATGCCGCTGCGGTCCGCGAACTTGAAATTGCCGCAAAGCTCAGTTCTGGCAGTCCCGAGGTGCACTTTAATTTGGCGAAGGCGTATGCGCGAGCACAGCGTACCGAAGAAGCAGCCCGCGAACGAGCCACATTTGCGAGACTGAATGAGTTGGCGCAGGTGCAGAAGAACCAGAAAGGCAACCAGGTCTACGCCGGCCCCCACGATACGAATATGGTCAGCCAACCCACTGCGCCCGCGGCTGTTGTTCCCCACATCCCTGATTAGTACAGGTTCACAAGCCTCATGCGCGTTGTCTGATTTGCTTGGCGAGTTTCTCAATCTGCTGCGCCTTCTTCACGAAATCCACCGGAAGGGTCACCGATAGATTTGTCTGCTCTACTTCGGTCTTGAGTTCCAGTGCCAACTTGTAAAGCTGCTCCACATTCGCTGCGATCTGTTCCTGACTCATGCTGCGCGTAGGCGGGTGATCTGGATCAGAAATCTTCGGATTATCCAAACCGCCAGGGATGTTTTGATTTGCCGGAGCATTTGGCGATGGTATGGGATGAGGAGCCTGTGCGACGCTCGTCTTCGGATCCGAAAGAAACGTTTCGGCAAGGATTACACCCGCAACACCTGTCATGGTCACAATTAAATTGCGGCGCGTTCTAATGTGAGCCATCATCTTCACCTCGGCGACCAAGCTGATTCGGAGAATGCTACTCTAGCCCGGATTGCCCTGTCTATTTTCTCTTGCCGCTCACTCTCGAGATTCACGGCTGAGGATTTGTAACGCCGACGGAGACGGGCATATCGATCGTACCGATACGATGGCTCGTATCATCCATGACGCCTAGGCGAAGGCGATACTTGCCCGGCGCGAGCGTAAGTCGCTGTTGAAATGCGATCCCGTTGTGCAGGATAAAGTCATAGCGCGCCGGGTCGAGATCAGCGTTCAGATTGCCGGAGCTCTGTGGCGGCTGACGTGGCTGAGTTTCGCCATCATTGAGCGCAATCAGCGTGACGAGCAGCTTTGCATGGTGATGGCCATCTGCCGTCGCAGTAAAGGCGACGGTGTCGGGGTCGATCGTGGACTCCACAATCACCTCTTTGCCAGCTTGATCAGAAGGCAGGATCTTCGATTTCAATAGCAACATCGTGGATTCTGGTGTCATCGGCTGCATCGCAATGCTGAAGTCCTTGTTGATGTCGCTCGCTGGACTGACGTCTGGAAACGCAAAGTATCCGCGGCGATAACTGAGCGTGTAGCCCTTGCGCTGAAGCTTGATCTCCACATCTCGGAAGTGTCCGTTCCAATCGGCATTGGATGGAACGTAACTCAGAGCATAATAGTTAGAGCCATCATCGAGACTGTTTTCAAGTGCTTGAGCAAAATCGTTGGTGCCGTAGAAGGCCCGGCCTCCCGTCTCACGGGCTATATCATCCATAAGCTCACGGAGATCATGTCTTGCCGCGGCCTGATTGTTCAAAGTCTTGCCATACGCCCCACCTAGAGCGTTGACCTCGCCGAGCCCATTGGCAGATGCGCTGACGCCACCTGCTTCCAACCCCAGCAAGCTGATCGGATAAATAGCGATGCGCGAGTTGGCCAGCATCTCGGAGGTAATTCGAGTTCCGACTACATCCTGCCCAATGTACCTGGTCTTGGTGAGTTGACTTCCGATTGCGATGGGAAAACTTTCCGCAAGCCAGAGGAGATTCTTGCGACCTGGATATCCCGCAGTGGCTCGAGCAAGTTCGCGCAGGGCGGCTTCGGTAATATACTCGCGCCGCTCAGCGTTCTGCTCGAGGACCTGCGGCTCGAAAGGCTTTACCGCGCCGGCGGCGCTGCGGCCTATGGCTGCAACAAACTCAGCAACCCAGTCAGCATCCTGAACACTCTCCTCCTGGGAATGGATGAGAGTGAGATCTTTCGGACGAATCTTCTCCGCGGCGGCGATCAATCGGTCAGAAGAGCCGGTGAACGGCTGGACCATGTGCAGGCGGTCCGACAAAACGAAAAGCGCTACCTGTTGCCCGCGCGGCATAGCCTTGAGAAAGGTGAGTAACTGCTGACGCGCATAGAGTTGGTCAAGCTGTGGAGTGCTGAGCAGATCGAGCAGCACCATGCTGATCGAATTCGAGGTGCCGCTAGATTGCGGGACGTTGGAAAACTCCCTTTGTCCAAAAGGAGCCACGCGGGGGACCGTCGTTTCAGTCTTCACCGAGCCGGCCGCACCTTCCGCAGAATCTTTGCTATGGACATGAAGACGAAAGCTCTGTTCGTGGCCATCTTCCAAAAGCTTGAAATCCTCTTGAGTCAGTCCGGGAACGAACCTTCCATGCGAGTCCCGCACGGTAACGTCGATGTACACGAGCCGCGACGTAACCCGCAGAGTCAAGACGGAGGACGCCGAATCAGCCGGCGTCTGAGTGTGAGGCGTTGCAACAGGCGGATTGATTGGTGACGCACCTTGACAGTACGTCACGCAACAAGATGCAGCGAAGAGGGATACAAGAGCAAGTTCTTGAACAACAATGCGGGCAACACCCATGAGACATCACCTGATTCGAAACTGATTGAAGGTCCATCCAGTATTGTCTCGCCAACGTTTGCAAGCAATGCTGAAGCGATCTAATGTGCCGCCGGTGGGACCATCTTTTCCAGTTGAGCGACCTGCTGCTTCATCAGATCTGCGTTCGGACCAGGCGCGGTATAGCTCAGGCAACTACGCAGGTGTTTCAAAGCCCCCGAGTAGTCGCCTTTCGCAGCAAGTATTACTGCCAGAAGCTGCTCTGTGTTTGGCGCTTTGTGGCTGGGATCCATGGCGAGGGATGTATTGGCGCTCTTCTCAGCTACATCTCTGTGCCCGAGATTGAAATTACCTACAGCGCTGAAGTACCAAAGTTGCGGGGTTCCGGCGGGGTCAAGCTTCAATCCCTGGTCGGCTGCGTCGGCTACGTCCTGCCACTTCTTCTGTTGAGCCGCAATTGCAGCAATATGCTCGTATGGTGGGTAGAATTGGGGGTCTGCGGCCACGGCTTTGGAATAGGCATTGAGTGCCTCCTGCGATTTCTGAGTCTCCTCCAGTTTGCCCAGTTCGTACCATGCTTCCGCAAATTGCGGATATGCTCGTACAGCTTTCTCCAACTCCTTCTGCGCGTTTTCCGGATGATTGCTGTTTGCTTCAGCGCGAGCCTTGTCATAAGACTTAAGCACGTCCTTAGGAGCCGCGGCAGTTGTGCTGCTCACCGCACTTCCGGGGGTCTTTTCGTCGCGGGTAAGAGTGATTGTGCCAAGGTCGGAATCGTCTTCGATCGTGCGGTTCGCAATGTTGAGACTGCTCGACTGGAATCCTCCCAGTTCCGCGCGAACTTTGCAGCCGATCAGTTGCGAAGGATTCGGCGGCGACTTCGAATCAGATTTCACAGTGACGATCTCGCTCTCTCGCGGCGCGGCTTCAATCCGGAAGCCGCCCTTGGGATCGGATTGGGTGTTGTACCGCGGAGTTTCGCCGCAGACGACCACGATCGGAATGGGATCCCAGGGCAGTTGCCCGCCGGCCACGACAACGTTGCCTTTCAGCATGAGGCTGCCATGCTGACGGCCAGCCATTTGATCCCAATTCGTATATTTGCCCACATCGCCTGTAGCCTCGGCATTGTGCGTGGAGGTTGCTGCCGCCGGGGTACCGCCCTGTGCATGCGCGCTAACGGCAAGGGCGATGACAAACGTGAGGGTCAACGACCCAATAGCAAATTGAGTGAAAGTTGAGATTCGTGCCATAGCTCTTCTCCTGAGACGCGAGCATTATAGCTGCGCCACTCCTCATCGCGACATTCCGCAGATATCGTTTTCACGAGCCGCCGTCCAGAGCCTCCGTAATGATGCGGTCCGCTTCGCCTCAAACACATTCCGCTGCCCCAGGAGAAGGCGATAGCGCTATCGGCTTCGATGTAAGCTCTAAGAAAGACTATGGCTAAGCCTTGGACGATTGGCAGCGAACATGCGAGCAGAGCGCCCCGAAGGGCAACGATTACAGACGTCGCGCGGATTGCAGGCGTAGCACCCATGACCGTGTCTCGCGTCCTGACGGGCTCCGCTAGTGTGTCGCCCGACAAAGTAAGCCGCATCCACGAAGCAATGAATCTGCTCCGGTATAAGCCAAACGAAACGGCGCGTGCCTTGCGAAGCAAACGCTCCAAGATTATCGGCCTTATCGTTCCGCGGCTTTCCGATTCCTTTTTTGCCACCATCGCGCATGCGGTTAACAGCGTCGCAGCCGACAATGGGTATTCGGTTTTGATCGTGACCTCAAACGATGAAGAGGAAAGCGAGTATTCGCAGGCTCAAATGATGGTTCTCCGTGGAGTGGAAGGGATTGTCATCATTCCCGGTGCCGGTTATCACTCGAAGCTGAATCGGCCGGAATTCGAACAAATTAGCATGGTTGCACTCGACAAGCCCATCGACGAGCCTAGCGTCGACTCCGTCCTGATCGAAAACACTGAGGGCGCACGACTGGCCGCAGAACACCTGATTAAACATGGACACAAGCGGATTGCGTGCATATCCGAAGCCAGCGGATTGTTTACGCTGCACAAACGGGAAGAAGGCTATCAGAAGGCAATGATGGACCATGACCTCAAAGTTCAGATTGTGACCGACTGCACCGCAGACCGGGCGCCTGAGGTGATTCGACACTTGATGCGGGGCAAGACGCCGCCCACGGCGATCCTTACCACCAACGGACCGGCAACCCGCAACCTGCTGCACTGCTTGCTGGATCTGCGTATCAAAATTCCGGAGCAATTGGCGCTCATCGGTTTCGACGACTTCGAATTCGCGGATATCCTCGAGCCGGGCTTGACCGTTGTAAGCCAGCCGGTCCGTGAACTGGGCCGGATTGCCGCGATGCACATGTTCGAACAACTCAAGGAAGGCCGAAGCCAGCATGTCGGCAAGGTGACCAAGCTTCCGGTTGAACTGGTGATTCGGCGCTCTTGCGGCTGCAAGCCGACGCGGTACATCGCAACGACAACACTCACTTAGTCCTCATGTCATAGCAGCGTTGTTGCGTGGGCCGAATCATGCCCTTCAAACTCAACAATTTCCTACTCACTTCCGCTTTTCTCTTGATATCGATATCAAGAAGGGACTAGATTGTGTCCTGCTTCTGTCCGTCTCCCGGGATCGTTAGCGAGTCTTCGCCTTTTGCTCATCAAAAAATCTATTGCTTCTGCACCGCAAGCATCATTCGAGCGCACGGAATTGAATGATCTGTTGTTATCGCTATCATTTTGAGGCACTCTTGTCCGCCCGAACTGATTCCGCTCTCGTCTTCGATATCGGCGGCAGCCATATCTCGTCGGCGCTGTGCCTCCTGGCGCGACTTGAGCTTCCTCACGTAGCAAGGATTCCAATTCCGGCAGAGTCGTCAGTTCAGGCGTTTCTGAATGCGTTGATCGAATGCGGCGAGCAGGTCCAGGACAATCGTTACACCGCTTCTGGTGCGTCAATCGCAATCGCGGGCCCATTTGATTACACAATGGGGATCAGCAGAATGCAGCACAAACTGGAATACCTTTACGGCTTCGATCTTAAGCGAGCTATTGCAGATCGCTTTGGCTGGTCGCCCGAAAGAGTGCTGTTCCTCAAAGACGCGGATGCGTTCCTGCTGGGAGAACTTCGCAATGGAATTGCCTCGCGTGCAGAAAAAGTTATGGGGATTACCCTCGGCACTGGGATCGGATCTGCGTTTGCTGAGCATGGATTGATCGTAACGACCGGTCAGGGCGTTCCCGCACATGGCGAAATTTGGGACCTCGCATTCGACCACAGTATCGTCGAAGACCTCATCTCGACCCGCAGCCTTCTCATGAGTTATCGCCGGCATGCAGACCATAACTCGAACGCAGATGGCGCGGCGGATGTCGCCACCATCGCCGCCCGTGCAGCCTTCGACGATCGTGCGACGGAAGTCTTTATCGAGTTCGGCCACACCCTCGGCCGCGTCATTCGCCAGGTTGCAACCAGCTTCGCTCCTGAAGTGATCGTGCTCGGCGGCGGAATCTCTCGCTCCTCACACCTGTTCCTCCCCGCTGCCATACACGAACTTAGAAACTCCGGCATAAGACTGCAGGTCTCCGCGCAGATCGGCCGATCCGCTTTGGTGGGAGCAGCAGTTCACTGGATTTCACATGTGGCGGACATGAACAATGCAGCCGCACCACACCTCACCGCTGATCTCGAATGAACAGACCAGACCGCCGAAAACGCGACCGGCAAGTTGTTCGCCAACCTCACATCGTCAGAACAACGCGGAACTCTGCCTTGCCGCTCATCATGCGCGCGTAAGCCTCCGCCGCTTTTTCGAGCGGGTAAGTCTCGATCATGGGACGCACACCGCTCAGTTCGGCGAAGCGCAGTGTGTCCTCGGAATCCGCCGGTGTCCCTGCGGCCCAGCCTTGAATGGATTTGCTCCCAGTAATAAGCTGTATCGGCGTGACCTCAATGGGATCAAATGTCGCACCGACAACGATGAGCTTGCCGTTCGGCCCCAGACCGTCGATCAGCTCGGACATCGCCTTTGAGTTCGGCGCCGTCGCTAGAATGACCTTGGCGCCGCCCAGCTTTTGCAACTCCTCTGCCGCCTTCGTTGCTTTGCTGTCGATGTACACATTCGCGCCGAGTTTTTTTGCGAGCGCCGCATTTTCGGGTCCGCGCCCGATAGCCGCGACCTTATATCCAAACTTGTTCGCGAATTGAACTCCGAGGTGACCCAGGCCGCCGATGCCCTGCACCGCAACAAGGTCGCCCGGAAACGCCCCACTGTGCCGCAGCGCGTTGTAGGTGGTAATTCCGGCGCAGAGCAGCGGCGCTGCGTCGACATCGCTTAGACTCTCCGGTATTGGCACGAGCGCCTCCATTGGAGCCACCATGTATTGCTGGTATCCGCCGTCATAGCTGATGCCCGCAATTTTAAGATTCTGGCAATTGCGGAAATCTCCCCGCCGACACTCGCGACACGTGTTGTCCTGGCCGCCGTGCCAGCCTACTCCGACGCGCTGCCCCTTCTTCCATTGGGAGACACCGGCGCCTACTTCATCGATAACGCCCGCCACCTCATGTCCTGGAACACGTGGATACTGAATACCGGGCCACGCACCTTCTACCGTGAGCACATCACTGTGACAGACACCACAGGCCTGCACCTTGATCCGCACGTGTCCTGCTCCCGGCGTAGGAATCTCGCGCTCGATGATCTCGAAACCTGTTCCCGGCTTACCAATCTGAGCCACCTTCATTGTTGTCACAGCGACCGTTGTTGTTGCCATAAATCCTCCTCTCTAATTTGCGTCGTTGTCGGTGAGGCACCCATCGCTCGCAGTTCTTCTCCCGCGTGTCGAGTTCCAACGGGATTAGGCCAGAAGAGCGGAGGCATATCTATTAGCTAATTAGTTAATGTTGTCGTCGATGCCTTGGCATCACTGGGAGGTCGTCAAAAACGAAAACGATAAGAGTGGTATCCAGCATGAGCGATAACCTCGACTCATGATTTGGCGTGCTCGCGGAGTCATTTTATCCCACCCCGCGCAAGAGCGCGGCCATCGCCGAAGGGCCTAAGTGCGCAGGCCAAAAAACCCTTTAGCTAGTGTTAGTTAGCTTACTGGATAGCCTGTCAGGATCCACCAGTCGGGACTGGCAGCGGGGTCACGATAACTACCTTGGCGCGGCTGGCCAGCCTGCTTTATCGACACCCGGCGTGAAAGAATGCCGCTCGTTGAGCCGGCTGCTGCCAACGTATCTGACGGCCAACTACATCTGATATATTCGTCCCCCGGCTCTGGTGTCATCGTTTTTCTCGCATCCTACGGGAAAGGAATAAGTTCAGATGGCTGTCCGACCAGCTCGCGAAATATCGAGGTCGACGGGTCGACCATCGCCGCCGCGAAACTCAATTCCCTTCGACGGCAACCGCCGTACGAATCACGATGCCTCTTCCGTTGCGCGGGAAACTCGTTTCCCTATTTAGAAAGGATGCCAGTATGATGAACGACGCAAATCTTCAAAAAATCGCCAAGGGGCTGTTGTCGCGAAGAAACCTGCTCTGCACGTTTGTTCTCGCGATTGCAGCTTTCTCCGCTTCAGTCACCCCAGCGTTCGCACAATTTCGCACTTCCATCCAGGGTGTTGTCACTGACCCGGAGGGAGCAGTCATTCCGGGAGCGACCCTTACGCTCAAGAACTTGTCGACCAACGAGACGGTGGTAAGAACGAGCGATTCGGCCGGCGTCTTCAACTTCAACGCTCTTCCTCCGGACCACTTTTCCTTGACGGTTGACAGGGCAGGTTTCCAGAAGCAGGTTCTCGACAACCTGCAATTGATTCCTGAGCAGCCAAACGCGCTCAATGTGAAGATGGCCCTCGGCGTGGAGTCGACGACCGTTACAGTGAACGCATCTCTGGCACCGGCTCTGGATACCCAGACCGCAGACACTGGTGCATCAATCACGGACAATCAGATCCAACATATGCCGGTCTATCAACGCGACGTGACCCAGCTTATTCAGTTGGCGCCTGGAGTTCTGGCCACGGGAGCGCAGTCAGCCGGGGGCGGTGGATACCAGGCTCCAGGCACGCAGACCGGGGCCTCATCAGGCGGCGGTGGCAATTTAGGACACTCGAGCAGTATCTTTGCGACGGAAAATGGCGCGTCGGCCAACGCCAACGGCGGCCAGTTTGAGACCAACGGCTACAGCATCGACGGTATCAGCACCGTGAGCGCCGTCTGGGGCGGATCTACGGTCGTCACCCCCAGTGAAGATTCGGTCAGCAACGTTAAAATCGTCACCAACGCCTACGACGCCGAAAATGGCCGTTTCTCGGGGGCATTGACGGAAATTACCTCCAAGAGCGGAACCAACCAACTTCACGGCAGCTTTTTGGTCCAGATCGCCCGTCCTGGATTGAATGCTTATCAACGTTGGAACGGCCCCCAGTCGGTGCAGTCGACGAATCCAGTCACCGGAGCCAAGCTGTCACCCACCGCGCGTGGCCTGCTCCGGGACACGGACCGTTATAACCAATGGGGTGGAAGCATCGGTGGCCCGATCTGGAAGAACAGGGTCTTTGCCTTCTTCGCCTACGAGGGACAAAGCCAGACCATTCAGGCGACCAGCAATCAATGGTTCCCCACCTCGCAGCTTACCGCATTGGCGCCCGCAAACAGCATCTCCTCCACCTTCCTCAACTTCAAGGGAGCGGCAGTTTCTGGCACCGTGATTGCCTCTGTAACCTGTGCGAACGCCGGCCTCACGGAAGGTGTCAACTGCCGTACCATCGCGGGTCAAGGATTGAACGTTGGTTCGCCCCTGACCACCGGCCTGGGCAAGCAGGACCTCACGTGGGTGGGCAACACCTCGCCCGGCGTCGGCAGTGGACTCTCCAACACTCCGGATTTCACCCAGTACAACATATCCAACCCGACCACCGACGATTTCAAGCAGTACAACGGACGACTCGATGCCGATATAACGGCCAAGGACCATGCCAGCTTCGCGATTTATTGGGTTCCATCGAGCACGACCAATCTTAGGGGCGGACTGGGTTATCAGCTCTTCAATCACTCGCAGACGAACGACGCTTTCTCAGTCATCTGGAACCACGTCTTTTCCGCGAACTTCCTGAACGAAGCCCGCGCCAACGCGGCGGGCTGGCGCTACAACGAGATTGCGAGCAACCCCCAGGCCCCCTTCGGCCTGCCTCAGGACCAAATACAGCAGATTGGCAGTATCACCCTGGGCAACCTCGGCGCGTCGGGCCCTAATCACCTTGACCAATGGACCTACGGCTACAAGGACGTTGCCACCTGGGTGCATCACTCGCAAACGATGAAATTCGGATTCGATTTCACCAAGCTCTACTATCTGAATGATCCGATCGGGGTGCCGAATTACACCTTCTACAATATCTGGGACTTCCTGAATGATGCTCCTGAAGCAGAGGGCGGTCCATTCCAGGCAACCACTGGTTTTCCCGGCGGCTTCCGAAACGACAACCGCCAGAATCTATTTGGCGTCTTCTTTCAGGACGACTGGAAGGCCCGTCCCAACCTTACCGTGAGCGCCGGCCTCCGATATTCCTACTTCGGCCCGCTCACGGATAAAAACAACAACATGGGCGTACTCAGGTTTGGCAGCGGCACAAACCTCCTAAATGGCATCACGATACGCACAGGAATCGGAGCCTGGAACGCGCAAAAGGGCAACTTTGGCCCGCAGGTAGGCTTCAACTGGAGTCCGACTGCAGCCAACGGCAAGATTGTCTTCCGCGGCGGTTTCGGCCTGAACTATAACCAGGAGCAGATCGCAAACTCCAACGCGAATGACGGCAACCCTCCAGGAACCAGCTCTGTTCCGGGCAGTAGTAGAAGTCCCACACAAATCAATCCGAATATCCTCTACGCGGTCTCGAGCAGTCCAACCAATATCAATGGCTTTCCGTCGAACCCAAACACGATTACCACGTTTAACTCCGCCGGCCTGCCGACCGCCGGAGGCGCAAACCTCGGCGCGCTGCCCGGTAACCTGTCCACTGAGTACCAGTATCATTACTCCCTCGACATGCAGGTGGATTTAGGTTATTCGGTGGTTATGACTGTAGGCTACACAGGCAGCTCCGGTCATCACTCCTTGTACAACTATGACGCAACCGCTCTCGGACAAATTATGGGGGCGCCGCAGAACCCTCTGGTAAATAGCGTCAACACCTTCGGCAGCGGGGGAAAATCAAACAACAATATGTTGCTCGCCGGACTTAAGCATCAGTTTGCGCACAGCTTCTCCGCGGAGGCGCAGTATATGTGGGCCCACAGCTTGGATACCGACTCCGGCCCATATTCTCGGGACCCTTACCTTTACAACCCCAGCTTCTCCTATGGGCGGTCGGACTACGACGTCAATCAATCTCTCAAGATCTTTGGCCTCTGGCAGCCGGTTTTCTTTCATGGCAGCCATAGCTGGGCAGAGAGCATCTTCGGGGGATGGTCGCTCAGCGGCATATTCTCCGTTCACTCAGGTTATGGGTGGACTCCGGTCTATCAGGCGCCACATCAGATCTACTGCAATACCTGCAACTACGGATTCCAGAACCTGCGTCCCTACTACCTTGGAGGAGCTGTCAATAGCAAAAGCAACAACGCCTTCAAAACAGGAAGCGATTTTCCCAACCCCGGTACTGCCAATACAGGTACGAACAATAATCAATTCACCAACAACTACTTCATGGTCCCGAACTATCAGAATGCAATTACCGACAACCCTGGGCAGACCACAACCACCTTCATCCCTCCGCCAGGAATCGGTCGCAACTCCTTTGGCGGTCCCGACTATCGGGATGTCGATCTAAATATTTCCAAAGCATTCCGCTTGCCGAAGATGCGAGTTGCTTGGTGAGGGCGCCCAGTTCGAAATCAAGGCCAACATGCTCAACGCTTTCAATATTTTGAATATCAACCCAAGCAGCCTTTCGACCAATATCGCAAACTCCAACCTCAGTCAGGCATCAAGCGCACTCGGATCAAGAACTGTCGATTTCCAGGCCCGCTTCAGCTTCTAAACCCCGCTTGGACTTGCTTCACAACGAGGGGTGCCCCGTCAGGGGCACCTTCTCGCTTGTGAGCGAGAGCCATCTCACGCGAACCCACCTCACTTGACAAGTGGGAGAGGCAAAGATGCCTCATCTCTTGTGCATCGCAGGTGTTTCTCATCTTTTTTTACGTACAAAAGTGATGAAACCCGCTCCAGTACTCGCTTCGCACCACGTTAAGAACCGTCAATTCACCACGTTTTACCATCCAAAAACCACACTGTTACCACGTTTTCACCACGACGGTTTCGACCGGAGGTTCCTATGCTCGGACTTCGTCCCTTTCAACTCTCAGCCCTCGGTCTCGCTCTCTTTTTCGCCCCGCTCCTCCACGCCCAGGAAGTCATCCAGATCGACGCACAGGCCCAAACCACGCCCTTCCCCCACTTCTGGGAACAGATGTTCGGCTCGGGACGCGCCATCCTTACCCTGCGCGAGAGCTACCGCGAAGATCTGCGCGCCGTAAAGAAAGTCACTGTACGCCGATGACACAGTTGAGGATATGCTGGGCTCGAACGAGAATATCCCGATGGACGATCGCGTCTGCCTGGCAGTGCAGAAAGTTCGTAAGCAGATTCAAGCTTCGTCGACACCAAATCTACCGCTCTTTTGGACTGAATGGAATGTGCCCGGTGCCATGCGGGCTCGCGACACGACTTATGTAGGGCCGGCTCTCGCGAACACAGTCAGGCAGTGCGACGGCATGGTGGACATGATGTCGTTCTGGACCTTCTCTGATGTCTTCGAGGAAGGTGGCCCTATGCCGCGGCCCTTCGATGGCGCATTTGGTTTGCGAGCTAAAGGTGGTATCAATAAGCCGAGTTACTACGACTTTGCCTTGTTGCATGAACTCGGCGATCAGCGACTGGCCAATCCATCCAACAACGTAATTGTGACCAAGCGCAATGACGGCACTTTAGTGGTCGCTGTTTGGAATCTGGTTGACCTGACGGGAGTGGACGAATCGAAGAAAGGAGCGGTGAGAATAAATCTCGAGTTCAAAAATGTTCTTCGCAATGCAGAGGTAACGATCGCGCGCGTAGATGACGAACACGGCAATGTCTTGCCAAAGTATGCTGCGATGGGCAGCCCTTTGGACCCTACCGAATCACAGGTTGAACAATTGAACCGCGATACGGCATTGGGCCAGCCCCAGCCAACGCGGCTCCAGGATGGCCGGCTCGAACTTGCTCTAGAGCGGAACGCGCTCGTCGTTCTGCAGGTTTCCAGGCAGCAATAATTGCGTCACGATAATTCAACTCCAACTACGCTGCACTTTTTAGAGCGCACGAAACACTTGACGGCGCGCGTGGACACTTTGCGGAAAAACCACGAACACTGCCTATCTCCTCACCAGGCGAGTTCGGTATTTAGGCGGTCTTAGCCTCTGCCCAACGATCGATGACAATTTTTTGTGACGTTCTCCTTCTTGTTACGCAAATTTTGTTACATTTCTGGCGCTTCTTCCAACGGGTGGAGGTCGTAATATAGTTTTTGTACACACGGGACCCTATGTCGCGAGTCAAACGCAACAAAGTGAATACTCTTGGTTCGCTTTTATTTCCATCCGCGGTGTCGATTGCCATCTTTTATCTCCTGTATGTATTCTTCCTATCGCACATCTGGGGAGATCAGGCATTTTACCTCTATGCAGCAAGGCAGGTTCTTGCTGGCGTCAAGCTGGATAGTCCTCGCTTGATAGTGGTGAACCCTCCTCTGATCGTTTGGTTTTCGGAGATACCGGTCGCGGTCGCACAGGTTCTTCATATCTCACCTTTCGTTGCGTTGTGGGGGATCACTCTATCTTTTATATCTGCGAGTACGGTGTGGAGTGCCCGACTACTGCGAATTGGAGGAATTGGAGCTACCCTCGGGATACCGGATTTATTCCTGGCCGCATTAGTGGGTCTCGCAGAACTGACTATCCAGCCCGCGATGTTCGGTCAAAGGGAACAGTTCGTATTGGTTCTTCTGATGCCCTACGTGTTGGCGGTTAGCACGGAGGCTATCACGTCCTTGACGAAAACCGAGCGCTGCGCGATTGGGTTTTGCGCCGGATTGGCGGTGTGTTTCAAGCCGCAGCAGATATTGACCTTGATTTGTCTCGAGCTTTTTCTGTTGGTGTACCGTCGTACCCTTCGCCATCTGGTCAGCATGGAACTGATCGTGAGCGTGTTGACGGGGATCGTATACGTAGGTTGCGTGTGGGCGATTACACCTTACTTGTCGGCGATCGTGCCATTGCTGCTGGATACTTATTGGGCGTTGGGCAAATACACCTGGTCGGGAATGCTGTTGCACAACGCCCGACTTACTGCCCTTCTTCTCATCGCACTTGTCGGCTGGCTGTCATTGCGCAGCCGCATGCGGGCTCCCATGTTTTCTGGGGCGCTCTTAGCTTGCGCTACTGGAGCTTTCATTGCCTTCTGTTCCCAACACACAGGTTGGTCTTACCAAGCGTTTCCTGCGAAGGCTCTTGTGTTGACGGCAATCGTCACCATCGCTCTAGACACCATCGCTGCTCGGTACGGACAAGGCCTTCGCTATGCCTGGCCACACAAGATGGCTTGGGTGGGCGCAGTGGCTATTTCGGTGATAGCGTTTGCCGGGGTGGCGGCTATCGAGAAGAGGTTGGAAGCTCGGAAGGATGATGTCAAAATCGACATTGAGGTCGCGAGCTATCCTCCGGGAACTGTCGTTTACGCTTTTACTGCAGAGATGATGCCGTTTCCGCTTGTGCTGGATCGGCAATATGTGTGGGGAAGCCGGTTTGAAAGCCTGTGGATGCTTCCGGCGATCCTTCAAAACGAAACATCGCGAACAGACAATGGTCGGCCCTTCAAAGCATTGTCGACGGAGCGAACCGAGGAGCTTGCAGAAATGCAACGTGCCGACACAGCGGAAGACTTGCGGTTCTGGAAGCCCAAGTATGTTTGGGTAGAGCGTTGCGCGAGCGATCCGCCGTGCGAGGTTTATAACCAGCCAGTTGACTTTATCTCGTGGTTTTCGAAGAGCACTGCGTTCACGGCGGAGTGGACGAAGTATCGGCTTGAGAAAACCATAGATAATGTTGATGTCTTCGTACGCAAATAACAAGGTGCACCATCAACCGGATCTGCCGAAGTAATGTGAGCAAAAATGCGGTGGCGCATCCGAACTCGATCGCCACGCCGTACTCTGATTGTTATGATCGCAGAACACCGGACATGGTACCGCACTGCCGCCGGGAAATTGAGACCAAGAAAAGCGAGCCGGGCACCCGGCGCACACCAGCCCGTGTCCCCGGCGCTGCAACGAGTGAGTTTGTTCGCCCGTTCGGTTTATAAAAATTGGATGAACGTTGAGGCGGCGATCGATACTCCAGCAAAGTTGTAACCGCCGCCTGGCTTGATCTAACTAGTCGTCGGCGTGATGTTCCAACGCGGCGGATCAATCTCCGACTTAGTCATGAGCATCTTCCTGCTGCCGACCCTCTACGTGTGGTTTGCGCGGGATCACGACGTTTTGCCCCCGATTGAACCTGAGTTCGAGAGCTAAACACTGCAAACGTGCACATCGACCACGGATAAACTATTCCGAACGCAGTGCTTCCACCGCGTTCACCCGTGCCGCGCGCGCCGCGGGCACAGCCGACGCGATCACCGCTGCGGCCAGAATGACGAAGGCCGCACGCAACAAAAGACAGCATTCCGGGCAGATGCACCTCCGCCACGTACCTGCCGATGCCGCGCGCGAAGGCAATGCCGAACACTACGCCCGCACCCACGCCAATCCCGGCAATCGTCAGGCCCTGCAACAGCACGTCGGTCAGAATGTTCCGCGGCTGCGCGCCGAGTGCCATTCGAATGCCGAACTCGCGCGTGCGCCCGCTCACCGAAAACGCAAGCACACCCGCTACACCCACCACGGAAATCAGGAGCGCCACCGCCGCGAATCCACCGAACACGACCGCGTTCAGCCGGTCCGGCGTCAGTACCTCCGCGCGAATGTCCTTAAGCGTGCTCGCCCGCTCCACCGGCTGTTCCGCCGAAATCTCGTGAATCGTGCGCGTGATGGCCGGAGCCAGCGTGTATGGATCCTGCTCCGCGCGCACAAAGAGGCGCCCCTGCCATCCCTCCTGATCGGTCGGCTGATACACCATCATGGCCGGCGACGGGATGATGTTCTCGTCATCCAGATCGGGCACCACGCCGACGATCCGCCGCGGCTCCATGCTGATGCCGATAAACTTCATCACTCCGTCCGTCCACCGCAAATCGCGGTTCAGCGCATCCTGCCCGGGAAACAGCGTCTGCGCCAGGCTCTGGCTCACGATCACCACGCGTTCCGAGCCGTTCTTGTCCGTGTCCCTGAAATCGCGCCCCTGCAAAATCGGCAGGCCCAGCGTTTCGAAATACCCAGGCGATACCGACCGGAATTTCGCGCGCCAGTCGTCCAGTCCGTTCTTGCGCGCCGCTCCCTGTGCCGCAAACGCGAAGCTGATATCCAGCGCCTGATCGTCGCGCCACGGAACGCTGAAGCCTGTCGATACGTGGGCCACTCCGGGCAGTGCGCTTACTCGGCGCTGCACTTCGTGGTAAAAGTCCTGGACCTGCTCCGGTGTTCGCCCATACGACATCACCGGCAAATTCACGGCCAGCACGCGCGCGGTGTCGAACGGCGGCCGCGTCTTCTCGAGCACATACAGCGTTCGCATCAGCACAGCCGCTCCGGTCAGCAACAGGAACGAGGCCGTGATCTGCATGATGGCGAAAATGCGCAGTCGCCGGCTGCTGCTGCCGGTCACCCGCGTTCCGCCACTCGTGAGCGCCGCGCCCAGCGGCGCGTTCCCTGAGGGCAGCCGCGGAATCAGCGCCAGGAACACCGCCGCCGTCAGCGCCAGCGCAATGCCAAACCACACCAGGCTGAAGTCGAGCTTCAGCCCGTCGGCGCGCACCGAGAACCGCGCTGCATACCGCCCCAGCACCGCCACCATCGGCCACGCGAGCATCAGCGCCGCCAGCACTCCGCTTCCGCACAGCACCAGGCTTTCCGCCAGCAGCGAACGCCGCAGCGCCGCGGTGTTGGCTCCCAGCGCCGAGCGCACGGCCAGCTCCGATTCGCGGCGAACCGTTCGCGCCAGCACCAGATTGGCCACATTCGAGCACGCAATCACAAACAGCAGCCCCGAGGCCGCAAACAGCACCCACAAAACCGTATTGGCGCGCGAATTGATCTGATCGTGCATCCGCGTCACACCGATCCTGTAATGGTCCGCGGGCTTGTAGACCTCCGGATGTGCGGCCATGATCGCCGCGTACCGCGTGCCCAGCTCTGATCGCGCGCCATCGAGAGTCGCTCCCGGTGCAAGCCGCGCGAAGACCTCCGTCATGCGGTGCTCGCGGCCGGTCACCATGGTGGCCGACAAATGGTGCGGGCTGGTCACTACGTTGGCGATAATCTCTGTTGCCACCGGATACGGCACCGATGGTTCCAGAACCCCCACGATCGTCGCCGAACGCGCGCCCGTTACGCTCTCCAGCCGCACCGTCTTTCCAATCACGCTCGGGTCTGAGTGCAGCGACGCGCTCCAGAATCGATACGTCAGCACGATCGCGCCCGCCGCATTGGGCCCATCGTCGGCGGGCGTCAGCAGGCGCCCCAGCACCGGGCGCAGCCCCATCACTTCGAAGTAATGGCCGTCCACCACTCCCGCGGGAATCTCGCGCGGCGTGCCCAGCCCCACGATCGTGAAGTCGATCGCCGAAAACGTCCCCAGCTCCGTGATTGTCTTCAGCCCCTTGCCCAGGTCATCGATCTCAGGGATTGAGAACGTCGCGTTCTCGACGCCGATTCCCGGAGCGCTCTGTCGCACGTAGAGCAGGCGGTCTTCGTCCCGGTTCGCGAGCGGACGCAGCAGCACGGCGCGCACCACGCTGAAGATGGCGGCGTTGGCGCCGATACCCAGAGCCAGCGTCAGGGCGACGGTGATCCACAGCGCACGAACGCGCCACAGCGATCGCACCGCAATCTTCAAATCACGAAAGAATGACATAGCGGTCCTCCACCGGCCGTCCCGCAGCTCTCAAAGCGCGAGGGCCTCTAATTGTTTGTCGAATCAGAGGTCGCTAAATCGACAGACTTACACTTTTAATTTCGCCTAATCTTGGGGACTACCGAACATCGCAACCAACTCTGACTGCATTTCCACCAACCAGCTCGTCTTCCTGGCAGGATCTGCTCTGGGTCCTGGCCGCGTCGCGCCAGCTTGACAATGTATGTTGATATCAACATAGTGGAGTCGATGTCAAGGGCTACGTCAGGTTCCATTTGAGACCACTCTGCGCGTTCGCGACTGCTGTCTCTGTCTTCATGTGCAGCGGGCGGCGCGCGCCCTGGCACGTCGCTTCGATGAAGCGCTTCGCCCCTTCGGCCTGACCAACGGCCAGTTTTCCCTCATGATGTCGCTCAATCGCCCGAGCCACCGGGCATAGCATCAGTTGCGACTCTCCTCGCCATGGATCGCACCACCCTCACCGCCGCGCTCAAACCGCTCGAGCGGCGCGGCCTGGTCACGGTTGCCAAAGACCCCTCGGACCGACGTGGCCGGCGGCTGAGCCTGACCCCGAAGGGCAAGACTCTCCTCGCTTCAGCCGTGCCGGTCTGGGAGCAAACCCACCGCGATGTTGAAGCGCAGATCGAGGACGTCGATCCCGATCGCCTCCGGAACAGCCTGCGCGCTCTCTCCTGATCGTTCCGCTGCGTGCGTGCGATTTGTTCCGAGCGCCCGTAAACCCCACTATCGCGGCGGTTAGGCGACGACAGTCCGTCCTTTAGCCAGAGTGCTAGAATCGCTGTCACTGGAATTGCCATGGTTGGGATTGAAGTAGTTGACGGTCCAAAAGTCGAGATAACCGCGGAGCAAATCCGTGAACAGCTTGATCTGTTGGTTCGCGACCACGCGTTTCGATCGAGTAAGAGGTCTGTTGCGTTTCTCCGCTTTGTTGTGGAGCAAACCATCAGCGGTTCGGCAGATCAGATCAAAGAACGCACGATCGGCGTTGAGGTTTTTGAGCGAGAGCCTTCGTATGACACCAATTTGGATCACGTGGTGCGAACGGCGGCGACCGAACTCAGGAAGAGACTCGCGATCTATTATGGCGAGGAGAAGCATCGTTCCGAGCTTCGAATAGGCCTGACCCCAGGCTCTTACATACCGCGGTTCTCGCTTCCAACGTACGTCCAGACTAGCGTGAGCGAACCCGAGATCGCATCGGGACCAGCAGTCATCCAACCTCAAATTGACGTTTCGAACGGTGAGGCTCATTCGGAATCGTCCGCGAAGCGAACTCTTCGGCGAAGCGCTGCCGGGCGTCGTCAATCGAGATTCAATTTGGCAATTGCCCTGAGCGCCGCCCTTTTAATCGCCGGGCTTGTTGGCTATAGCTCTCTCCGTCGAGAGACTGCACAGGACCTCTTTTGGAAGCCGGTCTTGGACACCCCGGGCCCCGTCCTCCTGGCGGTGGGCGACGTTCCGAATGGCCCTCCTATACCTTCGGCTACAGGAGGTGATGGAGATTTTCCCACGCCAATCCTTCGTACGACAACGTCGCCGACGGTACCCTTTGCCGACGCAGTTACGATAGCTCGAGTTGTTGGCGCATTGGAGGCGAATGGAAAGAAGGTCCACATCCGGAAAGAGAGCGCGAGCTCTTTTTCGGACCTCAGAGAGGGCCCAGTCGTCTTGATTGGCGCGTTCAATAATGAGTGGAGTCTGCGCCTGACCCATCCGCTGCGTTACAGCCTTGCCCTGGATGCCGAAAAGCACCTTATCTACATTAAGGACGTCAAGAATCCCTCCTCGAGGACCTGGAGTTGGCGGACTGATCAGCCAACGGGCCATCGCGTGGGTGCTAACAGTCCGGTTTTGACGGACTACGCGCTGATTTCCCGAATCCGAAACTCAGAGACCGGCCATGTTGTCGTTGTGATCGGTGGGCTTTACACGTATGGAACAGAAGCTGCAGGGGAGTTTCTCACTGACCCACAGCTCATCCAGGCAATCGCTAAGGCGACCCGATCCGATTCGTCTCGCCAAAATCTGCAAATCGTTCTGGAAACCACGGTGACCGACGAAACCCCCGGTCCGCCGAAGGTTGTTGCGGTATCGGTAGAGTAATTTCTCACCGGCAAACGGCTGTTCACCGCTGCCTTTCTTGGCAATCTAAGTAACTGAAACTAAAACAAATATTCCTAATTCCTGACCGTCACGGACGGTATCTGTCTATCCTCCTGTCTATTCGCCTCGATACAAACCTGCCCGATCAGTAAATCTGGTTTCCTGCGTCGCGAATGTTGAGAGCAGATCGAGCGGTCGCGGGAGGGTCACGACAGAGACACCCATAAATGGCGGCCAAGCCACATTCGGCGCGTTCAAGAACCTTTAGGAGACCACCGTGAATTCTTCTCTCAGGCAAGTTCGTGGAATTATCGTGGCGTGCGTGACTCTTCTCTGTGTCGCCCAGGTCGCCTCCGCTCAAGGACTGGGAGCAATTTCAGGTACCGTGGTTGATTCGACCGGCGCTGCCGTTCCGTCCGCGAGCGTCGTTTTGACGCGCGTGAAGACTGGTGAGACAGTCACCGAGCCGACGCATCCCGATGGCCTCTACGTCTTTCCCTCGATGTCTCCAGCCGATTACAAGCTTGTTGTCACGGCCCAGGGCTTCAAGACGTATGAGCAAGGGGGAGTTACGCTTCTTGCGGACCAAAACCTCACGCTGAACGTGACTTTGCAGGTCGGGTCTGAGCAAGTCACGGTGAACGTCGAAGCCAGCGCGCCGCAAGTGAACACCACGACCGGCACACTTTCCCAGGTTATCGGCCAGCAACAGGTAAACGAACTGCCGTTGAACGGCCGAAATGCAGCCTCCCTGACGACGCTGGTAGCAGGTGTTGTGATCGCGCCGAACGCGCAGGCAGACCAGGGTGCAACCAAGACGTTTCCGGTAGCCGTCACTATCACTGCCAATGGGACGCGCGTGGGGCAGACGAATTATCTCCTCGACGGCGGCAACAACGTTGACGAATACACCAACGTGAACGCACCCTTTCCCATGCCGGACTCCTTGCAGGAGTTCAGCGTAGAGACCAGCAACTATAGCGCTGAATATGGCCAAAACGCCGGCGGCGTAGTCAACATCATTACCAAGAGCGGCGGCAGCCAGTTTCACGGCGATCTTTTTGAATATCTCCGCAATCGCGTGTTCAACGCCGCGAACTACTTCAGCTATGTCAATGGGGTCAAGACGGTCGACCCGCTCAAGAGGAACCAGTTCGGCGGGACGGTCGGCGGACCAGTTATGATACCGGGCCTCTTCCACACCAAGCACTCCTTCTTTTTCGTCGGGTACCAGAAGACCATCGACCACACCGCCTCGACGAGCGCCACGGCGTCAGTTTTGCCAACGACCGCGCAGTTGGCGGGCAACTACAACTTCACGTCGAGCGCAATTCCTGGATCCGCCGCTTTCAACTCTGCCTGCATCGCGAATCCACTACTGGCCACAAGCCCGGCGAATGCGGCGCAATGCTACCCATATGTCTCTAATGGCGGAATTTCATACACCGCGCACATCCCGACCAACTCCTACAACTCCGCCTCGCTCGCCTTGCTGAAGTACATACCTACGGGAGACGTGAACGGAAGTTATACCTACGTCAAGCCCAGCTTTACCGATTACGATGAAGTCACGGCCCGGTTCGATCAAGACCTCGGCACAAAGGACAGGTTTATGGTTCGATACTTCAATGACAACTATCACCTGAACGGAGTGCTCAACCTAACGGATCTACTTACGTATGCCGACCAGGCCGATATCAAGTACTACAACTCGCTCATCTCCGAGACCCACACTTTCAACAGTCGTATCTTGAATAATTTCGACCTGACGTATCAGATTGAAAACTCAACTCGCGGACCTCTGGCTGGAGCATCAGCGTCGCTGATCTCGGTGTCAATATTTGGCAGCCCGCGTTCAAGCAGATTAACCAGATCGCAGTGAGCGGTTTTTTCACCGTGGGTGACAATCCTCAAGCGAGCTTCCGACGCACGAACTACACACTGGGCGACGATTTGCATGTCTTGATCGGCAACCATAGCCTAGCCTTCGGCTTTCATGGTGAAGACGCAAAGGTCGATGTCAATAACCTCTTCCAACAGCCGGGACTCTTCACCTTCAACGCGAATATAACGAACAATGCGATCGCGAGCTTCCTGCTGGGCTATGTTCAGAACTTTAGCCAGGCCTCCGGTCAATTCCTCAACCTGCGCGGTCACTTCTACGGCTTCTACGGTCAGGACACCTGGAAGATAACGCGGCGCTTCACCCTCATCTATGGCCTGCGCTATGAACCGTTCCTCCCATGGCACGAGCAGCAGGGTCGCATGGGCAGTTTTTTCCCATCCCTTTATGCCGCCGGGACTCATTCCACCCTTTTCCCACTTGCTCCTGCTGGCCTGCGATTCGCCGGCGATCCAGGATTCAATCCAAATGGTGTACCAAACATCTATTCGCACTTCATGCCGCGGATCGGATTTGCGTGGGACGTCTTTGGTACGGGAAGGACGAGCGTACGAGGAGGAGGCGGCAGTTTCTACGACAGCCGCATGAGCAGCGTCTTCTATAACATCTACTCCAATACGTCGCCCTTTATTACTAACGTAAACATCACCTCCGCCCTCGGTGGCCCGTCAATCTACTTCACCAATCCCTATACAAGCTACGGAACCCCCAATCCGTTCCCGGCACCGCAGCCCCCGCCAAATACATCGCCAATTCCGCCCCAGGCGTTCCTGACCTACGATCCTTTCCGCGGCTTTCAGACGCCGATCACCTATTCCTGGAACCTCACGCTGGAACAGCAATTTACCAGCAATCTGCTCATGCGGCTCGCCTATGTGGCCTCACATAGCAGCCACCAGTGGTCACCAGTGGAGATTAACCCAATCCAAAACGCGGACGCAGTGCCTGTCACGAACCCGAACTACAACCGCAGGATTTACAACGAGGTAGGGTGCACGAGTTGCTACACCCAGCCCATCACCGAAGCCAATATGGGCAGCAACGGAGCCTACAACTCGCTGCAAGTTTCCGTGGAACAGCGCGTGAAGACCGGGCTTACCCTTCTCGCCAATTACACGTGGTCCAAAGCGATCGATAATACGCCATACAACCAATCCGCCACCGCGATCGCCTCGGGCAACTCCTACGTCTTCCCGATCTACGAACCCAGCTTCAAACGTCTTGATCACGGCCCATCTGACTTCGATCATCGGAACGTAGCTTCGATTTCGTACGTCTATATCATTCCCAGCGTGAAGGACGTGCCCGCTGGGGTCCGCTTTGTGACCAACGGTTGGCAGACCTCCGGCCTCTTCCAGTACCGCAGCGGCGACCCCTTGACCATTGTTTCAAACTCGAACAACGCCTCCGGCTCTGGCCAGAACCGCGATCGTGCTGTACTGGTAGGCAATCCATACGGTGGAAATGCGTGCGGCACCACCTCTCCGTGCAAGTCCTATCTAAATCCGACCAGCTTCCAGAACAACGCCGCAGGGACTTACGGTTCCATAACAAAGGGTTCCTTCGTCGGTCCCCAGTACACGGATTGGGATGTCGAGCCTGACCCGCAACTTCTACATAAAGGAAAAGGCCGATCTGCAGTTTCGTGCAGAGTACTTCAATGTCCTGAACCATACCAACTTTGGCGACCCGGGTACGACAAACAACTCATCAATCGGCCGTATCACTGGTACAACTCCGCAGAACGGTGCCAATCCGAACGATCCTCGCATCGCTCAACTATCACTCAAGCTTCTCTTTTAAGACAACGGAAACTGCACTAAGCTGCGCGATCGCAGACACCTATAGCGCCTATGACTACGCTCTTGTCCAAAAACCAAACTTAGTCACTCAACATGGACCTGAGATGCCGAGAGGATGATTCTTACCACGATGTTGACGCGTCGCAGATTTCTATCCGGCGGTGTGGTGATAGGGGGCGGCCGGTCAACTCGTTCTCTTACATCTGCTCTCGTCATCAGTTATTCCCATCGAGTGTGGGACGCTTCGAATGCGGAGAAGATTTCGGTCCCATCTACAGAGGGCAGCCTGCTAAGTGCGCATCTTCAAGCCCATGGCCTGCTCGCGGACGCGAGAGTCGACATTAAGCAAAAGGTGATAATCCTCGCATTGCTTTTCTCGGCACTGCCCATTCTTGCCCAAGTTTCTCAGAAACAGGAGGCATACCTCGATCCGTATCTGCCAGTTGAACAGCGTGTCGACGACCTTGTCGGCCGTATGACTCTTTCTGAGAAAGTCTCGCAGATGCAAAACGAGGCCCCCTCCATTCCACGTCTTCATATCGCCGAATACAACTGGTGGAATGAAGGTCTTCACGGTGTCGCCCGCTCTGGTTATGCTACGGTCTTTCCCCAGGCGATTGGTCTCGCGGCGACCTGGGATACGTCGCTCGTTTATCGCGTCGCCGATACCATCTCCACAGAAGCGCGTGCCAAATACAACGAGGCGCAGCACAACGAAAATCACTCTATTTACTACGGTCTCACGCTCTGGTCCCCGAACATCAACATCGATCGAGATCCCCGCTGGGGCCGTGGCCAGGAAACTTACGGCGAGGACCCCTTTCTCACTGGTCGGATTGGGGTCGCCTTCGTCAGTGGCTTACAGGGATCTGATCCAAAATATCTCAAGGCCGTAGCGACAGCTAAGCACTACGCTGTACACAGCGGGCCGGAGTCCGAGCGCCATACCTTCGATGCTGTAGTATCCCCCCACGATCTTGAAGACACCTACCTTCCGGCCTTTCGCGAGCTCGTCATCAGTGGCCAAGTCGACAGCGTCATGTGCGCCTATAACTCTGTCGACGGCTCTCCAGCGTGTGCTAATCCGATGCTATTACAACAAAAATTAAAAAGGGATTGGCACTTCAGAGGCTTCATTGTTTCGGACTGCGCGGCTATCGCAGACGTTGCTTATGGCCACAAGTTTGTCTCCGACATGGCCCATGCCGCCGCTATGTCCGTAAGGTCGGGGACCGATCTTAGCTGCGGCAAGGAATACAGCTCACTCATCGACGCTGTCGATCAAGGGCTAATCAGTGAAGCTGAAATTGATGGCGCAGTGAAGCGACTGTTCACTGCACGCTTTCGTCTGGGAATGTTCGATCCCGCATCTGAGGTTCCTTACAGTAGCATTCCTCCTTCTGAAATCGATTCGCCAGCACACGCTGCGCTCTCTCTCGAAGCCGCACGCGCGTCCATGGTGCTTCTCAAGAACGATCATGACACCCTGCCCCTCAGCGGCCCACTCCGTTCGATCGCAATCATCGGCCCGAACGCAGACGCATTGCCTGCCCTCGAAGGCAATTACAACGCAGTCGCGTCGCGTCCCGTTGTTCCACTCGCCGCATTCGAGCAGCGTCTTCCCGGCCGCATTCATTACGCTCAAGGATCTCCCTACGTTGATGGACTCCCAGTTCCTGTCCCTGAAACCGTCTTTTCCTCGATGAGCAACGGGGCAGGGAAACGTGGCCTTAACGCCGAATACTTCAATGGAACCGACTTGAATAGCAGACTTGTCGCTAGCCGAATCGATCGACACATTGATTTCGACTGGAACGCAGCTTCACCTGTTGAGGACGTTTCGGCAAAGAGCTTCTCCGTGCGCTGGACCGGTTCCATCACCGCTCCCGCACCGGGCCCCATCGACTTTGGATTTTCTCTCGCCCATTGCAGTACCTGTGACGATGCGGAAACCGTGAAGGTATGGTTAGACGGGAAACTCGTCAACGACTTCACGCACGCTCCCACTCCTGGACGACGCGCTCCTACAACCCGTTTCGAAGTGACGTTTAACGACGCAAAACCACACGCGATCCGCATCGAATACACACACAGCGCTCCGCACTTTGGCGCCGGGCTCACCTTCAACTGGAAGCCGCCAGTCGCGGCCCTACGAGAAGAAGCCGTTGGCGCTGCGGCCAAGTCCGATGTGATCATCGCCTTCCTCGGCCTAAGCCCCGAGATTGAAGGAGAAGAGATGCCGGTGCATGTGCAGGGCTTTGATGGCGGCGATCGCAAGACTATCGAACTTCCCCCCGTACAACAGGACCTCGTAACAGCGTTGGCCGCTACAGGCAAACCGCTAGTTCTCGTTCTCATGAACGGAGGGGCACTGGCCTTGCAAAGTGCTGGGCAGAAGGCGGCGGCGATTCTTGAAGCTTGGTACCCTGGGCAAGCCGGCGGCACGGCCATCGCCGAAACGCTCTTCGGGGAAAACAACCCCTCAGGTCGACTACCGGTGACTTTCTACGCGAGCACTGATCAGCTTCCTCCATTCAACGACTACGACATGCAAGATCGCACCTATCGCTACTTCACCGGCGCGCCCCTTTATCCCTTCGGTTACGGTCTCAGCTACACGCACTTCCAGTACACGTTAGGCAAACTCTCGACTCCGGTGTTACAAGCGGGTGAACCTCTCATAGTTAGCGCCGATGTAAAGAACGCCGGCAAATGCGCCGGCAACGAGACAGTCGAACTCTATCTGGTGCCAAAGGCAATTGCCGGAGCACCTCTTCGAAGCCTTGTCAGCTTTGAAAAGCTACATCTCGACAAGGGGCAAACTAAGACTTTTCAAGTCACCATCGCGCCTCGCCAACTTAGCTTGGTTGCGCCTGATGGTAGCCGGGCAATACAGCCAGGCGAATACGAACTCTATATTGGTGGTGGCCAACCGTCGGACAATACAGGAGTTTTTCTACCCTTTCGCATCGAAGGCTCTGCCGCGCTCAAGCCATAACAATTCAGCCCGGCGATCCCGCAGGCCGTATTTCACCATCAGGTAGCTGACTGGGCACGTCTCAAATCGTCGGCAAGAAGAATCGCATCAGCGATCTCTCGCATCGACTTTCGTCGTTGACGGCTTTCCTTTTGCATCATTTGATACGCGTCTTCTTCATTCAAAGATAAATCACGTTGCAATACGCTCTTGGCGCGGTCCACCGCCTTACGTGTCTCAAGTCTGGACGTCAGTTGTGTATTTTCGGTCTCAAGTCTCGCACGTTCAATCTCCGCACCCACAAGAAAGCCCAGCGTCGAAAGTAGTTTCACCTGCTCATTTGTGTGATGGTAAGAGGTACGATGCTGTAGATTGATCACGCCGACTACCCGTCCGGCACAAAGAATGGGCGTGCACAACATGGCCTCAAAGTGGTCTTCGGGAATGTTCTTGAATGCTTTGAACCGAGGATCATTCGAAGCGGCCGAGGCGATGGCCACAGGCTGCCGATGCTTTGCTACCCATCCTGTCACACCCTGCCCCATCTGCACCTTGATGTGGTCGATGAGGTCCGCGTGTGGGTTTTTCGACGCACGGAGCATGAGGTTTTCGCCTTCCAACACATAGATAAAGCATGAGTCGCACGGAACAACACTCGTAATGAAGTCGACGATACGGTCCAACACCAGATGAAGCGAGTCCGCTGCAGCCATTCGGCTGCTGATCTCGTGCAGGAAGTCCATCTCCGCGAGACCTTTGAGCCATCACGGCCTAAGATGGGATTTCTGGTTAACGAGGCGGCGCAATACTCCGACAGACTGCTCGAGAAGAAGCGAAAGGGCGAGATAGAGGCCGTGGTCTCGCAACCCTTCAGGGGCAAAGCGGCCCGCTGGAGTGCGACGGGTCGCAGCTTCTACTTCGTCCATGGCCGGGTTTCGCGATGGGTCACCGGCCTCCCCAATAACTGGCCTCGATCCTCAAGAGCAGCTCGACGTCGCGCCCCTCGTTGAAGCGCTGCAATCCTACATCTCCAACTCTCCTGACATGTACGAACTGCCACGCAAGTTCAACGTCGCTTTCGATAACGGAGGTGCAATCTCGGTCGTTGCCGACACCAACGACATCGGCTTCGTGGCCGTCGAAGTCACCGAGGGTCGGAGCGTTCCTGCCGGCATCTACTTCCGTGTCCTCCTCTGCGGAATCACCGGCCATCGTCAATTTGCTACAGACTGTGGCGTCCTCCTTCGTCCCGACCAGACCGTCGCCGCGGCCGCAGCCATCATTCGCGTCTTCACGCAACACGGAGACCGCACAAATCGCAAGAAAGCTCGCCTCAAATACCTCATCGACAGCTGGGGCATCGATAAATTTCTCTCCGAGACCGAAAAACTTCTCACCTTCCCCCTCATCCGCGTCCCAGAATCAGAATGCGAACCACGCCGTCCCATCGATCGCGGCGGACACATCGGTATCCATCCGCAATCACAACCCGGACTCCACTACATTGGCCTCTCCATCCCCGTCGGCCGCCTGCCAGCCGCTCAGATGCGCGCCATCGCCGACATCGCCGACCGCTTCGGCTCCGGCGAGATCCGCCTCACTGTCTGGCAAAACCTCATCATCCCCAACGTCTCCGCTCAGGATATCGCTGCGGCCCAGCAGGCCCTCACTGCCGCCAACCTCAACTCCAGAGCGGGCACGCTTCTTAGCGGCACCGTCGCCTGCACCGGCAATCAGGGCTGCCGCTTCTCTGCGACCGACACCAAGACCCACGCCGTCGCCCTTGCCGATCTTCTCGATGAGCGGTTCCCCATCCTCGACCAGCCCATCAATCTTCACGTCACCGGCTGCCATCACTCCTGTGCCCAGCACTACATCGGCGACCTCGGCCTTATGGGCGTTAAAGTCGGCGGCGAAGAAGGCTACTAGGTCCTCATCGGTGGTGGCGCAGATCAAGATCAAGGCCTCGCACGTGAACTCATCCCCGCCATCCGCTTCACCGACCTCCCAACCAATATAGAAAGCCTCTTCGCCACCTATACCCAGCAGCGCAAACCCGAGGAGTCCTTTCTAGTCTTCACCCGTCGTCACACGATCGGCCGAACTCCGATCGTTCTGCAACCCGCAGGAGAACTCCTAGCCATGCAGATGCCTCCCTTTCATCCCCGACAACGCGCCCTTCACACCCGAACAGCGCAGCTGGCTCAACGGCTTTCTCGCTGGCCTCTACTCGACCGCTCCAGCCGGCCTCGTTGCTGATCCACCACCCTCCCTCAAGATAGCCGTGCTCTACGCCTCTCAATCCGGCACCGCCGAAGGCCTCGCACGTAAAGTCACCAAGGACCTCAAAGCAAAAGGCCACATCGCCTCACTCATCTCTCTCGAGGGTTATACCCCCGCTGCTCTTCTTGCAGAGCATTATGCCATCTTCATTGCCAGCACTTATGGCGAAGGTGACGCACCAAATGCCGTCCGGCCTTTCTACGAGCAACTCTGCCTCGAGCACTTCCCCTGCTGTGGAGATCTCTCCTACGCTGTCCTCGCGCTCGGCGACTCCAGCTACGAGCACTTCTGCAAATTCGGCAACGATCTCGACAACAAACT
This sequence comes from uncultured Acidobacteriaceae bacterium, assembly GCA_963744155.1. Classification (GTDB taxonomy): domain Bacteria; phylum Acidobacteriota; class Terriglobia; order Terriglobales; family Acidobacteriaceae; genus Edaphobacter. The sequence continues at coordinate 1,652,962 of CAVUSP010000004.1, read as the reverse complement.
CGCATCACTTGGCGGCGTCCGTATCGCTGAACGCGTTGACTGCGACCTTGATCTGGACCCGTCCTTCGCCCAGTGGAAGACCGCCGTCTACGCCAGCCTCGACGAAATCACTGCTGCCCGCCCCGCACGCACCGCACCGTCTTCGTCCGTAACTCCTACGCGGCCCACTGCAACATCAATCTCCAACGATAACAACGAAAGACCCACCACAGTCACCCACAACCGCGCCAACCCCTACCTCGCACCTCTCGTAGACAAGCGCCCACTCACCCGTGACCTCTCAAGCAAACTCACCCCCCATCTCGCCTTCAACATCAGCGAATCCGCCGTTACCTACGAGGCCGGCGACGCCTGCGGAGTCATCCCTCAAAATGACCTCAGTCTCGTCGAAGAGGTCCTTCACATACTCAACTTCAACGGCCAAGTCCCGGTCCAGCTTCCCAAGTCCGGCGCCGCCACACTGCACGACGCCCTCCTCAACCATCTCCAGATCACCCGCCTCACTCGAAAGATGATTGAGGCCTACGCCACCATCGGAAAACAGACAGTTCAGTGCCACACCCTCTTTAGTCTCCTCGTCCCAGAGCAGCAGGCCCACCTCGAAAAATACACCTACGACCGTGGCCTCATCGATCTCCTGCACGACTATCCCAACGTCCTGCACGATCCCGCGGACCTGGTTGCCATGCTGCCCAGCCTCGCTCCACGCCTCTACTCAATCTCCTCCAGCCCCTATGCTCACGCCGGCGAGGTCCACACGACCGTTGCTGTGGTTCGCTATCGTTCGCACAACCGCGACCGCGGCGGCGTCTGCTCCACCCTGCTCGCCGATCGTGTTCCCACTGGCGACCGGTTGCCCATCTACATTCAGCCAAACAAAAGATTCCGCCTGCCGAAAGATACTGATGCTTCCGTCATCATGATCGGCCCAGGCACCGGCATCGCACCGTTCCGGAGCTTCCTGCACCAACGTCGCGCCCTCGGTCACACCGGTCGCAACTGGCTCTTCTTCGGAGAGCGCAGCGCCACAACCGACTTCCTCTACCAGGACGAACTCCAGTCCATGCACTCGGACGGGCATCTCACCCGCCTCGATCTTGCCTTCTCCCGTGATCAGGACCGCAAAATCTACGTCCAGGACCGCATGCTCGAACAGGCCGCCAGCTTCTATGCCTGGCTTGAAGAAGGCGCCAGCATCTACGTCTGCGGCGACGCCTCCCGCATGGCGAAAGACGTCGACGCCACCCTTCACACCATCGTCGAACAGCAAGGCGAACTTCCCCGCGACTTGGCCATCGAGTACATGCGGCAGCTCAAGGATCAGAACCGCTACCAGCGCGACGTCTACTAGCCACGCAGCACCGTCCGTCCACGAGGGCAACCGATGGCACTTCCACTCCACGAACTCGCGCACTGCGACCCAACGAACTCCATCGTGCGTCTGACGGAGAACGGCCTCGAATTTTTTCCCGTTGTGACGCCACACGTCGAAGTCAAGACCTCGCTAATTCCCCAACGTCATCTCGAACCTGGAGAGCAGTACCGCTTTCACTTCGACATGACCAAGTGCATCGGCTGGCGATCCTGCGAGGTTGCCTGCAACGAGCAGAACAACACGCCCGCAGACCTCCGCTGGCGGCGCATCGGAGAGATCGAAGGCGGCGCCTACCCCAACACCGACCGCTTTTATCTCTCAATGGGCTGCAACCATTGCCTAAGCGCGGACTGCATCAAGGGCTGCCCCGTTGACGCCTACACAAAAGACCCCATCACCGGCATCGTCCTCCACTCCGCAGATGCCTGCATCGGTTGCCAGTACTGCGTCTGGAACTGCCCCTACTCCGTACCGCAGTTCAATCCCGAGCGCGGCGTCGTCGGCAAATGCGACATGTGTCACGGCCGCCTCACCGACGGACTCGAGCCCGCCTGCGTCAACGCATGCCCTGAATCTGCCATCGAAATCGAGATCGTCAATCAATTCGAATGGCGAAGCGACCACGCCGCCGGCAACGCACCCGGCATGCCCAACGCAGGAGTCACTATCTCCACCACCCGCATCACTCTTCCCGAAAACTCACACATCACACTCGAGCGCGTCGACATCGAGACCCTCCGCCCCGAACATCCCCACTGGTCTCTCGTCTGGATGACCTCCCTCATCCAACTTTCCGCCGGAACTCTCCTCGCCGCGGTCCTCTCCCACGACGACGGGCCCATCGCCCTCACTCTGGTTCTGGTCCTCACCGCATTCACTCTAAACATCTCCATCCTTCACCTTGGCCGCCCTGCCTATGCCTGGCGAGCCTTCAAGATGTGGCGTCGCTCCTGGCTCTCCCGCGAAGTCCTCCTCTTTGGCCTCTTCTTCACTACCCTCATCGCCTTGACCGCAGTCTCATGGCTCAACACGTTGCATCCCGATCCTAAGATCGCTCTTGTTTTGTTGGCGCTGAAATTGCTCGCTCCCACCCTCGGCATTGCAGGCATCCTTGCCAGTGCCTACATCTATCTCGTCCCCGCGCGACCCGCTTGGAACACGCCGCACACGCCCATCGACTTCATCCTCAGCGCTGCGGTCCCTCGGCTCTGCCGCCGCGCCGGTCCTCATTAACACAACGACCTCGATTGGCGCGTTCCGCGCTTTTACGTCCCCGTCCTTCACGCAGAGCTTCCCGCTCTGGCCTCTCGTCCTCTTCTCAGCCCTTTGGGGCCTGAACCTTGTTGTCCGCACCATTCGACTCCACCACGGCTCTGTCTACGAAAGTCGTGCGACCGCCTCGCTTCTCAACACCCCCGAACTTCGCGGCATCTTCCTCGTCTCCTTCGCTTTCATCGGCCTCGCCATTCTGTTGTCCCTTGCCGGAATGCCAACCCTCGCCTTTCCGGCCGTGCTCGCCGGAGTCATCTCAGCACGCTACCTCTTCTTCGTCTCCGTCGTGCCTCTCAACATGGCCCTAACCTTCGTCAGGAGCGTCCACGCATGAGCTCTCTCCTGACTCAATTCAAACGCCTCGTTGGCATCGACATCCGTAGCGACAAGTACACCTACGCCAAAGATCCCGACTTCGGTTACACGGCCACCTCACACATCCCGGAAAAGTGGGTCAAGACCACGTGCGGCTACTGCTCGGTCGGTTGCGGTATGCTGCTCGGCGTGCGCGACAACAAAGCCGTCGCCGTCCGCGGAAACCCTGACCACCCCGTCAACCGCGGCAAGCTCTGCCCCAAAGGCCTCTCCGAGCACCACATCCTCTCTGCTCCTGGCCGCGCCAAACAGCCTCTCCTCCGCAAGAACGGCGTGCTCGTCCCCGTCTCCTGGGACGAAGCGCTCGACACAATGGTCCAACGCATTCTGGACATCCAACAGCGGCACGGCAACGAATCCCTCGGCGTCGTCGGCACCGGCCAACTCCTCACCGAGGAGTTCTACACCCTTGGCAAGCTCGTCCAACTCGGCTTGCGCACACGAAACCACGACGGCAACACCACCCTCTGCATGGCCTCCGCCGTCTCGGGCTACAAACTCTCCTTCGGCTCCGACGGCCCACCGGCTCCTACGCCGACATGGAAAACGCCGACGTCATCCTCCTCATCGGCGCCAACATCGCAGACAACCACCCCATCCTCTGTCACCGCGTCGATCGCGGCCCCGGCACCAAACCGCGCAAGCTCATTGTCGTCGACCCGCGCGTCACCAAAACCGCTATGATGGCCGACCTCCACCTTGCCGTCAAGCCACGCTCCGACATCGCGCTCCTCAACGGCATCGCACACATCCTTATTCGCGAAGGCCTGATCGACGACGACTACATCGATCAACACACCAATGGCTTCGCAGAGTTCGCGGCCTTCGTCTCCACCTTCACGCCAGCGCACGTCTCGCTGATCACGGGACTCACAGAAGCACAAATCACCGAAACCGCTCTGCTCTACGGACGAGCAAAGTCCGCCTTCATCGGTTGGACGATGGGCGTCAACCACTCCACCCAGGGCGCAGTCACCGTTGCGGCAATCAATAACCTCGCTCTCATCACCGGAAACATTGGCCGCGCCGGTGCCGCACCTTTCTCCATCACCGGACAATGCAACGCCATGGGCACTCGCGAGTCGGGCTTCACCTCGTCCCTGCCGGGTTATCGCAAATTCGACAATCCCAAGGACCGCGAAGCCCTCGCTGACATCTGGAACGTCCCTGTAGACCGAATTCCAACCGCTCGCGGCCTCGCCTATCCAGACATCATCGAAGCCGCCGTGCAGGGAAAGATCAAGGCCCTCTGGTTCATCGCAACCAACCCTGCGGTCTCCTTCCCCAACTACAAGCTTCTCGAACAAGCCCTCCGCTCTATCGAGTTCCTCGTCGTTCAGGACGGCTTCCACCCCACGCCCACCAGCAACTTCGCCCATCTCGTGCTGCCCGCCGCCATCTGGGGAGAAAAAGAAGGCACCTACACCAACTCCGAGCGTCGCGTCTCAAAGGCCACCCCCGCTGTACCTCCTTCCGGCGAAGCGCGCCCCGACTTCGACATCTTCCTCGCACTCGCAGAAAAGCTAGGCGTCCGCGAAGAACTCTACCCCAACTGGAAGTCTCCCCACGACGCCTACCAGGAGTGGCAACGTGTCTCCGCCGGCCGCATGTGCGACTACTCCAACTTCTCATGGCAGCAGATCGACGACGCCAACGGCCTGCAGTGGGGCGGTGAATCACTCTATCGCGACGGCATCTTTCCCACCGCAGACGGCCGCGCCATCCTCCACAACGTTCCCTGCGATCCGTTCAAGGAACAACCGGACACTGACTACAGCTTCATCCTGAGCACCGGCCGCACAGTCGAACACTGGCACACCCGCACCAAGACCGCGCAAGTAGATCTCTTGAACAACATGGTCCCCAACGCATGGCTCGAGATGAACCCACTCGACGCCACCAACCTCGACCTCAAACCCCACGACCGCGTCACCGTCCGCAGCCGCCGCGGAGCGGTAGCCGACCTCGAACTTCGCATCACTGGCATCGTCGCTCCCGGCCAGGTCTTCATGCCCTTCCACTTTGCCGAGACCAACTCCAACATCGTCACCCTCGGCGATTATGACCCGATCTCTCGCGAGCCCAACTTCAAGCAATGTGCCGTCCGCATCGAACGCACTCCCATGCGAGACCGTGAGTCCCTTCGCCATCGGAAATAAAACACCATCACCAAACCACGTTTTCACCACAAAATCACCACAAAAAAGCCACCACGGAGCGACCCAAAACCATGGCAAACATGAAAGCCTTTCTCAAGTCGGGCCATCCCCCCACCCTCTTTGCGGCCTTTCTTTACTTCGACTTCTCCTTCGCCGTCTGGGTTCTCAACGGCGCCATGGGCCCCTTCATCTCAGAACAATTCCACCTCTCCCCCGCCCAAATCGGCCTAATGGTCTCCGTGCCCACTCTCGCCGGAGCCTTCATGCGTTTCCCCCTCGGCGTTCTCTCGCAATACATCGGACGTAAGAGCGCAGCCATCGTAGAGATGTCCGCCATTGTCCTCGCCCTCATCTATGGCTTCCTCTTCGTGAAGTCCTACAGCGACGTTCTCGCCATGGGAGTCCTCCTCGGCATTGCTGGAGCAAGCTTCGGAGTAGCTCTTTCCCTCGGCTCGGGCTGGTTCCCCAAACAATATAAAGGTCTCGCAATGGGCATCGCCGGTGCTGGTAATAGCGGCACAGCTCTATCCGCTCTCTTCGCCCCACGCCTCGCCATGCACTTCGGCTGGCAGCACGTCTACGGATTCGCAGCAGCCATGATGCTGTTGCCGCTCCTCGTCATGGTTATCTTCGCGAAAGAACCACCTGACATCGAGCATCAGAGCCTTCGTCAACACCTCTCCTGCCTCTTCGAGAGCGACGGATGGATATTCAACCTCATCTACATCATCACCTTCGGAGGATTTCTCGGGTTAGCCACCTTCCTTCCGTCCTTTTACTATTCGCAGTTCCACGTCACGAAAGTTCAAGCAGGCACCCTCACGGTACTTGCAACTCTTACCGGCTCACTCACGCGTGTCCTCGGTGGTTGGTTCGCCGATCGCGTGGGCGGAATCACTACCCTCTCCGTCGTATTCTTCGTCGCCATCGCAGGACTATTCGGTCTGATGACCACTCCTCCCTTGGTCGCCACAACCCTGCTCTTCATGCTTTGCTTTGCCGCACTCGGAGCAGGCAATGGAGCGACCTTCCAACTCGTTCCCCTACGCTGGCCTCTTACCACCGCAGTTGCAGGAGGTATGATCGGCGAGATCGGTGCGCTGGGTGGCGGAATCCTCCCTAACCTCCTGGGACAATCAAAACAGCACACTGGCTCCTATCACGCTGGGTTCCTCTTGTATGCCGTGCTTGCGGTTGCGGTACTGGTCGTTGTGCGGATCGTTGCCCGCTCCTGGACGCGTTCCTGGATTGCTCCGGGTGGTCGCGCTATTGACGCTGCTCCCACACAGAATGCGGTTACGACCGTCTTATCCGGACAAATCGAAGAAATTCCGGCTTGAGTGGCAATGGCAGCGACTACACCAACCAACTGGATCGCGTTGTTGTTGAGGAAGAACAGCGACCTGTAGGCAGGTTCTTCCGTAAATCGTTAGAAGACTAACTTGATGGCAAGTTGGATCTGACGGCTGGTGGAGGCAGCAGTGATGACGCCGGCAGTGGGGCTTAAAACCGCGGGTGCGGTTTGGTTGGCGGCCGTGCCTTGAGTTGGGCCACTCGCGAAGACGACTTCGTTCGGCGTTTGCAGGTTGGTGTGATTGAGAACGTTGAAGAACTCGGCGCGGAATTGGAGTCGTGTTCGTTCCGTCAGCAACGTGGACTTAAGGAGCGAGAGGTCCCAGTCGGCGTAACCGGGACCGGTGAGCGTATCGCGACTGAGATTTCCTACAGTGCCGTAGATTGGTGCACTGAATGCGGCGGGCGAGAAGAATTGGGCGACGCGAGCCGCCGTGCTTCCGCGACTATAAAGGCTGCCCGTGAAGTTGGGATTGAGATTAGGACGGATAGGGTTACGAGTGTCCCCAGAGCCGGTTGGGTTGTATCCCAGCTGTGGGCTGAAGGGGAAACCAGTCTGAAGGGTTGCGATAGTGCTGAGACTCCAGCCGGACACAGCATCGTTGATTAACGTCGGCGCGGAGGACAGCAGAGTATGTCCATGGCCGAAGGGCAGCTCGTAGATAGCGTTGAAAGCAGCAAGGTGACGAACATCGGTCGCCGCAGGGCCATAGTCGAGGGAGGGGTTTGCCGGGTAGGAGACAAATGCAGGTGTGTTGGCCGAGACGCTAGTATTCCATGCCGAGCCGTTGTCGAGGTTTTTGGCATACGTGTAGGTGGCCCGGATTTGAAGGCCATTCAAAAGGTTATGACGAAGATCGAGTTCAAGAGCGTTGTAGTTGCTGAAGCCTCTGGAGATCCACGAAGTAGTATTTGCAACCAGAGGATTCGCTTTGACAATCGTGGGGTAATAGATAGTGCCGGTGGGTGTTCCGGCTGGGCAAGCTGAAGCTGCTGAGCAGATGATGGAAGCCGGTTCGTTCTGGTCTTCGGAAAGGATCTGCTGATAACCATGAGAGCCCACGTAGCCAATGGTTATAGAGGTCGCTCGATCGAGTTGCTGCTCGATGCTTAATGCATAGGAGACCACCGCGGGAGTCGCGATATCAGTCTGGACGTTGGAGGGAGAGATAAGCCCCGGAGCTCCGCTAACTGGACTTACGATGGGCACGTTGGCGTAGCTGAGAGTTGTGTTGTACGGCGCCGACTGATCGAGACGATAGTCGAGGTTGTCGAGTAGTGAGTGGTGCAGACCGACACTGGAGCGAAGCGAGGTCTTGCCATTGCCGAAGACGTCCCACGCAATGCCTACACGCGGTTCGGGCAGGAACTTTGCACGGTTATCAGAGAGTGCCGAGCTGCCTGAAGTCGGTGTGGTGTTGATGACACCATTGGTGAAACCGTATTGCGTGGCGCGGCCGTGGGCCTCGTTCCAGCCGTTCGTGGATTCGAAGCGGATGCCGCCGCGAAGCTCGAACCTGGGGGTCAGCTGCCACGTGTCTTCGAGATAGACGGCGCCCATAAAGCTATACCAGTTCAAAGGTGTTGGATTGGGAACGACGGTGAAGGTCTTGACGGTCCCTTGCAGGAAGGTCGTGAGCGATGCAAAGGAGGCTTGACCGTACTGGTTCTGGGCGAGGTTGTCGTTGGACTGAAGCGCCTGGAGCCACACGCCCGCTTGAATCTGGTGGTGCGAGTGAGAGTAAAAGACGTGGTCGTCCAACGTGTAAAGATTTCGCGCCGTCGCGTTGTTGGATCCGACATTGGCGCCGGCACCGGTAATCTGTGACGACCCGTTGGAAGCGGTCGAACCTGCGATGACGATAGCTCCGGTCGGTTTGCCGGCGAGAAAGCCTGGAGTTTCGGCCTGGATCGACGAGGGAATACTGCCGAGGAAGAAAAAGCTGGCTCGAGAGTAGCCTATGCGTGCTGTGTTGAGCAGTTGTGCGGAGAAAACGCGCTGCTCCTGGACACTGACGACCTGCTCACGCAGTGATTCGTTGATGAGAGAGAGTGGGTTTTGTGTGGGCGTGTTAGCGGTGGAGTCATCCACTGTGTAGACGGCGAACAGCAGATCGCGTGACGTCAGGTTGACGTCAAAGCGCGCCGTGCCGAAGTCCTCTCGGATGTGCTGGGTTGGATTGGAGAAGGCCTCTCCGATTCCCGTAGGGTAGCCGTTGGCGTCGAGGAGTTCAGGACCGTTTTGCGCAGGCCACAGATTGAACAAGGGCGCGACGCCGTTCGCAACGCCGTAGTTCTTACGTGGGCCGCTGGGGTTGCTGGGATTGGGGAGAAGACCCTGACGCGCTTGTGTATCAGGAACCAACGTGACGTCGGTGATGCCGAGGTTCTGGCGATAGCCCTCATAGTTGCCGAAGAGGAAGAGGCGGTTGGTGCGCAGCGGGCCGCCCAGAGAAGCGCCGTAGTTATTGCGCTGAAAATTGGGAATGCGAGCCTGGTCGAAGTAGTTGCGCGAATCGAAGAAGGAGTTGCGAAGGAACTCGTACGCAGTGCCGTGGAGATTGTTGGTGCCCGACGCCGTAACGATCGAAATCTGGGCCCCTTGGCGCTTGCCGTAGCTGGCCGAGTAAGTGTCGGTGACGACGTTGAACTCGCGAACAGCGTCGACGCCGAGAAGCTGACCACTCGTGCCGCCAGGAGTGACGTTGATAAGAGAGGCGCCGGTGTACTCGATGCCGTTCAAAAGGTAGAGATTGTCTTGTGGGCGGCGGCCGGAGATCGCGAACATGTTGCCGACCGATGAGTTGGAGGTCCCAACTGATCCACTGCGCTGGGCCGTATAGTTCACTGCCGCAGGATTGAGCGTGATGAGTTGATCGTAGGATCGGCCGTTCAGCGGAAGATCTTTAACCTGGCGTTCGCCGACGAGACCCGAGGTTTGCTGCGTGGAAAGATTGACGGAGCTTGGCGCGTCGGTGACCGTGACCTGCTCGGTGACGCCGCCTGGTTGCAAAGTGAGATTGATGTGCATCGCCTGGCCCACAGTGATCGAAACATCGGTGCGGGTTTGTGGAGCGAAGCCCTCACGCACGACCGAGATGTTGTAGATGCCTACTGGAATAGAGGGTGCGGCATAGGCCCCGGCAGCGTCCGTGATGAGATGACGTTCGCCGCCGGTCTCCTGATTGCGGATGATGACCTGGGCGCCAGGGACGACTGCTCCAGCCGGATCCAGAACCGTGCCGCTGATTGTTCCACCTACGATTTGGGCACTTGAAGCGGTTGCAATAAGTAGAGAGACGACAAAAAGAGTAGATCGAAGAAACATGAAATTGACCTCCAAATGGGTTTGGCGGCTCGTCGCACATGAGGATGCGGAGGAAGAGTGCTTATCGATTTCTTGAGAGGGGAGAGATTATCGACAACAATAACAGGGCGTGGCTTCCGAGAAGGAAGCTTCGATGTAGCGATGCAGCAGTTGCATTGAAGCTATGGAAGACATTTGATTACCATGACAAAGACGGGCGGCGATCGCCGTTTGATGGTTAGAGCTTGCCTAAAAGTGAATTAGCCGTGAGACGGTTAGTGGCGCAGACCTGCTTCACAACAACAACAGCCCGGAGCTGCATGGTGGAAGGTCAGTGCCATGGACTGGATAATAGCACAATGCCTTTTTGTTCAGGTCTGCGGTGCTCCTCCGTTTTCAGAAGCGATTTCAGATTCAATCAATAACGCGAACAAAACCCAAGCGTATTTACTGACAATCCCTTTGGCCAAGAAATCAATTGATTGATTTAGAGCGGATGCAAACTTGCTTCGCTTCCAGCGCTTTGCTACTCTGAAAACAGAAATGCGCATCCCACGCCAGCTCCGTTGTTGTTGTTCTCTCAACGTCGAGCAGGCGTGTCGCTTCATGCGCTAGGCTTCCCACTCAAAAAAATCATCTCCGCATTGTTCCTGGTCCAGCGCCGGGATAGATCGCATTCCTGAATTCCCCAGGGAGTTGTTCATGGCATTAGCGTGCACCAGCACTCACGTATCTTCAGCTCCTCGAGGCCGAGAGCATTCACATTCTCCGCGAGGTTGCGTCGGAGTTTGAGCGGCCTGTGATGCTGTACTCCATAGGCAAAGATTCCTCCGTCATGTTGCGGCTGGCGCAGAAGGCTTTCTACCCGGCCCCGATTCCGTTTCCGCTACTCCATATCGATACGGGTTTCAAGTTTCGGGAGATGATCGAGTTTCGCGATCGAATGGCTGCAGAGGTCGGAGCGGAGCTCCTTGTCTGGCGCAACGAATCCGCCATCGCTGCGGGCACTAACCCAATCGCGCTCGATACCAAACGCTGCTGCGGTCTGTTGAAGACGCAGGCGCTATTGGACGGCCTGAATCACTACGGTTTCAACGCAGCGTTCGGTGGAGCGCGCCGCGACGAAGAAAAGTCCCGTGCTAAGGAACGCATCTATTCCTTCCGCGATAAGGACGGCCAATGGGACCCGAAGAACCAGCGTCCCGAGCTGTGGAACCTTTACAACGCTCGCATCCACCCAGGAGAGTCCATTCGCGTCTTCCCCCTTTCGAACTGGACAGAGATGGACGTTTGGCAATACATCCTGCAGGAAAACATCCCTATCGTCGATCTTTACTTCGCCAAAGAAAGACCAATGTACGTCCGCGACGGATCGCTTCTGCCAATCGAACAAAGCTTCGTTGCGCGATCCGGGGAACGGCCGCAGATGGTGCGGTCCCGCTTGCGTTCGCTTGGCTGCAGTCCGTGCACCGGTGCGATTCGTTCGGACGCCGACACCCTGCACAAAATCATCGCCGAATTATTGGCCTTCCGATCGTCAGAGCGTGCAAACCGCGTCATCGACCACGATCAAGAGGGGTCGATGGAACTCAAGAAGCGCGAGGGGTATTTCTAAATGGCCGCCAGTGACACAGTCTTGAACGTGGAAACCGAAAGGCCGCTTGAAGATGGCACGGAGTTTTCTCTCCCTGGCTTTCTCGCAGAGGAGCAGGCCCGCGATCTGCTTCGATTCTCCACGGCCGGCTCGGTCGATGATGGAAAATCGACCCTTATCGGCCGTCTCCTCTATGACACTCAGAGTGTTTATGACGATCAGGTTCGCTCGATCGAAGGCAAGGGAACAACGGGCGCGGGCAACTATGATCTCGCGCTCCTGACGGACGGGCTCCGTGCCGAACGCGAACAGGGAATCACGATCGATGTAGCCTATCGCTATTTTTCTACTGCAAAGCGCAAATTCATCATCGCCGATACACCCGGTCACGAACAGTACACACGCAATATGGCCACCGGCGCTTCTACAGCGTCGCTCGCCATTGTTCTTGTCGATGCGCGTAAAGGCGTGCTCACCCAGTCTCGCCGTCACGCCTACATTACCGCGCTGCTCGGTGTTCGCCACATTCTTGTTGCAATCAACAAGATGGACCTGGTCGATTACGAAGAGCGCGTCTTCGACTCCATTCGCGCCGATTTCACTGCATTTTTCGACCAATTGGGGGATCTCCGGCCGCCGAACCTGAACTTCGTGCCGATCAGCGCACTGACCGGTGACAACGTTGTGCGCCCAACCACCATGATGCCCTGGTACGCAGGGCCTTCCCTACTCGAATTGCTGCAGGCTGTACCCGCCGCCGATGCTGGCGCCTCCGAATCGTTCCGCTTTGCAGTTCAGCGCGTCCTCCGTCCGAACCTCGACTTTCGCGGCTTTGCAGGACAGATCGCCGCCGGCACAATCCACCCAGGAGACCCCATCATGGTCCTCCCGTCACGTCGAGCCAGCAGCGTCCGCAGCATCGTCACCTTCGATGGCGACCTCCCAGTTGCACAAGCCCCCCAATCTGTAACCCTTACCCTTACAGATGAACTGGATATCAGCAGAGGTGACCTGATCGTCTCTCCCGAATCTCCCGCCGTCATAACCCGGCGCTTCACCGCCTCACTTGTTTGGATGGATGAGAAGCCTCTCGACCTCACTCGTCGCTACTTGCTGAAGCACACCAGCCGGACCGTCCAGGCGCAGGTTACCGCCATCCAATACAGACTCAACGTGGAGACGCTCGAACGCTGGGCCGCCGCAACCCTCAACTTCAACGACATCGGCCTGGTTGAGATCGAGTCGATCCAGCCGCTTACTGCTGACAATTACTCCACGAATCGCGTTACCGGAAGCTTTGTCCTCATCGACGCAGTCACCAACTTGACCGCTGCTGCCGGGATGATCCGGGAGATCAATGCCGAAGCCAACACGGTTTTGACGAACGTGGTTACGGCGGCCGACCGTGTCGCCCGCTGGGGCCACTCTGGAGCTCATATTCACCTTACCGGCCCCGCGGTTTTCGCCGATGCGGCGGAACAGACACTCTTTCTTCGCGGCGCCTTCGTCGTTCGACCCGAAAGTCCATCTCGGGAAACAATTGAGAGCCTTACGGCCGCAGGGGCGATTGTCGTGACCCACACCATATCCGACGCACAGGCAATCACCCTCGGAAACGAACAAGCGGCCGTAACCGACGTCGACGACCTTCTTCATTTTCTCGAAGCCTACTCCATCCTTACAGGAGGATCCAACGGATGACCTCGACTCACAACCCAGCATTGACGGCCGAAAATATTCGCTCCAAAGCTACAGATCCTGGTACCGATCAGACTACTGCGCTCGAGACGAAACTAGCCCGCGTCCGCGAGCTTCTAGTTCGCGAACTGGCTGCGGCACCTGGCAAGAGCGATGCATGCCTCACCTGCAGCTTCCAGGCCGAGGATGTTTTACTCCTGCATCTCACCCGCGAACTGCGTCCCGACATTCCTGTCCTTTTCCTCGACACTGGATACCACTTTGCCGAAACCTACGCCTACCGCGACCGCATCGCAACCGAGTGGGCCCTGAACCTAATCAACTTGCTCCCGGCCCGTACTGTTGTGGAACAGGAACTCGAGCACGGGCTGCTCCATCAGACGGCGCCCGATCGCTGTTGTGCTCTCCGCAAGGTTGAGCCTCTCTTCGCGGCGGTTGCCAAATACAAAATTTGGCTTACCGGTCTCCGCCGCGAGCAGGCCCGCAGCCGAGCAGCGCTCGAAGAGATTGCGGACTTCACGCTACCCGGTGGCGTCACCGTCCGCAAGCTCAGCCCCTTTGCCGACTGGACTGCGCGCGACATCTGGCAGATCTGCGCTCTGTACAGTATCCCGCTGCTGCCTCTCTACGACCTCGGATACTCCAGCATTGGCTGCGAGCCCTGCACGTCCATACCGACAAATCCCGGCGATCCGCGTTCTGGTCGCTGGGCGGGCCGCAAGGTCGAATGTGGCATCCACATCCAGGCCGCCCCAAACAGCTGACTATCAACGCCGACCTTTAGAAGAGAGACCTATGGAATACGCCATCGGATTTGTCATCGCCGCCTTCATTGCTCTCACAGGTGTCGGTGCAGGCACTATTACGACGCCTCTCCTCATCTTGTTCCTCGGAGTTCCCGCACCGATGGCCGTCGCCACGGGTCTTATGTTTTCTGCTGCCGTTAAGCTTGTTCTCGTACCATCGCAGATCGCTCGCAAACAGGTCTCGTGGCGGGTCCTCGGTTTTATGCTGCTCGGAGGACTGCCTGGCGTTCTCATCGGTTCACTCGTTTTGCGTCATCTCGACGTCCATGGTCCTCAACTTCTACTCAATGGCCTTCTTGGCGGCGTGTTAGTTCTGACCGCCCTTTGGCAGCTCTTTTTCTCCTTCCGACCCACGCGCACCGAAGCACTCCCCAAGGACCGCATCGGCCTACTTCCGATTCTGATGTTCGGTGTAGGCACCGAAGTGGGGTTCTCCTCCGCGGGAGCCGGCGCGTTGGGCACAGCGGCTCTGCTCAGTCTCACATCGCTCTCTCCGACGCAAGTAGTTGGCACCGACATCGTTTTTGGGTTTCTTCTTTCGCTCGTAGGTAGTGGGGCGCATGGCTTCTTTCACGGAACCAGCTCGAATCTCCTCCAGCACCTGATCGTCGGAGGGCTAGCCGGTGTCGCTCTCGGCACCTTTGCCGTAGGCTGGATTCCCAAGCGTCCTCTGCGATTCGCCCTCTGGACTTGGCTCTTGATTATCGGTTCGCAATTTATCTACACGAATGCGTATGCCGCGGCACACCATTAGCCGAAGCGTTGTACGAGACGCGTCCTAACTCGTTGGACGTACGCACACCTTGGCTTAAATGATGAGCAGGAATCGATGCGCGAAGTTCGGCATTGCGCTCAGTCTGAGGGCTTGACAGATTCTGTCGGCGTGCCAGAAGGTGTCGGGAAATTGAGGCTTTTTTCACCGCTGAAGATTAGGCTGGCGGTGAGGCCGCAGATTGAGGCGTCAAGTAGCTCGACTACGTGAAAGGCGGGCAGGGTGCGCTCCCCGCGGCGGCGCAGGCCGCTCATCAACTGTAGGAGGCAGCCCGGATTGGCAGAAACGACAGCCTGGGAGTGGGTGTCGAGGAGGTGGCCAACTTTGCGATCGCCGAGTTGCTGGGCAGGCTCGGGCTGGAGGAGATTGTAGACGCCGGCGGAGCCACAGCAAAGGGAGGCCTCGGCGATCTCAGCAACTTCAAGTTGAGGAATTCCGGAGAGAAGCTGACGGGGTTGCTGGTGGATTCCCTGAGCGTGACGGAGGTGGCATGCGTCGTGATAAGCGATGCGGATGGGTAATGGATGACGCGGGGCCATGGGTGGCACGCTACAAAGGATTTCGGTAATGTCTTTGCACTTATCGGAGAATGCCCGGGCACGGGCGGCCCAGTCGGGGTCGTCACGGAGGAGGTGCCCGTACTCCTTCATCGTGGACCCGCAGCCTGCGGCGTTGATGACGATGGAGTCGACGTTCGCGGATTCGAAGAGAGTAATTAGATCGCGGGCCATGTCGGCGGCCTGGTCTTCCAGGCCAGAGTGAACCATGAGGGCTCCACAGCAGGGCTGAGCGGCTGGGGTGATGACCTCAAATCCTTCAGCACTCAGCACGCGTGCGGTGGCGGCGTTTACGTGGGAGAAAAATATCTGTTGGACGCAGCCAGTGAGCAGGCCGACGCGTCCCCGGGCGGGGGCGGCGGGGGCTACGCGTTCCGGCATGGTCCAGGTGAAGTGCGCGGGGACGGTGGGGAGGAGAGCTTCCATTGCGGCCAGGCGTTTGGGGAGGAGTTTGAGGAGGCCGGAGGCTCGGACAAGGGATTGCAAACCGGAGCGTTGATAGAGGAAGAGCGGGCCGGCGATGAACTTGAGGCGCTCGGGATACGGGAAAGTGGCGAAGAGGAGTTTGCGGAAGAGGGAGTCAGCAGTGGTGCGGGGTATGTTGCGTTCGGGCATTCGCTCGACTTGGGCGCGCGTATCTTCAATGAGTTTGTCGTACTGGACGCCGGAGGGGCAAGCAGTCATGCAGGCCATGCAGCCCAGACATTGGTCCATGTGGGTGCGGAAGTTCTGGTCGAGGGGGGCTTCGCCCTGCGAAGCTTTGGCCATCATATAGATGCGGCCTCGGGGCGAGTCCATCTCTTCTCCCCAGAGGACGTAAGTGGGACAGGCGGGGAGGCAGAAGCCGCAGTGGACGCAGTCGGACAGGAGCTCTTTCGACGGGGGATGATGTGGGTCGAAGGAGCTGGGTTTCGCGGGTTGGATCTCGGTGAGCATAGGTTTAGGTGGTACCCCCCACCCCCGTCAATATTGCGCAAAGTCTTCGGAAGATTGGGGTTAGGTTCGGACCTCAGGTTGTCCTGCATGTTAGGCGATTTTGTTTGTGGTTGGTTTTGGCGTGGGGCTTGTCAAGTTTGAGTGGGTTAGATTCCTCCGAGGAAGCGGCCTGGGTTGAGGGTTCGGTTGGGGTCGAATTGGTGCTTTACGGCTTGCATGAGGGGTAGAGCGTTCGGGTCCGCCGTCCAGCGCCTTGCGTTCGTGGGAGTCGTGAGGATGATCAGATCCGTCTTGATGCTTTGAAGGTATTTCTCGATGGATTCGGAGGCGCCTTCAAGCGAAGCGAAGATGATGCCAGATGATTGGGCGACGCAGGTGACTTCGACTTCTGGAGCCCATTGCATGTGATCAAGGTATTCACAGAAATCGGAAGATAGAACGGAGAGTTTGATTACGGTAGCGTTGTCGTGGAAGAGAGTTTCCCGGGCAGCGAACGACCCGGGGCTAAAGCCACTCTCATCTGGGGAGGATTTTTCAGCGGCCTGAAGGCCGCTGCTCCCTCCGTCATCGCGCTTGGGCGCGATATGGCTCGCTAACGCGAGCGGCTCTTCCAGCTTGAGGCCGGCGGCTTCGGTCATCTTTTGGAGGATTTCGTTTTGCTTTGCATCGGGGTGAGCGTTGAGTTGGATATCGAGATGGAAGTCGTTGGCGTCGCCGCGGAGTTGGAGCGCCTGGGTGAGGAGATGGCTGGCGCGGATGGATGCCATGAGTGGCGCGAGCTGCTTGGCTTGCGGTGCAGCGACGGTGAAGGTCTGGATGTGTTGAGGCAGTGGGTGGAGGCGGAAGGTGGCTTCGGTAATGACGGCGAGTGTGCCGAAGCTGCCCGTGACGAGTTTGCAGAGGTCGTAGCCGGCTACGTTTTTGACGACCTTGCCGCCTGAACGGGCGATGGTGCCGTCGGCGAGGACAAGGGTCATGCCAATGACCAGGTCGCGTAGGCTGCCGTAGCGGTGGCGGAGTGCGCCGGAGTCGTTGGTCGCGAGGATGCCGCCGACGGTGGCCCGTTCGGGCCAGAGGGGGTCGAGAGCCACGAACTGGCCGTGTTTTTTCAGGGTTTCCTGAAGTTGCTGCCAGGTGCATCCTGCCTGGACGGTGCACGTGAGATCCTGCCACGGGTGTTCGAGGACGCGGTTGAGGCGGGTGAGGTCGAGGCGAATATCTGTTTTGGTGGGATTGGGCTGGATTTGTTTACCCCAGGATTGTTTGGTGCCGCCTCCGATGGGGGTGACCGTGAGGTGATTTTCGTTGGCGTAGCGGAGGATTTCGGAGATTTGTTGGGTGTTGGCCGGGGAGACGATGATGGTGTCTTCGTTGACGTGGACGAACTCGGCTCCAATAAGAGCTTCTAATTGGCCCGTGATGTTGAGGGTGATCGTCATCGAAGAACATACCCCAGGGGCTAAAGCCCCCTTTTCCTTTATTGCTCGAGAGGCCCAAGGCTGAAGCCTCGGGTTACCTAGATGCAAAAGAACATGCAAATACAACTTCAAAAGCAAAAGCAGAGGCAAAAAGCAAAAGCAGGCCCTCCGCTTTCGGCGAAGGGATGACAACTAAAAAGCAACGTGCAATAGCAGAAGCAACTGGCACTCAAAATATCTCCGCGATGCCGCTGGTTTCGAGGTTGTGTGGGACGTAGGCTCCGCGGGTACGCTCGCCGCAGAGGCGTGGAGTGGGAAAGAGCTTGTCGGGGTTGGAGATGTTTTGTGGGTCGAAGGCGTGGCGGACGCGCTGCATGGTTTCGAGGTCGGGGTCGGCGTACATGTAGGACATGCTGCACTGTTTTTCGCGGCCCACGCCGTGCTCGCCAGTTATAGAGCCCCCGGCTTCTACGCAGACCTCGAGGATGCGCATGGAAAGGTTGATGGCGCGTTCTTCTTCGCCAGGATTGTCAGCGCAATAGAGGACGATGGGGTGGAGGTTACCGTCACCAGCGTGGAAGACATTTGTCACGCGAAGGTTTTCGGCGGCGGCCATCTCGGTGATCTTTTCAAGGACCGCAGGAAGCGCGGTGCGGGGAATGACTCCATCCTGCACGATGTAGTGCGAGGAGAGACGGCCGGCAGCGGCAAAGGCGGCCTTGCGGCCCTTCCATATTAAGAAGCGATCCTGTTCGTCGATGGCGAGGCGCGTCTCCCATGCGCCGTTTTTCCGGGCGAGCGAGATGACAGTAGTCATCTGGAGGTCGACCTCGGCGCGGGGGCCGTCAAGCTCGATCAGCAGGAGCGCTTCGCAGGCGGGGTAGTTGGGGTGAACGGAGGCTTCGGCAGCCTGGATGGAGAGGCGGTCCATAATCTCCATGGCGGCGGGGAGTTGGCCGGCAGCGATGACGTCGGAGACGGTCTGGGCGGCGGCGGCGATGGTATCAAAGGCGGCGAGGATGACCTGGATCGTCTCGGGCTTGCGGACGATGCGGAGGGTCATCTCGGTTGCGACGCCGAGGGTCCCTTCGGAGCCGATAAAGACGCCGAGGAGATCGTAGCCGGGGGCGTCGGGTGTTTTGCTGCCGAGTGTGACGATCTCGCCCGTGGGAAGGACGACGGTCATCTCTAGGACATGGGTGACAGTGAAGCCGTACTTGAGACAATGAGCTCCGCCGGCGTTCTCCGCGACGTTGCCGCCGATGGAGCAGACGGATTGCGAGCTGGGATCGGGCGCGTAAAAGAAGCCCTGCGGGGAGACGGCGGCGGTAACGTTGGCGTTGATGACGCCGGGCTGTACGGTGATCTGTTGGTTTGGCAGATCGATGTTAAGGATGCGGTTCATGCGGGAGAGGCAGATGACAACGGAGCCTTCGGCAGGTAGCGCTCCTCCGCTGAGGCCTGTGCCGGAGCCACGGGCTACGAAGGGAATGTTGTGTTTCGCGCAGATGCGGATGACTGACTGAACCTGCTCGGTGGTGCGCGGGAGGACCACCGCACTGGGGGTGACGCGGAATGCGGTGAGGCCGTCGCACTCGTAGGTCTGGAGCTGGTTGGGAGCAGTTATGAGCCCAGATTGCGGAGCGCCCTCCTTGTTGCCGTCTGAGTCCAGGGCAGCTCGAAGCTCGGCGAGGATGGCAGGGGCCAGCATGGGTCTCCAGCGTTTCGCCATTGATGTTATCCGAATACAGGTGGCGATGACCAAGCTGGACAAACACGTACTGACGCTTACAGCGCGAAAATGCTGAAGGACGGTGTTTCTGTTCGCCGGCCTCGTTGCCAGCGATCATGTAGGTCACGTACTAGTCGTTCAGGTTCAGCGTCACCCCAGCGTTATCGACCACTTTGACCCATCTGGGGTCGGGCGAGGCGCTGGAGGCGTATTCGTCATGCCAGTTCCACCACTTATATGGTGCGGTCTGGGGATAGCCCTCGGGCGACTCCTCCCACTCCTCCTGACGACCGAGTGGGGTCATGTCAAGATAGTTCCAGGTACTGCCCATAGCCTCGTCGCCGCGGTTGTTGATGAAGTAGGTCCGGAAGATGCGGTCGTCGGCATCACGGAAGAACACGTTGTGGCCGTGCCACTCGTTGACGCCGAAGTCGATGTCAAAGCTGTCGGTGATGGTGTACCAGGGCATCTGCCATCCCATTCGCGTCTTCAGGCGCGCGATGTCGGCCTGCGGGGCGCGCGACGCAAACGCGAGAGTGGTGTCGCGAGCGTTGAGATGGGCTAAGTGGGCGATTTGATCGGCACCCAGGGAGCAGCCGCGGCAGGCGTGATCGGGCCAGCCGAAGACGCCGGGCTCGAAGAAGGCGCGATAGACGATCAGCTGAGGGCGCCCTTCGAAGAGGTCACGCAGGGTGACCTTGCCTGCGGGTCCTTCGAAGATGTAGTCCTTCTCAACGGCCAGCCACGGCATGCGACGACGCGCGGCGGCCATGGCATCACGGGCGTGGGTCAACTCCTTCTCTTTGACCAGCAGTTGCTGGCGCGCCTCTTCCCACTCCTGCGGCGATACGACCGGTGGCTTCTTCATGTTCTGAGTCTCCTTGTTCATGTCCATGACTCCCTCCCTGATTGGAATTCCTGTTGCTGGTTGCGCGTGGCCTGTTCGTGCCGCGGAATCTCTTGACGGCAAGCGCGGAGATGCCGCCGGTTGAGGTCGCCCCCACAGCGATCCATGCCACGGTTGCGAGACACACGGGACACATGGCTAGCTTCCTATCCGCTTGTTCGCTGCCGCGGCGCGAATTCGATTGATGAGGTCTGTCCAGCCAGCGTCCACTCCACGGTCCGCGTCGCCGATCCACCCCATCGCCCGATGAACAAAGCGGAGGCGGGTCACACCATTGTCCTCGGTGAGCCGGTACTGGATATTTGAGACGGCCGGAGTCGACATAAAAAGCGGTCCCGAGATCTCCAACAGCGACGGCGGTTTGATAGCCTGCACCACACCCCAGAAGTGTCCCGTGTTGTCTCCCAGGTCGCGAAACCAGCGGCCGCCTGGCCATGCCTCGAGCTTCATCGGCATCGGCTTCTCCGGTGTCGAATTTAAGGGACCCATCTGCTCGAGGATCGTCTCGAAGACGATGTCGACCGGCGCCGCAATCTCCTCTTCCTTCACAATCTCGAAGGCCTGAACCACCTGTTCCTGAATCGTCGCTGCCATTCAATCCTCCTTTGTTCCGCTGTCGGTTGAGATCATTCGCTCCAGAGCCTTGCGCTCCGCACGCTCCTTGATTTGGACGATTTGATGCGTCCAGTACCGCTCAAACGTCTTGACCCAGTCATGTACCGGCTTCAACTCGGCTGCATTCAGCCGGTACATACGATGCTGTCCGCGCTTCACCATCGACACGACACCGACCTTGCGCAGGACGCTGAGATGTTTCGAGACGGCCGGCTGCGGAATTCGCAATCGCACTACCACCTCATTGACGGCGTACTCCTGGCCATCTGCGAGCACAGCGATGACCTCGCGCCGCCGGGGCTCCGCGATGGCGTTGAAGACATCCGCTGTTGTTGCCGCTCGTGCCATTCCACAAATATATTCCTATATAAGAATATGTCAAGACAAATTTGTGTAGGCCCACAAATCGTCGGGCTTTACAGATCGCATTTAAGGTCTTGTCTCAGTTCCGTGGGGATGTACGCTTTCGTTCGCAGCGGAGCGTTGGTCATAGGGCTGTATATTGGGTGTCCTTCAGTCCGCAGGGAAGCCTTACAAACTGCGCGGCGAAGGCGCCACCACCCTGAGTGATCTCCGAACTGGACCTTCGATCATTATTGGAGCGTTCGACAATGCCTGGACTTTGTGTCTCCTGAAACCGCTGCGATTTCACTTTTCGAACAGCAAGGATATGACCAAATTTGGAATTATTGACGCGTCTACCGGCCAAGTCCGATGGGGAGTGGACCGCACCCAGCAGATGACGATCAATAACTATCGCGATTATTTACTCCAGCAGGCGAAAGGCCAGATAGCTTCGCCGGCCGGGAAAAACGTTGAAGTCGTCTTATCTACCCAGATCATCGACGGAGAACCGGGCAAACCTACGATCGAACTGGTAGCTTGAGGCTCTGAAGATGAATCCCGATGGCGGTCTAATGTACGCCGTACAGGCGGCGACATTCCGTGGCGAGGAGTGCCACAGACAGGACACGCCTGGGGTTTCAGGGTAATCTGCGCTCCACAGCATGCACAAAAAGCGGCCATCTCGTAGTCTCCACAATCGCGATGGTGATTGGATGAACACAGGTGGCGCAAAGATTCGAGACGGGGCGTCGCTACCATTTGGCGCTATCCTATGTCTCAGAAACTTCGAAAGTAAAAGCCGATGGTTCGGCCCGGATCCAGATAGATCAAGAGACGAAAGTAGACGGCTGTGGCGACTTTGCGGCGGAGCAGATCGCCTCTGTTCTCGATCACTCTCCTCGCGGTGCTCCATTGTCTTCTCCAGCTTTTTGGTGATCAGTCAGCGAGCATGAATTTGACTTGCGTTTCACAGCTCATAGCGTGAAACTGCCACGAAACTGTAATATCGAGCAGCTCCGGAATTCTATCGTCGCTCATCAAACAGAGGCCAGACCTGCTTTTGTTGCGGTTTACGACGGCGAGGTTCAGGTGCGGTGGGCGACCCGCGAACCGGGTTGCTACTTTAAGAATTGTTAAGGTAGGTCGCCGCGCATTTGATACGTGCGAGACTTAATACCCGATGGAGACTGCGGAAAAAGACGTGCAGTTGTCTCTGTTGCTCGTTGATGACGACAGAGAGTTATGCGGCATGATGAAGGAATTTTTTACCGGAGCCGGACATCGCCTGGATTGCGAATATGATGGCCGGCGAGGCCTCGCCAGTGCGGCAAGCGGAACATATGATCTGGTGATTCTCGATGTCATGCTCCCTGTCATTGATGGCTTCAGTGTGCTGCAACAGTTGCGGCGCAGAAAAGATGTCCCTGTAATCCTTTTGACGGCGCGTGTTCAGCATCAGGACCGGATTCGTGGGCTGAATGCGGGTGCGGACGACTATCTTCCGAAGCCTTTCGATCCGGATGAGCTTCACGCGCGAATCCGCGCGGTATTGCGCCGCACCGATGCTACGAAAGGCAGCAAAGATGTAACCATCGGCGACATCCGAATCAATGCCACCAAGCGCGAAGTGTGGATCGCGGGATCGCCTGCGGAACTGACTGAAATGGAGTTCGACCTGCTGGAGATACTGATGCGCTCTGCGGGCCGTGTTGTCTCGCGAGATGAATTAACTCTCGCTCTGTTCGAACGCAAAGCAGCACCGTATGATCGCATTCTCGACGTCCATATAAGCCATTTGCGCAAGAAGCTGGAGGGTGGTCGAAGTTTGATTCGCACGATTCGGGGAGTCGGCTATGTCTTTGCGCGAGCGGCTTAGGTTGTTGCCAACGAGGTCGCTTTATTTCGCCGTCTTTCTCGCGATGGTGGGGACGTTGTCGCTGTCGTTCCTCGTATTCCAACAGATATCGGTTCGTCTGCAGAGAAAGCATTTCGACCCTGTTTATGATCGCCTGGACGAACTCCAACTGGAGACCGCGAGCCGAATCTTGAACAGCGAAGGCCAGGAGGCGCTTGCAAACTACCTGACACGCCTGGATCGTCTCTCTGGCGCAAATCATTATTTACTCGACGCACATGGTATCGATCTCGTGAGCGGCGGCAATAAGGCAGAGCTGCTGCCGCCTTCCCCAGCGTCCAAATGGCGCATCCGGACCGATGGCCATTCGGTTGCAGCGCAACGATCCGAGGATGGCCGCTATTGGTTTGCAGCAATAGGACAGCCTAGCCGTGCGCAGATTTGGACGTTTCTCCCGTACTATTTTTTGGTGCTCGGTGCCACGGGCGTTCTGTGCTGGCTGGCCTCGGTTGCAGTGGTGTCGCCGATCCGCAGGATAGCGGCCTCTATTGCGCTCTTCGGACATGGGGATCTATCTGTTCGTGTGCCCAGCAAACGGAAGGATGAGATCGGACAGCTAGGTGGCACATTCAATGAGATGGCCGAACGCCTGCAGCGAATGATTGTGAGTGAGCGAAGACTACTCGCGGACATATCCCATGAACTCAGGTCGCCGTTAGCGCGGTTAAAGTTCGCCGCCAAGTTGGGTAGAACATCCACGGACACCAGCGCGGCGTTTGATCGCATAGATCGCGACGTGGACCGAATCGCCTCGCTTGTTGCTGGCATCGTGGAAATCACGCTCGTCGAAGGCGACCCTGAGGCTCAGTGCTTAGAGATTGTGAGCCTAGGTGAGGTTCTTGATGAAGTTATTCACGATTGCGCTTTGGAGGCTGTGGTTCGTGGTTGTCGTATCGTATTGAATGGCTCGTCCGCCGCCGAAATTCTCGGCAATCGTGAGTTGCTGCGGCGCGCGATCGAGAATGTTATGCGCAATGCGATTCGTTATTCGCCGGAACAATCAACGATTGATGTGTGCCTTGGTGGAGATTCAAACGCTGCGGAGATCGCAATTCGTGACTATGGATCGGGTGTTCCTGAAGACACACTTACAAGGATATTCGATCCATTCTTCCGGGTTGAAGAGGCACGCGACGCACTGGGCGGAGGATCAGGTCTCGGCTTATCGATCGCGAAGCGGGCCGTGCAGGTACATCATGGCATGATCACTGCAGAGAATGCATTGCCTGGTCTGCGCGTTCGAATTAGAATTCCGCCTTTCAAAGCGACCATGCCGGATTGACGGTGATTGTCACTGCTGATCTCCTTCAGTTCAGGCTTAAGAATTCTTAAGGTTCAGTGGCGACGGAACATGGTGTACTTCTATCAATGCCAGACCCGAAAGGGAAATCTATGAGGCGTTGGAGGACACACCGATGAAACGATCCCTTAGTTTCGCAATGATGCTTACACTCCTTTCTGCCCCCGCATTTGCAGGCAAGAACTCCGAAACCGTGAACATCCCCGAGCCGATGAAAGCTGGATCGGCCCAGCTCTCCGCAGGTAATTACGACGTGACATGGACAGGGACCGGTCCGAACATTCAAGTTACGTTTACGTCTATGCAAAATCACAAGATTTTTGCTACGGTACCGGCCCAACTTGTCGTGGAGAGCAACAAGTACCAGGGGCTCAATACCGATACCCAGGGAAGCGTCGAAACCCTCGAATCGATTCACATGAGAAACATGACCCTGGTATTCGCAGTTCCGCCCTCATCCGAAAAATAGGACGACAGACTCTCTTCGGAACCTATTCAACTTCATCCCATGAGTGGACAGCAAGAAAACACTGGACCCTCCATTGCCCTCTTCGAGGGCTTTTTTTTTGTTCCGTAAAGGTCTGTATTGCCGATAAGCGACGGCCTTCATCTCTTTTCGTTGGGCGTGAGAACCCCTCACCGTCAGAGTCGAGTTTTCTCCGCACCGGGCGCCGCGCAAGTCTCGGTCCCGAGGGTCCCGTTTCCAGCCGGCCGGTCCACCGGTGGAAGGTGATCATTATTGGGTTTGTCGGAGGCTGTGTCAGCCAGGGCGCATCCGGACCACCTTATGAAGAGCCTTCCTTCCATGGTGGTTCCCAAACACTACAGCCTCTCCCGGGTCCTGGTTGATAGCCGCGGAGTGTGGATTCGGGTGATCTCTTCTGGAATTTTCGCCTTGGTCTCGATTGACACGGTACCGTTTGAGTAATCACTGTGTAGAGCGGCATTTGTGCGACTCCCGTGGGGTCGGGCGTGGAATGAAAGATCGTTGCTCCAATCGCGGAGTTCTCGAGCTGCTAACGTCTGCTTATTCGATGCTCCCGGCGTTGGCAGAGGCGCGCATCCTCGAATTCAACACCCATGTTCGGCCCGCCCTGCCAAACAATCTGCCGACGATTCAGTTCGATCGTGAGCAAAAGGTCCTGCGCATCAACGGGCTTTATCGTCATGGTTTCTTATTAACGCCAACTATCGTCGAGGAAGTATTGGGCCTGTTGTCCGGGCAATCAAGCGGACGCTGGCGCTGCCTCGATGTGAACTGCTCTGTGCCTGTGTTTGGATCTTTGAATAATTCACATGAGAGGCAGACATGTTTGTCGTCGTGAACGGCAAGGCCTGCCTTTTGCCTGAACTTCGAACCCTCGACGCGTTACTGCGGTTTCTCTCACCAGCGGTTCCGTTCGTGGTAGCGCGCAATGAAGAGGTTATTCCGCTAGGAACTTACGAGGAATGCGTTATCTCCACGGGAGACAGGATCGATATCGTTCACCCTACGGCGGGAGGTTGAAATGAATGGACCACAGATGGAAGATCAGCTGAATCTGTATGGACAAAGCTTCTCGAGCCGTCTGCTTCTCGGGACTGCCCGATATGATTCTCCCTCACTGTTGGCCGATGCGATCTCAGCCGCGGACCCTGCGATGCTTACAGTGTCTCTCCGTCGCCAAATCTCCGGCTCGAAGGAGTCTGGTCAATCATTTTGGAACTTGCTCCGGCGGAGCCAACGGACAATTCTCCCAAATACTGCAGGGTGTTTCAGTGCTCGCGAGGCCGTAAAGACCGCCTGTATGGCACGGGAGTTGTTTGAGACCAACTTCCTAAAGCTCGAGGTGATCGGAGACGAACTCAACCTGCAGCCAGACCCATTCGGTTTAGTTGAAGCTGCAGTCGAACTTGTAAAACTTGGCTTCAACGTTCTGCCGTACTGTACGGAAGACTGGATTCTTTGCAGACGCCTCATCGACGCTGGATGTACGGTACTAATGCCCTGGGCCGCTCCCATCGGGACCGGCCAAGGACCACGCAATCCGCGCGCTTTACGGGAGCTGCGTGAACGCGTCCCACAGATCACACTTATCGTAGACGCGGGTATCGGTCTTCCGTCTCACGCGTGTCAAGTGATGGAGTGGGGATTCGACGGCGTACTGCTAAACACAGCTGTATCGCGCGCTCTTGATCCGGTTCGAATGGCAAGCGCCTTTGCCACGGCTATCACGGGCGGCCGCAACGCGTTCCTCGCGGGGCCAATGAGCGTGCAGGAACTTGCTGTTGCGAGCACGCCCGAAATAGGTCGTCCTTTCACGTTCGAATCACACTGCTTTACGTACCCCGCACGCTAGAGAACTCCAGGTAGAGGCAGTCAACGCTGCTCATCAACCTCTTTCTGCGGCAATTCGGGTCACGCGTGAGCCGCCAACGGTACCCTCCGGTTCGACGACCCGGATCACGTTGAGTTCCCTACATACCCCGATATCGTTGCCGAGGTGACGTTTTGACTATCTCCGACGAGTGCGGTTACGGTCAGCCCTTGACGACGCCAGTCGACTCACGGATGACGAGTTCGGTTGAGATACGGTACTCCGTCCCATCATTTCCACGTCGACGGTTTGCAGCGTAAAGAGCATTAAAGGCGCTGACTCCAATCTCCGCACGCGGAACGCGAATTGTAGTCAGCGGAGGTTGCAGGAAATTGCTTATCTCGATATCGTCGAAACCCAAAACTGAAATATCGCCTGGCACGTCTAGCCCAGCGGCGCGAATCTCGCGCATCATACCAATCGCTGTCAGATCGTTCGAAGCCATCACGGCCGTTGGAGGTTGGGGCAATTTCAACAGCTTTGCCATCGCGCTCTGCCCCCCGTCAATTCGATGGTTGCCGATTTGCATATAGTCGGCACTGAAGCTAAGCCCCTTCCTCTTAAGAGAAAGCGCGAAGGCGTTGCTGCGAGTCTTGGCAGAGGCGAGGGTCGGGGGGCCGCTTACGAATGCAATCCTCTTGTGTCCGAATGAAATCAGGTGCTCAATGGCTTGTTCGATTCCACTGACGTAGTCGATGAAGACGTTGCTAGTGTTGGGTCCCACACGTCCGGTGTCGAGGAAGACAATCGGGATGCCGCGCTTGTTCAGTAGCTGCACGAGCTTGGGGTCCATTTCCGATGTCATGATGGCGACACCATCTACCCGCCGTTCAAGCATCCGACGGACGCATACCTGCATTCGTTGCGGCTGGTAATCAGTATTAGCAATCAGAACTTCCTGCCCGTGCTCAACTGCGATGCGTTCGAAGAACTTCACGATATCAGGGAAGAATGGATTGGCAATATCCGAGATGATGAGGCCATACATATGGCTTCTACCGGAGCCTAGAGTGCGCGCATGCGTATTGGGATAATAGCCGAGGGACTTGATGGCGCTGCGAACTTGGCGCTCAATTTGCGCGCTGACCGGAACCGTTCCATTTACCACCCGAGACACAGTAGCTGTCGACACGCCGGCCTTTTTTGCAACCTCTCGAATGTTCATGTATGGTCGGGATCCGTTACCCTTCTGCGCCCGAGTTAATGTCGAATGCGGTTCTTTGATCCATGTAGGAGCTGCACTTGGCGCTCTTCTTCGTGAATCTTAGCATTACAATGATTCCTGTAACCGATTACATAAAGTGAGAATGGAAAGTCACTTTTGAAAATGAAGGTTCGGTGCTCGCGTACATGACGGCCCAGCCGCCCGATGGGTGCAGCTTCGTTCGATCCTTGAATCGACACGCTAGCTGACAAGCATTACTCTGGTTTGGTCCGGCAAGGGCGCACGGAATTACCCTGTTACCGTCAAATGGCGGTTGTCCCAGGACGTGGTTATTCCTGCAAGAGCAGGCGGGGCTCGCCGACGAATGTGCGATTGCGGACACGAGGATAAGAGGTACACAGGGAAATGCGGGACGTAAGAAAATTCGGTCCCAGGGTGAATGGTTTTCACAAATCGCGGTCTCACTCTGAACCCGTGAGTTCTCAGTTTCTTCGGGGCGCTTTCTCAGTCATTGCCGCCCTGATCAGCGTGCTGCCCGCTGCGGTGGTTGCTCAGCAAACTCATCCGCAACACAGGGATGAAGTCACGATTCAAGGCAACGTTTTCAACTCAGCGGGCAAGTCCGTTGACGACGCGTCGGTTTGGCTGGAGCAAGAGGGCACTCTCAAGCACGTGGAAACGAAAACGAATGCTGCAGGTGGCTTCGCATTTACAGCCCTCCCACCAGGCCGCTATTTACTCAGCGCGGAAAAATCAGGACAGAAAAGTCGTGGCACTGCCCTTGCATTGGCCCAGGGAGATCGAAAAAATATCGACTTGATCCTGGAAGTTTCCGTAGATATTCGGTCAGACTCCAGCGCACCTCCACCGTCTCCAACTCAAGCGATAGAGTTTTCCGATAAACCGAACTTCACTATTGCGGGAGTTACTGACTGGACTGCCGCAGGAGGGCACGGGTCGGATTCTGCCTTGCGAACGAGCGAGGATCTCACGCGCGCAACTCTCACGCTCAAACCCGACGGTTTGAATCACCCCGAACCAGGGTTCCCAGGCGACCCAAGTAAAGAGAATGAATCTGAGAGCAAGTTGCGTGCCGCTCTTGCCGACGCTCCCGGCAGTTTTGAGGCAAATCATCAGCTTGGCGAATTCTATTTCCACGTTAGCAGATTGCGGGACGCTATCCCACTACTGCTGGCTGCATATCGGATCAATCCAGCGATGGATAACAATACCTACGACCTTGCGCTGGCTTACAAAGAAGTGGGCGATTTTACGTCGGCGCGCGAATATGTCCAGAAACTACGAGCGCACAACAACTCTGCGGATCTACATCGCCTCGCGGGTGAACTTGATGAGAAGCTGGGCGATTCGTTGGCTGCCGTCCAGGAAGATGAGCAGGCCGTCCGTCTGGATCCAAGCGAACAAAATTACTTTGAATGGGGCTCGGAGCTATTACTGCACCGGGCTGTGTGGCAAGCTGTAGAGGTCTTCAGAAATGGAGCCAAGCTATACCCGAAATCAGCCAGAATGCTAACTGCGCTCGGCACATCTCTCTTTGCAGCCGCTCTCTATGATGAGGCGGCTCTCCGACTCTGCGATGCTTCCGACTTTAATCCCTCAGACCCTGGGCCCTACATTTTCATGGGCAAGATAGAGAAGGAGGCACCCACACCATTGCCCTGCGTTGAGCAGAAACTGGCACGGTTTCTGCAGAAACAGCCCGACAGTCCTCTCGCGAATTACCTGTATGCAATGGCTGTTTGGAAACGGCAGGAACTGCGGCCGGATCCGCTGGCCCTGCACCAGATCGAAACCTTGCTTGCAAACGCAGTCAAGATTGACCGTAACTGTGTTGACGCCTACTTACAGCTTGGGATTCTTTATTCTTCCCAACATGATTATGAGAAGGCGATCGGTTTTTACACTAAGGCAATCGAACTTGACCCGCGGTTAGGTGAGGCCCATTACCGGCTGGGCGTGGCCTATGATCGGACCGGCGAGCCAACGAAGGCAAAGGCAGAATTCGTGGTTCATGATGAGATCGAAAGGCAAAACGCTGCTGCTGTTGAACGTCAGAGGCAAGAGATCAAGCAGTTCTTGGTTGTCTTACAGGGGCAGCCCGCTCATTCCACGCCCCAATAAAGATGCAGGAGGCGATTGATCTCGATAGGCCTTAAATGGATACTTAGGGCGTATGAAGCTGGCATGGGTCTCTTCCCGTCATTCTGGTGTTCCAGAAAACTCTACATTGAGGCCGGCTCGAAAGCCCTGACAACTCCATCGCCTTCGCGGATGGTAATTATCCGATTTGCTTTGACTTGCGTGAATCTTTCGATCTTCTGAGTAGTTGGCCACTTCACCTCCACTGCATCCACGGTCTCAACCTTCCCCAGTCCAAAGTGAAGGCGCAGGTCGCTCTGTGACATGACGCTTGTGCCGCTGTTGACTTCATCCATTTGGATGTGTTTCCCCGTGATAACTCGCACCCTCGCTCCAATGGCTGTTCGATTACATTTGGTGCCCACGAGCTTGATCTTGATCCAGTTCTGTTTGTTGCCTCCGTCATTGCGCAGCAACGATGGCAGATCGTTCATGTTAAGAATCAGCGCATCCATGTCGCCGTCATTATCGTAATCTCCGAAAGCCGCGCCGCGGCTCGAAAAATGTTCGGTAATGCCGGCCCCCATCTCCGATGAAACGTCCTGGAAGCGTCCATTGCCTAGGTTCTTGAATACGAGGCGCGGATTCTTGAAGGTTTGATCCAAATGATAGTTGTCGATCTCCGGATAGACGTGTCCATTCACCTGAAGGATGTCCTGCCAGCCATCATTGTCATAGTCAATAAACCCGCATCCCCATGCGACATAGCGGTTGTTGACCCCGACCCCGGAAGCAAACGTAACGTCGGTGAAAGTCCCATCACCGTTGTTGTGGTACAGGTTGCAAGTGTCGTCAGCGAAGTTGGTTTTGAAAATGTCGAACCAGCCGTCGCAGTCGTAGTCGGCGACGGCGACACCCATTCCGGCCTGCTCATGACCGCCATCACTGTAGGCACAACCGGCCATTACAGCGACATCGGTGAAAGTGCCGTCATGATTGTTCTGGAAGAGAATGCTTGGTTGCGAGTCTACGGCAACATAAATATCCGGCCACCCATCGTTATCGAAGTCATAAGAGACTGAGGTGATGGAGTACCGGGGGCCAGGTTTCAGAATCCCCGACTTCTGCGAAACATCAGTAAAAGTGCCGTCTCCATTGTTGTGATAAAGAATGTTCGTGTCGCCGGGAAGGCCACGCGGGCCGCACATAATAGGGATGCCCTTCCACTGACAATAGTGAGTATCGTCAGCGGCGGGAATTTTTTCCGGATCCAGCTTGATGTAATTACATACGAAAAGATCGAGGTGGCCGTCCCTGTCATAATCGAGAAAAGTACAGCCCGCGCCCCAACGGACCTGTTCCTGGTAAAGTCCGGCTTTACGAGTAACATCCGTGAAGGTCCCATTTCCATTGTTGTGAAACAGTATGTTATGCCCCCAAAAGGTGCAAAACAGATCGTCCCATCCGTCATTGTCGTAGTCGCCGATGCAGACACCTGTCTGCCAACCTGTAACGCCCAGTCCTGACTTCTCGGTGACATCGGTAAAAGTACCGTCTCGATTGTTCTTGTACAGATGAGAGATCGGCGCCTTCCCAGTGGGCCAATGTGCATCCAGCCGATTCCCATTTGTGAGATAAATGTCCAGCCAGCCGTCATGGTCGTAATCAAAAAAAGCCAGTCCGCTTCCCTTGGCTTCAATGATGGATCGTTTGTGGTCGATACCACCCCACACGTTCGGTATTTTCAACCCAGATTGCTGCGCAACGTCCACAAACTGCACCGAAGACGGCACGGGAGTCGAGGTCGCGGCATTGACGAGCGTAGGATCTTTCCATTGCCAGAGCGGAGTCGTCAGAGCGTCCATCAGCGTGCTGCCAAACAGAAATAAAGATGAGCCAAGGAAGCGACGACGGGGGAAATTCATAAGTTGCGATTATAGAGGCACAGCCTCGGTTCGGCTTCGTAATTGAAGCACCGATTAAGGCGCTTTGCTCAGTGTTTCCAAGGCCTGTATGGCACTCGGGTTCTGAGGTTGGATACGTAGCAGATCTTGCAAAACTCCCCTCGCTTTTTCCTTATCATTCCGCAACGCGTAGAGTTGGGCCAGATTGAGATAGGACTGGTCGAAACTCGGGACGACGCGGATGCAAGTCTTGAACTGCTCCTCCGCCTTCACGTAATCCTGCTCCCGCACGAAAAGAACGCCAAGATTGTTCAAGGCTTCGGGATAATCCGTGCGCAGTTCGATTGCTCTCCGCAAATACCTCGATGCGCTCTGTAATTGGTTCTGCTGGGCATAGAACATGCCCAGGCTGTAGTTGACTTCAGGATTATCAGGCTCAATCTTCAGTGCACGATTCAAGCAGTCCTGTGCTCTCTCGAAAACCCCCTGCCGCCGGTAGACATTTCCCAGGTTCAGAAGTGCGATGGCATAGGTTGGTCTCAGGAGCAATGCCTGCTGAAAACTCTGGATGGCTTCGTCCGCATGGCCTTCCTGGGCAGCCATCATTCCGAGATTGTTCCACGCCTCCGGATAGTTTGGACGCAGCTGCAAAGTCTGTTGGAGATATTGGCGCGCCTGCTTGAAGTCATTTCTCCGCAGGTTGAGCGTTCCAAGGTTGTAATATCCTTCAGGGTCATCCGGCTTTGCTGCGACAACCTGTTGAAACGACTCCGCGGCCTGTTCCAGATAACCGCGCTGAAAGAGTGCTACGCCGTACGTAAAGTCGTTGCGCCGGAATCCTCCCTGGTAAAGCACGCCGCCTAAAGGCATCGCCTTTTGCATACGACCAGCCGCGGTGGTCGGGATTGACCTGACATCATCGAGCAGGCCCATAGGGCTAATCGGTCCCTGGTACACCTTGACGATCATGCCTTCTTTGTCCAGCAGGAAGGACGTCGGAATGGCGAGGTCCCTGCGACGATCGAACAGGTAGCGGTAGATGATGTTATAGATTCCTGCTACGTCTTCGGTTGCAAAAACGACTGGAAAGGATAATTGTTCCTCCGCCGCGAAGGAGTGAGCTTTACCGAGGTCGCCCGGGTCGTCGACGCTCACCGCTAGAACCTTCAGTTGGACTGCAGCGAGCGCTGACTGTTGATGATGGAGAAGTCTCAGCTGGTCGCGGCAGAGCGGCGCCGTTGTCGCCCAGAAGTTGAGAAGCACGTAGCTGCCACGCAGCGATCGGAGTTCTCGCATGCTACCCGCGAGATCGGGCAGGGAAAACGCCGGTGCCATCAGGGGTTCAACGAGCCACGTGTCTACCTGGGACGGCAATGGTTCTAATATCGGCGGTGGACCTGCTTGTGCGTAGGAAGGGGCTGGAGTGGCGAAGGGCTTGGCGATGAAGGTGGCGGCGCCTTCCTCGAGTTCGATCCGATGGTTTACCGGTATACCTTCGAATCTCCTGAGTGAGTCCGCTTGGCCAGCGAATCGTGAGCCGGATCGTTCCCTCCGGTTTTCCAACTCCAAAGAACACCTCTTTGGAATGTTGAGCCAGAAATCCCGAACCTGCTTGCAGATACTTTGTCTGGGTCAGCTTTCCTGCTTCGACTGTAATGGCCGTTCCGATGGCATCGCGATTGCTTTTGGTCCCTCGCAAGCGGATTGCGATCGAGTCGCCGATATCCTTCATCCCGTTACGAAGAATCCGTAGCTGCGGAGCATTGCGGTTTTTGAGGATGAGCTCCAGGCGGCCGTCAAGGTCAAGATCAGCGAGAACGAAGGAGCGGCTGTCCTCAGGAAAGTCCAATCCAAGCGTGCCCGAAACCTCGGAGAACGTACCATCGCGGTTGTTCGCGAAGGCTACATTTCTTTCATGGCCACTCCAGGAGTTATCGGACCGAATCAATTCGTTGAGAGCATTCCATCCATGCTCGTAAGCCAACGAGGGCGTGGCGTCTTCCGGGGATTTCGCTACCACCTGCCGCCAGAAAAAGCTGCCGAGGTCATTCCGCTCTAAATTTCGCTCAGGGGCGGAAATGTATCCATTGGCGACATAGAGGTCAGGGTAGCCGTCATGGTCGAAGTCCCAAAAATCTGAGCACCAGGCCCAGCGGCCCATCTCAACCCCGGCTTGTTGGCTAACGTTTTGAAACGTCCCATTGCCGTTGTTCCGATAGAGCGCATTGCCTCGCGCATGCCGCTGGTAGAGTGTTCGGATGCCTTCCGGAGCTTTCTCCTGAAAGCGCTTTTGCGTTGAAACTCTTTGCCCCGCTGCCGACCACATATTCGCGACGTAGATGTCCTGATTTCCGTCATCGTTGAAGTCGGACCAGCAA
Organism: uncultured Acidobacteriaceae bacterium; assembly: GCA_963744155.1. Taxonomy (GTDB): domain Bacteria; phylum Acidobacteriota; class Terriglobia; order Terriglobales; family Acidobacteriaceae; genus Edaphobacter. Next base: position 1,618,622 of record CAVUSP010000004.1, on the reverse strand, counting down.
GCACTCATCCCAGCGCCAACGTCTTCAACGTGGGCCGAGTTGGAGACTGACGTGAACGTTCCGTCACCATTGTTGCGATACAAGTTGTTGCGCCCGAAGTCATTGGCCACATAAAGATCGGGCAAGCCGCTGGAAGTGGATTGGCCCCACGCACAGGCGAAACTGTAGCGATCGTTATCCACGTTCAATCCAGCCGCTTCGGTCCTCTCTACAAACCTCGCGTTCCCTTCGTTGTGCAGCAGGCAATTGGCTGGCCCGTTGCGGGCGTCGAAATAGGGAACCGGATAGTGATATTGATCGAGGCCCAGGTAGTAGCTGTACAGGCAGAAGTAAATATCGAGACGTCCGTCGCGATCGTAGTCGGCAATCGCCGCATGTGTGAACGATCCCTGAGGAGGATTCGCAAACTTGAAGGCATCGCGCTTAATCGCGAACGTTCCGTCGCCCTTATTCAAAAAGAGCAATGGCCCGCTGCCACAGACCACCAGAAGGTCCTGGAGCCCGTTATTCTGAAAGTCGGCAAAGAGAGCGCACGCGGTATTGTCCAACACTCCGACCCCCGATTTTTCTGTCACGTCTTCAAAGGTCCCGTCGCCCCGGTTGCGGTAGAGCCGGTTAGGCAGGCCCGCCGGCTGGCAGACATAGAGATCGTCGATATCCATCGTTGTCGAAGTCACCTGCGGCCACACCGTTATTGCCGTAAACATCAATGCCGCACGCGCCGTCCAGGACCGTACGCCAATAGTCTGACCCGCGAAGCATCTGTTTCGTGTACGATTCCGTTCCTCCGAGAGCTTGAGATGTGACGTCGATAAACACGGGGCCGTCCGTGACGCTCAGAATTTCTTCTCTAGCCTCCCACCTGTGTGCCTTCCAAGCCTCGAGTGCGTTGCGGGACCCATCGTATGACCACTCGGTGTGCCACGATCCGACCCGCTCCTCACGGCGTTGACCGTATCGACTGGCAACAATGTCGTATCGGATATCGAGGCGAACCGTGAGCGGAGCGCTCGCGACTTCCTCGATACCGATAATTTCAAACTCCGCGGTCTCCACGCGCGATACCTGCCCTAACCAGTTTCGGGTCTCCTGGAGGAATCGCTCACGTCCAACAACGACATCGGCGGCAAACTGTCTCCTCACGATATGGATTCCATTCCCTGAGCGAAGCGTGGTCTCCTTGGCGGAAGCCAGCGGGGAGGCTTCCACTGAAGGATCCAGTGAGCGGGCCAATGCGGAAAGATCGTGGGCCGATGCCTCAAGGGCCTGGCTCCACTGGTTGAGCTGTGACCCGATTTCGAAGGCGTATCTCTCAGTGACGTACTCATCCGAACCGGGAGCCACTAGGCGGAGGACGTCCTCAAGAGGAGATTTTGTAGGGTAGTGGGGTGTCAGTCGTGGGTCAGCGAAGGAGAAGCCTGAAGAATCACTGGGGGAAGTCTCCGAGGGGTCAAATAGAAACGAAGATGCATAGAAGGGTGCTGGACAGAAGAGCATGGGTGCTAAACCTAAGCTCTTGAGTAGCCTCCGTCGGGAAAGGAATAGGTTTTCATTCTTAAGATGGAACATTTCAGAGGGGTTCCGCGTGCGGCAATGTTAGCACCATGACTGGAACCGGCCCAACCGTGCAATGTTTGAGGCCCCCCGGATTGTGGATAAGAATCTAGTCCTTTGGGTTGACAAGGGACTTTGGGGTGGTCTACGCTCATCGGCGATCCAAAATGTAACCGGTTACTTGAATCTCGGGCCAGCGCAATCGGTGTACGCGGCGCAAGACCGCAGACCCTAAACGGAGGTTATTCGGATGGCTCTTGATCGCAACGCAGTGAATTGGTTTGGACGCTTCACATGCCTAAGCCTTACTTGCTTGTTCTTTGTTCTGGCGCAAACCCAAACTGTGTTTGGCCAGGTAGACCAGGGATCAGTCTTTGGAATCGTGCAAGATGCTTCCGGGGCAGTCGTTCCTAATGCGAAAGTGACGCTTTTGAATAAGGACCAGGGCCTGTCGGTGGAGACAACCACACAAGCCAGCGGCGAATACATCTTCACGCCGGTAAGGATCGGGAATTACTCCGTTTCCGTCACGGCTCCCGGGTTTTCAACGACAACCCAGGAAAACCTGCACGTGGACGTTGCGGAACACCTACAGATCAACATTCAACTGAAAACAGGCGCCACGACTGAAACCGTTGAAGTGAACACTACGCCCCCATTGCTGCAGACCGAGGAGGCCTCAGTCGGTCAAGTGATCACTGAAAAGACAATCAATAGCCTTCCTCTGAATGGACGCAATTTCACGTTCCTGGCGCAACTTGGCGCCGGCGTCAACACCCCGCAGGCTGACACGCGAGGCAATGCGGCATCTGGCGCCTTTTCTGCGAATGGTCTGAAACCATCCCAGAACAACTACCTGCTGGATGGTATCGACAACAACTCCGATACGGTCGATTTCCTCAACGGGACAAACTTTATCGTTCTCCCGCCCCTGGACGCGATCCAGGAGTTCAAGGTGCAGACAGCGGACTTCAGCGCTGATCTTGGCCGCTCGGCTGGTGCTGTCCTCAACGCTACGATCAAGTCCGGTACAAACAGCATTCACGGCGCGGTCTGGGAGTTCTTCCGAAACGACGTGCTCGATGCGGCAGACTGGTTTTCAAATAACAATGGAACTCCAAAAGGAGAGCTGCGCCTGAATCAGTTCGGAGCTTCCATCGGGGGACCGATCATCAAGAACAAGTTGTTCTACTTCGGCGACTACGAAGGGCTGCGAGTCGTGCAAGGTACAGTTTCGACCGCTACCGTGCCAACCTTGACGGAGCGTAACAGTGGTTACTCCAATCTCTCGGACATTATTACCGGGCAGGGCGGGACCTTGCGGGCGGACGCCGTGGGACGACAGGTGCCACTCGGCACTATTCTCGACCCCGCGACAACACGTACGGTTGTAGCGGGCACGGTGGATCCGGTGTCCGGCATGGTGGCGACAACTACAGGTTTTGTTCGCGATCCGTTCGGCTCCTGCTCCCCTTCCACCGCGACGTTCTCGCCCTCCGTCTGTAATCTCAATCATATTCCCGTTGGACGGTTGGATCCGAACGCCATCAAGCTGCTGAATCTTTACCCAACACCGACCAATGGATCGTTTTCTACGAACTTCGCATCAGCCCCTAAAGCGACACAGGATCGCAATGCTTTTGACGTGCGTGCGGACTACAATCCCTCTGAGAAAAATCAGATATTCTTCCGCTTCAGCTATGTGGATAATCCTCAATATATTCCCGGCGTCTTTGGCGGCATCGCGGACGGCGGCGGGTTCCAGCAAGGGGTACAGACCGCGAAGGCTGATCAGGCCGCGTTAGGATATACCCATGCGTTTACTCCTACCGCAGTAAATGTAGCCCGCGCTGGATTCAACCACCTTCACACCACGCGATTCGGCCCGGAAGGCAGCACCCTGGGCATTCCGGCTCAATACGGAATCCAGGGTATACCGCAGGTCCCTGAAAACGGAGGCCTTCCCGGCTTCACATTTGGCGGCCTGTCTACCTTGGGCGGAAATAACTTCCTGCCTTCAGACGAAGTCAGCCAGACGCTCCAGATCACCGACGACTTCACCAAGATCTACGGCAAACACTCCTTCAAAATGGGCATCGAATATCAGCACGTAAAATTCTCGACACTGCAGCCCGCATATTCGCGCGGCCAGTTCGACTACAACGGCACCTACACGGATATTCCCAACCAGAATAGCAACAGCACCGGCATAGCCCAATTCCTGCTGCAGCCCCAACTGGCCACTGTTCCAAATGGGGTCAATTATTCCGGCGGTTCCGATCAGGTACAAGCCTCGAATATCAACAAGACCTACGATACGAAAAACTACTTTGCGGCTTACTTCCAGGACGACTGGAAGGTAACTCCGAAGATGACTCTGAACCTCGGCTTGCGTTATGACTACTTTGGGCCCATCGCCGAGTCCAACGGCGGCCAGGCCAACTTCATTCAAGACGGACCACCTCTGGGCAAGCCGGTCTATCTTATCCCGGCAACCGGCAAAGACATAAGAATCTTGTCTCCGAGCTTTACCACTCTATTGGCCAAGGATGGAATTACTCTCGTACAAACCGACCAATACGGCAAAGGCCTTGGGCAAGCGCAGAAGAATAATTTCGCACCCCGAGTAGGATTTGCCTATCAAGCGACGCCAAAATTTGTAGTGCGCGGCGGCGTTGGTATGTTCTACAACTCATTTGACAATCAGGGATACGGCCCCAATATCGGCGAGAACTATCCTTTTGTGTACAACTTCAACTATCAGATCCAGGGCGCGGTCAACCCCGTCAGTGCCAATACCCCCTACGCCGGGTGTGCCACTGCAGGCCCAGGCGGAACTGCGACCTTTGAGGCTGGTTTGTCCTGCGTCACCTTTACGCCGGCCAATGTCAACGCCCAGGGTCTGTCATTACAGGGACTTCAATTCAATTACCAAACCCCCGTCACATTGAGTGCCAACCTGACCACCCAATATTCCTTGACGCCCACGTTGAGCGCAACGGTCGGGTATGTGTTTACCGAAGCCTGGAATCTGCAGGTCGGTATCGGCGATAACCAGGTGACTCAACTCTATCCGGCCGGCACAAATTTAACGAACCTCGTTCCATTCCCAGACTTCAATCGTGGTGCCAGCTACAACCGAACGATAGGAGAGAGTAACTACAGCGGTCTGCAAACTAAGCTCGAACAACAGGACTGGAAGGGACTTAGCTTCCTCGCCGCCTACACCTGGTCCAAGACCCTTTCCGACGCCTTCGACTTGCTGAATGGCGGTAGCCTCTCTGGGTTCCGCGCACCATTCGTACCAGGCTTTGGTCCGGGGTTTGATCGAACTCTAGCCTCATTCGATATTCGAAATGTATTTCATTTCAGCGGCGGGTATCAGCTTCCATTTGGTCAAGGCAAGCAATTCCTTGCCAGTTCAGGGAGGGTCACCAACGCGATCGTCGGGGGTTGGAGTGGGAACTGGATCGTTACCATTCAGGGCGGCCAACCTATTACTATGCGGTGCCCGTCTGCAACCACCGCCGGAACAAGCTGCAACGATGTAAATGTTCCGGGGCAGAGCCAGCGACTTGGGCTGCACACCGACTCGAACAAAAAACTGAGTTGGTTTGGGAACCCGCTGGCGTTCCAGCAACCTTGTCTGCTGGGGGCCTCTGGTCCAATTGCGAATTCACCGGCGGGGTGCACCCTTTTGACCGGTGCCGGCATATTGGGAGGTAATCCCGCAACGGTCGAGGGACCGCCCCTCAAGACGTTTGACTTCTCGATATTCAAAGCCTTCCAGCTTACCGAGCGCTTCTCACTGCAGTTCCGGTCTGAGTTCTTCAACATCCTCAACCACGCAAACTTCAATGCTCCTGGCTTCGGGGGCAATGGAGTCGTCTCGGTTTCGAACTCTACCAACTTCAACAGTTCCAACTTCGGCGAAATCGGATCGACTCGCACCGCTCCGAGACAGATACAGTTTGCTCTGAAGCTGTTTTACTGAGCGCTGTATTTCTGAGCTAAGATGAACACACCGTTGGAGGTCACTGTTGTCAGTGGCCTCCAACGGTGTTTCTTCTGCGTAACGCTCTTGCTTACGCGGTCACAACAGAGGTGGACTGTGTGCAAGGGGCCTCAGTTTCGGCTTTGCTTCTTTTGTTTTTTGCTGATATGCGCGCTGCCTGCTACAGCCGAAGACACCCCCAGCCAGGACCTCGATCGTCAGTTTCAGTCTGCCGTAGCGCAATACAACGCCGGACGCTTCGCTGAGGCAGCGGCGCAGTTGGAGAAACTCCTGCCCCAGGCACCGCAGAGCTTCGAGGTCCATGAGCTTTTGGGGTTAGTCTATGCCGCGGAGTCGGAGGATTCCAAAGCGCAGGAACACTTGGAAACGGCGGTACGATTAAAGCCAGATTCCGCAGCCGCCAGAACGAATCTGGCTGCGAACCTTTCTCATGCAGGAAAGTTCGACTTGGCTGCGAAGCAATTTCAAAAGGCGGTGGCTTTGGAGCCTGGAAACTTCGATGCTAACCATAACTTTGGTGAGTTATATATTCAATCCGGCAAGATCGCTGACGCCATTCCTTTCCTGGAAAAGGCGCAGCAGATCGATCCTTCCTCTTACGACAACGGCTACGATTTAGCACAGGCTTACTCCATCACTGGCCGGCTTAGCCAGGCGAGGCAACTGATTCAAACTCTCGTTCGACAGAAAGACACGGGGGAATTGCATAGCTTGCTGGGCCAGGTGGAGGAGAAAGATGGAAAGTTCTTGGCCGCGGCAAATGAGTATCAGACCGCCGCCCATTTGGACCCAAGTGAGGACAACTTGTTTGATTGGGGAGGCGAGCTTCTCATCCATAGAACGTACGACCCAGCCACCGAGGTCTTCCGGCAAGCTACTCTGCGTTATCCGAATTCGCCTCGGCTGCGGATCGGGCTGGGAATGGCGTTATATTCACGGGGCAACTATGAGGAGTCGATTAAGTCCCTGCTCGCAGCGGCAGACCTGGACCCTGCCGACCCACGATGTTATCTATTTCTATCCAAGTCCTATCTCAGTTCTCCCAACCAGGCGGATGAGGTCATCCAGCGCTTCCGGCGCTACTCTGAGCTAAAGCCGGACAACGCGCTTGCCCAGTACTATTACGCGGTAAGTTTATGGAAGGGTAAACGGCTGGAACAAACCAGTGTAGATTTTCAGACGGTGGAGTCTCTGCTGCAAAAGTCGATAGCTTTGGACGGAACACTCGCCGAGGCGCACTTACAACTGGGCATCCTCTACGCAGACCAGCGCGAGTTGGCCAAGTCGCTTCCGGAGTACCAGCGGGCACTGGAGTTAAATCCTAAGTCTCCAGACGCTCATTACCGTCTCGGCCAGTACTATGTTCGCGCTGGACAAAAGGACCGCGCACAGCAGGAGTTCGCTGTCTACCAGCAGCTCCAGGCCCAGCACATGGCAGCAGTTGATAAGGAAAGGGCCGAGGTCCAGCAGTTTGTATATTCTGAGAAGCCCGGCTCTGTCACAAAGCCTTGAGTGAGAACGCGGTGCATGATCGAGACCGAAGGAACTAGAGAGGTGGACTTGAGTTGACCGCTTCATCATCTAAAACGCCGATACTCGCACCGCATGAGCTTGCCAGGCATCTTGGCCGCAGTAGGCGCGATTTTCTGCGCAGTACCGCTGGACTGGCACTGGGAACTGCCCTGATGGGCGGCAGTCCATTTGTGCATGGACAGGCCGCGGCAAAGAAGCGGAAGGTCATCGTCATTACGTTTGGCGGAGGAGCTCGGGACCAGGAGACGTTCGCCCCCGAAGGGCAGGAGAACATTCCGAATATGCTTCAGGAACTGGCTCCCCAATCGAGTTTTTTTACTCAAGTGATGAATCAGGGGATATTGGGCCACTACGTGGCGACCGCAAGCCTGGCCACGGGCGTCTATGAAACACTCAATAACTTTGCGGCAGTTCCACCCGAACATCCCACAGTATTCGAGTATTTTCGTAAGGACCTGAATCGCCCCTCCTCAAGCACATGGGTAGTCGCTCCCAGCAATGGGTTCAACCGGATTGGCGAGAGCGACTATCGTTCCTACGGTCCGGGTATGGGCGCTAAAGTCATTTTGCCCAAGCATTTACTGAGTGCGGCAACATCCGGAGCACCTGCGGATTACAACCATTTGCTGCGCGACAACTACGAGACCCCGCTCTATACGCCGCAAATCGGAGGCGGCGAGTTCGAACTGCAGCAGATGGAAAACATCTTAAAGCTCTCTGTCGATGATTTCATGAAGCATGCGCGAACTGTTTCGAGCCCGGACGAGCTTTCCGTCTACATAGCGAAGCGCCTGATGAGACAGGAATCTCCCAATCTGCTCTGGATCACGATGCATGACATCGATATCGCACACTCCGGCGCTTACTCGCTCTACATTGATGCTATTCGGCGCACAGACCGTCTTTGCGCCGAGCTCTGGAAGGCGGTCCAGGCCGAGCCCGAATACGCGGGGAACACCACGATGTTCATTCTCCCGGATTTTGGACGCGACGCCGACGAAGACGCCGGTGGAAACGGATTTCAGCATCATCGCACAGGTGACCCAGCGTCACGCACGACCTGGATGATGACCCTGGGCGCAGGGGTTCGTCTGGGAACGGTGTATGACCGCCCGCTGCAATCGATTGATCTCGTCCCCACTCTGGGCGCAATAATGGGCTTCTCGCCGAAGCTGTCACAAGGCAAACCGATCCACGAGTTGTTGTAATTATGTTGCCAAACGATCTCAAAGCCGAACAGTTCGCAGGGTATCCACCTAAGGCAAGGAAGCTTGTCGTGGCCCACCTTGGAACACTGCAACAGCTGCCGCTCAGCTTTGTGCCAAGCTTGCTGCGGGAGGTCATCGACTACGATTTCAAGTTTCCCGCAGAGCGCGCTTCAATCGATCAGGAACTTGCAACTCTCAGCTCTCTTACGCCGACGCTGCTCAAAGAATGGTTTTACTCGTTTTCGCAACTTTCCCTCTCGTCGAAGCTTGAAAGGCTCGACTGGATCAACCAGCCTTCCCAGTTTGTCGAACAGCTATCCGCCTACCTTTGGACAACTCACCAACTGGATGCGTTCCGCGAGGCAGCGATAGCTTACGGGAATCGTATTCGGGTCGTGGCGCCGTCCGAACCAGTTGCCATACCCCGACTCGGAATTGCGGCCATCGGGCAGGGCGTTCAGGCCTATGACGAACCTCTCTTCCGTAATCTGCGCAAACACGGAACCTATTTCAAACGAGTTAAGCCGGAAAACGGTGTTGAACTTCTGATGGGCACCGTTGAAGCCAGGGCGAAGGCACATCCCGTTCCTTATGGACATTGGTATGTCGATGGGGGTCAGCCTGCCGATCACAGTCCATCGCTCAGCTGCGTGTCATTTCAGAAGCTGGAACCTGTGCGCGCCGCTTTGCTGAAAAATATCCAGACTGAAATTGGAAAACCCGGAATGGGTCCTGAAGAACTACGAACACACATGGCGCGTCTTTCTCCCGCCGACCTCGGAATCGGAGGAAAAGGAGACGAGGTGATGGAGCGTTTTGAAGTCAAGCTGCTCACCGAGGGCTCCGGCACCCAGATATTCAGCACCACCTTTGCTCAGTGGACGGCGCGCGAAGTCTTACGAAGGGCCCAGCCGCTCACCCTGTTCGTCCGCTTCGCCCCCCGGCAGCGCCAGAGACCAATGAATGAACTGCTGTCCGGCAGCGCGAGCAATGTTGAAGTCGATCCCACCGGCTCCCTCGTCGATGCCGATATGGCTGCCTATTACCAGTGGATCAACCAACAGAGGCTGCCGGGATCGGAACAGTCTTCCTTTCTGGTGTGGTTTGAGGGCCACAGCCAGGCTCTGGCAATCGCTCCGTCCCTGCCCAGGGGTACCGAGTCAAACTCAGCCTTCAACCTGAGCGAATTGCTTTCCCTCGCCGCGGGATAAACGTAGCCATCCTGATAGCGGACATGCAGCCGATTCCCAAAACGGGAATCCCAAAAATAAATTCCTAATCGGTGGCAAAAATCTTCTACCCGAAAACATGGTCGGTAAGCACCACGTTTCACCACACAACTCACCACAAATTCACCACCAAAACACCACGTTCTAACGCCGCATTTCCTCAAAACCCCCAGCAAAACACCACAGTCTTGACCCAAAAAAAATTCACAGGACTCCTTCAGTTGGGCTTCACGGGTGTTGCCGCAGGCTCGTCGACTTTAAGGATTTGATCAGCATGAACATCGTTCAACCTCTGGATAATGCCGCTAGGCCAATGAATTTCAATCGATCTCACGACAGTATCGGCCCCGAGACCAAAGTGAGCCCGTTTATCGCTAGAAGATAGATAGCTGCCTGCCGTCGAAACCGTGACATACTGTGGGCCAGCGGAAGTGTTGACCTTAATCACAGCGCCGATTCCGTCCCGATTGCTGCGATGGCCGACGAGCAGCAAGGTAAGCCAGTGGTTTCCGGTAACTGTCTCATTGTGCAGCAGATATGCAGGGCCATCGTTGGTCGTTACGACAGCATCGACACGCCCATCGTTGTCTATGTCTCCAACTGCCATCCCACGCCCGACCCAGGTCTGGTGAAATACGTCCCCCGACTGCGCGGAGACGTCTACAAACCCTTTGCCGGAGTTATGCGCTAGAAGCATCGGCTCCTTATACCTAAGCTGAGGGAAGTTCAGTTCAATTGTGTCCAAATCATGGCCCTGGGCGACGAGCAGATCCTTGCGCCCATCATTGTCGTAGTCGAGAAATCGAACCCCCCAACCAGAGTGCAATAGGGTCATGCCTCCTATGCCACTTATGTAGCTGTCATAGGTGAAGCTGGAATCTCCACTGTTGTGGTAAAGGGCGTATTTCTGATTGGCAAGGTTAGTGATGACGAGATCCGGCAGGCCATCGTTGTCGTAATCCTGAAAATCGACCCCCATTCCGGCGTAGGTCTTTCCGTCAGCGTCAACTGCGATGTCTGCAGTCAGGCCGACCTCTTCAAATGTGCCATCACCTTTATTGCGGTAGAGAAACTCGAGCATAGAGTCATTGGCCACCACAATGTCGATCTTACCGTCCCGGTCGTAGTCTGCGACCGCGATACCGAGGCCCTTGCCGGGTTTGTCGAGACCCGTTTTGGCCCCGACTTCGGTGAAACGCCCGTTGCCGTCGTTATGGTAGACGAGAGCGGAAACCGCAGGGAAGATGTCTGGGTGACAGTAAGAGCGATAACCTTCTCGGTGTTCTCCACACCAGATGTCATCGAAATCCCACCGCAAATAGCGCAAGACGACGAGATCGAGAAGTCCGTCATTGTCGATATCAACCCAGGCAGCGGAGGTGGACCATCCGCTGCCTCCCGTCCCGGATTTTCCGGTCACATCCGTAAAGGTTCCATCGCCGTTGTTGTGATAGAGACGGTTCCCTCCGTAAGCCGTTACGTAAAGATCTTCATAGCCGTCGTTATCGTAATCTCCCGCTGCCACACCCATGCCATATCCGAAACCTTGCAGCCCGGCTTTCTCGGTAACATCTTCAAAGGTGCCATCCTTCTTTTGATGAAAGAGGCGGTTCCAATATTTAGAGCCGGCCTTTTGCGGAATAGTGCCTTTCGGTGTGGGATCTGTTAGCGGAGCACCGTTGACAAAAAAGATGTCTAGAAGACCATCGTTGTCGTAGTCGAAAAGGGCGACTCCGGATCCCATGGTTTCGAGAAGGTATTTTTTCGAAGTATGCGATGCTTGTCCGACAAAAGTGACGTGACTCTTGGTCGTGATATCGATGAAGCGACCTGGCGTGGAGGCAGGCGGGGTTGGCGTTGAAATGTTGTTCGACTTCGCGCCATTCGCAGGTTCTGTCTGAGCTAAAGCTGTGAGATTGAGTGCTAAGAAACAAAAATGTAAGAGGCATCCGCCGAGAATGCGGACTAGCGATTGGGAAGAGGATCCGTGTCGTATTGAACGCTGTATCAATGTAGGAACTAACGCTGTGAGAGTACGTGCCGCCTGGGTCATATAGTAATGCCAACGGAGATTTACGGGTCCGTTTTGTCGGTTGCGATTTCTAGCGTTAAAACTCAATCCGTTACACCGACGTTGTTCAACAGTAGCCGATAGGTGAGATCAGCGCCAGGAAATCGCTAAGGAGAGCCTGAAACCTTTGCCCTGGGTTAATGCGCACGCTTAGGGCACGACCGCTTCGGCATAAAGGTCCGGGGCAGAGGCGAAAACCGTGGTTTGGACGGTTTCTTAACCAAACCTGTTGTCTCCGAGCAAAGTGACGTGTCCTCAGTTGAGGATTTTTGATTCCTCTCAAAGACACTTTCTGTGACAAACCTATGCCCATGTGTCTAGGATGTAGTTGGTCAAGATTCTATGGATAGACGTGATTTTCTAAAGACAACTGGCACTTTTCTTGCCGGCACTGCGTTTCCCGGTATGCCAGCGCCTTCGTCGGAACCTCTTGCTGCCGGCCGCGTCAGCATACCGATCAATCGTGGCTGGCGCTATTCCCCTCGTAAGGTGGAGGGAGCCGAGACGTTTGAATTTGACGATTCCGCTCTTGAGCAAGTTGTTATTCCGCACACCAACGTGCTTTTGCCATGGCATAGCTTCGACGATAAGACCTACGAGTTTGTTTCGACTTATCGCCGGCGCTTCAAAACGCCAAGGGGCTCAGAAGGCAAGCGTGTTTTCGTTGATTTCGAAGGGGCCATGACGGCCTCGACCATCTGGATCAATGGCGTTTTGCTGGGCGAATATAAGGGCGGGTTCACGCCATTTTCATTTGAATTGACCACTCATCTTCGACGGGATGGCGATAACGTTCTGGTGGTCCAGCTCGACTCGACGGAACGCGCCGACATCCCCCCGTTCGGCAATGAGATCGATTATTTGACCTTCGGCGGCATCTATCGCGAAGTCGCACTGAGGATTGTTCCCCCGATTTATCTCGACAACATATTCGCGAGACCTAACGATATTTTAAGCGGCAAACCGTCGCTTGACGTGGACTGCTTTCTTGCCGGGCGCGCACGGGAGACGGCTGCCTTGTCGCTTGAAGTTGAGCTGCGGGACGGAGAGCGAACCTTGGCTAGGGGTAGTCACTCCGTCACGGTCAATAGTGGATCTGACCTCGATGCATCTGCCGATCCGGCTAACAGTGCACCGGCCTACAGCAGCACCGAGACCATCAATGACCCGGCCCGGCACACCGTGTCACTGAAAGCGATTGACGGTATCAAACTTTGGGATCTGGAAAATCCTTATCTATATACAGTCCACGTTCGGCTGCTGCAGGCTGGCCGCGGGATCGACCAAGATGCGCGACGGATTGGCTTTCGCGCGGCAACGTTTACGGACCACGGATTCTCACTTAACGGAAAGATCATCAAGCTGCGGGGGCTGGATCGCCATCAGACGTTTCCATTTGTTGGGCAGGCGATGCCTGCGCGGGTGCAACGTCAGGATGCGATCATTCTGCGGAAAAATCTGCACTGCAACATCGTGAGGACATCACATTATCCGCAGTCGCGGCACTTTCTCGACTGCTGCGATGAAATTGGACTTTTGGTGCTAGAGGAAATCCCAGGGTGGCAGCATATCGGCCCAGAGCCCTGGAAGCAGATTTCGATCGATAACGTTGGCCGCATGATCCGGCGGGACTGGAATCATCCGTCAATCATTCTTTGGGGAGTGCGAATCAACGAGTCGAAGGACGATCACAGTTTCTACACCCGCACGAATGCTTTGGCTCACTTGCTTGATCCTACTCGTCAGACGGGCGGTATACGGTACTTCCAGGAGTCGGAGTTTCTCGAAGACGTGTTTACCATGAACGACTTCGGGTTTCCGCTCAAAAAGCCCAATCATCCTCGCTATCTCAACACGGAGTTTGTGGGACATACCTTCCCAACTAAGACGACGGATGATGATGAGAGACAGCGAGAGCATACCTTACGACATGCACGGATCCATAATCAGCTGGCTTCCGATCCGCAATATGCAGGCGGCATTGGATGGTGCGCGTTTGACTACAACACCCATTCAAACTTCGGGGCCGGTGATCGAATCTGCTATCACGGCGTTACAGATATCTTCCGCGAACCTAAGGCTGCTGCCGGGTTTTACAAATCGCAGTGTGACCCAGCCGAAGAGGTTGTGCTTGAGCCTGCATTTCACTGGGCCAACAGCGATGAATCAACCAGCTTTACGAAGGCTGTCGTCTGTTCCAACTGCGATCATTTGAAGTTTTACATGCGCAAGGATGGGGTCGAGGGCAGTCCTTGGGATCTCATTGCGGAGCTTGATCCTGACCTAGTAGAGTTCAACTATCTCACGTATCCGCCGTTCATCCTTGATCGCCGGAAGATTCCCTCGAACGAACGGCATGGATGGGGTGATCTGCGCATCGATGGCTACCTGAAGGGCAAACAGGTGATCTCGAAATCTCTTTCAGGGCGCGGTATCGATTCGAAGTTCATGCTCCTGGCGGATGACACCTCACTGGCCGCAGATGGCGCCGATACGACCCGCATCGTGCTGCGTGTGACCGATGAATTCGGCAACATTCGTCCATACGCGGACGACCCGATTGCCTTCAGGCTCAACGGATCCGCAGAACTGATCGGTGACAACCCCTTCGCATTGATAGGTGGTACGGGGGCTGTCTGGGTTCGTGCGAAAGAGCAGGCAGGCACGGTGAACCTCACTGCAACACATCCGCGGCTAGGCTCACGAACGGTAGAGATTGTTCTGACTCCTGTGATAGCTGAAGTCGTTTAGGAATGTTGTTGCGACGCTAACATTAGATGGAGTGCCTTCGTAAACGTTCGCTTTGGGTCCGCCTCTCAAAAGGATAAGAAGCGCCAGGATCGCGGATCCATCTGTTCGCCACGCCGAGATTTGTCTCCTTAAAGGAAATATGCCTATGTCCCTTTCTCGTCTATTCGCAGCCCTTCTTCCGGGAGCTTTTGTTGCCGCGACATTTGCACAGAACGGGACGGCGCATACTGATGCATCACCTGCGCAACAGCAAAAGATACAACCTGTCCCAATGAAAAACGTGTTGTATGGCGCGGCTTATTACCACGAGTACGAGCCTTATGAGCGGTTGGACAAAGACGTCGCGATGATGAAGGACGCGGGTCTTACGGTGGTGCGCTTGGGTGAGTCGACCTGGAGTTTGTGGGAGCCAGAGGATGGCAAGTTTGAGTATGCCTGGATGGACCGTGTTGTTGATGCGATGGGCAAAGCTGGCATCAAGGTGATCATGGGGACGCCGACGTACTCAATTCCGACATGGATGTATCGTGAGCATCCCGAAATTATCGCTCGACCACTCGGAGGTGCCGAAGTCGGTTATGGCATGCGGCAAAACATGGATACAGATAGTTCGGCGTTCCGCTTTTATGCCCAACGTCTTATTCAGCATATGGTGGAACACTACAAAGACAATCCAAATGTAATTGGATGGCAGATCGATAACGAAACTTCTTCGTATGGCGCATCAAACCATGATGTGTTTGCTGGGTTTGTTGATCATTTGAGGCAAAAATTTGGAACGACAGACAATCTAAACAAGGCTTGGTTCTTGAACTACTGGGGCGAGGACGTCAACGGTTGGGAGAACATGCCCCCACGCGATAACGCGACCAGTACAAGTTACAAGTTGGAGTGGTCACGCTGGGGGCAGATGCGAGTGAAGGATTATCTCGACTGGCAGGCTGCGCTTGTACGGCGCTATCGGGGACCGGGACAGTTTGTTACACATGACTTTGGTGGCTCAATGCGACGTGATGTGAACGAGTTCGACGTAGCGAAGGCCCTCGATATCGTCGCGAATAATCCGTATCACGGCACACAGAACCATATGGATGGGCAGTCGCAGACAGAGCAGGGAGACTACTCTCGCTCACTGAAGCACACGAACTATCTGGTTACCGAGACGAATGCGCAGACGACGGACTGGTCTTCGGCGTATCAGTTTCCACCGTTTGACGGACAACTTCGGCTGGATGTGTACACGCATCTGTCGAGTGGCGCGAACATGGTGGAATATTGGCACTGGGCCTCGATCCACGCCGGACAGGAGACATACTGGAAGGGTGTGCTGTCGCACGATTTGGAGCCGAACCGAGCTTATGCGGAGGTGTCGCGCACGGCTCATGAGCTTGAGAAGATCGGCTCGCATCTCGTGAATCTGAAGATCACGAATGACGTTGCAATGCTTTATAGCGTCGATTCGGCCAACGCTCTTGATTTCATGCCCTTTGCGCTGGAGCCTGCCGCCCAATGGAGTTATGGCAAGCCCCTCGCCACGTATAGCACTGTGGTCAATCAGCTGCATAAGGCGTTCTACGACGCGAATGTCGGTATTGACTTTATCTTCCCTGAGGATGCGGATTTCAGCCAATACAAGCTGGTAGTCATTCCGCCCTTGTATATTGCGGATGACGCATTGCTAACAAAGCTCGCTAGCTATGTGAAGGATGGCGGCCATGTGTTGATGACGTTCAAGAGCGGCTTTGCGAATGAGAACTCTGCTGTGCGCTGGGTGATGGCTCCAGGACCGTTGCGTGAGGCTGCGGGATTCAGTTACCAGGAGTTTTCCAATCTTGAAAAGCCACTCCCATTGAAAGATGATCCTTTGAAGGCCGGGGACGAGAACAAGGTAATGTACTGGGCAGAGTTTTTGAAGCTTGAACATGCGCAGCCGATCGCTTTCTACGACCATCCTTTCTTTGGACGATGGCCGGCAATTGTACGCAATGAATACGGTAAGGGCACCTTAACATACGAAGGAACCTTTCTGTCCGACGGATTGCAACATAAGGTTGTTCTGGATGTCATCAAAAATGCCAATATTCAGCAACTATCGCAACGTGACCTTCCGGCGAAGGTGCGCGAGAAAGATGGTGTGAATGGGTTGGGCAAGCAGGTGTATTACTATCTCAACTATTCAAGCGATCCTCAAGTGTTCCACTATGGCCATGCTGCAGGGGTGGATCTGTTGAGTGGAAAGCCTGCTGCTCCATCACAATCGATTACGCTGGAGCCATGGGATCTTGCGATCATCGAGGAGCAGTAGTGAAGATCACCGAGCACGGCTTTTCGGGTGTAGCTGATGGATGGTTCTGACTGGAGCTATAGCCGGACTGACTCTATTGGGCTGGGGTAGCCTCCAAAATGAAGCCTCCAGCCTGAAAGTCTCCCCGTAAAAGAACGTTGATTCCTCGGTTCATCCAGTAGCTTCCACTGGCGATTTCAGGAGCATCCAGCGCCTTGGCGCTGTGGATGAAGCGCAGGTGGTATCGCCTATTAGGATCGAGACCACGGAGATAAACGCGAGGGAAGGGGTATCCCTTCTGACTGGAGTGCAGAAAGGTGAAGAGGACAGCCTGCTGCTTGTCGAGCGAGACGGACTCCGTCGCAGAATATTCGCTATTGTGCTGCGGAGAGATGAGCCGGTAGAGAGAGCCGTGTTGCACGGTCTCGCGCACCTGCTTGTAGGCGGCGATCATGTCTTTTGCCACGGCGAAGTCGTCCGATGTCCACTTGTCCAGATTGGCCCCCACGCCCAGTGAGCCTTGCATGGAAGAGAGAAAACGGTATTCGACCGAGGTAGTGCGATTGTTAACCCAGTTTGGTGAGTCAGTCACCCATGCCATCATGACGCCAGGTGTGTAAGGATAGGTAAAGCCATCCTGAATGGTAAGTCTGTCAAAGGGATCGGTGTTATCGGACGGCCAGACTTCATCAGTGACGTTGAGGATGCCAAGATCTACTCGGCCGCCTCCGCCGGAGCAGGATTCAATCTCCACCTTAGAATGTTTGGCGCGCAACTCGCGGAGGATGCTGTAGAGGTTATCTATGTACTTGACGTAAACCTCCTTCTGCTCGTCGGTAGCAACTGCGTCCCAACCGGGTTCAGACCAGTTGCGGTTGTAGTCCCATTTATAGAAGGCAATGTCGTTCTTGCTGAGAAGGTCGTCGAGAAACTGGAAGACGTAGTCACGAACGTCTTGCCGTGCGAGGTTCAGGACGAGCTGGTTGCGGGATTCGCTGCGCGGCCGTCCAGGGAAATTAATCACCCAATCAGGATGTTTGCGGTAAAGGTCGCTGTCGGGGTTGACCATCTCGGGCTCGACCCACAAGCCGAAGTCCATGCCGAGCGAGTGTACTTTGTCGATCAGTGGTTTGAGACCGTTGGGGAACTTATTAGGATTTACGTACCAATCGCCAAGGCCGGCATGGTCGTCTTTACGTTGTCCGAACCAGCCATCATCCATGACGAAGCGTTCGATACCGAGGCTTGCTGCTTTTTCGGCGAGGGCCTCCTGTCCAGCCTCATTGACGTCGAATCCGGTTGCCTCCCACGAGTTGTAGATGACAGGGCGCGGACGAGGTTTAGGAGTTTGCGGCAGGACTCGTGCTAACTCGAAGCGATGTAGAGCACGAGAGGCTCCTCCGATACCGTGACGGGAGTACCCACCGTAGAAGACCGGCGTGGACAACTGTTCGCCAGGGGCGAGGTGATAGGAGAAGTCGAACGGATTGTAACCGCCGGTTACACGAACCTGGCGTAGCTGATCCTGCTCTATACTGATGCTCCATGAGCCGCTCCACGCCAAGGCACCAAACCATACTTCGCCGGTGTCTTCGTCGGTCGAGCTTCCGCGCTCGATGGCGAACCACGGATTGTTCTGGTGCCCGGTTGATCCTCGACGGCTTTCCAGTATCGTTTTGCCGGGGAGGATTTGCTGCTGATTCAGGCTATCCTCCGCAGCCCATCGGCCAGAAAGGTAGCGGAGGCTGTAATCGGCGCCGCTCGGGAGGTTCCAGCTTGCAGCTGCGGCCTGTTCGATGGTGAGTGGCTGCTTTGTGCGGTTCGTGATGACCGCGGAACGACCCAGTATGCCAGTGGCTTCATCAACGATGTAATGCAGCTCTACGAAGATGTCGCGAGAGATATCCTTGAGTACCACGACGAAGCCGTCCCTGCTGGTTGTCTGCGAAACATAGTGGAGGACCAGATCGCGATTGCCATCGGAAAACGTAACTTTTAGTGCCGGCTCAACGTACATACCTCCTCCCCAACCGGAGAACTCCTGCAGGGTCGTTGTACCTGGAGAGTCAAACGAGGCAACCTCATGCGCCGCTTTCTGGGAAGGAATCGTGTCATCGTCGCCTAGTCGTCCACCCCAGTAAATTGACTGCAATTCATTCTTTTCGTTGACCCCGAAGGCGTACGTTGTTTCACCGGCATCGATACGGAAGACGCGGCTTTGCGGGGAAAAGCGAACTGCGCTGTCAGATTGTCCAGCACAAAATGTTGAGGTAACAAGGACCAAAGAGAGGCTGAAAATCAGAGATCGAAAAGTTCGAGGAGCCATATATGACCTTTTCTTGTGCGGCGGTAGAATTGGCACTCACCGGGGTGTTGATTGAGTCGAGAGAGCTAGCAGCGGT
The DNA here is from genome assembly GCA_963744155.1 of uncultured Acidobacteriaceae bacterium. Lineage (GTDB taxonomy): Bacteria > Acidobacteriota > Terriglobia > Terriglobales > Acidobacteriaceae > Edaphobacter. The sequence continues at coordinate 1,599,575 of CAVUSP010000004.1, read as the reverse complement.
CACGTTCAGATGGGCGACGAATCTTGGCGGACACCGCCATGCACTACCCATTCAGGTGAGTGAGAATGACAGGTAAATTTCGCCGACAAATTCCGGGTAGGCAAAGCAAATAGGCTTCTCTACACTTCAGCTGCAATGGTTCCGCAATCACCAACGATTACAGCACACCCACACACTAGGTGTCATTTCATTTGCGCGCAACATTCATGCTCGTGTTGCCGGGTGGACGAGCCCGGTTGTAACTGCGAAAATAGAGAGCCAAATGGCGGGCCGTGCTGAGAGTTGGGATGAAGCCCACATTGGTGGAAAGCTAGAGAAGTTCGACTGCACAATAACCTACAAGAGTAGGGTCCTGCGCTGGCAGTCGAAACGATTTCTCGTGATCCGCAGAGTGTGAAGACTGAAGTCTTGATGGAAGGCAGATAAGTTATTGGGTTGAGCGGAGCCGCTGTCATCGCAATAGCACTGTTCTTTCGAAAGAAAAGACTTGCTGGCGGCTGACCTAACGGCTGACTCGTTATGACCCATACGCGACAAGTGGAATAAGCAGCCAAACACTTTAGGAACGAGTTAAAGGAATCCTTCGCGAATGATGCAACCGCAAAACCTCGGGCTTCGCAGCTAGTGATGAGGCGGTATTCCAAAAACCTGGTGGTGACAGTCGTAGCCTGTTTTCTATTTTCAACTGGAATGCTGGCGCAGAACGCTCCACTACCACTTTGGCAGGGGGTGCTCCGCGACGCCGCAGGTGTGCCGATCCATGGAGCAGAAGTCCGCCTTAAAGGGAAAAGTGGGACTTTCAATACAACCACAGACACTGATGGAAAATTTCGTATCGAGCTCATCCCAGCCGGGCAGTACCAGCTTTCAGTCGACACGAACCACGTCAAGATTCAATATGCTGCCCCTATCAACATAGAGGGTACTTCTCCGACAGTTGTCATTACGCTTTCGGCCCAGAAGAGTCTCTCTGTAACTTCGGTGACCGAGCAGCGTCCGACCACTGGAGGCGAGACCCTATCAAGCCAGGCAGTAAGTGTGCTTCCACTCAACAAGCGCGACTTCAGCCAACTGTTGTTGTTGGCTGCTGGCACCATGACCGATGCAAACGGTGCCACGAACTTCACGCAGCAATTTGCCGTCAACGGCCAACGTGGCGTGGAAGCCGTATTTGCGATGGACGGGGCGGACATCAGCGATCCCGAGATGGGCGGCTCAACGTTCTCTAACTTCAATGTGGATGCAGTCGAAGAGATTCGATCTAGCTCTGGCTGGATGCCCGCCGAGATCGGCCGAGGCGCAGCCGGCTTCACTAACATCGTCACCCGGTCCGGTAGTAATGGATTTCATGGGTCGGTCTTTGAGTTTGTCAGAAACTCGGCCTTCGATGCGCGCAACTACTTTGACCATGCTACGGCCGAGCATCCTGAACGGATTCCACCCTTTCGCCGCAACGAATTTGGGTTTACAAATGGTGGCCCCGTCCTAATTCCCAAGGTATACGACGGCCGGGGAAAGACGTTTTACTTCGGACAGTATCAAGGCTTTCGCCAGGTACTTGGCACCACTCAGGTTTTTCCTGTCCCCACGGCAGAGGAACGTCAGGGAATAGACACAACCGCCTATCCTGGCGACACGTTGATCGTGCCGGTGGACCCCGGGATCGCCAAAGTTCTGGCACGGTATCCGCTACCCAACCTACCGACCGGTTCCTATGGAGTGAATACCTATGCGACTTCGTCCAAGGTGGTTACCAATGCGAACCAGTTCTCCATACGGCTGGATCACGATTTTTCCAGCAAGAACCATTTTTTTGTTCGGTTCAATTTCAACAATCTAACCGGTCCCACGACGAATCCTGACCAGACCGCCATCGATCCCTCGTTTGGAGTTCAATATGTAGATCGTCAGAGAAACCTCGTATTCAACTTTGCCCGTACCGTCTCACCCAAAGTCTCCATGGTTTCATCCCTGAGTGTCACACGGAGCACACCTTCTTTCCCGACGCCAAACCGGACAGATCCCGCTTTGAAGTTCAGCGACGGACTATTCGAAGCCTTTAACTCCGCTGCAGGATCGGTGATGACAGCGTATGGCAACTTATTTCAGGCCCAGCAGAACTTCACGATAGCAGCGGGATCCCATACCTGGAAGTTTGGTGGCGAAGTTCGCTTCAACAGGGATACCACTTACTTTGGCATCAGCCCAAACGGAGAATATGACTTCGGCGGCGGCGCGGCCTACGCGAGAGCCAATATCCCGTCGCTGAGCGGAACTCACGACATCCACGCCGGCGATCCGTTGCCTGATACATTGACGGGACTGCTCTCGGGAAGCCCCTTTGTGTATACGGTGGCGGTCGCGCCAAGCTATTTCTCCAACGGTGAACACATCGGACCGGCCGCAATCAATCGCAACGCTGGAGCTATCTATGTGCAGGACAGCTGGAAACTGAACACCCGTTTCGTCCTTGACTATGGCATCCGCTGGGAGATCTACACGCCGATCACGGAGCGCGCAAAGCGAACGTCAGGCTTCTTGAATACAGGCAACGTGCAGGAATATGTGGTCAACCCACAGCCTGGCTATAAGCTCAACCTCAACGGCTGGGGCCCACGGACGCAGCTTACATGGCGCGCATCACAGGCCTTGCAGTTTCATGTGGGAGGTGCGATTACTGTGATTCCGCCGAACATCTGGCAGGACAACTTTCTCACTGGATCCACACCTTTTGCCGTCTATCCCAGATTGGTGGCGGCCAAGGGCGCCCCTGTTCCGTTTGGCTTCCAGATCACGCCGGCGCAGTTGCCCAACGCGTACACACCAGCTGGCGTAAATATCTTTGCGAGCGGCAATACCAAGGATGTCGCTCCCAATACAGTCATGGACATTGATCGCTATCAGAACGACGTTGCGGCCCTCACGCCAAGCCATGCGGTGAGTCCTCTCGGCCTTAGCGGAATCGATCGGTCCTTCGGCAACGGCACCCTCTATACCTTGACAGCCGGTTTGGAGAAGGCCTTCGGAACTCTGACGGCTGACGTGAACTATGTCGGAACAGCCGGCGTAAAGCTACCGCGCACAAGTTTTCCAAATGCTTATCCCGGGGCAAGTCCTGAGTTTGCCCGTCACACGCGGTTCGATTCTTCGGGTGTCCCTATCGGCGGCTTTGGCCTCGAGAATCTCATCACCGCCTCCTCTCACTCCACCTATCATGCGCTCCAGACCTCACTCTCCGGAAACGTTGGTCATGGCGGACCGGCCCTTCAGGCGAGCTACACCTGGGCCAAGTCCATCGACGACACAAGCTCGGTCTCCGGCGGCCTGGGAGCAACCGGGGCGGTGGCGCAACCTTACCCACAGGATCCCTTCAATACCCATCCTGAAAAGGGTCCATCGACCTTCGATGTTGGACAGGCATTTGCGTTGAGCGCCGTGCAGGAACTTCATCTCGAAGACTGGCGCGCTCTCCGCAATGTCTATCCTAAGGTGACGGTCGGATGGCAGATCATGGGCATTTCGACGATTACCAGCGGCTCACCGTTTACCGTCTACTCCGGGATCCAGCAGACAGGCGCCGGTTCCAACGGCGCCGATCGCCCCGATCAGATCGCAATTCCCCACCTCTCTACGGCGAGAAAAATTAGGGAAGACTACTTCGGAATGGGCGCGAACAACGCCTCTTACTTTTCCATCCCTATCAATCTCCCCGACGGGACCGGTCCGAACAAAGGTCGTTTTGGCACGCTGGGCAGAAACACATTTCGTGGGCCCGCTTTCTACAACTATGACTTTGCCTTTATCAAGGACACGCCCTTCGGCAAGCGAAAGAGCGGAATCGAACTCGTGAGCCTACAGTTTCGCGCGGAGTTCTTCAACATCTTCAACATTGTCACGATGGGGCTTCCCGCGAATACACTTGAAGGTGCCGGTTTTGGTGTAATCAGCAAAACTGCGGGAAATTCACGTCAAATTCAATTTTCCTTGAAGCTTATTTATTAGACATTCACACCTCGGGCTCCTCCAAGAAATTGTTGGCGAATGCTTCCCGTTGTACGAAAGGAAAGCAATGGACCGTTCCTGGACCAGACGAAAGTTCTTGAGCCTGGCGGCAGGTTCCGCGGCCTCTCTCGCGAGTGCACCGCCGGGAAGAAGTGTGCTGGCTTACGGTGCGGGCAAATCGTCTCTGCAGGGTCGATTTGTGACCCATGTCTCGGTCGTACGCGTAAACCAGATCGAAGTGACTCCCGACCGTTCGATCGGCGAGGATGAGGCAGCGGACAATAGCCCGGACCATATCCGCTCGCGGCGGGAAGCCTTTGCGCGAGGCTGTCTCGACGGCAGAATGACATGGGCGATCAGTTGGCTGGCTCTGAACGACACTCGGCAGGAGTATAAAGATTCACGGCGCCTGCTCGCTTCGTATCACGAACGATACGGCGATGAAATCACCTTCATTCCCGGCGGCTATTTCGCGCCTATGTATGACACCCGAGAACACATCCGAGTCACGATTCACAAGGCACTTCAATTGATTTCCGAAATGGTGGGCGACGGATATCGTCCGCAGTGTCTGGTCGCAGGTTTTATGGATGCGGAGAACCAGCGCTTCCTTGCCACCGAAGAGGGCATTCATGTGTGCCAGGGCCAGATCTGGAGTCAACACGACATCGACAACGGCGATGGCGACGGCGGCATCTGCTATCCCTATTACCCCAGTCGCGAGCACTACCTGAAACCGGCCCAAGGCCCCGTTGATTTTATCGACTGCGTCTGCCTCGACGGCTGGACGTGCGATTTTCTGGCAGCCCGTCGCGACGGCTTTCAGGGCGGGTTCAACAGCCGTCTGGGCGTGGGCCCCATCGAGACGGTTGGAAACCTGGGAAAAGAAGCGGGCCGCAAGGAGATGATGGATACCACCGCGATGCACTTCGACCAGGGCCATGCTCTGAACGGATTTGGCTGGGTGACGGGGATCTGGGAGGTCTCGGTCGGCCACGATGAGGATCTCACCTGGTGGCTGCATGCCGTCAAAGACAGATGGCCGGACACACAAATGCTTACCGAAGGAGCGTTTGGCCTGGAGTGGCGAAAGCATACGCCCAACAATGCTTCGCTCAACTACCGGTTCGATGCCAAAGGAACCGGGGCGCCAGGCTCTGAGAAGGAATTGGAAATCCGGTGGTTCATGAATCAGGGATTTCGGCTGGCGCTGCTCAATAACTGGACGACCGACAGCCCTGCCATGGTGATCGACTTTACCCGGTATGATTTGCAGGCGCACGAGCCCAAGGGCTTGCAGCGGGAATGGAGTCTGATGAACTGCTGAATCAAAAGGACACGCGGCCCGAAGACAAGCCGATCCGATTAGGACAATTGACTCCCGAAGATCAGCGGCGCATCTATGCGCGGTATCCGGAGCTGAAGAAGCTGGCGTAAAAAAGTTCAGATGAAGCCATGCGCGATTTATGTCGGTCATCGACCAACCGGCAACATTATTTGGCCCTCCTATCCCCGGCTAAGGCCCGACCTTGATCTTCAGACAAGAGGTGGATCGTCCTTACCGCTCCACTCGATGCAGAACCAACGGAATGCTGGACGGGAAGCGCATGTTCGGACTCCTCGATGGATCAGATCCATCCGGCGGCGGTCCAACCGCCGGGCGCGGCGCCGTCGGCTCCTCGACGCGCGGCAATGCCAAGCCAAGGTTCCACCGTGCGCTGCAGCTCGATCTGATCTCCCTCCAACGTTCCCGAATACGTGTTATTCCCGGCTTTGAAATAGACGTTCTTGCCATCCACTTTGCCGTCTGTAATCGGGACGCCTGCATCGCCCCCGCCAAAGAACCCGCCGCCCGCGCCCTCCATGCTGCCCGTCAGCGTGTTTCCATCCTGCTGGAGCGTAAACAGCATCGTCCCGTTGCCCACGAAGAATGCCGGCAGCCCCGTCGCGCCGCCTGGTCCCGCGATTGGCCTCCACAAGCCTGTGATGCCCGGACCCATCGGCACTTCTCGCTCCCAGACCGCGACCTGCGGACGCAGCGCCACCTGCTTCGCTGCAATCGTCACGCTGGCGGAAGTGAGTCCCGGAGACGTCGCCTCAACCGTGATGCTTCCCGCCGTCTTCGCGGACTGAACCAGCGCCATGCAATACCCGCAGAACGCTTTGCGCACGGTGCCCTTGTCCGATTCGTGGTCCGTCGGATCTCCGTTCCCCACCCCGATCAGCTTCCCGGCTCCCGATACGCGAAAGTTCACGACGTTGTCGGTCATCGGCACCAAGCGGCCTTGCGCATCCTGCACTTCGACCGCGAACATCACCACGTCCTCGCCATTGGCGGACGCCTCCTGCCTGTCCGCCTTCATCACCAGCTTGGCCGCAGCGCCCGTCGTCTCCCGTCTCGCCGTCATCACCATCTGACCGCCTCTGGAAACCTCGAGCCTCGATCGCACCGGGCGCATATTGCACCACCCACGCCACGTGCGAATCCTTCTTCACGTCCTTCGCCCCCAGGCTTTTGCCATTCAGAAATAACTCCACCTTGTCGAGATTCGAATACACCCACACAGCGATCTCTTTGCCATCCATCCCCTCCCAATTCCAGTGCGGGAACAGGTGCAATACCGGCTGCGACGTCCACCACGACTGGTAGTAGAAGAACGAATCTTTCGGGAAGCCGCAGGTATCGATAATCCCGTATTGCGAGCTGATGTTTGGCCACCCATTGGGGGACGGCTCGCCGCGATAATCGAATCCCGTCCATACAAATCCGCCTGCCAGCCACTCCCGCGAATTGCAGAAGCTCCACCAACCTTCGGCCGACGCGCGCCCCGTCGTGGTGTACGGATCATACGAGCCCACATAGCCCTTCTCAAAATCCGTGACGTAAATCCCGCGTGTGCCCACGGCGCTGACGGTTTCCGTACCAATCACCGGCTTTTCCGGATGTGCTTTGTGATACGCCTCGGCCCCCGGATCCATGTAGTTGTAGCCCATTACGTCGCACTCCACCAGCCCGCCTACGCCAATCGCCCGGATCGGCGCGATCGACACCGGCCGCGAGCCATCGTACGCGGTCGCGACCGCCTTCATCGCCGTCAGTATATGCAGCCCTGTCTCCGTGTTCGCCTGGCCTTCTTCATTCCCCATCGACCACATAAAGACGCTCGGATGATTGCGGTCGCGCCGCACCAGATCGCCGAACTGGGCCAGCCCCTCGGGATTCGACGACATCATGCGCGTCTCATCGAACACCAACATCCCCAGCTCGTCACAAGCGTTCAGCAGCTCCGGCGTCGGCGGATTATGCGACGTGCGGATCGCATTGCAACCCATTTCCTGTAGCTTGCGAACGCGGTAGTACTGCACGGCATCGGGCAGCGCTGCGCCCAGCCCGGCGTGGTCCTGGTGGTTGCAGGTTCCTTTCACCTTGACGGATTTACCGTTCAGAAAGAACCCCTTCTGCGCATCGAATTCCACTGTGCGAATGCCAAACGGCGTCTCGTAGCGATCCAGGATCTCACCCTGCGCGCTCACCTCGGTCACCAGCTTGTAGAGGTTTCGCTCTTCGAGCGACCACCGCAGCGGCCGCCTCACCACCATCGTCTGCTCGTAGGTCTGCTCTCCCCCTTCTCCGATGGTCGCCGCAGCCGTAGCCACCTTTCCCACTGGCTTGCCTGAGGGATCGAGAATCGTCGACGTCACGCGCGCGTTCTGCGCACCCTTGCCATGGTTATTCACCTCGGTGCGAATCGAAACGGTCGCGTCGCCACCCGCAACTTTTGCAGACACAAACGTTCCCCACTGCTTCACATGCACCGGATGCGTCTTCACCAGCCACACGTGCCTATAAATTCCCGCTCCTTCGTAAAACCAGCCATCGCTCAGCGTGGCATCCACGCGCACCAGCAAGACGTTTTTCTGACCCGGATACGCGAAGTCGGTCACGTCGAAGTGGAATGGATCATATCCGCCGCTGTGCCGCCCGATGTAAAAGCCGTTGAAGACAACCATCGTTTCCCGATACGCGCCGTCGAACTCGATGGTGATCCGTTTGCCCACATCCGCGGCAGGAATCTCGAACACGCGGCGATACCAGCCCACGCTAGTCTCCGGATAATTTCGTCCCAGCGGATAGAATCCTTTGCTGGTCAGCGCAGGGTCGTTTACGAAGGGCAGCTCGATCGCCCAATCGTGCGGCAGATCCACTGCGCGCCAGTCGCTATCGTCGAACGCAAGCGAGCTGGCAGCAATAAAATTGCCTGTCTTCTGAAAATTGCCCGATTGTCCGGCCCCGAATCCAAGGTCTTTGGCAGCATCGTTCGCATTCCCGAAGTGGAAGCGCCACCCAAAATCCAGCAGAAGTCGCTCGCGTCCCGCGCCGGGTTTCGCCGATTCGGTGGCGTCGCCGATCGGAAGCGACGCAGGCTCCTTTTGCGCCGCCTGAATCGCAACCGCGCTAATCGGACCCAACCCGTGTGCCGCCGCTATAGCCGGTGCGAGCAACCCCGCCTTCAACATATCCCGACGTGATACCGGTTTCATTTAGCCTCCCACATTGAATCCCGCGAGCGCGATATACTCACAGCCCTTGCAAGTGATCCCGAATCTTATGTGGCAGTCAGAGCCACGCCAGTATAAACGCCCATCGGCTTGTCCGCGCCGGCGCACCTCAGATCAGATAGGGCGCCCTTCCAGATGCAGCCAGTCGGCACCGCGATCGGTTTCCCGCGTTGTTGAGCGGAGCGAGCAGAACAGTCATCCCCGGTGAACCCAATTCGAGAGGGAGGGTTCCGCCAACCGATGATTTGGGCAGTCCAGCCATATCAAGAAATAGACTTATCCGATAAAGCCGCAACAATCTGACTCACACTTGCAGTCGTCCATCTACGTTTCTGCATTGAAGGAGCTATCAAAGTCGCAGATGACGGCTGTCTCACATGACCTCGGTTACACATGTGCGGCGACGGGCTGTTGGCGGTACGGGCAAAGCTAAAGATGTATTACGTCCCGATGTCTCCATACCGGATAATACGGTGTGTCCCGCAGTGCTTGGTGAGGATCGAATCTTACCCTCAGAGCAAATTTCGGAGCGACCAGCCTCTCGGCCGGAACTGTCCTAAACCAGCATCTTGCTAAAAATAAAAGAGTTACGACAATGTCAAAAGCCTCCAGCACGCTGGAGGCTCTTGCTAGATCTCGTAAGTTATGGATTCTAAATGGTGACCAGAGACGGGATCGAACCGCCGACGCCGGTGACCTGCCCCCGGAAAACTCTACCAGTTTGAACTGGAGTTTTCTCGTAAATTGAACGAGGGAGCTGAGATGAAGAAGAGCCGGTATAGGGAAGAGCAGATCATCGGGATATTGAAGCAGCATGAGGCTGGAGTGAAGACGGCGGATCTGTGCCGTGAGCATGGGATCAGCGCGGCGACGTTCTACGGCTGGAAGCAGAAGTTCGGGGGGATGGACGTGAGCGAGGCGCAGCGGCTGAGGGCGATGGAGGATGAGAACCGTCGTCTGAAGCTGCTGGTGGCGGAGTTGAGCCTGCACGGCGAGGCGCTGAAGGCAGTCATACGAAAAAACGGCTGGAGCTTGCCGGTCTAAGAGGCGAGGTTGCGTTCGTCTCCAGCGAGTTCCATCTGAGCGAACGCAGGGCCTGCAAGCTGCTGGGCGTGGAGCGGTCGAGCTACCGGTATGAGCCGAGGCCGGACCGCAACGCGGAGTTACGCGACGAGTTGGTGCAACTGGCTCGGCAGAAGCCGCGCTACGGTTATCGGCGGCTGCACGCGCTGCTGAGCCGCAGAGGTCACGAGGTGAACGTGAAGCGGATCTATCGTCTGTACGTGGAAGAGCGGCTGATGGTGCGGCGCAAGAGGCGCAAGCGGTTGGTGCGCGAGCGAGCGGCGGAGTCGCGGCTGACGAGGGCCAACCAGGAGTGGGCGATGGACTTCATCGTCGACGGTCTGGCGACTGGGCGGATGGTGCGCATCCTCAGCGTGGTGGATGCCTACACGCGCGAGTGCCTGGCGCTGGAAGCCGACACCAGCCTCGGCAGTGGCCGCGTGACCCGGGTGCTGGAACGGCTGATCGCACAGCATGGCCGGCCCGAAAACGTGCGTTCGGACAACGGGCCCGAGTTCACTTCGCGGCGGATGCTGGCTTGGTCGGAGAACTGGAAGGTCGGCCTGGTTCCCATCCAGCCAGGCCGTCCGATGCAGAACGGCCACGTCGAGAGCTTCCACGGCCGCCTGCGCGATGAGTGCCTCAACGCAAGCTGGTTCCGCACGCTGAATGATGTCCGGTGTACTCTGGCAACCTGGCGCGAGGAGTACAACTGCGAGCGGCCCCACAGCTCGCTGGACTACCGCACGCCCCAGGAGTTCAAACTTGCCCTCGAAGGAAGGCGGGCCATGGCCCGCCTTCCTTCGCCAACCACAACCACCAACCCAACAGAGACTCCAGTTATGAATGGGTGAGAAATCGGGGGCAGGTCACCGGCCATTCAGGGCCGCCTAGCAAGCTAACTAAGTGGTCTGGAATCAGCGGATATCATTGAGACGATTAGCGTTGTTGCCTCCTCGATTTAGGATGGTTTAGGACCATTTGGGATGGCTTCGACCGTACGATGGTCGTGTATTGGTCGTGTGACCGCAACGCTAACATTCTGGAGCATTCAATAAGTGAACCGCTCTGCAAAATGGATGGCCACTCAGTGATGGAGCGTCATGAAGAAATTCGCCGCGAATCAACTAGTAGCGATCACTTGTTTGTATGGATAAGTCGTTAGGCTGAGGAGCACTTGGTGTACAAGGGCTGAACTCAGCAGAAGCGGCTGATTCAGAGACATCCAAGGAGGCTCCTCGTGACCAGTATGAACTTCATCGGGTTGGACATCCACAAGAAGACGATCAGTTATTGCGTGAAGGACATCAGTGGCAAGGTCTGTCGGAGGGCAACTGGAGTTACGATGAACCTCAATCCGCCCGTTCATGGTTATCTGAATCAGACCCGCCTTCATCGCTCTGACTTTACCTTAGGCGCAGAAACGAAGCCATTGGACTTAACACCAAAGTCTTGGCCGATTACCATCGTCCAATTGACTATGCCCGCGTGATCATGGTGTCATTCCGGAGTAGTACCTCAGCTCGTGCTGGCTCGCATCGTTCACGCGGTATCGCAGATGCAAGCACTCAAGAGAGTTGGTAAGTCTTATTTCGCCGATGTGATTGTATTTTCTCGCCTCCGACGGTACTCGCTGGAGGCAAGTCAAAACTGTAAATGGGCTGTGTATGAGATGCAGCCAAACGAGCTGTGACGAATCTTTCGAACGGCAATCACGGAGGAGCGAATATGGCCAACTCATTACAATTGCCTGCCGATAAAGCAGCACGCATGGTCTCCCCCTCGGGGTTCGATCTGATCAATACTCCGCGGCTTAACAAAGGCACGGCCTTCACCAGTCAGGAGCGCGATATCTTTGCCTTGCACGGGCTGTTGCCGTCGGACGTTGGCACACTTGAAGAACAACTCGAGCGGCGCATGCAGGCGCTCGACAACGAGGCAACGCCGTTTACCAAATACGCACTCCTGCGTGACGTGCGCGCATCTTAAACAGGCAGCAGGAGAACCTACGATATGCCGGTCAACGAAACAGCGGCACGTTCCTTTCGCATCGAAGAAGATGCTCTTGGCGAGGTTGAGGTTCCTTCGGAGCATTTCTGGGGCGCTCAGACGCAACGTTCGCATTTGAATTTCACCATTGGCGTAGAACGATTCCGGTGGGGACGGCCGGTCATTCGCGCGCTCGGCATCCTGAAGAAATCCGCGGCGCTGGCCAACGGTGAACTCGGCGAGCTGCCCGAAGACAAAATTCAGTTAATCGTACGCGCAGCGCAGGAGGTAATCGAGGGCAAGTGGGATGCAGAGTTCCCACTGGTCGTCTTCCAGACCGGATCCGGCACGCAGACCAACATGAACGCGAACGAAGTGATCGCCAATCGTGCCATCCAACTTGCGGGAGGAGTTGTGGGTTCGAAGAAGCCCGTTCACCCTAACGATGATGTGAATCACAGTCAATCGTCGAACGATACGTTTCCAACAGCTATGCACGTCGCTACGGTCGAAGCGGTCGATAATCTGCTGATACCGGCTGTCAGTGAGCTTCGTGACACTCTGCGTGCAAAAGCGCAGGCGTATCACGACATCGTCATGATTGGCCGGACGCACCTTCAGGACGCGACCCCACTGACTGTCGGGCAGATGATGTCGGGCTGGGTTGCGCAACTGGACGAGACCCTTGAGGGTATTCGCAGTTCGCTTGTATTTATCTATCCGCTAGCAATCGGCGGAACTGCGGTCGGCACCGGGCTGAATGCACATCCGCGATTTGGTGAAGTGACCGCCCGGCGTATCGCGGAGGAAACTGGCAAGCCATTTACCTCCGCTCGAAACAAATTCGCCGCCCTGTCTGCTCATGACGGCATGGTCGCCGTCAGCGGTGGATTGAGAACTTTGGCCGGCGCACTAATGAAGCTCGCCAACGACGTGCGCTGGTACGCTTCTGGGCCGCGCGCGGGAATTGGCGAACTGAACATTCCCGAAAACGAACCCGGCTCGTCTATCATGCCTGGGAAGGTAAATCCGACGCAGTGTGAAGCGATGACTATGGTCGCGGTTCAGGTATTTGGTAACGACCACGCTGTCGCCTTCGCCGGTTCGCAGGGCAACTTTCAACTCAACGTATATAAGCCCGTGATCCTGCATAACGTGCTCACTTCGGTCGAACTGCTCGCTGACTGCTGCCGATCTTTCAATCAGCATTGCGCCAGCGGAATCGAACCGAATACGAAGCGAATCGGGGGGCACCTCGACAGGTCGCTGATGCTGGTGACCGCCCTCAATCCACACATTGGCTATGAGAAGGCAGCCAAGATTTCCCGCACTGCTTACCTGGAAGACATCAGCCTTCGGGAGGCCGCCCTGAAGCTTGGCTTCCTTACTGCCGACCAATTCGACCACTGGGTACGGCCAGAAGAGATGACCCACCCGCTTGACAAAAGCGGGGCTATACCCTGACCAGATGGCGTTCAAATCCCCCTGCTGACCACTACTGCAAAAGTATCCGATGCTCGGAAGATTATGGGCCATCTTGAGTTTGACTGTTCATCGCCTTCGCTAGCACTTTTTAGGCTCATGGTAAAAAGTTCCCGCAACACCCGCTCGGCATGTTGAAGTGCTGGAGAGGACGCAACTCTCCTGCTCCGAGACGTCAAACAATCAGCTCAGCAAAGAAAAGTGAAGCTTCATTTCCGATCCACAATTCGATTCACAAAACGCGGGGCTTCATACGACATAGGTGGTTTTAGACGTCCCGACGGGCTTGTATGTCATTGAAAAATCTCTAAGTTCAAGACAGTCACGGTAAAGGTCAACTTTCCACTTGATTTCATAACAGTGTCTGCTCTGTCGAGGCGCGATTAGACTCTGGGCATCGACGACCGAAGGTTCGGGAGAAGGAGCCGAACATGATCATTGTAGGAGTGGATTATCATCCAAGCGTTCAGCAGGTAGCGTTTTTAGATACGGAGACGGGCGAGACCGGCGAACGGCGACTGAACCACAGCGATGGAGAGGCAGAGCGTTTCTATCGCGATCTACAGCGAAGACAGGTCAAGGTGCGTGTTGGGATAGAGGCCACCGGACATGCACGTTGGTTTGAGCGATTGCTGGCAGAGTTGAAGTTCGAGCTGTGGATTGGGGATCCGGCCAGGATCAAGGCAGCACGGGTACGCAAGCAAAAGACCGACCGGCAAGATGCTCAGTTATTGCTTAGGCTACTGATAGAGGGCCGCTTTCCCCAGATCTGGGTCCCGAGTCCGGAGAACCGTGATCTACGCCAGCTAATCTGGCATCGGCATCGCCTGGTGCAGATGCGCACGCGGGCCATGAACCAAATCCAGGCTGCAGCGATGAACGAGGGAGTACGGCGCAAAAAGACACTGTGGAGCAAGGCTGGACGCAAGCAACTGGAGTCGCTGCTGTTGGCCCCGTGGGCCACACGGCGCCGGCAGGAACTGTTGGATCTGGTGGATCGATGGAACGTGACCATCGCTGAGCTCAGCGCAGCCATCGAGCAGGAGGCACGCAAACGGCCCGAGGTATTGCGGCTGATGACACATCCCGGCGTGGGACCGATCACCGCACTGGCCTTCGTGCTGGTCATCGGATCTCCCGATCGCTTCGCTTGCGGCAAGCAGATCGGGAGCTATCTAGGTCTCATCCCCTGTGAAGACTCCAGCGCCGATCGTCAGCGACTGGGGCACATCACCAAGCAGGGCAGTTCTCTGCTGCGCTACCTCTTGGCCGAGGCAGCCCAGGCTGCTGTCCGCTGGGACCCCGACTGGCGACGTCGCTTCGTTCATCTGGCCATGCGTCGCGACCGTCGCATCGCTAAGGTTGCGATGGCACGCAAATTGGCCGTCAGCCTCTACTGGATGTGGCGTAGCGATTATCAACAGACTTTGCAGTTCGGTTCGCACGCGGGAGAGCCTGGATTCGTCCATGGTGTGAAGTAAATCACCGCCCACTTGATTGGGCATCCCGCTCCCTATCCAGGGAGTTCGAAGTAGTAATCATGGTCGAACGTGCGATCGGAGAGATGGTTGGGTCGGACCGAGTTCCGCCCGAAAGATTACATGCGAACCTTTGTCGAAGATGATGAGTTTGTTCAACCAAAGCGTAACGAAACAACTCCTCGGAGTGAGTGCCGTCTTACGTTTAAAAATACATTGACACAGCCGAGATTGTTAGAGATGGACGTAAAACCGGCTAACCGGGAATCTGGTTAGATCCGAATAGGTCCTGATAAACGCGCTTGTGTTGAGCTGAGTACTGATCGTCTATCGCCGCTCTAACGAATTGGTATCAGCTGAGGGGGTGATGTTATGGAAGTGCACCTGATTGATGGGACCTATGAACTCTTCAGGCATTTTTATGCTCTCCCATCAGCCAAAGATAGCGAAGGTCGCGAGGTAGCTGCTGTGCGCGGCGTTCTTGGTTCACTTCTGGGCATGATGCGGGTCGGTACGACGCACATCGGGGTGGCTACCGACCATGTGATTGAGTCCTTCCGGAACCGAATGTGGCCTGAATATAAGACCGGACAGGGTGTGGAACCCCAGCTTCTAGCCCAGTTTCCGTTGCTGGAGGAGACGCTCCGTGCGCTCGGAGTCGTAGTGTGGGCGATGGAGGAATACGAGGCGGACGATGCCCTAGCGTCGGCAGCTTTTCTTGCACAGGAAGATATTCGAGTTAAGCGCGTGGTCATCAGCACCCCGGACAGGGATCTTGCTCAGTGCGTTCTCGGCACGCGCGTTGTGCAACTAGACCGGCGCAAGCGTCTCGAACGCGATGAACAGGGAGTCATACAGAAGTTCGGAGTCAAACCAAGCTCCATTCCGGATTATCTCGCCCTCGTCGGTGATGCGGCCGATGGATATCCGGGACTGCCAGGATGGGGTGCCAAGTCTGCTTCTGCCGTTCTCTCGCGTTTTGGCAAACTGGAAGCGATCCCGTCCGATGCACGGGATTGGCAGGTGAACGTTTCCAATCCCAAAGGCCTTTCCGAGGTTCTCAATAGTAACCGAGATCTGGCCTTTTTATTCCGGGACATTGCTACGCTTCGAACTGATCTTCCGCTCTTCGAAACCGTCGACGATCTGCTTTGGAAGGGTCCTACGAAAGCCTTTCCTAAAATGGCAGATCGCTTGGACGAGGCTAAGTTCTCGAAGAAAAGCGTTCCGGGTTCCTGTTAAGACGGCAAGATTTCTTCCCACAACGAGCCCGCGTGACTCAGCGAATCTGAGCCACGCTACTCGCTTCCGATGAGCCGAGTATCGTTCTGACCGGGCGAAGATAACCACTCGATTAACAGCTACACATTGCGAGGTTCAGCATTGCTTATAACAGCTCTATATCACACTGGTGTGTCCGGCCTGATGAAGCGTTTGCGGCTTCCGCGCGTCATGGTCGCAAGGCGACTCAGATGCTCTGTATCCTCTGCCGCCGTAGCAATAGTGGTTGCCAGTGGCATCCTGGACTGCTCGATCTCCTGCCCGCAGCCAGTTTCGATGGCCCAGAAAATCGCACGCCGAGCACCTCGAATCGACTGCCAATCGAGTCCGTCCAGTTGATAAGCGCTAGCACCCTCGGAAGGTCCAGCTTGAAAAAATAGCTTACCGCCTGAAAGAAAGTCTGGAAATCAACTCGTTCGAGGTCGTTCAGGAAGGTCTGCAGGCGTTCCGTGATGCCTGGGCCAGGATTGGCGGTGACAAGCACGTCCAAGTCGGAAACTTCTTTGGCACGGGTCCATAACCTGAGATGGTCCGCCACGAAGAAGCTGCCCTCCAGATGATTCAACCGAAGCCAGTTCGCAAGCAGAACCGCACACAGAGCCACTTCGGAACTGTAGCTTGAATTCGCTTCTCCCGCATGTTTCATGTCGGAAACAACCAGCGCCTTTCGCTGGTCTCCTGGGGCAATCGGCCCTGTATTTCCGTTCGCAAATATTTCGATCTCGTCGTCGGCCGGGGTTCGTATCAGGACAATGTCCGGTTCAAATGCGCCGAAGGACGGAATCGCCATCTCAGTTGGCGTTATACCGATATTTGCCAGAAATGTAAGGTCGGAGATCCGGGTGCTCGAATCGCGCTTGCCCAACGAATGTGGGACTGGCTGGGTTGAAGGCGAGGACTGACCCAAGTTCGATTCTCTTGAACTTCCCGTCCTCCTTTATCCCCCTGAGATGGGTCCCGAAGACAAACTCCAGGTCCTGCATCTTCGCCTGCTCCCATTCCTTTCCCTGATCGCGGAGGATTTGCACAGCGGGGCGAACTTCAGATGGACGGCCACCCCATCGCCCTCAATTCCGGTGGCGAATACAGTGATAGGCGCAACTGTTTGTCGCACTTAGTCCGCAAATACTGGGAGAGCACGTTCTTTCTGAACTGCGGCATGGAACCGTCCTTGTCGGTTGACTCCTATCACGCGGAGAATTCGCTGTCATCGGAACCGAAACCATGATCGCACGGTGGCGAAGTACCGGGCAGCGCGCTGCCCTCCGGCTCTGATGTTATCGCCAGTGCCCAAGCAAGCTACAGATTCCGCTTCGTCAAGAACGCGATATCCATAAGGCGGTCTTCGGATGCAAACCAGTTCGCGCCCTCACCCGTGAGCAGCATGGGTGCGATGCGCTCCATCAATGCGGAACCTGCGATGAAACCGACATCAACCTTGGGAGTACACGGAGAAGACCGTGTCTTGCGCTGGCGAGGCCGGCGGTGAAGCGGAGAGTATCGCGGTAGTCGGAGGTGATGGAGGAGGGTGATGTTAGGCCGCAGAGAGGTCCCGTAGGCCGGCGTTGGCGATGGTTTTGCCGTCCCGTCGGTTAGCTGGCCAAGGAAGGCGAAGGGTTTGGGGATCATAGATGTGGATGGGTTCGATTGCCGCCCTCTACCAATCTCATCCAGAGTCGGAAAACGGGAGAGTTGCGAGCCGCCAGCGGGTACCCCCTAAAACAAGATTGTCTCACAGTGGATATTGCGCAATGGAAAAGCCTGGCTCTTGAGGGAATTTCACCTGTTTTCTGCTTGTCTCGCCGGAGATGGAGCAATACCGATGACTAAATGGCGGAAGAGGAGGGATTCGAACCCCCGATACCCTTTCAGGTACGCCAGTTTTCAAGACTGGAGCCATCAACCACTCGGCCACTCTTCCTCTCTGAAGTTTAGTATGCGACGGCATGTTGCGCAAAAAGATTGGTGTTGAGCGGCATTGTTATTGTTTTCTGCTTTTTGCTGAAAAAATTTGTTGCGGGTGGTGGAGGGTGGAGTTTGGGCTTTTTTGTGGTGTTTTTTGAGGGGGGTTTGGGAAAAAGTGGTCGGATGTTGATGGTTTTTTGTGGTGAAGTTGTGGTGTTTTGATGGTGAAGTTGTGGCTTCTTGCGTGGTGTTTTTGTGGGCTTAAAAATTGTCACTTTCTTGAAATTTATTTTTTGGATTCCCAAAATGGGAAGCGGCTCCGGAAATCCTCCGAAGCCGCTTTGGTTTTGAGTGGAACTGGATTAGAAGAACAGCTTCGCGGCGAATTGCATCTGGCGTGCGCCGTAGAGGAGGTTGTTGGTCCCTGAGGTTACGCCAAAGGCGGAAAGGCCGGTGCCGCTGAAGGGAGAGATGCATCCCTGGAAGGTGGCGCCGGGTGCGGGTGCGGTGGCGTTGCACTTCAGTTGGGTCGACCCTGATCCCGAGGTTGTGCCGCTCGCGAGGTATTGCGAGTAGGTTCCGTTGACTCCGGTGATGATCTGGTGGTTGAGAAGGTTGAAGGCATCTGCGGAGATCTGCATGTAGATGTTCTCGTGGATGGGGATGTTGCGAGAGATGCGGAAGTCGAAGTCGTTATAGCCGGGCATGGGGATGCTGTTGCGGCCGATCTGCGGGGGCCTGCCGGTGGTGGGTGCGCCTGTGCTGGAACTCATGGCGCCTCCATAGATGTTGCCGTCAGCTCCGTAGCTGGTTCCGGTGCCCGAGTAGACGGTTCCGCTCATGGCGAGGGAGATGGGCTCGCCACCGGAGGCGATGAAGCCGCCGGAGAAGAGCCAGTCATCGATGAGCCGCTGGGTCCACTTGTTGTCCTTGAAGAACTGGGGCTGGTAGACGAAGCTGAGGGCGAAGCGATTGCGGACGTCGGTGTCGGATGGACCGTTTTCGCGACGTGTATTGTTGGGATCGAGCGGGACGTCGCCACCGTAGAAGGTGCCGAAGGTACCTGCCACCTGACCGGTGTCGGTGGCGCGCGCCCACGTGTAGTTGGCGAGGACCTCGAGTCCGTTTGAGAACGGGCGGCGGACGGTCACGGCCATGGAGTTATACCAAGTGTTGGCTACGCTGAAGCCTGTGTTGATGGATGTGATGGCCGAGTTGCGGCGATCGGACTGCAGGTAGACCGGCACGGTGATCTGTCTGATGACATTGTTGGAGGCGTCCTGGATGTTGTAGGTGGCACTGCCGTGCGGAGTCTGGCCGACGAGGTTGGCGTCGAGAAAGACGGGCAGACGGAGAGCGCGAGTACCTACATAGCTGACCGACAGGGACATCTTGCCCGGCATGGACTGTTCGACGCCGAGATTGAACTCGTGCGCCAGAGGCGGAACGAAGTTGGGGTCAAGACCGTGGAAGCTCTGGGAACCGACGATCGCGGGACCGTTGACGGTGGGCGCGGTGCCACCGGTGGGAAAGAGGGCTGCCGAGAGCGGCGGCCCAGTAACGGGGAATGGAACAAAGGGATACTTGAGGCCGTTCGTGCTGCTGGGAACGGTCGGGCAGCGGGCTTTGGAGACGCTGCCAACGGAGGACTCGCAACCGGTGTAGTTGTAGTTGACCTGAACGACGCCATTTTCCACGCGCATGGCGTAGTAGGTCGAACCCTGGTTGAGGGCGGAGAACATTCCGTAGCCCCCACGGACCACCGTGGTGGGGTAGGGCGACCAGCTGAAGCCTAGACGGGGCTGGACGCGGTCGAGGACGTTCTTGATGGTCTGGCTGTACTCAGTGGAGATGGGCGGGAAGTTGTTGTTGATGAGGCCGGGAGCCGGGGTGAGTTGGACGTCATAACGGACGCCGGCGGTGAGGAGGAAGTTCGGCTTGAGCTTCCAGGAGTCTTCGGCGAAGCCGTCGAACATCTTCATCCAGAAGTTGTCCTCGCCTTCGGTGGTTGGGGTGGTGTGAACCTTGTCGATCGTCTGGACGAAGGTGTTGTAGTGGTATCCGGCGTAGGGGTCAGTGTCGCCCGGCTGTCCGGCGAACGCGTCCTGGATCCAGTCCTGAAAGTTGAGCGTGGTGGTGGCATCACCATAGCTGTAGACACCGCCTCCCTGGAAGAGGTTGATCATGATCTCGTGGACGAGGTTGACGTCGCCGCCGAACTTAAGGGAGTGACGGCCCTTGGCAGTGCTGAAGACATCCGTGAATTGGATGCGGTGCTCGTTGGGTTCGGCGACGCGCGGCAGAGCGTTGGGCATGCCGAAGGTGACGACTCCGCTGGCGACGCTGGGACCGGAGGCGTTGGCACCAGCGGTCTCGAGGTCCTGACCGTACTGGAAGTGAACCTGATTGACGGAGGCTTTGCCGACCTGGGTGGTGAGGCCGGCGACCAGGAAGCGCTCGTGGTAGCTGGTGGGACCGTTGGTTGAGGGCGAGCTGTTGGTGAAGGTGTTGGCCGGGGCATAGCCGTAAGTCGAGTCGTAGTCGGCGAAGTTGTAGTCGACAAAGACGTCGTTGCGGCCGTTGATGTGCCAGTCGAGGCGGGGGAAGAAGAGATTTTGTTTCTGGAAGCGGGCAGGAGGCGCAGCTCCAACGGCGACGTTGCCGACGTTGAGGAGAAACTGAATGCCAGCGGTACATTGCGTAGCAGTGATGGTGGTTGGGCACTGCGTCGGGGTAACCGTGGTCGTGCTGGATGTGGGCCCCGAGGGAGTCAGCGAGATGATGTTGGTGTTGGCGTAGAGGACGCGGCCGACCTTGCGGAAACCATCGTAGGTGAAGAAGAAGAAGAGACGGTCGTGAAGGATGGGTCCGCCGATCGAGCCTCCGAACTGTTGCTGCTGGTGGACGGGCTGGGTGAGGAGGAAGGGGTTTCCGTTGTTATGGAGGGCCTGATACTTGTTGTAGGGGTCGAGGGCGTTGAGAGAGGGATAACGGAGGTAGTAGAAGGCGTCGCCGTGGAAGGCGTTGGTGCCTGACTTGGTGATGGCGTTGACCTGACCGCCGGCCGCCTGGCCGAACTCGACGGAATAGTTGGCGGCCTGGGCCTGGAACTCCTTGATGGAGTCGATGGAGTAGACGTAGGGGGCACCTGAGGCGCGGCCGCGGGCTTCAGAGAAGAGCATCTGGTTGTTGTTGGAGCCGTCGACGTAGTTCTGGTTGTAGAGGCCGCTGATGCCGTGGAAGCTGACGAGACCGGAGCCGCCGTCGGGGGTGACGTTGGGGGTGTTGAGGACGAAGGCGCTCCAGTTACGGGAGGCGACGGGAAGATTGGAGATGAGGGACTGGTCGATGGTCTGGGCGACCTCGGTCTTGTCGGTATCGACGAGCGGAGACTCGCTGGTGACGATGACCTCAGTAGTGACGGAGGCGGGCGGGAGGATGATGTCGACGGTGAGGACCTGACCTACGGTGAGGATGAGGTTCTTGCGGTCGATCTTGCCGAAGCCGTTGCCACCGGCGGTGACCTCATAGTGGCCGGGAAGGAGGAAGTTGGCCTGGAAGAGGCCGTCTCCGTTGGTGGTGAGGGTGCGGGAGACTCCGGTGTCGGTATTGCGCACGACGACGGGGGAGTTGGGAACGGTTGCGCCGCTCTGGTCGGTGATGGTTCCGTTGATGTTGCCGTTGCCGGAGGTCTGGGCGACAACCGGCAGAGCGGCGACGAGCAACAGAACGGCAAGTGCAAACGTGAATACACGTCGACAGGCGTTGAGAAGTTTCATTGGATGCTGCCTCCTGAAAATTAACCCAAAAAAGCGGTGTAAAAACGAAGGGCCTGTATTCGGAATCGGGGCTGTTGTATCCGCCAAAACGACGTTCGCGAACGACCTTAAGTTGAATTGTTGTAATACTTCAACACTCAGGCTTCTGGCAGGTCGATGTCAAGGTAGTTTTGTTAACAGAGTGTTACAAACGGCGCTTTTTGCCGATGATTGATCTGGAAAAGAATGGTTTGGAGGCGAAGGAGGGTCTTGAAGACGGAGGCTAATGGAGTTGGGAAGGGATGACTGCGTATTGGATAAGAAGCTCGAAGGGAACGATCTTGAGCGTGTTCTCGTGAGTGGCTTCGAGGACAATGGGGCAGGCGGCTCCAGCTTGTTGAACTTGCAGCCAGCGGGCAGCGCAGACGCACCAGCGGTCGCCGGGTTTCAGGCCGGCGAAGCCAAACTGCGGCATGGGAGTGCTCAGGTCGTTGCCAAGGGCCTTCGAAGCTTCAAGGAACGGAGCGTCGACGATGCAGCAGATGGTGTGGACGCCGAAGTCATCGGGACCCGTCTCGCAGCAACCAGTGCGATAGAAGCCGGTCATCGGCTCGCAGCCGCAGACGTCCAGAGGCTGACCGAGGACGTTCTTGCCGCGATTCTTGATGGGTTCTGCTGCTGGCATGGGCTCTATTGTAATTCCGGAGAGACCGACCGCGGATTGCCGGATTGACACGGATAAAAGACTTTTAATGGATCGATCCGTGTATGCGCGGCCGTCTGTCCTTTATTTCGCGGCGAGGGCTAGTTGCTGTTGATACTCCTCGTATGGACCTTTGTGGTCGGTGATGCGGAAGTCGGTCGGGCCGCCCTCAAAGTGCCAGATGCGGGTGCCGGCCTCTTCGATCAGGTCCTCGTCGTGGGTGACGAGGAAGACGGTGCCTTCATACTTCTGAATGGCCTGGTTGAGCGCGTTGATGCTCTCGAGGTCAAGGTGATTTGTCGGTTCGTCGAAGACGAGGACGTTGGGCTTCTGCAGCATGATCTTGCAGAAGAGAAGGCGGGCAGCTTCGCCTCCAGAGAGAGCGTCGGTCTTCTTGAGGCCTTCTTCGCCGCGGAAGAGCATCTGGCCGAGGATGCCGCGAATATCTTCCTTGGTCGCCTCGGGGTCGAAGGTGTGCAACCACTCGGCGACCGTGGTTCCTTTGGTGATCGAACCGGTGTGATCCTGCGCGAAGTAGCCGATGGAGACTTCGTGGCCCCACTTGACGGGATACGGAGAACCGGGGCCTACATCGATGGCGGTTGGGTCCGACTCGTCGAGATTTGGGGCGTTGGCGAGGAGGGCTTTCAGGAGCGTGGTCTTCCCTTGCCCGTTGCGGCCGATGAGGACGACCTTGTCACCGCGTTGCACGGCAGCGGAGAAATTGTTGATGACGTGCTCGACCTTGCCGTCCTTCTGGGTATAGGACTTGTTCACGTTCTCGAACTCGAGCACGTGCTTCCCAGAGGGACGCTCCATCTTGAAGCTAATGAAGGGGCGAGCGATGTTGGAGCGAGCGAGTTCGCTGGTGGCCAGGCGTTCCACTTCTTTCTTGCGCGAGTTCACCTGCGAGGATCGCGTGCCGGCCGAGAAGCGCGCGATGAAGTCGTTCAACTGGGCGATCTTCTTTTCGCGCTGCTCGTTCTGGCTCTCGATGCGGGTGCGGATGCTGGTCTTCTGCAGCACCATGTCGTCGTAGCCGCCGTTGTAGATGATGATGGTCTCGTAGTCGATGTCGGCGGTGTGAGTGCAGACGTTGTTGAGGAAGTGGCGATCGTGCGAGATGGTGATAACGGTGCCGTTGTAGCGGACGAGGAAGTCTTCGAGCCAGTGGATGGATTCGAGGTCGAGGTAGTTGGTGGGCTCGTCGAGGAGGAGCGCTTCGGGGTTGCCGAAGAGTGCCTGCGCGAGGAGCACGCGGACCTTCTGGCCGCCCTGCAGCTCGGACATCTTGCGCTCGTGGAGTTCGTCAGGGATGTCGAGGCCTTGAAGGAGCACGGCCGCGTTGGACTCCGCTTCGTAGCCGTCTTCGTCGCCGACGACGCCTTCGAGTTCGCCGAGGCGTGAGCCGTCTTCATCGGTCATCTCGGGCTTGGCGTAGATGATCTCGCGCTCTTCAAGGGCGGCCCAGAGGGCCTTGTTGCCCATGATGACGGTGTCGATGACGCGGTAGGCATCAAACTCGTACTGGTCCTGCTTGAGGACGCCGACTTTTTTGGGGCGGACGACGGAGCCCTTCTGGGCATCGATCTCGCCGGTGAGGACCTTCATAAAGGTGGATTTGCCGGCGCCGTTGGGCCCGGTGAGGCCGTAGCGGCGGCCAGTCGTGAACGTGACGGAGACGTCCTCGAAGAGGAGCTTGGAGCCGTAGCGCATGGTGACATTGGAGACTGAGATCATGGGGTTCTTTCTATTTTATAGGCCCTGATGTTGCGGCGCGGTGAATGGCGCGGCCTTCCTGCTTCTGGGCGTTGGGGTAATGCGCTTTAGATATGGGTGAAGGCTCGCTACGGTTATAGCGAACACACTCGCTCCGCTCTGCGGCTGGTTGGCTCGTCGGAGCGGAGCGGGTTTCGGGTCAGTTATTGGCCGCGGCGAGCGGGACCGGAGCGACTGCTTCCCGGCCGGCTGTTACCGGTCGGGCGGCCACCACGACCGCCGGAGTTACGTCCACCAGAGAAGCCACCGCCGCCGTTGCGGCTACGGAAGCCGTTCTTCTTGGCGCCGTAGTTGGCGTTCGGCGCCGTCATCGGACTGACGGGGTCGTTGCCCTTCCACGAACGAGTCTCAAGCTGCAGAAGATCCATCCCGGGAGCTGTTATGTCGAGGGGCTGGTTGCGAACTTCCTTCTCAAGGTTCTTATCGGCTTCGCGCCACTCGAACTTTATCTTCAGGTCGCGCTCAAGCTTGCGAGCGTCGTGACGTTCCTGCGGCATGACGAAGGTCGTGGCGATACCCTTGGCTCCGGCGCGGCCCGTCCGGCCGATGCGGTGGACAAAGTCGTCAGAGGCATTCGGCAGGTCGTAGTTGACGACGTGGGCGATGTCCTGCACGTCGATGCCGCGAGCGGCGACGTCGGTGGCAACGAGAACGCGGTGCTTGCCGTTCTGGAAGCCCTTCAGCGCGGCGGTGCGCTGCGACTGGCTGCGGTCGCCATGAATGACATCGGCATCGTGCCCGAGACGCTCGAGTTTCTTCGAGATACGGTCGGCGCCATGCTTGGTGCGCGAGAAGACGAGGAAGGTTCCCTCTTCCTGGCGCAGCATCTGGTCGAGCAGGCCGAGCTTCTGGTCCTGCATGACGGTGTAGACGCGGAGCTCCACCTGGTCCGATGGCTTCGAGGTCTGGCCGATTTCGATGCGGATTGGCTTGTTGACGTAGTCGCGAACGATCTCGCGGATGTTCGCATCGAGCGTGGCCGAGTAGCACATGGTCTGGCGAGTCTTCGGCACTGCTCCGACGATGCGGCGGATGGCGGGAAGGAAGCCCATGTCGAGCATCCGGTCAACCTCGTCCAGCACGAGCATCTCGACCGAGCCGATGTTGACGGCGCGACGGCGAAGATAGTCTTCCAGACGGCCGGGGGTAGCGACGACCAGGCGTGGACCGCGGTCGAGCTGATCGAGCTGATTGTTCTCCGACAGGCCGCCGCAGACCAGAACCGCGTCGTTCTTCGAGCCGGGAACAAGCTTCCAGTAGGCTTCGAGAACCTGCATCGCAAGCTCGCGTGTGGGCAGCAGGATCAGTGCGCGAATGGGACCGCGCTTACCCTTGGTGCTGGGCACCGAGGTCGCGTCCATGCGCTGGATCATTGGGATAAGGAAGCTGAGGGTTTTGCCGGTGCCAGTCGATGCGGTGGCGAGAATGTCGTTGCCTTCGAGGGCGGGCGGAATCGCCTTGGCCTGAACCGGTGTCGGTGTGGTGAAGCCGGCGTTGGTGAGGCGATTCTTGAGGGAGTCCGAGATGTTGAAGTCGGTAAATCGTACGTCGTCAACGAGGGAAAGGCCAGCTGGTTTTGCGGTTACGGAGGTTTGCTGGGGAAGGTTGGACGGTGCGCTATGCTGATGATTCTGTATAAGTTGTTCGTTCTGTTCTAGAGTTGCAGAGTTCAAAATTTTTCCTGTCTAAAAGCCCATCTCTGGGAGTGGTTATCGAGCGGCATACGAATGCAGCGATGCCACGCGGCACCATGGATTTCAATTAGTCAGCATTGCTGTCGGTTATCGAAGCGCTGCTGCTGCACGGCGAGACTCGTCCGTTGACGAATCTTCCAGCCAGAGCAACCAGCGCGACTTCCGATCGTTGGGGAAGGTATGCGGTGGGAAGAGGCGAATCGCAGTCTCTGGCCAAACCCTGAATTCCATGAAGAGTTTTTGCCTGCGATGCCTGCACTCTTTTTTCCAGAGTACAAAATAATGCTACCACAAGCGAGGTTCGATAAGCCATAGAGTGCCTACAACACTACTCGCCACGGTTAGCCATTTATGGTGTACTTTTCGACGCGATACTTAGTTTTGTCTTTGGGTGGTAATCAGTTCGACCAGTCGTTGGCAGACAGTTGCGTCGGTTGACGCAAACACATCGAAGTACACGAGGCTTTTGTTCTGACTGGCTGTGCTAGCCAGGCTTTTCAGAATAAAGTGGTCGGGGCTCGACAAGTGGCAATAGTAGTCGCCCCGACTGGAGAAAAAGACAAAGTGAAGGTATCCGAAGCCTTCAAGGTAATCGAAGCCACTCCATACCTGCTCTTGTAAATCAGTTAAAAGGTCCGGGAACCATTCGAAATAAAGGGCGGGCCTGTAGCGCTCGATGAGTCTCTCGCCCGAGCGCAAAACCGAAAAATCGTACCCTTCAGTATCCACCTTGATCAGACTCAAGCCGTGGTGGGCGTCAGCGAACGGCCCTACGACGGTATCCAGCCGTACGAGCCGCCCGTAGTTGGAGGACTCGTCGAAGTTTGCCTGATCGATCAGTTTGGTAGAGGGATTCGCGCGTCCATCATCTTGAAGCATGACAAGCGAACCTGCGTTTTCGCCGACGTAACACTGTTCTACCTGAACGCGGGGATTGCCGCGATGATTGAACCTGCATATCCGAGCGATGTCCTCATCGGCTTCGACGCAGAGATAGGAGACGCCCGGAACCAGTTGCTCAATCACAGCGACAGTCTCGCCGATGTTGGCTCCAACGTCGATCACGGTCAGATTTGGGTTGCCCGACGAGGACGATGCGATTGCCTTAATCGCCATCGCAAGTGGACGATTGTACTGAGGATAGTGGTGCAGAACCGCCGGCAGGGGATGTTCTGCAGGCATCCGCATAGAGCGCCCGTAGAGAATCCCGTCGACCGTATGATTTTTTCCGGCTACAGCAAGCAGGAAGCTGGCAGCCAACTTATGGAAGAGCCGGCCAGTCCCTCGAACAACCAGATTGGAATGGTTTGTGAGAAGTCGCAGTGAGCTTACAGCATTGAATGTCAGCTGTGCAAAACGTGACGGAGTTCTTTGCATTCAATATTCAATATACAGAAGATAATTCTGGATTGGTGAAACCTGGAGTGTCCTTAATTACGGTGTTCCTGACCTGACCCCGATTTCTCATCCAGTCATAACTGGAGATTCTCGGGTTGGTTTGGTTGGTGAAGGGAGCAGGGCCATGGCCCTGCTCCCTTCAAGTGTTTGTCTGAACTCCTGTGGTGTACGGTAGTCGAGCGAGCTATGGGGTCGCTCGCAGTTATATTCCTCACGCCAGGTGGCGAGTGTACTCCTGACGTCGTTCAGGGTGCGGAACCAGTGAGCGTTCAGGCATTCGTCGCGCAGCCGCCCGTGGAAGCTCTCCACATGACCGTTCTGCATCGGCCGTCCCGGTTGGATATGCACCAGCTCGATCTTGAACGCCTCGGCCCAGCCCAGCATGCGGCGCGAGCAGAACTCCGGCCCGTTGTCCGAGCGCATCGCTTCCGGTCCGGCCGCGCTGCTCGATCAGCCGCTCCAGCACCCGCGTCACCCGTCCGCTACCCAGGCTGGTGTCCGCTTCCAGCGCCAGGCACTCGCGCGTGTATGCATCCACCACGCTCAAGATACGCACCATCCGGCCCGTCGCCAGCCCATCCACGATGAAGTCCATCGCCCACTCCTGGTTGGCTCGCCTCAACCGCGGCTCGGCTGCGCGATCCCGCACCAGACGCTTGCGCTTGCTGCCGCCTCACCGCCAGGCCCTCGTCCACATACAGCCGGTAGACCCGCTTCACGTTCACCGCGTGACCGCGCCGGCTCAACAGCGCGTGCAGCCGGCGATAGCCGTAACGCGGCTTCTGACGCGCCAGCTTCACCAACGCCTCACGCAGTACGCCATTGCGATCCGGACGCGGCTCATACCGGTAGCTGGACCGCTCTACTCCCAGCAGCTTGCAGGCCGTGCGTTCGCTGAGCCGGTACTCCGCCGAGACGAACGCGACTTCTGTCTCTCAGCTCGGCAAGCTCCAGCCGTTTTTTCGGATCACTGCCTTCAGCGCCTCGCCGTGCAGACTCAGCTCGGCCACTAGCAGCTTCAGACGGCGGTTCTCGTCCTCCATCCGCTTCAGCCGCTGCGCCTCGCTCACTTCCATTCCACCGAACTTCGACTTCCACTGGTAGAACGTCGCCGCGCTGATCCCATGTTCCCGGCACAACTCCGCCGTCTTCACCCCGGCCTCGTGCTGCTTCAATACCCCGATGATCTGCTCTTCGCTGAAACGGCTCTTCTTCATGCTCCGTCCTCCCGTTCAATTTACGAGAGAACTCCAGTTTTATTTGGTAGAGATTTCCAGGGGCAGGTCATCTCTTCAATGATGATCATAAGACATGTTTCGCGTAGCTGGAGATACGTAAGAATTTCATTTGCATCTCCGTCTCCCCCGGAGAACAACTAATTTGGTACGCATCCAATATCGAAGACACTGTCGCTCAAATATCTAGAATAACAATCAGTATTTCGAACAGCTCGCGTTTTGAATGCCTCGTTCATTCTTCATCCTCTGGAAGTGACCTGCCCCCGATTTCTCACCCATTCATAACTGGAGTCTCTGCTGGGTTGGTGGTTGTGGTTGGCGAAGGAAGGCGGGCCATGGCCCGCCTTCCTTCGAGGGCAAGTTTGAACTCCTGGGGCGTGCGGTAGTCCAGCGAGCTGTGGGGCCGCTCGCAGTTGTACTCCTCGCGCCAGGTTGCCAGAGTACACCGGACATCATTCAGCGTGCGGAACCAGCTTGCGTTGAGGCACTCATCGCGCAGGCGGCCGTGGAAGCTCTCGACGTGGCCGTTCTGCATCGGACGGCCTGGCCGGATGGGAACCAGGCCGACCTTCCAGTTCTCCGACCAAGCCAGCATCCGCCGCGAAGTGAACTCGGGCCCGTTGTCCGAACGCACGTTTTCGGGCCGGCCATGCTGTGCGATCAGCCGTTCCAGCACCCGGGTCACGCGGCCACTGCCGAGGCTGGTGTCGGCTTCCAGCGCCAGGCACTCGCGCGTGTAGGCATCCACCACGCTGAGGATGCGCACCATCCGCCCAGTCGCCAGACCGTCGACGATGAAGTCCATCGCCCACTCCTGGTTGGCCCTCGTCAGCCGCGACTCCGCCGCTCGCTCGCGCACCAACCGCTTGCGCCTCTTGCGCCGGACCATCAGCCGCTCTTCCACGTACAGACGATAGATCCGCTTCACGTTCACCTCGTGACCTCTGCGGCTCAGCAGCGCGTGCAGCCGCCGATAACCGTAGCGCGGCTTCTGCCGAGCCAGTTGCACCAACTCGTCGCGTAACTCCGCGTTGCGGTCCGGCCTCGGCTCATACCGGTAGCTCGACCGCTCCACGCCCAGCAGCTTGCAGGCCCTGCGTTCGCTCAGATGGAACTCGCTGGAGACGAACGCAACCTCGCCTCTTAGACCGGCAAGCTCCAGCCGTTTTTTCGTATGACTGCCTTCAGCGCCTCGCCGTGCAGGCTCAACTCCGCCACCAGCAGCTTCAGACGACGGTTCTCATCCTCCATCGCCCTCAGCCGCTGCGCCTCGCTCACGTCCATCCCCCCGAACTTCTGCTTCCAGCCGTAGAACGTCGCCGCGCTGATCCCATGCTCACGGCACAGATCCGCCGTCTTCACTCCAGCCTCATGCTGCTTCAATATCCCGATGATCTGCTCTTCCCTATACCGGCTCTTCTTCATCTCAGCTCCCTCGTTCAATTTACCAGAAAACTCCAGTTCAAACTGGTAGAGTTTTCCGGGGGCAGGTCAGAAGCTACCGTAGCAAACCGACTTAAGAAAACATCAGGCTCACTCTCTTCACAGGCGGGCACAGATGTTGCGCATCCATAAGTGGTCATTTCTGCTCGGACCTAAGCGATGGAGGAGGCGGTGTACGACTCGCGTGCTCGATTTTGCCGGCATTCTCCCAGCCAGTAGCGGGTACAGATAAAATGTAAATCAGTTACCATCCGGGATGTCAGGGCGACAGAGCATTGGTTCGAGATGCGCTTTCATCCGATTGCCAGCTCTAAAGAGAGATACGAACCTTCGATGATTCATGCGTTCAGCGCCAAGCTAAAAGATGACCCGCGACTGGCCCGAGTGCTCAAAGGAGGGATATCGGGGTTTGTTGGGAAGGCGATGACTGTTGTGGTCAACGCTGTTAGTCTACCGATTACGGTCCGGTATCTTGGCCCGGAACGGTATGGCTTCTGGGTAACGATCAGCACCACAATCATGATGTTGGCGGTGCTTGATCTGGGAATCGCCAATACGCTCACCAACAGTATTTCGCGAGCTTATGCCGAGCAGTCGGAGGAGATGGCGAAGCGCTACTATGCCACTGCATTCTGGGCCACGTCTGCTGTTGCCATATTTCTCGGACTTATCGGCGCGGTAATCTGGCCACATATCGATTGGGGGACACTCTTTGGATTGCGCGATCCTGCGGTAGCGCGACAGGCAGGAGAATGCGCAGCAATTTCGTTCGGCTACGGTCTGCTCACCCTGCCTCTTGGTCTTGCCAATAAAGTCATGGGCGGTTACCAGCGTGTGCCAGTTGCAAATACGTTTGCGATGCTCAACAGCGTGCTTGGTCTGATAGCGATCATTCTGGTAGTACAAATGCATGGCTCAGTAGTTGATCTGATGGCTGCTTTTTGCACGGCGATGTTGACTGGAACCGTCTTGCTAAATCTGTGGATGGGGCTTCGTCATGAACCACGCATTCGTCCTGCCCCACGGAGAGTGCACCTGGGCATAGTCCGCGAGATCATGAGCCACGGCATACCCTTTTTTATTCTTCAGATGACTGGACTTGCCGTCTTCAACACCGATAATCTGATCATCGCGCACTACCTCGGAGCGGAGCGGGTGACCCCCTATGCTGTTACCTGGCGGCTTCTGGGGTATGCCTCCGTGATGCAGTCTCTCTTGATGCCCTCGCTTTGGCCGGCATTTTCAGAGGCGTATGTTGGACGGGAGATGGTCTGGATTCGCAGCGCCTACCGCCGTATCATGCGGGCTACTACCTTGGTCGTGACTTCCGCCGCATTGCTACTCGGTTTTGCCGGACAGTGGATTATCAAGATATGGGCCGGCAAAGCCGCAGTGCCGAGTTCTGCGCTGCTGTGGACGATGTGCTTTTGGGTTGTACTGTTATCCATCACGGTCAATCAGGCAACTCTGCTGGCGGCCACCCAACGTGTCCAGTTTCAGGCTGTTTATGCGAGCTTCGCGGCGATCCTGAATCTAGTGCTCTCCATCGTGCTCGTGAAGCGCGTCGGAGCGATTGGAGTTCTGTCGGCAACAATCATCTCTTACTTGTTGTGCGTCATTCTTCCTCAGACGTGGGACGTGCGGCGAGTACTTCGCGGGCGATACCTTGAAGCGCCGATGGAAAACGTTGAGCCCATACCAGAGGTATCGACGTATGGGTTATGAGCTGAGGACTTTCGCGATGCGAATGCGGAGGATCTTTGGAAGGCTCCTTACCTCCTCGGCG
Organism: uncultured Acidobacteriaceae bacterium; assembly: GCA_963744155.1. Classification (GTDB taxonomy): domain Bacteria; phylum Acidobacteriota; class Terriglobia; order Terriglobales; family Acidobacteriaceae; genus Edaphobacter. Next base: position 1,568,017 of record CAVUSP010000004.1, on the reverse strand, counting down.
AACGTCAGAGGAGAGCAACATGTTTAGATCGATAAAGGATGCTCTCTTCAGGTCAACTAAGAGAGCCTTGCAAGCCGTGTACCGCCCGGCAATTGAAGTCCTCGTTGTGTACGGCTTTCGCTTGGTAGTCATTGCTGCCCGCGCGCTCAACCTTTTGCCCACTCCCCCGATCGTTCCCCAACAGCCGAAACGAGTGTTGGTTATTTACCTGTCACCGCATCTAGGAGATGCAGTGATGTTGATGCCGATGCTGGAGCGGTTGCGCGAAGCTCACCCGGAGGCAAAGGTTGAACTTGCGGTCGACTCTCTTGCCGCACCGCTGTTTCGCGTGCTGCCATGGCTCGATCAGGTGTACGGGGTGAAGGTGAGCGACGGTGTACGCAGGCGCTTTTTTGCGATTAGGGGCGTATGGCGACTGACGAGGGCTTATCTGGAGATGATGAAGAATCTTCCGGTAAGCATCTGTGTGATGCCTCGCTGGGGGGACGACGCCAATCGCGCGCATAACCTCGCGTACCTCCTAGGTGCACCGCGCCGTATCGGTTGGAAATCCAAAACGCTCCAATATCGCGACGGACTTTTGACCGAGAAGTATCCTGATGGTTCCTGGACGCTCGATGCTGTGCGGTTCTGCAGGTTGACAGCACAGTCCGGTCTTACACCAGTGTCCCCAGAGAATGAGATTGCCAGTTCACCTGTCCGCGCAATGAAGGAAATTGCTGCTGCGACCGAGTGGGACGGTCTTGCCAACAGATTGAGCATGGGTGATCGGCCGTTCGCTGTGATCTCCCCGGGAGCAAGTCATCCAAGCAGAAGATGGCCGATCGAACGCTGGCTCGATCTCATGCGGTTGTTAAGACAACAGGGTCTTGAGATCGTCATACTTAGCGGACCCGGCGATGCTGACGTTGCACGCCAGCTCTACACCTCTGATAACGGGCAGGCGATCCTTGTCGCTGGAGTGACGACCCTAACAGAGTCCGTTACTCTCATATCGCGTGCTGCAATGTTTCTTGGCAACGACTCAGGTCCGGGGCACATTGCTGGAGCTTTGGGTGTGGCAACATTAATTCTAATGGCGTCTCACGAGGGATGCCGTCCGAGCGGTCCCTCTTCTCCGGCCAGGATCCGCCCATTTGGGCCCCACGTCGTGTGTTGCCAGCCGAAGCACTGCCTTTCTCCATGTGATGACTATTGCACGGCGGACGCAGCCCATTGCATTACGGGCATCTCCGTCGAAGAGGCACTGCTGAAGCTGAAGGGGCTTTGGCAAGAGTCCCTCCAGCCATACGTGGTAGCTTCAGGAAATGATTCGAGCGGGTCTTTGCGGTCGTAGTAAGCGTCCGCTAACGGACAGAGCAATCCACGGATGAACAGCTTCGGTGGGGGATGCCTGTGGACGGCCGCCCTGTTTGCTGGAAGTTAGCCGTTGGTGAGATTGGCAGCGGACGTGCGAATACCAAATCAAAATTGCAAAGGGAAATCACTAGAGATGCAATCACTGATTCAGGATCTTCGATTCGCACTACGCCAGATTCGCCGGTCGCCCGGCTTCATGTTGACCGCGGTGGTTACGCTTGCCCTCGGCGTCGGGGCCAACACGGCGATCTTCTCGCTGCTGGACCAGGCGCTGCTTCGTTCGCTGCCGGTGCGCGCGCCACAGCAACTGGTGATTCTGAGCGCCCCGGGCAAGGCGTGGGAGGGGCACACCGGCAACAACGGCGCAGGGGTCGAGAAGTCGTTTTCCTATCCGATGTATCGCGACCTGCGCGATCGCGGAACGGCGTTCGACGGCCTGATCGCAACAGCACCGGCAGGCATCGGCATCATGCGCAACAAATCATCAGACCTCGCGGACGCCGAGATTGTAAGCGGGAACTACTTCAGTATGCTGGGAGTGCCGGCGGCCCAGGGCCGGCTGCTGACCCAGAACGACGACACAACGCCTGGCGGCAATCCTGTCGTTGTGTTGAGCTATCACTACTGGAAGACCCATCTGGGATCGGACGCGCAGGCGGTGGGTCAGACGCTGTCGATCAACGGTCAACCGTTCCAGATCATCGGCGTGTCAGCGCCAGAGTTTCAGAGTGCAGTCTGGGGACAGGTTCCCGATGTCTTTGTTCCGATGTCGATGTTGGAACAGATAAGGCCTGGAAAAGGCGGTTATCTGAAGGACCACAGATCGCGTTGGCTGAATATCGTCGGGCGCCTGAAGGCGGGAGAGACTCCGGAGCGCGCACAGGTGGCGATGGCTCCTCTGTGGCATGGGCTGCGGGCTGAAGAGTTGAAGGCGCTGGGCACGAAGTCGCCGCGTTTCGTGGATGACTTTCTGACACGGAGCGTGCTGGAGGTACTGCCAGGGTCGAAAGGCCTTTCCTACGACCGAGGTACGCTCGAGAAGCCATTGCTTGCGGTGATGGCAATGGCGTTCCTCGTGCTCCTGATCGCCGCGGTGAATGTGGCCAGCCTACTGCTCGTTCGTTCGGCGGCCCGTGCACGCGAGTTCTCTCTGCGGTATGCGCTGGGCGCGAATGCAAGACGCGTCGTGCAGCAGCTTCTGCTCGAAGGTCTACTGATCGGCATCGCTGGCGGAGCAGCGGGATTGTTGATTGCTCCGATATGTATTCGGATACTTGTTCATCGGATGGATACAGGTACGTCCACTGCGTTTTCGACCACGCTGGACGCTCGTTTGCTGGCGTTCAACTTTGCGATTGCGATGACGGTTAGCGTGCTGTTCAGCCTGGCGCCCGCAATACAGCTGCTACGACCGGATATCGTGAATTCGCTGAAGCAGCAGACAGCAACCGTGTCTGGCGGCTCGTTGAGTTTTCGGCGACTCATCGTCTCGTTGCAGGTGGGGCTCAGTGTCCTCTTGCTGGTAGGTTCCGGCCTGTTCGTGCGCACAATGCAGAATCTGCGGCACGTCGATACGGGCTTCAATACTTCTCATCTTGTTACATTTCACATTGACCCTCTCCTCTCCGGCTACTCGAAAGAGAAGATTCCTCAGCTCCACCAAACCGTTCTTGAAGCTTTGGCCGCGTTGCCGGGCGTGCAGGCTGTGGCAGCGACCGATGATCAGGAGTTGGCGGATAACACTCACGGGGGCAACGTGACGGTGGAGGGATACAACCCTCCGCCGGATGATGACTACGATGTGGAGAATCCTGCGGTGAATCCTGGGTTCTTTCACGCGATGCAGGCGACGATACTGACCGGCCGCAGCTTCACAGAAGACGATGACGCAACCCATCCGCCGGTCGCCATCGTGAACGAGACCTTTGCAAAGCACTACTTCAGCAGCCCTGCGGCAGCGGTTGGTAGACGGGTGGCCAGAGGCGGCGGCAACCACCTCGCGTTTATGACGATCGTCGGCGTAGCGCGAGACACGAAGCACGAGAATTTGCGCGACGCGGCACTGCCAACACTCTTCGTTCCGATGCGGCAGCTTCCCGGGGTGGACCAACTTTATATCTATCTGCGCACGGCGACGCCGCCGGAACAAAGCTACGCAGAGGTGCGCCAGGCGATGAAGCAGATCGATCCAGGGCTCGCCGTTGACGCCATGCGAACGATGGACGACCAGATCGACACCACGCTTTCAAATGAAAGGATGATCGAACTGCTCTCGATCTCGTTTGGCTTGCTGGCGACGGTGCTTGCGGGCATTGGCCTTTATGGTGTGCTGGCCTACTCGACAGCTCAGCGCACACGCGAGATCGGCATTCGCATAGCGCTAGGGTCGTCGCGGCTCGGCGTGTCGGGGCTCGTTCTGGCGGATGTCTTGCGGCTCGCAGGCATAGGCATTGCCATCGCGATTCCCTGCTCTGTGCTGCTCGCGAAAATGCTGCGGAGCCAGCTCTTCGGCGTCTCCACAAGCGATCCGTTGACTCTCATCGTAGTGGTGCTGCTGATTGCTGCGGTCGCGCTGGTGGCTGCGATTTTGCCGGCATGGCGCGCCTCTACCGTAAATCCTACGACAGCCCTTCGGACCGAGTAGACAGCAATAGCAATTATTACAACAGCAGAAGACGACCACGGATTCGGAGGATGGCGCGGAAGGACTAAAAGTTCTTCATCCGCTTCGATCAGTAAGATCCGTGGTCGCCGACTTTAGGGTCGTTTTAGATGTGGCAGCTCACCATGCCACGCTTTTCGAGATACTTCTGGTGATACTCCTCCGCCTTCCAGAAGGTCGCGTGCGGAACCACCTGGGTCGCGATCGGCTTGCGGTAGGAGCCTGAGGCGTTGAGCTCGGCGATCCTGGCGCGAGCCTGAGCGAATTGAGCGTCGTTATGCGTGAAGATCACGCTGCGGTATTGTGAGCCCCAATCCGGGCCCTGGCGGTTGACCTGGGTGGGATCATGGAGGGCGAAGAACGTATCCAGCAGCGCCTCGTAGGAAAGACGGGACGGATCGAAGGTGACTTCGACGACCTCCGCATGGCCGGTGCGGTCGGTACAGACTTCCTTATAGGTTGGGTGTTCGAGATCGCCGCCTTCGTATCCTACGGCCGTATCGATAACACCGGAAAGCTCAGCGAATCGGGTTTCTACTCCCCAAAAGCATCCTGCTCCAAATGTTGCTTTTTCCATTGCCACTCTGTTGCTCCTTACTTGCACCTATTTGATGCTCTTGGACCTGTGATTGTCATCAACCAGAAGGTTAATAGCGGGAGTATTCTGGGCGCGCCGAGGGAGGTGTGTCAATGGGGTTAACCGAACTTTTGTGGGAGTGTAAACGAGTCGTTATATTCAGCCCACAACCGGTAAAGGACGCCCTTTGTCGCCTGGCGAACATACTTTGTAAACCGCACATAGATAGTAGGCTAGCGGGAGCGGCGAGACCGGCTGACTGACTTCGTGCCGGTTGGTTGGCGGTGCGGTCTTGTGGATTTCTTTTTCGCCGGGGCCTTGAGCTGAGCGAACTCTGGAGTCTTCTTTTTGGGCACCACTTTTTTGCCCTTGGCCGCGCGGTCAAGGGCCATCACCTCGCCCGGCGTCAGCTCGCGAAACTCGCCCGGCGGCACGTCGAGTCGCAGCGCTCCGTATCCGATGCGCCGAATCTTTTCGACGTGATGGCCAATCTCTTCGAACATCTTGCGGATCTGCCGATTTCGCCCTTCGGTCAGAGTCAGTTCGTACCAGGGGTTGTCGCCACCCCGGACCAGTTCGATCTTCGCCGGAGACGTGATGATCCGGTCGCGACGCCCGCTGCGAACTTCGTCCAGACGGCCGCGGTCGATCATGATGCCGCGGCGAATCTGTTCGAGCCCCGATGCCGGCGGAACGCCACTGACCTTCACAAGATAGGCCTTCTCGACGCCAGCAGCGGCCTTCGAGAGCGCATTTGCAAGCGCCCCATCGTTGGTCATCAGCAGCAAGCCTTCGCTCAAATAGTCGAGGCGGCCAACGGGATACAGACGCACGTTGTCGCCATGCGGACCTGACTTCTGCTTCGCCATCAACTGCATGACGGTGGGCCGCTTTTCGGGGTCGTCGAGCGTGGTCACATAACCGCGCGGCTTGTTGAGCATGTAATAGCGCTGCTGCTCGGGGCCGTGGAGCAGCTTGCCGTCAACGCGGATATGGTCGCGCGTAGGATCGTGGCGCGTGCCCAGCGTATTGACGACCGTGCCGTTGACCTGCACGCGGCCTTCAAGAATGATCTCCTCGGCCTTGCGGCGGCTGGCGATCCCCGCCTGAGCGAGAATCTTCTGAAGGCGGTCGCCTTTAGGCGCTTCTTCTTTTGAGGGAGGGACAGGCTTCGTATTCATGTTTCCGGCTTTCTGACTGCGGAGATGCTCATCGCGGTCGCTGGCTCAACCTTCATTATCTCCTGTTTTGTGCCCGCCTGATACAAAACCCCGGCAACATGGGCCTTACTCCGTGTTGTAGAGCAGAATGATGAATGAAATTTGATAGATCAGGGAGACCGCAAGCAGGGTTAGTTGAACGCGCCGATTTCTCACGAAAATTCCGACAATGCAGACGACCAGACCTACTCCGATGCGAATCGGATATTCGAGTCCGAAAGAATGAAGGTAGATCGATCCTTTGAGACTGGTGTCGATGACGTCGGCGACAAAAGTGGCTGCCAGGAAGCCGAAGAACCATCTGCGCCGCGAGAGGAAATACTCTTCATAACCCGAATAGTCCCTCAAATCAGATGGGAAGAGCAGCGTGCAGAGGGAATAGAAGAGAATCGAGTACAGAATGACGAAGAAGTAGATCGCGAAGGTCCACTGCTGGACCAGCGCCAGGCGATACTCCCACCACCAGAAGTGGATGATCCACAGCAGAAGGGACGCCGCCCAGCCAAGATGCAGGATGGACACCTTTTCCCGCTTGGGATGCTGCACAAACCGGGAAAAGCCGCTAAGAAGCGTGGTGATGCACAATCCAACGATGATTGAAATGACCACCCGGACATGCTGGTAGAGGTCAGGGCTGGATTGGGTCGGATTGGGATTCATCTAGCCTGCACCGCCTGACAATGGCTCGCCCGAACAATGATTCGCCTAAAGTTTATTCGTGTCGATCGAAGGCGTGCGCTGCATTCCACCGGGAGCGGGACCCAGGGGAACATCGGGAGGATATTCGTTGTCCCCCTCTGGCGTGCTCACCGTGTCGGGTTCGTTATCCTCCGGGCTGTCCGGGGAATCGCGTGGATCCGGTTCCGGATCGAGCTTTGACGCTGCCATTAGCCCTCCTCCGACTCCCTGCGCAGGTCACTCTGAATCTGAGCGTCAAGCGCTGGAGAGTCTGCGCCTTCCACTGTCTGGTCGGTATCGTAGTTGGGTGGCAGCCCGACAATGCGTCCGTCGACGATAGCTTCGTCCGCTACAGTCTCGCCCGCCTCGTCGCTGTACCCGTCGGCCTGCGGCTCGGTCTGATCTTTCTCCCGCTCCACCTCGTCGGGCGTTTCGGGTGCGTTGTGCTCCATGGGAATTTCCTCCTGCTCAGACAGCTCACCGGCCATCTTCTCAAATTCTTCGATGCTCGGAAGCTCGTTAATGTCTTTCAAGCCAAAGCGCAGGAGGAAATCCTTTGTCGTCTTATATAAGATGGGGCGTCCGATGACCTGTTTGCGACCCGCCGTAGTAATGAGCTTGCGCGCCATTAGGCTGCCCAGCACACCGCCCGAGTCGACGCCGCGAATCTCGGAGATCTCGGGTGCTGTGACCGGCTGCTTGTAGGCGACGACCGCGAGCGTCTCAAGGGCCTGCAGCGTGAGCTTCAACGGTGGCTTTAGACTCTTGACGAAGCCGCGAACCGCATCGTGATACTCAGGCTTGGTAGCCAGGCGGTAGCCGCCGGCGACCTCGCGAATCTCCAGACCGCGATCGGAGGTCGCATAGTCGGCGATGAGTTGATCGAGGAGGGTGCGGAAGTAATCTCGGAGGCGCCGCTCCTTCTCTTTCGCTTCGCGGGCAAGCTTCTTCTCATCCGTCGCATCGGACTTGGCACCGGCCGAAGGCTCGCTTCCCTGCTCCACCGCGACCACAACAGCTTCGGGCTCGGCCAACAGCGGATCCACTAAGTCGTCAGCGGAGCTCATTGCAGCCGCAGCAGCTGCGGCGCGTAGGTGAATCTCTCTGGCGTGTGCACCCTCTTCGACGGCCACATCATGGAGATGACGCTTCAGAGCCTCGGCGTGCTCTGCGTCTGACTCGTGCTGAGGAGCGTCGGCAAGCACCTCGTTGTTGAGTTCGTCCTCGTCGGAGCCGGCTTCCTGGAGCGCAAGCGCGTGCTGGGCCGAGTCCAGACGGTCAAGTTCGGCCTGGGCTTCGTGGCCGAGAAGGCCCGCGAGCTGGGCCAGGGTTACCGGCTCTTCTGATGCGTAAATGACTGCTTCGATCTTTGCTTTAAGGCTCATAGTCTTGTTGGCGTACTTCTAAGCATACCAATGCTCGGTATGATTGCCTTCAGCACCCGGATGAGGCCGCGAAGGAGACGGGCAAATGATCACGCGCAGGAAGTGGATGAAGCAGGCCGCAGGCGTAACTGCTGTTGCTGCAATGCCTGGGTTGCTGGGCGGCAGAGTTCTGGCCAAAACACCCACGGACGGAAGCCAGACGATAACCGGAACCGGCTCGTTGAAGGCTCACGCAGCGGCTCGCGGCCTATTGACCGGATGCGCCGTCAGCGCGGATCTGTTCCGGAATGATGAGACCTTCCGCAACCTGCTGGCGGAGCAATACAGCATCCTCGTGCCCGAGAACTGCCTGAAATGGAACTGGCTTCGCCCCACAGCAGAAAGCTATTCCTTCGACGACGCAGACCGCCTGGTCGCCTTCGCCGAAGTCCACGGCATCAAGATGCGAGGACACAACTTCGTATGGCACGAGGCGCTGCCCAGCTGGTTCGCCGGGACAGTCAATGAGGACAACGCCGAGAAGGCCCTCGTCGACCACATCCGTACCGTAGGAGGACGTTACAAAGGCAAGATTCACTCGTGGGACGTCGTGAACGAAGCAATATGGATACAGGACGGACGAGCGGACGGATTACGCACCACGTCAGCATGGTTCGAGATGCTGGGGCCGGGATACATCGACCTCGCCTTCCGCACGGCGCGTGAAACCGACCCTTCCGCCCTGCTGACCTACAATGACTACGGCATCGAGTACGACAACGAGGAAGAGGGAAAGAAGCGAACAGCATTGCTCGGCTTGCTGCGCCGGATGAAGCAGGACAACGTGCCGATTGACGCGCTGGGAATTCAGTCTCATATTCACGCGGCGAGCAAAGACGGCTTCAGCAAGGGCGTTCGCGAGCTGACCAAGGGCGCAAAAGCGCTTGGGCTTCAGGTCTTTATTACCGAAATGGATGTGAAGGACGACGGGGTTGCGACAAATGACGTCGCCGAGCGCGACAAGATCGTCGCCGATGTCTATCGCAACTACCTCAACGCGGCGCTGGATGGACCGGCGGTCAAAGCCGTATTGACCTGGGGAGTCACAGACAAGAGCACCTGGCTCAACAACGGGACCAAGTTCCGCAAGGAGCATCCCGACCGCCTGCAACGGCCGCTGCCGTTCGACCCCGACTACGCACCGACGCCGGCCTTCTTTGCCATGCGCGAGAGTTTCGACAAAGCGAAGAAGCGATAGCTTCGCAAGGGATCAATCAGGGCTTGTGGTGGTGAGCCTACGATTTCTATCTCGCAATGGCGTTGAAGAGCCAGAACAGTAAACCGGACAGCACTGCAGCTGCCGGCAACGTGAATACCCACGCCAGCGCGATGTCTCTCAACGTCGACATCTGCAGGCCGCTCTTGTTCGCAGCCATAGTGCCGGCCACGCCTGAAGACAGTACATGCGTTGTACTCACCGGCAGACCATAGGTATCCGCTGCCAGGATAGTGCACATGGCGACCAGCTCGGCAGAGGCCCCCTGCGCGTACGTGAGATGGGTCTTGCCGATCTTTTCCCCTACCGTGATAACGATCCGCTTCCAGCCAACCATTGTGCCGAGACCAAGCGCGAGCGCAACCGCGACCTTCACCCAGGTGGGGATGAACCGTGTGGACTTGTCGAGGAAGCCCTTGTAGTTGGCGATGACCTTTTTGTCGCCATCGTTCATTTCTGGACCGGTCTTTCCGAGCAGCCGGAACGTCTCGCTGGTGAGGTACATCTGGTTGCGGACGTTAGCCTGCATATCCGGTGGCACCTTGCCCAGCGATCCGTAGTTGACGGCTTCATTGCGAATGTCCGTGACCATCTGCTGCAGAGCCAGGATGACGCCCGGCTCGTACTTCTTCGTGGCGACGTACCGTTCAAGCTCGGGACCGGCTTCCTGTGGAACAGAGCCCGGATCAACATAATTGGAAAGAGTACTGACGACCTGCGTCGAAACAGCGGCGAAGGTCTGTACTTCTCTGGCGCCGACCGCATGGTTGAGGGCGTAGGCAGTGGGAACCGTTCCGACAAGGATGAGCATGATGAGGCCCATGCCCTTCTGCCCGTCGTTCGATCCGTGCGCGTAGCTGACGCCGCCACAGGTGAGAATCAGCAGAATCCGAATGTAGAACGGCGGGGGAGCACTCCCCTCGGGCGCCTTATAGAGGCGGGGATCCTTTATTACCAGTTTGAACAACAAGAAGACGAGCGCGGCGAAGACAAAACCGACCAGCGGGGAGATAAGCAACGCCTTGAAAACCTTTGTCACCTGCTCCCACTCGACGCCCGAAGTACCGGCGTTGCCCTGCATCAATTGATTGGCAATACCGACGCCGATGATTGAGCCGATCATCGTGTGCGAGCTTGACGCGGGCAGACCACGCCACCACGTCGCAAGGTTCCAAACGATCGCGGCGACGAGCAGCGCGAAGACCATCGAGAAGCCCGCGCCTTTGCTCACTTTAAGGATGAGTTCCACCGGCAGCAGCGTGATGATCGAGAACGCCACCGCGCCCGAGCTCAACAGAACCCCGATAAAGTTCATGATGCCGGAGTACACAACAGCGATATGCGGCTCGAGCGAATGAGTATAGATACAGGTCGCAACCGCGTTCGCCGTATCGTGGAATCCGTTGACGAACTCAAAGCCCAGGGCAATCAGAAGAGCAACGCCAAGCAGGATGAAAGGAAACACAGACGGCGAGTGCACGATCGAAAGATCTTTGGCCAGCTTTGTTCCGATGTAGATGAGGCCGCCAACCAGCATTACACCGAAGACGATCATGCCCCATTTGCCGGGAGAGGACTTCTTCAGTTTTTCATCCAGTAACGAGGTGCGTGGAGTAATTACGGGAGTCGCCATCGGTCAGATCGCCCTTAAAATCAAAATGATTGCGTGGAATGACCATAGGCGCGAAGTGAGAACGTTGTGTTACGGGACTGTGAATGATGTGTTCTTTTCAATGTCAAAATCAGCGCTCCTCTTCAGGAGGAGCGAGATCGAACGACGAGGGGTTTTCCTAGTTACCCGCAAAGCTTTGCATGTGCAAGTCGCAGCGGATCAAGGATTAGCGAAATTGCTGGGTTTTTGGCCGTGTGAAATGGCAAGCCATTTGCATTCAATTTCTGCATGCATTCAAAGAAGTTCGTTTTGCTCGCGGCTACCTTCGCCGCGCTGCCTGGTGTAGTTTGGGCCAATCCAATTCCTCCCTTCGGCGCAGCAAGCGCCTACAACCTATTCGCAGTTGGCTCCTCGACTCTTGAGGGCGACGTCACCACCGGTGCCGACGTTGGTGGACGCGTCGCGGCCGCCGGCACAGTGACCGGCGGACAGTACGGATCGACGATCGGATCGTCGATCGTCAACGACCCCTTCGGATCTGGATTGACCAACGCCATTGTCACTGTGGGCGGCCTCACGGCGGGCTCAACGTTCTACGTCAACGGCGGAGGCAACGTCTCCACCCCCACGACTGCGGGAACTGTCTACTTCAACGATGGCGGCAGCCGCACTGTCACCAGCACGCCCAGCGTCGACTTCGCAACGCTGCGATCGACGCTCGATAGCCTGACAACGCAGCTCGCCGGCATGGGACAGACCGGCACGATACGCGCGGGACAATCCTCGCTTGGTGAAAATCCCTCGTGGCTGGTGTTGCAGGGAGGCGCTGGAGTGAACTACTTCAACCTCACTGCGGTTCAGTTTGCTTCGGCAACCCTCGATATCGAAGTCCCCACCGGAGCGACGGTCATCATCAACGTGGACGGCACGTCCGACACGCTCGCCAACGCTATCTATGTCAACGGTGTCCAGACACACGGAGACAGCAACCTAAACGAAGACATTCTCTTCAACTTCGCCGATGCGACCAGCGTCGATATCAGCAACGGCCTGGATGCCTCCGTCCTGGCGCCCTTCGCCCTTCTTATGGACAACGGCGGTCAGATCGACGGCAACTTTATCGCCGCGCAGATCGACATCACAGGAAACGGCGAGGCGCACAACGTCGAATTCACTGGCACTCTTTCCGATCCAGACCCGCCTGCAAGCACTCCGGAACCGGCGACACTCGCGCTGATGGGAACTGGTCTGCTTGGCATGGCCCGAACGCTGTACCGCAGAATCAAAGCCTGAATTTTCGCGCTTCCAAGCAGACGCAAAAGCACTGCCAAAGCCAGTAAACACGGTGCCCAAGAGGTGCGAAAGCCTACAACTATCGTTCGTTTCCTTGCGCCCACTCGAACCCTATAATTCAGGCTTTCGAGGGTCGTTAATATGAAACTTTCTTCCCCACAGTTCAGCTGGTTCAGCGGCGCCATCGTCGCTATCGCAGCCCTCTCGTTCGGCTTCGTTAAGCCCGCACTCGCCGACAGCTACACCATCGTCGATCTCGGCGATGACAAAGGTGGCATCTATGGCATTGACACCGCCGGAGACGTCGTCACCTATAGTGGCAGCGGATGCGGAGTCTCAACCCCCATCTGTTACATCACCTATGTCGATGGCGTCGCGAGCAGCGAAGCTTCCTCCGCACCCGACCTCGTCTACGACGACGGCACTCCCTGCAGTTCCAACCCAGCGGGCTTGCACGTGTCGCACTCGGTCTGCAACAACGGATTGATTGGCCTCGGGTCTTTCTACAATCCCAACGGAGATCCCAACGGAGTCTACCTCGGCTCCGTTTCCGATCTTCAGTTCATCCATACCGGCACAGCCGATCAGGTCTTCCTGAACTCCGTCGGCGACTTTGCATGGACCGATGGTCAGGATGACGAACTCTACGAGGCGATCGCGAATCCCGCGCCTGTTCATCCCACCTTCTTCCGTGAAGACTTCGTTGAAACCACGACACCGGAGCCGGCCAGCTTTCTCCTGGTTGGCACTGGGCTTCTTTACTTTACCGCCGCACTTCGTCGCAAGGCGAACCGCTAAGAGCGAGTAGCGGGCTGGGGCCGTTCGCTCGAGTGGTGCGAGCGATCGGCCTAGCGCCAATCGTCCCGGGCCTGAGCTTGATCGGCCAGGACCTGGTCGAAGTTGTCAGTCTTCTTGATCAGAATGTCACCCCGCATGGCCGGCTGATGCAGCAGCACAGCCTGTAGCCGCACCAACTCCAGCATCGCCAGGAACATGCAGATCAGAGCGCGCTCTGTGTGCGTGTTGTGGAGCAGACGGCGCAGACTGATTGGCTTGTCCTCCATCGTCAGGCGACGCTTCACGTACTCGATCATCTGTGCGACCGTCACCGAATCCTCGTCCACATCCAGCACGGGGCGTTCGCGCAGGCGATTCAGAATCTCCTGAAAGACGCGAACCAGATCGACCGCGTCTGCTGCAATCTCCTGATCGAGGCTCAGATCGTCGGCACCGGCCTCCTGTGCGTCGCGGCGGAAGTTCTTCATCCCCGGATTGCTCCACGTCGCCTCTTCGATCTGCTGCTTCTGAAGCAGCATTTGCGCGGCTGCCTTGAAGCGCTCGTGTTCCAGCAGGCGCTCGACGAGTTCGCGGCGAGGATCTTCCGACTCGCCCCCGAGAACGTCAGACGGATCACGCGGCAGCAGGGTCTTCGACTTGATATGGATCAGCAGCGAGGCCATGTAGATGAACTCTCCCGCCGAGTCGACGTCCACTTGCTTCAGATGGTGAGTGTACTCAAGGAACTGGCTGGTGATACGCGCGATGGGAATGTCGTAGATGTCGATATTCTGCTTGCGGATGAGATCGAGCAGAAGATCAAGCGGACCGTCATAGATCTGCCCCACGATGACCGAGAACGGTGACTGCGAGGCTTCTTCCTTTTCTTTCTCTTTTGCGGCGGCGCGTTTTGGTTCCGGAGCAGGCGGCACGGGCTTGGGTTCGAGATTGAACGGCTCGGCAGCAGGTTCAGCCTCCATAGCAGACTGCGCCTCGGTCTCCGACAGCTTTGAGTCCACACTTTCTTCAGGGTGCCGGGTCGATGATTCGGGATTTACGATTTCGTCGGACATCAATATCAATTCACTCAAGGCTTACGGCCCATTTTCTTATTCGAGGCCCATGGCCTGACGGACGTGCTGCAAAGTCTGAATTGCCCGGCGGCGTGCGCGGGCAGAGCCGTCCCACAGAATGGCGTCGACGTTCCCCGGATCAGCTTCGAGGATGCGGCGGCGCTCCTGGATCGGCGTAATCTCGCGGACGATCGCGTCGGCGACCCAGCCCTTGCATTCGATACAGCCGATTCCGGCCGTTCGACAGCCGAGAGCAGCTTCGGTCTGCACCTCTGAGGTAGAAAAAACTTTGTGGAGATCGAAGACGGGACAGACGTCGGGGTTGCCTTTGTCGGTGCGGCGGATGCGCGCAGGGTCGGTGACCATCGTCTTGAGCTTGGCGCGTACGTCCGCCTCTGGCTCCGACAGCATGATCGTGTTGTTGTAGCTCTTCGACATCTTGCGGCCGTCGAGGCCGGGGAGTTTGGGCGAAGGCGTCAGGAGAACTTTGGGCTCAGGGAGAATGCCGTTGGTGACGTTGTTGGCGGAGATTTCGGCTGCAATGATCTCCTTGTCCGAGTGGTCTTCGCGAGCCTTCTCGATGGCTGGAGTGGGCTGCGAACAATACAAGGCATTGAAGCGCCGGGCCACCTCGCGGGTCAGTTCGACGTGCGCGATCTGGTCGTGGCCGACTGGGACGAAGTCCGCCTGATAGAGCAGGATATCGGCGGACTGGAGCAGCGGGTAGCCGAGGAAACCGTAGGTGTTCAGGTCCTTCTCTCGCAGCTGCTCCTGCTGGTCCTTATAGGTGGGAACACGCTCAAGCCATGGCAGCGGGGTAAACATACTGAAGAGGGTGTGAAGCTCAGAGTGCTGCGGCACGTGGGACTGGATGAAGACGGTGCAGCGTTCCGGATCGAGGCCTGCGGAGAGGAAGTCCAGCGCTACGTCGCGGATGTTCTGGCGCAGCGACGTGGGATCGGCGTAGTCCGTGGTCAGGGCGTGGAGGTCCGCGATGAAAAAGTAACAGTCGTACTCGTCCTGGAGGCGGACCCAGTTGTAGAGCGCGCCCATGTAGTTGCCCAGGTGCAGTCGGCCGGTGGGGCGCATGCCCGAGAGGACTCGGGGGCGTGAGGAGATTAAGGTGTTTTCAGTCATTGCGATCAAGTGCAAGGGTAAATGATGCCAGGGAGAGGAAGGGGTACCCCCCTCCCCCTATGTAGATAGCGAGTTCGTTTTGTTTCAATGACTTACGCCGGGAAGACTTTTGCAAAATCGTCAAAATAAAAGAGTTACGGGTCAAAATCCTCTAAACAAAAGAGTTAGCTATGAAGGACGGTTCCGCTCGCAACCTGTTTCAATCTATATATCCAGTATAGCGGGTCGAGTGTAACTAAAATGCCACGCGCATACTGTTGTATAGAAATGGTTTAGCTGGTTTCAGGGCTTGACACGCGATTTTTGGGCAGAAAACAGCAAAACAAAATTGCGCGAGCCTAGAAGATCCATTAAATCAGCCATTTCTGCCTTATGTCTTGAGCTGCGATGGCATTTGGAGCAAGACCGCTTCACAATTTACCGACTTGTGTGATCCTAACTTGCGGTGTCCCTTGGTAATCGCAAGCCGACCTATGAGGACTAGTCGGACCCTCAATGATGCTCGGCGGTGTGTCATGAATTGCACTGGATGGCGTATATCGGGGGAACTTCGGCGAGCCACCTGATAGATCCTTAATGATGCGGGAAGTTCAGGCGAATGACTCCGGTCTCATTGAGGTGGCCTGATCGGGCCCGGCATGCCGTGTTTTCGCCGCCGAACAAGAATTCCGCTTCCGGATCGTCGGGACTTGCGGTTCCTGAACAGATAGATTGCGTGATCGATGAGTTTCGATAATCTGCGTCGTTCGGTGCTGTGATCAGTTGACTTCCTGGACTGTTGCGGAGCTCCATTTTGTCGGCGGCAGCCACAATGGAGCCCTAGAGGATCCTGAAACCGGAAGCCAGGTGGGAAAGTCCGTTCTGCAATCGATCAAGGTCCGAGGGGTCCTGGTCGAATAAATCTCTGGAGGTCGAATCCACGAAGGTTTCGACCTGAGGATTGAGGCTTCACCTGTTCGAGTACCTCGTTCAAGGCGGGGCCGCTTCTTTCGTTGCGCCCGAGTTCACGCTGACCAGACCGATGGAGACAGGTGTTTCCTGATTTTGCAGAGAGATCACAGTCTGCGGAATCTTATCTTCGAAAACCTTGAAGTCACTTTTGATCAGCCTTCAGCTCTCCCGCTGCCCGTGACGGCCGAGTTCAGGACGACTTCTTCGGCGTCGATCGCGGGTGATGCTCCGGAAGGGCCTGCCTTGGGCTGCGGACTTTGCGCGGATTTCGCACCGCTTTGTGCGCGTGAAGGGAGCACCGCGAATAGCAGGATGGCGAAGACGCATCGGCAGCCTCGGCCACTTCTTCATCGTGATTCGCCGGGTGGCCGCGGCAGGCATCGGCAAAGACGCTCTGTTGCCGAAGCCAATCTCCATCATGGTGTTTTTGGGGAAGACGATATTTCGTCCCTTGCCTAGAAAGTTTTTATAGATGGAACGGGTGCCCCCGTAGGCGCTCATGAGGATGCCGTAGGTGTGGGAGCGAAAGGCGATGCCTACGATCAGTCCAACGAGCTTGAAGCCGGTGGCGCCGCCGGCGATCGGACTTGCGTCTCCGACGTCTTTGCGGCCGCCACTCCCGATGAGGGCCAGACCCACGGAAACGCCGGTGGAGAGGTAGCGGGTCTTGGAAGAAGTCGATTTGGCGCCGCCTTCGGAATCGAGCTGGGCATTGTCTGCCGAGTCTGACTGCATGCCCTCGAGCCTCGTATCCACGGTCTGAACGGCCCCGTCCGGAAGAACGACCTCGCGAAAGGAGATGCGCAACTGTCCATTGCGATGCAGGCTGCGGGCGGAACGCACCTGGAGGACGGTGCCGCGGAGGTGAGTTCCGGCGGGAAGGATGAGGTGGCCCTGGTCGATGAGCGGTTGAGAGAGCTCGGCTTCCACATCGGCGCTCTTGGCCCTGGTCGCCGAGTTCAGTGGAGACAGCAGGACGGCGAGAACAGCTTCCAGGCGGAGGCCGCGTCCCCACCGCCGAAAGAGTATCGGAAGGAACGGATTCGGTGCCAAAGTCGAGCGGCTGGGTGAGTTCCGCGGAGTAAAGCGTTCCTGCATTGATATATTGCGGATGCACGGGAAGCTGGGCGACGATATAGTGCGTCACGAGGTGCATCTTGCCCGGCGATTCCACCTGCTTCATGGCATCGTTCCACTGCGCGCGGACCTGGTCCATCTTCTGGGCGGCCGCATCCTTCACGGCGTTCTTCTTGTGCTGGTCAGCGTTCACCAGCCGAATGACCTGTCCAGACCCAGGAACTACGGTGGCATGCAGGCTAAGATGGCGACCATCGGGGAGGATGAGCTCATCGAATGCGACAGTGAGCTTATGGGCGGGGGAGAAGTCTTGGTTCAGCGCATCCAGTACCCGGGTGCTGGCCGGGACCGGGGCAATCTCCGCGATGTGGCCGGTGGCTACCGTGCCAACGGGAACAACGAGATGGTCGAACACATAGAGGGGCTGCATGACGCGCCCTGTGATCGGCTCACCTGCCTTTCGTACCCGCACTTCCTTGTTGAGGGCGATCTGCAATGGGGTGCCGTTGGGGACGGTCATTGCGATAGTGCGGGCGGATGGTTGCGATGCGGTGGTTTGTGCCGACAAATTTCCCCAAAAGGTGCAGGCAACCAGAAATAGTGGAAGAACCCGATGGAACGTCATTCAGGAGTATGACCTCGGCACATAGGAAATGGTTAGTATCTACCAACGGCTGGCCTTGTCCTAAGGTTGCTGCCCTGGCATCCGTGTCGACCAGTGAACGGGAGCCGGAAGTGATACATCTGCCGGTTTACCGCTCATCCGCGCCGCGATGGTCCGCATGCTCCTGGGGCTGTCAGAACGAAATTGTAGAGGACGTAAATGAAGCTAGCCTGAACGTGCACCCATGTGGTGATTTGGAAGCCAGGTATCTTCCTGCCTCGAGCCTTTATGCCCCTGATAATGCATCCACCGAAGTTTCCGAGCCTGAACAGGCAGTAGCCAAAGGAATGCGCAAAGCAATAAGTCGGTCCTCTAAGGGCCAGAAGCTAAGGGCCAGAAGCTAAGGGCCAGAAGCTAAGGGCCAGAAGCGACTGACATTTGGGTGATCGTTTTTACCGTAAGCGCCGCAGGCTCTCGACGGAAGGCACGAAATAATAGGAGCCGGTCAGCGGTTGCGTATAGCGTGTGAGCGCGTCGCGGGTGCCGGTGACGAGGCCCGCCATGCTATCCAGCATTCTGGAAAGCCGCTTCTGGTCTGCGCTGAATCCAACGAATACGGTGCCATGGTCTTCGACGTTTCCATAGGGCATGTTGCGACGAAAGATGTTCCCGAACTCGTCCTGATCGGTGCGAGCGACATGCGAGTCCGAGGGCTTGTTCTCGAGCTCGATGCTGTCGGGCTTGGTGCGTCCCATGATGAGCTCCTGCTGAGCGACCGGCACAGCTTCCCACTCAGCTACCTTGTGCTTCCACTTTTGAAGCAACAGGACTGAGCCGGCAGCGCCGGGAACTCCTTCGGGCAGGAGTGCGTCCATCGGAGCGTCGAGCAGCGTTGGATTCTCAGAGCCGTCGATGAAGCCGGTAAGATCGCGATCATGCCGGTAAGCCCAACTCGAGGTTTCATCCGCTAACGACGCCAGGCCTGCGAGGTCATGGATCACCGAGCGGGCCATATCGAAGATAACGTCATACGCGCTGCCCGACAGCCATACCAGCGCGTCGTGTTGCGTGGCTGGCATCACGAATCCTTCCGTGCCCTGGATCTCGTTGTTGAAGCCCTCCACGCCCGGAGGGGCGTCGTCTGGAACAATATCGCGCCAGAGTTCAGGCCGAAAGCCGATGACGAAGTTCACTCCTCCCGTAGTGGTCCGTGGTTCACGGATAGCGGAGATTGTAGAGGCGAACTCCTTGCGTTTCGTCGCGTCCAGAATGTCAAACTCCAGGTAGGCATGAGAGGACGTTCCAAGAGCGAAGATTCCAGCCTGAGGCGTGTACATGCGGGCATTATATCGGGCACCGTCTTGGCCGCCGGCTTCAAATCTTCAGCTTGATTTGCGTCTCGATTCCGGTACACTGCGACTACAATCGCAAAACTGATTTTGAAGTTCGCTTCTCACTCTTCCGCGTACTTGGAAGGGCAGACACGAACACCGCAGACATGAACATCAAGGAGCCGTGCATGCATACTCGTAAGGTTTTCTTTCTTTTCGGGCTGTTGGTGGCGATGGTTGCGCAGGCTTCGGGCCAGACGCCTTCGATGACGCCGGAGCAGAACGCGGCACTGAAGCAGCAGATTCTGAAAGAAGTCGACGGGAACGCGAAGCTGGTGCAGGTGATGGTCGACACCATGTACAGCTTCGGCGAGCTTGGCTTCCAGGAGTTTGAGACGTCGAAATATTTGACGGGGCTGCTCGAGAGCAATGGGTTCAAGGTCGAACGCGGGATTTCGGGAATCCCCACGGCGTGGATGGCGACCTGGGGGAGTGGCGAGCCGGTGATTGCGCTTGGCTCGGACCTGGACTGCATTCCGCAGGCATCGCAGAAGCCGGGCGTGGCTTATCACGATCCGATCATTCCGGGCGCTCCCGGCCATGGCGAAGGGCACAACTCGGGCCAGGCGGTGAATATCGTGGCAGCGCTGGCGGTGAAGGACGTGATGATCAAAAATCACATCCCGGGCACGATCAAAATCTGGCCGGGAGTGGCGGAGGAGTTGTTGGGAAGCAAGGCGTATTACATTCGCGACGGCTACTTCAAGGGGATCGACGCGGTGTTGTTCTCGCATGTCGGCGACAATCTGGGGGCGTCGTATGGCGGTTATTCGAACAACGGCCTGGTGTCGATTCAGTACAACTTTCATGGCGAGAGCGCGCATGCCGCGGCGGCTCCGTGGCGTGGCCGAAGCGCTTTGGATGCTGTGGAGCTGATGGATGTGGGTTGGAACTTCCGCCGGGAACATCTTCGTCTGCAGCAGCGGTCGCACTATGTGATTTCAAATGGCGGCGACCAGCCGAACGTGGTTCCGCAGAGTGCGTCGGTCTGGTATTACTTCCGGGAGACCGACTACAAGCACATCAAAGATCTGTGGGAGACCGGCGACCATATGGCCAACGGTGCGGCCATGATGACCGACACCAAGTGGGACTCCACCTTGATCGGCACGGCGTGGCCGGGTTACTTTAACAAACCCATCGCGGAAGAGGTTACGGAGAACGCCAAGGTGGTTGGGCTTCCGACGTGGTCCGATGCCGACCAGACGCTGGCCAAGGCGCTGCAGCATGAGCTTAAGGTCCCGGAAAAGGGATTGGACACGAAGCTCGACGAGTTGAAGACGCCTAATGATCCGGAGAAGTTTTATGGCGGCGGATCGGATGATATCGGCGATATCTCGTGGAATGTCCCTACAATCGTCCTCCGCTATCCTTCGAACATTCCCAATCTTCCTGGCCACAACTGGGCTAATGGCATTGCGATGGCCACTCCGATTGCGCATAAGGGCGCTGTTGCGGGGGCGAAAGTCCAGGCGTTGACGCTATTTGATCTGATGGTGAAGCCGGAACTGCTCGCAAGCGCCAAGACCTACTTCAACGATGTTCAGACGAAGAATGAGAAGTATCAGCCCTTCCTTCGCCCCACGGACAAGCCGTCGATCTGGTTGAACAAAGCGACGATGGACAAGTATCGCCCGGAGATGAAGAAGTACTACTACGACGCGAGCAAGTACCCGACTTATCTCGAACAATTGGGGATTCACTATCCGACGGTGCGGACGGACTCAACCCCGGCTACCGCCGCGACGACAGACGATGCCGCGGAAGACGGCGGTTCGCAGTAGCGGAGGATGAAGCACGCTCTTTCGGCGCGCTTCATCCTGAAAGAACGCCTAGAGAGAGAAGAGGATGTGGTTGAAGACGCCGTAGATCGGCAGAAAGAGCGCGGAGATAAACCGGCCGCCGATGAGGAAAAGAATGATCAGGCTGAACATGCCCATGCGGTCGTAGAGCTGGGCGGCTTTGTAGGGCAGGAAGTGGCGGAGGATGTGGCTGCCGTCGAGCGGCGGGAGCGGAATGAGATTGAAGACGAAGAGCAGCAGGTTGATGAAGATGACGAAGTAGAGGAAGAGCGCGATGGGGAAGAGGGCGGGAAGGCCCTCTGTGGCAACTCCTGGAACATGTTGGGCAATGGCAACTGCGGTGATGATGCTGGGGTCGCCGGCGGGCAGGATGTGCTTGATTACGATCAGCAGGATGAGGGCGATGCTGGCCGAGAGCAGGTTGCTGGCTGGGCCGGCGAGGGTGACGAGGATGTCGTCGCGCTTGTAGTTCTTGAAGTTGCGGGCGGTGACTGGAGTGGGCTTCGCCCATCCGACGAGGAAGCCGCCGTAGACGAGCGAGATCAGTGGGA
Source organism: uncultured Acidobacteriaceae bacterium (assembly GCA_963744155.1). Taxonomy (GTDB): domain Bacteria; phylum Acidobacteriota; class Terriglobia; order Terriglobales; family Acidobacteriaceae; genus Edaphobacter. The sequence goes on along the minus strand of CAVUSP010000004.1, from coordinate 1,546,613 downwards.
AGAGGATGGAGCCCACCGGGTCCAGGTGCTTGACGGGATTGAGAGTGACGCGGCCGAGCATCATCGCGGTGGGGTCGCCGAGGCGCATGGCGGCCCAGGCATGCGCGCACTCGTGCACGCTGAAGGCAAGGATCAAAACGACTATTTCGAAGAAGATGACGACAACGTTCAGAGGCATACGAACTCAAGTCTACTGAATTTCGCGTAACGACACCGTAAAGATTGCCTATGGCTTGTTCGGCTGCTGCAGGGATCGGTCTTTCTGGATTTTGACGTGAGCGGGAATGCCGACGGCGACGGTGCAGGGGGGAACGGGTTTGGTGGCGAGGCCCATGGCTCCGAGCATGGCGCTTTCGCCGACGCTGGCGCCTGCCAGAACGGTGGCGTGGTAGGTGACCCGGGCGTGGGGGCCGAGTTCGGTGACCTTGTTGGTGACGTCGGCCTGGTGGTTGATGTCGTGGGTGTGGGAGTAGACGTTGGCGTAGTCGGAGACGCTGGTGCCTTCGTGGAGGATGATTTCGCCGCGGTCATCGAGCATGACGTTCTTGTGGATGGTGCAGGAGTCTTCGATGGTGAGGTTGTAGCCGTAGGTGAACTCGACGTTGTGGAAGATTTTGACGTGCTTGCCGAGGTGGCGGAAGATGTGGCGGCCGAGCATGCAGCGGAAGCGGAAGCCGAGCCAGTGGTTGAGGCCGATGGGCGAGCGGTCGAACATCTGCCAGAACCAGATGAGGGGCTTGCGGGCGGCGTATTTTTCGGGGTCGACGTCGCCGTAGTACTCGGGTTCAAGGGTCACGTTGCGCGGATCGAGGCTCTCCATGAGGGTGTGCATGGCGAGCTCGTGGTTGAGGGTCGCCTTGGCCGGGCCGCCATAGGGGCGACCGAGAAAGAGCTGGACGAGTTCGTCGCGAACGATCTGCGAGCGGATTTCGGGCTTGGTGTGGCGAGTGAATTCGTCGTTGAGCCGGGCCAGCCAGCGGCGGTAGATGGCTTCAGCTTCAGCGGTGGGCTTGAGTTCGCGGTACGGCAGGACGGGCATGAGGTTCCCTCTTTCAGAACAGCCTATTCTATGGCGAAGACGGCGTAGACGGTGGCGAATTTTTCGATGCGTTGGGGGTTGATGGCGAGAGGAGCTGGAGCCGCGGCGGCCATTGCAGCTGCCAGCGGCCTGTCATTCATCAGTGGGCGGGGCGGTTCGGCCTGGATTTCGTTGCTGGCGTAGATAAGGGCGCCCAACTTTACGTTCATGCCGGCGGCCATCTGACCAGCTACGGTGCGTGCGCGCTGGAGGGCCTTGGCTGCAGCTTCGGCCTGCGGGGCGTTCTCGTCTTTCAGGCTCCAGTCGATCTGGCCGGACTGGTTGGCTCCGGCTTTGACCGCAAGGTCGAGAGTCTTGGCGGCGTCGGCTGCGTTAACGCGGACGGTCCAGCTTTGCGTGACCTGGAACTTGCGCTGGGCTTTTTCGGCGGGAGTGAGCTTGTCGATCTGGAATTCCTGCACGGGCGAGACGTTCTGGTTTTCGCTCTCGATGGCGTCGTTTGGGACGCCGGCCGCAGTGAGGGCCTTGACGATGGCGTTGGAGAGGCTGGAGCCAGCGGCGTAAGCGGAGTCCTTGTCGGGGCCATAGGCGATGAAGCCGATGTGGACGGTAGCTGTATCGGCCATGACGATGACTTTGTCTGTGGCGGTGATGGCGATGGTGCGGTTTTCCTTGTTGACCTGGATGGTCTGCGCGTTCGCCGGGGCAGCGATGGCGATGGTAGCGAGCGCGACGGAGAGGTGGAGGATCTTCATTGGTCATCTCCTGAGGAGTTGATGAGTTCGGCGAGGGTGGGTTTGTGCTTCGGTTTGGCGGCGAGCTTCTGTTTGGGGTCGGGCAGGACCCGCTCCGGCGGCGGTGTGCCGACTCGTTCGCGGGCGTTGGCCTTCACGGCCTTGACCTTGGAGAAGACCTGCTTCTTCGGCTTGCTCATGGGTATCCCTTCGGTAAGTTAGAACCCCTGCGTGATTATGCATTACTCTTGCCTGCGAGGGGTGATGTAAGGCAGGATTGCAGGTGGGGACGGCCGCCAGGAGCGGGCCGCCGTCCGGATGAGGTGTTGTATGGAAGAGCGTGATTTTTTTGATGAGAAGGCAGAGCAACGGACACATGTGATGACGTGTCCGCACTGCGGCCAGCAGGGCGAGTACCAGATTGAATGGGTGGTGCGACGGAAGAAGGCGCAGTTGCCGCGCGGGGCCGACGATCGCGACCGGGCCCGGTTCGCCAAGGCACAGAGTTACATGGTTCGCCGCGACGATCCGATGGGATGCAAGAATATCCGGTGCAGAAAGCGCTTTGATGTAGTGGGGATTCAATCAGTGGCGTTTATTTAAGGCCTGGAAACCTGGCGAGACAGCGTTTTTTCGTCGTAGAAGGCGGAGTTTTTGACCGTCATGGTTGCACCTGGCACGGCTGTGATTTAATACAGGGAGAGAGCGACCGCAAGTTCCACGGAACTTCATCCCAGAATTGCGGATCGGCTTCGAACCACAGAACGCGGAGACCAGAACGCAATGGCGAACACGCTGCTTCCCATCGAAGAACGCAACCTGACCCCGGAACAGGTGGAACTGCTGGATCGGCGCCGTCGCCGCGGCCAGCTCTTTCTAGTGCTGTGCCTTCAGTGCCTGATCGTGGGGACGTTGGTGACCTTGTGGGCCGGACAGGACTGGACGCTGTCGCCGGGCTGGACCCACCCGATGGTGTACTGGGACGCGATCATGTTTGCCCTTGCGCTCATCTTCGGCGTCGCGGGCGTGCAGTTAAAGCGCGGCAGCAACGAGTTCATCAGCTACTAGGCCAGCGGGATTCTTGAGAATCCTTCGAGTCGTACGGCGCGCCTGTGAGGGGAATCTGACGGCTGCTCCTGACGATGCATCGTTCCTGATCCGGCAGGTTGGGTGTGGACCGGCGCTACGAAAAGCGTATGTCGCATAAATAGCATAGGTTTCCAGGCGCGGGATGACTATACTGAACTACTTGCAGGTGTGATTCCCTTTCAGAGCCTACGCATCTCATCTTTAGTATAGAAATGACGAAGATGGCGGCGACGATGTCCACCCTGATCATGGACGATGAAAATATCGCGGTTTTGGAGCCGGCGGCGGAGATTCCGCAGACGGCGGGCAGGCTGCGGGACAAGTTTGGCCGGGCCATTACCGATCTACGCGTGTCGGTGACCGACCGCTGCAACTACAAGTGCGTTTATTGCCGGACTGGCAATGAGGGGGCGCAATATACCGAACTGGCGATTGCCGAATACCTGCGGATGGTGCGGCTCTTTGTTTCGCTGGGGGTGGAGAAGATTCGGCTGACCGGCGGTGAGCCGCTGCTGCGGTCGGGCCTGCTGGAGATGGTGCGCGAGCTGGGCACGATGCGCACGGCCTATCTGCCCGACGGTACCTTTGTGGGCGAAGCAGGCGGCCTGCCGCTGGATATTGCGCTGACCACAAATGGACATCTGCTGGACGGACTCGCTCAGCCGCTGAAGGATGCCGGATTGAACCGCGTGACGGTAAGTATGGATGCAGTGGACGCAGAGACGTTCACCGCGATTACAAGGGTTCCGCGGAGCTTCGACAAGGTGCTGGCCGGTATCCGTAGGGCGAAGACAGTTGGACTGGGTCCCGTAAAGGTGAACTGCGTTCTGCTGCGCGGCTTCAACGATGGCCAGATCGAGCAGTTCGCGGAGTTCTCGCGGAACGAGGGCGTGATCGTCCGATTTATCGAGTGGATGCCGCTTGAGGAGGACCGCAGCTGGAAACGGGAGACTGTGATCTCGATGGACGAGATCGTCGATCGATTGAACGCGTATCGTCCGCTGGTGGAGTTGGCTCCGCACGCAGCGAGCGAGACGGCGAAGCGGTTTACGTTTGACGATGGAGTGGGCGAGATCGGCATTGTCGCCCCGGTATCGCGGCCTTTCTGCGGACATTGCAGCCGGGTGCGGCTGACCTCGGATGGAAAAATACGAACCTGCCTTTTCTCGCAGAGCGATCACGATCTATATGCTGAGATGATTCGCGGTGGAACCGACGAGCAGCTGACTGCGTATATTCGCAAGATTGTCATGCGTAAAGAGGCGCGACACCACATCGGCGAACCAGGCTTCGAAAAGCCGTCGCGCAACATGGTTCACATCGGTGGCTAATTTTCGTTTTGACTGCGAACGCAGGCGAAGGCTGAAACTCTTTGTAAATCAGGTTCGTAAAATAAATTCGGGCTGATATCTGATGTGTTACTTTCCAAAGGAACGCGATTGAAAGACAGACGACAGTTCCCGGTTATTGAAAGTCGCCAGATGGATCACCTTCGGGTGTTTCACGATGTGGCACGCGCTCTTACTTCGAGTCTGGAGCTGGAGGAAATTCTCGGGGCCATCATGGACAAGATGGCGCAGTTCTTCGGGCCGGAGAAGTGGTCGATGCTGATGGTCGATGACAAATCCGACGAACTCTACTATGCGATCGCCGTGGGAGAGAACTCCGAGAGCCTGAAGGGGCTGCGGGTTCCAATGGGCGAAGGGGTCGCGGGCTGGGTGGCGTCGACTGGAAATCCCCTGGTAGTGCCGGATGTGGCGCTGGACCCGCACTGGTCGGCATTTGCGAGCAAGCATCCTGATCTGAAGATCAAATCGATCGCCTGCGTTCCGGTTCGTTCAGGAAACAAGACCCTGGGTGTCATCCAGCTTTTGAACAGCAAGCTGGATCTTATGTCGGAGTACTCGATTTCGTTCCTGCGGATTCTTTGCGACTACGCGGCGATTGCGATTCAAAATGCGCGGTCGATGACCCTGATTCAGGAACTCACGATTACGGACGACGTCACTGGGCTGTTCAACGCACGGCATCTCTACACCATGCTCGAGGAACAGGTGTCGCAAGGGCAGGTATTTAGTTTGATGTTTGTCGATTTGGATCACTTCAAATTGATCAACGATACCCACGGGCACTTGATCGGCAGCCGGTTGCTGGCCGAGATTGGCAGCCTGATGAAGCGCAGTCTTGGCCCGAACAACGCGGCCTTCCGTTATGGCGGCGACGAGTTTGTGGCACTATTGCCCGGAATGGGAAAGTCTGCCGCGAGCGGAACGACGATGGCGCTGCGCGAGGATCTGCGTGCGGCACGTTTTCTGGAGGGTGCGGGGCTTTCGCTGAGCGTGTCGGGCAGCTTCGGTCTGGCGTCGTATCCGGAAGACGGAAATACTGTTCCCACCATTCTGCGGGCGGCCGACACGATGATGTATGAAGCCAAGGTGACGCGAGATAGCGTCGCGGTCGCAGGTAAAGGGACGGTCTCACAGTCGGCGAAGAGCGCGTCCGACAGCGGCCCCCGGCAAGCGCTCGCCGGGCTGTTTCTCGAACGCTGACGGAGTGACTCGCATCTGAAGAATCGCTTTCCCGATAGAGGTCTTTCACCCACACTTCGAGCTGTTGGCTGGCTTTAGCCGGGACCGTGCCGCTCCAACCCTGTCCCGCGGCGCGGTGCTGGCTTGATGATGTCGCGGTTTTCCGGCGCGACAGGGTGAACGCCAAAGTCCCAGACGCTCAGGTTGACGATCTTGTCGGAGATGACCTCCATGATGGCGAACTCGCCGAAATCAAGCGGCTCTTTGGGGGTGACCTTCAGCCAGTGTCCGCCGGGCAGAGGTTCGGAGGCAGTCTCGACGACGTCCTCCTGATGCTGGCCGGTGCCGAGCAAGCCGATGCGGAAGCTGTCGACGACGCGCGCGCCCTTGCGGACGTCAGTGCGGACGATGACGTAGCGGCTCTTGGGTGAACCCCCGCCTGGATCATTCGGGATGCGGCTGGTGGCTCCGTGAGTATCGACAGTGAGTGGTGTGCCGGCCGTATTTCCCACGGTTTCGTCACCTATGCGGAGATAGAAGACAGGGTCCTTAACGTGGAGTTGGATGGGTGAGGTCTCGCCCTTGAGCGTGACGATTGGGTGAGCGGCCGAGAGCGGGTTGACGGCTGCCTTCAGGAGATTGTGACCGGTGTTGCGGTTCAGGTCGCTGTCGGTCTGGGCCAGCGGAACAAGCTCAGGGGTGCCATGGTAGGTGTCGAGGGCCAGCGTGCTGTCCTCTTCGGGGAGGCGAAGGTCTTTTGCGACTTCAGGGGTCAGTGCGGCGCGGTCGGCCTCTTCCTTGAGCAGCTCGGGATCGATCGCGGGAGGCTGCTGCGGGTTGTCCGGGTTGTCGGCGTCGGCGGGCTTCGCGTGCTGCTTCTCCCAGCGTTTGGTGGCTTCGAGATCGACGAGAGAAAGGGGAATCTCTTCTTCCGCGCCACCTCGCTCGGCGCTGACGTAGTGCACGACGTTGCCCACGACCCTGTAGCTCATGATGACCTGGTAGCTGCCGTCCTTGAGGATGAGGCGCGTTCGATGAGGAGTGGTTGCGTCGGGCTGAAGAGCGGTGGTGTGCTGTGCGTAGAGCGGAGGGACAGAGGCGCAGGCCAGCAGAAGCGCTGCTGCGAGAATCGTCCGTGCGTGAAGTCGGCCGCTCATGAGTAATCAACAGTTTAGACGCGAGGATTCGATATTCGGAACATGACGGCAGATTTGATTGAACCTACACAACTTTGAGCCTGGACAACTTTATGACAACTGGCGCACCCATGCGGGGTTAACCTAGATTCGAACAGTCTTAATCCTAGGAGTTGCAATGGGTGTTTCTTCGAAGTCGCTGGTGGGATGCGCAACCTTTCTCTTTTGCTTGATGCTGCTATCGTGCGGAGGTTCAAGTACTCCGGCACCGGGCGACTTTACGTTGACCTCCACTCCGGCGACCGTCACGCTTGTCCAGGGCGGCGCCAGTCAGTCGATCAGCGTGAATGCGATGCCGGTCAATGGCTTTACAGGGACGGTCGTCATCACGATTACAGGGCTGCCTGCGGGCGTGGCTGCGACCCCGGGAACGCTCACCCTGATCCCGGGGACTGCGCAGAATGTGACGGTCACTGCGGCCGCGAGCGCCGCGCCAGGCAACGCCACGTTGACCTTCACGGGAACATCGGGCACATTGAGTCATGCCGCGACTGTCGCGGCAACCGTCAGTGCTCCACCACCGGATTTCGCCCTGACGCTGGCGCCGACCTCCCTGACGCTCGTCGCCGGAGGAGCTAATGCTTTGGTAAGTGTCATGGCGACTGCCGTGAACTCGTTTGCCGGCACAGTGAATGTTGCGCTGACCGGACTGCCGGTAGGCGTGACGGCTAGTCCGGCAACGTTGAGTCTCGCTCCGGGGGTCGCACAAACAATAACGCTTACACCGGCAATCACTGCGGTGGCCGGCACATCGACGGTTACGTTTACGGGAACATCGGGCAGTCTCACTCACTCAACTCAACTCGCACTGACGATACAGGGCACGCCAACGACCAATGCGCCGGACGTGACCACCTACCACTACGACATCGCGCGGGATGGGCTCAATGCGCAGGAGACGATCCTGACACCGACGAACGTGACCTCAACTCAGTTTGGCAAGATCGGCTTCGACACCGTCGACGGCAAGGTCGATGCGCAACCGCTCTATCTCGCCAACGTCAATGTCGGGGGGCAGTTGCACAATGTGCTGTACGTCGCCAGCGAACATGACAGCGTGTACGCCTTCGATGCGGATAGCGGCGCGCAGCTTTGGAAGACCTCCATACTTGCAAGCGGCGAGACGACGAGCGACGACCATGGTTGCGGCCAGATCACACCTGAGATTGGAATCACTTCGACGCCTGTGATCGATCGCAAACAAGGGCCTAACGGCACGATCTTCGTTGTCGGGATGAGCAAGGATGCAAGTGGGAAGTACCATCAGCGGCTGCACGCGCTCGACGTCACGACCGGCGCGGAGATCAGCGGCAGCCCGACCGAGGTTGCCGCAACGTATCCAGGGACGGGAGACAACTCACAGAACGGCAACGTGGTCTTCGATCCGTCGCAGTATGCAGAGCGCGCGGCGTTGCTTCTGCTCAACGGCAACATCTATACGGGTTGGACATCGCACTGCGATGCGGGCCTGTACACCGGTTGGGTCATTGGGTATAGCGAGTCGACGCTGCAGCAGACGCAGCTGTTAAATATGACGCCGAACGGTCACGAGGGTTCGATATGGATGAGCGGCGGCGGTCTGGCAGCGGACAGCAGCGGATTCATTTACTTTCTCGATGCCAACGGGACCTTCGACACGACCTTCGACGCGAATGGCTTCCCTGCTAACGGCGACTACGGCAATGCGATGGTGAAGCTGTCGACCAGCGGCAAGTTAGCGGTGGCCGACTACTTTGAGATGTACAACGGCGTGTCGGAGTCGAGCGAAGATCTCGATCTCGGATCAGGCGGCCCGCTTTTGTTGCCCGATCAGACCGACGCGAGTGGAATTGTCCATCATCTGATCGTGGCCGCGGGCAAGGACAAGAATATCTATCTTGCGGATCGCGGCAACCTCGGCAAATTCAATCCGGCCACGAACCCGGCGGACAACAACATCTACCAGCAGCTAACGGGAGCGATGGCAGGCATGGTCTACTCTTCTCCCGCGTACTTCAACGGTGTGCTCTACTACGCCGCCGACGGAGACAGTCTGAAGGCATTCCCTCTGACCAACGCACAGCTGGCGACCAGTCCATCCAGTGTCTCGCCGACAAAGTTTGGGCATCCCGGGGCCGACGCCGACTGTCTCCGCGAATGGCGCGCAAAACGGAATCGTATGGGCGCTTGACTCCAACCTGGGCAGCGCGGGAGTCCTGCACGCCTACGACCCGACGAACCTGGCGCACGAGCTCTACAACAGCACGCAGGCTGCGAACGGACGCGATAGCTATGGGAACGGAAACAAATTCATTACGCCGCTGGTTGTGAACGGCAAGGTGTACGTCGGAACTCAAACTGGGGTGGCGGTATTTGGATTGCTGTCACACTGAACATAAAAGCGGCCTCAACTGTATGAGCCGAGGCCGCTTTTCCTATTGCTGTGCGATGTACGGCTGGCTATTTTGCGGCAAGGGTGACGCACCCCTCGAGGATGTCGAGGGCAATGTCTGCCTCGTCCTGGTTGACGATCAGGGGTGGGCAGAGGCGGAAACTCGTTTCGCCGCAGCCCAGGATAAGCAGCCCGCGCTCGAAGGCGAGATCGACGATCTTGTCCCGCATGGGGCCGGCGGGGGTGCGCGATTTCTGATCCTTGACGATCTCAACGCCGATCATCAAACCTCGTCCGCGAACTTCGCCTACGTTGCCGTGTTTTGCGACCCAGGGACGCAGACGCTCCAGCATCTTTTCGCCAACCGTGGCGGCGTTCTTGATGCCTTCGCGCTCGAGTATGTCCATCGTGGCAACCGCGGCGGCGATGCAGACGGGGTTGCCGCCGAAGGTGCTGGCGTGCGAACCGGGAACCCAGTTCATGACATCGGCCTTCGTCATGCAGATGCCCAGCGGCATTCCCGACGCGATGCCTTTGGCGATGCAGACCATGTCGGGTTGCACGCCCGAGTGCTCGATGGCCCACCACTTTCCTGTCCGTCCCGCGCCGGACTGAACTTCGTCAGCGATGAGGAGGATTCCGTGGCGATCGCAGATCTGCCGGATCTCCTGCAGGAAGTTGTCAGGCGCGACGACGTAGCCGCCCTCGCCTTGAATCGGCTCAAGGATGATGGCCGCGACTTCTTCAGGCGGGAGAATGGTCTTGAAGAGCTTTTCTTCGATGTAGCGGGCGCAGCCGAGGGAGAACGCCTCTTCTTCCTGAGGGCCTCCGGTGCAGCCGCGATAGGTATAAGGGAACCGCACATGATGAACGCCCGGGACGAAAGGAGCGAAGCGGCGCTTCTGCTGCGGCTTCGAGCCAGTCAACGACAGAGCGCCCATCGTCCGGCCATGGAATCCGCCGAAGAAGCTGATGATGTTCTGGCGGCCGGTGTGGTAGCGAGCGAGCTTCATCGCGCACTCAACGGCTTCGGCGCCGGAGTTGCCGTAGTAGAACTTGTGCGGGCCGGGCATGGGGGCGATCGCGGAGAGGCGCTCGGCGAGGTTGACCATGTGTTCGTAGTAGAAGTCGGTGCCAGACATATGGATCAGTTCGGCGGCCTGATCCTGGATGGCCTTCACGACTTCGGGATGACAATGCCCGGTGGAGTTCACGGCGATGCCCGCAGCGAAGTCGAGGAATTCGTTGCCGTCGACGTCAGTGACGCGGATGCCGCGGCCGGACTTCGCAACCATGGGGTAGCTGCGGGTGTAGCTGGGAGAGATGAGCCGTTCGTCGTCAGCCACGACTTTCTGGGCGCGGGGGCCGGGGAGAGCCGTCTTTAGTTTCGGGCCGAACTTCGCATACTTCTCGGTCTTGGAGTAGCTCTCGGTGTGCTCCTGTGTCAGTGTGCTCATACTGTGTCTCCTTTGGTTTAAGAGGGAGGCGGTGCGTTGATGGGCCGTTCGTCTGGGCCAGCCCGGATGATGGATGGCCGCTTCGCGCGAAGCGAAGGGAACGGTTTGCCCGAAGCGCGGGGTGCAAAGGGGAGTGCGCTAATCGCCGGCGAAGAGGCTAGGTCGCGTCAAGCTGGGGAGAACGCGCAGATGGCGGCGCGGCATCTGGTGCCGTTTGGAGTGGCACTGCGTGCCTGCGATCCGGTGAGTACGCGCTGTGGCAATGACCGGGAGTTTCATTGGTGCACTCTGCCTTTGGGGCTGAGTATACCTCAGCGTCCACACGCCGGTCTCATCCAATCGCCTATTGCGCGCGTGTGCGGCGGTACTCTACCGAACAACCCTACCGGATCACGCTTCCGGGAACCATCGGCTGCGGCTGGTCGTTATCGAACTGCATCGTGAAGGCGAACATCAGCGTGTACAGGTCATTGTGCAGCGTGGTGAAGTCGAAGCAGAGCACATGCCGAGTCGGCTCGATGTGGTCAGTCTTCTTTTTGGGTTTGACCGGTATGTTGCCGAGGACACAGGCCTTGGCGGCATAGGTGATGCGGGGGATCTTGTTCTCCGGAGTCACGGGCATTGGGACCGAAGCCAGCACGATGGAGGCAGGATGGCCGTCGATCGCGTAGTTGGTGGGCTCCTGCGTGATGGTGGGCTCGCCGTACTGCTTGAGTTGGCGGATGATCTGCTCTCGGACGAAGGGGCTGAGCAGCGTCGCGCCCTTCAGGACATTCGGACACGTGTTGTCGATAGTGGAGAGAACGAACGAGGAAGTATCGACAGGGCTCACTGCGTTGGCGAACAGAGTTGAATGCGCGCACTTTGGGGTCGCATCGGCGTTGGGCTTCGGAGCGATGCTCTCAGGATCGGGGACAAAGCGGCCGGGATAGAAGTACGTTACGTTCAGCGCGGAATCATGAAAGCTCTTCGGAATATTTGGATTCGTTTGATCGGAAGTTTGGGGCTGAACCGCAACGCAGACGAAGAGGAGCAGAAAACAGGGCACAAAACGAAACATCATCCCCTTATCGTAGCACCGGCGCAGGGCAAAATAGGAGGTCCAGAAAGCGAGATACCATGGAGAAATGCCCTCCACCTCCTCCCCCAACCGCAGCCGGATTCTGATCTCATTTGCCTGCGTTTATCTCTTTTGGGGAGGCACCTATCTGGCGATGCGCTTCGGGGTGGATGTGCTGCCGCCGTTCGTTCTGGGAGCCGCGCGCTACCTGATTGCTGCACCGTTGCTTCTGGGACTGTGCGCGATTCTCAAGCTGAAGATGTGGCCTACCCGGCGGGAGTTCGGCGTGCTGGCGATCATCGGAGTGTTGATGCTGGGCTGCGGGAACACCGCGGTGATCTGGGCCGAACAGTACATCCCGATAGGGCTTGCAGCGCTGCTCGTCGCCTCGATCCCGCTGTACGCTGCCGTCATCGAGATGGCCCTGCCGAGGGGCGAAGGGCTGCTGGCGCGCGGCTGGAACGGGGTGTGCATCGGGTTCGTCGCGATGGTGTTTCTTCTCTGGCCGGAGCTTCGCGACGGCCTGCACGGGGACTCACGCCAGATCATCGCAGCCGGAGTGACGCTCGCGGGCACGCTTTGCTGGACGGCGGCCTCAATCATCTCGCGGCGTTCGACGATTCGAATCAGTGGCATGGCATCGGCGGGATGGCAGATCGTCTTCGGCGGCCTGTTCAATCTGTGCCTGATGGCTGCGACTGGCGGCTACCACGGGGCGCAGTGGGACCTCAAGGCGTGGGCCTCCATCTTCTACCTTGTGATCTTCGGATCGGTCCTGACCTACACCATGTATATCTACCTGCTCGACAATGTGGCGGTGTCGAAGGTTGCGACTTACGCGTATGTCAATCCAATCATTGCTGTGATCCTGGGGGCGATCTTCCTCCACGAGCGTCTCTCCCCCGTCGAGTACGTCGGGATGGGCGGGATTCTGGTCGCGGTGTTTCTGGTAACGAGTTCGAAGATGAAGTCCGGCAAGCCGACCGTTGTGGACGAGGACCTTGCAGTGACGCAGTAGGCCTGGATGGCGTCAGAAAATATGCGAAATAAAGTGGAACCAACCGGCCATCCATCGCGTAGATGACTGCGAGAGGGTACGCCCCATGAAAACCACCATCATCAATCTGGCACTTTCGACAGTCCTTTTATCGGCGGCAGCGGCGTCGGCACAGAGCGACACAACGTGGGACAAGAGCTACCCTGTGTCAGGGCAGCCGTCGCTCTTCCTGAGCACGGACGACAGCAATCTGAACATTCACGCCTGTGTCGGCTGCCAGACAGTCCATATCCATGTCACGGCCTCCGGGGGTGCGACTCTTTCGCGGTACACGCTCGAAGAGAGTCAGAGCGGCAATACCGTCCACTTCTCGCTCAAGGAAAAGCCTCACATGGGGATGCATATCAATTGGCACTCCTCTTCCGTACAGGTCGACGTTGAGACGCCGGCGAATCTTACCCTTGATGCCAGATCCGCAGACGGAAACCTGACAGCCGCCGACCTGCATGGCGATCTGACCATCCACACCAGCGACGGCAATCAGGACCTGACCGGGCTGTCGGGGAACCTGAAACTGCACTCCAGTGATGGTCAACTTCGCGTTCGAAATGGCAGTGGAACTCTTGAAGCGCGGACCTCCGATGGCAATCAGGAGATCGCCGGGAACTTCACCTCGCTCCAGCTGCACACCAGCGACGGTTCGATCACGGCTGAGCTTGCCGAGGGATCGCGCCTCAGCTCCGACTCCCGAATTGAGAGCAGCGACGGAAGCGTGACGTTGCGACTGCCCAAGAGCTTTCCCGCCGAACTTGCCGTCAGCACAAGCGATGGAAGTATTCAGAGCACGCTGCCGCTGGTTGTTGATGGCTATAACTCGAAGGGCAACTCAGGGCACAACATTCGCGGTAAATTCAACGGCGGCGGCTCGTTGCTGACGATCCACACCAGCGACGGCAGCGTGCATCTCATGACGCTCTAGAGCTCTAGGATGGGCGCGGTTATGGCGTCGCGTTGCCGATGGTGAGGGGATAGAGCGGTGCAGCCTGGTCGCGGCCGAAGCGCACGGTAGTCTTGGTGATTCGGTTGAGTGTGTCGATGTTGTTCGACCCGAAATACCAGACGAGAAGATGACTGTTCCAGTTGGTAGAGATTCCCATCGCGTAGAGCGGCGAGGGTACTGACGGAGCTTGATAATGCCCCTGGGCAGCGGCCATGTGGACCTTCTGCAAGCCGATGGTGTATGTCGCGGGTTGCGCCATGGGCTTCATCTCCAAGGAGGGCAGCCTGTTAACGATCTCTGCGATGTCCGATAGCAAGTTAGTCTTGTTCTGCTGCTCTTCCGTGAGGCAGGTAACGTCGAGTTCGGCAAGCAGGATGAATCCGTAAACCGTAGCGGGTTGCGATGCGCCCGACCCGGGAAGATTGAGATAAAGGATTGGGCGCAGGCAGTTCATCTCTTCGGCAAGCTTGGGATCGGGCGCGCCAGATGAATTAAACGGGCTGGAGTGGCCGTTCAGGACCTGGCCTGCATCGCTTTTTTCAAGATCGGAAGGGTAGAAGAGTCGCAGCTTGAGCGATTCGTTCTCCCACTCTGTCGTGTTTGGCGCTGGCGTCTGAGCTTTTGCAGAGAGACACAAAGCAGCGAAGAAAACTGCTGCGACAACGGGGCGAATTCGGTGAATACCGGTCATTTATTTGCGCTTCCAGCGCACGCCATCCTTGGAGTCTTCTATTAGGATGCCTTTTGCGAGAAGGTCGTTGCGGATGGCGTCGGCGCGGGCGAAGTTGCGCGTCTTCTTGGCCTGGGTTCGTTCGGCGACGAGCGCGTCGATCTCGGCATCGGAGAGAGAGAGCGTAGCGACAATATCAGGCGCGGCCTCGTCGATGCGGCCTTCGGCTTCGGCCCAGGCAAGCGCGGCACGGGTGATCGCTGCGTCTCTATCTTCGAGGACCGCGAAGACAGAGTCGAATTCTTCGAGTAACTCTTTGACGGCATCCCTGTATTCCGGAAGCAGGCGGTTGCCGTTATGATCGAGCTGCTGATTCGACCAGCGGAGAAACTCGAAGACAGGACTCAACGCACGCGCCGTGTTGAGGTCGTCCTCAAGCGCGGCTCTAAATTTCGAAGTCGCTTCCGAAACACGAGCCATCCACGCATCATTCTCAATGGCGCCTTCAGCCGATGTCGAAGAGATTCGGCCCGCAAAATTGCGGAGCTTTTCGACCGCTGCAGTTGCATCGACCAGGCTGTCGAAGGTGAAGTTCATCTGGTGCCGGTAAGGCACGGAGATAAGCAGAAAACGAATCGCCGATGCGCGGTAGCCCTTCAGCAGCAGGTCGCGCAGCGTGTAGAAGTTGCCCTCCGACTTCGACATCTTCTTGCCTTCGACCAGCAGGAAGCGAACATGCATCCAGTGGCGGACAAACGGCTTGCCGCTGGCAGATTCCGACTGGGCGATCTCGTTCTCATGGTGCGGGAACATGAGGTCTTCCCCGCCGGCGTGAAGGTCGATGTCGTCTCCGAGGAATTTTGTCGCCATCGCGGAGCACTCGATATGCCAGCCCGGTCGACCGGTACCTAGCGCAGTGTCCCAGGACTGCTCGCCTGGCTTGGCAGCCTTCCAGAGAGCGAAGTCGCGCGCGGCGTCCTTCTCATACTCGTCCACATCGACGCGCGCGCCATCCTCGATCCCCTCGAAGTCTTTCTTCGAAAGCTTTCCATACTCGGGAAATCGCGCGATCCGGAAGTACCAGCTGCCGTCTTCGGTCTGGTAGGCAATGTCCCTGGCAGCGAGCTTTTCGATCAACCCAACCATGTCGGGAATGTATGCCGTCGCGTGTGAAATGTGCTCGGGGCGTTCGATGCTGAGCGCGTCCAGGTCCTCGAAGAAGGCTTGCTCGAACTTCGTCGTGTACTCCGCGATGGGCACGCCGGCAGCGGCCGCGTTGCGGATGATCTTATCGTCCACGTCGGTGACATTCATGACGTGTTTGACCGGGATGCCGTGCTGGCGGATGACGCGGCGCAGAATGTCGACGTGGAGAAAGGTGCGGAAGTTGCCGATATGGCCGTAGTCGTAGACAGTGGGGCCGCAGCAGTACATTCGCAGTGCGGGCGCTCCAACAGGAGCGAGGGTCTCGATCTTGCCGCCAAGAGTATTGAAAAGTTCTATGGTTGCCACGTGCTCTCTGTTCCTGCCGCAGCCGGCGCGTGGCGCGGTGCAGACTGCTCTCGCTTAGGATTCCCTGTTGATTTTAGCTGATTTATGGGGGGTTATTTGTCAGGGACCGGTTTACTGCTGGCCGAGCCGAAGCTGGGGAGTCGCGCCAAGGTCTTCGGAGGCAAAATCCTCCGCAAGAAGCTTTGGCCACGCGGCGGCGGCGATCATCGCAGCATTATCCGTGGACAGCGCCAGCGAGGGGAAGGCGATCGGCAGCCCGCGGCGGTCCGCTTCGGCCTGGAAGCGCCGGCGAAGCTCCGTGTTCGCGGCCACTCCGCCCGAGACCACGATCGAGCGACAGCCTAGAGATTCGGCCGCCGCGAAGGTCTGGCGCAGGAGATTGCCGACGACAGCGTATTGGAAGGAGGCGATCAGATCCAGCGTCTGTTTGTCGCAGAGCTTGATGACGGCTTCAGACCTGGGCGTGAGACTCGGATCGTGAGCGAGCGCCGCGCGGCGAGCCGCGATGCTCTCGCGCATGTGGTGAGTCTCAACATAGCGAAGGACGGCAGTCTTGATTCCGCTGAAGGAGAAGTCAAAGTGCGGCCCTTCCGTGCGAGCCGGAGCCTTCTTGTTCGCAGGAGCGCTGCCATCCCGATAGATGCGGGGTTTGATCTCGCCGAAGGTAAATGCGACGGCGCGAGGGTTCCCGTGGGGAGCGAGGGCGTCGATCCACGGACCTCCGGGGTAGCCAAGCCCCAGCAGCTTCGCGACCTTGTCGTAGGCCTCGCCGGCGGCGTCGTCGACCGTGCGGCCGACGTTGCGGTAGGTCCAGGTGCTTTCGCTTCCCTGCCGCCTGGCGAGATCCTGCCTCGCGAAATCCTGTCTCGCCAAATATAGATGCGTGTGGCCGCCCGAGACGACGAGCGCAAGCAGCGGCAGTTCCATCGGTGCATCGCTGCGCTCACGCGCCTCCATCAGGACGGCGTGGATGTGGCCTTCAAGATGGTTGACGGAGATCAGGGGCTTGTCGAGCCCAAAGGTAAGGGCCTTCGCGTAGGTGATGCCGACCAGCAGCGCACCCGCCAGACCGGGTCCTTCCGTAACGGCAACCGCCTCGATATCAGCGAAGGTAACCGGATATCCGGCTGCAGCGCTGGCGCGGGCGAGCGCCTCGCGCACAACCGGGACGATGTTGCGAAGATGCTCGCGCGAGGCAAGTTCGGGAACCACTCCGCCATAGTTGGCATGGAGCGGCATCTGCGACGCGACAACGTTCGACAGCGCAGTGCTGCCCGAACGGACGACGGCAGCCGCGGTCTCGTCGCAGGAGCTTTCGATGCCGAGGATCAGGCCGGTTCCACTGCTTTCGCGCATCTCTCTATGATATGGGACAGGGATATGAAACGAGGGACGTGCGACACCGATAAGGCAGGTATGACGACAGTCCAATTCAACGACGCGAAGTACGTTGCAGCGAAAGAGATCGTCGCCGCGCTGCGTCGTGCGGGCCATCAGGCTTACTTCGCCGGCGGATGCGTGCGCGACCTGCTGCTGGGCGTTGAGCCGAAGGACTTCGACGTGGCGACCAGCGCTACGCCGGACGTCGTCATGAGAATGTTTCCGAAGACCTTTTCCGTCGGGGCACACTTTGGCGTGGTGCTGGTTTGTACGCCTGGCGCGGATGGCCGCGAGATCGCTACAGAGGTGGCCACGTTTCGTCACGATGGAGCTTACAGCGATGGACGCAGACCCGACGCGGTGCGCTTCTCGACCGATCCGCGTGAGGACGTGCTGCGGCGCGACTTTACCATCAACGGAATGCTGCTCGATCCCATGGCCGATCCTTGACAGAGACGGGCGATGCTGCGACGCCGTAGGTCGATCACGTGACCGGACAAACCGACTGGATGCGGACGATTCTGCGAGCGATTGGCGAACCCGGCGCTCGGTTCGGCGAAGACAAGCTGCGGATGCTTCGGGCGGTGCGGTTCGCGGCGCGGCTGGAGTTTGAGATCGAACCATCCGACGGCCGCGGCGATCAATGCCCTTGCGAAAGACATCACGCAGGTCAGCATGGAGCGGATTCGCGATGAACTGACGCTGATGCTGACCGAGGGGCATGCGCGCCGGGCCTTCGAGCTGCTGATCGAGCACGGATTGCTGCAGCACGTTCTCCCTGAGGCAGTGAAGATGCGCGGCGTCGAGCAACCGCCCCAGTACCACCCCGAGGGCGACGTTTGGGTCCACACGATGCTGCTGCTCGAAAAGCTCCAGCCGGGAGTTTCGTCCACTCTGGCGTGGGGCGCGCTGCTCCACGACATCGGCAAGCCGGCGACGTTTCGCCCGCCTGATCCCAACAAGCCCGGCGACCGAATTCGCTTCGATGGGCACGTCGAAGTTGGCGTTCGCGTGACCGAGGAGATTCTGCGGCGGCTGCGTTTTTCGAACGAGGATACCGAACAGATCGTCGCGTTGGTGAAGAACCACATGCGCTTCGGCGACATCCTGCAGATGCGCGAGTCTACGCTGAAGCGGTTTCTGCGTCTTCCAAAGTTCGACGAACACCTTGCGCTGCACTGGATGGACGCGAGCTCGGCCCATGGCGATCTTCAGCTCTATGAGTTTGCGAAAGAGAGATACGAAGCGACGCCAGTCGAGACGATCAGCCCGAAGCTCCTTGTAACTGGAAAGGACCTGATCGCCGCGGGTTATCGGCCTGGGCCGAGGTTCAAAGCTATGTTGGATGCAGCCGAGGATGCGCAACTCGAGGGTCACGCAACGACGACCGAGCAAGGAATGGCGCTCATAAAACAGCGATTCGGAGAGCCGTCCGCTTAAATTCGTGTAACAGACAGCCAATGTGACCCGGTGCGTCTTCGCCTCGGGCGATGCGTCGAACGTGTAAGACTCTTCTATATGCCACTCCGTTTTCTTTCGCGTTCTCTTCTGCTAAGCCTTCTCGCAGCCACGCCCCTTTCTTCCGCCGTGATCGGCACGAGTAAGCCGGCGGAGTCCATCACCGCGGAACGGATTGCGACGTTACCCGCGAAAGATCGCGGCGCATGGACGGAATATCTCAAACGCTCGCAGAAGCAGATGCAGATCGACCGCGCCAATCTCGCCGCCGAACGCACCCCCGGCGCGCCTGAGCCTCCACTGCCAAAGGAAGGCTTCAGCGCACGCACGATGCCGCTGAACCGCGACGCTGCCTGGTACGGCTCGCCGGAAGCGCGGCATATCGCCGATGTCATCGTCAGCTTCCAGACGCCTGCCGGAGGCTGGAGCAAGAATCTCGACATGAGCGGCGCCCCTCGCGCGCGCGGACAGAGCTACACGACCGACAATCTCTCGAAACATCCCAGCGCCGACGACTTCGATACTCCAAAAGATCCGCACTGGAACTACGTCGGTACGCTCGACAACGACGCGACGAATACCGAGCTGCACTTTCTCGCTCTTGTCTCCGCAGCGACTCCCGGCGCTGACGGCGACGCCTACCGCAAGAGCTTCATTCGCGGCATCCGCTACCTGCTCGCGGCACAGTTCCCCAACGGCGGCTGGCCGCAGGTTTGGCCTCTCGAGGGCGGGTATCACGATGCCATCACGTTCAACGACAACGCCGTGACGGAGTCGGCGGAGACACTGACCGCCGTTGCAGATGGCGCAGGCAACTACGCGTTCGTTCCAACCGAGCTGCGCCTTAGCGCGCGGATGGCTGCCGATCATGCGCTGCAATGCATTCTGGCGACGCAGGTCGTGGTCAAGGGGCAACGCACCGTATGGGCGCAGCAGCACGACGCTCTCACCCTGGTCCCAGTCTCTGGCCGAAACTATGAGCCCGCGGCTCTATCGTCCGGAGAGAGCGCCGACGTCTTGGTGTATCTCATGCAGCTCCCGCATCCATCGCCAGCCGTGATTGCATCCGTTAACGCGGGTGTCGCGTGGCTGAAAGCGGCAGCAATCACCGGACAGGCGTGGGTAGGCGGCCGTGACACGCCCGGCGGACGGCATCTCGAGACGAAGGCTGGCGCGGGGCCAATCTGGGCGCGGTACTACAGCATCACCACAGGGCTGCCAATCTTTGGCGATCGCGACAAGACAATTCATGACGACGTAAACGAACTCTCTCTGGAGCGCCGCAATGGATACGCGTGGTACAGCGCGGGGCCGCAACAGGCCATCGACGCCTATGCTGCGTGGAGCAAGATTCTTGGCAGCGGATTACACTGACCGCGCATCCAACCGCGTATGGCGGAAAAGACTAACGATGTTGTTGTCGTCGGCGCAGGGATGGCCGGCCTGACAGCGGCGCGCTCGCTTGCAGAGGCCGGACTGAGGGTTCTGGTCATTGAAGCGCGGGACCGCATCGGCGGCCGCATTTTGACGCAACGTATCGGCGAGGAGGCGATCGAGCTGGGTGCGGAGTTCATCCACGGGCGGCCGCCTGAACTGTGGGCGCTCATTGATGAGGCAGGCGTGGAAACATACGAACGCGGCGGAGCGCAGGCTTGCTTCGAGGACGGAGCGCTGAACGATTGCCGCGGCGAGATGGAGGAGATCTTTGACCCCCTTGAGGCTCTGAAGAACTATGACGGACCGGACATGAGCTTTGCTCAGTATCTCGACCGCCAGCAGTTCTCGGCGGAAGCGCGCGCCCGCGCCACCGCCTACGTCGAAGGCTTCAACGCCGCCGATCATCGCGAGGCCAGCGCTGCGGCGCTAGGCGCACAACAGAAGGCCGAGGACGCGACTGGAAGCGACCATAACTATGGGCTCTGCCACGGCTACGGTCAGCTTCCCGATTATCTTGCGAAACGAATCCTCGAGTACGGCGGCAGAGTGCTTACCGGAGCGATCGTCCGGGAAATTCAGTGGCAGAGCGGCAACGCCGAAGTTGTCACGACCGCCGGAAAATTCATTGCGCCTCGAGCGATCATCACGTTGCCCTTGGCAGTCCTGCAAAGCGGCGCGGTAACGATCTCGCCGCGACCTGGTTCCGTTCTCAGCGCTGCAGAGCGACTCCGCATGGGTCAGGCTCGCCGTTTCACGCTGCTGTTCCGGGAGAGATTTTGGGAGAGATTCTGGGAGCATCTTCCCAGGCAACCAGCACTGCGCGAACTGAGCTTTCTGTTTTCCTTTTCAGAGATGCCGCCGGTGTGGTGGACGCAGCACCCGAATGCGAGCCACAGCATCACCGGCTGGGTGGGCGGCCCGCGTTCCGCCGCGCTCGCGGGATTAGACGAGAATCAACTCGCGCGCCGGGCATGCGCCACGCTGGCGAAGATCTTCAGCATCGATGAGAACAAGATCTGCAATGTGCTGCGCGGATGTTACTCACACGATTGGCAACAGGACCCATACGCGCTTGGCGCCTACAGCTACGTTGCAACCGGTGGCCTGAATGCCTCGATGCAGATGTCGCAGCCCGTGGAGCAAACGCTCTTTTTCGCCGGCGAACATACCGACATCACCGGGCACTGGGGGACGGTCCACGCTGCGATGCGGTCGGGGTTGCGAGCGGCGCAGCAGATCCTCGCGCCAGACGGCCGGATTTAGCATTTCCGGGATATTAATTTTCGTCCCGACATCGAGAAAAACCCACGGACACAGCCGAAATTAGATGCTCCACACCCTCGGCGGATGCAGTCCCGGATGAAGGTTTTTTGCCATTATCCACTCCATGCGAGTTGGGTGTAAGGTGGATTCAAAGCGGGGTGGTTGGCACAGACGATCGCTCGCCACGCGCCTCGGCAGAGGACATATTTATGGCCATCACAAAATCACTTTTGAATACTCCCGCCGATCACTCCCCAAACACACAGTTGACCATCGATGGAATCGAGGTTCCTGGTCACGCAGGCGAACTGCTGATCGAGCTCTTGAACCAACGAACAGCGGTCAACGCGCAGAAGCCCGTTCCGCAGGTCTGCTATCTCCCGCAGATGGGGCCGATCGAGAGCTGCGATACCTGCATCGTGAAGGTGAACGGCGAATTGGTCCGCGCCTGTTCTACCAGAGTCGCCGCAGGAATGAAGGTCGAGACCGTGGGTGAGGCAGTCGACATCGCTCAGCGAGAAGCCTTCGATCGAATTCTGCAGAACCACATGCTGTACTGCACGGTCTGCGACAACAATAACGGGAACTGCACAATCCACAACACGACGGCAGAGCTGGATGTGAAGCACCAGGCGCGCGAGTACAAGCCAAAGCCCTACGAGAAGGACATGTCGAACCCCTTCTACCGCTATGACCCCGACCAGTGCATTCTCTGCGGGCGATGCGTGGAGGCCTGCCAGAACGTTCAGGTGAATGAGACCCTGACGATTGATTGGGAGAGTGCACATCCGCGTGTGCTGTGGGACGGCGGCGTAAAGATCGACGGTTCGAGCTGCGTCTCCTGCGGCCACTGCGTCACGGTGTGCCCGTGCAACGCGCTGATGGAAAAATCAATGCTCGGACAAGCCGGCTATCTCACCGATACTCCACAGGGCGCGCTGAACGACATGATCGACGTCGTCAAGGGCATCGAGCCGCCCATCGGCTACGGGCCAATTCTCGCCCTCTCCGAAATGGAAGCTGAGATGCGCACGAAGCGCACAAAACGAGCCAAGACCGTTTGTACCTACTGCGCTGTCGGGTGCACGTTCGAAGTATGGACGCGCGACCGGCATATTTTGAAGATCGAACCCACCCACGGGCCGGCCAACGGAATCTCAACCTGCGTCAAGGGCAAGTTCGCCTGGGGCCACATCAACTCAGACGACCGTCTGGTGAAGCCACTGCTTCGCGACGGCGAGAGCTATCGCGAGATCGAGTGGAACGAAGCGCTCGACATCATCGAGAAGAAGTTCAAGCAGGTCAAGCAGGACCACGGCCCCGACGCCCTCGCCTTCATCGCCTCCTCGAAGTGCACCAACGAGGAGAGCTTTCTCATGCAGAAGCTCGCCCGCGCCGTGATCGGCACAAATAACGTCGACAACTGCGCCCGCTACTGCCAGAACCCCGCCACGATGGGCCTGCAGCGCACCGTCGGCTACGGCGGAGACTCCGGCTCCATCGCAGACATCGAGAAGGCCGGCCTCATCCTCATGGTCGGCTGCAACCCTGCCGAGAACCACCCCGTTCTCGCCACCCGCGTCAAACGCAGCCACAAACACCGCGGACAGCGACTGATCGTTGCTGATCTGCGCAAGCACGAGATGGCCGAGCGCGCCGATATCTTCTTCCAACCAAATCCATCCACCGACGCGGTATGGATGTGCGCGGTCGCCAAGTACATCATCGACAGCGGTCTCGCGAAGATGGACTTCGTCAACAAGTGGGTCAACAACTTCGACGAGTACAAAAAATCGCTCGAACCTTACACGATGGAGTATGCGGAGAAGATTACTGGCGTTCCCGCAGCCACACTGACGACCGTTGCTCACGAGATCGCAGCGGCCGACGGCACCTGCATCCTATTCGCGATGGGCGTCACGCAACACTGCGGCGGCTCCGATACCGCGACCTCGCTGTCGAACCTGTTGCTGGTCACGGGCAACTATATGCGTCCCGGCGCTGGAGCCTATCCTCTGCGCGGCCACAACAACGTGCAGGGCGCCAGCGACTTCGGCTCCATGCCGAACGTCTTCTCCGGCTATCAAAAAGTAGACGACCCCGAGATCCGCGCGAAGTTCGAAGCCGATTGGGGCGTCACGATTCCCACCAGCACGGGCAAAGACAATCACCAGATGATTGACGCCATCCTGGAAGGTACGATCAAGGCGATGTACATCAAGGGTGAGGACACCATCACCTCGGACTCCAACGCAAACTATGTTGGGTCGGCGCTGGAGAAGGTCGAGTTCCTCGTCATGCAGGACATCAACTTCTCCGAGACCTGCCGCTTCGCTGACCTGGTGCTTCCGGCCGCAGCCTCGATCGAGAAAGAGGGTACCTTCACCAGCACTGAGCGCCGCATCCAGCGTCTCTACAAGGCGATGGAGCCGCTCGGCGAGTCGAAGGCTGACTGGGAGATCATTCAACTGATTGCCAATCGCATGGGCGGCAACTGGAAATACACACATCCCTCCGAGGTCATGGATGAGGTAGCGCGGCTGACTCCTCTGTTTGCCGGCGTCAACTACGAGCGGCTTGAAGGCTTCAAGAGCCTGCAATGGCCGGTGCACGCGGACGGCACAGACTCGCCGCTCCTCTTCACTGAGAAGTTCCCCTTCCCCGACGGCAAGGCGAGGTTCTTCCCGGTCTCCTACATTCCGCCCTCAGAGGAGACAAGCTCCGTCTACGATCTTCACCTCAACAACGGCCGCCTGCTGGAGCACTTCGAGCAGGGCAGCATGACCTATCGCACCGAAGGTATCAAGGAGATCACGCCGAAGAATTGGGTCGAGGTCTCGCCTGAGCTCGCTGCGGAACGCGGCATCACATCAGGCCGCTACGTCCAGGTGACCTCGCCGCACGGAAAAGTCCGTGTGCAGGTCCTGGTATCGGATCGCGTCAGGGGCAAAGAGCTCTACATGCCTCTCAACTCTGTCGAGGAGCCCGTGAACCGGCTGACCAGCAGCTTCACCGACCGCTACACCCACACGCCCGCGTTCAAGGAAACAGCCGTCAGCATGACGGTGTTGCCGGAGCAGGGCGAAAATCCGTTGCCGCGCAGAAACTTCCGTTACGGCACGCGCACCCCGCAGCCCGGACTCGAGATCGAGCGCAAGTGGGCCCGCAAGGACTACCATCTGCCCGGCACCGTCTCCGGCGACAAGCTCGTTCAGATCACCTCCACCACTGTTTAGTCTTCTTGCGCTGCAAGGAGCTTCCATGGCCAAACCGATCGCATTCAAACCCGTCACCGTCGACTTCAAGGCTCGACCTTCAGCGCCGTCTGGAGAAGGCTCCAGACGAGCACGCCGCCGCATTGCTCGCTGCCTACGATGTGCTCGAGGCCGCTTACGATCAGGGGCTCCTCGACATCCTGCACGGCATGATCGAGTCGAAAGACAAGATCATCACCACGCTCGCGCACTACGCCGGCCAGCCGGAGGGAATCGCGGGCATCCGCAATCTGCTCACCGCCGCCAAGATCCTCACCGAGCTTGATCCCCAGGTCCTCGACCACGTCTCGAAGGCCATGTCGAACGCGACCCTCGAGCACCAAAAGGAACAGACTCCCCCATCCTTGTGGCAGCTCTTCCGACGCTCCACCAGCGAAGACAGCCGCCGTGGGCTCTCCTTCCTTACGCTGATGCTGTCCGGTCTCGGCCAGTCGCTCAAGAGGTAGCCACCCTGACCGAAACCCATACGCACACGGCTATGGTCAAATAACAGACGTGACCAATCCCTTCGACATCGGCCGCGCACCCCGCCAGGTTCCTGTGGGCCGCGGCAAGCTCTTCCTCATCGCCGGCCCCTGCGTCATCGAATCCGAGAGCCATGCCCGCACGCTCGCCGACGCCATCCAGCGCATCACCTCCGACCTTGGCGTCCCCTACATCTTCAAGGCCAGCTACGACAAGGCAAACCGCACCTCCATCAAAAGCTTTCGCGGCCCCGGCCTGATGGAGGGCTGCCGCATCCTTCGCACCATTCGCGAAACCACTGGCCTGCCCGTCCTCACCGACGTCCACACCGCAGCCGACTGCGTATTCGTAGCCGACTCGGTCGATATGCTCCAGATCCCCGCCTTCCTCTGCCGCCAGACCGATCTGCTGATCGCCGCCGCCGAAGCGACCGCAGCCACCGGCGGCGCAGTCAACGTAAAGAAAGGCCAGTTCGTCGCGCCCTGGGACATGCGCCACGCCGTCGAGAAGATTCGCGAGAGCGGCAACCCGCGCGTCTCGCTCACCGAACGCGGCGCCAGCTTCGGCTACAACAATCTAGTCGTCGATATGCGATCGCTTCCCATCATGCGCGGCTTCGCGCCCGTCGTCTTCGACGGCACGCACTCCGTCCAGACGCCCTCAGCCGGGAATGGCGTCAGCGGCGGCCAGCCGGAGTTCATCCCTGTCCTCACTCGCGCCGCGGTTGCTGCAGGCGTCGACGGCGTCTTCCTCGAAGTCCACGACAATCCAGCCGAAGCAAAGTCCGACGGAGCGAACGCGCTCCACCTGAACAAGCTGAAAGGCGTACTGGAGCAGTTGCTGGCCATCCATACCGCCGCCAAATAACATGTCCTGCCGGACGGGCTCGCTGCTCTCGGGGCGGCGTTCGCACGCCTTCTCAAATTGTCCCGGCAAAATCAGCGCACGGGGCTCTCCTCTTCACTTGCCTCGACCAAGGTATACGCGCCACGAAGTGGCCTTAAAAAAGCGGCCCCTCAGTGAGGGGCCAATCTGCCTTGGTTCTCTCTGGTTAGGAGAGGTTTTTGCGAGTGCGCTCTTGGTCGCTATCTCGGCAAACTTGTGGGCGGCACAGCCAAGCCATACCGCCCTGGGGGAGGGCCTACTGGTTGCTCACCGCCTGGGGTGAGCTGGCTCCCATCTGGGAGGTCGTTGGAGCAGAGCCGGTGGACGCTGAGTTTGGACTCATCGTCGCCAGGCTGTTGTGCAAGATCGAGACGCGAACGCCATTCACGATTGCCTGCTCTCCATCTGCTGGCTTGGCAGTGTTCTTGCCAAGACCTGTCTTATAGATCCGGTAGACCGGTACCTGATGCTCCGTTACGAGGTAGCGAACCACCGCATCGGCCATTGCC
The DNA here is from genome assembly GCA_963744155.1 of uncultured Acidobacteriaceae bacterium. Lineage (GTDB taxonomy): Bacteria > Acidobacteriota > Terriglobia > Terriglobales > Acidobacteriaceae > Edaphobacter. The sequence goes on along the minus strand of CAVUSP010000004.1, from coordinate 1,520,288 downwards.
TGCGAGCTCTGCACTCCGGACTTGCTATAGGCCTGTACTTCGATGATGTAACCCTTCTCGCCGGACAACGTCGTGGCGAAAGCATCGAGATCAGACTTGCCGGTCGGCCCAAGCGTCGTGCGGCCGGGAGCAAACTTCACTGCGGTCGAAGACACCGTCTGGTACTGGTCGAGATTGCTGACCGTGTTGCCCAGCGCATCGGTGCGGGTGCTGGCATTGCTCGCGAGTTGATTCGCAGCGTTCGCGCGGTTCGCGGCATCCTGGGCATGCTGATCCGCAGTATTGGCGGCGTTCATCGCATTCTTGATGCCGGCCTGCGCCCGTGAGTCTACATCCTTGATATCGTTAGCGTTCTTGGCCTGCAACTGATCAAGCTCGTTCACCTGATCCTTGATCGGCGCGGTCTGCCGATTGACCCACTTCTTGCGAGCAAACGGGTTCATATGGCCCCAGAAGCCCTCCTTCGACTGATCCTGTCAGCGGCTTGCCGGTCGCGTAGGTCGTGCTGTCGTTCGGGTTCATCGTCGAACTGGTGGAGCTAGGGGTGGCCTGGTCTGGATTTGTCTGCGTCGCAGGTGTGCTGGACTGGGCGAAGGCGGAGATCCCCAGAGCGCTTCCTAACAACAGTGCCGGGAGTCCGTAAGTTGTTCCAGTTTTCATCATGTTTTGCTCTCCTGTCGTACGCGAGGCGTCTGCGGTTCAGACGTCCACACGCGGATACTAGAGCATGTCGCATGCCAAACCTAGAAATTACCCTCAAGCCACTGACAATAAGAGACTTGCCAGGACATCGCCGAATACCGGACAGCGGTACATTAGAACCGGTTCCCGCAAAATCTTCCGAGTGGCCCGGTAACTATTACTGATTGGCCATTTCGTCCGTAGATTCCTACGGTTACCGTGCATCCACCTGGATGATCCGAATCTCCGGCATTTGCTGGTTCCAGTTCGCCGGAATCGACTCGAAGATCAACCGCAAATCCCGTTCGTCTCCCGGCTTCAAAGGAGCGGCGCTCACAGGCTGGATATCGATGTATGGCTCACGCGTTCGGACCAGCGAAAGCGGCAGGGTATCGATCTGAGGCGGCATCGCCTCCTCGTTGCGAAAGATCACCTGCACCGTAACGCCCGTGACGGTCTGGTTGCCGGTGTTTTGGATATGGCCATCGATAAACGTCGACTTCCCGCCCGAGAGGCTGGTCGACTCGCTCATTGCGAGCCCCGTCAGAGGGAGATTGGCAGCGTACGCCGCGACAGGCTGAATCGTCGTAGGCGAGGAAGCCTTATGCCTTCCCGCCAGCACCAGCATGACGACCACAATCAGCACAGCCAATCCGGCCACGCCCCATGCCATCACTGGGATTCCCCCACCCTCCGGTGGCTTGCTCGCGAACATGACGTCACTCTCCGTCGGACTCGGAGGAGTAGAGGGATTCAGCGGCGGAGTGGTCGAGGTCTTATCTGGCTGATGCGGTTCGCTCATAAGCCGAAATTTTATACCCGCTCATCTGTTGCGTCGGTCGCATGCCTGCCTCGCATGACTCGGGGGAGGAATCAAACAAAGCTCCTCGCACGAATCTTGTCACTTTTTTCATCAAAAACAGGAACTTGTTGGTCCAATATCGCGTTAACGATCATCTATAAGCTGCGAGCCGTTATCACAGAAGCGAGAGGAGCCGTCATGAACCAGCACAACCTAGTATCCCCGCCCTCTGCGCTCGACTCTCAGTTCGCCATCAACGGAATCTCCCAGGCCTCGGTGCAGGTTGCTTCGACATCTTCTGCGGCTGATTGTCTCTATCAACTGGCCGCTCTGACCGCCGGCATCTTCTTCCTGGCAACCTTGATCTAGTCGCGGATCTGACGGCTGACTACAAACCTCAGGCGAAGCTCGCCCGTTTGAACCTTCTGCCGGAAGTCTTCTCCCTGCATCTCCACCACAACGCACATCTCCTGCAGCCGCGACCGCATACGCTCGCCGATCCGGTCGCCCAGCGTCTCCTCGCGCATCGCCCCTCGCGGTCCTGTCTCCGTCCCCAACGGTCCCGCATTCGCGTAGTTCGTTGTAATGATCGTCGTGCGGCGGTCGTTGTAGCGTGTGTTCAGGATGTGCGCCACCGTGTCCCAAACCCAGTCTGTCGGCTTCGAAGCGCCCAGCTCGTCGAGCACCAGCACCTCAGCCTCAAACACCGGCCTCAGGATCTCAAGCTCGGTCTCGCGCACCTGCGCGTTGTAGCTGTTCTGGATCTGCTTCAACAAATCGCGATAGTCATAAAACAGCCCCGTAGCACCGCGCTCCGAAACCAGCGCCTGCAAAATCCCGACCGCCAGATGCGTTTTGCCCACACCGATTGACCCGGTCAGCAGCAGCCCTTTTCCCGCCGTCTCCAGCGGATAACCCTCCATAAACTTCTTTGCCCGCAGATGAGCCGCGCCGAGCGTGCCGATGGGACGAAGGAAACTTCGTCTCATAGCTCTCCAGCGTGCAGTGCTCATAACGCTTAGGAATGTGCGCCCGCCCCACCATCCGCTGCACCCGGCGTTCGATCCGGCACACGCAATCCTGGGCAAACTGCCTGCCATTCTCCTGCACCACCCGGAGGCCCGATCCACCGCAAATCACACACACTTCACTCATCGCCGTCCCACCAGTATCGCAGCACCTGAATCCAAATGCCCCCTGTGTGAATCTTGGATATATCTGGGAAAATCAGATAAACTTAAAACACTGCTTGAACGCCTCTTCACCGGGGCGTAAGCGGCGGCGCGACAGGCCCTTCGATGTGACGTGAGCTCTACCGTTGCAAGCGATCCGCACGCCGGCAGGCATAAAAGATCAGGAAAAGGATAATCATCATGCCAAAAGAAGGTATTCACCCGAAGTACGGCACCATTCACGTCAAATGCGCCTGCGGCAACCACTTTGAGACCCGCTCCACGCACAAAGGCGACATCGTCGTCGAAATCTGCTCCGCCTGCCACCCATTCTTCACCGGCAAGCAGAAGCTGATCGACACCGCCGGCCGCGTTGAGCGCTTCCGCCGCAAGTTCGACAAATCCGACGCGGGCAAAGCCAAGACCGCCGAGACCGCCGCGAAGTAAGCGGGGCCAAACCTACCCAAAGGCCTCCGCCCATCGCGGGGGCCTTTGATTTTGAACTCTAAGCCCTAAGCTCCTGAACCCTGATGAAAAAGCGCTACACCCTCGAGCAGAAACGCTGGGATGCACCCCACGAGCACGCCATGCCCGAGCACACCCGCGTCCCTGCCAGCTTCACCATCGGCAACGTCAAGATCGCACCCGGCGACCGTACTCGCCCCCATGGCCGGCGTCACCGACACGGTCTTCCGCCGCTTCATCAAAAACGCCAGCCAGTTCACCACCTCGGCCAGCACCACCGATCGCCACCGAAGAGACCTCCAACCAGCAATCCGGCTGCGGCCTCATCATGACGGAGTTCACCTCCGCCGACGGCCTCTCCCGCATGCGCGAGGTCAAGCGCAAGCGCTACCTCACCTACTACGACGACGAGCACCCCATCTCCGCGCAGCTCTTCGGTTCCAACCCCGTCACGCTCGCCGACTCCGCCCGCATCGTGCAGGACGCCGGCTTCGACCTCGTCGACCTCAATCTCGGCTGCCCGGCCAAACGCGTCGTCGCCTGCAACGGCGGCTCCGGCCTCCTGCGCGACCTGCCGCTCATCGAGACCATCTTCAAAGCCATCCGCGCCGCCGTCACCATCCCCTTCACCGTCAAGTTCCGCATGGGCTGGAACGACAAGCACATCGTCTGCGTCGATCTCGCGAAGCTCGCCGAAGACTGCGGCCTCAACGCCGTCGCCCTCCACGCCCGCACCCGCGAAGACGGCTACACCGGCCAGGCGCGCTGGGAGTACATCGCCGCCGTGAAAGACGCCGTGACCATCCCCGTCATCGGCAACGGCGACATCCGCACGCCCGAAGACGCCGCCGCCATGGTCGACGTCACTGCACTGCGACGCCGTCATGATCGGCCGCACCGCGCCCTCAAACCCCTGGATCTTCCGCCAGATCGCGCAGTACACCGCCTCCAAGGAAGCCACCGGCACCGGCACCTACGACCACCCCACCGACCAGGACCGCTATCGCATGATCCGCACCTACTTCCAGATGCTGGTCGACGAGATCGCCATCGAAGAGGCCGCCGAAGCCGCCCGCGCCGCCGCGATAACCGCGTCCGGCCAACTCGCTCGCGATCAACGTCACCGCGACTGCGTCGGCAAGATGAAGCAGTTCGCCAGCTGGTTCACCCACGGTGTTCCCGGCGGCGGCGCGTTGCGCAAACAGATCTTCGAATCAAAGAACGGCCCCGCTGTCCTCAACGCCATCGAAACCTTCTTCGACACTCGCGCAACCGCCACCGAGAAGGAAGATACCGTCGCTGAAGTAGACGAGACGATGCTCGCCTCAGCCGCCGCCTACTGCGACTGATTCCCTGCCACCTACAATCAGTTATTGCTTCTTAACTGCGACCGCGCCAACTCGTGTCAGCGTCAGGTTCATCGTCGAATCAATCGCTTTCAGATCGCGATCCAGTTGCACCAATGCATTCCCCTGATCCTGCACAAGCAGCGCCTCCGAATGCTGTTCGTTATCTGGATTAAGTTGATACACCGTCGCATTCTCGTCCTCTGCATCCCCGCGCAGCAACGCCCAATCCCCACGATCCGAGTAAGTCACATCGCCCTTCGGCGCGCCCTTGTAGGTCTGCGTCCGAACATAAAACGCATACGTAAAATCGAACTTACTCTTCGTATAGAGCCGAAGCACAGTCTCCAGACCTTCGCAATCCGCGCACGGCAGCGTCCCCTTGTAGACACCAAACAATATCGCCGTTCCCACCCGCGGCGCCCCGGAGGCGATGTGCACTCTCACCGAATACGCGTCGGTATCCTGCGGTGCCGCACCGGGCACCTTCTCCGGCGTCTCGAAGCCAAACATCAGCGTCATATCCCCAACCACCGCCGCATTGAAGCGAAATCGCCTCAGGTCCACCGGCACCGCAGCCTTCTTGTTGGCAGGAACAAACTCCTCATTCATCGCCGTCAATCCCGAGACCCTCGGCAGATGCGTCATCCACCGGAATCCACTCACATCGCCTGAGGTAAGTTCCACCACAAGCGTGTCGCCCAGGTTCAGCGAAACATCCGTGCGATTATCCGCAGCCCCCAGCGTCACAGTCTTCGCCTGCAATCCCGCAGCACCGATCAGAGTCACGACCAAAATAAATCCAAGCACCACAGCAAGCCTTCGGAAAGTCATCGCCATCTCCCTCGAACTACACCTGGGCCCCACCACGCTTTCGCCAGACCGCTTTCACCTTCGCCCGCCAGCGCTCATCCAATCCAATCAGAGTCCACTCCACGCGCGGCGACAGATACCGCAACACTACCTCAGTCGCCGGATGAATCCGCAGCGCCGGAGCCACCAGATACAGCCTCGGAGCCTTCGTCGACAACCGCAAGCCGCCAAAGTATCCATGCCGTTGAAACTCACCCAGCCCACTCACATTATCGGCGTTCTGCTGATGATGCCATCGCACGCGAACCCAATAATCCAGCCCCTGCAACGCCAGATGCAGATCCTCATCCGCCTTCAACTCAATCACCGCCAGGCGTCCATCATCCGTCACGCCCAGCAGGTCGAGCATACCGCGATCCGCCGCCGCAAACGCCGGCACTTGGGTATAAACATGCGCCGCATCAAGATGCGCATCGAGCGGGCCCACATCCCGCCGCAGCACGCTCTCCAGCCACCGTTCCGGCTGCATCCTGTAGAGCGGATCGCGTTTGTCGCCGCCAGCAACGCGCCGCGCAAACAGCCGCGCAACCAGCTCCCGCAGCTCCGCCTCATTCTCCTCCGTCAGCGGAGTCTCGTTCGCACCCGCCCCAAAAGTAATCTCCTGCGCACTATTGAACGAGTTCCCCGCATACCCCATCCGCACCCGCGCAAACTCGAGTCCATGAAGGAGAAACGCCATCTCCGTCCCGCTGCGTAGCCGTTCCTCCACGACCTCGCGCATCGTCTCCGGCACCAGCGCCGTCACCCGCGCCTTCGACTCCGCAAAACGCTCCTGCGCCGCCTGCACATTCGGCGCATGCATCAGGCGAGTCGTCAGGTTTCCATGATCCGCTGCATCACGCTGCTCCAGTTCCTCCGTCTTCTGATCCAGCTCCCACAACTCCCACTGCGCAACATTTGCGTTCAGCCACGCCATCCGCGACAGCGTCAGCGTCGCCATTCCGCGCGGCACAATCAGCTTCAGCCCCTGGTAAACCCTTCGCCCATCCCCCGACTCGCGACAGTGCTGCAGCCACAAAATCCCCAGCGTCAAAATCCCATCGACCGTCGCCTGCGTCTCCTCTTCATTTACAGCGATCACGGCCCACGCCTTTTGTCCCTGCACCATTGAACCGCGCGCATACGCCGGCCCAAAGCTCTTCTCCAGGTCCATCGCGGTGCGAAACCCATCCGTCTTAAGCTCTGGAAAACTTCGCAACAACACCCGCTCCAGCACCCGCAGATACTTCACCCGGGTTGCTTCACGCGTCGACGGCGTCCGCCGATCTCGATCCGCCACCAACTCCAGCGTCTGCGGCTTCGTCTGTCCAAAGCGATGCGTACTCAATCGCAGCACGCCATTCCGCATCGTCGTCGCAGTCACTCGCCGGACAAGATTGCGCTCCTCACCCCACAGGTGCAGCGTGCACCGGCCATGCTCCGTCGCAAGCCGGTACCTTGCCTCGCGCATGTCGAACAGCACCTTGCCATCCTCCAGCACAACGGCCTTCGCATGCTCCGCAAGAAATTCCGCAAGCGCAGAAGCGACCTGTTCCAAAGTTTGTGCGGGTGTCTGCTTCAGATCCGCGGAAGGTGCTCTTGGCGGCATAGTCGAACCTTAACATACCGCATTGGCCCGCGATTTACAGACGAAGCGAAAAATGAAAGCTCGTAATCCTCATCCGCTGCCGCAGATAAAACGCATGCGCCTCCTGACGTTGCGTGCCTGAGTCGAGACTGAACGTATCGCACCCCGCCTCTCTCGCCAGCGCGATCAGCCACTGCAGCATCGCTTCGCCATGCCCTCGCGAGCGCGCCCCCGCATCTGTCACCAGGTCGTCCACATACAGCGTCTTCCCACTCGAAAGCATATTCTGCATGCGAAATCCCGCAACCGAGACAACCGCATCCTCGTACTCAAGAGACACAAGCTGATACCCCTCGGCCTGTTGAGCCTGCACGCGGGCAGCGAACTCATTCGCAATCAGCATCGGTCGCAACTGGCTCATTACCGCAAAGCAGCGATCAATCTCTTCAGGCGTCGTAGCAATCTGTATCTTCCGCATGCGCCGCGCTACCAGCCCTCTCTAGCGCGAAGATGCGTAATGTGCGCCACATGGTGCCGCGAGTGCCACGCATAGCTAAGAGTCGTCAGTTCCACCGTCATTGGCCCGTTCTCCGGATGGTCGAAGCCCCTCTGCCATTGTTCATCGCTGAGCGACTGCAGCAACATCACCCACCGTGCATGCAGGCTTTCCACCAACTCCAGCGACCACTCCACGGGAGCCGCCACATCATGCAGCTTCGCCCACGCCGCTTCGTCATACGGTTTCACCGTCGGCCAGTCTTCCGTCAACGCCAGTTTCACGCGGATAAACGCGTTCATGTGGCTGTCCGCAACGTGATGCACCACCTGCCGCACCGTCCATCCACCTTCGCGATACGGCGTGCCCAGCTGCGAAAAACTCAACCCATCCACCGCGTTGCGCAACTGCTCCGGCAGTTCCGCAAGCGTTGCAATTGCCCCCGTTCTCTCTTCGGGCGCAATCGTCGCCGGCGGCGCGAAGCGGCCAACCGGATACCTCGGATCCACATCACTCAAGGACATGTGCGCCTCCACTAACCTCTACTAAGAAACCTAGCACACAGATTGTGTCACCATGATCAAGTGGCAGCCTCTTCGAATTCTCTTATGCGACTACCCGCGATCTCCCTTCCCGCTCTCCTGCTTCTCATCGCAACCGCCTGCGCGCAGCAAGCAACGCCCAATCACACTCCCGTGGCCGCAAACCAAAATCCCATCGGCTTCGACAGCAACGACTATCCTGGCGACGACTCCCTTCCCGCGGTGCGACAACACTTCTCCTTCGCCGGATACTGGCTCACCAATCCTCCCGGCGCACACAACAACGGCTGGGTAGGCAAGCGTGACCTACTCCTGCGCAACGGCTTCGGCTTCCTCATCCTCGCCAACGGAAAAACCGACGCCGAGATCTCCCACGCCAAACACGCCGGCACTACTCCCGCCGCTCTCGGCGCAAAGGACGCAGCTAACGCTGTCGCAGCCGCACGCCGCGAACACTTCCCCACCCACGCCATCATCTTTCTCGATCAGGAAGAAGGCGGCCGTCTCAATGAAAATCAATCCACTTACCTTCTTGCGTGGACCGAGGCCGTCGCGCACTCCGGCTATCTTCCCGGCGTCTACGCCAGCGGCCAGCCCGTCGACGACGCCCCCGGCAAGACCATCACCACTATCCAGAACATCCGCGAACTCGTCGCCGCGCAACATCTCCACGACATCGCCTTCTGGGTCTATCAGGACGCCTGCCCCCCAGCCAACGGCTGCACCATGCAGCCTCCACCTCTTGCTGCCAGCGGAATTCCTGACGTCACGGCGTGGCAGTATGCTCAATCCCCTCGCCGCAAAGAACTCACCGCAACCTGCGCCAAGACCTACGCCGCCAACGGCAACTGTTACGCCCCCGGATTGCCGAACTTCACCCTCGATCTCAGCGTCGCGACCTCGTCCGACCCCTCGCACGGACGCTGATATCGCCTACACTTCCGCCCTCAATCGGGTGGAGCGAAGTCCAATTTCGCCTGTTCCAGCGTTACTTCCGTAGTACTGTCATTTGCCGCAGCCCTCTGCAAAGCCTAGAATCAAAGCAGATGACCATACCCCCTCCCGACCACAAACGCTACTTCATCGAAAAGTTAGGTCTTTCCGAACGCCTGATGGAGCGCTGCCTTGGGGAGGCCCTCTCAGCAGGGGGTGACTACGCTGACCTTTACTTTGAATCGGTTACCTCCACCGCCCTTGGCATCGACGAGTCCCTCGTCAAATCCGCCAGCCAGGGAATCAGCCTGGGCTGCGGCATCCGCGTCGTATCCGGCGAACGCACCGGCTACGCCTACACCGACGATCTCTCCTCCGACTGCCTCCTCCGCGCCGCGCGCACCGCAGCCTTCATCGCCAGCGGCCCCGCAAAAGAGCTGATGAGCGGCTTCCGCCATACCGAAACACCCGCGCTCTACCCCGTCGCCGGAGCCACCGCCGACGCCGAAATCGCCGCCAAACTCGCTCTCATCCAGCGCGCCGACAAGGCCGCCCGCGCCTACGACCCTCGCATCACCCAGGTCCGCGCCGGCTTCAACGACGAGCTCCGCCGCATCCTCGTCGCCGCATCCGACGGCACCTTCGCCTCCGACACCCAACCCCTCGCCCGCCTCAACGTCTTCGTCATCGCAAAAGACGGCAGCGCAAACGGTGGCACCGCTCGCGGCAGCAGCGGCGGCGGCGGTCGCGTCACCATGGACTTCTTCGAAGGCGGAAACCAAATCCCCGGAGCACTTCGCCCGCGAAGCCGCCCGCACCGCCATCCTGCAACTCGGCGCAATCGAAGCCCCCGCCGGCGAGATGCCCGTCGTCCTCGGCCCCGGCTGGCCCGGCGTCCTCCTGCACGAAGCCGTCGGCCATGGCCTCGAAGCCGACTTCAACCGCAAGAAGACCTCAGCCTTCGCCGGCCTCATCGGACAACAAGTCGCAAGCTCCAAAGTCACCGTCGTCGACAACGGCCTCATGCCCGGCCGCCGCGGCAGCCTCAACGTCGACGACGAAGGCACCCCGACCCAGGAAACCGTCCTCATCGAAAACGGTATCCTCAAAGGCTTCCTCTCCGACAAGCTCAACTCCCGCCTCATGGGCATGCCCAACACCGGCAGCGGACGCCGCGAGAGCTACCACCACATCCCCATGCCGCGCATGACCAACACCTACATGCTCAACGGCGAAGACATGCCGGAAGACATCATCAAGTCCGTCAAGCGCGGCCTCTACGCCGTCAACTTCGGCGGCGGCTCCGTCGACATCACCAACGGCAAATTCGTCTTCTCCGCCAGCGAAGCCTACCTCATCGAAGACGGCATCGTAACCCGTCCGGTAAAGGGCGCAACGCTGATCGGCAACGGCCCCGAAGCATTGAAATATGTCTCAATGGTCGGCAACGACCTTGCACTTGATGAAGGAATCGGCACCTGCGGCAAGTCCGGACAAAGCGTCCCGGTCGGCGTAGGCATGCCCACAGTAAAGCTCGACCGCATGACGGTCGGGGGAACGGGACACTAATGGCAGTCGAACGCGAAAAGATCTACGAATGCGAAGTTAAACGCCGCCGCGTCAAAGAGGGCGGAGGCTACGAGCCCTTCTGGAAGATAAAATCCGTTGCCGTCGCATTGGTCGACAACGACACCGAATTTCGCTGCAAGGACTGCAACGGCGAAGTGAAGCTTCTCGGGCGCAACGGCAAGGAAGGCACCGTGCCCTACGTCGAACATAAATCCGCAGCCGACTCCGAGTACTGCGCCAACGGCCTCCTGTTCAAAAAGGCCACCGACGGACGCGAGCCCAGGCCGTCGCAGCGTCCCGTCCAATAACAACATCTGCAACCTGCCTCTGCGCATGACAACGGAAAGAACGATCCCACAGCACGACTCACCCGTATCACGCAAACGAGGTTCATCATGGCAGTCGAACGCGAAAGATTTTACGAATGTGAAGTGAAACGTCGCCGTGTCCGCGCAGCTGGTGGTTACGAGCCCTTCTGGAAGGTCAAGCCAATCGAAGTAGCGCTCGAAGACAACGACACCGAGTTTCGCTGCATGAACTGCGGCGGCGCGGTCAAAGTCTTCAAACGCCGCTCCGAAGACGGCCCGGCCACGCACATCGAGCACAAACTCAAGACCGACTCCGAGTACTGTTCCGCTGGCATATATTTTCTGAAGGCTACCGACGGCCGCCTTGCGCGACTGTCTGCCACTCCTGTTCGTTAAGAGGTTCTTCAAACGTGTCAGCATCAGCACCTGCCGTATCGTCCGACCTGAAACAACTCGCCGCCGACGTCCTCTCGAAGGCCCTCAAAGCCGGAGCCACTGATGCTGAGGCCGTCATCTACGAAGGCGACGAGTTCTCCGCGCTCGTTCATCTGGGCCAGGTCGAAACCCTCAAGGAGTCGGGCTCTCGCGCCATCGGCCTGCGCGTCTTTCTGAACTCCGGCAACGCGCATCGCACCGCCAGCACCTCATCCTCCGACTTCTCCACCGAGGGCATCACCCGACTCGTCGAAGGCGCTATCACCCTCGCAAAGATCACCAGCGAAGACCCCTTCGCCGGACTCCCCGAGGCCAACGAGTTCGGCCAGCTCGAAGGCGACCTCCACCTCTACTTCGACGACGTCAACGAGATGCCTCCTGCCGAACGCATCGAAATCGCACGCCGCACCGAGGCCGCGGCCCTCGCCTACGACACCCGCATCCAGAACTCCCGCGGCGGCGACTTCGACACCGCAACCTCGCACAAGATCATGATGAACTCGCGCGGCTTCGTCGGCGAATACCGCCGCAGCTACTGCGGATTCTCCACCTCGCCCATCGCACAGGACGAAAAGGGCGGCATGCAGCGCAACTACTGGTTCTCGAACGCGCGCACCGTCGCAAAACTCGAAGACCCCGAAGAGATCGGACGCATTGCAGCACGCCGCACCCTGCAGCGCCTCGGCGCACGCCAGGTCAAAACCCAGAAAGCTCCCGTCGTCTTCTCAGCCGAGATGGCGCAGTCCATCATCGGCAACATCTTCGATGCAGCCAACGGCGACGCCGTCTATCGCCACGCCTCCTTCTTCAGCGGCAAGCTCGGCGAACAGGTCGCCGGAGAAAACATCACCGTCATCGACGACGGCACGCTCGTCTTCGACGGCATCGGCGGCTTCGGCACCCGCCCCTTCGACGGCGAAGGCCTTCCCACGCGCCGCACCGTTCTCGTCGAACGCGGCATCCTGAAGAACTACGTCCTCAACACCTACACCGCGCGCAAGCTGCACATGCACTCCACCGGCAACGCCTCGCGCGGCCTAGCCGGCAACCCCGGCATCGGCGCCGGCAACTTCTATCTCGAACCCGGCACCCTCACACCCGAGCAGATCATCGCCGACGTCAAGAGCGGCCTCTTCGTCACCGAGACCATGGGCCACGGCGTCAACCTCGTCACCGGCGACTACTCCGTCGGCGCCAGCGGCCTGTGGATCGAGAACGGCGAACTCGCCTACCCCGTCGAAGAGATCACCATCGCCGGCAACCTCAAAGACATGTACCGTCACATCGTCGCCATCGGCAACAACCTCATCTTCCGCGGAGCCAGCGCCGCTCCCACCATCCGCATCGAAGGCATGACCATCGCCGGAAGCTAAATCTATCCGAGCACTGTTGCTCTTGCCGTCATCCTGAGCGCAGTCGAAGGGGAAGGATCCCGACACCTTATATCCGCCCACACGGCTCGAACCTTTTCAACCCCTCGTTCCAAAACAGTTACTGGTTCTTCCACTCCCTCGAAACGGCCTGCAACATTTTGCAACAACCCGACTACAATCCTGTTGTGGCAACGAGCTTCCATTTCGATCACGTCGTAGACTTCGCCCCCGAACACGCCGACGAGATTCTCCGCGCCATCCCAGCCCAACCCGGAGTCTTCGCCCTGCGCGGCGCACGAGCCGAAGACGCACCCTACCTCACCCACACCACAGACCTCCGCCGCCGCATGCGTCGTCTCCTCGACCCACCGGAGTCGCAGTCCAAGCGCCTCAACCTCCGCGAAAAAGTCGCACGCATCGAGTACTGCCTCACCGGATCCACCTTCGAATCCTCGCTCGTCCTCTACGACGCCACCGCCGCAGTCTTCGGCCACACCGAAGCCCGCCGCCGCCTCAAACTCCACACTCCCTACTTCCTTCGCATGACCATGGAGAACGCCTTCCCCCGCGTCTACTCCACCAACAAGCTCTCCAAACGCGGCCTCGCGCAGATGTACGGCCCCTTCCCCTCGCGCCTCTCCGCCGAGCGATACTGCGACGCCGTCCTCGACCTCTTCAAACTCCGCCGCTGCTACGAAGACCTTGCACCCTACCCCGAGCATCCCGGCTGCATCTACGGCGAGATGGGCAAATGCATCAAGCCCTGCAAACAGGCCTGCACACCAGAGGAGTACGCCGCCGAAGCCGCCGCCGTAAAAAAATTCTTCGATACTCGTGGCGAAAGCATGGTCATCGAGATCGGCCTCGCCCGCGAAGAGGCCTCCTCCGGCATGCAGTTCGAAAAGGCCGCCGCATTCCACGCCCAATGGCAAAAAGTGAAATCCGTTCAGACGCTCGCCGACTGGATCGTCCGCCCCGTCACCAAACTCCGCGCCATCATCGTCCAGCGAACCGCACCTCCTGACGACCATCCCGACGCGCACCTCGATGATGCCGCGTTGTTTCTCCTCGAAGGCGGCTGCATCGTTGGCCCTGAACGAATGTCAACCCTCGGCGTTCGCGCCGTCCGCGAGCAGACCAGCGTCGGCAGCTCCCTCTTCGCCCAGCCCCTCATGCTCCAGGCCGTTCCCCTTGAAGGCGACTCTACCGCCGGCGACTCCACCGACGCCGCCCACTCTCCCGAAGACCGCGCCGCCCACACCATCAGCGCCCTCGAAAAAAGAGTCGGCAAAACCAACGACCTTGCTCTATTGAGCGACCATCTCTCCCTCCTCCGCCGCTGGTACTACCGTCCCGAAAAACAACGCATCGGCGAAATCTTCTTCGCCAACGAAGACGGCACATGGCCCATCCGCAAGATCCTTCGCGGCGCGGCCCGCTCCGTCATAGGCGATCCCAAACCCATGGCCGAAACCAACCGCGACGCCGCAAAAGAAGCCGCAAAAGGCATTAAGACGAAGATCCTTCACGAAGGGCGCCCAGAAGTCGAACGAACTGTCGTCATCGTGCCCAAAGACCGCTAAAACAACTCCGCATGATGCAAAATCTCCCGGCGCAAGCCTTTACCGCGCTCTACCGCGTTGTAGCCACAAGGGTTCCGCCCCCCCAAAAGAAATAAGTACGCCCATCCCAAAGTTAAGCTAAAATTCCGCCCAACACCGGCTCAATATCCTGGCAAGTTTGGATCATCTCTGATCCGGCGGACCAAAGGCTAAAGCGCATTCCCCCGAAGTTCATGCGTATTGAGGAGGTCCCACATGAAGCACACCCTTGCCAAGCTGCTCCTTATTGTGCCGGTTTCAGTCCTGCCGGTTTCGCTTCTGCCGATCTCCCTTTCGGCAAACGCAGAGCAGTTAATTCCAGGCGGTTCGGTCATGCAGTGCATGGTGTCCGACAAAATCTCTTCCAAGGTCACGCACATCGGCGACCCCGTGCTCTGCCAGGTCAGCCGCACAGAAGTGTACGGACGATTCGTCTTCCCCTATGGAACCTACATGGTCGGACATTTTGAAGACTACAAGGACCCCGGACACTTCGTCGGCAAGGGATGGATGGAGTTGAAGTTCGATCACCTCGTCGTCGGAAACGACACCGTCATCCCCATCTCGACACGAGTCATCGCAGAGTCCGGCAAGAATCCTGTTGATCGCGAGGGAAGAATTCTCGGAACCGGTCACGCCACACGCGACACCATCGAGTGGCTGATCCCCGTACTGTGGCCCCTCGACCTGATTAACCTGCCACGCCGCGGACCGTATCCCGTCCTGAAGCCGGAAACCCGTCTCACCGTAAAGGTCCTCGACGACATCGGTATCCCGACAAAGTCCGAGGTCCAGCACCTGCCCGAGATGATCTCCCGCTTCAACTACGCAGATCCCACACCCGCCGTCCAGCAGCCAGCGCCGATCCAACGCGAGTATCCGCAACCTGCGCAGCAGTCCTACGCGCCTCCGCAACAACAATATGCGCAACCAGTACAGCAGGCCTATGCGCAACCAAGCCCATCCGTAGTTGTTGTTCAGGCTCAGGCGCCAGCGCCAACGTACATTCAGCAGCCCGCTCCAGTCGTAGTCAATCGTCCGGTATACGCCTATCCTCCGCCGGCGTATTACTACCCTCCACCGCCGTATGGGTATTACCGCCCTTATTAAATTAATAATTCCGCAGGTCACGATAGAGAAACTCCGGGCTCAACCCGGAGTTTCTTTTTTGTGGCCTATCGATCAAACCCGAAATCAAATTAAAGAGACCAAATCAAATCTGCTGGGCCCCAGTGAATGCTTTGTACAAGCTCGCAGACCAGAGTCTCAAATCCGTTTTTGTCCGCGCAATCCGCGGTCGCCTCGCTCTTCGTTCTCCGCTGATAGACTTGCAGGCAGGAGCATTCCCCAAGTGATCGAACTGGCATTCTCCATCCTGGCCTCCGACTTCGCCCATCTCGCCGACGAAGTCGCAGCAGCCGAGCGCGGCGGCGGCACCATCGTCCACGTCGACGTCATGGACGGCCACTTCGTCCCCAACATCACCTTCGGCCCGCCCATGGTCAAGGCCCTCCGCCCCATCACCAGGCTCCCGCTCGACTGCCACATGATGGTCGAAAATCCCGACGACTTCATCGCAGGCCTTCGCCGAAGCCGGCGCCAACATGATGTCCGTCCATCAGGAGGTCTGCCGTCACCTCCATCGCACCCTCCAGCAGATCGCGCACCACGGCATGCAGCCCGCCGTCGTCATCAACCCCGCCACGCCCGTCGACACGCTCGTCGAAGTCCTTCCCATGGTGCATCATGTCCTCGTCATGAGCGTCAATCCCGGCTTTGGCGGCCAGGAGTTCCTCCCCCTCGCGCTCGACAAAATCGCCCACCTTGCCGAACTTCGCGAGGAGATGGGACTCAACTTTCGCATCGAAGTCGACGGCGGCGTTGCTCACGATACCGTCGCTCTCGTGGTCGAATCAGGAGCGGACATGCTCGTCGCCGGCTCGGCAATCTTCGCCCCCGGCAAAACCGAACACAACGCACGGGAGTTCCTCAAGCTGGCGCGCGCGGCTGCTCCGGCACAAATCGGACGGGAAGTTTAGAATAAAGGCAGCCTGAGCGCCCAGAATGACCTGGACGCGAGGCGGATGGGGTCTATAGCGGATGAACAAGAGTTCCTTTTTTCCAACTGTCAGGGCGGGCGCGTTGGCCGGTATCGCTATCGCAGCCTTAGCATCGCTTCCATGGGTGCCATGGCCCAGGTAACCGGCTCCTCTCAGACCACGACCGACGCAAACGGCAAACCGCAGGAGACCGTCACCCTCTCCGCTTCACCGAACAAGAAGGCCGACAAGGTCGTCCAGTCCAAGGACACCAAGAAGGAACTGGCAAAAGAGAAGAAGGTCGAGCCCGTCGATGCCGGCCTGCCCGACAAGGTCCTCTACGACAAAGCCCTCGACGCCACCAAGCGCGGACACTTCGACGTCGCCCGCCTCGACCTCCAGACCCTGCTCAACACCTATCCCGACTCGCAGTATCAGATGAAGGCCAAGCTCGCCATCGCCGACTCCTGGTACAAGGAAGGCGGCACCGCAGCCCTCACCCAGGCCGAGCAGGAGTACAAGGACTTCATCACCTTCTTCCCCAACGCACCCGAGGCCGCCGAGGCCCAGATGCGTGTCGGCGACATCTACTTCCGCCAGATGGATAAGCCTGACCGCGACTACTCCAAGGCCGTTCACGCCGAAGAAGAGTACCGCCTCATGCTCCAGCAATTCCCCGAGTCCACCCTCGTCCCGCAGGCCAAGCAGCGTCTCCGCGAGGTCCAGGAGGTCATGGCCACGCGCGAAACCGCAGTCGCCGCCTTCTACGCGACTCACAACAACTGGCCCGCCACCATCGCCCGCTATCAGACCGTCGTCGACACCTATCCTCAGTTCAGCCATATGGACGATGTGCTCATCGGCCTCGGCGATGCGTATGAGAGCGAAGCGCGCTTCGTCCGCACGCTGAAGCTCCCCGAAGCCGGCAAAGCGAGGCTTGAAAAGACCTATGACGACCAGGCGATCGCGGCCTATACCAAGGTCGTGCTCGAGCACTCCGCCGCAGCCCACGTCGAAGACGCACGCGATCGCCTCGACGCGATGAACGTTCCCATCCCGACGCCGACTCCCGAGCAGGTCGCCGCCAGCGTCGCACTTGAAAACAGCCGCCGCCAGTATCGCCTGCAGGATCGCGCGACCCTCCTGTTCATGCACACCCCCGACGTCGTCCTCACAGCCCGCGACGGCGAACCGACGCTGACCGACCCGACCCCAACCCTCGCGCCCCACATCACGACCAAGATCATCGCCGACTTCAATAGCGCAATGAATCCGAATGCGCCTGCACCCGGTGCCCCACCCGCAACGCTGGCTCCCAACAGCGCAGCACCGCCGCCGACTGACTCAGCCGCCGCTCCGCGCCCCGGCTGCCGCGCCGCCCGCTGCGCCGCTCCAGTTCCAGGAGATTCCCGCATCAAACGCAGCCGCCCCTTCGGCGTCTCGACCACTGAAACCGTCGCCGCCCCCCCCCGCCCGCCAGCGGAAACAGCATGGGCGTCGAAATTCTCACCCCGGGAGCCAACGCCGCGCCGCCGCCCGACCCCAACGGCGGACTGAAACCTGTAGGCCCCGTCAACGCAACCCCGCTGCCTGCACCAGAAAAGGCCGCCACTGCTCCCGGCCAGACCAACGACGTCGCAGATACAACGACTCCCGCGGCCCAGGCCGGAAATGCCAATGGAAAGAATGGGAAGCCGGAGTTCGAGAAGAGCGACGAGTCCTCCAGCAAGCACAAGAAGAAGAAGGGCCTGGCCAAGCTCAACCCGTTCTAGCCTTCAACGAACTCGCACCCACACAAAAGGGATGCAACCTGAGGTTGCATCCCTTTTTCATCGCGTCATGCTCTCCACGTCGCTTCACGTCTGGCTTACAAGGGCTGTTTGACCGCAACGCCGCGCCGAACTCGCGGAGCAATCACCGCCGACAGCAGAAGCAACGCAATCACAGCCAGCAACCCAAAGAAGAATGGACTCACGTTGATCCGGCGTTGGCCCCTCCAGCACCGCTCGAGCTTGAGAAATGCGAGAGGTGCCCGCCCAGCACATACGCGCTCCCCGCGAGCGATTCGTCCGTCTCATAAACCGCATTGCCCCCCGAGAACCACCGTGTCCCCGCCAATCCTCGCCTGCGAGTCCACCACCGCGTTTCCTCCAATCACCGTCGCCCCACCCCACACCTGGCCGCTGACATTCGCGCTCCCGAAGAGCACAAATACCCGCCCCGTCACATCCCCCTCCACCTGCACCGAGCAGAACAGACAGACGGCGTTATGCACCTGCTGGCCGGAGGCGATAAAGATGTCCTCCCCAAAGTAGCTGCGATTGCCCGGCGCCTGACCCAATGCACTGGCGGCGAGCAGAAGCGGCAGAATAAAGCTGGTGATATCGCGTGCCCGCAAGTTCCCTCCAATAAAAAAAAATAAAGAAAATCCACAAAATCAAAGACAAAAAAACCGCTAACTCTGATACGCAGACCTTCGCACACCGGTTCCCTGAAGTGCCGCGCATCCCCATCAGATGCCGAATAGTTCCTAGAATCCTCGCCCGTGCGGATACGCTGGAAACTGATATCGATTGCGCCGGACGAAATACACCACCAGCCAGATCAAACCGATCAGAATCAACAGCGGCGCCAACGGCAGCAGCAGCCATATCTTGCCCGGAAGCACCATGCTCGACCCATGCACCATCGCTCCCGGCGCCAGATTCGCATCTCCCGCCGCAACCGCCACATCGCCTCCCACCATCGCTCCTGGCCCCAGGTCCAGATCGGCTCCCAGAGTCGCCACGTCGCCCGAGATGTTGCGTCCGGCGTCGACCTCCACCTTCCCGAACATCACCGCCAGATCCCCTCTCACATCTCCATGGACCCGCACCGTACAGAACACGCACGCAACATCTCCCGCTGTCTCCCCTTCGGCGATTGTGATGTCATTACCAATTCCGGCGCGGTCCTCCGTCGATCGCGCAAAGGAGGGCAAAGCACAGGAAAGAGAAGTGCCGCGACCAGAAATCACCAGCAATCTATTCATAGAAAACCTCGCAAGCCAGTGTAACGGCGAAGACGCACTCGCCGCGAATCATTCCCCGTCCGCAACAGCCCCAACAGCCCGTCGATGCTACCCTTAAAGGCCATGAGCCAGGAATCAAACAATCACGAACTGCCGAAATCTTACGATCCATCCGTTATAGAAGAACGCTGGGCCGAGTACTGGGTCAAGGAACGCCTGTTTGACGTTCCAACCCCCGAAAGTGCCCACGACGACACCCCAAAATTCACCATCCTCCTCCCCCCGCCCAACGTCACCGGACGCCTCCATATGGGCCACATGCTCAACCAGACCGAAATGGATATCCTCTCTCGCTGGCACCGGATGCGCGGCGAAACCGTCCTCTGGGTCCCCGGCACCGACCACGCCGGCATCGCCACCCAGATGATGGTCGAGCGACAGCTCGCCAACGAAGGCACCTCGCGCAAGGAACTCGGCCGCGAAGCCTTCACCCAGCGCGTCTGGTGTTGGCGCAAGCTCTACGGCGGAGCCATCCTCGACCAGATGAAGCGCCTCGGCGCATCCGTCGACTGGTCACGCGAATACTTCACCATGGACGACCGCCTCTCCGTCGCCGTCAAAGAAGCTTTCGTCCGCCTCTATGAGCAAGGCCTCATCTATCGCGGCGCCTACATCGTCAACTGGGACCCCGTCGCCCAGACCGCCGTCTCCGATCTCGAAGTCGAACACGAAGAGCGCACCGGCAAGCTCTACCACATCCGCTACCCGCTCGCCGGCGCTCACGCTCCCTACGACGAAACCAACAGCATCGTCATCGCCACCACCCGCCCCGAGACCATGCTCGGCGACACCGCCGTAGCCGTAAACCCCACCGACGAACGCTACACCGCCGTCATCGGCAAAAAAGTCCGCGTGCCATTAACAGGAGTCAACGGCGGCCCCGACAGAGAAGTCCCCATCCTCGCCGACGACTGGGCCAAGCCCGAGTTCGGCACCGGAGCCGTCAAGGTCACCCCCGCCCACGACCCCAACGACTTCGCCATCGGTCAGCGCCACAACCTTCCCCAGCCTGCCATCCTCGACGAGACCGCCCACGTCGCACTCCCCGGCTCGCCCTACGATGGCCTCGACCGCTACGAAGCCCGCGAGCGCATCCTTATTGATCTTGAAGCGGCGGGGCTTCTTGAGTCCGTCAAGGACCACACCCTCGCCATCGGCCTCAGCCAGCGCACCGGCGCCGTCATCGAGCCGCGCCTCTCAATGCAGTGGTTCCTCGCCGTCAACAAGACCCCCAACACCGGCGGCAACACCATCGCGCAAAATGCGATCGACGCAGCGCGCGACGGACACATCAACTTCACCCCGGAGATGTACAAAAAAATCTACCTCGAGTGGATGACCAACATCTACGACTGGTGCATCTCCCGCCAGCTCTGGTGGGGCCATCGCATCCCCGCATGGCACTGCAAAACCTGCAGCGCCATCACCGTCTCCCGCGACACGCCCACCGCGTGCGGCACCTGCAACTCCACCGACATCACTCAAGAGACCGACGTCCTCGACACCTGGTTCTCCTCCGGCCTGCTTCCCTTCACCGTCTTCGGCTGGCCCGCAACTGAGAACGGACAACTGAGAACTGACATCTGCACTCCCGACCTCGCCGCCTTCTACCCCACGCAGCTTCTCGTCACCGGCTTCGACATCCTCTTCTTCTGGGTAGCCCGCATGATCATGCTCGGCTGCCACTTCATGCTCGACGTCCCCATGCCCAATGGCAGCAGGCGCGAGCTTGCCGACGCAGTGCCGTTCAAGGACGTCTACATCCACGGCCTCGTCCGCGACGCCGACCGCCAGAAGATGTCCAAGACCAAGGGCAACGTCATCAACCCCATCGACATCATCGAGCGCTTCGGCACCGACGCGGTCCGCTTCACCCTCGCATCGATGGCCTCACCCGGCACCGACATCGCCTTCAGCGAACAGCGCACCGAAGGCTACCGCGCCTTCGCCAACAAAATCTGGAACGCCGCCCGCTTCCTCTTCATGAACATCGATCGCGCCGCCGAAGCCGGCATCGTCATCAATCCAGCCACAATTCCTTCCATCGACCCCATCGCTCTCGAACACAGCATCACCGGCAAAGTAGCCGATATGGTCGCATCCTCCACGCCCGAAGGACAGGCCCTGCTCCAGGCGGAAACAAATCCGGGTGCGGGTGCCCAGGCATCGCTTCTGATGCCTGGGTTGGAGCAGCACAAACTCCACTGGAAACTCGCTGGATCCTGACCCGCCTCTCCGAAACTTCCGCCTCAGTCGCCAACTCCCTCAACGACTACCGCTTCGACGAGGCCGCCAACACCATCTACCAGTTCTTCTGGGGCGATCTTTGCGACTGGTACCTCGAACTCGTCAAGCTCCGCCTCAACTTCACTCCGCACCCCCTCAAATGCTGTCATCCTGACCCTGAGCTGTCGAAGGGTCGAAGGACCCCGAAGCTGCCACCTCAACCGCCAAAGACCTTTCAGCCACAGAAGCAAACACCACCGCCCTCACCCTTGCGTCCCTCGCCGAAGTCTTCGAAGCATCTCTGCGTCTCCTCAGCCCCTTCATGCCCTTTATCACCGAAGAGATCTGGCACGCCCTCTACAACGGCGCACCACCGGCAAAATCCATCGCCCTCACTCGCTACCCGCAACCCACCGACTTCCCCGCCGACCCCATCGCCGCAAGCGCGATGAACACCATGCAGGACCTCATCATCACCATCCGCGCCCTCCGCAAAGAACTCGGAGTCCCCGAAAAAGAATCCACCCCCATCCACCTGCACGCCAGCAATCGCGTCAACGCCCTCGCCGACGCAAACCAGGACATGCTCGCCCGCATGGCCCGCGTCGCCTCCGTCGAACTCGTCAGCGAACCGCTCTCTGGCGCAAACGCCCGCTCCACCGCCCACTTCGACGTCGCCGTCATCTACGAACGACAGATCGATGTAGCAGCCGAACGAGAGCGCCTCACCAAAGAGTTAGCCAGGCTCGCAAAAATTCTCGCCTCCACCGAAAGTCAACTAAACAATCCGGCCTTTATCGCCAGGGCCCCCGCCCACATCGTCGAAGGCCTGCGCAAGCAATCCGCCGAAACCCGCAAGCTCTACGACAAAACCAAAGGCGACCTCGACGCGCTCGGCACAGGCTAATCACAACCTTCAGATAGAGGCGATATCCGGAAACACCGGATCATGGACCTCTCGATCAATTCACGTAGAACTCTCGTAACCGCGCTCCGAAACTAATCGATTCGCGATGACCGAAATCGGCCAATTCAAAATAATGCCCTTCGCTGGGAAGATAGATCTCGCTCTCTCTGCAGTCGATGTACGGACACTCAATCGGTTCAAACGGAACCCTGAAACTTGCCAGTTCGAGGATTGAAAGAGAACTGTCCACGTCGTGCAGAACAATCGGATTGCCGCACGAATGACACTTGACGCCATAGTATTTTGACATTCAAGCACCTCAGAGCTGAAACTGCAGGGTCGCCTACAGATCCCTCTGAACCGCTTCCTTCGCGGCGCGAACCATATTCAAATCGATCTCCGAGCAGATGTGATACTGTTCTTCACTTTCGAGCTCAGACCGGGTCATGTGCCGGGCAACTGTGACGAAACAACGCGGACAGATCGAGTCATAGGTACCGTCTGCGTTACGCCTTTGCGGATAGCCGTTCGCCGAACGTTCCATATCCCACACCTTCGGACACTATGCAGATTAGGTGAAATTCAAAGCCACATAGGGACTGAAAACCGGCACCACATGAAGGGATTTGTCGCAAAGAATAGGACGGATTCCTTTTGAAATCTGTCCAGTTAAGTACAGAGTCTGTGATTTTTTCCCAGAAATCGGCAACCATCGACACAAGTATGTTTATATTCGCTTTTTGTTCGCTTTACAATACCGCATGCGACCTCACTCCCGTCCAGGTCCTCACCATCATCCTGCAGCGTCTCGAAAAACGGGCCAACGCTCTCGGAGGCGTCAGCCTCGAGTCCTTCAACATGACCGTCGACGAACTCAGGAGATTCGCCCAGATGGTAAGAGAGCGCGCGATTATCTGAAGTCCCGGCACGTGCGATGATCTAGAATCGATTGAATCTCTAAATCTCGCGGAGCACGCCATGAGCCGGGTTCTCATCATCGGAAGTCAATCCCCGGTTAGCCGCGCGATCGGCGACGCGCTCACCGCCTCTGCCATGCCCATCGTCTATTCCGCCGGACACGTTGACGCCCTCCGCCGTCTGCGCGCCCAGTCCTTCGGCGTCGTCATCACCAGCGCCTACAACGCTCTCGACGAAGGCCTCGCATTCCTCGAGGAGATCCGCGCCATCCGGCCCGGAGTCAAAATCATCGTCCTCGCCCACAAAAGCACCCCCGACGAAGTCATCGCCGCTCTGCGCGCGCGCGTCTTCGCCTTCTTCTCCCCACCCTTCGATACCCACCAGATCGCAAGCCTCGCCTCCCGCGCCGCATCCGAGAGTCAGTGGCGCGACGACATCGAGATCCTCTCCGCCCGTCCCGGTTGGGTCTCAGTCCGCGTCAACTGCCGCCTCCTCACCGCCGAGCGGCTCATGTCCTTCGCCAAAGAGCTCACCACTCAACTCTCAGACGACGCAAAACACGAGGCCATGCAGGCCCTTCGCGAGATCCTGCTCAACGCCATGGAACACGGTGCCGCCTTCAATCCCGAACAGGTCGTCGAGGTCACCGCCATTCGCACCGCGCGCACCATGGTCTTCCGCGTGCGCGACCCCGGAGCCGGCTTCCGCCGCGAATCCATCACCCACGCCGCATCGCCCGACCCCAACGTCGATCCGACCGCACACGTCACCAGGCGCAAGGAGCTGGGAATACGCCCCGGCGGATACGGCCTCCTGCTCGCCGCCGGCACCGTCGACGAACTCATCTACAACGAGCTCGGCAATGAAGTGCTGCTCATCAAATATTTGAGCGACAACAAGAGCGACAACAAGAAGGACAAATAATTTCGCCCTCGTCTCCGAGTGGTAAGATTTCGAGCATCATGACAATTCAGGACCTATGCCCAGGCTACTTCAGCAGGGAGACGCAGAAGCTTCTTGACTTCAATCCTAAGTTCAAGACGCACACCTGCGAGGTCTGCGGCAAAACCGTCGAGGCAACGATCAAAGACGGCGAATGGATTCCTCGCAATCACCCACCCAGGGGGCAATCGTCGTCTAGACGTGAGCGAGAGCGTTGGCTCAATCCCACCCACGTCTAGACGCCACCTCCTGACACACCCCGACCGCCACGTCACAAGCGAATCCCCTATCACGCGGAGAGAGGCCGCGAGATTTCCCCGAACGCACTACTCCACATATGCTAAAGGAAGCGATCCCCGGCGCTCCTCGCCTCACGCCCATCCAGTGGCTGATCTGTGCTGTCGCCTGCCTCGGTTTTGCTTTTGATCTTTACGAAACTCTGATGCTGGCTCTCATCGTGCGGCCCGCACTGACCAGTCTCGGAAACCTGAAGCCAGGGACGCAAGCGTTTAATCTCTGGGTTGGGCTGTTGTTCTTTATTCCCGTTGCGATTGGTGGCCTCTTCGGGCTACTCGGCGGCTATCTGACAGACCTTCTTGGCCGCCGCCGCGTGCTGGTCTGGAGCATCTTGCTCTATGCCCTCTCGGCGTGCGCGGCCAGCTATGCCACCTCAGTGCACTCGTTGTTTTTCGCTGCACTACGATGATCGGCGTGAGCGTCGAATATGTGGCTGCGCTCGCGTGGCTGGCGGAGCTGTTCCCCCATCCGAAACAGCGAGAGTCCGTCCTGGCCTACACCCAGTCCTTCTATGCATTTGGAGGCCTGATGGTTGTAGGCGCCTATTACCTCGCCGTCACCTACGCGGAACGATTCCCCGCCATCCGCGACGGCCATGAGGCTTGGCGTTACACTCTGCTCTCCGGAATCATCCCTGCGATTCCGCTGATCTTCGTTCGGCCATTCCTGCCCGAATCGCCGGTCTGGCGAGAGAAGAAATCCCAGGGAACTTTAAAGCGGCCACGCATCCGGCAGCTCTTCCGCCCCGCACTACGAAGGACCACCCTGATCACCACACTATTGGTGGCGTGTTCGATGGCCCTGGGGTATGGAGCGCTACAGCATACCGTCCGCATCGTCCCCGGCCTTGCCGAAGTGCGAAATCTCGCACCGCGACAGGTAGAACAAACGGTCAGCAATGTGCAAATGTTTCAAGAGTTCGGCAGCCTGACTGGCCGCGTGATCTTCGCCCTGCTCGTCGTCCGAGTCGTGACGCAACGCCGTCGTCTACGCATCTGCTTTGTGCCAATGCTGATTGCTGTCTCGTGGCTTTTTTTCTATGCGGCAACGCACAGCGTGGCTTTATTCCGGCTTGGAGTTTTCCTCGCCGCCCTGCTCTTTAACGCGCTCCACAGCTTTTGGGGAAACTATTTGCCCAGGGTCTATCCAACACATTTGCGAGGCACAGGCGAGAGTTTCGCGGTGAACATCGGAGGCAAAACCATCGGGGTCTCTGCCGCTCTCCTCACAACCCAGCTCGCCAACATAATGCCGGGCCCAGGTGCAGGCGCTCGTCTTGCCTATTCAGCCGGAACTGTCGCTGTGCTGGCATGTGTGGCCGGTCTGATTGGAAGTTTCTGGTTGCCCGAGCCTAAAGGTGAGCAACTGCCCGATTGACGCAGCCAATCTAACGGAGGACCTATGGGGCACAAACACCCCGCAGGCTCGGCTTACCTGCTCGACAATGCCGGCAAAGAGGCTTCGACACGATTCTTCCTAACGTCTCAGCACGGCGGCTCCTACCGGGTTAGAAGCGGACTTAGTGGTTTTTTGGCTAGCCACCCACGGAACCCAAAGGCAATCGCCAGATGCATCCACGCATCTGCGACCGGCGATCGAGCAGTCGAAATCTCGCGCCTCTGCTATCCGGCTTCATCTGTGTCCGGTCTCCCCGGCACGCACCTCGCCAACAACCTTACTAACCGCTCGAATGATCTCCTCCGGCCCCTCTGCGTCGTCGGCAAGAACCAGTTCCCCGCGACTGGAGAGCGCTGCCAGATGCGGTTGCAATTGGTGAAACCAGTAGTCATTCAGCGCAACCGTCTCTCGCGCATACTGCCCCTCCGGCGCTCGAAACGGCTTTGAAGATGTCAGCACAACCAGCGGGCGGTCGCCAAAATCTCCGGCCGCACGCACCTCGGCCAGGCTCTCTTCCAGATCACATCCCTCTCCTCCTCGCACTGTCTCGGGATTTTTGGACAGGAAGCTCAACTCTCTCTGCTGATCAGCATTCAGATCGGCGATGCCCTCTGGCCGCCCAGAGCCCGGGTTCCCAAGAAGGCGCAGCAAACCTGAATTCAACATGACCGGCCCCAGCAAGTTACAACTCACCTTCTTAAAAAACGGCGGCAGAGAGGCTAATTTTCCCTTCATGTACTCAGGCTCATGCGCGAACGCCTCTGGATCGGACGCATGAATCAGGACCGCGCCCGCAACTTCATCCGGATAGAGCTTGTTGTAACCCGCACATGAAATGTTGCGGCAGTCGCACCCACCAGCACATACGGTGGCGGAACGTTGGCAGCGCGCAGCAGCGCATGCAAGTCGCCCGCAATCGCCTTAAAAGTCCGAGGAGAAGGCGGAGGATCGCTCCAGCCATAGCCCGCCCGGTCGTACCAGCAGGCGCGCGTCTGCTTCGAGATCTCCGGTTGAATATCGATCCAGCTAAAGCCCGCCGTGTGGCCTCCACTATCGAAGATCACCGCGGGACTGCCTTCGCCTGAACAAAAGATGTTGAGCGCTCTGCCTCCAATGTCGACAGACCTGCCAATCTGCGGATATCGCCTTCGGTCTATTCGTCTGCCAATCTGTTCGTAGATCACGCCGGCGACAACGATTACCGCAATCATGAACGCCAGCACCCTCGAGGCCGTCGCCAGCCTCCGCTTCCGCGACGTTGTCATGCCGACCTCCCTACCCCGCAGCTCCCGTATCACCCCGTTCAGACACGAGTCGAACGTGCCGTCCAGATTGATGTGCTGAGGCACGACAGTACGTTACGCTCACAACGTAGGTCGTTAAGCATAACCAAATGACCATTGGAAGAAACTATCTTCAGGCGGCTAGGACATTATTACCCGCATAGCTTGCATCAGACCCTGCAATGAACACACCGCCGACACGTATCACTCGATGCGACCTTATGCATGGTGAGGTACATATCACTTTCGATGATGGTTATACCTTTGCCTTTACCAACAATTTCCTACACGAATCTCGGCTCAAACACGGCCAGCTTCTCTCTGCCGAAATCAGCGCACCCGGGACGACCCTAAAACAACGTAGTCGACCCGGACGCCGCTAAGCGAGATATCAATCTTCTTTTAAGACTGTGATAATACTGGTCGATGCGAAAAAAAGTCGTCAAAATTGATCCGACGCATCGGCAGGCGGTTCTTGAAGAACGTCGCCGCCTCAAGATGGCCCGCTCCGCTCACGCCTACGTCCGCGGCAATACCCTCCAGTTCTACGAGTGGCTCAACGCAGGCTACGGCGACAAGCTTCCCCAGGGCCCGCCGATCTGGATCTGCGGCGACTGCCACGTCGGCAACCTCGGCCCTGTCGCCAACGCCGACGGCAAAGTCGAAATCGAGATCCGCGACCTGGACCAGACCGTTATCAGCAACCCCGCCCACGACCTCATCCGTCTCGGCCTCTCGCTCGCCACCGCCGCCCGAGGCTCCGATCTTCCCGGCGTCACCACCGCCCTCATGATGGAGCAGATGGTCAACGGCTATCAGGATGCCCTCAAGTCGCGCCGAGTGAAAAAAGCGACGAAAGACGCGCGAAAACTGCGCCCAATCGAAACCGTGCTCAAGCAAGCAACACAGCGCGAGTGGCGTCATCTCGCCCAGGAGCGCATCGAAGACGTGAAGCCCACGATCCCATTGGGAGAACGCTTCTGGGCACTCTCGAAAGAAGAGAAAACCGAGATTGAGAAGCTCTTCGACACAGAGCCCGTCCGTAAGCTCATCACCTCGCTCAAGCATCGCGACGACGATGCGAAGATCCGAGTTCTCGACGCCGCCTACTGGATGAAGGGCTGCAGCTCTCTCGGCCGTCTGCGCTACGCTGTGCTCCTCGGTGTCGGCCCGAAGAAGGACGGCGAGTTCTGCCTCGTCGACATCAAGGAAGCGGTACGCGCCGCAGCGCCCGCAGCCCCACGCTCAACCAAAACTCCCGGCATGCCCAAAGACTTCGCCCAGCGCGTCGTCACCGGCGCCTGCAAACTCTCCCCCTTCCTTGGGGAACGCATGCTTGCAACAAAGCTCCTTGACCGCCCCGTGATCCTGCGAGAGTTGATGCCGCAGGATCTCAAGCTCGAGATCGATCGGCTCACCCGGGAAGAAGCCGCCGCGGCAGCCAGCTACCTCGCCGGTGTCGTCGGCAAAGCCCATGCTCGCCAGATGGACGTTGCAACCCGAAAGAGCTGGATCGCCGAGCTCGACCGAAACCGATCCAAAAGCCTCGACGCTCCCGGCTGGATGTGGCGCAGCGTCGTCGAACTCATCGCCAGCCACGAAACCGCCTACCTCGAACACTGCCGCCGCTACGCCACAGCATAGCCGCCGAAAATTCCACACAATTATTTTCAGAATGTGGCGTGTTTTCAGCACCCGAAAACACCACGCAGCAAACCACGTTTTCACCACAAAACCACCACAACTTCACCACAAATCACCACGCAAAAACACGCACTTTTCCCAAAACCCCCTCCAAAAACGCCCGTAAAACAACAAAAACCACCCCGCAATCAGGCCAGAAAAAAAATCTGAAGAAACAGGGTTTAGGATGACTAAATGGACTGGAAGAGCAAACGGGTAGGTGCAATTCTCGAAGCAGCACTGGCAGAAGACAAAGTCGCCAACGACATCACCACAGCTCTCACCATCCCCTCCAACCTCCGCGCCTCCGGAACCATCATCGCCAAACAGGCCTGCGTCGTCTCCGGCCTAGGCTGTATCCCCGTGTTTCTAGAGATCTTTACGAAGATGTCCCCTACTCCCGTTGGCCGCTTCGAGGTCGTAAGTCATCCCGAAATCTTCGACGGCGTCAAGGTCAAAAAAGGCCAGACCCTCGCCGTCATCCGCCACAATGCCGCCGCCCTCTTATCCTGCGAACGCGTCATCCTCAACCTGATGCAGCGCATGACCGGCATCGCCACCCTGACCAACGAGTTCGTCAAAGCCGTCTCCGGCACAAAAACCAAAGTCCTAGACACCCGCAAAACCATCCCCGGTCTCCGCGTCCTCGATAAGTACGCCGTCAGTTGCGGCGGCGGCGTCAATCACCGCCTCGATCTGCAGGACGGCATCCTCATCAAAAACAACCACATATCCCTCGCCGGCGGTCTTCCTGCCGTCCTCGAACGCGCCCTGAAAAACCGCAAAACCACTCAGTGGATTCAAGTCGAAGTCCGCAGCGAAGCCGAGCTCGAACAAGCCATCGAAGGCGGCGCCGAATCCATCCTCCTCGACAACATGACACCATCCCAGGTAAAAAAAGCAGTCAAACAGATTCGCGCGAAGCTGCCCACAGTGCCCATCGAGGCCTCTGGCAACATGAACCTCAAAACCGTACGTAAGTACGCGCTCGCCGGCGTGGACTTCGTCTCCGTCGGCGCCCTCACGCACTCCGCCGCCGCCGCTGACCTTAGCATGCGCATCACAGCCGACATCTACTGAGGAACGCGCTTGCCCGATTCGTTCGATCTAGCCAGCGTCTCCGCAGCTCTCGCCAACACCGCGTTCGCACACAAGCTGCAACACCTCCCTTCCGCAGGGTCGACAAATCTCCTCGCCCTCGAAGCAGCACAATCCGGAGCTCCACACGGCAGCGTCTGGATCGCAGATGAGCAAACCGCCGGACGCGGACGCAGCAACCACCAATGGCACTCTCCGAGCGGCGATGGGCTCTACGTCAGTGTGCTGTTGCGCCCGCAAATGGCTCTGGTCGATGCATTATGGCTCTCTCTCTCCACCGGACTTGCAGTGCAGTCGGCCATCAGGACTGTCACCAGTCTCAAACCCGATATCCGCTGGCCGAACGACCTTCTCATCGGCAACAGGAAGTGTGGCGGCATCCTCGTCGAGACCTCAGCGATCGCCCCACAATCGGAAGCACCGGCGATGCTCCGCTATGCTGTCGTCGGCGTCGGCATCAACGTAAACCACCAGAGCTTCCCTTCGAAACTGGAATCGCTAGCCACATCCTTGCGGCGCGAAAGCGGCAAACAATGGGAACGCGAACCGATCCTCATCGAACTCCTGCGAACGCTGGAAAGAGAGATCGCACTCCTGGAAGCCGAGTTGAACGGAACGTCCATAGAAGCAAGCCTCCTCAAACGATTTGCTGCATCCTCAACCTGGGTTCGTGGCAAACACGTCAGCGTGGATGAGGCTGGCGGATATACTGGCGTGACGGATGGACTCGATGCACGCGGCTTTTTGCGTGTCGCCGGCGATGATGGTGTGCTCCACACCGTGCTTTCCGGCGGGGTTCGCGCGCAGTAATCAGCGCGAGAGAGGCGGCAATGCTACTTGCACTTGATGTAGGCAACACCAACACTGTACTCGGACTTTACCGGCTCGCGAGCGAAGCCCCAAAACCAGGCGCAGGTCCTGAGATGGTAGCCAACTGGCGCATCACCACGCCGTCTTCCGTGCAGACCAGCGATGAATTTGGCGTCCTGCTGCGCAATCTCTTTCAGCTGAAAGGCCTGGAGATTGGCGTCGTCGATGGGATCGCAATCTCCTCCGTAGTCCCTCCCTTGGACTCAACCCTGCGACAGGTTTGCGAACTCTACTTCAAGGTAACTCCGATGTTCGTCGAACCCGGCATCAAGACCGGCATACCCGTGTTGACCGACAACCCCGCCGAACTCGGCGCCGACCGGATCGTCAACTGTGTCGCGGCATTCGAACGCTTCAAAGGCCCATGCATCGTAGTCGACATGGGCACGGCAACCACCTTCGATGCTCTTTCCAGGAGAGGCGAATTCCTCGGCGGCGCCATCGCTCCCGGCCTTGGCATCTCTGCCGAGGCACTCTTCTCGCGAGCAGCTCGTCTCCCGCGCATCAACATCAAGAAACCCGCAAAAGTCATTGGAACCGGCACCGTCGACAACATCCAGATCGGCCTTTACTACGGCTACATCGGCCTCGTGGACGGCATCCTCGAGCGCATGATCGCCGAACTTGGGCCCGACACAAAGACTGTAGCCACGGGCGGTCTTGCGAAGCTGATAGCCGGCGGCTCGAAGCACATCGGCGTAGTCGACGAGATGTTAACGCTCACCGGGCTGCGCCTCATCTACGAGCGCAATCTCGACCGCCACCGTAAGCGCGGAGCCTAGTTTGGGCGGCGCGCTCGACTGCGCGGGATTAAACTGTAAAAGAGCGCATGCAGAACTACTTCAACTATTTCACCGAGATCGAGGAGCGGTTTCAACAGCGGCGCGGTTCGTTGCTAATGTTATCCACCCTCGATTGGGCTCTGATCGAAACCTGGCGCGAGGCTGGCATTCCACTCGAAGCCGTGCTGCGGGGCATTGATAATGCCTTTGATAAGCATGATGCGAAGGCCCTCCGCTCTTCCACGCGAACGCGCAAAGTAAACGGCCTCGCATGGTGCGCTCAGAGCGTGATGGAAGCCGTAGAGCAAGCGATGGAAGCTTCAATCGGCGCAGGTTCAAAAACAAATGATGCCGCGGAGAGCGGCTTCGAAACGGAACGAGTAGGGCAGTTCCTCGAGCAAAACGCCGCTGTCATCGAGGCATCGACGCTCAACCCACCAGCAGATGTCGTGGCAGCCGAAGTCGCTTCACGGCTGCGGGCCTTAGCCTTAGGCTTGCGAGCCGAACCGCTCCATTCGCTCGAAGAACTTGACCGAACGCTTAGCGTACTCGAAGAAAAGATGTTCGCGGCACTGCTGACATCAACGCCGGAAGAAGAGTTGGTCTCATTGCGCGAACAGGCGGCGAGAGAACTGGCGCCGTATCGCGGCAAGATGCAAGCCATGCAGATCAAACAGGTGCAGCAGCAGTTTCTCCAGAAGAAGATCCTCGAAGCCCGCAAACTACCCCGGCTCAGCCTCTTTTATATGAGTCACGGATGAAGTTACAAATCGAAAAGATGGTCTACGGCGGATCGGGACTGGCCCATCAGACCGAAGGCGAACACGCGGGCCGAACTGTGTTTGTGCCCTTCACGCTACCAGGAGAGCTCGTCGAAGCCCGCACCCAGGAAGCTCGCATCCAGGAGCAAAAGAGCACCTTTGGAGAAGCTTCGCTGGTTCAGGTCCTGGCAGCCTCCAAAGATCGCATAGAGCCACCTTGCGCCCACTTCGGCCAGTGCGGTGGATGCAACTATCAACACGCTACGTACGCTGCTCAAGTACAGATCAAGAGCGAAATTCTGCACGAGACTCTGGAGCGAGCCGGGCTATTAGCGCTACCGACGATACAGGCGCACACTGGTGAACCCTGGGCGTACCGAAATCGAATGCGATTTCGCATCGAGGATTTCGATGCAACCCTGAGAGTTGGCTACAACAGACGCGGCTCCAATGCCTTCCTCGCAATCCGCGAGTGCCCGATCTCGGCTCCGCTACTATGGCGCGCGGCGGAGGCGCTGCTGCAGCTGGCAACAGAGAACATAGGCGCAGCACGATGGATTCGTTGCGCGGCTGAGGTGGAGATCTTCACCACAGGCGACGAAAAAAAACTGCAGATGACGTTTTTTATGCGAAAGGGCCAGCCCGGGTTGGCCGCCGTTTGCGAACAGATGCGCAAGCTCGTTCCGGAACTAGTAGGCGCCGAGGCTGCCCTCGTCTCAACGGAAGGCCCTCAACGGCGGTCGCGATCCCCCCGTCAATCCCCTCGCCAATTGGAGAGTTGGGGCGTCGAAGGATTGATCTACTCCACGTCAGGTGAAGACTATTGGGTCAGCCGTGGCGGATTCTTCCAGGTCAACCGCTTCCTCATCGATGAGCTTGTTCGAATTGTGACCGCAAGCCGTCAAGGCTCCCTTGCCTGGGATCTCTACGCCGGCGTTGGACTGTTCTCGCGGGCGCTCTCTCGAACATTTCAACAAGTGGTTGCAGTGGAAGCGGCAGCAACAGATCTGTCCTCATCGTTCAAGGGCGCCGGCAAGCACGCCGTGGAAGCGACAACGGTGGAATTTCTTCGCAGCGCAGTCGTGCAGCGCGAACGCCCGGAACTGATCGTCATGGACCCTCCCCGCGCGGGCGTTGGAGCCGAAGTCTGCTCCCTATTGGCGCGGGTTTCGGCGCCGGAGATCGTCTACGTCTCTTGCGATCCGGTCACCTTGGCCCGAGACCTCAAGTCCCTCGTAAATTCCGGTTACAACATCGTCGAGTTACGCATGGTCGACATGTTTCCACAGACGTTTCATCTCGAAACGGTCGTTGTTTTGCGCAAATGATCTTCGCCACATTGTGTTGAAATAGCTGGTAAGTGCGGTCCGCAGGCAGAGCTTTGACGACCGGAAGAGTGAACGAGCCGAACCCTGATCTTTGGCCGAAGGCCGCTGCACGCCTTCCAACGCTCGAGTTCCGCCGCGCTCCTCTGCTAACCGCAACGTGCTGGTTTGCGTTGGGTGAATTGTTGGCCCGAAACCGGCAGCCGGCAATCATCCTGCTCATCGCGACCGCGCTGTTGGCTCTGCTGACGATGGCCGCCCTGCGATGGTCGCTGCGAACTGCCCTCCTCCCGCTGGCCGCAGTCTGGATAACAATCGGTTATTGCTGCGCCCAGATCCAACCTGCTCCCCCAACCCAACAGGCCCTCGCAAGCTATGCAGACGGCCTCAGCCGTCAACTTCGCGGGCGCGTGGTGCGAGTGCGCCAGCTTCCCCCTCAACAAAATAACTCTGACAGCGATAAGGAGACAGGCTGGTGGCCCGAGAAGGAGACCGGCGAAGAAGCAGCAGCGGTTGGCGAACTCTCACTCGATATCCAGGTCAACGCGATCGAAGAGGTAACGCCGGATATCTCTCGAATGGTTCCCATGACTGGCGGCGTGCGAATCAACGTAGTCGCAGACAAACCGGCAATCGGCGTCGCCACAGGAAATCGACCCAATTTCAGGTGCGGAGAGGTAGTTCAAGCTCCAATGCGAATCAAGCTTCCCGAACGTTATCGCGATCCCGGCGCATGGCAGTATGCGGATTATCTCCTGGCTCAGGGGATCGGCGCACATGCCAGTGTCCGAGCCTCGAAGATCGCACTGGCTACTGACCCCACCGCAAGCTTTGCAACCATCACCGACCGCACAGCGCAGTTGCAGTGCAGCATCTATGCCGCGCAGAGCTGGGCCTCAGAACGCACTGTCAGTTACGTGCATTCAAAGACAAATCGAAGACTGCCCAAACTTCTGCAACTCACCGCTGGCGACGCCGGAATGTTGAACGCAATGTTGTTTGGCGATCGCGCCGGATTAGATAAGACGCAGCGCGTGGGCTTTGAGCGCACGGGATCGTTTCACCTTTTCGTCGTCTCGGGAATGCACGTCGGCCTGCTCGCCGGCCTGGTCTTCTGGCTGGCGCGAAGGCTAAAGCTGCGCGATTGGCTGGCGACCGTTCTGACTCTTGCGCTTACCTTCGCATACGCCTTGCTGACCGGCTTCGGCGCACCCGTACAACGTGCGCTCTTTATGACGGCAGTCTTTCTGCTGGCACGCCTGCTGTCGCGAGAGCGCAACGTCCTAAACGCCTTGGGCGCAGCAGCTCTCGGCGTCCTGATATGGTCGCCGCAAGCGTTATTCGAAGCCAGCTTCCAAATGACATTTCTCGCCATCATCGCAATCGGCGGCATTGCCATTCCCCTCGGAGAACGCAGCTTCCTGCCTTACGCCCGCGCCACCGCTCATCTATGGGACAAGTGGGAGGACTTTGGAATGCCACCCCCCGTGGCGCAATTTCGCGTGATGCTGCGCCTCTGGAGCGAGACCATCGGCGATATCGCAGGAAACTGGTCTCGCGATCTGCCGTCGCTCCTCATTCGCTGGAGCTTCTGGGCACTCGAACTCACCCTGATCGGCGCGGTCGCCGAGATGGTGATGGTGCTCCCTATGGCGGTCTACTTCCA
The DNA here is from genome assembly GCA_963744155.1 of uncultured Acidobacteriaceae bacterium. Classification (GTDB taxonomy): domain Bacteria; phylum Acidobacteriota; class Terriglobia; order Terriglobales; family Acidobacteriaceae; genus Edaphobacter. The sequence continues at coordinate 1,484,860 of CAVUSP010000004.1, read as the reverse complement.
CCGCGCCACCATGTTCGCCATACCCACGAACATGGTGAGCGTGCCACTGGTAGCCATGCTCGCGCCAATCGCCATCGTGACGTTCTGCGCTTCTCTCATCAGCCCCTGGATCGCGCTGTTACCCGGTACTGCCACTGCTCTGGTCTTGCATGGAATCACCGGCATCATCGGTCGCGTTAGCGCGGTGCACGCCGCAGACCTGCGAGTGCCGGCGCCCCCGGGATGGATCTCGCTATCAGCAGTGGTGGCCTGGGCGTTCTGCTGTTGGGCCGTGAGGAGGTCGCGCCGCTGGGCCTGGTCCGTGGTTGTCATCCTTCCGCTCGTCGCCCTGGCCGTGCTGTGGCCCGAGCCGCCTATCGTCTCCCCAGGCGAGTTGGAGGTGACCGCCATCGACGTCGGTCAGGGCGATTCGATCTTCATCGCAGGCCCGGATGGATCGACCATGCTCCTCGACGCGGGGGGGCCCGTCGGCGCAGTCACCGAAGCCGCCGAGGCGACGAGCCACTTCGATGTCGGCGAAGAGGTCGTGTCGCCCTATCTCTGGTCGCGCCGACTTCGCCGGCTCGATGTGCTCGCTCTCAGCCACGCGCATAGCGATCACATGGGGGGAATGCCCGCCGTGATGCGAAACTTCAGGCCGCGAGAGCTCTGGGTCAGCATCGATCCCAACTCCGACGCCTATCGCGCGCTGCTCGCCGAAGCAAAAGATCTCGGCGTAACAGTGCGACACTTTTACGCCGGAGATCAACTTCCCTGGGGCGGAGCGCAGGTGAACATACTGGCGCCGGAGGCCGGTTACAGCAATCCTCGTGAGCCTGTAAATAACGACTCGCTCGTCATGCGGATGCAATTCGGCAAATCGTCTGTGCTGCTCGAGGGCGACGCCGAAACTCCCAGTGAACGCGAGATGTTGGCGCACGGCCGGGTAGCTCCCGCGACGCTGTTGAAGATCGGGCACCATGGAAGCCGCACCTCAACGACACAGGCGTTTCTGGACGCCGTTGCTCCAACCGACGCCGTAGTATCTGTGGGAAGGGGGAATACATTCGGGCACCCCCGGTACGAAGTGATCGAGCGAATCGCTGAAGCTCGTTCTAAGCTGTACCGAACGGACGAGTTTGGCTTAACGACATTCTTGCTCGGGCGGGATGGCAAAATCCGTGAGATTGTAGGAGCATCGAATCAGTAGCGGCTTTGACGGGAGGGTCATCGATGGAGTTGAACGAAACCAAGGCGGAAGGCGCTGCGATCAGCCCGGAGGAGCGGGCGGAAGAGCAAAAGCTGATTCGCCGCATGCAGATGATGATGAACATGGTCATGCAGGTCATCGCCCAGGACGCCTCGCTGACGATTGACGATGCGGCTCAGATGATCGCCGACAGCAGAAAAGCAGCGCTCGCCATGTTTCCGGGGAAGGAACTCGCCTACGACCTCATCTGGCGCCCCCGCTTTCAACGCCTCATGCGCGAGCGTTTCCGCATCATGTAAACGCGGTCGTTTTTTGCCCGTCCTGATACGCTGGGAAGCGATGCGGATACGGCTCGCCACTCACGAAGATCTTCCGGCGCTGATGGCGCTCATGCAGCGTGTAGTTCCCGCAATGCTCGCGTCAGGCAATCTTCAGTGGGACGACAGCTATCCGAACGAGGCAGTCTTTCAGCGTGACATCAACCTCGCGCAGCTTTGGGTCGCCGATGCGGAAACCTCCATCGCCGGGCTCGCCGCAGTCACCATGGACCAGGAACCCGACTACGCACAGGTCGGCTGGGACATCAACGAGCCTGCCATCGTAGTCCATCGGCTCGCGGTCGACCCTGCATTTCGCGGCGCCGGAATAGCCACCGAATTAATGCGGAAAGCTGAGGAGATAGCAACAGAGCGTGGCATCACCGTCCTTCGCATCGATACCAATACGCACAACCAGGCGACGCAGCGGCTGTTTCCCAAACTCGGCTATCTGCTGGCCGGTGAGATCAGGCTCCAGATCAGGCCGGGGCTCCGTTTCTTCTGCTATGAAAAGCGTTTGCAAACGAACTAGCCATCCGCGTTCTCGACCGCGACCGACGCTCTCGCATTTAGCGCTTTAGTAAAGAGTTAGAATGCCCGGGAACATGGTTCGATAAATTACGTGGTTTGAAAAGGACGATTGCGATGCGCTTAAGATTTCTGTTCTGCACGAACGTTGTTCCTGATGTCACTGCTTGTGATGGCCTCTTCCTGGTCGCACGCTCTCGACAACGGATTGGCCCGAACGCCGCCCATGGGATGGAATAGCTGGAATAAATTCGCTTGCAAGGGGCTCAACGAGAAAGTCGTTCGCGAAACCGCCGATGCGATGGCCAGCAACGGCATGAAGGATGCCGGCTATCAGTTCGTCATCCTCGACGACTGCTGGCAGACCGGGCGCGACGCAAACGGCAACATCGTCGCAGACCCCGAGCGCTTCCCCTCCGGCATCAAGGCGCTCGCCGACTATATCCACGGGAAAGGGCTGAAGTTCGGCATCTACACCGATGTCGGCACGATGACCTGCGCCAAGCGCCCCGGAAGCATCGGACACGAGTATCAGGACGCGAAGCAATACGCGAACTGGGGCGTCGATTATCTGAAGGAAGATTGGTGCAACACCCTGCCCGGACAAAACAGCGAATCCTCGTACACCTTAATGCGCAACGCCCTCGCCGACTCAGGCCGGCCGATCGTCTTCAGTATCTGCGAATGGGGATCGACGAAGCCCTGGCTCTGGGCAGGGCCGATCGGAAATCTCTGGCGTGCAACCGGCGACATTCAGGACTGCTGGGACTGCAAGAAGGACTGGGGCGGAAATGGCGTCACGCAGATCCTCGACCTGATGAACGGCCTCGAATCATACGCCGGGCCCGGACACTGGAACGATCCCGACATGCTGGAGGTTGGCAATGGAGGGATGACCAAAGAGGAGTACCGCGCACACTTCAGCATGTGGGCGATCTTCTCCGCACCGCTGCTTGCGGGCAACGACATCGCAAACATGAGTGCGGACACAAAAGAGATTCTGCTGAATAAGGACGTCATTGCAATCGATCAGGATCCGCTCGGCCGGCAGGGGCGCAGGGTGAAAAAGACAGGTGACCTCGAGGTCTGGTCGAAGCAACTGCAGGATGGCGGTCGAGCGGTTGCACTCATCAATCGAAGTCCATCAGCCGCGAAGATTTCGGTTGCCTGGACCGACATCGGTTACCCCGCTGCAGTCTCGGCCAACGTGCGGGATCTGTGGACCAAGAAGGAGTCGGCTTCAGTGAAGGGCGAATACTCCGCTGAGGTTCCAAGTCACGGCGTCGTGATGGTGAAGATAAAGCCCTGACCGCAAACACGAATAAGAAAGCCGCCTGCTGGTTTGCAGGCGGCCTCTTGGTTATCTTGCGTTGTAGTTGTTAGAACTCGATACGCGCGCTGAGCTGCGCAGCACGCCGCCCATTAGCCTGAGTTCCAGAGACCTGACCAAAGCTGGAGTTGCCGAACACCGCGCTGGCGACGGTGAACTGCGTGTGATTGGTAACGTTGTACAGATCGCCCTGAATATTGAAACGTGCGGATTCCGTGATGTGAAGTGCGAAGCTGCGACGGAGACTGATATCCAGGTTGTAGTTGCCTGGCCCGTAAATGTTGTACGGAGCCGTACGCGCTGTGTTGCCAAAGACGAAGTTTGGAGTGGTGATGAATGAGGTCGAGTTGATATATACATTCGACGGCGAATTGAAGGTTGACCGCTTAACGCCTTGGCCCCATTTGCCGTTGATGCGCGCCGGGCCTGAAAAAGCAGCGTTGTAGGTGGGCATACAGGCGCCCGCCGGTGACGAAAAGGCGCTTTGAGCGGGATTAGTTCCACAACTTGAAGACGTGATGGCCAGAGGAGAGCCGGAGTAAGCCTGGAAGACCTCAGAGAACTTGAACCCTCCAAAGACCGCTCGCTCCCAGGCGCTGTTGGCCAGCCACGTTCTGCCGATCGGAAGATCCCAGACGCCCGTCACGACCACATGCTGTGGCTGATTGCTGGTCGATACCGAACGCTCGATCGCGTCCTGCTTGTAGGCCCTGCCGTTTCCCGAGAAGGCAGCCGGAATCGCGTAGCCCGAACGGAAGGTGCCTCCATCGTCGATCGATCTTGACCATGTGTAGTTGGCCATGAAGGTCAGGCCATGCGAAGCGCGCATATTCAACTGAGCCTGCAGAGCATGATAGTTTGCGTTCGAAATGTAACCGAACTGATCGCTCATGCCGGAGAACGGGAACGGTTTCAGGGCTACGCCCAGCGTCTGGCTGGAAGTAAAGTTCTTTGGGCAGGGCAGATTGTTCGCTATGCAGTAAGCTTGTGCCGCCGTGCCGGAGAGATTTAGATTGGAGCCCAAAGACAGGTACTGCGGATCCAGCTGGTTGGCCCAGTACCCGCGACCATTCGTTCCATCGGCGGGAAGGAAATGCCCCTGCGACCCGACGTAGGTGATATTCGACGTCAGGGCATTGGTCCACTGGTGTTGGAAGCCGAAGGTCCAGTTGATGTACTGCGGAGCGCGACCGCCCAGATAAGGATCGTAATAGCTCACGCCGGAAGGCGTACCGGTATAGCCGCTCGTTGTCGTAAAGCCCGTTCCAAATTGGGGCCCCGAAGCGCGCCCTGAGGCCGGCGTATAGGCTGGGAAAGCGCTATTCGTTCCGGTAAGCGGGAACGTCGACAGCAGATTGGAGTTGGCCGAGAAGCTTGGGCTGGCCGAGAAGCCGAGCGTGTTGCCTGCCAGCCCCGCGGTAGAGCCGCCGCCGCCAACCGCGTTGCCGTGCGTGTACATCACACCGTAACTCCCGCGGACTACCGTCTTCGGATCCACCTGATAGGCAAGACCGATGCGTGGTCCGAAGTTCTTGAAGTAATTGTTCGCCGGCGTATGGCAGTTACAGGTATTCGCTCCCGTGCCGGTGAATTCCAGCGCGCCATTAACACCGGTAACCGGGTTCGGCAGGTTTGGATTGAAATAGCTCATATTGTCGTGCGCTTCGCGGAGTGACGGGAAGAAGTCATACCGCAGACCGAGATCCAATGTCAGCTTCGGAGTAACCCTCCAGTTGTCCTGAACATAAGGAGAGATCGCTCGGAAGCGCGACCCATACTCCTGCACGACATTCTGAGTGAGGCTTCCTTTATCGATCTCACCGATCAGGAAGCTCGCATAGGAATAGCCGGTATTCGCGGTAGCCGCAATGCTTCCATTGGTCGACGGATTGTATGCTGCCGTCTCTGAAACTGCAGTCGCCATGGTAAGCGGACTGGTGCCCCCAGTGTCCGGTGTCACTTGATACTGCAGCCACGCAATCTGCCCGCCGAAGGTAAAGGAATGCTTGCCGTGCGTCCACTGCACGTTGTCGAGCAGCGTGTAATTCTCGGCAATCGTGATATTGGCCACCTGGCCCGCCCACTGCGTGGGTGCATTGGTGCCAGCGAAAGAGACAATCGGGAAGGCGCCTGCAGCCTGCCCTGCCGGCAGACCAGTAATTCCCTGAGTCGATGCGGCATACGCGGGTGTCTCATTAGGCTGAAACGTGGGACCGTTGTAACGCGCGTATCCATACTTGAACTGATTCACAACATTGGGCGAAAAGACGTGAGTCTCCTCGATCACACCCACGGCAGTCTTCGGCGCGAACGTCTGGCCATAGTTGTAAGGAATCGGGCCGACGTTGCGCCCGGCGGTTGACTGACCGGCAGGATTCGAACTCGCCTGACGGCCAATCGCCGCCACCATCGAAAGCGTGTCCCTTGAGTTGATGTTGTAATCGATGCGGTCGGTCGTGGACCAATTAACCAGACCATTCGCGTTCGGCGATACGTAGTTGTTTTGCGCCGCCGTGCCGATTCCGGAGGGCAGATAGCTCTGCAACTTGAGCACAATTTGCGAGAATTCGCTCGCTGGAATCTGATCGATCGCTCCAATTTGTACTGGACCGCCAGCGGGTCCTTTCACAGCGCCAGGCCCGTATCCATACCGGTAACGGCAGGGCCCGTTCGTGCTCTGTGCCGTACACGTGGCCTGCGTGAACGGATCGAAGATCCCGCCGCTGACCAGGCCTGCAAAGTTACCCTTCTGCTGGTTAGCTGTCGGAAAGGTAATCGACGTCGGAGTCTGACTCGAATAACGGAACCCGTTGTAGTTTCCAAAGAAGAAGAGCTTGTCTCTCCAGCTACCCACCGGAATGAGCGGGCCGCTGAGGTAGATGCCATACTCGTTGCTGTGTTCGACCGGCTTCGAGGCCAGACCGGTCGCCGGATTGATATTATTCCCGCCGAAGAATCCCCAGGTGTCGAGAGCCGTATTGCGGAAGAACTCGTAGATCGCACCGTGATACTTATTGCCGCCCTGCTTGATGGCGTAATTCTGAATGCCCTGGCCCTCATAGATGGCCGAGTATCCGGCTGTCTGCAACTGAAACTGATCGACCGCATCGACAGAGATTGCCGTCCACACAAAGCGTGGGTCGCCATTGCCGCCGGCGCGCACAAATGGAATACCGTCAATGTAAATCGCGGAAACCCCGCCGCGGCTGCCTGAACCGTTGACGATTCCGGAGTTGGTTGTGGGATTTCCCGTCGTGTTGTTGCCCTGCACCCCCGGCATCAGAAATGCAAAATCGGTCGCCCGCCGCTGGTCTGGACTACCGTAAGAGCCCATCTCAAGCGGCAGAGCGGAATACATGTCGTGCTCCATCGTCGCGCCGAGCGTCGCATTGCTGGTCTCCAATTGCGGCGGCGCCGTAGAAACATCGACACTCTGCGCCTCAGAACCAATCGTCAGCGTCAGTTTCAGATCCGACACCTCCAGCGCGTTGACATGGACGTTTTCCTGGTTGAGCGCCTCGAACCCCTTCGCGGTAACGCTCACGCTATAGATATCCGGGTTCAGCGGCGAAAGGTCGAACTCCCCAAGGTTCGAGGTCGTACGGCTGAGTTTGGTCCCCTGGGTGGTCGAGGTTGCAGTAACCACCGCGTCCGGAACGACAGCGCCGGTGGAATCGGTCACCGTTCCCTTGATCTCACCTTTGCCGGCAAGTTGCGCGTTCGCTGGCGAGCTCCACAGCAAACTCATCGCGGTAAGAAGTAAAAGCAGTCCGGAGAACACACGGACATTCGAAGTTCGACGGCGGGGCGTGGCTTCACTCTGAATCTTGGCATACGTCATATCTCTAACCTCACAAATGTTTCGGGAAAAATCGGTGTTATCACGTCTTCAACTGGAGTATGTTTCGTGAATTTGACGGTCTAAGGTCAGACCACATTCAATGCGCTACAAAGCTTCTGCTCTAGCCACAAGAGCTGTCAAGCTTTAAATTGAAGTTTTTTTGATCCCGAATCCTAAAGGGCGACATGCCTTGCAGCCAGCAAGCGCAGGGGAATCTCAGCCTTTTGCTGTGAGCGGGATCCGTTCCGAAGGAGGGATTCAGAGGGAAATCAGGTGGTTCTACCTCAAGGCGCATTAAAACCCGAATTGGGCGAGCGGATGCGCAGGTATCAATAATGCTTCCGAAAGGCCTTAAGGCGTCTGCACCGGACCTATCTGCGGAGTCTTGACCGGCGTGGCAAGTCCAATAATCTCCGTCAGGGTATTCGTGTAGAAGTTCGTCACCCACAGGTTGCCGCTCGCATCGATCGAGACAGCGTAGGCCTCCACCAGACCGGCGTCACGCGCATATCCTGCCGTCGGAGACAGAATCTGCCCCGGGGAACTCGCAGCCGAGCCAGCCAGCTCCGTGATCGAAGATCCCAGGTAGTTCGTCACCCACACATGCCCTGATCCATCGATGGCGATGCCCTGCGGATGCCAGATGCTGGCCTTGTTGTCGCTATACCCGCTTGAGATCACCGTGCCATCACTGCCAAGCTGGCTGATGCTGTCGCCATAGTAGTTGGCCACCCACACGTCGCCACGCTGATCGATCGCTATCCCCGAAGCCCCATTGCAGCAGGAGTAGCTGGTGAACTGGCTGCCGTCCGCGGAGACCTTCGTGACCGTCACATCTTCCTGGTTCGCCAGCCAGCCATTGTGATTCGCATCAAGTGCAATCGCCACGGGGAACACGAGCTTGGTCGACGTATACCCCTTCGCCCCGGAGAGCGGCTGGCCGCTGCTGGAAAGCAGCGTAATGCTCGAATTGCCGTAGTTAATCACCCACGTTGTCGCATTGGTATCCACCGCAACGGCAATCGGATAATAGATTCCCCCGGCGTAGTACCCCGCCGCACCGGACGTCACCTGCCCCGCCGAACTAAGCGTTGTCACACTGCCCAGACCGCCGTTGACGCCCGTCCCCGTACTGTCCTCATTCGGAACCCAGACATTGTTTTGAGCGTCAACCGCGAGCCCGTAGGAATGGAAAAGTCCGCCGGATGTAATGCCGTTGGGAAAGATTGCGTTGCCAGTAGGCGAAAACTCCGAAACCGCGCCGGACGACTGGGACCCCGCGCTAAAGTAGCTCGCAACCCAGACGTTTCCGCTGGCGTCGACCCCGACACCGGTGGGCGAGTTCATCCCCGCACCCGTGTAATTGATAAACATGGTCCAGTCCGATGGAGCCTTACTCAGTGCAGGCGTGAACGCGCTGCTCGCCGTCGACTGCGTGTACAGTGCCGCGACATTCACTCCTGGATTGCGCACAAGATTCAGCGCGGCATCCAGCGTGTTCGTCGGTGCAGACCCGCCTGCAGGCGTCGTTGAAGTGAAGAGCTGGCTGCAGCCTGACGAAGAAGCCGCCGTCGTACATGTATTCAGAAGGTTCGCCAGGGAATTGACCTCGGCCGCAGGCGAGCTACCGCCCTTCGGAAAGGACGCCCCCGGCGATGTTCCCGTCGCAAGATTGGCTAGATTCCCCACCGTCGCCACTGCGTTGACGATGCCTTGAGAGTTGGTCGCTGACGCTCCGACGTTCCCTCCACTGCTCAGAAACTGCGAAAGCCCCCACGCCGTAGCCGCCGTCGTTACCTCGTTGATGACAAATTGAGAAGAGGCCGCAACCTGATTGCACGCGCCGACCGGGGTGGCCAGCGTAATAGCCGAATTACTCGCGGAAGATGCCACTTGCCCGCCCCGCACGACAACATAGAGCTGCGAAGCAGCCGCGGGACACGCATACCCGGCAGGAACTGTAAACGCGCCGTTTGCGTCCGTTGTCAGCGCGGTCGTTAGCATCGCAGTGCCTGCAGACCCGTTCCCTGTTGAGCCCGCAGCATAAACCTGGACCGCCGCTCCAACGATCGCCTTCGTTCCAGCCATCGCCTTCCCGCCAAAGGTAACGCCGGGATTGGTCACCGGCGGCGGTGGTGGGTTAGTCGGGGGAGTTGTCGTCGTACTTCCAGAGCCGCAACCCGTAAGAGACCCGGAGAGAGCGATGGTCAACACTGAGGAAAAAGCGAGAGGAACGCTGCGAAGGAATAATCTCACGAGGACTCAGGATACCAAAAAAAGATGCGACTACTGTTGACGATACGGTTGCGTAAGACCGTCAAGATCGACGGAGGAGAGAAAGGATCGAAGCGCAGCGGTCATCTGTTGACGCGCTATCTCCGGCGGTAATGTCGTGTCGATCGTTTCGGCCTTCAGCAGAATCGGAATGGGACGTTGCGGGTCCGGAGAGAAGAGAGCATGAGTGGTCGGTTTACTGTAGACAAGGCCGAAGTGCGTGCGCTCGCTCGAGTACTCGCCGCACGATCCGCCGTTGCAGATCGTAGTCGCCTCCAGATATTGTGTCGCGCCATCGTTGAAGAAGGATCCCGAGAAGTTGATCACAACGCTGTTCGCGGTAGGTATCGACAACTGGTCGCGCCAGAGCGGATCCTCCCCACGCGCCGAATGGCAGATCAGCGTATCGTGAGAGCCGAGGACAGGAGATATGCCGAGAGAAACATGCGTTCCTCCTTTGTCCGGCGCGTACTCCGCCCAATGAAAGAGAACCGGCCCGCCAACGACACTTTCATTCCACGTTCGCGACAGAGTATAGGCGCCTGCATGAGTGGGAAAATGCCCCAGCGCACTCTCGTCTGCCTTCGCCTGCGCCGCATAGCTGCCGCTGTGCGTGTGGACATAAGCACGCGCAACCCCGAAACAGCCGAACAGCACCAGCGCGAGCATCGCTGCGAATCGAGGATAGAACGAAGGACTTCTCGCCGGCTCAACTAGCGCGGTCAACTTCATGGCGGGCGGCTTGATCTGTCCCGGAGACTCGCTCAACCGGCGGACAACAGCGAAAAGCAAGAACGTGCCCAGCAGAAAGAGACACGCCCCAATGACGTAATCGCCCATCTCCGCCTTGTCCTGCAACGACGTAAAGTGCAACGCCACAAGGTAATACAGCACCAGGATGCAAAGCCGGGCGAAATTGAAGACATACCCCAGCAACACAGCCCCGGCAACAACCGCAGCATGCGCATACCAGCGGAAGCGATAGACATACCCTGCGATCAACGCAATGAAGCCCATCGTGACCGCCCCGCGAATGCCGTTGCAGCCCGGAGCGATGAACATGCCAAAATCCGGCGTGAACATCAGGCGCAGTTGGTCCGGACTCAAAGGCTGTCCCAGGGCAATCGCGAACGCCCGGGCCACATGTGCGGATGCGCGCTGCAGCGGCAGGTCAACGAAGACGTTGAAGACATGCGGAATCGGGTTGACGAACCAGAGAAGAACCAGGGGAAACAACGCCGCACGAAAAAGGCGCGGACCCCCAAACAGCAGAACGACTCCTGCGCCGTAAGCAAACATCACCAGCGAATGCGGAGGCACATACATTGACCACTGCGGCGACAAAACGAAAACCACAATGGTCTGCTCACGCACATGCACCACGATCGCCGTGACAGCCAGAATGACCAGGCCCCACCAGCTCCCGTCCATCTCCCATCCTAGCGAACGCCACGCCCGCATGACCAGCACGAAGCTCACCAGCGGTATCAGCATTCCGATCGATTTGAGCGCGTCCCCCATCCACATCGCCCATAGGGCATTCATTGTGGACCAGATCGTGGACAGACCAAGGATCGCGACCAGGGTCGCCAATCCGACGGTCCGAGGCACGCTGAAATCCACCGCTCCAGCAGCTCGGAGCGGGCTGATTTCAGCGGCAGCCGGAAAAGTTGACATACGTTTTCAATTCAGGCAACACCCCAGGAAATATCAGGTGGCCAGTCAGGTGAAGCGCCTACTTGGATGAGTTACGGCGAGCTTTAATGCGCGCGCGAGCCGATACGAAAAATGCACCTGCGGAGCCTACGACAGCAAGAATAGCCGTTGGATTTTCTGGGGAGTTTACACAACCGCCCTGAGCATAGAGCGGGAGGGCGACGGAAGAGAGGAGGGCGATACCGGCGAGTACTAGACAGGTTTTCTTCATTTGTGTCCTCAATTGGGAAGGTACCGTCACAAAAGTTGAAAGTCAACGCAGAATGACCCTCACTACATAACACTTTCTATGTATCAATAACATTTTAATCGCCCGCCCAAAAGCATGGTCTTCGTGGTCTCATCACCGTGCTTTTCCCACACTCTGTCCTCAATCAACCGTCGAATCGCGCACAAACTGCAGCAAGCAGGTCCTCTCATTCCGGCAACCACCAGCTAAGTCACAGCCCAATACCACTTACGTGGATTATCGTCGACGTCCTCTACCTCGGCTGAGCCTCCAGCCATCGATGAAAATCAGGCTCCTGCGCTGCACGTAACTGAATGCAATCATTGATGCTATCAACCGCCTTTGCCAGCGTCCGCTCCGCAGCCTCAACCCTGTGCGTCGCGAAGAAGTTGACCACCTCATCGCGTTGTTGCACGGAGCAGAACGACCCCGTCGCCCTCACCACCTCCGCGCCCGACGAAACTGTTAACTGCGCATGAACCTTATCCCAATTCTTTTGAATGTAGTCCCAGCTCTGGTCACGCGTCTCGCGATCCCGCAGCAGCGCAGCCAAAATCGCCCAGCTGTCCTGGTTCCGTACGTCACCCGACACAACGTACTCAAGCGTCCGCCTCACCAGCGCAGGATCGCGAAAACGCGCCAGCGTCCGCAGCGCGTCTACCCGCTCGCCCGGATCATTTGAACCCTTGCTGACGGCAAGCACCTTGTCGTACAGAGCCGCGTCGCCGTTGCTCGCGCTCACCAGCACCGCCGCATCGGCAAGCGCCGTATCCAGCGTCTTATCCTTCTTGTTGTCAACGGCCATCGCACGCGCCGTCAGTTCCCGCGCCTCGGCCAGCACCGCCGGATCCCCCGCCGCTCCAAGCATCTCGAACAACGTGCCGCGAAGCTGCTGCCGGTCGAACGACTCATTCTTCTCCGGACTTCCCAGCGCCGCATACACCGGCCCAAACTGACGGCGCAGCACCGCCGCAAATAGAGCACGATCCTCATTCGTAGCAATATCCGAGTCGACCTTTTCAAGCTGCCTGTGCGCCGTATCCAGCACGGCAGCGTTTGCATCCGCCTTCAACGCCAGAACCAGATCAAGATATCCCCCCACAGCCGCCTTCTCTGACCGCACCAGCGCCCACCGGTCCCCCAGCAACCCTATCTTCTCCGGCGGCGTCAGCGCAGTCTCCGCCTTCGCCACAATCGCGCTGTACTGCGCCGGCGTATACGCAGTTCGGTAGTACCCCTTCCCGCCGGCGTTGACGTACAGCATCGGCAATCCGGCATCCATCGGCAACGGAATCGCCGGATCTTCCGGCGTCAGCACCCTGCAGATCGGCTCGCCGCTCGTCTTCAGGCACACCGGCACAAACCACCGCTCGTCCTTCCCTGCCGAAGCCGTCGCGGACAAAAAGAACCGGCTCTGCGCCACCGGAACCCCGCTCGCCTGCCGCTCCGACAGCGTCAACAGCGGCACTCCCGGCTGCGTCACAAAGCTCGACATGATCCTGTCCACCGGCAGATGCGAGTTCGCCGTCTGCGCATTCCAGAAATCCTCCGCCGTCGCATTCGCATACAGGTGCGCCTGCAGATAGTTATGCACGCCCTGCCGGAACACCTCCTTCCCCAGGTAGTTCTCCACCATCCCGATCACCGCGCCGCCCTTGCCATACGAGATGCCATCGAACATCTCGTTGATCTCATCCGGCGTATTCGCCGTCGCCCGAATCGTCCGCGTCGTCTTCTGCGCGTCGAGATTCATCGTGTCGGTCATATCCTGCGCATCATCCTGCGGAAAATTCCACTCCGGATGCCACTCCGCCACCGGCTTGGTCTCCATCCACGTTGCAAAGCCCTCGTTCAGCCACAGGTTGTCCCACCACTGCATCGTCACCATATCGCCAAACCACTGGTGCGCCATCTCATGCGCCACCACCACCGCAACGCGCTTCTTCGAAGGAATGTCCCCCGTCTTTGAATTCACCAGCAGATCCGTCTCGCGATACGTAATGCACCCGAAGTTCTCCATCGCTCCCGCCTCAAAGTCCGGCAGCGCCACCATATCCAGCTTCGGCATCGGATACTTGATCCCAAAGTAAGTGTCGTAATAGTGCAGAACATACTTGGCCGACTCCACCGCAAACCTCGTCAGCTCCACCTTGTCCGGCGTGGAGCACGCGCGTATCGGCACCCCATCCGACTTACCATCCGTGCACTTGAAGTCGCCCACCAGAAACGCAACCAGGTACGTCGACATCTTCGGCGTCGTCGCAAACCGCAGCGTATGTTTCCCCGCAACCGGTCCCGGCTTATCCGAAATGATGTTCGTGTTTGAGATCGCCGTATCTGCCGTATCCACAACCAGCGTGATGTCGTAGGTCGCCTTCATCGCCGGCTCGTCGAAGCTCGGAAACGCCCTTCGCGCATCCGTCGGCTCAAACTGCGTCACCGCATAGTTGCGCGCCTTCGTCTTCGAAAGGTAGAACCCGCGCAGCTTATCGTTCAGAATGCCCGTATACCGGATCGCCAGCGTAACCCGGCCCGCCGGCAGCTCGTTCACGAAAGTAAACGTCGCCTGCTCTTTGCTCTCGTCCAGGGCCGACGCCGCAGTCTGCGGATGCTTGTCAGCCTCGATCGCACTCAGCGCCCGCGGCTGCGATCCCAGCTTGCCGTAGTCGTAGCTCGCAACCGGCAGAACATACGCCTTCACCTCGCCGAACTTGATATCAGCCGCATTTATCGTGATCGACTTGCTCGGCGCATCGAGGACCACGTCGATCGTCTCTTCCCCGCTGAATGTCGCCGCTTGAAGATCGGGAGTCAAAGTCAGGCTGTAGTGTTCAGGATGAACGCCACCGGGGAGCCGTTGCGCCTGCATTCCAGTGGTTAGAGAAAGGGCTAAAGCAGTAAGGGCAAAAACGGTGTTGCGAACGGGCATGAACTATCCTCTGGCAAAATCACAATCGAATTCGACAAACGAAATGCAGAGGAGTCCTGCAATCCATTTCCATCACTTGATCCGTCCAACGCAAAGTCGCGCCGGACGGTACTCCTTGATTGAGACTGCGGCAGCAGCAAGCCCGGTAGCAGCACACAACCGCTGCCAATCCTCCACGACAAAGCTGCGCCGAATCGACACCGCCCCATCATTCTTGACGAACGGATGCAGATTCGTAAACCGTGCCAGCAGACGAAACAGATAGTACGGCACCGCCTTGCGATGCAGATCGTTAACGAACCACCCGCGTCGCGCCGTCCTCTCCGCCCACTCGAGAAACTGCACAATCTGCGGGTCGGTCAGATGATGCGTCAACAGCGTGCAGATCACAACATCGAACTCCCCCGCCAGGCGATCGCTGCGCAGCGCATCCCCCACAATCCATTCAATGCCAGATTCAATCCCCAGCGCCGGCAAAGTCGCCTCTCTTGCCGCGCGAATCGCATCAGGATTCAGATCGATTCCCGTCAGCCGAACGGGAATGCCCCGCCTGCCTGCCCACGCATGGATACGACGCAGCGTATCTCCACATCCGCAACCCACATCCACCACGCGCAGCGGCTCATTCGCCACCGGCCGCGCCGCCACAAGCTCATCCATCCACGAAATCGTAGGCCGATTGGCAAAAGTAAGCCGGTTAACCCTCGCAATATCATGCAAACACCCTCGCAGCTCCTCATAACTGCAAGGCTGATCCATCATCTCCACCAGCTCCGCGCGCCGCGAAAAATCAACTCCTTCAGGCGGCCTCACCGCGCTCCTGGACGAGGAAGCACCAGGACTCTCAGGCGACGGAATCGAAGAAGACGGGATGGATGCGGGAGACAAAGGAGAACCGCGACCAGTATAGGTTGAGACAGGGACATTCCTGCCGATTGAACCTGCATTTCCCCTTTGCCGTTGTCTGCTTCTGCCGTCATCCTGAGCGAAGGCGGCGCTTTTTGCCGCCGCAGTCGAAGGACCCCGAAGAACTCGATTCGACTAAGCCCATCGAACCTTCACCCCATACCTTCACCGCATCTGCCATTTCTCATTCGCGCGGAAGCGCCGGGTGCCCATCCATCGCGTTCTTTGCGATGTGGGATGAAAACTGCCACTCAGCCACGAAGCGTTGGCCTTTGCCTTGCTCTTGCCGTTGAGATAGAGCGGGGCTTCAGCCCCACGTCTACCGCCATCCACACAGAACAGCGCTTGCCGAAGCGACTGATTTAATTGCCTTTGCAGGTACCCTCATTTTCTTTCCGCATTTTCTGCCCAAAAATCACATGTCAAGCCCCCAAATCCCCTAACTCCTTACGCACCAAGGACATCCACTTGGCGTATAAGTTCCACCCAACCCGCTATAATAGAAATAGGAATCAAGAAAAAACCCGGCCCAGCCGGGTTTCGGCGTTTAAGAAAGGAATAACGACTCTAACTCGTTTGAATGGACGAATTTAGCACTTAACCCCTTTGTTATGACTATTTTGCAGACAGCAACTTCCCTCAAATCATTGAAAACAAAGGAAATTTTACCTTTAACCCTCGGGGGGGGTGGGGGGGTCAGCCTGAAGCGAAGCGGCCCGCTCCGAGTGCCCCGAGATCTCCGACGCTCGAGCCTCGGCATAGGCCGCCGCCCCCAGCAATGCGCAGGTGTCGTCCAGAATCACCCGGACAGGAATCGACTGCAGCAGCGGCGACAGACGGCCCTTGTCCAGAAACGCCTGGATAAACGCTCCGTTCGTCAGCGTCTTCAAAATCTTTGGCGCGATCCCGCCGCCAAGATAGATGCCGCCCGTTGCCAGCACCTTCAACGCAATATTGCCCGCCTCCGCGCCATAAGCAGCCGAAAACATCTTCATCGTCTCAAAGCAAAGCGAACTCGAACCGTCCTCCGCGCACTGTCCGATCACCGCATTAGGATCCTCGGCCAGCATGCGGTCATGCAGCCATCCCGGCTCGTTGATCTTCTCGACATCGCGAAGAAAGCTATAGATATTCTTGATTCCGATCCCCGAGACCACACGCTCCCAACTCACGCGGCCATTCAATGTGCCGCGCAGATACTGCAGCAGAGCGATCTCGCGGTCGTTCCGAGCCGCGAAGTCGCCATGGCCGCCCTCCGACGGAATCGGCCGGTGCGTCTTCCCGTCCCAGATCAACAGCGCTTCGCCCAGCCCGGTACCCGCAGCGATCAGACCCGCATGCCCAGGCTCACTCGTGTCGCCCGCATGCAACGTAAAAATGCTCTCCGGCGCAAGCTCCGGAATACCGTATCCGTTCGCCTCCAGATCGTTGATCAGCGAGATGTGAGGTATCCGAAGCGACTTGACCAGATCGCGCGTATCCAGCGTCCACGGCAGATTCGTCAGCTTCAACCGCCCATCGCGAACCGGCCCCGGACAACCGAAGCATGCCGCAACAATCTCATCCCTCTTCTCGGTGCCGCCGGAAAGGAATTTGTTAACGACATCGTCCAGGCTCGCGAACTCATGCGCAGGAAACTTTTCGTCACGAACCGCCTGCAAGCGGCCGTTAGCGAAGTTGTACAACTCAAGATGAACTTTTGTTCCACCAACATCACCAGCCAGAATCATCGAAGCTCCAGAGTGCCGGTGGAATCGGAATTCGCCGGTGCTGGCAGCTTAGCCGCTGCAGCCGCATCCAGCAAGAGCGTAAGCCGTCCGCTCGCCGGCCGGATCAACTGCGAAGGATACTTCTCCGGTTGATACGGCCCAAGAAACACATCATGCAGCACCTGCGCCTTCCCCGCCCCTTCAATCAGGAACGCCACCTCTCTGCCCTGATCGATCACAGGCCAAGTGAGTGTGATGCGCCACGCATCCTTCTGCGGAACATGATTCGGTACGACGATATGGCTCATCTCGTTCAACGCATCCGTGTGCGGAAACAACGACGCTGTATGACCGTCATCTCCCATGCCAAGCAGAACCAGGTCGAAGGTCGGCGTCTCCGCGCCTTCCAGCCTGAACGTATTACGAATGGTGGACTCATACCGCGCCGCCGCGACCTCAGGCTCCAGCTCACCCTCCATCCGGTGCACTCGCTCCGCAGGCAGCGGAACCTTCGACAGCAGCGCCTCCTTGGTCATGCGATAGTTCGACTCGGCATGGTCCGGCGGCACACAGCGCTCATCAACCCAATACAGCTCAATCCGATCCCATGGCGCCTGTTTCAAAAACGGCTCCGCCGGATCAGCCAGCAGCTCGAACATCGTTTTAGGAGTCGATCCGCCCGAGATCGCGATGCGCGCAACTCCGCGAGCACTGGCGGCCCTCGCCGCGGCGTCAGAGAAGAACTGCGCAGCCGCCCGGGCTGTGGCCGCAGGCGAAGGCATTACACGATATGTAACAGTGACTGGACGAGGCATAAAGTCTCTATTCGTCGAAGATTAAAGTTTGCGCCACTTGCGCCCCTCAGACTCGAGTAGCGCATCTGCAGCCGGAGGTCCCCATGTCCCGGCAGCGTAATTCGGGAAATCCTTCACCGGGTCCTTCGCCCAGGCCTGCAGAATCGGAGTCATCAGTGCCCAGGTCGCTTCGACGCCATCGCGGTGAGCGAACAGCGTCGCATCCCCAAACATCGCATCCAGCAGCAGCCGCTCATATCCGTTCGCCGAGGACTGGCCAAACGTCGCGGCATAACTGAAGTCCATATTCACCTTGCTGATCGTCATCGTCGGTCCCGGAACCTTTGCGCCAAACTGCAGCGCGATCCCCTCGTCAGGCTGAATCCGCATCGACAGCACGTTCGGCCGAATGCCTTCGCCGCCCTTGCCATAACTATCTTTGAAGAGCAGCAACGGTGGCAGCTTGAACTGGATGCTGATCTCGGTAACGCGCTTCGCCAACCGCTTGCCCGCACGAATGTAGAATGGAACTCCGGCCCAGCGCCAGTTCTCGATCTCCAGCCGCAGCGCCGCATAGGTCTCGGTCTGCGAACGCGGATGGACTCGGTCCTCCTGGCGATACCCAACCACCGGCTTGCCATCAACGATGCCCGGCCCATACTGTCCGCGCACGGTATCGGCGGGATGAATGGGCTGAACCGCCTTCCACACCTTTACCTTCTCCGCGCGCACCGCGTCAGCGCCAAACGAAACGGGCGGCTCCATCGCGACAAAGCTCAGCAGTTCCATCACGTGGTTCTGCACAACGTCGCGCAGAGCCCCCGCCGTTTCGTAAAACGGCCCGCGGCCTTCAATACCGATGCTTTCTGCTGCCGTTATTTCGACATGGTCGATATAGTTGCGGTTCCAGACGTTTTCGAAGATGCCGTTTGCGAAACGGAACACAAGAATGTTCTGAACCGTCTCTTTGCCCAGGTAGTGATCGATGCGGAATATCTGGTCTTCACTGAAGACCTTATTCACCTCATCGTTCAGCGCTCTGGCTGACTCCAAATCGTGGCCGAACGGCTTCTCGATAATGACGCGAACCCAGTTCTTGCCGTCGCCGCAGTCCGCGGGTCTGGCCATGCAATGTTCACCAAGATACTTGATGATGTCCGAGAAGTACTCCGGCGCGGTTGCAAGGTAGAAAAGCCGATTTCCCTTCGTCCCGAACTTTGCGTCGACATCGGCGAGCATCGTCTTCAGCGAGTCGTATCCAGCCGCATCATCGAAGTTCATCGCGTGATACTGGATACGGTTTACAAACGGGTCCAGCCTGGCGTCGTCTTTCTCAACGCCCCCGCCGCTGATAATTCCCTCCTTCATATCCTGAGCGAAGCTCTCCTCAAGCGGCCGCCGGGCAACGCCTACAACTGCGAAGTCCTTAGGCAGCAGCCCTGACTGCTCGAGGTGATAAAGCGCAGGCAAAAGCTTGCGCTTGGTCAGGTCGCCAGAAGCCCCAAAGATCACGACGACGCACGGATCGGGAGTACGTTCCAGTTGTGGAGTGACTGGAGCTGCAATGACTTCGGTGGTTGCCATATCGATCACCTCTCGTGCTTTCGTAAATGCTTTCGCTATTGATGAATTTGGCCTATGACTTTTTCACGTCGTGGCCACCGAACGCGCCGCGCATAATCGAGATCATGCGGTCGGTAAAGTTGTTCTCCTCCCGCGAGCGCAACCGGCGGATCAGCGACTCGGTGATAACTGGTGCGGAGATATTCAGGTCGATCGCTTCCATAACAGTCCACCGACCCTCGCCTGAATCCGGAACAAACGCCTCAAGGCCATCCAGCTTAGGATTCTTAGCTAGCGCATCCGCGGTAAGATCCAACAGCCAGGAACGCACGACCGAACCTCTCTGCCAGATCTTCGAGATCTGCGGCAGATCAAGGTCCAGCGGAGTCTTCGCGTGCAGGATTGAAAATCCTTCTGCATATGCCTGCATCAGTCCATACTCAATGCCGTTGTGCACCATCTTGACGAAGTGCCCGGCGCCCGATGGTCCCACCCTACCCCATCCCGTATCTTTCGCTGGCGCCAGCGCCTCGAAGATTGGTCTCAATCGCTCGACCGGCTCCTTGTCTCCGCCAATCATCAGGCTGTACCCCTCTTTCAGGCCCCAAACGCCCCCTGACGTACCGCAGTCCACGTAGTGAAAGCCTTTGTTGGTTGTCTCCGCATGACGGCGCTGCGTGTCTTTGTAGTTGGAGTTGCCACCATCGATAAAGGTATCTCCCTTCTCCATGAGCGGTTCCAGCCTTGCGATCGTCTGATCCACCGGATCGCCCGACGGAACCATAATCCAGATAGCACGCGGCGCAGAAAGATTCTTCACCAGATCCACAAGCGAATTCACGCCAAGCGATCCCGTCGTCGTTAGCTTCGCAGTCGCGTCTTTGTTGAAGTCAAACCCGACAACCTTGTGTCCCGCGAGACGCAGGCGTTCCGACATGTTGAAACCCATCTTGCCAAGTCCAATAATTCCCAGTTCCATGAAGTGTTCCCTTTCTTATGCTGCGTATGTACCGAATTGAGCCAGTTCGTCGCTGAACTTTGCATTTGCTACGTCGGCGTAAAACAACCGCCGCGCCATTATGGCCCGTTAAATCCTCTTCGGCGATCAACCAGCCGAAGCTGGTCGAACCTCCTGTAATGAACCAGGCCAGGTCCTTGCCTGCGAAAATGCCTGCGAAAATGGGAGAAGTCGTCATGGTTATAGGACGCGAATGGTTCAATTACGATGCAAGTCTTGAGATCGCTTTGGTGTAGCGGTCGCCGTACAATTTACCGATCTTTGTAACGGCTTTATCACCGGCAATCAGGGCAAGCGACGCCATCCCAAGGAATAGACCATGCTCCACAACCCCCGCCACACCTCGGATGTTCGCAGCTGTCTTAGCCGGATCGATAATTGCACCGCACGAACAGTCGAGAATATAGTTACCTTCGTCGGTGATGTACTTTGAACCATCCTGATGATGGCGGAGCTTCGGGTTAAGTCCGAGTGCCTCAAACTTTCGAGTTACGATCGGCAGTGCCATCTTGATGACTTCGACGGGCAACGGAAAACGCCCCAGTTGAGTGACAAGCTTACTTGAGTCGGCGATAACGATAAACGTCCGCGAAGCGCTCGCCACGATCTTTTCCCGCAACAGCGCTCCTCCGCCTCCCTTGATGAGGGCCAGTCCTGGTCCTACTTCATCAGCTCCGTCGATAGCCAGATCGAGGACCGGGGACTCATCAAAAGTAGTGATGGGGATGGACAGCGACTCGGCGAGTTGCTGGCTGGCGGTCGAAGTCGCGATTCCGCGCACGCGCAGCCCTTGCTTCACACGCTGGCCGAGCTCCTGGATGAAGATCGCCGAAGTCGTGCCGCTTCCAAGTCCTAGAAGCATCCCATCCTCAACAAACTCCAGAGCGCGCCGAGCCGCCATCCGCTTTGCTTCTTCTTGTGTCATGTGCTTCCAGTCGCCGTTCGAAAAGAATTACTTTTTGACCAGCTTCTTTGCATGCTCAACAACATTTGCGACGTTGATGCCCAGCTTGTCGAGTGCAATGGCACCCGGGGCCGAAGCACCAAATCGATCCAACCCAATGACCGCGCCGGTGTGTCCGATGTACTTATACCAACCCAGGGTCGCGCCCGCTTCAATCGCCACCTTCGGAGTGCTTTCAGGCAACAGGCTCGCCTTATAATCATCCGTTTGTTCGTCGTAGATCTTGAAGCTCGGCATCGACACCACTGTTGCGTTAATGCCTGCGGCCTTCAGCTCCGTCGCCGCCTTCACAATCACCGAAACCTCGGAGCCAGTCGCAATCAGAATGATGTCCTTGCCGTTCGAAGAGACCTCGTAAGCACCTTTTCGAGCACCAGCCTGGGCCGTCGCAGCGTCGAGCACCGGCAGGTCCTGCCGCGATAGCGCCATAAAGCTTGGGCTCTTCCGTTCCAGCGCCAACTGCCAGCACGCAGCAGTCTCGTTCGCATCTGCCGGCCGGAAATCGGTGAAATGCGGAATCATTCGCAGGCCCATCAGCTGCTCAATCGGCTGGTGCGTCGGTCCATCCTCACCCAATCCAACCGAGTCATGCGTAAAGACGAACAGCGAATGCACTCCCATCAACCCAGCCAATCGCAGGGCAGGGCGGCAATAATCCGAGAAGATAAAGAACGTCGAACCAAACGGGATCAACCCGCCATGTGCAGCCATTCCGTTCACCATCGCCATCATGCCGAACTCGCGGACGCCGAAGAAAACGTTGCGGCCCTTCGGATCAACATGAAAACTCGGTGAATCTTTGAAAATTGTCTTCGTCGAAGTGGTCAGGTCGGCCGCACCGCCGAACAGTTCGGGCACAACCTGCTCAATCGCCTGCATCACTGCCTGTCCGGCATTACGCGTCGCGATCGGCTTGTCAGTTGGGAACGTTGGAATCTTCTTCTCCCACCCGTCCGTCATCTTCCCTTTGACGACTCGATCAAACTCCGCCGCCGGCTCGGGATACGCTTTGCTGTACTCCGCAAACTCGTCGGTCCATGCCGCATGGGCATCCTTGCCGCGCAGCTTGATCGTGCCCCAGTTGGCGCGTGCCTCATCGGGAACGTAAAAACTCTTATCCTCTGGCCAGCCCAGGTTCTTCTTGGTCGCCTTGACGTTCTCTGCTCCCATAGCCTCGCCGTGGACCTTGTTGGTTCCCGCGCGCGGGCTGCCGTAGCCAATCACCGTGCGAACACGGATCAGTGAAGGCCTGGTCGTCTCTGCCTTCGCCGCAAGAATTGCCCTTTCAATCGCAACCAGATCGTTGCCGTCCGCTACATGCTGCACGTGCCAGTGATACCCCTCGAAGCGCTTCGTCACGTCCTCCGTAAACGAGAGTTCGGTGGGCCCATCGAGCGAGACCAGGTTGTCGTCATAGAGCACAATCAGCTTGCCCAAACCCAGTGTGCCCGCAAGCGAAGCCGTTTCATGCGAGATGCCTTCCATCATGTCGCCGTCGCCGCACAGCACGTACGTGTAGTGGTCGACGATGTTATAAGTGTCACGGTTGTACACGGCCGCCAAATGCTTCTCCGCAGTGGCAATTCCCACAGCCATGCCGAAGCCCTGACCGAGCGGCCCCGTCGTCACCTCGACCCCCGGCGTATCGCCGTACTCCGGATGGCCCGGCGTGTGCGAGCCATACTGCCGGAACTGTTCGAGCTGAGAGATCGGCAGATCGTAGCCAGAGAGATGCAGCGCGCCATACAGAAGCGCGGACGCGTGACCGTTCGACAGGATAAAGCGGTCACGGTCGATCCACTTCGGGTCCGACGGATCGTGCTTCATCAGCTTGTGATAGAGCAGGTAAGCGATTGGCGCGCAACCAAGCGGAGCGCCGGGATGGCCGGATTTGGCCTTTTCAACGGCATCGACGGCGAGAAAGCGGAGGGCGTTGATGGAAAGTTGATCTAGTTCCTGCTGCTTTGAATCCTGCTGTTCGCTCATTGCTTTTCCTTTGCTCACGAAGAAACTCGGGCGCACTGGCGACGCCGAATCTCAATAAATTGGTCGATCTGTGACAGTGTACTAGCCCTGGTGGGTCCCTGCATCCGGGATAGAATCGGGCACACCTTCATGCGCCGATCGTCCTAACTTATCTGGCTGTCTCCGGAGCTGATATGACAGACACATCAATATTCTCGCCGAGCCAGCGTTCCTGCTCGCCTTCTCCGGGCCATGCCAATGTAAATATGATGTTCCCAGTCTGGCCTGCGGCGGTAGAAATATCCACAAATGATCCCGGGTACCCGACGGATCGTGCGTCTACGGAAAGCGTCGTAGCCCAATTATCCAACGTGTAAACAACACGAAAATGCTCGCGATCGACGATCCGCAACGTATGTCCGGAAAAGATAGATGAGATCGGGCGGGTCACCTCGAAGATCTCGATATGGTTCGTGAAGGTGCGTTTACCATCCGCTACGGCATAGCGCGTCTCCACGACCGAGATTCGGTCAAAAACGCGCCCATCCGCGGCTGACCGCAAGAGCTTCAGATACTCTGCATGGGCCCATACCAGGGGCTGTGCCGAGCCTGCAGGGCGCCCCCGATACATGCCTTTGGACGGAATATCGTCATAATCCCAAACCTGTTCCGGAAGCATGCCACCGAGAGAACTAAACTGCTCAATCGCCTTGATGAACGAGCTATAGTTCTGCCCGGCGCACAGTTCGTAGTGACCGCGCTCTCCCGTCAGGATCGGCCACGCGCGCCCCTGACCGGACCCGTCATAGTTGTCACCGTTCTTCTTTTGGCCATACCCATCATGGTTGTAGCGCCGCCAGCAATCGCCGAACGGCGTCTCAATCTTCAAGCAGTGATCGACCACCTTCAGCGAATCGACGATCAGCGGGTCGTCGGGACGGCGAATCCCGTAACGCACCAGCTCCAGAAAGCCTGCGTCGATCACCTCGCGAGCCTCGAAGTCGCTCCTCTCCCCCGGTTCACGGTTATTTATATGGATGCATCCCGGAGGAAGCGCAGGGTTGTAAAAAGGCTCGCCCTCGGCCGGCGGCCTTATCCGCATGTAATGGTATTTGACGTCCGGAAGCAGAACTCCCTCTTTCGTCGTTGTCCACTCATCCAGATGCGACTCAATCCAGTCCGCATACGATTCGAGATAACTGCCAAGTTCCGGAGATTGACGCGCTCGCGCAATATCCGCAGCGCAAATCAAAGCCGAAATCACCGCGGCCAGAGTCGAGGGCGAATATCCCGCCACCTCCTCCCATCGCTCTTGTTGCGTAACCGGTGCGTAGCGAACCAGAAACCCCGCAGCGCGCTCTACAAACGGAAATATATCGAAGTTGCCCAGCCCATCCTGCTTCCAGAGCCGCCACGCCAGCATGATCGGGAACGCAACTTCATCCAGCTGAATGCCCGTCCAATACGGCGTCCCATCGATCCAGAAATTCTGAGCAAAGCTGCCATCCGGGCGTTGGGTGCACGCCAGATAAACCAAGGCGCGCATGGCAGTATCCGTTCGGCCGCACGCCAGCATGGCCGTCGCGGTCTGCACCATATCGCGCGTCCATACCAGGTGGTAGCCGCCCAGGTCCGTGTCTCCCTTCGACGCACCCCAGGGAATCGAGGCCGACGCAATGAACGCGCCCGAATACGTCTTGTCCTCGTGCGTTAGAAGGACGTTATGACTGATCCGCATCAGCCTGCCGCCATCCTTCGCTGCTGACGCCAGGCGCGGCGGCGTCGACCGTCCCCACTGCAGCAGAAAACGTCTCTGGTGTTCGCCATACGAGGTCGCCAACGTCTCCATCATCTGTGCAATCGCCGCATGGTGCCCGTCGCCAAACGAGATCGCAACGGTGAACTCCCGGTGCAGCGCAACATCGATCTCCCCCATCACAGCGATGTTGCCGTCGAGAGCCTGACCAAACTGCCAGGTCATCTTCATGTCATGGCACAGGTCTTGGTAGCCGTCGCTGGTCCCCACATAGCCGCACGACGACCGGCTAAAGCCGCAGTCCGCGCCCATCGCCAACGATGTCTCGCCCTTCCAGGCGAGCAGGCAGCGCCGCCCCGCTACGTCAATCGAACGCGCTGAGTTTCCGGCCCCGCCGCCGTTCAGATGCGGCGCCAGAAGCGCATAGCACTTCAGCCGCGAGAGGACGGCTTCATCTCCGCTGATCTTGACGTTCATCAGCACCACAGGATGGTGAGGGTCGCAGATGAACTCCTTTGTCACGGTGTACCGCCCCTTCAAATCACTGGCGACGAGCCGCACCGCAGGAGCGCCGCTGTCAATGTAGTGAAAGTCATACGCGAGATCGCGCTTCTCTTCGTGGAAGAAGGTCTCGCCGTCGCTGAACAACAGTTCCATGTCGCGCGTCTGCGGACGATCGATCGTCGGATAGTAAATCTCGTTCAACGTACCGTGTGAGACCGTAAACCACACGCGGCTCGAGGCCGCATACGCGGTCGAGACCGCGTCCTTCTCGCTCGAAGTCCAACGTGGTTCCACACCGGGAGCCCCAAAGGCAGGGCCCTCATCGTCCAGCCAGCGATACGCAGCGCTCAAATCGTTCATGCTCACTATTAGAGCGCAAATCTCGGCCGATGGTTACAATTGCGCCGTGAAGGGACGACGAACGCCAATGTGAGCTATGATTTTCGAGATCGCATCGTCTGCCTGAGTGCATCGCGCAGACCCGGCGTAGCATCGAACCAAAGACACAGGCTGGCGGCCAGGATGCGCCTGGCTGACACAAACCAACAACGACAGGAGAATCACCGTGGCCTACGAACTACCCCCTTTGCCCTACGACTATGCGGCGCTTGAGCCTCACATCGACGAAGCGACGATGAAACTGCACCACGACAAGCATCACCAGGCCTACGTCACCAATCTCAACGGCGCAGTGGAGAAGCATCCCGATCTTGGCAAGAAATCGCCGGAAGAGCTCCTGAAGGACCTCTCCAGCATTCCTGAAGATGTACGCAAGGTCGTCCAGAACAACGGCGGCGGACACGTCAATCACACCATGTTCTGGCAGATCATGAAGCCCAAGGGTGGCGGCGAACCCAGCGGCGATATTGCTGCCCAGATCAAGGCCGACTTCGGCGACTTCGAGTCCTTCAAGAAGCTGTTCAACGAGACCACCGCCAAGCAGTTCGGCTCCGGCTGGGGCTGGCTGATCTTCGAAGGCGGTAAGCTGAAAATCGTTACGACTGCGAATCAGGACAACCCCATCTCGCAGGGCCATTATCCAATCCTCGGCAACGACGTCTGGGAACACGCCTACTACCTGAAGTACCAGAACAAACGCCCCGATTACCTTGCTGCCTGGTGGAACACAGTCAACTGGGACGAGATCAACAAGCGCTTCGCCACGGCCAAGGCCGCGAAATAACCCTCCACTCAACATGCGGCAAGAAGGGCTGCCTCAGCGCAGCCCTTTTCCTTGCTCGAAACTCGCCTCTCCGACTCTCTCCTCTGTACTTGCAATGCGTCAGCGGATGACTGACCATTCTCATGCTGTCCAAACACATCCACGGAGCGAGTTGTGAACCGGACCAGGCCTGAGATCTCCCGCCGCAAGCTTCTGCAACGTTCTGCATTTATTACTGCAGGAGCCATCGCGACTCCCCGGAGCCTCTGGGCTCAGACCGCGACTCCCGTTGCAACGACAACCTGCGGCAAAGTTCGTGGATTCGTCGACGGAGGCGTCAACGTCTTCAAGGGAATGCCCTACGGCGACGACACTTCGAAGCGCCGTTTCCAGCCGCCTGCGAAGCCAGTTGCGTGGACCGGCGTCCGCGATGCGCTCGCCTTTGGGCCGCAGGCGCCGCAGCCGATTCATGCGCGCGATGGCCGCTCGTCCTTCTCTCCGCTCGACGAGGCGAACCCCGTGAACAGCGAGGATTGTCTTCACCTCAACGTCTGGACTGCAGGTCTGCGCGACGGCAGGAAGCGTCCCGTCATGGTTTACATCCATGGTGGAGCCTACTCATCGAGCAGCAGCAACGGTCCGGTCTACGACGGCGTGAATCTCGTCCATCGCGGCGATGTGGTTGTCGTTACGCTCAACCATCGCCTCAACCTCTTCGGCTACCTTTACCTCGCCAAGGTGGCTCCGTCCGCGCTCACAGACGTCTTCGCCGACAGCGGCAACGTTGGCCAACTCGATCTCGTCCTCGCGCTGGAATGGGTCCGCGACAACATCGCCGAGTTCGGCGGCGATCCATCGCGCGTGCTCATCTTCGGGCAGAGCGGCGGCGGAGCGAAGTGTGCAACGCTCATGGCGATGCCTGCGGCGAAGGGTCTTTTTCACCGCGTGATCACCATGAGCGGTCAGCAAATCACCGCGACGGTTCCGGAACACGCCACTGCAACAACTGAGGCGGTTCTCTCCTCGCTCGGCCTGACTCGCGACAACCTCGGCGACATTCGCGATCCGAACAAGATCTCGATGGACAAGCTGGTCGCGGCGATTCGCGCCGGCAAGTACTTCGGTCCGGTCCACGATAGCCGAACTCTGCCCAACGATCCCTTTTCGCCGGAGGCTCCTGTGATCTCGGCTAACGTCCCGATGATCCTCGGCAACGCGCACGATGAGACGCGTCTGCTCATCGGCGCCTCCGACGCAAAACTCTTCTCGCTCACATGGGCGGAGCTTCCGGAAAATCTGGAACACTATCGCCAGTTTCTCGGCACGCTGAAGACAGAAGACATCACTGCGGACTATCGCAAGTGGTATCCCGCAAACTCGCCCGGCGATGTTTTTTTTGCTGTGACAACGGCGTTTCGCAGCTGGCACGGCATGGTCATTGAGAGCGAGCGCCGCGCCCAGCAACATGGACCAACGTGGGCCTACAACTTCGCGTGGAAGTCGCCGGTTGAGGGCGGCAAGTGGGGAGCGCCGCACACCATGGACATTCCCTTCGCCTTCGACAACACCGGGATCGCCGCGCCGATGACCGGCGGCGGCCCGGAGGCCCAGAAGCTTGGCGATCAGCTCAGCGACACCTTCATCGCCTTTGCCCGCTCGGGCGACCCGAACAACAAATCCATTCCGCACTGGCCGCGGTTCGATCTTGAACGCCGCGCCACCATGGTCTGGGACCTGCCCTCGCGTGTGGAGGACGACCCGCGCGGCCAGGAGCGGGAGCTGATCGAGCAGGCTCCCTATCTGCAGCCAGGAACGTAATTCCAGTGAGGGGTACCCCCCTGGGGTCTGCATGGAAATTTCAATGTTTGCAAGGAGTTAGCGGAGGTTAGTCACGCCAAATTCGTGCAAGCAAAAGGGTTATAGCTAAATTCGCCCAGTGAAAGGACTTATGGGTTAGATTTCTCGTCCTAAGAGCGAAACCCCGGACTTATCCGGGGCTTTTTTGATCTATATAACTATTCTACCGGATGGAGCATAACCAATACGCCACGCGGATGTTGTTGTCTGGTAATGGGTTAGATGGTTTTGGGGCTTGACATGCGATTTTTGGGCAGAAAATGGCGAAAAATAGTTTTTAGAGTAGAAGAGAGCCCAACGCAAGGCTTTTTAAGCTGTCGCCGGAAGTGAAGTGGGGTGGGATTGGGGGCTTCCTGCGGAGGGATGGCGGCGGAGACCCAACCGCATTCGTAAACAGAAGCCGACTTGAACGAAGCCTCTGGCGCGGCGGAAGCTGCGCGTGCGATACTCCGGAGATCATGGGGCTGCCGAATCGTTCTGTATCGACTTTGGCCTATTTTTTTTATAACTCAAGTTCCTTCAGCATGTTGCAGGCGAAAGTAGATTCAATTCCCATAGCCTGACCGCATCCCCCGCAAACTCCAGCGGCTCCCTTCAAGTCGCTGTATCCGAGCCGCCCGCACAGAAGCGGTGACAAAACCTGCGCCACAATGGGCGGTCCAGATACAGCACTAAGACATATCGGTACTAATCCAGTGTCGTTGAAAGGCGGACGATCGGTGACGAACAAAATACTTACTCTGACATCTGAGTTCATGGACCTGCGCTCAAAATGGAAAACCCTGTCGCTCTATGAGCGATTTGAGCAGACGGTCGTCTCGGTACTCACGCTGGTGATAGCCATCATCGTAGCGCTCGCCGCCTGGCAATTGCTGCTGCACACACTAAGCCTGGTCGAAACCCATGCGGTAAACCCTGCTGATGCCCAGGCATTTCAGGGTCTCTTTGGCATGGTGCTCACGGTGCTGATCGCTCTCGAATTCAAGCACACGCTGCTGGTCGTCAGGCATCATCGCCGCGCCATCGTCCAGGTACGCGCCGTAGTGTTGATCGCTCTGCTCGCACTGGTTCGCAGGTTCATCATCCTCGATCTCTATCAGACCACTCCGAGTGTGGTCGCAGCCCTGGCCGGAGCCGCCCTGGCGCTCGGAATTGTATTTTGGCTCGTCACCAATTGCGCACCCCCCTTGGAGGAAGATGTGTTGCAGGAGTGACCATCGCGATACCTGGCGGGCAAAAACCGGGCTCAACCGTATGATTTGTTCTCACGAATTCAGGCTTCAACGAAGGGAGAGACCATGAACAACGCTAGGGTACAGGTACGGACTCGAACACCTCAACAATTTGTCAGCATGCTTCTCCGCAAGAGCCGGGGCGGGTCCCACCATGGGCGTCCAGATGAAGCGCATGCATGTTATGCATCTCTCCCACATTGCTCTGGTCATCTCGAACCATGGATCGAGAGATGGGGTTCAATCCGCCTGCTGCTCCTGGTGTGCCTGATCCTGATACTTGGGGGGCAGCCCCTAGTATCGTTTGCACAGGCGGTGGCACTGAGTCCGACCCAGCTGGATCAACTCGTGGAGCGCATCGCTCTGTATCCTGATCCCCTCCTGGCAAATATACTCACCGCTTCGACCTACTGGAGCGAGATTCCTGAAGCTGCATCCTGGGCAGATCAGCACAGCTATCTGAAAGGGGATGCGCTGGCTCAGGCCATGCAGGCGGACCATTTGCAATGGGCCCCCAGCATCCTGGCCTTGTTGCCCTTCCCTTCGGTTCTGGACATGATGGCACGGGACCCGGCATGGACGGAGCAACTCGGTAATGCGGTCCTGACGCAGGATGCGGAGGTTATGGATGCCGTGCAGCGGATGCGCCAGCGTGCCAGCAGCTACGGTTATCTGACACCGAATAGTTACATCAATGTCATCGCGACCGGAGGGTATATCCAGATCCTTCCGGTCAATCCAAATGTGGTTTACGTTCCCTATTACGACCCTCTCGTGGTCTTCGCGCCACCGCGGCCTGGCTTCGCGATTGCAGGCGCAATCCACTTCGGCCCGGGAATCACCATTGGTGCGGCATTCGGTGGATGGGGATGGTGGCTTGGCTCAGGATTTCTCTGGCCTTCACACACCATCCTGATCGATCGCCGTCCATGGACTCGAGTGTGGGTCACCCGAGCTGGATACGTTCATCCTTACGCGCATCCATGGGTGCGACCGGTAGCGCCGCGCGTGGAGGTGCATCGGTTGAAAAAGTAGGTAGACCATATCTGGCGGATCCTTCCCCTTCGCCTTCGCTCAGGGTCAGGATGACGGCAAAGACGAGGCGTTGGCGGGGAAGGGGCCAGGGAGAAACAACAAAGGCTGGACGCTCTTGTTGGATCGTCCAGCCTTTGTTGTGAAGAGTTGAGTGCGGGTTATTCGCTCGAGCCCTTGCGTGGCCGGCGGTTGGCCTGCAGGACCTTCTTACGCATGCGGAGGGACTTCGGGGTCACCTCGACGAGTTCGTCGTCGGCGATAAACTCGATGCACTGTTCGAGGGTGAGCTGCTTGTAGGGGACGAGGCGGACGGCGTCGTCAGAGCCAGAGGCGCGCATATTGGAGAGTTTCTTTTCGCGGACGGCGTTGACGTCGAGGTCGTTGTCGCGGCTGTGTTCGCCGACGATCATGCCCTCGTAGAGTTCCACGCCGTCGGTGACGAAGAGGACGCCGCGGTCCTGCAGGCCTTCGAGCGCGTAGGCAGTGGTGGTGCCCTGGCGATCGGAGATCAATGCTCCTGACTGGCGCTGCGGAATCTCGCCCTGATAGGCGATGTAGCCGTCGAGGATGGAGTTCATGATGATGGTTCCGCGAGTCTCGGTAAGCATCTCGGAGCGCAGGCCGATCAGCCCGCGGCTGGGAACCCGGAACTCCATTCGGACACGGCCTGAGCCGTGATTGATCATCTTGGTCATCTCGCCCTTTCTGGGTCCGAGGCGCTCGATGACCGTGCCTACGAAGTTCTCCGGGACGTCGATGGAGAGATGTTCGACCGGCTCCATTACCTGATCGTCGATCTTCTTGGTGACGATCTCGGGACGGCTGACCATCATCTCGAAGCCTTCGCGGCGCATCATCTCGATGAGAATGCCGAGTTGGAGTTCACCGCGGCCAAGCACCTTGAAGGAATCGGGCGAGCCTGTCTCCTGCATCTTGAGCGAGACGTTGGTGAGAAGCTCTTTGTCAAGGCGGTCGCGCAGGTTGCGCGAGGTGACGAACTTGCCTTCGCGGCCGGCGAAGGGGCCGTTGTTGACGTTGAACTGGATGGCGATCGTCGGCTCATCGATGGTGATGGGCGGAAGCGGCTTCGGATTTTCGATGTCGCAGAAGCTCTCGCCGATGGTAATGCCCGGGATGCCGGCGATGGCGACGATATCGCCGACCTGGGTCTCTTCGATGTCGGTGCGCTTGAGGCCGGAGAAGCTGAAGAGCTTGGTGATCTTGTGCTTGGTGAAGGTGCCGTCGAGCTTGGCGACGGAGTACTCCTGGCCAGTGCGCATGGTGCCGTTGAAGACGCGACCGATGGCGAGACGGCCGAGGTAGTCGGAGTAGTCGAGGTTGGTGACGAGGATCTGAACGGCGCCCTCGGGTTCGCCCTTGGCCACCGGGATCGTCGTGATGATCTGCTCGAAGAGCGGCTGAAGGTCGGTGCCGGGGATCGCGGGATCGGTGGTGGCGGTGCCGAGTTTGCCGTTGGTGTAGAGGACGGGAAAGTCGAGAACGGACTCGTCTGCGTCGAGGTCGATGAAGAGATCGTAGACCTCGTTCAATACTTCCTGCGGACGGGCGTCGGGACGGTCGATCTTGTTGATCACGACCATGGGGGTAAGGCCTGCTTCGAGGGCCTTCGAGAGAACGTAGCGCGTCTGGGGCAGAGGGCCTTCGGAGGCGTCGACGAGGAGGACGACGCCGTCGACCATCTTGAGCGCGCGCTCCACTTCGCCGCCGAAGTCGGCGTGGCCGGGGGTGTCGACAATGTTGATCTTGTTGTCGTGATAGTAGAGGGCCGTGTTCTTGGCGAGAATCGTGATGCCGCGTTCTTTTTCGAGGTCGTTGGAGTCCATGACCCGCTCGGTAAGCGCCTCGTTGGAGCGGAAGGTGCCGCTCTGGCGCAACATGGCGTCGACCAGGGTGGTCTTGCCATGATCGACGTGGGCGATGATGGCGATGTTGAAGATGGGCTTAACGGCGATTGCGGTTGAGTTGCTCACTGCTTTGGATGTCCTGTCTGTGCGCTGAGAGATGCTGTTTTGGGGAAAGTGCGCGTCTCTTCTAGTTTATCCCAGATAGCTTCGCGCTGGCCGAAGAAGTGGCCCGGAATAGAAGAAGATACGGTAAATGCTGCCGTAAAGCGTTGAAAAAGAGCAGAGAGGCAGGCGGCGGCGTTGCACCGCCCGGACGCGAAGAGGCCGCAAGAGGCAACAAGAAGACCAGGCGTACGCAGATTGCGTTTGGTAGCTCTCCGCGATGCCGCTATACTCAAGGCTCCCAATGCTGCCAACCCAGTCTCCCCAGTTCGAGCATGCGGCACTGAAAAACTATCTGCTGGACCATGCCTACGATGAGATGTTTCTTGGTTCGGGCGAACTGCATCGCCATTGCGAGCCGCTGCTGGAGCACTTCACCTCCCTGCCGCCTCGAAGAGTTGCAGCGGCGGAAACAGGCAGCCGATCTCAGCTTCCTGAACCAGGGGATCACCTTCACCGTCTATGGGCGCGAGGAAGGTACGGAGAAGATCTTTCCGTATGACCTAGTGCCGCGCATCATCACCGCTGCCGAATGGGCGACGGTGGAGCTGGGGCTAACGCAGCGGATTACTGCGCTCAATCTTTTTCTGAAGGACATCTATAACGAGGGGCGGATTCTCGAGGATGGAATCGTTCCGCGGGAGATGGTCTACAGCTGCAAGCACTATCGCAGGCAGATGGCGGGGCTGCAGGTTCCGCGCAATGTCTACATCGCGGTGTGTGGGACGGACCTGATCCGGCTGAGAGAATGGCGAGTTCGTGGTGCTGGAAGACAATCTTCGCGTGCCGAGCGGTGTGAGCTACATGCTGACCAACCGCAGGGTGATGAAGCGGATCTTTCCGGAATTGTTTCGCGGCTATAACGTGCGGCCGATCGAGCAATACACGCAACTGCTGCTGGGGACGCTGCGTTCGCTCGCGCCCGAGGGCCGGCCGGAGCCGAACATCGTGCTGCTGTCGCCGGGCGTGTTCAACTCGGCTTACTTTGAGCACGCGTATCTCGCGCGTCAGATGGGGATCGAACTGGTGGAGGGCCGCGATCTTGTGACGCACGACAACATCGTCTACATGCGAACGACGAACGGGCTGCGACGCGTAGATGTGATCTACAGGCGCGTGGATGACGACTTCATCGATCCGCTGGCTTTTCGCGGAGATTCGATTCTTGGTGTGGCTGGGCTGTTCAATGCGTATCGCGCGGGGAATGTGACGCTGGCGAATGCGTTTGGCACGGGAGTGGCCGATGACAAGGCGCTGTATGCGTACGTTCCTGACATCATCAAGTACTACCTGGGCGAAGAGCCGGTGCTGAAGAACGTGGAAACCTATCTGCCGACTCGGCCAAAGGAGCGGCAGTATATTCTCGCGAATCTCGACAAGCTGGTGGTGAAAGCCGTGGGCGAGAGCGGCGGCTATGGGATGCTGATCGGGCCGCAGTCGACCAAGGCGCAGCGCGAGGAGTTTGCGCTGAAGATCGAGGCTGACCCGCGGAACTACATCGCGCAGCCGACGATCTCGTTCTCGAGAGCGCCGTGTCTGATTGGCGACGAGTTGGAGTCGCGGCATGTGGATCTGCGGCCGTACGTTCTCTTCGGCGACAAGGTGACGATTGTGCCGGGTGGTCTGACTCGTGTGGCGCTGACGCGCGGGTCGCTGGTGGTGAATTCGTCGCAGGGCGGCGGCAGCAAAGATACCTGGGTGCTGAGCCAGTAAAGGAGATGCCGATGCTTTCTCGCGTTGCCGATAGTTTGTACTGGATGAGCCGGTATCTCGAGCGCGCCGAGCATACGACGCGGCTGCTCGATGTGAATTTGAACCTGATGCTGGATGAGAGCGCGGCGAGCGCAGAGAGACGCTGGCAACGCGTGCTGCAGGCGCTGGGCAAGCCGAAGGACATCGCGTGGGAGGGCGAGCCCTATGCGCTGACGCAGGCGTTGACTTTCGACACGGGGAATAAGGCTTCGATCGTTTCGTGCATCATTGCGGCGCGTGAGAACTCGCGGCATGTAAGAGAACAGATATCGACCGAGCAGTGGCACCGACTGAATAGCCTGTACCTTCAAGTGACGCGCGCGGACATGCAGATCGCGCGACAGGCGGAGGCGATGGCGGCAGGGATTACGCAGCCAAGCGAGTTCCTGCAGTCGGTGATGGAGGCGGTGCATCAGTTTCAGGGAGTCACCGACTCAACGATGAACCACGGCGAGGGATGGCAGTTCATCCAGGTAGGGCGATATCTTGAACGGGCGTCGGCGACGGCGTTGCTACTTGAGGCATATCACGTCGATCTCTGGGAGCACCCGGAGCGGGCTGGCGAAGGCAATGAATATCTGGACTGGATGGGACTGCTGCGGTCGGCGACGGCATTCGAGGCGTACTGCAAGGTGTATACGGCAGACCTGACGCCGGACCAGATCTTCGAGTTCCTCCTGCTCGATGAAGAGTTTCCGCATTCGGTGCGGTTCTCGATCGACAGCGTGGAGTGTGCGCTCGAGAAGATCCAGGGAGACAGCGGCAAGAGCCGGGCAGCGGCCTTGCAGCGGCTCAGCGGAAAGCTGCAGGCTTCGCTGAGCTATAGCAGCGTTGATGAGATTCTGAGGCAGGATGTGGTCGGGTATCTGCGGGGTATTCAGGCGCAGTGCCGCGCCATTCACGAGACGATCTACGAGCTGTACGTTGACTATTCCATTCAGGCTGCGCTGGCTGGGTAACTCTCAAGAGGACGGACTATGTATTATTCGATTCGCCATCTGACGAAGTTTCTGTACAGCAACCAGGTCAGCGAGAGCATGATGGAGACGCGGATGCATCCGCGCAGCGATCAGAATCAGCGCTGCCTGACGTTTCATCTTTCGGTGAGCCCGCGGTGCAGGGTCTTCAGCTACCGCGATCATCTTTCGAACAACGTGCATCACTTCGATATTCCGGGGATGCACGGGCAGTTGGTGATCGTTGCCGAATCGCTGGTCGAGGTGCAGCCGATGCATCAGGTTCCGGCATTTCTGGCGCCCGATGCGTGGAGAGACCTGGACGCGATGGTGGAGCGGGGCGACTACTGGGAGATGCTGCTGCCGAGCGAGTTCACGGAGCCGACACCGGCGCTCGATGAGCTCGCCGCACATCTGCAGGTGCGCCGCAGAGACGATCCGCTGATGGTATTGCATCATCTGAACCAGCAGATTTACGAGTACTTCGACTATAAGCCGAAGTCGACGAAGGTGGATTCGCCGATTGATCTTGCGCTTGGCACAAAGGCAGGCGTATGTCAGGACTTCGCGCACATCATGATCGCGTTGGTGCGGTCGAAGCTGAAGATTCCCTGCCGGTACGTGAGCGGCTATCTGTTCCACGGCGAGAGCGATATGGACCGCTCGATCAGTTCGGCGACGCATGCATGGGTGGAGGTGCTGATTCCTCCGCTGGGGTGGGTGGGATTCGATCCGACGAACTGGCTGGTCGCGGGCGACCGCCACATCCGCACGGCGATCGGCCGTGATTACGCTGACGTCCCGCCGACTCACGGCATCTTTCGTGGCCGGGCAAACAGCGAGTTGACCGTGGCGGTGCGGGTGACGCCGAGCCTGGGCACTCCGTCGTTCGACCAGGAGCTCCCCGTGCCCGAAGACTGGTCGACGCTGGTCGAGAAGGCGACGCGTCTGCCGGAACAGCCACCGCCGCCCACGCGCCAGCAACAGATGGCACAGCAGCAGCAGGATGGCGACGACGACAATTCCGCGGTCTAGAACCTGAGCAGGTTCCTCGATTGCGAGGCACGATTGCGAGGCAGAATAATCGCCCAAAAAAAATCGGCGCCGGAGGCGGTGTGGACTCCGGCGCCCAAAAAGAATCAGATGGGTTAGAAGATGATCTTGCCGCCCAACTGGATGTTGCGTGTTCCCTTGCCGAACGGCGCGGTGACCAGGGTTCCGCTGTTGGCCTGGAAATTATTGAACGATGAGTAGTTAGGGTTGTGGACCGTCGGGTTGGCATCGTTCAGCAATGCGTCCGGCGTCTGGTAGTAGGCGCGGTTGGGCAGGTTGTAGACGTTCATTCGCAACTGGCCGGAGAAACGCTCGTTGATCCTGACTGTCTTGAACAGGCTCATGTCGAGCTGGTTGACCGTGTTGCCACGGAGCGTGTTTCGACCGACTCCAGGGTATGGAGTGCCGCGTTTGATGGCCTCGTACTGGTTGTCGAGCAGCCAATGAACCGCGTTCGGCGTCGTTGGCTGTCCAGTGGAGAAGTCCAGATACCCTACGGAGCCGGCGTTCCAACCTACCGAACCGATCGGAGCTGCCGGGTTTGAGAGAATCGGGCGGCAGCTATCGTTTCCGATGACGTTGGTGTTGTAGTTGTAGTCGCAGAAGCTGTACAGGCCCTGACCCTGATTGGCATAAGGGATAACGGTGAGGTTCTTCGGGTTGGGCGCGGTGCCTGCGGCGTTCTGCAGGACGACGTTGCCGGGGTTAGCCTTAGTTCCCTGGTAGGGCGTGTAGGGCTGTCCGCTGTTGTAGGTCCAGATGGTGTTGATGGAGTAGCCGCCAAGGAGCCTCCCCAGGAGACCCTTCTGCTCGGAGTACGCGGGGATCTTGTAGGTTCCGCCGAGGGAGAAGACGTTCGGGATAGGACTGTCCGCTTACGCCACGCTCGGCCTGGTTCGTATTGAAGGGGCTTTGCGAGGTTGAGATGGTCGCTTCCGCCGCCGACGGTGCTGTAGACTTCGCTGGCGTTGTCAATCGTGCGGCTGAAGGTATAGGCAGCGTTTGCCGTGATGCCGTGAAAGTTCTGCACACGGAGCTGCGTCTGCAGGGCGTTGTAGTTGCTGAAGGCAGTGTTGGCACGGATGCTCAACGTGGAGAGGTTACAGTTTTGCGTTCCCAGCCCGACGGCGCCGGGGGTCGTGCAGTACGTGGAAGCCGGAAACAGGTTCGGGAAGGCCTGAGCCAGCGTCTGGTAGCCCTGTGCCGGTGTTGCAATCACAGCGGGATTGGGCGTGTTGATGAGCGCGTTTCCGTTCAGGTTCTGGAAGTTGTCATAGGAGTGGTTTCCGACGTAACGGACCTCCATGACGGCGAAGTTGTTAAGCTGCTGCTGGATGCCGAGGGTGTAGTTGTTGGCCCTTGGGTTCTTGAAGGGAATGTTGACGGTGCTTTGAACCTTGACGCCCGGATTCACGCCGGTCGGGTTGTACTGATCGTTCTGCGAGTGGACCAGCGCGTTCGTCGTGCCGCCTGAAGGAAGGCAGTTGAACGTCGTGCCGTTGCAGGTAATGATGCCGGTGTTGACGATCGGAGCCGAGGTATAGGCGTTGAGGAAGATGTTGTAGTAAGCGGGATCGTAGTTGATGGCGAAACCGCCACGGATGACCAGCCCCTGCATCATGGGCGGGTTGTAGGCAAAGCCAAAGCGCGGCTCGAAGTTCTTGAAGTTTTCAGGAATGTAGGGGAAGGTGGTCTGGCTGAGCGGGAGCGTGGTGAGCCAGATGGGATTGGAGCCGGTCTGACGGGCTACGCTCTCATTGTGCAGGAGGTTGATGCTCTGCTTGAAGAACTCCCAGCGCAAGCCGAGGTTGAGGGTGAGGTCCCGCGTGATCTTCCAGTCATCCTGGAAGTAACCGGCGTAGTCGGGCTCCTTGAACGGGATGTTGGGGTTTCCGTTGGCGAGGCTGAGCGTACCGACACCCGCCAGAGCAGCGTTGAAGCCATTGGGGAAGGAGAAAGTTCCGCTTGTGTTCGGCAGGAAGACGTTGGGAGAGTTCTGATAGTCGAACTCGCCGCCGAAGGTAATCTGGTGGGTGTGGAAGGTCCAATTTGCGTTGTCCTGTACCTGCGTAGCCTTGACGATGCGCCCCTGGGGGATATTGCTTGCCTGGCCGTATCCGGCGAAGCCAGTGATCGCAAAGCTGGATGGACAGTTGGTCAGATTCGCATCATCGCAACCCGGATAGCCGCCGTCGCCGAAGGTGAGGGTCGACTGCTGGAAGCTGTAGCGAAGCTGATTGACCCAGTTCGCCGAGAAGGTGCGGGTGTAGTCTGCCCCGCCGGACTGAACCTTGTCCGTGGTGTTGTAGTAGTTGCCAGTCGAGATGGTTCCGCCGGAGACGTTGGTGGGAGCGTTCTGATACATGTAACGAATGAAGAAGCGATCTTTGTTAGTCGCCTGCCAGTCGCCACGATATACCTGCTCGTTGTCGCTCGACGTGCTGGGTAGCAGGCGCTGAATCGTGCCGAACTGCACCATGGGAGAACCTGCAGGACAAGCTGTTGTGGAAGCGCAGACAGCTACGTTGCTAGTGGCGACGGGCGAAGGATTACCCGTCTTTACTGAATAAGGCCCTTGGTTGAGCAGAGATGTGATGAATGGGTTGCCCGGGAAGGCGGTCTGCAGCTGCTGCAACCCGAGAGGGGTAGGGGTAAGGGTTGTCGAGATAGATGGCGACGCGCCGTTGGTGATCCGGCGGAAGAGTACGCCGGCAAAGAAGAAGAGTCTTGTCCTTTAATACTGGTCCGCCCAACGCACCGCCGAACTCGTTTGCCGTAACGCGCGGCACAACCGGCGTGGCGCAGACTGCTCCGGGAGCACTGACCTGGCCGGGAGCGCAGAAGCCAAGGAGGGCGCTCTTCTGTCCCTGAGTCAGAGAGCTGCCCCACGAGCCGACGTAGTTCTCAAATGCCGCTCCATGAAAGGAGTTGGTTCCGCTCTTGGTGATGTAGTTGACGATCGAGCCAGCGTTGCGGCCATACTGCGCGCCAAAGTTGTTGGTGATGACCTGAATCTCTTGGACAGCGTCCTCATTGCGGAAGAAGAACTGCGGACCCGTGACCGAGTTGTCGTTGTTAGACTGACCGTCGATCTCGAAGTTGTTGGAGCGGCCGCGCTGGCCGTTGGAGGAGAAGCCGACGCCATTGGTGTTCGCGTCGTTGTTGGCAGAGCGTACGCACAACGCCGGGAATAAGTAGAGTGAGACGATCGAGGCCGCCGCCGGTGGGCAGATCCGTCACTGCCTGCGTGCTGAAGGTAGAGGTAATCTGGGCCTGAGTCGTCTCCAGCAGATTCTGCGCAGTACTGACTTCGACCTGTTCCGCGTTATTCCCGACCGTGAGGTGCTGTGTGCCGATGGTCGAGGTGCCACCGGAGGCGACATGGAGATTCGCGATCGTCAGCGGGGCAAAGCCGGGCGCTGTGACAACAACCGTATAGGTTCCCACGGGCACATCATTGATTCCTATGCCGCCCCCGTTATCCGTCTTTCCCGAGACCTTGACGCCAGTCTCCTTGTTTGTCGCGACGACCGGAGCATTGGGCATAACCGCTCCAGTGCTGTCGGTAATCGTTCCGGTAATGGTTCCGGTAATAATTCCCTGGGCGAACGCTGGATGCGGGCGCGAGGAGAGAAGGCACCCTATCAACAGCAGAAGGAGAGAGGTGTTTCGAAACATCTTCATGACAATTGCCTCGTACTCGGGAGATGTGAAACGGGATAACTGTTTTACGTTCAACGGACTGTTGAGATAGATCAGTGCAACCGCATATCAGTTGGTGAGTACAGACACCTATGGGACAGCTTGTCGCCGGAAAACTCAGGACAGGAGGTCTTTTATATGGTGGTGGTATCCGAGATATTAGAAAGCAATTTGAGGGCCAAGAATGATTTGGCCTATTTCGAAGGTTTTATCGAATTAACAAAACCAAAATTCATAGAATCTTGATGTGATATCTACAATATTAGAAATTTTCACAGATTCATCTTTTTGAAGATGCGCTCGGGGATGTTGCGAACGACGAACATGATGGGTTGCCACTGGAAGGGGACGTAAAGAACGTCCTTGCGCTTATCGATCGCGCTGACGATGGACTCGGCGACGGAATCGACATCGGCAAACTTCTCGCTGTTCGGCATAGCGGCCGTCATGGCTGTCCTGATAGGGCCGGGTTTGATGGTGAGAACAGTGACCCCTTCACGGTCGATGCGATTGCGCAGCCCGGCGAGGAAGGCTGACAAGCCGGCCTTCGATGCCCCGTACAGGTAGTTGGTCTTGCGGCCGCGATCTCCGGCAACCGACGAGATGACGGCCAGCGTTCCTGCGTGGCGCTGGACGCAGAAGTTCGACAGCCAGGTGAGAAGCGAGACCGGCGCCATCAGGTTGGTGTAGAGAATCTGGGCGGCGGCGTTGAAGTCCTGCTCGGCCTCGGCCTGATCGCCGAGAATGCCGTGGGCGAGGTAGGCGATATCCATTCCGGTGAGCGAGTTGACCGCGTGCGCGAGCAGCGCGGGGTGCTTATCCGTGTCGTCGAGGTCGGCCACGGCGGTGTCGACGTAGCTGGCGCCGCGCGTGCGTAGGTCCTGAGCGACAGCGGCCAGCTTTTCGGCGTTGCGCGCGACGAGGAAGAGGCTCGCGCCCTGTGTGGCCCAGATACGGCAGGTAGCTTCGGCGATGCCGGAGGTGGCGCCCAGGACGAGGATCTTGCGTGGAGTCTGGCTTGAAGAATCGATGGATCTGGGGGTCGAACTCATAGGCTTCGTCTTTCCAGTCATATCAGTCTCACAGATTTGGCGTAACGCGCTCCCAGAAACTGGAGGTGAACATAGGATCGCGATATTGGGCAAACTGCTGCCACTCCGGATAGAAGGACTGGAACTGTTGGGCCGTCATGGCCGCGTCCTTCGCCGGATAGAGGCGGCCGCCGAACTCGAGCGTCATGTCCGCGAGGCGCGCGAAAAGAGGGAAACTTTTGTCGGGCTTGATGGGAAAGTCGAGCGCGAGAGTGATTCCAGGCTTGGGGAAGCTCATCATGCCGGGAGAGGGTACGTCGCCGAAGGCCTTGAGTACGGCGAGGAAACTCGCCAGGCCGGACTTCGCGACTTCTCGCAGGATGGCGATCGTGCCCTCTTTGGCATGCTCCCACGGAATCACGTACTGGAACTGGAGCAGACCGCGCTTGCCGTACATGCGGTTCCAGCGCAGGACCTTGTCGAGCGGATAGAAGAACGGCTCGTAGTCCTGAAGCGCGACAACACGCTTGTGAATCTGCTTGTGAAAGTACGCGGTGTTGAAGAGGCTGACGCTCAATTGATTGAGGGCGAAGCCGGGTGCGTCGAACGGAAAGACGAGCTTTGGCTTCGGCGACCGCTTAAGCTCGTCCCTCTTCGTCGAGTGGTCGCCCTGCATGAAGATGCCGCGCGCGAAGTTGCGGCCTGTGGAGGTGACATCAACCCAACTGACCGTGTACTCAACGCCCTTGCTCTGGTTCGTGAGATCGAGGAACTCGTCAATCCCGTGGAACTGGATTCCCTCGTAGTCGATCATGCGGGAGACGATGGGCTTGAGCTGCAGGGTCGCCCAACTGATGAGGCCGGTAAGGCCGAGGCCGCCGATGGTCGCGGCGTAAAAGTCGGGGTTTTCTGTGGGTGTGCAAAGCTTACGCGACCCATCGGAGCGGACTAACTCGAACTGAGTGACGTGCCGGCCAAAGGTGCCGGCGACGTGGTGATTCTTGCCGTGAATGTCGTTGGCAATTGCTCCGCCCAGGGTTACATATTTTGTCCCTGGCGAAACGGGAAGGAAAAATCCGTGAGGAACGGCGAAGTCGAGGATCTGCGCCAAGGTAATGCCCGCTTCGGCAGTAAGCAGGCCGGTCTCGGGATCGAAGTCAATCAGACGGTCCATGCCGGTGGTCAGCAGGAGGTTGCCGTCTTTCAGAAGGCATACGTCGCCATAGCTTCGTCCCATGCCGACGGGGAGCGCGCCGTTGTGCAGACCTTCGGTGATGGCCGGAAAGTCGCTCTGCCAGTGGAGCGGGAGCACCTTCGCGCCATAGGTGGGATATCGGCCCCAGGATTCGAAGGGAGCCGAGCCTGTCGGCGGTTCCTCTGCCGCAGGAAGGTTGAGCTGCTTCGTTGTGGGTGAGGCAGTCGGCATAGGTTCAGAATAGACGATTGCGGAGCGATATCTGTTAACTTGCCCGCTATCGTTTCAAGCGAGTGATTGTTACGCGCCAGGCAAACAGCCCCCCGAATGCGCAAAACCCGGATGCTGCGCAAAAAGAAGAGGCGCGGCCGAAGCCGCGCCCATTTCCGGTCCGGTTGTTAACTTATGCTGCGGTCTTGGATGCTGCAGACTTGGCGCTTGTCTTTGCGCGCTTATCGGCTGCTTCCTTCAGTGCGCCCTTGGCCTGTACGGCGAGGGCAGCGAAGCCAGCGGCATCGTTCGCGGCGATATCGGCGAGGATCTTGCGATCGAGGCCGTTGCCGGCGAGCTTCAAGCCGTTGATGAACGTGGAGTAGCTCATGCCGTTGTTGCGGCATGCTGCGTTGATGCGGACGATCCAGAGCGCGCGGTACTGGCGCTTCTTCTGTTTGCGGCCGGTGTAGGCGAACTTGAGTCCGCGCTCGACTGCCTCCTGGGCAGCCTGGTACAGCTTGGATTTTGTGAGGAAGTAACCACTCGCGCGTTTGA
Organism: uncultured Acidobacteriaceae bacterium; assembly: GCA_963744155.1. GTDB lineage: Bacteria > Acidobacteriota > Terriglobia > Terriglobales > Acidobacteriaceae > Edaphobacter. The sequence goes on along the minus strand of CAVUSP010000004.1, from coordinate 1,441,558 downwards.
GGATCTTTTTGCGGCGGTCGTTACGTTTTGTACTCCGTTTTACACGGGGCATCTTGCTTCTCCTTTTGCGTACATCGTTTAAGCGGCTGGAGGTAAGGTGGTAGCCTCTTCACTCGCTATGCAACTTCAAGTCTCGGTGGAATCTCTATCGTGATTCCAGGGGCCGGAACGCTTTGACTGGCCCTTTGTTCGTGAGAACGGCTCGACTTGAAAACTGACAATCCCCTGCCTGAAGATCAAGCGTAGGGAAGCATCCGGGCGACTTTTGCCTGGTCCGCCTCAGACACCAGAACCTGACCGCCGAGGTGGCGCTTGGTCTTGGTTGCCTTTGAGGTGAGGATGTGGCGCATCTTCGACTGGCCGCGCTTGAACTTGCCCGTGCCTGTCTTATGGAAGCGCTTGGCGGCGCCGCTGTGTGTCTTCAACTTTGGCATTTGTGTTCCTGACTGTTTCTGGACAACTCACTGAGTATATACGAATTTCGCCCGCCAAATCAGCAAAATCAACCGTTCCGCGCGGTTAATCGCAACAAAGTATTTACTTTCAGACAAATGAAATGACCCTCCGAAGAGGGTCATCCGTTCTTGCTCCGGCGAGCATTCTCGTTCTAAAGGTGTCTTTCCTGGTCTTTCCAGGGTTGTCCAGGGTGGGCGTTCGCTTAACTACAACCTTTGGGCCCACAGCTGCTTCCGCTGCTGCCCGATCCGCTGCCCGATCCCGTGCTTCCGCTGCCAGTCGAGCTGCCGCCACTGCCGGTAGAACTGCCACTACCGCTGCCGCTGCCGCTACCGCCATGGTTGCAATCGTGGCCACCATTGTGGTCGCGGTCATGGTCGCAGTCCTTGTGGTCTTTATCCTTATCATCGTGACTGCACCAGCCAAAGAACGACCAGGAGTGACTACTACCCGGATCGCAGGCAAAGGCCGAGGTTGAGGTTGTGAGCAATGAGAATCCAACAATCGATACAGCAATCAGGCGGTTCAGCTTCATCGGGGGTCACCTCGTTACTTACTTGGTGCAGCATAGCAAGCTGTTTGGGGCAGCACAGTAACACTTTCGGGTGAGCGTAGACGGAGGGATCAGGAGCCAATTTGGTCATGCAAATGAGTGTCCGGACAGCGGAAAAGTGCATCCCGGCAGAGGCTGAATCCATGAGGGTTACGCTCGCCCGGCTGATCCCCATGCCGTGCTATACTTAAGACACTGAGATTTAGCCCGGAACATGTGTAAAGCGCTGGAATGGCGCGGGTTTTCGCGGATTGAGCGAACACGGGACGGGCTGGAATTCTCGAACTTCAGCAACCGCTGAACGGAGATCCATGGCAACGACTGCAATCCCCACTGAAGGCGCTCTTTTAGAGCTTGAAGCTGGCAAAATCAAGGACGTTCCCAACCGGAAAAAAGAGGGTGGCGGCTACTCCGCCGAGAATATCACCGTTCTTGAAGGCCTGGCGGCCGTTCGGCTCCGTCCTGCGATGTATATCGGTTCGACCGGCGAGATGGGATTGCACCACCTGGTCTACGAGGTGGTCGACAATTCAGTCGACGAGGCGCTTGGCGGCCATGCGACACGCATCGATGTAACGATTCACGTCGACAACTCGATTACCGTGGTCGACGACGGGCGCGGCATCCCCGTGGACGACAAGGTGATCAACGGCGAGAAGATGCCGGCAGTGCAGGTCGTGCTGACGATGCTCCATGCCGGCGGTAAGTTCGACGCCTCAAACTACAAGGTGTCAGGCGGATTGCACGGAGTCGGCGTGAGTTGCGTGAATGCGCTCTCGGAAGAGTTCGACGTCGAGATCTGGCGCGATGATTTTGCCTGGGAGCAGGACTACAGCAAGGGCGCGCCGACCAGCAAGCTGCGCAAGATGGGGCCGAGCAAGCGCAAGGGCACCAAGGTTCACTTTCTACCGGACAAGTCGATCTTCACCGTGACGGAGTTCAACTACGACACGCTGGCCCAGCGGTTGCGCGAGCTCGCCTTCCTGAACAAGGGCTTGGAGATTCACCTGACCGACGAGCGCACCACCGACACTAAAACCGGCGAAAGCAAGCATCAGGAGTTCAAATACGCCGGCGGTATCGCGGAGTTCATCAAGCACATCAACAAGGGCAAGCAGGTTCTGCACGAGAAGCCGATCTACATGGAGGCCGAGCGTGATGGCGTAGCCATGGAGATTGCGTTGCAGTACAACGACGCCTACTCCGAAACCGTGTTTACCTTCGCCAACAACATCAATACGGTCGATGGCGGAACGCATCTCTCGGGTTTCAAGACCGCACTGACCAGGACGATCAACGCAGCCGGTCAGTCGCTCGGTCTCTTCAAAGACGTCAAAGAAAACCTGAGCGGCGATGACGTCCGCGAAGGTCTGGTTGTCGTCATCAGCGTCAAACTTTCGCAGCCGCAGTTCGAAGGGCAGACGAAGGGCAAGCTGAACTCGGACATCGCAGGAACGGTGCAGGCGTTTGTGAACGAGCGCCTGGGCGGCTTTCTGGAGCAGAACCCCTCAGTGGCGAAGAAGATCATCAACAAGGCGATCGATGCCGCCCGCGCACGTGAGGCCGCCCGCAAAGCTCGCGACCTCACCCGGCGCAAGGGTGCGCTCGATGGCGGCGGCCTGCCAGGTAAGCTCGCCGATTGCTCCGAGCGGGAGCCGGAACGCTGCGAGCTCTATCTCGTCGAGGGAGAGTCGGCAGGCGGGACGGCCAAGCAGGGCCGCGACCGCAAGTTCCAGGCGATCCTTCCGCTGAAAGGAAAGATTCTCAACGTCGAGAAGGCTCGCTACGACAAGATGCTCGGCCACGAAGAGATCCGCGCGATGATCACAGCCCTCGGCTGCGGCATCGGCAAAGAGGACTTCGATGCCAGCAAGCTCCGCTACGGCAAGCTGATCCTGATGACCGACGCCGACGTCGACGGATCGCATATTCGCACGCTGCTGCTGACCTTCTTCTTCCGCCACATGACGGAGCTGATCAAGCGCGGGCATGTGTACATCGCGCAGCCGCCCCTCTATCGCATCAAGAAGGGCAAGTTCGAGCAGTACATCAAGGACGATCGCGAGTACGTGAGCGTGATGGTGAAGCGCGCCTCCGATGGCATGGTGATCCGCTACGGTGAAGGCGGCGCGAAGCTCGAAGGCAAAGAACTAACGAAGTACATGACGCAGCTGAATGACTACCTTGGCTTCTTTGAAAAGGTGCAGAAGCGGCTGCGGAACGAGGAAGTGACGCAGGCGTTCGCCGAACTGTTCGCGCAGGAGGGCAAGGACTCGGCTCGGCGCGTGGACTTCGAGTCGCCGGCCAAGCTCGAAAAGATGCGCCAGAAGCTGGTGGCGATGCAGAAGACCTACCAGTTCAAGAGCGTCGGCGACGTGGTGCTGGATGAAGAGCACCGAAGCTACTCGGTGAGCTACACCGATGCGCAGGGCGCGGTGCGGACGATCGACTGGGCGCTGGCCTCTGCACCTGAGAGCCGGCAGATGCTGGCGAAGCACGCGCAGATCCGGGAGCAACTCGTCGGCCCGTTCTTGATCGAATACGCGACCAAGACCAAAGCGGAAGCTGCCGCCGAGGCCGCGGAAGAGGCCGAAGAGATCGCCTCGGAAGAGGGCGTGGCGGACATCGCCGCGGCTCCTGGAACCGTGGCAGAAGTGAAACCGGGCAAACGGGCGAGTAAAGCCTCGCATGACCCCGTCGAGAAGAAGACGCCACGCGATGTATTTGAATACGTCATCGAGCAGGGACGCAAGGAGTATCAAGTCCAGCGGTACAAGGGGCTGGGCGAGATGACGGCTCCTCAACTGTGGGAGACGACGATGGACCCGGAACGGCGCACGCTGCTGCAGGTGAAGCTCGAAGACATCGCAGCCTGCGAGGAGATCTTCACGACTCTGATGGGCGAAGACGTGGAGAGCCGTCGGAAGTTCATCGAAGAGAATGCGCTGGATGTGAAGAACCTCGATATCTAAGATGTGAAGAACCTCAACATCTAGCCCGATCTTTCGAACAAGTTTTTTAGTCCGGTCTTTCGAGGCCGGGCTTTCTTTTTGGCAGGACCTTGTGCACACTTGGGGAATGGTCCGAATCGGTGTGGATGAGAGTCTCGCTCAGGAGCTGTTAGTCGGATTTCCGCCAGAGGCGGAGATCGTACGTATACCCCGCCACCCCACAGAGCCTCTGGACGTGGACTTCTGGATCATCGTCTTCGCACGGAGGAGCTTCGAGAGGACCTTTCAGTATCTGCGCGGCGTGAAGGTAGTGCAGACTTATATGGCGGGCGTGGATTGGATTATGCCCTGGCTGCCGAAGGACGTGGTGCTGTGCGATGGCCGTGGACTTCACGACATATCCACATCGGAGTGGGTTCTGGCCGCGATCCTTACCGTAACAAAACGCTTTCCCTACTATCGCGACATGCAGCTGCATCAGAAGTGGATGGGGCAGGCGTCGATTCCGAACCACTTTATGGATGTCGAGGGACCAACTGTCGGGCAGTATGCCGTCCTCGGCGACGATCTCGCGGACAGTACGGTATTGATCATCGGGTATGGGTCGATTGGTGCTGCAATTGAAGCGCGCCTGAAACCGTTTGGGGTGAAGATCGTACGCGTGGCACGAAGTGCGCGCAAGGAGCCCGAGGTCCACGCAATCGGCGAACTGCGCAAGCTCTTGCCGGAAGCCGATATCGTGGTCGCCATCGTGCCCTTGACACCGGAGACGCATGGGTTGATTGGAGCTGCGGAGATTGCCCTGATGAAGCCTGGAGCTTTGCTGGTGAATGCATCGCGAGGACCGGTAGTCAACACCGACGCGCTGGTGGCGGCCCTGCGGCAGAATCGCCTGCGGGCAGTTTTGGATGTCACCGACCCTGAGCCGCTTCCCTTCGGACATCCCCTGTGGCTGGCGCCCAACTGCATGATCACGCCGCATGTGGGCGGGTCGACTCCACAATTTATCCATCGCGCCTTCAGGTTTGGAGCTGACCAGGTCCGACGGTTCATTGCAGGGAAGGAACTGCAAAACGTGGTCACTGACGCCGGATACTGATCGGCCTGAATATCGAAGTGGCGGTTCTTCACTCAACCTCTTTATATGAGATTGAGTTCCTCGTCATTCCTCGTCTTCCTCGTCATCGTCGTCATCGTCGTCATCGTCGTCTTTCGTCGTCGTCATCTTCTTCGTCCTCGTCGTATTCATCGTCGTCGTCTTCGGACTCGTCATCCTCATCCTCATCGTCGACATCATATTCGTCGTCCTCTTCTTTATCGTCATCATCATCATCGTCGTCGCCCAGGTCGACACGTTTGATTGCGGCGGAAAGCCTTTCGCTGCCTGCGTATTCGGCGTCGTCAGGGAAGCCGTCGAAGAAGCGCGAGAGGTCCGGATCCAGGGTGACGAGGCCTGCATTGAAGTCGATCGATTGCGTGTCGGGTGCCATGAAGATGTCTCCTGTTCAAAATCCGTATTGGGATAGATGCGACAAAAAGAGAAAGGTGAGTATAAAAATCCGCGTTTGGGTGAGTTTAAAAGCCGAAGGGTATCTGGCGTTTCTGCTCGTACATGCGCTGGTCTGCCAGACGGCGAAGAACTACCTCGTCGGTGGCGTCGTCTGGAAAGACGGCAACCCCGATGCTTCCTGTGACATTCACTGCGTTGCCGTTGATGCTCAGCGGTTTGCGCAGAGCGTGCGAGATGCGGGCTGCGCTGGCCTCGGCAAGAGTTTCTGCTGGCTGGTCGCTGGGCAGGTCGGTAGCAATGATGATGAACTCGTCGCCGCCAAGGCGTGCCAGAGTGTCAGGGGTGCGAATCGCGCTACGAAGATTGCGCGAGATGTGACGAAGCAGTTCGTCGCCGACATCGTGGCCGTGGGAGTCGTTGACCAGTTTGAAGCCGTCGAGGTCGACCATGAGCAGGGCCGTGCGGGTATTGTTCTGCCGGGACTGCTCGATGGCTGCGGCCAGGCGATCTTCAAAGAGACGCTGGTTGGGAAGGCCGGTGAGGTGGTCGTGAAAGGCATGCCACTCATTGGTAGCAACCTGCTGCTCAAGCAGCACCAGAAGCATTCCAATGGTCACCAGAAACTTTTGCAGATTCCAGATCTCGTCGGCAATTGCCTCGTATCCCGGGTGGCTGCTGACCCAGGAATGTAGAAGAAACACCAGCGACCAGACGACGAAACCGATGACGATCGCCACCTTGCCGAGGCTCTTGCGAGGCAAGCTGATTTGGAAGACGACCGCCGTCGCAAAATAAACCACGAAGAGAACGAAGTAGGCTGCGTCGCGAAAGGAGCCGGCTGAAGCGAAGAGCCAGATCTGGGTCCAGGTGCAGAGCTCAGCCAGGATAAGCGACCATCCCTTGCCCAGCTTCCACGTTCGAGTGATCGCGAAGGCGCTGCCGATTCCAAGAAAGAGACCGCAAGCGGAGATCGCGTGGTACTTCCGTGGATCGCGGACATCAAGACCGTAGATGGTGAGCAGCGCGACGAGAGGCACCGAGTTGACGAGCAGATAGCGAAGCGCGGGCCGACGAGGGAAGAGGTCTCTGCCCGAGGCCCAAAGAAATATCGCTCCGGCTATATAGAAGAAGTTCAGCGCGACCACGTGCGCGGCGAGACGCCAGGGCCCCGCCGTCGGATATACAGCGTGGACGACGGCCTCAAAGAAGATGAAGACGAGACCCACAAGCCAGAAATCTACCGCCTCGCGGGGATGACGCCTCCGAAGGAAGTAGAGGATGCAGAGAAGCATGGCCATTGCGGCTAGATCGGGCAAAAGTAGATAGTTCATCGATCCTGTTATGGCCCTTAGTCCTCTTGCGATTCAGAGATTCAGCTGTTCCTGGGAGAACATCCATTATCGAACAGTATTGTTAACGAACGAAGAATTGAGTTGTTAGCACACGTGCCTAGGCTTCCGAGAAGGGCTGAAGCTGCTTCTCCGTAGGAGGAGCAGTGACGAGGCTTACGGTGATCAGGCATAGGAGTGAAGCAATCAGGGCCGGGAAGATGGCGTCGCGGTCGCTGAGGATTGTCGGCACATTGTGGTGGATGAACGGCGTATCCCAGAAGATCGTGATGATAGTGCCGGCGGCGATGCTGGCAACGGCGGCGGCGGCAGTAGCCCGCTTCCAGAAGAACGCCGCAAGGATGACGGGGGTCAGTGCCGCAGCGTAGATCGTATAGGCGTAAAGAGCCTTCTTCAGTACCGAGTCCGTATGAAGCGACTGATAGAGCGCCCAGAGCCCGAGGAATACCACCATCAACCGGCTGACGATGAGGACGCGCTTGTTACTCGCCGTCGGCGCGAGATAGCGGACAAAGACATCGTTGACCAGGTTCGTAGCCGGCGAGAAGAGATAGTTGTTCGCGGTGGAGATCACCTTGGCGAAGATCGCTCCCATCAGCACCGCGCCGAGGAGAGTGAGCGCAGGTGAGCCGGTAAGCGCGTGCAGACCGGTGTACGCCAGGATCTCGCGCGGACGGTCGTGGACCTCGCCACTGGGGAACAACACCGAACCAACGACAGCGAGCGCAACGATGACCGATTCAAGAACCACCGTACCGACCAGCCAGCCAACGACAGCGCGGCTTGCGGCTTTCTCTGACTTGGCCGAAAAAAACTTCTGGTACATCGACTGATTGCCGAGCAGCAGAAGGCAAGTCGGAAGAAACAGCTCCATCGCCTGGAGAAAGGTGAAGTCGCCCAGAATCTGGAAGTGCGTCGCTGGAAGCGAAGCATGAATATGCGACCAGCCGCCGGCCTGGTGAGCAAGCACAGGCAGCGCGATCAGCAGCGCGATGGTAGCGAGCAGGCCGATCGCGACGTCCATATACGCGACCGATCCCATGCCCGCAATAGCGGTAAAGACAATCACAAAGCCCGCCAGCAGATACTTGCCGAGGTCCGCGGTGATCACAGTGGGAAAGATGAGGTGCAGAATATCGCCGCCGCCAATCAGTTGATAGCTGGTGATTGCCGTATAGGTGAAGAGGATCGCAATGACGCCGAGGACGCGCGCCACCTGGTTGTATCGAGCCTCGAGCAGGTCGGGAATCGTGAACTGCGCGAACTTGCGTGCGCGAGGCGCGATGAAATAGATGAGCAGCAGACCGGCCCAGCCGCCGCCACCCTGCCAGAGAGCGGGAAAGCCGTGTTTGTAGGCATTCTCCGCGCCGGCGAGAAGCGATCCGGAGCCAATCCACGAAGAAAGAAGAGTGAAAACAAGAACAAATGCCGGAAGCGAGCGCCCCGCAACCAGGTAGTCCGCCTTCGTTTTCACCTTCCCGAGGCGACCGAGGGAGACACCGAGCAGAGTCAGAACAATAAGAATAAGAACAATTGCGTAGGGATTCATGTCGTTGGGAACAAGTGTACGGGCTGGTGCGCGGTTTCCGATACCGGCGGCTGCGACTTTATCTCGCGATGCCGCCGGGCTTGTATGAAACGCCGAAGTGCTACCAGACCTTGCAGCTTGGCGCATGCACCATGGGCTGACCGGCCTTGCAACTGAACGCGTGCATGAACTCCGGCATGTTCGACACCACGCCATTGATGCGCGCGAAACCGGGAGAGTGCGGGTCCGTGATCGCGTTGACGCGCTGGTTCTCCGGCCGCTCGTTCTCGCAAGCCCATTGTGCCATGCCCACAAAGAAGCGCTGATCGGGCGTGAACCCCTCGATATTCCCGAGCTTCTGCCCTTCCGTCTGCTTCTTCCATGCGATATACGCGAGCAGCGTTCCGCCCAGGTCGGCCACATCTTCTCCACTTGTCAGCTTCGAATTGATATGAATGTCGTCGACGATAACGTACCCCGCGTACTGATCGCGAATACAGTTGATGCGGTCTTCAAAGCCCTTGGCGTCGGCGGGCGTCCACCAGTCGCGGAGGTTCGCCTTCGAGTCGAACTGCCGCCCTTCGTCATCGAAGGCGTGCGTGAGTTCGTGGCCGATCGTCGCACCGGTATTGCCGTAGTTCGGCGCGGCGTCAAGCTTCGGATCGTACAAAGGCGGCTGTAGAACGCCTGCGGGAAAGTTGATATCGTTCATCCGCGGGCTGAAGTACGCGTTCACCGTCGGCGGCGTCATTCCCCATTCATTCAGATCCACTGGCTTGCCCAGCTTGTTCCACCGCCGCGCGTCCTCAAAACGAAACGCACGCGATGCGTTGCCAATGTAGTCATCTGGCTTAACCTCGAGCGCCGTGTAGTCGCGCCACTTGTCCGGGTAGCCGATCTTGTTCCGGATGACGTGCAGCTTTCGCAGCGCCTCCTGCTTCGTCTCGGGGTTCATCCAGTCAAGATTTTCGATCTCATGCTGCATCGCAACTTCGATCTGTTCAGTCATTAACTGTGTCTTGGCTCTCGTGTCAGCGGAGAAGGTTCGCCTCACGAACTCCTCTCCCAGTGCCTCGCCAAGGCCGCGATCGACCGCGCGAACGCAGGTCTTCCATCGCGGCGGCATATCAGGAACTCCGCGTAGTGTCTTCGAATAAAAATCGAAATCGGCCTGTTCGAAGGGATGCGAAAGATACGGGGCTGCAGCGGTGAGGAAGTGAAAACGCAGATATCCGCGCAGGGCCTCAACCGGCTCCGTTGTGAGCTCCGCCTGGACGGCCTTCATAAACTCGGGCTGCGACACGTTCAGTTTTGCGACACCCGGCGCGCCTTGCGCGGCGAAATAGTTTGGCCAGTCAAACGCTGGTGCAAGCTGCCCAAGTTCGATGACGGTCATCATGTGATACGTATTGTGCGGATCGCGCCGCTGCACGCGCGTCAGCGAGGCCTTGGCGAGAGCCGTCTCAATGCGTAGCGTCGCATCCGCGTCGGCTTTGGCCTGTTCTCTCGACTCGCCACTGAGCGTTAGCAACTGCTCGATGTAGGCAACGTACTGCTCGCGCAGTTTTACGCTCTTGGGATCGGTCTTCAAATAGTAGTCGCGATCGGGAAGGCCAAGACCGCCCGCGCCAAGCTGGACAATCATCACCGTCGAGTCGAGCGCATCCTGTCCCGTACCGGAGCCGAAGAAGAAGCTCCCCGCGTACTTGTGATGCAGCTCGCTGATCGCAGCGATCAGTTCTGGTCGCGTCTTCAGCGCATCGATCCGCGCAAGCACGGGCTCTACCGGCTTCGCGCCCAGTGCGTCGATGGCAGTCGTATTCATGCACGCAGCGAAGTAGTCGCCGACCTTCTGTTGCACCGGCGTTCTGTTCTTCGCCTTTGCGTCGGCATCAAGAATGCCCCAGAGAAACTGCTCGTTTTCATTGCCCAGCTTCGCGTAGACGCTCCAGCCGGACTGGTCCGCCGGAATCGGATTGTTCTTCATCCATCCGCCGCAGGAGAATTTATAGAAGTCCACGCATGGATCGACAGAGCGATCGAGGCTCGTGACATCGAGCGAAGGCGAATACGGCATCGCCTGCAACGGCTGTGGGGCAGGCTTTTGTGCGGAGATGCCAAGGGTTGGGACAAAGAGAGCGGCGGACGCCAAAGCGGCCAGAAACTTCGAAGGCATGAGTTCTCCTGTTTTGCACCATCCTATCCGGAAAAGCCCCGCGAAAGCCAAATATGGCTGAATCGAAGCGCTTGCACTTCGCCGGCAGAAGGTAGACTGTTTGCGATGCCTAAAATCAGGCAGTGGAGAAAACAGAAGAATGGGTAGTTCTTGGATGAGGTGTGCCGGTGCAGCTCTGGCTGCAGCCGTTGGAAGTGCCGTGGCTATTGCGCAGTCGGCGCCAATTACGTTGAGCGTGGATCTCACGGACGCGCCACGCAAGATCCTTCACGCAACCGAGGTGATGCCGGTAAAGGCGGGCCCTTTGACCGTCGTCTATCCGAAGTGGATTCCCGGAGAGCATGGACCGACCGGGCCGATTGAAAATATGGCCGGATTTTTCATCACCGCCAACGGCCAGCCAGTGAAATGGGAGCGCGACAAGGTGGACATGTTCGCGTACCACCTGACCGTCCCGCAGGGTGCGACAAAGCTTGAGATGAAGATCGATTTCCTCGCGTCGTCTGCGCTCTCGGGGTTCTCCGCCGGCGGTTCGACCAGCGAGAACCTTGCGCTGCTGAGCTGGAACACGCTGCTCGTATACCCCGCCGACACCGACGCAAGCGCTGTGATGTTCACGCCTTCGATCACGATTCCCGCATCCTGGAAGTTCGGCACGGCGCTCGACAAGGACAGCGGCTCAGGTCAAACCACGACCTTCAAAACAGTAAGCCTCGAGCAGCTAGTCGACTCGCCTGTGCTGACCGGAAGATACTTCCGCGAAGTCCCGCTCGCGCCTGAGATCACTCCGAAGCACTACCTCGACATGGCGGCAGATGGACCCGAGCAAGTCGAGATTTCGAAGGAACATATCGCGGAGTTCGACCGGCTCGTCCGTGAAACTGGCGCTCTCTACAAGAGCAGGCACTTCGGGTCGTATCACTTCCTCGTAACGCTCAGCGACGAGGTCGCGCACTTCGGTCTCGAGCATCATCAGTCGAGCGACGACCGCGTAGCTCCGAAGACCTTCACCGACGATCAGGAGTTCACTCTGGATGGCCTGCTTCTTCCGCACGAGTTCACCCATAGCTGGAACGGCAAGTACAGGCGTCCAGCAGGCCTTGCCACCAGCAATTATCAGAAGCCAATGGAGGGCGACCTGCTCTGGGTGTATGAAGGGCTAACCGAGTATCTCGGCGACGTGCTGGCGGCGCGCTGTGGAATATGGACGGCCGAGCAGTACAAGCAGCGGCTTTCGACGATCGCCGCGGAGTACGACAACCGTCCTGGCCGCACGTGGCGGGATATTCAAGACACAGCAACTGCAGCGCAGACTCTTTATGCCGCAGGCGGCGGATGGGATAACTGGCGGCTCAGCGTCGACTACTACGACGAGGGCGAGTTGATCTGGCTCGATGTGGATACGACGATTCGCAAGATGACCAACGGCAAGAAGTCGCTGAACGATTTTGTGGCGGCATTTCACGGGCTTGGCGGCGACACCGGACCAAAGGTCGTCCCTTACACCTTTGAAGATGTCGTCGCCGGCTTGAATGGCGTCGTCGCAAACGACTGGGCGACGTTCCTGCGCTCTCGGCTTGATTCAAATGCGTATCAGGCTCCTCTCGGCGGCCTCGCCAATGGCGGCTATAAGCTCACCTACTCCGACAAGCCAAACGCGTGGAGCGCGATGGACGATCAGCATAGCGGGACCTTTAACTTCTGGTACTCGATTGGTCTGCATGCGAACAAGTCAGGTCGAATCTCCGACGTGCTGAAGGATGGCGTCGCGGACAAGGCTGGCGTCGGACCTGGAATGCTGGTCGTCGCAGTGAACGGCCGGGCGTACACCCCGGATGTACTGAAGGCCGCCATCCACGATGCGACGGGCTCGGGAGCCGCGGTTGAGTTGATCGTTGAGAACACGGGCTTCTACAAAGTCGTCAAGCTGGACTATCACGGCGGCGAGCGCTACCCACAGTTGGAACGGGTGTCTGGTGTTCCAGATCGGCTGGACGACATTCTGAAGCCGGAGGCAAAATAGCACCCTCCTGAAACATCAGGTTGTCGATCCCGAAGTATTTGGAGCCGTCGTCTTAGCAAGGCTGTTTTGCTCGATCACGAGCAAACGCTTTGCTGCAGCGACAGCTTCTATTTCGCTGTTGATCTCGGCCCCAATCAGAAGCATCAGCCCTGTGAGATAGAACCACGTCAGCAAAACGATGACGGCTCCCAGTCCCCCATAAGTCACGGTGTAGTTCTTCTGGAAGATATGCGCATAGGCGCGAAGCCCCATGGAGGCCAGAAGCCAGCCGACGATCCCCACCGCAGAGCCCGGAGTGAGCCAGTGCCAATGGCTCGCCTTCACGTCCGGCGCGAAGTAGTAGATGACCGCAAAGAAAAGAGAGAGAAAGACCATTGCGATTACCCATCCGGCGCCCCTGACCGTAAAGGTCACGGCGGCGGCGAGAATGTGATGAATGTGGTGAGAGAGGCGCAGATAGGTCATGCGGGCAAAGAAGTCTGCGCCGAGCAGCGAAGCCAGCATGAGTGTGACCAGCACCATGAGGATCACCGTGACGCCGATGGCAGAGAGTCGCGCCACCACGTAGGAGCGCGTCTCCTTGACCTTGTAAACGACATCGAGGCTGTCCTGAATGGCCGAGAAACCGACCGAGGCAGTCCAGACAGCGGCGACCAGTGCGAAGGTCAGCTTGCCGCTGGTGGCAGAGACAGTCGTCTGGTTGAAGGTTTCGAGAACCGTCCCCAACGCCTCGTGCGGAATGACGATCGCAAGATAGCCAAGCAGCGAATAGTAGATCTGCGAGGCAGAGCGGGCCGCAAGCCCAAGAAGCGAAGTCGCCAGAAACAGGCTGGGAAAGAGCGCGAACAGGAAGAAGAATCCCAGCTCTGCCGCCCGTCCCACCAGATTATCGTCGAGCAGAGAACGCCAGGTATGTTTCACAATAACCAGAACCGGAATCCCTTCGAGGTTCCAGAGCGAGGGGAGCGGAGAACGCGAGACCAACTCCCAGATTCGCCGCTGCAGCAGCGAGGCGGTACGATCCGGGTTGGGATCAGTGGAAGCGATGTTGCGCTCTCTCGACTGTTAGGACTAAGGTTGATGGTCTCACTTCGTTAGACAGGCATCTAGGTAGATGCCGGATATCGAAAGATTGTCAACTTAACCCAGCGATTTACACAGCGATTTGATACCCGGGGGATATATTGCTCATCTAAACATGGGTGAAACGAATGCATAGAGTGTGGAAAGACAGACCGTTCCCAATGAAAAAAGCAGAGCAGCTCTGGCGATTGGTGCGGGAAAGCCACGAGCAGCCAATCGCCGGAACTTCCCGTCCCGTCGAACTCGTAGATCGAGACGAACTCGGGGTCACCTTCATCGGGCACTCTTCGTTCTTCTTACAGATCGCTGGCCGCAAAGTACTCATCGATCCAGTCTTCTCGAAGCGTCTGATCGTGCTGCGCCGCCAGCGGCGTCCCGGGCTGGTGGTGCGAGAGTTGCCGCCGATCGACATCGTCCTGCTGACGCACGCTCACATGGACCATCTCGATATGGCTTCCCTGCGGCGAGTCATTCGCGCCACACGCCGGCTTACAGGACACACTCCTGAGGTCGTCGTACCGCGCGGAGTGGAAGACCTTGTCGAAAGCCTTGGATTCTCGCGAGTGCACCGACTGGAGTGGTGGGAGGAGACCGCAGTGCAGGGCCTGAAAGTGACGATGACTCCCTGCAAACACTGGGGTGCGCGGATGTTTCGCGACATGCACCGCGGGTACGGCGGGTACGTCGTCGAAGGTGGCGGCCAATCCGTATATCACTCAGGCGATACGGCTTACTTCGACGGATTTCGCGAGATCGGCAGACGTTTGAAACCCGAGGTAGCTCTGTTGCCGATCGGCGCTTACTTTCCCGATAGCCATCGCTCTGTCCACACCAGTCCCGAAGAGGCCGTGCGGGGATTCGTCGACCTCGGCGCCGATCAGATGATCCCTATGCATTACGGCACCTTCCGGCTCGGTCGCGAGCCCATGGACGAACCCTTGAAGCGACTCGAAGCCGAGGCTGTACGCCTGGGAATTAAACGACGGATAAAAGTTCTTGAGGAGGGCGAAACCATGCACCTTTGCCCGGCAACTCGCATCCGATAGTTTATGGCTACTACGACAGCAGTAAACGCAAGTGCGAGTGGAACGTTTGCGATTGGCGGCGACTTGCCCGTCAACCGGCTGGGCTTCGGGGCGATGCGGATTACCGGCGACGGAATCTGGGGTGAGCCCAAAGATCGTGAGAGCGCGAAGAAAGTCCTGCGTCGCGCGGTCGAGCTTGGCGTCAACTTTATCGATACCGCGGACTCCTACGGACCCGCCGTCAGCGAACGCCTGATCGGCGAGGCGCTGGCTCCGTACGCAAAGGGCGTTGTGATTGCAACTAAAGGCGGTCTTACCCGGCAAGGCCCGAACCACTGGCTTCCCGTCGGCCGCCCCGAGTACCTCATCCAGGAAGTTGAGATGAGCCTCCGCTACTTGAAGACGGAGCGCATTGACCTCTGGCAGTTGCATCGCATCGACCCAAAGGTGCCGGTTGAAGAGTCACTCGGCGCAATCAAGAAACTGCAAGAGCAGGGCAAAATCCGGCACGTCGGTCTCAGCGAAGTTAAGCCGCACGAAATCGACCAGGCGCGCAAGATAGTAGACATCGTCAGCGTCCAGAACCAATACAACATCGGCGACCGCCAGCACGAGGACGTCCTCGCGTATTGCACAAAACACAAGCTGGCGTTCATTCCTTGGTTTCCCGTAGCGGCAGGCAAACTGGCGAAGCCGGGCGGCAAGCTCGACGCGGCGACGAAGAAGTACGGCGCCACCGTCTCACAGCTCTCGCTCGCGTGGCTCCTGCATCACTCGCCGGTGATGCTGCCGATCCCCGGAACGTCTTCAATCGATCATCTCGAAGAAAACATTGCTGCTGCCGGAGTGAATCTGACCGACGCCGAATGGAAAGAGATAGAAGATTCAGCGAAATAAAAGAAGTGATCTTGCATCTTCGGACTTGCAGTTTGGGAAAGAAAGAGGGCCGCACTCGCGGCTCTCTCTTTTTGCTACTTCAACAACCGTGACCGCAGCGCCTACGTCTTCGGCGAGGCCATATCCAGAGGCCCGATCGTCACATCGCCACTCTGTTCGCCTTCCACGTTCCATCCCGGCAGCACCTGCGAGCCAGTAATCAGCCGCGCGCCGTCGCTGAAGGTCAGATAGGTCCACGCCCACTGCCGGAAGACGGAGAGCCGGTTGCGAAACCCGATGAGAAAGAAGATGTGGACGAGTAGCCAGGTCATCCATGCAGCGAATCCGCTCCAATGGGCCTTGAAAGGCCACTGAATATTTGCCACTGCGGCCTTCCTCCCGATCGTCGCCATGTCGCCCTTATCGAAGTAGCGGAACGGTATCTCCTTACCGGTGCCGTCGCTGCCAAGACCTGCGGCAATCAGGCGAGCGATACGCTTCGCTGCGTAGCGGCCCATCTGCATCGCAGGCTGAGCAACGCCCGGCACCTGCTTGCCATCCTGCTCGACGTGCGCAAGATCGCCACAGATGAATATCTCGGGATGGCCGGGAGGATTCAGATGCCCGTCGACAAAGACGCAGCCGCGCCTGTCGGTCTCCACGCCCAGCAGCTTGCCCAGCGGCGACGCCTGAACCCCTGCTGCCCATAAGGTGACAACGGCGTCGATGCGCTCATCACCCACCATCACGTAGCCCGGCTGCACGTCGCTGACGTGAGCATTGGTGCGGTACTTGACGCCAAGTTGGTTCAGCTGCTCGCCGGCCTTGCGCCGGAGATCCTCGGGATACGCCCCCAGGATGGAGGGTGACCCTTCGAGGATAAGGACCTGCGCCATCGACGGATCGATGTGACGAAAGTCCTTCGACATATAGAGCTTTGCGATGTCGCTGATTGCGCCCGCGAGTTCGACGCCTGTGGGACCGCCTCCGATGATGACGAAGTTGAGCGGCGGATGTGTGCCTCTCTCCATCATCTCGCGCTCCGCGAATTCGAAGGCAAGCAGAACACGTCGCCGGATCTCCGTCGCATCCTCAATGGTCTTCAGACCGGGAGCGAGTTTTGCCCAATCGTCCCTGCCGAAGTAGGAGTGCGTGGATCCCGTCGCGAGGATGAGGTAGTCGTACTCCAGCTCGACGCCCGTCTTCAGGTGAACTCGTTGCAGCGGAAGATCGAAGCCGATCGCCTCGTCCATCAGCACGTCAATATTCGGATGGTCGCGCATCAGCGAGCGAATCGGTTGCGCGATCTCAGCCGGTGACAACACCGCGAGCGCAACCTGATAGAGAAGTGGCTGAAACAGATGGTAATTTTTGCGGTCAACCACAGTCACATCAACCGGCAGCTTCGCCAGATCCATCGCCGCGTTGATGCCGGCGAAGCCTCCGCCAAGTATCACCACGCGCTTGCGTCCCCGGTCGCTTCGAGGATCGCTTCGAAGATCGCTTCGAGCTGTCCCAGTCTCCGCCATGGTTCAGGCTCCTCGGTTCCATCTCGCTGCAGGGCTATGCCCAGGTAATACCTTCAGCTTATCGCGCCTGCTCGCCGATTTCCCTGCTCTTTATTAGATGCTCTTGTTTTGTTTGGGTTACAGCAGCGGTTCGTCCCGCCTTACGGCTGCGCTTCGAACGTCAGAGAAAGGAATCCCTGAGTGCCGGTGGCCGCAGCGAGATTTGTAGACTCCGGAGTTCCCGGAAGCTGCAGAGGGTCCACAGTCACAAGGCCATTCGCATCAGAGACAGCGGAGATTTGTGAGGACGCGAGAACGGGCGGGATGGGGCATCGTCCTCGATCAGGGCAGGCCGGCTGCCACGCATCTACCGTCTGGTAGATCTGAACCACCGCTCCCGCTACGGGATGAGAAGCCGCATCGATGACACGCAGGACAACCGGAGTAAAGTTTGCGCTCGAAGAAACTATTTGACCCACTCCACTTACCGCGACTACTCGCAGATCGGCCGGATCCACTCCCTGCGCGGTGAAGGTGGCACACACGCTCGTCCATGCGCATGCGGAAAGAACCGCCTGCGCTCCCGGTCCAAGCGGCCCAGCCGTCACAAGGGTCTGCGCGACTCCCTCGGCGTTCACCTGGGACTGGCCAGGCGAACCCACGATTGGGCCGGAGACTGTCTGCCAGTCAACCAGCACCCCGGTAGTAGAAGCAGTGTTGTCGGCAACGCTGACCTGCGTAGTCCACGCGACGCTTGCCCCGGCTGCGACATACTCCACCGCCTGCACCGGGGTCGCAGTCCTGACTCGGACGATCGCGGTGAAGTTCGCCGTCGCCGTGCCGTCTACCCCCACGGCCTGCACGGTAACGGCACCCGCCGTCTGCGGCGTGACCAGCGTCGACGCGATGCCGCGTGCATCCGTAGGCACCACGCAACTGGCCGCTCCACACACAGCAAACACAACGCTGCCTGACGTAGCGGTAAACGTCACGGCTTCGCCCACGACCGGCGTAATTCCATCAGCCTTCAAAACCTGCACCGCGAACGGCACCGCCGCCGGCTGTCCGACAATCTGTGTGCCTGAAGGCGCGGTCAACAGGCTTAACGTCGTCGCAGGCGCAGCATAGCTAAGCGCCTGAGTCATGACCGTCGTTCCTCCCGTCGATAGATCCTCCACTGCGATGTCAGCCACCAGCGCAGTGCTGACTCCAAGCGTGCGCAGTGATGGCACAGTAGCCACAATCGCGTTTGCCGTCCAGCTTGACACCGTCGCGGCGACACCATTCACAAAGACCGCATTGCCCGTGCGGAAGCCCATGCCGGTAATCGTGACCGTCCCCCCGGCCGCGCTTACCGTGGCTGGACTCACCGAGTCGGCATACAACACCCGCGCCTCGTAGTTAAAGTCTGGGCGCCCATCTCCACGCTGGTCGGCGATCGCGATTCGTAACTGATCCGGTTGCGTAAAGCTCGTCGTCAGCGTGGTCATCCCGGTGGCCTCTCCATTGAAGGCCTCACTCGCGCCGGCTACTCCGGGCAACGATCCGCGCGGGTCGGTCGCGTTCCACACGCCGATCACGGGCATCGCCTTCGCGACGGTCGCAAATCCCTGCTCATCCTGCGCGGTCACCTCCAGCGTTATAGAGCGATTGCTTTTCACCGATAGCGAAGACCACGCCGTATGCCCGTAGCCGCAGAGAAGCCCGGACCACCAGCCCTGCGACGCGACCGCCGCGGGCGCGGCTTCGGTTCCATCTGACGCGGTGTTGCAGGAGCTTGCAGGATCCGTGGTTGCAATAGCGACATAGTCCGAGGTGTAGCTGGAGAATAGACCCTCCGTCAGCGAAGGATCGGAGCCCGAAGGTTCTACCGCGTTCGCCGTGTAGGGTCCGACCGCGTACTGGCCCGTATACAGCGGGTTGACGGGCTCAGTCTCCACGATGATCAACTGCCAATCCCCCGGAAGCATCGGCACGCGCAAAAGATCGTAGAAACCCTCATACCAACCGTTCTGCGTCCCCTGACTCCCGGTCATCGAAGAATCGCCCCCGGCTACCGGATTTCCGTTCGTCTGCCGGAACGTAGCGCCGGAGACCGACGACGTGGTGTACCAATCCTCCGCCTCGGAGATAGGCGTGTATTGCGCCCAGCGTCGCCCCACTACATTCACTCCCTGCATGCCTTGTCCCGTAGGAAACTCAAGCTGGCCGTACATTTGACTCGCATTGAACAACGTATCCGTCTTGCCTGCAGGCGCCGTCCCCTTCGGCATGTAGTAGAGCAGCCCCAGCGCCGAAAGATCATCCGGCCGCAACGTAAACGGCTGCGGCATGCACTGGTACGTGTACGGGCCGCAGATGATATCGATCGGGTGCATCACGGGCCAGTGCATCGCCTGGTTGTACGTCGCCTGCGGACTCCCCGTGAAGACGTTGTCATTGGTCTGCGACCAGCCCAGCCCAAGCACGCGGCCAAACGCGCGCATCAACTGGTACTTCAACTGCATCTGCGCCTCCGGATCAGCACCTGTGCAACGCCCGTTAAGCACAAGAATCGCGTGATGGATAAATCCCGCCGGAACAATCGAATCCACACTCTCGGTCACGCCGTTCTGCAGGCAACTCGTCGGGTCGCTCGCGCCGTTGCCCAGCAGCAGGTCCGTCACCGAGCCGTCGCTGTCATAGACAACCGCGATCTGCTTCGCCGCATAGTTGCTGCTCTGAACGTCAGCCGGAAAGATAATCCCTGAAGAACCCAGAAACGTATTCGCCCCGCTGACGTGTTCGCTCAGCGCGCCGCCTTGCGAAAGCACCAGGCTCGCCGTGGGCACATTCCACACGCCTGCCGCGGCAGCCACAAGAGCATCCGCAGCAGCATGATTCACGCTCGCACTCAAATCCCCCGGATCAGTGAAGTAGAGCGGTTGGTTCGTGTACCACACCACCGGAACCCCAGCCGTAGTGAAGTACGGCGGCCCCGTAACCCAACGCGGCCCTCCCCCCCACATGGTCCCTGCGGCAGCAAACCACCAGAGCACCCAGCAAGAGAATGACCCGCATGAATCGAAAATCAAATCGAAAGATCACGGAGCGACATGCCGCGCCTTCTCCCACGAACCCAGCATCTCCATCACGGCACCCACTGACGCCTGCTGCGCCGGAACCGAACCTTCGCTCAAACTCGCATTAGAGGAAATCACGATCGGAGCCGCGCTGATGATCGACCCCGGCTCCGCCACCGCACCCATCTGCCCCGACATCCACCCCGCCATCTGCCGCGCAACAACGGGCACCGCGGAATTAGCATCGCCCGCCCCCACTGGCCGCACCGTCTCGCTCCGGTACGCCACAACCCGCGGCACCCTCACACCAAGCCAGCGCAAATCGACAAATGGCTCGACAAACGGCGACTGCAGCCGTGTCGCCTCATTCGCCAGCGCAGTCCCTGTCCCACCCTGACGAATCGGAATCGCCCCATCCAGACCGCCGACGGGCGAACTCATCCCTCCCATGCTCGGCGCATGCAGCATCATCAACAGACGCTGCCCCACGCGATACCGCTGACTCCCCGCCGCCCAAAGCCCCGCCCACTCGCGCAAAATATAAGGCGTCACCAGCGGCACATCCGCGCACAGCCTGGTCGACGTGAAACTCAACCTCGACCACTCCCTCATTCGGCCTGCGAATCGCCAGCACCTGCCCGGCAAAGATCACATCCGCCTTGTCCGAAAGCTGACGCAGCACATCAACGACAGTCTCAGGCTCAGTTTCAGACTCAGTCTCAGGCCGGGCAGCCGCCGCACCCTGGCCCCGCGCCAACCCCGCCGCCAGCACCGCAGCAATCGCAACCCCACGCAGCCAGACAAATCTCCGCCGAACCGGACCCATCTCGTCCCTCCGCCCTCTCCATATCTTTCGTCATGGAGAAGCGCAGCGGACAGCACTGACCCGATTCGACACATTCGCGCGAGAGCCGCTCGCTCAGAGCCCGGCCACTAGATCTCCGGGTAAAAGTCGAAGAACGCATCCAGGCTCATCCGCAGTTGCGTCTCGATCTGCTCGCGGCTGCCCTCCAGCACATGCATCGTCACATGAGCCTCGTTGCCGTTCTTCAGGGTCACGGGCGCATCGCCAACCGCGGCGATCTCGTCCGCAGGTAAAAGCCTCATTCCATACACTAATGTCAGATTTGCCATAATCTCAATTCTTTCACCAAAGCTGCATCTGAATCCTTTTCCTCCGCCACGCATTTACACTAAGGAAGCTCATATGCCTGAAAACACGACACGCGACACTGTCATCCTCGGTTCCGGATGCTCCGGACTTACCGCTGCCATCTACGCTGCCCGCTCGAACCTGAAGCCTCTCGTTCTCGAAGGCCACGAGCCCGGCGGCCAGCTCTCCATCACCACGCTGGTTGAAAACTTTCCCGGCTGGCCCGAAGGCATCCAGGGCCCCGACCTCATCGAGAACATGAAGAAGCAGGCCGTCCGCTTCGGCGCCGAGCTCAAAATGGCGCACCTCGGCTCCATCGATCTCACCAAGCACCCGTTCGAGCTCAATCTCGGCCACGAGACCATCCACACCCGCACGCTCATCATCGCCTCCGGCGCCAGCGCGCGCTGGCTCAACCTGCCCTCCGAGCAGGCACTCATCGGTCACGGCGTCTCCTCCTGCGCCACCTGCGACGGCTTCTTCGCCTCCGGCAAAGAGATCGCCGTCATCGGCGGCGGCGACTCCGCCATGGAAGAAGCTCTCTTCCTCACCCGCTTCGCCACCAAGGTCACGCTCATCAATCGCACCGAGCGTTTCCGCGCCTCAAAGATCATGCTCGACCGCGCCATGGCCCACCCCAACATCAAATTCCTCACCAGCACCACCGTCGAAGAGGTCATCGGCGTCGAAGACAAGGACGTCAAGGGTCTGCGTCTAAAGAACACTGTCTCTGGCGAGGTCTACACGCTGCCCGTCAGCTTTATGTTCCTCGGCATCGGCCACACCCCCAACGCGTTCGCCTTCAAGGGAATGATGGACCTCGACCCGGACGGCTACATCCTGACGAAGAACAACGTCTTCCCCACCCACAACGGAGAGATCATCCCCGGCGTCTTCGCCTGTGGAGACATCCAGGACCGCC
Source organism: uncultured Acidobacteriaceae bacterium (assembly GCA_963744155.1). Taxonomy (GTDB): domain Bacteria; phylum Acidobacteriota; class Terriglobia; order Terriglobales; family Acidobacteriaceae; genus Edaphobacter. The sequence continues at coordinate 1,419,383 of CAVUSP010000004.1, read as the reverse complement.
GCTACCGCCAGGCCATCACCGCCGCCGGCTCCGGCTGCATGGCCGCCCTCGAAGTCGAAAAATACCTGGAAGCCCACGGCCGCTAGGGAACCACATCCGTTAGTTTCCAGGAAATGTCATCTCTCAGTCGGGTGCCCCATCTTCGCGACAGTCTCATCGTCGCTAAGGTGGGCAATCGTGCGCGGCAGCGCACGACCGCTCTCATCCGCAAGCCAAGTATGCTTGATCAATCGAACCCTGATCGAGTCCCGCGATGCTCAAAAAGATCACCCTCCTCCGCGAACGAGTCGAAGACTGGACCGTCTATCCCTTCTCAGTACCGACCATCGCCTCGCTCCCTGAGATCGAGATTCGCTCCCGCACCGTATTCTTCGCAGGCGAAAACGGCTCAGGAAAGTCCACTCTCCTCGAAGCCATCGCTGGGCACTACGGCTTCGGACCCGAAGGCGGCAACCGAAATCTTCAATTCGAAACAAGCGAAAGCTCGCGGGCTGTCGAACAACTTACACGCGCTTTGCGCCTTTCATTCGACGTACGCACTGGAAAGGGGTTCTATTTTCGTGCGGAAAGCCTATTCAGCCTTGCGACGCAGATCGACGAGTGGGACAAGGATCCAGGCATAGGAGGTAGGATCATCGATAGCTACGGTGGGGTCTCACTACATAACCATTCTCATGGCGAGACGTTCTTTACGGTTCTTGACCGCAAGTTCAGGAATTCTGGCCTCTTCCTCCTCGATGAACCCGAAGCAGCCCTCTCCCCACAACGCCAACTCTCCTTCCTCATCCTCATCCACGACACACTCCGGCGTTACAAGGACGCGCAGTTCATCATCTCCACCCACTCGCCTGTCCTGCTCGGCTATCCCGGCGCACAAATCCTCTCCTTCGACGACAGCCAACTCCGCGAGATCGCCTACGAGGAGACCGCCCCCATGCAGATCGTCCGCCGCTTCGTAAACGACCGCGACACCTTCCTTCAGGAACTATTCCAGGACACCCCATCCTTGTTTCGAACGGAAGACTAGCCCCGGTAGGGTCGTTGCTTGCTTTTGAGATAGAGCCGGGCTTTAGCCCGGCGTCCAAGCCACGCCGAGAGGCGCTCCCGCTCTGCCCCGAGCGAAGTCGAGGGGCTTGGAGCGAAGTAACCCCTGTATCTCGCCGGGTGCCCCACGTCTCGCTTCTGAGACATGGGTTTTCACCTTACGACGTCCGGTCGTTGCTTTTGCTTTTGAGATAGAGCCGGGCTTTAGCCCGGCGTCCAGGCCCCGCCGCAAGTCGCCCCGCTCTGCCCCGAGCGAAGTCGAGGGGCTTGGAGCAAAGTCCGAACCCCGAGCGCAGCCGAGGAAGACTGATTAATTGCCTTTGCCTTTGCTGTTGTTGTTCCCGCACCAAGCGCTACCCGACGAGGCGAAGCGACTGATTTAATTGCATTTGCCGTCCCCGTCATTTTTCTTTTCGCATTTTCCGCCCAAAAATCGCATGTCAAGCCCACAACCCACCTAAATCCCTCAAACAAAACGACATAGCGTTGGCGTATGAGTTCCCTCCAACCCGCTATACTGGATATATAGATCAAAAACGAGCAAGCCCCGGAGGCCCTCCGGGGCTAACTCGTTTAGAAAGACGAATTTAGCATGTAACCCCTTTTATATGACGAATTTGGCAGGAGTCGCGCCGCGTAACTCGATGAATCGAAAAGAATTTGGGTTCTACATAGGGGGAGGGGGGTTACCCCTCCCCAAAACCGGTCAGAACTTATGAAACATGAAGAACGCTCCGGCCACCAGGCACGCAAACGCAGCGAAGTGGTTCCAGTGCAGCTTGTCGCCAAAATAAAAGGTCGAGAAGACCCCAAACACCGTCAGGGTAATCACCTCCTGGATCACCTTGAGCTGGTCCGGCGAGAAGGTCTTCGCCCCGATCCGGTTCGCAGGAACCTGCAGGCAGTACTCAAAGAAGGCAATGCCCCAACTCACCAGAATCACCTTCCACAGCGGCACCTCGCGAAACTTCAGGTGCCCGTACCACGCGAAGGTCATAAAAATATTCGAGCCGATCAGCAACAGAATGGTCCACATGAACAGTGCGTCTCCTCACAATCAAGTAGAAATCAAAAAGATAAGATGCAAAGAGCATGTCGATCGCTGAAAACCTCGCTCACCTCCACGAACAGATCGCCGAATCCTGCCGCCGCGCCAACCGCCGCGAGGCCGACATCGCGCTCATGGCCGTCAGCAAAGTCCATCCCGTGGAGATGATCCTCGAAGCCTACGCTGCCGGCCAGCGCCTCTTCGGCGAGAACCGCGTGCAGGAGTTTCAGGAAAAATCTCCGCGCGTGAAAGAACTAACCGGAGCAGAGTTCCACCTGATCGGACCGCTGCAGTCGAACAAAACGGCCAAAGCGGCGGAGTTGTTCGATGCAATCGACGCGGTCGATTCGCTGAAGATCGCGCAACGCCTGAACTCTGCCGCAGCAGCCCTCGGCAGGAAGCTACCGGTACTGATCGAAGTGAAACTGAGCCACGAGGAGTCGAAGCACGGTCTCGCTCAACAGGAATTGCCCGGGCTGCTCGCCGCGATGGACGAACTCGAGTCGATCACCGCGGTCGGCTTGATGACGGTTCCACCCTGGTCCGAAGACGCCGGGGTGGCGCGGCCATACTTCCGCGAGCTGCGCAGGCTGCGCGACGAATCGGTCTTTCGATTCCCTCGCGTGACGCAGCTATCCATGGGGATGTCGAACGACTTCACCGTGGCCATCGAAGAGGGCAGCACCTGCGTTCGCCTCGGAACGGCGTTGTTCGGGCGGCGCACACCAAAGGCTGCAGTCTAATGGACCCGAGCTTCACAAAGGACGTTGGGGACGGATGCACACTGTCGGTGCGAGTCCATCCCGGCGCGCGAAAAAACGCTGTAACCGGTATTCACGCAGACGCGCTGAAGATTGCCCTGACTTCACCGCCCGTCGACGGAAAGGCCAACGAAGCGCTGATTGCCTTTCTCGCCGAAGCGCTACGTGTGCCGCGAGCACGGATCGCACTCGTAGCGGGCATCTCAAGCCGCTCGAAGACGGTTCGCATAACCGGAAAGAGCGCGGCCGAAGTCGCAGCCGCGCTCTTCCCTCTTGAAATCTGCTGAGACCTGATGAAGCGAGGCCGTGGCCTTCGCTACTTCACCGTCAGCTTCGCATTGGGAGCAACCGTGATGCTTTGGCCATCCGTCGCAGTCACCTTCAGATTGGTGGCCGTGACATCCGCATACGCAATCTGCAACCCCTTCGTCGCCTGAATATCGACGTTCTTCAAGACAATGTCTTTCACTGGCGACTCGGGCAGACCAATGATCACTCCGGCCCACGGGCTGTTGACCGACTTCACGTTCTCAATCGTAATGTTGTGGAAGAATGGCGTGAGACGCTGCACAGGCTCAGCCTTCGCCTCACCCTCGGGCAGCGCCTTCGGGTAGTACTCGCTGACGAGGATCGATGTCTGCACGTCCTCCATCGTGATGTCCTTGAACGAGATGTTGCTGACGTCGTTGCCGCGGTCCCGGTTGGCCTTGATGCGAATGCCCTGCTCAGTGCCTTTGAAGTGGATGCGCTCAGCATGGATGTTCTGCGCGCCGCCGGCGATCTCGCTCCCGATCGACAGTCCATGTCCATGCATGAACTCGCAGTCGGTGATCGTAATGTTCTTGCTTGGCGCGTCGGGACCTGGAGAGTTGATGATGCCGCTCTTGATCGCGATGTTGTCGTCGCCAACATCAGCATAGACATGGTCGATAACCATGTTCGACGAGCTGAACGGGTCAATCGCGTCCGTATTCGGCGAGTGCTGCGGCGCCAGAACGCGGACGTTGCGAATCGTCATGTCGTCGGTGTAATACGGCACAATCTGCCAACTAGGCGAATTCTGCACCGTAACGCCTTCCATGCGAACGTGCTTGCAATGGTCGAAGACCACGAGGCGCGGCCGAAACTGGATGGTTCCGACCACTCCAGCGCCGCGCGTTGCCCGCGCCTCGGTCCACCAGCTCTCGCCATTGCCGTCAATGACGCCCTCGCCGGTGATAGCAACCTTCTCGGCGTTCGTGGCGCTAACGAGAGATTGGGTTCCGGGCGCGCGGAACTCGGACTTGGCAGGGTAATCAGCGTGATCAGGTGAACCGAGCAGCGTTGTCCCCTTGGCGAGATCGAGGATGATATTGCTCTTCAGCACCACAGGCCCAGAGACAAAGGTTCCACCCGCGAGCTTGACCGTTCCGCCGCCGGCGCTGGCGCAGTCATCGATCGCGGCCTGAATCGCCTTGGTGTCCTTGGTCGCGCCATCGCCCTTGGCTCCGTAGGTTCGCGCGTCGCATACTTTGCCCGCTGCCATCGCAGGAAGAATCATTATCACTGCCATTCCCGCCACTACCACCAACCGAACCTTCAGAGGATTCATCGTGTCTCCCGTGGCACATTCATGCCCAGGGGAATATTACCTGCGATTGGTCATACCACGCATCTCCGGCACGCCTCTAGTACAGATTCGTTACACTTCGAGCTGAAAGCTTCACTATGAGTTATCCCCAAGCCGCATCGGCACAATCGAAGGACGAAGGCGCATCGCCGCCCGAACTGGAGAGACCAGGAGCCAATGAGCTGCGCCGCGGGCTGTCTACAGCGTCCGCACTAGGCCTGAATGTCATCGACATGGTCGGCGTAGGGCCCTTTGTAACGCTGCCACTCATCGTAGGTGTGATGGGCGGCCCACAGGCGATCCTGGGATGGCTGATGGGGGCCCTCCTCTCCCTATGCGATGGCCTGATCTGGAGCGAGTTAGGAACGGCCTACCCGGAGGCCGGAGGGTCGTACGCCTACCTGAAACACCTGTACGGCGAGAAAACGCTGGGGCGAGCGTTCTCATTTCTGTACGCGTGGCAGTTGCTGATCAGCGCGCCGCTTTCGATCGCCTCGGGCTGCATCGGTTTTTCGCAATATCTGTCCTTTTTTCTTCCGCACGCGAGTCATCCCTTTGCAGCCACATCGCTTTTTGGAGTTCCGGTGGTCTTGAGCGGGCAGACTCTGATTGCAATGGCAGCGTGCGGGATAGCGATAGTACTTTTGCGACGAAGCATCTTTGCCATCGATCGCATCGTGCGATGGCTTGGAGCGGTTGTTGGCCTCACGCTGGTGCTCATCATCGTCGTGGGATTTACCCACTTCAATGCACAACGCGCGTTTGACTTCCCTGCTGGCGCATTTCACTTGAACGGAGCGTTCTTTGCCGGACTTGGGGCCGGGATGCTGATCTCGGCGTATGACTACTGGGGCTATTACAACGTGTGTTTTCTCGGAGCGGAGGTCCGCGATCCGCAGAAGACAATTCCGCGAGCAGTACTGGGCGCGATCGGAATCGTCGCAGTGCTCTACTTGCTGATGAACGTCAGCGTGCTCGGCGTGCTGCCCTGGCGAGAGATGGCGCAGAATACCGATAGCCACGCACGGATGTTCACCATAGCCGTATTCATGGAAAGGCTGTACGGGCATACTGCAGCTGGGGTGATCGTGGTGCTGATCGCCATGGCAGCGCTCGCCTCGGTATTTGCTTTGCTACTGGGATATTCTCGTATCCCATTCGCTGCCGCCCGCGACGGCAATTTCCCCTCGTGGTTCGGAGTACTGCACCCGGAACATCGAATTCCGATGCACTCACTTCTCACGCTCGGCGGCATCACGTTGGTGTGCTGCATCTTTCGGTTGCAGGAGGTCATCACAACCTTGGTTGTGATTCGAATCCTGTTTCAGTTTTTACTGCAAGGGACGGCTGCCCTGTTGCCGAGGCATCGCGCGGAAAGGAAATTGCGTGGATATCGGATGCCGCTGTACCCTCTGCCGGTGTTGCTTGCACTGGGCGGTTTCGTCTTCATCCTATTTTCGCGGCCGAATTTTCTTAGGGAGATGCGAACGGCAGGACTTGTACTGTTCGCCGGAGCCGTGGTGTACTGCCTTCGCTACTTGAGGGTGCAGCACAGGTCATAGCTCTGGATACACCACAAGCGCGGCGAGACGTTCGAACATCCCCTTTCTATTCAGCGGTCTACGAGCGGGCGAAATGTTTCGTTTGCGACCTAACCGGAGGCAAAATCCATTGTCTAATCGGCGAATGGACAAGGCGGAGACAGAAGCGATTCGAGACATACTCGCTGGCAACCGCGACGCCTATCGCGTGTTGATGGACCGTCACTTCTGCTCAGTCACGCGTGTCGCATTTCGCATCACGGGCAATGAGGCCGATGCGGAGGAGGCGGCGCAGGAGGCATTTCTTCGTGCTTATAACAAGCTTCCGAGCTTCCGACAGGACTCGGCCTTTTCCACCTGGATTATGCGAATCACAATGAACACAGCTCTCAATCTCGTCGAACGACGCAAACGCGATCTCTTATACCACGCGCCTCGGATAGAGGATGAGCCCTCGCCTGAAAACAATTCGGTCAGGGTTGCAGATCGGCACTCCGGGCCAGAGGTGAGCCTGCTGAATCGCGAGGCCACCAGTCTGCGGCAGGCTGCTATGGCCGAACTCACTCCGATGGAGCGGACAGCATTCACTCTGCGGCATATGGAAGACGTTCCTATAGCGGAGATCGCCACGGCACTAAACATCACGAGCAACTCAGCCAAGCAGGCTGTTTTTCGGGCTGTCAGTAAGCTCCGCCGGTCGCTTACCCCGATTGCAGGAGGGATCCGATGAAACACTTCTCTGAAGAAGAGCTGATCGCTTATCAGCTTCATGAATGCTCAGACGAAGTTGCTATCTCCCGGCATCTGGAGAGATGTTCAGAGTGTGCAGATCTTTCGGAGTCAATCGCAGAGACGCTTCGAGTCTTTTCCGCAGAGCCACCATCAGAGCCTGACCTGGAACGGAACTGGCAGCGGCTTCGCGGGAATCTCAGCGTACTAACTCCGAAGCAGCATCGAGTTCTTGATCTCGTTCGATGGCATTGGTGGTGGCCTGCAATCGGTTTAGCCACAGTTGCCTTGGTACTTATTTCCGTGTTCGGTTTGCGCCTCCTTCGCACCCACGAGACAAAACAGAATTTTGCCGTCAATGGGCACGGACCGCTCACCACACAGCCGACCGATCCCGCCATTGCGAACCATCTTGAAGCCGCAGAACGGCTGCTCACCGAGGTCAACAACTCGCCCGGCGAACTCGACGATACCACCCGCGAGCAGGCACATAATCTTCTGCTGAAGAACGCTGTCTACGTTCGCGACGCAAGGAATAATGGGGATTTGGCGGAGGCTGCCGTGCTGGAAAACTTTGGCCGTGTCCTGACGACACTCGACAACGAACCCTCAACGCCGCATAGCACTTTGCGTCTTCGTCTGGAGATGAATACGAGCGGGCTACTGCTCGATATCAGGATTTTGCGGCAGAACGACGAACAATCTCAAGGAGCCTCACAATGACTAATCTTGTTTGCATCACAATCTGCTCGACTGTCCTTACCTTCTTTGCAGCCGCTCAGCCCGCTTGTGCGTTAGTAACCGAAGTCTCATCGCCGGCCGCGTTCATCGTGATTGGGGATGATGACGCCTACACGGCGGGAACGCGGGCCATGGACGAAAATCGCTGGCCGGACGCCGTTTCCGCATTTGAGAAGGTGATCGCCGACAAGGGAAAGCGCGTTGACGCGGCTCTCTATTGGAAGGCTTACTCGCTCAACAAACTCGGCAAGATGCCGCTCGCGATTGCCACCTGCGATCAGCTCAGGTCGCAATTCCCGGATAGTCCGTGGAACAGAGACTGCTCTGCAATCTCGGTAGATGTCGCGATCGATGCAAATGCCATGGCCCAGATGAAGCTGAATATGGACCAAATGAAGCTGAAGATGAATCAGGAACACATGATTGTGAAGATCGCTCCTCTCGATCCCAACATGGGTGGAATGGATAACGGAGTGGCACGAGGATCGGATGAAGACCTGAAGATGCTTGCTCTCAATTCGCTGATGAATCGGGATCCGGCTACCGCTCTTCCGTTGCTACGCGGCATCCTGAGCGGTAACCAGCCTCTCAGAGTGAAGAAGCATGCACTGTTTGTGCTGGCACAGAGCAAGTCGCCCGAGGCTGAGGGCATTCTGCACGATGCTGCTCTTGGGAAGCTGGATCCTCAACTGCAAGGTCAGGCAATCCAGACGATGGCAGTCTTTCAAGGCAAGCGCGCCAACGATACGCTGGCCGAGGTCTACCGTACGACAACCGATCCGAAGATCAAGAGGTCGATTATCTCTGCCATGTTCATTACGAAGGACGCAACGCGGATGGTCGAGATGGCGCGGAACGAGAAAGACCTCGAACTGAAGCGGACTATAGTGTCGGAGCTTGCCTTGATGAATGACAAAGCGGCAACTGATTACATGATGGAACTGTTGAAGTAAGGCCTGGAACCACCAACGAATTAGCGCGTCAACTAAATCAGAGTGTCAGGGAGAAGACTTATGCGAGCTGCCGTACGTACTCTTATAGCAATTCTTGTTCTGTCGGTGGCAGCCAATGGGTTTGCGCAACAACCGACGGTTGTCCATGGTCAGGTCACAACCGAGGCAGCGAACCATGGACTCGGCAGAGCAATCGATGGCTTGAAGCAACAGAAGGACGCGGTGTGGGTCGGCTACTCTGTCCCCGCAATCAGTAAGTTTTCTTCGGGATGGAACTCGAGCCGCGTTGATTATCTAGAAGGCAACGGCGACGCTATCACCAATGAGTCCGAAGGAAACAACCAATCATCCGACCATGCGGTAATCCTGCTTCGAATCGCTGACGGCGCCATAATGAAATTGCGTGTGGAAAGCCCGGAGCGCGAGCTTGACGCGGGCGGTTTGCGATTCGTGTGGCTAAATGGCGTAGAAGCAGACGACAGCGTCCATGTCTTGACTGATCTCGCCGGTCAAAGTGACGCTCGGCGTCTCCGCGACAGTGCTGTGTTTGCGATCTCTTTGCATCAGTCGAATGCGGCGACGACCGCGCTGATCGGTCTTGCCAGCCCGGGCAAGGATATTGAACTCCGGGAGAAAGCAGCGTTCTGGCTCGCCAACCAGCGTGGTCACGATGGGTTTGTGGCGATCCAACGGCTCGCTCGTGAGGATGCCGATCCAAAGTTCCGCGAGAAGCTCGCTTTTGACCTTACTCTGTCGAAGGACCCTGAGGCTCTCAACGAACTCATTCGCATGGCTCATGAGGATACTTCACCACAGGTGCGGAAACAGGCACAGTTCTGGATGGCGAACAAGGGCGGCAAGAGAGTAACTGAGGACCTGCGCGCTATCGCGATCAACGATCCGAACGAACAGATACGCAAGTCCGCCGTCTTCGCGCTCTCGCGATTGCCGGGCGACGAAGCTGCTACCCAGTTGATTGCGGTGGCGGACTCCAGCAAAGATCCCGTTGTTCGCAGGCAGGCTATCTTCTGGCTTGGACAATCCAATGACCCACGCGCACTCGACTATCTCACCAAGCTGCTGAAGCAGTAAGGGCTGACTTCGTGAAGTGTGCACTATGTCGAAGTAGGGTCACGCGTCGAATGGAGGAGTCGGCGGCGCACCTGCACTTCGAGGATTTTACTCGCGACTTAAGTTAAAGGTAACACCGCTAACGACACGGATATCGTTCTGACTGTTGTTTACTGCATTGGGGATTCGAGTGTGGATCCAGTCGACCTCGCCGAGAGTCAAGCCGAATCGATTCTTCAGATGTGTAGTTACTCCGCCGCCGGCGAGAAGACCAAATGACTGGCGATTGATAGTGAACTGAAAATTGACATCCTCCTTCGCACCGCCGAGCAGTATCTGTCCGTAGGGAACGAATCGGCTTTTCATGCGACGCGTGTACCGGGGACCAAAAAGATAGTTGAAGATGGTGATGTTCTGGAGGCTGTTGTCTACGTTGGTTGCGTGCCCAACGGTGAGATCGGCTACGGCCGCCCACCGGGACGTTATGTTATAGACCACAGTTCCACTACCTCCGTTGAGCGAGAAGCAACCGCAGTGGCCAGGAGGCGCATTCGCATGGAAGTAGTTGTAATTGGCTCCGAATTCGAGCCTGGAAACGCTATCACTTGTGCCGCTCATCGATATCGCCTGAGCGTGAACAGCCCAAGGTAGAGCGAGCACGAGTACCAGGAGCATGGCGCTGCGTAGATGCCTCATTTTTCTCTTCTCCTACTGCACAATCAAGGTTGCGGATGCTGCGTGCTGAACGGCGGCTTCGCTGCCTGTAACCGTCAGGGAATAGGTCGTTGGGTTGAGGGTGAAATACCCGCCCGCGCAGCCGCTGAGGGCAGCGATTGGCAGAAGTGTCCCTAGCGTCAACAGGACGAGCATGAGCGTGCGAGGAATTTTATGCCGCAGTTTTCTGACTGCGCCGAGACCGAAAAGACCGAGCATCCCGAGTGCAACCGGCAACTCATTCCGCGGGGCGAGACCTTTTTGCGGCACGCTAATTCCGCGCACTGAGTGAGCTGCTCGTTTGAACGTTGAGAGTGATCTGAGTCGAGCCGCTGCCGGCGGCAATCGTGGCCGGGGTAAAGGTGTATGTCGACCCCTGTGGCAAGCCCGCGACCGCCACCGTTACATCATTAAGGAAGGTCGTTGCTCCGACCGGCGCCAAGGTGAAGCTATACGTGGTAGTAGCACCGGGGAATATATTTTGACTTGCAGCACCAGTGTTGGTATTCGTGAAGTCTTCCACCATGTTTGCGGCAGGAGCCGATGTGCTGGGAGCGAAGTTGTTGTCGCCCGAATAGACCGCCACAATTTGATGGGGGCCGGTCATCAGGTTAGTTGTTGCTAAGGCCGCATTTGCATTGGTGGTGAGCGAAACGACTACACCTCCATTTGCGCTCAGCGCCGCGGTCCCCACAACGACTGTACCGTCCATAAATGTCACGGTTCCCGTGGCATTCGGGCTTGGAGCCGTCACGTTTGCAGTGAAGGTTACACCGGAGTGGAGCAGTTGAGCCGCGGCGCTTGCAACAATCGTAGTGACTGTCGGGATTCTGCTTACCACCTGCGTTAGAACTGTTGAAGTCGCGGCGTTGTAGCCAGAGTCGCCGCCGTACGATGCGGTGACGGGATGAGATCCGATCGTCAACGTCGATGTGGCGAACGTTGCAACTCCGGCTGCGTTGATGGTCCCTGTGCCCAGGACGGTAGAACCATCAAGGAAGGTGACGACGCCGGTTGCTCCCGCTTGTACGGCGGCGGCGAACGTCACGGGCTGTGCCGGTGCCGATGGGTTCACCGAGGATGTCAGCGTTATGACGGAGGCTACCTTCGCCACGGTCACTTGCGTCGGCGGAGATACGACGGGAGCGTTTGTCGAGGTAATCACGGCAGATGCGGTGATTGAATTTGAACCGAGCGGCAGGGAGGGAACGGTCAAGGTTGCCGCGCCGTTGACAACGGGGGCGGTGCCCAGAAGAGTCGTACCGTCATAGATCGAGACTGGTCCGCTTATTCCCGAAGGAATGGGTTCAGTGATCGTTACAGGCGTATTCGGTGCGGGGTTGTTGGAGGACACAATCGGAGCAACGAGCGTCGGGTTGGGCGTCGTTACAGTTACGACGGTGGCCGGCGAGGTCGCTGGATTATTATTCGCGTCGCCCGACGTCGTTGCGGTAATGGAATCCGTTCCAACCGGCAGCGAGGGAACAGTGATTGTCGCCACACCGCCCACAATCGTTGCTGTCCCGAGCGGCGTCGATCCGTTGGAGAACGTGACCGTTCCCGTTACACCGGATGGCACTGTCTCCGTAATTGTCTCCGGTGTGTTCGTAGGCAAGTTGGAGGACGAGACGACTGGCGGCGGTATAACAGGGGTTGCCTTATTAACAATCTGGGTGAGCGGCACCGAAGTGGCGGGGCTGTTGTTCGTATCGCCACCGTAGCTCACCGTAATCGTATGAGATCCAACGATCAGTGTGCTGGTGGTCAGAGTTGCCTGGCCATTGGTCAAGGTGCCCGTGCCCAGGATTGTCGTCCCATCGAAGAACGTGATCGTTCCCGTCGCACCAGAGGGCGCGATTGCCGTAAAGGTTACTGCTTGGTTGATGATCGAGGGATTTAGAGAGGACGTGACCGTGACGGTTGGAGCCGTCTTAACCACGGTGACCGAAACTGCAGGCGAGGTTGCAGGATTGTTATTGCTGTCCCCGGGCGTGCTGGCGGTGATCTGATCCGTGCCGAGCGGCAGCGTAGTCACTGTGATGGTAGCGACCCCGCCAACGATCGTTGCTGTGCCAATTGGCGTAGATCCATTGGAGAAGGTGACTGGACCGGAGACTCCCGGTGGCACCGTTTCGCTGATCGTCACCGGAGCACCAACAGTCGGGCTGCTCGACGACACAACGGGGATGGGCAGCACGGGTGTCGCCTTGTTGACCGTCTGTGAGAGAGGCGCCGAGGCGGCAGAGTTATTGTTGGTATCGCCACCGTAGTTCGCCGTGATGGTCTGCACGCCGGCATTGAGAGTCGAGGTAGTAAAGGTTGCTATCCCGCCGCTTATCGTTCCAGTGCCAAGAGTTGTCGAACCATCAAGGAAGGTTATAGTGCCAGTTGCGCCCGAGGGTACAGTTGCCGTGAAGGTAACGGACTGATTGACGCTGGATGGGTTCAGCGAAGATGCAAGCGAAACTGTGGGCGTTGCTTTGCTTACTGTCTGAGTGGTTGTTCCGGTGGCAGGGCCATTATTCGTGTCACCGCCATACGTCGCAGTAATGGGATCATTGCCTACCGGCAGAACCGTCGTTGTGATCGTGACTGTGCCAGTCGTCGGATTGACCGGGCCGCTGCCAAGGGTCACGCCGCCACTTGTGATGGTCACCGTTCCCGTAGTACCGGGAGGCAGTGTGGTCGTAATAGTGACGGTGCCGCCATACGTGCTCGGGCCCGAGGTACTGACTGAGATTGTTGGCGTGGTCTTGTTGACGGTCTGGGTAAGGGATGCGGTTGCCGAGTTGTAGTTGCCGTCTCCGTTATAGGTCGCGGTGATGGGATCGCTTCCAGAAGGAAGCGAACTTGTCGCGATCGTCGCGGCTCCGCCAGTCAGAGTGGATGTGCCCAACACCGTGCTGCCGGAGGTGAAGGTCACAGTTCCGGTTGGACCGGACGGTAGAGTCGCCGTAAAGGTTACGGATTGCCCAGGGTTGGACGGATTGAGGGAAGAGGCTAAGCCTACAGTGGGCGTCGCCTTGGTTACCGTCTGGGTAGTCGTTCCCGTGGCAGGATTGTTGTTGGTGTCGCCACCGTAAGTAGCAGTAATTGGATCAGAGCCGACCGGCAACGTCGTCGTGGTGATGGTTACGGTACCCGTGGTCGGGTTGACCGGGCCGGAACCAAGCGTCACACCACCGCTCGTGATTGTCACCGTGCCCGTTGTCCCAATCGGAAGCGTCGTCGTTATCGTGACCGGGTTGCCGAAGGTGCTGCCTCCGGGCGTAGTAACTGTCACCACCGGAGTCGCTTTGTTGACTACCTGAGTCAGGGTTCCGGTTGCCGAGTTGTCGTTACTGTCGCCGTTATAAGCCGCGGTGATGGGATCACTGCCGGCGGGAAGCGACGACGTACTTACCGTCGCTACTCCATTCGCCAGCGTTGCCGTCCCGAGAGCAGTCGAGCCACTGGTAAAGGTTACTGTCCCTGTCGCATTGGTTGGGAGTGTCGCCGTGAAGGTAACCGACTGAGCGAAGGTGGAGGGGTTGGCAGACGATGTCAGAGCGACGCTCGGTGTCGCCTTCGTCACCGTCTGCGTTACCGTTCCAGTTGCGGTATTGTCATTGGCGTCGCCGTTATAGGTCGCGGTGATGGGATCGCTGCCGGCAGAAAGCGAGATCGTCGTCGTGGTCGCGGTCCCGCTGGTCAGAGTGGATGTTCCCAACACCGTACTGCCAGTGGTGAATGTTACGGTTCCGGTCGCACTCGACGGCAGAGTCGCCGTAAAGGTTACAGCCTGGCCCACATTTGAGGGATTCAGAGAGGAAGTTAAGGTAACGGTTGGTGTGTTCTTGTTGACGATCTGGGTTAGGGATCCAGTTGCGGAGTTGTAGTTGCCATCGCCGTTATAGGTCGCGGTGATGGGATCACTGCCAGGAGGAAGCGAACTTGTCGCGATCGTGGCGGCTCCGCCAGCCAGAGTGGATGTGCCCAGCACCGTGCTGCCGGAGGTGAAGGTCACAGTTCCGGTTGGACCCGACGGCAGAGTCGCCGTGAAGGTTACGGATTGTCCAGGGTTGGATGGATTGAGTGAAGAGGTTAATCCCACAGTAGGCGTCGCCTTGTTTACCGTCTGGGTGGTCGTTCCGGTGGCAGGATTGTTGTTGGTGTCGCCGCCGTATGTTGCAGTAATAGGATCAGAGCCGACCGGCAGGGTCGTGGTAGTGATGGTTACAGTTCCTGTGGTCGGATTGACCGAGCCGGAACCCAGGGTCACACCACCGCTCGTGATGGTTACCGTGCCCGTTGTCCCAACCGGAAGCGTCGTCGTTATCGTGACCGGGTTGCCGAAGGTGCTGCTCCCGGGCGTAGTAACCGTCACCACCGGAGTCGCTTTGTTGACCACCTGAGTCAGTGTTCCGGTTGCCGAGTTGTCGTTGGTGTCGCCGTTGTAGGTCGCGGTGATGGGATCGCTGCCGGCGGGAAGCGAGGACGTACTTACGGTCGCTACTCCATTCGTCAGAGTAGAGGTGCCTAACACCGTACTGCCACTCGTGAACGTTACGGTTCCAGTCGCATTGGTAGGAAGTGTAGCCGTAAAGGTAACCGATTGAGCGAAGGTCGAGGGGTTGAGAGAGGACGTCAGAGCTACGCTCGGTGTCGCCTTCGTCACCGTCTGGGTTAGCGTACCTGTTGCGGAGTTATTGAGCGCATCCCCACCGTAATTTGCCGTAATCACGTCTGAACCGACTGGCAGCGCCGTCGTTGTGATCGTTACTGTGCCGTTGGAAGATGTAATGGTCCCGCTACCGAGTGTCACCCCACCACTCGTAATTGTGATCGTGCCCGTAGGCCCGACTGGTACCGATGCAGTAATTGTGACGGTCTGGCCGAAGATGCTTGCGCCGGATGTTGTAACCGTGACCGCCGGAGACGCCTTATTGACGGTCTGAGTCAGGGTCGCAACGGAAGAGTTGTAATTTCCGTCCCCGCTGTAAGTTGCCGTAATGGGGTCGCCGCCTACTGGAAGCGAGGCGGTCGTTATCGTGGCGACCCCGTTAGTCACCGTTGCGTTGCCCAAGGCGGTTGAGCCACTTGTGAATGCTACTGTGCCGGTTACATTAGTCGGCAGAGTATCGGTGAACGTCACGGACGCGTTCACAATAGAAGGGTTGACGGAGGAGGTTAGCGTCGAAGTGGGACTGGCCTTAGATACGATCTGGGTAACGGTTCCCGTTGCGGAGTTGTAGTTTGAGTCTCCACTGTAGGTTGCCGTGATAACGTCGCTCGGAGGCGCCAGGGCGGTAGTGGTGACCGATACCGCGCCCGAGGCAATCGTTCCTGAGCCAAGAGAGAGAGAACCACTGGTAAATGAGATCGTGCCAGTAACGCCGGCAGGAACCGATGCTGTGATCGTGACACTGCCGCCGAACGTACTCGCTCCGGAAGTCGTCACCGTCACCGTTGGTGTTGCTTTATTGACTACCTGAACGATCACGTTCGAGGTATCAGTGCCAAGTCTCGCTGTGATATTGTGCGATCCCGCAGAAAGAGTCGAGAGTGTTAGTGATGCCGTAGTTCCGGATATGACGCCGGTTCCAATATTGGTGGAGCCGTCAAGAAAAGTAACCGAGCCGGTTGTCCCAGACGGAACCGTCGCAGTGAAAGTGACGGATTGAGTGTAAGTCGAAGGGTTGACTGAGGAGCTAAGCAGAATGTTAGAGACTGTGGTCGTAACCGCAGTCGAGGTGCTTGAATTGTAGTTGGCGTCGCCAGGATATACGGCAGTGACGGAATCGGCTCCCACAGGCAGTGCAGTCGTCGTCAGCGTAGCAACTCCGGCAGACAACGTGCCCGTCCCAAGTAATGTCGTGCCACTAAAGAAGTTGACGGGCTCAGTGTTGGTCGTCGTCGTTGGCGGACCGACAGTGTAAGGAGACAGGACCGCAGTCAACGTTTCCGGTTGCCCACTCAAAATAGAAGTGCTCGGGGAGACTGCTAAGGTCAGTGAAGTATTTACAGGGGCGGCTGTCAACGGAACCGTGCTGGAAGTGCTAGCGACGTAGATCCCGTCGCCGGAGTAACTCGCGTCGACATTGTGAATACCACTTCCCAGGGGGAAGACGGCGACGCTCGTTAGGGCAGAGGCGGTGGAGGTCTGCGTCACCTGACTCAGCGAAACAGCAGCCCGGGGTGTATCAGCGTCTGTTCCGATCAGGTCGGCATTACCCTTGTTATTGTAATCTCCGGCATTGACAGCATAGGTGAGGGCAAATCCACCTATGGTCGGTTCCTGGTAGGGCTGGAAGGTGCCGTCTCCATTCCCTATATAGACCAGGGCTCCAGTGCTTCCGCCCGCAATAATATCCGGAACTCCGTCGCCATTGACATCGGCAAGATGGGGATCGGACGGTATGTCGGAGACGTAGGCTACAGGCGACTGAAAGGTCCCGTTCCCATTCCCAAGGAGGACAAAGAGGCTGTTTCCAATATTGTGGTTTCCCGGTCCTGGACGAGTGATGGTCGCAGAGACAATATCGGGATTATCGTCAGCATTCGTGTCACCAGACGTCAGAAATTCGCCAATCTGGCTGGCGACGGCTGTCGGCGACACATTAAAGGTGCCGTCGCCGTTGCTAAGAGCCACATAAAGGTCAAATAAATGGCTGCCGGGAACAGAAGTGGCAACAGCATACGCAACGTCGTCGATGCCGTCTTTATTGAAGTCTGCAACTACAACGCCGCGAGTGGCAGCGTGAGTGGAAATTGTGAATGCATCCTTCGTGAAAGTTCCGTCGCCGTTGCCCGTAAAGAAGATGACATTCTGTTGCGAGTTGTCGGTGAGTGCTATATCGAGCAGGCCATCGCCATTGAAATCACCCATTGAGATACTGGCCACATCTCCGGTCGAATAGAGCACCGGAGCTTGAAACGTGCCATCACCGTTACCCAGAATGATGACGAGGCCTCCATTGGTCCCGTCAGAACACCCGAGGGCGATATCGGTGTTTCCGTCTCGATTGAAGTCCGCAAGAAGAATCTGTAAAGCGCTGCCCACCGTGCAGCCCTGGTAATTCACCTTTGGCTGGAAGCTGCCATCGCCGTTGCCCAGGAGCACAGAGATAGTAGAGGAGTCCAGCCCGGGAGGTGTCGCGTCGCCGGTCACAACGTCAAGATTGTTATCCGCGTTTAAGTAGGCAGATGCGATGGCCACGGATCTCGTAGTTGCGCCTGGGCCCCCAATTGCAAATGGCGGTTGTGGCGCAAAAGTAGTGGTGAGAGTAGAAACGACGAGATTTTCAGTCCCGAGCACGTTGTTGCCGGCGCTGGTATCCACGAATGAGATAACACCTGTCGGTCCGGTCGTGAGGGAGCCAACTCCGGCGACGGTCCCTGTCAGGTTGTAGTTTCCGATGGAACCCGTTGACGTCAAAGAAATGGACGAGAGATAGGTCCCCGTGACCGCATACGTAACGGTGTTCGACACACTTGCGGCGTAAGACTTATTCGATCGAAAGACCGCTTTGTAGCTGTGGCTGCCAATGGGTCCGCTGCCTACCTTTACAGATGCAGTCGCTCCCGGAGAGGTCAGTTGCGCGATACCGAGAGCGGAGTTGTTTTCGCAATAGACCGCCGTTGCATCGCAAAATAAGACCAGGCCCGCCGTTATAGGGGACCCGCCCGACGTGACCGCTGCAGTCAATATGATCGGAGTTTGGTAGGGAACAGACGTGGCCGATATCGTCAAAGTTGTCGTTGTTGCGGCCGGTGCCGCGAAGGCCGCGGACACGAAGGTTACCATCATCGCAACGGCAAACAAGGCCTTAGCAAGATGTTTACCAATCGAGGAAAGTATCGAAGAATAAGGTGAACTGTGGGACAAGCGTGTCATAGGTTCCCTTTTGGTTCGCTGCGACTGGCCGAACTTTAGTACTCACGGTAACCTCCGGTTAGCGGGTGCACCTATTGCACGAAAGTTGCACCGTACAATCTGTTGATTGGCAGTTACCTCGCTTTCATCACGCGCGTTAAGGGAGCTGAAATCTCGCGCGGACCTAGGGTCGTAACTTCGATGACGCCTGATCCTTCGTGTTTCTGATAACGAAGGAGATATGGGGCAAGCGCGGACACGGATTTCCATTAGGACAAAGAGGTCGAGCCACTTCGCCGCTTGTGGCAGATTGCATGGATTGTGTTTTGAGAACTCGAAAAATGCACTCGGTAAGTCGGCGGTTGTTACAAGTTGCGGTTTGACTTACTCCGCTATGACGGCCTTAACGAGGTTTCTTGGCCGGTCGACGTCGATGCCTCGACCGATTGCCATTGTGTAGGCGAGCAGTTGAAGAGGGACAACCTCGAGGATGGTAGACAAGAGGTCATTACTCGCCGGGACAAAGAGGCAGGAATCGCTATAGAGTGGGACTTCGCGGTCGCCTGCAGTCGCAAGCGCGACTATCCGCGCTCCCTGCTCCCTCATGTCCTTCATGAGTTGAAGCACCTTGGAATAACGGAGAAGGGAGTCCGGATCGTTTGCATCGGCAGTCGCGATCATGATCAACGGCGCCTCCTTGCTGACCAGTGCATTGGGTCCGTGCTTCAGTTCACCTGAAGGATAACCTTCGGCGTTTAGATACGCGGACTCCTTGAGTTTGAGAGCACCCTCACGCGCGATTGCGTAGTGAGGGCCACGTCCAAGATAGAGAAGCGTGCTCGAACTCGCGAGCGCGGGCGCGATAGCCTCGACTTGGCTTTGCCATCCAGGCAGCGCTGTTTCGATGAGCTGCGGAATCTCGCGCAACTCACGTCCATGAACCTCGGCTGCCTGCTGTGTCATGCGCCCGCGGAAGCGCGCCAGATGGAGAGCAAGCGAATAAAGCACAGCCAGCTGCGTCGTAAAGCTCTTGGTCGCGGGAATAGCCCTTTCGATGCCGGCGAAGGTTGGCAGCGAAGCGTTCGCTTCCGCTGCCATCGTCGAGCGCGCGTTATTTGTGATTGCGACCGTCGCAAGTCCACGGGCTCGCGCTTCGCGCAGAGCTGCAAGTGTATCCGCCGTCTCACCTGATTGAGAGATGATGAGAACGCCAGGATTGTGCAAAGAGTGAGTCGAGCGATAGGTATATTCACTCGCGTATTCAACGTCAACCGGAATGCCCGCAAGATCCTCCAGGATAATCTCACCGGCCAGACCCGCGTGCCGACTAGAGCCACTGGCCGCGATGACGAGTCGCTCACGCCTGCCAAGGGCATCGACTGCAGGCTGAAATATCTCCGCTGTCGACGCGCCCCCGGGAACGTAATGTTCGATGGTCTCGCTGAGCGCCTGAGGCTGCTCGTAAATCTCGCGCAACATCGCGTGAGGGGCGTTTAGGGAGGGTACGCTGGTCTTCAATTCGGTCATGTGCTGTATTGGTCCAGTTTCCTTTGTGCGGCTCGGTTCGTTTCAGGTTGGAAGCACACTTCAAGGTATCGACTGGCCTTTTGGTGCAGCATCGCAACGCGGAATAAAACCTCAGCAAATGGTAGCAGCTTCGGTCAAGCGAGTACCGCTCTTTCCCTTGTATATGTAGCTACGACTAAACTGCCTTATAGAATCGCCTGAAAGAAAGGGCACCGATGATCAGCACGATAGTTGCGCGGAAGCTTCTGGGCCCGGCCGGAGTGGTGGAATATCCGCTTGTAAGCGTAGAAGACGGTCGCATCCGCTCTATTGAAACCCTCAGCGCGGAGGACTACGAACGGATTCCTGCGGCGTATCGCTTCCCAAGTGCAACTCTCGTTCCCGCCTTTGTTGATATTCACATTCATGGCTGTTCGGGACACGACATCATGGAAGCGACGCCGGAGGCTCTGCGTACAATTGGGTCGTATCTGGCGAGCCGTGGCGTCGGGGCATATTTTCCAACTACTGTGACCTCTCCCAGAGATGAGACCGTACGTTCGCTTCAAGGACTCGCATCTGAGATCGGACGGAATGCTGACATTGCGCCTCACGGCGCTACTCCACTGGGCATACATCTGGAAGGGCCCTTCCTCTCGCATTTGAAGAGGGGAGTGCATTCGGAAGCATTGTTGGAGGCGCCCTCGATCAGCTTGTTCAACCGTTTCTGGGAGGCCGCAGAGGGCAGGATCAGCCTGATGACGATTGCTCCTGAGTTGCCTGGCGCGTTGGAACTGATCACTCATGCGAGCGCGCTGGGTGTGCGTTGCAGCATGGGGCACAGTGATGCGAAGGTATGTCAAGCAGAGTCGGGCTACGCGGCTGGAGCGCGTTCGGCAACTCATACGTTCAATGCGATGCGTGCCATCGATCACCGCGAGCCCGGGCTCGCTGCCTATGTGCTCGATAAACGCTCGCTGTTTGCCGAGGTTATCTGCGATGGCATTCACGTCGATCCCTTGATGGTGCGGCTCTTTCTCAGGGCAAAGGGTGAGGACCGTGCCATTCTGATCACGGATGGCATCAGCGCCACCGGCATGCCCGATGGCACTTACATGTTGGGCGATATAAAGGTTGAGGTCCGGGAGGGACGCTGTACCTCCGATGGCACGCTTGCAGGCAGCGTACTGACCATGGACCGCGGTATACGGAACCTCATGGAGTTCACCGGAGTGGGCCTGAGTACAGCAGTGGCCGCGGCCTCGCGAAACCCGTCGCAGCTCATGGGGATCGCAGATGTCTGGGGTAGCCTCGACGTGGGTCGAGCGGCCAATATCACCGTTCTATCGCAGTCGGCCGAAGTCATCCAGACCTTCCGGGCGGGACGCGCCATGATCGTATAGTCCAGCTCGTGGACCTTCGATCCGGGACTAGACGATAGCTACTGAATGATTCCCGGATTCAGGGAGTTTGGCGCCTGAACGGCGTTGACATTGCGGTGGCCGCTAAGCGCGAAGAAGAGGATGTACAGATAGCAGAGCAGGACGATGGCGAAGCTGCGCTGGTAGCCGAACGAGTCTGCCAGGAGACCCTGGATCTCAGGGATGACTGCGCCGCCGACGACCATGGTGATCAGGATTCCCGAGCCCTGGCTCGTTAACTTACCGAGTCCCGCAACTGACATGGGGAAGATGCAGGGCCACATGACCGAGTTGAAGAGGCCGCAGGAGACAACGGCCCAGAGAGCTATCGAGCCGTGGCCGAAGATGGCGGCTGTGATGCACAGCGACGCGAGGACTGAGACGAAGGTGAGGGCTTTGGGCGCGCTGATCCACTTGAGGGCGAAGAAGCCAATGAGTCGGCCGACCATCGCGCCGCCCCAGTAAAGCGAGACGTATTCGGCGGCTGCGGCGTGGCTCATTCCTCCCATCGAGGGCTGGCCCAGGAAGTTGATCATCAGGCTGCCGATCGCGACTTCCGCGCCGACGTAGACGAAGATGCCAATGGCGCCGAAGCGCAGATGCCGGAAGTTCCAGGCGCTGCCGTCGCTAACGGTGTCACTTTTCCCGAGCTTCGATCAGGTCGGGCAGATGGACGAAGTGTGTGACGATGGCCATCAGGAAAGCAAGACCGGCGAGGATCATGTAAGGCATTCGCACGGAGTAGGCGAGCTGCGCTGCGCTCGCGCTTGCCGCCACGAAGATGAAGGCTGCTCCGATCTTGGGAGCTCGCCAGCCGGCGAAGGAGTTGGCGAAGCCGCAGAGGTTGAGGCGGGAGGAGGCGGTTTCGGGCGTTCCCAACGCGCCAACGTAGGGATTGATCGCGACTTGCAGGAGCGCGAGGCCGCTGCCAACGACAAAGAGGGCGAAGAGGAAGAGCGGGTAGAAGATGATGATCGAGGCGGGAAGGAAGAGAAGCAGTCCAAGTCCCATGACCGAGAGCGCGACGACGATGCCTCGTTTGTATCCTATTCTGCCGACAATCCAGCCTGAAGGGAGCGACATAACGAAGTAGGCGCCGAAGAAGCAGAACTGGACGAGAAGCGCGGTGACATTGGCGAGGTGAAAGAGGTCCTTGAAGTGGGGAACGAGGATGTCGTTGAGGGCGGTGATGAAGCCGATGCCGAAGTAGAGAGAGACCATCAGCGTGAGCGGAACGGTGTAGTTTCTCCTGGCAGCTTGAACTACGGTGATCGGACCATCTCCTGCGACTCCAAGTGCCATTTCGTTCCCCTGTGTTCCAGTTCTGCTGTCGAAGATACATCGCACGCGTTGTAGCGAACAGCTTACCTGCAAATCGCGCTATTGTGGATGAGGTAAATGAGGAGCTGAGATTGAAGCGGATAACACGGCGTGGATTTATTTTTGGTTCGGCGGCTTTGTCGATGGCGGGACGCCCGGGGTTCGGTCTGGCGGAGGAGTTTGCCGGGGGGCGGTTGCTGCTGGTTGGGACGCAGACCTCCGGGACGAGCAAGGGGATTTATGCGTACTCGTTCGATTCCGCGACGGGGGAGCTGAAGTTGGTTGGGTTGGCGGCGGAGGCGGACAATCCGACGTTTCTCGCGTTGGCTCCGAATCGAAGGACCGTACTGGTTGCGAATGAGCTTGATACTTATGAGGGTAAGAGCAGCGGCGCGGTGTCGAGCTTATACGCTTGATCGGGCGAGGGCGCGGTTGACCAAGGTCAATGAGGTTGCATCGCAGGGCGGCGGGACGTGTCATGTGGCGTTCGACCATACGGGACGGTCGGCGTTTGCGGCGAACTATGGTGGAGGAAGCGCAGCTTCGTTTTCGGTTGGTGAGGATGGCCGGTTGAGTTCTGCGGTTTCGTTTTTTCAGTTCAGCGGACAGGGGCCGGACAAGGAGCGGCAGAAGGGGCCGCATGCGCATCGCGTCACGGTGTCACCGGATAACCGGTTTCTGCTGGTCAATGACCTGGGTCTCGATGCGATCCACGTCTATCGGCTGGATGCGGGGACGGCGAAGCTGACGTTGAACGATCCTCCTGCGTGGCGGTCGGCTCCAGGGGCCGGGCCGCGGGCGCTGCAGTTTCATCCAAACGGCAAGTTTGCTTACTGCGTCGAGGAGATGGCCTCGGCGGTAGTTGTGCTGCGGTGGAATGCGCAGCCGGGTGTGCTCGAGACGGTGCAGGAGGTGGTGATGCGGCCTCCTGAGTTTCAGGGCACTACGGGCGGGTCGGATATCGTGATCGATCGCGAGGCGCGGTTTGCTTATGCGGCGGATCGGTTCGACGACATCATCACCACGTTTGCGATATCGCCGGAGAGCGGCAGGTTGACTCTTCTCAATCGGACCTCGTGCGGCGGCAAGGTGCCGCGTCATATCGCGCTCGACCCGAGCGGGCGATGGCTGCTGGTGGCGAATCAGGTTTCAGACAATATTGCGGTGCTGGGTCGGGATGCGCGGACCGGGCAGTTGACGCGGGGTAAGAGCTTTCCGTTGTCGCGGCCGCAGTGTCTTGTGTTTGCTTAGTCTGACTCCTTATCTATAGTCTGGCCTCCCTTTCCGGGAGGGGTATCCCCTCCCCCTATGTAGAACGCAAATTCTTTTCGATTCATCGAGTTACGCGGCGCGACTCCTGCCAAATTCGTCATACAAAAGGGGTTACATGCTAAAATCGTCTATCTAAACGAGTTAGCCCAGGAGGGTCTCCGGGGCTTGCTTGTTTTTGATCTATATATCCAGTATAGCGGGTTGAGCGGAACTCATACGCCAACGCTATTTCTTTTTGTTTGAGGGATTTAGGTGGTTTGGGGGCTTGACATGCGATTTCTGGGCAGAACACGGGGAAAAATAAAAACAAGCAACTGCAACGGCAATAGAATCAGTCGCTTCGCCCTTCGGGCTTCGCTCCGGCCTTCGGCAGGGCGGAGAGCGTTTTCGGCGGGTTTTCTAATGGGCGCGTGAACGCGTGCCCTTTCCAACAGATGTTCCGACCCAACAACCGCGCAACCAAAAGACCATCCGCTGGACGACGCGGATAGATTCATGCTGGGACACCTTAGGGATATCGCGCACTGCAGCCGTGGAGCGTGTGAACTCGGGCGTATGGGGAGGCGTCTTCATGGGATGTATAGCCTACCTCGCCTTGGAGGTTCTATTGCGATGACACCAGCTGAACACCGTTTGATAGTAGAGATGTTTAAGCATCAGACTCTGGTATATGCGGGGTTGATAAAGCTTTTGCAGAGCCGAGAGATTGTGGCGGAAGGCGACCTGTTTGCCTTTGACGCTTTAGTTTCCGCTTCATCGCGAGAACTTCTTGAGCGCGAAGTGGAGGATCAATATCGAGGATTCGCCACAATTCTTGGCGTGCAGACTGGGCCGTTTGACGCAGCTTAGTTGTAAATGCGACATCTTGCATCGGAGCACAATGTATTCCGCCTATATCGACGATAGCGGTACTGATCCCAAGCAGCTTGTTGCCGTCGCCTCTGCGCTAATCATCCCTACGAGAAAGGTGATTCCGCTTGAGCGAGAATGGGCAACTTTTTTGCAAAAGGAAAGCATTACCAACTTCCATACATCTGAATGTGTGGCCTGTAATCCTAAGTCGGAGTTTGCGGGATGGAATGAAGATCGCGTGAAGCGGGTCATTGCTAGAGTTCGTCAGATCATCCGTAAGTATGCGGTAAAGGCATATTCAGTCTCTGTCGATAAGGCCGTCTACGATGCAGTAATTCCGAATGATCTACGTAGAGCAATTGGCGCATCTCACTACACTCAAGGCGTGGATGGCTTGGGCGGATTCGTAAGGGATTGGGGGTTAGAGCGAAGTGTTCCTATGGAGTACGTGTATGACAACACCGATAAAAAGCAAAAGAAAGAAATTGACAGGGTAATGGAGCACGGAGAAGCCCTTTATCCAAGCTTATATGATGGCCGTTACCAGTTCCGCAAGCGACAGGATGTACCAGCCCTTCAACTTTCTGATCTATTTGCATGGACCTGCTATCAGCGATCAATCTCTTACCTACATGGCAAGCCAATCTCGTTGATAGCCGAAGAGTCTTGGCAAGAATTCAGTACCTGGAAGAAGGGAGAGGAAGATTGGGCTGGATCGTGGTATGCCGATAAGCCACGATTGCAGGACTGGGTTAGGCGCGTCTACGCGGATAAGAAAGAAATGGCGAGGATCAACAGCCTCACGTAGTCAAAACGAGGAATGCCTTTTTGCTTGCTCCCAGACAGATGTCCTGAGAGCATGGCGCATGCGAATTTTGATATGCACGCTTGCCGCGCTCATGCTCCAACAGTCCAACGGCTGCGTTCAGTCAAATCCCGTGCCTCAAAAACCGATCCCGTATCAGCGATTCGTTCCTGTGCCACGACAGCCAGAGAATGTGGGCGGAGTTCCCTGGTCAGGAATGTTTGCGCTCGACACTAAAACCGGAAATCTCTGCCGCACTTATCTCACAGACGCTGCGTTACCCGGCGACTTCAGCCATCTTCCGTTCTGCCACGAGCTACTAACCATGTTTCCAGACTAGAGATCAAATGATCCCCAATTCCCGGGGTGCTCTATTGGAATCGCTTCCAGCGTATCGTCCTTCGGCTACCAGATATAGGTTCCGACTGATCCTGCGTTCAGGGAGGTTGTGAAGAGGCTGGTTCCGCTGCGCACGTCGAATTTCTGGACTGCGGTGCTGGTGTTGGCTACGACGAGGACTTTTTTGCCGTCGGGGGTTTTGAAGGCGACGTTGGGAAGCGAGTCGAGGGTGTTGGATTCGATGCGAATGGATCCTGGACGAACGAACTTCGAGGCGTGAGCCAGCGTGTAGTAGGCGAGCAGACGAGTGACCTTGTTGCCGTCGATGGTGACTGCTCCACGGCAGAAGGTGCATCCTCCGTCGTCGGTGTGGGGACCGTTGTTGGGGTCGGCGGCGAGGTTCCAGAGGAGAACGTTCCGGCTCCAGTTGCGAGTGGCTCCGATGATGATTGAGGCAACGGGTTTGCTCAGATTGATCGCGTCGTCACTGCGAGCGGTTACGGATTGCTCGGTAAAGTAGAGGTTTTTTCGCGGGAAGGCGTCGTGGACCTGAGTCATGGCATCGATGGTGCCACCGTAAAGATGGAATCCGGTGCCGTCGATGTACTTGTTGGCCGCAGGATCGCGCAGGATGGAGAGGGGGTAGAGCGGGTGGTCCAGATTGTGGTCGTAGAGGACGATCTTCGTTGTGATGCCGGCTTTTTTGAAGGCGGGACCGAGATTGTCTTTGATGAAGATGTCCTGCTCGGATTCGAGCATCAACATGCTGGGGGTGTTTTTTTCGTTCAACGGTTCGTTCTGGATGGTGAGCGTGTCGATGGAGATGCCCTCGGCCTTCATGGCCTGGATGTATTTCACGAAATAGAGGGCGTAGGCGCTGAAATACTCGGGTTTGAGCACGCCGCCCCTGGCGACACCGCTGGTTTTCATCCACAGGGGCGCGGACCAGGGTGAGGCGAGGACCTGGACGTGGGGATTGATGGCGAGGATCTGTTTCATGACCGGGATGACGTCGGCCTTGTCGGGGTCGATGCTGAACTTTGCCATGGCGGTATCGGTTACGCCCTCGGGCAGATCGTCGTAGGAGAAGACGTGGTCGTTCATGTCGGAGGCGCCGACGGTGAGACGCAGGTAGCTGACGCCGATGTTGTTGGCGTCGGTGGCGAAGAGTTCGTGAAGGAGAGCGGCGCGGGCATCGGGATCCATGTGCTGGATCAACTGTGCGCTGCCGCCGGTGAGAGCGAAGCCGAAACCGTCGATTGTTTGATAGGTCTTTGCGGGATCGACGTCGATGATTTGATTGGTTGCGGCAGCTTTGGTGAAGGAGATGGGAGGTGTCTGGAGTTGAAAGAGGGCGGAGCGGTCGGGGTTGGTCAACCAGAGAGAGACATCGTTCTGGGCGTGGGCTGATAAGGGCATCAGCAGGGAAAGGAACAACACGAGAGCGCGCATCACGTTGGGGTACATTGAGTCTCCTGACCGGTCGTTTGGCTACGAGCGCGATTCAGAAGGCTGCGCCTGAACCGACTGCTGTTGCAGTGGAAAACATTTTAGACAAACGTTTGTCTTTTGTCTCTAGTCCGGCTGAGATTTCTGGGATATGAGTTCGGCGGACTGACTAGGAGGGGAGGACGAGGATGCTTCCCCAGTTGAAGCCGGCGCCGAAGACGGCGAGGACGATGGGCGTGGTGGGTGGGGTGGGGTTGGCGGCGTGCCACTCGGAGGCGGCGATGAGGAGGGAGGCAGAGGAGGTGTTGCCGTAGCGGTCGATGTTGCGGAAGAAGCGGTCTTCGGGGACTGCGAGGGCGGTGGCGACTTTGCGGATGAGGTTGACGTTGGCCTGGTGCATGAGGAAGAGGCCGACGTCGGCGGGCTTGAGGTTGTTCTTTGTGAGGAGGTCTTCGATGGAGCGGGGGATTTTGCGGGAGGCCTGGACGATGACGTCGAGGCCCTTCATCTGGATGGCTCCGCCGTGCTGGAGTTGGAGGGCGTCGGTGTAGTTGCCGTCGGTGAAGAGGGCAGTGTCGGCGATGCGGAGGGGGCCTTGTCCATTGCTCGCTGGCTCAGGAGCGACGAGGCAGGCTCCGGCGCCGTCGCCGAAGAGGATCGCGGTGTCTGGGTCGGCGTCGGAGATGCGGCGGGACATTATCTCGGATGCGACGACGAGGACGTTGCCGTAGCGGGGGGCGAGATCGGCCGCGAACGCGAGGGCGATGAGAGAGCCGGCGCTGGCGACGGGAATGTCGATGGCGGGAGTCGTGGTGAGGCCGAGTTTTTGGGCGAGGACGGAGGCGGGGCCGGGGAAGGCGCGTTCGGCGGAGCCGCTGCTGAAGAGGATGAGACCGATATCCTGCGGGGTGAGGCCGGCGTTTTTGAGACAGGCGTTGGCTGCGGCGAGGCCGAGGTCTGCGACGGACGTGCCTTCGGCGGCGTAGCGGCGCTCGAGGATGCCGGAGGTTTTTTCGATGGAGGCGGCGACACGCCCGGTGCGGGCTTCGAGGTCGGCGTTGCTTACGACCGCTGGCGGGAGGTAGTGGCCGAAGGCTAGAAGGTAGGACATTGTGGAACTCCTGATGTAGTTCGATGCCTCTTCGTGCGAAATGCAGGTCCTTCGACTTCGCCGTTCGCAAAGTACGCGAACGACTCCGCTCAGGATGACAGTTTTGTGTAGTGAGCGAAGAAAACCAGATTCCTCCGCTGCGCTGCAGAATGCCAACAAAAAAAGACCGACAACTGCATGAACAACGGCAGCTTCTCCGGTTTCAGCGAAGGATGACAAGTCTTTTTGGCTGGGCCGGGTTAGTTTTTGCGGCTGTCGAGGTAGGCTTCGATTTTGGTGACGGTGTCGAAGCGCTCGGGGACGAGGTCGGCGTCGGGGATTTTGAGGGCGAACTCCTGCTCGAGGCCGGTGACGAGGTCGGGGAGGGTGAAGGAGTCAAGGGTGCCGGAGTCGAAGAGGCTTTCATCGGGGCCGGGGTCGTTGGGGATGTCGGCGACTGCGTGGATGACTTTGAGGATGCCTGCCTGGGTGCTCATGTTTACCTGCTTTGCGCAATTTGTAACCGTCTGCGTAGCTTTTGACGAAGGGATATTTATTTCGTTTCGCCCTCTGCTCGGGTGAGGGGCGTTTGATAGGTGTCGTACTGCTGGACGATGTCGGAGAAGAGAGCGCCGGCGAGTTCGTTGTAGCCTTCGCCGGTGAAGTGGGTGTGGTCGGGCTGGGCCCAGCTGATGGTGACCCAGTCGCGCATGGAGCCGAAGCCTCCCATGCGGCTGCGTTGATCCCAGTAGGCGCAGTTCATCTGGCGGCAGATGGTGCGCTGGGCGGCGACGATGCGGTCGACGCCGGCGAAGGGCGCCCATCCTCTGCGGCCGGCGCGGAGGGCACGGTCGGGCGGGCCGACGACGAGGATGGAGGCGTTGGGAGCGAGGCGGCGAACGCGCTCGATGATGCGCTGGAACATTGCGGCGTAGCTCTCTTCAGTCCAGTTGCGGTCGCCGGCTTCGTTGGTGCCGTAGGAGAGGACGATGAGCGCGGGGTTGACGGCGGCGAGCAAGGGTTGCTGGAGGGTTTCGTTCCAGCGGAGGAAGAGAGAGGCTTCGGCGCCGTTGATACCGGCGGCTTCGTAGGTGACGCCGGAGGAGTTTTCGGTGGCGAGGCCGAGGAGCCGGACGGGAGCCTGATCGATGGTGAGGACTTCGAAGTGATGCGGGCCGGGTTCGACGGGCGCGCCGAACTGGGCGGCGGCGTCAGGTGCAGAGGGATCGGACTTTGCGGTGGAGACGGTGGCGAGGAGATTGTCGTTGTCGCGAATTTCGAAGGAGCCGCCGTTGGGCTGGATGAGGTACTGGACCTGGAGCGAGGTGGCGTCGGCGTCGAGGGAGACCCAGTTCCCTGGGGCTTCGGTGCTGAGACTGACGCCGCCCATGCCGACCATGCCGTCGCCGATGTCGTTGAGATGAGTGCCGAGGACGGTCCATCCGGTGGACTGGGCGCGGCGGGTGCCGTGGATGCGGTATCCGGCGAAGGGATAGCCGGCGAAGCTGAAGCCGGCGCCGCCGTCACCGAACTTCGACTGGAAGAGGGTGCGGAGGGCTCCGGTGAAGAGGTCGGCGGCGGTGTGGGAGTCGCCGAACTGGATGACGCGGACGAGCTGGGATTTGGGATCGATTTCAAGCTGATGGAGCTGCTCGAAGAACGCGGCGAGGGCGTGGGGATTTTCGATGCCGGGCTTGGGGCTCGAGAGCGAGCGCATGACGCGATCGGTGATGGCCTCACGAGTGTTGATTGAGGTTAGCGAGGCGGGGCGGAGTGTGGCCGATGCGGCGTGAGCCGTCGCCGGGGTTGCCGCGTGGGTTGATACGGAGGTGGTTGAGGCGGACTTTGCGATGGACGTTGCCGAAGATTTGGATTTACGGCTCTTGGTGGACTTGGTCTTGTAAGGCTTTGCCGCGGGGGCGCGTTTTATTTCGCCGTTGGTTGTGGCGGGTTTGCGCGGAGTGCTTTTTGGATGTTGTGGCGGTCTCGAGTGCGTAGGACGCCAGTCCGGCTGAGATGGCCAGAAGGAGTAGCGCCGTGGTGAGACGTCGAATCAACATTTACTGCACCCCCATGGGCCTCGCGGCCTTGCCCGGTTGGTCGGAGGTTTGGGAGATAGCCGGCGGGGAGAGCTTGTTTTGTGAGGCCGGATGATTTTCCATGTACCGTTCGTAGCCTATCAGGAGTTGGCCGGTGAGGAGTTGGGCGACGATGCGGGCGCCCTGGGGGGAGGGGTGGATGAGGTCGGCGCCGACCATGGCGGGATGACGGTTGTACCAGAGGGCCATGGTGCCGTTGCCGCCCATGGCCTGGTAGGTGTTGAAGAAGCCGCAGCCGGTTTTTTCGGCGACGCGCTGCTGGATGGCGACGATCTCGGGGATGGCGCGCATGGTGGTGATGTGTGTCGCCGCTGCGTTCGCCGCGGTCCATGGGGCTCATGATGAGGATGGAGGCGTTGGGGAGGGCGGCGCGGACGCGGCCGATGGCGCGGATGAGTTCGGGCTCGTACTGCTTTTCGACGTAGGCGGGGTAGCTGGACTCGTTGGTGCCGTAGTTGATGACGACGAGGTCGGGGTTGCGGTGCTCGAGGGAGGTGGCGAAAGTTTGGGGATTGAAGGCGCGGGACATGACGGTGGTGGAGGCGCCGTTGAGGCCGATGCTGTCGTAGGTGAGGCCGCGGGCGTCGGTGCCGAAGGCGACGCCGAAGACCTGGACGGGATTGCCGGAGACGCGGAGCTCGACTACTCGCGTGCCGGAGGGCAGCGGGATCGAGTGTCGCGGCATTTTGTTTGGTGTCGCCGGCAGTGTTGACTGTGCCCATGGGTGTGCCGTCGGCGGTGATGTCCAGGTTGCCGCCGCCGGGCTCCTCTAGGTATTGGACTTCGATGGAGGTGGAATCGTGGGCGGAGAGATGGATGGTACTCGATGCGCCAACAGGGCCGGTGAAGATGGCTCCGCCGAGGCCGTAGTTGGCTTCGCGCATGGAGCCGACGGCGGTGTCGATCTTCCAGCCGGTGCCGGAGACGTCGACGCCGTGATGACCGTACCAGGCCCAGGGCTTGGCGATGAGGATGAAGCCGGGGCCTGCGTTGCCGAAGCGCTCCTGCAGGAGGTCGCGGGTGTCGCCGGTGATGAGGTCGGCGGTGGTGGGGGAGTCGCCGTAGTGGACGATGCGAACGGTGCGGCGGGATTGGCCG
The DNA here is from genome assembly GCA_963744155.1 of uncultured Acidobacteriaceae bacterium. Taxonomy (GTDB): domain Bacteria; phylum Acidobacteriota; class Terriglobia; order Terriglobales; family Acidobacteriaceae; genus Edaphobacter. The sequence continues at coordinate 1,388,066 of CAVUSP010000004.1, read as the reverse complement.
TTGTGGAGTTCGCGGAGGGCTGCGTAGAAGTGGTCGAGGGCGCCGTTGTTGTCGAAGAGGAACTGAGATTCGAGGGTGGAGTTGGCGGCGGCCTTGACGCCGTGAGCGGTGGGGTTGGGGATGGCAAGGGCGGCGGGGAGTGGCGGGAGGGGGGCTTTGACGATGGGGAAGAATGCGGCGCGGTCTGACGGGAAGTCGGTTATGGGGCGGAGGGTCGCGGGGTCGAGGCCCTTGGTGCTGCTGACGCCGTAGTGGACGGTGAGCAGGATCGCGGCGAAGGTCGCGATGGCGAGGAGGGTTTGTTTGGGGAAGGTGGGCATGGCTAGGTGGACGTGGGCATTTTTAGGACGGTGAGTGACGTGACAAAAGAACGAACAAAGACAAAGGCGAAATGCGGGGGTCCCTCCACTGCGCAGCGGACGATGAGACTGTCCGCTGCTCCGGTCGGGATGACGAGTGTTTTTTCGCTCCGGCATTCGTGGGTGTCATTTCTTCATACATGTCATTCGGCTAGAAGTTGCTGTAGACGAAGGAGGTTCCGCCGCGGCCGGCGAGGAGTTCGATGAGGAGGACGACGGTGGCGAGGCCCGCTCCCTGTAGGACGAAGGGGGCGCGGCCGAAGATTTCTACGGTGCGATCAAACCATTTGGGCGGGATGGCGTGGAGGGCGACGCCGAGGAGCATCACGCCGATCATGGAGAGGCTGATGTTGGATACGGAGAAGGTGAAGGAGCCGAGGCGGCTGAGGATGGCGAAGGCGGTGGGGACGTCAGGCGAGCGGAAGAAGATCCAGGTGAGGCAGACGAAGTGGAAGGTGACGAAGATGCTGAGGTATCGGCCCCATTGGGTTGGGGTACGTTTGCCCTGAACTTTCTGGCGGAGGGTCTGGAAGGTGCGGAGGGTGGTGAGGCCGACGCCGTGGAGGAGTCCCCAGAGAACGAAGGTCCAGCCGATGCCGTGCCAGAGACCGCCGAGGAGAAAGACGATGATGGGGTAGACGTAGCCTGCGCCCTTCCAGCGGGCGGCGTTGGGGAGGGAGAAGTAGACGTAGTCGCGGAGCCAGTTGGAGAAGGTGATGTGCCAGCGACGCCAGAAGTCGGCTATGTTGAGGGATTTGTAGGGGCGGTTGAAGTTGTCGGGGACGTTGAGGCCGAAGAGGAGACAGAGGCCCATGGCGATGTCGGTGTAGCCGGAGAAGTCGAAGTAGATCTGGAGGGCGTAGGCGTAGACGCCGACGAGGACCTCGGCTCCGCTGTAGAGGGTGGGGGTGTCGAAGATGCGGTTGGCGACGTTGTTGGAGAGGAAGTCGGCGATGAGGAGTTTTTTGACGAGGCCGGAGGAGATGAGGAGGAAGGCACGGCCGCCCTGGGTTGGGGTCAGGGAGAAGGGCTGCTGGAGTTGCTTAATAAGGTCGGAGATTCGGTTGATGGGGCCGGCGACGATGACGGTGAAGAGCGAAGCAGAGGTGAGGTGGGTGAGGTAGCTGCGGGTTCCGGGCCTGGTTCCGCGGTACAGGTCGATCGTGTAAGTCATTGACTGGAAACAGTAAAAGGAGAGGCTGAGAGGAAAGACCCAGCGGTAGAGTTCGCCCAGCGCGACGGGGAGGAGTTTGGTGGCGGCGAGGAGGCCGACGTTTAATATGACGCTGATGGAGACAAGAGCGAGGCGTGGGCGGGACCGTTCGCGAGGGATGTTCTGCAGGCCGAGGCCGACGACGAAGTCGATGGTTGCTGCGAGGAGCAGGATCGCGGGGTAGAACCAGGCCAGCCGGGCGAGGAAGAAGCCGTTCGCCAACAATAAGATACCGAGCCGGACGTTTTTCCAGCGAAAGCACGCCCAATAGAGGGTGATCGCGATGGCGGCGAAGGCGAAGTAGGCCGGGCTCAAGGGGGACATGGGTGCTGCTCCATCCGGTTCGAAAAGTCAGGCCAGCTTCGAAAGTCAGATCAGAAGAGATGATTTCCGCTTCCCTGCCCGATCGCGCTGGTAAGACGCTTGGCGATGAAAAAGGCTGTTTTCGGAGGAAGTTTCACGGGCCCGGTTACAAGCCAATCCTGACACGGCCCGCGCAGGCAGCACGGAACCAAATAAAAAACAAAATAATAGGTAACCCCGGGATTAACCAGGATCGAGCCGGGGACCGGATTAACTCCTTTGTAACGTTTAGTTGGCGGGTTACTTTTTTTCGGGCTCTTTTTGATGCGTCGGAGGCAACCCGAAAACCGTTGACAACGGGCTTTGACTGTGATGAACCGAGGCCCATTTTAATGCTTGAAAAAGTACCTTAGAGGCCTTGAATTTCTTATACTTAAGGGATGGATACGAGACCCGGAACTGAACGTACGGCAACCCTGACAGGAAGGTCCAAGACCGCGATGACTCTGGCGGCGCTGGTCGTTCTGTCGGCCTTTGCGACGGACTCCGCTACTCCGGCATCCGCGCGCGAGACTGATCCGACGATGGTGATGAAGAACGATGTCACCCCGGCCGAGATCGTCACGACCGTGGCAGCACCCAAGACCACGGTCCTAACCCGAATCAAGAGCGGCATGGCGAGCTGGTATGGCTCGGTGCTGCAGGGGCACCGGACGGCGAGCGGCCGGCGCTTCGATATGAATGAGTTGACCGCTGCGCACCGCACCCTGCCGTTTGGCAGCAAGGTGAAGGTGACCGACCTGCGAAACAAGCGGTCTGTCGTGGTCACGATTACCGACCGCGGAGAGTCTGTTCCCAGAGCGGGTGATCGACCTCTCGCTAGCTGCGGCGAAGCAACTGCAGATGGTTAAGATGGGCGTCGATCCGGTTCGGCTCGAGCTGGTTACGAGCTACCAGAACTGACCAATAGTACGAAAGCGCTGTGCTGATTCCAAGGCGACGAGTGAAGCCCTGAGAGCCTCTCCCTTCTCAGGGCTTCGCAGCTGTCTGGCTCGGAGGGCGTCGATTTCGGGGCGGTGGGGCATGGAAGGGGCGGTGCCGGGGCGGGTGACGGAGATTCCGGCGACTGCGCAGGCAAACTGCGTGGCTTCGACGAGATTCATGCCCTCCGATAAGGCGGTGGCGAGGCCGCCGTTGAAGGCGTCGCCTGCGCCTGTGGTTTCAACGACGGGACCAGCGTCGACGGCGGGGACATGGCGGGTGAGGGTGTGGTTTTTGATGAGGGCTCCCTGGGCGCCGAGGGTGAGGATCACGTTGCGGACGCCGCGTGCGAGGAGGGCCGCTGCGGCCTCTTCGGCGGAGGCGAGGTCGGTGACGGGGATTCCGGTGAGGGCGGTGGCCTCGGTCTCGTTGGGGGTGAGGTAGTCGCAGAGCGGGATAGATGGTATCGGGCAGGGTGGTGGCGGGGGCGGGGTTGAGGATGGTCGGGACGCCGTGGGTGTGGGCGAGGCGGAGGCCGTGCTCGACGGTGGGAAGTGGAGAGTTCGAGCTGCGTGACGAAGACGCTGGAGGCGGCGATGCGTTCGGTGGCCTGATCGACCTCGGCGGGGGTGAGTTCGAAGCAGGCGCCGGGGACGACGATGATGGCGTTCTCTCCTCTGGCAGCGTCGATGAGGATGGCGGCGGCTCCGGTGGGGTTGGGGCTGGAGAAGATGTATTGGGTGTCGATTCCCTCCGCGCGGTAGAGGGTGCGGGCGATCTCGCCGAAGGGGTCGGGGCCGAGCTTGCTGATGAAGCTGACGTTTGCTCCGGCGCGGGCGGCGGCTACGGCCTGGTTGGAGCCCTTGCCGCCGGGTCCGAGCTGGAAGGATTGGCCCATGCGGGTCTCGCCCCAGGTGGGGAGGCGGTCGATGCGGAAGGCGAGGTCGGCGACGTAGCTGCCGAGGACGGTGACGCGTTTTTTGGTCATCAAGCGGTTTCCTTATGCTGATTGTCTGTTTTCTTCCGACTTTCGAATCGCTGAAACAGGGGCGCGCCCCATGTCCCCATGGCGAGTAATGCTCCGAAGAGCACGATGGCGTCGATGCTCTCGCGGCCCTGGCGCGACCAGTAGGCGGCTGCGTCGAGGTTGAGCCAGAGAGCGAATTCGTCGAGGGTGAGGGCTGCCCCGATTCCGTAGGACATGGCAAGAAGACGACTGACGAGGATCGAGATGGGAGTGTCGCCGGTGCCGGCTTCGGCGAGGGTGGCGTAGCCGGTGATGAGGAGGAGAAGGATGCCCCAGACGAGATGGTGGATGTGGCGGCCGCCCATCTCGACGTAGCCGAATGGCCCGATGTGATGCGTGATGGAGGCGACGAGAAGACGCACGGCGAGGAAGGTGATGAAGAAGCTGACGGAGGCGAGGAAGAGACGGCGATGAGGCCGGTCGGGGATCTTCTGGTGGATGATGCGGCCGATCTTCGTCAGGTGCAGCACGAGCAGAATCGCGGCGGTTGAGACGGCGATGAAGATCAGGAGGATCGAGGATCCGGAGATGTGCATTGGTAAGGATTATCGCCGCTGATGCGCTGCGGCGACCAGCGATAGTATGGGTTTATGCCAGTTGATGCGAAGCTACAGACGATTCTGGATGCGGCGAAGGCGTTGGGTTTGCCTCGGCTGGAGACGATGACGGTGGACGAGGCGCGGGCCGAGCGGGCGGCGATGATGGCGCGGTTTGTGCCGATGCCGGAGTATGCCGGCGTGCAGGTGGAGGATCGGGCGATTTCTGCTGGCAGGACGGGAGATTGCGGTGCGGGTTTATCGGCCGGCAGGGATGGAGGGGACGCTGCCGGTGGTGGTGTTCTTTCACGGCGGCGGGTTTGTGGTTTGTACGCTGGAGACGCATGATCCTTACTGCAGAGCGCTGGCGACGGAGGCCAGGGCGGTGGTGGTGTCGGTGGACTACCGGCTGGCGCCGGAGCATAAGTTTCCGGCGGGGGTGGAGGATGCGCTCGCGGCGACGGAGTGGGTGCTCGAGCATGTGGGGGAGTTGGGTGGGGATTGTTCGCGGGTGTTTGTTGGGGGAGATAGTGCGGGGGGAACGCTGGCTGCGGTGGTGGCTTTGCTGCTTCGGGATAAGGGAGTCGCGGGGCTGGCGGGGCAGATTCTGATTTATCCGGTGACGGCGCACTATGATCCGCCGACGGCTTCGTATCTGGAGATGGCGGAAGGGTATGGGCTGACGCGGAAGGGGATGATCTGGTTCTGGGATCACTATCTGAATGACAAGAGTGAGGCGAAGGATTTTCGGGCGGCTCCGCTGATGGCGGCTTCGCTGGCGGGATTGCCGAGGGCGTTTGTGGTGACGGCGGAGTATGACGTGCTGCGGGATGAAGGGCAGGCTTATGCGAAGGCGGATGGAAGAGGCTGGGGTGGATGTGACGCATGTGTTCGGCGAGGGGATGAACCATGGGTTCGCGGCTTCGCCGAATGAGTTTCCGTTTTTGCCGCAGGCGAAGGAGTTGTTGCGGAGGGTGGCGGAGTGGATGGTCGCGTGATTTACCTAGTGAAGGCAAACCCGGACCTTCACAGATGACGCAGACAAAAACGCGATAGGTTAGCCGGTTTTTTTGGGAGTCCACTTCTTGCGCTCGGGAGTTGGCGTTTCAGCGGGCGTTGGTGTCGCGGGGTGGTATGCGGTGATTTTGGGTGGTGCCGCCTTGCTACGAGAGGTGGTGTTTCGGGTTGGGTTGGCTCGCGGAGTGAGGTGGATTTTGGTTGCCACTTTTTTCGCTCGGGAGTCGTGGGCTGGTGGCGGTTGCGTCGGTCGTTGGAGGCTTTGGGGCTTCGGGAGTGCGGCGATGGGTTGAGCTGCGGGTTGAGTGGGAGGTTTTTCGGTGGAGGAGTGAGCGGCTTTTGGTTGCCATTTTTTCGTTCGGGCGGAAGGGGTGGGTTGGGGTTGTGGCTGGGTGTTTGACGGGGAGAGGTGGGATTTCGGTTCGGCTGTGCGGTTCGTTGCGTGCGCTGCTAGGGGATTCGCTAACGGCTGGTACTGTTGTGTAGTGGGTCGGCTGGTGCGAGTTGGGTTTGGTGTCGATGCGTTGGGGTGGTGAGGCCTTTGCTGCGGCGGACGCCTTCGAGGAGGAGTTCGGCGACGTCTTTGATGGCGATGTCTTCGGAGGCGGCTTTGCTGGGGGTGCTGCCGAGCATGCTCTTGCAGAAGGGGCAGCCGACGGCGAGGACTTTTTCTCCGGGAGCGGAGGCGAGGGTTTGCTGGACTTCGCGGAAGCGGTTGTCGGAGATGCGCTCGTCGCCGGGTTCCTCTTCTTTCCAGAACTGGGCTCCGCCGGCGCCGCAGCAGAAGGAGTTTTCGCGGTTGCGGGGGAGTTCGGTGGCGGTGTTGTTGCTGAGGATGTTGAGGAGATTGCGGGGGGCGTCGTAGACGCCGTTGTGGCGGCCGAGGTAGCAGGGGTCGTGGTAGGTGATGGTGGCTTCGCTGGGCGTGGGGGTGAGTTTTTTGTTGGCGACGAGAGTTTCGAGGTACTCGGTGTGGTGCATGACCTTGTAGTCGCCGCCGATCTGTTTGTACTCGTGGCCGATGGAGTTCATGCAGTGGGGGCAGCTGGCGACGATGAGTTTGGGCTGGACGGTGTTGAGAGTGGAGACGTTCTTGTCGGCTAGCTGGCGGTAGAGGTACTCGTTGCCGGAGCGGCGGGCGCTGTCGCCGGTGCAGCACTCTTTTTTGCCGAGGACGGCGAAGTTGACCTCGGCGTGGTTGAGGAGTTCGACGAAGGCGCGGGCGGTTTTTTGGGCTTGCGGATCGTAGCTGGCGGCGCAGCCTACCCAGTAGAGGACGTCGGGGGTGGGATTTTCGTCGGTGGTTTTGACGTCGAGGCCGTCGGCCCAGGCGAGGCGCTGCTCGTGATTGATGCCCCAGGGATTTTGCGCGCGCTCCATGCCGCGGAAGGCGGTTTGAAGTTGCGAGGGGAACTCGCCTTCGATCATGACCTGGTTGCGGCGGATGTCGATGATGTCGAGCATCTGCTCGTTTTGGGTGGGGCAGACCTCCATGCAGGCTCCGCAGGTGGTGCAGGCCCAGGCGGCTTCGGGGGAGAGCGCGAATTGGAGGAGCGGGTTGGGGCTGGGTGTTCCTTTTTCGAAGGGAGCGGGGGTGAAGGCGAAGGGGCTTTGCTGCGCGGCGAGGTCGTTGAGCTCCATGCGCTTGTTGATCTCGAGCGCGGCGGGTGAGAGGGATTTGCCGGTGGCGGTGGCGGGGCAGACGTCCTGACAGCGGTTGCATTGGATGCAGGCGTAGGCGTCGAGGAGGCGCGGCCAGGCGAGGTCTTCGAGTTTGTTCGCGCCGATGATTTGAGTTTCGGCTTCGTCCTCGCTTTCGGTTTCGAGGTTGAGGGCTACGGGTGGGAGGACGCCGGAGGTGGGTTCGCGGGCGACGAGATACTTCGCCGGGGCCATGAAGATGTGGATGTGTTTGGTGTAGGGGAAGTAGGCGAGGAAGGCGAGGACGCTGCCGAGCGCTCCCCAGTAGCCGAAGATGCGGAAGGCTTCGGCATTGGCGGGCGTGAAGAGGTGCGAGAGCAGCGTGGCGAAGGGTTGGAGCGAGTCGGGACCTTCGGCGGCGATCCTTGCTCCGGCTCCGATGGCGCGGCTGCCGACGTGGAAGAGGATGAAGGCAGAGACGATGAGCGAGTCGCGGGTTATTTTTTTCTGCTGAACGTCTTTGTGGAGGAGGGTGCGGGGGTTGAAGCGGAAGTCGCGGCGGCTGGGAAGGACGAAGCGGCGGATGACCAGCGCGATGACGCCGAGGAGGACGAGGAAGCTGAGGATGTCGGCGAGGAAGTTGTAGGTTGCGCCGATGGGATTCGCGGAGGTGACGGAGATTGGCAGGTAGCCTTCGACGGCGTCGACGAGATTGACCAGGCCGTAGAAGACGAAGCCGTAAAAGATGAAGGAGTGGAAGAGGCCGATGGTCGGGCGCTTTTTGAAGGTGCGCTGCTGCGTGAGGGTGGTGATGAGGGCGTACCAGATGCGGCGAGGGAGATTGTTGAAGCGGGGTTCGGGGTCGGGGGTGCCGCGGCGAATGCGGAGATAGAGGCGGTAGAAGCCTTCGAGGCCCAGCGCGAGAGTGATGAGCGCGAAGAGGAGGAAGGCGATCTTCTGAGAAAGTGGAAGCATGAGGCCGGCACCGCTCGCGTTGGTTCTTCGGGACTGGTGTGATTATCTCTCGCGCACTTATTTTTTCAATTCGGCGAGGATGGCGGGGACGAGCTGGGGGACGTCGCCGACGATGCCGTAGTCGGCGATCTTGAAGATAGGGGCTTCGGCGTCGCGGTTGATGGCGACGATGGTCTTGCTCTTGTTCATGCCGGAGAGATGCTGGACTGCGCCGGAGATGCCGATGGCGATGTAGAGCTTGGGCTGGACGGTCTTGCCGGTCTGGCCGACTTGCTCGGAGTAGGGGCGCCAGCCGGCGTCGACGATGGCGCGGGTGGCGCCGACGGCTGCGCCGAGCTGGTCGGCGAGAGCTTCGACGTATTGGGTGAAGCCTTCGGCGCTGCCGACGCCGCGTCCGCCGGAGACGACGATCTCGGCTTCGGCGAGCGAGACGCGGGAGCTGCGCTCGGCGGTTTTGCCGGTGACCTTGAGGCGTGGCGTGGGGAGATTGAGGTCGACGTCGAACTGCTCGGCTGCTTCGGCGCGGGGCGTTGCTGGGTTGAAGACGCCGGGCTTGATGGTGACGACGGCGATGGGGCCGGTGGCTATGTCTCGATGGTTTCGGTGACGCGGGCGAGGTAGGTGTAGTGCTGGGCGGTTATGGTTTCGCCGCTGGCTTTGAGGCTGATGACGTCTTCGAGGAGAGGAGCGTCGAGTTTGATGGCGACGCGGGGGCTGTACTCGCGTCCGCTGCGGCTGCCGCCGATGAGGATGACGGAGGCTTCGCCTTCGGTGGCGATCTGAGCGACGGCGGCGGACCAGAGTTCGGGGTCGTATTGTGCGAGTGCGGGAAGGTCGGCGACGAGGACCTGGTCGACGGCGCGGGCGATCTCGGCGGCGATGGGCGCGACGTTGCTGCCGAGTACGAGAGCGGTGATGGGGGCTTCGCGGCCCATGTCCTGAGCCAGCTCGCGTGCGGCGGTGACCATCTCCCAGGTGCTCTTGCTTACTTTTCCGTTGGCGTGCTCCACGACGATGAGAATCATGCGATCACCCTTGCTTCGTTGCGGAGAAGATCGACCAGTTGCGCGGCGGCGGCGGGGACGTCTTTGCCGTCGAGGATCTTGTTGAGGCGATTTTTGACCTGGATCTCGGCGCTGACGAACTTCAGCTTTGGCGAGACGTTGAACTGGTCGAGCGACTCTTTGCGCATCTCTTTTTTCTTCGACTTCATGATGTTGGGCAGCGTGGGATAGCGCGGCTCGTTGAGGCCCTGCTGCGTGGTGATGACGGCGGGAAGTTCGAGGGTGAAGGTTTCGCTGCCTTCGTCGGCGTCGTGCTTGCCGGTGAGCGTGGTGCCTTTGAGTTCGAGCGCGGAGGTCCAGGTGGCTTGCGGCCAGTTGAGGCGTTCTGCGGTGGCGGCGCCGAGGGCGTGGCTGTCCCAGTCGGCCTGCTGGCCGCCGGAGAAGATGAGGGTCGCGCCTTCCTGCGTGGCGATCTGCGCGAGGACTTTGCTGAGGGCGATGGCGTCGAGGCGGATGTCGGTTTCGACGTGGATGGCGCGGTCGACGCCCATGGCGAGGGCGGTGCGCAGGGCATCCTGCACGCGGGCGGGGCCGACGGCGACGGCGATGATCTCGGCTTCGACGCCGCTCTCGCGCAGACGAAGGGCTTCCTCGACGCCGTACTCGTCCATGGTGTCCATGACCAGCTTGCTGTTTTCGAGGGCGACTGCGCCGTTGGCGACGTGCACGCTTTCTTCGGCATCAAGAACCTGGCGGAGGTAGGTCAGAATCCGCATGTCTTCACTCCATCATCCGTTGCATGTCTTGGTTTGACTCCTGGAAGTTGTTCGGCGTTGTAGAGCGGCTGTGACTGGCGAGGCATGATGACTTCAGCAGGAAGTTTACTGAACGCTCGGTCAGAAAGTCAACGCGGCGTCTTGGCTGCTTTCGGTGCTGAAATCTTCCGCGCAGGTGCGTTGCGCTGGGTTGGAGTTGAGGTTCGGGCGTGGAGTCCTTCGGTGAGCAGGTGGGTGAAGTGGCCGGCGATTTCTATGCCGGTGAGAGGGCCGGATGGTTTGTACCAGGTACCGATCCAGTTGATGGCTCCGGACATGGCGAAGGAGGCGAGTTTGGCGTCGCAGGGAGCGATGGATTTGTCGGCGATTCCCTCTTCGATGTAGCCGCGGATGGAGGCGTCGATGCGGCGCTTGAGGGCGCGGACCTCTTTGCGGGTTTCGGGGGAGAGCTCGTTTTCATCGAGCATCGCGACGCAGCGGCCGAAGTCGTAGAGGACGACGGATCTTGCGTAGGCTTCGATGTAGGCCTTCACCTTTGCGAGGCCGGTTCCGCGACTGACGAGAGCCTTATCGAGGAGGGTTTCGATGAGGGTGATGCCGGCGCGGTAGCATTCGACGAGAATTTCTTCCTTGTTGCGGAAGTAGTAGTAGAGCGCGGGCTTGGTGATCTGGAGGCGCCTTGCGAGTTCGCTCATCGAGGTGCGGCGATACCCCTGCTCGAGAAACATGTGGGCAGCAGTTTGCAAGACCGCGTCGCGCTTGATGTCCTGATTGCGCTGTCGAGCCTGAAAGGCCTTCCAGGGTTCGTGAGCGCGTTTGAGAGCTTCCTTCATATCGCGATTGTCTCAGGATGGAGGAGGTGTGACGCAAGAGTCTTCGTCGATTTTTAAATTTTGAGGCCGATGAGGCGCATCAGTTCGATGCCGTTGCTCTTTGTGACGACGCCATCCTGCAGTTTGAAGTCGAACTTCATCTTGCCGTCTTCAATCTCGTCCTGCAGGTGGACGTTGTGGAGGCGGCTGTCTTGTTGGCCGCCGATGTTGGTGAGAGCCAGATCGTGGGTACTGATGAGGCCGATCGCGCCGCTGGCGAGCAAGGCGCGGACAACGCCTTCGGCTCCGATGAGGCGGTCCTTTGAGTTTGTTCCCTGGAGGAGTTCGTCAAGCAGGAAGAGAACGGGAGGGTGCTTTTCGGCGAGGTCGCAGATCTGGCGCAGGCGGGTGATCTCGGCGTAGAAGCGGGAGCTGCCTTCCTGGAGGGAGTCGTTGACGAGGATGCTTGCGCCGATTTGTAACGGCGTGAGTTTCAGATGAGACGCGCGCACGGGAGCGCCGGCCATGGCGAGGACGGTGTTGATGCCGACGGCGCGGAGGAGCGTGCTCTTGCCGGACATGTTGGAGCCGCTGACGAGGAGGACTTTTGTTTCGCCGCAGACGCTGACGTTGTTGCGGACGCATTTTGCGGCGGGGATGAGGGGGTGGCCGAGTTGCTCGGCGCTGAAACAGGGAGGGCCTTCGACGAACTCGGGGAAGGGATCGGAGGGGTGCTCGTAGCTGTAGCCGGAGAGAGAGAGGAGCGCTTCGACTTCGCCGATTGCTTTGAGCCAGGATCGGACTGCGGCTCCGTGAGCGGTGCGCCAGGCCTCTGCCGCGTAAGAGACCTGAACGACATAGAGCAGCGGAATGTTGAGAACGCGCATGAAGGTGTTGTCGAGCGAACGGATGTATTCGACGATGGTGCGCAGGCGAGCGATGGCCTTTGAGGCGGCGAGATGGTGAGAGGAGAGCTCGGCTTTGAGGGCCTGCAGGCGCGGGGATTCGAACTGTTCGCGCTCGAGGCGGGCGAGGAGCGATGAGAGAAGTTGCAGGTCTTCGAAGGCCTGATCGGTGGAGTTGAGAATCGCTGCGGTGCGTTTGCGGAGAGACGCCGTGATGATGGTTTCGACGATGACGATGGCGAAGAACGGAGTCTTGGTTCCAAGCTCCGCCCAGACGATGGCCGCAGCTATTGCGGCAAAAGCGAGAAAAAGAGAGAGCCAGCGAAGCCATTGGTTGGTGAGTTGATTGGGGGCTTCGGCCCATTGCGTGAGCGCCTCGGGGTGGATGCCGACTTTGAGGTCTTCGCCGAGGATGGCGACGTCCTCGCGAAGATCGAGGCGGCTGCGGAGTTCGGCGACGGCTGCGTGGCGCTGGGTGAGTTGCTCGACCGGCGACGGGGCGAGGAGCCAGGCGGCGAGCGTGTCCTCGCCCATGCGGGTGCGGGCGAGGGAGAGGAGTTCGAAGAGGCTTCCCTGCCCGAAGAGGTCGAGGTCGGTGGCGTAGAGGCTTGAGTGTAATGTCGATGCGTGAGCCGGTCTGGCCTGTAGCGAGCTGGTCCGGATGAAACCAGCGATCTTCGATGCGCGCGAGCCCTTTGCGATAGAAGTCGACGGCACGTTCGGCGCATGCGCGATTGCGCAAGACCCTTGCGTGAAGGATGGCGATCGCGAGGAAGACCGCGAGAGCAAGCAGCAGCCACCACGGCGAGAAGGCGTCGCGATGGAGAGAAAACCAGGCTGCGATGAGGGTTGCGATAACGACGAGGAGGCGGATATTTCCGAAGCGGAGGTGCGCGGATTCAAAGCGCTCGACCTGCATCTGGCGGGCTTGCTGGCGCTTTTTGTACTCCTCTGACGGGGAAAGGCTGGCGGGTCGCACAGAGGTATTATCGCCTACGCTGGCGCTGGCTCGACTCGCTGCATGACGTGCGGCGCGCGCATTCAGCTTGAGGTTTTGAAGGAAGCCAGCAGGCGTTCGCGCACAAAGACGATGTGGTCGCGCATGGCGAGCCGCGCTTCTCGCTTGGAGTCCTTTTTCAGAGCCTGGTAGATCTTGGTGTGGGCGACAGGCGCTGTTGTTGCGGAGAGTTCGTAGGACTTGGAGCGACAGAGCAGGGTCTTCTGCTGAATATTTTCGTGGACGCGGCAAAGCTCCTCATTGCCGGTCGCGGCGGTGATCATGGCGTGAAACCGCATGTCCTCTTCGATGTGCTCCAGCTTGTTTCCTTCCTTCAGATGTTTCTTGGTGCGGTTGATGCTGGCAGCCAGGTCGCTAAGCAGCTTTGGCGTGACGTTGGCCGCTTCGATGGAGTGGACTTCAAGGATCTCGCGTAGTTCGTAGAGGTCGCGGATCTCCTTTGGGGAGAACTGGCGGACGTAAGCGCCGCGCCGCGGTTCGATGCAGACGAGACCTTCTGCTTCCAGCCGGTTGAGCGCTTCGCGCACGGGAGACTTGCTGATTCCAAGCTGCGTCGCGAGAGACTCTTCGGTGAGACGGGACAGTTCGCCGAGGGTTCCATCAAGCAGATTTTGCTTGATGCTGCGGTAGGTGAGTTCTGTAAGATTTGGGACTTTCGCTAATTTAATCATGATTGATGTAGGTCTCGTGGATTTTACACGACTCGAAGCTACGGTTTGCCCAGGAGACAACCGAGGGGCCGATTTCGGCGGATTTTCAGCCATTTCCGCTGATTTACAGTTCTGACTGCACTCTACGTATCTCATGAACGATAGTGCGAGCCGGCGAGGGGGAAGGAAGCCAAACGGTTATCTTCCGGTTATCTCCGAGCAATAATACCCACTTCCATTGCCCGGCCCGAGACGATCGGTTTGTAGGTGAATTCGCTGGGGATCTGCTGAACGAGATATTTATCGAGCAGGATGATTCGCGGTTCGGAGGGGATAGCTTCGTCCAGGCTCACGGGCTGGTAGAGGTATTTGTCGATGGGTAGGGAGTCAGGCAACGGTTGCGCCTGCACCTGCTGTACCGGGCGGCCGGAGTAGAAGACGCTGGTTGCAATGGACCGCTGGTTTCCCTCCCACCAGACGAGGAGTGGGCCAGAGACCGGCTGCGGTTGGCTGAAGGCGTTGCGTAGAAGCTGGATCGACTCCTTTTCCGCCGAGACGATATCGGGACCGACCTTGGCTTCATGGAGTCGTCGTCGCGGGCCGCTGGTAAGGAAGGCGCTGGCGATACAGATAAGAATCGCGAGGATGATGGCGGTCGTCCAGAAAGATTTGGGAGATTGCCGGCGTCTCTGCTGAAGATCTCTGAGTTGGTCTGCGAGGTAGACGGATGTGATCACTGCGAGCGCTGGATAGGCGGGAGCGATGTAGTGGGGCAGGCGAGTCTGGACCACGCTGAAGAAGCCCACGACGACCAGGGCAAAGATCGCCCAGACTCGAAGCTCCTTCCGCCGGAAGGCATACCTTATCGCGAAAGGATAGAGCAGAACGAAGGGCGCGGCCGAGATGAGGAGCACCCATAGGTAATACCACCAGTGCGTGATGTGTTCTTCGATCTGGTGCGTTGCGCGCGAGAGGACGTGGAAGCCTAGGTATTCGGTGAGGAAGCTGTTGCCGAACGTGTGGAACATATAAAGGTGCCACGGAAGAACGGCGGTGACGAAGAGCGCCAGTCCAAGCCAGAAGGATCTAACGAAGCGTGTCGCGTTCCCGCGTTCGATCGCGAGAAATAGCATCGCGGTGATGATCAGAACGATGCATGCAGCGCCTTTGGTCATGAGTGCGATCGCGAGTCCGACCCAGAAGAGATACCAGCCGGCCGGTCTGCGATTCTGCACGGACGTGAGACCGCAGAGCGCGATGCAGCAGCCCAGCGAAAGCAGAACGTCCATCTCGCCGGCGCGGCAGACGTGGAGGAATCCAAAGGTGCCGAGGAGAATGAGAGTGCTAAACCACGCGGCGAGGTTTTCTTTTTTGCTCGCCAGCCACCCATGAAGAAGAGTGACGATCGCTACACCTGAGAACGCGGAGCCTGCGCGCGCCCAAAACTCATTGACGCGGAATAGCTTGAAGAAGACAGCGGTGATCCAGAACATCAGCGGTGGCTTTTCGAACCAGGGTTGATAGTTCCAGTGGGGAACGAGAGCCCCGAGCGAGAGCATCTCCCGCGATATCTCGGCGTAGATGCCTTCGTCCCAGTTGGTGAGTGGCTTGTGCCCGAGCAGAGGCAACAGCACGATGCAGGCCAGGAGACCGGCCAGAAGGGTCGATACGGTTACCGGGTGCCGCATGCAGAGGTTCTGAAGAGCGGAAGACCGGGATGGGTTTGCTTCGTTGCTCATGAAGAGATTCAGCTTCCGGGGTGGTACTCCCGCTCGGTGTGATCCTTGAGATCGGAGCGATAGAAGTAGACCTCGCGCAGATCGCCGGTGGTGTATCGCTTCGCCTGATCGTTGAAGTGAGGGGAGGACGGATCGCCGCTCTCACCGCCTGCGGTCACGGCCTTTGCGTGGACTTTGTCGCCGAACTCAACGACCGCGACGAAGCTGTTTCCGCTGGTGCCGTACCACTTCTTCGTTCCGGGATACGGGCGAGCTCCGAACGAGGCAAGGGAGCCCCACAGCGACGAGGTGAAACCGACAGGAATGCTGGGCCCGGCGTCGTTGAATGGTTGGGCCATTGCTGCAGGAACGAGGTCGTCGTGGATGCGCTGATACCGGTTGACGTCGCCCCACGGCGTCTTCCAGCTTCCGAAGTCGGCAATGAGCCGGTTGGAGGCCGCATCGAGCGAGTCGAGGAGGAGATGCGGAGGGGCCTGAGTGGCGATGTACTCCTCGACGGAGACTCCCGCCTTTTTTGCGTCATCGAGTGTGTGGCGGCGTATGTCCTCTCCCCAGAAGACTGCGAGGGTGGTTGGGACAGAGTCAACGCCCCAGCGGTGATCCCATTGGTAGAGTAGCCCTACCTCGTCGGCCAGTTTGAATTTCAGCGGATCATCGAGGGGGATGTCGTTCCAGGCCTTGGTGAGCGCGGGGAGCGGTTTGTCGAACCAGGGGAGGTAGCTGTCGTATGCCGCGGCGATCAGAGAGTCGAGCGTGAAATCTTTTTTGTCCTGCAAGACCCGGATAGCGTGCAGGCCGCGTGCGGTTTCAGTGCCGGTCTCCACATAGGCGGGATAGTCTTGCTTGCGCAGACTGCTTTCACCCGCGCCGGACCAGGGCCAGTTGTTGCTGTTGTAGAGCCAGCCGCTCTTCGGGTTCAGAAGTTGTGGGAGTTCGTCTACGTTGAGGAGGCCCTTCCACTCTGTTGCAGGATTGCTGCCATCGACGGGTTTGGTGTAGTCGAAGGTGGGGTCTCGGCGCGGGATGAAGTTGCCGTGGAAGTAGGCGATGTCACCATTGGAGTCGGCGAAGATGGTGTTGTTCGACGAGTTTGCTTTGAGCTCCATCGTGTGCCGGAATGATTTGTAATCCTTTGCCTTAGTACGGTAGAAGGACTGCGTCAGCGCCTTGATCGGCTCCTGCATAAGGCGGATGCTGACCCACTTGCCATCCTGCTCGCGGATGATGGGGCCGTGGTGGCTGAAGTAGACTGTGAACTTCTTTTCGGCCATGCCTTGGTCGGTCTTGTAAGAGACTGTGATTTCCTTCTGCAACGAGAGGGCGCTCTTCGGCGCCGTACCTGTAGACGAAGCTGTTCCCCTTTTTCTCAACTGTTTCGAGATACTCATCGACCGCATCGACGCCGCTTGAGGTGTGCATCCATCCGGCGGTTTCGTTGAAGCCCTGATAGACGAAGAACTGGCCCCAGGTGACCGCACCATAGGCGTCCAATCCTTGATCGCTGACCATCTGCAGCTCGGAGCGGAAGAAGAAAGACGTATGGGGGTTGATGAGTAGCAGAGCGTGGTGGTTGGCAGTGTTCGAAGGGGCGATGGCCATGCCGTTCGATCCCGTTGGCTCCGGAGGATCGCTGTCGTGGACGTAGGCGGTCTGGATGAGAGGAGCGATGGGGTTGCTCGCATGAATCGCGGGAGCTTTGCTGTAGAACGCCTCGAGCTGATTGAGATTGATGCGCTCGATGTCGCCGCCAACGCTGCCTTCAGTGAAGGAGAGGGCCATCCACGGCTCGAAGTGTTGGATGACTCGCGGCTTTACCTCGGGATGCTTGAAGAGATAGTAGTTCAAGCCGTCGGCGAATGAATCCATCAGAACCCTCAGCCATGCTGGACTGGCTGCGTATTGCGCCTTTAGCGCGAGGGGATCGATAAAGAGCTTCATGCGGAGATCCGAATAGATTCGGGATTCGCCCTCGGCCTCGGCGAGGCGGCCCATCGCGTTGATGTAGTTGGTCTCGACGCGGTTGAAGTCGTCCTCGGCCTGGGCGTACTCCATGCCGAAGACTGCGTCGGCGTCGGTTTTGCCGTACACGTGCGCGATGCCCCAGTCGTCGCGAATGATGGTGACGTTGGCGGCCTCTCGCTCCCAGCGCGCGACCTCGGGGTTTCCGTCCGCGTGCAGAAGAATGGACGATGAAGCCAGTGAAGGCCAGGATGAGAACGAGATTCTTCAGACATCGGCGCTCTTCATCGATTACTTTCTCCGTTCAGACGCGAGTTCGCTACCTGCAATTTTGCCAGTCTACGCGGCGGTGGGACCAGTTTACCTGCCTCTACGCGGGATGGAATTTGCATTCCTGAAATCAGCCGGAGGTGGTACGCTATCAGCCACCGGCTGACAGGGTCCGCTGCTGAATCGAAGCCGGAAGACGGATTGATACCGGGGAAGACCTCAGCCGAGTTTTTCTTCCCGAACCTCCAGGCCCGCTACTTCAAGACAGAACACAGGCGCGAAGCCGCCCAAAATACGTTTTGCCAAGGAGCATCGCCATGCTTTGTCCATCCTGCAATACCGAGGCAGGAACCTCAGCTTTCTGCCCAAACTGCGGCGCGAATACAGCAACCGGCGCCCCCGCTGCAATACCTGTTCAACAGGGCGGTTTATCCGAGACTGCTGCCGGCGTGCTCGCTTACATCACTGTTATTCCGGCGATTATCTTTTTGGCCCTGGAACCTTATAGTCAAAGCTCTTTTGTCCGCTTCCATGCGTGGCAGTCCATCTTCTTCGGGCTTGTGGTCGTCGTGACACACTTTGTCCTGGGCCTGATCCCGATTCTCGGATGGATTCTGCTGGTTCCGGTGAGCCTTGGTTTTCTCTTTCTCTGGATCCTTGTGATGTTCAAGGCAAGCAAGGGAGAGCGCTACAAGATTCCCTTCATTGGAAACTTCGCGGAGCAGCAGGCGAGGTAGCAAGGCTTCGCAGAAGGTCTTCCATCCAGTTCCGGATTACTCGACAGGGGTTCCGTGCGTCTATAGCTTGGTACAGACGTGGAACTTGGTACAGACATGGACCTGCAAACGAGTGGCTCACGGATTCCTGCGGCTGCTTCGCCTGAAGAATCCTGAGAGCAAGCGGACGTGGCTGGTCAGCGCAACGAGTCTGTTCTTTATCATTCTGCAAAGTGCATGCACGGCCGTCATTGCGATCAGCGGCGTTCGTGTGGCTATTGGTCTCAGCGGGCTGGCGGAGGCGACGATCGGAATCCACGGGCCGGCAAAGGGCTTTCATCAGGACGCCATCCGCATTCCGATGATGATCCTCGCGACGCTCGGTTCCGCTGATTAATCTTTACGTCATCTGGCGCATCCGCTCTCTGCGCGCCCGGCCGTCTTCGCAGTGGCGCGTGCGGGCCGTTACACCGAAGCAGCGGCGATCGGAGATTTTCCAGGTTGCGCTTGCGATCCTCACCCTGGCGCTGGTGGCTGCAGAGTGGATCACTCATCCCATGGTTCATCGGGTCTCATAAATCCGCTTTCGTATCCATCGGCATCTGTAGGTCCGGGCGAGATCCCTCGCATCTCCGCTTCGAGCCTTGCGTGGAGACGCGCGCTGAAGCCGAGCGGAAGCTCAAACACGCGTTCGTCTGCGGTGAGGATCAGGATGTTACGGGTCGAGTCGAGAATGGCTGAGCATATTTCGCAGTGCTCCAGATGCTGCTGCACCTGCTGGAGCAGCTCGGGTGAAAGCGTTCCGTCAAGATATTCGGAGATGTGCTCCCAAACGTGTTTGCATTCTATGACCATGGGAACCACCTCCGTTTCGGACTGACTCGCTTCAACTGTGGAACCAGTTTTTTCTGCAACATGATGCGTGCGCGATGCAGGCGCACTTTGACGGATGCGACGGTGATGCCGAGCGCTTCGGCCGATTCGCTTACGCTTAGCTCCTCGACATCGCGCAACACAAATACCTCGCGATAGATCAACGGAAGATCGGTGATCGCGTGCTGTAACAGCAGCCGAGTCTCCTTCCGTTCGAGCGCCTCGGAGGGTATCTCGCGCCAGTCACGCAGGAGTGCCGGAGTGAGATGTTCCTGGCCTTCGGGCGGTTCGTCGAGAGATTCCATCTTCACGTTGGTTTTGCTGCGGAGGCGGCTGCGTGCTTCGTTAAGGACGATGCTTATCAGCCATGTGCTGAACTTTGCATCGCCGCGAAAATTTGCGAGGTTGCGGAATGCCTTGAGAAAGGCCTCCTGCGCTGCGTCCTCGGCGTCCGCCTCGTTATGGAGCATGGAGAGTGCCATAGCATAGACGCTTCGCTCGTGAGGGCGAATGAGTTCGTGAAACTCGTGGGTGTTCCCGGCGAGGATGGAGGCTATGATCTGCGCCTCGTCCCTGGTCTCAGAGATTGCCGTCATCGTTCCTGCCTGCACCAATGTTAGAGCCGTGAAGGTTCAATTGGTTACGGAGTTTGACCCGGGTTAGCGCATTTTTTGGCAGCAGGGCCGTTGTCCAGCCACCCTGGGGCCCCGCGAGATCAATGAATTGCATACAATGGCCGTCAACGCTCGAATGACGATTGGAGATATTGATGCTGGCACTTTCGCGCCGCTGCGCTCTTTGTGTATCGCTTATTGCGGCTTCGTCGCAGTCGCAGGAGATCCACCGGCCACCCGCGACGCCCCTGATTACGCACGATCCTTACTTCAGCGTGTGGTCGAATACTGACGAGTTAACCGCATCTCCCACGAGGCATTGGACAGGCGCACCGCAGCCGCTGCTGGGCCTGGTTCGCATCGACGGCAAGGCGTTCCGGATCATGAGCCGCAGCCCGGGAAGTGTCCCGGCGATGAAGCAGACGGCCATGCAACTTACCCCTACGCACACTCTTTATTCCTTCAGCAACGACGCGGTCCAGATCGATCTCGCCTTCTTTACGCCAGCTTTTCTGGATGACCTGGAGGTGCTTTCGCGACCGGTGACCTACCTGACATGGACCGCTCATGCGCTGGATGGCGGAGACCATCAGGTTGAGGTTTACTTCGGCGCGAGATCCGACATCGCAACCAGCTATGAGGGGCAGCAGGTTGTGTTTTCGCGCAATCAAACGGCGACGACGACGGTGCTCTCGGTTGGGACACGCGATCAGGCAGTGCTCAACCGGTCGGGCGACGACCTTCGGATCGATTGGGGATACTTCCACATCGCAATACCGAAGGGCGAAGCTTCGAAGAGCGCAATCAGCGACGAGCCGGAACGGACCTTTGCGCAGGAAGGAACGATGAGCGAGGCCGACGATATGGATGGTTCTGTGGCCGCCGGGCGCCACGCGTCGCAGATTGGCGTCGTGCTTCCCTTCGGCTCCGTGGGCGCGCAGCCTGTATCGAGGCACCTGCTGGTGAGCTATACCGAAGGCTATGCGATCCAGTTTCTGCACCAGAATCTTCGGCCCTACTGGCAGCGCAACAACAAGCCAGTCGCCACAATGCTGGATGAAGCAGAGAAGCAATATGCGGGGCTGGAGGCGCGGGGGAAAGCGTTCGACAAAGAACTGACGGATGACCTGACGCGAACCGGCGGAGAGCATTACGCGTGGATATGTACGCTGGCCTACCGGCAGGCAATCGCTGCCCATAAACTCGCCGCAGACGCTAGCGGAACACCGATGCTGTTCGGCAAGGAGAACTTCTCCAACGGCAGCATTTCGACTGTCGACGTGCTGTATCCGTCGGCGCCGCTCTTTCTCTTTTTGAATCCGAAGTTGCTCGAGGCGCAGTTGCTTCCGGTGCTGCAGTACGCAGCGATTCCGGAGCGCTGGAAGTTTCCCTTCGCTCCACATGATCTGGGCGTGTACCCGCTTGCGAATGGCCAGCTTTACGGAGGGGGCGAGAAGACGGAGGAGAACCAGATGCCCGTGGAAGAGAGCGGAAACATGATCATTCTGGTAGACGCTCTCGCTCGGATGGAGGGCAGCACAACTCTCGCACAGCGCTTCTGGCCGCAGCTGACGCAGTGGGCGGAGTATCTGAGCGTCCATGGTCTCGATCCGGAGACTCAGCTAACGACCGATGACTTCGCCGGACACGTTGCGCATAATGCCAACCTGTCGATCAAGGCTATCGATGCACTGGAAGCCTATTCGAACCTGGCGAATCTGCTGCATCACGACGCGGACGGCAAGAGATACAGCGCGATCGCACATGACTATGCGAGGAAGTGGATCGCGATGGCGAGTGAGGGCGACCACTACAAACTAGCGTTCAACAGCTCCGGAACGTGGAGTCAAAAGTACAACCTGGTGTGGGACAAGGTGCTCGACTATAACCTGTTCCCGAAGAGCGTGCGCGATGCGGAAATCGCGTTTTATAAGACAAAACTGAACACATACGGCCTTCCGCTGGATAGCCGCGCGGACTACACGAAGCTCGACTGGGAGTTGTGGACCGCGACTCTGGCCGACAACTCTGCCGACTTCAACGCGCTGGTCGATCCGATCTACCGCTGGACGAATGAGACCGTCAGCCGCGTTCCGCTGACCGATTTCTACGACACAAAGACGGGCAAGCAGGTGGGATTTCAAGCGCGGAGTGTGGTGGGCGGCGTGTTTATCAAGGCGCTTGCGGACAAGACGCTGACGGAGAAATGGCACCGTCAGGGCTCGGGCAATGAGCGGGCGCACCGCGACGGGATTTCTCAGTCCAGCTTTACGGGGCTGAGCTTCGGCACCAGAAGGTGGATCGTCAAAATGGCAACCAGGTAAGCGGAGCCAGCGAGAATGAACAGCGGCACATAGTTGTTGTTTGTCATCTTGAGGACGAAACCGACGAAGGTGCCGAAGACCATCATCGCGCATGAGCCGCCGAAACCGCCGATCCCGACGATCGAGGCCACGGCACGGCGCGGAAACATATCCGAGGCGAGGGTAAAGAGATTGCACGACCATGCCTGATGAGACGATGTCGCCAGGCTGATCAAGGCGATGGCCACCCAGATGTTGGGCGCACGCCCGATGAAGATGATGGGGATCATTCCGCAGGCGTAGATCAGCATCGAAGTTTTGCGTGCGCGGTTTACGGTCCAGCCCATGCTGAGGAGCTTACCGGGGAGCCAGCCGCCGAAGACGCTCCCGATCGTACAGGTGTTGTAGATGATGAGCAGAGGCAATCCCATGGCGGTAATACTGAGGCCGTATTTCGCGAAGAGAAAGCCCGGCAGCCAATACAGATAGAACCACCAGATGGGGTCGGTCAGCATCTTGCCGCAGAGGTATGCCCAGGTCTGCCGATGGGGGAACAGCCGCGCCCAAGGAATCTTCTCCGTTGATTCGGGCGGGTCGCTGTTGATGTAAGCCAATTCCGCAGGGGAAACATGTGTGTCCTTCTCGGGCGGACTGTAGATCGTGAGCCAGAGCACGAGCCACACAGCGGCAAAGAAGCCCGTTGTAAGAAAGGCATAGTGCCAACCGAAACGCAGGACAACGAAGCCAACCAGAAATGGTGCGATGGTCGCGCCGATGTTGGTACCGGAGTTGAAGATGCCGGTTGCCAGGGCGCGTTCTTTCCTGGGAAACCACTCTGCGGTGGTCTTGACAGCGGCGGGAAAGTTGCCTGACTCGCCGAGGCCGAGAAGGAAGCGCACGATGCCGAATCCGACGACTGCGCCGGAGAGGATGCCGATGTTGGCGATCCAACTGCTGTGTCCGATTAAGGGAACGGGCAGCAGAAGGCGCGCAAGCAGATGCGCGGCTGAACCAAGCTTGTTTGTAATTGCCGGAACGGTGACGAAGAAGTGACACAGTGCGGCAAAGCTCCAAAGCATCACAGCCGCCGCGTATCCTTTTTTTGTCCCGATGCGGTCGATGATATTGCCTGAAAGCAACAGGCCGATCGCGTAGGCAAAAGAAAATATGCTGACGATCATTCCGTACTGCACCTGGGTAAGGCCGATGCCTTTGACGGGATCCTGCAAGGTGGGCAGGAGGAGAGCAAGCACCTGGCGATCCATATAGTTCAACGTCGTCGCGAAGAACAGCAGGCCGCAGATTATCCAGCGATAGTTTCCGATAGGTCCGGCCAGCAAAACAGGGGAGCCGGCCCGCGCATCGACATCGGCATCAACGGAAACTGCTCCCTTGTTCGTTGAATCTGCCCCGTTCATTACTTTCATCATTTGCAACTGCTCTCCTCGGATTCGCAAATGTTGTTCATGGTGCGCCAGGCTAGATGGTCAAGGCGCCGGACTTTTGCAATGTCGCCTGCATGCTGTGCCAACTGCGGCGAGTGGATGCCTCCGCGGTCCCGGCGCCACGCCAATGCGTTTCGAGACTGACGACGTGGCGGTATCCATCGGCCATGAAGGCACGAAACTGGCCCACCCAGTCGACCCTGCCGAATCCGACTGCTGCCCAATCTCTTCCCTTACCGCGCGGTTTGATCGCCACATCTTTGCAGTGACAGTGAGCGATGCGGTTTCGGGGAAGCAATTTGTACCCGTCGGGAAAAGCTTTTTCGCCGTACATGGCAGCATTGGCAGGATCCCATAGCAGTTCCAGATACGGCGACTGCACGGCTTCCATCACCTTTGCGGCCTCTTCGCCGGTCGCTGTGTTGCAGGCAGACTCATTTTCGAGCATCAAGGTGACGCCTCTGCTACCCGCCTTTTCGGCCGCCTTCA
This sequence comes from uncultured Acidobacteriaceae bacterium, assembly GCA_963744155.1. Taxonomy (GTDB): domain Bacteria; phylum Acidobacteriota; class Terriglobia; order Terriglobales; family Acidobacteriaceae; genus Edaphobacter. The sequence goes on along the minus strand of CAVUSP010000004.1, from coordinate 1,364,441 downwards.
GAATCTTCTGGTTGATTGCTTCCCGGTACGGGGCCTGATTATCGAGTCTCCAGAAGTCGAAGATCCGCACGCGGTTTGTGCCGAACATCTTCGCAAACTCAATGGAACGCTCAAGCACCTCGTCCTGTTGGTCGTAGGTAAAGTCCGCCATAAACTGCTCGCGTCTTGCAGAGAACTTCGAGACTGGTGCGCCAGGCCACTCCACTTTGAAGAGCGGGCTGCAGATGTCGGTCACCTGCAGTTGATATCTCCGCAGGATTCGCGTTGCTTCGTAGATCTCGTTGGCATCGAGATCGAGGATGTTCTTGTTCCACATGCAACGGAGTTCGATCGCACGCATGCCAAAGTCGCGGGTAATCACGTCGCAGGATCGTTCAAAGTCCTGCGATACCTCATCGTTGACGACAGCGAACTGGAAGAGTGATTTCATTTGAGGGCCCGGAACTGCACTTCACATCTCGCATCTACATGTGTGTACGACCCTCACGCGCAGGAAGTTGCGAAGGGTCATGCAGTTTGCGCGATCGCCTGACGGATTTGTTCGATGTAAGCCGGAACCACTTTGAACGGGTCGTACTCTTTGCCCGGTGTCGAGAGCGTTTCGAGAGGAATATAACCGCGATAGCCCGAGCTGCGAATGATGCGCATAAGCTTTTTCATGTCGAGCGGAATGTCGCTGTCGGCGCCGAACGCGCTCTGCTTGATCTGCCAGTTCACCGCGTATGGCGCGGCCTGGGACATGTCTGCGTATGGGTCCTTCGTCCGGTAGTAGCCGGTATCGACGATGGCTCCGCACCACTTGGAATCGACGAGAGAGATCAGTTTGAGTTGATCGGTGGCGGTGCGGAGGAAGTCGCCGTGGTTCTGTACGCCAATCACGACGCCGTGCTTTTCTCCGTGCGCGGCGCATTCTTTCAGGTCATCGGAGATCCATGCAGCCACTTCATCCCAGGTCTTGCCCGGCGCTACATCCTGCCAGTGCATGGCGCGCATCTGCGTGTCGGCGAAGACGCGCAGAACGGGCGCGCCGAGTTGCGAGGCGACTTCGACCCACTGTTTGATGTGCGCGACATCCGCGGCTCGTTTTGCTCTGTCAGCGACGGTAAAGTTGTTGCGAACGCCGGAGCCGCTGATGCCGACGCCCGACTCAAAGGCCTTGAGCTTGAGCTCGTTGATGTATTTATCCGTCGGCAACTTTTCTGGATAGCCGGGAAAGAAGTATCCCGTCGCGTCGAAGCCGTCCACGTTGTATTTGGCGCAGAAGTCGACAACGTCGTAGAGGTCCATGCCCTCGCCGCCGTGTTTGATCTTTGCATTGAGCAGCTTCGTAAACGAGTAGGCGTTGACCGATGTCTTGAGCAGAGGGCCAGTGCCCGCACGCGGGATTGCCTGTATCTCGGCTAAAGCGGAGACGCTGCTCATCGTCATTCCAGCCACAGCTGCCGTAAACGGCATGGCAGTTGCGCCTTTGAGGAAGTTTCTGCGATTGAGCTGCGCGGCAGATCCCTGGCCTGGCCCGTGGTCTGGATTTGGAGCTTTGCTTTTCATCGGTGCTTCGCCTCTTGTCTCTGTGCCGATCTCACACTTGCTCTTTGTTCAAGCCTGTTCGCCGACTAAAGCGACTACAGGGGCGAGCTCTGCCCAGAGTGCTGAAGTTAGAGCGTGAGGGGCGAAGGGAACAAGTCAATTCACCGTAAAGCGGCGATTTCTTTTTTCATCCAGAGACCTGCTTTGTTTTCAGATGCTTGCTTGCGCAGCTCTTTACGTAAATCGTGATTAAAGCGCCGTCTCGGCCGCATTGGGATCAGATGGGGTTGCATGAAGTTGCGAAGACTAGCCTCAAACGATGTGCTTACTCTCCGGCACTCCCAACGTCCACGGGACGTCCCTGCCTGCACGACTCGTAGATAGAGTTGACGAGTTGCAGGGCACGATAGCCGTCTTCGCCGGCGACCAGCGGAGGCACACCGGTCTGGCATGCCCGTCCAAAGTCCAGCAACTGCCGCTCGAATGGCGCGACCGAGATAGCCATCGGGTCGGACGCTCCGGATGCGACCTCGGAGACGATCGGCGCATCCTCTCCCGAATCGCCCTGGACATCCCATGTGGTGAGTTTGTCGCCGGTGATGATGGCCGTCCCTTTGGAGCCGTGTATCTCCACGCGTTCCGGATACCCGGGCCACAGCGCCGTTGCGGCCTGAATCACTCCTGTGGCGCCGCTTGAAAATTGCAGCAACGCGCCGAGGTTATCCTCCGATTCGATCTTGTGGACTGCGCCAAGTTGCCAATATCCAAATACCTGGCGAACGGAGCCGACGAGATACAACAGCAGATCGGCCTGATGGATCGCCTGAGTGATAAGGGCGCCGCCGCCCTCGCCTGCCCAGCTGCCTTTGATGGGACGGCTGTAGTACTGGGCGGAGCGGTACCACTTCACATAGGCATCGGCCTGGATGATCTTTCCCAGCCGCCCATCTTCGATTGCTTTCTTGAGAAATTGAGTGGAGTCGTCGAAACGGTGCTGGCTGACGACGCCTAGTTGGATTCCGGCTTCCTTTGCCAGCGTAACCATGGCGCGCGCCGTTTGCAGGTCGGTCGCCATCGGTTTCTGCACCAGGATGTGTTTCTTTGCTTCTGCGCAAAGGCGCAGCGGCTGCAGACGAAAATCGGGGAAGGTGCAGACATCCACGTAGTCGACGCGCGGATGACGGCATACTTCTTCGTACGTTGCGACAAACTCCGCTCCGGTCTCCTCTGCGAACTTTCTACCGTTCGCCGCATTGGTATTGGTGCAGACGGCTTAATTCGTAACCGATGTTTTTATAGGCCTGCGCATGTTTGCGCGAAATTGCTCCTGTGCCGATGATCCCGACTCGCATGTATCCTCAATTTACCCATTAGACCGCTACTGCGGCTTTGAAGTTTTGGTAGTGGATTTACCGAAAGAGTGGGGCCGCGGCAAACTGCTCACCTAGCGGTGAAGTTCTGCAGAGACCGTTTGGACGTCTTGTGGAATAGGTTGAGGGGAGCGACAGAGGACGATCGTCGTGAATTTGGGGAGGCTTCCACCCTTGGCCACTTTGAGCAAGACCTCAAAATAGGGGAAGACATCTTTTGCTTTTGGATTCAGCCGTGCGCGAAGCTGCGACATGGAAGCCTCATCATTCAAAAAGTCCAGCGCTGCTCCGAGGGCCGCGCCTCCGGAACCTGAGACGATCAGAACGCTTCCGGTCCCGCCAAGGTTCGGGAGGAATGCGATACCAGCGTAGCCATCGTGGGACGTACCCTCCTCGTCGGGCTGAAACTTGTTCAACTCAGCAGAGCCTGCGGTGCGGTCGATGGGATAGTTGATTCCGAGCGCTGGATCGAACTTCCATCGCAGGGCCAATGAGGAATCGAACGGTTGAATCCACGGATTCGACTGCCTGGTTCCCAGCAGAACGATGTTTCCGGATTTGACCTGGCGGAAGGAAAAATCCCGCGCAAACTGCACGTTTGCTGTGCTTCCAAGAGCCCCGGCGGTCTGGGTGAGTCTGCTCACGAGAGCAACGCCGGCAAAGTTGGACTGCCTCCTCAAGCAGGAAAGCATGCACAAAGCCAGGATCGAGACGTTTCGCGGCCGCGGCCTCTTCTGCCGGGTGCAGATAGCTTCGATCGAAGTACTCTGCGAGGGCGATCGGATGTCCAGTGGCTTCCTCGTAGAAGTCGAGCGAAGCATCGTCCAGCACAACCTGGGTGGAAGCGTCCTGTCGAAAGACGCCCGACCAAAACTGCCGAACTGCCGGATCGGACGAGAGAAACGCCCCTTTTCCATGTGTTCTTTGATTTAGACTTCGAACTAATAAGACAACAGACAAGCACGCGAAGCCGAGCGCGAGGAAGCTTGCCACGCGAAACTTCCATACAGGCATTTCGGTGCGCTGATTGGATGAGAGGTTCGGGGAGAGATGCATCGAAGCTACTTCGCCTTCGAGCGAAATCGGCAACGAAAGCGAAACGGGCGCCTCGTGCGGCTCACGAAGATCGTTGACGATTGGATTGCGGTCGCGCTTCCGGAATACGGGTGCATAGTTTCCGCGCGGAATCTCGATGATCAGCGGCTCGTTGATTCCCTCCGTCTGGAAGTGCTCGGCAAGACGCTTTCGCAACAGGGAGGCATGCACGCGCACGATATTGTCGGTGGCCGTATCGTAGTGCTCGGGCCTTCCGAAGACTTTGTGCCCCAGTTCGAGCTCGTGGATATCGTCCACGGATTCATCCAGTACCCGGTTGCACAGGTAGAGGAATAAGTCTCTCAAGCGGGCCGATTTGCAGATGACGTTGCTTGCGACCACTCGGCTGACGAGCTCTTTTTGGGTCTGGAGATCGCCTTTTTCGACTGTTTCTATCACGACTAAGAACGCTACCTGAATTTGCAAACCGTCGTCAACATCCGCCAGCGGCCTCTTAACGTAAAGAGCCTCGGCGTAACTGTTGAAACTAAACCGCTAATACGGCGGACTTTGGACAAATTTGCTATACAGTAAATTAACTTGCGGGCCAGCGCCATATCGAGTCTAGTCGAGAACGACAAGCTGCCAGACTTTTCCAAATCTTCTGCTTCTGGATCCTCTATCGAAAGGTAATTCCCTGAATGTCCACGAACCGCTTTCGCATCTTCTCTCTGGCCGGCTTAGCCACCGTGCTGCTGTCTGCCGCTCCGCTCATCGCCCAGGGCGCCGCTCCTGTGCGCCCGAAGATTACGGGCATCTCGCATGTCGGCTACTTTGTGTCCGACCTTCCCAAGGCCATCGCGTTCTGGCATGACTTCCTGGGCTTCGACGAAGAGTACAGCCTGACGAAGAAAGACAGCACCGACATTCGGATTGCCTTCATCAAGATCAACGACCATCAGCACATCGAGCTCTTCAACGAGCCGCCGACGCATCCGCCGAACATGATGAGCCATCTTTGCTTCACCGTCGACGATATTGAGGCGATGCGGACCTACCTGCGCTCCAAGGGCTTCGACGTGAAGCCTGGCAACGGCGGCAAAACGCGCACCGGGGACTACGCCTTCGAGATCAAAGACCCGGACGGGATGCTGGTTGAGTTCGTACAGAGTCTTCCAGATGGCCTGGAGGCCAAGGCCGCCGGCAAGTTTGAGCCGGATACCCGCATCGCGACCAAGATCTATCACCTGGGATTTCTGGTCGGAAACAGTGAGAAGTCCATGGACTTTTACGGCAATGTGCTGGGCTTCAAAGAGACCTGGCGCGGAGGCGCGAATCCCAAGGAGCTAAGCTGGATCAACATGCGCGTCCCTGACGGAGACGACTACGTTGAGTTCATGCTGTACCGCAACGCACCGGACAAGTTCGGCACCAAGAATCACATCTCCCTTGTCGTGCCGGACGTTGCGAAGTCAGTCGAGATTCTTGAGGCCCGGCCTGCGTTCAAGACGTATGGCAAGGAGCTCAAAGTTGCCACCGGCGTCAATCAGAAGCGCCAGGTGAATATCTATGACCCCGATGGAACCCGCGTCGAGTTGATGGAAGCGAATACCGTGACGGGCAAGCCGACTCCGTCTTCCACGGCGCCTCCACCGCCACCAGCACATGACTAGAAAACTATGAATCTCTGGTGGCCCGGCGATCTTCACGGCAGGGCCACCAGAGACGTTTTTGAGACAAACTAGAATAGGACGCAGGCTCTGTATGAATATCCATTCCACACGTCGTACGTTTCTCGCAGGTCTCGGCGCGGTCGCGGCCGTGACCACGTTGCCATCGTTTGCCAAAACCGCCCGTCTGCCGGGCATCCGGTACGGCTATACCGCTATGACGTGGGGGAACGAGGAACGTCAGGCGATCGACGATATCGCCGCGGTAGGCTTTCCCGGCATACAGTTTCGTGCCAACGCGGTTGACGGATTTCAAGCCGGCAGAGCTGAAAGACTTACTGGCACAGCACAAGCTCACCTTTGTGGCTCTTTCGAGCGGCGACGTCTCCCTTGATGAACCGGAAGCGGAGCAGATTGCGAAACACGTTGCCAACGCGCAGTTCGTCAAGGATTCAGGCGGCCTTTATCTTCAGGTATTGGATACGCTGAAGTCGTATCCGCGAACGGCCACGCCGGATGAATGCAAGCGGCTTGGGACGCTTCTTACTGAACTGGGCAAGCGGACAGCCGACATGGGCATTCCCCTCGGCTACCACAATCACCTGAATACGCTCAGCCAGAGTCCGGCGAATCTGGAGATGATCCTCGATCACTCCGACCCGAAGTACGTGAAGCTTGAGCTGGATACTGCCCACTCCGTCGCGGGCGGAGGCGACCCTGCCAAGGAGATTCTGAAGTATCACGATCGGCTTCTCTTCCTTCATCTGAAGGATGTCCACGACATTCCCGCCGATACTCCCAAGGCGAAGTATCCCTTCGAGTTCGTCGAGCTGGGCCGTGGCCGCGTCGATCTGCCGTCAGTGTTCGCCGCACTCGAAAAGGTCAACTTCCGTGGATGGGCAGTCGTCGAACTCGACCGGGTCCCCGACAAGTCAAGAACGCCGAAGCAGAGCGCAGAGATCAGCAAGGCCTATCTCGAGCAGAAGATCGGCGTCGCGGTCTAAGTCTCTGGTCTGCCGTAACGAAAGAAGGAGGGGCGAAATTTTTCGCCCCTCCTTTTAGTTGCCGAACGAGCAAGCTCATACAGCTCACATCGTTGCGACGGCTCACATCGTTGCTAGGACGACATTTGTTTGATGGCCGCGTCGACTGTCTTCGACTGGTCGGGAGTCATCGCGGGAGCGTCGGGTCGCCGGGATGCCATCTTTACTTTCAGGATCAGCGCCTTCTTCTCATCCGCTGAGAACGCGGAGTACTTCGAGATTGCATCGGAGAGCGATTCCTGAGCCTCATACGGATCGACCGGCTCAGGTGCCTTCTTTTCATTTCCGGCCTTCGATCCACCCTGCTTGCCGCCGCCGACCTTCTGGAGACCCTCGCCACCCTTCGAGACAGTGTCGATCTCCTGATCCATCTTCGCCTGCTGCGGTGGCGTCAGCAGGGGCCTGATCTGCTTTCTGGCAGCTACCTTCACATCCTGCATGACGGCCTTCTTCTCTTCGGGGGTGAAGGCCTCGAAGCGGAGCAGAGGCTTGCTGACCGATTCTTCGTCATGCAGGAGAGGCTCAAGCTTGAGTTCCTGGGGGCAGGTCAACTCGAAGGCTGCACTCATCCTCTCAAGCAGGGCGTGATGGCCAGGGATTCCGCACTGAGCTGGAGTTGGCGCACCAGATGTAGCTGCCGGTGCATCCTGTGCGAACAGCCTGGGCGTCGCCCAGAGACCGAGAGCAACGACGAGCGCACCCTTTGCCATTTTGTTCTGTCCGATGCGAAATGTTGTCGAGGCGCGAAGATCATTTCGGTGAATATTCATTGTTCTCCTTGTGGATCGATTGAGTTGCAAGTCAGATTTTTCAAAATTCATAGCGCGCCCCGAATTGCATGAGTCGACTATTGCCGTTAGTGGAGTTGATGATGCCTGGAGTCGCGGAGCCGCCGATGGTGGCGCTCGGTGCACTAAAGCTGGGATGATTGAGCGCATTGAAGGCCTCCCAGCGAAATTCGAGGTGTCCGTACTCGCCGAGTGAGAACACCCTCGCCAGAGCGAGGTTGACGGTGACGCTGTCTGGCGCGCTGAGGGTGTTTCTGCCCGTGTCGCCAAACGTGCCGGTGGGGGGAAGAGAGAAGCAGCTCGGGTTGAACCATTCAGTGATCGTGCGGTTCGATATGGCTCCGGTACAGGTCTGGTTGGGGCGTGTGGCCTGGGCCAGATCCTGCGTGCCGGATACCTTCACCGTAAACGGCTGTCCGCTATAGGCCAGAATGCTGCCGCTGGCCTGCCAGTCGCGCAGCACGTAATGGCTCGAGCTCGTTCGATAGACCGACGTCGCGGTGAAGTTGTTCCGGATATCGAAGTCCGACCGTCCATATTCGGCCGAGGGATTGAGCACGTTCTGGTTGCCGAAGTAACCGTTGGTCCCAGCGGCGTTGGCTCCCGATTGCGAATCGAGAGATTTCGCATAGGTGTAATTGACGCGGAAGAACAGACCGTTCGCGAATCTTCTGCGAAGCGTGACCTGCCCCGAGTCGTAGTGGGATATCCCGTTGAAATACTCCATCGTGATGGCAGAAAACGTCGGGAAGGGGCGCGAAGCTGTGACACCAGAGGTGCGCTCCTGGTTGTAGTCGAACTCCTGCGCGAGATGGGTTCCCTTCGAGCCAACATAGGCGACCTCGAGCCCGATACCTTTTCCAAGGTCACGTTCGATCGTGAGGTTGTAACTCTGCAAGCTCGCCGAAGGGGCGTTCGGATCATAGCCGTTCGGAGTAAGAATGCCTGAGAGCGCTCCGCCCGAAGAAGGAAAAGGTGTGGTGGGCGAAATGAAGCTCGACCCTGCGATGGACGAGGTGGGAGCGGCCGCCTGATACGTCGTCAGCTCGGAGAAAGGATACTGTCCCGCCAGATTTGTCCTGATGACGCTGAGCCTGATGCCCGTGTAGAAGATTCCGTACCCAGCCCGGATGACGGTGCGATCGTTATTGAACGGACGCAACGCGAAACCGAGACGTGGACCGAATCTTGTGTTGTTCGTATGGATCAGGGCAGCGGGATACCCGGCATTGGCGGCTGAGATGTAATAGTTTGTAAGCCCCGACTGCGCGAGCAGCGCACCCAGATTGGGAACGGTGGACGCGTTGCTATAAACGATCTTCCCAAGCGAAGGGACGAAGTTCGTGAGCTGTCCATTCTGTTCGGCCGGAAGCGTCTGCAATTCGTAGCGCAGACCTAGATTCAGAGTAAGGTTCGGCGATGCTTTGTAGTCATCCTGAATGAACCCCGCATAGTTCGTCTGTATGAGATGGTTTGTGGTTCCACCCGTCATCAGCACGCTTGTCGCCGGATAGCCCGCGAGAAGATCGGCGAGTGCGTTCGTCGACGACACGCCCGTGATTTTGCCGGTATAGGTGAAGCCTCCGTTCTTGCTCGTGTTGGTCGGCTGGAAGAGCTGCACGTGAAGGATGTCGCCGCCGATCCGGAAGGTGTGTCGTTCCCTTCGTCCAGGTAACGAGATCGCTTCCATCGTAGTCATTGACGACGTACGTGATCGGAACCGATGCGTTGTCTCCTATCGCTTCGAAGCCAGTTGGCTTGAAGCTCGGAAACGCGAGAACTGCCGGGTCAGTCGCGGTCCCCTGGATCCCCAACTGGAGCGCGTAGTTGGTGCCGGCATCATCCGCAGCCTCATCGGACACGGTCCGTGTGCGGCCATAGCTAAAGTCATTCACGACGTTCGGGCTGAAGATTCTGGTTTCGGAGATGCCGATCAGAGTCTGATGCGCATTCGTGGCGGAGCCGAAGGTTCCGAGTCCAGAGCCGGAGGTGGGGTTCGTCGATGTGGAATAGCGCCGGAGGAAGCGGCCGGAGAGCTGGTCCTTGGAAGTCAGCTTCTGATCGATCCTCACGAGACCGTTGTTCCAGTTACTGACGCTATCGGTATCGAGGAAATAGTTAGGACTGCCGGGCGCCACAACCAGGTTCGGAGCGGGGTAGTAGGCGAGGAGGTTCTTTGCCACCGGGTCGATGTTGGGGATCTTGTCGTAGGGCGCAGGGTACAAACAGCCGGCAACCTGAGCGGGCGTCGGTACGGCGGGCGGCGCGGGCGGAGCGCACAATACCTTGGTGCTCACCTTTGGATTGTGAAAATAGAATGGCGTGCCGCCGGGACCGGATTGACTGAAGTCTCCGGTCACGCTCAAGTGCGGTTGGCACGATGCCAGTTGCGGTGGTGCCACTCACCTGGCGGTAGCTCTCCAGGCTGAGTTGAAAGAAGGTCCGGTCGCGGCCGTTGTACAGCTTGCGGTATCGTGACGGGGCCGGAGAGGTCGCCGCCGAACTGATTTCGGCGAAGCTTGGCCTTGGGAACTGACAGCGAGGTGAAGTTGTAGGGCGGGGCGTCGAACAGATCGTTGCGAATGAACTCGAAGATCGACCCATGAAGGCGATTGCCTCCGCTCTTTGTCACCATGTTGACAACGCTGCCCGAGAGCCGGCCGTACTGCGCCGTGTATCCCGAGGTCTCCATCTTGAACTCCTGAATCGAGTCGAGCGGCGGGCTGATCTGCGATCCTGCGTCGCGAGGGCTTTCATCGTTGATTCCATCGATGAAGACGCCGCTCGAGTCCGCGCGCGAGCCATTTGCCACATAAGGCGCACCCTTCGCGCCCTGTTCCGCCGGCTGAACGCCCGCCACGGTGATACGCAAGGTCATTGAAGTCTCGTCCGTTAAGAGGGATCTCTGCTATCTCGACCGGAGTGATGAGATCTCCCTTGGAGGACGTCTCTGTGTTCAGCAACCCAACATCGGCGGATACGGTGACCGCCTCGGTCGTGGAACCGATCTGGAGAGTTGCATCGAGGCGCGCGGTCTGATCCGCGGTCAGTTCAAGATTGCTCTCCTTGAGTTCGTTGAACCCCTGCATGGAGATGGTCACTTGGTAGTTTCCCGGATCCAGATTCGAGACGGTGTACTCGCCCGCCGAGCCGGTCTTTACCGTGCGAATCTCATTGGTGGCGGTATTGCGAATCGAAACGATTGCGCCGGGAATGCTCGCCTTGGTGGAATCAACCACCTGCCCCACAAGAGTCGCTGTCGGTGCCTGGCAATACGAGACGCTGGAAAAAGCAAGGAACAAGACCAGCCAAACGAGTCTAAACCTGGTGATAGTTTGCATTGCGAACTTTCCTCCGTAAATTCAATTCCATAGTTGAGGGTTGTGAGGGTGGCCAGCCTGCGCCACCCTGATTCCCTTCTCGTTCTGTTTCAGTTGCCTGCTGCAGCCGCCGCTGCTTTGTCCGCAGGCGGCTCCATCAGTTCCACTCTATTGCCATCCAGGTCATAGATCTCAATCACATGCTTGCCGTTGCCCAGCTGGTGGATGTCCGCGATCGCCTTCGGAAATTCGCTCATTGTGGGGTTTGCCTGCAGCGCCGCAGTCACCTTCGGGACATCCGGCTGCGGAGAGGCAGATGTGATCTTTCACGTGATACCGGTCGATGGTCGGAGTCTTCTTTTCCACCCCAAGCTCAAATCGCGATTCGCTACCCGGCACAGCCATCTTGGATCCATCGCCCTCTTTTACGAAGCCAAAGGTGTCCCCGTAGAACTTCCAGGCGGACTCCCGATCATTGACCAGGAGGCCTAAATGGTCGATATGGTCGGAGATTCGGGCGGGCGGCATGTCCTTCCCCTTGGTGCGTCCTGTAAGGCTGTTCGGCAGATACTGCACGATCTCAATGGTGAACCCCGAGTTATCCGTGATATCAAAGCTCAGATTCCCCGTTGCGTCCTTTTCCACCTTCTCTGGCACAGCGATACCTAGAGAGGCCAGGTGGTCCCGCATCCCTTTGGCGTCATTGGTTTCAAAGCCGGCGTTGTACAGGAAGCCGTGGTTCTTCACCGGTTCAGCGACCAGCTCGATGTACTGATGGTCGTTGATCTTGATGAAGACAATATGATCGGTGCCGTCCGGGTTTTTCAGGGCAAATGCCTCCTGAAATCCAAGCAGTTTCTCGTAGTAATCGCGCGCCTTCCCAAGGTCGCTGACGTAGTAAGCCATGTGGGCCATTCCGGTGATGCGGGGAGTATTCGATTGCGCGCGGGCGCCAGGAACTGGAACAAGGCTGAGGCCCAAGGCAAGGAGCTTAATCGGTTTGATGATCACTTTCGTAGAACCTCTCTTTGACTCTCTGGAATCGAATGCCGCATTGGCCCGCCTGGGAACAGATCGGCGGAGATCGAGCGACCTCATGTGTTAAAGCGATCGGAAACTACGATCGGCAAGTTAATTCACCGTATAGCCGCGCCGGTGGGAATTCAACAGGGCGCAGCCATTCTTTTCAATCGCTTAGAGACGCGTCTATTTACGTATAGAGGAGTGTTTAGGGTCCTGTGCCCGGGCGTTCTCAGGTGGATCACCCTGCAGGAAGGCACAAGGAGCAGGGTGGCCGCGAAGGACGCGAAGCGGGTGAGGCTAGTTGACGGACAGAGTGCATCAGTGTAGCGTGGGCACTCCTCCCCCAGGCCAAGATCCAACTCCGCCGAACCTGCTTCGGCGGCAGGAGTGTTCCATGCGCATGATTATGTACGTTACCTTTCCCGTGGATGTTTTCAATGTCGCGGTGAGGGATGGCTCGATTGGAGCCAAGATGAAGAAGGTCCTCGATGAGCAGAAGCCTGAGGCGGCTTATTTCACGGACCGTGGCGGCCATCGGTCGGCCGTCATTGTGTTCGATATGGCCAACGCCTCCCAGATTCCGGCCTTCGCCGAGCCGTGGTTTCTGCTGTTTAATGCACAGGTCGAGATCCACCCGGTGATGATTGGAGCGGATCTCGCCGCGGCGGGTCTGGAAGGCCTCGGCAAGAAATGGGGCTGAGCCACTAATCAGCGTCTGACGACTAAGATTGCAATCGGTGCATCCTGTCTTGTCGCCGGACGGTGGGGTTTTGCGTCCCTGCCTGACAGTCAGCCCAAAGACGGGAAGTTGCTGCGCCAAGACCCTCGCACAGACCCGAGTCGACGGCTCGGGCCTGTTCCGCTTACTAACCGATGAAGGCGTTCTTTTCTTAATTGACGATCGTAACAGTGACTGTAGTCGTCTGGGTCTTGCCTCCGCCCTTGCCCTTTATGGTGATCGTGCGGGTTCCGAGGGTGGCTCTTCTTGCAGCCGTAACCTTCATCGTCGATGTGCCCGAGCCGGGCGCCGCGATGGAACTCGGGCTGAAGCTTATGGTCAGGTTGCTTCCCTGCCCCGAAGCCGATAGGGCAATCGCCGAGTTGAAGCTGCCGGAGATAGCCGTCGTAATCGTCGCGTTGCCCGACGAACTTCTCGCCACCGTGAGTGAGGACGGCGAAGCGGAGATCGTAAAGCCGGACGAAACCCCGGATGTCACGGTCAGTGAAACCGTAGTGGACTCGACCAGACCGCCGCCCGTGCCCGTTATCGTAATGCTGTACGTGCCGGCGGCGACGGTTGAGGCCACCGCGAACGTCACACTAGAGGAGCCTGAGCCGGGAGCGCCGATTGAGCCCGGATTGAAGCTGACGGTCACGCCACTCGGCGCACCGGAAGCGGTGAGCGCGACAGCAGAGTTGAATCCACCGGAGATTGCGGTGGTGATCGTTGAACTCCCATTGCTGCCCGCCACGACGGAGACCGACGAGGGCGAAGCGGAGATCGTAAAGGCCGGAGTCTGCGTGGTGCCGCCACCGGTCAGTGCAGCAATCAGGCCGGCGTTCGGGCTGCCCCATCCGGTGACCAGATCGTACCCCGTAACGGCCGAGTAGCTGCCCGACGTGCCGCTGGTGATGTCGTGGAAGTCCGCGCTGTAGCTCGATGTGACATTTTGCGAGTAGATGGTTGGGTTGATGAAGGCCGCGGCCGGCTGGCTATTTGCCGCCAACTGTTGATTGACGAGTGCGATGTAACCAGCCCACATCGGAGCGGCGAAACTGGTGCCTCCGTACTCGTTCGCAAGGCACGTAGTTTGGTCGGCACAGGTATAGAATGTGAAGTTTGCGTTTGCCGAAACGTCAGGGCCGTTGCGAAGAGTCGTCGAACCCCTGTTGCTCGAGTTGATGACGCCGGAGAGTTGCTGCCACGAGGGGATTGCGATATTGTCCGGCGAGATGCCGCCGCCGCTATCTACCCATGCGGTCTCCGACGCCCACGGACCAGCCGCGCCGGATGTGATCAGGTCCGTTCCGCCAACGGAGACGACGTAGGCATCGTCCGCGGGCCACGCCTCGTTGCTCCTGGACCAGGTGGAGCGGTCGCCGGACGCCGCAAAGAACGTCTGGCCCTGGGCCGCCATCCTCTCGAAGTATGGGTCAAGCGTGCTTGGATCCGCAGGCGTCCAGCCCCACGAGCAGCCGATTGTGGTGGGCAGCGGGTTGTGCGACGTCATCGCGCCGATAATCGCGGTATCGGTCGATCCGACGTACATCACCAGACTCGCCAGCCCCGGAGCCATCCCGATAGCCTGAGTCATGTCGAGGGTCTGTTCCGTGTCGTCGCAGTTTCCGCCGGAGGAGTTGTCCACGCAGGATGTGCTGGTGCCATCCGTGGAGAGCAGGGTGATCGGCACATTGTTGGTCTGACCAACGTTATTGAAGTAGGTGTTGAGGTCAGCGAGATCGGTACCGTAATACTCCAGCAGTCCGAGGTTCTGACCGGCGCCGGTGAGGGCCGTTCCACCATAGTAGGCGGCACGCATGTCGCTGCCCAGGAAAGAAGCCGCAGGCCCGGATCCGGTGGTGGCGTGGGACACAACCGCATCGGCAGAGATGCCATGCGCCGCCGCGTAGTCGCTCTTCTTCACCAGCATAGGTTGCGGGGTCGAGTAGTTATCCAGGCCCGAGACATGCCACAGGTTGAACGGCAGATCGACGGTAGGCTCGCTATCGGAGCCATAGAATGTGCGATTCTCCGTCGGGTGGCGGTAGGTGCGCATGCTTACGTGAAAGGCATGCTCTACAGCGGAAACCGGGCCTCTAATCAGGACATCCATGCCGTCGCGGCTGCCGCCGATGACCGTGAATCCATTTAATTTTGCATAGTTAACCACGGCATCATAGTCCGCCTGGCTAGGACCGAACCTCGCGGTGAACTCGGGCACAGTGAGGAAGTGCCGGTAGGAGGCGCTTGTCGGATCGTAGAGCTCGCCGAGAAAGTTCTTGAGCCCGGCTTCATCTCCCAACGGCAGAACAATATTCAGATTCATGATCTGATCTGCGGGGAGTTGCCCGTTGGGTTGGGCCTGACCGTTCCGTACGGCCTCTCGCACATGATGCGTCATCATAAGCTGAGCCTGCGATTCGACAGTTGTAATAACCGGCAAAACCGCGATGGCTGCGAGCAGAAGGAAACCTAATCTCCGCATGGTTATTGCTCCTCTCAAGGTGTCGAGCTCTTGTTGTACCTGGATCGAGCATCAATTGTGCATGCACCACCTACCACTGTCAATCGTTCGCTGAGGGATTTATGGTTGTAACCCACGAAGTAACTTGAGATAGGTCCAGTGCGTCAAAAAATGCACGAGAACGCGACCTTTCGACACAACGACATCTGGAGGGTCGTTGCCATCCGTACCTCGGCGGGCGACCCTCCGGGAATGGCTAGCCGGAAATCGTGAACCACTGCGATACTTGAAGGCGTCTAATCGTTAAGCCCATGGCAACCACGAATCTTGCCAAGCCGACCTCGTTCGACCGCACACTCGCCAGTGCGCGGTCCACCATGATGTTCAGCGAGGTCGTCAGGCTAGCCGTCGATAGCTTCCGCGCCAGCAAAACCCGCTTCCTGCTCACCATGCTGGGTATGGTCATCGGCTCGGCCTCCATCATCTTTGTTGCAACCCTGGGATCGACTGGCAAGCAGTACGCTCTCGACCAACTGACCAGCATCGGCCCCAACAAAATTGAGTTGCAATACGCCGGCGGCACCATCTCGGGTCCCGACAACACCACCACGCCCGACTACATGACGCTTGATGACATGCACACGGTCCTCGAGCAGGTCCCCGACATCGTCGCCTCGTCGCCCATGCTGGAGTTTCACGACAACATCAGCATTGGCAGCGGTATAACCAAGTCAACGATGCTTTTGGGCGTCTCTCCGCAGTATCGAATCGTGCGCAATCTTATCGTCATCACAGGCCGCTTCTTCGACGATCAGGACGAAATGGCGCACGAAAAAGTCGCCGTCATCGTCAAGCCGTTCGCAGAGCAGCTTTTTGGAAGCGTAAACGCTGCCGTCGGCAAAACGATCAGCGTGAAGGGCATACCCTTCGTTATCATCGGCGTCTTCCGCGAGAGCATCGATACCTACGGCGAGTCGGAGATCAGCGACCACACGTTGCTCGTTCCTTATCCAGTTGCGCGCTACTTCACCGGAACCTCTGCGCTGAAAGAGATTTTCTTCACCATGCGCGTGCCTTCCGAGGTGATCCCCGCCAGGGACCGCATTCTCGAAATCATCCGGTCGCGCCACTACGCAAGCTCCGTCTACAACGCGATGACGCTCACCGAACTCCTCACCAGCATGGCCAAAATCGCGGACATGCTCACCATCGTCCTCACCCTCGGTTCCGGCATCACCCTCATCGTCAGCGGCGTCGGCATCATGAACAGCATGCTCGCCAACGTTCAGTCGCGACTCAAGGAGATTGGAATTCGCAAGGCTCTGGGAGCAACCAGTCGCGAGATACGGCTGCAGTTTCTTACCGAGGCCGTCTTCCTCTCGCTCAGTGGAGGAATGATCGGCACCCTTCTCGGCCTTGCGATTCCGTTCACCCTGGGGCTCCTGACGCCGTTCAAGATTCCGATTAACCCATGGGCGCCAGTGTTTGCGCTCGGAAGCTCGATGCTGGTCGGCATACTCTTCGGGACCATCCCCGCAAACCGTGCAGCACGGCTCGACCCTGTGCAGACGCTCAAGTACGAGTGATGACTGCGCAGCAATCGAGTCCTGCCTCATCCAGAACAAAAACGCATCAGCCCTAGCGAACTTCGCCAGACCTGATGCGTTTTTTGTCGCGGACCTGCGAGATCTGCGAATGCGTTAAGCGGTTGCTTCTGTCGCGACTGCTTCAGCCTCTTCCGACTGATCGCCCTTTACCGTAACTTTCACGTGGCTGGTGACCTCGCGGTGCAGCTTCACGGGAACGTGGTATTCGCCCAGCGACTTCAAGCGGCTCATCGAGCGAGATCTTCCGGCGATCGACGGTGAAGCCCTTCGCTTCAAGCTGATGCGCGATATCGCCCGAGGTAACCGACCCGAACAGGTGATCGTTCTCGCCAACCTTGCGCTCGAACACAAGCTCAACCTCGGAGAGCTGTGTGGCCAACTGCTCTGCCCCCGCCTTCTCCTTGACCGACTTGCGAACGGCCGAAGCCTTCATCTGCTCGATCACTGCCTTGTTCGCGTCGTTTGCTTCGATGGCGAGCTTTTCGGGCAGCAGATAGTTGCGGCCATAGCCATCGGCAACCTTCACCACGTCGCCGCGATGCCCAAGCTTAAGTACGTCTTCCTTCAGAATTACTTCCATTGCAATTCTCCAATTCCTGTCTGGCATCCCATCTGCCAGTCATAACCTATCCAGTGAACCCGGTCGCGCTATCATCAAGCGCAACGGGAAAAAGTTAGAACCGCGCAGCAAAGGCCAGCAGAGCGATGTTGCGCGACTGCTTGATGGCCAGGCTGAGGCGGCGCTGATGCCGTGTGCACACACCGGTCAGGCGGCGCGGAACGATCTTGCCGCGCTCGGCGACAAAGCCCTGCAACAGCCGGACGTCGCGATAGGAGATCGCGTCGATCTTCTCGGTGCAGAACTTGCAAACCTTCTTGCGCCGGAAGAACTTGCGGCCGCCGGGGCCGCCAGCGCCGGGAGCGCCGGCAGGACGTGGGGTGCGCGGACCGGCGCCAGGGCCGGAGTGACCGGAGTGACCGCCGCTCGGGCGGGATGCGGGTGCGTGCTGCTCAGTTGATTGCGTGCTGTTTTCGTCAGCCATGATATTTCCCTCTCAGATACGTTGTGCCTTCCTGCGCTCCAGACCCGCATTGGAGTCTCTGAACATTCAACCGGCATCGGCTGAGTGGAAGCGAAGTTCGGCGATCGTGATGCGTTGTGCGATGCAGTACCAGCCATCGCAAATCTCTTGCCGCGAAAGTGCGTGGACTAAACCGCCGAAGCGACACTCTCGGAATGCGCGTCGGAAGCCGCAGCCGCAGAAACGGGCTTCTTGTCTTCCTCAGTGTGGGTCTCCCCAGGTGCAGCAGCGTGCGTTGTCTCCGCATCCACGGCAGCGGCCGGCGCATGCACAGGAGCCGCCATCGGCTGCGAGCTGCGCTTCACCTTGGTGTCGCGAATCGCCTTGATCTTCGCCAGACGCTTCTCTTCTTCGTCCATGCGGACGGTGATGAACTTGATCACCTGCTCGGAGACGCGCAGGCGGCGCTCGATCTCAGTGATCAGCGAGCCCGCAGCAGCAACGGTCAGCAACACGTAGAAGCCGTCGTTGAACTTGCGCACGGTGTAGGCGAGCCGGCGACGGCCCATCTTCTCGGTGCTTTCACTTCGCCGCCACCATCGGTGACGTTCTTCTGGAAGCCTTCAATCAGCTTGTCGAGGTCTGCTTCTTCAACGTCCGGCCGGACGATGAACATGATTTCGTAGGTACGATTCATTCGATTTACTTCTTTCTGCGAAGTTCTGCTTCGCACCGTGCTGGCGTCTGTTCTGCCAACCCGGTTTGGAAAATCAACTGCGTTAATCCTGCAACTGCACTCTCTACTTACTTCCCTTTACTTCCATTCGGCTCCTCCGACCCATCTTCCGGATCGGCTGGCCGACGGTTGAACTCATTCATCGCGGCGCTGACCCCCTTGGTCAACACCATCTCAACAGCACTTCTGACCCTGTCGAGCACTTCATCCAGCACCGCAAGCTCCTGCTTGCGCATCGGCGACAGCAAATAGTCCTTGCCGCCCGCCTTGATCTCTCTTCCATCCGCCAGCGCCGCCACGTCTTTTCGTTGACGCCCGACGCCAATGCGGATCCGCAACCACTCCTCCGTGCCCAACACGCCGGAGATCGACTTCACTCCGTTATGCCCGTTCGCCGAACCACGCTCGCGAATCCGAATCGTGCCCAGCGGAAGTGCGAGCTCGTCATAGAGAACGATCATGTCCTCCGGCGAAATCTCCAACTCCTGAATCAAAGCGGCCACCGAAAGCCCGCTCAGGTTCATGAACGTCTCAGGCTTCGCCAGCAGAACATCCTGTCCTGCAAGCTTCGCCCTGGCAGTTAACGCTCTGCCCCGGCGATTGGTGACCATCACACCGCAATCCTCCGCGATACGATCTACCGCCAGAAAGCCGGCGTTGTGCGGCGTGAACTGATACTCGATGCCAGGGTTGCCGAGACCGACTATCAACTTCACGCCATGCTTCCCTTTCCAACAAACTCAAGCGGCCTGCGCATCTAGAAAGACTGCAGACCGCGCAAAACTACTTCTTCTTCGCATCCTTGGCATCGGCCGCAGGTGCCGCAGCAGCAGCAGGTGCGGCAGCGTCTGTCTTGCCCTTCTTCGCAACTTCTGGCTCCGCCGGTGCAGCGACCACGTCCTCCACAGGAGCAACCTCTTCCTTGATGATCGTGACGTGCGCAACTGTCGCGTTCTCATCGCCCAGGAACTTGATGCTTCCCGAGTGCGGCAGGTCCGAAACGTGAATCAATCCATGCAGCTCCATGTTCGAGACATCGACATCGAGGTGGCTCGGAATATCGCCCGGCAAGCACTCGATCTCAACCTCACGCATTACGTGCTCGAGGATGCCGCCGCCCGACTTCACGCCAACAGGAACGCCAACCAATTGAATCGGCACCGACACGCGCATCGCCTTGTCCATCGCGATCCGCTTCAGATCGATATGCAGCAGCTTGCCCTTGATCGGCTCATGCTGCCAGTCGACGATCATGGCCTTCACGGCGCCCGAACCTTCTACATTCAGGTCGAAGATCGTGTTGTGACCGGAATCAGAGTGCAGAATCCGGGTGATCACCTTTGGATCCACCGCGACCGCGACCGTCTCTTGTCCTGCGCCATAAACCACAGCGGGAATCTTGCCCGCGACGCGAACCCGGCGAGCCGCATTCTTGTTGAACTTGCCCTCGCGGGGAGTTGCGACAACTGCTTCAGTATTCGTTGTTGCTGCCATGATTTTCCATCTTCCTTTCGGGCACAGAGTCTAGCTCTGCTCCCTTTGCAGCCTTCGCCGCGGGTTATGTCTTTCGCCTCTCCTGGCAACGGAGAACAAAAAACTGAAAACTAATTGAACAGCGTACTTACGCTGGTCTCCATATGAATGCTCTCGATAGCCCGGCCCAGAAGCCCTGCGATCGAAAGCACCTTAATCTTGTCCACCTGCAGCGCATCTTCGCGCAGCGGAATGGTATTCGTCACGATCAACTGCTCCAATCGTGATGTTGCGATGCGCTCAACCGCCGGGCCCGAAAGCACCGGATGCGTCGCGCACGCATAAACTTTTTCTGCGCCCTCAGCCAGCAGCGCATCCGCCGTCTTCACCAGCGTTCCGGCGGTGTCGATAATATCGTCGAGGATCAAGCACGTCCGGCCGCGTACATCGCCGATCACGTTCATCACCTCGGTGATATTAATGTCGGTCCGCCGCTTGTCGACGATGGCCAACGGTACTTCCAATTTCTTGGCGAAAAATCTCGCCCTCTCCACGCCACCTGCATCCGGCGATACCACCGTCAGATTTGGCAAGTTCAACTCCCGGAAGTAGCTCACCAGCACCGGGCTGGCAAACAGGTGATCCACCGGAATATTGAAGAAACCCTGAATCTGCGCTGCATGCAGATCGACCAGCAACGCACGGTTTGCACCGGCAGTGGTCAGAAGATCGGCAACCAGCTTCGACGTAATGGCGACACGCGGCCGGTCTTTACGATCCTGCCGTGCATAGCCATAGTAGGGAATCACAACCGTGATTCGTCCGGCCGAGGCGCGCTTCAGCGCGTCCATCATGATCAGCAGCTCGACAAGATGCTGATCTACCGGGAAACACGTAGGCTGCACGAGAAATACGTCCGCACCGCGAACGTTCTCGAGCAGCTGAAAGTGAACCTCGCCGTCGGAGAATCTCTGCAACCGGGTCTCGCCCAGCGGCACACCGACGAACTTGCAGATCTCCTCGGCCAAAGGCCGGTTGGACGATCCGCAAAAAATCTTCATGCGCTTGTTTTCACGTGCGGCCGGAGCGCTTTTTTTCCGGAGCCGGTAAATCTGTTCCCCGCGCCCCTGTGGGCTTTGAGGTCCTTTAGTACGTCCGCCCTCCGTAGAGAGCGCGATGGCAGGCTGAGAGCTCGTTTCTGTCTCTTCAGCCTGCTCTGAAATAGGGGAAAGAACCGCAGTCGTGTCGTTGTTTTTCACGTGAAACCCTCCAGGTTGGTTGACCTTGAATTGTTCCTGCTGCATTGTCTTGCGAGGCCTTGTTGCGGCACCGCACTTCTTCTGAATCCTTTGTTGCGAATCCTGAAAAGCTAAAGACTTCGGTCTTTCAAACTTCTCACTTCTTTCTCCGCACTGTTTCTCGCGGAGTCCAAAACGTCATACCTCTGCGGCAATTTGCTGCCGCGAAATAACCCTAAATTTTCCTGTTCGCATCTGGCGTCGACTTAGTGGTTGGGCGACTAGGATTCGAACCTAGACAAAGAGATTCAAAGTCTCTTGACCTACCGTTAGTCGATCGCCCAGTACATGCGCCGGTTACAACTCGATCTTACTATCGACCTGCATTTCGACCGGCGAGGTCACTCTGCGAACATCCGTTCCCAATACTCGGCTCTCGGCAGGGTCTCTGTAAGCAGAGCCTGCACGCCAGAGGACTGGACGCGCTGCTGAGCCGCCTTTGCATCTGCTTCAGACCGGTAAAGTCCAAACAGTGCAGAGCCAGAACCTGATAGCGCCGCATAAATCGCAGGACTATCCGAATCACTACCCATCAATTGACGCTTGGTTATTCGCAAGGAGGGATACTGAGGAAAGACGACCTCTTCAAAGTCGTTTCCAATCCCGGTGCGGACAAGCGCGAGAAGGGTATTCTCGGCCAGATCTCTTCGCGTAAGTTCCTGATTTTCATCAAGCGAACCCCGTTGTTTCTCGGAACTCGGATCGCGAACGATACCGGAGGTGCCGGGCCTACTATCGCCTGTCTCTTCAGAGAGGGATGAGTAAGCAAGACTCAACTCCTGTAGCTTATCAAGCTTAGGGGACGAAGTCAATTCCTATCATCCTCCTGACGCTCGTCATCCTGACCCGTCCGCTACGTCGTCATCCTGAGTGGAGGAAGGACCCCTGTATTTTCTCTTGTTACATGACCTGTGCCTCGATTGTCGGGCGCTAGTTCCTCTTTATTATCAAGACTTCCCTCCGCCACCAAAGCATCCCACGCCTTGAACGCCGCAGGCGTAGAAACCCCCACATTCGGCACCGCCACCACACACCACGTCTTCGGCAAGTCCCGCATAGCGGTCACTTCCTCCCCGCGCCCGGTCCCCATAACCGCCCCACCCACCAGAAACAAAGGCACATCCGACCCAATCTCCGCCGCCAACTCCAGCCGCTCCGCCTCCGGCAACTCCACCCCCAGCTCCCGCTCCAACCCCAGCAACGCCGCCGCCGCATTCGCCGACCCGGCCCCCATCCCACCCTGCACCGGCAGCCTCTTCTCTATATTGATCTCAACCTCCGCAGCCTCACCCAGCCGAGCCAGCGCCCGCTCCACCATCCGCCACGCCGTATTCCGCCCATCCCGCGGCACAAACGGATGATTCGTCGTCAGCGAGATCCGCGTCTCCCCCGCCCGCTTCGCCGAAACCGTCACCAGATCATGCAGATCCAGCGTCTGATACAGCGTCGTCAACCCATGAAACCCATCAGGCCGAACCGGCCCAATCGCCAACCCCAGGTTGATCTTCGAATACGAACGTACGCGCGTGGACATAAAGAATCATTGTAGTTGTGAACAACCAACCAGCTATCCTGTTTTTGAAAGCCCTAACATCCACACTCGCTGGAGCCCGCTGAATGCACGTTGGAACCCGTCTCGTTGCGACGACCCTTTCGCTTACCTTCATCTCCACCTCGCTCGCAGCCCAGACGGCTTCATCGACAGCGCCCCCAGCCGAACCCACCCGCACTCAACACGCCATGGTCGTCACCATCCAGCACAACGCCACCGACGCCGGCGTCGAAATCCTCAAGCAAGGCGGCAACGCCATCGACGCAGCCGTAGCCGTAGGCTTCGCCCTCGCCGTCGTCTATCCCTTCGCCGGCAATCTCGGCGGAGGCGGCTTCATGCTCATCCGCGATCACAACGGCAAAGCCCACTTCCTCGACTACCGCGAAAAAGCCCCCGCCGCCGCCACCCGCGACATGTACCTCGACGCCCAGGGCAACGTCGTCCCCGGCATGTCCCTCATCGGCTACAAAGCCAGCGGAGTCCCCGGCTCCGTCGCCGGCCTCACCTACGCGCAGAAGCACTTCGGCAAACTCACCCTCGCGCAGGACATGGCCCCCGCCATCAAACTCGCCACCGACGGCTACGTCCTCTCCGACGAAGAAGCCCGATCCCTCCAAAGCAAAAACCTCACCCGCTTCCCCTCTTCGGCAAAGATCTTCCAGCGCGACGGCGACTTCTACAAAGAAGGCGACACCTTCAAACAACCCGAGCTCGCCGCCACTCTCACCCGCATCGCCAAAGACCCCGACGACTTCTACAAAGGCGCAATGGCCCACCAGATCGCCGACTTCGAAAAGGCCGGCGGCGGCCTCATCACCGCCGAAGACCTCGCCGCCTACCAGGTCAAAGAACGCGTACCCATCCGCGGCAAATACCACGGCTTCGACGTCATCACCGCGCCACCACCCTCCTCCGGCGGCATCGTCCTCGTCGAGATCCTCAACATCCTCTCCACCTACGACCTTCCCAAACTAGGCCCCGACCGCAGCGCCGCCCAGGTCCACATCATCACCGAAGCCTTCCGCCGCGCCTACATGGATCGCAACGAATACCTCGGCGACCCCGACTTCAACACCCTCCCCCTAAAACAAATGGCGAACCTGAAATACGCCGCCGCATGGCGCAGTTCCATCGACCCCAACAAACCCACGCCCAGCAAAGACCTCGTCCGTCCCGCCGGCTTCATGCCGCCCCCGCCATCAGCGACGCAAACCAAAGAGTCCACCCAAACCACCCACTTCTCCATCGTCGACGCCGACGGCAACGCCGTCTCCAGCACCTACACCCTCAACGGCGGCTACGGCTCCGGAGTCACCGTCGAAGGCCTCGGCTTCCTCATGAACAACGAGATGGACGACTTCACCTCCAAGATCGGCGTCCCCAACATGTTCGGCCTCATCCAGGGCCCCGCCAACTCCATCGCCCCCGGCAAACGCCCGCTCTCCGCCATGACCCCCACCATCCTCACCACGACCAGCCACTGGTACAAACGCGGCAAGCTCGCCTACGTCATGGGAACCCCCGGCGGCTCCACCATCATCACCACCGTCGCCAACGACATCATCAGCGCCATCGACAACGGCCTCAACATTCAAGCCGTCGCCGACGCCCCGCGCTTCCACCACCAGTACCTGCCCGATCGTCTCGACTTCGAAAAGAAATTCCCCGACGACGTCGTCAACCAGCTCAAAGCCATGGGCTACGACACCAACCGCAACCAGGCAGCCGACGACAAAAGCCCCGGCCTCTGGGGCGACAGCGAACTCATCGCCATCGACCCCAAAACCCACGAACTCCTAGGCGGCCACGACAACCGCCGCGCCTTCGGCAAAGCCGCGGGCTATTGAATTCTCGCTCTCCTTCACGACCGCAGAACGGGCTCACCGGGAATGTCATTGGATCAAGAAAGGGAGAATCTTATGAAGATAAGGCCTCTAGTAATCCTGCCGCTACTGGCCATAGCCGCTCTGCTATCGCCGTTGGCACACGCACAATCTCCCATCTTCGAAATCGAGCCACAACAAAGCTCGATCAAGTTCTATGTGAAAGCCTCGGTTGCCCTAACCGGCACCTTCGACAAGTGGGACGCCACTCTCAAATTCACATCTCCGGAGGTCACGTCCGGCGTTCTCGACATCGAAATTCAGTCTGCCTCCGTGGACACTGGAAGTGGCATGAAGAACAACAAACTCAAAGGCAAGGACTTCTTCGACGTCGAGCAAAACCCCACGATCTCATTCAAGTCGACGAAGTTTGTGCAGACCGGTCCGAACACCTTTAGCGTGCCCGGCACCTTCACCATACGCGGAGTCTCAAACCCTGAGACCGTGACCCTGACGGTAGTCGATCCGAAAACAGACAAAAGCGATGTCCACGGCAAAATGGTCTTTGACCGCAAAGATTACGGGATGCATAAGGGCATTCCCTTCATCAAAATCGCCGACCACGTCGAGGTAAACATCCATCTCAAAGCGAAGCGTATCGGCGGCCCCCTGCTCATCGAGAAATAGCCGGTAGAAAAAAATAGCAATCGTCGAAAATAGCCGATCTAGCGCACTCAACGCTAACTCAATTACTGCGCAAGCACATCCAAACGCAGTAAACTACAGCCACTCAAAAGAGGGGCCAGAGCATGCTGCTCGGACTCGCCAAACCCGGCGGCACCGACGACACAAGCGCAATCAAGACAAGCGCAGCGCAACTCGCGAAAGCCTGGATCGCCCTCCAGACAACCCCGCGAAGCTCCCCCGACTACCACTCCCTCTTCTGGTCCTTCGAGCAAACCTACGACCTCGTCCGCGAAGACCCGGAAGAAGCGTGGAAGCTCATCCTCACCATCTGGTCGCTCGACCAATCCGCGCCGACCAGGCAAGGTCTCTGCGCCGGCCCCATCGAAGAACTCCTCTGCTATCCACGGCGAATACATCATCCCGCACATCGAAAAGCGAGCCATGGCAGACCCATCCTTCGCCCGGCTGCTCGGCGGCCTATGGCAAAACACCATGCCCGACGACATCTGGAATCGCGTGCAGGACGTCTGGATCGCCCCGGATGGCATCGCATACATCAGCCGCACCGACAAACTCCCGCCATCCGAAGTCTTCCTGAGCGGGCTGGTCGAGTTCTCCAAACTCGCGGCTCTGCTTCTCTGCATGCTCTCCCTCTATGGCGTCTTCCGCACCCTCTTCCTCTCCGCGGAAGACCCTCACACCATCCTCCTCCAACCCCCCGAGATCTTCACCAACCGTCTCCTCGACGCTCTCGTACTCGTCGCCCTCTCCGCAGCCATCTCCGTGCTCGGCGCGTCATCTTCCGCGAAGCCGAACCCAAACCCCGCCCATCCCTCGCCGCCACCCTTCCGATTCAGATCTTCTCCTGGTCCACCAGCATCATGCTCACACTCTTCTTCCTCGCCCGCTTCGTCGAAACCCACTACGTCTTCACTCCCAAAGTCCACTGGTAGCCATTCCTCGCATTCGCCCTCGTCCCGATCGCATCGAACCAAAGCATGGTTCCCATCTACATCGGCACCGCCGGTTGGAGCATCCCGCAGACAGCACGCCGCCGAACTCCCACAAACCGGAACCCACCTCGAACGCTACAGCCAGATCTTCTCCTGCGCCGAGATCAACTCCTCCTTCTACCGCTCGCACCGCGCGTCAACCTGGGAGAACTGGGCCGCCTCTGTTCCTGAAAACTTCCGCTTCTCCGTCAAAGCTCCCAAAGCCATCACGCACGAAGCCAACCTGGCCTGCACATCCGATCAGTTACGCGCCTTCCTCGCAGAAGCGAAAATTCTCTCCAGCAAACTCGGCCCAATCCTCTTCCAGCTTCCCCCGAAGTCAGAGTTCAACCCCATAGTCGCCGAATCCTTCTTCAATCTGCTTCGCGATCAACACCCCGGCCCCACCGTGCTCGAGCCTCGCCACCCCACATGGTTCACCGCTGAAGCCAATCATCTTCTGCAACGATTCCATATCGCCCGTGCCGCAACCGATCCCGCGCGAGTCCCCGCAGCCGCCACTGCCGGTGGCGACAGCCAACTCCTCTATTGCCGCCTTCACGGCAGCCCGCGCATGTACTACTCCGCCTATCCGGACCCCTACCTGCAATCCCTCGCCGCCGCCATCGCGCAACATCCAGCGAAAGAAATCTGGTGCATCTTCGACAACACCGCATCCGGCGCCGCACTCGGCAACGCGCTCACGCTTCAACGCCTGCTGCGGAGCCCAGAGCCTATATCTTCCTAGCCACTACTTCACTCCCAGCGTCTTATCGATCGCCGCCTGCGCCAGCGGCCCCATAATCGCGTACCCCTCCGCATTCGGATGCACGCCATCGAAGCTGATCCCCGGCTTCATCCCGCCATCCTCCCCCACCATCGCCGAGTAGTAATCCAGATATGTAACCGAATGAGTCACACAATATCCCTGCAGCCAGTTATTCAGCGCCCTGATCTTCGGCGCCGGCGCCATCCCCTTCTTCCACGGATAGTCCGCCGCCGGAGTAATCGACGCAATGATCACCCGAATCCCATTTGCCTTCGCCAGATCGATCATCGACCGAAAGTTATCCTCCGTCATCTCCGGAGTCATCGGCCCCGTGTTCCCCGCCACATCGTTCGTCCCCGCCAGAATCACCACCGCCGACGGATGCAGATTGATCACATCCTGCCGAAACCGCACCACCATCTGCGGCGTCGTCTGCCCGCTGATCCCGCGATTCACATACGGCTTCCCCGGAAAAAACTCGCCCGTATTTGGCCGTCTGCCCCACGCATCCGTAATCGAGTCCCCATAAAACACCACCCTCTGCTCCCCCGCCGCAACCGGCCCCAGCGCCGCATTCTCCGCCTTGTACCGGCCCAACTGCGGCCAGTCCGCCAGCTTCGCCTCCATCGTCGCAATCTGCTTTGCCGTATCCACCGGCGGAGCAGCAGTCGGAGCAACCGTCTGCGCTGCAACCGGAGCCGCTCTGCGACCACGCCGTAACCGCCATCAGTGACAGCACACCCTACCAATACCGCACTCCGAAAACGCATCATCCAGTCTCTCCCTTTCCCAAACTCCCTCAAACTCAGGCTCGCAATCACGTTATCACCGCCCAACGCCGCAGACGCCAACCCGCCAAATCCACGTCTATCGCCGGATAGCCGAAGCTCCCAAAATCACTGTAAATAAAGCTCCTGCGCAACCTCATCCCGTCAATCCCATGCTATAAGAAGTGCAGTTCCCCCTCCCAGGTCGAATTCCCAGGTGAAATTCATGTCAGCTGATCCCAAGCATGTTCACGAGCCCACCTACGTCCTGCGCACCGGCGCCACCGCAGCCGCCCGCCTCCGCCTTCTCGACGAAGTCTACGGCCCGGCATCACGCGAGATGATGCTCGATGCCGGACTCGCCCCCGGCATGCGTGCCCTCGACATCGGCTGCGGCATCGGACGCATCTCCTGCTGGCTGTCCTCTCAGGTCGGCCCCACCGGCTCCGTCGTCGGTATCGACCTCAACAAAGACCAGCTCGACGAAGCCCAGCTCGAAGCCGCCACCGCCTGCCACGAGACAAAACGTCACCTTCCTCGAGCGCAGCGCCTACGACACCGGCCTGCCGTCTGCGTCTTTCGACATCATCTTCTGCCGCTATCTCCTCTGCCACCTTACCGATCCGTTGGACGTCCTCGCCGAGATGTATCGGCTCTTAAAACCCGGTGGCGCCGTCGTCTGCGTCGACCTCGATATCACTGCCGCCTACGCCAGTCCCCCGTCGCTGGCCATGGCGCGATCCATCGACATCGCCATGGACACCGGCAAAGCCCTCGGAGTCACCTACGCCTTCGGCCGCAAACTCCACTCCGCCATGCTCAAGACCGGTTTCGTCTCCGTCACCCCTCGCCTCGATCAGCCCGTGTATCTCTCCGGTCCCGGAAAACGCATGTGGGAACACACCTTCCACGAAGCCGGCGACGGCATCGTCGCGCTCGGAGTCGCCACCCAGCAGGAGATCGACCAGATCTGCCGCCAGCTCTGCGAACTCGCCATGGACCCCGAGACCCTCATCGCCCAATGGACCTCCATCCTCTGCCGCGCCGTCAAACCCTGACCTGCGAAACCTACCCCAGACCGCGCACCAGAACATGCAACCCCTTGCGTCATTCAACCGTCCCTGCTGTACCTTAAGGAGTGATGCAACCCGGAATCTCCACTCACGTCTTCCTCCCGCAGCGCCTGCACCCCGGCCTGCTCGACGCCCTCCACAAATCCGGCGCCAACACCATCGAGATCTTCGCCGCCCGCCACCACTTCGACTACGCCGACCGCGCCGCCGTCCGCGACATCGCCACCTGGTTCCGCAACACCGGCGTCGCCGCCACCCTCCACCAGCCCCTCTACTTCAGCGACCGCGGCAGCGGCCAATGGTCCCGCCACGTCGCCCCGAACATCAACCTCATCGACCCCGAAAAGTCTCGCCGCATCGCCGCCATGGACGAGGTCAAGCGCGCCCTCGAGTCCGCCGAACAGATTCCCATCTCCGCCTGCACCCTCCACCTCGGCTACAAAGACGACCCCTGGAACACCCGCGCCCTCGAAAACTCCCTCACCGCCATCGAGCACCTCAAGGCCTTCGCCCACCCCCTCGGCGTCCGCATCCTCATCGAAAACCTGCAAAACGACATCACCACCCCCGAGCACATCCTCGAGATCCTCCGCGTCGGCCACTTCGACCGCGTCGGCGTCTGCCTCGACATCGGCCACGCCCACCTCGCCGCCCCCGAAAACAACAAGGCCATCGACGAAGCCTTCGAACTCCTCAAGCCCCGCATCGGCCAGCTCCACCTTCACGACAACCAAGGCACCAAAGACGACCACCTCTGGCCCGGCTCCGGTTCCATCGACTGGGCCAACATAGCCCGACACATCGCCACCCTACCCGCCGCCATCCCCGCCATCCTCGAGATCTCTCACGAGCTCGAAGAGACCCCCGAATCCGTCACGAAAAAAGAGCACGCAAGCCTTCGACCTTCTCAACCGAGCTCACTCAGATTGTTCAACAGACTGCTTAACCCACAGAATTGTCCCCCACAGATGCTCCTGAGCACGAGCGCAGCGAGCGCAGTCGAAGGACCTGCATTTGTTTGTTCAGGATGGTACAACGCGAACTTCCCGCGCATCTTCGCAAACCACCACCGCGACCCTACCAGCAGAAACCGCCAGTCCTTCATAAACTCCGGCGGCTGGCCCTCAATCGCGTGCCCGATGAACTGCAGCGTCCACCCCGCCACAAACAGATCGATCCCCACCCACATCAGCTTGTGCCAGAAGATCGCCGCCACCAGCACCGGCAGCGAAAGCATGATGATCGGAATCCCAAATGTATGCGTCAGCCGGTTCAGCGGATGCTGATGGCTTCCCGAATACTCCTCAATCCAACTGTCCCAACTGCGCCCAGCCAGCATGCCCAGCAGCTTACTATCCCCCTCCCCGCCGCGCAACCCAGAAATGCTCACCCGAACCACGCAATCCGGTAATCTAAATCCAGGTAAATTCCGCACAATGTCTGAACTCACGAACACCGCTCCCGCCCCCATCGCCACCATCGCCTCCCTCTCCGCAGTTCGAAGGCCAAACCGTCACCCTCCGCGGCTGGCTCTACAATCTCCGCGCCTCGGGCAAGCTCCTCTTCCCCATCTTCCGCGACGGCACCGGCACCATCCAGGGCATCGTCCCCAAAGCCGCCGTCCCCGAAGCCGTCTTCGAGACCCTAAAGAACCTCACCCTCGAATCCAGCCTCACCGTCACCGGCAAAGTCCGCGCCGACTCCCGCGCCCCCTCCGGCTACGAACTCGACGTCGAAGACGTCCACGTCATCCAGAAGGTCCCCGTAGAAACCCCCTTCCCCATCCAGCTCAAAGAAGCCGGCGTCGACTTCCTCATGGAGCACCGCCACCTCTGGCTCCGCACCCCGCGCCAGTCCGCCATCCTCCGCGTCCGCGCCACCATCATGCGCGCCGCCGCCGAGTACTTCGACCTCAACGGCTTCATCCGCACCGACCCACCCATCCTCACCCCCAACGCCTGCGAAGGCACCAGTGAGCTCTTCGAGATGGACTACTTCGACGACGACAAGGCCTACCTCACCCAATCCGGCCAGCTCTACGTCGAAGCCACCGCCCTCGCCCTCGGCAAGGTCTACAGCTTCGGCCCCACCTTCCGCGCCGAAAAATCCAAAACCCGCCGTCACCTCACCGAGTTCTGGATGGTCGAACCCGAAGTCGCCTTCCTCGAACTCGACGGCCTCCTCGACCTCGCCGAAGCCTACATCACCCACATCGTCACCACGGTCCTCGCCCACCACCGCGCCGACCTCAAAGTCATCGGCAAAGACATCTCCAAACTCGAAGCCGTCATCGCCCCCATCGCCCGGCCTCAACCATCAAACGTCGTCATCCTGAGCGAAGCGCAGCGAAGTCGAAGGATCCCTGCATTCTCACCCGCAGATCGAACCCCCAGCCACAAAGCCACCCCCAACAAATTCCCCCGCCTCTGCTACGACGAAGCCCACGCCATGCTCGAAAAAGCCTTCGCCGAAGGCAAAATCGAAACCCCCCACAAATACGGCGACGACTTCGGCTCACCCGACGAAACCTACATCAGCAGCCAATTCGACAAGCCCGTCATGATCCACCGCTACCCCGCCGCCATCAAGGCCTTCTACATGCAGCCCGACCCGCTCGACCCCACCAAGGCCCTCTGCGTCGACGTCCTCGCCCCCGAGGGCTACGGCGAAATCATCGGCGGCTCCCAGCGCGTCGACTCCTACGACCTCCTCAAGTCCCGCATCGAAGAACACAACCTCCCCCTCGACGCCTTCCAGTGGTACCTCGACCTGCGCAAATACGGCAGCGTCCCCCACGCCGGCTTCGGCATGGGCATCGAGCGAGTCGTAGCCTGGATCTGCGGCCTAGACCACGTCCGCGAAACCATCCCCTTCGCCCGAACCCTCAACAGAATCTATCCGTAAGAAGAGGTTTGTTCAAAGTTTCAGAGAACTCAGAATTTCATGCCGTAGCGTTAAGTTCCGCGTCGCGTGCGACTCTCTCAATCGCACCCTGCACCAGGAAGTCTGCATGAGGGCCGCCTGTGATAGTGAAGGGGATTTTTTTATTTCCGTCCTTCAGTACCAGCGTAACAACCCTACCATCACGGACTGGCCTGTCTATGGTGGGCGCGGGGACCAAATGAACTCTGCCGGTAGATACGAAAGCAACTCCTTTGTTGAGCACTAACAGCGTGCCGTGCTGTAGGGCATATGTCTCGCGTATAGCAAACTTATCTACGGTTTTCTTCACACCCTTGATGCCCGGCAGATGTGGCACCTCGAACCCGATACTTCCCTCTACGCTCTTCTCATAATTATGGAGTAGAGAAATCTCTACCGTTGCCGACGCGGTTGCGTAGCATTGCTCTCCGGGCCTTAGAATTAGCCAGCTAGAAGTGTCTAGCGACGGCAACTCAGAGGCAGTCGCCGTCTTGAAAGCATGAAAAGTCGCGCTTGCGCGGGCGAATTCTTCCGCCGCTATCTCCGCTTCGGCCGCCGCCATCTGTTCCCTTTGAGCTGCTATCTGTCTGTCCCGCTCCGGGTCGCTATCGAGCCACCTCACAAAAAACATAACCGGAATGACTAAAAAGGGGCACGATCAGAAACCAGTATTGACGGATAAACATCACCAAAACAGAGACGAACAAAACTATTAGAACGATACTCAAAATCCAGCGTAGGCTCTTCTTTAATAGCATGTGAATGCCGATTGAGACGAACTACGAATACGCCAAAGTCTACCACCTGACTCTTGGGGCAGTGGCCCAGCACCAAACGGGGAGCCTAACTCATCGCGTCTTTCTCTCAAGGGATGCGTGGGCATTCGGGCTACGCGCGAACCGCATTTAAATTCTGTAAGGCACCCGAACCCCACGCATCCCGCTCGGAAATCCTTCACATCCCGAGTCACTAGCTCCCGGCCAGCCACCTCAGCCGTCGCCAGAATAATCGCATCAGGCATCTACAGTCCCCTTCACCGGAGCCTCCAAGCCGTCAAAATCAGAGGATTGCGCCTCCATCCCAACCTGCAATAATCCCCCGCATTCCAAATAACCACCGGCCCGAAGTCCATCTCACGACGAGCGCGCCTCCACACCCGCTCAAAAAGGCCACCGAAAATGTCCACCGCCACTCCGCTCTCCACCCTTCTCGCCACAACCCTCCTGCTCCTCGGCTGCCACTCCTCCACCCCACCGAACCCACCGCAACTCCAACCCCCACCGCAGCCACCACCACCCCAGTCACCGACTCCTGCCAGGTCCTCACCCCCGCCGAAATCACCGCCGTCCTAGCCATGCCCATCGACCCCGGCCAGCACGTCCTCAAAACCAGCACCATCATGTGCGGATGGGCCAAAACCGGCGTCACCAACGACTCCGAAGTCGTCCTCAACTTCACCACACCCGACTACTTCGAAAAAGAACGCGACCCCCACCCCCGCATCACCATGACACCCGCACCCGGCATCGGAGACGACGCCTACTACATCACCTCGCAGTTCGGCACATCCCTCTTCATCAAGAAGGGCAACTCCGTCATCGGCTTCAGCATCCGCGACAAATCCATCCCCTCCGCCCAGCTCATGGAAAAAGAGCGCGCCCTCGGCCTGAAGGCCGCTACACGCCTCTAACGACCTCAGACAGGGCGGGGTAGGAGGCGAGCCAGCCCAACCACCTCCTAGTTATTCGTCACAATCGGAGGAGGAATCCAATCCTTCTGCAGAATCGCATCCTTCGGCCAATACATCCTCAGAAACGCGATGTAAGGATTGCCGGCGGCATCGGTCGGTGTCGGCAGCCAGTTACAGTACGGAATCCCCGCCGCTGGAGGCGTCGACTGCAGATAGAGATCGAGCGAGCCATCCGTGTTGAAGCACGCATTGTGCCCCTGCACCGTCGACCCGCCAATCGCGTTATACGTGATCCCGTAGTTATTCGGCACAAGCTTTCCAAGATGGTCATAGATCGTCAGCGACCAGAATCCGTTCACCGGCGGAAGCCCCTCATCGCCTGACGCGGCAAAGTGAATCTTGAACTTCTTCGTGCCATCAAGAGGAGCTCCGGTGCCGTCGTTCTGCGTATACCCATACACCGCATCCTGAGGATTGTTCGCACCCAGAGCCTGCTGCGCGACCTCCGCCCGCAAAAGATAATGGTCCTCATACGTCCCCACCTTCAGAGACACCGTCCATCCCGTCGTCGTCTGCGGCGGATTCGGCGCCAGCGGGAGAAACGTCCTCGCCGCAGCAACAGCCAGCTGCAGGGTCGGCAGCGTGTCCTTATGCATCGTGCAATCGAACGGCGTGTACGGCGAGTCCAGATCGATTCCCACGCTCTTCAACTTCGGCAAAATCTTGTCATCCTGCCCAGGAATGGGATGGTTGTACTGCATCATCGCCGACAGGCCATTAAAGAACGCGCACGCATCCATCCCCGCAACCTGATTGAGCGGCGGCGTAATGAAATCCACAAGCGGCTGCAACGGCAGATCGTCCGGCGCCACATACGGCGGGCTGATGTACTTGCTCAGCGGAGTCAGCGTCAAACCCGGATAGATACTGTTGATTACGTCGTCGATATCCGACTTCGTCCCCGTCGTATAAAACCGTCCGATGATCCACATCGAGTTCGTCGGCATCGGAATCACGTTGTGAATCGTATCCGGCAGCGTCCCCTTAAAATCTGGCCCGACCAGGGCGTAATCCCCCGGTTGGCTGCCCAAACGCGAACTCGGCGACAGCGCACTCACATCCGTCCACCCATCCAACATCTGCAGAACGAAGAACCGATCAATCGCGGGAAGATGCAGGATCACCGGCTCATGCTGCAGATTCAGAAACGACGAAGCATACAGAGTCGTCGTACTCGGAAGCACGACCGCCGTAAACGTACTATCCGGCAACACCAACTCCTTGCCGAACTGATTCAATGGCGCTCCGCCAAGCCTCGAGTGGTCATCCATAACCGTGGTCGCTGTCCGCCCCGTTACGCCGAACATCATCAGCGGATAGCCATAGATGTATGCTTCAAAGCCATCGACAAAAAGAGGCGGTGCATCGCGTTCGATATCTTCGACCGTCTGACCATATCCATGAATACTCGCGGTCGCGACAGCGAGTATCGCCGCAACCGCGTAAATCGGCTTCCAAGCTCTATTCATATATGTCTCCGTTTTTCGAAATCAATGGATTCGACACATGGGCCCGAATCTACATCGACGGTCGGAATCTACCGAGGACCGTTAGCGCGTCAGAATAGGGAAAAAATCAAGCTCGGGCTGCACAAAACCTTCGCGTTCATCGGATTCTGTGTGATCGCGACTGCAAACGAATCAAAACGAGAAGAAGGCCTGATGCGTCCACGTGCGACCTTATGGATTTGGGAAGGAAGGCCTTGCTAGGCACACAATCTAGCTTAAGCGCAGATGCAAAGTCTAGGCACAATCAGATTAATTTCCTCGCGAGAGCGCATCACGCTGACAGCGACAATCATCAGTTCATCGACCCCTGTCTCGCAAAACGATGCAACATACATTTTCGAACCACGAACATCACCATCCCACTTGCGAAAAGCAGGAGAGACGGTGGCTCGGGTGTAAGTACCGGGTCATTGGTTGCGAACGCTAACTCGCCTATATTCGTCGCATCCTTGATATTTGAGTCCGGCCCAGCCTCTACGTCGTAAAGCGCGACCACAAAGCTGCCATCGTTGGGATACACCCCAATGGGGAGTACCGGGGACTCGGGCTGGCCCGGCGTCAAGTCCAGGTCGGCTAGGGTGAAGTTTGGCACGGAGGGCAAGTCGGAGGTGACAAAGTTACCGTTCGCGTCAAACGTGTTACCCTGGGCGGCGGTGAGCCCGGTCCACACCTCAACATCAGTCAGGAACAGAAAGCTATCCGTCGAATTGCCGAATGACACGGCCGCGATGCCGGTATTGGGATTCTGCAACAGATCGATGTCCGGTGAAAGCAGGCCGACGCTATCTTGAAGTTGGGTCTTGCCCGAGGAAAAGGTATTAGGCCCTGGCATGCTGAATGGGGTCACCGTCGACTGTACCGTGAGTGTGACCGTCCAGCCCTTGAGTACGTTGATGGGGGTTTTACCATCGTTACCGAGCGGGTTGGTATATACGAACGTCCCGGTCCCTACGGGGGAATTCGTCTTCGTATTGAAGGTGCCTTGCATGACTCCCGTGGCGTCTTTAATGACGGCTGATTTAGGCGATATGAATCGATTGCTGAAACTCACCTGCAAGTCATCTACTGATGCGTTGTTGGTTTTTGAGGTGACTACAAACTCCTTCGTGGTTTCTGGGCCTCTGTCGTGACAAAGGAACCAAGCAGGAGAGTAGAGGAGATAACGGAACACATCATCCGGTTGCGCATTTTGTGCCTCCATCTGGTTTTCGTGGTGGGTGTGCGCACCCAACCGCCTCCGCTTGGGAGTGGCGTTGCCCAGGGTTGGGCGAGAATCGCGAACCGGTGTAGAGAGAGACTGCTCACCCGATCTAAGCCTTCGCTACGCTTCGTCTCCGGTACGCAGGGGAGATATTTCTGATTGAGGCCTTCTGCAAAGTGCAGAAAAAATCTAACGACGGAATCGACGACGAGCCGCGCACCCCAGCACACTCATCCCGGTCAGCAGAAGGGTAAATGCCGCAGGCTCAGGAACCGGACCCGGAGCTGTCCCCACCTCTACATCGACGTTGTCCAGGCCGATGTAATCGCCACCTGTTGTCGTCTTGCCGATGAGGCTAAGCGTCGTCGTCGAAGACGTCGCCGTGAATCCAAAGGTCTCAAGATCCCACACCGCCGGGTTAGGTGACCCCGATCCCGACGTGAAAGTCTGCGACGAACCTCCTGCAGACACGAGTACGCTCACCGGACCGCCGAATGCGGTAGAGTCGCCGCCGTAGCCCAAATCAAAAGTCACAACATAGCTCGTACCGGCTGTCGTGGCGAAGCTCTGCGAAACTCCACCATAGGTCCCAAAATCCGAATAGCCGGTCAAATCGAGAAAGAAACTCCCGTCGGCCGCTGAAATTCCATACGGATTCCCGTTCATAATCCAGGCCGTCGGCACTCCATTGATCGTCGTCCAGCCCGGGATCGCGGACGAACCAGAGTTCAGTTCATCCACCTTGTTCGCATCGCCCACGAAGGTTTTACTCGTGTCCTCGAAACTTCCATTGGTGATGAGATCGGCATACGCGTTGACGGTGGCAAGCGCCAATAGGATGGGGAGTAAGGTTACAGGCTTTCGCATGATCGCTCCTCGTGTTTCTAGAAATCGTGAGGGCCCATGATTCTCCTGCGCGGTAGAGCAAGAAGATACCATACGGCGAAGATCGCACGCAAAACCGTGGAGCTTATTTCACGCACACTTAATGCATGCGCAGGCCGTCGGGCAAAACACAAACCGCTCTCCAAATCCCCACTAAAACCCCCAATACCACCTAACCCTAATCGATGGTGCAGGTCTAACGGATAGAATTTCCCATCTGACAAAACACAATCCGCCGGACCGCCAGGAGATCGCCGATGAAACGAACACTGCTGTGGATGGTTGGCTTCACGATGGTTGGCCTCACTCTGATATTTGCCACGCCGCCGCAGGTCCGCGCGCAGGACAAAGACATCACCGGCATCTGGCAGGGAACCCTGGAAGCCGGGAAGGGCCTTCGAACCGTAGTCAAAATAACGAAGGACGACGGCAAGTTGAAGGCTGTAATGTACAGCATCGACCAGGGCGGCCAGCCTATTGGCGTCAATTCAATCTCGGTCCAGGGATCAAGCGTCAACTTCGCAATCACAGCGCTGGACGTCGCCTACGTCGGAACCTTAAGCCCTGAAGGCGACAAGATTGCCGGCAACGCCACACAGAACGGTCAGACTCACGTGTTGAATCTCGAACACGTAACCGCCGAAAATGCGTGGCCGATTCCCGAGCCGCCAAAATCGATGCCCGCAGATGCTGTTCCGAAATTCGATGTCGTAACGGTCAAGCCCAGCGACCCGAACCGGCCGGGCAAAGGCTTCACAATTCGCGGACGTCACGTCATGACGATCAACACCAACGTGGATGATCTGATCACCTTCGCCTACGGACTCCACGCCAAACAGATCGTTGGCGCGCCCGACTGGTTCAGCACCGATAAATTCGACATCGACGGCGTGCCCGATGTCGAAGGCCGGCCAAACTCGAAGCAGATGAAACTGCTCATTCAATCCGCTCTGACCGACCGCTTCAAGCTCACCTTTCACCACGATCAGAAAGAACTCTCCGTCTACGCCCTCACTGTCGGCAAGGGCGGACCCAAGCTGACCGACACCATCCACCAGCCCAGCGAACCCACGAACTTTCTCTTCAGGAAGCTGGGAGCCTTGATGGTGACGAACTCCACGATGAAGGACTTCTGCGACGGCATGCAGTCCGCGGTCATGGATAAGCCAGTCGTTGACCACACCGGCCTCACGGGCAAATACGACTTCACCTTGAACTGGACGCCCGACGACTCTCAATTCACTCAAATGGGAGTTCCAAAACCGCCACCACCGCCAGCAGGAGCGGGAGCTCCAGCTCCGCCCGCCGACGATCCCAACGCGCCTCCCGCGCTCTCCACCGCCATGCAGGAGCAGCTCGGGCTCAAGTTCGAATCCGTGAGAGCCCCCGCCGACGTCTTCGTCATCGATCACGTCGAGAAGCCTTCCCCGAACTAACAGCTTGCCTGACTCACGCATCGCGTACGAGCGCAACGAGGTGCAGATGGACCCGGATCAACCCGACACCGAAGACTCGGACAGCGAGAGTCTCGCCAGAAGCCGCATCGGCACGAAGCCGCAGGTCGGTGGCGGAATCGCAGTCCTCCTCGGTATCCTGCTGTTCGTATTCACTCCGCCGGGACAACCAGGCATGCCCGACATTCACCGCATGGCCGCCATCTTCATCGCGTTCGGCGTCTTCCTGATCACCGTCGGTACCTTCGCCCGATGGTATTCCTCGCGCTAAAAAATTTACCTCGACGCGATCTGTCTCTCCCCGGCCTTACAAACCACAGGAACATTCGTCATCTGCTTTACAAACGTCCGGTAGCCTCCCGTTCCCGGCCGCAGCGGAGCCCAGTATCCCGTTCCCGAAAACAGCGACTTGTGCTGCTCTATGATCTGGTGATCGAGAATCTTCACCCCGCACTCCAGGTTGTTCTTCGGCTGCAGAATGGTCCTCTCGGGATCGTCAAGCTTCAGTGCCTTATCGCGCTCCCAGTCGAAGTCGCACCCATACCGCTTCTCATCTTCGTACGCGAGCTGCAGCAGCCCAGCGGTTCGTGCCTGTCGACCAGTCACCTCATCCTTCCCTGGAATCTCCGCATGCCGAGCCTCTATGTTCGGTATCAGCCCCGCCTCCGCTCCCGCCAGCGCCTGAAAGAAATAAGCCCAGAAAGCGCGCTTGTCCGCCTCGGCCATGTCGTAGAACCGCGGACAGAATCGCCTTACATCATGCGGAACCTGGCGCGTCAGCATCTCAGGCGGCAGCGCGATCTCCACGAACTTGTCCCACTCTGGTTGCCACGTTGACCCGCCCATCTCCACCTTCTTCACATCCATCGGAGTCGCGGGCGCCGGCTTCAACTCCTGTGCTGGAGCGGCAGATGTTTGACTCGCCTGTGCCTCATGTTGCCGCCCGCAACCCGCCGTAAGCGACACCGCAGCAGCCACGCCAACCGCCGCTCCTGCCGCGTTCGTCAGCCATCGGTTCATGCAAGCACCTTCATCCATCGGCGCATGGCGCAAAGCCAAGCCTACGAAAGAAGATGCGATCGGCATTCAGACAGTTGTCATGCAAAAAATTGCGATTCTGCCCGAAGATTCAACTCCTGCGCGTATCGTCAACAATCAATGCTTATAAATGACGGCTACATCCTCCGCCAGCCCCACCCGCCTCAACGCACTAAAACTAAAGCCGGTCCAGAGTTGCCGAGTCCATCTTCCCGTCGAAGTATTTCCTCAGCGCCTCATGAAACACGCGCTCGTCAGGACCCTCCACTTCGGAAAACAGCGTCATGCTCGAGTGGAACTTCAAATCATCCGGATACCCAAAGATCTCTTCTATCGTCCGTCCCTCCACCTCAACCACAAGCCCCGCACACTCCTGCAGCCTGGGCCCCAAAACCGGATGATCTAAATAAGCCCGAGCCTCATCCCGACCCGAGATCGCGTACCGCATCGCCATCGGACTACTCCCCAGCCCGCGTATCTGCGGAAACACAAACCACATCCAGTGGCTCCGCTTCCTCCCCGCGCGCAACTCCGCACAGACCTGCTCATATAACCCTGCCTGCGCGTCCACGAACCGCTGCAAATCATATCCATCATTCATCGAAGTCTCCCCTCCGATAAAATAAAACGCCGTGGCATCACTATGTACCCAAACGCATCCTACCAACAGGAAGGCTACATGACCGAGCTCGAACAGGCCCTGGTTGAAGAAAGCTACGCAGCTTCACCGGCCCACATCCTCGAAGGCCTCAGCGACGAAATCGTCCATCGCAAGCTCCCCAACGTCCCCCACACCATCTACGGCGAACTCTGGCACATGGCCTTCTGGCAGCAGATCACACTCGACTGGATCACAGGCGTGGAAACTCCCTACCCCGCAAAACCCACAGACGGATTTCCCTCAGATAATCCTGCCAATCCGGACAATCCTGGCAAAACCTCCACTCAGACTTCCAAGGAACCCTTTGACCAGCTCCGCCAACGCTTCCTGTTAGCCGCCCATAAGGCCGCAGCCGCCGCGAGCAACTCCGACCGTCTCGACCAGCAGATCCGCTGCCCCTCGCGCCCTGGCAGCCCCGTCCGCATTATGTCCATCCGCGACCAGCTGATCAGCCTCGCTGCCCACAACGCGTACCACCTCGGCCGCATCGTCCTTCTGCGCCAGCTCATGCAGGCATGGCCTCCAGCATCAGGCGGCTTCACCTGGTAAGCGCGGCCACAAGCTAAGGCATCACCGCTGCCCGCTGCGCCAGCAGATAGGCTGCACGGTCGTTCGGCGCAGCGCCATCCTCGCTCGCCACCTTCTTCAACGGAGATCCCTCATACCGCTGATAAGAGTACGTGCTTCCGACTGTTACAAATTCAACCGACCTGGGAGCCTTCGGGATATTTCCGCCAAACCACCGCGGATCTTCCTGCTGGCCCCATGTCACCACGGACAGCACCGCGCCCGCCGGATACTTCATCGCTCCATTCGTCCTCGCATACTGCACCGCGACATCGTTGCCAAACAGCGTCGACATCGTCGCATCCTGCTTATTCACCCACGAGGTAATCACCTTACCCGCAAGCGAATTCGATGGCAGCGCCCCCACCAGCCGAGCATCCTCATTCAATCGAGTCGCCACACGAGGATTCGTCGTCTCCGAGCATCCCATTAGCCAACAGTCACCAGACCAGCCGCCGCCACACCAAGCACACACAGGGCTCTCAATCGCATCACTGTCCCCCTCCCGCTTGTCCGTGGAACGGCATCGTGTACACATGATCGTTCTTCGCCACCGGCTCATGGCAGCTCATGCATTCATTCTGAAACTCCGCATCCTTCCCATACGGCTTCAGATCCGTCCCGCGCCAGCGTCCCCAACCCCAGCCCTCGCTCGACGCATACTTGCTGCTGTCCTTGATCATCAACTCCACTTGAATGAACTTGCCGGTCTTCACCACCCCCTGATTGTCCGGCTGCGCCTGTTGCCACGCGATCTTGGCAAACGCCGTCCCATCCGGCCAGGGATTGATATGGTTCTCCGCTATCGCCTTGATCGCAACATCGTTCCCCAGAATCTCCCGCATCGAATGGTTGTCGAACCGGTCCGTGCTGCTGATCGCCTTCCAGTTCTTGTAGTCCGGAATAAACGCCACGCCATTGAACTCCGGCTGAACATTCATAGCAACTCCAGCCGCCTGAATCCACTTGTCATACTCCGCGTCCGCAGCGCTCGAGTCTGCGACAGCCTTCGCAGCGGCGTTTGGATCTGGAGCGGGCGGCGTCGTCAAATAATTCCGAAGCACCGCCAACTGCTCCGGCGTCACCCTGGCATCGGGATGCACCTTCAGATACGCGGGCAGCGGCATCGCCCCCATTTGGATAAAATTCACCGCTTCGAACAGATAACCCCTCTGCTGCGCCGCCGGAAGCTTCCCAATCTCCGAGAAATTCAGGTGCTTCCTTGCCTCTTTCACGTCGCTCGTCACCACCCAGTATGCCGGCACAACCTGATCGAACCACGGCAGCTTCGTCTCATTGGAGTGGCAGCTATAACAGGAGTTCTTCAGCACCTGCTTAACCTCTTCAGGCGCCTGCAACTCGGCCGTCACCGGCGGATTCGTCAACTCAGGACGAACAAACTGCAGCCCCAAAAACACAACACACAAAAATCCCACGGTCCAGATAGCAGCTCGACCCCGAGATTCCGATGCCATTCACGTTCCTTTCATACAGGCAGGAACGACCGGACTTGCTTCCATCAACAGCAGTACTCCCGCCTACCTTGCTTAGATGCAGGAGGCTAACGTTGGAAACATCGGTTTACGAGGGAACTTCACGCCCAGCAGCTTCGCCTACTTCTCACTGCTCGGCGGAGCAATCCCCTTCAGCCGCAGATACAGTGCCAGGGTCGCATACTGCTCCTGATCATGGGCCACCGTCCCCCACATCAGTCCAATCCGCGACCGCTTCGCCTTCCCGAGCTCCAGCATCTCCAACGCATTCGCATCCGTCAGCGACGCAAACGCCTTATCGCACTCAGCAAACGCAGCATTCAGCGCCTCAACGATCGCCGCCTTGTCCGCAGTCTCTTCCGGCACCTTCGGTTGCGCGCCCGGATCCGTATGGTTCGCTGCACCACAACTGCGCAGTTGCGCCTCGGTCACGTGATTCAGCACGCGCGCATACGTCCGCACATCCGGCTCCGGCTTATAACTGAAATCCGCCGCGGGCATCTTCTCCGCCGACTTCAAAATATTCCCCTTTACCGCAGCGTAGCTCCGCTGCACCTCAGCCGCGGGCCCCGTCGGTCCCGTCGGAGGAGCCGTCGGCCCAGTCTGAGCCAGCGCCACACCCGAAGCCATCAATCCCGCCATCGCGCACACCAAACCAATCCGTCGCATCATCCTCACCTCGGACATCTCCACCAGCCTACGCCGGCCCTCGACGGCCTACAAGTTTCTCGTCAATGATTTGTTACAGACTCAGTGGAATTCTCAGCCCAGTAGCTGCTCCTCGCCGAAACCATCATCTCCGGATGATGCGGCAGTGAAACCCTCAGCGTATGCAGTCCCGGTTCCGCCGAGGTCGGAGTAAAGCTGAGAATGTAACTGTTGCGAATGTGATTGCTCAGGACGTTCAAATCTCTCTCCAGTTCCCCGCGGCCGTCGAAGCCGAGCGACTCGCCCCCCGAAAGACTGGCGACCTCCGCCGAAAGATTCTTTTGCATCGCACCAATGATCAACCTCAAAGGCGCATCAAGCTTGAAATATCCCTGCATCGGCTTCGGATCGTTGTAAGCCTCACCGTGCCATCGGCGGACTCAAATGCGGCGGATCTCTTGAACGCCAGCTTCGCCTCTGTCTTCTCCGCGGAAAAAGTAACGCTGTAAATCGCAGTATTCGTCTCCCCTAAATCCCGAACGATCTCTTTCATCGACGTCTTGCTGCCATCATCGCGCTGCTGGCTGATCAGCAAAATAGCCCGCCGGTTACTGACAGGTTCCTTCTTCAGCAGATCAAGAGCAAACGCAATCCCATCGAAGATCGCCGCGCCACTGTCCCCCTGGTCCGGCTTGTTGATCGCCTCGGCCCACTCGGCAATATCCGACGTAAACGGCGACGCCGCCTCTGGCCTGCTATCAAAATTCACAATAGAAACCTTGTTCGGCGCTCCACCAAGCAGCAAGGCCAGCATCGTCTCAAGATTTGCATAGCTCGCAAACTGGCCCCGAGCAACTCCACCCGTCTGCATCAACACCACCAACGACAACGGCCGCTTCGTCTCCTCCTCCAGCGTCACTTTCTGCTGAACCCCGTTGTCCATCAGCACAAAGTCCTCCGCAGTGAGCGAAAACGCTGCCCCCTTGTCAGCGGTCTGGACCAGCGTCGGCACAACCACTAGCGTAGTCGTCGTATGCAGTGTCGTCTGCGCAAAACCCGCGCCCATAAGCGCCGCCACCAGAACCACGGATTGGAAGACGGCAGCTTTCATCTGTGTTCAGGTTAGACGAAGCAAGAACGGCGTAACAGGAATCAGAGGGATAGAAACTGATATAAGCAATCACAATCAGCCCATCGATGCGAACTCGAAAAATTTAGCTGAGAAGAAAGACAATCATCTTTTATCCGTCTTATCCTTCTGATCACCGTTACGCCTTCGCCCTATCCCGGCAATGCACTATCCTGTTAAAGAGAAACCACTGCTCCCCAAACAATCTCGCATCAGCGAATCAAGGAACCCGAAACACATGCCATTGAACTGCGGAATCGTTGGCCTCCCCAACGTCGGAAAATCCACGATCTTCAACGCCCTCACCTCGGCCAAAGCGCAAGCCGCCAATTACCCCTTCTGCACCATCGACCCCAACACCGGCGTCGTCACCGTGCCCGATGGGCGGCTCCAGAAGATCTCCGAACTCATCAAGCCAAAATCCCTCGTCCCCACCACCATGGAGTTCATCGACATCGCCGGCCTCGTCGAAGGCGCCTCCAAGGGCGAAGGCCTCGGCAACCAATTCCTCGG
Organism: uncultured Acidobacteriaceae bacterium; assembly: GCA_963744155.1. GTDB lineage: Bacteria > Acidobacteriota > Terriglobia > Terriglobales > Acidobacteriaceae > Edaphobacter. Next base: position 1,319,912 of record CAVUSP010000004.1, on the reverse strand, counting down.
CCACATCCGCGCCACCGACGCCATCTGCCATGTCGTCCGCTGCTTCGACGACCCCGAAGTCGTTCACGTCGCCGGCGGCGTCAACCCCCTCCACGACATCGACATCATCAACACCGAACTCCTCCTCGCCGACCTCGACACCGTAGAAAAGCGTCACACCAAAGTAGAAAAGCTCTGCAAGCCCGCCAACGCCGACCACAAGATCAAGGCCGAGTTCGCCGCTCTCTCCAAACTCAAAGAAGCCCTCGAAGCAGGCAAGCCCGCACGCACAGTCGACCTCTCCGACGAAGAAAAGCCCTTCCTCCGCGAACTCTTCCTCATCACCGCCAAGCCCCAACTCTACGTCGCCAACGTCGACGAGTCCGGCCTCATCACCGGCAACGCCTACACCGAAGCCGTCGAAAAACGCGCCGCCGAAGAACGCAGCCAGGTCGTTCGCATCTCCGGCGCACTCGAGTCCGAGATCGCCCAACTCGAGCCCGCCGAGCGCACCGAATTCCTCGAATCAATCGGCCTCAAAGAGCCCGGCCTCAACCGCCTCATCCACTCCGCCTACGCGCTCCTCGACCTCATCACCTACTTCACCGCCGGCGTTCAGGAGGTCCGCGCCTGGACCATCCGCCGCGGCACCAAGGCCCCGGGCGCAGCAGGCGTCATCCACTCCGACTTCGAAAAGGGTTTCATCAAGGCCGACTGCTACGCCTCCGCCGACCTCTTCAAATACGGCAGCGAGCAAGCCGTCAAAGAAGCCGGACTCCTCCGCTCCGAAGGCAAGGAATACGTCGTCAAAGACGGCGACATCCTCTTCTTCAAATTCAACGTCTAGTTCTTCAAATTCAACGTCTAGCCCACTCCTCTTCTGTAACTCAATCTGTCACAAAAAACTGCCCTCATCCATCAGGAAGAGGGCAGTCGTCTTGAAAGTTTCGCGAATCCCTACTTCGGACTCGACGCCGAATGGCCGCCGCTCGTGCCGCCACCCGTACCAGCCGAAGGCGCGCTCATCGGCGCCGCAGCAGCACCGCCGTGAAACGATGGCGACGCCTGCGAAGGCGAACTCCCCTGGATCCCACCTTGTTGGTGCCATGCGCTAGCCGCAGCAGAGTTGCCGTTCGTTCCGACCGCACCCTCCGCCGGTCGCAACGTCGACGGGCCGCGCCCCGAAGCCTGCATCTCACTTCCCGGCGCAGCCGCATAAACCTGCATATTCGCCGAGCCATGCTTCACCGCGTTGTTCGACACGCTCCGCAAATCACCCAGCGATCCTCGCGGAACCCCCAGCCCCGCCGAGTCCTTTTGGAACACAAAGTTCCCCGGCTTCACCTCTTTGGACATCACGATCGGCGTCTGGTTCGCCAGCACCAGCGACGGTTTCACTCCCGACGCAGTCACCGCCGGCGGTGCCGGTCGCGTTGGCGCCTGCACCACGCCCTTGCCCCCTGAGCCCGACCCTCCCGCCGACTGCACTCCATTCAACGCGGTATACGGGCCCATATTGTTCAACCCATAAAACGTCCCGCCCGGCACCCATCCATATCCATACCCCGGGAAGAACGACCAGTTGCCAGAGTGATACGGCAGCCATCCCCACGGATACGGCGACACGAACGAGTAACCCGCCCCCGGATACAACGCCCACAATCCATTCGCGTAAGGACTCCAGCCAGCGCCCACAAAATACGGCTGCCAGAACGAATACCCGCCCGCATTGATAAAGTTCCCGTAGTAGTTCAGGTCGCTCAGGCCATACATCCCCGAACCCCCATACGTATTCGCCATAGACGCATTCGCCATCGCGTAGCGCTGATGGTAGTCGATCGACTCCTTGTCCCACGCGTCATACGGCTCCTGCGCCACCTTCTTCGCAACCGACATCTCCCCCGCGTCCAGCGTCAGCGTCTCCTTCTTGTCCACCACCTGCGTGGACTCGCCGTGCTGCACCTCCACGCTTCCGTTGAACACCGTCAACACCGTCTTCTTGCCATCGAACTCCAGCCGCAGGTGCGTCGACGGCGTCACCACCATGTTCGTCTTCCCTGCCACCAGCAGAAACTCGTTCCCCTTCGTGTTCTCCGTGTTCACATACACGGTCCCCATCATCACGTTCATCGTCGAGGCCTTCGCCCCTGTGCTCCGCATCGCCAGCAGAGGAAAATCTACCCGCGAGTTCGGAGCCAGCCTCATCGTGCTGTTGTCCTCAAACTCCACCTCGGCGTACCCGTCGCCCGTCTGCAGCCTCTCGCCTTCGACGATCGGCATATTCTGCATCGTCTGCTCGAAGCCGCTCCCCGTCTGGCGATCCAGCGCGATCGTGCCCCTCACCTCGCTCAGCCGCACAATCCTCACATGCGAGTCGCCCGGCAACGCCCCGTTGTCCACCTTCGCGGCCGTCGCCGTCGCCCGACGGTCGCCGAACAGTCTGGACAGACCCCGCCGACCGCGCCCGTCTCCTGAGCCGTCATCCACCCGCTGAACATCCCTAACGTCGACACCAACACTGTGATTCGGAGAGTTGTCTTCATCGCTGCCTCCCGGCCTTCGCAAACCCCGCAAATAAACCTGCAGACGGGCAAAGTATACGCCCCGCAATTGCCGCTGAATATCTCCGTTTCCGCTTTAGTCAAAACTTTTACAATTGCCCTTCGCCCGGCCCCAAACATCCTGAAAGCATCGACTTACTAGTCCAAAGCCTAGTCCAAGGCCTAGTCCAAGGCCTCTTCATCGCGACTAACCCGTTCCGTCACAATCTGATTCCTGGTTCCGATCTGCCTGGTGTCTGTGTGCCAGCCGGTGAAAGCACAGCTTCAGTCTGGTAGATATGGTGTCTCCGCGTCTGCCTGTACGCCTGCATCCCTCGCATCTGCGCGACCATCTCCGCGTTCTCCGGCCACAACATCACCACCACGACATGGCGAGGCCGTCTCTCAATCGACCTCTCCAGGTTCGCCAGCATCCGGCCCATCACCTCCGGCCCAAACGGATTGAACAGATAGACCACAAGATTCCCATCTGGAAACTCAAACTCCGCCGCATCCGCATGCACCGACGCAATATCCCTGCACCGCTGGCCCGCATACCGGTACCGCGCGATATTAGCCAGCGCCTGTTCATGCAGATCCGTCGCAAACTCCACACCCACCACCCTGCGAAACGGATACTCCGCCGCCACAAACAGCATCCGCCCCTTCCCCGACCCCACATCCACAAACGTGTACTGCGCGTAGTCCCCAATCGGCAAATCCCGCAGCGCCGCATGAGCATTCGCCGCCCGCACCGGCGCATAGATATGACTATCCCTGATCTCCCCCACGACCCCGCTCGCCGCAGGAGCCGCCGCATCCCCCGCCGTCTTCACCCGTCGCGTCGTATCGAACCACCAGTCCTCGCACGCCCTCACGCGCCCCTTCACATCCAACCGGCTCGCGATCCTCTTCCATGCATTAAGCGACATCAGGCGTACTCCCCCAAAACCACCTTATCCTCAATGGCCCGCTAGTTGCGTTCCAAAACCCTGACCCGAAGATTTATTTGAAAAGTTGGCGTATTTTTCGACCGCGAAAAACCACCACACTTTTCACCACGATTTACCACGAATCCACCACAACTTCACCACGATTTACCACCCAAAAAACACGGTGGAAATCCGAAAACCCCCAGCAAAAACCAACCTCGATACCCCTCCCAACTTTTTCCCGCGCCCCACTGCAAACTAGTAGAAACTTGTAACTATCCATGACAAAAAACGACGACGAAGAAACCAGCAAAAAAGAAACTCCGCGTAGGCATCCTCTTCGGCGGCCGCTCCGGCGAACACGAAGTCTCCCTCCTCTCCGCCAACTCCATCCTAAATGCAATCGACCGCTCCAAATACGAAGTCATCCCCATCGGCATCACCAAACAAGGCCAGTGGCTCAGCTCCAGCGCTGCCCAACATCTCCTCGCAGGCGACACAAAACCCGCGCCAGTCCTGCTCAAAACGCCCAAAACAAAATCCATCCAGCTAAGCGCCAGCGCCGAAATCGCCCTTCAGAATCAATCTCTCGCGCAGCAAAACGGCCCCCTCGCCCAATCACTCGACGTCATATTCCCAGTCCTCCACGGCACCTTCGGCGAAGACGGAACCATCCAGGGCCTCTTCGAACTAGCCGACATCGCCTACGTCGGCTCCGGCGTTCTCGGCTCCGCCACAGGCATGGACAAGTCCGCCATGAAGCAGCTCTTCGCCGCCGCCGGCCTGCCGCAAACCCCGCACGTCAACCTCATCCGCAGCGAATGGAAGGCCGACCCCAAACGTTGCACCAAACTCATCGAAAAAAATCTCAACTATCCCGTCTTCGTAAAACCCGCGAATCTAGGCTCTTCCGTAGGCATCAGCAAAGTCCACGACCGCAGCGAACTCGCCCCCGCCATGGACCTCGCCGCCAGCTACGACCGCAAGCTCATCATCGAGCAAGGCGTCGGAGGCCCCGGCGCAAAACCCCGCGAACTCGAAGTCGCCGTCCTCGGCAACGACTCCCCCGAAGCCTCCGTCGTCGGCGAGATCGTCCCCGGTGCCGAGTTCTACGACTACAACGCCAAATACCACTCCGACGCGAGCATCCCCATCATCCCCGCCAAACTCTCCAACTCCGAATCCAAACAGATCCGCAAGATGGCCATCGCCGCCTTCCGCGCCTGCGACTGCGCCGGCCTTGCCCGCGTCGACTTCCTCATGGAGCCCGCAGTCAAAGCAAAGAAAAATAAAAAGGCCAAACCGGCCCGCATCTACCTCAACGAAATCAACACCATGCCCGGCTTCACCAGCATCAGCATGTACCCCAAACTCTGGCAGGCCAGCGGCGTCCCTTACAAACAACTGATCGACCGCCTCATCACCCTCGCCCTCGAACGCCACCGCGAAAAGCAACGGACCTCCTTCACCCGCGTCTAAACCACATCACGAATCGTCACACTGCTATCCTGTTTAAGTCCCGCAACACCACCGCCGAGCCCGGAGAAACCAGCATCGAGACCATCGGCAAACCCGTCGCACCACCCAGCCGCAACCCCCAGTTCGCCGCTGCGTCTATCGTCCTGCATCTCCTTCTCCTCGCCGTCCTGATCCATCAACGCGCTTCCTTCGTCGCACCCATCCGCCTCCCCGGCAACGAACGCGGCACCAATCTCATGGTCACCTATCTCCCCGGCCGCGCTCCCATCCAGGCCTCAACTCCCAATCCCAAGGCCATACCGCAACAAGTCGCAACCAACACGCCGCTTCCCACACCACCGGCTCAGAAGCTGAAGTCCAACACCGCCTCGCCCAACACCAACTCCCCCGCCTCACCCAATCCTGACTCCACCACCGGCGCAGACTCGCTCGGCGAAGGCAACATCAACATCGCTCTCGCCAGCTACTTCCCCTCGCCACACCCTGATCTCTCCGTGCTCCCCCGCGGCACCAAAGGCGACGTCATCCTCGACGTCGTCATCGACACCACCGGAAAAATCGCTGACATCAAGATGACCAGCGGCCTCGGCCATGGCATCGACGAAACCGTGATCGCGACCGTTCAGCAGTGGACCTTCCACCCCGCCACCCGCGACGGCCAGCCCGTAGCCAGCGAACAGGAACTCCACTTCCACTACGAAAAATCCTGATCGAGCACCAACGCACACGCTAGATCACGCGATCGTACCTGTAACCCCCGGCAGTCATCGCCGCCAGCAACTCATCCACCTGTTCCGGTCCCCGCGTCTCCATCGTGATGTCGATCGTCGTGTCGCCAAGATTCACCCCGTAATACGCCCGGTTGTACAGCGTGTCGACGATATTCACCCGATACTTCGCGATCAGCAGCGTCAACTCCGACAGCGCCCCCGGCTTATCCAGCAGATGTATCCGCAACCGAATCAAGCGCCCATCCTGCACCAGGCCGCGCTCGATAATCCGGCTAAGCAGCGTCACATCGATATTTCCGCCGCACACCATCACCGCCGTATGCGCACCATTCAGCGAAGTCTTCTTCTGCAGTAAAGCCGCGAGAGCCGCTGCGCCCGCACCCTCGGCCAGCGTCTTCTCCCGCTCCAGCAGCACCAGGATCGCGGACGCAATCTCATCCTCATCGACCGTCACAATCTCATCGACATATCGCTCCACCACCGGCAGCGTGACATCGCCGGCACGCCGCACCGCGATACCGTCGGCAATCGTCGTCGCTGGCTCCACTGTCACCGGATGCCCTGCCGCCCGCGCCGCGAGCATCGACGGCAGCCTCGACGTCTGCACGCCGATCACCCGAATCTCAGGTCGCGACTCCTTGATCGCGCACGCGATCCCGCCAATCAGCCCGCCGCCGCCAATCGGCACCACCACCGCCTGAAGTTGCGGAACCTGCTCCAGCAGCTCAAGCCCGATCGTCCCCTGCCCTGCCATCACGACAGCATCGTCGAACGGATGAATAAACGTCATCCCCTCCGCCGCACACAGCCGCGTCGCCTCCTCACACGCCTCGTCGTAGTTGGCTCCGTGCAGCACCACCTCCGCGCCAAACCCTCGCGTCGCCGTCACCTTCACCAGCGGAGTCGCCAGCGGCATCACGATCAGCGCGCGAATCCCTCGCTTCGTCGCGTGATACGCAACTCCCTGCGCATGATTGCCCGCGCTCGCCGCCACCACGCCGCGAGCTGCCTGTTCCGGCGTCAGCGTCGCAATCCGGTTCAGCGCCCCCCGCTCCTTGAACGAGCCCGTCATCTGCAGATTCTCAAGCTTCAAATAAACCTGCTGCCCCGTTAGCGCAGACAGCATCTGCGAGTGCGGGCACGGCGAAGTGTAGATCGCTCCGCGCACCCGCTCCCGCGCTGCAACTACGTCAGCAAGGCTGATACTGGGACGATTTGTCGAATCACTCACAGGTCTTTTGATCTTCCTTTAGATTTGCGGCGCGCCATCTCAGCTTAGTCCACTTACCCACCCAACCCCTCACCGCCGCTGACGAAACTTGTTCGCCAACGCAAACTCATCCCTCAGCTCCGGAGTCCGCAGATTCTCCCGCACATGCTGCAACCTCTGCTCCAGCGCCATCAGCGTATCTGCAAGAGGAACCGTATTGGTCAACGCCACATCGCGCCACATGCTGTATGGGCTCGCTCCCAGCCGCGTCGTCTCCTTCAGCGCCCGTCCGCCAATCGCCGCAATCTCCGGAGCATCTCCAAACCTGTCCTCCAGCAGCGCCGCCAGCGCAGTCGACAGCATCTGCGGCAGATGACTCACCCACGCACACAGCTCATCATGCCGCGCCGCCTCCATATCCAGCGTCCGCGAGCCGAAGCACCCAACCCATCCGCGCCACTCCTTCTCCATCGCTGTCATCTCAGACCTGGTCGGCGTGAACAGCCACATCGCCCCATCGAACAACCCAGCCTCCGCCAACAGCGCACCACCCGACTCCTTGCCCGCCATCGGATGCCCCGGCAGAAAAGCCGCTGTCCCTTTGTCCGCGAACAGCCGTTCCGCAAGCTCAACAATCTCGAGCTTCGTACTCCCCACGTCGGTCACCAACTGTCCTGCGTGCAGCGCCGGCATCAGTAGCTGCATCCAGTCCTTGATCGCAAGCACCGGCACCGCCAGCACAATCACATCAGCAAGCCGCGCCAGCTCCAGCGCATCCTTCACGGTTCGAAGCTCTGCCATCGATCGCGCCCATCTGAACCGCCGCAGCCATCTCCAGCGAACTCGTATCCCATCCGTCGATGCGGCCCGCAAATCCCGCAGAGCGCAACGCGAGACCCGTCGAAGCCCCAATCAACCCGGTCCCGATGATGAAAACACGATCCATCATGCTCCAGCTCCCTTACGCAATCGTCCTGCCCACCACCGGAGCCAGCATCCGCAGCTGCGTCATAAGCTTCTGCAATTGTTCTGGATATAAACTCTGCGCTCCATCGCTCATCGCCTTATCCGGATTCGGATGCATCTCCATCAGCAACCCGTCCGCTCCGGCTGCCACGCTCGCCAGCGCCATCGCCGGCACCAGATCACGAATCCCGATACCATGCGACGGATCGCCCAGCACCGGCAGATGCGTCAGCTTCTTCAACACCGGAATCGCCGAAATATCCATCGTGTTCCGCGTATACGTCTCGAACGTGCGCACGCCGCGCTCGCAGAGCATCAGGTTGTAGTTGCCGCCGGAAAGAATGTACTCCGCGCTCAGCAACACCTCTTCGATCGTCGCCGCGATCCCGCGCTTCATCAACACTGGCTTCCGCACATTTCCCAGCTCGCGCAGCAGATTGAAGTTCTGCATATTCCTCGCCCCAACCTGAAAGCAATCAATATACGGCAGCATCAGTTCGATCTGCGAGATCTCCATCACCTCCGTGATCACCAGCAGCCCCGTCTCCTCCGATACCTCGCGCAGCAGCTTCAAACCGTCCAGCCCCATTCCCTGGAAGCTATAAGGCGAGCTACGTGGCTTGAACGCCCCACCCCGCAGAAACTTCCCGCCCGCCGCCGCAACCTGTTTCGCACTCGTCAGAATCTGCTCCCGCGACTCCACCGAGCACGGCCCCGCCATCACAACAATCTCTTGTCCGCCGACAACCACGCCATTCGGAAACTTAACCGTCGTCCCCTCAGGCCGGAAGCTCCGCCCCGCAAGCTTGTACGGCGACGAGATCCGATACGCGTCATACACACCGGGCAAGACCTTGAACTCTGCAACCTCAAAGTGCTCCGGCGTTCCCACGCCCGCCAGTATCGTCTGTGCCGCGCCCGTCGTCCGGTGGACATTGAAGCCGAGCTCCACCATCCGCTCGATCACCTGCTGTACATTCTCTTCCGTTGCCTGGCCGTGCATCGCTACTATCATCGTCTTCGATTCACTCTCTCTATACGTAACTAAATCTGTCACACAATCCGATTCCTAACGGTCGCGCCGCTGCAGGGTCCGCATCACGTCGATGATCCGCTCATACACATGCAGCAACTCGGCATCGTCCAGCGGACCAGGGTTCGCCGCGCGCACGCGGTCGAAGACATCCTGCTCGCGCCGCGGCTCATACACCGGAAGATCGGCCTTGCGCTTGATCTCTCCAATCGCGCGCGCCGCCTCGGCACGCTGGTTGATGAGCCGAACGATCTCAATATCCAGCTCATCGATCTTCTGTCTCCAGTCGGAGATGTCCATCCACTTGCCTCGCGCTGCAGCGAAGCGCCCTCAGGCGCCACTCGCTGCGGAATTTTCTGCTCCATCAATGATAAACGTCGCATTCCATCGTCGACGCCCATCCCGCATCTGTCGAATCTCATACCCGCAACCCCGCGATAAACCGTCCAACCGCGCCCGCAGCATCCTGCGGAGGAGTCTTCTCGATCAGCCCCACCAGCGCGCTTCCAATCACCGCCGCATCCGCAAACTCGCCGACAGCCTTTACGTGCTCCGCGTTTGAAATTCCAAATCCCACCGCAATCGGCAGCGTCGTAAACCGCCGCAGCCGCGCCACCAACTCCGGGGCATCGCTCGCGACCTTCTGCTGCGTCCCCGTAATCCCCACTCGCGAGATCGCATACACAAACCCCTGCGACGCCCCCGCAATCGCCTTCAGCCGCGCATCCGGACTCGTCGGCGCAGCCAGAAACACCGGAGCCAGCTCATGCTCCCGCATCGCCTCCAGATACTCCCCCGCCTCCTCCACAATCATGTCCGTCAGCAACACGCCATCCACACCAGCCTCCGCAGCGCGCGCACAAAACGTCTTCATCCCCATCCGCACCACTGGATTCAAATAGGAAAAGATCACCAGCCCCGCACTCGGCCGAGCCTTCCGCAACTCCGCCGCCAGCCCTAACACCTGCGTCAACGTCGTTCCCCTCGCGACCGCCCGCTGACTGGCCCGCTCAATCACCGGCCCATCCGCCAGCGGATCGCTGAACGGCACTCCCAACTCAATCACATCGGCGCCGTTATCAATTGCGGCCAGCGCAATATCCCGCGTCGTCGCCAGATCCGGATCTCCGGCCGTCAAATAAGCAACAATTCCCGGCTTCTTCCTAAACTCAATCGCCACAAATCCTCCAGATCAAAATCGTCACAAATGCTTTATCCGCGTTCCTCGGCGAAGATCTGCGGTCGTGCCCTTAAGCCCCCTTCAAATCCAACTCCTTCGCCAGAATCCCCATATCCTTATCGCCGCGACCCGACAGATTCACCATCAGCACATCCGTCTTCGCCATCGTCGGAGCCAGCCGAATCGCCTCCGCCACAGCATGGGCGCTCTCCAGCGCCGGCACAATCCCCTCCGTTCGCGACAATGTCACCGTCGCCTTCAACGCCGCGTCATCCGAGCAGGAAACATAGCTCGCCCGGCCCGAATCGTGCAGCATCGCATGCTCTGGCCCCACGCTCGCATAGTCCAGCCCCGCGCTCACCGAGTGCGTCGAACTCACCTGTCCCGCCTCATCCTGCAACACGTACGAGTACGTACCCTGCAGCACGCCCGGCACACCTCCGCCTGTCTTCTGAAAGCGCGCCGCATGCTCTCCCAGCGCTGTTCCGCGCCCACCCGCCTCCACGCCAATCAACTGCACATTCCCATCCGGCAGAAACTCGTAGAACGCGCCAATCGCATTCGACCCACCACCGACACAAGCAATGATCGCCGTCGGCAGCTTGCCCTCGCGCTCCAACATCTGCGCCTTCGCTTCGCGGCTGATCACGCGATGGAAGTCCCGCACCATCGTCGGATAAGGATGCGCCCCCAGCGCACTCCCCAGGATGTAATACGTCGTCCTCACGTTCGTGACCCAGTCCCGCATCGCCTCGTTGATCGCATCCTTCAGCGTCGCCGACCCACCCGAGACGCCGCGTACCTCCGCACCCAGCAGTCGCATGCGATAGACATTCAGCTCCTGCCGCCGCATGTCCTCTTCGCCCATATAAATCACGCACTCCAGCCCGAACAGCGCACACACCGTAGCCGTCGCCACCCCATGCTGCCCCGCGCCCGTCTCTGCGATGATCCTTTGCTTCCCCATCCGCCGCGCCAACAGCCCCTGTCCAAGAGCGTTGTTGATCTTGTGCGCCCCCGTATGCAGCAGGTCCTCGCGCTTCAGATAAATCTTCGCGCCGCCGCACTGCTCCGTCAGCCGTTTCGCAAAATAAAGCGGGGTCGGCCGCCCGCAGTAGTTGTGCAACAGATCGCCCAGCTCCGCCTGAAATGCCGGATCTTCTTTAGCCTCTCCGTAAGCGTGCTCCAGTTCCTCCAGAGCCGCCATCAGCGTCTCCGGCACGTACCTTCCGCCATATACGCCAAACCGTCCCGCCACTGCCGGCGCCAAACTCACCGCACTCATCGATCTCGTCGCACTCATCGTCTCTCCTTCTCTCCTGCATGACGCAAAACAAAAGCCGCGACTCTTAGGTCGCGGCTCGTATGGATGTCGAATCAACTGAACGTTCAGATCACTGTCAGATGAAGCTACTCCGCCGAGGCCGCTATTGTGCGCCAATAGCGGAGAATAAACGAAAACCGGCTGGACTGAGAATTCATCTTCATACCAAGATACATCCTGACCGAATCCTCTGCAACTTCGCAAAACCTTAAAGTCTAAAAGACTGCCTCTTCATTCAACGACGCACCAAGCCCCGACATCGTCATCGACATCTGACTCTCCTCTTCTTCCATCGTCACATCGAGTATCACCAGCGGCTTTTCTCTGCTCTTCAGCGACAGAATACCCATCGCTACCAGCACCACCACCTCCGGTTCGATCGGCTGGCGATAGTCCGGCGTAGCGTGCGTAAAGTAATACGTAAACGGAAAGATCGTAATCAACGCCAGATAGGCCAGGGCACTCTCTCTATCCTGCCGCCAGAATCTACGCGCTCCCAGCAGCATCAACACTGTAATGCTCGAACAGAAGAACACATCTGCAATCTCCAACGGCTCACGGCTCAAATAAGCCGGACTGAAGCTCCAGAAGCCGGTCCAGTAACTAAACGCACGTCGCACCGAGAGCCCGGCAAAGAACATAGGGTTGTGCTCAATAAAGTTCATCGCCAGCGCCTTCTTCTCCGCGATGTACGCTATCTCGCCAAGCGCCTGGAATCGTTGCATCTCCACAGGATTGCTCGCAGGATGCGCCCACACCGCGTTGGACTCGAACGTATCCCCGTTATTTCCCGCGTAGCTCTCCAGCCAGAAGTTATCCCGCACCGGCCCTGCGAAGTGGAGAGCACGATAGTTGTGAACCGTCCAGGGCGTAAGGACCGCCACCAGCCCCACAATCGCGACCACGCAACGCAGCATCCAGCGCGAATCGATGCGCCGCATCTCCAGCACAGCGAGCAGCAGAAACACGGGAAACATCGTCAGCACTGACGGATTCGCCAGCGCGGCGGCGCCGTACACCAACCCAAAGCCCAGCCAGCCCATCAGTCTCCAACGGTGCAGACGTTGCGCCAAGCAGAAGCACGTTGTAAACAACAAGCCGGTCAGGGCATAGTCCCACACTCGCGCCCCGGAAAAATAAATCGCATAGGGATAGATCACCCAGCCAAACCCCGCCAACGTCGCAGCCCTCTCTCCCAGGACGTAGCGCGCACTGAAATAAATCGGGATGCAGGTTAGGGCAGACAACAGACTATTGACCGACAGAATCGCGAAGGCCGCCTTCGCCGTGTACAACCCGAACAGATGAAACACGCCGGCCAGCATGTACGGAAACAGCGGAGGAACCAGCGCGGTCGCTCCCGTCGCGGGATAGAAGGGCGAACTGAAGCCATGTCCCTGAGAGATCGATCGCGCCACCCAACCCATCTCCCACCCAAACGACGCATGATGGTCTGCTGGATCGATCTGGTCGCGGAATCCATAGGCCACAACCATCATCCGCACCGCCAGCGCGGCCAACACCATCAGTAGAACTCGATGATTATTCCACCCTCTTCGGAATGGACTCTCGTCTGCAACGTTTAAGATGGCTCACTTCCCATCTTTGCCAGACCTCTTACGATCCATTTCGTCATCTTATACGGTGCTTCTCCGCCGATCTCTAGATTCTCTCTTACACATTGCGAACATGAAGTGTCGACACTCCGCTCGCCAAACTTACAGCTAACTTTACCTACAGAAACATAGACGCATAATTGTGAGCCGTGATTCGCCGGTCCACTTAAATCTTTTGGACGCGCTGAACATCGCGCACCCCGGGAACCTTTCGCAGATTCTGCACCAGCTTATTCAAATGGCGCACATCCACCGTCTCCACCACAAAATCCACGACCATCGTGCCCTCAGGTGTCGGCTTCGTGTCCACACTTCGAATATTGGTCCCGTCCTCCGCGATGATCGCCGTAAATTCTTTTAGCAGTCCCGCGCGATCGTCACAGATCACTGTCAGCTTCACCGGATACGTCTGCGGCTTCGTACTGCCCGGCTCCGTCGGCGAAGGCGACCACTCCACCTGGATCCGCCGGTCCGACTCATACAGCAAATTCTGCACATTCGGACAACTCCTGGCATGCACCGCCACACCCTTGCCCCGCGTCACGTACCCCACAATCTCTTCACCGCGAATTGGGTTACAACAGCGCGCCCGGTACACCAGCAGATCGTCCTGCCCCTCCACCTGCAGCGACTCCGAGCCCTTCCCGAAGAAGACTCGCTTCACCGCCTCCGACATCTGCCCCAGCGTGTTCCCGACCCCAGCCTCCGGCGCCGCCGGCTCTGCCGTCATCGTCGAACCCGGTTCCAGCTTGTTCAGCACCTGCCGCGCCGAAAACTTTCCAAACCCTACGCCCGACAACAGCTCCGCCTGCGTCCCCAACCCATAATCGCTGGCAACCCTGTCGTAGTCAGCCTCGGTGAACTTGCCCAGTGACAGCTTGTACTTCCTCGCCTCGCGATCCAGCAGCTTCTTGCCGATCTCAATCGCGCGCTCCCGCTGATGTTCATTCAGCCAGTGCTTGATCTTGTTGCGTGCTCGCGAGCTCTTCGTAAAGCTCAGCCAGTCGCGGCTCGGAGCATGTCCCGCCTGCGTCGAAATCTCGACGATATCGCCGTTGCGCAGCTTGGTCCGCAGCGGAACGATCCGCCCGTTGACCTTCGCACCAACCGTCGTATTCCCCACCTCGGTATGAATCGCATAAGCAAAATCAATCGGGCTCGCGTCTTTCGGCAGCACCACAACCTTGCCCTTCGGCGTGAAGGTATAAACCTCCTCCGGGTACAGATCGATCTTCAGCGTCGACATGAACTCATTGGGATCGGTCATCTCCCGCTGCCATTCCATCAACTGCCGAACCCACGCCAGCCTCTGCTCATCCTTGGCGCTTACGTTGTCCGAAGCCTTGTACTTCCAGTGCGCCGCAATCCCCTCCTCAGCGACGCGATGCATATCCTCCGTCCGAATCTGCACCTCAAACTGATGTCCACCCTCCGCGATCAGCGTCGTATGCAGCGACTGATAAAGATTCGGCCGCGGCATCGCAATAAAATCTTTAATCCTCCCCGGCACTGGCCTCCAGATGCTATGCAGCAAACCCAGCAGCGCATAGCAGTCCTGCACCGAATTACAGATAACGCGAATCGCCAGCAGGTCGAACACCTGATCCACTGGAATCTTCTGGTCCTGCAGTTTCTGCTGAATCGAATACAGTCTCTTGATCCGCGACTCCACCCGCCCCTGGATCTTGAACTCCTTCAGCTTCGCCTCAAGCTGCTTCACAATCTTCTGCAGAAACTCTTCGCCCTTCCCGCGCAGTGCATCTACCTCGGTCGACACCTGCTCATACGCGTAAGGATCCGTATACCGAAACGCCAGATCCTCCAACTCGCCGCGCAGCTTGCCCATCCCCAGCCGGTGCGCCAGCGGTGCATAGATATCCAGCGTCTCCCGCGCGATCTTCTGCTGCTTCTCCGGCTTCAAATGCTCCAGCGTCCGCATATTGTGCAGCCGGTCCGCCAGCTTGATGATCACCACACGAACATCGGTCACCATCGCCAGCAGCATCTTGCGAATGTTCTCCGCCTGATGGTCCTCGCGATTCGCAAACTTGATCTTCTCCAGCTTCGTCACACCCTCGACGATGTGCGCCACCTGGTCCCCAAACCGCTTCGCAATCTCAGCCGACGTGACATCCGTATCTTCCACCGCATCATGCAGCAGCCCCGCCGCAATCGCCGTCGAGTCCATCTTCAACTCGGCCAGCACCTGCGCGACCTCGAGCGGGTGAACGATGTACGGCTCGCCGCTCGCCCGCTTCTGCCCCTCATGCTGCTGCAGGCAAAACGCCCACGCCATGCGAATAATCTCGAGGTCGTCCCCGGGCCGGTTCTCATGCACCGTCGCCAGCAACCTCTGAAACTTCGCATCCACAGTTTGAATATGCTTTGGCGGAACTGCCCGCAAGATGGCTCGCCGAAGACTCCGCCTCAT
Source organism: uncultured Acidobacteriaceae bacterium (assembly GCA_963744155.1). GTDB lineage: Bacteria > Acidobacteriota > Terriglobia > Terriglobales > Acidobacteriaceae > Edaphobacter. The sequence goes on along the minus strand of CAVUSP010000004.1, from coordinate 1,304,491 downwards.
CCACCCCTGCAATCACCAGAGGCACAACTGGACTCTCCGAAGCCGCCCCCTCAGCCGGCTCCTGCAAATCATCCCGCTTCTTTCGTCTCCCACGAGAGGTCGTACCCGGGTCCGCCGGCGGGGTTGCGACGGGAAGAGCCGCTTCCAGCTCCATTCCTGTGTCGCTACTTTTCTCCGGTGGGCTATTCGGTTTTTCGTGCGACTCTGGCTGCGGGCCAGCCTGCGAAGAGGCCGGATGAGCGATTGCCATAGCCTATTATAGGCGACACGTATAACCACGCACTAAACCGCCGTTCCCAAACAACATCCACCCGCTCTATGGATGGATCGTCGTCTTCGGCACGCCCCGCGATATCTTCTTCACCAGAAACTCCTGAAAAAGGTTCCCGATCGCACCCGATCCGGTCCCAATCAGCCAGTTCTCAACCACCAGCCCGCCGCCCCGGTTGCCCGCCGGATAATAGGTGTTCGAGATCCCCGCCGACGCCAGATTGCCCAGCACATTCGAGTAGTTCGGCTGCCACTTCCCGTTATCTCCCTTGCAGATCGCAATCGCCGCCATCGCATAAAGCGCCCGCGACCGGATACTTCCCTTGCCCTTATAGAAATAACGTGGGTCCTGATGAAGAATCGACGGCAGAATCGCGCCCCCCAGGAAGGCGCTGGTAAATCCGTCCCCGTAGAACGCGCCCATGCGCGAGAAGTATCCCTTCGCGCCCTCGCCATATCCCGAAAATTCATTCTCCGACTGCTCAAGCCCCGCACTAAACGCCGCGCTCAGAAACGAGACCGGATCGATTGACGCTTCTGAACGCCAGCCGGAACTTTTGCCCGCTGCTCAACGGAGCAGCGTCCCACACATAGCTCACCCAGAAGTTGGGAATCACTCCCAGCACGCGCTGCTTCTCCTGCGCACGCATCTGGTCTTCCGCAATATCATGCTGCGTCAGGGTCACCTCGACGTCCGTCATCGCCGACGCCACCTTCAAATCGACCTCCGGCAACTCAAGACTCTCGCCCGGGTGCAGCACCACGCCGCTCGACACCCAGCTCAGCGAACCCCTGCGCGCGTTACCGTCACCCTCAGCCTTCCCGGCTCGACCGCAAAGAACTGAAACGCGCCGCTGCCGTCCGTTGTCGAGGTCTGCTGCGCCTTCGAGTCCTCGTTCTCCACCTTCACCACCGCGCCTTCCACCTCGGCGCCATTGGCATCCAGAACCGACCCGACGACGTTCCCCTTCGCGCCGCCGTCCACAATCTTTTGCCCTGGCGAATCCGGCACCTCAGACTCGACGCCCTCAGACTTGACGCTCTCACCACTCGCATCGCCTTGCGGCATCGGCGCCGGACCTTGCGACTGCGTCCCTCCACTGGAAAAAACCCCAGGCGTCTGCGCGCAGACCACCCTGCCAGGCATCACGCCAGACACCACCGCCAACAGTAGCCCGCCAAAGATCCGCAGAGGACGCATAGCTACATTCCTGTCACAAACTTGTACCGTCTGCCCTCATAACCCCATCCTGAAGACACTGACGCTGTGAATGGCAAATAAGTCTTCGTCTCTTTGTCTTGTACGCGATATTCCCACCCAAATCGCTACAACTTAAGTACGCGAAGCCCCGAATCCCTGCCGCTTCAGGACTCGGGATCCCCGAAATTCATCCGTTGTTAAAAAGCTGGCAGACCTCCCGGTCCGCCAGCTCGGTTTGTTATCAACAGCTACGCCTTCCCCGCCAGTTGCCGCAGCACATACTGCAGAATCCCACCGTTCTGGTAGTACAGAATCTCCTGCGGCGTATCGATCCGTACCGTCGCCGAAAACTGCGTCGTCTTGCCCAGGTCCGACTCCGCGAACACCGTCACAACCTTCCCGTTCGCGAACTTGCTATCCAGCATCGCCTTCAACTGCCCCGGCGTATCCCCGATCGCAAAGACCTCCTCGCCCGACAGATGCAGCGACTCGACGTTCTGCCCCGGCAGGAACTGCAGCGGCAGAATCCCCATGCCCACCAGGTTCGACCGGTGAATCCGCTCGTAGCTCTCCGCGATCACGAACTTGATCCCGAGCAGCCGCGGCCCCTTCGCCGCCCAGTCGCGTGACGATCCCGACCCGTACTCCTTGCCCGCAAGAATCGCCAGCGGCGTTCCCCGCTTCGCATACTCCACGCTCGCGTCGTAGATCGACATCGGCAGATCATCCGGCAACAACCGTGTCACGCCGCCTTCAGTCCCCGGAGCCAGCTTGTTCCGCAGCCGCACATTGGCAAACGTCCCGCGCACCATCACCTCATGATTGCCGCGCCTCGATCCATAGCTGTTGAAGTCCGAAGCCTTCACGCCATGCTCGGTCAGATACTTGCCAGCAGGCCCATTCAGCTTGATCGAACCCGCTGGCGAGATATGATCCGTCGTCACCGAATCACCCAGCACCGCCAGCACGCGCGCTCCATGGATATCCTCCACTGGCGCAGGCTTCGCCGGCATCCCGTCAAAGTACGGAGCCTTGCGAATATAGGTCGAATCAGGCTCCCACCCATACGTGTCTCCAACGGGAAACTTCAGACTTTGCCAGTTATTGTCACCGTCCGCAACCGTGGCGTACTGCTTCCGGAACATCTCCGAGTTGATCGACGAGCTCACCACCTCCGAGACCTCCGCCTGCGTCGGCCAGATGTCCCTCAGATATACCGCCTTGCCATCCTTACCCTGGCCCAGCGGATCCTTATCGAAGTTGTGCCCGATATGCCCGGCCAGCGCATACGCCACCACCAGCGGGGGACTCATCAGATAGTTCGCCCTCACCTCCGGCGAGATCCTTCCCTCAAAGTTCCGGTTCCCCGACAGCACCGACACCGCCACCAGCCCGTGATCCTCAATCGACTTCGAAACATCCGTCGGCAGCGGCCCCGAGTTCCCGATGCACGTCGTACATCCATATCCCACCACCTGGAACCGCAGCTTATCCAGATACGGCATCAGCCCGGACTTAACGTAGTAATCCGTCACCACCCGCGATCCCGGCGCCAGTGACGTCTTCACCCACGGCGGCGTGCTAAGTCCCTTCTCTACTGCCTTCTTGGCGAGCAATCCTGCCGCCACCATCACATACGGATTCGACGTATTCGTGCACGACGTAATCGCCGCAATCACAATCGATCCATGGTCCAGATACTTGTCCGGATCAACTCCAAATCGCGTCCGAATCGACACATGCGGCGCCTCGAGTTGCGGCACCGTCTCGTCCTCAATCGTGATCACCGGCACCACCGGAGCCTCTACGACCGGCGCCGCAGCACCGATGCTGCTGCTCAAATCACCAGAGGCCGACGCAGTCCCGCCCTCGCCCTCCCAACGCACCATCTGCCGAATCACCTGCGTATTCCCATTCGGCCCCAGCAGCGCCGGCAACTGCTCCTTGAAGCTTGCCCCCGCCTGCGACAGCGGAACCCGGTCCTGCGGCCGCTTCGGTCCCGCCACACTCGGCTCTACCGTCGCCAGGTCCAGCGCAATCGTCGCCGAGTACACCGCCTCTGCCGCCTCCGCCGTGTGGAACAACCCCTGCTCCCTGTAGTACGCCTCCACCAGCGCAATATGCTCTTCGGTTCTTCCCGTCAGTCGCAGATATCGCAGCGTCTCCGCATCCACCGGAAAGAATCCGCACGTCGCTCCATACTCCGGAGCCATATTTGCAATCGTCGCGCGATCCGCCAGCGGCAGCTCAGCAATCCCCGGCCCATAGAACTCCACAAACTTGCCGACCACTCCCAGCTTCCGCAGCATCTCGGTCACAGTCAGCACCAGATCCGTCGCCGTCGTGCCTTCCTTCAATTTGCCCGTCAGCTTGAACCCAACCACCTGCGGCACCAGCATGCTCACCGGTTGCCCCAGCATCGCGGCCTCTGCTTCAATTCCACCCACACCCCAACCCAGCACACCCAACCCATTCACCATCGTCGTGTGCGAGTCAGTTCCCACCAGCGTATCCGGATAAGCAAACGCATATCTCTGCTCAACACTGGCTTTAGAACCCTCGACGGCGACAGCATCAAGACTGTGTTCCGGCTTCGTCGTGAACACCACTCGCGCCAGATACTCCAGATTCACCTGGTGGCAGATCCCCATCCCTGGCGGCACCGCGGAGAAATTATGAAACGCCGTCTGCCCCCACTTCAAAAACGCATACCGCTCGCGATTCCTCTGAAACTCCAGCGCCGCATTCAGGTCATACGCCCGCTGCGTGCCAAACTCATCCACCTGCACCGAGTGGTCGATCACCAGCTCCGCCGGCTGAAGCGGATTGATCTTCTCCGGATTCCCTCCGAGCGCCTTCATCGCATCGCGCATCGCAGCGAGATCGACAACCGCAGGTACGCCCGTGAAATCCTGCATCAGCACCCGCGCCGGCATGTACGCAATCTCGCGCGAAGGCTCCGCAATCGGATCCCAGCACGCAAGAAACTGAATATCATCCTTCGTCACCGTGCGGCCATCTTCATGCCGCAACAGATTCTCCAGCAGAATGCGCAGCGAAAACGGCAGCCGAGTCAGGTCGACGCCAGTCTTCTCCAGCGCCTTGAGACGAAACAGTCTGGTACGTGGTCTTGCCAGAGCTAAGCGTAGACAAGCTCTTGAACGAATCGGGATGCGATTGGGTCGCCATGATATCTTCTCCGAGGCGCGCTTCCGAAAGCGCGAAGGTAAGGGGCCGTAGTCACGACTCCGAGCCGCGAAAATCAGCCGGCTGAAGCCTATCAAATTTTCATGGGAAGTGATTGTGTCAGGGACGACCGCGGTCAGGACGACCGTGGCGGAAGCGCTTCGTGTTGGGAAGACGGCCTGCCATCAACATCATTTTACTGCGATCCCCTCTCTTGCGGTAAGGTCCAGCCGCTATCCGAATTCCTGGGACCGAACGTCGCCGTCCGCAATCTGTCCAGCGGGTCAAATCAAAGAGAATGATGTATTTGCCGTCGCGAAACCGCGATCCGGCGAAAAAACGCATCTCATTCAATAAGTTTGGGTTAAAACGTTTAGCGGTACGAGGAGATCGGCAGTATGCGCAAGCTAGGCCCCAGATTTCTCTTAGGTTTTTCACTCAGTATCTTGACCCTCGTCGGAGCAGCAGGTTGCCACCGCGACGCCAGCGCCACGGACACCGCCGCCGCTCCCGACAACTCCGGCCCGGACCCCGCCGATGCCAACCTGGCGCCAGTCGACAACACCCAGCCCCAACAGGCCGCTGCCCCAGCCTCAGCTCCTCAGGGACGGGTTCTCGGAACCTCCTACCAGGCCCAGCCCCAGCAGAGCGCCGAGTCCTACGCCCCCCAATACCCTCAGCAAACCGCTCCCCAACAGTACCCTCCCCAGCAGACCGCTCCTCCCCCGCCCGATCAGGATCAGGCCTATCAGGACGCCCAGACTGCCGAAGAACTCGATGAAGAGGGCCAGACCCAGCCCGTCGAATACGCCGACCAGCCTCCCCCACCCCTCCCCGTCTACGACCAACCCGTAGCCCCCGCGCCCAACTATCTCTGGACCCCCGGCTACTGGTACTGGGGTCCGGCCGGCTACTACTGGATCCCCGGCGCCTGGTGCGCTCCGCCGTACTACGGCGCTCTTTGGACCCCCGGCTACTGGGGCTGGTACCACAACCGCTGGGGCTTCCACCGCGGCTTCTGGGGACCCACACATCGGCTTCTACGGTGGCATCAACTACGGCTTCGGCTACACCGGCGTCGGCTATCTACGGCGGCTATTGGCAGGGCAATAACTTCTACTACAACCGCTCCGTCAACCGCGTCAACGTCAACATCACCCACGTCTACAACCGTACCGTCATCGTCAATAACAACACCCGCGTCGCCTACAACGGCGGCAGAGGCGGCATCAACGTAAGGCCGCAACCCGCCGAGGTCGCAGCCATGCGCGGCCCACGCACTCCGCCCATGACCACGCAGATCCAGGTCCAGCGCGAAGCCGCAAACAACCGCGAGCAGTTCTACAACGTCAACAAGGGCCGCCCCGCAGTCGTCGCGGCTCCCCGGCCCATCGCCGCGCAGCCCGGCATCGCGCGCCCCATCCCCGTAAACGCAGGAACGCCCGGAACCCGTCCCGGCCAGCCTGAAACTCGCCCCGGCCAACCAGGCTCTCGGCCAGCCGAACCAAACAACCGCCCTCAAATTCAGCCAGTCCGACCCGGCCAACCCGAAACAAGACCCATTCAACCCGAGGTTCGCCCCAACCAGCCTCAAACCCGGCCAGCGCAACCCGAGACAAGACCCGTTCAACCTGAAGTTCGACCCGGCCAACCTCAGACTCGTCCGGTTCAACCGCAGACCCGCCCGGCTCCTCAACCTCAACCACGCCCAACCCAACCCGAGACCAGGCCCGCACCCTCAGCAACCGCGGCCTGAGACCCGTCCAGCTCCCCAGCCGCAACCTCAACCCCGGCCCACACAGCCTGCAGAGCCGCCCGGCCCCTCAACCACAGCCACGCCCGCAGCCTAACACCCCATGCGCCTCAGCCAGAATCAAGACCGGCTCCTCAGCCCCAACCCCGACCGGCCCCGCAGCCGGAATCGCGCCCTGCACCCCAGCCTGAATATCGGCCAGCTCCGCAGCCGCAGCCACGTCCAACCCCGCAGCCTGAATACAGGCCGGCTCCTCAGCCTCAGTCACGACCGGCCCCGCAGCCTCAGCCACAATCTCGACCCGCCCCACAACCTCAGACTAAAGAGGGCGGCAAGCCCCAGCAACGCCGCTAACCTGCAGCTCAGCGTCCAAAGCAAAAGACCCGCATGAAGCGGGTCTTTTGTTTTATTTCGTCCACCCGATTCACTCTACGAAACACCTTCCTCCAGCCACGTATGCCCGCAGTCATCGCACCGCCACTGATTCACCGGATCGACCGACTCCAGCAGCGTCTCCACTCCATGGCACGCCGGGCACTGGGGCAGCTCGAACCCATCGAACGCCTCCTCCGTCTCCGCCTTAAGCTCCTCCGCCGAAGGCTGCGACAAGATCTCCGCCGCCCGCGCCGCATCCTTGGGAGTCACCACGACGCGCGGTCCACCCTTGTCAGAAACCCCGCGATCTCCCCGAAACAACGATCGCGTCAATACCCTCTCGCACCAGCGCATAATAAGCAGCCTGCACCGCCCGTTCATCTTCAAAATCGAAGATGCACTCCGCCGGAGCCGTTGCCGCGTAAGCCCGCATATCGGACAGATCCTCATCTGTCAGAATCCGCGTCTCAACCGGCGCCGCAGCAGGCGCAATCTTCAGCCCACGCCGCGACAGCTCACCCTTCAGAGCCTCCTGCGCCATCTCGGTCAGGTCGGCCATGCCGCGCCCAAGCCCCACCAGCTCCTCGTCGCCATAGCTGCCATAGAGCGTCACCAGCTCCTGATACTGCGCCGCATCGCCGATCATCACGCTCTCCCTTGTGCTTCTTTGTGGATTACTTCTGTATCGTCGTCTCCGTGCTATCCAGCTTCTTCGAGACCTCTGCCGGCGTAGGAAGTTGCGTCAGGTCCCAACCTCCGCCCAAGGCCTCAATCAACTGCACCGAAGCCGTCATCTCCTGCACATGCAGCGTCGCCAGCGTCTGTTGATTCGTCAGCAGCGTCGTCTGCGACGTCACCACAAGCAGATAGGGATCGACTCCCGTCTCATACCGCGCCGTCTCCAGCTTCAATGCCTCCGCCGCCGAGTTCGTCGCCTGCTCCTGTTTCACAACCTGCTGCGACAGGATGCGTACCGCCGCCAGATAATCCTCCACCTGCTGAAACGCCGTCAGTACTGTCTGCCGATAACTCGCAACATCCCCGTTATACGTGGTGATGAACTGATTCACCGTCGCGCGGCGCAGCCCGCCATCATAAACCGTCTCGCTCACCGTCGGTCCGATCGACCACACCCGGCTCGGCCAGTCGAAGAGATGCTTCCATGTCGAGCTGTCGAAGCCGCCGGACGCGCCCAACGTAAGAGTGGGGTAGTACGCCGCGTAGGCTATTCCGATCTGCGCATTCGCTGCCGCCAGCTTGCGCTCCGCTGCAGCAATATCCGGCCGCCGCTCCAGCAACCCCGACGGCATCCCGATCGGAATCGGCGGCGCGTTCGTCAGCAAAGGCTTTACCGGAATCGAAAACTCCGACGGGTTCGCCCCCACCAGCACCGCAATCGCATGTTCAAACTGCGCCCGCGCCACACCAAGGTTGATCGCCTGCGACTGCACGCTCTCCAGTGTAGTCTGAGCCTCCACCACCGAGATCCTGCCGCCAATGCCCGTCTCGTACTGGGCCTGCGTGTATTCAAGCGCCTTCCTGTCCGCCGTCACTGTGTCGTTCAACAGTTGCTGCAACGCATCCTGGCCGCGTATCTCAAAGAAAAACTCCGCCAGGCTGGCCTGTTCCGTCAGCTTCTCATTCTCGAGATCGGCCGCGCTCAACTGCGCGTTGTACTGCTGCTCATGAATCGTATTGCGAATCTTCCCCCACAGATCAGGCTCCCACGAAATATCGGCCGGCAGCGATCCCAGCGAGGACTCATGTCCAGGATTCGCTGTACCCGAGACTCCGCAGATTCGACGACGAACGCGAACCGCGTATACGAAGCCCCGATCGTCGCCGTCGGATAGAGCTGCGAGCGCGCCTCCGCGATCAGCGTCCGCGCCGTCATGAAGTTCTCAAAGAACTGCTTGATGTTCTGGTTGTCGATGTTCAACTTGTCTTCCAGAGCATTCAACTCCGGATCGTTGTAGATCTCCCACCACTTTCCATGCAGCATCGCATCCTGCGGTTGCGCCACCTTCCAGCCATCCGTCTCCTGAAACTGCGTCGGCGACTCCTTGTACGTCACCGGCGGAGCCGTTGCGGTCGGCAATGGCGAGGGCGCATGATACTTCGGCCCCACCATGCATCCACTCAGTAAAAGTGCTGCCGCCGTACCTGCTGCGAATTTGTAACTGTTTTTGATCATTGTTTTAGACATCATATTGACTCCGCACCGGCGGCAGCTGTGCCATCCGTAGGATGAAACGTGTCGCGCTCTTTGCCCATCACACGCAGGCGCAGGCGATCGAGCGCGAGATAAACAACCGGGGTCGTATAGAGAGTCAGCATCTGGCTCACGATCAAACCCCCAACAATAGTGATGCCAAGCGGCCGCCGCAGCTCAGAGCCGGTGCCCGACCCAAACGCAAGCGGCAGAGCGCCAAACAGCGCAGCCATCGTCGTCATCAAAATCGGACGGAAGCGAAGCATGCACGCCTCGAAGATCGCCTCTTCCGTCTCTAATCCGCCCTCGCGTTCCGCCTGCAGTGCAAAGTCGATCATCATGATCGCGTTCTTCTTCACAATGCCGATCAGCAGCACAATGCCGATGATCGAGATGACGTTCAAGTCCTCCTTGAACATCATCAGCGCCATCATCGCGCCTACGCTCGCCGAAGGCAGCGTCGAAAGAATGGTAATCGGATGCACCAGGCTCTCATAGAGGATGCCGAGAACGATAAAGATGGCCAGAATCGCGGTCACCACCAGCAGCGGCTCTGTGCCCAGCGACTGCTGATACGCCAGCAGCGTCCCTGCAAAGAAGCCATGCACCGTCGAAGGCGTACCCAGACGCTGCTGCATCTGCGCAATCTCGAGCGTCGCATCGCTCAACGAAACGCCCGGCGCAAGATTGAACGACACCGTCACCGACGGAAACAGCCCCGTATGATTCAGCGCCAGCGGCGTGGTGTTCGTCTGGTTCGTCGCCATGGCCGCCAGCGGCACATTCCCGCTTGCTGTCGGACTGCTCGTTCCCGGCGGATGAAAATAAATATCTCTTCAGCCCCTCGGGCGTCTGCCAGTACTCCGGCGCAACTTCAAGCACCACGTAGTACTGGTTCAACTGCGTATAGATGATCGAAACCTCAGACTGGCCAAACGCGCTGTAGAGCCCCGTATCGAGCGACTGTGCCGTCTGCCCCAGCTTCGCCGCCGTCACGCGATCGTAGTGCAGCAGCTCATCCAGCCCGCCATTCTGCTGGTCTGAGCTGACGTCCTGAAATCCCGGCAGGTGCATCATCTCAGCCAGAAGCTTCGGCCCCCAGGTAGCAAGATCGTTAAGCGTGTCCGCCTGAATCGTGTACTGATACAGCGCATTGCTGCCGCGGCCCCCGATGCGCAAGATCCTGCGACGCCTGCAGAAAAGTAGACGCGCCCGTCAATCGATTCAAACTCGGACGCAGTCGATTGATCACATCCGAAGCACTGATTTTGCGCCCGTCCCCAGCGGCTTCAGCGCCACAAACAAATTCGCCGTATTCGACGCGCCTCCGCCCCCTGTAAACGAGATCGCGTTCGCGACCGCCGGATCATTCTTCACAACCCTCAGGATCTTTTGGATCGAGTCGTTCATCGAGTAGAAGGAAGCATCCTGCGGCCCGCGCACCGCCCCGCCCAGCGAACCCGTATCCTGCAGCGGAAAGAATCCCTTCGGAATCTTGATGACGATCGCAACATTCAACGCAATCGTAAGCAGCAGCACCGTGAGAATAAGGACGGGATTCTCCAGCGTCCAGTGCAGCGTGCGCCGGTACAGCGACAGCACCCACTCGAAAGCCCTCTCCGTAGCCATATACATCCGGCCATGCTTCTCATCGTGCGGATTCTTCAGGATGTACGCGCACATCATCGGCGTCGTCGTCAGCGAGATCACCATCGACACCAGAATCGCCGTCGAAAGCGTGACCGCAAACTCGCGGAACAGCCTTCCCACGATCCCGCCCATCAGCAGAAGCGGAATGAAGACCGCGATCAACGACATGCTGATCGTGAAGACCGTGAAACCGATCTCCTTCGCCCCCTTCAGCGCCGCGGCGAAAGGAGGCATGCCGTCTTCAATATGCCGTGTAATGTTCTCCATCACGACGATCGCATCGTCCACAACGAAGCCCGTCGAGATCGTCAGCGCCATCAGCGACAGGTTGTCCAGGCTGTAGCCGCACAGGTACATCACCGCGAACGTGCCGATCAGAGACACCGGAACCGCCACCGCCGGAATCAAGGTAGCCCGCCCGCTGCGAAGAAAGATAAACACCACGACGATGACAAGCCCGATCGACAGTCAGCAACGTCCCTTCAACATTGCTCACCGATGCCCGAATCGTCGTCGTGCGGTCCAACACGACCGTCGTATCGATCCCCTTCGGAATCGACGCCTCCACCGAGGGCAGTGCGGCATAAATTCGGTCGACCGTGTCGATAATATTCGCGCCCGGCTGCCGGAACACGATCAGCGTTACCGCGCGTTTGCCATTCAGATATCCCGCCGCACGTATGTTCTGCGTCGAGTCCACAACATCCGCCACATCCGACAAATGCACCGCTGCGCCCTTGTTGTACCCGACAATGATCGGCTGGTAGTCCACCGCCTGCGATATCTGATCGTTCGCCAGAATATCCGCAGAGATATTTCCATTCGTGATCTGCCCTTTCGCCAGATCCGAGTTCTGAATGCTCAGCGCAGCCTGCAGATTCGCCATCGTCAGGCCCATGCTCGCCAGTTTGGTCGGATTCACCTCCACCCGCACCGACGGCAGCGCGCCGCCGCCCGCATTCACCTGCCCCACGCCCTGGATCTGCGACAGCCTCTGCTGGATAATCGTCGACGCTTCGTCATACAGCTTGTTCGGGCCATACTTATCCGAAGTAAGACCCGATGATCATGATCGGCGCATCGGCCGGATTCACCTTGCGATACGTCGGATTCGCCGGCAGATTCGCAGGCAGATACGTTCGCGCCGCATTGATCGCCGCCTGAACATCGCGCGCCGCGCCATCAATATTGCGACTCAGATCGAACTGGATCGTGATCGACGTCGTCCCCAGGCTGCTCGAAGACGTCATCTCCGTGACCCCGGCGATATGCCCGAACTGCCGCTCCAGCGGCGTCGCCACCGACGACGCCATAATCTCCGCGCTGCCTCCCGGCAGACTCGCATTCACCGAAATCGTCGGAAAGTCCACCTGCGGCAGCGGCGACACCGGAAGCACCGTGAACGCAATCGCACCCGCGATCGCGATCGCCACCGTCAACAGCGTAGTCGCCACTGGACGATGAATGAATGGCGCAGGAGAGATTCATCGCTGCCCCGCCGCCTCAGGCGCGCTTCCGCGCTCCGGTCCGTGCCCGGATTCACGACCTTCCGTCTTCTTCCTTGAGAACCGTGTCGCAAGGTTGTCGAAGAAGATGTAGATCACCGGCGTCGTATACAGCGTCAGTATCTGGCTCAGCAAGAGACCGCCGACCATCGCAATACCCAGCGGCCTGCGCAACTCCGAACCGATGCCGGTCCCGAACGCCAGCGGCAGTCCGCCCAGCAGACGCCGCCATCGTCGTCATCATGATCGGCCGGAACCGCAGCAGGCACGCCTGATAGATCGCCTCAGTCGCATCCAATCCCTGGTGCCGCTCCGCGTCCAGCGCGAAGTCCACCATCATAATGCCGTTCTTCTTAACGATACCGATCAGCAGCACCAACCCGATGATCGCGACCACGCTCAGATCCTGATGAAACAGAATCAGCGAAAGGAACGCGCCCACGCCCGCCGAAGGCAGCGTGGAGAGAATCGTGATCGGGTGAATGAAGCTCTCGTACAGCACGCCGAGCACGATGTACACCGTCACCAGCGCAGCCAGAATCAGCAGCGGCATATTCGACAGCGAGTTCCTGAACGACGCTGCCGTTCCCTGAAAATCGGCCTGCAGGCTCGCCGGCATGTGCATGTCCTGCTGCACCTTCGTGATCTCCGAGATCGCGCCTCCAAGAGCAGCATTCGGCGCGAGGTTGAACGAAACCGTAATCGCCGGAAACTGCCCCTGATGCGTGATCGAAAGCGCCTCCGTCGTCGTCTCGAAGTGCGAAAACGCGCTGAACGGCACAGCATTGCTGGTTGCGGAGCTGGGCGTGCCTGCCGAGCCTGCGCCCGTGCTCGAGTTCGATGTCACCGTGCTCGAGGTAAGCGCATTCTGCGGAGGTGCCAGCGTATTCGCCGATGGCGTGTACAACGCCGATCCCGTCAGCGCATTCGAGCCCGCGGAAGTAGAACCCTTACCCGAAGACGACGCCGCCGGGGCGCCGCTCAGACCGGCCGAAGAGTTCGCCTGAATATAGAGATGGTTCAGCTTGTCGGGATCCAGCTGAAACTGCGGCTCAGCCTCCAGAATCACGTGGTACTGATTCAACTGCGTGTACATCGTGTTGATCTGCCGCTGACCGAACGCGTCATACAGCGTGTTGTCGATCGTCGTCGGAGCCACGCCAAGCCGCGAAGCAGTTCCCCGATCGATCACCAGCGACACCGCCAGCCCGCCCAGCTGCTGGTCCGTCGCCACATCTTCCAGCTCCGGCAGCTGTTTCAACTTCGCGACAAAGCGATTCGTCCAGTCGTTCAGCTCGTTCTGGTCCGGATCCTCCAGCGTGTACTGGTACTGCGTCCGGCTCACGCGGTCATCCACAGTAATGTTCTGCACCGGCTGCATGTAGATCTGAATGTCCTGCACATCCTTCAGCTTCGACTGCAGTCTGCGAATCACATCCGAGGCGCTCAGGTCGCGCTCGTTCAGCGGCTTCAGATTGATCGACATCCTTCCGCTGTTGATCGTCGTGTTCGTCCCATCCGCGCCGATGAACGACGAAAGGCTCTCCACCGCGGGGTCCGCGAGGATCACCTTCGCAACCTCTTTCTGCCTCTCCGCCATCGACTTCGACCCGATCGTCTGCGACGCCTGCGTAATTCCCTGGATCACGCCCGTGTCCTGCACAGGAAAGAAGCCCTTCGGAATAATGATGTACAGATAGACCGTCAGCATCAGCGTCGCAACCGCCACCAGCAGCGTGATCCCCTGGTAGCGCAGCACCACCTTCAGCGTGCGCCCGTAGAACGCGATCATGTTCTCGAAGACCCGCTCCGACGCCTGGTAGAACCGCCCCTGCTGATGATGCGGATTGTGCTTCAGAATCCGCGACGCCATCATCGGTGTCAGCGTCAGCGAGACCACCGCCGACACGATAATCGTCACCGCCAGCGTCACCGCAAACTCACGGAACAACCGGCCCACCACATCGCCCATGAACAGCAGCGGAATCAGCACTGCAATCAGCGAAACCGTCAGCGACAGAATCGTGAACCCGATCTGCTCGGCGCCCTTCAACGCCGCCTGCATCGGCGACTCGCCCTCTTCCAGATAGCGCGAGATGTTCTCCACCATCACGATCGCGTCATCCACCACAAATCCCGTCGAAATCGTCAGCGCCATCAGCGACAGGTTGTCGAGGCTGTAGCCCAGCATGTACATCGCCGCAAACGTTCCGATCAGCGACAGCGGAACCGCCACGCTCGGAATAATCGTCGCGTAGAGATTGCGCAGAAACAGGAAGATGACCATCACCACCAGGCCAACCGTCAGCAGCAGCTCAAACTCCACATCATCCACCGACGCCTGAATCGGCGTCGTCAGGTCGGTCAGCGTCGTAACCTGAATCCCCTTCGGAAGATTCGCCTCAAGCTGCGGCAGCAGTTGCTTGATGCTCTTCACCACGCTGATCGTGTTTCCGCCCGGCTGGCGCTGCACATTCAGGATCACCGCCGGCGTCTGGTTCATCCACGCCGCCTGCGTTGTGTTCTCCACGCCGTCCACGATCTTCGCCACATCCGTCAGCATCACCGGCGACCCGTTGCGATACGCGACCACCACGCTCCGGTAGTCCTTGCTCGTCACCAGCTGATCGTTCGCGTCGATCTGGTAGTCCTGCCGCGGCCCGTCGAAGTTTCCCTTCGCCGCATTCACGCTGGCCTGCGTCACCGCCGTCCGCAGATCTTCAAGATTGATCCCATACGACGAGAGCTGCCGTCGGATTCGCCTGGATCCGCACTGCCGGCTTCTGTCCGCCGCTGATGCTCACCAGTCCCACGCCGCTCAGCTGCGAGATCTTCGGCGCAAGCCGCGTATCCACCAGATCCTCCACCTGCGACAGCGGCATCGAGTTCGACGTAATCGCCAGCGTCAACACCGGCGCATCTGCCGGATTCGTCTTGCTGTAGATCGGAGGCGCAGGAAGGTTCGCCGGCAGAAAACTCTCCGACGCATTGATCGCCGACTGCACCTCTTCTTCGGCAACGTCGATATTCAGGCTCAGATTAAACTGCAGCACCACGACCGAACATGCCGCCCGAACTCGACGACGTCATCTGGCTCAACCCCTGCAGCTGCCCGAACTGGCGCTCCAGCGGCGCCGTCACCGTCGTCGCCATCACCGTACGGGCTCGCGCCCGGGTAGAAGGTCAGCACCTGAATCGTCGGATAGTCGACCTCAGGCAGCGCCGAAACCGGCAGCTGCGTGTAGCTCACAATACCGACCAGCAGAATGGCCGCCATCAGCAGCGACGTCGCCACCGGGCGCAGAATAAACGGACGCGAAGGACTCAAGGAGCATTACTCCCACTTGTGTTGGCAGGTATCGGCTGCTTGGAAACGACGATCTTCGCTTTGTCCTGCAGCTTGTCGAAGCTGCTGTTAGCCACCACATCTCCCGGATTGATCCCCGTCACCGCCGCGTTCAATCCTTCGGTCACAACCACCTTCACACCATGCATGGTGAGCCGTGTTGTCCTGAATCACATAAACGAACGCCGCAGTTCCGTTATGTTGAATCGCAGAAGAAGGAATGATCGTCGCCCCTTGCAGCGTATTTACCAGCAGCCGCGTATTCACAAACTCATTCGGAAACAGCGAGCCATCCCGGTTGTCGAACGACGCCCTCGCCTTCACCGTTCCCGTCGTCGTGTCGATCTGGTTGTCCAGCGTCAGCAGCGATCCGCTCGCGATCTTCTTCAGCGCTCGCACGGTCCCACGCTTCCACCGGCAGCTTCGCCCTCTGCCGCAGCCGCGGCTGAACCTGCCCCAGGTTGTCCTCCGGAATCGTGAAGATCACCGTGATCGGCTGCAGTTGCGTGATCACCGCAAGCGTCACGTTCCCCGACGACTGCACCACGTTGCCCGGATCCACCAGCCGCAACCCGACCCTGCCCGAGATCGGAGCCGTAATGTGGCAGTACCCAAGCTGCACCTGGTCGAACGCCACCGTCCCCTGATCGTTCTTCACCGTGCCCGCATCCTGCAGCACGATCTTCTCCTGGTCATCCAGCGTCTGCTTCGGAATCGCGTTCCGCGCCCACGCATCGCGGTAGCGGTCGCGATCCATCGTCGCCTGCGCCAGAATTGCTTCGTCCCGCTCCAGGGTTCCCTGCGCCTGCAGCAGCGTCGCCTGATACGGTCGCGGGTCGATATCGATCAGCGGATCGCCCTTCGCCACGATCTGTCCCTCCGTGAAGTGCACCGCCATCACCGGCCCGTTCACCTGGCTCGTGATCGAAGCCGTATAAACCGGCGTCACCGTGCCGATCCCTTCGAGGTAGACGCCGATGTCGCCCTTCGTCGCCGTGGCCGTCGTCAGCGTCACGGGTCCGCGCGCCTGCGCCGCGCCCCCGTCCGCCGCCTCCACCTGCCGCACCAGCCTTGGTCGTGTCATCGTGGTGCCGCATAACAAGCAGAAATCCCACCGCGAAGATCAGCAGCAGGGCAATCCAAACCATCACCCGAACAAGCTTGCTCTGGGTCGATTTTGGAGGAGGGGCCGGAAGTTGATGGTCAGGCCCGATAGCTGGGTATTCATTTGAATCGGCTGGCAATACGTCTCCCTTTGCCACATCTGAATTTTTGAACTAAGGCTCGTCAGTCCGTTACTGTATCGACGCATGAGCATGGTACTTAAAGACTCAGGCGCCAAGCCTATGGACATCGAAATTCAAATTTGAAATATGTTCTGCGTTCACGATGTGGCGCGTAATTCGCAGAAGGCCGCAAGTTGATGACTGTGCTCCTTAAACATATCTCAGTCCATGGTTTGTCCGTCTTGCATTTTGGAATCCCGCCTGTTGCATTTTCAATCCGTCCGGCCTCCGCGCCGGCCCAATCCATTGAGTCCGCAACCCCCTGCATGGTATGATTAGGAATCGGCAGACTACCGTTCCACCGGTAGAGGTCGGGAGCTCGTTTCGAGCCCCGCACCTTACTCTTCCCCAGGCATCGTTTGAGGCTTTATTCACTCAGGCTCGACCCCCGGGAAACTTCTGCGACTCAGGATTGGAGCAGTCATGGCACACAAATGTGATCTTTGCGGCAAAGGCCCGCAGTTCGGCAACAACATCTCTCACGCCCACAACACCACCCGCCGCCGCTGGAACGTGAACCTCCAGCCCGTCAAGGCCCAGGTCAACGGCGGAAGCAAGCGCATTCGCGTCTGCACCAGCTGCATCAAGACCGGCAAAGTCGTCAAAGGCTAAACCCACCCAGGCGCAAAAAGATTCCGCAGATCGCCCCAGCCGCTCGTCGCAGCCGGCTGGGGCTTTTCCTGTTTGTTCCGTTGACTTCTTCTCAAGGCCCTTACTTCTTCTCAAATCCCAGCGAAGCGCTATTGATGCAGTACCGCAGCCCCGTAGGCGTCGGCCCATCCGGAAACACATGCCCCAGGTGAGCGCCGCAAGTCGCGCACCGCACCTCAACCCGCTTCATCCCGAGCGAATTGTCCTCAATCGCCTCGATCGCCTCCGGCGACACCGGATTCCAGAAGCTCGGCCATCCGCTCCCCGACTCAAACTTCTTGTCCGAGGTAAACAGCGGCGCATTGCAAGCCCCGCAGTGGTAAATCCCATCATCATGGTTGTTCACCAGCGCGCCGGTAAACGCCCGCTCCGTCCCGCCCTCGCGCATCACATGAAACTGCTCCGGAGTCAGCAACGCCCGCCACTCCGCCTCCGTCTTATGCACCTTCTCCACCTTCGTCGTCTCGGCCATCGCTCCAGCCTCCTCTTCAGATTTTCTGTTCTGACCGTTAGATGTCCCGCGGCTCGTTATGTTTCAAGCCTCTTTCGCGATCACTTCGATCTCCACCAGCGCATCCTTCGGCAGCCCAGCCACCGCCACCGTCGACCGTGCCGGCGGCACCACTCCCTCCGGAGCCAGATACTTTGCGTACACCTCGTTCATCGCCGCAAAGTCGCCCATCGACTTCAAAAACACGGTCGTCTTCACCACGTGGACCATATCCAGCCCGGCCTTCGCCAGCACGGCCTTCACGTTCTCCAACACCCGCGTCGTCTGTTCCGTAATCCCGCCGGCAACCAACTGCCCCGTCGCCGGATCCAGCCCCACCTGTCCCGACGCAAACAACATATCCCCCACCCGCACCGCCTGGGAGTACGGCCCAATAGCAGCAGGAGCCTCTTTGGTAGAAATCGCAGTCTTGCTTTGATCGCTCATACCCCTAAGTCTATTACGTCCCGCATCCACAGAACATCAAACACCGCCGCGGAAACGTCATCCCCACCGCCGGCCTGTCTGTACTGTCATCCTGAGCGCACGCGAAGGACCCCGAAACCCTCAACCCGCCCCAACCGCTCGAACCTTTCCGCCAATACGCCAACCCGTTGCCTTGCCGTGTCTCACCCTTTGTGTACGATTACGTCCATGCGACCCGCACCTATCGCCGCCCTTCTGCTCGGCACTCTTCTCGCCATCCCCGCCCACGCCGCAGAAAAGCTCAAGGGCTTCTACTCCGGCAGCGGCGGCCTCTCCGCCGAAGTCCATCGCGTCCTCTTCATCGAGTTCGCCGCCGACGGCACCGCGATCCTCCAGCAGAAGTGGCACGACAAAGATCCCCAAACCTGGCACGCCCACTGGAGGCAGGACAAGAAGACCGTCACCCTCACCTACGACGCCCCGAAAGACTCCACCACCAACCCCACCCTGATCCCCGACCCGCTCGTCTTCACCTTCAAGAACAGCACCCTCG
Source organism: uncultured Acidobacteriaceae bacterium (assembly GCA_963744155.1). Taxonomy (GTDB): domain Bacteria; phylum Acidobacteriota; class Terriglobia; order Terriglobales; family Acidobacteriaceae; genus Edaphobacter. The sequence continues at coordinate 1,285,587 of CAVUSP010000004.1, read as the reverse complement.
TCGCCAAATCCTGGGACGCCACCACCCTCGGCCCTCTTGGCCCCCCCACCCTAACCCCCTTTGGCGGCAAAAACGCCCAGGTCAACAGCGTCGCCCAATGCCAAAGCCTGAACACCCTCGACCCAACCCGAGACTGCGTCACCTGGGGCACCCACCAGTAAGCAACGCGGGTTGATGCCACCAAATTGACTTAGCTCAAAATTCCATCCAACCACAAGAAAACGTCGAAAATTTACCTCCCTGCGGCGGCATTTCCCGAAAAACGGGCCTACTATGGGTGTTCGAGGTGAACACCATGGGAATTATGGACATGATTCAATCACTCGCCGGACAAACCGGAGCAGCAGCCGGAACCGACCAGGCCAAGGTAGCCGGAGGCTTCATCGAAGCCCTCTCCCAGCATCCCGAAGGCATCCAGGGCGTCCTTGACGCCTTCAAGAACAATGGCATGGCCGAGCACGTCACCAACTGGGGCGCCGGTCAGGCCGCCACCGCAACACCCGAGCAGGTCCAGCAGGGACTCGCCGGAACTGGCCTCATCGAAAAAACCGCAGAAAAAGCAGGCGTCTCTCCCCAGGTCGTTCAGATGGCGCTCGCCACCGTCCTGCCGATGGTCATCCAGCACTTTGCCCCTAACGGGCAGGCCACGCCGACCAGTTCCATGGGCAGCATGGCCCAGCAATCTCCTCAGCAAATTCACTTCGCATAACGCCTGACTCGCGCGCGCCGTCTCCCCGGCTTCATCAGGCAAAAGGGCCCCCACAACCAGCACGACAACACGGTCAGCCACGCTGACCCCAGGAGAACTTCGCTATGGCAGATCTAGACGCTTTGAAACAGAAGTACGCCTCCGTCATCGAGAGCCTCCAGAAGTTCGCTCCCTACGGTGCCACCCTCGACGCCGTCGACCTCGACGGAGAGCAGCTTCACATCAAAGGCACCGTTCCTTCCAGAGTGGTCCTCGAGCGCGTCTGGGACCACATCAAACAAGCCGACCCCACCTACTCTGATCTCCACCACGAGATCGCCAACATCGGCGGCGACACCCAGCCCGTCACCATCAAATCCGGCGACACCCTCTCCGCCATCAGCCTGCTCTTCTACGGCAACGCCAACAAGTACCCCCAGATCGCCAAAGCCAACAACCTCGCCGACCCCAACAACGTCCCCATCGGCACCACGCTCCAGCTCCCCGTCATCACCTCCTAGAGGCTTTTGAACCCCTGAGAAGCGTCATTTCGACCGCAGCGGTTCACAGCCTTCACCGTGAACCGCGAAGGAGAAACTCCTGCATTTAGCTTTTGGCGTTGCTTGTTTTATCCCACCCTCAACTCGAAGCCGACAAGCCCGGCGCACCCGCCCCGTCCCCAACGAAATGCCCGTCAAAACCCTGGCACTCCACGCAATCGTTACTATGGCTCAGAAAAGCCCTTCGCGATGCTTTATGTTGTTTCTCGGCCTCTTCGCGGGAGATCCTCACATCCGGTTCGAAATCCGGAACGACGCGGCGCATCTCCCAGATACTTGCAACCCGGCTCGAATCTTCCAGGTGTCTGTATAGTTCTCTACCCAGCACACACTTCGACATGCCGATTTAGAAGCTGCCCCTGGCTCATCAGGTTGCCTGTTTCCAACATTAAAATTTCAACCCGGCCCTACCCCACCTCCATCTTCGGGGTGAAGATCGCCCGGAACGCCGGCCAGTACGCATAAATCAGGAACACCTCCAGCAACGCGCAAAACAACCCCGGTCCAATCCCCGCAGGGCGCCAGCGTCAAATGAAAAAGCAGGATATTCACCAGAATCGGCCCCAGGATCACAAGCGCCACCGGAACGTATCGCCCCACCAGCAGCAGCACCGCGGCAACCAGGTAGAGCAATCCGTAGAAGTGAAACCAGTGGTGGGCAAACATCAGCCCCGAGATGGCTCCTACATCACCAGACGGTGGCGGCGTCGGAATAAACGTCAGGTAGATGTTGAGCCCGAAGATAAGGAAGACAAGTCCAAGCAGAATCCGTGCGATCAGAACGGCGATCTTCATAGCCAGTCAGCTCCTCAAAAAGAATGGATAAAAACTCTCCAGGCCCGCATAACTTGCATCGGAAACATTCCTTCGGTAGCGTCGAGTAAGTATATGCCGTTTAGCACAGATGCAGGGGAAGCAACCATGGATTCAGGTGTCGTCATGTCGCTCGCGGGCAAAGTCGCCCTCATCACCGGAGGCTCCCGCGGAATCGGCGCAGCCACCGTCCGCCTCTTCCGTCAGGCCGGCGCAAAGGTCGCCTTCAGCTATCAGTCCGCCGCAGCCCGCGCAGAGGCCCTCGCCGAAGAGTGCGGTGGCCCCGCTCACTGCCGCCCCATCAAGCAGGAACTCGCCACCCCCGAAGACGGCCGCGCCCTCGTCGCCGCCACCGTCGCAGCCTTCGGCCGCCTCGACTGCCTCATCGTCAACCACGGCATCTGGCCCTCCCACAATCAACCCATCGCCACCATGACCTCCGAGCAGTGGCGCAAAACCCTCAGCATCAACCTCGACAGCTCATTCGGCCTCGTCCAGGCCGCCGCCGCCCAAATGCAATCCCAGCCGCAATCTCAGAAGACCCACACCGATACCGCCCGCGGCCACATCGTCCTCATCAGCTCATCCGCCGGCCAGCGCGGCGAAGCCTTCCACGCCGACTACGCCGCAAGCAAAGGCGCCATCATCAGCCTCACCAAGAGCCTCTCCAGCGAACTCGCCCCGCAGGGCATCTACTGCAACTGCGTCGCCCCCGGATGGGTCGGCACCGATATGACCGCCGAAGTCTTCAACGACCCCGACCGTTCCAAACCCGCCCTCGCCCTGATCCCCCTCGGCCGCCCCGGACACGTCGACGAGATCGCCGGTCCAATCCTCTTTCTCTGCACTCCATTCGCCGGCTTCATCTCCGGCGAGATCTTCAACGTAAACGGCGGCGCAGTCCTCGTCGGCTGAAGGAACTCGCAATGAAGCATCTCGCACTCTCCATCGCGCTCAGCCTCCTCGTCACCCCCGCTCTTCACGCCCAGGCCCCGGCCCGCGACATCCCCAGCGCCGCCCCCACCCACCCCGCCGGCGAGACCCAGGATCAGCGCGGACGCAAGCTCCTCGACCAGATGCTCGAAGCCCTCGGCGGCGACGCCTGGCTCAACCGCCACAACCAGCGCGTCGTCGGCCACCTCGGCCGCTTCTTCAGCGGAGCCCCCACCGGCATCGTCGTCGACTTCACCTCAACCCACCAGTTCGCCAACGGTGGCCGGCCCGAAGCCCTTCGCGTCGGCTTCATCACCGACAAAAGCATGATCCTCCCCGGAAAAAAGATCGACGTCGTCCAGATCTGGGCCAACAACACCGGCTACGAGATCACCTACAAAGGCAAATCCACGCTCCCCCGCGATCAGATCGACGACTTCTACCGCCGCCAGGACCACTCCATCGAATCCATCTTCAACGTCTGGCTCAAAGCTCCCGGAGTCGTAGTCGTCGCCGAGGGCAGCAATATGGTCGACCGCCGCCTCACCGAACGCGTCACCATCCTCAGCGACAACAACGACGCCGTCACCCTCGACATCGACTCCCAAACCCACCTCCCCCGCCGCCGCACCTTCGAGTGGCGAAACGCAACCTTCAAAGACCACGACGAAGACGCCGAAGAGTACGATGACTACCACGACGTCCAGGGCCTGCCCACTCCCTACACCATCTCCCGCTACCACAACGGCGATCTCGCCAGCCAGACCTTCCTCACCAAGATCGAATACGACGTAGAGCTGCCGCCCGATTTCTTCACGCAGGAGATTCTCGTCAAGAAGAAATAAAGAAAAAGTAACAAGAAAAAAATATAAGGAAATCAAACCGAAGAACCTTCTGCTCAATTCTTCGATCAAATATAAGGAGCCACACGGTATGAAACGCAAGTTCGACAGCATCCTCGGCACCGTCGGCAACACTCCTGTCGTCCGCATCAACCACCTCGCCCCCGCCGGCATCAACCTCTTCGTCAAGATCGAAGCCTTCAACCCCCTCGGCTCCGTCAAAGACCGTCTCGCCCTCGGAGTCATCGAAGACGCCGAGCGCCGCGGCGAACTCAAGCCCGGCCAGACCGTCGTCGAAGCCACCAGCGGCAACACCGGCATCGGCCTCGCCATGGTCTGCGCCGCCAAGGGCTACCCACTCGTCGTCACCATGGCCGAGACCTTCTCCGTCGAGCGGCGCAAACTCATGCGCTTCCTCGGCGCAAAAGTCGTCATCACTCCCGGCCCCGCGCGCGGCACCGGCATGGTTCAAAAGGCCAACGAGCTCGCCGAAAAGAACGGCTGGTTCCTCACTCGCCAGTTCACCAACGAAGCCAACGCCGACATGCACTCCCGCACCACCGCGCAGGAGATCCTCCGCGACTTCGAAGGCGACCGCCTCGACTTCTGGGTCACCGGCTTCGGCACCGGCGGCACACTCAAAGGCGTCTCCCGCGTCCTCGCCGAAAAACGTCCCGAAACCAAAATCATCCTCTGCGAACCCGACGCCGCTCCCATGGTCTCCAGCGGCATCCCGCAGCCGGCAGACAACCCCGACGGCTCCCCCACCGCCAGCCATCCCTCCTGGACCCCGCACCCCCAGCAGGGCTGGAGCCCCGACTTCATCCCCAAGCTCGCCCAGGACGCCATCGCCACCAACCGCATCTCCCAGGTCCTCCGCATCACCAACCCCGACGCCATGCACTGGAGCCGCCAGCTCGCCCAGAAGGAAGGCATCTTCGTCGGCATCAGCTCCGGCGCCACCTTCGCCGGAGCCCTGCGCATCGCCGCCGAAGCCCCCAAAGGCTCAACCATCCTCTGCATGCTCCCCGACACCGGCGAGCGCTATCTCAGCACCCCGCTCTTCGCCGACGTCCCCGTCGACATGACCCCCGAAGAACTCGAACTCTCGAAATCCACGCCCAGCGCCCAACTCCCACCACCACCCGCTGCTTAACACGCACAGCGAAGGTTCGAAGATGGCACAAACGACGACAAGCATGACAAGCGCGGACACGAAGAAGCTTCTGGCTGCCCTTGAGGCTAACTGGCAAGCCGAGATGGAGGGTCACTACACCTACGCAGCCTTCGCCAAAAACGAAGACGATCCGCAGCGCAGGAACGCTTTGCGGGGTCTGGCAGCCGCGGAGAAACACCATGCCGATCTATGGGCCGGACGCATCCAGGAACTCGGCGCACCCGCACCCCAGTACACCGGCGACCCGTCCGGTCAGGCCGACACGCTGGCAAATCGAGCAGGCGGCGTTGATCTGGCCCTGCGCCGGCTCGAGATCGACGAAGGACGGGATATCGCCAAGTATGGAAAGCAGCTCAAGTCCCTGGGCGACCAACCCAGCGTCGCGATCCTGAATGAGGTGATCGCCGACGAACGGGATCACTATCAGACCCTAAGCAATCTCATCCGTTCGCGCCGGCCTCTTCCCGCATTGCCTCCTGGGCAGGCGCAGGAGTCGCTCGACGATCTCCTGGCCGCCCGCAACAAGGGTCATGCCCAGGCCGCAGGCTGGGTTGGTGACGCAATCTACGGCGTCAACGACGGCCTCGGGTCCATCTTCGGCATCGTCTCCGGCGTCTCAGGCGCGACACTCGGCAATAGCCACTTCGTTCTCATCGCGGGCCTCGCCGGTATGGTCGCCAGCGCGTTATCCATGGGCTCCGGAGCGTATCTAGCCGCAAAAAGCGAGCGCGAGATATACGAAGCAGAGTTTGCCAGGGAGCGCGAAGCCGTCGAGGACAACGAGCCGGAAGCTCGCGAGGTGCTCTCCCTCAGCTATCAAATTCGCGGCCTGCCCGAGGAAGACGCGGACCGCTTCGTCGATCAGATCGCAAAGGACAAGGAAAAACTCATCCAGGCCCTCGCGCGAGAACGTCTTAATACGACGGAAGAAGGGTTGAGTAAACCAATGGTCTCGGCCGTCTCCGGGGCCTTGTCTACCGCCGTTGGAGCCCTTATCCCGATCATTCCCTTCTTCTTTATGGCGGGGATCCCGGCCGTGATTGTCGCGGCAATCGTATCGCTCATCGCGCACTTTGCAGTAGGAGCCGCAAAGTCCCTCATCACCATCCGCTCCTGGTGGAGCAGCGGCCTTGAGATGACCCTCGTCGGAGCGGTTGAAGGAGCCGTAACCTACGTCATCGGAATCGGAATAGGCAAGATCGGAGGAGGCTAGTCCCTCTCTTGTCACCCCTCAGGGCCTGCCGTTGCACGTATCATCCTGTCGTTGCACTTATTATCCCGATGAGGTCACTGTGCTCTCACCCTCCATCTTCTGGCCAGGCTTCGCAGGAGCGGCCACCCTCGCCATAGGTCTATTCGTCGCAAGGAAGCCTCTCCTCGCCGCCCACGGAACCAACAGGCTAACCAACAAGCTCCTCGCCCTCGGATGCGTCTCCTTCGCCGCACCTTTAGCCGTCTTCGGAGCCGAGCATCTCGTCAACGCCCGCAGCATCATGCCGATCGTTCCAGCATGGATACCGTTCCGTCTCTTCTGGACCTACTTCGTCGGTGTCGCCCTAATCGCCGCGGGCGTGAAGCTCGCCTTGCGTAAGTGGCTGCGCCTTACCTCCACGCTCCTCGCCATCATGTTCTTCCTCTTCGTGCTCTTGATCCACATCCCCAACGTGGCTACGAACCTTCACGATCGATTCGTCTGGGCAGTCGTTCTCCGCGACCTCTCCTTCGCAGCCGGCGCTCTCGCCCTCAGCGCATCCTCGAATCCCGGCGCAACCTCGAACTTCAGCGCACCTCAGAATGGAGCAACTCAAAGTCACGCCCGCCGCTCCAACATCCTCATCCGCATCGCCGGAATATGCATTGGCGTGGCCTTAATCGTCTACGGCATCGAACACTTCCTGCACCCCGAGTTCGCGCCAGGCGTCCCCCTCAACAAGCTGACGCCGGCCTGGGTGCCCCTTCCCACAGCATGGGCCTATCTCGCCGGAGCGATCCTGCTCCTCTCCGGAGTCGCAATCCTCTTCAACAAATACGCTCGCATCGCCGCAACATCCGCAGGCGCTCTAATGGTCCTGCTCACGCTATTTCTCTACACGCCGATCCTCGCCATGGCCACAGGCGATTCGCAACTCATCGTTGGCGTGAACTATGTCGCAGACACCTTGCTCTTCGGCGGGGCGTTGCTCCTCCTGGCCGAAGCTCTGCCAGAGACCACCTCGCGAAGCTTGCCCACTCATCCCTGATCCGACCTGACTCGCACCCTACTGCTTCGTCGCAGTTGCGGTCGTGGTCCTGTTCTGCAGCTTGTCGTCAAAACTGGATTTGGCAGTCTTACCGTCCGCTTCAACCGTGAACTTAACGACCGCTATCACCTTGCCGTCACGCTTATCCGTCTCCTCCAGCGTGTCCTTGCCGATCATCTTCACCGACACGCTCGTGACACCCGGATCGCCCTTCATCGGCGCATCCGTGCCGTCCAGCTTTGCCGTGTAGCTCTGGCCAGTCGGGTTAGTCATCGTGAGCATGTCACCGGCAACTTTGTACGTCCACACGATGGCATTGTCCGACAGGCCCTCGATCTTGCTGGTTCGCCACGAACCGGAGATAGCATTCGACCCCGCTGGCCCCTTCGCCACGCGAGTCGCTTCGCCCTTGCCGGTCACCGGCGGCCCGCCATTGGTGTTGCTGCTGTCGCTGAACGAGAACATCACCGTGTTTCCGTCCGCCGAGGCGGTCGTCGTCGAGGTCCCAACCACCTTCCCGTTCTTCTTGTCCGTCTCCTCGATCGAGTGATCATTGACGACCTTTATAGCAACGGTGTCATAGTACGGATGCCCGCTGACCGGCTGGTCCGTGCCATCCGCTTTGATCTTGTAAGGTGGAGTGCACGTCTTGCACTCATACATGCCGTCCTGCAGCACAAACACATCCGGCTTCTTCGGAAAATCAACCTTGTTCATGTCAATCTTCCATGTGCCATTCAATGCGCTCTGCGCCGAAGTTAGAGCAGGAGCGAACAGGACCCCGAATCCCAAAAGGAACAATAGCTTTTTCATCGCAATCCTCCATTTTGATTTAACCGCGAGGCCCCGAACCTCCAGCAGAATTAGCGCTACTTAAATCCAACTACTGCTTGTCGTACGCCGAAACACCGGAGACCTTTTTGCCGGTAGCATCCTTTGCGGTCGCGGTCAGCGTCCGGGTCTTGCCGTCCGGCGACACCACAATCCGGCCGCTCGTTGTAACTTTGCCATCCTTCTTGTTCTCCATCGTCAACGTATGGTCATTGACCATCTTGTACGACCGCGAGTTTGCCGTGTTATCACCGGTCAGCGGATAGTCTTTGCCGTCAAATTTGCCCGTCCACTCCGTGTGACTTGGCTTGCCGTCAGGACCGGTGCCATCCGTGCTCACCTTCACCTTGTCTCCCGCAGGCTCGTAGACCACAGTCGTGTTCTTAGCGAATCCATCTGGAACCTTCGACTTGGCCTCATTCATCTTCCAGGTTCCCATCTGTGGGCTTTGTGCGAAACACGGGGCGGCTGCAATGAAACACAGCGCCAGGCTTAAAAAGGCGGTTCTTGCTCTCATGATCTTTCTCCATGTTCAAGTGTTGTTTTATCCAGATTCTCGGCAGGCCGCCACTATACACCCCCGCGACTACCTCACAGAACAGAAAACATCAATGACTGCTGAGAGTTAGCTCCGCGAATCAACCAGTTTTGCAACTCGGGAGACATAACCTCAGCAGCACCTTGGGTTATCGGCAGACAACCCCCAATCACGCACAATTTCTCGCTCCACAACACTGAATCAGGCGCGTTCCAGGAACTCCGTCCTGTACTTTGGCGCAAGCGCTTCGGCCTTCGCCCGGAACGCCGCTTGCGCTGCCGGAGCAAGCGCCGGAGGCGGAGTCGTCCGCGTTGCCACCGGCACGCCCACCTCAGCAAAGAAATCCTCCTGCCCGGCCGGAGAGCAGATGCACAGTAACCGCACCGCTCCATCACTCGCATTGCGAAATTGATGCGGCGCATTCGCTGGAATATTGACCGTCTCGCCCGCTCGCACGATCGACTTCACGCCTCGAAAGGTAGCCTCCATCTCCCCTTCCAACACGATGAACGATTCTTCGAAGTCGTGGCGATGCGGAGGAGGTCCCCCGCCAGGTGGAATATGCATATCGATCAGGCAGTACCGGCCAGCGGTATCGCGGCCCCGCAGAAGAATCGTGTAAGTGTCTCCCACGAGTCCTATATGAGGTAAGGATTGGTCTTCGTTCGGTCGCACAAGCGTAAGAGTCCGCTGTAGATCGTCTGGCGGAATTGGAGAAATGGGCCGACTTGAAGCAGATGAGTTACCAGTCATGGTGCGCTCCTTTACTTCTTCTCTTGTACGCCCAGATCAGGTTCGCGATCTCGTTCCCGGCTCCCTTTCCACAGTCCCGCCGGCAATTCGCAACCTGATTCACCACCTCGATCCACCAACGATGACCCGCGCCATCTTCTCTCTGTGCGCCGTTTATACTCATCCTTGCCATGACAGACTCCCTGACCGAATCGACGCCCGACTCCACGCCCGACCAATCCCCCGGCGACAAACCAGCGCTGCCCAAGACCATGGACATCCTCGAAATCATGTCCCTCCTCCCCCACCGCTATCCCTTCCTCCTCATCGACCGCGTCATCGAGATGGAGCCCCGCGCCCGCATCGTCGCTCTCAAAAACGTAACCATCAACGAACAGTTTTTCCAGGGCCACTTCCCCGGCTACCCCATCATGCCCGGCGTCCTCATGGTCGAAGCCATCGCCCAGGCCGGCGGCGCTCTGCTTCTCAACGAGATCCCCGACCGCGACTCCAAGCTCATGGTCTTCACCAGCATCGAAAACGCGCGCTTCCGCCGTCCCGTCACTCCCGGCGACCAGCTCCGTATCGAAGTCACCGTACTCAACTGGCGCAGCCGCGCCGTCAAGATGGGCGGCACCATTACCGTCGACGGCAAACTCGTCTGCGACGCCACCGTCATGTGTCAGGTCGTCCCCCGCGTCTCCAAAAAGGTAGAGGCGCCTGCCCCGTGAGCACCCCGCCCGGCATCCACCCCACAGCGATCGTTGCAACCGGCGCACAGATCCCCGCAAGCTGCATCATCGGCCCCTACTGCACCATCGGCCCCAACGTCATCCTCGGAGAAGCCTGCGAACTCGTCTCGCACGTCGTTCTCGATGGCCATCTGACGATGGGCAGCAACAACCGCATCTTCTCCTTCGCCTGCCTCGGCATCGCCCCACAGGATCTCAAATACGCCGGCGAACCAACCCGGTTAGCCATCGGAGACAACAACTCCATCCGCGAGTACGTCACCATCTCAAGAGGAACCACAGGAGGCGGAGGAATTACCCGCCTGGGCAATGACTGCCTGATCATGGCCTACACCCACATCGGCCACGACTCGCAGATCGGCAACAGCTGCATCCTCGCCAACTCCGCAACGCTCGCCGGCCACGTCACCGTCGAAGACTACGCCGTCGTCGGCGCTCTCTGCCCCGTCCATCAATTCTGCCGCATCGGCCGCTACGCTTACATCGGCGGCGGCACCACCATCACGCAGGACGTGCTCCCCTACTCCCTCACCTCCATCGAGCGCAACAACCACGCCTACGGCCTCAACAAAGTCGGACTCGAACGAAAAGGCTTCACCCCCGAGCAAATCAAACAACTCCGCAACGCCTACCGCACCCTCCTCGCCTCGAAGCTCAACACCAGCGACGCCCTCGCCGCCATCCGCGAAACCATCGCCTCCGGCGCCGCCAACGAACACGTCGCCTACCTCGCCGACTTCATCGCCAACAGCCAGCGCGGCATCATCAAGTAAAATTCCTGAAGTCTAATACTCTGTGCTATAGTAAGGGCCACGGTACCGGATGCGCATCTTTGTCAACAGGCAATTCCGGAAGTTCGCCGAGCATAATGCAATCGCCGATACAGCTCTATGCGGAGCGATTCGCGAGATTTCAACCGGACTAACCCATGCAAACCTCGGCGGCGGCGTTTATAAACAGCGTATCGCCCGTAAGGGCCAGGGGAAATCGGGCGGGTTTCGCACGATCATCTTCTTTAGGGCGCACAAGACTGCGTTCTTTATCCTCGGTTTTGCGAAAAACGAGCAAGACAATCTCGAGCGGGACGAAATTGCGGGATTGAAGGATCTCGCTGGAAGGATGCTGAACTATGACGAACAAGCAATCGCTGTCGCACTCAAAACCGGCGCACTCAAAGAAGTCGCCTGCAAAGAAAACATATCGTAGCCGGGTCTTCGCGGCCATCCATGAAACAGCCGAAGATCTTCATCACGCGGGAGTGATGGACAAAATGACCATGCGTCACTTCGACGAGATGTGCCTGACGCCCGTAAAGGCTCTTACCCCGCGCCAGATCGCTGCCATTCGCGAACACGAGATGGCCAGTCAGGCCGTCTTCGCTCGTCATCTGGGAGTCTCCGTCAATCTCATCTCCCAATGGGAACGTGGCGAAAAGAAACCACAAGGCGCCTCTCTCAAGCTGCTAACACTTGTAAAAAAGAACGGCCTAGCCTCAGTCGCTTGACCTGACCTAACGCACCACCCTTCCGCGGCCCGCCCCGCTCCAGCGGTACACTATCCCCAATCTTATGAGCCTCACCAAAATCCTCCTCGCCTCGGCCCTCCTCGCCCCCACCCTCACTCCAAACAACGCCCCCGCCCAAACCCCACCCCCCATTCGCGTCGCCATCGTCGGCCTCGTCCACGGCCACGTCCAGGGCTTCCTCGGAAATCTCCCCAAACACCCTGAGATCCAGCTCGTCGGCATCTCCGAGCCCGACGCCGCTCTCCGCCAGCGCTACATCGACCGCACCCATCTCCCCGCAAACATCTTCTTCCCCACCGAAGCAGCGATGCTCCAGGCCACGCACCCACAAGCCATCCTCGTCTACACCTCCATCGCCGGCCACCGCGCCGCCATCGAGCAGGCCGCTCCCCTCCACATCGCCGCCATGGTCGAAAAGCCCCTCGCCACCACCGTCGAAGACGCCCTCGCCATCCAGAGCCTCTCTCAGAAATACAACGTCCCCGTCCTCACCAACTACGAGACCACCTGGTACAACTCCAACACCGCCGCAGCCAATATGCTCGCCGAAGGCAAGATCGGCGACCTCCGCAAACTCGTCATCCACGACGGCCACAACGGCCCCAAAGAGATCGGGGTCGGCCCCGAATTCCTTTCCTGGCTCACCGACCCCAAACAAAACGGCGGCGGAGCCCTCTTCGACTTCGGCTGCTACGGCGTCGATCTCTCCACCTGGATCCTCCACGGCGAACTCCCCCTCACCGTCACCGCCGTCACCCTCCACCTCAAACCCCAGATCTACCCCAACGTCGACGACGACAGCACCATCGTCCTCACCTACCCCCACGCCCAGGCCATCATCCAGGGCTCATGGAACTGGCCCTTCTCCCGCAAAGACATGGAGATCTACGGCGCCACCGGCTACATCGACACCCTCTACGAAGACCACAACCCCGGCGCAAAGCTCCGCATCCGCCTCCCCGGCGAATCCACCGAACACATCGAAACCGCACCCGCCCTCGAGCCCCCACAAAACGACTCCCTCAACTACCTCGCCGCCGTCCTCCGCGGCACCCTCAAGCCGCAACACGATCTCACCTCGCTCGACACCAACGTCACCGTCGTCCGCATCCTCGACGCCGCCCGCCGCTCCGCCCAGACCGGCCGCACCATCCACCTCGCCGCCGAAGTCCCTGCCGCCAAATAACATTCCCGCGAACTGAGTCGGGTACCTGACGAACGAACATACACTCGACCCCCGCAACGTCATTAGAGTGAGCCGCTTACTACAACCCTTCCGGAACGGCCACGCATCGTAAATCGCATCGTGGCAATCCGTTTGGTCGTCCCCCTTAGGGACGACCTTTACCTTGGAGCAACATGCTGATCGCCTCATCGCCATCCCTGATGCCCCACGCGGTCTGTTGGAGACAGGATCCTCGTCTCATCTGGACCATGGTAACCACCAACGCCATCACCTTCCTCAGCTACTCCACCATCTGCGTCGCCCTCATCTACCTCGCTCGCAAAACCCACCGCGTCATCGCGCGTGACTGGGCCTTCTTCCTCGTCGGATTCGCACTCTTCATCGTCGCCTGCGGCTCCACGCACCTGATGGATGTCATCACCACATGGATCCCCGTCTTCTGGGTCGATGCATGGACCAACATCGTCACGGCGATTCTCTCCGCCTACGTCGCCGTACAGTTCGTTCGCCGCACCAGGGCCATCGGCATCGGCGTGAATGATTACGCCGACAGCCTCTCGCGCACCGAATCCGAAAAAGCTCAGATCCAGAACAGTCTCCTCTCCGCTCGCCGGCTCGAAGAGTGGAACCGCATGTCCTCCGTCCTTGCCCACGAGATCAGCAATCCGCTCGACTCCATCCAGAACCTGCTCTATCTCATCCGCGAATCCCCTGGCCTCTCACCCGATGTCGCCACCATGGCCGAGCAGTCGGCCCAGGAGGTCCGCCGCGTCATCGGCCTCACCCACTCCACCCTCGGCTTCTTTCGCCAGAGTCTGCAGCCCGAACCCGTCGACCTCCGCGCCTCCGCCGAATCTGTCCGATTGCTCGTGGATCCCATCCTCCGCCAGAAGAGCATCGAGCTCTCGATCCTCAGCACCGGCGACTGCACCGTCAACGCCTACGCCGTCGAGACTCGCCAGGTTCTCCTCAATCTCGTTCGCAACGCGTGCGACGCCACCACCCGGCGAGGCACCACCATCTCCATCACCCTTGAAGGCCGTCCCGATGCCGTTCGTGTGGTGGTAGAAGATCAGGCCGGCGGTATCGATCCCGAAATCCTCAAGAATCTCTTCCAATTCGGTGCCAGTACCAAAGGCGAGCGCGGCAACGGCCTCGGTCTCTGGGTCGTCAAGCAGCTCGTCAACCACCACCGCGGCGTCATCTCGGTGGACTCAAAGCCGGGAGAAGGCACCCGCTTCACTATCTCTTGGCCACGCGAATTCTCCGGAACACGTGTCACCACACGGGACAGCCACGAAAGACTTGCTGCGACAGCATAACGCAGACCTCAAATCGCAAACCTAAAGGATACCCAATCGAAAACTGGAATTGTCGTCCCGCGAGAGCCGCGGTCGGTTGGCCATTCAGCCGCCACGTCTACTCTGACTCAGGCAATAGCTCTCGCGACCACATGTACAATTACCCGCATTCCTGAATTCGCGGAGGCGGATCATGCTCATGAAACTCCGAAGAACTGCACTCAAGAGTTTCGGCGGAATCATTGCCCTGGCCTTCGCAACAGGCGTGCACACCTCGCCTCAAGCCCAATCCAAAGCAAACCCGGCCGCCAAAGCAGGCCCGATCGACTCCGGCGTGCGCGGCGGTCCCCCGAGTGCCGGCGCCCCCCTGACAGGCCTCACGGCAGACGAAACCACCTTCTTCGCGGATGGCCTCGCCAGGTTTGGCGAAATCGAAGCCGTGACCAAAGGCACGAACAACGGCCTCGGTCCCCGTTTCAACTCCAACCAGTGTCTCTCCTGTCACGCGCAGCCGGGACCCGGCGGATCGAGCCCCCCGCAAAATCCTCAGTTCGAAGTTGCCACCCTCGACGGTGCGAAGAACACCATCCCCTGGTTCATCGTGCAAAACGGCCCTGTCCGCGAAGCGCGATTTAAGCGCGATCCCAGCGGAGTAGCTGACGGCGAAGTGCACGCGATCTTCGTTATTACCGGGCGAGCCGACGCCCCTGGCTGCAACATCACTCAACCCAACTTCCTCCCCGCCGGAGATCCGCTCACCGGCCAGCGCGGAAATCACAACATCATCTTCCGTATCCCGACTCCCGTCTTTGGCGCGGGCCTCATCGAAGCGATTCCCGACTCGGCCATCCTCGCCAACATGGCAGCCGACAAAACCACCAAATCATCCCTCGGCATCGGCGGTCACGCCAATGCGCACCTCAGCGGAAACGTAAATCGCAGCGCAAACGATGGAACCATCACTCGCTTCGGTTGGAAGGCACAGAACAAATCCCTCCTCATCTTCGCGGGCGAGGCCTACAACGTCGAGATGGGAGTCTCCAATCAGCTCTTCCCGCAGGAGCGGGACGAGACGCCCGGCTGTCTCTTCAACCCCACACCCGAAGACGCACTCGCCTTCACCACCACGACCACCGGCACCTCGAACACGGCCGTCATCTCCGACATTGAAGCATTCGCCAACTTCATGCGAATGCTCGCCCCACCCACCCCCGCTCCTCCGACACCCTCCACCGAAAGCGGACGCAGCACATTTGCCAAAATCGGCTGCGCTCAATGCCACACCCCTTCGCTCACCACGGGCAAGATGATCGCGAGCGGCTCCTCCACCAGCCCTAGCGCTGCGCTCTCCAATCAGACGGCCAATCTTTTCTCTGATCTTCTCGTCCACCACATGGGCGAAGGCCTCGCCGACGGCATCACCCAGGGCGCCGCCGGCCCCGACGAGTTCCGCACAGCTCCACTCTGGGGCGTCGGCCAACGCATCTTCTTCCTCCACGATGGACGTACAACCAACCTCGTAACCGCCATCCAGGATCACCGAAGCCGCGGCAGCGAAGCAAACAAGGTCGTCGAACATTTCAACAAGCTGAGCACAAAGGAACAGCAGGATCTCATCGACTTCCTGCGTTCGCTCTAACCAACGGAGTGCCGGGGTCCGTGGAAAGCGGAAACCGGCGCGACGACTGTCAGTTTACCCAACCGACCCTAACAATTTCGCAGCCCGGCTACTGGCAGTTTGCCCAGTAGACCCGGTTACCTTCGCTCGGGTAATCAGTAGGTTGTTGTCAAGCGAGAGCGCTGTCGGTCGGGAGCTGACAGCGCTCTCATACATTGCATCTGGTTCGTTGCCAGCGCTGATCCTAGGATTAATAGTTTGCCGTTCTAGCACTTTTGGTAGCTTCCCTCGTTCTGGTGGAAGGCTATGCTCATCACCTGCTTAGAAGTACGCGCCTCCGATTCGCCTTCGTGATCGTTTCATGGTGATTCGGGGGTGGGGAATGATCGATCGCTGCTTTCCCCTGGCGGCTAACCAGAACAGAATTCGAGGAGACAGACTTATGAATTTTCGTGTGATGAGTCGCAAATGGGCCGTGGGAACGATGGCAGCCTTGAATTTCCTCCTGGTGGCAGGCCTCACCCAAGGTGCGGCACAAACGAAGCAACCCAACATCCTCGTCATCATGGGCGACGACATCGGCATGTGGAACATCGGCGCTTACCATCGCGGCATGATGGCCGGCAAAACCCCGAACCTCGACAAGATGGCCAAGGAAGGCATGCTCTTCACTGACTATTACGCCGAGGCGAGCTGCACGGCGGGTCGTGCGAACTTCATCATGGGCGAACTGCCAATCCGCACCGGCATGACCACCGTCGGCCAGGCTGGCGCGGCGATCGGCATACCTGCTGAAGCAGTGACCATCGCCACGATTCTGAAGTCGATGGGCTACGAAACCGGCCAGTTCGGCAAGAACCATCTCGGCGACAAGAATGAATTCCTGCCGTGCGTTCATGGCTTCGACGAATTCTTTGGCTATCTCTATCACCTTGATGCGATGGAAGACCCGGCGCATCCCAACTATCCGCAGAACCTGTTGAATGTGGTTGGACCGCGCAACATGGTCCATTGCTGGGCAACTGTTACGGATGACAAGACCGATATGCCCCGATGGGGACCGATCGGCAAACAGAAGATCGAGGACGCCGGCACGCTCTATCCCAAGCGCATGGAGACCGTGGATGATGAGATCCGCGACCTGTCTCTCAACTTCATCGACAAGGCCAAGAAAGACAACAAGCCCTTCTTCGTCTGGCTCAACCCGACCCGCATGCACATCGTCACTCACCTCTCGCCGAAATATACAGCGATGGAGAACTCTGAGAATGGGTGGTCCGAAGAAGAAGCCGGCATGGCGCAGCTGGACGACGACATCGGCCTTGTGATGCAGAAGATCAAGGACATCGGCGAAGACGACAATACCATTGTCCTGTTCACCACTGACAATGGCACAGAAGTCTTCACCTGGCCCGATGGCGGTCAGACGCCGTTCGCTCAATCCAAAGGAACGGTCCTCGAGGGCGGCTTCCGCGTACCCGCGATCCTTCGCTGGCCCGGTCATGTGCCCGCGGACTCAGTGCAAAACGGCATCTTCTCCGGCATGGACTGGCTGCCCACCTTTGTCGCTGCGGCTGGCGATCCGAACATCGTCCAGGAACTGCTGGTAGGCAAAAAGTTCGGTGACCGGACCTACAAGAACCACCTCGACGGCTATAACCAGATGGACGCCATCACAGGCAAAGGACCGTCCGCGCGTCATGAGATCTTCTATCTCGGCGAAAGCACGGTAGGAGCGGTGCGCATTGACGATTATAAGTTCCGCTTCATTGACCAACCGAACGGCTGGCTGGGCGAAAAGACCCATCCTGACGTGCCTTACATCACCAACCTGCGTCTCGATCCGTTCGAGCGCACCGGCTGGCCCAATAACGGGACAAAAGACGGCGGCCAGCAATACTTCGATTGGTTCAAATACCAGTTCTGGCGCTTCGTGTTCGTCCAGCAGATAGTGGGCAAGGAACTCCAGACCTTCCTCGAATTCCCGCCAATGCAGCGAGGCGCAAGCTTCAACCTCGACGCCGTCAAAGCGGAGATGGCGACAAGGATGGCCCAGGCACAGGCAGCAGCCAAAGGCCCCAGCAACTAACAGAACTTACCCGTCGCGCGGGCGGCTCGCAAGGGCCGCCCTATTTTTCCTCTGCGTGAGATTTCGCTATCGGACATACGCACGCCGGCCTGCCGCAGCATTTCAACGATGTTCTGATGAGAAAGGCGAACACAATGTCTCGACAAATTCGCGTCGCAGGTTTCGCTCTTGCACTCTTCCTTTTGAACTGGGCATTGCCCTTGCCAGGCCAGCAGAAGCCGCAATGGATGCCTGGCCAGGCGGGACTCAATGCGGGGATCGTCCCGGCCCCAGGCTTTAGCTACGTCAACATCACTATTGGCTATCGGTCCAGCGCGTTCAATAACGCAAGTGGCAGTGCTATCCCTGTAACGGGCAGCTACAACGTCTGGGCAGTTGAAAATTTCTTCTATTACGTACCGAACCTCAACGTTCTACACGGAAACCTCGGCATGTATCTCATACTTACACCCGCAACCGGCTCCCTCGACGCGGATCTTGCAACCCAGAATCCGGGCATCCCCAATCTCAACGCCGTCGCGGGTGGCGGCGGGCTTGCCGATCTCTTTATTCAACCCATCGGCCTGGGCTGGCACCTGAAACGAGCGGACTTCCAGGTGGGCGAAGGATTGATGCTTCCCACAGGGCGTTATACTCCTGGCGCTACGAATAATGTCGGAACCGGTTATTTCGGCAATCATTTCTTAACAGGGACAACCGTCTACATCACCAAGAACAAAGGGACCAGTGCGAACCTCTTCACCGACTGGGAGGTCCACGGAGGCAGGGCGGGCACCAACGGCACCAACAAGACGCCGGGGTCGGCCTTCACCATGGAGTGGGGCCTTGGTCAAGTTCTCCCAATAAAAAAGAATTTCAGCCAACTCCTGCAACTTGGCCTCATCGGCTACGACCAGTGGCAGGTAACTGCAAACGGCGGCACTGTACCGGTTGGGTCGACGGGCATCACTCTCCCAGCCAGCCTACTCCCCTATTACTCGGTGCACGCCATCGGTGGACAGGGCACGTACATTCTCCCCATGAAGAATCTAAGCTTCTACGTCAAAGGTGAGCACGAATACACCGCCTACTCCCACTTTGTCGGAAACACCATCGTGTTCGGCGGCGTATGGACGCTGCGAATTCCCAAGCCGCAACCCCCTGCCAAGCCTTAGTGACAGCCGGGGCGGCTCGCAAGAGCCGCCCTCCCTCCTCTTGCAGCCTACGCTTCCTTCTTTAGCGAAGCCATGTCAATCACGAAGCGATACTTCACGTCCGCCTTTAACAACCGCTCATACGCTTCGTTCACCTTCTGGATCGGAATCACTTCCACATCTGAAGTAATGTTGTGTTCACCGCAGAAGTCCAGCATCTCCTGAGTCTCAGCAATGCCCCCGATGATCGATCCAGACAGACTACGCCGCCCCATAAGCAGGTTGAACGACGAAACCGCCATCGGCTTCTCCGGAGCACCCACCAGTGTGATGTTTCCATCGCGGCGCAGTAGATGGAGATACGCATTGATGTCATGATCCGCCGAAACCGCGTCGAGAATAAAGTGGAAGCTCCCTGCATGCTTCGCCATCTCGTTCGCGTCCTTCGAAATCACCACCTCATCGGCGCCCAGTCGCAGCGCGTCTTCCTTCTTGTTCGGCGAAGTTGTGAACAGCACCACATGAGCCCCCAGCGCATGCGCAAACTTCACGCCCATGTGCCCCAGTCCGCCCAGCCCAACGATCCCAACCTTCTTGCCTTCGCCAACTCCCCAGTGGTGCAGCGGCGAAAACGTCGTGATTCCCGCGCACAGCAGAGGCGCAGCTCCCGCAAGATCCAGGTTCCCCGGAACCTTGAGCACAAACTTCTGATCCACAACAATGCTGTCCGAATAGCCCCCGTACGTAACCCCTCCCGTGTGCTTGTCCGGAAAGTTATACGTCAGCGTGAAGTTCGGGCAGAACTGCTCCAGGCCCTCTTTGCACTCCGGGCACGTACCGTCCGAGTCGACCATGCAGCCCACAGCGCCGATATCGCCCACTTTGAACTTCGTTACCCCCGAACCGATCTTCGTCACACGCCCCACAATCTCGTGGCCCGGAACGCAAGGGTAGACCGTCGGCATTACGCCGCTCCACTCGTTGCGAACCTGATGCAGGTCCGAATGACAGATCCCGCAGAACAGAATCTCCATCTGCACGTCATTCGGAGTTGGATCGCGCCGCGCGATCGTAGTGGAGGCAAGCGGCGATTTCTCACTGGCAGCAGCGTAGGCTTTCGCGTTATACATGACACCACTTTAGACTCCGCCAGGCACTCTCAAGATTCACGCCAGATGAATCAAATCAACCTGAGCCGTTAAGTCCTGTCACTCGATAACTTGAGAGATTCAGTCGTAGTGAAACAGCATCATGAAGCCTTCATCCATGTGATTCTGCTGATGGCAGTGAAACAGCGTCTTGCCCGGATTGTCCGCCGTGAACTCCACCTCGACCTGCGAGTTCGCACCCACCAGGACCACATCCTTCAAAATGCCGTGAGACTCCACGTTCGCCGCCAGCCTTCTTAGCTCGAAGCTGTGCCGGTGCAGATGCACCGGATGATCATCTGTGCTCGAATTCTTGAACACCAGTCGATAGCGCTGCCCCTGACGCAGCGCGATCGAGTCAGTCTTCGGATAGGACTTTCCGTTGATCATCCAGTGGTCTGGCGCACCATGTCCCGCGAACTTCGACTGGAAGACCAGCGGTATCTCGATAACATTCCCATCCGCCGCCGAAGCCGCACCGGAAAAAACGTTATAGTCCCACACCAGCTCGTTCGCCTGCACCCACTGCGCCTTTCCGCTCTGCCCGGCATACTCCATCACCAGGCCCATGCCCGCAGCTTGAATATGTCTTCGCACCTCGCCAAGCACCCACACGCCAGGATTGTTCAGCTCAACAACCGCGCTCACTCGTTCCGCCGGAGAAAGGCGCAGCATCGGCACCTGCTGCGGCTTCGGCACAGGATTGCCATCCAGCGCGATCACCTTGAACGTATGCCCCGCCAGCGCGATCCAATGCGGTTCAGTCGGGCTCGAGTTCAGCACATGCAACAGCAGCCGTTGTCCCGCCTTCACACGCAGAGGTTCGCCGAAGCCAAGCTTGCGGCCATTGATCGTCGAAATGTCATACACAGGATTCATCGAACCATCATCCGAACTCCGCATATACCCATTCCAGTCATGCAGCGCGACAAACGCCTCCTGATCGTAGTCGCCGGGATTCTCCTTCGGCTCCACAAACAGAAAGCCATGCTGGCCCGTGTACTGAGCCTTTCTCAAATTGGTCCCTGCGAAAGTATGGGTGTGATACCACCGAAATCCCGATGGACTCGGCGTGAACGTCTGCCGAGTCGTTCCGCCCGGCGGAATCATCGGCGTGCCCTCTTCCATCGCTCCGTCCACGTCGGATGGGAGAAACATCCCATGCCAGTGCACGATCTCATCGTTGCTGCTCTTATTGCTGATCACGATGGTCACCGGATGCCCCTCGCGCATTCGCAGCAGCGGCCCCGGCACCTGTCCGTTGTAAGCCGTCGTCTTGACGAAATGATTCGCTGCAACCTCAAGGCTATACGGACCAATCTCGAGGCTGTAATCCGCCCGCTCCTCCTGCATCAGACCACGAACCCCGAAAGGCAGCGCAGCGAACGCCGCAGCCATGCCGGCAGCCATGCCGGTCGCTTTGATCACCTGCCGCCGCGACGGCCCACTCGACCCAGACCGCACTTGCATCAGCGGATCAACAAAGCGTTTGTTCGTCGGAACGCGCATCGAAGACAATTGCACCCATACTCATCAAATGTACAAGGATTCATCCTCAGTTCAATTTCCCCTGGGGCACGACTCCATTAGACCTCTCGTCCCATCGCCATCGTACTCGGTTTCCCGCTAAGTGAACGCCCCCGATCCATCGTTCGATGCCGTTAAGTGCGATGTGGTCGGCCTTTCCGACGAGGACACTTCGGCCTGTATCGGTAATTGCGATCTTTGAACCGTTGAAGAGGTAACTCTTGAATGCGCCTTTGAATGGCTCAGCAAAACGCAGAAGCGGATGAGGCGCAATTACAAAGGATCGCAGCATATCGAACAAGAAACTATCGCCCACAAGATCTGTGCGCAGAACTGTGCCAACCGTCGCTGCGGGAGTTGTGAAACCCAACGAGTCCACAGTCCGGAGAAGCTTCCGTTCAAGTCTCGACAGGCCGCTATAGGATTCCGGATATTCCCGCAAGAGGAAGGTGATAGTATCGCGAATTTCGGGAAGGTCATTAAGGTCATCGGCCAACAGGAGGGAGAGAGCCCTCGGGGTAGGCGCACAAAATGCATTCCAAACACGCCGTGCGAGACGCCCTTGGCGCGGCGTAATCGGCTTTCTAGCTTTGTAGGCCTCAAGGATCGGCTCGGTATTGAGCCACCCGCCATATGCCGAAACCAAACGAAGCCTCGTGTTGTCTCCGCTGCCATGGCCAAACCAATGCAGTAGTTGGACAAGGCTGAGCTGACAAGTGGAAGTGGCTCCAAACCAAAGGACGACCTCGTCGTAATCGGCGCGCCGGGCGAGAGCGACGTTTCGCTCGTCAAATTCCGTCGCGCTTTTCCCTTCCCAGAAGCGCGATCGCAGTTTGCTCAGCGAGCGAAGAGTCAGGCCCTGAGGAACCGGCCCGGCATAGAGCGCATCTTTCCACGACAGGATGTTCTTCCTTGTCCCCAAGCCGGCCTCGCGGAGTGAGCCTCCGGTGGATTCACCGTCAACAATGTGGAGGGTCTTAATCGCCATTCCTTAAGATTACTGCCCGAACAGGCGTCGTCGTCGTAGCCGTTCGCGTTTTAACTTTCGAGTGGACTTTAGGCCACGCCTCAGCTAAGCCTCCACTCGTTCGCCTTCCCCGGCTTGCCCGACGCCACATACATCTGCACGATCCACTCGCGAGCGCAATCCAGATCACGCAACTTAGGGACTGGCATGCGGTCCTTTCGTTCCACCATCCCGCGATAGCCTTCGAGCAGCATCGGCTCCGCTTCAACGTATCTCTTCTCCCCAGCCAGACTGGCCCCAAGCAGGCTCTCGGCCCAGAAGTGCTGCCAGTTATCCGGTTCCTTCGTCACCTGGAACGCCTCGGCTTCGCGGGCGAGAGGCTCGCTTTGCGTGAACTTGCCCTCCGACACGTAGGCCTGCGCCAGATCCGCTTCGGATGCCGCCGTGGCGGGGTGTTCCGGGCCCAGGATGTGCCGTCGCCCTGCCAGCGCTTGCGCTGCAGACGTCTCTGCCAAGCCATATTTTCCCTCCACCTGGTACAGGAACGCCATGTGAGTAAGCGTAGTGAGCGTGTCCTCATTCTCAGGACCACGCACGCGCCGCTGAATCTCCAGGTCATGGTTAAAGAGCGCCTCGGCCTGCGCGTCCTTGCCCTCGAGAGCGTACGTATACGCCAGATAGCTTGAGGTCCGTAGCGTGCCGGGGTGCTCCGGACCGAGGACGCGGCGTCTGATCTCGACAGTCTGGCTTAGGAGCGCTTCGGCTTGTGGGTACTTACCCTCATAAAAGTAGGTCTGCCCCAGGCTGTACCTGGAGGACAGCGTGCGTGGGTGCTCAGGTCCGAGGACGCGGCCTTGGATCTCCGCAGTCTTGAGGTAAAGTGCCTCTGCCACTGCGTATTTGCCTTCAGCGGTGTACGCACCGGCCAGGTTGCCCATGCACAGAAGAGTGTCGGGATGCTCGGGACCGGAGACCCTGCGGTAGACCTCGAGAACCTGACTGAAAAGATCTTCGGCCTGCGCATACTTGCCCTGACTCTGGTAGAGGGTGGCCAGACTGAGCAACGCCGACAGCGTGGCGGGGTGCTCAGGACCAAGGACGCGGCGGTCGATTTCGGCAAGTTGGTTGTAAAGCGGTTCGGCTAGCATGTACTTGCCCACGTAAAGGTAGACAAGGCCCAGATTGTGCATACCGCGCAGCGTTTGAGGGTCCTCAGGACCCAACACCCGGCGTTCGATCTCCAGGTCCTGGCTAAAGACCGCCTCGGCCTGCGAGTACTTGGCCTGAGCGATATAGACATTCCCAAGAACGGCCATGGCATTCAGTGTGTCGGGATGATCAGGACCCAGCACCCGCCGCATCGCCTCTGCAGTCGTAGTCTCGAGCGTCTCGGCCTCCGCATACTTTCCCTGCCGCTCTGCTACAGATCCAAGACGAATTGTCGTATTCAGAGTTCTCGGGTTGTTAGGTCCCTCCACACGTTGATGCAGAGCAAGCGCAAGCTCCAGTTGCTTCCGCGCCTCCGGGTACAACCCGAGATCCAGATAAGTCTGGCCGATGGTGTCCCGTATCGCCGCCTCCACCTCCGGATGCTTGGCAAACTTTCCGGTAATCTGCGTCGCTGCCCGATCAAGGGCTGTTCTTACCTTCAGGTCGGGATCAGGATTCGTGGCTGGCCCCGATTCGTTTGCAACACTCGCCTGAGCGAGTAGATCGTTCTGCAGAAAGTCGCTTACTGCCTTCGCCGCCATCTCCGCACGTCGGGCCCTCACCAGTTGCCATGTACTCACCACCACGCCGACGCTGAGCGCCAAAAACACCGCCACCGCTCCGCCTACCAGAGCCTTGTGACGTCGCGCAAACTTCTGAAGCTGATAGCTCGTCGTCGGCGGACGCGCGACGATCGGCTCGTCGGCCAGATAGCGCCGGATATCCGCAGCCAGCTCTGCCGCCGACGCGTACCTCCGCGTCTTATCCTTCTCCAGCGCCTTCGCAACAATCGTCTCAATGTCGCCCCGATAGATTCGCTTAAGCGAGCCCAGCGAAATCGGGTCCACGTCCCGAATCGTCTGCACAATCTCAGGCAACGCCATCTGTCTCATGTCATGAGGCAGCCTGCCCGCCAGCAACTCGTACAGAATCACGCCCAGCGCATACACATCGCTCCGGATGTCCAGCTCCGCTGGGTCAGGCTGCACCTGCTCAGGACTCATGTACGGCAGTGTCCCCAGCAGTTGACCCAGGTCGGTCTGCCGCGTCATCTCGATCTCAGAGTCCGCCACGCGCGCGACGCCGAAATCGAGAATCTTCGGCTGGCCCTCCTGATCCACCACAATGTTTCCCGGCTTCAGATCGCGATGAATTATTCCCCGTTGATGCGCATGATTCATTGCATCGCAGACCTTCGCCATCAGTTCCAGGCGTGCGCGCACACCGAGACGCTGCTCCTCGACATACTCAATCAGCGTCTGGCCCGCAATGAACTCCATCGCGAAGTAAGGCTGCGGACCGAAGCCGCTGTCGGCCATTCCGGCCTCATAGATCTGTGCAATTCCGGGATGCTGCAGCCGCCCCAGCGCATGAGCCTCCTGCTCGAAGCGGCGTAGCAGGTCTGCACTCACAAACCCCGGCTTGATCACCTTGAGCGCAACCACCCGGTGAGGATTCTCCTGCTCCGCCAGGTACACGCTGCCCATGCCCCCTTCGCCAAGCAGACGAAGGATGCTGTACCGCCCAATCTTCGCCGGATAGTAACGCGCCCCACCCACACCATCCGCTGACGCCTGACCGTCGGAATCCACACTCTCTCCCGGCATCATCGTGCGATCGGCATCCGCCCCGTCTGCAGACGGAGCAAATGCAGTCGCACTGTCGTCGATGGATTCTGGCTTCCGCGTCTCCATGGAGCCGCCTCAAATCGCCTGCCGCAGCGGCCAAAGCGAGCCACTCTGCTCAAGTGTCAGGTCGTCCCCTTAACGGTAGACCTTTCCCCAAGGCGATGCCACCTAGCAAAAAATCTAGCGGCCACGACCCATTTCAAAATGCCGTGCGACTCCACGTTCGCCGCCAGCCTCCTTAGCTCAAAGCTGTTTAGGACTGGTCTTTGCCGCTGTTTTCAAATTTCCAATCTCATCGTCGAGGCCGTGGAATGTGGGAATCCCGAAGGGATTTCCAAAGAGCGTGGGAAAGGTGGGAAGCCGGCATCATGGCTTTCCATGCTCTCCAAGCTCTGTCATTTCCATGGCCTGCCTTGAGGTCCAGATCAAGAATCGTAGTTTTCCGAAAGCCCCGTTTTCCGGGAACAATTACGCAAAGTTCGGACGTCGGTCGGCGGGATTGTTTCCGAGTTGCCCACCACTCGGAAGCTATTCGGCCACCATGTCTAAACGCATCGAGCGGCGCTCAACTCTATATGATCGGTGATGGAGGTTGGCGAAATGCATATCGGCCTTATTGGAGGGATCGGCCCGGGAGCAACGGATTTTTACTATAGGCGGTTGATTTCCACGTTCGCCAGGAAGAACGCGACGCTCGAGTTGACCATTGTGCACGCCGACACGCCAACGCTCTTGAACAATCTGGCCAGGAATGACGCCGTCGCGCAGACCGCCATCTATACCCGACTCGCGAACCGCCTTGTTTCGGCAGGGGCTGAATGTGTGTGCGTCACATCGATTGCGGGACATTTCTGCATCGATGACTTCAAGGCTGTATCCCCGCTTCCCGTCATTGATATGATCGCCGAAGTGAGCCGGGCCATCGAAACGCGCGGTCTCAAACGGATCGGAATTATTGGAACTCGCACCGTGATGGAAACACGCTTTTACGGACGCATCGCAAGTGCGGAGATCGTTCCGCCAACCAAACCGGACTTGGACGATGTGCATCAAGCATACATTTCGATGGCCGCGTCGGGCTTTGTGACTGAGGATCAGCGTTCGATCTTCAATGCCGCGAGCCACCGTTTGCTCGGGGACCAGGGCGCGGAGGCGATCATGCTTGGGGGTACCGATCTCGCGTTGGCCTTCAACGAACAGACTGCCGAATTCCCGCTGGTCGACTGTGCGGGCATTCATGCCGATGCGATTGCCCGGTTGGCGATCGCTTGAGAAGTACCGATGCCCTCTGCGAGGGCCCAAGCGTAAGGTGCGGTTTGCCGACCAACCAATAAATATGCTTTGTTGTGAATGGCGAAATTCTTTTGTCCTCTCTATCGTGGAAACACATGATCAGGCCGCAAAAGCCCCCGCGCCAGACTGAACCGCCGCCAACCGTGGGAGAACCATCCTTAATCGTGGCATGTCTTGGTTCCAGTAGCACTGCAGGAAAAGGGCAAGCGTTCAACTGGATCATGGAACTGCAACGGAGACTCGGGGGAAGGCGCGTCACATTTCGCAACTTCGGGGTGGGAGGCGATCTTGCGTATAACGCCCTCCAGCGACTTTCCGATGTAGCAGCGTCCCACCCGAAAAAGGTAGTGGTGTTCATCGGTGGAAATGATGTTCTGGCGTTGGTTTCAGCCAAGGCCAGGACATTTTTCCGCATTTCGAGGCGACTCCCGCGCGACTCTTCAGCCGAGTGGTTCGGTGAAAACCTTCGGGCAATCGTACTTCGCGTGAAGGCCGAGACCTCGGCCACCATTGCGCTTTGTTCGCTGCCTCCGATCGGTGAAGACCCAGTATCCACGAACCCCTTCCAGAGTGAGCTCAACCGACGCATTGAGGAGTTCAGCGACATCATCAGAGGCATCGCCCGACAAGAGGGAACTGACTATATCGCCATCTATGAAACGATCGCTGCGCAGATTATGAAATCACCGGGGCGGCGCGCATTCACAGAGTTTAGTTTTCTTCCGTTCTATCGTGATGCTGTCCGCACTCTGATGCTGCGCAAGAGCCCCGACGAAGTCGCCCGAATCAACGGCTGGCGTTTCCACACCGACGGCGTTCATCTGAATAGCCGAGGTGGATTGATTGTTGCGGATCTTGTCCAGAAGTTCATCGAGAAATGAGAGAGAGACCGCAGCCGAACGACGCGGGTATCTCGTCAACTCCCATATGACGGGCAACCGGAAATTATCCCTCGTTGTGCCTGTAAAGTCCGATTCTCGGCAAGTTCGCCAAAAGTCTTGCGCCCATCCGCAAAACCTCCGCTGGCTAAGTGCCCCACAACCATTCCACTCGACCACATTCTCACCACGAAAAACCACGCAACTCACCACACCTTCCCCATGTTTTGCACGCAAAATCGGCCTCCAAAACTGCAGGTAAACCCCAAAACAAGTACCTCAAAAAACCAGTTGAGAGCCAAAATCAACCACAAATCCCGATAAATTACCACAAAACCCAAAGCTCTCCATTTTCCACAGCCAACTGGTCCAACCACCGCTCTTGACTTTTCATTCATCAAGAAGCAACCCCAAAAAAATCCGCCTTCATCCGTCAAATCCGTTTTGATCCGCGGTAAGCCTTCTCCAGACGCGGCATGCGCTAGAGTAGAGCGAATGTCGAAACTCGGCCTCATCGCCGGAAACGGTCGCTTCCCCTTCCTTCTGCTCGACGCAGCCCGCGCCCACAACCTCACCGTCGTCGTCGCCGCCATCAAGGAAGAGACCGACCCCGACATCGACTCCCGCGCCGCAGCCGATCCAGACATCCATGTCCACTGGCTCTCCCTCGGCGAGCTCTCCCGCCTCATCGAAACCTTTCAGTCCGAAGGCGTTACCCGCGCCGTCATGGCAGGCCAGGTCAAACACAAGCAGATCTTCTCCAGCATCCGTCCCGACTGGCGCCTCGCCAAGCTCCTCCTCAACCTCCGCACCCGCAACACCGACATGCTCCTTGGAGCCATCGCCAAAGTCCTCGCCGACGAAGGCATCGAGCTCATCTCCTCCACCCACTACCTCGAACCCCTCCTCGCCAAACCCGGCGTCCTCACCAGCCGCGCCCCCGACGAAGAAGAGCAGAAGGACATCGCCTACGGCCGCACCGTCGCCCAGGCCATCGCCGCCTACGACCTCGGCCAGACCGTTGTCATCGCCGCCCAGGCCTGCGTCGCCGTCGAGGCCATGGAAGGCACCGACGCTACCATCGCCCGCGCAGGCGAACTCTTCCGCACCCTGGACCTCGCAAATCCCGACCTCGCAACCCCAGACCTCACAGGCGCAACCGAGACCAGCACCACCACCCTCCGCCGCTCCCTCACCGTCGTCAAGGTCGCCAAACCCAACCAGGACATGCGCTTCGACGTCCCCGTCATCGGTGTCGCGACCATCCGCGCCATGCAGACCGCAGGCGCAACCTGCCTCGCCATCGAAGCAGGCCGCACCCTCCTCTTCGATCCCGCAGCCATCCTCGCAGCCGCCGACCAGGCCGGAATCGCCATCACCGCAAATGTCACGATGTTGTAAAGACATTGTCTCAGCTCTGTAAAACGCCCATTTGCCGGGGGTAGAATTGCAACGCGGCACATTCGGGCCTGCGTCTTACGCGGCCTCCACTCGTCTACTCAAAAGACACACATAAGGGGAAACACCATGCGCAAAGCAGTTTGGATCGCAGTCATCATCGGCATCGCAGCAGCATGCGGCTTCGGCTTCAAAGCCCATGCAGCAGCAGCCGCAGACACAATACAGGCTGGAGCTCACGGCGCCCAACTTCACCCTGCCCTCGCAGGAAGACAAGCCCGTCAGCCTCACCGACTACAAAGGCAAGTGGGTCGTCCTCTACTTCTACCCCAAGGACCAGACCCAGGGCTGCACCATCGAGGCTCACAACTTCCAGCGCGACATGGCAAAGTATGACGCCCTCAACGCGGTCGTCCTTGGCGTCAGCCTCGACACCGTCGAAGGCCACAAAGCGTGGTGCGCGAAGGACACCTTCAGCTTCAAGCTCCTTGCCGATCCCGACCACAAAGTCGTCGATGCCTACGGCGTCCCCCTCATGACCCACGGAGACATGAAGTTCGCCTCCCGCGACACCTTCCTCATCTCGCCCTCCGGCAAGATCGTCAAAGTCTGGGAGAAGGTCGATCCCAACGTCCACAGCACCGAAGTCCTCGCCGAAATCGAAGCCAACAAGAAGTAAATCCTTATCAGCAGACGCAAAAAGGCCCGGGCTCTCAATTGAGGAGTCCGGGCCTATTTGCTTGCCTTAAGGGTCGTTACTTCTTTTTTGCTGCCTTCTTCGCAGCCTTCTTCACTGTTTTCTTTGCATGCCTTCTTTGCAGGAGCCTTCTTCGCTGCTGCCTTCTTCGCTGGAGCCTTCTTTGCTGCTTTCTTAGTTGCCAAGGTAATACCTCTCTTTGTTAATTTTTTTGTGCTCTTTTTTGCAACCACCTTCTTACCAGTGGCCCTACCACCGCGACGAGCACTAACCTTCTTCGCGGCAGATTTCGATTTGGCGGAACTCTTCTTCGCCACAACTTTTTTCACCACAGCTTTTTTCGTGGCCGACTTCTTTGCAGACGCCTTTTTCGCGGCTACCTTCTTCGCCGCCGGCTTGCTCGCAACCGATTTCTTCGGCGCAACCTTACTAACAGGAGCAGCCTTTTTCGCCGGAGCACTTTTCTTCGCTGGAGCAGCCACTTTCTTAGCTGCCGGCTTAACCGGCTTCGCGACGCTCGTCGAAGCTTCACTCTTTACTGGCAACTCCGAGGGTTTCGTCGCTGGCTCGTAGCTGGTCACCGGCGATGGAGGCAGTGTAAAGATCGTCGCATCCTCCGCATGAGTTCCGAGCGGCATTCCGTCGTCGTCTCCGTCGAGTTCTTCATCGTCGTCCGATGTCATCGTCACCTCTTCTTCTTCATCATCGTCCCCAAAGCGATGGCGCAAATCGTCGTGGTCGTCCTCTGCTTCATCACTGTAGTTGTTTTCGTCTTCTGCTGAGGTTGCGTAAAGTTTGATCGTGTCGTCGAACATCATCATCATTTCCCCTCGATGCTTTTGTACTTTCCAGCGCTCTTAGCTTCTGTCCTGCAAGTACGATGCAGAGAAAAACATCTTTACATCCCGGCACGAGATTCTAGCAACAGGATGCATCCAAGCGCCAGCAATGGCAAGCAATCTTTTTCGTGGGGAAGCTTTTCGAACAGCTTTTCATTTCGATTTAGACGTTGTGCTTTGTTTCTTCGTCGTTGAAGTTTTCTTCGTCGTCTTCGAGTGTCCCGTCGCTTTTGAATTCGAGTTCGTCGCCTCAGAGTGCGCAGGAGCCGCATGAACAGAGGACGCCGCGACATGCGAGCTGCTCTTGCCTCGCGCCGTCTTGCTGTGCACGTGCGCGCTCGGCGCAAGCTTCACCGGCTCTGCAATCGCCAGCGTGGTCCCCGGCTTCAATCCATTCGACGAAACATGATTCCATCGTCGCAGCTGCTCCACCGAGACTCCAAAGCGATCGGCTACCGTAATCAGCGTGTCTCCGTGACGTGCGGTATATCGTTGCGGACCTGAAACCGAAAAGGCGGTCGCAACCGGAATCACCAGCTCATCTCCGGCATCCACGCCACCGTCGGCTGCCAATCCGTTCGTCCTGGCGATATCACTCGCATGAGCGTGAAAAGCCGCCCCGATGCCGTCGAGCGTCTCGCCGCTTCGCACCACATGAAAGCGCCAGACGGCACGCTTGTCTTCAGGAATCTCCCTAATCCGTGCCGCAAAGACATCGCGCATCCCGACCGGGATGTGCAGGTCAAATGAAATATCTCGCGGCGTCGTCATCCGCAATAGACTCGGATTCAGAGCAACAATCTCCAGCAGCGAGGAGTTGGTAACGTCGGCTACGAGACGTAGATCAATCGCATAGTCGACGGTCACGGTGTCAGACACAACCGGCGGTTCAGACTCGACCTTATCCAGCCCATACTGCGCAGGGTTCTTCGCCATGATGATCGCTGCGATAATTCCCGGAACATAGTTCTTTGTCTCGCCCGGCAGAACGTTTCGCCGGTACAGCTCCCAGAAGTCCGCATAGCCCGTACGCATCACCGCACGCTGCACGTTGCCCGGGCCCCAGTCGTATGCCGCCATCGCCAGGTACCAGTCACCAAACTGGTTGTACAGCGTCTTCATGTACTTCGCGTATGCGAGGGAAGACTTCTCAGGATCGAACCGTTCATCGAACCACCCATTGCGTGCCAGGCCATACGAGCCCGTCGGCATAAACTGCCACATGCCTCCCGCACCCGAGCGCGCATTCAGTGCTTGCGGTTGAAATCCCGACTCCGCGACGGCAAGGTAGATCAGATCCTGCGGCACACCCTGCTCGCGCAGGTTCTTCGAGATCATGTCCTTGTACTTCCCCGCCCGCTCCAGTGAACGAAGCAGATGTGCATGCCCCGCAGGAGAGTTCGAGAAATAGCTGATGAACCCCGCGACGTAGTCATTCACCACCAGCGGAAAGTCAGACTGCGTCGTCTTCAACTCAGCGGTCACCTTAGCTGTCAGTGCAGCGTTCGCCGGAAACGTAACTTCATTCGCAGCGTCCAGCGGAGCGGCCTCGAGCACCGGAGAAAATCCATTGCCTTGCTTCAGCGCCGCCATCTCCAGCGAGTTCACCGCATTCAGCAGGTGGTCGAACTCATCGGCCAGTTGCGGGTCCGTCTTCAGATCCATACCGCTGGTAAGCATCGAATCGACAGCGGAGTCAAAGTCCAGACGCGCCGCATCAAGGTGCCCCGCTCGATAGTTGTCCACTCCGCTTCGATACGCCACTTCGGCCCTGTTGATGATCTGCTGCACCTTGGCAGCCTTCGCTGCCGCATCGGCAGCTTGAGTCGCGGACACCGCTGCTTGCCCCGCCTGCACTTGGGTCCCACTCGGTGCTGGTGCGATCGCCGGAGCTGTCGCCTGTGCTGGCGCTTTGCCCGGTGCAGCCGCCGGATCCTGGGGACAACCCGCAAGCATCACCAGCGGCGCACACGCCACAACCATCGCCCAGCGCCGCACCATCTTCTCTAAGTGTCGTCGACCCATTATCCCTGCTCATTGTAAGACGTATTCGCCGTCGCAACCTGAGCATCTTGCGATTCCATACCCTCCGTCGCGCAATTCTCCTCGTGTCGCGCGAGTGTTAAGATGGATACTGAGGCCACCCAGCTACAAAATGGATCCAAGTCACATCCGCAACTTCGCGATCATCGCGCACATTGATCATGGCAAGTCCACTCTCTCCGACCGGCTGCTCGAGCTCACCGGCTCGCTGACTGCCCGCGAGATGCAGGCCCAGGTGCTTGACGCGATGGACCTCGAGCGCGAGCGCGGCATCACCATCAAGGCTCACACCGTCCGCATGATGTACAAGGCACACGACGGCGAAACGTACCAGCTCAACCTCATCGACACTCCAGGCCACGTTGACTTCTCTTATGAAGTCTCGCGTTCCTTGGCTTCATGCGAAGGCGCGCTGCTCGTCGTCGATGCTTCGCAGGGTGTCGAAGCCCAGACGCTCGCCAACGCCTATCTCGCCATCTCCAACGGTCTCGAGATCATTCCCATCATCAACAAAATCGATCTGCCCAGCGCCGATATCGAGCGCACCAAGGAGATGATCGAAAAATCCGTCGGCCTTCCAGCGGACGACGCGATCGCCGTCTCCGCAAAGACCGGCCTCAACGTCGCCACCATCCTCGAAGCAGTCGTCACATTGCTTCCTCCGCCCGAAGGAGACCCCGAAGCCCCGCTCCAGGCCCTCATCTTCGACAGCTGGTTCGATCCCTACAGAGGCGTCATCGTTCTTGCCCGCATCATCAACGGCAAGCTGCGTCAGGGCATGAAGATCAAGGTCATGTCCAATGGCAAGATCTTCGACGTCGAGAGCATGGGCGTCATGACACCCAAGCCCGTCGCAATCGCCGAGCTCACCGCAGGTGAAGTGGGCTTCTTCGTCGCAACAATTAAGAACGTCGCCGACACCAAAGTCGGCGATACCATCACTTCAGTCGAAAACCCCTGCGCGGAGGCTCTTCCCGGCTTCGAAGACATCAAGAGCATGGTGTTCGCCGGCCTTTACACCGTCGACTCACACGAGCACGCCATGCTGCGCGACGCTCTCGAAAAGCTTCGCCTCAACGACGCGTCCTTCTCATTCGAACCGGAGTCGTCTGTAGCACTCGGCTTCGGCTTCCGTTGCGGTTTCCTCGGTCTGCTCCATCTCGAGATCATTCAGGAGCGCCTCGAACGCGAGTACGGGCTCGACCTCATCACAACAGCGCCCGGCGTCCGGTACAAAATTACGATGACCGACGGATCTGTCACTGAAGTGGATAATCCCTCGCGCTGGCCCGACCCCTCCGAGATCGAGACCGTCGAAGAGCCCGTCATCATCGCAAAGATTTTGACCAACGAAGAGTACGTCGGCGGCATCCTCAAACTCGTCGAAGACAAACGCGGCCGGCAGCAGAACTTCGAGTACGTCAGCGAGACCCGCGTCATGCTCACGTACGAGCTTCCTCTGAATGAAATCGTTCTGGATTTCTACGACCGCCTCAAATCCGTCTCACGCGGTTACGCGTCACTCGACTATGTCCTCTCCGGAACCTGGGTCTCCCCCATGGTCAAGATGGACATCCTCATCGGCGGCGATCCCGTCGACGCGCTATCGATCATCGTGCATCGCGACTTCGCTTACGACCGTGGCAAGGCTCTCGTCTCCAAGATGCGCGAACTCATCCCGCGACAGATGTTCGAAGTTGCGATCCAGGCCGCCATCGGCAGCAAGATCATCGCTCGCGAAACAGTCACCGCCATTCGCAAAAATGTCATCGCCAAGTGCTACGGCGGCGACATCAGCCGCAAACGCAAGCTCCTCGAAAAGCAAAAAGAAGGCAAGAAGCGCATGAAACGAATCGGCAAGGTCGATATCCCGCAGGAAGCCTTCCTCGCAGTCCTCAAAGTAGGCGAGGAGTAACCATCTCCAATTTCATTTGCGCCGAGGTAGGATGGCCGCTACACCCGCAAATATCTAGTTGAAAAGAAGTTCTCCGGGTATCATTTTGGGTTCAATCCTGCAACTGAGCGCAGCATAATCCGCAAAATTGTAACTATCTAGTAACACCGATCTGTGGAAACCCTTGAAACAGCTATAGTTGCTGGCGGACGCGAACCAAGAGAAAGAAGTGTCTCAGAACACCGCTCCAACCCCCTAATTTACATGGAGTTAGGCAGTCAACATCTGGTCGATCAGTCGGACCGAAGGCAACTTCCGCCACCCTTTTCACCCTTCGGTTCACCCGCGATCCACAAGTTTTTCCACAGTCGACTGCACCAATGGCAGGAAAACCGAACACGGGAAAGCTGAAGAGGAGACCTTTGCGGACTCCTCTTCAGCTATCTGCTCAAAATCGCTTGATCGCGAGCTACTGCTTCGGTGCGGCCGGTTTCGGCGCTGCCGTCGACGGACGTGGCTTCGCAGCTGCCGGTGCGGTCGGCGCGGTCGGAACTGGCGCAGCAACACCAGACGACGTGTTATACGCCGTCACCAGGGCCTGCGTCACATCCGTGCTTTGATTCGCCCACATCACATTGCTCTGCTGGCTGCTGACATCAAGCAGCAGCGTATAACCGTTGTCGCTGACGTACTTCTTCAACACAACCGAGACCTTCGCCGCAAGCTTGCCGTAGGCCTCCTGCAGATCGGTGTTGTAAGCAGTCTGCGCATCTTCTGCATCGTGGTTCAGGCGCTTCTCTTTCGTATCGATCTCTTTCATCTTGGCGGCGCGATCCGCATCGGACAGCGTAGCCGGTGCGCTCTGCAGCGCCTTCTTCAGCGAATCAACCTCATGAGAAAGCGTATCGATCTGATCCTTCTTCGGCTTGTACTTCGTTTGAATATCCTGCACGGCGCGCTGGCCTTCGTTTGTGGCGAAGACGGCTTGTTCGAACGCAACCAGCGCAATCTTTGCCGGAATCGCCTGTGGTGTTACAGGTGCCTCTGCTGCGGGCTGAGATGCGGGGGGAGCCGTTGCCGGGGCCGCTGGTGCCTGGGCCATTCCGGCTGTAGTCATCAATCCCGCGCCTAGGGCGGAGATAAGAACAAGATTGCGATTCATGCTGTCTGTGGTACTCCTTCGAGAGATCGTTAAACCTAATTGAGTTTGACTGCGCCAGCATCGCTCTTGCGATTCCTTCAGACAAAGAACGTCTTGCGCCCGTACATCATTGCAGTCAGAAAATTACAGCCAATCGAAATACTTTTTACTGCTTTGGCGCTGCTGTTGCAGGCTTCGCAGGTGTCGTCGCTGTTGGGTGCGGGCGGCTCGCCGAAGGCGCTGACGGTACGGCAGGCGCTGCAACTCCCGAAGAGGCGTTGTAGGCATCGACCACGGCCTGCGAGATATCCGTCGTACCCGGCTGCGTCCAAAGCACCGAAAGTCCGCCCTGTTGGCCAGTGTTATCCAAAAGCATCGTGTAGCCGTTGTCCTGCACGTACTTGATCACGACCGGCCCAAGCTTCTTCGCAACCGCACCCAGGGTCTCCTGCATCTCTGCATTGAATGCGGCCGTGGCGTCATCGCCGTCGCGCTGCAACTGTTTCTGCTTCAGATCGATCGTCCGTGCACGGGAGGCGCGCTCTTCGTCGCTCATCGTTGCCGGCGCGCTCTGCAGTTGCTTGGTCAGCGACTCGACCTCGGTCTGCAATGCCTGCAGTTGATTCTTCTGTGGCTCGTACTTCTTCTGCAAGGCCTGCAGTGCTCGCTGACCCTCGTTCGTCGCGGCGGTTGCCTGCTCATATTCGATAACGGCAATTTTCGCCGGTACAACCTGAACCGTTGCGGGGGCGGCGGGGGCGTGAGTCGTGGTGGCGGGGGCGTGAGTCGTGGTGGCGGGGGCGGTAGCCGGTGCAGCGGGACCAGCAGTCTGGGCCACTCCAGCAGCGGATGTCATTCCCGCAGCAAGGGCGGTAACAAGTGCAACAGTACGATTCATTCGGTGTGTGGTACTCCTTCGGGGATTGTCCTGACTCATCCGGCCTCAGGCGCACCATCGCGTGCCTTCTAAGCCGCTCCCTGCATACTCTTGATCGACTCACTCTTCACAGAGCGCCCACCTTTATAACCTCGATCCACCCGACTCCCATTCCAGGAAATCGGCAGCAAAACGAGAGAGCTGCCGGAACACATCAGATTATAGGACCCAGTCCCTCAAGGGTCAATCCAGACCCTCTCCGTAAACCAGCATCCCAAAATACGGAGCACACCCCGGAGAAGTCTCCTGTTTTTTAAACCCAGGTCGGGCAGAGTACTGAATTTGGGCAGGAAAACGAAGAAACCATTTGGCGATTGGATTGCTCTCCGTCAAGAGGCAAGAGGCTACACGCTGACGGAGCTACGGAGTGTGTTGTTAGTATGCCCCGGCTCGAAAAGAAGCTGCATCCAATCGACGATGCAGCCCATCAGCCCGGAGTTCTACTTCCTTACAGGAAGGTTTTAGGAGGCCAGTGACTGGCCATTGAGCAGAAGGGCCGCTTCCCCGAAGCGGCCCTTCCTGTACCCACTCCGCCGTGACCGGGAAGTCGTAGAAGAGAGTTCTTGCCAATCGCACTCTTTGCGCGTACCCTAAGAGTTGCCTAGTGAACCGGCTGTGGGTGCCGATCGCTGTGTGGCTGCCAGATAAGTTTCCTTTCGGTACCTTTGGCAGCTAAGACACAGGATTACAGTGGACCGAATTTGTCGGACTCTGTCGCAAACAGGTAGAGGGTGAAAAGATCAAAGTTCGCCGCTGTAAGGCGTTCTTAGGCTGCGCGTAGCCGGTAAATTACTGGTTCGGTCGCAGCCAATAGCAATAAAAGACGTCCGTTCGAGTACAACTTGAGACCGTTTCCTCCGACGCTGCAATACCGGTTTGGTTCGCCCTCCGTGGTCTATACCCGGAAGGACAGCCATTGCGCCGTGGGAGAGTGAACCGCTAATTGCGATCTAGAGCAATAGGAAGTGGAAGCATGACTTCAGAGCAGAATGTACCCGAGGTGGAGTCCCACCAGGGTTCGACAATGGCACCCGGCCAGCAGGACGGGGAGGCGCAATTCACACCGCAAAACGTGCAGCATGGCATGGGGCAGTCTAAGAGCAGCCGTCGGCGCCGCCGCAAACGGAAGAATAAAGGCTCCGACCCATCCCAGGGCGCACAACCCGGCGGTGACGCAGGACAGTCCGTCCCGTCGATCCAGGGTTCTGCCCCCCCTCAACCCTCGCAGCCGCAGAGCTTCCAGGCCAATGCCGGCCAGCAACAGCACAATCCCTCCGGCGGCGGCAAGCGCTGGAAAAAGAAGTTCCGCGACCGTGACCGCCAGCGCTCTCCGGAGAATCCCGGCAACGTCGCCAGCGGCAGCAATCAGCGGTCGGATTCCGCGATCGCGACACCCATCAGCCCGGAAACAGCAGCGGCGGCTTCAAGCGCAAAGGCGGTGGCGGCAAGCAGCAGCGCGGCCCACGCAGCTTTGTCGGCCCAATGGATCACAGCTACCGTGCGGTCAACGGCAACTTCGCCGACACTCCGCCCTCCACCATCGAATCCCATAACGGCAACTATCAGGGTCGCGAACGGCCATGGCGGCGGCCGCGGCTATCAAAGCGACTCCCAGCCGATCGACTACTCGCAGGGACGTCCCATTCCCATTCCAGAGAACGCGCCCACCAAGATCTTCTTCTTCATCGAAGATCTCTTCTTCATCGCGAAGATTCAGGAGACTGCTCGCAAACTCGGAGTCAAAGTAGCCTTCGTCAAGAATGAAAAGGACGCCATTTCTGCTCTCACAGCAGGCGAAGAAGAGGATCGTCCAGGCCTCATTGTCTTCGATCTCAACAACGCGAACGCCAAGCCCCTCACGCTGATTCCCAAGCTCAAGGCCAAGCTCAAGCGAAGCACCTCCATCGTCGGCTTCCTCTCGCATCTGCAGGGAGATTTGAAAGCCAAGGCCGTCGAAGCGGGCTGCGACACGGTGATGCCGCGTGCCGCCTTCTCGCAGAACCTGCCCAACCTCCTCCGCCGCTACGGCATGGAAGAGGAAGAAGAGCCGAACTTCAACCAATAAAATCGCCGCAAACACATCTACAGAATCGAAAGGCCCGATAGAAACCTATCGGGCCTTTTTTCGTTCATCGATTCGATGGATCCATCTCACGCACCTACCCGGGAGGCCATTTCATATGCCTGCCGCCGAGCAGATGCAGATGCAGGTGATTCACAGTCTGGCCGCCATCGTCGCCCGTGTTCACGACGATCCGGTAGCCGCCGTCAAGCTTCTCCTCGCGTGCAATCTCTACAGCCGCGGCCATCATTTGGCCCATCAGCGCAGTATCTTCCGCCACTGTCTTCGCCGTCGAGGCAATATGCTGCTTCGGAATGATCAGCAGATGTTTCGGCGCCTGCGGATTGATATCAGGAAAGCCGATGCAGAGCTCATCTTCATACACGCGGTTGGCTGGAATCGCGCCGGAGACGATCTTGCAGAAGAGGCAATCGGAGGACGCGGAGGGACTTGGCTTGGTCGTCATGGTCGAAAGTACCTCGGATGCTGTCCCGGAGCCCAGGGGTTGTAGGCCGCCGCGAACGCTGCACGGCTGGCCGTCGACGGATGGCTCGAAGTCCAGAAGTCGACCAAAGGATGCGGAGTCGGATCGTCGAGAGAGGCCTCGCCCAGCCTCTGAAATCCCTCTCGCGTCGTCGTCTGCGGATCGGCAACGATCCCGTGAATCGCCTCTTGTCCGTACACATCGGCCGCGTGTTCAATCGACCGGCTGAACGCGTTCTCGATCGGCTCCGAGAAGAAGCTCAAAACATTCAGCACCAGCACCAACACTGCCAGGCAAGCCCAGTCGTTCTGCGAACGAATGCGCCACTGCAGTTCCATAGCGCCTTTATCAAACCCTGCGTCATGCTCTGCCCCAGGAAGAATGCCACCAGCAACAATACACCTGTAAAGAGAAGACCCAACACAATATGATGCAGCGCATAGTGGCCCAACTCATGTCCGAAGACACCGGCGAGCTCATCCGGAGTCGACGCTGCGATCGTCGTATCCCACAGCACCAGCCGCTTTGAGGGCCCAAATCCGGTCACATACGCGTTCATGCTCGTCACCTTCTGGCTCGCCCGCATGAAGAACATCCTGTCCGGCGGCAGACTCACGCCGCTTCGCGCCACTACCCTCTCTAACTGCGCCACCAGAGCAGGATCGTGCTGCTCCAGCGGCTCAAATTTATTGAACAGCGGATCGACCAGAATCGGTGAAAGAAAGACCCCGAACAAAACCGCCGCCATCGTGGGAATCCAGAACCAGAACCACCAATGTCTCGGCGACCGCCGAATCACCCAGAACAGCATCATCACCAACAATCCGGCGACCATCCACGTCAACAAAAAGCTCTTCGCCTGGTCCCAGACCCAGCTCCCCCACCCCTGCACCGACAGCCCATAGGCAACTGCCATGTGGTGCCCATAGACCCTCAGCGGAACGTCCAGCAACGTGATCGTCAGCAGGAAAAGAAACACGAAGATAAAACACTGTCCCCACCGGTTCTTCGTCAGGCCTTCAGCAAAGTCCCGCATCCGCGCCGGCACGCCCAGCGCAAGCAGCAGCACCAGTTGGAGAATCCCCCACCCTTCACCCACAAAATGCAGCGCCGTACGCGCCCGAAACAGCTCTTTCGCCGTCTTTAGCTTTTCCGGCGGCAGCGTATATGCGGTCCGATTCTGCGCAGCCTGCCGCAGCGCCAGCGCCTCGGTCGGGGTCGTCCACTGCGCCCGCGCTGGTGTCATTGCCACCGAAAAAAAAGCAACCAGCACAAGCAAGACGCCACGCAAACTCATCAACAAAGGCTCCACAAACCGTGAAGCCAGTGTGCATGATTCCAATGCAAGAGTGCAAAAAAACGGGTAGCGGTGTTCGCCGAGATGCCGATAGGCTGGCAAATTCGAAAGTGATCTACGAATTGCCAGCCTAACGATGGGCCGCCTTGGTTGCGAGAGCCTAAGGAGTTGGTATTGTTACTTCAACTTGGTTTGAAGGCGCACTTTGTACACCATTCGCGTCGACGCTTTCCGTTATGTACGTGTAGGTGGAACCACTACGACCGAGTTATCCACGTAGGTAGTTGCCGTAATGGGAGTTGAGTTAAGCAGTTGAGAGGTCCCACCGCTTAGTGTCCGGTAGACGTTATACCCCGCCACTGGATCTGTTGAGCTTGTGGGTGCGCTCCAGGTGAGGTCTACGGAATGCGCGACCGCTGTACCGGTCCCGCTCAACGCCACTACAGCCGGACTTCCACTTGTAGAGTTGTTGCTGATCGTCAATTGTCCCGTATCTGCTCCAGCTGCGGTCGGCAGGAACTGTACCTGCAGCGTCGTAGTCTGCTGAGGATTCAGCGTCAGCGGGAAGCTGCCACCCACAGTGGTAAAGCCGGCGCCGGTAATCGAAGCCGCACTGATCGTCACCGGGGATGTGCCGGACGACGTCAGCGTCACCGACAGCTTTGTCGAAGTGTTCACCGTCACGCTGCCGAAGCTTAGGCTCGTGGCGCTTACCGTCAATTGCGGATTCGCCGCCACACCTGTGCCGCTCAAAGCCACTGTAGCCGTGCCGCCACTCGCCGAATTGCTGCTGATTGTGAGCTGCCCCGTAGCTGCTCCAGCCGCGGTCGGCAGGAACTGCAGCTGCAGGGTCAACGACTGGCTCGGGCTCAGCGTTACAGGGAAGCTCCCAGCAACGATGGTAAAGCCCGTACCCGCGATTGAAGCGGAGTTCACCGTCACTGCTGAGGTGCCCGACGACGTAAGCGTCACCGAACCCGTCGCCGAGGAGTTCACGGTCACGCTGCCGAAGCTGAGAGTCGAGGCGCTCAGCGTCAACTGCGGACTCGCGGCCGCAGTACCCGTACCCGTGAGAGCCACTGTAGCCGTACTGCCACTCGCCGAGTTGCTGCTGATTGTGAGTTTGCCCGTTGCCGCTCCAGCTGCGGTCGGCAGAAACTTTAGCTGCAAGGTCACCGACTGGTTCGGGTTCAGCGTTACAGGGAGGCTCCCTGCGACGAGCGTAAAGCCCGCACCCGCTATTGAAGCGGATTTCACCGTCAGTGCTGAGGTGCCCGATGACGTAAGTGTCACCGAACCTGTTGCCGAAGAGTTCGCGGTCACGCTGCCGAAGCTGAGAGTCGAAGTGCTCAGCGTCAACTCCGGTCGCTGCCGACTTTGCCTCGCTGACGCACTCCTGGCGGACGTTACAAACGCCAGGCCGCAAGCCAGTGCAAGGAGAAGAACCCTACCTCGTCCGCTGAACCGGGGGATTCCCGCCACGGGCCAGGGGCCCAGACCAATTTTTTCTGGAGATTGGGAGGAGTAGTTGCTGGTTGACGTTGATACAACATGAGCCGAGGGCCTAGAAACAAAATGACTACGGGACACTAACACCTCTTGAAATCGTGCAAAATTGCATGGTTCAAGAGCAGAAAAAGGAAAAGAGGCAATTTTTGTTCAAGTTCGTATGAGCTGCACGCCGCCCGATTCGAAGGATGTATACGTGCAATGGGATGTTTGTTGTCTTACCTGGCAACTACCATGACGCCGCTCAGGTCGAGGATTCTCATTCTCCAGCTTTCATACAGGTGCTGATGCAATCATGCTCGTTTGTTACTGATGGTTACTAATGTGTACTAATGATGTGACTATTGTTCCTAAATCCGACTTACTTACTATATATAAACATAGGCTCACGTTGTTTCACATAGCAATAACACTCATGGGGGATGGGAATTATGCCACCGCAGTTCTTTCCGGGGGAGGATGTCGAACCGCTGCATCTGTCGGGGGAGGAAATCTTTGCGATGAGGGATACGCCGGGCAATTCCGTAGTGCTCGAAAGGTCAGCTTTCCGGAAACTTCGCCTTCTTGCGGAGTCATAACTAACCCATTACCCGCACTCCGGCGGAAATTCAATCTGCGCCACTACCAAAAACCTCCACGCGCTATCGACGCGAAGAGCCACCGGGCACTCCGCCCCAACCTCCAACCCGAAGCGCGACAGCTCGCGCTTCTGGAGGTTGTAGTCAATAAAAAAGCCAATCCCGATAGCCAGCGGAATGATCCCCACCGCCGCTCCTGCCAGCACATCGCGCTCCTGCACGATATAGGCTCAGCGCGATAAAAAAGAGCGTCAGCCCAACCCCCACCGACACCAGAACAATCCCCGCACGACGCGCATTGCCCAGACTACGGAGCGGATCTTTGACCGGTGGCTTCTCGTCGCCCGCTCCCAGCATCTTCTCAATCTCGGCAAGCGGCACTCCACGGGCAGATCATCGCCATACGCTCTTCGGACTTGATCCGGCGCTTGTGGCCTCCAGCCAGATACCCGAAACAACCGCCACAATACGCGACCAGCAACCTGCAACCGGCACAATAAACGGACTCAACATGAAATTCCCATAGCACTACCTCCTCTTTCTGCCCGCGTTAGACCGCCCCACCCCCCTTAAGTTTCACTGGCTCGCATGAAACTTAAGGAGCACTCTATGGTCTAACCCTGCTTGTACGCCGATCTCACCTTCGAGCAAGTGGTACGCGACCATCAGGACATGGTCTTCCGCACCCTCCTGCGCCTCACCGGCAGCCGCGAACACCTCGACGACCTCGCCCAGGACGTCTTCCTCCGCCTCTATCGAGCCCTGCCCAGCTTTCGCGGCGACGCCCTCATCACCACCTACCTCTACCGCATCGCCGTCAACGTCGCGCAGGACGAGTGGAAGCGCCGCCGCCGCGACGACCGCACCCACGTCTCGCTCTCCGACGACACCTCCGGCTGGGAGGACCGTCTCCCCCACCCCGACCGCAACGCCGAGCAACAAATAGAAGAACGCGAGTTCCAGCACGCCGTCGAAGAACAGCTCCAGCGCCTCAGCCAGGTCGAGCGAACCATCCTCGTCCTTTACCATCAGGAAGAGCGATCCTACGAGCAGATCGCATACGCCCTGGGCATGCCCATCGGCACCGTGCGAACCCACCTGCACCGCGGCCGCAGGAAGCTACGCGAAGCACTTCTGGAACGTCAAACCAACGAAAGGAGAGCGATATGCACGGCACCCCGCTAGACCCCGAGAATCAGCCGCAGGCCGAGGCCCGGCACTTTGAGCATTTGTATAACCTTGAGCATTTGCATAACCTCGACCAGCGCATCATCCGCGCCCTCGAAGCCGCGCCCGAGCCGCACATTCCCGCCGACTTCGCCGCACGAGTCGCCCGTCAGCTCCCCGCGAAGCGTCCCGAATCGCTCACCCCCACCCACTACGGCCGATGGGCGATGGTGATCGCCACCATCGCGACCCTCGCGGCCCTCCTGGTACTGGCTCTTCATTCTGCAGATTATTCCGCAGGTCACGTCACAGGCCACCCGACCTTTGGGGTGGTGGAATCCATTCTCTTCGCCC
Organism: uncultured Acidobacteriaceae bacterium; assembly: GCA_963744155.1. GTDB lineage: Bacteria > Acidobacteriota > Terriglobia > Terriglobales > Acidobacteriaceae > Edaphobacter. Next base: position 1,241,579 of record CAVUSP010000004.1, on the reverse strand, counting down.
AATTCATCGCCCTCGCTGTATGGCTAAGTGTCTGGCGCCACGGCTTGCGCTAGCCCCAGTGAACTTAAATCAGGCTCGCTCGTCCAACAACTAGCCTTCTGCAACGAAAGCCGTACCTCCTGGCGCGAATTGGCGGCACTTCCGATACACTCGGGCAACAGGCATTATTTGCAGGCGAAACGAGTCCCCGTTCCCATGAAGAGACAAAGAGTGGCAGTCGCCGGCGTCGGTTTCGCCGGTCTGGCAGTTGTGGCGATTACCTCCGTTGGTCATGTTGCAGCAGCAACCGCAAATCCGAGCCCAAACCCGGCGCCAACACCACATCGGTCCTGATCGACACCATGGAGTCCGAGCTCCATCGCGCCATGGGCTCGCTCGGCAACACCGCGACCGATGCCACCCAACAACCGAAGCCCTACTTCCTCAGCTATGCCGTCTCCGACGGCGACAGCATCTCCATCTCCGCCCAGTTCGGCGCCATCGTTGGCTCCAATGAGAGCCGCCGCCGCATCGCCGACGTCCAGGTTCGCCTTGGCACCGCCGCCGAAGACAACACCCACGGCGACCATCGCAACAGCGCCCTCACCACCGTCCCGCTCCCCCTCACAGACGACGGCGCGGCCCTCGCCCGCAGCCTCTGGTTCGCCACCAACCGCGGCTACGGCAAAGCGCTCGACGCCTATCTGAAAGTCAAGACCGAACAACAGGTTCGTGCCAAGGAAGAGGACTCCTCCGCCGACTTCTCCAGCGAAAAGCCCGCAAGCCGACCTGCTCCCAACCTCCCCTGCCCTGGTCGTCGACCGCACCGCCTGGCAGGACCGCCTTCGCGAACTCTCCGGCCTCTTCAAGCAGTACCCCGACGTCTTCTTCAACAACGTCGCGCTGGAGGCCTCCACCGAGACCGACTACTTCGTCTCCTCCGAAGGCGCCAAAGTCGCGACTCCCAACCATGTCGCGCGCCTGATCATTGTCGCCCGCACTCGCGCCGCCGACGGCATGGACCTCTTCCGCGCCGAGACCTTCGAGGCCGACGACGTCTCCCACCTGCCCGATCAGAAGACCCTCACCGACAAGACCATCGCCATGGCCAAAAATCTCGAGGCCCTCCGCGAAGCCCCCGTCACCGAGCCCTTCAATGGCCCCGCCATCCTCAGCGGCCGCGCCTCTGCCGTCTTCTTCCACGAAGTCCTCGGCCACCGCCTCGAAGGCCAGCGCCAGCGCGGCGACGACGAAGGCCAGACCTTCACCAAGCTCCTCGGCAAACAGATCCTGCCCACCTTCCTCAGCGTCTCCGACGACCCCACCCTGGCCACCTTCGACGGCGTCTCCCTCAGCGGCCACTACAGCTATGACGACGAAGGCCAGCCCGCCCGCCGCGTCGACCTCATCAAGGACGGCGTCCTCGATACCTTCCTCATGTCGCGCCTCCCCATCGCCAGCTTCTCCACCTCGAACGGCCACGGCCGCGCCGAAACCGGCCACATGCCCACGGGCCGCCAGGGCAACCTCATCGTCACCTCCTCCAAGACCGTCAGCGACGCCGAACTCCGCGAGATGCTCAAAGCCGAAGCAAAGAAACAAGGCAAAGCCTACGGCCTCTACTTTGAAGACATCTCCTCAGGCTTCGCCGTCACCACGCGCCGCTCCCCGCAGGCCTTCCAGGTCATCCCGCTCGTCGTCTACCGCGTCTACGTCGATGGCCGCCCCGACGAACTCGTCCGCGGCGTCAGCATCGTAGGCACGCCGCAAGCCGCGCTCAATCGCATCCTCGCCACCAACAACAAGCAGGACATCTTCAACGGCATCTGCGGCGCCGAATCCGGCAGCATCCCCGTCAGCGCCGTCGCTCCCGCCATGCTCGTCAGCGAGATCGAAACCCAGCGCCAGGCGCAGGGTACAGCCCGTCCACCGATCCTCCCGCCACCCGGCGCATCAACAACCGGCGGAAAGGGAGGCCAGTAATGAATTCGCCCTTAAAGAAGTTCAAACTCCCCAGGTTCAAACTCGCCGCCACGCTCTGCTCAACAATCCTATTGAGCACCGCGACAGTTACAAATACCTCCTACGCGGAATCGCCCAACCAGGTAAAGGACCCGCTCCTCCTCGCCATGCAGCAGGAGCTCGACCGCGAGAAGAACCTCATGCTCCCCGGCATGCAGCGTCCCTACTTCGTCGAGTACCGCCTGGACGACATCACCAGCTACGAGGCCGTCGCCAACTACGGCGCACTCACCCAGGAAGCATCCAACCACCAGCGCGTCGTCCGCGTCACCGTCCGCATCGGCGACTACGCCCTCGACAGCAGCACCAGCCGTGGCGACGGCACCGTTGAGCTTGCCCCCACCGACGACAACCCTCTCGCATTGCAATACGCCCTCTGGACCGCGACCGACTCAGCCTACAAAAACGCACTGCGCGCCTACTCCGCCAAACAAGCTGCGCTGAAGCAGTTCCAGACCGTACAGGCCCAGCAGGACTTCGCGCAGGCCAAACCCGTCGTGCAGGTCTCTCCGCTCGTCACCCTTGACCTCGACCGCAACGAATGGAAGCACCGCATCATCGAAGCCAGCGGCCTCTTTGCCTCCGACCCCGACCTGCGTCCCATCGCCGAGCACGTTCAATACTCCATCGCAAACATCCGCGCCATCGCCCTCAACCGCTACCTCGTCAACACCGAAGGCACCATGATCCGCCAGGGCTACACCGGCTACAACGGAGCCGTCAGCGTCGGCGGCCAGGCAGCCGACGGCATGCGACTCAGCCGCGACAACGGCACCGTAGCCACTACGGCGAAAGAGCTTGAGAGCGCATCCGCATTTCGCAAGCGCGCCATCGAAGACATCAAGAGCTTCGAGGAGCTCCGCAACGCTCCCGTCGTTTCAGCCGAGGACTACCACGGCCCCGTCCTCATGACCGGGGATGTCGTTGCCGACGTCTTCACCCGCCTCTTCGTCCCCAATATCGAAGCCGACCGTCCCGAGATGGGCACCACGGCGCGTACCACCGGCGCTTACTCCTCCAGCTACAAATCGCGCGTCCTTCCGGACACGCTTAGCGTCACCGACGATCCGCTCGAGACGAAGTTCAACGGCAAGAACCTCCTCGGCGCCTATGCGATCGACGATGAAGGTGTGCCGGCACAATCAGTCGACATCGTAGACCACGGCAAGCTCGAAAGCTTTCTCATCGGCCGCGAACCCGTTAAGGACTTCGCCACCTCCAACGGCCACGGGCGCGCCGCCCCCGCGCAGGCTCCCCACTCCCGCGCCGGCGTGGTCCTCATCAAAGCCGACCAGCCCGTATCGAAAGACGAGCTCAACAAACGACTCCTCGCCATGGCGAAAGAGCAGAACAAAGATGTCTACATCGTCGAGACGCTCGGCGGAGAACTCCTCCCCCGGCTGCTGTACCGCGTCAAAGCCGATGGCACTCGCCAGCTCGTTCGTGGAGCTGTCTTCGATGAACTCGACAACCGCAGCCTCCGCTCCGGTATCGTCGCCGTCGGCAACGACCCCTACGTCTCGAACTCGCTCGGCGTCGTCCCCCAGACCATCATCGCTCCCAGCATGCTCTTCGACGACATCGGCGTAAAGCGTGCCACCGTCGAACAGCAGAAGATCCCCTACTACGCACCACCCGCGCTGCCAAAATAAAAGAAATAAAAGAAAAGCACTTAAAAAGATTTTCTCAAAGGGACGACCATGCATCTCGAACCACGTACGCTCCGCGCCATTGCAGTTGGTATAGCCATCCTGCTCCTCTACGGCAGCCGGTTATCCAAAGGCTCCGTAGCCCAGACGTCCGAAGGCCTCGCCTTCCGCATCAAGCCTCTCTTCGCCTGGTCCCGCGCCATCGCTCTGCCGGCCTACATCATCTTCTTCGGCTACGTCATGACCATCCAGAAGCAGCCCGTCCCCTGGTGGATGGCGCTTCTCTTCATCGCAGCCATCGCCATCGGCGTCATGCAGATGCCCGGCACCATCACCCTGACCCCAACCGCGGTCACACAGACGCTTCTGGTTTCAGCCCTCGAAGACCATCCAGTACAACGAGGTCATGGCCATCCAGGCCATGCAATCAGGCCGCATGACCCGCGTCCTCGGCGACAACCGCGTCAAGATCACCCACACCTCGAACCACTGCGCCGCAGTCGAATTCCAGCAGGAGATCGAACGCCGCACCGGCAAACGCGTCATCGCCTGACGCTAGCCTCGCCAAGCGTGATCATGCCGTTCCCTGATTCTCCAAAAAGTGTCATCCTGAGCGAAGCTTCTTGCAGTTTCATCGCAAGAAGCGCAGTCGAAGGACCTGCAGTTGCCGTCGCTGTGGCTAATCCGTCCTGATCAAATAAGGCTCCGCCCCCGGATCCTTCGGATGAATGCCATCGGCAACCTCCGCCGCATTTCTCTTATCCGGAAACTTCGGATTCACCCGCACCCAATATCCCGTTGGCCCCGGAAACTCGATCACCTTTGCCGTCGCATAACGACGCATCAGATCCGCCTTCAGCTTCACCGCATCCGACTCCCGCGCGAACGCCCCGATCTGCACGCACCACCGCCCACCCGGATCTGCATTCACCCGAACCGGCGTCGCAAACGCCTCCACCTTCACCTTCGCCACTCCTGCGCGATAGACCCCCGTCGCCTTCGCCGCAGCCAGCGACAGATCAATAATCCGCCCTCGAACAAAAGGCCCCCGGTCCGTTATCTTCACCACAACCGACTCATTGTTCGTCAGGTTCGTCACCCGCACCATCGTTCCCATCGGCAGCGTCAGGTGCGCCGCAGTCATCGCATTCTGGTCATAGACCGTTCCATCAGCACCCTTGCGTCCTGCATACGGCGGCCCATACCAGCTCGCCATCCCGATCTCGGTCGAGACCGGCTTCCCATAACTCCCCGGCACCGGCGCAGGCGGAGGAGCCGACCGTCGTCGCAGTCGATCCCGCGTCCCCCGATTGCAGCGACCGCACCGGCCGCGCACTCTTTCCGCTGTGATTCGCAGCCGTGCTCGTCGCAGGCGGCGGTGGTGGTTGATAGGCCCTCGTCGTCTCTTTATGGCAGCCGCTCACCATCAGCGCGAACGCCGACAGAGCCACGACGGAGACAAGCCCGCCGCGCATCACGGCTTCGGTGTATCCTTCGGCGGCGGTGGAGGCGGCGCGGACGTCTTCCGCGCATGCTCATCCATTCGCTGCGCCAGCCGGTGTAGCTCGGCAGCTGCGGCACGCAGAGCCTCCGACCCGTTCTTCCGAACATCCGGCACGACTTCATCGTTGATGTACTTCACGACATTCCGCAGGTCCGTCTCCAGATGCGCCGCTGCGTCCCGCAACTGTTGCTCCCACGCCCGTTTTCGCTCATCGGTCGGCATAGACACCTCTCCAGAATCAATTAGATGACTTGAAAAACTCACGGTCAACGTCCATCGCTCGCGATTCCGCCTATGTTCCAATGTGGTAACGATCGATCGACGCCCAGATCAGACCCCAGATCAAGCCCCAGCCGAAATGCGCCCGGCCTACAAGAATCTAGGAGCGACCTGGGAACAGTCCTGGCGGAAATTGCATCAATTAATCATTAGGATGCGGGTATACTTCCCCTTCATCCACAAAGTGAGTGTCGAGGGAGCCGCCTCTGCCTTTGGCTGACAGGTGCGCGACCCGCACTCTAGCGAGGGGAATATTTGATCTCGACACGCAATCAGAAGTCCCTAAATCGCTTTTCACACATTGCTCTGCTTATCGCAGCGGTTCCCTTCGCAGCCCCTCAGGCGCCTCTCGCGACTAATCCTGTCGACGGCACCATCGACACAAGCGCTCCTCCAGATATCCCCGATTCGCCGGGATTCCTCTTCAGCAGTTCGAGCAGTTCCCCAGATGGTCCCGATAACGCCTCATTCGACCCCGGCACCACGCCGGCGTTTAAGCATTCACCGCATCTCCGTTTGACCGTTTACCAGGGCGAAATCGCCGCTCCGATGTCGGTCTCCGCCAAGATCAAGGGCGGCCTCAAAAATTCGGTGTCCACTCTTCTCCATGACTGGATGGCTCGCATCCGCGGGATATGAGCAGATGACAAATGGCAGCCCCAACTTTGGAACTGATGCCGGGGCCTTTGGTCAGCGGCTTGGTTTAGGCGCTATACACGGCATCTCAAATGGCGTCTTCAGCAATTCTCTGTTCGCTCCGATATTTCATGAAGACCCTAGATACTACGTCATGGGGTCCGGCCATCCCTTCCTGAAACGGCTCGTTTATGCAATCACCCGTGTCATCATCAGCCGCAATGACAGCGGCCGTTCCATGCCAAACTATGCTCTCTTTGCCGGGAACGCCGGCGGCGCTGCCCTCACCGTGGTCTATTACCCGGCACAGAACACCACCGCCTAGCCAGGTGGCTCGGACCTTTGGCACCTCGCTCGTCGGTTCCGCATTCGGCTTCGTTGTCGACGAGTTCGTCGTCGATGCCCTCGTAGACCTTCATCTCAAGAAGAACGGGCAGCAACCGTAGCCCCTTCAAGTACTATGGTGGAAATCATCTCGCAACTGCTGTTCCATTGTCGTTTTGCCTCTTCGGTCGCGATGATCAGGAAAACACAGGATCAACGTCAATCGCAGACGATACCGTCCTATGTGCCCATGTGGTAAAGATACTTACGCAATGCCGAGGCCCCGATAGAACCTTTGTTGCACTAATGCGATAAAACCTGGTCCGTGGCGCGTGTGGCGCCGCGTTTTGGCAACTGCAGGCCGAAACCCAAGAGGTAATGCACGTGAGCAGGACACGCAATCCCACGCATCTGACGGCGTCTAGACGAAATCTCATCGGAAACTGTCGCAATTTATTCGCGCTGACCATGAATCAATCGGCGCTCCTCGGGAGTCTAAAGGTGAACCGAAGCCGTCACGAGCGCGATCGATCCTTTATGCCTAAATTTTTCGCTGGCCACTTTGCTTGTCTTCTTCTGGCTTCATGCCCCGTTTACGGTGTCGCTCAGGCGCAGCTTCAGGCGTCCTTACCGGACTCGCCCGGCGCCGTCCGCGCCAGCAATACTTACCGCGCCTCGACAGATGAATCCTCTTCATCGAACGACGCCGCGACGAACCACCTTCGCTCCAGCAAAGCAACCCGTCCCCGTCACCGACGTCAGCCACCGAACGCTCAGCCAGCGAGCGGTCAGTCAGCGAGCGACGAGCCAGCCAAACAGACCAAACGCATCCTCGGCATCATTCCAAACTTCCGCGCCGTCAGCACCGACACTAAGCTTCCTCCACAATCGCCCAAGGAAAAGCTCCTCACCGCCACCCAGGACTCCTTCGACTATTCCTCCCTCTTTATACCCGCCATGCTCGCAGCCTATAGCCAGGCCACCAACTCGACCCCGGAGTTTCACCAGGGCGCCGCCGGCTATGCCCGCTACTACTGGCACAGCTATGTCGATCAAGCGATCGAAAACTACATGGTCGAAGCCATCGTCCCTATCATCACGCATCAGGATAACCGCTACTACACCCTTGGCCGGGGCGGCTTTCTTCAAGCGCACCGGCTACGCGATCAGCCGCGTCGTCGTTACCAGAAACGATGATGGAAACAATACCTTCAATACGAGTGAGGTCATCGGTGCCGGCGCCGCCGCTGGCATCTCGAATCTCTACTACCCGTCAGCCGAGCGCACCCTTTCCAACACCATCTCAAAGTGGGGCATTAACGTCGGCGTCGACGGGGCCGCCTTCATCGTGAAGGAATTCTGGCCCGACATCAACAAGGCCATCTTCCATGTAAAGGACTAGAGGCATCCGCTGCCCTCCGCGTACTATCGAATATGCGAGAGGGGCCTTTCGGAATGCGCCGGTTGCTGACAACGGGGTTGCTGCTGTCTGCAATGACCGCATTCTCACAGACGCGACCGCCAACGGTCCCCGAGGTCCCCAAGCAGCCTGCTCACCTACCTGACTCCACGTCAACCGAACTCCCCGACGCACCCGAACCCGCGCAAACCCAACAGGAAAGCGTCGTCGCCGTCGCTCGATGCCATCCTTCAAAGCAACCGGCGGCGGCGCCCGTACCTGCAGTCCTTCAACGCCATGAAGGTGGTCTACTTCAACCCCAACATCTACGGTCAGGTCCCCAAGCCCTGCACCGAGCTCATCTATCCCTACCAGCGCTTCCTCACCACCAACATCATTATTCCCATGACCTGGCAGCAGAAAGGCTACGCCGCTCTGCACAACCTCACCGATCCCGCCAACTTTGGCACCATCCTCGGAATCTCCGCCATCACCATCGGACCAATTCGCACACCGCCTATGGTCCCGGACTGAAGGGCTTCGGCACGATCGTCGGCGTCAGTCTCTCGCAGGACGCGATCGGCCAGTTCTTCGGAGTCTTCGCCATACCCGTCATCGCCCATCAGGATCCGCGCTACATCCGCATGCCTCACGCGCCCCTCAAAAAGCGCATCATCTACTCCGTCTCCCGCACCTTCGTCTCGCGCAGCGACGACGGGCGGTCCATGCCCAACTATGCCACGCTCCTGACCTACCCCATCGGCGCCGAGACTCAGCAATCTCTACGTCCCCGGCATCCACACCGATGGCGCGTCTACCGTCACCCGCATCCTCACCGGCTACGCCCTCGACCCCACCAACAATCTCCTCACGGAGTTCCTTCCCGACGTCGCCAGCCGCGTCCATGTCCGCATCATCTTCGTGCAGCGCATCCTGAACAATATCGCCAGCAGCAACGGCGCCATCCACGCCCTAAGGACGTCCAGAACCCCACGGCAAAAGACTCGTCCCATCCACCGCCCGTCCTTGCCATTCAATGCAAATTCTCGCCGTTCACTACCCGTGCTTCGGTTTGTTCTTCCATGTGCGTAAAGTTGTAGATGTGAATTCGAAGAATAGTGCCGCCGCATCTTCTTACAAAGACGACAGATAGCTGGAACCGGCCAGAATACTTTCACAGACATTTGCTTCAAAATAATTGAACTAAAGACAATCCACAAAAGTTCAACTGACACGACACGTATCTTCAGGAGACACATAAATGCCGAAGGCCAAATTATTCGAGAAGTCTCTCACCTACGGAGCCAAAGCAGGTTGGGCAGTATTCAACAAGCTGAACTCAATCAGCCCCAACGCCAGCTTCACCCCCAAGTGGAGCGACAAGCCGCTTCTCAAGAGCTACCAGAAAGAGAAGCCGCCTCTCGGCTGGCCACGCACCACAGACTCCCTCTGCCCCAAGTGCATCCCTGAGATCCGTCAGCAGATCGTCGACGGCAAGCTCCCCCACGAGATCCTGCTCAACGAGAAGGTCGGCGAGATCAAGGCGCAGATCATCGAGCGCGACGGCCAGATCCTCATGGTCAAGGATTGCCCCATCCACGGCCACTTTGAAGACGTCATGTCCATCGACGCCGCCGATGATGAAGCACCTCGAAGACGTCTTCCCCGGCCGCGACATCCGCGCCCACAACGACGAGAAGCTCCACAACCACGGCACCTCGACCGTCACCCACGGCCGCGGCTCGGTCCTCACCATCGACCTCACCAACCGCTGCAACATGATGTGCGATCCCTGCTTCATGGACGCCAACCAGGTCGGCTTCGTCCACGAACTCACCTGGGACGAGATCAAGACCATGCTCGACAACGCCATCACCATCAAGCCGCGTCGTCAGATGAGCGTTCAGTTCTCCGGTGGCGAGCCCACCCTGTCGCCCTACTTCCTCGACGCCGTCGCCTACGCCCGCAAGGTCGGTTACAACTCCGTCCAGGCCGCGACCAACGGCATCGAGTTCGCCAAGTCCAAGGAGTTCTCCAAGGCCGCCGCTGAAGCCGGTCTCCGCTACGCCTACCTGCAGTTCGACGGTATCGGCAACGCCGCCAACTCGCACCGCAAGGTCGGCAACGCGTTCGACGTGAAGCTCCAGGCCATCCATAACCTGCACGAGGCCGGCGTCGACATCGTTCCCGTCACCACCATCGTCAACGGCATCAACAACGAGCAGGTCGGCCGCATCATCGAGTTCGCGCTCGACAACCCGAAGAAGATCAACTTCCTCTCCTTCCAGCCCGTCAGCTTCACCGGCCGCGACGAAGACATCTCCGACGAGCGCCGTCACGCACAGCGCTACACCCTCTCGCACCTCGCTCACGACGTCCGCAACCAGACCGGCCTCGGCGAGAGCACGCGCGACTGGTTCCCCATCTCCTTCATGTCCACCTTCTCCGACTGGGCCGACCTCGTCCACGGACCCGACCGCGACTGGGGCCAGCTCTCCTGCGGCTGCCATCCCAACTGCGGCATCGGCATGGCGCTCATGATCGACAAGGAGACCAAGGAAGCCGTTCCCGTCACCTCGTTCCTCAACGCCGTGCGACTCGCCAAGGACGTCGCCCAGGTCAACGACGCCGCCCGCGGCAAGTTCCTCTCCATCATCGGCGTCTCACTCGCGCTGCTGCGCAACTACAACCCCTCGAAGGCTCCCACGCACTTCAAGATCGTCGACCTCCTCCAGAAGTTCGACAAGTGCTTCGGCGCCACCGGCAAGAACTACGGCAAAGTCACCGCCGACCGCACCCTGGCCGACATCGAGAATGCGCCGCGCCGACCGCTGGAACTTCCTCTTCATCGCCGGCATGTGGTTCCAGGACCTCTTCAACTACGACTTCCGCCGCACCGAGCAGTGCATCATCCCCTACGCCACACAAGAGGGTGAGATCAGCTTCTGCGCCTACAACACCGGCGTGGGCTGGCGCAACATCATCGAGAAGATGCACATGACCTCCACCCTCACCAAGTGGTACGAGGAGCATGGCCGTCACGAGATCTTCGCCGGCGGCAAGAAGGTCGGTCTCGAGAAGGAAGCGAAGTACGATCTCGTCCTCAACGACGAGCACGTCAACGCCGCCGCCAACGACACCTTCGACAAGTCCGGCATCGCGAAGAACTCTCGCGAAGAAAAGATCCGCGCACGCGATGCGAAGATCAAGCAGGACGCCGAAAACGCCCGCATGGCCAAGCTCTACCGCAAGGAGATCCTGCAGGAGCCAGACGCTCCCGCCGGCTTCATCTCCCTCGGAGAGATCAAGCCCGCCGCCCCCATCGCCAAAGTCGAAACAGAAGAAACCGTCGCCGGCGACTAATTACCAGCACAACAAACAAGCAGCAAGAAGGCCGCCAGCAATGGCGGCCTTTGCTATGCTGTGACTAACCGATGCGATCAAATGAAATTATCTCGTACGTGGAGATGTGTACTCGCGAGGGTTTGTCTCTGCAACGCGGAATGAATTTTAGGGTGGCAGAAACGCATTCGATTCTTTTGTCTTCTCATCGCCCCGGCGCGCCATATGATGATGTGCTTGAAGAGAATGGTACGGTCTTGATTTACGAAGGACACGATGAACCGAGGTCGAAAGAGTTCCCCTATCCGAAACAAGTCGATCAACCTCTTCGTGTTAAATCAGGCAAGCTGACACAAAATGGGTATTTCCATGAGGCGGCTCAATCTTATGTCCGCGGTGAAGCCCCACCTGCTTGTGTCCGAGTTTACGAAAAGATTAAAGCTGGCATTTGGTCATACAACGGTTTGTTCTCCCTGATCGGCAGCTGGACGGAGACCATAGGGAATCGACAGGTCTTCAAATTCAAATTACACTCCATCCCCGACGACGAAGCCGGTTCCGTCTCGACTGAACCGCAGGAAATCGAGCAACGTCGAATTATTCCTTCACATGTGAAGCTGGCAGTTTGGAAGAGGGATGGGGGTGCCTGCATCCAATGTGGCTCGAAACAAAATCTTCATTTCGATCACATCTTGCCTTATTCGAAGGGCGGTACTTCAGATTCTGAAGAGAATATCCAACTACTATGTATGAAGCACAACATACAAAAGGGCGCAAGACTAATGTAGGCACGCGCTCCCCGCCAGAAATTCAGCAATGCTACACCTAGCCGTTCAAAGTGCTTCCGGTTCAACGTAGCTGGCGTCCTATGACCACAATAGTCATTTCTTTCTTCTCTCAACCCTCGCCCAAAGCCGCATCACCGTCCGAGCCCGGTTCTTCATCGCCAGCGTCCCCTCCCGCAAGAACCTCTCCACCATCTCCTCGGCCTCATCCCTCAGCGAAGCCTCCTGCAGCGCCAGCATTCCCATCCCTTCCACCGCCGAGCACCGCACCACATTGCTCTCATCCCCAGCCAGCAGCGACATCACCCGCGCCGCCCGCAATCGTTGCATCCGGGTATGCGCCACCCGCGGCACCACCAGCCCCAGATGCCACCGCGTCCGCGACTCCTCTACCGGCACCGTCCCCAGCAACCCAGCTAACTCATCCGCATAAGGCTCAAGCAGCCTGCCATCCCGCTCCGTAATTCGCCGAGCCACATCCGCGGCCCGTTTCCGCACCTCGACATCGTCGCCAAAGAGCTCCAGCACCAGCGCCCGAACCGCCGCCCTATCCCCGCCAACCTGCACCGCAATCGCCCGCGCCAGCGGCAAGCCCCACCTTGCTCTCCTGAGTTGTAGCCGAAGAGACTCCATGCGGCGAAGTATAGTCAATATCCCTCCCACCGAATCACTCCCCGGCATCCACCCAAAAACAATGGGACGGCACTTGACATCCTTACTGCCTAATAGAGGGCAAGCCAAGCACAGAGTCTTCCCTTCAGCTCTCCGTGCACTTAGCGCAACGGAAGTCCGACATCAAACCATTTGTTTCGAAGACTTTGCACACTTTTTACGGGTAGGGGGCCGTACCACCCCACTGCCCGAAATCCTACTGCCCGGCGACCGTCCCCGAGCTATGACTGGAATGAGCCCGCCGAGTCTGAGCCACGATCGCCCTCTTCTGTTTCGCCCCAAAGACCCACTGCCGAACTGGCCCGACATCCACATGCACAAACTGGCTCACCGGATAATACCCAACCCCGCCAGCCTGCAAAGAAAGCGCCGCATCCCGCAACTGCGCCGTCGAAACCCCCGGCACCCGAAGATCAATCGCATGCCCTTCCATATGCTGGCTATGCTCAGCAACCCCGGTCTGCGGCGAGCCGTGCCGCAACGCCGCATTCGTCTCCGGAGTCCTGTATCCACAAACAATTTCGATCTCGCTGTTCAAGCGTCCCAGCCGCGCCATCATCGCATGAAGCACGTCGAACTCCTTCGGATCGTAGGTGCTCACGTCCTGCGTATTGTGGTCGCGCAGGAAGTAGTTGAGCCTGTCCAGCGCCTCAGGAATGTAGGTATCCCCTATCCGGTACACGATATCCAGATTCTCGCCCGTATGCAGATTCGTCATGCGCAGCTGATACGGCTTGCCTTCCAACGGCGTCACATCCACGGTCTCACCTGTCGCGCCGTCCTCCGGCAGCACCCCCGGCACCACCTCCTCGCCGGTCATCTTTACAGCAGGCGTCTTCAGATGCATTGAACTCTTCAGCCCGGCATGGACCCGTGTCTTCACCGTCCTTGCCCACGACGATCCGCTCACCCCAAAAACAACGATCATCGCCGCCGCTACAACCGCGAAGCCTCTTCCGCCCAATATCCGCATCCACACTCCCTTGGTCTTTGATCTTCGCGAATGCAAATCCTCAATGCGATTTATCAACCCTCATTCGCTCTTATCAGTCTACCTAACCCGTACCGCCACAACGATCTTCGTAATGTAACTTTAGTGTCATAATCCAAATGGTCCTCGCACCCATCCTCGCGAGGCCATAAGCCACTATTTAGCAGCATGTTAGCCGTCAGCTGCGCCGAGAGCCGCCACTTGCCCGGTCGTAAACCAGCCTTGCCGCGGCAATGTCTTCAATCGCAATCCCCACCGATTTGAACACCACGGGCCTCGACTTCCTATCCAGCGCCGCCCCATTCAACAGCTCCCCAATCTCCGCGGCGACCGCCGCCCCCGCAAGCAAGATATCCCCCGGCTCCTTCATCCCCGCCTCCCGCGACTCCACCACCACCGCCCCCCGCATCGCCTCGTCATCCAACTCCCTCCGATCCGGTGTCACCGCTCCCACTGCACACACCACAGCATCATGCTTCAGCCATCGTCCTTGCAAAATCGGCACCGGCGAACTCGTCAGCGTCAGCACCACATCCGCACCCGTTACCGCCTCCTCGGCCGTCGTCACCCGAGCCCCTACCTCATCAGCAAATCGCCGCGCATTCTCTTCAGACCGGCTCCAAACCCGAATCTCCTCAAACGCCCGCACCCGCGAAAGAGCCTCCACATGCGACCGTGCCTGCACCCCGCTTCCCAGAATCCCCAGCACCTTCGCATCAGGTCGCGCCAGTTGATCGACCGCAACAGCCGACACCGCCGCCGTCCGCATCTCGGTGATCAACCGCCCATCCATCACCGCCAGCGGCTCGCCCGTGTCCGAGCGAAACAGCTGAATCATCGCCATGTGCGTATGTTTCTGCCGCGCGGCGTTTCCCGGATAGAACGTAACCATCTTTGCGCCCATCACACCGCCATAAACAGCCGGCATCACCGCAAACCATCCGCCGTATTCGGCGACACTCATCACGGTCCGCAAAGGCTGAATGACCCGCCCAGCAGAAAAATCCATCAAGAGCCTGCCGGATCGCGGGAATCAGGTCGTCATACGAGAGCACCGCCCGCACTTGATCTTCATTGAGAAACAGCACCTTGTCCGTCGCCATATATGTCTTCATTATCATCCCCAGCCAATCCCATCCCACCTATGGCACCTTATATCCATGCATCTTGACCCCATCCAGCTCCGCGTTCTCGGCTCCCTCATCGAAAAAGAGATCACCACACCCGAAAACTACCCACTCTCCCTCAACGCCCTTGTCAACGCGTGCAACCAGCGCTCCAGCCGCGACCCCGTCCTCGATCTCACCGAAGAAGAGGTTCGCCAGGCCGTCCACTCCCTGGAAGACCTCGCTCTCGTCACTCCCGTTCGCGACGCCCGCGTCCCCAAGTACGAGCACCGGGCCCGCACCGTCCTCAATCTGCGCCGTGACGAGACCGCCGTCCTCTGCCTCCTCATGCTCCGCGGCCCACAAACCCCCGGAGAACTCCGCAGCCGCGCCGACCGTCTCTACTCCTTCGACGACCTCGCCGCGGTCCAATCCACCCTCGAGCGCCTCGCCGCTCGCACCACGCTCCGACGAAACCGACCCCGACGCCACCGGTCCCCTCACCACCATTCTGCCCCGCCAACCCGGCTCCCGCGAGGCTCGCTACGCCCATCTCCTCGGAGATCCACCTGAAACCCACTCCACCCGCCCCACCAGCGAGCCGCGGTCAGCATCCCGACATCGAACACAACACAATCCCTCGCCCAACTCGAGGCTCAGGTCGCTAACCTTATTCAAACGGTGGAAACCCTGCAGGCCCGTGTCGACCGCCTCGAATCCAAGATCAACGCCCACACGTCGGATCCCGATTCCTCTGTAAGATGAAGAGTCACTCAGTACAATCGTTGCCATGTCCGACTCTCTCATCGACGACGCGCCTGCCTCTCCCAATCCGCGCGGTCCCGTTCCGCCATGAGAGTCGACGCCGAGCAAAACCACCTCGGCCAATCTGCTCGCCCAGATACCCGATGCCATCCTCTGCTTCGACTCCAACTGGATCATCACCTACGCGAACGCTGAAGCCATGCGCATCAGCCGCATTCTTCCCTCCGACATCCACCACAAAACCCATTGGGAGCTCTTTCCGGACACCATCGGAACCGAGGTCGAGCGTTCCTATCGCAACGTCATGCAGACAGGCGTCGCTCAACACATCGAGCACTTCTATGCGCCGTTCGACCTCTGGGTCGACGTCCACATCCTCCCCATCGACGATGGCGTTGCCCTTTACTACCGCGACATCACCGACCGCAAGACCGCCGAATCTCTCCGCGACATCGCCGTCCGTCAACTGCAGCAGATCTTCGACGCCGCCAACGACTCCATTGTCTGCATCGATCGGAACTGGAACTGCACCTTTTTCAATCCGCGCCGCGCAGGCCATTCTCAAAACAGATCACCTCATCGGCGAGAATCTCTGGGAGCGCTTCCCCTCCAACAAGCAGGAGCCATTTCGATCCAACTACCTCACTACCATGGAAAGGCGCATCCCCACCGAGTTCGAGGCTTACTACCCCGAACCTCTCGACATCTGGTTCAAAGTCTCTGCGCGCCCCTACGAAGACGGCATCATCATCTTCTCCAGCGACATCACCGACCGCAAAGGCGCCGAATTCCTTCGCGACGCCTCCGTCCGCCAACTCGGCCAGGTTCTCGAGATCACGACCGATGCAGTCGTCAGCCTCAACCACGACTGGAACTTCACCTTTATCAATCGGCGCGCCAAAGAACTTCTCAACCCCAAAGGCGAACTTCTCGGCAAGAACCTCTGGCAGGAGTTCCCCGAAGCCGCCCAGCCTGGCGAAATCCTCTATCACTACAACCGCGCCATGTACGAAGGGATTCCAAGCGAGTTCGAGGCCTTCTATCCCGACCCGCTGAACCTCTGGCTCTCCATCCAATGCCGCCCCTTCGACGATGGAATCGTCCTCTTCTTCCGCGACATCACCGACCGGCGGCAGTCCGACCTCATCCTCCGGGAACAGCAGGATCTCCTCGCCGCCGTCCAGCAGACCGCCCTCGTCGCCACGTGGGACATCGAATACGCCACTGGCAAAGTCACCTACGGGCCCGGCTCCTATCCCGTCTTTGGCCATCCCCTCTCCGACGTCCCCGACTGCCGCTCCTTCAAGAAGATCGTCCTTCCCGAGTACATCCCCATCATCGCCGCCTCCATTCAGTCCGGCCTCGAAAATGGCCAGCTGGTCGTGCAGGACTTTCAGGTCAGAGCCGCGAATGGCCAGATCCTCTGGCTGGAAAGCCGTGGTCACGCAGTCATCGTCAACGGTGTCCCCACACGCCTCCGCGGCCTCACCATCGACATCACCGCTCGAAAGAAAAATGAGGAAGCTCTCGTCGCCAGCGAAGCCCGTTATCGCGTCCTCGCCGACCTCAACCCTCAGGCCATCTGGATGGGCGCCCCCGACGGCAGCATCACCTACGCCAATCAGGGCTTCCTCGATTACATCGGCCTCACCATCGAAACTCTCGGCGGCCACGGGCTGGCTGAACGCCTTCCATCCCGACGACCGCAAACGTGTCCTCGAGGCATGGACCCACTCCGTCGCCACTGGCGATCGTCTACGACCTTGAAGCGCGCATGATCCGCGCTCGCGACGGCCATTCCCGCTGGTGGTGGGTTCGCGCCCAGCCTGTTCGCGACGAGTCCGGAAAGATCCTCCACTGGCTCGGCATCGCCCTCGACATCGACGACCGCAAGACCTTCGCCGAAACCCTCCAGCGGCGCCAGGAAGAAACCGAGCGTCAGCGCGCAGAACTCGAGAGCATCTACGAGAATGCTCCCATCGGCCTCTCCCTGCTTGATCCCGTCGAACTCCGCTACCTGCGCATCAACGATCGTCAGGCCCAGACCGTCGGCCTCCCCAAAGAGAAGATCATCGGTCGAGTCATCACGGACATCGCGCCTCTTCACGGACTCAGGGAGCTACTCGAAATGGCTGCCTCCGGCACGCCCGTCCGCAACCATCTTCTCGAAGGCGAACTCCCCACCCGCCCCGGTGAACATCGCTTCTGGAACGTCAGCTACTCCCCTGTCTTCAATGCCGACGGCAAGGTCGAGGCGATCGCCGCTGTCATCCTTGAGATCACCAACCAGAAAAAAGCTGAAGCTGCGCTCATCCAAAGCGAAAAACTCGCCGCCGTCGGTCGGCTCGCCAGCTCCATCTCCCACGAGATCAACAATCCTCTCGAGGCCATCACCAATCTCCTCTACCTCATTGATCTGTCCGACGAACTTGCCCGAAAGCATCCGGAGCTATGTCCACACGGCGCAAAACGAGCTCTCCCGCGTCTGCCAGATCGCCACGCAGACCCTTCGCTTTCACCGCCAGGCTGTCCGCGCCACCGACATTAACGCCGAAGACCTCGTCGAGCGCCGTCCTCAACCTCTACCAGGGCCGTCTTGCCAACTCCCACATCAAGGTCGAAGCCAGCTACGCCACCAGCACCACCGTCCTCTGTTTTGAAAACGACATTCGTCAGGTCCTCAACAACCTTATCGCCAACGCCATCGACGCGATGCGTCAGGGTGGACGCCTCATCGTCCGCGCGCATGACGCCATCGCACTACTCTGCCGAAAATCTCGAGGGCCGCCGCGGAATTCGCATCACCATCGCCGACACGGGCCACGGCATGTCTCCCACCGTGCAGTCCCGCCTCTTCGAACCCTTCTACACGACCAAAGACCTCAACGGCACAGGCCTTGGTCTCTGGATCTCTGCCGGCATCGTCAGCCGCCATCAGGGCCGCATCACCTTCCGCAGCAGCCAGGATCCCGCCCACCGCGGCACCGTCTTCTCTCTCTTCCTCCCCTGCGTCGAAATCCATACCACCGGAGACACAATCCGTTTAGCGCAGCAATCACCTCGATAACAGACATCGCACGCCGACCACCTCCTCGCCGACCGCCTCACGTAGGGTCATAGCTGCTCATTGCTCGTTCCGTTGGCTCTCATTTCCGCACCCAGAGCGAAATCGAAGTGGAGGAATCTGCTGTTGCCTTTCGCAGTTGTCCCGTCATCCCCAAGCAATTGTTCAAAGACCAAAGTATTATGTCTCCGAAGCACTTTCCAGGCGCAGTCCACACCGAACCGCGCCGACACCGGAGACCCCTCAATGCTGCAAGCTGCAACCCGCCTCCTCCTCGCCACCCTCCTCCTCGCCGCACCGGTCGTAGCCCAGCCCAACACCACCCTCCTCGTCGACATCGACCACCGCCCCGCCACCTCCCTCAACGGCGACTGGCACGTCATCGTCGACCAGTACGCCACCGGCCTCTACGACTTCCACCAGAATCTCCGCAAAGACGGCTTCTTCATGAACGCCCCCTTCGACCCCAACGGTCATCCCCAGGACTACAACTTCGCCAACGCCTCCACCCTCAAGGTTCCCGGCGACTGGAACACCCAGCGCCCCGAACTCTTCTACTACGAAGGCCCCATCTGGTATCAACGCGACTTCGAGCACACCGCCAAACCCGGCACCCGCACCTTCCTCCACTTCGGCGCCGCCAACTACCGCACCTTCGTCTGGGTCAACACCAAAAAGGTCTGCGAGCACGAGGGCGGCTTCACTCCCTTCGACTGCGACGTCACCAGCGTCCTCAAGGACGGCAAAAACTTCGTCGTCCTCTCCGTCGACAACACCCGCATCGCCGACGGCGTCCCCACCCTCCAAACCGACTGGTGGAACTACGGCGGCCTCCCTCGCGACGTCTCCCTCGTCGAAGTCCCGCACGCAATTCATCGACGACTACGACCTCCACCTAAGCCGCACCAACCACGACCTCATCGAAGGCTACGTCCACGTCGAAGGCGCCCCCGCTGGCTCCGCCGTCACCGTCACCGTCCCCGAACTTCAACGCCAAATCCGAGTCCACCGTCGACGCACAATCCCGCGCCCCCATCAGCATACCCGTCAAATCCCTCAGCCTCTGGTCGCCCGACAACCCTAAGCTCTACAAGGTCGAAATTGCCACCTCGTTCCAACGCAGACAAGATCACAGACGAGATCGGCTTCCGCACCATCGAAACCCGCGGCACTCAAATCCTCCTCAACGGCAAGCCCATCTTCCTCCGCGGCATCTCCATCCACGCCGAAGCCCCCTACCGCACTGGTCGCGCCTACTCGCAAAAAGACGTCGACACCCTCCTCGGATGGGCCAAAGAACTGGGTTGCAACTACGTCCGCCTCGCCCACTACCCGCACGACGAGCGCATGACCCGCACCGCCGACCGTCTTGGCCTCATGGTCTGGTCCGAGATTCCCGACTACTGGGCCCTCCAGTTCGACAACCCCGCCGTCCTCGCCAAATCCAAACAGCAGCTCAGCCGAGATGATTCGCCGCGACCGCAACAAGGCCTCCATCATCCTCTGGTCCGTCGCCAACGAAACCCCAAACACGCCAGCCCGCACCAAATACCTCACCACCATGGCCGACCTCGCCCGCCAGCTCGACCCCACCCGCCTCGTCACCGCCGCGCTCCTCGTCCGCACCGAGAAAAATCCCAACGGGACTGGCACCACAAAGATCGTCGACGATCCCCTGGGCAACGCCCTCGACGTCATCGGCACCAACGAGTACATCGGCTGGTACGAGCAACACGCCGAGGGCGCCGACACCACCACCTGGGACATCCGCTACCAGAAACCTCTCATCATGTCCGAGTGGGGCGGCGACGCCAAAGCCGGCAACCACGCTCCCGCCGGCAGCACCACGCCAGCTCTCTGGACCGAGGAGTATCAGGCCGAGATCTATCACCACCAGATCGCCATGCTCAACAAGATCCCCCAGCTCCGTGGCACCAGCCCCTGGGTCCTGATGGACTTCCGCTCCGCCCGCCGCGTCAACCCCGGCCTCCAGGACAACTTCAACCGCAAGGGCCTTATCTCCGACCAGGGCGTGAAAAAACAAGCCTTCTTCATCCTCCAAAAAGCTTATAAAGACAAGACACTCGGCAAAGCCGAATAGAGTGATCGATGAAACTCAGTCTTTCACTAACCCTGTTCGCATTCGCGGTCGCTTCAGCAACTGCGGCCACGCCTGCACCGCCGGACTTCGGCCCCAACGTCCTCATCTTCAACCGCTCCATGCCGCCCGCGACCATCCAGGCCCAGATCGACAAGGTCTACGCGACGCAACGCCACAACGAGTTCGGCCCAGAACGCAACGCAATCCTCTTCCTTCCCGGCGATTACAACGTCGACGTTCCCATCGGCTTCTACACCCAGGTCCTCGGCCTCGGCGCCTCACCCGACAGCGTCCACATCACCGGCAACGTCCACTCCGACGCCGCCGCGCGCAACAACAACGCCACCACCACCTTCTGGCGAGCCGCCGAGAACTTCTCCGTCGCCCCTACAGGCGGAACGATGCAGTGGGCCGTCTCGCAAGCCGCACCCTTCCGCCGCATGCATGTTCAGGGCGACATCGTCCTCCATCAAAAACGCGGCTGGGCGAGCGGCGGCTGGATGTCCGACACTCTCATCGACGGCAACGTCGACTCCGGCACTCAACAACAGTGGATCTCCCGCAACAGCGAGTGGCGCAGTTGGACCGGCGCGAACTGGAACATGGTCTTCGTCGGCGTCCCCAATCCGCCCGAAGGCGAATGGCCCACACCGCCTTACACCAAGATCGCTCAGACCCCGATCGTCCGCGAGAAACCCTTCCTTCAGATCGACTCATCCGGCAACTACAGCGTCCGCGTCCCGTCGCTGCGTAGTAACAGCATCGGCATCACCTGGCACGCAGCCGCCACATCCGGAAAGACCATCCCCATCGCGCAGTTCTACATCGCCCACCCGAACCGCGACAACGCCGCAACCATCAACGCGCAACTCGCCAAAGGCAAGAACCTCCTCCTCACGCCCGGCATCTACGAACTCACCGAACCCATCCGCGTCGACTCACCCCAACACCGTCGTCATGGGCCTCGGCTTCGCCACGCTGCACCCCGTCAACGGCACCGCCGCCATGACCACCGCCGACGCAGACGGCATCATCATCGCCGGCCTCCTCTTCGACGCCGGCCCCACCTCTTCTCCCGTCCTGCTTCAGATCGGTGCAAATGGCAGCCACGCCAGCCACGAAAAAAATCCCATCTCCCTCCACGACGTCTTCTTCCGCGTCGGAGGCGCTGGCGTCGGCCGCGCCGTCGTCAATCTCGAAATCAACAGCAACGACACCATCATCGACCACACCTGGATCTGGCGCGCTGATCACGGAGCCAACGTCGGCTGGGATGCCAACACCAGCCAAAACGGCCTCGTCGTCAACGGCAACAACGTCACCAGCCTACGGTCTCTTCGTCGAACACCACCAGCAATTCCAGGTTCTCTGGAACGGCAACGGCGGCCGCACCTACTTCTATCAATCCGAGATTCCCTACGATCCCCCAGACCAGGCCAGCTTACACCAGCGCTCCCGGCACCAACGGCTGGGCCTCCTACAAAGTCGCCGACAACGTGACCTCGCACGAGGCCTGGGGCCTCGGCATCTACAGCGTCTTTCGCCATCCCGACGTCATCCTCACCCGCGCCATCGAAGTCCCCGTCAACCCGAACGTTCGATTTCACGACATGATCACCGTTGCCCTCGACGACAAAGGCGAAATCAGCAATGTCATCAACAACACCGGCGGCCCCACTTCCACCGCTCCCCACCGAGTCACACCCAAAGTGACAAACTTCCCCTAGACAAACTACGCACACCTATCTCAATCGCCGAATCAAAAAAAGGTGGAGACCGAAGCCTCCACCAGAAAAAACCTACCGATTTCTTAGAAGTTGATCTTCAAAGCGAACTGCCCGAAGCGACGTTCGTCGTTCGCGCCACCATTGTTGCCGATGCCGCCCTTCGAAGCCGTGATCGGCACCGGGACGCCATCGCCTACGTTGGCGACGTCATTCAACCCACCCTGGATATAGAGGTTATGGTGGTTGAGAAGATCAAATCCCTCTGCCCGGAACTCCAGGTTGATCTGCTCGTGGATCGGGAAGATCTTGCTCACAGCCGCATCGAAGGTCCACGCCCCCGGTCCCCGGAAGCTGTTGCGAGCAACATTCGTCGCTGGGAACGGTCCCCAGTCAGAGATATCGCAATCACACGCAGACCCAAACAGCGCAGGATTTCCGAACGACACCGCTGCCGGAAGGTTTCCGATGACGTAACTGTTCGCTCCGACCTGACTATTCGCCGGAATCGATTTAAAGGTGTGCTGTTGAATCGAACTTCCGACTGCGGGCGTGTACCGCGCAACCTGATAGCCGCTGTTGTTGTTCGTGCTGTCGAAGTACGAGAACGGCACGCCGGTACGGACGGTATAGATGCCCGTAACCTGCCAGCCTCCAAGCGTCCGCGCCATCATGCTATGGCCCGTGCCGTAGAACGGCGTCCGGTACATCGGTGCGATGACCAGTCGTTGACGAATATCAAGGTCGCCATTGCCATGATCGAACCCCGGATTGAACGGCTGGGTATATCCCAGGCCAAACGCGTTATTGGTCTCGGAAAACGTTGTGCTGAGATCATCCAGTAGCATGTGCGACCGTGTAGTTCGCCACCAGGCTCAAACCACTATTCCGATAGTTTGTCGTCTGGAACTGGATGTTCATCGCCTGGTAGTAAGAGTCGCCATGCGAGCCCCGGTTATTGATGTTGGAATACTGGTTATTCAGTCTCGTCAGCCCCTGATTTCCATGACCATCCGTCGTCGGATCACCGAGCAGCACGTTGCCGCCGCCAAGGGCGTTTATGTTCTTGATGTCATACAGATGAATCCCGCGAGCTCCCGCATACTGCAGCGATACCAGCGTGTTCCTTGCGAGTTGCTGCTCGATCGCTGCATCCCAGAATTGCGTCTGTGCCGTCTTGATGTTTTGATCCACATTCCGCAGGCTGGTAGGCGGCAGCGGAACGCTACCTGAAGAACCGCCCAATGGACCGGAGTTCGAGTTAGTGATCACCGTGTTGTTGATCACGATCACAGCATAGTTCGGCGGATTCTGAATCACGTTGAAGGTGACATTGCCGAAGTTTCGTTCATAGCTGATGCCATAGCCGCCCCGAAACGCACTCTTTCCATTTCCGAAGATGTCGTACGCGAAGCCGATACGTGGTGAAACCGCTCCATACGTCGGACTCCATAGGCTATGGATCGGGCTGTTCGGAGTGGTGTAGACCTGACCGCTACGAACACTCTGGACGTAGCCTGAACCGGGACCGTAATAAAAGTTGGAATCCAGGTTCCTATTGTTGTTGTGCTGAACGCCGTAGTACTCATAGCGCAAACCATAGTTGAACGTAAACTTCGGCGTCATTTTGAACGAATCCTGCGCATAGACCGCCCAGTCGTGGAAGCGATTGCTGCGCGCGAAGCTGGGCGACGTGGCCGGCAGGTTGATAGAGCAGCCAGCGGTCTGCGTCAGCGCGAGTGTATAGGGATTCTGTACGCAAGGCAGGGCGCCGTTGGGGTTCACAGCGGCTTGGAACTGGAAGAGATTTCCGGTCACCAGATTGTTCAATCCGGTCGTCCGGTTGTTGCCAATCTGTTCTTCAGCCTGGGCATACGCTCCATAGGCGTTATTGGCCTGAATATAGAGAATCTGGGCCCCGTACTGCATGGAGTGTTTCCCCTTCTGCCACGTCAGGTCCTGATTCACCTGAATTGTATTTTGCGGGCCGCCAAAGGGTAGGCCGCCATTCGCGGGATTGAAATCATAAAAGCCCGGAAGTTGGATAAACGTGCTCGTCCCCGGCAATTGGGCATTAGTTGAAACAATCAGCGTGGGGTGTTCTGCAAATTCGTGTTGTAGGTCAACGGAGCATTGAATCTGCTAAAGCTGAGTTTGGTGCTCTCGCTGAGATAGGGGTTGAATTCGTGCGTTCCACTTAACAGATAGGCCGTGGACATCGCCGCCGTGCCGACATCATACTGACTGTAAGGCGACGCAAACGCTGATCCGCTCTGGTCGGTTTCGTTATAGTTGGCATAGCGGAAGAACACTTGCGTGCGGTCGCTCATGTTGTAGTCAAACCGCCCAACGACGTTATAGGTGTTCTGTGGAAGGCTGCCGCCGGCGTTGATTGCAGCCGGGTACGCCACGGTGCCGAACGCCGGCGTACTGGCCGGAACCCCTTTAATTCCAAGCTGACCCGCGGTGTAAGTCTGTCCGAAGTTGAAGGTCTTGCCGCCCCCATAGGTCGTGAAAAAAGCTTGCGTATTCGGTGCGGTCAGCGAGAGAAACTGAGGCGTGGGTACACCCGCAATACTGATCGCGGTACTGCGGACGCGGGTCCACTCCGTGCTGCCAAAGAAGAACAGTTTGTCCTTGAGAATCGGACCACCAACCGCGAAGCCAAACTGGTTCCGCGTGTACTTGCCCTTCGGAAGTCCTTGCTGCGCATTCAACACAGTATTCGACGTGTACGCGGACAGACGGTTGAACTCCCATAGACCGCCATGAAACTGATTGGTTCCGCTCTTGGTCGTTACGTTGACGATACCGCCTGATGCCCGGCCAAATTGAGCCTCATAGTTGCTCGTCTGAACGCGAAACTCCTGGGTAGCGTCAATCGGCACATAGACCCCGACGTTGTCCGCGAAGACGCTAATGTTTTCAACACCATCCAGAAGAATCTCGGTACCGCTGGACCGCTGGCCATTGATGTTGAAGCCAACGCCGCGCGTCGTTGCGTTTTGCGAGTTTCCATTTGAAGCGTTTCTCGAATCACCGCTGTTCGTGCTATCGCCAGCCGACACATTACCCGCAAGAGCCACAAAGTCATACGGGTTCCGTGTAAGACTCGGCATCTGCGAAACCTGAGTTTCGTTCACAATCTGCGACAGTTCCTGCGACTGGGTGTTTGCCTGCGAGCCGCCCTCAGCAGTCACCTCGACCGTAGTATTCTCCTGCGTCACCGACAACTTAGGGTCCACCGTCACTTTGCTTGCAACTGTGACCTCAACCCGAGTATTGAAGGGCCGAAATCCGGCGCCATTTATGCTTAGTTCATAGGTCGCGGGTTCGAGACCCCTGAATAACATAACCGCCTTCGCCACCGGTAGTTACGGTGCGAGTAGCATTTGTGCCCACATTCTTTATAGTGACGGTAACATTGGGAATCGCAGCACCCGTGGGATCAGTCACGGTTCCCGAGATCTGTCCGGTCTCTTGCGCCTGGGCCGCAGAACCAAACGCCAATATCGCGAGTAGCGCTATTCCAAGGAACAGTGCTTCCCGAATGCGGAGTCGATTACCTGGCAGCCTGTATAGAGTAAGCATGATTTTTCTCCAAAGAATTGCGCTTTTTTCAACTCGGGTGACTAATTCACCGATCCGGAGGCGCTCAACTTGGTGATTAATCACCGAATACAGAGGCTCTCTAAGCCTCCGCGATTGCTTTACTCCGATATAAGCAATCCATGCGCCAAACTCAGCGCTTGGGAGGAGATGCAGGCGGAGATCGATCCCGGCGTACTTCTAGTGACGAAAAACATTAGGCTATGGACCTTCGGTCGATTTCAGGGACGAATGGCAGCCAGAGGATTCGTCGCAGTCCTGACAAACAAAACACCACCCACCTAAAAGTTGTAGAATTAGTAAACAAAGTACCCAAAATGCTATGAAAAAACGGAGAAAGCGCTGCTTACCTGGCGAAGCGTCCAGCCGCTCAACGCTCATATCTCCGTCAAACCTACGCCTGTCGCCACTAACAGGCACCCCCACCTCACAAAACCTTCTATAATAGAACAATAAACTCATGGCAGACGATCAGAACCCAGAACTCCCCCTCACCCCGCCCAACAACCCCGAAAATCCCAACGGCGGCCTCCCAATACAGTCCACGGCCGCGGCGCGGCCTTCATGCTCTCCATCAATATTGAAGAAGAGATGCGCCGGTCGTACCTCGACTACTCCATGTCGGTCATCATCGGTCGCGCCCTGCCCGATGTCCGCGACGGCCTCAAGCCCGTCCACCGCCGCATCCTCTACGGCATGCAGGAGATGGGCCTCCAGTTCAACAAGAAGTACACCAAGTCCGCCAAGGTCGTCGGCCACGTCATGGGCAACTACCATCCCCACGGCGACTCCGCCATCTACGACACGATGGTCCGTCTCGCCCAGCCCTTCAGCCTCCGCTACCTCTTAGTTGATGGCCAGGGCAACTTCGGCTCCGTCGACGGCGACTCCGCCGCGGCCATGCGTTACACCGAGTCCCGCCTCACGCGCCTCGCCGGCGAGATGCTCGCCGACATCGACTCCGACACAGTCGACTTCGCCCCCAACTACGACGAGTCCTCGCTCGAGCCCACCGTTCTTCCGGCGCGCATCCCGAATCTCATCATCAACGGCAGCTCCGGCATCGCTGTCGGCATGGCGACCAACATCCCGCCACACAACCTCACCGAAGTCGCCAACGCCTGCATTGCCCTTCTCTCCAAAGACAAAGCCGAAACCCGCTCCGACCTCGAGCTCTGCCTCGAGCACGTCAAGGGTCCCGACTTCCCGACCGGCGGCTACATCGTCGGCAAGACAAACATCGCCCAGACCTACCGCACCGGCCGTGGCCGCTTCATGATGCGCGCCAAAGCCTCCATCGAAAACATCTCCGGCGGCCGTCAGGCCATCATCGTCACCGAGATCCCCTACCAGGTCAACAAGGCCAAGCTCATCGAGCGCATCGCCGAGCTCGTCAACGAGGGCGTCATCACCGACATCGCCCGCGACGAGTTCCGCGACGAGTCCGATCGCGACGGCATGCGCATCGTCATCGGCCTCAAGCGCGGCGCCGAGCATCAGATCGTCCTCAACCAGCTCCACAAGCACACCCAGATGCAGGAGTCGTTCTCGATGATCTTCCTGGCCGTCCACAACGGCCAGCCCAAGGAACTCCCGCTCGACCAGGCCATCCGCGCCTTCCTCGATCACCGCGTCGAAGTAGTCCGCCGCCGGACCGCATTCCTGCTCAGCAAGGCACGCGACCGCGAACACATTCTCCTCGGCTACCAGATCGCGCTCGATCACCTCGACAACGTCATCAAGACGATCCGCCAGTCCGGCAGCCGCGTCGAAGCCCGGGAAAATCTCTTCCAGTACTTCTCCGGAAAGAAGATCAACCTCCGCGGCACCGAGCTCCGCGGCGTCACCCTCGACCCCGTCAAGTACGGCGTCGACATGACCTTCTGCACCACCGGCACGCTCATCCTCTCTTACAAGCAGATCGACGCCATCCTCGAACTGCAGCTCTATCGCCTCACTCAACTCTCCATCGACGAGCTCCTCAAAGAACTCGCCGAGGTCCGCGACAACATCACCGAGTTCGAGTCCATCCTCGCCTCTCCGGCCAAGCTCCGCAAAGTCATCATCAAGGAACTCACCGAGATTCGCGACAAGTACGGCGACGCCCGCCGCACCACCATCATCGACGAGACCACCGAGCTCCAGCTCGAAGACCTCATCGCCGACGAGCAGGTTGCCGTCACCGTCTCCAATACCGGCTACCTCAAGCGCACGCCCATCTCCACCTACCGCCAGCAGCGTCGCGGCGGCACTGGGCGTCTCGGGATGAAGACGCGCGAAGAGGACTTCGTCGCCCAGCTCATCATCGACTCCACCCACGCCTATCTCCTCTGCTTCACCAACACCGGCCGCGTCTACTGGCTCAAAGTCTACGAAGTCCCCGACGTCGGCGCCGCAGGCAAGGGCAAGGCAATGGCGTCGCTCGTTGCGCTGCAGCCTGGAGAGAAGGTTGTAACTATCCTTCCTGTCAGAGACTTAGAGGAGGAGAGCAAGTACATCCTGTTTGCCACGCGCAACGGCACGGTGAAGAAGACCGCGCTCAAGGACTTCTCCAACGTCATGTCTCGCGGCATCATTGCGATCAATATTGAGAAGGACGATGAGCTTATCACCGCGCGCGTCACCGACGGCCAGCAGGTCATCTTCCTCGCCACGCATGACGGTATGGCTATCCGGTTCAATGAGCAGGACTTGCGGCCCATGGGCCGCCCGGCCACCGGCAACCGCGGCATCATGCTCCGCAAGGGCGACTACGTCATCGGCGCGGCCGTTACGCCTTCCAACGAAGCGCGCAACAAGCAGCGTCTGGAACGTGCTGCACAGAAGGGACTTACGAACCAGGTGGAAGAGGCTATCGATGAGGCTACCGACTCCACTTCGGCTCAGCCGCTCGAGCTTGTCTGAGACCCGGTGAACTCGCCGCTCCAGTGCTTTCAGAAGAGGCGCAGGCGAAGCTGGAGAAGCTGGATAAGCAGCTGGGGCTTACGCCTTGCCTGATTCTTTCGGTTTCGGAGAGTGGGTATGGCAAGCGGACGGATGTGGATCAGTACCGGCTGCAGTCGCGCGGCGGCAAGGGCGTCATCAACATGAAGGCGACGCCGAAGATCGGTAAAGTGTCTAGTATCAATCTGGTGGACGAGACCAGCGAGCTGATGGTGATCAGCCAGTTCGGCAAGATCATTCGGATTGATACGAAGTCGATCCGGGCTGCGGGGCGCAGTACGCAGGGGGTCAAGCTGCTCGACCTGGAAGATCAGGACAAAGTGGCTGCTGCGGTTGTTATTCCGCCGGAAGAGGCCAAGACACAGCCGGAAGAGGGAACGCTTTTGCAGTAGTTTTTTTTCTGGAGAGAAATGCCCGTTTTTGCTGGGGGTTTTGGCAAAAACGGGCATTTTTGCGTGGTGTTTTTGCTGGTGAATTTGTGGTGGATCGCTGGTAAATCGTGGTGAGTTGATGGTGACTTTTCGTGGTCGAAAAACACGCCACATTTTCAGGATTTATTTTTGTGGGATTCCCGTTTTGGGAATGCGTTAATGGATGCTGGGGCGGAGCATGACGCAAGCTCATCGAGTCGCGATCCTGGTTCCATTGGTGGTTGGCGCGAGCGCCACCCTGTGTACGCTCTTGATCCACGGGCTGGCTGTGCTCGCGAATGTAAACTTCGTTCGCTATGAGAGAAGACTCGGTCGCGCAGGCGCAGGCTTCAGGATCGATTTCGCAATTGTTGTGGTGGCGATGTTGTTAGTGTTCGTGGCGCACCTGATTGAGATGGCCTTGTGGGCGGGGTTGTTCCTGATCTGCGGAGAATTTCACGAGTTCGGAACCGCCTACTACTTCTCAGCGGTCAACTACACGACCCTGGGTTACGGAGATCTGATTATGTCGCCGTCATGGAAACTGCTGGGACCGCTGGAAGCAGCAGACGGAGCGCTGATGTTCGGCGTTTCGACTGCGATGATTTTTACTGTTATTGTGCGATTGATTGAAGCCAGGTTTGAGGATCTCAGGTCTGCGCGCTGATCGAAACTTCACCCGCTCTTGTGGTGAAGGTTCGACATTTTCCTTGCGCGCGAAGCAGGCAAACAATCTTCACGATCGCAATCTCATCTAGACTGCGGGTCGACATAGTGCACATCTAGGAGATTGCCATTGAGATGGTTGAAATCTTTATCGGTTGTAAGCATCGGCAATCCCGTAACCATCCCAGTCGCCGCAATCCAGATATCGTTCTTGCCCATATTCTGATGACCCGTCGGAATCGCAGCATTTGCCTCTTCGACCCTTCGGTAAGCTTCGACTATCTGCGATCCCGCGATATCAACCGTCACAAACTCGAGGAGGGCCTTATCGAGCGCCAGCCTTCTTGCGCCTTCCCATCCATGTCGATCACACAATACGCGCAACTCGCCGTGAGTCACAATCGATATCGTATGTAAGTGGGGAGCAGTGCTCAAACTGAATGTTTGATCAATCGATTTTCCCAACTCCTTGCCTCTGAGCAATAACAGGATAATGTTCGTATCCAGGCAATAGTTTCTTGTCACCGACGCAACTCCGTAAGCGCCGCAAGCAATTCCTCATCGGTCTCGTCACCTGGCCATGTCCCCAACATCGCAGCCACTCCAGTCCTACCTGTCTGCACCCGCCGCTCGAGCTTCGGCTTTATCTCCATCGACAACGGAACCTGCGAAAACTGACCCCTCCCGACTGTCGTCTCCAAAATCTGTTCGACATCCAAGCGCAACACGGAGCCAGAGGGCCGGTAGATAGCCTTACCTAGTACAGTCACGTCTTTATTGAGAAATTCGCCAAGCTCATTGATCTCCTCGTTCACTACGGCACATCGAGCCTCGTTCCCATCGTCCAGCCGCAGTCCCATGGACCGTGTACTGTATCGCACCATGTCAATCTTTCCTACAACTCGCACTTGTCGCTCTGCAGGGATACGGTTACTCAGAGCTTTAGCACCAGCTATCACAAATCCATCCAGAATCGAATTCGGAGAATTCATCCCGTTCGTCGGCAAGACTACCGTTCGAATCTTTGATTCAAGCAATCCGTTCCAACCGGTCAACCGGGTCAGCATCGGCGCATCATAAGCATCGCTATTGATGGCTTGCTCGCGAACGTCCTGGACGAGCTTTCCATTAACTCTAAAGCCGTTTCATCCGGTTTCACAGCCTCATCCCACAATCTCTGTTGCTCGAAGACCTTCGGCGCAGCATCGCCTAGTTTCGGCACCGAAAGGTGGATTACCATGTCGGAACCTCGGCGAGAAAACCCGGTGGCACGCACATCCCAGGCCGCTTGGAGCCACTTAGGCGGTTGGCCCACCTGCGCGCTCCGACCGGTCAGCGCCATCCGGACACAAGGCTGCACGGTGCGCTCAATCTGCCGAAACAGCTTTCCGCCGAAGGCGACACCGACACCGGGACTCTCATCTTCGGCACCCTGAACCACAATTTCCTGATCAACATAGTTCATAAGGCACCTCCGCCATCTATCTTCACACACCCTGCCTGCCCGAGCTCTACAATCCAAACCATACGTCACCTCCACCTAACCCTCCTCCCTAGTTTTTGAGCTAGGGAGGGCCGGATCGTGCTACCGAAAGTCTGAACGCTAGCGGTTTCAGCCTGGTCGGCGCTTGCGCTACCTTCAATCCGAGGTAGTCGGTATTTCGCTATTAGACCGGAGTAAGACCGCCGCATCACTTCGGCGAAGGTTGCGGGTCGGGTGGGGCCGGGGGAACACAGGTGTTGGGGCTTTGGCGATGGCAACGAAAATCTTGATACTCAAAACTTATCCATGCCGCCCCGGACTTTAACTCGCCGGAACCAGCGCGATATCGTCTCCGACAAAAGCGTGTAGCGTCTGTCCTTGTTTGATCTCCACGTTTTTACCGTGTTTGATTAAACCAATCGGCCCAAACAGCACCGTCAGCACTACCGTGCCAGTCACGCCGCTCTCGCCCTCTTTACCCTTGGTGCCTCGCAGCTTGATCTTGACGTCTCCTGCTTTCAGGTAGTCGAGGCGAATATTCAGCTCACCGGCCTTGCCCATCATGCCGGACTTCTCGGCCTTGGTCACTTCGCCGATTGCCTTTGAACCGGCTTTGGCTACCACTACGTCTCCGACCTTCACGTCATCGACCAGCGTCAGCACAACCGGATCGCCCTCAGAAGATGTCTTCGAACTGAGGTCTTGCGCGAATACAAGATTCACGTCCGTGCCATCGCGCAGCATGTACGTTCTAGTCGTATTCGGGCCGTTAAACGCGGGTGCAGCTACCGGGGACGGCGCGACCGGCGCAGGCGCAGCAGCCGGAGCAGGAGATGGCGAGGGCGCCGCAACCTTTTCAGGGGGCGGATAGAATTTTGTACTGTCCGAAGGCATAATTGCCAAAACCACAAAGTAACAGCAAGGAAGCCGCGATCGTTCGCCGCATGACAGGGGGCCTATTCTCAACAGGTTTGGAAGTCCCGACGAAGTTACCCTCATTGCACCCACAAAGCAAGCAATAACTTTCAGATGGCTAAACGCACGAAGGGCCCGCATGATCCGAAAGAGATCAACCCCAAGATGTCGTCCGACATTGCCTATTGGTCCAAAGAGTTCAAGGTTACGGGCGAGCAGCTTCACGAAGCTATTCGCGCGCATGTGGAACCCTCGTGGACAAGGTGCGCGCCGCGCTCCACCATGGCCAGCTAAGACGTTGCTTCAACATCCGACCGTGTTGCCACAATCAGGTGCACCTCTCGCGACAGTCTCATCGTCGCTTAGGTGGGGCATTTTCGCCGCAGCGAAAATCAGGAAAACCTTACCCAGCCATCTCCCTCAGCATCTTCTCCCGAAGCACCCGGTTTGCCCGCGTCTGATACCCCTTCCCATCCTTCTTCAGCCGCGCGATCACATCCGGCCGGGTTGGCCCACATCTAATCGGATTACCGCCATCAGGCTGGCGGGGACCCCGATTAGTCGCGATAAAACCGCGCCGAAGATGGGGCACCCTGATTTCATATGCGGGCCACCCGCCCAAATCGACCCAGCAGAACCGCCGTCTCCCTTCCGTCTGGGTGATTGAACTGGGTCGTTGAACTGGGTCATTGGAGTGCTATTTAATCTGCAAGTTCTTGCGGGTCGGAAGCCACCGAAGATACGGAAGCCGTTGACTCCAAAGCTTAGTCGTTTGGCTGGTTAGTTGCTTGCTAAGTAATTTCACGCGGGCCCCCCTTTTGACAATTTAGAAATCAAGGAGCTCATCGATGCGCCTGAAATCCCTCCTCGCGCTTGTCCTCGCGGCATGTTTTGCCACCGCCACACTCACCGCCCACGCAGACACCTTCGTCTGGGCAACATGGAACACCTACACCGCCGGTGCGAGTGCTGCAGCCGGAGGCGGAGCCAACGCCACTATGCCCGGCTTCACGATCACCTATACCGGCCAAATCAGCCAGCTCAACGGTGGCCCCTCCTGGAATCCTCCCTCCACCTGGATCGGCGGAGTCGTCAGCAATGGTCCTCCTGTCGACGCTACTTCCGTCCATATGGAAGGCGGCCCGGGCTCTGGCATTGAAACAATCACCTTCTCCGGCCCCGTAGCCAACCCCGTTCTTGCGATCTGGAGCCTCGGCGAGCCCAACCAGGAAACCAGCTTCGACTTCAACTCCAGTGAACCTTTCACCATCGCTGGCGGTGGTCCCAATGCAGAATACGGAGGCAGCGGCCTGGTCATCAACTCGGCCGGCACAGGCGTCACCGGCAATGAGGGCAATGGACTCATCGAACTCCTCGGCGTCTATACCTCCTTCACCTTCACTACGCCGGACTTCGAGAACTACTACGACTTCACCATCGGCGAAGATCAGACCTTGACCAGCCAGCTTCCGCCCCCTATCCCCTCAGCAGTTCCGGAACCCGCGACACTCTCACTCTTCGGCCTAGGCCTCGCAGCGATTCCCGCCGCCCGAAGATTTATCTCACGCCGGCGCTCCTGACTCCTGTCGCCTCGCTGCTCTCGATGGAAAGTCGCGAAGAGTGTCAGTTCAATTCACTGAAGACCCGCCATGCAACGGGCGGGTCTTCATTGAACGACAAGGATAAGGCGGGGACGGGTTCTCAACAAGTTTGGGAGTCTCGGCGAAACTATCCTCATTGCACCCACAAAGCAAGCAATAACTTCTGCATGGCTAAATGACGAGTTGCGGGCGTGAGGACATCCTCAACCTGACCATCGTCATCCACCTATGAGAAGAAACAATGAGGAATCAAAACATGTCTGAGCACCACGACGTACCCAAAGCCCACGAAGCCCACGCGCTCCACGAAGAACACACGAAGGGCCCGCATGATCCGAAAGAGATCAACCCCAAGATGTCCTCCGACATCGCCTACTGGTCCAAAGAGTTCAAGGTCACGGGCGACCAGCTCCACGAAGCTATTCGCGCGCATGGCACTCATGTCGACAAAGTTCGCGCCGCGCTCCACCACAAAGCCAGCTAAGACGGGTGGTCCCCATCTGACTGTGTTGCCACAATCGGGTGCCCCCTCTTCGCGACAGTCTCATCGCTCGCTAAGGTGGGCCATTTTCGCGGCCGCGATAATCCGGGAAAACCCTACCCGGCCATCTCCTTCAGCATCTTCTCCCGAAGCACCCGGTTCGCCCGCGTCTGATCCCGTTCCCATCCTTTTTCAAGCCACGCGATCACATCCGCATCCAGACGTAGACTCACCGCTTTCTTCACCGGACGATAGAACTTCCCCCGCACCGATCCCATTCAGTCTGTCGTCCTGCCTTCCAGAGACTTCGCTAACTTCAGCCAGCAAAGAGGAGCGATGAGGACGGCCACATAGATTAGATAGATCCAGGGAAACTGGCCGATATAGAAATCGTGCGGACTCAAGGAGATTGGATTCTTGATCAGCACGAATCCGACATAATCCACTACCACTGCGGCCGTTAGCCAGAAAGCTCCAAGGGCAAACGCCTCTTCGCGCAGGTTCGGCGAATCGTTATGCCTGCGCCTTCGGAAGTACACCCACGCAAACATCGCCCAAACCACCAGGTTCAGCCATGGAAGAAAACGCTCCGAGAGAAGATACGCCCGATTGTCCATCGGCTCGATTGTTTGTGGTGTGTGCTTGACGATCGAGATAACAACAGAGAGGGCAATCCCAAAAATCGTCACTACAACATATGCCGGAACAAAGGTAGCAATCGCCCTGGGGTAGTTAAGCCGCCGCTGCATCGCATTCGCCATTGAGACTCCTTGTCGCTCTCCATCCGGATACGAAAGGACGTCATCGATGGTTCCTGAGTGCCTCAACTTTATTGCGGCTGGCTGGGACGGTTCCGATGCGTTACGCGGTTAGCCAGGTGCCCCATCTTCGGCGCGGTTTTATCGCTACTAAGGTGGGTCAGACTAAGGTGGGTCATTTTCGCGGCAGCGAAGATCCGGATACCCTACCCAGCCTGAATTAGACTCCTTGACATCCGCAAGAAGGCGAGACTATAAGAATCGCCTCCCCAACGGCCCCCAAGAACACTCACCGGACAACCAAATAGAGGAGAACCTCTATGCGGTTGAGCAGTCGGCTTCCCACCGTGTGGCTCCTACCCAAAAGGCATCGCGACGCCGGGTGACTTGACAGCGTGCGTTTCGGTTTCTATGCTTCTTGCCGCGATTGGTATTACCACTCGACGCACGTCCAATGTTCGCAATCTCTGGAGGCCCACATGATCCCTGTTCGTGTGACCGGACGTCAGCCACACATTCTTCTCGCCTTAACCCTTCTCCTGTCGTCCGCAGCGGCACAGACCATTGCTACAGGCGATAGCCGACATGTCACCGAGCCGCGATATCCCGCGATATGCACTGTTCTTACCGCGCAATTCAGCACGTCCGAGCGCTCCTCGCCGCCGGCAACGGATGATACCGCCCGTATTCAAGCGGCGCTCAACACCTGCGCGGGCACCGGCCACAGCGTTCTTCTTGTCGGCACGCCCAAGGCCGACGCATTCTACAGCACGCAGATAACGGTCAACGGTGAAGGCCTGGTGATCGGTCGCGGAGTAACGCTGGAAGGCAACAACGGCTACGTCAAGCAGTCTGAGCTTGTCTTATTGGAAGGCACCAACGCTTTCCTTGGTGGGCCAGGCGCCATCGACGGCCGCGGCGACATCCTCACCGGGGGTACCCCGCGCCTGGTCCAGGGCAAAAAGATAACCGACCTCGTCATTTACAACATCACCCTCGCGCAGGCACTCCATCCAAACCTCTACGTTGAAACCGGCAACGGGGTCACGATCTGGGGCATCAAGGTGCGTACGCCGGCAAACCGCGCCAATGCCGATGGCATTGACATTGACAGCCTCACGAATGTCACCGTCGCGTTCTCCTCGATCGAGGCCGGTGACGACGGCGTCGCGATCAAGACCAACTCTGCTGCGGCCTCCAACATCACGGTTGACCACAACCGTCTCTACGGGACGCATGGTCTCTCGATCGGCAGCCAGACGTTTCACGGCGTCACGAACGTGCTCTTCCGCGACAACTACGTCTTCGGCGTGGACCTCGAAGGCATCCCCTCGACCGATGCCAACGCGATCAACATCAAGAGCGACTACGATTGCGGCGGGCCGGTGCAACAGGTCACTTATCAGGACACCTGCATGAAGCAGGCCAAGCACCTGATTATCCTGAACACCTACTACGGCAGTTGCAGCGGAACGCCCGGTATCCCGCAATACACGGATATTGTGATCAAGGGCGCGCGCTCCATCGACTCGGTCTCCGGCGCTTACGAAAGCTTTACCGGATACAACGCCTCCTACCCTCTCGATGTGTACCTCGCCTATATCGATCTCGACTCCACGACGCAGTCCAATGACCAGTACGCCCAGGTCTATCTGCACGAATCCAACATCACGCCTTCGGGGCCCGGCGTCACAACATCGTCCTGGTATACCCGCGGGGAGGTTCCAAGCTGCACAGACGACAAGCGCTGGTAAATGTAACCTTGCAGGTCATAATTTGAGGCAATGACTAATAGCCATTGCCTCTGTGCGTTCAGCGGTAGAAGCGCGCGCAGAACTGGCGGGGTGTAAGTCTAATAGGTATAGCGATGCCAGTGGCACACGTCTCCGGGATTGGCTCTGTCGTAGACGGTGTGGAAATACGCCGAGCGGAGGTGAGAGACGGGCTTCATCGGCTCAGGACTTATTACGTCTTTGAACTTGTGGCCCTCTTGCGTAAGCAGGCGCTTGATCATACCGACAGGATCTTTCTCAAATTCCTTGATCTGTTCGGGAGTCGGCTCAATCGTAACGCGGACCATCTCTTCCACTTTTAAATTGCCTTCCGCCTGGGTGACGCGGCTGCCAATCATCTCTACGGTTCCCTTGATCTTTGAGCTCATCTGACACCTCTCTTTGCCGCGTCTTTGCGCAGCGTGGCAAGTGAATTTCAGATTCGGTTGCGTCGAAAGGGGCCCTGTGCGCCAGATATTACACCTGCGCTCGAAGAAAATCTTCTCCAGACGTACAAGAGTTGGCGATCCCTTTTCCCGTCGGATAGGAATCTGCGAGAGATACAATCAGAACCTCTGGAGAGTTACTGCGACGGGACTGCGACGGATCGGGGGGTGGTGATGAAACATGATCTGCAACAGACAATTGCGCTGCTGGCTCGGACTCCCGCTGTTCTCAGTGCGCTGCTGCGAGATCTGCCGGAGGAGTGGGCGATGCGCGGTGAGGGGGAGAACACCTGGAGCGCGTTCGATGTGGTCGGGCATTTGGTAGACGGTGAACGAGTGAACTGGATGCCGCGGGCGCGGATGATTCTGCAGACAGGCGAGCAGCAGACGTTTGTGCCGTTTGATCGCGGGGGAAATATCCGCGAGAGTCAGGGCAAGTCGCTGGCGCAGATGCTGGATGAGTTTGCGCGTCTCCGCGCGGCGAACCTGAACGAGGTGCGCACGCTGAACCTGGGGAAGGAAGACCTGAAGCTGCGGGGACGGCATCCTGCGTTCGGGGTCGTGACGCTGTCGCAGCTGCTGTCAACGTGGGCCGTGCATGACATGACGCATCTGCACCAGATCTCGAGGATCATAGCGCACCAGTACCGCGACGCTGTGGGTCCGTGGAAGGAATATCTGGGAGTGCTTCAGTGCACGGGGCACGGCTCTGTCTGAGGAACCGCTTCTGAACTGCTTACGAGCCGCTCGCACTCTGGCGCATTCTGAAGAACGAATGACGTCAAGATGAATTGCGCAATGTGTGTGGTGCGATCGCACCTACGGCCGCACGCGACAACGATCGTGGACGACCAGGTCCACGCTTCGGATCCTCTGGTAGAACTGCGAGTTCAGGGCGTGAAGCAATGGGGCTACAATTCCCCCAAGCGACCTGCCACAATCGGACCCTCTCGAAGAACAGGAGAGACTCAAATGACCAACGAGGCTCCAACAACAGTTGGTTTCAAGCAAAAGGCTGAACACGAGCTTAAGGATTTCGCTTTTATCTCGCTGTACCTGGCCTTTGTCTTATGCGCCATTTCGACCTACACGATGCTGGTGTTAAGAAAGTATGACGTTAGTTATTGGACCTATGGCACCGCGATCATCAACGCTCTTATCGTGGCCAAGATCATTCTGATCGGGAAGATGGCGCACCTTGGCCGGGAGCTAGAAGCCCGCCCGCTGTATCAGAGTGTCCTCTACAAGTCGTTCGTCTTTGGCTTGCTTCTCTTCGTATTTCATGTGGTGGAAGAGGCCATCAAACGCCTCGTTCATCACGAGTCCGTCAGTGGGATCTTGCGGCATATCGACACGGACCAAATGATGGTCCGAACGATCATCGTCATTTGCGCGTTCGTTCCTCTTTTCGCATGGACGGAGCTTGGACGAGTGATGGGTGAGGAGAAGCTTCACGCGCTGTTTTTTAAACGCAGCGGTGCAGAGGATCCCGTGTTCTCCGCAACAAAATCCTGACTAATGGCGAGTGCCATATCTTTCAACACCTTTATCGTCCCGCCACGAAATATTTTCGCGATGCGAAAGTCCGGCTCAGGGCCTGATCGCTTCCGCACAACATCCGTAGTACCCCCGGCATCTAGACAACAAGCAAACGGGGGAATCTATGGACCCAAAGGTTTTGACCGCAATCATCGTTGTTGTCGCCCTTGTGATTGTCGTTGCGGCAGTTCTGTACACCAGACGCCGCCAAACGGATCATTTGAAACAGAAGTTCGGTTCAGAGTACGAGCGCGTGGTACATCAACACGGTGATCCTCAACGCGCCGAAACTGTTCTCGCGGCTCGAGAAAAACGTGTGTCCCGCCTTGAACTCCGCGCCCTGCCCCCGGCCGAGCGGGATAGATACTCCCAAAAGTGGGCTCTCGTCCAGAAGCAGTTCGTCGATGATCCCAAGGGTTCAGTGAACGAAGCAGACCGGCTCGTCACGGAAGCGATGACTGCGCGGGGTTATCCGATGAGCGAGTTCAATCAGCGCGCCGACGACATCTCCGTCAACTACCCCAACGCCGTGGGCAACTATCGAGCCGCCCACGACATCGTTCTGCGCCATGGAAGAGGTCAAGCGAGCACGGAAGATCTTCGAAAAGCAATGGTACATTTCCGTTCCCTGTTCGATGAACTGCTTGGCGTGCCAGGCGCAGCCAATAAGGAGGTAGCATGATCGGCGAAGTTCGCGACGAGACAAGACTGACTACAGCAGAGATCGTAAACCCCACACCCAGATCGCAATATCAAAACAGAGACTTTACAGCGGCGACCGAAGTAGTAGACGAGCCGCGGGAGATCGAAGGAACTCGCGCTCTCATTCCGGAGAAGAGGCTCGAGAATGACAAACTGGCTGACAAACCGGGACAGTTATTTCCCGACACCGAACTCAATGAGCTTCGCGCACGTTGGGATAAGGCCCAGATCAGCTTTGTAGATGAGCCGCGCACGGCGGTGGAACAGGCGGATAGCCTCGTCGCCACAGTCGTCACTCGCATCGCGGAACAGTTCGCCGCTGAACGCGCCGAACTCGAACACCAGTGGGATCGTGGAGACGATGTTTCCACGGAAGACCTTAGACAAGCGTTGCGTCGTTACCGTTCGTTCTTTGATCGCCTGCTGGCGTTCTGAGCGACGGCACCTGTAACTCGAAGGCCCGTCTTCGCGATAGATGCATCGCGCGAAGATGGGCCTTTTTTTTGCTTGCTCATTGACCATCTCCAAAGAGTGAAATCCACTCAACCTCCCACAATCCTGCTACTCTTTCTCCACACCCCTGGGCACGAAATCCATTGCACTAAAAAGGAACCACTCATGGCGCTCAAACAAATCCTCGTCGTCCTCCTCCTCTCGCCGCTGGCTCTTGCCCAGGAACCCAAAAAGCCCGTGGGGCCACCACCGACGCTCAAGTCCGTGCTTCTTGCTCAACTTCGGTCCACGCATAACAAGGCCGAGTGGTTCGTCCCGGTCAACACCGCCGTTGCCGGCCTCACGCCAGAGCAGGCACGCTGGATCCCGAAGTCCGAAGGCCCAAATAATCCCGCTCCAGCCGACCACTCCGTCGGCATGCTCGCTT
Source organism: uncultured Acidobacteriaceae bacterium (assembly GCA_963744155.1). GTDB lineage: Bacteria > Acidobacteriota > Terriglobia > Terriglobales > Acidobacteriaceae > Edaphobacter. Next base: position 1,201,032 of record CAVUSP010000004.1, on the reverse strand, counting down.
ACCATCTTCTCTTCTGGAACGCCGACGCGCTCGCCCGCTTCAAAGGCGAGAAGACTCCTGCACCGCCATCGGACAACACCGAGACCTTCAATAAATTTGACGCCACCAACTGGCCGGAGACAGTGAAAAAACTCGACGAAGTTCTGACTGCATGGGAGCAAGCCGTTGAAGCCGCTGATGACGCCAAGATCGCAGCCAACGCGGAGTTGATCGCTCACATCGGCACGCACAACGCTTACCACACCGGCCAAATCATCCTCGTGCGCAAGCTTCAGGGCTCATGGGATCCTAAAAAGGGCGTGAACTAGCTACCTCGTTCGCAGTGGCTGCAACTCCTGATCTAGCATTCCCGCTAAATCCTTGGCCAGGTCGGGTCCTTTCGCATCGGTGTAGGTGCCAAGGGTTCCCTTCAGTTCCACATCCGTCTTCTTGCCCGCCGTCTCCTCGCTGCATGGAATTGACGTGAGATAGGAAGCCGTAAACCCAATCGTCCTCTTGTTGATCGTCTGCTCCTGAATGACGACGTGTAGAGCACGGTCGGCCTGCAGCCGCTGAGTCCACCACGTCGACTCCGCTGAGCGAGCCTACAGATTGCCGAATCGCCGTCGCAATGGCCCCTGTGGAATCATCTCCAGCCACGGTCACAAAGATTTTGATCCTGCCTGCAGGCATCGTCCCGCTCGCCGGACACGTCAGCAATCCCTTTCTCGGGTCGGGACGCGCCGAGATCAGCAGCGCCGATAGCTGCGCCTGCGTCAGCCTGTTCAGTCCTTCGGCGGTGAAGTTTGCCTCCGATACACCCAGCGTCTTCTGCACCTCGGGCGACCATGCTGCCATCCCGGGCTTTGTCGTCGGCTTTGTTGCCGGCTTCGGCTTGGCGGTTTGCGCTAGCCCTACCTGCCCTGCGATTACACTTGCAGCCAGCAACACGCCACGGACTTTCCACAAAAACGGCATACGTTTCACACTCCCCCTCTACTAAGACGCTAAAGCGGCACAAGAGCCTGCACAAGCTATACAAATCCTTCATGGATGTTTCTTCCGAACTTCTCCCTGGCCAATAAACCAACAGAATCTTTGCTTTGCAGTCTCCCCTGCAAGATCGAGGGCATTCAGGGAACAACCTAAAAAAAGACTTCCGGCGCCAAAAATCCCGCATCTAATCGAAAATGAGCAAGCTCAGAAGCGCGTTTCTGATCGCACCCCTACTGATTGCGACGAGTGTGCCTTTCGCGACCGCACAGAATCATAACAATAACAGCGCCTACTACAATGGCATGCGCAGTGGCGCTCACGGCGGCGACTACTACAACAGCCATGACCGCCACTACGACAACCACTACCATGACGACCATCGTCAACCGAATCAAGGCGGGATTGGGCCCGGCAAGGGCGCGCTGATCGGAGCAGCCGGTGGCGCGGTTCTCGGCGCAGCATTCGGCGGCGGCCTGAAGGGCACTCTGATCGGGGGAGCGGCGGGCGCGGGCATTGGCGCAGTCGTTGGCCAGGCAGCACAAAACAACCGGAACAACAACAACTATCGCCCTTACTAGACCTCACCATGAAAAGGAACGTTCCCATGCGACTGGCACATCGATTTGCTCTCTGTCTTACTCTCGCCACTGCCACTCTTGTTGCGACCGCACAGCAGCCATCAGCCCCGAGCATCACTCCGTCTGCGGCCGACTCCGCCGCAAAGCATAACTGGAACACGGAGCAGATTCTCACCTGCACGGTCTCCGACTGCTGGCAGCTTGCGGGCCGGAACGAGACGACGTTCTTCGAGATCATTCAGCAGCTCGCGGAGATCTCCGCGCAGAGTCGCGGGCTGACTCTTCCCGACAACGCCGAAGCGGGCAAACGCGCGGGCGAGTACATCAGGGCGAAGGCCAAGGCAGACCATGGTCAGCTTCTTTACGCCATCGTCGACGGATCCGTCCGGAAGGTCGGCACTAAACCCGCTGGCAACTAAAGGCAATTCACTCGCTAGAAGTAGGAGGCGAGACGTTAACATAGTGCACATGCGTTCTCTCCTTCTTTTTGCGACCTCTGTCGCACTCGCAATGCCCTGTTTCGCGCAGAGCGGTAATGCTGCTCCGATGCCGGTCGAAATCGTCAACCTCGAACAGCATCTGTGGACTACGATGGCCGAAGGCAACTTTGCTACGGTCCGCAGCCTTTTCACGAAGGACTTCATCGAAGTCGACGATCATATTCAGGCCGTCGATGCTCTTCTGATCAGCCTGAAACACTGCAAGCTCGAAGCATACGAGCTGCGCGACCTTCAGGTTCGCATCCTTTCCGCAGACTCAGCCATGACTGCGTACCATGTGGTCAACACGTTCAACTGCGGAACCGCTGACAAACCGCAGCGAACCAGTTACGACAACAACTCCACTACGGTCTGGGTTCGCCAAACCGGAACGGGTAAGTGGCAGGCCCAGGCGCACACTGAAACTCCAGCCAAGCCCTGAATCGAAGCGGGGCGCCTTCTCCGCTCCACTGGTAAACTCCCGGGACTTCTCATAGAGTCAAAGGCGTTCTCGAAAAGAGGTTTTCGTTGTCTCTGACCATGACGCCTCATTCTCTTTCCCTGCGAATCTTCGCGGTCGTGGCTTTGCTGGTTCACCCTGAACGGGTGCGTCAATATGGATGACGCTGCGGGCCTGTCCAAGCTGTCCGATGACGCGAGGGCGGCTCTTCCCAAGGTCTCCAATGACATCGCAGGGACTTGCGCTCGGCAGAACACTCTCTTCGATAACACGCCGGAGAAGGAGCGCCCGAAGGATTCGAAGGCGCTCGATTGCAAACCATACCAGGATCTCGCGAGCCAGGTTGCGAAGGACCAGAACATCCTGCTCGACTACTTCGACGCGCTCGGTAAGCTCTCGTCGAACAAACCGCTTGGTTACGATGCATCGATCGATACAAATGTGACCAGTACAAGCGCGATCACCGGGCTTTCGAAGAGTGCTGCAGCTGCGGCAAATGATGCGCAGAGTATCTTGAAGGCGCTTGCGGATGCCGCGACAAAGGGCTATCGCGAGAAGCAGCTTGATCAGCTCATCAAGGACAACGATCCGGCCGTTCAGTCTCTCACTCAGGCTTTGAAGAAGATCGTCGTCGATGACTACGGCATCATGCTTTCCAACGAAGAGTCTTCACTCGACGGCTTTTATCAAGGTCCGATGGCAGCGGGGCAATCCAACGAGCGCCTCGCGCTGATCCTCGTGCAACGACAGTACGCCGACGACAAGAGTGCGCTGCAGTCTCGCAAAGATGCCGCGGCCTTGTACGGCAAGACGATGGATGGCCTCGCCGCACTGGATGCGAAGTTAGCCAAGGAAGCGACCCAGAAGGCGAGTCTCGTAGAGATGGGCAAACAGGTTGCGCCCATTGTGGAATCGATTAAGGACGCTGTATCGGATTTGCATTCGAGGTAAATCTCTCATGAAGAAATCCCCAAAGACTTCCCCGCCGTCGACTCCAAAGATAGCTCCGAAGGCCGCTGTTGTGGCGCCGGCTGCGGTCTCGACCGCAGATGCCGGTACGACTCTCACCGACGACCAGATGCAGCAGCTTGCCCAGGCCTTCCACGACATCTCCGTCGAGATTGGCCAGGTGCGGCTCGATGCCATCAAGGCCGGTGCTGCCCTGACTGATCCTGGAATTGTGCAGCTTCAGGGATATGTCTTCTCTTTGAAGAATGTCTCCGATAACCTGGCGGTGCAGTCGGCGAATCTTACGCTGCAGAATGCCGACCAGGCGCTGCAGCAGATCTCAGTCGCGACGAAGACTGCGGATCACGCGCTCGACCAGCTCGCCAACATCGACAAGGCTGTCCAGATCGCGTCTGCCATTATCGTCCTTGGAGCAGCCATCACTACGCGCGATCCTTCGCAGATATTAGGTGCTGCGAAGTCGGTCGTCACTGCCTGCGGCGTGTCGGTTTCGTAGAGCGCGTATTGCGCAAATGACGATGCGGGGCTCTCTCCCCCGCATGGCTGACTATTTCTTGTGATAGTTCGGATAGGGCGGTTTCGCCGGCTCCTGAACCGGGTGTTGCGCAAGCTCCTGCATCGCGACGCTCACCGCCTTTTCCAACTGCGGATCGTGTCCTTCACTTACTGCCTTCGGGTCCTGTTCGACCACTATGTCCGGATCGGTGCCGTGATTCTCAATCTGCCATTTGCCCTCAGGAGAGAAGTAGCCGAAGCTCGGTGAAGTCACGTTGCCTCCATCCATCAGCACAGGAATCGCATTGATACCAACGAACCCGCCCCATGTGCGTTTTCCCACCAGAGTCCCCACCTTCTCCTGATGGAAGAGCCACGGCATCGCATCGCCGCCAGAGCCAGCGACTTCATTGATGATCATCACCTTCGGCCCGGAGATCGACGCATTCGCCGTCTTCTGAACTCGCGCCGTAACGATACGCCCAGTATCCGACGACCCTCCGCTGCATCGCTTCGATGATGTAGTCGGCTACCTGGCCGCCACCGTTGAAGCGTTCGTCGATCACCGCACCCTGCTTGTCGAGTTGCGAGTAATAGAAGCGGTTGAAGTTTGTGAAGCCACCCGCGCCAGTGTCCGGCAGATAGACATACGCGAGCTTGCCGCCGGAGAGTTTGTCGACCTTTCGCTGATTGTCCTCGATCCATTCGCTGTTGCGCAGAGCCGCCTCGCTGCGAATTGGAATCACGGTAATGTCTCGAGCATTGCTCCCATTTGCGGATGCTACGTGCAACGTGATCGCATGCCCGGCCGTTCCTTCCAGCAGACGCTGGATGTCGTCGTCGGCCTTTACCTCTTCGCCTCCGATGGCCAGGATGCAGTCGCCGGTATGCACGTTCAGGCCAGGCTCAGCGAGCGGCGCTTTCTCGTCCGGGTTCCAGCTGCCGCCAACCAGAATCTTCGACACGCAGTAGTGACCGTTCTCGATCGTGTAGTCGGCGCCCAGCAATCCGCCTGGAACCTTTTTGGCTTCGGGAATCTCTCCTCCGGTGCCTCGCAGATGGCCGACGGAAAAGCCGCTGAGCATCTCCTGGAAGATGTAGTTGAGATCGCTGCGCGCCGCGATCGACTGCACGTATGGCTCAAATCGCTTCTCTTCCGCTACTGTATTCACGCCATGAAAATTGGGATCGTAGAAGTAGGCACGCTCCACTCTCCACACCTCGTGGTACATCTGGCTCCACTCGGCTGCGGGATCGACACGCACCTGGAGATCGGCAAGTGACACCGTGCCTTCGCCTGGCTTCATGGGCGCATTCGCAGGAACGATGACGTACGTCGGATGAGGCGGGGTACCGCCGGCCGCTGCTCCTCGACCGCCTGCTCCCTCCGGCATCAGTGCCAGCAGCATCTTTTCGCCGTCGGCTGAGAGATTGAAGCTTGAGACTCGGTCCGCCAGTTTTTCCGTCTTGCGTGTATCGAAGACAAAGCGGCTGAGTGTCGCTGAACGTTCTGCAAATCGATTGCCTCCCGTTGCCTCACGGAAGTAGAGGACACCGGGCTTGCCTGCAACCAACTCAAGGTAATCGCCAGCCGGCAGGGGCAGCGCGACGATGCGGTTCTCAATTCCAGTGAGGTCAATCTTCACAGGCTTCGGTGGAGTTGCAGGCCGCGCGTTCGCGGGTGGTTTCTCGCCCTCCTTGCCCTCGCCTGCCGGAGTGGCATCGGCATTCTCTTTCGCCTTCTCCTTCGCTTCGGCAGGAGTCTTTTCGTCGTCGCTCTCCGGCGCAATCGGCGAAGCCTGATCCGCTGCCAAAACAACCGCATACAAATTACGCATCGGCGAGAGCAGATCGCTGGTCATATCAAGACCGGCGGAGGTGCCACCCTCACTTGTGCTGTTGGCAAAGTACAGATATTTGCCGTTGCGATCGAAGGTGGGAAAGCGCGAATCGCCAGAGGCCGGAGCGAACTGTGTCGACTTGCCCGTCTCCACCGAGTAGAGAAAGAGTGCATGCAGATGGTTCGCGACGATCTGCGAGTAAGCAATCCACTTCGAGTCCGGCGACCAGGCGATGTCGCGCTTGTCCGTCTGAAAGAAATCATCCTCGCCGACATGCGTCAATTTTCCGCTGCCTGTATCGAGCATCCACAACTTCAGCCGGTTATCGCGAAACGCGATAAGCTTCGAGTCCGGCGACCACACAGGATCGAAGTAGTAGGCAGGCTCTTTCGCAAGCGGAAACTTCTTCACTGCTCCGCTGCCGGTCTGACTCGCAACGTGCAATGCATAGAGCCCTGACTCGTCCGAGAAATACGCGATCGACTGCCCATCAGGTGACCATGCCGGAGCTCGCTCCATCACGCCGGGCGTGTTGGTAATGTCGCGCGTCGGCCCCTTCTTCACCGGAACCGTTAGGATCTCGCCATGCGCCTCAAACACGGCTCGCAGGCCGGTGGGCGATATGCTGGCGTGATCGATCTGCGTGCTTACATTCTCGATGCGCGGCCTTACCTCGGGCAGATCACCCGACACATCGATCGACACCAGATGCGTTTGCCCGCTGACTGTATCGTACAGATAAATCTCGCCGAGTTGGTCGTACACCAGTCCCCCCGGACCACCGGAGAGTGAGTGAATATCCGGCTTGCCCGCGTTCTTGATGCACTCCGTCACCGTTTTTGTCGACGGATCGTACTTATACAGCGTCATTGGGCCGCCGCGGTCGGAGAGGAAATAAACCATCTTCCCTACCCAGACCGGGTCGAGGTCCGACCCTGTTTCGTGAGGAATCTCGGTGCTGTTTAGATCCTTCAATCCGGTGATCCAGATTGTGCTCGCGCGGCCACCGCGATAGTTCCCCCAGGCAACGTACCGGTTGTAATCGAAGCTGAACGAGGGACCCAGCGGCGAGTACGCGATGCTCGCGCCATCGCCGGAGATCGCCCCTTCGAACGCCATGGGAAGCGGCAGCGCTTTGGCGAATCCGCCGGCAGCGGGAACCTCATACAACTGCGTGTACCGGCTGTTGGCCTGTCGATCCGAACGGAAGACGATCTCTTTGCCATCAGGCGACCAACCCACAGCCGCATCCACAGAGGGATGATAGGTCACGCGATGCGGAACGCCGCCAGTAGCCGGAATCGTGAACACATCGGTGTTGCCGTCATACTCACCCGTAAAGGCAATCGTGCTTCCATCGGGCGAGAACACCGGCGAGGTCTCGATCCCCACTCCGACTGTCAATCTTGTCGCATGGCCTCCCTTGCGATCGACACTCCAGAGGTCACCGGCATAATTGAACACGATTTGCGTTTGGCTCAGCGCAGGCCGTTGCAGGAGATGGTACTGATTGCCTGCGGTAGCAGCCATACACGCTGTGGTGAGACCTGCAAGAACATAGGCGGAACAAAGGGCGGTGAGTGAAGCAACGCGCAATGGATCTCTCCGTAGTTAATGAAGATTAGTTCGGTTTCGCTATCCTACAAGATTCGCTCTGCGAGACGCGATCCGGTCATCGTCGGCGTGTTAATCGAAAGGTACACGGAACCGACCTGATCACTTACCCGATCTCAAACCTTGCGGTTAGTGTAGAAGATGCTCTGGCGTTCCGCGCCTCTGAAATCATGATGCGTTCTAACGCCCCCATTCCGGCCTTTCTGGCGTTCGCAGCTCTATATCTACTCCCCGCCAGCGGCCTGGCCAAACCAACGCATCCGCACGTGCACAAGACCAACGCAGAGGCTCCAACTCGCCGGAGACCCACTGCTGTTACCGCGCATACCGCCGTCCATGCTTCCAGCCACCACCATCCCACCAGCGGAACCAAGTCGGCAACGACTCGCGGCCATACGCAGGCCGTTGCAGCGCACCACCGCTCCCGACACGCAATCAGCTCAGGTGAGCTCGCGAGTACCAGACCACCAGCACCTTCGTCCGCGGAAGCGATTCCTAGAAAGGCTACGTCAGACGACTTTCTCAGGGCCGCCTCAGCATCCGGCAGAAGTTCCCGCACCTGTCGCCATTCATGGAACCTTTCATGGAAGCCTGCGACCCGAGGAACTCAACGAGTCTTCTCCGGGTTCCCCGCTGCACCAGCCTGCATCGAAGCCCGCCTCTGTGGTTGGCGTCGTTCGGTCCACCACGAAGAGACCGGAGCTGCCGAGCGTCGAAGAGGCTGTCAGCAACGCCAGTCATCCTGCCCAGCCTGTACAACAAGCGTGGCCGCCTGATCGTTCCTCCGCCGCTCAAGGGCTCTCACGAGATTCTTGTCCACCAGAACCAGGTGGCCGATCGTGACGGCCTCGACCGCATTCAGAACGACGAAGATCTTCTAGAGCATGCGCAGCGAACGGCTGCTCGTCGCCCTCCCCACGAATGACAGCCTGCAAGTCGACGAGCGCCTTCCGTCAAATCGCCGCTACTGCCGCCCGTGGACCGCGCAATTTCTAGCGACGCTTGCCCGCGCGCATTACGCTCACTTTCATTCTCCGTTGCAGGTCAACTCCGCTGTTCGCACGGTCGAGTTCCAGCAGCATCTCGTGCACGTCAACGGCAATGCAGCCCCGGCTGAAGGCGACACCGCTTCCCCGCATCTCACCGGTCAGGCCATCGACATCGCCAAGCACGGACTGTCGCTCACTGAGATTGCATGGCTTCGTGGTTACCTATTGCCGCTCGTTCAAGAGGGAAAGATCGACGTGGAAGAGGAGTTTCAACAGTCCTGCTTTCACATCAGTGTTTACAAGAAATACCTTCCGCCCGCCACAACACCCAGTCGCGACCCATCGCCATCGCACCATGGGGAAACAACTGCTTTAGCGGCAGCGATGCGCTAAAGTTCTCCCACTCCTACACTCCCACAGTTCCATGCTCGCTTGGCGCTCGATTGGCTAGTGCGCGTCGTTCTTGAAGATCTGTTCGGCGAAGAAGTTCTCCACCTTGGCCTGATCGTGCACCATCTCAAATAAGCGGCCTTCAACAACTGCGAGCGGCCATCGCGTAACTGCTGCCGGATCGCCTGTTGCACGCGAGGATCACTAAGATCACGCTGCCCCGGAGGGTCGCGCGACAGCAGCTTGTAGATCGCGTATCCAACGGGCTTTTTTGTTTGTCCATCCAGCAGCGGCAGAATCTCGGTCACTTCGCCGGCCTTCAGCTTGGTCACCGCAGCAAAGATCGCAGGATCGGCGTGCATCTGCGACTCGCCGACGAATCCCATATCGCCGCCATTCGGCGCCGTCTCAGGTTGCTCGGAAAAGTTCATCGCGAGCGTGCCGAAGTCTTCGCCGCTATCCAGCCGGTTCTTCAGCGCCTGGATCTTCCTCTTCGCATCGACGTCGTTGGTCGCCTTGCTGTTTTGCAGGTTGCCCGGCTGCGCCGATGGAATATCGGTCACCTGGATTTGCGCCAGGTGATATTGCGTCTCTCTGAAGTTGAACTCGGCTTTGTGCTGGTTGTAGTAGTTCGTTACATCAGCGTCTGTCACCGTGATCTTCGAGTTGATCTCTTTATTCAGAAGCTTGTTGATCGTGAGGTTCTGCCGCAAAGCGTGCTTCAGATCATCCACCGTCTGATTGCTCGCCTTCAGCCGCTCCTGGAACTGCTCCTCGGTATAAGGAGCCTTCATCTCGGCGAGCTTCGCATCCACCTCTTCGTTGGTCGCGGTCAGGTTCATCTTGGCTGCTCGCTGTTCCACGATCTCCTGATCGATCAACGCGCGCAGCACATTCAACCGCAGCGAATCGGCCTGCTCCTGCGAAAGCTGCTGCTGTTGGGGCGAATCGCCCAGCTGCGCCTGGTAGGCCTTATCCAGTTCCGAATGCATAATCGCGTGGCCATTAACGGTGGCGACGACATCGGCGCTATGGCCGCGATTACAGCCGGCAACCGACAGCAGGCTCGAAGCCAGAATAAGTGCGACCGGAAATGAAACCTGACGGATTGAGCGCACGGGGAACGAACGAACGATATCGGTCAACAAAGTCGGCACATCCTGTATCTCCTGCATTCGTCTAGTTGCCCGGTTTGTTCGCAGGCGGGGTTTGAGGTGGAGCGGGTGCGGCTGGCGGAGGCGGAGGCGGTGTCTGGCCGGAGGCAATCAACGCGCTATCGATCATACGGTATACATACTCCAGCGGCAGTGCCCCCTCAATCTTTTCTCCATTGATAAAGAGCGCCGGTGTCGAGTCCACGCCAAGGGACTCGCCCAGCTTCATCGAAGCTTTGATCGCTGTGTCATCCTGTTTTGTGATGCACGCATTCAGAGTGTCGGCGTCCAGCTTCTGCCGTTTTCCCTCGTCGCGCGCCAACGAATCAAGCGTCTCGTTCGCCTTCGTCGAGGCTCTTCTCCGTGCCGCCCATCTCCGCGGCATGCGCGTGAATATAGTCCACCAGGTTCCAATAGCCCGTCGCGCTCTGAGCGCCGACGCAGTTGGTATCGATGGCCGCGCGCATCGCCCACGGATGCTGATCCAGCGGAAAATCGCGGTACACGATGTGGATCTGGTCTTTATACCGCTCCGTCAGTGCGGGGAAGAGCTGCTGATGCATCTTCGCGCAGTACGGGCATTCGAGATCGTCGAAGCCGACGATCAATACGGGCGCGTTCACCGGTCCGCCTCGCGCAGGCCGCCCATCGCCGCTGACCAACAGCTTGGGGTCTTTGCTGATGTCGTACTTATTGAATTGCGCCAGCGTCTTGCCGTCAGTCGAAAGCAGAAAAGTCAGAGGCTTGCTCGATTTTCCATCGGTAGTGAATGTACACTGAAATGGCATCGAACCCTGGCACGTCACTCTTCGTCCGGGGACCGATCTGCATATCGTAGTCGGGCGGGACGGAGGACTTCGAGCGAATCAACACCTCCACCCTCCGCGCCAGCTCGGGAGATAGCTTTGCCGAAGCCTCCGAAGGAGTCTGTGCGTGGCATCCAAGAGCGGCCAGCGTAAGAGCAAAAATTAGGGCGCGGAACGGCTTCACAACGGTAGGCACAATACCTCGATTATCTCACGCTGGAGCGGTTTTCACGTCTGCAGCAGCCCGGAAACACAGGCCCGGCGAGGTCAGAACAGGCTCGCCGCCTTTCGCAGATTGCCGGCGGTCCCGATATTGAGCAGCGTGAAATTGAACCGCTCCGAGAGATCGCTCGGCACTACGCCAAGCTGATACTTGCGAACCTCCACATTGAACCCGCAGCAGTCCCAGTTGTACGACGCCTGCACGCCCTCGTACTGAATCAGCCCGGCATTCGCCGTGTTCAGATTAAGTCCTACACTCCCCGCTAAGCCCAGCCCAGCCCTGGCCGGCGATCCGTACCCGAGCAAGAGCCTCAGCTGGTTGAAGTCCGAGACCGATGAGGCGACTCCCTCTGTGTAGAATCGGCCAGGCGCGTTCAGCCGGGCGTAGCTCAACCCGGCGAAGACGTTGCCCTGATGTACGTCCAGCAACACATTGTTAGACGTAAATTTCTTCGCGCCGGTATCCAGATCGAAGTCCCATTCGATATCCATGTGCTCCGAGGTCCGCACTCGCATCCGCGAGATCAACGGCGAGATGGCTCGAGGCTCGGTCAAAAATGCAATTCCCGAAAGATTCAGCGTCGTATCGAAGATGTTGCGACGTCCGTCGATCACAGCGTTTCCAAAGTTCTCGTTGAAGAAGTACTTCTGAGTCAGCCGCCAGCTGATCAACGCGCGGCTGCCGCAGCTGGGCAATTTCGCGTCAGGATCGTCCTTCGGCTCTCTGGTCTGGACCTTTCCCTCGTCGTCCCAGTTCTGTGCGACGAGCGTCGGCCTTTCCTTGCAGGGCCGAGCCTTCACCGGACGCAAAAACAGGCGCTGCGTCACGCCGTACTCCAGCTCATTGGTATCGCTCACAATATCCACGTCGTCGAAACGCAGGACATTCAAAAAGTTGTTCACACCGGCGACATACCGGTAGGTCACCTCCGGCTCGATCGTGTGCTTCACGTCATTGCCGTGGAATAACTTCTCAACCGAGGCCGAATCGAATGTTCGCTCCACAACGGGGGCTCTCAGGTCCGCTTCGACCTCCACATCCGCGCGGTTCAAGCGCAATCGGAAGCTCGACCGGCGGCTGCCCGGGCACATAGGGTGTCTGCCGGCTTCTGGTGTATGCGGTCTCGCGAAAGCCCACGGACGTGCGCAGACGCCATCCGTCGAAACTGAACGGATACGCGAATCTGCGGATGAATATCCACTCGCGGCGTCAACCCGCCGGTCGCGAAATTCGGTTGCACGCGCGACAGCCCCGCGACACGAGCTCTCCAAACTCCACACCAGGCCGCTGGTGCCGATCCGATGCTCCGTGCTGCTGAAGTCCAGCGAAGGCACATGGAAGATCCTCACCTGCTCCTCGGGTATAGCGGGAGTGGTCTCCGTCGCCGCCACCGCAGCCATCTTCAGGCCCTGATACCGGTCTGCCCGCAAACCGGCCGCATAACCGTCCCACTCATGCACCCCATACACGATCGAGAGAATATCGCTGGACACCGCCAGGCTAAAGTTCTCTGCGAACGCCTCGCGATACGCATACGAACTTAGGTACTCCGCATCCGCAACCACTCGCGTCTGCGGGTCGAAGTCATGCCGGCCGGAAAAAGTGATGTCCTCTCCGCCCTGATTCTCATACACTCCGTTGACTGTGATCCCCCGGTCCTGCAAGGCGCTAAACCTCGCCTTCGCAAAGTCGAGCCCTGTTCCGCGGTAGCGAAACGAGCCCGACTCCTCCCATCCTCGCAGCGAGTAGTACTGCACTCCTGCCGTCAGGTCAGTGCTGCGATTGATTGCCCAGTAGACCTGGTCGCCAAGAACCAGGCCCTTGGTCGAAGAGTTGGCAATCTCCGGAATCAGAAATCCGCTCTGCCGCCCATCCGGATCCACCGGATGCGTCACATACGGCAGAAACAGCACCGGGATATTCATCAACCGGAAAGTGCTGTTCTGTGCCTTCGCCTTCTGACTGTCCACCACGAATTTGCCGGCATACAACATCCAGTCCGGGTTTGGCAGCTGACACGTCGTCAAGGTGCCTTCATAAATCTCATAATCCTGCGGCCCGGTCCTCACCACCAGCCGGCCTGTGAACAGAAAAGGATTGCTGCTCGCATACGTCATGCCATGCCCTGAGTTCTTCAGTCCCACCGAACCAGTCACGTCATAAAAACGTCCGGTCTGCCTGATCAGGTTCATCGTTCCATGGCTGGCCTGAATGTCCTCGTAATTTGCGCCCCCCGTGACATGGAAGTGCCCGTCGGCTGTCACTTCGCCTGTCTCGGTGTCGTACTCCATGTGGTCCGCTTTAATGATCCGGTCGCGATACGTTATGACCACATCCCCATCCAGAACATAGCGGCTGCCCAGCTTCGATTGCGTGTCCGATTCGATCTCCACGGCCGTCGTATCATCAGCCGGCGGCATCACCTCAGCCCGAGGATAGCGCGTCGAACCCGGCTCATCGGGCAGGCTCGTCGATGACTGTTGCGCATCACCGACAGAGGTTGCCTGATTCGTCACCTGCTGCGCCAGCAAATGTGGATGACTTGACCCAACCACCGTGGTAGTTATCAAGAGGTAAACAGTATTGAGAACTACCCGGACGAAATTTCGCGAGCATTTACTCCGGCTGAATTGCGACTTGTTGCACCCGCGTGAGCTGTAAGGCATGGCCAACAACGGCAGACGGTGCCGCCAGGGTATCGCGCAACCCGGTTCGTTCGGTTTGAAGCGTGTCAGACGCACCACCATTTGAGGCTAAACGATTTTACGGAAGCGAGTTTGGATTTGAGCACAATGAGCTCTGCACAGCGCGATCTCTTACCACTGGACGAAGCGCCGGACGAAACGGAAGCCGCAGCGCCCTTCGCCTTGAAGGAGCAGGTCGCCCAGCGCCTCGCCGCACATCGCGCCCGCCGCACGCAGCGCCCGGGCAACTCCGTCAAACCCATCGCCTCCTCGGCCCCGGCAGGCTCGCGCGCCTCCCGCATCGCCGCAGCCGTTGCCGAGCGCTACGCAAACTCGCAGAGCTACCGCGCCTTCCTCGCCGAACAAGCCGAAAGCGCCATCCGAGAGGCTGAAGCTGCCGCTGAAGTCGCGGCCCTCAGCGCCCAGGCCGTCGCCGACGCCCAGTACCAGCTACTCGCCGAACTCGATCAGTGGAACCTGACCCCTCCGGCGTCTACCCCGCCCCTCGCAGATCCTGTCCTCGCGCAGCCGCAGATCACCGAACCTCAGATCACCGAATCGCTGCCACAGCTTCTGGCCGCCGCATCCCCGGCAACCTCCGGTCTCACCGTGAGGCTCTACGACGCAGATCAGGTGGTCCGAAGCTACGCGGAACCCAATGCCGCCTCAAGCATCAGCCACAACCAGGCCCAGGCAAAGGCGCTTCTCGACGAAACGGAGGTCCTGGCCCTGGAAGAAGAGATCGCCTTCCGCCAGTCGCCCATCTTCGAAGACGCTGCGGCTGCGCCCATCGACATTCCCGCCAACCTAATCGAGTTTCCCCGCCAGCTCGTAGCCCCGCGCAAGGCACGCCCCCGTCTCGCCGAAGGACCTCTGCGTGAAGAGGCCGATCAGGCCGCCGAGGCCGCCCAACTCCGTATCTTTGAGGTGGAAGCCACCCAGATCTCCACCGCTCCGGTCGTCGAATCCACAATACCTGAGTGGTCTTCCATCCTGCTCGCGGCGCATCCCGTCGGCGCCGTCGTCGAAGTCCCCGAAGCCCCGTTCCAACCAGTCTTCTCGCCGCAGACCGCGCCCTTCAGTCTTCGCGCCATGTCCGCGATCGTCGATGGCTGCATTGTTGCCGCCGCCCTTCTCGCCTTCACTGCCGCCTTCGCCATCACGGTCGGCAAACTCGCGGGACCCGCAACCGCAGCGTCTGGAAGCCGTATCACTCTCCAGACTGCCGTGATCGCCGGCGCGGCCACCTTTATCGTCTTCACCTTGCTCTATCAGTTCCTGTTCTTCACCCTGTCCGAAGCGACTCCCGGCATGCGTTACGCGCGCATCGCGTTCTGCACCTTCAACGACGACAATCCAACCCGCGCAGCCATGCGCCGTCGCATCTTCGCGACGCTTCTCTCAGCGTGCCCGCTCGGCATCGGATTCCTATGGGCGTGGCTCGATGACGAAGGCCTCGGCTGGCATGACCGCATCTCCCGCATGTATCAACGAAGCTACTAAATCATCTTCGAGTTTGATCACCTGTCACTCGGCAACTCGATTCCTCGCGTCTCCGGCAGAAGAAAGACGCTCAGCGCCATCAGCATATAAGCGCTCACAGAGAAGAGAGCGATGGCCCTACCGAGTTGCATGTGCGCGCTGAAGTAGCCGACCAGCGCGGGAAACAGCGCTCCCACGCCCCGCCCGAGGTTATATACAAACCCCTGTCCCGACCCGCGAAGTGAGGTCGGAAAGAGTTCAGTGAAAAATGCTCCCATCGGACTGAACGCACCGGACGGAAAGAATCCAAGGAAGAATCCAAGGAACAAGGTCACTCGATCGCTGATGGGCAGAACGGTGTAGAGCAACACCGTAGTAAACGACAGCACAGCGAAGATCGCGAGCGTCCACCTGCGGCCTATCCTATCCGCGAAATGCGCCGCCGTCAGATAGCCGGCGAACGATCCTGCAATCACCACCAGCAGATATCCGCCGGTGTGCATCACAGACAGGCCCCGCGAATTGAGATAAAGCGGCAGCCATGTCGTGATCGCGTAGTACCCGCCCTGTCCCCCGAGAGCCACAAGCGAAGCAAGCAGCGTCGTCTTGAGCAGGGCAGGCGAAAATATCTGCAGGAAGTGACCCGGGGACGCCTTCGTCGCTGCTAGATTGCGCTCAAAGACGCTCGATTCGGAGACATGACTGCGAACCCACACAGCCAACAACGCCGGCAGCAGGCCAACCCAGAACATCGCACGCCACGCGAGTGATGGAGGCAAAACAGCGAAGAACAGCGTGTAGAACAAGGCCGAAATTCCCCAGCCTATCGCCCAGCCACCCTGCACCGTTCCTACAGCACGGCCTCTGTACTCTCTGCGTATCGTTTCGCCGATGAGCACTGACCCTACGGCCCACTCGCCGCCGAACCCCAGGCCCTGCAAACCACGGAAGACAAGAAGCTGAGTAAAGTTATTCGCGAATCCGCTCAGAAACGTGAAGAACGCAAACCATAAAATTGTCAGTTGCAGGACCTTCACCCTGCCGAATCGATCTGCAGCGAGCCCCGCCAACCATCCACCCAACGAAGACAGCAGAAGAGCCGAAGTCCCGAGCATTCCCGCCTGCCCCTTGCTGATGTGCCACAGGACCATCAGTGTCGGCAACACGAAGCTGTAGACCATGACGTCCATACCATCGAGCATCCAACCCGCAAAGGTTGCGACCAACGTCGATCGCTCGTTGCGATTCAGTTGAGTGAACCACGCCTTGTGGGCCGCTTCTGTCCCGCGCTGAAGTTGTGACTCACTCATTCTGCCCGGAACCTTTCGTTGAACCGAATTCGCTTTGCAACCTTGCTACGAGCCTACGCAATCTCTACTGGTTCTTCGCTGCGACGCCCCATCCCCCGCCGCCCGGCGTCTCTATTCGGATCGAGTCGTTCTTTCCCACCTGCAAGGTGCACTTGCCTGGCAGCTCCGTTTGATCACCGCTTGCTGAGATGAGCAACGCTCTCCCTCTTGCTCCGTCTTCTCCGCCAGCCAGGCCGTAAGGAGAAAACTTCCTCCGATCGCAAAGAAGAGTTACCTGCGCGGGGGCGAGGAGTTCGATCTCGCGCACCAGCCCATCGCCGCCGCGAAACTCTCCTGCACCGCCCGAGCCGCGTCGATATCCATATGACCGCACGCGAAACGGATAGGCGTACTCTAGCGCCTCGATGGGAGTATTGAGCGAGTTGGTCATATGGCAGTGAATACCATCGATCCCATCCATTGTTGGACGCGCACCCATGCCTCCCGCGGTCGTCTCGTAGTACGTAAACGGCGCATTGGTGCGGTGATCCACGCCGCCCATCGTCAAATTACTCATCGTGCCGTAGCTGGCCGCCGGAACCCGCTGCGGCGCAGCCTTCGCCAGAGCGCGCAGCAGCACATCGGTGATGCGCTGACTCGTCTCGACGTTGCCGCCAGCTACAGGCGCCGGCAACTTTGCATTGACGATGCTTCCTTCCGGCGCCGTAACCTTCACCGAGTTCATTAACCCCGCAGTCGCAGGCGCTTCATCGCTCAGAAGACATCGCATCATATAGAAGCAGGCCGAATACGTGATCGGAAAGACCGCATTGACACTGCCCCTCACCTGCGGCGACGATCCGCTAAAGTCGATCTCCGCCGCACCATTCGCAGGATCGAAGGCGATCGTGACGGCGATACGGATCAGGTCATCGGTTACTCCATCTCCATCAAGAAAATCTTCAGCCGTGAAGATTCCCGCCGGCATATTGCGAAGCTCAGCGCGCATAAGGCGCTCGGAGTACGCCAGCAGCTCTTCGACCAGCTCATTCACCTTCGCCAAA
Organism: uncultured Acidobacteriaceae bacterium; assembly: GCA_963744155.1. Lineage (GTDB taxonomy): Bacteria > Acidobacteriota > Terriglobia > Terriglobales > Acidobacteriaceae > Edaphobacter. The sequence goes on along the minus strand of CAVUSP010000004.1, from coordinate 1,183,540 downwards.
CCATACTTCGTGACAACTTCCTTGACCCGCCGCTCTCCCACGCGACATGCGCCAATCTGCGCAGCCAGGTCACCCTCGCGCTCCTGGGGCGTCCTTACATTCGCCAGAAAGATAGAGAGGATGTCAGTGTTCATAATGCCGTTTCGAATCAGGCGTATCGGAGGGATACGAATTCCCTCTTGATAGATCTCCTGCGCCGGTCCCATCGACCCCGCATACATTCCGCCGACGTCGGCGTGATGCGCTCGCGATGCCGCATAAAATGCGGGCTTCTTCGTATCGCCGATAAATATCGGAAGAACCAGCGTAATGTCCGGAAGATGCGTGCCCCCGGCGTAAGGGTCGTTCAGGATCGCCATGTCGCCCTCTTCCATCTCCATGGAATCCACCACGGCTTTGACCGACATCGGCATCGCGCCGAGGTGAACCGGCATGTGATCACCCATCGCAATCACCCGCTCCCGGCCGTCGAAGAGCGCGCAGGAGTAGTCGCGCCGCTCCTTGATGTTCGGCGAGATGGCGGTGCGCCGCAGCGCTGCTCCCATCTCCTCGGCGATCGAATGAACGCTGCTCTGAAAGATCGCGAGCTCAATCGGACTTGCCACCGCGTATGTGCTCTTCATCCGTGCACCTCAATCACCAGGTTGCCCAGGCCGTCTACCCGCAGAACATCTCCCATTGGCAGGACTGTAGCAGAGCTGTACTCCGACACGATCGCCGGGCCGGCAAATGTATCGCCCGGACGCAGCAGCTCGCGATCGTAGATGCGCGTCTCTTCAAAATCTCCGTCAAAGTACACCGGGCGCGTGCCGACCAGCGCGTGCGATCCGTCGCCCTCCCGCAGAGCCTGTCCCTCAGGCTCAAACGCTTCGGCTGGGCTCACCATCCGCACTCGCACATTCACAACCTCCAGCGACCTCGCCTCGTTCGCAAACCCATAGCGACGCTGATGCAGATCGTGAAACTGCGCCGCCATCTCCGGACCTAACGGAACATTCAGCTCATATCCCTGACCTCGATAGCGCACGTCCACTGATCGAAACGATTCGCCGGTCAGGTTCTCAGTTCGAAACTCTTCGAGGCCGAGATCTTCCAACTCCGCAAAGACAGCCTCAAACGACGCATGGATCGGAAGCATCACCGTGCGAGAGTACTCGCGGATCGTGTCGGCCAACAAAATACCCACCGCCGATAAAGCGCCCGGCAGAGCAGGTACAAGGACGCGTGGCACTCGCAAGGCGCGCGCCAGCGAGCAGGCATGAACCGGACCACCGCCGCCGAACGCCACCAGTGTGAAGTCGCGCGGATCGTATCCCTTCTCCACAGAAATCACGCGAATTGCTTTGGCCATTGAGGTTTCGATCACCTGCACAATGCCCGCCGCAAAGTCTTCCACCGTTGCAATCGGGCCCTTTTGCCTTCTCCATCCACACCATCATGCGCTCGCGATCCAGCTTCACCGAGCCGCCAAGGAAGCGATCTGTATCGAGCCGTCCCAGAGCCAGGTTCGCATCGGTTACGGTCGGCTGCTCGCCGCGACCGAAGCAGATCGGCCCGGGCATCGAGCCCGCCGACTCCGGCCCAACGCGAAGCATCCCGCCTGCGTCGAAGCGTGCGATCGATCCGCCGCCCGCACCCGCGGTGTGAATATCCAGCATCGGAACACCGATTGGAATTCCCGACACAACGGACTCATTGCTGATGTGCAATCCACCGGCACTCGCGTCAACCAGACACACGTCCGTGGACGTGCCGCCCATGTCGAATCCGATGATGCGATCAAAACCTGCAAGCGTCGCCAGCTTATACGCACCAATCACGCCACCTGCGGGCCCCGAGAGAACCGTCCGCACCGGCTCCGCAGCCGCCAGCTTCGACGAGATGATGCCTCCCGAGGACTGCATCACTTCGAGACGCGCATCCTTGTATTCGGTCTCCACGTTCTTCGCGAGGCTCGTCAGATACGTGCCCATCCGAGGAGCAAGATAGGCATTCGCCACCACAGTAGATGCGCGCTCATATTCGCGAAACTCCGGCAGGATGCGATGCGAGATCAGACAACGGCAGTCCCAGCCTCTCCAGCGCCGCCGCCACTCTGCTCTCGTTCTTCGAATTCGCAAATGAGAACAAAAGCGAGAGCGCTACCGCATCGACACCCGCTCTCTCGATCTCAGACACCAGATCATCCAACTCCGCCGCATCGACCTCGCGAATCACTTCGCACTCCGCGCTGGTACGCTCCGTTATTCCAAAGCGAAGCCCTTCCTTCACAAGGCACTCCGGTGCGGGCTGGAACCAGTCGTAGAGCTTCGGCCGCGCCTGCCGCCCAATCGCGATTGTGTCTTCGAACCCTTTAGTCGTCACGAATGCGACCCGCGCGCCTTTGCGCTCCAGCATTGTGTTTGTTCCAACGGTTGTACCGTGGCGAACCACGACCTCCGGTCCCGCGGCGATCTGCCGCAATCCATTCATAACCGCCAGCCCCGCATCCTCAGGCGTGGAGAAGACCTTTAACACGACAAGCTTCCCGTCCCGCAGGTACACACAGTCCGTAAAAGTCCCGCCAGTATCGATTGCAACGCGCTTCATGCTCTGCCCAATAAAGATTGATTTCAGTAATGACGGTCTCGTATTCACGCTCACCGCTTGTCTATTTGTCTATCGACGCCTGAGTTCTGTTCGAAGAAGACGGCGGAGCGGCATGAACGAGGTTCTCGTAAAGTAGAGCATACGTGGCAAGCCAATGCGTCCCGAGATAGCCCGCAGCGCCAATCTTGTCGTAACCCTGTTTCCCGTTGATGGTCGCCAGCCGCTGATAGACAGGAACGCGCGGGTCAGCTTTCGGAAGACTATAAGCAATCGTCAGCAGGTCCGCAGCGCGCTGGAAATTCAACCCAATAAGATGTGCGTTGGGCAGTCCCTCTTCGTCTGTTCCGGTTGTATCTCGGTTGTTTCCATGAACAGCATCGATCTCTTTGGCGTAGACCTGAAACTCTTCCGAGTAAACGGGCGGAAGGAATGTGTCTAACCACCTTGGCATAGTTCTCCGGAGTCATCACTCGACCCATCAGGGCTGCTTCGGTCAGACAGGGAGCGGCGAAATCTCCAAAGACCGGCTCAGAAGCTGTAGCGCAATGAACATCGTTCCCGAACAGGCGCATCGCCGTCTCGTTGATCGCAGTCTCCAGCGCCTGGTCCTTCACGAGATTCGTGTAGTCGAGCACGAAGCCCATATCCAAAGCGGTATTCGGATGGAGCCCCACCCTCACCGGATAGTTAAGGCTATGCAGATACAAAACATATTGCGCCGAGATCCACTTCGCCAGAGGCTCAAGAATCGTCGCGGCCCTTTGCCCGTCGGGATCGTTCCACGTCTTGAGCTCTCCATATAGCTTCAAGAGCCACGCATAGCCATACGGCTTCTCGAAATCCGCTCCCAGGCCCTGAAGCTTGGTGAAGAACGCGAGCTCCCCATCGATATTCTCTTTCTGAAAGTGGCTCGCCAGCTCGTTTCTGATCGCCGGCGCAACAGCGATCGTCGGATCGGCCTTGATGAGAGAGATCATCATCCACGTCGAATTCACCGCGGAGTGCCAGTCGAGGCAGCCATAGAAGGCGCGATGCTTGTCGTAGTCGTCCAGGATCTGCGGCTTCCCGTCACGCTGCCACAGATAGCCGGGACGAATGATTCCAGGAGAGTGCGGGTGATCTTCACATCCCAGCGGATTGGCGGCCAGCGCCAACCTCTGAACCTCGTCGTACGCAGGCGGAGCGGGATTCGGAAGGCTCTTTGAGATAGTCGCGAATCTTCGCACTGTCGTTGCCCTGAGCCAGAAGCGATGTCGCACCGGCTAAACAGAGGATCAAAATCCTGGATACTACGCGCATCGTGTCATCCTTTATCTTTGTTGCTGATCCGCAGTTTTCGGCATGATTCCCCACATCGAGGCATTCAGTTTCCGGTAGCTTCATCCGTCTTGCCCTTCGGCTTCTCCGGAGGATTCAGCGGCGCTGGCCCTTTCATCGCGTTCTCGTACAGCAGCGCGAAGGTCGAAAGCCAGTGCTGCCCTTCATAGCCGGCATTGCCAATCTTGTCGTATCCGCGCTTTGCATTGATCACGGCCAGTTGTTTGAAGACCGCAATCCGAGGATCGTCCTTCGGCAGCGCATACGTAATGGTCACGAGATCCGTGGCGCGTTGAAAATTCAAGCCAATCAGGCGCGACTCCGCCGCTAGTTGAATCTGCGCATCCGGCCCTGTCGTATTGGTATGGCTGACATCGACATCCTTCGCATAGACCTGAAACGCGTCCGAATAAACCGGCGGCAGAAACGCATCGAGCCACTTGAGATAGCTTTGCGGGTCCATCACTCGGCCCATCAGCGCCGCCTCGGTCAGGCAGGATGAAACAAGATCGGTGTTCTGCGGCTCGAAGTTCGTACTGCAGTTCTTCTCCTTCTCAAACAAGCGGATTGCATTCGCGTGAATCGCCGTCTTCAGAGTCGCGTCTTCCGAGAGATTCGCGCCGTCGAGAGCCAGGCTCATCGCCCACGCTGTATTCGATTCCACGCCCGATCGATACGGATACTTCAGATCGTAGAGGTAAAAGACATACCGCTCGGACATCCACTTCGCCAGCGGCATAAGCGCGGTCGCCAGCTTCTTATCATCCTCAGAGTTCGACCCCTTCACTTCGCCGTAAAGCTTCAGCAGCCACGCGTAGCCGTACGGTTTCTCAAAGTTTGCATCCGGTCCCTTTTGCTCATTGAAGAAAGCCAGCTCGCCATCCATGTTCGGCTTCTTAAAGTGATTTGTGGCGATATCCTTGATGTCCGAAGCCACGCTGATCTTGGGATCCTGCTTCATCAGCGACATCAGCGTCCACACCGAACCGACGGCGCTGTGCCAGTCCGCGCAACCATAAAAGGATCGGTTCTTGTCGTAGCCGTCCAGCAACTGCGGCGGCTTCGCATACTGCCAAAGATAGTTGTTGCGGTTCGCCGGCGCCTCCTGCGGATGGTCCGCGCAACTGATCGCGGAGACCGCTAGCGCCTCGCGCTTGGCCGCATCGTAGACAGGCGGCGTAACCGCAGGAAGCGTCTTGAGATACTCAGCAACCTTCTTTGCATCCACGCTCTGGCCAAACAATGTGGACGACACCGCCAGAGAAACGATCAACCCTACAGAAAAAACTTTCATCGCCCTTCCCATCTCTTCTTCCAAACGATGTCAAACCATCGGCACACGATGGCCTTCGGCTGCGCTTTCCATCGTCCTGCGGCAAAAAGCATTTGAACTGAATAAATCGAATTATAGCTAGGTTCAACGAGCCATCGACCTCTGGGCTCAAATAGCCTTGTTCCCCGTAAACCCCGCAGATCGAACGCTTCGGGGCTGCCGAATTGCGTCTACCCTAGAACGCCAATCCAACATCTGATCGCATTCATGCATCAACTAGATGAGAACGCAATTTATGTGACCGCCCTCCCTTCTCTTCGCAGTCTCATACAGGAGCGACTTGAAAGACCTTGTGAATGCTGAGAGCCCATGGCGCGACCGGCTGCGAGCGCTTCGAAACATGCCACCCGTCCTCCTCATCCTGTGGGAGTCGGGACGGACAGTTGTGTCCTGGGGATTATTCCTTCGAGTCATCGTAGCCGTTCTTCCCTTCGCCGTTGCCAAAGTCGCTCAGTACATCATTACCGACATTGCTGGCGTCCTGCGGGGTACCGCTCTGCCCTCCAACTTCTGGGCTCTGGTCGCCACCGAGGTAGCCCTGAATGTATTTCTCGGCCTCATCACCCGGGCCATCGACTATTCGGACTCGCTCCTCGCTAACCGCTACACTCAGCACGTCAGCGTCCGCGTCATGGAGCAGGCCGCCCGCCTTGATCTGACGACGTACGAGGATCCGGTCTTCTACGACCGCCTCGAGCGCGCCCGCGTTCAGGCAACCGACCGCCTCGCGATGATCCAACAGATGGGCCGCCTGATCCAGCAGGTCATCACCACGCTGGTATTTTCGGCGGCTCTAGCTTGGGCATCTCCCTGGTTGGTGCTGCTGCTTGCGGCTGGCGTACTACCGTCATTCCTTGGCGAAACCCACTACGCCTTTCTCGGCTACGCAAAAAACTTTCGCCAGACTCCAGCCAAGCGCCAGATGGACTACCTGCGACAGGTAGCCGGGAGCCGCGAAGGCGCAAAAGAGGTTAAGCTCTTCGGCCTTAACAAGTTCTTCACCAGCCGATTCCAATCTCTCGCCCACCAGATCTATGTTGAAGACGTTGCCCTCTCGCGATCGAAGCTGATCATCGGCGGACTCCTTGGCATCATCGGCACGCTGGGGTACTACGGAGCCTATGTGTACGTCATATGGCGCACCCTCGGAGGCGCCTACGACATCGGACAATTCACTTTTTTGACTGCCGCAATTCAGCAGGCAAGTTCCAACCTGCAACAGGTCTTCTCCACCGCCTCCGGCATCGCCGATCAAGCGCTGTTTCTCACTGACCTCATCGCCTTCTTCGACATGGAACCCACTGTGCACTCTAATCCCAATGGCCTGCCCATGCCGGAGGCGATTCAACAGGGTTTCGAGTTTCGCAACGTCTCCTTCACCTACCCAGGGACGGATCGAACCGTGCTGAAGAACTTCAATCTCACTCTCTCGCCCGGTGAACGAATCGCACTGATCGGCGAGAACGGCCAGGGCAAGACAACCGTGGTCAAACTCATTACGCGTCTCTACGACCCGACAGAGGGACAGATTCTCTTGGACGGCGTAGACCTCCGTGAATACTCGCCTTGAAGATCTGCATCGGCATATCGGTGTCATCTTTCAAGACTTCATGCGGTTCGAGATGACAGCGCGAGAAAACATCGAAGTCGGTCGAATCGATCAACCCCATCAACAGAGCGACATCGAACTCGCCGCTCAAAAGAGCCTCGCCGACACCGTCGTGAGCAAGCTCGCCGGCGGCTACGACCAGATGCTCGGTCGCCGCTTCGAAGGAGGCGTCGAGCTCTCCGGCGGGGAGTGGCAGAAGATGGCCCTCGCCCGTGCCTATCTTCGTGATGCAGAACTGCTTATCCTGGACGAACCAACTGCCGCCCTCGACGCTCGCAGTGAGCTTGAGGTCTTCGAGCGCTTCGCCGAACTAACCGAAGGCAAGATGGCGCTGCTGATCTCCCATCGCTTCTCCACTGTACGAATGGCAGATCGCATCGTCGTTCTCTCCGGCGGCCGCCTCCTTGAAGAAGGCAACCATCAAGAGCTAATGGCCAAAAACGGGCTTTACGCCAGCATGTTTGAGATGCAGGCTGCAAGTTACAGGTAACCTCGGCCGAGCATCTTACTCAGCAGCGAAGATTTTTGGTTGTCGGAACAACTCCCCGCTTCACGGCTCATCAATTTCGAGAAAGGCGTCATGGCACAGCTTTCAAAAGACTCGATCGCTTCCGAACCGATTCTGCCACCGACGGCGCCTGCGTTGGAGGTACCATCCGCCGGATTGCCGGAGAAGCCTTCGGTGTCGAATGAAGAGCTGCGCCAGCGCGCCGATGCCCTGAGCCAACAATGGGAGATGGTGCCGCCCAACCCGAAGGCCGATGGACTGTCTAAGCGGCTCGCCCGACTGCAAGAGAGACTCGCCGAGGTTCTCCGCGCCTGCCATAAGACAGCCTCGATACAGGAACTGACGCCGCAGCTTGAACTTCTCGAGAGCACCCGCATGCTTGAGGCAGCACTGGTCGCGGGCGACAACACGAGCGCGACCTTCGCCTCACTCCCACACGTCCGCGTCGACGGCAATCAAGAGTTGCCGCGAGCAGTGAACCTCGCCGAAGGTTACCTCTCAGCGGCTCGGGGTATCTGGTCACCGGAGTCTCTGATCACCTTCGTCAATCAAGCGCAGCAGCGCGACGCCCTGTTGCTCGAAGAGGTCACCGTCCTGCCGCAGGCCCTCAAGTTAGCGCAGTTAGAGTACATCGTTGACCGCGCCGAGGAAGCCTTCAAAGCCGGCGATCTTCCTCCTATCGAACAATCCCCCTTCTCCGCAATCCTCCACAGCATGCGTCGACTGAACCAGTTCGAATGGCGCACTGTGCTGGAGCCATTGATCGCATTCGACTCTATCCTTCGCCAGGATCCGTGCGGCGTCTTCGCGCAGATGGAAGACGAGACTCGCCACCTCTACCACCTTCGCGTGGCCGAGCTCGCGGAACACGCAGACGCAAGCGAGGTTGAAACCGCACAGTGTGCTCTGGAGCTTGCGCGCGACTCCGGCCGCAGATCCGATCCTGATCCTCGCCACGCCCGTCGAACCACGCACATCGGCTACTATCTCTTTGCCGAAGGCCAGCCCCTTCTCAGCCAGCGCATCGGATATCATGCGCCGCCAATCGACCGGCTCCGCAGCTTCCTCCGTCGTTGGAAAGATGATTTCTATATCCTCGGCATCTTCACGCTTTCATGTCTTCTCATCCTCGCAGTCATCTTGCCCCTGGTGCCCCATCACACCTTCTGGCCGCTGATGGGCGCGCTCTTGCTCGCGCTGCTGCCAGCCACCCAGGGTGGCGTTGACCTCGTAAACAACACGGTCACCGCCTTGATGAAGGCTCAATCGCTACCGAAAATCGATTTCTCAAAGGGCGTTCCTAAAGAGGCAACCGGGCTTGTCATTATCCCGACCTTGCTCCTAAACGAATCTCAGGTTCGCGAACTCTTCGACGAACTCGAAGCTCGTTATCTTTCGAATCAGGACCCCAACATTCACTTCGGCCTTCTAACCGACCTTCCCGATACGGAAGTTCGGCCACTCGACGAAAGCACCAACCCGCTCGCCGCGCTAGCCGCGCAATGCGTCGATCATCTGAATGCAAAGTATAGCCACGAGAAGGGCGGCGCCTTCTTTCTCCTGCATCGCCATCGTGTCTTCAACTCCCGCCAGGGCGTCTGGATGGGATGGGAACGAAAACGCGGCAAACTGCTGGACCTCAACAAATTTCTGCTCCATCAACACGACAGCTTCCCGCTGAAGATAGGACCCCTCGAGGCGCTGGAGCATGTACGCTACATCATCACGCTCGACTCCGACACTCAGCTTCCGCGTGGGACCGCCGCGCGCATGATCGGGACCATGGCGCATCCCCTCAATCAAGCCATCATTGATCCAAAGCTGCGCGTCGTCACGAAGGGATACGGCATCCTGCAGCCCCGCGTCGGCGTCAGCGTCTCCTCTGCCGCGCGCTCCCGTCTTGCCTCGCTCTACTCTGGCGAGACCGGATTCGATATCTACACACGCGCCGTCTCTGACGTCTACCAGGATCTCTTCGGAGAAGGAATCTTCGCTGGCAAAGGCATCTACGAAGTCAGCATTCTGCACGAGGTGCTGGATCGCCGGTTTCCACGAAATGCTCTGCTGTCCCATGACCTCATTGAAGGCTCCTACGCTCGCGCCGGTCTCGTCACCGACATTGAGATCATCGACGACTACCCTTCACACTACTCCGCCCACACTCGCCGGAAACATCGCTGGGTGCGCGGCGATTGGCAGATTGCTCAATGGCTCTTCAGCCGCGTGCCTGACGAGTCCGGGAAATATATCCCCAACCCCATCAGCACAATCTCCCGCTGGAAGATCCTCGACAACCTGCGGCGCAGCCTGGTGGAACCAATCACCTTCCTCCTGTTCCTCCTCGGGTGGTTCATCCTTCCAGGCGGAGCACTGTATTGGACCGTGGCGGGTCTCCTTCTTCTGCTTCTTCCTGTCTTTGTTCAACTTGCCTTCAATCTCGGTCGCGCCTTATTGAAGCTGAGCTTCGTTGGAGCGCGGGAAGGCTTCACCGCGTTTACGGCCTCGTTCGGGTTCACGATTCTCCACCTCACCTTCCTGCCCCATCACATGCTTCTCTCGTTCGATGCGATCATCCGCTCGATGAGCCGCACGCTGTTCTCCGGGAAGCACCTCCTTGAATGGGAGACAGCAGCCCAGGCAGAGTCCGGCCGTGCGAAGAGGACGTCGTTGGACGTCTATCTGCAGCTCTCTCCCGTCGTCGCTCTTTTGATCGCAACCGCGCTCGCATTCACCAACATTCGATCACTCTTCGCCGCAGGCCCAATCCTGCTGCTTTGGGCAATGGCACCGCTCGTCGCGCTCTGGCTCGACGCCTCCCCACGCCAGGAGGAAGGGCCACTCACCGAAAGCGACAAACTCTTCCTAATGCAACAGGCGCTCCACGTCTGGCGATACTTCCACGAGTTTGGCGACGAAAAGAATCACTGGCTCATCCCGGACAACGTAGAAGAGAAGGACAACCTTCAAATTCGGAAGCTGTCCCCCACAAATCTTGGTATGCTCTTCAACGCTCGTCAGGCCGCGTACGAGTTCGGCTTCCTTACACTGCCCGACTTCGCCAAAGCGACGCTTGGCACCCTGAACACCTATGACCGTCTCGAGAAGCAGCGCGGCCACATCTACAACTGGTACGACATCGAAACCCTGCGACCCATAGCCCCATTGACCGTCTCCGCTGTAGACAGCGGCAACCTTACAGCTTCTCTCTACACATTGCAGATCGGCGCACTCGATCTGCTGAAGCGCCCAATCCTGGACGCCGATATCATCGCAGGTCTGGAGCAGATGCTCGCCAGCCCGACCGCAACGAAAGCCAACATTGACGCAGGAGACCCTCAGCAGGACTCGAGTGCGGCAACGATGCGAGCCCATGTGCGTTCGCTCCTGCAACGGACGGCAGTACCTGAACCACCCGTGCCGATTGATAACGATCTGTCGGACGCAAACCGTGTAGATTGGGTCGCACAAGAGCTGTCGCGCCACCTTCTTTCTCTGTCGATCTTCGTTCAGGACTACACGCCCTGGTTCTTGCCTCAATTCGAAGCTCTCTTCGCACTGCCTCAACTCAGCGAATCCGACGATCGGTGCATCCCCACTCTCGAACAGTCACCCGACTACGCCACCGTTTTGGATACGAGAATTGCGGCGCTCATTCCTGGATTGCCGGCAGACTCCCCACTCGCCACATCCGCTCAATCGTTGCGCGCTCTGTTGTCCGAGACCATCAAGCGCCTGACTCATTTGAAATCGGATATGTCCACAATCGCAGCCGAAGCAGAACGACACGCCGATGCCATGGAGTACGGCTTCCTCTTCGTGGAGTCGCGTCAACTTCTTTCCATCGGCTACGACGGAGTCACCGGCGAGTTGCACTCTGCCTGCTACGATCTCCTCGCCTCCGAGGCACGCATCGCATCGTTCCTCGCCGTCGCCAAGGGAGATATCCCACAACAGTCCTGGTTCAGGCTCGATCGCTCTCATGTCTTAGTCGACGGACATCCCGCACTCCTGTCGTGGACCGGAACCATGTTCGAATACATGATGCCTGCCCTCTGGATGCGCACCTTTCCCAACACGCTCATCATGCGATCACTCGAATCGAACGTCCTCATTCAGAGAAACCACACACGAAGTATTCCCTGGGGTATCTCCGAATCAGGTTTCGCCAAGCGGGATCCTCAAGGCAGATATGGCTATCAGGCCTGGGGAATTCCAAAGTTGGCTCTCAAATACGGAGCAGAAGATGGACCCGTCATCTCGCCCTACTCCACTTTTCTCGCCCTCGCGATACTGCGCAAAGACGCCATCGCAAATCTCAAGCGCATGGCGTCAATGGATTGGATGGGAGCCTACGGATTCTATGAAGCCGCCGACTACACTCAGGGCAAACAACCAGAACTTGTTCGTTCCTGGATGGCGCACCATCAGGGAATGTGTCTCCTGGCGCTGGCGAATCTATTGAAGAACAACATCATTCAACAGTGGTTCCACGGCACGCCGCGCGTTCGTGCAGCCGAGCTTCTCCTGCACGAAAAATCTCTGAGTAAAGAGACGCTGAAGGAACTCTCCAATCAATCCAAATTGCAGGAGAAGAGCAAAACGAGCGCCGAAACATCTACCGGCAGTCTGCCGGCGAAGAGCGTCAAAATGTAATCGCGCTTACCGCGTCGCAACCAAAGCCGCGTACTCTCTTCTCGCAGCCAGCAGCATGGGCAGGTCCTTGTCCGCATCCTTCCACTGCGCGAAAAACTTTTCGTACTCCGCTTTGCTCTCCTGCTTCCGACCCATCTGTCGATCACTTCGCCCCAGCCACAGATGCGCGAGCGGAAACATCGGGGAGATGGGGTCGAGTCCCTGATGAGCGAGGATCTGCTTGTACTCCCCGGCGGCCTTCTCCGTTTGTCCCGCTCGCGTGTACCCCTCGCCTCGTTGTGCGAAGACGGTGAAACCGTCAGCCTGTTCGTACGATGCAGTAGGCTCCAAATCTCCTATGGCATCGAGCGGCTTGGCACGCTGCAAAGCAATCTCTGCGCGAACTCGAGGCAGATATACGAAGGTCATCAGGGTCCCCGGATGATCCGTGCTGCTATCCAACCCTAAAAAGTGCTCCCCGAATGTGATGTCCCCTAGCTCAGTCTTCAGAAACGCAATGTCCGGATGTCCCGCATCCGGTTGCTTCACTCGTCTCAACGTGCTGCGAGCCGCATCGGGAAGACCAAGCTGGAACTCCATCGTCGCCTGATCGATCAACATTTCGTCCCCCGACTCGGTTAGATTCTCGCGCTGCGTAATGCTGTAGGCAGTGTGAAAGAGCTCCTGGGCCCGCTTATACCTTCCTTCGGTTCCCGCGGCGAAGGCCTGTACGTACAACGAAAACCATTCGCTTGGTCTGCCCTTGCTCCACGCAACCTCACGAGCCATCGCCGCTCGATCATGTTCGACAAAGGCTATCTCAAACAAGATCGCATGCAGCCCATAGGAATCCTTTCCTATGGACACCGCGCCCAGGGCAGTGCGCTTGGCATCGGCGAACCGGTTGACACGCATATAGGCTGCGAGCCAGTTCGGTGTAGATCACTCCACGGCTCTGATCCAACCGCATAGCCTGCTCCCCCGCCGCAATCGCCGGAGCATACTGCCCAAGCTCTGTGTATTCCTTGGCGATATCCAGCCACGGTCCCCAATCGCGCGGATAGGTCGCCGCCCACAACTGATACTCCTTGATGCCTTGCTCCACATCCTTCACGCTGTCCGCGTAGTAGTGCGCCCGGATGTAAAGCCTCTCCTTCTGGCTCACGTGATCACTGAGATCGAAAGCTTTTTGGTAGTACGGCGCCGCTAATTTGTATTCGTTCAGGTTGTAGTAGTCCGTTGCAATCGCCGCGTAAGCCATCGCAAACTGCGGGTCCAGCTCGACTGCTCTCTGAAATAAAGGCAGCGTTTCAGTCTCCTCCTTGCCGCTTCGTCCCACCATGTATTCGCCGATCGAATAAGCCTTCAGTGCCTCCAGCGAAGAGGTGGTCGCCTGCGCGATCGGCACCTCATATTCCTTCACGGACTTCGCCGATTCTCCCAGCCCACTCCGAATCCGGTCAGCGGTCCGGTCAAGCGCTGCGAGCACCTTCTCCTTGCTCACCGCCTCCGCCTTCGCCTCGGCAAGCTTCTTGCCCGAAACGCAATCGGTTGCCTCAATCGTCAAAAGATAATCGCCGCCCACATTCGCAATTGAGCCCGACACCAGCACCTGCCGATTGCTCCGCTGGCACGCCTCCCTCGCGACATCCGGGGTGAGCGCCGGTATCCGCTTGTTTGCCCATCAGCTGCAGTATGTTCAAGGCCTCCTGATCGCTCATCACGTCCATATAAGGCGACTGAGCCAGGTCGATCTCCAGCGCCTCTTTGAGAACATCATCAAAAGTTCTATCGCCAGTTCGGTTATTGAAATCGGCAACGACGATCGTCTGACTCGATCGTGGCTTCCGTTCACCCCGCAACAAAAAGAACCAGCTGGCCGCAAACGCCAAAATCAAAATTGCCGCACCCGCGAGCGATCTGCCCCAAGTCCATCTGCCCCATGCCCATCCCAAAGATCCAGGTAATGCGGCGCGCGCGCCCTCAACCGGCACAGCTGAGTTCGCGTCATCAATCTCCTCATGCACCACGATACGCATCGTGGAGCGGACAGAACTCAATTCCATGCTGCCGCTGTCGTTCGCCAGCTTCGTCAGGCCCGTGACGTCGTGGTCCTGAGGCGACCCGGTTACCGTCTCCACCGCCGACGCAAACTGATACCCGCGCCCGGGGATCGTAACGATATAGCGAAAGTCATCCCGCCCGCCCGCCAGCGCCTTGCGAAGCAGAAAGATATTCTGGGTAAGGTTGCCCTCCTCCACAAAGCTATCCGGCCACACCGCCTGGAGAAGCTCCTCCTTCGTGATCAGCCGCAAAGGGTTTCTCACCATGTACAACAGAACGTCAAATGCCTTCGGCGGCAGGGCGATCTTGACGCCATCGCGGCGAACCAGCCGCTGTTCAGCATCAAGATCAAAGGGCCCGAAACGATAGAAGTACCTCACCAAGAAGGACATACCGATCCTGAGAAATCCTGAGACACATTGAGCCAAACCTGAGGACGCGATCAGCCCAACAAGTTCATGATGGCCCCGAACTTTGCAGCATCGGTTCGAGGAGGCGCGCCGGCAGCCTATAGGGAGATAGGTTGCCGGACGTCTTCTGACTCAAAATCTAACAGCCGCCACTGCCCACGGCAAGAAAACGGTGCAGTTTTGAAGTTGACGCGGCACATCGAAATCCTTGTAGAGCGGCAGGAGACCTCCGTCCTGCGGCCACATAGACAAGGCTTCCTTCTGTACTGCGAAAAGTGCGGCACGAAGTCCGTAATGCTTCCCGTTGACACAGCCGCTGCCCTCACTGGCCTCACCCCCCGCACCCTGTACCGTTGCATGGAGGAGGGCAAACTCCATTTCATGGAATCGGCCGACGGCGCCGTCCTCCTCTGTGCCGAATCCTTCAAGACCCTGACCTGAACCGATAAAAATAGCGGCCGCTTCGACAATCTGCGCCGACGGCCCCGCACATGCGCACCGGCGTGCACATACGTCCCGCCCCACGCTCCTCCAATTGTTGCCAGTTGAAGAGGCTCGGGTCCGAGCAAACCGCCCACCGCAGAAAAAGCATCTTCATACCAGATCCTCCTTTCACCCAAATATCGCAATTGAACTGCGAGCTGCGGGAATACCATGGGAAAGCAAACTTGCATCTGAAGATCTGGGTGATATGAAACCTGTAGAAGGCAGGAAACGCGTCATCATCGAAGAAGTGCAGCCGCAGGTCGACTGCGGCCGCTACCCCGCAAAGCGAATCCTCGGCGACTCCGTGACGGTTACCGCCGCAGTTTTCGGCGACGGCCACGACCACGTCTCCGGGCGTCTGCTGTATCGACACTCCAGCGAATCCGCCTGGCGCTCCACGCCGCTAACAGCCTCTCACCAACGACCTTTGGTCTGCCGCCTTCACCGTGGACAAACTCGGCGACTGGCTCTACACCATCGAGGCCTGGGTCGATCACTTCGGCACATGGTGCGCCGATCTGCGAAAGCGGATCGCCGCCCAAAGCCCTTCACACTCACCCGACGCAACGAGCCAGTCTCAAGACATTCCCCTCGCCCTGCGCTCCGGTGTTCTCCTTCTGAAGCAGGCCGCGCAACGCGCTCAGGGCTCCGACGCCAAACTCCTCACACAGGCAGCAGCCGATCTCAATCTCTTGGCCGAGAGCGACACTGCGAGCTTCGTCTATCCGCTAAGCGCCCAGACGATCGCCCTCGCCGAACGTTATCCCGACCTCAGCTTCTCTACACGCTACAAACAGGATCTCCACCTCTGGGTCGACCGCGAACGCGCCCGCTACTCCGCCTGGTACGAACTCTTCCCCCGATCCACCTCGCCCGACCCAACTCGACACGGCACCTTCGCCGACGTCAAAGCTCTCTTGCCCACCATCGCCGCCATGGGCTTCGACGTCCTCTATCTGCCGCCGATCCACCCCATCGGCAACGCCTTCCGCAAGGGCCCCAACAACAGCGTCACCTCCACGCCCGACGACCCCGGCAGCCCATGGGCCATCGGCTCGAAGGAGGGCGGCCACAAATCCATCCACGCTCAGCTCGGCACTCTGCGCGACTTCGATTCACTCGTCGCTGCCACGCAAGACCACGGCATGGAACTCGCCCTCGACATCGCCTTCCAGTGCTCGCCCGATCACCCCTGGGTCACCGAGCATCCCGACTGGTTCATCATTCGCCCCGATGGCTCCATCCAGTACGCCGAAAACCCGCCAAAAAAATACCAGGACATCTATCCACTCAACTTCGAATCGCCCGACTGGCGCGGCCTCTGGGAGGCCCTCCGCGATGTCTTCACCTACTGGATTCGCCGCAACGTCCGCATCTTCCGCGTCGACAACCCCCACACCAAGGCCCTGCCCTTCTGGGAGTGGTGCATCGCCGAGATCCACAAAAAATACCCCGACGTCATCTTCCTCGCCGAAGCCTTCACCCGCCCGCACGTCATGTACTCCCTCGCCAAGGCCGGCTTCACCCAGTCCTACACCTACTTCACCTGGCGCAACACCCGCGACGAGCTGCAGGAGTACTTCGAAGAGATCACCAAGCCGCCAATCTCCGACTTCTTCCACCCCAACCTCTGGCCCAACACGCCCGACATCCTCCACGCCACGCTCCAGAACGGCGGCCGCAACGCCTTCAAGCAGCGCCTCATCCTCGCCGCAACGCTCGGCGCGAACTACGGCATCTACGGCCCAGCCTTCGAGCTATGCGAGAACCTCCCCGCCAAACCTGGCAGCGAAGAGTATCTCAACAGCGAAAAGTATGAGATCCGCCAATGGGACCGCTCCGCCAGCCACAGCCTCGCCCCGCTGATCACTCAGGTCAACCATATCCGCCGCGACAACCCCGCGCTCCACAGCGACGGCTCTCTCCACTTCCACGCCACCGACAATCCCAACATTCTTAGCTACAGCAAATCCACCGGCGACAACTGCATCCTCGTCGCCATCAACCTCGATCCCACACAGGAACAGGCCGGCTGGATCGACCTCGACCTCAAGCAACTCGCAATCCCCCACAACGTCAACCTTCGAGATCGAAGACCTCCTCACCGGCGCCCACTATCACTGGCACGATCCGCAGCAACTACGTCGCCCTCAACCCGACGTCATGCCCGCGCACATCTTCCGCTTAATCCGTCCGTCAAACGGCGAGACTACACTCAATCCAGCCGCGTCACGAACCCGAAGCCCCTAAGCCGGAGGAGATCGAGTGAAGAAACTCGGCAGCGCCACCGATCCGCTCTGGTACAAGGACGCGATCATCTACGAGATCCACGTCCGCGCCTTCATGGACTCGAACGCCGACGGCATCGGCGACTTCCCCGGCCTGCTCTCCAAGCTCGACTACCTCCAGGACCTCGGCGTCACCTGCCTCTGGCTCCTGCCCTTCTTCCCCTCGCCCCTGCGCGACGACGGCTACGACATCGCCAACTACGTCGACGTCAACCCCAGCTACGGCACCCTCAACGACTTCAAGCAGGTCCTCGACGCCGCCCACCAGCGCGGCATGCAGGTCATGATCGAGCTCGTCATCAACCACACCAGCGATCAGCACCCGTGGTTCAAGGCCGCTCGCCTCGCCCCCAAAGGCTCGCCCGAGCGCGACATGTACGTCTGGAGCGACACCGACAAGCTCTTCGAAGGCGTCCGCATCATCTTCACCGACACCGAAAAATCCAACTGGACCTGGGACGAAGTCGCGCAGCAGTATTACTGGCACCGCTTCTTCTCCCATCAGCCCGACCTCAACTTCGACCATCCACGCGTCATGGAAGAAGTCCTCACGGCTATGCGCTTCTGGCTCGATCTCGGCGTCGACGCCCTCCGTCTCGACGCAATTCCTTACCTCATCGAACGCGACGGCACCAGTTGCGAGAACGTGCCCGAGACGCACGTCAAGATCAAAGAGATTCGCGCCGTCATCGACGCCGAATACGAGAATCGCCTCGTCCTCGCCGAAGCCAACATGTGGCCCGCCGACGTCCGCCCCTACTTCGGCGACGGCGACGAGTGCCACATGGCCTTCCACTTCCCGCTGATGCCGCGCATCTACATGGCGCTCCGCCAGGAAGACCGCCTCCCCATCACCGACATCATGGCGCAGACCCCCGCCATCCCCGACAACTGCCAGTGGGGCCTCTTCCTCCGCAACCACGACGAGCTCACCCTCGAGATGGTCACCAACGACGAGCGCGACTACATGTACCTCGCCTACTCCGCCGACCCGCGCATGCGCATCAACGTCGGCATCCGCCGCCGCCTCGCGCCTCTCGTCGACAACAACCGCCGCCGCATCGAGCTCCTCAACTCACTCCTCCTCAGCTTCCCCGGCACGCCCATCCTCTACTACGGCGACGAGATCGGCATGGGCGACAACATCTACCTCGGCGATCGCAACGGCGTCCGCACCCCCATGCAGTGGAACTCCGACCGCAACGCCGGCTTCTCCAAGGCCGTCCCCGCCCAGCTCTACTTCCCCGTCATCATGGACCCCATCTGGGGCTATCAATCCATCAACGTCGAAGCCCAGCAATCCGATCAGTCCTCGCTCCTCCACTGGACGCGCAACATGATCGCGCTTCGAAAACTCTTCCACGTCTTCGGCCGCGGCACGCAGGAGTTCCTCAACCCCGACAACCGAAAGATCCTCGCCTACATCCGCCAGTACGAAGAAGACGGCCACCGCGAGACCGTCCTCTGCGTAGCCAACCTCTCTCGCTTCTCGCAACCCGTCTCGCTCGACCTCGCGAGATTCTCCGGCATGATCCCCGTCGAGATGCTCGGCTACGTCACCTTCCCCACCATCACCGCGCAGCCCTACCCGCTTACGCTCGCGCCCTACTCCTTCCTCTGGCTCGAACTCCAACCCGCGCCCGAAGCACCCGAGCCCGTACAAGTGCCCGAAGACGAACCGATTCTCAACCTCCTCACCCAGGGCATCGATGGCCTCCTGACCGCACCCGGACTGTCCCTGCTGCAACAACTCCTCATCACTTATCTTCCGCATCAACGCTGGTTCGGCGCGAAGTCGCGAACCATCAAAACCGTAGCCGTCCTCGACTCCGCCGAACTCCCCGGCCTCAACGCCGTCCTCGTCTTCCTTCAACTCACCTACGACGACAACACGACCAGCGTCTATCAACTCGCCCTCACCATCTCCACCGGCGAAGCAGCCGAGACCATCCGCTCCTCCGACCCCGCAAGCATCGTCGCCACCGTCACCACTGCAAATGGCCCCGCAATCCTTCACGATGCCGTCGCGCGCGAAGACGTCCGCCAGGCCATCCTCCATCTCATCGAAGCCAATGGCGAACTCCCCACACACAACGGCATGCTCGTCGGCCGCCACAGCAGCGCCTTCGCGGAAGCTCGCGGCACCGATCCACTCCCCGCGCGCACCGGGTCCGCCGAGCAATCCAACACCTCGATCCTCTACGACCAAAAGCTCATCATGAAGCTCTTCCGCCGTCTCCAACCCGGCGAGAATCCCGACACCGAGATCGGCCGCTTCCTCACCGAAACAGCCCACTTCCCCCGCATCGCACCCTTCCTCGGCGACATCACGCTCCATCCGAAAGACGGCGAGCCCACCACCCTCGCTATGCTCCAGGGCCTCGTCGAAAACGAAGGCGACGGCTGGCAGTGGACCCTTGACGAACTCTCCCGCTTCTACGACAGCGTCGCAACCCTGCCCTCGCCGCACGATCTCGGTACTCGCCCCACCCTTCACTCGGAAAACGAAACCCCGTCTGCAGCCCGCGAGCACGCAGCCCTCTATCTCGATGCCGCCGCTCTCCTGGGCCGCCGCACCGCCGAGATGCATCTCGCCCTCGCCACGCCCACTCACAACCCGGCCTTCCTCGCCGAATGCTTCACCACCGCCGACCTCCTCGCCGACGCCGACCGCATCGACGCCCAGCTCTCCCTGACCCTCGACGCTCTCAAGCGCGGCATGTCCCAGCTCACCGAAACCACGGCCGACCACGCCGCCCTCGTCCTCAGCCGCCGCATCGAACTCTTCGCCCGCGCGCGCGCCATCGCATCCGCCACACCCGCCGACGCCGGCCAGCGCATCCGCATCCACGGCGACTACCACCTCGGCCAGGTCCTTCGCTCGCGCGGCGACTACGTCATCCTCGACTTCGAAGGCGAACCCGCCCGCAGCCTCGCCCAACGCCGCGCCAAACAATCCCCCCTCAAAGATGTAGCTGGCATGCTCCGCTCCTTCAGCTACGCCGCCTACGCCGCGCTCAACACCTTTGCCCAGCGCCGCCCCCCAAATATGAAGCCGACGCCAAAAATCTCGAGGCCTGGGCCACTCTCTGGCAGAACGCCGTCTCCACCGAGTTCCTCCGCGCCTACAAACACACCATCAACGAAACCAACCCCACCCTTATCCCGACACCCTCACAATCCCAACTCCTGCTCAACGCCTACCTCCTCGAAAAATCCCTCTACGAACTCCTCTACGAACTCGACAACCGCCCCACCTGGGTCCGCATCCCACTCGCAGGAATCCTCGCCCTCCTCCAATAGGCGTATGTTTTCCATCGTGATTTTGTCTGTGCTTGTTTTTGTTGTCATCCTGCTCCTTCTCCCCCGATACAACCACTGATACTGCACTAAAATGGTCGCTCCAACTATGCCAGCCAATCTCTCTCCCCTCCAATCCCTGCGCGAAGAACTCGCACCCTCCTCGACGGCCCCATCCACAATTGCCTTCCGCTTCGCCGCCAACGCCAACAGCAACGCCTCGCGCAACACCTACATCACCCCATACACCGCCGAATCGCTTCACCGCGCCGAACAACTCCCCCATCTCTTCCCCAACGCGAAATCCCGCCCTCCCCTCTACGGCATTCCCATCTCCATCAAGGACTGCTTCGACGTAGCCGGCAGCGTCACCACCTGCGCCTCGCGCTTCTACGCGCAACACAATCCCGTCGCCACCAAAAACTCCTGGGTCGCCCAGCGCCTGCTCGACGCCGGAGCCATCCTCACCGGCAAGACCCACCTCCACCAACTCGCCTACGGATCACAGGCGAAAACGCCGACTACGGCGACTGCCTCCAACCCCGCGACGCCACCCTGCTCACCGGCGGCTCCTCCAGCGGCGCCGCTGCCAGCGTGCAGGAAGGCTCCGCCCTCGCAGCAATCGGCACCGACACCGGCGGCTCCGTCCGCATCCCCTCCGCGCTCTGCGGCCTCGCCGGCTACCGCACCTCCCACTCCATCCCCCAGGCCGAAGACCGAGAGCCATTGGGCCGGCGGCTACCACCTCGCCCAATCCTTCGACACCATCGGCCTCCTCTTCCGCGACCTCCGCGACGCCGCACCTCTCGCCAACGCCATCTTCGACATCGCAACCCGTCCCATGCCCTGCCACCGTTCGCATCGGCTGCATTGGCGACGACTTCCTCCACGACTGCGACTACAACGTAGTCACCGCCTTCAACGCCTGGAAGCAACACCTCGCGCAGCACGGCGCAACCCTCTCCACCTTCGACCCCAACTTCTGGTCCGAAGGCTCCGCCATCTACTCCCCCATCGTCGCCAGCGAAGCCGCAGCCATCCACCGCGGACACTTCCACCACTTCGAACCCGTCATCGCCGAACGCCTCGCCTTCGGAGCATCCATACCCCCAGCCGAAATCCAGGCCTTGCACGAGCGCCTCAATCAATTTCGCCTTCAGATGTCCGCTCTCTTCGAAGGTTTCGACTTCCTCATCGCTCCGTGCGCTCCCATCAGCAAACTCCGCGCCGACCAGGACCACACTGAATCCCGCAAAGCCATCCTTCGCTACACCACACCCGCCAGCCTCTGCGGACTTCCTGCCGTCACCCTCCCCGGCGAACACATCGGCGCACCGCTCGGCACCGGCGTTCAACTCCTCGCCGCCCCCGGCAACGACGCATCCCTCCTCGCATTCGCCTCAGCCCTCTCACCGAACCAGTCATAACCCAGCGATCCACACATCGATAGCAGATTCGACCGCGCACACGCAAAACTCTGCGTTTTGCTGAAGTACATGCCTCCAGCCGGTCTGCTTGGGTCGACAGCATTCGGGCTGGCTAGAATAGTTCCTACTGCATTTGGAGAGCAGCGCTTCTCTATGTCCACCTCCCCGTTCGTCCTCCTGCCGAGCTCTCACGCTCGCGCACGACGACACCTTCCCCGAGGCTGAACAACTCGAGCAGCAGCTTCGCGCCAAAATTCGCGGCGAAGTCCGCTTCGACGCCACCTCCAAAGCCCTCTACGCCACCGACGGCTCCAACTATCGCCACATCCCCATCGGCGTCGTCATCCCGCTCGACGAAGCCGACGTCATCGCCACCGTCCAATCTGCCACGCCGCCAACGCCCCGATCCTCTCGCGCGGAGCCGGCACCTCACTCGCCGGCCAGGGATGCAACTTCGCCGTCATCCTCGACTTCTCCAAGTACATGAACGGCATGGGTCCCATCGACCCCAAGACAAAGACCGTCCACGTCCAACCCGGCATCGTTCTCGATCGCGTCCGCGACGCCGCAGAAAAATTCAACCTCACCTTCGCCCCCGATCCCGCCACCCACAGCCGCTGCACCATCGGCGGCATGATCGGCAACAACTCCTGCGGCGTCCACGCCCTCATGGGCGGCAAGACCGTCGACAACATCGTCTCCCTCGATCTCCTCCTCTACGACGGCACCCGCCTCACCGTCGGCCCCACCACCGAAACCGAACTCGCCGCGCACATCGCAGCCGGCGGCCGCATCGGCGAGATCTACGCCGCCCTCAAAAACATCCGCGACACCTACGCCGACCAGGTCCGCGCAAAATTCCCCCGCATCCCCCGCCGCGTCTCCGGCTACAACCTCGACGAGCTCCTCCCCGAAAACAACTTCAACCTCGCCCGCGCGCTCGTCGGCAGCGAAGGCACCTGCGCCGTCATCCTCGGCGCCACTCTCCAACTCGTCGAATCCCCTCCCTGCCGCACTCTCGTCGGCGTCGGCTTCCCCGACATCTTCCTCGCCGCTGACCACGTCCCCCAAATCCTCGAACACAAACCCATCGGCCTCGAAGGCGTCGACGGCTACCTCCTCGACGCGCTCCGCCGCAAACAAAAATCCGTCGAGGACCTCAAGCTCCTCCCACCCGGCGACGGCTTCCTCATCGTCGAGTTCGGCGCCGGCACCCAGTCCGACGCCAACGCCAAAGCCCGCGCCTTCGTTGCCTCAATGAAGTCCCTTCCCGCGCAACCCACCTCCCGCATCTACACCTCTGACGAAGCCAAACGCGTCTGGCACATCCGCGAATCCGGCCTCGGCGCCACCGCCTTCATCCCCGGCGTCGGCACCGGTTGGGAAGGCTGGGAGGACGCCGCCGTCGATCCCCTCCAACTCGGCTCCTACCTCCGCGCCATCTACGCCCTCATGCAGGAGTTCAACTACTCCAGCGCCATGTACGGCCACTTCGGCCAGGGCTGCGTTCACATGCGCCTCAACTTCGACCTCGAAACCCCCGCCGGCATCCTCAAATTCCGTCAGTTCATCGACCGCGCCGCCGACATCGCCCTCGCCCACGGCGGCTCGCTCTCCGGCGAACACGGCGACGGCCAGGCTCGCGGCGCTCTCCTCCCAAAGATGTTCGGCGAAGACTTGATGCAAGCCTTCCGCACCTTCAAGCACATCTTCGATCCCACCAATCGCATGAACCCCGGCAAGCTCATCGACGCGCATCAGCCGCACGAAGACCTTCGCCTCGGCGCCGACTACCGCCCCTGGCAACCAAAGACTCACTTCGCCTACGCCGAAGACAACGGCTCCCTCGCCTCCGCAACCCTGCGCTGCGTAGGCGTCGGAGCCTGCCGCAAAACCGACGCCGGAACCATGTGCCCCAGCTTCATGGCCACCGGCGAAGAGCTCCACTCCACCCGCGGCCGCGCCCATCTCCTATGGGAGCTCATGCAGGGCGAAGTCCTCCCCGACCAATGGAAGAACGAACAGGTCAAAGAGTCCCTCGACCTCTGCCTCTCCTGCAAAGCCTGCAAGTCCGAGTGTCCCGTCTCCGTCGACATGGCCACCTACAAGGCCGAATTCCTCTCACACTTCTACGAAGGCGACTCCCGCCCACTCTCTCACTACGCCTTCGCGCGCATCGACCGCTTCGCCCACCTCGCCTCCTTCGCGCCCGCATCTCGTCAACACCCTCAACAGCACCCCCCTCATCCGCTCGCTCATCAAAAAAATCCTCCACATCCACCCGCAGCGCGACCTCCCGCGCTTCGCCAAACCCTTCACTCCCGACCGCCGCCTCGCCAGCGACCCACGCCGCCGCCGCGACCGCCGCCCTGCTCTCCCCACCGACCGCCCCCGTCGTCTTCCTCTGGGCCGACACTTTCAACAACTACTTCCACCCACCAACTCTTCGCGCCGCCCATAAAGTCCTCACCACCGCCGGCTTCCGCGTCACCCTACCCACGCAACACCTCTGCTGCGGCCGCCCCCTCTACGACTTCGGCATGCTCGACACCGCAAAAGACTACCTCCTCAAAACCCTCAACGCCCTCACCCCGCAGCTCGTCGCAGGAACACCCATCGTCGTCCTCGAACCCAGTTGCGCCTCCGTCTTCCGCGACGAACTCACCAACCTCCTGCCCCACGACCCCCGCGCCGCAAAGCTCCGCGACCAGACCTTCCTCCTCAGCGAATTCCTCGTCAAATACGCGCCCACTTATCAACCGCCGCAACTCGACGAAAAGATCATCGTCCACGGCCACTGCCATCACCGCGCCACCATGGGCATGCACGATGAGATCGCCCTCCTCCGCCTCACCGGAGCAAACGTCGAACTCCTCGACTCCGGCTGCTGCGGCATGGCCGGCCCCTTCGGCTTCGAAAAAGAAAAATACGACCTCTCGCAAAAATTAGGCGAGCGCGTCCTCCTCCCCGCCGTCCGCAACAACCCCAAATCCATCATCGTCAGCGACGGCTTCAGCTGCTGCGAACAAATCACCCAGAACACCAACGCCCGTCCCATGCATCTTGCCGAACTCCTCGCTTATACGGTCCAGCCATAAGCCCGGCAATCCGGGCACAAAAGAAGCCTATTCCGCTAGCAATTGCGCAGATCCACGTCATTTCGTGTCAAGTTGCTGGCTTAGGTCCTCGTCGCTCGGCTTGCATGGCTTCGTGCGATTTCCATTCCAGCAGACAGCTACATCCCTTGCGGATCGTCTCAGCGCCGGATGCGCCGACTCGTCGTTCGACAGTGCAACGAGACGAGTCTTTTCGACATCCAGCTGCGCGGGAGTCAGTCTTAAGTTCTCTACAAACTGCAGAAGGAAGATGGTCATGGCCTTCCGCTCAAAGACCCGTCGCAACGCCTCGTCGTTTACGCGTTCACTCGCACGACTCAGTGCTAAAACGTGCAGGCACTCCTGCAATGTCGATTGTGTCATGTCATCGCGATCCAGGAAGGCAATCATCGCGTCATCAACCGCGTCTGAAGGCTGTCGTCTGGGCGTGGCGAGGATATCGAGGAGCAGCTGGCCGACTGCGGGCATCATCATAGGCTTACGAGGCATCGCTTTGAACTCGGCCTGTTGCTGGGGTGTCATGCCTGCGAGCATCTGTTTTTCGGCTTCGGCAAATCCCGGGTCCGGATATTCGATGACGACGTCAGGCTCGCGCAACATCGGCACGACCAGCCTAACCAGGTCATCGAGGCCGATGCCACTATATTCCGTCGATCGCAGCGCTAGCGAAGTAACCGGGCGCACGCCTCGGTCCGGATCCAGCAGGTGCGCCGCCACTGCCGCGATGTACTTGATCGGAAGAGAGTTGCTGAAAGGAGGTTCCGGTCGCTTTTCACTGGGCATATAAAGGAACCAGAGTGTGAAAAGTGCATGACTCCGGACAACAGAACGTTTGTCCTCGCACCACTGCATCAAGGCCGGCAACGCAGCGTCGCGTTCCGCAATCGTCGCGTTTTCCAAGGCTCCCAGGTACGGCAGAGGATCGTGGGCCTCGGCGTACTCGGGAAACCTACGTACCATGTCGGTAAGACTGACCTGTGCTGTAGCGTCTGACGCAGGAGTCACGATCTGCTGCGCCTTCAGTGCACTTTCACCAGCGCAGAGAAATCCGCCGAGCAAGGCAGCAACCACACGCATGAAACGGACAAACAAGCGATCACCTCGTTGCTAATAGTACTGACAAGTCCTCTTATCGTCACAATCTCCAACTGACGAGAAGCGCGTTTCCAGAACCCTGAAAATTCTGCAATCATTTGCCACCCATCCCCCGCAACCTCTACGCTAACCATGAGCCATCATGACCATTCAACAACAAGTCCAGACTCTACTCGCCGAACTCGGCGTCCCCGCCCTCACAAACGGCGACCTCACCGTCCGCACTCCCATCACCGGCGAAGTCATCGCCCACGTCCCCACCATCACCCCGGAAGCCGCCCGCAAAGCCATCGCCCAGGCCCACATCGCCTTCCTCGAGTGGCGCACCGTCCCCGCCCCCAAGCGCGGCGAACTCGTCCGCCTCCTCGGCGAAGAACTCCGCGCCAACATCGACCCCCTCGGCCGCCTTGTCACCATCGAAACCGGCAAGCTCCTCTCCGAAGGCCACGGCGAAGTCCAGGAGATGATCGACATCTGCACCTTCGCCGCCGGACT
The DNA here is from genome assembly GCA_963744155.1 of uncultured Acidobacteriaceae bacterium. Taxonomy (GTDB): domain Bacteria; phylum Acidobacteriota; class Terriglobia; order Terriglobales; family Acidobacteriaceae; genus Edaphobacter. Next base: position 1,156,871 of record CAVUSP010000004.1, on the reverse strand, counting down.
CTCCCGCCAGCTCGCCGGCCTCACCGTCCCCTCCGAGCGCTCCAAACACCGCATGATGGAGACCTGGCACCCCCTCGGCGTCGTCGGCATCATCTCCGCCTTCAACTTCCCCGTCGCCGTCTGGAGCTGGAACGCCGCCCTCGCCCTCGTCTGCGGCGACGCCGTCGTCTGGAAGCCCTCCGAAAAAACTCCCCTCACCGCTCTCGCCACACAAGCTGTCTTCGAAAGAGCAGCCAAAAAGTTCGAGGCAACAGGGGCCAAAATCCCCGAAGGCCTCGCCACCCTCCTCATCGGCGACGCAACCGTCGGCCAGCAACTCGTCGACTCGCCCCTCATCCCTCTCGTCTCCGCCACAGGAAGCACCGCGATGGGCCGCGCCGTTGCCCCCAAACTCGCAGCCCGCTTCGCCAAAGCCATCCTCGAGCTAGGCGGCAACAACGCCGCCATCGTCGCCCCCACCGCCGACCTCGACCTCACCCTCCGCGCCGTCGCCTTCGCCGCCATGGGAACCGCCGGCCAGCGCTGCACCACCCTCCGCCGCCTCATCGTCCACGACAGCATCTACGACCAGTTCATTCCCCAACTCAAAAAGGTCTACGCCTCCGTCAACATCGGCGACCCGCGCGAACCCAACACCCTCGTCGGCCCCCTCATCGACGAGCGCTCCTACGCCTCGATGCAAAAGGCCCTCGAAGAAGCCCGCACCTCAGGCGCAACCATCACCGGCGGCCATCGCGTCGCAATCGGCGACCCCGAGTCCTTCTACGTCCGCCCCGCCTTAGTCGAAATCCCCACCCAGGCAGACGTCGTCAAGCGCGAGACCTTCGCCCCCATCCTCTACGTCCTCAAGTACACCGAGCTCTGCGACGCCCTCCGCCTCCACAACGACGTCCCCCAGGGCCTCTCCTCTTCCATCTTCACCATGAATCTTCGCGAAGCCGAACTCTTCCTCTCCGCCGTCGGCTCCGACTGCGGCATCGCCAACGTGAACATCGGCACCTCCGGCGCAGAGATCGGCGGAGCCTTCGGCGGCGAAAAAGAAACCGGCGGCGGCCGCGAATCCGGCTCCGACGCCTGGAAGCAATACATGCGCCGCGCCTCCAACACCATCAACTACGGCACCGACCTGCCCCTCGCCCAGGGCGTCAGCTTCGACATCGACTAGCGTCTTCTGAATTCAATCAGAAATCTTTGCATCAAATGACAATTTTTGAACCAACAAAAATATTGTCATCCTGAGCGAAGGCGCTCGCGCACCTTGCGAGCGCCGCAGTCGAAGGACCTGTAGTTGCTTTGTTCTCGCACTCGTTATCAGCGCAGTAAGCCCGCCGATTTAGCTCTTTACATCCTTACTCCGCGGGAGCCGACTTCTTCCCCGCCAACCGCCCATCCATATCCGCCAGCACATAAGTCACCACCGACAACATCGCCGCATTCTTCCGGAACTCCACCGGATCCACCTTATCCAGCGTATCCGCCTCCGTATGGTGCCAGTCGAAGTAGTGCGCCTCCGTCGTCCGCGGACTCAGCGACGGAACACCATCAGCCACCAGCGCCTCAATATCCGACCCGCCGCCGCCCATCGAAACCGAATCCGCCCCAATCGACCCCAGCAGCGAAACAATATCCTGCATCACGGCGTACGACTGCTTCACTTCCGCCGGCAACGTATTCATATCCACCTGACCGCGCGCAGCCGCAGCCGGACTCGCAGTGCCTCCCGGAGTCGGCGGCCTCCGCGGCCCACCGAAGTTCCCATATCCCATGCCCAACGGCTTCTCCGCGCCCCCATCCATCTCAATCGCCGCCACCTGCTCCCCGATCTTCGCCCCAATCATCTTCCGATAAGCCCGCCCCCCCGCGCCGCCATTCTCTTCATTCACCCAGAACACCAGCCGGATCGTCCGCTTGGGCTTCAGTCCCAGCTTATGGATCAGCGAAACCGCCTCATACGCCCCCATAATCCCCGACCCATCATCCTGCGCACCTTGCCCCACATCCCACGAGTCGATATGCCCGCCAATCGACACCACCTGCTCCGGATGTTCACTCCCCACAATCTCGCCCATCACATTACCGGCCTCGACGTCTGCCTCCATATGAGCGTCCATCTGCAGGTGCACCGTCACCGGCCCCTCCTTCGCCAGCCGCTCGATCATCAGCGCATCTTCCACGCTCACCGCCGCAGCCGGAATCTTCGGCTGCTTCGCGTCATACACCAGCGTCCCGGTATGCGGAATCTGCATCGCCAGCCCGGTCGCCGACCGTACCAGCATCGCCACCGCGCCCTTCGCCGCAGCCCGCGACGCGCCATAAGTCCTGTACTGCGTATTCACGCCATAGCCGTGCCAGCCCGGGTTGTACACCACAATCTTTCCCTTCACCTGCTCCTCTGTCATCGCATCCAGCGCCTGAAAGCTCGGCACGAAACACTACCGGCGCCGTAATCCCCCCGGCAGGCGTCCCCACGCTCATCCCCAGCCCCAGCATGTGCAGCGGCCTCGTGATCGGCCCAGCCTCCCCCTTGTACATCATCGCGGCCGACTCGCTCCCCCGCACCCATCGCGGCACCATCACCGGCTGCACCGTCACATTCTGCAACCCCGCCTTGCGCATCAACTCCGCGCCCCACGCAATCGCGGTGTTCAACTGCGGCGTTCCACTCAGCCGCTTGCCCACGTGGTCGCACAGATACGTCAACTCCGCATAGCCATCCTCATCCGTCTGCGCCGCCTGCAGGATCCTGTCCGCATCCGCCTTGTACTTCGCCGCCAGCGGACCCGCCACTCCCGGCATCCCCGGCTCCGGCTTCGCATCCGGCGCACCCATCTGAGCAATCACCGGCTGCGCCACGCACAGCACAGCCCCCATCAACACAGCGGCAAAACCTCTCATGCAAATCTCCCTTTTCCTTTGACCATAGAACCTAACCCAATCCAGCACAAGCTCACACGAAGCCCGCTAGGGGGCTAGTTTCCGAAAAGACCGTCTTGAGGGATTTACCTAGCCAAACTAGGGGCGTCGTTTAGCGGGTGCTTCTGAGTAGTCGACTAGACGGCCCGACCTCGCAAGGAATGACTGGAAGCTTGGCCTTGCCAGGGCCGTTGATCGAGGCTCAACCGCATTCTGTTATTTATTCGGATGCGTCATCCAGGGTCGGGACGGCACACAAATTCTGGAGGGACTTGTGCGGTCTCGCCTCGGGCAAAACTTGACCGCACAATCACCGGACCGACAGGCACGCACAACGAGTCGTTCTCGACCTGACTATTCAGTCATCATCCCAGTCATTGCCGTGCTTGGCACGCAAATTGTTCTTGTAGATTGCGCTGCCGATAGCCCGGCCCAGGCGAGCTCCTGCGTCCTGGTCGGTTCGAAAATGTATCCCGCCGTAAACGCGAGCGTCAGAGACGTCGTCGGTAATCTGCCTGAATGATCCGTAGTGCAACACGATGTTGGGTACTGCGGGGTTTGACAACGTGATCGCATGTCCAGCTTCGCCGTAAAGACGTCTCGAGACCTCAGCTCCCGAATTGGATAAGGTGCCGTGGTTTGAGGGATAGCCCGGGAAACACGGGGCCGGGATGAATGGGACCCAGTTCGGATCAGGGTCGGTTTCCCGGTTGCCGTCCGTGCCACCTGCATGGATCGCGGTTTCGGGACGCCAGAAGTTGTAGTGGTACTTGTTGAAGAACGACGCGATCGCGGCGTCGTTGATCGCCATGTTGATCAGGGCAAAAGCCCGTGCGTTCTCGGACAGCGAATGCCACCCTTCTTGCGCGACGATCTGCCTTGCGGCCAGATTGAATATGAAGGTTGGCGAGGATCCCGCGTAGAAGAGCACGACATTAGCCCGATCTGGTGGCCGCTCTGTGCTGTTGGCGCTGGCGCTCCCTACCACCTTCACCTCGTTGTACGCTCTGGCGTATTGGTAGCTGTCAAGCGCTGGCGGTGGATCGAGCAGAAACTCATTGACACTCCGGATACCGAACGGGGTCATGTTTTGCCATTGAAACAAGGTCCCGACCGCGATTCCATTCACGATTGGACAACTCGGCGTAGCCTGATAATCGCCAGGAACGGCCGGCCCGGGTATCTTGAATTGCGCGGGCGACGAACCGTCGTTGGCACGAAGAGCGATCATGGCATAAGCTGCGGCGTCGCCCGTCGCTAAGCCGTCACTCTTGGCTTGACCGTCCGGTATCAAAGCCAGCGAGTTCGCGCGAGCGGTGCCAAGGGTGGACGCGCTGGCCGGGAAATAAGTACTGAGCACCCGATAGGCAGCCTCGATGGCCGCTGCGTCGGCTGAGGCGCCATGGGGCGCGACGATGCTCCCAAGATATGGCCGGTAGTCCCCGGTGATGGCGTTGACCGCTTCAAAGACAGCGAGTTGGACAATCGCTGCGTATCGGGCCTGGGCGAACGGGTTCGCACCATTCGCGATGGCTGTGTTTACCGCAATCAAGTTCCAGTCCAGAACCGCATCGGCCTTTGCGACCGCCTGCCCAAACAGTAGAGTCGCCATCAACATGCATACGCCAAAAGTCCTCTTCCTTGCGCTGCCATTCATGCTCTTCATTGTGCTTCCTCCCTATTCTCATTGCGTTCGGTCAGTGTGACCGGCATTTCTTCAGTGCGGAAACGATTGGGCCGGACCGCAGGGCGTGTTGAAAGTGACAGTTCCCCCGCTCGTCGTCGGCACATCCGCCGTCGATGCTGTCTGTCCCGGTGAAAGGTGGCGTTGGTAGATTTGTCGGTGAGTGATAACTGTCCATCAGGGGCCGTGAAGGTCACGGAGGTGTCGTCGGCAGTCACTGTGGTCGCCATGCCAATAGCGGTCGGTCGATTGAAACAATTTGGAGCGCCGACATGCAGGGCCCAAGGCGGTGTACTCGCCATTTGCGCACCTCACAGGGCCCATGACACTGAGGGGAGCAACACTAACACAAATACTCATGACGCGCCGGAAATCTTCAGAACGATCGGTGGGTGCCCTCGAAGTATGCTTCCTGAACCAGATCAACGCACCCCTGCTCGAATTAAAGATGAAGCCAATCGGCGAGCCGCGAACGTTTTCGCGGCGTTCCTGAAGACCGTAGAGGCGTTCCTTCCCTCCGCGACCTCGGACATACCTAGCGGATTCAAACTGGATGCGGCCAGACGCGTCGCCACTTCTCAATTGGTGCGAAATCGCCGAGTCACTCGTCGCCGCGCACAAAACATCAATCCCGCTCGTCCAACAAACTCGCGTAGCATCTCCTTAACCAGCTCGATGACCATGCCGACCCCCCGCCGACTCCTCACCCTCTCCCTGGCCTGCGCCTGCATGCTCACTCCAAGCATCCCCGCCCAAACCCTCGCTCGCCCCGGCTGGGTCGGCAACGGCATCAACACTGATGTCTGGTGGAAGTACGCCATCGTCTACGAAGTAAATCCACTCAACTTCAATCCGACCGGCGGCAGTGGCCTCCATGCCATCGCCCAGCGCCTCGAATACATCCAGTCTCTCGGCGCCGACGTCATCCTCCTCACCACCATCCAACCCGACGCCGCCCACGCTCAATCCATCGACCCCGTCTACGGCACCCTCGACGATCTCGACGACCTCATCCACGAGTCCAGCCGCCACAACATCCGCGTCATGCTCGACCTCGATCCCAACATCCCCTCCGCCGATCTCCCCAACGTGGCGCGCTTCTGGCTCAACCGCGGCATCGCCGGATTCCACGTCGCCGGCATCCACCCCCGAGGCTCACGCTCAGGCCGCCGAACTTCGCAAAGCCACCAACACCTACATGGGCCAGCGAATCCTGATCGGCGACGTCGACCCGCAACAACACAACAACAAAGCATCCGACCTCCCGCCCACTCAACTTCTCCTCGACGCCAGCCTCGGTGCCGTCACTCCGCTCAACCCTGCCGCCGTTCGCACCGCAGTCGAGTCCACCGAGAGCATCGCGCAGGCCGGCCACAACCTCCCGCTCCTGGCCAGCGACGGCCCCGGCTTCAAGCGAAGCATGAGCCGCTACGCCGACGGCCAGCACGACCTCGCCATCGCCAAACTCCTCGCCACCATCCTCTTCGTTACCCGCGCCCAACCACTCCTCTACTACGGCCAGGAGCTAGGCGTCTCCGCACCGCAACCATCGGAAGCCAAGCCCTCAAGCACTCCACCAGACCCGATCATCAGCTGGGACGCGCCACCCGCACCACCCAAAGGCAAACCCGCGCCCCCACCAGACACCACCACACCCAACGCAGCCCCCAATGCAGCCTTAGAAGACGCCGACCCCAACTCTCTCCTCAACTGGTACCGCAAGCTCATCGAGCTTCATCACAGCAACGCCACCATCAACTCCGGCGAGTACCTAACCATCAACCGCGACGATCAGAACGTTCTCATCATGATCCGCAAGCCGAAGAACGTCTCCCCCACCTCACCCATCCTCGTCATCCTCTGCAATCTGTCCGACAAGCCCGCGCAGCTCTCCATCAAAACCGACACCATGAAGCTCCACCTGCGCGGCAGCTTCCTCCGCACTGTACTCCGCACCGACAACGGCATGGGCACCATGCACCTGGAGTCCATGACGCTCCCACCCTACACGGCCTACATCGGCGCACTGCGCTTCTAACCCCGCATCACTCCGTCCGCAGAGCCTGCGTCAGTTCAACCGAAGCTGCGCGCCGCGCCGGCACCAGCGAAGCAACCAGCGTCAGCGCCAGCAGCACGATCGCCGCCACCGTCAACACCAGCGGATCGAGCGCATGCACTCCAAACAAGAATGACTGCAGCAGATGCGATGCAGCCCACGCTCCCACCAACCCAATCGCACATCCCGCAATCGCAAGCTTCGCTCCCGACATCACAACCAGCCGCACAATCCCAGCCCGTTGCGAACCCAGAGCCATGCGAATCGCCATCTCCTGCACCCGCAGCGCAACTGAGAACGCGATCACGCTATAAATCCCCAGCACCGCGAGCAACACCGCTATCGCAGCGAACGACGAGATCAGCGCCGTATTGAACCGTCGCGGCGCCTCGCTCTCTGAGATCGCATGCTCCATTGTCTGCACCTGGCTCAACGGCAACTGCGTATCGATCGACCGCACCGTCGCACGCAGCACATTCTCCATCTGCTCCGGCGGCATCGCCGTGCGCACCGCGATAAATCCACCGTTGCCGTTCAAATCCGTTGGTGACGCCAGCGAACCAGCCATCGCCTCGGATTGGTCGATTGTTGAGTAATATTGCTGCTTCCCTGCCGCGTCGGGAGAGTTCTCCGTCACATCGGCCACCTCACCCACCACAGTCGCCCACGGCGTCTGCATCGACTGCGTACCCAACCGCAGCCGCTTGCCAAGCGGATCTTGTCCCGGCCACGACTGCTCCGCCAGCTTCTTGTTCACGATCACCACCAGTTCCGATCCCGCCTTATCGTCCCGGGTAAAGTATCGTCCGTGGAGCAAAGGAATTCCCATCGCGCTGAAGTAGTCGCCTTCTACCTGAATCGCAGTTGCAAGATTCATCCCTCCATCCTTCGGCGCAACAGCGCCCTCCGCCACGAACACGCTGTTCGTATTATTCCCAGCGGCCGGCAGAAACGAAGTTATCCCTACCCTCTTCACCCCCGGCAACTGCTCCACACGTCGCTCCAGCTCATGGTTGAACTCATCCACCTGAGCCTGCGTCGAATAGCGGTTTCGCGGCAGATTGTAAGTCGCCGCCAGCGTATGATCAGGCCGATAGCCCAGATCCACCTCGCGCATCTTCTCAAAGCTGCGCAACAACAGACCCGAAGCCGCCAGCAGGACCAACGCAACCGCAATCTCCGCAATCACCAGGGCAGACCGCAGCCTCGCATGGCCTCCGCCCACAGTGCCCGTACGCCCACCTTCCTTCAGCGTGTCGTTCACATTCGTGCGAATCGCTGCAAACGCTGGAGCCAGTCCGCAGATAATTCCGGTCAGCAACGCCACACACAGAGCGAACGCGACCACGCGCCAATCCAATCCGATCTCGCTGATGCGAGGAAGCGTCTCCGGCAGCATCCCGACTCCGACGCGCAACGCCACCGCCGCGAAGACAAGTCCCACCACGCCACCCGCAACGCTCAGCACCACGCTCTCCAGCAACGTTTGCCGCAGCAGCACCGAAGTGCTCGCACCAAGCGCAAGCCGAACCGCGATCTCGCGCCGGTTCCGGATCGCACGAACCAGCAGAAGCCCCGCGAGATTCGCGCACGCGATCAACAACACCACAGCCACGGCAAGAAACAACGTTCGAATCAACGGACGCGCAGCTTCAATCGTCTCTTCATGCAATGGACGCACCACCGGATGCATCGTGAACCCCGCCAGGAACGGTGGAAAGTTACGTACCGTCTCCTTGGCCACCTGTCCCGCATCGTTGACCGCCTGCGCTGCAGTAACACCCGGCTTCAGCCGCCCAACCATGTTGTAGCTCCAGTTGGCTGCGCTCGCCGGCGCCAGCTCGCCTGCAGTAAAGCTCATCGGCACCCACAGTTCGGTCCGGTTCAGATGGCCGGGCTGCAGCGGGAACTCAAAGCTGCGCGGCATCACTCCGATCACCTCATACGGCTTGCGATCAAGAAGGATCTTCTTGCCGAGGATGTTTTTGTCGCCCTGAAAGCGACTCTGCCACGTCGAGTAACTCAGCACCGCCACCTGCTGATGCTTGTCGTCCTCCTGCTGCGTGAAGACGCGGCCCAGCATCGGCTGGACTCCAAGCGCCGGCAAGACTCCGCCGCTCATACGAGTTGCATTCACCGTAGCCGGATCGCCCACACCCGAGAGTTCGAGACCCGTCCCCTGATAGCCGCCCAGGCTACTGAAGCTGTGGGTGTCGCGCATGTAGTTCCGGATGTCCGGAACCGTTACGCCATCCTCCCCGTTGCCGCCGACATTCACCCCCTGCAGCACATCCGACAACACCATCAGTCGATCCGGCTCAGGAAATGGCAGCGGCCTCAGAAGCACGCCCTCCACAATCGAAAAGATTGCCGTCGTGGCGCCAATCCCGACTGCCAGCGTCAACACGGCCGTGATCGCAAATCCTGGAGACTTCAACAGATGCCGAGCGGCAATCTTCAAATCCCGGTAGAGAGACGTCATAAAAACTCCTCACCCAGAGGTTAACGCTAATAGGCTTACGAACCAGCGAAGCAATTCCCCTGCCAGAGATTATCAGTGGAACTACTCACCGTTTCAATAAGTTAGCGCCATGCGGGGCCGCCTTCAGCCGTAAGATTGTCCATTATCGGATCCCACCGTCCAAAGATGGACAGCCTCATTCTCAAATCGACCCACCACCCTCGACCGAGGTAATCTCCACCTGGCTCAACGCCGTCTCATACCCCGCATACACCCGGTCAAACACCGCATCCCAGCTCCAACCCAACGCGTACTCCCGTGCCTTCACCCGCATCCCCTCCAACCGCGCCCGATTCCCCACCAGTTCCGCAACCGACTCTGCAAAGTGATCATCGTCAGTTACAAATCCCGTCTCCCCATCCCGCACAATAAACTTTGGCCCGCCGTCCGTCGTCACCACCGCAGGCACTCCACTCGCCAGCGCCTCCAGCACGACATTCCCAAACGTATCCGTATGCGAGGGAAACACCAGCAAGTCCATATTCGCGTAAGCTTCCGCCAACGCCGCGCCCCGCAGCACTCCGGCAAACTCCGCCTCCGCCAAATCTCTGCGCAGCGAAGCCTCCTCACTCCCATGCCCCACAATCAAGAACCGCACCCTACCCACCCCCATCGCCGCCAGTTCCCGCTCCACCCGCGCCAGCAGCGCCACATTCTTCTCCACCGAAAGCCGCCCCACATACCCCAGCACCACAGTCCTGTCGCTTGCCCCCCGCGTTCGATGCGCCGGCGAAAACCACTCCGTATCCACCCCCCGCTGCATCAAAAAACACGGTCTTCCCGTCGTCCTCTCCAGCATGCGGCAAAGCTCATCGTTCGGCGCAAACAAAACCTTCGCCAGCTTATAAAACTGCGACGCAACCCACAGCCCCCCGGTCTCCACGCCGCCCTCAACCGCCGCCCCGCCGCTCTCAGACATCCTTCCCGTCAACCACCCCATCCTCCGCGCCGCATACTCATGCAGATTCGTGTGCCACGAAGCCGCCAGCGGCGCCCCCATCTCCCACGCAAAGTACGCCCCGAACATCCCCAGTTCGCTCGGCCCCGTAATGTGGATCACATCCGGCCGAAACCTATCCAGCTCCCGCCGTATCGCCTCCCCATGCCGCCAGAAGAGCGTATCGAAATCCAGGTCCTTCTCCATCCGCACCGAACCCCTGCTCCGCTCCAGTTCGAGCGTCCGCAGCTCCCCCACCTGTTCGAATGAGATCTCCCGCCTGCCCGCTCGCACACACAGAAACGGCAAGCCATGCCGCTGCGCATACGCGACAAAATTCCGGCTCGTATGCGCGACGCCATTCACTTCATGGAACGAATCCGGAAAGTAGGCAACACGCGGCACACGCATCGCTCTAGACTACCCCGCGTTCAGACTCCAACAAAAATTCAACAGCTGGGAACAGACAGCCGACAATCGCCACCCTAAAGCTGCCCAAGCGTCGCCCTCATCTCAACCCTGTCGTTCCACGCCATGCGTAACCCACTGGACACAGGCCCCGCCCCCATAATCCGAACCACCGCCAGCGTTGCCTGACAAATCCCCGGAGCCCTGCCCGACCGCCACAGCCGCGTCAGCGGTTGGATCGCACCCTCGGCGTCCGGGTGATACACCCGTTCATCCCACAGCCGCGACCCCTCAGGAAAATCCGGATAGTTCCGAATCGCCGCCAGCGTCGACTGCAGAATCCTGTGCTTCCACGGCTCCGCATACTGCGGCATGAACAGCACATGGCTCTCCCGCTCGCGCCTCACCTCATGCACAAACTCGGTAAAGCTCCCCGCCCGCGTCAGGTTCACATTCGCATTCGGCTCCAACCCATGCCGGTCGCCGCCGCTGATCACCAGTTGATTCCACTTCCCTGCCAGCGTCGCCGTTTCGCGGTTTTCCTTCCAGTCCCGCAACCCGTTCAGCTCCAGCGCATGCACAAACTGCCCATTCACCGCCAGAAACTCATTCACCAGCACATCATGCTTGTCCCTGCCCACCCGGTATAGGTCCCACAGCGGATGGTTGAAGACGATCAGCACTCCCGGCATGCTCATCCAGCTCCGCCAGCATCTCCGTCAGCAACTTCGGCGGACGTGTCTCCATCGGCATCGCCGTAAACTCCGCCATGCGCTTCATCCACTCCACACCCTTCGCGCTGGGCAGATTATGAATCCCCAGATGAAACGCCGTCGCCCCAAACGGCACCGTCCACTCCACCGACACCGGAATATGCCGCGACGCCGCCACCGTCCGCAGCAGCATCGGCGCATTGATATCGTCATGGTCGGTCAGCGAAACCAGCCCCGTGATCTGCAGCTTCTCTTCAATCTGCCGCCGCTCCAGGTCGAATGCGAGGCTTGGAGTCAGCGGCGGGGTCCAATAGCTCCGCGCGTAGTCCGGATTGATCCCCGTCAGCCGCCGGCACCGCCGCTCCGCCCACCGCACCACCGGTTGCAGCACGCTCCAATCCTTCGAAAGCTCCGAGATAAAGTCCAGCGTCTCTTTCGATTGGTTGGTATGGCTATGCAACGACACGCCCGTCGTAAAGCCCTTCGCCGCCTCCGGTTCGCGCCACAGGTACGAGATGCTCGACTGGCTCATCGGCTACCCCCTTACAGGCTGTTACCGGGTCCAGTATCCCCCGTCCCTTCATGACTAGAGTGTGACTGCACCAATAATGTGGCTTCAAAATCCGTAACTTCAGTTACTGCAATGGTTCCCCGGAAGTGGTATTGCCCAAATCAAGCCCCAAATCAAATCCCGGATCAAGCCCGCGCAACGAAACAAAAGCCTCCCTATGTTGGTCCGGCATCCGCGGCAGCCCAGCTGACAGATGGTAGTATCGCTGTCTCCCCCGAAAGGCGATTGATAAATGGCTGCACCCTCTTCGTTTTCCAGCTTCAATGCCGCTATGTCCCTGATGAGTCACATGTATTTCAATCCTATCGTCGGAGTCCTCGTTCGCCGTGGCGTGCCCGACCATCTAGACAAGGGTCCGCTTTCCGCATCCGATCTCGCTCAACTCGTCGACATGCATCCACTTTCTCTTACCCGCGCGCTGCGAGCGCTTGCTTCATTCGGAACGTTCCAGGAAGTCTCGCCTGGGGTATTCGCCAACAGCCCCGTATCCGATCTCTTCCGCAATCGCGCGGGCGGCCTTCGCAATGTGGCGCTCCACTACAGTTCCGCCCACTTCGTGAAATCTGCCGCAGCCCTCGGTCACAGCATCGTCACGGGCGAGCCGGCGACCACCCATGTCTTCGCCGAATCGTTTTGGGAACACGCCCGGCAACATCCGGAAGAGGGTGAAACATTCAATAGGGCGCTCGCCGAAATGCGCGGAGACGAGCACCGGCAGATCGCCGAAGCCTATGACTGGGCAGGCGTCAACACACTGGTAGACGTCGGCGGCGGTATCGGCTCACTCCTCGCGGCAGCCCTCGAAAAGCAGCAAGCCTTACGCGGCGTGCTGATCGAGCAGCCCGAAGTACTCCCGGACGCGGATCGCATACTGTCCGAACGCGGTGTCCGCGATCGCTGCGAACTCGTAGCCGGAAGCTTCTTTGACCCGATTTCTGCCGTTGGCGAGGTCTGGGCACTCTGCCAGGTTCTCCACGACTGGCCCGATGCCGACTGCCGCGCCATCCTCCAGCGCTGCCGCGAAGCGATGCGCCCAACCGACCGGCTCCTCGTCATCGAGATGCTCACCGTACCCTGCGAGCCAAATCCCCGCGTCAGCATGGTCGACATGGCAATGTTGATGTACTTCGGGGAAGCACGGCAGCGCACCGTCGACGAGTACACAAAACTGTTCGACTCCACCCACTTTGCCCTCACCCGCGTCTTGCCCACGGGCGGCGCATTTAGCATCGTCGAAGCGCAGCCTGTTTAGACATCCATCTTTCAGAGAGAGAAAGTGAGAGAGCCTTATGCCCGAAAAAGTAGCTCCCAAACGCCTTACCCTTGACATTGAGGTCAAAGAGAACATGACCATCGTGCGAGTCCATGGCCATCTGGTCTCCGGACTTACCGATATCCTCTACTCCAAAGTCCGCCCCATGATCCCCGGGACCAAACGAATCGTGCTGGACCTCTGCGATGTTCAATTTATGGACAGCATGGGTCTCGGCACACTCGTCGCCCTCTACACTTCAGCCCAGGCGTCAGGCTGCCAGTTACAGCTTCTGAAAATCGGCCAGCGCGTAAGGGAACTCCTCGGCCTCACCCATCTCCTCGACGTCTTCTCCATCATCGGCGAACACGGCGTCAGGCTCTGACACTGCAGCTTCAACGCCAATCATCGATCACATAAGCACCGGCCCGATTGAATCCTTCAACATGCGGACGCTGCATAGCCACTCCCTGCATCTTCACCCGATATCCCCGAGAGCGCATGCGCCTGTAGGCATCTTCGCGTGCCAGATTTGTACCAGCCTCCACCGTCGCGCCGCGCGACGACGCAAACGCCTCGCAAGCCGCCAGTAATCGGTCGAACCGTTCCCCTGCGCCTGCGCCGCCGCGCGCCGCGCCGAACTTGACGTAACACATCTTCTCGCCACCCTCGGATCCCATCCCATTCATGCACACTCCGAAGCCATCGAGAGAACTGCGCGTATAAATCAACACGACGTCGCCCATACGCTGCGCCAGCACGGCCCGAATCTCCGCCGTCAGATCGAGTCCCTTATCGATCCTGTGCGTCAGCTTTCTGCACGCCTCAATCGCCTCTTCGCGTTCGCTCTTCTTCAAAGCCGATAACAACACCGGCGCAGCCTCAGCAACCAGGTTGGCATCTGGCGTAAAGTTCATCACCGCGGTAAGGTACCGCGGCCAGTACCCAAACTTCTGGTACAGGCCCACATGCTTCGCGCTATGCGAGAACGTGTACAGCCCGGTATGCCGCACACCCCACCCATCGAAGATCGTCATGGTGGATTCAAGCAGCCGCTGCGCCACGCCACGATCCCAATACTCTGGCAGCACAGTGAGAGGTCCGAAAAACCCGAACGATCCCCAACGCGTAACAACGTTCGATCCGATCAGCCGTCCGTTCTCACGCGCCGCAATCACCTTCACATTGGTCGAGCGCCAGCGCGGCTCCATATACCTGCGGTCGCCCATAAAGTCGTCTGGATTGGGCATTCCCAGAAACTTGGCAAACGCCACCCCAACGATACGCTCGGCCTCTTCAATCTCGCTCTTCTTCAGCGGCCCAATCTTGATGGGTTGACTTATCGACACCGTCTCCACGCCTCCTGGGTTACCCGCGATCCTGCGCGACGCATCTATCCCCAAATCAGCGGGTTCGCCGAGTCTAAACGATGACAGCAGATTCCCAGCTGAAAAAAGCGCTCACCGAAAGCCAGCCAGCCTCGCTCATACCCCCTACCGCGTCTTCGTAATATCCGGTCCCAACATCTCCTGCGCGCTCGGAGCCGGCTCCACCGGAATCCGCTCATGCTCCAGCCGCTGCTGCTCTTTCTCGTATGCCGACTCCAGATGATTCTCCGTCAGCCCCGTCTTCAGAATCTGGAACGCAGCCTCCGGCGTATCCGCGAACTGAAACAGCTCCAGATCCCCCGGGGCAATCGCACCCTTCTCCGCCAGCAACTCCAGGTTGATCACGTTCTTCCAGTACTCCGACCCGTAGACCACCACCGTGATCTTCTTCGCCAGCTTCTTCGTCTGCGCCAGCGTCAGCAGCTCGAACATCTCATCCAGCGTCCCGAACCCGCCTGGAAACACCACCAGCGCCTTCGCCAGATAAGCAAACCAGTACTTCCGCATAAAGAAGTAATGAAAATCAAAACTCAATCCCGGCGTAATATACCGGTTCGGGTGCTGTTCGAACGGCAGCCGGATATTCAGCCCGATCGTCTTCGCCCCCGCCTCGTACGCCCCGCGATTGGCTGCCTCCATAATCCCCGGCCCGCCCCCGGAGGTCACCACAAACCGGTGTCTCCTCCCCGGCAGCGTCTGCGCCCACGTCGCCATCATCCCCGCCAGCTTGCGCGCCTCTTCGTAATACCTCGCCATCTCCACCGCAGCCTCAGCCCGCTGCAACTGCAGCGCGCACGCCTCGCCACTCGCAATATCCTCTGGCGTCGCAGGCTGCTCATGCTCTGGTGCCGGCTCTTCCGCACCCGTATTCGCCAGCAGTTCCAACTCCGCGTTCGCTACATCCAGCGCCCGAAAGCGCGCCGACCCGAAGAACACCACCGTATCCTGAATCCGCTCCCGCCGAAACCGCGACATCGGCTCCTGGTACTCCGCCATGATCCGAAACATCCGCCCATCCGGCGAGCGCAGAAAGTCCGGATTCTCATAAGCCAGTGGAGCCTCTTCCAACTCATCCGGCAAATTCCCCGCCGGTAAATTCCCCGCCGGTAAATTCCCCGCCATCGTCTGTTTATCCAATAAGTTCTTATCCACGGTAGTCGCGATAGTGCACCGCCTCCGAGATTCCAATCCAGATGTCCAGCAGCCCCAGCCCGGAGATCATCCCCCGCACCGCACCGTTGTGCAGCACAGTCGCCAGCCATGGCCGCGCCAGGATGAACTCATTCCTGTCCCATATCCGCGTCCACCACGGCAGCACCATCACCAGCACACCCAGATACACACAAAACAGAACCAGCACAAACAGAGACAGCCGTTGCAACCACACCGGGGCCGTCCTCTTCGAAGGTTCACTGCCCTCCGGCGGCGTCTGCTCCACTACCGGCTCAGGGCTGGAATAAAGTTGTGGCTGTCCCGACATCAAACTCCGCTTAAAGCCTCTTGCTTAAAACATCCCAAAGAAAGACCTGACGCTCAAAAACTCTCCAGTCTGACACTAGCAGAGCCTCCCTTCCTTGTCTCTCCAACCGAAGCACCACATCAAGCTCCCCCTTCCGCACCTCACTCATTTCGGGAGACTTGTCAGTCCCGCCGGAGCATGCGTGTCATGCGGAAAATCCAGCCGCAGATCATACGTCGATCCCGTTCCCGTCACCTTAATCGGCAGCTCCAGCCCCGCGCCATTCTTCTTCAGCAGCCTGTCAAACGGGCTCAGCAGCAGACTCTTCCACCCTGTCGTCATCTGCGACGCCGTCGCCTCCGTCCGCACCTTCCCGTGAAACTCATACGTGCTCCCCACCAGGTGCATCTGCCCGCTCATCTTCAACTCCGCACCGGGCACCTGGCAATTCACATCCGTTAAATCGAGCACCGCATTCGCCATCGCATACTTGCCTGTCACCGACGCCCCCACTACCTCCGCGTCCTTCGCATTCGCCTGCTTGGGCTTACCCTTCGCCCGCATGCTCAACGAATCCATCTGTGCCTGCATCTTCTCGTTATTCAAATACGCATCGTGCACCGCAAACGTCCCCTGCACCACGATCTTCTTCGTAACGCTCACCGGCCCCGGCGGAATCAAAGCATGCGCCTTCCACGCCAGCGCTCCGCGCATCAGCGTCGGCTCTCCCTTCATCGAGAGCACCTGCATATCCTCGAGCCGCCCATGCCTCATCTCCATCGACAGCTCAGTCGTGTGCCCCTTCACCCCTTCCGACCGCGTCACCGATCCGGACCCCGTCACATCCGACCGCCCCACCCGCGCCTTCACCTCATCCAGCCGCGTATCTCCCGTCGTCCCATCCACCACTGCCTTGAACTCCGTATGCAGAGGCAGCGCATGATCGCTCACGTCCAGCCGGAACTTCGGCACGTCCGCAACCCCATCCACCTCGATCTCCCCTAGCGTCCCGCCAAACGTACCCGTCGAAGACAGAATCCCTTCAATCCCATGAATCGAAGACAGATCCGCGTGCGTAAACTCGTAGCTCCCATCCAGCGGCGTGTCCCGCGGATTATCGTCCTGCCACGGCCCGAAGTGCCCCGTCGAATGCACATTCCCCACCGGCTTCGGATTCACCAGCTCCGCCTCATAGTTCAGCGGCTTCTTCAACCCCACATCCTTCAGCACCAGCCTCCCGATATCGAACTCCAGAGGCTTCTTCCCCGGCGTACTCGTCTCAATCACCACCTTCGCGTCCGTGCACTCGATCGTGTCCACCGCAATCCCCAAAATCGACTGCCCCTTCCGCTTCGGATCGTCCGGCGCAGCGGCACCCCGCGCTCCCCCTTCGGCGGAATATTCACCTGCAACCCCTGCACCGTCACCGCCAGCACCCGCGTCGTCGGCCGCAGCAACTCCCTCCACCCCGTACTGAACTTGAAAGCTCTCCACCGTCAACATCGGCGGCGCATTCGGCCTCACATCCGGCTTCGTCGGCCCCGCCAGATACAAAATTCGCAACCCCCCGCCCGTCACCACCACACCCCGCCTCATCGACAGCGAAAGACGATCCAACTCAACCGGACTATGAAACCGCGCCGACAGAGTCTCCACTACCCTCTTCTTCATCAGCGGCTCCATCTGCCGCAACCCCCACATCACCCCAACCGCCGCCGCAATCGCCAACACCACAAACGTCGCACCTGTCCACACAACCCACCGCCTCCGCCACCAGCGGAGTGTTCTCCCTTCGACGACTGCGTCCTTCACTGGCGATGTCAAATGGGACTCCTGCCAGTTGGACGCTCTCAGCGCTGCCAAAGCCGTAGCCAACGACGAAAAGACGACGAAATTAAGACAAAACGCCCTGGACGAAGCGCCTGACGCGCATCACCGCCATCGTCATCGCAGACGGGCAGGCCCCATCACACTCCTCACCCGGCGCTGCACCACGTTCAAACCGGGACCACGCCTCCTACCCGTGCGATTCGACGCCCTCCGTCATCAGATGTGTCGCATGCGTCACCGCCGCCCCCGCGCGCAGCGCAGCCGCCACCATCGCCGTCTCCGCGATCTCCTCCTGCGTCGCGCCTGCCTTCAATGCATTGCCTCGATGGATCTCCAGGCAGTAAGGACATTGCGTCGTCAACGCCACTCCCAACGCAATCAGCTCCTTATATTTCTTCGGCACCACACCGTCAGCCATAGCCGCCTTGTCGAACGCCGTGAAAGCCTCCATCGCCGCCGGAGCTGCCTTGCCCAGCGTCTTCAACTTCTTCATATTCGCCATGTCATACATCGATATCTCTCCTTTATCAATCCATTCTTTATCCTGTAACAGCGAGCACCAGGCGGCACAGCCGTCCACAGATTCTAGCCTTAATCAAAACAGGCTGGACATCGTTCAACTCCTGCAACGGATGAGCCCGAAACAACGTCACAAAACAAGAGGTGAATTCATGAGCGCTTTTGAAAGCTTCCCTCGCATCACGCCCTTCCTCTGGTTCGCCTCCAACGCCGAGGAAGCCGTCGACTTCTACCTCACCGTCTTCAAAAACTCGCGCAAGATCGAGGCCGTCAACAATAATCCCGGCCACCCCAACCCGCCCGCCAAAGTCCTCACCATCTCCTTTGAACTCGACGGCCAGAAGTTCATCGCACTCAACGGCGGCCCAATGTTCCAATTCACCGAAGCCATCTCGTTCGTCGTACGCTGCGACACCCAGCAGGAAGTCGACGACTACTGGTCGAAGCTCACCGCGGAGGCGGCACCGAGAGTCAATGCGGCTGGCTCAAAGACAAGTTCGGCCTCTCCTGGCAGATCGTTCCCGCACGAATGCCCGACCTCATCAAGCAGCCCAAAGGCGCTGGAGGCAATGATGAAGATGAAGAAGCTCGACATCGCAGAACTCGAACGCGCCGCAAAATCATAGCCGGCAGTTCCTAGCAAGCTACTTCACCGCGCAATCTTTCCGCCCCGTATCCGCCACACTCGCAATCAACCACTTCCCATCCTTGCGGACGAGATTGAACAGATCCGTCCCGCAGTGGTCCACCTTCCCATCCACCAGGAACTCAAACGGAGCCCACACCACCGCCAGATCGTTATCGATCCGCACCAGCGGATCATGAATCCGCTCCTCAATCGCCGTCGTCCCCGGCCGCCCCACCCGCGCCGCAAAATCATCGAACGTCATCTGCGTCGGCTTGCCATCCCGCATCAGCACCATCGTTCCGCCCGGCAGCAACGGCTCCTTGATCGCCGCCGCATCACGCTTCGCCATGCCGTCAAACATCGCCTTCACCGGCGCCAGCACCGCCTGCTCCTCCGGCGTCACCGCATGCAGCGACACACTCGGCAAACCGGCGACCATCGCCCCCGCAACCAACAACGCCAAACGCCTGAAGTTCTTCATGGCTCCCGATTCTAACCCGCCGCCCGCTTCGCGCGTCCAACACCAGCAACTACCTCAAAATCGCCGAACCGCTCGGCGTAGGATTATCCAATGCCCGAGTACGAGAGCGAACTGTCGAAGCTCGTCGACCAGCTGAACCGCTCCGTCACCAACGGCAAGGCCAGCGAACGCCGATCCCTCGACCAGCTCCTCACCGTCGCCATCCGCCGCAACGCCTCCGACATCATCCTCGTCGCCGGCTCGCCCGTCACCCTGCGGCTCAACGGCGCCCTCACACCCGACACCACCACGCCCCTCGCAAGCGAAGACATCCGCAACATCCTCCTCCCGCTCCTCACCCCCGCGCAGTCCACCGAACTCCACGAACAGCGATCCCTCGACTTCTGTTTCGTCCGCGACTCCATCGGACGCTTCCGCGCCAACTTCCACCACCAGCGCGGCACCCTCGCCGCCGCCATCCGTCTCCTCCCCGAGCAGGTCCCCTCACTCGAGTCCCTCCATCTCCCTCCCTCCCTCGCCATGCTCACCGAGCGCCGCCAGGGCCTCGTCCTTCTCACCGGCCCCACCGGCAGCGGCAAAACCTCCACCCTCGCCGCCCTCGTCGATCGCATCAACGCCCGCCGCCACGACCACATCATCACCATCGAAGACCCCATCGAATACCAGCACACCAATCGCAGCTCACTCGTCGAACAGATCGAACTCGGTCACGACACACCCAACTTCGCCAAAGCCGTCCGCTCCGTCCTCCGTCAGGACCCCGACGTCATCATGGTCGGCGAGATGCGCGACAGCGAAACCATGGCCGCAGCCCTCACCGCCGCCGAAACCGGACACCTCGTCCTCTCCTCCCTCCACACCAACGACGCCGCCCAGACCGTCTCGCGCATCCTCGACACCTTCCCCTCCGGCCACCAGTCGCAGATCCGCCAGCAGCTTTCTCTCGCGCTCCTCGCCATCATCTCCCAGCAACTCCTCCCCGCCGCCAACGGCGCCGGCCGCTATCCAGCCGTCGAAATCCTTGTCGCCAACGGAGCCACCCGCAACCTCATTCGTCGCGGCGACGATCACCAACTCCGCGCCAGCATCGAGACCGGCCGCGCCGACGGCATGCTCACCATGGAACAATCCCTCGTCGAACTAGTCCGTGCCGGCCGCATCTCCCGCGAAACCGCCTTCGCCCACTGCTACCACCCCGACGACCTCCGCCGCCACCTCGAGTCGTAGCGCGTCTCGTGTCGAGAGCATGCGATCTGCGATGTCGAACAAAGCCGATGCTCGTGGAATACAATCACGCCGCACAGTGAAACAGCCTCTTCAATCGAACGGAGAACTGCAATGACCCGTGGAAGCGGCTAATGACGACGCAAAGTCCAGAAGATCACTGTGTTGTAACGCCTTCGCCGTAATGCTTGTCATCGTCATGGTCCTTTCGACGATTCACCTTGGCGTCTTGATCGGCCAGGAGATCATGAAGCCGCCGCGGTTCCTGATTCCAGTCCAGGGTTTGCTGGAAATCTTTGGCTACTTCCTCCTGGTCCTCATCGGCGTAGAGCTCATCGAAACCCTGAAAGCATACGTGAGGAAAGATGCCATTCACCTCCGCGTCGTCCTTGAAGTCGCGCTGATCGCGATGGCGCGAAAGGTAATCATCGAAGAACCAAACGACGTCCCAAGTTTGACCTTGTTCGGCATCGCCGCCCTGATCCTTGCCTTAGGCATTGCCTCCTACTTCGAGCGTCAGTGGATTCATGACTCAGACGATAAGCCGGTATTCAGCAAATCCCCTGAGTAGCCCGGCCTTCGATAAACCCTCAAAACCAAACAAATTCAACCTTTCGATGGAGGCGCCCGAAGCTCGCGCCTAGGTACACTCCCGGCATGGCGATTCCAACCGAACAAATCGGCAGCATCCCCCGATCCCCCCAGCTCCTTCAGGCGATCACATCGTTCCATGCCGGCAAGCTCCCGCTCGAAACCCTGAACGACGCATACTCCGAAGCGCTTCGCGACACCATCACTCGCCTCGAACAGACCGGCTCGCCCATCCTCACAGACGGCGAACAGACCAAGCCCAGCTTCGCGACCTACCCTCTCACCGGCCTCCAAAACCTCGCTCCCGACGGAGTCGTCATCCCCTTCGCCGACGGCCACCAGCGCCAACTCCCTCGCCTCTCCGCCGGTCCCTTCCGCTACGGTGTCCACGCCGACACCTACCTCAAAGCAGCCCGCACCTACACCAAGCGCCCACTCAAACAGGCCGTCATCTCCGCCTCCGCTCTCAGTCTCCTCTATCCCGCAACCGAGATCCCCGGCTACTCGCGAGAAGCCTTCCTCGCAGACTTAATCAACGAAGCCGAAGCCGACATCCGCGGCGCGCTCAACGCAGGCGCAGCCACCGTTCAAATCGACTTCACCGAAGCCCGCCTCTCCCTCAAACTCGACCCCTCCGCAAACCTCCTGCGCAACTTCGTCGCACTCAACAACCAGGTCCTCGACCGCTTCACTCCCGACGAACGCCGCAAGATCGGCGTCCACGTCTGCCCCGGCGGCGATCACGACTCAACCCACAGCGCCGACATCGACTACGCCGGCCTCCTCCCCGACCTCTTCAAATTAAACGTCGGCCGCTTCTACCTCCAGATGGCCAGCGAACCCGACCGCAAGCGCGTCCTCGAAATCGTCAGCAAACTCGCCGCTCCGCATCACCTCGTCTTCATCGGCGTCATCGATCCCATCAACCCCACCATCGAAACCGCCGAGCAGGTCCGCGACCGCGTCCTCGAAGCCGCAAAATTCCTCTCCCCACAACAACTAGGCACCACCGACGACTGCGGCTTTGCCCCCTTCGCCGACGACACCTCCACCGCCCGCGACACCGCCTTCCAAAAAATCCGCGCAAGAATAGAAGGAACAGCGCTCGCCGCTCAACAACTCGGCTACTAAGCGAAAAGTCGCCCAGGAATACATAAATTTATGTATTGACGGCACATACGCCTCAAGGCGAAAATCCCTACCATGCGCTCGCCCGTACGTCGGCCCCTGCTCCTTGTCTCTCTCCTGCCCATCCTTCTCTCAACCATCAAACTAACTCGCAGAGCAAACCTGGACCGAGGTACGCAGTCCGCACTTTCGCGTCATCACCGACGGCTCCGGCAAAGATGCGCGCAACGTCGCCGAAGAGTTCGAGCAGATGCGCTACGTCTTTATCTCGCGTTTCAATAACTCCAACTTCCAGTCCGGTCCTCCGCTGACCATCGTCGCTGCCCGCAACGAGACAACCTACCGCACTATCGATCCCGCATTGTCAAAATCAAAAGGCGGCAACAATGTCGCTGGTGTGTTCTACCAAGGTTGGGAGAGACAGTTTGCCCTCATCCGGCTCGATACCTTTGGAGATCAAAACAACATCGTCGTCTATCACGAGTACACCCACAGCATGCTTCACGCCAACGCCCACTGGCTGCCAATCTGGCTCGATGAGGGCCTTGCCGAGTTCTACGGCTACACGCGATTCCAGAAAAATCAAATCTTCGTCGGCGCACCCTCAGTCCGCATTGGCGCGCTGCGCAGTCAAACCCTCTTACCCGTAAGCACCATGTTCGACATCGACTCTCGCTCTCCCTACTATCACGACGAACGACAAAGGTCCAGCTCTTCTACGCGGAGTCCTGGGCCATGGTCCACTACATGATCTTCGGTCCGGGCATGGAGAACGGTAAGCTTTTCAATAAGTTCTTCAGGATGCTGCAGGACGGCGCCACCCAGCAGAAAGCCTTTCAGGACACATTCGGCGATCCGCACGCCTTTGACTCTGCCTTCTTGGGATACGTTCGGTCGCCTTACCTTTCACCGCGCGTATATCATGCCCCCCGATCACAGCGTTGATCCAAAATCCTTCGCCGAGCGCAAGCTCACCCCCGCAGAGGCCGACTACGAACTCGCTTGCTTTCACATCGGCACTCACGATATCGCCAACGGCCGCACCTTACTCGAAAAATCACTCGCCACAGACCCCAACCTCGCCGCCGCCCACGAAGAGCTCGGCTACGTCAACTTCGACCAGGGCAAAGACGACGACGCACAAAAGGAATGGAAGCAGGCCCTCACTCTCGATCCTTCCCTCCCTCGCTCCCTGTTTGCATTAACCATGACCGGCCCATCTGTCCACCCCACTCTCCCATCAGTCTCCCGAACAACTGCGCGCCGCCCAGCTCACCCTCCAGCATGTCACCCAGCTCTCACCGCGCTTCGCCCCCGCCTACGTCGAGCTCGCCCTCATCGAATGGCAGCTTGGCTCTCTTCAGCAAGCCTACAAGGACGCCCATCAAGCGGAAGTCTCTCGAGCCATGGCGCGCCGGCTATCACATTCTCACCGGCCACATCCTGCTGCACGGCAGTCAACCTGCTCTCGCCGCCACCTACTCGCGCTACGTAGCCACACACTGGCACGGCCCAGACCACGACGAAGCCGTCGATCTCTGGCAAGCCATACCACCCAACATGCAGGGCGACGGTGGCCGCTCGCCCTCGACATGCCCGAACGGCGTTGAGGTCGCGCGCGGTAGACTCCTCGACGTCTCCTGCAGCGAGACCCCCGGACCACACCAAAATGAGCATCACCCTCATGCCCGACAAAGCAGCAGCCGACGCCAAGCCACTCACCTTTGCAAGTGACGGCCGCCTCATGATCGGCTTCTCCGACACCTTCTGGTGGGGCGAAGATCATTTCTCCTCCTGCCACCACCTCGCCGGACACCCCGCAGTCTTCGCCTATAAAACCAAAGGACCCAAAGGCCCCGAACTCGTCGATCTCGAAATTCGAGACGATCTGCCTGACATTCAGTAGCTGCCAAACCGAATGTCTGGGCGGGGTGGCCCACATCTGACCAAATAGCAAGGCCGGGTGTCCCATCCTCGCGACGGTCTCATCGTTGATAAGTGGGCCATTTTCGCGGCAGCGAAAATCCCGACACTCAAAACTCACCCATGCCGCTAGGCCTCAAACGATATCTCAGTCTGCTCGACACCCCGCTTGTCGTCGCTCAATCGCGCGGGTTTGCGCTGAGAGAGAACGCCTTTACCCAACCCACCAGCGCCACTTTTACGAGATGCCGCCCTGTCGTCAAAATGACGAGAACCCGCGTTTCTCCGTACCCATCCCGCGAACGAAATGATACCCTCCGGATGGCCCGTATCCTGACCAGAGTTCGGCTCTCCAAATTCCCACATCAGTTTCATACTTCTTGGCAACCGCGTTTGCCCACAACAGCGTTCAACAGCTCAACGTGCTGATGGAAGCGTACTCAGCCGTAAAGGAGAAATCACGGAATGACGCCTCAAATTGACACAAGTGATCGGAATGCATTGAAAAGCCTGGTTCGGGGCACAATTCATCTCCCAGGCGGCGACGGTTACGATGAGGCACGGCAGGTCTGGAACGGAATGATCGACCGCAGGCCGGCAGCGATCGTCTGCGCGGCAGGAGTCGCGGACGTGATGGCGACGATCCGGTTCGCGGGCGAACGCGGGCTGCCGGTTGCCATCCGGGGCGGCGGTCACAACGTGGCGGGAAGCGCAGTGGGCGATGGCGGCATCGTCATCGACCTTGCGAGGTTCAAGTCGGTTCGGGTCGATCCAACCGAGCGCAGAGCGCGCGCGGGCGGCGGCGTCTTGTGGTGCGAATACGATTACGAGACGCAGGCCTTTGGGCTCGCGTCGCCGGGCGGCGCGATCTCGACCACCGGCATCGCCGGCCTGACGCTTGGTGGAGGCTACGGCTACATCTCACGGCGTTACGGAATGGCTTGCGACAACCTGCTTTCGGCAGACGTGGTCACGGCCTCGGGCGAACTGGTCACGGCGAGTGCCGACTCCCACCCCGATCTTTTCTGGGCGCTGCGCGGCGGCGGAGGCAACTTCGGAGTCGTGACGTCGTTCGAATTTCAACTTCATCCCGTCCGGGAACTTCTGAGCGGGATGATTATGTTTCCGTTTGAGATGTCTAAAACCGTGTTGCAGCGATTTCGCGACTTGTGTATGGAGGCGAGCGACGACCTTAACCATGATGGCCGCAATCCGGCCGGGTCCCGATGGCGGGTTTATCGTCGGCGTGTTGTTGAGCCACTTGGGGACCGAAGAGGAGGGCCAACGCGCCGTTCGGCCGCTTCGCGAGTTAGGATCGGTTGTGATGGACACGGTCGCGCGCATGCCGTACTGCGCGATACAGCGCCAATTCGATGTGGCTTATCCCGAAGGGAAAGCGGCACTACTGGAAATCTGCGTTTCTGAAGACTCTCACGGAAGATGTCATCGACCTGATGATCGAACCTATGAGCACTTCGCCTTCGCCGTTGAACACCATCCTGCTCGAGGCATACGGAGGCGCGGTCGCGCGGGTAGCCGATGAAGCCACAGCGTTCGGACACCGCGATGCGATGTTCAACCTGAGCGTTCTCGCGATCTCGGACGATCCCGCAATCGACGCGGAACAGACCGCGTGGGCGCGAGATGGTTGGCAGAAGATTCTTCCCTACTCAACCGGCGGCGCCTACGTAAATTACCTGTCGGAAGGAGAGGACGTGCATTCGGCTTATAGCGACGCGCGCTTCCAGCGCCTCGCGGCGATCAAAGCGCAGTACGATCCCGCGAATCTATTCCGCTTCAATCAGAACATTCCGCCTGCGAAGCGGTAAGCGGCCGAGTGCTCCGTCCGCACGGTCGTCAAACCGGAAGTAATCCAGATGAAACCGGGTCACTTCTTCCTGGCTGCCCGTTGAGCGAGCACTGCGGAGTTGGCTGTCACCGCAGCACGGACAAGTTGCTTGAAGCCAGCTTCGTTGATCTTCTCCCCTTCGCGGAGGTCGATCGCACGCCGCACGTTCCCTTCCAGGCTGGAATTGAAGAGCTTCTTTGGATCTTCGATGGAGGCCCCGCGAGCGAAGGTGAACTTCACGACCTGCTTGTGCGATTCCCCTGTGCAGACGATGCCGTCATGGGAGAAGACAGGGGTTCCCGGCGATGTTGGCTTCTCCCATTTCCACTCCTCCTCGATGTCGGGGTCGGCATCGTGGATGAGCTTACGGACATGAGCGAGGGTCTCGCCTCTCCAATCCCCCAACTCTTCAATCCGCTTCGTGATCTTCGCTGAAGCGGCCTCACTCGTCGGACTAATTGTCGTCTTCATATTCTCTCCGCTCCTTGGTTTCGCCAGCCGATAAGTCGCCGAACCACATGGCCTTTCCACATCCACAACCCCGTCAGCACCATGAGAGGGAAAAAGACAAACCGAGTTGGCGGGGCGTACTGAGGAAGCTTTTCAAACGGACTATAAATATATCCGTATATCGGGATCGCGACGATGATGTGAACCCAGCGAAGAATCAAACGTGTGGAGAAATTTACTTTCATGGTCGAACCTCCTTTTCGATGCCGGCCTTATTGCAGCCCGGCAACAACTCGCTCCAGGTTGCCGATGAACTTCTGCCAGCCGTACTGTCGCGCCCTTGTAGGCGGCGTCCTGATCGGAACGGAAGCCAGAGTGCTCCATCCGCACCAGTGTCCCGCCGCTTGTCGCGGCCAGCGTCCAAACGACAACGCTCTCCATCCCCATAGTGCCCCAGCTATAGGAGAGCTTTTTGCCGGGTTCGACGACCAGGACTGCGCCATTGATTACGCCATCCCAATTGGGCACCGGCGTGGACCGGAACTTAAAACTATGACCCACGTTAGGTTCGAAGTCGTTGTCCATCAGCCACTCCTTAATCAGAGGGCCTTCTGTGAGAGCGCGCCAGATCTTTTCCGGCGCGTGTGGCATATCTTTTTCGATTACAACTGTGTGCGTAGTAGTTCATGGTTCCATCCTTTTGAGTAAGTCTTCGAGACGATCGAACCGCTCGTGCCAGAAGCGGCTGTAGTAACTCATCCAATCCACCAGCGGTACGAGAGCTTCCGGCCTGGCGTGGTAGTGGGTCTCGCGGCCCTTGCGGCGATTGCGAACCAGCCTGGCACGCTTCAGAGCAGACAGGTGCTTCGAAACCATCGGCTGAGACACACCCGCGCCCTCCGTCAAAGCATGCACGGTCAGGGCGCCGTCGCGGGTCAGCCGTTCGAAAATAGCTCGGCGAGTCGGATCGGCAAGGGCCTTGAAGAGATTGTCTGCAGCGTTCGGCATGCCAGAAACCATAACCGAATGGTTATGGTTTGTCAAGAGGGCAAATCCCACGATGAACCGTGGTCGATACCGATCTCACCCAGCATCAACTTGCCTGAGGAAGTCGCGAAAGACGAATAGCCCCTTCACAATGAGAAAATAGAAGCGAATGCTCCAACTCTCCTCAGCCGGCAAACGCTTCGGCCAAAAACTCCTCTTCGAAGACGCCAACTGGCTCATCACGCCGGACGAGCGCACTGGTCTCGTCGGCGGCAACGGCACCGGCAAATCCACCCTCCTCAAGATCCTCGCCGGCATCGAAACCCTCGACTACGGCACCCTCTCCCGCAACAAAGGCACCACCCTCGGCTACCTCCCGCAGGACGGCCTCGCCCTCCGCGGCAAAACCGTCTTCGCCGAATGCCTCTCCGTCTTCGACCACCTCCACGAGCTCGAGCGCGAATCCATCGCCCTCACCCACACCCTCTCCGAAGCCGACCCCAAATCCCGCGAATACGCCGTCGCCGCCGAGCGCTACTCCGACATCGCCGACCAGCTCCACGTCCACGACATCTACAACCTCGACTCCCAGGTCGGCGCCGTCCTCGGCGGCCTCGGCTTCTCCAAAGAAGACTGGGAACGCAAAACCGAAGAGTTCTCCGGCGGCTGGCAGATGCGCATCGCGCTCGCCAAACTGCTCCTCCAAAAACCCAGCCTCTTACTCCTCGACGAGCCCACCAACCACCTCGACCTCGAATCCCGCAACTGGCTCGAAAGCTACCTCCACGACTACCCCAACGCCTACATCCTCATCTCGCACGACCGCTACTTCCTCGACGTCACCGTCAACAAGACCATCGAGCTCTGGAACAAGCGCATGCACGTCTACCACGGCAACTACGAAAAATACGTCGTGCAAAAAGAAGAGCGCCGCACCCAGCTCATGTCCGCCTACAAAAATCAGCGCGACCGCATCGACGCCCTCGAAGCCTTCATCAACCGCTTCCGCTACCAGGCCACCAAAGCCAAACAAGTCCAGTCCCGCATCAAAGAACTCGAAAAGATCGAGCGCATCGAGGTCCCCGAAGAAGAAGCCACCATCCACTTCTCCATCCCGCAACCACCCGCGAGCGGCCGCACCGTCATCGAAGTCCAGAACCTCACCAAGGTCTACCCCATGCCCGACCGGCGGCGAAAAACTCATCCTCGACAACCTCAACTTCACCATCGAACGCGGCGACCGCATCGCCCTCGTCGGAGCCAACGGCGCCGGCAAATCCACCCTCATCCGCCTCCTCAGCCGTCAGGAAGAGCCCACCTCCGGCACCGTCCGCGAGGGCCACAACGTCCTCACCGACTTCTTCGCCCAGGACCAGTACAAAGTCCTCGACCCCAACGCCGGCATGCTCGACGACATCTCCGGCGCCAGCCCCAAAGTCCCCGTAGTCGAACTCCGCTCCCTCCTAGGCTGCTTCATGTTCTCCGGCGACGACGTCTTCAAAAAACTCGGCGTCCTCTCAGGCGGCGAACGCAACCGCTACGCCATGGCCAAGATGCTCGTCTCCCCCATCGAACATGCTCCTACTCGACGAGCCCACCAACCACCTCGACCTCCGCGCCAAAGACGTCCTCCTCGACGCCATCCGCAACTTCACCGGCACCGTCCTCTTCGTCTCCCACGACCGCTACTTCATCGACGGCCTCGCCACCCGCGTCTTCGAGGTCGAAGACCGCCGCCTCCACATCTACCCCGGCAACTACGAAGACTACCTCTGGCGCAAACAAGGCGGCCCCGAAAAAGTAACCGAACAGATTACAAATTCCCTCACCGCAATCCACAAAAAGCTCCACCGCAGTTACAAATGCCACCGCCAGCAACAACGCGGGTGCCCCACACATCGACTCTGATGTGTGGGCATCGTCCGAAGGACGACCGCTCTCCCTGAACCGGCACAATCCCCGCAACCCCCATCAAGCGCCTGAACCCCATCAAACTCAAACAACTCGAAGACCGCCTCCACCACGCCGAAGCCGAAATCCCCCGCCTCGAATCCGCCATCGCCGCCGCCGAAGCCCGCCTAGGCAACTTCACCTCCGCCGACCAATCCCAAAAAGACGCCGCCGAACTCGAATACCTCCGCACAAAACGCACCACCCTCCTAGCCGAATGGGAAGAACTCTCCCTCACCCTCGAAGAGCAACAAACCGCCTAGCCCTATTTCTTTTCCGGCGCCGCTCGCTGCGTCAACGCATCCCCGTAGATAACGCCTTCTCTTCCATGGCTTATAACCGTCTCGTACAAGAATTCATCACTTTGACATGGGAACAACCGCAAATTGACCCGAGATGTCAGCTATGCATCCTGCTGCGCTTAGCGGCTCAAGCTTGCAGGGCCTGGAAAATAACGGAACAGCCAGAACGGCAGCGGGTTCTATAAACGTGTTGAAAAGGCCAGGCTCGATTTGGCCTTTCTGGAAGAGCCACGCAAACGGCAGAGTAATCTGAGTTTCAACGGTCGCAAACTCCTTTTTGCTGGCAACCCGATAGTCATTCGAACCCCACGTGTAAACCCAGTTGTGAACATCAAAGGTGGGGAAAAGCGGTTGGACTTCCTTATCGCAACCAATCAACCATGCATTGATATTACTGTTGATCTTGTAAAGAGTGGAGTTTGTCAGCGGTGTAGTGAAATTTTCTGCGTCGTTTCTATGATCCTGCTCCGCAATACCAATATTCGCAAAGGAAACATCGCCCGGCGTAACAAAAACAGCGGACCACATTCCGATTTCACCAATGTACCTTGGGTCTCCATAAGCATAACCGGGCGCCAACAGCCGCTGAAAGACCAATCCTGACGGTTCTATGGTATTCAGCTGGATAGAACATGATTGACCGCCTTCAATGTCTGCAGTAATCGTGGTCTGATTTTGTGAATAAGGAGCGGTGAAACACGCCTGAGTTCCCTGGACTGGTGTCGAAGATGTAGACAGCGAACATTCCCCGCCCGTGGGTTCGTTCATAATTCCTTCTCCATCAATAGTCCAGGTCGCAGGATAGGTAGTGTTCAGTTCCACAACCTCAGCAACACCAATCGTCGTACGCGAATCGGGCTGCATCGGTACAGATTTCACCGTTCTCGATGTCAAAATGTCGCTGCATGATTCACCTGCTGGAGGAGCAGCCAACGTGACGTTGATATCGTCAACCTGTTGCTGACCGTCCACCGTGTAAATTAATTGAAAATAATCCGATGTGTCTGCAGTCGAGCTATCGGTCCACGTATAGAGCGCTTGGACAGCAGGCAAAGAAGGGCTCCCGCTTGGACACCCCGGCAAGGGACCACTCACGTCCGCGAAAGCGACAGTGCCGTGAGTTGGCGCGACACTCACAGAAAAGCTTCCAACTCCTAGTGATGTTGTGCAGTTTGCGTAATACCAGGTCGTTACGGCAATAGTCTGAACGCCCGGAGTAACGGTTATCGTTTTGGAGAATTGTGCGACAGCCGAGCTGCAAAATAGGCTGAAAAGAAGCGCTATCCGGAAGAACGTTCTTCCTCGCATATGCACCCCCCTGCAATCAGAGTGAAAGTAGCATGGGCAAAAACACGCGTGCTGTCAAGGTAGACCCCGGTCTTTTATGTGAAAATCAAAAATCATTTTCGATTTGACGAAAATCGCCAACGCACTCGCCAATGCACCCATTGCACGCTGACTCCGTCCGAGAAATCGGCTATAGGAAGTGATGCTCTTGTTTTCGCACAAAACTCTCCACAACTACCCCGCAACCTCCACCACAACCTTCCCCAGCGCCTTCCCACTCTCCACCAGCGCATGCGCCTCCATCGCCGTCTCCAGCGTAAACCGCCGCTCATCCACCAGCGGCACCAACTCCCCGCCTCAACCAGCCGAGTAGCCTCCCGCATCATCTCCCCATGATGCTCCCGCCCCTTACCCGTCAACAGCGGCAGCAGCGTGAACACACCAGAGTAAGTCGCCCCACGAAATGACAGCGGCGCCAGCCGATGCGTCCCCCACCCCAGGCAACTCACCACATGCCCCGTATAAATCTTCGCCGCGGCAAACGAGTCATCCAGCGTCGCCCCACCCACCGTGTCGTAAATCACATCGAACCCCTCACCACCCGCAAACTCCGCGACATACTCCTCCACCTTCATCGAGCGATAATCAATCGGCACCGCCCCATACCCCTCCACGATCGCTTTCTTCTCCTCCGAAACCGTCGCAAAAACCTCTGCCCCGCGAGCCTTCGCAATCTGCACCACCACATGCCCCACACCGCCCGCACCCGCGTGAACCAATGCCTTCTGCCCCGCTCGAACATTGGCGCGATCCACCACTCCCTCCCATGCAGTAATGAACGAGAGCGGAATCGCCGCCGCCTGCCTCATGCTCACATTCGCAGGCTTCTTCGCAAGCAGCTTCGCATCCACCGCCGCAAACTCCGCCAGCGACCCTTGCGATCCTCCCACCCCACCCGTCATCCCGTAAACCTCATCGCCCACCCTGAAGCCCGTCGACCCCCAAGCCAACCTCCTCCACAACTCCAGCCATATCCATTCCAAGCACAGCAGGCAACGGCTGCTTCGCATGACCTCCATTTCCCGTCCGGATCTTCGTATCCAGAGGATTCACGCCACTCGCCTTGATCCGCACCAGCACCTGTCCCGCTCCGGCGCGCGGCCGCGGCATCTCCACCAACCGAAACGGCGAGTTGTACTCCTCAAGAACAAGCGCACGCATAGTCGATCCATCTGTCATGTCTTCTCCCCGAGATAGCAAACGCGCTCCGCATCACCAAAGCTCTACGCCCCTTACTGCGCGCCACGCTCCATCGCCTTGACCGTCTCGTCCGTTATCAGCACCGCGTGTGCAAGAAACGCATAATTAATCAGCGCCGCCGTATAGCCATAGCCCCACTCCGGATGTTTTGGCCCCGCCGTAGCGTCCTTCACAACGGCTACCTCGAAGCCTTGCTCGATCAACTCGCGCAGGTGAGATTCGACGCACATGTTGGCCAACATTCCGCCGAGAATGATCTTGCTGATCCTTCGTTTGCGTAGCTGCAGAACAAGGTCATTGGTCTCCGGCCCCCATACGCGGTGCGGCGAAACGACGATAGTCTTTCCATCCTCGATGTACGGCTTGAATCGTTCCAGCCAGTCTGCGCCCGACCCTCTGAAGCCATCGAGAGTCAAGGCTCCCTTGCGGCCAAACAGGTTAACGGCAAACTCATCGGACTCGAGTGGACCGTTGAACTTCCATCCTTTGTCCGTAGGGTAGAAGTAGTGAGGAGAGATGAATACCTCGTATCCATGCGTCTTCGCGGCCTTGAAGATGCGCTCCATGTTCTCAATCGTGTTGTTTTCCTTCAGGCTTTCGTGGACCAGTGGCCAACTCATGCCTGTTTCACTCAACACGTCATTCTGCGGATCGATAAACACTACTGCGGTATCGCTCTTGTCGAAGTTCATAGGTTCTCCTTATGCTTCGAGAAATCCTTCGGACCCAACTGCGACTCACCCGTCTTACGCTGTCACATCGATAGGAACTTGTTTCGAGCCTCTAGCGTTACAGGAAACCATTCATTAGTACGAATAGACGCGAGTCTTTGCCAAAGTTATCCATTATTTTTCGCAGCCACCGCCACATTACGCCTGAATCTGTCAACTGCAACTGAGGCCGCCGACCATCCCAAAAAGAAGACGCCGCCGAACTCGAATCCCTCCGCCCAAAGCGCACAACGCTCTTAGCCGACTGGGAAGAACTCTCCCTTACCCTCGAAGAACAGCAAACCGCCTAACCCCTATTTCTTTTCCAGCGCCACCTCGTGGCGATGCGATCGAAGCCGAAGATATGGCCTTCGGTGTTTTGCGCTTCGGCGATGCCGTCCGTCATGAGGACAAGCATGTCGGTTGCGGATAGGTTGAAGTTGAGGACGGTAAATTCAATGCCGGGGATCGCGCCGAGCGGCAAGGCGCCTTCGAAATTGCCACGACAATCATAGTTATCCGTCGGACGTGGTTTTGACCGCAAGGATGATTTTCCTGGAGAAATCGTCTGATACGATGTCCGCGTGAATAAAGAGCGGGAAATCACGGGGTGGTGGTCATTTCTCATAGCAGTCATTCTCAAGCCAACCTGGGAGTTTCTGACCACCAGTGTTCTGTTCTTGTTTCTGGCCACAGCCACCTGGTTCCGTGACAACCTCGCCTCGGAAGAATGGAAGAAACGACTAGAGCTGAAGGGCTTTTTGCCACACATGCACCCCGCGTGGTGGCTGTGCATAGGATTGCTGGTCCTTTTATTCTTGATTATTCGAGAGTCCCATCGTCTCTGGGCAGAACAGGCTAACGCGAATGCCGAGCTTCGGGCGGTCGAGAAGCCTCGTCCAAATCTGAGAGTTACCGGTTACAACAATGTCCAGCGTGATTGGCGAGTCATGTGGAAGTCCGGTCAAGTTGACAAAAATAACAAGTCGGGAAGTGCGTACGGCTTTCAGCTCTGGATCGAAAACACTCCATTAGAAGACCAGCTGGGAGTAGCGGCGGAAAAAGTCGTTGCCCAAATTACGTTTAACAAAGACGAGAAGCCACTGTTTGTCGCGGACGGATGGTGGCCGGAAAAGATCGTCAGCGCTGAAGAAGAGTTCATTCGTTACCACAAACAGAAAGATATCGGCGTAGGCGCGACAGAGTATCTTGAAATCGCCTTCAAGTTTCACTGGTCATCCGCTGCCTATGGATTGAATGATGGAAGTCGGTCTTCCGAGGAATGGTCCAATCCCGCGTTGAAACTGGAACCGGGATCATACTCGGCATCCGTCCGTCTAGTCGGACCCAATGTCAACACGACAGGAACGATTGAGTTCAGAAACTTAGGATCCGCCAACGCATTCGCACTAGACTCTTTCTAGTATCTCCCAGGATCCGCTGCTGGTAGCTGTTGGTGATGCAAAGACGTTTATCAGGACTAAAAAGCGATTTTCGTATTCGTCATCCTCTTCAGTCCTGCAGTCACAACAAAAATATTGACCGTTACAGCGGCTTCAGATGCCCCGCCTCCAGCAACCGGGTAGCCTCCCGCAAAATCTCGCCAGGATGCTCCCACCCCTTACCCGTCAACAGCGGCAGCAGCGTGAACACGCCGAAGTAGGTCGCCCCACGAAATGACAGCGGCGCCAGCCTATGCGTCCCCCACCCCAGGCAACTCACCACATGCCCGGTATAAACCTTCGCCGCAAACGAGTCATCAAGCGTCACCCCTCCCACCGTTCGTAGATCACGGTCACATCGTGAGTCCTGCAGCGGAGAAGCCCGCCCTGAGCCCAAGTCGAACGGGACCCGTGATTGCTCACGCTCTGCATCAGGAACATAAATCCAATCAGCCGCACTCCCCTCCCGCACAGCATTCGTTACAAATTCAAAACAATAACAGCACCACCGATACCATCCCTCATCCACGGGTATAGAATTGCCCACCCCGGGAACAACCAACTAAATCAAAACGAAAGATGAGGTCGAATCATGTTAAAAGAACAAATTGGCGAAACTACAGGTAAGAGACTAGTTAGACGGGTCCTTTCCATTGATCCACCTACTGCCGAAGTCTCATTTGAGGATAGCGGACACATGCTTGGCATTCCCACCACCGGCATCGGCACCTACACCTCGGTCGTCCGCCCCGATGGGTCGATCTTTGGTCAGGGCCAGGGAATCACCACTGCCGCGGATGGCGAAGCCTTCACATGGACAGGAACCGGCGTCGGCCACTTCGGCCCCGGTGGGACAGTCAGCTACCGCGGCATGTTGTTCTTCCGATCAACCGCCGAGAAGTTCGCCCGTCTCAACAACTCCTGCGGCGCCTTCGAATACGAAGTAGACGCAACCGGCGCCACCGTCTCAAAAGTCTGGGAATGGAAGTAGGGCCACGCCTTCCGCGACATCTGACCGCAACCATGACCTCCACGCGAGCGACTCACAGCCTCATCGTGAGTCGCCGCGCGGAGACACCCGCCGTAACGCTTGTCTTTGGCTTTTCATCTCTTGCTGCTCGAATAGCCCAAAAATATATTTCAAAAAGTTGGCGTGTTTTTCCCCACCACAAAACCACCACGACAACTCACCACGTTTTACCACGCAAAAACCACGATTCCACCACAAAGAAACCACGATTTTCCGCCCAAAAATCGCAGAACCCCCCGCAAAAAACCACCCCGGAAAAAAATCTGCGAACTAACGCCCCTCGCGCAACCGCGCCGCCAGCCGCTCCGGCAACCCCGCCATCAAAATCCGCCCCTGCGCCGCCGTCAGATCATAAGGTACCCGCCTGTACTCCACCGTCCGAGCCTCCGAGTCATAGATCACAAACGCCGCCCGCCAGTCGCAATCCCGCGGCTGCCCCACCGCCCCCGGATTGATCAGATGCCGCGTCCCCTCCGGAATCGCCATCGTCCAGCTCTCCGCCTCATTCTTCGTCCGGAACTGCGGCTTGATCTCGTGCCACTCATGATCCTTCTGCGAAAACCCACCCTGCAGATGCGTATGCCCAAAGAACGTAATCGCCGTCGCCATCTGCTGCAGCGGAGCCCACGCATCCCGCATGCTCAAAATATATTGGTCCTCATTCAGCGGCGACCCATGCACACAAGTCACTCCCGGCTCCTCCGGCGTCACCGGCCCCTGCGGCACCGCCTTCAGCCACGCCAGATTCTCCGGCGTCAACTCATCCTTCGTCCACATCGCCGCAGCCCGCGCCACCGGATTGAATCCCAGCGCCGAAGTCAGCCCGCAACAAACCCGGTCATGATTCCCCCGCACATTGATCTGCGCCTTCGCCCGCATCAGATCAATCACCTCATTCGGACTTCCCCCATACCCCACCATATCGCCCAAATTCCAAAGCGCGTCATACGGCTCTGCTGCGGCAAGAACTGCGGTCAGTGCTTCGAGGTTTCCGTGAATGTCTGAAAGTATTAGCGCGCGCATCTAGTCCAAACCGCTCAACAGCCCAATTCCTTAGTCTATAGACATTTCCCCGCCCGGGGAAATCCCCGCGCCCGCATCAAACCGAAGCCAGCGGCCGCGTCCGATCCGTCTTCATCGTCGGCGCCGAAGCCAGCAGCCTCCGCGTGTACACATGCTGCGGCCGCTCAAACAAGCTCCCTCACCGCCCCCTGCTCCACAATCTCCCCCCGCTGCATCACCGCCACCCTGTCCGCCACCTGCGACACCACCGCCAGATCATGCGAGATAAACAGCATCGCCAGCCCATGCTCCCGCCGCAGCCCATTCAGCAGCCCCAGAATCTGCGCCTGCACCGTCACATCCAGCGCCGTCGTCGGCTCATCCGCAATCAGCAGCCGCGGCCGGTTCACAATCGCCATCGCAATCAGAATCCTCTGCCGCTGCCCACCCGAAAACTGGTGCGGATAATCCTTCGCCCTCCGCTCCACATCCGGCAACCCCACCTCCTCCATCGCCTGCAACACCTTCGCCCTCACCGCTTTGCGCGACTCACCCGGATCATGCGCCCGCACCGCCTCCGCAATCTGCTCCCCCACCGTCATCACCGGATTCAGCGCCGTCATCGGCTCCTGAAAGATCATCGCAATCTCCCGCCCCCGCCGCCGCCGCATCGCCTCCTCCGGCAACCCCAGCAGATCCTCTCCGCCAAACCGCACCGCCCCGCCAACCGTCGCCGTCGGCGGCAACAGCCGCAGCACCGCCAGCGAAGCAGCCGACTTCCCCGACCCCGACTCCCCCACCAGCCCCAGCGTCTCCCCCGCATTGATCTCGAACGAGATCCCCCGCACAGCCGCCTGCTGCCCAAACGCAATCGTCAGGTCCTTCACCTCCAGCAGCGCCGCCGAGTCCATGCTTCGCAGTGTACCCAATCCACCACCCCTGCCCCAACTCCGCAAACACCTGGGGACTTTGCCCCACAAATAGCGTCTAAACTCGGTAGCAGACCTATGAGAGCTCTCCTCCTCCGCGCAATCTTCGGCTCAGCGACCCTGGCGACCATCGCCATGCCGGCCCAGATGCACAAGGTCGCGAAGCCCCAGCAGGTCGTTCGCGCCGTCGGCGTATACGAGTGGACCGGCGACTTCGCCAAACCCACCGCCAGCCGCCTCATCCCCGTCTCCCTCTACATCGAAGGCAAGTTCGAAGACGCCGGCATCTACATCGCCCGCCCCATCCCCTTCGCCCTTCTTCCCGGAAACCTCTACATCCTCCAGACCGCCGGCATCGACAAAGCCACCCTCGACCTCGCCTACGCCAAGCACCTTCAGGCCGTCGAACCCACCGGCGATCTCGCCTGCGACGACGGCTGGTTCGGCTACGGAAGCGTCCGCCCACTCGCCGCGCCGAGAAAAACCACCACCGCACTCAAGCCATCGAAAAACCTTCCCGTCCTCACCACCGGCAGCGACCCCAACCGCCCTCACTTCGGCTCCAAACCCGCCACCGACTCCACGACCACCACCACTACCGATCAAAGCAAATCCGATTCATCCTCCACATCCAGCACAGCCAGCAGCGATCCCGACCGTCCCACCATGCAGCGCCGCACTCCTGACGCCTCGTCCTCTGGCACCTCAACGACCGATACAACAACAGCCTCAACGACATCATCCACTGGAAGCACACCCGCCGACGACCCCGACCGCCCCACCATGAAACGCCGCACCCCGGACAACTCCTCCGACCACAACGGCAGACACCTCAACGACATCCTCCACCGGAAGCACACCCGCCGACGATCCCGACCGCCCCACCATGAAGCGGCACACCCCTGACACCCCACACCACCACCACCACCGATACCTCAACAACAACAGCCAGCAATTACCCGGCCGCCGACAACGACCCCGACCGCCCCACCCTAAAACGCCGCACCCCTGAAGACGCCAAAAAAGCCAGCGCCTCAGCGACCAACACCGGAGGCGCAAGTACCTGTCCCTAACGACGATCCCAATCGCCCGAATCTTCACCACGGCAAACCCACCAGCTCCATGACCGAAGCCGATCTTCCCAAGCTCACCGGCCTGCCCTCCAACCTCCACCAGATGGTTGCCGTCTCCGACGCCGTCAATCGCGACCCCCATCCCTTCACCCTCGACTGGGAAGACGAAGCCCAGCACCAGGCCATCCTCCACAAGATGCAGGACATGGCCCGCGCCCAGCTCGCCGCCTACGGCTCAACCCCCGCCGCGACTCCAGCAGCCCCAGCAAGCCCCAGCAAAGAAGCCCGCGACCGCCGCTGCCACCACGACCCATCGCCCCGCAAAGCCCGCCCCAACCCCTCAGACCCCTCTGCTCGATGAAGACCTCAAGGCCTACACCCTCAGCTACGGCGGCGACCGCAACCTACATCTACGCCGCCAACACCGGAGGCACCGGCGCCGCCCTGCGCTACGTCACCATCGTCGCGCAGGCCGACCCGCTCGGCGACATCAAGCCCGCCATCCAAAGCGTCACCGACGCCGCCCATCTCGATCGCTCCCCCC
Source organism: uncultured Acidobacteriaceae bacterium (assembly GCA_963744155.1). GTDB lineage: Bacteria > Acidobacteriota > Terriglobia > Terriglobales > Acidobacteriaceae > Edaphobacter. The sequence goes on along the minus strand of CAVUSP010000004.1, from coordinate 1,117,830 downwards.
GCATGAACTTCGTCGACGTCGTCGACGCCGAGGCCAGCAACCGCGCCAGCCTCCTCTTCGAACTCCGCAGCAAGAACGCCCGCCAGTTCGCTCTCTACCGCGTCATCGCCTCCCACCCCGAACAGATCTTCCTCACCGGCACCACGCAGTAGCTAACCGTTGTTAAAGTCAGTTGTCTATCAACCTCCCCCTAAACTTGTCATCCTGAGCGAAGTCGTTCGCGCACTTTGCGAACGGCGCAGTCGAAGGACCTGCATTTGTCCTTGCTGTTGACGGAGAAACCCCCGCATTTGCATTTGCTTTTTGTCAGTTCCAACAAAACCCTATGCGGAGTCGGCTAGTTTGTCTGTTCCTTTCCATCCACCCTATAAAACGTTCAAATGATAATTTGCACTCGGAGGGAACCTATGCCAAAATCTCCGCGCGACCTTGCCCTCGCCTTCGTCGCCGCCATCAACGCGGCCGATCTCTCCGCCCTGCGTGCGCTCATGACAGACAACCACACCTTCACCGACGCTCGCGGCAACAGCTTCTCCGGAGCCGACAAGATGCAGCTCGGCTGGCAGCACTTCCTCCACGCCTATCCCGGCTACCAGATCACCATCACCCACAGCTTCAGCGAAGAGAATCGCGCCGCACTCTTCGGCAACGCAACCGGAGGATGGCGAGTCAACGAAGTAGTCCATCCACAAAGATGGACAGTCTCCGCCGCATGGCTCGCCGAAGTCGAGAACGAACAGATCAGCCACTGGACCGTCTTCTGCGACACCAACTGGGTCAACCCTCCCACTAAATCCCCCCGCTACCAGCACCTCAACCATTGAATCTCCCCAACCCACAGGCGTAAGCTGAACGCGCAGGAGGCTCCCATGCGCCGGCTCTCCGTCTCGCTCCTCTTCCTCGCATCCACCTTCGCCTTCGCACAGACAGCGGAGTTATTCGCCGGATGTCTCGAAGGATCTCCCCGTCCCCAAATTCACCACGGGACAAGTACTCGCCCACCTCCGGAGACTTTCAGGCAACTTCGGATGCCCAGTCGGTTTCTCTGCCAGCCGTCAGGCAACTGGCCAAGTCATGGGCGCTGGGGATGCCAAAGAACCCGGCCCCACCCAGGCGCTGCACCTCACGTTGGACAATCGCAACTCACCGGACATCACGTCCATTGAGGTGACGGTCTACGGCACCGCTCAGAAGGGGCTCTACCTTCCCGTCGACCAACAGTCCACCAGCACCGTCTCGAAGACCTTCGAGCTTCGCCGCATCTCCGACAGCACAACCCTCAGCGAAGCCGACGTCCGCATGCAGCTTATGGGCACCCTGAATCGGGCCGACCTCATCTCCATCACCTACGCCGATGGTACCTCTTGGCGCGCCACCGCAAACTTCCAGTGCCGGGCCGTCCCGTCCAATCTGCTCCTGATCACCAGCAAATAGCTCTGGCAAACGTCCGCATCTAACATTGAATCCCAAGAGCAACAGGCGTAAGCTGAACGCGCAGGAGGCTCCCATGCGCCGGCTCTCCGTCTCGCTCCTCTTCCTCGTGCCCACCTTCGCCTTCGCACAAACAGCGAGCACTCCGCCCGCGGTCGTCACAGTTCTCCCGCTCCCGTCCAAGTCCAACTCCGAATGTCCTATCGGCTTCTTCGCCAACCGCCAAACGAACGCAGGCCAGATTAGCAGAGTCGTCGACGATATTCTGGCCGGTCCCGCACAAGGTCTTCACCTCGTGCTGACACATCCCGAAACCCGGGATATTCAGAGCATTGAAGTCACCGTCTACGCTACCTCATTGAAGCCGCGCACTCTCCTTCTCGACGCGCCGCACGACGATACCATCTCGAAGACCTTCACCTTCCAGCGTCAGCCAGACAGTACCAGCCTCACCGAAGCCGATGCATGGATGCATAGGGTAGGATCCGTCCGCTGGGCCGACCTTATCTCAGTTACGTACACCGACGGCACCGCCTGGCACGCCACCGAAAATCTCAAGTGCCGCGCTGTCCCGTCCAACTTCCTCCTGGTTGGCAGCAGATAAAGCAGTCAGCAATCGTAGTTGCTGTCGCCGATTTCTCCAACCCGAGCCCAAAACGCGCCATCTCGGCGAAGCGTCTGACAGTGTCATCTTCTGCCCCGCAGTGGAGAGACTCCGCATTTTGCCTCCTTTTTGCCGTCGTCTTGCTTCTAGGTAAGCCAAGGCTTCAGCATTGGCCCTCTCATAGCACCATAGAAACGGGGGCTTCAGCTCCAGGGGGAATGCTCTCTTTTCAAAGCCCTGAACCTCCTCAGAAAGGAGACGGTCGAGGTAATGCCAAGTCGCAAACGCTTGATTTTATTGCCGTTGTACGCTACGCCAATTATTTTTTGCATTTTCAGCCCAGAAATCGCATGTCAAGCCCCAAAACCACCTAAACCATTATTCTTCAACGACATCCACTTGGCATTTTAGTTATCCTCCAACCGCTATACTAAATACATAGATCAAAACAAAAGAATTAGCCACGCAACCCCGTGGCTAACTCTTTTGTTTGCACGAATTTGGCTGTAAGTCATTTATTATGACGTTTTTACAGTCCATCGCTTCCCGTAAATCGTTGAAAGGAAACAATCTTATACCTGGGCAATAGGGGGTGCCCCCACCTACTTCTTCGGCCAGTACTCATCCCGCAGCCGCGTCTGCCGCGTCTCCATCGGTATCGCCACGCCATTGATGTAAACCTGCTTCACGCTGGTCCGAACATCCAGGGGGTCACCATCCGCAATCACGACGTTAGCGATCTTGCCCGTATCGAGCGAACCCAGCTTGTCGCCCAACCCGAACGCCTCCGCCGGATTCAGCGTGATCGACTTCAACGCCTCGTCGTACGGCATCCCATACGCCACCGCGAAGCCCGCCGAATACGGAAGATTTCGCGAGTTGCTCACGTTGTACGACGCAAGAATCACCTTCACGCCGCGCTTCTGCAACTCGCCCGGCATCTTGTACACCGCATCGAACCGCTCGTTCGCCTGCGGCAGATCGTAGATCGGTCCAACGATCACCGGCACGTGGTACGAAGCGATCTTGTCCAGCACATCCTGCGCCCGCGTCACATGGCTCAGGATCACCTTCAGGTGAAACTCCTGCGCAAACGCCATCGCCATCTCAACATCGTGCCCATCATAGGCGCCAAGCACGACCGGCTTCTCGCCCTTGAGATAAGGAATCAGCGCCTCGTTCCGCAGGTTGAAGTTCGATCCGCCCGATCCAGCCGCTCCGCCGGCACCGCCCCGCCCGCCTGCCGCCGGAGCCGCAGCACCCTCCTCACCGCCAGCAGCCGCCGGCCTGCTGCGCCGCGCCATATACTCCTGCGCATCCAGCAGCGCCTGCCGCATCTGGCTGATCTCGCCCATGCGCGTCGAAGGATACCGTCCGCCAGCCGGTCCAGCCGCCGCCTCACCCCGGCCGCCCCGCTTCGGAGCCTCGCCAAAATTCATCGCCAGCGCCACATCCTTCACCATCAGCATCGCGTCGCGATCACGCCCCGCAAGCTGAATGAAACTGTCCTGTCCCGGAATCGTGTCCGTATCCGCCGGCGCAACAATCGCATTCGTGATCCCGTTGAACCGTGTGATCGGAATATGTTCGCTCTCCGCATGGAACGCGTCATACACATGCATCTGCGGAAAGATCTCGTCGCTCGGCTCGACCGTATCGTTCGTCATCCGGTCCGACGCGATCTCCGACAGCCCCAGCCGCGTCTCCGAGTCGATCAACCCCGGATAAACCGTCATCCCCTTCGCATCGACGATCGTCGCGCCCTTCGGAACCTTTACCGCAGCCGCAGTTCCAACCGCCGTAATCTTCCCGCCCTCAATCAACACCACGCCGTTCTCGATCACGCCATGCGTAATCGTCAGCAGCTTCCCACCCGTAATGGCAATCGTCCCCGGCCCCGGAGTAATATCCACCATCGGCGCCTGCGCCAAAACCCCTGCCACCCCGCAAAACCAAAAATCAAAGAGCCCGTAACCGCAAAAAATCGAACAGGAGCAAATCGATCAGCAAAAAAGTTCTTCAGCATTAGTTCTCCCCCTGATCGTCGTCATCGTCTTCGCCCGCGCCAAACCCGCTTCCATGCATCACGCCGCTGAAGTGAGTCGTTCCGAATCCAGGCAAGCTGCTGTCGAAGAACAGATCGCCATCGATATAAACCTTCTCAGCGTGCGCGTAAGTCGAAAGCGGATCCATATTCCAGATCACGACATCGCCATCCTTGCCCACATCGAGCGAGCCGGTCTTATCGTCGATCCCCATAATCCACGCGGGATTCAGCGTGATCATCGTGATCGCCTCATCCTCCGTCGCTCCGCCATAGTGAATCATCTTGCCCGCCTCCTGATTCAGCCGGCGAATGTGATCATTCGAGTCGCTCTTCAGCGCGACGCGAACGCCTTCGCGCATCGACATCACCGCGTTCCACGGAATCCCATCCCACATCTCATACTTTCCGCCATACCAATCCGTAAACGTCGCGATAGCCGGTTCCATCGGCCGCGATCTTGCCGCCGACCTTGTACATCTCCAGCGCATGATGGAACGCGCGAATCTTGTATCCGTACTCCTTTGCCATCGCCTCTTCGGTCAGGAACTCATCGGCGCGATAGCAGTGAATCTGCACCAGCAGCTTGCCCCGCAGAATATCCGCCAGCGCCTCCAGCTTCAGGTCGCGATGCGGCATCCGCACATCCTTGTCGCCATTCGCTACCTTCTCGTTGTAGTCGTCCCACTCCTTGCGATAGACCTTCGCATCCTCAAACGACTGGCGCATCACCTCGAAGTTGCCCATGCGAGTCGACGGCAGCTGATTCCGCGTGCCATAAACACGCTTCGGATTCTCGCCGCTGGCGAACTTGATCGACTGCGGCGCATTGGGAAACAGCATCTCCTCGCGCGACAACCCGAACTTGTTCTTGATCACCACCGCCTGTCCGCCGATCATGTTCGCCGACCCATGCAGCAGCAGCTCCGACGTCACGCCTCCGGCCAGCGCCTGGTACAGCGCCTTATCGCGGTTGTCGAACGCGTCGATCATCATCATGCTCGGCGTGATCGGGCTCGTCGCCTCGTTCACGTCGTCCCCCAGCGCAGAGTGCGAGTGCGGGTCGATAATCCCCGGCGTCACATACTTGCCCGTCGCATCGACCACAGTCGCGCCAGCGGGCGCACTCACGGTCGCGCCAACCCCGGCGATCTTGCCGTTATGCAACCACACGCTGCCATGCTGGATCGTGCCGTGCGATGCGGTCATCACCGTCGCGTTCTTGATGACCAGGTCTGCTGGCGCAGTCGGACTCTGCGCTGCGCGCAGCCAAAGAAAGCACGCAGACACCCGCGATTGCCGACACGGGTGCCAATCGAAGAATAGAGAGACTCATCAGACACTATCTCCTGAAGGAAGAAGCTAAGAGGAATGCGACGATACTAGCACGCACTTACACGGAAACGAAAAGCCAGAAACCGAACGCGAAATTCACGTGATTCCACACTGCAAACGCATATACTTTGAGTTGTTGAACGTAGGACGCAGCGAACGCCGAATATAGTCTCAGGAAAACTAAAGCGGAATATTTCCATGCTTCTTGGCAGGGTTTTTGTCCCGCTTCGTCGCCAGCATATCCAGCGCGGAGTTCAACCGCCGTCTCGTCTCGCTCGGCCGTATGACAGCATCGATATACCCGCGTTCGGCCGCGACATAAGGGTTCGCAAATCGCTCGCGAAACTCCTCCACCTTCTCCTTGCGCGCCTCTGCGAGAACAGCCATCTTCTCCTCTTCTGTAAACGGCTTGCCCTGTGGCCACATCGCCTCAGCGCGCCGCAACGTAATATCCAGCTCACGCTTATAAACAATGTTCACCGCGCCCTCCGGCCCCATCACCGCGATCTCCGCCGTCGGCCACGCCAGGTTCAGATCCGTCCGCAGATGCTTCGAACTCATCACGCAATAAGCCCCGCCATAAGCCTTGCGCGTAATCACCGTAAGCTTCGGCACTGTCGCCTCCGCAAACGCATACAACAGCTTCGCCCCATGCCGAATAATCCCGCCATGCTCCTGTTGAATCCCCGGCATGAACCCCGGCACATCTTCAAACGTAATCAGCGGAATATTGAACGCGTCGCAGAACCGTACGAATCGCGCACCCTTCACGCTCGCATTGATATCCAGCACCCCGGCGAGAAACGCAGGCTGGTTCGCCACAATCCCCACCGGCCGCCCCGCCATTCGCGCAAAACCGACTACGATATTCTTCGCAAAGTGCTCCTGCACCTGAAAGAAATATCCATCGTCGACGACACGCGCAGATCACATCAACCATGTCGTACGGCTGATTGCTCTCCGTCGGAATAATCGTATCGAGCGCAGCATCCGCGCGAACCGGATCATCCTGCGTTGCCTTCCGCGGCGCATCGTCGAGATTGTTCGACGGCAGAAAACTCAACAACTCGCGCACCGTCGCCAGGCACTCCTGGTCATCATGCGCCATAAAGTGCGCCACGCCGGAGATCTCATTGTGCGTCACCGCCCCGCCCAGCGCATCCTTTGTCACATCCTCATGCGTCACCGTCTTGATCACATCCGGACCGGTAACGAACATATAGCTCGTCTTCTCGGTCATCAAAGTAAAGTCCGTTATCGCCGGCGAATACACTGCCCCACCCGCGCACGGCCCGAGGATCGCCGAGATCTGCGGCACCACCCCGCTCGCCAGCGTGTTGCGCAAAAAGATATCCGTGTAGCCGGCCAGCGAAACTACTCCCTCTTGAATCCTCGCCCCGCCCGAATCATTCAATCCGACAATCGGCGCGCCGACTCGCATCGCCATATCCATGATCTTCACGATCTTCGCGGCATTCGCCTCCGACAGCGATCCGCCAAACACCGTAAAGTCCTGCGCGAACACAAACACGACGCGGCCATGCACCCGCCCATATCCCGTAATGAATCCATCTCCCGGAACTCGCTGCTCGGCCATCCCAAAGTCCGTCGCGCGATGCGTCACAAACTTGTCGGTCTCCTCGAACGTTCCTTCATCCAGAAGGAAGTCGATTCGCTCCCGCGCCGACAGTTTTCCGGCCTTGCGCTCACGCTCCCGCCGCTCCGCTCCTCCACCCTCTTCGGCAATGGCATGACGTGCAGCAAGTTCCGCAAGGTTGCGCTGATGACTGTCGGACTTCGCTGTGGAAACGGTTTGCGGAACGGGACGCTCGGCGGTGGCCATAGAACGAGATTCTAGCAGCGCAACGCGTCGCAGGGCTTGGCCTGACGAAGCCGCTACAATCGACATCAAACACTGGCAGGGAGCGTGCCCAATGTTCAAATCGAACAACTGCGTTGCTATCCACCTGACAAACATCACCGCTGCAGAGAACTTCTACACCAACGTGATGAAATTCAAGCTCTTGAGCAGAACAGACGCCCACCTCGAATACGACACCGGGCACTTTCTTCTCTACGTCAACCGCGATTTGAACACACAGCCCCCAATCCCAAGCTTTACCGTCAAGGACATCAAAGCTGCCAGGCAATCCCTATTGGAAAACGGGTGTACGATTCTGCGCGAAAATCATACCTCTCTCTACTTCCGCGACCCATTCGGCATCACTTACGACATCATTGAAGGCAAATAAAAAGCGAATATAATAGCTCACATCGCTCGTGTCCCACCACCATGTCCATCCCGATCGGTTCAACTTCCTGCACATCGATCTCAACAGCTTCTTCGCGTCCGTCGAACAGCAGTTGCACCCCGAGTACCGCGGCAAACCCCTCGCCGTCGTCCCCACCTTCGCCGACACCACCGTCTGCATCGCCGCGAGCTACGAAGCCAAAGCCTTTGGCGTCAAAACCGGCACTCAGGTCGGAGAAGCCAAAAAACAATGTCCCGGCATCATCCTCATCGAAGGCAACCACACCGAGTACGCCAGATACTCCCATCGCATCGCCGAAGCAGTCGAGCTCGCCTGTCCCGTCTCGCACACCCCCTCCATCGACGAGATGGTCTGCCAACTCATGGGCCGCGAGCAGGAACCGCCGCGCGCCCGCAAGATCGCCCTCGAGATCAAGCAGTCCATCTACAAAAACGTCGGCGAGGCCCTGCGCTGCTCCATCGGCATGGCGCCCAACCGCTACCTCGCCAAGATCGCCAGCGACATGCAGAAGCCCGACGGGCTCATTGGCCTTCTGCCCTCCCAACTCCCCAGAGCCCTCGCCCATCTCGAACTCCGCGACCTCCCCGGCGTCGGCGCGAGAACCGAAGTCCGTCTCAACGCCAAAGGCATCACCACCATGGAGCAGCTCCTCGCGCTCGATCGCGAAGGCATGCACAAGCTCATGAACTCCGTCTGGGGCGACCGTATGTACCACTGGCTTCGCGGCGCAGCCACCGGCGACGACGGCGCCCCCGTTCCATCCGACCTGCAGAAATCTCTCGGCCACTCCCACGTCCTCGCGCCCGAACACCGCTCCTCCGAAGGCTCATGGGCCGTCGCGCACAAGCTCCTCCACAAAGCCGCAATGCGCCTCCGCATGGAACACTTCTACACCGGCTCTCTCGCCGTCACCATCCGCTATCAGCTCACACGCGAACAGGCCGAGCGCACCAAATCGAAGAAGCACTACTCCGGCATCAAGCACTCCGGCTGGGGCATGGAGGCACGCTTCCGCGACTGCCAGGACACCCTCACCCTGCTCGAAGTCCTTCGCTCGCTCTGGGCCAAACGCCCGCAGGGCCCCGAGTTCCGAAGACCCTTCTTCGTCGGCATCACCATGCGCAACCTCATCCCCGAAGACGAACACCAGGCCGAACTCTTCGCCGACCCCAACAACCGCGCCCAGCTCTCCACCACCATGGACAAGCTCAACCTGAAGTACGGCCACACCACGCTGCACTTCGCCGGCATGCTCCCCGCCCGCGAATCCGCCCCCACCCGCATCGCCTTCACCCAAATCCCCGTCCAATACGGCGTCGACTACATGTAAGCTGTAGCCGCACGCATCGCATGAAGGCCAGATACGAATGTTGAACCCATCCGACGATGAAGAAAAAGCGGCCGTATAGTCTTGCTCTGAGAAGGGTCAAATGGCAACCGTAAAACTCCTCACCGACGCCGAAGTCTCCGCCAACCCCCGCATCCAGGCTGTCTTCGACGACATCCGCACCACCCGAAAATCCGACTTCGTGAACAACTTCTGGCGCGCCCTCGCCAACCAACCCGACCTCCTCGAACGCACCTGGGCCAGTATCAAGCAGGTCATGATCGAACCCGGCGCTCTCGACCCTCTCACCAAAGAGCTCATCTACATCGCCGTCTCCGTCACCAACAGCTGCAGCTACTGCATCCACTCCCACACCGCCGCCGCCCGCGCCAAGGGCATGACAGACCAGCAGCACGCCGAACTCCTCGCCGTCATCGGCGATGGCATCCGAGACCAACGCCCTCGCCAACGCTCTCCAAATACCGGTCGATCCCGAGTTCTCCGTCAGCTAGACCTCTACTTCGCTCTTGGCCTACGCTCATCCACAACAATCGTCTCGGCAAGCCGATCTTGCGCGCACATCCGATTGCGGTCCCAGAAGAACTGCACAAACCCAAGCCCACCCTCAAGCACCGCCGCACCATACCCAAGCGCCCGCTCCACCGACTGCCATCGACCCATCCGCTCCCCGGTCAACGACACCGCCCTGATGCGCGCCACCCATTTTCCCGGAGTCCTTCCGTTGCCAAAATAGTTTGCCAGCCCCAGGTACAACAGCATCACCACAATATTTCCGGCCTCATGAAAGTCCCACTTCAGATCGATATGCTGCTCATGCAGCAGATAGTGCCTCCACGCAAACTCCAGCGGCGCCCAGATGATCACTGCAATGGCCAGGTCCACAGCGTAACCAAGCACGCGCTGGGCGAACGTCGCCAGAAGCGCACCATCCAACGACCGAACCCGCTCCGTCTCATGCGCGTGAAATCGCCGCCTCTGTCGACCCGCCCTCTCGCTCATGAAAGACACTATAGCGTCCCGATACCTTCATCCCTCACAATTCCTCCATGCCCTCGGTCTACATCGGCCGCCTCGCTCCAAGCCCCACCGGCCTGCTCCATCTAGGTCACGCCGCCACGTTTTATGCAGCCCACCAGCGAGCACGAATCCAACAACGGCACACTCCTCCTCCGCATCGAAGACCTCGACACGCAACGCTCAAAGCTCGCACTTCACCGAAGCCATCCTCGAAGACCTCGCATGGCTAGGCATCGCCTGGCACGAGCCCGTCCAATGACCAATCGCAGTCGCCTCCCGTCTCTACCGCCAAGCCCTCAACCAACTCCTCATAACCGGCCACATCTACCCCTGCATCTGCAGCCGCAAAGACCTCGCGCGCCATGATGCACGCCCCCCACGAAGACACCGACGATGAACCCGTCTACCCCGGCATTTGCCGACCCGCTCTCGATGCGCAGCAACGCGAAGCACCCTTCCAACCCAACATCAACTACCGCTTCCGCGTCCCCGACGAAGCCGTGATCTGTTTCGAAGACCGCAACCTCGGCCCCCAGTCCTTCACCGCGGGCAAAGACTTCGGCGACTTCTTATCTGGCGTAGAGCCCACACCAGCATCCCAATGACGCGGCTCCCCAGCTATCAACTCGCCTGCGTAGTCGACGACGCAGCCATGCAAATCACCGAAGTAGTCCGCGGCCGCGACCTCCTCAAATCCACCGCCCGCCAAATCCTCTTGCAACACGCCCTTAACCTCCCCACTCCCAACTACTTCCACGCCCGACTCCTCACCGACAAGCACGGTATCCGCCTCGCCAAGCGTCACGACGCCCTGGCCATCCGCACCCTCCGGCAACAAGGTCTCTCTCCCGCACAGATTCTCGCACATGACAACTGTCACCTCCGATTCGTGACGCCCCACACTACTGCCGTCGCGCAAACGAGCCCATGATCTGTCTTGTAAACAGAAAGTAAACAGAAAAGGAGACGATCATGCCGCTGAATGCAATCGCCTACGAGACGGAACAAATCGCCGCAAAGACACCTTCCCTGGTACCGCAGCAACCGGTCGCGACCCTGACCAACATGACCAAGCGCTATGGATCAACTGTCGCCCTCGACGGCCTCAACCTCTCGCTCCACCCCGGCGAAGTCGTCGCCCTGCTTGGCCCCAACGGCGCCGGCAAATCCACCGCCGTCAAACTGCTCCTCGGCCTCATCGCCCCGACCTCGGGCACCTCACGCGTCTTCGGCAGCGACCCGCGCGAAGCCACGACCCGCACCCGCGTCGGTGCCATGCTGCAGGTTGCCCGCGTCACCGAAACCCTGCGCGTCCGCGAGCACCTCGATCTCTTTCGCAGCTACTATCCCAATCCGCTCCCGTTCGCCGACATCGTTCGCATCGCACGCCTTGAAGGCACGGAGGATCGCCTCTTCGGCCAGCTCAGCGGCGGCCAAAAGCAGCGCTTGCTCTTCGCGCTCGCACTCTGCGGCAACCCCGACCTCATCTTCCTCGACGAGCCCACCGTAGGCATGGACATCGAGGCACGCCGCGCACTCTGGCAACAGATTCGCCTGCTGTCCGCGCAGGGCAAGACTGTTCTGCTCACCACCCACTACCTCGAAGAGGCTGACGCGCTCGCACACCGCATCATCGTCATCAACAAAGGCCGCGTCGTCAGCGAGGGAACCCCCAGCGAGATCAAGCGCAACAGTGGCGGACGCAGAATACGGTGCCGCACAAACCTCTCTCACCAATTCCTCCAGACGCTCCCCAGCGTCACCAGCGTGGAAACCAGCGAAGGCGCAGTCATCGTCACAGCAATCGATGCAGAGCTCGTCCTCCGCGAGATGCTGTTACGCGACGACACGCTCAGCAACCTCGAAGTGACCAGCCCCGCCCTTGAGGACGCCTTCCTCGCGCTGACCACGAATCAATAACTCGCACAGTGCTCCATCGCAGGCGACTCCATCGAGTCAGGAGAAAAAATCATGGCAACCTCAGCAATCGCTTACCACATCCCACGCAACAACCGGCTTCACCCGCACACTTCGCATCTTCCGCAAGGAGACGAAGTACGAGTTCCTGAAATTGATGCGCACGAAATCCTTCTCACTCTCTACCATCGGCTTCCCCGTAATGTTCTACGTACTGTTCGGTCTGGCGAATCGAAACGCGTACGCAGGCAGCGTGCATATCGCAAAATACATGCTCGGCGGCTACGCCTGCTTCGGTCTCATCGGCGCAGCGCTCTTCGGGATCGGCGTCGGCCTGTCCTCCGAACTTGCCGCCGGATGGCTTGAGCTCAAGCGCGCAAGCCCCATGCCAGCCGCTGCCTACCTCTTCGCAAAGTGCGCTTCTGCCGTCGCGTTCGGCATTATCATCGTCAGCATTCTCACCGCGGTAGGCACGGCGTTCGGCGGCGTCTCGCTCTCATCCCTCGAACTCGTCAAAATGCTCGGCATGACAATCGTCGGCTCGATCAGCTTCGCCAGCATGGGTCTTCTGCTCGCCCTTCTCGTTCCCGCCAACGCCGCTACCGGCATCGTCAACCTGATCTATCTGCCCATGTCCTTCCTCAGCGGCCTATGGATGCCATTGCGCTTCATGCCGCACTGGCTGCAAGGCTTCGCGCCCTTCCTTCCGACCTATCATCTCTCCCAGCTCATGCTCCGCATCTTCGGCTACGGTGATTCCATGTCGCTCTCAACCCACTGGAACGCACTCATCGGCTTCACCCTCCTGATGCTCGGCCTTAGCTGGCTCATCTTCCACCGCAAAGAACAGAACGCATAACCACGGATAGAAGGCACAACGGCGTAAACTGCACTGGAACGATCTATGAACGGCTCCGACACCATCTCGAAGAAGCGCAATCAGAAGTGGGCATGGATTTGGATCGCCTACTCAGGCTTCCTTTTCATCGATCCCATCCTCGAGCCAAACCCCCGCCTCTGGATCGGCACCCTGACCGTCTTCTCGATCTTCCTCGGCATCTTCGCCGGCTACGTTCGCTCTACCGACAAAGGTCATCCCCTCCGATACTGGATGATCGCCTCAACCTTCGTCCTCGGCCTCCTCACCTTCCCCTGGAACGGCGGCGGCTCCACCTTCTTCATCTACGCCGCTGCTTTTCTTCCCTTCGCCATCAAGTCCATACGCGACTGTTCTCGCTCTCTTCGTTGTTGAATCACTCGCAATCCTCGCCGAAGGCTATATCTTCAATACCCGCGGCCACTTCCTCTACATCGCATGGCCCAACGTCTTCATCGCGATCTTTCTCCTCTTCCTCATTGGCGGCGGCAACATCATCTTCGCCGAGCAGAAACGTGCCGACGCGCAAACTGATCAGGGCGCAGGAAGAAATCCACCAACTCGCCGCCGTCGCCGAACGCGAACGCATTGCACGCGACCTCCACGATGTTCTCGGCCACACCCTGTCAGTAATCGTGTTGAAGGCAGAGCTCGCCGGACGCCTCATCGAACGGGATCCGCAGCGCGCAGCCCAGGAGATCGCCGACGTCGAAAAAACCGCACGAACAGCGCTCAGCGAAGTGCGCGAAGCCATCGGCGGCTATCGTTCGCGCGGCCTGCCAGCCGAGATGGAACTCGCCCGCAACACTTTGCAGGCTGCTGGAGTGACGCTATCCTGCGAATCGCCGCTACCCAAGCTGGGCGCCGAAGAAGAGACTGTGCTCTGCCTCGCCGTCCGTGAAGCTGTAACGAACATCGTGCGTCACGCCCAGGCCACACACTGCCGCATGCGATTCACCACACTGCCACGACGGCTTCCACTCCCTGCTCATCGCAGACGACGGCGCTCCTCCAAATCTGCACGAAGGCAACGGCCTTCGCGGCATGCGAGAACGCGTTCAGTCGCTCGGCGGCCGTCTCTCCATCATCACCGACCCCGGAGTCACCCTCCTGATCGAACTTCCACAAACCAGCCAGCGCCAGATTAGCGCGCCCTGCGTGGCCCTATGAGCGCACCCATTCGCGTTGTCCTCGCAGAAGACCAGACCATGGTGCTTGGCGCCCTCTCCGCACTCCTCGAGCTCGAACCCGACATCTCCGTCGCAGCGTGTGCCGCCAATGGCCGCGACGCGCTCGAAGCTGTGACTCGTCTATCTCCCGACGTTCTCGTCACTGACATCGAGATGCCGGCGATGACCGGACTGGAACTGGCATCCAGCCTTCGCACCAGCCATCCCTCCGTCCGCACCATCATCCTCACCACCTTTGCGCGCCCAGGCTATCTGCGACGCGCTCTCGATGCAGGCGCCCGCGGCTATCTCCTCAAAGACCGTCCTGCCAAGGACCTCGCCGACGCTGTGCGCCGGGTTCACCGCGGCCTGCGAGTGGTCGACCCCGCGCTCGCCACCGAAGCCTGGAACGCCGAGATTGATCCCCTCACCGACCGCGAGCGACAGATCCTGCAACGCGCCGGTGACGGCCGCAGCAGCACCGAGATCGCCACCGAACTCCATCTCTCCGAAGGCACCGTCCGCAACTACCTCTCCGAAGCCATCGCCAAGCTTGGCGCATCCAATCGCGTCGACGCCGCACGCATCGCTCGCACCAAAGGCTGGCTCTAAAAAAAGGCCACCTCGTCGGGCAACCAAATCGCAATTACACTCAGAACTCCTCTCCGGCATCCCACTAGAGAACAGGGGAGGCCCATGAAAACTTACACGATCGCCAACACACTTCGCACGACCGCGCTCTGCACCACGATCATCTTTTTCGCCGTCGGCTGCAATAAGAAGGACGACAACGCAATGAACTTCACCGGCGCGATTAACAGCTACTACAGCGCCCACCCCGCCTGTCTCTGGCCAGACCCGGTCAAGTTTCCTGTGCAGGCCGATACATCCGATGCAAGCAAGACTGCTCGCTACGACGCACTCGTCGACCAGGGTCTGCTCGTCCGAACCACCGCCGAGAAAAAAGTCATGATTATCGCCAGCAAGCAGGTCAACAACTACGACATTTCCGACAAAGGGCGCTCCGCCTGGATCACCGATCCAAATCAACCCGGCTACGGCAACTTCTGCTACGGCCACCGTAAAGTCAGCAGCATCGACAGTTCAGCCCCCACGTCGAGTCAGCCCGGAGCAACCACGCAGGTGAACTATCACTACACCTTGCCCGACTCGCCCGCCTGGGCCAACGCCGCCGAAACCCAGAACGCCTACCCTCAGCTCCATGCTGATCTGGCCGGCCCGCAAACCGGACAGGCCACACTGACCAACACCAATAATGGCTGGCAGGTCTCGGCAGTGCGACTGGCTCACACCTCGAGCGCTGACGGCCAGATCGTCGAATAGACCAAGCCACAAACGAAAGGGGGGCATTTGCCGCCCCTCATCGATCTCTCTAACTATTGCTCGTCATACTCATCGTCTGCATCGTAAGGACCCATCCGCATCGCAGCCATCGCCGCGGCATACGGCTTCATCTCGTATTCATGCGGCGGCACATTGCCCGCGAGATTCTTCACGAAATAATCCCAACGCCGCCTCGTCATATACTGCGTCGCCTCGCCATATCCATGCGCGACATTCGGAATGATCAGAAGATCAAAATCCTTATTCGCCTTGATCAGTGCTTCAACAACCAGCAGTGTGTTGTTCATCGGAACATTGTTGTCCATCGACCCGTGTGCCAACAGCAAGTGACCCTTTAGATTCTTGGCCACATACTGGTTAGCCTGGCTGTCGTAGTTCGTTGTGCCATCGGGATTCTTCACCAGTAACCCCGACCACTTCTCCGCCCAGTCATCCTCATAGTCACGCTGATCGTGATTTCCGCTCTCCGCAATCCCGACCTTGAAGAAATCCGGATAGTGGAACATCGCCGCAGCAGTAGCGTTGCCGCCGCCCGAGTGGCCATATATCCCCACGCGATCGAGATCGATCCACGAATACTTCGCCGCCAGGTCCTTCATCCCCGACACCTGGTCGGGAATCGTGTTGTCCCCAAGGTTGCCGAAGTACGCCTCATGAAACGTCTTCGACCGCCACGGCGTCCCCATCCCGTCGATGCAAACCACAATAAAACCAAGCTCCGCGAGCGATTGCATGTCTCCGTGCGCTCGCGGCAAACCCCCGCCCTCCGCACGACCCCGTCTGCGGGCCGGGATAGACATGATTCACGATCGGATAC
Source organism: uncultured Acidobacteriaceae bacterium (assembly GCA_963744155.1). Taxonomy (GTDB): domain Bacteria; phylum Acidobacteriota; class Terriglobia; order Terriglobales; family Acidobacteriaceae; genus Edaphobacter. The sequence continues at coordinate 1,101,633 of CAVUSP010000004.1, read as the reverse complement.
TTCTTCGAGGCATCGAAATCCGTCGGCTTAAACATAAAGCCATATACATCCGTCTTCCCGTCGCGCGCCTTCACCGTAATCGGCACTGGAGGAACCCATCCTGCAGCCACCAGTTTCGTGATGTCTTGCTTCGCCACATCGACGACCACCTTGCCGTTATCGTCGCGAACGACTGCCGTCTCCGGCTGTGTCGCAGTCGAATAAACATCGACAAAGTATCGTCCATCTGGCGACGGAGTCACCGCATGATCCGCGTTCTCCGGCGTCAGCAGCTTCATATCCTTACCGTCAAACTTGATGCTGCAGTAGTGCTGGAAATACGGATCGCGTCCCTGCTCCTTGCCCACGCCAACGAAGTAAATCGTCCGCGTCGCCTCATCCACATGCAGCACTTGCGTGACGTTTCCCTCTCCATGAGTAATCTGATTCTTCAACTTACCCGTCGTGAGGTCGTAGAGGTACATCTGCCCCCAGTTGTCCCGTTCGCTGAACCACAACAGCTCATTCGTCTTCGACAGATACTTCCAGTTCACCTTGTCGTTGCCGCTCTCGAAGAACTTCGCCGTCGTCTCTCCCATCACATCGCGCACCTCGCCGGTCGCCGCATCGGCAATACGCATCCACTCCTGTTTATGGTCGCGCGAGGTCGAAACGAAAGCCAGATGCATGCCATCGTCGCTCCACTGCACATCGTCCCATCCGCTCCCGCCGCGGCAACTCACGTCATCGCACAGAGTTGATCGATGCTGATCCGGCGGCATCTTCAGTCGAATCACCTTCGCCGCATCGACATCGATAATGACGCGCTCGATCATCGTCACATCTTTATCGCCGACCAGCGGATACTTCCACGCCTTCAACGCCGGATGACCATTCGTCACCGGCACCAGGTACATCTCGCCATCCTTGCGCTGGTCCTGCTGAAAAGTCGCAATCTTCTTCGAGTCCGGAGACCACACCAGGATCGGGTTATCGCTCATCTGCCAACCCGCATTATCCGTCGCGTAGCCGAAATCCTTCACGCCATCCGTGGTCAACTGCGTCTCCTTGCCGGTCGCCGTGTCGCGAACCCACAGGTTCCAGTCGCGAATAAACGCAGCCTTCGTCTTGTCCGGTGAAACATCGATTGCAGCGCGCGTTCTGCCACCCGCCGGCTGGTCTGCCCCTGCCGGCTTCGCACCGGCTGCAATAACCTCCGTGCAAACTCCCTTCCCGCTCAGATCACAACGAAACTTGCGCGACCCGCTCCCCACCACAACCGTCTTATCGCCTTCGGAAAACGAAATCTCCGAGATCGTCAGATGTTGCGCATCAGCCTTCATCCTTCCAGCCGTAGCCGTCGTCAGCGCGGCCGCCAGCTTAACCTGATCGAACGCCGGCGCCTTCGTGCCCTTCGCCGGATCGACCACGATAAACGTCACTCCATCCGGACCGTTGTCGCGATACCAGAAGCGCCCATCTTCCATCCATGTCGGACGCGCCACCCCGTGATACACCAGCGGATTGACGTTGTACGCCATAAACTTCTCCGCCCGCGCGTAGTCCTCCGTTCGTAAGCTGCTTCCCCTGCGCCATCCCAACCTGACGTAATACAGCACCCCACACGATCCCCGCAGCCGCCGAACAATCCCTTACGCACGAACATCCTTCAAGCCTCCGAGAATTCACACTCTGTTGAAAGTGTATGAATGTCGCTTAGTCTACAGTTCGCCGCGCCCTTCGCGATAGTTGAAATCCCCGCGATCCCAATTCACGCGGCCATCTAACCATTCCCGCTGCCGCGAACCTTCCACAAAATCTGCCGCAGAATCCCCATCCACACCGGCACATCGCTCGCCGCGATCCCCATCCTCAGGACCAGCCGCCGAATCTGTCCCTCATCGCAATTGGCCGGATGCCGCTTCGTATAGCCAGTCTCTTCGAGCACTTCGGTCAGAAGAGCCGTCAGCCGCTCCACTTCACCCGCCTCCGCTCGCGCAGGAGCGTCACCATCCGAAACCGCAACCGGCTGGCGCACCAGCTCATACAAACAAACCGCCACCGCCTGCCCCAGATTCATCGAAGGATGCCGAATCTCCTCATGCTCATCCATCGGAATCGTCAACAGCCAATGGCAGTGGCTCAACTCCTCATTGCTTAGCCCCGTCTTCTCCGACCCGAACAGCAGCGCAACCCGCCCGCCCTCTCTCGCCAGCTCCTCGTCGATGATTCCAGCCGCTACGGTCAACGCATGCAGCGGATGTTGCAGCGCCCGCTCCCCCACCGCAGTCGTCCCCACCACCAGCGTGCAATCCGCGACTGCCTCCGCCACGCTGCCAAACGCAGCCGCGCCGGCCAGCACATCCGACGCATCCACAGCCGACCGCGCCGTTTCAAACGGCACAACATAGTCATTCACCACCCGCAGATGCCGAAACCCAAAATCATGCATCGCCCGAGCCACCGCGCCGATATTGTTCGGATTTCGCGCCCGTACCAGCACCACGACGACTCGATCGAACTCTCGCCCATTCATCGTTATTGATTCTAGGCGACAAAAAGAAACGGCCGGCGAAGAATCCGCCGGCCGCTTCGTCGTACTCACCTGACTGCTACCTCTTCGGTTCTTTGCCTTCCGCATGCGGATGAGCCTGCGTGTTCGCATTGTGCTTATCGTTATAGATCGCTTTGCTGACGTTGTTCTGCCGCTGATTGATCTGCTCGTGCTCCTGCGCCGTCAGGTGTCCACCATTCGCCGCACGATCCGCCGCAGCCTGGTGATTGATGCTCGCCTCGCGATTCTCCAGGTTCCCCGTCTCATGAGCAGTGAGCTGACCGGATTGAACTCCCTGGCCAATACGCTGCTGCTGGTTTGCAGCCCGAACTCCCGGCCGCGAGAACGCCGCATTCTGCGGATGCCCGCCATTCACTGAAGCCAGGTTGCTGCGATCAGCCTGCGCCGCCTGAAAGTGGCTCTGCTGTTCAGCTGTAGGAGCAACATGGTTCTCACGCGCGTACGAATTCTCCACTGCGGAAGGACGTGCCTGAATGCCACCCGCGCCGCCGTTGAAGCTCGTGCGGTTGACGACGGTCGTGTTGACCACAGTCCGATCCACATAAGTATTGTGAATCACCGTAGTGTTCACATTTACGACCGCCGTGTTGTAAGCAAAACTGCCACCCACCCAGCGTCCGCCGCCAAAACCGACGCCGCCGTAGCCGAAGCCATAGTTCACGCCGCCATAGAAGCCGACGTGCGGCCCCCAGTATCCAGCATGAAACAGATACGCGCCACCACCCCAACCCCAGTACCCCGGCGTCCACAACAATCCAACCTGTGGCGGCCGAACCCAAACACCGGGAACCCAGTAGTATCCCTCAGGGCCATACGCCCAGTAGCCCGGATTCCAAAGATAGCCATCCCCCGGGCAAAGCGGCTGCGTATAAACAGGAAGGACCGGCGGCGCAACCGTCACCGATACAAACACTCCGGCAAAAGACGCCGCCGGCACAAGCGCGAGAGCCGCGCCCACGAGAACTTTACGGACTAAATTAGAAAATCGCATAAGCCTACCTTTTAGATTCGGCATCACGGCATCGCTGCCGCAGCCTTCAAATTGTCGAACAGCCTTCAAAGGACCGTCCGCTCTTCCTCCCATACAGACACGCGACACGGACGGAAGTTCCGCAATTTGTAAAGTAGACTCTCCTCAAATGAAACAAAGTCCCTCAATAGTTGTACTTCTCGGGCAATCCGGGCCACATTTAGCCCTGTCCGAGGCACAATTACTTGGTGTCCGACAATCATCGGCAATCCCGTCACCGGCCAATGATCCACCTGCGCATCCACATTCACAGCGACAGCCGCCCCCGCCGACGAAGCAGCCGCCACAGCGACGTTCCACCCATCGACAAGAATCAACCCCGCATCTCCCTTGAGATCCTGCGTCGCCGCCTCAATCGTGATCGTCCTGCTCTCATTCGCCACCAGCGACACATAGTTGTCGCTGTAGTAAACGGGAAGCACCCGCTCGTTCGACCGCTTGCGCCGCAACTGTAGATGCGCCATAAGAGCGACCTGCGTTCCCGGATTGTGCAGGGTCACATCGAAAAAGCTCTTGCCCCCCACATCGCGGCGCGTCACCTTCGCATCCAAGCGTAATGGCAGGCAAGCTGCCAAGTGCCGTCAAATCATCCTGATGCTCCGGCAACGCGCGCCAATAAAAATTCTCCGAAAGCACCTTCCCAGCCGCATCCCGCAACTCAAGCTTCACAAAATGAACCGCTGAAAGACTAGCCGGCCACTCGACACTCCCCAGCTTTGTCGCCATGCTCGCCGCAGCCAACACATCAAAATCATGCTGATACGCCACCGATCCATCGAGGTTATAGATCGACAGATGCGCCCGGGCATTCGTCAGCGGAACGTCGAGATTATTAATAACCTCCACATCCCCATTGCTCTCATTCAATTGAATGTGAACCAACTCCGCAGCCTTCTTCACCGCAAACATCGATGAGTTCGGTTCAAGGTCATGGTGGTACAACTGCCACACAAAGCTAGGCTGCGCGGGATTGCTCATCCACGTCAGAACTCCCGTCGTCGGATTGAACAATTTGGCGTTGCGTCCCTCATACATCGCCCGAAACGCCTCATAGTTCGCAAGCTGCGACTTCCGCACAAAGTCCGCCAGATTCGCCACCTTGCCATACCGCTCCGCAATCATCGCCGGATACGTGTCGCTGCCCGACGCACCCTTCGCAAAGTCATGCTCGGCCCAATCATCATTGATCGTCTCCCAATCCTTCTCCGGCATCATCCCATGGATCGACTCCAGCGTCGGCACCGACACGCTTCCCACCTCTGTCTTGAACGCCTCGTCGAACACATAAAACTCCCGCGGCGTCCTCCAGTGATACGGCCCACCCGACTTAACCCCGCGCCCATCAGCCGAGTTCGCCTGGTACAACCGCGTCGGCTCCAACTCCGCCATCAACGTTCGCAGCGCATCGTCAATCTTCTTCGGAGGATTCCCCTCATTCCTCGCGCACCACAACACAATCGAAGCATGATTCCTGAACCGCAGAATCTTCTCCCGCACATTCGCCATGTACGTATCGAAGTCATCGGGATCAGGCCCGTCCGACGGGTTCGGCTGAAAGAACTCATCCCACACCAGCATCCCGTATTTGTCGCACAACTCGTAAAAATCCTCGCTTGTGCTCTGCCCCACCCAGTTGCGAATCATGTTTAGATTCGCGACCTGATGCATCCGAACCTGGGCCTCCAGCCGTTCTCGCGGATTGCGCTTCATCGCCTCATCCAGGCCCCAGTCCCCGCCGCGGATAAACACCCGAACACCATTCACTGAAATCGTCAGGTTCTCCGAATCAGGCACCGAATAGCTGAACTTCCGAACTCCAAAACTCACGATCCTTGCTATCCGAAGTCTTTCCATCCTTCTCAAAGCTGAGATGAAGCTGATAAAGATTCTGCGGCCCATACCCATTCGGCCACCAAAGCTTCGGATTAGTCAGATGCAGCGCCGGCGTCGTCTTGGGATCAAGCGAAACCGTCTGCGAGCGAATGCGCCGGCACCTCCACCGCCTGCTCGAACGAAACATCGCCGAAGCTCCCCTTCAACACGCCCTTCTGCGTCACATCGCTTACGTTCTCCACCTTCGCCTGCACCGCAACATCCGCAGAATCCGTCTTCGGCAGCGGAAGATCAGTCGTCACCAGAGGATCCTTGATCACCACAGGCCCTGTCGCTGAGAGAAAGACCTTCTGCCAAATCCCCGAATTCCGATCGCGAATCGCCGGAAGCCAGTCCCAGCCAATCGTCGAAAGAAACGTCGGCCCATCGATCGCGGTAATCCCTCCGTTCAACCCCATCCCATCGCGAATCGTATGTTCATGCGGATCGCCCGGATGCGGTTGCGGAGAGATGAGTACCGCCAGCGCCGCCTTCTTGCCCGGCTTCACATCCTGCGAAATATCAAAGATGCCCCTGGTGAAGGCGCCCTTCATCGTGCCAACCTGTCTTCCGTTCACCCACACCTGCGCAGAAAAATTGATGCCGTCAAAGTTCAACCACACATGCCTGCCCGCATACGCCTTTGGTATCTTCACAACCGTTCGATACCAGTACGGAGTCCGCGACAAGCTATCAGGAATCTTGTCCGGTCGATTGTTCTCGCCATACATCGGCTCCGGATAGACCTTGTTATTGACCAGGCTTGTCAGCACCGTCCCAGGCACCGTAGCCGCGTACCAGTTCTGCGGCTTATAACCCTCCATCGAAATTGCCGCCCCAGCCTCCGCCACCTTCGCTGCATCCTGCAACTGCCAGCCTGAATCAATCGTCAGCGGCAATGGGAGAGGAGAACTGGCCGCAAAAGCGGAAACCGACATCGCCACCCCCGCGAAAAATACAAACACGTCTACCGGCCGCAAAAATCTCATGCGTTTATGTCCTATCCCATTAGCCGAATCTGTGGGCAACTGGAAGACTACTCCACCCCGCGGCTACTCTCCCAGCGCCATCTGTCCCAGCAGCACAATATTCAGCGTCAGGATCACCGCCACCGCGCACCATCCCGCAACCCGCGTCCGCGTCGCACTGACAAAACTCCGCATCACAGAATGCCTGTTCGTCAGTATCAGAAGCGGGATCAACGCAAATGGCAGCGTAAAACTCAACACCACCTGAGACAGGATCAAAATCTTCAGCGGATCAAGACCCACCCCAACCACCACCAGCGCCGGAATGATCGTTATTAGCCGCCGCAGAAAGATAGAGAACTTGATGTCGAGAAACCCTTCAATGATCACCTGCCCGGCCATCACCCCCACCGTCGACGACGACAGCCCCGAACAAAACAACGCCACTGCAAACACCGTCGCCGCCATCGGCCCCAACAGCGGCCCCAGCGTTTGGTGGGCCTGCTCGATCGTCGTCACCGGGTTCGACAGATGCCCAAACGCCACTGCCGCCATCACGATCATCGCCGAATTAATCAGCCACGCCCCGTTCATCGCGACAAACACATCGATCAACTCGAACCGCAGAAAACTCCGCCGCCGCGATCCCCCTTCAATCTTCGGCAGCTTCACCAGTTCCTCACGCCGGGGCTGCACCAGCGCCGAGTGCAGATACACCACATGCGGCATCACCGTCGCTCCCAGCATGCCGACGGCAACATACAAGCTGCCATGCAGCTCCTTGGGATCGAGCGTCGGCACCAGCGTATGGAACGCCGCCAGCTTCCAGTCCGGATGCACCAGGAACACCTCAAACCCATAGCAAAGCCCGATGATCCCCACGAACGCCATGATGCATCGCTCCAGCCACTGATACCCCGCAAGGTCCAGCGCCAGAATCAGAAACACCGCCACTGCCGATACCAGCGACGCACCAAACAGCGTCTCCGTCCGAGACCACCCATGCGCCAGCAGCGCAGGCCCAAACAGCAGATACAACCCCATCGCCGCCCCGAGAAACTCAGCCAGATCCGTCGCGATCGCCGAAACCTCCGCCGCCACCCATAAAAATAGCGTCATTGGCCGCGAAAAATGCTTCCTGCAGTTCTGCGGTAGCGTCAGCCCGGTCACAATTCCCAGCTTCGCCGAAAGATACTGGATCAGGATCGCCATCGCGTTCGACCAAAGCAGCACCCACAACAAGCCGGTACCCGAACCGGCTACCCCCTTCGATGTTCGTCGCAAAGTTTCCCGGGTCGATATACGCTACCGACGCCACGAACGCAGGGCCGAAGTACGTCCACATCTGATTTCGGCGGAACTGTGGCCACAGTTTGTGCTGTTCGCTGACTACGGTATTAGCCATGACTAAATATTATCTTAATGCTAAGCTAAGTCAACGTACGACCTATGGCAAAAGCCTCTATCAAGCCTCGAAGACTCGCAATGCTCCCGGAGCAAAGCTCGGAACCCGCGTCTCCGGCAGTGAGGCCATCGACGATTACCTCAAGGCGATCTTTCAGCTGAGTGGCCGCGAAGAGCGGCAGGTGTCGAGCACCGAGATCGCCAGCGATCTCGACATTACTGCAGCGTCAGTGACTAACATGCTCCAAAAACTCGCCACCCTCGGCCCACCCCTGGTCGTCTACGAAAAGCACCACGGCGTGAAGCTCTCGAAAGCCGGAAAGAAACGCGCCCTCGAGATCATCCGCCATCATCGCCTCATCGAGACCTTCCTCCACCAGATCCTCGACTATCCCTGGGACGAAGTGCACCAGGAGGCCGAGCGCCTCGAGCACTTCATCTCTGAGCGGTTCGAAGAGCGCATCGCCGCCAAACTCGGCCACCCCGAGTTCGACCCGCACGGCCACGCAATCCCAACCATAGACGGCTCTCTGCCACACTCAAGAGCCGCAATCGCTCTCGCAGCTCCGTCCCGGCCAATCCGCCAAAGTCTCCAGCGTCTCCGACAAAGACCCCGAGATGCTCCGCTACCTCGCCTCCCAGGGCATCCGCCCCGGCGTCCGTCTCACTCTCAGCGAACAGCTCCCCTTCAAAGGCTCCTACCAGATCCGCATCGGAGCCTCCACAAAAGCCGCCCAGCTCAGCCACTCCCTCGCCGAAGCCATCTCCGTCGCCGTCAAATAGGCTCGCCCGTTTGACTTCATCCTCCACGGTGCCTAGCCTCGAAGACGAGTTGCAAGACACGGATCACAAATCGAGCAGGCAACAGGAGTACATCATCGGATGAAGGTTCTTGTCATCGGCGGCGGCGGTCGCGAGCACGCGATAGTCTGGGCACTCAGCAAATCGCCGCAAGTCACGGAAGTTCTCTGCGCCCCCGGCAACGGCGGCATCGCCCAGCTCGCCCGCTGCATCCCCGTCGATCCCGGCAACCTCCACGAGATGGTCAACCTCGTCGCCATCGAGCAACCCGCACTCACCGTCATCGGTCCCGAACTACCTCTCGCCGTCGGCATCGTCGACGAGCTCACCAAACGCGGCCACCGCGTCTTCGGCCCCACGCAAGCCGCAGCGCGACTCGAGACCAGCAAAGCCTTCGCCAAAGAGTTCATGCAGCGCCACGTCATCCCAACAGCCGCATACGCCCTCTGCACCACCCTCGAAGAGGTGCACGAAGAACTCGCCCGCTTCACCGTCCCTGTCGTCGTCAAAGCCTCCGGCCTGGCCGCCGGCAAAGGTGTCGTCATCTGCAACACTCACCTCGAAGCCGAAGAAGCCGCAGCCCAGATGTTCTCGGGCGTTCTCCTCGGCACGCAGGAAACCGAAGTCGTCCTCGAAGAGTTCCTCACCGGCGAAGAGCTCTCCTTTTTCGCACTCTGCGACGGCACCCAGGCCATCGAAATCGCCTCGGCCCAGGATCACAAGCGTGTCGGCGAAGGCGACACCGGCCCAAACACCGGCGGCATGGGAGCCTACTCGACCGACGGCATCGCCACCCCCGCCATGCGCCAGTGGCTCCTTCGCAACATCGCCCAGAAAGTCGTCGACGGCATGCGCTCCGAAGGCGAACCCTTCAAGGGCATTCTCTTCTGCGGCATCATGATGACTCCGCGCGGCCCCATGGTCCTCGAGTTCAACACGCGCTTCGGCGACCCTGAAACCGAAGCGATCGTCCTCCGCCTCGAAACCGACATCGTCGACCTCTTCAACGCCTCCATCGACGGCACCGCCAACCAGCTCACCATCAGGATGCGCCCCGGCGCCAGCGTCTGCGTCATCGCCGCCAGCGGCGGTTACCCCGGCAAATACGTCTCCTGCAAACCTATCTCCGGCCTTCCCCCCGCAAACCGGCAAACCGCAGACCGGCAAACCGAAGACGTTGTCATCTTCCACGCCGGCACCGCCATCAAAGACGGCCAGATCGTCACTGCGGGAGGCCGCGTACTCGCCATCTCAGCCGTCGCCCCTGACCTGCAGACCGCCCTGGACAAGGCCTACTCGGAACTATCGAAGATATCCTTTGAAGGCATGCAATTCCGTCGCGACATCGGCCACCGCGCCCTGCGCCAGGTACAAATCTAGACATATTCTAGACACATCGAAGGAGCAGTAATGAGCGAACCGAATCTCTCCGCCGAAGAACTAATCGCCTGGCTCGAAACAACCTCCACCAACTGGCGCAAGCTCCTCAACGCCCATCCCGAACTCCTCACCGAGTCCTGCGACATCGCAGGCGTGAAGTCCGCCGCCGAACTCCTCCAGCACATCGTCGCCGTTGAGCTTCGCTACGCCGAACGCCTCGCCGACCTTCCCGTCTCCGACTACGCCAACATCCCCTTCGACTCGGTCGAAGCCATCTACGCCACCCACGACCGCACCGTCAACATCCTCCGCCAACTCCTGGCCTCCGACATCGATTGGAACCAATCCGTCGAGTACATGACCCGCTCCTACGGCCCCGCCCGCTCCACCCGCAAGACCATCCTCTTCCACATCATCTTCCACGGCATCCGCCACTACGCCCAACTCGCCACCCTCGCTCGCCAGCACGGCATCAAGCCCGACTGGCCCATGGACTACATCTTCATGGACATCACCCGCGTCTGAATCCGCGCATCCCGAGAGGCTCATGCAAACACGCCGCGACCTCCTCCGTCTCTCCGCTCTCGCCACCGCCGCCGGCTGCACCCTCCGCTTCCCGGCAGCCGCCTTCGCCGCGAACCCGCACCTCCAATACGGCGTGCAACTCTACACCGTGCGCAAAGAAGCCCAGGCCGACTTGCCCAGCCTCCTTCGCGCCCTCCGCCATATCGGCTTCACCCAGATCGAGCTCCACCCGCTCGCCTTCACGCAATCCGCAAAAACTCTTCGCCAGATGATCACCGACGCTGGCCTCAACGTCCCAGCCACCCACGTCTCCACCAAAGACTTCAACACGCAACTCGACTTCGCCAAACAACTCGGCGTCCAATACGTTGTCACCGGAATCCCCGGCCCCCCGACCACCCTCGACGAATACCGCGCCGCCGCCACACGCTTCAACCAATGCGGCACCGCCGCCCGCGATCAGGGCATGGAGTTCGCCTACTTCTTCCACGGCCGCGTCTTCCTCCCGCAACAATCCACCTCCGGATTCGACCAGCTCATCCGCAACACCGACGCCAACCTCGTCAAACTCGAAGTCGACATCTACTGGCTCGCCCAGGCCGGCCAGGATCCCGCAGCCTTCCTTCACACCCACCGCGACCGCGTCCGTCTCCTCCACCTCAAAGACCGCGTCCCCAACGTACCCACCAACTACGCCGACGACGCCTCCGCCAATCACTACACTGAAGTCGGCAAGGGCTCCATCCCCTGGCCCGCTCTTCTAAAGCAGGCCCGCAACCAGGGCATCAAGTACGCCTTCATCGACCAGGACTCGACCGACATCCCCGTCCTCGAGAGCCTGCAGCAAAGCTTCTCCTACCTGCAAACACTCAAGCTATAACGCCCAACCCAATCAGACCGTCGCCACCGCCGGCAGTATCTCCGACACATCCACCCACTGCGTCGGATAATCCCCCGTATAGCAAGCCGTACAAAAACTCCCCGGCGACAACCCATCTACCGGTTCACCCTTCGTACAGGCATGCGTCAGCCCCACCAGCGACAAATACGCCAGCGAATCCGCCTCGACAAACGCACATATCTCCGCAACCGACTTGTTCGCCGCAATCAAGTCCTTCTTGCGACGGCGTATCCACCCCATAAAAACAAGGCGAAATCGTCGGCGGACACGAAATCCGGAGATGCACCTCCTTCGCCCCCGCCGCCCTTACCATCCGCACAATCTTCCGCGAAGTCGTCCCGCGAATGATCGAATCATCGATCAGCACCACGCGCTTGCCTTCAAGCAGACTACCGCACCGGATTCAACTTCATTCTCACGCCAAAGTCCCGCACCCGCTGCTCCGGCTGAATAAACGTGCGCCCAACATAGTGATTTCGAATCAGCCCAAAATTAAACGGTATCCCCGACTCCGCCGCATACCCAAGCGCCGCCGTCACACCAGAGTCCGGCACCGGCACCACCAGATCCGCCGTCACACCCGACTCCCGCGCCAGCTGCCGCCCCATCTCCTCCCGCGACTGCTGCACCCATCTCCCAAATATCTTTGAGTCCGGACGCGCAAAGTACACATGCTCAAATACGCAGCTCGCCTGCGGTGTCTTCGTATCGAAGTACCGGCTCGTCACGCCGTCCTCCGACACCATGATCAACTCACCCGGCTTCACATCGCGCTCATACTTCGCATGCAGCAGGTCGAACGCGCACGTCTCGCTCGCAAACACAAACGTGTCCGGCGCCCCATCCACTCCAGCAATCCGCCCCATCGACAGTGGCCTGAAACCATGCGGATCGCGCGCCGCAAAAATCCTGTTCCGCGTCATCATCACAATCGAAAACGCGCCTTCCACCTGCCCAAGTGAGTCCGCAATACAGTCCACCAGCGTCGAGTGCTTCGAGTGCGCGATCAACTGAATGATGATCTCCGAATCGCTCGTCGTCTGAAACAGCGCCCCATCGCGCTCCAGCCGCTCCTTCGAGTTCCCCAGGTTCACCAGATTGCCGTTATGCGCAATCGCAATCAGCCCCTTCGTCGACTCCACCGAAATCGGCTGCGCATTCAACAGCGCCGAATCTCCCGTCGTCGAATACCGCGTATGCCCAATCGCAATATGTCCCGGCAGCCGCGCCAGCACATCATCGGTAAAGATCTCCGACACCAACCCCATCCCCTTGATGTCGTTTACCTGCTGCCCATCCGCACTAGCAATCCCCGCCGACTCCTGCCCCCGATGCTGCAACGCATACAGCCCCCAGTAAGTCAGCCGCGCCGCATCCGAGTGGTTATAAACCGCCATCACCCCACACTCTTCACGCAACTTATCGAACGGCGTCGAGTCGTTTTCGCCTTCGTCCAAACCCGCCACGCAAGCCGTCATCCCGAGCGGAGCGCAAAGCGCGGAGTCGAGGGACCCCCGCATTTCTTCCGACTCCGCCACCAATCTAACCCGCGGATCGCTCATGCCGTCACCACCTCATCGGCGAGCTGCGCTTCGAGCGCACCCGACCATGCGGCGCGAAGCTCGGACACTGTACTGTCGACCCACTTTGGCGTCTGTTGCTTCGCATGAAAGACAAATTTATCTCTAACAGTTCTACCTATTCTGTATGCACCGGTAGCGCCGTGCTTCAACGCCAACGAAATTACCTCTTCCGTCTTCTTTGGACTGCAGCTGACAATTACATTTGTTGCGAAATCCAGCCAGTAGAACTCTGCAGGAATCTCGGATGCCAGAATCGACTCACCTTCCAATGACTCAAAACCTATGTTGTTGGCAAACGTAGACTCCGCCACCGAGACTAAGACAGCACCGTCATCGGTGTCCTTTGCAGAGCTGATGAGTCGTTGATCTGCGAGTTCGATCATGCAGTTATTTAGCCTGCGAGCATCGGCCAAGCTTAGGATTGGCGGCGTTCCCCATATCTCTCCAAGGATGACCTTGGCGAAATCGGACGAACCCAGTTGTCGAAGTGCGGGAATTTTCGCATACTCGGACTCGTCGTCAGCCGCAAATATCAGCAGAAGCACGTCATCGCCAATCTTCTGAAAACTATTGGGCACAGCCTTCGTCACATCCTCAATATCCCCACCACCCCAAGTACCGGAGTCGGATAAATCCCCTCACCCCTAGTCTCGTTATAAAGCGAAACATTCCCACCCGTAACCGGAGTCCCCAGCGCATTACAAGCCTCCGCAATCCCATCAATCGCCTGCGAAAGCTGCGCCATAATCTCCGGCTTCTCCGGATTCCCAAAGTTCAAGCAATTCGTGGCCGCCACCGGAGTTGCGCCCGTACAAGCAACCTTCCGAGCAGCCTCGGCCACAGCATGCATAGCCCCCAGCTTCGGATCCAGATACGTCCACCGCCCATTTCCCGCAAGCGCCATCGCCAATCCACGCTCTCCCTTGGGTTCACCAATACCCGGCCCTTCAGTGTGCCCGCCGGTCCCTTTAATCCGCATCACCCCAGCCTCACCACCCGGCCCCTGCACAGTATTCGTCTGCACCATCGAGTCATACTGCTCAAACACCCACCGCTTATCGCAGATATTCGCGCTCGCCAGCAGCTTCTTCAGGTCAGCCGTATAGTCCCGCGGCTTCTTCAACTCCTCCAGCACCCAAGCCGGAGGATCCAGCGGCACCGGAGCCTTCCACGTCCCCACAGGCCGGTGATAAAGCGGAGCATCGTCCGTCAGCGCCTGGTTCGGAATATCCGCAACCAGCACCCCCCGCTGCGTGATCACCATGTGCGGCTTCTCTGTCACCTCGCCAACGATCGAAGCATCCAGCCCCCACTTCGAAAACACATCCAGCACCTCAACCGCGCGCGTCCTTGTCAGCCACCAGCAGCATCCGCTCCTGCGACTCCGACAGCATGATCTCGTAGCTCGTCATGCCTGTCTCGCGCTGCGGCACCCGATCCAACTCCACCGTCAACCCCAACCCACCCCGCGCACCCATCTCACACGTCGAGCAAGTCAACCCCGCCGCACCCATGTCCTGAATCCCAAGCACCGCGCCCGTAGCCATCGCCTCCAGACAAGCCTCCAGCAGCAGCTTCTCCATAAACGGATCGCCCATCTGCACATTCGGCCGCTTCTGCTCCGAGCCCTCCGTAAACTCCTCGCTCGCCATCGTCGCCCCATGGATCCCGTCGCGCCCCGTCTTCGCGCCAACATAGATCACCGGATTCCCTACACCAACAGCCTTCGCGTAAAAGATCTCGTCCCTCCGCACCAACCCCAGCGCAAACGCATTCAGCAGCGGATTCCCCGAGTAACAAGGCTCAAACCGCGTCTCCCCACCCAAGATTCGGCACACCAAAACAGTTCCCATACCCAGCGACGCCATGTACCACACCGGTCGCAATCTGATGGTTCCTCCGCCGCAGCGCCTCATCCGGCTCTGCCTCATCCAACGGCCCAAACCGCAGCGAATCCATCACCGCCAGCGGCCGCGCATTCATCGTAAAGATGTCCCGCAAAATCCCACCCACACCCGTGGCCGCACCCTGATAAGGCTCGATATAGCTCGGATGATTATGCGACTCGATCTTGAACGCGCAAGCCCATCCATCCCCTACATCGATGATCCCCGCATTCTCTCCCGGCCCCTGCACCACACTCCCCGGCCCGGTCCTTCGCTCACCGCGAGTCGGCAGCCGCTTCAGATGCACCCGCGAAGACTTATAAGAGCAATGCTCCGACCACATAACCGAGAAAATCCCCAACTCGGTCAGCGAAGGCACCCGTCCCAGCGCCGCTTCAATTCGTGCATATTCTTCCGCTGTAATACTGTGCTGCTTGAGCAGCGCCGGGGTAATCGTAGCTGGAGAGGGGGTCTGGGCGGAGGTCTGGACAGAGGGCTGAACTTGCGTATTTGGCATGGCTCGCTATTAAGATTGTCGCACGTTAACACCGCATTTCAGCAGCCCGAGCAGCTCCGAGCCTCAGCGCCGCTCCAGCGCCGCCCTGTCCCACTTCGCCACATCCGCCGCCGCCGAATACGCGCTCTCCAGAAACTCCATCAGCGCCTCATCCGGAGACGCCTGCGCCCGCACCGCGTCATACTTGAAAATGAACTCCCCCAACGCCTTATCCCACACCGCCGCATCCGGCCGAACCCTCACATCCGCCAGCCCCTCCGGCACCGGAGCCGCATAGCAATAAAACGCCGCCGCCCCATAGCCTCCATTCCCCGGCCAGAACCCCGCCGAGATCACCTCATGCGAGTACGCCTCCCGCTGAATCAGATCCGCTCCCTCGCGCGGCGGCGCCGGCCTCCCCGAAAACCGCGTCACCGCCAGGTCAAAGCTCCCCCAGAAGAAGTGCACCGGACTCACCTTCCCCAGAAACCCAGTCCCCCACGCTCGAAACACCTTCTCCGCATGCACCAGCACCTGCCAGAACCGGTGCGCATACTCCGCGTCATACGACTTGTGCTCCGTATCCAGATCGAACCGGATCGGATTCGCCACCTCCACCGGCATCGGCCAGATCTCCACCGAAACCCCAAGCGCCTTCAAACACCCCATATACTCCCGATAAAAATCCGCCACCGTCTGCGGCCGCAACTTCATCGTCTTCTCCGCACCCGACCCCAGCCGCAGATGCAGCACATGCGCCACAAAATCGAACTCGACATCCAGCACATCATCCCCGCACGCCATCGCAGAAGTCCCCAGCCCATGCGCCGTCACATAAAGCGGCACATTCCACCAATGATTCTGCAGCGGAGTCAGCGCCAGCCGCGTCTTCCCCACAATCTGCGTCCACATATGCAGCGTATCCGCCGTGGCCGCCCACTCGCCCCACTCCAGCTGCGGCCACCCTGCCTTCGCGTCCACCATCGGCTACCTCCCTCAGTGTGAAAGAGCATACATAACGCCTAAGCACATGGCGGAGCCACAGTTTGATGGCCTGCTTTGGCCGATATGCTCGTCCTGTCACTACGGCGGAAGGCGTCAGCCTTCTTGAGTAATGCATCCCCAACCATCGTTATGACCGCCCAGCGAATCAGCAACTTCTTGGAGGGAGATCTCAAAGTTCCCGATCTCTCGATGTAACGGCATCATGTGTTTCACGACGACCACCTCCCACGGAAATTCCGTCACCATCTCTGATTCCTCAACAGAGACTACGTAGCCCTGTGCTCGAAAGTGATCTGCAAATTGTTCTGCCGCATTTTCTTCCCGAAACACGACAGTGAAGTCGATGTCGCGCGCCCGAGTCAGCCTGTCTCCTTTAGCCTCCAGCCGTCGGAGTACATCGCTGTTATCGTCGTTAGGATGGATCATCTTACTGTGAACTCCTTCGCACGCCGCACCTCAGCGCCCCGTACTCCCAAACCCCTTTTCCCCCCGCGAAGCCTCCACCAGCTCCGTCACCTCTTCAAACTCCGCCTCAATCCGCCGCACAATCCTTAGCTGCGCAATCCTGTCCCCCGCCTTGATCTCCACCGCGGCCGCACTCAAATTCGTCATCACCACCTTGATCTCCCCGCGGTACCCCGGATCGATCACCCCCGCCAGCGTCGTCACTCCACGCACCGCCAGCCCCGACCTGTCCTCCACCAGCGCTCCATGCGTCGCCGGAAACTCCATCGCAACACCGGTCGCCACAGCCATTGTCGCTCCAGCCGCCAGCATCGCTCCAACCACCGCATACAAATCCGCCGCCAGATCCCCATACGGCCCCGTATGCGCATACCGCGGAAGTTGCGCCGCCGCGTCCAGCTTCAACACCTTAATCCGCACCGAATCCTCGTGCCCCACCGTCATCATCTCCCAAAAACCACGACTTTCTCTTTATATTGTTACCGCAGCAGGAGTTATTGCCCGCTTATCCACAGAACGCGCAGATCCACGCAACCCCGATATACCACTTTTGGGGGAGAACCCACCTCTCTCAAAAGAGACTTTTCCTGCTCGGTCCGACGTCCAATAAGTACACGAACGCAAGCCATGCCGTACGCAACACCAGGAGAGTCGTATCGTGGCCATCAGCGCGGAACATCCGAACGTCATCCCGTCCTTTCACACCAGCGAGCCCGCGCAGAGCAATCGTCTCCAACAGCTCATCGATAACGGCACCGTCTACGTCGCACAAAATCTAACCCCCGCTCAGTTCGCCACCCTCCAGGCCATCGCCCCTCTCCTTCTCCGGCCCGATTCAAGACATCTCGCCGCGCACCTCGACGCCGCCCTCGAAACCACCACCCGAGGAACCGTCCCCTCCACGCCCCCACCGCCTCTAACCTTCGACTACCAGCTCGGCCTCGACGAACTCGATTCTATCGCCCGCACCCGCACCGGCTACGCCTTCGCCGAACTCCCCGCCGAGATCCGCGACGCCATTCTCGGCCTCATCGCCTCCGGGGACCTCACCACCCGCAAGCTCGACCTGGCCCTCTGGCTCGAAGACCTCCACAGCAATGCAGCCGCGCTCTAGTGTCCCTGCGCCCACCCCTGCATCTGTCCCTGCGCCTGCCCTTGGAGCGCATCCATACTCACCATTCTGAAACCGTTGGGCGGATGAAACAACCGGGCGTCCGGCTCTGCCTGGTTGATCGCCGTCACGTAGAAGTTCTGTACCGTCGAAGCCCGCGGATCAAACCGCTTCGTCGTCACATTAATTCCCAGCCGCGGCGAGTACCAGAACTCCTTTACCACCGGCTGCTCCTTCTCGTTCCCGATCGCACCCACTGGAATCGTCATCACCTCGTGCGATCCCACTACCTCAACATTCTCGATAACCTTTTTTCCCAGGTCCTCCCACTTCGTTCCGCTTGCGGCACTCTGCGCCGCTGCTGGTGGTCTGGCTTGCGATAGCGTCGTAGCCCAGTAATGCGTATACACGGAGCACACCCGCGTGTTCACGTTGCACATAATCCACTGATGCAGCGTCGGATCCTTGTAGTCCATCTGCTCAAGTACCGTTGCCTGCTTATCGCCCTCTGGTGAGAAGTAGCGCCGTTCCTCGAACACCCGCCCAACGCTGTCCCGAGCTACCGTCCTGTGGTTCTTCATCAGAGCCGTGCTGCCGTCCGGCATAATCCTCGTCCACTCCGTCACCACGACGGCTGAAAAAGGTGCATTCGTGATCGTCGGAATGTCGATGCTCTGAATCCGCTGAACCGTACCGCCATCCGGAGCATGCTCCGGAACGGACTGACCCAGCATCGTCCCACCCAAAGCCAAAGACCCAACCAGAAGTACGGCAGAAAGAGGCCAGTTCGTCATCGGACACCTCAGCAGCAGCAACAGTCTGCCACACTCATCTCGTGACGTCACTCTTTTGCTGCATTTTATGCATAGAAATTCACCGTCCCAGCCCTCCTTAGTTCTTTTCCAGTCCATCGTTTATCCTTGCCGGGACAGAACTACATCCCGCTGCAATTCGAAGGTCAAAGCATGGTGAGCAACCCGATCCCGCGTCGCAAATTCCTTAAGACTGCCGGCCAAACCATCCTCGCTGCGCCTGCCATCGCCGCCTTCAATGATCTAGCCCTCGCAGCCCCGCTCTCGAAACCCAAACCCGATCCCCAAACGCCACCTAAATCCGCCAACCTTACCCTGAACGTCCGCGACTACGGAGCCAAAGGCGACGGTACCACCACGGACACCCAAGCCATCCAGCAAGCCATCGACCGCTGCTCTCTCTTCGGCGGTGGCGAAGTCCTCATTCCCGCCGGCAACTACCTCACCGGAGCCATCCAGCTCCGCGCCCGCACCCTCCTTCGTCTCGCACCTGACGCCACCATCACCGGCTCCCCCGACATGAACGACTACCCCGTAGCCCTGGTCCGCTGGGAAGGCCGCTGGATCCCCGGCCATACCGCCCTCATCTACGCCGTCGACTCCGACGACATCGGGATCGTCGGCCCGGGCAAGATCATCGGCAACGATGCCCTCGGCGGCCGCCCCCGCCCCGACTCACCCCTGCGCCATCCCGCGCTCATCGAGCCCATCAACTGCTCCAACCTCCGCTTCGAAGACTTCTCCACCAGCTATCACCTCATGTGGTCGCTCCATCCCACCCTCTGCCGCAACATCACCATCAAAAACCTCACCATCCGCTCCACCGGCGGCAACGGCGACGGCATCGACATCGACTCCTGCCAGCACGTCCTCATCGACCACTGCGACATCGCCACCGGCGACGACTGCATCTCCCTCAAATCCGGCCGCGGAGCCGAAGCCGCCAGCCAAATCGGCGTCAACCCTTACATCACCACCGAAGACGTCACCATCTCCAACTGCACCTTCGCCGACTCCATCTTCGCCTGCATCGGCATCGGCTCCGAAACCTCCGGTGGCATCCGCAACGTCCGCATCAACGACTGCAAATTCACCGCCGCCAAGACCTACGCCGTCTACATCAAATCCCGCCCCGGCCGCGGAGCCTTCATCGAAGACATCTCCTGCAACAACCTCGACGTCTCCACCAACGTCGCCGGCTTCCTTCGCATCAACATCCTCAACTCCGGCCTCATAGGCGAAGATCCCGTCCCCGGCGACGAAGGCATCCCCACCATCAGAAAATTCAGCTTCACCAACATCAAGGTCGACCACGTCCCCATCCTCATCGACGGCACTGCGATTCACCCGAACAAACCCCTCGACGGCCTCACTCTGGCCAACATCACCGGCACCTGCGCCAAAGCCATCTCGCTCGCCAACGTAAAAAACGCCGACATCAAAAAAGTCGAAATCTCCGGCTTCAAAGGCGCGTTTCTCAGCATCGCCAACGTCACCGGAACCGGCCTGGCCGGCGCCACCGCCATCGACCCACCCAAACTCCCAGACCCAATCCCAACCCCTGCAACACCCTACAAACTTCACTAGCGTTTTGCTCGACAGTCATCCCTCCGGATGAGCCGCTTTATGTTGACTCACAAGGATGCCATCCTCGGGCTTCAAACTGCGGAAAACAATCGTGGACAGGATGGTCAAGACTCCCAGCGACAAAAGTGCCTTGTGCAGGCCATCGATCATCAAAGCCGGGTTCGACTGAGAATGCTCCGGAAGGAAAAATGCCGTGGCCAACCCCGCCGTCGCAACACCGAAGCTGATCGCCATCTGCTGCACCGTGCTGAAGATCGTGTTCGCCGCACTGGTCTCCTCCTCCGTCGTATCCGCGTAGACCAGCGTATTCATGCTCGTGTACTGCAACGCCGTAAAACCCCCATAGAGGAACGCGAGCACAACAATCACCCACACCGGCGTATGCAGTCCAATCGCAGCAAACAGAAGAAGCAGCAGACCGATGATGATCGTATTTGAGACCAGCACTCCACGATAGCCGAAGCGCGCCAGAAGACGAGGTATTACCCAATTCACGCTGATCGCCGCCAGCGCCTGCGGCATGATCAGCAACCCTGACTGAATCGGCGTGTAACCCAGACCGACCTGATAGAGAAGCGGCAGAAGAAAAGGCACACCCCCGATTCCCAGCCGCGTAAAAAGGCCGCCGCCAACCGCCGCGCGAAAAGTGCGGATCCGGAACAGGCTCAGTTGCAGCAGCGGAAATTCAAGCGACTTTGCATGGACCCAATATCCCGCAAGCAGCGCAACCGACACCGCCAGCAGCCCCGCAATCTCGCGCACGCCCAGCGTATGCTCGCCAAACACCTCCAGCACATACGACAGCAGCGCGATCCCCGAGCCAAACAAAATAAGCCCGACAACATCCAGAGGATGCGTCTGTTCTTCGCGATAATCCGGCAGATACAGATACACCAGGACCAATCCCGCCAACCCGATCGGGATATTCACAAAAAAGATGAACCGCCAATGAAGATAGGCCACAATCAGACCGCCCGCGATCGGCCCAAGCATAGGAGCGACCAGCGCCGGTATCGAAACAAAGCTCATCGCGCGAAGCAGGTTCGACTTCGCGAACGTCCGCACCAGCGTCATCCGTCCCACCGGCACCATCATCGACCCGCCTATGCCCTGCAAAACCCGGCACGCGACCAGCGCATCAATATTGCTGGAAATACCGCATAGAAACGACCCAAGCGTAAACAACCCAATTGCAGCAGCAAAGACCCGCCGCGTTCCAAACCGGTCCGCCACCCACCCGCTGATCGGAATGAACACCGCAAGGCTCAACGTATAGCTGGCCAGCACCGCCTTCATGCTGAGAGGCGTCACATGAAGCGCCGCGGAGACCGCAGGAACCGCCGTATTAAGAATGGTGGTATCCAGCGACTCCATAAAAAACGCGACCGCAACCAGCCACGGCAGCAGAAGCTTACTGGTTTCCGATGGAACCTGCGACGGAGGTTGCAACAGCTGGCGGACCTGAAGAATTCATAAGTGATTACGGATGACACCAATGTTCGATTCAACCAAATAGACTCCTTCATCGCAACTCGCCTACAAAAGCGGCCGCAGTTGAAGCACAACGCGGCGATGGCCGCTCCCACGCACGATGCCGATCGAATAACGCGCCCCGGGCCGGCAGAGCATCCTTCGAAGTTCCGTCAGAGTCAACTCCTCCGCCGAACTATCATCAACCGACTCAATGCTGTCTCCCGCCTCTATTCCCGCCTCAACAGCTGGCGACTGCGGAAGAACACGTCCAACCACAAACTTATGAAAGCCCAGACCTTCTGCGCGAATCCTGAGCCCGCTCTCGTCGTACTCCGCAGGCTTGCCATAATCGCGATTCGGCGTCAGCAAGACGCGTTTGCCCGGACTATCGAAGACCACGGTGAAGCGTTCGAGAAACTCGGCGCCAATCAGTCCTGCGTAATCCTTCGTCGCCATCAGCCCTTCCACATCCTGCGCAAATGTGATCGGCGCGTTCTTAATGGAATAAGCCCCAACAGCTATCTCCTCCGCCCGTCCGTCTCTCGACTCAGTCGTGCCGCCAGTGCTTGTTCCAGGCTCATCCAATAACTTCATAGTCGGCGGCGGAATCTTATGCGCATCGCTAAAAGGCTTGTAAATGTCCGCGTAAGAATTCGAGCCGCCGTCGATCAGGAAACTCCCTGCGACAGGCTCGACGCCATGCAGGGCGATCGTCGCGTCAATGTATTGAAAGCCGTGCCCATCCACTCGCACTGGAAACACCTTCTCCTTTCCAGAGGGCTCAAACTGCTTCGGCAAGTAGACCGACAGCGAACGATGCTCGTAGTCCACCACCACGACAAAATCGTCAAACAACCGGGACCCGATGATGCCGTCAACCTCATGGCCGACGCTCGGCTCCAGTGACTTCAAATCAATTGTCACCAGGTTGCGATGCGTCAGATCCAGCCCCGGTAAACTGATCTGCACATCCCTTACAACTCCTGTATCGATTGCGTTGGGCCCACCCCCGTGAGCAACAGTACTGCCGCTGCTTTGAAGTGAGTTCTGCCGTGCAAAAGCCCGGTCGACCAGGAATCCTTGTGTGCCATTGTCAACGATGAACCAACCCGGGTGATCGTTCACCTTCGCCTGCACAAAAACCAGCCCATTCGCGATCAACTCGACCGGAATATTCAAGTCGCACCATCGGAAGCAAACCGGTACGAAGGCGGCGGCGATGAGGGATTCTGCGCAACCGCAAACGTCCCCATCACAACCAGCATCATCATAACCAGGATCATCGTCCGAACTACCGGGTTTATGAAAGATCGCATGACGTACGCTCGCGCAAATCGGTTCTCAATGCGGCGTCACGCCGATCTTTTGAACCCATTGGCTACGCCAGGCCGGCGCCTCGAAGGGATCTGCGAAATACTGTGTCTCGTGCACGACCTTACCGTTGCGGAACTCCATAATGCTCACTGTGTATGCTGGTCGCCCCTGGTACGTGATTGTGTATTCCGTAATCCAGAGATCACCTTTTCCGAGAATTCGCTTGACGGCGAAGCCTGACGGCTTACCAGGATGATGACTCCGCAAAGCCTGCAAATTGCTTCGGCCGAGGATTCGCTCGCCTGACTGGGGATAATCACAGATGGCATCGTCATCGTAAATATCATGCTCCGCGTTTGCATCGCCCGCTGCCGACGCGCGCCAGTGCGCATTCAGGGCTTCACGTATTTGTTCTTCTTCCATGGACTGCCTCCAGGTACGGTTTGAGTTTCATGATCATCTACCTTGCGGAATGAACCCCGGGCTGCCAGTCTTCACCACTTCATTGAGCCTTTGCCTGGTCTCAATGCCACTGATTTCGTTAAACGCGTCTTCCGGCAGGGCAGAGATGTCGAAATTCTCGCGCGCGCGGGCCGCAGTTTTAGGCGTCGTCAGCAAAGCCGTGCCGCGCTGCACCGCCCATGCCAATAGCACCTGTGCCGTCGTCTTACCCACTCGTGCGGCGATTGCCGAAATGACTGGATCTTCGAGCAGGCCCGGCCTCATTCCGTGACCCAGCGGCGCGAAGGCCAAAAGCACAACACCCTTCTCCTTGCAGAATTGCAGAAGTTCCGTCTCCGGCAGATACGGATGGGCTTCGACCTGAACCACGGCTGGCTTGATTCTTGCTGATTCGTAGATAGGCAACAATTCGTTCAAGCTGACGTCCGACAGTCCAATCGCCCGGCATCTACCACGGTCCACAAGACCTTCCATCGCTCTCCAGGTATCGAGCAAAGTCACTCCGTCGTCGTAGATGACATTGCCGTCTTGATCCCGCGGATCCTGCTCCTCCCCCGGTTGAAATGCAAACGGAGTGTGAATGAGATAGAGATCCAGATAGTTGAGCCTGAGTCTGTCAAGACTCGCCTCGAAAGCCGGTTCCACGCGCTCGGGCCGGTGATTGGAGTTCCACAATTTCGTCGTAACAAAGATGTCTTCGCGCGCAATCCCTCCAGCGGCAAGTCCTGCCTGCAACGCCTCGCCCACCTCACGCTCGTTTCGGTATCGTTCCGCACAATCGAAGTGTCGAAATCCCGCTTCCAGCGCGTATCTGGTAGCGCTTATCGTCGCGGCCGCATCGGGAATCAAGGTTCCAATCCCGAGCGCGGGAATATCGCCCGCTCCGTGGTTGAGCGGAATTCTCGTATTCCGAAAATCAGAAGATTTGATCATGTTGGCTCCGTCGGTGTCCGGTGTGATCGGCACACTGTTCTGAGCGTGTGCGATTGAAACGGCAAAGAAGCGACGTTGCGGCTATGGACGTGAATTGCGCGCTCTTGAATAGCCTAGGTCGAACATCGTAGCATGCTTCGCCCTGCGGGAATATTGATGTAAGTGCAAGGTCTCCTACTAGTCAGATCAGAATTAGTACGCATAAACGCCCAGGCCTTTCAGCTTAATGCCTCGGGGTTCGACGTGATGGGGGAGCCGGTGGCAGGCGACTTCGGATAGGGGAAGTAGAGTTCGTTGCCGTCCGGGTCCGCGATGACCATGAGCCGATAGCCCCATTGCCCGTCCTTCACATTCACGCCACGCCCTTCCAACTCCGCGCGCAAGGCATCCAGCACGCCGACATCGAGCGAGATGAACATCAGGCCCTTGCCCACTTTATCGGGCCATTGAGAAGAGAGAATGAGCTCGCAACCCTGCCGGTCGACTTGCGCGACCCACGCTTTCCCCTCGTCCTCATATCGCCACGGTTGCGTGAACCCGAGCTGCTTCACGTAAAAATCGACGGACCTGTCGATATCCGCTACGAACAGCACAGGCCTCGCGTACCATTCATTGCTCATGACGTTCTGTTCCCCGCTTGCCTTGATCGAATTCGGCGTTCCGCCAACGGCGAGTCATAAGAATAACTTCGCGAAATTGGTCCGCGCAAACCCCTTTGTGGTTGACTGAAATCGGGCAACCCAGGACTCCATTCGTATCGCTTCCTGATGCCTTCAGCCGGGAATTGGGACTCGGTCAAGACAAGCCGACATATTGTCACGATTCGCGATAGGAGCCTCCGACATCTGGCTACTGTTACGGATCCCGCTGCCTCGTTACTCTGCTCGAAGCGCTTCGACGGGATCGACAGCAGCAGTGCGGCGCGCCGGCAGATAGCTTGCCAGCGCCGCCGCAGCAACCAGGGCAAATGGTACGGCTGTGAAAGTGACCGGATCGAGCGGACTGATGCCAAACAATAGCGTCTGCATGAGACGCATGAGTGCGGCTGCCGCGCCGAGGCCAACAGCGGTTCCGACGCCGGTAAGCACCAACGCTGAGCGAACGAACATCCACAGCAGCTCGCTCTTGTTCGCGCCGAGCGCCATCCGTATGCCGATCTCGCGTCTTCGCTGGGAGACTGCATAAGAGATCACGCCGTAAATTCCGAGGATGCCGAGAGCGAGCGCCATCGTCCCCGCAATGGCCAGCATGACGAGCGTGAACGAAGTTCGCGCCATGGATTGGCTGTAGATATCCTGCATGGTGCTGATCGAAGCCACCGCTAGGTTCGAATTCACCGACCATACGGCCTGCTGCATCTCGTTGATGAAGGTCTGCGTTCCGGCCCGGCTGCTCCGCAAGGCGAAGTAGGCGGTGCGCCTTGCATCGAGAGGTCCAGGGCCATAAAGATCGTGCATCATCGAAGGCCAGTACACGGTTGCCGGCGAGGTCTGATTGACACCGTTCTCGCGTACATCCTGGACCACCCCGACAACTTCATGCCACGGCATACTGGGAAATTCGCGGAAGCGTTTGCCGATGGCCGCACTGGGCGATCCCCAAAGTTCACGGGCCAGGCTCTCAGACAGGATCGCCACCGGTCTCAGGCTGTAAATGTCCGACCACGCAAAATCCTGCCCTGCGACGAATCTTGTACCGGCGGTATGGAAATAACCCGGCGAGACATAGTTGAACAGGCGCAAGGGAGGTTCTTCGCCTTCATAGTTTTTTCCTTCGAGGTAGATTCCATCCCAGTTCGGTTCGGCTCCACTCATGGGAACGGAAACGGCGAAGCCCGCGGACGAGACCCCAGGAATCGCGGCCAGCTTATCCTGGATGCTGTTTTGAATCCGCAGGACTGTCTGCGGATCGCGAACCAGCGTGTCGGGAATCGAAATGCGCATCACCTGCAGCGATGCGGGATCGGAGAAGCCCGGATCGACGTTGCGCATGGCGTTGAATGTGCGGATCATCAGCACGGCGCTGATGAGCAGCACCAGCGCCATGGCTACCTGCGCGACGACCAGCAGGTTGCGGCCCCGCTGGCGCTCCCGGCTCACGCTCGCCGTCCGCATCGCACCGATCAGCGGCACGGCTTGCCGCGAAGGAGCATAACGCAACACGGGAATGGAGCCGAACAGCAGCCCGGAGAGCACCGACAATATCAGGGTGAATGCAAGCGATCGGCTGTCGAGCGAGATCTCACTCAGACGCGGTAGATTCTCCGGTCCAATCGCTATCAACAGGCGCAGTCCCGCATAGGCAACTCCCACGCCGACTGCGCCGCCCAGCAGGCCAAGCGTCACGCTCTCCAGCAACAGCTCACGCGCAATCCGCCATCGTCCCGCCCCGAGCGCCGAGCGGACCGCAAGCTCCTGCTGGCGCCCATCGGCACGTACCAGCAGCAGATTGGCCACGTTGGTGCACGCGATCAGCATCACTACACCGATCGTCGCCATCACCACCCACAGCACGTTGCCGACACTGCCGACCACTTGCTCCTTCAAAGGCTGAAACGCCGGGGTGATCTTCCATTTCAGATACCAGTGCGAATCGGTGCCTGGACCGTTCGTCCACGAGTCCATCCAGACATTCAGTAGACGCGACACATCGGCGTCAGCCTGCGAGATTGTAATGCCCGGTCGGAGCCGCCCGATGCCGCGGTACGCAAAGCCGGCCAGCGGTTGATTGACCGGATCGAAGGCCAGAGGCACCAGCAGATCGAAGTCGTAACTGACCACCTTGAATCCGCGCGGCATCACACCTGCGATCACGCGCGACTGGGAATCAACACTAATCGTGCGACCCACCACGCCCGGATCGCCGCCGAAGCGCCGCTGCCAGTATCCATAACCGAGCATCACCCGCTGCGCTCCGCGTGGTTCCTGGTCGGCCGCGGTAAGCCATTGCCCGGCGGCGGCAGGCACATCGAGCGTCTGGAGAACGCCATCGGTAATCAGAGCCGTATTGACCTGCTCCGGTTGTGCGATCCCCGTGATGCTCGCAGTCCCAGGCAGCCACACGCCCATCGATTGGAAGCTACTGTTATGCGCGGCGAAGGTGAGATACATCGAGGCCGACAGGCGCAGTTCATCCCGGAAGTCGGTCAACCCTGGCGCGCCGGGGGCGTTCAGACGCATCGCAACCAGTTGCTGCGGTTCAGGGTAAGGCAGCGGTCGGATCAGCACGCTGTTGAGCACACTGAACACAGCTGTATTCGCCCCGATGCCAATCGCCAGCGTGAGCACCACGGTGACCGCGAACCCCGGCGACCGCCCTAGTCGACGGCATACATGCTTCAGATCCATCAGCAGCGATTCGAGTCTCTGCCACTGCCACACTTCACGGCTGCGCTCCCGGAGGAGTGTCACATTGCCGAAATCGCGGCGTGCGGCTCGCTCGGCCTCATCGCGCGACATGCCCCCTTCCATCAATTCGTCGATCCGCTCGTCGAGGTGCTCCTGAATGGAGACTGAGATGTCGTCATACCGGCGCTTCCTGGAGAAGAAATGACTGAACCGTGACAATCAACACCTCCTATGCTTTGGCTGCAGCAAGTACACGCGCAAAGCCTGCAAACATCCTCTCGAAACTGACAACTTCGCTTTCGAGATGACGAATGCCTGCAGCAGTGAGCCGATAAATCCGCGTTGGTCTACCCTTGGCCGAGGTTCCAGCTTCGACTTCGAGCAAGCCCCCCTTCAGCATTCGCTGCAGCGCCGGATAGAGCGAGCCTTCTTCCACCGGGAGCAGGTCGTCAGAAACTTGCTTGATGTGCTTCACCAGCGCATAGCCATGCATGGGCTTAAGCCGCAGCGATTGGAGAATCATGATCTCCAGTGCGCCAGGGAAAAGGTCGCGATGTTCGGGGTTCTTCGCCATGCCGGAAATTGTAGGATCAAAATACCTATTTTGACAATAGGTATTTACTGAAAAAGTCACTCACCATCCCAGTGAGAGCTCGTCAGGCTTGCAAGGCGAGCCGACTCATCGCGGTGAACCTGCCGAGAGTTGGCCAGCACCCGCGGTAGCATCCTGCTGCGGTCGGGGAACGGCACGGAGGCTAAAGCTCGCGATAGCGGCGGGGCTGGAGCCCGGACGCACCTGGAGAGTGCCAAGGGTCTCGGCCGCCAAGGGGGTCTGGTCCCGGAGTCGGAAGACGAGAACGCCGGGTTGAACCTCTTTGGCAGAGAGCAGATTGAAGCCGCCTGTCTGTCGCCGGAGTTCGATCTGTGCCGCGGTTGCGGAGGCGAGCGCGACATTGGGCAGAGCGTTGCCAAGCGCGGGGTAGCTTGTCTGGTTGAAGGCGGCAAGCCAGTCATACAGGAGGTGGCCGGCCGGAGTGTTGGGAATGAGCCCCACCTGGTCGCCGAAGCGTGGCAGACGAACGAGGATGGTTGCGTGAACGGGGCTGACGTGATCTCCCGGCCGCGCGGGCACAGGAGCGTCGGCGGGATCACCGAGAACGATCGTGTCAATCTGGTCTGGATCGTCTTTCTCGTCATCAGCCGCAGTTCCGGTTGCATCGCTGGCCGAACGAGCACCGCCCGAACTGCCCGGCCTGAAATGTGCATGTCCGTTGTGACCCAGCGTATAGACGACCGAAGAGAGCACACCGACGGCGGCCACGGTCGCAAGCAGGATAGCTCCGGGGCTCAGCGGCTGGCGGCCAGTGATATAGAAGCTGGGACCAGCGAGAGTCGGAACATCGGCGGGCAAGGGCTTCTGCATGTGTGGATGCTCCTTGGCTCTCCTGGCGCGAGCCGGGTTGGAGGAGGTCCGGCGGGGTTAGCCGCCACCGACAGTGTAGACGAGCCACCAAAGCGTAGCGTGAGCTGACGAGGGATCGACAACACGCCGTCCCTACCGCTTCTTTATCCTCAAACTCTGCCAGCTGTCATCACTCGTCCAATCACCATCCCTCACCATCCAGCTCCCAAACTCCCCGACCCATCCCAACCAGCACCCCTACAAACTCCATTCGTATCGATTCCTGGCAGCCTTTAATCGAAAATCGGTTAGACAAGCCGGTACTAATCGATTCCTTAACTTGGCAATTTGCATTCCCCGAGACCCGCCTGATTTCAGCAGCGAGTTCCTGGCTTATCACGCCCAGCATGATCGGCGCGGTCGCAGCGAAGCATGAAAAGAGCCGAAACACTATCCTTCATTTCCAAGGATTTGGTTCTTTTCCCAGGAAGTCCCAAATCAAGCTGTCCCGTAAGCAAAAGGCCTTGCGGCCGCGACACGTACCTCTTCGCGCGGCATTATTCAAACTGCGATTCAATGATGGCTATCGCCCGCTTGAATTCTTCATCCTTTTCCTGGTTGGCCAAAGAGTCTGCGAGAAAGCGGAGCTCCTCTACTCTGTCCTCTCCCAATTTGCGGGCGAAACTAAGTACCCGCTGGATTTCGAGGAAGATGGCGATGCGCTGCACCTGTTCCAGGGGAGAATTGATCAATTTCCGCATTAGCGGAATCGTCTCCCGGGCAAACCTTGAAAAGGTCTCGGCGTCCTCTTGCGGTGTCGTCCTCTCGTCCATAAGGCGCACATTGAGCACCAGAACCTGTCCAATGAGCTTGTCCAGATCGGGTGCGGGCGGGTGGGCCTCAAGCGAAGCGAGAGCTTCCATAGGCTCATTGACCAGTAGATGGATTCTTGCCATGCTCAGCGGAAAGGAAGGTCCGGCCTCGGCGAATAGTGCGAGGGCCTGCTGCTGGAGTTTGTGCTGGGCTACAAGGCCCATGCCGTCCTGCATGATCGTATCCGGCACGTTCGATTCAATGCCCCGCTTGAGAACCGCCAGATAGACACTATGCGGCATGCGAGGCAGCAGAAATGCGTTGATCATGTTCGTGAAAATCATGCTCTCGGTTGCAGGCTTCCCCTGGTGTTCGAGCATCGACTTTACTTTGGCAGCGGCATCGTCGATCTGATTCACTCCCAACAGCGCGACGGTCTCCACGGAGAGCGATTCTGCATCCCGGCTCTTGACATTGCGCATGTAGCGAAGCGAGTCGGAGAAATTCCCGAGAACGTTCGCGGTCTTAGCCAGCCACACATAATCTTCGTCTCTGCGTTTGAATTCGCGGAACTCCGTGAGAACCTTCAATAGGGCCAAGCTGAACAGGAGACCTACAAACGCAACGATGAGCTGATGGACGCTTGGCCTTGTGCCCTTGAGTACGTTCCAGAGAGCGCCCTCGCCCTGCAACAACTCCCGGCCGGTTTTGACCAGGGCCGGCCATCTGATCGAGCCACGTTTTCCGCCCAGCTCAAGCGCGGTAAGACCCAATATCAGGGTTGAGAAATCGGCGGCAGCCACAAGCAGGAACAAAGCATAGGTATTGGCCGCTGACCTCCGTAACTTGGCGGGCAAGGATACCGTTCCAACTATATAACTCACATGCCGGAAGGATGCGCTCGCAATCATCAAGCCTAGCGTGATCGGGCCGTAGATCTTCAGGTCCACCCCCAGTAATGTAAGGCCCAATATCGCCAGGACGACGACCAGCGAGTAGAGGCTCTTGTAGGCGTCGGCCAGGTCGCCGGCCTGAAGCAAGCCGTAGTCTTGAACCGTTAGGTTCTTCCCCTCATTTTTGAGGCCCAGGATAACGCCATGTATGGCGTCAACGGGCCACGCGATCAAACCGACGATCACCAAAGCCACGGCGGCGATCGTGTCGCGAAACCGATTCATACGCGATGCCACGTCCAACGGCTTATTGGCGGCTACTATCTTCTTGAACAGGACCTCGGCCCAGTTACTGTGCCGGTTGGCCACGATGACCCTGATTAGGCCATAGGCCCAGATCAGTATGCCTAGGATGCAGTAGGTGTAAAACAGCAGCGCACACCACTTGGGAAGGACATAGACGTACCCAACGTATCCCAACAAGACCAGGAGGCCGATGACCAACAGCACAATCAGGATTTTGCCGATGGCTCTCACAGGAAGTCCTCTGCACCATCTGAACCGGAGATGCTGGCCCATCCGGCGTATAACGGCAGTACTGGGTCAATTCTTCCGGCAGACATCTTAGCATCTGCTGGAAATTGCCGGGCGCCCGTCCCCGGCACTATCGCGGAAGAGTCGGAGAATACGCTGCCAGAATCGGTACTGGTAAACGCGCTTGTGTTGACTGAAATCGGGCAACCCCACGAAGGTCGGCGAATTGAAGGTCGTCCTCACCGCTTCTTCATCCGCAAACTCTGCCAGCTCCCATCACTAGTCCACCCACCATCCACCACCAGCGTGTGCCCATTCACAAACCCGCTCCGTTCCGGCTCTGCCAGAAACAGGATCGCCTGCGCAATATCCTCCGGCGACGCGAACCGCCCCATCGGATTCACTCCTTCAATATCCGCATCGTTATACCCCGCCCCCGCCGCCTGATCCGCAATATCCATCTCCGTCTTCACCCATCCCGGACACACCGCATTCACCCTAACGCCGCGCCCGCCCCACTCCGCCGCCAGCGTCCGCGTCAACCCCACCAGCCCATGCTTCGACGCGTTATAAGCCGACCGGTCCGCCACCCCCACCAGCCCGGCAATCGACGCCACATTCACAATGCTCCCGCTCCTCTGCTCCAGCATCATCTTCCCAAACGCCTTCGCCAGCAGAAACGGAGCCAGCAGGTTCACCTCCAGCACCCGCCGAAACCTCCCCGCCTCTACCGTCTCCGCCGGCGCAATAAAGCTGATCCCGGCATTATTCACCAGCACATCCACTCGTCCCCACCGCTTCCCCGCCAGTTCCATCGCGCGGTCCACCACCGCCTCATCCGAGATATCCCCCAACACCTCCTCAACCTCAACCCCAATCCCCCGCACCGCCGCCACCGTACCCGTACACGCCTGCATATCCATCAGCAGCAGCCCATAACCCGCCCCGGCCAGCACCTCAGCCGTCCTTCGCCCAATCCCCTGCGCCGCACCCGTAACGATCGCAATCTTCATGCCCTCAAGCGTACTTCGCTCCCTCCCAACCCAACCCGCCAATTTCCACAGATTTATTTCAAAGGCAATTATCCCTTGACAACAAGTAAGTAATCTGCCATACTCGTTCCATCATGGCAAAGCGCAAGAAGACGAATTGCATCCCCGGCAACGAAAGGTACACGATTCAGGACTTCAATACGGAGTTCCCTAACGATGATGCTTGCCTGTCTTTCGTTCTGGAGTCGCGCTGGCCTGATGGCCGTACGATGTGCGGTAAATGCGGTGTAGAGCGCAAGCACTATCGGGTTACAGGACGAACCGCTTACGCTTGCGATCATTGCGGCAATCACATCTATCCGCTGGCCGGAACCATCTTTGAGAAGTCCACCACCTCACTCCGCACATGGTTTTATGCCATGTACCTCATGGGTTCCACCCGTTGCGGAGTGAGTGCCAAGCAGATCCAGCGCGAGACAGGAGTTACCTACAAAACCGCTTGGCGCATGTTCAAACAGATTCGAACCCTGATGTCGGAGGATGTCAGACTGGAGGGTTCGGCGGTGGAGATGGACGAAACTTATGTGGGCGGCAATCGCAGAGGCACGAGAGGCCGTCCGTCTGGAAATGACAAGCAAAAGGCTTGCGTCATCGGTGCTGTAGAGCGCGAGAAAGGCCGTGTAGTGGCCCTAGTGGCCGATGGAGCGACGCGAGAGAACCTGCATGGCATTGCCAAGGAATACGTGCTGCCAGAGTCCATTATCTACACCGACGAATTCCGCGCCTATCGCGGTCTGGACTGGATACACGGTTACGATCATCGCCGTATCAATCACAGCCAAGGTATCTACGTGATGGGCGACATTCACACCAATACGATTGAGGGATTCTGGAGTTTAGTGAAGAGGGGAATCGGCGGGGTCTATCACTCGGTAAGCAGGAAGTATCTGCAAACCTATTTGGATGAGTACAGCTTTCGCTACAATCACAGGAACAGCGGTCAGCCTATGTTTGTTTCACTTTTGGAGCAGATTTACGAACAGGCTGAACAGCCGCGCGTCTCAAAAGACCATGAAACTCTGAACTAGAATAGGGTTTCTGTTTCGCTTCGGTCTCTTTAGATGGCTTGAAAATTCGAAGTCTCGCGCTCGGTTCATCGCTGCTAGAGTTGCCGCTCATGCGCGTTGATTCCTCCGCTTAGTCGCAGTGTACCACGCGGCGGGAAGGCGGACGTGCTGCATTCGTTGATTGATTTGCTGCCAACACATGGGGCTGACACGAAGGGTCATTTGATGCTGGTTCTCAGGAGCTTCTTCGATGCAGGGAACAAAGCCGACAGCCGCGAATACGATGTCCTTTCCCTTGCAGTTGCGTCCGGTACAGCCGACGAGTGGGGGCCGTTCGAGCGAGACTGGCGTGAAATGCTCGCACGACATCATGCCGACTATCTTCATACCACGGATGCTGTTTCACGCGTCAATCATTACGAGGGATGGACAGAACGACAGGCCGACAGCTTCTTAAGGGACTGCGCTCGTATTATCTCTATTCACTTCATTCGCTTAACAACTGAATATACCCCTGGTCAATTTGGCTTATATTGTTTTGTCGTGTCCATCGATCTCAAGGATTTTGTAAACCATGCACAGAAAAACCCAGAAGATATAAATAACGCTAATGAAGGATGCTTCCGGCAGGCTATTTCAGACGTTATCGAGTGGTCGCGTGATGATGCAGCGGCTTGCGAGGAAATTCATTGCTTCTTTGATCAGGGAGAGCCCTTCTACGGCTTCTTAGTGAATTTACTCCAGAGCAAGCAGGCTCGAAAGGATTCATGGCTGCTGGACAAAATTACATCGAGAACCGAAACGGACAGCCGGATCACTCCAGCTCTACAGTTTGCTGACATGTTCGCTTGGGTACAAAGCCATAGGTATGATTCTTGGAATCCAAAGTGGAAAAGTACCATTCTTCGGCTGCCATATCGCTGGCAATGGTTGGATTCTAACAATCTGCACAGCGTGAATCGGCCCCATCAGGAACTATGGAAAACGTGGAAGCTTCCCAAACGCGCGGCCACAAAATAGTCATCCCGCCATGCTATCAGCGCACTTTATGAGAAGATTGCCGTCATGAAAAAGGCGGCGGTGCTCCTCATCCTATTTGGCAGCGGGTTAGCCGCCTTCGGGATTTCCGGCTTTAGCGGGGAGATCACCACCAACACACGGGGCGCTGCCTTCGGGATGCCGGACAAGCTAGAGGGTTCGCTCGGCTGGTCTATGAATGATCGGGTAGAAATCGTTGTCGGCGCTCTTTCGATCGCAGGCGGTCTGATCCTACTCAAAGACTCAAAGTAGCCCACTACCAAGTCTTGTACAGACCTATGGTAGACGTATAATTCTCGGCACTATGGCACAACCAAAGAAACAGATTGTCCGCGTCCGTCCGAAGCGAGAATCCTTCAGTGCTGATGATCTGTTGAAGGAGATCAACTCTCTGCGAGACGAAATTGAGCAACTGAACGCAAGACTCTATCTGATTACGCAGCAGTGTGCCGCGTTGGAGACGCGGATCGAAGACCTCGAATCCGGCGAGTAACATCAGTCAATCGTCTTTTGAGGTCGTTAGTGTTGCGATTCATCAACGCCACCTGTCTCCGAGCTTCCCTAATCTCGCGCACAGCCCGCGAGATTAATTCTTGGCTATCGAGGTTCAATGTTCGCTTCGTTGCCATACGGCGCACCCCTGTTATGATCTGAGTGCGGCCACACGCACCGCCCACGGTTACCAGCCGTGGGTTTTCTATTGCTTCACATACTACGCCCTGTCACGGCACCCAAAATCATATCACTTGTTCTGAGGGGATACTTGCCATTTCAAAAAGCTGGCGTGTTTTTCGCCACCACAAAACCACCATCAATTCACCACGTTTTTACCAGCAGCGAACCACGTTTCGCCACGCATTTACCATGGAAAAACAGCCATTTTCTTCAAAACCCCTCCCAAAAACACCGCAAAAAGAAAAATTGCGCGAATCCCACGAATGATTGACCCTGCCCCCGGAACACGGTACACTCATTAAGTTTGGCGCTGTAGCCCGTGTGTCTTCATTTCAAGGGTTACAGGGACGACAGGTTCTTATCCGGCGGTTGGCTCAATAAAACTGCGAGATTTGGCTAGGTCGCTTCGATGCAGTGCTTCTGTTCGCGCCCCATGTAGCACATTCTATTGGAAGAAAGCGGTCAGCGCTTCACCGCGCCACGCTTGAGGTTTTAGCTATGTACGCAGTCATCCGCACCGGCGGCAAACAGTATCTGGTCTCCCCAGGCGAGAAACTCAAGATCGAAACCACCGCCCACAAGGACGGCCAACTCGAGTTCTCCGACGTCATCGCCGTCAGCGGTGAAGAAGGCAAGTTCGAGTCCGACCTCACCGGAGCCAAGGTCCTCGCCTCCGTCGTCGGCGAAGGCCGTGGCGATAAGATCCTCGTCTTCAAGCTCAAGCGCAAGAAGCAGTACAAGAAGATGCAGGGACACCGCCAGAACTTCGTCGAGGTCAAGATCAACGAGATCCTCGTCAACGGCAAGTCCTTCAAGGAAGAAGCAAAATAAAAGCTCTTCAAAAGATTTCTTTGATTTTTTATAGCGCGAAAGAGGCAATCGAATGGCACATAAAAAAGGTTTAGGTTCTTCTAAAAACGGCCGCGACTCAAATGCTCAGCGGCTCGGCGTCAAGGTATTCGGCGGTCAGACAATCCTCGGTGGAGGCATCATCGTCCGTCAGCGCGGCACCCCGCTCAAGCCTGGCGCCAATGTTGGCCGCGGCAAAGACGACACCCTCTTCGCCAAAGTCGACGGCATCGTCCGCTTCCAGGACAAGGGCCAGCACGGTCGCTTCGTCAACGTTGACCCAGCCGAACTCACCTCAGTCCCAGTCTAAATATCCTCCGCTTCACGCAAAGCCCTGCTTAGGCAGGGCTTTTCTTCGTTTAAGTGCAACGTCCTCTGCGACGATCTCTCTTCCCGTCAATTTTCTCGAGCCAGCCATGCAGAGTCGAGTCATCGCGGGTACATTAATGCAGAGGAAAATCAACAAACGGAGGCCTCCAACCATGCCCCTGACTACAGACGAGAAGCTTCTTTCCCTAAGCCGCGACATCATCGAAAGATTCGACAAAGCTTCTGGCGGCGTGCATCCGGGCTTCAGGCCTGGTCACGCAAAAGGCCTTCTGCTCACGGGCACTTTCGTCCCGTCGTCCGAGGCCGCCTCGCTCACCCGCGCTCCCCACATCCAACGCACCTCCACCCCGGTCACGGCGCGCCTCTCGGACTTCGCCGGAATTCCAACCGTCCCCGATAACGCTCCGGAGGCCAGTCCTCGCGGCTGCGCCATTCGCTTCAACCTTGACGAGCACGTCCACACCGACATCGTCGCCCATTCCGTCGACGGCTTCCCATCACGCACAGCCGAAGGATTTCTGGAGTTTCTCAACGCCGTGATCGCCACCGACCCGGCAGGGCCACACCCTAACGCCATCGAACAGTTCCTTGGAACGCATCCCGCGGCCCTGGCATTTGTTCAGGCCCCCAAACCGTTCCCAACCAGCTTTGCAAAAGAGTCGTTCTTCGCGGTATCCGCGTTCAAATTCACCAACGCGAGCCGCGTCAGCCAATACGGGCGCTACCGCATCCTACCGGTAGCAGGCAACGAATATCTGGACGACGCAGCAGCGGCCGCGAAGACCCCCAACTTCCTCTTCGACGAGCTCCAGGAGCGGATCACGAAGCAGCCAGTTAAGTTCAGCCTTGTCGTCCAACTAGCCAAGGACGGTGACACCGTAGATGACGCAACGGTCCGTTGGCCGGAAGATTGCCCACTACTCACGTTAGGCGAAATAAGTTTGACAGCGACTGCTCCAAATAATGCCAGCGAGCAACAACACCTCATCTTCGACCCGATTCCGCGAGTGGACGGAATTGAGGCTTCGGCTGATCCATTGTTCGAGCCCCGAGCGAACGTCTATCTGATCTCCGGCAGACGGCGCAGAGCAGCCGGAAAATAAGGGATATTTTGCGGACACAAACACTACGAAGGGCGCAGGGCCGCTTCAATACTCGAATTCACCTCAGCCTGGGCAAATTCCGCCGCCACGCGAACCCCATTCATAATCGCCTTCTCATTCGACGACCCATGCCCCACGATGCACACACCCCGCACTCCGAGCAGCACCGCACCGCCATACTCTGAATAATCCAGCCGCTTTTTGAACTCGGCAAAGGCCCGGCGGGACAACAGCGCGCCCACCTGCGAGGTCACCGTCGACTTCAGCGACTCGCGCAGCGACGCGCTCAACAGCTGTGCCGTTCCTTCAATCGACTTCAGCGCGACATTGCCAACAAATCCATCGCATACCGCCACATCGGTATGCCCGTTGAACAGGTCGCGCCCCTCCACATTCCCCTTGAAGTTGATTCCCTTCAGGGCGCGCAGCAGCGGCAGCGTATCGCGTGTCAGCGAATTGCCCTTCGCATCCTCTTCGCCAATTGAGAGAAGTCCAACGCGAGGGTTGTGAATCCGCAGAATGTTCTTGGCATACATGTGGCCCATCACGGCAAACTGAACCAGGTTATCCGGGTCGCAATCTACGTTTGCACCTACATCAAGCAAAAGCGAAGGAACCCTATGGACGGTAGGCAGAATCTGCGCCAGCGCCGGCCTGTCGACACCTGACAACATCCCTAGAACCATCTTCGCAGTGGCCATCGCCGCGCCGGTGTTTCCCGCCGTAAAGAACCCTGCAGCACGCGCCTCGCGGACCATCTTCAACCCAACCCGCATGGTCGAATCACGCTTGGACCGCACCGCCTGCGCGGCCTTGTCATCCATCGTGATCCACTCGCTCGCCGGAACGATGAACACCGGCAATCGCTGTCCGCGCAGCGCCTGCCGCAGAATCGGCCGCAGCTTATCCTCCGGCCCGACCAGATGCACCCGCACATCGTATTGACGCGCAGCGAGTACAGCCCCGCGAACCTCAGGCTCGGGGGCTTTGTCGGAACCCATTGCGTCTACAACGATGTCAGTCGGCATCAGCAGGGAACAGCAGCGGCTGGGATGTGGATGTTAGCTGGCTTCTTTGGTCACGAGAACGTCGCGCCCTTTGTATGTGCCGCATTTACGGCAGGCTACGTGGGGAAGCTTTCGCTCATGGCAGTTCGGGCATTCTGAGAGGCCGGTGGGGGTCAGGAAGTCGTGGCTGCGGCGCTTGGCAGTCCGTTGCTTGGAGTGGCGCCGTTTTGGATTAGGCATTGCAGTATCCCTTTCGATCGGCCGGCGTTCACGCGAAAGAATACGCGGCCGACGAGGCAAAAACTTGATTTTTAGTGCTTCAACTCGAGCTTGTCCGCCAGACCCGCAAGCGCATTCCAACGCACATCAGCCGGAGCTGCATCGCAGGAGCATTTTGCTTGATTCAGATTCTGACCACAGCGCGGGCAAAGCCCTTTACAGTCCGCCGTACAGAGGGTGCGACTCGGCAGGGAAAGTAACACCTGCTCCCGCACCACATCCTCCAGCAAAAGACCGCTCTCTTGATAATACCCGATTTCGGTCTCATCTGCCGTAATTGAGCGTTCCCCGGCGTCCGCATCGGCACTCTCTGGGCGGAAAATC
Source organism: uncultured Acidobacteriaceae bacterium (assembly GCA_963744155.1). Taxonomy (GTDB): domain Bacteria; phylum Acidobacteriota; class Terriglobia; order Terriglobales; family Acidobacteriaceae; genus Edaphobacter. The sequence goes on along the minus strand of CAVUSP010000004.1, from coordinate 1,062,418 downwards.
AGGTCAAAATCGCCCTCCAGCGGCACCTTAACCGGATCCACGCACCGCGCACACAGAATCTCGAAATCGGCACTGTAATGTGCCCGCAATCGGATGTCGTTGACGTGCGAACTGGAACTGCGGTGTTCCACCAGCAGATCGGCGACGCCATCGACCGGAAGCGGTCCCGTTTGCCGGATATCGGAGGCATAGTCCAACACCCCCGGAGCAATAACCTCACTGAACTTCAGCGGCTCATCGACAAGTTGGATCGGCGTAATCAGCACCCATTAAGGGTAGCAGGTTCCCGCCACAGATCAAGCGGCACAGAAACCCGCCATTTGTTCTCCACCATTCCCAGGCACGCGAATGCTATAAACGCAGTACGTTAACCAACCCCGCCGACGCCAGGACCAATATGCACCGACTCCTCGCATCACTGTTGCTTCTCTCCGCATCTGCTCTAGCGCAACAAACACCAACCAGCACCGGAATGATCACAACTCCCGAGGTCGACATCGCCTTCGAAACCTACGGCTCGCCGAGTCCCTCCACGCCCGTCATCGTCGCCAACGGCGGCCCCGGCCTCTCGCACATTTACATGCTGCAGAATGATGTCTGGACACGTCTATCGCATAATCGCCGGATCGTCTTCTACGACCAACGCGGCACTGGAAAATCCAAGCGCGTGTCGCCCGACGCTCCCTTTGGCATGGACGCCCAAGTCGCCGACATGGAGGCCGTTCGCGCAAAGTTCGGCTTCCAGAAGTTTGACCTCGTCGGTGACTCCTACGGTGGTCTCCTCGCCATGGCCTACGCCGCTGCGCATCCGGAACACATCGAAAAACTCATCCTCAGCGACTCCGCAGCGCCGGCATGGAAAGACATCGTGCGCGTTCTTCCAGACGTCTTTCCAGATGTTCTCGAGCAGATCGCCGCCCGCGAAAAGAACTCCACAGGTACAGACGCAGCTGACCAGCGCATCCGCGACCACTTCCTCATGCTCTTCTACAGCGAAGCGAATCGCGACGCTTACCTCGCAGGCGTCAAGGATCTCGAATCCGTTCCGCAAGTCTCAGCCGCGGTGCAGAAGGCAACGCGAACGCTCGACCTCACGGCGGAGCTGCCAAAATTCAAATTCCCCACCATGGTCATCACTGGCCGCTACGACATGAACGTAACTCCCCTCACTGCCTGGAACATCTACAAAGCGATCCCGGGGGCGAAGTTCGTCGTCTTTGAGAAGAGCGGCCATTTGCCATCCTACGAAGAGCCGGACCGATACGTGAGCGTAGTCGACGCTTTTCTCAGGCAGCCTTGAAGTTGAGCCTATTGAACAAAAGCGGCCCCAGAGAAATAGTTCGCATCTTCTCCCCCACACCCCTACGTCCAATACGCATATGAGCGGAAAGTGGAAAGCAGCCGACATCCCATCCCTGGCCGGTAAGCACATCATCATTACCGGCGCGAATAGCGGCATCGGCTACCACGCCGCACTGAAGCTCGTGCGCAAAGGCGCGCACGTTGTGCTCGCCTGCCGTGATCCGCAACGTGGGCAAGAGGCTCTCGCCCGCCTGAACGCGGATTCCCCGAGTGCCCACACCAGACTGGCAATTCTCGACCTCTCCTCGCTCGCCTCGGTGCGAAAGTTTGCCGAAGACGAGCTCGCGCAGAATCTTCCCCTCCACATCCTGATCAATAATGCTGGCGTCATGACTCCCCCAAAACGCCTCCAGACAGCAGAAGGCTTCGAGCTGCAGTTCGGAACCAACGTTCTGGGCCACTTCGCCCTCACCGCTCTCCTTATGCCCGCGCTTGAACGAGCTGCTTCCGCATCGTCCGACAGACCCCGCGTAGTCACAATTGCTTCCATCGCTCACAAGCGAGGCCGCCTCAACTTTGATGACCTGCAATCCACCAGGACCTATTCGCCGATGAAGGCCTACCAGCAGTCGAAGCTCGCCGATCTGATGTTCGCCTTCGAACTCGACCGGCGCCTCCGCGCCGCCAACTCGCGCGTTATGTCCATCGCCGCCCACCCCGGAGTCGCCAACACAAATCTCTTCCAGGGAGTCGACTACCCCCCTTCGAGAGATCCATCCGCAATCTTGTCGGCCAAGCCATCGGCATCTTCCTGAATAGCGACGCCGAAGGAGCCCTCCCTACGCTTTACGCGGCAACTGCTTCGGCCGCGGAAGACGGAGGATACTACGGTCCCCATGGCTTCCACGAAATGCGCGGCGAGGTCGTCGATAGGGCGATCGTTGCTCCCCAGGCACGCGACGCAGCCGCAGCCGATCGCCTATGGCAGACCTGCGAAGATCTCACGCGTATTAAACTTCTCTAGGTAGTCGCTTAGGTAGTCGCTCGCGTCGAGAGCAAAAAAGGCCCAGGAGATAACCATGAACGCCGCCGTTGTCCACTCCTTTGATTCCCAACCCCGCTACACGTCGTTTGCCGATCCCGTCACTGCAGAAGGCGAACGACTCGTTACCGTCAGCGCCGCTGGCTTGCATCCCATCGTGAAGGCGCTCGCAAAGGGCACGCACTACGGCAGCTCAGGAGAGCTTCCCTTCGTCGTCGGAGTGGACGGCGTCGGAAAACTTCAGGATGGCACAAGGGTATACTTCGGCGTCGCACGAAGCCCCTTCGGCACCTTCTCCGAACTGTCGTTGGCCAACAATGTGATGTGCCTGCCGCTACCCGAAGGGATAGACGACGTCACCGCCGCAGGTATCGCAAATCCTGCGATGTCCTCCTGTGCTGCGCTCACCGTTCGAGCAAAGTTCGTCGCCGGAGAGAGCGTTCTTATCCTTGGCGCGACCGGAGTCGCCGGCCAGTTGGCGATACAGATCGCAAAACGCCTGGGTGCGCGACGCGTTATCGCCGCCGGGCGCAATCCGCAAGCGTTGGAGAAGCTAAAGTCCCTGGGTGCCGACGCAGTGATCTCGCTCGATCAGGACCAGGCTGCGCTCATCTCTGCCTTCCGCGGCGAGATTGCGGACGCAGGAGTCGACGTCGTCCTCGACTACCTTTGGGGCAGCCCCGCGGAGACCGTTCTTCAGGCAATCGCGCAAAAGGGCCTGCGAAATGCAGGCGCGCGAATTCGATTCGTTCAGATAGGCGACAGTGCAGGAAAGACGATCTCGTTGACTGCAGCCACTCTGCGCAGTTCGGGGCTCGAACTCCTTGGCAGCGGTTTCGGTAGCGCCTCTCTCGATCAGCTTCGTCAGGCTCTCGCAGAGTTCTTTCGGACGGCAGCCAAAGAGCCCCTCCAATTCCATACAAAAACCGCCCGGTTGCAGGACGTCGAATCGCTCTGGAATACGGCAGAAGAGGGCACTCGGCTTGTATTTCAACCTTGACCGTGGATCGCCGCCTCCTGTTAAAAGTACTAGCAGACACCTTAAAGCATTGATTCTAGTCTTGTGCCATCAAATCTTTGCTAGCTAGGCAGGCCGTGTCGGCCGTAGCTTTAAGCCGCGGGCCAGGTGAAGTAAGTACAGGAGAAGCATGTATATGCGATTCAAGAATCTTTCGACGTTCATCGTTCTTTGGGTTCTCTCAGGATGTACGCTTTCCACTTCTTTTGCACAAACCGGAGATGCCAAGCCGCTGACTGACCTGCCTCGGCAGTTTGCGGCAACGGCATTCGGTCAAGCTGGGGTAGCCGCCGGTAAGAGCTTCGGAGCAACTATATACGTCACCGGATGGACAACCGACCAACAGGTAACGGACTTTATCAGTGTTCTCAAGGAGAAGGGCCCCGACGGACTTGTGAGAGCAATGGAGAAGACAAGCGATGTCGGCAGGCTCGCTCCGACCGGTTTTGTGGGCAGTGGCTTTCGTTTCGCCCGCTACAAACCGACTGCAAACGGCGGGCTGCACATCGTGATGGTGACCAACCGTCCCATGTCATTTGGTGAACTCTATCGCGGGGGACGTTCAACGGACTATCAGTTTGGAATCGCCGTCCTTGACGTCGATAAGAATGGGAAGGGGACCGGAACTCTCGCTCCCGTTTGCAAGATCAAATTCAACAAAAAGAATGAACTCGAAATTGAGCACTTCGGTCAGAAGCCCTGGCGCTTGGCAAATGTCTATCTTCAGAAATAGAAACTCGTCTCGACAAAAAAGATGCTCTTTCAAGAGGAAAGTCGGCGAGAGCCAATAGCTCGTCGCCGACTAATCCTCAACCCAAACGCTAGAACTGGATCTTTCCTGCGAATTGCAGTATCCGCTGCGCGTTTCCGAATGCAAGGGTACTTATCTGACCGAAGCTCGCTTGCGTCGTGACAGTTGACCCGGGACTGCCGAGAACCGGGTGGTTCAGCACATTGAACGCCTCAACATCGATCTTGAATGCAACGCTCTCTTTGATCGGAAAGAGCTTGTGGATGGACATATCCAGCCCCCAGTAGTTTGGAGCCTGTATGAAGTTGCGCGGAGCGTCCCCTAGCATTCCAACTCTTGGAGTTGCAAAGGCGCATGGGTTAAACCATTGCAGTTGAGTCTTTGTAGGACCGGATGGAGCAGTGCAGCTCGGGTTACCCGCGATGGGTCCACTCTGAAACGGATTGCCAACCAGATCGGCCCTCTCGTACGCTCCTCCATTTCCCGTGTTGCCAATATCGCCTCCTGCCGTGACATTGATGTTTTGCCCGGACCGTCCGGAGAGAATTCCATTCACCTGCCAGTTGCCGATGGCGTAGTCGATAAACCGATTCTTCGTTGAGAACTGCTTGCCGGTTCCGAAGGGAAATTCATAGATTACGTTCGCGGTGAGTATCTGCGGGATACTGAAACCCGCCGGACCGCGGCTGCCCTTTGGGTTATAGGGGTCATCAGGAACGCCACCCTCCACTCCGAAGAATCCGTCCCCACCCTCATCCAGTGTTTTGCTCCAGGTATAGGCAACGGTGTAGCTGAGACCGGTGCTGAACTGCCGCACTATAGATGCCTGGAGTGCGTTGTAGGAGGCATTCCCTGTACTGCGGTCCCACTTGTTCGGAACCGTGTAGGGAAAGGGTTGACCCGTATTGGTTCCCCGCGACGCAAACGAGGTACAAGTCGAACACAGCGTACCGGTGTTGTAGTAACCGCCCACGTCCATATGGTGCGATGCGGAGCCCACGTAGTTCAGCGAAAAGATCGTACGCCCACCGAACTGCTGTTCGATACCCAGGTTGTACTGTTCGGAGTAGGGGTTCTTCCAATAAGGATCGACCATGTAGTTGACGTTGGAGGATCCGAATGGCGTTGCGGCCGGCAGATTTCCCCCGTTGTCCGCGAAGGGATTCTGAGCCGAGGTATAAATCGTACCGGGAAGGTTAGTGCCGGTTATCGCCAGTGTGCCGGTATCCGGCCATGAGCCCTGATAGTTCTGGGTCATTTGCAGAATAGCCGCCCAGTTGTCATAGGCCATACCGAAGCCGCCCCGCACCGACATCTTGTCGTTGACCCGATACGCGAAACCGAAGCGAGGGGAGATATTAAGTTTGCTGCCATGCAGGATCTTGCTCCCCGAGGCGACCAGCACATGTGCCGGAAGGGTCGCACTTGGCAGGCAGGGCGCCTGCCCTCGAACACTGCACAGCGGCGGCAGCTTCTGAATAATGTAGTTTCCGGTGTTGAAATCGAAGTCGCCGGTCTCAATACTGCCCTGTAGCCCAATTGACGCACCGGTGCCATACGCAGGAATAACCCCGCGATCATAACGAGCCCCATAGTTCAACGTGAGGTTCCGAGTTGCCTTCCAGCTATCCTGCAAATAGATACTGCCTATGCCACCCGGACGCTCTGTGATGAGAACATTTCGTTTGGTCTCGGAGTTGGGATAGTCGAGCAAAAAGTCGGCCAAGCCAAAGCCTGGCTGCGAACTTGCAGAAACGCCTGCGGGTGAACTGGGGTTTCCGGTAAAGTTTGCGGTCGACGCGCCGGTAAACGCGACAGCTCCCTGTCGTAGCTCAGCCGTGTAGTTGACTTGATCCCAGCCGCCACCAGCCTGCAATTGATGATTACCGAGCGTCTTCATGACACTACCGGACCACTCATGAATGCTCGACAAATTGGAGGTTGGACTATTGACCTCGCCTCCACTAAAGCCTCCGGTGAGGGTTTGAGTCACGAGGATAGCGGCTCCTCCGACGAAAGTGTTGCACATATCAGCGGAGCATCCGTAGGTCTGCCAGAGATTATGGTCGTTGAACTGGGTGAGAACATCATCCTCAACGTGGGTTCTTCCATATTGCACCTGCATGCTGGTGCTCGGATTGAAGACATGCATCCAGCTCACTCCATACTGCTGAGCGGGGATCTCGGTAGAGGTGAATAACGTCGGCAGCGTGCTCGGAGCAGTTTGAGACCACTGAATGCCTGCGTAGCGGAAGAATATGAAGTCCCGCGTACCAATGTGCTGATCGATTCGGCCGGTGTAGTTGTACACAGGTTGCCGAGTCGGATCGGTGATCTGGTAGTTGTCCGTATAAGGACTGATCCCCGGAATGGTGATTGGTGTCAGCCCTCCGAACACGGCCTTAACGAAAGCCAGCGAGTAGGAGTTCATCTTGGGACCTGGAATCTGATTTCCAACAAACGCTGGGCGGTTGGGCTTAGCGGCGCTGTTGGCTACCGTGGGATCGTACAACTGACACGGAAATGTCTCGGTTTTGGTATCTCCCGCAAAACATGTGCCGCCCTTGCTCACACCTGTCGTGGCGCTGCTGAAGTCTCCATTGAGCTGGGCGTGCGTTGGGATGAGTATATTTGTCGAGCCGGATTTGGAATAGTGGGCGCCTTCTGCTCCAATCTCAAAGAAGGTCTTGTCACGGCCATCATACAAATGGGGAATTCTTATTGGTCCACCCATCTGACCACCGAAGGTATTGAGGTGATAGGAGGCGCGCGACGCATTGAAATAGGGCTGAGCATCAAAGCTGTTGCTGCGCAGGAACTCCCATCCCGAACCATGATAGGAGTTCGTGCCTGACTTGCTCACGATATTCACCACGCCGCCGAGAGAGCCGCCATACTGGGCGTCGTTATGGGAGTTGATCTTAAACTCCTGAATCGTATCGATAATCGGCGGGACAGCGTAGGTGTTATACCAGGCCTGGTTATCATTCATGCCGTCCACTAGGTAGATCGTAGACCTGTTGCCCGCGCCGTTGATCGAGGGAAAAGCGTAACTCGTCGTGCTGGCTGCAGTAACGGCGGTATTACCTGCGCCCGAGTTCTGCCCCGTACTGACGGGCGTCACTCCCGGAGTCAACGTCAAGAGTTGCGTAAAATTGCGCCCGTTCAACGGCAGGTTGTTCACCGCCTTTTCGTCGATCACCGTACCGAGCTGTGCTGTGGAGCTCTCCACCTGGGTGCCGGCGGCCTCGACGGTCACAGTCTGCGTGACATTACCGATCTTGAGCGTCGCGTTAATCGTAACGACCTGCGCGACCGCAACCTCAAACGCCGCGATATTTTGCGTCTGGAAATTCTTCGTCGCGAAGGTAAGGGTATAACTTGCCGGCGGAACATTCGAAAAGAAGTAATCTCCTGCGCCATTGGACACCGTGACACGCTCTACGTTGGTGTCCACATTCCTGAGCGTAACTTGCGATCCCGGAATCACGGCTCCCTCGGAATCGGTGACGACACCATTCACAGCGGAAGAAGAGCTTTGGCAGAGTGCCTCTATCGGAGCAAATGCCGCCGCGATGGCAAGTACGAAGAACAGCGCCGGCCCGAATAGGGACCAACTCATCCTGATGCGTTTCATGATTTGCATGGATTACGGGCCTCCAGAGCGGGTGAACGCGTGAAAAGTGGCAGTTAGAATGCCTCTGTCCAACGCGGTCTGGGCGCCCTTGATACAACGCGCGAATGGTATAAATTCCAGAATTCAAATGTCAAGAACATTTTTTACTAATCGTTAAGTGCTTTTGCTGATTGAAATAAAAACCTACTACTCCACCATTTCACACGTAAAATGATATTTTCATGGAACTGCAAATTCAACGCCGAGGCAGAGCTTGACTGCTGTATTCTTTGGTTCGTGACCTCAATGTCCAAGCGGCTTCTCGTGAGAAGTCTCGCTATCAGCGTCGTCGTCTCCATCGGGCATCTTGCGGTGGCACAAGGCGCGTTGTCGTCCTCCGCTCCGCAGCCTGAATCGACGCCTCTCCCGGCCGATCTCTCGCGGGCAGTCGTTGAAACGACCATGCGGCGAATCCCCGATTCGACCGCCCTCGGCAAGTGGGGCTACCAACAAGCCCTCTACCTCTATAGCGAACTCCTCGTCTACAGGCGCACCGGCGACATGCGCTACCTCGACTACGTCAAATCCTGGGCGGACGCCCACGTCGATACCGACGGCAAGATCGATCGCAGCATCGACGCCCTCGACTACATGCTTCCCGGAAACCTCATGCTCGCGCTCTACAAAGAGACCGGCGACAAACGCTATGCCATCGCTGCCCAGACGATCCGCCATCGTCTCGACACCTACCCCCGAACGGACGATGGTGGCCTCTGGCACGCCACATCCCGTCAACACCAGCTATGGCTCGACGGCACCTATATGTCGTTGCCCTTCCTCGTACACTACGGCGAGGTCTTCGACGATCGCAAATACGCGTACGACGAAGCGACTAGGCAACTTCTCCTCTACGCCGAACACCTCAACGACCCATCCACTGGCCTGCTCTTCCACGCCTATGACGAGTCCGGCACACAGCCATGGGCCGACCCTAGGACGCATCACTCGTCCGTCTTCTGGGCGCGCTCCATCGGATGGTACGGAATGGCGCTCATTGACGTACTCGAGACGCTGCCGAAGGACCACCCCAACCGGCCAAAACTCATCGCTCTCGTTCGTCAACTGGCGAAGGCCTACGCCACTTATCAGGATCCCGACACCGGACTCTGGTTCAACGTCGTCAATCTGCCCAAGCAACCCGGTAACTGGCTCGAGACCTCTGCCTCTTCCATGTATGTCTATCTGCTCGAAAAGGCCGTGGAGCGAGGCTACATCGGCGCGCAATATCAGCGCGTCGCATGCAAGGGCTATCATGGCGTTCTCTCCCAGGTCACCGCAACCGCAGACGGAGAGGTCCACATCGCCAACATCTGCGACGGAACCAACGTCGGCCAACTGCAGTTCTACCTCGACCGACCAAGGAAGACCGATGACCTCCACGGCCTCGGAGCCTTCATCCTGATGAACGAAGTCATGAGCCAGTCACCCTGCGCCCGCTCCCTCAAGTCAACAGATCGGTCCGCGAAGTGAACCTTCGTCTCATCGTCGTCCTGATCCTCTCAATCTCCTGCATCTCTGCGCGCGCTCAGAATTCCCCATCCCTTACCGTCTCCTCTCCCCTCGAATACCAGGTCTTCCAGCGAAGCACCCGGCTCCACGGAACGATACTCGTCCGCGGCAGCGCGCCCACAGCCACTCGCGTTGAAGCGCGAGTCGAGGGAACCTCTCTCGAAGGGCCATTACCGGGCCAATGGCAACGCCTTGCGCTGGATCGAAACAGCAAGGAGTTCACCGGTCAACTCCCCGTAGTCGCCGGCGGATTCTATATCGTTGAAATCAAGGCGACCAGCCCAGCCGGGCCACCGACTTCTCTCACCGTTCCGAACGTCGGTGTAGGAGAGGTCTTCGTCATCTCGGGCCAGTCCAACTCCACCAACTACGGTGAGGTCCCGCAGAAGACCCAGACCGGAATGGTCACCAGCTTCAGCGGAACACAGTGGTTCCTGGCCAACGATCCTCAGCCCGGCGTTCAGGACAACAGCAAGAAAGGCAGCTTCATCCCATCCTTCGGCGATGCCCTTTACCGTAGATATCACGTCCCCATCGGAATCGCCTCAGTCGGTCACGGTTCCACCAGTGTCCGTCAGTGGCTCCCCGCCGGCTCGCCAATAAAAGTAATGCCCACCATGACGCGCTACATCAGAACCGACGCCGACGGAACCCTCGTCAGCGACGGCACACTCTTCGATGGAATGATGGTGCGCATCCATCAACTCGGCGCCCACGGATTTCGCGCACTCCTCTGGCATCAGGGAGAGTCCGACTCCCACCAACCCGCCGCGCACGATATCGACGCCGATATCTATCGAAGCATGATGGTCACCCTCATGCGCGCATCACGCAAGGAAGCCGGCTGGGACTTCCCATGGATCGTCGCTCAGGCCACCTACCACACGCCGGACGATCAATCCTGCCCTCCTATTCGCGACGCCCAGCGAAGCCTTTGGCAGCCTGGTCTCGCGCTCGAAGGACCCGACACCGACAGCCTCACCGCACCTTACCGCCAGAACGGAGGCAAAGGCACGCATCTCAACGATGCGGGCCTCAAAGCCCACGGGCTATTATGGGCAGACAGAGTTTCGCAATACCTCGACACCGTTCTGCGCTGATCAAAAATATCCCGCCGCCGCGAGTCCCGACTCAGGAAACAAAACATCCCACGAAGGATCCAGATACAGCCAACGCTGCTCGCTGAACCAGCTTGTCGGCATCTCAGGAACATGCAACAGGCCATGTCCGACGATGCAGATCAGTTCCGTTCCGTTCCATGCCAGAAAACTCCTAGAAGGCTGACCCACTCGCGCCGGATGAGTCAGCTTTCCCAGACACACCGGACACCGTTGACGCTGATCCCGAAGCGTCCAGCGCAGTCCGAATAGACAAATCGAGAAAGAAGTGACCAGTTGGATGTACTCCGACGAAAACGGGTTCATCGCTGGGCGCAGATGAGCGAGATCCAGCGATACAAAATAGACGATCGGAAGCAGCAGCGCGATCTTGCAACCCAGGAAAGCCCAGCGACGGAGCCTGGTGGACCACGAAAGCTTACGCGAACTCACCCGGTACTCGCCTAGTGGAAGCGACGTCGTCGCCGGCAAAGCGAGGCACGCCAGGATGACGGCGAAAAGGAAGATATTCTCCGCCCCTCGGGTCCGTTCTGTCAGAGACTCACAAAAGAAGTCATCCGCATTTCCATCCGGCGTCGGTGCGGACATGTGCCAGCTATCACCCCAGTCCGCATGCGCCGACTTAACATGGCCTACAACAAATCCCAATCCATCCGGGATGTCTTCGACCTCAGATTCAAGCAGCCACGCGTCCACCTTCTTAGGCAGCCTCCACGAACCCTCCGGCACAACCCCGCCCACGATCGCATCCACGGAACCGACATGGATTGCACGTCCAAAGATCTGCGAGTCACCGCCGAATCTGCTCTTCCACATATCCTCGCTGAGAATCAGCCTCGGCATATCGCCGCGAGGCTTGGCGGATGCAAACCGCACCGGCAGACCAAGCAGATCGAAGATATTTGAACTCGCAATAGCAACCTCGCTCGCGGCGAGCAAACGGCTTCCTCCCGATATCGGCTGCCGAACGACCTGGTAGAACGCAAATCCGTCAAAGAGCTCTTGTCGCCGTTGCTTCCACACTCGATACTGCGCCGCCGAAATCGTAGGTATAGAGTCGTCAGAGTAATGCGCGTCTCGAATGAGCTTTAGGTTTCTTATGTCATGGTATTGCGGACTGTGAAGGATCGCCGACACGCCTGGCAACATCATCGCAACGCCAAAGCCTATCGCTCCCAACCCGACGAGCAACCGAATACATTGCATCGCCGATCCCTTCGTCGACAAGTGAGAGGCGCGCCGCTCCTCCGAATGCGACCTAAGATAAAGCGCATCGTGAAACGCGCCAAGGCAAAATTCTGCCACCTCTCGTTCTGCGATCCACGAAATTCCCTGCTCCGGCGTGCATTCTTGTCGAACATGCCAAAGCTCAGACTGCCACTCCCGCCACCACTCTGCACGCCCACGCCCGGGCACCAACAGCGAAGCGCAACGAAGCGATCCCAGACAGAGAAGATGGCAAACCATCGCAGGACGCAGCCTCATACTCGCTCCTCTTCTTCCGATGGAATCAGCTTCGCAAGCAGCGGGTAGCGCTTCCGCGAGGCCTCCAATGTCAGCTTCCCCGCCCGAGTGAGCTTGTAATACTTTCTCGGCGGCCGCTGTTCGGCATCGGCAATCGACTGCTGCTCCCAGTTCGACCGGATCAACTCATCACGCTCCAGCCGCCGCATCGCCGGGTAGACCGTGCCGCTCGGTAACCCCGTCATCTCCATCACGCTGAATCCGTAGACATACCCGGCGTTTACCGCCTGAAGGATCATCGCCGCCGTATGCGAGAGCTTAGTGTCCGCAGCCATGGGAAGAATATACCTATGTAGCAAGCTACTTGACTAGCCCCTATTATGAATGCTACATAGGGTACGAGGTTTTCTATGCTCGAAGTCAAAGCGCTGTCCAAAAGCTATCGCCGCCTCCCAGCCATCGACCGAGTCAGCTTCCACGTCCGAGCCGGAGAAATCGTCGGTTACGTCGGCCCCAACGGCTCCGGAAAGTCCACAACCGTAAAGATCGTAACCGGCCTCCTCGAGCCCAGCGATGGCCAGGTGCTCTTTGAGGGCGAAAGTATTCGCCTGAACCTACAGGGCTACCGCACCGCCTTCGGGTACGTTCCTGAGGAAGCCCATGTCTACACTCACCTTTCGGGTCTCGAATACCTCCAACTCGTCGGACGCCTGCGCAACATGCCAGAAAAACTCATCAACCTTAAAGCCAATAGGCTCCTAAGCCTGCTCGGCCTCGAATCCTGGCGCCACTCGCCCATCTCTCTCTACTCCAAGGGTATGAAGCAGCGCGTACTCATCGCCGCTGCATTGCTCCACGACCCAAAGCTGCTGATCTTCGATGAGCCCCTTTCCGGCCTCGACGTCGCCTCCGCGCGGCTCTTCAAGGATCTGCTGCAGCAGCTTGCGGCGCAGGGCAAGGCGATTCTCTACATCTCGCACGTCCTCGAAGTTGTCGAGCTCGTCTGCCATCGAGTCATCGTGATTGCCAAGGGAAAAATCCTGGCCGATGCCCCGCCCTCTGAACTCAAGACCTCCCTTGCGCTCGCAAATCTCGAGAGCGTCTTCGCCCAGCTTGTCCAGCAGCAGGACACCCAGAGTGTTGCTCGCGAACTAGTCGACATCATGGCGGTCCACTATGTCTGAGCGACTCGGCCTCTTCGCCCCGCCGAAACATCCCGTTCTTTCTCTGAGTGTTCAAGCAGAAACCTTCGCGCCGGATCGCAACCAGAGCGAGTTCGAAGTTCTCGTCCGCCACATCCTCTCTCGCTTCTTCAATAACGAGCTTATAGCCTCGGACGACGAGACCAAGCGCGTCATGCAGATCGCCTGCGCGGTCGCCCTCCCCACGCTCGTCGTCTCGCTCTTTCTCTTCCCTCTGTATCACGCGTTCCCGCCTGCCCCTTTACACCGCCCCTTCTGGTCCCAGGCATCCGATCATTACTTCTATGTGATGTACTCCTTCGTCGTCGTCGGCGCGGCTACAGTCTACGAGTGGGACCTCCTCTTCCCCGACCTCCTCGACATCTTCGTTCTATCCGTTCTTCCCATCTCAAGCCGCCGGCTGTTCTTCGCTCGCGTGCTCGCGCTCGCTATCTTCCTCTGCCTCGTGCAGTTCGGCACCAGCTTCCTCGGCAATCTCTTCCTTCCCATGGTCGCAGAGCAGTTCAACTTCATCCGCCATATCTTGTCTCACTTCATCGCCGTCACGATGAGCGGAATATTTGCCGCAACCACATTTCTCTCGATTCAAGGCATCCTGCTCAACACAGTCGGCGAAAAAATATTCCGGCGCGTCACTCCCCTGATCCAGGGCGCGTCCATCATGCTCCTGCTGGTCATCTTGCTCTTGTGCCCAGCAATAGCGGGATCGTTGCAAGCCCTCCTCACGTCGGGGAGCGCAGCGATTCGTTACTTTCCTCCCTTCTGGTTTCTCGGCGTCTATGAAAGCCTCCTCACGGGATCATCGGCCCCCGCCATCTTTCACACCCTCGCCCGCAACGGCAGTTATGCTCTCGTCTTTATGGTCGCCTGCACACTACTCACCTACCCCCTCGCCTACCGTCGCCGGGTCCGTCAGCTCATCGAGGGATCTGCCGCCTCCAGCACATCAGGCAGCACAAACGTCGTGATCCAACGCGTTCTTCACACCACGCTCCTACGCCAGCCACCCCAAAGAGCGGTCTTCCACTTCATCAGCCAGACCATCTTGCGGTCACAACGACAGCGCATAACCCTCGCGATGTTCGGCGGCCTCAGCATCGCGATTGCCTTGGCTCAAATGGTCATCTTTGCCGTCGAACCTGGCCACGTCCACGCCACACTTCTGCCGCAGGGCATTCGCTCCGCCGTTCCCATCATGATTTTTCTCACCGTAATCGGTCTTCGCTCAGCGATCGTCGCACCTGTCGATCGTCGAGGCTCCTGGCTCTTCAGCGTCATCATCGGACGTCCGCGCTCAATTCATCTTTCAGGCACAACCATTTGGATCACTCTCTTAACTCTGTTCATCGGCGCCGCAACAGCTCTGTCACTCCACGGACTCTCACCGGCGACCCTGAAGATTCCCCGCGTCACCACAGGGCAGATCCTGGTAGCCGGCGGTCTCTCGATTCTTCTCACCGACATCTTCCTGTTCTCTATTCGCACCATCCCCTTCACTCATCTACGCAAAGGGTCGGTTAACGACCTTCCATTGGTGGTCGTTCGTTACTTTGTCCTCTTTCCATTCTTTGTCGACATCGTTGTCCATCAGGAGGCGTGGATTGAAGCGAGCGCAGCGCACCTCTTCCTCACACTTCTTCTCTTCGCTACTGCACATGCTTCGTTGCAGAGGGCGCGCGCGCGACTCCTGACTCAATCCGCCCTCGACGTGCCGCCCAACGAGGCCGACGAATTTCCTCAAAGCCTCGGGCTACGCGATTCCTGAGCAATCCCCCAAAAAGGGGTGCGGTATGCCGCAACGAAGGAATGGTCCGGCCGGATAGACGACTTTTCGCCCCGTGTCGTATTTGGACTGACAAGATTGTTTCGGGCAGAAACTTGTGTTCTACTTGGGACGATCTACTAACACCTTAGAGGGATGGCGGTCCGCATAGCCCTAAACTAACCTCGGTGCTGTAATTGATGCGGAGTCTGCGGGCCCACGGTTTGAAAGGCGCACTCAAGTGGTGTATTGCGCTTACATATGATGGCGGAGAGTTTTCTCCCCGGATTGATCTTGCAACTTTCCGCCCTGCCTTAGATACCCAAAAACTGACGACTGTTGCTCTTTGCATCTCTCGAACATGCCAGCTTCTGCGCTACATGTCATGCGATAGGTCTGCGTAAAGAGATGATGGCAATTCTGCACAGCGTTACGATTTTCAACCCTCCCCCCTATAAGGACTAGCTTTGACGCCAATACGTTTTGTTCAGCTCCTATCAGTTACTATCTCACTCCTTTTTTTTATCGTTCCTGGTGCAGACGCGGCCCCACCCGCTTGTGAAGGGGAAGGATTTTTTCAGAGCACCAGCGTGACTACGCTAAGTGCGACTTCAAACACAGGCATCAATATTGCCCTCGATTCGAACTCGAATAACTACACCCTTTACCCGGGCGATCCATCGGTGTGGGGAAATCTGCAGCCAGCAGGTTTCGTTGAGTACACCGTCTTCTCCCCAGCCGCGGGAACCTTTGGTGTCCAACTTTATTACTCAACAACCG
The DNA here is from genome assembly GCA_963744155.1 of uncultured Acidobacteriaceae bacterium. Taxonomy (GTDB): domain Bacteria; phylum Acidobacteriota; class Terriglobia; order Terriglobales; family Acidobacteriaceae; genus Edaphobacter. The sequence continues at coordinate 1,046,794 of CAVUSP010000004.1, read as the reverse complement.
AATCTGGAGCTGGATCGAATCTTTGGGTGAACGGGATCCAGCAGACCGCTGCCAGCCTCCCCAGCACAGGCTCCTGGAATACCTTCCAGCTGAGCGACCCGGCAACAATCACTCTTCCCGCCGGTCAATCTGTCATTCGGATAGCCGCCCAGGCTGCATTCCAGGCCTACAACCTCGAAGGAGTGTTATTTGCGCCAACATCCACTTCTTCGACGCCCACGCCTCCACCTAATCCAACTCCATCTGGACCTGTCACCGTAGTAAGTTCGAGTGGATCAACTGGTTTTGACATCACGCAGGACTCCAATTCAAACGCATATACGCTCTATCTGGGAAACCCTTCACTTTGGGGCGACTTGCAGCCCGGGGGCTACGTTGAATACACCATTTCAGCCAGTGCCGGAAGCTATGCGCTTCAGCTGTATTACTCGACAACCCTTGCAGGCGGAGCGAATGTTCTGGTCGGCGGTCTGCAACAGCAGGCAGTGAATCTCCCCAGCACCGGATCATGGGGAAGCTTTCAAATGAGTACCCCCGTGACCCTAAACATTTCTTCGGGTGTTTCCGTTATCCGGATCGCAGCTCAGAGCTCCTTTGAACCCTTCAATCTTGAAGGGCTATCACTCAACCCGATCAATGTCGGTGGTTCGGGTCCCGTTACAGGGAACTACCCTCTCGCGGGAGTGCAATTTTATGTGAGTCCCTACAGTGAGGCGGCTCTGAATATCAACGCCTCCTGTTCGGCCTTTTATCCCGGCTCATCCGGTCTCATCGCCAAGATCGCGAACCAGCCGCAAGGGGTATGGTTTGGTGATTGGAATGTAAATGTACAGTCCGATGCCGCGAACGTTGTCAAAGCCGCGGCGGCGCTGAGTCAGACACCGATCATGGTCGCCTACAACATTCCGATTCGTGACTGCGCTGGATATTCGGGAGGTGGTGCCATCAGCGCCGGCGCCTATCAAACCTGGATTCAGGGCTTGGCAAATGGAATAGGCGGCGCCAAAGCTGTAATGGTTCTCGAACCAGACGCACTCTCGCAACTGTATAACTCATCATGTCTGAACCAGACTGAACAGGCCGAGCGATTGTCGTTGCTGAACTATGCCGTATCAACCTTCAAACAGTCTGCTCCTAACACCTCCGTCTACATTGATGCTGGACATGACGGAGCAGTTGCGGTCGCCGACATGGCACAGAGGCTTCAGAACGCTGGCGTGGCTTCCGCCGCAGGATTTGCTCTGAATACCAGCAACTACGACAGCACAGTGGCGAATACGACCTATGGTCAACAGATCTCAGCGTTGATCGGTCAAAAGCATTTCGTCATCGATACCAGTCGCAACGGACTTGGACCGACGTCCGACAACCAGTGGTGCAATCCCCCGAACCGCGGGCTAGGCTCGCCCTCTCAAGGATTCGGCTCGGGTCTGGTGGATGGCTTCGTCTGGGTGCAAAACCCGGGAACGTCAGACGGCACTTGCAATGGTGGGCCGCCGGCAGGAACGTTTTTCGTGCAGCAGGCATGTACGCTTGCTCATAATGCAATCTTCTAGTTCCTATCTGAGACTTAGTTCGACCCGACTGGAGCCCGACCTAATCTCCAGATCAGAATGATCTACCGGTGGCTACAGACCTGCGCGGGACATACGGTCCTTCCTGATTGCCGTGTGGTGCGCAGGAGATCATCTTTCTCCTTCCTTATGTCTATTCATTAAGTTACTCAAATATTGACGAGTTGCAACTCGCTGCACACAGCGCGGAATCATTTTTTATTTCTATCGGCAGTGTCGCCTGTTGACGGAATGACGCTTGTAGCCGACACGCTGCCCGGAATTAATCTAGATACTTGGAATAACACCCCGTAAGCAAAATACCTTGGAGCTGTAGCTGCCTCGGCTAGCTAAAGCAGCATCTCTGGCTATCCTCAACTTCGATGAATTTTTATTACCTTCAGCTCTTTCCGGGGCCTTCCGGAGGTATATATGCAATTCACGACAATCGACTCCACGTTGCGGCAACAGGCACCCACAGGATTTAATGATGCCTCTACAAAGCCGCAAGCCTTGGATCATCTGCCCGCGCTCCAGAGAGTCGAATGCCTCCTGGACCTGCTGACCGCCTGCGTCTCTTTCGCAATTGCATATCGTATATTTGATTTCTATTTTGCCCAGGGATCGAATGCATATTCTCAACGTCTCTTGGCGGGCGCTGATCTTCTGCTCTCTTGCCTCGCTGTAATACTCCTGGATCGTACCGGGGCTTATCGCCCCAGCGGCGGCCTTCTCAGAATTCGTGAAACCGCCTCCATCTTGCAGGCCGTTTTTTGGGTCTTTGTTGTGCTTGTTCCCAGCACTCTTGTGGTCGGCAGGCGAGACGTCGGTCTGTTTCTAGTCTGTGCGGTTCCGCTTTTGACGTTCTTCCTTATTGCGCAAAAGCACATTACGCATTCAATCATCGATGCGTATCGGCGGCGAGGATTTGGATTGCGTCGCGTTCTGATCTACGGGGCCGGAGAGACTGGTAGACGCCTCTTCGCCGTGCTCAGTAGATCCCCGAAACTCGGCTTCTCGCCAGTTGCCATCATTGATGACGGTGGCGGCTTTGAGGGCCGCGAGTTCCATGAGAGTTGCTATCGACGAAAGCACTCGCTGATCAGTATGACAGGAGAATTCTGCTCGTCACTCCTTAGCTCTCATCATGCTGATGTAGTCTTTATTGCGGGCCGTCCAATATCCGAAGAAGGTCTGCAAACGATAATTGACGAAAGCGAAAAGGCTGGCGTCACAACTATATTTGCTGCCGACTCAACTGCAGGCGAGTCAGAGTCGATCGATTATCTAGAGCTCGACGGACACCTTGTCTATAGCCTGCATAGGCCCTGCAGCCGGTCGAATCATGATCTGGCCTCGCGTCTTTTAGATCTGGCGGTGAGTGCTACGCTGCTGATCCTGACCTCCCCTCTGTTTGCCTTGATCGGCATCCTCATAACCATTGATTCCGCCGGGCCCGTGCTTTTTCGCCAACAACGTGTCGGAAAGGGCGGCCGCCTCTTTACCATTTATAAGTTCCGGTCGATGCATGCACACTCTTGTGGCGACGGACTTAGTCCAGCGACGGCTCTGGATCCGCGCATTACCCGGGTGGGGAGATGGCTTCGTAAAACAAGCTTGGATGAGCTTCCTCAGCTTTTGAATATTTTGCGGGGGGATATGGCCCTGGTCGGCCCGCGTCCGGAAATGCCTTTCATCGTCGCGCAATATACACATAGAGAGAGGGAACGCCTTACAGTTAGGCCCGGGCTCACTGGACTCTGGCAAATCAGTGCCGACCGCAGTCGGCCAATTCACGAAAACATCCACTACGACTTTTATTACCTAAAACACAGATCGGTCTTCATTGACTTTGCAATTCTCGTTCATACCGCCCTGTTCGCGATGAATGGCACCTAACGCGAGCGCAATTACTCCTAATTTGCTCTTGACAACGGTTACATCGTCTTTTGCCTAACCATCACATTTTCCAGGAGGACTTATGAGCGTTGCGGTCATTACAGGTTCCGCGGGGTTGATCGGTTCAGAAGCGACTAGACATTTTGCGGCAAAGCAAATGGATGTTGTGGGAATTGATAATGACATGCGCTCAGTGTTTTTTGGCAACGAGGCTTCCACCTCCTGGATGAGTCATAATTTACAGGCTACTCTCCCCAATTACACCCATTACTCTGCCGACATTCGCAGTCGCGACGAGGTGTTCAAGATCTTCAGGAAGCATGGAAAAGATATCAAGTTAGTGATTCATACTGCAGCTCAACCTTCTCACGACTGGGCCGCTCGGGAACCATTCACTGATTTCGGCGTCAATGCGATGGGAACGCTGATTATGCTTGAGGCGACGAGATGCTACTGTCCAGACGCCGTATTCATTTTCACCTCGACAAATAAGGTCTACGGCGATACCCCGAACAGACTCCCTCTCCAGGAGTTGGAGACGCGCTGGGAGATTGATCCGAATCATTCCTACCGAAGTGGAATCGACGAAAATATGGCGATCGACAACTGCATGCACAGCATCTTTGGAGCTTCCAAGTGCGCTGCAGACATCATGGTCCAGGAATACGGACGATATTTCGGTATGCGTACGGCGTGCTTCCGGGGCGGTTGCCTGACTGGTCCCGCGCATTCGGGGACTCAACTTCACGGATTTCTTGCTTATCTGATGAAATGCTGCGTGACTCGCACACCTTATGAAGTATTTGGTTATAAAGGGAAGCAGGTGAGGGATAACATTCATAGCTATGACTTGGTCCAGGCCTTTGATGCCTTCTTCCAAGCTCCCCGCGTAGGGGAAACCTATAACATCGGCGGCGGGCGATATAGTAACTGTTCAATGATAGAAGCCATCAAAATATGCGAGGATCTCACGTCAACTCCTCTGATTTGGACTTACTCGGAGGACTGCAGGAGAGGCGATCACATTTGGTGGATTGGCGATCTAAGTAAATTTCAATCACACTATCCAGAGTGGAAGCTGACATATGATATCCGCGCGATCTTGAGCGAGAGCTACCTTCTCAATGCGGATCGGTGGCTTGGATCCAAGAGAGAGGTCGCGGCATGATTGACTTGGGCAAGAAAAACGTTATCGGCGTGATGATAGACGCAGTGGATTACGAAGGTGCATTGTTTCGGATCATGTCCGCTGCACGCGATCATCGCTCTTATGCCGTCTCTGCGCTCGCCGTTCATGGCGTGATGACAGGAGTTCAGAACGACGAGCATAAGTTCCGAATAAACTCACTGGATCTGGTTGTTCCCGACGGTCAACCGGTTCGCTGGGCTCTCAATTCGGTCCACAGGACCGGACTTTTCGACCGTGTGTATGGTCCGGAACTAACACTTAGAGCCTTAGAGAGCGCAGAACGCGAGCACTTGCCAGTTTATCTCTACGGAACAACCCCGGATATTCTCGACCGGCTGCACTCACGCTTACGGAAATTATATCCAGCACTCATCGTGGCTGGGACCGAGCCTTCCAAATTCCGGACACTGAATGCAGAAGAGCGAAGTGCCCTCGCCGATCGCATTAAGAGATCCGGGGCAGCAATCGTCCTGGTGGGGCTAGGCTGCCCAAGACAGGAAGTCTTCGTCTACGAAATGAAAGATCTATTGCCGATGCCGATGTTGGCCGTTGGAGCAGCATTTGCGTTTATCGCTGGTGAACTCGCGCAAGCCCCAAATTCCATGCAGCGCTGGGGGCTGGAGTGGCTCTTCCGTCTCGGTAAAGAGCCGAGACGCCTTTGGCGCCGCTACCTTCTTCTGAACCCACAATACCTTTGCCTCCTCGCCGGCCAAGCGATTGGGATTCGCTTTTCCAGCGCCGGTGTCATGCCTCTTTCGGAAGTAATGTATGGCTAGCGCTATAAGTCGACGGAAAGTATCTGTAGTTTTGTAACTATATCTCTTTGCGGATAGGTGATCTATGCATATTGTCGTTACTGGTGGCGCGGGATTCTTGGGATCGCATCTTTGCGACACTCTCATTATGGGTGGCCATTCAGTCCTTTGCGTGGACAGCCTTATCACTGGACGTTACAAAAATATTGCCCACTTGATCGATGAGGCTCGATTTGGCTTCGTACAACACGATATTTGTGTTCCGTTTGATTTCGGGCCGTTTGATTACATCTACCATCTTGCGTCGCCAGCAAGTCCATTCGACTATTTAAAGCACGGCGTCGAAACTCTTCGGGTGGGTTCGATGGGAACTATGAATGTGCTCGATCTTGCGAGAAAATACGACGCCAAATACCTGGTTACCTCCACATCCGAATGCTATGGAGATCCGGCTGTTCACCCACAGCCGGAAACTTATTGGGGAAACGTCAACCCGATCGGTCCGCGGTCGGTCTATGACGAATCAAAGCGTTTTACCGAGGCCCTAACGATGGCGTATCACCGATACTACGGCGTGGATACACACATCGTCCGCATTTTCAATACATACGGCCCACGCTTGCAGGCGTCGGACGGAAGAGTGATATCCACGCTGGTTCGTCAGGCTCTCCGCGGCGAGGATCTCACTATTTTCGGTGACGGTAGTCAGACTCGCAGTTTCTGTTACGTCAGCGATCAGGTTGAGGGCATCCTCCGCCTCTCGCAGTCGAATGAGCACCGGCCCGTCAACATTGGAAATCCAAACGAGTTCACAATCTTGGAGTGTGCTCAGATCGTCTTGGATCTTACGAATTCATCGAGCCGTATCACCTTCATGCCGTTGCCGGAAGATGATCCGAAGCAACGAAAGCCGGATATCAGCAGGGCCTGGGAAATTCTGCGGTGGCACCCGAGAGTTGATCTTAGGCAGGGGCTGCGTCTTACTCTCGATGCGATAGCTGCGGAGAAGAGATTGATAGATGATGCGTCACCCTGCCCTCAGCCGTTATCTGAGAATCAATGCCCGGTAGTTGAAGTCTAAGTTCAGAACAATTTAACTTTACAAGCGTCTAAGAACCGTGTCATACTGCCAACTCCCCCAAAGAGCTTTTTCCCGAGCAACAGACTGCTGGCATGGCAAGTTGTAACCGGGTCAATGAACCATCCAGAGATAGGGAAGACTGGTCCGAGATAGCTGATCATCTGCCTTTGAGTAGTACCGAGCCATTCGTGTATCTATTCACCAAAGTCGAAGTTAGATCAGGAAAGTACACAAAACAGTACAGATGTAGGACGGTTTAGTTATCCACATCACATAAGCCAAGGAACCCATCTTCTCAATTGAGGACACCAACATGGCCAACAATGGTACAGCGGTTGTGTATTCATCTTCTCCCCAGGTTCCACTTGCTGTCGTCGAACGTATCGGACCAACTTACTACTTGCCTAAGGATGTGGGCAGCCGCTTTGGAGTGCGGTTGAGAGAGCTTCGACGCGAGCGCAACCTGACCCAATTACGCATGGCTGTCGATTTTGGCATCGACCGGAGCTTTATCAGCGATGTGGAAAGGGGTCGCAAATCTGTGTCTCTTCCCATGCTCGAAGTCATAGCATTGGGATTTCAACTCTCATTATCCGACCTGCTTCGAGACATTTAATCTCAACTTGGACGCCTGGGATGCCTTGATGAATTTCGATCAAGGGTCCTTTGAAGTAGTAGCCACGACGACCATTCTGTCAGATCTGCCTTGGAGGAACGGATGAAAATTGCTGTTATTGGTGCAGGGTATGTCGGACTCGTGTCCTCGGCGTGCTTTGCCGAGCTAGGTCATGAGGTAGTTACTGTTGATAACGATCCAGCGAAGGTAGAACAGCTTATTGCAGGCAATACTCCCATCCACGAAGAGTTGCTTCCCGAGTTGCTGGAACGCCATCGGGGACGTGGACTTACATTTTCCTCCGATATCGGCGCGGCGTTGCGCTTCTGTGACGTAGTCTTTATCTGTGTTGGTACACCACCGTCGCCAAATGGCGACGCGGATCTGTCTTACGTTGAAGGTGTTGCTCGCGAACTGGCAAAGTCGCTGGATCGACACAAAGTCATCGTAGAGAAAAGTACTGTTCCAGTAGGTACCTGCGAAGCAGTACATCGCACCATGATTCTAAATAACGCACGAGCTGAAGACTTCAGCATCGCGTCCAACCCCGAATTTTTGCGGGAAGGCACAGCGGTTCGTGACTTTTTGTTTCCTGACCGCATTTTGCTCGGCGTTCCTGACGAAATCAGTCAGGAGATGCTCATGGAGATCTACCGCCCGATCCTCGACGGTAGCTACTATCAGAGACCGAACGCTATTGAGGGGCAAGCGACTCAACCACCCAGGTTGATTGTCAGTAGTGTCAAGAGTGCAGAGCTAATCAAACATGCCTCAAACGCTTTCCTCGCCCTCAAGATATCTTTTATCAATGCTGTCTCAACAATCTGCGAGCGCGTCGGAGCAGATGTTCGGCAGGTGTCTAAAGGCATCGGCGCCGATTCGCGTATCGGCCCGGAGTTCTTGAATCCGGGTATTGGGTATGGGGGATCTTGCTTCCCTAAGGATGTTCTTGCCTTCCGTTCTGTTGCCCAGAGCGTTGGCTATGATTTCGCTTTGCTCTCCGAGGTCATTGCAATCAATGAAGATCAGAAGCTTCGCTTCGTGGCTAAAGTGCGCGAGGCTCTCTGGACGCTTCGTGGCAAGAAAGTGGCAGTCTTAGGCCTTGCCTTCAAGGGTGGAACCGACGATATCCGCGACTCTCCGGCGATAGACATCATCCACCGTCTCAGGGCGGAGGGAGTCGAGATTTGCGCTTTCGATCCCGCTGCAATGCCGCGCGCCGAAGCTCTGTTGCCCCCTGGATTCATCTCTTTCGCACCGGATGCTTATGCGGCCTGCGATGGAGCTGACGCCGTGCTTGTGCTGACCGAGTGGTCGGAGTTTGCTGCCATTGATCTTGACCGCATTCGCAAGCTGCTCAAGTTGCCTATCCTGATCGATGGTAAAAACCTCTTCACGCCCGAAGCTGTCTCAGTTGCCGGTCTGACTTACTTTTGCATCGGTGCAAGTGTCCATAACAGCCCATCCCGTCGCGAAGTTGCACTTGCGCCCAATGCGCTTGCTCCTTTGATCTCGGAGGTCGTCCCCATCAGCGACGAGCAGCGTGTCGCGTAACTCTGGCGAGCCAGCACCGATTGCGCTTTTCTGGAGAACATCATGAACAGTGACCCTAGCTTGTTATCTCCGCCGCAATGGCTCGAGTCTTCGCACAAAGCAAGCGATCTGCCTTTGGCGCGGAACGATTTCAGCCTCGTGGAGCTATGGAAAGTTATCAGTCGCCGACGCAGGTTGCTCTTATGGACAGTCTTTGCATTTATGGCCTTGGGGTTCGTTTACTGCTTGTTGAACCCGCGCCTATACAAGGCGCAGGCGAAACTACTTCTCCTCAAACAGGATTACGCTGCGGGACTTTCCGACCCGACCCAGGCGAGTGCTTCGGCTGCTGCAGACGCGCTTGATTTCAACCTTGCGGTACAGACCCAGGTCGACGTCATCAAGTCGCGCAACCTGGCTCTACGCGTCATCAAAGAACTCAAGCTCGATCAGGAGCCGGACTACCAGTTGACAAACAATAACGCGGAAAACGAAAAGCCGCTCGACGAATCTCCCAAGCGTCTCGCATTTGTCTTGGCGAAATTTGATAAGAGACTGCAGGCCGACTCGGTCTCCGGGACACGCATCATCTCTGTCAGCTTTCTGGATCACAGCCCGCAGCGCGCAGCTACGGTCGTGAATCAACTTATTGCCGACTTCATTGAGTACAACTATCAGATTCGCTTTGCCGCCAGCTCGGAAGCGACCAACTTCCTGGCAAGTCAGCTAAACAACATGAAAGCGCAAGTCGATGAGGCGCAGGCTAATGTGGCCCGCCTCCAGCAACAGTCAGGAATCTACGGTATTGATGAAGCCAATAATGCGACCAACGCAAAGCTGGACCAGCTGAACGCACAGCTTACCGTTGCCCAGGCAAACAAAGCCGTTAAGGAGTCTATCTACAAAATGGCTCTAACCAGGAGTCCTGACGTTCTCGCCGGCATGATCGGCTCGCAGGGTACAGGCGCGAACACGGCAAACGCTCCGCTGCAACTGCTTCGACAAGAACAGGCCGAGGCCGCGGCCAACTATGCAGAGTTGAATGCGCGCTATGGCACGGAGTATCCGAAGGTCCTCCAGGCTGGCGAGCGGCTGCGATCAATTCAGGCGTCCATCAAAAGTGAGATCGATCGTCTGGTAGGCCAAGCTACAGCGGAATACACATTGGCCTCCGATACTGAGGCTGCGGCGGCCCGCTCTTTGCGATTGCAAGAGGCTCTCGCTTCGAAGATGAACAAAGATGCCATTCGCTACACTTCCGCGAAGCATGAAGCCGACACCAGCAGAGATCTTTACGAGGAGCTTCTCAAACGTCTCAAAGAGGCCGGCCTTCTGGCGGGTCTGCGTTCGACCAATCTCAACATCCTTGATTCGGCTATTGCGCCATCCAGGCTCGCACAGCCACTGTTGCCGATCTACCTCCTCGTCACTCTTTTTGGCGGTCTTTTCGTCGGCATCATCCTTGTCTTCACGGCTGATGCCATGGACCAAAGCGTTCGTGATCCTCAGAAGATTGAGGAAGCGGTTGGGGCTTCAGTTCTCGCACTGATTCCGCCAGTAGAGCGGTCATTGCCAAAGGCAGCCATCCAGACCTTGCGCCTCAGTACGTCGCAATCGGTCTGGCAGTATCAAACCACCGCTAAAGCTCCGCGCTCCACCGTCGCCGAGGCCTTCCGTGTACTTCGGACTGCCATTCTATCGAGCACGCCCGGTCGGCGGTCGCTTGTGCTCGCTATCACCAGCACCTCTGAAGGAGAGGGCAAGAGTTTCACTACCTTCAATCTTGCAGCCGCCTTTGCTCAGTCTGGCCGCACCGTTCTTGTCGTCGACGCCGACCTGCGGAAGCGAGCCCTCTCGGTGGCTCTGGGCTTCGACAGACGCGACGGACTCGATGAAGCAGTCTCCGATACGGTCTGGCAGAAATATGTAACGACTTACGAGGAGATCCCTGGCCTTTTCGTTTTGCCGGCCGGACAGGATAAACACTATCCATCAGATGTGCTCGGGTCTGTCTCGATGACCGATCTAATCGGACGACTGCGAGCCGCCTTCGACGTCGTGCTCATCGACACTCCGTCGATCCTGGCCGTTACAGACACAGTATCGCTTTCAACATCTGTCGATGCCGTCATGGTCGTGGCAAAATGCGGCACGACCGCCCTGCACTCGCTCGTGCGCACGCTAAGCGTTCTTCGTCGCGCAAGAGCGCAAATCCTTGGCGTAGTGCTGAACGGCATCGACTTCGATTCCGCTGACTTTTACTACTACTGGGGTAAGCAGAGATACGGCTACGCTGCTACGCCCGCTCAGATCTTTGTTCCCGCTCCCACAGTCATCGCGAGTCGCGCTACTGTCCTTGCTCTCGTCGCTGCTTTTGCAGGCCTCCTTTGTACTGCTAACAGCCAGGGCCAGATCAAGACTCTCCCCGCACAGGTCAAAACTGCGCCCACTGATGCAGCCCTGGCTCCACAAAAGGTGCTCATCGGAACCGGGGATATGCTCTCGGTCAACGTCTACGACGCTCCGGAACTTTCCCAGGAGGTTCGCGTCGGCTCCAGTGGAACCGTCCGCCTAGTTCTCCTGGGAGACGTATACGCGGTCGGCCTTCAACCGGAGCAGCTAGCCAATGGCATCGAGAACCAGTTGCGCAATCGCAATCTCATACGCGACCCGCACGTTTCTGTGGCAGTAAAGGAGTTCACCACCCAGGGTGTTACGGTTGAAGGCGAAGTGAAGAAGCCGGGACTGTACCCAATTTTCTCGACGCGCAGTCTTGTGGACGTCATTGCCTTGGCTGACGGCACCACCAGTTCTGCGGACACGCGAATCACGATTCTTCGTCACGCCACAGGTGAGACAGAGCAAGTAACGCTAAGCCAGAACAACGGCGAGCAAATCGCCTCCAACGACGTGAGAGTTTACCCCGGCGATACAGTCATCGTCCCCCGTGCCAGCTATGCTTACGTTCTTGGAGATGTCCAGCGGCCCGGCGGTTACCTCATGCACGATAACGGATCAATGACAGTCCTTCAGGCAATCTCTGAAGCCCAGGGAACAACTCGCATTGCCTCGCTCAAGCACGTCATCCTGCTCCGAAAAACTGAAGATTCTACCGAGACGATTCCCATCCAGCTAAAAGCTATTCAACGTGGTCAGGAGCCTGACCAGCAGCTTCAGAGCGGGGACATCCTCTTCGTTCCCACCAGTGGAGTCAAGAGCTTTGGCCAGAATACGCAAGCCATATTTGCCTCTATCTCTGGCGCCGCCCTCTATGCCTTCCATTAACGACGTCTGATTCGCCGTTGCGAGAGGATTCCGACATGTATATCTCAGACGCCCGAAAGCCCAGCCCTCTCTATCGAATTATTGTCGTCTGCCTGTTTCTTGTTCTCATGGGAATTGTCATGGGGCTCGTCTCGCCCGGCATCTCCGACACCGACCTCGAGGTGGTGGGGAGTCAAATCCATTTACCCGTCATCCTTGCGACATCGCTTCTCTATCTCTTCATACTCGCTCGGCTTTTGACAAATCGACGACAAATCCTCTGGGCCAGCCGCGGCATTGTGAGCTTCGCTCCTATCGTCGTCCTCTGCGTCGTCTCCGCGGCTTGGAGCACGAACCCTGGCCTCACGATCCGGCGCGCAATCTTCCTAATCCTCACGATGATCATTGGTCTGATTCTAGGGACAGATTTCAGCGTTGTTGAACTGATCCGTCTCCTTGCTGTTGCGTGTTTGATCCACATCGCTCTATGCCTTTTCTGCCTGTTTGTTGCGCCATCCTTGCTGTATTCTCCGTCTGATCCTCAGTCGCTAAAGGGCTTCACCACTCACAAGAATATCTTTGGTTTCGAAGAGGGTCTCGCGCTCTTGGCTTTTCTGCTTGTCCCGTTCCATCGACTCTGCGGACTTCGTATTCCGCTCGCCGTTCTCGCCGGGGTTCTGCTGATTCTTTCCCGCTCCTCCGGCTCACTTGTCGCAACCCTGTGTACCTTATCCTTGCTGCCGCTTCTCTTCGTTGCGCGTTTTCGCGGTACGGATCGAATACCAATTGTCCTCATGGCAATCCTTCTCGTGTCAGCGGCCTCCGTTCTGCTCTATCAAAATGCATCGATCATCCCAGGACTCTTTTCAAAAGACGCTACCCTCACAGGCCGTACTGAACTGTGGTCCCTTGTGCTCGTCGCCATTGGTCACCACCCGCTGTGTGGCTACGGCTTCGATTCCTTCTGGCAGGGTCTTCAAGGCGACTCCCTGACCATCATCCGTGGTGTCGGATGGCTTGTTCCTACAGCCCACAACGGATATCTCGATCTCCTTCTTGGCACCGGCTTCGCAGGCGCCCTGCTCTTCCTCCCGCCCTTGATTCAGACCATCTCGCGGGCCTTTCGATTTCTAACGATAGAGCGCAGCTCCGCTAAGTCTTTCCCGATTGCGTTTATTTTCTTCTGGCTTATCTACAACCTCAATGAAAGCGCACTACTTACTCGGGGAGGAATTCCCCTGCTTCTCTTTGTCTCACTTAGTACCGCCCTTGGCATCCGCATCTCCGAATATAAAGTCGGAGGTACCGTTAGTTCGTTCTATCGTCTCCGGCAACAAGTCTATGGTTCGTCGGCTGACTTCGCCCCCAACCAACCTTAGCGGTCGCCCTGAATGCAGCAGAGACTTTCACACTCGAGGCTAAAACTATGTTTGAACTCTCGTCAGCAAATACAACGCCCAACACATCCGTCTACGATCGCTCAAATGCGGAAAATCGTTTTCAAGCTTTAGCCGTTTTCATTGGCCCCATCGCTTTATTCGCGCTCCTTTGCTTCACAAGATTTTCAAAGATAACGAATCAAAGCCTGTGGTACGACGAAGGTTATACCTTCACGCTCGCCTCCGCACCAACCTTCCACCAGTTTCTACATATCTTCGGGGGCTACACGACAAGTGAGCATCTGCAGCCTCTCTATTACGGACTCATCTTTTTCTGGAGCCGAATCACCGGAACATCCGATTTCGCGTTACGTCTTCCTTCGGCCCTATTTTCCATAGCCTCCGGAGTGGTCGTTTATTACCTGGCATCAGGAATCCGCCGATTCGGTAGTCCGCTTTCATTACTTACCTTGGCCGCATATATCTTCTCCAGCTATTCCATTTACTATGCGCAGGAGGCACGACCTTATGCTCTACTTCAGATGCTTTCGTTTCTGCTTCTTGCACTCTGGATCGAGAGAAAGAAATCTTGTGCTCGCTACACCGTCGCATTCGCTGTGGTCTGCTCCCTCTGCATGCTGGGCAGTCCATTCACTGCGCTTCTGGTCTTTTCGCTAGCGGCAACGGACTTACTTAGCCGCGCACCTCGCCGAGAGACCATACGCGACTGGCGAATGCCCGCAGCTTTTAGTGCTGCAACTTTCCTAACTTATGTCACGCTCTATCGTTCGCTTTCATCTACCTTCGTGGCGCGCGACATCATCCATATCAAACAACCACTCTGGATGAACTTTGGCTACAGTCTGTACGGCCTCTTTTATGGAACGACGCTACAGCCGTCAGGGCAGCTTCTCAGGAACTCCGAAAAACTCAAAATCGCCCTCCGCTTCTGGCCAGTCATTCTTCCGTCGGCCTTCGTGATGCTCGCGTTTGGGGCCGCAGTGTGCCTCCTTCTTCGATCATCCCGCAGACTGCTTCCTGCGACCCGCGCGCTCGCTTTCGTGACTGCCTTATACATGATGCTTTTTTTCGGCATCTTCGGTGTCGTCGGGCAACTCAATATTCTCCCGCGCCACTCTTGCGCGCTATTCTCCCTGCTATTCGTTCTCACTAGCCTTTGCTTATCGCAACTCGCGTCGAACGCATCCTTCCGCACATCAACTTGCCTGATCCTGTCGCTTTGCGGATATTTTTCAATCAATCTCATTTCGATTCACGACTATCACTCCGACTCGGAGTTCCGCAAAGATGACTACCGGGCCGTTGCTCAGATGCTGAAGCAAGACGCAGGTCCTCCTGCCTTTATGCCTGCCGGTCAGTCCTCCTTGATGCGCCACTATGGCGTCGAGGTCATCGATGCAAGCCAGACTGATCCGCAAAATCTCGCAGCATTCCTCCGCGGCCGCTCTCACAATGCTCCGGAGATTCGCATCGTGATGAATGAGTACCGCGGTTTTCGCTGGGATAAAAGTGTTGGAGTCATCCCGGTCCTTGCGCCCACCTACCGATGCATAGAGCAGCAACATCTCTCTTACATGGAACTTCTCTCCTGCTATCTCCAGAGAAACGAAGGTAAAAACCCAACTACGAACGCCAACCTCGAAGCTTCGCCCCCTACCGCGCGAGGAGACTATGCTCACTAAAGTCCTGCCGAGCCAGACGAGCGCTTCGATTTTGGATCAGGCGGTGGTGAGTGGGGGAAACTTTCTCACCGCTCTTGTCCTCGCTCGCATTCTGGCGCCCGCGGACTATGGCACTTTCAGTCTTCTTTTTCTCTCGCTCTTTGCCATCAATACCTGCCATTCCTCCCTGATCGTTTACCCACTAACCCTTCGCGGGGCGGTGGTTTCCGGATTAGAACTCGGTGAGGTCGCCGGAGCGGCGCTCGTCCATACCCTTCTCCTCGCGCTTCCGCTCTCCGCCCTGCTCGCCATCCTGACCCTGGCTCTTCACCGCATCGATCTTTGGCCCTACATGGCGATCGCCATGCTGGCCTGGCAGTTGCAGGAGACAGCGCGGCGAGCGCTCCTCAGCGCGCTACGCTTTCGGGATGCAATCTTGCCTGATTTCTTTTGCTATGTCGGCCAGGCGCTTATCCTGCTGCTTTTCCGCCCAAGGCATCTAGTGGCGATCTTCATCATCGTGGCCGTCACCTCGATCATCGCCGCACTCTGGCAGTTCGCACTTGTCCGCGTCTCTGGGCTTCGCTCACTCTCGGTCGATCATGGTCTGTACTCATGGCGGATGGGGCGTTTTGTTCTCGCCGGGAATGCTCTCAACATGCTCACCCTACAGATCCCAAGCTGGACCCTGGTCATCGTCGCCAGTCCGCTTGCTGTGGCTCAATATCAGGCCTTGCTTAATCTAGTCGGAGTAGCCAACCCAGTCATCTTCAGCGTCAACAGCCTTCTCATACCGGTCATCGCGCGCGAAGCGGCCAATGGAATCCAGAAGGCACGCAAGTCGGCACTCCACTACGGAATACGTTACGGGCTTCTGCTCTTGCCGCCGTTCCTGGCTCTCTTCCTGGCTCCCCACAGCATCATGAAGTTTGTTTACGGAGCGCCCTCCCCTTACCTTGCATTCGCGCCGCTTCTTCGTTTCCTTGTCATCGCTTTCGCCGTTCAATACCTTGCAACAGTTGTTGGAGCTTACGAAGGAGGAATGTCCCGGCCAAAAACTTACATGTGGGTTCAAGTCATGGGAACTGGGGTCTTATTCACATTCGGAGTCCTTCTCATTTATTGCTACGGACTCTCTGGCGCGGTCGCCGCTATGGTCATCGCCAGCAGCGTACGTTTCTTAACCTGTCTTTATCTCGCTTGGTCTGCCGATCACGTCCTCAATCTTCCGAATGCACTGATGGAGCCATACTCATGAGCACAGAAAAGTTGCGATCTATACCCGACAACGTCGAGCAGAGGCCATACATCGATGTCCAGGTGTGTCTTCTTACCTATCGCAGAGCCGAGCTCCTCAAACTCGCATTGGAATCTTTGCTTGCCCAGACCGTCCTGACGTCACGTGTCTTGTTCAATGATGGGGATGAGTGTTACTTCACCGATGTAAATCTTCACATTCTCCTCGTAGACAACGATTCGAACCGGACGGCACGCCCAGTCTTTGAACAGGTATCTGCCTCGACCACCACGCAAATGCGCTACATCTGCGAACCCAGCCGGGGTCTGTCTACTGCTCGAAATCGAGCGCTCATAGAATCCGAGCATATGGACTACATCGCATTTCTTGATGACGATGAGGCGGCCCAGCCAGACTGGCTCTCCCGCTTGTTGAATGCGAGCGGGACCTACAATGCTGATGTCGTGACAGGTCCAGTCGAACCTCGCTATATCGACTCACCCGAGTGGGTTGTTCGAGGAAGATTTTTCAACCCGGCCAGTTGCCCCACCGGCAAGCGCATACGCTGTGCCGCCACAAATAACGTGTTGCTTCGCGGATCAATCGCATCCGCTTTCCGATTTGATAGCCGCTTCGATACTACCGGGGGGGAAGACACCGAGTTTTTCATGCGTATCGAGCGAGCTGGACATTGCATGATCTGGGTCGAAGAAGCTCGCGTCTCCGAATGTGTCCCCGAAACGCGGGCAAATGTGCGCTGGCTCCTCAGCCGCGCCCATAGCGACGCCAACCGTTACACGCGAAGCTGTCTTTCCTTCGACTCCGGGATCAAGACCGTCAGCCTGCGCGCAATCACCGCGTGTGGGGGTTTTCTCGCCGGCCTCATTCTCCTTCCCCGATCGCTCTTCGGCCGACATCACGCAATTCGCGCCCTGCAATTGATGTCCCGCTCCATTGGAACAATGAGCGCTCTGCGCGGCCGCAATCAGGTCTACTACGAGGCGATTCATGGCTAGCGCGCCGCTTCGCAAAACGTGCGATACCACGTCAGTCCCGGCCGAGGCTCCCATTTGCCCTTCGGATTGCATGACGCGGACTACGGTCAAAGTTGTAGTAGTGGGCCAGGTTCCACCCCCCGTCAACGGTCAGTCCCTCATGATCCGAGAATTCCTCAGTGGATACTATTCGGACATCGAACTTATCCACGTCCCCATGGCATTCTCGCGACTCACCTCGGAGATAGGCTCTTTCAGGTTCAGAAAGCTCGCCCATCTAGCTCAAGTCCTGACTGCAATTTTGATCGCTCGCCTGCGCACAGGAGCCACGGTCCTCTACTATCCGCCGGCCGATGCAAACCTCGTCCCTGTAGTTCGCGACCTCGTCCTCCTCATTCCCACCCGATGGCTTTTTCGACACACCGTCTTCCACTTTCATGCCGCCGGCCTCTACGCCATCTACCCCCGCCTGCCAAAGCCTCTGCAGCCTCTGTTCCGCCTTGCCTACAACAAACCCGACCTGGCGATCTTTACGACAACTGCTACCTCTGCCGAGACAGCCCACCTCAATGCTCGTTCAACTGCAATCATTCCCTGCGGTGTTCCAGATCACTCATCCTCAGTCGACGACGAACCCCAGTCATCCTCCTCTTTTCATGAAGCCCCTATCATTCTCTTTGCAGGAATCATCTGCGAAGCCAAAGGCATCCTCGTCCTTCTCGAAGCCTGTCGTATTCTGCGTCAAGCAGGTACACCATTTCGCCTCGTTTGCATGGGATCTTTTCTGCCATCCGCGTTCGAGCAGGAGGTCAAATATATCGTCCGCGATGGAAACTTGGAATCAAATGTGGATTTTGTCGGCGTCCTGACCGGGGAGGAAAAGCACCACGCCTTCTCCACCGCAGATATTTTCTGTTTCCCCAGCCACTACCCTGCGGAAAGCTTCGGAGTTGTTCTCATCGAAGCTATGAGTTACTGGCTTCCTATCGTCGCTACGGATTGGCGAGGTATTCCAGAGGTTACAGGCAATGATGGCGGCGCTTGCCTCGTTCCCATACAGGACCCCGTCGCACTGGCCGCCATGTTGCATACACTGCTGGTATCACCACAACAGCGAAAATCCATGGGCCAAGTCAATCGCAAACGCTATCTTGCAAAATTTACTTTGGGAAACTATCGAAACAGCTTGGAACATCATCTTCGACTCACAGCAAAACGCAGCATCGCGGCTCAGCCCTGAACCCAGGCCTCTGTTTCGATTTGCTACGCCTAACTTGACAGTCTTGGAATTGGCGGGCAGTATTACCATCGTGACAAGGGCCACAAAAGTCTCGCACTACGGGGTCATTCATGCGATTTAGTTCTAAGAACGTACTAAAGTCAGTCTTTAAGTTGGCTCGATTGAGAACGGCGCTGGCTTCGATGGGCGCCATGATCTTGATGGCGCTGTGTGTGCCGACCGCCGTGAGCGCACAACAGATCACCGGAACGCTGGTGGGAACCGTTCAGGATACTCAGAACGCGGTGATTCCTGGGGCTACGGTTACGGCGACCAATGTGGAGACCGGCACCAGCCACACGGTGACGGCCAATGCTGCTGGCGAATACCGCATTGACTATCTGCCAGTCGGCGGGTATTCGATCACGGTGACGAGTAAGGGTTTTCAGAAGTTCGTGCAGCAGAACGTAACACTGACCCTCGACCAGACCCAACGCGTGGATGCCACGCTCACGGTCGGCGGCGAGGACCAGACGATTACGGTAACAACGGCGCCGCCGCTGGTGAATACGAGCACCTCGGAGATCGGCAGGACGGTAATGGCCGATGAGATCACGCAGCTCCCGCTGCCGAATCGGAATGTGTACACGCAGCTCTCGCTGACGCCGGGTGTGCTCTCGTCCTCCGCATCAGGGGCTGGTGGCGCGAACTACAACTCTGTGATCGGGCTACCTTCGACGCAGGTGGTCATCGGCGGCGGATTCGATGGCGGCGTGGGTACCGTGAGCTTCTATCTGGATGGTGGCATCAACATGACCAGCATTCGCAACTATGGCAACCCGGCGCCAAATCCTGACGCGCTGCAGGAGTTCCGGGTGGAAACCAACAATTATTCGGCGGCATATGGACGCTTCGGATCGGGTGTCGTGTCGCTGGTGACCCGCTCGGGCACGAACAGTCTGCACGGGTCTGCGTTTGAGTTCGTGCGTAATACGATTCTGAACGACACACCGTGGGGTGCGCCGGCGAATCCATTCAACCCGGCGCAAAAGGTCAATCAGCCGCTGCATCGGAATCAGTTTGGCGGCACGATCGGCGGGCCGATTCGCAAGGATAAGACGTTCTTCTTCTTCAGCTACGCCGGTTTGCGGCAGATCTCCAATCCGCTGCTGACGGGCGCCGTGGTCCCTACAGCCCTGGAGCGTCAGGGCGACTTCACGGAGTCGCCGGCGGAGCCGTTTCAGCCAGCGACCTGCGCGGCAGCACCGTGTGCTCCCGGCACGTTCCTGAAGAACACCACGGCCTATAAGGGGACCAACTCGTCGAGCAACTGCCAGACAGCGAAGGTCGGCTGCATTCCGATCACCGCGTTCGACCCGACAGCAACGGCCGTCATGAACGCGTATCTTCCCGCAGCGAATCTCGCTCATGCTGTGACGATCGGAAAAGGGCTGCCGAATGCAGGCGCGGTGGTTATGGAGAACAACGGATGGTCGGGGTACTTCAAGAGCCCGTATAACAACAACGAGTATCTGGGCAAGGTGGACCAGCAGTTCGGCCAGAACAACCACGTCACGGTGAGCTACTTCCAGATCAACTCGGTCTCGACCGTCTCCGGCGGAGGCAATCTGTTGTGGTCGGGGCAGACGGACTCGGCCAAGCAGTACAACCTAAACGTCAGCGACACGCAGGTGCTCAAGTCCGGGCTGGTAAATCAGGTCTGGGCGACGTATATGCGGAACTTCGGCGGCCGTGTGAACCAGGCGCAGCTTTCGCTGAACGGGACCACTCCTGTCGATCTGACCAGCTTTGGATCGAGTTACGTGCTGCAGGGCTATCCGTCGCTGCCGGGCCTTTCGGTCACCGGCTACTTCAACGCGGCACAATCGGTGATGGGGCCGACGGCAGGGAGCAACTTCTACGCGTTGCGTGACGTGGCGAGCAGGACGATTGGCAGGCATTCGCTGAACTTCGGCGCGGAGATGTCGCTCGACAAGGGCGTTCAGATTACCTATCTGGACAACTTCGGAAATTTCGTGTTTTCGACGTCGGCCCCGGAGACGACGGAGAACGCGTTGAGCGACTTCCTCACCGGCAATCCCTACACCATGCAGCAGGATGTAGGCGTGACTCAGCTCACCAACACGTGGTACTACGCCTTCTTTGGTCAGGACAACTTCCGCGTCACACCGAGGCTTACGCTGAATCTGGGGCTGCGGTACGACTTCCAGACGCCACCTACCGACAACTACCGGAATCAGGAATCGACGTTCCTTCCCGGCCGTCAATCGACGGTCTTTCCCACCGCTCCAACGGGGATGTTGTTTCCCGGAGACGCAGGGGTAACGAGGGGAATCGTCGGGATAAGATGGCACCACGTCTCGCCGCGCATAGGGATAGCGATGGACCCATTCGGTGACGGCAAGACCTCGTTTCGTGCCGCAGGCGGTGTGTTCTATGGCGCAGTCTCCAGCAACGAGTGGGACGCAACGTCGAACTTTGCGCCGTTCGCCCTGCGCCAGTCGAGTCTTACGGTTGCCTCGCTCACCAATATCTATGGGGCGAAGCTGCTGGATGGGCAGGCGACCGCGTTTCCCACCGGAGTCTCTCCGTTCCCGTACTTCTACGCGCCGGGTGTCTATCCATCCAATGCGACCTTCGGCGCCTTGAACGAAGCGGGAAACTCTCTCAGCTTCCAATGGCCGGTGACCTACCAGTTCAACGTGTCGGTACAGCGGCAGTTGCCGGGAAACGCCAGCATGATGGTCGCCTATGTCAGCTCGCTATCGCATGACCTTCCGTTCCAGAACGATGTGAACTATGACGCGTGGGCTCCGGGGGCGGTGGGAACCACGGCGAACGAGAACTCCAGACGGCCCTATGAGGTCGGCAAACTCGCTTCGGTGCTTCTTCTCGGGTCCAACCAGACGGCGTCTTACCATAGCCTCCAGATCTCGGCGACCAAGCAGATGGGGCATCACGTCTCATTGAATGGCTTCTATGTCTGGGGCCACGAGATGTGGAGTGCGCCGGTGCAGGGCTCGAGCACGAGCTCGACGGATGTTCCGCAGGACTTCAGCACGCTCGCCGGAGAGCATAGTCCCACCAACAACGACATCAAGAATATGGCGAGCATTTCGGGGATCTGGGACCTGTCGTACTACCACGGACCGAACAAGTGGGTTGGCGGCGTGTTGAACGGCTGGGAGATCTCCCCCATCGTCACGCTGAACAGCGGCACACCCATCACCGTGCAGTCGGGCGCGGATAACAACGTCGATGGGAACTCCACAACCGACAGGCCCAACCTGGTGCCGGGACAGAATCCTGTGCTCAGCCCCCATCGCGGACGGTTCGCGGCGGCGGCAGAGTGGTTCAACACAGCGGCGTTCGTCCAGAATGGGCCTGGAATACCGGGAGGAATCGGGCCGGGAGGCGCCGACGGAAATATGGCGCGAAACTCGCTTCGGACGCCTGGGTATAGGGACATCGACCTCGGCATCTTCCGTACATTCAAGCTGTATCGAGAGACCCAGTTGCAGTTCCGTGCCGAGGCGACCAACGCCTTCAACATCGTCAGTCTGGGGTCGCCCACGCTCACCTCGCCGGCGACGATCAGCGCCACCACGGGCCTGGTGACCAAGGCGGCTTCCACCACCTTTGGCCAGATTACCAGCGCCAATGGAGTACCACGCCAGATCCAACTGGGGGCGCGGCTAACCTTCTAACCGATCGAGCGCAGTTGCCCGCCGCAAACCTGACCTGCGGCGGGCCCTAATATAACCTGCGGGAAAGAGGTTCCATCCGGGATTTAGCTAGGCCAAGGCGGGCGCTGCGGACCGCAGAGCTGCGACGTATAAGTGCTTGCTAATCCCCGAGGCTTCGAAAGAGTGACTTCTCCACTGTCGGTTCCGGACCGCCGTACGGACCGTCGAGCAGGATCACCCTTCCTGTCATGGACCAGACAGTCCAGAGAGCCATCGAAAGGACGACCAATCCTGAAATCGCAATAGGGGACTTCGCAATCGCGAGAAATGGGATGGCAGGCCCAATAATAAGAAATTGCATAATCAGCGGTGCTGAGATCGTCGATGAAGCTATCCGATTGAGACCAAACAGCACGAAAGCCATCGAGTAAGCGAGGTATGTCAGAATCACCGCGCATATCTGAAGAGAAAGACTTCCCCTTTTCTTTGATCCACCTTGCGCTGCTCCGCCGATAACTGCGCCTAGCAACAGGATCCCCGCTCCCCGAAGGGACGCTCCAGCCGAAAATAGTGATGAGGAATTAGTAAGTGAGGACAACTCATCTACTCCCCACATTGCCAAGCACCCAATTAGGGATGCAACCGTCGCAAATATCAATCCACGTCGAAAATGCTTCCATTTATTTGCCAGCTCGATCCCACTGAACTTTGCCGCGCAATCGGGGCAGAGCATGGTGCGGCCTATTCGAAAATAGTCCCGCGTGATCGCATTCTTACAAATCTGGCAAGTATCCATAAGGGGGCACGCCATGCAGAAGGGCCAAAGCTCGATGCTGTGAAGTAGACGGACGATACCAGACTTCAACCAATACCGCAATTATTCTCAGACTTTGTTAGTGGTGCAGTTTGAAAATCCACAGGATTGCGATGGCATTCCGGGCAGAGTAGGCATTCGACATGGAAAACAGAAGCCTAAAACGCGACAAGGCTGGAGGGTAAGACCGAGGCCACATGCAGCGTTTGTGGAGTGGACTTTTGCATCCGCAGCGCGTGACCAAAACACAGCTCACACAGAACTCAAGATAATCTTTGACGCGCATACGTCGGATCAGCGCTTCTTAACGAAGATGGACTTGCGCTCCTACGGCATTCGCTGAAATGGTTATCCCCCAAAGCCCTCCCTCTTTGGTCAGTGGTACGGCGTGCCCGTCGAGAGAGGCTTCGCCCTTTGGTGTCCAGCCGACGACTTCCACCCGGTACTCGTGCCACCAGGGCTTCCAGGTTCCCTCTTGCTTTCGGATCGAAACGGTTAGGCTTCCGTCCGGTTCAAGGGAGCACGCGAAATGGATGCGGGTAAACTTGCCCTGGCGATAGGCAAGGTGTGTCCATCGTCGGTGTACACATCACCCTCACAGGATTCGCCGGGCGTATTCAAGCCCGGGGCCAATGGGTAAACACGCAGAGTGAGTGGGCCTTGCGGGATCTCAGAGGTGCTTTGAGTCAACGGAGCGATTGGCAGGATGCTGCCGCCGCGCACATAGACTGGCAAGTTTTCCAGTGTCGGCGTGATCTTGATCTGCTTCTGCGCGAGTGTCAGATCGCGCTGTTCGAGATCGACCTGGCCGGTAGAAACTCCGCGCACAAACTGCTCGTTGGTCCAATAGTCGTACCAGGTGCCGGGAGGAAGTTGAACGGCGTAGGGAGTCATATCTTCCGGATAGGGGCTCGGCGCTACGAGGATGCGGCTTCCGAAGAGAAATTCACTGCCGCGCGAGTTGAGATCGAGTGGAGTGCCATCCTCCAATGCATGCGGAAATTCGAAGAAGAGAGGGCGATCGATGGGTAGGCCATCGCGCGAGGTTTCCTCAGCAACGGTGTAGAGGTAGGGCATCAGCCGGTACCGCTCTTCGATATAACGGCGACGGATGGCTTCGTGATCCGGACCATCTACCCAGACTTCGTGCATGCGCGTTCCCTTGTCGGAATGGTCGCGATCGATCGGCTGGAAGGCTGAGAGTTCGATCCATTTGGTGAGCAGATCGGGCGTAGGTGAGCCGGCGAATCCGCCGACATCGGCCCCGGCAAGCGAGAAGCCGCTGAGGCCGAGGACGTCGTCGCGCAATGCCGTGATTCGCAAGCTGAGACTGCCGGATGTGACGATGACCCCGTCGCGAGCCTGCGTAAACTGTTGCGCGTTCGCGCTGAAGATGAACGAAGCGGCGATCGATACCAATGCGATGCAATTGAGACGCGGTGCAATTCGCAACATGTTTCTCCTCATAAAGAGGTCACCTGGGCATGTGCTCAGACGATCCGGGGTATACCGGGAATGCGAGATCAAAGCCGATCAGGCGTTGAGCGTGGGGAGGGCTGCGACGCAGTCGATCTTTGTTTGTTGTCCTAAGCCAACTTAAATTGGAGCGGGGCTAAAGAGTGCGGGCGGTCTGTTTCAAGTCTGCCGGAAGACCGTTTGCGCCCTCGGGCGGGCAACCGACTTCGGGAAGTATTCCCGTTGCTGCATGATGCCCGCCTGAGCGCTTCATCAAGCTTTAGGCAATCTTGGTTGAGGCCTCCGTGGCGCCATTGGTGTAGGTTGCAGGCTGCTGGTCCGGATCCAAGGAATTTCCCAGGAGCGAGATGCCGGAGGAGCTTTCTCCGCTGACTTGCGCGAAGACCTGGACTCCTGCAGGGGAACGCATTCCGGTCAGGAATGCGCGTCGAGTGTTTCTCAGGTCGATGAGTGGCGTCGCACCAACCGGCGCGGAGAGATCCAGACCGCTGAGAAGCACATCGCTCACGTCATCGCAGACAATCGCCGGCCGGGCATCTGGTTGATCGGTGATGCATTCGATATCGCGTAGACGTACACGATCTGCGTGCCGGATGAAGAATCCATAGGAAGGCAGGCGGCCCATCATCCGGGCCTCCGGGTATTTGTCGGCCACTTCTGGGATGTCTCGACGCACCCATGCGGCCTGCCCCTGCTCCATGGTGCGAATGCGGCAGTTGCTTACGGTAATATCGGTTGGACGAAGCCCGGGTACCCCGGTGATGGAACTGGAGACGATTGCGCCTGTTGCGTCGACTCCCTCGATGAGAACGTTGCGGAGGAACGTGCCTTCCTTCTTCTTGCGTTCGCCCAATCGTACAAAAATTGGCGCTCGCACATTTTGCATGCGGATGTTCGACACGACGATGCCATCGATGCTGCCCCCATCCACCGCTTCGATGCAGATGCCACCGCTGGAACGTGTATACAAGGGACTGTCCGCATCGGCGTAGAGGACCGAGTTGCTGAACACGATGTTCTCAAATGAGCCATGAGACGCGGTACCCAGCTTGAAGGAGTTGCACGAAGTGGCAATGACACAATTCGTAATGGTTATGTTCTTCGTCGGCAGCACGTCTCCGTATGGATTCTCGCTCTTCAGGCAAATGGCATCGTCGCCGGTCTGGATGTCGCAGTTGGATACGAAGACATTGCGCGAAGCGGTGATATCGATGCCGTCAGTATTGACGCCGTGATTGGGATTGCGAATTCGGATTCCGTCGATGACAACGGACTCGCAAGCGACGGGACGCAGCGTCCATCCCGAAGAATTCTTCAGTGTTACGCCGCTGATGCGGACGTTGCGGCATTGGGCGAATTCGACCATCGGAGAAGGGCGGCGGTTGTTGTCCTTCACCTGGTAATGGCCGGTTGCCCCTTCCTTCCAGGCGTCTTCCGGCGCAACAGGATGGCGGTTGGGTCGCAGTTCCCAATAGGCTTCGCCCTGGCCGTCGATGGTGCCGGGGCCGCAGAGGGTCACATCTTCGGCGTTCTGCGCGAAGATGACATGATGACCATTTGCGTCGCCCTGCATCGGCGGGCCGGGATGGTAGTCGTAGTCGTCGAAGGACTTGCTGCCGAGGAGGACGCACCCTGCCTCAAGGTAGAGGGTGACTCTGCTCTTGAGTTCGAGACCACCAATGAGGAAGGTTCCGGGCGGCGCATAGACCAGCCCTCCGCCGGCCTGGAAGACCTCGTCGATGGCGCGCTGAATGGACTTGGTATTCAACGTCTTGCCATCCGGCTTTGCGCCGTAGTCCAGGATGCTCTTTGCCGCGCAGGAGTGGAGCAGCTGATCCCACGCCTGTGGCCGAAACAGCCATTGCCATCGATGAAACAGATAGAAAATCTCTTCTCAGCATGAATATTCCTAATCCTTCTGAAATTCCCGCTCGCCGGGCCTTGATGTCCGAAGCGTTGACAGTTTCAACGACCTGAAACTCTAGGAGCGCTGCCTTGTGAGTGCGCACTCTCCCGAAGTTTTCAGGTCCTTAGTAAGAGAGCCGGAGCGTGAATTGCATTACGCGCGGGCCTGTGCCGTTGCCGTTCGCATTGTTCCAGTAAGCGGATTGCAGACTCTCCGTGCCGTCCGTTCCGTTGGGGTTCAGATAACCCTGATCGTTCAGAACGTTGAAGACGTCCATGTTGAATCGCAGATTCACATTCTCTTTGATCGGGAAGACCTTGAAGACTGATACGGCTGCAATGTAGTTGAAGGGACCATTGAGAACGGTCTTGGAAAAAGGATTGGTTCCCGGGCCTGGATTGTAGCTGGTCTGGGTCGTACCTCCATTGTTCAGTTGAACGGTCACGTTATTGTTTCCGTAGTTAGGGGTGCCCGGGATATTGTTGATTGGAACCTGATAAGGCAGGTAGTCGGTTGGAAGCCCGGAGACGCATTTCGATGTGCAATTCTGATATGCGGTGGGAGCGATGTAGCCGTTGAACCACAAGTACGACTGGTGGCAGACACCACTGCGGCAGTCGGTAATCGGCGCCTTGTGCTTGTACACGTGGAGTGGATTGGTGGGTCCCCAGTTGGAGCTTGTGATGGTGAAGTCCTGCGAGAGGACTTGTCCGCTGCCTGCAATTTGGAAGCCGCCCACTACCTCGTTCCAGAAGGAATTGGCGTTTCCGAGGAACCTCTTACCCCGGCCGACGGGCAATTCATACACGCCGTTGAAGTTGATGTGGTGCTTCGGAATCGCGGTGTCAACTTTGTAGTTTTCGAAGCGATTCAATTCATGCGTCATGCCCCATGCGGGCACGTTATCCGGCTTGCCGGGACCGAAGCCAGGCAGAAAATCCGCAAAAGGCGAGACCGTGCTGTCCCGGGACCAGTTTCCGCCGATCCGGAACGGCTTAGACCACGCGTAGTTGATCTGGTAGGCCAGGCCACCATGAAAGATTCGCTGGTAGGAGGCCTGCAGGGAGTTGTCGTTCGACCAGCCAGAGGTTTGATCCAAGGCCTGGGAGCCACTGTAGAGCTTCTGGTCATACGGACCCTGCGCTGTTGCGGAGTAAGTGCCGCCGGGCGCGGTTGTGCCCGTCTCAGTGTCCCAAACGTAGCTCGAAGGATGATTGTTGTAGTAGAAGTACTGGTCCAGGTTGGAGGCGTGTGTGTACACCCAGCTGACCCTGACCGCCGAGTTGCCCTTCAGCGCTTGCTCAACCGTCGCGTTTACTTCGGTTACGAAGTTCGGAGCATAGTCCGGGTTCATCGTAACTTGGGTGATGCCGGGAATAATGGAGTTGAGGTTACCGCTGTTGACTACGTTGCTGCTGTTGACCCCGGCAATCACCGGAGACGATGTCCTGATCATATAGTTGTTCAGGCCGTCGGGAGACTGGGCGCCAACGTTGTAGTTCTGCGTGTAACTGGTGGCAAACGGTGCGTCGGCGGACGGAAGCTTCAGGGAGTTGCGCACCGGCACCGGGAAGATATAACGTCCGTATCCTCCCCGAAGCACGGTACCGTGGCTTCCCAGAGAATAGGCTGCGCCCACGCGGGGACCGAACGTGAAGTCATTGTTCCGGAGCATCGTGCTCGGGATCCCGGCCTCTTGCGGAGTCTCAAAGACCATGCCAAGGTTCTCGAGGTTGTTGACGATCGTCTGTGTCGTGTAACCCTGGGTCACGTACCAGGAGATCGGTTGTGCTAAGACCATGGCCTTGTTCTTGAGGTCGAAGCTTGCCATCAGATTGTTGCTGGTATACGGGGCCGGATGAGCCTCGTAACGCAGTCCGACGTTCAGCGTCAGGTTCCGGCTCACATGGAAGTTGTCCTGGAAGTAGGCGTCGAACTCCATGTCCCGGTAGTGCTGGTATGGAGGATTGAGTTGCACCGTGTAGTTATTGGCGGCTCCCAGAAAGAAATCGCCTTCGCCGTAGCCTGTATTCGACAGGGCATTCCAGTTGTTCCCGGAGGCCGTATTGTAGAGGCCGGTTGCAAGGCCGCTGACACCGATCTGGTCTGAGGACCGATCGGGCAGGTAGCCGAACCGTTCGTGCCGGTAGCGGCCGCCGAACTTAAGCTCGTGCTTGCCGATCGTCTTGGTCAGGTTCTCGTCGAGATTCGAGATGATCTGAACCCCTTTGTAGTTCCACTGGGTTCCAGTCAAGGTCAGGATGTTGCCTGATATCTGCGGGAATCCTGTCTCGCCGAAGTTGTTGGGAGTTCCGAACATCTGCTCATAGTTGAGATTCGGATTGCCGGTTGCAACGTCGTACTGACTGAACCACTGCTGGCTCAGAACCGTTTCGGAATAGAAGGTAGGCGAAAAGATATGCGTGAACCCGAGAGCCCCGCTAAAGCTCGCGATCAGCCATTGCGTGCCGCCACTGGCACCCGCGGGAATGCCGTCGGCCGCCACGGTCAACGGCGCATTGGGGATGTTCCGCAATGATACCCAATCTTCGAGATTGTCCGTATAGCGCAGATAGGCATGATTCTTTTCGTTGAAGCTGTGATCGAGACGGAAGGTAACGGTAGGGACGTCAAAATTGTTGATGTTGTGCAGTTGGTAGTTGGAAGTCACCAGCGGATCGTCCGACGTCGTCGGATTCGGCAGGATGTCGTAGATCATCTTGGAGAATGGGGAGAGGCGGCTCATCGGGATCTGGTTATTGACGAACGGCGCCCGACAATACTTGTTCGCAACCCCTGTGCCGTTGCAATTGTTCGATGACTTTGTCGTCAGGGGGTCGTAAAGCTGCTGCAAGACGTTGGAGCTATTGACCAGTCCGCTGAAGTCGCCGGACTTCATCGCCATTGTGGGCACTGAGACCAGCAATGGGGTCCAGCTTCTAAGCGAGAACCGCTCGTACGCAAAGAAAAAGAAGGACTTACCTTTCCCGTTGTAGATATGGGGAATAACAATGGGGCCGCCGACGGAAGCGCCAAATTCGTTGCGCACCAGAGGAGGATTGGCGTCGGCCGTGGGGGAGGTTATGAAGCCTCTTTGCTTTGCCAGGCCGAAGGCGGCATTGCGCGCCGTTTCAAACAAGGTGCCATGGAGGTGGTTGGTGCCGGACTTGGTGGTGATGATGCCATTCGCCGGCGCGGCGAACTCCGCACTGCTGTTCGACATATTCATCTTCACTTCCTGTATCGCATCCGGGTCGGGTAGCTGCCCCTGCGGGGAATTGCGCTCTCCGCCAAAGTTCCGGTTGGTTAGCGCCGCGCCATCTTGGACATATTCAAGACCCTGATCCATAAGGCCGTTTGCCCGGGCGCCGGGATTCGATCCATCCGCTTCCAGCCCAGGGGTCGTCTCTTGAGCGAGCGTCAACAGCAAACGTCCATCCAGGGGGAGTTGGTTGATCCTCGCGTTTTCGAGCGTGGCGGCAATTGTGCCTTCGTCGGTGGTGATTAGCTGAACGGCGCTTGAGGCCACCTCAACTTGTTGGTTGACGGATCCCGCCGTCAGGGAGGCGTTGATGACGGCATTCTGATCCACAAGCAGCTCGATTGTCTGTTTGTAGGTCTTCATGCCAGGCGCGGTGGCGGTCAGGGTATACGTTCCCGTAAACAAGCCCGGCACCTGATAAAAGCCGACGCGATTGGATTTGGTGTCAGCAGCCACGGAGGTGGCCTGGTTGACCACGTAAATGGAGGCATCGGGAATCACGGCGCCAGTAGAATCCGTAATCGTCCCTTGAATAGATCCGGCGCCACTCTGGGCGAATACGCTGGAGCACCCGAACCCAATTCCCAGCACGACCGCGATCGTAAGAATCGAAATATTCCAATCGCGGATCGTGTGCATCCAATTTTTGGTAAAGCTTGTCATGATTGCTGCCTCCTAAAGACTTTCTGGTGCGGCCGTTTTGTTTTTTCCTGAAGCGTGTTGGTCGAGTCGCTTCAGTGATGGGTGCGATGGAGGCCCTTCGGAGTCTCTCTGGAAGCAAAATCGCTTCCTTGCACGGCCTAAGGGCGGGAGCTCCGAATCGCCCATCTTGCGAACTACATCTGCGCTCCAGATCAGTTCATTTATTCCGGGAACTCAATTTTTTTGCAGCACAAGAGGTAGTCATCCAAAGCATCACGGGCAAGTAAGATACGGTCTCTTACGGTATGCTACAGGTGCCTCAGCAAAATAAGTCATCTGCTTTCAATTACTTGCACGCGAAGGCGGCGGCCCTCCTTCGGGCCATGCGCTTTGCTATGATGAACTGAGACTTTATGGATGGTTCAGTTGAGGTTGACGGCGCTTACCAGAATTCAGTGTCCGCCAATAAGGACGCTCATCAGGTTATCCTGCTCGAATTGGAACGAATTCTAAATAGCCGCCCGTTTCGGAGCAGTGGGCGCAGCAAGCAGTTTCTCTCCTACGTGGTCCGCAACAGCCTGGAAGGCCATTTGGAGAACCTGAAAGAGCGCACGATTGGGACCGAGGTCTTTGGTCGGGATCCTAATTATGCGACTGGGGACGATCCGGTAGTTCGGGTGAATGCCGGAGAGGTGCGACAGAAGGCTCGAACAGTACAACTACGTCGCGCCCACGGATACCGCCGGTCCGCATCGAGATTCCCCTCGGCTCCTACATTCCGGAGTTCCATTGGACTTCGAATACAGCCCCAAACAAGTTCTCCGCTTGCGCCTGGATTGCCGGCTACCCTCGAACCCCTGCTCCCAGCCTCCGAAGAACCAGCTGAACCCAGGATCGAAGCCGCGCTCTCCGCTCCCCAACCGCCTGTGACCAGTCCGCGGACTGCGTCCATCGACCGTGAGCGCCAATGGATGCTTGCCGCAATAATCGTTCTCACCATTGCCTGCATAGGCTTGTGGATTCAGAACCGAGACATGCATCGGGAATTTTACGCATGGAAATCGGAACCTGCGGTCTCCGCATTTTGGTCCGAGATCTTGGACGCTCGGCCAGATACGGATATCGTGATGGCAGATTCATCCTTTTCCCTGGTTCAAATGATCAGCAAGAAATCCTTTTCGTTCCAGGATTATCTCAGCCCCCACCGGGCGCCGGGTTGACCGCCGTGATGCCGAGCGAGCCTGCGCTTGTGAGATCAGCTGACGTAAGTGCCACCGTCATGGCCGTTCCACTGACAAGTGTTGCCGGCCGCGACGCACCGTTTACCAGAATGCCCGTGCCGGCGACAAAACCGGTACCAACAATGTTGACGGCAGTTGCGGCTGATCCGGCACTCAACGCGCTCGGCGAGAGAGATGTGATAGCAGGCGCAGGATTCGTAACAACCAGAGCAATCGTTCCAGAAGCTCCGCCGCCGGGCTGTGGGTTCACCGCATTCAGTAGCAGGGGCGCAGCGCTTAGGAAGTCGCCTGAGGTCAGGCTCGCCGTAAGCTGCGTCGCACTCACATAGGTCGTATTGCGCGGGCTGCCATTGACCGTAAGGGTGATGCCAGAAACGAAATTCGTGCCCGTAACAGTGATGGTTCCCGCAGGCGAGTCTATGAGGATGCTCGAAGGTGCGAGCGTGGAAACCGTAGGTTCAGGATTATTTACCTCTACGTTGTTGCTGCTGTCTGCCGCAACAACGTTCGTGCCATTCGCGACGGCAAGCTGGAGCACCGTGCCCGTTTGCAGCTGAGAGGATGGAATTGTCGCCTGGATCTGAGTGCTGTTGATCTACGTCGTTTGAATGGGCACACCCGAAAGCTGAATCACGGATGTCGACGTAAACCCCGTACCGGTCACGACGATAGTAACGGCAGACGAACCCACCGGGACCTTCGTCGGGGAAACCGATGAAATGGCAAGCGGAGCGGCGTTGCCTCCTCCGCCGGAGGAAGATCCGGAATTTATCGGTGCACCACCGCATCCGGAGAGCAGGGTTAGAAGGAGGCAGAAAGACAAAACAAGGCGAACAAAATGCAAGGACCCGGCAACACATAAAGTCATAGAGAGCGCAGACTATCGGAACACAGGCCGGAGGGCAAGGAAAAAAGCGGTGAGCGCAATCGATGGAGTAAATGGCAGAGATTAACTATTCCTTCACCAGACTGTCGCCGTGTAGCCCGATATAAGTTCGGGCACGATGCTCGCTCTCATTCGCGTGACGCAACGGACGATTTTCGATAGTATGAACTTCGGTCACGGCGGCTCCAGACACCCATGAAGAGATATTCAGTAGTTGCAGTTTCTCTGTTGGGAACAATACTCGCCGTGGGTTTTATCCAATATCTCTCGCACAAAAAAACACTCCGAAATCCCACGGTTGTACGAGCGTATGCCGATCCGAAGAGCTGCGCCGAATGCCACGGTGCCGAAGCTGCGACATACGCCACTACCGGCATGGCACAGGCATTTTACAAACCGGAGCTGAAGACTACCGTCGAGATTTCCGCAAAGGATCGCCAGTTTTTCCACTCAGCATCCGCAACTTACTACACCATGACGGAGCACGGAGGTCGATACTTTCAACGCCGGTGGCAGCAGGGACCCGACGGCAAGCTGGACAACGTTGAAGAACTGCAGATCGACTACATCATGGGTTCGGGAAATCACGTGCGCACCTATCTGCACCGTGAGCAGGATGGCACATTGATCGAACTTCCGCTCGCCTGGTATGCGGAACTGGGTGGTCACTGGGGAATGAATCCCGGATTCGACAATTCGCACCCGATGACTCGTCGGCCAATTGCTTATGAATGCATGTTCTGCCATAACGCTTATCCGGAGGTGCCACCACTCGCCCATCGCGATCTCTCCGCGAATCCGGTTTACAACGGCGCTTTGCCGGAAGGCATCGATTGCCAGCGATGCCATGGGCCGGGAGCGGCACACGTCAAAGCGGCGCGGTCCTCTGACGCGTCTATTCCACAGATCCGCGCGCTGATCCTCAATCCGGCACATTTGAGTAAGGAACGGCAAATGGAGGTCTGTGAGCAATGCCATCTCGAAACTACCAGCCGCCCTCTGCCCGACCGCATTAGACACTACGATCAACAGCCTTTCGGATATATAGCAGATCAGCCGCTCGACAGCTTCAATTCATACTTCAGCAGAGATCCCGAAAAAGGGCGAACGGACAACTTCGAGATCGTTAATGCTCCTTACCGGCTTCGGCAATCGCAATGCTATCTGAAGAGCGAAGGCGCGCTGACATGCGAGACGTGCCACAACCCGCACGACCTTCGCAAGGGCCCTGATTCGGCCTCGTACTACGCATCCATCTGCATGAAGTGCCACGCTTCCAACCTGCCCGCGCAGATTGCACTCCATCGGCATACAACTTCCGGCGACTGTATCTCCTGTCATATGCCAAAGCGCCGCGCCGAGGACGTTGTCCATGCGATCATGACGGACCACCTGATTCAGCGGCGGCCGCCGCCCGCCGAAGAGCTGCTTGCGGAGCGACAGGAGATCCAGGAGACACCTGCGAATGCGTATCGTGGTGAGGTGAAGCGGTACCTGTTGGACCACGAGCGTCCAGGCTCAACGGACGATCTTTATGACGCACTTGCTCAGGTAATTGATAGCTCCAATCTGGAGGCGGGCATTCCGCGGTTGGAGGAAGCAATTCGCACCCAGCGTCCCGATCAGCCAAACTTCTTAATCGAGCTTGGAGATGCGAAGCGACACACCGGCGATCTTTCAGGAGCGATAGCCGCCTATCGGCAAGCACTCCAATTAGATCCCCTCTCCTCGCGTGCTCAGAGGCGTCTCGGAGCAACCCTCGGAAGTATCGGACAGCAGGACGAGGCGTTGGCTGTCTTGCAGCGCGCGGTCGAACATGAACCGGACAATGCGTTTCTCTGGTATGAGAAGGCGTTGATTGAATCGAGGGGTGGAAAGCGGGAACAAGCGATCGCAGATTTCAGGAAGGCGCTAGAACTAAAGCCGGATTTTGCTGATGCGCAGAACAACCTGGGGATCAATTTGGCCCAGATCGGCGACCAGCAGGGTGCAGAATCAGCGTTTCGGGCGGCGTTAGCCACCAATCCATACGACGGCGGCACCCATGCGAATCTCGGTCGTCTGTTAGCGGGGAAAGATGATTGGAACCAGGCGGCCTTCCATTTGCAGAAGGCCACTGAATTGGATCCTGCAGACGTGAACGCCCGCATGGCCTATGCGGTAGTGCTTTTGCAGATGCATCGCTTGCCCGAGGCAGAAAAGCAAGCCGAAACTGCGGTGAGGGCTGATCCAAAATCTGTTCAAGCCGAAGATCTATTGACACAGATACAGGCGCAAAGAGGCAATCGGAGGTAACTGAGCTACCTTCCGGCGATGGATTATTTAGGAGTGCTATCTCTTTCGTTCGGATTAGCAAGAAGGGGGGTTGACAACCGTACTCTGTGTGGATTCTGATTGTCGAGCAATTGTTTCGTCTACGAACTTATCTAGGGCAACCGCTTGTCTCTGTCCAAAAGGATCTGTTCGAATAGACCTAGTCACAGATCAACAACGGCATTTATTGGGTTACAAAACTCATCTTTGGGGGCTCCTCTCGTGAATTTCATTCAAGCAATTAGTAAAGCTCTATATCCAGTCGGGCATCTTCTGCGGAAGCCAGCTGCGATAGCCGTCCTGGTCTTTGTAGGATCGTTCGCGCTACCTTCCGTTGTTCCCGGTGGTGGCGTCGCGTACGCGCAGAACACTAACGCGACCATTCGCGGCCAGGTCCTCGATCCTACCGGCGCTCTCGTGTCGAACGCCCAGGTCGTCATCGTCAACAAGAACACGGGCGTGACGGTCTTCAACGGGAAAAGCGATTCTGCCGGCGCCTTCGTCGCCCCCCAGGTCATCCCCGGAACCTACAAAGTAACGGTCAGCGCTCCCGGCTTGAAGGATGCGGTCATTGACAACCTCGTCGCAACAGTCGCGCAGGTCGCTTCAGTCGACGTCAATATGCAAGTTGGCATAGCGACCGAAGTAGTAACCGTTGAGTCCAAGGGCGAAGAGCTTGATCGAAGCACATCAACCATCTCGACGCTGATCGCGCCGCAGGACGTCCAAAACCTTCCCCTGCAGCAACGTACTACAGAGAACCTATTGGCGTTCATCCCTGGAGTAGTGCATGGTGGCGCTGGCGATCAACCATCGACCTCGCAGCTCTCGATCAACGGCAGCCGCACGTTGAACACGGAGGTCCTCCTCAACGGCGTTTCCACGATCGTCGCCTCGACTGGAACACCGGCAACGTTACCTTCGCCAGATGGTGTCGACCAATTCCGCGTCATCACCACCAATGCACCGGCCGAATATGGCCGCACCTCGGGCGCCGTTATATCCGTGAATACCATCTCCGGCACCAATACTTATCACGGGAATCTATACTTCTTGTTACGGAATGAGGCGCTGGACGCAAACCAGTACTTCCACAAGGACACCATCAACGCTACAACCGGCGCCGTCACGCCGCGCAACCGCGACCGCTTCTTCCAGGAGGGTGGTTCTTTTGGCGGACCGATCCGGATCCCTCACCTATACAACGGGCGTGACAAGACCTTCTTCTTCGTCAACTACGACCGCACGATCCAGCCAAACTCAACGCTTGTAACACAAACGGTCCCTACTGCCGCGCAGCGCACGGGCGATCTCTCGAACTACTCAGGTAAGATTTACCAGCCTGGCGGCACAAACACGCCACAATTCACAAACAACCAGGTCGGCCCCATCGACCCGGCGGCCGCGAAGATCCTCGCCCTGCTCCCTCTACCGAACACAGTAGGCACTTACGATGCGGTAAACAATCGTTACACCGGTAATTGGACTTCGCTGCAAAATCTGACAGGACATATCCAAAGGATAGTGGCGCGTGTCGATGAAAACGTAACCACCAAGGACAGGCTCAGCTTTAACGTCTACCGTTACACCAACACCTCGCCAAACGCCGTTACCTACAACAGTCCGTTGCTTAACACGACCTGGGACTGCTCCTGTTCTAACGCTTGGCTGCCCTCTGTTGACTACACCCGGGTATGGACCCCCTCTCTTGTCACGGACCTGAACATGGGCTTCTTCCGCAATGTCGTGCTGCGCAACCCCCCGGGGACCGGAGGGAATGTGTCGCAAACGATCGGTATTGCGTCGCTGCCCTTGAACCAGATGCCCCAGATCTCCGCCAGTGCGAGCACTCAGGATAGCGGCAGCAATAATTTTGGCTTTAGCAACATCGGTGCGGATACCAACACGAACCAGGTCAACATCACCAACACCTACACTCCCTTTGGCACTGTTACCAAGACGTACGGTCCTCATACTTTCAAAGTCGGCGCGTCACTTCGCCTGAACCAGTTCAACTCGTACAATCCTGCCACTACCCCACCGGGGCTCTTCACGTTCGACGGCTCCATTACGAACCACGGAGCTTCTGGAACTCCAAACACGCAAATTGCCGATTTCCTCCTCGGCAAGATCAAGACGACGAGCTACGAGCAAACCCAACCGCTAACCGGAAGGCGCAACACCAACTTCGGCGTCTTCGTCCAGGACGACTGGAAGGTTATGCCTAAGTTGACCCTCAACTTGGGAATTCGTTACGAGTACGAGTCGGCACTGACAATTGCCACAAATATCTATAGTCGTTTCGACCCCAACACCGGAATCCTGTTGGCCGCTGGTCTCAATGGTGTCTCCCGTTCGCTCAATATCGCCACGCCGAAGGCCGACTTTTCGCCACGGATCGGCTTGGCCTACAGCATCGACGAAAAAACCGTTTTGCGCGCGGCGTTCGGCACCTTCTATGGAACCATCTTCCAGAACCTCGGGGGGCAGCTCGCCTATCCAGGATTCGACAATACCATCACCACCAATAACCTGGGGACCGCGGTCGCTCAGCCGTTCTCTCTTTCGCAGGGTCTCCCGCTTGCGCCCCCTCCAAATCTGCAGAATCCCTTCGCGGCTTTGGTGAACTCTTCCGCCACTAACCCGTACAGCCCACAGATCTCGTTCAACAACCAACGCCATATGCCGATGGTGGAACAGTGGAATGTTGGCTTCGAGCGTCAGTTGCCTCTCTTACTCACACTGGAGGTCAACTACGTCGGGAACCATGCGCTCCATCTCTCCTACAACCTGAACGGGAACGTCGTTCCCCTCTCTTCAGTACCGGCTGTAACTCTCGCCAACACTAGCGTGGCGACCCAAAATTCTTTGCAATTCCCGAATCTCAAACAATTCACAGTGAACAACAACACGGGGGGCTCCAACTACAACGGGTTGCAGGTGACAGTTCGCCGCAATTTCAACTCCCAGCTCGCTATTCTCTCCAACTACACGTACTCCAAGAGCATGGACGATGGCAGCACCATCTACAACTTTTCGGCTCCGAATGGAACGGCAAACTCACAATACGCTGTCGCTGGTCCGAGCTTTATCCACGACCTGGCACCCAGCAACATCGACGTCAAGCACGTGTTGAACCTCGCTATCGTCTACACGACTCGGGGTCCATGGTATTTACGCAACTGGCATATTTCGCCGGTCGTGATCGCCCACACCGGACTGCCAATCAACATTACACAGACCAGCGAGATTCCAGGCTCATCGCAGCGGCCCAACGGAAACCCCCAGCTCCTCAAGCTGGCGAATTGGACTAAGAACGGGGCTGCGGTGCAATACTACGATTCTGCAACCGATCCTAACTTCCCGCTAACTGCGTCTGGGCCGGTCTACAACACCATTAGCGGAACTCGAACACAAATTGTCGCTACCGGCTTTGGCAACGTTTCACGCGACTCGAACCGGGCACCCGGCGAATTGGACTTCGATGCTTCGGTCTCGAAGGACTTCAAAATATGGGAAGCCCTGAATTTCCAACTCCGTGTCGATGCCTTTAACGTCATCAACCATACAAACTTCCAGTCGCCCAGCGGTCCCCTCTCGGTGACTGAGGTCGGGACCACCGCGACATTCGCTTCCTCGTCCGGTTTCGGCAAGATCACGGGCACGCAACCTAATCGCACGATGCAGTTGTCTGCTCGCTTCTTCTTCTAATCTTTTGCTTCCCGATAGACCTTGGAGGTCACCCAGTTGGGTGACCTTCTTTTTCCAGATAACAACCAACTCACATAGTTGCGATCTCGAGGAGAACGCTTTGCAGCATAAGCGGTGGTTCGGATCCGCGCAAGGGAAATAGAAATGAATAAGTCCGTTCAGCGTCGGGTGAATTCACAGGAGTCACGCCAAATCTTCCAGGTGTGCTTTTCTGCCAATTCTTGTTGCTGCTGCTGTTCAGTTTTCGCCGCCGCTCAAGAGGCTAAGGCCACCGACCCGACCTGGACCCGCATCTTTTTATGACACTCAGGATTTTGTAGCGCGCAAGGTGATCGTGCAACGCGAACCTTGGGCCAAGGCTGCACTAACGGCCGTTCTCAAAGAGGCCGACGGATATCCGCAGGACTATCTGAACAAATTCGGCTAGCAAAGTAGTCGCGCACAAAAAGACGGCGCAGTGGGCACACTGGTATGTCCGTCCCGACACCGGAACCCATCTGACATGCTGATACCCAGCGCAGCTACGGTAGTGCGAGGCCACAAAGAGCCGACGAACAATATTCAGAGTTGGATCAACGGAGCAGAGGCGGCCGTTGGGTTTGAACTGGGACAAAGCTCTCATCGATGAGGCAATCGACGGGCCGCTCGGGTTGGCATCAATCTAACTGCAAAAGTCGATCGTAAGATTGAGACACAACTCAATCTACTGGACCACGACAATGTCGAGGCGCGTCGGTAGTATTGCATCGCTGTAACCCGACCACGAAATTCCGCGACAAGACCTCCGAAATGGCGCACCTTGAGGTACGCCCTCTTAGATCCGTCGGGTTTTGGAGTGACACGATGCGTAAGTTCCTGCCAGTACTTGTTTGTATGATGGCGACCACCATGGCCTACGGCCAACTTCCCAGCAGCACACTCAACGGAAGAGTTACCGATCCTCAAGGCCTCAGGGTTTCCGGGGCGCAAGTGACCGTCACGAATCTGGCCCAGGGCATCTCACGCGAGACGCAGACGAATGCCGAGGGTCTCTACGTCTTTCCTTCCTTGGAAGTTGGAACTTACGACCTGCGAGTCGAGAGTCCGACCTTTGCGGCGACCGCGACCCACGGCCTCATCCTCGCAGCGGGGAAGACACAGACAGTCGACGTCGGCCTGCACGCCGCAGGCGCCAAAGAGACAATAAGTATCACCGCGGTCAACCAGACGGTTGATCTTACGCAGTCCATGCTTCAGGGGCAAATCACATCGCAGACGATTTCGAGCATTCCCCTCAACGGCAGAAACTTCCTCGAGCTCGCATATCTCGTACCAGGTAACCGTCCGGCGCCGACCTTCGACCCTACAAAAACGAACACGCTCGAAGTGAGCTCAGCGGGCGGCTTCGGAAGGGGCGGCAACATCACCGTCGATGGCGGAGACAACAACGACGAGGTGGTCGGTGGCACGCTCGCAAACTTCCCCGAAGACTCCATACAGGAGTTCCAGATAGCGACGGCACGATTCACCTCCGAGGTCGGCCGCTCCGGCAACAGCATCGTCAACATCGTGACCAAGACCGGGACGAACCAATATCACGGCTCGCTCTTCTTCTACGAACGCAATCGCAATCTGCAAGCACTCCCGGCGACGTTCGACCGCTCTCTACCCACGCCACCATTCGATAGAGAACAGTACGGCGCAACACTCGGTGGTCCAATCCGAAAGGATAAGGCCTGGTTCTTCACAGGTTTCGAATACCGCGACCAGAATGCGGCGCTCCAAACCGGCACGCGCAACTTCACTACGTCTCAGATTCAAAACACCTCCGCTCCCTCCCCGCTTCGCGAAGCGCTCTGGTCAACGCGATACGACCAGCAACTCGGCTCGAAGAGCAGCCTCATGGTGCGCTACTCCTTCAATCGCTCCACAGACACGGGCGAAGCAACGCCCTCCCAAACCACGCCCTCCTTCACCGCAGCGGAACGGCAGAACTCGCTCAACCGGTTCAACTCGGTCGTCGCTGGCCTCACAACAGTCCTGTCTCCGACCCGCGTCAACAACTTTGCCTTCCACTACGACAACTTCTACAACAACATTCCGCCCTACTCACCTAACGCGCCCATGACGAATCCGCAGCTGAACCTGACCAACGAACTCATCTTTCCCGATATCGCAGACGGAGCAAACTTCAACCTCCCACAGGCCACCTATCTGAATCGGTATCAGTTCGGCGATGCATATTCCTGGGCTTTGGGTAAGCACGCCCTCAGGTTTGGCGGCGAATTTCAGCGCTACACCGCACATGGAGAGATCAATGTCTTTGGCACAGGCACGGTGATTCTGACCAGCGATTTTGGCTTTGCTGACTTGAATGGAGACGGTAAAATCAACGATCTTGATATTCCGATCGCGGTTGCAATCAAGAGTAGTGCGCCTGTAACTCCGGTTCCGATTCCTACGGTCTTCAATAGTTATCTCGCGTTCTATGCACAGGATGACTGGCGCGTATTACCTAAACTGACACTCAACCTTGGCCTGCGATGGGAGTACGATTCGAATCTCACCGGGACCTCGAGCGCTCACGACCCGTGTCCCAACCTGACAACGGTACCAACGATCCCGTGCACCTGGATGGCCAACGTTATCGACCTCAAGAAACACCCGGACACCAAGGACTTCAGCCCCCGCATCGGTTTCGCCTACGATCCGTTCGGTACAGGGAAGACCGTCGTGCGGGGTGGTTACGGCATCTATTACGACCGTATCATTCTCGAAAGCGGCGCTGAAGAACTCGTGCAGAATGATCGAGCCCTGACTGTGACCCAATACGCAGGCTCTTACTGCGTCTCTCCGTTTGTGCCGGGACCACCGAGCCTAAACGCCTGCTTTGCTCCTCAAGCAAGCTTCGGCACAGGCAGCCCTACTCTTGCAGCGCCATTCAGCGGCCCCCATCAGAACGGCGGAGTGGGCATGATTGGCATGGGCCCCGACGCCCATCATCCTCTCATTCAACAATTCTCTCTTGGCTTCCAGCAGCAACTCGGCAGCAGCTGGGTCATGTCAGCCGACGGGCTATACGTCTTCGCCAATCGGCAGTTGAACGGCCACCTGCTTCGCAGCACAAACTCAACATCTCCATACGTCGAGTGCCCAGGTAATAACGTACCGTGCAGCTTGACCGACCCGCTCAACGGAATCTCCGACAACATCACTCTCCTGGAATCCAGAGCAAAGTCATGGTACGACGGCCTGATCTTCAGTCTCCAACATCGCCAGTCGAAACTGGGCCACATTAGCTATCAGTACAACGTCAGTTACACGCTGTCTAAGACGCTCGACTATTCCGACGACGATCAACTCACCAACAACAACGCTAACGAGCAGGTGAATCTCGTTGAAGGAATCAACCAGCCTCAACTGGAGAAGGGATACGCCGTCACTGACGAGCTAGACCGGATTACGCTCTACGGAGAGGTTCAGTTTCCGTGGAACATCTCTTTTGCACCGATCTATACCTTCGGATCGGGCGTGCCTGCCGATACCTTCCTTCCCGGCACGGCGATCAATGGAGCCAGCGGGTCGCGCCTGCCTCTTATCTCGCGTAACTCCCTCGGTCGTGAGATTAAGAACAGCAATCAATTGAACGCAATGATCGACAAATGGAATGCTCTCCCCGTATGCCCGGCGGCGTTTCCGTGCCTCGCCGGAGGCATCCTTCAGCACGTCCCGGCTAACATCAACTTCTTCAGTCCATTCAGCTCTCTCGACTTTCGGTTGCAGAAGCAATTCAAATTCAAGGAAGGAATTGCCCTCAACCTCATTGGAGAAGCGTTCAATATCTTCAACGAGACAAACATCCG
Source organism: uncultured Acidobacteriaceae bacterium (assembly GCA_963744155.1). GTDB lineage: Bacteria > Acidobacteriota > Terriglobia > Terriglobales > Acidobacteriaceae > Edaphobacter. The sequence goes on along the minus strand of CAVUSP010000004.1, from coordinate 1,004,592 downwards.
TGGAACCAGCAACAACAACTATCCCGGACGAAGCATCTCAATCGGCCCCTTTCAACCGGCGCAGAACGGTCAACCCGCACAGACAGTACAGTCAAACTTCTACTCCGCAGTCACGACCGCAGGAGGGTTCTTTGGTTCTGGCGGTCCTAGGGCATTCCAGCTCGCGGCACGTCTAACATTTTGATTCAGCACTTGAACACCAAGCTCTTAGAACGCGAGCCAGACCAATGACTACAATCGCCACCACGATACCCATCGTTGAGGAAGATGCAGCAACCGGTGCAGTAGCGGAAGCATACGCCGACTACCGCACCCGTTTCGGACGAGACCAGGTCCCTGGCATCCTGAAATGCTTCGCAACCCACCCGCCTCTGCTCGAACAGATGATCGCACTGGCCTCCAATTTCCTTTTCACCGAGAGTCACTTGAGCCGCAAGGCCAAGGAGATGATCGCAACTTATATTTCGGTGCTCAATGCGTGCCCGTATTGCCTGGACAGCCATGCCTCCCAACTGCGGACGCAGGGGGGTAGCGACGAGTTATTGTACGCATTGCTCAATGCAAACCTGGGAGATCCAGCGATTAGCCTCAAGGAACGTCGTATGCTCGACTTTGTCGGCAAAGTCACGGACGAGTCGTACAGAATATCCCCCAACGATATTAGCCTGCTGAATAGTGTTGGATGGAACCAGCAGGAGATTGCGGAGGCAGTCCACATCGCCGCGCTATTTGCCTGTTTCAACCGCGTCGCCAACGCCTTCGGACTGCCGTCCCAGAACCTCCTCGATCTCGGTCCCAACTTGGTCCACGCAAGGGAGAACGAATGAATACGTTGAAAACTGAACAGGCACCCATATTTCTTCGCGGCGTCGAAGAGAACCCTAAGCCCAGCGTCTACCGCGACCTCATCGAAAATGCGAAGGCTTCCGGGACCGACTATTGGCAGATCTGGCATCTCCTCGCCTTCGATCCTGAAGCCGCCCATCACCTTGCCGCCCTGTCGCACACTCTCATGCACAAGGAGTGCCCAATTAGTGCCGGCCTCCGAGAACTCATCGCAGCCTACACATCGTCGCTCAATCAGTGTGAGTTCTGCATGAAGTCTCACGCTGCCGTAGCCTCGCAATTGTTGGGTGATGAGGCGCCCGTCTGGAGCGTCATCCATGACCTCGACGCCTCCAACCTCGACGACAAAGAGAAGGAACTCCTGCGATTTGTCCGCAAGGTCACTCTGGCCCCATCTTCCATCACCGCAACAGACACGCAACAACTGAACGCCGCTGGTTGGGACGACGCCTCAATCTTCTACGCCATCTCTGCCTGCGCTCTGTTCAACTTCTACAACCGTTGGATCTCAGCAACCGGCGTGAATCCTGTAAGCGAGGAGGCTTTCAAGAATCTGGCCTCCCGCATGGCAAGGGTTGGGTACTCCAGGTAGCGCTGTGACCTAACTCTCCGTGAGTTCGAATTTACCGCAGGGCGTTGCTCGTAAGTTTTTGAAAAGAAGGGATAAAATAAATGGTCGGCCCTAGTAGACGATTTTCGAACTTTTGAGCATTAGGTTCCCAACGTTCCGGGGTGAATGACGCCAAGCCTCAGTCTTGCCCAAGGACGGCCGCAGAACAAATCGGGTAAATTCCAATGCCCGATGAGCTTGCTACAACTCTCTCGATGAGTGAGCTTGGCCAGTTGGCAACAGTGGAGGGCCAAGTGCGCAATGATAGGCGCGCCATGCGTCTGTTCAAGGAAACTCCGCCCTTCGCTCCGCCTGTCGAACCCGATAACGGACCCAATATTGGGAAACCGGTTCGCGCTTCTGACGCAATGCCCTCCCATGGAGCAGCACGCTAGTTTGGCTCATCTGGTCCACAGTCTACTTCGTCTACACCATGGTTGCGGCTTCCTTACCAGCATCTACGCCCATGACTTTCTTGACCCCGGCGCTCTCGGTTACCCGCAGGTTTCATCAAGGGTCACGGTCTTATTCGTCGCCTTTCTCGTTTTGGGAGTTGCCTCCATCGCCTTGACTCACCAAATCACGTATCCTTAAATAAGAAAAGGGAGCCGGTTGATTCGGCCCCCTTGTACAAGCGATACAACTTCGTTAGAAGGTGAATTTAGCTCCTAGCCGGATCGTGCGTGGCTGCTGGTAATACAGCGGTTTGCCGTACTGGCTGTTGATGGTAATAGGACCGCTGCGCTCAGTGCCTGTGTAGTTAACATTGTCGATGTTAAGCACCTGGCTCACGTTGTACGGCGACATGATTGCCGCGTACACAGGAATCACACTCTTGAGTGCCGGGTTACCAAAATACTGTCCCTGCACTGGCACTCCAAACTGCGCGCCGCCATTGTAGCTCGAATCAACCTGTTCATTCACCGCAGTCACGGCGTGTTGATTGAGTAGGTTGGAGAAGGTTGACGTAAAGCTAACAACCTTGCTCTCGCTGATCTTATAAGACTGTTCGAAGTTGAAGTCGGTCTGGTTATACCATGGGTTCCGGTACACATGCGGGGTGCCAACTGTAACTGTACCTGTGCTGGGATCCTGGGTGATATTGGCCCAGACACCACGGTTGAAGATATCTACAGGGAACGCGTTATAACTCTCGGCTATATCCATATAGGTAGTATTAGGTGAACCCTGATACATCGTCTGGAAGATACCCAGGTTGGTGGTGAACTTCTTTAGGAAACCCAATTGGTAGTAGGCATAGCCTTTCAAGGTATTGGGGCGATCCGTCGGCAGCAGGCCACTGGAAGAACCTCCCATGGAGTTATACGAGAAGTACGGCTCATCAAAAGAGCGGCTGTTGTTGGGTGAGTTACGGCCTCCAGATCCACCATCCGCAATATCTGAACTCGTCAAGCCGGTGTAGTTACCCCGGAAATGGCTATAGGTATAGGAAAACAGACCGAACCAGTGGCTGCTCAGAGCTTTATTCAGACGGATCTCCAAACCATCGTAGCTTCGGGCCGCCGGAATCGTCTGGTTTGGCGGATAGGCGCCGGTTGGTGAAGTGCAGAAGTTATTACCTACAATCTGGCTATACAGGAAGTTGCAGAATCCGTTAAAGGTTGAGTTGACTCCCTGGCCAGGGTTGACGATGACGAAAGTCTCGCCGACGGATGTATTGTCGATCGCCGAGTCTTCGATCACATGATCGAGCCGTCTGCGATCATACCGCGCTTCGAACGAGACATTTCTGCTGATCTGATAATCCACTCCACCTACCGCCTCATGCTGTCGGTAGGGCTTCAGGTTTGGAGCGACAGCCTCTTCGTATGGATTGCAGGTTCCGCAGGTCACAATGCTGGCACGGAAGTTTACGTTCTCGATGAACGACAACCCTTCGGGAGCTGTTCCACCCGCGAAGTTCGCCCCGCTTGAGGAAGATTGGCCGACGCAAAAGCGGTGATTGCTGTTGAACACCAGATTGATGTCGCTAAGATTTGGGTCATTTAGCCCATAGACGCAATTCTGCCAATACTGACCGCCAAACGAACTGATCGCAAGATTGAGCTTCATTTGGTCGTAAAAGACGCCATAAGAGCCAAAGACCTTCATCTTGCCATCACGGAAGACGTCCCATGCAGCACCGAGGCGAGGAGCTATCTTGTCTCCCCAACTGAAGTTGATTGGGTCGGCGGGCACCCCGGATCCAATCGCCTCGCCCGGCAGGAATTCCTTCTCAACCCGGAGGCCAAGATTGAGCGTCACGCCGTGTGCAAGCTGCCATGAGTCCTGGGCGAATAGACCGTGGTTGTAGCTGATCGCTTTGCCTCCCGTACCAATGTCCTGGGCGACAACATAGCCATACTGACCTTGGCAGGCGCCGTAGGTTGCAATGAGTGTGGCGCAATTCTGCCCTCCGAGCGTGGTTGAGGGCGCGTAGGGACTCTGTCCGGGAAAGATCTGCACGTACGGTACGTTGTAGGCTTGGCTCAAAAGATTGGAGAGCCTGTTCAACTGGTAACCGAACTTGAAGTTATGGGTCCCAGCCCATCCGCTCTTGAAGAATGAAACACCCTCATCCAGCTGGATCGCCTTGTTTGAGTTATAGGAGGTGGTATTCGCGTCCAGAGCGAGATTTTGAGATCCAATGCCTTGCTGCAACGATGAAGGCAATGGGTGGCCGAAAGCGTCGAGTCCGCCACTACCGTTCGTCTGGAACTGGTATCCAACCCCAGCCGTTGGAAAGCCGAAGTCCTGGTAGTTCTCGAAGTAGTAACCGAAGCGCGTCGTGGAGACGATGTTATGCGACACGGTGATGTCTGCACCGGTATTGACCGTCATATTGGGAGCGATGTAGCCCAGCGTGTGCGCATACGTTGACGGAGCGTTGCCCGACCCCGAGCAGGGATTGCTTGCCGAGGTTGCAGCTCCGAAGCAGCCAGTCGATTGATTTAGTATGCCGTTCACCGAATCAGGATATGGAAGCTTTCCGTTCTGTCGTTGGAACTGGTAGAGCCACGAGCCGAAGACCCGAATCCTCTCGGTCGCCTTGGCATCAATCCGCGCCGTGGTGTAGTAGGTGTTTGTATTCTGGCTGAACGGAAGAATTCCTAGACCGGAACCTCCTTCCGCTGCGGTGCCATAGTTGATCTTGCGCTCGACACGGACAAGTTCCGGGTTGAATGCGGCAAAGAAAAACAGCCTGTCACGCATCCTTGAAAACATGGGAAGCAGTGGACCACCGAAAGTAAAACCGGGGAAAACATCACTGTTCTTATCATGGACTGGCTTAAGACCGGCATAGTTCGGATCAAGTGCTCCCCACGGTGTAATCGTTTGGGTGCCATTAGGATCGTATCCCGAAATCGCGTTGGGACCGGCATCCATCGCCTGGTTTTCGAACTGGATAAAGACCGATCCGTGATATTTCGGGGTGCCCTTTTTCATAATGACGTTAACGACGCCACCTAGCGCACCGCCGTGCTCAGCTTCGATACCCGAACTCTTGATCTCTACCTCTTGGATAAAATCAAACGGCACATTGGTGTGTGAGTAGCCACCGATCAGGTTGGCGGTCGCCTGGCCTTCCACCAAATAGGAGTTCTCCGAGTCCGAGCCTCCACCCACGGAGTAACCGTACGGAAGGCCATTGGAGCCGTTGCCCGCAGACACGCTGCCCGTTCCATTCGTCGTGGTGTTTCCCATCAACGGCTCGTTACGAGCCATCGGGGCAAACTGAATCACAGACTGGTATGACCGTCCATGAGGGACCTCCTGGACCACGTCCTGGGTAATGTTAGTCAGCGTGGTATTCGACGTGACATCAATCGCCGGCGACGACGCGCTCACCTCAACTACAGTGGATTCGCCGCCAACCGCCACGGTCAGGTCGACGGTTGGAAGGTGGCCTACCTCAAGAATCAGACCCTCACGCCTTAGGGTCGTGAACCCGCTCGCTGTCACGTTGACGACATAGGGCCCCGGAGGAAGATTGGCAAACCGGTAATTTCCCTGTTTGTCGGTCAGGGTCGTCTTATCGCCGACCAGTGTCGGACTGGAAATTGTTACTTTCGCATTTGGGATGACGGCACCCGTACTGTCCTTAATGGAGCCTTGCAGGCCCGCCGTTGTTTCTTGCGCGTAAGCAGTTGTCGCAGTGAAGGGAAGTGAGAGAGAACCGAACGTTAGAACGCAGGTAAAAGCAAGCAGGGCCCGATAAAATCGCATGCCGCACACAAGGCATTTCCCGGGCCATTCTCTAGAGCCAAGAGAGTATTGACACATCTCTATGGATAGAAATGGTTTATGCCGAACCGTTGCAAACTATGCATAAGCTGGCCATATTCCAAAAACTACAAACTTGCCGTGCACATTCGTGGCAGACCCAACTGATTCTGCGAGCGTGACCGGGCGGCCATTTGACCCGGATTTTTCTAGGAAGTTGCAGCCAAAAATGAATCACCCCTCATTTTTCTACCCGAAATGGGAATTCAGCCCCGATTTAAGTGCATTCGTCACTGAATTACCGACTTTCGTCACATATGTCTATATTTTGTAAAACTCTTGTCAACGCAATATGAAAACCCATATCTTTCGTTAAATAAGCCATCCTGATATCTCCCTCCCGCAGGTTTCGTCGCCATGCGGTCTACTATCAAGGCCGAACATTGTTTTTCCCCTCTGTTTTTAGCAGCTTAAACTGGAACCTACTCCGGCCCGCTTTCCAAAACATAAGTTGTCCCAATGGACAATAGGAAAAATGGCGAGAATGGGGGATTTACATTACGAGGTAAGTCTTTTGATATGAGTGGATGCGTCTGCCACCCCAAGTTTTTGGAAATCAGTCCGGCGTAGTTATCGGATGGGAACCTCACACTGCCAAATCAAACGGCGGGAAACCGAAGGGAAGAGACTTTGAATCGTCGTCAGCTATCGCTCCAGATTGTGTGCTTGCTAAGCCCAACTATGAGCTTGTTTAGGGAGACACGTTGGAACAGGTCTTTCGCTGCACTTTCTCTTGCTGTGCTTACACCTGGCTTCCTATGCTGTGTGGCTCATGGGCAGACAAACGAATGGGCCTGGATGAACGGAACAAAGACTCCACAACCCAGCATGTACGGCACATTGGGTGCTCCCGCTTCAAAGAACATGCCAGGAAACCGCTCGTCTGCACTCAGCTGGACCGACAGCAAGGCAATCTTTGGCTCTTTGGCGGCAACGGTTCAGATGCGGTTGGCAATTATGGTTTTCTTAATGATCTCTGGGAGTACAGTCCCGCCACCAATCAATGGGCGTGGATGGGCAGAAACAGCACGCTAAATGGATCGATGGGTTCCGGTATCTATATTGGTGCAGGTGTATCTGGAACGCTGGGCACCCCAGCCGTAGGAAACATCCCGGAGGGCCGCGCCGATGCCGTCAGTTGGACGGACGCGAAAGGGAACCTGTGGCTCTTTGGAGGCTACAACTACGGTTCCGGCAATAGCTACTTCAATGATCTCTGGGAGTTCAACCCCTCCACCAATCAGTGGGCATGGATGAGCGGGAGTAAGGCGGACTCCTGCTTAAATTGTTACCAGCATGGGATCTACGGCACCCTCGGGACGGCAGCCGCCGGAAACGTTCCCGGATCCCGAATGGACGCGGTTAGTTGGACCGATAGCAAGGGCAATCTCTGGCTTTTTGGTGGCGATGGCGTCGACTCAAACGGCGTGCTGGGAGCGCTCAACGATCTTTGGGAGTTCAATCCGTCCACCAATCAATGGGCGTGGATTGGTGGAAGCAACACCATTCCCGAATGTGGCACTGCCGACTGCGGGCAGTCAGGAGTTTACGGCACGCTAGGGACCTCTGCGGCTGGCAATATTCCTGGAGCCCGCTATTCGGCATCCGGTTGGAGCGACAGCAAAGGCCATTTCTGGCTCTGGGGAGGATCGGGATTCAATTCGACTGTAAATGACGGCTCTCTCAATGATCTGTGGGAGTTCAACCCTTCTACCAATCAATGGACATGGATGAGTGGAATTAGTACCTACCCTGCCAATTGTTCCAGTTCCGTTGCAGGCTCATGCGGCCTGTATGGCGGGATGTCCAGTGCGGGAAACATCCCGGGAGCCCGTCAGGGCGCGGCCAGCTGGATCGATAGCAAGGGCTATCTTTGGCTCTTTGGCGGCCTTGGCTTCGACGCAACCGGCAGATGGGGCTATCTCGACGACCTATGGGTGTACAGTCCTTCCACCAACGAATGGGCCTGGATGAGTGGGAGCAGCACGGTATCCTGCACGTACATGTATTGTGGCCAACCCGGAGTGTACGGCACACTGCAGACGCCAGCCTTAGGAAACAATCCCAGCAGCCGCGAGCATGCAGTGAGTTGGACCGACGCCGGTGGCAATCTTTGGCTCTTTGGTGGCATTGGCATTAATGTAGTCGGCACTTGCAACTCCTTTCAGGACCTCTGGGAGTTCCAGCCGAACACGAGCGGTAGTCTGCCTCTAACTGCTACCCCGACGTTTTCTCCAGACTCGGGGGCGACCTACACAACCGTGCAGACGGTGACGATTAACGACACGACACCCGGGGCAACAATCTATTACCTGATCAATGGAAACACGCCCGCCTCCGAATACACGGCACCAATCCCAGTCTCTTCGTCCGAGACGATCGAAGCCATCGCCGGGGCGAGCGGATACGCCAACAGTGCCGTGACGACGGCAACGTACGCTGTTCAGGTATCCCCCGCAACTACGCCGACTTTCAGCACGGCAACCGGAACATACGCCACGCCACAGACGGTCGTGATCAGTGACACGACCCCCGGGGCGACTATCTATTACACCACCGATCAAACGATGCCGACGACCAGTTCGGCTATCTACAGTGGTCCAATCAGCATCTCCTCGTCCGAAACCATCCTGGCCATCGCCGTTGCCAACGGTTTCACGAACAGCGCGATTGCATCTGCCGTTTACACCATCGGATCGAATTCAAGTTTAGGAGAATGGGTCTGGATGGGCGGCTTCAGCGTAGAAAATATTCCCGGAGTCTATGGGACTTTGCGGACTCCGGCCACAGGAAATAAACCCGGCGCACGAAGTGCTTCTACCGGCTGGACTGATCAGAGCGGCAATCTCTGGCTTTTTGGGGGCAACGGAGTAGACGCCAACGGCAACCAGGCAAATCTCAACGATCTCTGGGAGTTCAGCCCTTCAACGCACCTATGGGCCTGGATGGGTGGTAGCAGCACTGTGTCATGCACTTCGTTGCTCGGTGTGACAAACTGCGCGAACCAGCCCGGTGTGTACGGTACGTTAGGCACTCCCGCGGCCGCCAACATTTCCGGTGGTCGTTCGGGGAGTGCAGGATGGACTGACAGTGGCGGCCATCGATGGCTCTTTGGCGGCAGCGGAGCGGATGCTAACGGGCCATAATGGCGAACTCAACGACCTGTGGGAATTCGATCCTTCGACCATGGAATGGACGTGGATGGGCGGGAGCAGCAATGAGGTACTCTCCTATAGCACTTACGGGCAGCCCGGGGTGTATGGCGCACTAGGTATACCTGCCCCGGGAAACATACCTGGCGGCCGCTCAGGTGCAGCGAGCTGGACCGACAATAAGGGCAACTTCTGGCTCTTTGGAGGCACTGGCAAGGACGTTAACGGTGACAACGTCACCCTGAACGACCTTTGGGAGTTCAATCCCTTCACAAAGCTGTGGGCTTGGATGGGTGGAAGCGACCTGATTTATACCAACGCAGGCTCCCAGGCCGCAGTGTACGGAACTTTGGGCGTATCTGCCGAAGGAAACACTCCGGGCAGTTTAGCAGGAGCCGCTGGTTGGACCGACAACAGCGGAAATTTGTGACTCTTCGGGGGTGGCAATCTTTGGAAATTCAATCCTTCCACGAATCTATGGGCGTGGATGAGTGGGGCAGGCGCGCCTCCCTGTTCTTTTGATCCAATCATTGGTTTCAACGTCTGCACTACGCAACCCGCAGTGTATGGCACATTGGGACTGCCTGATTCAAGGAACACTCCCGGAGGCGGCAATCCGGCGGCTACCTGGACCGATTGCAATGGCAACTTCTGGCTTTTCGGTGACGTCAGTTCGGACGTAACCGGACAAAACGGAGGCTTTTATAGAGGCAGCGTCAATACTCTTTGGGTCTTCAACCCCTCAACCAACGAGTGGACGTGGATGGGAGGAGATTACGCAGCGAGCAATTGCAGCGTCGTCATCTTTTCTCCCATCCCTTTCATAGTCTGTGACGGTTCACAGGGGGTGCCTGGAAATCAGTTAGTGCCTGGAACGGCAAACATTCCCGCGGCTCGCACAGGCGCCGTGAGTTGGACCGATAAAAACGGAAATCTCTGGCTCTTTTCTGGAGGGGTCACTAATCTTTCGGACAATATCGGGAGTGTAAACGATCTTTGGGAATATCAACCCTCCATGAGCACACTCCCCTCGGCGACCACCCCGATCTTCAGCTTGAAATCCGGAGTGTATCAATCAGGAGGGCCGCTAATCATCTCCAATGGGATGCCAAACGCCAGCATCTACTACACCACCGATGGAAGCATACCGACGAGCGCTTCGAATTTGTACGGCGGACCGATCACGGTATCGCCGCCGGAATTCGTTCGGGCCATCGCCACAGCTCCTGGCTATCGCAACAGTGGCTTAGCAGTCGCGAATTACACCGTTGCTCTTCCTCCCGCTCCGGCAACGCCAACCTTTTCTCTTGCACCCGGCGTGTACTCCACCGTCCGGAGCGTGACAATTTCCGATGCTACAGTAGGCGCCAAGATCTATTACACCACCGATGGAACCACGCCAATCTTAAGTTCGCCAGTGTACTCCGCACCAATCACCGTTTCGTCGCCGGAAGCCATAACCGCTTTGGCTGGGATAAGTATTTCGGACTATACCGTATGGGACGGAATCGCTTTGCTAAATGTTGGCACCGAAGCCAGCCTTGCTGCTACAGCGGCTTATACAATCAACCTCCCTCAAACAGCTGCTCCAACCTTTAGTACCCTCTCACGGACATTTACGGCGGCGCAGACGGTAACGATTAGCGATGCGACGGCTGGCGCAACCATCTACTACACCACAAACGGAACGACACCGACCACAAGTTCCACACTCTACACTGGTACCATCACCATCTCGTCATCGGAGACCATTAAGGCCATCGCGGTGGCTAACGGCTACGCAAACAGCGCTGTCGTGTCAGCTGCGTACACCATCAATCCTCCACCCACCTTCACGCTTGATGCATCGCCCACTTCGCTCACTGTCAATTCCGGCGGACAGGCAAAGTAGCTCTTATGGTAATTCCACAAAACGGCTTCGACACCCCAGTGAGTTTTACCTGCTCCGGGCTGCCAATCGGCGTTACCTGCTCCTTTAGTCCGACGATAATCACGCCCTCGGGATCCGCAGCGACCACCCAACTCACCATCATTGCCAGCACACAAACCGCAGCTATACGGCCCAACTCACCTCGACTACTCCCAGTGACCGCACTGGCCGCAGCCCTGTGCCTCTTCGGCCGGAGGAGGCGGCGCGAACTGAAACTTACATTACTGCTGGGAGTAGTCTTCACCGGACTAGCGCTTCTTTCCGGTTGCGGTGCTGGTACTAGCGGTAGCGGAAGCGGCTTGACACCGAAGCCCGTGACCTCAACAGTGAGCATAACCGCCACGGCGGGGAACCTTCAGCAGATGGCTTTGCTCTCGCTCACGATGAATTAGTCCGCCAAAGACGGCATAGCACGCAGAGGGCGATGATTTCTCGGATGTTTTTTCGAGTTTCATTTGTCAGATCCCTGGGCGTGCTATTTTTAGTATTTCCGTTTATTCCCTGATCAGGAAAACTGCCCAATAGCAGGCTTCGGTCCTTAAGACGCATATGGGGCGATTTGATTCTCGCTCGATCCTACATTTCTAGCCGGTGTTATCAGTCAAAGCTGAGCGCACGACTCTACCATTTTCATACGCATTAACTCGGTTGTTGCCTAATCGCCCAAGCACTCACCGATAGGTTTTCCTAGAAACGAGTCAACGAGAATTGCTCGAAAATAGAAGAATGGTCGGCCCTAGAGGCTGTTAATGACTTCAGTTGAGCATTTTGAAGATTCTGCTGAGCATGAGGCACGCGAAGGCGAAGTAGTGGAAGGCGGCGAGGGTTTGGGAGAGGCGTTCGTAGTCTCTGGCCAGGCGGCGGAAGCGTGCGGCCCAGGCGAAGCTTCGTTCGACGACCCATCTTCGGGGCAGCAGGACGAAGCCGCGTTTGGCCTCCGTGTGCTTGACCACCTCCAGTTGAATGCCGTGCCGGGCGGCCGCGCTGTCAGCGGCTTCTCCGGTGTAACCCTGGTCGACGTAGGCAAGTTCCACATGGTCTCCGGTTACCTGCTGCACCGCTTCGGCGAGTTTCTCCACCTGGGCGCGGTCTTGCTCGTTGGCGGCGGTAACATGCAAGGCGAGCAGGTTGCCCAGGGTGTCCACCGCAGCGTGCACCTTGGCTCCTTTGCGCCGCTTGGCGCCATCGTATCCCGCCCGCGCACCCGACTCCGGCGTGGACTGCAGCGTCCGGCTGTCCACCACCATCGCCGTGGGCTGCGGCTTGCGCTCGGCAAACTCGCGCAACAGAGAGCGCAGATCCTCCACCAGGATCTCGAAGCATCCGGCACCGATCCAGCGCCGCGTCTGCTGGTACACCACCGGCCACGGCGGAAGATCGTTCGGCATCATCCGCCAGTGCGCCCCGGTCTTCACCAGCCAGCGCAGAGCGTTGAACACCGCTCGCAAACTGTGCGACCGCTGCCGAGCGTCCTCTCGACACAACGCCAGATAGGGCGCCACAAACGCCCACTCCTCATCGCTCACATCACTCGGATAACCAACCTGACCCTTATTCCCCATCCAAACTATGCTGCGCGATGACAACAACACAATCACCGCCTTCCTACAGATGGGAATTAAAGTTATTAACAGCCTCTAGTGGGCGATTTTCGAACTTTCCACGTCGCCGGGATTTCTGCTGGATAGGTCTTGGTCCACGCAAAGCTGATCGATCGTTGCCGTATGGTTGTTTGAGGTTTCGGTTGCGGGCTAGGGCCACGGCGCGGCGGGCGAGAGCACAGGCGTAGGTGGCTGAATCCCCACCGACTCGCACAGCAGCGCACGCATCAACAGATTTCTGGCTATCTGATCGCCATGCAATTCTGGGTTGACGAACCACAAAGGTTCCAGGATGGCCTCCGCTTCACGGCAAGCTGCTTCCGCTTCCCTCATCCGCTGCGTATCGCGGTAAAGATTTGCCACGTTGTTCAGCGTCATAGCGACGTGGGGAAGGTAGACCTCGGGATTGGCCTGCGCGAGTTCGCGGTATGTGGAAAGCCCCTCCTGGTAAGCAGTCTCCGCTTCCTTCATCCGCTGCCTATCGCGGTAAAGATTTCCCAGGTTGTTCAGTGTCCCAGCGACATCGGGGAGGTTCGTGTACGTCTTGAGCAGAACCTCATACACGCCTATTGCCTCCAGAAAATGGTTCTGACGCTGCGCGTTGTAGGCATACCTGAAGCCGTATTCCGGGTCGCGATGAAGCCGCCAGGCTTCGCGAAAGGCGACGAGCGCCTTAGGCCAATCAATCGGAGTTCGTGGATCGTTCCCAGCTCGAAGAGATCACGCGGTAACTTCTCCGCTTCGCCTCTCCGTGTTTCCACCTGTTCAGCCTTAAGGCGAACCGCACCGGCGAGGTCGCCGAAAGCAAGCAGATTCGACAATTTGACTTCAGCCGGTTCGGAGGCGCGGGCGACAAGTTGCTCTTGAAGCTTGCACAACTCTTCCGCGAGCCGAGCAATTTCGGCATCCATGGCCTCCAGTTGCTGCTCCGTGACTCGTCCTTCCTGCACGGCAGCGTTCAGAGAGCCCTCGACCATCTTTCGTAGTGCAGCTGTATCCTCACGAGCCGCAGCCATATCTTCAGCGATCCGAGGAAGGGCGTCCGTCTTGCGATCGATTCTCTGCGTTGTTTCGTCGAGGCGTACCAGTGCGGCGTTGGCGTAGCGTTGAAAAATCAACTGCGCCTGCTTCCAGCCCTCATCATATTCGACCTTGACGATGAGGACCCGGAACTCTTCATCGAGACGCTCTGGCAGTCGGCGGTTGAGTTCGGAAAGGAGCGCATCGGGCATGGCGCGGCACTCTAGCCTTAGCGATAGACTGTTCCGGCGGAGTGCCGCACCCTGGGCGTCGAGACGCTCCATTGCGAGACGAAAAAGATCATCGAGTTTTTCCGGCACAAGTTGATCCGGATGAATCGCAGAAAGATCTAATCGGACAGACGTCACAAGGCAGAAATCCCAGTTTGCGAACCAGTCGTCAAAACCGCCTCCGACTTGCGCATGAACCTCCGCGAGGCTTACGCGGAGAGCTTCGCGGTAGACACTCTCCATATCCGGGGATGATTCTTTGAGTCTTTCTACAAGGGAATCGGCGCCGATATCGAGAAGCTTTTCAGCAGCCTTGTCTCCAAACTTCTCTGCATATTTTTTGACCAGCGTTGCTGCAGACCCGCCCAGCGCGTCTCCGCCACCCTCCTACGGCACCGCCAAGCGGTCCGGCGACTACGACTCCCAGTCCAGCCGCAGCTACGCGAATCGCTGGTTTTGCCCAAGAATTGAATCGCGGAGTGATCATGGCCAATTGCCTCGCAGTTTGGAGCCACAGGGCATGTTAGCAGCAAGACTCCGTCGTTTTCGATCTCCGGGTTAAAAATGAACCGCTTCACGACGGTGCTGATCAGATAGTACGTTCTGCAGTGAAAAATAGAACTTACAAAGATCGTTCTCACGCTCCCCCTCAAGCCTACGTAGCAGAATCAAGTCCTGTTGCGCTGAGCGTATGCAGCTTTCCTTCACGTTGAAACGTCATCTTGAACCCATCCTCAGTCAGGTAGAGTTCCCCCTGTGCGCTGTGAGCGACGTAGAGTGCCTCGGTTGGACCTTGACCACGATTTGGCTCGAAATTGATTGCTATAGCCGGAGAAGAGTTTCGCTGAGAGGGGCTCTGAGCTGAGGCCGTTGCGCAGCAAAAGATGTTGCTCAAATTCGGAAGCGTTGTAAGAGCCACAACGGTGACGAGCCGGTTGGAAGTGTGCCTATGACGGAAGATCATTCGCATCCAACATCACCTAGTTCCACGGGGAAGTCAATGACACTTTCTAGGAGGTGTTCGATAGATCTCAAGACAAATAGACTGCGCTCGCGGTCCCTCGATAGGAACCACCGAAGGACAGAGCTATGACTATCAAGTGAATGACCTGAAATGCAGCGCGAACATGCCGACCACATCTATAAAAGGCCTAGGAGGTTTCGCCCCGCGCCCGCGTGGCTAGATCACGAAACCTTACGCGGCAGCTCACTAGTTCGTCCGTTATCATAGCGCGAAACACAAAGGCGGTACCGCATTGGAAACTAATGCCAGCATCTGTCCGACACCCTTCCCTTCGATTACTGACATAATTTGGAGTCCCTTCCCACTAGTTTTAATCAGCACTACAGCAGTGTCTGCTGCTGCTCTCCCATTCTTTCGCCCGGCACTCTGGTTATTTGAATGCACAACTATGGCGTAACAGTTAGAGTCACGACGGCGGTGTGCATAACCTCGGAATTCGCGCCTGTGGCTACTACAGTGACCGTATACGTTCCGGGTGAAGTGTGCGGCGGAATTACAGGAGGAGTGCCGCTGCTGCCGCCATTGGCGGCCTTGCCGCCGCATCCGGTCGATGTCAAAAGCGCGAACCCCACGATAAGAGCAACTATGCCCGGCCTGATGCGTCGCCGAACGAACAACAAGATATACCCTGGCAAAAAGACTGCCAGCGCAGGCCCATACGATTGCCTGGATCGGCCATCAAGATGACTTTGGTATCCGAGGACCGAATCCGTATCGATCACCACCTGGCTGTCGATACTCTGGTTCGCAGAGATAGGCATCGTTCCGTTGGCGAATGTGCAACTCGCGTAAGCAGGCAAGTTTTCGCAGGAAAGAGTCAGATTGTCCGCAAAGCCGTTGAGAGACGCCAGGTGAATCGCGATCGGCGAATGATGCTCTGTCTGGATCGTGACAGCGGAATCCGAAGTAAGTGTGAAGTCCGTAATGGAGTGCACAGCGCTAACTGTCAACGGCCAGTAGGTCGCGTCTCCCGCCCAGGACGCTGACACAGTGTGATTGCCCGCGACAAGATTGGTTGAGATGGTTTGGGTCGCAACGTTATTCGCCATTAGCACGGACGCAATCGAGACTCCATCTAGCTTAAAGTTCACGTTGCCGCTTAGCGGGCTTGTTTGTGAACTCGGTGAAGTCAAGGTGAGGGTGACGGTATACGAACTCCCTGCAAATGATGTCTGAGGATTGGATGTGAGTGACCCTTCAGCGAGGCTGCCCTGGTTCAGCAATACGGCGAATGAGTTGGTATTCTGGGAGATACCAGCCGCGTCGGCGCCATTCGACACCAGAAGATCCAGCTTTCCGTCATGGTTGAAATCAGCCAGATGTATCGAATCGATCTGCTCTCCCCCCAACAAATACATCGGCGACCTGAAACTGTGCCCAGGTAATGAGGTGATGACAGTCAGCGGCGAAGCGATCGGAGCGGAAAACGTATCACCCGCCAAAATCAGATCGGATTGGCCACTTTCTGTTAGTACTCCCGCCGCAAGATAAAAATATGAGCTATTAAGATCAAGGATTTGGCCAGCAGGCACGGGCTGGGAGAACGTCCCATCCCCATTACCGTAGTAGACCCATACCGCACTGCCATACTGAACTCCCGTGAGCCCCCCGCTAGAGACGTACTGTCCCATCAATGCAACATCTTGCTTGCCATCTCCGTCAAAGTCTCCGGCTGTCGCAAGAGGAACGACATTGGTTTTCAGCGTCGTGGTAGGAATCGACGGAATCGTCATCGTGGTGTTTGTGAGGACGAACGAACCATCCCCTTTGCCGGTCAAAGCGATAGCGTGGTCAGCGAAGGTAACCACCGCGTCCAAAATGCCGTCACCGTTCAGGTCAGTAAGGGCAACTGCGGTGTTGTTGCCATTGCTGTTTGGAAAGGAGGAAGATACCAGCCGAAAGGTTCCGTCTCCCTGGGAGAGGTAGGCATTGATTGAGGTCGCTTGCACCTGCACAATGTCGTCTTTCCGGTCCCCGTTTAAGTCCGCCACAACTGATCCATTGGTCAAGTGAGAGCTCGGCAGTGCCTGGGCGGATATGGCAATAGCTGGTGCAAACGTCCCATCGCCATTGCCCAGAAACATGAGGTTATTTGAAAAGACGCCAATCGGGAGCAGGAAGTCCTTCTTGCCGTCTCCGTTAAAGTCTCCTGTCAACAGCACATTGGGATAGGAGCCTTCCACTGTGTTGTAACCACTGGCCAAGTTGACCGAAACAGGCACCGCAAAAGTGCCATCGCCTTTGCCCTGGAGAAAGTTGATTCCCGGCAGACCGATCGTTACTACATCCGGTATGCCGTCTCCGTTGAAATCCGCCGTCGTTGACGTATAGAGGTCGCTGCCAACTGTGTTGAGGATGGGGGCATTCAAAACCCCTGAAGAACTGCCATAACTTATGTAGACGCTTTGCGGCCCGGTCGACACAAAGTCAGGATGGCCATCCCCATTCATATCGCTGAAGGAGCCAGTCAAATAACTCGTTGAGACGACAGAACCCGCAGCATACGGGACTGGTGAATTGAAGGCCAGCCCGGGCTTTCCGAGTACTGCCTTCAAACCATCGTTCGAGCCCACCATAATATCGAGAGTGCCGTCTCCATTCAGGTCGAGAGCCTGCAACAAAGTCGTGAATTGAGTGTTGCTGCCGAACGAAACCGATGCGATAGGATTCGTTATATTGAAGCTTCCGTCCGGGTTTTCGTGGTAGAAGTTTATTGTGTTCGCGTTACCTATACAGGCGGCAGATAGCTTGTTCGTCTTTTCGAAATCCGCGTAGATACAAGACGCAAAATTGTATTGAAAACTTGTGCTAAAGGTACCGTCACCCTTTCCTATAAACACAGATCCTCCGGCAGTGAGGAGGTCTGGGATTCCGTCGCCGTTCACATCAGCGATGGTTGAATTGCTGATGGAGTTGTCGCCGAAGAATTTCGAGACGGTGAAATGTCCGGTACCGTCCCCCAGGAGCATATAGTTAAACGATTCCGATCCCGCCGTGGCTACCAGATCGATGTGGCCATCCCCGTTCATGTCCGCCGCTGCCGTAATTGTGGAGTTTTCGCCAAAATACCCTACGGAGGTTGAAATTGGCGTTTGAAACGTACCATCTCCATTTCCCAGGTAAGCAAGGACAACACCATTCCCATTTGGCGACGGCTGCCCGGGACAAACGAGATCGATCTTTTTATCTCCGTTCAGATCGGCGAGCTTGCAGACCGGCGAAGTTCCAGACGGCAGGGTAATTTTCCCTACCTGGCTATAATTACCGTTTTGATTCGCCAAAAAGGTTTCAATCAAAAATGGCTTTCCATTGCCCAACCCTACAATCAGGTCTGGCAAGCCGTCATTGTTCAAATCTGCCACAGAGACGACGTCAGGATTGCCATCCACCACTGGAATATTGCGCGGATTCTGAAACGACTGTGCGGAACATATCATTGCAGACGAGGCAAACAAGAGAGAGGAAAGATAACGATTCATTAATGGCCCTGAGTTCAGATTTGTGAGAATCCAGCGGTGAGGATAGTCCAACTCGGGCGCTAGACCAATACAACTTTTATTCTCACAGGCTGACTCGACGCTTTAGGAGATGGTTTTCGGCGATTCTGAGCCTGAGATTTCGCATCCGCCCATCGGCAGTTCGCGCGGGAGTATGGGATATTTACCGTCTGTTGCTACAGTTCTGGAGGTGGTGTTCGCAGAAGTCTGTGACTATTGGGAGGTCGGAAGACGAATTAGGAGATCCATCCGGCGTCGTAAGAACGAGCGTGCAAAGCGATCGCTTGACCTAGCAGTATTTTTGCTATGTGCGAGGCAGTGTCTTCGCTCGCGGGTCGTGCTGGGCGAGACGGCTTAGGAGATAGTCGACCTCAGCCCTTCCTTTTGCTGTCAGCGATGAGCGCGGAGCCCGTTGCGAATCGTACGCGATGGCGCTGCGCTTCTGCAGTACGTACTTGCGGACGGCGAGACCGATTCCCTGCTGCTGCTCGTAGCGGATGAGCGGGAGATGCGCATCGAAGAGGTCGTGGGCGGTGTCGCGCTGGCCGGACTGCGAGAGCTTGACAACGTCGACGAGCATGTCGGGAAAGGCATAGCCGGTCATCGCGCCATCAGCTCCGCGCTCTAGCTCAAAGTCGAGGAAGAGGCCGCCATTGCCAGTGAGAATCGAGATGGGGCGGAGCGCTCCCTCGCTCTCAAAGCTGCGCAGGGCACTGATTTTCTCCAGGCCGGGCCAGTCTTCGTGCTTGAGCATCACGCAGGATGGATTGTCGTTAACGATGCGCTGGATGACTCTGGGCGTCATGACGACGGTGAGCAGCAGCGGGTAATCCTGAATGACGAACGGGATGTCAGAGCCGATAGCGGCGACGGCCTGCGCGTAGTAGTTGACGATCTGGTCGTCGGTGCGAAGGCTTGGCGGCGGGGCGACCATGACGCCGGCTGCACCGCCTTCCATGACGCTATGGGCGAGCGAGCGCATGGCTGCGAAGCCGGGCGCGGAAACGCCGACGATGATCGGAACTCCAGCTCGGCGGACGACCTGGTTAGAGATGGCGAGGGCTTCGGCAGGATCGAGCTTCGGAGCTTCGCCCATGATGCCGAGGATGGTGAGACCGGCAACGCCGCACCCAAGATAGAAGTCGGTCATCCTGTCGACGGAGTCGTAGTCGACGGCACCATCGGGCTTAAAGGGAGTAACGGCGATGGCGTAGACACCCTTTGCGGTGTGATCGAGGAGCATCGGTCTATTCATCCTTCTTCGGTGTTGTCCGGCGCCCGTCACGCAGGAGGACCGAAGGGTCAGCGAGATCCCAAATCAGGCCGATGCATTTCCCGCCGATCGCTTTGAGCTCCGCGACTGTGTCGTCGACGGAAGTCGATCCGATGCCTGCTACGGCGACGTGTGCGCCTTCAGTGGCAAGGGACTTCGCGATAGCGTGGCCTAGTCCGCCAAGCACCAGTGCGGTCTTTCCCTCTAGTCCCAAATCCATACGAAGTTCCCCGTCACTGCATAATACTTGGCGCGGTGATGCTTGCGAAATGTCACCGGATACAATGTCCCGTTGGCAGGAGGGTATTCCGAAATGCTGAAGACGATTTTTCTTGGCCTGATGTTTTGTGTCGCTTTTGTAGGATTCGCGCAGCAGAATCCTCTGGCTGGCGCGATTGATATTCACGTCCACGCGGCTCCGGATAGCACGCCGCGATCGATTGATGCGATCGACCTTGCGCGACTTGCGAAGAGCCGTGGGATGCGCGGACTGGTGCTGAAGAATCACTACGAGCCGACGGCTTCGTTAGCTTACGTTGTTCGGAAAGAGGTGCCGGGGATCGAGGTGTTCGGCGGGATCGACCTGAACCTGTCGGTGGGCGGGATGAATCCCAACGCGGTCGAACATATGGCGGCGATTACGGGAGGATACGGGCGCTTTGTCTGGATGGCGACGTTTGACTCAGAGAATCAGGTGCGCTATTCGAAGCAGGATCGGCCGTCTGTGCGGATTGCGCGGGATGGGCAGTTGGTGCCGGAGGCCAAGGCTGTGATTGCAGTGATCGCAAAGCGCAACCTGGTGATGGCGACGGGACACTCAAGCGCGGAGGAAGACCTAATGCTGGTGCGCGAAGCCAAGGCGGACGGCGTTCAACACATGGTGGTGACGCACGCGATGCTGCAGCCGACGCATATGTCAGAAGCGCAGATGCTGGAGGCCGCGAAGATGGGAGCTTACATCGAGTTCGTTTACAACGGGTTGATTGGGACCGGGAAGCAGTACGACTTCGGGGATTATGCGAAGGCTATCCGTTATATTGGGGTGAACCATTGCATTCTTTCGAGCGATATGGGGCAGCCGGGAAATCCATTGCATACGGATGGGTTGACTGCGTTTTATGCGGGATTGCGGGGACAGGGATTTACGCAGGCGGAAATTGACCGCATGGCGAAGGAGAATCCGGCGAGGTTGATTGGGTTGCGGTGAACTGCACAATCAGACGATTAATATTGTGAACGCCATAGATGGTGGCCTCCAGCCTCCTGTTGAGGTGGTGCGGCGACCCATCTAAAAAAATACGTTGATCTCGACCCTTTAGATATCTCAATCGTCCTAACACCTGTAGGGATTTCCGCTCTACTTTCCGAATTGCGGGAGCCTTTCCATAGCCTCATCGTGCTTGCATCTGTAACAGGATTGCGGCGTGGAGAATTGTTCGGCCTTAAGTGGAAAGACGTGGACTTCAACGAAGCCGAGATCAGGGTTGTTAGGTCTCTTGTCGACCAGGTCGAAGGCCCACCGAAGACTCTCGCTTCACGCCGTCCAATCCCCATGTCTCAGAAACTTGCATCCTCTCTTGAGATCTGGAAAAGCAAACCAGCTTTGCCAGTGCGCGGGACTGGGTGTTCGCCAGTCCCCTAGCTTTGGGAGAGAAACCATACTGGCGTGACGCGGTATTGAAGCGTCACATCCTGCCAGCAGCAAAACGGGCGGGCATTGCGAAACGGATCGGTTGGCACAGCTTCCGAAGAACCCTTGCAACCCTGCTTCAATCCTCCGGAGCATCGGTGAAGACGACTCAAGAACTATTGAGGCACTCCTCGCCAGTGATGACTCTGGGAGTTTACGCAAAGGCCGTCACTCAAGAGAAGCGAGACGCGCAGGCAGCAATTGCAACTTTGTTTGGGCTTGAGGCAGGTACAGAAAATAACTCTGCATCGGCCTGATGTTCCTTTGTGTTCCCTCCAAGTCCAGACTTACAACCTAACTGATTGAAAGTAAATGGTCGGCCCTAGTAGACGATTTTCGAACTTTTGTTGCCCTGGGAATTAATCCCCGCCTTTTAGATATCCCGAGTTGCGTATTTCTCGTAACTCGATCGTCACTGGACAGTGAGCGTGAGCGGAAGAGTGTGGGAGATTGTGGCGGAACTCTGGGTCACAGTAAAGGTGTAGGTTCCTTTCGGCGTGATATGGGTAACGGGAGCCGTATTTGAAGCGCCCGGGCTGGAGGAGGAACTACATCCGCTTAGGCCCATGAGGACGGAAACAAGCAGGAATCCGAACAGCGCACGACAGGGGCGGCGGCGCACAAAGGGCAAGAAAAGGAGTGCGGCCACGGAGACCGCTTCAAAGCGAGCGATCGTTGGAGTTGCGACTGCAGCGGACTGCGTCTGCGTCTGCGAGGTGCTGACCGTGAGGACCGAGGTTGCGTTGCCGGTCAGTGGAACGCTGACGGGTGCGAATGTGCAGGCAGCGTAGTCGGGTAACCCAGAGCAGCCGAAGGTGACAGTCCCTGTGAGTCCGGGGTCAGTCTGGATCGTGAGGTTGAATGTGGCCGGAGTGCCAGCGGTGACTGCGGTCGATGCGGAGGGAGTGGTGACGTAAAAATCGGGAGCGGCGCCGGTTCCTGAAAGTGCGATGGACGCGGGTGAGCCCGGAGCGTTGCTAGCGAGGTTGAGCGTTGCGCTTTCGGATGTGAGCAGAGACGGTTTGAAGACGACGGCAATGGAGCAAGCCTGATCTGCCGCGATACTGGAACCGCAGGTGGTGGTAAAGGAGAAGTCGGCCGCGTTTGCTCCGGACAGAGTAAGAGCGAGCGAGCCCAGTGGGGCGCTGCCGGAGTTCGTAAGAGTGATCGTTTGTGCGGCTGAGGCGAGGCCTTGGACCGTTCTGCCAAACACCAATGTGTTAGAGGAGAGGGTTGCGTTGGGCGTGGTTCCGGTGCCCGTCAGGTTTACGGCTTCCGGAGGAATGCCGGTCAGCGTTGTCGTGAGAGCGGAGGTCTGAAGACCGGCCGAGGTTGGCTCGAAGCTGACAGAAACAACGCATTGCGCGCCCGCGGCAAGCGGCGAGACGCAGGTGGTGGAATCGATTGCAAACGGACTAGTAAGTGTCAGGCTGAAGCTTTGAGCGGAGGACGACTGATTCAACAGGGTGACCGATTGGAGACTGGAGCTGCCTACCGGTGTAGCGAAGGTGAGCGTAGTTGGTGTCGCAGCAAAAACGGGAAGACCGGTACCGGTGATCGAAACTGTCTGATTGAGAACACCGCCGTTGACGATCAGACTTACTGCCCCCTTCCGAAGACCGTTGTTGGATGGTGCAAATGTGACGGTGATGGTACAGGTGGCCTGGGAAGCAAAAGTCAAAGGACAGTTGTTCTGTTGGCTGAAATCAGTCTGGGCGCTCCCATCGGCCATGCCCGCAACGACGCTGGTGAGGGTGAGCGCGGCACCACTGTTGTTCAGGACCTGAAGGACCTGTGTTGCCGAGGCTCCGAGAACCACGTTGCCCAGGTCCGCCGAAGCCGGTGTAACGGAGAGAGTCGGCGACGTGATGCCAGTGCCCACCAGGTAGATGGTCAGGGATGAGCTTCCGCCGGTGATCAGTAGCGGCACGGCAAGACGGCCGACCGCCGTGGGCTGAAAGACCAGGCCGATGACACAGCTCGCCTCGGGCTGAAGCTGGATGCCGGAGCAAGTGTTGGCAGAAACTGTAAAGTTTGAGGCGCCCGTACCGGAAAGAGTCGGAGGGTTGACTGTCACCGGAGAAGTGCCGCTGTTGGTGACGGTGACGGTACGGAGCAGCGAGGTGGCGCCGAGCAAGACGTTTCCGTAGGCCAGACCGTAACCGTCGCTCGAAAGCAGGAGTGGGCCGTCGGTGGAGTTCGGGGTGAAGTTGGCGTAGACATCCGTACGGGTGCCATTACCGTACACGACGCCGATATCTCCGGATGGGGTTGTGTTAGCGGTCGGGCTAACCGTGACCATCGCTGTGCATGAGGTTTGAGGGGGAAGACTGCCGGGACAGTCATTGGTCTGGGTAAAGTAACCGAACGTGAGGATGGAGGTGAGAGTCGCATTGGCTGAGCCTACGTTGGAAATCGTCAACGGAAGGGCGGTGCTGGTTGTACCGTTCTGTTGAGGCGGGAAGTTGAGTTGGCGGCCATCGACGAGCACGATCGATCCTGCCGAACTGGCGAGACCCGATGGAGTGAATGTCTGGGATGCAGGCTGCGCATCACTGTTAATGGTGAGAGTGCCGTTGGTGGCGGTGCTGAGTGGGGTTAAAAAAGCATGATGTTCCTGCGGCCAGAGTCGATCCGCAGGTGCTGCCCACGGAGGTGATTGTACTGCCAGGTTGGATACTGCCGATGTGAAGATCCGCCGATCCGGCGTTCCTCAGGTCAAGTGCGGGCCCGAGATAACTGAGGCTGATCTGGGGCTGATTCGCGGGCGAGATCTTCGCCACGAAGGTGCTATAGCTGGAACCGAGCTTGGATTGATCGGAGTATGCAGTCCCGGTCCCTACGTTAATAGGGTCGGAGGTAGAGATGCCACTAAAGCCGCTTGTTCCGCCGAGTATTCCTGCGACGTAGATGTTGCCGGCAGAATCAACCGCCATTCCGGATGGGACCTGACTAACGTTTCGGCCGGCAAAGCCGGTAGCAGTAACGAGGGCACCGGTAGGGTCCAGCTCGAGGATGTAGGCTCCGTTGGTGGTGTCCGCTGCAAGCGCATTCTTGAGGAGGACGGAACCGAGCGAGAAGGTTCCTCCGACATAGAAATTTCCCGCCGCGTCGATCGCAGTGGACGAGACAAAGCCCTGTCCGAGGTAGGTAGACCAAGAGTAGCCGCTGTGGGCGGGATTGATGGCTGAAGCAAAGAGATACTGTTTGCTCTGCGCGTAACCGATAGGGTAGACCGGGAGGCGATAAGCGCTAACCGTGTAAGGGAAGTCCTGTGCGATCTGCGAGCCAGCAAGATAGATAGTACCGTCGGGACCAACTTGGAGCGCAGAGACGGTGTCCGGCACAATGGTATTGCCTCCGAGGAGAGTGCTGAAGATGAGAGTCTTCCCGTCGGGAGCGAACTCTGCTGCAAAGGAACCACCGGTGGCGTATTGAAAGGAACCTCGAAGCGGAACGCCGTCTCCATCCCCGGCGAAGTAGATGTTTCCCGCTAAATCAAGCGCGATGGAGGTAGCGAAAGTCTCAGAGTTGATTTGGCCTGGACTGGAAAAGTAACTTGAGAAGACCCAAGCCGTTCCGGTGGGATTCAGCTTGGCAAAAAAGGCGCCGCTGCAGCTTGTGCAGACCCCGCCCGTGTAGCCGGACTGAAACGCGTTGACGGTCTGAAGACCTCCATCGGCGCTGAGACCGGCAAGGTACGCATTGCCTGCATTGTCGACCGTAATGCCTTTGGGCAGCTGCTGCCCAGACCCGATGAGAGTGGAGTAGATCATGGCCCCGGTCGTGTCGAACTTGGCGACGAAGCCGGCATTGCAGAACGTAGTGCAAGTCCCAAGGTTGGACGATGTAGTGGGAAAGCCGGAGCTCCCGGCAATGCCTGCGATGTAGGCGTTACCGGAAGGGTCGAGCGCGATCGCAGAGCTAGAATTGAAGCCGGGAGCTGGAAGATAGGTAGAGTAGAGAATCTGAGTACCGGTGGGGTCGAGTTTGGTAACGTAAACCTGCTGACTGCCGCTGCTGCCGATGCTTCCGACGCCTGAACCGGCGACAGGATAGTTAGTGGCGCTGGTTTCGCCAGTGATGAAGACGTCTCCAGCAGAATCTATCTGGAGCGCGGAGACTGTAGTGGCGTTGTTTACACCGATAATTTTGGTGAAGCTAACGACGGGATCGATGGTGAGGGCTAGTTGCCGGTTGTAATCGGGGACGTCGAAGGTGAGGCGACCCGCTTCATCCAGTGAAAAGCGGCTAGTTATCTTTGTGGTGTGGCCACTCGCGGTTTGAAAGGCGCTCGGTGCAAGCAGATGGAGACTCTGGCAACCGGAACTTTCACCTGTCACGCGGACCGTTGCGGAGCCATCGGCTTCGAGCTGAAAGGAACCGCCGTGGCTTACCTGAAGCGCGACGGCTGCAGGATTACCTCCGGGCGCCACTTCAAGATCGTATTCAAGGCTGCCGGTTTCACCGTGGAAGACGAGGTCTACGCCCGGTGCTACCTGGGCATAGCGGACTTGGCGGTTGAGCGAGACTCGTTCAATCCAATTCGCTCGATCCTTGCCCGTGTAGTAGTTGGCGACGCCACCTGTAGGCTGCTCGGCTCGGAGATGTACGGCTCCTCTTTGAAGGATGCTTAGTGCAACGGGACCGTCGACCGAAGAACACGGCAACAGAACCTGGTTCGCCGTAAAGCGGATATCACCTAGGGGAGTATGTGTAAGCAAGCGGACGTCTTCTGGTGCTTGACCGCGATTTTCCTCGAAGGCGAGTGGAAGCGCACGATCAAACGCTGGCGAGTGAGTTGATGACCCAGCAGACGTGGGCGGTGCAGCGAATGCGGACGATAAAGAGAGGAGTGCCGTGGCGGCGAGAGAGGTCGTGCGGAACAAGGCTGAGATTGGCAAGCGCATAACTAAAGTTGTGCTTTCCGAGCTTCGCGCTCTGTTGTTCTAATTTCGCTGCGATAACAGAGTGACGTTGCGTGGACTGGCATCTATTGCACGATCAGTGTCAGTGTGGTGGTGTGGACATCTGCTCCGGCAGTGCCTGTGACGGTGAGAGTGTAGGTCTCAGCGGCGGGCTTCGATGGGTTGGTGGGGCTGCCATTCGAGCTGCCACAACCCGACAGGGAAGCAACAAAGCCTGAGCAAAGGATCAGAACAAGCGGCACCGACCAAGGTTTTCGGCCTCGGATGAATGGCACGATTAGGAGTCCGAAGGCGAGAGATGCGACTCCGCCGAGAGTGCGCTCATGGGTGTTTTCGGCAAGGTTTGCCGGAATCTGCACTGTCAGAGTGACCGGGGTAGCGCCAGAGCCGACAGCGAGGGTGGAAGGAGAGAAGGCAGCAGTCGCACCGGGTGGCAGGCCGCTGACGGTGAGGGTCACGGCCGTAGGCAATGCGACACCCGAGGGATTCAATAATAAACTGTAGGTGACTACACCGCCCCGCTGCGCCGTTTGCGAGGGAGAACTGCTTGAGGAGACTGCGACGGTGAAGTCCTGCACAACTTCGGTAAGGGTGGCGGTGGTGGGAAGGAAGTTGGCGTCGCCGGAGTAGGAGGCAGTGACGACATGGGACCCTACGGCAAGAGAGGACGAGGTATATGAAGCCACGCCGTTGGTCAGGGCAGCAGAGCCAAGTGACGCAGTCCCATCCATAAACGTGACCGTGCCGGTCGCGATAGAGGCAGTGGACGCGGTGAGGGTAAGTGGGTTCTGCAGCAGGACCGGGTTCGACGAGGAGGTCATGGTGAGTGTGGAAGTTGCTGAGGCTACGGTGAAACTCGCGCTTTGGGTAACGGCGGTGAAGAATCCAGCTGCGAGCTGGCTCGCCTGCACCGACACAGTACCCGCGCCGGTGAGCGTGAGTGTCGACCCCGAAAGCGTGGCGGGACCGGAGAGAACGGAATAAGAGATAGCGCCGGCGGAGTTGGAGTTCGCTGCGATCTGGAAAGGCGCGTCTCCAAAGGTGTGATTACGAATGCTGAAGCTAATCGTGGGAGTGGTGGCGTCCGTAATTGTGAAGGGGAGCGCGACGGAAGTTCCTCCTCCTGGGCCGGGATTCGAGACGGTGATCTCCGCCATGCCGCCCACAGTGATAGCCGAGGCCGGCACCGAGACAGTCAGCAATGCGCTGTTCCCATAGGTGGCCGGCAGGGGTGTGCCGTTCCAAGCTACGATGGAGTTCGGAAGGAAATTTGTACCGTTGAGAGTCAGAGTGAATGTCTGCCCGGTTGCGATTGCAGACGACGGCGAGAGTGAGACCAGAGTCGGGAGCGGATTGACCGCCTGCGGTGAAGCTATGCTGCTTTTGACAATGTAAACATTACCGGACCCCACGAAGGCGAACCCGTTCGCTCCCCAGCGAACCAGGTTGGTCAGGCTAGTATTGCTAATCTGTGGAAACGGCAAAGTCCCCGTGATCGCCAATGAGTGCAGGTCATACGCCGTAAGCACATCGGAGGAGGAGGCACCACCAAAGGGCTGGAACCCGACGACATAAATCTGACCGAGTGCTGTGTCGAGCGTAAGGTCGCGGCCGCCGGAGTAGTAGGTCGTTACTGGAAAAGTTCCTGTCTGGGTACCCGTTGCAGGGTTCCATACCTCGCCGGAGTTGGTGTAGAGCAAAGTTCCGTCGGAGATCACCTGACCGCCGGTGGTATTGTTCCCGCCGTAGTTTCCGCCTGTGACCG
The DNA here is from genome assembly GCA_963744155.1 of uncultured Acidobacteriaceae bacterium. Lineage (GTDB taxonomy): Bacteria > Acidobacteriota > Terriglobia > Terriglobales > Acidobacteriaceae > Edaphobacter. The sequence continues at coordinate 976,742 of CAVUSP010000004.1, read as the reverse complement.
GCGAGTAGTGGAGGCCGTTTCCATCCAGCGTTACCGTGCCGAAAAAGGAGTTTTGCACGATGGTGAAGGGCAGCGAGTAAATGCCTTGCGGGCTTCCGGCGAACGCGATGCTATCAAAGGGAGCCATGTAATACAGCGAATAGGTGCCGGGGACATAGTTGACCATGCCTCCGTCGTTATAGAGGGTGAGCATATTGCCCTGCGACAGCACGACCTGTTGAGAGTTGCCCGGAACGACCTGAAGGTCGACGGGGGCCGCGGGGCCACAGGTGGTGCAGATGTTGGCGGGAAAGGAAAAGGTACGCTCGATGACCTGGGTCTGCAGATTGATTCGCTGGACTGCCTGGTCGCCCGCAAGCGCGACGTAAAGGTAATTGCCATCGCTGGAGGCAGCGAGCATCACAGGATTATGACCGACCGGAATGGGCGTTCCGACAGCACCGGTGGCAGCGTTGATGGGGATAACTGTGTTCGGATTAACGATGGTGGAGTTAGGTATAGAGGCATAGAGCATTCCCGTCGAAGGCACAGAGACAAGGAACGATGGCGTCAGGGTCAGGGATTGATAAACGGTGAGGAGTTGAGGAAAGCTCTCGCCACCGCCGGGAGCCGGATTGTAGACCGTAAGCGACAATTCGTCGATGCTCGAAAGGAAAGACGCGGGAATGGTAGCCGCCAACGATGTGCCGCTATTGAAGACAGTCGTTACAGGCTGACCATTGATCAGCACAACCGACTGAGGAAAGAAGTTGCTACCGGCAAGGGTAATATTAACGGCGGCCGTGCTGATGATTTGAGTTTGCTCAGAGAGAGACGTGAGTACCGGGACAGTATAAGCGGTGAGCCCGGTTCCAGAGAGCGTGATATTGGTCTGCGGAGTTGCGGGGTCGTTCGAACTGATCGTAAGCACGCCCGACCTCGGGCCAACTGCTCCAGGCGTAAAGTTCAGGACGATCGTGCAATCAGAATTGGGAGGAGTTGCTGTAGCAGAACTGCAGGAACTCGAGCTGATCGTGAAGTCTCCCGTCACCGAGACGCCAGAGATGGTGAGCGCTGCGTTGCCGGCGTTCTGAACAAGCAGGGCTTCCATGATAGGTGTGGCCGATCCGACGAGCGACTGGCCGAAGGAGACAGCGGCCGAGGTTGAAAGCTTCGGAGCGACGCCTTGACCGTTCACCTGAATGATCTGCGGTGAGATCGCTGCGTTGTCGGCTAAGCTGACGGTTCCGCTAACGGCGCTGCTATCCGCGGGAGTAAACGTCAGCGTGACGGCACACACAGCTCCAGGCGCGACAGATCCGCAGCTTTGCGTCGCAGTTATTGAGGGCACTGAGGACGCCGTCGTGCTGAAGTTCAGCGGTGCATTGCCGCAGTTCGTAACATTCAACGTCTTGGTGGACGAGGTTTGCGCGGGGACCAGGCCAAACGCAATACTCCATGCACTCGGGCAAAACGAGGGCGCAGGCGTTGCCATGTTAATCTTCGAAACAAAGCTGTGAATGGTCCCGACACGGGGACTCGCTGGCGGTGGCGGCTGCGGCTCGAAGCCTGCCGCTGTAGTTGGAAAATCACTTGCGTAAGTCGTCCCGGCGACAACGAGATTATCGCTGGGGTCGATAGCAAGCGCAGCGAATGTAGATCCTGGGTAACTGCCGTCGGTAGAGCTAAGAAAGCTGCCAAAGCTCACGGAACTAAGGTCGAGGCTCATCTCGGCCAGAACCATCTCCCACGCTATCGTCGTGTACTCCCACTCTGTTGTGAACGGGTTCTGAAGGGGAAAATTCGTAGAACCGGTTTCCCCTCCGATGAACACGTTGGAATGACTATCAAGAGCAATGCTTGTAAACGAAGTGCCTTCGTTCCCCTGAGATGGAGTGCCGCCGAGATAGCTGGCAGCTAGAATCGATGTTCCCTGTGGATTCAGCTTCACGACAAATCCATCATTGCAAGTGCAGTTCTGTCCCGGGATCAGACTCTTTTGATACGCATTCGTGCTTACTGGAAGGGTTGTCTCGCTGGTGCTACCGGTAAGATAAAGGTTCCCGCTTTTATCAATAGCCATCGCGCCTAACGTATCCGTGCCAGGCACATAGGTCCCATAGTTAATAGCAGACGCCGTGGCATTCAACTGCAGGACGTAGCCTGCAATCGGATCCTCCACATTCATGACATTATTCGGAAAGGTGGCTGAAACCACCCCAGCTGTCGTCGGAAGCCCGGGGCCACCGGTTCCCGAGATGGTTGCCTGTCCCGACGAATCGACGACGATTCCCGTCGGCAGGAAGAAATTGTTGAACGCGACCGATGGATTTGGCGCTGCATTCCCGGGTATCGCCGTGGAATAAAGCAAATTGCCGGTCGGGTCGACCTTGAGAACAAAGGTGCTTATATAGGGATAACCGGCAATACTGGACACGAGGGTGCCGCTGGTTAGCTGAAAATTCGCGCTGTCGGTTATCCCTGCAAGATAAGCGCTACCCGACGCATCGACTGCCAGGCGTCCGTTGGTACCGTTCGTGTAGGCACCCTCGGAGCCTCCGATTTGACCCGAATAATTCAGTGCGGACCCATCTGGTTTGAGAGATGCTATGAAATAGCAATCGTTGTTGATCTGGCACAAGAGTGAGGGGATCGCTCCGGCATGGGGGAAGTTCGACGACTCACTGACGCCAGCAACGATGACATTTCCACTGTTATCCACCGCGATTGCCGCCCCGGAATCCTGAGACGAGCCGCCGAGATACGTCGAATAGAGCAGTGTGTGCCCGGTTGGGTCCATCTTGGTAATGAAAACATTCTGGCATCCGGCAGGAGCAGAAGGACTGCATCCCAATTGTGGTTGTTCGGCATTCTGGGTGGGAAAATCTGACGAGCTAGTGTACCCGGTGAGGTAGATATTGCCGGTTGCATCTGTAGTAACAGCAGTCACCTGGTCCATTCCCGTGCCGGTGAGATAGGTCGAAAAGCTGAATACCGGGTCGATTATCAACTGCCGCGTTGGATCATAATGGCCGAGTTGGAACGAAATGACCGGGTTTGATGCGGGATGAGAGGTATCGAGGCGAAAGGCGCTTTTAACTTTGATTTTCTTGCCATCAACCTCCTGATATGCGATGGGCTTCTGGAGGATGACCTTCTCTCCCCCGGCTGAGGCCACAAGGTCGCCGGAATCGTTGAGGTCAAGGTGTTCGGCGCCCGTCAGTGTAAAGCGGATGCCTGATGGATCGGAGTGAGGTGAAACGATGAAGTCATGTTCCAGCTGATCCTTGCTTGCGTAGAAGAACAAGTCTACCCCGGGATAGATTCCGCCGTAGGCTACCTCTCCAAAGATGGAGACATTGCGAATCCACTTTGAAGCGTCGCGCCCGATGAGGTAATTGGCTTTTGCCTGAAGCGGCAGCTTTCCTTCTGCCCGCATTTCTCCAGCTACACCAACCGGACGGAGACGGATGATGGTCCGGTTGCCCTTGCCGCTAGTCAGAAAATCAGGACCGCTGTCGGTAAAGCGTACTTCCCCGCCTGCGTTGCGAACTAAGAAGCGATAGGTGGCTGGCGCCTGACCCTGATTCTGCTCGAAGACTACCGGAATTGACACACGGGAAGGAGTGCCCGAAGCCGGCTGCGAAAATTGTTGTGAGAAGGCTGTTGGAAGAAAAATCAATATGAGGCAGAAAGACAGAAGACGGCACAGCAGCCGGACGGACATAAGACCCCTTGGTTTGGAACCGAGGCCTATTGTCACATGAAGTCGACGCTTCAACAAATCAAATTAATGGTTCTTGATTGGTGAGTCTTGCTCTCTCAATCCGCTCTCCTCCATCAAAGCGAATGGGCGCGACCTGCTCTAACTCTTCGCTCCGCAATGCTAATGACGGACTTGCGTGATACTTTCTTGTGTTCGAGATTTGTCACGTTGTGCAAACTACCGCTGGAACGCCACCCTACAACTTTAGAGTGAGTGTTGGATCACTTGCGCCAAGGAGTGCAATAAATGCGACCACGGTCGGTGTCGCGGGTCTGCAAAATTACGACTCTTCGCTGCCACTGCTGAATCGTGTGAAGAGATTCTTTCACTCATATCTTGATCTGAACCAGTTCGACCTTTCACTCCTCAGCCATGAAGGGAATTTATTGGAATGGCGGACATTAGGTACCAAGTCTTTTGGAACCGCTACGTCAGCTAATGCGGAGCCAGAAGGCTTGCCTGAAGGTGTTTCATTTGGGCTGACACCGCGTGAGTTGGAGGTAGTGCAATTGATTGTCGGAGGTTCTTCGGACCGAGAAATCGCGAGGCAGTTTTCTATCTCGGAGGAGACGGTGAAGGGACATCTCTCGAACGCATTAGACAAGGTTGGGATTTCAATACGCCATGAACTAGCGAAATTCGCGATTGCGAACAAGCTGGTCGCCCGCAATGAATCACAATAGAACCCGCTATAGAGCGAAGGGGTCAGACCAGAACGCAGCCCCTCCCGATGTGCCGATAAATTAGAGAAGAAGCAGGGGAGGCGAACGCCGCAGCCTTTCTCCATCTGAAATCTGCTCTAACCGTCGCGGTCACTCCGAGTCAGTGACGAGTCGGGCTTGTGGAGTTCGAAATGGAAAAATGGCTTTAGTTGTAAGCTACTCAAAAAGGAGTAATAAAATGGTCGGGACGACTAGATTCGAACTAGCGACCTCACCCACCCCAAAGCTGGGAACTATATATTTATCAATAACTTATAGAACTTCTGGAAGCTCCAGACAGCGGTAAATAGCGCCGGAAAACGCTTATTGGCCCCACAATGGCCCCACGGTTGGACCCACGCATTCAAAATAAGACGGCGCTCGATCTCGCATCATGCGGGGGGCAATGGTGGGCAACGTCAATGACGTCGGCAGCTAGGCTACTTACCCGAACAGCTGTGGGCGCAAGCCGACTCCTGCCCACATCTACTCGGGGCCGGTTTGCACGGAGGCCGATTGATCTCCTCCGACAAGATTTCTCCAGCCGTCCCGGCAAACCGTAAAGCGATACCAATTTTACTTGTGCAACAGCCCCACCGGCACCTGCTCTAACAGTGAAGGCATCGCGTCATTTGGTTCGTAGCAAGTAAGAAGTCGAATCAATGGGTTCATCCTTACATGCGGTCATGCCAAGTTGGATTAGTGAAGGCGCCGTCACCAGCAATGTCCCATACAGCGAAACGCGCCCATATCCAACCGGGCGTCTCGAATACCCAAGAATATTCATGATCGTCAAATGCAGGGGTCGATTGCAGATCGATAATTTGGTGATGAATGTTCTTGCCATCACCCCAGACAACCTCGGCGATTCGGAGCGGAAAAGTGGAAGATATTTTGGTTTTGACTTGAACAGTGTGATCTCCCATAGGGGAGATGGTTGTTGCTGATGGCAGAAGAATCTCTCCGGTGGTTATGAAGCCGTCTCCCTTTTCGACCGATTTCAAAATGCGGTCGTAGTGATCGAAGGACGGTAACTCAGGCATACGGAGATAGTTAATATTCATGTGGGCGTATAGCTCATCAGCAACACTGGTTTGGAATACGTCCACTTCTCCAATCATGAGCTTGTGCAGACCGAGATTATTTAATTCATCGATCGTCTTAAAGGCTCTCTCCCCCAACCGTGGAGAAGACAAATCAGACGGCATGGCTTTCCAACCTGTGCCTATGTAACTGCTGTCTCTGAAATAGTGTGTGTCCAGTATCTTGTCCGGGTATCCGGTTGATCCCTTGGTTCGCGGATGTGTCTCGTAGACGACACCATCTTCGAGCTTAATCATCTTCCACATCTCATCGGCGTCATGAACCCGATAGACCTTACCGTACTTTGGATCGGCGGCTTCAAACGACTCGTTGGACTTGCGATCCTGATACCAATACACAGGATGAGGAAAGACCAGCCCCCAATGGCCGCCGAGATAGATGTCCGCTTCTTCCGAGGGAATTAAAAGAAAGTGGCTATCGGATTGTGCGCGGCAGGCCTTGTAATATTGATCGAGCTCATGGGGCCGAATCCCCGTCAGAGCGGCAGGGTGTCCGTCTCCGTGGAAGTCCATGATCATCGCGGAGTCGATCCCGACATTTTGCATGGCGGGCTTGAACGGTGGCACCCAACCAATACCCTTCTCCATCGCCTGCACAGTGTAGGCGAGATGCCAGTGAGGTTCGAAGGTGACGAAGCCATCAAGATGAGCGTAGCGATCGTTGTGGGTAAAACTGAGGACGTCTTTCAACGTAGTGCGCGAATCACCCGCACCGGGCATCAGAAATAACGACATCTCCTGCTCGGTCGCGGGAGGCGCGTTCATCCATGGATCGATCGTCGTGTCGTCGTCTGGATACTGATGAACTCCAAGCCCGACCCGACCGCGCCACGAGCTATACCACAGGTAACCCTGATTGGTTGTGTAGTCACGCGCGAAGAAGTAGCGATGCGGGGGAGGAAAGACAGCGATGCTACCGGTCCCCATCTTCGCGGCGATTGTACGATAGTGCGCCGCAAGCGAGCGGCGATCAGACTCGTACGGAGGCGTCATCTCCTGAAGCTTGCCGTCGAGATCGAAGTAGGAGATCTTCGACGCCATATTCCTTCCAGCGCTAATGTCCTGGTCAGCTGTCATCTCCAGGCCCGCATCGTAGTAATAGGCCGTGTCCGGCTCCTGAGTACTGAGGATGGCAGCCTGTTGGATCAGCGGAGTACCGGGATAAAACGTATACCTGAGCGAGCCGCTGAAGATCCCCACCTTCATGCCGTCGAAGTTCACCTCCACTCGATTTCCCACCGTCTTTGCTACGACGTGCGCGGGATGAAACTCCTGCATGAACTGGCGCGTTCCTGCCGGATTTGCAGGTGGGAAGTCGAAGAATGCATCCCAGCCTCCAGTGCGCTTGCCGGTTGTGCAGCGATAGTACGGGCGTGCGCGGTCGACGATGGTATTTCCGTCGACGGAGATCGACGTGATCAGAGGCTGAGCGGAGTCGAGGGAAAATACCGTCTGCCATTGATGATTCGCTGCGTCGCTCCATGAGACCTTGACCGATTCCGTAGAAGATACGACTGCAATGGGTCCGGACTTGACTCCGGATAGATCTGCGGTAATCGGCGCGCCATAAACGTAGGCTGAGGAAAAGACAAGCAACAGACCGGCAAGAGACAATCTCATTCGGGAACCCCTTATTCAATGCATGTAAATAGCGATTAATGGAAACGGAGAACAACGGCGCTCATCTTCGGAAGAGGTACAATTCCATCACGAATGCGCTCCTGGGTCTTTGCCTTCCATCGTCCGTCCGGGGCGACTGCAGCGCCTCCGAAGGTCACATCTGTCTTGTTGTCTGGCGATGGCGCAGTCATTCGAAGAGCAGTTACGGCGCCTGTCCCGAGTGCTGCGAGGGAGAGATGCGCATCTCGCGCGCTATCTCTATTAATGACGACGACGCTGCGAGGCCTTCCGCCATCTCCAAGCGCATAGGCGGTTAGGTTGATGCCCTGCGCATCGAAGTCGAGCGGCAGAACCTGATGGCAGCCGGCTATTGCCGTCGCAAACGCGAGCATTCCGTAGTAGGGAACGCCGGCGGAGTGGACACCCTTGGTGTCGTCCTGAATGGGAGAGTAAGAGCTGATGAAACCGAGCTGATTGACACCGGTTTCAATGTTGACGCCCGCGCACCCATACTGCGCCAGCAGAAGCATGAAATCCAGCGTCCACAGAGCGCCGATGAAGGTATTGCTGACGCCGGGGAGGCCACCGCCTGAGAAGGAGTTAGTCTCACACATACGCCAAGGAATTTTGCTCTGTTCCGAGGCGGTACGCAGTCGGATGAGGACGTCCTTCAAGTGCGGATCGGGGGCGAGCAACTGCTCGGCACTACCGCGGGCCTGGCCGTTGCGGTAGTAGTGCGTCGTCAGTAGCTGTACATCCCCCTTTGCATCGGCAGCCATGCTTTCCACCCACTCGACCGAAGTGGCCGTGTCCGGAGCCGCGAAGCTGACACCGGGTACCGCCTTCAGAATTGCGGCGCGCCACTCGTTGTATTCCTTGCGGTAGGTCTCGTAGTCGTAGGGCGCTTTACGAAATGGCTTCTGGCCGCGGTAATAGTTCTCAATCTCGTTTCCGATTTCAAGAGCCAACAGCTGTGACCCTAGTACCGAGGAAACCGCACGCGCCTCGTATACAGCCTCCTGAATGGAGCCCTGTGCGAAGTTGACGCTCCAGATCGTTGTCCAGCCTATCTTTTTGAGGAACGCGGCGAACTGATCGAGGCTTGCACGCGTGATGACGGTGTTCTGTCGGTCAGCCGCGATGGTGCCGTTGGGCTCGTACTTGGTGTAGTTCGCAACAATGCCGCCGACTCGAATTACTCCTTCTGGCCCAAGTCCTTTGATCAGCTCCACATAGCGATGATTGGTTGCGCTCAACAAACCGAGAGGCGCGACAGAAGACATCTCGTAGCCAAGGCCGGTAAAGTTCGCTGGAACGGAGACAGGAGGAGCCTGGCTTAGCTTGAGCGTGAGCGAAGGAGGCGCATCAGCGAAGCTGATGGCATTGCGGCCCAATGCCCAGCCGGCCGAGATCTTCATCGTGTTGCCGAGAAGTTTGCGGCGAGTCAACATAATGCGGTCTCCCAGAGTCGCTTGATCCGTTTGCGAAAGCACGTTGCAGTCAAGAACTGCGTTGTTCTTGCGAGCCATCGGCGCATCTTTCAGGGGGCGGCCCCGAACTGAAATACCGTTGTCGATGATCGGACCTGTCCGGGACGAAGAACCGTTGATGGAAAGTTTGGACGATTCGGTGAATCCGGATAGTGTTGCGTCTCCAGACAAAATCCCATGTGCTTCGTGTACCGCTTTCCATGGCGCCCGGTAAGGGTTCCATCCAGAGAATTTCCCGAGTAAAACTGCACTCCCGGTTCTGTCGTCATCACTGTCAATGTCCTGCCGCTCTTTGGCTCAGAGACGAACACTACTCGACGTAAAGTCCCGGCCTTTCCGTCGAGAACCCAGTTGTGGTCGTAGCCGTGCGCAAGTTTAGTCTGCTCGTAGTCACTATTGATGCGCTCGCCGATTGCATGTGGCGTGCGGAAGTCCATCGGCGTACCTTGCACCTTTCGAATCTCGCCAGTGGGAATCAACGTATTATCTACCGGCGTGAAGGCATGCGCATGAAGCGTGAAGACATGTCCCAGCACGTCCTCCTGATCGTCACCGGTCAGATTGAAGTAGGTGTGATTCGTAAGATTCACAATGGTAGGCTTATCGCTCGTCTCCTCATAATGGATGGTCAGGCTGTTCTTGACGAGCGTATAGGTCACCTTCGCGGTGAGAGTTCCCGGAAATCCCATATCACCATCTGGGCTAACGAGCGTCAGCTCGACCCCGTCGGGTACGAGCTTCGCGTTCCAGAACTTCTTGTCGAAGCCGGCCGTTCCGCCGTGAAGTGCATTGCCATTGTTGTTCACTGGAATCTGATAGGTATGTCCATCGAGCCTGAAAACGCCTTTGGCGACGCGGTTTCCATATCGTCCCACGACTGCACCGAAGTGTGTCTTCCCGTCGGCCAGCCACTCTGGCAGCGTGTCGTAACCTAAGACGACGTCGGCTACTCTTCCATTCCGGTCGGGCGCGCGAACGCTGATGAGCTTCGCTCCGTAGGTGATGACTCGTGCTTCAACCTGCCTGCTGGTCAGCGTGTACACCTCGACGACGTAGCCTTCGGGCGTTTTGCCGAAGTCTGCTTTGGTAACTGTTGCCTGTAGCGTTGGCCCAAAGCTCACCATCAGGATTCCAGTTGCAATTGCTTTCATCCCAATCAGGCCCCAATTCCTCTCTTTGCAGCGATAGAAACGGCAATGCATCTCTATGATGACGCTTTGGCGACCCGCTGTCAGGCAATCCGTCAAAAGTTGATTCTGGCAGTCAGCTGTACATTGCGGGGTGTCGTCAGCGTGTTTGTGGGAACACCGAAGAGGTTGTCAGTCGGGGTGACGTCGGGGAGAGCCCAGGCGTGACGGTTAAACGCATTGAGCAGTTCGAACTTGATCTGAAATCTTATGTTTTCCCTGATCGGCGTGTCTTTGATGATGCTTATATCCTCGTTGTAATAAGGATTGAGCCGCAGCGCGCCTTCAACGCGGGGTAGAGTTCCCAGTTGATATGGTCCCCCGTTTCGTGCTCCATTTGGATCGACAAATGCGCCATTTACAGGATCGCGCGTGGTATTTAGATTGAAAAGGCTGTTCAGATTTGGATTCGCTCCGGAGCTGGCAACGATGAACGGGTTCACCTTCCCTGCTTTGGAGGCAGCACTCTGCAGGCTGCTTCCGGGCGGTTGGTTAAAGCGAATGCAATTGTCCCAGCCGGGAATCGAAGGAGCGCAACCGAAAGAGATCGGCGTGCCTGACTGATAGCGAAGAATAGCGCCGGCCTGCCACCCGCCAACGAACCAGGTCGCGAGACCACTGTTCAAGAAGCGCTGATTCTTTCCGAACGGCAGCTGGTAGATGAAGCTGGTGACAAAGACTTGTGGAAGGCTTTGTGTGCTGAGCGACTTCTCGCCCTTTAGATTCGTCGGATCCTGGATGCTACTCAGGCCGCTCGTGTTCAGCACAAAACTGTCGGCGTCGGTGATATTTTTCGACCAGGTGTAAGACGCCTGCAGGTTCAAGCCGTTGCGGAATCGGCGCTGCAACGACATCAGCAGAGCATTGTAGGAAGACTGACCGTCATTCTGCAGGCAGCAGCCGGTTTGAATCTGCTTGTACTGCGGATACGGCCTAAGCGCCTGCGCGGTTTGCACGCCTTTTCCGTAGAGTGAGTAGAAGGTTGGGAACGGTGGCGCGATACCGGCGGTGTTTGCCGCAAGCGTACTGCTCAGGTTATTGCCCAGTGCAAAAGCGCTCTTCGGAATGTCATTGATGTTTTCAATGTTGGAGCGGAGAAACGTTCCACGCTCGCCATCGTATCCGACAGTCCAGATGAGATCGGGTGCGAGTTGGTATTGCACCTGCAAAGTGTATTGCTGCGTCATGCCCGGCCGATTCATTCTCGGACCAATGTAGTTATTCGAGACGGTAGTTCCCTCAAAGAAGCTGGGATTGAGGATGGGAGGAGCTGCGAAGGAGGGGAATCCGTTATTCGCGTCGAACGCTGCCGTGTAGCTGTTCACGCTCGAAAAACTGGGGTTGGAGTAGTAGCCGGATCCCATATTGACGCCACCATCCGCGTAAAAGAGCGGCGCGTACTCTATAGCGTAACCGGCACGAACGACGGCCTTTCCGTCGGCACCGAATGGCGAGTAGGCCAACCCGATCCGAGGCTCGAAGCCCTTGTGCCAGCCGTTGAGCCACTTCGTGTTGCAGTTGCAGTTTGTGCCGAAGACGAGAGCGCCCGTCAATCCAGAGGCCGGGTCAGCAGCATTTGTCTCGAAGTTCGATGTAAGGTTATGCGCCTCGGAACGTGGCAGGTCGACCGAGTAACGAAGGCCTAGGTTCAGGGTCAGGTTCGATCGGACCTTGAAGTCATCCTGAGCGTAGACAGCCCAGTAGGCAGAGAGCCATCGGGGCTGACCTGCATAAACAGTCTGTGAGGCGCTCGATACCTTCCCGAGCAGCAGGCTGGCAAAGCCGTTACCACTGTTGGTAGTGATCGATGGGGCGGAGTCGCCGGCGGTCTGGGCTCGCGCAAAACCGACTGTCAGGCTGGTGCCGTCATAAGGCGAGAACTGCTGATAGCGATAGTCCGCGCCGAATTTCAGACTGTGGCGTCCCTTTTCGATTGAAAGCGAATCGGCCAGCCGGATGCCATTGTCGAACTTTTCGTTGTTATCTCCGTTGGAGAGCGTCGGAATGGACTCGCCGACGGTCGTAATTGGAAAATTGGTGGAGTTTACATTGGCGATGCCGAGCTGTTGCGAGTAGTTGGTGTTGCCCAAAGTCGCGATGTTGAAGTTTCTCGCGTCAGTCCTGTTGTAGCCAACCAGTAACTGATTGACCATGTTTCCACTGAGAGTCGTTGTCAGGCCCAATCGCAAAAAGTCCGTGGTGAAGTACTGGTGCCACTGATTCGGATCGACAGGATCAGGTAGCGTTCGAGATGCCTTCTGGCTGCTGTTCATTCGGTGACTCCACATGCCGAACAGCTTGTTGCTGCTAGAGATCGAGTGATCGATGCGGAAGGTGTAGACTGCGTTGTTGATCGGATAGGGAACATTGATCGTGTAGTTGTTGAATATTCCCGAGGCGGTCGGGAGAGGGTAGTAGTTGAGATAATTCTTTCCCACGGTTGTGATGCCGTTCGTGGGAATCATATTGCCCTTGAATGCGGTCCGGCAGGCAACGCCGTTGACTGTTTTCTCCGTGGAGGGGTCGAATATCTGACCACTATAGATCGGCGTACCGTCGCAGGGATTGGTTCCAAGAACGGTTGTCGTCAGCAACGCCGAGAAATCGCCACTGCGCATAGGGACAGTGGGAACTGTGGACGTCGTTGAGCTGCCTGCACTTTGGATGAACTGCTCCCACGAAAAGAAGAAGAAGGTACGGTTTTGCCCTTGATATAGATGTGGAATCGTGACCGGACCTCCAAGATTGATTCCATAGTCATTTTGTTTGTCTGACGGGCGTGTATAGAGCGCATTGCAGGAGTTGACGGCAGTGGGTGTGGTAGCGCTCTGCAGGCAGACCGACCGATGCCCGTTGTTGAAGTACGTGTTCGCGTCCAGATCGTCGTTGCGGAAGATGTCGTACAGGGTACCGTGGTAGGCATTCGTACCGGATTTGGTTACAAAGCTTTCTACGCCTCCCGTCGTGCGACCGAACTCCGCAGCTGGAGTCGATACGATGAGCTTGAATTCGGCGATAGCTTCAACCGACGGCGCCTCTTCATCATAGAAAGAGGCGTTCTCGGAGCGAATCTGATCGAGGCCGTCGAGAAGAATCGCGGCGCCCTGGTTCTGTGCTCCACCGATCTTAATCTGCCGGATACCGTTACCGCCGCTGGCGCTAGTTTGGGTGCCAGGGCCGACAGTGCCCGGCTGCAGGAAGATGAATGCTTCGGGCGAGCGAAGCGCGCCGACGCCCCCAAGTGCCAGCGGCAGATCGGTTACCTGTTTTGTGGTGATGACGCCACCGATCTCGGACGACTCGGTCTGCAACGAAGGTGCAGACGCATCCACCGTCACGGTGTCAGTCGTACCACCCACTTGCAAAGTAACCTCGAGTGTGGAAAGGGAGTTTAACTGAATCAGAACTCTCGAAAATCGCGCTGATTTGAATCCAGACATCGAAACCGATACGTCGTAGGTCCCGACAGGAAGAGCGGGAAATCGGAATTCTCCACTTTCCGTTGATTCTCCGATGGCGTTGACGCCAGTATCGACCTCACGGGCAGAGATTTGCGCGTGCGGTACCACCGCTCCTGAGGCATCTACGATGTGACCAGCCAAGCTGCCCTGATTCAATTGTGCGTACGAGTAAGCTGAGGGGAAAAAGAACGTTACGCAAAGAATGACAGACTTTGCAAGCAGTCTCTTAATGGGTTGCACAGCATGGCCTCCGACAGGTGCATTGATAAAGCCTGAATGATCGCAAAGAAAACGCGGTCGCGTTTTTATGCAGCTACTCGCTTGTCATTTTTGAATGCGAGAGAATGTTAGGTTTGTGAGAAGAGACAGTCAATGGTGCGCCTTGTTCAATTTCGGCTAGTGCGCCAGCACTATTGCGCGGGTTGGTTCGCGTTTGCGAAGTCGAGGTTCTTGTCGAGTTGCCGTCGTGGCACATACGCTCGAACTCTTTGCCTGAGTCGTTTGTGTTGTGTTATTCATCAAGCTCGGATGAAATGGGACTAAGTGTGATCCTCCTTAGGGGAGTACCTCCAATCTCGCGAAGACGTATGCTTGCACTTAGGCCAGGCGCATATGTTGCCCTGATTCTCGGATTATTCTGCTGCAGTGGATGCGACCGGATCTCCTCGAACCGGGTCGTCAGCGTTATTCCGCGCCAGGCATCGGAATATATGTGGGTTACTGAGCATGTCGGGGTTAACGAGGCCGCTGCACGCCACAAAGTCAGCATCTACTGGAATGGCCCCACCGAAGATGGAGATGTCGAACAGCAGGTCGTTCTGGCAGAGCGTGCGATCAGCGACGGCAATCTCGGTCTCATTCTGAGTCCAAGCAATCCCTTCGCGCTCAACACAGTTGTACAGCGTTCGCTTCTGACCGGAATGTCTGTCGTCATTCTCGGCAATCAGCTGTCTTTGAAGCCTGAAAAGCGGCTCTCTTTCGTGCTCAATGACGAAGAAGAGACTGGAAGGCTCGCGGCACACCGCATCGAGAGCACTCTGCACGGTCGAGGCAAGGTGATGATCATCGGCATCGATTCCCTTTCCTCGGGCAATCCCGATCGCTCGAGCGCTTTTGAGGCCACGCTGTCGCGCGAAGCCCCTGATATCCAAGTCGTCGACAGGCTCAAAGGCTCGTTCAGCTTCGGACAAGCTGAGTTGGCGGCAGAAAAAGCGATTCAGGCCCACCCCGATCTGTCGGCGATCCTGTCGCTCACCACGACCTCGACCCGAGGAGCCGTCGCAGCCGTAAGTACCACGCACTCCTCGGATCGCATCCTTATCGTTGGCTGCGATTTCAACCTCGATCTTCTTTTTCTTCTACGCCGGCGGGTGATCGACGCCATCGTCGCCCAAAATATGCGAGCGATGGGGAGCATTGCCGTTGATTCCATCATGGCGGAGCGACGCGGCCTTCCAGTGCCGGCCTATACCTTCGTGAAACCGGTCCTGATTACGCGAGAGAATATCGATGACGAATCCATCCAGCATATGCTCTACATGGATTGGAGAGTGCGGTAGTGAAGGCTACTGCGCTGTTCCAGAATCGAACTCGCACTCTTGCCGTAGTGGCGTGTGTAGTCAGCTGCGCTGCGCTTGCGTTGGCCGTTGCGCTTCATGATAAGGCTTCGCTGCCGTATCACGATTCTTTCCCGTCCAACAACGCGAGCGAATGGATACCTCTTGGAGGATCGTGGGAGGTAGACAATGGCGCTGTCTATAACCGCTCCGATGAACGCGGCGCGAAGCTAATCTCAGGTTCGATGGCTTGGACGAACTATCAACTCGACACCGACTTGAAGCTGATCGGGCATGAAGGTGATGTCGGAGTGATCGTTCGTATTACCGACGAAGAGCGCGGCGTTGACTCCTATCGTGGTTATTACATAGGCTTGCGTTCGGCCGACTCCGCCCTTGTGATCGGTCGCGCCGACCATGGATGGATGGAGGCGCAACCTGTGCCGATGCGCGGAGGAGTGCAGATAGGCGTGTGGTATCGCCTGCATATCGTCGCCTACGGATGCAACATCGGAGCCGAAGCGACCAACATCGAGACAAAGCAGACTTCATGGGCTGCTATGAGCGATCAACCATGTTTCCGGCGAGGCAAGATCGGGCTTCGCTCAATGGCCACCGGCGGATCGTGGCGCAACGTATTCGTCACCGCGACAGACGAGACAGCATGGCAGGATATCCGTAGCCATGTGGATCACGTCAGGCAGCCGGAATTTCCCGGACGCGAAGCCGACTACTACCGCATGCGCGAGACGTACTTCAAAGACACATACTCCCCGGTGCGGAGCTACCAGAACACTCAGAATGTCGAGGTCGGCGGCAACACGCCCGGCCTCCATACGTCACGGGTCGTCAATATCGATTCTGTTCGCACGCCTCCGCTCAAAGACGAAACAGTTACAGTCCGCGGCGTCGTTACGCTGACATCACCACTCTATGTGCAGGATTCGAGTGGCAGTATTGCTGTTGAGAACAGCAAGCCTGCGGATTTGAATTTGGGTGATGAGGTGGAGATCTCCGGTAAGAGAGTGATGAACGGATTCACGTCTGTGCTTGCTGCGGACAACATTCGTCTGTTGTGGGATCGCACGCTGGTGGTTCCAGTGTCCATTACGTCAACGCAGGCCGCAAGTGGAGCCTTCGACGGTTCGCTCGTGGAGCTGCGCGGAATTCTCGAATCGAAAACTCAGAACCCGGAGCATGTGATTACCCTGCGGCTCTACGACTCGGAACAAACCTTCACCGCAGTCATTCACGGGGGGCTTTCGATGCAGGCCTACGACAACTGGGCGCCGGGAAGTTCTCTGCTGATTCGCGGCATCTGCGCGGTTCCGATATCCTCAAGCGATACTCGAACTGCGTTCAGTGTTCTGCTGCGAGCGATCGACGACGTGCAGGTGCTTGCTGGGCCACCATGGTGGAGCGGAAAGCAGTTGATCCGCCTCCTCTTCCTTACAGGTCTTTTCGTCTGCGGAGGAGTTTACCTCTATCTGCGTCTTGAACGCTGGAAGATGGCGGCAATCGTGGGCGAGCGCGAGAGGCTGGCACATGAGATGCACGATACTCTCGCTCAGAGCTTCGCTGGAATTGGCTTTCATCTTCAGGGCCTGTACAACGGAATCCGCAGCGGCAATACGAAACATGCGGAGGCCGTGACCATGCTTCATGGCGCGTGCGAGATGGTGGCGCACAGCCATCGCGAGGCGAGCGCATGCATTGCGGCGCTTCACCCGGACGCCGATCAGGGGCAGGACTTCCTCGTCGCTCTCGACCGGCTCGACACGAGAGATGCTCTTCAGCGGCAATGGTGCATCGCTACCGTTGACTTTTGCCCGCGAAGGTACACCGCAGCCATTATCGACGCAGGTCCGCGATGCACTCTTTCATATCGGCAGAGAGGCCATTACCAATATGCTGCGCCATGCGCTTGCGACGCAGATGGGTGTAAAGCTTCGTTATGAACCGACGGCAGTCGTACTTGAGATACGCGATAACGGAATCGGTTTTCAGGTTGGGCAACAATCCGAGGGCTTTGGTATTCGTGGGATGCAACGCCGTTGCTCCAGGATCGGAGCTCAGATGGAGATTCTGAGCGTGCCGAGGGGGGGAACCACAATCATCGTACGTGCATCCTACGGTATGAGGCCCCGCTTGGCCGAGTGGGTTCGGTCCCTGTGGCAGCGGCCTCCGAGACGATTTGTTAGCTAGTCTTCATTCACGCGCACAAGCCCGCGGCGAATCGCTACTGCAGTCGCTTCGGTTCTGTCGCGGGTTCCGAGCTTCTCAAGAAGGTTGATCACGTGATTCCTCACCGTGTTCCGGCTAATGCAGAGCTTGTCGGCGATCTCAAGGTTGTTCATTCCCTGTGCTACCAACTGCAGAATCTCCGCTTCGCGAGCGCTCGGAGGAATGCGGCTCAGGCACAGTGCGAGTTGTTCCGCGATATACGGGGGATAGGCCGTCTTTCCCGCGTGAACTTCGCGAATAGCTTTGATGACCTGATCGAGCGGAGCACTCTTCAGAATGTAGGCCATCGCCCCGGCTTTGATCGCGCAGAAGACATCTTCATCGGAGTGATAGTTCGTAAGGACAGCGCAGTGCACTGAGGAGTACAGCCTCCGCACCTCTCGAATCAAAGCATCGCCGCCCATATCGCCCATATGCAGGTCGGTCAGCAGAACATCGATGTCGATTTTGGCAATCGCATCGAGAGCTTCAGGCGCACTCGCAGCCCAGCCGACAACCTGAATATCAGGCTCGCTTTCCAGCATAGTCTTGAGACCCATTCGCACAACCTGATGATCATCGACGAAAAAAGTGCGAATTCGTTGTCGCTCGTTCATCTCGCTCCTCAGGCACGCACATTCTAACCCTATCGCACAACGGCGGCACATCCCTTTCAACCTTAGGTCAAATTTCGGAGCTTTTTAGTGCATCAGAACTATTTCAAAATGGGCTCCTGTCACTATTGCAGCCTTAGCGATTCCCCCATAGCATCTGGCGGAGTACAAAAACAAAGTGGCTTGCGTGGCAAACGGACGGGTGGAGCAACTGGTTATGTAGTCAGCCTGTCAGCACGGCTCAAATAATCTGAAGAAGCAGGCGAGGTGGATGGTGCGGTATAAGAGCATTCTTGGAGTAGTTTCGAGCATCGCCATCGTCTTCCAGGCGGCAATTGCACAACAACATAGGCCGCCGGCAGTCCCTCTTGTCACGAATGATCCTTACTTCAGCATTTGGTCAATGGCAGATCATCTCACCGAGCAACAGCCTAAACATTGGTCCGAGGCGGCACAGCCTCTCATCGGCCTTATTCGCATCGATGGCCATCTGTATCGTTGGATGGGCACTATGCCTCGCGGCTATCTCGGCATCGCCGAATCTCCCGAGCCCATGCAGCAGATCTCGCTCGAACTCACACCGCTGCATACGCGATACAAATTTTCCTCGTCTGGTCTTCGATTGGACGTCACTTTCTTTTCGCCATTATTCCCCCAGGACCTCGATGTGATGTCCAGACCAGTGACCTACCTCTCATGGAGTGCAGTCTCATCCGATGGCAAGCCGCATCAGGTCGAGTTGCTCCTCGATGTTGACGCCAATATCGCTGTCAACGAGAGCGCACAGCCTGTGACGTGGGGTCGGACACAAACGAATAACCTTTCCCTGCTTAACGTAGGATCTCGCGATCAGGCCATACTGCATCAGTCGGGGGATCGCATCCGAATCGACTGGGGCTACTTCCATCTCGGTATTCCCAAGCAAGACGAGACCTCCAGCGCCCTGTCCTACGACAGCATGGCGAAGTTTGCAAAGGATGGTTCACTCCCTGATTCTGACGATCTCGCCATGCCCCGGCCTGCGGGAGGGAGGGACCGGCCTATTCATCTCGCCGTCGCTTATAACCTCGGCAAAGTAAATGCCAATCCTGTTGCTCGACATGCGCTGCTGGCTTACACGGAAGGTTACGCAATCGAATACCTTGGCAGAAAGCTCAGGCCATACTGGCAGCGCGATGGCATGAGTGAAGCCGATATGCTCTCCAAAGCTGAAGCCGACTACGGCTCTCTTGAAGAGCGAGGAGTGAAGTTCGACGAACAAGAGATGGCGAATATGCGGCGCTTCGGCGGCCCGGATTATGAATATCTCACGTCGCTCGCGTTTCGTCAGACAATCGCCGCGCACAAGCTCGTTGCAGACGTCGATGGACAACCAATGCTGTTTTCGAAGGAAAACGATAGCAATGGCTGCATCGACACCGTCGATGTAACCTATCCCTCGTCCCCGTTCTTTTTGTATTTCAATCCGAAGCTCCTCGAAGCGCAGCTTGAACCCCTCATGCGTTATGCCGCTCTCAAAAGGTGGAAATTCCCCTTCGCTCCTCACGATCTCGGCACATTTCCCCTTGCAAACGGGCAGGTTTATGGCGGAGGCGAGGTGTTCGAAGACAACCAGATGCCCGTAGAAGAGAGCGGCAATCTCCTCATCATGATCGATGCGTTAGGACGAGCGGAAGGCAATTGGGACTTCGCGCGGCGCTACATGCCTCAGCTGAAGCAATGGGCCTCCTATCTCGCGGACAAGGGTCTTGACCCTGAAAATCAGTTAAGCACCGACGATTTCTCCGGCCATCTCGCGCACAACGCAAACCTCTCCATCAAAGCCATCGAAGCGCTCGGGGCATTTGCTGAAATCGCCCAGTCCCTTGGGGATAAGAATCTGGCCGAGCACTACATGGGGCTCGCGAAATCACTACCTGCAAAGTGGGAACAGCTTGCCCTCGAAGGCGACCACTATAAGCTCGCCTTCGATCAGCCCGGAACGTGGAGTCAAAAATACAATCTGGTATGGGACCAGATACTCGACCTCCATCTGTTTCCCACTTCAGTTGTAAAGAAAGAATGGGATTTTTATCCCACACGGATGCAGCCTTACGGTCTTCCTCTTGACAATCGCAAGACGATCACAAAACTCGATTGGGAGGTTTGGACCGCTTCGCTTTCGACGAATCCACAGCAGTTCTCTAACCTCGTCAGGGATCTCGTCCGTTGGACGGATGAGTCAAGTTCGCGTGTCCCACTGACAGATTACTACGACACCGTAAGCGGAAAACAAATTCATTTCCAGGCCCGCTCCGTCGTTGGCGGCATATTTATCAAGGCGCTTCTTAGTAGTGGTTCTACTGGGTTCAAATAAGGGTATAACCGAAAACCGTTCGATTGGAATGCAATCCGAATTGACTCTGGCAGAGGAGCGAGCGGATGGTTACCGATAAATGGGATGAGCAGTTCCTTCGGATCGGAGAGACTGTTATCAACTTCATCAGGAAAAACTCTGACGCGAAGTTCCGGTCGGGTAGTAACGTGAGTACGGGGTCTGCGGATATTAAGTGGTTACTGGAACCTCTCCTTAGCGTGTCGGGATCATGGGCAGGATAAGGCGTGAGGGATACTCCAGACCATGCCTTATCGTCTGCTTCGCAGAAATGACGTTCACTTCCGATGCGATCCTGTCTCCTGTATTTGGATTTTGATCGAATCGCGGGAAATTGCTGCTGAGACCTCCAGCCTCATTCGATGTGCCTTGAAGAACACCATGCTGGTTGGCCAAAGCCATGCCAGCCAGCCTAGCACCTAGACTTCTGCACGTCAGTATCTTCGCGACCTCGAGGTGAAGGAAGCTCGTAATGTTCGACAATAAGAGGTCATTTATATCAGAGAAGGATGTGGGCTAACTGCGACGCCGTGCTCGAGTCCATCGACGAGGCCGCGCAGATCGGCCCGTGAAGCCCACATCCCGGTAGAGATCTGGCGTCTGAAAACTGCTGGCAAAAACAACTGGGGGCGCATGCCGGAGATCGTAGCCATATCGAGCAGGCCCGGGCCTAGGGCGTGGACATCAGTGCCAATACCTACGCCTACCCCGCCTGGTTCATAGCCTCAATGCCAGCTATCTATCTTCCGATTCAAACTTGACCACTACCTGGTTTCCGGCTTTCTTTGACTTTCCGAATGCGCGCCCGGTTGTGATTGCAATCCCGCGATTGCAATTGTCATTTGAATTCCGATTGATTTTTATTCCACACAGATGAAGATCCCTCCCGCAATCCCCAAGGTCAGCGATTGGCGAAACAATGGACCAGAGATGCTGAATGGAGCGTAGTGCTTGTGGCAAGCTTCGCTAAGACAGGTTGGACTGAAGCCACTCTGAGGCGGGATAGGTGAGAATACTCGTTTCACCGAGGCGGCGATAGCTTTCGAACTGCGACTCGCTAAACTCTTGCCCACTGGTTACGCCGCTCGGAAATTCAGGATGTTCTTGTCGATAATTGATTAGATCGAGAGGTAATTTCTTTGAAATGGTGGATTTAACATATAGGACTTTGCCACATGCGCCGCTTGAATAAAGAATTTCGCCTTGAACTGAATGCACTTTACTGACCGGCGGGTCACCGGCTGGTCGCAACTTGGAGACGTCGATGGTAATTTCGGCACCGAAGTCGCCGCGACATTTACGGATGGCGTTTGCGAGACCTTGGAAGGAAAAGTCGCTGTCGGCCTCCGCGTCACAAATAACAATGGTCATGCAGTGGCGGCGGACGAGTTCGTAGAGGCCCGTGTTCTCGAAGTGACCGCCGTCGGTGAGGTAGACGAAGGCGGCTTCATCGTTGACAAAGCCGAGGAGTTCGGCAAGGGGATAGAAGAGGCCCAATGCGGGCGACGGTGGATTGCTGTTGAGGCGTGGCATAAGAAAGCGCTTGCGGCGCGGGTTTCGGATCCAGAGACCGAGACGCATGTTGAAGATGGTCAGCAGGAAGGCCATGGTGGGGCTGGAGTGATAGCCCCAGTTAGGAGTGTTGGCGCACCCCGAAGCTGCGACGGCAGTGGCCATGCGCGGGCCTCCGTCGTAGTAGGCGTAGTTGAGGGTGGGAACGTAGCCGTTGAACTGTACTTTGCCGTTTTTTGCCTCAGTCCAATCGACGTCGTAACCGCAATAGAGTGGAGTAAATGCGAAGGCTGCACATTTGCGTTCCTGGTACGCTAGGTCTTCGCCAAATGATAGGTTAACGGTGGCACAGAAGATCGGGAAAGGCCCCTGATAGGTGGGGAGCTTCGGCTTTGCGTCGCTATCGTAGGGCAGGAGGTCCGCTGCGGCGTGGCGGAACGATTCCGGCAGAAGATCGACGAGCCGAAGGCGCTTATCGGCGGGAAGGGTGCCTGCGATGATGCTAGTTCGGCGGTCCGGATCACTGGCCACTATGTAATATCGGGCGATGCGATCTCGATAGAAGCTGTGTAAAGAAAACTCGTTGAGATCGATGCGCCAGACAAAGATTGCTGCGACGACCGCGAGGATCAGGAGCAAACTAAAGAACTTAGGGTGAGGGATCAGTTGATCGCCAAGAGAGGTTTGGAGGTCGGTCAGGATCTTTTCGACGTCGTAGGACAGGTTGAGCACGAGTCCGGCAATGAAGATTAGGGGCCCGACGACCGCAACCGTTTGGACCAGCCTTGCGATTAGGGAGTTTTTGCTGGTTAACGAAAAAGATGTTTTGCCCGCCAGCACGCTGGCCGCGGTGGTTCCGATCCAACCCAGAGCGAGCTGCATGTCGAAAAAATGCGTAGTGTTGATATCGTGTGCGAAACGTGCCCCAACTAGAGAAGCGCAGATCCATGCAAACCATAAAATGCCGAGAAGTAAACTCCATATCCGAAAACGTGCAAACCAATCCCGTACAGAATCGTCGACGAGGTTTCCAAGAAGGGAGATTCCAATCTCAACCGAAAACAGGACCACCGCCAGCGCGATAGGAGGAATGACGGCGAGATCGAAGCGTGTGATCTGCGAGAGCGGGAGGTAGAAGGACGAGGCAAAGATGAAAATTCGCGTGAAGCCGACGAAAATATAGGCCACACTCATTGTTCCGGAGACGGCTAGGAGAAGGATGATGGCTCTCCAGTCGCGAGGAAGAGCCCGTGAGGCGGCGAGGAGGAGCAGCCCGACGCCGGCAAGCAGTGCAACGAAGACCCATGAGGTCGATGGCTCTTCGTTGAAGTGCTCAATCGGGGACCACCAGTGAAAAGAGTAAGCGGAAAACCATACCTGCAGATCTTCGTAACCGTTCTCGCGGAGGAGCCAACTGTAACCGTATATGTACGGCAGGCCGACGCATTTACGTGCGAGTTCATGGAGGTGGCTTATGTACTGGATCGAGCTGGGGGCGGCCGGATTGCCTTCGGTGGGGGTACCGAGGATTCTGATGACGCACGGATTCGGCGAGTGCGCTTTGCCCTGCCAGAATGCTGAGCGGAAGAGATAGGGAGAGAGAACAAAGGAGGCGATGATGAGGGGGAGAAGGACGAGACACAATACTGCCGTCTGGCTGAGACCTCTGTGCGTTTTCCTCTGTGTCTGCGAGGGGGTTGGACCGATCTGGAACCAGATGGAGACCGCGGAGATTGCGAAGCAGACAAAGATGAAAACCGCGGCGTGTCCACCGTGGAGCAGGAGTTCGGTTGCGGTGCGGCCCGTATGACTGAGCCGCCAGTGAGGCAGCGCGAGAACAAACAGAATCGTGGCGATGAGCACGATCTGGTTGAGAAGCGCATTGCGTAGCCAGATGGCGAAGGTAACCCAGGTGTCGGCGGTGAAGAGGCCGACTTGCGGAGTGAGGTAGTTGGAGTAGCGACGCAGCCAGCGCAAAGGCTCGGGCCAGAGAGTGCGTTCTGCGTGTTTGCTGGGTAGAGGCTGAAGCAGACGCTGGACTTTGTCGAGGCGATCACGCGAGATCCATGAGGCGAGGAAGGAATGGATGTAGCCGCCGCCGGAGACGGTAGAGAGATAGTCGAAGGAACCGAGTTTGTCGAGCGAGGCGAGGCCCTGCAGCACGCCGAGATTGAAGGTAGCGCTGCGAATACCACCGCCGGAGAAGCAGATGCCTTTGAGATTAAGGCTTTCGGCGAGGAAGTAGACGTCTTCGGAGGGATGATCAGTCTGCCATTGTCCGCGTGCGATCAGTTCCTGTTCGAGAAGCCACTTTGAGGGCGGGTACTCGAGTAATGTGGCCATGGTGGCCTGCACTTGCGGTTCTCTGTGGAGCAGATCCGCTATCTCGGGGACGTCCGACTGATCGACTCGTTTTGGCTTGTCGCTGTGGGGGAAAGACTTGCTCCATGCGGTTTCGAGGGCATCGCTGAGGACTTGAGTCTGTTCAACGACGACCTCGGCACGGAATTCGGCGAGCCGATGCTTTCGCGGAAACGCCTTCATCTCCTGGGCGAGACGCAGGCAGTAGTCCTTGGGGGGCTGCTCCAGGCGCTGCTGGTCGCGTATTCGTGCGGGGGAGATCGCCATCGAGGCTCCGCTACAAAGATGATTTGGTCATTAAGTTACTTCACGGCGACACGCCTCTACCCGAAGGCTAAGTTGACGTAAGGAAAGATAGCAGAAAGATGACGATATTAGGATCCGTAGACAAGATATTTCTCACGATTACCGATAGGGCAATGTGAGGGCCCAGATTGATTTGACCCTTTTGTGGCGTTCGAGTGTGCGTTGGGGCATTGTGCCCTTGGTTCGCCAAACGCGAGGATCGAGTTTAAGCAATCTCTCCGACAGATACAGTTTGAATGCCAGTGTTTTACGCGGAGAAACGACTAAGTGGAGCAGAGATTTTCAAACTTTCCTCACCCGACTTCCACGCACCGAAGAGCGGAGAACAAAAAGGTGAATTTCACAACAAACATCAACTCCTGGGCTATCCCGTTGGAGACGTTGATTGAGGGTCCTCGGAGCCATGCCATCGAAACCCAGCCATACCCTTGTTCGACTCCTACTCGTGGCACAACAGGATAGATGTTTCTACTGCGGAGGGTCGATCTCGTTCGACAAGTCACGTGGGTGGTTAAGGGCGACGATCGATCACTTTTACCCGACAAGTCGAGGTGGGTCGAAGGGCATCAGCAATGTTGTCCTAGCCTGCGATAAGTGCAATGCACGGAAACGGGCCAAAAAGCCTCGCCTGCACGAGCTTCTTAAATCGAACAAGTTGGCGGCCGTATGGCCGCACATCAATCCGATCAATCTCGAGTCCCTGGTGCCTCAGAAAGAATGCACCTCCTGTGGCCAAGACATACCAATCGAGCGGCTTTTGCAGACCCGGAGATCTCTGACCACGATCAAAACATGCTCACCTGAGTGTTCGAAGAGAGAACGAAACCGACGCACCAGGAGAATTCGCCGGACCCTGGGTCGGAATAGCAGAGCCAAGAGAAATTCGTGTATCGGACCAGGTCAAAGTGACCTTCGACACCGGCAGAGCTAAACCATAAAACTTATCACCAACCCGGGCGGCCTCGCGGCTGCCCGTTTTTATTGGAGCCTATTCATGCGAAAACCACCTGTGAGACCTCGCCCCTTCATCGTCCGGCACTCCGAGGGAGCAGGGTCGCTATATCGCTCAAACCCAATATCAGCGCAAGTCGGCCAAGCTTATCGACGCACGCACCACAAACGGACTGCCTGCAGATAACGAATCTAGCCTGCTGCTGGCATGGGATTGGATGGAGTGAGCACGAGTTCCAGCCGCGGATCGGGACGAGGATTTACGTCTCTTTGGCGGCCGGAGGAGGCAACTAGCGTTCGCTCGTTTCCGCGCAATTTACTCCTCCGGCCGGGCCGCGGTCTCCCCAGCTTAAAAGAGCCTTTGGCTCGAGACACCCTGTGAGAGATAAAAAGCTTAGCCCAATATCTTCACCTCGACGGGATGAGCGACAACGTCGAGTCCACTACAACTTCCCGCATCGCGGGATCAACCGATAAGGAATTGTCATGAGCAAATCGAACCGGAAGAAGCAGCTTGCCGCAGGGTCTATTTCCCGTCGAAAGTCTCGTCGCAAGAACAGTAATAAGTACAAGAGGCGGCACCCCTACCTATCGGCCAAGGACACCGTGGCGCTCAAGATTCTAGCCGAGAGGATTACGGATCGGCGGGATAAGGCACTGCTTTGGGTTCTCATTGATTCAGATCTGCGGCCGACAGAAATGGTGAACCTGAGCAGGGGTCAGATCCGGATAGGTATCGAGAAACAGTGGGACAAGAGCCTGAAGGTTTTGGGGACTGGATGCCTGACCCGAACCCCAACTGAGCCAGGGCGGAAGTTCACCGTTGGGCAAGAGGCCGTTGAGGCCTTGCGTGACTACCTCAACTGTGATCGCGTTCGAGGCGACCATCCGGCACTCTTCACCGAGAGGCCCGGTGAACGGATGACCATCCATACGCTCATGCCGATGATCGATAGCTGGATTCGTCAGGCCAAAGACCAATCCAACTAAGGATCGGCAAAAAAGAGAAACTCGCTGACCTTCAGCACATCGCGACTGCCTCAGACAAAGCCAGCGGCCAACCCTTCAACTGTCGGCGCTGCCGACTTAACCGAACGATAAGGAGCAGCACAATGCTTAAGAAGAAGTTAACAAATCGCAGATCAAGTCAGCGGGGCGCATCAGGCAGACGCACGCCCAGGTCTCCCTTTGAACCGCCTGTTAGTCGGCAGGTTCTAGAGAAGCTGGTTGCTGGGATCGCCGACTTGCGGGATCGGGCGATCATCCTGTTTCTCATGGACACCGGCGCTCGCGTCAGCGAACTCGTTTTGCAGAACCGTAACATGATCAAAGTCCGCGCTGGTGTCCTGGGCGGCAGCTTCAAGTTCGCTGCGACGGGAACTCTCTCCACCGCAAAGTCAAATGGGCGGCGCGATGTCTATATATCCACAAGGGCCCTTGAAGCCCTGAACCATTACCTCGAAAGCCGTCAGGATGCTAACCCCGCGCTCTTTGCAACCAGAAGTGGTGAGCGCATGCGGACCGAACAGGTTCGCAGGTTGCTCCACACGTGGTGCGACCGACTCGGCATTGAGCGGTTTCCGGCGCACGATTTCCGTCGCAGTCTAGCTGAAAGCCTCGTTGGGGCGGGTTCTCCCTATGTCATTGCGAGCGTGCTCGGATATCCGGAGATGATCGACGTCCAGCTTGAATCGAACCGCTCGCGAACCCGACCAGCCAGAGCGGCGAGCAAGAGCATCCTCGGCATTTTGCAAAAGCTCATAGATGAAGTGGGTACGATCATCATAGCGATCGGCAAGCAACATCTGGCCGATTCGCGCGATATCGGTACCATATCGCTGCCGATTGTCAGCGCGGATCGCTTCATAATCAGACGGCACTGTGTAACACCTCCGGCATGCTGTTGAGGTCAAAGATCGACCGAGTGACTCTGGGCGGCCGAAGTAATTCTCTGTCGACTCTTAGTCCGGCCTCTGGAGTCGAGCGCTTCTCTCATGCCTTGCCCCTCGGCTTGGCGGCAAATGAGCATCCGTGGGTACACAACATTCTAAAATCACAAGAATTGCAGGCTTTTTCTGAGGGCTTTGCCGGAAGGACCCCAAGCCTGAGACTGTTAGCCGCGTTCGTGACATTCGTCTTCACCACTGCGAGGAAGTCATCGTCTACCGAGCGAGGTTTCCGCTTCTGCTCCTCCAACTCGTAGATCTCGACATAGTCCGCCCTTTTCCCTGTGAGCTCCTGATAACCCAAAGCGTAGATATGCAGCTGTGTCTCGGTAACTTCTTCCGCCTGAGAACGCTCAGCGGTCTTCATGTCTACGACGGTGATCTCGTTTGTGTCCTTTCGCCGAACGAGGTCAATTCGGCCTACAACTGACACCCCGTCGCCGAGATGTAACTCTATTCCCTTTTCAGAGAACTCAATCTTATCGAAGTCGGCCTTATTTTTGGCTATGTACTTCGCCACGATGGCCGTGGCACTTTTTTCCAACGTTTCTCGGAGGGCCTTGTACGCGTATGGCAAGTGCAGGTGGGTTCCAACTAAGGACGGTGCAGCGCTTTCATCGACAGCAATACCTTGGATGGCTCGCGCATGAACGTCTGCTAGAGCGTCATGCAAACTTTTCCCATAGCCGAGCCCTTCGTAAATCGGTGGATTGAATCCATATAAGATACGCAGTTTGAACTGATACGGGCACTCGAAGTAATACTTAAGATCGCTGAAGGAGAGCACTACATTGGCGATGCCTGCCTTAGGCTGAGGCGCTGCCCGCTTTCGGCCGGAATAGTCGGGAAGTGTCCGCTTGACCCGTTTGGACACCAGAACATCATCCCAGAAGACGGACTTCGTTGTGTAACGATTATTCTTGCCCGCGATCGGTGCGTAGGTCATGAACAGAAACTTCTGGCTGCGTGTCATGGCTACATAAAACAGTCGCCGCTCGTCTTCTATGCTGCCGACAAATCGACTCTGTCCCTGGACACCATCTCCTGGGATGAGATGCCAGACTCCCTTGCCCCCAGCCTTGGCGGCCGGAAACCGGTTCTTGAGCAGGGCCGGGATGAATACCACGGGCCATTGCATCCCCTTGGCTTGGTGGTTTGTCATGATTCGGACGGCGTCAGGGTTTGCGTAGCTCGCTTCCTGCCAACCTTCGGGATAGGCACCGTCAGCTTGAAACTCGAGAAAGCTCGCGAAGCTGGTGTATTTTTCAGGCGGGTCTGAGTGGAAGTAGATTTCTTCGAAGTCGGAAATTATCTGGCTAAACTTCCCCAGATTGTAGAAGACAATTTCGCCTCGCTTGGCTCCGCTCGGGGCATCAGGAATCTTTTCTTCGCGAAGCTCGATCACATCGAGAAACTCGCGGTACTGGCGTTGAATAGAATAGAGTGCCCACCGCTTTTGGTCGGCGCTCCCGAGCTCAGCGCGAGCAGCAACCACCCTGTCCAAGCCGGCGTCCAGCGCCTTAGGGGTAATGCCAAGGTCTGCATCTAGCCAAGCTTTCTTGAGAAGTTTCCGATCGACTGAAGGGCGCTTCGCCATGAAATAGAAGAGAAGCCGCGCAGCTTCTGCTTCAGCAGCAGAGAACAGATCATTCATGCCAACGACAATCGATGGGATGCCGGCATTGCGAAGAGCACGGGTGATCGGTTCGCCGTTAGCCTTTACGCTCCTGAGTAGAATTGCGATGTCAGAATACGCCAAGCCACGCTCATGGCCGTCGTCGATAAAGGCGACACCGTGCAGGTCTTTGATCGTCTTGACAATAAAGCTGGCTTCCGCGTCGGGGTTGCTGAACGAGAGAGCGCAAACATCACTGGGCTCATATTTCTGGACATTCGTTGCGATCATTTCTTTTGGCAGGCGCTCCGAATTCTGAGCGATGAACGTTCGGGCGGTTTCCACTATGCCTTCACTGCTGCGAAAGTTCTCCTGGAGCCGGATGGGCTTCACGTCCGCGTAGCGCTTCTCGAAGGTAATTATGTTGGTGATATCTCCGCCGCGCCACTGGTAAATGGTCTGATCATCGTCTCCGACGACGCAAATATCGGCACCTGCCTGTGACAGGAGACTGACGACGCGCTCCTGTATCGGGTTGACATCCTGATATTCATCGACAATCACGTGACGAATTCGTTCTCCAAGACGCGTCCTGACGTTTGGCAGGCTTGCGATGGCAGTTACAGCCTCGAGCATGATGGCGGAATAGTCCAAGTATCGACGGTCAGTCAGCAACTGCTTATATGACTGCAGGCCGGTGACCACGGAACATCCCTTCAACTTGGCCTCGTTAAGCGTGGCTTCGCGAAGGATGTTTAGGGCATCGATGTAACTCTTTGTATCGACGAAACGGCGGAGGACATTCCCCATTAAGTCGGTCGAAGCCGTGAGACCGCTTTGCTTGGAATGCCGGTTGACGAACAGAACTTGTTGAACATCACTAAGCACGTCAAACTTGAGAAACTCTGCGACCTCCGTCTTCAGCAAATCCAGGCAGAATCCGTGGATGGTGCCGACGTACATCTCAGCCATACCGTTGACCGGGCCTACAATTTCGGCGACTCGGGTAACGATGCGGTCCTTGAGTTCAGCCGCAGCAGTCTCGGTGAATGTAAAAGCCACGAGGTTGCGCGGGGCCAGCCCAGCTGCTGCTCCCGCATTTAGTAATGCTGCTACGCGCTGTGCAACCACTTCGGTCTTTCCCGAACCAGCACATGCAATGAGCTGCAAGTTTCCCGGCGGCCATCCGATGGCGGTCTTCTGAGCGTCAGTGAACTTCATGCTGGCTCCCCGGCAGGCGCATTGTTCCCCCTAGGTCCGCTACGCCATGAACCTGAAGCGAGAAGCACGATTCCAGAAGTGTACCGCCGATGTCTCGTTGAAGCTGAACCTGCAGTCCGTTCGTGGTCGCATCTTCAGAACAGCTCAAGTGAGCCTTAGAGACCGCTGGCGGGCTAGTTCAATGGGCACGAGGAACCTAGCGCCTCCTTGGATCAGATCTCGTCGACCTGATGGGCCGTACAGGATTCTTGAGACAGGAGATCCTTATTGGCCCCTTATGGCCCCACGGTTGGACCCACGATCCATATCGGCAATAGCTAAGTAATTGAAAAAAATGGTCGGGACGACTAGATTCGAACTAGCGACCTCACCCACCCCAAGGGTGCGCTCTACCAGGCTGAGCCACGTCCCGACTATGATTTGCACGTCATCCCAGGCGGGAGACGGCGGGGTATCCTGCAGTCCTAAGTGTACACGACTCGCCCCATTTGAGGCCCATGTCCCTAGTGGCTCGGAGCAACATACTCCTTCGGCAACGAACCACCCTCGCCAAAGAAAAACTCGTTCATCTGCTCAACCAAAAACTCCTGCGCCTCCCGCGTCCACGGTTGCAGCCGATACTCATTCAGCAGCATCTTCTGCCGCTCCACCCACTCGCCCCACGACTTCTTCGAGACGTTCTTGTAAATCTTTTGCCCAAAGTCCGAATCGAACGGCGGTTCGTCCAACCCTTCCATCTCAGCCTTGAATCTAGTATCGAAAACCATGTGCGCCATCGTCTGTAAGCTCCTTGAGGAATCTCTATTTTACGATGCTTGCGACCACCCCGCCGCATCAAATCTCCACAATGGCGACCCTCTATGACATCGCAACCGCCACCGTCGCAGCAACCATGGTAGGCAACGAGTTCTGCGTCGCGGCATTCGTCCACCCGCAACTCCGAAAACTGAACGACAGCTCTCACGCCCTGATCGCGCAACCCTTGGCAAGCGCCCTCGGCAACGCCATGCCGCTCTGGTACGGTCTGGCCCTCGCGCTCATCCTCGGCGCAGCCTACGAGCATCGCCCCATCTCCAGCGGTCCCGGAGTGCTCATCGCACTTGCCGCCATCCTATGGGCAACAACCATCGTCTTTACCGTAACCATGCTCGTTCCCATCAACAACCGCATCGCGAAGATGAATCCCCAACAGCCCTACCCAACCTGGCTGCAGGATCGCTGTCGCTGGGACAAGCTCCATCGCATCAGAGTGGAGCTTCTCGTCGTAGCCGTAGTCGTGCTCCTCGCTGGCCTCTTCGGCGGACTCCAACTCACATAAACTAACGCCGCTTCCCCTTCGCCTTCTTATTTCGCTCTCGCGCCTTCGACTTCGTCTTCCCCTTCTTCCCCGATCGGTTCGGGCTCGAATGAGGCCGTTCACCACTCGCAGCAGCAGCTGTCCGGTTTTTCGATCCAGACTTGCGCAGCGACCGCGGCGCATTCGCCGGTTCATCCGCCGAAGGAAGAAGCGCAAATTGCAGCCGCCGCTGCTGCCGATCGATCCGGTCCAGCAGTACATGCACCCGCTGCCCCATCTTGAACACCCGCCCACTCTGCGATCCAACAATCTGCCGGTCCGTGTCGCGAAACATATATCGATCGTCCTGCAGCGAACTCAGCGGAACCAGCCCTTCAATAAACAAGTCATCCAACTCAACAAAAAATCCATACTTCGTGCAAGACAAAATGATCGCGTGGAAATCTTCACCCACTCGATCCTGCATGAATTTAATCTTCTTCCATTCAATCAGCTCCCGCTCCGCATCATCCGCTCGCCGCTCGTTCTGGCTCGACTCCGCCGCAATCGCCCCCAGCTCCGCCTCTGGAATCGGCCCCTCCAAAACAGGCCTCTCAGGCCTCTCCGAACGCCCTTTACCTGCATGTCTTTCCTGCCAAGGCTGCGGAGCATCCGACAGAATCGCCTCACCCTCCCTATCCGCACCGCTCTGTATCAACTCCCGCAACAACCGGTGCACAATCAGATCCGGATACCGTCGAATCGGCGAAGTAAAGTGCGTATAGCTCGGCGCAGCCAGCGCAAAGTGCCCCACATTCTTCTCGCTATAACGAGCCTGCTTCAACGACCGCAGCATCAGGTACGAAAGAATCCGCTCCTCCGCCTTTCCCGCGATCTTCGCCGTCAGCCGCTGATACATCTGCGGCGTCACCGGAATCGACTCCGCCACCTCATGCGTCTTCGCTTGGCGATTCGTCCCCCTCGCATACCTCCGGTCGCCCTTCGTCTGAATCCGTTTCACCGGAAGATTGCTGAACCCCAGCGAATAGCCAAACTGGCTCGCCGTCTCCTCGAAGTCAACGATGCGCTTCGGATCAGGAATCTCATGAATTCGATATACACTCGGCACGTTCTGCTTTTCAATCCACGTCGCCACACACTCATTCGCCGACAACATGAACTCCTCAATCAGCCGGTGCGACCATCCCCGTTGAGACCGTACAATCGCCTCCATGTTTCCATCCGGATCAAACTGAATCACCGGCTCCGGCAGATCGAAATCGATCGACCCACGCCGATGCCTCTTCGCATTCAGCTTCAGCGCAAGCTCATACATCCGCTCAAACTCCGGCACAAGCTCCGCGAACTCTGCCCGCGTCTCGACGTTTCCGTCGAGTACACCCTGAATCTGCGTATACGTCATCCGCTTCGCACTGCGAATGATCCCCTCGCACACCTCGTACCCCAGCACCTCGCCGCGTCCATCAATCTCCATCAGGCAGCTCAGCACCAACCGATCCTCATCCGGCCGCAGGCTGCACATCCCGCTCGAAAGCTGCGGCGGCAGCATTGGAATCGCACGATCCGGAAAATAAACCGAAGTCCCCCGCAGTCGCGCCTCCAGATCGAGCGCCGTCCCCGGCCTCACGTAATGACTCACATCCGCAATGTGAACCTGCAACTCCGAATTCCCATTCTCCAATGGACGCACTAGCACAGCGTCATCAAAGTCCCGAGCCGTCTCGCCATCGATCGTGACAATCTTCAGCCCACGAAAGTCGCGCCGCCTTCCCAACTCCCCAGCGTCCAGCGTATCCACCGTCTGCGTCGCCGAAGCCGCAGCCTCCGCCAACATATTCGTCGGAAACACATGCGGTAGATGATGCTTGCGAATGATGATCTCGACATCCACACCAAACGCATCCGGCGGGCCCAGCACCTCAATCACGCGCCCTCTCGCTGGCCGTCCCGTCGTCGGAAAATCCGTAATCTCCACGTCGACCGCCAGCCCCTCCAGCGGCCGATGCGGATCCAGTTCATCCGACCAGTGCGCCAGCTGTGCCTGCGCCTCCTCCCCAAACACCCGATGCGGTGTCTCCTTCGGCGTCGCGGGAACCTCCGCGCCCTCCGGAATCAGAATCGCCCCTCCACCCGGCGAACCCGCCATTCGTTCATCCAGGGGACTTACATAATTTCCATC
Organism: uncultured Acidobacteriaceae bacterium; assembly: GCA_963744155.1. Taxonomy (GTDB): domain Bacteria; phylum Acidobacteriota; class Terriglobia; order Terriglobales; family Acidobacteriaceae; genus Edaphobacter. The sequence continues at coordinate 943,280 of CAVUSP010000004.1, read as the reverse complement.
AATCAAAGGAGCATGATCCCACCCCCCACGCCGATGCCCCCGCGCATAATGAAAGATCCCCACCACCGTAGGATTCCGTCGATTCAGCACCCGCGCAATCCGCCCCGACCGTCTTCCATCCCTTCCCTGCGGAGCTTCATCCACCAGCACCTCGTCTCCCTGCATCGCGCCATTCAACTCATTCGGCGGAATAAAGAGATCGTCTTCCCGGCTCGTGCTCTGCGTCGGCCGTACAAATCCATATCCATCGCGATGCAGATCCAGACGCCCCGCCACCAGCCTGTCTCGCGTCGCGCGATGCTCCACCGGCATCTCAAATTCCCCGCGCTTCACCCGCTTCGTCTTCTCTGGAGTAGCCGCCGGAAGGCTCCACTGCTCGCTGTCCGTCTTCACCAGCTCGCCCCGCGCCGTAATTCGCGCAAGCTGCTCCAGCAACAATCGCCGCTCGCGTCCGCCACCCAACCCAAGCTCGCGAATCAGCTGCTTATATCCCGCCCGGTGCCCAGGCGAGCGCTCGATCAACCGCATCAACTCACGATCAGTTTGTGGATAGGGAGTGTGTGCCATCGTCTCCGAGCATACAGTCAGCCGCGCCTTCCCTCTACTTCCGCCCCTCGACCTTCGCCGGCTCGTCCAGACTCTTCGACATCTCCGCCGCCTGCTCCAGCGTCGTCCCCGGGGGCACCAGCGTAAAGTCTGTCTGCACCTCATCCTGCTGCTGCCCAATATTTTTGAAGAACAGCACCTTGCCCTCAATATGCACATGCGTCTCTGTGATCTGCCACAAACCTGGAGCAATCTGCCTCCGCTCCACTCGAAACGTCCCGCCCGCCTTCAGCCGCCCCAGTAGCCCCCACCCAATCGTTACATCCTGCGTCAGCCGCCCGCTGATCGTCTCGATCCTATGCTGCGCCTTGTCTACCACCAGCTCACCCATCATCGTGCCCAGCACACGAGATTGCATATCCTGAGGATCAAACTTCGGGTTCGGAGAAAAATGCAGCGTGATCTTTTCCGCGTCCTCGCTCTGCACCGTCCAGACAAACGCTTCCGGCAACATGATCGACAGCGCTCTAGCGTTCTTGTCGTCCTGCGCCCCGTCTTTTCTCTGCTTCGCAAGTTGGCTCGGATCGTGGATGAAGGCCCGCACCCGCGCATCTTCTATCCGCGCCTCCTCCTCCGTCAGCGGCTTCCCACCCCTCGCAATCAGCCGCTTCACCGATCCACGCTCCGTCTGCACCACAATCGATACGCTGTCGTTCAGTTCCCTCTGCGTATCCTTGTACCGCCATCTTGAGTTGTCACTCGCATCAGCCGCCAGCTCAGCCTGCACCGCGGTCTTTATGATCTCCCTCGCATCCTTGGGGCCCTGTGCTCCTTGGACTCCCTGCGCATGCACCGGCAACAGCCCCATCAGCAGAACTCCACCCAGCGCAACCCATCCTGAAGAGAATTTCAAATTCATAAATAACATCTTCTAAGATGCATTTTCGTCAACAAAGTTTGCGCTCCGTCGCTGCCTGCCTGTGTTCTTGCTTGTTGGTCTATGGTCATCCCGAAGGATCTGCGTCTGCCCTTGTGTTTCAAATCAGCCTAACTCACCCACTCGATACGCACACTCTTCTTCCCCAATCGCAGTGTTGGCGAAGCTCCCATAGCCTCTCTCTCATGCGTACGACCCGAGATCTTCTCTCCGTTCAAACTCACCGCATTCTCCGCCAGCTTTCGCGTGGCCTCACCGGCAGAACTCGCTAGACCCGCCAACACCAGCAGCTTCGGCACGCGTACCTCCGCGCCACCGCCATCATTCGCAGCCATCAATCCATCCTCCGCGAGCGACACCTTCACCACCGGAACATCCTCGCTCACGCCGCGCTGTTGAAACATCTTCGCCCAGCCATCCGCCGCGGCATCCGCCTCTTCCTGCGAATGAAACCCTTTCGTAATCGTCCACGCCAGATTCTTCTTCGCCTGCATCGGATGAAGCTTTCCAGTCGCAACATCCGCCTGCATCTGCGCAATCTCCGACCCGCGCAGATCCGTCAGCAGCGTCCAGTATCGCCACATCAACTCATCTGAAATCGACATCAACTTTCCGTACATCTCCCCCGCCGACTCATGCACGCCCACCGCATTCCCCAGCGACTTCGACATCTTCTGCGCGCCATCCAGCCCCTCGATAATCGGCATCATCAGCACAATCTGCTGCGGCTGCCCAAAGTGCTTCTGCAAATCCCGCCCACGCATCAGGTTAAACTTCTGATCCGTGCCCCCCAGTTCCACGTCGCTTTCCAGCGCGACCGAGTCATACCCCTGCGCAATCGGATAGATCAGCTCATGCAGCAAAATTGGCTGCTCTTCATTGAATCGCTTATGAAAATGCTCGCGCTCCAGCATCTGCGACAGCGTAAACTGCGCCATCAGCTTCACCATGTCGTAGTAGCTCAGCTTATCCAGCCACTCGGAGTTGTACCGAACCTCGGTCTTCTCGTCGATCCAGAATCTTGAACACCTGTTCCTTGTACGTCTCCGCATTCGTCGCAATCTCCTCGCGCGTCAGCGGCTTCCGCGTCACATCACGCCCCGTCGGATCCCCGATTAACGCCGTCGCATCCCCAATCAAAAAGATCACAGTATGCCCAAGATCCTGAAAGTGCTTCAGCTTCCGCAGCAACACCGTATGTCCAAGGTGTAGGTCCGGCGCCGTCGGATCGAACCCCGCCTTGATCCGCATCGGCTTACCCGACGTAATCGACTTCGCAATGCGCTCCTTCAGCGCCTCCAGCGGAACAATCTCCGCAGCACCCTTGGTAATCAAATCAAGCTGGTCTTCAATGGATGGGAAAGACATGTCATCCATAAGTATATTGTTTCCGAGTCGCAGACTAACTCGTCGTCGCCAATTCCGACGACGCAAGGCCACGTCGAGCCGGGCGCAGCAGCCACACTGCCGTCACGCCCAACGCGGCATTTTGCGTCAGAATCTCGATGGTATGTATGAACCGCTGCGTAGGCCCCAGCAACTCATTCGGCACAAGCAGCGGAGCCAACCCGCCCACAACCCATATCAAAACACCCACCGCGATCGCCGCCGGCCACCGCCGCATACGCAGCGTATAGATCACCGGAACGACCGCAAGCGTCATCAAAATCCCTCGCGCCAGCTCGATCAACCAAAATAAAAGCCCCATGCTCCGAGCGAGGTCCGCGCCCCCTGGATAGTACTGCCTCGTAAACATCGTGTAAGTAATCGACCCAAAGATCAGGTAATACACCACGTAAGCAAAGCCGCTCAGTAAAACCATCCCTCCTGCCGCCCACGAAGATCGGTGCTCCGCCATCCCATCGCGCTCATCCGTAAGCTTCAACATCTTCGCCAACGACGCCAGCACTGCTGCGGCGACCGTGTACATCACAGCCCCTCCCACCAGATCCTGCCTCACCGTCCATCTCAGACCCGGGAAAAAGACGGCAACCTCCGACACCGTGCACCACGATCCCACCACAAGCAAACACGGCAGAATCACGCCAAACTGCTTCCACCAGCCTCGAGGTCCAAACCGCGCCACCGGCAGAAACGCCGCCGACAATACCACCCCGGACAACCACCACCAGCCAAAGTGTCCAGCGCCGGCCGCCGAAATCGTAAGAGACAGTCCGCCCAACAAGCAGTAGAGAACGCACCTCATCGCCATCGTCATCGCTTCCTCCTTCGCCGATACCGCACAATCGAACTCTTCGCCCACGCCAGCCGCGCCTCATGCTCCTGTATCCCGTTCTCCAGCGCCAGCCGCCCCGACGTGCTCATCACACTCGCATGAGCATCCAGATACTCCCGGAGAGTTGGGATATACTCAGCCAGTTTCTCCGCAAACTCCTGCAAAAACTCGAGCGAACGCTCCGCGCCCAGCGTCTCATCCATAAACGCGAACCGCAGCAGCAGCTCCGCCACGCGGCGCACCATATCCTCCTCGACAATCGGCTTGCTCTGCCACGCCTTCAGAGAGGCCATGCCCTTCGGCGTAATCTCGAACACACGCCGTCGCCGCAACCCACCCAACTGTTGCACCTCACTCCGCACAAAACCCAGCTGTTCCAGCTTGCGCAGCGCAGGATAAATCGCCCCCGGACTATCGCTGAACCCGGCCATCGGAGTCGACGCAAAGATCTTCTTCACGTCATAGCCCGAGAGCGGCTGCTGATGGATCAACCCGAGAAGCGCATAGCCGAGGATAGATTTGCCTGTCATTACGGATCGTATTATTACGCTTAGTACTATCACTTTGCAACAGAAAACTTCCGGCCAAATCTACACCCAGCCACCCACCCCAACCCGTGTATCATTCGCTCGTATGTACGCAAGCGACCCGCAGCTGACCGCCAGCCAGGTCCTACGGACCTTTCATCACGACGAGTTATATCTCTTCCTGGGTGCCGCCTTTACCACCTTCGGACTGATATCCGTCGCGTTTGCCTTTCTCAGCCGCAAGTTCGACGCCATGCTCTTCTGGCTCGGCCTCTTCGCTATCTTTTACGGTCAGCGCGTCTGGATCGATCTGCAGCTACTCGCCCTGATGATCCCGCCCTCCGCCTTCTTCGACAACCTGCGCTGGGGCGTCAGCTATCTGGTGCCAATTCCAGCCTTCTTTTATTTCGCCGCCGCAGGATTTCTCACGCGTTTCGGAGGCCGCAAAGCCGCCATCGCTATATCGATCCCGCTTCTTTGTCTCTTCGTGGCAACCTTCTTGTTCGGCCACGACCATCGCTTTGACCTGATCAACAATGGAATCGTCATCCTCAGCGTGACTGCCCTGGTAATTCAATCTCTCACGCTAAAGCGAATCGATCACGACGCCGTCATCGTTCGCAGAGCCACCCTCGTATTTGCCGCCTTTGTCCTATACGACAACATCACCAGCGTTCGGGGGCACTTTTACAACATAGAACCGCTGGGCTTCGCCATCTTCCTCGCCACGCTCGGCTACGTAGCCGCAAAACGCAGCCTCCATCGCGATCAACAGTTCAGCGAAATCCAGAAAGAGCTTCAAATCGCGCGCCGCATCCAGACCTCGATTCTGCCCTTGGCCTATCCCCAATCGGACCACTTTCAAGTCGCCGCCCGCTACGTTCCCATGACCGCCGTCGCCGGCGACTTCTACGACTTCCTCATCGCAGATCGCCAACAGGCAGGCCTCTTCATCGCCGACGTATCCGGCCACGGCGTCCCCGCCGCACTCATCGCCTCCATGGTCAAACTCGCAGCAACCTCGCAGCGCGCCAACGCAACAGACCCGGCACTCCTCTTATCCGGAATGAACACCGTCCTCTGCGGAAACACGCAGGAACAGTTCGTCACCGCCGCCTACGTCTATCTCGATGCTGCGTCCTCCACCCTTCGATACTCCGCCGCCGCTCACCCTCCCATGCTCCTGCTGCGTGACGGAAGCGTCCTCGAGCTATCCGAAAACGGCCTCATGCTCGCAGCCTTTTCCTTCGCCACCTACGCCACCATCGAGCACCCTCTCCAATCCGGCGATCGTCTCGTCCTCTACACCGACGGCATCCTCGAAGCCGCAAATGCAGACGGCGAAGAGTTCGGCCCCACCCGCCTTGCAGCTCTCTTAAAGAAAGCGCTCCTCTCAGCCCCGACGAGGCCGCCGATCAAATCATCTCCTCCCTCAAACTCTGGTCCAAATCCCAAAACGACGACCTCACCGTACTGATCTGCGACTACGCGGCCGCATAAAGCAGGCAGGCGGCCCACATCTAACCGAGCCACCAAAAACCGGGTGCCCCATCTTCGCGACGGTCTCATCGTCGATAAGGTGGGCCATTTTCGCGGCAGCGAAATCCCGATACTCTAAACCCCACCCATGCCGCTAGGCCTCAAACCATGGTCCCCACAAACCTCAAACACCTAAATCCACTCAATAAAGTGTCATCCTGACCCTGAGCGCAGTCGAACGGGAGTTCGCGCACTTTGCGAACTGCGAAGTCGAAGGACCTGCATTTGTTCTTGCACCACCACAACCGGGTGCCCCATCTTTGCGACGGTCTTGTCGTCGATAGGGTGGGCCGTTTTCGCGGCAGCGAAAATCCCGAGACTTTAAACTCACCCATGCCGCTAGGCCTCAAACCAGGGGTCCCCACCAACCTCAAACACCTAAATCCACTCAATAAAGTGTCATCCTGAGCGAAGTCGAAGGATCTGCATTTGTTCCTGCATCACCACAACCGGGAGCCAATCTCGCGACGGTCTCATCATCGATAAGGTGGGCCATTTTCGCGGCAGCGAAAATCCCGATACTCTAAATTCACCCACACCGCTAGGCCTAAGCGATACCAAAGGGCAGGCGACGACCACTTCACTATCCCCGCCAACCGATGCCCGACCGCAAACCCAAACCCGACCGCCCCACCCCACGCAAAGAAAAAATCTGCAAGACCTGCGGCCGACCCTTCGCCTTCCAGAAAAAATGGGCCCAGGACTGGGACATCGTCAAACACTGCAGCGACACCTGCCGCAACAAGAAAGCCACCGTTACAGACTCCGCACTGGAACACGCCATCCTCACCCTCCTCGCCGAGCGCGCTGCGAATGGCGACAGAGGCAAAACCATCTGCCCCTCCGAAGCCGCGAAACTTGTCGCCGGGGGCCCGTCCGGGTCAGCCCGCGACAAGGAGAAATCCCACCGTCGCGACTGGGAGGCGCTCATGGAACCCGCCCGCGCCGCGGCACGCCGCCTCGTCTCCCAGGGCCAGATCGTCATCACCCAGCACAATCAGGTCGTCGACCCCTCCACTGCAGAAGGCCCCATCCGTTTACGCTTACGCTAGATATCCGAACTATGCTGAACGATTTTCCGAATCGCGCGTAAGTGAAAATCCGTCCCCAATCCACCCAACAGCCAGGAGTAGCCAGCCAATTACCGTCAGGTAAACTCCGGGCATCATAAAAATTCCAGCCGGCAAGAAGATCGACGGACTGGAATATCTCGACTCCCAGAGCCTGATCAAAAACGCAACCAACATCAGGAGCGCTCCAGCGATTGCAGTCCGGCGTCCCAGCGCGGTAATGCGGCGAAATCCCTCTTTGTAAGCCATCGGAACCTCCATCTGGAACTCAGCGTCGTATGCAGTGGCCACAGTACCCGATACCTCCAGCTCTCGCAAGCAGATCTCAGCGTTCTACGAGTTGGGAGAAGCCGCAACTTGCACATTGCTAGTGGCTTACAAATTAATCCTCCAAAAACCTCAGCAAAATCGCTTGTCAAGTCCCAAAACCATTCAAATCAAACAAAATAAACAGGATAGACTTAGCGTATTAGGTGCTCGCCATTAGTTAGAATAAAAATAGTAGAAAAATATGCTGGCGATCGGACATCTTAAGACCGAAAGTTACCCGGAAAAACACCTAAGTCCTTTGACTGGAAGAATTTAGTCGGAACTCCTTTGCTTGCACAAATTTGGCGGTCATTACTGCCCTTAAGTTAATGCAAATAAAGGATCTACTGGTGGGCAATGGGGAGGGGGTACCCCCTAAAGGAGAATCAGCTATCGACGCCGAACGCATCCGCGCATACATCCTTACCCTCCCGCATGCGGTCGAGACCATGCAGTGGGGCGCCAACCTCGTCTTCTGGGTTGGAGACAAGGCCATCGGCGGAAAGATGTTCGCTCTCGTCAACCTCGATGGCGATGACGGCCGCGAGCGAAATAAAAATAGTCCGGTGATCTCCTACGCCGCAGGCGCCGAACGCTACTCCGAACTCCTCGAAGTCGAAGGCATCATCCCCGCACCCTACATGGCCCGCATCTTCTGGGTCGCCGTCGAGCGCTGGGACGTCTTCCGTCTCGCCGAATGGGAGAGAGAGTTGAGCGCAGCCCACACCCTCACCTTCAACAAACTCCCGCCAAAGACCCGCGCCGCCCTCGCCCTGCCACCCACCCAGCAAAAACGCCTCATCGCCGACCGCAAAAAACTCCTTGCCTCGAAAGCCGCCAAAAAGACCCGACCGGAATCCACTCCGTAACCTGGTCCGGTCATTGAAAACAAACAGCTTGAAGAATCATGACGCCAAGCTACAACTAACGTGGTGCTGTCACGCGGCAAGCGTTTGCATCAAACTTCAGGTGGTTAGGAAATGGAGATCTAATTGAAAGCACAATCGTTATGCAGCCTCGTTATCGCAACAGCCTTGACAGTCCCGGCATTCAGCCAGGTTCAGGTTTATATCGGCCCCCCGCCTCCGCCGATACGCTATGAAGTGAGACCCCCCATGCCAGGAGAAGGCTACGCGTGGGTCGATGGCTACTGGGGCCAGCGCGACGGCCGCTACGTCTGGGTTGCCGGCGACTGGCAACGCCCACCTTATGCCGGTGCCTATTGGAGCCATCCCCACTACGACCATTACCAGCAAGGCTGGCAGATGCATGAAGGCCATTGGGACCACGAAGACCACGGCGACCATCACGACGACGGCCACGATGATCATCACGACAATGACCACGATCACCACTAAACTCAGTTGATTCTGAAAAACTCAGCATAGAAAAGCCCGGGCGAACGCCCGGGCTTTTCTGTCCGGACTCCGCGGTTAATTCGTATTCGCCGCCGCAGAATCCAACTCTCCCGCAAAGTAACTCTCACGGAAGCGAATGCGCGCATCCGGATAATCCGGAATCCTCACGCGGATCTTGTGCATGCCCGCCGCAGGCTCTCCATTCGCCTCAGCATGCGGTTGAAAGCTCAACAGGTAGTAGTTGTGAACGTGATTTGTCAGCTGATGCAGACCTTCATCGAAGCCCTTCTGCGTCGTGAAGTTGATATATTCACCGCCCGAAAGCGCAGCCAGTTCATGCGCTGCATTCTTCTTCAACGCCTCAACCGCCATCACCAGCAAACCGAGCGGTCCGCTTCCTCCACCATACTTCAGATCGTTCAGAACCTCCGTCTTTCCTGGCCCAAACGCAACCGAATCGACAACTGTGTTCGTCCGCCCCAGCGCTGCAACCACCTCCGCGGGCTTCTTCGTGCTGCCATGATCGCGCGTCTCGCTGATCAAGAGAATCGCGTGGCGATAGTGATTCTTCCGCGCCTCGAGAAGCCGCGCGGCATAATCTACCGCGTCGAGCGTGGATGCGTCTGGATCGTCGCAGGGTTCAAGTTGCGCCAGCGCGTTGCTCATCGAGTCGAGGCTTGCGGAGAACTTGCCGAGCAGCAGCGGCGCAGAGCCGTAGGTGACGATCGCGACCTCGCGTGGCGCATCGCCCGCGATGTCGTCAATCATCGTCCCAAGACCGGCGAGCTTCGGAAACTCCCAGCCCGCGGAGCGGCTGCACTGGATGACGACGACGAGCGAGAGGCCAAGAGAGTCGGTGTCTTCGTCGAGGTGCGCGATCTGCGGAACTCCATTGTCCTCAACGACGAACTGGTCCTGCTTCAGTCCGTAGAGCACGTCGCCGTGCTTGGTCTGCACTGTGGTGGGGACGAGGACGATGTTGGATTGCGTCCTGAGCGTGTAGCTCTGATCGCCGCCTGGAGATGGAGTCTGGGCAGCGACGGCTGCGGTTGAAAGCAGGAGAACGGAGAGGAGGACCCGCATGGCCCAAGTCTAAATGGATTTGGCGAGAAAAATTTTGGCTTCGCGGAATGACGTTTTTGCGGGGGGTTTTGAGTTTTTGCGGTGTTTTTGTGGTGGTAAATCGTGGTGAATTTGTGGTGGAAGCGTGGTGATTTGTGGTGAATTGATGGTCACTTTTCGCGGTCGAAAAACACGCCAACTTTTTGAAATATATTTTCATCAGTTGTTCTTTTCCGGAACGGCAGCAGCCTCGGCTGCGGATTCCTTCTGCGATATAGTCCGAAGAACGGCAGTTTCCTGCTGACAACTCCGGTAAAGGCACTCCCTCAATGAACTCGACGTCCCTAAGCGCCCCGATTCCTGCTGAAACGACCGCTGAAACCACCTCGGAGCTTCGCTATCCCGTTGCGCGGAAGGTCGAGCAGACCGACGACTACTTCGGCACGACGGTGAGCGATCCGTATCGCTGGATGGAGGATGTCGACTCCGCCGAGTTGAAGACGTGGGTGGATGCGGAGAATGAGCTGACGCAGCGCTATCTGGAGCAGATTCCCGTTCGCGCGACGATGCAGAAGCGGTTGATGGAGCTGATCAACTTCGAACGCTACACAGCGCCGTCGCGGCGAGGCACGAGATACTTCTACTCGCACAATAGCGGGCTGCAGAACCAGAACGTCCTTTACTCGCAGGAGGGGCTCGATGGCGAGCCGAAGGTGCTGCTTGATCCGAATACGTTCTCGGCAGACGGCACAGTTGCGATCAGCGGCGTCAGCATCACTGACGATGGTTCGCTGGCGGCGTATTCGATCGCGGATGCAGGAAGCGACTGGGTGAAGTGGCATGTTCGTGATGTGACGACGGGCGAAGATCTGCCCGATGTCATCGAGTGGTCGAAGTTCAGCGGAGCTTCGTGGCTGAAAGATGGGAGCGGCTTCTTCTACGAGCGCTACGATGCGCCGGCAGCGGACGCATCGGATGCCGAGGCGTTGAAGACCGCGAACTACTTTCATAAGGTCTTCTTCCACAAGCTCGGAACTCCGCAGAGTGAAGACAAGCTGATCTTCGACCGGCCCGATGATGGGGAGCTCAACCTTGGAGCGCAGGTGACCGATGACGGCCGCTATCTGGTGCTGCATCAGAGCAAAGGGACAAGCCCGAACAACGAGCTATCGGTGAAGGACCTGCAGCAGCCGGACGCGCCCATCATGCGGCTGATCGATACCGCAGACGCGACCTACGCTCCGATCAACAATGACGGTACACTCTTCTGGCTGCTGACGACGCTCGATGCGCCGAACGGCAAGGTGATCTCGATCGATCTGAATAATCCTGGACGCGAGCACTGGAAGACGGTGATCCCGGAGAGCAAAAACAAGCTGAGCGATATTTCGATCATTGACGACACCTTCATCGTGAATTATCTGGCCGACGCACAGAGCCTGGTGGAGTTGCACAGCATCGACGGGTCGTTGATTGAGCGGCTGGCACTGCCGGCGATCGGAACGGCGCATGGGTTCAGCGGACTGCGCGAGGACACCGAGACCTTCTACCAGTTCACGAACTTCACCACGCCGGGTGTGACCTACCGGCTCGACATGAAGACGCGCAAGTCGACGCTGTATCGGCAGCCGAACCTGCTCTTCGATCCTGCGCTGTATGAGACAAAGCAGATCTTCGCCACGAGCAAGGACGGAACGCGCGTGCCTATGTTCATCAGTCACAAGAAGGGGCTGGTTCTGGATGGGACCGCGCCGACGCTGCTGTATGCATACGGCGGCTTCAACATCTCGCTGATGCCGGAGTTCTCGCCTTCGCTTGTGATGTGGATGGAGATGGGCGGAGTCTACGCCCAGGCGAGCCTGCGCGGCGGCGGTGAGTACGGCGAGGCGTGGCACGAGGCCGGGACGCGGGTAAGAAAACAAAACGTGTTTGACGACTTTATTTCATTGGCAGAATGGCTAATAACTAATAAGTACACATCTCCCAAACGGCTTACGATCTCCGGGGGAAGCAATGGTGGGCTACTGGTGGCGGCCTGCGAGTTGCAGCGTCCGGACCTGTTTGGGGCGGTCGTGGCGCAGGTCGGAGTGATGGATATGCTCCGGTTCGACAAGTTCACGATCGGCTGGGCGTGGAAGGAGGAGTACGGTTCGCCGTCGGAGGATGCGGCTGAGTTTGCAGCTATTTACAAGTATTCGCCGCTGCATAACATACGGCAGGGCGTGAGTTACCCGGCTACCCTGATTATGACGGGCGACCATGACGACCGCGTATATCCGGCCCACAGCTTCAAATACGCGGCGGCCCTTCAGGCGGCCCAGGCAGGCCCGAATCCGATCCTGATCCGGGTGGAGACCCGGGCCGGCCATGGAGCCGGCATGCCGCTGAGCAAGCGCATCGAGGCTACTGTGGATCAGTACGCCTTTATGGCCAAGGAATTGCAGGTGGAAGAACAGCAGAACTGAATGGCTTTTGTGTGAAAGTTGAGTCCCGAGCCGCGAATTTAGATGACAAGCGCCGTTCGCAGACGGATACTTTATGCATTCCCCCGTTCGATGTATACCGAAGAAGCTTGTTTCGGTATATCCAACGGCGGAAAATTTGAATCCGATTTAGTTTTCGCTGCGTCCTATAATAGTTGAAGGCAAAAATTAGGTTGCTCATGAAGTTGGGATTTTCTATCGCGTTGCTGGTCGCACTCGCTCCGGTCGTCGCTCAGGCGAAGCCGATATCGGGTTCGGCTCATATGCGTCCTCAGCTCTTTCATGACCGGTCGCCGAAGCCACATGTTCGGACCGTGGGCCACGCGCGAAAGACGCCAGGTGCTGGTCCTGCTAAGTCACAGCCGCCAGTGGTGACTCAGCCGGAAGAGCAGTAAGAGTCTTAGAGAGCTTGAAGAAACAAGCCCCTCGGACAACGAGGGGCTTTTCTGTTGCGCGGAAGCGCGAACATACAAAAGTAAAGACGACATGGGAAGACTTTTGCGCTGCGCGACTCACAATGAGCCCGTCAGTCGCTTTGGTGGAGATGGCGGAGGCCAAGCGGGCAACGACGGCTGGCGGTGTGGTTGAAAAGGGCCGGACCGCGGTGTCGAATCGAGACTCTCGGGGTCCTTCGCTCCGCTCAGGATGACGGCAAAAGCAAAAGCGAAAGCGAAAGAGCAGATGCTTTTTAAGTGCTGGCGGTGGGGTTGCGTGCGGCGCGGATGAAGGCTGCGAGTTTCTCGGGGCTCTTGCGGCCGGGTGATTGCTCTACTCCACTGGCGACGTCGACGCCCCAGGGATCGAGTCTGCGAACCGCCTCGGCGACGTTGTCGTGATGGAGGCCGCCGGCCACAATCAGTTTTAGCCCTGCGCCGGCCTCGGCGAATGCGGTGGTTGCGGCGCTCCAGTCGTAAGAGATACCTGTGCCGCCAGACGTTGAACCGACTTTCGCGTCGATGAGCACGCGGTCGACGAGCCCATCGGCTGCGATCTCTCGGAGTTGCTGCGCAACGAGCGCTGCGCTTTTGCCGTCACCGTCAACGTCCCAGTGCACGGTTTGAATCAGCCTGACCTGGCCGTTGAAGATCTCATCCAGTTGCCGAACAAGCTGCAGGTTGAGGCCGCCGTGAAGCTGCACCGTGCTCAGACCGGACTCCTGAGCGGCGTTCGCGATCTCCTCGGGTGGAAGAGCTGGAAAGACGCCGACAGATTCGAGGCCCTCGGGAAGATGCTGGGTGATTCGCGCTACTTCGGCGACGGTCATCTGACGTGGGCTAGGCGCGAAGACGAAGCCAACAGCGTCCGCGCCGAGATCGGCGGCCATCTTTGCATCATCGAGATTGGTGTTGGCGCAGATTTTGATCCACATGGCGGATTGGGAGTGGTTCGGGTGCGGCTCAGTATAGTCCCCGAGTGTTTCGGATGTCGTTTTAGATGTCGTTCTAGATGTCAGAGGAGTATTCGCGGTCGAGCAGAAGGGCCAGCGCAGCGGCGGGGTCGGGCTGACGCATCAGCGCTTCGCCGACGAGAAAGGCATCGTAGCCGACGGCGCGCAGCGCGGGCGATATCTTCGGCCGAGCGAATGCCGCTCTCGGCGACCATCACTGCCTCCTTGGGCATCCAGAGGCTGAGCTCCAGCAATATCTCGGGGCGAACGGTGAACGTGCGCAGGTCGCGGCTGTTGACGCCGATGAGTTCAAATCCGAGGTCGATGGCGCGCTCTAACTCTTCGCGATTGTGAGTCTCGCAGAGCACGTCGAGGCCGATGCTGTGGGCTTCGTCGCGCAGATCGCTGAGTGTGGCGTCAGTGTGCGCGGAGACGATCAGGAGGATAGCGTCGGCGCCGGCGGCTCGTGCTTCGAGGACCTGAAAGGGGTCGATGATGAAGTCCTTGCGAAGGCATGGAATGGTGACGACGCTGGACGCCTCGCGCAAGTAGGCGAGCGAGCCCTGAAAGAATTCTTCGTCGGTAAGGACAGAGAGAGCGGCGGCGCCGGCGGCCTGGAAGGTGCGGGCGAGAGTAGCGGGATAAAAATCGCTACGGATGAGGCCCTTCGATGGGGAAGCTTTTTTGATCTCGGCGATGATGGCGGGCCCGTTGGCGGCTGAGGCGCGGAGACCGGCGATAAAGCCGCGAGGGGTGTGCTCTGCCGCCTGGCGCTCCAGCAGACCGTAGTCGGCGACCGCTTTGCGGGAGTTTACCTGCAACAGCGTGTGCGCAAGAATCTGATCGAGCTGCGTGGGCATAGGTTCTTGATGATTTCGCGGTGCGAAGTGAGACGACTACCCTGCCCGAGCCTGAACGAGCCTGACGAATTCCGCTCACACTCGGTTGCTGCCGGCAATCGCTGCCGTTGCCTCATTGATTCGAGGCTGAAAAACTTGGTGCCGAAGGGGGGACTCGAACCCCCACACCCTTGCGAGTACATGGACCTGAACCATGCGCGTCTGCCAATTCCGCCACTACGGCACGGTGTCATCATCTCCGCTACAGATGGCCGGAGCACGCTAACCGCGAGCTTTTAGTCTTACAAACGTAGGGGCGGCTGTCAATTCCGGCGGCGAGCGGGAGGCTGGTTTTTGATCCGGACAGGCAACCGATTGATAGCGGGAACCTTCGCATGGGGAGGTGAGACTTCTTCAAAAAAAAGGCGTCTACTCTTGAGGCAGGATACATCTCCCACATGACCGAAAAGATAGACCACTTCTCCCAAGCTCCGCACGACCTTGAAAAAATTCCAGAAGATCTCTCCGTTGAAATGCGCAGGATCGCTCATGACCTGAGCAATGCGCTGGAGATTATCGTCCAGACCAGCTATCTCCTGAGCACGACGGAGATGAAGGAGCCAGCGTCAGACTGGCTTCGGATGCTGGAGGACGGTGTGCACAAGGCGATGAACCTGAACCTCGCGCTGCGTACCTACATCAAAGAACACACTTCAAGCTAGAAGGAACGGCGTGGTGGGGATCAGGACTTGCGCCTGGTTGTGACTGCTTTCCTGGCGGAGGGCTTTGCCTTGCCGACTGCCTTTGCTGGTCGCTTGGCAGCGGTGTTTTTTGTGGCGGGTTTCTTTCTTGGCAGCTGCTTTTTTGCGCCGGCAGTTTTCCTGGGGACGGCTTTCTTTGCTGCTGTTTTCTTTGCGGGTGTTTTTTTTGTGGGAGTGTTTTTCGCGGCGGGCGTTTGGGGCACGGTCGCAGCGAGTTGGGCGAGCTTGCGCTCGTGAGAGGCGATGAGGTCTTCGATCTGCTGGAGGAGAATTCGCGTGTGCACCGGCTTGACGAGGAGCTGGTCGGCGCCCATCTCTTGCCAGTCCTCTTCGGCAACGGGAAACGCCGTCAGCAGTGCTACAGCCGGGTGATAGGCTGCCGAGCGCGCCGCTTTGATGACTTCGACGCCAGCGACGTCGTGCTCCATGCGCATGTCGGTGATGAGCATCTGGTACTCGCGGGTGTGCAGCTTGGACACGCCTTCGCGAGCAGATGCGGCTGTGTCTACATCAAAGCCACTGATCTCGAGTACAGCCTTCAGCGTGAGCAATACAGCGACTTCATCATCAACCAACAGGATGCGGCGTCTCATTCAGGATCCTCACTAAGAGCTTCCGAGCAAACATACATGATCTGGCCGACGATGCCAAAGTCGCGCGTGGGAACTAACAGGCAATCTTATTCGTAGTGTTATACTTCAGGTTACGGTGCAACCTTTTCCGGGAATTGCATCTAAACCCTAAACAACGCATAGCGAGTGAGAAAACCCGCTGTGGAGGCGACTTATTCCACCAATTGATAAACGTTCCGCCAAGTCTTTTATCCGCACCAACGAACGTATTCGCGCCCGCGAGATCCGCGTCATTGACGAAAACGGCGAACAACTCGGCGTAATGGCTCCTTTTGAGGCCCTCAAGATGGCCCGCGAGCGATCGCTGGACCTGGTAGAGATTTCGCCGAACGCCGTTCCACCGGTCTGTAAGATTCAGGACTACGGAAAGTTTCTTTATGAGAAGGATAAGAGCGATCGCGCCGCCCGCAAGAAGCAGAAGATCATCACCATCAAAGAGGTCAAGTTCTCGGTAACCGTGGACGAGCACGATTACCAGACCAAGAAGAACCAGGCTGTCCGCTTTCTGGGTGAAGGCGACAAGGTCAAGGCATCGCTGCGGTTCAAGGGCCGTCAGATGGCCCATCGCGATCTCGGCTACAAGATCATCAACCGTCTCATTCTCGACATCGGCGATGCGGGATTGGTCGAGTTCATGCCGCGCATGGAAGGAACTACGCTGCACGCGATCCTGGCACCCTCGAAGAAGTCCGAACAGGCGCCAAAGAAGGTCGATTCGGCGCCTCCCGCCACGAACACCAAGTCTGCAGACCCAGCCGCTCCAGCGACAGCCTAGACCCCAACAGATCCGGAAGTGAAAACACTCATTTTCGTCCCAATTTGGGACGAAAATGAGTGTGCAGGAATTTTCACACGCGGGTTAATCGTTCCGTAAGCGACGCCATGCGCTATCTGAAAGCGGTTTGTGCGCGACTGAGATGCTCCCGAGAACAAGTGGGATGCTCCTTCTGTTTCGCACGAAAGACGCCTAAATCAAGGTGACTGACCAGTTGGGCTTATCACGCCAAAAATTGACGCGATGAATCTTCAAGGTCAACGTCTGGCCGCCTGACCCTGCGAATTACTCAAAAAATTGAACTTAGGCTCACACAAAAGTGTGATTGACAATGCATTTCTATGCGCAGAACCCGCAAATTAGGTACTTTAGTAATCAAAATTATTGCATATTCAAGTATATAACTGATTCTATTAGACTTATTCCATTATGTATCCTATTGTTACCTCATCTGGTTTGTCCAGAAAAATCTTTTTTAGCAAATACAACTTTAGGGGTATCTCACTATGAAACATCTCGTCCGAGCCGTCGTAGTCGTCCTCGCCCTCACTGGTGCTATTGCCACAACCCAGCTCTCTTCCGCCTCAACGCGTAACAAGGTCACCGCGAATCGCGTCAGCGTTGTGCCCGTACCAACATGCCCTCCGGATGATCCAAACGCCTGCGGTATGGGTCTCGGCCGATAGCTCGCCGTCTCAGACGCCATTCTCTCTAAACCTTTAGTTATTAGCAAGCTTATAAACACAATCCAAAAAGGGGTTACATCATGAAGCTTTTTGTCCGCGCATTTGTCGTCGTCCTCGCCCTCACCGGTGCAGTTGCCACAACCCAGATCTCTTCCGCTTCAACACAGAACAAGATCACCGCGAATCGCGTCAGCGTTGTGCCCGTACCAACCTGCCCTCCGGATGATCCAAACGCCTGCGGTATGGGACTTGGCCGATAGGTTTGGGCGCCGATAGGTCTGCCTCGCTGTTTTCAGGCGCCATTCTCTTTACCTCTAGTTATTAGCAGGCTTGTAAACACAATCCAAAAGGGGTCACATCATGAAGCTTATTGTCCGCACATTTGTCGTCGTCCTCGCCCTCACCGGTGCTGTTGCAACAACCCAGATCCCTTCCGCTTCAACCCAGAACAAGGTCACCGCAAACCGCGTCAGCGTCGTGCCCGTACCGACCTGCGCTCCGGACGATCCCAACGCCTGCGGTATGGGACTTGGCCGATAGGTCTGGGCCCACTAATTAGTGGTCAGGTTGCCAGCAAACTCAATTGTCTCTGCAAGTTACCGGAACACCAGTACGGAAATCCCAAAGGAGCTTATTTCCATGAAAACCGTCATCCGCACATTCGTCGTCGTTCTTGCTCTCACCGGTGCAGTTGCAACCACCCAGATCTCTTCCGCTTCGACCCAGAACAAGGTCACCGCGAATCGCGTCAGCGTCGTGCCCGTACCGACCTGCCCTCCAGACGATCCAAACGCATGCGGTATGGGTCTCGGCCGATAGGCTAGGCCGATAGGCTGACCCGCTGATCGGACCGCTACTCTATAGTCAGCAATTTCTTGCATATTTACGTAATAAATTGTTGTGTCCGTGCCTGGAATACGCTAGGCTGAGTTTGCCTTACAGGTGCGGACAGCCCATGAAAGTCTCCCTTTTCGATCTACTTTCGCAGCTTCAATACGTTGAGCCGGTTCTTTGTGGCACCCTCCTGTACTTCATGGTGCGCTCAAAAACAGCTCGCAATTTTGGTTATCTCCTGGCACTTTTGTGCGTGAGATTTATCTGCTCGGTCGTTTGCATCTCGCTTCTTCACCTTAGCGGGCATGGCATCGAGCGCCATCTGGCCTACCAGATCTATTTTTACGTCTACTGGACGAGCTTCGCCCTTGAGGCGATCCTCTCTCTCCTCGTCATCTATGGCATCTTCAAGCTGGCAATGGCGCCTTTGAAGGGCCTGCAGACGCTGGGAATGCTGGTCTTCCGCTGGGTCGCAGCCATCTCGGTGGCTGTTGCCATCGGAGTTGCGGTATCGCCGCACCAGTCTGCTAACAAGTTCATGATCGCCATGATCACGCAGCTCCAACAGACCTCAAGCATTCTGACTCTCTGCCTGCTGTTGTTTGTGTGCTTCGCCATCCGACCGATGGGGCTCTCATTCCGCAGCCGCATCTTCGGCATCAGCCTGGGACTCGGCTTCCTGGCCGCGATCAATCTGGTCAATTCTGCATGGCTCGCACATAACCAGAGCATGTACTCGCTGTTTAGCCTGATCAATGTGCGCGGCGGTCAGTCTGACCCTGCTCACATGGTCCGCCTACTTCGCCTTCCCGGAGCCGAAGCGCCGGATTATCGTTCTCCCGACCACGTCGCCCTTCCTTCGCTGGAACCAGATCTCAATGGCTCTGGGCGACGATCCGGGCTATGTTGCGGTTGGCGGAATCCCGCCGGAGCTCTTTGCCCCGGCAGAGCTTGAGGTCATGCGCCGTGCGTCTGCAAAGATGACCCCAGCGCTCGAAGCACCATCAGGTATGCATTCGATGTCGGCCTAGAACGCGCAGAACAAGAAGGAAGGCCGTCCCCTTAGGGGGCGGCCTTTTTGGGCTCCACGAGTTAGCGGTAAGGCGTGAAAGCAAGCAGTGCTGCTTCGAAGAGGCAGGCGGCCATTCAGATTAAAATCTCCCGAGTCCAAAGAATCACCAACATCAGGATCACCGAACATCAGGGCAATCGAGCCGCGCGCAGCAAAAAGGCCATCCCGAGGGGGATGGCCTTTTGACTACCTGCCCGATTCGAGCTTAGTCGCGCTCTGACTCAGAGCGCTTCCAGTTGATCAGATCGCCCAGTGTAGTGCTGCTGCTGTTGCTGGAGGAGGAAGATGACGATCCCGAATTGCCGCCCTTGGGGGACTTCTCGCGCTCCTTGTAGCTCTCGACCTCGGCGCGGCTGGCCTCTTCGCCAACGGCACGGATGCTCAAGCCGACCTTCTTCTCTTCCTGATTCATCTTGACGATCTTGAACTCGTGCTCTGAGTCCACATCCATCGCCACGGGCTTTCCATCGGGACCGACCGCCTCGGAGACGTGGCAGAGGCCCTCGACTCCTTCCGCGATCTCAACGAAGGCTCCAAACTGCGCGGTGCGCAGGATCTTGCCCTTGATGACGTCGCCAACGCGGTGCTGGGCGAAGAACGTCTCCCAGACATCGGGCTGAAGCTGCTTGACCCCGAGAGAGAGCCGGCGGTTCTCAGGCTCGACGCCCAGAACGATCGCGCGAACCTTCTCGCCCTTCTTCAGAACCTCGGAGGGATGCTTGATCCGCTTGGTCCAGCTAAGGTTCGAGACGTGCACCAGGCCGTCGATGCCGTCCTCGATCTCGATGAAGGCGCCGAAGTCGGTGAGGTTGCGTACGCGGCCTTCGATGATTGCGCCGGTCGGGTACTTCTCCTCGAGCTGCTCCCAGGGGTTTTCCTGGAGCTGCTTCATGCCGAGCGAGATTCGGCGGTCGTTAGGATTGACGCTCAGGATGATGGTGTCGACCTCGTCGCCGGGCTTGACCATCTTCGACGGATGCTTCATCCGCTTGCTCCACGTCATCTCGGAGACGTGCACGAGGCCTTCGATGCCCTGCTCGAGCTCGATGAACGCGCCGTAATCGGTGACGGAGAGAACGCGACCGCGAACCTGCGCCCCAATTGGGTAGCGCTCGGTAGCGTCAAGCCACGGATCAGGAGTGAGCTGCTTGAAGCCGAGGGAGACACGCTGCTTCTCCCGGTCGAACTTCAACACCTTCACCTGGATCTCGTCGCCAACGTTGACGAGGTCGCGGGGGTGAGTGAGCCGGCCCCAGCTCATGTCGGTGATGTGGAGCAGGCCATCGAGGCCGCCCAGATCGACGAATGCGCCGTAGTCGGTCAGGTTCTTCACCGTTCCGGTGAGGACGCTGCCCTCTTCCAGCGTTGCGAGCGTGACGGACTTCTTGGCGTTCTGATCTTCTTCGAGAAGCTCCTTGCGGCTGATGACGACGTTGCCACGCTTCTTGTTCAGCTTGATGACGCGGACTTCGATCTCTGTGCCGATGTAGCCGTCCAGGTTGCGCACGGGGCGAACCTCGACCTGCGAACCGGGCAGGAACGCCTTGATGCCGATGTCGACGGTCAGGCCGCCTTTGACGCGGCCGAGAACCATCCCCTTGACGGGCGATTTGTCGTTCGCTGCCTGCTCCAGCTTGTCCCAGACCTTATGACGCAGAGCCTTCTCGTAGCTGACCAGATAGCCGCCCTCGGGCTCTTCACGCTCGACCACAACTTCAACCGAATCCCCGGTCTGGAACTTGGGCACGCCATGCATGTCCAGAACCTGCTCCAGCGGGATCAGGCCTTCCGACTTGAGACCAATGTCGACCACGACGTGCTTGTCGGTGACTTTGACCACGGTACCGGAAACGATGACCTCTTCGACGGTCAGGTTCGCGGCAGCAGCGGACTCGGCAGCCTGCTCGCGATCAAAGTTCGCAAGGGCCGCAGCAAAATCGGCTGCGTCGTAGTTTAATTCATCCTCAGGTTCGTCACCTGTAGCGGCAGTTACAGTGGCAACTGTACCGTGATCTGCAGCGGCGTGCGCTGCGCCAGCGGGCGAGCCGTGCTTGGCAGATGTACTCGACGCCTGATGAGCGGTCTCATGCGGTTGGGTGGAGGTGGATTCAGATGACAGCGCGGTATGATCCGCTGTCGCTTCGGGCGCTAGGACTTCCGTTTCGGTGGTCAGGGGTTTGCTCTCGTTGGTGTTGGGATTATGGTTTTCTACCATGTGTATGCGGACTCCGGGATCCAAGAACTCCTTCCGTCTCAGCAGCGCGTGGGGCGGGAACAATCAGCATTTCGCTGGAAATGCCGACTGCTCTTTCTCTCCCGGCAACAGCTTCGGCAGGATGGAAGGAATCAGGTGTTGCAGAGGAGCTTTTGCACTTGGGTCCCACACGCGAAAGCTCACTACCTAAAGCATAGAACTTTGCATACGGTCCGTCAACAAAAGCGGACTCCAGCAGCTGCATTTTCATCACCACGTCATCTCTGCGAAATGAAGTCTTTGGAAACGTATGTAGATTTGATGCATTGAATAGGCTCGGCGGATCAATCGACGGGGAAATAATTTGAACCACTAAGCCGCCCCGCACGTCCACGCTATACTCGGGCAATGGACCGCCTCTGGACGCCCTGGCGCTACAGCTATATCACCCGAGCCGATCCCGAAGCCCGCAGCGGCGTCCCTGAAGCTCTCAATGCATGGCCACCGTCTGAGGCCGACGACAAACATTGCGTCTTTTGCAATATGATCGCCGCCGTGGACTACGCGATCGCCCATGGCATGCCAAGCGAGACCGCCGAACAGGCTGTCCACCTTGTCCACCGGGGCCAGCACTGCTTCGTCTGCCTGAACGCCTATCCGTACTCGACGGGCCACATGATGATCGTTCCCTATCAGCACCTTTCGTCGCTCGCGGTCCTACCACCCGAGGCGGCGAATGAGACGATAGTCCTGGCTCAGCGGGCGGAGCTGGCGCTGCGCGAGGTATATAACCCCGGCGGACTCAATATGGGATTGAATCTTGGTGAGGCGGCGGGCGCAGGAATCGCCGATCATATTCACTTGCATGTATTGCCTCGGTGGGTGGGGGATACAAATTTCATGACCGTGACTGCAGAAACTCGTGTACTTCCTGAAACACTCGATGTATCATGGGAGAAACTACGCCCCGCTTTTAGAAATTAAATACAACCAGGGCTTTGCCAGATCCATCATAGTTCTATATACGACAGTGGCGACAGCCTTCACCGTCCTATCGAGCTACAGAGGACACTCCCATGGCAATATTTCAACAGAATCTCCCCGCATCCCTACGTTTCGGCTCCCCGACGCCGCAGGAAAATCGCGGTCTCCCGGTAGCTGATCGCCGTCCATACCTCGTCAACGTCCCTCCACGGAAGTTCCTAACCCCGAATCGTCAGCCTGTAAACGCCACGCGGCAGTTTCTCGCTCTGTTCCCACATGAACCCGATGATGCACGCATTACAGGCTCGACTCGCTCTCTTTATCGTCGCTTGTTAGCATTGAATCTTCCCCGTCCCGCGGTTCGCGCCGAGGTGCCCCCAGATCTTCAGGATACGACGGATCTCGCATGGACTTTCGGGTTCCAAGATCGCCTGACGGAGATTTACCGACCAACCTTCAAAGCTGATGAACACTCATCGATTACGGAAAGTCTAAGACCTTGCCCACAGAGCAAGGTCTCTTTGTTTAAGGAGTCGAATCGGGGTTTGAACGGAATATAACATTCTAGTGCGGTTCGGGTGGCGTCACGTTCGGGGTGGCCGGGACGTCTGGTCATGATATCCCATCAGCTCGATTCCTCGGTCCAGGCACACGCGTGGCCTCGAAGCTGGTGATCTTCCATTCCCCGGACGGGAGACGTTGATAGACCCGTGTGTAGCGATAAGTTCCCTTCACTGGCATCCCATCGTTGGTCCCTTCCACCTCTGCACGCGACGTCACAATGGCGATGGAGCCGATGAGCTTAACCTGACGGTCGCCGAGATCGAGTCTGGTCAGCGCGATTTTGTGCATCCGCATTCGGTCAAGCTGCTGTGTCTTTGTATTCACCTGGCCGGTCATTGAAATGCCGATGTAGTCGTCCGACAACAGCTTATCCATGGTGGCAACGTCGCCACCGAGCTGGGCCTTGCGCCACTGCTCTTCCAGAGCCTCGACCTGCTGTATGGCAACGTGCTTTTTCTCGTGCAGCGGCGGGATGCCACCTGCAAAGGCCGCCGGCACAAGCCATCCCATCACCACAGCCGTCAGCAGAACAGTGGACGATATCAGCGTGCGACGGATTGGGCGACCACTTAACCGCATTGCGTACCGGATACTAGACCGATCTACCGCGCACAGTCAAAACAACTTTAGTCGTACGCTTCCCTTAAGACGTGTTATCCGCCCCAAAAGTCAAAGGCAGCGCCATTAGCAGATGGCCGAGAGATTCTCCATCTGGCGTTCTTTCATCTTCTGATACAGGCCGCCGATTGCATATTGATGAAAATGCGGCGATCCCCTGTGATGATCCAGAGCCGCCTCATCCTTGTACTGCTCGTAAATTAGCACGGTGCAGGCCTCGCCCTCGACAAAGTGGGGAATATAGTTCACGCACCCTGGCTCCCGTCGCGACGCCGGGGTCAATTGGCACAGGATCTCTTCAACGGCATCGCGGTCTGCCTGATCGAACGTCATTCGCACAATAAAACTCACCATATTCGCCTTTTCTCTTACGCCTTCAGCGCCTCGTCAAACTCCGGCAACATCATGGTCTGGTCGCGATCCGGGCCGGTCGAGACCATTCCAATCTTCGCGCCGGACTCCTTCTCTACGAATTTTAGATACTCCTGTGCCAGTTGCGGCAGTTTGTCGAACTCTGTAATTCCCTCAGTCGAGGCCTGCCAACCCTTCAATTTCGTGTAAACCGGCTCAATGGCGTTATAGCCCGGCATGTCGGCGGGAATGACGTCCGTAAGCTTGCCGTTGATTTTGTAACCGGTACAGACCGGAATCTCGGCGCATTCATCCATCACGTCCATCTTCGTGACCACCAGCCACTCAGTCCCGTTGATCATGTTGCTGTAACGCAGAAGTGGCAGATCGAGCCAGCCGCAGCGGCGTGGACGCCCTGTCACTGCGCCATACTCCTGCCCGCGCGCCCGCAGCAGATCGCTGGTCGAGTCGTGAATCTCGGTCGGGAATGGTCCCTCGCCAACCCGTGTGACATACGCCTTTGTGACGCCGATCACACTGCCGATCCGCGTCGGTCCCACGCCGGTGCCAGTGACCGCTCCACCCGCCGTCGAAGACGACGACGTGACGAACGGATAAGTGCCGTGGTCGATGTCCAGCAGAGCGCCCTGTGCGCCTTCAAACATCACCTTCTCGCCGTTATCGATCGCGTGGTTCAGCAGGACCGCCGTGTCGGTTACGAACGGAGCGATCTGTTCCGCCGCCTTGGCATACTCCTCATACATGGTCTTGGGATCGAGCGGCGCCGTGCCAAACAGTGCATGGGCGATCGTGTTCTTCTCATGGCAGGCGTTCTCGATATGCGTCCGCAGCAGTGCCGAGTTCAGCAGATCCACCACGCGCAGCCCGCTGCGATGCATCTTGTCTTCATAGGCAGGGCCGATTCCGCGGCTCGTCGTGCCGATCTTCGTCCGGCCCGGAGCGTTCTCTGCCGCCAGCTCGATCATCCGGTGGTACGGCAGAATCACCTGTGCCCGGTTCGACACGAACAACTGTCCTTCGACTGACAGCCCGGCGTCCTTGAGCTTCTTGACCTCATTCAGGAACGCCATCGGATCGAGCACAACGCCGTTGCCGATCACGCTCCTGGTCTCCGGCCGCAACACGCCGCACGGAATCAGCTGCAGCACGAACTTCTTGCCCTTGATGATGACCGTATGCCCGGCGTTGTGGCCGCCTGCGTAGCGCGCCACGACGGAGAATTTCTCCGACAGCACGTCCACAATCTTGCCTTTGCCCTCATCGCCCCACTGGGCACCCAAAATGACCGCTGATTTGCGTTGATTCACGACGGATATGTTCTCCAAGGATTTGCGTTGGCCGGAAGAGCGCATCGCACCACGCGAACGCGCCTGTAATCATCATATCGTGTCCCGCGCTCTCACAGTTTCTCGCTCAGTGAACCACCTTTGTCCAGGAAAATACCCCCGCCGAGCAACGTTCGCTCAGGGCTGCTGGTAATACCCCGCGCGTGTCCGAGCCGTTAGTCCAGGGGTCGCGACCTTCACCGTCAGCGCGTGATACTGGTTCGGCTTGTCTGGCGGAGCGGCATCCAGCGTCAGTGTATAAAAGGCGTCGACATCGGCAACGCAATTAGTCAGCTGCCCCGCGATGTCGTTGCTCGCGGTAAATACCTCTCCGCCGCTCTGCTCAGCGAGAACCTGCAACGCCAGATCACCAGGCAATACCCTGTTCGCGACGGTGATCGGCTTCAGAAACTCCTTGTAATAAAACTCGCGGCCTACCCCCGCGCCCGCTCCCTCGGGGTTGACGTTGTACAGCGTGATTCGAGCCGTGCGCAGCGCAGTCGAGAGCGAAACGATCGTCGCAAACTCACTCGCCTGTTCTTTGGCGGTCAACTGAATTCCGGGACCGGAGAGGATCGGCCAACCAGGACTGATCCAGACGACCATCTTTCTTCCGGGAGTCTGCGCCTCCCTGGCGGCAAGGGACTCGAGCGTGTTCAGAGACAACTGAAACTGCTCGACCCTGCCGTAGAAACCCTGGTCACGGCGGATGGAACGCAACGCCGTCTCATGCTGGTCGAATCCCTGCAGCAACGCGTTGCCATCCCGCGAGGTGTTGTCTTGCAGTTCGGTTCCCTTGTCGGAGAAGAACGCCATCGACATGGGCTGGGGCAGGACGCCATTGTTCTGTAGTAGGAATTTCTTGATCTGATCACGCTCATAGGCGACTCTGCTGAAGTTCAAGTTCACCTCATCCACGAACAGAATGATTCTGACCGGCGGATCGGCTGGCTGAACCTTGGAAACAGGCTGGAAGGAGAGGATCTTCTGGAGACTTCCGTTGTCGAGCACCGTGAAGTCCTTCTGTTCAAGCCCCGTTACCGCCTTACCTGACTTGTCTTTTACAACGACATCAAGAACAAGGCGACGGTCGTTGGCAGGCGTCTGCAGCTGGCTACTGATTGGCGGGGAGCCCGGTTGCTGTTGTGCGAGTGCTGGAAGAGAGAACCACGAAAGACAGAGAAGAAACAACCCGGCCCGGTGCCACGCCTTCATACGGTATCCCTCGAACAACTGTCTTCGTTTATTCTCCTCCTGCACGACGATTGATTCAAATCAGCATCCGCAACGAGAACCGCCGCACTTCAAATTCGTTACATCGGGTCAAACCATGTCCGCATCCCGCCTGCTCTACGGCTGCACCGTCTTTCTCGGCGCATTCCTGCTGTTCCTGGTGGAGCCGATGGCCGCCAAACAACTGCTCCCGACGCTGGGCGGATCTTCCGCAGTGTGGCTTACCTGTCTGGTCTTCTTTCAGGTCACGCTGCTGCTTGGCTATCTCTACGCGCATTGGATCACGCGCTGCCGAGCCTCGAGCTGGCGGCAGCATGTCTATCTCGTCACTCTTGTCGCCGCAATCGTTGTGCTGGTGGCCCAAAGCATCTCTCCGGCTGCATTGAACCCGAGCCCCGATCATCCGGTAGCCACCATATTTGCGGCTCTCGCTTACACGATCGGCCTGCCGTTTCTTCTGCTGGGCGCAACCAGCCCGCTGCTGCAGCTCTGGTTTCTACGTACGGAAGGAGGAGGCATTCCGTACCGCCTCTTCGCGCTCTCGAACGCGGGCTCGCTTATCGCGCTGGTCGCCTATCCCTTCATCGTTGAGCCCAACATCACGCTGAAGCTTCAACGAACGCTTTGGTCGTTCGGCTTTCTCGTCTATGCGATCCTCTGCGCGTTAATTGCGCAGCGAACTCAGATCCGTTTCGCAAACAGTCGACAGACCAGAAGAGGCATCCGCTTCGCGAACACCGGCCTTCAGCAAATGGCTCTGGTTTCTGCTTCCCATGGCCGCCGCGATGCAGTTGAGCGCCGTCACCGCGCACCTCACCGTCAACATCGCCGCGATCCCACTCCTGTGGATGCTTCCGCTTGCGCTTATCTCCTCACCTTCATCCTCGCGTTTGAGTTTCCTGACTTCTACCGGCGAGGCATCGTGGTGCGTCTTCTCGTCCTGATGCTGGCGAGCCTTGGCTACGCGATCTCGAAGACCGACGTCAGCCTGCCAATCGGCGTCGCCATTCTCTTCTTCCTCGCCGAATGCTTTCTTGCCGGGCTCTTCTGCCACGCCGAGACCTACGCCCTGCGGCCGCAGCGCGGGTCGGAGACGACGCTCTTCTACCTGCTCATCGCAGCCGGCGGAGCAGCGGGCACGTTCTTCATCGGCATCGCCAGTCCGCTGATCTTCTCCGCCAACTACGACCTCGCCATCTCGTTCTTCGTCACCGCGGTGCTCGCCGTCGCCGTCACATGGCACGACGGCTGGCCCCAGCGTCTGCTCTGGTCGACAGCAAGTGCGCTCCTGCTCATCTTCGCCATCATGCTGCATAAGGCCTACGCTCGCGACGCCATGCTTGAGGTCCGCAACTTCTACGGCACACTGCGCGTGAAACAGACCACCACATCCCAGGCTGACCCCGAGCGCATGCTCCTCAACGGCACAATCCAGCACGGCACGCAGATCTTCGGCGGCGACCTGGCCAGCATCCCCACTACCTACTACGCCGTTGACTCGGGCATCGGCCTTGCTCTGCGCTTCTGCTGCAACGTCCCCGGCAGCGACGTCGCGCGCCCGCGCACCATAGGCGTGATCGGCCTGGGCACCGGAACGCTGGCCGCCTATGGTCACCCGGGAGACCACATCCGGTTCTACGAGATCAATCCGCTGGTGCGTCCCATCGCGCAGAACCTCTTCACCTACCTCCGCGACTCACCGGCGCAGATCACCTTCGCCGACGGCGACGCCCGCACCTCACTCACCAGCGAAGCGTCCCAGCAGTTCGACGTGCTCGCGGTTGACGCCTTCTCCGGCGACGCCATCCCGCTGCATCTCCTGACCACCGAGGCAATCGCACTTTACAAGCGCCACCTCGCCCCCAACGGCATCATCGCCTTCCACGTCTCCAATCAGTATCTCAACCTCGGCCCGGAGATCGGCCAACTCGCCGTCGCCTCCGACATGCAATCAAGGCTGATCGAAAGCCCCGGCGATGACGCGACCGGCTCCTACAGGTCGACGTGGGTTCTACTCACCAACAGCCCCACATTCTTCGGCCTGCCGGAGATCTCCTCAGTCGCGACGAAGACACCCACAACACCGCGCCTGCGTCGCATGGACGGACGACTACTCCAGCCTGCTCCCCATCCTTCAGCTAACCACGCACTAGACTACTTCGCCCACGCCAGCCCGTCGGCCCCGTCTCCAGCATCGATCAGCCGCGCTACCTTCCAAAGCCCCAGATCGATCTCGGCGATCTGCTTGGCCTTTGTACACGACACATACGCCTTCTTCCCGTCGGGGCTTATAAGAATCTCTGTCGGGCCATCCGGCACGTCGATGGTCTTGAAGGACCTCATTCCTCTCAAATCGACGACTGCCACCTGTTTCGTCGCGCGCAGTGCCACCAGAAGCCACTGCCCATCGACCGTCGACGCCGTTCCGTACCCAATTGCGGGAATCGGAACCCACATCTCCAGCCTGTTCGTCGTCGTATCGATCACCGCGATCTGGGGCCTCGTCTGGTCCGCGGTAAAGACCATGCTGTTGTCACGCGAGATTGAGATCCGCTGCGTGGTCTTCGAGATCGGAATTATCGCCAGCATCTTTCGTGCCTTCATATCCAGCACCGACACGGTTCCCGGACCCACATTCGCTGTGTACCCACGCGACCCGTCGCGCGACAGTACCAGCATGTGGGACTCCTCCTGCCCCGTTGGCACGCTGCCGACGATCTTCAGCGTCTTCGGATCGATGATGCTGACTGACTTGTCCAGTTCCGTCGTCACATAGAGCATGCCGCTGTTGCGGTCGTAGATCGCGCAGTGCGGACGCACCCCATGACCAAAATCAATCGTGTGCACGATCCTGCGGCTGGCCAGATCGATGACGGAGATCTTCGAGCCATCCGTGCCCGGCTTGCCCACGCCGGAGTCACCATAGATCGGCACATAAGCCGTCTTGCCATCCGGTGACGCTGCCACTTCGTGACCGGTCACGCCATCAACCGGGACAGTCGCTACCTGCTTTCCGGCGTCCGGATCGATAAGGCTCAGGTCATGATCGCCCTGGTTTGCGACAAGCAGCAAAGGCGGCGGGATCTTTTCACTATGGCTTTGGGTATAGCCAATACACGCAAAAACACTCATCACGGAACCGAGCACTACGGCGCGCAGAAAAGTCGTCTTCGTCATGATCGAGAAGTATAGTCGCGCTCAACCTTCAGTTTTAGCGAATTTTCAACGCAACCAGCGTGATCCTCGCGCCGCCATCAGGCCACCTATACTCGAAGAGTCATGCCCGAACTCCCCGAAGTCGAAACCGTCGCCAACGGCGTGCACGAGCGCATCCACGGCCAGACCATCCGCTCCGTGTGGACCAGCAACAAGCCCCAGACCTTCAAGTCTCCGCCGGACGAGATCGTCCAAGCGCTCACCGGCAGCCGGATCGACCGTGTCCATCGCGTCGGCAAGACCATCGTCGTCGATCTCACTCACAACAAAAAACCGGCGCAGTTCCTCGTCCATCTCGGCATGACGGGGCGCCTCCTCGTCTCCACTCCGGACATGCCTATCCCTCCGCACACCCACGCCATCCTCGCCCTAAGCAGCGGCAATGAGCTGCGCTTCGTCGACGCCCGCCGCTTCGGTCGGCTCTCGGTCGTCGCGCCGGACGCAAAGTACGAGGGCCCCGGCGCCGAACCCCTCACTATCGGTCTCGAAGACTTCATCGCGCTCTTCCGCAAGCGCAAGACGCGCATCAAGGCGGCGCTCCTAAATCAATCGCTGCTCCACGGCGTGGGCAACATCTACGCCGACGAAGCGCTCTTCCACGCAGGTATCCGCCCCTCGCGCCACGCCGGACGCCTTACACGGGCAGAACTTACCCGTCTTCGCGCAGCATTGGTCAAAGTCCTTACTGAAGCCATCCAACTCGGCGGCTCCTCCGTCTCGGACTACGTGGACGCCGACGGCGTCGCCGGCTTCTTCCAACTCCACCACCACGTCTACTCGCGCACCGGTCAACCCTGCCGCGTCTGTGGCACACCTATCAAGCGCATCGTCATCGGCGGGCGTAGCACCCACTACTGCCCAAAGTGTCAGCGATGAACACTCCATCTTTCATTCTTAATCCGTTTTTATCCGCGAAGATCCGCGGTCGGCCCTACCGGGCTGCCGCCTGCTCCGCGCACACCGCCGAGCCTATCACCCTGATCTCGGGGGTGTCTTCGACGATCTCCAGCGAGTAACTCTGCAGCGGACTCATCTTCACCATCTGCTGCAGATAGTCCTTCAGCATGGGAAGATCGAGAAACCGCACATTGAACCCCGAGAGAAAGAACTTGCTGGGTCCGGACATATGGATCGTCGTCGCCGAAGCGGCCGCCAGCGCCTTATGCCACAGCCGCTTGAACTCCAGGCACCGGGCATCGCCATTCTTCGCGGCCTCGAAGACCTCCTCCGGCTCCATATCCAGAAACCTTAGCCGCATGGCACGATGCCCCATGATCCCTTCCATGTGGCCGCGTCCGCCGCAGCCGCAATACCGCTCCTTGTCATCCAGCGTAACCACCGTATGGCCGCCCTCCCACACGCCCGGAGCAAACGGATAGCGCCCATAGCCGATTCCCACGCCCAGCGTCCAAACCCGAATCATGCTGTCCAGCTTCCCATGCGCCGAAGCCAGCCCGGCGGCCATCCCATCGGCGTCATTCACCGCCGTTACTGGAATGTTTACCCCATGGTTGCGCAATTCTGCCGATAGCAGATCGGCGATCCGCGCACCCTTCAACTGGGGAAGGTTCGGGGATTCCTCCACCACGCCATTCTTCACCAGACCGGGCAACGCCACACCCATCGCCATCAGGTCCTTCTCACCATTGGCCACCTGCACAACCTGTTTGCAGATCGCCTCGACCACTGCATCGGTGTGCAGCTCTACCAGAGCGGAATCGTCATCGTCCTCGTTTCCTTCGGGAAAGCGCTGCACCGGACCAACCAGCTTGTGGTCCACGACCAGTCCCGCCGAAATCCGTTCCGATAAAGTGACTCCAATTGTCTTTGCCATGACCCTTCCTGCCCTCTGCCCGCCTCATCCCGCTGGCAGGTCTCTACTCGAACTTGCTCACGCGGTTCAATCCGTTGAACGCCGCAACTTTATAACATTCGGCGAGCGTTGGATAGTTGAACACGGTATCCACAAAATAATCCAGCTTGCCACCGAGCGCCATCACCGCCTGGCCGATGTGCAGCAACTCGCTCGCGCCCTCGCCGATGATGTGCACGCCGAGGATCGCGTGCGTCATCCGGTGAAAGATGATTTTGAGCCGCCCGGTCGTATCGCCGCGGATCTGTCCGCGAGCAATCTCGCGATAGTACGCCACGCCAACCTCGTATGGCACGTCCTCCTCGGTCAACTGCTCCTCGGTCTTGCCGATAAAGCTGATCTCGGGAATGGTGTAGATGCCGTACGGATACAGCCCGGGGTTGGACTGCACCTTTTCGTCGCCGAACGCCCTCGCCGCCGCCACTCTGCCCTGCTCCATCGACACCGAAGCCAGCGAGGGGAACCCGATCACATCGCCCACCGCAAAGATCGTCGGCACCTTCGTCCTGAAGTCCTTGTCCACAGGGATGCGTCCGCGCGAGTCCGACTCGACCCCAACCGCACCGAGGTTCAGCTCATCCACATTGCCTTGCCGGCCAACCGCATACAACAGCGCATCGCCCTGAACTTTCTTCTTGCTCTCGAGATTCGCCACGACGGTTCCGTCGGGCATCTCTTCGACCGACTCCACCTCTTCGTTCAGCCGCATCGTCACGCGCGAATCCCGCAGATGGTAGCTCAGCGCCTCGATGATCTCCTGATCGGCAAACTCGAGCAGTCGCGGCCTGCGCTCAATCAGCGTTACACGCACGCCAAGAGCCGAGAACATACAGGTGTACTCCACGCCGATTACGCCGCCGCCAACGACGATCATCGTCTTCGGCAGGTTCACTAACTCCAGCACCAGATCGCTGTTGATGATGCTGCGTCCGTTGATCGGCACCTTCGGCGAAGCTAGCTGGCTTGGTTCCCGTGCCGATCAGAATGTTCTCGGCCTCATACACAGACGAACCGCGCGAGTTCGTTACCTTCACATGATGCGCATCTTCGAAGCTCGCGACGCCCACCAGCATCTCGATGTTGTTGCGCGAGAGCTGCGCCTCGGTGACGTCGATCTCCGTCTTGATCACGTGCTGTACGCGGAACGCAAGATCCGCCATCGTGATCCGTTCCTTCACGCGGTAGTTCATTCCGTAGATGGACTTGTAGTTGTACCCGGAGAGATGCAGCACCGCCTCGCGCATCGTCTTCGAAGGAATGGTGCCCGTACTGATGCACGCGCCCCCCACCACCTCGCGCATCTCCACCAGGGCGACCTTCTTACCGAGCTTCGCCGCATAGATCGCAGCCCGCTGCCCGGCCGGGCCGGACCCGATGACAATCAGATCGTAAACACTACTCATAGTGGCACATGCCCATGGACATCGGCTCCAACAGCGTCGCTCGCTTCAGTCCCGTTATCGGCCCGAACACTGCAATCGGTGAGGGCCAGTTTCTTGATGGTGTGCGCATTCTTCCCGCAGTTTTGAAACTACCACACCCACGGCAGCACTCTCTACCGTCGGGCTTTGAAGACATACACTTAGACGACCATGTTTCGCTATGCGATTACGGACCGCGCCCTGTATCCAGGCAACAACGAGGCCCAACAGGCCGCGCTCCTTCAGGGGGCCGCTCGTTGGGCAGCCGACGGCATCGACCTCATCCAGCTTCGCGAAAAAGATCTGCCCGATGCCGAGATTGCCGCGCTCGCCCGGGCGATCCTGCAATCTATCGCCGGCACAAAGAGTCGGACCAGGCTGTTAATCAACTCCCGCCTGGACATAGCCATTGCCACGGGAGCCCACGGCGTCCACCTCACTGCCGCTCGCTGATGAACTGACCCCCGCCCAGGCCCGCGATCTCTTCGCCTCCGCCGGCCGCCCGGCGCCGATCATCACGATCTCCTGCCATACGCTCGAAGAGGTGCGACGTGCCCATGAATACCGAGTCGACGCGATCCTCTTCGGCCCAGTCTTCGAGAAAGCCGTCGCCGGCCACGTAGTCTCCCTCGGCCAGGGTCTCGACGGGCTCCATGCGGCTTGCATCGCCGCTGCAAACATCCCTGTCTATGCGCTGGGTGGAGTGACTCTGGACAACGCAGCGCTGTGCCTCGAAGGCGGAGCCGCCGGAATCGCCGGAATCCGCCTCTTCCACGACAGCTAAGCCAAAAGTTAGAACGTTGTACTGACGGTCAGCCGGAACGTCTTACGCGGCTCGCGCAGAATGTAGTCAGCTCCATAGAACTGCAGCGCCTGCTGGTAACTGAACTGCCCTGCCCCGGAGTTGGGGAAGTAGCCCTTGAACGTATTCACGTTATCCGGCCCAGAGTTCGGTACTGCCAGCTTTTGGGGAACGTCCTCATAGAGCCGAAGTGAGTTGTAGGCGTAGAAGATGCGGAACGGAGCGTTGACGATCGGCAGGATGACCTGCAGCTCCGCACCGTTCGACATTCGCGGCTGATAGTTGGTACCTGGAACGACCGTGAGCGGGTTGGGGAACTGGACCGAACTGCCGCCGAAGCAGGCTCCATTGATGATGGTCGGGCACCCATATTGGGCGCCGCTAATCAGCGATTGACCCGCTGTGCTCTGCCTCAACTGGTCGGACTTGAGGTCCATGTTCATGCCAAAGTCGGTGAAGAACGCAAACGTCACCTGGTTCACGATCGGAATACGGTATTCCAGATTTGCTGTCACCTGCGTATCGCCGCCGATCGACACCATGCGATAGACGGGCAGCGGAATGATCACATTGCCCAACGCAGGATTGGCCGGATTGAGAGGAACCGCTGTTCCGTCCGGGTTCGTCAGAGTGTAAGAAATCCTGTTCGGAATGAAGACATACGGCCCGACCGATCGCACGTCAAACCCGCGCAGGTCCTGTTCGCCGCCGCTGTAGAAACGGTGAGTCGGCGGTGCCACTTCGCCGGCGTATCCCGAGATGTGCGCTACTTGAACGCGATAGCCCAGGACATTGTGGCCTTCACGATTGACCTTCAGCCCCTTCATGGGGAAGAACTGACGGTAGCTCGCGACCGGCGAGTAGTACTTCACATTGCCGCCCACCCCGGCCAGTTGGAACGCAATGTTCAGGTCCTTGCCATGGTGGGGACCGACCGCGCGATCGAGACTGGAGAAGGTGAAGCTGGGCGTCACCACCGAAGTCACGATTCCGGTCAGCTGGTTCTGCCCTGCGACTCCAGACCGGAACGCCAGCGATTGAAAGACATTCGTCGTGTTCTGGTTGAACGTCGTCACCGACGATCGCGACAGCGAGTACGCAAGGCCAACTCGTGTCACGCCGGTCTTGGCAAAGAGATGCCGCAGTGGCTCGCTCGCCGTCAGCGTCAGTCCGGTTGTCGATGTGTTGTAGTTTGTCAGCAGCGACTGCTGCGCCGCCGACAGATTTCCGGTGGCCCCGGTCGTTGACTGGCTCTTCGACGGGTTGAAGTCGTACTTGGTGGCAAATACCTGCGCGCCTACCGAGATCGGCTTGTCACGCAGGTAGGGCTCCGTAAAGCCGAAGCTGATCGTGCGCGACAGATCGCCGATGTTCGCCTGCACTGACAGCGTCTCGCCCAGTCCGAGGAAGTTGTTCGTCTCGTAGTTCAATCCAATGAACGTTCCCGACAGGCCGCTGATTCCGCCGTTCAAACCGATCGAGTTCTTGCCCTTCTCCTTCAGCTTCAGCAACAGATCGACCGTGCCGTCGTCCGTGTTCTGGCGGCTCTCGGAGTCCTGCTCCACCTTCAGCGTCTCGAAGTAGTTCAACTGATTCAGGCGAAGAATCGACAGCTCCCACAACTGGGAGTTGTAGATCTGCCCCTCTTCCAAAAGCAGCTCGCGCCGGATCACCTTGTCGCGCGTGATTGTATTTCCCGTAAACTCGATGCGCGATACATAAAACGGCTTGCCCTCATCGATATCGATGTTGAGAGTGATCGTCTTCTTCGCTTCGTCGGGCACTGGAACCGGGTTGGCCACCATGTTGATGTATCCCAGCGAGCCGTAAGACTTGCGAAGCTGGTCAAGCCCCTTGCTGAACATGGTGGCGTTGAACCACTCGCCGTCCTTCTGCGCGAACTGCGCGCGAAGCGCCCTCACATTGGGTGCATGTGCGTTTCCAGTGAAGTTGATGCCTGCGAGTTTGTAGCGGTCGCCCTCTTCAACCGGCATCAGAATGTCGATCCGCTTGCCCTTGGAAGGTCGCAGCGTAAACGGGTTCAACCCGCCCGCATCGCGCACATGGGTAGTCGGCTCAGCAGTCTGAGCCTTGAAGTAACCGCGATCGCGGTACGCCTGGCGTACGCGCTCCGTATCTTCATCCAGTTTGCTGGCATCGAAGGTCCGCGCAAACAGGTTCTCCAGAATAATCGAGTGCGGTATGCCGATCGGTTTCAGGTTCTTCATCGCACCACGCAAGGTACGGTCGCTCAGATTGTTGTTGCCCTGAAACGCAATCTTGCCGACCTTCACGGTCGGGCCTTCCTTGATCTTGAACGTGATCGACACCGAGGCCGGCGGAATCTTCTTGATCTCCGGCGTCACGATCGCGAACTGATGTCCATGCTCCGCAAGCAGATCCTTCAGCACTACCACTGCACGCGCGATCTTGGTCGCATCGTACTGGCTCTCCACCGAAACCGGAACCTTCGCCTTCTTGAAGCGCTCCAGAACGTCGGACTGAGTGACCGCGTTGAGCCCTGTATAGTTGATCTCCCGAATGGTCGGCTTTTCGTTCACATAAATGATCAGTTGCACGCATTTGGGCGTATCAACCCGTTCAATCCGCACATCTTCGAAGTAGCCCGTATTCCATAGCGAGTTGAAGTCCCGCTCGACGACCTGGGGGTCGTATATATCGTTTTGGCGGCTGAACAGCCGCGCCAGCACCGACTCCTTGGGAATTCGACGATTACCGATAACCTGTGGCTGGCAAAGAATTTCCACGCCCTGTGAAGACTGCGACCCGGTCGCGGCGCCCGATGTCACTTGTGCTTGAAGTGTAGAGGCGGCAACAACCGCAATGGCGAACAGGAACGCGGCATGAGCAATGCGGGAGCGGCTGGAGCGCGTGCACACAGGTTTGGCCTTGCATTTCAGGGAGCTTCCGCTCTCTCGATTCACGGTAAAAATACGCACACCCTCACTGCTCTAGAAATGACGCTCCGCCAGCACATCAAGCGAAGTTTTGATTATATGGGAGCAGCCAGCGGTTAGCGAGTTTGCCCCTTGGTTCGGCGATCGTATCTGCCTCCAATTAAGACGTTTACGACCGTTAGACGAATGGGGAAAGGGATCTTTTCTTCCCGCTGCATCGATTTTTCAATTTTTTGATCGCGACCCTCCGCGTATCCTTCAGACGCACTCCATCTCAAACTCAAGTGGGCGCAGAATGCACATGCAGCTTCGAAGAATCGGGCGTCTCGCAATCGTCATTACAGCCTGTTGCGCCGCATTAGCGTCTCCGCCACAGGCTGACGGGCAAACTTACGACGTAGTCATCTCGAACGGCCGCGTGCTCGATCCCGAATCAGGTCTGGACGGCATCCGGAACGTGGGCATTATCGGCAGTCGAGTCGCGGCAATCTCGACTGCTTCGCTCAACGGAAAGACAATGGTAGACGCAACCGGCCTGGCAGTCGCTCCGGGCTTCATCGATCTGCACTCCCACGGACAAGACGCGGAGAACTACCGCTTCAAGGCGATGGACGGCGTAACGACGGCCCTCGAACTTGAAGTCGGAGTCTGGCCCGTGCGTGAGTGGTACGCCGCGCGCGAAGGCAAGGCACTCATCAACTTCGGCGCAAGCAGCGGGCACATCCCCGCACGCATGAGCGTCATGAAAGATTCCGGGACGTTCCTGCCTAGAGACACAGCGATGACCGAGGCCGCGACGCCCAGCCAGCAGTCGGAGATCCTCTCGGACGTCGACGAGGGCATGAAGCAAGGCGCGCTCGGCATCGGGATGGGCCTCGCTTACACCCCGAAGGTGACTCCCGAAGAGGCGTTGAACCTGTTCTACCTCGCCGCCAAATGGAAGCGGCCCGTATTCGTTCACATGCGATATCCAGGCGGTCTCACCCCCGGCGTCGTCGATTCAATCCAGGAGATGATCGCGGATGCAGCCATTACCGGCGCCTCAGTTCACATCGTCCACATCAACAGCATGGCCAACGCCAAAACTCCCGAAGCGCTGCAAATGATCAAGGGAGCGCGGGCTCACGGCCTCGACATCACGACGGAAGCCTATCCCTATACAGCCGGAGCCACCCGGCTGGAATCCAGCGTCTTCAACCCCGGCTGGCAGAAGCAACTGGGAATTACCTACTCCGACCTGATGTGGGTAGCAACCGGAGAGCGCCTGACCGAGGAATCGTTCAACCGCTATCGCAAGCAGGGCGGCGGAGTCATCCTCTTCACCAACACGGAAGAGATGGTGCGCGTCGCCATGTCCGACCCTATCGTGATGATCGCAAGCGACGGTCTGCTGGTGAACGGCGCCGGTCATCCTCGCAGCGCAGGCACCTACGCGCGGCTTCTCGGAGTCTGCGTCCGGCAACAGAAGGCGCTCACGCTTATGGAAGCAGTCCGTCGCGCCTCGCTCGCTCCTGCGCAACGGCTTGAAGCCTTCACTCCGCAGATGAAGAACAAGGGCCGCCTGAAAGTCGGAGCCGACGCGGACATCGACGTGTTCGACCCCGGGCAGGTGATCGACAAAGCCACTTACCAGCAGCCTGCTCAATATTCCTACGGCTTCCGCTATGTCCTGGTTGGTGGCACCTTCGTGGTCCGCGACGGCAAATTGAATGAGACGGCCTTACCCGGCCAGGCCATCCGCGCTCAGTAGCTCGATCCTCCTCGCATGAGTCGTGGCAAAGGCGGAGTCTAACTCTCAAGCTCTGAGGTAATAACGAATTCCCGAGCCGACCCGTCCCAGCAAATCGTCAGCACATTGGGGCGGCAGCAGACCTGACAGTCCTCCACATACTGTTGCTTCGATCCGCCGGACTCGTCCACCGTGGTCTCGATCCACTCGCCGCATCCCGCGCACTGAAACCTCGCTCCATGCATCGCCGCCCTCGATCTCTGCCCGCGCCTCTAACCTGCGAGCGACTCAACGCGGTCGCCGCCCAAGACCCCGGCAAACACCTCGCTGTCGACATTTCCGCCAGTGAGCACCGTTCCCACCCGCTCGCCCCCGGCAGCCCGGTCCTTCAGCAAGGCGGCCAGTCCGGCTGCGCCCGCACCTTCCGCCACATTGTGCGTGTCAACGAAGTAAGCACGCATCGCATCCTTCACCTCATCGTCGTCCACCATCACGATGCGATCCATGCCCTCCCGGATAATCTCCAACGCCGAGATATCCGGCCGCCGGCAGGCCATCCCATCGGCGATCGCCGTGCGCGCCTCATGTTCCATCACCTCACCCGCAACAAACGACAGTGCGTAAGCCGGGGCCTGGCTCGACACCACCCCGACTACTTTTGTCGCCAGCCCCAACGCATTCCGAGCCGCGATCGTGCCGCATATGCCAGACCCCATACCAATCGGCACATACATCGTATCCAGTGCGGGACAAGCCGAAAACATCTCCAGCGCGTACGTCGACACACCGGTCACCAGGTGAAGATCGAAGTTCGGCACACGATGCCAGCCATTCTCTCGCTCAAGCAGCACAGCATGTTCGCTCGCCGCCTGAAAGTCGTGGCCAAACTCCACCAGCTCCGCACCCAGCGCCCGCATCGCCCGGTTCTTCTCCACGCTGTTGCCAAATGGCACCACAACCACCACGCGAAGTCCATACTGCGCCGCCGCAAACGCCAGCGACTGGCCATGGTTCCCGCGAGTCGCCGACACCAGCGTCGTTACCTCGGGCTGCTCGCGTCGAAGCGAATCCATATAGACCAGGCCACCCCGAACCTTGAACGCACCAACCTGCGTGTGGTTCTCATGCTTCACCCAGACCTCGCAGCCCGCCCGGGCATTGATCAGCGGCCAACTAAACTGCGGCGTCGCTGGGATACTTCGATAGATCAACCGCGCCGCGCTCTCGATCTCGCTCAACCCTGGCAGCACACCGTACCTCCCATCAGCTTCGTGTCCATCTCCCATTCGCGCCGCTAGTCCTTCAGGACCTTCCGCACCTCGACCAGCGTCGAGTAGAACGTAGCCCCCGCGCCAAGATCGGTCAGCGTCTCGGAGGTCAGCGCATTCACATTCGCGCCGCCCGCCGACAGCTTGTTCCAGTCCAGCCGCGCCGAGACCACGCCCGCGCCCACATGCCCATTCACCGATGCCTTCAGGCTTATACTTCCGCGCCCGTTGAACACCTCAACCTCATCCCCGGTCGCAATCGCCCGCGCCGCCGCGTCCGTTCGATGCATCTCCAGCACACCCGCCGTCCGCGCCTCCATCCGTTGATGCTGCGGAATGTTCGCAAACGTCGAGTTCATATAGTTGTCCGCCTTGCGCGGCAGAAACTCCAGTGGATACGCTCCCTCCGCAGCATGCGTCCGCGACTCCCTTGGAGCCCTGAACACCGGAACCGGCAGCAGCTCGCCCCGTCCACTCGGCGTCTTGAACCACTCCGCCGTGCTGAACGGCAACACCTCACCCGCCGCATCAACCGGAAGGTTCAACGCGAGATGCCCCTCACGTTCAAGCCGCTCGCGCGTGATTCCCGCAAACCAGGGATGCTCTGTACCCAGCGCCTGATCGATCAGCGCATCCTCGCGATCGTCAAAACACGGCTCCTCGAAACCCATTCGCTTGCCAAGCTCGCCAAACATCGCGACGTTGCTCTTTGCCTCGCCTAGCGGCTCAATCGCCCGCTCGCTCACCTGAGCGAACAAGTGCCCGTAAGCCCCCTGCACATCCTTCACCTCAAGAAATGTCGGCGCCGGCAGCAGCACATCCGCATAATCTGCCGTGTCGGTGAAAAACTGCTCATGCACGACGATGAACAGATCATCGCGCCGCATCCCGCGCAGGACATCATTCTGGTTCGGGGCGACCGCCGCGGGATTCGAGTTGTACACAAACATCGCCTTCACAGGCGGGCCTTCACTCGAGCGCTGGTCTTTCATCTCATTGCCATGCGTTTCATTGCCAAGCGCAGTCAGTGCCTGCCCCAACTGACTCATGTTCACCACCCGCGCCGGCCGCCCCAACGGACTCTCGTTCATCAACTCCGGCATCTGCAGCGCTTCCTGGTTGAACGGAAACGATCCCGACGTCGATAGCTGCAGCCCCCCGCCCTTGTACTTCCACGCTCCAGTCAAAAGCGGCAGCATGCACACCGCCCGTGCCGCCGTTCCTCCAAACTCGCTGCGCTGGATTCCGTAGTTCAACCGGATCACCGCCGGTCCAAAGCTCTGCGCGCCGTGCGGGCCCTCTGTCTGCTTCAACCTCAACCCCGAAGCATCCTCGCCGAAACCCTTCCGCCCGGCCATCGCATACCTCCGCGCCAGTCGCACAATCGTCCCGGCCTCCAACCCCGTAATCGCCGCCACCTTCTCCGGCGAGTACTCCGGACGCAGCGCGTGCGTCCTCAGCTCGTCGAAACCAGACGTACAACGCGCGACATACTCGCGATCCTCCAGCCCCATGCTCAGAATCACGTGCATCATCCCCAGCGCAAGCGCCGTATCGGTGCCGGGATGGATCACCAGGTGCTCGTCCGCCAGCGCAGCCGTCCGCGTCCGGTAGGGATCGATCACGATCAACTTCGCACCGTTGCGCCGCGCCTCTTCGATAAATGGCCACAGATGCACATTGTTGCCGTGCACATTCGCGCCCCACGCGATAATCAATCCCGCATGAGCAAAGTCCTGCGGAGGCGTCCCTAACTTTATCCCGTAGACACTCTTCAGCGCCGTTCCACCCGCTTCGGAACAGATCGTCCGAGCTAGCTGCGAAGCTCCCAACCGATGAAAGAACCTCCGGTCCATCGACCCATAGCCCAACTGCCCAATCGTCCCGGCGTAGCTGTAGGGCAACACGCTCTCCGGCCCAAACTCCGCGGCAATCTTCTTGAGCTTTGCGCTAACCTCATCCAGCGCCTCGTCCCACGAGATCCGCTCAAAGGCCTCCGCCTCGTGCCCCTGCGCCAGTGGCCCCTTGGGCACGCCGGCACGCCTTCGCATCGGATACAGCAGCCGGTCCGGCGAATACACCCGGTCGAGATACTTCGCGACCTTTCCGCACAGAAACCCTCGCGTCACAGGATGCGTCGGATCGCCCTGCATCTTCACGGCGCGGCCCGTACGTTGATCCACCGTGACCAGAACCCCACACGAGTCCGGACAGTCATGCGAACAAACCGCATGAACAACCTTCATGCCGTCCAAACGCGCTCCAGATTCCGTGGAATTCAGGTTCATGGATAGATTCTAGTGCAGTGAAGGCTCCTTCATCCCACAATCGCCGTTGTATGCTTCTGCCAAGACTTGAGACACGACTAACTCAATGGCCCATCACGTCGCCACCCCAGCCCGGCTCGAAGCTTTCTCCGACGGAGTCATCGCCGTCATCATCACCATCATGGTGCTCGAGCTCAAGGTGCCCCATCAGGAAGGTCTCGACGGCCTTCGCGCCGTGCTCCCCACGCTATGCCTGTACCTCATCTCCTTCGCCTTCGTCGGGATCTATTGGATCAACCATCACCATCTCGTCCACCGCACCGAAGAGGCGGACGAGCTTATCCTCTACGCCAACCTCGGCTTCCTCTTCTGCCTCTCGCTTTTGCCCTTCTTCACCTCCTATGTCCTCGAAAAGAAGATGGATTCCTTCTCGGTCGCCATTTACGTTGCGTCCATGATCCTCACTGGCTTCAGCTTCCTGATGCTGCGTCGGGCCATCGGGCGCCGTCTGCGCCACTCAGGCAGACTTGAAGCGGAGGACAAAGCTGTCGAGCGCAAAAACTGGCTTTCGCTCTTCGTTTATGCCGTGGCGATCCCGCTCGCCTTTCAGCATCCGCGCCTGGCGCTCGGCCTCGTCGCCTTTGTCACCATCATCTGGATCACGCCCACCACCGGCATCAAACCGCGCGAAGAACATCCTCCTCACGATCGGCCATAATTTGCCAACGCCACCTAGGACTTTTCATAGTCACTATTGATCCCCTGATCGGCTACTATCAATCCGTCCGGACCCAATGGAGGTCCTGCGAAACAGCGCACTACGGTAACGTCAGCAAAATCAGCTCTTCACCGAGAATACTTATGACGCTTCGTTCCACTCTTCGACTCGCCGCTCTCAGCTTCGCGCTCTTGACCCCATCGATTCTCTCCTCGCAGGAGCCAAATCCGCTCCACACCGCCACCCGGCAGGAGCTCAACATCATCAAGGTGCTCGTCGCCCAGGAGA
The DNA here is from genome assembly GCA_963744155.1 of uncultured Acidobacteriaceae bacterium. Classification (GTDB taxonomy): domain Bacteria; phylum Acidobacteriota; class Terriglobia; order Terriglobales; family Acidobacteriaceae; genus Edaphobacter. The sequence goes on along the minus strand of CAVUSP010000004.1, from coordinate 900,437 downwards.
ACGCCTGGAACAAGGGCGACATCGCCGCCTTTGCCAGCGGTTACAAGGACTCGCCCGACACCCTCTTCATCACCCACCAGGTCTACCGCGGCTTTGCCGGCCTCGTCGATGAGTACAAGCACGACTACCCCAACAAAGGCGCCATGGGCACCCTCTCGTACTCTGATCTTGAGGTCCATCCGCTCGACGAAAACTTCGCCGTCGTCATCGGCAAATACCACCTCGAACGCAGCAAAAAAGACGGAGGCAACGCCGAAGGCCTCTTCTCGCTCGTCTTTGAACTTACCGATAACGGCTGGAAGATCGTCGTCGATCACACCACCTAGCCGGGCAAGCTATCTGGCGAATCAACATGCGCTCAGTTCTCGAATTAAACCCGCCAACTCGCGCTCCGTCTTCGCATTCAGGTTCATAAACAGAAACCCGGCGCCTCTGGGCCTCAGCATCCTGCACATTGCCTCGCAGTAAAACGTCTCCTCCCTGGTCCGAAACACCATCTCCACCATCGTCCCCGGCGGCAGACGCAGACGCGCCTTGGTCTCGATGTAACACCCGCCCAGACTGACATCCAGCACCCGGCCGCGAAACAGCATCGTCCCGTCCTTCACCAACACTTCCGCCCACGCATCCACGGCGTAACGAGTATGCTGCCTGCGCTCCAGCATGCCTTCCTGCGCGACTCCCCGTCTCTCCCGCTCAACCTCGAACTCGTCCATCCTAGTCTCCGCTCAAAACGTCCCCGCTCAAAACCGCCACCACGTTCCTCCCTCATCGGCACAATCTCCGGAATCATTACTCCCATCTCACTCTCTCAACCGACGCGGTCCCTATTCCCCGGCACAAAACAAAAGGGCCGAGCAATCAAGCTCGACCCCATTCCTTTGCGCCGAAGGCGTTTTGCCCTGCGCGCAGCAGCGCGAAGCGCTCTAAACCGTCATGATCTCTTTTTCCTTCGCCTTGAACAGATCCTCGACCCGCTTGATCTCCGCATCGGTCAGGTGCTGCACCTCTTCGCTCGCCCGCTTCTCATCGTCGGCGGAGATCAGCTTGTCCTTCGCAGCCTTCTTGATCTGATCGTTCCCATCGCGCCGGACATTCCGGATCGCCGTCTTGTGGTCCTCCAGCGTCTTGTTCAACTGCTTCACGACCTCCTTGCGCCGCTCCTCGGTCATCGGCGGCACCGGCACGCGAATCACCTTGCCATCGCTCATCGGATTCAGTCCAACGTTCGACGTCCGGATCGCCTTCTCGATCGCCGACACCATGCCCATGTCGTATGGCTGCACCAGAATCAGCGTCGGCTCCGGCGTACTCACCTGCCCCATCTGAGCCACCGGTGTATCCGTTCCGTAGTAGTCCACTTTGATCTGGTCGAGCATATGCACATTCGCCCGCCCCGTTCGTGCCGACAGCAGATGTCCACGGAAGTCTTCCACCGTGCTCTCCATCTTCGATTTCAGCTGTTGGTACGTCCCTTTCAACGCGTCTATTCCTGCCATTGCCGATGCCATACAGTCTCCTCTGGTGCAACCGATATTTTACAGAGACGTTTACAACTGTGCGAGGGAAGCGCCGGAAATCGCGGCCTAAGATTCCTCCGGCTCACCTTCCACCGGCCCAAGCCCCAGCCCCCGGTTCGGCTTCTTCTTCCGCGCCGGATAAACCTTCGCCGCCGCCGGGGGAGCCATCGCCTCCTTCACCAGAGCCTCAATCCCGCGCCAGTACTTCACCTCGCCCGGCTGCGCCGACGGAATCGCCTGCCGCATCCTGCAGTGCCAAAGCGACCACTCCAGCTCCTTCGCACTCTTGTTCTTGATCGCAGCTTCAATCCGCTTAACCTCAGAGAAGCCGGCTCAGCTCCGAACCCCATCGCCCGCAGCCGCCGGCAAGCCTCCGCCAGATCCTTATCCTTCTTCGCAAAACAAAACCGCAGCAGATCCTCACCCCGGCCCGAACCCGGCGCAAAGAACGCCGACCCCGCCACCGAAGCCACGCCCGTCTTCGCCAGCAGCGCCCTCGCCTTCTCCGCCGCTGTCGCGCCCGGCAACTCCCCCGCCGAAGCCAGCACGTAATAAGCCCCATCCGGAACATGCGGGCTCATCCCCGCATCGCGTAGCGCGTCGACGATCATCGTGCGCTTGCCCTCATGCTCCCGCGCCAACCCCTCATAAAACTCCGCGCCCAACTTCTCCACTCCATCCGCGCACCCTTGCTGGAACGGAGCCGGCGCACACACATACGTCAGATCATGAAAGTACCCGATCGACCCGATCCACTTCGCGTCCGCGATCAGATATCCGACCCTCCACCCCGTCACCGAAAACGTCTTCGAAAACCCCGACATCAAAATCGTTCGCTCCCGCATCCCCGGAAGCGTCGCAGGGCTCACATGTTTCGCCCCGCCATAGATGAAGTGCTCATAGATCTCATCCGTAAACACAAACAGGTCGAACTCCTCGGCAATCTCCGCCAGCCCCTCAAGCTCTCTCCGTGTAAACACCTTCCCCGCAGGATTCGACGGCGTATTGATCACCATCCCTCGCGTCTTCGGCGTCACCGCAGCCCTTACCGCGTCCATATCCAGCGTCCACTCAGCGTTGGCGAACGCTACAGGAACCGGAACCGCCCGGATCGAACGCAGCGTGCTCGCGTGATACCCATAGAACGGCTCAAACAGCAGCACCTCGTCTTCGGGATTCAGCAGTGCCATCACCGCCGCCTGGAACGCCCCCGTCACGCCGTTCGTTACCAGCACTTCGCGCTCCGGATCGACAGCAATCCCCAGCGTGCGCTCAGCCTTGCCTGCAACCGCGCGTCGCAGCCGCTCAATCCCATCCATCCGCGTGTAAATATTCAGCCCATCCCTGATCGCCCGAATCGCACCCTCTGCCACGACCTCCGGCACCTCGGTATCGCACACTCCCTGCGCCAGATTCACCCCACCCAGCCGGTCGCACTCCTGCGTCATCGCGCGAATCTCCGACTGCATCACCCGCGGCGCCAGCTCACTCAATCCCAACATTGAAGTAGTCTCGATCTGTCCCATCCCATTCGCCCTCGAACTGCGTCCCATCATCTTACGTCCGGACGACGTCCCAGCTCCACCCCATAACCTCCGCACGCAACTCCGCGCAAAAAAAGGCGCGACCTAAGCCGCGCCCTTCCCGAACAACGCACTTTAACTAATTCCGCAGCGCCGTAACCGGATCGACCAGCGAAGCCCGCCGCGCCGGCACCGCACACGCAACCAGCGCCACCGCACCCAGCACGACCAACACAAATACGAGAATAAGAGGATCCCGCGAGCTTCCCTCCGACCAGTGTGCCATCACCCGTTGCAACACGATCGTCAGCGCCAACCCCACAGCGATGCCGCCCGCAACGCTCGTCACCGTCGACTGAAACACAATCCGCAACACATGCTCCCGCTGCGCTCCCAGCGCCATCCGAATCCCGAACTCACTCGTCCTCTGCGCCACCGTATACGACACCACGCTGTACAGGCCCACCGCAGCCAGTGACAGCGCCAGCACCGCAAAGGCACCAAACAGCCACGCAATCAGCCTCTGCTGCTGCCACTCCTGTTGCGTAGAGATCCAATGCTCCAGATCCTGCACGCCTCCGTTTACCTGTTGATCCGCATCGACCGAGCTCACCTGCAGCCCGATCGCATGCAGCAACGTCAGCGGCGGAACATCCGAGCGCACCAGGATCTGCGTATACATCCCCATCGTCAGCGTGGATGGCACAAACGCCTCCGGCAGAATCGGCTTCATCAAGCCATCATCGCGTTTGTCTCCAACGACGCCCACAATCTGAAGCCAGTCATCCGATCCCGGCGCGGCCAGCGTATACGGTGGCTCGTCTTTCAGCTCCGGTATTTTCATCGAGTGACCGACCGCATCCCCCTCAGGGAAATAGAGCCGCGCCATCGTCTGATTAATCACCGTCACCCGAGCGCCGTTCCTGTCCTCGGTCTCATCCCATATGCGCCCCTGTATCTTCGGAACCTTCAGCAGCGGAAAATACGTCGGGCTTATGACGTTGATCCGTACCTTCTGCGCGTCCTTCGACGTCTTCCCCAAAAACTCCACCACTGTAGAAAATCCGTTGGACGGCGGCGTCGCGTTGCTTGATATCGCCGTCATCGTTACGCCCGGCACCGTCGCCACCTTCGCCCTCAGTTGCTCAAAGTAAGCCGACCGCGCCGCCCACGTCTTATACGTGCCGTCATGCACCGGAATCCCTACCGACATCACATTGTGCGGGTCATACCCCAGCGACGTATGCATCAACTTCAGAAATCCCTGTATCGCCGCACCTGCGGCCGCCAGCATCACCAGCGTCAACGCAATCTGCCCACCAATCAACAGACTGTTCGTCGCCTTCCCGCTGATGCTCCCCGCGATCTTGCGCGTTCCTGCCTGCATCACCTGGCCCACATCCGGACGCGAAAGCTGCAGCGCCGGCCACAACCCAAACAGCACCCCGGTCAGCAAGGCAACCGCCACGCTAAAGAACAGCACTGGCAAATTAATCTGAATTGCAGCCTCGTGCGGAAACGAGTACTTCGGCAGCAGCGCCACAATCACCGCGAGCAGCTTGTACGCCAGCAGCACCCCCATTGCCGCACCCGTCAGCGACAAGATCAACGCTTCGGTTAGAAGTTGCCGTATCACCCGCGCCCGTGTCGCTCCCACCGCCATCCGTACCGCCAGTTCGTGTTGCCGCGAGGTCCCCCGAGCCATCAGCAAAATAGACACATTGCTGCACCCAATCAACAGAAGAAACGCCACCGCACCAAACAGCAGATACAGCGTCCCTCCAATATCGTGAACGAATTGCTCATTCAGCCCCTGAACTCTGAGCTCATACGCTGTCGTAGGGAAATGCTTCGGCGTCTCCTTGGCGAACTGTGCAATCAGTGGCTGCAGCGCTGCATTCGCCGCCTCATGCGTCACTCCCGGCTTCAGCCGCACCTCGGTCACAAACGACTTCACCGGATCCTGCGTCACCTTCAGCGGCAGGTACACATCTCCGTCCAGCCAGGTAAACCGCGGTGCCGCGACCCCCACAACCGTGTAATTCTTGCGCACCAGTTGCAGCGTCTGTCCCACCACCGACGGGTCCGAGTTGAAATGTCGCTGCCAGAACTTATAGCTCAGCACCACCACCGGCTGCGGGTCCTCGCCATCGACCGCATCGGAGGGAATCAGCCCTCGTCCCAGCGCCGTCGGCACACCGAAAAAGTTGAAGCCGTTTGAGGAAAAATAGGCCCCATTTACATCTTCCGGCAGATCATGCCCCGTAACCGTGAGGTTCCATTCATTCGTGATGACTGCATCTTCCACCACCGGCGACGTTCGTAGCACCTGCCACTGCGCCGCCGTCAACCCGAAGTAGTTACTCCGGTCAGACTTGTCTTTCAGAACCATGTGGACCATCCGGTCCGGAGCCGCATAAGGGTAAGGATTCATCAGCACCGCATGCACGATGCTGAACACCGCCGTCGTCGCCCCAATCCCCAGCGTCAAAGAAAGAACAGCCGTCAGCGTAAATCCCGGACTCTTAATCAACTGCCGTAAGGCATAGCGGAAATCCTGAAACAGCGTGGACATAGCATTCGCTCCGTATGACAGAGTGGGGCCCGTCGCATAACGAGCACCCAAACAGCCAACCTCTAAATCACGTAGCTGATTGATTCCTATACGCCGAACCCCACCCCGCCATTTCAAAAATGACCGGATTCGCAACTCCGCTGTTCAAGAACGGACAGCGCAATCAGCTCAGCGATCTACGCCAGCCCAGTCGACTCAGCCTGCTCCTGCGCATGATAGCTACTTCTTACCAGCGGCCCGCTCTCCACATGCCGGAAACCCATCCCCAGCGCCTCATGCTTCAGGAAAGCGAACTCCTCCGGCGTGTAGTACCGCGCCATCGGCAGATGATCCCGCGAAGGCCGCAGATACTGCCCGATCGTCAGAATATCCACCTTCCGATCCGCCAGATCGCGAAACACCGACAGCAACTCGTGCATCTCCTCGCCCATCCCGACGATGATGCCTGTCTTCGTCACGATCTGGTCGCCATCCCGATCCGAAAACATCTCCCCCGCGATCTCCTTCGCATGCTCGAGAAACCGCAACGACCTCTCATAGCGCCCACCCGACTTCGCCACGCGATACAGCCGCGGCACCGTCTCGATGTTGTGATTCAGAATCTCAGGCCGCGCCGCCACCACCAGCCGCAAAGCCTCTTCAACACCCTGGAAGTCCGGCGTCAGCACCTCGACCCTGCACCCCGGTGCCTGCGCCCGAATCTCTTCGATCACACTCACAAACGCCCGCGCCGCGCCCACATTGTCGTCATCGCGGTTCACGCTCGTGATCACTGCATGCGCAAGCCCCAACTGCGCCACCGCATACGCCACGCGACGAGGCTCATCAAAATCAATCGGCTCGGGCTTCCCCTTCGGCACCGCGCAAAACCCGCATCGCCGCGTGCAGAGGTTCCCCAGCATCATGAACGTCGCGGACTTCTGATTCCAGCACTCGCCAATATTCGGGCACTGCGCGCTCTCGCACACCGTATGCAGGTTCAGTTCGCGCGCCATCTTCTTGAGATTGTGAAAGGTCTCGCCCATCGGCGCCTTCGCCTTCAGCCACGCCGGCTTCGGCGCTGGCTTCCTCGGCGAAAGGTCAATCTGAACAAGCTCATCATTCAACTGTGCAACCGGCGGAGTCATCCCCTCCATTGTATCCAACTTGCGCCGAATCACTCCTCAGTTCGCTTCCGCTGGCCATCTCAACTTCACAGTGCACACAGGGGTTCGGCACTCCCCAAAAGTCGTAGGCAGAAGCAGAGAAATGTGTCGAATGCATGAAATCCTGTGCATATCCTTCCTATAGGAACTCTCACGATCCAGTGCGCGGTCGCTGCGCAGCTGAGAAAGAACGAGGTTGAGCCCAATGGTGCGAACGAGTACTGGATCACTTTCCGGGTTGCTTGGCTTTGTCCTGACATTTTCATCCGTCGGATATGCATCGGCGCAGGAGTCGCAGCCCACGCCTTCGAAAGAAAACTCGTCATCTCCGACGGCGTCGCCATCTGCGCCGGTTGCGACAGGAAAGAAGGGCAAGCAGGAGTACACCGGGCCGATGACACTGGTCGAACTGCCGCCAACCCCAATGCTCGACGAGGAAGGAAATCAACGGCAGGATCCGGACGGCAAGCTGATGTTCAACCCACCGGTCAAGCAGCAGCGCGACAAGTACGGACACCCCTTCTTCGACGAACACGGCAAACCCGTGATGCAGACGAAAGACAACCTCGGCTATGACGAGAACGGGAAGAAACTGCATCCCTCGAAGGAGAAGCCGCCAAAAACCATTTCAGTTTCAATCAGCCGCGGGACACTTACCGTGGACGGAATGACCGGCAAGGCAGCCCTGAACTACGAGATCAAGGACCTGCAATACGTCTACTTTTACGTACCGGGGATTGGTACAACTATCGTCTCGAACGCTCCATTTCCAGGCGCCGTAGAACAGAAAAAAGCCTTCGATGACAAGACACTGACTGTCGCGGTAGGCGAGCACGTCGTCCAGTTGACTTCTGACAAGAGTATGTTGGGCAAGGCGCCGCAGTCTGCTTTTGTGCGGGTCGACAAGACCTTCTTGGTGCCGACCAAATTTCCGGTGATGGGTTATGGCCAGATCCGTGTAGCTCCCTACGCGTGGCCGGGTTCAAAGACAAACGAGAAGACAAACGAGGAGTTGAAGGGCGCGGTTGAGGCCCCTCCTTTGCCTCCTGATCTGCGGCCGAATCCGGTTCTGCAAGCTTGTCCTCCCGGACAGATGCGCCCGCCCGGCTCGCAGGCGTTGCCAGGACAGACGGCCGCGCCGCATCCCTGCGTGCCGATCGTGCCTGCCCAAACGACTACGACAACTGCGAAGACGAGTGCGAATCAGACGGCATCTCCCGCGGCCAACACGCCCGCAAGATAGCGGGCACCCCGCCGCAGCTCCGCCTCAACGCGAACCCGGAAGCAAGCCTGATCAATTGACCCAGGCCCGCAAAGCCTCTTCCCGCGCACGCCGCAGCGTCTCCACCACATCCCCCGTTGGATAAAACTCCATCGCGATCACACCCGCATACCGCAGCTCCCCAAGCTTCCGATACACGCTCCCGTAGTTGATCTCACCCGTCCCCGGCTCATGCCGCCCCGGAACATCGGCCACATGAATCAGCCCCACCTGATCGATATTCTTCTCCAGCTTCTCGATCAGATTCCCCATCCCGCGCTGCTCATGGTACAGGTCGTACAACACCTTCACGCTCGGGCTCCCCACCGCCCGCACAATCTCGAACGCCTCGGTCACTCCATCCAGATAGATCGTCGGACTCTCCAGGCGGTCGATCGGCTCGATCACACCCACCAAGCCCGCCGCACTTAAAACGTCCGCCGCCCGCTTCAGCGTCTCAATCGATGCCCGCCGCTGCTCCCCGGCCGCTGCCCCCTCAATCCGCTTACCCGACAGCATAATAATCTGCCCGCACCCAAGCCGCTGCACCGTAGGAATCAGCCCCTTCAGTTGCGCGATAAACGCATCGCCACCCGAAGGATCGGCAAATCCCAGCTTCATCCCCGAGGTCGCATCCACCGTGATCTTCAGCGCCTTCATCCGCGCCAGGATGCGAGACCAATCCTCCGGAGACCATTGCGCGAACTCGCCCACGAGCTCCACATGCCCATACCCGGCCTGCGCCACCCGCTCAAGATTTTCCTCAAAACTACCTTGCTGTTTCAGCGCCCATATCATAACTGAAAACTGTGGCCGCACCGAGCCCGAACCTCCCGCCGTCTGTGCCACTAAACCGCCCGCCCACGTCACCCGCGCAGCCAGAGCTGCGGTCATCATCCTTCCAAAGGCCCTTCGGCTCAGCATGCGCCCCATCCTAACAAACCATGCCACACGCTGCCAGGAAACGGCTCACTCGCTTCCTCGCAACTTCCTTCTCTCGGCGTGAGCATCTTTCGTAGCGCAGTAGATCACCCGCTCCACCTCCGCGACGACCGCACCCTCGTGGTCCTTCACCTCAACCACAAACCTCACGTCCTGCCGCCCCTCCGTGTCGAGCACTGCTCGAATCTCCGCCAACCTCTCTTCAGTCAGCCGAAACTCCGCCCGAACCCGGCTCTTCCCCGGCCTCTTGTAACGAATCGACGCAGCCTTATCCCACACCACATACTCATCTCCAAGATTCGTCGCCAGCATGATCATGTAAAACGGATCCGTCATGGCAAACAGCGACCCGCCAAAGTGCACGCCCATGTAGTTTTTATTCCACCGCGTCAGCCGCATCTCCACATCGATCGCACGCAAATCTCTATCCAGCCGCAGCACCTTGATGCCGGTCCCGAGCAACGGCGGCCACCATCCGATGTGGCGCAGCCACCACGTCATCGCAACCGGTCCCGCACTTCCGTCCGCACCAGATACAGAAAGAACACCAGTGCAAACAATCCCTGCACCAGGAACGCCCCTACATGCGTCTTCTCAAAGAAGAACAGATTGCCAAGACTAAGAGTCAGGCACCCAGCCAGCACCAGCGCCCATCCCCATCGCCGCCGCCGCAGCAGCCCAAACACTCCCGCCGCTAAAAAGGTGCACAACGCCAGCACCCCATACTTTCCGCGGCCTGTTCCAAACTTCCCCTGCAACGCCGCAAACGCGTTGATCATCGTCAAGGTCAGCATGAACAGGCATATCCCCGCCACGCCCGGCAACATCCCATGCGCCCGCGCCTGAAGCCTTTTTACCTCGTCTCTTTGAGTCCCGTCCGGCTCGCTCATAACGTATGCAGATACGCCAGCAGATCATCCATCTCCTGCTGGTCCATCGTATCCCCCAAACCCCGCATCAGGCCGTGTCCATGAACAATCGTCGACGTCACCCGCTCATCGTTCGCCGGCGCTCCACTGGGCAACGTCGGCCTCTTGAACACACCGACCATCGACGGCCCATGCAGATTCCTGTCCCTGCGGTCGTTGTGGCACTCCGCGCAGTGCGCCTGAAACTCCGCGTGCCCATGCATCTGTTGAGCATTCAACTGCTCAAGCGGCGTGGGCGGCGGCATCGACTTACAACCTGCCAGCACACACGCCATTACCAACAGAAAGCAACCTCGAATCATTACCTTATTCTCTCACCCTATCGGTGCAGGGACTGTGCCAGTAAGAGCGTAGCAATGCCCATCAATCCAAAATAAACATATCGAAGAAAACTCTCTCCATGCAGACGATGATTCACCACCCTGCCCAGCCAGATCGCCGGCAATAGGACCGGCAGGCAAAGCAGAAAGTAGTGTGTCACCACCGGGACCCACAGTCCCGTCAACCAATAGCCACCCATGCCGATAATGCTCGCAGGGAGAAAGTATCCTTGCAACGTCGCACGAAAATGTTGTGCAGACCACCGGCGCATCGCGCCATAGATCACCAGCGGGGGGCCGTTCATCCCATACGCTCCACCTAGCACGCCCGCACAAAACCCGCAGCCCACAAGCCATCCCAGGCTGTCCCTCTTCAACTCCGGCGGCTTACTGCCAATCAGCGAATACGCTGAAAACAACAGGATGAAAATCGCGAGAGCAATCTTCACCACCTGTTGGTGGGTGCTCGTCAAAAGCATCAGCCCGAAAGGAATGCCCAAGAGCGTCGACGCAAACAGCCATCCCGTGCTGCGCACGTGGATCTTCCGCCAGTCCTGCGCAACGACCACGGTGGCGATCGTAATGGACACCAGCACAGCAAGCGGCGCGGCAACCTTAACAGGAATGCAAAGCGCAAGCAACGGGACCGCGACCAACGCCTCGCCGAATCCAAAAGCCGATCGAATGAAGGTTGCGATGAACACAACAACCAGAACCTGCAGTGTGACAACCTCCATCATTCGACCCACCGACAGCGGGCCGACTCTCCCAGCAATGTCCCCTTCTTCATCTCTCCATTTTAAGCTTTATCGCCAAGGCTATCGACCGTCTAATTCGCCGCGGCAATCGCCGCCACGATCTTATCCATCACGGTGCGGTCGCCACTCGTCTGCGGCAGATGGTTTCCAACCATGATTGAAAAAATAACAGTCTTCCCGCTGGCACACTCCACATACCCGCTCAACGCCCGCGCCTCACCAAGCGTCCCTGTCTTCGCAAACACATGCTCCTTCAAGGGAGCCTTTCCGAACCGCTCTACCAGCGACCCATCCACCCCACCCACAGGAAGACTCGCCTTCCAATCCGCGAACCAGGGCTGCGCTGACGCATAATGCAACAGCCGCGCCGTAGCCCGTGGAGTCACCAGATCATGCCCGCTCAGACCACTCCCATCAAGAAAAACAAAATCTTCTTTATCAATCCCGACATTCGTCGTCAGGAACGACCGCACCACATGGGCCCCCTGTGCAATCGTTCCATCTCTTCCACGCGCCAATCCGAGCTGTCGAAGAAGCAACTCCGCGTGCAGATTCTGGCTCACCTTGTTCGTCACCACCACATCCTCCGCAAGCGGAGCCGATATATGAGTCGCCAACACTCTCTCTTCGCCCGTCATCGCGACACCGAACTCAGCGTCGTCAGGCGGTTCGACAATCTGCTGCGGCGAAACCTCCTTCGCACCAGCTACGACAACGGCACCCGACTCCTGGCTGAAGCTCTCAGTGGCCAACAGCACGCGGTGTCGTGGCTTGGCCACACCCGACACCGTCACGCCGCGAGCCTCCAACAGCTGTTTCAGCGCCATCGCCGCATACTCCGCGGGATCTTGAATCGCGATCTCTTCCACATCGGGTTGCGCATGCAATCCAATCGAGCCGTAGATTCGCAACACCTTCGATCCCGGCGCTCGCTCCATCTGCACCGTACTTCCCGTCTTTGCCGCGCCAGTCGTCACCGAAACCTCGAGCGTGTAATAGGGCACCGCCGGATCGATCACCACACTGGCCGGCGCACCCACCGAACTTCCAGGCGTCACCGTCACCTGGATCTGGTTGTCGTTGATCGACAGGGCCGACACCGGCGCTCCATAGCCCCACACCGCGTCGTCAATCGACCAATCCTGCGCATACGGCTCCCAAGGAAAAACCGTGTCGTCGCCAATCACGTCGCCATTCACCACCTTCAAGCCGCTAGCCGTCACTTGATCCGCCAAATCCGCCAGGTATCGCAACGGATCAGGAGCTGTCACCGGAGCATCCTTCGGTCCCGGAACCGGCGCAACATACGGCAATACCCTTCCCGACAAGTTCGCGTCACCACTTCCAATCAAGACAAGATGTCCCGTCAGCTTTCCCGCGCCATCAAACGCTCCCCGCGCCACCAGCTTCGTCGAATACATCGCACCCGGTCCCAGCAAAGCCACTGCCGCCGCCGTCGTATACAACTTCGCATTGCTCGCCGGCTGAAACAGCTGCCCTTCATTCATGGAGTAAATTGGCGACCCATCCATCCCCTTCACCGCAATTCCCCAGTGATCCCGCACCACCGTCGGATCAGCCAACAGCCCTTCAATCGTCTTCGCCAAATCTGTGCAGGGCCCGCTTCTGCCGGCCTTCAATACCACCGCACCATCGCAACCGACATTCTTATCCTGTGCCCACACCGGCACACTCAACGCCAGCGCAAAACATCCCGCCGCAACCGCGCCGCGCACTGAAAGCCTCTCCATCCGCGCAGTCTAGCACCCTTCACAAATGCGGGTGCCCCATCTTCGGCGCGTTTTCTGCGCCTAAGGTGGGTCATCGTGCGCAGCGCGATACGCACTCCGCCTCGCAACTACTAAAATCTCACCATGCCCTTCACGGCCCGCAGCCATCACGACTGGCCTCTCCGCACTCGCACGCTCTCACTCGGCCCGCGAACCATCGTCATGGGCATCCTCAACGTCACCCCCGACTCCTTCTCCGACGGTGGCCACTTCTACTCCCGCGAGCACGCCCCCGGGCGAGCCCTCGCCCAGGCACTCAAGATGCTCGACGAGGGCGCAGACATCCTCGACATCGGCGGCGAATCCACCCGCCCCAACGCTACTCCGCTCACCACCGACGAAGAACAATCCCGCATCCTCCCCGTCATCGCATCCATCCTCAAAGAAAAACCCGGCGCCATCCTCTCCGTCGACACCTTCCACGCCGCCACCGCCCGCGCGGCCATCGAAGCCGGAGCCGAGATCGTCAACGACGTCAGCGGCCACCTCTGGGACACGCAGATGTCCGCAACCTGCGCCGCCCTCGGTTGCGGAACCATCCTAATGCACACGCGAGGCCGTCCCCAGGACTGGCCTCACCTCCCACCGCTCGCACCCGAAGAAGTCCTCCCTCTCGTCCTCACTGAACTAGCGGCACGCCTCCAGGCCGCGACCGCCGCCGGCATCCCACGCAACAAAATCGTCCTCGACCCCGGCTTCGGCTTCGGCAAACGCCTCGACGAAAACTACCCTCTCCTCGCGCACTTCGATAAGCTCCGCCAGTTCAACCAGCCCCTCCTCGCAGCCGTCTCCCGAAAAGGCTTCCTCGCCCACACCCTCACCCAGCATCCCTCGCTCTCGATCCTTCTCAACGGAGGCACGCCCTCCACAGAAGACCGTCTTAACGCCACCACCGCCGCCAACGTAGCCGCCATCCTCGCCGGCGCTCATATCGTCCGCACACATGAAGTCCGCCCCGCGGTCGAAGCCGCCGCCATCGCCGACCGCATCCTCACCGCGGAATAACCACTGTTGTGTCTCTTCCAGCCATCCCTGACGTGTCATTCTGAGCGAAGCAGTTCGCGCTCTTTTGCGAACTGCGTAGTCGAAGAACCTGCAGTTGCTTTTGCTTTCCACCCGTAACGGGAAACAGAGGGCCTCACCCTCACTCCGGATTCCCCGCCGAATCCGTCGTCCAGCTCTCGGTCTGAAACGCGATAAACACTGCCGTCCACGTCCCCTTCGACGGCAGATGAATCATCAGCGCCCCATCCTGCCACACGCCATTGTCCCCGCCGTGATTGTTCGCCGGATTCCCCTGGTTCATGTGAATATCGTGAATCCCATCGACCTTTCCCGAGTCGGCATACGCGCTACCAAACGCATAGATCACCCCATCCTTATCCGCGATCGTCATGTTCAGCAGCGTCACCACAGCATTCTCAAGGGCCTTCGCCCGCGCACGATTCATCACACGATCATGCTCGTTCAACCCCTTAGCGTTCGGTCCCGCGAGCAACTCCGGCAGCAGCGTCATCTGCGCCTTCGTAATCATCGGCTGCCCATTCACCGTGCTGCGCACATAATCCAGCGCCAATCCGCCTGCCTCGCTCTGCAGCGAAGTCATCCCCATAGGGAGTGCCATCAATCCCGCTAAATCCGGCGGCGTAAACTCCTCTTCAATCGCATACAGCACCTCCGAACCATCCACCGATTGAATATTCACCGCCACAGTAAACGGCCCACCCGGAGCCTGCATCGTGATCTGATAATGCGTACTCGACCCCGTCACCACCGTCCCAGAAACCGGGTCGCCCGCCAGCACACTATAGCTCCCAATCGGCATCGTCGCTCCTCGCCTTCTATCCTAAGCCGCACTAAACGCCTGCCTCGTCCTCAACATCCTCCTCCTCATCCATCTCGTCGTCTTCCTCCAGCTCGGCAGCATCGTCGTCTTCCTCGTCCAGCTCCTCATCTTCGCCGTCCACAGCCGTCGCCGCGTTCGTCGCTTCGCCGCTGGCGTGCTCCGTCGGATTGCTGGCCGAGTTGTCAAAAGTCGCCGTAGCATCCGGCCCAATCTTGCTCAAAATCTCGTCAAAATCCTGATCCTTGCCAACCTTAGCCATAGAAATCCTCCGCCATCTGAGATGAATTGAGAAGTCAAGCGCGGACAAAACCGTCAGCGTCCTCGCTTTCGATTGGATGCACAAAAGCCTGACCAGCACACATCCCTCAAACGAACTCTAGCTCTCCCGGTAAACGACCTCCAGCAGCTCTGCAGCAAGCCGATGCAGTGGACGCAGTAGCGGAACACCCGCCAGCTTCAGAGTGACCACCAACATCTTCAACGTCTTTTCATACAACAGCATCGTCCGGTCCTGTTCCTTGCTGCGGTCATAAACCCAGAACAGAATCAGCCCCATCTGGTACATCCAAAGCAGCCGTGGCAGATACGGCCTGATATTAGCCGGTAACTTTACCTCCGATTCCTCCACCGCCCGCTCAAAGAAACTCAGGTCCTGCTCTCGAATCGCCGCAGTCTCCCGGCTGAACGGCGAAAGCGGATGCTCCGGATTCGCGTGCGCCGACAAAGCTCCCAGCAGCTTTCTGTTAGGTCCAAAGCAATGAAACTTAGTCGAAATGATCGCCCTGAGCCTGGCCTCGAGAGTCCCGCTCTTGTCGAGCAGCGTCTCAATCTGCGGCCTCATCTCGCCCTGCGACCGTTCATAAAACGCCATCACAATGGCATCCTTCGACTCGAAGTAGTAGTAGGCCGCCCCTACCGCCACCTCTGCCGCCTTCGCAATCTCCCGCATCGTCGCGTTCTCGAAGCCGCGCTCGCCGAACACACGCAGCGCAGCCTCAAGAATCCGCGTCCGGGTCTCTTCCGACTTCTTCGTCTTCATCATCAGCTCACGCGATCCTGGGCGGAGGAGGCGCATAGGAGTTCGCATAGGAATTCGAATTCGTAGACCGGCTCCTCATCTTCGCCAGCACAAGAATATTAAAGAAGTGCATGATTCCCAGGATCAGCAGCACAACTCCGATCTTCGTACTTTCCAGTTCGATCACCTGACGAACATTGTTAAGGGGATTGGACGTCTTCAATGCCAAAGCAATGTAGCCCACATTGACCAGATAGAACCCCACTACCAGCAGCCGGTTCACAGAATCCGCCAGCGCTTCGTTGCCATGGAAAGCGTCCACAAGGAATACCCGGCCGCTGCTATGAAGCGTTCGCGCCACCCACACAGTAACCGCAATGCTGATAGCCAAATAGCTGAAGTAACAGGCTGCAACGATCATGATAAATCTCCTTTAGAGTACTTTTTGAACATGTTCAATTTATAAGATAGGCTTGATTGCGAAAAGGTTCAAGCATTTTTTGAACATGTTCATTATTTTTTCTCATAAGCCGTTTCCATCACCCACAGCGTGCAACTTTCACCGGTGCTATTCTTAGGCGAAGGAAAGACGAAATGGCTACCATGATCCTTCTTCTCGCGGCGCTTCAGGTCATTACTCTGGCTGTAGTGTTCGTTCTGCTGCGCAGAACCTCCGCGCCTGCACAGGACCCTCGTCTCAACCAGTTAGCCGACACGCTGCCAGCACAGCTAACCCGCCTGGACGCTCGCTTTGAAGCCCTGGATCATCATGTCCGCAGCGAGCTTGGTCAGCTTCGCGCCGACGCTGCCACCGAAGCCCATCGCACCCGTGAATCCGCCGCAGCCGACTTCAGTAATCTTCGTGGAGAGATCACGAGAACGGTCGCGGAACTGAGCAACCTCCTTCAAACCGCTCTCACCGCCTTCCGCGCCGACAATAAAACCTCCGACGAAACTCTCCGCACAGCAGTGCAGCGCAACCTCGAATCCATCGAGCAGCGCCTCTCCTACTTCATCGCTGAAGCGAACCGCAGCCACCTCGAAGCCCGAGAAGCACTCCACAGCCAACTCAAGGAACTTTCCGGAGAAGCCAATACCCAGCAGGAAAAACTCCGCTTCACCGTTGAAGATCGCCTGACCAAACTCAACGAGGACAATGCCGCCAAACTCGAAGAGATGCGCGTCACCGTCGACGAAAAGCTTCACGCAACCCTGCAGACGCGCCTCACCGAGTCCTTCGGCCAGGTCACCACTCATCTCGGCGAGGTGCAGAAAGGCCTTGGCGAAATGAAAGAACTGGCCACCGGCGTAGGCGACCTCAAGAGGGTTCTCTCGAATGTGAAGTCCCGCGGTGTCGTTGGCGAATTCCAGCTAGGCCAGCAGCTCGAGCAGATGTTCTCACCCGAGCAGTACATCAAGAACGCCCGCATCAAGCAAAACACCCTGGAGTCGGTCGAGTACGCACTCAAGTTCCCCAATGGAGACGGCAACGCCCATACGCTTCTCGCAATCGATGCGAAGTTTCCCAAGGAAGATTGGGAACGGCTTGAACATGCCTACGAGACCGGCGAGGGTATCGAGGCCGCCGGCAAGGCATTTGAACGCTCCATCCGGGCCGAGGGAAAGCGTATCTGCGACAAATACATCGACCCGCCGACCACAATGCCGCACGCCATCATGTTTCTCCCCACCGAAAGCCTCTACGCCGAGGTCGTCCGCCGCCCCGGCCTTCAGTCCGAGATCCAGCAGAACTGCCGCGTCACCATCGCCGGCCCATCTACTTTCATGGCCATCCTTACCAGCTTCCAGATGGGCTTCCATACCCTCGCCATCCAGAAGAAGGGCGATGAGGTCTGGCGCGTCCTCTCCTCGACCAAGACGGAGTTCGAGAAATTTGGCGGACTTATGGACAAAGTCAAAAAGCAGGTAGATACGGTGCAGAACACGCTTGGTGATCTTTCCAGCAAAACCCGCACCATTAATCGTGCACTCAAAAACGTCTCCAGCATCGACAGCGGAACTCCCGTCTCCAACCTGCTTGGCTTCGAAGAGATAGCGTCTGTCGCTCCTTTGCTGGCCGCCTCGGGCGAAGATGATTGACAACCCGTCGGGGGTCTGATTCCCCCTTTCCCCACTTTGCTTTACACTCACCTAGGCGCTCAGTATGCTTGAGGTTGGCTGTGTGTGCTTTGCCGCGCTCGAAATTCAGGCTTTGATTCCAGACGTAAACAGGAGAATGAAATGGCAGCAGTAGACGAAAAGGTAAAACAGATTATTGTCGAGCAACTTCAGGTGGATGAAGCTGAGGTCACCCCCGGCGCAAGCTTCCAGGAAGATCTCGGCGCGGACTCCCTCGACGTCGTCGAACTCGTCATGCAATTCGAAGAGGCCTTCGACATCCAGATCCCCGACGAGGATGCCGAGAAGATCAAAACCGTCAAGGACGCCGTCGATTACATCGAAAAGAACCAAAAGGCGGCCAAGTAAAAAATGGAGCAACGTCGCGTCGTCGTAACCGGCCTCGGGCTTATCTGCGGGGTCGGAAAAACTACCCCTGAGGTCTGGGAAGGCCTCCTCGCTGGCCACAGCGGTATGGCTGAGATCAAAGCCTTCGATCTCACCGGTCATCCCGTTCGCTTCGCCGCTGAGGTCAAAGACTTCGATCCGCTGCTCTTCGTGGATAAAAAAGAGGCCCGCAAAATGGGCCGCTTCATCCACTTTGCTCTCGCAGCCTCAGCCGAGGCGATGGAGCACTCCCGCCTCGAGGTCACCGACGAAAACCGCGACCGAATCGGCGTACACATCGGCTCCGGCATCGGCGGCTTCGATGTCATCGAGCGCGAACACATCAACCTGCTCAACGGTGGCCCCCGCAAGGTCTCGCCCTTCTTCATCCCCGGCGCCATCATCAACCTCGCCGCCGGCCACGTCTCCATCAAGTACGGCGCGCGCGGACCCAACGAAGCCACAGCAACCGCCTGCACCACCTCCGCTCACGCCATCGGCGACGCCTTCCGCCTCATCCAGCGCGGCGATGCCGACGCCATGATCGCCGGCGGTACGGAAGCCTCTATTACGCCACTCGGCGTCGCGGGCTTCGCTGCCATGCGCGCTTTGTCCACGCGCAACGAAGACCCCGAACACGCCAGCCGGCCCTTCGACAAGGATCGTGACGGCTTCGTGGTCGGCGAAGGCGCAGGCATTCTCATCCTCGAAGAGCTCGAGTTCGCTAAAGCGCGCGGCGCAAAAATCCTCGCCGAAATCGTCGGCTATGGCCTTTCTGCAGACGCCTTCCACATGACCGGCATGGCGCCAGAAGGCGAAGGTTGCCTCCGCTCCATGAAGCACGCCCTGAAGGTCGCCGGCGTCGCCCCCGAACAGATCGACTACCTCAACGCCCACGCCACCTCAACCCCTCTCGGCGACGCACTCGAGTCCAAGGCCATCGAGAACCTCTTCGGCGAACACGCCCTCAGCCACAAGCTCCGCGTCAGCTCCACCAAATCGATGACCGGACACCTTCTCGGCGGCGCTGGCGGTCTTGAGGCCGGCATCACCATCATGGCCATGCTCAATCAGACCGCGCCACCCACCATGAACATCGTTGAACTCGATCCCCAGTGCCGCCTGAACTACGTACCAAACAAGCCCCAGCCGCTGAAGATCGACTACGCGCTCTCCAACTCCTTCGGCTTCGGCGGCACGAATGGCTCCCTCGTCTTCAAGCGCTGGAGCGAATAGACCGCGATCACCCGTCGTCACCGCAGACAAAGGCCCATCGTCGCAGACAAAAGCCCGGACTCGATCCGGGCTTTTTCACTTAGTCACAGGCTCGCAAGTCTCACCCGCCAATAGCCGAGCCTGCCACTTTCAGCAGAACCACGAGGAACCACCACCCGAAGACCACAATCGCCGCCGAGCTCCGCTTGATGCCCGCCACGATCGAAACCCCCAGGGTCAACAGCAGCGCCGACCAGATCGCAAAAACGTCGATCGACGAGAGCAATGTCACCAGCCAATGTGGCGATTCGCCGCCTGCAAGGTAGTAGCCAATATTGGTGCCGATAGGATTATTGATGTCGAACTGATCGCTCCCCATGCCCGCATAGATCAGGATGATGGTAAGCAAATAAAACAACACCAGCGGCAGCGTCCCGTAAAACCACACGGCCATCATCTGTTGGTACTTGGCCTTGCCGCCAAAACCGAAATTGGCCGAAGCCATCAAAACTCCCGCGCACAAAAATCCAATCACCAGGCCAATAATCGGACCCGCATACGCGATCTTGAACTGCGTCTCAATGCTCGAACGGATCTTTGCCGCGTCGGCCGGAGTCGCATTGGCCATTCTGTCTTCCAGCGCCGCGGAGTGGTGCACCACGCCGTCCACCAGCGTCGGCAGACCAATCTTGTTCAAAATGGCATACGCGAAAACGAGTCCAACCAACGCCGAGAGCAGATACGGCAACCACCAGCTGGAGTTTCGCAGTATGTCCGCAAAGGTCTTGCTCGGAGCAACGAACGAATCCACCACTCGCTGCACCGGGGTCAAACTTGGTTCCAAAGGCTGTCCTTCTACTGCTATCGTTTCGCTCATAGCTCGCTCCTTGCGCAGCGCCGCCATCCTTAGAGGTAAGCAGATGCGTTCCTTTTGGCGTTGCAGGATTGTAGCCCGACCGAACCACCCACCCCAACAGAAATCGTATGTCGGGATGTTTTACATCCTATTAGCAAGGCTCACTTCATCTGTCGCCCAAAGCACGCGGGCGCCAGAATCTGCGAATACTCCACGTCCCAAAGCGAAAGGTGAGAAATAATAGCCCTCCGCCAAGTAACAGGCCGATGGGCACCAGCCACCAGCCCAGCACATCGTGGCCCGGATGCGGTTGTAAGTTGTAACCCGATCCGAACCCCATATTGGCTGACTTAGGACTGTGATCCGGATAGAACTCCATCCACAATCCAGTATTGCGCGGCCAGATGAGCTTCAGCACGGCGATCACCACGAGTCCTCCGCCGAGGCTGTAGCCCACAACCGAAACAGCAAAAACGATAAGCCCAGCCAGACTCAGACTCGCCCAGCGGAGCAGACTCCGAAGGCTCACAACGGGCGAACGGGTGGCCTGCCCACGTCTCAACAACTCATCCGTGCGGTAGCGACTGGCAAGCTCCTCGGGCGTGCCGAGCGCCAAAAGCGTCGATTCAACAGTATCCGTCGCGCCTTGACCCGAGGTCTTGTCGACGATGTGAGCATGGATCTCGTCGACAATGTCATTCGCATCCTCGTCTGAAAGCGGCCGCAACTGCCTGCGCAGAGCCGCAAGATATCCATCGACGGTCTTTTCAGATTCGGCAAAGAGGTTCATGGTTCCTCCTTCCTCGTCTCGCTGTTCCTCAATTCACTGTTCCTTAATTCACTGTTCAGCGGTGCAACCAGGTTGTTCATGCTGGCGGAGAATTGGGCCCACGTGCGCGCCATCTCCAAAGCGCGTTGCCGCCCTGCTGCCGTCAGCCGGTAGTACTTGCGAGGGTGGCCAAAGTCGGATTCGACCCATTCGGAGTCGACAACTCCCACAGCTCGCAATCGATTGAGCAGGGGATAAACCGTACCCTCGACAACGATCAGGTCCGACTTGGTCTCAAGCTGACGAAGAATCTCGAGGCCATAGAGCCGTCCCTCCCACAGCGCGGCAAGGATCGCCAGCTCCAGGGACCCCTTTCGGAGCTGGACCTCCCACTTATCGGCGCTCTCCGGTACGGGCGATGGCGGCTCTTTCACAAACGCATACTATGTAATGCAAGGTATATTGTCAACACTATCCTTTTGGAATTTACCTCTACTCCACCACCACAAGCACGTCCCCCGACCCCACCGTATCCCCCACAGCTGCCCCAACCCGTACGACCCGACCCGCCTTCGGCGCCTTCAGCTCATTCTGCATCTTCATCGCCTCAATCACCACCACGCCCTGCCCCTCCGCCACCTCATCGCCAACGTCCACCAGCAGACGCACCACACGCCCCGGCATCGGAGCCTTTACCGGACGCGGCCCCTCCGTACCCGCACCAGTGCCGCGCCTGCCCTGCAGCGACCGCGGATCATCCACCTCAAACCCGAACCGCTGTCCGCCAATCAACACCCCGTCACCGTCTAGAACGCAACGATACTGTCGCCCGGCCACCAGCAGCGACATCACACCCGGCTCAAGCATCCGCGCATCCACACTTATCGCTCGGCCGTCCACCACACACTCCATCGCCCCGGAAGCCACACCCGAAGGCAACTCGACCCTCTGCTTCTTTCCCCCAATCTCAAGCCAGACCGTCACAGCCGCAACCCGTCCCGCCGTCCAGCCTCGGCCCAGCGGCTCTCTGCCGCAGCATCGGCCACCAGTGTCTCCTGACGCCTCGCAGACGCCGCAAACAAGCGCCGCCGCCAGCGCCACCACATCCTCCGGAACAGCCTCCTGCGCCACAGAGGGTCCTCCGGCCAGCAATCGCTCCAGATACCCCGTATCGATGCGCGCCGCGCGAAAGTCCCCATCCGTCAAAATCCGCCGGAACAGTCCAATATTCGTCTTGATGCCGCCGATCACGTACTCCTCCAGCGCGCGCAGCATGCGATCGATCGCCATCTCGCGCGTCTCTGCAAACGCCACCAGCTTCGACAGCATCGGATCGTAGTCCAGCGGCACCGTCCATCCCTCAAACACCGCGCAGTCCTCGCGAATCCCAGGCCCGCCCGGCTGCACCAGCCGTGTGATCAGCCCCGGCGATGGGAAAAAATTGTTCTCCGGATCCTCCGCATAGATCCTGCACTCGATCGCATGTCCGCGCAGCCGCACATCCTCCTGCCGGATTCGCAACTCCTCACCCATCGCCACCCGAAGCTGCAGATGAACCAGGTCGAGCCCCGTCACCATCTCGGTCACAGGATGTTCCACCTGCAGCCGCGTATTCATCTCGAGGAAGTAAAAGTTCTCTTCCGCATCGACCAAAAACTCTACCGTCCCCGCGTTCACATACCCCGCCGACAACGCCAGCCGAACCGCAGCCTCCCCCATCATCCTCCGCAGAGCTTCCCCGACAACGGCGGACGGAGCCTCTTCAATCACCTTCTGATGCCGCCGCTGCACCGAACACTCGCGCTCTCCCAGATACACGCAGTGCCCATGCTCATCCGCCATCAACTGGATCTCAATGTGCCGCGGACGCTCGATCAGCTTCTCCAGATAGACCTCGCCCGACCCAAAGCTTCTCTCCGCCTCGCTGCTCGCCGCCGTAAACGCCGCCGCAAGCTCCTCCGCCTTCGCCACCGCACGCATGCCCTTGCCGCCGCCACCCGCCGCCGCCTTCAGCATCACCGGATAGCCGATCCCCGCGGCCACGCGAACCGCCTCTGCGACATCCGCCAATCCCGTCACGCTCCCCGGCACGCGCGGCATCTCCGCAGCATCCGCCGCCTGCCGCGCCCTGGTCTTCGATCCCAGCACACGCATCGCACTCGCCGGCGGCCCGATAAATGTCACTCCAACCGACGCACACGCCTCCGCGAACTCCGCATTCTCCGACAGAAATCCATAGCCCGGATGCACAGCATCTGCTCCCGACAGCCGTGCAATCTCCAGGATCAGGGCGCCCCGCAAATAGCTCTCCGCCGCCGGCGCGGGCCCCAGCCTATACGCCTCATCAGCATGCAGCACATGGAGGGCCCCCCGATCGGCATCCGAGTAAACCGCCACCGTTGCCAATCCCATCTCCCGGCACGCGCGTATCACCCGCAAAGCAATCTCGCCCCGATTCGAAATCAACACTTTTTTTATCGATCGTCGCAAGCCGCAATTCTATCGCAGCAGACACCTGCCCCCCACACGCTCAACACACACCGCAACGAAAGAGGCCGGTAGTCGGCCAGTTTGGAGTGAAAGACCGAAGTTTCAGAAAAGCCGACTTTTCGGGGCGTTATGTCTCGGTCCACGTGACAGGAGGTTCTTTGCGCAACACGCCGCAGTCGCATTCCCATCGTTTCGCGAGACCCGTGACTGCGGACTATCCAAAATTCGACTAAAATCTCCGTCATGAAACGCGCCCTGCCGCTTCTATTACTTGGGCTCGCAGCTTTCGCGCAAACCGGCCAGCAGCCCAAACCGCTCACCAATGCCGATGTCGTTGAAATGTCGCGCGCCGGCGTGCCTGAGTCGACCATCATTCTCGCTATCCAGAAGACGCCTGTGAAGTTCGACGTTTCAGCCGAGGTCATTGTGGCGCTACACGCGGCTGGCATCACGGAGCCGGTGCTCAACCAGATGCTTCGTGCGGCAACACCGCAGAAGCAGAGCGGTCCCTCGTTTGGTGTCGCTACAGGCACGTTTCCCGTGAAGGATGCCGCTGGCAAGACGGTACGCTTCAGCGCCTGGATCAAGACCGAGAATGTTCGTAATGGCTATGCGGGCCTATGGTGGCGCGTCGACGGTCCGGGCGAGGGTACCAACCGTCCCCAACTCGCTTTTGACAACTCCATGGCGCGGTTCATCGATGGCAAGCCGGACACTGGTAATGGCACTCTTCGCGGCGCAACTGGCACCACGCCATGGACCCTCTACGAGTTCGAGCTACCCGTCGGCAAGACTGCTTCAAATATCAATTTCGGCGTGCTCTTCACAGGTACCGGAACTGCCTGGGTCGATGCGATGAAGGTCGAACTCGACGGTGAACCATACAGCAACCCGCAATGCGATTTCGACTTCGAATCTCCCAAGGCGAAGGGCTTCTACACCGGCTGCGGTGGCAACGCCGGCTGCGCTGACTACAAAGTCGTCATCGATGACACAGTTTCCTACTACGGCCACCAGAGCCTCAAAATGCAGTTCGTCGGAGACGGAACAGCCCAAAAGTAAAATTTGCGCTGCAGACTCCCAGTATTCCGCAACATGCCGAAATACGGGTTTCCGGCAACTTGGTCGCACCGAAGTTCAAACCACCCCGCAACGAAAGAGGCCTCCCATCGCGGGAGGCCTCCGGTCCTGCAAGCAACTAGCGGCTACTGCATCGTTACGCCGCCCTGCGTCGCCTTTTCCTTCTTCAGCTCATTCGCCTTTCGTGCACCCATAGCCTTTTGAATCCACTGATCGACCTGGGCCATATCTTCCTTCCGAGCTGGTTCGTCACCGCAATCCAGATCGGCCTTCCGACGATAGGTCAGCTGCAGGTACTGCATCGCATCGTCATAGGTCGGATTGAGTTCCACGGCCTTGTTGAGATACTGCATCCCTTCAGCTACGAGGTCGGTATTCGCTGCCTTGATCTTGGCGCATGCACCTTTGCTCATCTTCGGATTGCCGTCACCCACATCGGTAAGCCCATCAGCCGCAAGAATCGTGGTCGCGTTCTTGTATGCCAGCACCCAGTCCACGAACCCGACCGTGTAATACGCTTCAGGATCGTTCGGAGCGAGCGCAATCACCTTCTTCTCATACTCCTTCGCAACGTCGAACTTCTTAATGTTGCGATTGATCGAGGCGATCTGCTTCAACGCCGTCAGGTCGTTCGGATCCTTCGCCAGAACGGCATTGAACCCATCCAGCGCCTTCTGCGCAATCGCAAGGTTCTCAGGCGTATCCAGATTCGGTACGACCTGGTAGGAGTACGCCGTCGCCAGGTACAGCTTGGCATCCTCATAGTTCGGGTCGAGGGCAATCGATTGCTGGAAGTGGTTCACAGCTTCTTCATAGCGTGCATTCTTGAACGCCTGCACGCCTTTGGTCAGCTGGTCCCGAGCCTTCAGGCGATTACACCCGGTTGCAGTAATAAGCAACAGCGCCAACAGAGCGGCTGTAACCGGAATCCGTGCGGTGAATTTCATTGGGCGAATCGTCTCCTTCAAAATGGGCGCGAGTTTTTACTGCATGGAAAGGCGCAAGCGTTCGAATCGGGGTTCTCGGCTTTGGTTTGATTGTAATGGTATACGTCCCAACGTGACTAGAGGACTCATTTGTTTCCCCTTCCGATCAGGCCTATTGGATCTCGACGACGCAGGAATGACTGCCGAGATTCAGTCGCGCTCCTACCTAGGATGCACGCTGCCAGGGAAGGGCCAGCCAATTCCTTGAACAATTGCGCTCTTAGACGATACACCCATCTCGCATTTTGACAATCCTGTCGGCATAGGAAGCCGCATCCGAATCATGGGTGATCATCAGGATCGTCTGACCCAGACGCTTGTTCAGATCCTTCATTAGCCGCAAAACGGCAGCCGAATTCTCACTGTCAAGATTGCCAGTCGGCTCATCCGCCAGCAGGATCGCAGGGGAGTTTACGATACCGCGCGCAATCGCTACCCTTTGTTGCTGCCCTCCCGAGAGCGCCCGAGGCTTGTGTTTCATCCTGTCCTCTATACCCAACAGGCGCAGAACCTCCTGAAAGGCCGAATCGAACACCGTCGGCTTCCCCGCAATGTACTGCACGATCCGAATATTGTCTTCCGCAGTGAGCGTGGGTAACAGGTTGTACTTTTGAAAGACGAAGCCAACCTCCGTTTCGCGAAGGTCCGTCCTCTCCGCCTCCGTCATACCCGCCAGGTCTCGTCCATTGATCCGCACCACACCAGTGCTGGGAGGTGTCAGGCCGCCCAGGATATGAAAAAGAGTCGATTTGCCGGACCCGGAGGGACCGACGATCGCTACAAATTCGCCCTTCCGTACCTCCAGATTGACGCCGCGGAGCGCATGCACCGGCACGTCGCCAACCTGATAGGTCTTGGTTAGACCATTCACCTCAATGATCGCCGGCTCACTCATACGAGAGAGCCTCGGTCACGTCCTGCTTCACCGCCTTAAGCCCTGGAACGATCGCGCCCAGAAGAGAACCGACGATGGCGATCCCGGTCGCGATCGGCCACCAGCCATAGACTGTCTCTTGTTCCAGGCTCGACGGAACCACATGCCTCATCATCCACTGGGTTCCATAAGTCAGCAGAATGCCCACGACCGAACCCAGCACCGCCAGCACCAGCGTCTCGCGGAACAGAATATTCAGGATCAGCCCGGACGAGCCTCCCACCGCCTTCAGTATCCCTATCTCGCGCGTACGCTCCAGCACCGCCGTGTACATCGCCATGAAGACCACGATGAACCCCACCACCACGGCGATGCCGATGACGACCCCAATGAAGTTCTTCAGCATTCCCACGCTGCTGACCGTGAGCATCGACGTGAATTCTTCCATCGTATAAATCTGGTAGCCCTTAAACTTCACCCTCAGCGCATCGACGACCTCCTGCGCCTTGCTCGGATCCTCCACCTTGATAAAAATCTGGCTCAGATGCCCGGGATTACCGGTCAGGCGCTGCAGCACGCTCAACTTCACACAAACGCGCGTCAGCTTGCCCGATTCAATGATCCCCGCAACCTTCCAGTCATGGTTTACCAGATTGAGGGTGTCGCCCACCTTCAGTTGTTTCTGCTTCGCGTAATACTCATCCACCAGGATGTCGTCGTCGTTGACCAGAGGTCCACCCTGAAGGTAACGAAACCCGCCATTCAGCTTGCGAAAATCGTCAAGGTCCACGCCTGTCATGGAGTCAAATCCTGACAGCGGCTGCACCATCGTCCCCATGGCAAACGTTACGTGCGGCTCCTTCATCAGCAGCGCCGGAATCTTATCGCTCATCGGAGCCGTGCTCAATCCGATCGCCGAGGACCCCGGCGGCCGAAACCAGATATCAGCGCCTACACCGCGAGCCCGCTGCGCCGATTGATCCAGCGTTCCGTTACTCACCCCGACCAGCGTCAGGATCATCGTCACCTCAACGGCAATAGCGAGCACGCTGAGCAGCGTACGTACCGGACGGTGACCCAAATTGGCGAAGATCAACTTATTGAGCAAGCACTAAGTTTACTTGAGATCGCGACGAATTTGGACACGGAAGAGCCCATCAACGCCTACTTCGATATCGTCAATAAACTCGGATATCGCGCCCAATACCGCGATCGTGGCAACGCGCCGGGCGTCAGCAATCCAATACTTTCCGCTCCCGCCGCCTGACCCGCGTCGATCACCCCCGCAATCACCCCAAAATCCAGCTTAGCGTCCGCCCGGAGAAGCACCTGCCGAACAGATCTCCGGGACAGAAGCGCCTGGAGCCGCGCCCCGATCTCAGCTCGCTCCACGTCGACTCCATTCACGCGATAGCGTGCATCCGTCTGGCCTCGCTCCACCCCAATGCCTTGCTCCACCTCAACCAGGATGGGCCCATCGACAGCTTCGTCGACCATACCGGCCGCAGTTTGGGAGGGAAGCGAGGAGTTCAGTCCTCGAGGCATTACCGGCACGATCACCATGAAGATGATGAGCATCACCAGTAAGACGTCAATCAGTGGCGTTACATTGATCTCAGAAGAGAGGCCGCCGCCTCCAGAGTTTCCCGTCCCAGAGTTTCCAGTCGTAGAGAATGCCATCGCTATCGTCTCCCAATGCAGAATTGGGCAAGCGAGCACTCCATCCACTGCGGGTACTTCCAGCTACAGAAAGCTCCGGGCGGCTGGCCAAACCGGCCACACCGCCCGCGAGAGAGCTTCGATAACCGCTCCTACTGTCCTGCTTCAACCCTCGGCGTAATCAGACCGATGTTGTCCACGCCAGCCTGATGCCCGAAGTCGATGACCTCGGCGACCTTGCTGAAGTCAAGGTTCTTGTCGCCCTTGACGAACATGACCTTCTCCTGGCGCGTTGCAAAGATCTCCGCCAGTTTGGGCTCAATATCCGCCTTGTTGAACGTGGTCTCATTGATCAAATAAGCAGGCGCCGCCCGCACCATTCGATTGAACCTGCACAACGATCGTGCGGTCGTTCTGCTGCTCTTCCTTATGATCCTTGGGCGGCTGAGGGACCAGTGTCTCCAGCCCGCGAGGTGTCACTGGAACGATGACCATGAAGATAATCAGCAGCACCAGAAGAACGTCGATAAGCGGCGTCACGTTCATGTCCGACATCGCTCCGCCTTTATTTCCACCACCCATTCCCATAGCAGTCTCCTCGATGATTCCAGCCGTCCCGACGTATGCCGGTTCAGCGTTCTACAAAATCCGTGATTTACTTCTTCGCCGGTGTTGTCGTTACACCAGAGTCGTCCACTCTCTCCGTGAGCAAGCCAAGCTGGCTGACACCTGCAGAACGAATGCCATCGACCGCATCCATCACCTTGCCGTAATTCGCGCGTTGATCGGCACGCATGAAAACCTCTTTTTGGGTCTTGTTTTCCAGCTTTGCAGCGATCTTGGGCCCGAGATCGTCCAGGGTTACCTGATCTCCGCCGAGAAATGTTCTGCCATCCCGGGTAACGGCAACCGTAATCGCGTCTTCCTTGTTGGCATCTTCCATCACCACCGCGGCGTCGGCCTTCGGCAGGTCCACGTTGACTTTGTTGTTCAGCATGGGGGTGATGACCATGAAGATGATCAACAGCACCAGCATCACGTCCACCATCGGCGTCACGTTGATGTTGGAGTTTACCTTCTTGCCTTCATCCCGCTTGTTAATACCCATAACGTATGCTCCGTCCGGTTACTGTATTTGCTCTTCCCTGCTCGTGCCTGTCCGGACCCCGGATGCCGTTCGCTTGGCGGCATCCGGATGGTCCGATCAGATCTGTGATTCTCGCGAGGGTACTGCGCTTGCCTTTTCGCTTCAGGACCGAAGCCTACCGATTGTGGCTCTGCTTGATGAAGTAGTCCACCAGTTCGCTCGAGCTGTTGTCCATCTCGACGTCAAACGCCTCTACCTTGCCGGTAAAGTAGTTGAACGTCATAACGGCAGGGATGGCGACCAGAAGACCGAACGCCGTCGTCACCAGGGCTTCCGAGATACCGCCGGCGACTGCGCCGATACCGGAGGTCTTCTGGGTTGCAATCTGCTGGAAGGCGTTCAAAATTCCGACCACGGTGCCGAACAAGCCGATAAAGGGAGCCGTCGAACCGATCGTGGCCAAACCGCCAAGGCCGCGCTTCAGCTTGGCATGAACGATCGCCTCAGAGCGCTCAAGAGCGCGCTTGGAGCTCTCGACCTGCTCCGGCGTGATGCTGCCGCCCGAACCGAAGCTGCGGAACTCCTGTAGGCCGGCCGTGACAACCTCAGCAAGGTGAGACTTCTTCGAACGGTCTGCAACCTTGATCGCCTCGTCCAGACGTCCGTCCTTCAACGCACCGGCAACCTTCGGGGCAAACTCGCGCGACTGTTTGCGCGCAGCGGAGAAATAAAGAGCCCGGTCGATGATCACAGCGAGCGACCAGATGGACATGATGAAGAGAAGGATGACGACGCAGCGCGCCAGCCAACCCATGTTGCCCCAAAGACCCATGACGCTGAAGCTGACCTGGGCCTCCTCGAAGTACATGCCGAGGGAAGCGGGAACGTGAGCGAGAGAAGTTGCAAGATGAGCGAGAATCACTGGAATATTTCCTCCTGGTACGAACTCTAACTTTCTGAATCTTTACCCGTGAATCCCCCAAAAGTTCAACCCTTTGGAGCAGTTCGCGAGAGACGATATGGAGCGTTTATCCTTAGCCTAGCCGCCGCCAAAGTTGAAGTTGACGGTGATCTGTGTATCCACTTCGGTGGGTTCGCCGTTCAGCAGATATGGCTTGTAGCGCCAGTTCTGAACCGCTTCGGTCGCAGCCGTCCGCAGCATCTCAGGACCGCTGATAACCGATAGATTTTTGATCGTGCCCTCCTTCGAAATGATCGCGTGCAGAACGACCGCACCAGAGACGTGCGCAGCTCTCGCAATCGGAGGATACACGGGGTTCGAACCCGAAAGCTTCGCGCCGGCCATAACACCGCTCGACACGCGGGCCGGCCCTTTAGGCGGAGCAACCTTGACGACAGGCGCCGGTGCAGTACCGATACCGCCCATCACACCGCCCGGAACGCCGGTACCGCTGCCCATGCCGCTCATGCCGGCGACACCAGCCATCGTGGGCGGGGCCGCATCTTCCTTCAGCATCTTGATGTCCTTCGGGATCTTCGTCGGCGCATGCAGGCCCGCGTCGATCTCGGAAACCATCTTGATCGGCTTCACGATCTGTTGCGGCGGAGGCGGTGGTGGCGGAGGTGGGGGTGGGGGCGGCGCTGAGATCATCGCGGTCAGTGCCGTGTGCGGCAAAGCCTCGGGATACAGCAGCGGGATAAGGATCATCGTCGCGATGATCGCAAAATTGAAGGCGAAGGTCGCAATCATCCAGTACTTGGACTTTGTCTTGATCTTGCCGCCGGACTCCATCAAAGAATCTTCAAACATTTGCAGCCTCTTTAGGTGAAGAAGACCTATTTGAATTTAGACACCACGGCGCTTCAATTTGTTCCCGAGCCCTCGTTTCAACTCCCAAGCCTTTTTGATAACCATCCTTCGCTGACCATCTTCGATGCTGCGAAGTATGATGCTGCGAATACTCCAAACTATGCCTTGGCCCGTTTCCCAGCGGGCAGAGACGCGACCTTGCCCCGCTTCACTCGCCAATCCTGGTACGCCACCAGCATCGGTGCCGCCACCGCAATCGACGAATACGTTCCAATCAAAATTCCAACCACCAGGGCAAACGAGAACCCGTGCAATACCTCACCACCAAACAGGTACAGCGATAGTACGGTCAAAAAGGTCAGACCGGACGAGATTACCGTTCTGCTCAGCGTCTGGTTGATGCTCCGGTTCACGACGTCGTGTAACGACTCTCTCCGTGACAACGCGAGGTTTTCGCGAATACGGTCGAAGACGACGATGGTGTCGTTCATCGAATAACCAATCAATGTCAGGATTGCTGCGATTACGGTAAGCGTAATCTCCTGGTTCGTCAAACTGAAAGCGCCCACCGTAATCAAAGTGTCGTGGAAAACCGCCACCACAGCCGCCACGCCATAGATCAGCTCAAACCGGAACCATAGGTAAATCAACATCCCGATCAGGGAGTACATCGTCGCCAGCCAAGCCTGCTTTTGCAACTGCTTACCGGCCGTCGGCCCCACGATCTCTACCTGTTCAACCGTCGCCGAATTGTGATAGTTGGCCGCCAGGGCCCGTTCAACCGCCACGCGTCCTGCGTCGTGCGATTGATCGGTCGCCGTCGACTCCGGCAACGCAATAATCACCTTGTTCGCCGCATGGCCGCTGGGATCGCTCACCCTCTGGATGCTCGCGTTCCGAACCCCGGCGCGGTCCATGGCCTGCCTGATCTGGTCTTCATTCGGCGGCTGGTCGAACGCCACACGAATCTGCGTGCCGCCCTTAAAGTCGACCCCCAGAGGAATGTGGTGCCAGAACATCATGCTCAGCACGCCAGCAATAGAAAAAATCAGCGAAAACCCAAGGAAATACCACTTCTTCCCGAGCCAGTCGATATTCGTTGTACGAAACAGTTCCAAACTCACGCTTTACTCCAGTAATCAGTTATCAGTTGTCAGTTTCAGTCCGTTACAACAAGCGATCCGTTCCCCATCTGACAACTGAGAACGGACAACTGAGAACTTCTCAAATCGACAGCGTCGCGCCGCGTTCCTTCTTCTGCAGAATCGCGTCGAAGATCATCCGCGACACAAACACCGCAGTAAACAGATTGGCGAACAAACCGAACGCCAGAGTCACGGCAAACCCGCGCACCGGACCGGTACCGAATAAGAACAAAATCAACGCGGACACGATCGTCGTCACGTGCGTATCGATGATCGTTGTCAACGCATGCTTGAACCCTTGCTCTACCGCCGCCGCAGCCGTCTTGCCCGCCCTCAGCTCTTCGCGAATGCGCTCGAAGATCAGCACATTCGAGTCCACGCCCATACCAATCGTCAGAATCACTCCGGCGATTCCCGGCAGCGTCAGCGTCGACCCCGTAAAGCCCATAAACCCAAGCAGGATCAGCAGGTTCAGCATCAACGCCAGATCCGCATTGATACCCGAGCCGCGGTAGTAGATCAGCATGAAGATCATGACCGCAAGCATGCCCGCAATCGCCGCGACAACGCCCTGATGGATCGACGCCGCACCGAGAGTAGGCCCGACCGTCCGCGTCTCAAGAAACGAGATCGACGCCGGCAGCGCCCCGGTCCGCAGCATCAGCGAAAGATCATTCGCTTGCTGCTGGGTAAACCCACCTGTAATCTCGCCGCTGTCGCGAATCGCCGACTGAATTCCCGCAACCTCACGCACCTTGTTGTCGAGCACAATCGCCATCGATCCCGGCGCAGCGCTCGTACTGGAGTGCGCCTCGGTGTACTTATAGAACCGGTCACCCGCCTCCGTCGTCAGGTTGAAGCGGATATTCGGTCTGCCGTTCTGGTCCTGCGAAGGCTGCGCATCGCGGAAGTCCGTGCCCTCCACCTCGCTCACCCGCTTCAGCAGCCAGACCATATCCGGCGCGCCCGCCGAACCCGATCCGCGAACCAGCATCGAGTCCGCAGGAATCACCCCACTGTTCGCCGCCAGCGCTGCCTGATCCGTCTCATAAGGCCCGCCCGTCACCGCGTGAATCGACAGCTTCGCGGTCGACTGAATAACCTCCTCGACCTCCGCCGAGTTATCGATGCCCGGCAGTTCCACCAGGATCTGGTTCTCGCCCAGCCCGTACTTCTGAATCACCGGCTCGGTAACGCCCAGCTTGTCGATGCGCTCGCGGATGGTCTCAATCGACGTATCCAGCGTCCTCGTCTCCAGATCGCGAGCCGCCGCCAGCTTCATCGTCATCGCTGCGGTGCCGTCAGCCGTTACTGCGACGTCGTAGCTGGCATAGTCATTGCCCTGCAGAATCGAGCGCGCATCGCTCAGCTTCGCCGGAGGAATTCCCGACACGATGATCGTCTGCGGCCGCGCCGGGTCGGTCTTGCCTACAGTCGCGCCGGTAATCCCGGCCTTCTGGAAGTCGTCCTCAATCCGCGCCACATCCCGGTCCGTCGCCGAACCGATCGCCTCGGCGACATGAACCTCCAGCACCAGGTGGGTGCCGCCCTTTAGGTCAAGCCCCAGGTGGATACGGTCCTTGATCGACTGCGTCAAACCGCCGTGCGGTATACCCACAATGCCGAAACAGAAGACCACCAGTACCGCTACGATGAATGCCGATTTCCCGGCCAGATTCTTGCCCATGATCTCTATTGAAGGGTGCGGCCGCGAAGCCTTTTTGATCCCGCCGCCATCATCCCTGCTTCTTCCTTATCCGTAGTTAACGGTTCAATCTCAACTTGCACACTTCTCAACTTCAAAAAGCCAAATCTCTGACACTCTCCGCTTCAGGCGGCCTGTTCGTCGGTCGTGACCGCGGCAATCGCACTCTTGACGAACTCCAGCTTGACGCCGTCCGGCTGTACTCGCAACACCACAACATCATCTTTGACCGTGAGCACTGTACCGCGAAGCCCACCGTTGGTCGTCACCCGGTCACCGGACTTCAACTGCGACAGCATCTCCTGCCATTTCTTCTGCTTCTTCTGGTTCGGGGCGATCATCAAAAAATAAAGCACCACGAAGAACAGAATCGGCAACGCAAGACTGCCCAGATTACCCAGTCCTCCCGCCGCACTCTGCAACCACATCGCAAACATCAATCCGCTCCGTTCAGCAACACAAATCTTCGTTGGCCACGGCAATCGCCGGCAGCCAATAACTTACAGGCGCACTCCAGCGGACACTTGCGCCACCGCTTAAAAAAGAGGCCCAGCCCCTAAGCATCGCGTAACCGCATGACAGTGTCAAGGCGAGCCGCCTCGCCTGCAGCTTTTCTACGCGACCGTCACCATCTCTAAATCCCCCACTCCCAACTCCTCCCCATCGATATCCTTCACCAGCATCTTGTCCAACGGCCTGCCAGTTCGCGCGTTCACAACCTCAGGATGCGGCTCACCCGGCGCAAACAGAAAGCGCTCTCCCCACTGCCGCATCGCGATCAACACAGGCAGCAGCGCCTCGCCCTTCTCCGTCAGCCGATACTCCTGATACGCACTGCCATCCTCCGCCGGCGCCATGGCGATCACGCCGTCGGCCACTAGCTTCTTCAGCCGCTTGCTCAATACGTTCCGAGCCATCCCAAGGCTCCGCTGAAAGTCGCTGAACCTCCGAACTCCCAACATCGCATCACGCACAACTAAAAGCGTCCACCAATCTCCAATGCTATCCAAAGACCGAGCCACCGGGCATATACTCTCGTCCAGACATGTTCGCTTCATTAGGTGCCCCCTTGAATCTCCGAAGAAACTCAAACCAGTTGCATCATTATACCAATACGCTCATCTCATATCTGGTTGCACATTGAGACCACAAGGAGAAATACGATGAAACTATCAGGAAAGAAAGCCCTTATCACCGGAGGCAACAGCGGCATCGGCCTGGCCACAGCCCATCTCTTCGTCAAAGAAGGCGCCCAGATCGTCATCACCGGCAGAAATCAGGACACCCTCGATGCCGCCGTCGCCCAGCTCGGCCCCAAAGCCATCGGATTCCGAGGCGACGTCACCGATTCCAAATCCCGCAAAGCCATCTTCCAGCAGATCGGCGAAAAGTTCGGCAAGCTCGACATCGTCTTCGCCAACGCAGGCATCCCCGGCTCCACTCCCGCGGGCAGTACCCCTGAAGAGCTCTTCGAACAGATCATCAACATCAACCTAACTTCAGTCTTCTTCACCGTCCAGGATTCGCTTCCCTACCTCAACGACGGCAGCTCCATCGTCCTCAACGGTTCGGTGATCGGCACACTCGGCCAGCCGGGGTACTCGGCATACTCGGCCTCGAAGGCCGGAGTCCGCGCCCTCGCCCGCACTCTCGCCGCGGATCTCTCTCCTCGCGGAATCCGCGTCAACGTCGTCGCGCCCGGCGCCACCAAGACTCCCATCTGGGCACGCAACAGCCAGCGCTCGGCCGAGGAGAGCGGTGAGATCGCCAAAAAACTCGCCTCGCAAATCGCCCTCGGACGCTGGGGCGAAGCCGACGAGATCGCCAAAGCCGTCCTCTTCCTCGCCTCCGACGACTCCTCTTACGTCCAGGGAGTCGAGCTCTTCGTCGATGGTGGCCTCACCGGGACCCCTTTCGGCGGCGCCTTAAACCGCTTCTAGCGCAATGGCCGGACGCGAACCTCCTCGCGTCCGGCCCTCGTAAACAACATGGCGATCTTCACCTGATACCCTCCTCTACGGAGGAAGCATCGCGCCATGCCCATCGCAGAAGACCTCGCCCAGATCGCCCGTCAGGAATCAGAACTGATCTTCGCCCACTTCGACTACGACACTGCCTGGAATCTCGGCCTCACCCTTCGCGGAATTGCTCTCTCCCGCAAGCAATCCATCGTCGTCGACATCCGCCGCTTCGGCCAGCCGTATCAGCCGCTCTTCTACACAGCGCTCGGAGGAACTCCCGACAACGCCCGCTGGGTGCAGCGCAAATGCAACGTCGTCTCCCGCTTCCATCGATGCTCCTACGCCATCGGACTGACGCTCGAACAAACTAACCGCACCTTCGCCGACCGCTACAATCTGCCCGACGCCGACTACGCCGCCCACGGAGGCTGCTTTCCCATCAAGGTCGCCAGCGCCGGCATCATCGGTGCCGTCACCATCTCCGGACTGACGCAACGCGAAGACCACAACCTTGCCGTCGAAGCCCTCTGCCTCGAACTCAACAAAGACCTCAACGACCTTCGCCTAGCCATCGCATCGTAGTCGCCGCCTCCGCCTCCGAATCGCTTACGCCTCGCACCTCTCATCGCGCAAAGTACGCTGTGATACCGTACCCCAATGCGCCTTTTAGCCGCCCTCTTCGCAGCCGTCACCGCGACCTCCTGCGCCCTCGCACAAACCCCCGCCTCACCCTCCACCGCACCGCCCGTCTCGCCTGAAACCCGCGCCGCCGTCAGCCGCCTCATCGGCGACATCATGGTCAACGGCAAAGCCTACGACTACGACCGCCACCTTGCCGACAACATCGGCCCCCGCCTCACCGGCTCCGACAACTACGTCAACGCTGTCTCCTGGGCAGTCGAAACCTTCAAATCTCTCGGCCTCAAAAACGTCCACACCGAGTCCTTCACCATGCCCGCTCTCTGGGAGCCCGACACCCCCGCCGTCGGCAACATCATCGCGCCGCGCAAGCAGGCTCTCCACATCTACTCCGCCGGCTGGAGTCCCTCCACACCCGCCGACGGCATCACCGGCAAAGTCACTTACCTGAAGGAAATCATCCCAGCCGACAAGCTCACCGCCGCCAGAGACTATATCAAGGGCAACATCGTCCTCATCGACAGCGCCAGCTTCGGCGAAAAACCCTCCATCGGCGAACTCATCAAGGCCTTCAGCGTACTCAACACACTCGCACCCAGGGCCGTCCTTCTTACCGGCAGGGCCAACGGCACCCAAAATGCCGGCTCCATCAGCTTCAACGGCCAGATGGCCCCATTCCCCGTCGCCCAGATCGGCCTCGAGGACGAATTGCTCATCAAGCGCCTGCTCGAAACCGGTCCCGTCACTGTTCACTTCAGCTTCAAGAACCGCGTCCGTCCCGCCACCGAAGTCGATAACGTGATCGCCGAGATCCCCGGCCGGGAAGATCCAAATTCCATCGTCATCGTCGGCGCTCATCTCGACTCCTGGCATCCCGCCACCGGCGCCCAGGACAACGGCACCGGCGTCGCGACCGTCCTCGAAGTCGCCCGCGCCGTACAGGCTCTCGGCCGCCCACCCCGCCGCACCATGCGCTTCATCCTCTTCGGCGGCGAAGAGCAGGGCCTCGTCGGCTCCAACAGCTACTCAAAGAAACACCTCGCCGACATGCCCTCCATCGATGCCGTTCTCATCTCCGACACCGGCGGCCAACCCTCAAAGGGCTGGTACCTCATGGGCCGCGAAGACGAGAAGCAGGCCCTCGCCAACATTGAGCCCTTACTTGCAGGCCTCGGCTCCAACGACACTACTTCATCCACCGCAGTCCTCTTCCAGACCGACCACGCCGGCTTCGATCTCTTCGGCGTCCCCACCCTCGTCCTCTGGAACGACGTCGACAAGTATTTCAAACTCCACCACCAGGCCTCCGACAGCTTCGACTCCGTCGTTCAGCCCGACCTCACCCAGGGCGTAGCCACCACCGCCGCAACCGCCTACGCCATCGCCGACTCCGCCGAGCCCTTCGCCCCGCACGATACCCCGGCGCAGGTCGAAGACATGCTCAGGAAAGCCGGCGAACTCGACAACTACAAATCACTCAAAGCCGCAGGTTTCGTCCCCTAATAAATCCCGACAAATCCCGCAGAATGATACGCTGGCGCGACCCACAAATTGAGTGATCCCTTGAAATGAAATCACTGGAGTGATCATGCTCGTTGCGCGCAACCTCGCACGCCTCATCGCCGTCTGCTGGCTCGCCGTCAGCGCCTCTTCCTTAGCGCAAGCCCCCCAGCTCCCCATGCAGGGCCCGAAGCAACCCACCGCGCCAATCCCGCTGTCACCAGCTAATCCCGCCGCCCCGCCTTCGCTCACACCGCAGGACGTCACCGCCTTCCTCGACGGCTTTCTCCCGCTGCAGCTCCAGCGCGACGACGTCGCCGGCGCCACCATCTCCATCACGCAAAATGGCCAGCCCCTCATCCTCAAAGGCTATGGCTACTCCGACTGGAAGAAGAAGACACCAGTCGACCCCGTCACCACAACCTTCCGCCCCGGCTCCATCTCCAAGCTCTTCACCTACGTCTCCATGATGCAGCTCGTCGAACAGGGCAAGCTCGACCTCGACACCGACGTCAGCCGCTACCTCGACTTCCCCATCAACCCCGGCCACCGCGGCATAGGCAACGCGCCAATCACCCTCCGCAACCTCGCCACCCACACCGCTGGCTTCGAGGAAGAACTGCACGACTTCGGCTCCGACAAATCCGGAAAGCTCCCCATCACCATCCGCGACTTCCTCATCCGCAATCAGCCGCATCGCTTCGCACCTCCCGGCAAAGCCCTCGCCTACTCCAACTACGGCATCACCCTCATCGGCTACATCGTGCAGCGCGTCAGCGGCGAACCGTTCGCCGACTACGTGCAGCACCACATCTTCACGCCGCTCGGCATGACCCACTCCACATTCGTTCAGCCGCTGCCCTCAGGCTTCAGCGCCACGCTCGGCTATCTCTCCACCAGCAAACCCGACACCGGCATTCGAAGGCGTCTCCGAAGTCCCGGCCGGCGGCCTCTCCTCCACCGCCGCCGACATGGCCCTCTTCGGCCAGATGCTCCTCAATCACGGCACCCTCAACGGCCAGCAGATTCTCCAACCCTCCTCCGTTGCCACGCTCTTCACACCTCAGTTCACTCCCGCCCCCGGCGTGAACCCGTGGGACCTCGGCTTCTACGAAATGAACCGCAACGGCCTTCGCTTCATCGGCCACGGCGGCGATCTCCTCGCCTGCCACTCGCAATTCTGGGTCGAACCCACCCGCGGCCTCACCTTCTTCATCTCCTACAACTCCGCCGGAGCCGCCAATGTCGCCCGCGAAGAGATCTTTCGCGCTCTCGTCGACCGTTATCTCCCCAGCCCGCCAAACCATCCCCCGTACCTCAAGCTCTCCGCCAAAGATCTCGCACCCTACACCGGCTTCTACCACACCTCCCG
The DNA here is from genome assembly GCA_963744155.1 of uncultured Acidobacteriaceae bacterium. GTDB lineage: Bacteria > Acidobacteriota > Terriglobia > Terriglobales > Acidobacteriaceae > Edaphobacter. Next base: position 861,196 of record CAVUSP010000004.1, on the reverse strand, counting down.
CCGCGCCGACTCCACCAAGACCCGCCTGCTCGACGCACTCTCCCCGCGCAAAGTCGGCGCGACCAAAGAAGGCGACCTCACCATCTCCACCCTCAAAGACTTTCACGGCGCTCTCGTTCACCTCCACCCCATCGGCAACGACTCCTTCTACGACGAGGACGGCCAGTTCACCCTCCACTTCGAGCGCGACGCCTCCGGCAACGTCATCGGCTACGCCACGCCAGGCCACTCCGACCGCGTCCCCTTCGCCGAACGCCCGCCCGTCTTCTTCTCCCTCGCAGGCTTCTCTCTGGTCACCCTTCTTCTGGCCTGCATCGCACCCCTCGTGCGCACCTTCCGTCGCATCTTCCTCCGCAGCCGCCCCGCCATCGCACCGCAGCCCGGAACGATTTGGCTCACTCGTCCGCTTCAACTCGCCGCGCTGGCTTGCCTCGCCAACGTAGCCTATCTGGGCGTCATCCTCGCCCACACCGCCGAGGTGACGAACTTCTATCAGATCGGCCACCTCGAACCGTACTTCATCATCCAGAACATCCTCACCGTCATCGCCTTATTGGCCATCCTCGCAGGCGTCATCAGCGGCATCGGCGCACTCCGCCGCCAACTCCGCCTTATCACCAGGCTAAAATTCGCGCTCGTAACCCTTGCCTGCCTCTACATCGCTTGGTCCTTCTTCTACTTCCACTTCATCGGCAGCGCCCACCTCTACTAACGCATCAACGCGAACCACGACGGTCCATGCAACGCCTATCACTTTTACTAGAGCGACGCCTCAAAGAGTTCTAGACCCCGCCCGAATGCCTTCACTCTGCAAAAAAGAAGGGCTATGATCGGTTCCTCTTCGAATTTCCTCCGCATGATTTACGGGACACAGCATCCGCGACAAAAATCCCATGATCACCAGCGATCGAAGTTGAAGATCGATGCTTTTTAAGATCGATGCCTTTTCTTGAACGGGGTAAAGAAAATGATTAAGACTTTCTTGAAGAAGCTTCTATCAACGTCGTTGTCTTTCTTGCTCATCTTTCCTCTGGCGCAGATGAAAGCTCTGGCTCAGCAAGGAGCGCCTCTGACTGCGAATGAGTTGCAGCAACTCGTCGCGCCCATCGCGCTCTACCCCGACTCCCTCGTCGCCCAGATCCTCGGAGCTTCGACCTTCCCCGACCAGATTGCCTTCGCTAACGACTGGCTTCTGCAGAACAAGAATCTCACCGGCCCGAATCTCATGAAGGCCGTTGATGCGCAGCAATGGGATCCCAGCGTCAAGGCACTCACGCAGTTCCCTTCCGTCCTCGACAACATGACGAAGAACCTGAGCTGGACCTCCTCACTCGGCGAGGCGTACCACACCCAGACCGCCGATGTGATGACAGCAATCCAGGTATTACGTGCCAAAGCACAGGCGGCCGGCAATCTGAAAACAGGCTCACAGATTACCGTCGTGCAGCAGTCCCCTGACGTGATCGTGATTCAGCCTGCCAATCCGCAAGTCGTGTACGTCCCGCAGTACAACCCCACCGTCGTCTACGGCACCCCGTATGTCACGCCGGGATACAGCACCGCAGCCGTAGTGACCACCGCCGTGGTCGCCTTCGGAGTCGGCATCGCGGTTGGCGCAATGATGAGCGGCGGCTATTACGGCTGGGGCTATAGCAGTTGGAACTGTGGCTGGCACGGCACCACCGCAGTCGTTTATCACGGCGGAGCGTACTACGGAAACTCGGCATGGCACGGCGGATACTACGGTTCCAGCGCAAGCGCCTACGGCGCCTATGGCGGCTCCGCGCATGCTTCGTCCGGATACAACCCCTCCACCGGCACATACGCCCGCGGAGGATCCGTCTCCACCCCTTACGGTTCGACCGGCGCCGCTCAAGCCTACAACCCCAACACCGGAGCCTACGCACAGACCCACCAAACCTCCAACGCCTACGGCAGCTACGGAAACTCGCAAGTCTCAAAGAACGGGAACACCGCCTACACCCAGCATCAAACGACAGCGAACGGCACTGTAGCGACCGCACAAACTACAGCAGGTGGCAGCGCCGCTGCGGCCTCGGGTAAATACGGCAATAGCGCCGCCGTAGGCCAAACCGCAAACGGCAACAAGTACGCCGCCGCAAACGGCAATGTGTACAAGAACACCGGCAGCGGCTGGAATCAAACCCAGGGCACCCCGCACAACACCTCAAGCTACTCAAGCAATTCCGCTGCCTCTCACGGCTATGGAGGTCAGGAGAAAAGCAGTTCTGCCTTTGGCGGCGGAGGTAGTAGCGGTTGGTCATCCAGGCAGGCGAGTGCCCGCGGATCTGAAAGCCGCGGCGGTGGTGGCTTTGGAGGTCGCAGGTAAAACGGTGCGGCGCCGGATCGCCCCTGGATCGGTCCCTAGATCGTCCCCAGCCCCGCGTCAACCGAAATCACCGCGTCCGCAAACAGCTCACACAAGTTTTGGAGGATGAAAATGTCGCTCAAACATCGCAGTACATCGTTCACGACTCGACTACTGCCTCTGCTGCTCGTCATTCCTATTGCAATTTCCATTGCCGCCTGCAACAGCCACAAGGAACCCGAGAAACCCGCGATCACTCTCTTCGCCACTCCCGAAGACGCGGGTAATGCGATCATCACCGCCGCCAAGGCCGGCGACCGGGACGCGACCCTCGCAATCTTCGGCCCCGAGTCGAAAGACCTGATCTCCTCCGGGGACACCGTCGAAGACAAGAACGCCGTCGCCGAATTCGTCGCAAAATACGGCGTCATGCACCGCTGGCGCAAGCTGCCCGACAACTCCCAGATCCTCCTCGTCGGAGCCGACAACTACCCCTTCGCAATCCCGCTCAAGCAGAACGCCGACGGAAAGTGGTTCTTCGACACCGCCGCAGGAAAAGATGAGGTTCTCTCACGCCGCATCGGCCGCAACGAACTCGCCGTCATCGACGTCTGCGATGCAGTCGCAGATGCTCAGGCCGAATACTTCGCCCGCCCACACGATGGCCAACCCCCCAAACAATACGCGATCAAGTTCATCAGCGACGACGGCAAGCAGAACGGCCTGTACTGGAAGTCAGCCGACGGACAACCCGCCAGTCCCCTCGGCCCCATGGCCGCACTGGCAACCGACGAGGGATACAAGGCAAACCCGAGCGGTCACACCGCCTTCCACGGCTACTACTTCCGCATGTTGGATGGCCAGACCGCGAACGCTCCAGGCGGAGCCAAGCAGTACGTCGTCAACGGCAAAAAGACAGGCGGATTCGCCTTCGTCGCCTACCCCGCCGAATACGGCAACTCCGGCATCATGACCTTCATCATCAACCAGGACGGCGTGCTCCTCGAGAAAGATCTCGGAAAGACCACCACAGAAACAGCAACCGCAATGACCAACTTCGATCCCGACTCCACCTGGAAGATCGTGGAGCAATAGCCGCAACCGTCAGACTTCCGCCGGGGCAATTCCAGACTCATCAAGTCTGACACTTTAACCTCGCGGGATAGTGCCTCCGCTGGTGCCGAAGATGGGTTTATGGGCGGTTTCCCGCAGGGCGGCCGCGTATGGTGGAGACCCCCTAGTAGACTTGCTAAGATTGGGCATCAGTGGAGGCCGAACCGTCTTGGACAAGATTACCGAATCACTGCTATCAGAGTTCTCCCAGCAACATAATCTCGGCACACTAGATGAAAGCAAGAGATTCGAGCACTTCACTGCGTACATCGTCGTCAAGTCCGAACATCCTGAGACTTTTGATACCCACGATATTGTCGTTGGAAGCTCTCCTGGTAACACCGGGGGTGTAGATGCTGGAATCGACAGTATCGCCGTAATAGTCAACAATGCTCTGATTACAGATGCTGATGAAGTCGATGATGCGACCTCTGGACAAGGGCCATTGGAGGTGGAGTTCATATTTGTTCAGTCCGAGACATCGCCGCACTTCGATGGCGCGAAGATCGGCACCTTCGGATTCGGTGTACTCGATTTTTTTAGCGACAACCCCAAACTGAAGCAAAACGATAAGGTGGCTAACTACGCAGAGATAATGCGGGCTATTTATAAAAGGAGCAGCAGATTTACTCGCGGTAATCCTGTATGCAAAATGTTCTACGCCACGACAGGAAAATGGCAAGACGATGCGACTCTCCTTTCGAGAATCGAAGGTGTCAGGTCGGACTTGGACGATACTGGCTTGTTCAGTAAAGTTGAGTTTTTTCCGTGTGGAGGAAGTCGTGTTCAACAGATGTATCAAAAGACCAAGAACGCAATTTCCGCAGACTTCGTCTTTACGGCTCGCGTTACTGTTGACCTGCCCCCGAAAAACTCTACCAGTTTGAACTGGAGTTTTCTCGTAAATTGAACGAGGGAGCTGAGATGAAGAAGAGCCGGTATAGGGAAGAGCAGATCATCGGGATATTGAAGCAGCATGAGGCTGGAGTGAAGACGGCGGATCTGTGCCGTGAGCATGGGATCAGCGCGGCGACGTTCTACGGCTGGAAGCAGAAGTTCGGGGGGATGGACGTGAGCGAGGCGCAGCGGCTGAGGGCGATGGAGGATGAGAACCGTCGTCTGAAGCTGCTGGTGGCGGAGTTGAGCCTGCACGGCGAGGCGCTGAAGGCAGTCATACGAAAAAACGGCTGGAGCTTGCCGGTCTAAGAGGCGAGGTTGCGTTCGTCTCCAGCGAGTTCCATCTGAGCGAACGCAGGGCCTGCAAGCTGCTGGGCGTGGAGCGGTCGAGCTACCGGTATGAGCCGAGGCCGGACCGCAACGCGGAGTTACGCGACGAGTTGGTGCAACTGGCTCGGCAGAAGCCGCGCTACGGTTATCGGCGGCTGCACGCGCTGCTGAGCCGCAGAGGTCACGAGGTGAACGTGAAGCGGATCTATCGTCTGTACGTGGAAGAGCGGCTGATGGTGCGGCGCAAGAGGCGCAAGCGGTTGGTGCGCGAGCGAGCGGCGGAGTCGCGGCTGACGAGGGCCAACCAGGAGTGGGCGATGGACTTCATCGTCGACGGTCTGGCGACTGGGCGGATGGTGCGCATCCTCAGCGTGGTGGATGCCTACACGCGCGAGTGCCTGGCGCTGGAAGCCGACACCAGCCTCGGCAGTGGCCGCGTGACCCGGGTGCTGGAACGGCTGATCGCACAGCATGGCCGGCCCGAAAACGTGCGTTCGGACAACGGGCCCGAGTTCACTTCGCGGCGGATGCTGGCTTGGTCGGAGAACTGGAAGGTCGGCCTGGTTCCCATCCAGCCAGGCCGTCCGATGCAGAACGGCCACGTCGAGAGCTTCCACGGCCGCCTGCGCGATGAGTGCCTCAACGCAAGCTGGTTCCGCACGCTGAATGATGTCCGGTGTACTCTGGCAACCTGGCGCGAGGAGTACAACTGCGAGCGGCCCCACAGCTCGCTGGACTACCGCACGCCCCAGGAGTTCAAACTTGCCCTCGAAGGAAGGCGGGCCATGGCCCGCCTTCCTTCGCCAACCACAACCACCAACCCAACAGAGACTCCAGTTATGAATGGGTGAGAAATCGGGGGCAGGTCACTGTCAAACCAGATATTCCGGGCGTTGCTCAAGCCTATATTGGATTTCTTCCCTGGTCTGAGTACAAGAAACTCATCATTGATGATTCTGGGAACATGAAGGGTGGTTTGTTTTTCGACAACGTCCGCGACTGGCAGGGATTCAACGATGTGAACTCGCAAATCAAAAACACTTTGGATTCCCCCGACAGAAACCGCTTCGTCTTGATGAATAACGGACTAACTATTATCGCTGCGACCGTTCAGCCGACCGGAGACAAGTTTTACATCGAAGACTATCAAATAGTGAACGGGTGCCAGACGTCGAATGTTCTTTTTTCCGAAAGGGCGATTCTTGATGACAATGTCACTCTTCCCATCCGACTCATAAGCACACAGGATGAAAATGTAACCAACGCAATCGTTAAGGCCAACAATTGGCAAACGGAGGTTAAGGAGGAGCAACTATTCGCCCTACAGGAATACCCCAAAACGCTTGAGGCCTATTTCAATTCCGTGTCTACTCTGACCTGCCCCCGATTTCTCACCCATTCATAACTGGAGTCTCTGTTGGGTTGGTGGTTGTGGTTGGCGAAGGAAGGCGGGCCATGGCCCGCCTTCCTTCGAGGGCAAGTTTGAACTCCTGGGGCGTGCGGTAGTCCAGCGAGCTGTGGGGCCGCTCGCAGTTGTACTCCTCGCGCCAGGTTGCCAGAGTACACCGGACATCATTCAGCGTGCGGAACCAGCTTGCGTTGAGGCACTCATCGCGCAGGCGGCCGTGGAAGCTCTCGACGTGGCCGTTCTGCATCGGACGGCCTGGCTGGATGGGAACCAGGCCGACCTTCCAGTTCTCCGACCAAGCCAGCATCCGCCGCGAAGTGAACTCGGGCCCGTTGTCCGAACGCACGTTTTCGGGCCGGCCATGCTGTGCGATCAGCCGTTCCAGCACCCGGGTCACGCGGCCACTGCCGAGGCTGGTGTCGGCTTCCAGCGCCAGGCACTCGCGCGTGTAGGCATCCACCACGCTGAGGATGCGCACCATCCGCCCAGTCGCCAGACCGTCGACGATGAAGTCCATCGCCCACTCCTGGTTGGCCCTCGTCAGCCGCGACTCCGCCGCTCGCTCGCGCACCAACCGCTTGCGCCTCTTGCGCCGCACCATCAGCCGCTCTTCCACGTACAGACGATAGATCCGCTTCACGTTCACCTCGTGACCTCTGCGGCTCAGCAGCGCGTGCAGCCGCCGATAACCGTAGCGCGGCTTCTGCCGAGCCAGTTGCACCAACTCGTCGCGTAACTCCGCGTTGCGGTCCGGCCTCGGCTCATACCGGTAGCTCGACCGCTCCACGCCCAGCAGCTTGCAGGCCCTGCGTTCGCTCAGATGGAACTCGCTGGAGACGAACGCAACCTCGCCTCTTAGACCGGCAAGCTCCAGCCGTTTTTTCGTATGACTGCCTTCAGCGCCTCGCCGTGCAGGCTCAACTCCGCCACCAGCAGCTTCAGACGACGGTTCTCATCCTCCATCGCCCTCAGCCGCTGCGCCTCGCTCACGTCCATCCCCCCGAACTTCTGCTTCCAGCCGTAGAACGTCGCCGCGCTGATCCCATGCTCACGGCACAGATCCGCCGTCTTCACTCCAGCCTCATGCTGCTTCAATATCCCGATGATCTGCTCTTCCCTATACCGGCTCTTCTTCATCTCAGCTCCCTCGTTCAATTTACGAGAAAACTCCAGTTCAAACTGGTAGAGTTTTTCGGGGGCAGGTCAACTCCAGAGCGTCTTTACTTCGAGCGTCGTTCCCGGCAATACGACAGCCAGCCAGTTGAGAAAACTCGCATCGTAACTTTCGATGGATTAATCCGATCATTCGCAGCCATGTTCCTCGATGAACCTCATAGGACCACGCGAAATTTCAAGAGCATCAAAGCAAAACTGGGCACTGAAATCTTCGCAAAAAATCAGCGAATGGAGCCTTACTACATCTCAGCACTAGCGCAGTACAAATTGGAGTTTCTATTCCGCAATGGGCATCTTGCGATCAAATATCGTCCGGCACGATACCACATGTTGTTTGCGCTGAGGATACTGATTGCCGGAATTGATAAGCCCCAAATGGCAGCGTACAAGATGGAAGCGTATTGCAAGAAAATTTCCGATGCCTTCAGTGATCCTGTCACTTCGGACAAATACATTGCAGCAGCGGCGCAGATTATAGACACCGCATCCCAAACGCTAGGAATTCCCTTGAACCGTGACTCGATTCGAACCGAGCCATTCACGATTGGAGTCAAAGATGCTGCGCTTGCGCACCCTGGGATATAAGAGACATGAGCAAATCGACGCAACTCGAAGTCTTCTCAAATTTAGTTTCCCGCAGAGTGAGAAACAAGCTGCATTGAATCCCAAACGGAGAAGGCCGAAGCGGAAACCTAGGCTTTCCGTTTCCCACGACCACAGCGCTTCTTAGACAACAGGCATACCCCCGCGCACGTCACCTTCCAATCCACAGCTGGAACCTTGACACCCCCGATATAATAGAAACAAGAAGAAAACCAAACCTCAAGATCCGGCCTCGTGCCGGATCTTCGCATTTAACCCGGACTTGCGCGCACAGAAGTCCAAAGCTAAGGTCTTTCATTCTTAGACTTTGACACACTTAATGGGGAGGGAGGGGGTACCCGCAACCGTGTCCGTGAACCAACTTACACCAACCCATACCAAATTCTAGACCGGCTCATTTTCATCGACCGTAAACAGCATGGGATTACCGTCAAAAGCGCCGCCCGAAGCCGCCCTCGGGAGGGTTTGCCAACCATGTTTATCCGGACGTATATTTGGCTCCCATTCTGTACGCCTCAATGGAGGTCTCGCCTAATCGAAAACACAACCTGACAATCTGAAGGAGGAACTCAATGCGAATACCTCGCTCGCTTACCCGTTTTGCGAAAGTGACGTGCGCAATAGCTTTGATCTCGGCCCCCGGTCTCCTGCTCGCCGATTCTTACTCCCAGATCAACCTCGTATCCGACGTCCCCGGCCTCGCCGCCACAACCGATTCCAACCTCAAGAATCCCTGGGGTGAAGCAAACTCCGCGACCTCGCCCTTCTGGATCGCAAACCAGGCATCCGGAACAGCCACCCTCTACAACGGCGCCGGCGTCCCGACTCCCCTCATCGTCTCCATCCCACCCGGCGGCCCTCCCAGCGGTCCCACCGGCCAGGTCTTCAACAACAGCACCGGATTCCTCCTCGGGACTACAAAATCGAACTTCATCTTCGACACCCTCAACGGCACAATCGCAGCGTGGAATGGATCCGCCGGAACCACGGCAGTTGTGATGGACACGACCCCCGGCGCAGTCTACACCGGCCTCGCCCAGGGAACCGTTGGCACCTCGACTAGCGCCCCGACCTACCTGTATGCGGCGAATTCGAAAGGCAATATCCAGGTATTCGATTCGAACTGGAATAACGTCACCGGAACCACTTTCGCCGGTAAGTTCGTCGACCCAAGTCCTCAATCGCGGATTTGTCCCGTTCAACGTCCAACTTGTTGGATCAAACCTTTATGTTACTTATGCGCAACTAACCGCGATGGGCTCTCCCCTGCCTGGTGGCTATGTCGACGTCTACGACACCAGCGGCAACTTTATAGAACGGTTCGCAACCGGCGGCCCTCTCGAAGCACCATGGGGAGTCACTCTCGCTCCATCCGAATTTGGAACCTACAGTAACGATCTGCTCATCGGCAACTTCGGCAACGGCGATATCCTCGCCTATAACCCAACCACCATGGCATACGTCGGAACGCTCGACGGCTCAAACGGCATGCCGCTAACCAACGCATTCCTCTGGTCCCTCGAAACACGTACCGCCGGAACTGCCATCGACCCGGATGCGGTCTATTTCACCGCCGGAATCAACAATCAGAAGGACGGACTCTTTGGCGAGATCGTCTTTACGCCAGAACCCTCTACCTTCATCGAAGCCGGGTCCGGCTTGATCGCCCTGGCGCTCGCCCGGCTCCGCCGTCGTTAGTCTGCCTCACGCCGCGAATCGCTTTAATCTGATCTGCCTCCAGCATGTTCTTCATCGGATAGCCGCACAAATCCACGAGGGGACACTGGAGGCAGAGCGGCGCAGCAGCCTTGCACATCGCCTTGCCATGCTCCCGCAGCAGCACGAAGCTTCGTGCGCAGGCCTTGGCATCCCGCGGAATCTCTCCACTCAGCGCCTCCTGCGCCGAGCGGTACATCCGCCCATAATCCTTCTGCTCCCGCCCGTACCCCACCCGTGTCAAAACTCGCAACCCGTTCGACTCCAGCGGAAGCCCCACCTCCATCCCGCAGAACATCAGAATCTTCTCCGCCCCCGGATCACCAATATTCGGAAATCCTTTCAACGCCTTCTTCGCGTCACTCACGGATCTCTCGAGAACCTGATCGAGATTCCCATCGAACTGCGTCAACGTAATCCGCGCAATCTCCCGCCACCGAAACACCCTCACCTCCGGTCGCATCCCTCCCAATGTCGCCAGCGGCAGCAACAACTTGTCGCTGGCCGCTGCAATCGCCGCGGCACTCATCCCCACCCGTTCCCGCAACAACTGGAACACCATCGCCCGTCGCTCATCCGTCAGCAGATAGCAGGCGTTCTCCCACATCACCAGTTCGAACGGCCCATGCGCCGGTGGCGGCACCGGCTCCCCATACTGCTTCGACAGACGCGAGATCAGCTTGCCGAACTTCGCCATCGCTCTCCTCGCAACACAACGACGAAACGAGCTTACGCCCCCGCCAACTCCCCCCGCACCCTCTCCATCGTATCCAGATAGAACGCCAAGTTATGCACCGAATTCAGCGTCAGCCCAAGCGCCTCTCCCGCCACAAACAGGTGCCGCAAATAAGCCCGCGAATATCGACGGCACACCATGCATCCGCACGAAGCATCAATCGCCCCCTGATCTTCCGCATACTCCTTCCGCTTGATGTTCATCCGCACCACAGGACCACCAGCCTCTTCGCGCATAAACAACAGGCCATGCCGCCCCGCCCGCGTAGGCAGCACACAATCCATCATGTCCACACCCATCTGCGCGTACTCTTCAATCTCATCCGGATACCCCACCCCCATCACATATCGCGGCTTATCCTTCGGCAGAATCTCCAGCGTCCGCGCAATCATCTCTCGCGTCACCTCGCGCGGCTCCCCCACCGCCAGCCCTCCAATCGCATATCCCGGCAGATCCATCTCCACCAGCCGTTCGGCCGACTCCCTCCGCAGATCCGCATACATCCCACCCTGCACAATCCCAAACAAACTCTGCGTAGCCCCGCCCAGCGCCTCAAACCACGGCACTGTTTCTTTATGTAACTCAAAATGATCTTTTGATCGCTGCGCCCACGCATGCGTCAGTCCCATCGACTCCTTCGTCCTCTCCCAACTCGCCGGAGTCTCCACACACTCATCGAACACCATCGCAATATCCGCCCCCAGCGAAATCTGCACATCCATCGAGTGCTCCGGCGAGAAGAAATGCTTGCTCCCGTCCAGATGTGATCGAAACTCCACCCCATCCGGCGTCACCTTCCGCAGCTTGCTCAGACTGAACACCTGAAAGCCGCCCGAGTCCGTTAACATCGGCCGCTCCCAGCTCATAAACCGGTGCACCCCGCCCATCCGCCGCACCAACTCATGCCCCGGTCGAAGATAGAGATGATACGTATTCGCCAGAATGATCTGCGCCCCCATCCCCCCAGCGCCAATCTGCTCCAACACACCCTGCTCCACCGCCTTCACAGACGCTACCGTCCCCACCGGCATAAAGACAGGCGTCTCAACCGCTCCATGCGGCAGTGTCAGCCGCGCCCTCCGGCCACCACCCTCCGCCGTTCTATGAATCTCAAATGAAAAAGCCATCTCTCGAATTGTATGGCGTACAGGCACACGAAGTTCGCCAAGGCACCCGCGCCTCCGCATGATTGCAGTCCCATTAATTCATCCGGCATTCAACTCCAGTTCACATACTCAGCAACTTTCGGGCTTAAGAATGAGGAGCACCCATCTTTCCTTCTTCTGAGGCCTTCAAATGATTCGGAAACTCCTTGCCTTCTCGATGTCCCTGACCCTCATCCTCAGCGGCTGCGGCCAAGGCATAGTCAGCAACCCGCCCGGCAACGGCAACGCCAATACGACTCCCCCTGTGGTCATCACGCCCACCACACCTGCAGCGGCCATCAAGCACATCGTTGTCATCTTCGGCGAGAACATCTCCTTCGATCACTACTTCGGCACCTACCCCACCGCACTCAACAATCCTGGTGGCACTCCCTTTACCGCCGCGACCGGCACGCCAGTACCGAATAACTACATTAAGAACCCCAGCCTGTTCACCGCCAACCCGAACCTGACCACCGCAAACACCAACTCAGGCTTGAACTCGCTCGGCGCCAATCCCTTCCGCCTCGACGTTGCCCAGGCCGCCACCAACGATCAGGATCATAACTACACCCCGGAACAGATGGCCTTCGACGGCGGAAAGATGGATCTCTTCCCCCTCTCGGTCGGTACAGCGAACCCCACTACTCTCAACACGCAAACCAACGGCACCGCCCTCATGGCCACGACCGCCCTCACCATGGGCTACTACGATGGCAACACCGTCACCGCACTCTGGAATTACGCGCAGCACTACGCGTTGAACGATCACTCCTTCGACACGACCTTCGGTCCATCGACCCCCGGAGCACTTAACCTCGTCTCCGGCCAGACCAATGGCGTGATCAATCCGCTCAACGTAGCCGGCTCAATCATTGCTGACGGCAACGGCGGCTTCACCGACATCAACGACGCCGACCCAGCCGGTGACCTCTGCTCCTCGACCACCGCTAACTTCAGCATGTCCGGCAAGAATATCGGCAACCTGCTCAACGCTGCCAACATCACCTGGGGCTTCTTCGAAGGCGGATTCGACCTCACCGTCACCAATTCCAACGGCACCACGGGCTGCGGACGCACCACCGGAGCCGTCAACATTCCCAACCATCCCTTGAAGGCCGATTACATCCCGCACCATGAGCCCTTCCAGTACTACGCCAGCACCGCGAACCTGAACCACCTCCGTCCTACCTCAGTTGCCGCCATCGGAACGACCGACCAGGCCAACCATCAGTACGACACACACGACTTCACCGACGCCCTCAAAGCCGGTAACATGCCCGCCGTCAGCTTCCTCAAAGCCCCCGGCTTCCAGGACGGCCACGCCGGCTACTCCGATCCCCTCGACGAGCAGACATTCCTCGTCAACACCATCAACGCCATCGAGGCCTCTTCGTTCTGGTCCAGCACCGCCATCATCATCGCCTATGACGACTCTGACGGCTGGTACGATCACCTCACCAACCTGGTCAACGGCTCCGCTACCTCTGCCGACGTCCTCAACGGAGCCGGCGTCTGCATCAGCGCCAACGCTGCTGCGGCCGCTCTTCCCGGCGTAACCGGCACAGCCGCAGCACAGGGCCGTTGCGGCTACGGTCCTCGTATGCCCCTCATGGTCATCTCGCCTTGGGCAAACAAGAACGCCGTTGACTCCACCGTGACTGATCTCAGCTCCATCCCGCGCTTTATTGAAGACGTCTTCCTCAACAGCCAGCGCATCGGCGGAGGCTCATTCGACAGCATCGCCGGTCCGTTGACCAACATGTTCAACTTCACCAACGGCGCTGCTCCACCAAATCCGAACGTCGTGCTGCTCAATCCCACTACAGGCGCCGTAACCAGCGGCAACTGAATCGCGGTTTCACGAAGCCGTCATATTCACTTTGTATTCTTAATCGCACGCACTCTGACTCAAGAGTGCGTGCTTCTTTTTGCCCCCTTACGCCACGCCGGAGTTCACCCGTTGTCCGATTCCAGCTCGTCCCGCCGTCGCTTCCTGCAACAAACCGCTGCCCTCAGCCTCCTCTACGGCGGCCGCCACAGCTTCGGCCAGATGCACGACATGCACGCGATGGCCCCCCAGCCCGCTCCTGGTGCGAACGCCAAACCCATCCCCATGCTGCACGTCCTCGAACTCCCACCCTTCGTCGACCCGCTCCCCCTACCCAAAACCGCCCCGCAACAAGCCCCCGGCAAACTGCGCATCGAAATGCGCGAGATCCACGCCCAGGTCCACCGCGACCTCAAGCCCACCCGCATGTGGAGCTATGGCCCCACCCCACTCGGCCCCATCATCGAAGCCCGCACCAACCAGCCTCTCCAGATCGAGTGGGTCAATAACCTCCCCACGACCCACTTCCTCCCGATCGACCACTCCCTCCACGGCTGCGGCCACGACATCCCCGACGTGCGCACCGTCACCCACGTCCACGGCGCGAAGGTCCCCAGCAGAGACGACGGCTATCCCGAAGACTGGTTCCTCCCCGGCCAAAGCCGCCTCTGCCACTATCCCAACCAGCAGGACGCCGCCACCCTCTGGTACCACGACCACGCCATGGGCCTCAACCGCCTCAGCACCTACGCCGGCCTCTTCGGCCTCTACCTCATCCGCGATCACGTCGAAGATGCCTTCCACCTCCCCTCAGGCAAGTACGAAGTCCCCCTCATCCTCTACGATCGCAACTTCACCGCCGACGCCCAGCTCTTCTACGGCACCTCTGGCGACCCCGAACACCCCTGGGTCCCCGAGTTCACCGGCGACGGCATCCTCATCAACGGAAAGATCCGCCCCTACCTCGAGGTCGAGCCGCGCCTCTATCGCTTCCGAGCCCTCAACACCTCCAACAGCCGATTCTTCATCCTCTCTCTTTCAAACAAACAACCCATCACCCAGATCGGCACCGATCAAGGCCTGCTCTGCGCTCCCGTCGACGTAGCAACCCTCGTCCTCGCCCCCGCCGAACGCGCCGACATCCTCATCGACTTCAGGAAATCCGCCGGCGAGACCCTCCACCTCCGCACCAGCGCCCTCGACATCCTCCAGTTTCGCGTCGCAAAGCAATCCACCTCACCCACGTCCATCTCTATCCCCAAAGCCCTCCGCCCCATCCAACGCCTGCCCGAATCCGCCGCCACCGTCACCCGCACCATCACCCTCAACGAGTACCGTGACCGAGTACAGAACCCCATGATCATGGTCCTCAACAACAAGCGCTGGCACGAGCCCGTCACCGAAACTCCGACTCTCAACTCCGTCGAGATCTGGGAGTTCGTGAACCAGACCGAAGACACTCACCCCATGCACCTCCACCTCGTGCGCTTCCAGCTACTCGACCGTCGCACCTTCGACGTCTTCGACTACATGGCCCATCACAACCTCCGCTTCACCGCCCACGCCGAACCACCCGCCACCAACGAACTCGGCTGGAAGGACACCATCCAGTGCCCCGCCGGCATGATCACCCGCGTCATCGTCCGCTTCGAAGGCTACCCCGGCAAATACCTCTACCACTGCCACATCCTCGAACACGAAGCCAACGACATGATGCGCCCCTTCGAAGTCATCGCCTGATCATTGCCCCTTCAAAAAGTTGCTGCGCTCTAGTGGTAATGCTTCAGCTCCATCCAATCCGCCTGATACGTCGTCTTTCTCCCATGGCATAGATAAATCGGCCCATGCTCCCAGGGCATCGTGTACGGGAGGTTCCGCTCCCCAACAACCACGCAGGAACTATAAACGGAATTCATCTCGTCCAGACTCGCATCGTTGATCACGATCATCTCTTCGCCGGTATAGTTCCGCGGCCCCCATATCCAATAGTTCTGGTGCCCGCTGATCGCATTCGGCAGCCCATATCGTGCCCCAAGAATATTGATCGCACTAGCCTGCCCATAATTCGAAGCAAGAATTCCCGTGGCAGCCCGCTCCTGCGGAGGCAGCGCGTTGTAAATACCCGCCACCTGCTCCACCAGTTCCTGCCATCCAAACCGATCCGCATAAAACTGCGGCAACAAAATCGCCGCGTGATTCTCACTATCCTTCGGCGCAAAGTGAATCTTCTCCGTGTACGCGGTCCAATGTTCCGGCCTCACCAGCGGAATAGAAAGCGGTAGAAACACCACCAGCCCCACCACAACAACTGCCGCATACACCCCAATCAAAGCGTTCCGCCACGCAATCCTCTTCGCCCACGCAAACCACGCCACCCCTCCCGCCGCAAAGAGCACCGGATACGCCGGCACCAGGTAGTAGTCCTTCGCATGCAACGCCATCATCATCACAAGAAAAATCGGATAGAAGACTCCAAGAAAACGAAAGCTCCGCGCCGCGTTGGCGAACAGCAGCCACACCACTCCCGATCCCCACAACACCACGCTGAACGGCGTCAGCGTCATGATCTGCGCAACAAAGAACGGCCCAGGCGGAAGCTTGACGTCTTTATCCGACGCCTGCACATCGCGCAGCCACTCCAACGTAGGAAAGTGATTGTGGATCTGCCAAAGTAGATTCGGCAACGCAACCAGCACAATCAGCAACACCGCGACCCCGAACCACCTGCTCGCTAAAATCCGCCGTTGCGGCGTCACCAAAATCGCAATCAGCATCGCCACCAGAAAGAACGCAACCGAATCCTTATTCTCAAACGCCAGCCCCGCGCTCACACCAAAAACAATCCACCAGTTGCGCGCTTCACTCTGCGAATCTGACACGTCAATACGAATCAGCGCTAACGCGCACAACATCCAGAACACCGGATCAAAGGAATTCATCGACAGGTATCCATCGATACCCAGATAGACCCCACACGCCAGAACTCCCAGCATCGCAATCGCCGCCGCTCTCCGCCCACCCCCCAGCGCCCAGCACAGCATTCCAGTCAGAAAAACCTTCACGGCGCCCGCGATCCCCGAGATCAGCCGCAGAGACCACATCGTGTCATGCCCACACAGCATCTCGCTCAACCGCGCCTGCAGCGCCACCAGCGGCGGCTGATCCACATATCCAAACGCAAGACGCCGCCCGCAAACCAGGTAATACAACTCATCCCGAAAGATTCCATACCCGGCATGCTGCGCCAGAACATTGCCCACGATCTGTATCGCAAGCTTCAGCGCAGCGAACCCAAAGCTGAGCCAAAGAATCGCGCGCAAATCTCCCTGAACATCTTCCCGCCGCTGAATCTCCATATCACCTGCGATTGTAGAAGTAAGATCTGTCATCTTCATCCTCTACGCATCAGAGCCGGACAAGTTCCGCATCTAATTCGTCGACGTAGTCGCCGTCGCAGCAGGCTTCACCGCCGGAGGCATCCCCAGGTACTTGTCATACCAGTCAAACCACCGCTGATACCGGTCCTTGATAAAACTCGGCCGCGTGAATCCATGAAACTGCCCCGGATACACCACCAGTTCCGCCGTCGTCCCAACGCTCTTCAGCGCCTGATACATCTGCTCTCCGCCAACCAGTGTCACGTTGAAGTCCTTCTCCCCGCCCATAAACAGCGTCGGCGTCTTGATCTTGTCCGCATGCAGAAACGGATACGACATCTTCAGATAAGGCTCCACATTCTTCCACGGCGGCGCCAGCTCATTGTCGTACTGCAAAATGTACTGATCCACCCCATACATCCCCAGCAGGTTCGCCGTACCCGCCCCGCTCGAAGCCGCCTTGAATCGCGTCGTCGTCGCGATTGTGTAGTCCGTCAGAATCCCACCATAGCTCCACCCGCCAACCGCCATCCTCTCCGCATCGATCTTGCCCGTAGCCACCGCGCCATCGACCGCCCCCAGCAGATCCTTAACCTCTTTATCGCCCCAGTCCGCATTGATCGCATAGCTGTACTCATGCCCGCGCCCCGTGCTCCCGCGATAGTTCACCTGCAGCACCGCGAACCCATGCGCCGCAAGCAACTGCCGATCCGCCGCGAATCGATGCGAGTCCTGCGCCGTCGGCCCACCATGAATCCACAACAGCATCGGAGCCTTCGACCCCGCCGCATACCCCATCGGCATCGTCAGCAAACTATGAACCTCACTCCCATCCGAAGCCTACGCCGACAGATCCTCCGCCGCCACCAGATTCAACTGCGCCATCAGCGCATCGTTATGCGAAGTCAGTTTCCTCAGCGTCTTGCCTTCGAGAGCATAGATCTCCGGAGCCGCCACATCCGTCGTCCACAACACCGCAACGTGTCCACCCCCGTCTGCCAACGTCACCGCCGTGCCCTTCTCCGCGGTCAGCCGCTGCACACCATTTCCCTTCGGAGGAACCTCAGCGACATAATCCACCCGGTCCTCGCCAATCGTCGTCAACAGCGTCTTCCCATCTGCCGCAAACACCGGAGCACCGGTCCCCATCTCCGCCGTCGCAGCCAACACCTCCGGCACACCACCTTTTACCGGCACCACCGCCAGTCGCTGCATGTCATAGATCGAGTACCGCGGCGAAACCCCCTGCCGATACGCAATCGTCTTGCTATCCGGACTCCACGCCAGCGGTCCGCCATCCACACCCGTAAACGTCGTCAGCTTCTTCGCAGTCGAGTTCGCCTTCGCCTCCACCACAAACACATCCGAGTTGTTCGAACGGTCCGGATCAGGCCCCTCCTGATTGCTCACAAACGCGATCCACTTCCCGTCCGGCGACCACTCCGCCTGCCGCTCGTCAAACTTGTCGTCTGTCTTGTCATCCCCAATCAGCCGCGTCACCTTCTTCGTCGCAATATCAAACAGAAAAAGATGATCCCGCTTGTCCGACAGATACCCCTGAATATCCTGTTTGAAGTGATATCGGTCAATCACAATCGGCTTCGGCGGCGCAGGTTTCGCGCCCTCCTTCGGCTCCGGCTCGTCCTTCGCCCTCAGCGTCAGCAGCAACTGCTTCGAATCCGGCGACCACCGATAATCCCCCAGGTCTTCCTTCACCTCGGTCATCTGAATCGCCTCACCCCCACGCCGATCCAGCAGCCACACCTGCGAGCCCTTCGCCTTGCCCGGCCGCGACGATGTAAACGCCAGCCACATTCCATCCGGACTCCACCTCGGCGACCCCACGCCCTCCGGCCCAGACGTCAGGTGCACATCCTGCGTGCCATCCCAGCTCACCATCCACAGCTCGGTGACATTCTTATCCTCGCCCACATCCACATGCGAGACCGTATAAGCGATCCACTTCCCATCCGGCGAAACCTGCGGCCCACCCACATTCACCAGCTTCGCCAGATCGTCGAGCACCATCGCCCGCCTCTGACCGAATCCAAACGTCGTTAGAACACACAGGGACAGCAGACAAAGTCCAGCACGGCGCAAAATGTCATATCGCATGAGAGGCAGTCTAGCAGACTCTCCTCATGACGCTTTTTCCATGAATTAGCGCCGAATTCTCCAATAAACCGCCACAAAACTCACGTAGACTAGCCCCAATTACCGATGCCGGATTCGCCCATTTGCCATGTCCGATCAGCCCTCCAACCCGCCCTCAGCACCTAACCCGCTCATGACCGAGCCCGAGCTCGTCGAGCTCGACAAAGCGCTCGTCCCCCATCCCCCCAAAGGCCGCCGCGCCGCCGCCGCCTTTATCTTCTTCACCGTCACCCTCGACATGCTCGCCCTCGGCATGATCGCCCCCGTCCTTCCCCGCCTCATCCAAAACTTCCTCCACGGCGACACCTCCAGCGCGGCCCGGTTCATCGGCCTCTTCGGGACACTCTTCGCCATCATGCAGTTCTTCTTCTCTCCCATCGTTGGCTCGCTCTCCGACCGCTTCGGCCGCCGCCCCATGGTCCTGCTCTCCAACTTCGGCCTCGGCCTCGACTACCTCCTCATGGCCTGGGCGCCTACGCTGAACTGGCTCTTTCTCGGCCGCATCATCTCCGGCCTCACCTCCTCCAGCATCCCCACCGCCATGGCCTACATGGCCGACGTCACCCCGCGCGAGCGCCGCGCCGCCGCCTTCGGCATGCTGAACGCCGCCTTTGGCATCGGCTTCGTCCTCGGCCCCGCCGTTGGTGGTCTACTCGGCAACATCAACCCGCGCCTTCCCTTCCTCGTCGCCGGCGCCCTCTCGCTCGTCAACGGCCTCTACGGCCTCTTCGTCCTCCCCGAATCCCTCTCGCTGCAAAACCGCAGCCCTTTCTCCTGGGCCCGAGCCAACCCCGTCGGCTCCCTCTCCCTGCTACGCAGCCACGCCGGCATGATTGCCATCGCCACAGTCCTCCAGCTCGGCTACATCGCCCAGCAGGTCCTGATGAACGTCTACGTCATCTACGCCGACTACCGCTACCACTGGACCGACCGCACCGTCGGCTTCTCCCTCGCGGTCGTCGGAATCTGCACCGCCATCTACGGCGCGCTCCTCGTCAAACCCGTAGTCGCAAAGCTCGGCGAGCGCGGAGCCATGACCATCGGCCTCATCGGCGGAGCCATCGGCTACTCCATGATCGGCCTCTCCAGAACCGGCCTTTTTCTATGGATCGGAATTCCCTTCCTCAACATGATGTCCTTCACCTGGCCCGCCGCCCAGAGCCTTCTCTCCCGTAAGACCAGCCCCTCCGAACAGGGCCAGCTTCAGGGAGCCATCAACAGCCTCCGCGGCATCGCCGGACTCATCGGCCCCAGCTTCTTCACCGCCATCTTCAGCATGTCAATCAGCACGGGCGTCCACATCCCCGGCTCTCCGTTCTTCACCGCCGCCGCCTTGCTCCTCATCGCCCTCGCTCTCGCCCAGTACGCCGCACGCGCACCCCAGCCCGCACTTCAAACCTGACCCGTTCCATTACTTGTCGAAGGGGTAGATGCGCTTCCAGTCGTCCTTCATGCGGCCGCTACCCGAGCATCTTTAGCGTCGCCTTGATCAACACACTCATAGGCGTTGCATACAGCACCACTGGAAGCATCGGCAGCGCAGCCGATATCGCCAACGCAATTAGAGTTGGCTTGTCGATCGGCACAATTCGCATCTGTCTCACAACCGCGAAACTGTTTCCGAGATTGGAAAGAGACTGCGCATCGGGATTTCCCAGCAGCGTCTCGCCTTCAGGCCGTCCGTTCTGAATCCACTTCCGGTCGAACAACTGATTATGAATTGTCACTTGAGCACCGTAGTCAAGCAGCGCCTTCCGTTTGATCTTGAGCAGAACGGGCGTGACAACCAGAAGAGGAGCGATAAGAAACAGGATCGCCAGAACTCCATAAGCGATCATCGGAAATTTTAGAGAAGCAAGGACAGCCCCTTGATAGGCGATCTCATTCCCCACCTCGGCCGCAATGACAACTCCTCCCGCGAAGGCGATTGGGCTGAAAGCCTTTTGACCCTCAGATAGAAAACCCATGCCGCCTGCCAGGTCCGCATGGGTCGCAACCAGAAACAGCTTCAGTCTCGAGACACTCCAGAGTAACGAGGTCCAAAGGAACATCCTCCAGAACCACCTCAACAACAGGAACCGGAAGATTGGTGTGCAAACCAGGCTGAACCACCAGCCAGCCGCGCTCAGACCGCCTGACTCCGTCGAATGCCAGTTCGAGGTGCCGCTCATCAGTAATTCGGTGTTGACCAGAAAGATGGAAGGCAGAAACGCGGCAACGGCCAGCAACGCTTCAGGCAGAATGCTGTCGCGCCATCGCATGGTTCTTTTCAGCACTGCTTCAAAGGATGGAAGCGTCTTCTCATCGACCAGCTCAGACCTGAGAAATTCGAGAACAAGGGCCCGCCATCTCCGATCGATTCTTGACTCAGCCATGATCAGGATCGGAACAGCAACCAAAAGGCGCGCGCTCACCGCAAAGTCGCGAAGGAATGGAATCTTCATCTGCGATCCCCAGGCCAACCCGTGCATCAACGACAAGACAAGCAATGGCAGCCACGTAATAGCCGCAGCGATCACCGCTCTCAGGGCCACTCGCCCCCGTTTGTCCTTGCCATGCTCCAGGCGATCGAGCAGACGATACATCGGCCCGCCGTCAGTAATCGAGAAATCCTCGGCTATGCGCGAGCTTACCTTAGCCATGTTTGGCCGCCTCGTTCACCTGCAATCGATATTCTTCGCTAAAGCACATTGATCGCGTGAACCGTTGGCATTACAAACTAAACCCACATTTAACAACCTCAAAAAGACGTCTCAAGCCCAACAATTGCACCCGTCTGCGTTAACTGAATGCCGACTCGATCACTCGTATTCTTGACGATCAGGTGCGATCCCAACTGGTAGCCCGCGACCCCCGTGAAATGTTTCGAAATAGTTATCCCCACCCGTCCAACCGACGACACAAAGCTTCCATACCCGAACAGATACATCCCCAGCACGTTCCCATCCACGAACACTCTCGGAGAGTTGGTCAGATAAAAACGAAAATCCGGACCCGCCACGGGGATCGGCGCCAGAAGCGACCCCGAGGCCGATACCGCGTTATGGTGAACACCATCGCCTGTTACCTGCGCCGCCGCATTGATCTTGGCCGTTGTGTCGAACAGGTCCATCTGCAATCCGAGGCCGAGATGGCCGCGCTTCCGCCGGATAAAGTCGTACTGGTACCCCGGAGCCACGGCCACAGTGTCGAGCGAACTGTTACCAGTCAATCCAGCCGTGAACGTCTGCCCCTGAAACGTAAACGTCCGATTGAACACCGTCTGCCTCGAGGTGTTCAATGGAATGACGGCAACGTAGAAGTGGTTCTTCCTCGTGAACTTCCAATCGACCTTGCCCGAAATAGTGGAGTAGGTGTTGAAGCCCAGGTCCTTCTGCAGGTCCACCGATCCGTTATCCGACTCGCCATGGATGTAGCCGCCGGGACTCGTGTAGTACCAGCCCGCGTCAATACGCAGCTTGTACTGATCGAAATCTTCCTTCTCGACTTTTTGCGAAAACGCTGCAACTGAAAAACCGGAAAACAATAATGCCCCAGCCAATGCGGTACAAAGCGTGTGACGTTTCATTAAGTCTCCATCGAGCAGCCGTGGATGCCGGCTGTTGGCTTAGTAACTCGCGAGCGTAATTTTGGGCAAGCAGCGAACGCCCCGGAGATGCAGCTTCAGCCTGGACAGATAGCGTCTATGCGGCCCGCGCCAACCATAGTGAACAAACTGCGCTTATCCAGTGCTATGCAACGAGCATAGTCATCTCCTCGCCGGCCCACAGTTAGCAAAACTACTAGGGCGGAGGAAATTATCTTCTAGCGTTTTTTTTGACTGCATCAAATCGCCGCCAATGGGGCGCGTGACGCACTTGAAAAGAACCGGCGCACAACCAGCATCACGTCGTCCGCTTCTTCCCCTTCTTCTTCAACGACTGCACAAGCTGTTTCCAATCAAGCTCCGTCTGATCCGCATACGCCTCCGCAAACTCCCCCACTGCCTCATCGAACCGCGGCGACGTCCCCAGGTACCCTGCGATCATCGAACAATCTCCCGCGCGCGCATGCCCCCGCGCCAGTATCTCCCCGCACACCTCGGCGTACTCCAGCAAGCCGGCCACCTTCAGACTCGCCAGTTGAACCGACGCCTTGTGATCATTCAGCTGCCGCACCAGGTAGTCCCGCCCATCCATCGTCGTCCATCCCAGAAATGGATCCGACTGCAGTTGCATCGCGCGTTCTCCATCGACCACCCGTCGCCCCTCATGCCTCTTCTCCGTGCGCCCATTCGTCGCAACATAAGGCGCGTACCCTGACGCAACCTCTTCCTTGATCTGCAGAAACAGCGGATCCTTTCCCCCATTACCCTCCATCAGAACGCAGTAGTCGCGCAAACCCACCGACCCCGTCCCCACCACCTTGAACGCAACATCCACCGGCCTGTACTGAGCCAGAAAATGTCGCCGCTCCCGCTGCAGACTCTCTTGGTACGGCGTCAGCGATGCCACCACCTGGTCGGCCAGCGCCCCCGTCACCCGCGTCAGCGTCGGCGGTATCGTCTTGAACACCCGCTCCCGCACCCCCGCCACTGGCTCCTTCGCCAGCTTCGCCTTTTTTCCCTTTGCTGCTGTTTCCTTCGCTGCGCCCCCCTTCTTTGCAGTCTTCTCCGTCGCCGGAGTTCCGCCGCCCCTCACCTCCGTCAGCGTCAGCAGCGTATGAATCGGCGTCGCCCGCTCCGCCACTCGCAGAATTCCAGCCACCGTCGATACATTTCCCAGCCGATGCACCTGGTACCGCGCCACCTCCAGCACCGGCATCCGCGCGAAACTTGCCATCATCGTACGGTAGCGTTCCAGAAACACCGCAGCAGCCGCGCGGCAATGCGCATCCTTCGCTCCCGTCCCCCGCCCCGCCAGCATCAGGCTCGCCGCCATTCGCTTCACATCCCACTCGAACGGCGCCACAATAGTCTCATCAAAGTCGTTGATGTCGAAGACCAGCCGTCCATCCGGAGCCGCGAACGCCCCGAGGTTCCTCACATGCGCATCACCGCACAACTGATTGCAGATCCCCGTATTCGCAATCAGCGACAGGTCATACGCCATCACCGGCACCGCGCCGCGAAAATACCCGAAGGGCGACGCTGCCATCAACTGATTCTTCAACGCCACCAGCTTCGGCACACGCCCCCGCGTCGACTCCCTCAGCAATGCAAGCGGATTCTCCCGCCTGTCCTTCGGATGCCACGTCTTATGTTCCATCCGCCGCACTTGTTTGCGGCGTTGCTGTCCAAGAGCAAATCGTTCCTTCGCATCCGGCAATTGCATCAAAGCCATCCAACCCTCCACTAGAAATTAATCTGCTTTAGATTCAAGCAAGAATCACCGCCCTCTAGCCTACGCCCTCGCTCTCATTCCTTCCCCAAAATTCGACGACTCGACGCCAGCCCGCCAAACAACGCCAAACTTACCGTAGCGCACCTTAGCGTTTTCCTCTGCGGCCTTTGCGTTTCATTTTTTCTGGAGAGTGTTGACGACAATCTGATGGGAACGCAGAGGATGAACCCGAGAAGATGCGCGAAGCACACGCCCGCCGTCTATCTCCATGATGTATGCTGTCCCGAACAAGACAGTTCACCGCGAGGTAGTATGTCCCGTGCTCGAACCACCGAGTTTTCCAGGGTTACACCTCTACTTGTGCTCGCAGTAACCGTCCTCGTCCTTTACTTCGCGCGCGAACTCATCATCCCCTTCGCCTTTGCCCTCACCCTCGCATTTCTGCTCGCCCCTGCCGTCAGCCGCCTTGAGAGCCGCCGCATCCCTCGCGTCGCCGCAGTCGCCATCACCGGCGTCCTCGCCTTCATCATCCTCTCCGCAGTCGGCTACGTCGTCGCCCGCCAACTTCTCAACGTCGCGGCTAACCTGCCCCAATACCGGACCAGCATCCAGCGCAAAATTGCCTCCGTCCACTCGCCGCTCGAAACGCTCCTGAAAAGCGCCATCGCCGCACTCCAGGGCATCGGCGGAGACCTCACATCCGGCCCCGGAACCGCCGCGCCTAGCCAGGAGCAGGAACTCGCAAAAGCCCAGCCCGTCCGAGTCATCGATCCCAACCGAAGCCCGCTCGACTCCACCGCCGAACTCGTCATGAAATTCCTCCAGCCCATCGGAACCTTCGGTGTCGTCGTCGTCTTCACCATCTATCTCCTCATGAAGCGGGAAGATCTCCGCTACCGCATCCTCCTTCTCGCCGGCATGGGACGCATCAGCCTCATGACCCAGGCCCTCCAGGACGCCGCCACCCGCATCAGCCAATACCTCCTCTTCCAGGCCGCAGTCAACGCCGCCTACGGAACCTGCTTCGGCTTCGGCCTCTTCCTCATCGGCGTTCCCAACGCCACCCTCTGGGGAGTCCTCGCCGCACTCCTCCGCATCATCCCCTACGTCGGCACCGCCACCAGCCTCGTTCTTCCCCTCATCCTCACCGTCGCCATCTCCTCCTCCTGGCTCCCACCCCTCGAGATCCTCGCCCTCTTCCTCATCCTCGAACTCTCCTGCACCAACTTCGTCGAACCCTGGCTCTTCAGCTCCCGCACCGGCATCTCCTCCCTCGCCCTGCTCGCCATGGCCATCTTCTGGGCGCTCCTCTGGGGATGGCCCGGCCTTATCCTCTCCACCCCGCTCACCGTCTGCATCGTCGTCATGGGACGCTACGTTCCCCAGCTATCCTTCCTCCACACCCTCCTCGGCACCGACGCCGAGCTCTCCCCCGAAGCCCTCTTCTACGAGCGCCTCCTCGCCATGGACCAGCGCGAGGCCCACGCCGTCGCCAACCGCTTCCTCGAAGGCAAGCCCCTCGTCCAGCTCTACGACTCCGTCCTCATCCCCGTCCCTCTCCCTCGTCGAGCAGGATCGCCACCAGGGCAACCTCGACGAAGTCCGCTGCAACTTCTTCTTCCTCTCCATCGGCGAACTCATCGCCGAACTCACCGACTACAGCCAGAAAGAACTACCCGAACCAACCCCCAACCCGCGCCGCCCCGCCCGCCCCGCCATCGAAACCGAAGACTTCGCCGTCGTCTGCATCTCCGCCAGCGATCAGGCCGACGAGCTCACCTCACTCATGCTCGTCCAGCTCATGGAGCGCGCCAACCACCACACCCTCCTCCTCAACGCCACCGTCTCCAGCGAAATCCTCGACTCGCTCGCCGCCGAATCCGCCACCGTCGTCTTCATCTCCGCCCTGCCGCCCTTCGCCTTCTCGCAGGCCCGAGCCCTCTGCCAGCGCGTCCGCACCCACCTGCCCAACAACCGCATCGTCATCGGCCTCTGGAACCCCGCCGAAGACCCCGAAACCTCCGAACTCACCATCGAACGCTTCGGCAGCGGAAAACCCGACATCATCGTCAACACCCTCGCCCAGGCCCTCCAGCAGATCGCCCGCTGGACCCAGCGCACCACCAACCCCTCCATGCGTATGTAGCCCGCAAGCTATCTGCGTTTGCCTGTTATCCGCACATACGGGCATTCCAAGGAGCCACCATGCCATCCCCCACCACCGTAAAAAACATAAGCCCCATGCTCGCGACCGACAACATGGACGCAACCCTCCGCTTCTACGACACCGTGCTCGGATTCAAGCCCATCATGCAGTCACCCAACTACTCCATCGTCGAACGCGATGGCCGCCTCATTCACTTTCAAAAAGCCGCATCCGAAGAGGTCATGCACTGCGTCCGCAACCACACCGAGATCTACATCGAGGTCTCCAACATCCACTCCATCTGGGACCACGTCAAGACCTTCAAAGACCAATACCGCATCCGAGACCTCTTCGACCGCGAATACGGAATGACCGAGTTCCACATCGCCGATCCCCACGGTTGCCTCATCTTCGTCGGCGAACCAACCTCCAAATAAAACCCGCACCTCCCCAACCTCCGGTCATGAATCTCCCCATCTTCCCGCTCGCATCGCTCGTGATAATCCTTTAGCCCCGCGGGCACCTGAAATTCATTCCATCTTTACCAGGTATTGAATTGACCCCCCTTAACACCGGGCGTAAAATTTGCCCGTCGCGTAAGTGATCTTGCCTCGCGACTTCCTAAGGCCCCGGTCTCCCCAGAAATCTATCGGCCCCCTATATCCACAAAGAACCCTCCGGCCACCCGATTCATTCCACTAAACTGGCGCTCCCGTCGAAAGCCCTCACCCGCTCTGGAAAAGCTGGCTGCCCGATGGTGGATCCAGCTAGGGAAGATCTGAAACAAATTCAGGTCAACCGTTGTGCAAGCTCTCGGTTATCCCTGTGCGGGTTGGCACTTCGGCTTCGAGGCTCCCCGACGCTCACACTCAGCAGCAACGATTTCATCCATCGGAGAATAGACAATGAAACGCAGAGATTTCCTGAAAACCACCGCCGCCGTAGCAGGCGCCAGTGTCGCCAACCGCCTTGGTCTCTCTCAAAACATCACCGAACCAGGTTCGCAACCCAACGTCATCTTCATCCTCGTCGACGAACTGCGTTGGCCCTCCGTCTTCCCCCTCGGCATCAACAGCGCGGAACAATACTTCAGGGCCTTTATGCCCAACCTCTACAAATACGTCTGGAAGGGTGGCGTAAAGTTCTCCAACTACCACACCGCAGCCTGCGCCTGCACACCTGCGCGCGGCACCATCCTTACCGGCCTCTACTCCCATCAGAGCTGGCTCATAGGCACCATCACCACGAATCCCAACGTTCCGGTCCTCAATCCGGCTTTTCCCACCTTCGGCAAGCTCCTTCAGTCCGTCGGCTACAAAACCCCCTACTTCGGCAAGTGGCACGTCTCCGTCGCCAGCGGCCCCACCGACACCCTCGACCCCTACGGATTCGCCTGGGACAGCCCACCCGACCCGACCGGCTACAACCTGCAGGGAACCTACGGCGACCACACTCCGCCCGCGCCCGGCCAAGACCCAGCGGTCCCACCTCCGTATAACAACGACGCCGACACCACCGGCCAGGCCATCGACTACCTGAAAACCCGCAAGACCAACGATGCCCCATGGTTCCTGACCGTAGGCTACGTCAACCCGCACGACCGCGAGTTCTTCCCCGCCGGCACCGAGTTCCTCACCTACACCAACCTCTTCGAGAACTACAACCAACACCACCCAAACGCCCCACTCAAACAGAACCAGAACTACACAATCACTCCGCCGATCGTGAACTGGAACACCAATAGGCTCAAATCTCCACCGCCCTTCGGCAATCCCTTCCTTCCGCCCAACTGGCAGGACCCCGGTAACTACGCTGCAGCCGGCAAACCCACGACCCATGCCTACTTTCAGAAGATTTCAGCGACTGGTCTGGGGAGGCATCACCACGAACCCGTTTCAGTTGGGATTCCAGGTCCTTCCTTACCCTGACGGACCCGACGGAAGCACCGGTTTCGGCATAGGCAACGCACCGTTCTCCTACTGGCAGCGCGGCCTGGACAGCTATAACCAGATCACCAGGATCATCGATAAAGAGATTGGAGACCTCCTCGATCAGCTCAACAATCTCCCGCAGAGCATCATCGACAACACCATCATCGTCTTCGCCTCCGACCACGGTGAATATAACGGCGCCCACGGCTTCGTTCAGGGCAAAATCGGCACCGTCTATGACGAGGCCACTCACATCCCTCTCATCGTCATGGACCCCAGCGGCCGCTTCACCGGCGACACCAACGTCATCCGCACCGGCGCCTGTTCCTCCGTCGACCTGCTGAACATGTTCGTCACCCTTGGCAACAAAGGCGACACAACCTGGCTAACGCGAGTATCCCAATAACCTGATCTACACCAACCGGCACGACATGTACTCCATGCTCAAGTCGCGCTTCGCCCCCGGCAGAGACTACCTCCTCTTCGCCACCGACGAGATCGCTCCCGGCTTCTTCAACTTCAACGGAGCCCCAACCAACATCCTCTCCCTCACCACCAGCGACACCAAGGTCGGTGTCTACTCCGACTGGTTGCCCCTCTCCACCCAAATCGACCCCACCAGCGTACAGCTCGAGTTCTACGACTACGCCACCAAAGCCGGCCAGCTCGAACTCATCAGCCACCCCAACGACCCCCGTGCCATGCAAGGCTACGACGCGCTCGTCAACAACTATCTTCCCAATGAGCTCGCCGCGCCTCTGCCCGGCAATCCCCTCGATCCCAACTCGCTGCGCTTCCAGCAGATCAAGTCGCAGATCGCCCACGTCGCATTCCGCGACTTAATCAAGAACCAATCCCAGTCCACCTGGCGGACAGGCGACGGATTGCGCCAGTTCCTCGGCTACGGCGGGCAATTCTAACGAACCGGCCGAACCCCAAAAACTCAAAGGAGGCGCTCATCCCGCGCCTCCCTCTTCTTTCTCTTCGACACCGACGCCTTTAGTAGGGCAGCTTCCGGATCGCTCGCAAATCTCACGAACCACCTCACATCCCATCAAACAACCCTCGCTGCCCCGGCTCCTCCGCCTCTTTCTTCCCCTCCACCAAGCGGATCGACCACCATCTCCTCCTCCCCAAGAATCCGCAGCAGAGCAATAGGCGGCCTCTCGCTCTCCGCCAGCCACTCCCCATACTCCCGAGGCTCCAGGATCACCGGCTGCCGGTCATGAATCTCCCCCATCTTCCCATTCGCATCGCTAGTGAGTAATCGAAAACGTATCCTCCCACTCCCCCGTCTTCGGATTCATCCACGGCGACCACACCCCCGCCATCCCGAACACCGGCCTTCCCTTCACCGACAACCTGTACTTCGGCCTCGGCTCCTTCCCCATCTTCCTCCACTCAAAAAACGAGCTCGCCGGAACAATGCACCGCCGCTCCCGCAGCATCGGCCCCCAGAACTTCGCCTCCGCCACTCCCTCCGCCCGCGTATTGAACAGCAGCCTGTCCGGCAGCTTGAATCCCCACCGCATCAACCCAATCTCGCGCTCTCCATCCCGCACCGTCACCACCGGCTGAATCGACCCCGGACTGCACTCCACCCCTGCACCGAAGTAAAGATCCTCCAGCCCCACCCTGACGTGAAACGCCTCCGCGATCTTCTGCTTCTGCCCCGCCTCATACCGTCCGCACATAGTTCACCCACCTGCTTCCTATTCTTTCCGACATCGAGCAATACCAATCAGGACGTCATCCGCTTGAATCTCTCGGTATATTCCCCTGCCGTAATACCGATAACCCGCTGAAAGCTGCGGCGCATCGAGTCAGTCGATCCGAAGCCACATGCGTCCGCTATCTCTTTCAATCCCATCGAGGAACTGTCAATCATCTGTTGCGCAGCTTCCACACGAAGACGATCAACAAATTGTCCTGGGTTCATCTTCATCTCGCGCAGACACACCCGCGAGAAGTGGCGAGGACTCATTCCGATGCGCTCAGCCAACGCTTCGACCGAAAGATTCGCTTTGAGGTTTTCCAGCATGTAGACCTGCAACTCGCGCAGCGGTTCCGAGGTCGTTGCCTGTCGAGAGAGCATATGGCTGTACTGTGCCTGGCCTCCCGGGCGAACGAGGAACATCACAAGTTGGCGCGCCACCGTGAGCGCTGTCTGGTGCCCGTGATCCTCTTCGACGAGAGCAAGCGAGAGATCAATTCCTGCCGTGATGCCGGCAGACGTGTAGATCGATCCATCCCGCAGAAAGATGGGATTCGGAAATACATTGACCTTTGGGAACTCCTTCGCAAGCCGGTCGCAGAAGCTCCAATGAGTCACTGCTCTCTTGCCATCAAGAAGGCCCGCAGCGGCAAGCAGAAAGGCCCCCGTGCAGATGGAGGCAACGCGACGCGACCTGCCTGCTGCATCGGCGATCCAACGAACATAGTCTTCGTTATATTCGCCACTCTCCGCGCCTGGACCCCCTGCGATAACGAGCGTGTCGATATGACCGGAGATGCTGTCGCGCGGCACGGCGCCGCCGAGCTTGAGGCCGCGATTGGTCACAAGTTGATCCGAGCCATCCGAGGCGACTACCTCCACCACATAGTCGGAGACATTCGAGAAGACCTCCAGTGGACCCGTCACATCGAGCACCTGGACCGGCGGTGGACCGCTGATGATGACCTTACGCACATCCCCATTCTAGGGGCTTAACAAGCACTCTCGTGTCCTCCTCGTGTCATTCCGGACGCATCCCGGATGTCCGAATTTGCCTGAACTGTGTCATGGAGATTCCTTTTGGGCAAGGCTACTGTAGATCCTGTGAGAACGCTCACAGGAGGAAATCCATGACTACCACATCACTCGAACACACTTCGTTGAAGTCGATCTCTGGTGTCAGCATCCCGGACACGCAGCTCGCACGGGAGATCAAAGAGTTCATTCGGGACACAGAGACCGAGTTGCTCTTCAACCACTCCAGCCGCGTCTATTATTTCGCCGCGATCGCCGGGAAACAACGCCGCCTCGAGTTCGATCCCGAGCTGCTTTACGCCGGCACCATGTTTCATGACATCGGGCTCATGCCCAGCCACAGCAGCCCTTCAGACCGCTTTGAAGTCGACGGAGCAAACGCGGCAAGCGCTTTTCTAAAGTCGCGCGGCATCGCGCAGCAGGATCTCGACACGGTCTGGACGGCAATCGCCCTCCACACGACCCCCGGCATTCCTCAGTACATGCACCCCGTGGTGGCCCTCGTGACTGCTGGCGTCGAGATGGACGTGCTCGGCCTTACCTATCCTCTGTACTCCGACGAAGTTCGAAACGCGATTGTCGCGGAGTATCCTCGCACGCCCAACTTCAAAGAAGACATTATCCAGGCGTTCTACGATGGCATCCACAAGAAGCCTGAGACCACCTTCGGTAACGTCAAGGCCGACGTGCTCGCAGACAAGGATCCCGGGTTCGTTCGTGGCAACTTCTGCAGCGTCATCCGCAAATCTGGCTGGATCGCCTGAATCGAGCCCGTCCCCTACCCATTGTTTCCGGGGAACTTGCGGGCAGATGTTCTCGTACTGTATGGCGGGACACCCGGAGTTCGACAGGATAGGAGGGACGAATGCTGGCGGACCTGCGCGACGCGCTTCGACAACTGCGGAAGGCACCCGGCTTCACTGCAACGGCGATCATTACGCTGGCATTGGGGATCGGAGCGACGACGGCGATCTTCACGCTTGTGCACCAGGTAATGCTGAAGTCATTGCCCGTAGCCAAACCCGACGAGCTCTGGCGCATTGGAGACAAGATTCGCTGTTGCAACTGGGGCGGATACACCCAGGGGGATGATGGGAATTTTTCGTTGTTCTCGTGGGAGGCGTACAAAGTTTTTCGCGACCACACCCCCGAGTTCACGGACCTGGCCGCGCTTCAGGCGGGCAACGCGCCGCTTGGCGTCCGCAGAGCCGGGTCACAGGCGCAAGTGGACACACGAAACGGAGAATACGCATCCGGAAACTTCTTTAGAACTTTCGGCGTACAGCCCTGGATCGGCCGGCTCTTGACAGAGGCGGACGATCAGGAGGGTGCGCCACCGGTCGCTGTCATGAGCTACCGCATCTGGAAGGAGAAGTATGGCTCCGATCCCTCGGTGGTTGGCGCCAGCTACCAGATCAATGGGCATTCGTTCACAATCGTCGGTGTGGCTGCGCCAGGATTCTATGGAGCCAAGTTGGCAGGCTGGGGTATGCCGGATCTCTGGCTGCCAGTGACCACGGAGTTATTGATCGATGGATCGACGGCACGTCTCAAGAGACCGAATGGCAACTTTCTGGATCTGATCGGGCGAGTGCGCCCGGGAGTCAATCCGAAGACGCTCGAGGCAAAGCTGAAGGTAGAACTCCACGACTGGCTCGCCAGCCATGTGTCAGACATGGAACCAGGTGAGAAACAGCTCTGGCAGCAGCAGACGTTACATCTGACTCCAGGCGGTGCCGGAGTCGCGTCCATGAGGGATCAGTACCAGGATGGGCTGAAGCTGCTATTGGTGGCAGCCGGATGTGTCTTGCTGGTGGCCTGCGGAAACCTCGCGAATCTAATGCTGGCGCGCGGATTGAAGGACCGCGGGCAGACCTCCGTACGCGTCGCGCTCGGGGCTTCGCGGCAGCGGCTCGTGCGTAAGGCGCTGGTGGAATCTTTGCTCCTGGCTGTGATCGGAGGAGTTTTGGGGATCGGCGTTGCCTATGCCGGCACAAGGCTGATTCTGTATCTGGCCTTCCAGATAGGTGGCCCGAATAACTTCGTACCGATCGCGGCAACGCCATCCTGGCCCGTCCTGCTCTTCACTTTAGCGATGTCAGTGTTGACCGGAGTGATCTTTGGGATCGTACCGGCGTGGATGACCTCGCACGCAGACCCGATCGAAGCGTTACGAGGCGCAAACCGTTCCGTGGGTGGCAATCGCTCGTGGGTGCAGAGATCGCTGGTGATCGTGCAGGTAGCCATGTCACTGGTGTTGCTGTCGGCAGCAGCGCTGCTCGGCCGGAGCCTGAGGAACCTCGAACACCAGAACTTCGGATTCGAGACGGAGGGTCGGTATATCGCGTGGATCAATCCGATGTTGACCAACTACAAGCCCGAGCAGCTCGAGCCGATGTTCCGGAAGATTGACGACCGCCTCAGTCAGATTCCCGGTGTGCGGATGGTTGCGCCGGCTCTCTATGCGCCAATGACGGGCGATAGCTGGAACAACAGCATTCGCATCGCAGGCAGACCCGAACCCGGAGCCAAAGAAGACACCGGTGCGGGGTTTGTGCGCGTGATGCCAGGATTTTTCGAAACCATAGGCGCCAAGATCGCGCTCGGTCGGCCCCTTACTGAAGATGACACCGCCACAACACGCAAGGTAGCAGTCATCAACGAAGCCTTCGCGAAGAAGTTCTTCAAAGATAAGAACCCCATTGGAGAGCACTTTGGAATGGACAAGATCAGATATGCGACAACGTTCGAAATCGTCGGAGTCGCGAAGGACATGCGGTATCTGACCTACGACTACAAAGATCCGATACGCCCGATGTTCTGGGTGCCCGAGACCCAGACCGTGCAGTACGACGACCCAGCCTATCTGGCGGGCGAAGCCTGGTCGCATTACCTGTACAACATTGTGATTTGGGCGCCGGGAAATCCGCCTGGGATGGAAGAACGTGTGCGCAAGGCTTTGGCCGAAGTCGATCCAAATCTCGTGCTCTACGGTGTTGACCCTTACACCAAAGTTCTGAGCGGGGATTTCCAGCAGGAGAATATGATCGCGACGCTCACGACGCTCTTCGGTGTGCTCGGGCTGCTGCTGGCAGCGGTCGGACTGTATGGTGTGATGGCATATATGGTCGAGCAGCGGACAGGCGAGATTGGCATTCGCATGGCTCTCGGGGCAGATCGCTGGCGTGTGGTCAAGATGGTGCTGCAACGCGCCTTCTCGCAGGTAGGAATTGGACTGGCGCTTGGCATTCCGGCAGCGATCGGGGCAGGCAGGCTCATGAAGGATCAACTGTTCGGCGTAAAGCCGTGGGACCCAGTCATGCTCGTCTTCGCTACGCTGCTGCTCGCGTTGGCAGCCGTGCTTGCATCAGTGATTCCGGCCCGTCGCGCGGCCGGGGTTGAGCCGATGGTGGCACTGCGAAATGAGTGATGAGCGTTTAGGCATTGGTGAAATCAAGTCAGCAGCTCTTGGCTGTTGCCAAATCGCCGAGTCACTTAACGGGTTGCCCTGTGCCGGGTGCCCCATTCATCGCGCTGCTTTTGCGCGATGAGTGGGTTCCGCTCTGCCCTGAGCAGCGTCGAAGGGCCCGGAGTAAAGGCGGACCCGTAACGACTGAATTGCTTTCTTCCAACCACCAACAATTCTTATCGGACCATCAAGAGACTCAAGAATCCGATCCAACTCCCGGTGAGCCCAACCATAAAGAGCGCCAATGGCGCGAATCTCACCAGCTCGAGTCGCCTTACCATTTTTGTCGTGACACGTAGTAGTTAGAGCACTATTCTTTGTGCAGGCTATTTTCGCCGAGTATTCGCCTATGACAACAAGCGTTGAAGAGTTTTTCGATGAACCGCTCGAACAGTCCCGTGTGAAGGCACGCATCGTTTCCGATTACGTCATAACCTTCACTAGAATTTTAAGCGACTACCAAAGAAGAAAAGGCAAACCTCCGACGGTGGACTACGTGGATCTATTTAGTGGCCCCGGTTCGTATGGCGATGGTACAGCGTCAACACCATTGCTGGTTATAAGAGCTACCATACTCGATGCCAAACTGGCCCCAGCCCTTCGGACTTACTTCAACGATAGAGACCCAGTGAAAGCTGATTGCCTTCGCGAGGAATTCTGCCAAGTTGGGAGGACTAGATAAACTGTCCCACCGTCCCCTTGTTTAACGAAGAAGCTTCCATTGAATTTGTTGAACGCTTTCATCTCGATGCAGGAACACCTAAGCTGTTCTTCCTTGATCCTTTCGGTTATAAAGCGCTAACAATGCCACTCCTCCGCTCCGTATTAGAAGGGTGGTCAGAGTGCATTTTCTTTTTCAATTATCGACGAGTTATTGCAGCGCTCAATAATCCCGCTTTGAGCCAAACGTCGAGCGACTCTTTGGCGTCGAAACCCTCAAGTCACTGAAGCTGGAGTTATCTAAAACGAAATCCGTTCTCCATCGCGAATCCCTCGTTCTTAAGCACTTGACTTCGGCTCTCGTCGACGCTGGGGCTAAACACGTTATGAACTTCTCCTTCAAAGTCGAGGATGCGCAAAGATCCACGCACCACTTGATCTTTGTCACTCGACATCGTAGCAGGCTTCGAGGCCATGAAAACTATCATGGCACGGGAAAGTTCGCGGGTCACCGAGGATGGACCGAGTATGACATTCACACAACAACCCACCGAGCCAATGCTGTTTGATCGCGACCCGCACGAAGTCCTAGCCGAAACTCTTCTGAAGAGGTTCCAGTCGCAGAAAATCTCCCTCGATAACATCTACAAAGAAATGGGGTCCGAAACCCGATTTACGCAGCCCTATTTCAGGCGCTCTTTGCTATTGCTCGAGCAAAGAGGAGAAATCGAAGTTGATCCGCCAGCGGCCTCTCGACCATCGCCAAAGGGAAATCAGTCTATGAGCGGCAGCACTATGATCACGTTTCCGGAAAGGATCACATGAGCCAGACGTCTACTATTGAATGGACTGACGCTACCTGGAATCCAGTTCGTGGCTGCACAAAAATAAGCCCGGGCTGTAAACACTGCTATGCGGAAACATTCGCGGAGCGTTTCCGTGGCGTTCCTAGTCACCCATACGAGCGCGGCTTTGATCTTCGCACTGTCCCTGAGAAGTTGCTTGAGCCGTTGCGCTGGAAGAAATCTCGCAAGATATTCGTGAACTCAATGAGTGATCTCTTCCACCCTGACGTTCCTGATGAATACATCGTCCAGGTTGCGCAGGTAATGATGGATGGTCACTGGCATCAATATCAGGTACTCACCAAAAGGTCGCAACGTCTGCGGATTCTTTTGAATTCGAAACTTCGCTTCGCTACCGATTCCCGTCATATTTGGTGGGGCGTCAGCGTCGAAAATCGGAAACATGGCGTTCCACGAATCGCAGATTTGCGGGCTACGCCAGCATCCGTTAAATTTCTTTCCGTCGAACCGCTACTGGAAGATCTAGGCGAATTGGATCTTGCCGACATTGATTGGCTCATTGCGGGCGGAGAGAGCGGCAGGGGCGCCCGACCCATGGGAGAAATGTGGGTCCAGAAGCTCTTAGCGCAATGCCGTGAGCAGAATGTGCGTTTCTTTTTCAAACAGTGGGGAGGGGTACAGAAAAAAGCCGCAGGTCGAACGCTCAACAATCGCACCTACGACGAGCTCGCCGATACTTCAGTAGTTGCGCGGTTACCCTCAATTCATCGCGCGGCTTTTGCGCGATGAGTGGGTTCCGCTCTGCCGAAGGCCGGAGTGAAGCCCGGAAGGGCGCAACGACTGAATTGCTTTCTTCTACCCACGCAACAACTCTCATCCAACCATCACAAACTCAAGAATCCCGATCCAACCTCGCCAGCAACTCCCGCACCGTCACCCGCAACACCGGATGCACCCAATCCCCCGCAACCTCCGCCAGCGGCTCCAGCACAAACCGCCGCTCCTGCATCGCCGGATGCGGCAGCGTCAGCTCCTCCGTCTCCATCACCACCGCCTCTCCATCCCGATACAGCAGCAGATCAAGATCGATCACCCTCGGCCCCTTCGCCACCGCCCCCTCCCGCACCCGACCCATCTCGCGTTCCACTTCAAGCAGTCCGCGCATCAACTCCACTGGCGCAAGCTCCGTCTCGAGCACCAATGCCCCATTCAGAAACCTCGGCTGCTCCACATACCCCACCGGCTCCGTGTCATAAAACGACGACACCGCCGTCACCTCACCCAATCGCCCGATCCGCCTCACCGCCTCACGCAGATTCGCCTCGCGATCCCCAAACCCCGACCCCAAACTTGACCCCAGATTCGACCCCAGCGCCACCGCCGCCTGCTTCATTTCGATAATCGCTCAGCCGCGAGCACACTCACCACACAAGTCACCACAATCCCCACCATCGAAATCACCACGATTTCACCACAAAAAACACCACAAATTACGCCACCGCGGCCGGTTGTAAATGCCCCAGAACGGGCTTCGGATCGGCCACTTCGTCGTACCCATGAGCCAGCTCCCACGCCGACCGGTCCCGCATAAGTCGTTGCACAAGAGCAGTATGCATCGCATGCCCCGCCCGCTCCGCCACCACCCGGCCCTGGATCCTCCGCCCCGCCAGCGCCAAATCCCCTATCAAATCCAGCACTTTATGCCGAACAAACTCATCCTCAAACCGAAGTGGCCCATTTTCAACACGTTGCCGCGACAAAATAATCGCGCAATCCCTCGAAGCCCCCCGAATCAACCCCATATCCCGCAACATCTTTTCATCTTCCTTAAACCCAAACGTCCTCGCCGGAGCAATCAAACTCACGTAATCGCCAATCGCCAGGTCACCCGTAAACCGTTCCACACCAATAGGTTGCGGAAAATCAATCTCATACTGGATCCGGTACCCCGACCCTGGATACACCCCAATAAACTTCGATCCCTCGCGAACTTCAACTTCCTTCAGGATCTTCAGGTATTCCCGCTTCCTTCTCTGCTGCTTAAGCCCCACAGAATGAAAGGCTTGCACATAGGGCAGCGCACTTCCATCCAGAATCGGAACCTCAAGGTTATCCACCTCAACTATAACGTTATCAACACCATACCCGATCAGCGCCGATAACAGATGCTCCGTCGTCGAAATTAAAACACTCTGCCGCATCAGGCTCGTGGCATAGCTAACCTTCGCAACATTGCGACCCACCGCCGCAATCTCAAAGTTGTCTAAGTCTGTGCGTCGAAAGACGATACCGGACCCGGCGGGCGCCGGGATCAATCGCATGGAGACAGGTGCACCGCTATGCAAGCCGATCCCGCCGAACTCTATTTCCGATCGAATTGTCTGCTCAAAATGAGCTTCCAAGGCCACGAAAAAGCGTCTCCAGCAAAGCCATCAGTGAGATTACAATGGAATCAGCTAACCCGGCACTGTGTCAAATCCGCAACAATTTCCGCTAAGAGTGACTACTATTTTCCTCTCCAAACAACGGAACTAATTCATTTGACTGCTATAACATCCGACCCATGGACCCCAAATCAATCCTTCGTCACGTCGAAAAAAAGGAAGCGTGGATTCACGACACCCTTCGCGAACTCGTCCAGCAGGAATCCCCAAGTGAAGATCGGCAAGCAGTAAACGCCGCCGCCGCCCTCGTCGAACACAGAGCACGAGAGTCGACCGCACGCGTCAAACGCCACTCGCCAAACCCAATTCGGCGATGTCCTCGAACTCCGTTTCGGCCCGCAGCCCTCCTCGCGAAAGCCAGTGCTTCTTCTCGGACACCTGGACACCGTCTGGCCAATCGGCACGCTCGCGAAGATGCCTTGGCGCGAAGCCGACGGCAGATATTGGGGACCTGGAGTGCTCGATATGAAGGCTGGAGTTGTCATGGCTCTTGCAGCGCTAAGCGTATTGCACGAGTTGAAGTTAGCTCGTCCCGTCACTCTGCTGTTGAACAGCGAGGAAGAGGTGGGCAGTCCGATTTCTCGGGAGATTACCGAGCGGCTTGCGCTGGAGTCTTCGGCAGTATTGGTTCTCGAACCCGCGCAAGGCCTCGCCTATAAGACCGCACGCAAGGGAGTAGGCCATTATTTTGTGCAGGTTACGGGAATCGGGGCACACAGCGGAGTGGACTTCGAACGTGGCCACTCAGCGGTGCTGGAGTTGTCCAGACAGATCCAAACCATCTCCAACTTCACCAATTTGGCGCGAAAACTGACGGTAAATTGTGGTGTTATCGCTGGTGGAACGCGGTCAAACGTGGTCGCTTCGGAGGCGCACACCGAGGTCGACGTCCGCATCGCAAGAGCCGGCGATGCCGCCTATGTGGAAAAGCTGTTTCGCGGCCTGAAGGTCTTCGACCCGAAGTGCAAACTCACAGTCACCGGCGGAATCAACCGCCCGCCGATGGAGCGCAAAGCTGGAACGATTGCCTTGTTCAAACAAGCGCGCTCGATCGCCTCTGAACTCGGCTTCGTTCTTGAAGAGGCAGCGACCGGCGGCGGCTCCGACGGGAACTTCACTGCCGCTCTCGGCGTACCGACGCTCGATGGAATGGGCGCCGTCGGCGAAGGCGCTCACGCAGCGCACGAGTCGGTCATCATCGAGCACCTGGTTCCGCGAACTGCCCTCCTTGCCGCAATGATCGCCAGCATCGACTAGCTCTGCGGCTCGCCGACAACAGCGCTGGCCTGAGCCTCCGCCAGCATCGCAATCGTACGCGCAATCGGAAGGCCGACGACGTTGAAGTAGCAGCCCTCAATCCGGGGAATCCAGCGTGCAGCATATCCCTGGATGGCGTACGCCCCAGCTTTGTCCATTGGCTCTCCGCTGCTGATGTACCGCGCTATCTCGGCATCGTCGATCTGGTTGAACATCACCTGCGTCACCTCCACATCTCTCACAACCTTTGTACCTGTAATGACGGCGAGCCCCGTCATCACAGCGTGGGTTCTCCCGCTTAACAGTTCCAACATCCGCCGCGCATCTGCCGTATCGATTGGCTTGCCCAGAATGTGGCCATCGCAGACGACGCAGGTGTCGGCGCCAAGAACCATGAGCGGATCTTCAGGCGTCTCCGCAGACAGTTTGGCGTTCCATACCGCCTGGGCCTTCTCTTCGGCAAGCCGCTGGACATAAGCTGCGGCTGCTTCGTTCGGCAGAAGATCTTCATTGATATTGGCGGCTGCAACCGTGAAGGTGAGACCAGCCTGCGAAAGAAGTTCGCGGCGGCGAGGCGAGGCAGAGGCCAGGATAAGCATCACCTATCACAGTAGCGGCACACCCAGGCCCAGGCAAAGCGGGACGGACGATCGTGGTCACGTCCAGCTTCGACGAACCCGCAATTGAGGAGGACCGAAGGTGAAACATAGAGGAAAGATTGTGCTGGTTGTACTCGGAGTGGCCGTCGTTGCAATTGCTGCAGTGCGGCTCTTTGTGAACGTCAACACCTTCAAGCCTCTGATCGAAGGACAGATGACGACTGCGCTGGGCCGTCAGACGAAGCTCGGCGAACTCAGTCTGTCTGTTCTCTCCGGCAAGGTCGTGGCGCGAGAAACCTCTACGCTTTGAGGCCTTCAACCGTAATGTGCGCCCGCATGGCATGCGTGGCGCCGGGCGCCAGCGTGATCGCATTGGCCGCGGCGTTTACCGTTTCGACAGCGATGTACTCATGCCACTCAGTCGGATCGAGATCCGGCAGCTTCAGCGCGCCTGACTCCCACGGATTCCAGACCACGGTCGTATTCGAGCCGGCCTTCGCGATAGTAATGCGGCGCTTGCTGGCCGTGTCGTGCACCTCACACGTGCTGGTGGTATTGAGATACACGCGATCCGTCGGCTCCGTAATCGTGATCGCGCCATGCTGCACCTTCGATTTCAGATTGTCGTTCTTGTCCAGGTAAGTCACGCCGTCGAGACCCTCGACCGTGACCTCGTGGATATCCGCGACGGCATAGTACGTGTGCAGCGCTTCCTCAAAGAGCAATGGCGCAGCCGCGTCATTGGCAACGGTCAACTCCATCGTCAGCGTTCGTCCGATGATGAGTTGATAGGCAAGACGGAAGTTGTCGTAGCCAAGGTTGCGGCTGATCTCCGTAGGCCCTAACGTAAAAGTCAGGTGCAAGTCATCGCCCGCCATCGCGGCGAAGGCCAGCGTCCAGTCCTGAATGCGTGCGAAGCCGTGCGACGGCCCTGGCTTTCCATCGTGCCGTGTCGCAAACCACGGAAAGGCAATGGGAACGCCGCCGCGAATCGGCTTGCCGGGCGCGAAGTCGCTCTTGCGGCTGAGAAATATCGCCGGCTGCTGCCCCTTCGGCTGCCACGCGGTGAGGTGAGCGCCCTGAATATAAACGGTCGCAGTCGCATGCGGCGTTGTGGCGCTCGCATAGACAAGGCCGCTTGCCGTCGCATGAAACTCGAGCACACCAGGTATGCCGAAGTGTTCCTTCAGCTGATTGATATCCGTCATCGTTATTGCCCTTTGAACTCGTGACGCGCGTGAGCGCGAAGATTGGAGCCACAGCCGCTTTGCAAACGTTAAATCTGAGAATAGGCCGTCGGACTCATGATCAAATTCGAGATGTTACTGACGATCTCCTCAAAGGCGTATCGCGGCGAAGTCTTCAGCTTCTTCCACGCGGGATCATTGCGAAAGACGTCCCATTTCGCGTTGAGATCGTTTTGGTCCGCGAAGCTGAGCATGTAAGTAAGGTTGGGCATTCGCGCGCCGATCAGCGTATCGCCGTAAAACACCTGGCCAAAGCCTGCACGCTGAAAGATTTCGAACTCCCCGTGGTGAAACATCTCGACCTTGCGCACGTGAGCCTGACTGCTTGGGCTCTCATAGGTGCGCAGTTGGAAGATGCGCTTTTTATGTTCCGCGGTCGCTGCCGGCGGAGTCAGCTTGGGCCAACCCTCGAATGCAATATGAAGCGAACTCTCAATGCGTTGAAACGCGGGCGCTGTTGCGGGCGCATTCCAGAAGGGCTCCGCCGCCTTCATGAAGGTCTCATCCTGCGCAAGCAGCAGTTCCGCTGTCACCAGCGTCTCGAGCTTCGAGCAGGGCATAAGAAGATACAGCGTCGGCGTATCCGGTCCGATGTCGAGATGGAACGCCCCAACCGGCGCAATGCCAAGCCGGTTCAACGCGGGAATCAGCGCACCGGAGATATACGTATCAGTGAGGCCGGTCTGCGGCCCGGTCTGCATATGGTATCTGCGAATCGCATAGTATTCGCGCGGCTTGCCGGAAGCTGTCTGCGCTGTGGCCTGATTCGCCAGAGCAAGAGCGGATGTCGCAAGAGTTGCAGTCAAGAATTCACGCCTTTCCATTGTTTCTCCTCGTCGGTCGAAGCGTCGCTGGGCATAGCGCCCGAACGCAATTAAAAGCATACAGCCCATGCGTTTCAATCGGCGTTACAGGTGAAAATTCTATTTCGCGACGGAAACGGGAAGCGGCGGGGCCTTCATCAAATCGACGAAAAGTTTATTGAATCGCGGCAGATCAACATCAGTCTGAACATGAACAAGCTGAAGATCAAGCGAAGGCTTGTTCGCGGCGGTCCACGACAGAGTATCGCCATAGAACGGCCCGCGGCTCAGGTCTACATCAACATAGAGTCTTTGTTCCTTCGTAATGATCTTCGGATCGAGCCATGCCGCAGCAGCCAGCTCGTCCCAAAGGTAATAGAACTCGCCCGTGTAGTCGGCGAGGTACTTCGCTGCAGGATTGGGCGAGTGGGAGATATCGTCGAGCATCGCCTTGGTGAAGCCAGTCTTGACGGAGATGTCG
This sequence comes from uncultured Acidobacteriaceae bacterium, assembly GCA_963744155.1. Classification (GTDB taxonomy): domain Bacteria; phylum Acidobacteriota; class Terriglobia; order Terriglobales; family Acidobacteriaceae; genus Edaphobacter. The sequence continues at coordinate 818,468 of CAVUSP010000004.1, read as the reverse complement.
ACGGTAGTGAGATCGATCCGCGGCCAGTGCGCGCGCAAAGTGATGTGCGCGGCCTCAGGATCAAACCAGAAATTGAACTCATGCCGAGGGTTATTGACGAACTCCGGGTCACCGGTCTGCGGGCTCAGGCTGCCGCCCATGATCACGATGCCCTGCGTAAGTTCGGCGAAGTGCGGGTCGATGGAGATGGCGAGCGCGATGTTCGTCAGCGGCCCGGCGGCGTAAATCGTAACCTCGTGTGGATGAGCGTGGACCTGCCGAACAAGAAAGTGCGCCGCATCTTCGTCCGAAGGCTTCATTGTCGGACTGCCTTCCACCAGCTTCGGAATGACGTAAGGCCCGTGGTACGGCTGACGACTCGTGTTCGCGGCGAGGTCTCCCCACGCGCCATACCAGGAGAAGGTGCCGTAGAGCTTTTGCTGCAGCTTCGATTCCTCCTCCGTATGAACCAAAGGAAAGATCGCACCCGGCACAACCGGCACATCCGTTCGATGGATCAGTTCAAGCATCCGCAGCGTGTGCTGCACCTCTTCGGGCTCCCACGCGTTACCGCTGACCATCGTGATGCCCAGCACCTCAGCCTGCGACGATTGCAGCAGCACCATCATCGCCATCTGGTTCGAGCCGCCGGGGCCAGAGCCGTCCTGATCGATAATCACCATGCGGCGAGCCTGCGCGCTTGCAGCCGCTCCGCTTGCAGCGACAGAGAGCAGGGCAAAGAAAAGCAGGGAACTGCGTTGTATGAGTCTTCGAACCATGTCGAACACAGAGTAGCAGGCGGGGAAGGGAATTCAACGCCGCAGTCAAAGCTGCGGTGGCCTTTATCCTAAAGGCATCATGCATCGTTCTCCCTTTCGCCTGCTTGCTCTCCACTGTGGTTCTGTTTCTCTCTGCCCGCGCAGCCTTCGCGATCGAAGTAAGAGTCTCGGCACAGGCTCTGGAACGCACGCTCCAAACCCAGCTCTTCAACGGTCCCCAGGGCCGCTATTACATTCGCGGCGACGCCAACTCCGCCTGTTATGTCTACGCCGAATCGCCGCACGTGACGTTTGTACAAGACCGCATCGTCGTCCGTGTTCACGCGAAAGCCAAACTCGGCACCGCTGTTCACGGAACGTGCATTGGCGTCTCCCTCTCCACCAATACAGACGTCTCCCTGATCCCGGAAGCCGAAGAAGAGAGCGTAGGCTTTCGCGATGCGCGGATCGAACGGCTCAGCGAGTCCAAAGAGCTGAACTTTCTGATGGAGCCGTTCTTGAGCCACAAGCTTCCGGCGCAGATGAAGGTGAACGCCGCTGTGCTGATGCGCCAGCTACTGAGCCGCTCCACCGAGACCACCGGCTACGCGCTCTCCCTCGACTCGCTGAAGCTCCACTCGCTGCTGGTTGAAGGCGACTCGCTGGTGATGGACGCCGACGCAAATCTCAAGGTCGATTGATCTACGATCTACGCCGTGATTAGAACGAGATGCGCGCTCCAAACTGGAACTGCCGCGGATCATAAGATGAGGTTGGTTGTCCGGCCGCCGTGTAGAGAAGATTCACATCCAGCGTGTTGTTTTTGTTAACGATGTTGAAGATATCGGCTGTGAGCTGCAGCGCCTATGTCATGCGAAAACGTGAAGCTGCGCGCGATGCGCATATCCAGGAAAACCGTGTACGGCTTGACGCCCGCGTTGCGCGGGAGATCACCCGCATAGTAGCTGCTGGCCGGTCCGGCCGATGCGGGCGCGTCGATGTAGCAGGGCAGGTTGAACGCTCCCGTCGGCGAATACTTCGAGAGCACCGGAGCAGTTCCGCACCCCGTCAGCCCACTATTCGGCGCGACCGCATTCGGCCGATCCGTCAGTGGATCGAAGTCAAAGTTCGTGTCCGTGCCGGTGAGGATATTGAACGGGCGCCCCGAAGAGATTTCAAAGATAGGTGCAACAGTAACGCCTGAGAAGACTGCAGGAACAAAACCGGAGCCACTGAGATGGCCAGAGTTGTAAACCCCCGAGAGCACAAAGCGATGACGCTGGTCGAACGTGGACACGCTGCGCTCGGCGTTAGGATTAAAGTTGCTCTGCGGCGCGTCCGAGCTGGAGACAACGTCAGTCGAGTCGTCGATCGCATGCGACCACGTATAGCTCACCAGAAACTCGTAGTTCTTCGTGTAGCGCTTCTTCAGGTTCACGCTCAAACCGTTGTAGCTCGACGTACCGGTAGTTTGGTTCGGACTCATATCGCCAAAGGGAACCGGAAGCCCTTTGCCTAGTCCATCCGCAAACGCGATCTCGCTGGCCAGTGCGACGCACTGTCCGGCGCCCACAATCGGGTTGGCAAGGAAGGGCGCCAGTGAAATATTCAAACCCGATGGACGGAAGAAGTTCAACAGCGGTGGAGCCACATAAGGACCTGTCGGCCCAACCCCGCACGGATTCACGCCGCTCGCAGTCGCGACCGTCAGCGGATTCGATGTGGGGCTGGCAGTTCCCGGCGCCGCCGTCCCTGCCTTCACTGCATTCACTGCGTTGCGCCAATTTGCAGTCAGGAGCTGCGGGTTAACTGCGTTCACATTGATAGGACGATTGAGATGCCGCCCACCCGTGGAGTTGTACGAGATATTCAGCGACATGTCATGGCCAAGATCCTGCTCGATCCCAAACGAAACCTGCTGCACATACGGTGTCACAAAGTTCAGATCCGCAGGAAGGCCCGACGGAAGGATCGCAAGCGGAAATCCCGCAGCTAGAAAGTTCTGATTCACGAACAGCGAATTCGAATTATTCGGATCGAAGCGCTGCTGGCTTGGAATGTAATTCAAGCCGGCCGATGCCGCGCCAAGACAACCTTGATTTCCGAGCGATCCCTGAAACGTGTTCGTCGCATTGAGATTCAACGGACTGGCTCCCGTGGCCGGCGCGTTCGCAGCACACGGTGTACCTCCGGCGAGAATCACAAGAGGTACCGTCGTCGAGTTGAACGCAATAGACTGCGCCTCAAGATTGCCCGGCGCGCGATCGTAAAAGATGCCGTAGTTCGCGCGAACGACCGTCTTGGCGTTGCCGAAAACGTCATACGCTACGCCAATACGTGGCGCGACATTGGTTGGTTGCAGCCGAATTCCTTCGCGAACCCCGTAGGCGCGTTCGGCGTTGTTGGTAGCAGTGTTGAGCGCGAGCCGTGTCGGATACGCTTCGATGTCGTAGCGAACACCCAGGTTCAGAGTGACCCTGGGACTGACCTTCCAGCTGTCCTCGATAAACGCACCAAGAACCTTCAGGTCGTACTTCAAGCTCGTATTGCCGATGCCCTGCGCGAACGACTGCGGAATCCCGAGACCGTACGCCTGGATCGCAGAAAACCCGGGAAGGCCGACCAGCGAAGGTGAGACGTCCGTGCTGTTCAGAGTTCCGAAGCTGTAGTCGCCGCCGCCGTACAGCTGCCCCTGTATCAGATTGATCGGAATATACCGTAGGTCGATTCCAGTCTTGAACGTGTGGTTGCCATGAGTGATTGTGAAGTTGTCCTGCAACTGGTTCTGATTTTCGATGCGGTTGACCACGGAAAAGGGCGTCTTGCCAAAGTAAGCGAAACCGGGAATATTTACCGCCGTGTTAGCGCCGCCCGCAGAGTTGCTGTTCGAAAACAGAACAGGATGCCGCGCATACTGAAATCGCAGCTCGTTGACCTTGTTCGCTCCGATCGTCAGCGTGTGCTGCGCAGAAAAAGCCCAGTCGTGCAAGCTCTGCGTGGCCGTGCGCGAGAACGAGTTCTCTCCGATGTTCTGGTTTGCCGCGCTCTCTTCAATGCCGCTCACAAAGCTCGGGCTGGCGCTGCCATGCAACGCTAGTTGCTGGTTGCTCGTCAGCTTGTGGTCGATGCGCAGCGAGTAGACCTCCGTCCGCTCCGAGATCGGAAAGTTGCCGATCAAACTGTTGAGCGGAACAAAGGACCCCGGCAGCACCTGACCTGAGGTGACAAAGTTCTTCGCCCCGATAACCGGTTGCAGAAACGCCGGGTTCTGTCCGTTGGTCGCGATCGACGAGCCTGACCCAACCAGCGCGATGTACTGCTGAATCCCCGGAGCGTTCGGCGGGAGCTGCGGATTCTGCAGAAATGCCTGCTGTTGCGCGGTCCCTTGTATCGTCAGCGCGCCAGCTGGAGCACCATAAAACCGGCTGACATCGATATTCGTCAGCCCAAAATTATTCGCGCCGATATCGGAGAAGCCCGTCTCCTGCCGCCGCGTAATCTCAGCCGCGAAAAAATAGAAGGTCTTGTCCGGAATGATCGCGCCGCCGATCGTGAATCCCGCCTGCACCCGTGTATACGCCGGCTGGTAGACCGTCGAAAACGGGTTCGTCGCCTGGATGTAGCGGTTGCGCAGAAAGCCATACGCGCTGCCATGCGTCGTGTTGGTGCCGGACTTCGTTACGATATTGACCACACCACCCGACGCTCGGCCATATTCCGCGGCGAAGCCATTCGTAATGATCTGGAACTCCTGCACGGCATCCTGCGAAACCGTCGTGCGCGTCCCGCCGGAGATGTAATCACCCGCGTCCGCGCCATCGATGTTGATCGAGTTGGACCGCGCGCGAACTCCACCGAAGTTCAGCCCCGAGGTCGGAATCGCGCCGATCGATGGCGCTGCATCGCGCGCGATCTGCGAGTTGGTCAACGTAAAGCCGATGTAATTGCGTCCATTCGTCGGCAGGTTATCGATGCGAAGCTCGTCGACCGTTGTGGACTGCGAACTTCGCTGCGTTTCAACGATGTCGGCTCCCCCGTTCACATTCACGGTCTCACTTCCCGTGATGGAAAGGGCAAGACGCAGCTCGGCCCGCTCGCCAACCGTAAGTACAACATTGTCTTCGGTCAGCTTGGCAAACCCGGCCGCCGTTGCTGTCAGCACATACGTGCCGGGAGGTAGCAGCAGAAGCTGATAGTTCCCCTGCCCGTCGCTGGTCGTCGAGCGGGAAAAACCCTTCGTGGCGTCCGTAATTGTGATCGCAGCGTTGGGAATCAGAGCCCCGCTTGCGTCATGCACCGTGCCGTGGAGCTCGGCCGTGGAGATATTCTGTGCCCGAAGACTGACGGAAAAAAAACACGCCAGTGTAACGATGGCGGCAAGAGCGAATGCAGAGAAGTGCCGCGAAGTGCGAATCAACATGAATGGTGCTCCCTATGCGATCGGCCGGGTGCGCGTTCCGTTCAGAACGCCCCGACAGGCAACTTTGACAACGCGATGTTCTACATGAATGACCATTCAGTGCGCAAGAGGGAACTCACAGCGCCGGATATACTAGGCCAACTCCCACGTAAAATCGTGATGCTCGAGGCCGCTTGTTTTGTGGGGTTTACTCCATCATTTTTCCTGCTCGGACTCACCACCATCGTTCTCGCTCCCATCGTGAAGTAAACCGGCATCGGCTCTTATGCCCGCGAATATACTTTCGCTATGGGTGCCGCGTCACTGACCCCCGAACTTCAAACCGATCGCCTCATCCTCCGGCCCCTCCAGCTCTCCGATGCGCCGCAAACCCAGCAGCTCTTTCCCCACTGGGAGATCGTCAGACTGCTCAACGCAATTGTCCCGTGGCCCTATCCCGAAAACGGAGCGATCACCTACTACCGCGATGCTGCGCTCCCCGCCATCAATCGCGGCGACGAATGGCACTGGACGCTGCGGCTCAAGCAGTCTCCCGAGCATCACATCGGTTCCATCGCGCTCATCAAAGGCGAGTCCGACAACCGCGGCTTCTGGCTGGGTCTGCCGTGGCAGGGCCAGGGCCTGATGACCGAGGCTGTCATCGCCGTGAACGAGTTCTGGTTCGATGTCCTTGGCTTCCCCGTCCTTCGCACCCCCAAGGCAGTCGGAAACCTCGCCTCCAGACGCATCTCCGAGAAGACCGGCATGCGCCTCGTCGCCACCGAAGAGCGCGACTTCGTCTCCGGCAGACTTTCCTGCGAGATATGGGAGATGACTGCGGACGAATGGCACAAACACCGAGACAGCCTTTGCGGGAGACGCCAAGCTTAGAGAGCTCGCCAACCATCGCGCCACAGTCAGTTTCGCGTCACGCCAATCTCCGCACCCGCCGGCGTCCGGAGCCCCCAGGCCATCCGCGGCGTATTGTGGGCCAGCCCCACCCGTCCATCCGGCCCCAGAAGAATAATGCCGCCATGTCCGCCAAGCCTGGTGAAGAGATAATCAATCGCCTCGTGCGCCGCCTTATCCGGACTCGCACCTGCCGCAACCCGATCCACCGCCCACTTTCCCAGCACCAGCTTCATGATCGGCTCACCCCAGCCCGTCAGCGACACCGCCGCAGTCAGATTGTCCGCGTAGCATCCGCAACCGATCAGCGAAGAATCGCCCACCCGTCCCGGCGCCTTGTTCAACGTCCCGCCCGTGCTCGTTCCCGCCGCAATATTGCCATGCACATCCAGCGCCACGGCCCCAACCGTATCGTGGGAATCGAGACTCCCCGAAAATGTCTCGTCGGGTTTTCCCGCCAGCTCATCCGCCTGCGCCTTGAACAGTCGTTCCTGCTCCCGCGGAATCACCAGCTCCATGTTGTCGCATAGAGCCATGCCGTGCTGCCGCGCAAATCTCTCCGCGCCCGTCCCTACAAAATACACATGCGGCGACTTATCCAGCACCAGCCGCGCAGCGCGAATCGGATTCCGTAGCCGCTCCACGCAGGCCACGCCGCCGGTGCGCAGATTCTCGCCATTCATCAGCAGCGCGTCCATCTGCACCCGTCCGTCCTGCGTCAAAAACGAACCCCGCCCCGCATCGAAGGTCTCATCGTCCTCCATCACCGCAACCGCAGCCTCTACCGCATCTACCGCGGTCGCCCCCTGTTCCAGCAGCGCATATCCGGCAGCCAGAGCGTTGGCGATACCTTCTTCGTGGGCAGCGATCGCGTCGTCGGGCATCGCCCAGGCGCCGCCGTGAATTAACAGAACTGGTTTCACATTCATTGCATCTCAAGTTTACGGGATTTCTCCTCCTCCGCATTCAACCCACCGTGCCCATCATCTCTGGGGCAGATTCGAGGAACCAAATGGCAAAGACAATCGCAGAATTAATCGTTGAAACCCTGAAAAATGCAGGCGTCAAGCGGGTCTACGGTCTTCCCGGCGACTCACTCAACGGCTTCACCGATGCGCTCCGAAGAGGCGGCTCCATCGAGTGGGTCCATGTCCGCAACGAAGAGGTCGCTGCCTTCGCAGCCGGTGCCGATGCGCATCTGAGCGGCACGCTTGCGGTCTGCGCAGCCAGTTGCGGTCCGGGCAATCTCCATCTCATCAACGGACTCTTCGACTGCCATCGCACCCGCGTGCCTGTGCTCGCCATCGCAGCGCACATCCCCAGCTCGGAGATCGGCACCAACTACTTCCAGGAAACTCACCCCCAGAATCTCTTCAAGGAGTGCAGCGACTACTGCGAGATGGTCGGCATCCCCGAACAGATGCCGCGCGTCCTCGAAATCGCCATGCGTACGGCCATCAATCTCTCCGGCGTCGCCGTCGTCGTCATGCCCGGAGACGTCCTCCTCCACGACGCCCCTGACGTAAAAAGCTTTCCACCAATCCGCAGGGCAAAGCCCCTCATCCGCCCCAACGACGACGAGCTGCGCGAAGCGGCCGCCATTCTCAACGCCGGCAAGAAGGTCACCATTCTCGGCGGAGCCGGATGTAAAGACGCGCACGCCGAGCTGATGGACACCGCAGAAGCCCTCAAATCACCCATCGTCTACGCGCTCCGCGGCAAGGAGTTCATCGAGTTCGACAATCCCTTCGACGTCGGCCTCACCGGCCTCATTGGCTTTAGCTCCGGTTACCACGCCATGGAACAGTGCGACGTTCTGCTCATGCTCGGAACCGATTTCCCGTATCCCCAGTTCTATCCGGAGCACGCCAAGGTCATCCAGATAGACCTCCGCGGCAATCAGATCGGCCGCCGCACGCAGGTCGATCTCGGCCTCGTCGGCAACATAAACGACACGCTCTCCGCGCTCCTTCCCCTGCTCGAAGCCAATACCGACCGCACCCATCTCGACGCCATGGTGAAGGACTACAAAAAGGTCCGCGAGGGCCTCGAAGACCTCGCCGGTGCCGACGACAACAAGACCCCGATCCATCCGCAATACGTCGCGCGCCTCATCGACCAGCTCGCAGCCGACGACGCCATCTTCACCTGCGATGTAGGCACGCCAACCGTCTGGGCAGCGCGCTATCTCACCATGAACGGAAGCCGCCGTCTCCTCGGCTCCTTCAGTCACGGCACCATGGCATGCGCCCTCCCGCAGGCCATTGGCGCGCAGACCGCATTCCCAACTCGCCAGGTCGTCACGCTCTCAGGCGACGGCGGCCTCGCCATGATGCTCGGCGATCTTCTCTCGCTCCTCCAGCGCAAGCTCCCCATCAAGATCGTCGTCTTCAACAACGGCGCTCTCGCCTTCGTCGAACTGGAAATGAAGGCTGCCGGCATCGTGACCTTTGGCACCGACCTCGAGAACCCCAGCTTCGCCGCCCTGGCAAACGCTATCGGCATCCACGGCGTTCGCGTCGAGCAGCCCAACGATCTCGAGGCCGCCATGCGAACCGCATTCGCAACTCCCGGCCCAGCGCTTATAGAAGTAATGGTGAACCGTTACGAGCTCGCCATGCCGCCCAATATCACTTTCGAACAGATGAAAGGCTTCTCGCTCTACATGGCCCGAAGCGTTTTCAGTGGACGCGGCGACGAGATCATCGACCTCGCAAAGACCAACGTGCTCCAGCTCCTGAGAGTTCCTGGCGAGCTTCTTGATTAAAAGAGAGCCTGCGGCTTCAAACCAAAAACCGCAGGCCCTCTTCATCTCGCCTTGAGGATAGTGAGGATAGCCAGCTCTACTCCGGAGTCTCCGGGTGCAGACTCTTTTCCAACAGCATCAACGCCAGTTCGTTATCTGGCTTGATGAGATATCGCGCAAGCTTCGGTATCAGCAATCCAAGCGCAGAACGTCGCACGACGACAAGATCCGTCACCTTATCGCTGACAAACGAGAATCGCATCGGGTGGCTCGTTCCGCCTTCCATGTACAGCTTCGTCATCCCATGCGCTATCTCATGTTCCATGAAATAGGAACGCATAACGATGCTCAGAGAGTATGGCGACTTCCCCGCCCGGTTCATCTGCCACAAAATCTCCGTCCCGGCACGAGTTCTTCTCCCACCCAGCAGGCTCAGCCATCGCCCCTGTCTGTCCTTGATTCCCATAAAGAGAGGCGTCCCGATATTCTTCAGAGAGTCATAGCGCCACGAGGCCACCTTGTCCGGTCGCGCGTACATGCACTCACGGTTAAAGTCCAGAAACTCTCGCTTCGATATCTCGACTGCCGGCAGAAAAACACACCCGAGCTCCGTCTCCGCGCGTTTGCGATAGTAGCGCATGTTTCTTCTGGTACGTGTCCCCAGCTTGGAGATCGTTGCCTCGAAGGTCTTGTCCAGCGGCAGATAATCCGGCGTCTCCCGCTCCCGCCATGCCCATCGGGCCGATTTGTCCTCTATTGTCGAGCCATTGGACGATCTGCCTTCGCTCGAATTGGCTTGTACGCCCGCGGACCCCTCATCCCGGAAAGAGATCAGGACGGTGAGGGCGCCGCGAGCCATCAGACTGCGGCTTACCATCTCGGCCACAGCGGACCGCAAGGCTGCCGGAGCGACAAGGCCTCCTCTTCCAGATCGGTCATTCGTGCTGAACGTCCCGATGCCGCAGCCCAGCAGCATATATCGGTACAGAAGCACCGCACCCAGCAGATCGTCTGCGGTCAATCTCTCTAAGTCCAAAAACCGGGCCTTCGAGACCAGCAAAAGGTGGGGGACCCTTTTCAACGTTCCAGGCTTGGCCAAAAAGTACCGTATGTCGTCCATCACTCCAGGCTGTCCGCATCGCGCGCAAAGATCGTCAAGAACAGGCTGAAGGCGCAGAATGGAGTCGTCACCCCGGACAACGTGGATGGTCGCCCCAGAGATGGTGCTTCCTGTGTCAACGCTCTCGGGGACGAGCTGCATATAGACCCTTGATGTGAGAATTTGTTGCTATGTTGTGCGCACAAAGTTCCAGGACTTGAAAAAAATCCCTTTCCACTCATTCAAGTCCCTGGAAACGCTAGGCCCATTACTTGGAAATTGACGATTTCACCCTCAGTGTAACTCTACGCTATGAATAGGCCAGCAATTCAGTCGCCACTTTTGCCCGCGTTTCCACCCGAATCGCATCCATAGAAACCAGCTTAACTAACGGGTCGGCTGTAGCTTGCGGCGTTCTGTCTCGAGGTAGGTATATCGAATCCGGTGGATGACTGTCAGTGTAGCGAACAGCGCCAGCACCCATAACGCTGGAGCCATTACCCCCCACCGGTAGCAAAGCGCACCCAGAATAACGCACACAATCCGCTCTGGCCGCTCCATAAACCCCACCTTGCAGGTTCCGATCAGCGCCTCAGCCCGCGCACGCGTATAGCTGACCATCACGCACGCAGTCATCACAAACCCGACCAGCCCCACATAAAACAGTCGGTTGCCCCGCGCGTAGAAGATCAGCAGACCAAAGAAGATCGCGACATCAGAGTAACGATCCATCACCGAATCGAAGAACGCCCCAAACACCGAAACCTGGTTCGTCTTGCGCGCCACCCGCCCATCCACCATGTCGAAGACGCCCGCCCCGATGATGATCAGGCCCGCATACAAAAACATCCGGTTAGCGTTATTCGGCCGCGCAAATCCAAAGAAACACGCCGCGATGATGTTGATCACCAACCCGATAAACGTCAGCATGTTCGGAGAGATACGAGTCAGCGCCAGACCGTTCACGATCTTTTGCAGCAACCAGCCGCTGCCCTTGCCGAATGCGCTTGTCCAGGTCAAAAAACTAGTCCTCCGGGGAGAAAACCCCGTCTTCGCCGCTTCCGTAATAACACGAAAGAGGCATGCCGCTCAGTCTACTCGGCGTCATGGATGGTGAGCAGCTTCAGAATCTCCAGCTCCCGCTTGCCGTTCGGCGTGATCACAGTCGCCACGTCGCCCACCTGCCTACCCAGCAGAGCGCGGCCAATCGGCGAAGTCGTCGAGATCAACCCCTTGGCCACATCGGACTCTTCGCTCGTCACCAGCTGATACTGAAGCTCCTCGTCTTTACTCGAGTCGAAAACCGTGACCCGGGAGCCGAAACCCACCTTGTCGTTGGGGATATTGACCAGATTCACCATGGCGAGCTCGCCCATCCGCTTCTTCAGTTGTCCTAGGCGGGCGTTCACAAAGACCTGGCGCTGTTTCGCCATGTGATATTCAGCGTTTTCGCTCAGGTCGCCAAGCGCGACAGCTTTCTTAATTTCTGCAGGCAGTTCGGTTGTCAGCTCGTGTTCCAGCAATTTGATCTCTTCTGCGAGCCTTTTCTTTACTTCTTCTGGCATTGGGGCCTTCCGGACGCTCTTCGCGTGCTCGCAGATGCTCGTGCGGCAACACGTTGTGATGAAAGAACGATTATACGATGTCAGGACGCAAAACCCCCCGCGCCGGGTTGCCGCGTCACCTGTACCAGCCTCTAAGATCGACTTCGCTGGTTCGCCCGCGCCTCCAGAAACGACTGCAAAATCAATACCGCAGCCACTTGGTCGATGATGCCCTTCCGCCCAATCGCAGCATGCCCGGCGTCGTCCAGATGCCGGTGCGCCTGGGTCGTCGTCAGCCGCTCATCCCACAGATGCACCGTGATTCCAAACTCCGTTCGAAGCTCCTCCGCAAACGCCTGCGCCTTCGTCGCCTGTGGACTCTGGTCTCCCGACATGTACAGCGGATTCCCCACCACCGCCTCCCTCACCCCGTGCTTTCTAAGCACCCGCGCCACCGACTTCAGGTCCGCCTTGTGCCCCGCGCGGTGCAGCGTAAACAGTGGCTGCGCCGTATACCCCAGCGGGTCCGAGATCGCCAGTCCAATCCGCCGGTCCCCCACATCGAACCCCAGAATCCGCGGCACCAGAGCACCCTCCTCAGGCTTCTGTTCCGGCGCCTTCACCTCAGACGTATCGGATTTGAGCGAATCGGATTGGAACGAGTTCTCCGCCACGGTCTTGAGTGTAACCGTCGCACCGTAAAATGGCCGAGACCAGTGTATCGACGGCCAACCCACGCGAAATTTAGTTTGAGCTTAAGTGACTAAAATAAAAATTGTCATCCTGAGCGAAGCCTCTCGCAGTCTCATCGCGAGAGGCGCAGTCGAAGGACGTGCGGTTTGTTCGTAATGATCCAACCCCAATCGGAGGCGCAGATTTGAAGTTTTTCGGGATTCTCATACTTCTTCTCCTCCTCGCCGCCGGAGCTGCCGCCTACGTCATGTACGTGCCCTACGGCCCAACCACCGAAACCTTCGTCGAGATCACCCCCGGCACCGGCGCCTCAGCAATCGCCACCAGGATGGAAAAGGCTGGCATCATTCGCAGCCGCTACGGCTTCGATCTCCTCCGCCTCCGAAAGGGAGGCACCCTCAAGGCCGGCGAGTACCGTTTCGACCACCCGGCTCCCATCTCCGAGGTCTACGCCCGCTTCGTCCAGGGCGACGTCTACACCCAGGCCCTCACCATCCCCGAGGGCTACAACATCTTCGACATCGCCGCCGCCGTCGAGGCCGCCGGCTTCGGCAAACGCGACGACTTCCTCGCCGCCGAACGCAGGTACACCGAACTCATCGCCGACCTTCTTCCTCCCGGCGCCCACCCCGTCTCGCTCGAAGGCTATCTCTTCCCCGACACCTACCGCTTCTCCCGCCACGCCACGCCTCTCCAAATCCTCATGGCGATGGTCCATCGCTTTCGTCAGGCCAGCAACCAGCTCGGCATCGACCGCGCCAGCATGGTTCCCACCGTCACCATGGCCTCCATCATCGAAAAAGAGGTAGCCCAGGCCAGCGAGCGCCCCGTCGTTGCGGGAGTCTTCACCAACCGTCTCGCTAAATCCATCCCCCTCGCCACCGACCCCACTGTCATCTACGCCGCCCTGCTCGACAACCGCTGGCGCGGCACCATCTACGCCTCCGACCTCCAGTCGCCATCTCCATACAACACCTACAAACACACCGGCCTGCCGCCCGGCCCCATCGCCAACCCCGGCATCGCCTCCCTGAAAGCCGCGCTCCACCCCGCCGAGACCGACTTTCTCTACTTCGTCAGCGACGCCGCCGGCCACACCCGCTTCTCAGTCGATCTTAAAGAGCACGCCGAACAGGTGCAGGCCTACCGCCAGGCCGAAAAGCACTAAACTTCGGCCCTCAACAGCCTTCCCCGTTCCCGGTAGCCACAAAACTGTGTCTTTTCCGCACCAACTCTCCGAAGCGTTGCGGAACGCCAACACATCCAACACGTATAAGAACCAATAGCCGATGCGATACCCCGGGGATGTCAGCCCGACACTCCGCGTCTAGATAGCTATACTTGAAGTTTGTGCCAATGAGGATAAAACAAGCGTTAGCGGTGGGGTTGGTCGCGATGGCGCCGGCGTTGACCGGATGCCTGACCCACACTTACAAGGTCCAAAAGGTGCGTCCCGCCGATGTGGTGTTGAACGCGACGCTGGACCAGCTATTAACACAGGTTGAAAAACGCTTCGAGGCCATCCAGAGCCTCAACGCCACCATCGAGATCGTCGCCGCAGAAGGCGGGGCCCGTCAGGGCCAGATCATCCAGCATCCCAGCTTCGGCGGTTACATCTTTATCCGAAAACCCCAGGACCTCCGTGTTCTCCTGCGCGTCCCCATCCTCGGCTCCCAGGCCTTTGACATGGTCAGCGACGGCAAGACATGGAAGCTTTGGATTCCGCCCCGGCGCATCGCCATGGCCGGCACCAGCGAAGTCACCAAGCCGTCCAGCAACGCTCTCGAAAATCTGCGCCCCGCCGTCTTCCTCGACTCGCTCCTGATAAAAGGTCTCGGTCCCGGAGAGGTCGTATCGCTTACCCAGGACACTCGAATCGTCGTCAACGAAAAAAACAAGAAAGACATGATCGAAGAACCCGACTACGATCTTGAGATTCTGCAGCAGCCAAAAGGCCGGACAGCCCATACCGCGCGCGTTATCCACATCGGCCGCTCAACCCTGCTGCCATACCAGCAGGACATCTACGGTCCCGACGGCACCATCGTCACCCGCGCCTTCTACAGCAACTACCAGAAGTTCGGCGACCTCACGTTCCCCATGAAGATCGAGATCAGACGTCCCCAGGACCAGCTCAGCCTCACCATCACGATCTCCAAGCTAACGCTGAATCAAAAGCTCGAAGACGACCAGTTCGAACTCAAAATCCCCGACGGCGTCCCCATCAAAACCATGGACTAGGTCCTCCTTCGCTGTGTATTTGCCGTTGTGTTCTTGTGCCCTTCCGCCTATCTCTCTTCCACCACCAAAACAGTGTCACCCTGAGCTTCCACCACCCAAATCAGTGTCATCTTCCACCACCCAAAAACAGTGTCATCCTGAGCGTAGTCGAAGGACCTGCAGTTGCTTTTGCACTTGCCGTTGTAGGTCGCCCTTGCCGTTGCCTGTTCCTGCCGTCGTCCCAACGCGTCTCTGTTTCCAACGCCTCTCTGTCCCCCAAAAAGAGAGCATTATTTTTGCGAAACCTCCCTAAACAAGTTGTATGCTTGCCCGACATACCATGAGCACGGAACGCATCATCCTACCCCACCGCATCAACCCGGACGGCACCTTCGACTCCATCTGCCCCGTCTGCTATCAAACGATCGCCCAGCGAAAACACGAGCTCGACCTGATCGAGGACGAGAAGAACCACGTCTGCATTCCCGGCTTCCTCAATAACGTCGGAATCAAAATCACCTAGCCGCAGCAGTCATTCGCGCGAAAGCGCGAACCCGGAGGGAGCAGGGGCATTCAGGCCCCTGAAAAAAGCCAGAGAAAAAGGGGCTTCAGCCCCGGGCCGTTGCCTTGTTTTCTGATCAGCCGCGGCTTCGCCGACCCCCGGCTGCACACGAGAAAAATTAATTCCGTCAATGCATCGGAGCATAGTACCCCGAGCGAATCGTAACGCTGTCCACGCGTTCCGGAGCCTGCAACGCAATACGATGAAATGAACCGTCATGCTTCGCAATCAATATCGTTTGATTTACAAACCGCCGGAGATGAAGCTGAGCTTCCACCACCCAAAACTGTGTCATCCTGAGCGTAGTCGAAGGACCTGCAGTTTGCATTTGCCCTTGCTGTTGCCTGTTCCTGCAGAGAACGGCTTTTTCAACGCCCTTTTCAGCCCCGCCTTTGCCTTGCTTTCTGATTAGCCCGGGCTTCGTCGACCCCGCGCCACACCAGAAAAATTAATCCCTCAACATTTCCGTCTAGGGGCACCAAGCCTCATATGCCATTCGCGCGAAAGCGCGAACCAGGAGGAAGCAGGGGCCTTCAGGCCCCTGAAACAGACGCGATGCAAAAAGGGGCTTCAGCCCCGGGCCTTTTCCCAACAGACCCTTCGCTTTCGAGGGCGGTTCTTGCCTCCGGAAAGCTTTCGCTTCCAGAAGAGGTTCCTGCCTCTGAAAAGTTCTCGCCTCTAGGTAAGCCAAGGCTTCAGCCTCGGCCTCCCAAACCCAGGCACAGAATCGGGGCTTTAAGCCCCTGGGGTGTATTCTTCGGAAATCAGCTCATTCCATTGCCTTTACATCGGCAATAATAATAGATAACTCCCACCCACAGCAAGAAAAAGTGGTTACTGATGCTGGCAGCATATGTCGATGAATCCGGCCACTCTAAAGACCCCAAGTGTCGTTTTGTGGGTTTAGCTGGGTTCGTTGCGAACGCCGATCAATGGGACATTTTTCAGGGTCAGTGGAGGGCTGCGCTTGATGAATTCAACGATGGCGAGGAGTTCCATGCGAAAGAGTTCTATCGCCGTAGCCAGCAGAGCAAGTATGCGGATTGGTCGCGGGAAAAAAAGGACGATTTCATCGCACGACTAACTGGTTCGCTTGTAGCTGCTGAGGCCAAGGCGGTTGGCTGCGTAGTTTCTCTTGACGACTATGAACGACTCGAAGAGAGTCACAAAAGAGCTACGGTAGACCCCTATTACATGGCGTTCCAAGAAGTGACTAAAGGCCTCGCATTGAGCGGTGCTCCGATCATGAATGACGATCTCAAGATCGACCCAGTCTCTATGATCTACGCATACCAAAAAGAGTACGGAGCTACTGATGCAGGCCGTGCCATGCAGTTATGGAACATCATGAAGTCTCACCCTGAGAAGTTCGTTTGGGCTGAATGGATGGGAATCTATACCTCAGCTTTTCCCCGCGATGTCCTGCCCTTACAGGCGGCTGATCTATTCGCGTACGAGTTGACCCGCGAGTTTGAAGTATGGGCTACTCCCTCCCCGCGC
This sequence comes from uncultured Acidobacteriaceae bacterium, assembly GCA_963744155.1. Classification (GTDB taxonomy): domain Bacteria; phylum Acidobacteriota; class Terriglobia; order Terriglobales; family Acidobacteriaceae; genus Edaphobacter. Next base: position 802,059 of record CAVUSP010000004.1, on the reverse strand, counting down.
GCGATGCGTAAATCCCTAAAGGACATCGTTAACAGTCAAAAGGGCAATCTCCTGATAAAGCTGTACGAGCGATCGGCAATGTTGGATATGCTTTGGAACAGTGGGGGATTCTCGGATGCCACCAACGAAGACTCTCCGATTGTGGCAGAGGCATACGCCACCATGGGAATGGTGCGATCTACACTAGAATTGAGGGCTAAAGAATGACAGAAAGCGGAATTTCGAAGCAGCGATAAAGAAGATTTTGAGTGTGTCTAAGCAAGAATTGCAGCGACGGTTAGACGCGGAGAAAGCAGCTAAAGCGGCTTCTTCCCGCGTCCACGCCGATGAGGGTTATCTACCTCCATATTTCTTTCCCCCAATTCCGCCCAAAAATCGCATGTCAAGCCCCCAAACCACCTAAATCACTCAAACAAAACAAGATCGACTTGGCGTATTAGTTCTATCCGAACCGCTATAATGGATATATAGATCAAAAACCAGCAAGCCCCGGACATCCTCCGGGGCTTAACTCGTTTAGAAAGACGAATTTGACCAATAACCCTTTTGTTATGACGATTTTACAGCACGCCATGTCGTGTAAACCATTGATTCGAAAAGAAATTCACATCTACATAGGGGGAGGCCCCCGTCAGAGCCCGGTCCGTGTCGCATGAGCCGCAATCGCCCGGTTGATCTCCAGCGCCAGCGCCAGCGCAGCGCGGCCATCCTCACCCGAGACGCAGAGGCGTAGCCCGCGTCCGCACCGCCTCCAGGAACGAAGCAATCTCCAGCCGCAGCGGCTCACCCTGCCCCACCGAAATCTTCTTCAGCGACAGCCCCGCCGAAGGATGCTGCCCCACCATCTGCGCCATCGCCGCGAGCTGAGCCGGATCCATCCCCGCCGCCGCCGTCACGTCGATCATCAGCAGATCCTGCCGCGCAAAGTCGAGCGACAGATACTGGTGCGGCTGAAAAAACCGCAGCTTCCGCACCCGCTCCGTGCTCACCCGGCTCGCCGTGAAGTTGGCGACGCACCCGTTCTCAAACTCCAGCCGCACATTGGCAATGTCCACCTTGCGCGAGAGCACCGGCAGCCCCACCGCCCGCACCTCGCGCACCGGCGAATCCACCAGGCTCAACACAATATCAAGATCATGAATCATCAGATCCAGAACGACATCCACATCGAGCGAGCGCGGCGTAAACACACTCAACCGGTGCGACTCAAAGAACATCGGTTGATGCAGATGCTCCCGCGCCGCGGTCACCGCCGGATTGAACCGCTCCAGATGCCCGGCCTGCACGATCCGCCCATGCTTGCGGCTCAACTCCAGGATGCGATCGGCATCGGCAAGATTCGCAGCCAGCGGCTTCTCGATCAGAAGATCGACGCCTGCGACCAGAAGCGGCTCCGCAGCAGAAGCATGATGCACCGTCGGCACACAGATCGAAGCCGCATCGAGCCGCCCAACCGCCGCGAGACACGCCTCAATCGTCGCAAAGCCTGGAATCCCGAACTTCTGCGAAACGTCAGCGGCAACAGCGGAGTCGCTATCGACCACACCAACCAGCTCGACAGCCTCACCCGCCTGCTCAAGCTCACGATACACACGAAGATGATTGCGCCCGAAGGCTCCCGCTCCAACAACGGCAACGCGGAGTGGCTGCGAGCCCGGCACTAAATCTTTGCGACCGGAGCCTCAACCACCTGGCGGCAGCGGGCATAGAGTTCGAGCAGCAACACCACCTGATCCTCAGTCTTCGTCAACGAGATTGAGCCAAAGCCGGTCGAGCCCGCTCCCTTGCTCCCAACATTGGTCTGCGATGCAACGAACTTTAGCAAATCGAGCGCGATATCCTCTGGGCGGCGCGCTGCATTGATGGCTTCCATGAAATAGTTCCTCTCGTTTCTCTTAGCCTGATCTTAATGGCCCAGAGCAATGCATGCAAATCACAGCCCATTGCGCGCAAATCACAGCCCGATGCGCACAAATCACACCAGCCGCGACTCCGCACGCACGCCGCACACAATCTCATACGCAATCGTCCCCGCAAGACCAGCGTGATCATCCGCAGTCACGCCATCTCCCAGCACCACAACCTCATCGCCCACGGCAACATCAGGAATCTCCGTCACATCAACCACCGTAAGGTTCATCGACACGCGACCCACAATCGCCGCCCGCTGACCCTTCACCATCACCCAACCGCCAGCCCGCGCATTCGACCCCGACAACTCCCGCCGCAATCCATCCGCATATCCAACCGGAAGCAGAGCCAGCCGCATCGTCCGCTCCGCCGCGAAGGTCGCGTTGTACCCAACCGTATCTCCAGCCTTCACCTCGCGCAGCCCGATCACCCGCGCCTTCCAGCACATCACAGGCTGAAGCTCTGGCCGAACGCATGGCCGAACCGTCTCGCCGCCAGAACCTGCCCACTCGATCGGCAGACAATATCCATAGACCGCAATCCCACTCCGCACCATCGACCGCGCCCCAACGCTCGCCGCCAGCCCGTCGCAGCCAGACAACGTTCTGCGCATCACCCTGGTTATCGAGCGTAGAGGAGTTTCCCGCATGAACCCACGCGGGCCTCAAACCCTCCGCTGCAACCGCCGCAATCGCCTCCTCAAACCGGCGACGCTGCTCAAGCGTGTGCTCCGATCCCGCTACCTCCGACGAGGCGAAGTGAGTCAGCACGCCATCCAGCCGCAGCATCGTCTGACCGCTGATCCATCGCACCAGCTCATCCAACTCCTCGCCCGGCGCGACGCCCTGCCGAGCCATACCAGTATCGATCTCCAGGTGAACATCCAGCGGCGAACCGCCCATCCGCGAAGCCGCCTCGGCGAGCCACTCCATCTGCTCCCGCTCCCAGATCACCGGCGTCAGCCCATGCCGCACGACAGCCTCAGCCTCGGCCGCCAGCAGGCCGCACATCACCATAATCCTAGGCTGGCGCTCCCGCGCGATCCCCGCAGCCTCCAGCGCCTCACGAACCGCCGCGCCCTCAGCCACATCCGTAACCCCAAGCCACTCCGCACCCGCCCTTGCCAGCACCGGAGCACACACCGCCGCGCCATGCCCGTAAGCATTCGCCTTGACCACCGCAAGCACCGCTGTCTCGCCACCAGCGGCCTTAACCAGCACCCCGTAGTTAGCCGTCAGCCGTCGCTCCGAAACCTCCACCCAACTCTTCACACCCCCTATGGTATCGCCGCAATCTGCCTCCGCAGATAATCTCCGAAGTACCCCCGGTTCCCCATCGCACCCCGAATGTGATACAAAGCCACGTCTGGAGAAAGCACTTCCACCGCAATGCAATCGGGATTTGCGGCACTTCCAAGGGGTTAGTCCGTCGCCATGAAAATGAATGCTCGTTCAGTCTCACTGCTTTGCAGCCCGCTCTTTGCCACTGTACTTTGTCTATCGCTTGCCGGCTGTTCCAGCGGCAGTTCCAATCCGTTGGCAGCCCTGCAAGCCGCTCAGGCGAAGAACGCTGGCAACTTCTCGAACACCGTCTTTCTTGGTGACTCACTCACAGCAGGCTTCCAGAGCGGATCGCTGCTGGACACCCTGCAGGTGCACGGATGGGCGCCTCTGGTCGCGACGCAGGCGCAGTTCAATATTGTTCAGCCGCTGATTGCCTATCCAGGCGCTCCAAACGTGCTGCAATTGGTTTCGCTAGGGCCTCCGCCGGATATTACAGCTGTCTGCCCTCCGTCGGGGACTCCGTCTGTCTGCGCAACCACGACAGGGCGGGATAACTTCGCGACGCAGGTCACAGACCTGGCGGTTCCCGGAGCTCTGCTGAATGACGTAGCGAACACAGTCCCGCTGGTCAATCCTGCTGCCGGACAACAGCAACTCAACCAGCTGGTGCTCGGCTTTCCCGGCCTTGGCTACGGAGAGGCGAACAGCCAACTTGCCTGGGCCATCAAGGCGCAGCCGACGACGATCTTTCTCTGGATCGGCAACAACGACGCCTTGGTTGCGGATGAAACCGGCATGCCAAGCAGCATGACCTCAGTCGCCAACTTCACGACTCAGTACCAGAACCTCATCACCCAGCTAACCACCATGACGCCTGCACACCTGGTGATCGCTAACATTCCGGATGTAACCAAGGTGCCTTACCTTCAGCCCGCAGCCTTGATCCTCGGAGAGTATTCGGCGGCCACCGGGCTACCAACATCCGTGCTCAGCGCTCTTTTGGGAATCGTCCCGGGAGACTATGTCAATCCGACGGGCTTGGCAGAGATCCCGCTCATCCTGGGCGGAACGCAGCAGGGACCCATCACGGATTCCGGCGTGCTCTCCGCCGCCGAGGTGGTCACGGTTCAAGCGCAAGTAACGGCGTTCAATCAGGTCATCGCCACGCAAGCGAAGGCAGCCAATGCCACGCTCGTCGACATCAATGCTTTGTTCAACCAGGTCACTCAGTCCGGCTTGACGATCAACGGCTATACCGGGACGGCGACTTTCCTGGGCGGCTTCTTCGCGCTCGACGGCATCCACCCAACCAACACCGGATATGCCGTGGTAGCCAATACTTTCATCGACACAATGAACACCGCATTCGGCTCCAAGATTCCCGATGTTGCCCTTGGTCCCGTTGCTGCCGCCGACCCCTACTGGCCACCGAACCTCGGACACACCGTAAGTGGACACGCCCTGATCATGCCCGCAAACGCTGGAAAAGCCGTCGACGATCTGTTCCTCGGTAAAGACAGAATCACTCACCAGCCAAATCAGTAGCCGCCCGGATCGCCGTGCTGTAGATTCTCGAACCGTGTGAAATCGGCGAGATATGCAAGCTGAATGCTGCCCGTCGGTCCATTTCTCTGTTTCGCGATGATGATCTCGGCCTTGCCCTTCAGGTCCTCGTTCTCGCGGTCGTAGTACTCCTCGCGGTGAATGAAGCAGACCACATCGGCGTCCTGCTCGATCGAACCAGATTCGCGGAGATCGCTGAGCAACGGCTTTTTATCGCCTCCACGCTGCTCACTGGCACGCGACAGCTGCGAGAGCGCAACCACAGGCACCTTCATCTCCTTGGCCAGCGCCTTGAGTCCGCGCGAGATCGCCGAAACCTCCTGCGTACGGTTCTCGAAGCCCTTCGTGTTCGAGGCCGAGCCAGTCATCAGCTGCAGGTAGTCGATGACGATCAGGTCGAGCTGCCCTTGCTGCTGCTTCAAGCGCCGCGCCTTGGCGCGCATCTCGGCAAGAGTGATCCCGGGCGTATCGTCGATAAATATCTTCGACTCCATTAGCAGCTCAAGCCCCTTGATGAGCTTTGCCCGATCGTCGCGCATCAGCATGCCGGTCTGAATTGCCTTCGAGTTGACCAGCGCCTGCGACGCCAGCATTCTGCGTAGCAGACTCGCCTTGCTCATTTCGAGCGAGAAGACGGCGACAACCTTCCCCCCGCGAACCGCAGCGTTTTCGGCGATGTTGATCGCCCACGCAGTCTTTCCCATCGAAGGACGCGCGGCGATGATAATCAACTCAGATTCCTGCAACCCGCTGGTCATGCGGTCGAACTCCACATAGTGCGTCGCCAGCCCCGTGACCTCACGCCCCTGCTCATACAGTGCATCGATCGAGCCAAACGAGTCCTTCACAATCGCAGCAATATCAGAGAATCCGCCGGTAACGGCATGCTCGGAGATTTCAGTCAGCCGGCTCGTCACCTGGTTGAGAACGTCGAGGGCCTCACGGCTCTGATCGGATGCCTCGATCATGCCCATGTCGCAGACCGTCAAAAGCTGCCGCATCAGGCTCTTATCGCGGACGATGCGAACATAGCTCTCGATGCTGAGTTTTCGCGGCAGACCTTCGCTCAGCGAAGCCAGATACGGCAACCCGCCGACTGAGTCCAGCTCTTTTTTCTTACTCAGATAATCGGTGACAGTGACAATGTCTACCCCATGGCCGAGCTCAACCAACTGCAACATAGCGGCGTAGATCTTGCGATGCGAATCGAGCGCGAAGTCGTCGGTCTTCAGCAACATTGTCGCGTCGATAATCGCAACCGGCTCAACCAGCATCGCGCCGAGAATCGTCATCTCGGCGTGCACCGAGGCGGGGCGTTCCTGATCTCCTACGATGTGCGCGTATGTAGCCATGAAGTCCTAAGTTACCGAACCTTGCCCTGCGGATTGCACGAGACTTCTGTGGGAATTCGGGCAGGTCCGGAAAGCGGCAAGGCGCTGCTTTCAGTCTACCCTTGGCGACACACACTCACACACACAGGCCTTAACCGTTATAGGCTAAGTCAAGCCGGTGCGATAAGCCGCAACCAGATGACCTAGGAGACACATGGGCGCAGAAAAGACTCTAAGCATCCCACCAGTAGCCCAACGCGACAAAGCATCCTTTGAAGTGCTGCGGGTATGGATCGCCGAGCACGGGCAGCACGTCAGCATCCGCAGCGGCGCCTGGGAAGACCCCTTCGCCTGGGGCATCGTCCTCGCCGACCTCGCCCGGCACATCGCTCACGCCCACGAGCTTCAGAACGAAGGCACCGACACCGATGCATTCCTGCGGCGTCTTCTTGAAGGTTTCCAGGCCGAGATCGACAACCCGACCGATGAGCCCGAGGGCGAAGTCACACAATAACCGGCTGTGAACCTTCCCTCTGCTAAGGCACCACTTTGACTAGGCTTTTCACCGCAGCCGCGTCCTCGGTCAACGGCCGGCCCCCGACGGGAACTTTCGCCTCGACGACTGCTCCCGTTGGATTCAACGGCCCAACTGCAATCTCGTAGTCACCTTCACGCAACTCGTAACTGTCGCTCAAAATCCTCGTACCAAGCTCCTTCTGGGTGTGCGGAGGCACCGTAACCTCTTTCCCCGGCCCATCCGTCTGTCCCCTCGTCGGGGCAACCAGGTCTGGCGGAACATTCTGCCCCACGCGTGTCACCAGCAGGCGAAGCGCTGCCGGCCGCACGTTCAGCCGCACTGGTTCATCGGTCATATTGTCCACAAACAATCTCAGCTCAATCCGATCGCCAACCTGAAACGTCGGCTCCTCCGCCCCAGTGAAATACCTTCCCCAGGCTGGCTCGGAACCACCTCTCGCTTGCACCAGCATCCCCAGCCGCACGCCACGCTGCGGGACAGGCGCCCAGTGGATCGCCTCCGCCCCCGCCACTTCAACCTCGTCCGAGTCGCTGCACTTCGCAACGTTGACCTCGAACCGCAGCTGATCAAATCTGACCCTGCCCACATCCGTCACCATCTCCAGTTCCGCCGTCCACGGACCGGTGCGGCAGATCTTCCCCCGAACGTCGTCGCCGCCCTCGCCCGCAACGTGCAAGTCCACCGTCGCGATTGCGCCTGGCGCAAGCATTCCGTCCGAATCCAGGGCTCCCATCCATTTGCCGCAACTCTGCTGCGCCGACATGATCGTGCCTGCCGAATTCGTCAGCTTCTCTATGAGGGCACATCTCTTGGAAGCAAGCTGGACCGGAATGACTCCCTCGTTGTGCAGCGCGAAGTGCGCCGTAAACCCTTCCACTGGGTGTGGCGGAACAGCCAGCCGCAGAGACAGCCCCGCCAGCTCACCTGCAGCCACACTTACCGCCGAGACCGGAGGAACCCATCCACCGTCCTCCGTATCCGCTCCTGCCTGTACCGCCGTAACACTGATCCTCATCGGATCCGCAACGGACCTTGCAACATTCAGCGGAACATAGTCACCCGGCAGCATCACCTGCAGCTTGTTGAAGGGGACGCAATCCTGACCGTTATTGCAGGATGTCATCGATACTTTGAAGTGCGCGAACTCCCCCGGCTGCAGCGTCACAAGCCGCAGGTCCCCCTCCCCAAACAGGGAACTCCCCCTGTTTCTTCCATACGGTTCCGCCACACGCTGACCGTGCTCATCGAATGACACAAGCAGCGGCGGCCCCAGCAACGTGCACGACCGCTGCGATCGATTACGCAACTCGACCACCTGCTCGATGTGGCCCGCACCGACTGCACTCCCGCCATCGTACAGTTCGATGTCAGTCGCCCGGCAATTCACACCTTCAGATCCAGCCCCGACCCCTTGTTGCGCGCCTCCGCGGGCCCAGCTCACGCTGCTAAGCAGAAGCAGTACTCCCGACCAGAAACGCATCTTCCACCTCGCGTGGTCAGTGCTTGTACTCCTGAAACAGTTCCGGAAACTGTTGCTTCAGGGCCGCGACCTTAGGCACATCACACACCTGAATATACGGGTTGTTCGGGTTCTTCTCCGCATAATCCTGATGATAGTCTTCGGCGTCATAGAAGGCCTTCAACGGCGTCACCTCGGTCACAATCTTCTTGGGAAATGCATGGGCGGCATCCAGCTGCGCAATGTACGCCGTCGCAATCTTCTGCTGCTCCGGTGTGGTGTAGAAAATCATCGACCGGTACGACGTCCCTACATCCGGCCCCTGCCGGTTCAACTGCGTCGGATCGTGCACCACAGAGAAGAAGATGCGCAACAGCGTACCATAGCTGATCCGCGAGGGATCAAAGACCACCTTCACCGACTCCGCGTGCCCCGTCGTCTCCGACGAAACCTGATCATAAGTAGCCGTCGCCGCCGAGCCGCCGGAGTAACCCGCTGTCGTCGCGGTCACACCCTTGATCCGCTGAAAAGTCGTCTGCACCCCCCAGAAGCAGCCACCCGCAAAGACCGCCGTCTCGTGCTTGGCAGTAGGATGCTGTTCGTCCAGCACTGGAGCCGGAAGCGGCTCTTTTCTCTCTGCACCCATCACCGACCCCATAATCATTCTCCTTCCGCCTGCAATCAGCAGTACGGCAAGCGCGATAGCGCCCAGCACAATCAGTCCCGATCTAAGTCCAGTGTTCATCGACGTCTCCGTGCTGGATTGGACGCCGGAACCGAGCTGCCGGTTACATCTTAGCGACTAATCGCTACAGCCACCAGCCAACCCGCCTATTTTGATCATCTAACCCAGCCAGGAGAACCCATTGTCTGGCCACGTACGCATCGGAATCTCCGGCTGGACCTACAAACCGTGGCGCGGAGTCTTCTATCCTCAGGGTCTGGCGCAGAAGAAGGAGCTGGCATACGCCGCCTCGCTCTTTCCTTCCATCGAGATCAACGGCACTTTCTACGGCCTGCAGCGCCCATCAAGCTTCGCCACCTGGGCCGAGCACACTCCCGACGATTTCGTCTTCTCGGTCAAAGGCAGCCGTTTCATCACGCACATGCTTCGTCTGCGCGAGATCGAACAACCGCTCGCGAACTTCTTCGCCTCGGGACTACTGGCACTGGGAGCAAAACTCGGACCGATCCTCTGGCAGTTCCCACCCAACTTCAAGTTCGATCGCGACCGGCTCGAAGAATTCTTCTCCCTGCTTCCGCATGACACCGCAGCCGCCTCGAATCTCGCCGAGAAGCACGACCGACGCCTCAACGGCCGCGCCTTCACCACACCCGGCGAACCGCGCGCCGTCAGGCACGCAATGGAGATTCGCCATCCCAGCTTCGTCAATCCGGAGTTCATCGAGCTTCTTCGTCGTTATAACGTCGCTCTCGTCTGTGCCGATGCGGTCGAATGGCCGCGCCTGATGGACGTAACTTCGGACTTCCTCTACCTCCGCCTTCACGGATCAGAGGTTCTCTACACCAGCGGCTACAGCGATCAGGCGCTTGATCAATGGGCCGACCGCGTCGCAACATGGGCTCGCGGCGAAGAAGTAACCGACGGCGACCACGCCAGCTCAACGCCCGCAAGTAAACGCGCCACTCGCGATGTGTACGTATACTTCGACAACGATGCCAAGGTCTTCGCCCCAAAAGACGCGCAGGCCCTCGCGAGTCGCGTCGACAAACTACTCGCCCGCTAAGCTACCCGCTCTCGCCCCTGAATCTCGATATACACGTGAATCAAGCTCACCGCCGCCGGCGTCACTCCGGAGATGCGACTCGCCTGGCCCAGTGTCTGCGGTCGCACTCGCGACAACGTCTGTTTCATCTCGGTCGACAAACCGCTCACCCCGCTGTAGTCAAACCAGTCCGGAATCGCCCGCTTCTCTGCCTTCCGCATCTTCTCGATAGACCGTCGCTGCTGGTCCAGATAGCCGGAGTACTTGATCTCCGTCTCCACCGTCTTCATCTCATTGCGAACCCACGCCGGCAAACGTGGCGCAGAACCGGGTTCTTTCGAATCCGAAGAGATACTTCCCATCGCAAGCACCCAATGGGTCAGAACCGGATCTCCATTCGCCAACCGATCGCGAAGCACGGGAGCAATCTCCTCAACCGGAACTTCCGGCCTCTTCAAAAGCTGCGCAAACGTCTGCCCACTCACCCCCGCCGCATCACCATCGAGCCGCGCCAACAACTCAGCCGGCAATTCCTCAGACCGCACCCGAGCCGTGTTCAGCAGCCCTTCAAACGCTGCCGCCCGCGCCTGCTTCGCCTCATACTCGGCCCACGCATCATCATCGATCAACCCCAACCGCCGTCCGTGCGGCGTCAATCGCCGATCCGCATTGTCGATCCGCAAGTGCAACCGAAACTCCGCTCGCGAAGTAAACATCCGGTACGGCTCATTGGTTCCCTTGCTGATCAGGTCATCGATCAGAATGCCGGTGTAAGCCTCCGTGCGATCGAGCGTAAACCCCTCTTCCCCGCGCACTGCCAACGCCGCATTGATCCCCGCCATCAAGCCCTGGCACGCAGCCTCTTCATATCCGCTCGTCCCGTTGATCTGCCCCGCAAGATACAGCCCTTCAAACGACTTCACCCGCAGTGTCCGATCCAGCTCCGTCGGATCGATCGCGTCATACTCGATCGCATAACCGGGCCGCAGCATCTCGGCGTTCTCAAGCCCCGGTATCGAGTGCACCATCGCCGCCTGGACCTCCATCGGCAGGCTCGTGCTCATCCCATTGATGTAGACCTCGTGCGTATTCAGCCCCTCCGGCTCAAGAAAAAACTGATGCCGCGTCTTCTCCGGAAACCGCACGATCTTATCCTCAATCGACGGGCAGTACCGCGGCCCTATCGCCTCAATCTGCCCCGTATACATCGGCGACCGATGCACATTCTCGCGAATCAGCCGCAGCGTCTCCGGCGTCGTATGCGCGATATGGCACATGATCTGTCGCAGCGGAAGCTACCCCCTCTCGCAACACCAGATCGAAAGCTGAACGGCGTCGGATCCGCATCCCCCGGCTGCTCCTCAAACTTGCTCCAATCGATTGTGCGGCCATCAAGCCGAGGCGGCGTACCCGTCTTCAACCGGCACTCGCGCAGCCCAAGCCGCTTCAAACTCTCCCCCAGCAACACACTCGCTGGCTCGCCACTCCGCCCCGCCGTGTACTGCTGCTCCCCACAATGAATCAGCCCATTCAAAAACGTTCCCGTCGTCACGATCGTCGCTGCCGCATGTATCGTCCGCCCATCGCGCAGCCTCAACCCCGTAACCCGCCGCGCGGCAGTTGGAGCCTCTGAACCCTGAGCCCTGACCGCTGACTCCTCGACCTCGTCGATGACGAGGTCCACTACCTCAGCCTGCTTAATAAAAAGATTCTTCTGCCCCTCCAGCACCTCGCGCATCTTCACGCGATAAAGCGCCTTGTCGCACTGCGCCCTCGGCGACCACACCGCCGGCCCACGCGACGTATTCAACAACCGAAACTGGATACCCGTCGCATCCGCGACCTCGCCCATCACGCCGCCCAGCGCATCCACCTCGCGCACCAGGTGCCCCTTCGCAATTCCCCCAATCGCCGGATTGCAGCTCATCTGCGCGATCAAATCAAGGTTCAAGGTAAAGATCGCCGTGCGCAACCCCATGCGCGCAGACGCCATCGCCGCCTCACAACCAGCGTGCCCGGCGCCAACAACCACCACATCGAACTGTTCCGTAAAGCTCACTCTTCTATTCTAGAGCTTTTCACCATCTTCCTCTGAAATTCCTCATCTTCTGCCGAACCCGGCTACCTCTCCATCGACATCTCATTCAGTCCAACCACCTTTACAATCACCGCATGACCCTACGACAGCTCGTCCTCTCAGCAGCCCTGCTCAGCGCCTTCGCCGCTCTCCCGGCTTACGCCCAAATGACCATCAGCGGTGGCCACACCAGCCAAATTCCCCAGCCAGCCATCTCACCCGACCCCGCCCCCGACAAAGCCAACCCAGCCGCCATGGAGACCTTCCAGATCCCCAGTCACGGAGCCATGCTCAACGCCCTCGCCTACATCGCCGAAGGAGCAGGACCGCATCCCGTCGTCCTCCTCCTGCATGGCTTCCCCGGCAACGAAAAGAACCTCGACCTCGCACAGGCCATCCGCCGCGACGGCTGGGACGTCGTCTACTTCGACTATCGCGGCTCCTGGGGATCAACCGGCGACTTCTCCTTCACTCACTCCATCGAAGACACCCAATCCGCCATCGCCTACCTGCGCGACCCCGCCAACGCGAAGAACCTTCGCTCCGATCCCAGGTACATCGTTCTCATCGGCCACAGCATGGGCGGCTTTTTGGCCCGCTACGTTGCCGCCCAGGACCCCGCAATCAAAGCGGTCGGCCTGATCTCCGCGGCCGACATGGGCGTAGACCGCGTCCAATCCCTCAAGCCGGAGCAGCAAAACATAGCCGTCGCAGGTCTCGCGCGAGGCTTCGCCGCCGAAGGCATGGCGCCCCTCGCCGGCTGTACTCCCGAGAGTCTCGCCAAAGAAGTCGTCGCCAACGCCGCAGCCTGGAACATCCCCAACCTCGCTCCAAAGCTTGCAACTCGCCCCGTGCTCGTCATGACTTCGGACGACGGGCTCGCTCCTTCGAACGATGCCTTCGTCGCTGCGCTTCACAAGGCCGGAGCCACAGAGGTCTCAACTGTTCATCTGACGACAGATCACTCCTACTCCGACCAGCGTATCGCGCTCGAAAAGGCTGTGCTGGAAACCCTCGAGGACCTGCAGCGCAAGTAGCTTCTTTCGCCTCAGCCGTCGCGATGCGATGTCGCCACCCTCGACTACTATGCATCTAAACCACGCGCTGCATCTAACCCACGCAAGGAGACGAGCCGTTTGAACCCATCAACTCTCATCCCGGGAGGCGCGCGCGCAGTCCACCCAGAGTTCGCGACTCTCGCGGTCTATCACTTCCGCCACGGGTGGTACTTCGCGATCTTCGTCTTCTGCAGTGTTCTTGTGCTTGCCAACCTGGTGCATTACATCCTCTTTCGTCTTTTGCACCGTGAAGAGACGCGCCAGCACCACCTTGGTTGGGGATTGCATCAATATTTGGGGAAACCAGCACGCGCAATCTTTCTCCTGACCTGCCTCTTCATCGTCCTGCCCTTCATCCCCGGCCTGCCCGATGAGATAGAAGCCATGGTGCGCCAGGGTCTCATCATGTCGACCGTCGTCGCCCTGGGCTGGTTCGCAATTGGCTGCATCTACGTCCTGCAGTCGGTCATGCTGCGGCGCTACGATCTCTCCGCAGAGAACAACATTCGAGCGCGCCGCGTCCACACTCAGTTCCAGCTCTTTCGGCGCATGCTCATCACCCTTGTCGTCATCGTCGACATTGGCGCACTTTTATGGACCTTCAACGATCCGCGGATCTGGCACTACGGCTCCGGCCTCCTCGCCTCCGCCGGTATCGCTTCCGTCATCATCGCCACCGCAGCCCGCTCCACAGCGGCCAACTTCTTCGCCGGCCTGCAGATCGCTCTCACTGAACCCATCCGCATCGACGATGTCGTCGTCGTCCAGGGTGAGTGGGGCCGCGTCGAAGAGATCAACTCGGCCTACGTCATCGTCAAAATCTGGGACCTCCGCCGCCTCGTCGTCCCCCTCAATTACTTCATCGAAAATTCCTTCCAGAACTGGACCCGCGAGTACTCCGACATCATGGGCACTGCCTTTCTCTACGTCGACTACTCCATCCCGGTCGAAGATCTCAGAAAGCAACTCGAGGCGATCGTCCATCCGTCGCCCTCTGTGGAACAAGCAGGTGTGCGGGCTGCAGGTCACAAACCTCACCGACCGCTCTATGGAGCTGCGCTGCCTGATGAGCTCTCGCAACTCAAGCGAAAACTTCGACCTGCGCTGCCTCGTTCGTGAAAAAATGACGGAGTGGATTCAACAGAACTACCCCGACGCATTCCCCACCACGCGTTTCGCCTCCAATCCCGACCTCTCTCCAAGCCAAAACGGAGACCAGAAGTTTCTCCAGCACTCCGCGCAGCAGTCCAACCGGCAATAGTTTCAATCACCTTTCAACGAGGTCACAGCATGCTTGCCAACAGCCCGCTCGTAGCCTTCATCCCAACCAAAGATGCAGAACGCGCTCGCCGCTTCTACGAAACCCTCGGCCTCCGCTTCATCAGCGACGACTCCTTCGCCATCGTGATGGACGCCAATGGGACCATGGTCCGCGTCGTCCGTGTGGACGACTTCACTCCCTTCCCGTTCACCATCCTCGGCTGGCGGGTCGCAGATATCCACAAGACCGTCGCCGAGATGACCGGCAAAGCCGTGAAGTTCAACCACTACTCTTTCCTTGAGCAAGGATCCGACGGCGTCTGGACCGCGCCCGGAGGCGCCAAGGTCGCGTGGTTCACCGACCCCGACGGCAACACCCTCTCCATCTCGCAGCACTAAACCTCAGAACTCCACCCTGACTCCCAACTGCACCTGCCGCTCGGGAGACTGTCCCGTCGACGCTGCCGTGTACGTTCCAAACGGCCGCACATTCAACCCCTCTGCTGAAACCGTCGCTGCGTTCTGAAAGATGAGCGGCGTCACCCCATTCGTCTCAGTCCCCGCCAAAAACGCTCGCTGCATAATCGCCGAATAGTTCATCCGGTTGGTCAGGTTGAAGATCTCCACACTCCCCCGAGCCCGCACTTTCTCGGTTACGCGCACCGCCCGACTGACACGCAGATCAATTCGGCTTGTATCAGGCAATCGAAGTGTGTTCCTTCCAACCGTAGGCAGATACACCGCGCCCCCCGCGCCATTGATGCTCTCGTGTCCGCCCGCGAGTCGCGTGCCTCCGAAAATATCAAAGCTGTACGGCCTTCCGCTCGACTCCGTATAGATCGGAGCAACCATCCAGCCATTCGTCGCTGTTCGGAGCCAGTGGCGCTCACTCGCAACCGTCGGCTGCCATACCCCGCTTACCAGTACCTTGTGAGGGAAGTCTAACGCCGATAGCCCCTTGTCGTACCTCACATCGAAAGGATCAAACTGTGCATTCGTCCGCGGCGTTGCCCCACCCTGTCCGTAGTCAATCGCCTTTGCCCACGTCCAGCTTCCTCGAAACTCGAGGCCGCCACGAAGACGCCGTCGCCCCTCCAGCACCATCGCGTTGTACGTCGCGTTGGCATTTGAAACGATGTCGGTTACAGGTCCGAAGCTTGTGTCCACGCGCTGCGTATAGATCGGCACTACGAACGTCTCTCCATCCCGCACCCCCACTTCGCCAGTGCCTCCCTGCAGCTGAAACTCCTTTGTCGCCATAGCCGGAGCAATGTTTACATCCACCGAGTTCGGCAGCTGCCGGTCAAGGTTCATCAAATACGTTCCACTCAAAACAACGCCCCCACCAACTTCGCGCTCAAAGGTCAAACTCCCCTGCTGCACCGCTGGAAGCCGAAACCTGCGGTCGAACAGCATCGCCGACGTAGTCGTCGCGACCGCCGACGGCGGGTTCGTCAAATAGGCGCACACATAGCCAAAGCCCTGATTCGCCACCTGCGGACAATTTGTAACTGTCGAAGGAGTAATTAAAACATGTCTTGCGGAGCTTGCCTGCGCCGTATCAACCAGCGCACTCCTTACTGTTGCGCCCGGCAACCGTCCGTAGTAAAGCCCATACCCCACGCGAACGATGCCGCGGCCCGGCCCAAACGGTTCCCACGACACTCCCACTCGTGGCCCGAAGTTATTCCGGTCTTCGGGAAACACGCTCGTCGCTCCTGTTTGTCCGAAAGCCGCGTCCAGCGCCGCGTTGGGTTGCTGTGGCAGCGGCAACAACTCATACTCGTAACGCACTCCCGCGTTGATCGTTAGTCCCGGTCTCAAGTGCCAGTTGTCCTGCAGGAACCCCGCCCACTCCTCCGTGTTGAACGTCACCGCCTGCTGGCCAAAGCTCTGCGTGAAAGACCGGAAGCAGAAGTCATGGACTACGGCGACGATCGACGGACACCCACCGTTCGGATACGCATTCACATTAAACGTGTAATCCGTGATCCAGTCCACCAACCCGCCGGCGTGACCCGACGTCATCGTGCTGTCGTAGTGAAACGCCCCCTGCGTATTCGTCAACGCGTCAATGTCGTCATGGACCAGGCTCAGATCCACGCCCAACTGAACCTGATGTCGTCCATGCGTCCAGGAGATCATGTCGACAAGTTGAACCTTGTTCTCATCCGGATACGCCTTGCGCCCAAGCGAAGGCGAGGTGCCAAATGTAAATCCATAAGGCCCAATTGCGATCTCCGGTGCAGTTCCCCCGGGGCCGATGGCGGGCTCCTGCGGGAGCGGCGCCTGCGCATTCTCATACTGAAAATCGCGCCCATACTGCATGCGAAGCTCATTGCTCAGCCTTGGCTTCGCCACCCACATCCACCTGGCCAGCATAGCATCCAGCTTCGTATAGCTGCTCCCAAGGCTCGCCCTTCCTACATCGACCACCGGAGCCGACCGCGCGCCCGCCGGAGCGCTCGAGCGTCCGCGATCGTATTGCACACTTACGCGATGATGATGCGTCGCCTGCCAATCGACCTTGCCGAAGTTGATCGTCTGGTCCTGACGCCGCGCAATCGTCCCCGTCAGGCTATCCAGGTAGTTCAACGCCGCATTTACCTTGGCAGACGTCACGCCTCGGTTGCCCAATAACGCTGTCTGGATCGCCGTCAGCGAAAAGAAATTTGGATCGTTCGGAGTTGAAATCGCTGGAAAATCGCGCAGCTGCTGATCGTAGGCGTAGAAGTAGAAGAGTTTATCCCGCACCACATCCCCTCCCACGCTTCCCCCAAACTGTTGCCGCAGATCGTGCGGCTTCACTGTCTCACTGGTCACCACTCCATCCACATAATTCGTGGAAATGGAGAAGGGATTCGTTGCGCCCAGCGCACTCGTCCGCGCCAGGTAAAATCCCGTGCCGTGCAGAGCATTCGTTCCGCTCTTCGAGACCGTCGTAATAATTCCCCCCGCCGCACGCCCATAGAGCGCCGAGTAGTTCTGCCCGCTCACGCGAAACTCGCGCACCGCCTCCTGCGAAAACGTATATGCCATCCCCGAGTGCCGCCCGTACCCACCGCCCCCTGACGCGCTTCCCACGCTGATCCGGTCCGGCGCTCCCATCTCGGCCGCATCCTCAATCTCGGCCCCGCTCTCCACGCTCGTCCCGCGCGGCACCGAGCCGAAACTCTGGTCATCGTCGCCCCCATCGATCCGGCTGCTGTTCTGCGTCGACGCTACGCCGCGAAAACTCAGCAACCCATCCCCCTCTGGATCCGCATTCACACCCGGCATCAGCAGTGCAAACGTCTGCCATCGCCTGCCATTCACCGGCAACCGTTCGATCTCCTCCGGTGTCACAACACTCGCAATGGCAGCGGACGTTAAATCGTCGACATTGACCGAAACGTTGACCGAAGCCGTGGCCTCCGGCCTGGCGCTCACGTTGACCGTAGTTGTCACCGCACCAACTCGCAGGCGCGCCTCCACCGATGTCACGCCTCCCACCTCCACCACAACCGGCTCCATGGTCAACTCGGCGAACAGGGAACAGTCCACGACGACGCGGTACTCCCCGGCGGGCAAGTGCGGCACCAGAAACTCGCCCCTGTCTCCCGTCGTCGCGCGATTCATCGATCCATCTGCGGCGTTCCGCACCTGCACCGTTGCCCCCACAAGCGCCGCCCCAACGGCATCGACGACAAAACCGCCAATCGCGCCGTCCACCGCAGTCTGTCCCAACGCGCGCGCCTCTACAGTCGCAGCCGCACAGCACCACAACAAGCAGGCCCGGACAATCCTCCCTACGACCGCGCCAGACCTCGCGCGTCCCACACAAAACAACATTGACTCTCCGCGGAAATTCGTACGGCTCTACACCAAGCCACGGGAACGATCTAAACCAAAACTCGCTACTACCCCGCAACATCGCGGGCAGCATTGCGGCTACAGTCTTTGTGCCGCTCCAAAGATCATAAGAGATTAAACGCTGACAAACGAATCAGGAAGCCACAACGGGTGTTAACAACAAAAGGGCGGCAGCCTAAGCCGCCGCCCCTCGATTACAACTGCAGTTAGAACTGAACCCGCCCACCAAGCTGAATCTGTCGGGGCGTGAACGAGAATCCGCTCGAGTTCGAGTTGGTCACCGTTCCAAACAGCGGGAGCGCGCTGTTTGCGCTGTTCGTGTTGAAAGTCAAAGTATTCGTCTTCGTTCCCGCCGTGGACCCGATAAAGTAGCCGGTCGTGTTAACCGCGGTAACGTTTTGCTTGTTAAGGATATTGAAGCTCTCAGCAAGAAACTCCAACTTCACTCGTTCCTTTATGCTGAAGCGCTTCGAGAAGCGTAGATCCAGCACGCTGGTCCCGGGTTGCGTAATACCGTTGCGTTCAAAGCCCGGCATCCGGAAGGTCCCGTTAGAACCATTGACGCCCCCGCCAATCGCGCTAAAGGTTCCCGTCGGGACAAACGCTGTCGACAGCGTTCCGCTGGTCCCAATCGAGTAGGGAAGACCGCTCTGAGCCTGGAACCCCGGTGATAGCTCATAGTCGTTCAGGAGATAGCTCTTCCAGCCTTTCAGATTCCACGGAGAGGTTATCACTGCGTTCAGGACCAGGCGGTTCGGTATGTTGGTGATCGAGTTGCCATACTCCGCGCGAAGATTCTGCGGATCAAGCAAATTATTCGCCGTGGTCGCCGTCTGGTTGTTCTCCCCGTAGTCCAGCGCATGCGACCAGGTATAGTTCGCGCTAAATTGGAGATGGTGCGTAAAGCGGTGATTCAATTGCGCAACCAGCCCTTGATAGTTCGAGGTCACGCCGCTGAAGATGTCCGTCAGCGAGCCAAAGCTGCAGTTAGGACGCTGGCTGGGGCAGACAGCTGCCGACTGCGTGCTCTTCGCATAGAATTTCGATGTGAACGTCGAGCCCGCGGCCAACGGCCCCTTGCCGGACGTGTCAACCACCGTATATGTAACCGTCGTCGGTTCGAACAGGTTGAGATCCGTAAAGTTCGGGAGCCTGCGTCCAAACGACCCCAGCCATGTCACACTGAACACGGAGTTCCAGCCGAGTTCCTGCTCCACCGTCAAATCCGCCTGCTGTATCTCCGGCGCTTTGAAGTTGCTGTCGAAGAAGACGGAGTTCGGCGGGCTTGCCAGACTTCCTGACGCCACAACCCTTGGAAACACCGGCGCATTCGGTGTGGTGACAGTATCGCTGATGGTGTATTGTCCGTTCGTCGATCCCGTGCTGATCAGCGCGTTGTAGATCGTTCCGTTCAGAATGCGGGCGAAGAACTCGCCATAGCCGCCGCGCAACACCGTCTTACCCGTGCCGAAGACATCGTAAGCAAAACCGACGCGGGGTCCGATGTTTGTCTTATTGCTCGGAAAAACACTCGTCTGCGGCAGTGAGGCAACAACCAGCGAGCTCCTTGGCGACGGTAGCTGCTCATACTCATACCGCAACCCCAGCGTCACAGTCAGACGTTTGCTCAGCTTCCAGTTGTCTTCAGCAAAGAATGCGTAGTCGCCCGTAGTAAAGTCCAGCCCCGGAATGCCAAAGCCTTGAACATAGCTGCTGTAGTTTTTCGCCTTCGCGACGGTCGACGGATTCTGCGAGAAAGTCAGGTCCGTAAAGTAACTGGTAAGCGAGCTGTAGCTATAAACTCCAAAGCCCGAGAACAGGTTGTTGATCAGGTCGTAGGTATGGATGTAGTCCCCGCCAAACTTGAAGCTGTGGTTACCATGAACCCAGTTCACCGTATCAGCAACCTGCCAGCGGCGCTCATCCGGCAACGCTGCCCGCTCCAGAAAGTTCGGGGTGCCGAAGCTGAATCCGTTCGTGATGGTCACGCTGGGGGGCGCGGTAAACGGATTGGTATATCCGCCCGAAGTAGGACCCATCAGATTCGTCATTTCATACTGAGTCGGGGTCTGACCAAACTCGAACTCGAAGTCGCGGCCGTACTGGTAGCGCACCTCGTTGCTAATCTTAGTCGTGATCACACTATCCAGCTTGGCGATCCCAAACGTATCTCGAACATAGTCGTTGCCAAAGCTTGCAATACCATCCGTCACTGTGGACGATGTTTGAATGCCCGCCGGAGAGATCCAGCGTAGCCGGTTAACCTCACCCGAAAAATGATTGCGCGCATTGATCTGCCAATCAACCTTCGGGAAGAAGATCGTCTGATCGCCGGTACGCGGAACCGTGCCCAACATCGTGTTCAGGTTCGTCAGGCCGTTGTTGTAGATCGTTGCGGCCGCAGAATAGGTGGACAGGCCGAGGTTTGCCTGCAGCGTGCAGGCCGCTGCGTCGATCGCACTCGGCGCCGTCGCGCCCGTCGTGCCGCAGATCTTACCAGCCGGCAACGTGCCGTCCGGAGTCGTAAAGAAACTGTTCGGATTGCTCGCTACCGCAACTCCAGGAAAGTTCCGTGCAAAACGATCGCCCGCAAAGAAGAAGAACAGCTTGTCCTTGATAATCGGCCCGCCGACACTTCCGCCGTACTGATTGCGTACGTCCGTCGGCTTGAAGTTCTGCGAGACGAAGCCGCTGCCGCTCGGGTTCGGCACAAAGCGCGTCGTGAAAGCATTCGCCGCTCCCCACTCCGCATTGCGTTGCTGAAAATAGCCCTCTCCGTGGAACGCATTGCCGCCGCTCTTGGTCACCGAATTCACCACGCCCCCGGCCGAGCGCCCGTACTCCACTGAGTAGTTCGAGGTATTCACCTGGAACTCTTGAATCGATGTCTTCGCCGTCGAGTAGCCAGCGCGTGTCCGGCCGCGCTCTTCCGAGAAGTAAGCCTGGTTATCGTCCGCTCCGTCGATTGTCACATTGTTCAACAGCGTGCTCTGACCGCGAAAGCTCAACAGACCAAAACCGTTCGCATCATTAACCACACCTGGAGTCAGCGCAGCATAGGCCGACCAGCGATAGTTATTGATGGGCAGATCCTGCAGCGTACGCTGAGTGATTACATTCGCAAAATCGGGCGTTGTAGTATTGATCGCCGGCGCCTCACTGGTGACCTCCACGATCTGCGCTTCGCTTCCCACCGGCAGCTTCGGCGAAATGTCCGTCAACAGGCCCACCTGCACGATCACCCCGGGAGACTTGTAGCTCTCGAAGCCTGGCGCCGAAATTGTCACCGTATAGGTCGACGGTTGAAGGTGGATTGCGCGAAAGAACCCCGAATCGTCGCTAACGACAGTTTGTTCCGCGTTCGTTGCGTTGTTTCGGATGATCACCTTGGCATTCGGAATCGCCAGGCCCGACGAATCCTGCACCGTTCCGCCAATCGCGCCATCTACCGCTGACTGTGCGAGCAACGGACCTGCAACCAAACCAGCCGCTACAAAGAGCAAAAGCATCATTATCTTTTTCATCTTGGTCTCCTCAGAGTCGTTTCTATGCTGCCCGGACGCGCGATTTAGCTCCTCGCCTGTCCTCTGTCATACTTTTGGGTTCACCTTGAAGATTGCATACCGCGATTAACAAGCTGTTAATCGCCGGTTACGCTTCCACGCGATCATAAAAACACATCTTCCTGGACCACCACGTCGTAGCCGTCAAAACTCAAACGGTCCGCGCGCGCCTTCAGCAAACTGTGCGATTGGCTACAGTGTAGTCCACATCCTAGTACACTGAATATTGAATAATGTTCATTGACGAAGCACGAATTCGTATTAAGGCCGGCGACGGCGGCAACGGCTGCATGGCCTTCCGCCGCGAAAAATTCGTTCCCAAAGGCGGCCCTTCTGGCGGCGACGGCGGTCACGGAGGAGACGTCCTTATGTCCTCCTCCCTAAGCCACAACACCTTAGTCCACTTCCGCTTCAACCCCGAGCACAAAGCCCAGCGCGGCGGCCACGGCCTCGGCTCCAACTGCTCCGGGTCCGCGGGCGAGTCCACCACCCTCAAAGTCCCCGTCGGCACCCTCCTCTACGACGACCAGACCGGCGAGCTTATCCACGACTTCGCTCACCCCAACGAGACCATCGTCATCGCCAAGGGCGGACGCGGCGGACGCGGCAACCAGCACTTCGCCACCAGCACCCACCAGGCCCCGCGCGAACACGAACTCGGCCGCGCCGGCGAAGAGCGCGCCTACCGCCTCGAACTCCGTCTCCTCGCCGACGCCGGCCTCGTCGGCTACCCCAACGTCGGCAAGTCCACCCTCATCTCCCGCCTCTCCGCCGCCAAGCCCAAGATCGCCAACTACGCCTTCACCACCCTCGAACCCAATCTCGGCGTCGTCCAGGTCGGCGACTATCCCCATACCGAGTCCTACACCGTAGCCGACCTCCCCGGCCTCATCGAAGGCGCACACCTCGGCGCCGGTCTCGGCATCCAGTTCCTCAAGCACATCGAACGCACCAGCGTCATCGTTCACCTCGTCGACGTCTCCGACTCAAGCGCCGCGGCCTCTGGAAATGCCCGGCCTGATCCCGTCGCCGACTACAAAGTCATCACCGAAGAACTCAAAAGCTTCGACCCCGCCCTCGCCGCCAAGCCCACCATTCTCGTCGCCGCAAAGGTCGACGTCGCCAACCCCGACAAACTCAAAAAGCTCGCCGCCATGGCCAAGCGCCGCAAGCTCCCCTTCTACAAGATCTCCGCCGTCACCGGAGAAGGCGTCGAAGCCCTCAAGTACGCTATCGCCGAAATGGTCACCGCACACCGTCCCATCCACCTCGAACCCGCGCCTCCAGCCCCCGCAAAGCTCAAACCCCACTACCCTCCGCCTCCCAGCTCCGCCAGAGGCCGCGCCTGAGAGTCAGCACGCGCCGCGCACCCCGCAGCTTAAGCCACCCCAAACGACGAGCCCAGAAAAGTCGGCGTTCTCCCAGCCTCGTTCGGCGTACACGTCAGCAACGCCACATATCCGTCCCGGCGGAGCCAATCCGTCCTTGACCTTGAGATTCCACGGCACCCGGTTGCTTCCAGCCTGTACGTTGTGAAACTCCGCCTGAACCACCGGGCTCCCCTTCGCCACCGTGCCGCTCCATATCTGTACCTTCACCGTCGAATCAAGATACAGATGCACCTCAAAGTGACCGCCTTCAGGACGCGGCGCCGGATCCGACACAAAGCGAGCCTTCTCCGCAAGCAGCTCCATCTGCGTCTTATCCAGGTCCGTCCCCTGATGAATCGCAAGCGCCATGCTCGGTGTTCCCGCTCGCGTCGGCCGCATCACACCCTGCACCACATGCTTCTTGTCGCCCCCTCCGCCCAGCTTCTCCGTCGCTGCCGAGTTCGACCGGTTCGGCTCCGTGCCCCACTCCTTCGACTGCCACACAATCTTCTTCCCCGTCGCATCCAGAACCAGCAGATGGCACATGTTGTATCCCGAAGTGTTCGCACCGGCAACCAGCGGCAACTCCGCATTGAGCTCCACATCCGCAAACTCCAGCTCCACCGGCTCAAACTCTTCACTCAACGCGTATCTCCCCGACCCCAGGAAGATCGCTCCATCCACGCAACAATGTTCTACGCGATATCGCCATGGCTACACCTTCGGAAAGAAGTATTCGAGCAGCACCCCCAGGGTTCGGTCCACGATTTTGAATGCAACAAACAATACGACGCCCAGAACGATCAGCGCCACTCCCCGCTGCGTATACGACAGGTCCATCGCCTCGCCGACCAGCGTCGGCAGCAACTCATTCTCATCCTGTCGCATCGACGAGACCCGCGCCTCGCCTCGCACTCGCAACCTTGGCCCATTGTTCTTCTCCGCGCCGCCGACAATGCCGATCCCTTCGATCGTTCCCGAAACCGCCTCGATCTTCAGGTCAGTACTTCGGTCCGCAATCACACCCGTCGCGCTCTTGTCCTCAATCCGCAGATCCGGATTCACGCAGCCCCGCAACAACAACGGCCCGCCGCCCACCTTGCCATCCCCCTTGCCATCCCCTTTGCCATCGACAGACCCGTTCTCAGCCTCAAACAACGGCACCTCGTCCATCTCCGGCTTAAACCACACCTGCACCGCAGCTCCCGGTCCCGAATGCAACGCCACCATCGCGCCCGGAATCGCACCCTTCACATCCGCCTGAAAGTCCTGCACCATCTGCGCAGGCAACTTGTCGAGCTTGATGTCTTTGATCACATACCTGTTCCCCTTCAGCACACTCAAAGGGCTCACCAGTACGACCTGCATACTCTCCGCCTTGGCGCCTCCGCCTTCACCCACGGCCTCGGTCCGCCGACCCGGAGCTCGAGATCACCACAAGGGGACTCACCTGCAGCTCCGCGCGCCCCAGGCCTCCACTCGGCGTCACATCCAGGCGCGACGGCGTCTCATTCAAGTCAACGCTGCGCTCCATCTTGAACCCGTCCGCCATCACCCTGCCCAGCGAACTACCCTCCACCGTGAACCCCACGCTCTCCATGTTCTCGATCGCCGCATCGAACCCGTCCGCCATCGCCTCCTGTACCTCGCCGGGTCCCGCATGCAGCTTCAGCGCCAACGCCACCGGTGCGACAAAGCTTCGGCACACAGCATTGAACTTCACCGCTTTCTCGCCCGGCTTGTTCACCCGCAGAAGAACAAACAGCACCGCAACCACGACCAGCAAAGCCAGGCCGGACCTCCACAGTGCTTTCCTCTGATCCTTCGACAGTGGCACCATCGCTTGTCTCGTGCCGCAGATGGTACCAGAACCCGATGGAAGCAGGGGGGCCTTCACGCCCCTGAAAAATCCCCCGCAAGACAGAGGGCTTCAGCCCCGGGCCTTCTTGTCATCCTTCGCCGAAAACGGGGTTTCGGCTATCCCTGCGGGAATCCGAACATCAACCACGACTGGTTGGCTACCCAATGCGGGTATAGCTCCGTCATCTGATCGAACAACTCCCGGTCGGACTTCGCGGTTTTCTGCAACCGATCAAAATCTTGCAGGTAACGCTTGGTGTCCTCGATCGTCGAGGGAGAGTCGGGCGCGCCGGGCTTCTTGTGACCGGCGACAACCATCGCCGGGTTCAGCGCCGCCAACCGGTCCAGCGCCGCGATCCAATTCTGTCGGCTCTCTGGGGTGGTGTCGCCCACATACATCCTGCATTGGTTGTACACAACGTCGCCCGCGACGATCAGGCCAATCGACGGAACGTACAGAGACGTCGAATCCGGACAATCGGTGCGGCCCTGCTCGATGATGCGCAACTCCTGGCCCTCGAGCGTGAACGTGGCCGCCTCATACACCTCAGGTCCAACCAGCTTCGTGGGCACCTGCCCTGGAAACATCCGACGGGCTAATTGCTGCACTGGGGGAGACAGATACATCTGTATGCCCTCCGCCGTCTTCGGCGTTGTGATCGCCCGAGCCCCCGGAAATCGGTCGAGCAAAACGCTCAGACCGTAGAAGTGGTCGAAGTGCGCATGCGTTATATAGATGGTCTCCAGGTTGCGGTTGTGCAGCGCAATCCAATCCGCGAGAGCCTCGGCCTCAGCCACCGTGGTCATGGCGTCCACCAGCGCCGCATTGTGCTCACCGAAGATCAACGTCGACGTCGCCGGATCAAAGCCGAGCGGCTCGCCAAAGGGCCTTGGCCGCTCGCCGACCATGGCCTTTCCTGGAGCGGTAAAGACGTTGACACCAAGCGTGCTCGACGCGACAGGGGCGCTCACGCGCGTGTCTCATTCAGTTGATTTGTGCCGTCCATTTGGTACTCCATTCGATGTCAGAGCGAGTGACTGTTCAACGCAAGATTGACAGAAGCGCGACGACGAATCCATTGGACGAATGTATCGATCCATACCAAAGTATTGGTTCGACGTTGCGGTCATAAACGGGCATCGCCATTTCCCGACATATCCCGACCGCCGCCGCTCTATCTCGGAAGAGTCTCTCTGATTCTGCAGTCTTCGCGGTCAGTTCCTGGATACTTTTTGGCGTCTGCCTGAAATCTGCGATACGAGGCTAGCATGAAACGCGGCTTGAATTATTTTTTGCGATTTTCCCGCCAAAATCGCATGTCAAGTCCCTGAAGAACCTAAACCATTTCCCACCAACGAGATCCGCGTGGCGTATTAGTTCCAGCGAACTCGCTATAATAGAAATAGAAAGTAAAAAAGCCCCGGCCAACGCCGGGGCTTCGTCATTTAACTCGCAAGAATACACCTAACCCTTTTGATTGGACGAATTTAGCTATAAACCCTTTGCCATGACGAATTTGCAGACCGACGACTATCGATAAACCATTGATAATAAAGAATCTAGGCTCAGGTACCCCCCAGGGGGGGTACCCCCCCATCAACCGCCTGAACCACCGGTGTAATCCGCCCATCCCGCAAATGAAACAGCTCGCCGCGCCACACCACCGTATCCCCGGCAAAGCTCCACGCCCAAAAGCCCAGCCCAAAGAAGTCCCGCAACGGAAGCAGCCACAGATCGCGCAGAACCTGCCCGTCGCCCAGCACACCGACTCCGACCGACAACGCCACCGACACCCGTGCCAGCGCCACCACGCTCAGCAGAGAAAAGCTCCACAGCGCGAACCCGCTCGCGACACAGTTCATCATCGCCCAGGGCAAAGCGTACGTAATCCCCAGCCCCACATACCCCAGCTTGCGCGAGTCCCGGGTCGACCGCGCCCAGCGCATCTGATGGTCCTTGAAGCCGCGAAATTGATACGCCGGCACCGTC
Source organism: uncultured Acidobacteriaceae bacterium (assembly GCA_963744155.1). Lineage (GTDB taxonomy): Bacteria > Acidobacteriota > Terriglobia > Terriglobales > Acidobacteriaceae > Edaphobacter. The sequence goes on along the minus strand of CAVUSP010000004.1, from coordinate 775,217 downwards.
GTCTCCACCACTTCGCTGCACAACTCCACGCGATAGCCGGCGTTCGCGATGCGCTCGCCCATCTCGTAGTCGTCGGCGAGAAACTCGACCAGCGCCTCGAGACCTCCAGCCTTTGCCAGCGCAGTCTTCGACGTCGCCAGCGTCGAGCCAAGTCCAAAGCGAATCCCGCCTTCGAGCAGCCGCGCCGCCAGCACGCCCGGCAGAAAGTCGGTCGAGATTCCCAGCGCCTCCAGCCGCGACCAGATCGTCATCGCCGCACCGCCGTCCGCCGTGCGGCCGATGTAAGGAGCCGTCACCATGCCAACCTGCGCGATCCGAGAAACAATCCATCACCCGCGTCAGATATCTGCGGAGAGACGCGAATGTCGCTGTCGTTGATGATGACGTGCTCATAGCGAGCCTCGCGCAGCATCTGGACCAGGTTGCTCACCTTCCCCGAGGTGCCCAGCCGCTCGCTGCACTCCACCAGCCGAATCGGGCAGGCGGGAAACTCCGCCTGCAACCGCTCGATCTCAGCTACGGCTGGATCATCAAGGCTGCTCACACCGAAGACGATCTCAAAGCTGCCCGCGTACTCCTGCTTGCAGTGACTCACCAGACCCGCATGCATCCGCGGGTCTACACCCTTCACCGGCTTCAGGATCGTGACATCCGGCGCGAATCCGCCGTCAAGCTTCCGTCGCCGCCAGTAATGCGCGAAGTTTCTGGCCCCCCACAACGCCAACAGCAGATAAGCCAGGCCCGCGAGCGTCAACAGTGTCGTGATCGCCTCAATCGCTGTGGCCATCTCCGTAGTTTACCAACCGGAGCGGCCACTCTGTTCGCCTCAGCCGTCTACTCATAACGCAGCGCGTCGATCGGATTCAGGTTCGCCGCCTTCCACGCCGGATAGATTCCGAAGACAAGGCCAATTCCGCAGGAACTGATAAACGCCACTGCAATCCACGCTGCAGACAGCGAAGACGGAAACACCAGGCGCACCCCAAGCGCAACCGCGCTGCCCAGAATGACACCGATCAGACCGCCGACAGCGCAAAGCGTAATCGCCTCGAGCGTAAACTGCGCCAGAATCGTCTGCTTCGACGCGCCGATCGCCTTCCTCACGCCGATCTCCCGCGTTCGTTCCGTCACGCTCACCAGCATGATGTTCATCACACCGACTCCGCCCACGAGCAGACCGACCGCCGAAAGCGACAGCATCAATCCGAACAGTCCGAACGTGATCTGATCCCAGAGCCGCGTCAGTGAGTCGGTGCCGAAGATGGCAAAGTTGTCCGGCGCCGCGTTCGCCACCTTTCGCCTGCGTCGCAACAGCTCTTCCAGCTCATCCTGCACCAGCACCTTGTTCTTCTGGTCGTCGAACTTCAGGCTGATCCAGTAATCCAGCACCTCCGGATGAATCTTGTGGAACGTCGTGACCGGAAAGAACGCCTTGTTGTCGTCCGGATTCTTTCCTCCTCCAAACGCCTGCTTCTGCTTGTCCATCACCCCGACCACGGTAAACACCATACCCGCGATCGTCACATCCTGACCGATCGGGCTCATCGTGCCAAACAACTCGTCAGCCGTATCGTTCCCCAACACGACAACGTTCGCCGCCCGCTCCGTGTCGCCATCGTTGAAGAACCGGCCATCCTTCAGGTCGAGGTCATATACGTCCTTCACGCTCGCCGAGTCCCCTTCAAGGATCGTTCCCTCCATCTTCTTGGTGCCGTACTTCACCGCCACAGTGCCCTCTTGCCCGCTGTTGTCCCGCCATTGCAATCCCGGCGTCACCGCCACGACGTGCGGCAACTCCTTCATGGCCATGGCGTCATCGTAGGTCAGCTGCTTCCGCGTCAGCATCTCCGTCGTCGGCCGCACCCCTACCGGATTAACCGGAACACCCAGATCACATTCGTGCCCAGCGACTCCACAAGGCTCGACACACTCGAGTTCAGGCCGTTGACCACCGACGAAATGATGATCACGGTCATCACGCCGATCACGATTCCAAGGATCGTCAGACCGCTGCGCAGCTTGTTGGTCCGCAGCGTATCCAACGCCATCTTGATGGTCTCTTTTGTATCGCCGATACGCATAAAGAAGCCTTCCTCAACTCTTGTTCGCTGCCCTTCGTTCTAGTCCGCCCTCAACGCGACGATAGGATCCAGCATCGCCGCCTTGCGCGCTGGATACACTCCGAAGAAGACACCGGTCATCGTAGCCATCAACAGACCTACAAGCACGCTCCAGAGCGCGACAGTCGACGGAAAACCAGCCACAATCGTCACTAACTGCGCGACGATGATCCCGCCCACCACGCCAAAGAACCCGCCGACCAGAGCCATCGTGCCCGACTCGATCAGGAACTGCACCATGATGTCGCGCGGCCGCGCGCCCAGCGCCTTGCGGATGCCAATCTCGCGAGTGCGTTCGGTCACGCTGACCAGCATGATGTTCATGATGACGATTCCGCCAACTATCAGAGAGATCATGGCGATCCCGCCGGCCACCGCTCCGAACGAGTTGGTGATGGTGCTGAAGAACCCGACCAGCGTGTTGTTGATCGTCGAGTTCGAAGTCGTCGGGCGTACCAGGTGCGTCGTGCCGCTGCGCCCGCACCAGCACTCGCACCTCGTCGGCGGCGTTTTCCAGAATCGGGCCCGCAGCGCCGGCCTTGATGTACACCGTGAGCGTCTTTGCTGTGCCGTAGCTCTTCTGGTAGGCGGTCAGCGGCACCGCCACCCAGTTGTCCTGGCTCGCGCCAAAGGTGCTGCCCTGCTTCTCGCTGACTCCTATGACGGTGTACGGCGTCCCATCGACCCGCAGCTCCTGACCGATTGGATTGACTCCCGCGAAAAGATGGTCCTGAATGTCGGTTCCGATGATGGCGACGTGCGAGGCGTGTTCCTCATCGGTGTCCGTAAAACCGCGGCCCTGCTCGATATTTAAATTTTGCAGCGCGGCATCTGCGCGGTGTAGCCGCGAATGCTGGTGTCAGTGACCGACTCGGTTCCGCGCACTACCTTGGCCGTCGTCGATTGCATTGCGCCAATCCCGACGCAATGTTTGCAGTTGTCTTTGATGTATTGATAGTCGGGAAGCAGGATGTTCTTGCGCTTCTGGATATCGCTGGTAGTCCTGTGAGCTGGTGATGATGCGAGGCATCTTCGAAACTGTGAAGACGTCCGCGCCGTAGCTGGCGAACTTGGTCGTAACGTACGTGTTCGCGCCGTTGACCAGCGTCACGACGGCGATCACGCTGGTCACGCCGATGACGACGCCCAATAGCGTCAGCACGGAACGCAGCTTGTTCGCCCACAGCGACTGCAGCGCGATCTTTACCGCCTCTTTGAATTCCATCTGCTCTGTCTTTCCTGGATAGGCCTTGAGACTACCAGCCGAAGGCCTCCAAAGCGAGGCTTAACCTGCTGTCTTCTACGCAATTGGACTGGGTTTTGTTCGATTAGGTGAGATACACTTGGTAGCTGCAGGCGGCTGGATGATCGCTGCCGCCCGGGCCTTAAGGTTTCGGGCGGGGGAGGAAAGTCCGAACTCCGCAGGGCAGTGTGCCGGATAACGTCCGGGACGGATGGTTTAAGCCATCTGGACGGCTAGTGCAACAGAGAATATACCGCCCTAAGTTGGTGATTTACTTCGGTAAATCCGCACGCGGCTTGGGGTAAGGGTGAAAAGGTGCGGTAAGAGCGCACCGCGCGGGCAGTAATGTTCGCGGCAGGGTAAACCCCACACGGAGCAAGACCAAATAGGCAGGGATCTCGCCGCTTCTCTCCAGGCGGCGATGAGCGTATCGGCCCGATGCGCCCAGGCGGAGAGACCTAAACCGATGATTTCATTGGGGATGGGAGCCAAAACCTGCGGGTAGGTTGCTAAAGCGCCGCAGTAATGCGTCGCGTAGAGGAATGATCGTCTAGAACAGAATTCGGCTTACGGGCCGTCTGCAGACCGATGGCCCCGGAGACCGCAAAACGGTTTCGGGGTCTTCTTTTTTGTTTTTTTCTTTTGTGGTGGAGGGGGTGTTTTTGCTGGGGGTTTTGCGAAATTGGGTGTATTTTGCGTGGTTTTTGGATGGTAAATCGTGGTGAATTTGTGGTGAAAACGTGGTGGAAAGTGAGAGCAAATCGACCGGTGAAAAATACGCCACTTTTTTGAGATTTATTTTTGGTGATTCCCGGGATTGACCGACCGTCAAGGGCTGCCACAGTGAAGACCGCTGGCAGAAAGCTTCAAGCGGTAGAGGTGGGCAGACTGCTTCGGGATCCTTCGCTCCGCTCAGGATGACAACTTCAAAACGAAAGTGGCCGGTTAGCGGATGGCGGCCATGGCGGCGCGGAAGAGCAGTTCGAAGTCCTTGGCGGCGTCGGGGTTCTTCTCGATGGCGGTTTCGATGGCCTTCTGGGCGATGGGGCGGGCGTAGCCGAGGTTGACGAGGGCGGAGAGGGCGTCGTCGCCGGCGGGGCCGTGGTGCGGGCCACCGGCGGTGGTGGGGATAGCTACGGCGAGGTCGTCGAGTTTGTCCTTGAGTTCGAGGACGACGCGCTCGGCGGTCTTCTTGCCGATGCCGGGGATGCGGGTGAGGGTGGCGTGGTCGCCGGAGCGGATGGCGGTGACGAGGCGGTCTGGAGCTGATGCCGCTGAGGACCGTGATGCCGAGCTTGGGGCCGATGCCGCTGATCGTGAGGAGCTTCTCGAAGAGGCGTTTTTCCTGGGTCTCGGAGAAGCCGAAGAGGGCGATCTGGTCTTCGCGGACGTGGGTGTGGATGTGGAGGGTGGCCTCGGCGCCTTCGCTGGGTAGGGCGGAGAAGGTGGCGACGCTGATGGTGACGTCGTAGCCTACGCCGGCGCATTCGACGATGGCCTGGTTCGGAGTTTTGGAGAGGAGACGTCCGCGGAGGTGAGCAATCATGCCTGGCTGATTGTAGCGTGCTGCAATTCAGACTGGAAATTCCTTCGCAACAACAATCTAAAACTTGTTTTTTGTTTGTAACATTCGGGATTACGAGTTGGCGTCTTAACGGTTGCCAGACCTTGGGTTGAAGGCCACAGAGGAGCTACAATCTCTTTACAACTTTTTGAAGACATTTTTAGAGGCAATCGACGGAATAGGCATGTAATCTACCCTGACGCCCCCACGGCTGTGAACAGAGGTGATCGAAATGTTGACTGGACGATCATGCAGAGACGACTCGTTCCCGAAGCGTTTTCATTCCTCCAAAAGTCATCTGAAGCACCTGCTGATTGCGCCGTCGCGTGATTCGCCCAAACAGGTTTTCTGCTTACATTTGGTTTGTAGTCGTTGTCCTTTTGTTTTGTGTCCTGATGCGTCCAGCCGCTGCAGCAGTACAGCCGGCTCAAAAGAACGTACTCATTCTGCATAACTGGGCCAGCCTCCCTCAGTCCTGGGGCTTAATGGAATCCACGGTTCGCGCTCGCGTGCCGGGCCAGATCAACTTTTATAACGCGTCCGTCGAAAACCCGCGATTCGACGAGGAACCTTATCGGGAGAGTCTGGCAGAGACGCTCAGTCGTGGGTACAGCGGGGTGAAGCTGGACCTTGTGGTTGCGGCTACCTATCCGGTGCTTCAATTCGCGATGCAACACCGCGACAAGATGTTTCCAGGGGTGCCGATCGTCTTTACCGATGTGGGTCGACAGGAAGCGCAGACGTTGTGGCCTGACGTCACCGGTGTGATCGTTCCTGTGGGGATGGGGGAGACGATCGATCTCGCGCTTCGTCTTCATCCAGATACCGAGGCTGTCGCAGTGATCGCCGGCGTGTCGCAGTGGGATAAGTACTGGTTGTCCGTTGCCCACTCCGATCTTCTTCGCCGTCAGAATAGGGTAAGAGAGATCGACATCGTCGGACCTGCAGGCCGTCAGGTGACTGAGAAAGTTGCTGAACTTCCTCCTCATACCGTGGTCTTGTTTCAGCTCAGGCCAGATGACCTGACTCAGCCGGCGTTCGAACCGGTTGATATGCTCACTGCGGTCGCGCAGCGCCTGCCGACCTATTCCGCGTGGCCAGGGCTTGCTTTGAATCGCGGCGGCGTTGGTGGAGCGTACCGTAACCTGCCGAAAGAGGCTGTGCTCAATGGGGAGATCGCCGCCCGGGTGCTGTCAGGGGAGCGGCTGGAGAACATTCCCGTTGTGCGCGACTCCGAACTGCAGGTCCGCGTGGACTGGCGAGCGCTTCAGCGCTGGAACATCCCGGAATCTGCGTTGCCGCCAGGCGCCATCGTCGAGTACCGGCAGCCTACCTTCTGGCAGCGCGACCGGAAATACATTCTCATTGCGCTGATCCTGATTGTCGCTCAGACCTTGTTGATTGCGGCGCTGCTGTTGCAGCGAGCGCGAAAACGGAGGGCCGAAGCCGTTCTGCGCGAGAGCGAAGAGCGCTTCCGGGTGATGGCCGACACCACCCCATCGCTTGTCTGGATGTGCGACGCCCGTGGCCGGATTACCTACCTCAATGACCGTCGAATCGCGTTTACGGGCCCGGATCCAGACGAGGGGTTCGACGACAAGTGGATCACGTACGTTCATACCGACGATGTAGAGCGTATGTTAAGCACCCTCTATGAGGGGTTGAAGAGCAAACAACCGTTCTCGCAAGAGTATCGCCTGCGTCGAAGCGATGGAGCCTATCGTTGGATGTTCGATGTTGCATCCCCACGGCGTGAACGGTGATGGATCGTTTGGAGGATTTATCGGCTCAGCGATTGATACGACCGATCAGAAGCTTGCCCAGCAAGCGCTGGAAAAAATAAGCGGTCAACTGATCGAAGCGCAGGAGAAGGAACGCAGCCGTATCGCAAGAGATCTGCATGACGATATTTGCCAGCGACTGGCGCTTCTGTCGCTGGAGATTGAACGGGCAAATCGCACTTCGAATGGGTCACCTGCCGCGACAAAACAAAGCCTGGAAGAGATTAAGAAACACTGCTCTGAAATCGCCGGGGATGTTCAATCTCTGTCGCATCAGTTGCACTCTTCCAAGCTCGACTATCTTGGCATTGCGACCGCAATCAGTTCCTTCTGCAGCGAGTTCTCCACACAACACCAGGTAAGCATCGGGTTCAAGGACAGCAACGTACCGAAACATCTGCCGAAAGATATCTCTCTGTGCCTATTTCGAATCACCCAGGAAGCTCTGCATAATGCGGTGAAGTACAGCGGAACGACCGAGTTCTTAGTGGCCTTATATGCCATAGAGGAAGAGATTCAACTCGTCGTGCGGGACAAAGGCGCAGGCTTTGACGTTGAAGAAGCGAAGAAGAATCGAGGGCTAGGCCTGGTGAGCATGCAGGAACGGATCCATCTGGTCCATGGAAGATTTGCCATCGACTCGAAGCCTGGTGCGGGAACAAGAATCTTTGCCGCCGTGCCCTTCGTTGCTGAAAGGCTCTCCAGAGGATGCGCCGGGTAAGAAGGCCCGCAGCGTGCAGGAAGTGGCATGAGTTGTTTCATCTATCCGGCTTAACTACTTTGAACAATCACTCGGTGCGGAGGGCCTGCATGGGTTGGACTCCTGCGGCGCGGCGTGCGGGGAGGGCTGCGGCCACGAGGACCATCACGATGATGAGAGTGGTTGAGGCTGCGAGGGTAATGGGATCGTAGACGGTGACGCCGTAGAGCTGGCTGCGGAAGTAGCGCGCGAGAATGCCGATGGATGGGAGCGCTATGAGGGTGGCGATGGCGGCGATGAGGACCATCTCGCGCAGCACGGCGATGACGATGCTGCTTCGTGGAGATCCAAGGGCGAGGCGGACACCGATCTCCCGGGTGCGCTGCTCCGTGGAGTAGGCGAGCACACCGTAGAGTCCGACAGCCGCGAGCACGAGGGCGAGGATGGAGAAGCCTACTGCAAGGATGGCGAGGGCACGTTCGCCAAAGGAGGCGAGTTCGATCTGGGCTTCCATGGTGCGGAGGCCGCTGACTACGAGAGTGGGATCGAGATCGTGGATCGTTTTCCTGATCGAAGCTTCGCTGGCCTCGGGCGACTGCGTGGTCTGGACGTAGAACTCTACGCCGATGGGATGCTCCCTTTGCGCGTAGGGGCGGTAGACGGCGGGACCAAGTTCGGTGCGGAGGTCGGTGTGACGAATGTTGCCGACCACTCCGACGATGATGGTATCGGGTTTGGCGTTGGGACGTGATTCTTCGAGGATGAGATGGCCGATGGCGTTTTGCGGCGTGCCAAAGAATCGTTTTGCCAAGGTCGAGGTTGACGACTGCCACTTTGGCGGCGCCTTTGACGTCGGCTTCGTTGAATTCGCGGCCAACAAGAATGGGCTGGTGCAGAGTGGCGAAGTAGCCGGGAGTGACATCGGGAGATTCGAAGGTGTGGTCTTCGTCTTCGGTGAAGGTGTGGCCTTCGATGGTGTAGCCGTGCATCTCGTTATCTCCAACGAGCTCGGGGTCGGTGGTGGCTGCAACGGAGATGACGCCGGGGATACGGCTGAGAGAGTCAACGGCGTTGTTGATGATCTGAAGCGTGCGGTCTTCGCCGTAGCCGGAGTTGGTGGGGTCAAGGAAGAAAGTCGCGAGGCGGGTCGTGTCGAAGCCGACGGGCTGATGACGGAGGTTGTCGAGTGTGTGAACGAAGAGTCCAGCTGCCCCAAGGAGAAGGACGCTGAGTGCGATCTGCACGCCGACGGCGGCTTTCCGAAAGCGCTGCGAGGCTTTGGACGCAGTGCCGGTGCTTTGGCGGAGTGCTTCGGCAAGGTTCGGGACGGATGAAGTGCAGAACGGGCGCGAGGCTGAAGAGAAGGCTCACGAGGACGGAGATGCTGAGAGTGAAGAGGAGGACGCGAGAGTCGATGGCCGCGGAGTAGGGTTCGCTGCCGGGGTCGGCCTGCGTCATGAGACGGACGAGCGCGTTGGCGACGACGGGCGCAAGGGCGAGACCTGCAGTTGCGCCTGCCAGGCCGAGGATGCCGCCTTCAACGAAGAGCTGGGAGATGATGCGGGAGCGGCTGGCTCCGAGGGCGTAGCGCATGGACATTTCGCGGACACGAGCGGCGGCGCGAAGAAGAAGAAGCGTGGCGACGTTGATGGCGCACATGGCAACGAGAAGGCCGGCCATGCTCATGAGAATGAGGAGCGGGGTCTTGAGGTCCGCGCGATTGGGAGAGAATCCGCGCGAGTCGTCCTCTACGCGGAGGTGTGAGTTGTCGAGGAATTTTTTGGAGAAGCGCTCGGTGCGATCCTTGTAGAGGGTGAGCTCTTGTGCGCGGAGGGCGTGCCAGAGAGGCGCGAGACTGGTTTCGGCCTGCGCGGCGTTGACGCCGGGTTTGAGACGGGCGATGAGTGTGAGAAAGAGGAACTGGTGATTGTTGAGGGGGTCGCGAGGAGCAATCGCGGGCATGACTACTTCGGTCATGCTGATGGGGAGGAAGACGCCGGGCTTGTAACCGCCGATGGCGGTCTGGAAGCCATCGGGTGCTACGCCGACGATGGTGAATGGCTGACCGTTGATGCGGACTGATTGACCGATAACAGCGGGTGAGCCGGCGAAGCGAGACTTCCAGTAGGCGTAGCTGAGAACGAGTTGTGGGTTGGCGCCTTTGGCGGTTTCGTCCTGCGGGGTGAGGAGACGGCCGGCAGCGGGTTGGAGGCCGAGGACCTGGAAGTAGTTTCCGGTGACGAGCTCGGCGTCTTCATCTTCAGCCTGGTTGTTCCAACTGACGCCGACGTTGGCTTTGTCGGCGGCAGCAACGCCGGAGAAGGCCTGGTTTTTGTCGCGCAGATCTTTGTACATGGGATAGGAGAAGTAGTCGCCCATCTCTCCGCCGAAGATGTTGGCGCCGCCACTGTAGCCGCCTGTCCAATTGAAGCGGACGAGTTGTCGCGGCTGCTGGACCGGGAGCATGCGGAGGAGGACCTGATCGAAGAGGGTGAAGACGGCCGCGTTGGCTCCGATGCCGAGCGCTAGAGTGAGGATGACGGTGACGGTGAAGCCGGGGGATTTGCGCAGTTGGCGCAGGGTGAAGCTTAGATTTTGCAGAAAGGATTGCATCGTGCCTCCGGAGTTCGTGGTTAACGATGGCACTTTGAGTGCCATCCTCCGGAGGGGCAAGGCGTTGATGGGAAAGAGGGGAGGCTGGGGTGGGCTGTCCGGAAGCGGAATTGATGTCCGTTGGCGGACACCTTGGGAGGTGGTTGAAAACGCAGATCCCCTTCGGGGATGACAACAAGAAGGGCAACAGCAAAGGCTTTGAGGCTTGTTGAGGGGCGCTCCATCCCACCCATCGCAATGAGGCGCGATGGATGGGGCACCCGGGCAGTTGGGGTTGGTCGGAGGTTAGGTTAGGCGTGGTTGGCGGCTCTTCAGGTCTTCGAGAAGGCGGTCGATCTGGTCTTCGCGTTCGAGGGTGATCAGGCGATCTTCGAGGGGTTCGGAGTCGAGGAGGGTTTGAGCGGCGTTGAAGGCTTCGCGCTGCTGGATGCTCGAGCGCAGACGGCTGAGTGCGGTTTCGGTGTGTTGCGTGTGAGGGAGAGTGCGCGCGGCGTTGGCTTTGCCGATGGTGCGGGCGCGGCGGTTGCGGGCGACGAGCATCTCGCAGGCGGAGCGGGTTTCTTCGAGCTTCTGCTGAAGTTTGGTGAAGGCGTTGCGCAGGTTGTCGGCTTCGACGGTCTGGTCTTCGAGCTGTTGCGCGAAGCCTTGAGCTAAGGTGTGATGGCTGAGGCTGCGCTCGAGGGCGGCGCGGGCGAGGTCGTCCTGCTGCTTCTGGACGGCCAGTTCGGCTTTGCGGTTGAACTGGTTCATGGCTTCCTCGTGCTCCTTGAGTTTCTTCTGGAGGAGGTGCTGGTCGGCGATGGCGATGGCGACCTGAGTTTTGACCTGGAGGAGTTGGTTCTCCATGTCGAGGACGAGTTGCTTGGCGAGCTTCTCGGGGTCCTCGGCCTTTTCGATGAGGTCGTTGATGTTGGCTCGCAAGAGAGTTCCTACGCGTTCGAGTAATGCCATGGTGAATCTCCTTTCCAGGGTGGCGAGTCGGCGGGTGATTACCAGCGGCGGCCGAAGAAGATGCGATCGAGGGCAACGAGCAGCATGATGGGCAGGATTCCACCGAAGCGGTGCCGTCTGTAGCCGTAGGGTCCATAGGGTCCGAAGTAAGGGCGACGGATGCCGTAGGGATTCCAGATGGGCCGGATGAGGAGGCGGAAGATGACGTGGAAGATTGCGAAGATGACAACGAAGATGAGGATGAGGGTGAGCATCGTATTTTCTCGTTGAAGCGTTGTTCGTTGGAAAGGCCCGGGGCTAAAGCCCCTCCTTTTTCGGGTTGAGGTTTCGTGGGGCTGAAGCCCCACGCTTAATCCAAGAGCAAAGACGATTTATACCGAGTTGCATCCCCGTTTTGGTTGAATGTTGGAAGAGCCCGGGGCTAAAGCCCTTCCTTTTCGGGTTGGTTTTCGTGGGGCTGAAGCCCCACGCTTAATCCCATGGCAAAGACGATTTATGGCCGAGTTGCATCGCCGTTTTCGCGAGGTTTCATTGCTTTCACGTTGGACATGAGGTCGTGAAGGTTCATGCCGGAGAGGGCCTCGAAGAGCGCGGGAACCTGGGCGGCGATTTTGGTCATCTCGCCGGTGATCTTGCTGGCTCCGGTGACACCGTCGTTGCCGGTGGAGACGATGGTGATCTTGTCGACCTTGCTGAGCGGCTCGGCCATGGCGCGGACGACGTCGGCCATGTTGGTGATGAGCTTGTCGACGACGGCGGCCTGCGACCACTCCTGGTAGGCTTCGGCTTTGACGTTCATCGCTTTGGCTTCGGCCTCACCTTTTTGGAAGATGATGTTGGCTTCGGCTTCGCCTTGCAGTTTGGTGGCTGCGGCGCGGCCTTCGGCTTCCATGGTGATGCGGGCCTTCTCGGCGTTGGCGATGTTTTCGATGCGCTGACGCTCGATCTCGGAGCCTTTGAGGATGGTGGCGATGAGTTCCTTCTCGTGGCGGAGGATTTCGGACTCCTGCACCTTGATCTGCTCCTGCTTCTCGATCTGCTGGATCTTGACCTGTTCGGCGATGACCTTCTGCTGCATGACGTTGGTCTGGAGTTCGTAGGCTTTGTCGGCCTGGGCCTCCTGACGGCGGGCGGATTCGGTGAACTGCGCCTTCTGGATGTCGAGGTCGCGCTGTGCCTCGGCTTGTTTGGCGAGTGAGAGCGTTTCGGCGAGAACACGCTCCTGGTCGGCGGAGGCTTTGGCTACGGCGGCTTCTCTTAGAGCTATGGCGCGGCGAATGGCGGTGTCACGTTCGGCTTCGGCGGCGGCGATCTCGGCGTCGCGTTTGATGCGGGCTACGTCAGGGCGGCCCATGTTGGTGATGTATTCGTTCTTGTCGCGGACCTCGCGGATGGTGAAAGAGATGACCTCGAGGCCCATCTTGCTCATGTCGTCCATGCATGTGGAGCGCATACGCTCGGCGACCATCTCGGGCTCTTTGACGATCTGCTCGACGGTGAGTTGACCGATGATGCCGCGGAGGTGGCCTTCCATGACGAGACGAATGAGGCCTTCGCGCTGGTCGGGTGATTTGGTGAGGAACTGCTCGGCCGCGGTGAGGATGGACTCTTTGTCGGAGCGGACCTTGATCTGGGCGACGGCTTCAACGGTTACGGCTACGCCTTGCTTGGTGTAGAGATCCTGCTGAGGGGCGACGTCGAAGCTCATGAGCTCGAGCGAGAGCTGGCGGCAGTTTTCGACGACGGGGAAGATGACGGCGCCGCCGCCCTTGATGACGCGGGGGCCACGGAAGCCGTAGACGATGATGGCTTCGTTAGGGCCGGCTTTGCGAAACATTTTGCCCATGAGACCCATCAAGAAGAGCGTGGCGAGGATTAGCAGACCAACAATGATGGCGACGGAGTTCGACATATCGTTCCTTTGTCCGATCAGGACCTGGAGAGCGTGCAGGGTGCTTGCCGCAGTGGGTGGGTGGCGGGGGATTGCCTCGGCAAGTGAGGCCGCCAGGGGGGACGTCAGGCGAGGGAATTGTTGATTTCGTTCGGGCGACTGGTTGAGAAGTCATCGAAGGGGCGGACGTAGGCGACGCCGCGTTCGTAGCGGATGACGACGACCTCAGTCCCGCGCTGAATGGGAGTGCCGTCTTCGCTACGGGCGGCGGTGGAGCGACGTGCGCCGGTCTGCGAGAAGATGATTTCGCCGATGCCGCCGTTGTCGCGGATGCTGTCGGATACGTGGGCGATGACACCGGGCATCTCGGTCTCTTCGGCGGTGAGGACGCGCTCGCGGGGGAGGAGCAGCTTGAAGAGGATGGCCCAAAGGAGCGTGGCTCCGGCGAGGCCGCTGAGGATCGACAACAAAAGAATGGTGAGCGCGATGAGGCTACTGAAGTGATAGAGCAGATAGCCCGCTGCGCCGAACCAGCAAAGGAAGGCGGTGATGGTGAAGCCGTTGACGGAGGAGGGGCCATGTGTGCCGACGCGAGTGTGGGCGTGCGCGGTGTGGCTGATGTGGAAGTGGCCGAGGTGGAGGTGCGAGAGCCCGCCGGCGAAGGAGAGGACGCTGAGGACGAGGCCGAGGATAAAGCAGATGAGGTAGACGGTTTCCATGGGTTAGCTCCGGGGCTTTACTGCGGTGCGGGGCTTCTTGGTGGTGCTGAACTTCGGGATATTGCGTGGTTTCGCTGAGTTATGGAGAGCCGGTTGAGCGAGGGTCGGGAACTCGAGGGGCTGGGACTTCACGGGCTGGGGCTTTAGAACCTCAAGGAGGCGGTCGGCGAGCGATGGCGTATCGAGCACGGCCTTGAGGAGCAGGAGGCAGCGGCGAGAGTCCTCGTGATGAGCGAGTGTGAGGAGCGCCTGGCAGAGGCCGGGGTCGCGGCAGAAGCGCTCAGCGCCGGCGATGAGCCAGAGGTCGAGTTTGTCTTCGGTGGTGCGAAGGTCGGAGAGGAGTTCGGCGTGGTAGCCCTCGGGGTCATCGACGAGGTAGCCGGGATGAACCTTGAAAAACCGGGCGAGGAGGAGACGGGTCGTGTTGGTGAGGTGAGGGCGGGCGCCGCTCTCGATTTGAGAGAGATAGGACTGACTGAGGGTGGCTTTGCCGTTGGTTGCGTTGGAGTCGGCCTGGATGGCGCGGACCAGCTCCTGCTGGGTCATGGCGCGGTTGAGGCCGCGAAGGCTGCCCTCGATCTCGCGGAGATAGCGGATTTTGTCGCTGAGTTTCATGGCTATTGCAAATCGCAATATTTATATCGCAATTTGCGATATACGTCAAGAGAATTCGAAGGTGCTTTCGGCATGAGGACGAGACCGATTGCGGCAAGCAGGTCTTGGGAACCGCGAGTTGCAGGCACTTGAGGTAGGTCGGCTTAAAAGAGAGGGGTTGGACGGCCCACCGTCCAACCCTGTTGAGGCAATTATAGCAATTAGAAGTGGTAGCGGAGGGCCACTTCGAGGATGCGGGGGTCGGCGGCGGCAGTTGCGTTGCCGTAGGTGCTGGAGCCGAGTGAGGTGGAGATGGTTGTGAAGTTCGTGTGGTTGAGGACGTTGAAGGCTTCGCCGCGGAACTCGAAGAAGTTTCCTTCCGTGATGTGGAAGTCCTTGTAGAGCGCCATGTCGAAGTCGATGAGGCCAGGACCCTGAATGCTGCCGGTGCCGGCGTCGCCGTAGAAGCCGGGTTTGGGAGCGACAAAGGCTGCGGTGTTGAACCACTCGGTGCGTGTCCTGGGACCCTGGATGGAGGTGCCGGGCACGCGGTCAGGACGAAGTGCGTTGCCCTGATTCGAGATGCTGAGGAACGGCGTTGCAGAGGTACCGCTGCGCAGCGTGGTGATGTCGGAGATCTTCCAGCCAGCGAGCGCGAATTTCTCGATGCCCTTTGAGCTCTTAAGGAGGGGAAGGTTATAAATTGCGGTGATGGCGAGAGAGTGCGGGAAGTTGAGGCCCTCGGCGTTGCCGTAGTAGCGAGAGGGATGGTACGGGTCGACGGTGGTGAGGGCGCTTCCGGTCTGGCTGGAAAGGTCAGTGAGGTCGTGGGAGTAGGTGTAGGCGACGGTGAGAAAGAGATTGGTGGTTACGGGGTGGCGCAGGCTGAGTTCAAGCGCGTTCCAGTTCTGTCCCTGCTGGGTGATGTATTGATTGATGGCGCCGTAGCCCTGGAAGGGGCTGTCGGTTGCAGTGGCCGCGCCGCCTGCCTGAGGTGCGTATGGCGAGACTTTGCCGGTGTTGATGGCGGGGTTGAAGTCATAGTTGATGCCATTGGCGGAGTAGGCGGGGGCGAGGTTGATGTTGGACTCGCCGACGACGTGACGGGCGATGCTGCCAGCGTAGGCTGCTGAGGCGATCCAGTTCGCAGCGAATTCGTGTTGAACGGTGAGGCTGAAGCTCTGAATGGAGGTTGCGCGGATGTTCTGGTCGGCTGCGGTGAGCGTGCTGATGGTTGCAGCCTTTGCGGTTCCGGTACCGACGGGGTTGGGGAAGAGCGGGTTCTGGAGGTTGGAGGACTGGATGGCGGGAGGGTTGGTGGCGCAGGAGAAGGAGCAATCCTGGTTGGTGAAGATACGGGTGATGGTGACGCCGTAGCCGCCACGGACAGAGGTCTTGCCATCGCCGAAGACGTCCCATGCGAATCCGGCGAGGGGTCCGGCGTACCAGACGTGCTGGTTGGAGAAGTTCTGCGGGAGACCTCCGGGTCCGCCGTTGAGGAGCAGTCCGTTGAGGGGATTGTAGGTCGCAGTCGCGGAGATGGTGCCATTTGCATTGACAATGGGGGCGTTGGCGGCCACGTAGGCTGAGGGGACGAAGTTGGTCTCAGATTGCGGCGGGCCGTAGGGTAGGGGCAGGCGGAAGACGCGAATGCCAGCCGTGATGGTGAGGTCCTTGGTCAACTTGTAGCGGTCTTCGACGTATGGAGAGAACTCGGTGCCATGGACAGCGACGCGCGGTTGGTTGTTGGTTTGCGTGAAGGTAGTGGCGCGGCCTAAGAGGAAGTCGGCGAGTGCGTCGTCCTGCGCGACGGCTCCGGAGGCGGGTTTGGTGAAGTTTCCGGAGAAGGTGAACTGGCCGTTGGTGGCGCTGGCGACGTTCTGGCGCTTGGTGTTGAAGACCATGCTGAAGCCGGCCTGGAGGTAGTGCTTGCCATGCAGCCAGCTCCAGTCGTCGCCTACGACGTCGTCGAGGTCGGCGGCGTGGCTGAGGGGACGAGAGGCAGCGATGCCTTCGGGCGAGATACCGCCGCTGAAGGTGACGAGCGGGAGGCGGTTGGAGAGGTAGCCGGTATAGGGGAGCGACGTCTGGAAGTTGGGGACCTGGTTGGTGAAGGCAGTGCCTTCGAGATTGAGGTCGAGGTCAAAGATATTGAGAGCGATGCTGGTTGTGTTGACCATGTTGGGATTGACGATGGAGGTCAACGAGAGCTGAGCGAGCTTGTTGTGAGTGAGATCGGTTTCGGAGTTGGTCGCAAAGACTTCGCCGCTCTGTGAGCCACTGAGGGAGTTCTGAGCGAAGGACTGGTACTCGTCGAGGTATTCGCCGAGGAGGTGGAAGCGGGGATTGAAATCGTGATCGATCTTGATCTCGTCGTCGCGCTGGTTGGTGATCTGGGGCTTGGGGTTGATGTAGTTGGTACTGGTGCCATTGGAGAAGTTGGGAAGGGGATAGAGGGCGTTGAGGAATGCCTGCGAGTTGGGATTGATCTCAGACTGGGGCAGGACATATTGGCCCTGAGCGTTGGGCGCGATGGCGAGGCCGGTGTTGGGGTCGACGATGGGCGAGTTGAAGATGCCCTGACGCTGATTCGCGGTGGGAGTGGTGCCAGTGAGGTTTGAGGGAACCTGGTGGAGGATGACGAATTGCTGGCTCCAGAAGAAGAAGGTCTTCTGCTTGCTGGTGTTGTAGACCTTGGGGATGAAGACGGGGCCGCCGATGGTGTAGCCGAAGATGTTCTGCTTGTAGGGGAGGACGGAATTTGCGAAGTAGGGCTTGGAGTTTAGAGCATCGTTGCGGAGGAACTCCCAGGCGGTGCCGTGGAAATTGGCTGGTGCCGCTCTTGGTCTGAAGGAGGACGACGGAGGCTCCCATGAGGGAGTACTTGGCGCTGTAGTTGTTCTGGAGAACGCGGACCTCTTCGAGGGAGTCGGGGTTGGGGACGACTGAGGTCTGAGCCATGTTGCCGGTGTTCTCGTTCCAGACGCCGTCGAGGGCGTAGAAGGTGCGCGCCTGGCCGAGGCCGTTGACGGAGAGTACGTTGCTGGTGGAGCGGCCGCCGGTGGTGAGCGCACTGCCGGCGGAGGTGTTCTGGACGCCGGGCATGAGGCTTGAGAGGGCCTGGTAGTTGCGTCCATTGAGGGGCAGGGTGTTGACCTGGGCGGCGTCGACGGAGGCAGAATTTTCAATCGTGGCGGTTTCCACCTGGACGGCGTCGGCAGAGACGGTGACGGTGCTGTTGGTGGCGCCTGCTTTGAGAGTGCCGTTAACGGTCGCGGTCACGGCGGGGTGGAGGATGATTCCACTGACCGAGTATGTGGCGAAGCCGGTTTTCGAGATAGCGACTGAGTAGGTGCTGACGGGGAGGCCAGGCACGATGAAGGTTCCGTCGCCGTTGGTCTGGTGGACGGTGGTGGTCTTGGTGCCGAGGTCGACGATGGTGACGGTGGCGTCGGGGATGATGGCTCCGGTGTCGTCGGTGACGGTGCCGGTGATGGTCGCGGTGGTGGAGAGCTGGGCGAAGAGACGACGGCGTGAGCGACGGCAGCGAGGAGAAGCAGGAGGATGCTGGAAAACAACGTTTTTGGAGCAGTTCGGGAGAGGCGGTTTAGCGAGGCGGCTTTGGATCGGGTCTTGGAAGTGGAGGTGCATGAAGACTTATGGGAGGGCCTGGGGGAAAACATTGTAAAGCTCCTGGGGTCAGTTCCAAATGGAAAACAATTCCTGCATCGAAGAATTTACTTTCGCGCAACAACGACTGTCAACCGGAGAGCGGAAATGCGTTTTCATGTGAGACCATTTGCCCGTGGCTTTAGAAAAGGTACAAGGCGGAAAACGGACGAAGGTGACGGTTGGCGTCTGCGGCGGCATCGCGGCGTATAAGTCGGTTGAACTGGTGCGTCTGCTGCAGGATGCCGGGTACGATCCGCATGTGGTGATGACGAAGGCGGCGGCGGAGTTTGTGGGGCCGCTGACGTTTGCGGCGATCTCGGGGCACAAGGTGATTACGACGCTGTGGGGCGAAGACGCCGGGGCTTCTTCAGAGGATGGGGAGTCGTCGATTGAACATATTGAGGAGGCGCAGACGACGAACCTGCTGATTGTGGCGCCTGCGACGGCGGATATGCTGGCGAAGTTTGCCCATGGGCTGGCGGATGATTTTCTGTCGACGATGTTTCTTGCGACGAAAGCTCCGGTGGTTGTGGCTCCGGCGATGAATGTGAATATGTGGGAGCATCCGGCGACTCGGGCGAATGTAGAGACTCTGCGGGAGCGCGGGGTTAGAGTGGTTGAGCCGGGCAGCGGCTATCTGGCGTGCGGAATGGTGGGAGGCGGGCGCCTCGCGGAGCCGGCGGCGATTGCGGCGGCGGTTGCGGAGATGCTGGGTGGGGCGGGGCGCTGGGTGGGGCGGCGGCGCCGCAAGTTTCGGATGTGAGACGGGTGGCGTCGCGTTTTGCTGAGGCGGCGCCAGAACAGGATTTTTCAGGGGAGACGGTGCTGGTGACCGCCGGAGGGACGCGCGAGGCCATTGACCCGGTGCGATTTATCGGTAACCGCTCGAGCGGGCGGATGGGATATGCCGTGGCGGAGGCGGCGCGGTGCAGAGGGGCGAGGGTGATTTTGATCAGCGCTCCGACAAGCCTGACATGTGCCGGAAGGTGTGGAGATTGTGCAGGTGGAGACCGCCGAGGAGATGCGTGCTGCGATCATGCAGCGCCTGCGCGAAGCGACGATCGTCGTGATGGCGGCGGCGGTGAGTGATTTTCGGGTGAGGAGCGTGGCGGCGCAGAAGATCAAGCGAGAGGCAGCGCGCGCCGTGCTTCTGGAGTTGGAGGCCACCGAGGACATTTTGTGCGAGGTGGTGGCAAAGCGGGTGGTGGGAACGATCGTGATTGGATTTGCCGCCGAGACGCAGGATGCGCTGGCAAATGGACGGGTAAAGCTCGCACGCAAGGGCGTCGATGCGGTTGTGGTTAACGATGTCGTCGGTGGAGGGGATTGGGTTTGATTCAGAGGAGAATGCGGGAAGCTTTTTGACCGGAACCGGCGCAGTGGAACTGCCGCGGATGAGCAAGACTTCGATGGCGGACAGGATTCTGGATGAGGTGAATAAGCTGCGTGGTTGAAGGCGACGCTTCTTTCGACGGCTACTGCTTCCCATAATTCCGGGGTCTCCCTGCATTCTCGCCGTCTGAACTAGTAAACTAACCACACATGATTCTTCGTAAAGCAGTTCTCATCCCAGCCGCCATCGCAATAGCCATAACTACCGCTTCCGCTCATGCGCAACTTGGCGCTTACGGGATGTTTACCGTCAATCAATTGAGCAACATTGCGTCCTCGCCGCAGCCCACGACCCCGACGGATCTGGCTAACACGCGAGCGAACGAGGTCAATCCGCTGGGCGGCACCGGCGGCGTGTACTACGACTTTCTGAAGCTTGGGCCGGTGAGGCTGGGAGCGGACCTGCGTGGGAGCATTCTGACGACCAAGCGGGGAGCTTATGTGAACTTCAACGGCGGCGGAGCTCGCATCTACTCTGCACTCGGTGGCGTGCGGGCGGTGTTCCACACGCCGATTGCGCCGCTGAAGCCCTATATTCAGGGGTCGGTGGGGCTTGGGCGCAGCGACTACGGATTGTTCACTCAGGGCTCCACCAATGGGTCGGTAGTGCTACACAACAACTTCGAATACGAAGGACTGGCAGGGCTGGACATCAAGGTGCTTCCGATCATGGACTGGCGCATCGTGGAACTCGGCTATGGCGGCCTGAATCCGTTTGGAACGTACAGCCACAACTACCCGATCAAGCAAGTGAGCATGGGTTTCGTCTTCCACCTTCCTTAATGCAGACGCACTCAGCGGGAGAATGCCGATGCGCGTAGCTCTCTTCGGCGGCAGCTTCGATCCGCCGCATCATGGTCATATCGCGATTGCCAAGGCTGCGGCAGATGGTTTGGCGCTGGACAGAGTTCTGTTCGCGCCAGTGGGCCGGCAGCCCCTGAAGGAGGAGGGCAAGCCAACGCCGTTCGCCGACAGGATGGCGATGGTGGAGCTTGCATGCAGGGTGGATCCGCGCTTTGAGGTCTCGGAGCTCGATGCTCCACGCCACGATGGGCTGCCCGAACTATACGGTTGAGGCCCTTGCCACGCTGCGCGAAATGATGCCGGAAGCGAATATCTTCAACCTGGTGGGAGCTGACAGTTTTCTTAATCTGCGACGATGGTATGAACCGGAGCGGCTGCTCGAAGTTGCGGAGTGGATTGTGGTGAGCCGACCGGGTTTTCCGCTGGTGGAGCTCTCTCCGCTTGGGTTGACGCCGCAGCAGCGGGAGCGCGTGCACTTGCTGCAGACGGTCCACGAGGACGTTGCGGCGACGAATCTTCGGGGACGGCTTGAGGCCGGTGATCCGTGCGCGGACGTTTTGGATCCGGGAGTCTCCACATACATTCAGACTCGCCATCTTTATCGATGAGTGAGACGCAATTTTGCCGGATGGGGAAGTTTGTAAATAACAGCGAAGCGCAGACGGTTCCGCGATGCATTTGCGTCGGCGCGAACGCTGGCTTCCAAGGGCACAACCCGCTACCATGGAAGTTCAAGGAGTCTCATGCCATCGATTGAAAGCAACCGGCTGTTGCTTGCTGCGGCTGCCGCATGCGAGGACAAGAAAGCTGAAGATATCCGCATACTCGCGCTCGACCCCGCGGAGAGCGGCCTTACTGATTATTTCCTGATCTGCAACGGGACGAATGAGCGTCAGAATGTCGCGATCACCGACGAGATCGAGCTTCGCCTGAAGCGGGAGTTTGGCGTTTATCCGAACTCGGTTGAGGGGCGGCGGCAGGCCGAGTGGATCTTGATGGACTACGTTGACTTCATCGTCCATGTGTTTTCGGCGGAGAAGCGCGCTTTTTATGGGCTGGAACGCTTGCGGAAGTCTGCTACGACTATCAGCGTCGCCGAGCTGAACGCCGAGGTGAGCGAGAGGATTACGGAGACGCGCGCGAAGAAGAAGGCGCCAGCGAAGAAATCGGCGGCAAAGGTCGCGGTGAAGAAGGCTGCGGTCAAGCCGGCGTTGCCAAAGAAGACGGCAGCGAAGAAGAGCGCTAGCCAAGAAGCCGACCGCGAAATCGCCGACGCGAAAGGCCGCTCCAAAGAAAGTGGGCAAGAAATAGTGGGCTGAAAGGACAGGCGAGTCTGGTTTCGCAGGAGAGGCGCTCTGAATGGGGCGCCTCTTTTTTGGCTTTGGGTGGCACGAAAAAGGCGGAGAGCCGAAGCCCTCCGCCTTTTGATTTTGCTGCGTTCCCAGAGGAAAGATCTGAGAGGTTAGAAGTAGATCTTGCCGGCGATCTGAGTCAGGCGACCGGAGGCTGCACTGGTGATCTGGCCGAAGGTACCGGATGCGAAGTTAGAGGTTGGGGCGATGAACTGCGTGTGGTTGAAGACGTTATCGCTTTCCATACGAAGCTGGAGAGAGCGGACGCCGTCGCTCGACAGCGCGAAGTTCTTGGCGAGCACGATGTTGGTGTTGTTGATACCGGGAGCGTAGAAGGCGTTGCGACCGATGTTGCCGAAGCTTCCGAGTGGTTCTGCGGCAAAGCTGGTCTTGGCAAAGCCCAGGGTATTGTTCGTTCCCGGGTTGAAGGTTCGGTGATTGAGATTTTGGTATGGAGCAACCTGCTCCGGGATGTCCGGGCAGGCGTAGAAGGAGATAGCTCTGCCGAGCACCACAGAGAACGTGAGGTGCTGCCGCCGTAGGAGATGTCGAACGGGAAGCCGGTTGCGAAGGTCATGATAGCGGAGACTTGCCAGCCTGAAAGCAGAAGATTGGACGGCGAGAAGGCACTGCCACCCTTCTTGAACGGAACGACGTAGATTGGAGCGATAACGAAGCGCTGGCGTGTATCGAATGCAGCGTTTCCGTAGTTCAGGCCCGGCTGGTACTGGTTATAGCCACGTGCACCACCGAATCCGGAGTTCTCGAAGTTGGAAGCGTTGTCGAGCGCGTGGGAGTAGGTGTAGCTGACCTGCATCTGAAGCCCGTGGGTGAGGCCCTTATCAACGCTGAGCTGAAGCGCGTTGTAGTTCGAGGCAGCAATCGTCGAGATGAGACCGATGCTGGCGAAGTCGTTGATGCCGCCGTTCGCCACATCGGGGTAGCCGTACTGGGTGTGAGCTCGGGTACAGATAGTTCTGCATGTTGCGGTTGCGTCAGCCGCTGCAGGTCGAATCTGCCAAGCAGAGCGGCGTGGCCGGCTGGCGTGATCGGGTTTCCTTCGATGACGGCCTGGTTGTGACGTCCGAAGGTGCCGACGTAGCTGGCCCGCGCGACGACCTGACCTGGGAATTCACGCTCCAACGTGAGCTGGACGTTCTCGGAGTATGGCGAGCGGAAGCCGGGTGCGTACTGGCTTAGCGAGAAGGGAAGGAAGTTGCTGAAGTCTGGGGCCGTGCCAGCGGCAGGAGGAACGAAGGGGAACTTATTTGTGTAGGTGCCCGCGGGACCGGGGGTGTTGAGGTCCTGGTATGGGTTGGCGAAGCACGGGTTAGTGATGCCGTTTGCCTGGGTGGCGTAGTCATTCGCACCGGTCGAGCTAACTCCGAAGGGTGGATCTTCGAGGTTCTGGAGCGAGGTCTCTTCTTCGGTTCGGTTGTAATAGATACCGTAGCCGGCGCGAAGTGAGAGCTTCCTTGAGGAACCTCCGGAGAGCACGCCGAGATCGGGAGCCCAGGCGAAGCCGATGCGAGGTCCGAAGTTGGAGTACCTCGTGGTTGCGCCGCTGGCGTTGTTACAGCCGGGATCGCCAGGATAGTTGAGGTTCTTGGGGGCAGAGGTAAAGACCTTCGACTGCTCGCCCGGGAAGGAAGCAGGTGACACCGATGCCGCCGAACTGAAGGTTATGGAGCGGAGTATCGATCTGCCAGCCGAGGCCGTAGGAGACGGTGAGATCGCTTGTCGCCTTCCAGGTGTCCTGGGCGAAGAAGTAGTTGAGGTAGGCGTACGCGATGATGGGTGCGCCGGATCCCTGGGCGTAGGTGGCCGGGATACCGAGCAAGAAGTCCAGAGCGACGTCGCCGGTAGTGAAGTTATTGGAGGTTGTATTGAAGTTGTAGTTGCCGCTGTTCTTGAGCGGAGAATGGATTCGAGACGTTATACCGGCGGACGTCATAACCGAACTTCAGGTTGTGATGGCCGAGGCTCTTGGAGATGCTGTCGTTGAGCTGGTAGACCTGGTCGATTCGGGGCTGAGGTCCGTTGGTGCTGAAGCCCATCGTGAAGTTCGGTTGGGTCGTGTCGGCACCGGTGAGGGTGATCGTGGGCACGCTGGCTGCGGCGATGTCCTGGGGGGTGATGGAGAAGCCAAGGCTGGATGGCAACACTACGTGCTGCGGGAATACCGCTTGGAAGTTGAAGCGAGTGTAGTGAACCTCAAGGTCGTTGACCATGGTGGAGTTGATCTGACGGGTGTAGCCGAGAGAACCCTGGTCAATGATGGTGGTGCTCATGTCACCGAAGCCGGGGATGGTAGCACCGGTGAAGGGCAGCGTGTCAGTGACTGCCGACTTCTGGCGGATATAGACCGCGTAGATCTGATCCTTGGGTGTGATGTTGTAGTCCACACGTCCGATGTACTGGTTTGTCGAGGTGGCAGTTGACGGATTGAAGGTGTAACCGTTCGCACCCGAGGTAGCACCGGGAACATAGGTTTTAGCCAGATTCGTCGAGATCGCGTTGAATGCGGACGCGGGCACTTGACCATTGAGTCTGGTGAGGCAGCTTTGGAAGGTGTCAGCATTCGGCCCAGAACCCGAGATGCAGCCGGGGATATTGACGGTTGCAGGTATGGGGTTTGTTGAACGTAGGGCGAACCCTGCGGGTTACTTGGACTAATCGTAGCCGGTTAATGTTGAAGATTGAGGAGAATTACCAGCTAACTCTGCAGGAGAGAAGACCTGGACGTTGCCACCGGTCTGAGGCACGGTCTGGCGTGTTCCCTGGTAGGCGAAGAAGAAGAACAGCCTATCCTTCAGGACGGGTCCGCCGATCGTACCGCCGAAGATGTTCTGGTGATAAGGCGATGTGGCTTGCTCGAGTCCCGTAGTGGTGTTTACCTGCTTCTGGAAGTAGTTGCGGGTGTTGAGGAAGGTATCGCGATAGAACTCGAAGATGTCGCCGTGGAAGTGGTTGGTGCCCTGTTTGATGGCGGTATTGACGATGGCGCCGCCGTTGCGGTCATACTCGGCGTTGAGAGGGCCGGTAACGAGGTTGAACTGGGACAGTGCGTCGATGTTCGGCTGGATGGCAATGGTATTGAGCGGAAGGTCGTTCGAGTCTGCGCCGTTGATGACGTAGGCTGACTGCTGGGTCTGGCTTCCGTTTACCGAGAAGGAGCCGAAGCGGTCGCTTGAGGCCTGGACGCCGGGAAGAATCGACTCGAGGTTGGTGAAGGCGCGGCCGATCAGCGGGAGTTCAACGATCTGGTGCGCGTCGACGACGTTCGAGAGCTGCATGTCCGTGGTATTTACCTGGACACTGTCAGCTTCGACGGAGACCGTATCTGAGGAGCTGCCAAGCGTTAGCTTGACTGCTTCGACGTACTCCTGGTCAATGTTCAGCACGATGCCGGTGGCTGTGTATCCCTTGAAGCCGGGGGCGGCGACGTTGATGCTATAGGTTCCGATGGGGAGCGCGGGGAAGATGTAATCGCCGCTGGCATTGGATGTCGTGGTGGTCACAACGCCGGTCTCTGCGTTGGTAACGGTCACAGTGGCCTTCGGGACAACGGCACCGGTTGGATCGGTCACACTGCCCTTGATGCGGGCTGTGACTTCGACAGCGTGGGCATAGCTGAACGATACCGCAAGGAGAACACCTAAAATCACACGACGCCAAACCGAAATCTGTTTCATGATGAACAGTCCCCTTAAAATTTTTAGGCTATTGGGACTTGGGGGAGCACGTAGAGGGCCAAATGACACTTCTACAGATTTCGGCGAATGTCGCGGTTTTTTGAACGCTGCCTGAAGAAGGCTTATATGAAATATTGGAGAAACTTTGTGACGAATCTACGAAACAGAACCTGCGAGAGGGTCAATTTAGGGGTGGGTTGCCGGGTGCTGAAGAGGATCTAAATAGGATAGTGGAGGGTAGGGTAGAATCCGCGATCCCAGTCGAACGCACAACTAAAAGAGGGACCCGCAGGTCCCTCTTTTAGTCCGAGCCACTCCTAGAAGGCGAACTTCAGGGAAAGCTGCATCGTGCGGGCGTTATTGGTGAATTCCTTGTCCGGCCGATTGAAGAAGGCATTCGATACGGTCTGGAAGTTATAGCTCGAGGTGTAGCTGGTTGCGTTTACGTTGTCGACTGTTCCCGGAATGTACTGGGCATGGTTAAGAACGTTGAAGGACTGAGCACCGAACTCGAGGGAGCAGCGCTCGAGAACCGTAACGCGCTTGAAGGCCGAAAGGTCGAAGTTGTTGATCGGACGGACGGGAAGCGAGTTACGAGATGCGTTGGGCAGGGTGCCGCTGCCTGCCTGGATGTAGTACGCGTTGGGGTTGACGGCGGTGTAGCCTACGAGGTTGCCGTTGCACTGCACGTTTGAGGGCGAGCCAGCACCGCAGTTGGATGCGAGTGCCGGGCTGTAAACGGGGGTAACTGCGCTACCGGTTCCCTTTACGCCGTTGGGGTTGACGATGGCGCGGTCGATGGCGGCTCCAGAGTCGCCATTGAGGTTGGAGTTGACGCCAGAGAGGACGGTGGCGTACTCGGGCGACTCGTAGGTATAGATAGGAGCGATCTTCCAGTTGCCGACGACGTTTCGGAGAAAGAAGTTATCGGAGGATTTGTAGTAAGGCAGATCCCAGAGAGCCTCGAGGCTGATGCGATTGGTGCGGTCGAGCGCCGACCGGCTGTAGTCGCAGGAGATGCACTGCGAGTTTTGCTGACGACGGGGGGTGAGGACCGTGGCAAAGACTTCGGCTGTGGCATCGTCCATCGTCTTCGACCAAGTGTAAGAGAGGTTCATCTGGAGACCGCGCTCGAATCGACGGGTGAGGTTAGTCACCAAACCGTTGTAGTTGGACTGGGAGTAAGGCTGGTAGGAAGTGATTTTTCCGGTGAATCCAGCGGCGAGCCATGTGGGGACGATGTTTGACAGAGCCTTGATTGCGGCTAAGTTTGTCGTGGGGCTTGCAGTCGGGATCAACGCTGTGGATCCGACCGAGGTTCCGAGTTGGTTCGCCGTATTGACTCGGGGTTGCACATTGATTTGATCCTGGGTTGCGAGATGGATACCTCGGGTGCCGATATAGCCGACTTCCAGGGTGTAGGAGGAGCCAATCGTCCGCTGCACTGTGAGAGTGTAGGTCTCTGCATAGGGCAGGACCTGGTCCGGGAGCAAAGCCGACGTGGCGGCACGCTGTGCTGCGATACCGGCCGGGGTATTGGGGTAGCTGATGGTGCCGGAACCGGTGCCTGGGGGCAGGCCGCCGTTCTTCAGGAAGTTCGGTGAGCTATAAGCCGGCTGACCGGGATCGTTCACGTTGTTGGTGGAGGAGTACTGGGGCGGAAAAGATAGCGTTCCGAGGTTGTCGAAGAGAACGTCGTATGCGATGCCGAATCCGGCGCGAACAGAGGTCCGCGAGTCCGGCGCCCAGTTGATGCCGAAGCGCGGCGCGAAACTGGTGTACGTGGGTTGGGGTGCATGGAAGCTGACCAGGCCGGGCACCGAGGCCGCGATGTTGAGCTGCTGGGCCCGCTCGCCGACGGGAACCGAGGTGAACTCATAACGAAGACCGGCATTGATGGTGATTGTGGGCGTGAGACGCCAGGTATCGTTGCCATAGAAATAGAGCGCGGTCTGGTCGCCATAGTAGGTATGGTTTCCGGTGGAGCGTTGCGCGAAGCCGTTGGAATCGGGGGCGAGATCGTGAAGGAACTGATCGAGTTCTGCCCACTGATAGTCACCGCGTGCGCGCTGCGTGAAGCCCTGCGGCGAGATGTACTTGCGGCCGTCGAAGCCGAATTTCAAGGAGTGCTTACCCTTAAGCCAGCTGATATTGTCTGTTGCCTGATACAGGTTCTGAATGGTGAACTGAGGAGCGTTGCCGTCCGGACCAACGCTGATAGAGCCCTGATCGTAGAACTGGAGGTTGGGGAAGGAATCGAGGCCCGGGTAGGTAAAGTTGCCGGCGGTCAGTGTGTTGCTGTAGCGGTTGTATCCGAGACGAAACTCATTGGTCAGATTCGGTGTGAAGGTGTGGTACTCCGAAAGGGCGATGAGCTGATATCTGAAAGGTTGGGTCGTGAAGAAGACAGGAAGATTGGCTGCGGTATCTTCTGATCCCTGTGTGTTGTAGATGTAGCGTCCGCGAATGCTGTCCTTGGAGTTGATGTTCCAGTCCATGCTCGTGGTGAGCGCATCGAAGTTGGAGAAATTGGGAGCGCTGACCAGATAGTTGCCGAGGGGGATGTTGGTTGAAAGCGCGGCGCCGTTCGTGACGGTCAAATACTGGGGGCCGGATGCCTGGTTACCACAAGCATTGTCGTTTGCGCTTGTTACCTGCGCTCCGCCGAAGGCGTTCGCTGCGGGCACGTACTTGGTGTACTGCTGGAGATTGTTGGCGCTGAACCCATACGATGTCGCCAAGCCATTGAGTTGGGTGAGGCCGGCTGCGGTCGGGGCGCAGAGGTAGTAGCTTGCGCTTTGGCCGATGGTGTTGCGCTCATAGTTTGCGAAGAAGAATAGCTTGTCCTTCAGGATCGGTCCGCCAAGCTGGCCGCCGTAACGGTTGTTGTCGTAGCGGGGGTTTGGCACCTTGCCGCCGGCGATTCCGCTTGCTGCGTTCAGGTTGCGATTCTGGAAGTACTCATAGACGACGCCGTGAAAGTGGTTGGTTCCGGAGATGACGGTGGTGCCGAACTGACCGCCAGAGGAGTGCCCGAACTCAGGCGAAAACTGGTTGGTGATGAGGGTGAAGCTACCCACCGAATCGTTGGGCACATAGACAAGCGGGCCGGTGACCGCCTTGTTGTTGTTGTCGATGCCTTCGATGGTGAAATTGTTATTGCGCGGACGCTGGCCGCCAACCGAGGGGCCAACACCGATACCGATGCCTCCGGTCGAGGCCACGCCGGGGCTAAGCAGCGAGGTATTCAACACGCCAAGGCCCGTGGTGGCGGTCGGAAGGTTCGCGAGTTCTTCGTTGGAAAAGGTCGTGGTGAGGTTTGTAGTGGTGGTGTCAAGCGCGACGCCCGCGTTGGCAGAAACTTCGACAACTTGGGAACTGGAGACCGACAACGTAAGGGGAGCCGTTGAAGTCTTGCTGTTTTCGATCAGGAAGCCCTTGACGGAGTATGTCGAGAAACCGGCGGCGGTCACGGTCAGGTCGTAGTTGCCTGCCGGAAGGTTGCCAATATGAATTTCGCCAGCTGAATTGGCCGTGGTCTTGTAGATAATCTTCGTGTCTTCGTTGACTGCCGTGACAGTGGCGTTAGGGACGACAGCGCCACTTGGATCCTTCACCGTACCGGCGAGGTCGCCACTAGTGATCTGTGCTTGGGAAATTCCTGCTATCAAAAGAAGAGCCAAAAGGACAGCCGTTAGCGAAACACGTTTCATATTTTTAAATCCCCTAAATTTGAGCGTGACAAAGTTACACAGACAGGTTGCATTTCGTATGCAGAATCGAGTCGAAATGCAAGATGACGACACGCAGCAAAAAAGAGAACCGAATATGTGTACTTTTTGTAAAGCACGTGGAGGGCCAAACTGAGAATTGCTGAGTAATTGGCATAAGCCCAATGAAATCTGTAACAGTTTGGGTTCCAAATGACATTTTGGAAGTCCAATCTATGAATTATTGGATAATACGGGCTAATATCGGGACTGAGCTTGTCGGGGAGTTGATGAAGATTACGCTTGTCGCTATCGGTGGACGCCGTAGCCGTTCAAAATCGGAGGCTACGGATCGTTTGCTTGCCGACTATGTAGAGCGCGCGGCGCAATATGTTCCGTGTGAGTCGCAACTCTTCGGCTCCGAAGCCGCATTTATCGATTGGTTGGACCGACAGCCGGGGCGCATGCCGGGTTATGCGATTCTGCTGGATAGCCGCGGCCGGCGGTACACGTCGGAGGAATTCTCTGCGCTGCTTGGCCGCATCCGTGATGAGGGAACGCAACGCCTGGTACTGGCGATCGGTCCCGCCGATGGATGGTCGGCGACTACACGCGAACGCGCCAACCTGTTATTTTCCCTGGGCTGCTTGACGTTGCCGCATCAGCTTGCTCGCGTCGTGCTTGCAGAGCAGGTGTATCGGGCACTGACGATTCTTGCAGGACATCCCTACCACTCGGGCCACTAGATTTGTTGGAGATGCTTTTTGCGGTTCATGATCGCTGGTGAATCGTTACTCTTCGCCGACTCTTTCTTTTGCCTTGTAGGCGCGGGTGACTGAAGAAGGATCTGCTATGCACTTATCCGATACCCGCTGCGGGTTTGCGCACTTGCCCGCAGCCGCGCGTGTGAACGCGCGATAGAGTTTGTCGACATCTACCTGTCCTTTGCGTGATTGCGCCTCGAGAGCCGAGTGCATCGCGGAGAGGAGTTCCGATCTGAGTTCGTGAAAGATTCTGTCTATATGGATGTACGGCAATCGGGCCTCCGCGATGGCATCTGTCACACGATACATGCGATACATGGTTAGCTGCGGCACCTGAGCATGGGATCTGAGATGTCGTGCTGCAAAACGCTTGCACAGGTTGGCGCGAGTCTATATTGTTTCAGTCGTTACCGGAGAACGTTTACCCGATGTCATTTCATCCGATCACTACACGACGAGGTTTTTTGAAAGCCTCGACTCTGGCCGCCTCCGCCGTTGCACTTCGTGGCTCAAATCTCATAGCCCAGGACGCACAAACTGACGCGCGCATCGAGATTCTTCCCAGTGAACCTATCGGTACCATCTCTCCCGAGATCTACTCGCACTTTATTGAGCAGCTTGGCGGGGTGATCTACGACGGTGTCTGGGTTGGGGAGGGCTCGAAGATTCCGAATGTGAATGGCGTTCGCAAGGCCTTTATCGACACGATGCGTGCCGTCCAGGCTCCCGTGCTGCGCTGGCCTGGAGGATGCTTCGCGGACAGCTATGACTGGCGGGACGGCATCGGTCCGTCGTCGAAGCGTCCCGCACGCGCGGGCTTCTGGAATCAGCAGGACCCGAACAGCTATGGACTGCATGAGTTTATGCACACCTGCCGTGAAATTGGATGCAAGCCGTATCTTGCCGCCGATCTTCGCTCGCTTCCGGCGCGAGATTTTTATCAGGAGATCGAGTACTGCAATGCTCCTGCGGGCGATGTGCCGTCAAACTCCGCCGCGAAGGCTCAACCCAATGCGCTCGCAGCGCAACGTGCGGCGAATGGTGACTCCGCCCCATTTGATGTCGATCTGTGGGGTGTTGGCAATGAGAGTTGGGGTTGCGGCGGCAATCTGACCCCTGAAGAGTACGCTGCCGAGTTCCGACGCTACACGGCGTGGACACCAAACTACGGCAAGAAGCCGCTGCGGTTCGTGGCTGTCGGTCCGAACGGCGATGACGTCGACTGGACGTCGCGTCTGTTCAAGGCGCTCTACTCGAATCCTGAGCGCCGACATCTGTGGGGACTTTCAGTGCATTACTACACCTCGGGGAGTCCATCGAAGTTTGCTGCGGGTGACGCGTTGAACTTCAACTCCGACGACTACTATGACCTGCTGACTCGAGGCAGCATCATGGAACGCGTGGTCACCGACCACTGGGCCGCCATGGGGACGATCGAGGGCCAGCCTAAGGTTATGCTCGTAGTCGACGAGTGGGGGGCGTGGTACGGCAAGGGCACGGAACTCGCGCCGGAGTACAACCTTTCCCAGCAGTCCACGATGCGCGATGCGCTGCTGACGGGCATTACATTTGACATCTTCCAGCGCCACGCAGACAAAGTTGCTGTGGCTGCGGTCGCTCAGTCGATTAACTGCATTCACTCGCTGATGCTGGCGCAGGGAGACAAGTTCACCGTAACTCCGACCTTCCACGTGTTTCAGATGTATCTGCCGCACAGCGGAGCGCAGGCTGTGAGGGCCGAGTTTACCGCGCCCTCGATTCGCAACCCTCTAGCCAACGCACCGATTCCAGTTGGCGGCAACAGCTATCGCGGATCACTCGACGCCGTAAAGACACTGGCGGGACTGAGCGGTTCGGCATCTGTGGCGACATCAGGGAATGGAAAGCAGATGACACTTACCGTGGTGAATCCGCACCTCGATCAGCCCTTAGTGACTGAGGTTGTGGTCCAGGGAGCCGCGATCGCCAGCGCTAAGGGCACCGTACTTAGCGAGGCTGACATTCATGCTCACAACGACTTCGATCATCCGAATGCCGTGCGTCCGCGGCCTGCAACGGTGGGTCAACCGACTGCTGGGCGCCTGCTCCACAGCTTCCCTGCTGCGAGCGTCACTACGCTGAATATCACGTTGGCTTAGCGCTTCGATTCAAGCGACAGGGCATCGATTCTCTGTGATGGCTTGAGTTGAGGTAAGAAATTTTCGCTTCAACGATTCAGGTTGAAGTTCACTGTGACGGTAGTCGCGACTTCGACGGGTTGGCCGTTTAGCACATATGGCCTATACCGCCATTTATAGACCGCTTCCTCAGCCGCAGTGCGAAGGCGCGAATCACCCTGCATCACATGCACGCGCTCGACCGTACCTTCTTTCGAGATGAGCGCCCGCATTACCACGTCTCCTTCGATCCTGCTCATTCTGGCAAACTCTGGATAGGCAGGAACGCGTGAGACGATGAGATTCCGATCCATTACAGAGGGGCTCACATTGACTGCCCCCGCGGACTCGATGTTCGATTCAGGGTTTTCCGGTGCCGCCGGTTCGTTTTGTGTCTGCACGCGATCAGGCATGCGGCTGTTGCTGGAGCCAAAGGGATTTCGCGGGATCTGAAGATCAGCGGTCGCGGCGGTAGCGGCAGGCCGGTTCGATGTCTCCGCAGGCGGCGAAGTCGAGCGACGTCGAAATGACGGCAACAATGTGGCAGGCAGACTTTGTGCTGTGTTCGCTGGCACCGGGGTGCTGGCTTGCGGACCTGTGTTTACGGGCGGCTCTTTGGGGGTGTTGACAGGGACCAGCGCGTTCTCGGCTCGGAACTGCCGGGCCACGATGTCGAACCCATGGCGAAAGAGCGAAGGGTCTCGATATACTGCGAAGCCTGCGCCAAACAACACCAGCATCAGCATAATGGGAGCTCTCCCAAATCGCGTCGGAGGAGAATAGTGCTCCAGCGGGACGCGGATCGGAAGGTCGTCGTCCTTCGCCACCGGTGTTTCTTCAGTAGGCGGTGCCGCGATAGGCTCCAGGACAAGCCGCGACCTGCCTAAGCGCCTGAACCGTACCTCTTCCATCTCAGCTTCTGTGGCAGGCTCCTGTAACGATCGACGCGTGACCGCCGGCGCCACGTTGTTCATTGAGGCAAGCGAGCCAGAATCCGAAGCCGGCGGGTCATTCTTCTTCTTGTCGACGTGGTCGAAATACTGTTGCAGTAGCCGGGTGAGTTCGAGCCGCAAAAGCGTCTCGTCCACTTGAGGCGGCTTATTGGGCAGGCGTGATGTAGAGTCGGCGTCACGGTCAACCGTCTCAGCCGAAAAGCGCGGTTTCACATCGGGCGACGATAGTGGCGATCCGGCCTCGGATCTGGCGGAACGGGTCCATGGCAGATCCTCTCCTCGATCGGAAGCAGGTATCTTCTGAGGAAAAGGAGCCATTTCCACCGCGCTTTGCGCAGGTCCCTGAATATCCACGCCGGCTAGCATGGCGCGGAGATCGTCGATGGTCGGCTGCTGGCTGGCTTCCACCTCTGCGATTTCAGCCTTGGTAATACCTTCAACGATGACGCCGAGCAGTTGGTCATCGGAGAGTTCACCACCCTCTCGATTACTTACTTTGCCGACGAACGCCCAGAAGTCCATGGCAAGGTGTCTGTCATCGAGCAGTTTGCGAAGGAAGGTGGGAAGCTCAGTATCCGATCCGATCTGGATGCCATGCATGACACAGATCGATCGAAATTTTCTGACGGACGTATCGAAGCGGTCGGGCTTCTTTACGCTGTTCGCGCGAGCAGACGTCATGTCATGTTGGATGCCGGTAATGGCCCGTCGTTGGCTTCTCATTGCCATCCTCACGCCTGTCGCTGTGATGTCGCCGCTCTCGCTAACCCTTATGTTTTCAAGGAAAAACGATTCGACGGTTAGCGAATATGTATTTGGTTTTAGGCAGATCAAGCTACGAAACGGTGCAAACGGGGAGACTCCGCGATTGCGGAACTAGCCAGACCATTGTCTGCAAACCCCTTACATTCAGGACCCAAATTCGTTGGCCTAACAGCATCTCTCTAGAAATAGGAGACTTATCCATAGTATCCAGCGGCGACGCTATATTGCCCATCACCGATACAATAGTCGAGGTACCTTGGGAAGGCAAGCAGTTATGAGCTGGTTCAAGCGCGAAGACCACGAGATCGTCAACGATTCGCAGAAGACCGTCCGCACCGAGGGATTGTGGATTCGCTGCCCCGACTGCGGCAAAATCCTGTTCAAGGCGGAACTCGAGGCAAATCAACAGGTCTGCCCACACTGCGGCCATCACTTTCGCATTGACGCGCGCACGCGCATCGAGAACCTGCTCGAGCCTGGCTATGAGCTGGTCGATCTTGGGCTTCGCTCGACGGACCCGCTGCAGTTTACCGACCTGAAGCCATACAAGAAGCGGCTTGCAGAGGCCCAGAGGAAGACTGGCCTGAATGACGCAATCATCAACGCGATCGGTCAGTTGGGCCCGCACAATGTTGTGCTGAGCGTGATGGAGTACAACTTTATCGGCGGCAGTATGGGAGCGGTGGTAGGAGAGACCATTGCAAGGGCTGTCGACCGCTCGCTGGAGACGCGGCATCCGCTGATTATCGTGGCTGCCTCGGGCGGGGCGCGCATGATGGAGGGAATTGCTTCGTTGATGCAGCTCGCTAAGATCTCCGCGGGCTTGGCGCGAATGGATGACGCGAAGATTCCTTATATCTCCGTGATGACGGACCCGACGACCGGGGGAGTCACCGCGAGCTTTGCGATGCTTGGAGATCTGAATATCGCCGAACCGAATGCATTAATCGGCTTCGCTGGTCCGCGCGTCATCGAGCAGACGATCCGTCAGAAACTACCCGAGGGCTTCCAGCGATCTGAGTTCTTGTTGGAGCATGGTTTTCTCGACGCGATTGTGCCGCGCAAAGAGATGAAGAGATATCTCGTGCAGGCGTTGAGCTGGATGACCGAGACGACAGCCCAAACGCAAGAGGCACCCGTACTGTAACGAAACCGCGTTGCCGATGGACTCGACGCAGCCCACAGCGGGGACATCAGCCGCGCGCGCGTGTCTTACCCCAAGTATCCTCATCGCCGTTCACTAGACTGGGACAGGCATGGAAGAAGCTCGACCCTCCCAAACCGCTCTTCGCGTCGCTCTGCGTCGTGCCGCGCATCAACTCTACGATGCGAGGCCTCTTGTTCTAGACGATCCCGTCGCTGTTCCGATTCTCGGCGAAACGTACTCAGAGGAGTTGCAACGCACGCCCACACGCACTGACCGGCCGTTCTCGGTGGGGCTTCGCGCCTTTCTGGTCGCTCGCAGCCGTTATGCTGAAGACATGCTCGCACAGGCGGTTACACGGGGCGTTACGCAGTACGTTCTTCTGGGAGCGGGGCTCGATACCTTCGCGCATCGCAATCCGCACTCGCGCCTGCGTGTTTTTGAGGTTGATCACCCCGCCACGCAACAGTGGAAGCGAGAGCTTGTCGAAACGAGCAGCCTGCCAGTCCCGGAAAATCTGACTTATGCGCCAGTCGACTTCGAGCGTGAGTCGCTTCCCGAGCAACTCCTGTCGGTCGGTTTTGATCCGAACGTGCCAACGTTTTTCGCTTGGCTGGGTGTCGTCCCGTATCTCACGCTCGAGGCATTTCGCGCAACGATCGCCTACGTCGCGTCCCAGCCGGCCGGTAGTGGCATCGTCCTTGACTACAGCCAACCGAGATCGGCGTTGCCGTTTCTCGAGAAGCTTGCCCATGACTCCCTTGCTGCGCGTGTTCAGCTTGCCGGGGAGCCGTTCCAGCTTTTCTTCACCCCACCGGAGATCGCCACCGAACTCAGCGGATTCCACTCTCTGGAAGACTTTGGCTCGAGCGAGATTAATCTCCGGTACTTTGCTAACCGTGCCGACAACCTGAAGGTGCTGGGCAGCGCGGGCCGTCTACTGAGCGCGTGGCTTTAGAAAGGAAGACGGCGGTGTACTGTTGTGTGACGAGGCTTTCATGTTGCGTTTGAATGTTGCTCTTTCAATGTTTGCTCTGGAAAGATTAGCGCCGAGCGAGTTTCCGGATCGAGAAGTACGATGACGAAAAAGACAACCGCGATCCATCGGTGTTCGTGGGCGGATAACGATCCGTTGATGCGGGCGTATCACGACGAGGAGTGGGGTGTTCCGGAGCGCGACAGCCGTGCGCTGTGGGAGTCGCTTATGCTCGATGGCTTTCAGGCTGGCCTGTCGTGGATGACGATCCTGCGCAAGCGCGAAGCCTTTCGCAAGGCCTTTCGCAACTTCGATCCGAAGAAGGTAGCGCGCATGGGTGAGGATGACATCGCGCGGCTGCTGCAGAATGAGGGGATCATTCGCTCGCGCGCGAAGATCGAAGCGACGATCAACGGCGCTCGCATTTATGTCGCGATGGCGGATGCAGGTGAAGATTTCTCGGAGTGGATCTGGCAGATGGCGGGCGGCAAGCCGATTCAAAACCATGGACCCATTCCTGCGAAGACCCCCCTCTCCGAAGAGATCTCTTTGGCGTTGAAAAAACGCGGCTTCAAGTTTGTCGGCCCGGTGATCGTCTACGCGTGGATGCAGGCGTGCGGGATCGTGAATGACCATAGTCCGAACTGCTTTCGACGCAAAGCTGTCTGATTGTTGCGAGAGCAGAGACAGAAAAGCCCCGGAGTCCCCGGGGCTTTTTGCTGCAAGGAAAATCGTCTCCCTTGAATTATTGCGGACGACGACGGGCGCTCGGTTCATCGGGAGCGCCGGTTGAGTTGGGATAGATATCTGGGATGGGCGCGGATTGCTGCCTCTCCAGTTCGGGATGCGGGAAGGGCTTGCGCGGCATCATCGCATCACGCTCGCTCGTGTTGTAGAGGAAGATCGCTTCGAGGATGGCGCCCTGCTCGAGATCGAGCGCGTGCAGACGATCGAAGGTGTCCATGTCGGAGTGGTGGGTTCGCGTCTCATAGTCCATCGGATCCTGAATGTACTGGAAGCCCGGAAGGCCAACGGCGTCGAAGGATAGGTGATCGGTTCCACCGGTGTTTCGGTAGGAGATTGTGGTCACGCCAAGATCGGCTAACGGTGCGATCCACTGCTTGAAGATTGGACCGACGGCGAAGTTCTCCTGTGTGTAGACTCCGCGTACCTTTCCGGTGCCGTTGTCGAGGTTGTAGTAGGCGTCGAGGGTTTCCCATTCCTTGGTTGTGGTGAGCTTGCCGCGTTGACGTTGAAAGCCGGGGACTGTGGCGGGATCCGGGTGCTCCGGTTCGGCGAACTTGCCGAAGTGGTTTGCGACGTAGCCTTGCGAACCGAAGAGTCCCTGCTCCTCGCCGGACCACAGTGCGATGCGGATTGTGCGCTTCGGCTTGATGTTGAGGGCCTTCAGAATGCGCACGGCTTCCATCGCCATGATGGAGCCTGCTCCGTTGTCGGTCGCGCCAGTGCCGGAGATCCAGCTATCCAAGTGTCCGCCAACCATGACGACCTGGTCTTTCAACTTTGGATCAGTCCCGGGAATCTCCGCGACGGTGTCAAAGCCGTGCTCGTGATCGCCGGTGAATTTGGTCTCGATGTTCACTTCGAGCGTGACTGGCACATGGTTTTGAAGAAGCCGTCCGATGCGGTTGTAGTGCTCGATCATCATCACCGCGTTGGGAATCGTGACTGCGTTTTCTTTCACCTGCGCGTTGCGGACGATGTTCGCGCCGTTGTCGTCGAAGATGATTCCGGTTCCGCCGCCGTTGCCTCCATCGCGGCTCGGAGTTATGACTGCGGCGACATGCTCCTCGGTCATCATCTTGACTGCTGCTGTGCGGAGTGCGGTGAGGCGTGCACGATCAGCCAGTAGCTGCTGGATATTCGGTTGACCACGGCGTCCGTCGCCGCTTGGGTAGGTCTCCATCTCAGTCAGTTCGGCGGTAGTGTAGCGGTGGAAGAGGGGCTCGGTGACATCCGGCGTAGGCCGCATGGCGCCAAGCAGGAC
This sequence comes from uncultured Acidobacteriaceae bacterium, assembly GCA_963744155.1. GTDB lineage: Bacteria > Acidobacteriota > Terriglobia > Terriglobales > Acidobacteriaceae > Edaphobacter. The sequence goes on along the minus strand of CAVUSP010000004.1, from coordinate 737,650 downwards.
GATCTTGCCGCTAAGCTTGCCTTTGTATTTGTCGAGATCCTTCACATCCTGGAGGTCCATGTAGATGGCCTCTCCCGAGACGGGTCCGTTGGTCGACGGCGACCATGGCGCCGCCTGCATCCACAGAGGTTCGGGGTCGGGAGAGACCATGCGCGCCCAAGTGTTGATCTGCTGCCAGCCCATGCCAAACTCGCCCCAATCCTCAAGGTGGGCGTTCTCAAGACCTATCTTCGTCAAGGTATCGCACGTCCACTCGTTCGCTTTCTTCATGTTCGGCGAACCCGTCAACCGGGGCCCGATCCCATCCGCCAGCGCTCCGCCAAACTCCATGACATGCGAGTGCCGGAAACCCTCTTCGCGAATCCGTGAGTACATCGTTAGATCGATGTTCTCGGTAGCAGGCTGCGGCCCATAGTAGGAAGGAGCGGTCTCGGGTGACGTAGCTTCTTTGGGTTTCTTGTCAGCGGAAAAGGCGGGAACGGCGAGGCTTGCGATTGCGGCCGCACTACAGCCCCAACGCACAAAAGCACGAACGAATGACATACGAGGTGGTCCTCCAGAATTTATGCTAGGAACGAAGAATAGCAGAGTGATCTAGAGACGGTACTGCTTTAGCTATTGTTTCGCTCGCCGCCAAACGCCGGGATCAGGACTTGCGGAGCTGCCGCCGCACCCATAGCGTTCCGAGATAGGCAAGCGCCGCCAACAAAACCAGGAGGCCAACGGGGAGGCCTATCCGTTTGTAGGTCAGCGCAAAGTCGATCGCATGGTGGGTCGCCGTGTTGTAGATGAGAACGGCGAAGATAGCGAAGAAGGTTACCGCGAAGAACGCAGCAAACCCCAGCGCGAAGCTTATCAACAGGCTGGAAAACCATCCCAGATCGCCCAACGGTACGCCAAACAAATAGCCAGAGCTGAAAGTGCGGGGAGAGGTGGACCTTCCATGCTGCGATACGTGCGCCATACAAGTAGAATACTGCTTTATGGCAGAAGGTGTTCAAAGCGAGTTGGTCCAGGCGACACAGGTCATTCACGAAGCGTCGGTGCTTCATGCAGCGAACGGCATTCGCTACGCCGCATTCGGCGATATCAACCTTGGCGACAGGGACCTCGAACGGATGGTTCAGGCAGTTCCTATTGCGATTGCGGGCGCGCTTAGTCGCAAGACTTACTATTTCGTTCCGCTTGCCCTCAGCGATCGCCGTGGCGGGGAAGCGACACTTGTCGCGACGACTTACACGCCGGAGCTGGGAGACCAGGCAATCTGCCACCGCAATGTCTCGCACGACGACACTGAAGGTGTTTTCATCTCGACCCGTCTGCTGGGCGATCGGTTTGCCCTGGCCTTCGAGTTCTTTATCAACGTCGGCCACGCGTTTGTCGATGTCATCGGCGTCCCGGAGGGCTTTGACAAACTCGTTTGGGGCCAGGCCCTGGCTGACGTACGCGGCGAAACCAGCCAGGATGCGTGGGAGAGCCGCAACCTTGCGCTGTCGAATGATGGCAAGACGGAGAAGATTGACGGCAAACCGAGAGTGGACGAGAAGGCGAAATCGAGCTTTCTTGAGTCCGCTTTCTCCGATGCTGTTGCAATTTATCAGCTTTCGCTTTCGGTCGATTTCGACTACTCGGAGTTGCGCGAAAGGGAGTACCCTCTTCTTGCGCCGCAGGCGCTTGCGGAGCGGCTACGCCTCGTCGCTGGGCTTTTTCCTCCTAACCCAACCTACGAGTTTGCGATCCGTTATCGCCGCCGCGCTTAGACCGCTCATTCAGCTTCACCATTTCTTCGGACCGGGAAAACCGTGGAACGCATCGAGGCACACCGACTGTTCTTTGCCAACCTGGTAGCAGCTCAGGCTGGGATTCCTCCGGGCAGCGAGATAGCCGCTGCGTTTGCTTCCACTCCCCGGGAGCAGTTCGTAGGGGCGCCGCCGTGGAGAATATTTACTCGCACAGGGTACGTCGAAGCACCATCGGATGATCCCTCATTTCTGTACCAGGATGTCGTCGTCCCCCTAAGCAGCGAGGGTCCTCTCAATAACGGTCAGCCGACGCTGCATGCGTTGTGCCTTGCAGCATTGGCCCCAAAGAAGGGCGAACATGTGGTCCATGTCGGTGCGGGAACTGGCTATTACACAACTCTATTGGCAAAACTGGTTGGGGAGACAGGTCGAGTCGATGCTTACGAGATTGAACCCGCGCTCGCCCAGCGTGCCAGCGACAACCTCGCAGCGTTTCCCAATGTTCGGGTGCATCACCGGTCCGGGGCAGAAGGACCGCTTCCGGCTTGTGATGTTCTCTACGTGAATGCGGGCGCTACTGAGCCGATGGCGGTTTGGCTTGATGCTCTACGCCCGATGGGACGGCTGCTCTTTCCGATGACGCCGGATACCGGCGTGGGAGCTATGCTGCTGGTTACGAAGCTCGAAGACGGTGCTTTCGCGGCTCGGTTTCTCTTGCAGGCACAGTTTGTTCCCTGCGCCGGGGCGAGGCATGAAGCAACGGCACGGAGACTTAGCGAAGCATTTCGGAATAGCAACTGGACGAAGGTCAAGTCGCTGCATCGAAATGATGAGGTGGACGAGAGTTGCTGGTGCTCCGGGCCCGGCTGGTGGCTTTCGACGAATTGAGTGGCGAGATCGATCGCCAAAGCACAACCATAGCTTGCCGGATGTATCCAATGAATAGGAGCGACGCAAATGCCTGTGATAAGAGCCTGCAAGAATTGTGGTCAGAAAAACCGTGTCGGTGCAAACCACCTAACGGACACGGGTCGATGCGGCGCGTGCAAGACGCCGCTGCCTCCCGCTGGACGAGCCCCTGCAGGTGGATACCGCGCTGTTCGACGAAATCATCCAGAGTTCGCGCGTTCCTGTGCTTGTGGACTTCTGGGCGGACTGGTGCGGTCCCTGCCGGGCAGCAGCACCGGAGGTCGCGCGCACTGCGAAAGAGATGGCGGGTCAAGCAATCGTTCTGAAGGTTGACACGGATATCAACCAGCAACTTGCGGCTAGATATGCCGTTCGGGGGATTCCGAACTTCGCCGTCTTCTCCTCTGGAAAGCTGGTGAAACAGCAGGCGGGAGTTGTAGGGCATGATGTTATGGAAGGCTGGCTGCGTTCGGCTTCATCCCAACAACCGGTCTGAGACGTTTGTGGAGCGCGTTACCTCACTGTGTGGTGCAGACCAAGCGATCCAAGAAGCCCAAAGGTTTGCAACAGCCAGATGACAACCGCGATGATGACAACTACGCGAATGATCTGTTTGATTGTTCCATCCATCGGAATCAGACCGATGAGATATAACAGCAGCCCAATCACGATCAGGGTGACAATGACGCTAATTAAGGCAGGCGTGAGCATAGGGCATCTTCCTCTTTCTAAAGACCTGATAGTGTGATGCCAAATGCGCCGCCGCTTTGCCCCACCGGACAAAATAAACAGGAACGCGTGCTCATGCCTAACGATGACTTAGATATGCACTGGATGCTTTGGCGACGCTAGGCCAACACCGCTTACCAATCCCGGTGATGCTGAGGGATGGGCCCGCAATCGCCCTCTGTGAGATAACAGCGCAGTAAACCGAAGACCACGGTACAACTGGCGCCGACGATCATGAAGGGGATTCCAGCCGTGAGGCGGCCGGTGACATAGGGAAAGAGGAAGACTGCGACTCCCGCGTACATCAGGATCGTCAGCAAAACTCGTAGGAAGCCCTTTGACATAGCCTAGCTCCACAAGCGCTGTAAGGAGCAGCGCAGAACCTCACTTGCGAGCGGATCGGGTTACTCTGTCCAGCCAGTTGAGACGGTCAACTGGACGCACAATAATCTCCGTCGCACGTAACGGTATCGCAAATCCTACTCCAGTCAAGACGGTTAAGACCATATCCAATGCGCTGGGGGCGTCCGGAATCGAACGGAGTTTCGCGAAAGTGGACAGCCAGTGAAGGGGCATCAGGGATTTCTGGGCGGCTATTCCTTTGCTGGTGATCTAGATAAGGATTCTGCGCTGGACCAAATCCTTGGCTGGTAAATTGCGAGTACCCAAGCCAAGGTACAAAGTACGGGAGGCTTAGGATGGCGCATTTTGAGCGGATTCGCGATGTGATCTCAGGGCCGTTTAGTCCCGAGATCATCCGGCAGCGTACAACAGCAGGCTGGCAGTTGGTATCGATCGAGTGGAGGCGTGAACTGCCTGATTCGGAGTCTCCGACCGAAGGAGCGTTCAGCGAGGATATTCCCTATGGTCTTCGTATCTCGGACGATTGCCAGCGGCTGGAGGTAGAGCCTACGGAAAATCAAATTATGATGCTGATGATGGACTTGCTGGGGCAAGACTTCTCTTACTCCCACATTGTCAGCGACCTAAATGAAAAGGGCTTTCGAATGAGAGACGGCAGGCCGTGGAACCGGATTGCTGTCTTCAATATGATGCCCCGGCTGATCGAAGCGGGACCGCGACTCTTCTCGGAAGAGGAACGGAAGACACGCCAGAAGTCGTCGCAAATGTGAGAATCCAAAGTGCCCCAGCCTGAGTTGGCGATGTAGTAAAAGCGCCATTCACTAGTAGCCCCTGCGTCGGAACGCCCAGCGTTGGCGTAGCGCGCAAAAAGCAAATCGCCGTCCATCGTGATCCACGAGAACGGGGGTCGCTATCCAGTAACAACCCCCATCGCAAGTACCGCGAAAACGATGGCACTGACGTCTTCGGCCAAAGCCACCGGGAAATCCTTGCAACCCAGCCGCAACACAATCTCGCGGCGAATCAAGAATCCGCCAAAGGCAGCCAATCAAAGCGCCTATCATACCAAGAATGACGCCTTCGAACTCTGACCCGTTCAGGCCGGCGGCAACGATCGCTCCGACGAGGCCACCAAAGATTACCCTAACAATCAATGGGCCGGGCGCGGTCCGATTAGCCGCCTTCGGCAGTTTGTCCGCAACGAGCTCTCCCAGCGCCAAGACGGTGAATACGATGGCGGTAACCAGCTTTGCGGCCCAAAAGGCCCAGGTGCCATCCAGCGAGAGGTCACCCCTATAGGCAAACCAGCAAAGAACGGCCATGGCAGTCATCGAACGCATCCCTGTCACGACGCCGAGCAAGGGTACAGCAATCAGCCACGTCAACATCGCCATCGCCATGCAAGATTCCCTTTCAGTTCGCCGGAGCGCCGGGATTGGCAACAAACCTTGGTCCGGTTGCCGCATCGCCGAATCGCCACGTCGTCAGATAAGCCAACTCCAGGATCTTCGCCATCTTCGGGTAGTTGATTTTATCCGCTGTGTCGGTCGTATGGTGATAGTCAGGATGAAACCCGGTGAACCACCAGAAAGCCGGCACGTCGTGCAGTACAAACGGAAATTGATCGCTGCGAAAGAATACATTCAACGCCGACTCATGGTCGAAACGATCGTCGAGGACTAACCCTACACTCTTGTTCTCCTCTTTCACAACTTTGTCGTAATCCGGGCTGTATAAGGCTCCGATCAGATTCAAGCGGTTTGTGGTGTCGGCGGGAATCTCGATCAAGCCATCGGTCTGGGGACTGGCCGCTTCGTTGCGCCCGATCATGTCGAAGTTGATCATGGCTCGAGTCGTTGCCAATGGACGCAGTGGATGAGCGGCCATGTAGTACGAGCCGAGCAGGCCACGCTCCTCGCTGGCAAATACGACAAAGAGGATCGAACGCTTCGGCTTTGCCGCGATTGGCAGCGAATGCATGCGCCAATTCGACGACACCGACTGTTCCGGAGCCGTTGTCGTCTGCACCGTGCCAGATGTCTTTGCCGCTTTGTCCATCGTGGTCGTGGTGTCCGGAGATGATGATGGTTTCGGCTGCGAGTTTTGGGTCGCTGCCGGGGAGAAGGCCTGCGACGTTGTAGGTTGTGCCCGTTGTTCGCGACTGGTTTCTGAGGTGGATGGTCAACGTTGTGTCGGGAAGGGCGCGCGACTGAGTGGTTAGATCTTTGTCTATTCCGGTCTGGAGCTCGCTCGGCGTTTTGCCTGCGGTGGCGAGTAGCTCGGCTGCGACGTCGTCCTGAATGACAACCGATGGGATATGGAGTTCGTCGTTCTCCAATGCCTGCAGGGGCAATGGATCCGTTCGCGTTGCGCTGCCGCCGATCTTTGCGGCCCGCTCTGCGTTGGTCAGATGCTTGCGGTTCGGTTCGGCGACGACGATGAGCGCAACAGCGCCGTGGGCCTGGGCGTTGAGGAGTTTTACGCGCGTCGTCGCATATCTTGTGTTGCCGGTGCCGTTGAAGATGGACTTGGGATCGTTCTCTTGCGGTTCGTGGTCGAAGACGAGAACGATCTTGCCCTTGGCATCGATGCCCTTGTAGTCGTCGTAGCCAAGCTCGGGTGACGTGATGCCGAAGCCCGCGAAGATGACTGGCGCGGTGATGTCGACGTTATCGCGGTAGGAGCCGAAGGCCTTTGGCGCCTTCCAGATTGTCTGCTTGCCGGCGCGATCGAGGGTGAGGGCAGCGGAAGCGCGGTCAGCGCGATACTCCGCAAGCTCAATGGCCTGGAAGTAGCTGGGTTTACCGGCGGCGTCGGTCGCCGCTGGTGTTAGTCCGGCTTTGGCGAATTCGCTTGCAACCCAGGCCGCCGCTGCGTCGTCTCCCGGCCGCAGGCTCATTCGTCCGCCGAGGCCGTCGGATGCGATGAAGGCGAGATCGGCGCGGAGGTCGGACTCCCGAATGGCTTCGAAGCCGGTTCGTTCGCGTGCGGGAATCTTTGATGTGTCGTTAGAGGTTGTTTGAGAACGTGCCGTGCTTGGGATCAGTGAAAAAAGAAGCAGGCCTGAGATGAGGTGGGGCGCTACCGACGTAACAACGCGAGTTGTTCTTCCAGTTTTACGCATGACCACAAGGTACACGTCGATCTGCGAAACGAGAAGACTGCCGGAGTTTATTCGTGACGCAGCCAGGTGTAGAGTGGGAATTTTTCAGCCATCTCAAGAACCTGACCGCGAATCTGTTGCAGCTTCGCGGCGTCCGTTCTGTGTTCGAGTGCCTGTGCGATCCATCCAGCGATGATGCGCATCTCCGGTTCTTTCATTCCGCGCGTCGTCAGCGCGGGAGTTCCGATGCGGATGCCGCTGGGCTTCATGGGCGGGTTCGTGTCGTAGGGAATGGCGTTTTTGTTGACGGTGATCCCTGCTTCGCCGAGCGCGTGCTCTGCTTCAGAGCCGAGCATTCCCTTCTGGAAGACGTCGATCAGCATTACGTGCGTGTCGGTTCCGCCGGAGATGATGCGATAGCCCTCAGCTGCCATGGCTTCTGCGAGGACTTTGGCGTTGGTGACGACCTGTTGGGCGTAGGTTGCAAACTCCGGCTGCAGCGCCTCTTTGAAGGCTACGGCCTTGGCGGCGATGATGTGCATGAGTGGGCCGCCCTGCTGGCCGGGGAAGACGCTGCGATCGATGCCGGCGGCGAACTCCTGCTGGCAGAGGATGAGTCCGGCGCGCGGACCACGCAGGGTTTTGTGCGTGGTGGTGGTGGTGACGTGCGCGTGAGGAACGGGTGAGGGATGGACGCCGCCTGCGACGAGGCCGGCGAAGTGGGCCATGTCGATCATGAGATAGGCGCCGACTTTGTCGGCGATGGCGCGCATGCGGGGGAAGTCGAATTGGCGCGGATAGGCGCTGCCTCCGCCTACGATGACCTTGGGTTTTTCGCGGAGTGCTGTGGCTTCGAGCTCGTCGTAGTCAATGGTTTCGGTGTCTTTGCGGACCTGGTAGCCGACGATTCGGTAGAGTTTGCCTGAGAAATTGAGCTTGTGGCCGTGGGTGAGGTGGCCGCCGTGGGCGAGATCGAGGCCGAGGATGCAGTCGCCGGGGGAGAGCAGCGTCATGTAGGCGGCGGCGTTGGCCTGTGAGCCGGAGTGGGGCTGGACGTTGACGTGATCGGCGTTAAAGAGGCGTTTGGCGCGGGTTCTGGCGAGGTCTTCGACGATGTCGGCGTACTCGCAGCCGCCGTAGTAGCGCTTGCCGGGGTAGCCCTCTGCGTATTTGTTGGTGAATACGGTGCCTGCGGCTTCGAGGACGGCGCGGCTGACGAAGTTTTCGGAGGCGATCATCTCGAGGCCTTCGTGCTGGCGCTTTATCTCGTTTTGAATCTGCTCGGCGATCTCGGGGTCGGAGGTGGCGAGCGGGGCGTTCAGGTCGATGGGCATGGGGTTATTTTATGTCACTGTTTTGGTGATTTTTTTTTGAAGGGAGTTTGGGGTTGGGTTTCGTGGTTTTGCTGGTGTTTTTTGAGGGGGGTTTTGGGAAAAGACGTGTTTTTGTGGTGGTGAATTGATGGTGAGTTTGTGGTGGAAGTGTGGTTTTTTGTGGTGGGGAGATGGTGAGTTGTGTGGTGTCGAAAAACACGCCAACTCTTTGAACTTTATTTTTTGGGTGGGTGTGGGTGAGTTCGCTTTTGGGAATGGTGTCACCGAAGTACCGGGTGGGTTGGATTCTTCGGGACTGAGTTCGGAGGTTGGCTGGTTATAGTCGAGACGGTTTTGACGATTTAAGAGAGGACGACTGCGATGCATGAATGGATGATGGGAGTGGGTTTTATTGCACTGATGATTGCGCCTTGTTTGATTGCTATGCGGACGGGGATTGAGAATGCGGATGATTAGGGGTTGGGGACGTGAACAGGCTTCGAGCGGTTGGAGGACTAGTAGGAGATGCTTCGGGGTCCTTCGACTGCGCTCAGGATGACGGCAAGAAACTGGCAACGACAACGAGCAACGGCAACGCGCAACTGCAACGGCAACCGCAGGCAACTGCGCAACGACAACGAACGAATGCAGGTCCCGACACGGCGCTTCGTTCGCGATGACGCTCTGGAAGTTGACGAGCTGGGTGGAAGAGCAAATTCGGCAAATGCGATTGGTCCTTCGGGCGGGGCAACTGCGCTCAGGATGACAGTTCTTGGGTGGGCTAGTTTCGTGGTTGTTTGGGCGAGGCGTTTGAAGGAGGTGTAGATGAAGGAGCCGAGGTACCAGCCGTCGAGGTATTTGTAGGGGGTTTCGCCGGTGGTGTAGTGGCCGCAGGGAAGGACTTTGGAGACGTAGTCGATGTTGAGGGCGTCGAAGTTTTTGAGGACGTCGAGGGAGTATTTGAGGGGGAAGGTGAGGTCGTAGGTGGCGTGGACGACGAGCGAGCGCTTGGGCGTTGCAGCGAAGCGTTCCATGTAGGACATGGGGCTGACGATGGAGAAGATCTCGCGGACCTGGTCCTGGGTGAGGCCGGCCTCTTCGAAGGCGGCGCGGATGTGGCGTGTGCTCTGGCCGGCCCAGGCGACGTCGCCGAACCAGGTGGAGGCGTGGTTGAAGGCGCAGACCTGGAGGCGCGGGTCGAAGGCGGCGGCGATGAAGGCGTAGCAACTGCCGAGGCTGGTGCCGAGGACGCCGAACTGTCGAATAGCCTTGCTGCTCGAGCCAATCGATGCAGCTGCGGATGTCGACGACGGCCTGACGGCAGGCCTCGGTGGTGCGGCCGACGTTGGCGCTGACGGCGTAGTCGGAGCGCTCGAGCTCGGCGGGGCGGCGGATGTCGTGGTAGGGCTTGGAGAGGCGGAGGCAGGAGATGCCGAAGCGGTTGAAGAGGGTGCAGAGGGCGTTGTGGGAGAAGGCGTCGGCGTTCCACTGGGGCATGACGATCATGGCCTGTCTGGGTTTGCCGTTTTGAGTTTCGGGGTGGGCGGGGTACCAGCGGGCGTTGACGGTGTCGTTTTCGGGGTAGAGGGAGCGGACGGGCGAGGTGAAGCGGAGGAACTCGGCTTCTTCGAGCTCGCCGGTTTCGGCCTGGCGGCGGATCTCGGCGTCTTCGGCGAGGGTTTCGGGGCGGACGTTGGTGGGAAAGAGCTGGGGGTGGCGGGCTTCGAGGCGGAAGTCGGTGGGGGTGGTGTAGCCGTAGAACTCGTCGGCGCGGGCGACGATGTCGGCGTTGACGGCGATCATGCGGTCGTAGTCGGTGAGGTGGGGGTTGGCTTCGAGGGCGATGGGGCTGAAGTCCTTAAGCCAGTCGAAGCCCCACTCGAGGGGACGGACGATGCGGTTCTTGTCGCGGTTGGTGAGCGTGGTTTCCCAGGCGTACATCCACTTTGCGTAGAGCTTGGAGAGCATTATCTACAAGTTTAGATGAGTAACGACAAGTCGGCATACCGTGACTAGCGGCGCGAGGCGTGAAAGAATGCCACGCATGACTGGTTCGAAGCGTCCTTTAATCGAGATGAAGCGGCCTCCCAAGTCGAAAACGAAACCCCCGCACCCTTTTGTTCTGGAAGCACTTGCTCCTCTGAATCCGGAGGTGCGCCGGATGTTTTCCGGATTTGCAGTCTATGCGGGCAACCGGCTCTTGTTGATGCTGCGAGACCACGCAAAATCTCCGCAAGACAATGGTCTGTGGCTGGTTCTTTCGGAGGGTGTCGATCCCGCAGACGCGAGCCTACGCCGGGACTTCCCATCGATTCGTTCGATTCAGATGCTGGGAAACAAGATCGGTCATTGGCTTCTCATACCCAGTGATAGTGGTGATTTCGAAATGACAGCTCTCCACGCATGTGATCTGATCCTGCGCCACGACCCACGCTTGGGCCGCATCCCGCAATCGAGACGGTAGCTCCGGCTATTGCCCCTGTGTGCACACCGCCGCGGCGTTCCTATGGAAATTTTGGGACTCCCGATCAGGCGCGGCGTGGACGTCAAGATGGTATTTTTCTTGTGTGGATGAAGCGCAGCGGCTATGCGGAGTGGTTCTTGAATCGCTCGATCAGGAGCGGGATGCAGAGGGTCTCGCCCGCCACGCTTATCGAAGCCGGACGCAGTTTTATCGGGTGTTCCGGGCGATGATCGAGGAGACGCCGGTTGCCATGCGCCGGAGGCTGCTGTTGGAGAGAGCGGCATGGCAGTTGTCTCGTACGCGACTTTCGGTGACAGACATCGGTCTTGAGGCAAATTATGGATCGCTCGAAGCGTTCACGAGGGCGTTCCGAAAGGCGTTCCGCGTTTCACCGAGCCTCTATCGCCGTATGGGGGCGACGTACACTCATCTGCACGCGACGAACGGAATTCATCACTATTCCGGTAAGCAGATACCGGTAACAAATCGAAAGGAGCTGGTCAATCCATGGATCTCTTTGATATTTTCTCCGGCCAGGAGTCCTGGCATACTCGGCGTCTTCTTGATTTGGCGAAGACGCTGAACGATGAACAGCTTGACCGTCCTTTGCAAAACCAGGTGAAGGTCTTTCCGTGGGATAGCCCGGATCAGAGCCTGCGCCAGATTCTGGACCGGATGGTGCAGACGAAGGAAGCCTGGGCTGCGGCGCTTACGGGCGGCGATATGCCCCTGTTGGACAATGCCCCGCCGGCGGATCGAACTCCTTCGGCCATGCTGGCGACGGCTCGACAGAGCGGATGCAAAGTTCCACGGGGTACTCACAGATGTCCGCAATCGAAGTGCCTGGGACGACACGTTTGTCGATGCGCTGTGCGAACCGCCGGAGACTTTTACCTTTGGCGGTATGTTCGCGGACGTGATTACGTTCAATGCCTACAGGCGGATGATCGCAATGGACGCGATGCGACACCTGGGGGTGAGGGTGGAAGGTTTTGGCTCTCCCATCGAGTATGTCGCGAGTCTGGCGAGTGCGGAGGACCGGTGAGTCGCCTGGCCGGGATTGCACATTACGAAAGATAGTCACCCGACGGGCACCTTTGGCCATAGACTGGCCGTCTATGAATGCAGGACGGAAGTGCTCAGTTAGATGCGGCGTGAAATTTAACATTGCCGCGCCAAAGGCGTAACAGGATAAGAATAGGCAATCAAATCCCATGATCGGGGTTACGAATATGCCATCTGATGACTATTTTGAGGAGCTGTATGGTGTGACGGAAGAACGCGCTCTTAACTTCTGGGCCTCCCATCTCCACGAAACGATAGGAAGTAAGCAGTGGTCTCAGATTCGTGACTCTACGGGTGTTTATCTGGCAAGCGTGCTTGGTCATTTTTGCCTGCAATCGGTAGATCGGATGGAGGCCCTCTCTCCGGATTACGCCCCGAGCGATCTGGAGTTCCGACAGTTCGCGGATCTGACGCAGATCGCCGAACTCATGATGCGGCAGCTTACCAGCGCGAAGAACCCTCTGTGGATGGAGTCTGCTGGTGCGCACATCCTTCTCTATGCCGGCTTCTTTCAAAACCAAAACAAGGACAGGCACAACATTGCGTTCTATTCGACCATGGGCAGAGAGTGCTACCTGATGGCGGCGGTGGGAAAGAGGGCAAGGATCATGAAGCTGATGGCAAACGGCTTTAATCAATACCTCTTCCATCTGGCTAATCTCCATCAACATCTGCAGGAGAGCAGGTATTTGATTAGGACGGAGAACTAGATTTAGCCAGCCTCATTTAGCCAGATTCGGGGCGCCTGGAAGTTCGCATGTTGGGTAATGCAAGCGTTCGCGCAGAAATGAGATTGAATGATCAAGAGTTGCTTTGCAGTAGTTTTCCTGCTTTCTGGTGCGGTCTTGAACGCGGGGCTGCACGCGCAGGCGCAGACGAGTTCAGCGCAGACCAAGCTGTCGGTTCATTGGGAGGAGCTGACGGGTCCGGATTTTATTGAGGCGATCAAGCGTGCGCAGGGTGTGTGCCTGTTGCCGTTCGGCATTATGGAGAAGCATGGGCCACATATGCCGATTGGCACGGATCTGATCAATGTGCGTTACGCGGCGCTGCATGCGGCGGAGAATCAGTATGCGGTGGTGTTTCCGGAGTATTACTTTGGACAGATCTCCGAAGCGCGTCATGAGCCTGGTACGGTGGCCTACAGTCGCGATCTGCAGTTGACGTTGCTGCAGGCGACTACGGATGAGATGGCTCGTAATGGCTGCAAGAAGATCTTGATTGTGAATGGGCACGGCGGGAACGACAGTATGCTGCCGTACTTTGCGCAGTCGCAGTTGGATAAGCCGCATGATTATGTAGTGTATTTTTTCGATGAGCGTACGCCGCCGTCGGGTGGGCCGAAGAAGAAGACACCGATGGACATGCATGCGGGCGAAAGTGAGACTTCGAAGATGATGGCTGTGCGGCCCGAGCTGCTGCATCAGGATCGTGCTGCGAGCGAGTCGGGTGCGGACCAGAATCGGGAGAACCTGCCGGCGGGTGTTTACACGGGGATCTGGTGGTATGCGCGCTTTCCTGACCACTATGCCGGTGATGGCTCGGCCGCGACGCGTGAGTTGGGTGAGTATCAGATGAACTGGTGGGTCGATTCAGTCAGCAAAGTCATCGTCGCCATCAAAGCCGACGATGTGAGCCTGAAACTGCAGAACGAATTCTATGAAAAGAGCGGGCACCCGCTGGATACGCGGCAGTAGAGGTTGCGCTACTTGCTGAGTTCGATGGCGAGGATCTGGCCTGCGACATTTTTGTCGGAGACTTCGGCGTATTTTACGGAGGCTTTCATGTCTTCGATGCCGGTGCAGGGTTTGATGTCGCCGTCGGGTTCGTAGTTGGCGGTGGTGAAGACGACCTTGAAGTAGTTGTTGCTGTAGAGGGGGGTGACTTTGCCGGCCTGGTCGACGGTGAGGGCGATGACGTTGGGGTAGGAGCAACGGACGTTGCGCAGGATGCCTTTGACGGTGTGCTGGGGTCCGGTTGAGTCGCCGGTGGGGTAGTTGGGGGTTTCTTCGGCGGTGCCGATGATCTTGCCGTCGACTTTTTTGAAGACGATGGTCTTGTTGGTTTCAGATGGTGCTGTTGGGGGGTGCGCTGCGTCTTCGCCGCGAGCGTGGGCGCGATCGACGGAGGCTTCGAGGCGTTCGAGTTGCTTGATGCGGCTCTGCACCATTTCGTCTTCGGCTTTGGATTTTGTGATTCCGGCGGCGACCTTGAGAACGCTGATTGCGCCAATGTACTGTCCCTGCTGGGTGAGGACGTTGGCGGTGTTGAGGCGGTAGGGGAGATTGGTGGGGTCGAGCTGCACGGCCTGGATGTTGAGGAGGTGGGCTTCGTCGAGTTTTTCGTTGCGCTGGCCGTAGAACATGGCGAGGGATGTCGTAGGAGGGAGCAAAGGAGGGATTGAGTTTGATCGCTGTGCGGAGGCTGGATTCGATGGTGGCGTCCTGGTTTTTGTCTCCGCTTTGCATGGTCATGGCGGCGAAGTAGTAGTGCGCGAGAAAGCTTTTGGAGTCGAGCTGGACGGCTTCGCTGTACCACTTTTGAGCGGCGGGGATGTCGTGCTCGCGGAACTTGAGGAAGCCCATGGTTTCGTGGGCGAGGGCGTTGTTGGGATCGTCGCGGAGAGAGGTTTCGAGGAGCGCCTGGGCTTCTTTGGTGCGGCCGTTGTAGACGAGGACGTCGGCGCGGACGGCGTCGGCTTCAGGGGTTGGGACGGGGCGGGCCTGGAAGGTGGCGGGATCGACGGGGAACGCGGAGTTCATTTTGAACATGGTGAAGCGGCCCTGTTGCACATAGTCCTGGAGGGATCTCTGAAGCTGGTTCAGGTCTCCGAAGGCGTGTTGGGCGGCGGTGACGGGGTCTTCGCCTTTGACGAGGAACCGGGCATAGTCGGTGAGGTGGTGAGTGCTTTTCTCGTTGTCGGTGATCTGGATGTAGTGGGTGAGGGCCCAGGATTCGGCGTAGAAGACGGAGCCTTTCTGCTCGTCGTGGTAGTACGGGGAGGAGTGGTCGACCTGGAAGAGAATGTTGAGGGGAATGAGGCGAGTCTGACGGAGGAAGTTGATGTCGTCTGAGCTTGGGCGACCGAGGATCACCTCTTTGTCCCGGATGTCAGTGTTCTCATAGAACTCGGCGAGGCCTTCGTTGAGCCAGAGCGGAAGCCAGATGGCTTTCCTCATCATGAAGTGGGTGTACTCGTGGTAGATGACGGAGTAGCGGTTTTCGCCCTCGGCATCGAGGCGAAGAAGGATGTAGTTCTTGTCGGGCGCTTGCAGGAAGAAGCCGGCGAGATTGAGTTGGCTCTTGGCGAAGTAGGCCTCGGGCTCGAGGGCCTGGAACGCCTTTCTGTCCTTGAGTGCGAGAACAACGATGGGGGCGCCAGTGTCGGAGTGCGCCGTTGGGCATGAGGGCGTGGAAGACGGAACGCATCTGCTCAAACTGAGCGGCGATGTGGCGAGCCTGCTTTTCGTTGGAGTCGGTGAGTACGGTGAAGTGGGGGCTGCTGACTTCGAGCCAGTGATCGGGAGTGTCGCTCGCCAAGACA
Source organism: uncultured Acidobacteriaceae bacterium (assembly GCA_963744155.1). Taxonomy (GTDB): domain Bacteria; phylum Acidobacteriota; class Terriglobia; order Terriglobales; family Acidobacteriaceae; genus Edaphobacter. The sequence goes on along the minus strand of CAVUSP010000004.1, from coordinate 722,418 downwards.
GTGAATGGTGATGCAGAAGAGAAACAGGGCCGTCAAAAGTTTGTGCATAGCAAACCGAGGGTAAACGAAGGACTTGACGGAAGGAAGGGGAATCGTAGGGTGGTGTGTGGTCGTCACATCGCGCTTTGTGTTCTATGCATCCTACTTTCCAGACAGGAAGAGGAGAGTGCACTATGGGCGCGACCGATGAGATGGCGAAAGGCAACGACAAGAGTGCGGCAATGATGGATCCCCGCCAGAAGAAAATTGATCCTGAGAAAATTGATCTGGCGGCGCCGGCCGGAAGTGAGAAATCGCTTGGTGCGGAGAGCGTCCGCGATGGGCGGCCGAGCACAGATGACAGCACGGTGGAAGCAATGGATGAGGAAGGTCGGGGGATCTCGGATTCTACGGCGGCGGATGAGACGGGCGGACGCCGCTAGATTCGGTGAAAAGAAGAAGTGTGAGTCGGCTAGTTGTTTGTGATACTGCGGACTTAATGGCCAAGGAGCCCTCGGGTGAGGGCTCGATGGCGGTTTCGGCCAAGGCAGTTAGCCAAGCTTAGCTTTGAGATCGTCGCCCATGCTGGTGTGGGCGGCAACGACGGATTTGCCGTTCATGACGGCGGTCTTGAACTTGGCGTCGGTGGTGGAGTTGGCTTCCTCGGTGAAGGCGTCGAGAGCTTTATGGTGGTCCATGACCATGGCGTTCATGTACTCCTTGTCAAAGTCTGCGCCTGAGAGGCTGTTGAGTTTTTCGTACTCGGCCTGATGATCGGGGTCGAAGTCGGTTGGCGGGGTGAGGCCCCAGGCGGTGGCGAAGGGTTTCATGTTCGCGGAGAGGTTAGTGTGCTCGGCGACCATCTTGTGGGCGAAGGCTTTCACTTCAGGGTTGGAGGCCTTTACTTCGGCGAGTTTGCTGAGTTTGATCTCGTTGATGTCGGACTGGGCGGCCATGGCGAGAAACTGCTTGTCGGCGTCGGTGACGGCTGCGCGGGCCTGTGCGGGGCGTATGGAACCTGCGCTCACCATGGAAAGACACAGGAGCATGGTGGCGGTCTTGTTGATTTTCATTATTGCCTCCTAAAGAAAGTTCGTGCGAATGGCTTCATTCCCTCTTTAAGAGGCGCTGCGTCCTGCTCGACGTTGTATTAGGTGAAGGGAGTAGGAGGGTAGTTCAAGCGTTGAATTTGCGGCTATTTAGCTGAACTGTTGGAAGGATGAAAGAAGTTGTTCGTCGCGGCAAAACGCGATATTGCAAATGGCCGCCGAGTTGGCACATTGTTTGCACGTAGGGGTTGAGTGGGAAAGTATTTTCTCCCTGAGTGGGCAGGGACCGTAACCACGGAGGTTTCAATTTTTCCATCGGTGTTGAAAACAATGGAGGATGCGGAATTGGTGGGTATTGGTTACTAGATTGCAACTATGCAAAACGTAGCATATGCGTCTGAGAGCCGAAGGATAGAGAAAGGAGACTCGTTATGGCAGCGACAACACTGTTTACCTGCGTTTGCGGAATGCAGAAGAAGACGACGAACCACTGGGTTCTGGCTCGGGTTACACCGCGGGGCGTGAGCTTTATGCCGTGGGACTTCGATCTTGCGGTGAGCCGGGATATTGTCGTACTTTGCGGCGAGGGTTGTGCGATGGCGTTGCTGAGCCGCTCGCTGGGCGAGTGGAAGGAGCCGGTGGAACGTGTGACCCTGATCGATCAGGGGTTCGCGGCGGCGTAGATGGCTGCGGCTGGCTCATCGTAAGATAGCCGGGCGCTGGCCGGTGCGCCATCAGCGCGGAGAAGGTTCCGGCGCGGTGATGGCTTCGACGATGACGCCTTCGGTTTCGAAATGGGTGACGCGGTGGTCGGTCGTGTGGCCCATCATGATGGCCTTCTTGAGGAGGGTAATGAGGGGGCGGGAGGTTTCGGAGAACCAGCGGTCGTTGGATTGGTCCCAATCGACGGCGAGGTTGTAGGTGGCGTCGCACCTGGGGCAGGTGAGCGGGGTTTCGAGCCAGCGCTGGAATCCACCGGAGGAGAGTTTGCGGACGGGCTCGGAGCCGGAGCGGATGGCGGCGATGCGGAGGTTCATCTTCGTCAGGCTATCACTGTGGCGCGGTAGGGCGAGTCGACCGCGGATTTTCGCGGATATGCGTGGACTAAGGCGTAACGGTGATCAAGGGATCAAGGCTGATCAAAGACTGATCGAAGGGCTGATATAGGTTTACGGCATTTCTCCACTGCGCTGTTCGCATGTTGCGCGGAGAGCTTCGGTACGATTCTTCTTCTCCTTCGACAAGCTCAGGGTCAGGATGACAGCAAAGACGATGAATTTGATTTCAGAGTTCGGAGAAGACGAGGCAGACGCGACCGACGATGTAGTCGGCTGCGGTTTCGTGAGTGGCGAGAGGGAGGAGCTGGACGGGGAAGTCTCGGGAGTAGGGACGGAGGATGAGACGTCCTTCGTCGTAGTCGGCGAAGCGGAGCAGGAGGGCGGCTCCGCAGCGGATGGCGTAAAGGGTGCGCTGATGAGCGCGGTAGGGGGCGAGGGAGTTGTAGTGGCGATCGAGGACGGCGATGGCTCCGGGGGAGACGAGGGGGTCCATTGCGGCTGATTGCTGGGTGTCGGCGCGAATGGCTAGGAAGCGCTGCCAGTGCGCGTGTTTGGGGGAGGGACGGGCTCTGTTGTCGTGGAGGCGGGAGGCGGAGACCTGAAGGGTTTCGATGATGGCGGAGGGGGAGATGCGGGCTTCGTCCATGGCGGCGGAGGGGGAGACGACTGGGACGATTTCGATGGGATCACTTGGTTGAACGGGCGTGCGGAGATGCGCGTCGGCGAGGGCTTGCATTTCGAGGGGGAGGATCTGGTCGATGGTGAGGTTCTGGGAGGCGAGTACGCGGTCGAGGCCTTCAAGGGAGAGGGCGCGTTTGCGGTTTAAGAAATTAGAGATGTGGGCTTGCTGAAATTGGGCTTGTTGGGCGAGGCGGCTGCGGGTGAGTGTGCCGCGTTCGATGCGGCGGAGGAGTTCGACGCGAAGAAGTTCGTGCAGGTCTTGGAAGTTCATTTGCGCGGGGTTTCCATGGCGAACCATATCATTCGACAAGACGAAGATAAGGCGAAATATTTACTTTATGCAACAAGATGTGCCATTCAAGACGCTGATAGATGGTGATTTGAGTGAGTTTAGTTGCCTGAGGAAAGATTTGGGTTGACATGATTTTTGTCTAAAGCTATAACCTTGAGACTTTCCCATTTCGGAATTCGCAGAAGGGCAGGAGATGCAGAGGCAGATGAAGGACAACAGCGCTCGACTGTGCCTGGAGCCGTTGGCGAAGGTATGTAAAGTGGATGGATTTTTCCCAAGGTACTACACCGCGTGAAAGCAACCACAGATGAATGCCAGCGTTTGACCGACGGGGCCGATAGAGTGCCGCGGAGTGAACGATGGACTTCCTAACAATTTGGTGAGCCCGCTCGACCGTTGAAAAATATCGAGGCTCATCGAAGGAGAACTACGCCTTGAAAGGGACACAAGTGAACTACTTGCGCATTGATTTGAAGGTATGTGAAGGATGCGGAGCGCTCTGGCTCCGCAGGGCCATGGTTGAAGGTGTGTACTGCCGGGAGTGCGTTGGGCGACTGGCTGAGTTTCCTGCTCCGCGAGGGAAACATGCAGGAGGCCGAGTGCGGCGGCGTTCGCTTGCCGCGAGATGCACGGCGGCGATGGAAGTTACCGGAGGTGCGCGATGAGTGCAGCTTTGGTGATATTGCCGGTGGTTTGGGCTACGGATTCTGGTGCTGTGAAGCCGATTGCAACGCAGCCTGAGGTTCTGGAGCAGACCGACAGACAGACGGACGGTAGGAACAGAGCAAAAACGAACGGCTCCGGAGGTGGCGTTCTACCGGAAGTACACGGAGGGGCTGCTGCGCCGGTATGTTCGGTTATCGATGGAGGCGGGAAGGGCGCCGTCGTTACTGGGACGCGAGATGTTTCGCGGCAAGGTGACGAACTACTCCGTGCAGGGCTTCGACGATGTGGTGATCTTCGTCCACGACGTTGCGAGCTGCGTGGCGAAGCTGGATGAGGGACAGCAGCACCTGATCCGGCGGATCGCGTTGCAGGAGTTCACGCAGGAGGAGACGGCGAGTTTGCTGGGGTTGCCGTTGCGGACGGTACATCGAAGGTATGCGGATGCACTGGACGAGCTGACGGAGATCTTTCTGGAACGGAAGCTGCTGGAGCCTTCGCAAGCTGGTCGAGAGGCCGGAACCATTCTCTGAAAACCGATCCTTGTTTCAATTGCAATTCTTCGACTGTTTTTCTGTCTTGAGGTTGGCGCATCAGAGCTGCACCAACTGGTTTTTCTGGATCAGGTAGCAAAAATCAAAAACGGGAGAGTGGCGAATCGCCGCTCTCCCGTTGGCTTTTGTGGCTTCGTGAAAAAAATTTCTGCGAAAATGGCCGGAAAATCGCATGTCAAGAGGGGCGATGCGAAGGTTTTGATGTAAGTAACTGATTTGGTTGCAAATAAAAGTTGGCGCAAGTTGGCGTATTAGTTATGGTCACGCTGCTATTCTTATAACAGTGGTAAAGAAGTGAGACGGGAGAGCGCCTTGAGGCGGCTCTCCCGTTTGCTTTTGGGAGGAGAACGGGATGGATCGGAAACGGGTGGCGGGCAGGTTTGTGAGGGAGGGCCTGGATGGCGATGGCGGAGCGAAACAGGGCGAGGGTGCGGGCAGGGCTCCGAAGCCGAAGCAATGCAGGACGTTTACGCGGGAGAAGGTAGCGGAGGCGCTGCCGGAGATTGTGAAGACGTTTGTGGAAGAGGCCAAGAAGGGGAGCATTGCGCATGCCAAGATGTTGACCACTCTGGGTGGGCTGGACCGGCAAGACAAGGGCGAGGCATCTGAGGCGAAGCAGCGGCGGGGTAAGAGCTCGGTGAGGCGGCTTATAGAGAAGATGGCGCGGGAGACGGAGAAGTAGGAGGAAGGACGGCTTCGGCTCGTTGAATGCTTACATCCCACCTATCGCAGAAGGCGCGATGGATGGGACACGCGTGCGTTTGTGCTTCGTTGAGATACGGCTACGGCAGAGTGCGTGAATTGGTTGAGTTCTTGAAAGAAACCAGGAGGTGCAATGGGACATGCGGATGGGCTTCATCGGCGGAGTTTTGGCCTGGCTGCAGGACGTGAAGGGCTTGGAAACGAAAAACTGGGTCGCGCGGCCGGGCTGGAGATGCGGGCGATGGCGGTGGAATTTCCCGTGGTGCATGGGCATCCGAACAGGCTGCCGTTTGAAGGCGTGCTGACGCTGGTGGATGTGGCCAGCGATAAGGCTCCGAGTGGAGCGCGAGGGCATCGAGTGGTGTTGACGCGTGATGCGGCGGAGGCGGCGCTGCCGAGCCTGATGGGAATGGCTGTCGATTACAAGGCAGGTTGGGATGGGCATGATGCGCGGCAAAAGTGCGGAATCATTACGGCGGCAGAGGTAGATGGACAGAAGCTGACGGTGGCGGGGTATCTGTTTGCACGAGACTTTCCGGAGATGGAGCGGAAGATCCAAGGGGAGGGTTCGGGTTCCGATGTGATGGGGATGAGTTATGAACTGGCAGATGCTCATGTGGCCGATATGAGAGCGCAGATCTGGACTCTGACGCGGGCGACTTTTACCGGAGCGGCGATTCTGCTGCGAGAGAAGGCGGCTTACCGGAGCACGAGTTTCCGTGTGACGCGGCCGGTTGGGGTGAGTCGGCGGATGGCTGTGGCGCGGTAGAGTCGACCGCGGATTTTCGCGGATAGGCGCGGATTAAGGCGTAACGGTGATCAGAAGGATAAGGGCTGATCAAGGCTGCTCGAATGGCCGATCAAAGGGCTGATCAAAGGCTGATTTTTACGACTTGTTTTTAGGAGATACGGATGAGTTTTGTGAGCGTGCTGGAGACTGTGGGCAAGGGATTTGCGAAGGGGTTGAAGTGGGCGGTGGAGTATGCCGTTCCGGTGGAGAAGCTGGTGGGGCTTTTGTTTCCGCTGGCGGCTCCGATTGCGAATGAGGTCGCTGATGCTACATCGCTGATTCAGAGTGCGGTGCTGCTGGTGGAGCAGAAGTATGCGGCCTCCGGCGTGCAAAACGGCACTGGGGCGCAGAAATTGTCTGAGGTGATGTTGCTGACGGAGCAGTCGGTAACGGCGCTGTTGGCGAAGGCGGGGATCACTGCGGACAGCACGTACGTCGCAAATGTGGTGTCCGCAGTGGTTGCGATTCTGAATGTGCAGACCGGGGCGGCTCCTGCGACTGCGACAACGGCTGCGGCTTAGACGAGGTTTCGGCGGGTGGACTGATTTCAACTGAAAGGAAAGGCGAGAGAGCATGGAGATGGAGATGAGGGACGAGCTGGGAAGCACAGTAGAGCGTCTGGCTGCGGCGGCTGGCCTGCTGGAGCAGGCGGTAGAGAGGCTGGCGCAGCGGCAGAGTGATTTTGCGATTGATGCCGAGGCTTCGATTGGCCGGATTGTCGCTACCGTCGAGGGAAAGCGAGAGGCGGAGTTGGAGGCGAAGCTGGCTGCGGCTGAGGCTCAGATTGCGGAGTTGAAGGCTGCCGCTGCTTCTGTATCTGCTGCTGTTACATATGGACGGAAGACTCTGCCTGTGGGTATGGCCAATTTGCTGGCGAAGCAGGGTGTGACGGTGGATTCGATGGAGGCGGGTGCGGTGGATGCTGCTCTTGTCAGCTTGAGCGTGGAGCAGCGGATTGCAGTGAAGGCGCAGTTGATGCGGGCGGGTTTGCTGGGGTAGAGACCAGAGACAACGGCAGGTGCGTCCTGCGCGGACGGCGCGATCTGCCATCGAGGCTGACGCGCCTTCGGCGCCAATTTTTTTGATGGGTGCGGCTGCGGCTGCGCCCTTTTTGTTTTGAAAGGAAGAAAGATGAACGCGAAGTTTACCGATATTCACGGCGCGGCTGACTACATTGGGCCTGGCGCGATTGAAGTACCGCTGTATCAAACGGAGATTCTGGACCTCGTTCAGCGGCGGGGGATCTTTGGACGAAGGATCAAGCAGGTTCCTGCTACGGGGCATCCTTCCCGCTACTTTGAAGAGACGGCGATTCCTTCGCCGGCAGCTTCTTCGGGGTTTGTGGATCCGCGCAATATTGTTGCTCCGCTGGTAAGCCCGACGCGGGTCGAGCGGAGTGTTCCGCTGAAGGCGCTCGTCGCGCAGATCAACTACAACCTGTTCGATATCGAACTGGGCCATCAACAGAGCCAGTTCGCTTATCTGCAGGCGAAGGATCTTGCCGACACTGTCGATGGCGTTCTGCGGACGCATGATGTCGCGTTGTGGAATGGCAGCGATACGAGTCTGAGCTCGCCAACGACTGCACAGTACTTTGGCGCGGCGGGTCAGATTGCCTCAGGTGGCAACAGCGTGACGATTCCCACGACAGAGAGCATCGTTGATGGGTTCAAATCGACGATCGCGCAGATGGTTTCGAATAGTTCGTACGGTGTTCGGCCGACGGCTATCTATGCCAATCCCGTTCTGCTGGATCTGATCGATCGCGAGATGAAGACGGAGTTCAACGTTGTGCTGAATACGAAGGAGATTGCGGCTGGACTGACGGTGAAGACATTGTCGACGCAGGCTGGAGATATCCCTCTGATTCCGGAGTGGACGCTGAGCTATACCGGAACTCCTGGCTCGGGGTCTGCTGTGCTGCCGGCTTACATCGTCACCGAAGATTTGATCGAGTACCACTGGCTGAGCGATCCGAATCCGAGAATCTTCCAACTTGGCGTTCCGGGTTCTCTTGCTTCGCAGTATGTCGTGGTGAAGTTCGGCGGCGTTGTGGTGAAGGGCGCGAACTATGCGCACTACCAGGTGCTGGTGGATCGCTAGACAGTTGTCGGGTGTGAGTTCTCAGTTGTCAGTGGGTTGATGTGCGGCAGGGGGTCGGTTGGTCACCGGCCCCCGTTTTTTTGAGAGGGGTGTGCGATGGGGTATTTGTTGCCGGCGGAGTATGTGCAGTTTGGGCTGACGGCGGAGACTACGGATGACTGGGTGACGATGGCCTCTGCGCTGATAGAGGCTTATTGCCGGCGGCCTAGTTTGCTCGTGACGCAGTATGTGGAGCGAATGCGGCTGACGGCTGGATCGCAGGCAGTGCGGCTTAGTTATCGCCCGCTGGCTGCGGCTGTGGGTGCGGCGTCGGCGCTGGTGGGAGTGCGGGTTCGATATGCGCGGCCGCGGAGAGGAGAGCTGCCTGATCCGTTTCGCGAGCAGATTGCGTGGGCGTTCAGCGTGCCGGGAAGCTGGAATTCGCTGGATGTGACGACGGTGGATGTGAATGAGACGACGGCGGAGTTGACATTTCCCGTGAACTTTTTGGGGCTCGACTACAACGAGGTGGAGATCACGTATACGTCGGGGCTGGCGGCGATTCCGGATGCGGTGAAGGTGGCTTGTGTGCAGATTGTGAAGAATGCGCAGGCAACACCGGCGATGAATGTGAAGACGAGCAAGATGGACACGTTGTGGATGGAGTACTTCAGTGGATCGCTGATCGATCCGCAGGTGCAGATGCTGCTGAAGCCCTATGTGGCAGAGAGGCTGGGGTGAGGCGATGGGGGAGTTGCGGGATGCATCGATAACGGCGCAGCGGGCGGCGGATGTTCTGTTGCGGTGCGCGGGAGGGCGCGCGGTGCTGCTGCGAATGCCGGCTCCTGCGAGTGCGGGGGACACGACGGAGCAGTTGGGGTTGGCTGTGCCTGAGTTTCAGGATGTGGAGCTGGCGCCGGTGGTGTTCCGGAAGGCTCGGGCGACGGTGGCTGAGGGCAAGGCGGCGAAGAGTGAGCTGATGGTGTCGGCTACGGCGGTGAATGGGTTGGTGGGATCGTTGGGGTATTCGGCGGCGAGTGTGTTGTTTGCCACGGCGTTTGGGGTGCTGATCGATGGAGTGCTGATGGAGGTGGAGTCGGCGACGGAGTCGGAGGTGGGGGGAGCGGCGTATGTTTATCGGCTCGTGCTGAAGGAGCCGCTCGCGTTGCTGGTTTAGGGGATTGGATAAGACGGCTTACCCCAGGGGCTAAAGCCCCGATTTCGTGGCGAATCGAGAGGCCCAGGGCTAAAGCCTTGGGTTGCCTAGAAGCAAAGACTTGCAATAGTTCCTGTAGACGTAAATGTTACTGGAAAGGTTACAGATAAATGCAGAATGCTAGAGATACATTTTTTGTTACGTTGCGGGACAGGCTGGCGGCTTTGAATCCTGAGCGGACGATGGTTTTGCGTGGTGTGACGCGGCCTGGCGTGCTGGTGGAGGAGAACGAGCTGGTTTCTGCCTATCAACCAGTAGATACGTTCTGTCTGCACTGGACTGGGTTGACCGTAGACGCACAGGGCGCGCTGCCGCTGGTGACGATGGTTTGCCAGATAACGTACGCGACGGATGGCGATTCGGGCAACGGCGGGATGGACCGGGGACGGTTGCTATCAGCGATGGATGGAGAACTGGTGGCAGCGGTGAGCGCGGCTCCGCAGCATGTGCCGAAGATGAGTTATGTGGCGGCGGCGGGCGGATCGGGTGTGGCGCCGACGGCGATGGCGACGAATGTGTTCTGGGGCGATGCGGTGTTTGGGGCGGTGGTGGTGAACGGCGAGCGGCTTGAGCGAGTGGCGACGGTTGAGGTGTTCAGCTACCAGGAAGCAGGTGAGCTGTGAGTACGACGGTGACGGGGGTTGGTGTGGTGGGGGCGGTGGCTCCGGTGACTCGACGAGTGCGGGCTTACTTTGCGCCGGTGGATCGAGTGGCCGGGGCGCCGACTGTGTTCGACGCGGCGCAGATGGGGAGTTTTGCCCTGGATGCGCCGCCGGCTCCATGGATGGATTTGGGATGGTGCTCGAAGTTTGTGCGGAAGAGCGGTGCCGGATCGAAGAGCGGAGTGGACGGGTTGGCGACCGGGGCGCCGGCGATGGTGCAAAGCCAAGTGCGGACGCTGGTCGAGGCTACAGTCCAGCTCGAGTTTGAGAGCTGGGGGAAACTACAACTTGCGCTGGCCGCGGGTTCGCAACAGATGAATCTGTTGATGACGACTAACGGTGCGACGGCGAATGGAAGCGGTGGTGTGGCGGCGACTGCAGTGCCATTGGTGGCGGGGTCGACGGCAACATCGTTGAGTGTGGGGGCGGCGGCGACACAGTTCCAGGTGGGGGAGCTGGTTGCCGTCGATGAAGATTACGTGGCGCAGGTGGGTTTTGTGGGGAGTGGTGTGAGTGCCGCTTATGTGAGTTCGCCAGCGTCGGTGGCGAATGACATCAACTACATTCGGCGGGTGACGTTGAATGTGGCGCGTGTGGTGGGGATTGCGAATGGCGTGCTGCAGCTTGGCGGGCCGCTGCTGGCAGGAGTGCCACCTTCGGGGATGCAGGTGAGTCCGCTGGTGGGGTTTGTGGATCGCGAGGGGGGTAGTTTTTTTCAGGAGTGGTCGGGGCTGTTTGTGATGGATGGGGAGCAAGGTGACCGGGTGATCTATCACTATCCGCGGCTGCAGGCGATGCAGGGGTCGGCGGAGACGGCGGAGGTACTGGCGGGGCCGCTGGAAATGGTGAAGCTGGCGGGGGCGTTTCGAGCGCTGCCGGTGAAGGACGCGAACGACGGCGAGACGGTGTTGTGTTTCCGCAGTTATCTGCCGGGGGCGATGCGGGCGGTTTAGCGGCGGGCAGCGAGAGCATCCCCAGGGCTAAAGCCCTTTTTCCCTTGGCGGCATAGAGGGCCAAGGCTGAAGCCTTGGCTTACCTAGAAGCAATAGTGCGCTGCGATGGCGGCTGAACTTGCGTCTGAGTTTCGCCAAGGCCGACTGCGGGTTTGCAGGACATGAGTGAACAGGGACGAGGAGAACGAGATGCATTGGAAACCTAGAGGATGGACGCTGATCGGGATGCTGCTGCTGGCTATTCCCGGGGCGATGACTGTGATGAAGGTGACTGCCGCGGCGCAGGCGACTTCAGGGAGTGCAATTGCTACTACGCAGGTTGCAGATACGATCTATCGCGGGGATGGAACGCTAGCGAATGGGACGGTGATCGTGAGCTGGCAGGCGTTTACCACTGCGATCGGGCAAGCGGTTCCGAGCGGGACAACGTCGGCGACGATTACGGGCGGCGCTTTGAGTCTGCAGTTGGTGCCGAATGCAGGATCGACGCCGATGGGGACGTACTACACGGCGGTGTATCACCTGGACGACGGGAGCGTGAGCCGGGAGTTCTGGGTAGTTCCGGCGAGTCAGACTCCTGTGCTGGTGAGTGCGATACGGACGACAGTCCTGCCGACTTCGGTGGCGATGCAGACGGTAAGCAAGAGCTATGTCGATGCGGCGATTGCAGCGGCGGTTACTGGGCATCCGTTGGATAGCTCCACGCCTTATGTGCTGAAGGCGGGCGATACGATGACGGGGGCCCTGGTGCTGCCGGGGGATCCAACGACGACGAATGAGGCTGCGAACAAGCACTACGTCGACGTAAACATTGCTGCGGCAACAGGCGGGTTGGGCCAGAAGGTTTCGCTTTTGCCTTCAGCTACGCAAGCTGTAGCGCAACCGGTGGGGACTCAGTTGCAAGTGAACAACCTGAACGGTGAAGAGTACGCGAGCCAGTACGTGACCGGGTTGGGGAATAACGGCATTACCAATGCATTGACGGGTCCGGACTGCGCGAGCGGTTGCGATGTGGACGTGGAACGTACCTACGTGGGCGAGCATTATCAGGCTTCAACGTGGAATAGCGGAGCCGGTGGAACTCATGTTACGGACAACCGCAATGGGCAGCGACGCGATACCTACCTGAATCCAACGTCCCCGATGGGGGATGGAATCGACGCAGGGCAGGTCATCAATGTGACCTCGACGCGAAACTCCGCCGCGGAGTTTGCGGCTGGAGGGTCGGGCGATCCGAATTCCTACGGACTCATGATCCAACAAATGGGATTCGCCGGCGGGTCAAACCTGTTTCCGCAGACGATTGAAAACGTGCCGTACTTCAAAACGAACTACAGCGCATTGAGTGTAAATGGCACCTACAACACGATGGGGCAGCATTCCCTGCACTCGCAAGGCATCAATTGCTATGGAGTGGGAGACTGCCTAATCGGCTCGCAGTTCCTCACAGCGTCGGGAGGGTTTCGCGACGAGGCGGATGAGGGGGCGCATCCGTTTGATATACAGATTCAGGAGGACCCGGCGGTGTTCCAGGGAACCTGCAGCGCAGGTTGCAGCACTGGTTCTACGGTCGTGACGATTGCAGCGACCGCTGCACCTGGAACACAAGGGGAGGGGCGGTATCTGATCGATAAGAATCCGGCGAAGGTGATTACCGCTGGGGCGTTGACGGGTGGAACGGGCCAGGTCGGTAGCGGGCCCGGCGCAGGCGCGACATTCAGTGGAACGAATTTTCCTGTAAGCGTCTTTCTAATGACGGCGCAGACGATCCCGTCGCAGGCGAACAATATTGCGCCGGGTACGGTTACAATTTCGATTGCGACGAGCGGAGTGACGACTGGATTTGCGACGAATACATCCGCTGTTCCAAGTCCGAGTGGCGTGGCGTGTGTGGTTGATCAGCCGAACGGCACGAATCCGCACAACTATGAGATGGCGAACTACACGGTAGTGGATGGCACTCATCTGCAGATGACGCTGAATAAGGTGCATCGGGCCGGGGCGACGATTGCGTTTGGCGGATTGTGCGGGTATGGATTGGAGCAGACGGTCGATACGGTGGGATCGATTCGACAAGTGTTTCCCGTGATCGGTTCTTATTCGCCGACAGGCATGTACTACGGGGGAGGGCCAACGTCGATCATTGGTTTGCAGGGCAATACAAGCTCATTTGCAAATGTGACCCTACAGGTGGCATCGATTGCGCGTAGCAATAATGTGGTAACTGTTACGACGGCGGGTAATTTACCGGTAGATGTGAACGGCCTGACGATGAACGTCTCCGGGGTTACGGACCAGAGCTACAACGGCAGTTTTGCTGTGACTTCGACAGGGCCGAATACGCTGACCTATTCGCAGAGCGGCGCGAACAGTACAAGTACGAGCGGCACCGTCGCTATGCTGACGGGCGGGTATGTGCTGTACCCGATGGCTGAGGTGCTTGGCGTCTTCGATACGTCGACGAAGAGTGTCGATGGGCAGTTGACGCTTGCAGCGAACACCGTGCCCTGGGGTGCGAACGATCCGGTGGAGGAGCCGCACTACTACCAGGAGTCGCTGTCGGGAGATATCACGTTCATTGGGCAAACGACGCCACGGTCGACGATTGCACAGACTGCGGGAGTGGAGTACGAGGGCAATGTTGGGCCGGGTCTGTCGGGATGGACGGTCTATAACTCGGTGCCGGCGAAGAACTACTTTGGAAACGGGGGCACGCACTCGGCGCCGCATGCGGCGTATGAGGCGACGGGCGTCTGGCAGCGATCGATGGAGATGCAGGCGGGCGAAGAGAGTGTGTTCACGGTTCACTGCAACTCGCATGGCTGCGGGCGGTGGAACTCGGGTTACAACGTGTTCGAGTTCGACAGCAGCGTGGGCAGTGACACGGTTTCGTATCAACCGACGACCAGCACACTGGGGATGAGTCTGCGCGGAACGGCGTACCAGTTTAGTCCGCAGGCGTTTACAGCGAGAACGATCAATGCCGGAACGGTAAATGCGACGACGTTGAATGGAGCGGTGAGCGCGGCGCAGTTGCCGTTGTTCGGCGCTTCGGGAAGCGGCCATGCGCGCGGAGCAGTGCCAGATCCTGGCGCGACTGCCGGGACGACGCGGTATCTGCGAGAGGATGGGACCTGGTCGGTGCCTTCGGGCAGTGGAGGTTCGAGCGGGTTGGGTATCGGGACATCTTTTGGAACGGCGCCGATTGCGGGTGCGACGGCTGACTATAACTTCCTGCAGGGTACTGGCACCGTGTTGACCGATAACAGCGGCAACAACAATAACGGCACGCTGGGGACCGGCGCGTTGGCGCCTGCGTGGACGCCAAGTGGGCTTGCCTTCAGTGGACAGGAGCAGGTTGCTCTTCCTGCGTCGTTGAATGCTTCGCAGACGATGTGCTTTTCGGTGTACGTCAATCCGCTGACTTCGGGCGCCCAGCCGATGAATCAGTTCCCGGTGATTCTGACGGCGTCGAATGGAGGGTCAGGCTTCAACTCTGCTGTACGGGATGCCGGGCGGCGGGTCGGGATTCATTACGTAACGCTTATGCGCCTTCGATCTATGCGAATAATACGGTCGAGTCCAATAGCCAGAACGCTTCGTCGGGCTTCCATGTTTACTGCGCCGTGCTCGGTGTTGCAGGGTCGAGTCTTGACCGGTTTTATACGGATGGTTCGGAGAACACATACGGCGTACAGGGATCGAGTGCGGGGCTGCAAACGACGGGGAACTTCTTTTTGGGATCGAGCAATGTTTCGCCGTGGAACATCTCGGGCTTTTTGGGGGCGATGTATCGCGCCGCGTTCTTTCCGACGCAGCTGAGTGCGACGCAAATACAGGCGGTGAGCACTACGCTTCGCGCTGACGCGATTACGCGAGGTGTGATTACGTCGCCAGTGGCCAAGCCCGAGGGAACGCCGCTGTTCCATGCTATCGGCGATTCGATTACGGCCGGGTACCTGGTGAGTTCGCCGTGGGAGAACAACATGGCGTTGACGAACCAGCCAAACTACTCGATTGTGAACTGGGGGATCAGCGGGATCACCGGAGTTTCGGTCTCGGGATCGGAGCCGAATCGCGTGGGCGAGGAGTGCATATCAACTGCCGGCCCTGCCGTAGCGGCTGTGTTTCTGGGCACGAATGATTTTGCTGTGGCAAGTCCGGCGCAGACCGCTTCGACGCCTCAGTCGGTGATGAATGGGCTGGCTGGTGAGGTTCAAACGCTGAAGCAATCGGGATGCCTGGTGTTCGTGGCGACGATGCTCTCTCGCAGTGGAACGGATGCGGGCGGAGTTGCCTACGACACGGATAAGGATGGGTTGGACTCGCTGATTCTTTCGAGGGCGAAGCTGATCGGCGCGGATGGGGTGATCGACTTTGCGGCGGAGCCGTTGATTGGAGCGGATGGGGCGTCTGCCAATGGGACGAACTTCAATCCTGATGGCATTCATCCGATGCAGGTGATGCAGAACCGCATGGGTGTCATCGCGAGCAATGCGCTGAACTACTACTTTGGCTATAACCAGACGAATCCGCATGTCGTAACGGCTGCGACGTACACGATGCAGGCTGGGGATGGGTATATCACGGCGAATCCGACGGCGAATCAGACGCTGACACTGCCGGACTGTACGGGGCAGAGCGGGGCGGTCTACACGGTGGCGAACCTGCAGTCGACGTTCAGTGTGGGCGTGGTTGCGGGCAGCGCTTCGCAACTGATCAATGGCCTTGCGGTGGGAACTGCGGTGATGGTGCCGGCGAATGGATCGTTGACGCTGCGGGATGTTCCGAATCCGAAGACGGTTTCGGGTTGTCATTGGGAGAAGTAGCGGGTGGGTTGAGCGTGGGCGCGGCTTCGTTCTGTTGGATGAGGCTGCGCCCGCATCCGCTGTTGCGGGTGGGTGAGGTTGGGGTGATGGAGTAAGGCTCGCTGGGATGTGGACGAGTTGCTGGCGCTTGGGTGAACTGATGAAGGGGAGCCGGCCGAAGTTTGATAGGGGCAGCCGAGGACTTGCTCAAGGTTCGGGATCGCGAGGGTATGGAGAGTCCGCTGCGGGCGAATGCGGTGCAGCGGATGTTTGAACGAGAGTATGGCAGGGAGAATATCGTGCTGAAGGCCAGGCAGATGGGAATGACGACGTGGGTGGCGGGACGATTTTTTCTGAAGACGATTACGGCTCGCGGGGTGTTGACGGTTCAGGTGGCGCAGACGAGAGAGGCTGCGGAGGGGATCTTCCGGATCGCGCAGCGATTCTGGGAGTGTCTGCCGGATGGATTTGCGAGAGGGGCCGCTGCGGCGGAGTAAGGCGAATGCGGGGCAGATGTGTTTTCCGGAGCTGGATAGCGAGTTTCGCGTGGTGAGCGCGGCGGATGAAAATGCGGGGCGCGGGTTGACGGTGCAGTATCTGCACTGCAGCGAGGTGAGCCGGTGGCCGGGAGATGCGGGGGCTACGCTGGCGGGGTTGCGGGCTGCGTTGGCTCCAGGGGGCGAGATGGTGATGGAGTCGACGCCGAATGGAGCGTATGGGTGTTTCTATGAGGAGTGGGGACGCGCGGCAACGAGCGGTGTGGTGAGGCACTTTTTTCCGTGGTGGATGGAGGAGGCGTATGTGGCGGCTCCTGTGGGATGAGTTGCGCGAGGATGAAAGAGGGCTTGTGCGGTCAAGCATGGTTTGACGGCGGGGCAGATTGGGTTTCGGCGCGGGTTGGAGGCTAGTTATCGGGGGCTGCGGTCGCAGGAGTTTGCCGAGGATGCGGAGAGCTGCTTCAAGGCTACGGGGGAGTGTTGCTTTGAAGTGGAGGCGGTGGAGGCGCGGCTGGCGGCGGTGGAGGCGCCGATGGAGGTTCGACGTGGAGGTGCGTTGCAGGTGTGGTTTCCTCCTGTGGCGGGCAAGGAGTATCTGGTTGCGGTGGATACGGCTGGTGGCGGGGCAGATGGGGACTTTGCGGCGGTGCAGGTGATTGAACTGGGCTCGGGGTTGCAGTGTGCGGAGTTGCAGCAGAGGTTGGGAACGCTGGAGTTGGCGAGGGTTTCGGCGGAGTTGGCGAGGGAGTATCGGCGGGGCGATGATTGTTGTTGAGCGGAATAATCATGGGGCCGGGGTGCTGGCTTACCTGGATAGCGTGGAGCGGTATGCGCGGGTGTACGAGCAGGCGGGGGTTGCGGGGTGGTTGACGACGGCGGGGTCGAAGCCGGGGATGGTGAGCCGGATGGGAGCGTTGCTGGTGGAGTCGCCGGAGATGTTTTCGAGCAGGCGATTGCTGGGGGAGTGCAGGACCTTTGTGACTATGGCTGGTGGAAGAGCGGGAGCGGTGAACGGGGCGCATGATGATTGTCTGATGGCGATGGCGATTGGGCAGGCGGTGAGGGCGGAGTCGTTGGGCAGGAAGAGATGATGTCCTGCCGGACGGGCCCACTGCGCGTGGGGCGGCCACTTCGTGGCGTGTGTACCTTGACGGGGCAGGATCGTGCGTATGGGCGCTCCCGTTGGTCGCGAGACTCGGTATTTGATTGCGTGCTTTATTCTGATGCGGGGGTATTGCGGTTTGGCGGTGTTGGCGGTGCAGGCTATCAGAAGGATGCGGGGTGGGGCGCAGAGCCAGCTGATGCTTGGAGCGGATGGGAAGCTGTGGGTGGTGAAGTTTCAAAATAATCCGCAGGATGTGCGGGTGCTCGCGAATGAGCTGATCGCGACGCGGCTGGCGGACGCGGTGGGATTGACGGTGCCGGTCAGCGATGTGGTTGAGGTGACGGAGTGGCTGGTGGCGAATACGCCGGATATGTTTGTGGAGCTGGCGCGCGGGCAGAGACAACGGTATGTGGCGGGGTTGCAGTTTGGGTCGCAGTTTGTGGGTGGATTGATGCCGGGGCAGGTGGTGGATTATCTGCCGGAGCAACAGTTGGATGAGGTGAGGAACCTGGCGGAGTTTGCGGGGATGCTTTGCATCGATAAGTGGGCGGGGAACTGCAATGGGCGGCAGGCGGTCTTCGAGAGAAAGCCGCGGGAGAGGAAGTATCGGGCGACGTTTATCGATCAGGGTTTTTGTTTCAACGCGGGGGAGTGGACGTTTCCGGATTCGCCGCTGCGGGGCGTCTATCAGAGGAACCTGGTGTATGCGCAAAGTGACGGGGTGGGAGAGCTTTGAACCCTGGCTGAGTCGAGTGGAGGCGATGGAGGCGGGGACGCTGTGGGAGATCGCGGAGGCGGTTCCGCCGGAGTGGTACGGCGGAGATACGTCTGTGATTGAGCGGTTGATGGAGCAGATGTTGCGGCGGCGGTCGCGAGTGCGGGATTTGATTGGGGAGTTTCGGGATTCGAACAGGGAGCCATTCCCGATGTGGGCGTCGGGAAAGAAGATTGTGGTGCCAAGGCAGTTTGCTGAGGTGAGTGGGGTGGCAAAATTTGTGATGTAGGGAGGAGTTTCTGGTGAGGGAACGGCTGCCATGCGAGTTCTTCCTGATCCGGTATGTGCCGGATGTGGTGAAGGGCGAGTTTGTGAATATCGGAGTTCTGCTGCGAGAGGCGGGAGCGGCGCGCCTGGGGCAGAGAGATCCGATAGCGCGGTGGTGCGTTTTACGAGGGACTGGAGCAGGGTGAAGTGCCTGGACGCGGATGCCGATATCGGGCTTCTGGAGGCGCTGGAGGGGGAGATCGGGGCGCGGTTGCGGGTGGCGGATGGGACAGCTTCGGGGATCAAGCCGGTGATGGAGATTCTTGAGGATACGCTGGCGAACTCGGTGCAGATGACTGAGGTAAAGGCCTGCCTGGCGGAGAGTCTGCCGGCGGAGCTGGAGCAGTTGATGAAGATGTATGTCGAACCCATGAAGGCGAAGACGGAGCGGAAGCGAACGGGGCGGGCGGCGATCGCAGGGGCGATGCGGACGGAGTTCGAACGAGCTGGAGTGTGGGGGCTGATGCGGAAGAGAATCGCAGCATCGCTTTATACGCGGGCGGGCGATCCGATGAAGATTGATTGCGGGTATCGGGCTGGATCGATAGAGCAAATGCGGATGGGGTGATTCGGATGTTTCAGGCGGTGTCGCTGGAGGGGGATGTGGAGGCGGCGAAGGGACTGGCTTACTCGGCTTCGCAGTTGATGGAGGGCGTGCAGCGAGTGGAGAACGCGCGGCTGGAGTTGACCGCGGTTGTAGAACCGCTTCGGACCGTCTCGGATACGGAGGACGAAGCGATGGAGCGGTACCGGTTTGGTGTGGAGGCGATGGAGCGGCAGGCGATTCGCGTGGTGACGATAAGCGATTTGGCTCGGGTGGCGGAGACGGCGAGGGTGGAGCTACGGGTTTGAAAGGCAGTTGTCAGTTCTCAGTGGACAGTTGTCAGTCTCGCGGATACTGGACTGAGTTTTGTAGTACCTGAGAAGCTGAGAACAGGTAACTGAGAACAAAAAGGCATGGCCCAGGGGCTGTGCCTTTTTTCTTTTGAGCATAGACGGGAAGAGAGGGGTAGCTAATGGGAGTTCGAACGATGGTGAAGGATGCCTGGCAACGATTGGCTGGAGTTGATGGGGCCGCGGGAGATGCGGGGATGGGAGAGAGGAAAACGACAATGCTGCCTTCGATCTTTAGCCCTTACAATCCGGCTGGACGAGCGGGGCAACATGCTTTGCCGAAGCCCACGGCGACGAATCTTCGCAAGTTCGCCGAGACGCCGGTGGTTCGGCGCGCGATCAATGTAGTGAAGGACAAGATTGCGAGCATGGACTGGCAGGTGCGGGTACGCAGGGGCTACTCCGATGGAATGGTGGAGGATGCGGAGGCGCGGACGAAGGCACTGCGGCATTGCCTTGAGGAGCCGAATACTTCGGACAGCTTTCGCGTGCTGTGGGAGCAGGTGCTGGAGGATTTGCTGGTGGGCGGGTTTGGCGCGGTGGAGATGGAGGCGACGGGTGATCCGGAGCGACCGTTTCATCTTTGGGCCGTAGATGGCGCAACCATCCGCATCGATGCGAAGTGGAACGGCGATCCGGAGAAGCCGCGTTATGCGCAGGCTACGGGATTGATTGGTCAGGAGTCGATGGTGCCTCTTCTCGACGACGAGCTGATTTACTTGCGGCTGAATCCGCGGACATATACACCGTTTGGTCTGGGGCGGCTGGAGGTCGCGTTTGAGACGGTCAATCAGTTTCTGAGCGCGAGCCGATACGCGGGGAAGCTTGGCTAGCAACTCCGTGGCGCAGTATGCACTTTGGTTAAACGAGGCGACGCCGGAGCAGCATGATCGTTTGATTCGCTGGTGGCAGGATGAGATTGAAGGTACGGGGCGCGTGCCATTGCTGAGCTGCGAGCAGAAGCCGGAGGTGTTGCGATTTGCGGGTGGTACGGACGCCGATCTGCGGCTGCAGTGGCAGGAGATGCTGATTCGCATGATTGCCAATGCTTTCGATCTGCCGCCGATGTTGCTTGGGGTCGAGGGCGATGTGAATAAATCGACAGCGGGCGAACTTGCGGATGAGGCGTTCCAGAGCGCGGTGGTTCCTGTGGCGAAGTTGCTGGCGGAGCATATTACGCGCGATTTATTTGCCAAGAAACTTGGATGGCGCGAGTTTGAGTTCTGCTTCAACGACCTGGAGACCAGAGACGAGATGGAGGAGCTTCAGATACAGACATCGCTGCTGCAGGCAGGGGTGTTGACCGTGGATGAGGTGCGAGCGATGCGGGGACTGGGACCCCTGGAGCCGGCGGTGAACCAGTGAAGGTGACGATCGACAATCTGGATGGCACAGGTGCGGTGGACTATAGCGCCGCCTTGTGCTCGGCGGGGCCGCTGAAGATTGCGCGTACCTTGAATGCTCCGTCGGTGTGCAGCGGCATGTTGGATGTGGGCGATGGTGGATTGGCGGTGCCTGTGCGCCGGGCGCGTGTCGTCGTTACGGCAGCAGTCGGAACTGTCTTGTTTACGGGCTACATTGCAACAGAGCCGGAGGCGGTTTATGCGGGAACAGGATTCAAGGGATCCGTGTATCGCTACGCGTTTAGCGCGGTGAGCGATGAGTGGCTGCTGGATAAGCAGCCGGTTCCGCTGAGCGGAGCCGGGTTGGCGCAGAGCGGCGGGCAGTTGCTGACGACGCTGACCAACCGCGTGGACGATGGGCTGTTCACCATGACGGAGGTGGTGAATGGACTTGCCGTTGGGGTGTTCCAGCCTGAGCAGACACAGAGCTGGTCGAAGAATGCAGGCGTGGTTGCTGGTACAACGTATGCGGCGTATCGCGTGCTGGATGGCGCGGTGAGCATGCAGCCAGTGGGAACGGTAACGCATGCGCTGAGCGACGGGGATGGGACGTTGCAGGTGGCGGCGTTGAAGACGACGTCGGTGAAGGAGCTGGCCAATGATGTGACGGTCAGCGGAGAGATGGAGCCTTCGGCGTATGTGTCGGAGATTTTTCAGGGAGATGGTACGACGACGGTGTTTCAGCTTTCGCAGGATCCGTTCCGTCCGAAGAAGACGGCCAACTCTGCGCTGTTCCTGACAGACAGCTTCAACGAAAGCACGCTGGATACGCAGATATGGCAGATCTCTGATCCGGGGTCGCATCTCGGTTTGAGTGCGGCTGGTTTGACGATGACGGGCGGAAATGGATTGGACGGGCAGACGACTCTCACGGCGATCGATGCAGTGGAGTTGGGAGGGTCGCTGGTGATTGAGGCGGGGAGTCTGCAGC
The DNA here is from genome assembly GCA_963744155.1 of uncultured Acidobacteriaceae bacterium. Lineage (GTDB taxonomy): Bacteria > Acidobacteriota > Terriglobia > Terriglobales > Acidobacteriaceae > Edaphobacter. Next base: position 701,057 of record CAVUSP010000004.1, on the reverse strand, counting down.
TTGGCGGAGCGTCCGCTGGCGTGGTGTGTGGTTTGTATTCGGGGGCAACGCAGAGCGCGAATTGCTTTGTGGGGTATAACGTGCGGCAGAACGGCGGGGCGACTGTTGTCGTGCCGTTGGTGAATGGAGCAGAGGTCGGGACTGTTTACGCTGCTGGAGGGGCATATCTACACGCTTCGCATACGGCTGCATTGCGTGGAGGCGCAGCGGGTGCTGCAGGCTTTCTACGCCATGGTGGATGGCGTGGTGCAGTCGTTCGGTGGAGGGACGGTAGCGGCACCGATGAGCGTGGTGTTCGAGCTGCAGGATTTGGGAGCGGCTTCGACGACTCCGGCGACGGTGCTGTATGACGGTAGTGTTGTCAGCTCTCCTGCAAGTTGCAGCTTTGTCGCGGTGAACAGCGTGCAGCTATTTGGGTCGATCGGCTATTGCAGAATTACGCAGACCGGTTCGGCCTGGGTAGTGAGCACGCTGCCGAGCGGAGTGAAGATGACTCGGCTCATTGGCGTTGCGGGCGAGGGCGTCGACTGCAAGATATCTGCGGCCGGCAAGGTGACATTCTTTGCTGGGCGCGTTCCTGTGGCCGGGGAAATTGTAACTGTGACGTATCGCGTGCCGCAGAGAGCCGTGGCGCGAATGGCGAGACGCGGCGAGTGTGGCGGCGGAGGCGGCGGGCGGAGTGCCGGGGACGGCGCAGTGGCTGGGCAAGGTGCTGAAGCCTCCTGCGCGCAGCTCGATGGACTGCGAGAGCGCGGCACAAGCGGTGCTGAGCTTTTCGGCAAGCCGCGCTGCTGCGGCCGCGGGCACGTATACGGCGGTGAATCCGGCGGATGTCTGGCCCGGGGATGTACTTGCAGTAACGAGTAACGGGCAGACGATGAGTGTCGTAGTGCGGCGTGTCGAGATTCTGGATGGGATGGCTTGCCCGGAATTTCTGACGTATCGCATGGCGTTTGCCAATGACTGGGCTGAGGGGTTGGGGCTGACGTTGTCCGAGGCGATCGCGGCGGATGCGCTACTGCCGGAGACGGCGTTGAGTTCGGCGTCGCCGAGTGGGAGCAACGTGCTTGCGAACCTGCAGCAGTTGCAGGTGGTGAGCGCCACAGAGACTGCGCTGCAAGTGGATGCCGGAATGGCTCCTCCTGCGGGGGGCGGATTTGAGGTGCGGAGACGCGATGGGGATTTTGGTCCGGGAGTGGATCAGGACCTGGTGCTGCGAAGTCCGGTGCGCAGCTTTTCGATTCCGCGAGAAGGACAGGTGGAACATTACTACGTAAGGATGTTCGACGGATCGACGCCGCCTGTGTATTCGCGATTTTCGAGTGCAGTGTTTACAGACTTGCCGGTGAGCTAGTAAGGACGGGGAAAGGGAAGAAGAGATGACGGAGTTTGAGGGGCAAGTGCTCGCTGATTTGAGAGTGTTGAAGAGCCAGGTTGAGAGCCTGCTGGGGATTGGTCAGCCGGGGAGATTGACGCAGCTTGAGGAGCGCGTGGAACGGCACGAGCATAGCGTTCAACGCATGAAGGGACTGGTGGGAGCGGTGGGTGGTTTGCTCACGGTCTTTCATCTGGCGATTGATTACTTTCGGCGATAGTTGGGAGGATACGAGGAGTTCAGGATGAATTTTTTGAAGCTGTTCTTGCGGGCGATTGCGTTGATCCCTGGCGTGGTGCAGGGAACGGAGGCTCTGTTTGGAGCGAAGACGGGCGAGCAGAAGAAGAAGGCTGCGGTAGAGATCGTCGGGGCTGCGATCAATATTGCGGATGCGGTGACGATGAAGCATATCGCCGATGCCGACAGTTTTATGGCAGGGGTTGAGCACGCTGATCGACGGAGTTGTGATGTGCCTGAATGCGAGCCTTTGGGCGAAGCAGTAGCAGTGCATACCTGCGGCGCGGCGTCTGTGGAGAAGACCGTATAATCGGGGCATGGACGCCGAGCCGCTGGGCAAAATTTTAGTTGGGGTTGTGATGGGGAGCCGCAGTGATTATGCGGTGATGCGCGGCTGCCGTTGAGGTGCTGAAGGAGTTTGGCATTGCGCATGAAGCGCAGAGTGGTTTCGGCGCATCGAACTCCGGATCTGTTGTTTGAGTATGCGGACGCGGCTGTTGGGCGCGGGCTGCGGGTGATCATCGCAGGCGCGGGTGGTGCGGCGCATCTGCCGGGGATGATTGCAGCGAAGACGGTGGTGCCGGTGCTTGGCGTGCCGATAGCGGCGACGTCTCTGCAGGGGATGGATTCGCTGTTGAGCATTGTGCAGATGCCGAAGGGAATTCCTGTGGGTACGCTTGCGATTGGCGCAGCGGGAGCGATGAACGCTGGTCTGCTAGCCATTGCGATGCTTGCGACGACTGATGCTGCCTTGCAGAAGCGGCTGGTTGCGTGGCGTGCGGCACAGCGCGATGAGGTATTGGCGCAGACGATCGAAGATGAGGTTGGCGCGTGAGCTCTGGTTCTTCGACTGCGCGGCCGATTTTGCCGGGCGCAACGATTGGAATCTTTGGCGGAGGCCAGCTGGGCCGCATGACTGCAATTGCGGCCCGGAGCATGGGGTATCGCATCCTTGTGCTCGATCCCGATCCGGCTTGTCCGGCACGCTTTGTTGTGGATGGATGCATCGAGGCGGGGTGGGATGATTCGCGCGAGGCCGCGAATCTGGCGCGGGGATGCGATGTGGTGACGTTGGAGATCGAACAGATCTCTCCGCAAAGCATGGAAGCGGCTGCAAGCTATGCTCCGGTGCGACCGAGCGGAGCGATGCTGGCGGTGATTCAGGACAGGATTGAGCAGAAGGATTGGCTGCGGCGGAACGGGTTTCCGGTTGGTGAGTATCGCGCGGTGCGGTCGCTGGATGAATTGCGCGAGGCTGTGAAAGCTTTGGGCGGCAAGTGTTTTTGCAAGAGCGCGACGGGTGGGTACGACGGGCGGGGGCAGGGCAAGGTTGGTTTCGCTGCGGGAGCTGTAGTTGAAGATGAGATTCGAGGCGCGTGGGAGGCTCTGGGTGAACGGGCCGGTGTGGCAGAGAAGGCGATTGATCTGGAGCGAGAGATTTCGGTGCTGGTGGCGCGTGCTCCCAACGGCGAGGTGAAGGTGTATCCGCCGGCGTGGAATCATCATGAGGAACAGATTCTGGCGTGGAGTGTGATTCCTGCGCCGATCCCAGAGCGCGATGGAGAAAGAGGCGAGAGAGATCGCGGAGGCGATTGCCGATACGTTTCAGTTGGAAGGTGTGCTGGCGGTCGAGATGTTCTGCACGACTGACGGAAAGCTTCTGGTCAATGAACTCGCTCCGCGGCCGCACAACAGCTATCACGCGAGTGTTCGGGCCTGTGTTACGGGCCAGTTCGAACAGCTGGTGCGAGCGGTTTGCGATCTTCCGCTGGGCAATGTGGATGTGGTGCAACCGGCGGCCATTGCGAATCTGCTGGGGGATCTTTGGCTGAATCCGGACGGTACGGCGCGCGAGCCGAGGTTTGACGAAGCGCTTGCTGTGCCTGGAGTCAGGCTGCATTTATATGAGAAGCATAAGCCGCGCAAGGGGCGGAAGATGGGGCATCTCTCTGCGGTAGGAGCGACGCCGGATGAAGCGGTGGCTCTGGTGCAGCGGGCGAAGGCGCTGTTTTAAAGCACGCGTCCTGCCGGACGGGCCCACTGCGCGTGGTGCGGCCACTTCGTGGCGTGTTTACCTTGTTCGGATACGTGATGAGCTGCGGCCCTCGTTGGTCGGGATCGATGTATCCCGACCAGGAATGGCCTATTTTGTTATCCGATGTCTTCGTTCCAGTTTTCGAGGTAGGCCTTGAAGTCGGACATGAATTTGCCGGCGTCGGCGCCATCGACGATGCGGTGGTCGAAGCCAAGGGTGAAGCGCTGGATTGAGCGGATGGCGATGGAGTCGTTGCCGTCCTTGTCGGTGAGGACTTCGGCTTCCTTGTTCAGGCCGCCGATGCCGAGGATCGCACTCTGCGGCTGGTTGATGATCGGTGTTCCGAACTGCTCGCCGAAGATTCCGGAGTTGGTCAGCGTGAAGGTGCCGCCGGAGATCTCATCCGGTGCGAGCTTCTTGCCGCGCGCGCGGTCGGCCACATCGACGATGGCGCGAGCGATGCCGAGGAAGTTTTTCTCTTCCGCTTGCTTGATGACCGGGACGATGAGGCCCCAGTCGAGCGCGACGGCGATGCCGATGTTGATGTTCTTGTTGTAGCGAATCGCTTCGCCCTCGATCGATCCGTTGACGACGGGATGCTTGCGCAGCGCTACGATGGCAGCGCGAGTGATGAAGGGCATGTACGTCAGCTTGACGCCATTTCGCTGCTCGTACTTCGACTTCTCCTTCTCGCGAAGCTTTACGATGCGCGTCATATCCACCTTGAATACCGTGTGGACATGCGGACTGGTGCGCTTCGACTCGACCATGCGCTGCGCGATGATGGAGCGCATCTTCGTCATGGGGACAAGTTCGCCTGGCAGAGGTTGAGGTGCAGCGGGCTTTGCAGCGGCAGGCGCGGGCGCAGAGACCGGTGCCGGTGCGGACGCAGGGGCAGCGGCGGCAACTGGTTTGGGACCCTGTTCCAGATGGCTGACGATGTCCGTCTTGGTGATGCGGCCAGAGGCTCCGGTGCCGGGGACCTTGGTGAGGTCGACGTTGTTGTCTTTTGCGATCTTGCGGACGAGCGGCGAAGAGCGGACGCGCTCGCCTTCAGCCGCTGCCGGAGCAGGTGCTGCGGCAGGCGTGGCTGCTGCGGGTGCAGGCGTTGCGGGTGCTGCGGCAGCAGGTGCAGCGGATTTTCCTGCAGCGCCGCCGATGACGGCGACAACGGTGTTGATCGTGACGGTTGTGCCTTCGGGAACCTTGATCTCGGAGAGAACACCGGCGACGGGCGACGGAATCTCGGCATCGACTTTGTCGGTCGAGATCTCGAAGATGGGCTCGTCGCGTTGGACGGTATCGCCAACTTTCTTGAGCCACTTGGTGATAGTGCCCTCGGTGATGGACTCGCCCATCTGCGGCATCAATACTTCAGTGCCAGGGCCGCCGGAACTGGGAGGATTGCCCTGTGTGGCGGCAGGTTCATCGACCGCGGCAGGAGTGGCGCTGTCTGCCGCCGGCATCGCTGCCGTCTCAGCCTTTGCAGGCGCAGTGGGTGCCGGTGCTGACGCCGAACCAGCCTCATCGATCGTGGCGACGACGGTGTTGATCTGGACGGTCGTTGCCCTCGGCGATCTTGATCTCTTTCAGGGTGCCGGCAGAGGGCGAGGGAATCTCGGCGTCGACCTTGTCGGTGGAGATCTCGAAGAGCGGCTCGTCTCGCTGGATGCGTGTCACCCGGCTTTTTGAGCCACTTGGTGATGGTTCCTTCGGTGATGGATTCGCCCATCTGGGGCATGACTACGTCGGTCGGCATGAACTTTTCTTCTCCCTCAAAGACAGGTACGACGGCCAAAACCAGCTCAATATCTGCTGAATGCGCCACGGAGCGTACCCTTTCGGATTATACGGCGGTCGTGCGATTGTTGGCCTTGGCGGTGCGGTAAGCGAACGAGCGCATTTTGGGTCGGATCGATAGGTTAAACGCGAGCAGCGAGTAGTTGATCGACGGATTCGCACCAGAGCATCTGGCGCTCGAAGATCCGTCCAAAGTTGCGCGCCGCCGCGTTAAGCGCCTGCTCCATGGTCGGCTGGCGGTCCGACGTAGGCTTCGAGTTCGAGACTCGTGACCAGACGATCGGTGATGCCGCAGGGCACGATCCACTCAAAGTCGCGGAGGTCCGTCGTTACGTTGAGCGCGAAGCCGTGCGACGTGATTCCCTGCGAGACATGAACGCCGATGGCGGCGATCTTCTTTTCGCGGATGCTGCCCCCGGCGACAGTCCAGACGCCGGTAAGTTTACAGATGCGCTGCGTCATCACGCCGAAGTCGCCGCAGGTGCGGATCAGAGCCTCTTCGATGAGACGAACGTAGTCGACTGGCCCGAGGTACGGGCCCTTCTTTCCAGGAAGATCGCCGCGCAGATCGAGGATGGGATATCCGATGAGCTGTCCGGGGCCGTGGTACGTCACGTCTCCGCCGCGATTGACCTCGTGAATCTCTACTCCGCGCTTTGCGAGCAGCTCGTCGCTGGCGAGCACGTTGGAACGATGCGCATTGCGGCCCAGCGTTAGCACCGGCGGATGCTCGAGCAGGAGCAGCGTGTCAGCGATGAGATTCTGTTTTCGCGCAGCGACTACCTGCTGCTGGATGGCCATGGCCTCCGATGTAGGGGACGCGACCGAGATGGAGGAGGTTGATATGCATAGACGTATTTACTGTGGCTGATTCCACATCTGTGTAGTTTGGTCGTGTTCGCGTTGCACGAATGCAGCCTTTTCCGCGGCACTGGTGGGGAATTCCGGGCCAACTGGCCAGATAGTAAAGTCCCGGAGCGCTACTCGAGCCGGTTTGCCGTGCAGCGAAAGAAGCCCATCCTCCAGCTCCAGCAACGCTCCCCGCGACAGATCGAGCTGATGCTCCTGAGGCTGATAGATCGTACCGACTGGGTAGTCGACGAATGGTGTTCGAGTCTCCTCAATGTGATTGCCCAGGATGTGAGCAACGGGCTTTCCCTGCGTGAAGCGAATCATCCGCTCCGTACTTGCCTGAAATGCCGCGAAGTTCTGCACATACAACCTGCCCGGATACAGGCTATCTCCCGTAAACAGGATCGCGGTATTGCGGTCATAGATCGCTACCCCTACAGCGTTGTGACCGGGAATCGGAATCACATCGAGGACCCGGCCGCCCAGGTCGATCTGACCAATGTCATCCGGCCAATGCTGAATACCGTAGAGCTTCTTCGTCGCTTCAAGCTCCGCAGGCACGAGCGTGATGGGCATCGCCGGGTCCTTGATCGCCTGAACCTCTGCATCGCCTGCAGTGTGGTCCGAGTGAGAGTGCGTATGGACCACGATCAGAGGAATGCTGGTGCGCCCCTCGCGGGTCAGCCAGTTGGTCACAACACGGTGAAGAGCCGGTGCGAGGTTGCCGTGACGCGAGCCCGTGTCGAGCAGCATCGCCTTGTCTTTGCCGAAGAAGAGAAAGATGAAGGGTTTTTCGTAGTCAGTACATCCGGACTGTCGTAAAAGATATAAATCCTCGTTGTACTCGTGCACTTGCCACTCGGGTACTTCCATGCACTTCGGCCCAGCCGGCGCCCATTGTCTCGGAAGTACTCCAGCTTCTACTTCTCCGGTGGGTTGCCCGATCTGGGCAGTCGCACAGACGCTCGAAAGACCAAAAAGTGTAGAAGACATGATATTCAGGACGATCAACCGGCGCATCTCTTGTTCCTTGTCGAACAGTGCTAAAGAAGAAGAGCCCGAACCAAGTGTCAGGGCTCATCCCATCTTTACCGATTAGACGTTGACCGCCATACCTTCGACACTGGAGAAGGCATCGAGCAACGCCTCGGCTACGGTCGGGTGCGCATGGATCGTGAACATCATCTCCTCGATCGTCGCCTCAAGCTCAATCGCAGTGACTGCCTCGGCGATGATCTCCGTCGCATACGGCCCAATGATGTGGACGCCGAGAACCTCGCCATACTTTGCATCCGCGACCACCTTGACGAAGCCGTCGTGCGCATCGACGATGGTCGCCTTCGAGTTGCCGACGAACGGGAATTTGCCGACCTTTACCTGGTAGCCCTTCTCCTTGGCTTGTGCCTCAGTCAGGCCGACGCTGGCGATCTGCGGATCGGTGTACGTGCAGCCCGGAATGCGGGTGCGATTCACAGGCTTCGCGTACTTGCCTGCGATTCTGGCCGCGACCACGAGTCCGGCCATGCTGCCGACGTGTGCCAACTGCGGCAGGCCAGCGACGATATCGCCGATCGCATAGATGCCGGGCTCAGTCGTCTCCATCCATTCGTTGGTGAGGATGAAGCCGCGATCCGGGGTGATCTTTACCTTGTCGAGGCCCACATCGTAGGTGCGCGGCGCGCGACCTACGGCCACCAGCACCTTCTCCGCCTGCTTGGTCTGGGGCTTGCCATTGGCGTCGATGAATGAAACCAGAGCGCCGTCCTTGTTCTTCTCAATCTTCGTGTCTTTCACGGACAGGTTGACGTCGATTCCGCGCTTCTTGAAGAGACGCAGCAACTCCTTGCTGATGTCTTCGTCCTCGGCAGGAACCATGCGCGGCAGCATCTCGAGGACGGTCACCTCAGCGCCGAAGCTCTTGAAGATCGACGCAAACTCGACTCCGACCGCACCCGAACCGATCACAACCAGCGACTTCGGCGCCTCGGCGATCTTGAGGATCTCGTAGTTCGTCAGGATGGTATCGTCCGGCGTGTAGCCCGGGAGCATACGCGCATCCGAGCCCGTTGCCAGCACAACCTTCTTTGCCTTTATCGTGTCCGTCTTGCCGTCAGCGAGCTTAACCTCAATGGTATGAACGCCATCCTTGGCTGGCCCGGTCAGGCGGCCGTACCCTTTGATGGCGGTGATCTTGTTCTTCTTCATCAGGAAGTCGAGGCCTTTGACGTGCCGGCTGATCACATCGTCCTTACGCGCCAGAAGACCCTTCCAGTTCAGCGTTGGCGTCACGCCGTCGATGCCGTAGCGCTCAGCGTGCTTCAGGTGATCCCAAAGCTCGGCCGAAAAGAGCATCGCCTTGGTCGGGATGCAGCCCCAGAGCAGGCAGGTTCCGCCTAACCGGTCGTTCGCGTCAATCAGCGCAGCCTTCAGGCCATATTGCGAGGCGCGGATCGCGCAGGTATATCCGGCGGGGCCGCCGCCGAGCACTACTACATCAAAAATCGTATCTGCCAAGAGAACACTCCATGTGGGGGAAACGTATGGGAACTGACTTAGACCATCTTATTTGATTCTCCAGCTACTTTTTGGATTCCGCCCCGCAGGAAGCTGCTTTTGGCCTTGACATCTGCGTCATAATGGACCTGTGGGAATGTTGTGGAGAACCAATGGTTAGCGATGTAGCAGAGCTCACTCGGACACTTCGAAAGCCGACCTCGGCGTCCAACGGCCAGGGCTTTGGCGCAGAGTTGCGGGCGGAGCTGCGCTCCAGGCTGCGCGAGGTCAGCGAACAGATCAAGGCCGACCTCAACAGCACCGGGCAGTCCATCTTCACCGATGAGAATGGCAACCGCTATCTCATCCAGCGCGAGCCGGGCACGCCTTGATTGCTCTCGTTGCCGGATTTCTTCTGGTGGCGTATCTTCTGGCTCCGGGTGCGATCTACCGGCTTACCTTCTCCTTCTACATCTCCAGCAAGCGTTTCCAGCGCACCCGCACCGAAGAGGTCGTCTTCTCCGTGCTCGTCACGGTGATACCGTTCCTGCTTGCCTGGATCATCCTGCTCCACACGCCGCTCGGCAACTACCCGCCTGTTCACGGCTCGATTGGCAAGCGCGAGGCCTACCGTTCGATCTTGTCCTCGCTCCTCTCCGACAATACCCACGGCTCACCCGCCCTGATCTCGGCCTATCTGCGCGCCGCGGCAGAGCAGAGCCGGTTCATCGCTCTCTTGTGGCTGCTCTGCGCTCTCGAAGGCTGGATGACCGGCCGCGTCATCCGCAGCTATGGCGACTATCCCGACGGATCTTTTCTCCGTGGCTTCTGCGATCGCTTTCTCCTGAAGAACGTCTCCGAGTGGCAGATCCTTTTCACGACTCTGTCCCTGCGCTCCGACGACCCCAGAACTGTGGTCGAGATCGATGCGCTCTCCACCCTTGACGTGCTCTACCGCGGACGCCTCGTGAACTGGTTCACCGATCAGGACGGCAAGCTTGCCGGCATCTTCCTTATCAACGCCCAACGCTTTCGCCGCGAGCAGATCGCCCGCGACCGCGCCAACAATATCTTCAAGGAAAACGAAGAGTACTGGGCGCCTGTTCCCGGATCGAATCTCTACCTCGCAGCCGGCACCATCGCCAACTACAACATCCGCTACGTCGAACCCAGTGATCTCGAGTTCGTCGAGCAGGAGCTTGGAACCGGCATCGTCATCACGCCCCTGCCGCCAGAGAATCCGCCAGACAATCCCTCTTCGTTTGATTAGTACTGATGACTAGCGGCTAGCCGTTCCCGGCCAACGTCTCCATCAACGCAACCGCCATGCTGTTCAGCGGTGTAGGGATGCCGTGCTTCCGTCCCAGCCTGACGATTACACCGTTCCGGGCGTCGATCTCTACTGGACGTCCCGCCTGCCGATCAGCCAGCATGGAGTTGACCGAGTCTGCCGGGGCAGCGCGTTGAGCCGCCAGTATCAGTCTCCGCGACGTTTTCGTCGAGATGTGCTCCTTCGGCACGCGCCACGGCTGCGCACTCGCGAATGATCTGGAGTGCCACGTCGCCCATCTTCTCTCCACGCACGACGCCCGCCGGCTGCAGCACCAGCGCCGGCAGAACTCCGCTTGAGTTGAAACAGAGCTTGCGCCACACCACGCTGAGAAAATCCGGCACGACGGTTGCATCCGCCGGCGTTCCTGCGAACAAATCAACGAACTGCCGCCCCAATGCGTTGTCCGGCACCTTGAGGTGCATCACTCCGCGCTGCCGAATTTTGTCCTGGGCCTGACGCTCGACCGGGCAATCCACCATCACCGGCAGGATCTTCTCCATCGCCATGTAAGGAGCAAAGCGCTCGCGATGTTCCACGCCATTCTGCAGCACGGCCACGGGAGCGCCCGCGGAGCAAAGCCGCTCCAGCCACGGTGCAGCGGAAGCGACGTCATAGGCCTTAGTCGCCACGAGCACCCAATCCACCTCAAACGCCTCGGCCGGATCGGTCACAAACTTCGCGTGAACATTCACGAGGCCATTCGGCGTCTCGACCGAAAGCCCGGACATCGGGCGCCGTGCGCACAAAAGCAGTTGGTGGCCGCTCAGCCTGCTGCAGCAGCGCAGCCGTCACCCCTCCGATTGCTCCGACTCCAACAATTGCGATCCGCGCCATTCGTAGTCTATCCTTTGATTGTCTGGACCCGATCTGGCTAGTTCAAAACCTTAGCCGCATCCTTCGCGAAGTACGTGACAATAAAGTCCGCCCCGGCACGCCGTATCGATAGCAACGACTCCATCATCGCCCGCTGCGGCTCAAGCCACCCGCGCTCGAACGCCGCGTGCAGCATCGAATACTCTCCCGACACCTGGTACGCGCCCATGGGCAAGTCATACCGCTCACGCGCAGCTCGAATCACATCGAGATACGGCATCGCCGGCTTCATCAGCAGCATATCGGCACCCTCGACAATGTCCTGGTCGATCTCGCGCATCGCCTCGCGCAGGTTCGCCCCATCCATCTGATAGCTTCTTCTGTCGCCGAACTGAGGAGCAGAATCCGCCGCCTCGCGGAACGGTCCATAGAACGCCGACGCAAACTTCGACGCATAGCTCATCACGGGAATCTGCTCGTGTCCGCCTGCATCCAACGCATCGCGAATCGCCTCCACGCGGCCATCCATCATGTCGGACGGCGCCACAATATCCGCACCCGCCTCCGCCAGCGAAGCCGCCGTCTTCGCGATCAACGCAACGCTCGAGTCGTTTTCAATTTCATAGTGATCGCCGTCGCGCGCAACCACCCCGCAGTGCCCATGCGAGGTGTACTCACACAGACAGACATCCGCGATCATCACCAGGGAATCCAGCTTGCGATTCTTCTTCAGCTCCCGCAGACGCGTCTGGACAATTCCATCGTCAGCCCACGCACCCGTCGCCTGTTCATCCTTCTCTGCAGGCAAACCGAACAGGAGCAACCCTCCGATACCTAGCGAAGCGCACGCATCCGCCTCCTTCAATGCTTCATCGATCGAAAGATTGAAGACCCCGGGCATGGAGCTGATCTCTTTCCGAACCCCTTCGCCAGGGCAGATAAAAAGCGGATAGATCAGCGCTCCGGGGTGCAGATGGGTCTCGCGAACCAGCGACCGCATCGCCTCCGTACGGCGCAAGCGGCGCAAACGCGTAGCAGGAAAGTTCATTCCATTAGTTTACGGCCAGCACTCAGCTTCGGTCTGCGATTGCGTCGTACTCCAGACCCGGACGCACCCGGCGCGAGCACCCACAACGTGTAGATTCCAAGCGCCGTACCAATAGGAAACTTCAGCAATGCCAGAACCGCAGCAATAATCGCCACAATCCGGCCCCAGGGTCTGCGATTCAGCAGGCCGTATCCGGCAACAAGCGCCAGCGCCGCGGCAAAGATCGTGGCAACAGCGATCATCGGCCACAGGCCGCCCATCCACATCGGTGGAAAAGGCCCATGGAAGCGGCCGCCGAACATCCACGCGTCGTCGCCAAAGTTGTGTGTCGAAAGGGCTTTCAAGAAGAAGATCCCAATCAGCCCCGTCACCACCCGGTACACCCCCAGCACGCACCACAAAATACCCAACGTCTGTAAGTTTCGCTGCACCCGGGGTATATACATTGGCATTGGCGGCCGCGCATACATCGGTGGTGCCGCAACCACCTGCGCCCCGCACTTCGAACAAAAATGAACACCTTCCGCGACTGGGGTCCCACAAGCCTGACAGACCATCTCACACCTCCACATACCTAAGGCGCCGGTCCTGCGCTCTCACTGCTACGCACCCACCACGGAAGCGGTTCCCAACGAGGGTACGATAAAAGAAGTGAATTCACCAGACCCACTGCCGATCATACCCTCGCCGCTCCGGAATCAAGCGCTGCGGCCCTGGAATGGCCACGCCTCCGCGAACACATCGCCGGCCGCACCTTCTCGCCTCTGGGCCGCGCCTGGATACTCGCACTCGAGCCCTCCGCCGATGTCGCCTGGATTGACCAGCAGCAGCAGCGCACGTCAGAGGTGCGCTCCATGTTAGCCCGCGGCGGCAGCTTCGAGTTCGGCGGCCTCTTCGACCCCACTATCCTCCTCGACAAGGCCCGCATCGACGGCGCCGCTTTGGAATCCACCGAGATCCGCGACCTCCTCACCGTCGTCGAGCGCGTCGCCGCATGGCGCAACCTCATCGCCCCGCCACCAAACGGCACCCGCTATGAGTGGCCCAGCATCGCGGGACTCTCTGCTCCGCTCCTGGACCACGACCTCGCCCCTCTGCTCCGTCTTCTCCGAGGCAAGATCGAACCCGACGGGAGCCTCAACGACGACGCCTCTCCCGAACTTCGCCGCATCCGCAGAGCGATGGAACGCCAGCACCGCGCCATCGAAGAGAGCCTCCGCAAATCCCTCCGCGGCCTTGAGCGAAGGCGGAAGCACCCAGGACGACCTCATCACGATTCGCGGCGACCGCTTCGTCATCCCCGTCAAAGCCGAGTTCAAACGCAAGGTTCCCGGCGTCATCCACGGCTCGTCTTCTTCCGGACAAACCGTCTTTGTCGAGCCCCTGGAAACGATCGAGCAGAATAACGAACTCGTCCGCCTGCTCGATGAAGAACAGTCCGAGATCCACCGCATCCTCGTCGTTATGACGCGCGCACTTGGCGAAAACGCTACTGCAATCTACCTCGGCACCAGCATCCTCGCCGAAGTTGAATCACACTTTGCCAGAGCCCGTTTCGCCGACGCACTCAACTGTGTTCGCCCCTCGTTTACGCAAGAGTTATCGCTCACCGCTGCCCGCCACCCATTGCTCGAACTCCGCATGAGAGCAGAAGCACTCGCACAGGAATAAAGAATCCAGCAGCCCGGTCCCTCTCACCGTCATTCTTCCGCCCGGCACCCGGCAGCTCATCATCAGCGGCCCCAACACCGGCGGCAAGACAGTCTCGCTGAAAACCCTCGGCCTGCTCTCCCTGATGGCGCAGTCCGGCATCCCCGTGCCCGCCGGAGAGGCAAAGCTACCGCTCTTCACCAGCATCTACGCGGACATCGGCGACGCGCAATCAATCGAACGCGACCTCTCGAGCTTCTCCGCGCACGTCGTCAACCTCGACCGCATCTCTCGCGAAGCCACCGCCGACTCTCTCGTCCTTCTCGACGAACTAGGTTCGGCCACGGATCCCGAAGAGGGCGCAGCGCTCGCAGTCGCCGTCGCATCGCACTTCCTCACCATTAACGCTTGGTGCTGCATCACCACTCACCTTACGTCGCTCAAGGTGTACGCCGCCAATCACCCGGGCGTCCTGAACGCTGCCGTTGGCTTCGATCAACAGACCCTCACCCCTACGTATGAACTGCGCCTAGGAGTACCCGGCGCCTCTGCTGGCCTGAACATCGCAGCCCGCCTCGGCCTCGCGCCCGACATCATCACCGCCGCCCGCGCCCAGATGACCACGCAGACCGCGGACATCGGCGCCTTCCTCGACCAGCTCCACGATCAGCTCACCGCCGCCATCACCGAGCGTGAAACCCTGCAGCAGCGCGAGCGCGAACTATCTCGCGAAAAGGCTCGACTCGAAGTAGAAGGCCGAGTCGAACAAAAGGCCCGCACGAAGGAACTCGAAGTCAAACTAAATTCCCTTATCGAAGACTTCGCCTACCAGCTTCGCGAGACCGTCAAAGCCATCGACGACAAGGCACTCGCGCAAAAGATCGCTCGCGACTCCGATCGCCGCATGGCAACCCTCCGCCGCGAGTTCTCCGAGCAGTTCAACTCCACCGTCGTCGCTCACACAACCCGCGCCGACAAGAACGACCCTGCCGCTCAACCCCACATCCCCAAGGGCATCAAGGTAGGCGACCTCGTCAAACTAAAATCTCTCGGCCGCCAAGCGCGAGTCGACCGCATCATCGACGCGAAAAACTTCGAGGTCTCCATGGGCCAGATGAAGATGCGCGCCGCCATCGACGACATCGCGGAGGTCGAGTCCGTGAAAGTCGTCACGCCCCTCGAAGCCGCACGAAAGCGCGGAGGCATCACCGTCGCCACGGCGAACGACGACACCGACTACATGACCTCCGAGATCAACGTCATCGGCCGCACTGCAGACGAGGCCCAGACAGAGGTCGAACGTTTCATCGATCGCGCTTTCCTCGCTGGACTTCCGCGCATCCGCATCGTTCATGGCACCGGCATGGGCGTCCTCCGCCGCACTCTCCGCGAATATCTTCGCAGTCACCCTCACGTCACCACCGATCACCGAGCCGCCACAAAATCAGGGCGGCCAAGGCGCCACCGAAGTTGAATTGAGACAATAGCCGCGGGTAGCGCGCCTCGCGTCAAAGGTGCCACCGAAGTCGAACTTCGCCAATAGACGTGGCGTAGGATATCTCTGCGAACCGATCAAGCTCTGCGAACGATATCCCGAACGAAGGACAGTCTATGCCCTCTCATCGCACACGCATATCCATCATCGGCTGTGGTCATGTCGGAACCTCCTGCGCTTTTGCACTCCTGCAGAAACATCTGGTTCGCGAGATCGTCCTCATCGGCGACGGGCCCAACCATGTTCAGGGCGAAGCTCTGGATCTCCAGCAAGCCGTACCGCTGGGCACTCCCATCACCGTGACCGCCGGCACATACAAAGACGCCGCTGCCAGCGCCATCGTCATCATCACCGTTGGCACGCCGGGCAAATTTCAAGGCTCGCGTCTCGATTTTCTCACCGGCAACGCCGTCATCGTGCGTGCCTGCATCGGCAAGCTCATGGCCGAAGGCTTCGACGGCGTGATCGTCATCGCGACAAATCCCGTCGACGTTCTCACCTACATCGTCCAGAAGGAGTTCGGCCTTCCACCAAATCGCGTCATCGGCTCCGGCACACTTCTCGACTCCGAACGCCTGCGCCACATCCTCGGCGAACAACTCAACGTCGACCCGCGCTCCGTCCACGCAGCCGTCATCGGCGAACATGGAGACTCCTCTGTCGCAGTCTGGAGCGCCGCCCAGGTCGCCGGCCTTCCACTCAAACACTATCCCGGCGCCGAAGCTCTTCCTTCACACGAGGCTCTATTGATTGCCGTGCGTTACGCCGGCCCCATCGTGGCCACACTGAAAGGGAACACCTGCTTCGCCGTCGCCGCCTGCGTCACGCGCATCTGCGAAGCCGTGCTACGCGACGAGCGCGCCGTTCTCGTCGTCTCCACTCTGATGACCGGCCAATACGGCCTTCACGACGTCTCCCTGAGCACACCCTGCATCGTAGGCTGCGGCGGCGTTGAGGCAGTGATCGAGCTACACCTCAACGCCGCCGAGCAAAAGGCTCTCGAAGCCTCCGCCGATGTTCTCAAGCGCGCCTACGCGCAACTTCAGGCTTCCTAAAGAACGGCGACGCGGCTCTTCTGCTGCAGGTTTGAGCTGACAATCAACTGCCACACATCCCACAGCAGCTTCACCACACAGATCGCCAGCACCAGTTTGAATGCCAGATTGAGCGACGCAATTCAGGGACGCCAGATTCTGCAGAGACATTCTGCTGGAGTTCGCAGCCGGCACAAAGTACGACCGTGCCTGCACCATCACTCCAATCGCGAGAGCTCCGACAGCCTGAACCACGATGTCGACGCCTTTGCACCACGGGCTGGCTCCGTCGACAAACAGAATTGCCGTCTTGAGTACCAGCTGCACCGCCATCAGGGCGACAATCTGCCAGTAAAAGATATGCCACTCCGGCGTGAGTCCGAACGGCAGTCCGTGCAGATATCCCACTTCAGGCCCCAGCAGAAGATAAGGCCGATAGGGCACCGCCAGGAACCACAGAAACACGAGCGCGTTGACGACAAGATCCGCTACGCGATGCGCCAGCGACTGCCTCTTCTTCTCTTGCTTCGCCAATGGAGGCAGATCATTCGGGTTCCATCCCTGCGATAAATTCGCCACATGGAAGTACCGGCCCTGCGCAAATTCAAAGCAAGCAAACCCCAGCGTGACCACTGCCCAGAATGTCAGCGCGACGCCAGGAAAATGCGCGATTTGCCGAACCAGGGTCGAAGCTGCCGCCGCCCACGAACACCAACGCCACAATCTGCGTCACCCCATAAGCCAGCACAACAAACGGAAAGCTCTTCTTCAGTGTGAACCAGTAGATCGGAAACAATCCCGGCCCAATCAGCGACTGCTGCGGCAGATATCTCGCTGCTACCAGCATTGGCCGGCCATGCTTTTCCAGGACCGACGCCACCTCGGCAGGCGTCAGCGAACGCCCCAGCTCTTCTTCACGAGCCTCCATCTGCGCCAGCAGATTCTCCCGCAGCTCCGCCAGAGTGTCAGCTTTCATGTTGGCTGGCAGATACTCTCCGACAGCTTGCAAATACCGTTCGAGTAGGTCCATGACTTACCTCTCCTTCTCGTCCTTCAAAATCTTGTGCAGCGAATCGTTGATACCGTTCCACTCCGCCAGCAGCTGGGCCAGAATCGCCGTCCCTTCGGCCGATAACTTATAAAAGCGCTTGTTCCGTTTCTCTTCCTCGCGCCACTCGCTGGTCAGAAGACCCTGCGTCTCCAGCCGCCGCAGCAACGGATACAGCGTGCTCTCTTCAATTGCCAGACCCTCATCTGCCAGAGCCTTCCGCAGCGTGTATCCGTAATGTTCGACACGTAACTGCGCCAGCACGGCCAGAATCAGACACCCCCGGCGAAGCTCCAGCCGGAGGGAATCGAAGAGTTCGTTTTGCATCGCCAATGTCATACTGTATTAAACACACTGTATTACACACAGTGTGTGCTGCCAAGTATTCTTTTTCTTGCGTCGCTTCAGACACAGAAAAGCCCAGCATAAAGCCAGGCTTTTCTGTACGTTCGCTTCCCTAAGCGCTTTCGTCAAATACGCATCGGCATCAGGATGTACCGGTACTTCACGTCCTCATTTGCGTCTTCAGGCCGCATCTGCCCGGCACTCTGCGCGTCCTTGAACTCCAGCCGAACCTCACCGCTGTTCCCAATCGCCTTCAGAAAATCGATCAGGTATTGGCTGTTGAACCCGACCACCAATGGATCGTAGTTGTAAGGTGTCTCAATCGTGTCTTCCGACTCACCCGCATCCGTGCTGGAGGAAGATAGCTTCAGCTCGTTCTGCTCCAATCGAATCTTGATCGCCCCGCTACGCTCATCGGCAAACTGCGCCACGCGTTGGATCGAACTCATCAGGTCCTCCGAGCGCACGATCACGAATTTGTTGTTATCCCGCGGCAGCACAGCCTCGTAGTTCGGGAATTGTCCCGTCAGTTTGCGGCTGGTCAGCACGCGTCCGCCGACCCTGAAGAACAGTGTCTGATCGTCATCGGCGAAATCCAGCGTCTCGGCCTCGGTCGCGCCAAGCAGGGAAGAGAGTTCACTCAAAGCCTTGCGCGGGATCAGCGTCTTCTTCTCGCCCGAAACTCCATCCAGCGTCTCGCCCAGCTTTTCAATGTGCGCCAACCGATGCCCATCGGTCGCCACCATGGCCATGCTCTCGGCCTTCAGCACCATCAGCGCACCGTTCAGCGTGTAACGACTCTCTTCGTTCGAGATAGCAAAGATTGTCTTCGATACCATATTCCTCAACGAAGGCACCGATATCTTCACCGACCCGCTCGACGGAAACTCCGGCACCTGGGGAAAGTTCGCCCGAGCCATACCGACCATCTTCGTATTCGACCGGCCGGCGCGGATCTGCACCCAGTGGTTGTCCATCAGCTTGATCGAGATATCGCCATCAGGCAGCAGCTTGATGTAGTCGTGAAGTTTGCGAGCCGGAATCGTGCATGCGCCCGCCTTCTTTACCTTCGCCGCGCAGCTTGTGCGCATGCTTTGGTCCAGATCCGTCGCAGTAATCGTCAGCTTGTCGTCGGCAGCCTCGAACAAGAAATTCGACAGGATCGGAATCGTCGTCTTGCGCTCGACGACGCTCTGCGAGGCGGTCAGCTCCCGCAGCAGCTCCGCTCGCGAAACGGTGATCTCGAGGTTGCCGGTTGGGGCTGCTACTGCGGTCGTCTCGGTCATCTGGGGCTCCTGGGCTGCACTCGTCACGGTCGGTCTCTCCGGAATTCAGTTCGTTGTCGCTGGCCAAACTGTACACCGAATCAAGCCCATAGTGCACATCGGACGCAACATCGTCTGCTTGATTCTAGGGTCGAACCCACTCCATGTGGGATAGATTTTTTGTGGAAACCTCGGTCGATTCTGTGCGACCACGGCACCTACCTGTTCTCCTGGTCCAACGCTTACTGCTTCTAAGAAACAACTTAAAAGAACAACAAATACTAGTAGCAGTAACCGTTCTCACTTGAAAAGTGGATAACCCTCCCATCTGCCTACAATCAATGAGCTTGAGCCTTCGTCCCGTTTTAGAAAACCGCCCCATTCCAAACTCAAATGGAGGAAGACCGCCCCATCCCGCACATGAGCGATCCTGGTTATCCCACTTCTTCACATCCCAATCCTCGCATCTTTGAGAAGACCCCGCACCAAGCGTGGGAATGTTCACCAAACGAAACAGAATGATGCAGTTACCGCAACCAGTTTTTTCACAAAGCCGTCCCACCTCAGAGGATAATCAGTCCCAACACGGAAGGAGCGCACCATGAACATCGCCATCTTCGGTGCCAGCGGCGGTACCGGCAAGCTCCTCACCAACCGCAGCCTGACCGCCGGGCACAAAGTAACAGCCCTCGTCCGTACACCCGCCTCCTTTCGAATATCGAACCCGAATCTCAGGGTCATCGAGGGCAACGCCTTTGACCCCGCTGCTGTCCGCCAGACCATTGAAGGCGCCGACGTAGTCCTGTCCGCCCTCGGCGCAAAATCGCTGAAGAAGGAAGATGTCCTCGAGCGCGCGGTTCCCTTGATCATCGCAGCCATGCAACAGACCGCGTCCCAACCGAAACCCGTACGCCGCATCATCGTGCTCGGTTCTGCCGGCGCGCTCCGCACATCGCTCGACAAGCAAGCCGCATGGCGTCGCTGGCTCGTCCAGAACATCGTCTACAACACCTTCCTCAAGTGGCCCGTGGCTTCGCAGATCTCACAGTGGAACGACCTCTCTCACAGCAACCTCGACTGGACCATGGTTATGCCCCCAATGCTCACAAACTCTCCCGCTCGTGGCCACTACCGCATCGACGGCGATGCTCTTCCCCGCAACGGTCGCCGTATCTCACGCGAAGATGTTGCCGACTTTATGATGCTCCAGATCGGTAACCCGCAATGGGTCAAGAGAGGCGTATACATCGCCTGGTAGCCACAGTAAAGTAATCTCTGTCCCCAAGGAGTCAGAATGAAGCAAGTAAGCCGCCTCACCCTAGCCCTCCTCGCGCTCTCTGCATCCGCCATCGCCCAAACACCAACGACGACTCCACCTGCGGCCCCAGCTCCTCCCAAGCTGGTAGGTTCCATCGCAGGGCATCCCAACTGGCCCGTGGCCAAACCCGAAGATGTCAAATCCCTTCCTGCCATCCTCGGCGCCGTCTACAGCGCTATCTCCGGCGGCAAAGGCCAGCCGCGGGACTGGGATCGCTTTCGTTCTCTCTTCATCCCCGACGCCGCCCTCATCCCAACCTTATCCTCGCCCCCAGCCCCAGGACCTCCGGGGCACGCCGATGCCATCCTCCTTAGTGTCGAAGGGTACATTCAACGCAGCAACGCCCGCATGACCAGTGACGGTTTCTTCGAACGATCCATCCACAACGAGGCCCAACAGTTCGGAAACATCGTCCAGGTCTGGAGCACCTACGAGTCCCGCCACAACCCTGACGACCCTAAACCCTTCGCCCGCGGCATCAACAGCTTCCAAATCCTCAAGGACGGTGATCGCTACTGGGTCGTCAACATCTTCTGGGACTCAGAAACGCCTACCAATCCGATCCCAGCAAAGTTCCTGCCGCAATAGGTCCGCCATAACGTAACTCACCGGGCGTGCAGCGCGACTCGTTCATCCACCTCGCGCTGCACCTTCGTCAGATCCTGCTTCAACGGCGTACCTCGCTCCACCATCAGCTCTCCGCCCACATACACGCGCTCGAGATCCGGCTGGCTGGTCACGAACACGAGCGTTGCATACGGATCAAAGATATGCCCGAAGCGGCGTGGATCGATCACCAGAAAATCAGCCATCTTTCCCGCCTCCAGACTGCCCAGCTTGTCCGCGACTCCGAGCACATCCGCGCTCCCCATCGTATGCAGTCGCAGCACGTCGTAGGGGCTCATCACACCCCCGTTCTCATACTTGTCGCGAATCGCATAAAGGCCCGTTCGCAGATTCTCGAACGGATCAGCCAGATCCGCGCTCGCCTCGCCATCGACACCCATCCCCACACGAATTCCAGCTTTCAGATATTGCGGAATGTCTGCGACGCCCGACGCCAGCCGTCCATTCGAAAGCGGATTCCAGCTCATCGCCGCATGCGCCTGTCCGGTCGCCGCAAGAATCGCCGCATCCGTGTGGATGAAGTGTCCGAAGATCATCTTGTCTGTCAGCAGTCCGCTGTCGGTGAACCACTTGAACTGCTCCCGATCCGCCACCTGCGTCTCGGGCTGTTCAAGATAGTGGCTCTGATTGCTCACGTGATAGTGCTTCATCAGCGCAGCCTCAAGCACAGCCTGCTGGGGCGTGCCGTCAAACGAGGTCATGCCGTTGATCATCACTGAAAGCAGCTTCGTCTTCGGCGCCTGCTTCTCGGTCCAGGCCAGAAAAGTGCCCAACTCACGGTCCGCAACTTCGGTCGTATACGCGGGCCCATACTTACCCGGCTCCCACCCATGGACAAACCGAACACCCGAGTCCGCCTCTCCACGAAACGTCTGCTCATTGAACGCCTCGCTCTGGTCCCTGCTGTGTCCGCCATAGTTGAAGCTGTAGGTCGCCGTAATCCCATGCCGCAGATGATCCAATCCGCCCTCCAGCGTGAACCAGTAGAGGTCCTCGGCCGAGGCCTGCTTCACAGCATTGCCATACAGAGCATCAATCCACCCCAGCAACGTCTGGTCCGAAGCCAGCCCGCGGTACGCGCTCTGCCAAAGATGACTATGCGCCGAGATAAACCCCGGCATCACCCATCGCCCACCCGCATTCCACAATGTCGCTGCCTTCAATGACGCTGGAGGCTCTCCAGCCGCAACCGTCACCAGCCTTCCATCCTGCCCAACCACCAGATACCCGTGGAACGGCGCACGCTGATCAGCCGCCATCGAAAAGATGTACGCATTCGTCACGATCAGTTTTGCAGCAGGAGGATTCTGCGCGGAACCGGGTGCACACCAGGCGAACAGCAGCGTAAGAACGACTGAAAAACTCGTGGAACGACGGAGCAGACTTTTGTTCGTCATACCTCTTCTTATCCTGTATCAGCCATCAACACAAGAAAATTTCAGCGCAAAATCACGCACTTAGCCTTGAATTTCAGCCCTTCGCTGCAAACCAAAAGAAAAAAGGCCAGCATTAAAGCCGGCCTCTTTTCTCGGTTAGAAGATTGCCTTAACTCAACGTCTCCATCAACTTGTTGATCGTTCGGTTCAAGTCCTTATCCGCCCGCCGTTGCTCATCGATCTTCGCAATCGAGTGCATCACCGTCGTGTGGTGTTTGCCGCCGAACTGCCGCCCAATCTCCGGCAGCGAAGCCTCCGTCAACTGCTTCGCCAGATACATCGCAATCTGCCGCGGCACTACGATCTGCCTCGAGTTGTTCTTCTGCTTCAACTCCGCGACGCGCATCCCGAACTGCTCCGCCACCGACCGCTGAATCGTCTCAATCGTAATCTTGCGCACCTGCGTGTCGATGAACTGTTTCAGGCACTGTTGCGTGACGGCAAGCGTAATCTCAACGCCATGCATGCTGCACCACGCAATCAACCGAACCAGCGCACCTTCCAACTCGCGCACATTTGTCCGCACGTTGGAAGCGATAAACATCGCCACATCTGTCGGCAGCGAAGTCTGCTCGCTCTCCGCTTTTTTCTGCAGAATCGCAACCTTCGTCTCAAGATCCGGTGGTTGAATGTCCGCGATCAATCCCCACTCAAACCGCGACCGCAACCTGTCTTCAAAGTCCGCCAGCTCTTTCGGCGGCCGGTCGCTCGCAATCACGATCTGCTTCATGCTCTCGTGCAGCGTGTTGAACGTATGGAAGAACTCCTCCTGCGTCCGCTCCTTGCCTGCAAGAAACTGAATATCGTCGATCAGCAACACATCGACATTGCGGAACTTGTCCCGGAATCCGGTCATCTTGTCGTACCGGACCGAGTTGATCATCTCGTTGGTAAATTTTTCGCCGCTCACGTAACTGATCGAAGCGTGCGGCTGACGGCGCTTCACGTCATGACCGATCGCATGCATCAGATGCGTCTTGCCCATTCCCACGCCGCCGTACAGAAACAGCGGGTTGTAAGCTTTCGAAGGCCGTTCCGCAACAGCCTGTGCCGCCGCCATCGCGAACTGGTTTCCGCTCCCAATCACAAACGCATCAAACTGATACCGCGGATTCAACTGCGACGCAGCGCTCCAGTCGAACCGCGCCTGCTCCGGCGCCGGTCCGGAGTTTGCCCCCATCGAGTTGCCGAGCCGCCCCTGCCGCGGCGCGCTCTGGCTATGGCTCGGCACAGGCGCAAAGCCACCGTCCTCGCGCACCTTTGGAGTCCGGGGGTCCTGCTCCGGAGTCGTGAACGACACCATCTCTACATCGAGGCCGAGGTTATCGATCGCCTCCTGGATCAGGTCCGCGTATCGATCACCAATATGTTGAAAGTCGGCAGAGGGAATTCTTACAAAAAGTTTCTTGCCTTCGAGATGCGAAAATCTCGTCGGCTTTAGCCATGTCTCGTACGACTGGCGATTGATCTTCTTCTCGAGAGCCGCAAGGATGCGGACCCAATAATTCAATACGGCGGTAGCCGTCGGAACGAATGACATTCTTTAGTTTCCTTGTCTCGTTTCCTGATTCAACCCAGACAGCAGCACTTCTTCAAACCTCGTCATGAAGCACGAGCAAATAGCAAATAGGATTCTGTTCCTGCCCTTGCAGACAAGAGGTGATATCCCTATGTGCCGGAATTCCCCCCGTAGATGCCCATCGACGATCGGGCGGCGGAGGGGAGTTGTTCAACCCAGGCAGAGTGCGGAGCAGCTGGACGTGCAGAAAAACGTCTTACTAAACGGGTTCGATAGTAGCACGGAAAACGCGACGTTTTTCAATGCGATCTTTCAAAAAAATTAAGTTGCACCATAAGCAGTGAAGAATGGAAATTCTCGCTCGCTACCGCGAAGAAATTCGCGAGCGCAGAGTCATTTCTCTCTACTCCCTCAGTCCATCTTGTGGTATCGGGGGCGTGAACCAGGAAGCGATCGAAATCCTTCTCCACGCATTGATCGAGGCAAAGGCGACTGTCAGAAATACAGGCTCGCTCTCACCGTTCTTTCTTCAAAACATCGTCAGCCGCCTTCTCGGGCGTCACGTGCGTCAATGCCACTCTCCACGCGAGGACTCTCCCCTGAAGTCTCCCGATTCAATGGAAACTGCAGACGGAAGGAACTGCAATTTATCTGCCACTATCCGACTTGAACAACTCCTTCATGGCCTTCTCAAACCGCAAACTCCGTTTGTGCATTTACCTTCATCCGATTCTTCCTCGGCCAGCCAAAAGACGCAGGCCCTATGTGCTGTGAAAATCCCGTCCCATCAGGTATACTCAGAGATTGCTGCTATAGCTAAAAGTTTGAGCAGGAGTCATCTCCCGCCGCAGGAGTTTTTGTCATGCCGAAGCGTACCTTTCAACCCAACCGCCGCCACCGCGCCAAGACCCACGGCTTCCTCACCCGCATGAAGACCAAGGCAGGTGCAGCCGTCCTCAGCCGCCGCCGCGCCAAGGGCCGTCACAAGATCGCCGTCAGCGCCGGTTTCCGCGACTAGTCCTTCATCACGATGCCTTCGAACGCCAAATTCGGAGCGCAGAAGGCCCAAAAGGCCCCAATCTCGTTAGAACTCGCGTGCTCCGCTCTCACCGAGCTTTGGTCGCCGCGAGTGGTTGGTCAGGTCAACAACCAATACATCAAAGTGGTCGAAATCCAGGGAGAGTTCCCCTGGCACTTCCATGAGCTCGAGGACGAGATGTTTCTCGTCCTCCGTGGCCTCCTCTGCATCGGTCGAGCCGAAGCAGACGGCGGACCCGTTTTTGTCCGCCCCGGCGAGTTCTTCGTCGTCCCTCGCGGCGTCCGTCACAACACCTCAGCCTCCGAAGAAACCTGGATCGCCCTCATCGAGACCACCACGACGCTTCACACCGGCTCCGAACAGACCGCCTTTACCCGCTCGATCGCCGACCAGCTAGGTTCTGATTCAGAGATCAATCGAGTTGAAAATCGCTAAGAATATTTGCGGACATTCTTCTGCGCACCTCTAACTGAATAAGCTTCTTGCTTTCTGTACTCTGGCCATTGATCGCGGTTCGGCTTCGCACTTTCCGGCAAAATTCGTGGGCAACCATGTTTTTCTCGCTCTAGTCTCATATGTCTATCAGCACACGTTGCACGCGCACGAAGAGCGCCTGCTGATATCAGGAGAATTACGATGACACAGCAGAATCAGCCGAACCCACAGCAGGGCAACAAGCCCGGCCAGCCGAATCCGATGCCGAACAAGCCCGGCCAATCCGGACAACAGAGCAGCAGTGGCGGTCAACACGATCAGTCAACCAATAAGAAATAAGATTCATACAGAAATCGTCCCTCGCAGAGAGCCCGCTGCTTCAGCGGGCTCTCCATCCTTAGCAAGCGATCCCCGCGCGAGCCTTCATTCCTAAACCCCACAAACCAAAAGCAGCTAAAATTGATGATGCGCGACTCGACTACATGAGATCGAGCCCAGTCGTATGACCTCCAGAGCCATCATCTTCCGTCTCCGCAAACATGCCGACTACCAGCGCGTGTACAAGGTCAGCCGTAAACAGTTCGCCAGACAGATGGCCTACTTTTTCGCTCCACGCCCGCTGCTCGGTCCAGACGGCACGCCGCTCCGCAACGCGGACGCCACCAGCCCCCGCGTCGGACTTACCGTCGGCAAGGTTATGGGCAAAGCTGTAGATCGTAATCGCATCAAGCGCCGCATGCGCGAGGCAGTTCGCAAAAATCTCTCCTCCCTCCGCACCCCAGTCGATGTAATCCTCCACCCGCGACGCAGCGTCATCGACCTCGACTTCGCCATCCTCGAGCGTGAAGTGGCCAACATCTTTCGCTCAATCCAGCACGCCGCCGAGAAACAGACAACAAAAGATCAAACTTCCCCCAATCGTCCCCACACCTCCTGACGCGATGCCCGATCCCCAACCCAGCCTCGCCATCCGCATCGTGTACGGCTTCTATAGGTCCTTTCTGTCGCCGGTCCTCCACGCCTTCAGCCCGAGCCAGTGCCTTTACCTTCCCACCTGCTCGGAGTACGCCTACGTTGCTCTCGTGCGCTTCGGCGTCATGAAAGGTTCGTGGCTGGCTCTCCGGCGTCTCGCCCGCTGCCATCCCTTCGCAAAAGGCGGCCTCGATCCCGTCCCTCTGGGAAACTCGGATTTGCCTCCAGCCATCACCATTCCCACAGACCATTTACCATAGAGCTTGCGCCTCAAATTCGCGCGGCACGTTCAGTAAAGAATAGGAAGTTACTTTTGGCAGAGTTCAAAAATCCCAATCAGCAGGGCGGCGGCGACAACAAGTCGCTCCTCGTTATGATGCTTGTCCTGGTCACCGCTTTCTTTGGCCTGCAGTACTTTCGGGCGAAGACCAACCCCCAGACTGCCTCACCGAATATCGCCGCCAGCGCCCCCCAGAGCCCATCCCCGAGCGCATCCCAGAGTCCCGCCTCTGCCGGGTCCCAGCCCGCGCAACCCGGCGTCGAGACCCCCTCAGGCACTCCGGCTGCCACCCCCTCCCTTTCGAACGCCGCGTCCACGGTTACTACCGTTCAAGCCTCTTCAGAATCAACAACTACGATTGAGAACGAGCTCTACCGTATAACCTTTACCAACCGCGGCGGACAGGTCTCCAGTTGGATCCTCAAGAAATTCAAGGACTCCGACGGCAAGCCCCTCAACCTCGTTCACACTCAGGCTGCCGAGAAGTTCGGTTATCCCCTGTCCGCTTTATACGTATGAGCCTGCCCTCACCACCGGGCTCAACAAGGGTCTTTACGTCCCCTCGGCCACTGGCAACCTCGCCGCTCCCGCCACTCTCACCTTCAACTACTCTGATGGCAACGTTCAGGTTCGCAAAACCTTCTCCTTCGACGAAACCTACGTCCTCCACGCCGACGTCCAGGTCACCCGAAACGGCACTCCCGTCCGCGCCCTGATCAACTGGCCCGGCGGCTTTGGCGATCAGGACAACGCCAGCGCCTACGCAGGCGCGCAACTCGACATCGCCCGCAACGCCAAAGAAGAGCATCTCGCCGCCAAGAAGGTCTCCGGCGGCGACACCCTCAACGGACCCTTTGACTGGGCGGGAACCAGCGACACTTACTTCGCAGCCATCTTCCTGCCCGATTCACCCGACACCGCCACCCTCGCCACGCTGCACAACCAGCTCGACGTCGCTAAGACCATCCGCCGCACCGGTCTCGGCTCGGGTGCTCCCGCCAAAGGAGCCATCGAGGTACCGATCCTCGGCGCTGCACTCGGCGACACCACCGGCCGTACCCAAACCCGCATCTACGCTGGCCCCAAGGCTGTCAACGTCCTCCGCGCCATCCATGCAACCGGCAACACCATCACTCTCGAGCCACTTCTCGACTTCGGCTTCTTCGGCCCCATCGGCAAATATCTCTTCCTCTCGCTCCAGTTCATCCATGCCCACGTCGTAGGCGGCTGGCCCGGCGCCTGGGGATGGTCCATTGTCCTCCTCACCATCTTGATCAACCTGATCATTCTTCCGCTGCGCATCAAGACCATGCAGAGCGGTCTGAAGATGCAGCGCATCCAGCCCCAAATGGACGCCATTAAGGAGCGCTATAAGAAGTACAAAGCGACCGATCCCAAGCGCAACGAGATGAACGTAGAGATCATGAAGCTGCAGAAGGATAACGGCGTCAGCATGTTCGGCGGCTGCATCCCAACGCTGGTTCAACTTCCGCTGCTCTTCGCCTTCTTCAGCATGCTCCCCAAGGTCGTCGAGCTCCGCCAGGCGCACTGGCTTTGGTTACCCGATCTCTCCAGCGCAGATCCCTACCACATCCTTCCCATCGTCATGATCGTCAGCCAGTTCCTGGTGCAGTTCTACACCCCATCACCCGGCGTCGATCCCCAGCAGCAGAAGATGATGGCCTTCATGATGCCTGCTGTCTCCGGCTACATGACCTGGAACTACGCCTCCGGTCTCGCGCTCTACTGGACCATCGGCAACCTCATCAGCATCATCCAGCAATCCATCATGAACAAAACCAGCCTCGGCCGCGAGATGCGCGAGATCGCAGCCAAACGTGCCCGCCGCAAGGCCGGCGCCGCCGCCCCGACCATTCAGGGAAAACGATGATTCCAGAGCTGGATCGCCCCTGTCGGCTCACGTGAATAGCCTTTTAACAGCAAAACTCCTATTTTTTTGAGACAATGGAATAAGTCGTATGAGAATGTTGCTCCAGTAAAAATGAAGAACCTCTTGAATGATCCGGGCCACGCGGCAAAAAAAGTAGCAGACTTCCTCACTGTACTTAGTACTACAGGCGGTCTGAACCTGAAGTCCCACATCCTTGCCTGCAACGGCCAAGTGCAACCCAACTCCGGCGCTCCCTCCGGTGAGCCTTCGGCTGCTTCATCCCCACCCCCCTCCTCTTCAAATACCCCCACAAAACTAATGGTCGAATTCAGCGGCCCCGATACTCCACTTCTCCTCGCCCGCAACGGAGAACTTCTGCACGCCATAGAGCACGTCGCCGCAAAGATCCTCCGCCTCGAGCCCGAAGAACACGATCGAATCTCCTTCGACGCCGAGGGCTTCAAAGCCAACCGCGACCGGGAACTGGAGCTGATGGCCGAGATTGCCGTTCAAAAGGTGCGCGCCTCCGGCAAATCCCACGCATTCTCGCCTATGACCTCGCGCGAGCGCCGCATGCTCCATGTTGCATTGGCGAAGTCCGGCCTCCCGACAGCCTCATCAGGCGAAGGCCCAGGCCGCTTCGTCGTCGTCTATCCGGAAGGCTTCGAGCCCGCGCCATCCGCCGCACCCTCGGCCGAAGATCGCACCCGCGCCATCCGCAACAGCTTTCGCCGCCGCTAGCCGTTCGGTCCCCGCGGCAACACGATCCGCGGCGAACGGCCCAGCAGCGCGCTCTTATCCCACCGGTTCGCCGGCCCTTTCACTGGAGCCTCAGCCGTCCGTTCAACCGCCCGTTCGCCAAGATAATTGCGCCACTCCTCAGACTCGGCCACTCGTTTGATCATTGCATTCCGTGCGGCCAGACACTGTGCCATCCGTCTGCGGGCGCCAAATCGCCCCAGGCTCCAGCGTAGCGAAAACGTAACCTCGTCCCGTATCCGAGTCCCATCGTCCATCGCAGCGAAGTGGTGGTCATGCTCATAGCGAGCAAAATACCCCTCGACCATCACGTCACGAAAGTAACTATAGGGCCGAACGATCTCCATCCTGCTCGTGTGCCGCCAAAGAGCGCCAAAACGCCGCCCCTGAAACGTCACCGTCTGCCCTTCGCCGATCAATCCTGTTGTCACCCCTTCGATCGCGTCTTCCCCTGTCTCACGGCCACATGCGATGCGCAGATCGACATTCAGCGATAGCAGAAAACACCGCTCAACGGGTGCGTCTACCCATGTTGTCAATCGAATCGTTTCCATAGGCCCGTTATCATCCCATTGCGCCAGAGGCAGGTTGTATTAGATTACGCCAGTAACAGTATCTTTCCGATACCGCCCTTCTCTGCGGCTGCGTGTGCCGCACTCGCGTCGGCCAGAGGCACCATCCGGTCGATCGGGATCGCAAATCGTCCTGCGGCCACGTCCTCCGCCATAGTTCTCAACATCGCAGCATCCGGTCGCACGACAACCGCTTCAATCTTCACCGTTGGGTGCATCCCGGCATTGGCGGGAGGACCGAGCACGGAAGCGAAGACTCCTCCCTGCTTTACGTTCCCCAGCAGCTTCTGCGCTGTCTCGCCTCCAACTGTGTCCGCCACTGCATCGATGAATCCCAGCTTCTCCATCGCCGCTGCGTCGTCCAGTGCCAGCACCTGGTCCACGCCCAGGGCCGCCGCCTCTTTTACCTGTGATTTCTTCACCCCCGCGATTACCTTCGCTCCGGCCTTCTTCGCCGTCCACACAGCCGACCGCCCCACTCCTCCTAGGGCGCCCGACACCAGTACGGTCTGCCCGGACTGAATCTTTGTACCCTGCGTAATCAGCTGCTCCCCGGTCAAGGTCACCAGAGGCAACGCCGCCGCCTTTACCAGATCCAGCTCCTCGGGAACGAGAGCCACATCCTTCGCCGCTACTACGGCCAGCTCCGCGTAGGCCTTGCCTATCAGGGCCATTACTTTGTCGCCAGGCTTGAACTCGCTTACTCCCGCACCCACCGTGCGCACGATTCCTGAGACGTCCCACCCCAGAATTGCCGGAAACTCCACCGGAAAAAACTGCTTCATCGCCCCGCTTCGTATCTTGTAATCAATTGGATTGACGCTGCTCGCTGCAACTCGAACCAACACCTGACCCTCACCGGCCACGGAATCCGTAAAATCCTCATACTTCAGCTTTTCCGGTCCACCATACTCGTGCAAAACGACAGCCTTCATCCAGACACCTCAATAATCATGAGATGCATTTAAGAACATCGATGCCTTATCCCTTTTGTTAGACGAGTGCAAATAAATGCCGGTTAGGACAAAAGAATTGCACAATTCCTAGGGCCGCTAAGTCACTTCCTTCTGATCCGGCAGGTACTTCTCCCACTCCGCGCGGTGCTCCGCCACCCATTTCAGCAGAACCAGCCGTCGTCTTAGCTTTCTTGAGAGGTATGGCACAAGAACAAACTGACCCACAAGCCGGCCCACAAACCCCAACGGCATAGTGAACCGGATTTTGTCGTTCAAGACTGTCCGTTCATCCATCTCGTAAAAATAATGGTCATGCTGATACCGTTTGAAACGCCCTCGCCGCATCGTGTCCTGGAAGAAGTCCGGCCGGTCATACCGAGTAATCAAGCTCTCATGCATCTGCGGAAACCCAAACTTCCACCCCGCCCACAACAGTCTGTCGTCAGGCTCGATCATGCCGCTGGTCTTACCGTCGATCGACTTCATCCCCAGCGTTTTCCCCACCAGCTCAATGCTCGTCGACAACAAAAAGCATCTGTCAATCGGAGCATTGATATAGACGCTGTCGCTAATCGTAAACATTGGGGAGGACTCCTGTAGAAAATTGTACTGGCCTTTTGACCGCCAGCTCAATCGAGCTACGCAGAAAATCCACTCTATCTCTTGTTACCGCGTTGGTTACAGCCAGGTACACTCGGGCAATTCCACGAGTCCGGCGCCGATCGACTCACCATCTCACTCGCCCATCTCAGGCAAATCCACGTTCTACTTCGGCCTTCTGATGGCAGCTATGGCATACGAGCTGGGTGTTTCCAGAAGTATACCCGTCCACCGCTCGAAAACGGTCCAGCTCCGCTCCGCGCTGCGGCAACTCGCCATGGCAAAGGGCACACAATCCCCGTTGACTCCTGCGTTTCTGTTCCTTCAGCCTGCGCCGTTGCGTCGGAGTTCCTCGCTCGTCAAACTCCAGCCGCTTCAGAATGTACCGCCGCATCCGAAACAGCCGCTCGCGGTCATCCCCCACCGCCTCAGAGATCCGAGCCCGGAGCTCCTCCAGAATCGCAATCGCCTTGTTCCGATCCACCTCAGTGAGCGAAGCCATGTCCAGCCTCTACAGCGCCACCGTCTTCGAACGAACCAACCCCTTCGCCCGCTCAATAAAGTCGACGAGCGCCACACTCCCCTCGTCCCCCTTACCCCGAGTCCTCACGCTCACTGCCTCCGAAGCCGCCTCCTTATCTCCCATCACCAGGACGAACGGCACCTTCTGCATCGTGAACTCACGGATCTTCGCATTCATCTTTTCATTCCGGGCATCCAGTTCCACACGGAACCCTGCAGCCTCCAGCTTCGCCTTCACCCCGCCCGCATACTCCAGATGCTTCTCCGAAATCGGCACCAGACCCACCTGCACCGGAGCCAGCCAGAACGGAAACGCCCCCGCGTAGTGCTCAATCAGCACTCCAAAGAACCGCTCCACGCTCCCGAACAGGGCACGATGCACCATCACCGGCTGGTGAAGCTCGCCGTCCTCGCCCTTGTACTCCAACTCGAACCGCGCCGGCAGATTGAAATCAAACTGAACCGTGCTCAACTGCCACAGCCGTCCCAGCACATCCACCAGCTTGATATCGATCTTCGGCCCATAAAACGCAGCCTCACCCGGAATCGTCTTGTACGGAATACCCTTTGCATCGAGCACCTTCTTCAGCGAGCTGGCGGCAAACTCCCAATTCTCGTCCGAGCCGACATAGCTCTTGCGATCCTTCGGGTCCCACGTCGAAAGCTCCACCTTGAACTCCGCAAACCCGAAGGTCTTCAGCACGCTGTCCGCGAAATCAACGCAAGCTGCAATCTCATCCTCAATCTGCGACGGCGTGCAGAAGACATGCGCATCGTCCTGCGTGAACCCGCGCACCCGCAACAGCCCATGCATCGTGCCCGATCGCTCATAACGGTACACATTTCCCAGCTCCGCATAGCGCAACGGCAGATCACGGTAACTCCGCGGCAGAGCTCTTATAGATCAAAATATGCCCCGGACAGTTCATCGGCTTCAGCCTGTACTCCGCGTCATCCAGCTCCATCGGCGGATACATATTCTGCGAATAGAACCCTTCATGCCCGGAGATCTTCCACAATTCTCTCCGCATGATATGCGGCGTAAACACCATATTGTAACCACGACGGATACACTCTTCCCGCATCCAGTCTTCCATCGTCTTGCGAATCAGCCCACCCTTGGGATGCCAGAAGATCAATCCCGCACCCGCGACCTCCTGAATCGAGAACAAATCGAGTTGCTTGCCCAACACGCGGTGGTCCCGCGCCTTGATCTCCTCCAGCCGCTTGAAGTGAGCGTCCAGATCTTTGCTGTTGAAGAACGCCGTCCCATAGATTCGCTGCAACTGCTGATTCTTCTCATCCCCCAGCCAGTACGCCCCGGCAATCGACGTCACTTTGAACGCCTTCACCCGCCCGGTCGAAGGCACATGCGGCCCGCGGCAGAAGTCCACAAACCCACCGTTGCGATACAGAGAGATCTCCTCGCCCGGCTTCGTGAACTTCTCAATAAAGTGGACCTTCATGAAGTCGCCATTCTCCGCGTAGTCCTTCAGGCCCATCTCGCGCGACTCCACCTCGCGCATAAACTTCTCATCCCGCGCCACTACCTCGGCCATCCGCGCCTCGATCGCGGCCAGGTCCTCCTCACTGAACGGCGTCTGTCGATACACGTCATAGAAAAACCCAGACTCCGTCGCTGGCCCATGCCCTAGCTTTGTCTCCGGAAACAGCTCCAGAATCGCGGTCGCCATGACGTGCGCAGCCGAATGCCGCACCACCTTCAGCGCCGCCTCATCGCTCTCCTTCAGCAGCTCCAGCGCCACATCTTCCATCAGCGGAGCCGCCAGGTCCACCAACCGCTCTCCACCCTCGGCGCCGCCATACATCGCCGCCTCAGACTCCTCTTCACCCGTCACAAACCCATCAGTAGCTACCGCAGCCAACGGGCGAATCCGCGCCACCACCACCGCAGCCGCCAGCCGCGGAGAGATGCTCGTCGCCACATCAAGTGCTGTCGTACCGCGCGGAACCTCGCGCACTGAACCATCCGGAAGCTGAATTTTGATCGTCTGCTCACTCATAGCGTTAGCTACCAGCATATTTCCTTTGCCCTCGCTGCACCAACCTGCATCCCCCATCCGTTGCATGCGCACTCCCAACTCTAGTCATTCCAGCGCCCTCATTGCAGCGACATACTGGATCACAGTTCCTCGCCGAGCGGAGAAACACCAGGGAAAAGAAATCAGCGAGCAAGAAAGCAGGTCTCTATGTCTTTGTCCAAGCTCTCCTCGAAGATCACCTGCCCTCTCTGTGGGCAGGCTTTTCGGATCTATGCAGAACCCGGTGTCTCGGGCATTGATACCATGAGCCGCCGCGTCATCGAGCATGCCCTTCGCACCCATCACACACGGCGCGCCACCACCTCCAGCGCACACCCCGGCTCAACCTTCCGTATCCGGAACTTGAGCGGGGCCGAGCCCTTCCTCGCGTCAGTCTCACTCAGCGGGATCCATCCGGTCTCGCGTCAAATCAACTCAATCTAGGCTAGTCGGAAATAAATTGAGTCGTCTCCTCCGGGGAGCAAGTAGAGCAGCCGGGCGTAATTTGAAAATCTGGACGGTCCAGTATCAATTACGTTTCGATGGACATCTATCCGCCCGTGCCCGCACGTCGCGGCCCAGGAGAGATTATGTCCACACTTTTAAAGATTGACGTCAGTCCGCGCGGTGAGTATTCGATCTCGCGCAAGCTGGGCAATCACTTCGCAACCGAGTGGCAATCCAACCATGTCGGCGGCAAGATCATCACTCGCGATCTTGCCACCACAACCTTGCCCTACGTCGATCTGCCATGGATTGCTGGCGCCTACACCGCCCCCGACCAGCACACCGCCGAACACAAGGCCGCCCTGAAAATCTCCGATAAGCTCATCGAGGAGTTGCTGGCTGCTGACGAGATCCTCATCTCCACCCCGATGTACAACTTCAACGTCCCCGCCGTGCTCAAGGCTTGGATCGACCACGTCGTCCGCATCAACAAGACCTTCGCCTACGGCCCCGAAGGGCTCAGGGGTCTCGCCGCGCAAGAAGGTCACGATCATCATCGCCAGCGGCGGCGAGTATAACCCCGGTTCACCCACCGAGTCCTACAACGTCGAAGGCCCCTACTTCCGCCTCATCTTGGGATATATCGGCATCACCGACATCACGATCATCCACGCCGGGGGCACCAGTAAAGTCGCCCAGGGCGAAGTCACCGAGCCGGTCTTCCTGGAGAAATTCATCCACGAGGTTGATCTCGTGGCGTCCAAGTAGCGCAATCCACCGGGATCATTGGGGTTGGCAGCCGGGACCGTTAGCTCCCAGGACGCACAAAAAGAAGGACCGCACCATCCCGGCGCGGTCCTGTGCGTGTTGCGTGCACGGTAACTCTATGCAACTCCAGGAACACTCTTAACGACCCGATCGCTGGGCATGTGCTTCTTCAACCACACATTCGCCCTCCACCGTCCAACGAACGGGGCTGCGGCGATCATTACAAACGCAATACCTAAAGCAATTTGCATTCAACATCTCCTTTCTCCCCAAGGGCCTCTATTCCCCTTCAAGGTTGGAACCGGCAGTCAGTCATCTTGCAAAACATTGCATGTTGCTACTGTTGATACCCCACTATCCGCCACCCGCACCACCCTCGATATCCCACCTTCGTGTTATCCCCCAATCCCTTCGTGTTAACATGCCCAACCCCAGCCCAGTCCCTGCTCCCACTCACCACCAGAGAGGAGGTAATCGCCTAAAATAGCCGCATGTCCTACGCTGCAGCGGTCGACCATCTTTACGCCCTTGGCCATGAGTTGGCTCCCACCCCGCCCAGCACTCCGCGACGAAAGTTCGACCTCGCCCACATGCGCGTCCTCGCGGCTGCCCTCGGCGACCCACAAACCGCCTTCCCCTCTGTCCTCATCGCCGGAACCAACGGTAAAGGCTCCACCGCCGCAACCCTCGCCAGCATCCTCACCGCCGCCGGCTACCGCACTGGCCTCTACACCTCGCCCCACCTCATCCGGGTCAACGAACGCATCCAGATCGATGGCGCCGAGATCCCCGACGAAGACTTCGCCCGCCTCTACTTCCAGGTCGACGAGACCGCGCGCCGCCTCGTCGAAGCCGGCGATCTACCTCACCCGCCCAGCTTCTTCGAGGTCCTCACCGCCCTCGCATTCCTCTACTACTCTGAGCAGATGATCGACATTGCCATCCTCGAAGTAGGCCTCGGCGGCCGTCTCGACGCCACCAACATCGTCGACCCCCTCCTCTCCATCATCACCGACATCGCACTCGACCATCAGGACTACCTCGGCAACACCATCGCCGAAATCACCCGCGAAAAGGCCGGTATCCTCCGCCCCAGCGGCACCCTCATCACCCTCCCCCAACATCCCGAAGCCAACCAGGCCATCGGCGAAGCCGCCGCCAGCCTCAACCTCCGCGCCATCAGCGCCGCCAACTTCATCCCCCACCATCCCCCTCGCTCTTCCGCCTCCACCCCCGCCTCCATCCCCGACGAGCTCATCGAATCCTCCCACCCGCTCCCCCGCAACCACTACGCCGTCACTCTCAACGGCGAACCTCTCGAAGTCGACTCCCCGCTCTCTGGCCATCACCAACAGCGCAACATCGCCCTGGCCATCGCGGCTGCCAACGAATTACGTAATCTAAATGGTTACAATCTAACTCGAAATAACACAACACGTAACTATGGCGGTTACAAAATAACAAATGGAGCAATAGAATTGGGCATCCGATCCACCAGATGGCCCGGTCGCCTCGAACTCCTCACCTTCCCCGAAGGCCCCAGCATCCTCCTCGACGTCGCCCACAACCCTGCCGGCGCCTGGACCCTCCGCGCCGCCATCGCCCAACTCCCCGAGTCCCAGCCGCGCACCCTCCTCTTCAGTTGCCTCCGCGACAAAGACCTCAAAGAGATGTCCCAGATCCTCTTCCCCCTCTTCGATTCCACCACCGGAGACCCTCGAGCGCGCCCGCGATCACATCATCTTCGCTCCGATCGACAATCCCCGCGCAGCCGAGCCTCGAAGACCTCCTCGCCGCCGCCCACGCCCTCGATATTCCTGCCCACGCCGCGCCGCACCTGGCCGCCGCGCTTGCGCAGGCCCGATCCGTCACCCCACCCGACGGAATCATCTTCGCCACCGGCTCTGTCTACCTCGTCGGTGAAATTCGCCACCTCGCGGTGCAGGGATGACTCCGGAATCCACCCCAGATCAGCCTCTTACGCACTCGCAGAAAGACTCCGCAACCGAGTCGGCCGAAGCCGGACCCAGGCACCCCCCCTTCGCCCTGCGCTGGCTCTCTTACCTGCTCTTGGTCCCCCTCGTCGGCATCGCCACTGCCGGCTTCGGCTGCATCTCTCTGCTTTGCGGACTATGGGACAAGTCCGGCCGCCAACAGCACGCCATCGCCCGTGTATGGGCCCGAACCCTCCTGCTCATCAGCTTCTCTCCCGTCAAGATCATCGGTGCTGAGAAGCTCCATGCGCATGAAACCGCCGTCTATGCCTCGAACCACCTTAGCTATATGGACACTCCCGTCCTCTTCGCCAAGCTGCCCTTCCAGTTCCGCATACTCGCCAAGCAGTCTTTGTGGAAGACCCCTTTCATCGGCTGGTATCTGAACCACTCCGGCCAGGTCCCTGTCGACACCAACAGCCCTCGCTCCCTCATCGCCAGCCTCAATCGCGGCGTCGCCACCCTAAAACAAGGCCTTCCACTGGTTCTCTTCCCCGAAGGCGGGCGCGCCGCCACCGGCCAACTCCAGACCATGATGTCGGGCTGCGCCTACATGGCTATCAAGGCCCAGGTGCCCCTGATTCCCCTCACCTTGGTCGGCACCTACGAACTATTGCCAATCCACGTCTACTCCCTCCACCCACGACCCATTCTCGTCGATCGTAGGTGACCCCATCCCCACCGCCGGCCTGACAACCCGCGACGCCGACGCGCTCACCCAGCGCCTCTACAAATCGATCTCCAATACCTACTCTGAGTACTCCCAGCAATAAGCCGCCGAAGCCCTGCACACCGAGAGGTAAAATACCGGCACCATCAATCTCTATCCAGCAGGCCGCATGAACCGAAACATCCTCGCTCAGCCAGGCTCAATTCGCACCCTCGTTCTCTTTGGGCTGCTCGCTGTACTCTGCGTCTCAGCCGAAAGCAAAGGTCCCCCGAAAGACTCTCCCATCGGTCGTTGGATCGCCGAATACCCCTCCAAGGGAGGCGTCTGTTCCTGGTGGGATTTCCGCTCCGACGGCACCCTCACCATGCGCGTCGGCAATGCGGTTACTGCTCCAATCACCCGTTCCGGTAACACCTTCATCGCTCCCGCCCCCGCCGCCGATGACCCTCCCGTCAAAGTAACCTTTCATGTCGAGGGAGACACCCTTCATCTCAAGTCCGCCAACGTTCCGGAGCAAATCCTCATTCGCGTCGGCCCCGCACCCTCGCCCACCGATCCCCTGCTCGGCAAATGGAAGCCCGTTCCGCCTGCGGCACTCAGCACCGATATCGACGTCGCCGACCGGCAAAAGGCAATGGCCAGAGCTCTCTTCGTCTTCTCCGCGGACAACACCGAAAGTGTCCGCGCCCCCTTCGTCTCCTATGAAGGCAAATGGGACGCAGCTACCCACACCTTCCATCTCGAAAATCAGACTGCTGCCTTCACTTACCAGCGAACCGGCAATCGACTCACCCTCAATCTGCCACCCGACGGCAAGCGTACCGACACCTTCGTTCCCGATCCCATCCTCTGAAGAAGCGATGCCGAAGACTATACTTAGGCCTGATGAACTCCGCGCCGCATCCCCGTCCCCGCATCGCTATACCCCTCCCCACCAGCACTGACGTCGCGTACAACCAGCGCTCCTGGCCCCAATACGCCACCGCCGTCCAGCGCAGTGGTGGCGAGCCCGTCGAAATCCCCCTGCTCTCCACACCAGTCGATATCGCCAACCTCATCAACACCTGTCAGGCCGTCCTCCTCCCCGGCAGTCCTGCCGACGTCAACCCGCATAAGTACGGCCAGGACCCTATTCCCGAGTGCGCACCGACCGACAACCCCCGCGAAAACGTCGATGAGCTCCTCCTCCAGGACGCTCACAACCTCTACAAGCCCATCTTCGCGATCTGCTTCGGCATCCAGTTCCTGAATGTCTGGCGCGGCGGCACACTGGTCCAGGACCTCAACATCCTTCCCGTCAACCACTCTGCTGGCGGCAAGGTCGCCATCGCCCACACCGCAGCCGTCGCTCCCGAATCCCTCCTCGGTACTGTCCTCACCAGAGAAGAAGCTCCCGAACAGGACAACTTCCTCCGCCTCCCCATCAACTCCAGCCACCACCAGGCCATCGGCATCCCTGGTGACGGCCTTCGGGTCTCAGCCCGCTGCCCGCAGGACGCCGTCATCGAAGCCGTCGAAGGCGGTCAGGCAACCGAAGGCGCTACCGCTCACTTTGTCCTGGGCGTCCAATGGCATCCCGAGCGCAGTTACGACATCAGCCACGCCTCGCGCGCTCTCTTCGATCGTTTCATCACCGAAGCCACTGCCTGGACCCCCCGCGCCATCCACACCTCCGTCGCACACTCCTAGCAGTCCGAGTTCCAACTGAAGCCCAAAGACGCTTCGATACTCATCAGAGCTAATAACCACTTAGGTTCAGCTGCGCTCATCAAAACCGGGTGCGCCCATTCATGCGGTCTCATCGCATGCCGGAATCCCGGCGAGCGGTCTTTGCTCGTTGGGGTAGTCGTTGGGATAGATGAGTGGGCAATCGCGCAGCGACTCTGCTCTCTCCACACCTTCTGCGATACTGGCGTCTGCCCTATGCCCACCCTCTCCGAATCCGCAATCGCCTCGCTCCTCACCCCCTACCTGCCCGACCCGCCCGCGAACCCTGATCCCCAAGCTCTCCCTCTACCTTGACCTTCTTCTCAAGTGGAACGCACGCACCAACCTCACCGCCATCCGCGACCCCGAAGAGATCGTCCGGCGTCATTTCGGCGAAAGCCTCTTCACCGCAGCTCATCTCCCTGCCGCCCAAACCCTCCTCGACTTCGGCTCAGGAGCCGGCTTCCCCGGCCTTCCCATCGCACTTTTCCTCCCGCAACTTCGCGTCACCCTCGCCGAATCCCAGAACAAGAAAGTCCACCTTTCTCCGCGAAGCAGTTCGCACCCTCCATCTCTCCACCGAAGTCTGGCCAAGCCGTGTCGAGGCCATGCCCCCCGGCCAGCGTTTCGATATCGTCGCCATGCGCGCAGTCGACAACATCCAGGCCGCCCTTCCCGCAGCCATCGCCCGAATTAAACCCGGCTGGCCATCTGGCCCTTCTCACCACCACCGGCCAGGCCCCTCAAGGCGGCCGGTCCATCCCTCTTCCGAACTCCGAATCCGGCATTCTTTATCTCCAGGAGTTATCTCCAACGTTCCACGTGGAACATCCGCCCTAACCCGCTCCGGGCGCGCGACTAAGACCCGCCTGATCCCGTTTTGGAAAAATGTGCAATTTTTTGCAAAAAAAAGTTGTGGCACCCGGTAACCTTTGTTATAAACATCCTGCCCTTAGTAAATAAGGGAACTCCCCGCGAACATCGTTGTGCAAGAACCAGGGCCAATCCCTGTTTCCGATTTGGGAGTTCTTATGAAAGCGTACGCAGAGAAGACCGCATCCACCGCCCACCCCGTAGTACCCCGAGAAGGATTCGATCCTAAGAAGCTCGAGGCTCTCTACCCCTCAGACTCCTACCAGAAGATCCTCGACTATCACGTCGTAGAGATCCTCCTCAGCACCATCGTTGTGGCGGTCATCGTTCTGCTCCGTCTCCACCACTAGACATTTGCTCTGAGCTTCTGCACGGATTTGTTCCACGTGGAACAATCCGTGCTCTCGCCAAACTCAGCCCACAAGGAACTCAAAATCGTTCCACGTGGAACAAAAGTTTTCCACACTCTCCCGTCACAAACCCTAGTAATCCAACAGGAAAAATAGCATTCCACAAGTTCTCCACAGCGCCCCGCACTTCTGCACAGCCCAACCACATTGCCACCATCTCCGCCGCCCGATACCCTTCTTCTACGCCGATGATCACCATCCACCCAGCCAACAAACCAGTAATATCCCCCACCCCATCCAAGGTCATCGCCGTTGTCAACCAGAAGGGCGGAGTCGGTAAAACCACCACCGCCATCAACCTCGCCGCCGCCATCGCCCTCGAAGGCCTCCCAACCCTCCTCATCGACTGCGACCCCCAGGCCAACTCCACCGGCGGCCTCGGCTTCGCCCGCGCCCGGGACGGTGAAGAAGCCCGTCTCAGCATCTACGAC
The DNA here is from genome assembly GCA_963744155.1 of uncultured Acidobacteriaceae bacterium. Classification (GTDB taxonomy): domain Bacteria; phylum Acidobacteriota; class Terriglobia; order Terriglobales; family Acidobacteriaceae; genus Edaphobacter. Next base: position 659,966 of record CAVUSP010000004.1, on the reverse strand, counting down.
GTTCTCCTGGGCCACACAACCTTGGCCGAAGCCCTCCTTACCACCGAAATCGACACCCTCAAACTCGTCCCCAGCAGCAAAAACCTCATCGGCGCCACCATCGAGCTCATCGCCCTCGAAGGCCGCGAATTCAAGCTCCGGGAGGCACTCGCCCCCATCCGAGCCGACTATCCCTTTATTCTTCTCGACTGCCCCCCCGCCCTCGACCTCCTCACCCTCAACGCCCTCGTCGCCTCCGACGGCCTCCTCGTTCCCATGCAGGCCGAATACTTCGCCCTCGAAGGCATCTCCGAGCTCATGTCCACCCTCGATCGCGTCACCCAGGCCTTCAACCCCTCACTCGCCCTCGAAGGCGTCCTCCTCACCATGTACGACGACCGCACCAATCTCTCCCAGCAGGTCACCGACAACCTCAAAGCCTTTTTCGACGACAAGCTCCTCAAAACCGCGATCCCCCGCAACATCCGCCTCGCCGAAGCCCCCAGCCACGGAAAACCCGTCTCCCTCTACGACCCAAAATCCCGCGGCGCCGAAGCCTACCGCGAACTCGCCCTGGAGATCCTTAGCCGCAACAACATCGCAAGTCCCGAAGAAAAGCGCCGCAAAGCCGCCGCCGCTGCCGCCGCCAGTTCGCTCAAGTCCTTCACTGTCCCGGAGAAGAAAAGCCGCTTCTGGAAGTCCAGCAAATAAACAGACCAAGCCCCGGCCGAAGGCCGAACCGAGGAACCCAGGAGTACCCAATCCGGTATACATGCCACGAAGTGGCCGCCCCACGCGCAGTGGGCCCGGCCGGCAGGCCATAAGCTTCTAAACGACATAAAGAGAAAGAAAACCATGCCCACAGCTACCGATCCAAAACGCCGAGCCTTAGGAAAGGGTCTGGAATCCCTCCTCCCCTCCCGCCCTGCCGCGGCCACCGCCACCGTCGTTCCCTCCATCGCCGCCGAGGCGCCCCCGGCCAACGGCAAGCCCCTCGAAATCCCCCTCGACCACATCGAGCGCAACCCCTTGCAGACCCGCACCCGCTTCGACGAGGCACAATTGACCGAGCTGGCCAATCCATCGCAGGCTCCGGAGTCGTGCAACCTGTCGTCGTCCGGCCCCCTCATATGGCGCCAAGTACCAACTCATCGCCGGGGAGCGCCGCTGCTTGCCAGCCGTAAGGCTGGCAAGACCACCATTCCAGCTATCGTCCGCCAAGTCTCTGATGAGCAAGTCACTCGAGATGACTATCATCGAGAACCTCCAGCGCACCGACCTCAACCCAATGGAGCAAGCCCGCGCTTATCAACGACTTAGCCAGGAATTCAACCTCACCCAGGAACAAATGGCCACGCGCACTGGCAAAGAGAGAGCCAGTGTAGCTAACTTCCTTCGTCTGTTGCGTTTACCTGAATCCGTCCAGCACAAGGTCGAGTCCGGCGACCTCTCATTCGGCCACGCCCGCACCCTCCTCGCCCTTGACTCCCCCGAATCCATCACCGCAGCCGCGCAAAAAGTCATGGCCCTCAGCCTATCCGTCCGCCAGACCGAAAGCTACGTCCAGGGCCTCATCAATCCCGAAGCCAAGCCCAAAAAAGAGGCAAAGCCGGCCGACCCAATCGATCCCAACGTCCGCGAAGCCCAGGACCGCCTCCAGCGCTCCCTCGGCCTCAAGGTCCACATCGAGGACAAGAAGGGCAAAGGCCGCGTCATCATCGAGTACTCCGGTCTCGAAGACTTCGACTCCATCCTCACCGCTCTAGGCGGTCCGAGCAATCAATAAGGTGGCCAAGCCGTTTTATACTGCCTTGACCCAGCAAAGGTTAGAGAAATAGATCCGCAGGAGATCAGAGCCATGAAAGTACTTCGTCTCGCAGCATCGCTATTGTTCCTATCACTGTTACAAATAGGTTCTTCTCCCGCACAAAACCGCACCCTCCTCCGCACCGGCCACATCCTCGACGTCAAAACCGGCGCCGAACCCGCCGCTCAGACCATCATCGTCACCGGCGACCGCATCACCGCCATCGCGCCCACCGCCTCCACGCCAAAGCAATCCGGCGACACTCGAGATCGACCTCACGAAATACACCGTCATGCCCGGCCTCATCGACGCCCACACCCACCTCACCATGGCGAACAACTTCGATCCCTACTTCGAACTCTCCATGACCCCGGCCAAAGAAGCCATCATCGGCGTTGAGAACGCCAAGGTCACCCTCGAAGCCGGGTTCACCACCGTCCGCAACGTCGGCGCCAACGACTACACCGACGTCGCCCTCCGCGACGAGATCAACGCCGGCCACATCCCCGGCCCGCACATGCAGGTCAGCGGTCCCGCCCTCGGCATCACCGGCGGCCACATGGACGAAAACCTTCTCCCGTACGAGTACCACATCCACGGCGAAGCCGTAGCCGACGGCATCCCCGCCGTCCAGCATCAGGTCCGCGAAAACATCAAGTACGGCGCCGACCTCATCAAGATCGGAGCCACCGGCGGCGTCCTCTCCAAAGGTGACGACCCGCAGGCCTCGCAATACACCCTCGAAGAGATGCAGGCCATCGTCGCCGACGCGCACCGTCTCGGCCGCAAAGTCGCCGCACATGCTCACGGAGCCCAAGGCATCCTCTGGGCCAGCGAGGCCGGCGTCGACTCCATCGAACACGGCTCCTACCTCAACGACGAAGGCATCGCCATGATGAAGAAGAAGGGAACCTACCTCGTTCCCACCGCCTATCTCATCGACTGGATGCAGCAGTACGGCAACCTCCCGCCCCTCTACCAGCAGAAGATGAAGGACGTCAGCGCCGTAGAAAAGCAGAACGCCATCAAAGCCATCAAAGCCGGCGTCAAAATCGCTCTCGGCACCGACGCCGCCGTCTATCCGCACGGCCTCAACGCCCACGAGGTCGACGTTTACGTCAACCAGTTCGGCATGTCCCCGCTTCAGCCGCCATCCAGACCGGCACCATCAACGCCGCCGACCTCATGGGATGGACCGACCGCGTCGGCACCATCGAACCAGGCAAGTGGGCCGACATCATCGCCATCGACGGCGACCCGCTCAAAGACGTCAAGCTCCTCCAGCACGTCAACTTTGTCATGAAGTCCGGCGTCGTCTACAAAAACACACCCACCCCCCAACTCACTGATCGCGCCGAAGCCCTGCCTCCCGGAGAATCCCTAAACCTGAGCCGCCGTCGCTGAGTGGTAGATAAACGGTCCTCGCCCAATGTTCAAAGCCTCAGCCCTTGAATTTCGGTTCCGCTTCGCGATCATCACGATCATCTTCGTCCTCGGCTTCACCACGCCGTGGAACTACTGGCTGCATTTGGACACCATCCGCACCTGGCAGTTCCTCGCAGCATGGCCTGCGCGCAGCGGCTGGCTCAGCTTCAGCAACGCAACCATCCTCGTGCTCCTCTTCGGCATCCTCTGCGCCTTGATCGGAGCATCCCTGCGCACCTGGGGCTCCGCCTACCTCAGCCCATCCATCGTTCAGGACCGCGCCATGCATGGCGAAACCGTCGTCGCGGCCGGCCCTTACCGCTTCGTGCGCAACCCGCTCTACCTCGGCACTCTCATCCACACCTTCGCCTTGGCGCTGCTCATGCTTCCCAGCGGAGCCATCTTCACCATCATCGCCATCGGCCTCTTCCAACTTCGACTCATCGGCAGCGAAGAGTCCTTCCTCACCGCCAAACTCGGCGAACCCTACCTCGCCTACTGCGCCAAAGTCCCCCGCCTCATTCCCGCGCTCAAACCCCAGGTTCCCGCATCCGCTACGCACTCCACATGGCCCGCTGCTTTCTTTAGCGAGATCTACATGTGGGGCGTCGTCTTCACCTTCGCCGTTCTCGGCTGGCGTTACAACTCCATCCTGATCATCAAAGGCGTCCTCATCTCCTTCGGCATCTCGCTCATTGCACGTGCCTTTCTTCCAGCACCAAAAGCTGGATAGAGCTTCCACCACCATCCACAAGCCGATTGAAGAGACGAAACACAGTTGGGATCGAGTGTCACGCTCGATCGCTCGATCAGATTAAGATAGTTTCTGAGGTGTATGTTGCGTTCGAAACCCCAAAGCGTCGGCCTTCTTCTTTCTCTCGCCCTTCTCTTGGCCCTGCACTCCCAGGCCCACGCTGATACCTACGAACTCTTCCAGTTCACCGACTACAACGGCGCCGGTCCTGTTCTCGGAATCGACAATGCAGGCGACGTCCTCTACCGCTCGCCGTGCGCCGACACCACATTCAACTGCTACTCCGTCTTTCAACCCTTCGGGCCGGGCTATCAAACCTCCACGCTCCCACCCCTTGCCTTCGACGACGGAGTACCCTGCTCCCCCAATCCCCAAGCTACATTCGGACTGTGCCGCAACGGCTACGAAGCCTACTGGATAAGCACTGCCACCGGCAGTCCACTCGCCGGGCTCTACGGCGGCCCTTATACGGACATCCAAAGATTCCCAAGCTTCGACGTCGCCAATACCGCTTTCTTCTTCCTCGATTCCTTCGGCGACATCGCCTGGACTGACGGGACAGTCGAAGAGAACTACCTCGCCTACGACCTCACCGCCCACGAAACCCCCGAACCAGCGACGCTCGCCCTCCTCATGGCCGGACTCATTCCTTTAGCCATAATCGCTCAACGCAAACTCATAACGTCTTTTTGACAATCCGGGTCATCCGCACAACCCGTGGTCGATCTCCACCAAAACAACAAGCCCGTTGCACCCAAACGAAACAGGGCACAACGGGCTCGCCGTCACTTTTCACGCCTCAACCATTGCCGCTAAGGCGCGACCATTGGGGAGGGCATTTCGCCTGCGACCCCAACCGCGCCAACCGCCGCGATTCGCCCCGCTACGAAATTACTTCTTTACTGGTGCGATCGTATCCTTCGCAACCTTGGCCACGCGGAACTTCACCACGGTCTTGGCCTTGATCTTGATGGTCTCGCCGGTCTGCGGGTTGCGACCCAGCCGCGCCTTGCGCTCTGCCTTCACCAGCTTCCCGATCCCAGGAATGGTGAACTCGCCATTCTTCTTGGTCTCTTTCACCGCGGTCTCAGCGAGCAACTCCAGACCCGCTGCGGCCTGCTTGTTGGTGATCTCGAGCTTTTCCGCCATGTGGCGGACCAGCGCTGTCTTTGTCATTCCCTTTGCCATTTGTCTTGCTCCTTCTGCTTTCAAAATAGTTTCTTTGGGTCCGCTCGTCCGGCCAGCATAAAGATTTCGTAAAGCCGCATCGTAGTTTCCAATGCGAAATCATCAATGTTCATGCGGCTGTGGAGAACCTACCGCAATTCACCTTCATCCTTTCCAAGCGCTTTGTCAATGCCATTTCTACGGTTTCCACAGGTTTTTTCCGGTTTTTTTCGGTTTTGTTCGAAATTCGTCACATTTCTTCCCAAAAAACCCAGCAAATCCACAGAAATCTACTTCTTCATCGCCTTCGTGTCATGCCCGTTTTGTCGAAGTATGGCGTATGCCACCTTTCCCTGATCGTCCTTGAAAAATTCAATCTCCGCCTCAAACGCAGTTGGAAAAAACTTCGTCTCCGACTCCGCAAGCATCGCGAAACTCGGTTGTCCCGTCCCCTGCGTCACCAGGTGGCCATCCTCCATGGTCACCGTCAGGTTGAACGTCGGCGACAACCCATACGTCCCAACATAATTGGCAAGAATCTTCGGATCCACCGTCACCACCGCGCGCACCTTCGGCCGAAAATCGGGCCACTGATAGACAGCCGCGATACTCCGCATCACCTCATCCGCCAGCAGCGACCCGCCTTGCGCACTCGTCATCACAACCGCGCCCTCACCGTTGTTCTCATATGCCGTCATCGTGCTTTCAAAACCCGCATTGACGCCGCCGTGCCCAAAGTACGGATTAGCATCCGCGCCGCCAATCGCGAGCCCCAGACCATACTTGCCCATCCCCGGCGTCAACATCTCCTTCGTCATCTTCTGCGACAGCACATGATTCGCATCACCCTTCAACGACTCCTGCACCTCGATCAGATATCGCGCCAGATCAGTAGGCGTCGTCCACAATCCCGCCGCAGCCATCTCCGGATACGTATGTGCCCCACCCTTGATCGGCTTTCCATCCGCCTCATACGGAGTAGCCGCCATCGCACGCCACTCCGCCGGCAGCGGCTGCTCATATGTGCTGTGCGTCATCCCAATCGGCTTCAGCACACTATCGTGCAGCACCTTCGGAAACGGCTCCTTCGTCACGTCGATCACCATCTGCTGCATAATCGTGTACCCCCCGCCCGAGTAGTTCCACTTCGTCGCCGGAGCGGCCTCAATCCGAATCGCCGCCGTATTCGCTGGCTTCTCTCCGTTCAGCACCTGCACCAGGCTCGGAACCGTCTCGTCCGACGCATACCCCGGAAACCCATGCACCGTCGTCCCGCCGGTATGCGACAACAGCTCACGCAGCGTCACCTTCTTTCCGCCCGCAACATCCGCATCCGGCAGCTTCCAACTCGTCAGCTCGGTATTCACATCAGCATCCAGCGATAGCTTCCCCTCCTGCACCAGCCGCAGTGCGGCCATCGCGGCCACCGGCTTGCTGATCGAGCCCGCCTGAAACAAAGTCTCCGCATCACCGGCGCTCCCCCGACACTCACCACACCAAATCCCTGCGCCCACTCAATCGCGCCATGATGAATCACGGCAACACTTACGCCATTCACATGCAGCGCTGCCATCCGCTCGCTCATGCTGTGTTTCGGATGCGGATCATCCTTCACCACAACCGACGGCATAAGCCCCGTCTCAACATCCTTGATGTGCTGCTGCGTCTCAGCCGAAACAGCCGCCGTCTTCTGGCACAGCGCAACCTGCGTCCACCCGCACACAAGCACGAAGAAGAAAATCCGCTTCAGAACAATCGGCATCGATACCCTCCAGACACTCAATACGAATAACAACGCATCCTAACGATTAACATTTCGCAGGATTTCGCCGAAATCTACATCCGATATGCTATGCCCTGCATCCACTGCATGTACTCAAAAATCCATCGCGCTGCCGTGCAATCAGCGCACGCTAAGGGCCCCATCTCGACGACGAAAATAAAAGGAGAACTCACATGCCTTACATCACCACAAAAGATGGCACTTCGATCTACTACAAAGACTGGGGCAAAGGACAGGCCCTCTGGTTTCACCACGGCTGGCCACTCTCCGCGGACGACTGGGACACCCAGATGATGTTCTTCCTCCAGCACGGCTATCGCGTCATCGCCCACGATCGCCGCGGACACGGACGCTCCACCCAAACCGACACCGGCAACGAGATGGACACCTACGCTGCAGATGTCGCGGAGCTCGTCGCAAAGCTCGACGTCAAAGACGCCATCCACATCGGCCATTCGACCGGAGGTGGCGAAGTCACCCGCTATGTCGCAAAGTATGGCAAAGGCCGCGTCGCAAAGGCCGTTCTCATCAGCTCAGTTCCCCCAATCATGGTCAAGTCCGACAAGAACCCGACCGGAACACCCATCGAGGTCTTCGACCAGATCCGCCAGGGCACCGGCTTCAACCGTGCCCAGTTCTACATCGACATCACCCTGCCGTTCTACGGCTACAACCGCCCCGGCGCCGTCATCTCTCAGGGCGTTCGAGACAACTGGTGGCGTCAGGGAATGATGGGTGGCATCAAGGCCCACTACGACTGCGTCAAGGCATTCTCCGAAACCGACTTCACCGAAGACCTCAAAGCGATCGACGTACCCACCTTCGTCATGCACGGTGAAGACGACCAGATCGTTCCCTTCGCCGACTCCGGCCCGCTCTCAGCCAAGCTCCTCAAGAACTCCAAATCAAAGTTCTATCCCGGCTATCCCCACGGCATGCCAACCACACACGCCGACGTCATCAACGCCGACCTCCTCGCCTTCATCAAATCCTGAACAGTCCCACACCGCCACTGAATCGTCATTTCGACCGCTCACGGCATCATCGTGAGTGGCGCAGTGGAGAAACCCGCTTCTCGACCACTACTGCGTACGCAACTGTCAGAGCCCCAAACGCCCGGGTGCCCATCCATCGAGCACTTTGCGATGGGTGAGATGTAAGCCATCACCCAGCCCAAACAACGCTCTTGCATTTGCCTTTGGGATTAGCGCAGGGCTTTAGCCCTGCGAATACCCGCACCAAAAGAAAGGGGCTTTAGCCCCGCCCCTTCCACCCTGAGCGACAATCAATATAGAGGAAAACCCCAGATGCAGATCGGCATCGACAGCTTCGCCGCACTCGTCCCAGACCCCATTACCGGCGACATCGTCACCGCGCAACAACGCATCACCCATCTCCTCGAAGAGATCGAACTAGCCGACAAAGTTGGTCTCGACCAATTCGGCCTTGGCGAACATCACCGCGTCGAATACCTCGACTCCGCCCCCGCCGTCATCCTCGCCGCCGCCGCCGCACTCACCAAAAACATCCGCCTCACCTCTGCCGTCACCGTCCTCAGCGCCGCCGACCCCGTCCGCGTCTTTCAGGAATTCGCCACCCTCGACCTCATCTCCAACGGCCGCGCCGAAATCGTCGCCGGCCGCGGCTCCTTCATCGAATCCTTCCCCCTCTTCGGCCTCAAGCTCGAAGACTACGACGATCTCTTCGCCGAAAAACTCGACCTCCTCCTCGCCCTGCGCGAAAGCACCAACGTCCACTGGTCCGGCAAACATCGCGCCCCACTCACCGGCCAGGGCGTCTACCCCCGCCCCATCCAGAACCCACTCCCCGTCTGGCTCGGCGTAGGAGGCACACCGCAATCCTTCGTCCGTGCCGGCGTCCTCGGCCTTCCCCTCATGGTCGCAATCATCGGCGGCGAACCCCACCGCTTCCGTCCCCTCATCGACCTCTACCGCGAAGCCGGCAAACGCGCCGGTCACGCACCCGAGAAGCTCAAAGTCGGCATCCACGCCCTCGGCTACGTCGCCGACACCGACCAGCAGGCCTCCGACGACTTCTTCCCCGGTTACGCCGAAGCCTTCACCAAGATCGGTCGCGAGCGTGGCTGGCCCCCCGTCACCCGCAGCCAGTTCGAAGCCCTCCGCCGCCCCACCGGAGCCCTCATGGTCAGCGACCCCGAAACCGTCGCCGCCAAACTCCTCCGAATGGACGAAGCCCTCGGCGGCATCTCCCGCATCAGCTTCCAGATGAGCGTAGCCGCCCTCCGCCACGACAAACTCCTCCACGCCATCGAACTCCTCGGCACCCACGTCGCCCCCATCATCCGCAAAGCCCTCGCCTAATTACGGCAAACATTACCCGGCCTCATCCTGAGCGCAAACATCACTCGGCGTCACCCTGAGCGCAAACATCACTCAGCGGTATCCTGAGCGCAGCGAAGGATCTCCGCATTTGCCGCTGCTTCTTTGTTGTCATGCTTCGCCAACGGCGGAGGATCTGCGTTTGCCGTTGTCTTTTCCTCTTCAAGCCTGAGGTTGCCTCATCCATCGCGCAGTTTGCGATGGGTGGGATGTAATCCATCACCCAGCCCCAGAAACGCTTTGCCTTAGGGTAGCCGTCACCGTCTCAAGAACGCCTATGCCTTTAGGATTAGCGCAGGGCTTTAGCCCTGCGAATACTCGCACAGATAGAAAGGGGCTTTAGCCCCGGGCCTTCCCCTCCCCCCGCAAACCCTCAAAACATCGGCCGCTTCAGCTTCCCCACCAACGGCTCATTCAGCATCGCAACCACCGGCGCCGCCGCCTTAAACCGCTCCACCACATCCTTCAACAGCGTAGCCTTCATCGCCCGCTCCCCCGGCAGCCTCGCCGACACGCCCCACTGCTTATTCTTCACCAGATCCATCGCCGGATGCTCCTCCGGAAATCCCTTCGGCGCCCGCGTCAGCGGCATCCCATCGTTCTCTTCCAGCAGCGACCGCAGCTTCTTCCCCCTCATCACCGCGCGAAACTCCTCATGATGCTCCGCCAGATACCGCCGAATCGCCAGCAACTGCTCCCGCTCCGGCATATACACCCCCGCCGCCACCAGCACCTCCTCCGCGCTCACCTGCAGATAAAACCCCGCCCCCGAAGTCTTCTGCAACCCATCCCTCACCCACCACGCCGAAACATGCGTCTTGTAAGGCTGCTTATTCTTGCTGAACCGAATATCCCGATAGATCCGCATCATGATCTTCTGCGGCGGCCTTACATGCATCGGCGCAAACTCCACCATCGCCTCATTCACCTCGCCGATCAGCGCCAGCATCGGCTCCTTCAACTCCTTCTCAAACAACCCCCTGCCGCGCCTCAAACCAAACGCGGTCATTATTCCGCTTCAACCCCCGCAAAAACTTCATCGCTTCGCCAGAAAAGTAAGTCGCCATAGATCAATCGTAATCGGCCTTACTAAATCCTGGGTAGCTCTTCTCTCGAAGGAACATGGGTCGCTACAAGCTTTGTCTTGGCGATCAGAAAACTTCATAGCCGCTTTGAAGTCCCTCATGTATCCTCGCTTCCAAGGTCAAGCACACACATATGGAACCGTTGAACACTGCTCTGCTCGTCTTCCTGGTTTTTCTCGCCATCATCGTCCTCATCACCGTCCTCAAAACCCTCTTCACCGTCCGCACCTACACCGCAGGCGTCGTCGAGCGCTTCGGCAAATTCAATCGCATCGTTCGCCCCGGCCTCCACGTCCTCATCCCCTTCGCCGAAAGCGTCTACTTCGTCGACCTCCAGGTCAAGCAGGCTCAGTTCCAGGTCGAAACCAAGACCCACGACAACGTCTTCGTCCAGATCCCCGTCTCCGTCCAGTACCAGATCCTCGACGACAAGATCTACGACGCCTTCTACAAACTCAGCGCACCGCAAAAGCAGATCGAGTCCTTCGTCTTCAACTCCATCCTCGGCCACGTGCCCAAGCTCACGCTCGACGAAACCTTCGAGCAGCAATCCGGCATCTCCGTCGCCGTCAAAACCGAGCTCGACTCCACCATGTCCAGCTTCGGCTACAACATCCTCAACGCCCTCGTCACCGACATCATCCCCGACGTCAAAGTCAAAGACGCCATGAACGACATCAACGCCGCCCAGCGCGCACAGGTCGCAGCCCAGGCCCGCGGCGAAGCCGACAAGATCCTCAAGGTCAAACAAGCCGAGGCCGAAGCCGAATCAAAAGCCCTCCAGGGCAAAGGCATCGCCGCCGAGCGTCAGGCCATCATCGACGGCCTCCGCGCCTCCATCGAAAACTTCCGCGAATCCGTCCCCGGCTCCACCGCCGAAGACGTCATGGCCCTCGTCCTCCTCACCCAGTACTTCGACACCCTCCGCGACATCGGCACCAAAGGCGGCTCCAGCACCATCTTCCTGCCCAACAATCCCGGCGCCGCCAACGACTTCCAAACCCAGATCCTCGCCGGCCTCAAAGGCAGCATGATGGGCAACACCGCCGACATCCCTCCGCCCCACAATTCCCGCCACCGCCCTCCCCCACTTACACCTCAGCATAGACCCATAAGAAACGTGTCATCCTGAGCGCAGCGAAGGACCTGCATTTCGCCGTTGCTTCTATTCCGAATACATCCTTCCGAAGTACAGCGACCATCTACAGAAGGTGTCATCCTGAACGCAGAAGGACCTGCATTTCGCCGTCTGTTCCGATCCGAAGCCGTAAAGCAAGGCCGTCGCAAAATCGAAGCAGGCCCACAACCCCGTTACATCAACTCATCCACAAACGCCTTCGCCACATCCGCCGGAATCCGTATCGGCTGATGCACCAGCGGCCCCGGCTTCAACACCGGCTCCGCATCATGCGCCGTCGGCACATCCGTCCGCTCAAAGAACAACCCAATCGGAATCTCATCGCCCCACAGCAGCGACTTCTCCACCGCCGCCTGAAAGTCCGATGGATCATACCCCTCGCTCTCCTCCAGCTTCTTCACCCGCGGCCGGAACCACTGGAACGTATTGTCGTGGTTGTACGTCACGCACGGACTGAACACATCGAGAAACGAAAATCCCTTGTGCTGAATCGCCTTCTTGATCAACTCCGTCAGGTGCTTCTGATCCGCGCTGAACCCACGCGCAACAAACGTCGCCCCCGCCGCCAGCGCCAGCGATATCGGATTCACCGGAGCATCCACATTCCCAAACGGCATGCTCTTCGTCTTCATCCCGATCCGGCTCGTCGGCGAAGTCTGCCCCGTCGTCAGCCCATAGATCTGGTTATCCATCACGATGTACGTCAGGTCCAGATTGCGCCGCATCGTATGCACAAAGTGCCCCGCGCCAATCCCGAAACCATCCCCATCGCCTCCCGTCACCAGCACGGTCATCCCATGGTTCGCCAGCTTCATTCCACTCGCCACCGGCAGCGATCTGCCATGCAGCGTATGCATGCCATACGTATCGATAAAGCCCGGAAAGTTCGACGAGCACCCAATCCCGCTGATCGTCGCCACCTCATGCTTCGGAATCTGCAGCTCCACCAGCGCCTTCTGCACCGCCGCCAGAACTCCGAAGTCCCCACACCCCGGACACCAGTCCGGATCGACCTTACCCTTTAGATCGGCCATCACCATCTGCTTGGGAAGCACTGCTTCAGTCGCCATTGGAAAGCCCTCTTTTCGAAACTTCTAAAATTCGTTCCCGTCTTTCACACCGAAACGCTCACACCGAAACTCAAACCATAATCTCGTGCGCCGGCACAGAAAGATTCGTATTCCCGGCAAGCTGTTCCTTCACCGCCTCCACAATGTGGTGCGGCATAAACGGCTCGCCATCATACTTGCGAATATTTCCATTCGGCACAAAGCTCGTCTCGCTCCGCAGATAACGCGCAAACTGTCCGCTGAAGTTGTTCTCGACAATGATCGTGTGCTTCGACCTCTTCAATATCTCCACAATCGCATCGCCATGCAGCGGCACCAGCCATCGAATCTGCAGTTGATTCGCAGTGATCCCATGCTCCTTCAGCATCTCGCACGCCTCTTCGATCACGCCATACGTCGATCCCCATCCAATCAACGTCACATCGGCATCCTTCGGACCCATCAACTCCGGCGCAGGCACCGAAGCCTCCAGCCCGATCATCTTGCGCATGCGCTTCTCCATCATCGCGCGCCGCTTCGTAGCATTCGTGTACTCGTCGCTGATCAGCACGCCATTCTCGTCATGCTCATCGCTCGAAACCACATGCGTATGTCCCGGCACACCCGGAATCACCCGCGGCGACACGCCACTCTCCGTAATCAGATAGCGCTTGTACTCCTCATGCGTCTCCGCTCCGTTCGATGTAATCAACTCCCCGCGATCAATATGCGGCGGAAGTTCAGCACCTTCGGCTCAACACTCAACCTGCCCTCCGACAGCAGCAGATCGGCACAGAACAATCGCCGGACACTGGAAACGATCCGCCAGATTGAAGATCTCCGGAATCATCGTGAAGCAATCCCCGATATCCAGCGGCGCCGCAATAATCCTCGGATAATCCCCAAACGCCGCACCCAGCATCTGCCACAGATCGCCCTGCTCCGTCTTCGTCGGCACACCCGTCGACGGCCCCGCCCGCTGGCAATCAATCACCACCACCGGAATCTCCGCCTGCGCCGACAGCCCCAGCCCCTCGCTCATCAGCGCAAATCCGCCGCCCGACGTCGCGCACATCGAGCGAACTCCCGCATGCGCCGCGCCGATCGCCATATTGATCACGCCAATCTCATCCTCAACCTGCCGCACCACAATCCCCGCCTTGCGAGCGTGATCCGCCATCCAGTGCAGCACGCCCGTCGACGGGCTCATCGGATACGCGCAGTAGAACTTCACTCCCGCCGCCGCGCCTCCCATCGCCATCGCCGCATTGCCGCTCAGCACCGCATACTTGTTCTCCGTCATCGGCAGCGCCCACGCAAACGGCTTGAAGTTCTCCGTCGCATAGTCATACCCCGCCCGCGCCACGCTCACGTTCTCATCGGTAACAGCCTTTTCCTTCTTCCGAAACTGTTCCGCAATCACGCTCTCGAGCGCCGGAAATCCCACGCCCATCATGCTCAGCGCCGCACCCATCGCCAGCGTATTCTGCGCCACCTTATTCTTCGTAATGTCCGCCAGCTTCGAAACCGGCATCCCGCAAAGCTGCACTCCCGCCGCAGCCGTCCCCGGCTTAATCGACTCCGAGTTGTACAAAACCGCCGCACCATCACCCAGAATGCCCAGGTGCCTGTCCATCGTGTCCTGGTTCAGCGCAATCAGCAGATCCACCCGATCGCCCATATTCGTCACCGGATCAGGCCCCGTCCGAACCGTCAGAAACGTATGCCCGCCCCGAATGATCGACTGGTACGCGTTATACGCGTTCAAATGCAGCCCGCGGCGGCTAAAGATCTTGCAGAAAATATCTCCCGGCGTTGCCACACCCTGGCCCGCCGCGCCCCCAATGCCAACAGCGAAAGACTTCCTCATAAGGATCATCCTTTTCCAAGCCGAGGCCCGGATGTCCAGGTGCCTCGGCACCAGTGACCGATCTATTGGACCGGAATTCTAAGCCCTCACAGCGAGCACAGGCAAGCGCACAGAGAACTTGGTAGTGGGCCAGTTTGAACTCCGGGGCCACCAAAGTTGCCTATAACCCCGTTTTGCGGAATCACGGTCAGAGGCCTCGATCTTTTGTCCCGATGTTTGCTAACGCCGCCATTCCGATGCTGGCCATAACGCAGAGTAGAGTCTCATTCCCCGCTATAGCGTTTCTAAGCCGGAGGTCTTCTCCCCACGGCGCAAAGCCCACCCTTTGTCCGTTACTAAATGCGGCGTGAGCGTCAGCCCAACCCGCCGCACCAGAAATCAACACGAAGACCACACCAGCAACTAACGAGGCTCTAAGAGCCCGTGCCCGCGTAAGGCGGGACCGATACACCACCTTGGCAGTCGCAAGTCCAATGATGAAGCCCACGAGAACCTTCAGCCCTACAAGCACCACCACTATGCCAGTATGTGAGGAACATCGTTTACCCTTCAGAGATAGCTCTACAAGTGGCGACTCCCTGAAAGTCGGGTTTCCGGCAAGTTCGGGTTTACGGTTCTCATGGATGTTTAGAGGCGCTGGACCGTCGATAACGGATTCGATCAAAATCGACCCCGTGGTACGCCCAAGAAGCTGTCGTGGCAACATCCAGCGCCAAGACGACTTGTAGAAGAGATTTCCGCGTTGCCATGCCACACACGCTGTGAAAACCGACCTGCCCGTGAAGCTCGCTTTACTCGGAAACTTTGGTGGTGTCCTAATTTGGATTTTGGTGCTGCTAATCGGCCTCATTGCCTTCGGCTCCCGTAAAAAGCTGATAGAATCTTCCACCCTGATCGTCAGTGTCAATCTGAACGCCCATAGGCCACTCCTATTACCAATTGCAACCCCGTTGTAATCTTCATCGCAAGCCTGATGACAATCGCCGCCCCGCCGCGTCCATCCTTGGCCAGCCGGCTTTTCCTTGGCACGTCGCAGTCGCTCTTGTCCCTCCATCTCTCTTGAGGTTCCAACGATGTTGCGAGCGTTCGCGGAAATCACTCTCCTCGCCCTTCTCTCCAGCCCGTCTCCTTGCCCAAACCACCGCGACGGAAGCCAAGCCCGCCGCAACTCCGCGCTAAAGACGCCACTCCCGCCAAATTCGAAATCGCCGACGTCCACGCCAGCCCACCCCGCAAATTCCCCTTCATGGAGGGCGGCAACCTGCGCGGCGACCGCTACATCATCCATCAGGGCACCATGCTCGATCTCATCGCCACCGCCTACGGAGTCGACTCCACCTTCGTTCAAGGCGGCCCCACCTGGCTCGAAACCGATCGCTTCGAAATCATCGCCAAAGCCCCTCCGGCCACATCCAAAGACACCCTCAAGCTGATGCTCCAGTCCCTCCTCGCCGAGCGATTCAACCTCACCCTCCATAACGGCACCGCACCCATGCCCGCCTACGTCCTCACCGAAGGAAAGGGCAAGGCGAAGCTCAAAGAGGGCGACGAATCAGCCAAGCCCGACTGCCAGTTCCAGGAGCCGCCCCGGGGGCCGCCCGGAACCATCCAGAACATCGTCTTCGTCTGCCACAACACCACCATGGAGCAACTCGCCGACAACCTCCACGACTGGGCCGGCGGTTACTTAGACAAACCCGTCGTCGACGCCACCGGCCTCAAAGGAGCCTGGGACTTCGATATCAAGTGGACCGGACGCGGCCAGCTCCAGCGCGCCGGCGCCGACGGCATCTCCATCTTCGACGCCGTCGACAAACAACTCGGCCTCAAGCTTGAGCTCCAAACCGCGCCCCGGCCTGTGCTCATCGTCGACAGCGTCAATCAGAAGCCCACCCCGAACTCGCCCGAAGTCGCGAAAGTCCTCCCTCCCCCGCCGCCCGCCGTCTTTGACGTAGCCACCATCAAGCCCAGCCAGCCCGACGCGCAGTTACGTGGCAGAATCAACGGCGGCACGGTCGATGTCACCGGCGCCACGCTCAAGTTCCTCATCGCCTTCGCCTGGGAGCTCAACCCCAACGACTCCGAAGTCATCGCCAATGCCCCAAAGTGGCTCGACTCCGATCGCTTCGACATCCTCGCCAAAGTCGCCACCGACGCGCAGGGACGAACCTCACCCGACGCCGCACAAATCGACATCGTAGACCTTCGCCACATGGTCCAGGCCCTCCTTGAAGATCGATTCCAGCTCAAGACCCACATGGAAGACCGGCCCATCTCCGCCTACACCCTCATCGCCGTCAACCCGAAGCTCAAAAAAGCCGACCCCCTCAGCCGCACCCGCTGCGCCGAAGGCCCAGGACCCGACGGCAAAGATCCAAGGATCGCCACCCCAATCCTCAATCGCCTCCTCACCTGCCAGAACATGACCATGGCGCAGATCTGCGAAGAGTTTCAACGCGTCGCAGGTGGTTATATCTACAGCCCAGTCCTCGACTCCACCGGCCTCAAAGGCTCCTACGACTTCACCCTTAGCTTCAGCTCCGTCGACCAGACCCGAGCAGCCGCCGCCGGCAGCGGGAGCTCCTCGGCAGGTGGCAGCGGAAGCCCCGCCGCAGGCGGAGCAGGCGCATCAACCGACGGCGCGTCCGACCCCAGCGGCGCCCTGACGTTATTCGACGCCGTCAACCGGCAGCTTGGCCTGAAACTCGAAAAGCAACGCCGTCCCGTCCCCGTCCTCGTCATCGACCACATCGACGAAAAGCCAACCGAAAATTAGCCCAGTCCGCATTACCCCCGCGGCCCGTTTCCCCATCGTTGGTTTGCATCAAACAGAAGAGAGAACAAACAATGGAGATCAAGAGAAGTGGCTCGCAGCCTTCGGGCAAAGGACCAGCAGATTGGTTCACCGGCACGGTCCGCATCGACCCGCTCTTTCAGGCACCCGACCCTGCGCGTGTCGGAGGCGCCAGCGTCACCTTCGAACCCGGCGCCCGCACGGCATGGCATACCCATCCGCTTGGCCAGACACTCATCGTCACCGCTGGCTGTGGCCGGGCGCAGCGTGAAGGCGGCCCAGTCGAGGAGATCCGCCCCGGCGACGTCGTCTGGTTCTCACCTGGCGAAAAGCACTGGCACGGCGCCGCACCCACCACGGCGATGACGCACATCGCCATTCAGGAGAAGCTCGATGGCAAAGCCGTCGATTGGCTGGAGCAAGTAAGCGACGAACAGTATCGCGCCTAGCCCACACACCCCCCGGCACGAACCTTCCCTCAACTCGGCAAAATCAAGCCCGCACACTCATTGTTCATCCCTCACCAGCGCATCGGCGGCCCACATCACCGGAGCCTGCCCATGAAAATCCCCCGTCCTTCGCTTGCGCGCGTAGTAGTACGCGAGATCGTCCTTCTTCCCGGTCCCCTCGCACACCTGGGTCACGTCGTTGTTCTGGTCCACATACCCCACCACCGCAATCCAGCTCTTCCGCGCCGCAGGCCCATACGTCTTAGCATCCAGCCATCCATGCTTCACGCCCGTAATCATCGCAAAGCTGAACATCGCTGAACTCGAGCTCTCCGGCCACGAATCGTCCCTATCGATCAACTGCCGCCACATCCCATCCTTTCCCTGGTACTTCAGCAGCGACGACATCATCAACCTGTACCCCTTCATAATTCGCGCGCGGTCCGGATGATTCTCCGGCAGCGACCGAAGCATCTCCGCCATCCCCGCCGCAACCCACCCATCCCCGCGCCCCCAATAGAACTTCACATCCGGCGCATGGAAGAACAGCCCGTTCGGCTGCTGCAGCTTATCCAGGTACGACACCATCTCCTTCGCATCCCGGTCCAGATACTTCTTGTCCCCCGTCGCCCGATACGCCTCCAACTGCAGCATCGTCAGCATGTACATATCGTCGATCCAGTACCGCGTCTCCCCCGATAACCCATCCGGCTGCGGACTCTCCCACTGCCTGTCCGCCCACCAAACCCCCTCCTTCAAAAACTTCTCATCCTTCGTCTGCCGCGCAATCTCCAGCGGCACCACCCCAAAGATCGAGTCATCCACATGATGCCGCTCCGGTCTGCGCTCCGCCTCCGCCCCGCCCGGCATCAGCGGCTCAAACTTCTTAATCAACGCCTGCCGCAGCGCATCGTCATGCGTCAGCTCGGCAAATTGCAGCGCCCCATACCACGCGCAAACCTCGGAGTAGTGAATCGTCTTCGTGTACTGGTGTGGACTCGTCACAAAGTGCTCCGCCAGCGCCTTACCCACCTCCTGCGGCGAAACCCCGGCCGGCCAATCAGCAAACTCCGTGCTCTGCGCATGACCACTCTGCGCCGACGCCATCCCCACAGAACCCACCAGCAAAAATCCGGACAGCACAACCTTCGAAATCATCCTCACCTCGCAAAATCCTTTCGGCTTTCCCCGTCGAACATTTTATCGCCCAAAATAAACTTTGATGACTGAAAAAGTCCGTTTTGCTTAAGGGAACGGACTTAGGAGCCTGTCCTGAGCGCAGCCGAATGGATGCCGTAAGTGCTTCACTTGCAATCCGACTTTAGCCCGCAGGGGTTTGCTTTTCGCTTCAACCCCCACTTTTTCAGCAACCGCTTATGTCTGGTCAGTTTGATGCGTATTGCGTGGATATTTGACAATCTCAGTGCGGGAAGCGGAATATCATGCCGCCTGGAACTCGATCTCCAGAGTTTCTCCGCGCCTGAAGTTCGATCCTGGTCCTTTGCGTCGACGCTGGGGCTGGCCAAAGTGGCAGCACAAGCACAGCGGAATTTCGACCATCAGGGGGTCTGATATGCGGACATTCCAGAGCCTTGCAATCGTGACAGCAATAGTTCTATCCATGTTTGGAACGGTCTCCTTTGGGCAGCACTCCAGTCAATGGCCGGTGGCCGGACAGAACCTGGGCGGTACGCGCAATCAGCCTGCCGAGCATCTCATTGGTCCTTCCAACGTAAATACTCTGACCCCCAAGTGGGTCTTCACAACGGGAGGGGATGTTTCAGCAACTCCCACGGTGGCCGATGACGCAGTTTATTTTCCGGATTGGGCAGGGAACCTCTATGCCGTTAATAAGGACACGGGCCAGCTCATTTGGTCTCACAAAATATCGGATTACGATGGCATCTCCGGCGCCGTCTCCCGCGTCAGTCCCGTCGTGTCTGGCGATGAATTGATTGTGGGGGACATTCAGATCATCAAAGAGGCTCATAACGGAGCGAGCCTGATCGCCGTCGATCGCCACAGCGGCGTGCTGCGCTGGATCACGAAGGTGGACACACATCTCGCGGCACAAATCACGGGGTCGCCGGTAGTCTTCGGGGACACGGTTTATTCCGGGGTTTCCTCCAACGAGGAATCGACCCTCTCCGGTAATCCGAGTTACCCATGTTGCACTTTTCGCGGCAGCGTCGTAGCCCTCGACGTGAAGACGGGCGAACTCCGATGGAAGACATACGTCGTGCCGGACAACAGAGGCGCGACCGACCAGTTCAGCGGTGGCGCAGTTTGGCAGCCGCCCGCCATTGATCCGGCACGCGGTGTCTTATATATCGGCACAGGCAACAACTACACAGTCCCCGCCAGCGTTCTCGAATGCCAGAGCGCCCTGGCAGGCGACAGCCTGAGCGATATGTGTGTCCCCGATGACGATCATTTCGACACCGCCCTGGCCCTCGATTTGAAAACAGGCGCTATCAAGTGGTCGCGTCGGCTCGAGAGTTACGACGCATGGACCATCGGTTGTAAATCCGTCCCCCCAAACCGCAACTGTCCCTCGCCCCACGGCCCGGATGATGACCTGCCCGGCGCCGGACCGAACCTGCTCAACGACGGCCGAGCGGTAGGCTTCGGCCAGAAGAACGGTATGTATTGGGCGCTTAACACGGATAACGGCCACATCCTTTGGGGCAACTTTGTGGGTCCGCAGTCCTCCGCGGCTAACGGCACCTTGGGCACAGCGACTCAGGGAGGCATCGAGTGGGGCACAGCCACCGACGGAAAACGAATTTATACCGAGATCGCCGACAGCGGTCATGTCCCCTACACCCTTATTCCATCCGGAATCACCATCACTTGGGGCTCGTGGAGCGCGCTGGATGCGAGGACCGGGAAAATTCTATGGCAGACGGCCGATCCGATCGCTGGAACCGTGGATCCGGGAGCGGTCAGTGTCGCTAATGGCGTTGTCTATGCAGGATCGGAGGACAAGTCGGGACATTTTTATGCCTTGGATGCGGCAACCGGAAAAATCCTCTGGAGCTTTGTCGGCGGGGGCGCCGTGCTCGATGGGCCCTCGATTGTGGATGGATTCGTCTATTGGAGCGCCGGGTACAGTAAAACACCCCCCGGAACCGACAAGGTTTACGCCTTCACTCTATCCGGCTCGACCGCCTCGGCGACTACAAGCTCTACTCCACAATCGACGAAGCAATCGAACGCGAGGCCATGATCAGAACCATGATCAGGAATATGCGCCCACACCACGCGCAAACCGGCATTCCTATTGGGGTGCAGCCGACAGTGTAAACCTAATTAGGCCTTGGTTTGCGGTATCATTCGCGCAATGGTCGGCCAAACCGTTTCGCGCTACCGAGTGATCGAAAAGCTGGGCGGCGGCGGCATGGGTGTTGTCTACAAGGCCGAGGACATCTCCCTGGGCCGGTTTGTCGCACTCAAATTTCTTCCTGACGACATGGCCAAGACCCCCGAGGCTCTTGAACGCTTTCGAAGAGAAGCGCGTTCGGCCTCCGCGCTCAATCATCCACACATCTGCACCATCTACGAAATCGGCGAACACGATGGCCAGGCGTTCATCGCCATGGAATACATGGAAGGCGCCACGCTGAAGCATCGCATCGCGGGCAAGCCGCTGCCGCTCGATGAGGTGCTCGACTGGGGAATTGAGATCGCCGACGCACTCGCTGCCGCCCATGCCAAGGGAATCGTTCACCGCGACATCAAGCCCGCGAACATCTTCATAACCCAGAGCAGCCATGCAAAGGTTTTGGATTTCGGCCTGGCAAAGTTAATTCCAACCGCCAACTCAGCGAGTCCTTCGGCGCTGCCGACAGCCAGTCAGCCGGAACCGATCACTCAATCAGGCGCGATGATGGGAACCGTCGCCTACATGTCACCCGAACAGGTGCGGGGCGAGGAGTTAGATGTTCGCACCGATCTCTTTTCCTTTGGCGTGGTGCTCTACGAGATGGTGACTGGGATCCAGCCGTTCCGCGGCGAAACCACCGGCGTCATCACAGAGGCCATCTTGAATCGAGCGCCGGTTGCGCCCGTGCGACTCAATCCCGACCTTCCCCTGAGGCTCGAAGAGATCATCAACAAGGTGCTCGAGAAAGACCGAAACCTCCGCTACCAAAGCGCAACCGAGATTCGAACCGACCTGAAACGGCTGGTACGGGACAGCAGCGGTGGTCTTCGGGATGGATCCTCTTCAGGAACAGAGGAGCGGCAAAGAGCAGATTCACATTCAGCAGGTTCAGCAGCGAAGCCGAATCCAACGAATCCGACGGCGTGGAAACGTTACTCCTACGTTGCGGCTGCAGCTTTCGTTCTGGCGATAGTGGCGGGAGCATTTCTTCTTCACCGCTCATCTCCCGCCCCCGCGCCCGTCAGTACGCAGTGGGAACAACTAACCTTCTTTACCGACTCAGCAGTCTATCCTGCCCTGTCCTCAGACGGACGAATCCTCGCCTTCATTCGAGGAAGCGATTCCTTCATTACCCCTGGAGAGGTCTACGTCAAGTTGCTCCCCGGTGGAGACCCCGTCCAACTCACCCACGACGCAAAGACAAAACTATCGCCGGCTTTTTCTCCGGATAACTCGCGTATCGCCTATGGGGTCACCAATCCATCTTGGGAGACCTGGGAGGTTCCTGTCCTCGGTGGCGAGCCCCATTTGCTGCTGCCCAACTCTTCATCCCTGACCTGGATTGAGGGAGGGAAGCGCCTGCTCTTTTCTGAGGTCATCGAGGGGCTTCATATGAAGATCGTGTCCACCGATGAGGCCCGAGGGAATAGCCGCGACGTCTATGTCCCCGACGGCAATCGTAGCATGGCCCATCACTCGTACATTTCGCCGGATGGCCGATCGGTACTCATCGTTCAAATGGACGGTCGAGGTGCAATTCTCCCCTGCCGGGTTATCTCATTTCAAGGCCCGACCGACGTTAGAGTTGTCGGTCCTCCCAATGGCACATGTCGTGCGGGAGCGTGGTCGCCTGATGGAAAATGGATCTATCTCACCGCCAGGACGGATGATTTCCATCTCTGGCGGCAGCGCTTCCCGGATGGAAAGCCGGAGCAACTGACCTTCGGCCCAACCTCCCAGGAAGGCATTGCGATGGCTCCGGACGGCAAATCGCTCATTACCTCCGTCGGCTCGCAGGATCACACCGTGTGGCTGCACGACAAGGACGGAGACCATCAGATCTCCTCAGAAGGGAATGCCTCATCGCCCACCTTCTCGTCGGATGGGCGCAGTCTCTATTTCCTGATGGCCAACGGCCAAACCCGCGGCGCAGAGTTATGGGTGAAAGATTTGAGCAGCGGCGACCTGAGCAGCGGAAAAGTGGACAGGGTCGTGCCGGGCTATCCGATGCAAAACACCTCGGTAGAGAAGCACAGCTACTCTTTATCCCAGGACGGGAAAGAAGTAGCCTTTGCCATGATTGACCCGAACGGCCGTTCCAATCTGTGGATTGCGCCGACCAACCATCGCTCATCCCCGCAGCACATCTCCTCTGCGAATGTCGAAGACTCTCCGTTTTTCCTGCCGGACGGCGATGTGATCTTCCGCGGAATGGAAGGCGGATCGAATTTTCTCTATCGCATGAAAGCAGACGGCACCGGTCGTCGCAAAATCAACCCGGACCGCATTCTGGGAATTGCGGGAGTCTCGCAGGACGGTCGCTGGGTTGTCGCCGCATCCCCAAATCCTGACGAAGAACACCCGGCTGTGATGAAGGCGTTCGCGGTCGATGGCAGTGCGTCACAGCTTTTATGCGTCACTATTTGCGTAATCAATTGGGACTCTACTGGGAGATTTGTCTATCTTAACTTCCTCGACTCACATGCGGAAACTTACGTACTCCCGGTGTTGCCTCACGTCGGCCTTCCGAAAGTCCCATCAACCGGAATCGCGACGAAGGATGATCTTGCCAACGCGAAGGCAATTCCCTGGAATATCGACTCAGCCCTCAACCCAGCCGTCTACGCCTACACGCGCGAGAACACTCGCCGAAATCTCTACCGCATCCCGTTGCCATAAGCGACGCCCAATTGCCGTCGATCGGGTGTCTCTCTCAATTTGGAGAGTAAACAAACCGGACAACCCGGTTCTTAGCATGGCACTCATCGGTTTCTTCGGTACAAGCTGGACACAACTCCCCCCATGGCACCGCAAGCTTGATCTGATTCTCCGCAACGCCCTTGCGTATCAGAAGTTGTTTGACCCACTCCGCTCGTCGTAATGAGAGATTTAGATTGTAGGCCTCGGTGCCCGTCGACGAGGCGTAACCTTCGATGTAAAAGCGAACACCCGGATGATCCTTCAACCATTGGACATCGGCATTCAGGGTGTCCTGATCCAAAGCATGGTCAAAGCCATCATGGGCGAACGTGATTTTGTGCACATTTTGGTTGAAGGCTTCCTCCTCGGGACCATAGAGAACCACTCTTGGTTTTCCCCAGTAATCAACCCAATAGGCATCATCAGCGGACGCTCCTGAAGGACCCTTTGCAACTAGCGGGATAGTCAAAAGGAGCATTGCGACCGCAACGAGAACAAGTCGGCATTTCATGGGGTGTACCTCCGTTCAGTTGATCTGGTAACAGGCCTGGTGAAGGATTGAGGACGCAATATCCGCCGTGCGGAATTAGGAACACGCTGCCTTTTGTTCCGTACGTGCAGGCTGGAGATAAGTTGCTCTCCACGATCAACCACGATCAACCACGATCAACCAGAAAGACTTCCACTCGCGGCGACCGGTGCGATTTAACGTAGAGCCTTCATGGAGCAAATGCTAACCACTCCGGCGCACTCAAGCTACTAAGAGAACTACTAGCACCACGACATCTTTTTCCAGTTCATGACCTGATTACGGGTAATCCGTAATCCGCCGCACTCCGCGCTACGAAATGCCGACCCGCGCGCCAGTGCCCCGTTTCGGGGCCATTGGTATTGGCGCACCTTGCAGCGTCACGAACTTCTGAGGCTCACAACAGGCTCTCCCCAACCGCGCAAGATCGATTTGCATGTTGCGATCCATCTCGAATGACTTGAGGGTTGCGTCTAGAATCGAGGCTGCCCTCGTGTCTTCTGGTCGTTCGATTCGATAGTGCATCCATTTGCCTTCACGTCGTGCCTCTACGATTCCCGCACGACGCAGATAGGCGAGATGCCTTGAAATCTTCGGCTGACCTTGGTTCAAAATCTCTACGAAGTAGCAAACGCACACTTCCCGGCCGTTCATGAGGTTTAGCAGCCGCAGGCGCGTCGGGTCTGCGAGAGCAGCAAATAGTCGGACAAGGTCGAACGGCTTCGCGTGTCGTGCCATGTCCATAAATATACGCCCAAATATACGCCTTGACAGATATGATGCGAGAGTCATACATTCGCTTAGGCGCATACGAGGTACACACCAATGGACAATCAAACCGCAGTTAGTGAGAAGTATGGTTCTATCGCCAGGAACGTGAGCCAATCGCAAGCCGCCGCTTGCTGCGATCCTGCCATGCGTTGCTGTGATCCAATCACCAAAGACCTTTACGACGCCTCGGAGAAAGGGACCTTACCGGAGAACGCTGTCTTAGCTTCGCTGGGATGTGGCAACCCGACCGCTTTGATTGAACTCAAGGCGGGCGAGACGGTACTCGATCTGGGCTCCGGTGGCGGCATCGACGTATTGCTTTCAGCCAGGCGTGTAGGGCCCACCGGCAAAGCCTACGGTCTCGACATGACCGACGACATGCTTGCTCTCGCTCGCGAAAATCAGCGGCAAGCCGGCGCAACCAACGTCGAGTTCCTCAAAGGCGAGATAGAGAACATCCCTCTGCCGGATAACTCGGTAGATGTCGTCATTTCAAACTGCGTCATCAACCTGTCAGCAGACAAGGCGCGCGTCCTCAGCGAAGCCTTCCGCGTACTTCGGCCCGGAGGCCGCTTTGCCGTCTCTGACGTTGTCGTGCGTGGCGCGGTCCCCGTATCCGTACGTCAGAGCATGTTGCTTTGGGTCGGTTGTATTGCGGGAGCACTGGAAGAGTCCGACTATCGGGACAAACTGCTCGCTGCCGGTTTTGTCGACGTAGACCTTCAACCAACCCGAATCTATGACATCGAAGACGCGCGGGTGTTTCTCACTGAAGCCGGTATATCCGTGGATGAGATTGCGCCTCAGGTAGAAGGCAAGTTCGTAAGCGCGTTCATCCGTGCCACGAAGCCTAGTGCCATGAAGCCTATTGCCGCCCCATGCTGCGAACCGGGTTGCTGTGACTCCACTCAAGCGAGCGCGTAATGACGACTCCGGCATACAACGTCCTCTTCCTTTGTACTGGCAACTCCGCCCGCTCCATCTTGGCGGAAAGTATTTTGAACCATCAGGCGAATGGTGCTTTCAAGGCTTACAGCGCAGGCAGCCACCCCTCTGGCAAAGTCCGGCCGGAAGCGCTCAAACAACTCGAGCTTGCCGGCATCCCGATAGCAGACCTTCGCAGTAAATCCTGGAACGAGTTCGCCACCCCCGGCGCGCCTCACATGAACTTCGTCTTTACCGTCTGCGACAACGCCGCCCACGAAGTCTGTCCCATTTGGCCAGGGCATCCGATGACCGCTCACTGGGGAGTACCTGACCCCGCATCCGTCGAAGGTTCACAACAGGAGATTGAACGCGCCTTCCATGACGCCTTCACCATCCTCGCCCGGCGCATCAGCCTCTTTCTGTCGTTGCCCCTCTCTACGTTGGAGAATCTTGCGATTCAGCGAGAACTCGATAGCATAGGTCGGCAATGAAGCCCTCGCTTACTCGCCGTGTCGTGGCAGAGTTTGCCGGCACTCTCTTCCTGCTCGCTGCCGTGGTCGGCTCTGGGATTATGGGAGAGCGTTTGGCAGCCGGGAACACTGCCATTGCGCTCCTCGCCAACAGCGTCGCCACAGGAGCGGCTCTGGTCGCAATCATCCTCGCCTTTGGCTCGATCTCAGGGGCGCACCTCAATCCAGCAGTGACCCTTACAGACGCGTTGCAGGGTGGTGTCGCATGGCGGGAGACACCGGCCTATATTGCCGCTCAGGTAGCCGGAGCATTTGCCGGAGTCGCAGCCGCTCATCTCATGTTCGGCTTATCGCTCTTCTCTCCCTCAGCACACGTCCGCACCGGTCCCGGACAACTCCTGAGCGAGTTCATCGCCACGTTCGGGCTACTCTCAGTGATCTGGGGATGCGTCCGGCACCGGCCCGCTTCCGTCCCCTTCGCGGTAGGAGCCTATATCACCGCCGCATATTGGTTCACGTCTTCAACATCGTTCGCGAATCCCGCCGTTACCCTTGCACGATCATTGAGCAACACCTTCGCCGGTATCAGACCCACCGATGCAGCAGGATTTGTCGCGGCCCAATTGGCCGGAGCCTTCGCGGCGACCCTCCTCTTCCAATGGCTGATCCCGTCACTTAGGACTGAGGCCTCAGCCGTAACGGTGGAGCACGACACGCAGTGACTATCGCGCAGATTCCCTTGGCATCTCCTGCGCGAGGTATCCACAGATTGTTCGTAGCTTGCGGCAGCATGCAATCAGTACAATTTCCTAATGGATGAGACCGCACAAGACGATGGCCTTGGCGCTTTTTTCAGTGTGCGACCTCGTCTCTTCGGCATCGCCTACCGAATGCTCGGAAGCGCGGCGGAGGCCGAGGACCTGGTGCAAGACGTGTGGATCCGATGGCAGTCCGCCGACCGCAAGGCAGTCCAGGACCCAACCGCCTACCTGGCGACAATCACGACACGATTAGCGATTAACGTCGTCAAATCTGCTCGGTCGCGACGGGAAGAGTATTTCGGAATCTGGCTTCCGGAGCCAGTGGACACCAGCGCCGATCCGGGATTGGGAGCACAACGCAGTCAGGCGTTGGAGTTTGCGGTGTTGTTGCTGCTGGAAAGACTTGCTCCCAACGAGCGAGCAGCGTATGTCCTTCGAGAGGCCTTCGACTATGCGTACGATGAGATCGGCGAGATCCTTAAGGTGAGCGAAGCCAATGCACGGCAGCTGGTTACTCGCGCGCGGAAGCACATCGCAGAGGGAGGTCGCAGGCGAGTCGACGCGGCTGAGCAGCGCCGCCTCCTGGATAGCTTTATCGCTGCCGCCCAGAAAGGTGAACTAGCTTCGCTCGAAGCTCTTTTTGCGTCTGACGTCGTCTCCTATGCGGATGGCGGTGGCCTGGTTCGTGCAGCCGGGCGGCCAATCACCGGTCGCGAGCAGGTGGCAAGGTTTATCTCCACATTCGCGACGCATTTCTGGAAGGGCGTCACGGTTTCGGTGGTGGAGGCGAACGGTCAGGGATGTGCGCTTATCTCTCGCAATGGTGCTGCGGTCGCGCTCGTCACAGTCGGCGCATCGGAGGAGGGCATTGACCAGATTATGTGGATGTTGAGACCGAGTAAGCTTGCAGGCGTCTTGACTCCTCTAACCTGAGCATCTCAGGTGCCTCGTATTTTCCTGTCACAAATGCAGGTCGATTCATCGAAGACTAAAATCGCGCGTAGATCTTCCTCCTCCACCTCCAGATGTATCTCCTCCTGACAAGCGCCGGTTTCGTAGTAAGCGTCGGTATCCGGCGAAATGGTCTCGTCATCACTCTTACTAATGGACATGGTTAGCTCCCTTTTCCTGGAAGTCGTGCATCAAAGCTGGGGAGATCGGACTCTCAATATGAGACAACTCCCGCGCTTGCTTTGTGACAGTTGCTCCTAGGTCCTTTGCAAGGAAGCCTGGCCGATCGAAATCCACAGGTCGTGTCACAAACCAGCCGGCAGTCCTGTCTTAGCAAGTGCAAGAGATCGATGGCTTGGAAGTGCCTCAATCAAAAATGAAGGAGACAATCTATGAAAATCGTAGTGATCGGCGGAACTGGACTCGTCGGGTCAAAGCTTGTTAGCAAGCTTCAAAAGAATGGTCACGAAGCCGTGGCCGCATCGCCCAATACCGGCATCAACAGCATTACCGGCGAGGGACTCGCGGACGCGCTGAAAGGCGCCTCAGTGGTCGTCGACGTAACAAACTCCCCTTCCTGGGAGGACGCAGCAGTGCTGAAGTTCTTCGAAACATCAACTCGCAACCTCCTCACCTATGAAGCGGCGGCAGGCGTCGGACATCACGTTGCGTTGTCGGTTGTGGGAACCGACTTGATGCCCGAAAGCGGCTACTTCCGCGCAAAACTCGCCCAGGAGAACCTGATTAAAGCCTCTTCCATTCCCTACACGATCGTCCGCGCGACGCAGTTCTTCGAGTTCCTCAAGGGACTTGCCGACATCTCCGTTGATGGCGGCAAGGTGCATTTGGCACCTGTGCTCTTCCAGCCGATGGCCGCTGACGATGTAGCGAGTGGTGTGGAAAGAATTGCAGTGGGCGCGCCGGCAAACGGCATCGTCGAAATAGCGGGGCAGGAGCAGTTTCGGCTGGATGAACTAGTCCGGCGGCGCTTGGCCTCGCTCACAGATGCCCGCGAGGTCATCGCTGATCCAAACGCGCGTTACTCTGGAGCGAAAATCAGTGAGAAGACACTGCTCCCGGGCAATAACGCACGACTCGGCGAGACCCGTTTCGAAACCTGGCTGACTCAGTCCGCAGCACAAATTCCGGGTGCGCATCCTCAGCCCACAGGCGCCCCGGTGGTAACCAAAGAGAAAGAGAGTCAGAAAAAAGCCAGCTAGATGTTGCCACCGCGTACACCAAAGGCGAGCGGGGTATGGAAGATACACCGCTCGTCGAAGGTCGGCGGCACACGACGGGATTCCGCAACTCGCTTTCAGTGTGTACGAGTTGCGCGGCCGGCAGGAGGGAAACAACGTTGAACATTGGCAGCGTGCCGAACAGAAACTCAGTGGCACTACATAACTGCGAAATACGGACCAATCCCGAGTCATATGGATTCGTTGAAAGACAAAGTCGTGATCATTACGGGTGGTGGACAACCTCTGTCCACGCGTTGCGCAGCAGCGCCGTTTGCAACGGGATGGCTTGGGTGGATCTGGAGGTAAAATGCTAGATTTCCAATCTGGTGATCGAATTGAACTGTTCTATGAAGACGCTCCTGCAACGACGATTCGCGCAACAGTCGGCCGTTTGTTGACTGATCGGGAGGAAGGAATGGGCGTCGAGATTGAAGACTATTGTGCTTGTTGGATCGAGATCACCGTGGATGACCCGAGCGACATGGACCTCAATCAGGTTGTGTTACTTTGCACGGATTTCCGGTATCGGCTAAACGGCCGCCCGATAGCTCTTCGTAAGAGGCACGACTAGCGGGTCCGGTCATCGGGAGTAAGCGAGAGGTTAATTTATGACACTCACAAAAGTAGTTTTGGCGTTGGCATGTCTCATGTCCCGCGCGTTGGTGGCGCAGGAGGCCCAGGTCACAAAGCTCATGTCGAAAGATCTTGCAGACTTTCCCGGTAAGGAAGGTCTGATGATCACTGTGGTGTATCCTCCTGGCTCTTCGGATCCGATCCATCGGCACAATGCGCATGCATTTGTTTATGTGCTGGAAGGCTCAATCGTGATGCAAGTGAGAGGAGGAAAGGAAGTGACGCTGACACCAGGTCAGACCTTCTACGAAGGCCCGGATGATGTCCATATCATTGGGAGGAACGCAAGCAAAACCAAACCGGCGAAATTCGTCGTCTTCCTCGTAAAGGACAAAGGCGCTCCCGTGCTGGTACCCGCCAACTAAACCAAAAGTGCGAGCATTTGGACGGGAACGGATCACTTCGCGATTGGCCGCATCTCAGGATCACTCCCCCTGCCCGTCCGCCAGCAACGCATCCGTACCCAACATTGATGCACTAACTCCGCTGGCGAGAGTGTAAGAACTGGCGGTCGCGCCGGTCCTGTTACTGGGCAGCAGTCGCCCTCGACGGAAATAGCTCCGCGGACCGTACCTGTGCCTGCGTCTTCGCAATCGCCGACTTCATGATTAATCCCGCCCGAGCCGGCATGCAGACGCACATTGACTTAAGGGACTCATTCAGGCTCCCGCCGTGCCGGGGCTGGGAACCGATGAGAACGATGGTGAACAGGGCGACTGTGAAGAGAGCGAAGCGGCTCATGGGATGACCCCCTGATCGATGATACGCAGGCTGTCTCATGCGAGTTCCTTAAAACTTCAACCTATGGCAAAAAATAAATCTCAAAAAAGAGGAAAAATTTAGCCGCCCAAAAACATGCACCCAATCACCACATTTTCACCACAAAAAACCACGCAATCACCAGCGAAAAACCATCAAAAAACACCTGTGGAAATCGCAAACCCCCTCCAAAAACGCCCTCCCACGGCCCAAAACCAGCCCAAAAAAAATCTCAGCAAATTACCATCGAAAAATGCCTGAGCACGACGACACCATCGTCGCCATCTCCACCCCGCCCGGACGCGGCGGCATCGGCATCATCCGCCTCTCCGGCCCCGCCGCCCGTACCATCGCCGAACCCCTCCTCAAGCTCCGCCATCCCCTCGCCCCCGCTCAAGCCCGCTTCGCCGAAATCATTGACTCCACAGGCGAAACTCTCGACGAAGCCGTAGTCACCTTCTTCGAAAAACCCCACTCCTACACCTCCGAAGACATCGTAGAAATCGCCGCCCACGGCTCCCCGGTCCTCCTCGACCACATCCTCCGCCAATGCATCGCCTCCGGCGCCCGCCTGGCCGAACCTGGCGAATTTACCCAGCGCGCCTTCCTCTCCGGCCGCCTCGATCTAACACAAGCTGAAGCAGTTAGCGACCTCATCGACGCCACAACCCTTCACCAGGCCCGCATCGCCGCGCAGCAACTAGGCGGCTCTCTCTCCCGCCAAATCACCCCAATAAAACAACAACTTATTGCCCTCATCGCCGCCCTCGAAGCAGGCATCGACTTCGCTGAAGACGACATCGACACCCTCCCCGCCAACCAAATCACCGCGCAAATTGCTGAAATTCAAGCCCCTTTGGCTGCCCTCGAAAAAACCTTCAGCTACGGCCGCCTCGTCCGCGACGGCTTTACCCTGGCCATCGTAGGCCGCCCGAACGCCGGTAAGTCCTCCCTTTTCAATCGCCTGATCGAGAGGGACCGCGCCATCGTCACCGCGTCACCAGGGACAACCCGTGACCTGATCACCGAACGCGTTTCCCTCCAGGGCATCCCCGTAGAACTCATTGATACCGCAGGTCTTCGCGACATCCACCAGCGAAGCCGAATCCCTCGGCATCGCGAAATCCCGCGAAGCCATGGCCGAAGCCGACCTGGTTCTCCTCGTTCTCGACGCCACTCAACCACTCGAGTTCGAAGACGAGGAAATCATCGAAGCGATGGCCGACCGTCCTTTCCTCATTGTTATCAACAAGAAGGATCTGTCCCCTGCCGACTCTCTCTCAAGCCGATACGCCCGACCCACGTTGGAAACCTCCGCGTTAACCGGAAGCGGCATCCCCGAACTGCGCCGCGCCATCCTTTCTCGCCTCACCAAAGAAGTCCCCCACAACTGAGACGGCGCTACTCACAAACCTGCGTCAGCAACAAGCTGTCTCAACGGCAATCGAAGCACTGGTCCGCGCTCAAGGCGCTACAACGGCCGCGATCCCTCACGAGATGATTCTCCTCGATCTCTACGAAGCTCTTCATGCACTGGATACCCTCACTGGCACTACCACAATCAACGACGTATTGAATTTAGTCTTCAGTAAGTTCTGCATCGGAAAGTAGACCAAATTCGAGCATTTACAGAGCTTCATAACCCGTCGAGATATCTGCGGGCATACCTTCACTCGGTCCCCACATTGAACTGGAGTCTGTGGACTGCAGACTTAGATCAGGTACCATGGGCGCTCGCCTAATCTCTTAACAGTCTGATGTCACAAACGAATCCAAATGAGCCGAACCCTACAGATCGCCGTCGCAGAATCGTGGCGCTTGCGGTTTGCGCGGTAACAGTTTGTTGGCTGGGTGGTTGGCTTCTTCTTCACGCCGGCGTGACGCGAGCCGCCTATGCGAGTGCATCCAGAGATTCAACAGCGCGGACAGATTGGCCTGTATATAACGGCGACGTCGGAGGCGATCACTATTCTCCGCTGAATCAGATCACTCCCGCTAACGTCAGGGACCTAAAGGAGGTCTGGCACTTCGATGCCGGTACGGAGGGCGGCCTTCAGGCAAACCCTCTGATGGTAGGACGCACCCTTTATGGCTACAGTCCCACGCTTCAGGTCATTGCGCTGGATGGAGCAACTGGCAAACAGCTTTGGCAGTTCGACTCCGGAATCGTTGGACGGCAACCGAGCCGCGGGCTCACATACTGGACCGACGGCAAAGCATCCAGATTGTTCGCCTACATCATGAACTTTCTTTACGCGCTTGATCCAGATACAGGCAAGCCGATCCGGGGCTTCGGTGAGAATGGCCGACTCGATATGCGCAAGGACCTTGGATCAAACTACACGCAAAACACGGTTGCGCTGACAACACCGGGCGTCCTATACAAGGATCTACTGATTCTCGGCTTTCGCGCTCCCGAAACTCATCCTGCTCCGCGCGGCGATATTCGCGCCTACGATGTCAGAACCGGCAAGCTCGCGTGGAGTTTTCACACGATTCCACACCCAGGCGAGACCGGGTATAAAACGTGGCCCAACGGCGCCTGGAAGACTGCGGGCGCTGCCAACAACTGGTGCGGCATGTCAGTCGACGAGGCGAGAGGCATCGTCTATGTACCGACGGGCTCCGCGGTATCGGACTTCTACGGGGCGGATCGAGTTGGAGACGATCTCTATGCCGACACCTTACTCGCACTCGACGCCAACACGGGCAAGCTGCTCTGGCACTTTCAAGGTGTGCACCACGATATCTGGGATCGAGATTTCCCGTCAGCGCCTGCGCTGGTAACCGTCAATCGCGAAGGCAAAATGATAGATGCTGTGGCTCAAACGACCAAGCAGGGATTCGTCTTCCTCTTCGACCGCGTATCCGGCAATCCGCTCTTCCCCATTGAGGAACACTCGTTTCCAGCCTCCGACGTGCCCGGCGAGAAGGCCTCTTCCACGCAGCCGATCCCGCTTTTACCTGCGCCTTTCGCTCGCCAACGTCTGACGGAGAATATGCTCACCGCTCGAACTCCGGCAGCGCACGCATGGGCGCTTGAACAGTTCCGGACCTTTCGCAGTGATGGTCTTTTCGTCCCCCTGTCGCTCGATAAGCAGACCGTCGTTTTCCCCGGGTTCGACGGAGGGAGCGAGTGGGGAGGCCCGGCTGTCGAACCGCGTTCGGGCATCATCTATATCAACTCGAACGATATTCCTTGGACCGGCGGCTTGGCAGCAAACAGCCAAGGAAGCCCCGGCGAGGCAATTTACCAAGACCAATGCGCCGCTTGTCATGGAGGGGACCTGCGCGGAAATCCCCCGTCCTTTCCTTCGCTGGTTGGCATTCAGACAAGACTTTCGCGACACCAAGATCCGCGAGATTATCCATGACGGCAAAGGACGTATGCCTGGTTACCCGAATCTGCGGGAAGCGCAGCTTCGGCAGTTGCTTGATTTCCTCGACCTTGCACGGGACACTGTGTCCCGTCCAGCCCCTTCGACAGCGGCCACTCATAGGGAGTTCGCCAGCCGTGCCTCCCCGGCCGACACCAAATATCACTTCACGGGCTATCGAAAGTTCCTGGATCTGGACGGGTATCCCGCGGTTGTTCCTCCGTGGGGCACTCTAAACGCAATCGATCTGAACACGGGTAAATTTCTTTG
Organism: uncultured Acidobacteriaceae bacterium; assembly: GCA_963744155.1. Classification (GTDB taxonomy): domain Bacteria; phylum Acidobacteriota; class Terriglobia; order Terriglobales; family Acidobacteriaceae; genus Edaphobacter. The sequence continues at coordinate 625,532 of CAVUSP010000004.1, read as the reverse complement.
GAGAGTCCCGCTCGGGCAGTATCCCGATCTCGTCGCGCAGGGAATGCCGGATACGGGCTCGGAAAACTACGGTGGCCCGGTTCTGACCGCCAGTGGAGTTCTATTCATCGGGGCGACGATTTACGACCGTAAGTTTCGCGCTTTCGACGCTAAAACGGGAAAACTTCTTTGGCAGGCTGATCTCCCCTACGCGGGAACCGCCACTCCCTCCACCTACATGATCGACGGCAGGCAATATGTCGTGATCGCTACCAGCGGGGCGAGAGATTCGAAGGGCCCGCAAGGGGCAGCCTACGTTGCATTCGCTCTTCCTTAGCTACTGGACTCTATTTACTGTCCATTCCAGACACTCTGAGTTCCGTCTTAGAAGGCCCTGGGCATGAAAAGATCGAAAAACGAGCCAGGCGTCGAATGAAGACATACGTTGGCATTCATGGCTCCATTAACCCTGCGAGTAAATCCATTGTCATCGACCTCGATCCGCATCGGCGTTGTCGGACAAATCTCTTTTTTCACCGCATAAGCCGCTGCGACAACATCGAAGAGTATTGGAGATTTTCGATTTGTTCCAGCGCTCCATTCGCGACGTTAACTCCTCGAGCGCCCTCGCCATCTCCGTCTTCTTTGCGAATAGCTCGGACTGCTGCGCCGGTTCGAAAGGGATTTGTGTCGAATCGAGGGGCATCACATACAACGGCACTCCTGATGCAAAGAGCGCCTTCGCTGCCGCGACATCGTTTGCGATATTCCACTCCGCGTCAGGTTGCACCTTGCTGCCGTAGCCATGCTCGACCGACCCACCCATGATGACAACCCGCTTCAACTTTCGAAAGGTCTTCGGATCTTTCTCAATCAGCGCGCCCACGTTTGTGAGGGGCGCAACTGACACCAACGTGATTTGGCCAGGATTTTTGCGAATCGTATCCAGCATGAATTCGATCGCGTCGGGGTAGGTGCGATCTGGGGAGCCTTCAGCCCATTTTCTTTGGGTAAAATCCGACCTGGCTATCGTCTTGGGCCCTTGGAACACAGGAACATCTCCGCGCCCGGCTGCATTCAGGAACCGCGTTGTAAGCCGCGCCCGCAAGTGTGTATCGCCAAATGCGGTCGTCACTCCGAGCAGTTCTATCTCAGAGCTCCTAAGTAAAAACCCAAGCGCATACGCATCGTCGATATCGTCGCCGATATCCGTATCGAAGATCACCTTCGAAGTTACTGCCTGCGGGACGGCAGAACGGCCAGACCCACCAGCGCCAATAGCAACATAAGCAGAGAAATCGTTCTGGGCATTTCACGATGTTACTCCTGCTATTCCGTCCGGAATTGACGGGGACGGTGAGCATGAAGTACCGAGCCGCGCTCGCAGGCATTACACTGGAGCCGCCATGCTTATTTCATCTGGGGACTTACCTCTGACTGTCGACTCCCGAGGATTCATTGAAAGCGCCCTGCCACAGGGCCGGGCTTACTTCCCATCCCTCGATGGTTTGCGCGCAATCTCGTTCTTGGGTGTCTTCCTGTGGCACTATTTAGCCCTGCCGTATGGTTGGGCCGGTGTCGACGTCTTCTTTGTGCTCTCGGGCTTTCTCATCACCGGCATCCTCTATGACACCCGCGATGACACGCACCGGGTCCGCAACTTTTATATCCGCCGCACTCTGCGCATCTTTCCTCTGTATTACGGTGTTCTTCTCGCCATCTCCCTGCTTACGCCGTTGAATGCATTGGGAGTGGACATGGCAGTGGATCGCGTGGCCTCTCTACCTCGGCAACTTTCTACGTTTTTTCTATCCGCATCTAAACAACGGATTCGTGGCCGCTTTCGCGGATGCGCACCTCGTCTCGAGGGCGTATCCACACTTCGATCTCAGGTTGGGTCACTTTTGGACGCTCTGCGTTGAAGAGCAGTTCTATCTGCTGTGGCCGTGGATCGTCTTTAAAGTCCGCGACCGCCGAAGGCTGATCGCCATCTGCATCACATGCATCGTTCTCGTGCCAATTGCACGCATCCTTGCAATTGCCCATATGCCGCAAGCTCTCGTCAGTGGAGAAGTTGTTTTTCACTCCACACCCTTCCGCTTCGACACGCTTCTTGTGGGCGCGCTAATAGCGCTACTTTACCGCGGTGCTCATCGCAAGTATATGCAACGGGTGGCGCGCGCCATTGTTGCGTTGACTGTGCTGTGTGTCCTCCCCATCGGTTTGTGCTTGTATCGCTTCCATCCAAACTTTGTTGGCAATGCAGCTCAGCGTCACACATGGCTACTCTCATTGATTGCGCTGTTCGCTGGCGCGCTGATGCTCCGTACCCTTATTCCCGGCACGATCCCCTACCGATTCTTCAATTTGCGTTGGCTGCGTCTAATTGGCACAGTAAGCTACGGCGCCTATGTCTTCCACGATATTCCGCATGATCAGTACGACCGTCTGGTAGGACATTATTTCCATCACGGGGCACATTTGATCACTGCAGTCTTCGCGTTGGTCATGACACTAGGGTTAGCGTTCCTCAGCTACCATTTCTTCGAATTCCCTGTCCTGCGCCTCAAGAACCGCTTCACAGCCAGTAATGTGGCTGAACTCTCGGCAAATTTCGTCGGATTCGTTAGATCACCATCGTCCCGGCCTGGTCGATTGAACGTTGAATCGTCGTACGACCGTGGGTTAACGTGTACCGCAGCCCTTATCGCGATCGGCAGATCCTACTCCGCCAGCTTCTCGTTCCTTGAGCCGAATTCCGGACCGAAATAGCAACGCTCGACGACCATGCAGAAGATGTGCTCCAGGGCCAGGTGTGACTCCTGGATATTCATCGTCGTGTTTGACGGGACGATGACGTTGATGTCGGAAAGAGCCTTCATCGCTCCTCCTCGATTGCCTGTGTAGCTCACGGTATGGATGCCCATGTTGCGGGCAAGTTTGAGAGCCTTGACACAGTTCTTCGAGTTGCCGCTCGTCGAAATGGCGAGCAGCACGTCGCCTTTGAGGCCGAGCGCCTCGACCTGCCGCTCGAACACGTTGTCGTAGCTGTAGTCATTCCCGATCGCGGTGAGGATGCTGCTGTCGGTCGTGAGGGCTATCGCCCGGAGGGCCGGGCGGTCCACGGTCAGACGTGAAACGAACTCGGCGACGAGATGCTGTGAGTCGGCGGCCGAGCCTCCATTGCCGCAGACCATTAGTTTGCGGCCAGCCTTCATGGCTTCGGCGGTGAGTTTACCGGCCTCCACGACGGCTTCATGGATGGACTCGTCGTTGAGCACGGCGGTGATGGTGGCGACGGACTGCGTGAGTTGCTTCTTGACGAGGTCTTTGATGATGAACTCCGGGCGAGTGTTCGGCTAACTGGAGGCTGTCACCAGAATGCCGGTTGGCGCATCTGGATTTGGGGAAGGCGGGAGGATATTCGAAGTTGATTCGATCGAGTTCCACAGCGTAAGGTCGCTTCTGGACCTGAGTGTAAATGGCCCCGATGTATTCGCCCATCACACCGAGGAAAAGGAGTTGGAGGGACGAGATAAAAAATACTCCGATCAGCATGGGGGCAAGGCCAAAGCTGAAGGTCGACCAGAAAATAAGCTTGAGGATCAGGTAGGCCAAGGCAATGAGGAACGACAAACCGGCCCCAAAGAAACCGGCGAAGGTGGCCAGGCGAAGAGGCACCTTCGAGTGGTTGATAATGCCGAGCATGCCGATGTCGTAGAGGGTATACCAGTTGTTCTTCGTGATCCCGAACTTGCGGGCAGGCTGGTCGTAGAGGAGCTTTACGGTGGGAAGACCGATGTCGGCGATCATTCCGCGAAAGTAGGGGTAGGGATCATCGAATGACCTGACGAATTCGACGACCTTGCGGTCATAGAGGCCGAAGCCGGTGTAGTTCTGGATGGTCTCGATGGAAGAGAGGCGCTCGGCTAGCTTGTAGTACTGCTTGCGCAGCCAGAACATGAGTGAGTGCTCCTCGCTGGTGCGCTTGATCCCCAGGACACAGTAGGCGCCGTTCTCCCACTCGCGGATCATGTCCGCAATCATCGGCGGCGGGTCCTGCAGGTCGGCGACAATGCCGATGACTGCGTCGCCGCGGCATTGGAAGAGCGCATGAATCGGCGAGCGGATGTGGCCGAAGTTGCGCGAGTTCACGATGATCTTGACGTTCTTGTCTTCAGCGGCAATCGCTTTGAGGATGGCGACTGTGTTGTCCTCGGAGGAGTTGTCGATGAAGATGTGCTCGTACTCGTACTTGCCGATGCCAACCATCACCTCGCGGACCTGGTTGTAGAGGTTGAGTACATTCAACTCTTCGTTGTAGCAAGGCGTCATGATGGAGATGGTCTTCTGGCTCACAGCGATGACACTCCTGAAGGGCTGGCTCAAGTCTAGCTTAACGGGTGCGTCTAAGCCGCTTCCTTGGTGCGGAAGGTGACTTTCTTGTGGCCGATGAAGCTGTAGATGGTGGAGACCCCGATCACGAGCGCACCAGCAATGTAGCCAGCCATCGCTTTGCCGGTCGCGATGTGCTGAAGCAAGGCAAGCGGGCGGCCGCCGAGATGACTCTCCACTGAGTCAGAAAGATGTGAAGCGAGGCTGCGTGGCTGTGAATGATCGACTGGAGGAAGCGCGTTAGCGCGGAGAGCGCAACCAGGCCGGGGATCATGCCGGCGCCGTAGACGGCGAAGCACTTGAGCCACTCGCCGAGATAGTTGCCCTTGGTGCGGAAGACGAAGAACTTGTAGCCAAATAGGCGACCGTGATGTTCAGCGGCATGGAAAGTAATCGACGCCAGAACCACCGTGAGATACAGGAAGCGGTCGGCAGAGCAGCGTTGAGCAACGTGAGAATGATGGCGAAGCTCGATGTAGCCGAAGAAAGTATTGAATACTCCGACACAGAGATAGCGGACAAACTGGCCCGGCGGAAAGAGATTGACCAGCGCTGCAGCCGCCGCCTGGGAATAAAGGGTCCTGTGGAATGGGTACAACTGGCGGATGATGTGGGTGAATCTCGTGACCGGCCGAGGGAGGCTGGCTCATGCATTGTCTCCAAGGCGGCAGCGTACGTTTTCCACCCGTGAGTGCCGAACGGTCGGAAGCCGGTTACGTTCGAGATGGAGACAATGTAGGCACAGGTTCAAGACTAAAGGACGCTGCGACCGCCATCGACGATGAGGTTTTGCCCGGTCATATAGGAGCTGGCATCCGAGCAAAGGAAGAGGATCGCGCCCTGATACTCATCCTTGTGAGCCATGCGGCCCATGGGGATGAGCTGATGCAGCTTAGCGGTAAACTCGTCGGGCTGGCCGGCGAAGACGCCGCCCGGGGAGATGGCATTGACGCGGATATTGTGCGCGGTCCAGTAGGTTGACAGGTAGCGGGTAAGGCCGATCAGTGCGGTCTTTACGACCGAGTAAGTGACGGGCTTAACCGGCTGCTGGTCTTCGGGCAGGCCTTCCTTGCGATAGAGGCGCTGGTCGGGGGCGATGACGCCGAGGTCCGAGGCTACATTGAGGATGACACCGGCGTTTCGCTTGACCATCTCCTGTCCGAAGATGCGCGAGCAGAGGAAGGCGCCGGTGAGGCCGACGGCGATGTCGGCGTTCCAGGTTTCGAGGGGAAAATTTTCGAGGCGCGACCACGGCTGACCGGGCTTCTGGTCCTCTACCTTGGGGTTGTTGGCGGCGTTGTTGATAAGAATGTCGATGCGGCCGAATTTGGCGATGATTGCGTCGCGGGCCTCGAGCAGCGAGGCTTCGCTGGTGATGTCGGCCGCGAGACCGAGGCATTCGGGTCCGTGGGCGGCGGTGAGTTGCTCGGCGCGGAGCGGCGGATTGGCCACGCGTCAGTCGAGCAGAACGACGTGGGCGCCAGCAGCTGCGAGGATGGCTCGCCGTGCTGATAGCCGAGGAGCCCGGCCCCGCCGGTGACGAGGGCGACGCGGCCCGTGAGGTCGAAGAGATCGGTGACGCGATTGTTTGCGTTGGCCATGCAGAGACCAGTTTACAGGGTATGAGAAGGACGGTCAGCGGTTGTTGACGCGGAAGGAAAATACGAGGCCAGTGCAGACTCAGCGTGTACGAGGTTTTGCCCAGGTGAACATCTGCTGGAAGCGATCGTTCGAGACGTAGTCATACCCGATCTCCGCAAAGATCGGGTCGAGCTTGAGGTACGTGTATTCGCCATTCACCCGGTGATAGCTCTCAATGGCAAAGTTCACCGGATGCGACTTGAAGAAACTCCTTTGCCCCTTCGATGAACGAGAGTTCGGCGCCTTCGATGTCCATCTTGACGTACGACGGCACGCATCCGAGCTCCTTGCATGCGTCCTCCATGCTGATGGTCGGGACTTCCTTGTTGTGCTTGGTGTCGGAGTAGACGACGAAGTCGCGAATGCCCGAGGCCATGGTGCCGTCCATGAAAAACGTCGTGGTGCCGGTGGTGCCGGAGAGTGCTTTGCGAACCGTCACAACATTCGTGATGCCATGATGGGCGAGGTTCTTTTGCAGGTAGGTGAAGTTTAGGTCGTCGGGTTCAAAGGCGTAGACTTTGCCGGTTGGACCTACCATCGATGCGAGGAGACAGGTGGTCGCGCCTGCATAGGCGCCAGCATCCCAGACGATGTCGCCGGTTTTGGGGGTGTGCCAGTAGGTGTACTGGTCGAGGGGATCTTCTTCGGGGATCGACGGAAAGAAGAAGCCCATGCCGGAGCGTTTGTAGGTGTGGAAGGCGGGCTGAGAGAAGTCCAGCGTCTCTTTGCCGTTGACGACAGTGGGCTGGATTGAATCGAAGAAGAGGCCGATGCACTCCATCATGATGGGCACGAAAGTGACGTCGCGCCGTGACAATGCGAGGCGGCGGTTGTCCTTTTCCAGCCAGATCTTGCCGGGTTCGCTGAAGTCGACCTTGTAACCGAGACGGCGACCGTGCAGCGAAAGCGCGGTCTGGGTCAATCTGTTATCGGCTCCGAGGCCCACCAGATAGTCTTTGAGTTTTTGCAGCAAGATGGTCTTCCTCCAGCGATCCCAATCGTGTGACTTAGCGTGCCTTCTTTGAGGATACAGCTACACGGTTCGATGACGGTATCTGATCGAGACGTCAACTATGCGAGGTCGATGGGTTTGTGCTCGGCGATGGACTGCTTGATGGCGAGGGCCATGCGAAGGCTCTGGATGCCGTCAGCTATGTCGACTACGGGCTTCTCGCGGGTCTTGACGCAGTGGAGGAAGTGGCGGGCCTGGTCGAGGAAGAGGTTGTTGCGATCGAAGTTTTCGATGCTGAAAGATCTCGGGCGTGGGCTTGTTGCGCGTGTAGGTGGTTGACGGTCTGGGCTTGCAGGTCCATGACGACGCGGCCGCGGTCGCCGATGACTTCGCACTGGCGATTGGGCGGGGACTGCAAGTAATCGGTGTGGAGTTGAATCGGCAGGATGCGGCCAGCAAAGGGAACTTCCATCAGGATGGAGGCCGTGTCTTCGACGTCGATTTCGAGATCGCTCCAGTGGCCGCCGACAGAATAGATGCGGGTAGGTGTGCCGAAGATGGAATAGAGGAAGTCGAGCTCGTGAATCTGGGTGAGCACGACGCCGCCGCCGAGTTCGGCGCGGGCCGCATACATGATGCGGTAGTCCTCGTACGGGTGCCAGTTCGGGAGATACTCGCCGATGGTTGCGCGGACGCCGAGCAGGTTGCCGAGAACGCCGGAGCGGACGATTTCTGTGAGCCGGATGACGCAAGGATGAAAGCGTAGTTGGTAGCCGACCATGGCGATGCGTTTATGCTTGCGCGCCAGGTCGACGAGTTCGGCGGTGCCCTCGAGCGAGTCGGCTAGCGGCTTTTCGAGAAAGATGTCGCAGCCGGCGATAAGACAGGCGCGGGTTACCGCGACATGCAGACTGCTGGGGTTGCAGACGTAGGCGATGTCGGGCTTTTCGGCGAGCGCCTCGTCAAGCGAGTAGAAGGTGCGGATGTTGTAGACCTCTTCGACGTTGCGCTCCTGGTCGGCGCCCATGGTTGGAGTGACGACGTGGGTGAGGCGGCGGACGCGGTAGGCGATGATTTCGACCGAATCGCCGAGCAGAGCGCGAAGATTGCGGGTGTGGCGCTGACCGATGCCGCCGAGACCGATGATGAGAATTTTCACGTGAGATACTCCTGAATTGATGCGTTGTGTGCCATGTTGTTGCCAGAAGCGCTGACGAACGCGAGTTGCCGGCGAATCCAGTTCACCTCATCTCCGTCTTTACCGCGGGCACCTGCAAGTGTGATCCCGCGGTTGTAGCCGATGCGCTTCATGGACTCGAAGACGTCGGCGAAGTCCGCGGAGCCCTCGCCAAGCGGCATGGTTGCGATGCCGCCGGCAAACTTCGAGCGGCGATCCTTGATGTGAACGGAGCCGATGCGATCACCGTATGCGGCGAACTCCTCGCTGGCAATATAGCCCAGGCCGGAAGAGTTTCCTGAGTCGAAGTTGGCCTTCACGTAGGGATGGGGATGCGCTTCAGGAGCGCGGCAAAGTCGTGCAGGGCCGAGATCGGTTTCGAGGTGAAGTTCGACACCGTTCGACTGGCGATGGGGGCCGCGGTCGTCATGATCTCCACGATGATCTGCTTGTCCTCTTCGGTCTCGATGCGGGAGATGTCGACGAAGCGGCAGCACCATGTGGTCCGCGCCGATCTCTTCGCGCGATGGGGAGCAGGCGATGGAGAAACAGTTCGCGCTCCCTACGTTCGTCAGAGGTACAGCGCAGGAGCGGATAGTCCATGAACCAGTCGGCGCAGATGGCCGGCGTGGCGATGCCATACTGCCGCTTCAAACGCGTTGAATTCAGCGAGGCCCTCGGCGGATAAGATCGGGTTGACGTCGGCTCCGTAGGCGTCGACGATCCACTCGATGTAGTCGATTCCGGCGGCAACGGCGTTAGGGAACTCGTCGCGCCATCGTTCGCGTGGAAACGATTGAAAGCGACCATCGTCAGGCGGCACCAGCCTGCCCTGCATAATGCCGAATTGGGTAGACATAGGCGTGGTGACCTCCAGCGATGATTCACTCCGGAAGCGGAGCGATGATCATGTTCTCGAGGAACTCCTCGCGGCTGAGGAACGGCCACAAATCCTCCAGAGGCTTTGAAACAAACGATCCGTCGGGACGCTGCGTCGAAGACAGGCGCGGCTGGCGAATCTCATCTAAGACGATATGGACGTCGCAGACCACCGGGCCCGGCGTATCCAAAACGCGACGGATCTCGGCGGCAAGATTGTTCTGAGACTCGATAACGTCGGTGCGAACGCCGTAGGCCTCAGCGACTTTGCGCACATCGGGTAGCGTTTGACCGGTGGCCTCATCGCAACCGATGACAGTCTCCCCGAAGAACACCTTTTGCGATGCGCGGATTGAGCCGTATCCCTCGTTGTTCAAGACGAAAAACTTGATCGGGAGATTGAGGCGCTTGACGGTCTCCAGCTCCTGAATATTGAACTGGAAGCCACCGTCGCCATCGACGCAAACGGTAGGACGGCCGCCACCACCAAGGCAGGCGCCGATAGCCGCAGGAATGCCGAAGCCCATCGAGCCCAGCGCCGTGGTGTGAAAGATGCGCTGATCCTTCTTGACCCGGAAGGCAAGGAGAAAGAGTTCAATACCAGTGCCTGAACTGCCGGAGACGATATAGTCGCCCTGCTTTAGTTCGCCGGACATTACCTCAGCGAAGTTATACACACTAACGCGACCCGGAGCCTTATGCTCGGGCAACACAAGGGGGTAGCGCGCGCGCCAGTCCGCGCAACGCTGTTTCCACTCAGCGCGCGGCTTGCGGACGATTTTGTGCTGCTGGGCGAGCATCTCGCGCATGAAGTCGCCGGCATCGGCGCAGACCGGGGTGTGGATGACACCGTCCATCTTGGCGAGCTCCGCCGGATCGATATCAACCATGACTTTGTAGGCCTCGCGAGCAAATCCCGCAGGGGAAAAGCCCGTCACGACTCGATCCTGCCGGGCTCCGATGGAGAGAAGATAGTCGCAGTTCTGAACGGCAAAATTGGCCCCGCGCTGTGCGATGGTTCCTGGACGACCGATGTAGAGAGGATCATCGTCGGCAATCAGATCAATGGCGAGCCAGGTAACCTCAACTGGTATGTCGAGCACGCGCAAAAGCTGCTCCATCTCAGCTTCCGCGCGGGAGAGGCGAATTCCATTGCCAATCAGAAGCATTGGGCGCTCGGATTATTGAGCGCGTCGATGGCTGTTGAGACAGCTTCAGCCAGATGAGGGTGGGCGGGTGTTTCGAGCTCTGCGGGATCGAAGCCTCGCAGGGTCGAAGGATCTTCGAGTGGTGCGGCCTGAACGTCCAGCGGAATGTCGATCCAGACCGGGCCGGGCCGTCCATGGACTGCGATGTAGAGCGCCTTCTCCAGGTGATAGCGAATGTCGGTGGGTTCGAGGATCGTGACGGCGTACTTTGTAAGCGGCGTCACGACGGAGACGATGTCGACTTCCTGCACCCCGACCTGACGGACACCCATCGGTGTGCCATCGGGGTGGAACATGCGATCCGAGCGCTTGACCTGGCCTGAGACGAAGAACGTCGGAGTGGAATCGAGCCACGCGCCGGCAAGGCCGGTGATGGCGTTCGTGCTGCCCGGGCCGGTGGTCAGGAGGGCGAAGCCGAGATGATTCGTCGCTTTCGAATAGTTCTCGGCGGCGATGGCGCTCGCCTGCTCATGAAGGTTGCAGATGGGGATGATCGAGGACCGCCCCAGAGCTTCGTTGAGATGCATCGCGCCGCCGCCGACGACCAGAAAGGCATGCTTGATGCCCTGATCGGCGAGAAACTGATGACGTAATTGGAGAGTTTCATTGTCGATATCTATCGTAATTCAGGAGCTGAAGAGCTTCGAGGAATGATGCCCGAAGTCTGGGGAAGGCCGAGCCGATCACGGGCTATACTGAAAACTCAGAGGACGCGAACGAGAGCCACAAGATTTGCAGCAAGAGTTCAGGCAGACGGCCTTCGATCAGGGAGATACGAGACCATACGCGACTTGCCGAATCTCGATTTTGTGCGCTCGGTGGCGGTTATCTCCGTGGTTGTGGAACACACGTTGATGTCATTAGGCATGCTCAAGGTGGGACCTTTCCCCATACCCTTTCTCGGCATCATGGGCGTTATGGTCTTTTTTGTGTTGACGACACTGGTGTTGATGTGGTCGCTCGAGCGCAAACCACACACCTTGGACTTCTATATTCGGCGAGTGTTTCGAATCTACCCGCTAGCACTGGCAACGATTGCGGTGGTATTGCTCTTTCATGCGCCGGTGGCAGGCTCAGAACACGAGTTTTTTCGATATGCGCACCCTAGTCTGAGGACTATTTGGGGGCAATTGACGCTGGTACCGAACTTGATCTCTGGTGATCTACCAATAATGGGTGTGATGTGGAGTCTGCCGTATGAGCTGGAGATGTATGTACTGCTGCCGGCTTTGTTCTTCTATTTGCGGAAAAACTTCGCTGTTTGGCCTCTGCTACTGATTTGGGTGATGACGGTGCTTCTTACGCGCCATGCGCCACCGAATTCTCACACCTTCGGAATGGCGATCGGATATTTTCTTCCGGGCGCGATGGCATACGTGGGTTTCGGGCGATGGACACCCAGGCTTCCAGCATGGCTGCTTGCGGTCTTTCTAGCAACGCTGTGGGTCGGTTTTCTCTTCACGCAAGTTTCCGCTCGGGTTGGTTGGCTTGTCTGCTGCTTGGGCTGGGACTACCTATGTTTCGCCAAATGCGATCTAAATGGGTGGTCGTGCCAAGCCAGATCATTGCGAAGTATTCGTATGGGGTCTATTTGACCCATCCATTCGCGATCGTCATAGGCATGTATTTGCTGCGAGGTTATAGCCTCGGGATACAACTTCTCGCGGAGATTGTGCCCCTCGTGGTGCTACCGGTATTGGCTTATCACTTGTTGGAGCACCCAATGATAAGGTTGGGAGCGCGGTTGGCCAGGCGGGCGGAGAGACAATACGAGCAGCACGAACTGGAAAATTTTCGCGAAATTAGCGGGGTCAGCCGCTAGCCGTCCAAGCCTCATGGGGAATCTTCCGCTTACTCCGGCGGTCGCAGCTGAAAGACTTCGCTGCCGTGTAGGTTGCGCGCGGTGAGGATGGCATCAGCAAGAGAGCGGACTGCGCCATGACCGCCACGCAACGACGAAATGTAGCCGTCTTGTGCAACGTGGGCGAGCACCTCGGCGGCTGGGTTGCATGGGAAGGTACAGTCCCACTTCTTGTGGGAGTTCATGTCATGCTGACTACGCTCGATCCGCAAGGTCTTAGTGGCGTTGATCAACGTTAGAGCAACGTACAAAGTTCGAGGGAGATCATTACCCAGCTTGTCTTTCCATTCATTTTGAGCGACGATCTCATCGTCGCTAATCGGGGTCCCCGGCGAGCTTGCTCGCTGGGGGTGAGCTTCGGTGGGTTTCGTCAATAGCAGTTGGGATTCCAGTGGGGACATACCCAAGTCAAAGCCAACCGCGAAGCGGCTTACCTCTCTCTGACCTGCGCAGCTCGAAGCGCCCTGAACAAAGCCCAACGCGAAGCGATTGATTTCATTGCCTTTGCCGTTCGTTCTATTTTCTTTCCACGTTTTCAGCCCAGAAAACGCATGTCAAGCCCACAGACCACCTAACCCATTACCAAACAACAACATCCGTGTGGCGTATTAGTTACCTTCAACCCGCTATAATGAATACATAGATCAAAAAACAAGCAAGCCCCGCAAGGATATGGCCATCCTCCGGGGCTAACTCGGTTTAGAAAGACAAATTTGGCCGTAACTCGTTTATTATAACGAATTTGAAGAGCCATGCACCTCGTAAACCTTTGAATACAAAGGCTCTTACATGCGGGCAATAGGAGGGGGTACCCTACCCCTGAGGCTACGGAACAAGGCGCCAAACGCGCCTCCACTGTAAACCATGCTACTCCGGCGGACGAAGTTGAAAGACATCGCGGCCGCGGAGTTTGCGTGCGGCGAGGATGGCGTCGGCGAAGGAGCGGACAGCGCCTTGACCGCCGGGTAGCGGCGAGAGGTAGCCATGCTCCGCGACGTGGGCGAGCACCTCGGCGGCTGCGTTGCATGGGCAGGCGCAAAGGCCGGCGATTTCCATCGCGGAGAGATCGTTGACGTCGTCGCCGAAGAAACAGGCTTGCTCAAGTGGGATTTCGAACTTCGTGGTGAAGTCGCGCAATGCCGCGGCTTTGTCGCGTGTGCCTTTCGCCACGAATGGGATGTGCATCTTCTCGGCGTAGCGGTCGACCAATGGTGATGGCTCGCCGGAGATCAACGCCATCTTCAATCCAAGACGGCGGAGAAGAGAAACGCCCATGATGTCGGTGAAAGAGAAGCGCTTGGACTCCTCGCCGGACTCCGACCAGACAAATGTGCCGTCGGTAAGAACACCATCGACATCGAAGGCGATGGCCCGCAAGTTAATTAGCTGCCGAGGATCGAAGGGCATGATTCCTTTCAGGGTTGCTTTTGCGCCAAAGAGAACACCCCACCCCGCGACGGGGGACTGTCGCGAGGATGGGGTGCTCGATTCCTGTGAGACTCCACGAAACTCAAAAGATTAGACGGCAGCCCCGACGCGGCGAAGCTTCTTCATGACGGGGATCTCTTCCTCGTAGACGCGTTTGATGCCGTCGCCCATCGACTGCTCGCAGAGACGAATGTCACGCACGAGACGGCTGATTCCATTGGGCTCGAGCGACGCGGCCTGGTCAGACCCCCACATAGCGCGGTCCATCGTGATATGTCGTTCAACACAACATGCGCCGAGGGCACTGGCGGCAACAGACGTGGGAATGCCAGTCTCGTGGCCAGAGTAACCGACGGGGACTCCGTAGCGCTCAGCCATGGTGGGGATGGCACGCAGGTTCAACTGCTCGTACTTGGCCGGGTAGGTGCTGGTGGTATGCATCAGGATCAGGTCTTCTTTGCCGAGGACCTCGACGGCATGGTCGATCTCAGCGTAGGTGCTCATACCGGTTGAAGCTATTACCGGCTTACCGGTCTTGCGGATGTGCCGAAGGAGGTGGTCGTCAGTGAGCGAGGCCGAAGCGATCTTGTACACAGGAATATTGAACTGCTCCAGGAAGTCGACGGAACCCTCGTCCCAAGGGGATGCGAACCAAGAAATCTTGATTGACTTGCAGAAGTCTGAGATCTCGGCGTAGTCCTCGGCTTCGAATTCGAGACCGTATTTTAGGTCGCCATTCGTTGGTCCGAAGGGGTTTTCACGGGGTGTGGCAAGCTCTTTAGCCGTGTATACAACATCGACGGTGCGCTTTTGGAACTTAACGGCATCGCATCCGGCGGCAACAGCAACGCTGATGAGCCTTTTAGCTAGATCGACATCGCCATTATGGTTGATGCCAATTTCCGCAATTATGTAGCAAGGTTGGCCTGGGCCTACAAGCTTGTTACCGATTTTTACAGTTCTCATTAGAAAGGCTCCTGCCGCCGTCCGGGGAATTGCCCCAAACCTGAAGTCTGGGAGCAGAACAGCGCGTGCGTCATTGTTTCAGAACAATCCTAAACCAGTCCACCGACCTTGTCGGGAGGGGCCAATTTAAGCTTTCATAACGGGTTTATTTCCCCGTCGCTTCCTGTGGTCTTGGGCAACTTCGTGCTGCCCATGATGCTGGGCAAAGCGTTGCGTCCTTTGCTGAGGGCTCCGTAACGGATGGCACCCCAAGCTATGATGGGGATCACCTCATGGTTTCATCCGTTGGTGGGCAGAGCTTCGTACATCGAATCTCCCCCGAACCACCACCAGGTCACTCTGGCTCTGAAGAACTATGAAGTCATTTGCTAAGGTGCGTAGATTGTGGACGATCCGTCAATATTTTTCGATAGTCCGCAAGCTTTAGATCGCGTTCCTTCGTGTATTTGTCGGCAAGAATGGATTGCCGCTTCAATTTGGTCTCGGCAATTCTTGCCAGTTCCAGCCAATCATGCCATTGCCCCCCCTTGTTTTGTATCTTTTCGAACTGCTTCGCCACCTTCAGTGCCGGCGCAGATCCGGACGCCATTTCGCACATGTAACGCGCGACTTTCGCAGCCTTGCGCGTTACGTGTAACTGATTGTCGGTTACACATAAGCGGGACCGCTGGGCAAACCATTGTTGCGCCAACGAAATCACTCTGTCGTTCGGCATCGACAATGTTTCGACTGGCAGGAGCACTTCGAGCTGATCCTGGAGTTCCTTCGAAACTTTTCCATGAAGTCGTTGTGCGAGATCAATAAAGATGACTGCCTGTCGATCGCGCCGATCCTTCAATCGACGGCGCAGCCACCGGGCATCACGAGCGGTCTCTGAAGTAGTGTGCGCGAAGATTAGATCTCGCTGAACGTCTAAATCGCGCAACTCGCCCGCGAATCTCCGGAGTTTTTTCAAATGCCTCAAAAGTTTCTTAGACTCGTCATGATAATTAGGCACTTTGCGGGACTGAATAAGCAGCGCTAACTGCGCTTCGAAACGGCGAATGGTTGTGCGGAGCTCATGAACCGGTTCGGGAGAGGCCTTTGTGAGGCAGGCGCTGAGAGCCTTCTCAAGCGCTTTGGACTGCTTGTGGAGAGTCCTAACCGGATGCGCGAACTTGGTCTGGGTAGCCATTGTTTTCAAAACTCGGGATCGCGACTACGCTTCGCGACCGACGAGCGCCCTCACGACCGTTGCTTCCCCACTACATCGTAGATCAAAAGGGTGCTTCTGCTTTGCCAGCTTTACTCAGGCTGCCCGGGCGACAAAATGCCTAAGATCGAACTCTTCCCATTAACTCGTTCGGCTTCGGGCGAAGGTTAACAGTTGGCGATCATTGTTTTGAGACATCGATGATGTTGTCGTCGGGAATCCTGTCGATGAGTTTGTTATAAGGATCGATGCCTGCGCGGGTCGGCATTTGATCTACGACAATTTCGAAGGTCTGATTCGATTGAGTCAGCTTTTCCTTTTTGAGGTAGAGGGGCTTCTCCTCGTCTTTCTTTCCGGAGAACACACCAATGTCAATGTAATCGTTCATTGTCATTTGAGTCTCGTTCCCGCTACCGTCCGACTTCAGTTTGCGGGCCTGCACCGTCAGAGTTACTTTGTACTTCTTGGCCGGGGTTTGTGTGACCGTGGCGGTGACGGCCTTATTGTCATAAAGGACGATCGATTCGAAGGCGTCCGTGATGTAGTACTGAAGTTCAGGCGGAGTCTGGGCACGCAGCGCATCGACAAACTGCCGGGTGTCGGGGTAAGGACCGCTTTGTGAATCATTCGCGTTGGCATAGCGATACTGCATCAGGAAATTGTGGAGCGCGAGATTCAGTTTGTCCTCACCGATATAATCCGAGAGCGCATACAGAACCAGCGAGCCCTTCTGATACCAAACATAGGCCTCGCGCTGCACTAGGGCGATCGGTGGCTCACGGTGAGCTTCTCCGGAACGTCCACGCAGGTATCCGTCCAACTCATGCTTCAAAAACTTGTGCATGTTGTCGTCGCCGTACTTCTTCTGCGCTACGCGAAGCGCCGAGTATTCCGCGAGCGACTCGGATAACATGTTCGATCCTTCTACGCGGCCCCCGATCAGTTGATGACCCCACCACTGATGAGCAAGCTCGTGGGCCGTGACAAAATAAGTGCGATCAATGTCCTTCGGACTCTCAACCCGGCCAAGGAAACCGGGTTCGGTATAGGGAACTGTGTTTGGAAACGACTGAGCGAAGTTGCGGTAGCGGGGATATTCCAGGATACGGAACTGGCTAAATTGAAATGGGCTGTAATTCTTCTCGTAGTATGCGAGGCCGGCTTTACTCGAATCGATCATGTCGTCGACATCGTAAGGATGTGCCGGAGCCGAATAAACCTCGATGTTTATCTTTCCATTTGCGCCGTCGTAGGTTTCGCGCTTCACGCTGTAGCGGCCAGACACATAGGCGTAGAAGTTGAGAGTCTTGACGTCTCCCATGCTGTAGTCGTAATAATGGCGGCCGTTCTGATGCCACTCGCGCTGCAGGTACCCAGGCGCTAGAGCAATTTGGTCGTCTGGCGTACTGACAACGGTGCGATACGATATCCAGTCCCCGTCTTTGGTGAAGAGGTTAGTGCGACTGCCGACAGGATCTCCACGGTGTGGCAGATCGGAGAGCGGCCCAAGATGCTCGTCGCGCCGTCGACGCGGATCGGTCAACTCGTTGTCCGAGGTATATCCAATTGTCGGAAAATAGGTGGCGTCGAAGAAGGTGCCGCTATAGGCAAGCTCGGGTCGCTCGTTGCCATCTCTGAAACCGCGGCTCGTATATCCCACGCTGAAGTTCAAATTCAACTTTATCGCCCGGTGCGAGCGGTTGATCGAGAGCATAGATGGTGTACATCGCGCGCGGGCTCGATGAAACAACATGGAAAGGTCGGTCGAACTGCACATTGGAAATCGGACTGCTGTAGTATTGACGATGTGAATCTGCGAGATTGGACCCGGGGACTTATTCTGCAGAACGAAATGACCTGTGCCAGAGAAGGAGCGGCGTTCCGGAAAGATGTCGATCGCTGCGTCGACTGCGATGACCTTAGGCTGCGGCAAGATCTTCGTATTTTTTGAAGTTCCGCTCATAGTCGGCCTGGATATCGCGGCGAGCTTTTGCATTCAAGATACTCATTGAGCACGTGCGCGTTGTAAAAATACCAACTTCCGCTCCCGATGGCGAGGAACAGAAAGAGCGCGCCCGCGGGAATCAATCGCGAAGAGCGTCTCCGAGCCAGCCGTAGGCGTGCGGCCCACGTGTCGTCCGAGCCGCGCAGCGCGAAGGCGATCGAGATGATACCCAGAAGAGCTGCTATCGCCAACCAATAAGTTATCGACCAGAAGAGCGCAGGAACAAAGTGGCCATAGCCGTTCATGTCCGAGTAGGTATAAGGCGGTGTGTTGCCGAAATAGATAAAGCGTATTCTCCCAGCCGAAGTTGAACAGGACAATATTCAGAACGAAGAACCCGATTACAAGGCCGTGGGCGATGAACTTGTTGCTCAGCATCGTTTGAAGAAACATCGCGGCCAACGCGAAGGTCAGCACCTGCGGGAAGGTGACAATAAAAAGCTCTTTGAAATATTGAATGAACTCGTAATGGTAATAGCCCGCAATGGTCTGGCTGATGACGCCGCAGAAAAGAACTACCGTGATAAGAATCAACTCGACGAAGGCGAGAGCGCAGAGTTTTGAAAGCCAATCGGTAGACTCGCGCATGGGAAGAGCATCGTGAATGCCAGAAAAACTCGTGTCTCGCTCGCGCCAAATCAGCTCTCCCGCGTACATTGTGGCGATGATGTAGAAGAAGAGTGGTGACTTGCCCTTCCACCGCCTGGAGCATGAGGAAGGTGACTGGGTAAAGGTGACCGTCGCTGTTGCGTCCTGCGAAGTGAGCGCTAACAAGAGCGAATACAACCATGGCGAACAGAAGGGCCCAGAAGGGAAGCTCATGAAGAATGTCTGAGATGCGCAGTCGTGTGAGAGAGCGGAACTGCGCCCAGGTGGTTCCCGGGCCGAAGGTTTGCTGAATCGATGGCAGTCTCTTGGCGACGAGAGAGCGTATGGGCCGCTCTTCCGCGGAGTCATTCTCGCGGGCCTTTGCAGCACGGCGCCCCTGAGACACTGCTGTCAACGCTTCGACCGATAAAGGAAAGAGCGCGTAGACTACCACAAGCGCAAGCAAACCTACGCCGGTCCAGACAAGGCGGTTGTATAGAAACACGCCCGACCAGGGCATCAGCAATTTATTCTTCTCGACCACTGTCCAATAGCGTGTGACGCTATCGAATAAGCGCAGTCCGACGGGATCGAAGATGGCGGACCAAAAGTGTTCGAGCGA
This sequence comes from uncultured Acidobacteriaceae bacterium, assembly GCA_963744155.1. GTDB lineage: Bacteria > Acidobacteriota > Terriglobia > Terriglobales > Acidobacteriaceae > Edaphobacter. The sequence goes on along the minus strand of CAVUSP010000004.1, from coordinate 606,639 downwards.
ATTTGTCGCAGCAAAGACGATATTGGCGACTAAATAAATGAGAAACAAAACGACGCCCTGCAGATACACGATGAAGAGTTTGCGGGTAAGAGCGGCTATGCAAAAGAATAACGATCCAAGGAAGAAGATCTGGATAACGGTTATTGAGAGAAACGGCTGCAAGTACCACGAAAGATGGGCATGAGCGATGCGAGTATGGTCGGCCCAGGGAGCCAGCGTACCGGCAGCTTCCCCGAAGATCAGACCCGTGAAGCAGAAGACGGTTGTGACGAAGGATCCAGCCCAACGACCGCCCAGATAAGCGAATTTCGTGATTGGCTTTGTAAATAAGAGTTGGTAGGTGTCGCGCTGGAAGTCGCGAAGAATTGAGGTTCCGAAGATCGCGGCGATAACGATTACGCCGAAGAAGGTGAAGAGAATATAAAGTATGGCGGTTGAGAATGGTCCGTTCAGCAGAACCTTGTCGTTGCCGACGTTGATAAAGTCCTCTGCCGCTATGCTCAGAAAGCTCAGAAAGAACCAGAGGGCAAAGTAGACGTAGGTGGATACGCTCTTCAGCCGAAACTTGAGTTCGAACGAGAAAAACTCCCAGAACATTGCCATCGGTATCCTCGACGATTAGTTTTTCTTGTGGCGTGAGAGGTTGAGGAAGTAGACATCCTCGAGGCCGGAGTCGACAGGGACGAATCCGTCGCCAGGGCTCGACTCTGCGTAAATACGAACCTCGTGCAACCCTCCAATCAGGTGAGTCGAAATGACTTGCAGACTCGCCTCGAGTGCCTGCAGCTCGGAGTCGCTAGCGACAACCTTGCTCCAGATCATCCCCTTGAGCGCTTGCAAGGTCTCGGCAGGAGCTCCTTCCAGCAGAAGCTCGCCATTGCTGATGATCGCCATGCGCGGGCACAACTCGCGAACATCCTCGACGATGTGCGTCGAAAGAATGACTGTGACATTACTGCCGATCGAGCTCAGCAGATTGAGAAATCGATTGCGTTCTGCAGGGTCAAGCCCGGCGGTGGGCTCATCGACAATGATCAACTTCGGATTGGCGAGCAGCGCCTGTGCGATGCCGAATCGCTGCTTCATGCCGCCTGAGTAGGTGCTCGAGCGATTTCTTGCGTGCCTCCCACAGATTGGTCTGGTGCAGGAGCGCCTCTACCATCTCTTTGCGCTGTGCGCTGCTGGTGATGCCCTTCATTACAGCGAGATGCTGCAGCATATCGAGCGCGCTCATCTTCGGATAAACACCGAATTCCTGCGGCAAATATCCCAGCACCTTTCGGACCGCGTTCTTGTCCTTCAATACATTGAGGTCGTCGAGCCACACCTCTCCGGAATCGGGGTCTTGCAACGTGGCAACGGTCCGCATCAATGTACTTTTTCCGGCTCCGTTCGGACCGAGCAGGCCGAACATGTTATTCCCAATGGTCAACGTCACATCTTTGAGTGCCTCTTACTCCGTTTGGGTAGGTCTTAGACAGACCTGTGATTTTGAGTGCCAAGAATGTGCCCTCCGGATAGCTCTATGCAGTACTTTTGGTAGTAGCCGCAATTTACCACACTGGACTGGAGCGCCGAGGATCACAAGCCAACCGCGAATCCTGCGTTAATGAGTCCTTGGACCGCCTACTCATGTACGCGATTGGAGGGTCTGTTGGTTCAAATTGACTTGCCGAATCTCTAATCCGACCCTCGCCCACGAGCCGGAATCGCCTCCGGCCAGATTTCGGAGTATTCCCCGCTCAGACGATGGGCGCTTTCTTGACCGTGCTCGTCAGTTCGCCCCAACAAACCTGATTTCGGCCATGGGATTTGGCTTGGTATAGCGCCCTGTCAGCGGATTCCAAGAGGTCTTCCTGACAATTGGAATCGCTTGGCCAGCATGTTGCCACACCGCAACTCACCGTCGACAAGCCGAGGTGGCTTCCGGGCTCAGGCAACGCGGGTGATCCGGCAACTTCAACGAGTTTGCGGATTCTTTCGGCTACGATCATCGCCCCTTCTCGCGTTGCGCCTGGGAGCAGGACCACAAACTCCTCTCCGCCAAACCGCGCCGCAAAATCGTCTTTGCATCGAAGGCTCTGCAACAGCAGGGAAGCTACACGAACCAGCACGCGGTCGCCATAAAGATGGCCGCGCGTGTCGTTCGTAACCTTGAAGTGATCGATGTCAATCACAATGGCCGAGAGACAACTTCCCGAATCGACAGCCTCGCTCCATAGTTTCGCGAACTGCAATTCGTAGGAGTATCGATTGGCAAGTCCGGTCAAGCTGTCGATGTAAGAAATCTTTTGCAGCTCGACATTCAAAAAGGATAGCTCTTTGCTCTGTATCTCGCTGCGGAGACGCATCAGAAATCCCAGACGTTCTTCGCGCCCGATGCTGTAATTGGCGACTACAGTCATCGAGATGGAACATGACGGCCAACGTGATTCCGAGCAGCTTCTCTGAAGCATTGAGAAAGTGATCTTGACGGAGAAAGATCAGGTCGCTCGCGAGTAAGACCAGAGACGCACACAAAGCGTATATAAACTGCAGCCTCATCACGACGGTGACGAAGATCACGGTTACGATGAGTCCCACCTGCGCATAGGCGGATGAGGTCGCACTTGTATTGCTCTCAAGATAGAGGTGCGTCGCTCCGATCAAACAGCTGGCTAATGCAACGCTGGTTTCGCGATAAGCCTTGTTCGGAGTCCAGCGCATACTGAGATTAATGAGTAGGGCGACAGGAGTAACGATGCACAGGCGAACCTGTAACGGAAACCAGGCGCTTCCCCCGCGAATGAAGTAATCTGCGATGACGTAGATATTGAAGAACGCAATTGCAATAAGACCTTCAATCCAAAGCCGAGCGGAGCGCTGAACAAAAGTCGACTGTTCGAAGCCGCTCTCGAGAGGTTCCGGGAGCGATAATCGCTGGAAACCGTTTCGCGAGAGCCGTTCTATCTCTGCGATCGCGAGTTCATGGATTGAAGTTTCTGGCATGTTGAATCCTTCTCGATCATCTTCTGGCCTCTGCCGGCAGACCACCTTCTTTCATCAGCGATCGACCGATAGATCAAAGCAAGAGGATCACGTAGCCAATGTTACTAAACCCGCAGACTAATACACTTCGGAATCCCGAGGATACATAGTACTTCCGTGTAGTTCCAACTGAGAGACTGTTCATGATAAGAGCCGGCTCTTCGCAGTCTTCTCAATCTCAACGGGTTTAGACCCCAATCAAATCGACAAGTCGCGGAGCTGGCTCAAACCTTCGCTCCGTAACTCGATTGGAGCGGAAGTCAGCTTTTCATTGGAAAACCTAGGTCGACAATAAAATTGTCGAGTAGCCGCGTGCTCCCCACAAACGCCGCTACTGCCACCAAGGTGTCTCTGCCTACCGATGGAATCGGCATCAACGTATTCGCATCGACGATCTGCGAGATAATCCACCCTCACTCCGGTCTCGTGCCTGCAGAAGTTTCATCCCCTCTCGTATAAGCACGTCACTCTGCCGCTCTCCCTCGGCGATCATGCGCTCCATGCGCAGCAACGCTCGACTCAGAACGAGCGCCCGAGTTCGCTCAACTGCATTCAGATATTTGTTCCTGCTGCTCAGGGCCAGCCCATCCGTATCGCGCACGATCGCACAACCGACAATCTCGATGTCAAAATTCAAATCACGAACCATCTGGCGAAGGACCGCAAGCTGCGCGGCGTCCTTCTGTCCGAAGTAAGCCCGGTTCGCTCCAACGACATGGAACAACTTCGTCACAACGGTAGCTACTCCGGTGAAGTGGCCAGGACGCGAGGCGCCATCCAGCTGATTCCCGATTTCGGACACCGTTACGGTCGTCACTGCGCCGGGAGGGTACATCTCTGCAGCCTCAGGGGCGAACAAAATTTCGATGCCCTCCGCCTCCAGCAGCTTGCAATCTTCCTCGAACGTCCGAGGATATTGAGCAAAATCCTCCCCCGGCGCAAATTGCAGCGGATTCACGAAGATGGAAGCAACTACGACTTCGCATTCCGCTCGCGCGCGCCGCACAAGAGACAGATGCCCTTCATGCAGAGCTCCCATCGTGGGCACAAAGCCCAACATAGATCCTCTTATCCTGAATTCGCGGCAAATGCGCTGCATCTCCGCGATGCTCTTTACAATTCGCATACCGCTTTTGTTCTACCCCGCCGCTTCAACCGAAAGACCCATCAATTTCCGCATCTCCCGCGAAAGGTGGTAGCTCTCGGCATCGGATGGGAACGTCCTGGCTTCTACATCCTGACGGTATTCGACCAACGCCTCACGCATCACTCCCGCTACATCCGCATAGCGACGTACAAACTTGGCCGGACTCGAAAAGGTCATTGTCATCATGTCGTGCAGGACAAGAATCTGCCCATCACAGTCTGGTCCCGCGCCAATTCCGATCGTGGGAATCTGCAACTCCTCGGTCACGATTCGGGCCAACTCACGAGGAACGCCTTCCAGAACGAGCGCAAAGCATCCGGCCTCCTCGAGGGCAAGTGCGTCGGTACGTAACTCGTCGATCGCCTCCATCGTCTTGCCCTGTACCTTGTAACCACCCATGCGATGCACGCTCTGCGGAGTCAATCCGAGATGTCCCATCACGGGAATCTCTGCGTCCACTAATCGCCGTACCAAATCCTTTCGTTCGCGTCCACCTTCAAGCTTTACGGCCTCAGCGCCGGCTTCCTTCACGAACCGAACGGCGTTCGCGACTCCTTCGCGCTCGTCCGTTTGATAGCTCCCGAATGGCATGTCAGCAACTAAGAGGGCGCGTCGTACGGCCCGACGAACGCCGCGTGTGTAAAGCAGCATCTCGTCCATTGTTATGGCAAGCGTGTTCTCGTGACCTTGCATCACCATCGCGAGCGAGTCGCCCACGAGCACAACATCCAACCCGGCTTCATCTACCAGTCTGGCGCTGGCGTAGTCGTATGCGGTCACAGCGGTGATTGGCCGCCGCGACAGTTTTTTTTCTAAAAGAGAGGGGACGGTGACTTTTGTGGGAAGTTCGGCGTCGCGCCCAACACGCGCGCCAGATCGTTCCGCAGAGAACGTGGTCAGACTCATTGCAATCTCCAGTGCAGTTCCACCGCGTGTCGCCCGAAGATCCACGACTTTGGCCGGATACCACCTGTCCCAGCAACCTCCTGGGCTGAGTTAAGCCTACGCGCCTCGCCTCCTACATAGCAAGTCGCCCCAATTGACGCTTTCGGTTCAAGGTTTTGCGACGATAGGAAGTTCGATGAAGCTGGCTTGCCCGGGTCCGTGGTAGATTTTCTGCTCCGCCTTTCGATAATCCTGCGGCTTGGCCCAGAAGATATTCGGAACAAAGGTCTGCGGATTGCGATCGTAGAGCGGGAACCAGCTGGATTGCACCTGCACCATGATGCGGTGGCCGGGCAGGAAGACGTGGTTTGTGGGAGGCAGATTGAAGCGGTATAGCAGGGGCTTTCCAGCTTCGATCGGTTTTGGATTTTCGAGACTTTCGCGGTAGCGCCCGCGGAAGATGTCGGCGGAGACCATGAACTGGTAGCCACCCATCTTCGGCTGGCCGGCGACCTCGTCGGGATAGACGTCGATGACCTTGACGACCCAGTCGGAGTCGGTGCCGGAGGTGGAGGCGATGAGGTTGGCGATGGGTTGGCCGCTGATCTTCACTGGGGTCGGTGAGGACGTCGGAGGTGAAGACTGCGACGTCGGTGCGGCCTGAGGCTTCGCGCTGGTCGTCGGCGAGCCAGTTCGGCCAGGTGAGGCCGTTGTCGTAGCCGATGGGTTGGATGGGACGGGCGCGGAACGGTACTGGCTTAGCGGGGTCTGAGATGTAGGCGTCGAAGGTTGCTTCTTCCTGCTTCGGTGCGGCGAAGCTGAGCTTGCCTTCTGCCCTGAGGTAGAGCGGCGCTGAGGTTGAGGCGCAGCCGCTCTCGCATGCGATTGGCCACGATGGCAGCTTGCGCCAGGTGTTGGTTCCGCTCTCGTAGGCTGAGACAGGCGCGATCGCAGGAGCTGAAGCGTCGTCTTTCAGGTACTTTGCGAGGAAGGGAGCGAGGATGTTTTCGCGAAAGTACAGCGAGGTGTCGCTGTTGAATTTGATGGCGCCCAGGGTGCTGCCGTCTTCGATGCCCTGACCGTGGTGCCATGGGCCCATGACGAGGAAGACTTTGTCTTGTCGGTGTCTTTGGGCTTGATGGCTTTGTAGACGGCCATGGCGCCGTAGATGTCTTCGGCGTCCCAGAGGCTGTGGACGAGCAAGGTGGGGACGGTTATCGGTTCGGCGGCGAGGAGTTTGTCGACGGCCTGATCCTGCCAGAAGGCGTCGTAGCTGGGGTGGGCGATAACCTTGCGCCAGAAGCCTGTCTGCTCCAGGCCGCGGCGCTTGTCCGAGTTCGCCGGCTGAGCCGGCGTCCATGAACATGTCGTAGTCGTCGAAGTTGCTTGTCCACCACTTCACGGAGTTGTCGCGGGTGCCATCCTGCTCGTAGATGTAGGCCATGTTCTGCTGACGGAAGGCTCCGTTGTGGAACCAGTCGTCGCCCTTCCAGCCGTCGACCATGGGGTTCATTGGGACGGCGACCTTGAGTGCGGGATGCGGATGGACGAGGCCCATCAGGGTGGTGAATCCGTCGTAGGAGATGCCGATGATGCCGACCTTGCCGTTGCTCTCGGGCGTATTTTTTACGAGCCAGTCGATGGTGTCGTAGGTGTCGGTGGCGTGGTCGACTGTGGTTGGGTTGAGGGGGCCGCGGAGGGGGCGATTCATGACGTAGTCGCCTTCGGAGCCGTACTTGCCGCGGACGTCCTGGATGACGCGGATATAGCCGCCGTCGACGATGACGTCGGTTGCGTTGTCGTAGCCGTAGAGGCTGGAGCCGAGGTGCGAGCTGTTTGTGTTCGTCGTCAGGGCGTTTGCGCTGTAGGGTGTCCGGGTGAGCAGGATGGGGGCATTTTTTGCTCCCTTGGGCACCAGGATGACGGTGTGGAGTTTGACGCCGTCGCGCATGGGAATCATGACTTCGCGCCGCTCGTAGTTGAATCCGTAGTCGGTTGGGGTCAGGGTTGCGGGCGATTCGCTGGGCAGGGTGGTGGCTGGCGGGGTGGTCTGGGCAGATGCGAGCAGGCTGGAGAATAGGGCGGCGACGATGAGGCTTCGGCGGGCGTGGTTTCGGAAGGGCTGGGGCATATGATTCCTTTTCACAGTGAGGCCTTGAGCGGGGGGAGTGGGATGGTGCCCACTGCCCTCATTCGTGTCTCACATGTGTGGATCTGGGTCAGAATCCTGACCGTATCATATTGCCCACATTGCCAGTACTGCATGGGGACCCCCTCCCCCCCATTGCCCGCGCGGAAGTTATTTATTTTCAGTTATTTGCGAGCTGGAGTTGTCCGTAAAATATTGAAAATAAATGTGTTACGTCCAAAATATTGCATTAAAACGGGTTACGGCTCGTTTTCGCTCTCCAATGAGAAAAGGCCTGGGGCTTCCAGGCCTTTCTTGATTCCTATTTCTATTATATCGGGCTGAGTGGAACTAATACGCCAAGCGGATGTTGATGAAAAATAATGGCTTAGATGCGTTGGGGGCTTGACATGCGTTTTTGGCCGGAAAATCGCGAAAAATAATTTCCGACAGAAGGCCCGGGGCTAAACCCCCGTTGATGTGCAACGGCACACGCAGGTCTACTAGCAAGAAATCTTCCCGGGCGGTTGAACCTTTGGAGCTTTGATAGATCGCTTCGCTGCTTTCTTGACGACTGGTTTGGTGCCTGAAACTTCTTGGTCGCCCCTTTTTCAAACCGCTCTAAGATCTTCCGACCTTTGTAGAGCTCGTGTTTCATGGGCTACTCCATGGATTGGAATGAACATCTGCCGAGACGCTCCGACTTTGAACTGACCCGCATATACGCGGGGTGCGATGGATTCCATTCGGTAGAAGTTGCGTCGTAACGGATCTCAAAAGAATAATCGTCGATCTGTCTGGGACTGCTACCGCTGACCATTATGCTTTCCGCGTCTGTCGTGACCACCGGCGGGTCGATGAAATCGAACGGTTTATCGCACCGGAGTGTTCCATGAAAGTAACGCTCCGGCTCATTTGTAATGATAAATATCTCGGATATATAACGCTTAGGTAGGATCGTTGGCGCTCCGATAGTTCGTGCGCTTACAGGGAAATGTCCCGTAACATCAATCGAACCTATCGGCACCGAAATTGCCGTGATCTTTTCTCTAATAACTGGATTCATTTTCCCCAAGCTTACGACGCAACTGGAAACATCTCTCTTTGCTGTGCATCATTAGCCTGCTGTTGCTTATCAATTATTTGCCTTTGAGATGCGTTCAATTCTTGCATTCCGACTAAGTAGGCATGTTCTACTCTCGCATCTTGTAAACAGGTGGTCTTCAGGGCAACTTCAGCAGACTTTTGAGTCTCAGCAACTGTCGTATTTCGATGTTCATCCTGCCATGCAGCGAAAACTGAGTAGAGAGCGAACATCGTTGCGATGAATACGTACGACTCCCAAGGCAACTGCTTTTTCTTGCGCTCATAAAAGCCAACGGCGGCTATCACGATGCCCCCAGTTACGAGAGCCTGCCAATGTGCAAGAACAGCGAATAGAAAGAGCCCAAGCTCATGGAACCATGAGGACATAGGCTATTCTCCTCCTCTTCGCCCTTGTGCAGCAAGCAAGTTATGTCCCTGCTCTATCCCTAATTTTGCGCTTCATCACATCTGAACTGTTGCAGATAAATAGATCGCGGTTAATGATTTGCCAAAGAATGTAAAAGCCCAGCTGCTAGCCGGGCTTTTTGCATTGACGAGCATCTTTGGCGGGAAAACCGATAAAAATAATCTCCGCTTCGGGTTAGTTGGCCATTGCGGGGATGCTGGCTGCGCTTTGCAGTGTGGCGCCGGAGAGGGGCGCGGAGAAGGCGAGGCACTCTGAGATGCGCTTGAGCATGTCGGTGGGGTGCACGGGTTTGGTGAGGGTGGTGAAGTAGTGGCCTTCTTCGCGCGCCTTGTCGAGCAGATCGACTGTGGCGGCCTGGCCTGAGAACAAGAGAATTTTGCAGTCGGGAAGGGTCTGAGCGTGAGCTTGATGGCCAGTTCGACGCCGGAGAGTCCCGGCATGACGACATCGGAGATCACAAGCGCCGGCGAGGTCGCGGTCGCAATCTGGAGTGCGGTCTCTCCGTTATAGGCGGTCATGGTGGTGAAGCCGGCTCTGGAGAGAATGATCGACAGAGTATCTGCGATGACCTTTTCATCGTCGACGATAAGGATGAGCGGTCCTTTTCCTTTGGGCAAAATGACCTTGTCTTCCTGAGCAACTTCAGCCAGCGGAACAACCTCAAAAGTAAGTTTGGGAGACATGGGGAGTACCTCTGAGTAGAAGCTAGTCCATGTTTCGCAGATATGGGTTAACTCTTTTGTATCTGTTAGTTGAAGAGAGGTTTAGCTTTCCCTCGAAATTTCGGCTTGAAAGGTGAGGTATTGCGTCAGATTATTTTTATGTTTACGTTACGTTTACGTCTCGTTTGCATCAAATTTATACCCAGGAGAAGTAAAACCTCATTGAGGAGAAAGATCATGAACGACGACGGCAATTTCGTGGATGGACAGACGAAGTTTGAGTCGGTGCTGCAAGTCGACGTGCCTAAGGGCCGCGACGGGAAACACAAGAGCATCATTACCCGGCTGCTGGGTGATATTGCTCAGCTGGGCGAGGGAGCGGCGTTGAAGATTCCTCTGTCCCAGCTTCCAGACACGAAGGAGAATATCCGCTCGGCGCTGAGCCGGGCTGCTCGGCAGGCGAAGATTAGCCTGGCGACCTCGAGCAATAGTGAGTTTCTTTATGTGTGGAAGGCGAAGGAATAGGGTGCTTGCCTGCGGCTCTCTTCGGAGGAGAAGAAGAGACAGCAACGCAAACGCAGATCCCCCATTCGACTTCGCTCAGGGCAGGCTCTTCGGGAATGACAACCACAGAGCAACGCCACCAAAAGAACGCCATGATCAGTATGGGTTGGGTTGGTTGCTGAGGATCTCTTTGCCTCCGCTCTGGGCGATGAAGTAGGTCTTGCCGGGCAGGCTGGGCACAGGGTCGCTTAGATCCTGCCAGAGGAAGATGCGGCGGGGTTCGGTCCACTTCAGGTTGAGGGAGATTTCGTCCTCGAAGATTTGGGGGGCGTCGGGGAAGAAGGAACCGTACCAGAGGTTGGAGCTGCGGCCGTTGAGGATGTGAAGGGGCTGGTTCCGGGGCCGGGGCGCTGGAGGTAGAAGCCGAGCGAGCTGGCGCTCTCGTATTCGCCGTGGATGATGATCAGGTCGTCAGGCCTCAGGACCGGGGCGATGGCGGCGGCGAGTTGCTGCGAGGTGAGGACGGGGGAGAAGATCTGCAGGCCGATGTGGGCGGCGAGCAGGAAGGCGAAGGTTGCGGCGATGAGCCAGAGATTGGCGGCGTGGGGTTTGTAGTTGCGTCGAAGGAGCCAGTTGGCGAGGGTACCGCCGAAGAGCGCGATCGCGGTGAGGATGAGGGGGTCGCGAAAGGCGGCCATGGCCTGGGTGTTGAGATCGAGGAAGTGGCCGAAGGAGAGGGCGTAGTCGCTGGGGTTTTGTTTGAGGAGGGACGCGAGGTCGGAGCTGGGTGTGGACAGGTGCGCGTGGAGGACGAAGAATCCTGCGATGAGAGCGGCGATGGAGCCGAGGACGAGGAGGAGGACGGAGATGCGCTGTCCGGCGCGGGTGAGTGGGTTGGGGACGGTGAAGGATTCGGCTTCGGTGGCTTCGTCGTTGAGCCAGGCGGTGATGAGAAGGATGAGCGGAGGGAGTGAGGGCAGGACGTAGTACTCCTGGCGGGTGGAGAGCGAGAAGAAGAGGAGAGGGATTGCGGCCCAGAGGCCGAGGAGGAGGCGGGTGCTTTCGGTTTCAGTGAGCGCGCGAATGGAGATGATGGGACGGAGGGCTTTGCGCCAGGGGACGGTGCGAAGGGCGCGGAGGAGATAGGCACTGAAGGGCATGAGCCAGATGAGGAGGAGTCCCCAGAAGAGATAGAGGGGAACGGTGTCGTAGTCGCGGGGGACGCGGAGGTTCAGGTAGCGGAGGAGGTGCTCGTTGATGAAGTAGAACCAGAGCCAGCCGTGGACGTTGCCGTCGGTGGGGAGCGGGACGGCCAGTGGCGGTGGGTGAAGGCGAGGTTGCCGGGATGGCCCTGGGTGGGGTTGGCGAGGGCGATGAGGATGTGCCAGGGTGCGGCGATGAAGAGGAAGACGAGGGTGCTTGAGATTGGGTGGAGTTGGCGGATGCGGGTGATGATGCTGCGGAGATTGCGGCGGGTGAGCGCGAGGTGAGCGAGGACGATGAGGATGGGAAAGACGATGCCGATGAGGCCCTTGGTGAGGACGTTGAGAGCACAGCAGGCGGCGAAGGCGTAGCAGAGGAGCGGGTTTGGGTTGGTCCCAGGGGACGGATAGGATTGCGGTTAGCTTCGCGAATGCCCACCTTAGCGCGATGAGACCGTCGCGAAGATGGGGCACCCGAATTTGTGGCTGAGTCTGTTGTTCGGTCAGCCAGTAGCAGTAGAGGGCGAGGGTGAGCCAGAGGCAGACCATCGCGTCGGGGATGATGATGCGGGTGAAGATGAAGATGCCGAAGCTGGAGAGAAGGATCAGGCCGCCGTAGAGGCCGGCGCGGATGCTTGCGAAAGCTCGGCGGGCGAAGGCTTCGAGGATGAGTGCGAGTGCGAGGACGGTGAAGGCGAGTGGAAGGCGTGCGGCGGCGGTGCGGATGCCGAAAAATTTGAAGCTGGCGGCCATGGACCAGTAGAGGAGCGGGGCTTTTTCGAGGTAGCGGATGCCGTTGGCGTAGAGGGTGACCCAGTCGTGGCGGAGAAGCATCTCGCGGGCGACTTCGGCGTGGACGGAGTCGGCGTCGTCGAGCAGCGGTGGGGTGATGAGGGCGAGGCTTGCGTAGAAGAGAAGCCAGAGGGCGAAGAGGATAAGGCGATTGCGCTTGATCGCGGGATCCGTGGGCGAGGTCACTTGATCAGTGTATGAGACTGGCTGCCGGTCGCTCGGCGGGAATGTCGAAGGCTTACAAGGATCGGCACACTTTTTCACAGATGAAAACGGATCAACCGCAAGTGTGGTTGAGCCTATGTTGGTTTTGTTTCGGCCTGTCATCGATCCGCGTGAATTTGTGAATTGTCGTAGACTCAGGCTGACTGCCGATGCGCGATTTGATTCAGCTAAAAGATGTTGCAGAGGTCGCGGGGCCGCCGACGGAGCTGATCTTTGGGGATTGGTATCCGGCGATGCGGGCCGGTGAGCTGCGCGCGAAGAAGACGGCGAAGGCGATGCTGCTGGGTGTGCCGTCTGTTGTTGGGACGGAAGAACAATGGGAAGCTGTTTGCGATGCGCGATCTGTGTCCGCATCGTGGAATTCCGCTGTCGGCGGGGTGGTTTGATGGCGAGAGCGTGACGTGCAAGTACCATGGGTGGCGGTTTGAGCCTTGCAGCGGGCGGTGCGAGGAGATTCCTTCGCTGACGAGCCACGAGACGCTGGACCCGACGAAGATTTTTGCGGGGGCGTTTCCCTGCGAGGAGCGGGATGGGTATGCGTGGGTGTATATGCCGGAGCCGGGGGTGGGAAGGGTTTCGGGCGAGTTGCCTGCTGTGCCGGAGGTGCCGAAGTTCTCGGCGCGGTTTCGCAGTGCGCATCTGACGGCGGAGCTGCCTTGCAATGTGGACCACGGAATTATCGGGCTGATGGATCCGGCGCATGGGCCGTTTGTGCACCAGGCGTGGTGGTGGCGGAGCCGGGCGAGCATTCATGAGAAGGAGAAGCACTTCGAGCCGTTGAATGACGACGAACATGATGGAAGAAATGCGGGGTTCCGGATGTCGTCGCATGCTCCGAGCGCGAACTCGGCGCCGTATAAGCTGCTGGGGGTTTACGGGGAGAAGATTACGACGCAGATTGACTTCGTGCTGCCGAATCGGCGGTATGAGACGATTCGCGCGGGGGAGAAGTGGTTTGCGAGTCTGACGACGGTGACTCCGGTGACGGCTTCGACTTGCCGGATCGATGTGTATTCGGCGTGGAATGTTTTTTACTATGTACCATTTGTAACTCCGATTGCTACATTCTTTGGGGCGCGATTTGTGAGGCAGGATCAGCAGACGATGATCGAGCAGGCGGAGGGGCTGCGGTTCAATCCGGGGCTGATGCTGATCGACGATGCGGACAAGCCGGCGAAGTGGTACTTCGCGTTGAAGCAGGCGCGGCTGAAGGGGACGGGCGGGCATCCGCTGAGCGGGCCGGTGACGCTGCACTGGCGGAGTTGAGGCTGGACCACCCCTCCCGTCAAAATTGCGCAAAGTCTACTAAAGATACAAGTTAGGTCTGGACTTCAGTCGCCGATGCACTATCTCTTGTGCAGAGATGCAGGAACGAAATTGGGTTCTCCGGTGAACCCATGTCCCAGAGTGGACTCGAGGCACGGCACTACGAAAGATCACTCGCTTATGGTCTAGAAGGAGGGCCGCGCACTGACCTGAATCTCTCTTCCCGACGTCGTCACTTCGGTGATTGAACCGAATCCGGCGGTGTTTACAAACCGGTTCGGCGTTCCCAGGTTCGTATGGTTTCCTAGTTAGCCCGAAGGATTGAGCTTGAGGTCAATCGGAGGGAGGATGCGGGCGTGTATAGCGATTGATATGGTGTTGGCGACTCATTTCACTACATTTCGTTCGGTTTGAGAGGAATCGCCATGTTGAAGCCGTTGGCATTGGTATGCGTTTTTCTGGCGCTCTTTGCGTCGGTGGGGGTAGCGCAAAGCAACTATGCAACGTTGCGCGGGGCGGTGACGGATCCCCACCATTTGGCGGTAGCAGGAGCGCATGTCCGAATTACGTCGGGTGTGACCGGAGTCGTGCGCGATGTGGTGACGGATTCGGCAGGACTGTACGTAGCGGGAGGATTGCAGCCGGGCGCGTACGACGTCGAGATCGAAGCGACTGGATTTGCCGAGGCAAAGCAATCGCTGCAGTTGGAGGTCGGCCAGAGAGCAACGCTGGATGTTGCTCTAGTGATCGGAACCGTCACGAAATCATTAACTGTGAGTTCGAGTGGAGAGTTGCTTCGAACCGCGGATGCGACGGTAGGCGCTGTCGTGGATCGGAGATCGGTGCAGGAACTGCCACTGAATGGAAGGCAGCTGATTGACCTGGTGGCTACGGTGCCGGGTGCCCATGTAAGTATGGGCGCGCAGGAAGGAAATGTGAATCCGCTGTATTGGCGGCCCGGACAATTTTCGGCAGTGAGTATTGCCGGGGCGCGGCCGAACGCAAATTACTTTTTACTGGATGGCGCGACGAATACTGATCCGACATTCAACACGCAAAACCTGAATCCTAATCCGGATATGGTGCAGGAGTTTCGTGTTGAGGTAGGGAGCTACTCGGCGGACATGGGCGGAGCCGGAGGCGGACAAATCAACATTGCGACGCGCTCAGGCACGAGTTCATTCCATGGAACCGTATATGAATTTCTGCGCAATGGGGCGATGGATGCGTTTTCTTTCGGCTCGATGGGCATGACAAAACATCTTGTACAGAACAACTTTGGCGGAGCAATGCGGCGGCCCGCTTTATAAGAAGCGCACGTTTTTCTTCGTGAACTATGAAGGGCTGCGGCGGGCTGCAGCTGATCCGATGACCGATACGGTGCCAACTGCAGAGGAAGCTTCTGGGGATTTCAGCGATAGCGGCGTGAATATCTACGATCCGAACTCGACTTATGCCGAATCCGGCCTACAATCCGTCGCTTCCCGTCAGTCCCTCGAATCCTCAGTCTCTTCGAAAGCAGTTCCAGTACAACGGGAAGTTGAATGTTATTCCGCCGAGCAGACTGAACTCCGCATCGCTGATCATGCTGCAGCAGTATGTGCCGCAGCCAAACCAGATGAGCGGCATGAACATGGGCATGACGATGAATGGTCAACCAACTGTAATTGGGGCGGGCAACGACTCGAACAACTACCTGGATCTTCGCAATGAACTTCACTACACCGATCAGGGAACTGTGCGTGTGGACCATGACTTCAGCAACGGGAGCACAGCGTTTGTGCGTTACAGTGGGTAGGGCGAGCATGGGTTCATGCCTGAAAACCTGCCGGGATTTGGGTACAACCACGACAACCTGGCGCAACAGGGAGTGCTCGGATTCAGCAAAGTGATTTCGTCGAGCATGGTGAACACGGCAACACTCGCTATCTCGCGGCTGAGCATGGATCACACAACCGAGAGCGCGAATAAGAACAACATCGTCGCTCAGTTAGGAATCCAGGGAGTCGGATTTGGTGGTCCTGGCGCATGGGGTGCGCCATACTTCACGGTGCAGGGTTATTCCCCGTTCGGGGATAGCTACTCGGCTACGCCGATGCATGCCTGGGATACGATCATCGAAGGCCGCGATTCGCTGACTTGGCAGACTGGAAGGCATACGCTCAAGTTTGGCGGGGTATACCAGTGGTACATCTGGCCGATGTGGGGATTCTTCCAGAATCGTGGCTATTACCAGTTCACGAGCGGGTTCACAACGCAGACGCTTACGAACGATGGAACAGGCTCGGCGCTGGCGAGCTTTATGTTGGGCATGCCGGTGGTGAGACAGAGACAGGCCGGGGTCCCGCAGATGAATCTTCGACAGTGGTATGCAGATGGATTTGCACAGGATACGTGGAGGATCACGCGGTCGACGACGATCAACTACGGGATTCGTTATGAGTACATGAGCCCGCTGTGGGATGTAACTTACACCAACAGCAACCTTGTATTTAACAGCGGAGTGCCTTCGCCGTTTATTGGCGGACAGAATGGGTATCCGAGAGGGCTGATGCACCCTAACAAGGCTAATTTTGCGCCAAGGTTTGGGTTGGCGCAGAGTTTTGATTCGATTGGGTTGGTGTGGCAAGGAGCCTATGGGATGTTCTTTACCCCTGTAGACATGAATACGTGGTGCAATCAGCGGCACAATGTGCCGTATGTGTTTCCGGAGACGAACCAGAGCGACAATTACACGCCGACTGCGGCTATCGCGAATTACAACTTCGCCTCGGCAGTGCTGGGCAAGACCGTGGTTAGCTTTACAGCAATGAGCTTCCGTCCGCCACCGCAATACATTCAGCAGTGGAGTACATCTTTTGAGAAGAGCCTTGGGCAGAAGTCAACAATCGAGGTTGGCTATATCGGATCGGGAGGCTTTCATCTTCAGCGGGCTCACTTGGTCAACAATGCACAGCCTGGCCCGGGACTGATTCAGCCACGGCGACCGGTTACATCGATGAGCTTCGTCCCAGGCACCGTGTTGCCATCGAATATCCAGGTCGCCAATCCCGCGAATCCACTGTTCACTCCAGTGAGTACGATCAACCTTCTGGAAAATACGGCCCAGAGTTGGTACGACGCCGGATATGTAAGCTTCCGGCATAGGTACTCGGATGGACTCACACTGCTTGCGAATTACACCTACGCGAAGAATCTTTCGAATGCGCCGGACTTCAGATCGCCAATGTACGAATCGTCAATTCCGCAGAACGACAATGATCTCGAAGCGGAAAAAGGTCCTGCATGCGACATACGGCACCGATTTGCGCTGACCGGCGTATACGATATTCCGGCTTGGCGCGAATCGCGTTGGGTAGGGGCAGTAACGGAAGGATGGCGCCTCTCGACGATTTATCAGATACAGACGGGATACCCGCTAACGATTTCGGTGTTCGGAGATACGGCGAACGCAGGGACAGCTTTGGGCGAGAACCCAATTCGGGCGAACTACACGGGACAGCCTGTCTTTACGCATGGAACGCGGAATCCGAATGAGTGGTTCAACATATCTGCTTTTGCCGCTCCGGCAGCATATACATTCGGCAATGTGGGACGAAACTCGGTGTATGGACCGGGCATGCAAAGCCTGGATTTCGCACTGGTGCGAAGCTTCCCAATTACCGAGCAAATTAAATTTGAGGCAAGAGGCGAAGTCTACAACAGCCTAAATAAGGTAAATCTGGATACACCAAATCGATTCGTTAACACAGCGGGCTTTGGGACGATTACGGACGCCATGGACCCCGCTCGACAGATTCAGTTGAGCGCCCGCATTTCGTTCTAAGAAACGGCGCCCGAATCAAACCGAGCTTCGAGGCTGCCATCCGCCGCCCGCAATTGCATCGGCGCAAGGCATATAGGGAATGTTTGAGGGTTGTGGTTAGAAGGAGCTGACGCCTTCCTCGATGACGAGTTCGTCGGCGGAGATGTTCATGGCTCGGCCGAGTTTCTTGAAGTCGTCTTTCCATTCGGCGGACCAGTAGTTGGCGTCGCTGCGGCGGAGGAGATCGTTCCAGATGTTCTGCGCCTGCCAGAGGTTTACCTCGAAGGGCATCTTGTGGATGGTTTCGGTGATGAGGAGTGCGGTGGCGAGGGCTCCGGCGGCTGAGGGGTCGCCGGCGGCCGAGGCTTCGAGGCGGACCATGGCGCGCTTCATGCGCTGGCCGGCGGTGAAGCCGAGGAGCTGAGCGTCGAGCGGAACCTGGTCGCTTTCGGCGCGGCTGAGGAGGTTTTCGATTTCGATCGCGTCGAAGGTCTCGGCTTCGAGGGCGCGGCGCAGGGCCGCATTGATGGCGAAGCGGGCGGCGGAGGCGAGCGCGGGGGGCGCGGACATGCCGGTTTCGGTGAGGAAGTGCAGGAGGGAGGCGTGGTCCTCGTAGATTTTGCGGAGGGAGTCCTCCATCTCGGAGATGGTCTGGTTGAGGATGGTGTTGAGGATGCGGTGCTGCTCGTCGGCGAAGAGCGAGGTGAGAGAGTATGCGGTCTCGCCGAAGAAGCGGTCGATCTGGCGAATGACTTCGGGGAGATTGGCGCGGCGGATGGCGGTGCCGATCTCGGTGGAGAAGGCGAGGAAGGCGTCGACCTCTGCGGGGTTGGATGAGTCGTAGCGTTTGACGGCGGCGGAAAGGTTCTGGTCGCCAAGATGGAGGACGGCGAAGCAGATGTCCTCGGTCTCTTCGGTGATGCGGGAGTAGATGAGCGCGCGTCCGACGGCGACACGGCCGCGACCGGAGCTGAAGACCTCGTGGCTTTCGCGATGGACGTCGAAGCAGAAGAGGGCACCGTGCTCGGGGTAGGCGCGGAAGATGGAGCTGATGGCGTAGTGCGCGCCGACCTGCTCGAGGCCGATCCGCATACTGTTGACATAGCGGCGATAGACCTCTGCGCCGTTGACCATCTCGGGGACGTTGCTCTTTGCCTTGGCGAGGATGTCGAGGAAGCCGGTCTCGAGGTCGATGCCGGGTTGGCCGAAGAGCTTAGCGGCGAGTTGGAGGACGCGGCCCGCGTAGGCGATGATCTGCACGGTCTCGATGCCGGAGATCTCGTCGAAGAACCAGCCGCAGCTGGTGTACATGAGCTGGGTGTGGCGTTCGAGCTCGAGGAGTTCGAGGGCGGTGATGCGTTCTGCTTCGGAGAGTGGGCGCGCGCCGTGCTGGCTGAAGAAGTTGAGGATGGATGCGGGGGATCGGTCGAGGACGACGTGGATGTAGGCGTCGCGCGCGGCCCAGAGGTCTTTGAACAGGGGCTGCGCGAGTTTCTCGGCCAATGGGGCGGTGGCGTCGCGGAGGTAGTCGAGGGCTTCGCGGAGAGGGGCGCGCCACTCCTGATTCCAGCCGGGCTTGCCGCCGTTGCAGCCGCAGTTGAGCGCCAGCGCTCGACGCCGTGCGCGCAGGACCAGGAGGTGTCTTCAGCGACCTCGGCCTCCCACCTCGGGGGAAATTTCTCGAGGAACTCGCCGTAGTTGGTGAGGCTGGCCTGGTGGCCGTCTTCGATGGTGTGCATGGCGTAGGAGAGGGCCATCTCGCCGTGTTTGTGATGGTGGCCGTAGCTCTCGCCGTCGGTGGCGACGTGCGAGATCTGTGCGGTTTCGGGATCGCCGGGCGAGGGAGGGTGGAAGCCGGAGAGGAGGCGTTTGGCAAAGTCTTCGCCGCTATTGAGGAGGCCTTCAAAGGCGATGGCGCGGGAGCCGGGTCCGTCGTAGAAGAAGACGGCGATGGAGCGGCCTTCGTCGAGACGGATGAGATAGGGGTGGGTCGGGTCGACGGTGGCGTTGGGGGTTTCGGTCCAATCGACTACCGCAGCTTCTGCCGATTCGGTAGCTGTGTCGAGTTCGACGGTGGAGGCTTGGGGAATGCGGCGGACGCGGGCGCACTGGATTGGGGCGAGAACGGTGAACTTGATGCCCTCCTGGGCCATGAGATCGAGGACGCTGCGGTTGACGGCGGTTTCGGCGAGCCACATGCCTTCGGGTTTGCGGGCGTAAGCGAAATTCGAAGTCGGCGATGCCCCAGCGGATCTGGGTGAGGGCGTCGCGGCGGCTGGCGAGGGGCATGATGATGTGGTTGTAGACCTGGGCCATGGCGGAGCCGTGTCCGCTGTAGCGCTGGGCGCTGACCTTGTCGGCGTCGAGGATCATGCGGTAGGTGCGGGGGGCTTTGTCGTGGAGCCAGCTGAGGAGGGTGGGGCCGAAGTTGTAGCTCATCCGGCCGTAGTTGTTCATGATGCGGATGATTTCGTCTTCTTTATTCGTGATGCGGGAGGCGCCGTTCGGGGCGTAACACTCGGCGGTGATGCGGTCGTTCCAGTCGTGATAAGGTGCGGCGGAGTCCTGGACCTCGACGGTTTCGAGCCAGGGGTTCTCGCGTGGCGGCTGGTAGAAGTGGCCGTGGATGCAGACGAAGCGCGGTGGCGGAGCTGGGGCTCCTGTCGGTTTTGCGAGCTTGGATGTGCCGGTCTGGTCTTGGCCATAGAGATATTAGTTAGAGGGTATCGCGTGTGGCGGGGTTGGGTGTGTGCGGTCTCGGGATTTTCGTGGATTTCGCGACGGTCAACTTTCTGGTGGCGGCGCCATGAGGAAGCGATGGTCGAGCGTGGCGGCGAGAGTGATGGCGAGGATGTAGGCGGCGATGTTCTTGATGGAGAAGTAGCGGCCGAGGAGGATTTTGCCGGCGAAGGTGAGGCGGAAGGCGTCGATGGGTGCGATGGGGATGAGGCGGCTGAGTTCGAGCAGCGTGGCGATGAGGATGGCGAGTGTGGCGAGGGCTGGTGGGCGGAGCTTTGGAAGAAGTGTGGCGAGGAACCAGTAGAGTGCGACGGCCCAGAGGATGGAGCCGAGGTATTTGTAGAGGAACCATGGAAGGCCGAGAGGGAGAAGGCGGACGGCGAGGCCGATCGGGATGGTGATGAGGAGAAGGAGGGCGCAGACGGCGCTGCGGTGGGCGGGTTGTGGGAGAACGGTACTCTTTGTCACGGTGTTGATGTTAGATGGCGGCGACTCTGAACGTTTGGCGGAACCTTGCGCAGCGATGCCGCGTCAGGGGCGAGTGCCAAGGGAATGGTTTTTGACGCCGGCGGAAAGTGGAGTGACGACCGGGGTGGCTGCGCCGATGATTTCAGCGACGCCGTTATAGTCGCTGTCCGCTACCCAGACGTTGCCCGAGCCATCCACTGCGACGTCTGTAGGGTAGGCGATGTAGTAATTGGTGTAACCGGCGGCTGGAGAGAGGATGGAGCCTAAGGGTGAAAGCTCGACGATGCTGTTGGTGATTTCGTCCGCAATCCAGACATTTCCAGCGCCATCAATGGCAATCGCGTAGAGCTCGTGTCTCACTGGTTGCGTAAGTTGATAACCTCCCGATGGTGAGATAGGGACACCGGAGTTGGAATACTCTGAGACTGAGGCGACATTGTTAGCGGTCCAGGCATCGCCAAAGGAGTCGACGGCGACACCAGAAGCTTCCCCGGTTGCACCATTGGTGAAGTTTCCGCCTGTGGGATTAGCCGGGGAGATTGGGACGCCAGAGTTTGAGAGTTCAGAGATCGAGCAGCAGTTACCACTATTACCAATCCAAACATTTCCCGTGTTATCGATCGCGATGCTTGTTGCATTGCTCATTCCTCCGCCCAAGAAGCCGCCAGCGGGCGACAGCGGACTACCTGAGTTGGAAAACTCAGAAACGCTGGACACGAGGCTACTCGGTCCATATGCGAACGCTGTTGTATTAGTAACCCAGACGTTGTCGGCGCCGTCGATTGCGATTGCGCTGGGAGTATTCAACCCTCCGCCGGACAAGCCGTTATCTCCTGATAGTGAAGTACCTGAAGAGGACAGCTTGAAGACGTTATAGAGCCCATCGAAGATGGTTCCACTTACGACCCAGGCGTTTCCGAGACTGTCGATCGCAATTCTTCTTGGAGAGGTGGAAGAGGGACTGAGTGGGAACCCTGATGACGGTGAAAGGGGTGCACCGAGGCTAGAGAACTTAGAAACGCTCTCGAAGCCGTCGTTCGCGGTCCAGATGTTGCCCGAAGCGTCAACAGCTATTCCCATCGGCAACAAATTGCCGACGTTACTGCCACTACTGACGAAGAGTGCCACGGTGAAGTTGTCCGGAGCAGAGGCGAGGGTTGGTTGGAACGGGGCGTTGGACGTAATTAGGGCATAAAGTGCCGCGACGTTGAGGGCGGGGTTGTGGGCGATGTTTAGAGCAGCTGTGGCCGTGTCGGTGGGTTGCGTGCCCGAAGCGCCGTTGGGCAGAGCTGTGGAGAGGAGTGTCGAACACGGGGTCGACGCCGGGCCGGTTGAGTTGATGCAGGAGGCGAGAATGTTGGCCAGGGTGTTGATCTCGTGTGTTGGGGAGCATCGGTCGTTGCCGGCGGGTGTTATGTTGAGTGCGGCGCCGGTGGTGATGTCGGCGAGGTTGGTGGCGTTGGCGAAGGCGTTGGCGATGCCGGTTTGAGCGAGGGGTGTGCCGGAGCTGGAGACGTGGGTGGCGTCGGTCGCGAAGCCGGCCATGGCGTAGGCCGCGGCGATGGTGGTGACTTCGTTGACCTGAATGAATGGAAGCGACGCGAGGAAGGAGCCGGAGGCTGGACAGCTGCCGAGGGCGGCGAGCAGGCCCGCAGCGGAGTTCACGCCTGCTCCGGGGTTGCCACCGAGGGCGTAGAGATAGACCTGCGTGTTGGGTGTGCAGTGGTAGTCGCCGGTGATGGTGAAACTGCCATTGAGCATCGGTTGTGACGTAGGCACCGATGGAGTCGGCGAGGCCGGTGGAGGTTGCGTTGAAGAGTGAGAGGGAGGCGTTGGCTCCGGACGCTGCGATTCCTGGGCCTCCGTAGCCGGTGGTGTTGGCGGCGAAGAGATAGACGTGTGCGCCGACGATGGGCTGCTGTCCGCCATGGACGTTGCCTTTGAGCTTAATGCCGGACTCGGGAGTTGGAGCTGCGGTTTGCTGGAGAGCGCAGCCGGTGAGAATGACGGGAAGGCAGAGAATTACTGAGGTGAGAGCATGGCCTGGTCGCATCGGGTCCTTTTGAGCTGTGGATCAAACGGACGTCGGCGCAAGCAGAGAACGCAGCTGTTGAGGCCCGCGTGAGCGAGTATCGCCGCAGCGACGAATCTTTCAATGATTTTGTTTCGAGGCGCGTTACTCTTTTAGCGGTTTGGCGAGGTCGCAGGCGCGCCAGAGGTACCAGCTGGCGACGGAGCACCAGGGCTGCCATTTTTTTGCGCGGCGTTGCATGACGTCGGGTTTGGGAAGGTCCATGGGGGTGACTTTGTCGGTGGGTTTGAGTTTGCCGAAGGTGAGGGCGAAGCCTTTGCGGACGCCGTAGTCGTCGACGGGGAGGACGTTGGGGCGGCCGAGGCGGAAGATGAGGAGCATCTCGACGGTCCAGCGACCGATGCCGCGGACCTGGATGAGGTGTTCGATGATGGCTTCGTCGGGCATACGACGGATGTGGGCGAGAGTCGGGGACGGTGCCATCGATGGTTTTGGCGGCGAGGTCGCGGAGGGCGAGCATCTTGTTTTTGGAGAGGCCGGCGGCGCGGAGCTGCTCGTTGGGGCAGTCGAGGAGATGCTGCGGGGTGGGATGGGCGCCGTGCCGGCGGCTTCGAGCGTCATGGCGGGCGCGAAGCTTTCGATCATGCGGCGATGGATCGTGGCGGCGGCTTTGCCGTGGAGTTGTTGATAGATGATGCTTTCGGTGAGGGCTTCGAAGGGGGATTGGGTGCTGGCGACGCGGAGTTTGAAGGGGCCTGCGCGTTCGATGAGTTTGCCGAGTCTTGGGATCGCTTGGCGGCGAGTTCGCGGCAGGCGAGAGCGCCGTCGTAGCGAGGCGGGCGCGGATCGTTGCGGTGATGCGGCATCTTTTGACGGTATCGCAACGAGTCGATGAATGTCTTGCGAGTTGTTGAGAATTCGGACTAGATTGGTTCACATTTACAAGAGAGATACCTTTCGGGCAGGGTAGATGTAGTGGTGATTCAGGCGAGCCGAAGAGCGGGTGCACGAGATGTTGTGCAGGTCGTTCGCAAGCCAGTTCGATAATCGGATGTTGCAGAAGAAAAAACAGTTGCGATGGATTGCGTATGCCTTCGATACGCGTTTTCCGCTGATATACTCGAAATTTATTAGAGACGATGTTTTCGGAACCTCCCCAACGCGGACGTCCCCAACCGCCGGCGACGGAACGCCCGGCAAAGTAACCGAAATGTAACGCAACCATCGAAAGCAACTTCTCAAACCCTAGCCGAAGGTAATGCAGAGGAAGCAGGAACGCACTCATGGCGCAAGTTTTTGACCGCAGTTCGAACGCGCTGGCTCGATTCAGCCTGGTATTGACTGGCGTAATCGTCATCGCGCTCGGCGTAACCCTGGACCAGCTACAGCGATCACCGTGGGTGACGCGGCAGGGCCAGCGGCCGGACCAGCCGATACCGTTCAGCCACAAGCACCATGTTGAGGGACTCGGTCTGCAGTGCCAGTACTGTCACACGCAGGTGGAGAAGGCGGCGTACGCGGGAATTCCTCCGACGAAGACCTGCATCAACTGCCATGCGCAGATCTGGACGAACGCGGATCTGCTGGAGCCGGTGCGGCAGAGCTGGGCGACGGGTGCTTCGATCCAGTGGATCCGTGTGCATGACCTTCCGGACTACGTTTATTTCAATCACGAGATTCATGTGAACAAGGGCATCGGGTGCGCGAGCTGTCATGGACGCGTGGATCAGATGCCGCTGATGTATCAGCAGAACACGCTGCAGATGGAGTGGTGTTTGAACTGCCATCGCAACCCGGCGGTGAACCTGCGGCCGACGAGCGAGATCTACAACATGGCGTGGGCTGGACCCTCGAGTGACAAGCCGGTGTGGTGCACGAGCACGGACAAGGCTTCGGATCTGTCCGACGGCGCAGAACGTGAGCTGCACGACGACCGATCCTTCAGGCAAGGGACCTGAGGTTGCCATGATGCAGATGAACTACCGAGGCGCATGGGCCGACGGTGAGCGATGTGCCGCCGATGGGGATCACGATGCCGGCGAGCTACCAGAAGTTTACGAACCAGGTGGACCTGGGCAAGTATCTGACCACGCAGTATCACATCCGCAATCCGGAGCAACTGTCGAGTTGCGAGACGTGCCACCGATGAAGACGACTGGACTCAAGACTGGGATTGGAACTGAGCAGACGATGGCTGAGATGAAAGAACCCGCAGCACAACCCGTAGTGGTGACGCAGATTGCACCAGCGAAGATGACGCTGGCGGAGGTCCGCGCCAAGCTGGACGGCAAGACCGGGCGGCGCTTCTGGAAGAATCTGGATGAGCTGGCTGAGACGCCTGCGTTCCATGAGTTGATGCGCGAGGAGTTTCCTGCGGCAGTCGGGCGCGAACGAGTGGGTCGATGCGGTGAGCCGGCGCGGCTTTTTGAAGGTGATGGGCGCTTCGCTGACTCTGGCTGGCCTGGCGGGTTGCACGAAGCAGCCGGATGAGCCGATTTTTCCGTATGTGAAGCAGCCGGAAGACCTGGTGCTGGGCAAGCCGATGTACTTTGCGACGGCGTATCCGTTCCCGACGGGCGCGATTCCGGTGCTGATCAAGTCGGATTCTTTCCGGCCGATCAAGGTGGATGGGAATCCGGAGCACCCGATGTCGAAGGGCAAGTCGGATGCGTTCACGCAGGCGACGCTGCTTGATCTGTATGATCCTGACCGTTCGCAGCATGTGTTGCATCGCGGCCAGGTTGCGGGCTGGGGTGAGTTCCAGGAGGCGTTTGCCGGTGCGGCGAAGAAGACTGAGCGGCGGGCAGGGACTTTACTTCCTGAGCGAGACGATTACGTCGCCGTCGCTGGCTGCGCAGTGGAAGCAGGTGCAGACGGCGTATCCGCAGGCGAAGCTGGTGCAGTGGGAGCCGGTGAATCAGGACTCGTCGCGCGCGGCGTCGAAGGCGGCGTTTGGCAGCTACACGGACGCGCAGTACAAGCTGGAAGACGCGGATGTCATTCTGTCGCTCGATGCGGACTTCCTGGGCGGGATTGCGCATCCGGGGTTCCTGCCGCTGGCTGCCGGGTATGGCGAACGGCGCCGGTACGAAGAAGGCAAGACGATGAACCGGATGTACGTCGTCGAGACGATGCCGACGGTGACGGGGTTCAAGGCGGATCATCGGCTGGCGTTGAAGCCGAGTGAGATTGCCAGCTTTGCGACTGCACTGGCGAATGGTTCTGCTCCGCAGGGAGCGAGTGCGGAGGCGCAGAAGTTCTTCTCGGTGCTGATGAGCGACCTGAAGGCTTCGGGCGGCAAGTGCGTTGTGATTCCGGGCGAGCAGGCTTCGCCGGCCGTGCATGCTGCGGCTTATGCGCTGAACTCTTCGCTGGGTGCGGTTGGCAAGACGGTGATCTACACCGAGACGGTGAATCCGATGCCGAGCGAGCAGGTAGCGGATTTGAAGTCGCTGGTTGCCGATATGAACTCGGGCAAGGTGCAGTGGCTGGTGATCCTGGGTGTGAATCCGATCTATACGGCGCCGTAGCGATCTGCGCTTCCAGGATGCGTTCGCGAATATTCCGGTGACGGTGCATCTGGGCTCGCATGTGGATGAGACCGGCGCGATTGCGAACTGGCATATCAATAAGGCGCACTACCTCGAGAGCTGGTCGGATGCGCGGGCGTATGACGGAACGATCACGATCATTCAGCCGATGATCGATCCGCTGTATGGCGGCAAGTCGGCGTTCGATGTGTTCCAGACGCTGCTGGAGAATACGCAGATCTCGGCGTATGACGTCGTGATCGACGAATGCGAAGACCTACATCAAGGGCGATTTTGCTACAGGCTGGCGCAAGGCGCTGCACGATGGATGGGTTGACGGGACGGCGTTCACGGCGAAGGCGGGCGGCGCGGGTAAGAGTGCGTTGGGTTCGTTCCCGGTTGCGGCTTCGAGCGGCCTTGAGGTTTCGTTCCGGCCCGATCCGTCTATATATGATGGGCGATTCGCGAACGTTGGATGGATGCAGGAGTTGCCGAAGCAGGTGACGAACCTGAGCTGGGATAACGCCGCGATCATGAGCATGGGAACGATGGCCGATCTCAAGCTGGAAGAGTCTGATCCGGTGAAGGTCTCATTCAATGGCCGTGAGTTTATTGCGCCGGCGTTGATGGTGCCTGGGCATCCGGATGGTGTGATTACGGCCCATCTTGGCTTTGGCCGTGGAGTGCAGGCAGGCCGCGTCGCGCAAGGCGTGGGATTTGACGCGTATCAGATTCGGACTTCAGATGGGCCGCTGTTTATCTCGGGCGCGACTGCGGTAAAGGTTCCGGGAGAATATGAGCTTGTGCATCACGAAGGTGCATAACATCGAGCACCGGGGCAGCTTTGCGCAGCAGGATCTCGAGAAGAAGCTCTCCGACAAAGACGGCGTCTATTCGCTTGCGGGTCATGAGGCGATGGAGCGGTCGATCATTCGCTATGCGACCGTCGAGGAGGTCAAGAAGAATCCGAACTTTGCCCATGAGGGTGGGGCGAGCGGGACGCTGATCGACAAGGTTGGATACTCGCCGCAGGGCGAGACGCCGGGTCATGATGATTCGATGTTCCCGGATGCCTGGAGCTACAAGAAGCAGGATCCCTCGACGCTGAAGATTCAGAACGCGTGGGGCATGACGATCGACCTGAACAGCTGTGTCGGCTGCAATGCGTGCATCGTGAGCTGCTACGCGGAGAACAATATTCCTGTGATTGGCCGCGAGCAGGTGAAGGTTGGGCGCATCATGCAGTGGCTTCGCATCGATACTTATTTTGAAGGCGATCTGCATGCGCCGAAGGCGCACTTCCAGCCGATGGCCTGCCAGCACTGCGAGAACGCGGGTTGCGAGCAGGTTTGCCCGGTTGGCGCGACGGTGCACACGCCCGAAGGGCCTGAATACGATGGTCTATAACCGGTGCGTGGGCACGAGGTACTGCTCGAACAACTGCCCGTACAAGGTTCGCCGGTT
Source organism: uncultured Acidobacteriaceae bacterium (assembly GCA_963744155.1). Lineage (GTDB taxonomy): Bacteria > Acidobacteriota > Terriglobia > Terriglobales > Acidobacteriaceae > Edaphobacter. The sequence continues at coordinate 579,250 of CAVUSP010000004.1, read as the reverse complement.
CAACTTCCTGCTGTACTCGGACTATGACACGGAGAGCCTGAAGTTCATGCGCAATCCGGATGTTTCGGTGCGTTCGCGCGGCGTGATGGAGAAGTGCAGCTACTGCGTGCAGCGGATCGAGGCGGCGAAGATCACGGCGGATAAGGAAAACCGCGAGATTCGCGACGGCGAGATTGTGACGGCATGTCAGCAGGCGTGCCCGACCAGCGCGATTACGTTTGGCAACATCAACGACAAGGCAAGCAAGGTGGCAAAGCTCAAGGCTGAGGAGCGCGATTACCAGGTACTCGCTGACCTCAACTTCCGTCCGCGCACGACCTACACGGCCGGAGTCATCAACCCGCATCCGGAGTTGGCATAATGGCGACTAAAGGACCCATACAAGACCCGATTGTCGATCCTATGATCGACCCGCGTACCGGCGAGTATGCGGTCATCGCGCCGGGCCATACCTTCAAGTCGGTCACGCAGAAGATCGCCGGGATCGTCCTGACCTCGAATACGCCGCTGGGGTGGTTCTTCGGGCTGCTGGTTGCCGGCTTCTTTGCAACCGGTCTGGTGGTTGGTTGCACGTGGCTCTTCCTGAAGGGCGTCGGAATCTGGGGTGTGACGATCCCGGGAGCCTGGGGATTCGCCATTATCAACTTCGTGTGGTGGATCGGTATCGGCCACGCGGGCACGCTGATCTCTGCGATTCTGCTGCTGTTCAAGCAGACGTGGCGCAACTCGATCAACCGGTTCGCCGAGGCGATGACGATCTTCGCGGTCGTCTGCGCGGGAACGTTCCCGCTGATTCACGTTGGACGACCGTGGCTGGCGTATTGGCTGTTCCCTTACCCGAACACGATGAATGTGTGGCCGCAGTTCCGCAGTCCGCTGGCATGGGACGTCTTCGCGGTTTCGACGTACGCGTCGATCTCGATCATCTTCTGGTACATGGGAATGATTCCGGACTTCGGGACGCTGCGCGACCGGGCGACGATGCCGCTGGCGAAGTACTTCTACGGATTGCTGTCGCTGGGCTGGCGCGGTTCGACACGGCACTGGATCCGGTATGAGTCGGCTTCCCTGCTGCTGGCCGGACTTTCAACACCTCTGGTGCTCTCAGTTCACACGGTCATCAGCTTCGACTTCGCGGTGGCGGCTCTGGCGGGCTGGCATACGACGATCTTCCCGCCTTACTTTGTCGCCGGCGCCATCTATTCGGGATTTGCCATGGTGATCACGCTGGCAATTCCGATCCGCAAGTTCTACCACCTGGAAGACATGGTGACGCTGCGCCACCTGGACAATATGGCGAAGGTGATGCTGGGGACTGGCTGCATTGTGGCGTACGGCTACGGCATGGAGGTCTTCATGAGCTGGTACGCGGCCAGCCACTGGGAGTTCTTCATGATGTGGAACCGTATGTTCGGGCCGATGGGCTGGGCGTACTGGATCCTGATCCTGACCAACATCGCGATTCCGCTGACGACGCTCTGGTCGCGCAAACTGCGGGTGAATGTGGCGTACCTCTTCGTGCTCTCGTTCATCATTAATACGGGTATGTGGTTTGAGCGTTTCGTGATCGTTGTGACAAGCCTGTATCGCGAGTACCTGCCGTCAAGCTGGGGCACTTACCGGGCGACGAAGTGGGACTACATGATTTATGTGGGAACGATTGGGCCTGTTCACGTTCCTGTTCTTCCTGTTCGTCCGTTTCCTGCCAATGATTCCGATGTCTGAGATTCGGATGATGCTACCGCAGACCAGGGTGACGCCGGGCGGAGCAAACGCAGAGACTATTAGCCAGGAGGAATCCTAATGCCGCCGCGTGAAGGAATTTACGGTTTACTGGCCGAGTTCAATACGCCGAGTGAATTGGTGCATGCCACAAAGGAGGCGCACCGTGCAGGGTATCGCCGGATGGAGTGCTATACACCGTATCCGGTGGAACAGGCCGCCGAGGCGCTGCACTTCCACAAGACGCGGGTGCCGCTGGTTTGCCTGCTGGGCGGGCTGATGGGTGTGACGACCGCGTTTCTGATGGAGACGTGGATCAATGTGTGGGCTTATCCGCTGAATATCGCGGGCCGTCCGCTGTTCTCGTGGCCTGCGTTTATTATTCCGGCCTACGAGTGGACGATTCTGTTCGCGGGATTTTCGGCGTGCTTCGGAATGATTGCCCTGAATGGGCTGCCGCAGCTCTATCATCCGCTGTTCAATGCGGCGAATTTCAGGAACGGCGCGACGACGGACAAGTTTTTTCTGTGTGTCGAGGCTGTCGATCCGAAGTTTTCGCCGATGGAGACTCGGACCTTCCTCGAGCAGTTCGCCGCGGTCTCCGTGGTGGAGGTGGATCATTAATATGCAAGGGAACCAGATCGCACGGCGCGCCGCAGCTGCTACCGCTGCACTTGGGCTGATGTTTGTGCTCGGCTGCCGTCAGGATATGCAGGACCAGCCGAAGTTCTTTCCGCAGCGCGGGACCGATTTTTACGCGGATGGCCGCTCGGTGCGCCCGCAGGTGGAGAATACGGTGGCGCGCGGCCAGCTGCATGAGAATGGCTATTTTTATACGGGCCTGATCGACGGCAAAGAGGGCGATGGGCTGCCGTTTCCCGCTACGCTGGAGCTGCTGCAACGTGGTCAGGAGCGCTATAACGTCTACTGCACGCCGTGTCACTCGCGTGTCGGCAATGGCGTTGGCATGATTGTTCAGCGCGGTTACATGAAGGCCGGCAATTTCAATACGGCACGGCTTGAAAGCGCTCCTCTGGGCCACTTCTTCCATGTGATTTCGAACGGCTACGGTGCGATGCCCGACTATTCGGCGCAGATTACACCGGTTGATCGCTGGGCCATCGTCGCTTACATCAAAGCGCTGCAGCTAAGCCAAAAGGCGACGCAGGCCGATGTGCCTGCGGGTGCGCATGTCGAGCCGCTTGCGAGCATCGCAGAGCGCGAGGGCCTGCCTGCCACATTTGCAGACGAATGGACTTTGCCGCCGACTGCGGTGACGGGGACGCCTGACAACGGACTCTATGTTCTTCCTGTGCCGGGCGCAGCGCCGTCGGCCAGCGGAGGCTCTAATTCAAAATCGCCGGCTGGAACGTCCGCCGGAAAAACGGCTCAGCAAACCGGTGTACCGAAGCAATAACCTCGGAAGCTTCCGAACGAAGGCTTGAAACGAATGTCATCTGGACACGAACATAACGGAGAAGCAGGCGGACACAACGACCACTACGGGCCGCGCCCGCTGCCTGCATCGCTTGCTGCGCCGGAGATAGTCTCCGCATGGCGGATGCGTGCGTTGATCGTTGCCGCGGTCGCCATCCTTCTCACGATCCCGTTCGCCTTCTCGCACGAGGGGAAGAATCATATTCTTCGCGCGTACTTGATGGGCTACATGATCTGCTTTACGTTTGCGGGCGGCGGCCTGGTGCTGCTGATGTTGCAGTATGTAAGCGGCGGCAAGTGGGGCTTGCTGCTGCGCCGGCCGCTGGAGGCGATGACTCGCACGATCTGGCTGGTTGGCCTGATGTTTGTGCCAATCATCTTTCTGTGGAAGCACCTGTATCAGTGGGCGGCTTACCCGACTGCCGGTTCGGTGGCAGAGGCGCTTGGCAATCACTGGATCTCGCTGGAACAGGCGCTGACTCTCAACGCGAAGCGGGCGATGTTGAATCCTGTGCCCGCGATTGTGCAGACGGTGGTGATCTTTGCGATTCTGCTGACGTTCCAGTTCCTGCTGAACAAGTGGTCGCTCCAGCGGGACGCCGATCCGGAGCGCGGGACGGAGCCGAGCTATGACCGGTGGCGGATCAAGTTTGAGAATCTGAGCGGCATTGGCATCCTGATCTATGTACTTCTGCTGACGGATGGGGCGATTCTGTGGATCAAGTCGCTGGATGTCACCTGGTATTCGTCGATCTGGGGACTGCAGTTTCTTGTTGGGCAGGGCTATGCGGTTCTTGCGCTGGGCATTTTGACGGTGATCCTGCTGTCGCGATATGAGCCGATGAAGACGATGCTGCGCGCCACGGAGCAACACGACCTGGGCAAGCTCGCGTTCGCCTTCGTGATGCTGAATATCTACCTCTGCTTTGCCGAGTTCCTGATCATCTGGTCGGGGAATATTCCGGACGAGATTCCCTGGTACCTGAACCGGATTCGCGGCGGATGGTGGGTTGTCTGCTCGGCGGATTTCATCTGCCACTGGCTGATTCCGTTCGTCCTGCTGCTGTCGCGGGATTTGAAGCGGAACAAGCAGAAGATGATCTGGCTGACCTCCTTCATGATCTTTGCGCGGTGCGTGGACATGTTCTGGCTGATCGAGCCGAACTTCGCGGATGCCGCACGGAATCTGCACATCGCCGGAAATATTGGAATTCTCGCCTACATTACTGTTCCGGTGGCCGTGATCTCGCTGTGGGCCGCCTACTACATGACGCAACTGCAAGCGCGTCCGTTGATCGTTGTGAACGATCCTCACGTTGAAGAGATGCTGGAGCCCGAACATGCCCACTAACGACCACGATCTGAAGAAGCCGGGAGCGCACGAGTCGCATGTTCGCGACACGGACCACCCGGGTTATGAGACAACAGACGTCAATGCCGGCGGTATTGCGGTGTTTCTGGCGGGGCTGTTTGGTTCGGTGCTTGTGTTCTTCGTCTTCTGCTTTGTGATGGGCAAAGTGATCAACTCGGCGATAGAGAAGGACGACGGGCCGACGACGAAGTGGAACACGCAGAGCGAATTTGCCGGCGCAGCGACGACAAAGGGCAAGCGCGAGGATCTCGCGAGCAATGCGGAGCTGCAGCAGAAGGAGTTTCAGCAGATGACGTCGACGTTCCCGGAGCCGCGTCTGGATATCGATGACGGCAACCAGGCTACGGCTGACCTGCATGCGCGCGAAGACCTTCTGCTGAACAACTACAGCGTTGTTGACGGTGGAACGATTCGGATTCCGATCTCGCGTGCGATGGAACTTATTGCGGAGCGCGGGCTGCCGGTGAGCGCACAGGGAGGAGCTCCGACGGTCGAGATGGTGGGCGATGAAAAGCCTGCGGTCCAGGCGCCGCTGACCTCCGGATTTGCTCGCACCGGGTATGAGCTTGAGGTGATCGAAGCTCGCGAACAGAAGTTGACTTATGGAAAGGCTACGGGGGAGACCAAGGCGGAACTCGCCCCTGTGAAGTAACTGAAGACCGAAGTGGGTTTAAGATAGAAAGAGAAGGCATGAAGAGCGGACGGACAATTCGACGGGTTTGGCAGGCGGCGCTTCTTTGCTGCGCGCTGCTGAGCTCTCCTGTGTTCGCCCAGGTTTCAAGCTACGGTGACAAGCAGAGCGGCGACAATGCTGGGGACCAGTTGCCGCAGGTCCTGCAGAAGGTTGGAGTGTCGCAACGTCTGAACCAGCAGTTGCCGCTGGATGCTTCGTTTGTGGATGAGACCGGCAAATCGGTAAAGCTTGGAGACTACTTCGGCAAACATCCTGCGATTCTTGCGCTTGTTTATTACACCTGTCCGATGCTCTGCTCGGAGGAGATGGACGGGTTGACCAGCTCGCTGGAGATGGTGAAGCTGACGCCGGGTAAAGACTTTGATGTCGTGATTGTCAGCATTGACCCAAGCGATACGCCGGCCCAGGCCGCGAAGTCGAAGGCGCTCTATGTCAAGCGATACGGGCGTCCGGAGACGCGCTGCGGGATGGCATTTCCTGACGGGGCAGAGGCCAGCGATCGATGCGGTGACCAATGCGGTTGGTTTTGGGTATGTGCGGGTTCCGGGACCGGATGGGAAGCTGTCGCAGTTTGCGCATGCGAGTTCGATTGAGATCGTCACGCCGGAGGGCAAGCTTGCACAGTACTATCTCGGGGTTGAGTACTCGCCGAAGGATATGCTGCTGGGGCTGATTGATGCGTCCGGCAACAAGATTGGTTCGCCCGTTGCGAACATTCTGACCTATTGCTATCACTACGATCCTCAGACGAACAGGCACTCGCTGATCGTCGCGCGTGTAGTGCAGTTTGGCGGGATGATCACGGTAGCTGGACTAGGCGGGTTCATGTTTTTGATGTTCCGGAGAGACGTCAACCTTGGGCGCGATCACGACCTGACGAAGAAAGAAACGGATAAAGGGTAACGATGCATATCAGTCCAGTCCTGTGGCAATTTTTGGTGAAATGGCTTCACGCTTCGGCGCTCTTTCCGCAGGAGGCATCGACCATTGCGCCCTACGCTGACGCGCTCTACTTCTTCCTGCTGCTGATCACCGTGGTGGGCTTGACGCTGGTGGGCTGCCTGGTCTTTGGTTTCTCGATCCGCTATCGCAAGGAGCGGCATCCGGTTGCCAGAGCAGGTGGAGGGCTCGACCCTGCTGGAGGCGACCTGGACCATTATTCCTCTGGCCCTGTTTTTGATTGTGTTTGTCTGGGGCGCGCTGCTGTACTTCCGGATCTATAACCCTCCGACCAACGCGATGAACATCTATATCGTCGGCAAGCAGTGGATGTGGAAGGCGGAGCATCCCGGCGGGCAACACGAGATCAACGCGCTGCATGTGCCGATCGGACGGAACGTTCAGTTGACCATGATCTCGCAGGATGTCTTTCACAGCTTCTCGATCCCGGACTTTCGTGTGAAGCGCGAGGTGATTCCTGGCCGCTACTCGACGGTTTGGTTTAACGCGACGACTCCGGGGACGTATCACATCTTCTGCACGCAATATTGCGGGACGAACCACTCCGTGATGATCGGAGAGGTGACGGCGATGAGCCCGGACGACTACCAGAAGTGGACACAGGAGTCGACGAGCGGAATGTCCCTGGCACAGAACGGAGAGCGACTCTTTGCCAGCATGGGTTGCAACGCGTGCCATTCGGGAAGCGCGGCGGCTCGCGGGCCAAACCTTGCAGGCGTGTATGGATCAAAGCTGCAGTTAACTAACGGATCGCAGGTGCTGGTCAATGACGCCTACCTGCGCGACTCGATCCTCAATCCGTCGCAACATATCACTGCGGGTTACGCGCCTATTATGCCTACGTATCAGGGCCAGATCAGCGAAGACGGACTGATCGACCTGGTCGAGTACGTCAAATCCCTGCAGACCAACTACCGTGTGCAGCAAACGCTGACCACGTCAGAATCAAACCAAGCGGCGCCTACAACGCCAGGGGTGGTGAAGCCATGAGTGCAACGAGTTCTACAATCCTCAATCTGCCTGATCAGCGGACAGCAACGCTGCCTAAGCGGAACTATATCAACAACGAGGACGGGCTGCTCAGCTGGCTGCTTACCGGGGATCACAAGCGCATTGCGATGCTCTACCTGATCTCGATTACATTCTTCTTCTTTATCGGGGGGGCGTTCGCAGGCCTCATTCGATTGGAATTGCTAACGCCGCAGCCTGATCTTGTGGCCGCGGACACCTATAACAAGTTCTTTTCCATGCATGGGATCATCATGGTCTTCCTCTTCCTGGTGCCCTCGGTGCCGGCGACGTTGGGGAACTTCCTGATACCGATCATGCTGGGCACGAAGGACCTGGCGTTCCCGAAGATCAATTTGTTGAGCTGGTATCTCTATTGGCTTGGTGGCATTGTCATTCTCACGGCGATGGTATTGGGCGGCGTGGATACAGGTTGGACCTTCACTACCCCACTCTCGACCCACTATCTAAATACTCATGTAGTGACGGCGGCGATGGGAGTCTTCATTCTCGGCTTTTCGTCGATCTTCACCGGGTTGAACTTTATTGTGACGATTCATCGCATGCGGGCGCCGGGGATGACGTGGTTCCGGATGCCGCTCTTTGTCTGGTCGCACTATGCTGCTTCCATCCTGATGGTGCTGGGCACGCCGGTTCTGGCTATCACACTGGTCCTGGTGGCGCTTGAGCGGCTGGTGGGCATTGGCGTGTTCGATCCAACCAAGGGCGGAGACCCTCTTCTGTTTCAACATCTCTTCTGGTTCTACTCGCACCCGGCGGTGTACATCATGATTCTTCCGGGTATGGGTGTGATCTCAGAGGTTGTCAGCACGTTCAGCCGGAAGCGGGTCTTCGGTTATACAGCCGTTGCGTTTTCTTCGGTGGCGATCGCGCTGTTCGGATTCTTCGTCTGGGCTCACCACATGTTCATCATGGGCGTCTCCAACTACTCGGCGCTGGTCTTCTCGCTGCTGACGATGCTGGTTGCGGTGCCTTCGGCGATCAAGATTTTCAACTGGGCGTTCACGCTGCAGAAGGGCTCGATCACGTTTGAGACGCCGATGCTTTATGCGTTCGGCTTTATGGGCCTGTTTACGATCGGCGGCATGACCGGCGTCTTCCTTGGCGCGCTGGGGATGGATATTCACCTGACGGAGACGTATTTCATCGTCGCTCACTTCCACTTCGTGATGGTGGGCGGAATGCTGATGGCGTTCCTCGCGGGCGTACATTTCTGGTGGCCGAAGATGACTGGGCGCATGTATCCGGAGTCGCTGTCGAAGCTTGCGGCGGTCACGACGTTTATCGGCTTCAACCTGACGTTCCTGCCGCAGTTCATTCTTGGGTATCTGGGAATGCCGCGACGGTACCATGCGTATCCGCCTGAGTTCCAGGTGCTGAATGTGCTTTCGACCGCGGGAGCTACGGTGCTTGGCGTCGGCTATATGCTGCCGCTGCTCTATTTGGCGTGGTCGCTGAAGTATGGCGCGATCGCAGGCAACAATCCGTGGCAGGCAACGGGTCTTGAGTGGCAGATTCAATCGCCACCCCTGACCGAAAACTTTATCGAGATTCCTGTCGTTGATCATGAGGCCTATGACTACGAGTGGCTCGAACACAAGACCGCACAAGAGGTGACGACCGTTGGATAATGCGATCGTAGCAACGCATCCACATACGCATGAGACCGCGGTTGCGGCGGAGCACGAACACGTGATGCTTCCGCAGCACCGACACCACTTCGAGACCCAGGAGCAGCAGCGCGAGGCTGGAACCTTCGGGATGTGGCTCTTCCTGCTGACCGAAATCATGTTCTTCGGCGGGCTGTTTTTCGCCTACCTGCTGTATCGCAACTGGTATCACGACGCGTTTGTCGTTTCCTCGAACCAGTTGAGTATTCCGCTAGGCGCAGCGAACACGGCGATTCTGATCTCCTCGGGGTTTTTCATGGCGCTGGCTGTTTGGGCCGCGGAGATAGAAGAAAAAGAGCCTGCTCGTTATTTTCCTGGTTCTCACGACGGTCTTCGGCGTGGCCTTCCTTGGCATTAAATATGTCGAGTACAAAGAGAAGTTCGAGTTGCACCACGTTCCCGGCGCGAGCTTCGATGTCTCTCAGTTTGTCAATCCACATGCCTATGGCCTGAAGGAACAGCCACTGGCCCCGGACATGGCCCAGAAGACGCAGATCTTCTTCTTCCTGTACTTTGCCATGACGGGCATGCACGCGCTGCATATGATTATCGGCATCGTTCTGTTGTTCTGGCTCACATGGCGAGCCCATCGAGCGGAGTTTACTGCGGGGTATGTCGCGCCGATTGAAAACTTCGCGCTGTACTGGCATTTTGTCGATATCGTCTGGTTGTTCCTGTTTCCGTTGCTTTATCTCATCAACCGACACCCCGGCACTTAGCCGTAGCCTCGCCTGGAAGGAATAGAGTATGTCCGAACATCCCGAATATCATGATCCGTCGAATGTAGTGAATCCTGAACATGCAGACCATCACATCGTGACGCCGGTAACGTACGCGATTGTGTTCGCGTCGCTGTTGGTAGGGACTGCAATTACTGTCGCAGCAGCCTACGTCGATCTAAGAATATTCAATCCAATCGTGGCGTTGGCTATCGCCTGCACCAAGGCGGTGATCGTCATTCTGTTCTTCATGCACGTCAAATATCAGTCGAGACTGGTGAAGCTGACGGTCGCCTCCGGCTTTTTCACATTTCTCGTGCTGATCACGATGACGCTGTCCGACTACGTTAGCCGAGCCTGGGGCCTGTGGTAACGCGATTTAGTTTTCGCAGGAATGCGGCCTTCGGGCCGCATTTTTGTTGCCATGGAAGTTCGTCGATCTGAGCCTCGTAGACTTGAGTTATGGCGAAGTCTGACCCTTCGGAACAGCTTGGGCGCTGGTCGAGTGATGCGCGCGTTACGGTGCGGCGGAATGGAAGGCCTGATCCAAACGGAAAATGCGTCGTCTACTGGATGCAGCGTGCGCAGCGTGGAATCGACAACCATGCGGTCGATCTGGCAGTAGATATCGCCAACCTGCTTGGACTACCGCTTGTTGTTTACTTTGCGGGGATATCGAACTTTCCTCACGCGAATCTTCAGCATTATGTGTTTCTCAATCAAGGGCTGCCGGACATCGAGGCCGATCTGGCTTCGCGCAATATCTCCTTTGTCATGCGGCGCGCACCGCATGAGTCGCATGAGCGATTGCTGGCGGATGTGCAGGCCGCATTTCTGATCGGCGATGAGAATCCTATGCGCGAGCCCGAACGCTGGCGCAAGCATCTAGCCTCGCGGATTGAGATTCCATTCTGGACGGTCGATGCCGATGTCGTGGTTCCGTCGAAGCTGATGGAGAAGGCGCAGTATGGTGCGTATACCATTCGTCCGCGGCTCTATCGTCTTCTGCCGGAGTACCTGCATCCTTACAAGAATCCGCATGCGGAGTATGCGTGGAAGAGGCCGCGCGGCTTTCACTCGGACTCAGTGCACGAGGATATGACGCGTGACTGGAAGGACCTTGATCGCAGCGTCGCTCCGGTGGAGGCGTGGAAGGGCGGAACGCATGCTGCGCTGAAGCGGCTGAAACTCTTTACGGGGACGCTGCTCGAAGATTACGACGCGCAACGGAATCACCCGGAGATGGATGGCACTTCGTGTATGTCGCCCTACCTACACTTTGGGCATATCGGGCCAATCACTATCGCGCTTGCCGTCGAAGCTGCGGCGAAGGCCAATCCGAAGCTCAGAACCTGCGCGCGACAGCTACTTCAATGAGCTGATCGTATGGCGTGAGCTCGCGGTTAACTTTGTTCGTTATACGCCGAAGTACGATTCGCCGGAGTGCGCCGAAGCCTGGGCGAAGACTACGATTGCAGAGCATGCCCGCGATGAGCGCGAACATCTGTACACGCTCAGGCAGCTTGAGAACGCGAAGACGCATGACGATTTGTGGAATGCCGGGCAGATTCAGATGGTACGCCATGGATGGATGCACAACTATGTGCGTATGTATTGGGCGAAGAAGATTCTGGAGTGGACGCCGGATGTCGCGACGGCGATGAAGTACGCGATCTATCTGAATGACAAGTATTTTCTCGATGGGCGCGATCCGAATGGATATGCGGGGATCGCGTGGGCGATTCTGGGCAAGTTCGACCGGGCGTGGGGCGAGCGCCCGATCTTCGGGAAGATTCGCTATATGTCAGGCGCGTCGACGGGCAAGAAATTTAACTCGAAGAGATACATCGAGCAGATGGGGCTTCTGCCGCATCAGGGATCGCTTCTCTTTTAGGAGTCATTCCAGCGATCTCTGTGAGACGCTGCTGGTCGTTCGATGCGTCGAGAGGATGTAGCTTTCTATACAACTTTGGGAGATTGTGGGCGGCTTCAGCGGATGGTAGATTTAGGACGTCCGCACGGCGATCGATTGCGTAATGATCGTCCGCTGTGAACACGCTGAGAGATGGCCGCAGAGTAATATCAACGATCTCCATCGACGCGCATGAGAGTTTTCTCATCCCGTTCTGGAACTATCCATCGTTCTTCTCCCGCTCTGGCGTTGACTCGTCCGATGTCAGCTTGCAGCATCAAGGCTAGCTGACTTGCATGTTTCGGATTTCACGCTATGGGCCTGCTCTCATCCTCTCAACTCGCGCGCTGCTCTCCGAGCATCCCTCCGACCTGGAGTTTGCCGCTGCCTTTTCTTGACGAGCCTTTGGCTTGCGATCGTCACGCCGCTTGTGCCGTACGGTCAAGTCGCCTTCGACTCCCGTGCCTGGCAGTGTCAGCGATTCTGCTGCGCCTGCTGTAGCCTCTTCGCATACTGTTCGTGCACGCCGCTTTCTTGGTGGTCGTACTCTCGCAGGGAATGTTTCGGCTGCGCGAGCCATGGATGCAGCGCGCCAGCAACACGCATGCGATGCTTGCGCAGCAGGCTGCCACGCCGCAGTCTTCCGGCCTGAGCGCTCCGTGGCAGCCGATCGGGCCGAACCAGGTGGCCAGTCTTGCGTATGGAAATGTGACGGGCCGCGTTACGTCGATTGCGATTGATCCGGCGGACGCGACGGGTAATACGGTCTATGTGGGAACGACGGGCGGAGGCGTATGGAAGTCGATCAATGCGGCAGGTCCAACGGCGAATGTGATCTTCACGCCGCTTACCGACACGCTGCCTGTTTTCAGCGCGAATGCAGGCGCCTCGGCGATTCCATCGCTTAGTATTGGGGCGATCAGTGTTCAGTCCGGCGTGGTGCTTGCAGGCACCGGTGATCCGAATGACGCGTCTGACTCCTATTACGGGAGCGGGTTGCTGCGGTCTCCGGATGGCGGCCTGACGTGGACGCTCATTCAGAACTCTCAGGATGGAGTGAACGGCAATCACTCCTTCAGCGGGCTTGGCTTTGCCGGCTTTGCGTGGAGCAGTACGACGGCGGGAACAGTGGTTGCGGCGGTCTCCCAGGCGGCGGAGGGAGTTCTGGTCAATGCTCCAGATGAAACCAACAGCGTGATGGGTCTTTACTATTCGACGGATGCTGGTGTGACGTGGCACATGTCGACGATTATGGACGGCAGCCAGACCGTGCAGACCCCGCAACCCTCCGGTGGGGATCTTGGCGGCAGAGCAGCAACAGCAGTGGTCTGGAATCCGGTGCGGCAGCGCTTCTATGCCGCGATTCGTTATCACGGGTACTACGAGTCGGCAGATGGCGTGACGCTGGACGCGTCTGGCTCATCAGCCTGGAACCGGGCTGACTGCGAGCGCGTGTCCAACGGCTCCGGGAACGATAGGAAGCGCGGCCTGTCCGATATTTCGTGGGGCGCTGGCAGTGCAGCCGGCGACCGGCGATACCTTTGCCCTGACGGTCGACAGCAACAATCTCGATCAGGGTCTCTGGCAAGACGCTTGTGCACTCTCCGGTTCGAGCTGCACGAATCCGACGATCACCTTCGGCAACCAACTGCCATCGTCTCCTTTGGAGATCGGGAATGGCAGCACTGTGATTCCGCAAGCTGATTACAATCTTTGCGCTCGCGGCGGTGCCAGTACAGAGCGGTTCGACGCAAGACACGCTGCTGTATGCGGGCACGATCGATCTCTATCGCTGTTCCCTGGCTGCAGGGTGTTTGCTTCGCAACACGACCAATGCGGTGAATGGATGTGCTGCGCCCGCGCAGGTTGCGCCCGCCCAGCATGCCATTGCCGTGTTGGCGACATCGGGACAGCCGCTGTTTATCTTGGCAACGATGGCGGTCTGTGGCGATCGACGGATGGCGTGAATCAGCAGGCGGACTCCCTGCTCTCCTGATGATGCGACACACTTTCAAAATCTGAATGGCGGCCTGGGGTCGCTTGCCGAGGTCGTCAGCTTCGCGCAGCATCCTGCTGATGCTGGTACGTTGCTGGTGGGGCTGGGCGCGAACGGTGTTGCCGCTACTGGGACGGCGTCGGCTGCTTCGGCGTGGCCGCAGCTCTCGACGGGCGAGGGTGGCACGGTGGCCATCGACCAGAGCAATCCTCTGCTGTGGTATGTCTCGACCGGTGCGGGTGTCAGTATTCGGCAATGCACCAGTGGCGCAGCATGCACTGCCGCGAACTTTATCGGGCGCTCCTACGATTGGGCCTGCGCAGGTTGCCGGTGACGATGACGCCTCATCGACGCGCCGTGGCTGCTGGATCCGGCTCTTTCTTCCGATGTTCTGATCGGCACCTGCCGGGTATGGCGCGGACCTGCGGCCAGTGGGACGTCCTGGTCCTCTTCGAACGCGATCAGCGAGCTTCTCGCCGGGCCGCAGGGTGCATCCTGCTCGAACACGAATCCGGTCATTCGTTCTCTTGCTGCCGGTGGGTCCGGCCAGTAGCGCCGCCGAGCGCACAGAACGCCGGCTCGGAGGTGCTCTATGCTGGGATGGCGGGATCGCTTGATGGAGGCGGCAGCTTTGGGGGGCACCTCTTTTCGCTTGACTACGGCGAACACGGCAAGCAACACGACGGCGTGGAGCGATATTGCAACATCTCCGGTTACAAATGGTCAGGGCGCGAGCTTCAACCCAGGAGGATTCGACCTCTCCTCTGTTACCGGCGGACCCTCATGACGCTACCGGCGAAGACGGTCTACGCGACGGTGATGGGATTTGCGGGTAATGGCATCAATGCGGCGCACTTGTATCGTTCGACCGATGCGGGCGCTCACTGGACCAACGTCAGCAGCAACCTGCCGAACGCTCCCGCGAACAGCGTTGTTGTCGATCCGAACGATGCGAACACGCTCTATGTCGCGATGGATACGGGCGTGTATGTCACGACACAGGTTACGACATGTGCAACTGCCAACTGCTGGAGCATCTATGGAACCAGCTTGCCGAACGCGCCGGTTGTCGAACTCGCCGCAGCGCCGGCGATGCCCACCGGCGACGGGCGAGCTGGCGAGTTGCGCGCCGCGACCTATGGGCGCGGCTTGTGGCAGATTCCGCTGCTGACGGCCGCTACTGCAGCGCAGCCCTCGATCAGTCTGAATCCCAATGCGCTTACTTACAGTCACACAGCCGGTGGGCACGGAGAGTGCGCCGCAGACCGTTACGGTCACAAATACAGGGACTGCTCCGCTGACGGTCAGCTTGATCTCGACCACGGGAGACTTCAATGAGACTGATAATTGCACCGGCGCTCCGGTTGCCGTGAACTTGAGCTGCACGATTCAGGTTCGCTTTTTACCTTCAGCGACAGGAACCCGCTCGGGCGTACTTACTGTCTATGGAAATGTCCCTGGCGGACAGGCGACGGCAACGCTCTCCGGCGTCTGGTGGCACTGCCGCGGCCATCGTCTGACTCCCCGTCACTCTCACGTTTCCTTCGACGACGTCAACGCAACCAGCGCGGCGCAGAACATTACGATTTCAAATACGAGTAGCAGTCCTGTTGGGTTGCAGATCGACCACTGTTGCTGGTTCTGACTTTCAGATCTGCCGCCAATACCTGCGGAGCGAGCCCTTGCTCCCGGCACCGGTTGCACGGTCTCGATCACCTTCACGCCAAC
The DNA here is from genome assembly GCA_963744155.1 of uncultured Acidobacteriaceae bacterium. GTDB lineage: Bacteria > Acidobacteriota > Terriglobia > Terriglobales > Acidobacteriaceae > Edaphobacter. The sequence goes on along the minus strand of CAVUSP010000004.1, from coordinate 564,011 downwards.
TGCATCGGGGAGCCGCAGCGGGACCTTCACGTCACAGACGGCGCAGGTACCCAGACGGCATCGCTCAGTGGAATCGGGAACTTGCCTGCCACGGATGCCCTATCGCCGCTTGCGCTTACGTTTGCGCCGCAACAACTCAGGACGGCAAGCGCGCCGCAGCAGATTATGCTGACAAACTCCGGTGATGTGCCGTTGACGCTGATCGCAGCGCAGATCACGAGCGGCGATTTCACTGTGGTCAATGCCTGCGGCAACTCGCTCAATGCGCACTCCAGCTGCTCGATCAATGTGGCGTTCCAGCCGACAGAGCGTGGGGACGATCACTGGCGTGCTGAGTGTCTCGGATCAGTACCGGAGCCAGACGTTTCTCGCTGAACGGAACGGGCGTTGCGCCGCCGGGCGTCTCTCTGTCCCCGGTGTCCACCATCACCTTTCCTGCTACTGGAGTTGGCGTTACTGCGGCCGCGCAGACGGTGACGCTGACCAATAATGGCGGCGTTGCGCTTCTTGTGCAAAGCATTGGGATCACAGGTGATTTCGCTATTGTGCCCGGCAGCAATACCTGCGGCAGCAGTGTCGCTGCCGGTGCAGCGTGCACGATGCAGATTGTGTTTACACCAACAGTTGGAGGGCCTCGTACCGGTACGCTCACTGTCACGGACAATGCGGCCAGCTCTCCGCAGACTCTATCGCTGACCGGCAACGGCGTTGACTTTACGCTGAATCCGAACGGAAGCACGAGCCTGACGATTGCGAACGGCCAGAACGCTGTCTACCCTTTGCTGCTTAGTTCTGCCGCGAACGTGGGCGGCACGGCGACCTTCACCTGCACGGGCGCACCGGCGAATTCCACCTGCAACGTCACTCCTGCCAGTGCCGCGCTGGGAAGCGATACGACGGTTTCAGTGACTGTGCTGACTGGTGTCACGGCGACGGCGCTCTCATCGCGTCCGCATGTGAATCGGACCGAGCCGTGTTTTGGTTAGCTGCGTTGTTTCCGCTTGGTCTGCTGACGCTCGGCAAGGCTCGACGATCGAGTCTCGGTTGCTTCATTGTGCTCTGTTGTCTCGCCGCGGCGACTGGTTGCGGGGCGGGGCGCGACGATTCCTCTGGAGACCGGGGGCAACCCGAACCCTCCTCCGAATCCTGTGACGCCCGCCGGGACGTATACGATTGTCGCTTCGGCAACGAGCAGCGGTCTCACGCGGACTGTGAACCTTACGCTGATCGTTCAGTAAAGAGTTCAGAGTTCAATGTCGGCAAGCAAGAGTTAGACGGCGCGCCCCGCGCTGGCGCCTGAGGCCCAGGCCCACTGGAAGTTGTATCCGCCGAGCCATCCGGTGACGTCGACCACCTCGCCGATGAAATAGAGTCCGGGGACCTTGCGGCTCTGCATCGTCTTTGCGTCGAGCTCGGCGGTGTCTACACCGCCCGCCGTCACTTCGGCTTTTGCGTAGCCCTCGGTGCCGGCCGGCGTTATGTGCCACGAGTGAAGTTGATTTTCCATGGCGGTGAGAGAGGCGTTGGTCCAATCCTTTGGTTTATTGATCGCGACCCACCGCTCGGCCATTCGAATTGGTAGTACGGCACGCACCGCGAGTACTGCTGCTGCAGGATCGCGCCGCGCGTTGCGTTTCAAGAGGGGAGCCATCACGTCCATGTCTGGCGCAAGGTCAATCGCGATAGGCTCGCCGGGTTGCCAATAGGACGATGCCTGCAGGATTGCGGGACCGCTCAATCCGCGATGCGTGACCAGCATCTTTTCGCGAAAGCTGCCGCGTCCTTCTTTCCGTTGTGCCTGCGCGACGACCTCGGCGGAGATTCCTGCCAGATCGCACCATTGCTCGCGGTCTTCGGGACTGAAGACCAGCGGCACCAATCCGGGCCGCACTCAACGATGCGCAGGCCGAACTGTTCCGCGAGGTTGTAGCCGAATGCTGTAGCGCCCATCTTTGGGATCGATAGACCGCCTGTGGCGACGACGACCGCTTCAGCTTCGTAGCAGTACTCTGGCGTCTGCACTTGAAAGTTTCCATCGCGCACGACTGAGAGGATTCGCGTGCCTGGAATGACGCGGACTCCAGCGTCGGCGCACTCGCGCTCCAGCATGGTTACGATGTCGAGCGCGGAACGGTCGCAGAAGAGTTGCCCGAGAGTTTTCTCGTGATAACGGATTCCATGTCTCTCGACCATGGCGATGATGTCCGCGGATGTGAAGCGAGCCAGCGCCGACTTCGCGAAGTGAGGGTTTTCGGAGAGAAAGTTTTCAGGGCGGCAGTGGATGTTGGTAAAGTTGCAGCGGCCGCCTCCGGAGATCAGAATCTTTTTGCCGATGCGTTCGGCGTGGTCGAGCAGGACGACGCGCCTTCCACGACGTCCGGCCTCGATTGCGCACATCAAGCCCGCCGCGCCAGCTCCAAGGATGACGACATCAACCTTCTGCACGCACACTCACCATTGAATTCCTGTGGGGCTTTGCCCGCTGCGTCTTTGATTTCAGGCCGCGTCTTTGATTCTAGAGTCGTCTTGCGCGGGATCGGCAAGCATTTGGCATGCCATTTTCACTTGCTCATTCGAGGCCTGCGCCTTTTGTGTCATAGACTTGCCCATTTTGGTGTTTTACACCTAATAGCGGATCTCTAGGAGAGCGACATCATGAGCATTCGCCATCACTGGTCTGGCGCGGTTTTGATTGCATTTGCGTTCGCTGCCGGCATGACCGGTTGCAGCGTTTCGCCGTCGGCCGCGCCAGCGGCAGCTTCTGTCCCAGCTTTTGGTGGCCGAATCTTCGGTGGAATTCAGCCTATCAGCAACGCGAAGTATCCAGCTCTACACTCCCGGCACAAACGGATATGGTTCTGCGTCTACTCCCCTTTTGACCAAATCCGTCATCACTGACGGCAACGGCTACTTCTCTCTAGCCAATGCGTTTTCCTGCCCTTCTGCATCCTCGCCTGTTTACCTCGTTGTGACGGGCGGCAATCCCGGGCTGGCTGCGGGAACAAATAACAGCGCGATCGCTCTGATGGGTCTTCTGGGGGAATGTGGAAATATCACTCCCACAAGCTTTTTTGTTCTCGGAGAGCGCACTACGGTCGCTGCGGTGTGGGCGCTTGCGCCCTTTATGGTGGACTATGCGCACATTGGCACGAGCCATGGCAACGCACAGGGTCTGCTCAACGCCTTTGCCGAGGCTCAGAACCTTGTCGACATTAGTACCGGCGCGGCACCAGGGACAGCGCCTGCGATCGCGACGATCCCGACGGCGGAGATCAATACGCTCGCCGACATTCTTTCTTCGTGCGTCAACTCCAATGGCAGCACAACGGGAACCTCGGGCTGCGGACGGCTCTTTTCGGCGGCGACGCCTGCCGGAGGAGTTGCGCCCGGCGATACGGCCGCGGCAGCTCTGAACATCGCTCGTAATCCGGGCCATAATGCCAGCGCAATCTTCAGCTGCCTTCCGTCGAGCGGAGCCTATCAGCCGACGCTCGCTTCCACTCCGAACGACTGGACCCTCGCTATCAACTACGTTTCGACCGCATTCAAGACACCCAGCGACCTGGCGATCGACTCCCAGGGAAATGCCTGGGTGCTCAGCGTTCCGGGCGGCGCGGCTGCGAGCAGCGTCAGCATCCTGAATACGAGCGGCATCACGGCGACGTTTCCGCAGGCCGGGGTAACCCTGGCCCATCTTGCACTCGATCCGTACGACGATCCGTGGCTGACGAATAATGCGAGTTCAAATGTTCTGGAGCTTACAAGCTCGGGAGTCATGCCTCGTCGAATCCATTCACGGGAGCAGGTATTCAGGGACCTGAGGCATTGGCCTTCGACGGTTCGGGCAACGTGTGGGTGGTCAACAATGGACCGACGGTGAGCAAGCTCAGCGCGAATGGAGCGGCTCTGTCGCCGTCGACGGGATACAGCACTGGCGGTCCCAGCGGGCCGTCGGCGCTCGCTCTGGATACATCGGGAAATGTTTGGGTAGCCAACAGCAGCGGCAACAGTGTCTCGGTGCTCAGCAGCACTGGCGTGGCTGTTCCGGGCTCGCCTTATACCAGCGGCGGGTTGAACGGGCCGTTTGCGCTGGCGATCGACTCGACGGGTGGCGCGTGGGTTGCAAATCACGGGGGCAGCAGTTTGAGTAGATTGGCCGCCGATGGCACGGCGGTCACTGGCAGCCCGTTCTATGGGGCTGGAGTGAATGCGCCGATCGATATTGCGCTCGATGGATTGGATAACGTCTGGCTGGCGAACTCGGGCAGCAGCAGCGTCTCGGAGTTTCTCAGCACGGGACGGGCGCAGTCGGGCGCCGGTGGTTATGGCAGCTCGGCGCTGTCGAATCCGATTCGTGTGGCGATCGACGGATCGGGAAATGTGTGGGTCGCAAATCTCGGATCGTCGGTGGTTGGATCGGGCACGATCACGCAGATCATCGGCGCTGCCGCTCCCGTGGTTACGCCGGCGTCGGTTGCGGTGCAGAATAACGCGCTCGACCAGCGGCCTTAGTCGTCTTCGTCGGTTGTGGTCGCAGAACCACTGGATCCCTGTGGTTGTGCGACCATTGATTCATGTTCAGAAAAGCAGATGAGCGTGGGCCGCGGGTGGTTGCGGCTGAGCCGTTTGGGCCTGCAGCTGCAGTGACGCGGCGGGCGGCGGATCGGCTGCGGGCTGGGCATCTTTGGGTGTATCGGTCGGATGTGGAGTCGCTGGTGCCTGCGTTGGGAGCGGCGGAGATTGCGGGCGGGTCGCTGGTTACGGTGATGGATAGCCGCGGGATTCCGCTGGGAAGCGGGCTCTATAGTGCGGCATCGCAGATTGCTGTACGAATGGTGTCGGCTGAGGCTGCGTTGTCGCGGGCAGCTTATCTTGAGCAGGTGCGGGAGCGGGTTGTCGCGGCGCTGGAGTTGCGGGATGAGGTTGCGCCAGAGTCGATGGAGAACGATGCTTGCCGGCTGGTGTTCTCGGAGGCGGATGATCTTCCGGGGATTGTTGCGGATCGGTATAACGACCTGGTGATTCTGCAGTTGCTGACGCAGGGGACGGCGCAGGATGATGTGCGCGCGGTGCTGACTGAGGTGATTCGGGAGCGGCTGAATCCAGCGACGATTATTGAGCGGCCTGATCCGAAGATTCGCGAGCTGGAGCAGTTGGCTGCACCTTCGCCCGAGCCGTTGTATTCGCGGGGCGATTCGGCGCAGCTTACCAGCGTGTTCACGATCAATGGGCTGCGGTTTCACTACGACGCGAGTTCGGGTCAGAAGACCGGGTGCGTTTCTTGATCAGCGATTGAACTATGCGGCTGCGGCGCGGTATGCGCGTGGTTCGGCACTGGATGTTTGCACGTACCAGGGCGGATTTGCGATTCATCTGGCGGAGCGATGCGACCGGGTGACGGGGGTCGATGCGAGTCGCGGTGCGCTTGGAGGTGGCGGATCGCAATCGGGAGTTGAACCCGGAGCTGAGGGCGCAGGTGGATTGGATCGAGGCGGATGCATTCGAGCTGCTGCGCGAGTATGAGGCGAATGGCGAGCGGTATGACACGATCGTGCTCGACCCGCCGGCGTTTGCGAAGTCGAAGCGCGCGGCCGAGGGTGCGATGCGTGGCTACAAGGAGCTAAACCTTCGCGCGATGAAGATGCTCGCACCGGGTGGGACGCTGGTGACCTGCTCTTGTTCGCACCATGTGGGGCTGGCGGAGTTCACCGAGGTGGTTGCGGCAGCGGCCTCCGATGCCGGGCGGCGAGTGCAGGTGCTGGAGGTTCGTGGAGCGGCGCCGGACCATCCGGCGGTGCTTGACGCTACCGGAGACGAGCTATTTGAAGTGCCTGATTTGCCGCGTGGGGTGACCCCCCTCCCCCCTCCCCTTGTCCGCGCGTAATTCCTTTTATTTTCAGCATTTTGCGAGACATTAGTCTCTGCAAAAACGTCATAACAAAGGGGTTACGGCCAAATTCGTCCAAACAAACGAGTTAGCCCCGGAGGGTGGCCGGGGCTTGCTTGTTTTTGATCTATATATTCAGTATAGCGAATTGGGTGAAACTAATACGCCAACTCGATCTTGTTTCGTTTGTGAGATTTAGGTAGTTTTGGGGCTTGACATGCGATTTTTGGGCAGAAAACAGCAAAAGAAAAACGAGGGCAACCACAAAGACAACTATCCAGTTCACACAGAAAGAATTATCAGATTGCGTCCCAGTTGGGAGGCTCTGAGTGAGGCTTTGTGGAGTACCTACTCTAATCCAACTCGTTGTAATTTCGACAGTAATTCATTTCTTTTGTCTTGGCATTGGCCAGAAAAACGCAGAACTGCGTCGTATGGGGCCTTCCAAAAGCGTCAGTGTATCTTACGTTTCCGAAGTAGTAGAGAAATTGAGTTCCGGCATCCAGAACATCAAAAAACTGGTCGAGTGTTTTTTGCCCAGACGCTTCGATTGTGGTCATGGGAAGAGAGTCATTAGAACCCCCTCGCATGATGAACGACCCTTGAGGAGCTATGGCATTGGCGGGGCTGGAAATGAGTCGGCCCAATTCTTGCTCCGTTGGCCCATCAATGAGCGTTGGAACCACCTTCCACATGATGCTGTCCTCCACCCTATAGGCGGGAGTCTTTCCACTGTTGCAGAATTTAATAGAAACACGAATCGGCTTATCTTTTTCAAAGCGCTCCATACCGAAGAAACAATTTCCCACCCAAGCTCGCTCATCCAATTTGGAGGAATCAATCGAAGCGTTAAGAGTTTTGGTAGAAGCACTCAGGGAAGATTTTCGCGATTGTTCAATGCCTTTAGCTTGAGCATCAAGTTTATTTACAGCGGTATCAATACTGTCTTTGATGTCCCCGGCAGTATCAGCGAAGTCCCTAGAAGCTTGGGCACTCTTTTCAGCCGAACCTTTCATCTTTTCGGTAGCGTCTGCCAAAGCGTGAGTATCAATTCCCCCTTCGTGCATTTCTCGCAGTTGGTTTTTTAGAATCCAGACGGTTCCCAAACTGGTAGCCGCCAACACAACGGTGAAAATAGCCAACCAAACTGTGGCATTAGCTGTGCGCCTAGCCGCCCTATCTACGGGGGTTTCTTCCTGTTGCTTGGCGTGACGCTCATGCATCTCGCGTTTCACATTGCTGACGAACCTAGCCCATCCTCGGCTTTTATTAGGTGTCTTTACTGGGGTGCTGGGATTGCGGCGTGCCTTTGCATCGGACATGGATGTTTTTCTCTGCTAGGAATCCAGTTTTAGTTTTAGAAGTGAAGGCCCAATCTTACACCGTTTTTGGAAGGTCACTATTGCAGAAAAATAAACCGTGTGATTTGTCGCGACCCAACTATATGATTTCTTCCAAGCCGTATTTGGTCGCGCCCAGAATCTTGAAGCCGAAACCTAAGTGGCTACCCAAGAGGAAATTCATGACCATAGCGGCAGGCTTTGTATGCAGAGACGGTATAGTCCTTTGCGCCGATAGCCAGGAATCGGCGGGTGATTACAAGTGGCCCGTAAAGAAGTTGGTCATACCCAAGACCATGATGGGTAAAACGAGAATCATGATTGCGGGGGCTGGATTTGGTCCTGCAATTGACACGGCCACACAGAAGATTCTGAATCGCGTAAGTATGAGTCAGCTAAATGACTACGAAACTCTTAGGAACGTTGAAGAAGTACTTCGAGAAATTCACGAAAAAGATTTGGCCTTTTATCCAACACGGAATCCTGAGGATGTTCAGTTTCAGCTTCTAATAGCGTTCACAGCTTCCGAAGGATACGGTGGTTTGTTTTCAACTTCAGGCTCCTTGGTGAAACGGGTGGAAAACTTTGAGGTAATTGGTTCGGGCATGGTTACCAATTTCTTCGCACATTCCCTCTATCGAAAGACAAGCTGGGACAGTCCCATCCTGTCACTCTCGGAAGGAAAAGTTCTAGCTGCCTATCTAATTCATCTCGCCAAGTTACAACTAAGCAGCATTGGAGGAAAGAGCCAAATCGCAGCTATTGATGATAAAGGCGGTATACAGATTGCTGATTGGGATGTTCCTAATTGGGAAAGGTTTTTCTCTGAGTTTCAATGGCTTAGTGGGAATGTGATGTTAGATTGTGCCGACCCATCGTCATCTGTGGAAGATTTCAATTCGAGGTTGGACACGTTTGTGGGGGCTATGAAAGCAATGAAGGAAGGGTTTGTACGAGACCGCGCAGAGTGGGAAAGTATGTGGCGGCCAATTCAAGAGGCAATTCGCAAGGATGCGAAGATAAACGGGCCAAATAGCGAATAAAATTACCTGTATAGGTAAAAGGAATCTATGCCAGTAGATGAAGACGAGTTCAAACGGATCGTAGGCAACTTGCTCAAGATGCCGCCGAAGAAACACGCTGATTCAAAGTTGGGAAAGAAGAAACCACGGGCAAGATCATTCCTCCTAAAAAGGTAGATCCGGCTGAGAAACCAGATTGCGAAAAGTAAGCGGCTTGGTAGCGCACATGGTCAGATACACGCTCGAACGTACATGGAAGCGGTAAGGAAGATCGGTTTCACCACTGCTTCAATCCTGGCAGCCATTTCCTCAGCGGGAATGCGGTCGGGAGTCTGGTACCACCGACGCGCGGCGCCGAAGATGGCCCAGGCTGCCGTGGTTGCGAGCAGGTTGGGATCTGTTCCAGGTACCATCTCGTGCTTCGCGGCGCCTTCCTGAAACATGCCTTCATGGCCCACATCCGAGAGTCGGGAGATGGGTACCTGCTTTGATTTCGACGGCTATACTTCTGATTATCTTGATATGGAGCGTACTGGATGGTGATGAAGCGCGTTTGGGTTGGAGTGTTCGCTGGTGCGTTGATGGCTTCGGCGACTTTGGGGGTGGCGCAGGATAAGAAGGACGAGAAAAAAGATAAGGATGAAAAGGCCGCTAAGGTTGCGGCGGAGGCGGAGCTGCCGCCGGATTCGACGACGTCAGGGTTCGGTGACGGTGGGCGGGCAGGTGATCGCTTATAAGGCGGTGGCGGGTACGCTGACGGTGGGGTCGAGCGATGCGCAGGACGCCATGATTGGGGTGGATGGGAAGATGCTGCCGGGGACGGGAGAGAAGGCTCCCGATCCGGAGAAGCCGGATGAGGCACCGGCGACGGCGCGGATGTTTTATGTTGCGTACTTCAAGAAGGACGCGGGACCGGGGCGGCCGATTACGTTTATGTACAACGGCGGACCGGGCAGCTCGACGATGTGGCTGCATATGGGGTCGTTCGGGCCGAAGCGCGTGGTGACGACGGATGCGCAGCATGATGAGGGCGCGCCGTACAAGATCGTCAATAACGACTACAGCCTGCTGGATGTGAGCGATGTGGTTTTCATCGATGCGCCGGGGACGGGGTTCAGCCGGATCATGGGCAAGGACAAGGAGAAGGAGTTCTGGGGCGTGGACCCGGATGCGCATGCGTTTGAGCGGTTCATCCGGAAGATTTTTGACCAAGCATGACAGGTGGAACTCGCCGAAGTATCTGTTAGGCGAGAGCTATGGAACGCCGCGCACGGCGGTGCTCTCGGCTGCGCTTGAGAATGTGGATCTGAACGGGATCATTCTGCTGTCGCAGATTCTGAGTTTTGATAACAGCGCGGATGGGCCGAAGTGGAATCCGGGTGTGGATCAGGCGTATGCGCTGGCGCTGCCGACGTTCGCGGCGAGCGCGTTCTACCATCACAAACTGCCCACGCAGCCTGCGGCGCTGGAGCCGTTTCTGGCGGAGGTGGAGCAGTATGCGATCGGCGAGTATATGAGTGCGCTGCTGCTGGGCAGCGAGCTTCCGGAGGCGCGGAAGCAGGCGGTCGCGGAGAAGCTTCATGGATATACGGGGCTGCCGGTGGCATTTCTGATGAAGTCGAACCTGCGGGTGAGCGGCGGGGCGTTCAGCAAGAATCTGCAGCTGGATGAGGAGACGACGACGGGACGTCTGGATACCCGGTACAAGGGGCCGGATCTGAATCCGACAAGTGAAGAGGCGGAGTATGACCCCCAGAGCAATGCGATCTCGTCGGCGTATACGTCGGCGCTGAACCAATACATGCGGACCGAGTTGAAGTATGGGGCCGATCAGACGTACAAGCCGGGGGCGTATGCGGATGGCGAGTTCACCTGGGATTCGCGGCACCAGGCTCCCGGGGCGCCGGTGGCGACGGAGCAGACCAGCGGAACCAATGTGATGCCGGATCTGGCGTTCACGATGAAGTCGAACCCGAAGATGAAGGTGATGCTTGCGGGTGGATACTACGACCTGGCGACGCCGTTCTTTGAGGGGATGTACGAGATGCATCATCTGCAGATTCCGCAGAAGCTGCAGGCGAATATCAGCTACCACTACTACGAGAGCGGGCACATGGTTTACGTGAATGAGCAGGTGCTGAAGCAGTTCCACGCAGATGTGGCGGCGTTTATCCGCGGGACGGAGAACGGGAAGTAGGCTCCATTCCGTAGATCCAGCGACACTACGAGCCAGCTTTCGGTCTAGCGAAAGTTCTTCAAATGGATTCTCTCGCGAGGCAGATTTAGGTAGATGCACCACCACAAGCCGACGGCGATGAAAAAGGGTACGATGAGAATCCCGAAATCCTCATCAGGACTCTGCCGGGCCGGATGAAACCAGTCGTAGATTACATCTCCGCTGAACAACAAGAGCAATACGCCGAACCCCGTGGCGACGTACGCTGCCCAACGTTGGGCAGAGTACAGGGCTTTCGCAGCACGGAAGCAAAGAAATGTCAGTGCAGTAGCAACCGCGGCTACGATAGCCAGCGTGAGAAACCAGCTTGATTTGTCCGGTGCGGGAAGGTGGCCCTGCCAACGACGAGCTACAGAGACACCAAGTAGAAGAGTAAACAATAAGACATATAGGGCGAAGAAGCATCCCAAGGCAGCGAGAAGACCTGCGCTGATTCGCAGCCCGAGAAGGTCTGTCCGATCGTTGTTCGTGTCGAGTTCCCCTCCAAAGCAAAGATAGCGCAATTGTTATCTGAAGTCACTTATTTACAGTTGTTTGTCTTTAGTCCCTAAGATTTTAGAAATATGAGTGTATTTCTATCAGATTATATGCAACCTTTTGAGCTATCGATGCGTCTTAATAAGTACAGAGCGGTTGTAGGCCGCTCTGGAATATTCAAATTTAGAGGTTTTAGGAGGGTTTTATGACAACGATGACTCGGTTTGTACCGTTGCGGACTCCTTTCGAGGACGTGGCCGGATTGCAGAAGCGGTTGAATTCGATCTTCAATGACTTCGCCGGGGTCGACGCGCCAAGTGCCAGCTTTGTGCCGGCAGTAGATGTGTATGAGGATGCAGAGAAGCTGGTGTTGAAGCTGGAGATTCCTGGCGTGAAGCCGGAGGATATGGATATCAAGCTCGAGAACCAGACGCTGGTGATCAAGGGTGAGCGGAAGTTTGAGTCGACAGAGAAGGCGGAGAACTTCCACCGGATCGAGCGCAGGTTCGGCAGCTTTGTGCGGAGTTTCACTCTGCCGCAGACGGTGGATGCCGAAAGCGTCACCGCAACTACGGACGCTGGTGTGCTGACGATCTCGCTGGCGAAGAAGGCTGAAGCTCAGCCGAAGCAGATCAAGGTGCAGGTTGGCAGCAACGCCAAGCAGGTTGAGGGGCAGACGACACAGGCTGCTCAGTAAACTGAGATTGCAACGCATGTGCGTGGGGAGGCGAAACTGCCTCCCCTTTTTTGCTTAAGAATCGGCTAGGGGCGTTGGCCGTGGCTGGTGGGGGAGATCGGTGTGGCGGATGGGGTGGCGATGCCGATGAACTCGGTGATGGAGTTGTAGGTGAAGTTGGTGAGCCAGACGTTGCCGGAGGCGTCGATGGCGAGGCCGCGGGGGTTGCTGATTCCGGAGGCCTGGTAGCCGGTGGAGGGAGAGATCGCCGCGCCTGAGTTTGCGAAGGCGGAGAGGGAGTTGCCGTCGCGATTGGCGACCCAGACGCGGTTGCTGCCGTCGATGGCGATCTGCGCGGGGCCGCTTAGGCCGCCGCCGGTGTAGCCGCCGGAGGGAGAGAGAAGATTGCCGGTCTTGTCGGATTTGCCGATGGCGTTGTTCTTGTTGCTTGCGTACCAGACGTTGTCGGCGGAGTCGATGGCGAGCGAGGTGAGCTCGTTGTTTGCGGAGGCAGAGGTGACGGACTCGGATACGGCGTTGAGGTTGGCGGCGAGGCTGAGGCGGTAGAGGCTGCGCGGCTGGCCGATGGTCCACGCGGTACCGGTGCTGTCGATGGCGATGCCGGAGTCGAAGGCGCTGGTGGCGAATTTCTTTACGAGCGCGCCGTTGGTTTGAAAGACGGCGGCGGTGTTGGAGCCGGAGATCCAGAGTCTGTTTGCGGCGTCGAAGGCGGGGAAGAAGCAGTTGGTGGAGCAGGTGTAGGGGGTGCTGACGACTGCGGTTGCCGCGGGGGAGAATTCAGAGATCGTGGACGCGCCGACGGGACCGAAGTTGGTGACCCAGACGTTGTCCTTGTTGTCGATGGCGATGGCATAGGGCTGATTGAGGCCGCCGGTGGGAGTGTTGTTGATGGGGATGCCGGTTGGGTCGAACTCCTGAAGCGAGTTGCTGGCGTAACCGGGAACCCAGAGGTTGCCGACGGAGTCGATGGCGGGGAAGTAGGGGCCGGCCATGTTGTCGGCGTAGAAGGTAACGGCGAGGGACCAGTCGTTGGGAGCGGCGGTGAGGGCGGGCTGGAAGGGTGCGGTGGTGAGGCTGGCGGCGTAGAGGGCGGCGACGTTGGCGCCGGGATTCTTTGCGATGTTGAGGGCGGCGGTGATGGTGTCGGTTGGAGCGGTGCCGTTGGGGCCGGTGGCGTTGGTGAAGAGCGGGGCGCAGCCGGCGGTTCCGTCGGAGTTGACGCAGGTGACGAGGAGGTTGGCGAGGCTGTTGATCTCGGCCTGGGGGACGACGCCGTTGCCTGCGAGGTTCTGGGTCAGGGCGGTCCCAGAGCCGAGATCGGAGAGGTTGTTGATGGTGAGAAAGGCGTTGGCGATTCCCTGGAGACCACCGGGAGTTCCGGCGGAGCTGACCTGCGTGGCGCTGGACATGAAGCCCGAGAGTGCGTAGACGGCGGCGATGGTGGAGACTTCGTTGATGTAGATGTAGGGGACGGTGCTGGCGAAGTTGCTCTGGCCATCGGGGCAGGCGCCGATGGCGGCCATGAGGGCGAGGGCGGGATTGGTTTGGCCTGCGGGAAGGCCGGGGTTTCCGCCGTTGGCGAGGATGTAGACCTGCTGGCCGGTGGTGCAGGTGTAGTCGCCGGAGATGCTGAAGCCGCCGCTGGCGTCGGTGAGGATGTAGTTGCCGGTGGTGTCGTTGGCGACGCCGGGCTGGAGTGGGTTCAGCATAGAGGCGCTGGGTTCGCCGTAGCCGCCGGGGTTGGCGGCGAAGAGGTAGATGTGGGCTCCGACGACGGGTTGCTGGCCGCCGTGGACGTTGCCGAGAATCGGCGAACCGGGGGTTGTGGCGGGACCTGTGGGCGCAGTGGGTGGTCGGGGTGGTGGCCGTCGTCAGTGGTTGCGTCTGGTTAGCTCCGCAGCCGCTCAGGAGGGCGGAGAAGAGAAGAGCGGCGGGAAGGCAGAAGGCGGAGGACCGGGACAAGGAGAGCTCCCAAATGGTGCAAGTGAGGCAAGAGTAACAGTTAGCGTGAGGAAAGAAGATACGACTTTCGCGTCAGGGTTGATGGCGAAAGCGAGTGCAGACGAAGTTTCGTATTTGAGAGCATCGTGAAATGCGGGTTTGGGCTGGAGCTGGTGAAGTGGTCTTGCGGTGGGTTCTGCGGCGAGAACGATGCCCGTAGATTGATCGAGATGTTCGGGTCCGCAGCCAAAATATGAGTGACTTACTATCAGATTTCTCGCATCTTATTCAATCGTTGAGCGTCTAATCAGATGAAACGCTGAAAATTAGTGAGGAGAGGTAGTTATGGCGATCAAGTGGGATCGGTTGACGGTGAAGTCTCAGGAGGCGGTGCAGGCGGCCAGTGGGCACGCTGCGGACAACGGCAATCCAGAGGTGCTGCCGCTGCATTTGATGGCGGCGCTGCTGGAGGACCGCGAGGGAGTGGTGATCCCGGTGCTGGATAAGGTGGGAGTGCCGGTAGAGCAGTTGCTCTCCGGGGTGAATGCGGCGATTGCGAAGCTGCCGAAGGTACAGGGTGGCGGGCAGCCGCAGATGAGTGCGGCGCTGCAGAAGGTTCTGGAGCAGGGGTTCAAGGAAGCGGAGAGCTTCAAGGATGACTACGTCTCGACGGAGCATCTGTTGCTGGCGCTGTCGAAGGCGAAGAACGATCCGGTGCAGCTGGCGCTGGCAGCCTTCGGTGGGACACACGAGGCGATCCTGAAGGCGCTGAGTGCGGTGCGCGGATCGCAGCGCGTGACGGACCAGACTCCCGAGGGCAAGTTTCAAGCGCTGGAGAAGTATGCGAAGGACCTGACGGACCTGGCGCGTAAGGGAAAGCTGGATCCGGTGATTGGGCGCGACGAGGAGATTCGGCGCGTCGTGCAGGTGCTGGCGCGCAGAACGAAGAACAATCCCGTGCTGATCGGTGAGCCGGGCGTGGGAAAGACCGCGATTGTTGAGGGCCTGGCGCGAAGGATTGTCCAGGGAGATGTTCCGGAGATTCTGAAGGACAAGCGCGTGTGCGCGCTGGACCTGGCGTCCATGGTGGCCGGGGCGAAGTTTCGTGGCGAGTTTGAAGAGCGGCTGAAGGCGGTGTTGAAGGAGATCGAAGACTCGAACGGCGAGATTATTTTGTTCATCGATGAGTTACATACTCTGGTCGGCGCGGGTGCGGCTGAGGGCGCGATGGATGCGAGCAACATGCTGAAGCCGGCGCTGGCTCGCGGCGGACTGCGCGCGATTGGCGCAACGACGCTGAATGAGTACCGGAAGTACATCGAGAAGGATGCGGCGCTGGAGCGGCGGTTTCAGATTGTGTTTGTCGGCGAGCCGAACGTCGAGGACACGGTTGCGATTTTGCGTGGGTTGAAGGAGAAGTACGAGGCGCACCACAAGGTTCGGATCAAGGATTCGGCGATTGTGGCTGCGGCGACGCTGTCGCACCGTTATATCTCGGATCGATTCCTGCCGGATAAGGCGATCGATCTGGTCGATGAAGCGGCGGCAGCGCTGGCGATTCAGATCGGCTCGGTGCCGGTGGAGATTGATGACCTGGAGCGCAGGGCGACCTCTCTGGAGATTGAGCGCGCTGCATTGAAGCGGGAGAAAGATGCGGCGTCCAAGGAGCGGCGAGAGATTGTGGAGCGCGAGCTTGCCGAGGTGAAGGAGCAGGCAGCCGCTCTGCGCGCGCGATGGCAGAAGGAGCGCGGGGCTATCGGCAAGATTGCGGAGTTGAAGGAGCAGTTGGAGTCGCTGCGATTTCAGATGCAGGAGGAGACGCGCAAGGGTAATCTGCAGCGCGCGGCGGAGCTGCAGTATGGCGAGATTCCGAAGCTTGAGGCAGAACTGCGTGAGCTGACGGCGGAGCAGGATGCGGCGGTTCGCGAGGATGCGGCTGAGGCGGCAACGGGTGTTGCCAAGAAGCCGTCGCGGATGCTGAAGGAAGAGGTCGACGAAGAGGATGTTGCGGCGATCGTGTCGAAGTGGACGGGGATTCCTGTCTCGAAGATGCTCGAAGGCGAGATGCAGAAGCTGGTGCAGATGGAGGATCGTCTGCGTGAGCGGGTCGTTGGGCAGGATGAGGCGCTGAATGCGGTAGCGAATGCGATTCGGCGTTCGCGTGCCGGCTTGAGCGATCCGAAGCGGCCGATTGGCTCGTTTATCTTTCTTGGGCCAACGGGCGTCGGCAAGACGGAGACGGCAAGGGCACTGGCGGAGTTTCTGTTCGATGACGAGGCCGCGATGGTGCGGATCGACATGAGCGAGTACATGGAGAAGCATGCGGTGGCGCGTTTGATTGGCGCGCCTCCGGGATATGTCGGGTACGACGAGGGCGGACAGTTGACGGAGGCCGTAAGGCGGCGTCCCTACTCTGTCGTGCTGTTCGATGAGATCGAGAAGGCGCATCCCGATGTGTTCAACGTTCTGCTGCAGGTGCTCGATGATGGAAGGCTTACGGATTCAAAAGGCAGGACGGTGGACTTCAAGAACACCGTGTTGATTATGACTTCGAATGTCGGTGCGGCGCAGTTGTCGACGGCGTGGGCCTCAGGCGAAGACGGGTTTCGAAGAGGCGAAGGGTCGCGTGATGGATGAGTTGCGGAAGCACTTCAAGCCGGAGTTCCTGAATCGCGTGGACGACATCGTGGTGTTCCGTCCGCTGGGCGATGAGCAGTTGACGCATATCGTCGATCTGCGGTTGAAGGATCTGCAGAAGCTGCTGGCGGATCGTAAGATCACGCTGGAGATGACGGACGGCGCGCGGAAGGCGATCTTCAAAGCTGGGTACGATCGGGCGTATGGAGCGCGGCCGTTGAAGCGGGCGATCCAGCGGCTGGTGCAGGACCCCTTGGCGGTGAAGATACTCGACGGCAGCGTACTGCACGGTGACCATGTTGTGGTGAAGGCGGGTAAGAAAGGGCTGGAGTTTGAAGTGAAACATTCTCCGGCCAGCGTTTGATTCAACCTGTCTCACTTGGAATTAACGTGAAGCGCGACGGCCCGGCGATTTTGCCGGGCCGCACGTCTTTCTGGCGTCACAATAACGTGTCTACTTGCTGCCACCGAGGGGCTCGTCAGGTCGCACATAGACATAGACGTCTTGATTGTTTGGCAGAGTGGGATAGACCGCTGCGAGCCGATAGTTTTTGGCGAGAGCCTCGACAGCGTCGGCGATGTCTCTCTGGCCCATGCGATGTCCGTCGCGCCAGGTGGCCTCCTCGTCGCGAGACTGTTCTTCGGTCTTGGGAAGGTAGATGATGACCTTGGGTGGATTTGCGAGGAGTCGCGCAGCTTCTTCCTCGGCCATCGCATCGTTGACGACATCCACATTATGAGAAGGGGTCTCGGTAGGCCACTTGCGGTCGGTCAGGGGATAAAAAAGTCCCATCTCCGGAAACGCAAAGATAGTGTCTGACGGCGTGGTATTCGACTCGACAATATGTACGACGCCGTCGACGAGCCTGACTGTTTCAGCAGGAAGCAGAATGCCACTCAGCTTTGGCTGATCGGAGTGGACGGTTGCGGTCGAGACGGCGCCGTCAGGAAAGAAGCCGAATCCGAAGGGAGCTCGAGCTTCATTCGCACAACGTCAACGCAGACGAGCATCACTACGCATAAACGGCGAGTCGTCCGAGGCGGCGGCTACCTGCGAGCGACCCGGCAATGACGAGGCCGAAGCCCGGCAACAGCATCGCGGCAAACATCGGATACGAGAGCGACAGCATGAAGGCGATGTTGAAAGAGACCGCGGCCATGAGATAGATCTGCGCACGGCGCTCGCTCTGACTACCCCTTGACGAGTTGCCAAGTGCCGATGATGAGAAGGACGATGAGGGCAACGAGGGTAAGGAAGATCGTGTTCACGGGCCAGGAATTGTGCACCTGTCCCCAATGACGGAATGTGAAAAGCACTCCCGAGAGCGATCGAGATGATGCCGAAGGCGGCTACGGCAGGCATCTCCCACGTCGGGCCTTCGATGTTTTGCTCGGAGCGTGAACGCTCGGAGCGTAGCGATGAGCCATACAGAGATAAGTGCTGCAAGATGGCCAGGCTCATAGGCCGTGCTGCCAGATTTCCCACATGAATCGCACGGGTAATGAAATCGCCTCCGCCGTGCTGGGCTTTGGCTGCAGGACCCTTAATGAAGATCGCCACCAGAAATTTCTTGAGTGAGCCGAGGCTCGCTATCCAGATCAGAAGCGCGACTACAGGTAAGGCTCGCCCCGACAGCCGAAACCAATCAACCAAGTGATGGCGCGTCGAAACGTCTGCATCCGCCATACGATTGCAGCAACAACGATCGGAACGGCGACCGCTGCGCCCAGGCCGATGGTTTGCTATGTAAGCAGACTGAGCCCGGCGGCCAAACCGGCGGCGAGACTTAACCAGACGAAGGAGCGAACGGATCGATTTCGATCCAGAACAAAACTTGCCAGATAGCCGCTTATGATTGCGAAGAATATACAGTCGTGGTTGTACGAGGCTACCGGATCGGTAAAATCGGCAGCTTGAGACCACGAGAGTCGCGAAGGCGGCAATCGCGGCATGCGCGGGTCGGCAAAAACGCAACAGCCAAAGATATAAGATCAGTGCGATTAAGCTTCTTTCCACTAGTCCCGCAGTGCGTGAGACGATGAGCTTTTCACCGAACAGGCTCAACAGGATGCCGCTCTTGAACTGATTGAGTGGAGGGCTCGCGGTGAAATAGTCGCGAAACGGCATGCTGCCGTGCATGAGGATGTAGCCACCGCCGAACTCTCCATCTCCCGAACGAAGACCGGCGAAACGGTTGAAGAAGAGAGAGAAGAAGATGGCAGTCAGCACCATGGCGAGTACGCCGCCGATTATTATCATCCGTCTGTTGTGAATCGAGTCCATCTTCCTCCGGTGAATTCCGCTGTTTCGTGGCGGCGGTGCAACCGCACAGGGTTGAAGCGGTTTGTAAACAGAATCGTTTATCTATGGTATAACCGTAGAATCGAGCCGATGCTTCTCTCACTTTGCGGCTGGAACGGCGGTTGGCTCGAGGATGAGATAGCAGGAGTCGGGAGTCTTCGATTCCTCGTGTAGAAACATGTGACCGCAGAAACGGTGGGTTTCGTGGTAGCCGTTTGCTTGTGCGTAGTCGAGGATCGGATTGTCATCCGCGCTGTCGGGGGCATTGAATTGCTGCAGGAGTATGACGAGGTCGGGGTGGGTGGAGAGAGTTTGAGGAGCGTCGGCATCGATTGTGTTGCGTGTGCTCCAGAGCCAGAAGGTGGTGGGTTGGTTGAAGAAGATATTGTTCTGGAAGTAGGGCAATATCGCGGCGCTCTGTGGTCCGAATGCCGCGATGCGCAGGTTTGCGGGAAGCGTGTGGAGATATGCTGCGGTTGCTTTCGCTCCAGAGTAGGGCGAATGGATATCGTAGCGGATGGCCCGCCATGTCCAGGGAAGCTGTAAGAGGCAGACGAGAAAAAGAAAACCACCGAGTGCTTTTTGCACATTGAACTGCGGAGCGTCGTCGGCGACGGGGTCCCATGCTGCCCAGAGAATCATCAGGAGAGTGACCCAGATCAGACCGAGGTGCCAGGCGCGGCCGTAGACAAAGACGAAGAAAAGGCTGACGAGTGCGAGCGGAAGAAACAGCAGGAGTTGCCGGTTGAGATAGAGATACACGATGACGAACAGATAGACCGCGAAGGCGATGATCGGGGAGCTGGAGATCGAATAGCTGAGAACCTCCGGCAGTTTTGCCAGCCGACCGCGCAGGCCGCCCTGCTGAGTTTGTGATGAAGACGGCGTTGCCGACGGACTCGGTGCGGTGGCCATGTTCGAGGGAGGAGATGCCATGCTCGCCTGGCTTTGCCCGAGGAGGACGCGCGTCACCGCAGGCGTGGCGACGGTCGTGAGGTCGTGGGGCGCCGGGACGACGGTCAGCGCTGCAATTGCAATTGAAGACGCAAAGATGACAGTAGCCGGAAGAAAGCCTTGAGTTGTGAGGTCCGCTGAGCGGCCCTTTCGCAGATAATTCCAGCCAAAGATGGCGGCGAAGGAGCAGGCAACGAGTGTGCCATGAACGCTGACGTTCGCGAGCAGTGCGAGAAGGATGGCCAACTGGATGGGGCGGGGTTTCGTCTGACGATAGACGTGGGCGGCGAGAAAGCCAAGCAGAGGAAAGAGTACGTAACTGCGAGCGACGACGGAGTATTGGTATCCGAGAAAAAACGTAAACGGAAGCACGGCTCGCAGATAGAAAGGAAAATGGCGAGAGGCGCAGAAGAACATAGACTGTCGCGGCGGCGATGGCTGCGGATATCCAGCAGAAGATGAAGTAGCCGATGTGAAGGTGGGACGGCACCCAGAGAATAGATACCAGAGAGCGGGATGGCTTTCGTATCTCAGATTGTGCAGAAAGAGTTGTGGGATGCTGAGATCGCGCGAGAGGAGCCAGGCCTGAGCTTCATCATTCCACGGCTCATGCCAGGGTACGGTGACTGCAACCATGATCACATAGGCCAACCATACGATCAGATCTCGACGCTTCCAACCCAACATGAGCACGAGTGTAGCACTCGGTTGCGGGAGATCTGTCGTGCGTGCGGTCAACATGAAGAGTTGGATGCTGAACTCAGAATTCCTGCCTGCGGAAGCCGATACGTATACTGACTGAAGTGAATTTTTCGGGAGCAGATCTCTTTCAATGAGCAAAACTGCGGTAATTATCGGTGCGGGGCCGGCAGGATTGACCGCGGGTCTGGAGTTGCTTCGGCGGACGGATATCAAACCGATTCTTCTGGAGGCGAGTCAGGAGATCGGGGGAATTTCGCGAACGATTAAGTACAAGGGCAACCGGATGGATATCGGGGGCCACAGATTTTTTTCCAAGAGCGATCGAGTGATGCAGTGGTGGGTCGATCTGATGCCGCCCGATGTGGGCGATGCAGGGTCGGAGACCGACGCACATCAGACTGAGATCAGTTATCAGGGAAAGACGCGCGTGGTTGCGGTGCCGGCGCATCTGCATGAGGAGCCGGTGCTCCGCGGAGCGGGGCCGATCCTTCATCACGTCGACGTTGACGAGGACGAAGAGGAGACCGAGGACGACGAGGCGGTGGTCGCTGCGGTTGAGGTGCATGCGCCGCCCGATCCTGATCTGGTGATGCTGATTCGTCCGCGGAAGAGCAGGATCTATTACCTGCGCAAGTTTTTTGACTATCCGATTACGCTGACCGGAACTACGCTGAAGAATCTCGGCCTGGTGAGAACGTTTCGTGTGGGAACGAGTTACATCAAGTCGCGCGTGAGTCAGATCACGCCGGAGAAGAGCCTTGAAGATTTTCTGATTAACCGGTTTGGCCGACAGCTCTATCTGACGTTCTTCAAGAGCTATACGGAAAAGGTATGGGGAACACCTTGCAATGAGATCTCGGCGGAGTGGGGAGCGCAGCGGATCAAGGGGCTGAGCCTGACGACGGCGGTGAAGCATTTTTTGAAGAAGGCGTTTGGCGGGAAGAAGAAGGGCAGCGGCGATCTAGCGCAGAAGGGCACGGATACGAGTTTGATCGAGCGGTTTATGTATCCGAAGTTTGGCCCCGGGCAACTGTGGGAGCATGTCGCCGACCAGATTTGCGCGAAGGGCGGCGAGATCCACATGGGTTGGAGAGTGGATCGGATTCACTGCGAAGGGAAGCGCGTGGTTTCGATCGACGCGGTGAATGAGAAGGGCGAACGTCAGACGTTTGCGGGAGATTATTTCTTCTCGACGATGCCGATGCGCGAGCTGGTGGAGGCGATGGACGCTCCTGTGCCGGAGAATGTGCGCGAGGTAAGCGCGGGTTTGCAGTATCGCGACTTTATTACCGTGGGGCTGCTGGCGGACAGGCTGAAAGTGAAGGAGCCGGATGGCGGTCTGCTGAAAGATACGTGGATTTATGTGCAGGAGCCGGATGTGATCCTCGGACGGTTACAAATCTTCAACAACTGGAGCCCGTACCTTGTGGCTGATCCGACGAAGGTGTGGATTGGGCTGGAGTACTTCTGTTATGACACGGATGATTTGTGGAAGATGCCGGATGAAGAGTTGAAGAAATTCGCGATCGCCGAAGTAGCGAAGATCGGAATTTTGAACGCGGAGGATGTTTCGGATGGGCATGTAGTGCGCGTGCCGAAGACCTATCCGGCTTACTTCGGGACGTACGACAGATTCGAGGAACTGCGGGAGTTTACGGACGGGTTTGAGAACCTGTTTCTGGTGGGAAGAAACGGGATGCACAAGTACAACAACCAGGACCACAGTATGCTGACTGCGATGACGGTGGTGGATGGTCTTGTGGCCGGGCATGTCGACAAGGCTGCGCTGTGGGGGATTAACACGGAGCAGGAGTATCACGAGGAGAAGAAATAAGTTTGAAGAGAATTCTTATCGTCGGAATATTGCTGCTTGCGATCTTCGTGGCGGTGTTTCGGCAGAGGATCTTTGTGCGCGACCCGCTGGGTAAGGTGGAGCGGAACGGAGTCGCGCAGGATGCGCGGGTTTATATCAACTACTCGAACGATGTGCTGGTGGAGGAGCCTGCGGCCGAACGCAGGTACCTGGTGCAAGGCTGGAGTGGTTTGCCGGGGAGCCCAAAGCATCTGGTTTGTTTGACCGGGCTGGTGTGCTGGACGGATGCGGATCAGGCGGCGGTGTTTCCTTTGGACGGCGTCGGGGGTAAGACGCGAGCCGTGATGAGCTCGAAGGAAGTTACGTTCGTGGATGAGATCGGCGCTCGAGTTAAAGGTGGGGCTGCGGTAGGGTCGATCTGGCGAAAAATAAGGCGTAACCTGTGCAGGTAAATCCGATCTAACGGTTCGAACGATACTTGAGTGTAGACGTCATGCGCGAGAGCGCGAGATGGGAGCTCAAATGCCAGAGGATCCGATGGAGGAGAGCGCGCCGGTTGAGTTGGAGAAGCCGATCGCAGAGACTCCTGCAGAAATTGTCGAGGCTGCTCCGGAGGTCTGCCCGTTGTCCCGGAAGCGATGGAAGAGACGCCGGTTGCCGAGGCGCCGCCTGCTTCCGCGCCTGGGCCTGTGTTGGTCACGGCGGAGCGAAAGCCTGTTGCTGCAACGATACGGCTGGAGAAGAAGCATCCGCTGGCGATTCGATGGATGCACTGGGTGAACTTTCCCGTGCTGTTCACGATGATCTGGAGCGGATTGCTGATCTATTGGAACGATTCGGATAATGCGTACCAGCATCCGCATGCTGTGTATCGGGTGGGTATTGGGATCGCTGACGCTGGTGCGGCTGTTTCCGCCGTGGTTCTGGAAGGCGATCAATGCGCCGTATCGCGTGACGGAGGGACTGGGCTACCACTTCTTCTTCATGTGGTTGTTTGCGATCAACGGGATTCTGTATGTGACGTATCTGTTGATCTCGGGCGAGTGGAGGGTGCTGGTGCCGGAGCGGAGATCGATACAGGGATGCGATTCAGGTGACGCTGGTGGATCTGCATCTGCGCAAAGGGTTGCCGCCGCAGAAGAAGTACAACGGGGCGCAGCGGATTGCTTATTCGGCCGTGATTTTGATGGGGCTGGGATCGCTGGTGACGGGGCTTTCCATCTATAAGCCGACGCAGGTGCATTGGATCACGTCGCTGCTGGGCGGATACGAGATGGCGCGGTGGGAGCACTTCTGGTTGACGATGGGGTTCTGCGCATTTTTTGTGGTGCACGTGGTGCAGGTGGTTCTTGCGGGATGGAACAACTTCCGCTCGATGGTGAGCGGGTATGAGATTGTGCCGGCGGCGAAGGCTTCGCTGGAGGAAGAAAGGAGCGCGCGATGAGCGACGGACGAGAGGAGCGCAAAGAGCAGGAGGAGCGACGCAAGTGGGAGCAGGAGGAGCGGAAGGATCCAGATAAAGATCGGGCGCGCGACTGGGAGCGGGATGGAGAGCGTGAGCGGCGGGACTCTCGGGCTGCCGATGCTGCGGTCCGGGCGGAGTCGGGGCGGCGAACGCGGCGGAGTTTTTTGGTTGCAGCTGCCGCGGCGGCGGGTGGGTATGGGTTTTATCGATGGATCGATCGCAGTCCGGGAGACCAGTTGCTTCCGCGACCGCTGCGCAAGACGCTGGACTTCAATGCGAAGGTGGCGCGGGCGGTTTTCGATGAGCGCGGGTTGGCGCCGACCTATCCGATTGAAAAGTCGATGGAGCTGCGGACGAATGGGAACTATGGCTTGAAGATGGACCTGGTGCCCGAGAGCTATCGCCTGCAGATGGTTGGGGTGGAGAATGCCAAGCGGTTTCCGCAGTATGTCGATGATGTGACGGCCTGGGATTACAAGTATGCAGCGAAGAAGGAGCCCGGGCCGGTGGAGCATGATACGAAGGTCGCTCCGAAGGACGAGGCGAAGGTGGACCCGAACAGCGACGCCGGCGCGGGCGAGGGGCCGATGATGCAGGGAGGGCCGGCGAGCACGATGGTTGCCGGGGATGGAGACAAGAAGGCCGAGACGAAGATGCCGCCGGCGTTTGAGGCTGCGTTTGCGGCGTTGAAGAAGGCTCAGGGAAACAAACGGCCGCGCGGGCAGGAGGAGGCGGGCGAGTCGGACAATACTCTGGAACCGGGGACGCCGGGGCTGCTGCTGACGATGGACGATGTGACGAGCCTGCCGCATCAGGAGCTGGTGACGGAGTTCAAGTGCATTGAAGGCTGGAGCCAGGTGGTGCACTGGGGCGGATACCGGCTGGCGGATTTGATCGCGAAGTATCCGCCGGAGAAGAAGCCGGATGGATCGATGCCGAAGTATGTCTACATGGAGACACCGGACGGAGATTATTACTGCGGATTCAGCCTGCAGGCGTGCATGCATCCGCAGAGCCTGCTGGCGACCGAGATGGCGGGGCGGCCGCTGACGCAGTGGCATGGCGCACCGATACGGTTACATATGCCGATCAAGTACGGTTACAAACAGATCAAGCGCATCGGGCTGATCGCCTATACGGATATGCAGCCCGACGACTACTGGACGAAGCTCGGATACGACTGGTACGCGGGGCTCTAGCGCGCGACTGGAACTCCTGTGCTTACGACCTGAGCCGATTTCGACTTTTGTGCGGCGATCCATTGGGTGGTGCGACCGTCGAGCATATCGAGCGGAAGCCCCCCGCCGCTGAGAATCTCATCGTGGAAGGTGCGGATGTCGAATTTGGGGCCGAGTTCTTTCTTTGCGCGCTCGCGCAGCTCAAGGATCTTGAGCTGGCCGAGCTTGTAGGAGCAGGCCTGTGCGGGCCACGCGATGTAGCGATCGGTCTCTGACTGGGCAAGCGGTTCGTTGACGTCGTTCTTGCGCATGTAGTCGATGACCTGATCGCGCGTCCAGCCCTTGAGCGTGAATGCCGGTGTCGACGACGAGGCGAACGGCGCGAAAGAGCTCGGAGTTGAGGCGGCCGTAGTCGCTGACGGGATCCTGATAGAAGCCGACTTCTTTGCCAAGCTGCTCGGCGTAGAGCGCCCAGCCTTCGGTGTATGCGCTGAAGCCTGTGTGGAGGCGGAACTTGGGCAGGCCCTTGAGCTGCTGCTGGACGGAGAGCTGCATGTGATGGCCGGGGATGCCTTCGTGATAGGCGACGGCCTCGTCTTCGAGCACGAGCGTGCGGTGGGCGAAGTCGCTCGTGGCGACGACGACTCGGCCGGGACGTTTGCCGTCGGGAGTGCCGGTGGATAGTGGGTTGAGTTAGCCGACCTGGAAGGCCGGCATCGCTTCGACAGTGACAGGGCTACCGGGGATGAAGGTGAAGAGCTGAGGCAGCTTCGGCTGCATCTGCGCGATGTAGCGGCGGTAGTCGTCGAGAATCTGCTCGGCGGAGGTCGGGTCCACTTCGGGTCGGCGTTGATGGAGGCGCGGAAGGCGGCGAGGTCCTTGAAGCCGGCCTTGTGGGCCAGGGTCGGTCATCTCGGCGGTGATGCGGGCGACCTCGTTGAGTCCGAGGGTGTGAATCTGGTCCGGCGTGAGGTGAGTGGTGGTGCGGCCAAGGATGTCGTTCTGGTAGCGCTTTGCGCCATCGGGCAGCGAGGTGACGGCGAGGGTGGTGCGACCGTGTGGGGCGTAATCGGTCGCGACAAAGGCGGCGAAGGACTTGTACGCCGGGATGACGTCGTTGTTGATTGCGTCGGTGATTGCGGCTGTGAGGCGCTTCTGGTCTTCAGCGGAGATGCTTGCAGGATATTTCTTCGTCGGGATCAGGAAGGGGTCGGCCTCGATGATGCCGTTGCACTGGCCGGGAACTTTTTCGAGGAGGAAGCGAACCGGCATGAGGTTGTCCTTCATGCCGGCGCGGAGAACGTCGGTCGTCTGGCTGAGAACGCGCGGAATCTGATGGAGGCGCGCGATGTAGTCCTCGTAGTGCTTGACAGAGTCGAAGGGCATGCTGAGCGGCAGGTCGGCGAGGTTGGTGTGGACGCCGTTCATCTGATCGACGGGCATCTCGTACTCTTTGAGATCGTAGTCGTCGATGCGCTGCTGGAGAACGCGGCTGAGAAGGTCGTGGGATAGCAGATCCTGCTCAGGGAAACCGGCGGTGGGGATGGCCTTCAGGCGAGGCGAGGTAAGCGAGGTCGGCGGTGTGGCGGCGATCGATCGCAGCCAGGGAGCGGTCGGAGAGCTGATCGTTGTAGCGATAGTCTCCAAAGGCGGTCGCGCGTTCGGGGCTCTCTTTGAGATCGGCCTGGTAGAGCTCTTCGAAGAGGGCGTTCTGCGTGGCGAGGCGGGAGTCTACGGAGGGGGTCTGGGCGGCGAGGGAGTGCGTCGCGGGTAGGGCGAGGCCGAAAGCGAGGATCAGGGTCGAGAGCTGTGAGCGCATGGAGTGAGGGTAGCAGACGTGATATCTGATCTGCGCTGCTTTTTGCGGATCGGCCTCGCCGGCTTTCAGGCTGGCAACGGTTCCCTGGTGGAAGAAGAGCTGCCAGCGATTGTCGCGGAAGATCCAGAGAGAGGAACGATGGGTGATGATCAGGCCCATGGTCACGCGATAGGTGGCGAGCGCAACCTTCTCTGACAGAGGCGCGACGTAGTAGTTGCCGATGTGCGCCGTGACGCGGTTCGCTCTTGAGCAGAGCGTCGATAACCTGCTGGCGGTTGAAGATGCGGCCGGAGACACAGAACTCCTTGAACTCCTCTGAGAAGAGAGGGATGAGGGCGTTGCGATTGGCCTCGCGGTCGGGATGGAGCAGCCGCTCTTCGAGATTGTAGAGATGATCCTGCAGTTCAGCGTTGGTCATGCCGGGCACTCCAACTGTTAATACGAACGGCGGAGCGAAGGGTTTCAGGAATCGCGCCGCGGAAAGGATTCTATCGAATTTTGGAGTGAGCGACGGGCCTTCGGGCGAGTGCGACACGGGGTATCTGCTGCAGATCATTGAGGAAAGAGACCTCCTGCCATGACGCAAGCAGAGGGGAGAGATCTGCCTGCTGGCCGTGGCCGATCTCGAGCGCCAGCAGGCCACCGGGCTTCAGGGCGTTCCAGGCTTCCGGGATGAGGCGGCGATAGATGTCCAGGCCGGTTTCGCCGGCAAAGAGCGCGGTGGCGGGTTCGTGGTCGCGAACCTGCGGGTGGAGGGTGGCGCGGTCGGTTTCGGGGATGTACGGCGGGTTGCTGACGATGACGTCGAAGGTCTCCGCTTCGAGATCAAGGGCTGATAGCAGGTCGGACTGAAGGAACCTGATGCGGTTGGCGACGTTGTGTTGGCCGGCGTTGGTTCGGGCGACGCCGAGGGCCTCGGCAGAGATGTCGAGGGCGGTGATCGAGGCCTGGGGAAGATGAACGGATAGGGCGATCGCGATGGCTCCGGAGCCGGTGCCGATGTCGGCAATCTTCAGCGGCTGGTCCGCGGGCAGGAGTTTTAGAACGGCTTCGACGAGATGCTCGGTCTCGGGGCGCGGAATGAGGACGGCGGGAGTGACGTTGAAGTTGAGGCCGTAGAACTCCTGTTGGCCGGTGATGTACTGGATGGGTTCGTGGCGCAGGCGACGGCTGATGTTGCTCTCGAACAAGGATTGCTGGGCGGGAGTGAGTTCGCGGTAGGGGTGAGCGACAAGCGTCACGCGAGGGATTTGCAGGGTGTGGAGCAGGAGAAGTTCCGCGTCTCGCTGGGAGTTGTCGCGGAGATGCGGGTCGGCTGGCGAGTCGTGCAGCGGCGGCGGTAACGGCCTCGCGCAGCGTCATCGGAGTTAGCGGGTTCTTAGCGAGTTTCTATTCAGGATGAGGATGTTGCCGTCAGGATCGGTGATGGTCAGGGTAGCGCCGTTCTTGACTGCGGCGACTCCTTCCTTGTGGAGGAGGCGGCCGGACCTGGCGAGATTCTCTGTCCCGAGCGTGAGGCGTGCCTTTGTCCCGATGGCGGGGATGGGCACGATCTCTACCTCCTGACCGGACTCTCCCGGCATGTGCAGGTCCATCTGGTCGTTGGCGATGGGTTTGAAGTGGAGTTGGTTGATGTAGAAGTCGCGGGCACCGGCGGTGTCGTTCATGGCGAGTGCGACGGCGATAAGCTTTGTGGCCACGCGGTCGGCGCCGAGATGCTTGCCCTGCGTCGTTCGAGTGAAGCGAACCGGGCATGTACTGGGTGTACTCGATGTTCTGCGGGCCGGAGGGCTGCAGCGGACCGGCCATGGTGAAGAGCAGGTTGCCGGCGCCGGCTTTGCGGACCGTAGTGGGGGTGAGGCCGTGATCAATGTAGTCGGTGTAGATGGCGTTGAGGTCAGCGCCTTCGAAGCAGAGGTGCAGGAAGCCTGGTTTGGGATCCTTGTCGGTAACAGGGTAGAGCTCGATGAACTGGTGGTCGTTGATCTTGATGAAGGACTCGTACGGAATATCGTTCTTGCGGAGGTCGAACGCCTGCTCAAAGCCGAGCTTCTCGTAGAAGGCGACCGAGGCGGCGAGGTCGTGGACACGGATGGCGACGTGGGCGATGCCGTTGAATGGCGGCGGGGGCGCGCCATCGGACTGTGCGTGAAGCGAGACCGCGAAGAGTGTCGGTGAATAGTACGGCGAGCAGGGCGCGTGCGTGTCGCTTGCTGACGCGAGAGGCCGGGTGGTGATTCATTCGTTGCTCCATTTGGTGCTGGATTCGATTGTCTCCGATGGACTTCAAAAGTGTCACGCCAGTTAGAGGGTAAACTCAAACGCAAATTTCACAAATTTTTCTGACGGCATAAATGCTCGTCTGTATTGAGTTGTGACCTGCTGTCTCTTTTGAAGATGCGGATAAAGTTTCGAAATGGCGGTCTGAATGCATGGCCACGTCCTCGCGGAACACGGCGTAACACTTTTGGGGGAGGCGTATTTTTTCGCGACACTTTTCACAACTCGCAGTGTTCGTACGGGTGGCGATGATGCGTGAAAGGTTGTATATCGCATCGTCACTCAAACTGGTATTTATGTTTCGCCAGAATTGAAGGCCGCTGACGAGCCGCATGCGACGCCTTCGATTGCAGTAACGAGAATTAATTGTTTTTGTCTTGCGTGGTTCGCCCTCTGGGGACAGCGTCTCCTCATGGGAACGGGCTTCGTGTGCAAATTTTCAGGAGCCCCGGTGCAATCGGATGGTTTCGTCCATCCGGATTCTAAATCGAAGTCAGAAAGAGGTTCGACAATGTCTCAACAGCGTTATGGCATGAAGTCTTTGTTTGGATTTGCATCACTTCCCTTGGCTGCAATGTTGGTCGCCGGTTGTTCCGGCACCAACGCGACCACTACGACGACCACGCCCAACGCGGTTACTGGTGCTGCCTTCGTCGTCGGCACAGACGCGCCCGTAGCTGGCGTCGTCTCCTTCGCCGTTCAGGTGCAGAGCGTGAACGCGATCGACTCCAGTGGCAACAGCGTTTCTCTTGTCAGCGGCGATCCTACCGTGGACTTCGCTCGTTACAACGGCCTGCAGACTCTCCTCGATCTGAATGCAGTTCCCGTGGGAACGTACAACAGCGTCAAGATCACGCTGGGAACCGCAACGATCGGTTACCTGAACACGCAGGCTGGATCAGCGCCCACTGTTCAGACGGAGACGGCTACTCTGTCAACTAACACCGTGACTGTCCCGCTGCCAACACCGCTTGTCGTCAGCCAGACCGGACCGGTTGGCCTGCGCGTCGACTTCGATCTCTACAAGTCTATTCAGGTGGGGTCCAATGGCCAGATCACAGGCAACGTTACCCCGACCTTCAATGTCACGGCGGTCGCACCTACCGATACCGGCGGACATATCGACGACTTCGATGCGGCCGTCGTCAGCGTCAACGCCACGGGACAGTCGTTTGTTATCCAGGGACCACATGGACATCAGTTCACGGTGCAGGTGAATGGGCAGACGGAGTTCGATAACGGCGAGACTTTGAGCGCGCTGACCACCAGCAGCATTGTGGAGATCTCAGGAACGATTCAGACCGCCGACTCGACCATTCTCGCGGACGAGGTCGCTATTCTTTCGCAGGATGGTTTCCACGCGGGAGGACAAGTGACCAGCGTTGTGCCGAGCTCTGGCACCGCGACCAGCTTCGGTCTTTACGTTCGCGATCTGCTGCCGACGACCACAGGGTTGACCATTGGCCAGATCGCCACGGTGGATGTCACAGGCAACGAGAAGTACTTCATCTACTGGATGCATAACCCGCTCACGCAGTTCCTCTTCAACTCGCAGGCGTTGTTACCCGGGCAGCATGTGTCCATCGGCGGCCCAGCCACTGGCGCGGCGAATGCCCAGGCGGTTACGACGAAACGTGTTGTGTTGCGCAACTGGGGATTCAACGGAACCGTGATAGCTAACAGCGTGAACACCAGCAACAATACGTTCCAGATGAACGTGAACGGATTTGCCGGGTTGCTGGTGTCAAATCCTGTTACGGTCTACGTCGGTGCGGCAACCGATTTCCGGGATGGGCTTACCAGCATGTCAGGTCTGCCCACGGCCTCCAACATCCGTGTCGTTGGTTTGCTGATCAAGGATCCCTTGTCAGGAAATCCGGTAATCGTGGCTCGTCACATCGACGAGCTCAACTGAGACGGCGAGCACGGCGGAATCACCCTTACCCTGAACTCCTCAACCGGAGCCACGAACAGTGGCTCCGGCATTTTTTGTAAGCCGGAGGTGGCGTGCGCAGTAAGCGAAGCCGGGTCGGGCAGCTTACGTCTCCGCCTTTCGCTTCTCTGCCGTGTTGACGCGTAGCGTGGTTCAGGCGGCTTGTGTTTCTGCCTTGAGTTTCTCCGCTGTGTAGTGGGCGATGAGGGCGTCGATCGTGGGTTGGAGCATGCCTTCCATCACCATGGCGAGCTGGTGGTTGGTAAGGCCGATGCGGTGGTCGGTGAGGCGGTTCTGCGGGAAGTTGTAGGTGCGAATCTTCTCGCTGCGATCGCCGGTGCCGATCTGCTGCTTGCGGTCTTTGGCCTGGAGTTGGTGAATGCGCTCGGCCTCCACCTCGTAGAGACGAGCACGAAGAACGCGCATTCCCTTTTCGCGATTCTTGATCTGCGACTTTTCGTCCTGGCAACTGACGACGGTGTTCGTCGGAAGATGCGTGATGCGTACAGCCGAGTAGGTCGTGTTGACCGACTGGCCGCCGGGGCCGGAGGAGCAGAAGGTGTCGATGCGCAGATCCTTGGCTTCGATCTTGATGTCGACCTCTTCGGCTTCGGGGAGCACGGCGACCGTGATGGCCGAGGTGTGGACGCGGCCCTGCGTCTCCGTTGCGGGAACACGCTGCACGCGATGCACGCCCGATTCGTACTTGAGCTGCGAGTAGACGTTCTCGCCTTCGATGATTGCGGTGACGTCCTTCAGGCCGTGGCCGATGCCGGACTCGGTTTGCGAGAGGATCTCGACCTTCCACTTGTGCTGCTCGGCGAAGCGGAGATACATGCGGAAGACCTCGGCGACGAAGAGCGCAGCCTCGTCGCCGCCGGTGCCGGCGCGGAGTTCGAGGATGACGTTCTTCTCATCGTTCGGATCTTTGGGCAGGAGCATGACTTTTAGCTGCTCTTCGACCGGAGCGAGCCGTGGCTCGAGCATGTCGAGTTCGGCCTGCGCCATCTCTTTCACGTCCGGATCGGGGTCGGCGAGCATCGCCTTGGCTTCGGCGATTCCCTCTTTGATCTTGCGATATTCGCGGAACTTCTCGACGGTCGGCTCCATGTCGCGGTGCTGTTTGGCGATGGATTGGAACTTCTTCTGGTCCTGGACCAGGGTGGGGTCGGACATCTGCTTGCCGAGGTCTTCGTAACGGGCTTCGAGTTGGTCGAGGCGGTCGAACATGGCTACTCCATTGATAATAAAGTGATTAAAGGTGGGGTATGATTCGATTCAGGCGGGAGAGCGCAGCTAGGCAAAGTCGTGACGGTCTACGCCCAGAAGGGGAGACTCGGTCACGCGGGAGGCAAACACCGGATTTGCGGCTGCATTCATAGCTCTTTAGATGTTACTCCTGACGTCGATGATGCGGAATGCATCTTTTAGAGGAGTATTCCGAGCGCAACGTATTGTGTGGACAGGATTGGTGTGGAATGGCTTTGTTTTCTGCGGTGGCGGAGTTGGCGGAGCAGCTTGCCGGAGAGGCCGGCAGGCTGAAGAAACGGGCGGCGATCGCTGAGGCGATCTCGGCCGTGCACGCGGCTGCGGATTCCGAGACGTCTGAGCCGGAAAGCGAGGACGCCGGGCTGTTTGCGCTGTATGTGGCGGGGACGCCGTTTGCGGAAGCAGATGCGCGGAAACTGAATGCCGGCGGAGCGCTGCTGTCGAAGGCGTTGCTGGCGGTGAGTGGCGCGCACGATGTTGCGTTGACTGCGGCGTATCGCCAGCATGGGGATATGGGGGCTGCGGCGTTTGATCTGCTGATGGCTTCGCCTTCGGCGGCTGGAAGAGCGGCGGAGCTGACGCTGCGCGGATGTCGCCGATGCGTTTGCAGGAATGGCGGTGGCGAAGACGACGGCGATTCGTGCGGCGCTGGTGGAGGGCATGTTGCGAATGGCTACTCCGCTGGAGGCGAAGTATCTGCTGAAACTGATGCTCGGCGATATGCGGATCGGCGTGAAACAGAGCCTGGTGGAGGAAGCGATTGCCGTCGCGGCGAATGCATCCGTGGAAGAGGTGCGTCGCGCCGTGATGCTGGAGGCAGATCTTGCCGGTGCTGTGCGCCGCGCGTTTGAGGGCACGCTGGGTGAGGCACGGATGCGGCTGTTTCATCCCCTGGGATTCATGTTGGCCTCGCCTGTCGAGACTCCCGAGGAGGCGGTGGAGAGGTTTACCGAGAAGCCGGTGAAGGTCTCGGCGCCAAAGGTGAAGAAGCCCGGCGAGAAAAAAGTCAGAGGAACGAGAGGTTGCGACGGACGATGGAGCTTGATCCGGAGCGAAGACGAGGGCGTTGCGGTCGATGTGAATGCAGAGGAGTTTCGCGACGCTCCCGTAGAGGATGTGATTGCAGCCAATGACCATCATGCCACTGGATGAGCGCGCAACGGGGACGGCGACTCAATCGCAAAGTGTCGAGGCGTTTCTCGAGGACAAGTACGACGGGATGCGGGCGCAGGTGCACTGCGGCGATGCATCGCAACCGGGCCGTGTGGCGATCTATTCGCGCAACCGCGACGACGTGACGGAGAGCTTTCCAGAGCTGGAAGAGGCGTTTGCGCAGGTTCATCCAGGACGCGACGGAGCGTTGGGCGGCTTGATTTTCGATGGAGAGATTCTGGGGTGGGATCTGGAGCAGGCGCGGGCGCTGCCGTTTGCCGTGCTGGGCCAGAGGATCGGGCGCAAGCGGGTTTCGAACGAGTGGAGACAGCAGGTGCCGGTGGTGTTTATGGCGTTTGACCTGATGTATGCGGGCGGAGAGCTGCTGCTTGAGCTTCCTTTGCGAGAGCGGCGTAATCGGCTTGAGGCGGTGGTCGAGAATCTGGTGGAACGCGTCACGTCGCCGGTGATCGTGGACGAGCGTGCGCGGGATGCGCAGTCTGTGTTGTTTGCCGCAGTAGAGAGCGAGGAAGTGGAGCGGCTGATGATCTCTCCGACGCGGCTGGTTGAGTCCGCGGAGGATATCGATCGCGCCTATGCCGATGCGCGTGCGCGGGCGAACGAAGGAGTGATGCTGAAGGCGGCGGAGTCGGCGTATCAGCCGGGGCGGCGCGGATTGGCGTGGGTGAAGTTGAAGCGCGAGCTGGCAACGCTCGATGTCGTGGTGACCGGCGCAGAGTTTGGGCATGGCAAGCGCGCGGGAATTCTGAGCGACTACACCTTTGCCGTACGCGATTCGAGCGGCGAGTTGCTGAATGTAGGCAAAGCTTACTCCGGGCTGACCGATGCGGAGATTGCCGAGATGAGCGCGTGGATGATGGAGCACACGCTGGAAGACCAGGGATTTTTTCGCACGGTCGAACCGCTGATGGTGCTGGAGGTAGCGTTCAACAACATCATGCGCAGCGGGCGTCACGCGAGTGGATTTGCGTTGCGGTTTCCGCGGATTCTGCGCATCACGGACGGACAAGCCGGTGAGCGAGATCGATACGGTCGAGCGGGTGGAAGAGATCTATCAGTCGCAGGTGGATAAGCCGGTGGAGGCGTGAGAGCTGCAGGCAGCGTTGGCAAGACGGTTTCAGGCGCAGCTAGTATGGCAGCAGTCCCGCCAGCAAGGAGTCTTACCCGTGCGACCTTTCCGCTCCGTTGTTTTGCTCGTTGCATTCCTCGCTCTCACCGCCTCGCCCGTCTCCTCAGGCGCAAAACACCACGCCCGCTGCCCAGGCCATTCGCGCTGTTCTGGACAAGCAGGTTGCCGACTGGAATCGCGGAGACCTGGAGGCCTTCGCGACCGGCTATAAGAACTCGCCGGACATCCTCTTCATCGGCTCCAATATCTCGCGAGGCTATGACCAGATGCTGAACACCTACCGCAAGAACTACTCCACAAAAGAGAAGATGGGCACGCTCAGCTTTCACGGCGCTTGAAGTGCAGCCGCTCGACGAACGCTTCGCGACGGTGACGGGAAACTTTCATCTGGAGCGCACGGCAGCCGGAGGAGGCAACGCAGACGGTCACTTCTGCTCGTCGTTGAGAAGACGCCGGCTGGATGGAAGATCGTTCGAGACGACACACAACTCAGTTCCCCATGCCGAAAAAAACTGTCCAATAATCGATCACGGAAATCTCAGGGACGTGAAGCTTTGCGCCGTCGATGAACATCAGAGAGGTACAAGGAGTCTTCATGGAATATCGTCAGCTTGGAAAGTCGGGTTTGAAAGTGCCGGAGCTTTGCTTCGGAGCGGGAACGTTTGGCGGCGGCAATCGAGTTTTTCGACGCGTGGGGAGCGACAGGCGACATCGCCGAGGCGAAGAAGATCGTCGACATCTGCATGGACGCCGGGATCAATATGTTCGACACGGCGGACATCTACTCCGACGGAGATAGCGAGACGGTCCTCGGCAAAGCGATCGCCATCTCAACCGCGAAGATGTCCTGATCTCGACGAAGGCGACGTTCCGGCTGGGCAAAGGGCCGAACGATGTGGGGTCTTCGCGCTACCACCTCATTCAATCGGCAGAGCGTTCGCTGAAGCGGCTGGGAACGGACTACATCGACATCTACCATCTGCACGGCTTCGATGCGACATCGCCGGTAGAGGAGACGCTGCGTGCGCTGGACGATCTGGTGCGCGAGGGCAAGGTGCGCTACATCGCGTGCTCCAATTTCTCCGGATGGCATCTGATGAAATCGCTGAGTGTAAGCGAGCGCTATGGCTGGTCGCGCTACGTCGGACACCAGGCGTACTACTCGCTGGTTGGACGCGACTATGAGTGGGAGCTGATGCCGCTCGCGCTCGATCAGGGCGTTGGCACGCTGGTGTGGTCGCCACTCGGATGGGGACGTCTGACGGGTAAGATTCGCCGCGGCTCGCCGATCCCCAAGGAGAGCCGCCTGCACAAGACCGCCGCGCAGGGCCCGCAGGTGCCGGAGGAGTATCTGCACAAGGTCGTCGATGCGATCGACGAAGTCGCGAAAGAGACCGGCAAGACGGTGCCGCAGATTGCGCTGAACTGGCTTCTGCGCCGGCCGACGGTTTCGACGCTCATCGTCGGTGCGCGCAATGAAGAGCAGCTGAAGCAGAACCTCGGCGCGATCGGCTGGGAGCTGACCAAAGAGCAGATCGCGAAGCTCGACGCGGCGAGCGAAGTTCCGCTGACCTATCCGTACTGGCATCAGCGGCAGTTTGAGGAGCGCAATCCAAAGCCGGTGTAGAGATCTTGGCGAGCCAAACCAAAAAAGAAGCCCGCAGGTTGTTTGCCTGCGGGCTTCTCTTCTTGTGGTGTCACGGAGCGATCCTAGAACTTCACAAGGAAGGCGCCAGTGATCCGATTTTCGCTGTTGCGAAGATCGGGACTCCAGCCAGGGACGAGAGATCCTAGAGCTCCGGTATTTCCTCCCGGCGGCGTAACGCCTCCAGGCCCGCTGAAGTACGGAACGTTTGCCGCGCGGTGGTTGTACTCCAGCCGATAGGTGAAGTACTGGCTCGGCATGTAGTCTGTTGTGACCGAAGCGTCCCAGGCCTTGAACGGATCTCCGGGGTTCTCGGTGAAGTACGGTGTTCCCGAGGCCGCAGTCGCTCCATTGATCGGCGGCAACAGCACCAGATAGCGGCCGGGGTTGTTGATCCGTCCGCCGCCAAGTCAGGGCATACGGTCGCGATCAAACCACAAGCCGGTTGTAAACCATGAAGCCGAGGAAGCTCTGCTTCGGGCCTTGTCTTGCCATTGCCGAAGCAGCTTACGCCGCCGCCGCTCTCGCAACCGGCGTCTCCGGTAAGTGTGGCCGCAGCCATGCTGATAAATGACGTGGTGCTCTGGTAGTACTTGTACTGGATGCTGTCGTCGGTGTGTAAGCGAGTGCGAGACGGGATGCCGAGAGCATCCTCGCCATAGCCATACTGGTTGCCGAGAATCTCCAGCTTGCCGTTGGGCCGCCAGAGGATCTGTCCGCCGAGACCAGGCCGATTGTTAAACCTGCCGTAGGACTGCCAGCCGTTGATGAACCACGGCTCGATCTTCAACTTGGCCGTTGGGATACCACTGCACGCGCACGCCGTTGAAGAACCATGGTGTGTTCGACGAGACGTACGACGGCTGATAGGCCCAGTTATCGAACTGGTAGAACGAGAACAGACCGACGTAGGAGAGGAAGATGCCGGCATCGACGTTGAGGCCGTGCTGCATGTTGAAGTGGTAGCCGGCGTTCGCCTCACCGACATAACGATAGGCGTCGGCAAGATCCCACTGTCCGCGCGCGGGGCTGGCATCGTTACGCGGCGTGGCCGTGGAGTAAAGACCGATCTGGCGTCATAACGCGGGCGTGCACATTGTCGTAGTGGAAGTCGCCGCCGATTCCAAGGTCCGTCAGCGTAACCTCGCTCGACCGAAAGACCTCGCTCGATCCGACGATGGTGTCGTCCTGCGGATGGCGGAAGTCGTAGGTGTAACTCACGTCCGAACGTATCTCCGGCGTGAAGAACTTGGTTGCGTACGGAGTATCTTTGGTACGCGCGTTGCCGTTGAGCCAGGTGAAGTCGGCAAAGGCGAACGGCTCCGACTGCGGGCTGGAGGGATCGGTGATCTCTGTCTCCGTCCTCCGAAATGGCGATGGCGTTGGAGCAGAGGCCTTCGCCGTCGTGCTGTGATGGGTCTCCGGCTGGGCTGATTAGCCTGTTTTAGCTCCATCAGTTCCTTCTGAATCTCCTCCAGCCTGTCCTCCAGTTGCTGGATCTTCAGGTCCTGCGGAGTCTGGGAATTCTCCACGGTCGTTTTCAGATTGGGTTCCTGGGTCTGCGCCCGCAAATCTCTCTAGGCTGAGCGTCAGCCCAACTCCAAGAGTCAACCCAATCAGACATAGTCTCTTACTGGGTGATTTTGTTCTGGTTTCCACGTTACTTCTCCATTCTGGCAGCCTCCGCGACTCGAACACGCGAACTTGTCCACTATTCAAGCTAGCTAGCGCACAATAAAGAGTTCGTCATGAATTCATAAAGAATCCATAACGACGCGGATGCATCCAGAAGTCGCGTTGGAGTCTAATCAAGCAATTAGACCGCCTCCCTAAACGATTGAAAACGCAGGAGGTGGAATTCGGCTTAGTGTCAACATGCTGACAGAATGTCGATGCGTTGACAGCGGAATCGACGCTGGGATGTGGCACCTGACAACCGAGTCGCGGTACATGTATGACAAGGTGCCGAACGTCGCGGAAAATGTGACTAATCCTGCGACGCCTGAGCTTGGAGCGATAGGCGCTGAGGAACTTGAACGGATAATATCCGTATGGGTATGAGGTTTTCGGTGATGACAGCGGTTGAGGAGGATGCGGCGGAGATTGCCGCACTTCGCAACCGCGTCGCCGAAGGCCTCACGGTTCGTTATGGGACCGGGCCGTGGTCCGGCAATGCGACAGAACGCGGGGTGCTGCGAGACCTGCGCACGTCGCAACTGGTGATTCTTCGCAGAGGAAAGCGCATCGTCGCCAGTCTGCTCCTGCAAAAGAAGAAGCCCTGGGCAATCGATGTCAGCTACTTCACGGCGGTGAAGCGGCCCATCTATCTGCTGAGCATGAATGTAGAACCAAAGCTGCAGCGGCAGGGAGTTGGAAGATATTTATTGAATGCCGCGAAAGAGGTGGCGCAGGCAGCGGAGTATCAGGCTATCCGGCTCGATGCGTTTGATGCCAAGGCAGGGGCAGAGGGGTTCTACGCAAAG
The DNA here is from genome assembly GCA_963744155.1 of uncultured Acidobacteriaceae bacterium. Classification (GTDB taxonomy): domain Bacteria; phylum Acidobacteriota; class Terriglobia; order Terriglobales; family Acidobacteriaceae; genus Edaphobacter. The sequence continues at coordinate 525,629 of CAVUSP010000004.1, read as the reverse complement.
TGCGGTTATCGCGAGGTGGCACGGGTAACCTATCGCAAAGCGCCGCTCGTGTACTTTGAGCTCGTGCTTTAGCTCTAGTGGCCGGCGGAGGGGCTGGCGTGTTTCGGCGGGCGCGGGATGAAGAAGAGCAGCGGCAACATGCAGGCGCAGAAGATTGCCATGTACTGGATGATATCGAGATAGGCGAGCATCGCTGCCTGGCGGTGGAGCTGGTTGTAGAGGTACGCCTGGGCGGAGTGGGAGCCGGCTCCCGTCATCGGATTACCGCTGCTGTGGCCGCCGAACATCCCCTTCAGCTTTGCGACCTGGTTCATGAAGGCCTGGTTGCCCGACGTCAGGTTGCGGGTCATGTTGCTCTCATGCGCAGCGGTGCGGCGCGTCAGCATGGTGGCCAGAAACGCCGTTCCGCACGAGCCGCCGATGTTGCGAGCGAGATTCGTCAGGCCGGAGACGTCGTTATTCTCCGACTGCTTCACGCCGATGTAAGCGATCGTGTTGATCGGAATGAAGAGGAACGCGAGGCCCGAGGCCTGGAAGCAGCGCACGAAGACGAGGTAGTCGTAGCTGACGCCGAGATTGAGCGTGTGCATCGTCATCAGCGCAGAGGTCAGCATGAAGAAGCCGATAGGCGATGAGCTTGCGAGGATCGACGCGGCCGACAAGGAATCCCACGATGGGCATCATGCACATCATCATCAGCCCGGCGGGAGAGAGCACAAGGCCCGCAAGTTCGGCAGTGTAGCCGAGCAGCGTCTGCACAAACTGCGGAATCAGCATCGTCGTGCCGTACAGCGAAAAGCCGAGCACAAACATCAGCAGAAAGCTGATAGAGAAGTTGCGGCGTTTGAAGAGCGTGAGATTCAGGATCGGCCGATGGCCGACGCGAAGCTGCCGCAGCTCCCACCAGATCATGACGATGAAGGCGACGACCGCGGCGACGGCGAAGAAGGTGATCAGGTGCGAGGAGAACCAGTCGTCCTCCTGGCCCTTGTCGAGGATGAACTCGAGCGAGCCGAACGTGAGGCCAAGCAGACCGAAGCCGAGGAAGTCGAGCTTGATGCCGCCCTTCTGCGAGATTGCGACCTGCTTCTTCACCTACGGCGGATCTTCGACGATGCGCGAGGTGAGGAAGAGGGAGAGGAGGCAGATGGGGACGTTGAGGAAGAAGATCCAGCGCCAGTCGAAGTGGTCGGTGATGTAGCCGCCGAGCGTGGGGCCGATCGCGGGAGCGCAGACAACGGCGAGGCCATACATGGCAAAGGCCTGCCCGCGCTTCGCTGGTGGAAAGGTATCGGCAAGGATCGCCTGCTCGGACGGCGCGAGCCCGCCGCCGCCAATGCCTTGCAGAACGCGGCAGAAGACCAGAATAGGCAGCGTCGGCGCAAGGCCGCATAGCGCGGAGCTGATGCCGAAGAGCGCGACGCAGATCATGTAGAACTTCTTGCGCCCGATGAAGGTCGTCATGTACGCGCCGGCGGGCAGGATGATCGCATTGGCGACGAGATACGCGGTCAGAACCCATGTCGCCTCATCCTGCGTCGCGCCCAGACCGCCGGCGATATGCGGCAGCGCCACGTTGGCAATGGAGGAGTCGAGCACCTCCATAAAAGTAGCCAGCGTAACCGTCATGGCGACGATCCACGGATTGATTCGCGGACGCCACGGCCGTTCTACGGTCGTCGTGGGTCGCGGGCGCCTCGGGGGATTGTGCGCTGGGTAGTTCGAGAGTCGTTGCCGCCATAGGTTGCTCGATTCGATTGTATTGATATTGCTCAGGATTCAGAGATTTCGGAAGGGCGGCAATCCTTTAAGGCGAGTCAAAACCCATTTTTCGGGTGATAAGGTCAAAACGTGGCCCATTTCAGGAGTCTGCATGTACATTCCGCGGGCAAATAAAGAAGACCGCATCCCCGAACTCCACAAATTGATGCTGGAAGCAACCGTTCGCCTCCCTCATCACCGTGGGATCATCCGGCCTGTTTGCATCGCATATTCCTATGGTGCTGGAGCAGAACGGCGGGATGGGCCGTTTGAAAGGCCATCTCTCGCGAGCCAATACGCAGTGGCGGGATTACTCGCCTGATGTCGAGGCGCTCGCAATATTCTCCGGGCCGCAACACTACATCACGCCGAACTGGTACCCGGAAAAGCAGGAGACCGGCAAGGTCGTTCCCACCTGGAACTACGTGGTCGTTCACGCCTACGGGCACCTGAAGGTGATCGAGGATCGCGAATGGTTGATGTCCCATCTTGAGAAGCTGACCAGCACTCACGAAGCGAAATCACCCGTCCCGTGGAAGATCGGCGACGCCCCGGCGGACTACATCGCGTCGCAGATTAAGGGAATCGTCGGGCTCGAGATGGACATCTCGCGCCTCGAAGGAAAATGGAAGGTAAGTCAAAACCGCTCCGAGGAGGATCGCAGTGGCGTCGCACAAGGCCTGAGCGAATTAAATACGTCGGAGAGCCTTGCGATGAAAGCACTTGTCGAGAAGCGAAGCTGACCGGGAACGCCATTCCAAAAGAATCGAGATAGGCTAGTTTCAATGTTTGAATATCGTGGCCGTTCCAGAAAGCTCTGCCTTCTCTTGTCTTTGCTCCCCCTGGCTGCAGCGTCGGTTCCCGCGCAGACGTCTCAATCGGCTTCCAACGGCGACCACGCCGCCTGCGACTACAGAACCCACCCACGCCAACCTCCTGCGCGGCTCGTACGGACCGTATCGCGCTAACAACGATCTGCTCTTCTATCACCTCGACCTGCGAGTCGATCCCGACAAGAAGTTCATCAGCGGCACGAACACCATCCGCTTCAAGATGCTGCAGGACGGCACGCGCATCCAGCTCGAACTCCATCCCGCGCTGCAGATCGAAAAGATCGCGATGGGCGCGACAACGCTGAAGTACGAGCGCGACGGCCCGCACCTTCTTCGTGGACTTCCCCAGCACCCTGCACAAAGGCAAGACCTACTCGATCGACGTTCACTACTCCGGAAATCCCACGGAGACGGGACGCTTCGGCTGCTTCACCTTCAAAAAAGACACGGCGGGCCATCCCGTGGATCAACACCGCCTGCGAAGAGACCGGCGCGTATGTCTGGTGGCCGAACAAAGATCAGTGGCGCGACGAGCCGCAGGAGGGCATGGAGATCAGCGTCGCCGTGCCGAACGATCTGATGGACGTCTCGAACGGAAAGTTCATGGGCAAGAAAGATCTCGGCGACGGCTACACGCGCTGGGACTGGAGAGTGCACTACCCGATCAACAACTACGACGTCGCGTTGAACATCGGCAACTACGTGCACTTCGGCGACAAGTTCCAGGGCCTCGCGCTCGACTACTACGTGCTGCCCGAGGACCTCGAAGGAGCGAAGCGACAGTTCGCCCAGGTACCGGGCATGATGAAGGCCTACTACCACTACCTCGGCGAGTATCCCTTCAAGAAAGACGGCTACAAGCTGATCGAAGTGCCCTACGCCGGCATGGAGCACCAGAGCGCCGTGGCCTACGGCAACCACTTCGCCAACGGCTACCTGAACCGCGACTGGACCGGCGTCGGCATCAGCCCGCGCTTCGACTTCATCATCATCCACGAGAGCGGACACGAGTGGTTCGGCAACGCGATCACCGCCGCCGACAAGTCCGACATGTGGATTCACGAGGGCTGGACGACCTATCTCGAGAGCCTCTACGTCGAGTACACCTACGGTCACGACGATGCGATGAAATACATCAACGCGCTACAAGAAAAAAGGTGAAGAACGATCGTCCAATCATCACGGCGCGCGGCACCAACGCCGAGCCGCCGCAGGATCAGTACTTCAAAGGCGCTCTGTTCATCAACACCCTGCGCAGCATCGTGAACGACGACGCAAAGTGGTGGGCGATGCTGCGCGGCTACTATCAGCACTTCAAGTATCAGAACATCATGACCGAAGACGTCATCAGTCTACTTCAACCAGCAGACAGGGATGAACCTCACGCCAGTCTTCGACCAATATCTGCGGCACACCGCAATCCCCACGCTGGAGCTGAAGTTCGATGACGCGTCAGGCACGGTGCAATACCGCTGGCAGGCCGATGAAAAGGCCTTCGCGATGCCGGTGCGTGTAGGGTTGAAGGACAACTGGGAGACGATCCATCCCACGACCGAGTGGCAGACCATGAAGACCCCGTTGAATCAGGATCAGTTTCAGGTCGCCACCGATCTTTACTACATCAACGTCGATAAGTCGTAAGGCGCATAATTAACAACAGCGCCAGGGCGGTGCTAGACTTCAGGTCTTCCGCCGTCGCTGAGCAGTTTCGGCAAGGTGTCGGAGTGGAAAGAGAGTCACGAGATGCATCCTGATCTTGAGAAGTTGATTGTGTTGCAGGCCCACGATGTTGAAGCCAAGCGGCTGCGCGATGAGATGGTCGCGTTGCCGAAGCATGTGGCGGCGCTTGAGACGAAAGCCAAAGCGACGCAGGGGCAACGGGCCGTGATCGTCGATCTTATCGCAAAAGAAGAGGCGTTGCGGCGACGCGAAGAGTCCGATATCAAGGACCACCAGGCGAAGATTGCGCGCATCCGCAAGCAGATGGACATGGCCACGACAACCGTGCAGGTGACCGCGTTCGAGCATGAGATTGCGTTCGCACAGGGCGAGATCAGCCGCCTCGAAGATGCCGAGATCGAGAGCATGGAGCGCAGCGAAGGATTTGAGTCGCAGAAGACGCTTGCCGACGAAGCCGTGGCGGATGCGACGGCTACGCTCGAACGCGAGCGCGTGCGCGCCGCCGAGACAATCGCGCAGGATAAGACCCTGCTCGCCGAGGTAGAAGAAAAGCGCAAAGCAATCCGCGCCGAGATCGGCGAGACTGCGCTCTCAAATTACGACCGCATCGCCAAGGCCAAGGGAACCGCAGTCGCCGAGGCGCTGAATCAGAAGTGCATGGCCTGCCAGATGATGTTGCGCCCGCAGCGCTGGAACGATCTGCGCGACCGCGGCAACGACGAAACCATGATGACCTGCGAGAGCTGCGGCCGAATGCTCTACTACGATCCGGCGCGCGACGCCCCGCAGCGCAAGACCGTTCCGGTGGAGAGCATCGCAGCACAAATCATTCGATCGCTTTGAAGTTGGTTTGCAGTCAGGAGAATCTTGAAGAGAATTTGCGTTGATATGGATGAGGTGATGGCCGACGCGCTCGGCGAGCATCTGCTTCGCTACAACCAACACTTCGGCGAGGAGATCACTCTCGAAGATCTGCAGGGAAAGTGGCTGTGGGACGTTGTTTCGTCGGACCGCCATGCGGTGCTCGAAGCGTATCTGCGATCGGAAGATTTCTTCGAAGTGCTCGCCGTGATGCCCGAGTCGCAGCGTGTATTGCGCCGTCTTCAGATGAACTACGAGGTGTTCATCGCGACCGCAGCGATGGAGGTACCGACCTCGTTCCAGGCGAAGTACCGTTGGCTCGCGAAGCACTTTCCGTTCATCCCCGCATCGCACATCGTCTACTGCGGCGACAAGAGCATTCTGCGCGCGGACTATCTGATCGACGACAATCCCCGCCAACTGCGCCGCTTCAAAGGCGAAGGCATTCTGTACACCTCGCCGCACAACGTAGGCGTCACCGGCTACAAGCGAGTCAACGACTGGCTCGAAGTCGAAGAGATGTTTCTCGGCTAGAGCGTAAAGGGCTAGGCGTAGAGGCCGCCTCGAAGCGCCGTATCGCCTCATCCGACCACGCATGGGTCGACTTGCGCCACGTATCGCCCTGCTCCTGGCGGAAGTTGGGGAAGTCCATCCGGCAGTACCCGCAGCGAGCCTCAAAGTCATAGAGAGCCTGCGCGGTTCCGTCGAGGTAGAGCACGGCCTGCAGCCCATCGCGCGACCACTCCACTGAGGCGATGCGTTGCGGCTCGGGCCGCTCATTCTCAGCATCGCTCTTGGCAAGCGCGGCGACGTTGTAGATCAGCATCGCGTCGAGGATGCTGTGTTCGTGAATCTCCTGCGAACGGTCACAGGCGTAAAAGTAACCGGCGACGCCCTCGTCTTCGAAGACGACTGTCCACGGAACAGCGGTGGAATTGGAAGACAGAAAAGCGCGGCCTGGAGTAAAGGAAAGCGACTGCATATCTCTCACGATACACTCGAAGATGCGGCTGTTGCAGGTCTGCGACGCGGTGTTGTTTCAGAAAAGATGCAGGGCCATGACGAGAGGACAGATGGATGCGGGACGGGAAGAAATGACAGGTAAAGGCCGGCGATTAAGCGCATGAAGCTTCCCCGCATCAAGATCGGTCGGCCCCAGCGACTGGCTGCGCTGCTTCTTCTGTTTTTTCTGGCGGAGTGTCTGTGGGTCGTGAACCGCCAACAGCTCTCGCAGCAAGACTATCGCTACGCCGAGTGCGGCCGCGAGATGTGGGAGCGCCCCTCGCCACTCGCCGGCTACTTCACCACCTGTGGCAATCTCAACGGCGATGGCACCTTCGCCTATCGTGTCGCGGGGCTTCCGCTGACTGTCCAGCGCCTGACGATGCTCGGCGCAGACAAGCTACGCAAACCGGAGAACCGCCTGTATGCAGAGGGCACGCTCCACGGATCAACGTGGGAGGCGCGCCACGAACTGTTCAGCGTGAAATACCTGCTGCATCTGCCGTTCATCTTCTTCGCGATCTGGCTGGGCGGTGGCCTGTGGTGGGTTTCGCGACGGCTCTTCGGCAACGAGGGCGGCTTCTTTGCATTGGGGCTGTACTGCTTTTGCCCGGCCATTGTGCGCTCCGCCGTAACTCCGAACAATGACGTCCTCGCCATGTGGGGACTCTATGGACTGGTGTACGCGGCGATGGGCGTAGCCCACGCGATGCAGGGCCCGCGGCGCAAGTGGAGACCGCGCATCATCCTGCTGACGCTCGCGCTGGGATTGACCGCCGCAGCCCATCTGCTGGCGGCGATCCTCGGCTTCCTGATGGCGATGGTGTGGATGATCTATCTCGCCGAACGGCGGCGAAGCCACGTGATGCAGATTCTTGTCTCCTCCGCGATCGGCGCCATGGTCATCCTGTTTGCGTCGTTTGCGTTCCGGCCTGGCGCCCTTCAGTTACGTATTCACCGGTGGCGGCGCGCGGTTCTGGTTTTCGCTGGACGAGGTTCGGCACTTCTTCCTGAATGTGGCCAACGGCCCGATCGCGGTGGCGACGCTGGTGGCGCTTCTGCTTTACATAGCGGTGCGGCGCTGTCGCTACTTCGGCAATACGGCCCCTCTGGTGATGGTGCTGCTTCTCTTTCCGCTGGTCACGACGCAGACGGTCTCGCAGCCGTGGCTATGGGCGCTTCCCTTCCTGTTCACGTTTGTCGGCGGCGTATTTGCGGACGCTCCTGGAGACGCAGCAGCGTCGTCTGTTCCTCATCCTCTCAGCGGCGGAATCCTTCTAACGCAGGCGATGCTCTGCCTGACGCTGTTGCCGGAGATCGCGCGATAGCCTGTGGCCAATACGCCGAACCCCGCTCGGCACCCTGCGGCGAAGCTCGTTTTGCTGGAAATCCGCATCGAATTCGGGCATAATAGGTCGTTACCCCTCCGTAAACGATTCGCACTGAAGGATGGCCCGTTCGCGATGATGAAAGCTTCCCTCCGCTCCGCCTGCACCGCATGTGCCCTTACCGTTCTGCTCCTCCTCAGCGGATGCCATCGGCATCGCAAGTCGAAGTCCGCGCCCAACACCGATGCGTACTCCGACAACCTGCACCACCTCGTCGAGAAGAAGGCATTGCCGCCGGAGAAGGTCGACACCACCAAAGCTCCCAACCTCCGCTGGCCCGATTTCTCTGACTACGAACCCATCGTCGCCACCTTCTACGACGACCGCAACTACGAGGTCGCCTGGACCCGCGATGGCGCGCCGACGGCGACGGCGACCGCGTTTATCCAGCAATTTCAGAACGCCGACGCAAAGGGCCTGATCCCCGAAGACTACGACGCACCGCGCTGGGCGGATCGAGTGAAGGCATTGAACGACAAGTCGGGCGACGCCATCTCGCTCTTCGATGTGGCCATGACCGTAAACGTAATGCGCTACATCTCCGATCTGCGAATCGGCCGCGTCAATCCGTCGCACTTCAACTTCGAAGTCCCCATACAGGATAAGAAGTACGATCTCGCGGAGTTCGTCTCCGACAACGTCGTCGATGCTACCGACGTTCCGAAGCTGATCACCGGCGTCGAGCCGGATTCGGACGACTACCGCAAGACGGAGCAGGCGCTGGCGCACTATCTCGACCTCGCCAAGCAGCAGGAGCAGACAAATCCCGAGGCCCTGCCGATGGTGACCAAGCCTGTCTCGGTTGGCGAAGTCTATCCCGCGGCAGCCGCTCTGCTGACAGCCCTGCAACTGGAAGGCGATGCCCCATCCGACGCAGCGCCCGTCACCGGCTCGGTCTTCAACTCCACCCTGTCCGCTGCCGTAAAAAACTATCAGCATCGCCACGGCTTCACCGAAGACGGCAAGCTGACGCCGCAGACGATCCACTCCCTCAACGTCCCCATGACCTTCCGCGTGGCGCAGTTGCAGGACTCGCTCGAACGCTGGCGCTGGCTGCCCGATCCGTATCTCCACGCGCGCCTCATGGTGAACCTTCCGGAGTTCGTGCTGCGCGGCTATGACCCCGACCACAAGCTCGACTTCACCATGCGCGTCGTCGTCGGCAAGGTTGTCGGGCAACATCAAACGCCGGTCTTTACGCACATGATGAAGTACCTCGTCTTCCGGCCCTACTGGAACGTGCCGGTCGACATCGCGCGCAAAGAGCTGGTCCCGCACATGACCGGGAACCACGGTTACCTCGCCAGCAAGAACTTCGAAGTCACCGACAACAAGGGCGCCATCCAGACCGACTACACTGCGAAGCAGGTGGCGCAGGGCGCCGTCATGGTGCGCGAAAAGCCCGGCCCGAAGAACTCGCTCGGCCTCGTAAAGTTCATCTTCCCCAATCAGTACGACATCTACCTCCACTCCACGCCGGCGGTCTCGCTCTTCGAGCAGACGCGTCGCGACTTCAGCCACGGCTGCATCCGCGTTCAGAAGCCTGTTGATCTTGCCGTGTGGGTGCTGCAGGATCAGGGCTGGGATACCGACAAGGTGGAGGCCGCGATGAACAGCGGACCGGACAACAAGACCGTCAGCCTGAAGACGCCTCTTCCCATCGTGATCTTCTACCTGACGGCGACCGTCGGCGAAGACGGCCAGACCTACTTCTTCGACGACATCTACGGCTACGACTCCAAGATGCAGAAGGTCTTCGCCAAGGGCCCGCCCTACCCCACCAAACCCGATCCGGCTGTCCCGAAGCCCAAGCCCGGCGACACAGCCTGACCGTCGAGGTAAACTGCTGTCGTGAAAAATCCAGAGTTCAATCCGAAGGTCGACGCGTATATCGCGAAGGCGCAACCCTTCGCGCAACCCATCCTCACGCACATCCGCGAGCTCGTTCACAAGGCCTGCCCCGAGGTCGAAGAAGCGATCAAATGGAGCATGCCGTTCTTCGTCGTGCGTGGCGTGGTCCTCGGTCACATGGCGGCGTTCAAACAGCACTGCGCCCTCGGCCTGTGGGGTCCTGAGATGAACGCCATCCTCAACGAGGCCGGCCTTCACTCCGAGAACGGCATGGGATCACTGGGCAAGATCACCAGCCTCAAGGAACTTCCTGCCGACAAGAAGATGCTCGGCTACTATCGTCACGCCGCCGAGCTGATCGTCACCGGACAGCGCACCAAGTCCCTTGTGCGAACCGCGAAGTCGGTCAAACCAGCTCCTGAAGTGCCATCCGAGCTGTCCGCAGCGCTCAAGAAAAACAAAGCCGCAGCCAAGGTCTTCGCAGCCTTTTCTCCCTCGTGCAAGCGCGAGTACACCGACTGGATCGCCGAGGCCAAGCGCCCCGAGACCAAAGAAAAGCGCGTAGCGCAGGCAGTGGAGTGGATCGCCGAAGGCAAGCAGCGCAACTGGAAGTACCAGAACTGCTAATGCAAAGCCACATTAGATCGCTTTACCGAAGGCCATTCCATTGCGAGTCGTTCGGGGTCCGGCTTGAAGTATCCCCCGGTTACTCATTCAAATCAAGGGATTTCGTCCGATGACGCTCACGCTTGGTCAGTTTGCTCATCTGGAGTTTGCGTTGACCCGCCTAAGAATTGGAATAGAATGATTGCCAATCCGAAGTAGGATTTGGTCAGGGTGGCGAGAGCACAGGCACTGCAGAGCAACGCAGCCTGACTGATACTCTCCCACCCTTTTCGCGTAAGGCGTTCCCTTCTTGAGGCGCTCCCTGATGCGTTCATCAAAACGGAGACGTGCCAGTTGCTGCCGGACGGCTTAGTCTCCGCGCGAACTCCAGAAAGACCAGCGCAGCCGGCGAGTAGCCGCTCGGGTCAGCCTGGGTGAAGTCGCCGGTCAGCGGATCCATCTGCTGGCGGAACTCCGTGTGGCGGCTGATCGCCTCGCACCACTGCTGCATCATGTGGTTCATCTCGGTCTGCTTGCCGTAGTACGGCATCCAGCGCGGAGTACGCAGCGCCGTAAGCGCCTGGCTCGCTCCGCCCCAGCTATTTCGCGGAATCGGACGCACGAAGGCCGGATCATCCATCGCGATCGACGTCAGCGGATACGGCGCCCAGAACGCCTTGGGGTTGTGAATTTGCTTCGTCCACACCGCATCGAAGATCGCCTTATCCTTCGCGTCATCATGCTTCAGCACATGCTCGCCCAGCACCCGGCTGATTACGTCAGAACGCACTCGAACGAAGTTATTCTGCGCATCGAGATCGTAGAAAGCGGCATCTTTCGGGTCGTAGAGTCTTTCAATAATCAGTTGGCGAATCGTCTCCGCATCTTCCTGCCACTGGCTCGCCTCGTCGCCCTTGCCCAGCGCCGTGGCCATGTGCGCAAGCGCCACGCGCGCACCGAAGACCGTGGCTGAAAGATCCGGACACAACCGCGGCATAGTCGCAATCGGCGCGCATCTGCGTGCATCGCCGTCGGGGCAGCGATTGGGAATGCCGGCCCAGCGCGGGCTGTTATCGTGGCCTGTGTCGTAGGTGCAGAAGCCTTCGACCAGCCCAGTCCTGCGCGTAGTCCCGGTACTTGCGGAGCCACGCATCCCATCGGCTGCACGCGGTGTACGCAGTCACCAGCAGCTCATCGTCCCCCGTAAGATTCGCCAGCTCCCACGCAGTAGCAGCGATCGGCACCACCATCTGGATCTGGCCATACCCCACATCGGACATTTTGATCGCTGCCGGAAGCTGGCCTGCCGATCCATGGTTTATCGGCCGCTGCAGCGCGAAGAAGGCCATGTGATTATTCCGGGCGATCTGCAGCGGCGTCGGCGCGCCCTCCTGCGGGGCAATATAAGTCGCAAGCGTCCCGTAGACGAGACCCTCGTGCGGCCCGCACTCCTGCCACACCCCCGGGTACACGCTGCCTTCCACCAGAACCGGATGGTCGTAATGAGGAACGGTCTTCACGTTTCCAGCTAAGGTGGCGAACGCAGCATCCCATGTGCGCGGCCAGCGCGGGTCGTTGCTCGGAAACGTGGGTCGCGGCGGCGCCACGGGCGCGGCCTCCGCACGTCCGGGCAGCAACGCAGCGCCCGTGGCGAGCGCTGCGAGCTTCAGAAAATCTCTTCTGTCGTCTTCCCGCCTCATCGAGATCAGTGTAGTACCCTTGGCGCGAAGAGATAGACTTGCACGAATGTCTTTAACCGTCGAATCAGGGAGTACAGACACAAAACTTGCTGCCGCGGGCCTCTTCGCCCGATGCGAAGCTCGACGCTGCCCTCTTCCGGCGCAAGCTGATGAGCTGGTATCGCAGCCATGCCCGCGAACTGCCCTGGCGCGGAGTCAGTGATCCCTACCGCACCTGGCTCTCCGAGGTGATGCTGCAGCAGACCCGAGTCGCCGCCGTCATCGACCACTATGAGAACTTTTTGCGCAAGTTCCCGACCATGCTCGCCTTGGCGCTTGCCTCCGAGTCGGAGGTTCTCGCCACATGGTCCGGCCTTGGCTACTACCGGCGGGCGCGCATGCTTCACAAGGCGGCCCAGTTTCTCGTCAGCGAGCGTGCAGGAGTGCTCCCCACGACGGCAGCCGAACTCCGCACCCTGCCCGGAATCGGCGAATACACCAGCGCAGCCATCGCCAGCATCGCCTTCGGCGAGAGCATCGCCGTCGTCGACGGCAATGTAGAGCGGGTACTGTTGCGTCTCACCGGCCGGCCTGAGATCAAGACCGCTGAAGGTCGCGCCTTCGTCCAGCGCACGGCGGCCGCCCTGGTGCCGAAGCGCATTGTCAAAGGACGCGCAAACGCCGCCGGCGATCACAATCAGGCCATGATGGAGCTGGGCGCGACCATCTGTCTGCCGCGGAGTCCGCTATGTCTGCACTGTCCCGTGTACTCCATGTGCAAGACGCAGGGCGAGCACATCACCACGCCGCGCGCTCTGCAACTCAGCCGTCCGGCCGCGTTCCTGCTCAGCCTGCGCAAACGCGGAACCGTCACGGAGGTGCTCCTGGAGCTTCGCTCCGAGGACGCGAGCCTCATGCCCGGCATGTACGAACTGCCTCCGGTACCGCTGGATGCCGTCCAGGGTCGCGAACCTCTTCTGCGGCTGCGTCATTCGATTACGAACACAAACTACTACGTTCAGATCTTTGCCGCGCACGGCCCCGCGGACAGCGGGCTGCGCCGTGCCGTTCCTGCCGCGAAGGGCGACCTCCACTGGGTGATGACGAAACGCCTTGCCGGGCTGCCGCTGACCGGGCTCGCACGCAAAGCTCTCCAGCGCCTGGACGTCATGGCGGTGAAGCTTCCGAAGCTGCCTGCCCAATTGGGTCGCTAGCTGGCTACTGCATCTGCAAAGAATTTTTTCTTCGCGGCGCCACCGGGAGGCAATAGCGGCGTCGATCCGTTTCGCATCTTTCCATTTCCCAGATGCACGGATCTCGAACCGTTCCCGACCTGCACCAGAGGATGCTGCAGCGTGACGATCACAGCGGTGGCAGGGGTCTTCCCGCTGCAAACATAGCTGTGAATCGTATTGGCGTCGAAGTAGATGGCGTCACCCGCTTCCACATGATGCGTAACCTCGCCATGCCGCACATCGAGCGCGCCCGACAGCAGATAAAGAAACTCGCAGCCTGCATGCTGATGCGCACGCGGCACGCGACCCTCCTTCATTGGCAGAAACTCGGCGAAGTACGGATCGAGTTGCCGGTCCGGAACGTGGTACCCCAGGCTCTCGAAGTAGTACGACGGATCGTCAACGCCGGTCTGCGGCAGGCGCACGCGCTCGTTGCGGCGATGCACGCGGAACAGCGTCTGCGGCTCCGGCTCGAAGAAGTAGCTCAGGTCCTTGGAGAAGACCATTGCAATGCGCGCCAGGTTTCGCAGCGTCGGCACTACACGGCCTGTCTCCAGTTGCGAAAGAAAGCTAGCGGAGAGTCCCGTGTGGCGGCCAAGCTCTACGAGTCCCATGGATTTCTTCAGGCGCAGATGTTTGATCCGTTCGCCAATGCGTTTCTCGGCGATGAAAGACTCGGCGGCCTCGCCGTCAACATGGATGTTTCGCAGTCCATTCGAGCCGTTTACTGAAAGAAGATCAGGTGGGGGCGGCGTACTCTCCGAAGAGACCAATGCTGTTGAGGAGGTAGTTTGTTTGCTCATAGGGAACTCATTTACTGGGTCAACAGATGTTGAAGCGATATCAAAAGTTGCACGGAAAACCCTCTAGTTGTGGATTGGATGCCGTTTTTGGTCTCAAGAGGGGGATGGAAGCTCCAAAATCCTTCCTTTGGTCCTCCGCGGGCCTGAAAAGTCACCCAGCGGACCGCTTGATGCCGATGCCCCGTATGATCAAAAGACCAATGAAGTTTTCGCTCACCCTCTGCCATTCGCGCGTCCGGAGAGACCTTTGGGCTGTTCCCGCGGCGCTTTTGGCTGCCCTTGCTGTCGGTTGTGCCATCGGTTGCGCCAGCCCCAGGCCGCCACGTCCACCCTCCCTCGATCTGCCCGAGACCGTGAAAGACCTCACAGCTGCGCGGGTTGGCGATGTCGTGAAGCTTCGCTGGACGACCCCAACGAATACGACCGACAAAATCGCCGTCAAGGGCGCGATGACTGCGGATATCTGTCGCACCATTGTGGCTCCAGCCGCGCCTGCGACGACCTGTACCTCCATCAAACGAATGGCCGTAGTCCCGGGCCCCACTCAGACATCAGAAACCCTGCCCGCATCGCTCACCGCCGATCCGCCGGCCCTCCTGGCCTACCGGGTCCAGATATTGAACGCTCACGGCCACTCCGCCGGCCTATCTCCCGAGGCCTTTGCTGCTGCTGGCGCCGCTCCCCCGCCGGTCGAACAACTTCGTGCGACAGCAACCCGTGACGGTGCCATGCTCGAGTGGAGGAAACAGGATGCCTCCGCCGCAGTTGAGCTCGACCGACTCCCGGTTGGACCCAATGGCGAGGTCATCGAACCTGCACCGCCTAAGCCGGCTTCGAAGTCATCACCAAGGCCCTCACCAAGGCCAGGAGGCAAGAAGGCCGACATCGTGAAGAAACCCGCTTCCGCCCCGGCTCCCCCCCAGTTCCACCGGCGAAGCCGCTTCTGGCTGCCCCGCCCGCGCCGATCGAGGTCAAGCTGCGCGCCCCGGCTGAGTCTGGCGACGCAGGAGGAACCATCGACTCCACCGCCACCAGCGGCCAAACCTTCCGCTACACTGCGCAGCGGGTCCGTTCCGTCACACTTGAAGGCCACAGCCTGGAGCTGCGCAGCTCCGTATCGCCTCCAGTGACCGTGGTGATACGCGACATCTTCCCCCCGAGCGCTCCTTCCGGCCTCGAGGCCGTTCCCGGAGGCGTTACCGCAGCGGATCGCTCCATTGATCTTTCATGGACGCCCAACTCCGATGCCGACCTCGCAGGATATTTTGTGTATCGTCAAGATATAGATTCACACGGCGCAATCACGGGCACAGTGACACGCCTGAACACAACCCCGGTCGTCGGTCCTGCCTACCGCGACCAAACTGCTTTGGCCGGTCGCCGGTATGCCTATCATGTCACTGCTGTCGACACAGCAGGCAATGAGAGTGCGCCCAGCGCCGACGTCCAGGAAACCCTAAGGGAGCAATAAAGAATGCGTTACTGCAAGTATTTGTCGTCGGAAAACGGGGCCAGCCTCTCGCGCTATGCTCTGGTAGAAAAGCGCGGCGGCGTCCTCTGGGCTACGCTCCCCATGCAGGCTCCGCAGGAAGACCTCTCCGCCCGCATCCTCGGCGGCCTTCCCGTTCCGACTCTCGCCGTCAACTTCGAGCCCATTCCCCTGTCCGAACTTCAATCTTCTCCCACCCGTCACTCCCTCGAAGATCCTTTGCGTGGGCCGCAACTACCGCGAACACGCCGCCGAACTCGGCAATGAAGTCCCCAAAGAGCCTCTGCTCTTCCTCAAACCGCCATCGTCGCTCCTCGCTCCCCGGGGCACGGTCCGCATGCCGGCGCTCTCCAAACGCGTAGACTTCGAGGGCGAGCTCGGCGTCGTCATCGGCCGCCGCTGCCACAAGATCGGCCCTGATGAGGACGTCCGCCCCTACATTCGCGGATTCGTCTGCGTCAACGACGTCACCGCCCGCGACATCCAGAAGTCCGACGGCCAATGGACCCGCGGCAAGGGCTTCGACACCTTCTGCCCCGTCGGCCCCATCGTCTCCGACGAGATCGATCCCGTAGGCGGGCGGCCCCGTCACCGTCATCACCCGGCAAAACGGCGTCATCAAGCAGCAGGGCTCCACTCGCGACTTCATCTTCCCCATCGCCGACCTGCTCCGCTACATCACCGCCACCATGACCCTCGAGCCCGGCGACCTCATCCCCACCGGCACCCCCTCCGGAGTTGCAGCCGTTAGGCCGGGTGACCGCATCCAAGTAGAGATAGACGGCCTCGGCGTCCTCGAAAACGAATTCAAAGCGGAGTAACACGCTCCGCGCATACTCATCTCCATGCCGATCCCACAGGGCTCGAAAAATCGGCGTAAAATCGTCGTTAGCGCCGCATTCGCAGCAAAGGAGCAAAAAATTATGGCATCTTTCCTAGAACAGCTTCGTGGATATACCACCGTCGTCTCCGATAGCGGAGACTTTAACGCGATCCAGCAGTTCCGCCCCCAGGACGCGACCACGAATCCGTCCCTGATCGCCGCCGCCGCGGAGAAGGCTGAATACCAATCCGTCGTCGATGACGTGCTAAAGCAGGTCCGCAAGGACGCTGGCCCCGCAGCGTCCGATAAGGAAGTTGCTGCATTGTCCTTCCGGCCCCTCGAAGTCGCCTTTGGCCTCAAGATCCTCGACATCATCCCCGGCCGCGTCTCCACCGAGGTCGACGCCCGCCTCTCCTACGACACCGAAAAGTCGATCGCAGAGGCGCACGAGATCATCGCTCTGTACGACAAGGCCGGCATCTCGCGCGACCGCATCCTCATCAAGCTGGCCTCCACCTGGGAAGGAATCAGGGCAGCCGAGATCCTCGAGAAAGAGGGCATCCACTGCAACATGACCCTGCTCTTCGGACTCCATCAGGCGATCGCCGCGGCCGAGGCCAAGGCCACACTCATCTCGCCCTTCGTCGGCCGCATCCTCGATTGGTTCAAGAAGAACGAGCCCAGCCGCAACAACGATGGCCCCAACGACCCCGGCGTCCAGTCCGTCACCACCATCTACAACTACTACAAGAAATTCGGATACAAGACCGTCGTTATGGGAGCAAGCTTCCGGAACACCGATGAGATCAAGGAACTCGCCGGCTGCGATCTCCTCACCATCGCGCCAAAGCTCCTCGAGGAACTCGCCGACTCCGAAGGCACATTGCCTCGCAAACTCGATCCCGCCAACGCGCAGAAGTTGGACATCCAGAAGATCACAGTGGACAAAGCTGCCTTCGACAAGATGCACGCTGCTGACCGCATGGCAACCGACAAACTCAAGGAAGGCATCGATGGTTTCTCCAAAGCTATCGTCGATCTCGAAGTAATTCTGGAGAAGCGCCTCAGCGAAATCAGCGAGCCGGCGACCGCCACTCGTTGATTCTGTTCACCCATCGGTTACAAATTCATCATTCGCAAATTCGACGGCCCATGTGGCCGTCGAATTGTTTGGCATCCGGCACAACTATTACCACTCGCTTCCTCTCTCATTGGTAGAGGTAAGTGTATGAACCGCTTCAAATTCCTCCCATTGGCCGCTCTTGCCGGTCTCTGTTTCGCAACTGGTGCCCCGAAAGCACAGGCTCAAATCAACGTTGAGATCGGCGTAGCTCCGCAGTGCCCCTACGGTTATTACGAGGCCGCTCCTTACGGCTGCGCACCCTACGGCTACTATGGCCCCGAATGGTTCACCGGTGGCGTCTTCATCGGCGCGGGCCCTTGGTTCCATGGCCCCAAAAACTTCCAGGGCCATGTCGATAACAACTACCGTCCCGAACACGGCTACACGGGCACAATGCCCGAGCGCGGCGAGAAACCTACGCCTGAGCACGCCACCCCGCCTGCGAACTTCAAGGGAAACGAGGTCCACAACGGACACGGCCAGACCAACAACAACGAACATGGCCAGCAGGAAAATCACCCGCACTAATCTCTGAAGCCAAGTGAAAGACTTGGGGACCCCCGCCACGGGGTCCTCTTTTTTTGGCCAAATCTTTGTTTTCATCTCACTAAAATCAAACGATGTGCCGCGCGCCGTACCGGCACAACTCACCCACTTGGAGCAATCTTCTAAATGTGCTGAGGTGCTTTTATATGACTAGTCCGAAATGTCTCGCTTTAGTCGCTGTTGCTGGTCTTTGTTTCGCAGCAAGTGCTCCCAAAACAGAAGCGCAGGTTACTGTCAGCGTCGGCGCGGCGCCGGTCTGTCCCTACGGTTATTACGATTACGCTCCCTATAAGTGCGCTCCCTACGGTTTCTACGGTCCCGAGTGGTTTTCAGGCGGCGTCTTCATCGGCGCCGGACCATGGTTCCACGGCCCAGAACACTTCCAGGGCCACGTGGACAACCACTTCGACGCCCAGCGTGGTTATAAGGGACCTTATCCGGAACGCGGGGAAGCGCCGCGTCCTGAAAATCGAGTCGATCACATGAGCAGCTTCCATGGCAATGAGACCCGCGATGGTCACGGCAGCGGCCACGAGGGCGGCCACTAAACGAGGTTCAGAACAGGGCGAGGACGGCTCACACAGCGTCCTCGTTCCGTCTGTATTCAGCCCCGTCTGTCTTCAGAGGTTTTTCCCTTACTGCTGACCACCCGCAATCGCAATCGTCTTCGA
Source organism: uncultured Acidobacteriaceae bacterium (assembly GCA_963744155.1). GTDB lineage: Bacteria > Acidobacteriota > Terriglobia > Terriglobales > Acidobacteriaceae > Edaphobacter. The sequence goes on along the minus strand of CAVUSP010000004.1, from coordinate 507,278 downwards.
CTCTCCCAGAGTCGCCTTCATGTTCGTGCCCGTCTTGGGAGAGTGATTAGGCATCTGCTTCAACGCATACATGCGTTGGTCCGCGACCCGCAGCAGTCTGATCGAGTCGTCCGCATCATCGGGATAAATTGCCATGCCCATGCTCGCGGAGATGACCATCGACCGTCCCTCTATCTGCATCGGCTTATCAAGCGCGACTTGAACCGACTGGAGCAGTTGGTCGGCGTGCTGATCATTTCCAAGCTCCGTTGCAACAATGATGAACTCATCGCCCCCCAGCCGCGCCAGTGTGTCTGACGACCGCACACTCTTCCGAAGGTGACTCGAGACCTCACGCAACACCTGATCTCCTGCCTGGTGGCCCATCGTGTCATTGATGCTCTTGAAGCCGTTCAGGTCGAGGATCAGCAGAGCGAGACGGCTGCGCATACGATCTGCGCGATCGATGGCAACCGACAGACGATCCGAGAACAGGCGCCGGTTGGGCAGGCCCGTTAACTCGTCGTGCAGTGCCAGCCACTCGTTGCTTGAAACCTGCTCCTCCAGCATCACCAGGATCATGCCGATCGAGATCAACGACTTCTGCAAATTCCAGACGTGCGACGCAATGTCGGCATACGCGCGGTACTTCACAATCCATGGATGCAGGAACAGGCACAGCGCCCAGATCGTGAATCCGGTCACGATGGCCAGCTTGCCGGTACTGTAATGCGCCAGCCGGCGTTGAAAGTTTATGGCCGCAATGATGTAGAGGCAGCAGAGGCCCCAGTAGGCCGCATTGCGGTAGCTGGCCTGGTGAATAAGGTATCCCATCGCCAGCCAGCCGCACACGTGCAATACCGCGTACTGCCAGTCGTGGCGCAGATAGAGCGAACTCGACACGCCGATCACCATCCCCGCGGCGATACATGTGAAAAACGCGACCGGCGAGTAGACATGCAGACCGTACAGTGTGGTCACGCCCAACAGAGCAAGCGAATTCAGCGTGAGATACAGCAGCTCGACTCTCGCGGACAGGCTGTATCCGCCCGAGGCCCATACAAACACCACCCCGCCCAGCATGTAGCAATCCATGACGATCACGTGGACAGATTTCGGCGGGGGTCCCTGCATCGGATAAAAGGTATGTGCAACCGCCTCGACCAGCGTGAAGAACAAACCCAGCAGCCAGATGTCTGCGCGGCCCTGCGGATGCCGCCGCCGCAGCAGCAGCAGTATGACGATCAAAATCGTCAGGGCCAGCAAATCGGGTAGGAACGAATAATTCATCAGGCCCCATGCATCTCAACGGTTGGATTGGCCGGGATACGGCCCGTGAGAGACACTTTGCCGGCGGCTATAGAAGCCGCCGTGATGCCGGAGTTAGACCCCTTGAATCCACCTTCGCTGGCCCGCGTCGGTGTTACCCTCTGGAATCCATGAGAATACCAGTTTGACGTACGAATAGAGCAGAACTTTTCACCGCTTCCCTCATTTTTTACTCAATAAAAATTAGGAAACATCAGCGGAATTCATCGAAAATTGGCATACCAGGGACAATCCCAGTTGCCTGTTTTGTTAAGTCGCCGACACAACAAAGGGCTGGGTGATCCTCTTCGATCGCCCAGCCCTTCTGTTTATGCAGTCAGCACGTCAACACTTACCGGGCCGTACTTACCCGCCGTACTTACCTGCCACGACCACCCCCGTGGAATCCGCCGCCTCCGCCACCACCGTGAAAGCCACCATCCCCGCCACGGAATGCGCCACTCGCGGACGGCGCGTGGGCGAAGCTTCCGCGAACGGCATAGCCGCCGTGGTAGCCGTATCCGGGATGATAATAGCCGCGCCCATACACGAAGCCTCCACCGTAGAGATAGAACGGTGAATAGAAGCCGAAGCCATACGGGTTCCAGAACAACCCATCACCCGGCAGCCATGTGTAACCGTAGAAGGCCGGATTCCAGAACCACCCTGGACCGTAGCCGACGTAAGCAGGCCCGTAATCCGCATAACGAGAGGCGAGTTCAAGGTTAGCCTCGCCCAGATATTGCGAGCGCAAGCTGCCCCAACGATAGAGATCGTCCTCCGAGCTGTTCTTGTCGAACTTGACCGTCTTCACGGCCTCTCCCGTCAGCGTTATCTGGTGGTCGCCCTTCACCTCAATCGGTTTGACATTGCTCTGCCGGTCGCTCCCCGGAAACACCAGCGCCTGGCCGTCGAAGGTCCGCACCGTGTTGTTCTCGGCGTTGAACTCGTACAGGCCGTTTTTCACAATCCGCGTCTGCCCATTCTTCTGGTCGATCAGAATCGTGTTCTGCGGATAGAGCTGGTCTGCCTCAACCTGCGCACGCCCACGCTCGAGGCTAACCTCGGTGTGGGTCAGGTCCGGCTGAATCATCTTGACCGTGCTGTTGTCGTCCAGTCGCAGAAAGATGCCCGGCGTCAGAAGCAGCTCCGCCTTGCCATTTCCCGTGGCCAGATACTGGCCGGGTTGAAGCTCGGCGTGCCCGATCGAGCCGGAAGAGACTTGCTGGCCATCAATCGAAGCCTGGCCTTCTACATAGTTGAGAGTTCCTGGGCGGGCTGGGTTCACGCCCTGCTGCTGTTGCGCAAAGACAGGCGTAAACAGAGTCGCCAGGGAAAGGAGTAAAAGCGATTTCAGGCTTGGCATGTTCATAAAACCTCTATGTTCTTAGATGAACTAGAGGTGAGAAAGTATCGTACCGTCAGAATGTGCCTGGCTCTTCAACCCGAGATGGCTCAATAAGTTGCTGCCGCTTACCAAGCGATGACATTTGCCGAGTTCTCGCTAAGAAATCGCCGCAAGGATGTGCGCGGAATCGGTGGACTTCTTTGCACAGTCTGAGCAGAAGTATGTCGGTCCGCTTTTCCTCGGCGACCGACTCAAAAAATAAATCTGAAAAAGTTGGCGTATTTTTCGGCGGTCAAATTGGTGTCGTTTCCAACCACACTTTCACCACAAATCCACCACGATTTACCACGCACTTCACCACGTTTTGCGCACACGAAAATCGCAAAACCCCCTGCAAAAACACCACTTCACCATGCCAGAAAAAATTACAAAATATACCGCGAAAGATCCTGATCCTTCACAATAGAAGCGACTTGCTGGCGCACATACTCGGGATCAACCACGATCACCTTTTCCACGCCCGTAGCGGTCTGCCGCTCGATCACAGGCAGCGGCGGCGAAGGTTTCTGCGGCTCAGACGTAAGTGGCGCAGAAACATGTACTTCCCCCACCACGCCTTCTTCCGTAATCTCCGCGCGCGGGCTCTTGAACAGATCCGGCGCCTGGAAACTGATCTCATCGAGCACCCTCTCAAGAATCGTATGCAGCCTGCGAGCCCCAATGTTTTCAGTAGTTTCGTTCACTCGGAAAGCAAACTGCGCAATCTCCGCAATCGCGTCCTTCGTAAACTCCAGCTTCAATCCTTCCGTCTCCAGCAACGCCGTAGACTGCTTCACCAGCGACGATTTCGGCTCCGTCAGAATCCGAATAAAGTCATTTACGGTCAACGAGTTAAGTTCAACGCGAATCGGAAAGCGCCCTTGTAGTTCCGGAATCAGATCGCTAGGCTTCGACACATGAAACGCGCCAGCCGCAATGAACAAGATATGATCCGTGGAAACCATTCCATATTTCGTGCTAACCGTAGTCCCTTCAACAATCGGCAGGATGTCGCGCTGCACGCCTTCGCGAGAAACATCCGGCCCATGCCCACCTTCGCGGCCTGCAATCTTGTCGATCTCATCGAGGAACACAATCCCTGAGTCTTCAACGCGTTCCACTGCTAGCCGGGTCACCTGATCCATATCGATCAAGCGGTTCTCCTCTTCCTGCACGAGGTAGTCGAACGCCTCCGCGACCTTCATCTTGCGTTTCTTCGTGCGCTGTCCAAAGAGTCCCGGCAGCATGTCCTTTAGGTTGATATCCATCTCCTCCGCACCCTGGTTGGAGATGACCTCAAAGCTGGGCTGATTTCGGTCGCGGACATCCAACTCCACGGTGCGGTCGTCCAGCTTTCCTTCACGAAACTGTTGCCGGAGCTTCTCCCTCGTCCGCTGCTCGCGATCCCCCGGCTTGTCCTCCCCATTCTCCTGGCGTGTGGTCGCCGGGAGTTGAATGACGTTGCTCCCCTGCTCGTGTGGGGCAACAGCGGCGGTTGCGGTGGGTGTTGGCGGAAGCAGCAAGATCGATCAGACGATCTTCGGCAGCCAGCTCGGCTTTGTCTTCCACCTCTTCCATCTTCTCTTCGCGAACCATGTCGATAGCGATCTCAACGAGATCGCGCACAATCGACTCGACATCGCGCCCGACGTAGCCGACCTCGGTAAACTTCGAGGCTTCGACCTTGAGAAAGGGCGAGTTGGTCAACTTAGCGAGACGACGCGCAATCTCTGTCTTGCCCACGCCGGTGGGCCCGATCATGATGATGTTCTTCGGCATGATCTCGTCTGCCAATTCTGGCGAGAGCTTTTGCCGCCGCATGCGATTTCTCAGCGCGATAGCTACGGCGCGCTTGGCCGCATGCTGTCCAACGACGTACTTGTCCAGTTCCGCGACGATCTCGCGCGGCGTCATCTCATCGAGTGCAAGAGCCTGATCTTCAGCGGCTCCGGGTAGAAAAATTGCCATGGTGCGGTACTCCTTGTCGCGAAAGGTTGCGACGAAACTCTCTCTAGGTTCTACGAAGAATGGATGCTATTGGTTCGCTGCGGTTTCGGACTTCAGCTCTTCAATCGTCATCTGGTCGTTGGTGTAGATGCAGATCTGGCCGGCGATCTTGCAGGCTCTTCACCGCGATCTCACGGGCGCTCAGGTCTGTGTTTTCCATCAGGGCGCGAGCGCTGGCCAAGGCGTAACTGCCGCCGCTACCAATAGTGGCGATCCCTTCATCTGGATCGATCACGTCCCCAGTGCCGGAGAGCAGAAACGTCTGCTTCGGGTCGGCACACAATCAGCAGTGCTTCGAGCTGACGAAGCATCTTGTCTGTACGCCAGTCCTTGGCGAGTTCGACGGCTGCACGGCCTAGATTGCCGGCGTATTGCTCCAGCTTTACCTCGAACCGGGCGAAGAGGGAGAAGGCGTCCGCAGTGGATCCGGCAAATCCGGCGAGAACCTTGTCCTGATAGAGACGGCGAATCTTCTTCGCCGAACCCTTCATGACGGTTGCGCCAATCGAGACCTGGCCGTCGGCGGCCATAACGACGGAGTCGCCGCGTCGCACGCAGATCACGGTGGTCGAGCGAATGCGCCGACCATCGGCCAGATCTAGTGGATGAGCGAAGGCGGGTGATGCGTTGGAGGTGACTTTGACGGAGGTGAGCGACTTTGCAGAACGAGAGAACGAAGGCTTCATGGGCAACTTCCAGTATATCGCCGATCGTCCTTCCGGCGTTCTATCGGCAGCTCGCGTTTCCTGCATTCGAAATCGCAAGAAACGTAATGCTTGCAGGAGCAAATGTGACGTGTCCGGAGGATTGCGGCTTGCCGGTTAGTTGTGGCAGATCGCCGTTGGCTTCCAGCTTCAGTTCACTTCCGTTCAACTCAACCTTATTGTCCAAAAGATCGTTGGCGCTCAGCGTGTATCGCTCCGACTTCGCGGGAATATCCAGTTTCTGAGAAGCAGTCCGGTCAGCGTTGATTGCCAGCAAGGCCACGCCTCCCGGATGATTGCGCAGGCAATGGGCGTAGAGATGCAGGTTCGGCGAGGGAGAAATGCCAGCATCCAGCACGGTCGTGCCCATCATCTGGCGCCACAACAAGGCGGACCAGTAGTTCGGCCGGGGAAGAAGCGTCGTCTCGTCGACCAGCGCGTAGTCACTCGCGGCGAGAGTGTTGTGCATGACGACCTGAACGCCGCGCTTCGCCAGACTGCCAAGCTGATTGAGATAACGGAAGCTATCGATGAAGTCCGCCGCCCACGGATCGCCACCGCACGCTGTTTCGCCTGTTTCGGTGAGCCAGATCGCTCCGCCGGGTAGAAAACGATCTCGAATAGCGGCGTAATAGGCCTCGTCGCGGTCGGTACGGGACAGCCACTCGGCCGACAATGCGGCCTCGGGCGTCGTTCCAGACGACGCACCCATCCTCGCGCATCGCTTCGAAACGCCGCCGTAAAAATGATAGGAGAAGGCGTCGATACCCGGCCCAGCGGCTGTCAACATGTCTATCGGACTTGATCATCGTGACATCCGGGAAGCCCTCCGGTTAGCACTCCCGACTCACCAACGGAGCCGGGTCCGAGAATCAACATATCGGGCGCGGCTTTCTTCACGAACGGATGGAACACTTTGAAGTCACGCCCATAAACTGCGGCGTCGTAGCCCTTGGGCGCGCCGCCCATCGAGGCAAAGCTTGGCTCGTTGAACATCTCGGCGGCTGCGATGCTGCCGCCAATCTGCTTTGTATAGGCCAGGAACTTCTTTGCCTCCACTGGCGTCCAGATGCCGTCGGCGTCGCGAACGCCGGAACTCACCGCAAATGAAGTAACGATCTTCGCGTCAACAGCGTGAGAGAAGTCGACGACGCCTCGCCATTGCTGGCGAGTCAGCACTCCGCCAAAGCCGGCCGGCGGCGTCGGAGGGAGCGGGCTCGTCTGAGTCGTGAAAGTAAGTGGAGTTCGCCCATGTTCCGCTGACGCGCACGTAGGAAGGCGCCAATCCCGCTGCCAGTTTGCGCAGACGGGGATTCGAAAGATCGATCGGCGCTCGGTAGCGATACATCGACGGGTCCATGCCCGAAGGTGTTGAGAGCTTTGAGTCCGCCGGGGTCGTTGGCGCTTCGGCCTGGTGCTTATACGGTGCCCAAAAGCGGCCGCCTGTGACCTCGAGCATCTCGATGTTGAACGACTGAAAGCGTTCGTCGATGGTGCCGATACGTGGCATCTTTGCCGGGGCGACAGCGGTGGCAGTTTGGCCGAATGAACGGTGAACTGCCAGGCTCGCGAACAGCAGTGATGACCGCGATTTTGGAAACTTGAAAATATCTATTATGCTTCACAGGGTTATCGCTTCCGTGTTTAGTTAGTTTGAAGTTCGCCGGAATCATACTCCTTTTAGGCCGTGTCGGATCCGCCGCTTGCAACAACGGCCAGCGATGTTCATCGCTGCCCATGGGCTGACGGTCCTTTACTTTGGCAATACCTCCTCGTCTTCCAGATCGGTTGCGATGGGCTATGCTCTTCAGCAGATGGCTATGCTTTCGTTGATTCCAATTCATCTGCCGCTTCTACCTGCGGTCGCCGCGGGTCATCACTGCCGTCGGCTTCGGCGTGGCCGTCGGGATCGGTGTTGTCAGCTATCTTCTCGCGCGGCGCAAGCCTACTGCCGAAGAGATTGAGCGCGAGCGCCGTGAACTGCTTGCCAGTTCCGGTCGTATCACCGATGGGACCATCATGGACACGATGATTACAGAGGCACGGACATGGCGACACCCGGGCTGAGCATGAATCCGTGCAGGTTGAACGACTCGGTTCCGGCTCCTTCCGATCATCGTCTACAACTATCGGATTGCCGGTGTTACGTATGAGTGTGCGCAGGATGTGAGTACGCTCGCGGATCGGGTGCACGGTATACGGACGGACCTGCCGATTCAGGTGCGCTATTCGCCACGCAATCCGGCGAACAGCATTGTCGTCGCGGAGTCGTGGAGCGGGCTGCGGTTGAGTTCCTCCAATCCTTACCAGGCGGATTGAATGCATGCGGATTGAATGAGTTCTGGGCGCAGACTACACTTAGTAGTATGCACATGGTCGCTAGTCCGAACGGCAAGATGCAGCGGGTGCTGCAGGTGTCGATGGTGCTTACGGCGGCTTACGTCGGGGCGACCTTCTACTTCGGGCTGCGGGCTCATTCGCTGGCGTTGATCTCTGAGGCTGGGCATAACATCAGTGACCTGCTGGCGATTGCTCTGTCCTTTGTGGCGGTTTACTTCCAGGCGCGGCCGGCGACTGATGAGAAGACGTTCGGGTATCAGCGAGCGGGCGTGCTGGCGGCGTTTGTCAATGCGGTCACTCTGGTGGTCCTGTCGGCGTGGATTGCGATTGAGGCGATTCATCGGCTTGGCGCTCCGGTGGCGGTGCAGCCGAGGCTGATGATGTATGTTGCAGCCGCGGGTGTGCTGATGAACGGCACGGTGGCGACGCTGCTCTGGCGCTTCTCCGGCGATGTGAATATCCGGAGCGTGTTTCTGCATATGCTGGGCGATACGCTTGTCGACGGCTGCGGTGATCGCGGGCGGCGCGGCGATCCTGTTCAGCGGGATGACGTGGATCGATCCGGTGCTGTCGATTCTGATTGCGGGGATGATTCTGTGGAGTTCGGTGGGGATCATTCGCGAGACGCTGAACATTCTGCTGGAAGGAACGCCGCAGGAACCTTCAGCTTGGCGAGATTCGGGAGGCGATGGCTTCAGTCGATGGGGTCCTGGATGTTCACGATCTGCATGTGTGGAGTCTGGGTTCGCAGTCGCATGCTCTGGCGAGCCATGTCACGATTGCCGAGATGCCGATGTCTGAGTGCGGCGACATTCTGGCCGGCATTAACTGCGCTCTGCGCGATCAATTTCGCATCACGCATACGACGATTCAGTTTGAAACGACGGGCTGCGAGACCACCCATGGGTGCAGTGCGCCGCCGGAGCTTGAGGCCGTTGGAGCGCATGGCCACACATCACCAATCATGGAGACCCACTAGACCGACCGAGCGGCCATGCCCACTAGGGCGGATGCTGGGTTAGAGCAGGGTTGCGTCGAGGGTGATTTCGGCGGCTTTGAGGACGCGGGAGACGGGGCAACCGACTTCGGCGTTGTGGGCGAGTTCGTCGAATTTGGCCTTGTCGATGCCGGGGATCTTCGCCTTGGTAGTGAGGTGGATTTTGGTGATGGTGGGCTTCTCGCCGGTGAGGTCGAGGGTGAGGACTGCAGAGGTCTCGATCGAGTCGGGAGTGAGGCCGGCCTTGGTGACTTCGGCGCTGAAGGCCATGGTGAAGCAACCGGCATGGGCGGCTGCGATCAGCTCTTCGGGGTTGGTGCCAACGCCGTCGGCGAAGCGGGCTTTGAAGCTGTACTGCGTGTCTTTGAGGGTGCCGCTTTGGGTGGAGATTGTTCCGCTGCCTTCTTTCAGACTGCCGTGCCAGATTGCTGATGCGCTGCGATCCATCGTATTTCTCCTGTTTTGTCTTGTTGTATCGACTACTTGTTATAACGGTATCTTCTTCGATGCTTGTTGGGGCTAAAGGGAGTTGAAAATTGATGCGGTGCGCTAGTATCTGCTGATGCAGAGTCTATCGAGTCAGGAACATTCGAGACAGGACCCTTCGAGCCGTGACGTTGAGACCGAGGCGTGCTCGTTGCTGGAGCATCATTCGCGGTTTTGTCCGACGTGCAGCTCGCGGCTGGAGGATAGCCGGTGCAAGCTGGTGTGCCGGACGTGTGGGTTCTTCCTAAGCTGTGCGGATTTCTACTAAGGTACCCCCCTCCCCCTATTGCCCGCGCGTAAATGTTTTTATTCAGTAATTTACAGGACGCGAGTGTCGGCAAATTCGTCATAACAAAATGGTTACAGTCAAATTCGTGCAAATAAACGGGTTAGGGGAAATCTTCCTCTCTGAAATGGAAAAGCCCCGATTTTGGCGGGGCTTTCTTGAGTTCTAACTTAATTATAGCGGGTTGAATGTAACTAAAATGCCAAGTGGATGTTGTTGTCCGGGAATGGGTTAGTTGGTTTCGGGGCTTGACATGCGATTTCTGGGCCAAAAATGCGGAAATTATTTCAACGATAAAACAAACGCAATCGAATCATTCACTTCACCTCTCGGGATCAAGCCCCTCGACTCCGCTCGGGGCAGTGCCGTTGAACGCACTGAGCACGAGAACGCCCAAGGAATTTTCTTACCCGCAGGGTAAACAACAGCGGCGATATTGCTGGCATAAGTATCGGGTGAGCATAAGCGAGCTCTTTCGCGTGCTGGTCGGCATCGGCGGGTTCGTCGGGGTCAGGGCGGAGGGGCGCCACTCTGGACGGGGACAAGAGCGGGCCATGTGATGGTATAAACAACTTGGTCGTCTAGCCGACGTATCAGCCCGCGTCGCCAACTTTCGATAGTCCGAATATCGGCCGCTGCGATGCTTGCAGGGGAAAAGGTTACGTCAAAACGAAGCAAAATGAGAACTCAACTGGAGTCCAGAGTTGCCGCGCGATTTGGAGTTTCCCGAACTTCTTTCGACTCACCACCGACGATCCGAAGATCACAGAAAACCTGTGGGGATTGCTCAGTTCGCATACCTGGACAACCCGTTGCCTTCTCTCCTGAAGGAGAGATTGTTTGTTTACTTATCCCTTTTCTGCGAAGTCCGGTACTGTATCGCCAGACATGTTGGGTTCCTGGTAGGTCTGGGTCATCCGGCGGGCGACCCGCAGTGCCTGCCGCAATCGGTCAACGAAGTGTTGCCACTGCTCCGGGGAGATCTTCCTTTCAAGTCCGATCTGGATCAGCACCTCGCTTTATGTGAAGGGCCGGGCATGGGATCTTTTCCCCCAGAACCGGACAGCGCGCAGGAAAGGGCAATCTTTGCGTGCGCAGCGCATGTCTTCTTGAGAACTCCCGATGCGTCGAGGGCGCTACAGGCCCTCAAGTGTGTCTTTGATGGGAAGACGTTGGAGTACACCAAGCTTCTTCTAGCCTTTATCCGCACAGCCCACTATTGGACCGAGATACATCCCGAACTGGTTCTGGAAGACGACATCAATCAGCTCCTGGCTACGCATGAAGCCATCGCTGCGTGTGTCCTTGCAGGCCCGGCCCACTTGCCGGAAAACAAGCTTGCTCGTCGCATCACAGAGGATCTGATCTCCTTGCGCGATTTGAATGAGCGACATCTAAGGCTCGAACAGGACTATGAGTTGCTTGGCACCGAACATCAGAGGACAGAGGATCGCCTGTTTGAAAGGGAACAGATGCTGGAAGACAGTTCCAAGCGTCTTGGCGAACTCGCAGCTCTTGTCGATTCCTCCGACGATGTGATTTTGAGCAAGGATCTGAACGGCATCATTAGAAGCTGGAATGGGGCGGCCACGCGTCTTTTCGGTTACTCCGCGGACGAGATGATCGGTACGTCGATTCTGAAGCTTATTCCGAAGGACCTTCACTCCGATGAAAAGACCATCATGGAAAATATCCGTGCCGGTCGCCGAATCGAGCACTTCGAGACCGTGCGCCGCACCAAGAGTGGTCAATTGCTCGATGTTTCCCTCACCATTTCTCCGATAAGAGACGAGCACGGTCGGATTATCGGCGCGTCCAAGATCTTGCGCGATATATCCGCGCGCAAACGGATTGAACAAGCCCTGTTGCGGGCAGAAAAGATTGCGGCAACCGGCCGCATGGCGGCGACGATCGCCCATGAAATAAACAACCCTCTCGAAGCCGTGATGAATTTAATGTACCTTCTTCGTCCGATGATTGCCGACCCGGCAGGTATCAGTTACTTCGAGTCAGTTGAGACGGAACTCGGGCGTGTCGCGCATATCGCCAAACAGACGCTGGGTTATTACCGCGAACATGCAGCGGCAAGCAGTGCCTCAATCGGCGAGATCGTTCTCCACGCAATCACGATCTATGGGCCACGGTGTACAGCGGCCGGCATTGAGATTGAGAAAGCGATTAATTCATCAAGAAAGATCGTGCTGCGCCGCGGGGAGATGATGCAGGTGGTCTCAAACCTGATGATGAACTCGATTTATGCAATGCAACCAGGCGGCGTTTTATCCATCTCCGTGGAAGATGCGGTAGAGCCTCTGAACGGAATCGTCTTGACCATCCATGACGATGGTGTTGGGATCGCGGAGGCTGATCTGCCAAGGGTGTTTGAAGCCTTCTTCACCACTCGCAGCACCGTGGGCACAGGCATCGGGTTGTTCGTCGCAAAGCAGTTTGTGGAAGGCCACGGAGGTCGGATTGAGATCGAAAGCAGGCAAGGCGCGGAAGATCACGGTACGACGGTTCGCGTCTTTTTTGCCGATGTCCACAACATATGACTCCTCACGAACAACTAACAGCGGGCTAGAGGCTTTCGATGTTGTGGCAACTGGTTGAAGTTTCCGAAAAACGGTTTTCGCCAAGTCCAACGCGCCTAATCCGCTTGCCCGTGAACTCGCTCAAACCGGACTTTAGGGGCATGCCGCTGCTACACCGGATTGCGCATTACTCCCAGCCAGGTCGCAGAAACGCAAAAAGATGGAACTCCGGGGCCTTACGCCGCGTAGTTGGCGGCATGACCAGACCTCCCTTGAGAGATGCGGGATTACATCGGCAACTCTTCGTCTCGGCGGCATTGGCCTGCGTGACGGTGATGAGCCCCTTTCGCTCAATGGGGCAGGCAAGTTGCCACGAGCAGGCCGGCGCGGAAAAGGAGCAAGAGGCGGAAAAGGAGCAAGAGGCGGAAAAAGAGCAACAGATGGCCGGTGACGCTCGTCCTGGATTCCTGGTTGCGACGATCAAGCCGAGCGATCCTGATGCGACCGGCGGGTGGGGCTTCCCGACACAGGGGCACCACATTTCCTGCGTTAACGCGACCGTCGCTACGATCATGAGCGTCGCCTATGGAATCCACGTCAAGCAGATTGTGGGCGGGCCAGAGTGGCTGACCAAAGATCGATTTGACATCAACGGGATCCCAGACGTGGCCGGCGTGCCTAATCTGAAACAAATGCAGGAGATGTATCGAAAACTGCTGGCTGACCGTTTCCACCTGGTCATGCACCGCAAGACGCGCGAGATGCCTATCTACGCGATCACGATTGCAAAGGGCGGTCCGACGCTCTCGGCCGCCGATCCCAACGAAACGCGGGTTAATACGGGGAACTCGGGGAGCGGGGGCCAGCGGACGCTCAAGTTCACCAATATTTCGATGCCTGACTTTGCGCTCAATCTGAATCTTTATGAGAATCGGCCGGTCATTGACCAAACGTCTCTCCAAGGCCGGTACAACTTTACGCTCTCGTGGACCTACGACGTCTCGAGGGCCGGCGACACCGATTCAGCGCCGTCTCTGGTTACGGCAATGAAGGAGCAGCTCGGACTGAAGATGGAGGCTGTCAAAGGTCCAACGAACGTCTATGTGATAGACCGGGTTGAGCATCCATCCGATAACTAGAATCTCTTCGGGATTACCTCGGGAGCCAAAGCGAAGGCAACGGCAAAAGTGCATCAAACTCCAATAGATGCGAAAAGGAGAATTTGATGATGATGAATCGGGCTCAGGTTGTAGCGACAAAGTTGGCGTTTCTTGCGCTGTTCACGACAGGAGTTGCGCTGGGACAAGAGACGCACACTCCAACACAGACGACTTACCCTGCACAGACGAACGAGTCTGGTGCACCGATGACGAAGGGTGAGTTGAAGGCTCAGCGGGCGCAGCAGAAGAAAGAAGAGAAGGCCTCAAATTCAAGCGCCAAGTCAGCGAAGAGCGATGCCAAAGCTGAGAAGGCGCATAACAAAGTGGTGCAGGATCAGGAGAAGGCCGGCGAGAGAACCACTAATCCGCCAGCGAATCCTCCTCAGATTTAGCCAAGACGAAGCAACGCTGTTGGTGGGAAGGATCCGAAGGTTCGCGGTGAGCTGACTTCTTCGGGATCCTTCCGGCCTTGGCTGCGCTCAGGGTCAGGATGAGAAAGAACCAAGATGCGGGCTATTTGGCTGCCTATTTTCCGGCGAGGCTGGCTTTGCGTGCGGCTTCGAATTCGTCCTTGGGGAGCCAGTTGATGGTGGTGGGGGCGGTGAGGGCTTGCCAGCCGAGGTCCATGCCGAAGCGGTCGAGTTTGGCGTTGCCGGCGAAGTCCCAGTCGGCGTGGTAGTTGTCGGTGAAGTTGTGATAGTCGTGGGCGTTGAAGTCTTCGTGCTGCTTTTTGCCCCAGGCTGCGTCGTGGCCTTCGTAGAGGGTGCCGGTTTCGATGGAGAAGGCGGGGATGCCGACGCGAGAGAGGGAGAAGTGGTCGGAGCGGTAGTAGCTGCCGGCGGAGGGCTTGGGATCAGGGACGATGGCGAGGTCGAAGCGTTTGGCTGTGGCCTGGACGGTGGGGAAGAAGGTGGTGCGCTGGGCTCCGTTGACGTTGGTCTGGAGTGGGACGCCGATGGGGAGGACCATGTCGTAGTTGATGTCGAGGGTGATCTGGCCGGCGGGGATGGGTGGATGCTGGCCGAGGTATTCGCTGCCGAGGAGGCCCTGTTCTTCGGCGGTGACGGCGGAGAAGATGACGGAGTGGGGGAGTTTTGTGCCGGACTGGCCGAGTTGGGACCAGACGCGGGCGAGCTCGAGGATCATGCCGCAGCCGGTGGCGTTGTCGGCGGCGCCGTTGTAGATGTTGTCGCCGGCCATGCCGGGGACGAAGCCGAGGTGGTCGAAGTGCGCGGTGTAGAGGACGGCCTGGTCTTTGCCTGAGGTGTTTGCGCCGGGGAGGATGCCGACGACGTTGGGTGATTGGAAGGGGCGGACCTTGCTTTCGACGTGGGCGTGGAGGCGGACGGGGAGTTCGATGGCTTTGAAGCCGCGTTTGCCGGCGGCTTCGATCTCGGCGTCGGGTCGAGGTTGGAGGATTTGAAGATTTGTTTGGCTACGTCGAGCTGGATCCAGCTGGCGGCTTCGAGTTGCGGGTCTTTGTTGTCGCGGAGGTAGGTTTTTTCGCTGGTGTTGGAGTTCTTGACGACGTCCCAGCCGTAGCTGGCAAGGTCGGTGCGATGGATGATGAGTGCGCCGACGGCTCCCATGCGTGCGGCTTGTTCGAATTTGTAGGTCCAGCGGCCGTAGTAGGTGAGGGCGTCGCCGCCGAAGAAGGCGGGGTCGGTGGAGGGTGGGTCGCCGACGATGCAGAGGATGACTTTGCCTTTGACGTCGATGTTGGCGTAGTCGTTCCAGTTGAACTCGGGTGCGTCGACGCCGTAGCCGACGAAGACGATGGGGGCGTCGATGTCGACGGTGGGGGTGAGGGTGCGGTTGGAGACGGTGAAGTCGTCGCCGTACTTGAGGTCGTAGGAGTAGAGCATGATGCCGATCTGACCGTCGGGGCGCTTGGGCGGGATGATGGACATGGTGGTCTTTTCGGCGATGGCGTTCATGCCGACCATGTTGATCTGCTGGAGGTAGGTGCCGTTGTCGCCGCCGGGTTTGAGGCCGTAGAGGGCGAACTGGGTGGCGATGTACTGGGCGGCGATCTCGCTGCCGCGGAGGCCGGGGCCGCGGCCTTCGAGGAGATCGTCGGAGAGGAACTTGACGTGGGCGCGGATCTTTTCGGGGTCGATGGAGGCCTCGGCGGCTTTGACGGCGGGCGGGATGGCCTGGGCTTTCGCCTGGGTGAGGAGGCTGGTCGAGAGGGCGAGGAGGGATGCGAGGGCGAGGGCGGGGCGAGTGCGGATCAAGTTCATGCTCCTGAGGCTTCCTGGTGGTTACAAGTCTAATTGCAAAGCAGAAGGACAAATATAGGGTCGTTCCTCTTCGACTTCGCCTCAGGGCCAGGATGACGGCGCAAGACGAGCAAAGGCAAGACCTGTGCAGCATACTGACTCCGGCTTATCTGCATTCGCGTGGGCCCATCTAGCCGCGTTGGCTTGTGCGCGCATCTTGTTGAGGAGAGAATAGATTTTGATGTGCTGTGGGTGTTGGACTGCTGCCGCTTGCGATGGAGTGATTTTGTTATGGTTGTTCGCATGATGAGGCGGCTTTGCGCTGCGGCGGTTTTGGTGCTCGCGGTTTTGCCGGCGATTGGGGAGGAGAAGCTGGTTCCGACGCCGCCAATGGGGTGGAACAGCTGGGACTCGTATGGATTGACGATCAATGAGAGCGAGTTTCGCGCCAACATGGTGGTGATGGCGGCGCAGTTGAAGGAGTTTGGCTGGCAGTATGCGGTGATCGATGAGGGATGGTATCTGCAGAATCCCGAGATTGCGTCGATGCCGGAGAAGCTGCGCTATACGGTGAATGCGCGGGGGCAATATGAGCCGGCGATGAACCGGTTTCCGTCGGCTGCGGAGGGTGTTGGGTTCAAACCGCTGAGCGATGTGGCGCATGAGAACGGGCTGAAGTTTGGGATTCATATTATTCGCGGGATTCCGAAGCAGGCGGTGCTGGCGAATACGCGGATCGGGAGGACGAATTATCGCGCCGGGCTGGCGGCGGACGTGGATGATACGTGTCCGTGGAATCCGGATAACTATGGCGTGAAGGCGAATGCGGCGGGGCAGGCGTGGTATGACGCGCTGATGAAGCAGTATGCGTCGTGGGGCGTGGATTACATCAAGGTGGATTGCATCGCGTCGCATCCGTACAAGGGCGCGGAGATTCGGATGATTCACAAGGCGATTGTGCGGTCGGGGAGGGAGATGGTGCTGAGCCTTTCGCCGGGGCCGACGGCGCTGGAGAATGCAGAGGAGGTGGGGAAGAATGCGCAGTTGTGGCGGATCTCCGACGATGTGTGGGACTACTGGGAGAAGCCGTCGGAGAAGGCTTTTCCGCAGAGTGTGAAGGGGCAGTTTCCAGTGATTGCGAGCTGGGCGAAGTATGCGCGGTCGGGAAACTGGCCGGATGCAGATATGTTGCCGATCGGGCAGCTGAGGCCGACGCCGGGCGAGGGCAGGCCGAGAGCTTCGAGGCTGACGGAGGATGAACAGAAGACGATGATCGGGTTGTGGGCGATGGCGCGGTCGCCGCTGTTTGTTGGGGGAAACCTGACGCAGATGGATGATGGGATGAAGTGGCTGCTGACGAATCCGGGGGTGATCGAGGTGGATCAGCATTCGATGGAAGGGCATCTGCTGGGGCGGGATGGGGATGTGGTGGCGTGGGTGGCGGTGTCGAAGGATCGGGACAAGAATTATCTGGCGTTGTTCAATGTGGGGGATGCGCCGGTGCATGTGGACAAGACGCTTGCCGAGTATGGGTTTGTGGATCGCGCGGAGTATAACGTGCGGGATTTGTGGATGCGGAAGGAGCTGGGGCCGTTGAATGCGGTGACGGTGGATCTGCCGGCGCATGGGTGTGTGATGCTGTCGCTGCATGAGTAACGGGGGAGTGGTTGCTTCGCGCGGGGGTTCGCCTTAGTATCGCCCTGAGTGGACTCTTTCAAGAACAAGACGAAGATTGATTTGAATCGCGGCTCCAAGTCGGCTGAGGCGGAGCGGCTGGTTTCGGCTGGCCGGGTTGAGGATGACGCGGTGTTTGAGCTGAAGCTGCGGCCGACGCGGCTGGCGGAGTTTATCGGACAGACGAAGGCGAAGGAGCAGTTGGCGATTGCGCTGGAGGCGGCGAAGTCGCGGGGCGAGGCGCTGGACCATGTGCTGCTGTTCGGGCCGCCGGGGCTGGGGAAGACGACGCTGGCGACGATTATTGCGAATGAGCTGGGCGTCGGGTATCAGCAGACGAGTGGGCCGGCGCTGCAGATTCAGGGGGATCTGACGGCGATTCTGACGAACCTGCGGGAGAAGCAGGTTCTGTTTCTGGATGAGATTCATCGGCTGCAGCCGGTGCTTGAGGAGAAGCTGTATACGGCGCTGGAGGACTACAAGCTCGACATCATCATTGGGCAGGGGCCGGCGGCGCGGACGCATGTGATGGAGATTCGGCCGTTTACTTTTGTGGCGGCTACGACGCGGCCGGGGATGTTGTCTTCTCCGCTGCGGAGCCGGTTTGGGATTTTGCTGCGGCTGGAGTTTTATACCGATGATGAGCTGCGGTTTGTGGTGGAGCGCTCGGCGGAGGTGCTGGGAGTGCCGATCGATCGCGATGGGGCGGCGGAGATTGCGATGCGATCGCGGGGGACGCCGAGGATTGCGAATCGGCTGCTGCGGCGGGTAAGGGACTATGCGCAGGTGCGGGCGCAGGGCGTGATTGATCGGGCGACGGCGCAGGCGGCGCTGGAGCTGCTGGAGGTGGATGCGCATGGGTTCGATGAGCTGGACCGGCGGCTGCTGCGGACGATTATTGAGAAGTACGATGGAGGGCCGGTGGGGTTGAATACGCTGGCGGCTGCGCTGGCGGAGGAGCAGGATGCGCTCGAGGAGGTGTATGAGCCGTTTCTGATTCAGATTGGGTTTCTGGATCGGACGCCGCGGGGACGGGTGGCGACGCGGCTGGCGTATGAGCATCTGGGGATCGAGATGCCGCGGAAGTTGAGTTTGTTTTAGGGAGTTTGTTCCGGGCGGGTGGGGACATCGCTGGGTCCTGCTAGCATTTAGGTTTCTATGCGCACTCAGATATTTCAAATTGATGCATTTGCGGCTCGCCGATTCGCGGGAAATCCTGCGGCGGTGATGCCGATGGATAGCTTTCCTGATGACGCGGTGATGCAGGCCATTGCTGCGGAGAACAATCTGGCGGAGACGGCGTTTCTGGTGGCGGATGGAGGCGAGTATCGTTTGCGATGGTTTACGCCGCTGACCGAGGTGCCGCTGTGCGGGCACGCAACGCTGGCGAGTGCTGCGGTGGTGATGGAGCGGCTGGAGCCTGGGAGGAGCAGTGTAGTCTTCGATACCAAGAGCGGGCCGCTGACGGTGAAGCGGGCGGGCGCGGGTTACGTGATGGACTTTCCTGCGCGGCCGTCCGAGCCGGTTGCGGCGGTGCCTGCGCTCATGGAGGCGTTGGGCGTTGCGGCGGATGTGCGGGCTGAGATTTTTGTGAACGCGTTTAACTACATGGTGGTGATGGAGAGCGCGGAGAGGGTGCGTGGGCTGGTGCCGGATATGGCAGCGGTGGCAAGAATGGACCGGCCGGGAGTGATTGTGACGGCGCCGGGTGATGGAGGGGGCCATGGCTGGTATGACTGCGTGAGTCGATACTTTGCGCCGGCGAAGGGTGTTCCGGAGGATCCGGTGACCGGTGCTGCGCATTGCATGCTTGCGCCGTATTGGGCGGGCCGGCTGGGCAAGAGGGAGATTCGGGCGTTTCAGGCTTCGCGGCGTGGTGGAGAGATGGTGTGCCGGTTGGCTGGCGATCGTGTCGAGCTTGAGGGCTCTTGCGTGTTCTACCTGGAGGGCGAGGTAGAGATCTGAGTTTAGTGGGAGGCCTCGTATGAAGACGGTTCGTGAGTTGGTTGCGTTGGCGGGGATGGTGTTTGCGATTGCGGTGGTATGGGATTTTTATTCGCGGCTGCCAGAGCGGATTGCGACGCACTTCAATGCGGAGGGGATGGCGAATGGGTTTGGGGCGCGTTCGACGCTCTGGCTGCTGGTAGGGATTGCGGTGTTGTTGTATGCGACGCTTTCGGCGGTTGAAGGTGTTCGGGGGGTGGTGAATTTGAAGAGGCCGCTGGCTCCGGAGCGCGAGAAGATTGCGCTGGAGGAGTCGATGGCAATGGTGGGGTGGATCAAGGCGGAGGTGTGCTGGATGTTTGCCTACATCTGCCTGGCCATGGTCAGGAATGGAATGGGGCTGCAGGTGGGGCTGGGGTGGTGGTTTTTGCCGGTGACGCTGGTGGTGGTGTTTGGGACGTGCGCGGTTTATATGGGGCGGATCTTAGCGGTGGTGCGTGTGGCATGAGTCCCGGCGATCTTTTTCGGCGCTGAAAAGAGAGTGATTCTGCGATTGCAGCATGCTAACTTGGTGCCCATCCGGAAGGTGGAGATCGAGTTGGGCGAGATGCAACTGCAAAATTCGCCGACGATTTCAGACGCGCAACGGCGGCCGCAGATGAACGCCGGATCGCTGTTGACGTTCGTGTGCTGTGCCTTCCTTTTCTTTCTGATTTGTCTTCCGGTTGTTCGGCGGAACCTGAACGCACCCGAGGTATCCAACCTTTATTGGGAGTCTGGTTCCGCGGCAGCGCGGGGCGCTAATCCTTTTGCGCCATATCCAGATGAGGCCACGGCTCACCTAACGGTCATGGGTCAACAGCACGACGTGTTGGATCTGAATCTCAATCCTCCCTGCGTATTGCCGGTCTTTCAGGTGCTCTCTCATCTCTCATGGCAGAGGTTCTCCCTCGTGTGGACGGTCGGATCGTTTCTGCTGCTGTTCGGGACGGTCGCTCTTCTGATGTGGCATCGTCCCGAATTGCAGAAACGGAAGATTTTCTGGATGCTGTTTGTGGGACCTGTCTTTGTTACTCTGCTTGGCGGCCAACTCTACTTTGTGCTGTTCTTTCTTGCTGCTCTGGCGTTGGTGTTTGTCGAGCGAGATCACGAGTCAGCAGCTGCGATTGCGATTGGCCTGCTGGTGGCGATCAAGCCGACGACGGTGTTCTGGCCGTTGTTTCTTTATCTCGCTGGCCATCGCAAGAATGCGCTTAGATCTCTCTGCATTACTCTCGGGGTGAGCGCGGTGCCTGTTCTCATTTACGGTCCATCGATCTATTCCGAATGGTTTGCGGCGCTCAGAAACGATCCGCACTGGGTTTTTCCAACGAACATCGCGATTCCAGCGTTCTTTGCGCGACTTGAGCTGCGATCCGTTGGGCTGATGCTTGCGGGTGTCCTTGCGGCGCTCCTGGCCTGGAATGTGTGGAAGACGAAGCCTGCGTTCGTCAGGGTGAGTGGCGTTGCATTGTGCGCCGCGATTCTATGCGCGCCACTCGCATGGGTCAGCTATACGCTGATGGTTGCGCCCTATTTTGTGTCTCGCCGCTGGAGACTGTCGTCGCATGTTGCCGCGTCGCTTCTTCTTGTGCCGTCTGTAGTTCCTATAACTATGGGGAGTTGGCCGGGGCGGACCTGGTTATCGCTTGCGAGCGGTATTTATTTGGCGGCGACTGGGATTATTTTGGCTGGTTTTTTGTCGCGTGGAGAGTGAAAGTCGATGGAGAGTTGATCGTTCGGTGACCTCGGCGGGTTTTTGCCGGTAACGCTGGTGTTCGGGACGTGCGCGGTTTTATCCGGCGGAGATCTTCAAGGCAATTCGCAGGGTTCGGATTGCGTGATGATAGGGTAAAGCTATTTGGGCGATTTGTGGGGTATGATTTTGCGGTGTACCTGTTTCTTGGGTCCGTGCAGAAACCGGGCCGCGCTCGTGGCTTACAAGTTGTCAGATCGATCCATTCTCTTTGTTGAGGTGTTGTCTGGTGACCTTTACGGGCCTTCTTCCCCAGCGGTGGTGCGGTATTTGCTTGACTGCACTGTGTGTTTCGATTCTTGGATGCAGCGCGAACGTTCCCTCTAACGGTCCTGTTGCCGGCGGACAACTCCGCGGCAATGTTCATGGTGGACAACAGCCGGTGACGGGAGCGAGCATCCAGCTTTACGCGGCCGGGACCACGGGCTATGGTACGATCGCGACGGCTCTGCTGTCGGCGCCGGTGGTCACCGATGGCAGCGGCAGCTTTACGATTACGGGCGACTATACGTGTCCCTCGTCAAATAGTCAGCTTTATATCGTTGCGACGGGGGGAAATCCCGGGCTTGCGGCGGGAACGAACAACTCTGCGCTGGCGTTGATGGCGGCGCTGGGACCGTGCAGCCTGCATGGAAGTGCATACACGCTGGATCCGAATGCGTTCATCTCGATTAATGAGGTGACGACGGTCGCGTCGGTGTATGCGCTGGCGGCGTTCATGGGTGGGGATGCGATCCATTTGGGGACAAGCAACACGAACGCTGTTGGGCTCGCGAATTCGTTTCAAGTGGTGAACAACCTGGTGAACACGACGACCGGGGCGGCCCTGTCGGTGTCGCCCGCTGGCAACGGCACTGTTCCGCAGGCCGCGATCAATACGCTGGGGAACATTCTTGCGTCGTGCGTGAATTCGGATGGTACGGGAACGTCTTGCAGTGCGTTGTTTACCGCGGCGACGCCGAGTGGAGGGACGACGCCGGCGGATACGATTCAGGCGATCTACGATATCGCTCGCAATCCGGCGAACAATGTGAGTGCTTTGTATGGGCTGGCGAGTGGGACGCCGCCGTTCCAGCCGGCGTTGTCGCCGGCGCCGAATGACTGGGTGCTGGCGGTGACGTATTCGGGAGGCGGGTTGAGCGGGGTCGCGATGGCGATCGACGCGTCGGGGAATGCGTGGTTTGCGAGTTCGGTCTATGGAGGGCCTTATAGCGTGACGGAGTTGAGCAGCAACGGCGCGATTCTGTCTGGCGCGAATGGATATACAGGAGGCGGATTGAAATCGCCAACGGGCATTGCGATCGATCCGGCGGGGAATGTGTGGGTGTCGGGCACGGGAAATGTTGTGAAGCTGAGCAGCGGCGGTACGATTCTTTCTGGTGCCAGGGGATTTACGGGCGGCGGCCTGAACATGCCGAATTCGATCGCGCTGGATGGGCAGGGAGATGCGTGGGTGCCCGATACCGGAAGCAACAGTGTGATCGAGCTGGACAACAGCGGGAACATTCTTTCGGGTGCGTCGGGATTCAAGACAGGAGCTTCTTATTTTCCGCTGGGAGTGGGGATCGACCGCGCCGGAGACGCCTGGGTGGGGAACGGCACTGCGCAGACGGTGACGGAGTTCAACAGCAGTGGCACTGTGATCTCGGGGAGCGGCTATGCTGTGACGGGGAACTTCAGCCCGATGACCGTGGCGTTCGACGCCAGCGGCAATGCGTGGGTGAATACTGACCTCGCCGATAGCCAAAACCTTAACAACGTTGCGAAGTTGAGCTCGAGCGGTGCGCAGCTTTCGCCTGCTGGTGGATATCCGAACTGTGTCTCGCCGGGGATCGTCGGGGACTACATTACGACTTGCCTGTGGTGGTCTCCAGATGCGTTCGCTCTCGATGGAGCGGGCAATGTGTGGGGCGAAGTGGCGTGGGAGACGAAGGAGAATGGACGGGTGCCGAACCCGATGTTTTCAAGTGCCGTGTCGGAGATATCGAACACGGGGACGATTCTGTCGGGCGCGACGGGATATACCGGTGGGACGTCGCTGGGCCCCGGTGGATCTTCTGGCGGGGCGGCGATCACGCAGGCGATTGCGGTCGATGGCGGGGGGAACGTGTGGGTGCTGTTTGGGGGAGGGACAGTGGCGGAGTTTATCGGGGCCGCGACGCCGGTGGTGACACCGCTCTCGCTTGGCGTGAAGAATGGGACGCTGGGGGCGCGGCCTTGATCGGCGCTGCTTTAGAACCCATGTCCCAGAAGCGGGACCCCTTCGGCAAGCTCAGGGCAGGCTATGGGGCACGCGGATTCGTGGTGCGTCAGTTTATGGGGTGGGTTGGCGGAGTGATGGCGGGACGAGGGGACTGCTGAGGAGTTTGGGTTCGGCGGTGAGATAGTAGGTGGGGATTTTGGGGAACTGCTCTTCGACGAGGATGAGGGTGCGGAAGTCGAAGCTTTGGACTTCGGCGCGCGACTCCATGTGATTGCGGGTGATGGCGCCGCAGAGAGTGGTAACGAAGGTTTGCGGGTCGACGGTGTGATTGGTGGAGGGTTCGTCGTGGTTGTGGGTGATGGGCGGGTTGGGTGCGCCGATGGGGTCGTTGGGGAGGGGGAGGATTTTGGTTTCGAGGTTGAAGCGGACGCGGGAGGCGTTGGCGGCGCGGGTGGCGGCGTCGGCGTGGGTGTGGCCGGGGCCGATGCGATAGTAGTCGGCGTAGAAGGCGACGAAGTGGAAGAGTTGATCGGCGTGGGTGGGAACGTAGGGGCTGATGAGGTGTTCTTGTTTGGCGAAGGCTACGGCCACGGGGGAGAGTGCGAGGTCGTTCTTCTGCTCGGGGAACTGCGCGTGGAGTTTGTCGCAGATGAAGGTGCGTTGGGCTTCGGCGAGGGAGATGTCGCGGGTGTAGACGCGGTTTTCGAGGGTGTAGGGGGCGCCGTCGGCGCGGCGGCAGGACTCGGGGTTGAGGAACTGATCGTGCCAGATGAGGGAGACGTGGTCGGTGGTAACGCCGGTGTCGGTTTCGAGTTCGGTTGCGAGGTGATCGAGGCCGTCTTCGAAGGAGGGGAGGGTGTTTTCGGGGCGGAGACCGCGGCCTCCGCGATGGGCGGAGACGACAAAGGTGCGGAAGTAGTCGGCGGCCTCGGGGTGCGCGGCTTTTTCTTCGGCGACGACTTGTTGGAGACGGTCGGGGTAGTCAGAGATGATGCCGTCGACGCGGAGGTTGATGAGGGCGCGGATTTTTTCGGGGTCGTTGGTGGTCCAGGGGATGATGCGGAAGCCGGCTTTGTGAAGTTCGGCTACGTTGACGGGTGGGTTGGGGCCGAGAAGGGTGGCGTCGTTGGGGGAGAGGGTGGGGGTTTGTGCGCCGTGGGCTTTGGCGTGGGTGTTGGCGGCGGTGAGGAGGGCGAGGAAGGGGTTTTGCATGGGGGCCTGCCGGGCGATCGCGATGCCGGTAGTGAAGAGGGTCGCGGTGAGGATTCTTGCTGGGATGGAGGGTAGCATGACCGAGGACGATAACGGGTGAAGGTTGATTGGGTGTGAATGAATGCGGCGCGTAACCGGTCGGGGTGGATTTTGAAGAATCCGTCGTCAGCGCAAATGCCGTTTTTGCGAGAAAGTCAGCCCTCAGCCATTTAGGATGAGTGTGACGGGAAATCGTCGTAACCGACTGTGAGGTATATGCGAGAGCATCAGCCTATCGTACCGGGAAGGTCGGCGGTTTCAAGGTCGGGTCGAGCTCCGATCGATGTACTTGCCAGTCCCTTCACGCGCTTTGCGGAGATGGAGGCATCGGGGGGAATCATGCTGCTGGTCGCGACCGTGATTGCGCTCGTCTGGGCGAACTCGCCGTGGGAACACAGCTACCATGCGATTTGGGAGAAGGAACTTTCAGCAGGGTTGGGGCGCACCGTCCTCACGTGGACCCGGCATGTCTGGGTCAACGACGGTTTGATGTCGATCTTTTTTTTCCTGGTGGGCCTGGAGATAAAACGCGAGCTATTGATTGGCGAGCTTTCGTCTTTCAAGCGGGCAGCGTTTCCGTTTATGGCGGCGTTGGGGGGGTGCTTCATCCCTGCTGCACTTTACTTCGCAATCAATCATGGAACTCCTGAGGCCGGCGCATGGGGCGTTCCTATGGCGACCGACATTGCCTTTGCCCTGGGCGTGCTTACCCTGCTGGGGAATCGAGTGCCCTCCTCGTTGAAACTTTTCGTTGGCGCCCTGGCGATTGCCGACGACATCATTGCGGTGCTTGTGATCGCGATCTTCTATACGGCACATCTAGACTTCGTCTATCTGGCGCTCGGTATGGTTGGCCTCGGCCTGTGCTTTGCAGCGAACTGGGTGGGTATTCGAAACCCATGGGTGTACGTGGGCATCGGAACCCTGGTGTGGTTCGCGATCATGCAATCCGGAGTCCATGCCACTATCGCGGGCGTCATGCTTGCCTTTACGATTCCATGCAACAGCTCGACCGAGAAGCCGCAGTTTGTAGAGAAGGTGCAACGGCTACTTGAGCGCTTTGAAGCAGCGGAACCGGACTCGGTGGAGGCGCAAGCGGCACTGCACGCGATGGAGGAGCAGTGCTACAAGATGGAGTCGCCACTGCATCGTATCGAACATGGGCTGCAACCGTGGGTGGGCTTCGTGATCATGCCGCTGTTTGCGTTCTCGAACGCAGGCGTCCATGTACTCGGAAATTTGGCGGCGGCGGCGAGGAGTCCGGTCGCGATTGGTGTCGCGATTGGCCTGGTTGCCGGCAAGCCTTTGGGAATCACGGCATTTGCGTGGACGGCTGAAAGGGTAAAACTGGCGGCGCGTCCTGCAGGCGTGAACTGGCTGCAGATTTTCGCGGCAGGGTGGGTTTGCGGGATCGGCTTCACCATGTCCCTGTTTATTGCGACACTGGCACTGCCCGAAGGCGAACCGCTTGACTTTGCAAAGATCGGAACGCTGGCAGCCTCCTTAGTTGCGGGATGCGTCGGATGCTTTCTCCTGCTGAGGCCCCCACGCAAGATCATTTGAGAGGCGTGACGTTAAAGGATCGATGAGCGCCATCTCAACGTCAGGAGGGAGAGATCTGATCTGTTCTCTGGTGAACAATTACCTCTGTCATCCTGAGCGAAGGTTTGGTAGGTGTTCAGGGTAGAGGGTGGATGGTGGTGTTGAAGAGGCGCGGGTCTTCGAATTCGGTGCGGTCGCCGGGCTTTTTGTTTTGGACGGGGAGGAGGCGGGCGCCGAGAGGCTTGTTCCACTTGGTGGCGAGGGAAGCTACGTCGCTGAAGATGCGCTCCATCTGCTCGAGGGTGACGTTGCCGGGGAGTGGGATGGTGTCGAGACCGGTGCCGCAGACGGAGGAGTAGGCGAGGACGGAGTCGAGGGTGTAGGTGGATTCGGCCCAGCGCTGGGAGAGGAGTTTGTCCTCCATGACGGGGACCATGAGGCCGGAGTAGCCGACTTGTTTTTGCGGGACGGCTTTGACGGCGGTGGTGATGATGCGGGCGGCGGTCATGGTTCCGCTGGAGCCGAACTTTGCGCCGGTGAAGACTTCGATGGCAGCGCCGATCGAGACGTCGCCGAGCGGGGCGGGGGTGGGGTCGACTCCGGCGTAGGTCCAGCCGGTTTCGGCGGCGACGTTTTTGCCGATGGCTTCGGCGACGGCTGCGTGTTTGGCGAGCGCGGCGGTGAGGTCGGTGATTGCGGCTTCGACGTTGCCTCTGTCTTTGGTGAAGACGTCGAGGACGACATTAGCACCTTCGAAGCCGATGGAAAATTGCTTGCCGGTGCCGGTGTGGTAGGAGCCGGGAAAGAAGGGTCCGTAGGGCTTCACCATTGCGGAGGCGGTGAAGTTGAAGTTGCCCTGGCCATGTGGGCTGTGCTGGCTGACGTAGCGGACGAGTTCGGCGGAGCGGCGGATGGTCTTCCAGTGGATGCCGGATTCGTCGGCGATGATGCTGCTGGCGTCGATGTGCTCCGTGGTGGAGAGCATTCTTTCGAGCAGGCGCATGGTGGTGGGGTCGTCGTTGTCGTGCAGCATGGCGGGGCCGACGTTGGCGATGAAGTTTTCATTGGCGGCGAGTTGGTCGAGCTGCGCGAGAAAGGCGAGTGCCTGGTCTTCTGAGAGACCGGCGACGAGTTCGGCGAGAGGTTGCGTGGTGATGCGGAGGGATTGCACTTCGTAGCCGGAGGATCCGAAGGCGGCTTTGACGCTGCGGAGGACGGTGAGGGTGTCGGAGATCTGTTCTTCGTAGGTGTTTCTATCGAGGCGAACGAATCCGGTGACGGTGCGGACTTTGGGATTGGCGGAAGGGGCGGGAGTCTGCGCGATGAGTTGGATGGATAGAAGAAGGACGACGGCGAGGACGGTTCGCTTCACGCAGGTACTCCGGGTGGGATGGGTAGATGAGTGGAGTATAGCTTCCTGGGACTGATGACAGCGCGGAGGAATGTGCTGTCGATGGACTGCGGAGGGTGTCCAAGCATCAGGAGAGGCGGTTGTTCTACTCTTCTCTGATGAACCATTGGGTCCGATGTTCTGTGTTGACGGCGTTGTTGGTGTTTGCCACGAACGTGCATGGGCAGGAGCGATGCAACGAGGAGGTGAAGCTGTTGCTTTTGCCGACGCAGGTGCAGGCGGCAATTCCTGCGCTTGTGGCGCGTGGAGAGACGCGGGGGCGCGTTGATTTTTACGACACGCCCGGGCTTGATCTGCTGGCGCAGGGCGTGATTCTTCGCTTGAGGGAAGGTGCGGACATTGATATTACGGCGAAGCTGCGACCGGTTTCGGGTGAGAGGGTTGTCGATCCTTCGGCTGGGCGAGAGCGGTACAAGTGTGAGGTCGACTTGAATGGTGGGGTGGAGGCGCAGTCGTATTCGGTGCAGACGAAGTATGTTTCGTTGAAGGCGCCGGAGACTGGTGAGGGGTTGTATCACCTATTGAGTGTGGGGCAGAAGAAGCTGCTTGAGGATTCGAAGGTGCCGATTGACTGGAAGAGCGTGAAGCGGGTCGCAGGGATTCGATCGACGAGCTGGACAACCAAGGCAGAAGCGCCGCTGGGGAAGTTGAGTATGGAGCTTTGGGAGTGGCCGGGCGGGAGCGTGCTTGAGGTGTCGACTAAGGTTGCGACCGATCAGGGGCAGGTTGCTTATGGGGAGCTACGGGAGCTTGCGAAGAAGAATGGGCTGGCGTTGAGTGGGGATCAGCGATCGAAGACGGCGATTGCTTTAAGAGCGATTGTCGGGGTGTACTGATTGTAAAGAGCAAGGTCAACTGCAAGAACTAAAGCAGGTCCTCCGCTTCCTGCCCCAGCCAGCAAGCTGGCCGGGGACCCCGTTCGCGAAGGATAACAAGGGTAACAGAAGAGGCCTGGATCCTAGGTTTTGTGCTGGAGGAGGGTGGAGAGGTTGCCGTTGTGGGCTGCGAGGTTGGTTTCGGCGGTGGGGCGGTCGAGGTTGAGTTTTTGCATGGCGATGGCGGTTTTCACGCTGCCAGATTCTTTAAGGAGGGCGTCGGCGGCTGGCTGGTCGATGCCGGTGGCAGCCATGATGATGCGCTGGGCGCGGTCGATGAGTTTCGTGTTAGTGGGTTGGACGTTGACCATGAGGTTGCCGTACACGGCTCCGGCTTTGATCATGACGCCGGTGCTGATCATGTTGAGGACGAGCTTGGTGGCGGTGCCGGCCTTGAGGCGCGTGCTGCCGGTGATGACTTCGGGGCCGGTGAGCGGGGCGATGGTGATGTCGGCCAGGGTGGACATGGGGGAGTTGGGGACGCAGGTGAGAGCGATGGTGAGGGCGCCGAGTGGATTGGCGTGTTGAAGCGCGCCGAGGACGTAGGGGGTTCGGCCGCTGGCGGCGATGCCGATCAGGGCATCCTGGCCGGTGAAGCCAGCGGCGGCGAGGTCGGCTGCGCCTTGTTCGGCGGAATCTTCGGAGGATTCGCTGGAGTTGCGGAGGGCGGAGTCGCCTCCGGCGATGAGGCCTTGGAAGAGGGTTGGGGGAACGGAGAAGGTGGGTGGGCACTCGCTGGCGTCGAGGACGCCGAGACGGCCGCTGGTGCCGGCTCCGATGTAGAAGAGGCGACCTCCGTCTTCGAAGCGGTGGGCGATTTCGTCGACGGCTTTGGCTATGTCAGGGAGGGTGGCGACGACGGTGGCGACTGCTTTGCGGTCTTCGTCGCTGATGAGGCGGAGCATGTCGAGGGTGGGGAGTTCGTCGATGTGCTCGGTGAGGGGGTTGCGGGATTCGGTGAGGAGGGTGGAGAGGTCCATGATTTCCATGATACGAGGCTGTTCGATTGAGGAAATACAAGGACGAATGCAAGAACAACCGCAGGTCCTTCGACTGCGCAGTTCGCAGGGTGCGCGAACTGCTTCGCTCAGGATGACAAATTCCTGTGGGTGTGAAAGGAGGGCTACGAGTTGGGTCAGGGGAGGATGACGCAGGGGCCGTTGGCGGTTTCGTTTTTAACGGCTTGCAGGGCTTCGTTGGCGTGATCGATGGGGAAAGTTTGGACTCGGGGTTTGATGCCGATTTCTGCGGCGAGTTGCAGGTAGTCGCGTGCGTCGTTGCGGGTCATGTTGGCTACGCTGCGGATCTGGCGCTCGCCCCAGAGGAGGGTGTCATAGTCGAAGGCGGGCATCTGGTCGAGGTGGATGGCGTTGATGGCGACGATTCCGCCTTTGCGGAGGCTCGAGAGGGCGCTAGGACTACGGCTCCGCTGGGGGCGAAGGTGATGGCGCGGTCGAGTTGGATGGGAGGCTTGTCGTTTTCGGTGCCGACCCATTTTGCTCCGGCTGCGGCGGCTTGATCGCGATGAGATTGGCCGCGGGTGGAGACGAAGACGTCACAGTTCCAGTGGCGGAGGACGGCGATGGCCTGGCCGGCGGAGGCTCCGAAGCCGAAGAGGCCGACGCGTTCGCCGGGTTGGGTGCCGGCTACACGGAGGCTGCGGAAGCCGATGATGCCGGCGCACAGGAGCGGGGCTACGTGGGTGTTGTCGAGAGTGTCTGGGAGTGCGTAAGTGAAGTCGGAGCGGACCAGGGCGTATTCGGCGTAACCTCCGTTGACGGTGTAGCCGGTGAAAGTGGGGTTGTCGCAGAGGTTCTCTTCGTTGCGCAGGCAGAAGGGGCAGGTGCCGTCGGTGCCGCCGATCCAGGAGACGCCGACGCGGGTGCCTGTGGGATGTTCGGTGGTGGCGCCTTCGACGATTTGACCGACGATCTGGTGTCCGAGGATGAGGGGTTGATGGATGAGGGGGAGATCGCCTTCGAAGATGTGGAGATCGGTGCGGCACACTCCGCAGGCGAGGACGCGGAGGAGGACTTGGTTGCCGGTGGGAGTGGGGCGGGGGATGTCTTCGATCTGTAGAGGTTGGTTGGCGGCGTGGAGGACGGCGGCTTTCATGGTGCTCCGTGGAGCGAGGCTCGAGTATTGTAGTTCGATGCTGAATGGGGATCGAAGGAATCGGACGGTCGATCACGGTCTTCATACCGGCGTAGCTGTTCTTTCTGTTGTCTCAAGGGGTAGAATCTCTGCGGAACGCGAGGGAGGGTGAGATGCAGCGGCGTGTTTGCATGTTGCTGACGGTTGGTTTTCTGATGGCGGTTCCCGCGCTGGCGAAGAGCAAGGACAAAACACTTCCGCCCTACATTCTGCAGGCCCATACGGTGGCTGTGATCATTGCTCCGGCTACGGAGCTTGATCCTGAAGATCCGCGAGCCAACGCGATAGCCGAACAGGACGTTGAGGCGGCGCTGATTAAGTGGGGAAGATTTGAACTTGTAGACACTACCCTGGGTGCCGACCTGATCATCGTCGTTCGTAAGGGACATCTGCGGCCGGCGGATTCAATGAGGACCGATCCGAGTCAGGCGGGTGGAGTCAGCCCGGCAAACAATGGTGGTATGGGGGCGCCGAGGCCACCGCTCATGGGCGGCCAGGATGGAATGGGACCGCGAGGACCGCAAGGTGGGTCTCCGCAAAGTCAGTCTCCGCCGCCTCCGTCTCAGCAACCGCAGACGGAGGTCATGAGCGATGATTCGTTTACAGTTTTTGATGGCCGCGCAGAACGTCGACTGGAAGGCGACCCGGGGTGGAGGTACATGGGATCGGGGGGGCTCCGCTCCCATGATGTTCCTGCGGTTGAGGCTTTCAAGAAAGCTGTGGTTGCGGCGGATAAGGCTGCGGCTCAGGCTGCGGTTAAGGCGCCGTAGCTGAGACTAAGACAAAAGCGAAACGCAGATCCCCCATTCGACTTCGCTCAGGGCAGGCTCTTCGGGGATGACAACTAAAGAAGCAAGAGCCTAGTACTGACCGTAGCGGCCTTTGATGGAGTCGAAGAGTTTGGCGGAGTCGTAGCCGATGCCGTCTTTGAAGACGATTTCGACTTTTTCGATGTCGTTGATGTTGGCGGCGGGGTTGCCGTTGATGACGACGAGGTCGGCGTTTTTGCCAGGGGCGATGGAGCCGATGGTGGATTGTTTGCCCATGTAGGTGGCGCCGTTGAGGGTGGCGATCTTGATGGCTTCGAGCGGGGTGAAGCCGCCGGAGTCGACGAGGAGTTCGACTTCGCGCTGGTCGCCGAAGCCGGGAAGGGTGCCGCCGTCACCGGTGGGATCGAGGCCAGCGATGAGGAGGCCACCGGCGGCTACGAACTTGTGCTCAAGTTTCGCGCCGTGCTCGTAGGCGAGGGCGCGGGTTGGGTTTTGCGGGCGGGAGAGTTCGGTGTTGCGGGTGTAGAGGTAGGCTTCGCGGGTGGGCGGGGACATGGCTTCGAGGACGCGAGGCTGCAGGTGGAGATGCGTGGGGATGCTGCTCTCGAAGACTGGGAGGGTGCTGGTGATGGCGACGTGGTGGTCGACAAGGAGCTTGATGAGGGCGGTGGCGTCGGCGCCGTCGGGGTCCATGCCGGCGAGGGTTGGGTTGCCGGTGGAGCGCGGGCAGAGGTCGGGTTGTTTGCCGGGATCGTTTTGCGTGTTGACGAAGAAGCCGTGCTCGAGGTCGTCGATGCCTGCTTCGACGGCTTCGGGGTAGGTGACGGCGCAGAGGTGGCCAGTGATTTTGAGCCCGTGCTTGTGGGCGGCGTCTGCGGCGGCCTTGAGCTCGGCGCGGGTGATGTTCATGTAGGCCTTGTAGCTGGTGACTCCCTGGGAGGCCCAGTAGTCGACGAAGGTGCGGGCGTCGTCGGGGCCGGTGAGGTTGTGCATCTGGATGAAGGGGCTGTTGGGGCCCTCGAGGTAGGGAGCGGTGATGTCGGTGTGGGGGCCGACGAGGTGGCCGGCGTCGATCTCGCGGTGGAGGTTGAGGTCGACGTATGGCTCGACGGAGCCGGCGGTGCGTATGGTGGTCACGCCGGCGGCGAGGTACATGCGCGGGGCGGTGAAAGACATCTGCGGGACGATGAGGGGTGGTTCGGAGGAGCCGTCGGCGGCTTCATCGGCGCGGGCGATGTAGTAGAGGTGGTCGTGCATGCCGATGAGGCCGGGGATGACGGTGTGGTTGTGGAGGTCGATGACCTGGGCACTGGAGTTTGCCGGCGGCGTTGGAGAGATGGTTGTGATTTTTCCGTTTTCGATGAGGAGGTTCTGGTCTTCAAGGGGAGCGGCACCGGTGCCGTCGATGATGCGGACGTGAGTGAGGAGAATTGCGGGGGCGTTGATCTTGACGTACTTGAGGACGTCGGGGGAGAGCGCGGGGGTTTGAGCTTGGAGTGTAGTTGTGAGGGCAGCGATGAGCGCGAGCGCCATGATGGCGTTGAGGCGAAGGTGCATGGGCAATCTCCAGTAGAGCGAGTTTACGCGAGATTGGCCGTGAGCTGAGGGCTGGATGTGGATCGGGTCGGAGAGGTCAGAGGAACGATCAGGCTTGATCCGGAGGGCTTGAACCGGAGGTTCTGGTTTGAACCCCCGGTTCTTTAAGGCGAGCTGGCGAGCTGTGGATTACTGAGCAGTGGCGTAGCGGCGAGAGAGGCCGACGAGGCCGATGAGTCCGGTCCCAAAGAGGGCGAGAGAGAGTGGCTCTGGAACGGCAGAGGGATCGGAAAGAGACCCGGAGAAGTCTAGGCCTTCGTTCGCTCCGTTAACCTGCTGGACGTCGAACCTAAGCTGATTGACTCCTGCCTGAAGGCCGGAGAAGGTGAAGGTCGTTGGAGTAAGACAGTTGGGCCCGACCTGGGAGCAAGTGGCGTAGGAGTTTCCGGGTCCCATCGGACCGCCGGAGGATTGAACGAGGACGCCGTTGAGATAGACGGAGGCGGTGTCATCGGCGAGGAGGCTCAAGGTGGCGACGTCGGCGGCGTCGGCGGCGGAGAGGGTGAAGGTGGTGTTGTAGATGTAATCCCCGTTTGGAACGACGAGGTTTGAGGTGGGGCCGGTTGCGGCGTTGAAGGAGACGTAGCTCGAGTTGCCCAATGCGGCGTGCCAGACGGTGCCGGGGCTGACGTCGAAGGTGGAGTTCGATCCGTTGTCAACGGTTGAATCGACCGAATCATAGGTGACGGCGGAGTTGACGAAGCCGGGGTTGGTGGAGCTGGTGCCATAACTTCCAAGCAGAATCGGGGAGGCGTGTGCGGGTACGAAACTGAAACCCGCAAGAGCGGCTGCGCAAGTGATGAGAAGACGCTTGTGTTTGATCAAAATAAATCTCCTGGTGCTGGGGTCTCACGTGCCGGTACTGCCACCTGTAGGGGTGCATTCGGGGGGCCAGTGAGCGAAGGGGGTGAGGGGGAGAATTAGTGGTTTGGAAGGCCGTGGTTAGAAGTTGAGGGTGTCGGGTTGTATGCGGTCGACTGGCGATTTTCTACTTGAGGGGGAGAAATTTGTACCCTGCAGCGAGTAGAAAAAGCACCGACAACAGAAAGCAACTGCGGCAGGAACCTGTTCATGGAATGAAAGCGGATGGGCAAAATTATTTGCTATGTAACGTTTAGCTGAATCGTTCCTGATTGGCGGGTATGCCTTGGCACGGCATTGCTGCATGTTGAGACAAAAAGACCGGAAGCTGCGAGAGGCTTCCGGTCGAGTTGTCGAATCGGTCATTGCTATGTAGTGATGTAGCGGCGTGAGATTGCGACGAGGCCGATGAGTCCCGTACCGAAGAGAACAAGAGGGAGGGGCTCTGGTACGGCGGAGTCGGAGACGGAACCGGAGAAATCGAGTCCTTCGTTTACAAGGTTGACCTGCTTGACATCGAACGTGAGATCGTTGACTCCGGCGGTTAAGCCGGTGAAGTTGAAGGTAAGTGGCGTAAGGCAGTTTGGCGCGACGTCAGAACACATTGCGTAGCTGTTGCCTGGTCCCATGGCTCCGGCGGATTGCAGGATCAGGTTGCCGTTCAAATAGATCGCAACGGTGTCGTCGGCCAGCACGGTCAATGTGCCGGAGTAGGCAGCAGATGGGAGACTGAAGGTGGTGTTGTAAACGTAGGTGCCATTGGGAGCGACGTAGCTGGATGTGGGACCAGTGGACGCGTTGAAGGAGACCCAACTGGAACTGCCAATCGGCGCGTGCCAGGTTGAGCCGGGGCTGATGTTGAAGGTGGAACTCGAGCCATTGTTGACCTGCGAATCGGCAAAGTCGTAGGTAGTTGCTGTGTTGGTGACGCCGGGGTTGGTTGCAGTCGAGCCGTAGCTGGCGAGGAGGATGGTGTCAGCGCGGGCGGAGATAAGGCCGCCGAAAAGAATGGCGGAAGTGATAACAAGTCTGGCGTAATTTTTCAAACAATTCTCCGGGGAGTTGCAGAGTTAAATCCTTGATGCACATCAGTTAAGAGCATTTTGAAGGCCACTCGCGTACGACATTGCGGGGCCTGTTAGTCGTGTAGCCGACCATAGTTACGACTTACGGCGAAGGGGTTGTATGGGTCTCTATGCACTTAAATGCCGAAAAAGAGTAATTACTTCCCTAGGAGCTGGTTGTTTCTTCAGCAAGTGTAGGTAAATCAGTTGTTTGCGGGATCAACAGATTTGAAATGGGGTGTGCAACACGATGCAACCATTTGAGCGTGTCCATCGCCGTAAGGCCGTAAAATAGTTAGAGATCGACAGAAAAGGACGACGAGGCAGATGGGCATGGGAACACAGGAAGTGTTGGCAGGACAGGTCGAGGCTGCGGCGAAGGCGGCTGGACTGGTTGTGGTTTCGAGTGAGGTGGGACAGGATTTTTCCGGGAACCCGACGACGCGGTTCAAGATGGCGCTGGTCGCGGATCGAGCGAAGACTCAGGTTTTGGAGCTGAGCGACAAGTTTGATTTCAGCCGGGCGGATATGTTGGCCGAGGTTGGCGCTTATTTGGAGGCGGCGGCTAAGCGGCTGAAGAATCCGCGGCCGGATTGCTACCTGACGCTGCATGGGCTGCCGTTGAGCTTCGATAAATTTACCTGGCCGTTCCATGGGTCGACGTCGGGGGCGGATACGTTCCTGGTGCATGGCGAGGTGCGACTGGAGGACGGCGAGCCGAGTGTGCTGCATGCGAAGATCGCGGCGTCGATGACGGTGACGTTTGCCGAGATCGTGAAGGCGCCGGAGCAGCCGTTTGCAGAGGAGTTCATCTACAACGCGGTGCGGAAGACGATGGACCAGGGACAACTGGAGCTGGTGAAGAGCGGCAACCGTCAGCCGGTTCCTGTGACGACGCGGTATTACAGCCCGTGGAAGAAGCGGTTCAGCTTCAACGACACGACGGAGGCGCAGCGGCAGGAGTACCTGGCGGCGAAGGTGTTCTGGCTATCGGGCGTGCTGGGAGGGGGACAGCCGGTGTGGCTGCTTGACCCGACGGACGCGCAGTACCTGAATACGACGGTGGAGGAGTTGAAGAAAAATGCGGCTGCACTGGCAGGTGAGGGTGTGGTGAGACTGGCGGCGGACACTGAGTATGCGACGCCGACGGAGGCGCTGATGGGTCATCGTGCGCAGTATGTCGCGGAGGTTGCGGCGGCGCTGGCGTTCATCAAGCCGACCTTCAACGAGGATATGCGCGGCGGCCACACGAATATGTAGGGTTCGATGGATGCATGTTTCGGAAATGCTGTTACAAACAAGAGGGTCCCAGTGCGGGGCCCTTTTGTTTTGGGCGTTGATGGATGCAGGAGGAGTTTGACGATGCGGATGATGATGATGGTGGCGGTTGGGTTGGGTGTGCTGGCGGGGAGCGCGTGGGCGCAGGAGCCAGATCAGAAGGCTCCCGCTGCGGTTGCGCAGACAGGGAGGGCTGCGGAGGCTCCGGTGGATGGGCTGGTGCGGAAGGATACGTATGCCGTGGCGTGGACGGTGCCGGGCAAGGTGGTGGGGCCGGGAGTCGATGCCGGGCCAGATGTGCTGGTGGAGGACTTTGAGTTCAATGGTGAGGCGGTGCCGACGAGCAAGCTGCACTTCAAGCAGCTTTCGGCCGGGGTCGTGGAGATTACGAGTGTGGCGTACTCGGTGGGGGCGTGGCGGTTTCGGGTGCGGGATGCGGCGAACTACTACGGTTGGGAGAGCGGTTCGATGCGCTGAATCATGCGCATACGGTGGTTATGAATACGTCGCAGGATAATGGGCATGCCAAGGGGTCTTCGACGTATAAGCCGATTCCATTTTTCATGAGCACGACGGGGTATGGGTTGTGGGTGGATACGACGGCAGAGGCTACGTTCGACATGAATGCGTCGAACAATACGGACGTGATTATCGATGTCGCGGCGGAGAAGCTGCGCGTTGTGTTGATTGCGGGGCCGGAGTTTCCGGTGATTCTCGAACGCTTCACGGCGCTGGCAGGGAGAGCAATTCTGCCGCCTTACTGGGCGTTCGCTCCGTGGAAGGCGAGGGATTATCACCAGAACGATGCGCAGGTGAAGGAGGATGTGGACAAGAACAGGCAGCTTGGTTTGCCGGCGAGCGTGATCCTGATCGATTCGCCGTGGTCGACGACCTATAACAGTTACATATTCAACCCGAAGCAGTTTGAGGATGCGCCGGGGATGGTGAAGTATGTGCACGATCAGGGTTACAAATTGGTTTTGTGGCACACGTCGTGGATCAATTCGAAGTCGAATCCGCCGGGCGAGGAAGGATTCGCGGGAAAGATTGCGGCGAAGGCGGAGAACTATGATGAGGCGGCGGGGAATGGGTTCTTTGTGAAGAATTCCGGATGGAACGCCGTACGTGGGGCGATGGTGGAAGGGGGAGGGATCGCTGATCGACTTCACGAACGCTCGGGCGAAACAGTGGTGGCAGGATCAGGTGAGGCAGGCGATACATGCGGGGGCGGATGGGTTCAAGGATGACGATGCAGAGGGAAATTTTCTGGGGCCGGTGAAGTTTGCGGATGGGACCGATGTGCGGGTGATGCGGAACCGGTATGCGGTGCTCTACAACAATGCGATGGAGGAGTTGATTCAGAAGGATCTGAAGGGGAATGGCGTGTTGTTTGCGCGCAGCGTGACGGTGGGGGCAAATGGGCTGGGGATGTTGTGGGGTGGGGATAACGAAGCGAGTTTCAGCACGGAGAATGGGCTGCCTTCGGTGGTGACGGCGGGGCTGGGCGCGGGGTTGAGCGGGATGCCGTTGTGGACGGCGGATTTGGGTGGGTATGAGAAGACGGCTTCGACGCCTGATCCTGTGTTGTTTCAGCGGTGGACGGAGTATGCGGCGTTCTCGCCGGCGATGGAGGTGATGTCGCAGGCGAATCTCGGGCCTTGGGATTATGGAGATGCTGCGCTGGCTACCTACAAAAAATATGCGGTGCTGCATATGAGCTTGTTTCCTTACCGGTTTGCGGCGGCGCAGGAGTCGGCGAAGACGGGAATGCCGATCATGCGGGCGCTGGTGCTGACGAATCAGAATGATGTTCAGGCGCGCGTGGTGAAGGACGAGTACATGATGGGGCCGGACTTTCTGGTGGCTCCGGTGGTGGATGAGAACACGCGGAGGGTGGTGTATCTGCCGAAGGGCGAGTGGGTGGATTACTGGACGGGAGCGCAGACGAGCGGGGGCAGGACGGTTGTGGTGGATGCCCCGATCGATATGTTGCCGCTGTATGTGAGGGCGGGTGCGGTGATTCCGAAGATTCCGGAGGATGTGATGACGCTGGTGCCGCAGAACGAGAGCGGCAACAGTACGGTGAAGTCTCTCGACGATCGAAGGGTGTATGAGGTGTATGGCGCGGGGGATTCGACGATCACGGATTTTGAAGGCAGGAAGGTCGTGCGGGGGGCAAATTCGTTGAAGATTTCGGGGGATTCTGCGGCGCACATGATGGTGCGGTGGAGGTTTGGTTCGGTGCGCAGCGTGATGGTGAATGGCGCGGCGGCGAAGGTGCAGACGGGGGACGGTGTGACGTTTGTGGAGTTCGATCACCTGAAGGAGAGTGTGGTGAGCTGGCAGTAGGGGCTGGTCTCAGTTGAGGGCCAGCAGCGACAAAATGCGAAATGGAGAGCTCCCCACTGCGCGACTCACGATGAGGTCGTGCCGCTTCGGTCGAGATGACGATTCCTGGTGATGTGCTAAAGCGCGGGTTGGGTGTTGAGCGGGGAGCGGGTGACGGTGGCTCCGCAGTGGTTGCAGAAGCTGGCGGTGGGGTCGATTGAGTTGCCGCAGGCGTTGCAGTGCGTGACGGCAGGTGTGAGCGGTGCGCCGGGTTGGAGGGGTACGCCGAGGATCTGACTGGAGATGAACATTGCCTGCAGGGCGTTGTATTGGCGGACGCGTCCGGGCATGAAGAAGCACTCAATGAAGCCGAGGACATGCTGGGATTCCGGTCCAGAAGAAGATGAGATATAGAACGCCGAGGCCATCGCGGCGAAGGTAGAAGTGATGGATGCCGAGGCCGCCCAGGAGCAGGGCGAAGAGGAGGCCGATGACCTCGTCCTTGCGAGCGCGTTCGTATTCGGCGAAGAACCAGCCGCGCTGCTGGTCGTTCATGTTGATGGTGTAGATGGGGTCGGTGGGGTACATGGCGTTGTTCCTCTCGAATGGACTATACGGTGAATGAGGGTTTGGGGTTCCCGTACGCAGGGAAAGGAACATGTGGGCGTAGAGCATGGCGTTAGCGGTTTTTCGCTGCCGAATGAGGGCAATGGCAAAGGCACAGACGGGAGAAGGAGGGGTTGAAAAGGTGTGGAGGATCGTGGCTGATGCAGTTCTTCGGGATCCTTCCCCTTCGACAAGCTCAGGGTCAGGATGACAGCAAAAGCAACCGCAACACTACCGCAGCAGCGAGAGCAAAAAGGTTTCAGCGGCGGTTCATGCCTAAGAGGCTGAGGAAGAAGCTGCCGAAGATGGCTTCGACGCCGAGCATGAAACAGGTGGCGGAGGGGAGGGTGAGACGGAGCATGTGCTGAGGGGAGAGTTCGCCGAAGCCGGTGCCGTGCCAGATGTGGATGGCGTAACCGAGGATGGCGAAACCTATCAGCAGTAGCGAGCCGCCGAAGAGGAGGCCGACTTCGAGATTGATGTAGTTGAAGATGCGCTCGAACTTTGGGTTGGGCGGCAGGAAGCCTTCTTGTGTACCAAAGACGCGGGCGCTGACGGCGAAGACGGAGATGTGGGCTCCGATAAGAACGAGGCCAAGGGAGTAGGTGAGAGTGTCGACGTCGAAGGTCCAGCGGCCGACGGTCTGGGGGCCGGGGAGCAGCCAGAGCGAGATGAGGAGGCCGACGAAGAAGGTGATGACGCCGGGGTAGAGGAAGAGCCAGCGCGGACTAAAGAGGAGGAGGAAGCGGAGGTGACGCCAGCCGTCGCGCCAGGTGCGGAGGTGCGGCGGGCGGCTGCGGCCGTCGGGGGAGAGGGTGGCGGGAACTTCGGCGAGGCGGAGGTTGGCGAGCGAGGATTTGACGACCATTTCGCTGGCGAACTCCATGCCGGTGGTGCGGAGGTCGAGGGCTAGGATGGCGTCGCGGCGCATGGCGCGGATGCCGCAATGGAAGTCGCGGACAGGGATGCCGAAGAAGAGGCGGCCGATGTAGCTGAGGACGGGGTTGCCGAGGTATTTGTGGAGCGGGGGCATGGCTCCCGGTTTGATCTCGCCGCGGAAGCGGTTTCCCATGACGAGGTCGTTGCCCTCTTCGAGTTTGGCGAGGAAGCGGGGCAGCTGGCCGAAGTCGTAGCTGGCGTCGGCGTCGGCCATGAGGACATATTGGCCGCGGGCGGCCTCGATTCCGGCCAGGAGGGCGGCCCCGTAGCCGCGAACGGGAACGGGGACGACACGAGCGCCTTCGTCGGTGGCGATTTGCTGGGAGCCGTCGGTGCTGCCGTTGTCGGCGACGATGACCTCGCCGGGAATGTTGTTGTCGCGAAGGGCGGCGACAGCCTGGCGAACGCAGAAGGCGAGCGTCTCTGCTTCGTTAAGGCATGGCATGAGAATGGTTACGACCAGCTCGCTCATTTCTTGAATGCTACCAAAGTGAAGATGCTCGAGTTTCGCGATCACGGCTGAGTGGAAGCGGTGGATTCGGGGGGCAGATTGAGCGGAAGGGCGTAGAAGGGAGTGTCGCCGAGTTCGCGCCAGCCTGCAGCGACGGGGTTGGTGCCGGTCATGAGGCCGGGGTCGAAGTAGCCGACGAGGACCTTGGCGCCCTGACGGCGCACGACATTGTAGGCCTGGTCGCGATTTGGCATGGCGGCGAGGTAGGGATAGAGCGGGGGCGTGGGTTCGTAGACCTCGGTGAGGATGCGGACGCCGGCGAGACGCGCCCAGTAGTGGTCGTAGAGGCAGGCGCGAGTGCCGATGCAGGCGATGGAGTCGCCGGGGCCGACGCCGAGGGCGTTAAGGGCGTGAGCGGCGTCGAAGGTATCGCGGTCGTACCATCCGACGGGGGATTGATGGAACGGGAAGATTGCGGCGGAGTTCGCCGACGATTCGTGCGGATTCGCCGATGGCGAGAAGGGCGAGGAGAACGATGGCGGATGAGGCTGCGATGCGAGCGGTCGTCTGCTGAACTGTCTGCTGCATTGCGGAGGAGATTCGTAAGGCTGCGAAGAGGGGGAGCATGATCGAGAGGAAGCCGACGGTGATGTAGCGGTCTTCGATGTTGACCATGCTGTAGATGCCGAGGATGGCGGCGCCGAGAAGGACGGGAGCGAGCCAGAAGGCGTTGGAAGGCGGGCGCCAGCCAAGGTGGAGGCGAGCTCCGATGAGGATGAGCAGGATGAGAAGGAGCCAGACTTCGGGGTGATTGGCCAGGAAACGCAGGATGCGGATGAAGCAATCTTTGAGGATGCCGATCTCAAGGCGTGGGTTCATGTGGGGCTTGACCTGGTCGTTCCAGTAAGAGGTGTCGAACCAGTCGGGGTAAGTGCCGTAGGGGAGGTGTTTGTAGCTGACGATGACAGGAGATCGGAGGAGTTCGGGGACGGGATGTTTGAGGTGGACTTCGGCTTTGCCGAAAGTGGAAGGCTGGTCGGGCTGGAGATGCGCCTTCTCGGTTCCGCTGACGAACCATGCGTAATTGAGGGAGCCGGAGTCTCCGAAGTCGAAGCGGCCTTTTTGTTTGGAGAGAGCGGCAATGTACGGGCCAGCGACGATGGTGAAACAGAGCAGGACGAGGAGGCCGGCCGCTACGGCCCGGGTGGGGGCGCTGCGCTGCCAGATGATGCGGAAGGCTATGAGCGCGAGTACGCAGAGGAAGGTGAAGAGGAAGGCGAAGGATTTGGTGAGGTAGGCGAGACCAAGAGCGAGGCCCATGAGGGCAGCGTAGCGGAGGTGATTGGTGGCGAGATGATTGAGGAGCGCGGCGAGAGCGAAGAGGAGGAAGGCCTGAAGGAGAGCGTCGGGGCGGACCTTGCCGAGGCTGAGTTCGCGTTGGCCGGAGATGACGAGGATGGCGATGCCGAGGTAGCGGAGGAGGTAGCGGTCGAGGAGAAACGGAGTGGAGGTTGTGGTCGCAGTGACTGTCTCCCGGAGTTCGCGGAGTTGGACGAGGGCGTCGGTGAAGGCGACGACGGCGAGCATCTCGAGAAGGAAGATGCCGAAGTTGACCATGTAGTAGGCGTGGAGTTCGGTGTAACGAGTGGGGTGGAAGAGGATGTGGCCAAGGGAGAGCGCGGCGGGATAGAGCGGGTTCCAATAGCCGTTGATGACACCGGCCCATTGGTGGGAACGGATGAGGTCGCCGATGTCCATGTAGGCGACCGCGTCGCCGTCGATCTGATAGGAGTCGTAGAGAGCGTAGCCGAAGGTGACGAGGGCGGCAAGAAAGAAGTAGAGGGGCCAGAGGCGTCGCAGCCGATATGGGAGACGGTTGGGCTCCGGCGAGATAACGGTCATGAGGCGGGGAGTTCCTCCGATGTGTTTTGTGCTCCTTCTTATCATCGCAGAAGAGACGCGGTGTTCCGACTAGATTCGGAATTGGCAATCGGTGGCGTTGCCATTGGAAGAAAGAACGGGCGGCAGCTCTCGCTGTCGCCCGTTGTGAGAATTAGTGTTTGGAGACCTTACATTTCTTTGACGCCGTCGACGAAGGCCTTGAGCTTGCGGCTGCGGCTTGGGTGACGGAGCTTGCGAAGGGCCTTGGCCTCTATCTGGCGAATGCGCTCGCGGGTGACCTGGAAGGACTGGCCGACCTCTTCGAGTGTGTGTTCGCTGCCGTCTTCGAGGCCGAAGCGCATCTTGATGACTCGCTCTTCGCGGGGGGTCAGGGTGCGGAGGACCTGCGAGGTGTACTCCTTGAGGTTGACGCTGATGACGGCGTCAGCCGGGGAGACAGCCATGCGGTCTTCGATGAAGTCTCCGAGGTGCGAATCTTCCTCTTCTCCGATGGGAGTTTCGAGGGAGATGGGTTCCTGGGCGATCTTGAGGACCTTGCGGACCTTCGCGACCGGGATGTCCATGCGCTTTGCGATCTCTTCTGACGAGGCTTCACGGCCAAGCTCCTGCACCAGCTGACGCGAGGTGCGGATGAGCTTGTTGATGGTCTCGATCATGTGGACCGGGATGCGGATGGTACGGGCCTGGTCAGCGATGGCGCGAGTAATGGCCTGACGGATCCACCAGGTTGCGTAGGTGGAGAATTTGTAACCGCGACGGTACTCGAACTTGTCGACCGCCTTCATGAGGCCGATGTTGCCCTCCTGAATGAGGTCGAGGAACTGGAGCCCGCGGTTGGTGTACTTCTTCGCAATGGAGACGACGAGACGAAGATTGGCCTCGATGAGTTCGCGCTTGGCGCGCTCGGCGTCCATGTCGCCCTGGATCATCTCGCGCTGGGTACGCTTGAGATCGACGAGCGAGATACCCGCGTCGGCTTCAACGCGCTCGAGGTCAATACGGCAGTTCTTCTGCTGCCGCTTGTACTCCTTACGCAGCTCTTCGGACTTTGAGTTTTCGAACTTGGCTTCGAGGGTCTTGATCTGACGCTCGAGGGTGCGCATGGCGTCGACGGTTTTGTTGACCTTATCGAGGAGACGCTTCTTCTCGCCGTTGGTGTACTTCAACTCGCGAACGATGCGGTTGATGTAGACGTGCTCGCGGCCGATGAGCCAACGGGTCTTGCGCGTGTCTTTGGCCTTGGCCTTGGCGTCTTTGCCGTGCGGCGCAGCGAGTTTCTCTTCGAGCGCGTGAATCTTCTTCTGGTGCTTGAGGATGACGTCGATGCGGCCCGCAGTGGCGCGAACGCGAGCCTGCAGGATCTCCTCAGTGAGCTCTTCTTCGTCGAAGGTAACGACTTCCTTAATGTTTCGGACGCCACGGCGCAGGTCTTCGCCTAGTCCGACGATCTCGCGGATGACGATGGGCGAGCGCGAGATGGCCTTCATGACGCGGAGCTGTCCGCGCTCAATGCGCTTGGCGATCTCTACTTCGCCCTCGCGAGTAAGC
Source organism: uncultured Acidobacteriaceae bacterium (assembly GCA_963744155.1). Lineage (GTDB taxonomy): Bacteria > Acidobacteriota > Terriglobia > Terriglobales > Acidobacteriaceae > Edaphobacter. Next base: position 463,679 of record CAVUSP010000004.1, on the reverse strand, counting down.
AGGGGGACGGTGCCCATCTCGCGGAGGTACATGCGGACGGGGTCGTTCGTCTTCTCGAGGGTACCGGGCGAGAGGTCGAGTTCTACGTCGTCGGACTCTTCGCCAGCTTCGGGCTCGTATTTTTCGCGGTCGCCGGCGAATTTATCGCCAGAGAGGACGTCGATACCCTGGGTGTTGATGGTGGTGAGAAGGTCATCGAGATCGTCGGGTGTGGTGATGTCACCGGGGAGAAGGTCGTTGACCTCGCCGTAGGTGAGGTACCCCTTTTCTTTCCCTGTGTCGATGAGCTTGTCTATGTCGTCTTCGTACTTGTCAATTTCTTCAGCCACGGCTGTGCGCACTCCTGCGAAAGATTCTGATGTTTGGGATGCCGCTTACTCGATAAGTTGGTATTCAAGCGGAGACATCCCTGGGTTGTTACGTAATGGGCAGGGAGCAGATTGCGGTTTAGACCGCGTTGGCAAGCCCGATGACCTTAAGGAAGGTCGGGCATTCGAAGGCACACGTCCCCAGCGAATCACAGAATACCACATTCTTTAGACGAATCAGGGAGGAAAAAGATTCGTAGAATGCTGTGTTTGAGTTACCGGGGGACGGCGTGTTTTGTGAGCCAGGCGGCCAGCTCGTCCTCGCTGAAGGAGCCGTCGGCCAAGTGGACGAAGGTGAAGTATTTTTCTTCGGGAGCTGAGACGATTTTCAAGCCGTTGACGCGCAAAAAGCCCTCAGAGACGACCAACGCGGTGCGTTTATTCCCGTCAACGAAGGGATGGTTGCGAGCGATGCCGGAGGCGTAGAATGCTGCGAGCCGTGGAAGGCTGACGGAATTCCCATAGGCGAAGACATTGCGGGGCTTGGCAAGAGCTGAATCGAGGAGGGTTTCGTCGCGAATGCCGTCGGACCCGCCATGTTCTGCCAGTTGCATGGAGTGAGCAATGAGGATCTCAGGTTTGTCGATCCAGATGGGGTCCTGCATTATTCTGCGAGCTTCTTCAGGACATCCCGGTTTTCGCGCATGACCTGCTCGAGGGCCTCGAGCTTTTGAGCAAAAGCATCGTTATAGGGGGACAGGCGAACCCCGTCCGGCGCGTCTGTAATGTAGAGAACGTCGCCTTTCTCAACATGAAGGCGATTTAGCACCTCTTTCGGCAGCACGATGCCTACCGAGTTGCCGATGGTAGTGACTTTGACAGCGGTGGCCATAGGAGTTCCCTCGAATTCTATTATAACGTATGTTATAACGCTGTGGGTCGGGTTATCTACGGGCTTTGTCGGAATTTAGCTTTCAAAGCCGGGTTTAGATCGACGGATGCGCGCCAGGAGGGAGGCTGGACGCAGAAAGTGCGGGAACTGGACCAGGCTGGCGAGGAAGGCCGGTAGAGTGTCGTGGGCGATGCGGAGGCAGGCGGGGACGACGTACAGGTTCATGATGGTCTCTGATATCAGGAGCGATGCGGCGGCGCCGTAGAGGCCGTAGGCTCGGGCGAAGAAGTAGCAGACGACGCAGGTGAGGCTGGTGCCGAGGATGTAGTAGGTGGCCAGTCTTTGGTGCTGGTTGGTGGACGTCATCAAGGTGGCGCTGGTGGACCAGAGCGCATAGAAGACGACGACGAGCAGAAGAATGCTGAGCAGGGTGCGGCTGGGCGGGACGTGGCCGGAGGTCCAGTGGGTGAGGAACCATGGGCCGATAGTCATCATGAAAATGACGATGATGACGGCGACTGCGAGGGCGAGCTGGCAGGCGCGGCGGAGGAGCGTGCGGGTGAGGTCGTAGTTCCCTGCTCCGAAGGCGATGGACATCTCGGGCTCGAATGTGCTGTTGACCATTTGGACCATCTGGAGCGCGACGCGGGAGACGGTGCGGGCGACTCCGAAGACGACGACGGCAACGGGACCGAGGGCGTAGCCGACGGCAAGGAGGGTGCCCTGGAGGCTGAGGGCGTTGCCGAGGGGAAATCCCATGAATGCGACAGCGAGGGGGGCGAGCTTGCGAATCTCGGCAAAGCTGCCGTGGCGCCATCCGTAGTGGATCCAGGGGATGTCGCGACGAACGAGAATGCAGAAGAAGAGTGTGGCGGCGATGTTGACTGACGCGTAGACCAGGGCGGTGATACGGGCGCCGCTACCAAGTGCCACGGCGATGATCATGCTGGCGAAGGCGATGAAGGAGGCGGCAGTCTTGAGCGCGGTGCCGTAGGGGTAACGGCCGATGCTGCGATAGGCGGACTGCAGGAGCTGCTCAAGTTGCCCAAAGAGAACGGCGAGACCGAGGTAGAAGATGATCCATTTGGTGTCGGACTCGCTAATGTGGGTGACTCTGAGCAGGCGTGCGGCAGGGAGATAGTAGAGTGCGCCGCTGAGCAGAACGACGGTGGTTGCGCAGATGAGTATGATGAGCCACCAACAGCTCTGAAAGACGCGGAGGGCGCCGTCGCGGTCGTCGCGCGCGACCATCATGGTCATCTCGTTGCCGGCGACGCTGCCGAAGCCGATATTGCTGAAGCTGAGATAGGCGGGGATGGAGTTGACAATCATCCACTCGCCGTAGAGGGGCGTGCTCCAGAAGTGGAGGAAGACGGGCACCTGGATGAGCTGGATGATTGTGGAAGCGAGTTTGCCGATCCAGTTGATGGCGAAGCCGAGGAGCAGCCGCCGCTTTGTGGTGCCATCCATGGTCATGCTTTGGGTTTGTTCCTTGATCACTGGGGCAAGTCTAACGGCTGGCGGTGGGGTGCGCCTAATGGCTTGGGCATTAATGGATGGGCGTTAGTGTTCGCGTAGTTTGCGGTCGACCTGGAGCTTTTCGGCGGTCAGTCTGGTTAGCATCTCGTGGTCGCCGCGGCGGTCGGCTTCGGCGATGAGGGTGCGAAGCTCGCGCTGACGGCGTTCGAGTTGACGATGGGCGAGAGTGTGGAGGGCGTTTTCGACCTGCTCGGTCATGGGTTGCGCGTTCGAGGAGGAGGATGCTGGGTTGTCTTCGTGCTGTAGGGCGCGAGCGAGGAGGATATGACTTTGCTGGTCGGGCGCGGCGTCGAGGGGGTTGGGTGGAGCGGGGGCGTTCGAGAGTGCTTCGAGGAGCGCAGCGGAGGGGAGGCTGTCGTACCACTCGGGGTGTTGGGAGAGCTGGTCGGCGGCGAGGGTGCGGGCAGGGTCGTGCTCGGGGAGCACGAGGGCGCGAAGGAGGACGCGTTCGGTTTCGCTGGCAGGGTCGTGAGTGTGAGCGCGAACGCTTTCGACGCGCTGTGCGGCAGCCTGCTTGAGTTCCTGGCGGAGGATGGCGGAGTCGATGCCGAGTTTTTGGGCGGCGTCGGCGGCGAACTCATCGCGCTGAATGCGGTTGGGCATGCGGCGAATGTGGGGGAGAAGAAAGTTGAGGGCTTTGACTTTAGCTTCGGCGGTGCGGCCTGGAAACTGTTCGCGGGCGTGGTCAATGAGGAAGTCGGAGTGGCGTTTGGCGTTGCGGAGTGCGGCCATGTATGACTGGATGCCTTGTTCGCGGATGAAGCGATCGGGATCGAGTCCGCCTTCGAGAGTGACGATCTTCACTTCGAAGTCCTCTTCGGTAAGGAGGGCGATGGATTTCTCTGTGGCGGCGACGCCGGCGGTGTCGGGATCGAAGTTGACGATGACGCGTTTGGTGAAGCGGCTAAGGAGACGGATCTGCATCTCGGTGAAGGCGGTGCCAGAGGTGGCGATGACGTTTTTAATGCCGGCCATGTAGACGGAGATGCAGTCCATCTGTCCTTCGACGAGGAGAGCGAAGCCGAGAGAGCGAATGTCGGCCTTGGCTTTGTCGAGGTTGAAGAGGATCTGGCCTTTGCTGTAGAGCGCGGTCTCGGGGGAGTTGAGGTACTTGGCGATGTCGCGGCCTTTTTCGTCCTGAGCGTCGAGGGCGCGGGCGGTGAAGGCGATGGTTTTGCCTTGCTCGTTGGCGATGGGGAAGGTGATGCGTTTGCGAAAGCGCGCGTAGAGCTGGCCCTGGGCTCCGTCGGCCTGCTCTTTCGAACTGAAGAGGCCGCTGGCGCGGAGGACAGGGTCGGGAAAGTGCCGGGCGAGCTGCTCGCGCATGTGGTTGAAGTCGTCGGGGGCGTAGCCGATTCGGAATTTGGCGACGCTTTCGGGGGTGACGCCGCGGCCGGTGAGGTATTCGCGGGCGCGGGCGGCCTCGGGGCCTTTGAGCGCGGCTTCGAAGTACTGGGTGGATGCTTCGTGGATGTCGATGAGCTGGCGGCGGAGGCCGGCTTCCTGGGCCTCCTGCGGGGAGCTGAACTCGCGCTTGGGGAGCGGGATGCCGCACTTTGTGGCGACGGTGCGGACGGCTTCTGGGAAGCTGATGTTTTCCATCTTCATGACGAAGGTGAAGACGTCGCCCTTTTCGTGGCAGCCGAAGCAGTAAAAGTAGCCGTGAGTGGCGTTGACCGAGAAGGAGCCTGTTTTCTCTTTGTGGAAAGGGCAGAGGCCGGTGTAGTTCTGCGCGCCGGATTTTCGCAGCTTGAGGTAGTCGCCGACGATGCGGACTATGTCGGCTTGTTGCTTGACGGATTGGGCAAAGTCATCAGCCATTGTGGAGCGTGGTTCCCATCACAAATTTACAGGCTTCTCTCTCAGGGTAACGGTTATGGCCTTTGGGGTGCATCGATGCGCATAGCGATTTGTAGGCAAGGCATTCCTGCTTGTGTATAAATTTTCTACCGGCTGAAATTTGAGGAAGCAGCGGAAGGCGTTGCGCAAGTCTTGCCTTTCCCGTTTTCTGCACGCCATATTTGGGGGAACGAATTGATGCGTAGATGGAAGTGGATGAGCCTTGCGGCGGGTGAATGGGTGGTTGCCACTGGGATGTTCTGTTGCGCGGGCTCTTTTGCTGGCGCTGTTGCACCGGCTGCATCCGCAACCAGCGAGCGCTTGATGCCCCGGGTGCTTGAGCAGTTCGCCGCCGATCGCGTGAGCCTGAGCCGGATCTATCCCGTCGCGATTGCGCCCTCGCGGATGGCCCGCTTCCAGAAGTTCTATGACGATGAGCTGGCGATACTGGCGGCGATGAACTTCAGCAAGCTGTCTGAGGACGATCAGATCGACTATCTGTTGCTGAAGAATCGCCTGACTGCGGACCTGCACCAGCTTGCCATTCAGGGGAAGCAGGTGGAGGAGATGCAGCCGCTGCTGCCATTTGCGAAGACGATCGAGGATCTGCTGGATCGTAAGCGTTTGATGGAGCGGCCTGACGGCGAGAAGGACGCCGCCGAGCTGACGGAGATGGTGAAGCAGCTGACGGCGACCCAAAAGCAGCTTGATCCGAAAGCGCATGATTCGAAACAGATTGGAGGACCGGCGGCTGATGGCGCGGAGAAGGCGAAGGTCAATCCGGTGGTTGCGAACCGCGCGGCGATTGCGACGATGCAGCTGAGTGCTGCGCTGAAGGATTGGTTTGGTCAGTACAACGGCTACGATCCGGTTTTTACGTGGTGGGTGGATCAGCCATACAAGGACGCGGACAAGGCGCTGACGAGCTACGACGCTTTTCTGAAGGAGAAGGTGATCGGCATTGCGCCGGATGACAAGACGACGATCATCGGGGATCCGGTTGGACGCGAGGCGATGAATGCGCTGGCCGACGACATGATTCCTTATACGCCGGAGGAGTTGATCGCGATTGCGCAGACCGAGTACGACTGGTGCATGCGTGAGATGCTGAAGGCGTCGCATGAGATGGGCTTCGGCGACGACTGGCATGCGGCGGTCGAGAAGGTGAAACAGACGCACGTGCCACCGGGTGAGCAGCCTGAGGTGATTCGCAAACTGGTGCTGGAGGGCAGCGAGTTTGTTGAGAAGAACAACCTGGTGACGGTGCCGCCGCTGGCGGATGAGACGTGGTACATGATCATGATGACGCCGCAGCGTCAGCTGGTGAATCCCTTTTTCACCGGCGGGAATGAGCTGAGCGTGTCGTATCCAACGGATACGATGACTTATGAGCAGCGCGAGATGAGTATGCGGGGCAATAGCACTCCGCTATCGCACGCGACAGCGTTTCACGAGATGATCCCTGGGCATTTTTTGCAGTTCTATATGGCGGCGCGTTACAACACATACCGGCGGCCATTCTCGACGCCGTTCTGGCATGAGGGCAATGCTTTCTGGTGGGAGATGCTGTTGTGGGACAAGGGTTATAACAAGACGCCGGAGGAGCGCGTGGGTGCGCTGGTGTGGCGAATGCACCGGTCGGCGCGGGTCATCTTCACGATGAACTTTCATCTTGGTAAGTGGACGCCGCAGCAGTGCGTGCAGTCGCTGATCGACAACGTGGGCTTTGAGCCGGACAACGCGACAGGCGAGGTGAGGCGGTCGTTTGATGGGTCAGTGGGACCGTTGTATCAGATTGCGTATCTGATGGGTGCGCTGCAGTTCCGCGAGTTGCATAAGGAGCTTGTGGATTCGAAGAAGATGACGGACCGTGAGTTCGCCGATGCGGTGCTGCATGAGAACTCGATGCCGGTTGAGATGCTGCGGGCGGATCTCGAACGGCAGAAGCTGACGAGTGACTTCAAAACAAGCTGGAAGTTTTACGGCGAGCATCCGACGCATCCGTAAGCTCGCGGCATGTAAAGACAGAAGGTGCCGGTCGGGGAATCCCGGAATCGGGCCCGGCGTCTTCTGAGGATCGCAGCGGGTGAACTAGAACAACAGACGAAGCGACATTTGGATCTGGCGGGCGCTGCCGATGGTGTGAGTCACTGTGCCGAGGCTGAATGGGCAGTTGTAGAAACCAGCGTTGCTGGCATCGCAGGAGGTAGGTAGAACGGGTGTACCTGCGACGGGGAAGCCGTTGTAGTTTTGGTTTTGCGATACCTCGTTGCCGGGCACGTCGAAGCTGGAGGTGTTGGTGAGGTTAAAGACATCAAACGTGTACTTGAGACTGTAGCGCTCGGTGAACTTGGTCACTTTTACGAGAGAGGCATCTGAGCGCTTCTGGAAAGCCTGGCGGAAGATGTTGCGCTGACCTGTGGTGAAGTCGGTCTCGTAGGGGTCGGAGGTGGGAATCGCGCCGCTTAGACCTCCGGCTGAAAGCAAGGGGATGGTAAAGCAGGAGGCCTTGAGAGCATAGTCATCAAATGCCCCCGACTTGCCGGTTTTCGCGTTCTTAGGGGTGCAGCCCGGTGCCAGGGGTACGATCGGATTCGTGATTCCGTTGCTGACGCCATAGAAGACGCTTGCTACCGCGCCGCTGAAGTCGATGACGCTGTAGGGCTGACCACTCTGCAGGACGGTGAGGCCGGTGAGAGACCAACCGTTAGTGAGGTAGCTTGCGATGCTGTGGTCATGGATAAAGTTGGGGAACCTGTAGACGTAGTTAAAGTTGATGACGTGGGTGCGGTCAAAGTCGGCTGAGGCATATCCGTCGCGCAGGTTGAGTGGATTGTTGCCGTTATAGAAGAGGCCGAGACCGCTCTGTTCGTCGAGCGCATGGGAGTAAGTGTAGGAAGCGGTGAACTGCAGGCCGTGGCTCATGCGCTTTTCAAAGTGGGCCGTGAGGGCGTTGTAGGCGTCGACGCCAGCGGCCCTGTAGTCGATGGACTCTGCCGCGTAGCCGATGTAGGGAACGCGGTGATCGACGTTGCCGCCCTCGTAGTCGGCGAGGTAGCTGCTGCCGTCGGCCAGCGTGGCGCCAAGAACGTTGTAACCGTAGGAATATTTCTGGCCGTGAATCGTGTGGCTGGGCGAGGCGATCCCGGGCTGGTTGAAGGGAACCGGGATGACCTGATGGCGGCCGATATTGCCGACGTAGCCGAGCTCGATGAGCAGGTCGTTGCGCGGTTGCCACTGGATGTCCAGGGTGTAATTGTAGGTATAGGGCAACTTGTTTGTGCGGTCGTAGACGCCCAGCGATATGGGCTGGCCGCCATTTTCGATGCTTGCGATGTTGGGCAGGTATTTGCTGAGGTCGGATGACTTCGGGTTAGTCGGCGCCGGATTCTGCACGTCGGTATAAGGGTTCGCCAGATTCCCGGTCGCGGCGGTGGGGGCGATGGTCGGGGGACCGAAGGGATCTCCACCTTCTTCCAGCCCGCCGCAGGTGGGAATGTAATAGCTGTAAAGGGTGGCGACGGGACAGCTCTGCGCGGTGACGAAGGGAAGTTGCTGGTTGACGCCAAACGGCCCACCCGTGACGGTGCCGATCGCGTACCCGGGTGAGAAGTAACTGAAGAGTTCACCGCGGTCGTAGTACATACCGAAGCCGGTGCGAACTACGACCTTGCTGTGAAACATCTCGGGCTGCCAGGCTGCGCCGAGCCGGGGAGCGATGCCCCATTGGCGACCGGTGAGTGTGGTGGGGCTGACTCCGGCTGTTCCATTCGCGTTGTTGCCGGCGATGATGAAGCCGGGGTTGACAATGGTATCGGATGTCGCGCTGTAGTTATAGAGGTTGGGATCGAAGTTGAAGATGCGGCCTTCCTTTTCAGTGAGGCCGCCGTTCCAGTCGTAGCGAAGACCAGCGGTGAGCGAGAGCGTGGGCGTGATCTGGAACTTGTCCTGGACAAAACTTCCGAGTGTGTTGGCGCGGTAGTAACGGCTGGCATTGCCTTGAAGGAAGGAACTGACATAGAAGGCGGTGGAAGAGCTGCCGGGGGTCACGTATCCCTGAGCGTAGGCGCTGAGGTCGTCGGTGGCGACAGTGCCGGTGCCGGTTCGCTTATCGATGGTGTTGAGCTGGGTGTAGCTGTAGTTCACACCGAAGCTCACGGTGTGTCTGCCGAGTGTCCATATCGCGTTCGTGGAGGGCTGCCAGCGGTTCTGGAAGGCTCCGGTGTTGGGGGCCTGCCCTTCTGCGTTGGGGCCGATGTTCAGAATGCCGGTAGAGATGCCGGCGTTGTATGCAGTGTTGCCGAGGACGTTCACGATCGAAACACCGGGAAAATAATTGGAGCCGAACTCGTTGATTGAGACATTGCCAAGCGAGCCTCCGGGGATCGCACTCGGACCAAAGGGCTGTTCATTGTCGACCCAGGTTTTTTCGCGGAGGAAGCCGATGGTTTGGGTGGTGCTGAGGTTGGGCTTGACGAGGTACGTATTGATGATGGAGAAGACCTGCGCGCCGGAGTCGAGGTGCTCGGTGAATCCAGGGACGCTCGAGTAGGCGTAGGGGGCGAGGGTGGGGTCGTGTTGGTAGTAATACTTGAGCGCGAGAGTGTCTTTGTTTGTGATGTTGTAGTCGAGGTTGGCGACCGCCATGTCGGCCTTGAAGCGACCGGTGCCCGGAATAAAGGCATTGAATGGGTGCTGGGGGGTGAGACCAGTTCCACTGTCGTTGGGGATGAGCCATTTGCCGGGTTCGCCGGCGACCGCTGGCGAGTTGAAGAGGGCTAGGGCGGTCCTGTCAATGTTGCCGCCGGCCAGGCCGGAGCCGAAGCTATTGTTGACGATGCCCGCAAAGCCACTGGCAGATCGCGTGTCGTCTGAGAGCCCAGCAGGGACGGTGAGGAAGGAGTCGCCGATTTCCTGATCGGAGACCTGCAGGTGCTGATACGCCACGAAACCGAAGAGCTTGTTCTTGATGATGGGGCCGCCGAAGGTGCCTCCGACGTCGTAGCGATGCAGTTCTGGATTTACCAGCCTTGGATTGCTGGCGATGATTGGGTCGTTCTTAAAGAAGAACGGCGCAGCGTTGATCCAGTTGGTTCCGCGCATTCCATAGAGCGTGCCGTGATAGGTGTTGGTACCGGAAGCGGTGCTCAGGTCGATATGCGCTCCGGATGTTGAACCCTGTTGCGCATCGTACATGGAGGCGTTAACACGAACCTCCTCAATCGTCTCCGGCGCGGGAGTCGGGATGGCGTTGCCGATCGAGAGGTAGACGGAGGCAGTGGTTTGAATGACGCCGCCGCCGCCGGTGCTGGTGGAGGCGCCGGTGCTGTTGATGACGCGCGCGGAGGCGACCTGACTAGTGCTTTTCCCGTTGAAGAGGTTGCTGGCGTCGACGCCGTTCAGCGCGAAGCTATTGCTGGTATCGCGCTGACCGTTGGCCCAGATGGGAGCGTTGCCCAGTCCAGAGAGCGCTCCCGTGCCGCCCGGTAACTCCGCATTCACGCCCGGCGACAGAAGTGCCAACCCGGTAAAGCTTCCCGTCGGCAGAGGAATCGATTGGATCTGGGCCTTGTCGAGCACGTAACCGTTCGTCGTATCCACGGCGTTCATCAACGGTACCGCCTCGACGCTGACCACGGTATTCACAGCGCCGACCTTCAACTGCGCGTTCACTGTGCCGGTACGGTCGCTCTGCACTTGAAGACCTTGCATCTTTTGGCTCTCGAAACCCTCCTTGGTAAACGACATGGTGTAGGTTCCTATCGGCAGGTTGGCGAATTCATAGAAGCCGTTGGCGCCAGAGACCTGCGAACGCGTCAAGCCCGTCTGTTCGCCCACAATCGTCGCGGTTACACCGGACAGAATTCCGCCCTGGGTGTCGGTGATCACGCCGGTGAGCCCGCCCAGCGTCTGCTGCCCAAAGGCAGGACACGCGAACAAGAGGGAAAGCATCTGGAAGAAGACGACGACGGCGAGAGGAAGACGTGGACGCTTGATCATATTGCTGGCTCCGGAAGTGTTGCAAAGATCGGGGAAAACGGCCTTTTTTATTGATCCTTCTTATTAATCGTTAATAAACGATGCAGAGATGCAGCACGGCGAACCCGCGGCAACTACGCTGAGGAAACTACAAACTACAAAACTAGAAACGGTTGAGATTCAGTTTTGATACTGTTTCGGGAATGAACATGAGGATATCCGAAGTTGTCAAAATCGAAAAGAGAATTCTTCCCTCGCTTCGCCACTCAGACATTTGGGAAGGTGTTTTTGGTTGATTAAAGATGATTTACGAGACGTTCGCGCTGAGAAGAAGATCAGATATCAATCGCAACGACTTCATGGTCGAGGATTGAAGGCACAGTGATGGTCACTTCCCGGTCATTGTCCTGGCGTTGAGCCGCTGCACGTCTGTCCGCAACCAGCAGATGTACTACCTTCGCGTTGATCCCCTCAGGAAGGCGGACTTTGATCTTCTGTTCGCCGACTGGAAAGAACTCTCGATAGGGCCCCTTCATCGCCATTGGGTTAGTCAGGTTGATGAGATGAATTACGATGGCGCCGTTATCCTGCCATGAGGTGACGTCGAGAAATCCCGGTCCGGAGACGGTGACCATCGGCGTTGCATTCGTCGCCCAGTCCACCGTGTTCCGCATCACCTTGAGGTGATCTTCGGCGAGGACCTCCCAAAATGTGCGGTCGATATCCATGGGGAAGTATGCGACGCGACCAGAGGTGTTTTCTCCTGCTACTCCATGATCCTGCAGATAGACTCCAGCGATATTGGTTTTGGTCTCGCGGGGGTAGACCTTTTCCATGGGCAAATCGGGATAGCTTGGAATCAGAGTGAGCGGCGCCTGGCCAGATTTGCCTCGCGGCTCAACCAGGACACGCGAGACGCCGTTGATGATCCGAGGAGCGTCTTCAAGTCCTTTGAAGAGAGGGTGGTTCGGCATGGCATCGTGCTCGAGGCGCAGATAGGAGTTCTGCATGGGGCCTTCGACACGACCGCTCCAGGTTACTGAGAAGACGTCTGCGAGGCCGAAGTCTTTTCGGCGGGAACCCCATTCGTCGTAGAGGCTGGTTTCGTAGGTGGCGATCAAGTTGCCACCGCTTTTCACGAAGGCACGCAGTTGCTCGCACTGCGCATCGCTAAGAGCGGCGATGTTGGGAAGGATGAGCGTCTTGAATCGGCGCAGATGATCGGTGTCGAGAAGACGATCGTGCACCATCTCAAACGCAATGCGGGACTCTACCAGGGCCTGACACCAGCCCAGGCTGGGATCTTCCACTTTCTTTCTTGCGTTGGCGCCTCCGTAGAAGGACGCGGTCTGATGGGAATAGACGATGGCAACCTGCGCAATCGGTTTCTCGTGTCGCAGATAGCGTTCGTTCTTTTCGGTCCACAGGTATAACTCTTCGACGCCCTTGAGCCAGCGGCGATCGTGCAGCGTGCCACTGAATTTGCTGAACCATGGGCGCATGCCGTTCGCCAGCCCTTCCAGCACCCAGATGCGAATTTCGGCGTCGCTCTGAACGCTGTCCTTCCAGCGATAGGGCTCTTCCAGGCCTACGCCGAAGAGTCCGGCTACAGGCTTCGTGCCCATGGTTGCGCGATACTCTTTGGCGGTCTTGCCCATCATCCAGGGAGGCGTGACGCCGCTTCGCGCCTGGCGGTCAGCAACGAGCATCGGCGACTGCTCGCTGATTCGTAAAGCATCCAAGGGAGTGAGAGCGCCGCCGCCGTTATTCGGAATGACGCAGGATGCCGGATTGATCTTTCGCAACTCGCTGTTCCACAACTGTAAGAGCTGCAGCAGGCGCTGCTGCCACCAGAGAATGTACGCGCGACGAACCGGGTCCTGAGGATCGTCGGTGCGTGGGAGGTCGAAGCCTGAGGCGGCCTTGAAGTTGGCGCGGCAGTGTTCGCAGTAGCACATTCCCGAGCCATCCCAGCGATTGAGGAAGATGCCTTCGACGCGATACTTCGTCATGATCTCTTTGTGCACGCTGGTCATGAACTCGAAGTTGTACGGCCCGAGCGCGCAGGTCACCCACATCTCCGGCGATGCCCAGTGACGGCGAGGGTTGCCCTGCGCGTCCACCGCGATCCAGTCGGGGTGAGCGATTTGAACATCGTTATAGGTTGCGTGCGGATCTGTCCGGATGAGGATGACCATGCCGAGTTTGCGGCAGCCATCGACCAACTCGCCGAGCACGTCACGATTGTCGAGCCATGCGCTGCGATGGTGAAACGGAATCTGCGTGGGGTAGTACGCCACGCATCCGCCGCCACTGAGACAGACGCCTTCAGAGCGTGTGCTCTTGAAGTAATCCAGCCAGAACCCAGGGTCGAATTTTCCGGGATCGTCCTCGACCAGCGTTAGTTGGGCCCAGCGCATCGGTTTCTCTGCCCATGGGGAATGGATGGACGATATGGCCGTGTTCTGCTGACCAAGAAGCAGGCGCGTGGCCAGCCCGTTGAAAGATACCGTTGCTGCTCCGGCGACCGCGCTTTTCTGCAGAAATTGCCGGCGAGTAAAGACGGAAAAATTCATGGGGAAATCGTACTTGATGGAAACAAAGAAGACCGGGCCGGTGCATTTTGGACGGCGCTATGGCAGGTTGATCCGCTTCTCGATCGGAAACGATCGGATGCCCAAGGAGGTCAACCGCGCCTATGGCTATGAGGAATGCTTGCGCTGATGAATGGAGTTTCGCGAGCTAGGTACCGCAGAAAGTCTGACTGACGCACTGCTCGGGGCTAGCTGGCGTGGCGTATCGTTCCAGATTCGGCCCGTCCTCGTATGGATGTGACACAACGTTCAGCAGTTTCTCGAACGGCTGGAAGTCCTGCCGTTCTACGGCAGCATTGAGTGCCGCCTCTACCATATGGTTGCGCGGGATGAAGACCGGATTCGTCATCCGCATGGCCGCCGCGCGTTCCTGCCCCGAGGCGGGCTCTTTTTCCAGTTCCAGGCGCTGGCGCCATCGAACGGCCCAGGAGTCATAAGCTGCAGGTTCGGCGAACAGGGCCCGCACTCCCTCGTCACCTTCCGGAGCGGCCGCAGCATCGCACAGCCGGCGGAAGGTCAGGGTAAAGTCGGCGCGATTGGCGGCCATGCGGTCCAGGAGATCTTGAGCCAGCGCGGCGTCGCCCCCCTGCTCCGTGAAGAGGCCGAGCTTGCGGCGGAGGCCGGTGATGTGAGCCTCCTCGAATTGAGGGCCGAAGGCGGCGAGGGCCTCGTTGGCAGAGACCAGCGCGGCCTCCTGGGTACCCTCCTCCTGCTCAAGGACGGGTAGCAATGCCTCGGCGAGACGCATCAGGTTCCAATGAGCGGCGAGGGGCTGGTTGCTGTAGGCATAGCGTCCCTGATGATCGATGGAACTGAACACTTTATCCGGATCGAATGCCTCCATGAAAGCGCAGGGGCCGTAGTCGATTGTCTCGCCTGAGATGGAGGTGTTGTCAGTGTTCATGACGCCGTGAATGAAGCCGAGTAGCATCCATTGCGCGACTAGGTGCGCTTGCCGGGCGATAACACCGTCCAGCAGCGATCTATAGGGGCGCTTCGCTTGTGCGACCTTAGGGTAGTGCCGGGCAATTGCGTAGTCAGCCAATCTGCGTGTCCCTTCCGTGTCTCCACGTGCGGCGAAGTACTGGAAGGTCCCCACGCGAAGGTGGCTCGCCGCGACCCTGGTCAGTACGGCGCCAGGCAAGGCTGTTTCGCGCAAGATTCGATCTCCCGTGGTCACCGCAGCCAGAGCCCGAGTCGTCGGCACACCCAGCGCGGCCATCGCCTCGCTCACGATGTACTCTCGCAAGACCGGACCGAGCGCAGCTCTCCCATCTCCCCCGCGTGAGAAGGGAGTCCGGCCGGAACCCTTGAGCTGGATGTCGTAGCGGACGCCATCGCGCCCTATGACCTCCCCGAGAAGCTTCGCGCGACCGTCGCCGAGTTGAGACACGAAGTGCCCGAATTGATGTCCGGCATAGGCTTGAGCCAGAGGCTCGGCACCCTCGGCGACGCGGTTGCCTGCCAGAATCTCCACACCTTGCTCACTGGTCAGGTCGTCCGGGTCTAATCCCAGACTCGCGGCAAGTTCCATATTCACCTGGACCAAACGCGGGGACGCAACCGGTGTTAGTTTCACCCGGGCGTAGAAATGCAGCGGCAGTCGCGCGTAGGTATTATCGAAGCCGAAACGGACCGGGTTGTGATCTGAGCTGAGGGGCGACACGAGTTCGGAACAATCTTGCGAAATTGTCGCTGATACGGGGTTTGTTGAAGCCGATCCCATATTTCGCAAACCAAAACAAATCGTTCTGTTTGATTTGACTTAGAAGTGGTAGGCACGAGGAGACTCGAACTCCTGACCTCTACCGTGTCAAGGTAGCGCTCTAACCAACTGAGCTACGCGCCTGTGCGTTGGTTCAAGTCTAAATGGAAGAGACGCCTGGAGCAACCAAGGATCGATTAGGTTACGATTGATTCAACCTGCATAGTGCCTTTCCTGAGCCAATTTCGCGCCGCGCCGAACCTGCTTACGCTGATGCGGCTGTTCATTATCCCTTTTCTTGTGATCGAGATTCTGGATGGGCATTACCGGATTTCGTTTGCGCTGTTCATACTCGCAGGCGTTAGCGATGCGTTAGATGGATTGCTGGCGCGTATGTTGGAACAGAAGACGACGCTCGGGCAATATCTTGATCCCATCGCGGACAAACTCTTGCTGAGTACGCTGTTTGTGGTGCTGACGCATGTGGGAATGATTCCGCAATATGTGACGGTGCTGGTGTTTAGCAGGGACGTGGGGATTTTGCTTATTTCTACTCTGTTGTTTGTGACGAGTGCGTTGCGGGATTTCAGGCCCAGCCTTTTTGGGAAGTTGAATACCTTGGTGCAGATAATGGCGCTGATCGCGGTGCTCTGCCAGAAGATATTTGTTTCCGTGCATTTGGCGAAGCTGAGCGATGTTTTGGTGCGCGCGATTGCGGTGCTGGCGCCGCTTTCGGCGGCACAGTATGCGTGGATTGTATTTCGCAGGATGAATGCACCGCCGGCGCCGACGGTGGTTTAGAGGCTAGTCTTCGCGGGGAGTTTCGAGCGCCTCTTCTTCTTCGATGGCGATGTCGCTAAACTCTGCGGAATCAAATACTTCACCGCACTTTTGGCACTCAACAAACTCTGCGTCTTCCTCGCGGGCGACGATCTTGACGATGGGATGTTTGCACTTAGCTGTCATTTGGGGGAGGAATTAGCGAATGGTATGGATTTTGCCCGTCTCCGCCGGGCTTGTCAACTGGGAATTGTGCTGGTTAATCGGCTGGAAATTCGTGGTGGATTTGTGGTGAATTCGTGGTGGAAGGCTGGTGAAGGTGTGGTTGCAATGTGGGTGAGGGAGGACGTACACTATGTAGGACTGGAATTGTCTGAATTCCGAATTTTCAGGGTTCCGATTTCTCAGGTGGGCGGGAGCCTAGAAGGACTAAACGGAAGAACATGCTGCGTCTGACCAAAAAAGCGGATTACGGTCTGATGGCTCTGAAGTACCTGGCGGAGCAGAGGGGCGGCAGCGCGCACAGCGCCAAGGATATTGCCGAGGCGTACCACATTCCTCCGCAATTGCTGGCGAAGATTCTGCAGACGCTGGCGAAGGCGGGGCTGCTGGTTTCGCATGCAGGGACGAATGGCGGATATGCGCTTTCGCGGAGTGCGACGAAGATTACGGCGTTTGAGGTGATCCGGGCGATTGACGGGCCGCTTTTCATTACGAGCTGCATTACGATTCATGGAGCCTGCGACCTTGCGGGACATTGCACCATCAAAGAACCACTGCGCAAGGTGAATGACAGCATCAAGGATTTACTGAGTGGACTTAGCATCGCCGATCTGATTGAGGTGGGAGATGCGGAGCATGGTGGGACGGACGCCCCGGTGGGCGGAGGTCTGGTGAGCATAGCGGTTTAAGGATTTTGAAACACAGATTTTCGGGAGATACGATGAGCAACGATATGAGCAATAACGGCGTAGTGATCAGCGAGTCCTCAACCCCATTGCCGGCGGGCGTGCATCTGCCGATCTACATGGACAATCATGCGACGACGCCTATGGATCCGCGGGTTCTCGAGGCGATGATGCCTTACTTCAACACGAAGTTCGGCAACGCGGCGAGCCGCAACCATTCGTTTGGATGGGAGGCCGAGCAGGCGGTGGATAAGGCGCGGGAGCAGATCGCGAAGCTGATCGGCGCGACCTCGAAGGAGATTATCTTCACCAGCGGCGCGACGGAGTCGAACAACCTGGCGCTGAAGGGTATCGCCGAGATGTACCGCGAGCGCGGCAACCACATCATCACGCAGGTGACCGAGCACAAGGCTGTGCTGGATACGTGCAAGAAGCTTGAGAAGCAGGGATTCCGCGTGACGTATCTGCCGGTTCAGGCGGATGGGTTGATCGATCTCGAAGATCTGAAGCGCGCGATGGATGACAAGACGATCCTGGTCTCGATCATGTATGCGAATAACGAGATTGGCGTGATCCAGCCGATCGCTGAGATCGGCAAGCTGTGCCATGAGAAGGGCGTGATCTTCCACACGGATGCGGTGCAGGCGGTAGGCAAGATTCCGGTGGACGTGCAGAAGGACAACATCGACGTGCTGAGCCTGAGCGGCCACAAGATCTACGGGCCGAAGGGAGTGGGCGCGTTGTATGTGCGGCGCAGAAATCCGCGTGTGCAGATCTCTGAGCAGATCAACGGCGGAGGCCATGAGCGCGGCATGCGGTCGGGCACGCTGAATGTGCCGGGTATTGTTGGGCTAGGTGCGGCTTGCGAGATCGCCCGGGTTGAGATGGAGGGCGAGGCGAAGCGGGAGCAGGAGCTTCGCGACTACCTGAAGAACAAGTTTGAGAAGGCGCTGGATTATGTCCATGTGAACGGCAATATGGAGCACCATCTGCCGGGCAACCTGAACATGAGCTTTGTGTATGTCGAGGGTGAGAGCCTGCTGATGGGCATCAACGACGTTGCGGTCTCGTCGGGTTCGGCTTGCACTTCGGCTACGCTGGAACCGAGCTACGTGCTGAAGGCGCTGGGACTGGGCGATGATGTGGCGCACAGCTCGATCCGATTTGGGCTGGGCCGCTTCAACACCAAGGCGGAAGTGGATTATGTAGCGGACAAGATCATCGATGTGGTTTCGAAGCTGAGAGAGCTGAGCCCGCTGTACGAGATGGTGAAGGAAGGGATCGACCTCTCGAAGATCGAGTGGGCGGCGCACTAAGATTTTAGAGTTTGGTGACTGATCGAGAGCGTCTGTCACTGAGAAACGATGGCACTGAGAAACACTGGCGCACCCTAAAGTGCAGGACTATCATCTAAGGAAGAGACGAGGAACAAATCATGGCATATAGCGACAAGGTAGTAGACCATTACAACAATCCCCGGAACGTCGGCACGTTGGACAAGAGCGCGGCTGAGGTTGGTACCGGACTTGTGGGCGCGCCGGAGTGCGGCGACGTGATGCGTCTGCAGATTCGCGTGAACCCAGAGACGAACGTAATCGAAGATGCCAAGTTCAAGACCTTCGGCTGCGGCTCGGCGATTGCTTCTTCCTCGCTGGCGACAGAGTGGGTGAAGGGCAAGACGATCGATGAGGCAATGGCGATCACGAACACGGATATTGTGAAGGAGCTGGCGCTTCCTCCGGTGAAGATTCACTGCTCGGTGCTCGCAGAGGATGCGATTCGCGCGGCTATCGGCGACTGGAAGAAGAAGAATAATGTGGCCGAGACAGCGAAGGTTGCGGTCGCCAGCTAAATTGGGCTTCTGGGCTCGGGGTACAGAGCCGAGTTTTATAACGGTAGCGGTGCGGGATAAGACCGTACCTCTACCGTTTTTGATTTGAGGGCTTGAAACAGGGCGGGAAAAGCATATGGCGATGGTGACATTACAAACCGCGGCGGAGATGGAGGCAGCGCACGCTGCTGCCGCTGCAGGTGAAAAGAAGGACCCGCTGGCCGGGATGAATGTGCTGACTGCGCAGGGGCAGGAGCCTGGGCAGAAGGGCATTCAGATTACCGAGAAGGCGCTGAAGCGGATTCGCGTTGCGATGGCGAAGGAGGGTGTTTCGCCGGAGCAGGGTGGATTGCGGGTGGGGATTCAGGGTGGTGGATGTTCGGGGCTGAGCTACAACATTCGGTTTGATACGCAGCCTCGCGAGCGTGACCGGGTGTATGCGTTTGGTGAAGGGATTCAGACGGCGGGCGATCCGACGAATGGAAAGGCGATTCGGATTTTTGTCGATCCGAAGAGCTTTATCTATCTGCACGGCATGGTGCTGGACTTTGAAGAGACGTTGATGCGGCAGGGATTCAACTTCATCAATCCAAACTCGACGAAGAGTTGCGGGTGCGGATCGAGCTTTACGGCCTAGGCGCCGACGCCGTTCGAACAAATGATTGAGCGTGGCGCGGAGAACGGCTCAATTCGAAGTAGCGTTCCATTAGAGTGTTATTGGGAGCGTTATGAAGATTGCGTTGGTGTTTATCCTCGCTGCTGCGTCTCTTCCTCTGACCGCGCGTGCTGCCCAGACAATCGATTGCAAGTCGGCACTGAGCGCGAGTGAATACGCGGTTTGTAATTCGCCTTCGTTGCTGAAGCTGGATTCGCGATTGAATGCGGACCTCGAGATTCTGAGACAGGACCGTGGTGGCGCCACGACGAGCAATCCGGCGCAGATCAAGAACTGGCTTCATGCTTTTTCCGCGAAGCGCGATCAGTGCGGCCCGAATGAAGCTTGCATTAAGGATTTGTATACGAAACAGCTCGCGCCCCTGGATAACGCCGTTGCGAGAAAACGGCTGCAACAGGGGAGCCCCGGCATACAGTAAGAGATTCACTGCATTCGACGGAGTGTGATGAGAGTTTCGCTGACGTTTGCTTTGGCTATGGTTTCTTTTGCGTTGCGTGCGCATGCGGCTTCTCCGATTGATTGCGGGAAGATTACGAACGCTACGGAACGCACGATCTGCAGTATGCCTTCGTTGTTGCAGGCGGACGCGCGGATGACGGCTTATTACGAGATTGCGATTCAGCTTGTGGGGATGGGTGTGCGCGGCGATCTGGGTGATTCGCAGCAGGCGTTTCCCGCGGTGAGAAACAAGTGCGGCACTGACAAGGCGTGCATTCTGGAGGCGTATAAGAAGCAGACTGCTCCGCTGGAGGCTGTGATTGCGAACGTCAAGGCGCAGGGGCCGTTTTGATCGCGCCTAAAATAGAGATGATGAATTATTTTGAGTTTTTCGCTCTTCCTCGGAAGTTGACGCTGGATGTGGTGGCGCTGGAGAAGCAGTTTTACACGATGAGCCGAAAGCTGCATCCGGACCGGTTTGCGGCAAAGCCGCTGGCGGAGCAGGAGGCGGCGCTGGCTCAGGCGTCGTTGCTGAATGATGCTTACCGGACGTTGAAGGATCCCATTTCAAGGACGCAGTATCTGCTGAAGCTGGAGGGCGTGGAGCTGGAGGAGCAGTCGAAGGCGGCGACAGAGGCGGCGCGGGCGTCGGGGACAGAGAAGAAGCAGGTGGTGCCTCCGGAGCTGTTGGAGGAGGTGTTTGAGCTGAATATGCAGTTGCAGGAGATGCGCGCGGCGAAGCAGATGGGTGAGGAGGAGCCGGAGCTGCGGCGGGATCTCATGACGGCGAAGGATGCTTTCGACGCGAAGATGGTGGAGACGCAGGCGGAGCTGGAGGAGCTTTGGGCGGTGTGGGATGCGGGCGTCGATGCGGGGGATGAGACGGTGAAGGCGAGGGCGAAAGAGGCGATGGTCGCGCTGCTGAATAAGAGGAGCTATCTGAGGAATCTGGTGCGGGATGTGAATGAGGCTTTGGATTTGTGATTCGATAACTGCAGGTCCTTCGACTACGCCTCTCGCGATGAGACTGCGAGGCCCTTCGACTACGCTCAGGGTCAGGATGACAATTCTCTATTTATTGAGTAAACCCCTGCTCGATGCGGGCTAGGGAGTGGGGCGGCCGGTTGCGAGGCGTTCGATCTGCTGGAGGTGGTTGATGTCGTGGCCGCCCATGGTTTCGACGATGGTCCAGAAGGGCATGGTGCCGCGTTCGGGGTGGGTGGTGCGGCGGTGGCGGTCTTCGTGGGAGACGGTGGTGAGGTAGAGGAGGTTCCAGTTGCGGGCGGCCTGGAAGAGAGCGAGGGCGGGTTCGAACTGATAGGCGCCGTAGCGTTGGGCCCAGGCTTCCTGGTCGAAGGGCTGGATGATGGCGTGAGGTTGGCTGAGCGGGGTGGCGAGGGTCTGGCGGAGGCGGAAGGAGAAGACGATCTCGCAGTCGGCGAGGTGGGCGACGATCTCGGTGATGCTCCATTTGCGGGGCGCGGGACGGGCGTTGAGCTGCGCGCCGGGGAGGCGATCGGTGAGGGTGTGGATGCGCTCGGCGGTCGCGTTGAGGACCGGGAGCGGGTCGCGGCCGCTAAGGTAAATGGCGTACGGATTTAGTTCCATGGGGAGACGGTACCACGGAGGGTGGGGGGGAAGGCCAGAGCTTGAGGTCGGCGCTTGTGCGGGTTATGGGGTTTGCTATGGGGTTTCCCAGGGGTCGTAGGTGCCGATGCTCCAGAGATGGCCTTCGAGGTCGCGGCAGGTGAAGGCGCGGCCGCCGTAGTCCATGTCGCGAATGTCGAGGACCATGGTGGCGCCGGCGGCTTTGGCGGTGGCGTAGATGGCGTCGGCGTCGGCGACGACGAGGCAGGGGGACTGGGTTTCGCGGAGGCCGATCTCGTCGGGCTGGGCCATGAGCTTGCTGGATTCGGTGCCGTTGGTGACGGAGCCGAGCATGATCATGCCGTTGCCGAAGGTGAGCTGGGCGTGCATGACGGTGGTGTTGTCGGGGGCGAGGTAGACGGCGTGTTTTTCGAAGCCGAAGGCGGCGATGAGCCAGTCGATGGCGGCGAGGGCGTTTCGGTAGCGAAGTCCGGGAATGACGGTGGAGCGGCAGGATTTGGCTTGGTTGTTCATTTGGTTGTTCATGGGCTTAAGGGTGCCACCGGGGTGGAGATGGTGTCTTGGAAAAAACGGCGGTTTGTTTCCCTTCACGGTTCGACATGATGAGACGAGCGTGATGAGACGAGGGTAGGGGTACCCCCCTACCCCTATGTAGATGCCCTTTTTGTTTCGATTCAGTAGTTTACGAGGAAGAGATTGCCGCAAAATCGTCATAAGAAAGGGTTTAATGGTCAAATTCGTCTTTCTAAAAGGGTTAGCCCCGGAGAGTGTCCGGGGCTTGCTTTGTTTTTTCGATCTATATCCAGTATAGCGGGTTGAGTGGAACTCATACGCCAACTCGATCTTGTTTTGTTTGAGTGATTTAGGTGGTTTGAGGGCTTGACATGCGATTTTTGGGCAGAAAACGAAGAAAAAAAGATCGCGGCAAGGATAAAGGCAATGAAATCAGTTGTTTCGTTCCGGCATTAATATACCTGGCTAACCACTTATCCTACAGTTTCGCGCCAAAGTTGGTTAAGAGTCTCTTTAGGTCAATACAATCAACACCAAAGTGGTGGCATATATCGAGGGATACGAATCTTTTCCGATTCTGGCTTGAGGTCAGATTCGAAACTCACCGACCGTGCCAGCATCTTCCATGGCATGAGCAATTACCGAAGGCATCGGCACCCTGACTAAAGAACGCGATTTGAGCAGGCTTGTATCGCTGCACAGCTTTGCCGCGCTTGATTTTTTCCGCCGTATACAGATGGTCGGCTATCCGCGAAAGACATTGAGATACCTTTTTGCTTGGTGCCACGCAAAGGCCCATGTCTTTTCTTGGAGAGGCCCATTGTTTCAGCAGGTCGTCCTTCTTGTAGTCCATGATCTCTTTGAAGACCCGTTCAGGGGCAACAACAGTTTTTGCGGTCAGTTGAGTATCAATCCAATTCCAAAGCGACGAATTAATTTCAAAGGCATAGAGGCTATTCTTTGCGGTGATAAAGATGTTAGCGTCTAGCCAATAGCGCATTAGGCCGCACGTCTTTTCTTCGCATAATTTTCTAGGGTCCCTATCGTTAGCCC
The DNA here is from genome assembly GCA_963744155.1 of uncultured Acidobacteriaceae bacterium. Classification (GTDB taxonomy): domain Bacteria; phylum Acidobacteriota; class Terriglobia; order Terriglobales; family Acidobacteriaceae; genus Edaphobacter. The sequence continues at coordinate 441,016 of CAVUSP010000004.1, read as the reverse complement.
TAGAAAGCCGAGCGGCTTCGGTATACGCAACTTTTCCACCCTGCAGAGCGACAAAAACGCTATCCGTAAATTTCCGGCTATTGCGAATAGGCAGGAGCACGGATAGATCGGGCCCCCCGCCCTGTCCATGCTCCTCTTCTTTCTCCTTCAATTTCATAAATCGCGCGTAATCAGCCTGAACACTTTTGAAGAAATAATCGCGCTGAAGCTTGCCGAGATCGAAGGCGCGCCTTAGCGCAACCATATGGCTCACTTTGTTGAATCGGACAATCCGTCTGAGGTTTTCAGAGTTCGTGTTTGTGCTCTGCCAATCACGCAGAAACTTCTTTTCAGGAACCAAAACCTCGGCTGTCACTTTGTTGCAAAAGGCCTCGGTCTGATTCCGCATGCCCTCGATGGCTTTGGTGGGATCTGGGTTAGAAATACCCTCTCGACCAATGCATAAATGGACGATTTCGTGAATCAACGTGAAGATTTGGGCTGTCGTGGTGTCGTTCGCATTAATAAAAATCAGGGGAGCTACATCATCAATCAGCGCAAAGCCTCGAAATTCATCAATGCTGAGCTTCCGCCTATTGTTGTTCTTTACAATTCCACTCCGCAGCACCAAAATCCCCGCAGCTTCGGCGTTCTGCGCGAGTCGTTCTAGGTAGTCCTTCCAATCCTTGCATTCTGCGAGCAGGTCGTTATTGATCCACAAAGTGCGACGAAGGTATTCCGCAACCTCAACTACCTCGCTTTCCAAAATGAATTGCTTCGCAAGGATGCGCGGCCTTGCGTTAGGGAACTCCTCTCTGTACCAGTCTTGACGGACGATGGCGTCATTTATCGCTTCATGGAAGTTTGCACTGATCTTCTTCCGGGCAGCATCCTTGACCGTCCTCAGATCAGTTAGGGGGATTTCGCTAGCTGGTGGATTGGTAAGAAATAAGCGTTAACAGAGGTACGTTGCATCTCTTGGCGAATTCTTCAGCTTGGGTAAAAGTTGGAACCTGGTCGCCCTTCTCCCAAGCGGCAATGCGGTCAGCATCGACGAATTTGTGCGCTAAGACCTCTTGCGAGAGTTTTGCCTTAGTCCGGGCCCACACGAGCAACTTCGGGGTAACATGCGCTAATGCCATACTCTCCATATCGGATAGCCTCCTTGGTGTCCCCTTCGGGTAGGCCATCCGTCGGCAAAAGCCGAGAGGGACAGTTATATGTCATCTTCTTCCGATTCGCCAAGAGAATACTCGGGGCTGCCACCACGGGATTCTCAGGCGTTTACGGATGCCTTATCAAAGATCGCTAAGGCTGGCGCGGCTTCCTCCTGCGCCGCAATTGGGGCTTCCAAAGCAACGAAGCCTTCTCTTCACCCGTCAATTCCGCGTAGGTTAGACGACGGTTTACAACCTGCGACAGCGCCTCAATGAAGCGTGTTCCATTATTGTGGCCAATCCGATTATTGAATCGGAGCATCTGTTCGTCCAAGTGGCGGTCTGGGTGCATCGGCTCTACGGCTACATAGGTTCCGTTGTGGGAAAAGGATTGTCCTTTTTGGGGCTGGAGGAAGGGGGAGCTGCTCGGGAGGGGGCTGGGTGGCGTGAAGAGCGGGGAGCGAGTGGCTTTTGGAGGGGTTGGGAGCCGTTGCGCAAGTCAACGTGGAGGAGGAGTAAGGGTCGTATCCGATGTGGGTGGCTGGTTCTTTTGTGTTTTGGGTGGGTTTGGCATGGGTTTTGCAACGGTAAGGGTGCAGTGGTAAAGAAAGTTGCCCCCTATGTTCAGCCAATTGGTTGATGTTTTTCTGCTGTTCCTGTTAGTGATCACCCCGGCGCTTATTGCGTCGCAGGTGGATCTGGACGCGCCTCCTCCTTACGACAGGGAGTAATTTTCGTGTGGCTTCGTGGGTCTCTTTCACGGCCGGAGGACGTCTGTAGTCGCTGTACCCGGAAGTAAGAACGAGCAACAGCGAAATGCGGGGATCCTTCTGACTACGTCTCAGGATGACGGCCATTTTTAATGGGGCCAGCAATGTTTATCGTGGTCTAGTGAAGGGTGATGTGGTTTGCCCATGGGCGGTTGGCGTTGGAGTAGGTGGTGGGGCTGAGACCGGAGAAGGCCTGGAAGTCGTTGGCGAAGTGGGATTGGTCGTAGTAGCCGCAGGTGAGGGCTAGCTCGGCCCAATGGATTTCGACGCCGTGGTGCATGAGTTGGACGGCCTGCTGGAAGCGCTGGATGCGGCAGTAGAGCTTGGGTGAGACGCCGATGTGTTCGCGGAAGAGATGGGAGAGGCGGCGTGGGCTGACGCCCATATCGCGGGTGAGTTCGTTGATGGTGGTAGCGCCGGGGGATTCGCGGAGTTGGGTGAGGGCGTAGTCGACGGTGGGGCTGCGTCGTTGGGTCTTGCTTTCGCTGAGGCGATGGCGGAGGGCGAAGTCGAGGAGGTCGAATTTGCGGGCCGGGGGTGAGGCTTCGCGGAGATCGTTGCGGAGGTTGGCGGCGGCGCGACCCCAGAGGTCTTCGAGGGAGGTTTCGAGGTTGGTGAAGGTGCGGGTGTTTTCGGGGAAGAAGGCGAGGGTGCCACCGGGGTGGAAGGTGATGCCGATGAGCTCGGCGAAGTCGATGGCGTCGATTTGCTGGTGGTGGGAGTAGAGGCCGAGGAAGATGGCCGCGGGTGAGTGCTGGAGAGGGTCGATGGGGTTGTTGGCGGCGGTGAGGTAGTCGTGGGCGAGCGAGATGACGATCTGGGAGTGGCCGGTGGGGAGGACGCGTTGGTGACGATGCGTGGCCTGCGGATCGCGGGCGTACCAGAACATCTTGATGTAGGGGGCCAGGGATGGATGGGGAAGGCGCTCGAGGTAGAGCATGCATCGACCTCCTGCCAAGGACCATCTGACTCTAGGGCGATTGTGGAGTCGACCGTCTCCAGGTGATGTGATTGTAGGACAATAGAAGGTGGATTAATCGAGGATTAGAAACGATGGCAGATGAGCGGGTTGTAGGGATTGATTTGGGCACGACGAACTCCCTGGTGGCGTTTATGGAGGGGGATACGCCGGTGGTGATTCCCGGCGAGGATGGGGAGCGGCTGGTGCCGTCGGTGGTGGCGTGGACGGATGACGGGGTGGTGGTGGGGAATGCGGCTCGCGGGACGCTGATGTCGGATTCGGCGAGTGCGGTGTATTCGGCGAAGCGGCTGATGGGGCGGGATATTGAGGATGTGCAGGAGGAGTTGAAGCTGTTTCCGTTCAAGCTGGCGGAGGGGTTGAAGCCGGGTGAGGTGTTGAAGGTAAGCGTGGGTGGGCTGCTGCTGACGCCGCCGGAGATCTCGGCTTATGTGCTGCAGCAGTTGAAGAAGAATGCGGAGAGGTTTTTTGGTGCGCCGGTGACGAAGGCAGTGATTACGGTGCCGGCTTACTTCAATGATGCGCAGCGACAGGCTACGAAGGATGCGGGGCGGATTGCGGGGCTGGAGGTGCTGCGGCTGGTGAATGAGCCTACGGCCGCGGCGCTGGCGTATGGATTGGATAAGAACAAAGACGGGCTGATTGCGGTGTATGACTTCGGGGGCGGGACGTTTGATATTTCGATCCTGAAGTTGCATGAGGGCATCTTTGAGGTTGTTGCTACGGGTGGGGATACGCATCTGGGTGGGGACGATATCGACAACCTGCTGATTGCGATTGCGCTGGATGATATTGCTGGCGATCTGGGTGAGGACGTTCGCGGGAATGGCGAGGCGGTGCAGGCGGTTCGTCGGGCGGTGATTGAGGCGAAGATTTTGCTGTCGATTGCGGAGACGGCGATGTTGAATGTGCTGTTGCCGAGTGGGAAGAGGTATCTGCGGCAGATTACGCGGGCGCAGTTTGAGGAGTTGACGGCGGGGGTGATTGCGCGGACGGCGGGGCCTTGCAAGCAGGCTCTGAAGGATGCGGGGATGACCGCAGCGCAGATCGACGAGGTTGTGATGGTAGGGGGGTCGACGCGGATTCCTGCGGTGCGGGCGCTGGTGGATGATTTGTTTGAGTTGAAGGCGCGCGGAAAGAAGCCGCATATCGAGCTGAATCCGGATGAGGTGGTGGCGCTGGGAGCGGCGGTGCAGGCGCAGATTCTTGCGGGAGGGTCGGCGGCGACGGAGGATTTGTTGCTGCTGGATGTGACGCCGCTTTCGCTGGGGATTGAGGCGCTGGGTGGCGTGGTGGCGAAGATTATTCAGAGGAATTCGACGATACCGGCGAGTGCGACGGAGCACTTTACGACGGGAGTGGATGGGCAGTTGAATGTTGCGATTCATGTGTGTGCAGGGCGAGAGAGAGTTAGCTAAAGATTGCCGGTCGCTGGCGCGATTTGATCTGAAGGGGATTCCGCCGATGGTGGCGGGGTTGCCGCGGATTGAGGTGAAGTTCCTGATCGATGCGAATGGGATTTTGCATGTAAGTGCGCGGGAACAGCGGAGCGGGAAAGAGGCTGAGGTTGAGGTGAAGCCGACGTATGGGCTGACAGATGAGCAGGTGGAGACGATGATTTTGGAATCGTTTGATTACGCGGAGACCGATATTGCTGAGCGGCAGTCGATTGAGGCGAAGAACGAGGCTGAGACGATTTTGTCTGCTGTAGAGAAGGGCAAGAAGCATGCGGCGTGGCAGATGCTTTCGAGCGATGAGATCGAGAAGATTCGAGAGGCGGTTTCGTTCTTGGAGGCGGCGGTGCCGGGAGGTGACCATCGGCAGATTCGGATGGGGATTGAGCGGTTGGATAAGGCGACGCGGCGGTTTGCGGAGTTGATGATGGACAATGCCGTGTCGGGCGCGATGACCGGAAAGACGATGGATGCTGCGGGTGAAACAATGGGTACCGGGCCGACGGCGCCGCATCCGTTTGCCAAGGCGGACATTGATGAATCGGCTAAAGATGATTCTGGCACGGATGATAAAGATGATCCTGGCGCGGATGACGCCAGAGTTTAGTCAAGAGAATGGCTGCGGCCGGAAAGAGATTGGAAGAGACGAATATGTCTGAGATGAAGAGTGAAGAAGTTGTGGATTTGTCGCAGCCTGCAGGCGAGGGGATGGTGCGGGTGACGTTTCTGCCTGAGGGAAAGACGGTGGAGTTCCCGTTTGACACGCTGCCGTATGAGGGGCATGGTTTGCCGATGTCATTTCTTGATGTGGCGGAGAATTATGGCATCTTTCTTGACCATGCGTGCGGCGGCGTTTGCGCGTGCACGACGTGCCATATCCACGTTAAGGAGGGCGCGAGTGGACTCAGCGAGGCGGAAGACCTGGAGCTTGATCGGATGGAGACGGCGGCGGATATTCAGTTGAACTCGCGGCTGGGATGCCAGGCGGTGATTGAGAAGCCGGGCACGTATGTGGTGGAGATTCCGAAGTGGAACCGGAACTATGTGCAGGAAGGCAAACCTGCACATGGTCCGGGTAGTTAGGGGCTTTTCTAGTAGCTGTACTGCGGAAGTAGGAACGGGCAAAAGCGAAATGCGGGGATCCTTCACTCCGTTCAGGATGACGACCTTCTTCCTGGGTATGGCAATGTTGATCTTGATCTGAAGATCCTGATCGCATTGCGGGCGCTCGGGTTCTTGCGTCACTGTTTAGGGTTTGCGCTGATTGCGTCTAGGTCGGCGAGGACTTTGGGTGAAAGTTGCAGCGTCGCGGCGCTGAGGTTTTCGCGAAGATGCTCGAGGGAAGATGTTCCCGGGATTAACAGGATGTTGGGTGAGCGGTGAAGAAGCCATGCGAGGGCAACCTGCATCGGTGTGGCCTGGAGTGACTCTGCTGTTTGGTCGAGTTCGGACGACTGGAGCGGGGTGAAGCCTCCGAGCGGGAAGAATGGCACGTAGGCGATGCCTTGCCTGGCGAGGTCGTCGATGAAGCTGTCGTCTTCGCGGTGGGCGACGTTGTAGAAGTTCTGTATGCAGACGATGTCGGTGATTGTCTGGGCTTCGGCTAACTGTTTGGGGCTGATGTTGCTGAGGCCGAGATGACGAATGAGTCCCTGTTGTTTGAGTTCGGCGAGCACAGACAGGGGTTCTTTGATGGATCCTTCCGTTGGGCCTGTGATTCCTCCGACGCGGAGGTTGACGACATCGAGGGCGTCCAGGCCGAGGTTCCGGAGATTGTCGTGAACGGCATCGATGAGTTCCTGACGCGAGAGCGCGTGGATCCAGGACTTGTCTGCGCCGCGGCGAGCGCCTACCTTGGTAACGATAACCAGATCGTCCGCGTAGGGATGGAGTGCCTGTTTGATGATGTGATTGGTTACGTGGGGTCCATAGAAGTCGCTGGTATCGATGTGGTTCACGCCGGAGGCGACGGCCTCGCGCAGGACGGCGACTGCGGTGTCAACGTCGCGCGGCGGTCCGAACACTTGTGGACCGGCGAGTTGCATCGCGCCATAGCCCATGCGGTTGAAGGTGATGGATGTGTTTGGAAGGGTGAAGGTGCCGCCGAGTTCGGTTTGTTTCGTCATTCTGCTGATCCTCTTGTTTGTGCGTGAATTCCACTGATCGTGGGTACATGTGGTTAGATGAAGAAAGCTTCAGGTTAGGAGTTCGCATTTGCCGCAACGTTCTCAAGGGCTCTTAGAGCCGCGTAAATCGCCAGTTCAAGCACGTTCTGCTGCGAGCGTGGACGCGATTCTGGAGGCGACCATTCAGGTTTTGCTGAGAGTGGGAAAGGAACAACTGACCACGACAAGAGTGGCGTTGCGAGCGGGTGTGTCTGTTGGAACACTGTATCAGTACTTTCCGAATAAGAGCGCGCTCTTGAAGGCGGTGCTGAGGCGTCATCTGAATGGGGTTACGGAGGCGATTGAGCGAAGGTGCGCGGAGCAGGCGGGCAACGGTCTCGAGGAGATGGGAACGGCTCTGATCAATGCGTTTCTTGAGGCCAAGATGAAGGATGTGAAGACGAGTGTCGCTTTGTATTCGGTGAGTGCCGATGTTGATGGCGCGAAGATACTGCAGCAGACGGGAGCAAGATCGAATAAGGCGATTGTTGCTATGTTGGAGAGCGCTCGGACACCGCTGACGAGAGATCCTCAACTGGTTGCTTCGATGCTGCAGGGTGCGATGGCGGGGGTGAGCCGGAGACTGCTGGAATCCGGTGCGCCGGAGAAGCATTTCGAGAGCTTGCGGAGGGAGCTGATCTTCCTTGTGAGCGCATATCTGGAAGCTAGTTCTGCGCGGGCGTTGGTGTAGCGGGTGCTTGTGCTTCTGTCGTGACGTCTAGACACCCTGGGCCAATTGACGTTGGTATTCGGCGTTGTCGAAGCGGCCTTGCGATGAGGCGATGAGGCTGTCGGGTCCGATCTGCCAGATTTCGAAGCCGCTGATTCGAACGCTGTGCCCGGCGCCGCCGGGTCCGGTGTTGGTTCCGGTCAGGGTCCAGTGATAGTGAGGGTGGTCACCTTCCATGTGCAGGTCGTCCATGACGATATGCAGATCCGGGAAGGCAGACATGAAGGATTGGGCGACTTCGGTGATTGCGTTTCTGCCCACCGCCGGGGCGCTGCCGTTGACGCTGAGCGATCCGTTTGTCGCATAATAGGCGGCGACGCTTGCGGAGTTCTGGCTACACCAGGCGGCGGTGTAGCGGGCTGCGAAGTCTCGAAGCTCGGAGAGGGCGGGCGGCATCGGCGTTTATTCTATCGCCGGGCTGGCTAAGTTGTTGTAGCATTGCGTCATCTTGGGCCAAGAGAAATCCTTGTCAGGTGATTTACGTGGAAAAACTGCGGTTTTTGACGGTCTCCCTGTGTGTGTTGGCGTGTGTGCCTGTTGGTTCAGCTCAGGTTTCGGCGAAGGCTGATTTTGCCCAGGACGTTTTGCCGGTGCTTCGGCAGAACTGCTTTGGATGTCATGGGCCAATGAAACAGAACGGCGGCATGCGGCTGGACCGGAGGAGCTCTGCGTTGAAGCCGCTTTCGCGGCGGATCGTGCCGGGCAGCAGCGCGAATAGCTTTGTGTATCACCGGGTGGTCGGAAGCGAGTTCGGGGCCCAGATGCCACCTACCGGTGACCTTCGTCCGGATGAGGTTGCAACGATCAAGGCGTGGATTGACCAGGGCGCCGAGTGGCCTGACGCGTTGGCGAACGAAGTGGATCTGCCGCCGGCGAATCCAAAGGCTGTTGCGATGGTGGATGCGCTGCACGACGGCAACCTGGCGGCGTTTATGAAGACTGCGACTGCTGACGCGTCGATACTGAACGCTCGCGGGCCGGAGGGTTCTACGCCGTTTATGTACGCCGTGCTGTATGCGGACGCGGGGACTGTTGCGCGACTGCTTGAGATGGGGGCCGACCCGAATAAGCGCAATGACGCGAATGCCACGTCGCTGATGTGGGGTGCGAAGGATCTCGATAAGACTCGTTTGTTGCTGGACCGCGGCGCGAATGTGAATGCGATCTCGGACGATCTACGGACGCCTTTGATGATTGCCGCGCGGCGACCGGGCGGTGCGCCGATCGTCAAGCTTCTGCTGGAGCACGGAGCGAATCCCAATCCGAACTCGCATCCGGATGCTGCTTCGTCTCCGTTGCTGGAAGCAGCTACTGTGGGCGATGCTGCGAGCTTTGAGCTGTTGCTGCAGCACGGAGCGACCCTGAAGGCTGACGCGGAGGAAGTGCTTGCGATGTCCGTGATCACCAGGTGCAGCAGGTGTGTGGACCTGGTAGTCGCGAAGGTTACCGACAAGAACGTGTATACGGGCGCTCTGCAGGATACTGCGTTCCTCGGCGATACGTCTTCGTTGCGGATGATGCTTGATCATGGCGCCGATGTGAATGCATTTGACGTTTTCGGGCGGACTCCGCTGATGTACGCGGCATCTTCTGACATTCTTCCACTGGACGCGGTGAAGCTGCTGGTGGCGAGAGGGGCGGACGTGAACGCGAAGAGCCGTCATGCAAAGACTGGCGACGAGGGCCAGACGGCGCTGGATATGGCGAAGCGGCACGGGAAGACACCGGTGCTTGAGTTTCTTATAGCGTCTGGTGCGAAGGACAGTCCGGCGGCTCCGGTGGTTTTGCAGGCGCGATTTAAGAACGAGATGCGAGGCGCGATTCAGGACACCATCCCTCTGCTGCAGCGGGCGGATGTCAATTTTGTGACCAATGCGGGCTGCGTGTCGTGCCACAACAATAGTCTGACTGCGATGACTCTTGGAGCGGCGCGGAAGCAGGGGTTTGTCATCGACGAGAAGTCTGCGTCGAAGCAGTTGCAGGCGAATGTGGACTCGCTGGCAAAGGCGCGGGATCAGATGCATCAGGGCTTCATGCTTGCGACTGAAGATAACTTTACTGAGAGCGTGGTGGCCTACACGCTGCTGGGGCTCAATGCTGAGGGTTACAAGCCTGACCTGAATACCGATGCAGCGGCAATGCATATTTTGTGGCGGCAGCAGCCGACTGGGCAGTGGTTCCAGCCGGATGCGGACACGCGGCAGCCGCTTTGCCTGGAACATATTGGGCAGACTGCGAAAGCGATGCGGGCGCTGCAGCTTTATGCGCCGAAGATGAATGCGGCGGCGTATGAACGAGCTATTCAATTGGGTGCTTCGTGGCTTGCGAATGCGAAGTCGATTAACAATGACGATCGCGGTTGGAGACTGGTGGGGCTTGCGTGGGCGGGCACGAACAAGGCTGCTACGGAAAAGGCTCTGAAGGAGCTGGTGGCGAATCAGAAGGCGGATGGTGGATGGTCTGATCTGCCGACGATGGAGAGCACGGCGTACGCTACGGGAAAGAGCCTGGTTGCGCTTCACATTGGTGGGCTGGCGGTTTCCGATCCGGCATATCAGCGCGGGGTGAAGTGGCTGTTGAGTCATCAGCAGGTGGACGGGTCGTGGTATGTGCAGACTCGGGCGTTGGGTTTTCAGCCGTCGTTTCGATGCGGGTTTTCCGCATGGCCGCGATCAGTGGATCTCGAGTGCAGCCACGAACTGGTCTGCGATGGCGCTGATGTATGCTCTGCCGGATGCAGGCATGATGAAAGCTGCGAACACGATGAAAGCTGAGCGGGTGCCATAGGGGTGCGGGTTTTCGTAGGGCTAAAGCGCTACGCTGAATCCGAAAGCAGCGACAGGGGTTTGACCGGTGCTCAATTTGTTCGTTTTCTTTTCGGTCTAGGTGGGTAGGATTCCGTATTTTGCTTCGAGGAATTGTTGGAGGTCTGCGGGGAGGGTGGTGGAGAGTTCCTGCCAAGTGAGAAGTTTCAGGCGGGTGGCGAAGGTGGGGCGGTGGACGGCGCGGAGGATGGCATACCAGGTTTCGATGAGGTCGTGGCGGCGTGCGTCGCAGAGGACGCAGAAGGATGCGTCGGCGGTGTAGGCGGCGAGGACGTTACGGATGAGTTGGTAGCCGTTGATCAATGTGCGTGAGGGTTTCGGCGGCGGCGGGATTGGGGTGGTTGGTTCTTCGAGTTGGGAGTAGTCTTCCGCGGGTGGATGGGATGAAGGTGTGGAGAGAATTTTTCTGGGGAGGCGGGTGAGGTCGAAGACTGTTTCGAGGTCGCGGTAGCGCTCGATGAGGCGCGGGGCGGCGAGTTGGAAGTTGGATTCGGTGAGTTTGGCTTCGAGGAAGAGGGCGCCGAGTTGGAGGTCGATTTCGGTGCGGTCTTTTAATAGGTTGGCGCGGCCGCTTAACTCAGATGGGAGTTTGCTGCGGCCTTTGCGAGGGAGCTTGAGGGGAACGCCGGGGTTGATGCCGAAGTGGGGTTGGGCGGTGGGGTCGACGTTGAGAAGGTTGGCGACGGTGGGGGCGATGGTGTAGCCGTTGAAGACTTCGGGGTGGCAGAAGACGTTCATGAGCAGGGCGTCGGAGCTGTTGCAGGAGTCGAGTTCCATCCACTGCCAGTCTTTGCGGGCGCGGGAGCGTCGGGATGCGGTATGAACTTTGGAGAGGCGGCGGAGCCATTCGGGATTGGCGCAGATATTGGTGTAGGAGGCGGGGTGGAAGTTTCCGTGACGGCCGTTTTCATCGTGGCCGAAGATGACGACGGGATTGGAGCCGGGGGATGTGTCGTGGAGGAGTTTTTGTGTGCGGGCGAGATGATGGGCGCGGGCGCTGAGATCCCGGCGGAGCATGCTGGCGGACCATGCGGATTGAGTTGGTTGAGACATAACAAAGGAGCGTGATTCTTGTAGTCTTCTACCAAGCGGTGACTATAGCGCTGCTGAATAGTTTAGTGAGGAGAATGCGATGCCGCGAGAGTTTGACTGGACGGATGCAGAGGAGATTGGGATTCAGTTGCAGGAGAAGTATCCGGAGATTGAGCCGTATTCGGTGCGGTTTACGGACCTGCATAAGTATGTGATCGGGTTGCCGGGATTTGTGGGGGACCCGGCGAAGTCGAATGAGGGGATTCTGGAGGCGATCCAGACGGCCTGGAATGAGGAGTGGGAGGATGCAAAGTAGGGCTTCGGTCGCCTGTATCGATTTCAAATCCTAAACGCGGCCGGATATTTAACTCGGCCGCGAACGCCCTCGAGAGCGCCAGGGCTGAGTTCCATCGCCATGAAGGCGTCTGGAGGGAAAGGGCTTTCGAGAGAGAGTGCCTTTCCGCTGGAAAAACCAAAGCGTGGATAGTAGCCGGGATGCCCGACGACTATGACGATCCGCTCACCCTGCTCGTGCAACAAATTCAGGCCATGACGGATCAGTCGTCCACCGATGCCCCGGCGCTGATGCTCGGGTAACACGGCCATGGGGGCCAGCGCCGTAGCCGGAACCGATCCGCCGGTTGTCTCAATCGACATCCGACTGAAAAGAATATGCCCGACGATTCGTTTCTGTATCTCGGCAACGAGCGAGACGAGCACCGCACCTTCTGTGCGCAACTTGTCCACCAGGTTAGCTTCATCCCGAGATCCGAAAGCGACCTCATTGATTGAATAGATCACTGAACGCTCTTCGGAGTCTTCAGTGTTTTCGCCACGGACGATGACATTGTCTTCTGGCCGCATGGACACAATTTTAACGTCGGACGACTTGCTGGTTTTTTTAGGCGATGCGGGAGCGGAGTTGGGTGAGGAGAGTTGAGCCGGTGAGGTGGAGGGTGGCAGCGGCGAGGATGGCCCAGGTCAGGCCTCCGAGGGTTAGGGCGATGAGGTCGCCGCGGTAGGTTTGGGGTTGGGGGACGAGGTGGAGGAGCAGAGTGGCTCCGGCGAGGCTGACGACAGCCGCGATGGCGGCACGGGTTATTTCGGGGTGGTCGAGGCCGGCGTAGGGGCCGGGTGGGCCCACGATGGGGACCAGATGACGGCGGTGGGCGAGGACCGCGAGGGTTCCGGTTTGCAGAAGGATGGCGAGGTTTGAGGCCCAGGCTAGGCCGATGACGCCGAAGTGTTGGTGAAGCTGCCAGTAGATGGGGATGCTGACGATTGTGATGATGGTTCCGGCGAGCATGGGGGCGAAGGTTTCGCCTGCGGCGTAGAAGGCGCGGGCGTAGATGGCTTGCGCGGTCCAGAGGGCGAGTGAGATGGCGAAGATGGCGAAGTAGGTGGCGGTGGAGGTGGCGTCGGCGGCGTTGAAGGAGCCGCGACGGAAGATGAGGTCGACGGCGGGTTGGGCCAGGGCGATCATGGCGGCGGAGCCTAGGAGAGAGAAGGCTACGAGGCGGGAGACGGAGCGGTTGACGGCGGAGGCGAAGCTGGCGAACTGGTTGCGGCCGAAAAGTGAGGCGAAGAAGGGGAGCGAGGCTGCTCCGGCGGCCTGGCCGATGATGGCCATGGGAGCGGTGAAGAGGCGTTTGGCGTAGTTGAGGCGGGAGATGTCGCCGGCGCCGTGCTTGGCGAAGTAGCCGAGGATCTGGTTGTCGAGGGTGATGATGGTGACGCCGAGCATGAGTGGGAGCGAGAGGCGAACCCACTCGCGGAGGCCGGGGTGTTTGAGGTCGAGGATGCGATGGTAGCGGAGACCGGCTCGGTAGGCTCCGTAGGCGTTGAGGAGGAAGGGGCCGAGGATGGCTCCGATGAGAGCGCCGACGCCGAGGGAGGAGATGCCCATGCGGCTGGCGAGGAGGACTCCGCCGAAGATGATGCCGAGGTTATAGATGAGTGGAGAGATGGCCTGGAAGGAGAACTGTTTGCGGACGAGGAGGACGGAGGCGAGGACTCCGCCGGCGAAGAAGAAGAGCTGCGCGGGGAGGAGGATGCGGGTGATGCGGGTGCAGAGGATGCCCTGGGGTGAGGCGGGGTCGAAGTAGATTCGGGTGAAGAGTGGGGTGAAGATCTCGGCGAGGAGGATGGCGGTGCCGAGGACGATGACCATGGTGTTGAGGATGATGGAGAGGGCGCGTTCGCCTTCGGCTTCGTCGTTGGTGGCGCGATAGCGGTCGAGGATGGTGACGAAGGTGATGGAGGCTGCGCCGCCGACGAGGAGATAGTTGATCCACTCGGGGAGGTAGAAGGCGACGTTGTAGGCGTCGGTGTTGTGGCCGGCGCCGAACTGGTAGGCGATGTACTGGTCGCGGATGAGGCCTATGACTCGGGAGAGGAGTGCGGAGAGGGTGAGGAGCAGGGTGGCGGAGGTTGCGGTGTGGCTGTGGGAGGGGCGAAGAAAAGCGAAGGGGCTGCGGCGAGGTGAGGCGATTGCCGGGTTGGGGTCTTGGTTTGTCGACACGGAGTTTGCAGACACGGTTGGCTGAATTGATTTTATCGGCAGGGCTTATGCTGATGGGGTAGCGGGGGTGGTTCGTCTTAGCAGGGCCGCTTGGTTTGTGCGAGAAGAAAAGTTTTGTGGAGCCGGCTAAGAGGGCATACCCCAGGGGCTAAAGCCCCCTTTTGGGCGGTTGAGAATGCCAAGGCTAAAGCCTTGGCTTACCTAGAAGCAAAGACAACAGGGCAAAAGCTACGACAGAGGTGGATTGGTTGGAGAACTTTCGGTTGAGGGTGTTTCGGGCGGTGGCGGAGGAGATGAGCTTTCGCAAGGCAGCGGAGGTGCTGCATCTGAGCCAGCCGGCGGTGAGTCAGCATATTCGTGCGCTGGAGGAGGAGGCGGGTGCGCGGCTGTTCGATCGGGCGCGGGGCGAGGGACATGGGAGCCAGATCTCGTTGACGGAGGCGGGGCGCGTGTTGCTTGGGTATGCGAAAACAGCGGCCGAGACGATGGTGGAGGCGCAGCGGGCGTTGGCGGGGTTGAACGATGAGGCTGTCGGTGAGCTGAGGCTGGGGGCTTCAACGACGGTGGCGCAGTATGTTCTGCCGCGGATTCTGGGGGCGTTTTTGCGGCAGTATCCACAGGTGAAGCTCTCGCTGATCAGTGGCAACACGGAGAAGATCGTGGAGGCGGTGGTGGAAGAGCGGGTTGCGCTGGGGATCATTGAAGGGCCGGCTATGCGACGGGATGTGAAGACTGAGCGGATGGTGCAGGACGAGATGGTGCTGATCGTGAGCCCGAATCATGCCTGGGCGGCGCGTAAGGCGGGGGTGATCGCACCGGCGGAGTTGGCTCGGGTACCGTTACTGCTGAGGGAGCGGGGTTCGGGGTCTCGACGGGTGGTGGAACGGGCGCTGAAGAAGGCGGGATTGCCGCTGCGATCGCTCCGGGTCGCGATGGAGTTGGATTCGACAGAGGCGATCATTTCGGGCGTGGAGGCAGAGCTTGGGGTGGGGTTTGTTTCGCGTTGGGCGGTGGGCAAGGTGCTGCGGCTTGGGACAGCGCGCATTGTGGCGGTGGAGGGGTTGGAGATACTGAGGGACTTCAGCTTTGTGCGGCTAGCGGGCGCAGAAATGACAGGCGCGGCGGGGGCGTTTCAGCGATTTGCGTTGGGGGCGGCAGGTATGAAATAGGTCATTGAGGAGATAAGAAATACTTATCACCCATTCAAAAGTACGTCTCGACTGAGGGCGAGGATGCGCCCATGCTTTAGGTATGTCGAAGAAAAATCTGTTCTACGCGGGCATTATCGTTGCGGCGAGCGGGTTGATTGGTCCGCCGCTTGCGCTGCTGGCGGGGCTGGTGTTTGGGCTGAGCATGGAACATCCGCTTCCGGGTGAGAGCCGGAACCTGTCGAAGTTTCTGTTGCAGGCGGCGGTGGTTTGCCTTGGGTTCGGGATGAACCTGAAGGAAGTAGTCCACGCGGGGGCGTCGGGCTTCATGTATACAGCGATCAGCATTACCTTTGCGCTGGGTCTTGGGGTGTTGCTGGGCAAGATGCTCCAGGTTGGTAAGACGCAGTCGCTGCTGATCAGTTTCGGTACGGCGATCTGCGGCGGGAGTGCGATTGCTGCGATGGGGCCGGTGTTGAATGCGAATGACGAGGAGATGGCGGTTTCGCTGGGCACGGTGTTCGTGCTGAATTCGGTCGCGCTGCTGCTGTTTCCGTTCATCGGCCACGCGGTGCACTTTACCGAGACACAGTTTGGGCTTTGGGCGGCGCTGGCGATTCACGACACGAGCTCGGTGGTGGGGGCGAGCGCGAAGTATGGATCGACCGCGCTGGCAATTGGGACGACGGTGAAGCTGGCCCGAGCGCTATGGATTGTGCCGCTGGTTATCGCGACTGCCATGGTGAAGAAGAGCAAGGCAAAGGTGCAGTGGCCCTGGTTCATTCTGTATTTCTGCTTTGCGGCGGTGCTGGCGAGTTACGTCCCGCGATTTGTGCCGCAGTCCGCGCCTTACTTTCTTGCTCTGAATCGGCTGGGGCGCGCAGCGTTGACGGTAGTGCTGTTTCTCATCGGGTCGGGAATTTCGCGGAATACTCTGAAAGAGGTTGGAGTACAGCCGCTGATTCAGGGTGTGGCGCTTTGGATTGTGGTGGCGAGCGTGTCGCTTTGGGCGATCCATGTGGGATGGATCAGGCTGTAGCTGGCGGGCTATTGATGGGAGGGAGACTGTTCCGTCGATGAGGTGGATTCCGTCGATGGAGGCTGGAGGATCTCCGGGTGCTTCGTGAAGTCGACCCAACGAGTCGAAGGATCGATAGGTCGATGCTTTCGGCGGGGTTTGACGCTGGATGACAGGGAGAGGCTGGCGACGGTGAAGCTGACCATCTGTCGCTGGCTGCACCGGAGACAGCGGACGGGATAGCGCATGAGAAAGATCTGATTGAAGTCGTCTCCGCGCAAGGTGGAGCGGCGGAAAGCCTGGCCGGAACAGTATTGACACTGGATGGGGACGCCGTGGAGCGGATCCTTGCCGAGGTAAGACGTTTTAGCGCGGTCGGGGTGCGACCGCTCTCTGCGTCTGTGTGGGGAATCGAATTCGTTTTTGAATTTCATTTTCAGCGTTTTGTGTTTTCCGGGAGCGGAGGCGAATCGAAGAGCTTTTCTGGTGTTCGGCGTGGTGGGTTCAGATTGCGCGGCGTGCGAATGGGATGGACAGCCGGACGGGCAGCGGGCTTTGAGAGCAGGGCGTGTAGATCGCGAAGGTCTTTCTGGAGTTTGCGAAGCTGGCGCGTGTCGACGCTCGGCGGAGCGTTGTCGATCGCGAGAGAGAGTTGCGGTTCCTTTTGCTTCAGCTCGGCCTTGAAGACCTGCCGTGCTCCGGGAATGGTGTAGCCCTCGTCGTAGAGCAGGCTTTTGATGCGCAGTGCCATTTCGACATCACGACGGCGATAGAGACGTTGGCCAGTACCGCCTTTGTGCGGCTTGAGCTGGGGAAACTCGCTTTCCCAGAAGCGCAGGACGTAGGCGGGAACGTCGCAGAGTTTGGCG
Organism: uncultured Acidobacteriaceae bacterium; assembly: GCA_963744155.1. Taxonomy (GTDB): domain Bacteria; phylum Acidobacteriota; class Terriglobia; order Terriglobales; family Acidobacteriaceae; genus Edaphobacter. Next base: position 424,369 of record CAVUSP010000004.1, on the reverse strand, counting down.
ACGTCGCCGATGCGGAAGTAAAGCTTGTCCGGAATGTCCGACCCGGATGTTGGGCTATTTTTGCGGATTGGCTGGTGCTGCGCCATGCCAGAGATCTCCGATACCGCTGTGCCGGCGGCGGTGGCCTATGGTCCGGCATGAGTAAGTATAGGCCACGGAAACGGCGCGGTTTGCAATTTTTCTTGAAGCAAATGAAGGTTTGGCGGCAGGTTCTTTCGGGGAGAAGGATTTTTGCGAAGATAGAGCAATTCGAGTGGTTTCTTGAGTTTGGGATAAGGTGAAAAGCTGCTGCCGGAGAGATGCCTGGAACCGGAGGGCCGAAAGCGGCGTATTGTTTTCTGAAGATGTGGAGGCGAGAGATGCGAAACAACCAAACTGCGGTGGTCGCGATGATAATTGCTGCCACGGCGATGATGAGTGGGTGCAGGATCGAGTCGGATAAGAGGAACGGGAACGATAATGTGAAGATCGCCACGCCGTTTGGTGGCATGACGGTGAAGACGAACGATGCGGTGGTGGCCGAGGGGCTGGGGCTGCCGGTATATCCGGGTTCGGAGTTGGTGAAGAAGGATAAGGATAACGGGGCTGCCGACGTGAATATGAGCTTTGGCAGCTTCCAACTGAGGGTAAAGGCGGCGAGCTATCGGACGCAGGACAGTCCGGACAAGGTGGCCACGTTTTATCGCAAGGCGCTGGGGCGATATGGCGACGTGATTGAGTGCCAAAACAACAAGCCTGTAGGGTCGCCGACGCGCACAGACGAGGGGCTAACCTGCGACAACGATAAAGAGAACCACATTACGGTGAATGAGGATATGTCCGGCAAGATGGAGTTGAAGGCGGGCTCGAAGCAGCATCAGCATATTGTCGCGATCGATCCGGAGGGTAGTGGAACGAAGATGGGCCTGGTCGCGCTGGATCTGCCTGGGCATCCGTTTAGCGATAAAGATGACCAGCATTCGCAGTGAGAGAGCTTGAGTAGGCTAGGGTTGCGGCTTTGCGCTTGCCGCCCCCTTCCGGGTGGGATAGCTTCATAAGATATGCACGAATATTGTCACCGTTGCGGCGGCGAGTTACCTGCCAGAGATGACGCGTCGCCGTTTTGCCCGCATTGCGGTTCGCCACAGATTTATTTGCAGGATTATGAGCAGCAGACCGGTGCAGTTGAGGCGAATACGACGGGAGCGGTCGCTCCGCCGAGGCCGCAGCAGGTGGAGTGGAAGACGGCGATCCGATGTGCGGTCCTGGTGGCGGGCGTTGCTGCCGGGCTGAGCCTGGTGTCGCAGCGGTTTCAGGTGGTTTCGCTTGTCAGTACGCTATGGACGATCAGTGGCTCGATCATTACGCTGGCGCTGTACCAGCGGCGGCGTCCGCTGGCGTGGATGGATGCCGGAGTGGGAGCGCGGATTGGGTTGGTGGTTGGTCTGGCGCTGGTGGCGTGCCTTGGAGTCGCGTGGGGAGTTGGAGGATTAGTGGGGCGGTATGGGTTGCACAGTATGGCGGGGTTCGACGCTGAGTTTAATGAGCTGATGCGTGTTCAATATGAGAAGGCGGTTGCCATTGCGCCACAACCGCCGGAGATGCGCCGGTTGTGGTTTTCGCCGGAGTTTCGGGCGGGGATGATGCTGGCTGGATTTGGCATGGTGTCCGGGGTGTTGCTGGTGATGTCTACCGTGGGCGGAGCAGTGGGCGGGTTTATGCGGACGCGGCGGAACGTGTCGGTGTGAGGGCTTGCGTCTGCTTCCATCGCAATGCCTTCTGTCCTGATATCATCAAGCGCGAACGTTATGAGTGAGACTACGGAAGTTCGGAAACCGAAGATGCGGGAGAAGGGCCGGTTGATGTCGGCCTCGGAGATCGAGCGCACGCTGGTTCGGCTGGCGCATGAGATCGTTGAGAAGCACGATGGCAGCAAGAACGTGGGACTGGTCGGGATCAAGCGCCGGGGTGTTCCGCTGGCACAGCGGCTTGCGGTGCTGATCGGCAACATCGAGAAGCATCCGGTGGATACGGGCGTTCTGGATATCAGCTTTTACCGGGACGACCTTTCGACGGATGGACCGCGGCCGAAGGTGACACCGGGGGCGATTGGGTTCGATGTGACGGGGCGGGACATCATCCTGATGGACGATGTGCTGTACACGGGAAGGACGATACGGGCTGCGCTGGATGCGTTGTTCGACCACGGCCGGCCGAAGAGCGTTCGCCTGCTTGTGCTGATCGATCGCGGGCATCGCGAGCTGCCGATCGAGGCGACGTTTGTGGGGCGAACGATTCCCACCTCGAAGCGGGAGATCATCGAGGTGAAGCTGAACGAGGTGGATGGGCAGGAGCAGGTGCTGCTGGTTGAGCTGGTGGATTGAGTTGGCGTCGATCGAGAAGTCTCAGATGAAGAGGTCGCAGTATGCCGCCGGTTCCTTGCTGACGGTGGCGGATTTGTCTGTTGTGGAGGTTGCGGCGATACTGGCGGCGACCGACCGGCTTGAGCGGATGGCCGGCGCGGACAGGGCGCGGATGCTGGCGGGGCGGCGGATCGCGCTGCTGTTTTATGAGTCGAGCACACGGACTCGGACGTCGTTTGAGCTGGCGGCGAAGTCGCTGGGTGCGATTACGACGCTTGTGAGCGATAAGTCGTCGTCGATTGAGAAGGGCGAGAGCCTGAAGGACACGGGGCTGACACTGCGTGCGCTGGGCGCGGAGTGCATTATTTTGCGGCACGCGAACTCGGGAGCGCCGTATCTGCTCGCGAAGTCGACGGGACTGCCGGTGTTGAACGCGGGGGATGGGATGCATGAGCATCCTTCGCAGGCGCTGCTGGATCTGCGGACGATCCTGGCCCGATTGAATGGAGTCGATGCGGGGCGCATTGATGCTAAGACGCTGCAAGGCGTGACGGTGGTGATTACGGGGGATATTCTGCATAGCCGCGTGGCGCGGTCGAATGCGATGTTGCTGCCGAGGCTTGGCGCCAGGGTTTTGCTGTGCGGGCCGAGGGAGCTGTTGCCGGAGGAGGCGTTGGGGCTGGGCTCTCCGCTCAACGGTGGCGCCGTGGAGATTGAGCGAGATTTCGATAAGGCGCTGAAGCAGGCGCAGGTTGTGATGATGCTGCGGATTCAACGGGAGCGGCTGGCGGGGCTGGAGCTGGATCTCGGGGATTATATTGCGCGTTATCAGCTGAATGAAGAGCGGTTGGCGGCCAGTGCGCCGAACGCCCTGGTGATGCACCCTGGACCGATGATTCGTGGGTTGGAGATCTCGGGTGAGGTGGCGGATGGGCCGAATTCTGCGATCGAAGAACAGGTGCGGCATGGGTTGGCGGTGAGGACGGCGCTGCTTGTGCGCGCGCTGGGTGTGGGTGGATTTGAGAGTGTAACAGTATGAGTGACATATTAATTTTGAACGGACGGCTGGTCGATCCCGCGAGCGGTGTGGACGCGGAGAGGGATGTGCTGCTGCGGCATGGAAAGGTGGCAGCGGTCGAGATGCCGGGCCGGTTTCATCGGGAAAAGGCGAAGGAGATCATCGATGCCGCGGGGATGATTGTTGCGCCCGGGTTCGTGGATGTTCATGTGCATCTGCGGGAGCCGGGGCAGACGTACAAGGAGTCGATTGCGACTGGAACTGCGGCTGCGGCGGCGGGCGGATTTACAAGTGTGGTGGCGATGCCTAACACGGTGCCGGTGAATGATTCGGTGGAGGGGCTGGAGTGGATGCTCGATGCTGCGCGGGGAGCTTGTGTGAAGCTGTTTGCGATGCCTGCGGCGACGTTTGGCAGCAGGGGCGAGGAGATTACGGACTTCCATGCAGTTGCGGAGGGCGGGGGCGGTGGGATTTACCGATGACGGAAAGCCGGTGCTTGAGGACAGCGTGATGCGCGAGGCTCTGGTGGCGGCTGCGGGGATTGGAGTGCCGGTATCGCAGCACGCGGAGGACACGCGGCTAACCGGCGGCTGCAGCATGAATGCGGGAACGGTGGCATTTCGGCTCGGACTACGTGGGATGACGGTCGAGGCAGAGGCGCGGATTGTTGAGCGGGATATTCGGCTGCTCAGGGATATCGAACGGAGCGAGGGGCTGCGGCCGCATCTGCATGTGCAGCATGTGTCGACGGCGAAGGCGATGTCGTTGATACGGGACGCGAAGGCTGAGGGATTGCACGTGACGTGCGAGGTGGCGCCGCATCACTTCACGCTGACCGATGAGGCTGTAGGAGACTACGACACGAATGCGAAGATGAATCCGCCGCTGCGGATTGAGGCAGACAGGCTGGCGATGATCGCGGGACTGATGGATGGGACTGTGGATTGCATTGCGACCGATCACGCTCCGCACGCGCTGTTTGAGAAGGAACAGGAGTTTGAACGTGCTCCGAATGGGATTACCGGGCTGGAGACGGCGCTGGGATTGGCGTTGCGGGTGTTGCATAAGGGGCACGGGATGACGGTTTCGCGGGTGATCGAGTTGATGAGTGCGCAGCCAGCGGGGATTGTTTCGCTGGAGGGTCGGGGCACGCTGCGCGTTGGGAGCTTTGCGGATGTGGTGGTGTTTGATCCGGCGGCGGAGTGGAGCTTCGACGCGAAAAAGTCGAGGTCGAAGTCGCGGAATACCCCGTTTGACGGCGCGGGGATGTTGGGGAGAGTGATGGCTACGATTTGTGAGGGCAGGGTTGTCTATAGGAGAGAGGTTTGATGATGCCCAATGGGACCGCCCCGCTGATGCTTACGTTTTTTCGTGGAAGACGTATTTGTTGGCGGTGGGCCACCACTCCTTCCACCAGAAGTTGAAGCAGTCGATGAGGTCGCTGGTGAGCCACTTCTGACCGACCTTGGTCCAGGTTTGATATTCCTTGGGATACCAGAGAGTGGAGAGGCCGGATGAGGCGCCGGAGCCGATGACCTCGGAGAAGTTGAAGGTCTCATCTCCATTGTCCTTGCGCGTGACCAGGACGCGGGTGACGGCGTACCAGGAGCGTTTGCCGAAGCTTCCGTGGCCAAGAGTGTAGAAGCGATTGTCCTGTTTGAAGACGATGGGGCCGATACCACCGACAAAGAAGTTTTCGCTCGCCGTGTCGGCGAGGGTGTGCCAGTAGTAGCGGGCATAGCCAGCGGCGCCCTGATGGAATTCGGGGTAGGAGTTGCTGTTCATGGCGAAGCCGGCCTGGATGCCGGCGACGAATAAGGCGGAGTAGTCGAAGGTGTCCTTGCCGGCGATGATGAACTTGTCCTTCGGGCTCATGGGGGGGAGCTTGATGTCGGCGGAGACGGTGCGGAAGTTGGGCACGAGGCCGAGGACGCGCTTGGTCTGATGATTGCCGTTGGGGCTGACGGCGTAGGGGTCGTCTGCCGGCTGCGGGGGTGGGGCGGCCGTAGGGTTTTGTCCGGCTTGCGGATAAAGCAGAGCGCCGGGCGCGTCTGGCAGTTCGGAGACAGGAGTCGGCGAAGTGAGGATGGCGGTTTCGTTTGAAGAGCTTATCGTTGAGGGGATGTTGGAGGGGGTGCTGAAGGTGGTGTCGAACTGCTGTGCGCGAAGACTTTTCGGAGCCCCTAGTGAGGAGATACAGAACGCGGCGCCAAGCACCAAGCCAGTCAGCCTGAGCTGGTGTAAAGGACGAAAGGGCATACAGTAAGAGACGCATTTTTTCGGGAATAGACTCGTTTTTAACGGGTTATTCCTCCGAATATGCTTTGGTTCGATGCGCCCATTAAACATACCTAGTGGTCAGGCCGGTAGAACTTCTAGTTTTTTGGCAACAGTGGAGAAAATGTCGAGTGCCTGATCGATCTCAGCGCGGGTGTGTTCGCTGGTCATGATGGTGCGAATACGGGCTTTACCCTCGGGAACCGTCGGGAAGGCGATGCCTGGGGCCATAACGCCAGCGTCGAAGAGCGCACGGCTGAATTCCATGGCTCGGCGGCCGTCGCCGATGATGATGGGAGTGATGGGGGTCTCGCTTCTGGGGGTGGAGTTTCCGCCAACGTCGAAGCCGGCACCGGTGAGCTGCTGCTTGAAGTAGTTGGTATTGTCCCAGAGTCGCTGGATGCGGTCGGGTTCATTCTCCAGCATGTCGAATGCGGCGATGCAGGTGGCTGCAACGGATGGTGGATGCGAGGTGGAGAAGAGGAAGGGGCGGGCGCGGTGGTAGAGGTAGTCGATGAGGTCGCGGCTGCCGCAGACGTAGCCGCCGAGGGCACCGATGGCCTTTGACAGGGTGCCGACCTGAACGTCGACCTTGTCGGTGACGTGGAAGTGATCGACGGAGCCGCGTCCGTTGCGGCCTAGAACGCCGCTGGAGTGGGCGTCGTCGACCATCATGATGGCACCGTATTTTTCCGCGAGGTGGGCCAGCTTGTCGACGGGACCAATGTCGCCGTCCATGGAGAAGACGCCGTCGGTAATGAGGAGCTTGCGGCCGGGTTCGTTCTGCACTTCCTTGAGGAGCTCTTCGGCGTGGGCAACGTCCTTGTGGCGGAAGACTTTGATCTTGGCGCGGGAGAGGCGTGCGCCATCGATGATGCTCGCGTGGTTGAGCTCGTCGGAGAGGATGAAGTCGTCTTTGCCGAGGATGCTGGAGACTGTGCCGGCGTTGGCGGCGAAGCCGGACTGGAAGACGACACAAGCTTCCACGCCTTTGAAAGCGGCGATCTTTTCTTCGAGCTCCATGTGGATGTGCATGGTGCCGGCGATGGTGCGGACGGCGCCTGAACCTACGCCGTATTTTTTTGTTGCCGCGATGGCGGCTTCCTCGAGCTTGGGGTGGTTGCAGAGGCCGAGGTAGTTGTTGGAGGCGAGATTGATGACGCGCTTGCCATCGTAGGTGCAGACGGGGGCCTGTTGGTCGTCGAGTACACGCAGCTTGAAAAAAGTTCCGCGCTGGCGGAAGTCGTCGAGCTGGGCAGTGAGGTGGGCGAGCTGAGGGCGTCTGGCGGTTGCGGTGGTCATAGAAATAATCGTAAACCTTTGCGGGGTGGGTAGTCGCTTGCGCGGAATGAGCATCTTAAAAGAATGGAAGCGGTTGGCCGGATTCTTGTCATCCGCTGGCAACAAAAATCAGAACGAAGAACGAGGTTTCCCGATGATCTTTCAGGGCTCAGGAAAAATGGTTGTGGCGATGACGCTGGCGCTAGTGATGCTGGCTGGCTGCAAATCGAAAGAGGAAGCGGCGATCGATACGGCCAAGAAACAGGCTGCAGCGACCGGTCAGGCTCAACAGGTTGTTTCTACAGACAAGAACGGGAATGTGACGACAACGACGGTGCAGCCGCCTGCGCCGGGACAGACGACGCAGGCCGTGACAACAACGGTGACTCCGGCGAATGGAGTAGCGCCGAATACGCCGGCGACCGCGCCTGGAGCTCGGCACCTGTGGCAACGGGCCAGCCAGCGACAGCCGGGCAGGTGGACTCTTCCGGTCAGCCGGTGGGACCGCCTGCGCCAGCTCCGGGTGGGGCTCCGATTATGCGGCCAGCGGATGTAAATATCCCTGCAGGGACAAATCTGACGATTCGGATCAATCAACACATCAGCGTGAAGACGAGCCATCCGGGAGACCGGTTTGATGGTGAAGTTGTCGATCCGGTGGCGGGGGATAACGGTCAAGTCGTGATTCCGAAAGGCTCGCCGGTGAGCGGCGTCGTGGTCGCATCGCATCGCCGCGGACACTTCAAGGGCAGCTCGATTCTTGAATTGAGGCTGACGTACGTTACGTTGAATGGCTCACGGTATGCACTCGACACTTCCGATTTGACGCGGACCAAGAAGGGTAAGGGCAAGCGGTCGGCGGCGTTTATCGGCGGCGGCACAGGAGTAGGGATGCTGGTTGGCGGCGTAGCTACAGGTGGAGTTGGGCTGCTTGTCGGAGGCCTGATCGGCGCGGGTGGTGGAACGGCGCTCGGCGGTCTGACGGGAAATCGGGATATCGAGATTCCGGCTGAGTCGATCGTTCGCTTCAAACTGGCGGACAATCTCGTGGTGCAGCCTGCCTGAGTCGTTTTAGAGGACTACGGAAAAGGCCCATCCTCAAAGGCCCATGCTCGGGGGATGGGCTTTTCTGTGCTCCGAAAGAGGTCTTTGTTTCCTTCAGATAGGATGGTTGGGTTGTGACGGGGTTCAGGGGGTAGGTTCAGGAGGAAGTGGATGGCGATTCGACTGCATTTTTGGGGTGCGGCACAGACGGTGACGGGTTCTTCGCACCATCTGGAATGCGCTGGACAGAATATTTTGCTGGATTGCGGGTTGTTTCAAGGTCACCGCCAGATGGCGCGGGAGATCAATGAGCACTTGGCATTGCCGCCGGAGCAATTGAATGCCGTGGTGCTCTCCCACGCGCACATCGACCATAGTGGCGATCTTCCGCTACTGGTGAAGCAGGGGTATCGGGGGCCGATCTATACGACGCCGGCGACGGTGGACTTATGCGATGCGATGTTGAAAGACAGCGCGCATATTCAGGAGTCGGACGCGGAGTTTCTGAACAAGAGGACGCATCGGAGAAGATCGCTGGGCGTTGCGGCGCCTAACGGACCAGTGTCGCCGCTCTACACGCAGGAGGACGCGGCGCAGGCGATGCAGCAGTTCGTATCAGTAATGCTGCACACACCGCAGTTGCTGGCAGGTTCGACCGCGGATGCAGGCTTTACTTCGACGACGTTTGACGCTGGGCACATGTTGGGCTCGTCGGGTGTCTTGATTGAGGCTCGAGAGAAGGGACAGACGACGCGATTGCTGTTTTCGGGTGATGTGGGGCGGAAAGGGCTGCCGATTATCAAAGATCCGGAGACGCCGCCGGCTGCCGACTACCTCATTATGGAGAGCACGTATGGCAACCGCTTGCATCAGCCGATTGGTCCAGTGAAGAAGAAGCTGGCGCACCTGGTGAACCGCACGGCGCAGCGGGGCGGCCATATCGTGATGCCGGCATTTGCCGTGGGGCGAACGCAACAGGTGGTGTTGCTGTTGCATGAGCTGATAGACGAGAAAGCGATTCCCGATATTCCGATCTTTGTGGACAGCCCTCTGGCGGTGAATGTGACGGACGTGTTTCGCAAGCACGAAGAGGAGTGGGACGATGGGGCGCGTGCGTTTGCGAACCAGCATCTCGACCCGTTTGGCTGGGAGCGGCTGCGATATATTCGCACGGTGCAAGAGAGCAAGACTCTGAATGATCTGCGTATGCCGTTTATTGTTATCGCGGCTTCAGGGATGTGCGAGGCGGGACGGGTGTTGCATCACCTGAAGAACAGCGTGGAAGATCCGAAGAATCTGGTACTGATTACAGGCTTCCAGGCGGAGCACACGCTGGGACGCGCGATTGTGCAGCGGCAGCCGGAGGTGAAGATCTTCGGCGAGCCGATGCGTCTGCGGTGCGAGGTCGACTCTATTGGCGAGCTGAGCGGACACGCGGACCAGAGGGAGCTTCTGCAGTGGATGGAGCCCGTGGTGCCTACGCTGAAGAAGGTTTTCCTGGTGCACGGCGAGCCGGATGCTCAACAGACGCTGAGGACCGAGATCGAAAAGTTGTACAAGCTTGAGGTGATTTGTCCGAAGCGGGGCGACCGGTATGAGGTGGGATGAGCGGCAACCGCGAAATTGCACGGATGTCACTGATTTTTTATTGGAGCGGATGAGTGTTACGACTGTCGATGTCTTTGAGGTGGGCGGAGACTAATTGGAGAGCTTGGTCTGTGATGTCTTCATCGCTGCCGCAGCCTTCGAGCCAGTGCATGTTGGGCTCGCGGCGGAACCAGGTGAGCTGGCGCTTGGCGTAGTTGCGATGGCCTTGCTGGGCCTGGGCTACGGCTTGCTCGCGGGTGAGTTCGTTTTGCAGGACGGCGGTGGCTTCGGCGTAGCCGAGAGAGGTGAGCGGACGGCAATCTGCGCCATAGCGGGCGATGAGGCGCTCGGTCTCTTCGATGAGGCCGCGGTCGAACATCGCGCCGGCGCGCTGGTTGATGCGCTCGTAGAGACGGGTGCGAGGCGGATTGAGGCCGATGTATAGAATGCGATATCCGTTGAGGGCGTCGCGACCCTTCTGCCACTGGACCGTCATCGGGGTGCGGCCGCGGGCGCCGAGCGGTTGATCGGCGGCGACGGAGACTTCGATGGCGCGCACGACCTTGGGAACATCGTTGACGTGGATGGCCGCGGCTGCGGTGGGATCGAGACGGGTGAGCATGCGGTGTAGGTAGGCGGGACCGTGGGTTGTGGCGAGCTTGCGGAGGCGTTCGCGCTGGCCGGGTTTTTGGGGTGGGGCAGGGAATAGACCATCAATGAGGGCGCGGAGGTAGAGGCCGGTGCCTCCGGCGACGATGGGAAGATGACGACGTTCGGTGACGCCGGTAAGTGCTTCGCGGGCCTGCCGGCTGTAGTCGCCTGCAGTACAGGATTCGTCAGGCCACGCAATGTCGATCATGTGGTGCTGGATGAGGGCGCGCTCTTCGTGCGTTGGCTTTGCGGTGCCAATCTCCATCTCGCGATAGACGGCAACGGAGTCGCAGCTGATGATCTCGCCGTTGAATTCTTCGGCAAGGCGGAGGGCGAGAGAGGTCTTTCCGCTGGCCGTGGGGCCGACGAGGACGATGAGAGGTTTGGAGGGCGCTGGCTTCATTAAACCGCCTTCTGCATCACCATAGACGCCACCAGCCTGGTGTGAATACGTTGTGCATGCCTGCTCGGAACAGGCTGAAGATGAGGACGGCTATAGCCAGAACGAGGAGACCGCGCACCTGACGACGGCGTTCAGTCTGCCGGCGAGCTAATGAAGGAGCGGGCTGTTGTGGCATGGGTTTCGAAGGCGGTTGGCAACCGTGACTCACTGATCTTCGTGCGGGCTATGGAAGCGGTTTGTTGGTGTAGAAGGCGATACGGAGTTCGAGATTCGGACCCTTGAAGTTGGCGGGAAGTGGCGGGAACTGTCCGACGCCGGTGATGCCGCCCCAGCAGGCGCGATCGATAGCGGTGTCCTGACTGGAGCCATCGAGGTTCATGGCGGCAATGCGGCCGTCGGGGAGGATGGTGAAGCGGATGAGCGTCTCACCTTGTTTGTTGAGGGGCGGACGCGCCTCTTCGGGGATCAGAGGGATCCATGTGCGCCTGATGTCGCCGAGGATTCTGCGGATGTAGGGGCCGAAGTCGACGCCTTGAGTGTCGGAGAGAACATCGACACCGGTGCCCATGCCCTGACGGCCGCCGGATGGACCTGGGGAGTAGTCTCCAGAGCCGCGATCGTGCGCTGCGTCCTGGGCGGCTTTGCGAATGGCGTCACCGGGACTCTGGTTCGGGTTGCCGAAGTTCGGGCGGGTCGGGGGCGCAGGCTTAGGTGCTTCGATCAGGGCCTGTTGGGTTGGCTGAGGAGCCGGTGGCGGGGGCTGCGGAGCGGGTGGGGTGGGCGCAGCTTGTGCTGGCGCGGGCTGGGCTGGTTGTGGGGCTGGGGGTTCCGGTCTGCGCATCGCCTGCAACTGTTGCAGGGTCTTCTGGTCGAGTTGCTGCACGCGGCTCTTCTCGGGAATCGCCTTGGATTTCGGGGTGAGCTTTGACAGATCCTTCGGTGTGTCGAGGAAGGTCAATTGCTTGTCGCGCTCCTTGAGAACATCAACCGGGCTGATGAGGCGAGGCTGATGAAAAAGGACTCGAGGACCGTAGAACAGGAACCAGACGATCGCCATGTAAATGATGACCGAGATATAGATGGACTCGCGAAAGCGCGCCTTGGAGCGCTCATCGTCGAGGGAGTCGAGGAGATGGATCAGCTCGTGCTCTTCGAGTTCGCCGTAGCGGCCGGTGCGCACCTTTACGGGTTGGGTTGGGGGTGCGGAGTTGGGCGGAGTCTCGAGGGAGGGCATGGGCTATAGGGTCTGACGGGTGCGGGCGGCTAAAGTTTCGGTAGCGAACAGATTGTCGGTTCCCGGTTAAATGCCCCGGTTTGCATAGTCCCTTCTATTTTCTCATTTTTGGTGGGCTTTACGGGGAAGAAGTGATTACGGTCACGGTTTCTGAAACAGTTAGGGGAACCCGTAGACTGTGAGGGTGACGCAACGTTTTGCATCCAATGTTCAGGCGGTGGTATTGACGATCAGCGATCGCTGCTCGCGTGGGGAGGCGGTCGACCTCTCTGGACCGGCTGTAAGCCAGTTGCTGGAGGCCGCAGGAGCGAGTGTTTTAGTAACGGAGATACTGCCAGATGAGGTTGATTTGATCGCCGCGACACTGCGGCGTCACGCAAAAGTTGTAGATATTATCTTGACGACGGGCGGGACGGGTCTGGCCCCGCGGGATGTAACGCCAGAGGCGACAAGGCTGGTCTGTGACCGGTTGATCGACGGGCTGGCGGAGCGGATGCGTGCCGACGGGCTGCAACATACGCCGTATGCTGCGCTGAGCCGCGCGGTATGCGGGACGCTTGGAGGTACTCTGATCGTGAACCTGCCGGGTAGCCCTGCGGGGGCGAAGAGTTCGCTGGCGGCGATTCTGCCCGTGCTGCCGCATGCGCTTGATCTGTTAGCGGGGCGAACGGAACACGATACGGCATCTCATGTAGATGAACAGGGGAAATGAACCTGGGAAATGAATCTGGAAGCGCCGAGGCAGGTAGAATAGGGAATACCCCGTGAAGATCCATCCTGTTGCACTCCTTCAAAAGTTGAACGTCATCATGCTCGCGGCGATGAAGCCGCTTGGAGTGTGGGGGATCGGTGGTCTGGCCGTTATCGATTCGGCGGCGATACCGGTGCCGATCGATGCGCTTCTGATCGACTATGTGGCGAACGATCACAGGCGGTTTCTGGTGTATTGCTTTATGGCGGCGCTCGGCTCCGCCGTCGGCAGTTTGTTGCCGTATTATCTGGGACGCGCGGGTGGGGAGCTGTTTCTGCTGAAGCGGATCAATCGGCAGCGGTATGAGCAGTTGCGCGACCGGTTTGAGAAGCAGGAGTTCCTGGCAATCATGGTTCCGGCGATGATGCCGCCGCCGATGCCGGTGAAGCTGTTTGAGTTCGCCGCCGGCGTGTTTGAGATGAAGTCCGTGTGGTTCTTCAGCGCGATCTTCGTTGGAAAGTTTGTGCGGTTCCTGATCTGGGCGGTTATTACCATCACATACGGCCCGACCATCCTGCATTCAATCACACGAGCCTTTCACAGGCATCTGGGCTATGTGATGGGAATTGGCGGAATTGTGGGCGTGGTGCTGCTGGTGTATGTGCTGCGCAAGGTATTCGATCGCCGACGGGGAACTACGCTGCCTGTTGAAGAAAATTAGCCAGGATTCTGTAAGCGGTTCGTGCTGCAGCTGTTAGTGCTGGATGTGGCCATCCATCTCCATGCGAACGACGCGGCGGTCGGCGTTGACGAAGACCGCGCCTGAGAGCGGAGCTTTCTGTCGACCCGCGAAGAGCGGCGTGTTGTAGAGGAAGCGCAGGTCCTGAAAGGTGACGGTGGTGAGGCCGTCGGGGTCAGCTCCGGTATCGGTGACTACAGGGAATTGGGACCAGTCGAGATAGACCTCGCCGAGCCAGCTGCGTTTGGCGACCAGGGTAGCCAGCGTGGTGGGGGGCTTGTAGATGACGTCAGCTTGATCGACAGTGATGGTGTTATTCAAGGTGTCCGCGCTGGAGAGTTGGTAAAACTGTGGGGTCTCGACGACAGTTTGCCAGCGGAAGGGGTTGATCGGGTAGGGGTCGGCGGTGATGCGCAGAACGGACGCGCTGTTGTAGTCGGTGGATTGTGCCAGCTGTATCGCCTTCTGGCGCTCTACGAAGCGCACCGTCCAGAGTGCAGCCGTGGCGATGAGGGCAAAGACGGCCCAGCCGCGGCCCCTGAATGCTGGCTTGCGCGCGCCTACTTCGCTGCTGATTAAACCGAACAGGGACGGGGCGATGAGTGCGATCAGCAGGATGAGAAGCAGGACGGGCTCGATGATGAATACGAAGGAGCCGGAATACCAGCGTGGATTGAACGGAAAGAAGGGGCGAAGGCCGTAGTTATTGGTCCAATCGAGCAGAAGGTGGCTGAGCAGCGCGACGAGAGAGAAGCAGAAAAGCAGGCCCCAGCGAACGGGTGCGCGGGGCGGCTTGCGAGACGGTTCGCGGGTGCGCCAGCGGTGATAGAGGTAGAAGATGCCAACGATAATTGCGGCTTCGAAGGGAAGCCCGAAGAAGGTGTGGGTCCATCCGCGATGATGCTGGAAGGCTGCGATGGGACCGTCGACGGCCCAGAGGGTATCGAGGTCGGGCGCTTCTGCGGCGAGCGTCATGGCGACGGTGGCGTAGGCTGCCTTGCGGTTGAACCCGGCTCGGGCGAGGCAGGCTCCGGTCATCAGATGGGTTATGGGATCCATTATTCTTATGAGCTTAGCTTGCCGGGGTCGTGTTGGCGGGTCCAGACCCTCCCCCTCCCCGCAAATCGTGCAAAGTCTAAGAAACAAAGGATATGAGTCCGGACTTCGGTGTTTGTTCGGGTTGAAGGGAGGATCTCTTTTGGGTTCTCCCCCTTTTCAAGGTACAGGGCTTGTCAAGTTTTTCTGCTTTGTGGATCTCTAAGCTGCTTGTGGCTCTGGTTTGCTCGATTAGTTCGCGGGATCTGCACGTGCAAGACGGATGAGATCTCAGGATGATAGCTCCACCGCAGCGACGAGTAAGATCCGCTCGCGAAGATGGGGCTACCACGAGCCTATCACGATGTGGGCCACCCGCCGCAAAAGCCGCTCGCAATACTGACTATCGGGCTGTGAGCAGGGCTGTCTGTCACAGCCATCTTGAGTGACGCTCCCACGGATTCTCAATCAGCAAACAGGTGACGAAACCCACGATGACAAACCGATCACACTCGATGCGATCAGCGTAACCAGCGCTATCGATGTCACTAGACCAGTTGTAAGCATTAGGAGGCACCAACGAGCAACAAGCTCTGACTTAAAGTAGACTCACGAGAAATACTTTTGATCTGCATCCGGTCAGTATTATCTGCCGTGAATGCGATAGACTTAGCTAACCTCAGACCGAGGCACCCGAGATAGCTTGGATGGAGCCTTTACGATGCATAGCGCTTTGTGTTTCATTGACGTTCTCTTCCAGCCAATCGAGTCATAGCGCTGCTTCGGCCTCCTTAGTTCTGCGCGCTTGGCTTCGGCCGGCGCGAATGCTAGGGAACCCGTTTTGCGCTGGTAAGATGAGTACTAAATGGCGACTGCTACTGCGATTTCTCCTGAGATTCTTGCCAAGTACCAGCCTGTGATTGGGCTGGAGGTTCACGTTCAGCTTTTGACGGAGACGAAGGCGTTTTGCGGCTGCGTGAATAAGTATGGCGGCGAGCCGAATACCCATACCTGCCCGACCTGTTTGGGGTTGCCGGGCGCGTTGCCGGTGTTGAACCGCAGGGCGGTGGAGTTTGCGGTGCTCGCGGCGAAGGCGATCAACTGCGAGATTCGCGAGACGAGTATTTTTTCGCGGAAGAATTATTTTTATCCCGATTCGCCGAAGGGCTACCAGATTTCGCAGTTCGACAAGCCCGTCGCGGAGCATGGGTGGATTGAGGTTCCGGCGTTTGATGCGAGCGGAGCGGCGGTGACGAAGCGGATTGGCGTGACGCGGCTGCACATGGAGGAGGACGCGGGCAAGAGTGTGCATGATGGCTTTGCGGACTCGGTTTCGAAGACTTACATCGATTTGAATCGTTGTGGCACGCCGCTGGTTGAGATCGTGAGCGAGCCGGATCTGCGAACTGCGGATGAGGTGTTTGAGTACCTGACGAAGCTGAAGGAGATTCTGCTGTACACGGGTGTGAGCGATTGCAATATGGAAGAGGGATCGCTGCGCTGCGATGCGAATGTCAGCGTGATGCTGAAAGGGGCTAAAGAGTTTGGGACGAAGGCTGAGGTAAAGAACGTCAATAGCTTTCGGTACATTCGCGCGGCGGTGGAGTACGAGATCGAACGGCAAATTGGCGTCCTGGAAGATGGCGGGCGCGTGGTGCAGGAGTCGCGGCTGTGGAATTCTGCGGAGGGCCGGACTTACTCCATGCGGAGCAAGGAGCAGGCGCATGACTATCGCTACTTTCCAGAGCCGGATCTTCCGCCGCTGGTGGTGGGCGCGGAGTGGCAGGCTGAGATCTTCAAGATGCTTCCCGAGTTGCCCGAGGCTCGGCGCGCGCGGCTGATTGCGGAGTATGAGATTTCGGCGCAGGATGCAGCTACGCTGACGGCGACGCGGGAGTTTGCGGACCGGTTTGAGGCGGCGGCGAAGAGGGCGAAGAGTCCGAAGCGGGTGGCGGCGTTGTTGACGAGCGAGTTGACGATGCGGCTGCGGCTGGCGGGGCTTGAGCCGGAGCAGTCGCCGGTGTCGATGGATGGTGTGGTGATGGCGGCTGATCTGGTGGAGTCGGGTGAGTTGTCGAGCAAGATGCTGAAGCAGTTGCTGGATGCCAGCTTTGCGGAGGGCAAGGATTTCGCGGAGATCTATGAGCGCGATAAGCCGAAGCAGATATCGGATACTGGCGCGATTGAGGCGATGATCGACGAGGTGATCGCGGCGAATCCGAAGCAGGTGGAGCAGTATCGCGGCGGGAAAGAAGACGGTGGCTGCGTTTTTTGTGGGGAACGTGATGCGGCTGTCGAAGGGACAGGCGAATCCGGTGCTGCTGAATGAGTTGGTGGTGAAGAAGCTGGACGCGCTGGGGCCGATGGCCTAAAAGCCGACCGCGGATTTCGCGGATAAAAACGGATAAAAGGCGTAACGGTGATCAAAGGGATAAAGGCTGATAAGAGCTCAAATGGAATGGTATTGCTGCTGAATGCGTTGGGGTGTCAAGAGGGTCTCGACGCGCTCCACGATGAGTTCTTTAAAGGCGAACGCAAAGGACGCGAAGGGAGCGCAAAGGTGCGCTAAGGTTGCCTTGGCGGTTACTTTGCGTCCTTTTGCGTTTTTTTGATTGAGATTCACTAGCTAAATAACCAGATGGCAAGGAAGTTGGCTTAGGGTTTAATGGGCGGATGCGAAGTCGTGTCTTCCTGTCCCGGATTTATCGGGAGTGTTCGCCGCGGGGTGTGCGTGGGGATTCTGCTTGCTGTGTTTTCGGGTGTCGGACGGAGGCGCCCTATGTGGTGCCGGAAGAGCCGATGCCGCCCAATACGATTCTGCTGTCGGGGATGATGCGGGAGTTGTCGGCTACGCCGGGCTTTACGGATGCACTGCTCGCGCATTTGAATGAGGGCGGCAAGAAGGGGCCGGCGATGATGACCCAGCGGCTCGTCAAACGGCTGCGGGAGCTGATTCTTGGCAACGACTGGCGGGGGATCGATCGCTTTCCGGGTTGGACGATGCAGGAGGTGAACCCTGCGGTGGGGGTGATCTCGAGGATCGAGACGAAGAACCCGGGAACATCTCCGGGAACGCCTTCGGGGACGCCGAATGAGCCGTTGCCGTCGGCCGCGATCAAGGGGCAGATCACGGACTACCTCGACCTTGGGAGCTATTCGCTGGAGAATGCGGAGACGGTGAGTCTGGACAAACCGTCGACGTTGCCTGGGCTGTCCAATGAAACGCTGGTAACAGCGATGGGGGCGGGTGTGGTGCGGGGGGATGTTGCGAACCCGACGCTTGCGCCGATGCATCCGGATAGCCAGCGGCTGGCGGACGTGCTGAACCGGTTGAGTATGAATGGGCACGAGGGGACGGCGGCGCTGACGGCGGAGGTGGCGGGGAAGACGGCGACGACTCCGCAGGAGCTGGTGCAGGCGTTGATGGCGACCGGACACTCGGTAGTGGTGGCGGATGCGCGGTACTTTGCCAACTTCGGCCACTTTCATTACAAGGGGCAGGATGTGATGATGCCGTTCTTCGTGGACTCGCAGATTGCGATACCAGATACGAACCGGTCGTTGCTAGTGCCGGTGAGCCATGCGGAGTATGAGTGGGAGATTCGCGGGCCGAAGGTGAATGCCGATGTGAGCTGGTACTTCGGGATCGACGGGAAGTCGGAGTTTCGCACGATGGATACGCTGGACCAGGCGTGGGTGCTGGGACGGCATGCGCATGAGTACAAGGATGTCGATGCGGTGGAGGTGACGCGGCTGGTGGGCGCGTTTATTGTCGCGTTTGTGCATCAGCATTTGAGGCGGCCGGATCTGCCGTTTGGCGGGTACTATCCGCTGGGCGTTTGCCAGGATGGTGTGGCAGCGATCGAAAAGAAGATGACGGGGCATGACACGCTGTTTCCGAATACTGCGGATGGCGCGCTGTTCGACGATCCTCGCGATGCCGAGGTTAACGCGATGATGCTCGCGATTCCGAAGGACAGGAATGGCTTGCCGCCGACACCGGCGAGAATCTTTGGATCACTGCCGGTTACCGATTTCAAGTTGATTACGATTCCCGGGTTGGCGGCTGATCTGGAGGCGGTGCATGCGGCGTGGCAGGATGGATCGCTCGGCCGGACGCGGTCGTGGATAGAGAAGATGAAGCTTCGGCTGGTGGCCGGGGGGCATGTTAGTGGTGCTGCTGGGAGTCGTGATCTGGAGGCGCCGGCGTGTGAGGAAATGATCGTTGCGGATGATGGCTGTTCATGCAACTCGATTGGGGAGTGAGGCTTCCTAGAGTTGAGGGAGAATAGCTATGGCGACGAAAAAGGCAACGAAGAAATCCGTCAAGAAAACAGCGGCGAAGAAGTCGAGTTCAACTCGCAAATACAGTCCTTCGGCTGGCAAGGATGTTGAGCGCGAGATGAAAGCGATGAAGCAGGGTAAGCTGAAGAGCGGGCGCAGCGGCAAGACGGTGACGAATCCGAAGCAGGCGATCGCGATCGGGCTGTCCGAGGCTCGCAAGGAAGGGAAGAAGGTTCCTCCTCCGCCCAAGAAGGGGTAGGGATGAGTGAGGTTGAGCGGTATCGCGCGATGCTTGAGGTCGCGCTGGAGGAGGCCCGCATCGGCCGGCGCGAGGGTGGCGTTCCGATCGGTGCGGCGATGTTTGATGGTGAAGGCAAGCTGCTCGCTTCAGGGCGGAACCGACGAGTTCAGCAGGATGATCCGTCGGTGCATGGAGAGACGGATGCGTTTCGGAGGGCGGGACGACAACGCTCGTATCGGGACAAGATTATGGTGACGACGCTGGCGCCTTGCTGGTACTGCAGCGGGTTGATCCGGCAGTTCGGGATTCGCACCCTGGTTGTGGGGGAGAGCAGGAATTTTTCTGGTGGGGTGGAGTGGCTGAAGTCGCTGGGTGTAGAGGTGATTGATCTGGATTCGCAGGAGTGTTCGGATCTGCTGACGGGATTTATCGCGGAGCATCCGGAGATTTGGAATGAGGATATCGGCGAGGATTAGGCGGAGAAGGCGTAACGGTGATCAGAGGGATGAAGGCTGATAGGAGTCGATCCAATTTTAGAGGTGCTTCCCTAGGCGCTGTACCCGGGAACTAAAAAAGCAACAGCGAAATGCGGGGATCCTTCACTGCGTTCAGGATGACGGTCTGCTTACTGGGTGTAGCAAGTCGGATCAAGTTGAGAGTTGCGTACGGTGGTTGTGCGTGGAGATAGCGAACCAGGCCATTCCACAGAGGATGTAAAAGAGGTACATGTAGGGGAGCCAGTTGTACGGG
The DNA here is from genome assembly GCA_963744155.1 of uncultured Acidobacteriaceae bacterium. Classification (GTDB taxonomy): domain Bacteria; phylum Acidobacteriota; class Terriglobia; order Terriglobales; family Acidobacteriaceae; genus Edaphobacter. The sequence goes on along the minus strand of CAVUSP010000004.1, from coordinate 404,792 downwards.
CGCTCGGGCACTGGGTAGAGAGTGCCGGCGAGAGCGAGGAGCATTGCAAGGGCGGCTGCAATGGAGAGAAGCTTTGCGCTGGTGGTGAGACGATGTTTGCGCTTGAGGTAGATGGGGAGCGCGAGGGCGGCGAGTCCGTAGGTGGTGATGAAGCCGTAGACGGCGAGAGAGCCCAGCCAGCCGTAGATGTCGGAGCCGGTGACTCCGCGAAGGGCGAGGACCACGACAGGAAGCGCGGTGAGAAAGCCTGTGACGAGAACGGCCGTGGCGGGGGTGGCGTTCTTGTGGTGGGCGGTGCCGAGACGGTTATGTACGAGGCCGTTGTGGCCCATGCGCATGAGGACGCGAGCCGCCGCGGTGATGCAGGCGAGGGTGCAGGCGAACATACTGACGAGGGCGCCGAAGTCGATTAAAGGACCGAGGAGGCTGACGCCGGCGAGGCTGGCGAGGACGCGCATGGGAGCGGTGGATTCGCCGAGGTTCTGGTGTGCGGTGTGAATGCCGAGGGTTTCAAGATAGGCGCAGAGAACGAAGAAGAGGCCGGTGAAGATGGCACTTTGGATGACTGCGCGGGGGATGGTGCGCAGAGGGTTGCTGGCCTCTGCGCCGAGTGTGGTGGCGCTCTCGAAGCCGACGAAGCTGAAGAGGGCGAGGACGACGCCCAGTCGAACGCCGGAGGCGGTGACGCCTTGCAGATGGATTTGGGCGTGGTCAAGATGCAGGCCGTTGCGCCAGACGAGAAGCGCGAGGACGATTGCGATGAATGTGACCGAGACGGCTTCGATCCAGAGCATGAGGCGAGCCGAGACCTGGACGTCGCGGTAGGCGACGAAGGTGGAGACAGAGACGCAGATAAGGGCGAGGAGTGCTGTTGGAGCGGGTTTGCCGAAGAGCGAGAGGAGGAAGACGTTGGCGTAGTTGATGAAGCCTCCAGCGACGGAGGCGGCGGTGGCGATGTAAGCGAGGAGGAGGGCCCAGGCGGCGATGCCGCTGATCGCGGGTGGGAGGCCGGAGGTCGCGTAGGTGTAGAGCGATCCGGAGCATGAGGTGTGGCGTGCGAAACGGCTGATCGTGAGGCCTACGAGCAGGATCGCGGCGGTGGCGAAGACGTAGGCGAGCCATGTCCCGTTGCCGGCCAGGACGAAGACCAGAGGGATGGTCATCGTGGGCGTGGTTGTGGGGGCGATGGTGGAGATGGATTGAGCGAGGGTCTCCATCGGCGAGAGGATATCGGCGCGCAGACCGGCAGAATGGGAGACGGGCGCTTCGGCAGTAGATACGGCAGCGACGGTTTGCTCCATTTTGCCTGACCCTTCTTGCGCTAATCGGAAACGGCGATGAAGATGCAAATGCTGAAGCCGGTGCAGATTGCCGGAGGCAGAGTTCTCGATGGTTGGAACGATGACAGGGATTAGACCGAGGATAGCTGAAGTTGGCTGGAGCGCGAAGCGGTATCTTGCGCGCGAATCGAGAAAAAGAGTTTTGGGCTCAATTGGCGGCAGACGTTGGTTTGCCGGAAAACACGAGGATCCTCTCGCGGACGAATGAGTCATGAAGGAGAATTCAATTTCGATCAAAGCCTGGAAACTGTTGTAAGCTTTCGCGCAGGTCCCCACACACAAATCCAGGCCCCCATACAAAATCTAATTGAGGTACGACTCATGAAGACGTTCGCACGTTGTTTCGTCGCTTTGGTTCTCGCAGCTATTCCGCTTAGCGGGATGGCACAAAACTTCACCTATATCTCCGTTACGCGGGTCGTTAAGCTCCGCATCCTGCCAGGAAAGACTGACGAGTTCTACAAGGCATTTGCGTGGGCGCCCAAAATCTTTGAAGCAGAAAAAGCGGCCGGGATCATTCTCGGCTATGAGATCTTCCACTCGGTGAATTATGAAGGCATGGACAAGTACGACATAGCGTATGTCATCCACTTCAAGAACATGGCGGCGCTGGATACCAATACAGACCTGGCCAGGCCAGTGGTGGCAAAGGTTTATGGCACGCCTGAAAAGCAGGCGGAGGTGGCAAAAATGAGAGAGGACAGCACCGAGACCGTGTCGACCGAGTTGGTGCGAGAGATCCAACTAACACCGATCAAGTAGCTTGGATCAGGCCGCCTGCACGCTTACTTCTTGTCTGCTGACGACGAGGCCGGTGCAGGCGAGGCTGCTACTGGTGCGGAGGCCGCAGCGGCTGGCGCACTGTTGTTAGAGCCTGAGTCGGTGGCGGGCTTTGAATCACTTTTGGATTCACTCTTCGAATCGCTTTGAGAACTGCTTCCGTTGCTGTCGCTCGAGGATTTAGGTTTCGCGTTGCCGTAGCCGTCGGCGTACCAGCCGCCCCCCTTGAAGCTGATAGCGGGCGCTGAGAGGACGCGCTCAAGCTTGCCGCCGCAGTGCGGGCAAGCGGTGATCTCGGGGTCTGAGAACTTCTGGATCTTTTCTGTGTGCTTGTGGCAGGTGGTGCATTCGTATTCGTAGAGCGGCATAGTGTTTCCTGTAGCGTGTTGCTATTTCTCGTCGAGAGTGTGGTTGTCAGGCAGCATGGATCGGTGAAGGATGCGAGTAATAAAGACGCCGCCGCGCGTTTTGCGGTAGAAGATCACATGACTTCCAAGTTCGATACGGTGAAGGGCTGCGCGTTGCGGGTTCCATAGTCGTCCGATGTGGGGAGTTTCAGCAAGCTGCATGCAAAATTTCCGCATACGTTCGAGATACAGGTCCGCCTGGTCTTCACTCCAGGTTTGAATTGTGTAATCGTCAATTGCCTGGAGGTCCGATTCCGCACGACGAGAGAATTTGGCATCAGCCAACCTTCATTGGCTTCCGGTTCCGGGATCTCCTTGATTGCTTAATGCGCCGAAAGACGTCGCCTTCGGCAATGCCGCTTGCATCTCCGTCATCAAGGGCTTGAAGGAGCGCGGCGAACTTTGCGTCATATTCCTTTTCTTCCCGTTCGAGGCGTCGGAGCGCCGCGCGAATCACCTCGCTTGCGTTTTCATAGCGGCCAGTTTCGATCCTCGAAGTTACGAAGCTGTCGAGTTGCGGTGTCAGGTTGACGTTCCGAGTCGGCATGACCTTCTCCTTCTGTCAGTAGGATACCGCTATTGGCAAAGATTGCCAATAGCGGTATCGGAGTTGTATCAGGCAGGCGAGAGTCAGAGTTTGCCTAGTTCGATGAGGCGGACGCTGGCGATGGCTTCAACCTTGCGCAGGGCCTCGACGGCTGCGTTGGCGGAGGTGGCACTGGGTACGTCGATCTGGACTACGGCGAGGGCCTGACCCTGGGGGACGCGGTGCGAACGGGTTGAGTTGGCGCGGCCGAGGGCGAAGTTGGCGATGTTGACTCCGTGCTCGCCGAGTATTGTGCCGATGCGTCCTACGACGCCAGGGACGTCGTGGTTGCGGATGGCGACGAGGGTGCCGTGGAGCGGGGCTTCGATGTCGATGCCGTCGTAGCTCAGGAGACGAGGTGAGGTTCCGTGGAGGACGGTGGCTGATGCGCTGGTGTCGCCGTCGGAGGAGTGCAGGACGAGTTTGAGGACGGAGCCTACGCCACCGGTGGTGAACTCCCGCTTATCTTCCTGGATGCGAATGCCGCGCTCGGCAGCGATGGCGGCGGCGTTGATGCGGTTGGCATTGATGCCCTCGCCGTCGGTGGCGGAGAAGATGCCGGCGATGGCTGCGTTGCGGACGAGGTCCGTTTTGCCGGTGGCGATGCGGCCGGTGTAGGAGATCTGGATGTTCTCGAGGTTTCCCGGCGTGGCGTGGGAGAGGAAGCGGCCCAGGCGTTCGGCCATCTCAATGTAGGGAGCGACCTCGATGTATTCCTCGTGTGAGAGCGAGGGGAGATTCACGGCGTTCTGCACGACGCCGAGCTTGAGGTAGTCGCGGACCTGCATGGCGAGCTGGATGCCGATGGCCTCCTGGGCTTCGTCGGTGGCGCCGGCGATGTGCGGAGAGAGGATGACGTTGTCGAGGTTGAAGAAGGGGGAGTCTTTGAGGGGCTCCTGATGGAAGACGTCTAGGGCGGCACCGGCGACGCGACCGGATTTGATGGCATCGGCAAGGGCCTGTTCGACGATGAGTTCGCCGCGCGCGCAGTTGATGATGCGGATGCCCTTCTTCATGATGCGAATGGAGGTCTGATTGATGAGGCCTTCGGTTTGCGAGGTGAGACCGACGTGGAGGGTGAGGAAGTCGGAGGATTTGAAGATCTCGTCGATGGGGACGAGGGCCACGTTATTCTCGCGGGCGATGACGGGGGCGACGAAGGGATCGTAGCCGATGAGGTGCATGCCGAAGCTGGAGGCGCGGCGTGCGACTTCGAGACCGATGCGGCCGAGGCCGACGATGCCGAGGGTTTTGCCGCGGAGTTCGGAGCCCTGGAGGGATTTTTTCTCCCATTTCGCTTGATGCATGGTGGAGTTGGCGCGGGGGATGGAGCGGGCGAGGGAGATCATGAGGCCGAGGGTGAGTTCGGCGACGGCGACGGCGTTGGCGCCGGGGGTGTTCATGACGACGATGCCGCGATGGGTGGCGGCGTCGGTGTCGATGTTGTCGACGCCTACTCCGGCGCGGCCGATGACGCGGAGTCTGGGGGCGGACTCGAGGAGTTTTGCGTCGGCCTGGACGGCGGAGCGGACGACGAGGGCGTCGGCGTCGTGGAGTTCGGCGGCGAGGCCGTGTTTAATCTGGTCGGGGGTGATGATCTGCCAGCCGGGCTCCTGCTGGAAGACGGCGAGGGTGGCGGGCGAGACTTTTTCGGCGAGAACGATCTTCATGGCAGAAACCTTCCAGAGCTCAATTTGTGTGGAGAGACGCCCCCACCCTACCTAAAGCTGCGCAAAGTCTTCAAAACACAAGACTTGGGTTTGGACTGAGGGGCTTATCCGGATGGATTTCCGCGCAAAGTCTTCGAATCATGAGAGTTACTCGTGCAGGGGATCGCACTCGTAAATGGTCCTAGTTGTTCTTGATCATTGTAGCGAATGGGATCGGCGTATCGATTCGTGAGTGAAAGCAGTTTGTTATGCCTTGGCAAAGGCGGGTCGCTTTCGACGGGAAAGAGATTTCTACTTGACAATAAGTAGTAACTTATATAAGTTGCTACTTATGGTAGATCTCGACAATGCCTTCGCTGCCCTGGCCGATCCGACTCGTCGGGCGATTCTTGCACGTCTCGCCATGGGAGAGGCGACCGTGACGGAGCTGGCGGAGCCCTTCGAGATGACGCAACCGGCAATCTCGCAACACCTGAAGGTGCTCGAAGACGCGAGACTCATTGTTCGTCGCGTTGATGGCACCAAGCGCCCTCGCCGCCTCGCCAAGGACGGTATTGAAGCGATGGACCAATGGCTGGCGATGCTGCGAAAGGCTCTGGAAAAAAACTACGACCGGCTGGACGAGGTTCTGGCCGCCATGGAACAACCCAACAAAGGAGAAACTCGATGAGCAAATTAACGCTGAGGACCGAAGGCGATACCCATGTCGTTGTGACGAGGCGATTCGCTGCGACTCCGGAGGCCGTGTATCGCGCGCACACGGATCCGAAATTAATCCAACAATGGTTGCTCGGCCCTGAAGGTTGGACGATGCCTGTCTGCATCAATGAGGCGAGGCCGGGCGGCAAGTTTCGGTACGAATGGACGAATGGCAAAGGCGGCTTCCACATCACCGGTGAATTTCTGGAGCTTGAGCCCTACAGCAAGATTGTTCATGTGGAGCGAATGTTTCTGCCGGACCCTACGCCGGACAATCACATTGAAACGCGGTTCGATTCGGATGGGACCGGCACCTTGATGACGATGCGGATGACCCTGCCAGACGCCGAGACGCGCGCGATGATGCTCGCGACTGGAATGGAGCGTGGGATGGAAGCGAGCTACAGCCGGCTGCAAGAGCTCATCGGGGAGGTTTAGGGTCATCTAACTTAAAACCGAAGATCATTGACGAATACCTGGCGCCATTGAGCGATGACAAGCGGTATTGAGGCCTGGCGGCGTGGGTGAGTTTAGACTATCGGGATTTTCGCTGCCGCGAAAATGGCCCACCTTATCGACGATAAGACCGTCGCGAAGATGGGGCACCCGGTCTTGGTGATTCGGTCAGATGGGGGCCACCGGTCCACCCGGCTATGGCGTAGTGGGCGTTGGCGCGGCTTCGTGGTTTGCCTCCGAATAGTCGTGCTGCAGCTGCTCTAAGAGTTCCTGCACTGCCTTAACCTGGACATAGAGGGAGGTTGTGTTGACCATGAGGCGGTCTACTTCGGCGGGAGTGAGTTGTTCTATGGAGCCTTCGGCGTAGATAGGGCCGGCCGCTTTGCTCTGTTCGGTGAAGAGCGCCGTGCCGAGACCGCTGACGTACTGCTGCTGGCCATAGAGCTGAGAGAGCTGCTGGACTTCGTCGTAGGGCATGTAGCTGAGGGCGCCGGTGTCGCGCGCTGTGCGCCAGGCAGCGTCGGTGAAGCCGGACCAGAAGAGGTTGTACAGGATCTTTCCGTGGAGGTCTTTTGGGTGGTCGCGCAGCATGCGGATCGTATCGATGTTTTGCTTGAGTTGTGCGGCGTCCTTTTGCAGGGAGTCGAGGTTGCGAGGGAGTTGCTGCTGGTTTTCCTGGATCTCGCGTTTGATGTTTTCGCGCGCCTGGGCGACGAGGTGGCGATGATGCATCCACTCAACTGAGGCTTCGAGGCCGAGGGCGATGAGAAGGCCGATGACGATGGTGGCGATGTGGATGAAGAAGTCGCGCCAGGTGCTGGCGGCGTGGTGGGCGGGGTGGACGTCGAGCATGGGGGTTGGTTCCTGTGGGATTTCGAGGTGCGTGGCGGAGGGTTCGGCGGGTGGGGCGTGTTCGAGCAGCGGCGCCGTTAGGAGAGGCGTTGAGTCAGGCTGGGGCGCTGGGGTCTGATCTATCGTGCGATCGGGCACAGGCTGCTCATGAGAAGAAGTGGGTCCGAGAGAGCTTAGACTACTAGCGATACATTCCGCAAAAGCTGTCTAGCGGAATTGCGGGGTTAGAAGATCGGTCGGGCTGGGGCACGACGCCCATTTCATCGCGGTGAGGCTGCGATGAATGGACTCCGGGATGGAGGAGCTACTTTTTGTCGGGGGCCGGAGGATTTTGGGGAGGCGTGGGTTGGGAGAGAGGATCGACATAGCCCGCCGCCTTGAGACGGGAGAGGGTGAGGAGGTAGGCGGGATTTTGCATGAGTTCAGCCTGGGTGGGGTTGTGGTGGAGCTGCAAGAGTTCGGTTAAGGTGAGGGAGGCCGGGAAATCCTTGAAGTTCAAGGACAGGTTTTCGAGGTCGAACCCGTTTATAAAATGCTTGGTCAGGGCTATCTGAGTGAGGCTGGTGGTTTCGTTAATCTGGGCCGGGGTGAGGGCTGATAGTCGCCTAGCGATAAAGCTGTAGCGCTCGGCGTCAGTGACTGCAAGCCATGTTTCGCGGCTCGAGTCGCCGATCCTGCGGAGCTGAGCGTACAACTTTGCATTTTCGGCGACTTCTTCGCGGGGCATGAGACTAGTGACGCCGGAACTCTGGGCCGCTTCCCAGGCGACGCTTTCGTAGACTGGGCTTCCCCATAACCACGATAGAGTGCCGGGGAGTTTTTCATCTGGTGTGCCGGGGTGCTGCTGGAGATAGGTGAGGACCTGGAGATTGTTTTGCAACTCGGCCGACACTACTCGAAAAGACTTTGTAGCCCTGGTAAGGGCCTGCCTGTTGTCTTCGCGCTCGTTACGGAGGAGTTCGCGAGTATCGGCGACCTGGTGGCGATGGTGGAAGTACTCGACGGTTTGTTCGAGGCCAACGGCGATGATGAGGCCGATGACGATGGTGGCGATGTGGATGAAGAAATCGCGCCAGGTGCTGGCGGCGTGGTGGGCGGGGTGGACGTCGAGCATAGGGGTTGGGTGCTCCGGTTCTGGCGTGGAGACGGGGTCGGGCGCGGAGATGGACTGTTCCGGCGGAATGGAGGGGGTCTCGGACACAGTTGGGCTTTGGCGACAAGTCTAACGGCGGATGTGAGGCAGGGCTAGATAAAAACGCGGACTATCAGTTGCATTTCACGCTATTACTTGCACGTTCCATCCCCGCCATTCCAGAGCGTCGATGATGTTGCCCAAGATGACCTTCTCCTGCCCGGGGCTCAGATTTCTACTTGCTTCCGGGTTTATGCGCTTTATCGAACTTTGTTCGATAATCACGCCGCCGCCGCCTGCTTCACAGTAAAAATCCAAGAACAAATCACCGGCCTGGTATCGCAAAAAGCTCCATGAGACGAAGGTGACGCGGAAACCTTCGTCCGAGACCGTGGTACTGCGGTGAAAAAGTGGAACCCTAAAAGCCATTGGGCATCATTCCTGATCGAGAAATGAGTCGTTATTTACGACAGAAAAAAGTGGGGGACGAAGGAGCTTAGGTTGTCTGTGATGGGGCCGGCGGATTCGCGGATGCCGAGGCCGCAGGAGTCCTGGTCGATCATCCAGAGGCCGAGGATGGGATGGCGCTGGGCGTTGGGCTTCAGGTTGTCGGTGAAGACGACTTCGGGGGCGAGGGCCTGGTAGATCTGTTTGCCGTTGTAGGGGCCGGGGGTGGAGACGACGGTGGCGTTGTCGCGGACCAGGGTTATGTTGGCGCCCTCGCGCGAGGTGAGGGGCTTGCGGACGTAGTTGCGCATGCTGCCGGGCGCGTCAGAGTGCGATTCGAGGAGGAGCTCGTGGTGAGGGTAGAGCTCCCAGAGGATGGGGAGGATGCCTTTGTTGGAGAGGAGCATCTTCCAGATGGGCTCGATCCAGCGGGTGCTCTGGTAGGTGGCGAGGGCGTGTGGGCCGAACTCTTCGTGGAGCATGATCTCCCAGGGGTAGAGCTTGAAGATGGAGAACATGTGGTGGTCGTCGAGGTCGAGGAAGGCCTGCTGTGAGTCGTTCCAGCCGATGTCCTGCATGGCGAGCTGGCGGGTGTCGAGGCCGGCCTGTTGGGCGGTGTCGCGGAGGTAGGTGACGGTGAGCTTGTCTTCTGGATTATCGGGGTTGTCGAGTGCCGCGAAGTAGACGGGCTTGGAGAGGTAGGGGTCGACGTCTTTCCACTTGGCGATGAGTTTTTCGTGGATTGAGTTGAACTGGTCGGGTTTGGAGAAGCTGAAGGTGGGCTTGAGATGGTCGCTGAGATCTCTGAGCCAGTTCCATTGGATGACGGCGGCTTCGAGGAGCGAGGTGGGAGTGTCGGCGTTGTACTCGAGGAGCTTGGGGGCCTGGCCTGATCCTCTGCCGCCCCAGGCGACGTCGAAGCGGCCGTAGATGGCGGGCGGCTCGTTGTTCCAGGCCCACTCGATGGCTTCGATGGCGGCGGCGGGGATGTCGAGTTCGGCGTAACGTTTTTTGTCGATGATGTGCTGGGCGGCGGCGAGGCACATCTCCTGGAGCTTGTAGCCGGCGGCTTCGAGGGTGTCGATCTCGGCGGCGGTGAACTGGTAGGCGGCGGATTCGTCCCAGTAGGGGCGGTCCATCTCGGGGACGTCGGGGGTGTGGAAGATGAGGCCCTGGGATTCGACTCTCTGCTGCCAGTTGTCGCGTGGGGTGAGGGCGATGCGCTGCATTTATTCTCCTGCGCCTCCGCCGTGACCGCCGCTGCCTTCGCCGCCGCTGGCGTGGCTGCCGCTGCCTTCGGCGAAAGAGCTGCCGAAGCCGCCGCGGGTGGTGTAGCTGGCGCCGGGTGTGGGGCTGTAGGATCCTCCGCCGGCTGTGCTTCCGACGCCGTATCCGCCCCAACCGCCGTAGTAGGGGTGGTAGGTGTGGGGGAAGAGGGCGTTGTTATTTTGCTGCTGGTTGGGATTGTCGCAGAAGCTGTCATCGACGACGGTGTTGTTTTCGTCGACGCAGCGCTTCATTTGGGGGCGGCGGCAGCCAGTGAGGAGAGAGAGCGCAGCGGCAGCGAGGAGTGGGGCAACGACCTGAGCGGAGCGTTTCATGGATGTGGGAGTTGGGGCCGCACCAGAGTATCAGGACAGGGGAGACTGTCGATTAGAAAATTGCTTTGAATCTATTTGGTGTCATCTATTTTGTATCGATGACCAGCGATTTCAGGAGGTCGTCGAAGTCGGTGCGGGAGCGGGGGTAGATGTCGCGGTTGGCATCGAGGGAGATGTAGTGGTAGAGAGTGCCGTTGAAGCGTTGAAGGACTTCCTCGGATCGGAAGGAGGCGGGGTCGGCTGAGGCCTCGGAGATATTCGGCACGGGTTGGGGTGTTTCGAAGCGGAGACCGGGATAGACAGGCTGCTCGCTCTCGAAGAAGACGGCGAAGAGATGAGCGCCGCCCTCTTCCTTATAGAGCTTGTTCGTGGTGATTTCCCAGGCGATGCAGTGCTTCACCGGACAGTGAATCTCATCCTCAAAGATTTTCTCCTTGTGGTCGTAGCGCGGGTCTTTCATCACGATCTTCGAAAAATCTTCAAGCGTTTGCCCTGGCTTGGCGGTCTGGGTCAGCACGAGGAGTGAGGCGGAGCTGGGGCCGTACCGGCTGGGGTATGCGTCTGTGTCCATGGTGGCGACGCACATGCCGTTGACGACGTCGCCGAGGTTGAGGCGGAAGCTGGGCGGTACGGCAAAGGACAGTCCGCAGGCATTGCTGGTAGAGCGCATGGTGGTGCCGGTCGGCTCTGTATGCCAGGTCTCTCTTGAGGAGTAGTGGACGGTGTTGCTGCTCGGCTTGAGCCGGTCGCGCGTGATCTGCTCCTGTTGAGCGTCGATGGTGGTTCCGTCACCGGCAGTTTTTGCGTTGTCGTAGGCGCGAACCTGGTGGACGGGCATGTCTGCTTCTCCGGCGCAGTTGGCGTAGTCCTGCCAGAAGGCGCCGGGTAGCGTGGCGGAGGATGCTTCGACGGAAAGGAGACGCTTCATTCCGGTGACTGGATATCGGGATTGACACTGGTGAATCCCCAGGAACCATGCGGCGCGGATGTCTCCGTCGGCCAGGGGCTTGAGGAAGCGGAGAGCGTCATCGTTTGAGTCTTCGATGCCGAGGTTGTAGGCGAGATGAGCGATGAGCCCGGCGAAGAGTTGCAGTTCCGGGTTGGATGGATCCTTTGTCTGCGCCAGCCGGAGCGCGTTCAGCGCGAGGAGAAGACGTGCCCTCACGTCGGCTTTGGGAACAGGATAACGCCAGGTGATCTGATAGACGCGCGCGTATTGCTCGATTGGCTGCAGGTCGGTGTAAACGCGCTGAATGGCGCTGTTTTGTGGAAGCTTGGCGGGATCGATCTGGCTAATCTGCGACAAGGCAGATGTGGCGGAGAGGCACGCCAGAGCGGCTGCCTGGAGGAGCAAGACGACGACCTTGGAAGATCGCTTCATAAAGGTGGTACGAGAGTAACAGAGGTACCGGCCGGAACCCATATCCCGCAAGGGGATACGGGTTCCGCGAGCGGCGACTGTTGTGCCTGCGAGTGGAGCGAATGTGAGGGGTTGATGAATTTTCGGCTTCGAATTGATGGCTCGCGGAAGTTCGCCGATATCAGGTTAGGGCATCGGGATGAGGTGGGAATCATGCGGCGTTTGAGCTATGGCAGGATCATCGGGGCGGCGGCATTATTGCTTCTCATTACGAGCAGGACCGGTCGAGCGGCTGAGATACAGCGTGCTGAGATACAGAGGCCGGTGATTTCGAGGATTCCGCCGAATTATCCCGAGATTGCGCGGCGCATGCACGTGGAAGGAACGGTCGTGGTCGAACTGACCGCAATGCCGGATGGATCGGTTTCGAAGGTGCACGCGATCTCAGGACACACACTGCTGGTGCAGGCGGCTGAGGACTGCGTTTCGCACTGGCGCTTCATGATGATGCCGAAGCCGGAGCACGGAACGGTGACGGTTGTGTTTTCGTTGAGTGAGTGAGGGGCCTTCCGATCCCCAGGCTCCTACTATCTTTTCCCTCCTCCGTGGTTATGCAAATTAGTGCGGTGATGACAGGAAAACAGGCGAGGTATAGGATTACCTCGCTGAAAGGCGGACGACCCCAGGCTAAGGCGTGTTCGACCGCTTTGCCTGGAAGCGCAGGATGCCAGTACGCGGCAATCTGCACCCTTTCGCGGGCCCCCCTTACTATTTGTGACTGAACGACCCAAGGCCTGAAAGTTGGCCTGGCACGGCCTGTCTGCGATAACACCCAGGAGAGATTGCCATGAAGAAAGTTCGATTCACATCGTCGTTTTTGTGTGCCGCTGTTCTTGCAAGCGGCATGTCGGGAGTTCGGATGCTGGCGCAACTGCCGGCCAACGCAACAGCTGTATGCCTCGGGGCTGGAGGGGCCGAGGGGATTGGCATTTGGGCCGGATGGCACTCTGTATGTTGCCGAAGCAGGGCTGGGCGGGACGACTGTCGGCAACTGCGTGCAGGTGATTCCGCCGATCGGGCCTTACACAGGCGGCCTGACTGCGCGGATCTCGAAGGTCGATACGAAACAAAACGTAACGACTCTGACCTCGGGGCTGCCTTCGTCAGTGGGTGCTACGGGAGCTGTTTTAGGGGTCGCGGACGTTACGTTTCTGAACGGGGATCTGTATGCGGTACTGGCTGGCGGAGGATGTTCGCATGGAAACGCGGCGTTCCCGAACCAGATTCTCAAAGTAAATACGAAGACGGGGAATTGGACGAGCGTGGCGAATTTGAGCCAGGCTCTTTTGAACTTCCCGGCGAAGTACACGAGCCCGGACGACTATGAGCCCGATGGGACGTGGTACGGGATGATCAGCTATCAAGGGTCTCTCTACACCGTGGAACCGAACCATGGGCAGGTGTTCTCGGTGACACCGTGGGGCCAGGTGCAGCAGGTGATCGACATCTCTGCATCGCAGGGCCACATCGTTCCGACGTCGCTGGTGTTCACGGAGGGTGTCCTCTACGTGGGCAATCTGAATCTCTTTCCCATCGATCCGCAGTGGGCGAAGGTGCATGACCATCGCGAACAACGTCTACGTTCCGAATCCGCTGCCGGGATTCGGAAATCTGTTTGGCGGTTTTGGACAGTGGAATATCGTGAGCTCGAAGGCCGGGTTTACGACGATTGTGAGTATGAAGATCGGACCGGATGGGCTGCTGTATGTGTTGGAGCTCTCGGATTTTGCGGCGAATGGTCCGACGCCGGGGAAGGGCAAGGTCGTGCGGGTGAAGCGCTCGGGCGACCTTCAGGATGTGGTGACAGGCCTGTCCTTTCCGACGGGCATGACCTTCGGGCCGGATCAGCGGCTGTATGTGTCGAATCTGGGCATTGTGGGGGGGGCTGCGGGACAGATTCTGCGGATCGATCTGCCGGCAGTGCAGTAGGGTTGTTGCTTCGGGATACCCACCCGTTACGGTGAGACTGTAAAGGGTGGGGTATCCGGAGTTGTGGTTATTTGGCGTGTTCGGCGAAAAAGTTTTGGGCGGCGATGAGGCCTTTGCCGAAGGTGAAGTTGGGGAGCGGGGTTTTAGTTTTGGCGATGACCTGCTCGAGGGCGCCGATGATGGCGATGGTGTCCATGTAGTCGAAGAAGCCGATGTGGGCGATGCGGAAGAGCTGGCCCTTCATCTCGCCCTGGCCGTCAGTGACGATGGCGGCGAATTGGGATTTCAGGCCCTTGACGATGACGCCGGAGTCGGTGCCTTCGGGGGCGAGGATCGCGGTGGCTGCGGCGGCTTCGGCGCCTTTGGGGGCGAAGAGTTTGAAGCCTAGTGCGGTGGCGGCGGCGCGTGTCATGGCGGCGCAGGTCTCGGCGTTGTCGACTAGTTTTTTGCGGCCTTCGGCGAGGTTGCCTTCGGGGTTTTCCGGTGTGGCGGCCTGGCCGGCGATGTAATTGAGAGATGCGCCGAGCGCGGCGATGAGCGCGACTGCCGGAGTGTAGGCGGATTCGCCTTTGGCGGCGTTCTTGCGCTCCTTGCGGAGGTCGAAATAGTAGCGGGGGTTGTAGGTGGACTCCATGCGGTCCCAGGCGCGGGGGCTGACGGCGAGGTAGCTGAGGCCGGGAGGCATCATGACGGCTTTCTGCGAGCCGCCGATGAGGACGTCGATACCCCAGCCGTCCATGTCGAGGTGCGTGGTGCCGAGGCCGGTGATGCCGTCGACGATGAGGAGGGCCTCGGAGTTTTCGGATTTGAGGAGTTTGGCGATGCCTTCGATGTCGTGGCGGACGCCGGTGGAGGATTCGGTGGCCTGGACGAAGACGGCGCGGGTTTCGAGCTTGAGAGCGGCTTTGATCTCGTCGAGGGTGAAGGTCTGGCCGTAGGGTTTTTCGATGACGTCGGCGTGGCAGCCGAAGGATTTGACGAGAGAGGCCCAGCGCTCGCCGAACTTGCCGGCGGTGAGGACGAGGACGCGATCGCCGGGCGAGGTGAGGTTGGAGACGGAGGCTTCCATGGCCCCGGTGCCGGAGGCGGAGAGGATGATGACGTCGTTTTTGGTGCCGACGAAGTCTTTGAGTTGGGAAAGGACGCGGGTGTAGAGGGCGCGGAACTCGGGTGTGCGGTGGTGGATGTCGGCGGCTGCCATGGCGAACTGGGCGGCGGGGAGGAGGGGCGTCGGGCCGGGGGTGAAGAGGCGAGTTTTGCGGATCATGAGGTTATTGTAGCGAGTCTGCGCGTGAGGCTATGGGCGAGTAAGAAGTACTTATAATGAGGGATTGATTTGGTGGAGATGAGGGAACTATGACGATTGGCGAGAAGATCCAGACGGACATTGTGGTGGCGATGAAGGCGAAGGACGAACATAAGCTGACGACGCTGCGGATGGTGAAGTCTGCGCTGAAGAACAAGGAGATCGACAAGCGCGAGAAGCTGACGGATGCGGAGGAGTCGCAGATTCTGACGACGCTGATCAAGCAGCGGAAGGAGTCGGTGGAGTCGTTTACCAAGGGTGGGCGGCCGGAGCTGGCGGCGAAGGAGCAAGCGGAGATCGGGATGATCGAAGGCTATCTGCCGCAGGCTGCGGGGGAGGATGAGATTCGGAAGCTTGTACATGGGGTGATTGCGCATCTCGAGAAGGACGCTGGCGGCGTGAAGCCGGGGCCGAAGGATATGGGGACGGCGATGAAGGTGGCTCAGCAGTGGATTCGCGCGGCTGGGCTGCGAGCGGATGGGAAGATGGTGAGCGAGATTGTGAAGGCGGAGCTGGCGAAGTAGCCGCATCCAGAGCGACGGCGAATACAATTCGTTTCCGTCTACTCGTCGGCTCCGGGCTGACATTGGGGAACACTCGCCGACTTCCGTTTGACGGATGCGATCGACCAAACGCAAGTCTGGCCGCGCTTCCGTTTCGGCTGGAAGATCACAAAGCCTCCGCTGTTGCTGATATAGACGCTGCCAAAGTCGGCAGTGGGGAGCAGACCGTCCGCCGCAAGGCCCTTGAAACCGATCGCCATAACGCGAGCTTCCACATTGAGGGAGATACCTCCCACATTAAGCTGCGCAAGATATCCGGAGACGTTTTTCGGGTTTCCGACGTCATCTTTCATCGGCATCGGAAGACTCGCCCGCTTCGACAGCCGGGCCAGATCGAGTGAATCGGAAAACAGCACGACCGAGGCGCTGCCGGAATCCAGAATGAGGTTTAGGTTGTGAGGGCTTAATTCCGCCAGCTTTACCGGCACTTTTGTATTCCAGTAGTTCGGGTTGTCTGGCGTCTCAATCCGGCTGGTATTCACCCGCTCGCCGTCCAGGGCAGCCGCCAGCAAACCGTCGGAGTCGAATTCAATCGTGCGTTTGCGGTTATCGATAAGATAGTCGGCATTCTTGAGCACGTTCTGCCCCAGCACTCCGCGAATCTTCGAGTCCGCTTCGCGCAGGCCCGACAGGTCCCGCACTCCCAGTTCAACTTTGCTTTCTGTCACAGGTCCTACACTGACAGTTCTAGCAAACGCCAAAGGAATCGCTGTCTTGCCCGTGAGAGTGGTGACCATGCCACCTTCGATCGCGTTGAGTTTAAAGAGACCGCAGCAGTTCCGGGTCAACGATCGTAATGGTGGAACCGGTGTCGAGCAGAAAATCGAAGGGCCCGTCGTCATTCATGTAAACGGGCACTACGATGGAGGAGCCGGGGTGAGAGCGGAAGTGAATCTCAGAAAGAAGCGGCGGCGCATCGGCTTCCTCCGCACGCATGAAACTGCTGAAGACCAGGAGCATAAGATAACCGGTTAGAGCGGCTGTTTTGAATAGCTTCATTCTCCTTCTCCTTTTTGCGTAGACAACGGGATTCCGCGAAATCCCGCCCCTTTGACGACACAGTAGGGTTCCCGCATCGTCGCGTTTGTCACCGCGAAGTCAAAAGAATGTCGCTCTTCAGAGGAATGTGACGGGCAGCGGTAGAGTGTGACGAGCAGCAGAGTGGGGCGAGCGGCGCTCCGCGTGTAGGAGAGACACGGACGACGGAGTTTGAGATGAGCGGCTGGTCGTCGGAGTCCCGGGGGAGATGAGGTTGACGGAGCAGTTGCTTTCGGCGAGGGGGAGGGATTCGAGGGTGGTGGTGACGGTGATGCTCTGGGCTACTGCGGGTTTTTTGCCGGGCCGGGTGGAGTCTGAAGGGAGAGGCTGCTGCTGGGCCAACGCGACGCTAACTGTGAGAAGACTGAGGAGACAAGCTGGGACAATTCCATGATGTGACAACTGGGCCTGTGACCATGATGCCGGATTTCTGTTAAGGAAATCTTCGCGAGCGATAGAATCGCGTTGTCGGAAAAGAGTCGCTATGGTTTCGGGTATGTGAACGGCTAAGTCGCGGATGGTTTTATAAAGACGCCGTCGCGGGGGATTCCACCTCTATCGACTGCCCGATGGTTCAGGAGGAAGCTACCGATGATTGCCAAAACGGTTTGGAAGAAGGAGATGGAATTTGATGGCCATTCCGAGAGTGGCCATACCATCGTTTTCGACGCTGGTGCCGGATACGCCAACGGCCCTTCCCCCATGGAGGCGGTACTGACGGCCCTTTGCGCCTGCACCTCCGTCGACGTCGTCTCGATCCTGCACAAGAAGCGAGAGCCTCTGATTAGTCTTACGGTATCTGCGGTCGCAGAACAGGCCGCTGCGCCACCCAGGGTCTTCACAAAGATCAGGCTGACCTACGTCATTGGTGGTGCCGTCTCGAAGAAGGCGGCGGAAGATGCGATCGGACTCTCGAAGAACAAGTACTGTTCCGTGTCGAAGATGCTGGAGAAAACAGCCCAGATCGACTACAACATTGAATACACAAACCACTCCAGCGCATCCGCCTGAAAGTGAATCGCTTTATTCGCGGATGATTTTGACGAAGACGCCGTCGGGGAGGGTGGCGTTGCCGAGGATGTGGACGACGCCGTCCCTGGTGAAGCCGCGGAGCATGGCGTCGGCTTTGGCGTAGGGGTTGGGTGGGGCGTCGGACTTGGTGGGGTAGGGATTGGCTTTGACGGGCGTTGGGGCGGGTTGGCCGGGGGCGTGGGGTACGTTTCATTCCCCGGTCCATGGCTTCGTTGGCGAGGCGGTCTGCGTCCTTGTTTTTGTGGCGGAGGGCGTGGGAGATCTCGAAGGCTTCGAGTTTGGCGATGCGGTTTCGGGCCTCCTGCCAGAGGGGTTTGAGGTCGGGGGAGTTGACCTTGTACTTGCCCTGGATCTGCTTGACCATTAGCTCGGAGTCGGAGACGACGCGGAGGCGGGGGTGGTGGTGGTCGAGGGCGTACTGGAGGCAGCCGAGGAGGCCGGAGTATTCGGCGTAGTTGTTGGTGCGCATGCCGAGGAATTCGCTGAGTTCGGCGAGGACTGTGCCGTGGTCGTCCTGGATGAGGGCTCCATAGCCGGCGGGGCCGGGGTTTCCGCGGGCGCCGCCGTCGCAGTGGGCGTTGATCCAACTGGATTTCTCGGAGGTTGGCGGCTGGTTTGGAGGCGGGGGCGTCGGAGAAGAGGCTGGGGGCGGCGGTGTTGCGGGACGGCATGGGGTGAGTGTAACCCGATGGTGGTAGGGAAAACAGGCTCGTGGCTCCGCTCACCTTTCCGGGTTGCGGGGGTCTATTGAGTGTTATTCGATTTCTGACCTCCGGAGTCAGTGGATGAATGCAGATGCTGTAGGGATCGACCTGGGCGGAGAGCTGTCTGCTCCGTTGGCGGCAGTAGCTCAAAAGCGGCATATTAGTCCGTTTGCCATGGGATTATTGGGGACCCGGGCTGTAGAATCAATGCCAGCGATGGCAAAGGCTGCGGCCCAATCCGGTACCAGGAGTGGCGGCAAGCTGACGCAGGCGCAGCTCGATGCGCGGGCACAACAGCGAACCGAGGACGACGACCTGATTCGTGAGGCCCAGAAGGGCGAGCGAAGCGCGTTCGACGCTCTGGTGCGGCGGTATGACCAGTCGGTGTTGCGGCTGGCGCTGCACATGCTCGGCAATGAGC
Organism: uncultured Acidobacteriaceae bacterium; assembly: GCA_963744155.1. Classification (GTDB taxonomy): domain Bacteria; phylum Acidobacteriota; class Terriglobia; order Terriglobales; family Acidobacteriaceae; genus Edaphobacter. The sequence continues at coordinate 386,409 of CAVUSP010000004.1, read as the reverse complement.
AGGATGCCCAGGATGTTCACCAGGAAGCGTTTATCAAGGCGTACCGGCACCTGGGGAACTTCCGGTTCGAGTGCAGCTTTTACACGTGGCTTTACCGGATTGTTACGAACCTCTGCCTCGACCAACTGCGGCGGCGAAAGAGCCGCAGGGAAGATCCGGCGACGGTGCTGGATGCCAGTGGCGATGAGATGGACCTGATGGCGAATATCTCGGACGAGCGGGCGATGTCGAACCCGGGCCGGGAGCTGGACCGGAAGGTGATGAGCGAGAGGATCAACGCGGCATTGGAGAAGTTGACGCCGCGGGAACGGACGGTCTTCGAGTTGAAGCATTACCAGGGACTGAAGCTGCGGACGATTGGCGAGATGTTGAGCACGACTGAAGAGACGGCGAAGAATACGCTGTTCCGTGCGACTCGGAAGCTCAGGGCGAATTTGGCCGAGCTAAGAAGTTGAAAGAAGTGATCTGCAATAACGCTGCAAGACGAACGACGAATAAAAAAAGGGCGAAGGTAGAGACCCATGGGAGCAGATGGATTTTGAGGCTGGTTGAGGTAAGCAAATGAAGTGTCAGAACGCAAGAGACTGCATCGTGTTGTTGAATTACGGCGAGCTGCCGGATGAGTTGGCCGGAGTTTTAGAGCAGCATCTGGTGGGATGCGAAGATTGCCGCGAGGAGCTCGAGGCATTCCGGGGGTTCGAAGAGCGTTTGACCCTGGTGCCGGTGGTGGAGCCTTCGCCGAATCTGCTGGCTCAGTCGCGGATGCGGTTGGATGAGGCGCTGGACACGATTCCTCCGCATGGATTTCTGACCCAATTGAAGGCGAACTTCTATCGATGGATGGGGCACGTGCAGAGCGCTCCCGCGCTGGCGACGCTGCTGGTTGGCGTAGGCTTTCTGGCGGGGAACTTTACTTACCGGTATCAGGTGGCGCATGCGCCGAAGCCGACGGGCACCGTAATCCTTAGCCATCCTCACGAGGGCGTGGTTGCAAACGTAACCGGCATTGTGCAGACGCCGAACTCGGAGCTGGTGCAGGTCAAGTACAACAAGATCGTTCCGGAGTCGATGGAAGGGTCGCTCGATAGTCCTGAGATTCGAAACCTGCTACTGGTGGGGACGCGCTCGGCGGCGACGGACGGAGTGCGAATGAACTCGGTCTCCCTGTTGACGAGTGAGTGCAAGGCGGGCCATGCGTGCCAGCCGACGCCGGACGGCAAGGAGATTCTCTCCACGCTGATGGTGTCGCTGCGGTATGACGAGGACGCCGGTGTGCGGATGAAGGCTCTGGAGGGTCTGCAGCGGTACGTTGCGCAGGACCAGCATGTGCGCGATGCTGTGCTGGAAGCTGTGATGCACGATTCGGATCCGGACGTGCGGCGGACGGCGATCGGTGTGCTTGAGCCGGTGCAGTCGGACTCGAGCGTGCGGCAGGTGCTGCGGACGGTCGCGACCCAGGATACGAATCCCTACATCAGGACTGCGTCGTACAACGCGCTGCAGAGCTTCGCCGATATTCAGTAAGGTGCCCAGAGCGGATACGTTCTGTTTTTCTCGTGCTAAAAGAAGAGTTGGAATGAGGGTTATGCAGATGAAACACCGCATGTCGTTGGGGCTAGTGGCGCTGGTGGCAGGGGTGACGGTTCTGGATGGGGGGCAATGTCTATTTGCAGCGGAGACATCTCCCGCAAGCGGGCAGCAGATGTACGCGGCGGCGATGGGTGAGGCGCACGGCCGCGCGGCCCAGGGATATATCGGAATCGAGATGCGGGATGTGACCGAAGATCAGGTGGCGGTGCTGAAGCTGAAAGAGGCGAAGGGCGCGGAGATCACGAGCCTGGACCACGATGGACCCGCATGCAAGGCAGGAATGCAGATGCATGATGTGATTTTGCAGATGAACGGTCAGGCGATCGATAACGACGATCAGCTACAGGGGATGTTGAAGGAGATGCCGGTGGGACGCACGGTGAGCTTCGTGGTGAGCCGGGATGGGCAGACGCAGACGATGACGATGCAGACGGCGGATCGCAAGAAGGTTGAGATGGAGGCATGGGAGAAGCACTATAAAGTTCCGGAACCTTCGGGAGGGCACGGCAATAGCTTTATGGGTGGTTCGCCTACGAACGTAGCGACTCCGAAGAGCCACAAGGACCTGCTGGGAACACCGGACATCATCCTGAACCCGTCGTTTACGGGGGCGAAGCTGGAGGTGATGGGACCGCAGCTGGCGCAGTTCTTCGGCGCGGTGAATGGCGCGGGGCTGCTGGTGCGCAGCGTGGATGAAAATAGTCCGGCGGAAGAGGCGGGGCTGAAGGCCGGAGACGTTGTGGTGAAGGTCAATTCGGTTCCGGTGTCGAACGGGGCGGACTGGACCAAGACGGTGCATGACAACAGGGGAAAGCCGGTCCCGGTGGTGGTGATCCGGGATAAGCACGAGCAGACCCTGACGCTGACGCCGGACGGAAAGAAGCGGTCGAGCCTGTGGTTCGATTTGGGGCTGCCACAGTTATTCGAAGGAACGCAGCAGCAGACGCGGCAGCTACTGGCGAAGCTATAGTCCTTCCGTCTTTGAGCTGCATGTGTTGTTGCGATTGATTCCCGCGAGATCGCTCCCTTCGAATACAACCTTGATTGGGATACATCGGACTTGACGCTTGCGTCATTCATGGCTACCCGCAGCCGTGAAGCCGATCGTGTTGCAGTTCGATGAATATCCGTGCGTTTGGATTCGGAGTGACGACTCAGTCGGAATGTGATTCACTTTCATCCGAGGAGATATTTCATGCGACGAGTTTCCCTGATGCTGACTGCTGTGCTGGCGATGATGCCGTTCTCGAGTGTGGCACAACAGGCTGGGCCCTATAAGGTTCTACAGACTGAGAAGGTTGGCGGCGAGGGTGGATTCGATTACGTTTATGCCGATAGTGCAGCGCGCAGGCTGTATATTCCGCGGCTTGGGCCTGCGGGGCAGATCACGGTGTTCGATCTGGATACTCTGAAGCCGGCGGGAGCGATTGCGAACGCGAGTGCGCATGGAGCGGCGGTCGATGAGAAGTCGCACCATGGATTCGGCAGCAGCAAGCCCGTGGTGATGTGGGATGCGAAGACGCTGGCAACGATCAAGACGATTGATGTGCAGGGCGGGCCTGACGGAATTCTTGGGGATTCATCGAACGGCCGGGTTTACATCTTCAGTCATAGCGCGCCGAACGTTACGGTGATCGATGCAAAGGATGGCTCGGTTGTGGGAACGATTGATCTGGGCGGCGCGCCGGAGCAGGCGGTCTCGGATGGCAAAGGTCATCTGTATGTCGATCTTGAAGACAAGGGCAGCATCGCGGTGGTGGATGCGAAGACGTTGAAGGTGACAGGGACGTACGATCTGCAGGGCAAGGGCGGGACCTGTGCGGGGTTGGCGATGGATGTAAAGAACAACATTCTGTTCGCTTCCTGCCGGAGTCCGCAGACGATGGTGATTCTGAATGCAGGCGACGGGAAGATTCTTGAGACGCTGCCGATCGGCGGGGGAACGGATGGCGCGGTGTTCAACCCGAAGACGATGGAGGCGTTCAGCTCGAATGGTGATGGAACGCTGACGATTGTGAAGGAGAATAGCCCGACGAGCTTCGTCGTTGAACAGACGCTGCAAACGCTGCCGCGCGCGAAGACCTTAACGCTGGACACGAAGACGGGCAAGCTCTATCTGATTACGGCGGAGTTTACGCCGGCTCCTCCGACGCCTCCGGGAGGACGTCCGGCGCGAGGGCAGATGGTGCCGGACTCGTTCTCGATCCTGGTGGTGGGCAAGTAGATAGGTTCGATCGCACCGGTTCGATATACTTAGAAGTGATATGTCTTCTGCTTCTACAACTGCCTTAGCGAATGGCAGCCGTCCGATGCCTGCCAAGCGCCGCCTGAAGGCAGTGACGCGAAAGCTGCGTGAGCTGGGTTCGATCGGGTCGGCGGTGATGTCGACCGGGCACCCGTATATGGCGCATATTGTGCCGATGCGGCGGTGCAATCTGGCCTGTACCTATTGCAATGAGTATGACGATGTCTCCGATCCGGTGCCGGTGGATGAGATGCTGCGCCGGATCGATGATCTGGGGCGGCTGGGGACGTCGGTGATTACGATCTCGGGCGGCGAGCCGTTGCTGCATCCGGAGCTGGACCAGATCATTGCGCGGATCCGCAGGACGGGCGCGATCGCCGGGATGATTACGAACGGCTATCTGCTGATGCCGGATCGAATTCAGCGGCTGAATAAGGCTGGGCTCGACCACATGCAGATCTCGATCGATAACGTGATGCCGGATGAGGTCTCGAAGAAGAGCCTGAAGGTGCTGGACAAGAAGCTGCAGATGCTGGCCGAGCATGCGGACTTTCATGTGAACATCAACTCTGTGGTTGGCGGCGGGATTGCGAATCCGAACGACGCGCTGACGGTGAGTGAGCGGGCGCTGGCGCTGGGGTTCAGTTCGACGATCGGGATTATTCATGATGGCAGCGGGCAGTTGAAGCCGTTGGGTGCGGCGGAGCGCAGTGTCTGGGACAAGGTGAGGAATCTGACGCGGCGGAGCTACTCGCGGTTCAATCACTTCCAGGAAGCGATCGCCAATGGGAAGACGAATGACTGGCGTTGCCGTGCCGGTGGACGGTATCTGTATATCTGCGAGAACGGGCTGGTGCACTACTGCAGCCAGCAGCGCGGTTATCCGGGCGTGCCGTTGTCGGGTTATCAGACTGCGGATGTGAAGCGGGAGTTCCTGACGGAGAAGAGTTGCTCGCCGAGCTGCACGATCAGTTGCGTGCACCAGGTGAGCTACATCGATCACTGGAGGGCGCCGCAGACTTCGTCGGTGACGCCGGGCGCTTCGGGACATGGTGCGGGCGCGGAGCTGGTTCAGATTCGCTAGGAGTGTGCCGTGAAGCGTGTGGGGGCCGAGCCGGTGAAGTTGACGGAGGAGCAGATTCATTTGATTGCGAAGGCGCTGGCCGATCCGCGGCGACTGGAGTTGTTGCGGCAGATCGGAGGTTGCGATGAACCTTCGCCGTGCGCAGCCATCAAGGAATGCCACGAGGTGAGTGCGGCGACGTTGTCGCACCATATGAAGGAGTTGGAGACCGCGGGGCTGGTGCGGGTGACGCGCGAAGGGAAGTTCGCGAGCTATACCCTGCGGCGGGATGTGCTGCAGGCGTATTCGGAACAGCTGGCGAAGATTTAGCGTAGCCCACCTGAAACGACACAAGAAAATCATTCGAATCTTTCCTGCGCTGGCTCACATCAATTAGATGCTTATCGAAATATAAAACGATAAGACATACGGATTGAGGTGAACGACGATGGGAAAGCTTGCGAATAAGGTGGCGTTGGTAACGGGAGCGTCGAAGGGTATTGGCGCGGGCATTGCAAAGGCTCTGGCAGCCGATGGTGCGTCGGTTGTTGTGAACTATGCGACGAGTAAAGAGGGCGCGGACAAGGTCGTTGCCGAGATCAAGGCCAAGGGCGGCAAGGCTGTCGCGGTGCAGGGTGATTTTTCGAAGACGGAAGATATCGGCAAGGTCTTTGCCGAGGTGAAGAAGACCTTCGGACGGCTGGATACGCTGGTGAACAACGCTGGCGTGTACGCCTTTACACCGCTCGAGCAGGTGACTGCCGAAGACTACCACAGGATCTTCAATCTGAATGTGCTTGGGCTGCTTCTGGCCTCGAAGGAAGCGCTGAAATACTTTGGTCCGGAGGGTGGAAGCATCATCAATATCGGGTCGGTGGTTTCTTCTCTGACACCTCCTGGTTCGAGCGTTTATACGGCGACCAAAGGCGCGGTTGATGCGATCACTCACGTCCTCGCGAAGGAGCTTGGGCCGAAGAATATCCGGGTGAACTCGATCAACCCTGGCATGGTGGAGACTGAAGGCGTGCATGCGGCGGGCTTTATCGGAAGCGACTTCGAGAAGAACGCTGTGGCGCAGACTCCGCTTGGCCGTATCGGACAGCCAAAGGATATCGCGACGATTGCGGTGTTTCTGGCGTCGGACGATTCGAACTGGCTCACGGGCGAACTCGTCAAAGCGGGTGGCGGATTGCGGTAAGTTGGGCAGTTGGTTTTGGGGAGAGAAGGGAGCCGGAACAGCGGCTCCCTTTTTCATTGGTCATGGATGGCTGCGTGCGCGCTGTAACGAAATGAACGGGGCCCTTGCCAATCGTCTGCGTGATGGCTGATGGTGAGGGCATGATGGATTTTTTGTTGAAGCGCGTGCAGGTGTGGGGTGTGGTTCTTGCGTTGTTGATGACGGCTGGTCTGGCTGGTGCGCAGACGGCCGCCCCGGCTCAGAAGGAGACGGCGCAGCGGCCTACGAGTACGCCTTATTCGGGCGATCTTTCGATCTTTGAGTATCCGGACAGGGACAAGAAGCTGCAGATCGATCGGGTGATGGACCTGCTCGGGATCACGGCGGGGAAGAATGTCGCGGATATTGGCGCGGGTTCGGGGTGGTTTACGGTGCGGGCGGCGCGCAGGGTTGGGGCGACCGGCGCTGTGATCGCGGAGGATATCAATCCGCTGGCCATTGAATACATCGGCAAGAGAGTGGAGAAGGAGAACCTGCCGAATGTGCGGACGGTGCTGGGTGGGCAGGATGACCCGAGGCTGCGGGCGGGGAGTGTCGATGCGGTGTTGCTGCTGAAGGTGTATCACGAGATCGCGCATCCGGTGGCCTTCATGAAGGCGTTGAAGCCTGCGCTGCGGACGGGGGCGAAGGTGGGGATCATCGACCGCAATGGAAGCGGGGCGGACCATGGGTTGAACCGCGATGTGGTGGTGAAGGAGATGGGCGAGGCGGGGTACAAGCTGGTGGGGACGTATGACTTTACCAAGGCAGATAAGGAAGACTACTTTCTGATCTTTCAAGTTCAGTGAGCAGGTTCAATGAGACGAGAGAAAATTTCCGTGTGCCTGCGGCATTCTTCGGTAGTCTTGAGATATCAGGACAATTGATCTACACGGGAGAAGCGATGCGCAGTGTTTTTTTTGTGACGGCAGTCGTGTTGTTTGGTGCGACGGCAGCGGGGGTGCAGGGTGCGGCGCAGATTCAGGGCAGGGATGGGATTTCGCTGCCGAATCCGCCGGTGGTGAAGACCGAGCCTGTGGTGGATGAGTACAAGAGCGCGGACCCGGGACTGCCGACGAAGATCACTGATCCGTACCGGTGGCTGGAGGATGCGAAGAGTCCGGAGACGCGGGCTTACATTGCGGCGCAGAACGCCTATACGGCGCAGTACTTCGCGCAGGTGAAGATGCTGCCAACGGTCGTCGATGAGATGACGAAGCTGCTGAGGGTGGACTTCATCAGCACGCCGACGAAGCGCGGAGAGCGGTATTTCTTCGCGAAGCGGTTGGCGGATGAGAATCAGGCTTCGATCTACATGCGGGTGGGACTGCATGGGGCGGACGAGAAGCTGATCGACGCGAGCAAGTTGAGCGCGGACCAGAACACGTCCGTGAATACGATGAACCTGACCGAGGATGGTTCGATGATGGCGTATGGCGTGCGTGTGGGAGGCGCGGATGAGGTGGAGGTGCACTTCCTGGATATCGCTACGCGGAAGGACACCGGCGATGTGATGCCGCGAGCGCGGTACTCTGGCGTGGACATCAGTCCGGATAAGGCTGGGGCGTACTACTCGAAGCTGTTTCCCCACGAGGGGAACCGCGTCTTTTATCACAAGTTCGGCACGCCGCTTGAGAGCGATCCGATGATCCTGGGCAAGGAGTATCGCGGCGAGAAGCTGGGTGAGATCGATGGCGTCAGTGTGCGCGCGACGGCGAATGGACATTATCTTGTGTTTCGAATTGGCAGAGGAGTGCCGGCTACGCGCGAGGATATTTTGATCAAGGACCTGCGCGTGAAGGATTCGCCGATTGTGCCGCTGGTGTATGGGATCGACAACCGGTTTGGCGAGTTCAATGTGGATGACACGTTTTTTGTCCGGACGGACTATAAGGCTCCGAATGGGCGCGTGCTGAAGGTGGTGCAGGGCAAGACGCCGGATGAGTGGCCGGTGATTGTCCCTGAAGGGAAGGATGTGCTGGAGGCGGTGAATGTTGTCGGCGGCAAGATGTATGCGCTGCGGATGAAGGACGTTAAGTCGGAGGTGACGATCTACTCGCTGGAGGGCAAGGCGGAGGGGCATATTGCGTTTCCCGGGATTGGCGCGGGTTCCACGTTGTCCGGGCGTGCCATGGACACGGACGGTTTCTACACCTTTCAGTCGATCATTACGCCGCCGACGATCTTCCACTATGACACGAAGACGGGGCGGTCGGAGGTGTTCAACACGCAGAAGGTGCCGTTCGATTCGACCCAGTATGAGGTGAAGCAGGTCTTCTACACGTCGAAGGACGGGACGAAGGTTCCGATGTTCATCGCGGGCAAGAAAGGGCTGAAGCGCGACGGAAGCGAACGCCTGCTGATGACGGGCTATGGCGGGTTTGCGCTGAGCGAGACGCCGGTGTGGAATCCCGAGTACGCGTGGTGGATGCAGCAGGGCGGATGGTTTGCCCTGCCAAATGTGCGCGGAGGCAACGAGTACGGCGAGGCGTGGCACAAGGCGGCAATGTTCGAGAAGAAACAGAATGTCTTCGACGACTGGTTTGCGGCGGCGGAGTATCTGATCGCAAATAAGTACACGACACCGGCGCGTTTCGCGATTCGCGGCCGGTCCAATGGCGGCCTGTTGATGGGCGCTTCGATGACGCAGCGGCCGGATCTGTTTGGCGCGATCTGGTGCGGTTATCCGCTGCTGGATATGCTGCGGTATCAGATGTTCGAGATGGGACGGACGTGGACGACGGAGTATGGGTCGGCGGAGAATGCGAAGGACTATCCCTACATTCTGAAGTATTCGCCGTATCAGAATGTGAAGGCGGGGACAAAGTATCCGGCGATCTTCTTCTTTACGGGCGATGGGGATACGCGCGTCGATCCGATGAATGCGCGGAAAATGACGCCGTTGATGCAGTCTGCTTCTTCGAGCGGGCGGCCGATTCTGCTGCATTACAGTGTGAAGGGCGGGCACAGCGCCGGTATTTCACAGACGCAGTTGGTGCAGGACTACGCGGATGAGATGGCGTTCCTGTGGACGGAGACGGGAACGAAGTAGAACCAGCGCTTCATCGCAAGGAGAAGGCCCGAGCTGATGCCCGGGCCTTTTGGTTTGTGTCGTCACCTGCTAATTGCGAGCGGTGGTTTTTGGTTTGGCAGCGGCCTTCGGGCCGGGGTTGTCGGCGATGGCGGTGTCGAGCATCGCGTAGAGCTGCGTGACGTCGGTGACCTCGGCGTAGCCCTTCTGCGTGACGATGAAGATACTCGGCGTCTGGTGAAGATTGATGCGTTCACCGAGGGTCTGATCGGCGCGTACCTCGGCGGCGAAGAGGCCGTTGGGGTCGATGACGAAAGGCATCACGCGCCCGTGGGACTGAAAATATTTCTGCGTGAAGGCATTGAGATCTTCCTTCGAGGCGATGGATTGCTGGTTGGCGAAGACGGTGCGGCGATATTCTTCGGCGGCCTGGGGCGAGATCTTGTCCTGGATGTAACGGGCGATGACAGCGGCGTCAAAGCTCCAGATGTGCATCTTGAGGGGGAAGTCCTTGCGGATGAGCGGAATTTTGTATTTATCGACGGCCGCGTGGACGATCGGGAAGGCGTGTGCGCAGGCCGGGCATTCGAGGTCTTCGAACTCGTAGATCGCGACGGGAACGCCGGCAGGGGCGCGGAGCATGGAGGTGTCGCGGTAGCCTGTCGTCTGCGCGATGGCTGGAATGCTGGCGGGGATGGCAAGGAGCAGGGCGGCTAGGACGAAACGGTTCATTGATGTAAGACGCATAGGGTTATCTTTTGTATTTTATCTGAGGGAACTGCCGAAGGGGCATGTCATAGGGTCAAAAGGCTTTTCGGCACAGTTTCTGCATCAAAACGGGGGTGTGGCACTCTAATAGGAGAGCATGAACGAATTGTTGGGATTATTCACCAGAGCGAAGGTGGTGGAGCGGGCATTTTTTTGGTCTCTGGCGCTAGGCCTGAGCGCCGCCGCGGCTGGCGCTCAGACGCAGGTTGCGGATCTGCCGCAGGCGCCGGTTCCGAATGGAGTGAAGCTTCCCGGAAACGTGGTGGTGGAGCGGGCTGTTCCGGGAGCGATGTCGCTGAGCCTGGACGAGGCGATCTCTCGCGGAGAGAAACAAAATATTCAGATGCTGCTGGTGATCCAGAACGAGCGGATGGTGCACGGCGAGCTACTGACGGTCGAGAACAGCCTGCTGCCGAGCCTCACGGCTAAAGGTGCTTTGGAGGCGCAGCAGATCAATCTCGCGGCGCTGGGTTTCAATGGTTCGTCGCTGGCAGAATTTGGTCTCAATCCGGCGTCGTTCCCCACGATCGTGAAGGTGAATACGGCGGAAGCGCAGATCAGCTTAAACCAACAGTTGTTCAATGTGCCCGCGTATTACCTGTACCGGTCGGCCCAGAAGGCGCAGACGGGGGCAGACCTTTCGAGGTTGAATCTACTCGGCGGTGTGACGCTGGCGGTAGGAACGCAGTATTTGTTGGCGCTGGCGGATCAGGCGCAGATTCAAAATGCGCAGGCGTTGGAGAAGGCCGATGAAGTGGCCTATCAGCAGGCGAAGGATTCGCATGATGCCGGGGTGGGGACGAATCTCGACATGCTGCGCGCGCGTGTGCAGTTACAGACGCAGCAGCAGGCTGTGATTAGCGCGGAGAATTCTTTTGCGAAGGACAAGATTGCGCTGAACCGGCTGATCGGGCTGCCTGCGGACCAGGAGATCACGCTGACCGATACGGCTCCCTATGCGGAGTTTGCTGAGCTGAAGCTACCGGACGCGATGCGGCTCGCGTTTCAGAAGCGCAAGGACCTCCTCGGTCTGCAGGCGCAGCTCGAGACAGCGACGCAGGCGCGAAAGGCAGTGAAGGCAGAGCGGCTGCCGACCGTTGCGTTCGACGGTTACTACGGCGTGTTGGGGCAGATCGGCACGTTTTATCACGGAGTGTTCTCTGCGACCGGGAAGGTGAGCGTGCCGGTGTTTGAAGAGGGGCAGCTACGCGGAGAGGGTGAGGTTGCGGCGTCGCAGGTGATCGCGCTGAGGCAACAGATCGAGTCGCTGCGAGTGTCGATCGAGTGGCAGATACGGTCGGCGATGCTGGATGTGGAGTCGTCGAATGAACTGGTGAAGGTGGCGCGGAGCAACGTCGATCTTGCGACCGCGGAGGTGCAGGATGCCAGCGACAGATTTACGGCTGGCGTTGATGACAATCTCCCCGTCGTACAAGCGCAGGCCACACTGGCGCAGGCGCAGAGCCGTCTGATCGAGACGCTGTATGAGTACAACCAGTCGAAGTTGATGCTGGCGCGGAATACTGGTGTGGTGGAGTCGCAATACAAGATCTATCTGGGCCGTTAGGGGTTCGACTCCGGCGGTCATCAGTTTCATCCGAATGCAGAAGATTGCTGAAGGATGCGGCAGGATCGTCTGAAGCGAATTGGTTGTGGACTCGAGACGAGGTTCAACATAAGCTGGACCTACGGCGGGCAGTGCAGAGTAGTTGCTGAAGCGGTGGATCGTTTTCCGTAGGCGTCTCGTTGCTCGCTATTTCCGTCAGCTGAGCAGGACGACGCGTTGAAACGAAGAGTAAATCGGGTAGTTAAAGTTGTTCCGCAACCGTTGACCCCGGCCGGTTCTTTGGTGCTGCACGCTATTCGGTTAGGGGCTGCGATTGCAGTTGTCGTCGGCCATCTCTCGGACGCTCCCTTTTCAACGCGCTGGCCGTACAGGCTGGATCTTTCGGTGAATGCCGTCGCGGTGTTCTTTGTCCTTTCCGGCTTCGTGATTCGTCTGATTACAACAGTGCGGCCGGTGACCGTCAGGGAGTATGCGGTCGATCGCTTCTCGCGAATTTATTCGGCGACACTGCCGGCTATCTTGTTCACGTGCGCTGTGGCGGGGCTGCTGCATCTGGTGCCTTCGACGCGGCTTGGCGGACCAGTTGAGTTCGATCTGAAGACGATTGGCAGGCAGGTGCTCGGGAACCTTACGTTTACGGGGTCGATATGGGGGCTGGACCTTCCGGTCAGCTTCAATCAGGTTTTCTGGTCGCTCTGTTACGAGTGCGCTTACTACTGCTTCTATGGCGTGGCCCTCTTCGCCAGAGGCTGGGCGAGGTGGGCTACCCTGGCAGCGCTGGCGGTGTTGGTCGGGCCGCCGATATTGTTCCTTCTGCCGCTGTGGCTGTTTGGCTGCGTAATTCACGACGTTTATCAGAGGCTTTGTCTGCGGCGAGAGTCGATGGGTTATGTGACTGGCGCACTCGCATTGGCGGGGCTGCTCATGATGGTGCTGGAGCAAACTGCGCGCGAAGTCATGTCTGGAGCGACCGTGGTGGCGGAAAAGATTGGCGTTGTCAGGATTCTCGCCTGGACCAGAGGACATCACCTGCATCTTCTTCAGCGCGCCAGCTTTCATGCGTATGTCATCGGAGTTCCAGCGGGGTTGATGATGTTGTGGCTGCTTCTGCTGGCGGATCGAGCGAAGCTGCGGAACGACTACAAAGGCAAAAGGACCGTTCGCCTGGTCGCGGACGGGACCTTTTCGTTGTACCTGTTTCATATTCCATTGCTGATGCTGATCGCGGCCTTTGTCCCGTATGACCGTGCAAGTTCAGCGCAGAAGATCGCCGTGCTAGTGGTGGTTCTGGTCGTATCGGTGTTGATTGAGATTCCGCTGGATCGGTTAAAGCGGCTGCTGCGGGCGAGGATGTCGTTGTGGATGTCGCAGTCAGCGTCCCACAACCGGGTGCCCGAGCGGGCGAGGATAGCGGCGTGAGAGGCCAGCCGCGCGGAAGTGTGAAACCATAGGGAATGGCCGATGGTTCGGAACGGGTGGAGCTGGCGGTGAAGGACGGCTACCGGTCCGCGTTCAAGTCGCGGGACTTTCGTCTGTATCAGGCAGCGCGGTTGATGGTGATCCTGGGGGCAGAGGCGCAATCGGTCGCGGTGGCGTGGCAGGTGTATGCGATCACACACTCTGCACTCGATCTGGGTTACACAGGGCTAGCATTATTTCTGCCGGGAATCTTTGTCATGCTGGCAGCGGGTCACGCGGCGGACCGGTACGACCGGAGAAGGATCATCCTGCTCTGCTATACCTTGCAGGCTTGTTGCACGGCGACGTTGTTGTGGTTGTCGCTGAGTGCGACGGCGCTTCGGGGCGGACGGATCTGGCCGATCTACGCGGTTCTGGTGGGGATCGGTTTGGGCAGGGCGTTCAGCGGGCCGGCGGCAAGCGCAATGCTTCCCAGCCTCGTGCCGAAGGAACACTTTGTCAATGCGGTGACGTGGGGCGCGACGGTGTACCAGATTGCGAACATGTCGGGGCCGGCAGTGGGAGGAATTCTGTTCACATTGCCGCTGGCCGGCTTTGCGGTGGCCTGGAATGGCGCGCCGGTGGTATATGGATTCACGCTGGTGATGCTGGTCGGATTCATCGTGCTGGTCAGCATGATTCGCGCAAAGATGGTGATGACTGACAAGAAGGCCTTCAACATGAGGACGATGCTGGCCGGCCTGGAGTATGTTTGGCGGACAAAGCTCCTGCTGGGGTCGATCTCGCTGGACCTGTTCGCGGTGCTGCTGGGCGGCGCAACGGCGCTGCTGCCGATCTTCGCGACGGATATTCTGCACGCAGGGCCGCGAGGGCTGGGGTTGCTGCGCGCGATGCCTTCGGTGGGAGCGCTGGTGGTGTCGCTGACGATGGTGGTGAAGCCGATCAAGCGCAAGGCCGGCGTGACGATGCTGGTGTGTGTGGGGATATTCGGCGCGGCGACGGTGGTATTCGGGTTATCGAAGAGTATCTGGCTGAGTGCGGCTGCGCTGGTGATCGTGGGTGCAAGCGATATGGTGAGCGTGGTAGTCCGCTCGAGCCTGTTGCAGTTGGCGACGCCGCCGGAGATGCGCGGCCGGGTGAGCGCGGTGAACTGGCTTTTCATCGGAGCTTCGAATGAGTTTGGCGAGTTTGAGAGCGGTGTAACGGCGCAGTGGTGGGGTGCAATCAAGGCGGTGGTCATCGGGGGAATTGCGTCGATGGTGGTGACTGCTTCGGCCGCAGGGCTGTTTCCTCAGCTGCGGCGTGCCGATGCTCTTACTGCGGAGGCTCTGATGGCGTCGGAGCGAGAGTTGAGTATTGCGGAGCCGGTGAATTAGATTGGCAGGGATGAACGACAGGCAGGCGAAAGGATTGCAATGAACAACGGGGTAAAGGCGGCGATTGGGGGAACGGCGGTGTTGTTTCTGGCGGTGGGCGGGGAGCTTGCGTATCTGCATCACGAACGCAATGCTCCGGTGGCTGTAAAGGCACCTGAGCGAGAGGTCATCGCAGACGATGATCTCGTGTTCCTCAAAAAGAAGCGGCCGGAAAACTTGAAGGAGGTCAAGGAGCTGGTCGGCAGCACGGTATGGGTGTCAGCCGGTGGCCAGTTGGAGTTTTATCCCTACGTTGGGCATGCGGCTCAGTACGGTAAGAGTGCGGGGACGCTGTTGGGCGCGGAGCCGATTGTGATTAAGGATGCGGTGGAGCAGGTGGCTCCGAAGAACGCAACGTTTCGGATACCTGGCGGCGACAAACAGGTGCTGCTGGTGTTCACCAAGCCCGGCGATGCGAAGGAGTATGCGATGCCGGTGGGGTATCGGCAAGGATCCGACTACACTTTTTATACGGACGAGATCTTTTTCTATGACGATCCGCACGAGCTGTACAAGCACTGGGGACCGGACATATGGAAGGCCGTCGACACGCATCAGGTCATACTTGGAATGAATGAGCGTCAGGTGGAGTTGTCGCTCGGGCAGGTGAGCCAGAGCACGAGTAAGGATTATGGAAACCGCATGGTTGTGTTCGCCAACATGGGCAAGCCTATGGCAGTGACGTTTGTGAACAACAAGGTGACGGCGTTCCGTCCGGATCAGGGGTTCTAAACCCTCGCATAACGATGTTGGCTATTGGCAAACTGGCGTTCAGGTCTATGGTCGGCGTGGGCCGCCTGGGCAGTGGAAGATTGCGCGCGCGCATCGCCTCCTCGAGGGAGTCGGGTACTGGTGGCAGCGATAGATCCAGATCGTTCCTGTAGAAGGGATCTTTCTCCGCGTCCTGCAGGCTGACGAAACTGAATCCCTTGTCGCGATAGAGCGTCAACAAGCGAGGCAGCATGCGCGCATCCAGCGCACCCACATGCATCAGCAGCACATAAGGAATATCGCGGCCGTAGAGCGCCTTCGACATCGCACGGGTGTAGTCGATAGTGGCGGCGGCTGCCGCGAGATAGCTTTCCTCCAACTGCGCGATGAAGGCTGCATCTTTCTTCGCAACGCATCGTGCGTACGGACCGTTGTACAAGTAATCGCCGAAGCTCATAGTGACAGCTGCGATTTTGTATCCATGTTCCGCGAGGAATCTCCGCGCGTCTTCGCGCTTCTGCGGCGTGTCGCCCTCGGCCAGGTTCGGGTAGCGAAGCCAGTGCCAGTCTTCGTTACCCATGTACGACTTCAACAGCGCCTCATTTTTTAGAGTGTCTGCCTCCCATTCGGCGAGCGAATGCGTGTTGAGGTTCATGTGCGACCATGTGTGGTTGCCCAAGCGGCAATCCGGCGTCGTGCCACTCCTTCAACATCGGTGTGGAGAGCGGCTCTTGTTCGGTAAAGATACCGTTGACAAAGCCGTATACCGGAGGCATGTGCGCGTCCTTCATCGCCGCGATGAGCTTTCTGCCAATCTCGACTCTGGTCTCGCCGGGCGGCAATGCACTATGGGCCGGCAGGTCGTCCCATGTGAATGCAATCTGCTGCGCAGGCGCCGAAGCGAATGTCGTTGCCAAGGCAGCCGCGCCTAACAGCAGCCGCGCTCGACCAAACCAGCTGTTGTTCGAATTCATTCGATCGTTGACCTCTTCCATTGCCTGCCGAATCAGTGCTTCACTACCGAAAGGGTGATCGTACTCGGGTACTGCGGTGAGTGATGGATGGCGGTGTGTGCGGTGGGGCCTGTGGTTTCGTCGTAGTTATTGCCGCCGGTGTTCATGTTGCGGTCGAAGCGCGGGAAGTTCGAGCCTGTGATCTCGATGCGGATGCTATGCCCTGCTGCGAAATAGTTACTGGTATTCATTGGCGACAGCACTACCTTGTAGACCTTGCCGGACTCCATCCAGACAGGTTTCTCATAGCCGTCGCGGTAGCGCAGCCGCTGAATGGTCTCGTCGAGGTTGTAGGCGGTGCCGTCGGGGTAGACGTCGAGAATCTTCGCGGTGACGTCGGTGTCCTTTACGTCGGAGGAGACGTAGAGCGTGACCTCCATGGGACCGCTGACCTCGATGCCTTCCTTTAGCGGCTGCGTGGTGTAGACGAGGATGTCCGAGCGTTCTTCCATCTTGCGCTGATCGAGCGCGCCGCCGTTGCCGGGGATGGCGTTGCCGGTGCAGCAGACGTTGCCGCCGTAGCTGGGGATGGGATGGAGCGGATCGTAGACGAACGTGTCGGGAGAATCGACCTTGGCGAGCTGCATCTGGGTGGGCGTACCGGTGGGAGTTTCGCCGGAGGTGAAGCTGATGAGTTCGGATGGAGCTTTTCCGGGGGCTGGCAGCAACTGGCCGTCGCCGTGGAGAGTGTTTGCGTGGCCACCGCTTGTGAGCTGCAGCGTGACGGGTTTCGCACCCTCCGGCGGCCAGGTCTCGGAGTGCTGCCACTTGTTGATTCCCATGGTGAAGTACTGGACCTTCGGCGTCTTCTGCAGAAAGCCGTTGTCTTCGCCCTTGAGGAAGTGATCGAACCAGCCGTAGGTCAGTGCGTCGTAGTCGAGGCGTGCGTCGCCCATGCTGCGTTCGCCGACGATGGTGTCTTCCTTGGCTCGTTTGTAGCCACAGTGCAGCGTTGGTGCGATGACGGCATACTGCTCATTCGCTGCTTCGCCCTTTGCGGTGCTGCGAACGAAGTTGTATGCGGCGAGATTGGGTCCGGTGGAGACGTCGTACCACGTCATGAACCAGAAGGCGGGGACGTTGATCGGCATCGTGTCGGACTGCCAGAGGCCGCCCTTGCGCCACGCCGGGTCGTTGGGCGTGCGCTCGATCATCGCGCCGCCGGTTGGGACTGGCATCTTGTCGGCGAAGATCCCTTTAGGTCCGTCGACGGCAGCGATAATGTCCTTCTCCGGAAGATGTGCGAGCGCTGTGGCCCAGTCAACGGGCGGCATCTGCGCGGCGAGGTCGAACATCTTCGAGGTCTTGATGAGATCGGCCTGCGAGGTGTTGGGTGGGAACATCGGGCGCACTTGATTTTGCTCGCCGTAGATCCACGCGATGAAGAGCATCTGCACGGCGCCGCCGCGGTACCAGTTGCCCTGCTCGTTGTAGGGGCCGACTTTGCCGACTCCGGCGCCGAAGCTCTGCGGGATGATTGTCGTCAGCGCCTTGTTGCCCAGCGATGCCGCCGCAAGCTGCCACTCTGCGGTCGAGGAGCAGCCGATCAGGCCGACTTTACCGTCGGACCACGGCTGCGCGGACATCCAGTTGAACTCATCGTCGGCGTCGGAGAGTGGCGCGCCGAGGATGTCGTAGTTGCCTTCGGAGAAGAAGTGACCTCGCTCGTTCATCTCGATCATGACGTAGCCACGTTTGACGGCGTCGAGTTCAGTGGACATGTCACGATAGGTGCCGAGCTTTACGTCCCAGAAGTTGAAGTTGTAGGGCGTGCGGCTGAAGATGATGGGATATTTCTTGCTCGTGTCTTTGGGCCGGTAGATGTCGGCTGCCATGCGCGCGCCGTCTTTCATCGGCACCATCACCTTGCGATCGATGATGGCGACATCTTCAAGCTGCTTCTCAATGGACTCGCGCTTTTCGATGAGCGCTTTGGTCTCCTCAGGCGTGAGCTGGTTGGCGCGGCGGCTGGGCGAGCGCCGGGAGAGCGGTAACAGTAAGGAGCGTGGCGACGGCAAGCAGGCGCATACGGTTCGTCCTTCGTTTCAAGGGAATTGCATTGAGCGTACCAGAGAGGCTGAGGATGTGGCGCATCCTAGAAGTCATCAACCGGTATTGCGGAGGCCGGCGCTGATGCCGTTGATCGTGGCGGAGATGGCGCGGTTGAGTTCAGGTGAGTCGGGTTCGCCGTTAGCGGCTGCAGCGCGCTTGCGGCGAATCAGTTCGACCTGGATCAGCGACATCGGGTCGACGTAAGGATTACGCAGACGGATGGAGTGATTGAGGACCGGGTTGGTCTGGAGCAGAGACTTCTGCTTCGTGATCTCGAGAATCATCCTGTGCGTGAGATTGAATTCGGCTTCAAGAGTGGTGAAGACACGATTGCGGAGCGCCTCGTCGTCGACGAGTGAGGCATACAGGCGGGCGATGCCGAAGTCGGCTTTGGCGAGAGCCATCTCGACGTTGCGGATGATGTCGAGAAAGAGCGGGAAGTCGCGCGCCATGGTCTGCAGTTGCTGCAGGCCGTCTGAATTCTTCTGCACAAAGTCGTTGAGCGCGTGGCCGACGCCGAAGTACGCGGGGACGAGTTGCCGAGACTGCATCCAGCCGAAGACCCAGGGGATGGCGCGGAGATCAGCCATGGATTTTTTGCCGCTGCGTTTCGCGGGGCGCGAGCCGAGGCGCGCGTGTTCGAGTTCAGCTACGGGTGTGGCCTGCTCGAAGTAGGTGAAGGTGTCGGGGTTGTCGACGATGTGTTTGCGGTAGAAGGCGTACGAGGTCGCGGAGAGCTGGTCGAGCGTGGCTTCCCATTCGGGAAGAATCTCGCCGGTGAGGTGCGGCGTCTTTGAATCGTGCTGCGGCGCCACATCGTGTTGCAGCGTCGCATCGGGGCGGGCGAGCGCGTCGAGGCTTGCGGCGATCATCAGCTCGAGATTGCGTTCGGCGAGAATGACGTCGGAGTATTTCCAGTTCAGCACCTCGCCCTGTTCGGTGATACGCAGCTCGCCGGTGAAGCTGTCTACCGGTTGCGCGAAGATGGCGCGATGCGTGGGTCCTCCGCCGCGCCCCACCGTGCCGCCGCGCCCGTGAAAGAGACGCAGCGTCACCCCTGCACTCGCGAGCAACTTCGTGCAGCGCGCGATGGGCCTTCCATATCTCCCACGTGCTCGTGATCATACCGCCGTCTTTGTTGGAATCGGAGTAGCCGAGCATCACCTCCTGCTGATGGTTCCAGGATTTGAGCAGCGGCCGGTAGGCCTCGCTCGTCCAGAGCTCGCGCATGATGGCTGGCGCGTTCTGAAGATCCTCGATGGACTCGAAGAGAGGAACGGGTTGAAGGCCGGGGTCATCGCCGCTGGACTCGACCCGCACTCCACCGAGACGCGCGAGCCAGAGGACGTGGAGCACATCTTCAGCGCTCGTTGCTCCGCTGATGACGTACTGGCGGATGGATTCCGGGGCGTAAGTCTGCTTCAGTTCCGCGATGGTGCGGAACGTGTCGAGCACCTCGGCGGTCTGCTCGCTCAGAGCTGGAGGTAGCGTCAGCGTGGAGTCTGCGGGATGCCAGGCGGAGATCTCTGCGATGGCTGCGGCGTGGACGCGTGCGTGCTGGCGGATGTCCAGCGTTTGCAGATGCAGCCCGTAGGTTCGAACCTCCATCAGCAGCGGATCGATGAGCATCTCTGCGAGGCGGTGGCCGCTGTGTTCGACCAGTGAGTCGCGCAGAGTGGTGAGATCGGAGAGCAGATCGGCGGCACGCGCGTAGGGTGTGAGGGCTGGGTTGGCGGGAACGGGAACGGCGGACTGCGGGGTCGCGCCCAGGCGCATCATGATGCAGGCGATGAGGAGGCGGACGGATTCGTGAGGGAAGCGCTCTTCAAGCGCGTGCTGTCCGGCGGTACGAAGCTGCGCGAGATAACGATCCAGCAAAGCAGTTAGCTCGGCGGAGACCGGGACCTGTTGCGTGGAACTCGCGAGCTGTTCAAATATATTTTGCAGGCGGCGGCGGTAGTGGGTGAGGAGCAGAGCATGAGCCATTGCGAGGGCTTCGCGTGTGGCCTCCGGTGTGACGAACGGATTGCCGTCGCGGTCGCCGCCGATCCAGGAGCCGAACCGGATTAGTTCGGGGAGGTCGCAGATATTTGTAACGGATTCGGTATCTTTCTTCGCGGGATATTCAGCCGCGAGGGCAGAGGCCACCTCGCCGTAGAGGACGGGGAGGGTGTCGAAGAGGCTGGACTCGTAGTAGTCGAGCGCCATGCGGATCTCGTCGCGAACGGTGGGGCGCGCGCTGCGAACGTCGTCGGTCTGCCAGAGAGCGGTAATCTCCGCGATCACGTCGCGCTCCAGCGCTTCCAGCTGAGGTTCCGGCACAGGGATGCGGTCGAGTTGCTCCAGCAGATCGGAGATACGGCGGCGCTTGAACATGACGCTGCGGCGGGCGACTTCCGTGGGGTGCGCCGTGAAGACCGGATAGACGCAGACGCGGCGAAGGAGAGCAGATGCCTCTTCGGCAGTGACTCCCGCCTCACGCATGCGGCGAAGCGTGCCGCGCAGGTCACCGCGCTGGACACCGCTGGTGGGCGAGGCGTTTTCGCTCAGCTGATGGGAGAGCCGGCGGCGTTTACGGTGGTTGGTCTCGGCGAGGTTGATGAGCTCGAAGTAGAAGCCGAACGCACGTGTCAACTGATACGCAGCGGGGAGATCAAGGGTGCGGACGCGGGCGAGCGCCTGATCGAGATTTGCGGTGGCAGTAGCGGAATCGGCTGATCCGCTTTGCGGGGCTTCAGCCTCCCGTCGGGCGATGGCAGTGCGGCGAAGGGCTTCGACCGCGTCGTAGACCGAATCGCCGGCCTGCTCGCGAAGGACCTCGCCAAGCAGCATGCCGAGCGAGCGAACATCGCGGCGCAACGGGGCTTCCTTGAGGTCGCCCGTCGGGGCCTGAAGCTCGGCGAGGCGCTGGGGCCAATCGGTTGGAGACCAGAGAGACGGCATGATTGATTATGCACCGGTGGGCGGCCGTCGAAGTCAGAGAGCGGCGGCGCGACAGAGCGGCTCTTTGCGGACTTCATTGAGCAGAGGTGTGGTGAGAAACTCTGCGGAGCGATTACCGAGGGTGAGACGCAGGGTCGGCAAAGAGACGAGGTATCGGAGGTAGTAGGCGATCTCTTCAAGATTTTCGGAGCCGCCTCCGGGAGGGTTGTAGCGATACTGATCTGGCGTCTGCAAGGGAATCTCCCACTGGCGCCGCACCGGCTTGACGTGGGTGTAGCCGAGAAACTCCATGGTGAAGATGACTTTGTCCGTACGGGGCGGGAAGAGTTCCTGCTTTGACGCTGGGGTCCACGGTGGGTAGAAGGCGAGATCGCTGACACTGCCGAAGTTCGCAAAGAGTTCGAAGAATGACTTGCCGTTCGGTCGAGTGGTGCATTGGGCGATCAGCATTGGCGATGACGAAGGCGCGGTCGCGTCTGCGGGAGGAGGAGTACGAAGCGTCCCCCGCAGGATCAGGCGCACATACTGAATGTGGGATGCCGCGTCCACTCCGGCAATTCGGGCGATCCCGGAGGAAAGGATCGTGTTCTCCGGTTGATCGCTATTTGCCGCGTGATGGTCCGGCTCCTGAGCGGATACTGCGAAGAAACAGCACAGCAATGTGAGCGCGGATGCGATCCGAGTTAGGCGGAGAAGGGGCGGCATGAGATTTGCGCAGCTGACACGAGATTACGTCCTCAGGCGCACCAGTAGGTAGATCTCGAGTAAGAGACCACGCTACTTATGTGATCCACCTCCAGACGACGCGCCTCCACCCCCTCCGCCACTTCCGCCCCCACCGCCTGAGCTTGCGTGAGAGCCGCCTCCGCCTCCACCGCTTCCTCCGGATGAACCGGAGTGAGAGGCGCCGCCGCCCATATTCGAGCCGCCATGGCTGAAACCGCCGCCAGAGTTGCCGCCCCAAGAACCGCCGCCGTTATGCGCCGTCTGAAAGCCGCCGAAGTGCTCTGTCACCGTGGTGCTTCGGCTTCCCACCATGACCTCCCGACCGACCGCGAAGCTCTGGTTGCGATGATCGAAGGTGATCGCGGTTCCGGCGCTCTTTGTGCCTTCCTTGCCTGGGAGTGACGCGTCCTTTACCAGATGCGCCTCAAGATGCGGCGTCTCGGTGCGTGCGAGCGTTGGGTAGTACTCACCACGAAACTCCTTGGGGGTGGACATGAGTGGCTTGGCGGACTTGCTCGGGTCGAACGCGACGCGTTGAACCCAGTCGCCCTTCTTGTCTGTGACCTCAAAGACGCCGTGTTTCAGATTGAGCGGTGGCTTACCCAGTGACATCATGGGGATGAATCAGGCACATAGGCCTTGGTGCCCCCATATTTTACCCAGTGGACCGGGCAGTGATGATGCCTCTTGGTTCCAGCCACCCAGGCGTAGCGGCGGTTGCGGTAGATCCAGGTTCCGGTATGGCACACCGCCCAGTTGTATCCGTAAGGGCTGATTGCCGGGTAGGTGGCGAGTACGGTGTCGCGACCGGTCACGGGATCTCTGGAGATAAGGCGGCGAATGCGGTTCGGCGAGCAGGGAAAGGCGTCGTCCTCGTCCTCGGTCCTCAGGATGCCGGAGGGGCTGGCGGATTGGACCTGATACGCAGCCAGCAGCAGATGCGGCGCTGGAGGAACTCGCGGCGGTGGTTGAAGTGGTTGGAGTGGCAGGCTGGCTGGAGTCGTGGCCGCCCCAGCCGTTAGTGGGCTCCCAGCAGGTGCCGTAGGGAGCGCAGGCGAAGAAGGTGCCCTGACCATCCATCTCCGCCAGCCCCGGAATGGGCGCAGTGAGCCCGGAGGCCTTCATTGCCGCAGCGTTTGCAACGCTCTCCGCGGCGACGCGCTTTGCTGTCCAGTCATCCCAATCGGCAAACGTGCCCGTGTCCGGGGAGACATTCGCGGGGCGAGAATGATCCTTAAAGTAAGTGACGGTCTGTCCCTTGGTGATCATGCTCGAAGCGCCGCCGTTCCCACTGGGAGCCAGCCCTCCCTGGGGGCTGATGATCATGTCGTCCAGAGAGCTCGCGGCGACGCCGTTTAGATGGAGACCCTGCTCACCCAGGGGGGCGATGGTCATGGCGTCCAGGTAGCTGTTGATGCGCACAAAGATATGTTCCCCGTAGTGGTTGGAGACGTTGCCCGCAGGAGTATGCAGGCTGAACTGCTCTCCAGCGAACTGGGGTTGAACGTGCAGGGTTGCAGTGCCGCTGACGAGCGTCATCGTCGTCCGAGGAACGCCGCCGGTGGAAGTGAGTTCGTCGAAGATGAGAACGGAGTTTTCGCCGAGGAAGACGGTCGAGGCATCTTCGAGCTCGATCTCGGCGCGGCCCGTGCCGGTGACCAGACTGAAGCCTGACTCGAGCGGCAGGTTGACTACGGCTTGTCCCCACTCCTCGCGGGTGGCATGTTCGGCGTCCTTGCCGCGAAAGACGCGAACGTCGCCCTGGACGAAGCTGATCCGAACGATCTGATCGTAGGTTGCCGGTCGCGGCAGGGGTTTGAGCAGGGGGCTGGGCGGGGGTGTTACTGGTTGGAGCGCTCTTTGATGACGGGGTTGTGTTGGCGGCCGGAGCGTTAGCGCTAAGCGATGCGGTCAGAAGAAGGAGTGAAAGACAGCGGCAGGAAAAGGTGCACATGGAAGCCCTCCAATAGGGCGGCATCAACGACGATTCCACAACTGAGGTTCAATCTTTTTATGATCTCGGGTTACATTTTGTCCGCCTCCTCATTCCTGGCGAATCATAGTCGCAATAGCGCAACGACTGGCTACATTACCTGAGCGATCTTCTCCAACTCCTCCTGCAGGCACGGCAAAGAACAGGTGATGGACTCCATTCGGAAGGCTGCGCTTCGGGCATCCTGGGTTGAGACGCCGTAGCCGCGAGCGGCGAGGAAGCTGCTGATCAGGTCGGCGGCCTGCCACGAGTCCAGGCCCGACTTCATCAGATCTTCACGCAGACCTGTCAGATCAGCCTCGGCAAATCTTTCGACGTGGGTGAACTTTGACTTTGTCATCTGCGTTGCTCCTGCCGGAACCTGCATCATTCTCCACGCCCCCTAGAAATTGGATGCGAAGAGGGGGATCGCCGAGCCATACCTCCGTAGCAAAATAAACACATTCGCCAAAGCAACAGATAGTTCCGCTAAAGAATTTACGTCGCAAAGACGGCGGAAGTTTCACGGCGCAAAGGACTAATTGGCGCGATCAGCGATGAGGACCGGAATGCCATCGACGATGGAATAGCGCCGCCCGCAGCCCAGGCACCGGACCGCCAATGCTTCAAGCTGCAGCGTGTGACGGCATACGGGGCAGACGACCCAGCGCAGATCCTGGGCCGTGAGTGTCTGAGCGCTCATGGCTCCATCCTAGCGAATTTTGGGGCGAACATTGCCAGCGCATTGGGCGGAACGATTAGGAGCGGGCGCAGCGAGTGGGCGCGATACCATGGAAGAGATGAGATATCCCCAAGAATTCTAGATGGCATTGCAATTGCTAGCCAGATCAAAGCCGAGGTCAGTGCCGAGGTGCAGGCGCTGGCGGCGCGCGGAATCACTCCCGGGCTGGCCGTAATCCTTGTCGGCGAGGTGCCGGCATCACAGATTTACGTCCGCAGCAAAGTAAAGACGTGCGGCGAACTTGGAATCTTCAGCGAGCTGCTGACGCCAACCGAGAGCATTACGACTGGCGAGATGCTCGCGCTGGTGAACCAACTCAACGCACGCGAGGACATCGACGGCATCCTGATTCAGCTTCCGCTGCCGAAGCACGTGGACACTAAACGGCTCCTGGAGTCGGTAGCTCCGGACAAGGACGTCGACGGATTTCACCCCGTCAACGTGGGTCGCCTGCAGAGCGGGCAACCTGGTCTGGCGCCCTGTACTCCTGCGGGCATCATGGAGATTCTGCGGCGCAGCGATCTGCCGGTTGCGGGGCAGAACGCCGTCGTCCTTGGACGCTCTGACATCGTGGGCAAGCCGGCTGCGATGATGCTCCTGAACTCGTCGGCGACGGTGACGGTATGTCACAGCAAGACCGTGGATCTACCGAAGTTCACGCGGGAGGCTGACATTCTGGTCGCGGCGATCGGCCGTCCCGGCTATGTGACCGCCGATATGGTGAAACCGGGCGCGACTCTGATCGACGTCGGCATCAATCGCGTAACCGATCCGGCTGAAGTGCAGGAGTTCTTCCCGAATGACGCAGAGCGCGCAGCGACCTTTGCCAAACGTGGATCTGTGGTCGTCGGCGACGTCCATCCCGCAGCATTTGCCCATGCGGGAGCCTACACGCCGGTGCCCGGCGGCGTGGGCGCATTGACGATTGCGATGCTGATGCAGAACACGATCACGGCGGCGAAGCTGCGGCGCGGAATCTCCACGGGGAAACGATAGCCGCCATGCTGCGCGTCGGCCTTACCGGCGGATTGGGGAGCGGAAAATCTACCGCCGCGCGGTTGTTCGCCGCGCAGGGTGCGCATGTGCTCCAGTCGGATACGATCGGCCGCGAACTGATGGAACCGGGGCAGGCGGTTTACGCGGAGATCGTCAACCACTTTGGTAAAGGTGTGGTCCTGCCTGATGGGCGACTCGATCGCGCTGCGCTGGCGAAGATTGCCTTTGTCGAAGGCCGGGTTGAGGAGTTGAATGCGATCGTTCACCCGGCGGTGATCGCACGACAGGCAGAGTTGAGCGATGCGATATTTCTGCGTGACCCGCGGGCCGTAGTGATCGTCGAGTCTGCGCTGATCTTTGAAACTAAATATAGCGAAACGAAATACGGCGAAACAAAGTGCGGCGAAACAAAGCATGGGAGTACGGCGGATGCCAATGCCAAACACTGGCATAGCCGCTTCGACAAGATCATCCTCGTGACCGCCCCCGAAGAGGTGAAGGTCGCACGATTCATCGCTCGCTCGGCCGCAGGCTTCGAGCTGACCGAGGAGCGTCGGGCCGAACTCGAGGCGGAGGCGCGACGCCGAATGGTGCAACAGATACCCGACGAGAAGAAGAGCGCCTTCTGCGACTACGTCCTCACCAACGGCGGTCCCTTGACCGAACTGGAGTGGCAAGTGGATCAGCTTTGGCCGCTTCTGAAAGCCGCGTCCCAATCTTCCGCAGGGTAAATCGATCCCCGCTAAACCACAGAGAGTATTGACTTGCGGCTCTTTGGAGAGCTTAGAGACAGACTGGAATGCGCGCCGCTCGATACAATCGTAGTGTCGGCAGATTCCGTCTGCCAATTAGAAGGTTAGGTCGTGAACACGATGAAACTGCGTCCCGTACTCCTTGTGATTCTTATCCTCTCTGGTTTTTATTACCTGACGACACACGTCGGGTCCACCAGCGTCGGCTCTCCCTGGCTGCATCGTTCGGCGCCCTCCGCCGTCGATTCCGGTTCGAGCACTGCAGCGGTCTCAGGTCCGATGGGGTCCTTCGAACTGACGCAGGCCTCCGCCGCGCCCGCCTACGACACCGAGGAGCAGCAGAATATCGCCGTGTACAAGAAGGCGCTGCCCTCGGTCGTCAACATCACGTCAACCGCAGTGGCATTCGACTTCTTCTATGGTCCGGTTCCGCAACAGGGCCAGGGTTCCGGCTTCATTCTCGACAAGCAGGGACACATCCTGACCAACAACCACGTCATCGATAACGCGCAACGTGTCGAGGTGACGCTCTTCGACAAGCATAAGTACAAGGCGACCGTCGTCGGGGTTGACAAGGGGCACGATCTCGCTCTGCTGTTGATCAACAACGCGCCGAACCTGCAGCCCGCTACGCTTGCGGAGTCGCAGAGCCTTACGGTCGGCCAGCGCGTGTACGCGATCGGTAATCCGTTCGGGCTGTCGGGTACGATGACGCGCGGCATCATCTCGGCTATCCGCTCGATTCGGGGGCCGAATAACAATCCGATCGAAGACGCCATCCAGACCGACGCCGCAGTCAATCCCGGCAACTCAGGTGGTCCTCTGCTGAACTCGCGCGGCGAGGTGATCGGCATCACCACGTTGATCGCGAACAACGGCGCAGATCAGTCGTCGGGCATCGGATTTGCCATTCCGGTGAACACAGCGAAGGCAGTTATCGCCGACTTTGCCAAGTACGGCCGCGTGCGCCGTCCCTCGCTCGACGTCTCGATCCTCCCGATTGGTCCGGAGATCGCTCAGCAGGTTGGGCTGGCTGCGGACTATGGGCTTCTGATTGAGCGCGTGCTGCCCGGCGGCGCGGCGGAAAGAGCCGGGCTG
Source organism: uncultured Acidobacteriaceae bacterium (assembly GCA_963744155.1). Taxonomy (GTDB): domain Bacteria; phylum Acidobacteriota; class Terriglobia; order Terriglobales; family Acidobacteriaceae; genus Edaphobacter. The sequence continues at coordinate 359,090 of CAVUSP010000004.1, read as the reverse complement.
CATGGCGGAACGCAGCGCGTCTATCAGGGCAATACGCCCGTCATGCTCGGTGGCGACCTGATCGTTGCGATGGATGGGCAGGAGATCGCAGAGCCACAGGACCTGACCGCAGCGATGAACTCACACCGCGCCGGCGACGAAGTGACGCTGACTGTCTTTCGAGGCCGCAAACGGATCGATGTGAAGGTGAAGTTGAGCGACGCGACGGATAAGCAGGACCAGTCCGGGCAAGTATCTAGTTTGTAACTTCGGTTGTTATCTATTCTTGACGCACTACGGTCACGGCTTGCGGCGAAGGTAGCTGCGGCCCTGGATCGTGTACTCACCACTGAGAACCCGTGCGATTCCCTCTGCATAAGCAAGATGCTCCTGCTCCAGAATCCGCGCTGAGAGCGTCTCGACTGTGTCATCGTCTTTGACTGGCAAAGCTTTTTGCAGAATGATCACGCCGTGATCCACGGCCTCATCCACAAAGTGAACGGTGCACCCCGCGACCTTAGCTCCGTAGTCCAGTGCCTGCCTCTGCGCATCGAGGCCGGGAAATGCAGGCAGCAACGATGGATGCACGTTCAGGATGCGGCTCGGGAACGCCGCAACGAACGCCGGTGAGATGATGCGCATGTATCCCGCAAGACAGACGAGGTCTACTCTGTGCTCCTGCAGCTGCGCGATCATCTCCGCATCATGTTCCGCGCGCTTGCGACCGGCCGAGGGAATGGCCAGCGCAGGCAGGTACATCTCACGTGCCGCGGTAAGGCCGGGAGCATCCTCTATATTCGAGAGCACAACAGCGATCTCTGCTCCAGGCAGGCGACCGTCGCGGATCGCCTCCGCGATGGCGAGAAAGTTCGAACCTCTCCCGGAGAGGAGAATACCCAGGCGCTGCATAACGATTTTCCTTTCCTTCTCTTACCTTGATTCCAAGATTCCAGGCGAGCCTGCCTCGCCCCTCATCGCGCGTCGGGCAGCAGGCCCTGTTCAACCAGCACCGGCGGTCTGCGATGTTTTGTGGCCTGTTCGTACGCATATGCCCACCCCAGCAGATCGCCATCCTTCCACGGCCGCGCTGAAATCTCCAGGCCGAACGGCAGTCCACCGGGATAGAAACCGCCTGGCACCACAACCGCGGGAACGCCAATCATGTTTACCCATCCTGTCGCCGAGTGTGGCCCGCCGCTGATGCGTCCGTCCTGCGGCATCGTTTCGTCTGGCGGAGGCATCTGCGCCGCGGGGTAAACGAGTCCGTCGAGATGCAGCCGATTCAGCACCTCGTTGTATGCATCCAGCGCATTCTGGCGGGGAGCAAAAAAGTTTGCATCGGCTTGCGGGTCGGTCTCGATCAGCGCCTGGGCGACGGCCCGCCGGTCTTTTCGCGTCGCCGGATCAGTTACGCCAATGATCGTCGCGGGCAATGGAGACCCAACGGCCTTCTCGTACTCCGCAGCTGAGTGATAGTCAGCTGGTCCATACTCCGCTAGAAACTTCTCTGTGCCCTCGCGAATGTAAGGAACGGTCCCGACGCGGGCAACCGTGACGGCAAAACTGTCAGGCAGGATCGAGTCGTCAAACACTACGGTGGCGCCTGCCGCACGCAACCCTTCAATCGCCTTCATAAAAGCCGCGCGCGTCTCCGGCCGCAGAGGCTCGACGGCATCGGCCGTCTCCTTCGCGACCTCGCTTGGAGTCGCGGAAGATGGAATGCCCTGAAAAGGAATGCCCGCTCCTATGAGCACGATGACAGGTACACCGAAGCGCTTCCCCTTCAGCGAGTCCGCCTTTAGATACTGGGTATACGGCCCGGGCTGCGCCTTCGCGGCAGAGCCGGCGGTGCGCGGGTCGGTAGGATCTTCTCCGGCCATCACGTCGAGCGCGATTGCCGCATCCGTCACGTTGCGGGCAATCGGACCTGTGTCGTCGAGCAGCCAGTCGAGCGGAGCAATGCCCGCGATGCTCACCAGACCGCGCGTCGGAAACACTCCGACGACGGAGCTAGTCGCGGACGGCATGCGAATCGAGTTGCCCGTATCGGTTCCGTTGCCCAGCAGCGCCATGTTCGCAGTGACGGCGGTGACCGTGCCCCCCGACGAGCCTCCGGGGCTGAAGCGCACGTCATAGGCATTTCCGGTGCGTCCGTATGCTGTGCTGCGATTGGTATCGCTCGCCGCAAAGTCCGGCATGTTTGTCTGGCCGATGATCACGGCTCCCGCCGCACGTAGCCTGGCCACGATCGTTGCGTCCTTCGGCGCGACCAGTTCATGCCCCGGAATCATGTAGCCCTTCCATCCATCGGTCGTGACCAGCCCCTTGACGCTGGTGTTTGCCTTGGTCACGATCGGAACGCCCCACATTGGACCGCGCTGCAACTTGCTGCCTGCCGCCTTAGCCTCCGCGTCCTCGCGAGCCGCCGTCGCCAACGCTCCCTTCTCGTCCACAGTCTGCACCGCGCGATAGATCCCGTTGTATTTGGCAATGCGCGCCAGGTACCACTGCACGACCTGTGTCACCGTGTACTTGTGGCTTCGATACATCTCTTCCAGGCGGGGAATCGTCACCTCGAGCAGGTCGCGATCTATCGCACTCTGCGCAATATGATTCGTCGTGGGATTTGTGGCAGAAGCTGCGGCTTGCGCGTTCAACGTGGTACTAAATACCGCGGCCACAGCGAGAAAATACAAAAGTCCGACCCGCATCTTCATAACACCCTTCGAATGGGAATGATGCCTTCTATAAGAACATAGTTCCGCCGGCCCCGGCATCGCTGGCATCGTCCGGGTCATGGTCCGCAACAGTCCCATCCTTCTGCTCGACGAGCCCACCGTAGCCCTTGACAGCGAGTCCGAAAGCTCGTCATCGACGCCCTCGAAAAGCTCATGAAGGGCAGGACGGTCATCGCCATCGCCCATCGCCTCAGTACTATCCGGGACGCCGACATCATCGCCGTCATCAAGGGCGGTATCGTCGCCGAGAGCGGTAACCACGACCAGCTGATGGCCCGCAACGGCATCTACGCGGAGTTGCACCGCACGCAGTTCGACACCACTTCAGATAAGGTGGTCTCATAGAGAACGAGCCAGATCAAACCACCGGCGGGCAGCCTCGACCAGACCCCGCCAGTCAGAGAAGGAAACTCTATGTCTCGCACTATCATCGTTCTACCCGACGACACCGGCAAGCCGATCCTCGACGCCATCGCCCAGGCCAAGAAATCCATTCGCGTGAAGATGTTCATCTTCTCCGACCCCTCACTCATCGATGCGGTCATCGCAGCGCAACATCGCGGCATCGATGTACGCATCATGCTCAACCCCGAGCGGCGTGACGGCGAGAAGGAGAACAGCGATACACGGAAAAAGCTGACCGACGGTGGCGTCCACGTCATCGACAGCAACCCGGACTTCGACGTGACCCATGAGAAGTCGATGGTCATCGACGACGAAACCGCCTTCGTCCAGTCGCTCAACTGGGAGACCAAAAACGTGACCGAGACGCGCGACTACGCCGTCGTTACGACCCACAGGCACGAGGTCGACGAGGTCGCGCAGTGCTTTGATGCCGACTGGGACCGCAAGAAGTTCGAAAGTGGCGACCACTCGCATCTCATCTGGTGCGTCGGTAACGGCCGTCAGCGCCTCGGCAAACTCATCGACGGGGCGAAACACTCGCTGTGGCTGCAAAATGAGCGCTACCAGGACCCCACCATGATCGAGCATCTCATCCGGGCGCATGCCCGCGGGGTCAAGATCCACATCATGGCCCGCCCCCCGCACAAGCTCAAAAAGGAGAAGCTCGTCGAAGGCGTCAGCGGCCTGCGCTCCCTCCAGGACCTTGGCGTCAAGATCCATAAGCTGCGCCACATCAAGCTGCATGCCAAGCTGATCCTGGCCGATGACGCGCGCGCCATCATCGGCTCCATCAACCTTGCTCCCGGCAGCTTCGACAGCCGCCGCGAACTGGCCATTGAAGTGGACGACGAGCACATCATCCATCGCATCAAGAAGACCCTGGAGAGCGACTGGGAAAACTCCCATCCGTTGGATCTATCCGATGCGGCCCTGCTCGCCGAACTCGAAGACTACGATCCGACGGTAAGAGAAGACCTTGCCATCTCCGAAGGAATGCACCACAAAGGGCAAAAGCATCACGAGGAAGACAAGCACCATGGAGACAAAAAGAACCACAAGGACGAAAAGCCTCAAAAAGAGGAAGCCCACAAACACAAATCAGCGTAATAGGTTCGCTCGATGAGGACCCTTCAAGTCGTTCAATCCGCAATTTGGGTCGGTCGTTTTGCCCTCGGAGTTACTCTTCTCTCTGCAGTCGCTGATCGGTTTGGGCTGTGGGGACCATACGGATCGCCGCGAGCTTCCTGGGGTGATTGGGCGCACTTCGTCCACTACTGCGGCGTAGTAAACAGCTTTGCGCCAAAGGCCGTCATCCCTGCACTTGCATGGCTGTCGACCGGTTTGGAGATCATCTTCGGCGTGGCATTAATCGCCGGATTCAAAGTCGAATACGCCGCATATGGATCGGCCATTCTGTTCGCGCTTTTCGCCTTTGCGATGACCTTGAGTCTCGGTGTTAAAGCGCCTTTGACCTATTCAGTATTTGGCGACGCTGCCGGCGCCTTCCTGCTTGGAGTGCTGATGACCCTGCAACGCTCCTTGCCGGAGGGCGAAACGCGAAGGTCCTAGTTGTAGCTGACCTTCCGCTCGCCCCGAACCACCCTGCCGATCAGACAATGCCGCTCGTTGGCGCGGTTCAGGATCGCCTTGGCCTTCTTGATTTTCTCCGCGGGAATCACCGCAATCAGCCCAATCCCCATATTGAAGGTCCGCATCATCTCGTCCTGTTCGACCCCGCCCAACTGCTGCAGATGTGTGAATAGCGGCGGAGGCTGCCACGACGCAAGATCGACGACTGCCCCCATCCCCTTGGGCAGGATGCGCGGCAGATTATCTGTAATTCCGCCGCCCGTGATGTGCGCCATGCCACTCACCACTTCGGCTCCGGTGAGCTTCTTGATCACCGAGAGGTAGCTGCGGTGCGTGCGCATCAGCGCTGCGCCGGTCTTGTCCTTCAGCTCGTTCACGTACTGCTCCGGGCCGTACTTCGCGATCTCAAACAGCAGCTTTCGCGCCAGTGAGTAGCCATTCGTGTGCAGTCCGTTCGATGGCAGCCCCACCAGCACATCGCCTACCTGGATATGTTCGCCTGTGATGATCTTGTCGCGGCTTACTGCACCGATGATCGTCCCCGCGAGGTCGTACTCGCCTTCCGCGTAGAAGCCGGGCATCTGCGCGGTCTCTCCCCCAATGAGCGCGCATCCATTGGCCCGGCACGCCTCACTGATCCCCTGCACAACCTTCTCGATGACCATGTCTTCCAGTTTGCCGGTTGCCAGGTAATCGAGAAAGAACAGCGGCGTCGCGCCCTGCACGGCGATATCGTTCACGCAGTGGTTCACCAGATCCTGCCCCACCGTGTGGTGGATCCCAAGCTCAAACGCGACCTTCAGCTTCGTCCCCACCCCATCCGCCGAAGAGACCAGCACCGGGTTCGGAAACTTTTCCAGGTCGAGCGCGAACAATCCGCCGAAGCCGCCGATCTCCGACAAGACCTGGCGGTTAAAGGTCTTACGCGCCAACATCTTGATGCGCTGTTTGCTACGGTCGCCCGAGGAAATGTCGACGCCTGCGTCGGCGTAGCTTATGCCCTTTCGGCCGCCCGCTGCCGCGCCTGCAGCCTTTTTGGGGATCGGCTTCAGGCCGGCGATCTTCTTTTGTTCTGCGGTGGCTTTTAGCGAGTTGTCTGGTGCTGCTGCCGCCTGTGCGACGGTCGAATCGGGCGTGGGGGAGGTCTCATCCGGCAAGGTAGTGCTCCATGTCATGTCACTTGAAACGAAGAATTTTAGTCTAGCAGGGAGGAAGTCTCAGCCTATAAAACAACCGTTATTCGTACACGCCCAGCAGCCGGCCGCGCTGCTCCGGCGGCGGTATCGGACAGGCATCGTACCGGCCAAACACCCGATAGCGAAAGCGCGCCACGATGCCATACCCCCACTCCCGCAACCAGCGTGGCACCAGCGTCAGAGCCTTTCCCGCCGGCCGCCAGGGGGCACCCAACAGTTGCATTGCCGCCGCAAAACCATCGGACCTCCCATACAGGCGCTCAGACGGCGTCAGAGCTTCAGTCAGGAGCATCACACCATCGGGAAACCTACGAATGCCGAACCGGGCCAGTACCTCGCGCCCAAGCTCACTCTGCAGCGGCGCATAGCGAAATCTGTCCATCCGGTCGTGCTTCATCAGAAACTTCACCACTCCATTGCAAAGCGCGCAGACTCCATCGTAGAGCAGCAACGCCCGGCCCTCGATCGCGTTGCGCTCAGCCTCGGTCATATCTTCATGATATGCCTCGAGCCGGTGAGCCGCTTACCACGAGAATGCTGCTTTAGTGGGGAATGACATTCTGGCTTACTTTGTAGTTCTGGGGAGAACCCGTAACCGCAATCGGCACTACCGCTCCCGCATCCTTTTTCTTGAAGAACGGCGCAAGCGGCTTGAGAACGAAGGATTTGAAACCCGTGGTCACGTGTGAGATATCCGTCTGCATTCGCAGGTCCCCCACCATATCTACGTTCTGGCTTCGCAGATCGAACTTGCCGGTCAGATGAATCGATGCTCCAGGCAATTCGAACGTGAGGTGCGTAGCATGCGCCACCCCGTTGCGAATAACAACCGTTCCCATCAGGCTCGAGATAACGTCCGGGATATCGGCTTCCTGCTGTTGCGCGGGCGGTTTGACGCCCTGGGCGCGCTGGCTGAAGTCTGTGAGACTGCGCGCGGTGGCCGCATCCGTAACATGCTCGGCAGGAATATCGAACGCCCCGTTCATCGTCAGACGATCTAGGAAGGTCTCTCCGTGTTCTGCGGCGGCGATCGTGGCGTGGCTGTGCAGTTGTACCGGGCCGCTGACAGGAGGGCGGATCCTGAGGAAGGGCTGTAATAGATTTTCGGCGCGTCCGTCCTTCACGGAAAGTTCGAGGTTCGTCACCTTGGGTGCACCGGCAATCTCACCTTCTGCGTGGATCGAAGTCTTGCCCGTACGAAGATCCACTGCGTGGAGGAGGATATCGCCGTTCAGTGCATTGACGGCACCACTCGCAGTCCCGGTTATCGAAGTGGCGCGGCCCTTTCCCACCGCAAAGTCGGGAATCTCCGATACAGCGGAAGCTTCGATACTCGCAAGACTCCCATGGAAGTTCCCCCTCGCAGTCAGGACACCGCTGATGCCGTGTATGTCAGCCAGCCTGACCGAAGTAAAAGTAAAGTCGCCAGAAACGGGAGTACTGCCCAACTGGTTGGCGAGCAGCGGACCGAAGCTGCCATGTGCCTCGATTCTTCCCGTCGGCTTTGTATTCTCCATATCGACCGTATATGAGATCGCCGCGTTCTTGTGCAGATTCCGGATTAGCAGTCGCCTTATGGGAAAGGAGTAGCGGCTGCCATCGGTGCGCAGAATATCGAGGAGTGCGTTCTCGAAATCCACCTGTTCGACTATCGTAGTCGGGCCGGTAAAGTCGCTGCTGCTTCCCGGCGGAAAATCCTCCTTGTTCGCCTGACTTCCCACAGGAGGAATCACGACATGCAGCCCATCGACATGAACCAGCCGAATGCGATCGCGCAGCAGCAGAAGATCGATCCAGCGCCCTTCCACCTGAACACGGTTCACCGACCCGACAGGCGGCAGGTTCGGCGCAGAGTTGCGTCGCAGCGTGAGCTCTTCGGCAACGAAGCCAGGATTGGGAAAGTAGCTGCGGTGATAGCGTTCGATCTTGATCTGGCTGGCAAACACCTTCTCGAGCGTGGGTTCCACAATCCGATAGCGGTAGGGCCAATGCAGATTGATGAAGTAGATGGCCAACGGACTTACCAGCAGTGCCCCAAGCACGATGTAAAGTCCGTACCTCAGGCGTCGGCGGTGCAGGACAGTGCTTGGCGCCGCCGGTCTAGTCTGGTCTGTGATCATTGGATGAGTCGATCCGCGAACGAAAGGATCAGGGCGTGCAGATATTCTTTGATGCCTTGTCCAGCCCAGGAGATATCCGGCCTCCGGCAAGGACCGGCTGCGGATTCTCCCTCGTATTGCGCTTCCCGATTCCGTGATGTGCCCCAGCAAGCGGGACGGAGTGTTGATCTCCATCTTTTGGTGGATGCTGACTCTGTCGAGTTCCGCGTAGGATTACGCGGACATGGAACAGCACGACACGGAACAGCACATAGACCAGCGCAGGCAGATGGGGCTCGCCGCGACGATCGCTGTGGTAACGGGCGAATCGATTGCTCTCGGGATCTTCCTGACCCCTGCGGCGATGGCCCGGTCGCTGGGCTCTCCTGCGCTGTTGGCCGCAGTGTGGTGCGGAATGGGGTTGATCACGCTATGCGGAGCCCTGTGCTACTCGGAGTTAGCGGTACAGTATCCGCTCACAGGCGGTGAATACGTCTATCTCCGCGAGGGCTACGGCGGCCGCGTCGCCTTCCTGTTTGGATGGATGTCCGCTGCTGTAATGGATCCCGGGCTTGCAGCCGTGCTTGCGGTAGGCGCAGCACCGTATGTCATCTCCCTCTTCGGCCTCTCGGCAAAGGCGCAGTTCTGGATACCCGCTGTCATCCTGCTTGCCCTTGCGGTCCTCAACTACGTCGGCACGAAGCTGAGCCGAGGCGTCATGACCACGGCGAATCTTCTGAAGATCGCCGTGCTGATCTGCCTCGTGGCATGGGCGTGGATCTCGCACCACGCGACAACGGCGCATCTGCTGCCATTAACGCAGCGTCGTCCGGGCTCCGAACCCATCTTCGGTGCCGTTGCAGGAGCCACCGTGGCCGCCTTCTTCAGCTTCGGCGGCTGGTGGGAGGCGGGCAAGGTCGCCGGTGAAGTTCGCAATCCTCGACGAAATATGCCGCTGGCCTTCACCGTCGGTGTTCTGCTGGTGACCGCGGTTTATCTCCTCGTCAGCTTCGCGTTTCTGTCGGTGGTTCCTCTGGAGCAGATCGTCTCCAACACTGCATTCGTCGCACAGTTCGGCGCAGGCGCTCTTTGGTTCAACCGGCGGCAAGGTCCTCTCTGCCTGCGTGCTGCTGTCCGTCCTCGGCGGCCTGATGGCGCTGACGATGGCCGCGCCCCGCGTCTACTACGCCATGGCAAAGGATGGCGCCTTCTTCGCTCCCTTCGGCAAACTGCATCCGCGCTTTGGCACACCGGCAAATGCTGTGCTTCTGCAAACAGTCCTCGCTCTGCTTGTGCTCGGTTTCGGAGCGTTCGACCGCATCCTGTCCTTCATCATCTTTTCGGCCATCTGTTTTCTCGCGCTCTCGGTGACGACGCTCTTCCGCCTGCCTCATCCTGTGCGCCACTGGTGGTTTCCCGCCGCGCCGATTCTGTTTCTCGCCGGATGCTTCGCCATCAATCTCATGATCCTTATGCACGACCCGATCCCTGCTCTGATCGGCCTCGGCATCGTGCTCTGCGGCGATCCGGTGCGCCGAATCTTCTTCTCCAAGGCCACTGTCGCATCCAGGCCGCTGCCTCAACAAATTACCTCCTGAAAGGAACACCCACTCCATGGCTCACATAAAACTTCCCGAACATCTCCCCGGCATTCGCGGGGCGATGGCCTTCCGTCCCGAGACAGCCCGGCCCTTGAACGATCTCGTTGAAATCCTGCTGCACTGTCCTAACTCGCTTACTCCCGGAGAGCGTGAACTGATTGCAACCTATGTCTCATCCGAAAACGACTGCCACTTCTGCCAATCCGTCCATGGCGGAGTCGCTGCCGCCTGGCTCAACGGCGACGAAGCACTCGTCAAGCAGGTCAAAGTCGACTTCCACAACGCCGCTATCTCCGACAAGTTGAAGACGCTCCTCACAATCGCCGGCAAAGTGCAGCGCGGCGGCAAACATGTCACAGCCGATGACGTCGCCGAGGCGCGCAAAGCCGGGGCGACCGATATCGAGATTCACGACACCGTCCTCATCGCCGCCGCCTTCTGCATGTTCAACCGCTACGTCGACGGATTGGAAACCTGGCAGCCGGACGATCCCGCCATGTACCGTGAGCGCGGAAAATGGATTGCGCGCGAAGGCTACGTCAGCGTCAGCAAGGAATATCTCCCCGCGGAAGCGGCTCACTAAAATCAGAACTCGATCAGAGGAGTCTTCATGCCACACATCGCTCTACCTGAGGGATATCCAGGCATCACTAGCGGCTTCATGTTTCGTCCCGAGACCGCAAAGCCCATGCGCGAGCTCGCCCACGTTCTGCTGCACGGGCCAAGCACGCTGACGCCGGCAGAGCGCGAGTTGATCGCGACCTATGTCTCGAGCCGCAACGACTGCTTCTTCTGCCAGACCAGTCACGGAGCTGCAGCCGCGGCCCACATGGCCAAGGACTTTGGCCTGGTCGATCAGGTGAAGCGCGACTTTCATCATGCGGATGTCTCCGACAAGCTGAAAGCGTTGCTCACGATTGCCGGCAAGGTGCAGCAGGGCGGCAAGCAGGTAACCTCCGAGGACGTCGCGCACGCTCGCGAACTGGGCGCAACCGACACGGAGATTCACGATACGGTTCTGATCGCCGCCGCTTTCTGCATGTTCAATCGCTACGTCGATGGATTGGGTACTTGGCAGCCGGAAGATCCCGCGATGTACGCCAGCATGGGGGAGCACCTTGCCGCGCACGGATATCTCATGCCCTCGATCAAAGCGGGTGATCTTACGCCCTAGACTGAGAAGAAGATCGGACAACTGACCCAGCCCTTTTATGTGGGGCTGCCGATCCCTGGCGTCGAGAAACTCCGCGGCGAACAACGAATCGCAACGGTAAGTCCGCGTAAGTTGATCCGATTTCGCCCCAGTTCGAGTAACATAAGCTCACCCCAGATGAGCACAACCTCCCCTAACCCGGCCACAGCCGAGTCGATCCCGAAGCCACCCATCGACCCGGAGATGCCCGCGCCGCTTTCAATGCGCGACGTGATGCGCATTCCTATGATGCGGCGTCTCTGGTACGCCCAGACCATCTCCGTCTTCGGAGACTTCCTCGCGCTCTTCGCCGTCATCAGTATCCTCACCTTCAAACTGCATGCCACTGCGCAGCAGGTCACTGGCGTTCAGATCGCCTACATGCTTCCCATCGCCATCCTCGGCATTCTCGCCGGCGTCTTTGTCGACCGCTGGCCACTGAAGCCCACTATGGTCGCGAGCGACAGCATCCGTGCCGGTCTCTGTCTCCTACTTCTCGCCGCTACGCAAATCTGGCACTACTACGCCATCCTCGCCGCCATCAGTATCGTCTCCAGCTTCTTCAGTCCCGCGCAGGGAGTTGCCATCCGCTCAGCAGTCCCGATGCACGGCCTGCGTTCTGCCAATGCGCTCATACAGCAGGTCATGTTCGGCATGCGCATCATTGGCCCCGCTATCGCGGCGTTCATGGTTGCCTATTTCAAAGCCGCCAGCTGCTATGTCTTCGACTCTATAAGCTTCGTCGCATCGGCCTGTCTCATTGCTTCTGTGGCCCTCGTAAGAACCACGCCTAAACCCACGCCAACACACGCCGAAGACGTCTCTGCCGTTCGCAAGGTATGGCTCGATATGAAGCAGGGCATCAGCTTCATCATTCACCACGCTGCGTTGTTCTTCGTCATCTTAGCTATGGCTGCGGGGATGTTCGTCATCGGCTGCTTTGGCCCGCTCATCGCGATCTATGTGCGCGACTCGCTGCATGCTTCGACGAAGATGTTCGGCATTGTGTCGCCGATGATTGGCCTCGGGATGCTGTTGGGGGTCAATGGCTTGAACACTTTGGGGAAGAAGCTCAGCAATACGCTGCTGGTCTACTCGGGGCTTATTGGCATTGCTGTTGGTCTTGTTGTTCTTACTGCGCTTCCGCATGTCTGGTCGACTTTGATTGGAAACTTCATTATCGGCATGGCAGTTGCTGCAATTATTGTTCCTGCGCAGACGCTGTTTCAGCAGGCTACGCCGCCTGAGCTGATGGGGCGCGTTGGGTCTACGTTTATGTCGATTGTGTTTGGGGCACAGATCGCTGGGCTCGTCCTGTCTGGCATTCTGACGCAGCATATTGGAGTGCGGCAAGTCTTTGCGCTGTGCGCGGGTATGCTGGTCGTCCTTGTCGCCGTGGGCAAGATATGGATGGAGCCGGAGACAGTCGCGGCTTAAGTCGGGTCAGTTTCAGGCCAGGGAGTGGCGAGCGGCTTCGAGGACGTATCCGACCTCGGCCTGGCCGTGGGCGGTGGAGACGAAGGCTGCCTCGTACTGGCTGGGCGGGAGCCAGACGCCGGCCTCGAGCATGGCGCGGTGGAAGCGGCCGAAGGAGACTGTGTCTGAGGTTGCTGCGCTGGCGAAGTCGGTGACGGGCTGGTCGGTGAAGAACCAGGTAAACATCGAGCCGACACGGTTCACGGTCATGGGAACACCGACCTCGTGGGCGATGCGGCCAACTCCTTCGGCGATGATCGATGTTGTCTGTTCCAGTCCGCGGTAGACGTCCTCCTCGTGCGTGATGAGGTGGCGGAGGGTGGCGATGCCGGCAGCCATGGCGAGCGGGTTGCCGCTGAGCGTTCCGGCCTGGTAGACGGGGCCGAGCGGGGCGAGGAACTCCATGATGTCGGCGCGTCCGCCGAAGGCTCCGCAGGGCAGTCCGCCGCCGAGGATCTTGCCGAGTGTGGTGAGGTCGGGGCGGATGCCGTAGACCTGCTGGGCGCCGCCGAGGGCGAGACGGAAGCCGGTCATGACCTCGTCGAGGATCAGGAGCGCGCCGTGCTGTGCCGTGATCTCACGCAGGCCCTGCAGGTAGCCTGGTGCGGGTGGGATGGTTCCGGCGTTGCCGACGACGGGCTCGACGATGACGCAGGCGATCTCGTCCGGCCGCGCGGCGAAGACGGCCCGCACTGCGTCGAGATCGTTGAAGGGGAGCGCGAGGGTGTGCATGGCGGTCTCAGCCGGGACGCCGGCGGAGCCGGGGATGCCGAGCGTCGCGACGCCGCTGCCAGCCTTGACCAGCATGGCGTCGGAGTGGCCGTGGTAGCAGCCTTCGAACTTGACGACGAAGTTGCGTCCGGTGAAGCCGCGGGCGAGGCGAATCGCCGACATGCAGGCTTCGGTGCCGGAGGAGACGAAGCGGAGCTTGTCAACCGAAGGAAAACACCGCGTGACCAGCTCGGCAAGGTCGGCCTCGGCGGCAGTGGATGCGCCGAAACTTGCGCCCTTTGCGGCGGCCTGCTGGATGGCCTCGACGACGGGGGGGAAGGCGTGGCCGAGGATCATGGGACCCCAGGAGCCGAAGAAGTCGAGGTAGCGGTTGCCGTCGGCGTCGAAGAGGTAGGCGCCCTCGGCGTGGGTGACGAAGGGCGGGTCGCCGCCTACGGCACGGAATGCCCGCACGGGCGAGTCGACGCCTCCGGGAAGAAATCTTTCGGCGCGATGCTGCAATTGTCGGGAGCGGGTGAGGATGCGGGGCATTCCTTCAGTATAAAAGCGGTGCGTGCTTCAGCTTTGCTCTTAGGTTCATCGACTGGTTGGGTCTGGGTGAGGATGCGGGGCATGCCTTCAGTATAGAAGCGGAGCGTGCCTCAGCTTTGCTCTTAAAGTTCGTCGACTGGTGGGTCGGTCAGTTTCGGTGTTCGACTCTTCACCGCAACGGAATCGAAGAGTGCGATCTCATTTCATCAGATAAGTCGGAGCACAGGTGAGCCACCTTCGCCGGAAGCGCAGGTGGCCCATTACACTCAAAGGATTCTTCAGGACACGCTAGTGAGGTGCGACACCAGGCGCGGGAGCGGTCGGACCCGCGGCAGGGTTGCTGAAGAGCTTTTCTTGAGATTCAACCATCGCACTCAACATTTTTGCTGCTGGCGTGTAAGGGAGCGAATTCACCAACTGCCTGGCATTTGCGACGTGTTGTAAGAGCCCATTCGAATTGCCTGAGGTTCCTTCAGCTTCAGCCCACGCGAGCTCTGTGTAGACATTTGTAGATTTGATTAATAGGTCGTTGCTTGTGGGATAGACCCCAAAGATATCTAGAGCCCTCTCAAACAACGCGCGACCAGATTGTGGCTGTCCGGTAGCGAATTCCATCTCAGCACTCTTTCTGAGTGCCGCGACTGCGATATTTAGATCAGTGGCGCTATCAGCGGCTTTCCTATAAAGCTCTTTAGCCCGCGAATAGTCGTACGAGTTTTCCAGCGCGCTGCCGAGGTCGTAGTATTCCGCGGCAGAGACCGTGTTCTTCGGCAAGTTGTCGCGAGCCCATGGCCTCTTCAACAAGGGACGCATTTTCCTGGTTATATGGCTTCAACATATGCCAAGGTGCGGGGGTCGGTCTGCAGTCTCGCAAACGCCTGGCGTTTTCGCGCGGAATAACACTCAACCGCTGCAGAACGTGCCGTAGCTCAAGATGCGAATTCAATACATCTTGCGCCTTGGTATGTTGATAAGAGACGACCGTTGTACCTAACGAAACCACAAACGCCAGCACAGCGATGACGGTCGCAACGTTACCTTGAAACCAATTTTTGCGCTGGCTTGTTGCCAATACTTGAAGTCCATCTACCTCGAGCTTGATAGTCTCTACTTTCGCTTGAACATCTTGATTTTCGCTTCAAGATCATCGTTGAATCGAGAACCATCAGGCAAAATAAGGCTCCATCTTCCATTTCAGCTCTCCGACTTAAGTTATTCGACGCGAACGCGCGCGGCGAATTGGATGTGGAACGACTCCGCTGGCGAGAGTGCCCGGACGCCCCGTTGGACGGCCAGGGATCCCTCACTGTAGCAATGATCGCCCATGCTCCGGTAGCCAAATTGGTTTCGGAGGTAGAGCGGTGAGGACAGTTGCATGGCCGAAAGCTCCAACGATAAGGGGCTCACCCCACTGCAAATCCATAACCGCAGTAACATTGCTCACCGACAATGAATCGGCACTGGAACTAATCCTGTACTCGAATCCGCGCGCCAAAGTTGACATTGAACCACTCCTGTGGCGAAAGGGTGCGCCTCCCTCCATTTCCAGGCCACGGGTCTCTCACTACGGCCTGCACGATCTGCCAAGCCCCGGTCTGAACGTTGGTGTCTCCGGTCAGAGCGGTCAGCACCATCGCGTGGCCGAGCGCACCGATAATCAAAGGTTGATCGTTCTGAAGGTCTTTCACCGCATTGAAATTGTTAGCCGATATGGAATCTCCACGCGAAGTGAACAGCTCCCCATCGTCGTCTTTCCATCGCCGGTTCAGGCTGCCCAGAATCTGGCCCGGCTGGCCCGGCATGTTGACGATCTGCCCCCAGACCTCCGACACGATCCTCTCCTGACTCACCGTATGGCCGTAGTAATCAAAAACCATGCTGATGCAAGCCGCCCAGCACCACTCATTCGCGTGCTGATACGTCTGCGCCTGCTGCAAATCAAGGCTGTCGATTCCCGCCGTGCATCGCTGGATAGGACCGTAGGGAGTCATAACAGCTTGGCTGCAATTCTGGCTCGCAAGCACTGTCCTCGACAGCAACAATGCACTTGCGCTACGCTATACCGCTCCAAAGGAAGGCACGTCTGTCCATGGCACACACCTCTGCTGGAAGTGATAGCGACTAAGAGGAAACGAAAGGTACCAAGGGAACGCCTGACATCGTACCACCGACCACAAGAATCGGGGCAAGTTCGATTCGCCCCCTGCGGCTCCTCGATGCGGGACGAGGGAGAGCGGCGCACCCTTCCCCACCCCAAAATCCCGGGGTGCCCCATCCTTCGCGCTTTCGCGAAGGGTGCCTCTCACTTCATGAGAAGAACGATCAACGTGGCCGCGGTCGCCAAATGTGTCTGGGGGGCTCGCCGAGGATTCGGCACTCTTCCCTGGAAGGGGCTTTTTGGTTTTACAAAGGGTGCTGAAAAAAGCCGGCTTCGGGGTCGCGTTGGTGGGCAATAACAGGGAACGGCAAGAGCAAAAGCAGGTCCTCCGCCTACGGCGAAGGATGACAACAAAAAGGCAGCGGCCAGCGGAAACATTCCCTCAGCGGCTAAAGCCGCATTGCAATAATAGTAGTTACGGCGCGACTAAAGTCGCGCCCCTTCAAAGCAACGACTTTTTCAGCAGCCTCTGAAACCACATTGATATTGCTCCACTTGCGGCGTCCATTCGGCGGCGCTCAGGACTCGATGTAAACAACCTATTGAGACACCACATCTAAAGTCGCGCCCTTTCAAAGCAAAGACTTTTTCAGCACCCTCTTACAGCACCCAGGAGTCTACGGTGACGAACCTGGTTGCGGTCTGGTCGTGTTTCTCGGGGTTGTATTTTTGCAGGAGCAGTTTGGTGGCTTCGACGGTAGGGAGGCGGGGTTGGCCGAGGCCGGCCTGGCCACCGTCGTGGAGGACGATGTTGGAGGCGCGGTGATGGCGCTGGTTTCGGGTGATGGCGCGGATGGTGCGGGCTGCGATCTCTTCCGGGCCGATGGGCTTCCAGTCGCCGGGGAGGATGTTCCACTGAACGGGCGTGAGGCCGAGTGAGCGGGCGATGCGGAGGACGGCGGGGCGCCGCGCTCCGTGGGGTGCGCGGAAGAAGCGGATGTTCAGGCCGAGGGTGTCTTCGAGGATGGCGTTGCAGGTGGCGAGCTCGTGGCGGATGCGGGCGGAGGATTGCCAGGCGAGCCAGGGGTGGGTTTGGGTGTGGTTGCCGATGAGGTGTCCGGCGGCGGCGATGGCGCGGGCGATCTGCGGGCGCTGGCGGACGTAGTTGCCGATGAGGAAGAAGGTGGCGCGGACGTTGTGGGCGGCGAGGACATCGAGAAGACGCTCGGTGACGATGTCGTTGGGGCCGTCGTCGTAGGTGAGGGCGATCTCGTTTGGGTTGGGGCCGGCGATGAGGGTTCTGCCGAAGAGTTGGGATTGCGCGGAGAGCGCGGCGTATGTGCAAGCGCCAGCGACGAGGCCTGCAGTGGTGAGAGCCGCCGCTGCGGTCGTGATGGTGGGGGCGTTCATTGCTCTGAATCCGAGTTTAGCCGCTGGGGCTCGACCGGACGTCTGGTGACCGAACGGGCTAGTGCTTCGCGGACTTCTTGAGCAGGGCGAGGACTTCTTCGGCGTGGCCTTCGGGTTTTACTTCTTCGAAGATGTGGATGAGGCGCTGGCCTTTTCCTTCATCAGGGCCGATGAGGTAGGTGGTTCGCTTGACGCCTTTGACGAGCTTGCCGTACATGTTCTTGGGCTTGATGAGGTCGTAGCGGTTGATGAGGTCCATGTCGGGGTCGGCGAGGAGATCGTAGGGCAGGCCATACTTGTCTTTGAACTTCTTCTGATCTTTGACGGTGTCGCGGGAGATGCCGAGGACGACGATGCCGGCCTTCTGGAACTTCTCGAAGGCGTCGCGGAACCCGCAGGATTCGATGGTGCAGCCGGGGGTATCGGCTCGCGGATAGAAGAAGAGGACGACGGGCTTGCCCTTGAAGTCGGTGAGGGAGACGTCTTTGCCGTCCTGATTTTGGAGGGTGAAGTTTTCTACTTTGTCGCCGGGTTTCATGTGGTTCCCTCTGTGGTGCTTGAGATGCAGTTTATCCCTAACACTAAGTTGGCGAAAGCCGACTTTGCGGAACGACTAGTGCACGATTGACAATCCTGACTGAACCGATTCCGTCTGCTCACTACCCGTAACTTTTAATTTTCGACGTTTCCGATAACTGTGCGTGGCGTCAGCTATTCAAGACTATTCGGTCAGCGTTCTACACTCTGCTTGCCAACACAACTTATCTTCATCGCTCGGCAATCTCGCAAATGAACCAAGCAGCCTGAAGCTGGAAATTATCCGACCCCTATGTTCCTGGATGATCAGGCACGATATACCAGCTAGTAAACCGGAGGCATCGCAACCATTACACAGGCCGTGATCAAAGCGCGATGGCGAGAAAGGCGACGACGAGTCTGCAATCGTTGGCGAAGGCAGATGAACAGAGAAGATTATCATGATGAGCGCTTCCATTTCAACATGGCGGAATCGCGTGATGACTACCCGCATCACCCATTCTTACAGTCGCCAAGCTGGGAACAAGGGAGACTACTAGTCAAAGTTTCGTCGGTGAAACCCACATTGCACCGCATCTTCGATGAATCAAAAGCCCCAGGTGTTCTGCGAACAATGTCTCCACTGATTCAGGCAACGATCAACAAGCAGGATGAGGATAGGCGAGAACAAGTACGTGGCCTACTAGCCAAAAACGCGCTCCATTCCGGCGAGGACTTGATCGGCGGCATTTATCTTCCGGCACGGAGCAGACCCTGGCGATTACCTGCTCGCATCATACACTAGCGATGATTGCGGTTGCCCGTGGCAATGCAGGGGCACCGTGGATCGCGACAGCAACGCTTGACCGGTACCTGAAGGCAATCAAACAGCCGCAAATCTACGGCACTCAATTCAACAAATCCAAGGACACACCGTGGACCCAGGAGCCCTACGACCGCACGTTGATCTCCGACGAGCTTCGGCGTCAACTGGGCGTCCCATCTGAGGCCGCTCAACAAAAGCAGCTCGAAGCATACAAATCAGCTGATCAACATTGATCCAATTCGCCCTGGACAACGGCGTTCAGGCAAGTGAAGCAATCGTCTTTTCGAGCGATGCGGAGTCTTCCACGTTTGCAGTCTTCTGGTTGCGGTCGATCTGGCGCATGAGTCCGGTAAGGACTTTGCCGGGGCCTACTTCGATGAAGTGGGTGGCGCCCTGCGCGATGAGCAGCTGGATGCATTCGACCCAGCGGACGGGGCCGGTGACCTGGCGGATGAGACAGTCGCGGACTTCGGTGCTGTGGGTGAGGAGGCGGGCGTCGACGTTGGCAGCGACGGGGAAATGCGGGTCGTTGAAGGCGATGGATGCGAGGTCGGAGGCGAGGGCGTCCTGGGCGGGTTGCATGAGGGCGCAGTGGAAGGGAGCGCTGACCTGGAGCATGACGGTGCGCTTGGCTCCGGCTTGCTTGCAGAGGTCGGCGGCGCGCTCGACGGCTGCGGCGGCTCCGGAGATGACGGTCTGGTCGGGTGAGTTGAGGTTGGCAGGGGAGACGACGGCGCTGTTGGGCGAGAAGGTTTTGGCGAGCGGGTCGGTTGGGAGAGGGGTCAGTTGGTCGGTGACCTGCGAGCAGATGGTTTGGATGAGGTCGGCGGAGAGGCCAAGGATGGCGGCCATTGCGCCGACGCCGGGAGGGACGGCCTGCTGCATGTATTGGCCGCGGGAGCGGACGGTGCGGACGGCGTCAGCGAAGGTGAGGGTTCCCGCGGCGACGTGGGACGAGTATTCGCCGAGGCTGTGGCCGGCCGCGAGGGCGGGCTGAATGCCGCGTTCCGCCAGCACGCGCTGGGCGGCAACGGAGACGGTTAGGATCGCGGGTTGTGTGTGCTCGGTGAGCTTGAGCTGGTCTTCGGGGCCTTCGAAGATCAGACGCGAGAGGGAGAAGCCGAGGGCTTCGTCGGCCTCGTCGAAGACGGCGCGCCCGACGGGGAAGTTGTCGTAGAGGTCGCGGCCCATACCGACGGTTTGCGATCCCTGGCCGGGGAAGAGGAAGGCTGGTTTGGTCATCCTGAATATCGTAAAGCAGACCGCGGGTTTTCACGGATCTGACGGATTTAAAGACGAGAACGGATTTAAGAACAGAGCGGGATGAAAGACGAGAGGTGGATTAAATCATCTCTTTGTTTTTATCCGTGTTGATCGATGAAAATCCGCGGTCGGAATTTTCAGATGCCGAGGCCGAAGTCTACGTCCTGCTCGTCGCCGGAGTGGGCGTAGAAGTCGTAGGGAGTGCGGCGGTTGAACTGGTAGCGCTGGCGGAGTTCGCGTCCGATGAAGAGGCCGAGAGCCACGGCGCCGAGACCGGCCGAGACCCAGCCGACGGTCTTGATGAGGGTGGATTCTTCCGGCTCTTCGTAGTCCTCGGATTGGCTCGGGAAGGGAAGGACGCCGGTCGCGAAGGTGTCCTCGGTTGTGGTGTCGTCATCCGGAGGTGTGGAACCGAACTTCATGTTTATGGATGATAGCGCAAGTTGCATGGGCCCCAATTCAACTCTTGTTCTTTTAGATGCCGCTTTTGGGTCATCGGTCTCACCGGTACTTTGACGTCGCGATGAAAAGAAGGTTACGGCCAGGCGACGTCAAGTTGTTGACGCAGAGTAGGCCTCAGCCCTGAGCTGCGGCCCCAGCCCTGAGCTGCTTCGACTACGTGACGTCGACTTGTTTGAAACCGAGGGAGTACAGGAGCGTGGTGAGGGTGGCGCGGGCATTTTTGGAGGCAGTGTCGAGGATGCCGTCGGCGAGGGCGGATTGCTGTAGCTGCTGTTCGGCCTTGGCGCGGGTATTGGTTTCGAGATTCGGGTCGGCGGGGACGAGGACGCCGGTGGAGCGGAGGTAGACGCGAGTGTGCTGGTTGTCGAGGGTGGTCATGAATATCTGGGAGGGTGGCAGGGTGACGTGGATGGACTGGCTGCCGTTGCTGGTCTCGATGTGGACGTCCTCGGGTTTCAACTGGCCCAGATCGATTCCAGCTATCGACTGGCCGTGGACGACGAGGAGGATGCGGTCTCCGGCGAGGAGGTCGGGGAGGACGGCGGAGGATTTGGAGCCTTCGACGATGGTGTCGATCGAGTAGACGACGGTTTCGAGTCGGTTGAGGCGCTGGATTCGCTGGACGACGGCCGGAACCGAGGTGTCGAAGGTGGTGGTGCGGCCCGTGATGGAGTTCGCGACGCGCGCGAGGATGCCGGAGGTGGCGTGGCGGATGAAGACGGCGAGTGCGCCAGCGCCGAGCAGCAGCGAGACCAGGACGACGAGGAGGGTTCCCGAGGAGTTGCCGCGGCCCGAGCTGTATTGGGTGGTCATGCTGGTTGGATGCTCCTGAAGTCGTGGAACTGGGATGGGTTAGCCGCCGCCTCCCCGATGTAGATGCCATTCTCTCCTGAAATCAATACGTTACGTGATCTCGCGGCATCGATTCTTCGTCTGTTTTTAGCTCTGTCATTCAGTATAACGGCTGGAGGTAACTCATACGCCACGCGGATGTTAATGATTTACAGGGAGTTAAGCGGTTTCTGGGACTTGACACGCGATTTTCTGGCCGGAAAACGCGAAGAATAATTCTCGGCCAAAGCCTCGGGCTACTTGGAAGCGGAACGGATCCATCTTTGGACAATCAGGGGACGATCAGGAGAGTGCGCGCAGATTCTTCCGGAGGCGGTCCGGATCGTGATCGGAGAGGAGACTCTCAACCGCGCGGTGGGTACTCTTCCAGATGGGAAGGGCTTGCACGAGCAAGCTTCGCCCCTTTGGGGTCAGCTTAATCTGACGGGCGCGGCGGTCGGCCGGGTTTACTGCAATTTCGACCAGAGCGCGGCGCTGTAGGGGCTTGAGAGCCGCCGTCAAGGTGGTCCGATCCATTGCGAGTAGCGACGCCACCGCAGCCATGCCGGGTGGTTCCGGGCGGTTGAGAGACATCATGAGCGAGAATTGTCCGTTTGTCAGGTCGAGTGGACGGAGCGCGTCATCGAAGCGCCGTGCCAGCGCCCTTGCCGCTCGCTGCAGATGAAGACAGAGGCAGGTGTCGCGAACCAGGAGGGTGGTCTCAAAAGTAGGGATCGCAACAGTTGACATGGGTTGAATTATATTGATATCAACCTACATTGCCAAAACCGCCCCGGACAGCAAAGTATGGCGGGCCCCTCCGGTTTTTATCAGGATGTTTTATCAGAAGAAGGATCCCCAATCTCAGGAGGCATCAAATGAAACGGAAATCTCTCAGGACTTGCAGCAAGAAGTTTCGCGATGGTTGTCGTAGTGGCCGCGTCGTGGCAAGCACCAGCGGAGGACGCCAAAACACCGTATACGAAGATGGCGCCCGTCGATCAGTACATGATGGAGCGAAGCGCCGAGATCGCGCTGGCGCGGAGTGCTGCTCCGGACTCCATCTCAAAAGATGCCGAGGTGATGGTGATGGGGCCGCATGGGTATGAGGTCGCGGTGAAGGGCACGAACGGTTTCGTCTGCGTGGTGGAGCGTGGGTGGACCGCCGGGCTTGACGATCCCGTGTTTTGGAATCCCAAAATCCGCGGTCCGATCTGCTTCAACCCGCCGGGCGCGCGATTCATCGTCCCAATCACGATCAAAAAGACCGAGTTGATCCTGGGGGGACGATCCAAAGAGCAGATGGCCGAGGCTATTAAGGCTGCTTTCGACAAGAAGGAGTTGCCGGCGCTTGGGTCTGGCGCGATGTGCTACATGCTGTCCAGGCAAGGGTACTTGAGCGACACTGGTGATGCGCACTGGCGTCCTCATCTGATGTTTTTCGTTCCAGACACGACCCCTGAAGCGTGGGGCGCCGGGTTGCCCGGCTCTCCGGTTGTTGTCGGAGTCAACGACACTCTGGACCGGCTCACCATATTTATGGTTCCGGTTGGCAAGTGGTCGGACGGAACGGCTGCCTCGATGGGTGAGCACTGATTTCGGCATGTGCCCGGGGCAAAAGCGGGTCGCGCTTTGCGCGATGGCCCACTCATGCTACGCGCCGAGCATCTTGGTGGAGGAGCCACGAACCTGCGGAGTCTTAACCTTAAATTTCAGGGTCTGCCCTGACCACTGTTGAATGGCATATTCCGTCGGAAAGAGGTAAAGATGATTTATCACCAAATCCCGCAACGTTTGGTAGGTAAAAACGTTCTTTTCCAATTCTTTTGCTAGGCCTTCGATATCTTTTTTTGGAAACCCATCGAAATGGTCTAAACGAATCGACAGCTGAATGAGGCGACTGGGAAGGCTGTTGTCTCGCAGAGCTGCCACCTCATCGTAAGTAGCTTTCCAATTCCTTGAGGCCAATCGCGTGTGAGACTCGCTTGAGAAGGGCATAAGCTACCTCGCGCAACAATTCCGCTACGATAAGTTCTGCGCGGTCTCGCAACTCCTTATCGTTTCCTGAAAACGCCATCTTCGTCCGGAGTACGTTTGAGATTTCCTTAGTGATCTGCTCTGAATCCTTTTCGGCCAAGCTGAATACAGCTGTCAGAATTCGTAATCCCAAGGAGTAACTTTCGAACGCTAATTCTAGTTTGGTGTCTCCCTTAAGGCTTCCTGGGAAGTTCCTTGAAAATCTGGCCCATCAATGTCAAATATCTTATGCCGATGACGAATTTCTGCTCGAAAGGCAGCTCCGGGGCGTAAACCACTTCTACTACGCCGCTAGGTTCAATTTGTTCGCCCGCATCGTCCCGACTTTTGTCATAGTCTTGTTGATTTTGGTCGGGAGAAGTATACGGGAAGATTTATCGCTGGCAACGGTTTTACGATGGTGTTGACAAAACGCAGATGTTCATCGAAATCAAATTCGGTGTGTTCACCAAAAATGAGTCTGGCGTTGGCTATAACGTGATAAATCAGAGACCGGTCTTTTGTAAGGAATAAGTAGAATATGACAATGTTGGCGTTGTCTTGCTTATCGACGCTTTCTGAGAAGCTCTAAGTTTCTCAAATAGTTCGGGCCGCCCGGAATGTTCGTCTGAGTCAGCCAAACCCTCTTGGAAATACTTTGCCACGAAATAACAATAAGCGTACCCATAGCAGAACCGATAATCGGGCCCGTCATTCACTAAAATGCCTGCGTCGAGGAATGAGTTTAGTAGCTGCTGATTCTCAATCCTGATCTTGTATTGTTCAAAATAAGATTCCCCAAGACGGTTCCATTCCTCACTGCTGACGCAGCGCTGCCCTCTTGTAAACAAATACCAGGCAATACGTGAAAGAAAAGTTATTTTCGTTCCAATGTCGATCGATTTGATGCTGACCCTCGCCAACCGGGCCGTAATCAATGCCTCATAGACTTGGCCATAGGATCCGAGGCCACTGCTGTTAGAGCCAGCTCCAGCGTCGTATGTCTGTAACAAAGTAATTATGTTGACGGGATAGGAAGGTAATAGATTACGCCCAAGCGCAGTATCGATCACGCGGGTGCTTGCAATTATGTTTCGAGCGATCACCTGCTCGTCTTCTATGAAGCTATTCCCAAGTGCATGCCACTTTCGAATAATCTGACCGCGTAGTCGAAAGCCGAATTCTTTGATGTCTGCGACTTGGAAAGTTGTGAGCGGCCTATGTTCGTGACGCGCTGCCAATTCCTCAATCAAGAACGTATCGTCCGCGAAGAGAATGACCGTTCCGAAGTGTGCGGTTACATTCTGCAATATGAGGGATCTACCCGCTCGATTGAACGAGACTTCATCCCAGTCGTCGATCAATAGAACCCGTTCCTCACGGCTCAGCTCTGCGTAACGGCCGCGACTCTTTGGCCCATATGCCTCATCGATAGCTGCGTCGATTGCTTTTTTACACGCGGTTTCGGGATCGGTGCCGACGAAATTTTTACCGCAGATCAATAACGAGTATCGTCCATAATTCTTGTTTGCTTCTACAAATAACGTCTTTGAGAGCGCTGTTTTCCCACAATCGGTTGGACCCGAGATGACAACTCTTTCGCGGCGAGACTTTTCGATGGTACATCAACGCTGGATAATTCTTTCGGAAGCTCTGCTGAGACCCGGAGCTTAGAGATGGCACGTGTTTTTAGATAGGGGAAAATGTGAGCTATCACTAAGCGAAAGGTGAGGCTCCCGTGGGTGTAGGAATCCAGTTCCCGGATCACTTAGTTTCTTCAAGAAAGGAGCACATATCGGTAAGGATGACGATGTGCCGCGTGTATCAGCGAGATATGATAACTGACCGTCACTGGCTTTGTAATAGCTGCCATTCAACCACTTGAATTCTTCGCGTCTCCATGTCCGGCGTTCGAAATCGATATGCGAAATGCCGAATTCGCTGTCCCCGCTGTAAGGCGGCTGGAATGGCCCGCCTTCAAAGTGAACAAGCGTGCTTCCTGAGAAGGGGACCGAGATGACCTGGCCACCTTGCGTGTGTTCATGTCCTGTGAATAGGAAATCTGAGCTCTCCTGGATGGCCGTACGGAACGATTGATACGTCGCGGTATCTAGCCAGTTATGAGGATGGTGGATCATTGAAATAACAACATCAGAGTCTGTTTTCGCCCTTGCAGCCTCGACAATTGAGCTTGGCAGGCCCAATTCGCCAACTTTGTCGTTCGTGCGAGAAAGCCAAGAAGAGTTGAAGCAGCGAAATTGAGTTTGTATTCCCCCAAAGGAATTATTCGGGTGAAGAAGAGTTGTTCGCCTAGCGGAATTGTTTCCCCAGTCATCAACGATACGAATGTAAAGAAATTTGCCTGGACTCGAAGAAGAGTGGATACCGTCTCGCCATTTACATCGAGAGTCCCTAGTTGCTCATGAATCGACTGAGCAATTTGGGACGGAGGTCACCAACTTCGCGAAAATTTGCATCATGATTTCCGGGAATGAAAACGATTTGGGAAGGTTTTGTGGGTTCGCTGAGCCCCAAGCCAATCAAGATTGGGTTAAAGAATGCCTCTGCAGTTTCGTATTCTGATTGGTTACCTGAATAAGCGACGTCTCCGGTCACGGCGAATAAAAGTTGCTCGCCGGCAGATCGGGAGAAAGCAATTATATTCGCTAGTTTCTCTTGGCGCTTGAAACCAGTATCGAGCTTATTTTTGAAGTGGATGTCACTTAGATGGACGACTGCAACTTTCATGGCTACCTGATCTCTTTTGTGAGGTGCCTCCCATCTTACGGCTGCGTTACTTGCCTGTACAGCTAATTTAGGCCTACGATCCCGAACGCACGGCGTTGTGGTTGGTTTAGCGCTTGCTGTCGACCCAACTCGTAAGTCGGTCAAGATCCCCAGTCGCACGCTTGACCATTCCCAAAATGGGAATCACTCAAAAATAAATCCGGAATCCGTGGCGTATTTTTGAGACCGGAAAAGTACCAGCCAATTCACCACAAATCACCACGATTCCACCACAAATTCACCACAAAAAAACCACGTTTTGCCACCCACTTTTTCAAAAACCCCCTGCAAAAACGCGAAAACTCCCTCAAATAAAAAATGCGTTATTGCTTAGAGGTGCGGGCGTCTTCGGCGATGAGTTCCGGGGTGAGGCGGAGGTGGTTTTGGTAGCTGGCGGCGATGAAGTCGCGGAAGATGGGGTGGGGCTCCAGCGGCTTGGACTTGAATTCGGGGTGGAACTGGCAGCCCAGGAAGAAGGGATGTGTTGGGATTTCAACGATTTCGACGTAGGTGGAGTCGGGGGTGGTGCCGGTGATGCGCAGGCCTCCGCCGGTGAGGACGGCTTCGTACTCGCGGTTGAACTCGTAGCGGTGGCGGTGGCGCTCCGATATTTCGTGGGTGCCGTAGGCGTTGGCGGCGAGGGAGTCGGGTTCGAGAACGCAATCCCATGCGCCGAGACGCATGGTTCCGCCCATCTCTTCGACGCCGGTTAACTCACGCAGTTTGTAGATGATACGGTACGGCGTGGCAGGGTCGAACTCGCCGGAGTTGGCGTCGTGGAGGCCGCAGACGTTGCGGGCATACTCGATGCAGGCGGTCTGCATGCCGAGGCAGATGCCGAAGAAGGGCGTGCCGGTTTCGCGGGCGTAGCGGATGGCGTTGAGCATGCCTTCGATGCCGCGTTTGCCGAAGCCGCCGGGGACGAGGATGCCGTCGAAGCCTTCGAGCTGGGCGACGTAGTCGAGGGTGGGACGGCCTTCGGAGTCGCGGGTCTCGAGGCCTTCGGCTTCGATCCAGGTGACGCGGAGCTTGAGGTTGTGGGCGAGGGCTCCGTGGACGAGGGCTTCCTTGAGGGATTTGTAACTGTCTTCGTACTCGACGTATTTTCCGACGATGGCGATGGAGACTTCGTCTTTGGGGTTGTAGGCGCGGTGGACGATGTCCTGCCAGCGGGAGAGGTCGGGGGCTTTGGCGTCGATGCGGAGGTATTTGAGGGCGAGGGCGTCGACACCTTCGGCGGCGAAGGTGAGGGGGACCTCGTAGATGCTGGCGACGTCGCGCGCGGCGATGACGGCGGACTCTTCGACGTTGCAGAAGAGGGCGATCTTGTTGCGCATCTCGCGGGGGACGGCGCGGTCGGAGCGGCAGAGGAGGATGTCGGGCTGGATGCCGATGGAGAGCATCTCTTTAACAGAGTGCTGGGTGGGCTTGGTTTTTAATTCCTGCGCGGCGGCGATCCAGGGGATGAGGGTGACGTGGACGAAGCAGGTGTTGTCGCGGCCGAGATCCTGGCGCATCTGGCGGATGGCTTCTAAAAAGGGGAGCGATTCGATGTCGCCTACGGTGCCGCCGATTTCAACGATGGCCACTTCGCAGTCGGCGGCGACCTTGCGCATGGCGTTTTTGATCTCGTTGGTGACGTGGGGGATGACCTGGACGGTTTTGCCGAGGTAGTCGCCGCGTCTTTCCTTGGTGATTATTTGTTCATAAATTCGCCCGGTGGTGAGGTTGTTGTCGCGGGTGAGGCGGGCGTGGGTGAAGCGCTCGTAGTGGCCGAGGTCGAGGTCGGTCTCGGCGCCGTCGTCGGTGACGAAGACTTCGCCGTGCTGGAAGGGCGACATGGTGCCGGGGTCGACGTTGAGGTAGGGGTCAAACTTCATGAGGTTGACCTTGATCCCGCGGGCTTCGAGGAGGCAGCCGATAGAGGCTGCGGCGAGACCCTTGCCGAGCGAAGACACGACTCCGCCAGTTACGAAGATGTACTTTGCAGACATGTCCGCGACCTCTTTAGTTTGATTTTGAAATTTGTGCATGGTGGGCACGATTTAAGTATCGCAGGGTCGGGCGGCGGAAGCAACGTTGACTTTTTGGGTGCGGATCAGGATGAAGATGCGGCGGCGTGGACGATGTCGGCTGATTCGAGGATGGGTTTGGGAAAGCCGTTTTGGGCGACGTTGAGCATGGCACGGCCGATTTGTTCGGTCGTGGTGATGTGGCGCGGGAACGCGGCTTTTACGAGCGGAAAGATGGGGTTGAGTATGTTGTAGAGGAACTGGTAGAGCTTTGTTTTGGAGCGGATGCCGTGGAGGGGCTGGATGAATCCGGGGCGAAACATGTAGGCGGCACGTAAGGGGAGTTTGAGGAGGTCGTTTTCGGTGCGGCCTTTGACGCGGGCCCACATGGTGCGGCCGCGTTCGGTGGAGTCGGTGCCGGCACCGGAGACGTAGATGAAGGTCATCCGGGGGTTGAGGCGGGCGACGGTAGAGGCAGCGGCGAGGGTGAGGTCGTGGGTGAGGTGGGTGTATTGCTCTTCGGACATGCCAGCGGAGGAGACGCCGAGACAGAAGAAGCAGGCGTCGAAGCCGGAGAGTTGGGATTCGACGGCGGAGTAGTCGAAGAAGTCGGTGTGGACGAGTTCGCGGAGCTTGGGGTGTGGCTGGTTGGCTGGAGTGCGGACGATGGAGAGGACTTGTTGTACCGAGGGGTCGAGGAGGCATTCGCGAAGGACGCCCTGGCCGACCATGCCGGTTGCTCCGAAGAGGATGACGTTCATGGGGTAATGCTACAGCCGGATGCCGCGATGCGCAGCCGGGAGGGCTGACCGCTATTTGGGCAGATGTGCGAGAAAGAAATCGGCCATGATGTGGCTGGCTTCGATCGACTCGGGGAGCTCGGGGTGGTACCAGAAGGCGTGGGGAAGCGCGTCGAAGACGACGAGGCGTGCATCGACGCCCGCACGAAGATAGGCGCGATGGAGATTTGTCGTACCGCTTAGGAGTGCGTCGCGACCGCTGGAGATGAAGAGTGCCGGGGGCATGCCGTGCAAGTCGGCGTAGATCGGCGAGAGCACGGGGTCCTTGGGATCGGCGGAGCCGACGTAGTACGCATCGTGGACGCTTCCGTCGGGCGGGTCAAGATGCCCGGCCAGTCCGCGCAGGGTGTAGATCGAGTAGGAATCCCCCATGTGTGCAAAGCTGTCGAGCGTGCTGAAGATACCGAGTGCGGCAGGCATGGGCAGGGAGAGCTGTTTCAGTCTGACGGCGAGCTCGGCGGTGAGCGCGGCTCCGGCAGAGGTTCCGTAGACGATGATGTGATCGGGCTTGTAGGTCTTGAGCAGCTCTTTGTAGACGGCGACTGCGTCGTCGACTGCAGCCGGATAGGGATTCTCGGGGGCGAGCCGATAGAGAACGGCGACGACTTTGATTCCGGTATAGCCGGCGATGGGAATCGACTCAGCGTACGAGCCGGAGTCGGCGTTGAAGCCACCGCCATGCAGATTCATGAGGACCTTGTCGCGATTGCGAGCAGGCATGTTGTCGGGAGTGACGACGAGGACCGGAACTCCGCCGAGTTTGGTGTTCTCGGTCTTGTTGGGGCAGAGCTTGCTCCACTGTGCATTCGAGCGGACTGCCCATTCGTCCATGTGGCTGCGTCGCGTGGCGAGTGACTCGGGAGGAGCCTCGTCGGGCACGACCGGGCTGATGAACTTCTGTGCCTCGGGGCTAAGGTCTTGAGGCACGGGGACGACGCGGGTGATGTAGGCCGTTCCATTCGCATCGATGTAGCTGGTGTCGCGACGTGGCGCGTCGGTAGCGGAGGTGGGTTGGGGGGCCGGCGTTTGCGCGAGGATGACCGGAGAGACGAATAGGGTCGTGCAGACGATGGTGCGGGCTATTGTGCGAGTGACGGGGCGCAGAAGGGACAACATGGCGGCTTGCCTCCGATGGAAGACGGGCCGCATGGCGCGGCCGAACCCACGATAGCAGAGTGGGTTCGGCGGAGCTGGAGGCTGATGCGATGGGGGTTATGCTGTGTGAGGAGGCGGAACGAGATCCTATATGACGGTACGGGTGGTGAGCGGGGTTTGGATTGGGTTTCAGGCTCGGGTGCTGCGAGGGCTGGATGGGCTAAGGTTGCGGGGTAAGGGTGTGGCGCCTCATCTGGCGACGGGTGAGCGTGGTGAGAGGGAGGCGCTGTTTCATCTGCGGCGGATGGGCTACACGATTGTGGCGAGGCGGTGGAAGAGTGCGAAGCTGTGGGGCGATGTCGACCTGATTGGCTGGGACGGGTCGTGGCTGTGTTTTGTCGAGGTGAAGACGCGGAGCGGGCGGGATGCGATGACGGCGGAGTCGGCTGTGGATGGGGAGAAGCAGGATATGCTGCGGCGGATGGCGCGATCTTATTTGAGGGGGTTTCCGGAGAAGTTGAGGGCAGATGTGCCGGTGCGGTTCGATGTGGTGTCGGTATACTTGCTGCCAACCGGAGTGGAGTTCGATTTGTATCGAGGGGCGTTCGGATGGTGAGGTACGCAGAAGGGACGGATGTTGCGGCGCTGGATCCAGCGGAGTTGAGCGAGCGGCTGTCGGCGGTGCTGCGGAAAGCGATGCCGTGGCTGGTGACGATCTCCGAGGCTGAGGCGAGCGTGCCGGAGTGTGAAGGGAAGTGGAGCGGCAAGCAGGTGATCGGGCATCTGATCGATTCGGCGGTGAACAATCTCGGACGGATTGTGCGGATGCAGATTGAGTCTGGCCAGAGTCAGCCGGGATATGAGCAGATGGCCTGGGTGAACCTGCAACATTATGGAGAGCGTGAGTGGTCGCAGGTGCTGGCGCTGTGGTTTGCACTGAATGAGCATGTGGCTTGGACGATTGCGCATGTGGACCAGGCGAAGCTGGCGAACAGGGGAGCGGTTTCGGGGGAGCCGTTGACGCTGGGATTTTTGATTGAGGATTATGTTGCGCATATGGAGCATCATCTGCGCGCGATGCGGGCGTGGCTGGGGATTACGGGCGAGGCTTCGAAGTAGCACAGCGACCGAATTGTGTGCAGCAACCGAAATGTTCGGGGCCGGTGTCTAATAGATTTGGCCGATTGAGAGCCAGAACCACGAGGATGAAGAACCATGACGTTGATGAATGCACCGGAGTATGATGCCCGCCGCGACGCGCGGAACCGGAATTTGCTGATCGCTGCCGGTGTGTTTGTGGTGCTGGCAATCGTGATTGGAATGGGCGGTTTCGTCATGGGTCATGGATGGTTTTTCTCGAACCTGCCGGCAGAGCATAAGGTGAGCAACTTCTTCAGTGCGCTTGAGGCGAGGGACTACGGCAAGGCGTTCGAGATTTATACGAACGATCCGGATTGGCAGCAGCATCCGGAGAAGCACGCGGATTATCCGTTGCAGCGGTTTACCGAGGACTGGACGACGGCGAGCCCGGTGGGTGGGCCGATTGTGTCGCATCACGTGGATATCTCGAAGACGGATGGGTCGGGGATGTTTGGGAGCGGCATCATTGTTGCGGTGCGGGTGAATGGCGACAAGAAGCTTTTTATGTGGTATCAGCGGAGTGATGGGACGCTGACGGAGCCGGCTCCGCATATATTGCAGTACGACTAGGGCTGAGGTTATTGCGAGAGTTCGGAGAGCTCTGGATAGAGGAGGCGAGGCCGGCCCATCCAGAAGCGATTGTTTCTGCGGGTGAGCGGTCCGGGGGTGCGGCCTCGCAGGCGAGACTGGGCTTCGTGAAAGGGACCGATGTAGCGCAGAGGTCGCGGAGTGTTGGAGTAGATCGAAGGGAGCCAATGCGCAGCGCGTCGTACGGCTTTCTGTTCCGGTTCTCCGAAGGGGAGCGCAAAGGCTGTGCGCAGGCGCGGCGGCATCCAAAGGGCGGTCAGTGCGCGGTACCAGTGTGGAGGACGGATCTTCGTTCCGACACCTGAGAGAACGCTGTGGCCGAGCGCGCGAGCTTCGTCGTCAACGCCGAGATGGGGCGATTCGAACATCTCGGCAGTATAGCGGGCGAAGGCGGCCCAGTCGTTCGGAAGCGCTGCGGGGGGAATGCCGAAGAGTGCGGCCAATCGCATGCTCTCGGCGTAGTACTGTTCGCGTTCGGTGGGCGGGAGCGGCGTTTGTACGAACTCGTAGGCAAGGATGGCGCTGTCGACGAGTGTGGCGTAGACCCAGCGGAGGGCTGCGACTTCGTTGGCTTCGTAGTGTTCGCCTTTGGGGCGAGCGCCGACGGCGTGAGGCAGTTCGCCGCGAATGGAGGTGTGGCGCTTGTACAACTGCCGGGACGCTGCGATGGCCTGGGCGCGCGTGCCGAACAGCATGGTAAAGACGATGCGAAAGGTTGAGTGAAAGCGGCCGATGGCGTCGTTGAGAAGATTGGAGTGGTGGGCGAGCGAGGCGGCGACCCAGGGATGAGCCAGTTGGAGCAAGGCTGCTCGGCCGGCGCCTAGAAAGACTGCGCTCTCGCGGTTCACTCGCCAGCTGACGGAGTCAGGGCCGAAGAATCCGAGGATATTGTCGCCCGGCAGATGGTCGAGTTCGGAGAGTAGTTCCGCGATGTTCGTGGGGGATACGTACTGCCGGGATTCGCTTTTAGTGTTCATGATGTGTTGGACGCGAGCGAATGCTGAGTGCCAGTATCGCTCATCGGATTGCTTATTCGGATCGCTCACAGTGTCTCTTGCTGCGATGAGATTCGCCGGATAGTAGAGTTATCCCGGGTCAACTGGAATTATTGCTAGTGGTCGGGTTCGCGTAGGAGTTTTACCATGTGGGATAGCGAACTTCCCATGCTTGATTCAGTAGCTCGATTTATCAGCCGGGTCGCGCACGCCTTCAATTCCCATGGTTGAGGTCATGAAGGGCGGTTATATGGATCTGTTAATGCGGCCCAGGGTTATACGGATCCAAGGTGGAGGCGCATGAATTCATTAGAATTCGGGGCTATCGTTTTCGGGTGCGTCTTTGGAGGAGCAGTGTTCGGTATGTTTCTTCATACCGTCCTGCCCGAACAGCATCTGCAATCGAATTCGACAGAGGTGTTGAAGCTGGCGACGGGACTGGTTGCAACGATGGCGGGTCTGGTTCTCGGCATGCTCATCTCCTCTGGATTGACATTCTTCAATTTGCAGAAGACGGAGCTGTTACAGGTCTGCACCGATGTAGTTCTGATAGATACACTGCTCGCCGATTACGGGGATGACGCGCGCCTGGCACGCTCCGAGTTGCGCGAGGCGGCGGTGCAAATGCGGAGTCGCATTTGGCCTGAAGACCACCTACAGCGATCCGAATTAAAACCCGCGAGAGACAATGCGAAGCTGTACGAGGCAATGCAAGCTCTTTCCCCGAATAACGACAGGCAACGTGCAGACAAACAACAGGCCATTGACGTGTCCAAGCAGGTCTATGAGACCAAATGGTTGATGTTCATCGGATCGCAGGGTAATTCGGTATCCGGCCCTTTGCTGGCCATCGTGGTCTCATGGCTCACGACTATCTTTATCAGTTTCGGCCTATTGGCTCAGCGCAATGCGACCGTATTCGTAACGCTGATCATCGCCGCGCTTGCGGTGTCCGCTGCTATTTTCATCATCTGGGAGTTGTACGATCCATATGGGGGCATGTTCAAGATTCCCGCAACTGCGATGCAGAACGTCCTTGACCAAATCGGGCACTAAGCGAAAGTTTGGAGCACCACGCGTTCGGCTTCGTGGAATTTTGTTGGTGGGCCATCTAACGAATTATTGGAACGAGATTCTCGCGTATATCGTAGAAGTATCATCCTCATGACACTGCATGGAACAAGCTTTCAACACTGGCGAGTGAAGTCAGGTATGCCCGAGAACCACGGACTCGCTACAGGCGATTCTGACGCGATGGCGGGGCATCCTAGCGGCGCAGTCTTGAGTAGACGAAAGGGTGTTTCAGGCCCCAAGGGAAGGCGAGAACCTGACCTTGAGGCCATTCAGAACGCCGCGACATGGCTAGGGCTTGTGTCGTTTGTCTCGCCAGTATTCTGCACTGCAAGTCTGTCCTGGAGCTGGCTCCCACCTGGAACCATCATCGAAAAGCACCTTCGTCAGTCGTACCTTCCAGCCTACCTTTGACTCTGCGCGCCAGGAATTCTCCCAACGGAAGGATTTTTCTGTTCCTAGTTTCAGCGGGTCAGTCCATTCCCATGAAACAGGAATGTCAGTCGCATCCTCCATGGCGTCGAAGTAAGCCGCTTGAAACTTCATCCCTCGGATGTCCTTTCCGGAGGCGTTCTTCACCTTCAGCACAAACATGCGTCCGTCGTTTGCATGGGCGTTTCCAGACGTGAGGCCGTGACCGAAGCTATCACTCCCAGTAGGGTTGATATTTGTTATTGAGATGGGGCAAGCGTCAGTCGGTTTATCCGTCGTTGAGGTTGGGGACTGTTGACCGATGCAGGTCACTGTTGCGATCAGCGAGGCAGAAAGAATTGAAGCGCGAATGTAAATTTGCATCCGAAGGGAATCTCCTGGTTGTAAGAATCACAGAAATCTACTATTTCGTTAGCGGCACGTCAGTAGCAATCGTTGCCATACCGCTGTTACGTGGTGTGACCCGCTGGGGAACTATATGCAACTAAGAGGAAAATGAACAGGAAATAAATGCGCTCATTGCGCAAGCGCAATGTTCCATTGCCGCGTGCTCCTGAAAGGGTGACGAGTGCTCGCTCCGTGAACTACTCCGTGCGCGTCGAGCGGGGCATTTAGGTACAGCACCTAGCCTCCGAATGCGACCCTGTCGAGACCTTATGAAGCGACGCCGGTAATAGGCGAAAATAGTGTGGAAAGCTCTCGATTATGACGGAAACGCGGTACTTCCGACTTGCCTCCTAAAGACGGTGCGGAAATCCTTGTAAAGGCCACTAAACAGAGGCTGAGGCAAACGAAAAAACACGATATCAGTCGGACTTTGATGTGCCATACAGTAAGCCTGAATCGAACGAAAGGTTTGCGTCCTACAAATCATCGGTTCGGCGTGCAATGGCTGATGCGATCTGTTCGACGCCCATGCGGTGCGGGTAGGAACATGACCGCAGGTGGTTGGCGTAGGCTGCGCAACCGACAGGTGGAGGGGTGAAAACAAAGGAAGAATACTTGTCTGTCTGTTGTCAACTCCAGATGTGTTTCGACCAACCATAAGTTGGTTGCGCATGTCAAGGGAAAAATGTTGCAATCTGGAAGATTGTTGGTTATATTGATCTGGTGAGCAACACGATTCATAGATCACAGGACGCGATTCGCGGGTCACCCTGTTCGCTACTGCTTCAACGACTCTCGCTGACGACCCTGCACCTCCATCAAACGTCCGGCTGAAAGCGCGACAACAACAGAACAAGGAAGTAGGAATTAGATATAGAGAGAGATTGTTATCCTCTCTAGCCGTATTCTCTCGTTCCTACTTTCATCTTCCTTTGCTTCCCGACGGCAGAGGCTACCCTCCCTGCGCCTCTAGCAGATAGGGACTAACGGACAGATAGGAAACATGACCAACTTTTTGACACTCCAGCAGTTGTATTCGCAGCCCGAGCCATCTTTACGCTTTCTTATAGAAGGTTTACTCCCCGCCAGCGGGCTAACGTTTGTTGTAGCAAAGCCCAAAGTCGGAAAGAGCACGTTAGTCCGTCAAGCCATCGTTGCTGTAGCAACAGGGGCAGAGTTTATGGGCTATAGAGCGGAACCGGCGTCGGTTCTTTATTACGCCATCGAAGAGCGAGCTTCAGAAGTCCGCAGGCACTTCCACGAAATGAACTTGCCGCGTAATGCTCCTATTGAGATACACGTCGGCGCGTTGGACCCAGGTTGGCTATCCGTTCTCAAGGACAAGTTGGCTGCGGATTCTGCTATCAAGCTCGTAGTCATCGATCCCATCCTGCTCGCCATCAATGTTCGAGATGCGAATGACTATGCCCCAATGATGAAGGCTTTGGAGCCGGTGAGAACGGTAGCGCGTGATTTCGACGTTGCGATTGTATGTGTACACCACAGCAAAAAGAGTGTGTCCGCAGACCCAGGTGACAACGTGCTTGGCTCAACCGCTATCAGAGGAAGCGCAGATGCGACTTGGCAGATTATCAAGGCCCCGGACGGCACACGGTCATTCCAGACCGAGATGCGCTATGGCATTGCAATTCCGCCTACGAACTTGATCTTCGACGAAGACGACCACACGTCGCGTTTGGGGCTTGCTGAGGCATTTGTTCAAAAGCGCGAGACTGCTCGAACCGCAGAACGGATAGAGCGCGACATTCTCACGCGAGTCACGGCCCAGCCAATGAGCACCAGAGAGGAAATCCTTTCCGACGTAACGGGGAACGCGGCTCTCAAGCACCGGGTGTTCCGAAAACTTGAGACGGAAGGGCTTTTGCGAGCGAATGGTCCTGGAGTCAGAGGTGGGCCGTTCCGCTATGACACAGCCGTCCCCGTAGAGGGCATGGTGTCCAGTGACAAAGGTGCCAATCACGAGTGCGACCAAGTTGAGGGTGCACTCTCATTACCCTAATGTACCGCTCGTGCAGAACAAGAAAGAGGACCAATGTCGCAAATCACTCCATCGTCCCACAAATGCGAAAACCCGTCTTGCAAGAAACTCACCACCAATCCGAAGTTCTGCTCGCAATCGTGCTCGGCGACCGTAGCTAACAAATTGAAGCCTAAACGAAGCCCTCAAGGCTCGTGTGAAAGGTGTGGCGTCGCCCAATCCACCAGTAAGCGATTCTGCGATGAATGTAGGGAAGTTCTTACGGCGGATAAACAGAGGGCAGAAGCAAACATCAAGAGCTATCTCGCACTGGATGAGCAAGTCATCGAGAAGCCTTTTCCCAGAGTTTCCTGCTCGAAGCGCACGGTATTCACTATTGGAATAAGGAACATCCGTTTGGATGAGAAGAATACTTGTGGAGATTTGATCGACGCAGTGGTGAGCCTCTGTCTCAGTCAGCCGATATTCCTTCGAAAGGAAGACTGTCCTCGATACGTATCTCTGCTCCATGATTTTTCGGAGTGCACATTGGAGATTCACTCCTATCCAAAGAATTACAGCGGCAAAGTTAGGACTATGCCGATAGGGTTTCTGGGCCGCGCAATCGAACATTGGATATTCTCACACGCAGCGGATGGGAGAGCCTTGCTCGCTCACTATGCGCTTGATACAGCTGAACTCATAGGAATCGTGGCGGAAGGCGGGTACAAAGGCAACTGTGAACTCGAACCACTGTGTCCCAGTTTGTTCAACAACAGACCTTTATCGGATGTGTTCGACAAAGGATTCAAGAAACGCTTCACCGAACAGGCTCGCCTCATAGTGTCTGCTGAGGTGCCCCAACTTGCGTCTGTTGTATTCAATGACGAGACTATCCTCACTCCTGGAGATAAGCTCACGTTCGAGTTTGCACGGTGCCACCTAAGCCACGGTGTGTATGAGTATAGATATTTAAACGTGGTCAGAGACTTACCGCCCCTTGATTTCGATCTCATGCCCGAACTTGAGTTGAAGGGGCATCTCATTAGGAGTGGCGATCCACTGGGAGTCAGAGACCCAGGCTGGTTTGATCTCCCAATCAGTTGGATCACTCACGAGCTTCACCGTGCCAATAGGGGCGGTGCTTCCACTTGGGTGGCGGCCCCCCGTTGGCACGGAGGCGGGGATACCACACAGGAGAATGCAATTCGCAAACTCCACATAGTACCGACCATCCAGTGACCAGTCCGGCAGGGCGCGGTCCGCGATGCCGTACTCTGCAAAGTTTGCAAATACGCTTTGGACGACAACAAACTTCCAGCAAAGTTGCAAATGAGAACGAGAAATTGTTGCGCCCACCCATGGTCCGTTGGGCATGCAATGGTGACCACATCCTGAGAAATCCCATTTACATGGGCGAGATACACGCCAAAGAGTGGGGTGTGATCGTGCGCGGCGACTTCGAGCCTATCGTTAGCGAATCGCTGTTCCAGATAACGCAGGACATAATGGACGGCAAACGAAATGCCTACGTGTCCCGAAAGAGCGATAGAGAAGATTTTCCTCTGCGCGGATTGATTCTCTGCGAACAATGTATGAAACCTGTAACTGCGGCCAAATCGAAAGGGAAGCGCGGCCACTTCCCTTACTACCGCTGCCATCGAGCATCCGGGCACCTAAATGTCAGAGGCGAGAAGGTGGAGACAGATTTCTTCGCACTGCTTGAATCGTTGGTACCTAACCCTGGACAGGAGGCGGCCATCGAGGCGGTGTTTCGAGAGGTCTGGCAATCCAAACAGTCAGGTGCATCGAATGATGCGATGCTTCTGCGTCAACAGATAGGCCGACTGCAACAACGCAAGGTCCGGGCTTTGGAGCAAAAGGTGGATGAGGAGTTGACGGCGGAGGACTATAACACGATACGCAGCAAGGCTGATACCGATTTGATTGCTCTCGAATCTCGGTTGCGGCGAATAGAAGATAGAACGCTCGACGTAGACACGGCGGCGATGTATCTAAGGCACACGCTTTGGAACACCCCGTATTCGTGGCAAGTTGCTGATCTGAAAGGGAAGAAACAAATACAGAAGCGCATCTTCCCTGAAGGGTTGGTTTATACGTTGGGAGGGTTTACGAACACCGTAACCAGCTCATTCTATGGCCTACTAAGAGAAGAAAACCGCGATACAGGTGATTTGGTGGGCCCGGAGGGATTTGAACCCCCAGCCAAGGGATTATGAGTCCCCTGCTCTAACCGTTGAGCTACAGGCCCTTCAATGACTACGTTGCTCGCTCGCGTGATCGGTGGGGGATTGTGTGGGGACTTCAAGACACTTGCCCGTTCCAGTGCTTTGCGATTCAGCGTCTGTGACCGGAGAGAAGCCAGGCTCAACAGAGAGCAATGTTGGATGGAACGCAACACTGAACACTGTCATGCTGGAATGTCCGGCCAGCTTCTTGATTGTAAATGCATCGCCCGGGGTTCTTCTGTGATGAAGATTCACGTACGTGGAAGTTCACCGGAACCGCAAGGGCGAACCGCGTGAGTACGGGTGTGACATGCTTAGGTTGACGGTGCCCGCGGGAGATTGTGTTTACTTTTCGCCTGCGGTGCCGGGGGTGGTGTTGGAATCCTCGGGGGCGGAGGGATTGATATGACCGAGGCGGTTTTCCGGAGTGGTGGATTGGACCTTCGTTGGCCCGGGGCCGGCGGTGGAGGGATTGTCGCCTTTGGGCCCTGATGGCTGGGCGGCATAGCTGGAGTCGGTCACCGGGAGTTGGTAGCTGGTCTGCTTTGTTTGCTGATCTCGCTGATTGTTGGACGACATGGAAGGCACCTTTCTGGCACTGACTTCCATTGGAGTTGGCACGGAGGACTGTAGTTGCCTGCGCCTGAGTGTGTGGAGGTCATGGTTGTAAACTGTTTGGGATTGAACGATTTTGTGAAGACAGTTTCGAGAAGACAACGGTCAGGGCTCCAGGTGCTGAACGAACTGGCGAGATTGAATTGGTTTCTGCTTCGACCGAAGGTGGGATGGTTCTTACCCGATACAGGTTCTAGTGTGGCTTATATAGGAGTCAGGTGACGAATGGGTTCTAATCAGACGGAGAGAAAAGCAGGCGGCTCGGGTTGCATTCTGGTTACGGGTGGCGCCGGATTTATTGGGTCGAATTTTGTGCTGGACTGGCTTGGCACTGGCGGGGGGCCGGTCATCAATCTGGACAAGTTGACGTATGCGGGGAACCCGGCGAATCTGGCGTCGGCTGCGAAGGACCCGGCGTACACGTTTGTCTATGGCGATATCTGCGATGCCGAACTGGTAGCAGCGCTGTTGCGTGAGCATCGGCCGCGGGCAGTGGTTCACTTTGCGGCGGAGAGCCATGTCGACCGGTCGATTCTGGGACCCGAGGCGTTTCTGCGAACGAATATTGATGGGACGTTCACGCTGCTGCGGGCTGCGCGCGAGTACTACGACTCACGGGTGGGGGAAGAGCGCGAGCGGTTTCGCTTTCTGCATGTGTCGACCGATGAGGTATACGGAACGCTGACTCCCGAGGCGCCTGCGTTTCATGAACAGACTCCGTATGCGCCGAACTCGCCGTATGCAGCGTCGAAGGCGTCGTCGGATCACCTGGTGCGAGCGTGGGTGCATACGTATGGGCTGCCGGCGATTGTTACGAACTGCTCGAACAACTATGGGCCGTATCAGTTTCCGGAGAAGCTGATTCCGTTGATGATCTCGAATGCGCTGCAGGGCAAGGCGCTGCCGGTGTATGGAGACGGGCAGCAGGTGAGGGACTGGTTGTATGTGCTGGATCACTGCCGGGCGATCCGGGCGGTGCTGGAGCGCGGGCGGGTCGGCGAGACGTATAACGTCGGCGGCGGGAATCAGCGCAGCAATCTTGAGGTCGTGAAGACTCTTTGCGCGTTGCTGGATGAGATGGTGCCCGAGTCGAAGTTCAAGCCGCATCTGCAACTGGTGAAGTATGTGACGGATCGGCCGGGACATGACAGGCGCTATGCGATCGACGCGCGGAAGCTGGAGGGTGAACTTGGGTGGCGGGCGCAGGAGAGTTTTGAGACTGGTTTGAGGAAGACGGTGGAGTGGTACCTGGCGAATGCGGCTTGGGTGGAGGGTGTGATGAGCGGGGCGTATCAGCAGTGGATGACGCAGAACTACGGTGGGCGCGATGCTCGAGGACACGCAGCTTCTGCTGAGGGGCGCATGACAATCGCTGCAGGGGAGAGTGCTCGTTGAAGGGAATTATTCTTGCAGGCGGTTCGGGGACGCGGTTGCATCCAGTGACGCAGACGGTGTCGAAGCAGCTGCTGCCGGTGTACGACAAGCCAATGGTCTACTATCCGCTGTCGGCGTTGCTGCTGGCGGGGATCCGGGAGATTCTGGTGATCTCGACGCCGGAGGATACACCTCGCTTCAAGCAGTTGCTGGGCGACGGACAACAGTGGGGGATAAAGCTGCAGTATGCGGTGCAGCCATCGCCGGATGGATTGGCGCAGGCGTTTCTGATCGGCAAGGAGTTTCTCGCGGGCGAGGGTTGCTGCCTGGTGCTGGGCGACAACATCTTCTACGGGCAGGACTTTGCGAAGACGCTGCGGAAGGCTGCGGCGGGCGGGCCGGGAGCGACTGTGTTTGCGTATCCGGTGCTGGACCCGGAGCGATATGGCGTGGTGGAGTTCGACGCGGAGCGGAGAGCGATCTCGATTGAAGAGAAGCCGTTGAGGCCGAAGTCGCGCTATGCGGTGACGGGGATCTATTTCTATGACGCGCAGGTGGTGGGTGTGGCCGAGGGACTGAAGCCTTCGCCTCGGGGGGAGCTTGAGATAACGGATGTGAACCGTTGGTATTTGGAGCACGGACAGTTGAGGACGCAGGTGCTAGGGCGAGGGACGGCGTGGCTCGATACGGGGACGCACGATTCTTTGCTGGAGGCGTCGATGTTTATCCATACGCTGGAGAAACGGCAGGGGTTGAAGGTGGCTTGCCCGGAGGAGATTGTGTATCGGCTGGGCTATATCGATGCGGATCAGCTGCGGGCGCTGGCGGGGAAGATTGCGAAGAGCACGTACGGGCAATATCTGCTGCGGATCCTTGAAGAGACGGTGTATTAGAGTTCGAGCCTTGAGGTGTGAGCTTTGAGTGGGGGCGGTGTGCGGATACTGTTGACGGGAGCTTCGGGGCAGGTGGGTGGGGAGCTGCTGGAGACACTGAAGGCTTTGGGTGAGGTGATCGCGCCGGCCCGGGCGGAGATGGATCTGGCGGATGCGGCGTCGGTGCGCGAGACGATTCGGTCGGTGAGGCCGCGATGGATTGTGAATCCGGGAGCGTATACGGCGGTGGATAAGGCGGAGAGTGAGCCTGAGCTTGTATATGCGATCAACGCTGAGGCTGCGAAGGTGATGGGTGAAGAGGCGAAGGCGATTGGCGCGGGAGTGATTCACTTTTCAACGGACTATGTTTTTGACGGTTCTGCGAGCGCGCCTTACAGAGAGACGGATGCGACAGGGCCGGTGAGTGTGTATGGGGCGAGCAAGTTGGCTGGGGAGAAGTCGGTTGCGGAGAGTGGTGCGGGTTTTTTGGTTTTCCGAACGAGCTGGGTATATGGGGCGCGAGGGAAGAACTTTCTGCTGACGATTCTGAAGCTGGCGCGGGAGCGGGAGACGCTGCGCGTGGTGGCGGATCAGTATGGTGCGCCAACGTGGAGCCGTGATTTGGCTAAGATGACGGCGGAGGTGATTGGGCGGTGTGAGGCGGACGCTCGAGGCCGGGAGCTTGCCGAGGTATTGGCTGGTTCAGGTGGGGTGTATCACGCGTCGGGAGCGGGGGAGACGACATGGTGCGGGTTTGCGGCTGAGGCTGTGCGGTTGAAGCGAGAGATGGAGCCTGGGGTGCGGTTTGCGGAGATTGAGGCGATTACGACCGCGGAGTATCCGACACCGGCGAAGCGGCCAGCCAACTCGCGGATGGACTGCAGCAAGCTGAGGGAGCGGTTCGGGTGGGGGATGATGGAGTGGCAGGATTCGTTGCGGAAGGTTTTGGCAGAGCTATGAGGCGGGCTTTATTTCTGGATCGGGATGGGGTGGTGAATGAGGAGGTGGGGTATCTGCATCGAGCCGATGAGGTTCGGTTTGTGGATGGGATATTTTCGCTTTGCAGGACGGCGGTGGGGCTGGGCTACAGGCTGATTGTGGTGACGAATCAGGCGGGAATCGCGCGGGGATATTACTCGGAGGCGGACTTCGAGGCGCTGATGGAGTTTATGCGAGCCGAGTTGCGTGCGGAAGGGGTGGAGTTGGACGCGGTGTACTACTGTCCGTTTCATCCCGAGCATGGAGTGGGCAAGTATAAGCAGGAGCACG
Organism: uncultured Acidobacteriaceae bacterium; assembly: GCA_963744155.1. GTDB lineage: Bacteria > Acidobacteriota > Terriglobia > Terriglobales > Acidobacteriaceae > Edaphobacter. Next base: position 316,465 of record CAVUSP010000004.1, on the reverse strand, counting down.
AGGATAGGAAGCCTGGGACGGGAATGCTGCGGCGCGGGGCAAGGGAGTTTGGGGTGGAGTTGAGCGAGAGCGTTATGGTGGGGGATCGGTGTTCGGATGTGGCGGCTGCCAATGTAGCGGGGCTACGGCAGATGTTTTTGATCAGCGGGACGGAGGTTGGGGCTTGCGGTGGAGAGTATGTGGCCGTGAAGTCGCTGGTTGAGGTTGAGCGGTGGCTGGTGGAGCGCGGTTAGGACGGCATCGAGCGGGCGAAGTGGGCCACGACGAGCGCGATCGGCAGACCGACGAAAAGAATATGAATGACCAGCTGGTTTAGGAAAGCTTTGGCGGAAAAGGGAATCGCTGCGGCGGAGAGTGGGAGCACAATTCGATTCATTACCAGATGAACCGCGGCGCCATATAGGACGCCACTGAGCGGTGGGTGATCGACCAGGATCGCCAGCTTGCGGCTGCTTGCGTAGTAGACGAAGGCTGCGGTGAATGAGATCAGGAAGTGGAAGAACAGGCCAGCAGCTGCGGTTTTCTTTCCTCCCTCGAATGCGGACGGGCCGAATACGCCGCTGGCGATCCTCTGCAAGAGCCGCTCGAGGGGTATGCCTTGCGTCCGGCGGACCAAGGTTGAGGTTGCGGTAAGGTCGAGAACGCCGGAGAGCAGACCTGCAAGGGATATCACTTCAAGGCTTGTCATGAGGTCCTCTGTTCATAGCTCTTAGACGGGCGGGGTTATTGCGGTGATTCGTACCTTGCAGGATACCTAGTCCGCGGGTGGCAGCTCGGCCGCAGTGAGCGCCGCGCCGAGGGCATCCTTGGCACTGACGGAGGGCTGAGTTCCATTGAGCGCTTCGAGGGGCCAGTGGATGCTGAGGGTTGGGTCGTTCCAGAGGATGGAACGTTCTCCTTCGGGGTAGTAGAGGTTGGTGGTTTTGTAGAGGACTTCAGCGGTCTCGGAGAGGACGAGGAAGCCGTGGGCGAAGCCTTCGGGGATCCAGAGGAGTTGGAGTTCGTCGGTGGTGGACTGTGCTTTGAGGTGAAAGCCGGCCCATTTGCCGAAGTCGGGCGAGTTGCGGCGGAGATCGACGGCAACGTCCCAGATATGGCCGGAGAGGACTCGGACGAGTTTGCCCTGGGGTTTGCCGAGTTGGTAGTGCAGGCCGCGAAGGACGCCTTTGACGGAGAATGACTGGTTATCCTGTACGAACTCGGTAGGTAAACCGGCGGAGGAAAAAGTTGATTGATTGAATACTTCTGCGAACCAACCGCGACTATCTCCGAATCGCCGGGGTTGAATGAGCTTAACGTCAGACAAGGGTGTATTCAGAACTTGCATGGCTGTAGTCTAAAGGGTCGAAGATGAAGCCTGGATTCAGGCTTATCCTCAGTTCCATAATCGAACCGATTGACGGCGAATTTTTGAAGATTGTTCAGCCTCAGCAACGGCAACGGGTAGAATAACGAAGTTGGTTAATTGCGCTGCCTTTTCCCAGCAGTCGATCGGGTAAAAACCGGTCAAGAGAAAAAGAGACCGAAAGAAGGTCCAGCACGAACAGGCCGATGGAAATTCGAGGCGCGGCGTTTATGTAGCCAGACTGGCTGCAAAGACGAGTTGAGTTGTTGGACCGCGAACCAATATAAGCGTGAGTAACCGGTGCGGTCGGCGCGATGCAGGAGCAATGCGCGCACGGGCCGCGCAGATACAGGATTCGGATGCAGTCTGAATATCAATCTCCCGAGTCGCGGACCGCGGCCATCGAAGGTTCTTATTCGTATACGGAGTCTGTAGGCCATTCGCTGGCAAGGTCCCAACGGGCGAATCGAGCTCCGTCGGATTTTTTTCGTTACAGGATTATTAAACGCTGCTTTGATGTCTTGCTGGTGCTAATATCGGCGCCCGTCACGTTGCCGCTGTTGGCCATCGTGTCGGCCGTGGTGATGCTGAGCTCTCGCGGGCCGGTCTTCTATTCGCACCGCCGGATCCGGCGGAACGGCGCATTCTTCTCGATGTGGAAGTTTCGCACGATGTGCGTGAATTCGGCTGAGGTGCTGGAGGACTATCTGGCAAGCCATCCTGATGCCCATGTGGAGTGGAATCAGACGCATAAGCTGCGGAGGGATCCGCGAATCACCGCACTTGGCGTCTTTCTCAGGAGATACAGCCTTGACGAGCTGCCGCAGCTTTGGAATGTGCTGATGGGCCAAATGAGCCTGGTGGGGCCTCGCCCGATCGTCGCGGCAGAGGTGGAGAAATATGGTGACAGCTTCGACTGTTACTGCAGGGTGAAGCCCGGATTGACGGGGCTTTGGCAGGTCTCCGGGCGCAGCGAGTTGAGTTACGATGCGCGGGTGGCGCTTGATTGCGACTATGTGAAGCATTGGTCGCTGACCAAGGACCTTGTAATTCTGCTGAAGACGTTCTCATCGGTGGTCAATCAGGACGGCGCGTTCTAGCCACTCTTCGTACAAGTCTGGGATTCAGAGCGGATGGCACTTGCGCCGAATATGTGCCGGCGCTGTGCTCGCCTGCGCTGTCTTTATGCTGCGCAATCAATGCATTCTACTTGCCGGGGTGTCTGTGAGGTCATTTGAAGGAATGCGGGATTTGTTGAAGGTGTCTCTGCGAGAGAGCCTTGGTGCGTTGCCTGCAGAGGACAGACTTGCGGCAGCGTGGCCGGTGGCCTGCGGCAAAGCAATGGCCGGGCGGGGAACCGTGACGGGCTATGCGGACGGGGTGGTGCGGGTGCAGGTGGAGGACGGAGCATGGCTGTGTCAGTTGACGAGTATGCGCGCGCAACTCGCCCGAGAGATGGAGCGGATCGCGGGAGTGCCGGTGAGCGAGATACACTTTGAGATGAAGAGGAATGACACGCGATGAGCGAACAGGTTGGCGTAAGCATTGAGGATGTGCGCCGGGTGGCGGAGTTGGCGAATCTGGAGTTGACGGCCGAGGAAGAGCCGCGGATGCAGCGGGATTTGAATGCCATTCTTGGGCATATCGGCCAGTTGAACGAGTTGGATACGGCTGGAGTTCCGGCGATGTCGCAGGTGAGCGAGATGTTGGGTGGAGAAGTGGATAAGACCGGGGTCTCGTTGCGAACTGATACAGTGCGGCCTTCGTTGGATCGCGCTGTGGTGATGGCGGAGGCGCCGGAGACCGACGGCCGGTTCTTCAAGGTTCCTAAGGTGATTGAGCGGTAGCTGGCAAGAGGGTCGCCTGCAGTTGGAACTACGGTGGAATGTTAGATAGGGAGACGGTGAGCGCAAAGGTATGGAATTAGACGGGTTGACAATTGATCGAACACGGGCGGCCGTAGCGTCGGGAACGATGACGGCGACTGCGGTGGCGGAGTTGCATTACTCGCGGATCGCGTCCGGTGACTCTAAAATCAATAGCTTTCTCGCTTTGAGCCGCGAACGCGCGCTAGCGCAGGCGGCAAAGATCGATGGAATGGCTGCCAGGGCGGAGGCTCTGCCGACGCTGGCCGGGGTTCCGATTGGGATCAAGGATGTGCTCGTGATGCAGGGCGCTCCAGCCACGGCAGGATCTTTGATTCTGAAGGGTTACAGGCCTCCTTACGACGCCACGGTTGTGGCGAAGCTGGAGGCCGCGGGCGCTGTCCTGCTGGGAAAGCTGAACTGCGATGAGTTTGCGATGGGTTCGTCGAATGAGAACTCGGCGTATGGTCCGGTGTTGAATCCGAGGGCTTTAGACCGGGTTCCGGGCGGGTCGAGTGGCGGGTCTGCGGCGGCAGTGGCTGCGGAGTTTGCGGTCGCGACGCTTGGGACTGATACTGGCGGGTCGATTCGGCAGCCGGCGGCGTTTTGCGGAGTTGTGGGCGTCCTGCCGACGTATGGAAGGGTCAGCCGGTATGGGCTGATTGCGTTCGCTTCTTCGCTGGATCGGGTGGGTCCGTTGACGAAGAACGTGAAGGACGCGGCTACGTTACTGCAAGTAATTGCGGGAAAAGACGTTATGGATTCGACTTCGTCGGATCGTCCGGTGCAGGACTATGTTGGCGGACTAGCGAAGCCGGTGGAGGGGCTGAGGGTCGGGGTTCCTGAGGAGTACTTTGGCGAGGGGTTGGACCCGGAGATTCGGAGTGCGATTGAGGGTGTACTTGCTGGTTTGAAGACGGCGGGATGCTCGGTGAAGCCGGTAAGCTTGCCGCATACAAAGTACGCGATCCCGACCTATTATGTGATTGCCACCGCGGAGGCGTCGTCGAACCTTTCACGGTTCGATGGGGTCAGGTTCGGCTTCAGAGCGGAGGAGGCGAAGACGCTCTCGGCAATGTACCGGAAGACGCGGGATGCGGGATTTGGGGCTGAGGTGAAGCGGCGGATTCTGCTGGGCACGTATGCGTTGAGCGCCGGGTACTATGACGCCTACTATCGCAAGGCGCAGCAGGTAAGAACTTTGCTGACGAGGGATTTTCTGGCCGCGTTCGCCGAAGTGGATGTGCTGGTTTCGCCTGTGACGCCAACTCCGGCGTTCAAGCTGGGTGAGAAGACGGACGACCCGGTGAAGATGTATCTCGAGGACATCTATTCGGTGGCCGCGAGCTTGGCGGGAGTCTGTGGCGTGTCGGTGCCGTGCGGAGGTACGAAGGATGGACTGCCGATTGGAGTGCAGATCATGGGTAAGCACTTCGATGAGGGAACGATGCTGCGAGTCGCACAGGCGGTGCAGACGGGGCAGCAGACGATGTAGGGTCTGATGAAGGCCAGGGGTAGATTCGGCGCGGAATCCAGCGGGGAACCGCGGGCGAGCATGAAGGCCATTTCGCTATGGAGACTCGGATGCGTTCGGGTATGCTGGAGGCAGGTCATCCAATCATTTCGACAGCCGGACTTGCGTGGATTAGGTCTTGAGTCCGATAGGGTATTGGATTGCGTTTGTTAGCGGACGCATAAAAGGTAAAAGGTTGCGAGGATTAGAGCAGATGCAGTTTGGCGGTTCTCCCCGAGTTCGTAGGTTTGGATACGTTCTTTTGTTTCTTGTGGCAGTGACTCTGCCCTCATTTGCGCAACTTGGGCAATACGGCCAGGTATTGGGCGCAGCGGGCCAGCAAGCTTGCGATAGTTCCACCGATCCAACCTGTCAGCTGACCAACGGTCAAAGCAATCAGAACAACAACTATCCTATTCGCAATCCGTCGATCAATCCGCAGCAACCATTGAATCCACAGATCCTCGTTCCAGGACAACAGGAAATCCAGAATTCCACGGGGATGCTGAACGGCAATCGGCCGCAACAGCAAGAGGGGAACCGGGAGACCCCCCTTCCGCTTGATCCGCCGACCGAGTTTCAGCTGATGATCGCCAACTCGACGGGAAAGACGCTACCGATCTATGGAGCGAAGCTTTTTCGAAATACGCCCTCCACATTTGCGCCCCTGAACATGGTTCCCGTGCCAACGGATTATGTGATTGGGCCGGGGGACGAGTTGCTTGTTCAAGTGTGGGGGCAGCTAACGTTGGATGGCCGGTTCACGGTTGACCGGTCGGGCAGCATTTATATTCCGCAGGTTGGCACAATGCACGTTGCTGGACTTTCGTATGGGCAGCTGCATGATTTTCTGAAAGCCCAGATGGGCAGGGTATTCCGCAACTTCGACCTGAATGCGAATATGGGGCAGTTGCGTTCGATCCAGGTGTTTGTCGTAGGACAGGCGCGGCGGCCTGGGACCTATACCGTCAGCTCGTTGAGCACACTGGTAAATGCACTTTTTGTGACGGGTGGCCCAACTCCGCAGGGCAGTCTGCGAGATATTCAATTGAAACGCGGCGGCAAAGTCATTGTCGATTTTGATCTATACGACCTGCTGCAGCGCGGAGACAAATCGAAGGACGCGCAGTTATTGCCCGGCGATGTGATCTATATCCCACCAGTGGGACCCCAGGTTGCCGTTGCTGGAAGCGTTAATGTGCCTGCGATTTATGAACTGAAGACGGGTGAGGTTGCGACGGTTGGCGATGTTTTAGGGTTGGCTGCCGGGCTTACGAATGTCGCATCGGGACAAAGGGTTCGGTTGGAGCGCGTGGACGAGCGGCGTATGCGCAGTATGACCCAAATATCCCTGGATGCGCAGGGACGCGCAACGGTGTTGCGCGACGGCGATCTGCTGGAGCTAGACGCAGTTGTGAGTCAATACAAAGACGCGGTTACACTCCGCGGCAACGTTGCAAATCCTGGACGCTATATGTGGAAGCCAGGAATGCGCATCCGTGATTTGCTTCCGGATAAAGACGCTCTAATCACACGCGATTATTGGTTAAAGCGAAGCCAGTTGGGTCAACCGATGATGACCTATATACCTACCTGCCTTCCCACATCTCCCTATGGAATTCCCGATTTCCGTTACGGCATTGCGTTTGGTGATGAGGGCGAGAATTCCAACTGGAGGTATTCGTCCACGAGGAATCCGAATCTGATTGGGCTTCCATTCGGCGCCGGCGAGGGAGGCTCCTACCCGGTGGTAAATGGTCCGACGGACGGTGGACTCGACTGTGCGAAGATTCCCGAATCGGATACCTCGACGAGCGGGACGAACGATCGCTACACGCCGGCGACAGCGCCCCCAACTGGATCAAGCTCCGACAACAATAGCGCCTTTTCGACTAACCCGCAGCAGAACTCCGCGACTGGAAATCGCATGAGCACGGCCAGTGCGAGCATTGGTGCAACTGTCGAAAATGCAGCTTCAGGACAGTTCAGGCCGCGCAATGACGTGAAACTGAGTGAGCCGGACATCGACTGGAGTTACGCCGTTATTGATCGTCAGAGCAAAGAGAATTTGACCACTTCGCTGTTGCCCTTCAATCTGGGCAAGGTGGTGCTCGAGGGGGATGCTTCACAGAACCTGGAGCTGCTGCCTGGGGACGTAGTTACGATCTTCTCCAAAGCAGATTTTCGTGTGCCGCAGACGCAGCAGACGCGCTTCATCCGGCTGGAAGGAGAGTTCGTTTCCGCTGGGGTCTATAGTGTGCTTCCTGGGGAAACTTTGCGACAACTGGTGCAACGTGCGGGTGGGGTAACCCCGGACGCCTATCTGTATGGCTCGGAATTCACCCGCGAGTCAACACGTCGAGTTCAGCAGCAGCGGCTGAATGAATATGTCGATCAGATTGCGCTTCAGGTGAGCACGACGGCAATTAATAGTGCAAATAGTGCGATCAGCGCGCAGGATAATGCGGCGTTGGCGGCTGCCCAACAGCAGAACCAAAACGTGGTCAATAGTCTTCGCCAGGCTCGGGCCACAGGGAGGATTGTGCTGGAAATACCGCCCGACTCTCGCGATATCGCACAACTCCCCGACCTGCCGCTTGAAGATGGAGATCGATTCATTGTGCCTCGCGTGCCATCGACCGTCAGCGTTGACGGAGCCGTTTATAACCAGAACTCCTTTGTCTACGATCCGCAGAGACGCCTTGGAGGTTATATCCGATTGGCGGGTGGGGCAAATCGCGACGCCGATAAAGGTCGCGCCTATGTGATCCGGGCGAGCGGCGCCGTGATCAGCAAGCAATACAGCTCTTCTCTTCGAGGCAACGATTTCGATTCAGTGCGGCTCTATCCTGGCGATACTGCGGTAATCCCGCTGAATTTCGAGAAGGGAAAGACGTTGCGGCTGATTGTTAACCTCGCGCAGATCGCCGGTCAGCTAGGAATCGCTATTGCGGCGGCGAATATTGTGTTCTAGGGCTGTCAATAAAAGTGATGAGAAATACGTGAAAATATTTCCAGCCCTCAACCGGAGGATCTTTTGTCACTTCCTCAGTTGCGCATCACCTGCGCGTCCCATTCGCCGCTATGACGCGGTTAAGAAAACTGGATCAAAATCTTGAGCCGCGCCGAGAGACCTCACTGAGGGTTTTTCCGTCCGGAGGAGCTTACGTAGGATATGAAATCAAGCAGGACGATGTTTTCGATTTGTATCCCCGCTTATAACCGGGCTCACCATCTATCCGCATTGCTGGACTCGATTTTCGAGCAAGAGTTCGACGACTTCGACATCGTGATCTGCGAGGACTGTTCCCCAGAGCGAAAAAAAATTGCGGAGATTGTCGGCGACTACAGTGACGAGCATCCGGGAAAGATTTTCTACTACGAGAACGAATCAAACCTTGGATATGACGGCAACATCCGTCAGCTTGTCGCGAGAGCGACCGGGGAGTTCTGTTTTTTCATGGGAAACGATGATCTCATGTGTCCCGGAGCACTCGGAAAGGTTGCTGACGTCATCCAACGTAATCCCGACGTCGGCTTTGTGCTCAAGAGTTACGCTTGGTTTGGCGACTCAACGGACGATGTTAATCAAGGGGTTCGCTACTTTACGACAGAGCGTCGAGTTTCTGCCGGCCGCGAGGCCATTTTGCTGTGCTATCGACGATCGGGAGTCATCTCCGGTTACATCGTTCGTCGCGATCCGGCGTATGCAGCGGCTACCGACAAGTACGATGGAACGCTCTATTACCAAATGTACCTAACGGCACAGGTGTTGTCCGAGTGGCCTGCAGTCGTCACGCCAGAGTTGCTAATTCTTTGCCGAAATAGTGAGCCGCCCGAGTTCGGAAACAGCGCAAGCGAGAAGGGCAAGTACGTTCCGGGCGGCTACACTCCGCAGGCGCGCCATAACATGATCCGAGGGGTGCTGACGATTATCCGCGACTTCGAGGCTAGTAGTGGGATCAAGGTGTCAGGCGAAATTCAGCGCGACTATGCGAATTATTTTTTTGTCTACATCAGGGATCAGCTAAATTTGCCTCTTCACAGCTATTTTGATTTCTATCGCGGCTACGGTCGCATGGGTTTCTTTAAGTACCCAATGTTTCATCTCTATTGCGTGATTGGCTACATTCTTGGAGCAAAAAACTTCGATCTTGTGACTGACAAGATTCGCAAATACCTCGGCCGCAGCCCACACTTTGGAGCTGTGGGCAAGTGACCTTCGATTGGAAAGAAGAAGGGGAGCGCTGTTTGTGCGTTAGTTACGCGGGTTGCTTCTTTTGCGATGTGATTGATTTCTTGAGCGACTCCAGACCGATCATTCCGGTAGGGGTATTCGAAAGCCGTTTGAGCTCTTCCTTGGCCAACACCCAGAAGATGCCGACGATCAGTCCTAATACCGCTGCACCGAGCACAATGAGAGTCCGTTGAGGAAAGGATCGTTTGTCGGGCACGATCGCTCGGTCCACGGTCTGCACGATAGAACCCTGCCGAGCTTCGTCGACCTTTGCGACCTCATATTGCCGCGCCAACAGATCGAAGATGGTCTCGTAGTACTTCACATCGCGGATCTTTCGTACATACTGGATCTCTGATTCCTGCATGTTCCCCTTGGGGATAAGCGCATTTGTGGTGCCTTCCGAAGCGGCTCCCATTTTTTCTTCCTGCGCCCGCAGGCCCGCCAACTCCTGCTCAGCCATTTGCATTTCAGCATTCTCGCCGGTCGCGTAAGAACGCATGGCGCTGATCTGAGCCTCTTTGGCGGCCACCTGTGCCCGCAAATCGGCGATCAGTTGAATGGTTGCTCGCGCTTGCGCATCGAGTTGAATCAGACCGGTCTTCTGTTCTGTCCCTTTCAGCTCTTCCTCGGCTTTCGCGAGGTTGTCCTTTGCCTGGGCTAACTGCTGCTCGAAAAAGAGACGACGCTGGGAGGCCTCCGTGACGGCAAGGGTCGCAGAAAACTTCTTAAATTCCTCCACGTAAGCGTTAGCCATGTCCGCGGCTCGCTGCGCGCTGCTGTCTGTGACGGAGATACGAATCAAACCGTCCTTAGAGCCGTTATCAATATCAACGTAGCTCTCAAGTTTCTTCCTGGCTTCAGACTTGAATTTCCTGTGGTAGAGCTGCATCAGACCGAAACGATCTACCATGGCGTCTTCAATCGTTCGGCTCTTCAGGAGGGCCACCTGAAGATCGTTGGGATTCTTGAGGGCTCCGAGACCGCCTGCCAGGGAAGCAACAGAACCGAGGTTGCCGAGTTGCGCCATGAGGGCAGCTCCCGCGGAACTGCCCTGCTGCGGCGGGAGGATAGAAGTCGAGGCTGTGTAACGGAACGGCAGCAAAAGCGAGATGATTGCGGCGACCAGAGCTACACCCAATGTGACCTTTGCAATGAACCGCCGGCTCTTGACGATCAAAACAAGAAGAGTCATCAAGGAGATCTCTTCTGCCGGTGGCGCGAAGATCAGGTCAGTACTGCTTTCGGGTTGGCTCAACACTTCCACTGATCCTTCAGACTGGGTCACGACGCTATGTTCTCACAGGAGCAAACACACTCAACAATGCCTACGCCTTTCAATCTTAGGGTCCAAGTTCAGCAACACACTCGTTCATTTTATCCAGAGATCGTGAATATGTATTGCTGAACCTTGCGTTCCTCTGCTTGAGCCTTGGGAGAATCGAAGCCAGGCCGACGTGCAAGGCAGTGGGAGGTGGGTGGTAATACGGAGGTATAAGATGTAGGAACGTGTTCCCAAGAGCCTGCCAATTGCGCAACCAGCATCAGCTCCTGCTCGGTCAGTTTGAGGGGCGAGCGGAAGCCCTAACCCGGGGAACCTGCTAAGAATCGAATGCCAACTTTTATCGGTCTCATCTTCTTCTGCGCCGGGGCCTACTGTTTCCTGCGAAAGGAAGAGGGCCTGCTGGGCCTGCTCATTATTGCGAGCGTCTTTGAAGCATCGTCGGCGCTAAACATAGCCGAGCGAGGCATTCAGCCGCATTATGTGATCGCAATCTTCATCATCGCTCGGGCTCTCGTTAATCGGGTATTTGGCTTATGTCCTGGTTCGCCACTGCCGGAAGGCAAGTGGCTTCTGGTCTTCGGTGCGGTGGCAATTTTCGCGACGCTCGCGTTTCCCGTTGTTTTTTCCGGGACGCCGATCTACGACCCGAAGATTGGTATTGATGACGGACTGTTCATTCGGCCGCCACTCAGGCTCGGACTGAATAATGCAGCTCAGGCCATCTTTGTTGTCTTGCACATTGCTACGGCCTATGCGGTCCTGCGAATCCGCTTTTCCGCACCGTTAACCCGCAAGATCTATATCTTCGCTTTTTATTTGGCGCTCGTATTTATCTTTGCGCAGTCGTTCTGCTCGCTTACTGGTTTGCCGTATCCGGATTCCGTTTTGCGCAACAATCCCGGATACGGGATCGTAAGCTTGAGCGTGCTTTATCGCGGAGTGCGATGTCCAGGTACATTTACCGAACCCTCGATTGCGGGGGCCTTTATCGCGATGTACTGTGTCGGGTTCCTTGCTGAGTACCTCGCAGGCAAAGGAGGCGCTTTCAGAGTGATCCTGTCGCTCGTGGCAATAGGTCTGATTACGTCGAGCGGAGCCCTGCTCTCGCTGCCTATCTGCCTCTTGCTACTCGCGTTTCATTATTCTCCGGTTAGGTTTCCTTGGTTCATCAAAACCCGTCAGGCGAAGCGGGTTGCGTGGATTTCCTTCCTGCTCGTTGCCCCGGTGATCCTCGCCCTCGCGGTTTCTGCAGAATACAGAGAAACCCTACTATGGTTTACGGTTTCAAAGGGCGAGACCGGATCTTTTGTCAACAGAACGGCTGCCGATCTCTATGGCCTGCAACTATTCGTGCAGACATACGGCCTTGGCCTCGGACTTGGGAGTAACCGAGCCTCGAGCCTGGTTACCACGCTATTGTCCTGCGTTGGATTGATAGGAACCTTAGCGTTTGGAATTTTTTACGTCAAGCTGTTTGCAAATCTTTCAGAGGAGTACGCGTGGTTAAAGTGGGGAGCCTTCGCGCTGATCTTGAATATGTGCATTGACATCTCGGACGTAACTTTTCCGATCCTGTGGATTCCAATCCTGCTTGCGATTCAGTTCAGTCAGGGAAAGGGCGTGTGGCATCAAAGTTCGAACCGGAAGAGCCGCCTGCAGTTTCAGGAGGCAGGCCTTCCTACGACTTCGTGAGAATGAAATCAGCAGTACAAGGAATCCATTGGCAGAAGGCCGGAAACATTGACAGTGCCTTATAGTAAAGCCCTTCAATGACCCCTCTGTTGACCGTTGCGGTACTGTAGACGACCTTCAATTTGAAGCCAAGTTTGGCAGCAATTTCCCTCATCTCTTCGAGAACAACCAGATCTTCCGGGCACTCCGGCCGTTTCTTGTTTACTCTCCATTTCGCCAGCGGATGTATGTACCTTCTACAGGATGGTTCATGCAGATACATACAAACGCCGCCTGGTCGCAGAAGGCGCGATACTTCCTGCAACGTCTCCATGTGCAAACGGAAATGATGGGCGGCTTGAAAACTAAAGATCAGGTCAACGCTATTGTCCGGCAAGGGAACTGAATAGCTCCGACAGGAGAACGTTTTGTCCACGGAGCTTTCAAAGATTCTTTCCCATTTCGTGATGCCGGAGATCGCCGCTTCACTCATGTCTGTCGCGGTAACGTGCGAGTTGGGATAAAGACGCTTAACCACGCAGGAGGACCACCCCTCCCCACCACCTAGCTCAAGAACTGTACTTGCGCCTTGAAACTGCTGGTTATAAGCGGTGAATTTTGGCATGAGCCAGCGCAGTTCCGAGAGCTTGTTCGAGAGGTTTGCAAGCCAATCCTCGTTCTTATGTACTTCCCAAAGTGCCAGTTCAACGCTTTGGATTTCTTCAATACTTTGAATCATTGCAGCGTCACCCTCGACAAGAAGAAATATATACCCGTGGCTAATCGAAAACTCGGCGATTCAGCCGCTTCCAATTATGAATGCTAGACTAGCACCAATTTGAAGCACAAGATGAGGAGTGGGTCGAGAGCCTGCTTTTCACTTTATGTCGCATATTTCGTAAAGGAAGCTGCTTCTGGTGCACTTGATCGACTTGAGAACAAAAGGCAATGAAGACAGCTGCGGATGTCAGAAAGTGAATTCGATTTGGACCTGAACAGAAGCGAAAGCCCTCGGAAGAGCGCTCTCATTGTGAAGTTTGGCCAGATCGGCGACGTGATCATGACCGTCCCGGCAGTCCGGGCCCTTTACGAGCAAGGCTTCGATATTCATTGGGTGTGCGGAAAGACCGTTAAGCCGTTGCTTGAGTGTTACTCATGGATCAAACTGATTCCCGTTGATGACAAAGCAATCATCATGGGAAGCGTCTTCAGGCGCGCGAGGAGCATCGCCGCGCTTTGGTCACAGATCGCTTCCAGGACTTACGATCTCAGCGCGGTTTTGTATTATGACCGACGCTACCGTCTATTGACACTCCCTGTTCGAGCGCGGCGCGCGATAGCATTGTCCCCGCAATCACGGACAACGACTCTCGTCGCGGGACGTCACCATACGGATGAATATCTGCGCATCCTTTTGGGTGATCAGGACGGCTTCCGGGACCAGAGCACTCCACCGGTTCGCCCTGACAGGTTGCCGCCATCTCCATGGCCAGCCAAGAGCGCACCGCGACGTGTTGCAATCGTCCCTGGGGGCGCCGGGCAACTGGTACGCCAGCAGATTTCGACCCAAGGGGCTGAACCGGCGGCAGTCCGACGCTGGCCCATCGACAATTATGTGTCTCTGACTCGTCGATTGCTTGAGCGAGGCTGGGAGGTTGTTCTCGTGGGCGGCCCGGAAGATGCGTGGGCTAAGCCGCATTTTGAGCAGTTCGAAGTCAAGGACTGTATCGGCACCCTATCGTTACCAGAGGTTATTAGCGGGTTCGATGCCTGCGATGCTGTCGTGTCGCATGACACCGGCCCATTGCATCTTGCAGGCCTAAGTGCAACGCCTTTGCTTGGAGTTTTCGGCCCAACGAATCCGTCAACTTTTCTTCCCCGGAGACCGTTCGTTACGGGCATATGGGGGGGCTGGGATTTCGCATGCAGGCCATGCTATGACGGTCGCGATTTTGCGCCATGTCAATTCAACGGATGCATGCATCAGGTGACAGTTGAACTCGTGCTTCGCGAACTGGACAGTTTGCTTGACGAGCGGTCTCGGAAAACATCGATTCCCTGGAAGATCGTCTGCTCTGGTTAGAGCCTGCGGTCTCAAGAAAGGTCGCTGCGACTATTCGTTACCCGGTTGACTCACGGAATGCGCAATCTGAATCCCTGTACAGAGAGCGTTGGTGTTTGCTGCATGCTTGCGCTCTATTCAACTCAGTGGACAAGAGCCGTCTAGGTTTCGAATTTGGGGTTTGCCCCGTCTCTCCGTCTTGCTACCAAATCGTGCTATTGACGACGTTCCGCCATTTCGCGATGCTGATCGCACATGGAGTCTATCCGGACAGGCGACGATACAGCCTATGAAAACACTCTGCATCGACCTGCGCTGGACTGATGCCTCGGGCATTGGGACGTATGTCAAGGGAATCATGCCCGGAATTGTCAGCCTGCTTGGCGACGTCTCGATCGTTGGTCTCGGAGACCGTTCTCGCCTGGAGGAATTCGAGTGGAGCCGGGCGGCCAATATGCGCCTGATCGAATGCAGGGCCAGCCGTTATTCGTTGACCGAGCAGATCCAGCTCCCGCTGGCAATTCCCAGCGGCACTGATCTGTTCTTCTCTCCGTACTATCCGATTCCACTTCTCTACCGCGGCCGATTGGCGGTCACGGTTCATGACCTGAGTCATCGCGTCGTTCCCGAGATTATTGGTGATCCGCAGAAGCGAATTTATGCGCAAACCATGTTTCGCGCATTACGCAGACGAGCTTCAATTATCTTCACCGTATCGGACTTTAGTAAATCCGAGCTACTTCGTCTGACAAGCGGCCCACGCGATGACAACATCATTCTTACGCCTCTTGGCATCTCAGTTGAATGGTACGGCGCCGCGCAATTGCCGCCGGTTCGCTCTCGCCCCTACCTTGTCTACGTTGGAAATATCAAGCCCTACAAAAACCTCGGTCGGTTGGTTGAGGCGTTTCTGAAGATCAAAGACAGGGTGCCTCACGATCTTGTCATCGCAGGCCAGAGCGAAGGCTTGATCACCGGCGAATCCGCAGAGTTCTTCGAGCGCGTTCGCAGCGCCGGCGAACGCATTCATCTTACGGGCTTTGTCCCATCCCAAACGCTTTTGTCACTGGTCGGGCATGCCGATGCATTGATCATGCCGTCTCTCTACGAGGGCTTTGGCCTTCCACCGGTGGAGGCGATGGCCGCTGGTGTTCCGGTAGCGGTTGCGCGCGCGGCTTCACTTCCCGAGATATGTGGGGACGCGGCCCTCTATTTTGATCCCCTGAATGTGGATGATATCGCCGAGAAGCTTACTGAAATCATCTGCGACTCTCAAACGCGCACGGAACTCCGGGCCAGGGGACTGTCGCGCAGCAGATTCTTAAGTTGGGATGTCTGTTCACGCACAACCGTCGAAGCTTTGAGGGCGGTTCTCGCTCGCTGAAACCCTCGTGAAACCCAAGCCAACGAGAACTAAATTGCTGGTGACAGCGGCCCCTGATGAGGGAGTGTTCAGTTTCGGAACTGTACCCGATTGGATTCATAGATGGATGGTCTCAATCAAGATATAATCGAATCAATCTGACGGAGGCTCTTTCTGATGCGTGTTCTCTTCCTGAACCCCCCTTTTCATCCTCGTTTTTCGAGGGAGCAGCGCAGCCCCGCCGTGACCAAGAGCGGGACGTTGTATTACCCGAAGTGGCTGGCTACCGCTGCTGGGGTCGCGATCAAGAATGGGCACGAGGTGGATCTGGTTGATGCTCCGGCGGGAGGTTTTTCCGTGCAGGCAGTGATCGACCGCATTGCTGCAAAGAACATTGAAGCGGTCGTCTGCGATACGTCAACTCCCAGCATTCTCAACGACGTCAGCGTCGTCGAAGCTATGGTTGCGGCGAATCCGTCGTTGCATGTGCTGATGGTGGGGCGTCACGTATCGTCTCTGCCGAAAGAGACGCTCGCCATGTCTCCGTCTCTGGAGGCTGTGGCTATTCGTGAGTATGAGTACACGGTTCGCGATTGGCTCGAGGCGAAGGCGTGTGGCGCGGACCTATCGACGGTCGACGGCCTGGTGTGGCGCAGTGCTACGGGAGAGATCATCAGCAACAAGCAGCGCGAAGCCATCAAGAATCTCGATGAGCTTCCATTTGTCTCCGAGGTGTACAAGCGCTTTCTCCACACGCCGGACTACTTCTACGGTCATTCGCTGTGGCCGCTGGTGGTGTTCGACACAAGCCGAGGCTGCCCGTATCACTGCTCCTTCTGCGTCTATCCGCAGACCTTCAGCGGTCACACGATGCGCTACCGTTCGGTAGGGAATGTCGCCGATGAGTTCGAATTCGTCGCCCGCGAGATGCCCGAGATCAAGACGGTCATGCTCGAGGACGATACCTTCATCGTCAGCAGGCCGCGCACTCTGGAACTGGCCAACGAACTGATCCGTCGCGGCAACAAGCTGCCGTTTGATGCGAACTGTCGCGCGGACATCGGTGCGGAAGATGAATTGCTCTCGACGTTGCACAAGGCCGGTGCGCGGTTGTTTTGTGTGGGATTCGAGAGCGGCGACGTTGAGGTCATCAACGGAATGAAGAAGAACAACGATGACCGCCGCGATGCCAAATACCATGAAGAGGCGCACAAGTTCGTCCGCCGCTGCCAGAAGGCGGGCATTATGGTCCATGGCTGCTTTATGGTTGGCAATCTGAATGAAACGCCGGCCAGCATGGAGAAGACGCTTGGTTTCGCCAAGGCCCTCCGGCCCGATACCGCGCAGTTCTTCCCCATCATGGTGTATCCGGGTACGGTCGCGTATCAGGAGGCCAAGAAGCGGGAGTACATCCAGATTGAGGATTGGGGCGCGTGGCTGACCAAGGATGGTCTACACAACAGCGTCGTCACGCTGCCGAACATCACGCATGAGCAGTTGGTCAGCTTCTGCGACCGGGCACGGCGCAGCTTCTATCTCGCTCCGTCGTATCTGGTGTACAAGCTGAAGCAATCGCTGAAGGATCGTCGCGAGTTGCAGCGGAATGTGAAAGGGTTTGTGACGCTCTCGAAGTATCTGCTGAAGGGTAGCGAGCATGACAAGAACGCGATGCCCGACAAAACCCCGACGCCTACGAAGCCCCAGGGAGCGACGGTATAACTCGGCTCATGACTGACTCAGAGCAGCATCGAGTGCCAAAGGCATCGAGCGAAGCGTCAACCGAAGCCAGATTAGCATCGATCATCATTCCGACATTCAATGGTGCTTCCCGAATTGGGAAGTGCCTTGACTCGTTAACGGGCCAGACGGCGGGACTTGATGTGGAGATTCTGGTCGTCGATGACGGATCAACGGATAACACAGCCAAGGTTGTGGAGAGCTATCCCTCCGTGCGCCTCATGACCCAGGCGAATGCAGGGCCTGCGTCGGCTCGCAATCGTGGGGCCCTTGCGGCGCAGGGAAAGATTCTTCTGTTTACCGACGACGATTGTGTGCCGATGCCAAATTGGCTGGATGCGATGCTTGTGCCGTTCGCGGATCCCGAAGTCGTTGGAGCGAAGGGCGTCTACCGCACGCACCAACAAGGTTTAGCCGCTCGCTTCGTGCAGATCGAGTACGAGGATAAGTACCGTCTGATGGCGCGGCTTCCAGACATTGACTTCATCGATACCTACTCGGCGGGATTTCGCCGGGATCGGTTCCTTGAAATGAGCGGTTATGACACGTCCTTTCCGGTGGCGTGCGCGGAGGACGTCGAACTCTCGTATCGCATGTCAGCGCGGGGTTGGAAGATGAAGTTCGTACCCGCGGCGATTGTCTACCATACACATCCAGACACGATCTCGCGCTATCTCAAGAAGAAGTACAAGTTCGCGTTCTGGCGGGTGCTCGCGGTGCGCAAGAATCCGAGCAAGGGCGTAAAGGACAGCCACACGCCGCAGATGATGAAGCTTCAACTTCTGTTCGCGCCGGCGCTGTTGCTCGCCGTGGCGTTCGATCTGGTGGTGCGGCCGAGAGTGCCTTTGTCGGCGGTTGTGTTCGGCGGATTCTTCCTAAGCACGCTGCCGTTTGCGTTGAGAGCGGTTAGGAAAGATCCGGTTGTGGGGATTCTTTCCGCCGTTCTGCTGGCGGCGAGAGCTTGTGCACAGATGATGGGCGTGACTGCAGGCTTGGTCTACGCCCGTCGCAAGCCGACCGGGCAGTCGACGATTTCGAATCAGACTCCGGCTAGCGGGAGCTGAACGGCATTCCTTGCGATCTTCCGCTCTCGAGCGGGAACGGTACGATCTCATTCTCAGCGATGCATGTGCAGGTCTGGATACCAAGTGAGCTGTAGCCAGCCGCTGGTATTGTGGTGCGAACCGCTGAGGTAGGAGGGGATCAGGAAGCGCTCGTACTGAGTGAAGACCTGCGCCTGCCAGTGCGTGTTGATGGCGTACGACCCATTCGCAAACCCGTCAGTGATCGTACCGCCGCCGGGCAGGTAGATTGCGCTGACCTTGTTCTGACGATAGCCAGCCTCAACCCGCGTGCGCGCGGAAAACCAATAGCTTGTGCGGCCCTCAATAGCGCGGCCGTCACGGCCAATTGCATTGCCGAGCAGGAAGCCCTTGTTGGTATTTGAGTCGAGGTACTGGTCGTTGATGAAGAAGTGCTGGCCGCCATAATCGTGCGCCAGTCCCTCGGAACTGACGGCCTCCACGCGCAGATCCATATGCTGCAGAAAGGGTAGGCGCGCGAAATAGATTCCCGGATTCCACACGGCCCGTCGAGGTGCATCGATCGGGCTGGGATCATCGTCGGAGTAAGCATCTGCATAGAGCGTCACGATCCGCCTGAGAAAGGGCAAGCGATAGCTAAAGTCGAAGTTACTCTTGCGATCGCCGGGATCGGCTCGATCTCCATAAGCGCCGCTTCCTTGACCGCCCGCACCGCTGCCGGTTGAATTGAAGCTGAAGATATTTTCCTTGAAGCTATGGAAGGTGATGGGATGTCCGACACCCCAGAATACCGACCAGCGAGTGAAGCTCATCTCGAAGTCCTTGCCGAAGTTGAAGGCGAACTTTTGGCCGTTGTACCAAGCGCGGTCCGGGTAGTTATGTCCGGACAGCTTTCCCAGAACGATGTCGAAGCGGTAGGTTCCGAGCGAGGGGATGAAGGGAAGTGGGTGCGGGCGCGTCGAGACAAACCGCAGGTTGTAGGTCGGCTCTGCGTTACTGGAGAAGGCGATTGGCCCCATAGTTGTTGGGCCCCAGAATAGCTCTTGTTTGCCGAGCGAGAGAGAATTGCCCGCGAAGGCGATGCCGCCGTAGAGTTCCATTGCGCCCTGGCGTTCAAAAGCGGAGCGTTGGGGTATTGGCAGAATCTCGGGATCATTGGGACCGAGATGATCCAGTGTATTGATGAGTTGATTGACGGCAGGCGTCTCGGCCGGATTACCGGGGCTGTGCTGCAGCTCTTGTCTGTCGTAGAAGAACCACCGTCCATTGTGGGCGCGAAACGAGAATCCGGCGATAGCGCTGCCGCCTCGACCAAGCGGACGGCCGAAGTCGTTCCACCAGGTCTGGCCAAAGTGATAGCTATCTTCTAAGGCCGGACCTGCGATTGTCCCAAATCGCCCATAGACGGATTCGAGGCTCAGCGAGTCGCGATACAGGGGCTCCGATTCGAACTCGGTGTGAAGGTCGGCAATCAGAAGATGAGCTTGCGCGAGCAGGGCAGGGCTGGATGCATCGCTTTGCTCGGCAATGCTCTCCGCTAGACGAAGTTGCCGGAGACACTCCAGCCGAGTCCATGGCCGAATCGCGACGCTCTGGCCGGGAATGAAGCCCATGGCACCCAGTCTTTCCAAGGCGGGGTAGATCCAACTATCCATCGGGACGTTGGTGGAACCGATGGTGTCCAGGTCGACTTCATCGCTGAAGGGCTTTGGTTCAGGATGGATAATCGGGGGCGGCGGGAGATTTGTGGTTGCTTGTTGCGGCGGACGGGTGCGTGGAGCGCCATAATCGCCAGGCATGGGAGTGTTGTTGAAGGGGTCAAGGGAGAAGTTGTGGTGGGCGCGGTAGACGTAGTGGCCGATTAGCCACCCTGCGGCGCTGCCGACCAGGACATCGGAGGGAAAGTGCTCCTCGGCGAGGACGCGGCTGACGCTCACGGTGGTGGCCAAACCATAGGCCGCAGTCTTCATAAGCCAGCCCGGGTATTCATCACTCATAACCGAGGCAAGTGCCCACGCGGCGGTGGCGTGGTTTGATGGGAATGATCCGTCAAACGCGTTCGAGCTGAAGAAGTTTCCGTTTGCAAAATTCACATTCGGGCGATCGCGGCGAGTGACGAGTTCGATTGCCTCGCTGAAAGCCAAGGCGTCGACCAACGCCTCCCCGCTCAGCAATCCAGTCTCATGAGCTTGCGGGGCGTAGTGGTTCAGGCTCCAAAGGTACATGGTGGCAGGCGCTACGCCCAGAGCCGCAATTCCGGCGTTCGAGATTGTGTTGAAGTGTTGCTGATCATTGGCGTTGATGTGGATCAGATCAGTCATGGTGTGCTGGTCGCTGCCGATCATCGTGCCGGTCACTGCGGCGAGGGGAAGTATCCACATCGCGTCCACAGGCTTGATATGCAGCGGGCTAGTCCAGATGGCCTTTTGGTCGAAAAGGATTCTTTTCGGGGTGCCGAGGAGGGTGATTGGTTCGGGTTTTTGCGGGATTGCTGACGGAGGGGTGGGGTCTTTTTGCGGCTCAGGGGCGTCCGGTAACGAGGAGGAGGTCTCGGTTACGACACTGGCTGGTGCAGGCCCGGGAAGGGCGCTCTGAGCGGCGCAAGACCAAGACGCGGACAGTAGAAACGAGGCGGTGAGGCAGAGCGAGACGCTTATTCTGGGGAGAGTCACTGGCATCGGCTAGTTCGGGTGACAGCATGCTGCAACCCCTTGCTGGAGGCTACCATAGGCGAACGACTGGGTGTGCCTATGGGACTCAGGGTTGGAACGTCATTTGGTTCGCTGCTCCTGCGGCGTTCCTCAACGGTACCCTCCCCCCTTATTGCCAGCGCGTAAACTCCTTTGATTCAAGGATTTACGTCGTGTGCTTCGCTGCAAAATAGTCATAACAAAGGGGTTGCAGTCCAAATTCGCCTATATCAATGAGTTAGCCCCGGATTGCGGCCGGGGCTTGCTCGATTTCGATCTATATATCCAGTATAGCGGTTTGAGTGTAACTAACACGCCAAGCGGATGTCGTTGTCTGGTAATGGGTTAGGTGGTTTGGGGGCTTGACATGCGATTTTGCTGAGGTTTTTGAGGGAAAAATCTGTAAGTGATTGGAAAAATGGAACGCAGAGGGCGCAAAGGAAGACGCGAAATGAAGGCCGACCTTAGCCGCGATAAGACCGCAGGCGCATGGATTTATGCCGCCTTTTGTGCCTGCTTGATAAGGCGGAGGGCTTCGGGGGCGTCTTTGCAGCCGAGGAGTTTGTACTGTTTGCCTTCGAGCCTGTGGTAGTTGACGAAGAAGTCTTCGAGTTCTTTGACGAATTGTTTGGGGAGGTCGTCGAGTTTTCTGACGTTGGCGTACATGTGATTGGCCTCTGCGATGGCGACGAGGCGGTCGTTGCGGATGCGTTTTTTACCGTCGATCTGTTCGCCTTCGATGACGCCGATGAGACGGGCGCTGACGAGGACACCCGGGAAGGCGGGCTCGTCCATGAGGAGGAGGACGTCGATGGGATCGCCGTCGTCAGCGAGAGTGCGAGGCAGGAAGCCGAAGTCGTAGGGAAAGACCATGCCGGCGGGGAGGACGCTTCTTGAGGGAGAAGATCTCCTGGTCGGGGTCGAAGCTGAATTTGTTGCGGCTGCCCTTGGGGGTTTCGATGATGACCTGAAGGGTGCCATCTTTCTTGTCGATGGGCTTGAGCTTGGTTGGGTCCGCGAGGGACTTTGTTGGTTTGCGCTTTGCCACCTAGTCTCCTTCGTTACAGGAATGATCAACTAAGCGAGATGGGGTGGAGGTGGGAAAGGTTGTTTTTGGGAGTACGTGGTGGGTGGAGGATTCTGGTGACTAGCCCCGACGATACCCTACGGACTTCGTCCTTCGGGGATCATGGGGCACCCGTTAGAGGCGGTAGATGTGGTCGGCTCCGAGGACTAAGAACAATGTGATGGCGGCGATGGCTACTTCGCCGACGGCTCCGACGATGAAGGGGCGCGCGCCTTGTTTGAAGAGGTCTTTGAGGTTGGTGCGGAGGCCGACTCCGGCGAAGGTGAGGAGGAAGGCCCAGCGGCTTAGGTTGCCGAGCGCGAGAAGTTGGGGTTTGGTGAAGCCGAGTGCGGCGATGGTTGGGTTGGTGGAGGAGCCGAGTGTTGCGAGGAGCGAGATGACGAGGAAGCCGAGAACGAACTTGGGGAACTTCTTCCAGAGGAAGGCGGCTTTGTTTTCGAGTTGCTTTGTGGCGGCGCGGCTGGCGAGGCCCTTTCGCACCCACTGGATGGCGTAGGCGAGGACGACGAAGCCGATGAGGGCGTTGCGGCAGGTCTTGGCGAGGACGGCGTATTTGCCGGCGGCGTCGGAGTAGAGAGCGCCGGCGGCGGTGGCTTCGGCGGTGTTGTCGACGGCGAGTCCGGCCCAGAGGCCGTAGGCGTGGTCGCTCATGTGGAGGGCGTGGCCGATCAGCGGAAAGGTGAAGAGCGAGAGCGCGCCGAGAGCGAGGATGGCGGCGATGGCGGTGGAGGAATCTTCTTCGTCGGCGTCGATGGCGCCCTGGGTGGCGATGATGGCGGAGACGCCGCAGACGCTAGAGCCGACAGCCAGGAGCGTTGTGAGCTGCGGGCCGAGATTGAAGGTGCGGCCCAGCCATGTCATGAACGTCAGCGAGAAGGCGAACGCGATGAAGACGAGGATGAGTGAGATGCCGCCTAATTTGAGGACGTCGCCGAGGATGAAGCGTGCGCCCAGGAGGATGATGCCGACCTTTAGCCAGAAGTCGTAGGTGGCGACACCGGCGCGGAAGATGCGGGGGACGCCGACGGTGTTCGCGATGATGATGCCGAAGAGGATGGCCCAGAGGACGTACTCGATGTTGGGGAAGGTTATGTGGTGGGCCTTGGTCCAGGTGTTGAGGAAGTGCTCGACGAACTTGCCGGCGTAGCCGACGACGAAAAGGAGGGCTACGCCGGGGAGGAGGCCGAGGAGGGTGGAGCGTTCGGCTGGGCCGCGGCCGGGGGCGTGGGGAGGGTACTCGGTGCGGAGGTCGGGCAGATTGGTTGAGGTGGCCATGGGGCTCTCCTTGCTGCTCCTGGTGGGGTTTTTCTGCGGCTTCTAGTGGCTCATCTCACGATTCCCTTCGGGGATCGTTGTCGCGGATCAGGGGCACCCGCTACCAGGCGATGGTTTTGAGCAGGCCAAAGCGGATGAGAAGACCCAGGGCGGCGGCGAGGAGGATGGCCCATGTGTCGGTAGAGAGCCGGGTGCGAAGGGTGGACATGATGGAGTCTCCTTGGAGATAGCGCGGTGCACACGAGGTGACGTGTGGATATGGCTGCTTGGATTTTTGGAGAAGAGATAAAACGCAGAAGGGACTAGCTACAACAACAATGAGTCGGCATGAGGTGCAAGGTCACGAGTTGGCGGGAGACCGTCATGGTTGGCTCAGTATACCGAGGTTTGATTCGCGAAGGGGTGAAATGGATAGATTTTTTTTCAAAGGGAGGCAAGTGCACGTGCGGGCGAGCAAACCTTTTCGAGGCGAAAAGTTGCGGACAACCACGCTTGTGAACGGGTGTTCAGTGAGATGTAGGTAGGAGGTAGTTATGAAGCTCACAAGCGTAAAGGCGATGTTAGTAAAGGGCGTAACGGTTGGGTTGCTGGCGGGAGCGGTCGCGCTGGCGGCTCCGGCAAAGGCAAATGCAGAGGTTGTCGTCGGGGTCGGTTTTGGCGGCGGCTATCCTCACTATGCGTATGGATATGCACCGGGCTACTATGGCCCTGGCTACTATGCACCTGGCTACTATGACCGGTGGCATCATCGGGTTCCGGTCTACCACTATTACGCACCGCGCCGCCGCTGGTAGCGAGCCGCTAACTGGTTCGCGCAGGCGGTAGCATCTAACTTCTAACAATGTTCGCAGGCCGGTGGCGGAAAGGTTTCCGCGCCGGCCTTGCTGTTTGCGGCGAGTTCTTCAGGAGAGAGAGGCCGATAGTAGCGGGTCTCAGGGTAGGCGCAGCCCTCGCAGAGAGATCTCCCGTCGCGACGCACCTCGCGGTCGTAGTTGATGCCTTCACCGCACACCTCGCAGGTGATGCGAGCGGATTTGTAGCCGGGCATCTCGCGAGCGTGAATGGGAACCGAGACCCACTCTTCGCTGAAGAGGTCTGCGTTGGGGAGTTCGCGGTAGGCGAGCATCTGCTGCTGGTTCTTGTTTTCGATCTGCGGGTAGAGATCGCGAGCGCGCTGCCTGGAGGATTCGAGAGCGGCGATGCGAACGGCTTTATAGACGGGCGTGTCGCCCTGGGGCGCGAGAGGCGAACCAAGGTCGACGAAGGTGGCCGCCATCTTGCCCCAGTCGCGGAATTTGATGGCGCGCTTGCCGAGGCGGCAGCCGGTGACGACGCCGATGGCATCGGTGGCGCAGCGGTCGATCTCGATGAAGGTGACGAGGCGCTTGCGATCTTTTGGATTCACGAGGCCCTTGGGGTCGTCGATGCCGAGGCGTTCGCAGCCGAGCATGGCCAGGCGGACGCCGAGGATCTGGCCGGCGCAGAGATGGCCGTGGGCGACTTCGGCTTCGTGGAGGAGAGCGTCGAAGGTCTGCATAAATCAATGATACTGCTGGCTGGCGGATGCATGATTGCCGGGCATTTGCGCGTTGAGGTTCGGCGGCGGTAGTATTCGGGTCCTGAGGTGAACGGATGACTGATTTTGCGACGACGATCGGCATGGTTTTGAAACAGAAGACTGCACCGGTGGCGTCCACGAGGCCTGATGCCTCCGTGTACCAAGCCATTGAAATGATGGCGGAAAGACAGGTGGGCGCGCTGCTGGTAATGGAGGCGGGCGTGCTGCTGGGAATCATCTCCGAGCGCGATTACGCTCGCAAGGTGATCCTGCAGGGACGGTCGTCGAAGGAGACGCAGGTTGCCGAGATCATGAGCAGCCCGGTGATCACGGTGACGCGGCAGCATACGGTCGGTGAATGCATGCGGATGGTTACAAACAACCGCATCCGGCATCTTCCTGTGGTGGAGAATGGCGTTGTCGTTGGGGTGGTCTCGATTGGCGACCTGGTGAACTCCGTGATCTCGGAGCAGGAGATGACGATTCGCCATCTCGAGGCCTATATCTCGGGTTCGGCTACGACGTAGGCGGCATCTCCAAAGGTGCGCCGACGGCTGGTTGTTGCGGGTGCTGCTGTTCGTAGGCGTCCACCGCGTCGTGCAGGCGGTTGAATATCTTCGATGGTCCGATGACTTCGGTGAGGTGGTGACGGTCGAAGTCGGCCCTGGTATTCCACGGCATGCGAGCGACGCCGAACTCCACACCCGCATTGGATAGATACGTCTTCAAGTCCTCAACGACTCGCGCGGCGCTGTAGTCCACGTTGGTTATGGCCTCGGCATCGACGATGAGCCAGCGCACGGGGGTTGGCGACGGACCAACCAGGTGGCGTATCTCGTCGGCGAATCGGCTGGCGTTCGCGTAGAAGAGCGCTGCTCCGAAGCGGTACAACACTAATCCGGGCTTCGTCATCGTTCCCGGGGTTGGTGGCACCAGCTTCCAGGTTCCGTCGCTCTCTTCGATCATGACGCCGCTGCGCGGGTGGTAGCTGTGATGCACGATGCGCAGAAGTGACATCACCATCGCGAGCACGATGCCAACCTCAACGCCGACCGCAACTACGACGATGGTGGTCGTCAAGGCCAGCCAGAATTCGCCGGGGCTTTCTTCGCGGATATCTCGCAGGCCGCGCAGATTGATCATGTGAATCGCGACCAGAAACACCAGAGCGCCCAGCACGCAATGGGGAAGGTACTGCAACGGCCTGGTGAGAAAGAGCAATACGAGTGCGACCACGACCGCAGTGGCGACCTGCGCGATCTGGCTCTGACTGCCGACACCCTCGACCATCGCGGTCTGGGTGGGGCTGCCGTTTACGACGAAGGTTCCACTGAGAGCCGCGGCGGCGTTGGCTGCCGACAGACCGACAAGGTCCTGATCCGCATCCAGCTTCTGATGATGGCGCGCTGCATACACGCGCGAAGTCGCAGCACTCTGCGTAAGGATCATGATCGCGCAGGATCCCGCGACTGAGACAAGCGGAGGAACGTCGCTCCAATGCACCTGGGGAAATCCAAGGGGAAATCCAAGATGCGGCAGACCGCCGATAACAGGGCCGATGATCTCGATGCCGTGTCCTGCAAAGTTCCAGAAGGCGCTGGCTGCGGTCGCGCCCACGACGGCAATCAACGGGCCCGGCACTCTCGGGCGCGAAGCGTCGCAGAACAAAGACGGTGGCGAGAACGAGGATGGTAACCAGTAGCGTCGGCAGATGGACGGTAGGGAGTTTGCGGCAGACTTCGTAGAGCTGTACGAGAGTTTTGTGGGCGTCGACCTCGATGCCAAGCATCTGTCCGAGCACAGAGATGCCAACCTGAAACCCGACGCCGGTGAGAAATCCAACGAGCACCGTCTGGGAGAGAAAGTCGGCGATGAAGCCGAGTTTGAACAAGCGCGCTATGAGCAGAAATCCAGCGGTCAGCAGCGCGACCAGGCCTGCAAGCGCCACATAGCGTGCGCTGGCAGCGGGCGCCATGTTTGTGATCCCCCCGCGCAGAATCGCTGCCGTGGCAGAGTCGGCGGCGACCACAAGGTATCGCGATGATCCAAAGGCTGCGAACGCAAGAAGCGGCAGCAGCAGGGCATAGAGGCCGGTGATGATGGGCATGCCGGCGATCCGTGTGTAGCCCAGCGCCTGCGGGATGTCCATCGCAGCGAAGACCACGCCGGACAGGACGTCGCGCAGCGCAACGGCTCGCTTTACAGGTTTTATTCCCTGGAACAGATTCAGCAAATCAAAACTCCCGCACAACGAGCGATGCAGCGCAATGCTTCTGCGTACTCGAATCGAGGTTGATGCTAAATCAATTTGTCGAGAATGTTTGAAGAATACGCAGGCGCGCGAACTAGTTGTCGTCGGAGTTGTCGCCCTCTTCAATCAGGGATGCGGCGCCGACGACGTCGTAGGTAAAGGCCTCGCCGCCGGTCGGCTTCAACGTCACCCGCATGGGCAGGCGCTGCCACTGGGCAGGTTGGCATACCGGAATGAAGTGGTCGGTCTGCGGCCATTTGCCAATCTGCTTCGATACCACTGGGCGGCGCGCGCCAAGTTGAGCGACGATGGCGAAGAGGCCGCCCTTCGCTGTTGTCGCGACGCCGCAGTACGCCGCGTAGTCGCGGAACCAGACCACATCGGAGACGGCGGCGTCGAAGTCGGGCAGATGCAGTGCGGTGATGTGGCCAGTGATGCGGTCGACCGAAAGCCACGGGCCCGGTTGCCAGACCCAGTGCGGCATCGTATCCGCCGGCAGGGAGTCGTTGAGCCGGAGAGCGCGGCGAACGGTAAAGGTACGGTCGGTGACGTCGTGAATCTCGCCGGTCGTCCACTCCTTCTGGCGATCGTCGACGAAGAGCGGACGCACCTTCAGGGATGAGGTCTCGTCGGCTTTGGTGTCGGGCGTGGCGTCCGGCTGCGTGTAGGGAACCTTGCGGTATGGCCCGAGCGTGACGGTGTGGACCTTCGGGACCGCCGCGAAGACGGGACGCTGCGGCGGCAGCGAGCACATCGCCAGCAAAAAAAACGTGGAGACGAGACGAAATATGTGCGGAGCGGGAGGGGACGGGCGCGGAGTCAAACTCAAGGGATAGGGCTCGCTGGGCAAATCTCTGATGCTGTCATGCTACCCGACATGCCGTGTTTTCCACATGATAAGGCCATCAGGGATGGCTAACACTTTTGAGGAGTGGAAGAAATAGGCGGACACGCGGAAGAAAATTCGAGGAAGCAGGAAAGATGTTCGACAGGTATTGAGAAAGGTACAAAAACTGTGAAATAGATTGTGAATCCGCCTGAATGCGCAGCCTTCTTCAGCGTAGTATCGTGGAAAGAATGCGTGCTGCCGTCGTGGTAGCGCGTTGGAACGACCGCGGCGGGTACATTTGAGCAGTACGAAAGGATATGAATAGATATGTGGAAACCGAATCAGACCCGGAAGCAACACTCCCTCAACTCCTGAACCGGTGCGTCCTTCGACACCGGCTTCAACCTTTGAAGCCACCCCCACGAGGCCTGCAACGGTTGGCTCTGGGACGGCTGCTTCTGCCGTACCGACGGGAGAGCAAGCGACCATCGGCAAATCCCTGATCGTCAAAGGCGAGTTGACGGGCTCCGAGTCGCTGTACATCGACGGCAAGGTAGAAGGCGCAATCAATCTACCGGGCAATCGCGTGACTGTCGGACGCAATGGACAGGTCGCGGCAAACATCGTAGCGCGCGAGATCGTCGTGCTGGGCAAGGTTCGCGGCAACTGCCAGGCTAGCGATCGCGTGGATATTCGCAGCGAAGGCTCGCTTACGGGCGATGTGATCGCAGCGCGTATCTCGATTGAAGATGGCGCGTTCTTCAAGGGCGGCATCGATATTCGCAAGCCCGGCGGCACGGACTTGAAGGGCGGTACGGCTACGCCGGTATCGTCCGAGCCAGTCGCCGTCGAAGTGTAGCGCGAAAACGCAGCGCTTACCTTCACGAGCTATTGCGGCTCCGGCTTATACCCGGGGCCGTTTTGCGTCTCGCTAGAAGGAGCGGACGGGAAGATTGCGGAACACCGTGAATACTACCGTCACGCCAATCGCACTGTAGATTGCGATAGATGGAAGCTGCAGCGAGCGGATGGGCTTGCGCTTCAGAAAGTCGCGGTAACAGAAGATGCCGTAGGCGAACGCGAAGGGGAGCAGCAGCGTCGTCAGCGCATTGAAGCGCATGGCTTCAACGATATCTCCACGCAGCAGAGCGGCGAGAGCGCGTGTCGCGCCGCAGCCGGGACACTGAAGATGAAGCAGTTGATGGAACGGACAGACCGGATAGAAGTTGTACTGCGCCGGAGGAAAGCGCAGCAGAACAACCACGAAGATCAGAACGATTGCCGGGGGAATGGCCGGGCGCAGGATGTCCGCCCGCAATATGGCCGCGCGCAATATATCTACGATATCTACGGCACGGCCGCGGGTGAGGAAAATCATCGCATGGCGTTCCGGTAGCGGAGCGCCTGTTTCATCTGATTAATCTCATTCAGCTTGTACTGAAAATAGATGCCGCCGAAGAAGAAGGTCATCACGGGATTGAGTCGGAGCCCAAGCGGCTCGGCTCCGTTGAAATGGACTTCGAGCGTGTCGCGCAGGGTGAAGCGGGCGATGAGGCGAACAATCCAGCAGGCGAGACTGATTATGTTGCCAAGAAAATTTTGATGCGTCGGCTGGGCGTGGTGGGCTATGGCGATCATGACGCCCCACGAACCGCCTATGTTGAGCACGATCAAAACCGTCGCGGCGATATAAAACATCAGAGCTTTGCTGGATGGCTGAACGCGATTTGCCCAGGCCGCGATGATCAGGTTCCACACGATGACGAAGACGCCGCAGGTAAGGAAGCCGAGAAGCAGTTCCAGGCCCCAGTTCAGATTGGGCGGGTCGGGATATGCAACGGCCGAGGGCGGTGCGTAGGTGGTTTGGGGCGCTCCGTAAGCGGGTACCGGTATGCCGGAGATGCCCGTGGTCGTGCCCAGGATTTGAGCGACGGGCTGCCAATCAGCCATATCCTCGCTCTTGGCCATGTCGGTTGGCAGTACGTTGCCGGAGGCCACATAGCGTTGGAGATCTTCCAAGGTGTAAGGACCGTAAATCTGTCCGTTGCGTGAGACTTGATAGGTCATGCTGGCTCCCGTGACGCCGGAACGGCGGCGTTTCCCGTAGACCCGATGAAATCACGGACCGCGGTTCTGCACAATCATATTTTGTTGGAGTTAGCCCTTACGCCGTGCAACTTGTTCCTGTCAGGAAATAGTTTCCAAACATTACCTCGCCCCTGTATAACGCTGTTTGTGCAGCCAGGACCGGTCGATGAAGGTTTGGCGGAATGCGGGAAAGGTCGTGACGAGAGGCATCGCTGTTTTCGGGACGTGCGCTGCAATGGCACAACAGCCATGGCAGATGATCCAGATGCCGACAGCCGCCCAGGTGGCGCAAATCTGGAAGGCGCCGCCTCCGGAGTACGGGCCGGAGCCATACTATGGGCTGAACGGCGCCGTCGATGAGACAGTGATTCGGCGCGATCTCGACAGGATGAAGACGCTTGGCTATCAGGCAGTGACGGTGCAGGCCGGATACGACATGCCCTTTGCCTATCTGTCGCCGGAGTACTTCACCTTCTTCCGCACCTTTGTCGAAGAGGCGAAGAAGCGCAACATGCGTGTGTGGATCGTCGATGATGCTGGTTATCCGAGCGGCTTTGCGGGAGGCAAATTCACCGAGCTGAAACCGGAGCTGCGGATGCAGGCGCTGGTGGTGGCACAGAAGATCTCCGCCGTCGCAGGTGAGCCAGTCAAGGTCGCCCTTGGCCCTGCAACCGTCGCGGTGACGGCGATCAATGCAGATGACGGAGCAACGGTAACCATTCCAGTTACAGATAACACGATCAACTGGACTGCGCCTGCCGGACATTGGACGGTGACGGTGGTGGAGCATCAGTTCAAGACCTCGCCGACGCGCTCAGACACCAATAAGAACCGTGTCAAAGATGGTTCGCAGTCGCTGGAAGACTATCTTGATCCGGCGGCGACGATGCAGTACCTGGCCTTCACCCATGAGCAGTACAAGAAGGCAGTGGGCGACGAATTCGGCAAGACGATCATGGGATTTCGCGGCGACGAGCCGGACTATTCGATCAGCGGTCTGCCCTGGACGCCGAAGTTCTTCGAGCGCTTCACGCAGTTGAAGGGATACGATATCCGGCCGTACGTCGCTGCATTTCTCCAGCCGCGAGGTACGAAGCTGACCGACGCACAGGCGCGCGCCAAGGCCGACTACTACGACGTGTTCTCGCAGATGTTTCGCGACGGATTCTTCAAGCTGCAGGGCGAATGGTGTGCGGCGAATCATCTGGAGTATCAGGTTCATCTGAATCACGAAGAGATGGAGATGGATCTGACGCGATCCGAGGGAGAGTTTCTGCGCGACATGCAGTACGTGCAGGTGCCGGGCATCGATTCGATCTGGCATCAGATCTGGAAGGACACGATCTCCGATTTTCCGCGCCTCGCTGCGTCCGCCTCGCATGTGTACGGACATCCGCGGGCTTTCACGGAGAGCTTTGCGGCGTACCGGCCCGAGCCCGGATGTGGATATGGCGCGATACATCCTGAACGAGCAGTTTGTGCGCGGCGTGAATCTTGTCGAGACGATGTACTTTCCGGCGAGCACGACACCGGGGCGCGGAGCTTCGCCTTATATGAAGGAGCCGGGCTATCCAGCGCTGCTGCAGCTACGTGCAGCGCATGTCGTATCTGATGTCGATGGGCAGGCCGGCCGCATCGGTCGCGCTCTATATTCCTTCGAGCTCGATGTGGATGGGCGATGCCGATGCTGATGCCGCGTTTGTTTCGACCGAACGAATGCTCTCGGAGCGGCAGATCGATTTTGACATCGTCAATGACGATGCTGGTCGCGAAAGATCTGATCGCCGGCCATGGAACGTTCGAGACTGCGAGCGGAAATCGCTACGCGACAGTCATCCTGCCGAATGTCTCTTTGCTCTCGCAGGCTGCGCTCGATCGGCTGCGGGCGTTCGCGGCTGGAGGCGGCCATGTGCTCTTCCTCGAACGCACGCCCTCGCTGATCTCGGGCAAAACGATCCTCGATGCGCGCCCAGCGACCGCGGCAGACTTCAACTGGGCTGCTGTTGTCGCCGGCGAATTGGCCCCTACGCCGACACCACCCGCGCAGCCGCCAGCCTCACCACCTGCCGCGCAGGTCGTTCCCGATGCGATCGCGCAGGCTGTCAAGATGGCGGTTCCATCGCCCGATGTGACGCTGGACAAGCCAGACACGGCTCTGCGCTACATTCGGCGTCGACTCCAGGATGCGGATGTCTATCTCTTCTTCAATGAGGGACCGCAGCCCTCGGTTCATGCCGTGACATTGAGAAGTGAAGGTCACCACGTCGAGATGTGGGATGCGCAGACCGGCAAGGTTCTGGCCGCCGCTGCGACGGGCTCGAAAGGAGACGTCAAAGTTCAGTTGGAGCTGAAGCCATACGAAACGGAGGTCGTGGTCGTGCGTTAGCACCAGCGCAACGACCTCACAAGTCGTTGTCTACAGCGTTTTGTTATCGGCGCTCTCGATCTGTGTATCTTTGGCGGCGCGGCTGATGAGGATACGCAAATCGGTGACCCTGTTTAGTGCAAAGGCAGGTGGCGCGGTGGGTGCAGTGACGGCGATGAAATCGACGCGGTTGACGTCCTCGAGGTAGAAGCTGGGGCGCTGGTCCGGTGCGGCGGGCTGGACCTCAACGTGACTCATTTCGAGATTGGTGATGTGGCGAAGGAAGAAGCCCTGCGAGGGCGTCGTCGGGCCAAACATGCCCGGATCGGGATACTTCTCTGCGTCTTCAGGCATGGCGATCTTCGCGTCGGCGGCGGAGCCACCGCCCTGGTGCTGAATAAAGACATTTGAAATCTTGACGTCGCGAATGGGTGAGCCGGAGATGCCGCTGAGGATGGAGGAGATGTGCGGGACGGTGTTGTAACTGACAAGATTGTCGACCACGATGCGCTGAAGGGTTCCGATTTTTGTACTCTCCTTAGGGCCGCGCAGGCGGGAGCCGAGGCGCCAGAAGAGCGGAGCGCTAACGACGTCGCGCATGGTGATGTTCGAGATGGCGATGTCTTCGCAGAGCGCTCCATCTTCGCTTTCGAGAGCCAGCCCCATGCAGCCGTCGAAGACGCAGTTGGAGATGGTGATGTTCTTGAAGCCGCCGTTGGACTCCGTACCGCACTTGATGCGGCCGTTGCGCGCGAGGCGTGGGACGTCGGGAGCGAA
This sequence comes from uncultured Acidobacteriaceae bacterium, assembly GCA_963744155.1. GTDB lineage: Bacteria > Acidobacteriota > Terriglobia > Terriglobales > Acidobacteriaceae > Edaphobacter. The sequence goes on along the minus strand of CAVUSP010000004.1, from coordinate 283,424 downwards.
TTTCTTGTAGGTGCCGTCAAACATGGTGCCGAGTTCGTAGGAGCCGGCGACATAGCAGTTGGTGATGGTCATGTTTTCGGTGGCGCGGTTGTAGCCGAGAGCGTAGCTGGACTTCGGGCAAATCGCGTCGTCCCAGGGAGAGTTGACGAAGCAGTTGGATACGCGGACGTTGCGGCAGCAGTCGATGTCCATGCCATCGCGATCGGTGTCGATGGTGAGGTTATCAATGGTCAGGTTGTCGACTCCGGTGAGCAGGAGGCCGAAGTGGCCGCCCTTGAGGATCGAGAAGTCGCGGAAGAGCACGTTGCGGCAATTTTTTAGCGCGATCGCTTTATTGCCGACGCCGGGTTGCTCGGCCTGGAACATGGTGTAGTTGCCACGGGGAGGCCGGACGATTGGAGCGGCGCCGGCGGGACGTTGTGGCGCGTTGGCCGGTGGGGCTCCGGGGGGACGGCCGGGGCCTGCGCCATAGCTGAGGCCTTTGCCAAAGATGAGCCCAGGCCCTGTGATGCTGACGTCGTTCAGCGACTCGCCCCAGATGAGGGAGTTGTGCCAGTGATTGTGTCCGTAGTCCTGGTATGCGTCCCACGCGGTGTTGGGCTCAGCTGCATCGTAGGTGCCACCGTTGTAGCCGGTGGTCTGGCCGGGAAGCGGCGAGTCTGCGGCGAGGATCGTGCAACCTTGTGAGAGGTGCAGGTTGACGTGACTCTTGAGCCGGATGGAAAAACACATGTAGGTTCCGGCAGGGAAGAAGACCGTACCGCCGCCCGCAGCTGCTGCAGCTTCGATCGCTTTGTTGATCGCCGGCGTGTCGACAGTTTTGCCGTCACCTGTTGCGCCGTAAGTGCGGATGTCAAAGAACCCCGGCGTCGCTGCCGGGGCTGCGGAGCGTGCCGCTGCATAGGCTGCGGGAGCAGAGGTGGCTGCGGCTGCCGCCAGACCCATGCCGCCAAATCGGAGAAGTTCGCGTCGTGCAGCGTTGAAGGAATCCATAGTGCGTCATGCTAGCAGACGCAATATATGGTTTGGAAGTATTTCCGTATGGAAACCACGGCTGAATTTTAGAAATGATAGGTGACGTCCCCGGCCACGATGAACTGTGTCTTCTTTGTGCCAAGGTCGAAGGCGGGTAGATCGTACGAGTGCTCCAGCCGAATCTCCGGACGGAAGAGCACAGTGCTTCCGATCCAGCGTCCATAGCTGATCAGGTGTTCGGAGTACTTCGTCGTGAATCCGGTGCGCTGACCTTTGATGTCGTCGACAAACTCGTTGCGGATCGAGAGATAATTCTTGTGGCTGAACTCTTTCTCAAGATAGTTGACTACGGCAACCTCGGGGGCGAAGCACGTCCGCTCCCCATAAGAACAGAAGGCCCCGTTCGCTCCGATCTCCGGTGTGATCGGATTGGCCACATTCCCTCCGATGTTCGGCACGTCGCGCTCATACATGTACCAGGTCTCGGTGTCGGTGTGCCACGATGGCGTTGATCTTGTGATACCAGGTCTCGTAGAAGCTTTGCACATTGTTATAGGCGTACTTGCCATCGTTGACGGAGTTTGCGCAGGTGTAAAGCGCGTCGCCGCCGTTGTGCCACGTGTAGTCTGCGCAGAACGTAGCCGTTGGTTTCACATCCTTCGTCCAGGGCGCAACGTCATTGCCGCCAGAGAAGCCTGCCTGCACCAGCCAGTGGTCGGAGAGCTTGATCGACGCCACGATGCCCGTCTGGGTGTAGGGATCTATTGTGTAGAGCAGCGAGTGCGAATACGTGTAGTTGTTCGGAGCAAGCTGCGCCTCGATGTCCGGCAGCGAGATGTAGCGGCCCATGCGGATGTTCATGCCCTTCGCTACATGAGGAATGTAGAGGTCGAAGTAGAACATCACCGGGTCGTAGCCGTACTCGTGATTCTGCGCCAGCAGTTGCTGCGAAAAGATGCCCTTTGACGTGGTGATAGCGATAGTCCTGCCCCCAGAGCTGCGCCAGACGGAACCCGTAGTCGACATGATCGGTCTGCACGGTATTAGGCAACCGCTCGATGTAGAGCACTTCCTGATCAGGAGTGACGCGGTTGGGATTCAGGTAGTACGCAGCAGGCGCATTCGCTCCGTCTCCCTTGTTGGATGTGCTGACGTTGAAGCCAAAGTTGTACCAACCATAGACCTTGACCCGGCCGCGATTCTGGTTGATCCCTTCCATCAAGGGATAGCTCTGTGTATCCGGCGCACCGATCACGGACGTTCCCCCCACGCTGTAGTCGCTGCTTGGAAATGGTGGCGAGTCAAGCGGAGCCGGAAAGCCGCGGCGAACCGGCTCAGGCGCTTCCGGTTGGGTCGGATTCCAATCCTCTTTGTACGCATCTGCAAAGCGAATGAGGAAAGACGGCGACGGTGCCGAGGCGGAGCTTGAGGTAGCTTCGCTCGAGGTTGTCACGTTCTGGTCCTGCGCTTCAGCTATTTTCGTGAACGAAAGAGATGCCAAAACCGGAACATAAAGGAAAAGAACGAATTCCTTGCGCATGAGCCTGAATAGCTGTCTCCTTGTGTGAGCGGAATTACCCCCAGAAGACACTGATTGGCGTAAAGAATTCGTTAGAAAGTCGTAAGGAACTCGTAAAGCTGGTCTAATAATCGTCATTGCCGGTCGGGCGAAACCGATAACCGATCCACGGCTCGGTAATGATGTAGACCGGTTCGTCGGAGAGCTCGATCTTTTTACGCAACTGGCCGATCGTGACGCGCAGATACTCCGGTTGATCGGCGTTGGTTCCCCAGACTGCGTGCAACAGCGCGCGATGCGTCAGCACTTCGCCGGGATGCTGCGCCAGGCAAACCAGAAGATCGAACTGTTTTGGCGTCAGGTGGATTTCCTGTCCGCGCACCTTGACCCGGTGTTGCGGTATATCGATGAGGAAGTCGCCGGCGTTGATAGTCTCCGGCGGCTCGCTATTGGCCGCGATGCTGCGGCGCAGTTGAGCGCGGACGCGGGCCTGCAGCTCCTGAATGCTGAAGGGCTTGGTAACGTAGTCGTCGGCGCCTGCGTCAAGCGCCTCGATCTTCGTCAACTCCTGGTTTCGAACCGACAGAACGATGATCGGAATCTGCGAAACAGCGCGAATCTCACGGCACAACTCGACGCCATTCATCTCCGGCATGGAGACGTCGGTGATGACGAGGTCCGGTTTCCACAAATGAATCGCCTCCATCCCCTCCACTCCATTTGCGGCGATGCGCATCGAATAACCCTGCGTGGAAAGAGCTGTGCGCAGGACGCGTGTGATCTGCGGTTCATCGTCGACGATGAGGATCTTCGCATGGTTGGTGTCGTTCTGTTTCATTCGCGCTCCGCGTGCTGCGTAACAATGTGGACGTCCACGTTGGGTGATTCCTTCAGGAAGTGCTGAATTGCCCAGTAGTAAAGGTATTTGCGGAAGCCGTGGACCGCGGTCCGGCCGAAGATAACGTGCGTGATGCGCTTCTCGCGAACGAAGGCGGCTGCGGTGTGGGCGATGCTCTTGCCTTTGATGGTGAAGACTTCGGCGTTGAGATTACGCGCAAACTGCATGTTGGCTGCGAGCGTGCTGCTCTCTTCCTCGGGAGCATCCCCGGTGTCGACATGCAGGACGAACAGTTCGCCGCCGACGCCCTCGGCTACGCGTGCGCCGCGTGCAATCAGCATCTGCGAGGAGCTGTTCGAGCTGATGCAGACCGCGACCCGTTCGCGCACAGCCCAGTGTGCGTCAATCTGTTTCGCGTCCATATAGGCAGTGAGCGTGCGGTCGACGGCCTTGGTTACGTGCTGCAGCGCCAACTCGCGAAGCGCGATCAGATTGCCGCGGCGAAAGAAGTTGGCGAGCGCCTTCTCCGCGCGATCGACGCCGTAGATATCGCCGCGCCGCATGCGGGTTTGCAGCGCCTCCGGCGTCAGATCGGCCATCACGATCTCGTCCGCGCGCTGCACCATCCAGTCCGGCACGGTCTCGCGGATCTGAACTCCGGTAACGCTTTGGACGGTCGGCGCAACGCTCTCGATATGCTGCACGTTCATCGTTGCGAGAACATCGATGTTGGCCGCCAGTACGTCGAGCACATCCTCATACCGCTTGCGGTGCTTGCTGCCTTCGATGTTGCTATGAGCCAGTTCATCGATCAAGACGATCTGGGGCCGCCTAGCCAGTATGCCGTCCAAATCCATCTCCTCAAAGACGACGCCCTTGTAATCGATCCTTCGACGGGGGATCTTCTCGAGCTGATCGGCCAGCTCTGCGGTCCGTGGGCGGCCGTGTGTCTCGACCACTCCGATCACAATGTCTTCTCCACGCTGGTGCCGCCGAATCGCCTCGCTCAGCATGTTGTAGGTTTTGCCCACGCCTGGCGCGTAGCCGAGGAAAAGTTTAAACGTGCCGCGAGTCTTCTCCGGCGCAACCTTTTCCAGCCATTCTTCCGGGCTCTTTGCCGCGGGAGTCGAGTTGTCACGAGTGCCCATAAGGATAAGATAGATTTGTGCAGCGCAAGGTCATTCGCGGTATCGTTCGCTACAGTGTGTCGACAGCTACCGCCGCTGTCATTGTAGCTGTCTACTTCCTTTGGCTGCATGTCAACGACACGACCGTCGCGATGACGTTCCTGGTCGGCATCCTTCTTGTGGCCGCAAACTGGGGACTTCGCCACTCGATCTATCTTTCGATCCTATCCGCCGCCGCGTTTAACTTCTTCTTCCTTCCGCCGGTCCTCACGTTTACCATCGGCGACGGTCGCAATTGGGTGGCGCTGTTTGCGTTTCTGGCTACCAGCATCGTTGCGAGCCAGCTTGCAGAGCGCGCGCGCCGTGAGGCGAAGATCTCGCGCCGCCGCCAGCGCGAGGCCGAACGGTTGTATGAGTTCAGCCAGCAGATGCTCGTCACGGGAAACGTCATCGATCTGCTCAACGTTCTTCCACAGATGATCGCCGTGACCTTCAATCTCTCCGGCGCCGCGGTCTACCTCCGCGAAAAGGATCGCGTCTACCGTTCCAGCCCCAACTACATGGATGTCACTGCGGCCGAGCTGCGCGATGCAGCGTTCACGCGCGACCATCGGCGCGACGAAGAGCGCGGAGTGACGCTCATTCCCATCCTCCTCGGCACGCGTCCCATCGGCGCTGTAGGAATCACCGGCGAAGGAACCTCGCCTGAGGCGCTGGATGCGGTGTGTGGGCTCGCCGCTATCGCCATCGAGCGCGCCCACGCCGTGGAGACGCTGACTCGAGTGCAGGCCTCGCGCGAGAGTGAACGCCTTCGCAACGCGCTGCTCGACTCCGTGGCCCACGAGCTGCGGACTCCGCTGACCTCGATTACCGCCGCCATCACAAGCCTGCGGACTGATCCGCTTCTCACCAAAGAACAGAGCGCGGAGATGATGCAGGTGATCGAAGAGGAGGCCGCGCGGCTCGACAGGCTCGTAGGCCAGGCCATGGAGATGGCGGAACTCGACGCAAACGACATCAAGCTCGATCTGCACATGCATTCCATGCGCGAGGCTGTCGACCTCGCGGTCGAGGCGCTACAGGGCCCGCTGAAGACACACCCTCTCGAGCTGCGCCTGCCCGACACGCTTCCTCTCGTTCAGATGGACCTCGAACGCATCGCCAAGGTCCTGCAGCATCTGCTGGAAAATGCCGCGAAGTATTCGCCCGACGGAAGCCCCATCTTCGTTAGCGCGGAGGTCGTTCGCGGACAGCTCGCGACCAGTGTCGCCGACCGCGGCTCGGGCGTCGACGATCTGGAACGCATGATGATCTTCGACAAGTTCTATCGCGGCCAGGGGCAGCGTTATCGAGTGCAAGGGACAGGAATGGGTCTCGCCATAGCCAAGGCCATCGTTGAGGCGCACGGCGGCTCTATCGATGTCACCAGCCAGCCTTCCCAAGGCTCGGTCTTTTCGTTCTACCTGCCGCTTCCGCTCTCCGGCCGATAGCCTTTAGAGCTTCGACAGATCTAGAGCTTCGGAAGATCCGTCACGTTCCATCCGCCGCCGAGCGCCTTGATCAGAAGAACGCTTGCATCCATCTGCCGCCGCATGATGTCGATGTCGTTTCGCTCATTCGATAGCGCGGTCGTCTGCGCGGTCACAACCTGCAGATACGTATCGAGCCCGCCGACGTAGCGGTTATTGAAGATCTGCTCCGCCGACTCCGCCGCCACCGTCGCCTGGTGCTGGTGCTCCGCCTCCTGGTTCAGAACGCGCAGCGCGACCAGGTTGTCTTCGACCTGTTGAAACGCGGTCAAGGTCGTTTGCCTGTAGTTCGCCACTGTCTCGTCGTAGCTTGCATTCGCTTGTTCGGAGACAGCGGCCCTGCGGCCCGCGTCGAAGACCGTTTGCGATAGTGTCGGGCCGATCGCCCAGAGGAAGCTCGCCGGGTTGAACAGATTTCCGAAGGACGATCCTTCGAAGCCCACAGCGCCGCTCAGCGAAATCGTGGGATAAAACGCAGCTCGTGCAATGCCGATTCGGTCATTCGCTTCAGCGACGCGGCGCTCTGCGGACGCAATATCGGGACGGCGCTCCAGAAGCTCCGACGGCAGCCCCGGCGGAATCACCGGTGGACGCGCGTCGAGCGGCGCGTCCGTCAGCGTGAAGGACGCGGGAGGTTTGCCCAGAAGGACGGCAATCGCATGTTCGAACTGCGCGCGTTGCAGCGTAATGTCGCGAGCCTGCACCCGTGCCGCTTCAAGCTGTGTCTGGGCCTGATCGACGTCTGACTTTGGAGCAACTCCGCCCTCAAAGCGATTGTTCGTAATCCGATACGCCTCTTCGTAGCTCTTCACCGTATCGTTCAGCAGCTTCTCCTGTGCATCTGCGCTTCGCGCTTCGAAGTAGTCAAACGCAAGCTCCGCCTGCAGGCTCAACATTACGGTCTGCCTGTCTCCCGCGCTTGCCTGTGCCTCTTCCCGCGCGGCGCTCACCGTGCGCCGGACCCGTCCCCAAACATCGATCTCATAGTTCAGGTCGAGCGGCAGCTGAATGTCGCCAACACCATTCCCATTGTTAGCGCTCGTGCTGAAGTACGGACGGTTCGACGACTCGCGCAACCCTCCGGCAAACGCATTTACGCCGACCGTCGGATACATCGACGCGCGGTTGTATCGAATCAGAGCGCGCGCTTCACGAAATCGTGCGTCCGCAGCCTTCAGATTCTGGTTGTTCGCGGCAACCTGTGGCTCCAGCTCATTCAGTTGCGGGTCTCCAAAGATCCTCCACCATTCTCCGCGCTGCGCAGAATCGGAAGGCTTGGCTACCTGCCAGTTGGTGTTCTCCTTGTAGCCCTCCGGGTCCGCTTCCTTGTAGTCGGGGGCCATGGGAACCGATGGCTTCACATATTTCGGACCGACCATGCAGCCGCTGAGAGCGAGCGCGGCAGCACCTGCTAAAGCTGCGCGGTAAAACCTCACTTCGACCCCGCTTTCGTTTCACCGCCGGGTGCATTTACACGGTTTGCAATCTCTACCTGCTGCCCGTTTGCGAGCGAGTCGGAGGGATCGAGAATCACCGCATCGTTCGACGTCAATCCCGACGCAATCTCCACTGTGGCGCCTGCGTCCTTCGCTATCTTCACCGGAACCAGTTGCACACGGCCGTTGCGAACAACACCCGCCCGCAAACCTTCGGCGCGGAACAGCAGCGTGTTCGATGGAATCATCAGGTTGGCCACGTGATCTGGAACTTTGAAGTGAACGAAGACATAAGCTCCGGGAAGAAGTTGGCCCTTAGGATTGTCGACGTCAACCTCAACATTCAGCGTGCGGGTCGCCTGATCGATCGCGTTGGAGTTACGTGTGATCGTTCCTTCAAATGATTTGCCCGGGTATTCATCCAGCGTAAGCGTCGCCTTGCCCCCGTCATTAATCGCAGAGGAGTAGGCCTCAGGCACCGCAACATACACCCTTAGCTTCCCAATCGCCGCCAGGTGGAACAACTCCTGCGGCGTTGTGTTCTGGCCCGCTGAGATCAGCCGTCCAATGTCTGTATTACGCGCCGTCACGATACCGTCAAAGGGCGCATACACGTTTTCGAATGACTGCAACTGCTCGAGCCGGCGGACGTTAGCCATGGCGGCATCCACGGCCGCCTTCTTCGCAGCGGCATCGCTCACCGCGACATCGGTCTCCTGCTTCGACACAGAATTTGTCTTCAACAGATTCTGATAGCGGGCTGAAGTCGTGTTGGCCAGATCCAGATTTGCCTGGGCACTCTTCAGGTCAGCCTGCGCAACTTGCAGCTGCTGGTCCAGTTCCGGCGTTTCGATGGTGGCCATCAGCTGCCCTTTTTTGACATGCGCGCCAATGTCGAAGAACCAATTTTTCAGGTAACCACTAGTGCGGGAGTAGATGGGTGCATCGATAAAGGCCTGCGTGTTACCCGGCAATGCAATCTCCGACGAAAGACTCGAGGGCGTTGGGTAGATGACGTTCACTGAGGGAATCGCTGAAACAGCAGTCTCCTTCTCCAGCGTCTGCTCGCTTCCGCGGCGGGCCTTTACGCCAAAGACCACGACACCCGCCACAATGAGAGCAACGATGGCCATGCCGATCCACGATGTGCGGGTCAGCTTCGGCTCGTCGGCCATCGGATCGGGCTTGGGCGTGTAACTGCCGGACGAGGGCTCGGTTGGTTTCGTCTCTGTTGCCGGTCGTCATGCGTGCCTCCTCAATGCTCATAAATCTCCTTAGACCTCGGCTCCGATATGCCGTTCGGCCGGCTCCTGCGAAGTCTCAGCCTGTTCGCGCCGTCCGTGCAACAGGGCGAAGACCGCCGGCACGAAAATCAACGTCGCAACCGTCGCCAGCATCAAGCCGCCGATCACGGCGCGCCCCAGCGGTGCATTCTGTTCACCGCCCTCGCCCGCCCCCAGCGCCATCGGAATCATGCCGATGATCATTGCCAGAGCCGTCATACACACGGGACGGAACCGCGTGGCGCCGGCTTCAACCGCGGCCAGTATCGCGTTGCCATGATGCAGAAGGCGCTCTTTCGCGAACGAAACCACCAGGATGCTGTTCGCCGTCGCAACGCCCATACACATGATCGCACCCATCAGGGCAGGCACGCTCAGCGTGGTTCGCGTTGTGAACAGGAATAGCACGATGCCCGCAAGCGCCGCAGGCAGAGCTGTAATGATGATGAAAGGATCGAGCCATGATTGGAAGTTCACCACGATCAGCAGATACACCAGCACAATCGCAAAGGCCAGACCGGCGATCAGCCCGATGTACGAACTTCTCATCGTCTCAACCTGCCCGCGGACCCGTACAAAAGTTCCACGCGGCAGCGACTTCTCGTTTGCCGCGACGATCCTGTCGACCTCTTTGCTGACCGCGCCGAGATCGCGCCCCTGAACCGCGCCATAGATATCCAGCGTGCGGCGTATGTTGTAGTGATTGACAACCTGCATCTCGGTGGTGCGGCTGATGTTGGCGACGTCCGCCAGAATCTCCGGCTGCTTGGCCGTCGGCGACGATAGCGGAACATTTTGCAGGTCATTCAGCGACTGGATGTCGTACTGCGGAGCCTCCGCCACCATGTTGTAGTTAATGCCGTTCTTGTAGTTCAGAAAGAACAATGGGTTCAGCTGCGTGCTTCCGCTCAGCAGGTTCTGCAGGCTGCCTCCGACGTCGCGCAGTGTGTAGCCGCCCTGTGCTGCCTTGGTGCGGTCTACATCGACCGTAAGCACAGGGTAGTCGTCCGGCTGCTGGATGCGCAGATCGACCAGGCCGGGCACCTGATGAAGCTGTGAGAGCACAGTATTCGCTACCGTTGCGGGTGTCAGCGATGTCGGAGCCCTCGAACTGTACATCGATCGGCGCGGGAAGGCCAAAGTTGAGAATCTGCGTCACGATGTCCGACGGCAGAAAGTAGAACGTGACTCCCGGGAAATCCCGCGGCAGGCTCTTGCGCAGCGCAACAACGTAGTCCTGTGTGGGATGGTGCTCCGGCTTCAGCGAGACGAGAATATCGCCGTCACCGGGGCCGATCAAACCAGAGGTCGCATGCTGCAGATTCAACGTGCTGTAGGGCAAGCCGATGTTGTCGAGGATGTTGTCGACCTCATTGGCAGGCACGGTCTTGCGGATGTTCTGTTCGACCAGATCGCACAGCTTCGCGGTCTCCTCAATGCGGGTGCCGCTCTTGGCACGCAAATGCAGGATGAACGAACCGGTGTCGCTGCTTGGAAAGAAGTTCTGGCCAAGGAAAGGAAGCAGCAGAAACGCGCAGAGGCAGAGGAGAAGAAACGTCGGAACAAAAAGGGTTCTCAGGGCGACGAGCCGTGTCAGCAGTCCCTCGTATCTGCGGCGAACGTCTTCAAACTTCTGATTGAACCCACGTTGAAAGCGCGCCAAGATGTTTCTTGATGGTTTCGTGTTGTGGTCGTGCGCCTTTAGCAGATACATCGCCAACGTTGGCACCAAGGTTCGGGAGAGAATGTATGACGCCAGCATGGCAAAGACGACCGCTTCCGCCAGCGGCACAAAAAGATACCGCGAGACGCCGCTCAAGAAGAACATCGGCGTAAACACGATGCAGATGCAGAGCGTCGACACCAGCGCCGGCACGGCGATCTGCGCAGCACCTTCGAGGATCGCATCGTGTAGCCCGTTGCCCTCCTCGAGGTAGCGTTCGATGTTCTCAATCGTCACCGTCGCATCGTCCACCAGGATGCCGACGGCAAGTGCAAGTCCGCCGAGCGTCATGATGTTGATTGTCTCCCCGATCAGCCCGAGCACTATCACTGACGAAAGAATCGACAGCGGGATAGAGATCGCGATGATGATCGTGCTGCGCCAGCTACCCAGAAACAGCAGGATCATCAGACCGGTCAGCACCGCTGCAATCACTGCCTCACGAACAACCCCGGTAATCGACGCGCGAACGAAGATGGACTGATCGCCGATAGGTGTGATCACCAGCTCAGGCGGGACAAGCTGTTTGATTCGCGGCAGCAACGCGCGAACGCCGCCTACGACGGATAGCGTCGAGGCGTTGCCGGACTTCAACACCGTCAGCAAAACGCCGCGGCGCCCATCCTGTCGCACGATGTTCGTCTGCGGGATGCTCCCGTCGCTTACCGTGGCGACGTCATGCATATAGATTGTTGTTCCGTTCACCTGCCGCAGCGGAAGATCGCTGATTCCCGCAAGCGTCACCGGCGACGAATTGATGCGGATGTCGTACTCATCCTCGCCGATCTTCGCGGTGCCTCCGGGCAGAACGACGTTCTGCGCCGCCATCGCAGCCAGAACGTCAGCCGGCGAGAGACCCTTCGCCTGCAGCAGCTTCGGATCGAGGTTCAGCATGACGGACCGTTGCTTGCCGCCATAGACGTTAGGCACGACGGCGCCCGGAACGGTAACCAGCTGCGGCCGGATGAAGTTCAGGCCCAGGTCGTTCAACTGCTGCTCCGAGAGCCCCTTGCCTGAAAGACCGAGCTGAAGAATTGGCACCGTCGATGCGCTGAAGTCGATGATCTGCGGCGGCAGAATCCCCGGCGGAAGGCTTCTCAAAATGAACTGCGACGCTGAGGAGACCTGCGCATTCGCCGTGTCCAGACTCGCCCCCGGCTGCAGATAGACCTTGACGATCACCTGTCCCGCGATCGTGGTCGACTCCGTGTGCTCGATGTTGTCGACCAGCGTGGTCAACACCTTTTCATAAGGTGTCGTCAGACGCCCTTCAAGCTCCTCAGGATTCAACCCCGTGTACTGCCACGCGATCGAGACGACCGGAATATTAATGTTCGGAAAGATGTCCGTCGGCGTGCGGACGATCATTACAGGCGCCGCAATCAAAATCAGGATCGCCAGAACAATAAACGTATAAGGCCGGTTAAGGGCTACTTTTACGATCCACATTCGAAGGGGCCTCTTCCGCTTGGGTTAATCATCTATAGAGTAAGACATTTTTCGACGCATGGATGTTATGCAGTTATTTCCGAGATCATCCATCGGAAAAACCGATAAACTGGTTTCGGGGCACAGCCGATGGAATTGAGACACTTGCGCTACTTTTGCGCCGTCGCCGAGCACGGAACCTTCAGCGAAGCCGGTCGCCAGCTCCATGTCTCGCAGTCCGCCATCAGCGAGCAGATTGCAGACCTTGAACGCGAGGTTGGAGGTTCGCTCCTCAAGCGTAGTTCGGGCCGCACACGTCTTACGCCGCACGGTCAACTCTTCCTCGCCGAAGCTCGAAAGACCCTCCTTGCTGCCGACCGCGCCGTCGAAATCACCAACCGTTCGCTCCGCGGCCAAGTCGGCTCGCTGAGCATCGGCTTCTTCCTGTGGGGTGCTGGAGGCTTTTTCGCGCGAATCATTCGCGAATACCGCAAGCTCCATCCCGACATCAAACTCTCTCTCTATGAGATGCGCACTCCGGAGCAGATGGAGGCATTGACGACCGGCAAGATCGACGTCGCCTTCGCGCGCCCGCTCGAACCACCCTTCGACCGCCTCCTTCGCGCTGAACTCCTCTATCGCGACCCCGTGGTCGTCGTCCTGCCGCGAAATCATCCTCTCGCCGGAAAGCCCATCTCCATCGGTGCTTTAGTCGCCGAGCGCTTCGTTCTCTGTGATCGCCACTTGACGCCCGCGCTCTTCGATGGCATCGTCGCCCTCTGTTCTTCGGCCGGCTTCTCGCCCAACATCGTCAACACCTCGGCGACATGGTCCGGCGTGCTCACCCTGGTTGAATCCGGCGAAGGCGTCGCCCTCGTTCCTTCCGGCGTGCGCTATCTACGGCCGCCCGGCGTGGTCATCTCACCACTCGTGCCGCAGAATCTCTACATGGGATTGGCCGTTGCATGGAATCCCGAAAACGAAAGCCTCATTCTGAGCGACTTCCTGCGCCTTGTCCACGAAAACAAGGATCGTATTCAACGCACCAATGGCAATTAGGCATGCTCTCGGTCGATTGATTCTGATCGAATTTCTCTTCAATGATCAATCCCGGCTTCCGGAAGTTAGCGTCTAATTTCACCATGATCAGACCCTGCTTTCTTGTCATCGACCGCGAGTTTCCCGGAAGTATATCCACCCGCAAACTCGTCATCGAAACGGCCAAGTTCAACGTGCTCACGGCGTATAGCGGCAAAGAGGCCCTCGAGGTCTTCAAAAGATTTCCTGCAGTCAGCGGAATCGTCCTCGACGGAGGACTCGACGACATCTCCTGCAGCGAATTGGCGCGCGAAATGAAATCTCTTCGGGCGAACGTTCCGATCATCGTCATCGCAGCCCCAGGCTTCACGGGATGCCCGGAAGCCGACTATCAACTCGAATCATTCGATCCCGCGAAGCTGCTGGAGATCCTACGCGGTCTGAAACCTGACGCCGCTGCAGAGATTGAAAAGCGAAACGAAGAACTGAGCAGAGAAAAGCTCACCTAGCTCTTTCACATTGCATGACGCAAAAAAAACACCCTCCGCGATGGCCGCAGAGGGTGGGATCTTGCATTCTGATTACTGGTTAGCTTCGACGTCGATGGTGATCTGAACCTCGTCGCCAAGAGCCATGGTGGGCATCTTAGGCGCGAAGTTGAAGTCGCTCCGCTTCACCATTCCAGTCGCAGAGAGGCCGATGACCATCTTGCCGCCCATCCCCTTCTGCGGGGGAGTGGGTCCGTCCACATCCAGGGTGACGCTCTTGGTCACGCCCGCCAGGGTAAGGTCACCGACGACCTGCAACTTGCCATTGACGCGGCTCACTGAAGTGGACTTGAAGGTCATAGTCGGATATTTAGCGACATTGAAATATTTATCGGACTTCAAGTCAGTATCGCGTCCCGAATTATTCGTGTTCACGGTGCTTGTATCGATCGTGGCCTCGACGCTCGACTTGCTTGGGTCCTTCTCATCCCAGACGATAGTGCCGGTGACGCCGCTGATGGAGCCACGAACAGTGCTGACTCCCATGTGTCGAATCTGAAAGTTTGTCTGGGCATGGTTTTTATCGATGGTCCATGTTGAACTTTGGGCGAGTGCGCCGACTCCGGTGAGGAGCAGGGCAGAGAGTGCCGCGGTAAAGATGCGTCGGTTCATGGGTGGGTGGTCTCCTTGATAGATTGTTGAAATCGTTTTGTGTAAGAAAAGCGTTCTGGGTTGTGGCGGCCGGCACAGTGAAATAATATGTGCCGGCCACCATTGCATTTATTCCAAACTTGTGACGCGTTATGCGAGGTCGAACAATAGTATTTCGCTATTGCCCGTGCCCTGCGCAACCACGTCAAGCTCCTCTTCCTGGTCCGCCGCAACTGCATCTCCGGTCTGCAACGTCTTGCCGTTCACCGTTACGTTGCCATCGATCACATGCAGCCACGCGTGCCGTTTGCCGCCCAGCGGATAAGAAAGCTTCTTGCCCGGCGTCAGCTCTGCAACCGAAACACTCGCGTCCTGGTTGATAGTTGCCGCCCCGTCAACCTTCGCCGGCGAAGCCAGCAGTTTGAAGCGATCCAGCTTCTCCGCCGCGTCGAACTTCAGCTGCTCATAGCTCGGCGTCGTGCCCCGGCTCTTCGGTTCAATCCATATCTGCAGGAAGTGTACCGGCTCCGTTTCCGACCCATTGAACTCGCTATGCACCACGCCGCTGCCGGCCGACATCTTCTGAATCTCGTTCGGTCCCAGCACCTCAACATGTCCCATGCTGTCCTTGTGGGCCAGCTTGCCCTTCAGGACATAGCTCAAGATCTCCATATCGCGATGCGCATGGGCCCCAAAGCCGCGTCCCTCGGCCACGCGGTCCTCGTTGATCACGCGCAGCGAGCGGTAACCCATATGCGCGGGATCGTGATAGTTGGCAAACGAGAACGTGTGGTGAGAATCCAGCCATCCGTGTTCGGCATGTCCTCTTTCGTTACTCTTGCGTACTGTCAACATAATTGCTTCCTCTCCTTCGTACCATCGGCCGAGCGCTCAGGCCGAAACTTTTGCGTCGAGCATCGGGCGCTTCTGCGTGGGAACCGCGACCTTCGCCGCGAGCCCGATCTTCTTCAATCCCTCATACAGCGTCCTGCGTTCCGCGTCAGTCAGTCCGGAGGTCACACCTTCCAGGTCCTTCTCATGGCGCGCGAAAATCTCTTCGATAAATGCCTTGCCGCAGTCAGTCAGTTCCACATATCGCGTTCGCCGGTCGGTGGCACAGCTCTTCCGCATCACAAGTCCGCGCTTCTCAAGCCGGTCGATCGCCGAAGTCATCGAAGCGCTCGCCAGCAGAACCTTCTCTCCAATCGCGGAGATCGTCAGCGGCCCCTTGTGCAGGAGAACCTCCAGCACCATGAAGTCGCTCAGCCCAAGCCCCTGCGCCGTGACGGCGCCTTCGATGTAACTGGCTATCGAGCTATAAGCCTTCGCAAGCACCAGCCAGAGCCGCGGAGCCGGAACCTTTTCCAAATCGCGGATCGTCTCCGTCATCTCTTCTGGCCCTCCCAATTCCTACGATATAAGATATCTCGATATCGAGAAAAGATTCAAAAAAGCGGGCGCCAAGCAAAACCTGTCGGAGTCCAGGGGAGGTGAAACGCCCAAATGACATCCCGTTGTGCCTCAGAGTTGCTTTATTTTGTTTGGTTTAGCCTTGCCGATATGCGCCCGGCTTCCTTCATCTGCTCCAACATCTCCTGCCCCACAGCGAAGTGCAGAATCGACACCGGAAGCACCACCACCCCCGCAACCTGCAAGGCCGACTCGACGAACACCTGCGCCTCAGTCCTCTCCCCCACCATCCCCTCGGCGCGGAACGTCCAGGCCTGCTTCCCACCCAGTTCCCCCGGGTCAGCCTCGCTGAGAAGCGAAAGCAAGCCCTGCAACTCGTCAGCCCTCGGCCTGGGTGACTCCAGCCCCACAACTATCGTGTTGGCCCAAAGCAGGTCTGGCGCCTGCAGCTTCCCGTAGCCTCTATGGCCCACCTCGACCGCATCAGCCGCCGCCAGCCGTCGCAACCGGATGCTTCCTTGGGCTTCCACCGCACCCACGCCCACCGCCAGTGCGAGCTGCTCAGTAGCCTCGGTGTCGGCCTGAAAGATGACCAGAACATTGCTCATTGATCCACCCCGATCAGCTGGAAAGATTCTAGTCCCGTCATTCGGGGTGCCGCTCCAGTATCCACTTGATCTGACCAAGTTTGCTCTTGACGCTTTGCTGCATCGAGTCTTTCATCTTCTCCGCTATCTTCGGATCGGTCGGCGGATCGGTCATCCGCGCGCAGGTATATCCCCACGCCTTCAGCCATTCGAGAGCGTAAGTTAAGGTGCCGAGGAAGTTCTCATTCGCGATCCTTGCCTCTTCGGTGCCCAGCCGTGTCGAACTCGCGCCCTTCATATCGAAGGGAACTGCCGCAACCACCTGTTTCAACAGTGCAAGCGCTTGCTTGCAGTGATCCACAACCCCCTCGCCGCCCACCAGGTTCGCGTGCGCCATAAACAGCGCGCATTTTCCGTTCTGCAGATAGCGGATGAAGAACGGCCGATCCTGCCACTCCTCGTGAAAAACGTCGAAAAAGAGGATCGCTCGCGATCGGGCTCCAGAGCCCAATCAACCTCTCCCATTCGTCTCGATTGTGGAGATCCGCCGTCTGCTCCGACGCGTCACGAAGTTTTTTCTTGAAGTCGACGACGGCGGGACTGCTTCCCGTCACCCACGGATCTTCGACAAAGAACGAGCCCGAAAGCATCGCGCTTTCCATAAACTCGTGAAAAGGATCATCCTCTCGCGGTCCTCCTTTATGGACTCCTGACGATGCAGGGCTGGTCGTAGGAACCGCCGAAGCGGTCGACAGCGCGACCGGGGGAGCAGCCTGAACTTGCGCCGTGTCATCTGCCTTCTTCAAATCCTTATCTTTGAAGTCCCTGTCCAGTTGCAGCGAGAACTGCACCAGCAGCCGATGCGCCGGATGCTCGAGATTGGGAGGCTTCACCGCCGTCGAGTGATCCGTGTCGGGAAGCAGTTGCGCCGGTCCAAAGTACCTTCCGGCAGAAGACGGCTCCACGACATAGCCCCTATTCGGAAGCCACGTCGGGCCGAGGATAAAGCGGTTCTCGTAAGCCTCTTTTCCGCGCAGCTTCGGAATCTGATGCTGGTCCAGCATGTTCCTGAACCCATCATCGAGATTGACCAGACTCCACGAGTTCCATGCAAGCTCGCGCGCCAGTTTGTAGTCGTACAAGCGAGCCAGACCACCAAACCGAGTCGCCCACTTTGATCCGGCCGAGGGCGACGCAATCAGGAGAAGGCCAACCTCTTTCTCGCGCAAGTCCAGGAAATGGAACACGAGCAACTGCCGGACGACGATGCCGCCCGCGCTATGGCACACAAAAAGCAGCCGTTTCCGGTTGATCGGAGCGTCCTGAAACTTCGAATCAGGAATCGAAATTCCCTGGTAGACCTCGTCGGCACAGTTGCGTATCGCAGAAGGCCCGGCGTTGAACTTGGTGTAGAAGCCGGCAAGGAAGATGTCCGGCTTTCCCAGCCGCGGGTCGGTGGTTACCAGTTCCGGCCAAAAGGTTCCGGGCGTTGTGCCCATATTGGCGCTCTGCCAGCACGAGGCGCTATCCGAGAAGATCCCGTGGACGAAGACGATCGCGGCGTCAGAGCCCTCATTCCTGAACCAGACGTTGTTCTCTCCAGGCTTGGGCCGCATACCGGTTAGACCTCCGCACAAAGATAACCCAACCGGTCCTCCAGACATCCCCAAAAAAAATCCGGGATGGCGGAAGGGATTTTTACAGGGGGTTTTTGCGATTTGTGGTGTTTTTCTGGATGGTAAATCGTGGTGAATTTGTGGTGATTGCGTGGTAAATCGTGGTGCGGTGCATGGTGCTTTTTTGGGTGGCGAAGAAAATGCCACTTTTTGCAATTTTATTTTTGCGGTTCCCATTTTGGGAATCAGCTCTCCGGTTGAGGGGCTTGTGGTCGATGAGCGGGGGATAGGGCGCCCGACGGCCTTCGCATTTGTTGAGGACAGGAACTTGTCCGGCACTCTGAGAATTTACGGTGAAAATTTGCGGTAACTGCGTTCTCCGGACTTGGCATTCTTGATAGCTCGATCTAGAATCGCGGCATAAATAGGGAAAATAGCAGGTGCCGATTGGCGGCGCCAGGAAGCAGTAAAAGCAATGCCGATTCTTATCTTTATCCTCTTCATTGTGGGGTTCGTACTCTTCTCTGCTGTAATAGCTTCGTTCTCCGCGAAGACCCGCAGCATGATCCCCGAAGAACTCGAACTCAACTCCGTACGCGACGCCTTAATGGAAAAGCAGGGCTGGCCTCTTGAAAGGGCCGAGGCTGCCCGGGCTGAATATGTTCGCTTTCTGACCCTGTTGCAGAGAAAGCCCGGCTTCATGCTGATTCCGTGGCCCAACGAGGAAGGCCAGGACGATCTGGATCAGTTCTGGCATCAGCACATCCTTGACACGGCGAAGTACGCGGCCGACTGCAATGCTCTGTTCGGCAGAATGATTCACCACAATCCACATGTGCCGCGTGGTTCCGAGGATGAGAGAGACGCCACGGAAAAGACACAGCGGCTTTATGCCCGCACCTTTGGCTCGGGCAGTTACGGAAGGCCGGTCAACTCTGCCGATCTGACTGGCTGTGGCGCTTGTGCGGCAGTCGACTTGGTTAGCTGCTCGGACGGAGGCTCATGACGGACATGGAGGGCACGGACACGGCGGGGACGGAGGGCACGGTGGTGATGGCGGGCATGGCTGCGGTGGACATGGTTGTGGAGGCCACGGCTGCGGTGGTCATTGATCTGGCTGACAGAAGTTCAATGGGGCCAGTTGTTGGCATCCGAATGCTCGGGCCCCTGGATAGCATCGCTGCCTTCGTCTGGTCCATACGCTCGTGCATCAAGGAGAGTTGCAGGAGCTATTTTTCCTCGTTGTTGAGCGGCTTTCGCGCAAAGTAGTAAAGCGAAAAAGCCAGCAGCGCAAACATAACGACGCTCACCGAGATCATGATGCAGTGGGTTATGTTCGCTGAAGCGCGGGATCGAGCGATCGGTAGCCGCTTCATAGAGCTTGACGCAAACACCGAGAAGCCCAACGATGCCGCCGGCGGCGATGAGGCCGGAGGCGTAGAGGCTGCCGGGGGAGATTTCTTCGGAGGCTAGTTCGTCTCCGGGGATTGCGTTGGCGAGGCGATGCTTCTCCATCGCGCGATCCACCATCCAGCGCATGACTCCACCAACAAAAATCGCAAGCGTCGTAGCGATGCTGAGATACGCGCCAACTGCGAACGTGAGCGAGCGCACGCCAAGCAACTCCACAACGATGACAACCGCAACTCCAAGCAGCACGAGCGCCCACGGCAGCTTGCGGCTCAGGATTCCGTTGATGACCGTGGCCATCAGGCGGCCTTGCGGAGCCGCGGCTTTTTCGCTGCCGATGCCTTGAATCCACTGGATTTCGATCTCGCCAGTGGTTGGGTTGTAGAGGTACTTGCCATCGTCAAGAGTCGTGGAGCCGATGGAGTTGAGCAGGATGTATTGCTTTGCGTTGCCGATCTCTTCCTTCGCGTGATTGTCGGTGTTATGCGAGGTGAGAGTGATTCTGTCGCTGCTGGTGAAGTTGCCGTTGTTCTGAACGCCGTCAGGAAGATGGTCGAGCGAGAACGCGATGGGGTGCGGCAGCCGCTGGAAGGTCTCGAGGCCTTTGTTCATCGCGTTGAGCGTGGCTCCGATGGAGAAGATGGAGATGATGACGCCGATCATGATGGCGATCTGCTGCTTCCATGGTGTTGCGCCGATGAGGTAGCCGGTCTTGAGGTCTTGTGAGGTGTCTCCTGCGTTGGAGGCGGCGATGCAGACGACTCCGCCGATGGTGATGGCGAGCGCTCCGAATGCGGGTGCGGTCCAGCCTTTGACGAGAAAGATCGCGGCGGTGGCCATCAAAGTAGCGATGGTCATGCCGGAGACGGGTGATGCGGAAGATCCTACGATGCCGACGATGCGCGCGCTGACGGTGACGAAGAGAAAGCCGAAGACCACGACCAGCAGTGCAGCGGCGATGTTGGCGAGGCGCCTACCTGCGCTCCCGGGATGGGCTTGAACTCGAGGAAGAGGAACCATCAGCACGATGAGGAGGAGTGAACCACCGAAGACGACGATAGGAGGAAGATCATGCTCGATCCGCGAGGGCTGGCTTGCGGCTGATCTTGCCGGTGCCGGTCTTCTTGAAACCCTGGGTGAGTGCGCCGACGATGGTGGGCAGAGTACGGAGAAGCGTGATCAGTCCTGCGGCCGCGACTGCGCCCGCTCCCATGGGCGGACGTAGGTGCGCCAGAGATCGGAGGGTGACATCTGCGCGATGAGGACGGTGCCGGGATACAGCGGAGTGGAGAGATGCGAGCCGAAGAAGTAGATGGCCGGCATAAGAACCAGCCACGAGAAGACGCCGCCGGCGAGCATGATGGCGGCGACGCGGATGCCGATGATGTATCCGACGCCGAGGTATTCCGGCGTGCAGTCGGCGCGGATGGCAGAGCCTTTGAGGAGATGCTGCGCGCCAAGATTGGGTTGATAGTCGGGCTGGCTGGGCCAGAGAGCGAAGAGGTTGTCGTTCTGGAAGAGCGTGTAGACGCCGCCGAGACCGAGGCCCGAGGAAGACTCTCGATGCGAAGCTTCCGCCGCGCTCGCCGGCGATGAGGACGTCGGCGCAGGCGGTGCCTTCGGGGTAGACGAGCGTGTCGTGCTCGTCGACGATGAGCTGTCGGCGAAGCGGAATCATGAAGAGGACGCCGAGCCATCCGCCGAAGAGGGCGAGGGCAAAGATTCTTGAGGCTTCGAGGTCGAAGCCTAGGAAGATGAGCGCGGGGAGAGTGAAGATGACGCCGGAGGCGATGGATTGGCCGGCGTTGCCGGTGGACTGGACGATGTTGTTTTCGAGGATGCTGGCTTTGCCGAATGCGCGAAGGATCGAGATCGAGAGTACGGAGATGGGAATGGAAGCGGCGACGGTGAGACCAGCGCGGAGGCCGACGTAGACGGTGACGGCTCCGAAGAGAACGCCGAAGACGGCGCCGAGGAGGAGGGCTCGGACGGAGAGTTCGGGACGCGTTTCAGTCGCGGGGACGAAGGGTTTGAAGGTGGGTTTGGCTGGTGTCGATGTTGCCATGGTGGTGCGTCTCCCCGCTTGCTTGTGCTTCGTTTCAGTCTGGATGGGAGTGTATCAGCGGGGGTGCGGTGTGCGTCTATCGATCTCCGATCAGAGTGCTTTACCCTGCGCTGAATGCTTACTCCACAAGGTTCAACGCGATCATAAGCCGATCGAGTAGAGGGATTTGGGTTGGCTTGATATGCTCTTTGGCTTCGTCGATGGAAAACCAGGCACCGCGATCGATCTCGGGGATTTCGATGGTGCGACCGGATCGCGGAGGCCACTCCACTTCGCAGAGGTTGCTGACAAGTTTGGCCGGGTCGCAATCGCCTTCGAACGCCCACGCCGAGACGATCTTTCCGCCTTTCTGCTTGATCGAGCCGAGATCAATAAATATCCCGCCTGCGGGGAAGCCTGTCTCCTCTTGAAACTCGCGCCTGGCCGCTTGCAGAGGATGTTCCCCTCCTTCGAGGTACTCTCCCTTGGGGATCGTCCATGCTCCAAAGTCTTTTTTCGCGAAGTGTGGGCCGCCGGGGTGAACGATGAAAGACCTCCAGGTCGTGGTGGGGCCGTCGCCGATACATGAGCAAACCTGCGCTGCGTCTTGGCACGAAAGATGACCCTCCTAAATATGTAGCGCTGCGCGGCTCGATCTGACAGGGGCTATGCCGGATCTTGCGTGCGAGCGTTTCCGCCGGCTTCTTTGCCCGCGTCGTCGTGATGACCAGTACGCTGACGAGAACGCAGAGAGTTCCGAGAATCGCTCGCATGCCAAGCGCTTCGCCGCCCAGGAAATATCCGACCAGTACGGCCACGACCGGGTTCACGTAGGCGTAGGTTCCGACCTTTGTTGGCGATTCATGATGAATGAGCCATACATATGCGGTGAAGCCGATGATGGAGCCGAAGACGATGAGATAGAGCAACGCGAGCCAGGCGCCGCGCGAGACAGTTGACGGATGAAAGGAATGAAACTCTCCCAACGCGGCCGATGCGAGAGTAAGGAGCAATCCCCCGGTGAGCATCTGCGCGCCGGAACTCATCACCTTGGAAGCCGGCAGCGGCAGTTTGCGCGTAAGCACAGACGCGATCGACCAGCTTATCGAACCGATGATGAGTGCTACGGCGCCAGCGGTTTCGATGGGCGCTCCGCCGAGATTGAACGAGCGGCTCATCAGCACGGCCACTCCGCCGATGCCGATGAGCAGACGCGAGTGCGAGGCGGACGGTGAGCCTCTGGGTTCGCAGGAACAGAATCTCCGACAGCGCCATGAACACCGGGATTGTGGCCATCATGACCGCGGCGATGCCGGAAGGCACGCGCTGCTCGGCCCAGAACAAGAGGCCGTAGTCGAGGACGAAGATCAGAAACGCGAGCAGGAAGATCGACATCCATTGGCGGCGATTCGGCAGGGTCTCGCCCTGCGCGATCATCCATCCGAAGAGAACGAGTCCCGCGACAAAGAAGCGCATTGCCGCGAGGAGAAACGGCGGAACCTCATGAACGCCAATGCGAATCGCGAGAAACGTGGATCCCCAGACGAAGTAAATGATCGCGAAGGCGAGCAGGGTCTTCCACGCCGGGCGATGAACGTCGTGTGTCAAGCCGGCCCGTCGCCCGGATTGGGATCGGTATTGATGTGGCGCGTGACGCGGTCAGGCGGTAGCGAAGGAAGGCCGCGATGGCGCAGGCCATCAGGAACAGCATAGGGCCAGTGAAGATGAATCGGTCGGTGATCCACTTGTCGTCGAGCAGCCCGGATGTCTGCGCGTACAGGGGTCCGAAGAAGCGTTCGACGCGGCCGACCGATCGGTGTGGGTCGAGAACGCTTGAGTTCCTGCGACTGCCATGTTATGAAAGCGAATGAGAAACGCAATCGTTACGGGCAGCCAAGCCCAGAGAATTGCCGGCACTGCGTCGGGCTCGTGTGTCGAGTTGCGTGGATGCTGAAGGGAAGAACGAACGGAAGAGATCGCCGAGCGCCTTGCCGAGTTTGCCGAAGGGCACGAGGCCGAAGAGAAATCCGGCGGCAGCGAAGATGGGAAGGAAGTAGCTGAGGACGAAGGCGAAGCGGCTGAGGTGAGTCCAGTGCATCTTGTCTGCGAGCTGAAATACCGGAGTGGTGAAGACCCACGAGAAGCGGATGGCCGCGACTACGACGAGGAAGTAGAGAAAGAGGCATTTAATGCACCATGTGACGGCTTTCAGCATGGTTCAGGTGTAGCACAGACGCATCAGGCGTGGTGCAGGAAATATTGACGGGATGAGACAGCTAAAGGGCTATACTGCTGGAAATGGCGCGGTCCGACGGACCTGGAGCGCCGGCGAGTGAGGTGAGTCTTCAGCGAATGCTTGAATGACAATGCGCTCGGGTTTGCTGCCGGGGGTCCACCCGGTGCACCACCTGGTGGGGTGGTGGAGAGACACGCGATCTCTCAATTCTTGCGGGGGCCTGGACGGGTGGTTCGGGCTGCAGTAGATGATTTCGTTACGACGTTTTTTCCGACCGATTGCAGGGCTTGTGGTGGGCCGCTGCTGCGAGCTGGTTTCCTTCCCGTTTGCGAATCCTGTATCGATAGCGTGCAGAAGCAGTCGATGACGCTGTGCGGGCGCTGCGGCGAGGCGCTCGACATGGAGGGCGTCCGCTTTGCCGGGCAGTTTCCGGTAGAGGGTCTGTTGTGTTCGCCGTGCCGCATGGCGCCGCCGGAGTTTGAGCGGGCTGTGGCACATGCGGTGTACGAGGATCAGGTGCGCGAGATGGTGCACTTGCTGAAGTACGAACGGATGAGCGCGATGGCGAAGCCTTTGGGCAAGATGCTCGCGCGAGCGATCGAGATGCTGGAAGCCGAGGCATGGCAAGGACCTGCTCGTCGTTGCGGTGCCGCTCTTTCCGTCGAAGGAGCGCGAGCGCGGCTACAACCAGGCGGTGCTGCTTGCAGACGCGGCGCATGCCGAGTTGAAGAAGAGCCATCCGGACTGGAAGCTGCGTGCGGCGCACGGCGTGATTCGAAGAGTGAAGGATACGCGCAGCCAGTTCGAGCTGACCCCGAAGGGGCGGCGGAGGAATCTGCAGGGAGCGTTTGCTGTAACCGATGCCTTCATTGGTGGCTGGACGCGAAGTTCTGCTGGTCGACGACATTTATACGACTGGGGCGACAGCGCGCGCGTGTTCCGCGTGTTTTGCGGCGGGCCGGAGCGAGCAAGGTCTGGGTTGCGACAGCGACGCGGGCTCAGCCGGAGATGGTTGCGTTGTGGAACGCCGATTCGCAGACGGCGGTTTGGGACGCTGGATAGCGGAGTTTGATGAGCTGGAGAGGCTTGCGCGCAGTGCGAACAGTAGCTGGAACCGGAGGGCTTTTCAGATGCAATCGGGGAAGATGCGGAAGCAAGGGCTAAGTGGAAAGCGTCACATCGGGCATGGTGCCGGACACGGGGCTGGCACATGTCGTGCCGGGCACGGATCGGGCCGCGTTCTTGCGGAGACGCGATGTTCGCGCTGGCGTCTTTCGGCAGCCTGCGATGCAGACTCCCGTGCTGGTGCTGAATGCGTCCTATGAGCCGATCAACATCTGCGGCGCGCGGCGGGCGCTGGTGCTGGTGCTGAAGGGCGTGGCGCGGACCGAGGAAGAACAGGGAGCGGTGCTGCACGCGGCGCGAATGCGAATTGCGATGCCGAGCGTCATCCGGTTGCTCGAGTACCGCAGGATTCCGCATCAGACGCGGGCGCTGAGCCGCAAGAATATTCTGCTGCGCGATCGAAACTCCTGCCAGTACTGCAACGTGGTCCTGACCGCGGGCGAGTTGACGCTGGATCACGTCATTCCGCGTTCGCGCGGCGGCCTGTCGACCTGGGAGAATCTTGTTGCCTGTTGCCACAACTGCAATCGGCGAAAAGGCAACCAGATGCTGCACGAGTTGACGGAGATGAAGCTGCAGCGCGAGCCGCGGCCTTTCTCGCTGCATACCTCGCGGCACATCATGCGGATGATCGGCAGCGCGGATGCGGCGTGGCGAAAGTACCTCTACTTTGAGGGCGAACCGGCGGCTTAGGCGCGGGTTGAAAATTGAGCGGCGCTGCGATGGTGTGCGACACTGTCGCGTATGACTCCTCATCAGTGGTTGAAGGCTCACATTTCTGTGGCAGGCTTGTCCCTTGTGTTCGTGTTGGCGATGCCGCGGCCGGCTCTGCTCGACCTTTGCGCCAAACTCCGCAAGCGGCAATCGGCAAGCGCGCAATCGAAGGTGCCGAGCATCGATCAGGCGCTTGAGGCGCAGACGGCTTCGGCTCCCGCTCTGTCTCCGGATGGCCAGCGCGTGGTGTATGAGGTCTCGCGGACGAACTGGAAGGCGAATGCGTTTGAGCGGGATCTCTGGATCGCGGATCGGTCTGGGAATACGCACCTGCTGACGTCGCAGGTGAAGTCGAGCTCAGGTGCGAAGTGGTCGCCCGATGGGCGTTGGGTTGCGTTTGCGTCCGACCGGCCCGGCCAGGTCGCCGACACCAAGGCGGACACCAGGCAGATTTACGTGATCGATCCCGACGGGAGGCGAGGCGCGGCAGGTAACGAAGCTTGAAGATGGCGTCGATGGTTTTGAGTGGGCGCCGGATTCGAAGACGATCGCCTTCACGACGAAGGACCCGCTCTCGAAGGCGCAAAAGGATCGCGTGAGAGCGCTACGGAGAGTACTCGGTCATCGACGGCGATGAGCGGATGACGCATCTCTGGACCGTCGACGTGACGGCGCCGCCGGTCGTGGCGCCAATGCAAGAGCGATTCTTCGACCTCAACTTCGACTACACCTGCTACTCCGCCGGCTGGAGTGCCGGAGGCGCATCGGCTGACAGAAGGCGACGGGTTCAGCGTGCAGGGATTTTCGTGGTCGAAAGATGGGTCGAAGATTGCGTTTGCTGCTTCGAAGGATGGGGAGCTGAAGAACGGCGGGACGACGACGGTCTACGTGGTCACGATCGCGGACAAGAAGGTGACGAAGCTGGTGACGGCGCCCGGACCGAACTCGGATCCACACTTCTCGCCCGATGGAACGCAGGTGGCATTCGAGACGGCTGATGGCGCGCAGTACTTTTTCTATGCCAACCAGAAGATTGCGGTAGTGCCGGTGACAGGCGGAACGCCGAAGGTGGTGAGTGGCAACTTTGACGAGGACCCGCGGTTGCTGGACTGGAGCGAAAAGGGAATCTATTTCAGCGCGCTGAAAAAGACGGCGGCGCATCTCTATCTCCTCAATGTGGCGACGGCTTCCGTGGAACAGGTGACACATCCTGACGACGTGGTTGCGAATGGCTTCTCATTTTCCAAAGACTTCAGCCAGGTTGCGTACCGTGCTGCCGCTCCGAATACAGGCGGAGATATTTACGTCGCCTCGACCTCAAATGACAGTGCTCCGATTCGCATCACGCATCTCGATGATGCGATGAAGGCTTACACTCTGGCGCGGCGAGAGGTGGTCCATTGGAAGTCTGGCGACGGTGCGACCGTCGAGGGGATTCTGATCAAGCCTGCGGACTTCGACCCGAAGAAAAAATATCCTCTGCTGGTGGTGATTCATGGTGGACCGACAGGCATCGACCAGCCGTGGTCAATCCTGACCGCTACTATCCGGTGGAGCTGTTCGTCGCAGAAGGGCGCGCTGGTGCTGCGGCCGAACTATCGCGGATCAGCCGGATACGGCGCGGGGTTTCGTGCGTTGAATGTGCGGAATCTGGGTGTGGGCGATTATGCCGATGTGATCTCAGGCGTTGATTATCTGATCTCGCAGGGCTATGTCGATAAGGATCGCGTTGGGTCGATGGGGTGGAGCGAGGGCGGATATATCTCGGCCTTCATTACAACGTCGAGCGACCGCTTCAAAGCGGTGTCGGTCGGCGCGGGCATCTCTGACTGGATGACCTACTACGTGAACACGGATATCACGCCGTTCACGCGCCAGTATCTCAAGGCTACGCCGTGGGATGATCCGGAGATCTATAAGAAGACCTCGCCGATCTCCTACATTGCGAAGGCGAAGACTCCGACGCTGATTCAGCAGGGAGATCGCGACAAGCGGGTGCCGGTGCCTGACAGCTTCGAGCTGCGCCAGGCGCTTGAAGACAAGGGAGTGCCGGTGAAGATGGTGCTGTACCACGGGTTTGGGCATCCCATCGACAAGCCGAAGCAGCAGCGTGCGGTGATGGAGGAGAACCTGCATTGGTTTGAGCACTACATCTGGGGCGAGCCGTTTGTAGACGGCGTCGGACCGGGGGCCGCGCCTATCGCCACAAAGTAACGACACTGTGATATTTTCTCCGGCAGGAGAGAAACAAAATGGCTTACATCGAGAGCTATCAGTGCGACGTGTGCGGGGATAAAAAAGGTGAGAGTGGGGACTGGTGGCTGGCCTGGATCGACTGCTTTCAGGGAGAGAAGCCGGAGGAAGACCAGCCGCTGATTAAGCTGACGCGATGGCAGAGCGCCCATGCGCATTCAGCCGGGGTCAAGCATCTGTGCGGAGCCCGGTGCGCGGGCACGCTGATGGATCGATGGATGACGCAGCAGCACGCCGATCCCGGACGCGCACTGCGAGACGCACTAGAAAATCCCAATCTAAAGCCGACAAGCCCCTGCCTCTACTGTGGAGGCGTCGCTGGCGGCTGCTTGCTCTTGTCCTTGTCTTTGTCGTCGGGCGCTTTGTTGTTGGTGATGTCCTGGCCGTTGTAGATGATGCGCGCTGAGGTGTGGAACTGCTTGTAGTCGGTGTATTTGACTATGTTGCGCATGTGGACGTCCTGCGCCATATAGCCCTCGCCGCCGGCGAAGTGCAGTTCGCCTTCGGCCTTGGTGTAGGTGGGGAACCAGTACTTGCCGTCGATCTGTTCGTAGTAGGTGGTGAAAGGCGGCTGCAGGTCTTCGTGGCCTTTGCGCTTGTCCTGGGGAACGGTGATGCCGTTGATGAGGACGATCTGGAAGTCCTGCTGGTCGACCCAGACCTTGCCCTGGAAGTAGTGCTGGTTCTTCTCGAAGGTTTTGGGCGCGACGGAGAAGACGTAAGTGTCTAACTCGTCGACGTGCTGGCGGCCGAGGTAGGTGATGTTGTATTTGGGCTGGTCCTCGGTGGTGAGGATGAAGGGCAGGCGGTGCTCGATCTCGTCGAAGTCGGTGGGTGACATCAGGACGCGCTCAAGGGTGTTCTGCGGGGCGAAGACGACATGCTCTTCACGCTTGCCGTCGGCATTGAAGGTGATGTCGGTGACCTGCTGGTATTCGCCGTCGACGCGGTTTGTGTCTTCGGTGATGGTGTCGACCTTGACGGACTGGCGAAAGGTGTAGTTGTCGCGGGCCTTTTTGAAGGCGGCTTCACGCTCGCCGAATTTTTTGATGATCTCCTCCGTGGTGACGCCGGAGGGTGGGGTGGGGTCGAGAGGGCCGAAGCCGGCGGGCTCCTGCGCGGCGGCGCCGTCTGGAATTGCGACAGCGGCGAAGGCCGGGGCGGGTGCGGCCGATAGCTGACCAAGGGAGAGTGCAAGAAGGCTCGTCCCGATGGCGGTGCGAATTGGAAGGAGGGTCTTCATGGGTGAGAACTCCAAAGTGAGACTCGGGCAATCATTCGGTCTTGATGAGCGACCCTTGCGCACGCCCGCAGAGGCTCGTGGCACCCGCAGAGGATCGCGGCAAAGGACACGCTACTAAGAATAGACGCGATTTGGGAGGTTTTGTGATGTGGTTCGGAATCAGGGACATCGGCGGACTGGCCGCGCAGGGTCTGCAGGCGCTGGCGGCGGTCGGAGGAGCGGTGGCCGCCTTGTGGCTGTTGGGGTTTCGCCTGCAGGTGCGTGCCCGGCATCGACGCCGTGAGCGCCGAATCGAAGAGGAACTCACGGCTTATGCGGAGTTGGATGTGAGACTTCCAGCCGAAGGCAACTATAGTCGAACTGGCGAAGCGAGTGAGCCGATTGATGGCGCAGAAGAGCGCCTTTCGCAGGGCGGCGATGCTTGTTCCGAGTGCGGAGCGGATGGCTGACCGTGGCGGCCAGTATGGGGATGGATGAAACAACGGTGCAGTCGCTGAACGAGTGGGGAGAGAGGATGGCGACGGAGCGAACAGGTTGCGGAGGCCTCAGGCGGGGAAGTGATGGCTTTGGGGTGCGAGTGGGGTGCAGGAGCTTTGCGGTGGTTTTGAGAGAGAGTCTTTTGAGAGAGAGTCAAGGAGGCGTTGCGTGTCAGGGGGCGATTGTGACGCCGCTGTGGACGACCTCGGGCCGCATGCTGGGAGCGCTTGCGGTTGGCGCTGATGGACTCATGAGTCTGCGGCGAAGCGTGCTGACGCGGGCGCTGGGGCCGCTCGAGGCATTGGCATGCAAAGTCGAGCGAGCGATGGAAAACGCGGCACTGGCTGAGACGACTCATGCTCGCGGAGAGGCATGCTGGATTGGGCGTGTTGGCTGGTGGAATGGCGCACGCGCTGAGTAATCCATTGACGGCGGTTTTGGGGTTTGCCGAGTTGATTGCAGAGAGTTCCAGTGAGGTCCGAGTGAAGGAGGATGCAGGGATCATCATCCGGGAGGCGCTGAAGATGCGGCAGGCTGTTGAGATGCTGCTGGAGTTTGGACGGCCCGCAGGAGAGAGCCCGGCAGTTGTGGATGTGACGGAACTGGTCCGGGAACTGTCGGAAGCGTGTGTGGAGAAGCTTGAAAGTAGAGGGGTTCGGCTGGTAGTCGATACTGGAGACGAGGCAGCGTTGGTGAGTGGAAATCGGGACCGGCTGCGGCAGATGATGGAACATCTGTTGAACAACGCGGCGCAGGCGGTGGCTCGCCTGGAAGCGGCGAAGGATGGAGTGATTCGGGTGTCGGTGAGTTGTGATGCGGGAATGGTGAATCTGATCGTGAGCGATTCGGGACCGGGGTTTGCGGACCCCTCGCACGTTTTCACGCCATGTGGTGCCGCGCGAAACGGTAGTGACGGCGCGGGTTTGGGATTGAGCGTCTGCTACGGGATTGTGCATGAGCACGGAGGGGATATCAGCGCGTTCAACCTGCATCCGCAGGGTGCAGCAGTGGTTGTTGAGTTGCGGGGGCCGGATTTTGCAGTGAATAAATCTGAAGGCGTGGCGGGACGAGAGCCGACAGCGTAAGTGTATGAGGATAGGGCAGGTTCGCTGTGTTTTTGTGTGCGAGCCCTGGTGAATTTGTGGTGGGCGCGGTGCTTCGCGTGGTTCTCATGTGCTGATTTATGTAGACGAAGAACCCGCCAGCTTCCGAAAATATATTTTGAACGGGCGGTGAGGAGTGAAGGGTGGGGTTAACTGTCCTCACCGATGACGCCGATTCTTGTCTCCTTCGGGGGTAGACTGGCGCGATGACGCATCCATCGATTCGGGCGGGTTTGCTGGCTGCCATGCTGGCTGGGTCGTGGTCTGCGGCAGGGGCTCAGGCTCCAGTCTCGCGAGGCGTTGCGGGAAAGCACCCGATAACCTTCGCCGACCTGCAGCGGATGAAGCGGGTGAGCGATCCGCAGATCTCGCCGAGCGGCAGGTGGGTGATGTTCTCGGTGACGGACGTCGATCTCGAGAAGAACACGAAGGTGAATCATCTCTGGGTGGTGCCACTTGCCGGGCGCGGTCAGAACGCCAGGGAGCGGCAGGTAACGTTCTGGAAGGAGGGGGAGACGGGCGGCCGGTTTTCGCCGGATGGGAAACAAGTGCTGTTTCTCTCTCAAGATGGCGGAACATCGACGCAGATCTATCTGGCCTCCTGGAATGAGTCGCAGGGAACACTGGGAACGCCGCGCCGTTTGACCAATGTGAGCACGGAGGCCGATGGAGCGATCTGGTCGCCGGACTCGCAGCGGATTCTGTTTGTGTCGCGGGTGTATCCGGAGTGCAGCGAGGGATCTTCGTGGCTGGAAGAGGACAATTGCGACAAGAGGAAAGACGACGCGGCAGCGGCGAGTCCGGTGAAGGCGCAGATCTGGGATCATCTGTTGTACCGGCACTGGAACAATTACGTCGGGCCGAAACGCAGTCATGTGCTTAGTGGTGTCGGCGACGGACGGAAACGCCGTGCGCGACCTGACACCGACGCAGTATATCGGGGATGCGGAAGCTCCGACGTTTTCGCTTGGCGGCCCAATCGGTTACGCGTGGGCTCCGGATTCGAAGGAGATTGCATTTGTAACCAATGTTGATCTTGTTCCGGCGGCGAGCACGAATAACGATATCTATACGCTGCGGCTGGATGATCCCGGGGCGAAGCCGGAGAGGATTTCGACCAGCCTGGGAAGCGACGATGCGCCTGCTTATTCGCCCAATGGGAAGTATCTCGCGTTCCGGTCGCAGAACCGGGCGGGGTACGAGTCGGATCGGTTTCGATTGATGCTGTTTGACCGCCAGGAGAGATCGATCAGCGAATTATTGCCGAAGTTTGATCGATGGGTGGACGAGTTTGTGTGGGCTCCGAATTCGAAGGCAGTCTACGTTGCAAGCGGGGATGCAGGACGGACCGCGATCCTGCGCTTCCAGTTTGAGGGCGAGACAGAATATCCGCTGAAACCGATCACCACCGACGGCGAATTCTCCGACCTTCAAATCAGCACAGACGGAAGGGCCCTGGTCGCGACCCGGATGAGCGCCGAGCAGCCCGCCGAGATCAACGTGCTGGCGCCCGGTCAAACGGAACCGGCGCGAACTGAGCCCCTCTCTCCGGAAGAGGCCAAACAGGCTGCTGACCTTGAGAAGTTTTCGATTCTGGGGACACTCGATGTCGGGGGATCGAGCCCGCGGAGACAGGTTACTCATTTGAACGATGCGCTTGCTCAGCACGCTCGATCTGTCGGGACAGGAGCCGTTTCGTTTCGCCGGCGCCGGCGGAACGCCAGTAGAGGGATTCATCGTGCGGCCGCCGGACTTCGATGACACGCGGAAAGTATCCGTTGAAGTTCCTGATTCACGGAGGCCCGGAAGGCGCGTGGGGCGATGCGTGGAGTTATCGCTGGAATCCGGAGTTGATGGCGGCGAGCGGATATGTCGTGGTGATGGTGAATCCGCGCGGGTCGACAGGCTATGGGCAGGCGTTTATTGACGGAGTGAATGGCGACTGGGGCGGAAAGGCGTACGTCGATCTGATGAAGGGATTGGACTATGCCGAGAAGCAGTATCCGTTTATCGATAAGACGCGGGAGTGTGCGCTGGGAGCCAGTTATGGCGGCTTTATGGCGGACTGGATTCTGACTCACACTGACCGCTTTTCGTGCATCGTGACACACGACGGGATGTTCAATCCGCAGAGCGCGTATGGAGACACGGAAGAGCTTTGGTTTAACGAGTGGGAGTTCCGCGAGCCCGCTGTGGCGGTAGCAGGCAAGGCGCGTGCGGCGAAGCCCGCAGGGGACTCCGCGCCCGCGCAGCCCTGGAATTACTTTGATAAACCGGTGGCGCTGGATCCTTTCCGCAAGTGGTCGCCGATGCTCTCGATCAAGAATGCGAAGACGCCGACGCTGGTGATTCATTCGCAGAGGGACTACCGGCTGGATGTGTCGGAGGGGCTTCAGTTGTTCACCGCGCTGCAGCGGCTGAATGTGCCCAGCAAGATGCTTTATTTTCCCGATGAAGGGCACTGGATATTGAAGCCGCAGAACTCGCAGCTCTGGTATGAGACGGTGGGCGACTGGTGCGACCGTTGGACGAAGACAAATGCGTACGCGTCGACGGGATTTGAGGGGCCGGCGAAGCCCGCTACGACAAAGTCGCGGACGGGTTCGTCGGATTCGAGGATGGGAGTGTCGCGGCCTGCGGAGATGGGCGAGGCCGAGCCGCTGCCCGAGAAGGAGCCTGCTCCGCCTCCTCCGCCTGCTGCCCCAACGACAAAAACTCCGAAGAAAACTCCGGCTCCGGTGGAACGAAAGCCTCCTCCGAGCGGACCTCCACCTCAGGCTGAGGTCGTTGCACCGGCGCCTGACCCTGCCCCTGTCTGCGGCCAGGTCTGCTCCGATATTGGCGTCTGCACCGCATTCGAACGAGAGAGCATCGCTGACGCCGCGACACCCATCGCTGTTCGTTCCAGATTGCGGTCGTCTCTCCCAACGATGAGGTGAAGGTGGGTGCGGATGCGCCGGTGCTCATCGCGCTGAGGAATATGTCGGACAGTCAGATATTGTTTGCTCATCATCCGGGGACGAACAATCCGGAGTTCTCGTACAAGATTGAGGTGCGGAACGCGGCAGGACATCCGGTGGAGGAGACCGCGCAGGGTCGTGACGCGCGAGAGCATCGGCAGGAGGAGAGCCGCACGGTGGACTATCTGCAACCTGGAATGTCGGCGATGCAGACGGCGCACTTGGCGCGGCTGGTAAATCTGAGCCGGCCAGGCCAGTACACCGTGCAGGTGTCGCGGACCGATCCGGTGACGCATGAGGTGGTGAAGTCAAACGAGGTTACACTGAACGTCGTTCCTTAGAGCAAAATGCTCGAGCGACGGAGAGTGTGAATGGCGTTTGCGAAGCCGAAGAAGCGGGAACCGGTGGGCGAGGCCGGATTGTTCGAGTATGCCGTTGGGGCGCTGGCGCGGAGGATGCGCACGGAGCGGGATCTAAGGCGGTTGATGAAGTCGCGCGCGGAGGAGGGTGAGGCCGGTGCGAGGGCGATGGACGCGGTGATCGCCAGATTGAAACAGATGAACTATCTGAGCGATGAGCGTTTCGCCGAAGACTACACGCGGGTGCGCAAGGAGCATGAGAAGTTCGGCAAGCGGCGCGTGCAGCAGGACCTGATGCAGAAGGGTGTAGGCAAGGAACTGGTGGCGTCGACGCTCGAGACGGCGTATGAGGATGTCGATGAGGTTGCGCTGGCGCGGCAGTATATTGCGCGGAAGCGGATGAAGCAGCCGAGTGGAGAGAATGCCAAGAAGGAGACGGCGAGGGCGATGAACCGGCTGCTGCGGGCGGGTTTTTCTTCGCGGGCGATCTACAAGGTGCTGCGGGAGTGGGAGCTTCCGGACGAGGCGATCGAAGGGCTGGAGGTGGGGGAGGCCGACGCGGAGCTGCATGAAGAGACCGACGAGCGCGCGGGGGATTCAGATACGTATGCGCGGCAGAATGAGAAGGAATGATGAGTGAGTTCTCAGTCGCCGTGCTCAGTTCTCCGTTGTCAGTGACCTTTCCCAAATCCAAACTCTTTCCCGATTGAAGATCTCCCGAAGAGCTTACTGCATACTCAAGACTGACAACTGAGAACTGACAACTCGCCTCAGTAGTCGCCGCGGAAGCTGTGGATGAGGCGGCGGTCGCGTTTGGAGGGCCGCTTGGATGGAGCGCTGTAGGCCATGGGGCCGAGGAGTTTGCGCTCTTCGGCGGCTTTGCGGCGAGCCTCTTTGCTCTCTTCGGTTTCGCGGTAGAGGGTTTGGGCGATGGCTGCCGAGCCGCGCTGCTGGCTGAGGGCGAGGACCTCGACCTGAAACTCGCCGCCTTCGTTTTTGATGTGGAGCATGTCGCCGAGGCGGACCTCGCGGGCTGGCTTGGCGGTGACATTGTTCGAAGTGATGCGATTCATGTCGCAGGCCTTGGAAGCCTGCTCGCGCGTCTTGAAGAAGCGGGCGGCCCAGAGCCATTTGTCGATGCGAGTTCCGGTCATGCTCTATTTTCCGCTCGGGCTGAGCATTTTGAAAACGTCTAGATCGCGCGGAGCATGCGTACGGGCAGATAGAAGAGCGCGCCGATGAGTTCGAAGGTGCCGCCGACCACGATGCCGACGAGACGGAATGGCAGCAGGATCAGCCAGATGAGCGGATAGAGCAGAAGCGCAGCCAGCGCGAGCGGCCAGCAGATGACCATCAGGATGCAGAAGAGCAGGAAGTTGAGCATTGAGGGTTTTCTCTCCTTGGAGGTTCTCTCCTGGAAAGGATAACGCGGGGTGAGCGGAAAAAGTTCCCTTGGTGGATGATAGGAGGATGACGGACGGCGGGTTGCAACGGGTGGTGGGGGTGGACTGGTCGGGTGACCAGGGGCCGGGGCAGCGGAGGAAGATCTGGGCGGGGGTTTGGACGGCTTCTGCGGGTTCATCTTCTAAAGACGGCACTGTGGTGCTGGAGAGTGGGCGGACGCGGGTTGAGTTGATGGAGTGGCTGGTGGAGTTGGCGAGGGAGACTCCGCGGATGGTGGTGGGGTTCGATTTTACGTTCAGCTATCCGGCTTGGTTTTTGCGGGAGTTGGGGATTGCGTCGGCTCCGGAGTTTTGGCGATTGGTGGCAGATGGGCAGGGAGAGAAGTGGCTGCATAAGGATTGTGAGGACGGGCGGTTTTGGGGGAGGGCGGGGTCGCGGAGGCATGGGAAGAAGCCGGCGGAGTTTAGCGGCGAGCATGCTCACAGGATGTTGCGGAGAGCGGAGACGGTGTTGAAAGTGAGGGCGGAGATGACGGACCCGCTGCAGATTGCGCGGATTGCGGGGATCGCGCCGAAGAGCGTGTTTCAGATTGGCGGGGCGGGGGCGGTGGGGACAGCTTCGTTGCGCGGGATGCCGGGATTGTTGCGGCTGCGGGAGGCTGGATTCAAGATTTGGCCTTATGATTCGCCTTCGGTGAAGAAGCCGCTGGTGGTGGAGATTTATACGCGGCTGATGACGGGGGCGGTGACGAAGAGCTCGGAGGTGGCGCGGACGGAGTATTTGGCGAAGAAGCGGCGGGAGAGTGGCGTTGTATGCGGGGTTGTCGCGCGGGGTGATGGCGAAGGCTCGGGGGAGTGAGGATGCGTTCGATGCGCTGGTAACGGCGATGGTGATGGTGGAGCATCGTGCGGAGTTTGCGCGGTTGCGGAAGACGGAGGATGAGGTGTTTCGGATGGAGGGGCAGACCTGGGTGCCGGGGTTGGTCGTCTCTGTTTCGCCCGATCGGAGAGAGCAGTGAAAGCCAATCTTCTGACGCTCGGCATCGTGATCTTCGCGGTTGTGATGTTTCTCATCGATATGCCGGAGATTGTGTGGAGCACCGCGAAGGTCATTGGGGCGGTAATGATTGGGATATCTCTTCCTCTGTTTGTGCTGGCCCGGTGGCAACTCGGTAATTCCTTTTCGATACAAGCGAAAGCCACCACACTGGTAACGACGGGCCTCTACTCACGGATTCGCAATCCGATCTACCTGTTTGGAGGATTGCTCGTCGCGGGAGTATCGCTCTTTCTATCGCCCTGGGGTCCTTTGGTTGTGGCGATACTGATTGTGCCGTTACAGATATACAGGTCGCGCAACGAAGAGCGGGTATTGGCTCGCGCATTCGGCGAAGAGTACGAGCGCTACAAGAGCAAGACGTGGTTCTGAACGATTGGCCGATGACGGCGTTGGTGATGGTGGAGCATCGTGCGGAGTTTGGGGGTTGAAGCAGTCGCAGGATGAGGTGTGTCGGATAGGGGGGCCAGACCTGGGTGCCGGGATTGGCCGGGTGAACGCTATGCGGGCACGACAAGATCGTCAGATCAGAATGGTCCGAGAAATTTCTTTCTTTTCACTTTGGTAATTTCCCCACTCGGGTCGACGGTCATTACAGGATGATCTTCAATCAAGATATGGGTGGGATCGGCTTTGAAGATGTGGACATCGCTGGCCACGACTGCTGTCGCGGCGGTCAATCTGTATTCGATTAAAACAGTCGATTGGCATGAATCCATGTAGGTTGGCATGGAGCCGGGGCGCAGGCGCCAAGAGCGAAGGTAGTCTTCTGTTGGTTGGCGAAGCATCTCCGGACCGGTCCACTCCGCTACGTTGGTCACTTGCCCTTTTGCATCGAAGCTCAGGTTTACGCTGACGTCCCCTTCAACGTGTGCGGCTCTTGCCATCGGCGGGTAAGTAGGCGATTTCGATTCGGTTACGCCATCGAGCGGGCATCGGAAATCCTTGCAATCCATACAGGTCGGTTTGATTGGTTGTATTTCGACGAGGGTGTGGTTTAGTCCGAGGATAGTAACGCGAAAGAAATTGTTTTGGTCATCCGATTCGGAAGCGATGATTCGGTACTCGATTTCCGCGGTGTAAGAGCAAGCTTTATGTTCGGCTCCTTCCTTCCACGAGTAGCGACGGTATTCAAGGTAGGTTTGCGCCGCACCGGCGAGCATTGGATGGCCATCAAGCAACTTAACTTCAGCTTTTAGTTCTGGCGACAGAGTGACTTCGAATCGGACGATGCCTTCGACTTGTGCGGCCCGGGCAATCGGTGCGTAGACAGGCATCGCGGGGTCTCGAGCTTCGACGTTACATGGAGCTTGTTGTGCACTCAGGTAGCCGACTGTCAGGAAAGAAAGAAAAATCGAACAAATCCATCGCATGCAGAGACGCTCCGCGGCAAGTTGCGCTGATAAACTTTAGGTCTATGAACTATAGGTCGGGAAGCCAGATTCGGGAAGATTTTCTGCGGTTTTTTGAGGGCAAGGGGCACCGAAGGGTGCACTCTTCTTCGCTGGTGCCGGCGAATGATCCTACGCTGCTGTTTACGAATGCGGGGATGAATCAGTTCAAGGATGTCTTTCTCGGTCTGGAGAAGCGGGACTATACGCGGGCGGCCAGCTCGCAGAAGTGTGTGCGCGCGGGCGGCAAGCACAACGATCTTGAGAACGTCGGGTTTACGCGGCGGCACCATACGTTTTTTGAGATGCTGGGGAACTTCTCGTTTGGCGACTACTTCAAGAAGGACGCGATCGCTTACGCGTGGGAGCTGCTGACTTCGGGGGAGTGGTTCGGAATCGATCCGGACAAGCTTTACGTGACGATATTTGAAGGTGATGGCAAGGTTCCCCGCGACGATGAGGCGGAGCAGTTCTGGATCGAAACCGGCGTGCCGAAAGAGCGCATCTTCGGCATGGGCGCGAAGGACAACTTCTGGCAGATGGGCGATACCGGACCTTGTGGGCCTTGTTCGGAGATCTTTTACGACCTGGGGATTGAGGCGGCAGAGGAGCCGGGGGTCGATAAGCCGTTTCCGCTGGATGAGCAGCGGTATGTCGAGATCTGGAACCTGGTTTTCATGCAGTTCGACCGGAGCAGCGATGGAACATTGACGCCGCTGCCTAAGCCTTCGATCGATACGGGCATGGGGTTGGAGCGGGTTTCGGCGGTGCTGCAGGGTGTGCTGTCGAACTTTGAGACGGATTTGTTTACTCCGCTGATCAAGCGGGCGGAGGAGTTGACCGGGCATAAGGTGGAACCGGAGCACGAGGTGGATGAGCGGTCGCGGGCGAGTCTGCGGATTATTGCGGACCATGCTCGGGCGGCTACGTTTTTGATTTCGGATGGAGTGCATCCTGCGAATGATGGCCGTGGATATGTGCTGCGGAAGATTCTGCGGCGCGGGATTCGGCATGGACGGCTGCTGGGGCAGGAGAAGCCGTTTATGCATGAGATGGTGTTTGCGGTTCGGGATGAGATGCAGGTGGCTTATCCGGAGTTGAAGGAGTCGGCGGAGCGGGTTAGTAAGGTCGTGTTGGCGGAGGAGCAGCAGTTTGCTCGGGTGTTAGAGATTGGCGACGAGGAGCTTAGCCAGCTAATACGTCAGTCGTTTAGCCCAGCCGACCCCAGTTTCTATATTTACTGGGGTCATAGCACTGTCGAGTCACATTTACTTTCGGAGATTTACCAACAACGTTCATCTGCCGATTCTGCGGAGATATTCGCAGCATTCAAAGACGCCGTTCCGAACGTCGGTGACGGGATAATGCTTGATGTTCTTCGTCGCCGCGATCCAGCAATCGCAAAGGTCACTAATCCGTCGGAGTCGCTTCTGCTTGGTAGAGATGCATTCCGCCTTTATGAAACCTATGGCATACCCCTCGACTTCATAGTGGATGCTGCGCGCGACGCCGGTATTGCGTTCGATATGGCGGGCTTCGAGGCTGCGAAGGAGGAGGAGCAGGCACGGGCGCGGGCTTCTTGGAAGGGTGGGTCGCAGAAGTCGGCGGCGCCGGTTTATCGGGAGTTGCCGAAGACGGAGTTTGAAGGGTATACCGCGCTGCGGGTGGATGGGGCGCGGGTGCTGGCGCTGGTGAAGGATGGGATTGGTGTGCCGGAGTTGAAGGGCGGGGAGCAGGGTGAGGTTGTGCTCGATGCGACGAGCTTCTATGCGGACTCAGGCGGCCAGGTTGGCGATGTGGGTTGGTTGTACTCGGGCGATCACAACCAGATCGTTGCCGAAGTGAGTGGCGCGACCAAGCCGGTGCAGGGCGTGTTTGCGCATAAGGTGAGGGCGAACCAGACGATTGCGGTCGGCGATACGGTGGACACCGTGGTCGATGCGGCGACTCGATCGGCGACGATACGGAACCATACGGGGACCCATCTGCTGCATGCGGCGCTGCGCGAGGTGCTGGGCAAACATGTGAAGCAGGCGGGATCGCTGAACGATGCGACGCGGCTGCGGTTCGACTTTTCCCACTTCGCCGGTGTGGCCGAGGAGGAGTTGCAGGAGGTCGAGGACATTGTGAACCAGCAGGTGCTCGGCAACACGAAGGTCGAGACGATGGTCGATGTGCCGATCGACGTTGCCGTGAATGAGCTTGGGGCAATGGCGCTCTTCGGTGAGAAGTATGGCGAGCGCGTGCGCGTGGTGAAGATCGGAGACTTTTCGACGGAGCTTTGCGGCGGCATTCATACTGGCGCGACGGGCGAGATTGGCGTGATCAAGATCGTCGCTGAGGGTTCGGTATCTTCGGGCGTGCGTCGCGTGGAGGCGGTGTCGGGTACAGGTGCGCTGCATGAGTTCCGCCGCGACTTCGATGTGGCGAAGGTGGTGGGTTCTCTCGTCGGCTCAACGGACATTACTCCGGCAGACGCGCTGCGCCACAGAATTGCGGCACAGGAAGAGGAGATGAAGAAGCTGCGGCGCGAGCTGGACCAGGTTCGGATGAAGTCGGCCTCCGCTTCGGTGTCGGATGCTGCTTCCTCGGCGGTGGAAGTGAAGGGCGTAAAGGTGCTGGCGCAGCGCGTGGATGGGATTGAGAAGGCGCAGATGCGGGAGCTGGTCGATCAGCTTCGCGGCAAACTGGGCTCGGGCGTTGTGGTCCTTGGCGCCACGGTAGAGGGGAAGGTTTCGTTGATTGTTGGCGTGACCAAGGACCTGACCTCGCGTGTGCAGGCGGGGAAGATTGTCGGGTTGCTGGCTGCGCAGGTTGGCGGCAAGGGCGGCGGAAGGCCCGATCTCGCGGAAGCTGGTGGGAGTGATGTGGGTTCGCTCGATGCGGCGCTGACGGGTGCCGCGGACGTAGTGAGCGGACTTCTGTAGCGTTGCATTGAAGCGCCCCTACTTTTTCGCTTCGTCCTCTTCGAGTACCTGTCGCGCTTCTTCCAGGGTGAGGACGTTTCCGTCGATGATGAGTTCGTATTCGCCGGCGTTATCCGGGACGGAGATCACGTTCTCCACACGGTGGCCGTGCTGGCGGAGAGTCTGAACGATGAGATCGATGTCTACCATGCCGGAAAGTTTACCCCAGTTCCATTCCACAGGCATCTGCTCTGTGCAGGAAGCGCTGACGCCAACAGCGATTCCTTGCGCCTGAGTCTCCGGAGACCTCCATTAGTAGGGGAGTATCGGGAGGTATACCAATCGGCTCTTTTCCCGAACGTTGGGCTGCGGGCTCTCTTAAACTTAGAGAGTCTGTCGGTTGGAAAAGACAATGGGCCTCGGGAAGACAATTCGTAATCTCTGGTGGTGTGGGAGTTGGGCAGTGGTGCTGTGCTGCGCGACGGTGCAGGTGGCGTGTGCGAGTTCGAAGACAACTCAGCGCAAGGCAGAGCTCACGCCGTGGGAGCAGGCGGAGCGGGGACTGGAGACGCTCGAGGCGATTCCCGAAGGGACGCGGACGCGAGCCGACTACACGCAGGCGATGGATGGGTTTCGCACGGTGTACCACGAGGCGCCGGGGGATGTGCACGCTCCCGATAGCGTGAACGCGGTGGCGGAGTTGCTCGCGGAACAAGGGCGTGCGTTCCACGATGCGAAAAGCCTGACGGCGGCCGTGGGGCAGTATGAGTTTTTGCGAACGCAGTATCCGGGTAGCTCGCTGCGGGTGGGAGCGCTGTTGGCCGAAGGGCAGATCTACGAGAACGAACTGCACGATGCAGCGGCTGCAAGAGAGAGGTACGCGCTGCTGGTGAAGCAGTATCCGCGGAGCGCGCTGGCGGAGGAGGCCAGGGCCGGCATCGCCTCGCTCGATCAGGCAAAACCGCAGAGCACAACGCGCGGTGAACAGGCGTCTCGGTCGGGCATAGGGCATAGGGCACAGGCCTCGGACGGAGGAAGTGCCGTCAGGCCTTCGCCGGTTGAATCGAAGCCTGCAGTCGTTGCGGACGCGGTCGACCGCAAGTTCGTTTGCGCCGATGCCGACGACGGGAGAGGCACGAGGAACAAAGCCTCCCGTGTTGGATTCCAGCAGCACTGTCGCAGATGCGGAGCGACGCGGGACTTCAACTCCAGTAGATCTGGAGTTGGATGCTTCGACTGCGGCGCCACTGGACGTTCCCGCCCAGGCTGCTGCTCCCGCCCAGCCTGCTGTGCCGATGCATGTGGCGAAGACGTCCGGCAAACGCCATGGGCAGATGGCGCAGGTGACGGGGATTCGCCACTGGTCTACACCGAACTACACGCGAGTCGCGATCGACCTTGGCGACGATGTGACATACGAGGCCGCGCGTGTGCCAAATCCGGATCGCATCTACTTCGATCTGCATGGGACGCGGCTGGCCCAGGAGTTGGTGGGCAAGAGTTTCGCTGTCACCGACGATGGGTTCCTGAAAAAGATTCGCGCGGCACAGTTTTCGAATGATATGACCCGGGTCGTGCTCGATGTAAACGACGTTACCGAGTACTCGGCGTTTCTTCTGCCTGATCCCTATCGCCTGATTATTGATATTCATGGCGGGAGCAAAGCGCAGCCGGTTGCCCCATTGGTTGCGCCGCCGATGCAGCGGGCAGCAGCCGCCGCTCCCACGGTGCCGAACACGACTGCCGTCAAGTCGCCGAGTTCGTTTGACGTCGCAGCCCTAAGCGCGCAGCCGGGAAGAGTAGAGGCGACGACGCAGCCGACCTCGCAGCCGATCTCGGCAGTAGTGAAGGATGCGGATGGTGCGACC
The DNA here is from genome assembly GCA_963744155.1 of uncultured Acidobacteriaceae bacterium. GTDB lineage: Bacteria > Acidobacteriota > Terriglobia > Terriglobales > Acidobacteriaceae > Edaphobacter. The sequence continues at coordinate 241,227 of CAVUSP010000004.1, read as the reverse complement.
GGTTCGCCGACGAATGCAGCGACCACTCCGACAACCGCAAAGAAGACGAAGAAAGGCAAGGTCGCTGCCGACCCAAATGCAGGCCCGGCGCGGGCGGCGGTGCCCATGGCGGATGGCGAGACCTCGCTGGTGCGTGCGCTGGGGTTGAAGGTGGGCCGCATCGTGATCGACGCCGGTCACGGCGGGCACGACACCGGGACGATTGGCGCAGACGGCATCCTGGAGAAGGACGTAGTGCTGGATGTGGCGCTGCGTGTGGGCAAGCTGCTGCACGACAGGCTGGGATCTGAAATTATCTACACGCGATCCGACGATACGTTCATCCCGCTCGAGACGCGCACAGCGATTGCCAACAAGGCACAGGCGGATCTGTTTCTTTCGATCCACGCGAACTCGTCGCCGGATGCAAGTGCACGCGGCGTAGAGACCTACTACCTCAACTTCACGTCCTCCCCGGATGCGATCGAGACTGCAGCGCGCGAGAACGCGGTATCGGATCAGTCGATCCATCAGTTGAGCGACCTGGTGAAGAAGATCGCGTTGAAGGACAAGATCGAGGAGTCGCGCGAGTTCGCCGGCGATGTGCAGCAAGGGCTGTATAGCGGCTTGCAGAAGGGCAACGCCGGCTTGAAGGACCGCGGAGTGAAGAAAGCTCCGTTTGTTGTGCTGATCGGCGCGAACATGCCGTCGATTCTGGCGGAGATCTCGTTTGTGACCAACGAGAAGGACGCCAGGCAACTGCAGGAACCGGAGTATCGCGAGCGCGTCGCCGAGAGCCTCTATAAAGGCGTCGCGAAGTACGCGGGTGGCCTGAGCGGAGTGAGGGCTCCCGCGGAACGAGCCAGCACGAAGTAACGGCTTCAGCTTTGTGAGCGTAAGACTGCTAATTCTCGGTGGGCACCTCAACGTGATCGACGACGAGAGTCTCATACGGGACCCTTGGTCGATTGGAGCTTAAAGCCCCAGTTGCTCTTGAATTGCGGTAAAGATCGAATGGCCCCGAAACATCCGTCGCGACTTCAGCTCTTTGCTGGCTGCCATCCGCGCCTTGCGCCGAGCCATTGGGTCGGCGCCATTGTCCGCGGCCCACACAAGCGAAATATCGTACTTGCCGGTACGTCCGGTGTTATCGATGACAGTACGCTGCAGCAGTTCCGACAATGCACCTGTCAGGGTCGATATAGGAATACCCTGTCCAATGAACTCGCCAGGCTTCATCATAATCATGCCGGGTTTCGAGACACCGCCCGGAGCCTTGATTCCATTCACATAGGCGTCTCCGGGCGTTGCTTCCTTAAGTCTGGGACCACTCTTGAGCGCGACAAGCGCGAAGACCGGAAGCTGTCTGATTTCGATATGGACCTTCAGCTTGAAGCGTTCCGCCAAGGCTGATTGGAGCATCGACTTGCGTTGCTCGCGGCTGAGCGTTTTCAAGGCATCGACGTCAGCGCCAGCCACCTTCGCATCAATATTGTATCGTGCAGAGTCCGCCCAGCCCGGCAGTCCTAAAATCAGGTCTTCTTTGATCCCGGATGTCATTGAAAGAAGTTCCTTCAGCGAGATCATCGCTGCAGAAAAGCCATCAGGCGTGAACCTGATCATAGCCATGTCGCTGCCGAACTTGCTCGGTCTGACGGAGACGACGTCGAAGGTCGGAATGCTAGCGTCGATAGTTGCAACGGGAGGCGCTGGAGTATCTTTTTGGCCAAAGGCCGCGGGTGCTGCGACGGCCATGGACCCCGCGACTAAAAGGATCAACCTCTTACTGGAATTCAGCATGCGTATGTCACTTCGGTCACGATATCGGAAATCTCCCTTCTTGAGATCGGCAGCCAGAAAACAGACGCAACTTCATAAACCATTCGTATGACGTTCTTCCTCTTCGATTGCCTCGTAGGGAGCGGTTTTATTTCTTCTCCGTCCTGACTTGGTCCCTACACTAGCGGTGGGCGCCTCTAGGCTTACTTTTGTCGCTGGTGTAGTCTGACTTTTGTATGGGAGTTTCTTCTCGGATTCGTGTGATTTCGCGGGCCGTGCTTGGTCTGGTGCTGGTGGCGCTGGCGAGCGCTCACCAGCCGGTTTCTCTTTATGCGCAGGAAGCCAAGACGATGCTGGCAATGCCGCCCGCGCCGTTGCTGCCGGAGTCTTTGCGCACCGGGCCCGATCATGACGCAGGCAGCGGCGCTCCATCGTGGAGCGGAACTGACGGACCTGTTCTGGTCGAGGACGGCATCAGGCGCTACGAGCGAGGAGACGCGCAGAGTCCAGTAGCGCATGGAAGCGTCCCGAGCGGCACGATCACGGTCTACCAGTTTGACGACGCGACCGGAGCATATGCCGCCTACACGTATCTTCGCAAGAGCGGCGGGGACCATGTAACGGTGAGCGGCGTCTCTGTAGTGGTCTCAAACCTGAAGCTCTATCCTGACGCAACTGCGGCCTTGTTGAAGACGGTGCAGGTCGGGCTGCCGAAGGTCGGCGGTACAAAAGGCTTGTCTCCATTACTGCCAACATATTTGCCGCCAAAGGGTTTGCAAAAGGACTCGGTGAAGTATGCGCTGGGGCCTGTGGCCTATCAGGCGATGGATCCGGTGGTCCCAGCGGAGGCCATCGGGTTCGACAAGGCCGCCGAGGTGGTCACGGCAGAGTACGAAGGCAAGGGCACGCTGACCATGTTGTTGTATCCCACGCCGCAGATCGCGGGAGACCACGGACGGCAGATTGAAACAGCGGTAAGACAAGCCGGCGCCTCCGCCGGTACTGTGTTGCTGCGGCGCGAGGGGCCTCTCGTGTTGATGACGAGCGGTGGGTGGAAGCTGGCGGATGCGAAGGAGATGGTCGAAGGGATTCATCTGCGCAGGGAACTGACGTGGAATAAGCCGATGCCTCTGGAGTTTCATGCCGAGGTCCGCAAGACCGTAAGCCTTCTGACCAGCATCCTCGTTTTTTGTGGACTCGGTGCGTTGGCGGCTGTGGTGCTTGCGTTGTTCTTCGGCGGCGCAAGGGCGGCGATTCGTGTCATGCAGGGTAAGCCCGCAGCTACTGAACCGGAGTTTCTTCGGATCGACCTCAGCGGACGCGCCGCAAGGATTCAACCCGACAGATCGGGAGTCGAGCAGGGGTGACGGCTCTTGTACCTCCGAATATGCACAGGCGCTGGTGCAGGCCAGGGGCTAACCGGCTGATACCATAGCCCTTTGATATATGGTCGGACCGCTTAAAGCGAAAAAATAGCGAATATCTAGCGTAATGTTTACGCTTCAGTAACCCCCGTAACTACCAGCACACCAATGACTTACGAAAATTGAGTTTTAGCCTTGACACCTCATTTTGCCAAACTTAGTATTTCGCCAGAAAGTTCTGATGGCTTTGCCTCCGTTGGAACTATTCTCCCTAAAGAAGAGGCTACCCTGTTGCCGGGTGGCCTCTTCGCCGTTTCGGGTACAACTTTTGGGTGATGTGGAGGTCGGTTTCAAACTGGGACTCGGAGACATAACCAATTTGTGATCGGTCTCACGTCAAGAGGTAACGCCGCCGATGCAGGAGTGTACGGAGAGGATGGAAGGCTCTCCGGGAAGGCGGCACCCTCGCATGACTCACGCATTTCATCCGCTGCTCCAGATGGCAATCGCTCTCTTGTCTCTGGCTTTGCTCATTTCGCCAATCGTCCTTGCAAGCAAGGTCGACCTCGATGGAACGGATCCGGATCAGAACCAACTTCCGTGACGGCATGACCGCCGTCCACCGCTTGTGCTAGCTTGGCTGAGCGGGCTGTGGAGGTCCGACCAGATGATTTGGAATCGTATCGGCACACGTTTTTCGGTGATCGCATATTGTTTTGCAACCGTGATGCCGCTGTTGCCAATGGCTGGGTCGACGGCGCGTGCGCAGGACACGCGAAACGTGACTGAGCCGACGATTCCAGCATCCTGCGTTCTTCTTCCCGCCCAACTGCGCGCGACCAGCGACAAGTTGGCCGACTCCGACGAGGGCAAGCTCGACACGGCACGCATCCAGGGTGCGCTCGATAAGTGCAAGCCAGGGATGGCGGTGGAGCTTAGGCCGGCGAGCGGCAATAACGCCTTCCTTACGGGGCCGCTGGAGATGCGCACTGGCGTGACGCTGCTGATCGACGAGGGCGTTACCCTGTTCGGCTCGCGCGACGCGAAGCTCTATGAGTCGAAAGATCCCAATGCGACTCCCGGACTGTGCGGCACCATCCCCGCAGGCCCGCCGCCGGCGGTGTTTCCCGCGCCGCAGCGGCCGGCTCCCCGCGGCGGGTGCAGACCGCTTATCAGCATTCAGGACGCGAAGGATGTCGGCATCATGGGCGATGGCGTCATCGACGGGCGCGGCTACGCGAAGATTCTGGGCAAGGACTATAGCTGGTGGGAGATGGCGCGCAAGGCGGAGCCGAAAAATGAGCGCTACTTCACGACGCGGATGATCGTTGCCAGTCACGCCGACGGCCTCGTGCTCTACCGCATTACGCTGCACAACTCGACGAACTTCCACGTCAGCGTGAATCAAACCAATGGCTTTACAGCCTGGGATGTTCATCTGCTGACGCCAACCACGCGAGGTCAGGATGCTCGAAACACCGACGGCATCGATCCGGGCTCATCCACCAACGTGACAGTGGCGCATAGCTGGATCGATAACGGCGACGACAATATTGCGATCAAAACCGGAACGACGCACATGAGCGTGCTCGACGACCACTTCTACTCCGGGCACGGCATGTCGATCGGCAGCGAAACGTACAGCGGCGACAGCTATCTGCTTGTGGATGGGTTGACCGAGGATCACACAACCAGCGGCATCCGCATCAAGAGCAACGTGACGCGGGGTGGCTCGGTGCACCATCTCACCTACCAGAACATCTGCATGCGCGCGGTGAAGAACCCCATCGCGATCAGCCCGTACTACACGAATCAAACGACCGAAGGCTTCGAAGATCCGAAGTACACAGGCGACCGGATTCCCGACTACAAGGCGATCACGATTCGCAACGTGATCGATACAACTCCCGGCGACGTGTTGATCGCCGGACTGAACGACGACCATCGCACCGAAGTCATGCTCGATAGCGTGCAGATCATGGGAATTACGCCGGCCCAGGTGCATGGCCGCTTTGCCACCGTAACGCTCGGGCCGTTGGGGACCAACCTTAACTTCAGCGGAACCGACATCAAGGTCGTGCCGGCCGCGAAGACGACAGCCGATGCTGACGCGGCAGAACCAGCGTTCACCTGCGACGAGAAATTCGTCCCAATGCACTAAGGGCCGCCGCCAATTAAAGGCCGTGCAATTAAGGCCCGCTGCAAATTTAGAGACTGAGAGTTGCGCTGGCATCGGCAAGGATTCGTTCCCGCAGTCCCACCGGCTCCGCCACGTAAACCCTCGGGCCGAAACCGAGCAGGATGAAGCGGGCCTGCTCCTCATCTTCAAACCGAACCTTCAGCGTCAGCCAGCCTTTGCGAATCGGCTTTGGCGGCTTGCCCTCGATTGGCAAGGTCACACACCAACCGCGCAGCGACAGCGCGGCCTTCGCATCGGCTGAGACGACAGCGTCGAAGTGTTTGCGTTGTTCCAACAACTCCGCCGTCGACCTCTCCCAGTAACTTGCGAGACTGAAGTCCGCAGGGCGCTCGAAGGTACTGGCGAGTGCAGCGGCGTTCTGCATGCGCGAGACGCGGTAGGTGCGCATTCCGTTCGGCGCGCGGGCGACGAGGTACCAACTGGATCCCTTCGCGACAATGCCGAACGGATCGACGGTCCTCGGGCCGCTCTGCCCATCGGCTCGCGTGTAGTCGAAGGTGAGCCTGCAGTTCCGGGCCACAGCGTCCTGTACGATCGGGAGCGGCGAAAGATCTTCCGTCGAGGCATGCCATCCAGTTGGATCGACATGCAACCGTTCGCTCATCGCGGCGGCCTGTTCGCGCATGCGGCTGGGCAGCGCGGCCATCAGCTTGCCAAAGGCTCGTTCTGCTGCCGCTCTCATGCCCGGATCGCTCAAGGCCCGCGGCTGCGTCATCAGCAACGCTCGCAGTTCAGCCTCGTCCAGGCCCGGGACCTGTGTCCTCCAACCCTGTTCGAGCTGCCATCCCCCCTGAGCGCCGCGCAATGCAGTGATCGGCACCCTGGCTGCGCTCAGCGCCTCCATATCGCGATGCACGGTGCGCTGGGACACTTCGAGCCGATCGGACAGCTCACGACTCGTCAGGCGTCCTTTCGCTTGCAGCAGCATCAGCGCGGAGAGGAGCCGGTCGGCTTTCAAAGTGAATTTTCCTCCGTTTGTTTCAACTTATTAACCTTGTCGGATTAATTATGACAGCGGATGTCATATATGCCACTTTACTCTTTTCAGAGTGGCGGAATGTCTTAGCCAAAGGAGATCGACATGGAACTCAAACAGCTTTATCTGGCGCAGCTGGACCGTGAGGCTGCAGCAACTCGCAAGGCGATCGAGCGCGTTCCCGAGGGCCGCAACGATTGGAAGCCACACGAAAAGTCCATGGCCCTGGGACAACTTGCGGCCTTGGTCGCGGGCATGCCGGGATGGGCGGCTTCCATCATCGAAATGGACGAGTTGAATATGGACGATCCCGCGAATGAAGGCTTGAGAACCAAGCCACTTGCCACTCGGGCGGAGTTGCTCAAGCAACTGGACGAGGGCGTAAGCAAGTCGCGCAAAGCCATCGAACAGACGACCGAGGCACATCTGATGAAGCCCTGGCGTTTCGTCGCCGGCGGCAAGGTGTGGAGTAACGACCCGCGACATCAGGTGTTGACCGACACCGTCTTCGCACATCTGGCCCACCATCGCGGCCAGTTGACCGTCTATCTTCGACTGAACGAGGCCAGCGTGCCGGCAATCTACGGCCCCTCCGCAGACGAACTGCACTAGAGCCGAGCTGCACTAGAGCAGTCAGGTTGAACTGCGCAGGCAACAAAGAGAGAGGACTCCATGATGAAGATTGATGACCAGATGAAAATGGGTATCCGGTTCGATTTCGATGATGAGTCCTCCCCGCCGTCCTTCTTCTCAGCTCATGCAACCGCTGGCCACGGGTGCGGAGGAGATCCTGAAACTGAGGACCGAAAGTCTACGTCTGAAGCAACTCGTAGCCGAGCTGTTGATTGAAAACCAGCAGCTCAGGCAGCGATACTGCGGCTCTCGAGATGCGCCCCTATACCGGCGATCCCATCGGCAACTAAGAGATTGCGCGAGGGAGTGATCCCTCCGGCCCGATTGCCCCCGCCGCTGAATTTGGCGGATAGCCGCCAAGCCGCTAGAATAGACCTATAGGCCGATGTAGCTCAGTTGGTAGAGCAACTGATTCGTAATCAGTAGGTCAGCGGTTCAACTCCGCTCATCGGCTCCATTCTTCTCAAATCCTTCCGAACAAATGTGGTAACCACACGTTTCCGGCCATGTCGCTTTGTGTGGTTGGTCCCGCCGGAGATCGCCAACATTGGTGGCAGACGCAACTCCACAACCAGCGGTCCCAGCTTCTCAAGCTGCGTCTCTTAGTGCGCGGCAATCAACGCATTCCTGTCATCAACATACCGGGTTATCTGTAGCAGTGAATGCCCGATCAGCAACCACAAGTTCCAGCATTAGCGCGAGATAATAGAGGATGCCCCGCTCGATCTCGTGTCGCAAAGCAATCTGGTTTCAACTCCTCTCAGGAGGAGCTCCGTGATGCCAAGCGGCGGCGGTGTGCAATCGGTCGAAGCTTTATTTCTATTGCTTCTTATCTTTGTCGCCATGTTCGCCGCCTTGGCGCGCAGGCTCAAGATTCCGTATCCAATTGTGTTGGTCATTGCGGGGTTGCTTCTTGGATTTGTGCCTGGGATGCCCCGGATCAGTCTGAATCCGGACATAGTCTTCTTGGTGTTTCTTCCGCCTTTGCTTCATGCCGCGGCGTGGACTCTCTCCTGGCGTGAATTCCAACGAAATTTCTCGAGGATCGCGAAGCTTGCGGTCGGACTGGTCTTCTTCACGATCCTTGGTTTAGCGTTGTCGGCCGGAAAATTACTGCCGGGCTTCGATTGGCGATCCGCCGTTCTCCTCGGTGCGGTGGTTGCTGCAACAGACGCTATCGCTGCGACCTCGATCGCACGCCGTGTTGGCCTTCCGCAGCGGATCGTCGAGATTCTTGAGGCTGAGAGCCTCGTAAATGATGGCACGGGTCTCGTAGCGTTGCAGTTTGGTCTCTTGATCCTGATGACCGGAAGAACTCCATCCATCGTCGAGACAGTTGGGCGTCTGGTCTTTTTGATTGGTGGAGGAGTACTCATCGGCTTGGTCGTGGGGGCGATCGTGGCATGGTTCGAGAAGTGGGTCGATGATGGTGGCATCGAGATCGTCATCAGTATTCTCGTTCCGTATGCAACATATCTCCTTGGCGCTAGAGTAGGCGTTTCCGGCGTGATCGCGGTGATCGCGTGCAGCATGTATATGAGCCGCATGAGCGTGACCTACATGACCCCGGGAGTTCGACTTCAAGCGACAGCAGTCTGGGACGCGCTTACCTTCATCTTGAATGGCATCGTCTTCATTCTCATCGGTCTGCAATTGCCGTATGTCATGGGGGAAATTCACGGAATTCACGGAATGAGCCGTTCCGTTTTGCTTCGATACGGCATCGGCTTCAGTCTCGCGATGGTGGCCGTTCGTATGGCTTGGATCTTCGGAGAGACCTATCTCTCCTATTGGCTTCAACGTTGGGCAAAGAAGCCCAATGTCGTCGCTCCCCAGCCCGCGGCCGTCTTCATTATCGGCTGGGGTGGAATGCGGGGAGTACTGTCGCTGGCGGCTGCGGTCTCCTTGCCTTACACTTTGCCGGACGGAAGGCTGTTTCCCCAAAGAAGCATGATCATCTATCTCGCATTCTGTCTGATTTTTGCCACCCTTGTTCTCCAGGGACTTACGATGCCGACATTGATCCGCATCCTGGGGTTGGCGGGTGAGAGATCTCTTCATGATGAAGAGCAGGAAACTCGGAGAGTGTTGCTCAGAGAGGCAATTGCTTATCTGAGCCGTAAGCGTGCGAAGAAAAAGGGGGAGTCGGCGTTGTTGAGTGGATTGATTGCGCTCTACCAAAGGAGACTCGACACGTTGCCAGCCGAGGTGGAAGCGGCATCAATGCTTAACATTAACTACTCTGAACGAAAGACCGTCATGTTGGAGGTGCTTCAGATCGAACGAGATGCTCTCATTCGGCTACGCGACGACGGCGAGATCAACGAAGAGATTCTCCGGACGCTACAGTACGAATTGGACCTTACTGAGAGCCGCATCCATACCGGAGCGACTCTTGAGATCTGAAGTTATGGTAGTTCGTCATCGCTAAGCGTGGTTTGCCTCTCTGAGTTCGCGTGTGCTGTGCATAACACGTGCGAACCATGTTTGGTACGTGTTATCCACTGTTATGCATTTGTTTTAACCGCAAAAGGTCTTGATTGGCGCGGTCTCCAAGGGCATACTCCAGAAAGAGTTTTCAGTATTGAAACTCTGAGACGGTGCCACACGAGACACACAGTGACCCGATATAGCCGTCAAGACGTAATCCGGATCCTCCACCTGCATGCGCGCCAACTATCGGCGTGGGAGCGGGCAGGGTTGATCACCTCCAGCGAACACTACTCCTTCGAAGCTCTCAGCCAGTTGCGGAAGCTGCGCGATCTGCAGGCGAACAAGCGCATCTCCGCGAAGAGCATCCGCGCATCTGTCGACGCGATGCAGCGCGTGGCAGGAATGCGCAACCCGCTGATGGAGGCCAGCTTTGTGCGCCGGGGATCGCGCCTGAGCTTCCGCCACGGCGGCGCGCTGATGGATCCGCTGACCCAGCAGCTTGCGTTCGACTTCGACACCTCGCCGGCACGGCAGCTGTCTGTCGTGGGTGCGGCCGGAGATGGGCTCGCGCGGCAGGCGGCCGAGGTGCAGGATATGTTTCTGCGCGCCGTGCAACTGGAAGAGAACCCCGCCACCATTCCACAGGCGATGGAGATCTATCAAGAGATCCTGACCATTCGGCCCCAGCACGCCCCCGCGCTGATCAACCTGGGGACGATCCATTACAACCTCCGCCGATATGAACTGGCCGAGGAGCACTACCGGAAAGCAACCATCGCCGACCCCGAATACGCGCTCGCCTTCTTCGACCTCGGCAATGTGCTCGACGAGATGCAGCGGCTCGCCGAGGCGACTGTCGCCTACCAGAAGGCCGTCGCGCTGGTGCCGCAGTACGCCGACGCGCACTACAACCTCGCCCTGTCCTACGAGCGGCAGGGACAGCGCCGGCGGGCGTTGCGGCACTGGCTCGCATACGTGCGCCTCGACCCAGTTGGCCCATGGGCGAAGCACGCCAAGGAACAGGCGCGCAAAATCCTGAATACCGAGAAGCTATCGATCGTCAGCCGGCGCGGACGGCTGGTAAAGGCCGCCGGGTAGCCCTTCTTTTCCCAATCAATAATCCTCAGCAAAAGCATTGCAATGTCCTCAGCTTATGCACTGAACGACTATTCAGTCGTGCGCCCAAAATGCTAGACTCACCTTTTCCCGTATACCGTTTTGAGGTGAGTGGATGTCGCAGCATGCAGGCCCCATGGCGTTGACGCAGTTGGCGGAAGATGAGCAGATGTTTCGCGATACGGTCCAGCGATTTGCCACCGAGCAGATCGGCCCGCTCGTCCGCGGCATGGACGAGTCCCAGCAGATGGACGCCGCGCTCATCAAAAAGCTCTTCGACCTCGGCCTGATGGGCATCGAAATCCCCGAAGAATACGGTGGCGCCGGTGGAATCTTCTTCAACGCCATCCTTGCGGTCGAAGAGATCTCCGCGGTCGACCCTTCGGTCGGCGTGATGGTCGATGTGCAGAACACCCTCTGTGTTAACGCGCTCGTCCGCTGGGCCAACGAAGAGCAGAAGAAAAAATATCTCCCTCGCCTCGCCACCGACACCATCGGATCTTACGCGCTCAGCGAAGCCTCGTCCGGCTCCGATGCCTTCGCGCTCCAAACCCGCGCAACGAAACGCGGCGACGATTATGTTCTGAACGGACAGAAGCTCTGGATCACCAACGCGAAAGAATCCGGGCTCTTCATCGTCTTCGCCACGCTCGATCCAGCCGCTGGATACAAGGGCATCACCGCGTTCCTGGTCGAAAAGGGCACCGCCGGATTCACGCTCGGCAAGAAGGAAGACAAACTCGGCATCCGCGCCTCAAGCACCTGCGAACTGATCTTCAACGACTGCGTCGTCCCCGCCGCTCAGGTGCTCGGCGAACCGGGCAAAGGCTACAAGATCGCCATCGAGACCCTCAACGAGGGCCGCATCGGCATCGGCTCACAGATGCTTGGTCTCGCCGAAGGGGCCTGGGGACACGCCGCGAAGTGGGCCAAAGAGCGCAAGCAGTTCGGCAAGGCGATCGTTGAGTTTCAGGCGATGCAGTTTCAACTCGCCGAGATGGCGACCGACATCGAAGCGGCGCGCCTCATGGTCTACAACGCCGCTCGCTTGAAGGACGCGAAGCTCGACTTCCTGAAAGAGGCCGCCATGTGCAAGTACTTCGCCTCGCATGTGGCCGAACGCGTCGCCAGCCTCGCCGTCGAGGTCTACGGCGGATCCGGCTTCGTGAAGGACTATCCCGTCGAGAAGCTCTATCGCGACGCGAAGATCGGCAAAATCTACGAAGGAACCTCCTTCATGCAACTCGCGACGATCGCAAAGCTGACGCTTGGCAAGGTGTAGCCGCTAAGTGTAGCCGCATCGAATCCCAAGGCTCTACACTATAAACAAGGCCAGCCTTGGTATGACCACTTCTACGAAGCCCGCAATACGTGCGCCCCTTGGATTCCTCGGGCTCGCGTGCGCTGTCGGCGTGTCCACCATGTACTACAACCAGCCGTTATTGCTGGAGATGGGCACCACCTACGGCGCCACGGCCGGGCGCACCGGCTTCGTCGCAGTAGCGACACAAGTGGGCTACGCGGTAGGACTACTCGCCTTCGTTCCGCTCGGCGACGTGCTCGAGCGCCGCGGCCTGATGATGCGGATGTACGGAGCAGTAGCGATCGCACTCCTCCTGGTCGCCGCCGCACCCAGCCTGAACCTCCTGATCGCAGGCAGCGTGCTGATCGGTATGTTTGCGTCGGTCACTCACGTTGCGCTGCCCATCGCGCCAGACCTGGTCTCGCACGAGCAGCGCGGACGAGCCATCGGCACAGTGATGACCGGCTTGCTCCTCGGCATCCTGCTCGCCCGAACATTCTCCGGCTGGGTCAGCGGCATTCACGGCTGGCGCTGGGTCTTTGTCGTGGCCGCGGTGATGAATGCGGCGTTCGTCCCTCTGATTCTCAAGGTCATGCCGAAGCTGCCGCCCAGGCAGAAGCTGCGCTACAGCGACGCGATGAAGTCGCTCTGGACGCTCTTCCGCACGCAACCGCTGTTGCGCGAATCATGCCTGATCGGCGCCCTGGTCTTCGCCTCCTTCAGTTGCTTCTGGACCACACTCGCCTTTCTGCTTCACAGCCACTATGGGCTCGGCGCTGGCGTAGCCGGCACGTTTGGAGTTGTCGGCGCCGCAGGCGCATTGGTCGCGCCGCTCGCCGGACGGCTGGCCGACAGACACGGTTCACGATGGGTAGTCTCGCTCGGAATGGCGCTGCTTGCCGCGTCGTACCTCCTGCTCTGGGGCGAAGAAGCCGCGCATCGCTCGACCTTCTTCCATCTCGCGGCCTTGGTCGTAGGCGTGGTCGTGCTGGACATGGGCGCGCAGATGACGCAGGTCGCCAACCAGACGCGGATCTTCGGCCTCGATCCCTCGGCGCGCAGCCGCCTCAACACGGTCTACATGACGGTCTACTTCACCGGCGCAGCGGCAGGATCGGCGCTCGCGACCGTCGCCTGGGTCCACTGGCGCTGGAACGGCGTGTGCCTTCTCGCCCTGGGATTGATTGCGCTGGCTGCCATCGCGCATGCAACAGGTCATCGCGGTGTCGGCGACCATTGCAAGGTCACGGAAGAAGACGTCTTTATGGAGGCCTGAAGGCCAGCGCCGAGTCAAGAGATCCCCGGCACAGTCGCCCCACGTGTCCTGGCTGATGCTCTAAGACATCGCACCTGTGTGTCTAACGCCCGCACCGGTCAAACCTCGCCCAAAATGGGAATTACCCCTTGACCATGTAACTAAAGATTCACTCTGAAAGGTGGTGCACTCCGTACACTTTTCGTAAACAATACTCCCGCAGTAGAGCAGGTATGCGTGAAAGTCTTGCGGTTCTTCCTTGGTCTTTTAAATCGGGCCGAATTCACCCGATGCAAGATGTGCGGCAAGTGGGGCCGAAAATCCGAAATGTTTGAGGATCTCGGATACTACTACTGCAATACGGACCGCAGAATCAGGTCTTGGCAGCGAGAACAGTGGTAACTTCTGGTCCCGCGGGTTTTCTCTGAAGCGCTTTGTTTTCGAGACGCTGCGATTTTGGTCGGTCAGCACTGGAAGATTACTTGCCGACGGCATAGTGCAGCTTAACCACGCCGTCACTGAACTTCTTACATGAGATCAGTGTGAGCGGCACAGTGCGATGGCGCGGCGCGGTCAATGGAATGCCCTCGCCTATAAAGATCGGAATCAGGTTAATGATGAACTCATCGATCTCGCCTTCATCGAGAAACGACGCAATGATGCCCGCGCCACCCATGATCCAGATGTCTTTTCCCTTTTTCGCCCGCAGACGGGTTGCGAAAGCTTTGATTGATTCGTCCACGAACTCCACGCCCTTCGGCGCTGCTGATTGCTGCAGGCTGCGTGTGAAAACATAGTTCTTAACTCTTGTATCGAAGTTCGTGCCGGGCACGCCTCGCTTTTGATAGTCGAGCGCCATGTCGCAAGTCTTCCTCCCCCACAGGGTGGTGTCGATCGATTGATAGAACGCACCCCATCCATAGCCACCCTTCGGCCGCGGACGGTCGAGCCAGTCGACAGAGCCGTCGGGTCGGGCAATGAAGCCGTCGGCGCTGGTGGTGATGTAGACAATGATTTTGCGTTTGCGGGTCATACCGGCATATGGGCCAAAAAGGCGTCTGGCGGACGCGCGGTGGTGGTGGTGAGCGAGGCAGGGCTCGAACCTGCAACCGTCAGCTTAGAAGGCTGATGCTCTATCCAATTGAGCTACTCGCCCGCGCGCGCATCTCTTTCGATTGTAGCGGGGAAGCCCGGCTACAGGGAGTTGGCAGGAGGGAACCATGTCGTAGTGATCAGCGATTTCTGAGTGGTGGACCTTCCGGCAAAGGCAATAAAAAAGTTGGGTAACCCGAAACTGGGCTTGAGCGGTAAAGCTTTTGCAAAGAGTTTCTTGCGCTTCTCATATAAGGCTGAGAGCATGGCTGGCATGAAATCCTTACTTGCGTTCCTTCTACTGAGTTCACCAATTGCTATGACGAGCCAACAAGTGCATGGGACACAAGCGCGCGGCTTTTGGACCGATCCATCTACAGGCCTGATGTGGGCTGGGAAGGATAACGGTAAGGACGTGAGCTGGAAGAATGCTATGAAGTATTGCCGTGATCTGCAATTGGGCGAGTACTCGGACTGGAGGCTGGCGACGCTCGCGGAGTTGGAGGGGATCTACGATAAGAACGCCAACGCTCCCGGGCGAGCCGGCGATGGTAAACATGGGAACCCGCGGGATGTCACCTGGCATGTGAAGGGCAACTTGTTCTTGACCGGCAATCAATGGAGCAGCACCCAATTAGGAGATGATCGCGGGCATCCTTCGGGGTATGCGTCGCGCTTCGATTTTAACGAAGGACAGGTGTTCAACGGTGACGAAGTCTCCTTCTCCACCAACAAGCGCGCGTTGTGCGTGCGCGGTGCTGGAAAATGAAGTTTCACGTCACTAATCACTTGGGTTTAGTCGGCGAATTTATTGCCTCGGCAAAGCATTGATTCAAAACAACTTTTTCTCTTCTCAAGTTATTTTTTGCGTTTTTCGCCCAAAAATCGCTTGTCAAGCCCCAGAATAGCGAAAACCCGCGCCAATCGCGGAGATTCGCGTGGCGTATGAGTTATGCTCCATCCGGTAAAATAGAACTATAGAGAAAATAATTGAACTTTTGTCCTTGGAATGCGCAGGTCGTGCGCATAACTCCTTTGAATGGAGGAATTTATCTGTAACTCCTTTGTTTGGTCGAATTTGGCGGGAGTCGCTTCGCGTAACTCAGTGATTTGATTGAGTTATGGCTCTGAGACGGGGGAGGGGGGTACCCCCGGGAGAGCACCGACCTGCCTAGTTGAAGGCCAGATCCTTGCTGCGAAGCACCGCCACAACGGCATCCAGCGCGGAGGCCCAGTTTGCTTCCGCAGCCTGCGCGTCGTGGCCAACCGCTTTGACATACAGGCTCACCGCGAAGCCCTCCTGCGGCCCCGCCAGGTCGACCATCGCCGGGCGAAGGATGCAGTCGAGCATCGCGTAAGGATGCTCCAAAGGAGCGGCGTGCCGGGTGAGGCGGTGCAGCATCTGCTCCTGCAGGTGAAACGAGGCGAAGAGCGTGCGCTCACGCCACAGGATGTCGATGTAGCTGCCGAAACCGTTCGGGGCCTCGTCGGCGCCGACGGCGAGATTCACGCGCAGTGCGTCGATCTCCTCGGCATCGAGCGGCCATGCATCGCACTTTGCTGTAAAAACCGGCGACCGCGCCGCGTTCAGCGCGCGCAGGGCGTGCATCAGAGGAGGGAACTGTTCGGCTTCGGGTAAATGGTCGAGATCGTAGGGATTCTCGCGCAGATCGATGAACCTTCGATTGCCGGTCTTGTCCGACGGATCAGACCACGGCACAACCAGCACTGGATCGTCGGCGGAACATTCAACGGACCATTCGGAGAGCATCAATCACTATCTTAGCGTTACAGGAGGGGAAGCCGCCGCGCACTCGATGTCGATGACGAGCGCAAGCTTAGCCATTGGCGAGAAGAAATCGAAGCAGCGTATGTTCGGCCCAGTAGCCGTCGTAGCCGTTCGATTCGTCCGGCTGCGCGAGAAAGGCGCAATGGCCGCCGTGCTCGCTCTCCATCAGCGTGATGTTCGGATTCTCTTTGATCTTCTCGCGGGTCTCGTCGGTGAGACGGACGAAAGGGTCGTCGAGCGCATTCAGGATCAGCGCCGGTACGGCAATTTGGTCGAGCACGCGAGCGGCCGCCGCCCGGGTGTAGTAATCGTCCGCACTCGTGAAGCCCGAATAAAGCGCAGTGATGCGATCGTCGAAATCACGCAGCGAGTAGATTCCTGCAGTGCGGTTGCGATCGTAAGCGTTGGGGAAGAGCATAGTTTTGCGGCGATACCGCCGCAAGAGATTGTGGAGGAACTTCAACTCGTAAAGGCGGTTCTGCGGCAGATGCAGCGCGTCGGCCGAAGGCTGCAGATCGACCGCCGGCGAGACTCCGATCACAGAACGGAGCACAGCAGGCGCCGCTTCGCCCAGTTCGCCGGCCAGCTTAAGGACGAGGTTTCCTCCCATCGAATAGCCAATCAGCGACATCGACTGCAGTCCATGGAGCTCGACAAAGAAGTTCATCACCGTCAGCACATCGCTGGAGAGGCCCGAATGGTAGAGCGTAGGCGAGAGCGCCTCGGTGTCGCCGCAGTTGCGCATGTTCATGCGAACAATGTTGCAGCCCGCACGCCACAGCTTGTTCGAGTTGCCCACGACGTACTGCGAGTTCGACGAGCCCTCGAGGCCATGCACGATGATGGCGGTGGGACGCGTCGCACGAACCTCCTCCGCCTGCCAGTGACAGTGACACAGAACCTGGCTCGCGATCTGGTTCTCGGTTGCAGGCGAGACCTCGACCAGCCGGTCCTCAGGCGCGGGCAGGTCGTTGACCCGCGACAGATAGTTTCCGGCAATCGTCTGCAGATGTCCGTTGTATAAAAAACGCCTCGGACGAAACTCTGTGGCATGACTCGTGATGGTCTCGATCTCCGCAGTCGGCATCAGGGTTTCCCTGTCTGAGCGCGTGAAAGAAACGCAGTCGCGTTCAGCGCGCCGGTCGGCAAGTCCTCGTGCTTGAAGTACACGAAGACGTCTCGCTCCTCGGCAAGCGCTAAGAAGCGCTTGGCAAACGCATCAATCTCCAACGCCGAGTAGCCGCCGTCGCGACGCAGCCGGTAGCACGTGTAATCCGCCGCGGTGTGCACCTCAGGCGTCAGCAGGTCGACGCTCTCGGCGATGCACAGCGCTGCGTTGTGCTCGCGAAGAATCGCGTAGATCTCGTCCGTGAACCACGAGTCGTGACGAAACTCGAACGCGGTTCGTGGAGCGTCCGCAGTGCGAAGCGCAGGGATCTGCAGGAAGCCGCGAAGGCGTTCGGGATCGGCCTTGAAGTTGGGTGGAAGCTGGAACAGCAGCAAGCCAGACTTGCCCGCAAGACGAACCGGCTCAAGCGCTGCGACGAACTGGGTCACATCGGCGTCGCATTCGACGAGCCGCTTGAAGTGGGTGATGCGCTGAGGTGCCTTGAAGCTGAAGCGGAAGTTCCCCGGAGTCGCGGCCAGCCAGCCTTGGAGCATCTTCGCGGTGGGAAGCGCGCGGAAGGTGTAATTGACCTCGACCGACGTGAGCTTGGTCGCGTAGAACTCGAGGAACCGCTTCGCCGGCGTATCCGCTGGGTAGAAACCGGGTTTCCACGTCGGATAAGCCCATCCCGACGTTCCGGCATAGATACGGTCACACGGCGAGACTTGGGAGTTGCGGGACAAAGTTGGGCCGCAGTCGAGTACAGATTGGTAAAGTTTGGGGCGGCTAGTGGGTTTCGAACCCACGACATCCGCTGCCACAGAGCGGCGTTCTGCCACTGAACTATAGCCGCCGTATACTCGAATTATAGCACTGGCGCCCCGCCCGGCCATTCCGCGGGGAACAGTGGGGGTCCAATGGCGTTTACCGCGAAACCCGAGGTTATCTCGCCCCGCGTGAAACGCGGCGGCAAAGCCTTCGACGATGAGAACCTCGACCTCCTGTCCCATGTGCTGGACGATTTCATTCGAATCCCCGGGACCTCCATCCGCTTCGGCCTCGACGGTATCGTCGGCTTCATCCCCGGCATTGGCGACCTGATCGGCGGCATCGCCTCCTGCATCATCATCGTCGCTGCCTGGGTTCGCGGCGTCTCCTATGTCACGGTCGCACGAATGGTAGCTAACGTAGCAATTGAAGTTGTGGTCGGCTCGATCCCCGTGCTCGGCGATATGTTCGACATCGCCTGGCGAGCGAACCGTCGCAACTATGCTTTGCTTATCGGTAGTGTCGAAGAGCCCCGGAAGCATACAGTGCAAAGCTGGTTCTTTCTGGGCGGCTTGTGTCTGGTGCTGATTGCGCTGATTCTGCTCCCCATGCTCCTGCTCACGTGGATCTTCGGAAGCCTGATGCATGCGCTGTTCGGAACAGACATACACAGTATGTCGCGCACGTTTTGACCAGATTTGCGAACTCGATGCGATAAACTAAATGAAGTCGGGGCGTAGCGCAGTCTGGTAGCGCATCTGGTTTGGGACCAGAGGGTCGGGGGTTCGAATCCCTCCGCCCCGACCATTTTGACATCCTAATTCGTCCAATAAAACCTAAAAGAAGCAATAAACAATAGCTTTACTTGGATTTTGTCGTCCTAGACAGCGTGGTAACTTCCCATTGCATCCGATCCTAGATCGTGGTAAGAATCGTGGTAGCCAAGTTACCACGGTCGGGAGTTACCACGGTGGCCACAAATCTCTTATCCGCAGTCGAATGTAAGAACGCCGCCAGCAAAGGGGCGTTAATCCGCAAGTTCCACGATGGCGATGGCCTGTATTTGTGGGTGTATCTTGATGGCCGGAAGTATTGGCGGATGCGGTACTGGCAGGCTGGCAAGGAAAAATCCCTCTCCATTGGGGTCTATCCCAAAGTATCCCTGAGCGACGCGCGGACGAACGTGATGAGTTACGGAGACAACTGGAAGCGAACCTAGACCCATCTGCTGAGCGCAAGGCCACAAACCTGCGCAAAAAGCTCTCCGCCGAAAACTCTTTCGAAGCGGTAGCGCTGGAGTGGTTCGACAAACAACGGCACATCTGGGTGCCACACCATGCTGAGGACGTAAAGCGCCGTCTTGATGCCAATGTCTTCCCCATACTCGGTAAGCGTCCGCTTGACCAGATCGAAGCTCCCGAGCTACTACAGGCTATTCGCAAGATCGAAGACCGTGGCTCTTACGACCTAGCCCACAGGGTTCTACAGGTATGCGGACAAGTATTTCGTTACGGTATCGCCACAGGGCGCTGTATGCGCAATCTTACCGGCGATCTTCGTGGTGCTCTGACTCCGCATGTCAAGCAACATCAAGCAGCCGTCCGCCCTGAGCAACTTCCTCACTTGCTAAAGGCGATTGCGGGATACGACGAAATTGGGGGCAAGCAAACTCGTCTTGCGCTGCAACTGTTGGCGCAAACTTTTGTTCGCACCAATGAATTGATCGGTGCAGAATGGGTTGAGTTCGATCTGGATGAAGCGGTCTGGAGTATTCCCGGTGGTCGCATGAAGATGAAGACCGAGCACCTCGTCCCTCTCTCCAGGCAGTCTCTCGCTATCCTGCCCGAACTCAGGGCAATTGCAGGCGGCAGCCGGTTTGTATTCCCCGGCAGAAACGGCAATAAGCCGATCAGCAACAACACCATGTTGTTCGCACTCTACCGGCTGGGATACAAGGGGAGAATGACGGGTCACGGCTTTCGCGCAGTGGCATCAACTATCCTCAATGAGACCGGCCACTTCAAGCCGGACGTTATTGAGCGACAACTCGCCCATTGCGAGCGCAATGAGGTCAGGGGCGCATACAACCGCGCCGAATATCTTCCAGAGCGGAAGCGCATGATGCAGTATTGGGGGGACTATCTGGACAAGCTGCAAGCCGGTGCGGGCGTAATCTCGATACGCAAAGGGGCCTAACTGCAAGGCGCTCAAAAAATGAAGCGCGTCTATGCATAGCGCTTTATTTCAAAGTTTGAACGCGCACACCATAATGCCGATGGCAGCGATCCAACTTCCCACAACCCGTACTGCGATTCTTGTCCACGGCTTGTGTAGAGAGCGGACCAAGCCGATCCCGTACGTCAGATTCACGATGGCAGCTACTGCCAGCCCAGGAATGAAGCGCCAGGCGGACATCGAAGTAGTGATTTCTGAGCCGTTAGCAAGACCGTGCAGTGAACCAACTATGGCTACTAAGAGGATCGTTACGGTGCTCGGGCATGAAAATGCCAACGCAACCGCCAGACCCAGGAGCGGAATCACGACCAGGTTGACTCCCGGTAGCCACGCCGGTGCCTGCACAATCAGCGCCAGGCCGGCGCCAGATACAAGAGCAATCGGAAAAATGCCGAGAGTCATCAAAGCCGCTTTTCTGCCCTGCTGGCCGGCAAACAGCGCGAGTGCGATCCATGACAGGAGAAACTCGAGCGCCGTCAGTGGGTGGAGCATCCCTGCATAGAAGTCGCCAACTCCCTTGATGGGATGTGCGACGGCGACGGACGGGACAAGCAATATGATCAGCAGGGCCAGACCCGGCCTAACGATTTTTCTTATAGGGGCCAGTCTCATTCTTGATCACGCAAAGTGCTGGAACAACAACAATAGACCTGCGAGTGAAATGGCGCCACCGATGAGACGTAAGACTCGTGCGCCCAAAGGCCAGCGGTGGATCAAACCCAACGAACGCACTAACCGATGAAGACGATCACGACCCCGAGCTGGCCCAACTCAACGCCCACATTGAACAGCAGTAGCGCGAGAGGAATATCCGAATGCGGGAGCCCCATCTTGCCCAGTGTGCTTGCGAACCCAAGCCCATGGAGCAACCCGAAAGCGAACGCGACGATCCACGGCGCACGCTGGGCGATTCCGCTTTCGCCGCGTTGCGAGCGCACGAGTTCCGCCGCGAGAAAGAGGATACTCAAGGCGATTGTCGCTTCCACCGGGGCAACTGCGACGTGAACGAAGCCGAGGGTCGCAGCGGCCAAGGTGATGCTGTGCGCGATTGTGAACGCGGTTATGGTCTTCACGAGAGATCGGAAATTGCGGGCGAGAAGCAGCAGCCCCAGAACGAACAGCAGATGATCGATCCCGTACAGAATGTGCTCGACGCCAAGGCTCACGTAAGTGGTGGCCAAGTGGACTTTGTTAGGAGCCGACTCAACGATGAATGACGGCGCATCAGGAGTGAGCCGCGTAACCTGCGTGGTCCCATCAAGCCGCTGCAGCCGCACAAGCACGTCAATCACAGTCGAACTAAGGCCCTCGATCAAGATGGCTCCGCCGGTGAGGCCCCCCTTGCACTGTGTGGTCCAACGATCGCTGAAGGTATTGTTGACAACGGTCGTTCGAAGCTCGCCAATCCTCTGACAGTTTGCAGGCAAGCGCACGTAGATGCCAAAGCGAAGATCTTCTCCGCGTCCAGGGACTTTCCAGAGCACGTCATATGTTTCAGCGTTAGTCTGGCGCAGTTCGAGATAGGCGGGACGGACCTCATGAGCGAGCGCGCCTTCTGCGATAAGACCGAACAGGAGCAAGAGAATGAGCGACCATTTCATGGCCGGTCCGCGCCAGTTGAGGCTTTCTGTTCGGTCGAAGGTTGCGGCAGTTCCACGGTAACTGTGTAGCGCTTCAGAAGGCCTTCATAGAATCTTTCATTCGCTTCCAAGCGATATTCGTTGGCCCATTCGCGGCGAACAGCATCCCGCGCTTCATTCAACCGGGGGATTTTTCCGTCTGTCCGATTGCTGACATACACAAGGTGCATGCCTAAGCCAGACTCAACGGGTCCCTGCCATTTGCCGACTGGCAGTTCTCCCAAGACAGCAGCAAATTTTTCGCCGAAATCCCGGGCAACGTCCCCCGCGGAAACGTCCTGGGAGTTTGGGTCGAGCAGGAAAGGATCTCCCATCGATGAGAGATCGGCTTTTGCTCCGGCTTTGTTTAACTTTGCGAGCAGTTGTTGCGCGTCAGCGTTTAGGCGGCGGCCGTGACGCGCCGGATCCAGATAGACCTGCCTGAACGTGAAATGCTGGTCCACACGAAACTTATCCGGATGGCTGTCCAAATACGAACGGAGTTGGTCCTCGGTGGGTTCGGTCTGCGACGCAACATCCTCCGAGATGAACTCCATTTTTTGCCGTAGCCGCTGGCGGATAGGGGCATCGTCCCGGTCGAGGCCTAACGCGAGGGCTTCGCGGTAGTAGACCTCCTCGCGGACGAAATCGCGAACAAGTCCCGTCAGTTCCTTCTCGTTAGGGGGCCGCTGATTCTCACGCGTGAATGCGTCTTCCAGATGTTCGATCTCGCCCGGCGTGACGACGATTTTCCTGGTGTCCCCGCTCGTGTGTCTATTCAGTAGGTTGGAGGCGATAAGTAGAAGAGCTCCCAAAATAAGGAAATGCACGAGCGGCTCTCGTAGAAGCTTCATGGGCATCGTCCGAACGTGCGGCTATTTTTCCGGCGTGTACCAGATGGGCGAGGTGTAAGCACGTTGCTGCTCGACCAGCGGAATTTTCGGGTCCATTGTGACGCCGAACCTCACCGCATCGTAAAGAGTCCAGCGCGGAGTGGGTATTTCCAGAACGCGCACGTAATAGAACGCCTTGAGGGAAGCATCGAACTCCGGGTCTTTCCAGCTTGTGATCAACTGTGCGGCACCTATCGTGTTGGTGTATGAAGCCGTTTTCATATCCACAGTGTTGCCGACAGCCGGAAGTTTGCCGTCTGCGCTGGGCTTGCGGCTTCCTGACCACGCAACATCGTAGACTTTCTCCTGCACTTCACCTTTTGCATCCAGCCAACCCTTTACAACTTGAACGCGGTCGAGGTTTGCGCCAATCGGGTCCTTGAGCGCTGCCACAAGAAAAGTTGGGGATTTCCCGGTGGGCGCTTGCTGGAGGTCGCCGCCCATCGGCACGCCCTTTTCGTAACCCACGGCGGCAAGATTGGGCCTCTGCGAATCCCGGGTGTCGAAGTTCCAACCACCGAAGAAGCGAACGATCATCCGCGGGCCAGTGGTGGCGTAGGTTTCTTTGCGCTTCATCGCGTCCCACAGGGCTTCGCGGGTGTTCGCGGTGGCCCACACGCCCGCATATCCGGAAGCGACAAACTCCCAACCCGCGTACGATTTGCCGCTGGGGAAAGGCGCCGCATACTTCCAACGACCAGCGGATGGCTCGTAAGCGGGGAGCTTGCCGAAATAGTTGTCCGAATCTCCGGTTGCCAGTGAGGTATGCGCGTCGGTGCTGCCGATCAGGCCGAACTTGTAAGGATTAACGCCGAGTTCCTGTTCGAGTTTGAGACCGAGCTTCAGGGCTGAGCGGACATATTCGTGCTGCAACATCTCGGGCTTCTTGTCCGCGCTGAGATCCAGGTTACCCCGGTCCCAACGCTCGAAGCTGGCGAATTCGTCGTTTGGGGAAAGGAAAGGGTGCGTTTCACCATCGCCCTTTATCTGAGTAGCCTCAACGAGCGGCTCCCATTTCGAGCGCGTCTCGGCGTACTTGCGGGTGAGCGGATTGCCAGCGAAATCGACGATCTCGAACATCCGACCGTTGCTGAGGTTGCCGTTGTGGGGAATGGCAAGCACGGAGCCCCCAGTCTTCTGCTCGTATGCTTCGAGCGCCTTCCAGAGATTTTCTGGATTGTCGCTTTCAAGGGAGCTAAACGGAACGACCTGATTTACTCTCTCGGCCTTGTCCCGAAAAACTACGACGCGGTGCAGGTTATTGCCGCCCGTGTTCGAGCTCCACTCATAGCCGATCAAGGCAGTGAAATGCCCGGGGTCGTTGTACTTCTCGGCCATCGCCGTGTTCCTCTCCCAAAGCGAATGGAGCGTCCTGGGATTCTGCAGAGGACCCGGAAGCGGCAGACCATTGCCTACGTATTTAGTCAGTAGTTCTTTGTAAACTTCTAAGCCGCCCTCGGTCCCTGGTTCATCTGCTCGTGCCAGCGTTTCAGGGTCGGATCCACCATCAGTTCAGGGTCACCAGCCAAGACGGCCGACATGGCGCCGTAGCTCTCTGCGTGGTCCGCGATCACGAGGAAGTCTAGGGGCCGGCTCAACTGCACGCGCTGGCCGGTAGACGACGTGACTTCTTCGCCGCGAGCGAAGCGGTAGGCGTCCTCCGGGCCGAGCCGATTGCCAAACGTCACCGCGTCGAACGACTGCGACGTGTGTAAGTGCGTGTCGCCAAAATAGACGTGCGTCGGGTGGGCTTGGCCTGCGTAAGGAGAATACGGTTTCTTGGGAAACACCTTGGCAGCCGTTTCCTTGTCCAGGGTGTCGGTCTCCTGGGCGGCGACGGTCGCGATCGCCAACGCAGTCAGCATCAGCACCCAGGCCAGCGACATGGCCGAGATTCCTTTTCGGCGCAGGCAGGTTGAGGTCAGACTTCTTGTTCTTCCGTTGCCACCACCAGAAACTCTGCATCTCTCATCCATTGTCATTTCCTCGCTTTACTTTTTCTCGCGTATATGAGATCTCGCAAGGCGCTGGGTTACGACTGGGCCTGATCGACTGACGTTTTGTGTGGTTCCTCGGGCAAGCCGATAGTGTCCAACGTGATCTTTCCGCCAGACACTTCCGGTCTCACTACCGACCGAAGGAAGCCCCACAATTCGTGGCCGATTGTAGGCGTTGGATGGTCGTTTAGCAACGTCAAAGATCACGGGTACTGACCCGAGCGGAAGCCGGACATTGATTCCGGCCGAGTCACGGGCAAACCGCACTTACGGGTTGTCTTCCGGTCCGAATCGGTCGGGCGGCGGCGGGTTATTGACGAGTTGCCGACAACACACCCGGAGTCGTGCGGGACGCGACTAGTGGTTGAGCATCTGGAGAGCTTGCAGATGTTCAGGGCTGATGCAGCAGGTCAATCATGGGCTGCTGGTCTGCACGAATGAACCCGGAGCGCGGCCGGTCGAGATCGATAATTACGGCGAGAACCAGGGTAATGGCGAGGGCCAGGACGCACGTGGAAAAGATATTCCGACGTCCGTTCACGCCGAACGAGTATCCGACCAGCATAGTCGCCAGCAAAGCTGCCACGGCATTTACATAGATCACATTCTGCGGTACGCGATTCTGGACTGCCGTCCAGCGTGCCGCTTCCAGATCGATGGCCTCGTTCAACGATTGCAGCAGCAAGCCTGCCTTCGACGGGCTTGGATCCTTTTGCGCGTAAGCAGCAGCCCGGGTCCAGAGTTCCGTCTGCAAGAGTTCTGTTTGTGTGTGCAGAGCGTAGAGCCGTGCGGGATCACTTCCGGTATTCCCGTATTGCACCCGGACATTGATGTACTCACGCAGAAGATTCGCGATCTCGGGGCCTTCCGGCGCCGGCAGGAGCTGCGCGCGAAGAAGGGACGTGCCGATGGCGTTGGCCTCGTCCAGCACAAGTTGTCTGCGGGCCTCGAACCGAGACACGGCCATCGACATCGTGAATCCGAGCAGGAGAGCGAGAACACCAAGCAGGGCAGCTTCGACCGTAGCGATCGGCGAACTGGTCTCGGCAGCCGCGCCCGCTTCGGACTTGCGTCCCAGACGGAAGCCCACCTCGGTGGCGGCCAGCATCAAGGCGAAAAAGGCACATTGAATGATGGCCGCATGCGTTCCGTAAAGAAAGCCCTCTTTCACAAGCTTCTCCTGCAGAGAGTCTACCCTTCGCGTCCGCAGAACGCTGTCGGCGGTCCGTAACCGGCAACCTACCTCCGCTTAGCCGATAACGATCCGAGTGAATGATGCTCATAGACCTTCCATTCGTGATGTTGTGATCCCGATCACGCCATGACTGAACCTCCGCGTGGTACTATCCTCACCGCCGATAGAAACCTGAGAAGCCGACAGCGGAAGAAAGAAAAACGGCTGCTTGAAGAGGAAGCAAGAGGAGCGATGGCAGTGCAGTGAGTCAGCCACGCGGGTTTGGAGTGTCGTCGGCAAGCCATCGCGTGGGGACAGAGAACACAGAATGCTGGCCAAGGAATTTGAGATGCAAGGACTATCGGCGATAGGAGGGAGCATGAGCAATGCGATGGCTGGGGAGTGGACGCGGCGGCAGTTTGTTGCTGGACTGGCAGCTGCAGGTGTGGTGGCTGGAGGCGTCGTACCGGCGCTGGCGCAGTCGGAGATGACCGGCGAGGCGGCGATGCGGGAGCTAATGGCGGGCAATGAAAGATATATGGCGGGGCAGATTACATCGTTTCCTGAGGACCTGAAGATTTTGAAGGAGAAGACTGTGCTGAAGCAGGAGCCGTTTGCGGCGGTGCTGTCATGCGCAGATTCTCGTGTGCCTGTGGAGATACTCTTCGATCAGAGCATTGGGCATGTGTTTGTGGCGAGGGTGGCAGGCAATGTGGTGACGCCGGAGATCATGGCGAGTTTGGAGTATGGAGTGGCGGTGCTTGGGATCAAGGCAATTCTGGTGTTGGGACACACAAATTGTGGAGCAGTCGCAGCGGCGGTTGCGGCCAAAGAGGTGCCGGGGCAGATCAGCGTTTTGTATCAACACCTGATGCCGGGCATAAGGGAAGCAAAGGGAGACGTTCCGCTGGCCGTGAAGATGAATGCGGCCTATCAGGCGAAGGTGCTGGGGGAGAGCTCGACTGTGATTGCAAAGGCTATCAAAGACAATGGTTTGAAGGTCGCGAGTGGAAGCTATGATCTGGGGAATGGCCGCGTAACACTGGGGAATTAGGGGAACTACTGAGGCTTATTGGTCCCAGGCGCAGCCATCGCCGTTACGGAACGCCTTATTTGGTTTTGCGTGGGACCTTATAGGCGAGCGAGATACCGAAGATCTCGTTTGTCTCCCACCCAGCAGGCAGGTTAACCGACTGTAATAAGTAGTAAGGCCGAATGGAAAATGAATCGGCGACGGGGAATCGCACTCCCACCTGAAAGCGGTTCTGGGTGTAGCTGCTGCCGCCGTTGGCGAAGGGGTTGTATCCAGGAACTATGAAGAACTCATTGTTCACGACGAGTACCGGAGGCCGCGCCATGCGAAGCGGTAAGGTGTAATCGATGCCAGGGCGAAACCGCAGACGTGCTGAAGCAGGCCGGTCATCGGGAAAGCGTCCCTCGATGAGCGTGCGGAAGATCGGCCGCCACTGGCCGCGGGATCTGCTGAAGGTTAGATTGAGTTGCAATCGGTTTTCATAGGAAATTGTGGGATTTCCAGGAAAGCGCTGGTAACGATAAATCGGTATCAACGTGAACCAGGGCCGCAGACGAAAGGCAACGCCCCCTTGAACGAAGTACTCGAACAGGTTGGACGCTCCCTCGTCGAACCGCTCGTAGAATTCGACTTCCAAAGATTTATTCGCCGAAAGGCCCGTAGAAATTCCCTGATCGAGCCAGAGTCCAAACTGCTTATCATTTTCAGGATCCTCGGGCTCCTGTTGTTGCTGCGCCCTCGCCGGAATAGCCAGGAAGCAAGTGCACAGCATCGCAATGACGCAGACTTTACGCCGCATCGTCATCCACCTAACCGGGCAACTGTCTCCCGCGTTCCCGGAAGAGTGACTCCGCCGTTCGTCGGAACGGAACCAGGACTTCCAGTGCGGTCTAATATAGACACGCTCGGACTTCCAAATAGCTAGCAGTATAGCCCAGAGGCGGGAGCGACTCCGGCGGGCGCCCACATCCAAACCCACCGCCTTTGCCTCTGAGTACCCGTTCACGCCTAGCTAGTTGCGGGCCGAAGAACTCTGTTAGTATTGGGTGCCATTCCACAATCGGACCCAGCGACTCGGAGCACCGTGACCTCGAAAGTTCGCGCGAAAGGCGAAGGGTATCGGCATAGCCTCAGCATCCCAATTTTCGGTTCACTCCAAATAAATTCGACAGCACTTTTATTGGAGGAATTCAGATGAAAAAACGTAATGGGATAATTACTCTCCTCGGTACTTTCTGCCTGCTCGCACCAGGTTTCAGATACTCACAGGCGCAACCGGAAACCGATCGGCCGCGCGGCGCTCAGGTTCACGTAGTCATCACAGACATGGCTGTTAAGGACGGTGCTGAACTACCTGGCCTCAGCAAGGAAGACATCAGCGTAAAACAAGGCAAGAACATGCTCACCGTGACGCAGTTACTTCCTGCTCGGGATCAGGCTGCATCGCTTCAATTAATGATCTTGATTGATGACACTCTTAATACATCGCTTGTCGGAAACAATTTGAATGACATTCGCGAATTCATTAAAGCTCAGCCGCCCTCCGCAGCTATCGGCATCGGCTATATGGCTAACGCCGGAGTGACCATCGCCCAACAATTCACGACCGATCACGAGCTTACAGTCAAGGCAATTCGTCTGCCGCGTGGAACGGTCTCGACGATGGATAGTCCCTACCTGTCGTTGATAAGCCTCGCAAAAGGTTGGCCTCAGCAAAACATCCGCCGCGTGGTTCTGATGGTCACCGATGGTATCGACCGGCTTCGCGGCGAGACGCCCACACCCTCGCAACTTGGACCAAGGTTCGGAGGAGGACCGATTGGACCACCCGTCTATCACAGCATGCCCAACATAAGTGTGGACGCAGACTCCGCAAGTGAAACCAGCCAGCGTTACAACATCATCGTCAATAGCATTTACTCGCCAGGCATTGGAAGGGTCGCACGAAGTTCCTGGGATCTCCAACTTGGTCTCAGCGGTCTCTCGAAGATCGCGGACGAAACAGGAGGCGAATGCTACTCCCTGGGCACTTCTCCCTTGGTCAGCTTCAAGCCATATCTGGATCGTCTGGAGAAGAACCTGAATAACCAGTATTTTTTGGTCTTTCTGGCTGATCCGAAGAATAAACCTGGTCTTCAGCGCATAAGCATCAAGACGGACAAGCCAAACTCTGAGATCGCAGCTCCCAACAATGTATGGGTTCCGGCTGCAGGCGCCAAATAATAAACAGGACCGCGTCCGGCAGCGCATCATGCGTCAACTGGGCAACGTCAGCGCCTCACTTTAGGTCGTAGGGTCCTTAATCTCGCTGAACATCTCTGCCTCGACGGACGCCTCAGGCCAAGCGGATTTCCCTCCAGGCCGCCAGAACGATCTCTTCCGCTTTCAGAAGCCAGCCTGATTCTGATAGAGGTATTTCTGGAAGCCAATGAAGACCTGGCCGATATCCTCCGCTGGCCCCAGGTACGCTAGGGCGTCGGAGATGGAGTTGTGGTACTTGAGCCGCAACAAGGGCGTGAGCTTCTCCTGATCCAACTCCTCGACCCCGACGCTGACATAGTGAGCAAGCACGAAGTCTAGAAAAGCCTCCTGCTTGCTGTTGAAGTGGGCGCTGATGACGGCCTTAGCCCTCGCGGCCCGTTCCTCGCGGTTGAGTGGCGGCAGAGCGTAAGCAACGTATGCGAGCACGTCGAAGAGGTCGCTCTTTTCGGCGTTGATTATCTTCTGCATCTCGCTCAGTTATTCATGGCCGAAGCCTTTCTCGGCGAGCCCTTGAAGGAGTTTCTTTCTCGTATCGGGCGCGCTCCACAGAGAACGTAGCTCGTCCTCGTCTTTGAAGAACTCCGGCAGTCTGCCAAACAACATCTCCATGAATTGGAGAGCTGACATCGGCGTGCCGTCAGGGTGCCAGAATGTTGTACAAACCATGTGCTGAATAGTGCGCGCTTTCCCGTCTGCCAGACTCACCTTGGCTCTTCTCTTACAGACACACGGTCGCTGCCTGCACGTCTCGCAAGGCTCTTTCGGGCACTCGCAGGGACGTTTCCCGCAGGAGGAACATGGCTGTGGCGGCGTCTTCACGCATTGGCAAGGATGAGAGCCACAGGTCTCGCACGGCTCCGGTTCCAGCGGCTCGCCATCCCACTCGGGGTCGCTGAAGTGACGGTAAGCCTTCACGAAGTCGTAGATCGTGAAGTAGTCCTTCCCGTCGTAAAGCCGTGTGCCGCGTCCGATGATCTGCTTGAACTCGATCATGCTGTTGATCGGACGCATTAGGACGATGTTGCGAATGTTTCGTGCATTCGCAGCTTGCCAGTACCGCGAACGAGAACAGCCTGACGCAATGGGCCGACTTACCGGATTCGCAAGTTGAATCGGTGCCAGGAGGTTATATGATCGCCGCAACTGACTTCTACATTCCGTCCTTTTCGGAATTACCGGCTTCCTCATGGTGGCAAGGCCGGTCATAAGCGCCGAGGCAGTCACCCCTTAATGTCGATGTTCTTTCTGTTTGTTGGGTTCTATCAAGTGATTGCCTCGTTTGGGCCCATCTGCCGGGCCGGGGTTGGCAGGCCCTGAACGGAATCATCGCAGCAGTCATGGGCTTTCTCCTCCTGGCGCAATGGCCTGCCTCAGGGCTTTGGGTGATCGGACTCTACGTTGGAATTGATCTGATCCTTCGCGGTTGGACCTGGATCTCGCTAGCCCTTGACCTGCACAAGATGTGAGCGAAAGGCGCGCTAAGAATCCTCCCAATCTGTAACTGCGCTCATGGCGTTGGCTTTTTCACATCCCAGCAACTGTCATACCGGTCAAACGCCAGCACGCTCTTCAGAGAACTCCGCTTCTCCCAACCGGCCCGCTCAAGGTCGGGTTCCGCAGCAAATTCGTCAACATATCCCAGACAAAGATATGCAACGGGGGTTATATGCTCCGGAATCTCAAGCGCACAACGCAGGCGCGCCGGCTCCAGAATACTCACCCAACCCACGCCGATCCCTTCCGCCCGCGCCGCAAGCCACAAGTTTTGTACCGCGCAGACCGCCGAGTAAACCGCAGTCTCCGGCATCGTTCTTCGGCCCAGCTGGTGCCCCTGACTGCTCTGTGGATCACACACGATGCAAAGGTTCTGTGGAGCTTCGAGTATTCCCTCCAGCTTCATGCCGGCGTAATTCTTTTGCTGTTCCCCCTCATAACCGGCGAGCGCCTGCTGGTTCGCTTCAAGGAAAATATCGTGAACAGCTTGACGCACCAGAACATCCCGCACGACGATAAAGCGCCACGGCTGCATAAGGCCGACCGAAGGCGCGCTATGGGCGGCCTCCAATAGTTTGCCAAGCAATTCATCCGGAAGCGGGTCAGGCAAAAATCCCCGGCGCACGTCCCTACGCTCGCGAATCGCGCGGTAAACAGCGCAGCGTTCGATCTCGTCAAACCCTTCTGCCTTTGTCATTTCCAAGCCCTGGACCACTTCGGTCCTGCTGTGTCGCCAGTGCGCAAACGTGCGTCCACGCCGGCGTTCACTTCGATCAATCGACCGAAGAGCCAGATCACGTCGGAGAGCCGATTCAGGTAAGCGAGCACCTCCGGCCTTAACTCCACACCGCTGGATGCGAGTCGGACGACGATGCGCTCCGCTCGACGGCATACCGTGCGAGCAACCTCGTACGCTGCGGACTCAGTATGCGCGCCGGGCAGCGACCAGTCAGAAAGAATTCCTTCTGTTGCCTCGATCTGATGAACGAGCTTTGTCAGCCCTGCAACATCTTCCGGCGTAATTGTCTGCGGTGACTTCTTATTTTCCGATGGTGTGGACAGTTCTGATCCTACGCGAAACAGCGTGCGTTGAATTTCTTCGGTCCAGTCGCGGATCTCTTCATTGGTGCAGATACTGCGGGCAAAGCCGAGAAATGAATTCAGCTCATCGACAGTTCCATACGCTTCTACGCGGAGGTCTGCCTTCGAGATCCGCATGCCGCCGACCAGTGCAGTCTGTCCGCCATCTCCGTGTGTCGTTGCGATGCTCATATTGCTTCTCCTTGTAATTCGACGGTTTCATCGAAGTTCGAGCAACTCCTCTCAACCTTTGATGAATTCAAAATTTTCGCTCGCCTGCCGCAAGAAATAGAGGCCAGAGGCGAAATAGCGCAGCGTACAACGGAACAGTAGGACTTTGTCTGCTCCCAGGCGTCCTCGCTGGACCATCCTTGCAGCGAGCACAGTATCGTGCGAAGCACTCCAGCGTGGGTTACAACCGCTATGTTGCGGGCAGCGATCTCCGCTTCCAGCGACAGGAAATTCACTTCCTCCAGCACCCGGCGCTCAAATTCGCCAAAGTCTTCGCCACCCGGCGCTGGTAGATGAGGATATTCCGCAACCCAGTGGCGCGCATAGGTCTCGTCCAGCTTCTCAATATCCTCCCAGCGAAGACCTTCCCAGCGGCCGAAGTCAATCTCACGCAGCGCAGGTCGCACACGGCATCTGACGGTGAAAGCCTCCGCAAGTGTCAGCCCTGTATCGTGAGCTCGGCGCAGGTCACTGGTATAGATCGCCCCAAAATTCTCCGCGCGAAGGCGCTCAATGAGTTCGGCAAGTTGAACCTTGCCGCGCGCGTTCAAAGGGGGATCGGAATGCCCGCAAAACGTGCCCGCCATATCCGTTTCAGCGTGACGGATGAAAAATATCTGGCTCATGCGGTCCACACTCCGCAGAAGTAGACGGCGATCTCCGTCAACTGATTGGTCGCTCCGAAGCAGTCGCCAGTTATACCGCCAAGCTTTCTCACATACAGCCATCCGCTCAATAGAACGACGAGCGTGGCGATCAGCAGCGGAGCTACGGCTGACCATCGGAGCGCGAACACCACAATCGCGAGAGCGAATGCGGATCCGAAAATCAAAGAAGGCAACGTAGTCAGCCTCGCAATCCGCGCTCCCTGACCTTCCCCCTGACCCTCCCCTTGACGTGCAGGCGGCAGGACGTAACTCAGCGGAAGCGACGTCCAGCGGCACAATACCTGCGCCGAAATAATGTACGCGGCGAAGTGTTCCAGCGGCAGCGACGCTAGCAGAAGATAGCGTGCCAGCAATGACAACACGAGAGCCGTTGCGCCGTACGCTCCAATCCGACTGTCCTTCAGGATCATTAGAATCTGG
Organism: uncultured Acidobacteriaceae bacterium; assembly: GCA_963744155.1. Taxonomy (GTDB): domain Bacteria; phylum Acidobacteriota; class Terriglobia; order Terriglobales; family Acidobacteriaceae; genus Edaphobacter. Next base: position 208,326 of record CAVUSP010000004.1, on the reverse strand, counting down.
TCCTTGGTCCATCCGCCGCCCAACCCATCCGCGATATCGGCGAGACCATCCTCATGGAGGCAGCCTGTGATCAGCACCAGATAGACCAGCAAAACCAGAGCGACCAAAGGACGACTCAGATGAGAGATTAGTAACCTCTGCACCACAACAGCGCCAAACCCAACCACAAGGCCCACAACTGGAAAGAACTTGATGGCGCGCGAGAGCGCATCTGGTTCGAACGCGATCGATGGCAGCGGTATGCGCGTGAGAAATTGAAATGCGACGACTACCTCCAACCCTAGCCTGCGACTCTTCTGTATTGCGCTCACTCGATCGCCTCGCTGACACCGGCAGAGGCAAACGTCGCCATCTCGTTATAAAGACATACTGCGGATTCGATGATTGGCATCGCCAAAACCGCGCCGGTTCCTTCGCCCAGCCGCATGTTCAAAGTGAGGATCGGGTTCAACCCGATGTATTGGAGCAGCACGCGATGGCCAGGCTCCTCGGATTGATGCCCTGCAAAGAGATAGCCTTTTACTTTCGGCTCTATCGCAAACGCGATCGCTGCCGCCGCGGTTGAGATAAATCCATCGATCACGACAGCAATTCCGCATTGCGCTGCGCCAAAGATGAAACCGGTCATCGCGGCAATCTCCAATCCCCCGACGCGACGCAGCAACTCGAGCGGATCGGAACTAAGATCGATCCCCGCTTCCGTGGAATGTCTCTGAACGACAGCCGCGATAACCTGCTCCTTGTGCGTTTGGGAGCGCGCATCCAAGCCGGTTCCTCTACCCGTGACATCAGGCACAGGCGTGCCAGTCAGAACAGAAGTGATGGCGCTTGCTGCGGACGTGTTTCCGATGCCCATCTCGCCTACGGCAAGCAAGTTCTTCCCCTGAGTCTTCGCGTCCCGCGCCAACCCCATTCCAACTCCAAGCGCCTGTGCCAGTTCGGTGTCACTCATCGCGGCTTCACGCAGCATGTTCCGCGTCCCCTTGCGTATCTTGTGATTCAAGAGGCCGTCGATCGACCCGAAATCGGCATCGACACCGACATCGACGACGTTCATCGCGACATCATGAAGCCTTGCCAACACGTTGATCGCAGCGCCCTGAGCGAGAAAGTTCAGCACCATCTGCCGCGTCACTTCGCTGGGATATGCGCTGACTCCTTCTACGGTTATTCCATGGTCTGCGGCGAAGACATACACAGCCTTGCGCAAGGGGGCAGCAAAATCTGATTGTCGAATCGACGTCATCTGCGCCGCGATATCTTCGAGCATTCCTAGACTTCCAAGCGGTTTGGTCAGCAGATCCAGATGAACGCGTGCACGCGCACGCCATCGCTCGCTCGGCGACTCGATTGCGCAGACAACCTCGGAAACAACTGATCGGCTCGCTGTGTTCACCCAGCCCTCTTCGTGTGACGCTGCGTTCGTTCGAGCAGTAAAGGATGACGCCGTGGAGGACAGTTGAAGGCCCTCTCCAGAAGCGCAGGCTTCAGGATCTCTTCCGGCGTTCCACTCACCAGCGCAGTATCGGGACTCAGCAGCAGGACAGATGAAAAATTGCCCTCTACTAGCTGAAGATCATGGATGGACGCGAAGATAGTGATGCCTTCCGACTGGAGGAAGTGCAGCAGATCGATCAATTCGACTTGTCGGCCGATGTCGAGATTCTGTGTCGGCTCATCCAGCAGCAGCAGTTTCGGTTGCTGCGCAAGACCGAGCGCAATCTTTACGCGTTGACGCTCTCCACCACTCAACTCGTTGAAGATTCGGTGTTGCAATCCGGTCACATCCGCAAGTTCCAGCGCGCGATCCACCGCTCTGCGATCTTCCCCCATCGGCCCTCGCAGGAATCCAAGGTACGGTGTGCGTCCCTGCTCCACCACCTCGCGCACAGTAAATTGAAATGGAACATCGAGCTGTTGCGGCACAAGCGCGACCGTGCGCGCGACTGTCCTGAGCGCAAGCTCGTGCAACGGCTGATCATTCAGGATCACGCCGCCTGATTGACACTGCATCGTACCGGCAGCGAGACGAAGCATCGTGGTCTTGCCCGCGCCATTCGGCCCGATCAGAGCAGTGCAGCTCCCTGCGTACAGATCGAAGTTTGCAGACTGGATCACATCGAGCCCGCCATATCCGAAACTCACGTTGCGAAAGCTCAGGAGAGGATTCATAAGACGTAGCTCCGTTTCGTCTTACGCAACAGATAAAGAAAAAATGGTCCGCCAAGAAAAGCCATCAGGATTCCGACTGGAATCTCGGTTGGCGCGAAAACGGAGCGGGCAAGTGTATCCGCGACAACCAAAAAAATTGCGCCAGACAAAGCCGTAACAGGCAGCAGACGCACATGGTCCGGTCCGAGAAGCAGGCGCGCGACGTGCGGCACAATCAAACCAGCGAAGCTGATCAGGCCGCCGAGCGAAACGGCGACAGCCGTCAGCAGCGATCCCGTCAGGATGATTCCGACACGCGTGTATTCCACTCTGAGTCCAAGTTGGTGGGCATATTCGTCGCCCAGGGCCAGCGTATTCAGCCGCCTCATCAGGGGCATCGCACTTACTGACGCCAACAAAAGCAGCGCTCCAGTCACAGCGAGTTGGGTCCACTGCGGAATCCCGATGACCCCATGGAGCCACGACAGCAGGATCATATGACTCGAACCGCTGCTGCTGTCGATCAGTTCAAAGAAGTAGCTGGAGTAGCCGAGCATCGTGCTGATAGCGAAGCCCGCAAGCAGCAGTGTGATGACATTCGTCTTGCCGTTCGTGCGTGCCAGGAAATACACAATCGCCATGGTGATGACCGACCCTGCGAAGGCGAGAAGCGCTGTGGCGCTGAAGCCGAATAGCGAGAACTGCGAGAAGAAGAAAATCCCTACGCACGCCCCGAGCACCGCACCACCCGACGAGCCGATGACATAGGGGTCGGCCATCGGATTGCGAAACAGCCCTTGAAACATGAGTCCCGAGATCGCGAGTGCCGCGCCGACTACGGCTGACGCCAATACTCGCGGCAGGCGAATCTGCAGCAGAATAATCTGTTCCGTTGCGGTCAGCGATTGATGCCCAAAGAGAGCGGCGACAATCGCTCCGGGAGAGACGCGAACAGCGCCGGTCGCGACTGACCATAAAACGACGGCCACGAGCGCAAGGACCAGAAGCGAGACAAGCGCAGCGAAACCCACTCTGCCCTTTGGTAGATATTCATCATAGAGATGCGTCGCCGGCATCTGCTCCTGAGTTGACCTGGGAGCAGACGCCGGAGGCGACACCGTGATCCGGTTTGTTTCGGGATTTAATTCAGTCCCCAGGATTCACCTCCGAAGGTGATTTTGATTCCTGACCGAAAATTGAACGGAAGCGCAGGAAAGCCAATGGTCTCAACATAGTGTTCACTGAGCAGATTTTGAATATTCGTATAGACCGTCAGTCTCGAAGTGATTTGGTAGCCTCCGCGAAGGTCGATCCGCTGATAGGCTCCATCCAGATTGCGGTTCGGCAGCAACATCGTTGGTCCGTAATCGGGATCAAAGAGGAAGTCGCTGTCGTCGCGTCGCCCCACCAGCGTGCCGGTGAGAGAGCTGTAGAACTTCGAACGCGTATAGTTCAGTCCGAAATATCCCGAGTGTGGGGCAACACGGAACGGCCGCGCGCCTACTAATGGCGAGAACGCGCCGATGGGAATATCGCCGAAGTTGAACGCCGGATTGAAAGACTCCCCCACTCCCTGATCGCTCGAGAAAGAGCGCTGCACCACCGCATCGGTGTAGGTATAGCCGGCACGCGCGAAGAGGTAGCTGTTGATCTTGTATTCCATCTCGAACTCCACGCCCTGTGAGCGGAACGCCTCAGAGTTGATGTAGGCGCCGAACTGGAGCGCAGGAAGATTCGCCACGGGTACTCCCAGTGCCAGAAGACCTGACGGGGGAACATCTTCGATGCCGTTCGTGAATTCATTATGGAAGTAAGTCAGGCCCAGCCGCGCACGACCGTTCCACAACTGCTGATCGATGCCGCCATCGTACGTGCGCGAGTTCTCCGGACCAATCTGCCCGATATGAAACTGCTCGATTAGTTGGCTTCCATTTGGGAGAGCCGAAAGAATATCGAAGATGGAACTAGCCTGCTGCGAAATTGTCGGCTCCTTGATGCCCTTGCCGAAGCTCGCATGCAGTTTCGTGCCACTCAACCAACCTGTAGCCGAGGGCCGGACAAGATAATAGGCAAGCGATGCGCGCGGCGTGCCTGCCACTCCAAAGAGCCCATTGTTCTCGATGCCGCTGCCAACGTTGTAGTAGAGACGATTGCGAAGATCACCTGAGATTTGGAGCGTGTAGCTATAGTTGCCGCGACTGATCTCGCTCGCAGGCGAACCCGTAAACTGCGTTGAACCACGCTCAGCCTCATATCTGAATCCGCCTAGCGCCACGACATGCGGATTGATGCGATAGTCCGTTTGGGCGTAAACAAAGTCACGGTTCGTGATCGAGGCAAACTGGTTGGGATAGGTATCCGCAAACTGAAAGATCGCCTGACCTGTGACACTGTACCCGTTCGCTCCTGTAATGGTGACTGGCGCGCCAAGGAAGTTGCCCGAACCGGCAGGGTCGGGAATTCCTGTTGGCGCAAAGTCATCGTACTGCGAACAAAGCCGCAGCCCGCCATAGCGAATCTCGTTGTGCCATTTCTCCGTCGCCTGGTTGTTCCAGGCTCCGCTGTAGTAAGTGTTCTGCGCCTTCTGGGCCGCGTCATCGGGAATACCGTACAGCAGAATGCCGTTCGGCTGCCCGCCCGAAACTGAGAGGTGGCGCACCGTAAAGCGAAGATCATTCGCAGGGTTTGGGTTCCATCCAAAGTTTCCCGTGTAGGTGGCATTATGGAAGGAATCATTTGGCAGATTGTTGTCGCTATCCAGACGGCCGAAGGCGCCATAGTAGTCGAACCGCCGCAGGACACCGCTTAATGTTGCTACCTGGTCATACGTGTTGAAATTTCCCCCGTCGCCCGCGTAGGTCAACAGCGGCAACCTCGTTGTTCCTCGCGCCGTCGTCATGCTCACAACCCCGGCCAGCGCATCCGAACCGTACAACGCACTGTTCGGCTCTCGCAACACTTCGACCTGTTGAATACCCACCGTGGCGACGTTCGAAAAGTCCACTGCCCCACCGATATCGTTTATAGGAACGTCATCGATCAGCACCTTGTTTGCGTTTGTGCTGCCGCCGCGAATCGACAGTCCTGTTTGGCCGCCATACTCCCCAACCTGCGTCACTTGCAACCCCGGAATCTGCCGAAGTGGATCCTGCACCTCGGTGTACTGGCGATAGTCATCCGACGTCAAGACCGTGACCGAGGCGCCAATCTGTGCAATCGGCGTCGGCGTTGCGGTGGCCGTCACTGTGACCTGTTGCGTCAGCGTCTGCGTCGCTAGCGTGATATCCAACTCTGCCTTCTCTGATCTTGTGACGTATACCGACGCGCTCGACGTGCTCTGAAAAGAAGGCGCGATCGCCCGGACACGATAGCGTGCAGATGCAGGAACCTCAAAGATATAGTTGCCCGCGCCATCGGTCGTTGTCGTTTTCACTATCGAGCTTCCGTTCAACAGTTCGACCGTCGCGCCGGCGACAACTGCGCCAAGCGGATCTCTAACGATTCCGTACAAAGAGCCCGGCTCTGCGGCAAGCGCAGCAACGGACAAGGAAAGCGACGAAATCACCAGGAAACACATGGTCCAAAAGACCGCGGTCACTCTTCGAATTAAACAATGCATGAAATTGTCCCCCTCGGGTAGTGAAGCAAGGCCGGTCTCCTGACTTGCGCTTCATCGAGCCCTGGCTGCCTTCCCGGGATGCTCTCCAGTGGCGTTGTGCGTCCATGCCGTGACTCTCTGCGCTTACAGTTACGGGGTAGTGGCGGATTTGCACCGCGCTTCCCGACACCTTGCTGTTGGTGGATGGTTACGAGCTGAACGGTTCAGCTCAAGGATGAAATTGTTTCGCGAGATCCTCCAATGCATCGATCGCTAACGGGCTGGGAAAGTTGATCCGGTCGTCAACGTAATAGACCCGCTTCGCCTTCACGGCCGCCATACTGCTCCAGCCCGGCCGGTCCTGCAACACCTTCAACGTCATCTTGCCGCCGCGCACCAGCAGCAATGCGTCAGGCGCCCGCTCCAGCACAACCTCCATGCTGATCTCCGGCCACTCTGTCGCTAAATCGTCAGTCACCGAACGTCCTCCGGCGGCTTCAATAATCTCCGTGATAAATGCGTTCCTGCCGATTGTGCTGATCGGGTCATACCAGACCGGCATAAATATCCTCGGCGCGGGTTGGCTTTGAGTCCGTGCCTTCACCGCATCGACGCGTTGTTGCAGGCTATGAACCAGCGCGTCCGCCTGCTGTGTTCTGTTCAAAGCCAGCCCGATCGTTTCCACAGAATGCATGATCCCCGCGATGCCATGCGGACTCACCAGGAAAATGGGAATGCCGGTTCTTTCAAGTTCCGCGGTCCCCTCCATCGGCCCCATCGGTTGCACCCCGATCACAAGATCCGGACGCAGCGACAGGATTGTCTCAATCGATGGCGTGATCAAATTGCCCACGCTCGGCTTCGTCAGCGCCGCAGCGGGATACTTCGTGTAATCGCTGATGCCCACCACATCATCGCCCGCGCCCAGCGCATAGACAGTATCTGTCACGCTCGGCATCAGGCAGACCACGCGATGCGGATGGTCCGGCACCGATCACTTTGCGGCCCATCTCATCGGTCAGCGTACGGCTCGCGAAGCACGGGCCGCAGAGCAGCGCCGTCAGCGAAAGCAAAGCCAGCATCCGCAGCAAAGCCATGATCCGCTTCAGGCCTCTCACAGCGTCACCTCGAGGTGTCCCTTCAATGCAAGCGGCAGTCCAGCCACCATTAACACCACATCATCAGCAACCCTGGCGATCTTCTGGTTGATTTCGCCGAGCAGATCGCGGTATCGGATCCCTGACGGATATGCTGGAATCACCCCGCTCCCAACCTCGTTCGACACCAGCACGACGCTGCACTGAACTGATTGCAAAGCCACGCACAACGCCTCAACCCGAGCCTCGACTCTCGTCGCCCTTCGCCTCCATAAGATTCGCCGCAAAGAGCGTCAGGCAATCCACCACGATCACATCGCAATCAAGCTCGTGCTGCGCCAGCACCATTGCCAGATCGAGCGGCTCCTCCACGGTAAGCCATTCCTTCGGGCGTTCCTCGCGATGCCTGTCGATCTTCGCGCTCATCTCGTCATCCGATCTCTTCGCCGTCGCCACAAACACGACGCGGCTCGACTGCTCCGCAAGCTGGTGCGCGTAACGGCTCTTGCCGCTGCGTGCACCACCAAGCACGAGTGTCACCGAACCCTGGCGCGTCTCCTGCATCGTCAGCTCCTTGTCCACACGAAAAGAAAACGCATGGAACAGAGCGGGAAATATATTTAGGCAGCGCTCGTGCAGACCTTGCTAAGGTCAGCGAGAATGCTCTCCAGCCCTCCCAGCGAAGCTGAATCAAGCCCGATTGGCCTCCGGCGGGTCTCCTGACTTGCGCTTCACCGAGCCTTGACTCACCTTCCCAGGACGAATCCCAGTGGCTTCAGAAAATTGTCAAAACTCTCAGCGCTTACAGTTACGGGGTAGTGACGGATTCGCACCGTCTTCCCAACACCAGATTAGAAAAGACTATCCCGGCCACACTCCGGGGTCAAATGTTCAAAAGTGCGCGACAGCGCGCGGACCCTACTCTCGTTCCGCGAACTGACGCGCAGCAGCCCGCGAATCTCGAATCAGATCAGGCAGTCCCACTCCGCGATAGCCGTTCCCCAGAAGCCACAATCCATCGAGTCTTCCCACCCGTTCCGTCAACGAAGCCATCCGTTCCAAATGCCCCACCCCATACTGCGGAAGGCTCCTCGGCCAACGCCGTACCACGGTCATCTGCGGCTCCGGGAGCGGCCCCAGAATCCGCGCCAGTTCCAACCTTGCCACCGCAGCCGTCTCATCGTTGCCGCACCGCATCAACCGCTCGGCGGCCCTCCCGCCAAAGAACACGCGCACCAACCGTCCGCCTTGCGGCACTCTATCGTCGAACTTCTGGTCCACAAATGTGCACGCAAGCAACATGCTGTCTACTCCGGGTGGCACCAGAAAACCGAAACCCGGAGGCACATTGAACTTCGTAGCGTCGGGAAACCCGAACCCCACCAACACCGCCGAACTCGCATCCATCTCCATCAGCTGCGCCGCCCATTCGTCCACCGGCTCCAGCAGCGTGCGAGCCACGTCCACCGGCGCCGCCATCATCATCGCGTCGAATCGCTCCACACCCCTCGACGTCCCTACCAGCCATCCCTCGTCTTCATAGGAGATGAAACTCACCTCCGAGACCAGCCGAACCCAATCCTCCGGAATCGCCGCGATCATGCGATCCACCAGCGTTCCCATGCCGCTGCGCAGCGAAGAAAAGATCGAATCAGAGTTCGCACTGGCGGTCCGGGATTGCAACGCTGTAATCAGACTGCCGTGCTCGCGCTCCATCGCGACAAACGGAGCCATTACGGCCCGCACACTTAGCTTTGCCACATCCCCGCCAAACACGCCGCTCAGCAGCGGAGCCCCCATCTTCTGCAGCACCTCTTCCCCAAAGTGCCGCCGCACAAACTCCGCCACACTCTCGTCGCTCTCAGGAGCGCCCGCCCGCAGCTCATCTGCTCGGCCCTGCTCTTCGTGATAGGCCCGCTTCGCCTCCGCGCTGAACAGATCCGACGCATCCAGTGCGTCGAGATCGCTCGGCACCATCATCCGCATTCCGTCCGGCATCACCCGCAGCGTCTTATCGATCAACAAATAAGTCTTCCGCCCTGCATCGTTGGAACCGATCACCTCATCGCCCAGGCCAAGCTCCTCAGCCAGCTCGCGCGCCCAGGGCTTCTCCGTCACCCACCCATCCGGCCCACCCTCAATAACAAATCCCCCCTCACGCACCGTCTCCACAATCCCACCCAGCCGGTTCGACGCCTCGAACACCACACCCTGCACGGCTGCCCCATCGCGAGCCAGCCGCGCCAGCTCATACGCCGCCGCCAACCCAGCCACTCCACCGCCAACAATTGCAACCCGCTTCATCGTCTCTCCAACCAAATACCCCGCAAAAAAATACGAGGGCCGGAGCCCCCGCATCTGGCCCTCATCTGGTCCTCTGACAGCCTATACTCCTGCAGGCACGGTCAGCTCATCGACAGTCGCTTTATATTGCCCCGAAACCACCTCCACCAGCGCCTTCACCAGCACCTCGGAGTCATTCAAACTCTCCGCCCGCCACAGCTTCAACCCCAGCTGGCTTGCCATCTCGCGGAACGCAATATCGATGTCATACAGAATCTCCACGTGATCGCACAGAAATCCCACCGGCTGCATCACCACTCCCACATGGCCTTCCTCTTTGATCGCCTTCAGTGTCTCCTCCACTGTCGGCCCAATCCACGGGCCGCCACTGACGCCCTGGCTTTGAAACGCAAAATACCAATCTCTGTCTCTAAATCCAACCGGAGCCATGCGATCCGCCACCATCTGCGCAGTGCGTTTTGCCTCCACGGGATAGGGATCGGGCGAATCCTGCGCCGGCGTCCCAGGCCTTGCTCCAGCTACCGAGGCCTCTCCTGTCATAATCGTCCGGCACGGCACGCTGTGCGCGGTGAACAACACTGGCACCCGCCGCCCCGACTCCGCACAAGCCTCCGCCCACACCGGCCATAGCCTCTCCGCGAACGCCTGCGCCAGCAGCGGACTCTCCGCCCATCCGGTGACAAATTCGACCTCAAGTCCCCCTGCGGCCGCCAGTACCGCACGCCGGTACAGCCCTACGCTGGTCCGCGAATTCTGCGGCGCCAGACACACTGCCTTGATGTGCGTCACGCCGTCCATCCGCATCTGCGCAACCACATCCGCAATATATGGATGCCAATTCCGCATCCCCACATACACTTTCTCGCCGCCAAGCGCCTGCTCCAGCAGATGGCCCTGCATCATCGTCCACTTTGTCAGCGGCGGAGCCTCCACGCCCGGAGTCTCCCGCAGTCCGATCTGCGCATAGCGATGTTGCAATTCCTCCACAACCGCCTGCGGCAGAGCCCGCCCACCCGTCACTTTGCTCAGATACTCCGACATCTCGCCCAGCACATCCGGCGTTCCGTGTGCTAGCAGCAAAACCGCGCCCTTTCCCGTACTCAAAATTCATCTTGCGCTCAGCTCCTTCACCCACTCCACCACCCGAATCACGTTCTCAACCGGCGTCGTCGGCACAATCCCATGTCCCAGATTGAAGATGTGCCCCGGCCGTCCCGCCGCCGCGTCCAGCACCTCGCGCACCCGCTCCTTCAGCACGCCCTCCGGCGCAAACAGCGCAATCGGATCCAGATTCCCCTGAACGGCGCAGCCTGCGCCCACCGCCTTCCAGCCCACCTCCAGCGGAACCCTCCAGTCCAGCCCAATCACATCCGCTCCCGTCTCGCTCATCGCCGGAAGCAGGGAAGCGGTCTCCACGCCGAAGTAGATCACCGGCACACCCATCGTCTTAATCCGCTGGACGAGCTCAGTCGTCCAGCTCAGGCAGTACTGCGTGTAATCGCCTACGCTCAGTTTGCCCACCCAGCTATCGAACACCTGGATCACATCCGCTCCCGCCTCCACCTGCTGGCGCGCGTACGCAACTAAAACAGTTACAATCTTCTCCATCAGCAACGACCACGCCGCCTTGTTCGAGTACATCAGCTTCTTCGTCTCGATGTAGTTGCGATCCCCGCCGCTCTGCTTGCCGCCTTCGATCATGTACGCCGCCAGCGTCCACGGAGCACCGCAAAATCCGATGATCCCGAGCGTGTCCCCATCGGCCCGCGGGCCTGCAAAGTGCGTCGCCACCTTCTCGATCGCCCGCGCAACATAACTCAACTCTTCCGCACGGTCGGTCCTGAGCGCCTTCACCTGTTCCAGCGACCTCACCGGTGTATGCACTACCGGCCCCTCACCCGCGACAAACTCGAAGTCCAACCCCATGGGCGTCAGCGGCAGCAGCAGGTCGGCAAAGATGATCGCAGCGTCCACGCCAAGCCGCTCCGCCGCCGTAATCGTCACCTCTGCTGCAATCTCCGGTGTCCTGCAGATCTCCAGCAGCGTGTGATGCTTCCGTACTGCCATATACTCCGGCATATACCGTCCCGCCTGCCTCAAAAACCACGCCGGCGTCCGGTCCACTGGAAGCCGCAGGCAAGCCCGCACAAAGCGGCTTCCGCCCGCCGACTCATCGGTAGCCTGCTGCGCGGCACTCTCTACACTTGCATCGCTCAAAATGCTCGTCCCCTACAGCCTTTAAGCGTAGCACCAGCAGGCGCACACACCCTTAGACTTGAGTGCCCAGACTTGAGTGTCCAGACTTGAGTGCCCGACACGCAGAAAATAAAGTTCAAAAAGTTGGCGTATTTTTCAACGCAGATTTGTCACCACAAAAACACCACGTTTCCACCACGATTTCACCACGTTTTGTCCACGAAGAAACCACAAAAAACACCCATTTTTCGCAGAACCCCACCCAAAAAAGGACCTAAAAAAATTACATGTCAAATCGCCCGCGCCGCCTGAATCGCAACCCGGAGATCCTAGAGCCCTGAAGCCCGTTTAAGCTTCTAACCGGAGCGTAAACTCTTCAATTACAGGGTTTGTCAGCACCTCACGAGCAATCCGCTCCACCTCGGCCCGCGCGGCGTTCTGCTCCAATCCATCTTCCAGAGTCAGCAGGAAATACTTCCCCTGCCGCACATCCGCAACGCCGCGATATTCCATCCGCCGCAATGCATCTGCAACCGTCTGCCCCTGGGCATCCAGCACCGTTCGTTTCAGCGTGACATAGACATGAGCCTTCATCCTGACTGATTATAGACAAGGTGCAGCCTTCATCCCCTAAGAACAAGATGGCCCACCACAAGAAATACCCCGGGGCCACAACCAGCATCACCCTTTTACCGAGAAATTTCCGAGAGAAGAGACTCCAGAATTTTATGACGAACTACCTTGAACTACCTGTCGGGGAGAAGTCCCCCGAGGTCATCAACGCTGTCATCGAAATCCCCTACGAGGGCGCCAACAAATACGAGTACGACAAGGATCTCCACGTCTTCCGTCTCGACCGCAATCTTTACTCCCCCGTTCACTACCCCGGCGACTACGGCTTCATCCCCAGCACCCTCGCCGCCGATGGCGACCCCCTCGACGTCCTCGTCCTAGTCGACGCCCCCAGCTTCTCAGGCTGTGTCATGGAAGTCCGCCCCATCGGCGTGCTGGAAATGCTCGACCAGGGCTTGGCAGACGAAAAAGTCCTCTGCGTCGGCAGAGGCAATCCACGCTATAAAGATGTTTGGAACTTCTCCGAAATCTACCCCCACATGCTCCGCGAGATCACGCACTTCTTTTCCATCTACAAGGATCTCGAAGGCAAGCGCGTCGAAGTCAAGGGCTGGCGCGACGCCTCCTTCGCCCGCACCAAGGTCCTCGAAGCCCAGCAGAACTTCATCGACAATAAAGCCAATCCCAAACCGAAGCCCATCCCCCACACGACGGAACAAACACCCGAGCAGAAACGAAGGGCCAACGACTAAACGGCCCGTCTCACCAGTCTAGCCACTAGATAAACCAACGGCCCAGCCGCTGCTACTATCCCGGCGAAACCAAGCGCCGGCAGCCCCGACACGCGCTCGCCGCGTGCAGCCCAAAGAGCAAACCCAATCAGCAACGTTGGTCCCAATCCCATCGTTACGGCACCGCACAATCCGCCCGGCACCTTGAACGGCCTCACCAACTCCGGCTCCTTTATCCTCAGCACCACCAGGGCCACAAATTCCAGCACCAGTGCCCCGCCGTACAAGACAAGATCGATTGAGATTAGTCGCTCAAACGACATCCCCAGGGCCAACGCCCACGCCGCCGAACACAGAACCACGCTCACCCACGGAACCCCTGTCCTGGTCCTTTGCGCAACCACTTTCGGCAACATCCCCTCTTCAGCCAATGCATAGGGCACTCGTGTGTAGCTCATCATCAACGCGTTGAACATCCCAAATCCATTGATAGTCCCACCCAGCACCACGCACAGTGCCAGCCAGGGACCCACCACCTGGCGCGCGGCGTCCGTCCATGCCCCCGTCGAAAAGTGCTCAGCCGGAATGCCCGCCAGCGCCACCGACGCTAGGGGCAGCACATACGTCAACGCCACTAAGCCCGAAGCAATCAGCATCGCCCGTGGATAGTTTCTCTGTGGTTCTTCCACCTCCTGCACCACAGTCGAGGCGTTGTCCCAGCCCATATAGTTCCAGAGCGTCACGGAAAGTGCTCCGGCAAAGTCCGCCCCCATCGCCGGAGTCTTCATCCATAAGGAACCGCTTCCAAGGGCAACGGACCCATGCATCCCCGCCAATCCCTTGCACAACCCAACCACTGTCAGAACCACAAACGGCGAAAGCAGCAAACAAAACATCCCCACTGACCCCTCACCCACCGCCTTTGCCCCGCGGAGATTCCACGCCGCACACAACACGACCACGGTCAGCGCCCATAACGTACCCCGCCCACCCGCCGTCCACGCCGGCTCGATCCTACCCAGGTACAGCACAAAGATGACGGGATAAATCGCCATGTCGAACACGCTTGCTGCCATGCTGAGCCACGCCTCTTGAAACCCCCAGAACCCGCCCAGGGCCCGCCTCACCCAGCGGTAGTACCCTCCCTCCTCCGGCACGGCCGAGGCTAGCTCGCCCACCATCAAACTTGTCGGCAGGCTCCACACTAACGGCACCAGCGCCAGCAGCAGTAACGCTCGTCCATACCCTGCCTTGCCAATAATGTCTTCCAGCCCGTACGGGCCACCTGACACCATAAAATACGTAGCCGCAATCAGCGGCAGCAGCCGCATCTTTTTCTCGCCACCCAGCCTCCTCACCCCACCCCCTTCGGCTAATCAAAAGCGTAGTTCAGTCCTTGTACCCACAAATCTAAACGACCTTGTCCGCATCACCCAGCCGCAAGTTATAATTGCCTCAGCCAGGGCATAGAGAGTTATCCAGAATCACCTATCCATGCCCACGCAACACAGACGGAGAGTTGGCCGAGTGGCTGAAGGCGGCGGTTTGCTAAACCGTTATAGGGCGAAAGCTCTATCGGGGGTTCGAATCCCCCATTCTCCGCCAGTCTTTTAGAATCAACAACTTACGACACTGGCTACACTAGTGGCTACACAATCGTAAAGTGATAATCGGTACGAGCCGCTCCTGACGGGTATTGATCCTTGAGGAGTTCAAGATGCCCGTACCTGCCGTCCGCCTAAAAATCAGAGTGAGGCTTTCCAACGGAAGCCGAGCCTACCTCGACCCGGTCTTTTCTTCCAATGGAAAGCTGAAGCCGCTTTACGCCGTCGTGAACGGCAAGCCCGAGCATCATCCGGAGGGAATCTACAACTCCGGTACGTCAAGGCTGGCAAACGCGTGTGGGATGCCGTCGGCACCGATGCTCAGCTGGCCCTGACCGCCAAACTGCGAGTCGAGCACAAGCTTCAGGCGGCCTCTCTGGGTATCATTGATCCGGATCCCATCAAAACCGCAGGCAAGACTGACCTCGCTGCTGCCATCAAGGAATATCTCAGCGACACCGCCAAGGCAAAGTCAAAACGTACCCTCTACACTTACACCCGCACGCTCACGGTGTTCGCATCGACCTGCTCCCGGCAGTACATGGAACAGATCAACCGGCGAGACGTCCTCAATTATCTCGACCATCTGAAGACGTCCGGCAACGTGCCACGAACCGTAGCGAACTATTCGAACTTCCTGAAGATCTTCTTCAACCACAACAAAATCACCTGGCCACTCGAGAAGACCGACCGGGTAAAGTTCACCGAGAAGGTCGTCTCCGCCTATGAGCCTCACGAGATTAACGCCCTCCTTGCTGCAGCAGACCAGGAAGAGTCCGAGCTCATCCAGTTCTTTCTCTTCACGGGAGCCCGCGATCAAGAGGTCCAGTACGCCACATGGCGCGACGTGAACTTTACCGCCAAGACCTTCAGCGTGACTGAGAAACTTGACCTTGGGTTTAGTCCGAAAGATAAAGAGGAAGGGGAGATCCCCATCCCCGATTCGCTGGTTGATAGCCTCCGCACGCGCCGCGAGAAGTATCCAGATAGTCGCCTGATCTTTCCCGGAAAGGGCGGAAAACCTAATGGTCACTTTCTGCGCAATCTCAAGCAACTTGCCCTACGTGGGGGCATGAACTGCGGGCATTGTTACAACAAGAAGGGCAAATGCTGCTCAACGAATCCCGTATGTAAGCGTTTCGAGCTTCACCGGTTCCGAAAAACATTCGCAACGATGCACCATGAGGCCGGAGTTTCAGCACGTACCATCCAGCTCTGGCTCCGGCACTCTGACTTGGAAACGACGCTAAAGTACCTCGCCGCAAGCGATCATAAGAGCGAGAAGACCCGGGAGCAGGTCAACAACACTTTCGCATTCGTAAGAGTAGCTGCATGAGTTCAACCACACGGGACACCGAAGACAAATTTATTGGCGAACATATTCAAGGGCGACATGATCGGGCGGGTATTAGCCTTCGATCGTTAGGACTCGGATGCACCTCGGATTTGGATGACAAGTTGTGGTGACAACCAGGACAACTTATGGGGTCACCGAGGGCAGCTTATGGGTTCCATATGACAACTTATGGTGCAACGCACACAACTTGTGTGTTGCACCATAAGGCGAACTCGTCTCTGTACTTTTTCCAATCACTTAGCAGAAGGCAATCGGCGACGGGCTGTACCCGCGAGCGCCAGGATGCCCGTACCGAGTAGCGCGAACGAAGAAGGTTCGGGGGTGACATCGGGAGATTGATCGACTGCTTGGAAGCTCACACTCGACACGTCATTCAAGATCAAAGACCCCCCGGTGGTTGGGAAATGATAGAGAGCGTTTCCCTCTGGGGTTCCGGATATGGGTCCAGTGGATGAAGCAAGATTGTATGAAGACAATGCACTGGCATCTGTGAACAGAATCGCCAAATCTACTGAAACGTCGCCAAACCCAGCCGCAGAAACATTCTGGTTAGCGGCGACTTGGACGAAGTCAGTAAACGTGTAGGTGCCAGGTATTCCCGAAACTTGGACCGATACAGGTAGAAGGAGATCGTAGATGTTTGTGGATATGGAAGTGATGTTTGCAGTGTCGCCCGTTCCGGACAACGTAACTGTTGCATTGGTGAACGGTGTTCCGCCGAGACTGCCTGTCACCGTTGCGGTTTCGGTGTAAGTCACGGTGTCTGCATGCGCATGTAGAGCAAAAACTAGCGAGAAAATCAGAAAGGAGGAAAAGCGCAATCTCATCGGTGGCCTCTTCGTTTGGGATTTGTGCCGATGATCCCTGATGCCGTTGACTCTGTCAACGGGAAAGAAATTTCCCACGAACGCGCAGACGTGTGCATAATTCTCAGACGACGTTAAAGTACCTCGCCGCAAGCGATCATAAGAGCGAGAAGACCCGGGAGCAGGTCAACAACACTTTCGCATTCGTAAGAGTAGCTGCATGAGTTCAACCACACGGGACACCGAAGACAAATTTATTGGCGAACATATTCAAGGTCGACATGATCGGGCGGGTATTAGCCTTCATGACACGACACGGAGTCTCACCGAATACAATCGTTGACCAGCTTAGGCGGCGGACTACTTACGTCCGCGCCACAGAGGTCATGTCTATCCTCGGGGTAACCCGAAACACCCTCTGCGACTGGATTAATGCAGGCACACTACCAGCATTCCGGCTCGGCAAGAACAACGTGTGCGACCCGGCAGAGCTCGCTGCGTTCTTGGAGACACGCAGGACAGGGGTCTGACAGATCGATTCTTCAGGGTAAGCATTTTGTGGATCAGCTGATTAGATGGTGTTGCATCGACCGGTTGAGCTGGCACCGTTTAGCGGGAACTAGGACGCCTCGCTCGGATCGCCTGTCGGCGGGATTGTTTCCGAGTTGCCGACGATCCGCCCAGAACCTTGTTTTCGCTTCCTACGGCCCCGTTTCTGAATCCCGACATCAGTGATGCAGAGGCCCGACTCGCTGTCGCCCGTCTACATCACGCTGGTGTCGGGTCGCAAATCCGCACCTTTGCAAGAATGGACGCGATGGCCTCCGATAAGACCGCGAAGTCAGAACGATTACTCGGTTGACAATCTAGAGGCCGGATGTATCATCCTCGCACACCCCACCGCGCCGTGAACCTGACTTTCCATGCGACCTACACCCGCAGCGGGCCGATTCAAAAGGAGGCGATTGTGAAGAGAATGACTGTACTGCTCGCGGTTTGCACGATGTTTCTTGCGACATCAATCCAAGCACAGGCGCCTCAGGGCCCACCGAAGCCAGGGCCTGAGGTGAAGAAACTCGACTATAACGTCGGCACGTGGAAAGTGGAGGGCGAGGCCAAGCCGTTCGGCCCGATGCCCGGAGGCAAGTTCACGTCCACGGAAAAGTGCGAATGGTACTCGGGCGGGTTCTTCGTCATGTGCCACTCGGAAGGCGCCGGGCCGATGGGGCCAGAAAAGGGCGTCTCCTTTATGGGATATGATCCGAATGAGAAGGTTTACACCTACCATGAGTTCACCAGCACGGGCGAAGCTATCGATTCGAAAGGCACGGTGAACGGCGACACTTGGAACTGGACCGCCGAATCAAAGATGGGCGACGCCAAGATCAGTGTGCGCGTCACCATCAAGCAAGTATCCAAAACCGAATACACGTTCAAGCTCGAGATGTCGCAAAACGGTGCAGAGTTTTCGGTCGTCGAAGAAGCGACAGCTCATAAGGTGTAACCTACGCTACAGAATAGTCATTGGAGCTTATGTGCGCGTCCAACCGCGTCGGTGTGATTGTCGTCCAGAGCGTATTTGCAACCTTTGCAGTGTCGGCATCGCGGGCATCGAGCATTCCTCACACCTCTGCGGGGTAAGGAAGCCAGTGGGCGTAGTTGCCGAAGTCCCGTTAATGAGATGGTCCGCCGCTTGATCCCCGCGTTGAGGTGGATGATCTTGTTGGCAGGTTTAAGGAGGATCATCGACATGCAGATTCGTTCGGTTGGCATTGACCTTGGCAAGACAACCTTTCACCTCGTAGCCCTGAGCGCAGCAGGCAAGGTGCTGTTGCGGAAGAAGTTCACCCAGAAGCAGCTCATCACCTTTACCGCGAACATGCAGATTTCATTGATCGGGATGGAGGCCTGTTCGGGGGCTCACTTCCTTGGCCGGGTTCTGAGACAACAAGGCCACAACGTGAAGCTGATTCCGGCTCAGTTCGTGAAGCCGTTTGTGAAGTCCAACAAGATCGACTTCCTCGATGCGGGAGCGATCGCCGAAGCTGTCGACCGACAGAACATGCGCTTCGTCCCGATCAAGACAGACGACCAGCTTGATCTCCAGGCTATGCACCGCGTGCGGGATCGACTAATCGCCCGTCGAACCTCGGTCATCAACCAGCTGCGGGCCTTCCTGCTCGAGCGCGGCATGACCTTCGCGAAGACTCCAGCCAGGCTGAAGGACGCGATGCCGGAGATCTTGGAGGACGCCGACGCGAACCTCACACCACGGATGCGTAACCTTATCAGCCTGCTCTGGAGCGAGTGGAAGGATCTGGAGCAGCAGATCGTTGCGATGAACGTGGAGGTTGAACAGATCGCCTCCTCCGATCCAGCCTGCCAGCGACTGAGGCAGATCCCAGGCATCGGCCCGTTAGTGGCAACCGCGATCGTCGCTGCCATCGGCAACGGAGCAGCCTTCCAGAAGGGGCGTGAGTTCGCATCCTGGATCGGCCTTGTGCCGCGACAGCACTCGACCGGCGGCAAGGCCCGGCTGCTCGGCATCAGCAAGCGAGGCAAGGCGTTCGACACGAGACCGAAGAAGTTCAGCGCGACCAGCGACCCGCGCACTGGGGCCTTACCGCTCGCATCGCCTTTCGATTCTGCTTCGTGTACTTCGGGCTGTATTGTCTTACCACGCAAATCACCACGAGCCTGTTTTCCCTAATCAGGGAGATGATATTCCGGACCAGCCACACTCTGGCCTCTGCGCCAGCTCATCCTTTGGACCGCCGTCCACATCCTGCATGTCAGGACGACCGTGGCTTACGTCCTTCATGCCTGGCTTCGTCATTCGCCCGCGGTTCACACTGCACGAAACCGCGACATCTGGCGGCTCGACCCGGCGACTAAAACTAGAATGCGTGAGGATGAGGGAGAGATGTCGGGACGGCAAAACTGCTAGTTAATTGGGTTGACCACGAACGACGTACGTCATTGCGTCCCTTTGAATCGACCATGCCCTGGAGTTCGCTTCGGAAGAGACGCAACAGTACACACGGCTTAGCCGGGCTCCCGCTACGAACGAGCGGGGTCGGAATACCAACTCGTCAAAGGGGTAAGCCATTCGACAGAACGGCTCTCCACAAGATCCCCAATCACTCCTTCGTATTGAGCGCGATAAGAACGCGGATACTCGTCACGGAGCCAGCTCTCCCGGCTTCCAAGCCAAGTCTCGTACATGACCAATACATCCGGGTGATCGAGGTCTTCGCTGATCTCAGCGTCGATGAAACTGTCCTCTGCACGCATCTTATCGACGACTTCAGTCAGCCCGTGCAGGAATGCATCCCTCTTGCTTGGCTTGAGTGTGAATCGCACAAGCAGCACTATTCGGGGGGCTTCCCCGAGATGTGCGATTGTCGTGGACTGTTTCGTCTCGCTCATTTGCTCTCCTTCAACAACATTGAAGCCAAGTGTTGTAACGCCCAAAGGTGAACGACTTGTGAAGCCGTTCACCTGCTGACTCATGACCGAATGACTGGACTAGTTGCGAGACGCAAAGAATTCCTCAATTAGGCTAGCCATCTCTTCTCCGTGAGTCTCCAAGGCAAAGTGACCGGTGTCAAGCAAATGCGTCTCGACATTCGGAAGATCGCGCTTGTAGGGAGCTGCACCCTCCGGAGGGAATATGAAGTCGTTCTTACCCCAAACGATCAACATGGGTGGCTGGTATTTGCGAAAGAAAGCCTGAAAATCGGGGTACAGAGGAACGTTCGACGCGTAGTCGAAGAGCATGTCCAGTTGGATGTCACCGTTGCCGGGACGATCCATTAGAGCTTGGTCAAGAGTCCACGTGGTTGGGTCGAGAAGACTGACATCATTCACACCGTTTTGATATTGCCATTTAGTTGCTTCTGGAGCGACGAGAAATCCCAATGCCGCGCGGTTCTCCGCCACAGGATCGTTCCAGTACTTTTTGATCGGGTCCCAGAATTTGAGCAGCCCCTCCTCATACGCATTGCCGTTCTGAACGACGATACCAGTGATCTTTTCAGGGCTACGGAGTGCGAGGCGGTACCCGATGGGAGCGCCGTAGTCCATGACGTAAAGAGCATAGCTGTCGAGCTTGAGTTCCTGGGTCAGTCCTTCAACTAAGTTAGTTTGATTTTCGAATGTATAGTTGAAGTCCTTGCGGTCAGGCATTCCACTGAAACCGTAACCGGCATAGTCTGGCGCGATGACGCGGAATGACTACGCAAGACGCGGAATGAGGTTTCGAAACATATTCGAGGAAGTCGGAAAGCCATGAAGAAGAAGAAGAACTGGCAAGGTCTTCGCCCCGGACTCACGATAGAAGATGTCTATTCCCTTAATCTGGACAGTCTTGTGGTGGACTTTTACTGATTCCGATGAAGCGATCACTGTGGGCATTATGTGTCTCCTAAGAAAAGCTTTTGAAAGAGAAACGAACCTCGTTTCGAAATCGAGAGTAACCAACGCAGAGACAGCTGCCTATCATGCGTTTGTATTACTAAAGGAAGTTATGTTGAGATGCCTTGCGCCATGGCGACAGGTTTGCCGGCTTGTGGGGCGGCACCATAGTGCCGGGGCCAAGCCCATGACACGATGACCTATCACGAGAATCGCAGCGGCCAAGGCAACACTAATACCGCTTGAAGTGCTCGTGATCGGCGAAGAAGTCTGCCGCACCATTTCATGCCAAAACTGCTTTTCGCGAGGAGAGGCGACGGTCCGCAAGTGCCCATCCAGAGAGTTTCAGCGAGCGACCCTCTAGGCCAGAACCCTGAATCCGTTTTGCACACCGAACAGCGCAGGGTCTTGACTGTTCGTCGTAGTGTGATTGATTTTCGCGCCAATAGGGGATTCGGAGCTTCATCGCCATACGGACCAATTCCGCGAGCGACTCAGCTTGGGTTTTGCGCATCACCTGGCTCCGATGTATCTGTAATGTGACTTCAGAAATGCCGAGACCAGATGCGGCCTGCTTATTGAGAAGACCTCCCACAACGAGCGGCAACACTTCGCGCTCACGAGGTGTCAACAAAGAAAAACGTTCCTGCAGGTCCGCCAGTTCCGCCTTCTTGCGGCGTAGTTTGCGATCCTGAATGAAAGCCTTCTGTACAGCGGTGACAAGGGCCTGTAGATCGACCGGTTTGGTAAGGAACTCGATTGCGCCGGCTTTCATCGCTTGAACGGTGGACGCGACGTCACAATGGTCGCTGATGAAGATGACAGGCGGGTTCCCCTTTGCTGCGAGCTGGCGCTGCAAGTTGAAGCCGCTCATGTCCGGCAGATGAGTATTGAGTACAAGGCAGGCTGCGGTATCTCTGCAGTTAAATTCGAGATAGTGGGTAGCCGATGCGAAGGCGATCACCTTGACGCCCAAAGCTGAAAAACACGCAGAGATCTCCTGGGCGTCTTCATCTATCAGGTAGATCACATCGCAGAGCGACTCAGGGCGGGGTGAGTTGAATGCGGGAGAATAGGGACGATTGCGGTACACGCGGGGAGCAGTTGTAAAATCTGTGTTGCGTTCTACAGCTTCCATGGAGGACCACCTTTCGAACGAATATGTGGAAAGAGCTGCGTTGAGTTGCGTTGAAGCAAGTATCCGTGTCGTAAGATCAATTCGTAATCCCCATCCGGATCATTGCGAGCGGCCATTTTGGATGGAATTGGAGCACTCCCAAGTGCGTTCAGAAGGTTGTGAGCGGGCGGGCTATTTGCGCGGTGAGCTGGGCCTGACCTGCTGAAGTACGGGCTGACTATCTCCGGGATGGGAGCGTCAGAAGCCTCCGCCCGAAGATACGGGCGTCAATTGAGTATGCCCCTGGCCCTAAAACGGCCAAGACTCCGCTGTTCAGGATAGAGGCGACGACGTGGAGCTGATTCGTGTCCCTGCTCATGAAGAGCACGTACAACTGAATAATGCAGCTCATTGTAGAGCAATAGGGGGTAAACAGGCCAAGACACAGAAAGACTGACAGGATGGCTAATCCTAAGGAAAACGAGAACGAAGTCGCCGGGGCCCAGCAGGCGATTCCATTGACGACGAGAGTCGTAGCCACGGAAACTCGCAAAACCAAGCGAGCAGCGCCTGCCGTTCCCATAGGGAACATGGAGAACAGTCTTTGCGCAGATGAAGGCTACCTTGGACAGTAGGGCGTGACAATCTCGTTAAGGGGGGTCGCGTAATTGTCCTTTGGTAGGGTACCGGCACCGAAATCGAGCTGAGAGTCCCGATTGGAGTCGCTTACTTGCGCAGCCGTAAGGGAAAGCGCTGGCTTCGCGTTGGAAGTTCAAGGAAGAAGACGAGATGTAGACATGGCAAATAAAATCAAGATACTTGCGGTGGACGATCATCCGCTTCTTCAGGAGGGCGTTGCCGCCGTCATGGAGGGTGAGGGCGACATCGAACTGGTTGGAGAAGCTAGCAGCGGATCGGAAGCCATCGAACTCTTCCGCCGTCATCGCCCGGATGTCACTCTAATGGATCTGCAGATGCCTGGGATGAGCGGCATCGAGGCGATCCTGGCTATTCGGGCTGAATTCCCGAACGCTCGCTTCATCGTACTGACGACCTACCAGGGCGACGTTCAGGCTCTGCGTGCATTGAAGGCCGGAGCCTCCGGGTATTTGCTCAAGAATATGCTGCGGAAAGAGCTATTGGAAACCATTCGGGTCGTCCACGCCGGTAGACGCAGAATCCCGCCCGAGATCGCAGCCGAGTTGGCCGACCATGTTACCGACGACGCACTTAGTGAACGGGAGATTGCCGTATTGCAGAGAGCCGCATCGGGCAATTCAAATAAGATCATTGCGTCTCAGCTCAATGTGTCCGAGGCCACGGTCAAAGGGCATATGAAGAGCATTCTTTCTAAGCTCGGCGCGAATGACCGTACCCACGCGGTCACCATTGGAATGAAGCGCGGCTTTTCTGGATGGTTAGTCGATGGGCTGTCTTGCAGGCGCCGTCGCGGGGGCCGACATATAAAGACGCTCGATCGCTTCGACTTTATTCAAGCGTCGGACAAAGCGCTCTTCGGACCTGTCGAATGTCGCGCTTAGATAGCGCTCCGCAATATCGCGTGCGAGCGGTACTCCGATGATGCGCGATCCCATCACCAGCACATTCATGTCGTCATGCTCCACGCCTTGGTGCGCTGAGTAAGTGTCGTGACATATCGCCGCTCTTATGCCGGGCATCTTATTGGCAGCGATAGAGACGCCTACGCCGGAGCCGCAGATGAGTATGCCGCGCTCCGCCTTTGAAGTCATGACTATTTTGCCGACGGCTTGGGCAAAGTCGGGATAATCCGAAGGGTCTGCGTTATAAGCTCCGAGGTCCAGAACATCATGGCCGAGCTTTGAAACAAACTCACGGATAATTTCTTTCAATAGGAAGCCAGCATGGTCAGAGGCAATAGCGACTTTCATTATGGGCACCTTTCACAAAGTCGGCGTGGGTCACGGCGGTCGACCTGTTGTCGAGGGTTCACATGCTCAGGACGCGAAAAGCCAAAAGGAAGACGAAAACCAAAATTGCAACACTAATAGCAGAAAGGCAATGTATCGCGCAGCTCGATCCCGGGGCTTAGACGGACGGATGCGTAATGCCGAAGACGTCGATAAAGATCGGAGCCAGAATCCGCAGCATCGCCATAACCGTCTCACCTAGTGCGGCTGCAGACCCTGCTACCTCGAGCCCCGTTCCATCGCCTTGATAGTTTCGTCCGTCGTGAAAACCACGTGTGCGAGGAACGCGTAGTTGATGAGTGCGGCAGTGTAGCCGTTTCCCCACTCGGGGTGACGTGGTCCGGCGGTCGCGTCTTTCACAACGGCTACCTCAAATCCCTGTTCGAGAAACTCTCGCAGGTGGGACTCAACACACATGTTCGCCAACATGCCACCAAGAATGACCTTGTTGATTCTCCGCTTACGCAGTTGCAGTACGAGATCGTTGGTCTGAGGACCCCACACTCGGTGGGGAGACGCGACGACCGTCTTGCCGTCTTCGATATATGGCTTGAAACGCTCCAGCCAGTCCGCACCGGAACCCTTCAAGCCGTCGAGGCTCAAGCGTCCTTTTCGAGCGAACAGATCTGTCTTGGCCTCATCCGCTTCGAGTGGACCATTGAACTTCCACCCTTTGTCTTCAGGAAAGAAGTTAGTGAGGCGAGATAAAGACATCGAAACCGTGCGACTTTGCGGCCTTGAAGATGCGCTCCATGTTTTCGATCGTTTTGTTCTCCTTCACACTCTCGCTGACGGCAGCCCAAGCCTTGCCGCTTTCGCTTAATACATCGTTCTGCGGGTCGATGAAGACGACGGCTGTGTCCGCCTTATTGAGCAACAGCGACGCAGTATCCGGATGCAGCGTCTCAGCGCTCATTGTGCACCTCCACAGAAGTGCCCGCGACAAGTCCCTGCAGCGGAAAGAAGGCTGCAGCGGTGGACGCACCGGCAATAGTGAGGAAACGGCGACGGGAAGTATCGGGCTTGTCGATGGCCATCACATTACTCCTTCTTATCAAAACGATGTCCTCAGACATCGTGAATATCGGCTCTGTCGAGCGTCGACAAATTCAGCGTAGCTATCGATTGGTGTGTGGCCTATCATGTCCTTCTATTAGAAGGTAGGAATAGTACAGACTCACACAAACACGTGGCTGATCTGACAGGCGGTGCGGCGTAGCTTCAACGGACAGGAGGATATGATGGGCACTCTCGTCTCAGTTAACGTTGGCCTTCCTAGCGATGTCAAGTGGCAAGGCAAGCTGGTCTACACCGCTATTTGGAAACGACCCGTGTTAGGGAGAGTGATGGTGCGCCGTCTGAATATCGATGGCGATGGCCAGGGTGACCTCGCGGGTCATGGTGGCGAACATCGCGCGGTGATGGTGTATCAACTGGACTCCTATCGCTACTGGGAACAGCACCTTCAGCGTGATGACTTAGAACATGGCCAATTCGGCGAAAACCTCACGGTGGACGGTCTCGCCGACGATTCAGTCTGCATTGGCGATCGTTACAGAATCGGCAGTGCTGTGTTCGAGGTGACGCAGCCGCGGGTTACCTGCTATCGCGTTGGCATTCGGATGAACAATCCGCAGATGCCTACGCTGCTTGTGTCGCACAGGCGCCCTGGCTTTTACTTCCGCGTCCTTGAAGAGGGAGAGATTGGAGCAGGAGATCAGATAGTGAAGGTCGCTGACGGGCCTGAACGTATTACGGTGGCCGAGATCGATGCGTTGCTATATCTTCCCGGACATCCGCGAGAGCACCTTGAACGCGCCTTGCGAATTCCAGCGCTCAGTGCGGGCTGGAAAGGATCGCTCGAAGCGTTGGTCGCCTCTGACCAGCAGGGTGGCAACGCTGGGCTCGCTCCATCTTCATCGCAGCCACAATTGTGGACAGGGTTTCGTTCACTGCGTGTTGCAAAGGTGCAGAGAGAAAGTGTCGATGTGCTCTCCTTCGTCCTCGAGTCGGAGGACCGCAGCCCGCTACCAGCACCTCTTCCAGGTCAGTTCCTGGCCTTCAAGATCGAGGTTGATGGAAATTCAGCCCCATTGTTGCGAAGTTACTCGATGTCCGGGCCGCAAGGCGTTGGAACTTATCGCATCAGCGTCAAACGAGCTACTGGCGCGGGCAGCCAATACTTCCACGATCACATTCGGCCCGGCGATCTGCTCCAGGTCAGCGCACCCAGAGGGAGCTTTACGCTGGCTCAGACGATCGCTCCTATCGTTCTTTTGAGCGCGGGCATCGGAGCAACTCCGGTCCTGTCGATGTTGTATGCGCTGGCGAACGATCTAGAAGCCTCCCAGAGGGAAATATGGTGGTGCTATGGCGCACGCAACAGTAGCGAGCATCCGTTTGCGGCTGAAACGCGAGATCTACTCAAAAGGTTGCCGCACGGTCACACTCTGGTGGCTTATAGCAGACCTTATGCTGCAGATCAGCTCGGGACGGATTACGAGGTCTATGGTCACTTGAGTCTGCCTTTATTGCAACAGCGTAATGTCCCTAGTTCGGCTGACTTCTACTTGTGCGGGCCCGCTAGGTTTCTCGAAGAGATCAGCGCAGCTTTGAAGACTTGGGGCGTCGATCGCTCTTCCATCCACTCCGAGGTCTTCGGTGCCGGGCCTGCGCTAACGCCAGGAATCGCCAGTGCATCGGCCAACGCCCCCCACAAACCTGCAGGAGACCCCGGCACGGGCCCGAAGGTGTCTTTCACACGAAGCGGCCTCACCGCTTCTTGGAATTCGCGCTTTGGAACTCTTCTTGAATTCGCCGAGGCTTGCGATGTTCCGGTCAGGTGGTCCTGCCGCGCAGGTGTCTGTCACAGCTGCGAGTCTGGGTTGATAGACGGCAAGATTCTCTACGCGCCGGAGCCACTCGATCGACCTGCTGAGGGCAACGTCCTGATCTGCTGCTCGAGCCCGCTGTCAGATATCGACCTGGATCTCTAAGGCCCAAATCGGTCAATCCTGGGTGACTGTCGGGCCATCTGGCCAAAGGCCAATGGAATTTTACGATCAGTCACCTCGATGGACAGTTCCTTGATGTTCGCATGGCGTGAGGTCATGCCAGCAGACTCCTTTCAGCCATATATTTTGTTAGGTTTGAAATCAACTGCCTTGGGATTGTGCGAGCCTTTTGCGTAGTGCTTCATTCTCCCTCTCAAGAGTTCGCATTCGTTCCTCGAGACCAAGCATCGAGGAACGAATCTCTTCTGCCGTATATCGCGGCGTAATGTGTTGGGGGCAGTTCCAGTCATAGGCCGCGATGTGAACAACGAAGACCCTCTCAACGATCGCCTCATATCCTGGAAGTCTGACACGCGCCAGCCAAGGCTTCGCCTTCTCGGCCTCAAATATCTCGACATGACCGAGTATCTTGAGACGGGCCTGACGCGGGTAGTCCACCATGATCATCGCCACCCGATCGTCACTGAGTAGGTTTCCCGTTGAGATGTACTGCTTGTTTCCGCGAAAGTCTGGAAAGGCTAGGGTCCTATCGTCGACCACCTTGAGGAACCCTTTGGGCCCGCCGCGATGTTGAACGTAGGGCCACCCAGTCACACTCGTGTTTGCCCAGTAAAAGGTGTCACGCTCGGAAAGAAACTCCTTCTCGAACTCCGTGAGCCTGTCTTGTGAACCAGCAGACTTCTCCATGCGCTCATACTGTTGGCGACTTTACTAATGACTCTCGATGAGTGCCTTGGCGATTTAGTATGCGAGAACGAGGTATTTTGATGAGGCTTGACGAACAGCCAGATGCAGTTATCGAATCGCTGCGACACGTATTTGAGCGCCAGCGAAGCAGCTTTCGCCAATGCACTCCTCTCGGACTTGGGAAACGGCTGGAAGCCCTGGACATCTTGTTGCAGAGCATCGTCAACCGTCAGGACACGATAATTGAGGCAGTAGCGGCAGACTTTGGCCAACGCTCCGCCAGGGAGACTCGCCTGCTGGAGATCTTCCCGTTAGTTGACGAGATTCGGTATCTGAAACGCAATCTCCGCCGATGGATGCAAACTCGGAGCGCGACGGCGAACTGGCAGTTCCTGCCCAGCCGCGCAAAGATCCTCTATCAGCCTTTGGGGGTGGTAGGAGTCATTGGTGCGTGGAACTATCCAGTGTTATTGACACTGTCGCCCCTGGCAAATGCGATTGCAGCAGGCAATCATGTCATCGTTAAGCCGTCTGAACTTGCACCCGCAACCGCGGAGACGTTACGACAGATGATCAGTGAAGCATTTCCCGAGGAATATGTGGCTGTTGTCACAGGAGGTCGAGAGGTTGCGTCGGCTTGTTTCGGTTTGCCGTTTGACCATATTCTCTTCACCGGTTCCCAAGGCGTTGGCAAACTCGTGATGAAGGCGGCGGCAGAGAATCTCACGCCCGTCACACTCGAATTGGGCGGAAAGTCGCCAGCTTTGCTGCATGAATCCTATCCAGTGGCGACAGCGGCAGATCGTATATGCTCCGCAAAATTCTGGAATGGCGGTCAAACCTGCGTTGCTCCAGACTACGTGCTTGTGCCTTCAACCAGGATGGACGAGTTTGTTCACAAATGCGAGATAGTCATTTCGAAGCGGTATCCTCATCCGGCTTCCAATGCGGACTATACGCACTTGATCAGTCAGGCAGCCTGGGAACGGATGCGGGAGCTCGTGGATGATGCGCAGAGTAAAGGGGCGCGCGTTCTTCAGGTCGATTCAAAGCACGGAGATGTTCCTGTTGGGAGTCGATTCTTTCCCCCTACGCTCATTCTTGGGGCAAACGACTTGATGCGAGTAATGCAGGAAGAGATCTTTGGGCCGATCCTGCCGCTAGTGGAATATTCGGTGATCGACGATGCTCTGGGCTTCATCAATGCTCGACCACACCCGCTCGCTCTTTACTATTTCGACCGGAACAAATCTCGAATAAAGAAGACACTGGAACAGACAGTCTCCGGTGGCGTTACGATCAACGACTGTATTTTTCACTTCGTTCAGCACCACCTTCCTTTCGGTGGTGTAGGACCGAGCGGCATGGGTGCCTATCATGGTTTTGACGGATTTACCGCGTTTTCGAAGAAGAAGGGCGTATTGCTTCAAAACGCAATGGTCGGATCGTTTCTCGACCGTGCATTTAGGCCACCCTATACGTCCTTGTCAGACCGCGCCATCGGACTTTTGGTGGGACAACGTAAGATACGTCCTATCCAGAGAATGACTCTTCGATAAAGGAATAACAGCATGCCATTCATGCCGATGATTTTCGTTCCAGCGAGATTCTTTGTCCGGCGGCAAAGGCACTTCTTGTGCACGGCTCGAAGCTTCTCCGAATGAACCGACGATTGCCTTGGACGTCGATACTCTGACCATCACTGAACTCCCTGAAAATGTATGGTCCGCCGCGCGACTGCTAGTGAAAGTTTGGGCGATGAGATAAGCCTGCGGCAAGATCAAACACCTCTGCGGATCAAGGGAGAGTGTGTCTCTCACTGCGAACTATAGAACCACGTTTTCCCTGGCGGGAGACTCCGCTCCCAGGCGGGGGCGGGAGCCACAGATGGGAACTGCGGAAGCAAGCTGGTCGATGGCAAGTCTTTCTCGTGAGCTGGTCATCGTCGGCCGACCGATCAACCTGAGCGCCAGACACCCTCTCCACATGGTCCAGTCTCACCCGAGTGACATAGGGTCACAACAAATGCGCTTATCTTGCTTGATTGAGCCTCAACTTGCGCATCGCCGGTAATCCTTCCCTACCGATAACGTCCGGTTAGCGCGCCATTCGGGACAATTGCCAGAGTGCCAGAAAATGCCCACGTCTCCGGTTTTGCCGAACACCCGGGGCAACGTAAGATTCCCTGGACGAAGGGTCAGCCACCTGCTACCATCGAGGTCAAATCGCACTGATGATGCGGCAGCTTGACGCTGAACCTCTGGCCACGGATTTCCATGTGTGTTTCTTGGGGAAGGCCGCCGCGAGGCTGCGACTGCCCCGGCAAATCAGGGCAATTTGTCCGCATGATGGCGTAGAAGGACAACACCCGATTCGAGCCACGATGCGAGACCTCTCGGTTGGTCGGCAAACAGGAAGTAATCCAGTAGCAGAGGTTTACTTCCGGATTGCCCGTGACTCTGGGACAATTACAGATCAATGAGAACGCGGGCGAGCGAAGGGCTCTTCAGGCCGCAATTGGCCCCGCTCCTACTCCCACTCGATTTGCGTAGCGATAGGTCGGCTTGCGAATAGACCTTCCGGGACTGATTCATATGGCGAATCTGGACCAACTCGCGAAGTTAGATGATGGCGTCCAAGCCTGGAACCAGTGGCGAGCAAGCCATGCAGCCGCTCCTGATCTCAGCGAGGTCGATTTCTCTGGCAGGGACTTGTCACATGCTGATCTTCGCGGCGCCGACTTGGGAGGCGTCATCTTTAATGGATCAAACCTATCTGGAGCCAGTCTACGCGAGACCAACTTGCAAGGTGCAGACCTTAGGGGCACTAAGGGAGGATTGCGGACCGAACAACTCGCGGGTGCGGACCTGACAGGCGCCAGTCTCCCTGACGAGCTTAGAAAGCTGTATGACGGATTGCAGAACGCCAACAATATCTCCGAAAGTGCGCGCAAGCTCTTCCTAGCAGTATTGGCTGCCTGTCTTTACTCATGGCTCACCATTACCACAACCAAAGACGTCAATCTAATCACCAATCGTGACTCTTCACCACTTCCCATTATCCAGACCAGTATTCCCATTATTGGGTTCTATGTGGTCGCGCCGCTGCTGTTGCTCTGTGTGTAATTCTACTTTCACTTCTATCTACAGAAACTTTGGGAAGAGCTCAGCTCATTGCCGGCGATTCTTCCCGATGGACGGCCCCTGCACACGAGGATCGATCCTTGGCTCCTGAACGATCTGGTGCGAGCACACCTGCCAAAGTTGAATGTCAACCGACCATTTCTTTCGTACTTCCAGTCATGGATTTCGGTGCTGCTGACGTGGTGGGTGGTCCCCATCACAATGTTTCTCTTCTGGGGGCGCTACCTGCCGCGGCACGAGCGGATCGGCACCACATTTCATCTGTTGCTTCTCATCATCTCGGTATCGGCTGCGGTGCGTCTTTATGGGCTCGCAGGGTGTTCACGCTGCGGGGGGCCGAAAGGAAACCGTTTCGCTGGACGACCGTGTTGACGAGTCGCCGAGGTTTTCAGACCGCTGCCTTTGCCGTCGGGGTTGGAGTGTTGTTTGGGATTCTTTCCTGGGGAGCGCTCATGGGAGTCGCGTCAGATGTAGACATTCTCGGGATGTTTCCTCCTGTGTTTTCGGACGGAACAGGGCAGATATACCTCAGAGAGGGACGAGGGCCCCGCACGTGGGTGCCTCGACTCATGGGCGCTATCGGCTATTCCTGGTTTCTGGATCTCAGAGGAGCTGAGGTCTCCCGGAAGAAACCAACCTGGAGCAGGGAGGACAAGGATCTGGATTCCGTAATTGGAATTCGATTGCAGGGGGTGAATCTTCGTTACGCGTCGGCATCGCGCGCCTTCTTCGCAGGTGCGCTTCTGGACGAAGCTGACATGACCGGTGCCGATCTTACCTTCGCCGATCTGAGAGGTTCCCATCTGCGCAATGTGCAGCTCAGCGAAGCCTTCCTGAGCAGAGCCGACCTCCGCGATGCAGACATGGGAGCTGCCCACCTCGCGACTGCCCAAATGCTTTACGCCGACCTACGAGGCGCCCAGCTCGGCTTTGCAGACCTTCGTTTTGCCGACCTGGGTGGCGCCGATTTGCGCGGTGCCCATTTGGTGGGTTCCAACCTAAGCGGTGCCGACCTAAACGGTGTGGACTTGACCGATGCAGACCTGCGCGCCGATCTGTCAGGGACGCATCTTGTCAAAGCTCACTTGCGAGGTGCCGAATTGGGTCACGCAGAAAATGCAAACCTCAACGGTGCCGATCTGCGCGGGGCGGTCCTCCATACGCTGAACGGTGCGGATCTGCGGGGTGCGGACCTGAGCGGCGCCAACCTGACCGAGGCCACTCTGTTCGGTGCACAGTTGAGCGATTCCAACCTTACTTACAGCGATTTCCGCGGAGCTACGAATCTGAATCCCGATAGTCTGAAGGCCGCAACTCATTGGCGCGAAGCCTTTTACGACGCCGAGATGTTGAAGGCTCTCGGACTACCGCAGGACAATAACGACAAGCTTGCCGGGCTGCAAAAGAGAGAAAAGTAGCCAAGAGGAACATCGTTTGGTGTGGTGACCCGTTCTAGTCACCCACCGTCAAAAATCGTACGCTAAAGCTTTCTACATTAAGTTGACCGTTCAATTTGTCCGGAAAGCCGACTTCTCGGCCAAGTGGATTACATTAGCTACGGGGTAGTGAAATGGTTGACCGAGCTCTTCACTCTATCGCTCGCGGCGGAAACTCAGTTGGAAAGACATTTAATCTGTAGAAGAACAGCAGGCAGGCACGTATGGCAGCGACTCAATAAGCATGAAGTTGACGCGCCCCCTGATCAGGCGAAAACTGACCGGCATCACCGGACATCGCGGAGAACGATGGCCTCGGATGTGGGTGTCTCAAGAATAAGCCCTAGTTTTTTTCCATCCGGGGAGGGCCTGATCCAATTCACTACCTTACCTGGAAGGCTCGCGACCTTCACCGGAGTGTCCGCATCAAGCCCCTGCCGCCAAATGGTCTCGTCTGCTCCGGTCCTGGTGACGTAGAAAATGCTCTTGTTATCGGCAGAAAATGCAAAACGGTCGAAATCGTCGAAATCACGAGGCGGGAAGCTCCGAATCACTCGAAGAGAATCTGTGGAAACGATTTGGAGTGGGGCGCCTTCGTCGACAGCGGCTGTTGCTAGCAACTTACCATCGGAAGAGATGTTAAACCACACGCGGCCTTGAGCGACTTTTTGCGCAGTTCCACCTTGGAGGGGCTGTCGCATGAGAAGCGGATTATTCTGGTCGCTGTCATCAGCATAAAAGAGCCACTTGCCGTCAGCGGTGCACTCCGGGAAAAAATCTCGCGGGCCCTTTGTCAGTTGTGTCAGACGCGCTGCCATCGATATGCATTGTGTAGACGCTACGGATATCCCCTTCGAGAGTGCCGCCAATTAAGACCAACGTATCCGGACCACAGAGGGACGGTTGGCCGAACAAATGTCCTTTCGCCACGTTCATCATCGTGGTCTCGTCGTTTGGAAGATTGACTACCCTTAGATTTCCGGAGCCGTTCGCCACGATCTTCTCATTGTCCAGCCAGGTGAACCACACCAGTTCCCCCGTCTGATGCTCTCGCACCGAGAGAGGCTCCGCAACAGACAGCTCTGCAAATCTGGCATTAAGATTGGCTTGCGTTGATGCGATTGTCCTCGCGTCTGCCGTCAAGCTTATGCCGGAATAGACGCTCAGGTCGTTCGTGATCTGACGCACCTCTCCGCCGGGATAAGAGAGGAAGCCGATCGGGGCAAAGTCGATCCTCTCCCAA
Organism: uncultured Acidobacteriaceae bacterium; assembly: GCA_963744155.1. GTDB lineage: Bacteria > Acidobacteriota > Terriglobia > Terriglobales > Acidobacteriaceae > Edaphobacter. Next base: position 174,904 of record CAVUSP010000004.1, on the reverse strand, counting down.
CTGGTTGTGAATAGGCCTTTGCCGTTTGGCATCCAACGCATGTCATCTAAATACCCACCGAGTGCAGTGGGCGAAGCCAATGGCTGTGTCGAACCCGATGCGAAGTCCAGACTCTTGACATCGCCAAGCTGGTCTTCAATGAGCGCGAGTTTGCCGTTGGGAGCACAAGTGGCTAATCTTGGAAACGGTTTTTTCCCCCTCGCCAGAACCTTTTGGTCGCTACCGTCCGGGTTAGCACTAAGAAACTCGTAGGTGCCCGTTGGAAGGTCCTGGCGATAGAAGCATAGCCGCTGGCCTCCATCAATGAAGCTGAGGGGAAAGTCCACGCCCTCAATCACTCGGGTTGGTCGACCACCGAGAACCGGTATCCGGTAGTCGTCCCACTGATCCGGCCGGTGCGGGTCCAGGGAATCGATCCGAAAATAGATGTAGCTGCCGTCCGGCGAAAAGATGACCCGATCATATTTGTAGGCTGCATCCTGGATAATCGTTCGTTCGCTGTTCGTCGGAAGATGGTGGAGCAATAGGGACTGCGTACCGTTCGCGTCGCTCACGACAGCCGCCAGATAAATGCCGTCCGGCGAAATGGCGACACTCCTCACGTGTTTGCTGTCGATCACTCTCTGAAGAGAATAGTGCTCAAATGGCTGCCTCTCGTGCCGTGTGAGGAGAAAGTACATGAAGACGATGACTGCGAGAATCGCTATCAGTCCGACTGGCCAAGCCAGCGCTTTACTTCGCCGGCGCTGTGGTTGATGCGGCTCTTCGATGGCGACCGACGAAGTGCCCGGTTCCGATAGGGCTTCCAGTGCAAACGCCAGGTCCGATGCGGACTGGAAGCGTTGCTCAGGGCTCTTCTCCAGGCAGCGATTCACAACGCGCTGTAATCCCGGAGGAATGTTCCGCGCAATCTGCGAGATGCTGGGCGGATCTTCGTTCAAGATGGCAGTCATCGTCTCTACAGACGTCGACCGTTGAAATGCTCGCCTGCTGGCCAACATCTCGTACAGTACCGCACCGAAGGCGAAGATATCGGCCCGGTGATCGACTGCCTTGCCGCGCACCTGCTCAGGAGACATATAGCCAACGGTGCCCATCACTATTCCGGGTTCCGTCTCTTGAGTCTGACTTGCTCCACTGTCAACCGGGTTTGGTTTGGATTGAATCAATTTCGCGACGCCGAAGTCCAGAATCTTGATTCGGCCGTCTTTCGTGACGAACAGATTCTCCGGTTTGAGATCCCGATGAACGATGCCTTTGTCGTGCGCAGCTGCCAATCCACGTGCGATCTGAACACCATAGTCGATTGCTTTGCGAAGCGGGATTGGACCATGTTGCGATTGTTGCCGCAGCGTATCCCCCTCCAGTAACTCGGAAACCATATATGGCGCACCCTCGAAGACGCCAAAGCGGTAAACCGCAAGAATATTCGGATGGTTTAGAGCCGCGGCTGCCTGCGCCTCCTGCTCAAAGCGCCACAACCGGTCGCGATCTTGCGAAACAAAAGACGGCAGTATCTTGATCGCCACGTCACGCTTCAAACCCGAGTCATGGGCGCGATAGACCTCGCCCATCCCGCCTGCACCCAACAGGCCAAGAACTTCATAACCATCAAGTTTCGAGCCAGCAGTTAACGGCATGGTTGAGGCGGATTATACCTCGCATACCGCAACCTACGACAAAGTCGTGATTCGCGAATGCAACACTCGGACGGAGCCGCCAATTACAGATGACGGGTTGCGCTGTACTCATCTTTGCTATCCGGTTGCAGGCGTCGTCTTAGCTGTCTGTCTCGTTCCCTCAACCAGGGTAACTGCCCTTTCAGAACTCAACGATTTTGACTCGAGGACATCCGTGGTCTGTGCGCAATAGCAATTTATCGCAACGATGCGTTCCTGTCCGACGCAAGCAGGTGCAACTTCATGCGGCACGATACCGCCGAGCAGAATGATGGTATGCCCTCGATCGAGCGGCACAACAGTTCCGGAAGCTCTTCCGGCGGACCGAACGGCGGATAGTGGTTCGCGTATGAACTCCGGATAGACCACCAACTCACCCGTTGAGCCATCCGCCGCACAATTTGTAAGCGAGGTAATAACGGCAATGTCGCACTGAAGGACGTCCCGATGGACTGCGAGAAAGTCCCCAGTCTCCTCGTAGTAAGAATAAGTCCCACCGCCCGTAGCGGAGACTGCGAAACCACACAGACCGCCCAGGGTCTCGGCCATTTGCTGGCATCCGTGCAGGCCCCAATGGAGGTCGCGGCCAGCACCGGCTCGATAGGCCCGCGCCGGATAGCCACCCCGGCCTTCCGTTCCATCCGAATCCGCCACGAGCATACGTTCAGCCTCGGCCCGCACAATGTCTGCTTCGGCGCGCAAGCCCTGCAGAGTTTCTTCGTCAAATAACCCGCGAACCACGAGGTACCCGCCGGCGGCAAACAGACGTGATTGCAAAATCTCTTCCGGTGGGCTGAAATGCCAATCGCGAGCGGCTATGGATGGATCGCTAACAGCAAGCATTCAATATCCTCGCAGATGGGGCTTCCTCAGCTTTTCCAACTTCGACTTCGCTCGCCATCCCAGCGAACGAACGGCATGCAAATTCCGAAGCACAACTCGGCTTTAGCGCTCAGTATTCTCTTAGCACGGCCAGTTATTACTCAGTCATTCTCTCAGGAATGATTTTCCGACGCCTTTCGATGCTCTGACAGATGACTCAAGGGCCTTAGCGTGGCTTCGGCGGTCGCACAAGCGGCGGTTCACTCGGATGCCGCACCTGCGGCACAAGCGGCGGTTGTTCGATCGGATGCCGCACAAGCGGGGGCTGAGTCGGATGGCGCACCGGCGGTACAAGCGGGGGCTCGGTCGGATGGCGCACCGGGGTATAAGCGGGGGCTCCGTCGGATGGCGCACCGGCGGTATAAGCGGAGGCTCCGTCGGATGGCGCACCGGTGGTATGAGCGGGGGCTCCGTGGGATGGCGCACCGGTGGTATGAGCGGGGGCTCCGTCGGATGGCGCACCGGCGGTATAAGCGGGGGCTCAGTCGGATGGCGCACCGGCGGTATGAGCGGGGGCTCGGTCGGATGGCGCACCGGCGGTATAAGCGGGGGCTCAATCGGAAGCCGCTGTGGCGCCGCAAGAGGCGGATTTTGGATGGGGGGATTTGGATCTTCGGGGCGAACAGGTGGGGGCATGTGCTCTCTCCGTACTATGGTCCTGAAAATTTGGCCCGCGAATCAAGGGGTGAAACTGCTGACGTGCATACTATATCCATATCCATGGAAATGCTAGTTTTTCTGCCATCGGATCTTTCTGAACTCGAGTTAATGATCCGGATAGCATCTTGAACTCGCAAACGCCGTCTTCTACACTGTCCCGGTGCAAGTCGTGTTCAGTTGTGAAAACACAACATACATGTGGTGGCAAGCGGAGTTCCTCCACTACACCTATAGGATTTCGGGCATGCAAGCGGAGTTGACAGCCTTAGTGGCCGCCACAGACGAGCCCGAGTGGGAATTGACCTGTAATAGCGTTCGCGTCGCAAATTACAAAGACTCTGTTCCCGCCTCACCTGTCCTCACCCTCAATAAGCCCGGCGGAATTGCGGAGTGGGCCGCGCAGGACGGCCCTCGAGATGAAACCATTCTGATCGTCGACCCTGATTCAATGTTCGTACGTCCGGTGGTTGATCCTGGCCCGCTGCCAGCAGGCGAGGCTTATTCAGAAGAGCACGATTATATGGGTGTTGATATCCCAAGGAATCGGACTGTCATTGATCGTCACTGCGGGAAAGAACTCCATGCGAAGATTCAACCCGTGGGGATATACATCCTTATCAATAGAGGTTGTCTCGCTGAACTGGCCCAACGCTGGCTGCAGAAATCGATCGATATCGCAGCCGATCCCATCTGCCGCGACGCGCTGTGTGGCACCGGCTGGCTTAGTGATATGTGGGGATATGCTATTGCGGCGGCGGAGTTGGGAATTCATCATCATCTAACAGGTTTTTCTCAGGTCACCGGCTCTAATTCTCTACGCAATCCGATCACGCATTATTGCTTCCCTTTGATGGAAGGCCGCGACGAAGTCTGGAAATCTGATACCCAAAAGCCAATACTGTGGAGTAAATGGAACTATCAACCATGGGATAATCCGCCGAATCCCTTTGGGACAACGATAGAAGGGGAGCTTTTGTTAATGCGTCTACGGGACTTCGTCAACTCTAGGACTGGGAAAAAAGAATCAGCAAGCGATGTAAGCTTGTCGAAGCCTGTGGTTTAGCTGTAAAGCACCCTTAACGAAGCCGAGGTGGTCAATCTGTCTTGCCCGTAGGACACAGGATAGGTGTATTGTGTTGGATGATCATGCGGATTCAACATTTGACGCCCCTCTTATTTGCGACCCTTATTGCGATAACTGCTCCAGGGCTGACGCAACAACCGGCAGCGCCTAGGGCCGCGGAACAGAAGGCGACTACCAACGCTATCGCTCCGAAGCCTCAAGACACGGAGGTATGGGAGCCGGTGCCCAAGGTAGTGACCCCGGGAGCCACCGACGCGGCCCCGCCCTCCGACGCGATCGTTCTCTTCGACGGTAAGGACCTCAGCGAGTGGGTGTCGGCTCAGGATGGGTCGCCCGCCAAATGGACCGTCGCCGACGGCGTCCTCACCGTACTCAAAGCTCCAGGCGTCGGCAACATCCAAACCAAGCGGACCTTCAAGAACTACCAACTCCACATCGAATGGAAGATCCCCGAGAACATCACCGGCACCGACCAGGCGCGCGGCAACAGCGGCGTCTTCCTCGCGTCTACTGGTCCCGGCGATGCTGGATACGAGTTGCAGGTCCTCGATTCCTATAACAATAAGACCTACGTCAACGGTCAGGCCGGAAGCATCTACAAGCAAGGCATTCCGCTCGTAAATCCAAACCGCAAGCCCGGCGAATGGCAGACCTACGACGTCGTCTGGACCGCGCCAACCTTCAACGCCGACGACTCATTGAAGAGTCCGGCGTATGTCACCGTCTTCTTCAACGGCGTGCTCGTGCAAAATCACTTTGAGCTCAAAGGCCAGACGCTGTACATCGGCCAGCCGTTCTACAAAAAATACGACACCGCGCCCATCAAGCTGCAGGCGCACGGCGACCACAGCGAACCGATCAGTTTCCGCAATATCTGGGTGAGGGAACTCAACGAACAGTAGTCAAGGATAGCCAGGAGTCGACCATGCGTAACCTCCCATTCTCTTCTTCACGACCGAACCGGCGCACTTTCCTGATTGGAGCCGGAGCTGCGATGTTCATCCCCGGCACTGCCTGGTCGCGTACTGGCCGCGTCTCAGCATCAAATCGCATCACCATCGGCGTCATTGGTTGGGGCATGATGGGACCGGCCAACACCAAAGCGTTCCTCTCCCAGGAGGACTGCCAGGTCGTAGCAGCCTGCGACCTCCACACTGGCCACCTGCAAACCGCCGTCGACACCGTCAACACCAGCTACGGAAACAAGGACTGCAAGCCATACCACGACTACCGCGAGATGATCGCGCGCGACGATATCGACGCCATCATGATCGCTGTTCCGGATCAATGGCACGCAATCATCGCAACAGAAGCCGCAGCAAGAAAGAAGGATATCTACGGCGAGAAGCCGCTCGCCCGCACCGTTGCGGAGCAACAGGCCATCGTCAGAGCGGTTCAAGAAAATAGCGTCATCTGGCAGACCGGCTCCTGGCAGCGTTCGCTCCCGACCTTTCACAAAGCAGCAGAGATCGTCCGCAACGGCCTCATCGGCAACGTCATTCGCGTTGAAGTCGGCCTGCCCGGCGGCGATCACGACTTCCCGGGCACCGTACCCGCACTGTTGAAACGACTCTCGTCTCTTCCGGAAAAGATCACCAGTCCAGCCGAAATCGTGCCGGGAACTCCCGCATGGAACCTGGCCGTAACAGATCCGCCACCGGAACTGGACTACGACATGTGGCTTGGCCCCTCAAAGGCCGAACCCTACATCGACGCGCGCGTTTACCAGAACTGGCGCTGGAACTACAACACCGGCGGCGGACAGTTGCTGGACTGGATTGGGCACCATGGCGACATCGCGCATTGGGGGCTGGGATTCGATCTCACCGGTCCTTCCGAGATTGAAGGCCACGGCGAGTTTCCGGCGTCCAATGCAGCCTGGAACACCGCGACCAAATACCACATCGAGTGCAAATATCGTAAAGAAGTGACGAAGTATCCCGTCGATGTCGCATTGACTATATCCGGCGGTTCTCCCGCCATCGGTATGGGAACAAAATGGATTGGCACAGATGGATGGGTATGGGTAGATCGAGCTGGATTTGACGCTTCCAGTCCAGCCTGGCGCAAGGGCGACTCTCTCCCCGAAGATCTCCGCAAGATAAAGCTCTATGAATCTTCTGAGCATCGCCGCAATTTCCTCGACTCCGTCAAATCTCGCAAACCTACCATCACTCCGGTCGAGACCGCGCACCACTCAACGCTTCCCGGGCACCTCGGCCTCATTTCAATGCTCGTGGGACGAAAGATCCATTGGGACGTGACTCAGGAAAAAATACTGAACGATAGTGCCGCCAGCGAATTGCTTTCACGGCCATATCGCGAGCCGTGGAAATTCCCTGCGTAAAGGAAATTGGCCGAAGATGCGACCGACTCCGGCAGGGTGGTTTCGGTTCGTGAGTACGCGTACATTCGATTTCCGGCAATTTGGGCCAGTTTGGCCATGGTGGTATCGTTGCAACTCCCGACCTGTACTAATTGAAAGCCCATTGGCCGGCTGCGAGCTTCTGCGGCCTACCATTTGCCAGAGTGCGCGCCGCCATCCACGTGCAGCACCTCCGCCGTCACCTCACAGGCCTCCGTGAGGTAAACGACGGCATCCACGATATCTTTCACGCTGGAAATTGTGCTCATTGGATTCAGCATTTTTAGGGAGTCCTTCGGATCGTTCTTGTGAAGGGGCGTATCGACGACGCCAGGAGCAACTGCATTGAAGCGAATGTGATCTTTGGCGTACTCCATCGCAAGGCTACGTGTCACTGCCTCCAGACCTCCCTTCGTGAGCGTCGGGACTGAAGCGGTGATTCCAGCGATAGGGTTCACAACCAGCGAGGCTGTGATGCTAACCACACTGCCGCCCGACTTCTGAGCCAGCATCTGCTTGACGGCGTTTTGGGTGATGTAGAGGAAGCCTTCAATATTGGTGGATGACAGGGCCTTCAAATCGTCCGAAGTGTAATCGGTAAAAGCTTTCGTAAAGAAGATGCCGGCATTGTTCACCAGCGCGTCGATCGACCCGAACTTACCAACCGCCGTCACCGCGATCTTTGCGGCAATAGCCTCCTCCCCGATATTTCCATCAACAAGGGCGATTTTATCGGACGCTGTGAAAGTGCCCGACTTACTGATATTGCGGGAGTTCGCGACCACATTGTAACCACGATCGAGAAACGCTTGGACGACGCCAGCTCCGATACCTTGCGACGCCCCCGTTACGATAACCGTTTTCGACGTGCTTTCCATATCCGCCTCCTTAGCTTGGAAGTGCCGAATTCCCTCACACAACAAGGGACTTCACAGACCGCGATAGATCGTCGACAAAAATCTATCATCCAATAACGTGAACGTGTTGAAGAGACGATCGCAAGTTCGCGCTGAGGGTCTTCTGAATGCTTTTTCTCAAACATTCCAAAATGCGGTGCAAGAATCCCAACTACGCTTGAGGGCTTGAGGAAATACTACAGATTGTACGGATTAGGGGCGGAGCCGTTCGTAAAGATCGCGGCAGGAGGTGTAAAGGATGAATATGCAGAAAGAGAACGAGATTAGTCGAAAGGACGGAAAGCTTGGATTCGTCGGCCTGGGACTTATGGGAAGTCGGCTGGCCCGGCGCCTGCATAAGTCTGGCTGGGACATCACAATCTGGAATCGCAGCCTAGAACCAGCAAAGTTGCTCGAACAGGATGGAATTAACTCAGCCGAGTCGCTCGAAGAACTTGTGGTTCGCTCAAATGTGATCCTCTCTTCGCTGTCGAATGATGCGGCTGTTCAATCGATCTATCTCGATGAAGGTGGAATCTTTTCATCGGTATCGGCAGGCACTATCGTTCTTGAAATGAGCACTATCTCGCCTGACCTATCCCGTCTTCTTCACAAGAAGGCCTCCACTCTAGGGATTGGGTTTCTGGACTTGGCCGTCTCAGGATCGACTTCTGCCGTAGATGCAGGGGCTATCACGCTTCTTGCCGGTGGAGATCAGGAGACCTTCGACGTGTGTATCCCTATCTATGAGTCCATCGCGAAGCAATGGTTCCTGATCGGGAAAGGTTCTTCGGGAATCCAGATGAAACTGGTTGTAAATCTTCTCCTGGGCGTCAATATGCAGGCGATCGCGGAAGCTGTATCGCTGGGCACTCATCTTCAAATCGATCAGAATGTTCTGCTGGACGTGCTATCAAAGACGACGGTGATCGCGCCGGCTCTGGTAGGAAAGCTTGAAAAAATAAAGCACGCCGACTATTCCCCGCAGTTTCCTTTGCGGCTTATGAGTAAGGACATGGATTTGGTCCTGGACGCAGCGAATCAGTCAGGCGCGGTATTGCCTGTAACGAGTGTCGTTCAGTCGTGCCTCTCCTCCGCACTTAGTTCAAGCCGAGACTTGGATATGTCCTCGATAGCGCCTTTTATTCTCAATGACGTCGAAGAGTCCGCCCCTGCCTTCCGAAGCAGATAGCCGGGGCGCGGGAGGTCCTGCACTTGCGGTGGCCGCAGCTTTAGGATTGAGTTGCCTGAGTTGCTGTCAGCGACAGCAACGGTAGTTCGATACGGACGGTCGTGCCTTTTCCCTCAACACTCGCAACCGACGCCGTTCCACCGTGAACATCGCAAATGGCTTTGACAATGGATAATCCAAGCCCTGTGCCTCCAGACTCGCGCGATCGCGCTTGGTCCGTTCGGTAAAAGCGATCAAAAACCAACCTAAGCGCCTCGGCTGGAATGCCAATACCGGTATCCGCTACCTCAATGGTGGCAGTTTTCTTTTCAACCGCGAGAGAGACCGTCACATCTCCTCCATCGGGCGTGTACTTGATCGCATTGTCCACAAGATTGACCACGATTTGCTTAAGACGCATGGGATCACCCCTGACATACGCAGGCTCTTCTGATTGGATTCGCAATGAGATATGTTTTTCCTCCGCTAGCAAGCTCATGTGATCGAGCGTCACCCTAACGATCTCGACAAGATCAACGGGCACAAACTCTATCTGGTCGCCACCGCAATCAAGCCTGGAGATTGTCATCAAGCTGTGAACAATCTTCGCCATGCGAGCGCTCTCTTCCAGCGCGCTTCCGATGCCATCGATTACGGGTGCAGGAAGTGAAGGTATCTGTATAAGCGGCTCCAACTCTCCACGAATGATCGTCAGAGGTGTCCGCAACTCATGAGACGCGTCGGCGGAAAAACGCTGATTGTGAGTCAGTGCCGTTTCCAGTCGTTCGATCATGCGATTCAATGCAAGGGAGAGACGCTCCAGTTCATCTCCCGAACGGATGATGGGTAGTCGTTCTCCCATCTCCTTTCGTCCCACACGTTCTGCTTGCTCGGTCAGGACAACAACAGGCCTGAGAGGTGTAGACATCAGGAGATAGCCGCCGATGGCGGCCACAATTAGGATAATCGGAGTTGTCAGGATCAAAATGAAGAGAAGGCTGTGCAGCACTTGTCGAATGGACTCAATCGTGGCTCCGGTCTCAACAATGAAAACGGTACCGTTTGGAGCATGGTATGGGAGGGTGTACAAGACAACTCGCTGACCGCTGGTCACGGTTTCGCGATGAACTGTGTCAAACCATGCCTGGTTGGAGGGAAGAGGCACATTCGACATGTTGACGAAGGGATCTCGCATGTCACCCGACTGGTACAAAATTTTGGATCCTTGCGACACTCTCACGAACGGATCGCTCGACCCAGTCGGGTATGACTCGCTCATCTCGGCGACCAGCCAAGGTTCGCCCTTCTGCTCCAGCGGTACGAGATAATCGGTAACGATACTTTGTGCGCTATTGATTAGCGTGCGTTCAAGCGCCTTGGTGAGAAAAGTTTTGACGCCGTAATAGACGGCAACGCTGAATACCAGCAATGCGACCGCGAGCATTCCCACATAAAACGTGGTTACCCGAGAGCGAAGCGAGTTTCGCTTCACGTTTCATTCCCGCTTCGAATGGTGTAGCCTGTCCCACGGACGGTTCGAATCATCTTAAACAGATTTCCGTCATCAACTTTGCTCCTAAGGTGACGCACGTAGACGTCCACTATATTCGTGATGCCGTCGAAGCTCTGATCCCAAACGTGCTCAATGATCATGTTGCGCGAAAGAACCCGCTCTTCATTCTGCATGAAGTACTCTAGCAAGGCATATTCCTTAGCCGTGAGTTCGATCCGTTTGCCGGCCCGCCTGACCTGCTGGGTCAGGCGATCTAACTCCAGTTCTCCGACACGGAGGGTGCTCGAACGGTTGACGGGACCGCGACGCAGCAGAGCCTTGACTCGCATCAGAAGTTCCGCAAAGGCAAAGGGCTTGGTGAGGTAATCATCCGCCCCGAGTTCGAAGAGCTTCACCTTGTCGTCAAGCGAATCCCTCGCGGTCAACACGAGCACCGGAACAAAAGTGTTCTTTCGTCGCACGCGCTGAAGCACTTCGGCGCCGGTCAGCCGCGGGATCATCAGGTCCAAAATCATCAGGTCGTAAGGGTACGCTTCGGCGAGTTCCAGTCCCTCAATGCCGTCCGCGGCGACATCGACCGCGTACCGCTCCGAAGTTAGTCCGCGCTTGATGAGTGCCGAAACCTTTTGCTCATCTTCAATCACCAGAATCCGCATAGCGACCGCCTGGACCATTAGTTATTTAGCCCATGAAGTGTAGCTGAAGCCCAGATGAAAAGCATTTCATCTCGTCTTGCAGTCCACCCGGCGCTGAAATGCGGTCAGATGAATACATTTTCATTCAGGCTTCAACCCAAACTCATGCTGAACTTCGAAGCTGTTTTCTGTCCTTCAGGAGCCTCCTATGCACAAGTCTGTAACCTGCAAGCTCATCTTCGCTGTCTGTCTCGCCGTTTTGACTGCTCCTATTTGCATAGGGCAATCCCAAGCCTCAGTAAGGCTGATCAAATCCGTCGATCTCGCGGGCTACACGGGAGACTTCGATCATTTTGCTGTCGATTACGATCGGAATCGCCTTTTGTTGGCTGCTGAAGATCATGGCACGGTCGAAGTCTTCGATCTGAAGACGTCTGCACATCTTCGTACAGTGGGAGGCTTCGGCAACCCGCACAGCATCTTAGCTCGAAAAGGTGTGCCGACTGTATTCATCACAGACAGCGAAAAGCAGATGTCAACGATTCGGAACGCAGAATCTCTGACTAAGGAGAAGACAGTTGTGCTCACACCGGGGGCCGACACTGCGAAGTATGATGCCAAGTCAAACACGTTGTACGTTGTAACCGGAGGCAAGGATGTAGATATGAAAACGGCAAATCTCGAGGCCGTCAATCCGGACACCGGTGATAGAAAGGCGATGATTACATTTCCCGACAACCATGTGGAAGCGATGGCCTTCGTCGAGGGCGATCCCCGCCTCTTCATCAACCTGACACAGACCAATAAGCTGGCGGTGGTCGATCGCACCACGATGAAAGTCTTGACCGTCTGGCCTGTGCCGGCGGCACAGCAGAATGCGATGGTTGCGTTTGACCAGGCGCAACACCGTTTATACGTCGTCTGCCGGCAACCCGGAATGGTTGTCGTCATGAACTCGGACACAGGTTCAGTGGTCAGCACTCAGCCGGCCCCGCTTCGAGCCGACGAGGTGCAGTATGACTCAAGCTCGCATCGTCTCTATGTGCCGGGAGGCGAGGGGTATATGGGAATCTACGATACGAGTGATCCAGATCATCTCAAAATCGTTGAGAAGGTGACCACGGAGCCAGGTGCGAAGACCGGAATTCTGATTCCTGGCATTCATCGCCTATTTCTCGCCGTTTCGCCGGGCGACTCTAAAGCGATGGCGAAAGTGTTAACGTACGAGGTGAAATAAGGCCTCCGCAATTTGGATTCTGCCCGTCCGTTGAAGTGCCGGCGAAAAGTCGGCAAGAAAGAATGGCACTGCTGATGCCCGTTACAGTCAACTCTGAGAGAAACCAGTCCCTTTTAGGGCGCGCCACAGCAGTTTTTGTCTACCTGTTTGAAAGGGTGATGCCGGACCCGTTCGTCTTCGCGGTCATCCTCACATTTGTGGGGGTGCTGCTCGCGCTCAAATTTGCTCCCCATGCAACCTTCTTCTCGGTTGCCTCCGCATGGTACGGGGGCATCTTCGCCATCTTTGCCTTTGCGTTCCAGATGGTCCTTATGCTGGTTGCGGGCTATGCTCTTGCAATCGCGCCGCCGGTGCAAAGAAGTCTAGCGAAGATTGCAGGGCTCGTATCAAAACCGGCCTCCGCAATATCGCTCACAATCGTCATCAGCATGATCGCTTCATGGATCAATTGGGGACTTGGTCTGGTCACCGCAGCGTTGCTGGCTCGCGAAATAGCAAAGCGAGTCAGGGTAGATTTCGGATGGCTTGTCGCCGCCGCCTACACCGGCTTCGTAGTCTCTACCGAAGGACTCTCCGGTTCCATAGCGCTGTCGCAGGCAACTCATGGCTCCGCACTCAATATCGTCGAGAAAGTTACTGGCCATGGTATTCCGCTAGATCAGACCGTCTTCACTCGCTTCAATCTAATTCCATGCCTTATATTGCTTGTCGTCTTACCAATAATCTTCCGCTCTTTGCAACCCACCGAGCGGAATACGATTGTTGCCGATCCGAACAGGCTTCGTCAGGAAGACCAGCAGGTTCCTGCAAAAGAGCGTGAGGATGGCTTTGGCTCGAAGCTGGACAATGCATGGGCGCTGAATTTTCTGCTCGCAGGTTTCGGAGTTCTAGCTCTCATCGCCGAATGGCGCCGCAACGGGTTTGCTCTCGATCTCAATTCCGTGATCGTCATGCTCGTGCTCGGCGGTCTGACTCTTCATCTAAGACCGTCCGCATATATCGTGGCCGTCAAACACGCTGCCCGCATCAGTGGCTCTCTTGTCCTTCAATATCCCTTATACGGCGGTCTCATGGGCATCATTACGACGACCGGTCTTGCAGCCGTGCTCTCGAAGGTATTTATACGATTCTCTACAGCTCACACGCTGCCATTTTTCACTTACCTCACCTCGATGATCATCACCTTATTTGTTCCGAGCGGCGGTGGCCACTGGGCCGTGCAAGGCCCGTTCGCGATCCCGGCAGCCCAGGAGCTTCACGCTTCGCTCGCGGGTACGACGATGGCAGTTGCCATGGGAGAGTCCGTTGCAAATATGCTTCAACCGTTCTGGGCGCTTCCTATTCTGGCGATTGCCGGTATAAAAATGCGTCGGATGATGGGTTTCATGGTCGTCACCTTCGTCGTCTCAGCAATCGTCTTCGGTTGCGCTCTCCTTTTCCTTGTACCCATGCAGTAATTATGGAATTCATTCGGACTGGCGTCGGAGCCAGGGCGAATTCATTGGTTGGATGAATGAGTTTTCATGTCGACTTCACTCATCGTTCATTCCTGCCCTTCTAAATGTTTGCGTTCCGATACTGTGTGCATTCGCGGTACTGAAGATCGATCGAGTTGATGGTGTCGGCCTTCCGCGAACTGCTCTGGCAAGGGACGGGCAAAGCATCTTCAACGCCAGCACATGGGCTTTGCCAATATTGAGAGGCAACAAATGGTCGCTTACATCGCAAAGTTACGCTCTTTGTTTCTCGCTATCTTAGTGCTCCTACTGTCCAGCGGAGTCGTCCTAGCTCAGGTCTCCACCGGCACAATTGCCGGCAACGTGAAAGACGGCACCGGAGCAGTGGCGGTGGGGGCCACGGTAACCATCACCAATACTGCAACTGGGATCGTCACCAAATCAGTGACCAGCAGCACCGGCTTCTACTCTGTTCCGAATCTGCAGACGGGAACCTACACCGTAGCAATCACTGCAAGTGGATTCTCTGAGGAATTGGCGGAGGGCGTTGAACTGAACGTCGGGGCTGAACAGGAGATCAATTTTACTCTCAAGATCGGTGCGGTCTCCGACAAGATTATCGTCACAACTGCGCCTCCAAGCATAGACCTCGTAACCTCCACGACTATGCCGGTTGTTGATGAGCGCACCATCGTGGCCCTCCCGCTGAATGGCCGTGATTGGACTCAGCTCGCTAATCTGCAACCCGGCGTCGCCGCTGTCCGTACACAGTCGCCGGTTGCGGTTTCCAATCAACGCGCCAACCGAGGTTTGGGCAATCAGTTGACCATAGAAGGAGCTCGTCCGCAGCAGAACAACTACCGTGTCGACGGTATCAGCATCAACGACTACTCAAACGGGGGACCCGGCGGCGTCATTGGCTCGAACCTCGGCGTCGACGCGATTCAGGAGTTCTCGGTCGTTACATCCAACGCCTCTGCAGACTACGGCAAATCTGCGGGTGGCGTGATCAACGCAGTTACCCGCGCAGGCACAAATCAACTCCACGGCTCCGTCTATGAGTTCCTTCGCAACTCGGCCCTCGATGCCCGGAACGAATTTGACGCGCCTGGCCAGATCGCGGAGTACCGCCGCAATCAGTTCGGGGCCTCTGCCGGCGGGCCCATCCTGAAGGGGAGAACCTTCCTCTTCGGGGACTATGAAGGTCTTCGCCAGTATCAAGGCGCCAACACCTCCAGCATAGTGCCCTCGGCTATCGCGCGCACCGGAAGTCTATGCGTAGCCGCCGGGACTAATCCTTGCGCCAGCCACAAAACGGTCCCAGTGTCGCCCGCAGTCTCACCCTACTTCACTTTTTACCCCTTGCCCTCCATCGATCCCGGACCCAACTCGGATACTGGCAGCTTTCTCTTCAACGATCCGTTCACCTCGCACGAAAACTACTTCACGATCCGTGGCGACAACCGTTTCTCCGACAAAGACTCTCTAACAGGCACCTACTTCTACGATAACGGCACCCTAATCTCGCCCGATCCCTTCAACGTGCGCATCACCGGTAATATCGCAAAGCGCCAACTGGCTACGATCGGCGAGTCGCACGCCTTCAATCCCAACCTGCTCAACTCCGCTAAATTCGGCTATAGCCGAGTCATCTCGGATGCGCCCACAACCCTTGCTGCCGTTAATCCTGCCGCCGGGGATGTAACTTACGGCTTCGTCCCCGCCTTGCCAGTCGGGCTCATAAACATTGGTGGTATTGCCAACTTCCAGGGCGGACTCCACGCAACTGGCGAGTTCATCTTCCACCTTGACTCTTACCAGTTTTACGACGACGTTTATCTCACAAAAGGTAAGCATGCTCTCAAGATGGGCTTTGCCTTCGAGCGCTTACAGAACAATCAGCTCGGCACTTCAAATCCCAATGGACAGTACATCTTTTCAAGCCTGCAGACCTTTCTGACCAACAGTCCCACAAGCTTCAATGCGCCGCTTGCTCAGGGAGTAAGTCCGCGCGACCTTCGTCAATCCGTATTCGGCGGCTATTTTGAGGATAACTTTCGCGTCTTCAGCAATCTGACCTTGAACCTCGGCGTTCGCTACGAGCCCGTTAGCGTTCCCACCGAGACGGCCAACCGCCTGGCCAACCTACGAAACCTCACTGACATAAGCCCGCATTTAGGAAGTCCCTATTTCCAGAATGCGAGCTTGAAGAACATCGCTCCCCGCGTTGGCTTCGCCTGGGATCCCTTCAACAAGGGAATGACGAGCATCCATGCCGGCTACGGAATCTACGACGCCCAGCAACTGAACTACCTCTACGAAGGCCTATCCATCTTTACTGCTCCTTACCTTGAACTCGGTAACAACGCCGCTCCCGGTATAGGTTCTTTCCCAAAGGGAGGATACCCTTCGCTTACCGCAGCCAACCTGCGCTACGCCTACGCGCCCAATGTCTCCTCTCGCAGCTACGTTCAGCAGTACACGATGAACGTCCAGCAGCAGATGCCGTATGACTTTGTCTTAACGCTTGGCTACGCCGGTTCCCGCGGGACCCATCTTCCCTACCGGGTCGACGACGTCAATACCGTACAACCGATCGTTAGCAATGGCCTCTACCTCTTTTACGGCCCCAACGGTACAGCCTCGCCATCCGCCGCTGCATTGAATGCCGCGAAACTAAACCCAAACATCGGTCAGATCAGCGCAGTATTCATGACTGGCTACTCCCACTACAATTCGCTGCAGACGAGCATAGTGAAGAACTTCACGCACCACACCCAATTCCAGCTCTCTTACACATGGTCGAAGTCCATCGATGATGGCTCGTCCTCAACATTCGGCGATACCTTTGCCAACTCCGTGTCGAGCCTGCCGCTATGGGCGCCGATCCGTCGCCGTGGCATCTCCGACTTCAATGTGCCGCATAACCTCGTCCTCAATTACCTGATCGAGCTTCCCAATGTTCGCAAGGGTGTACCTGTAGCCCCTATCTTTCTCAATGGCTGGCAATGGAGCGGCATCTTCCAGAACAGTGCCGGCGAGCCGTTTACGCCGCTCGTCAGTGGCGACCCGCTCAACCTTCACAGCAACGATGCCTTTGACTTCCCAGACCGCCTCACCACACCCACAGGCTGTTCGGGCAATCCAGTGCGGAGCGTCACTCGCTTCAATCGCCAATATGTCAACACCAGTTGCTTCGCGTTTCCAGCCTTCAATCCGGTAACAGGCCTTACTCATCTGGGCACAGCAGGACGTAACTCGATACTCGGACCTGGTCTCACCGACTTCGACACCTCCCTGGTCAAGAACACAATGATCCCGAAGATATCGGAGTCCTTCAATATTCAGTTCCGCGTCGAGCTCTTCAATGTGGCCAACCAGGTGAACTATGCGACTCCGCCGAAGTCAGGAACCCAACTCTTCAACGCCGCCGGGGCTGCTTTGGCAACAGGCGGAGTCCTCGTTGGCCCAACAGCCACTAGTTCCAGGCAATTGCAGTTCGGACTGAAGGTACTCTTCTAGCGTCTCTTCTCAAATTGAATTCGGGTATATCGCTATTTCAAACACTTAAGGAGCAGAGAATTTATGAAAAAAGCAGCAAGTATCGCCTTCGGGTTTGCCATTTGCATATTCTGTGCAGTATCGACACCAGCACAGGAGACCAGACAGCAGGCGGTGGCTGGAATGAGGTCCGTTGATCCGAAGGAAATGGATCCTACCTACACAAAGGCGGCGCCCTTTGCGCAAAAGCTGGTCGATGAGGCGCTGGCAAAGCGCCCGGAGGTAATTCTCCTCGCCGTTCATGCCCAGCCGCCGAACCACAAGAACCTCATAGTGGCTTCCAACTTCGGACGTATCGGCAAGATAGGTGATGAAGACGATCTTCGTTGTATCCGTACCGGGAAGAGCAATCTTGAGTTGAACTCAACTGGAAAGCACTTCGAAGTGGAGCTCATCATGCAAGATATTTCTGGCAACACGATCGGAGCATTGGGTGTTGTGTTCAACTACAAGCCTGGTGACGACAAAGCGGCTCTCGCAAAGATTGCCGAGCAAGTCCGTGACGAGATGAAGGCGCAGTTGCCTAATAGGAATGCCCTCTTTGGACCTGCTTAAACTGACAAAAATCCACTTAGGTGCCTTCCTTCGGTTTGATCGAGACTCCACCTAGCGACGACCAAGGACAAGGGAATTTTTCGAAGGAACGGCGAAAACAGTGGAACACGACCGCTCGCAGTCGATAGCGGACTGCACTAATGAGCTGTGTCCCGGCGGTCTGGAGATCCCCCGCTCCAATCGAAATTGCGAGCCTGGCCCGAAACTAGATGATCGGCATGTGATCGGCCTCGTTTATGATTCACATACTTATCTGCCAGTCGGGAGGTCGGGTCTCAGATGCGTCTGATCGTCCAAGGCCAAATCCGTGCTATCAGAACCGCATCGCTCACTCGGCGCTCGAGATGCCGGTTTAACCACATCGCCGCGCTGATCATGCTGCTTTCTTGGCTTCCTCGATCAGCTGAGAGCCAGTGTGCAGCCATCGCCTCCACGCCCAACGCGGCCGCCGATTGCGCAGCCCATGGTATCCCGCAAGGCGCGGTCACCCCGCTCGACGCTGCGCACAGCTACTCGCTGGCCGAACTAATTGACTTGGCTGAACGCAACAATCCGCGAACCCGCATCGCATGGGAGAGGGCTCGTCAGCGCGCCGACGAACTGGGTATCGCCAGAAGCGCTTACTATCCGGTATTAGCGGGCGAGGCAGCCTTCGCCGACCAACGCATCATTGATCCGTTTCCCAAGCCTCTTGCTCCGCGAGGCTATGTGACGGTCGAGATTCCGGCCGTCGTCCCTCAGGTTACGCTGGAGTACCTGATCTTCGACTTTGGCAAGCGCGAAGCGCGCGTCGACTCCGCTACTGCCGAGAAGCTCGCCGCAGGGGCAAATTTTATCCAGGCGAATCAGGAGGTCGCATTCCGTGTGGCTACCGCCTTCTATCGGCTGGTCACTCAGCAGGAGCGGCTGGCTGCCGCTGACGCGACGCTCAAGACCGCCCAGACCACCACCGACGCCGCCGAGGACCAGCTTCGCAACGGCCGCTCGACTCTGCCTGACGTGCTTAACGCCCGCGCCGAGACAGCGCAAGCTGTCTTCGATCGCGAGTCGGCCGATGGAGACGAGAAGATCGCTCGCGTCACACTCACCGAAACGGTCGGTGTCGAGCCCTCGCCTGACATCACCATCGACGCTGCAGCCTCCGCTCCGCTTCCATCGGAGTTGGCCGCCTCTATCGACGCACTGATCAATCGTGCGATATCCGATCGCCCGGACCTTGCTGCGCAGGCCGCCGAGATTCGCGCTGCTGACGATGCGATCCGCGCAGCGCGTGCCGAGTACTGGCCCCAAATCGTGCTCCAGGGTTCGGCCGCCCAAACCTCAATCTGGCCCACGGCCGACTACGGGGAGCTGGGCAACGCAAGCCAACCGACTTGGTCAGCTGCTCTCGGCATACAGTGGCGCATCTTTGACGGCGGCGCGCGAAAAAACGAGGTTGCCAAAGCCGAGTCGAAAAAACGCGAGGCTGAGGATGAGTTGCGTGACAAGCGCGATCAAGCCACGCGCGAAGTCTGGACGGCATACATCGCCTTCCGCACCGCGCTTCGCAAGGAACAAGCTGCCGTCGCCCTGCTGGACTCCGCTAGCGCCTCCTACTCCGCATCGCTTGACGCCTACAAATACGGAGTCAAAAACCTTATCGATGTAGTCACGGCGGAACGACAGCTCGCGCTGGCCCGGCTCTCTAGCGTCTCGGCGCGCTCGCAGCTCTTTCTTGAAGCGGTCGATCTCGAGTTTGTAACCGGCAACCTTCTGCGGAACGGGCCAGCCGCGACGACGACAGGCTCGCCCTCAACTCCAGCAGTTCCGATTACGCTGCCACCCGCGGCTCCAACTCCTCTTTCTTCCATTCCACCTCAGGACGGTCGGCAGCGATGAACAGAACACCAGCGCTCTCTCTCGGCATTGGAGTGTGTCTCCTCTGCACCGGCTGCGGACGCGCACCCGCTATTGATGTGATTGGCTCCTTCTTTCCTGCCTGGATGGTCTGCCTCATCGCCGCCATCGTCCTCGCATCGCTGTTGCGTCTGTTCCTCCTGCGTCGCCAGCTTGAGCCTGCAATCGAGCCGGTTGCGCTCTTCTACCCCGCAGTTGTTCTTCTTCTCAGTTGCCTCTTGTGGCTCATCTTCTACCGCTAAGGAGAGCTCATGGATACCGCTACGGAAATCACGAATCAAAGACGAATCGGGCGCAGGGTGCTTGTCGGTGTCCTCATCGCCACGGCACTTGCGCTGTTGCTGGTCGTCTATCAGGTCGATTACTATCCGCGCACCGACGACGCAAGCGTCTGGGCCAACTACATCGAGGTCGTTCCCGAGGTCACCGGCTGGCTCGTTGAGCTTCCCATCAAGGATAATGCCTTTGTAAAAAAGGGCGATCTGCTCTTCGTCATCGACCCCCGCCCATACCAGTACGCCTTGAAACAGGCGCTCTCCGACCAGCAGGCGCTCGAAGAACAGATCATCGATCAGCGTCGTCGCATCGCCGCGCAGGGCAGTGCTGTACAGGCCGCCGGCGCCGCGGTCTCGACGTCGAAGACTGGCATCCAGACTGCCGGTAGCAGCGTCGACGCTGCCCGGGCAGCCGTTGGCCGCGCCCAGGCTGCTGCTATCGCCGCAGAGGCGCAGCTCAAACTCGACACCAACGACCTGCATCGTATCGAGCCGCTGCTCCAGAAGCAGTACGTCACCATCGAGCAGGTCGACCATGCCAACACCGCCGTCCGCGTCTCGCAGGGCCGTTACGATGAGGCCCAGGCCGCGCTCGTGCAGGCCCAGGCCCAGCTCAGTCAGGCCACCCTTCAACAGGAGGAAGCCAACTCGCAGTCCGCCGAGTATCAGGCAAAGCTCAGCCAGTCCATTCACGCCATCGATCGCGTTGAGACACCCGAGTCGGAGCGCCCCGCCCGAGCAGCTAAGGTGGACAGCGCCCGGCTCGATCTGGAGCGAACGCGAGTCGTCGCGCCCTTCGACGCTTACGTCACCAGCCTGAATATATCGCTTGGTGCCTATGCCCATCCCGGCACCCCCTTGTTCACCCTCATCGATACGCGCGCATGGTATGTCATCGCCAACTACCGTGAATCCAAGCTCAAAACCATCCCCATCGGCGCGCATGTCGACGTCTACCTCATGGGTCACCCCGACCGCCGCTTCAACGGCCACGTCGAGAGCCTCGGCTTCGGAGTCCTACCCGAGGACGGCCAGCTCGCAAACGGCCTGCCCAATATCGAGCGCACTCTCAACTGGGTGCATCTCTCTGCACGCTTCCCCGTCCGCGTGCGCATCGATGATCCCGACCCGCAACTCTTCCGCATCGGCGAGACCGCAGTCACGGTCGTGAGGTAAATTTCTATGGCCGCGATTGTCGCCGAATGGACCGAGCGCCTCTGGCAGGACCTCCAGCCTACGCCCGGCCGCTGGAACTATACCCTGCGCGTCGTACTCGCCTCGGTCATTGCGCTGATTCTGCTGATGACGCTGCGCATGCCCTTCGCCGGGCTGGGCATATTCTTGGTCTTTCTCATCGGCCGCGACTCTCCGGCCGTCTCCTTTCGCTCCGCCATCCTCACACTGCTCGTAGTAACTGTCGCAATTGCAGCCGTGCTCGCTGTGGTCATCGTCACTGACAACGATCCGATGTCGCGTGTGCTTGGTATCGCCGTCGCGTGTTTCCTGACCGGGATGTTCCTCGTGTCGAGTACCACCCCGGGGTTGGCCGTGATCTTCGGCCTCGTCTTCGCCATACTCATGTCACCCTGGGAGACCCATACCCCTGCTGGCCCGCTGGTCAAGGAGATGCTCTACCTGCTCGGCACTATCTCGCTGGCTGTAGGCTCTGTCGTCGTTGTCGAATACGTCTTTGGCCGCCGCAATGCCGCCGAGGAACTCCAGAAGGAGCGCATCACGCGCTACCAGGCGATCGAAACCATGTTTTCGCTGTACGCACAGGGAGCGGATGCCGCGCAGATCTCCCCGGCCGTCATACGCGTCGCGCGTCTCGCCGCCGCGGGCCAGTATGGCATGCAGCGGCTCTATAACATCATCGTCGAGCGCAACCTCGACCCCGGCGTGCTCCCCATCGGTGCGCGCGTCCGGATTACTATGCAGGCGCAGCTCCTGGATGTTTCGGCTGGCTTCGGTTTCCAATACCCCACTCTCTCCGACCCCGCTCTTCGCCAGCGCTGCGCTCACATCGCGAACCTCTGCCACTACCTGGCAATCGGCACTATTCCACCAGACTTGCGGCAGCAGTTGGCGGGAGAACACCCCGTGGGGCCAGACCCCACGCTCCTCGATCGCGTCGACCTGGTGCTGCACGACATCATCTCCATGCCAGTGCAAGACGACGCGGCCGCCAGCAAGAAGCTCATCGCCCTTCCCTCGAGCAAGGTTCCTATCCTGATTCCGGGAGCCCTCCGGCAGCCTCAGACCATCGCCTTCGCCCTAAAGATGAGCCTCTGCGGCACGCTCTGTTACATCATCTCTCTGGCCGTCGGGTGGCCCGGCATCTCCACGTCCATCATCACCGTGTTCATCACCGGGCTCGGCACCAGTGGGGCCATCAAGCAGCGCCTTATCTTCCGCCTTGCCGGCTCCGTAATCGGGGGCCTCATCTTCGCCCTTGGCGCGACCGTCTTTCTCTTCCCCCACATGGACTCGATCACTTCGCTGGTCCTACTGACCGCCGCAGTTACCTTCTTCTCCGCCTGGATGGTCGGCGGACGCCAGTTCAACTTCGTTGGGGTGCAGACCGCCTTTTCCTTTGACTTGGTGGTCTTCGCGGGCTTTTCCGCTCCTACGCAGCTCGCACCTCCCCGCGACCGCCTCGTCGGCATTCTACTGGCGCTGGTGATCATGGCCTTTGTCTTCGACCAACTCTGGCCAGTCCGTAACGTGACAGCCATGCGCAGCTCCCTTGCCACCATCCTTCGCGGCCTCGCCGCGCTCCTCCGCCAGTCCCTGGCCGCCCATACGCCTGCCGAATTCTTCCGACCGGCTGACAGCTTCCGCGATCTGGTTGGCAAGACCGTCGCCAACATCCGCACGATGAACGACACCATCGAGTACGAATTCGGCGTCGACCGCACCCAACACCAACGCGCAGGCGACACCATTCTCCGCGCCGCGCTCACCGCCGTCGCCTTCTTCTGGAACGGGTATGCCGTCCTGCACAGGGAGGAGGACCGAGACTTCCTCACCGAGCCCGCGCTGACAAAACTGCGATCCACCCTGGCTGACGGCATAGACGCGATGGCCCAGTCGGCGGTCCATAAGACAGACTTCGACACTATTCAGCCAGAAGCTCTGATCGACCAATCCTTGCTCACCCACCCGCGCTACGGGGAGTATGTCCGGAACGCCATCGCGCGTTTCGATGAACTCCAGAACTTCATCACCCAGCTCCGAACAGAGCCTTGAACATGGTCTGTCGCTCTCCAATCACTTCCCTCGTCCTTATGCATCCTTATACGGAATCCAAACCTGCATCGAGGAAGACTCCCGATTGGCCCACGCGTAGTAGGGAATCAGCCGTATCGTCGTAGGACTCTCAGGTGGCTTCGGAGTTGAAGCAGGGAAATAAAGAGGTGTTTCAGTGGCGGATTTGCTGATCTTCGCCGGATGACTCAACACCACCACTCCATCGAGCAGAGTCGGCTCAAAGTGCGCCGCGGTCTCCCCCTTCGTCTCAACGGTATAGTCCGCCATGTTGGTTCCCAAACTGTGGTCCGGCTGGTCTAGATGCTCCATGCAGAACACAATCGGTCCGCGCTGAAATGCAACACGCCCACGATCCTCTGTGACGGCAGGGTTTGCCTTCAGCAAGTGAGTCGTCATATCGAAGTTCAAATCGATTGTGTCGTTTTCAGACCACCGCCTGCGAATCGCCAGGTATTCGCCAGCCTTTGCATTCGCAAACTCCTTGCCGTTCACCTTGACGCTGCTCTTCGTCGACCATCCCGGAATCCGAACGTACATCACGAATTCACTCGGCGTCGCTGGGCTCACCGTCAACCTCACATCGCCGCTCCAGGGATAGTTCGTCTTCTGCTCAACTTTCAATGCTGTTCGGTCATGTAGATGCCAGTTCATCTCAGAGTTGTCGTACAGATGGACGTAAACCCCATCGGCGCTAGTGCTGTAGAAGTACCCCGGCAGTGACGCAAATGTCCTCTCCAGGTTTGGCGGACAGCACGTCGTGTCATACCACGCATTTCGAATTTTTCCTTCGACCAGATGGCGATCTCGCGACTCGCCCTCTGGATCAAACGCAAGCGGGTTGCGGTAGCAATACGTCTTGCCATCAAGCGACATTCCCGAGTTGATGCCGTTGTAGAGCGCCCGTTCGATAACGTCCGTAAACTTCGCATCACCGGATGCGGCCAACATGCGCCAGTTCCACATCATGTTGCCGATCGCGGCACAGCTCTCTCCGTAAGCCTGTGCATTTGGCAGTTCGTACGGATCGCCAAAGGCCTCGCCTGCCGCACGCGCACCCACGCCGCCATTTACATAAAGCTGATGCGCGGTCAGGTCATTCCAGAGCACATTCAGCGTCTTCCAGTAGGTCGGATCGCCGGTCTCCAGGTAGTAGTCCGTTGCACCACAGCACGCATACATCGCCCGAACGGCATGACCCTCCAGCTTTGTCCGTGACGTAAACGGAATCCCGCAGTACATGTAAACAATCTGCTGCGGTCTAAGCGGAACTCTCTGATCCCCATGGAGAATATAACCGGCGAGGTCAATGTATCTGCGATCGCCGGTCGTGCGAGACAGCTCAATCAGAGCCATCTCGATCTCGGGGTGTCCCGACACAATCGCCTTTTGATTCGCATTCGGCCCATAGTTCGGAATCAAAAAGTCATCCACAAAGCGGATTCCCGCATCGAGCAGCGTCCGGTCTCCCGTCGCCCGGTAGTATGCGATCGCGCCTTGCAGCATATGGCCAACGCAATACAACTCGTGACCGGTCGTTTGCGTGTCATACTGCATGCGCAACGGCTTCCTGTCATCGTTGTAGTAGGTATTCAGATAACCGCTGGGCTCCTGGATCGCCACAACATCGCGAATCATTGCGTCAGTTTTCTTCCGCAGTTCCGGTTGATCGCCCGTCTGCAACTGAAATCCAACCGCCTCGGTCCACTTGTAGATATCGGAGTCCGAATACACCGGTCCCTTCTGTGGCTCTGTCGATTTGCCTTTTAGTCGCAGGAAGTTATCCATCCGCCCGTGTTCCAGCAACTCATCGTGCATGCTGGGAATGCTCGCCGTCAGGTTCGTCTTGCGTCGTTGCGACCAGAACCCATCCTGAATTACAACTGCCCTCACCGGCACAGGCTTCAGCTTCGCGTAAGGGGATTTAGACAAGTCGATCACGCCAGCGTCCTGCCAATCAGCCTTCGAAGGCTGGTTTTGGATCGTCGCCGGCTGCGACCCGCCTGCAAGTATCGACACAAAACCTGTGCCTCTGCGTTGTGCGATCGCTAGAGCGGACGGAATAACCGACACTGCGGCGGAAGCGATAAACCTGCGTCTCGATAGGCCACGTTTCACAGCAATTCACCTCTCGAAATCCTGACACCCTTTTCTATTCCTTGCAGTGAAGCCGGTCAAGAGAACGTTTTCCGAAAACAACCCGATGCCCAACAATCCGCTGCCGGTCGATAGGCAACGGCGGCTCAAGCCAGCTTGGCAAGCATGTCGAACCATGGGCATAACGACTACGGGCGTGGGCCAGATTCCATTGGCCCACGCCCGTAAATCTCACTTACCTATGAATCCACCCTCAAAAAAACGGTGCCGTGCCCGTCTCCTAGAAGCTGATTCGCGCACCTACCTGGATCAGACGCGGACTGGCTGCTCCCGTGATCTTGCCAAACGTCCCTGACGTAGGAGCTCCGCCTATGGTTGTAGGCGTTCCGCTCGACCCCGGTGCGTTGAGACTGACCATGTTGAACGCATTGGTCGCATCAGCGCGGAACGTCAGGCCAATCCCGCGTTCAAACTTGAAGTCGCGAGAGACCCCGAGATCGACGTCCCTGTAACCCGGCGCTCGCATGTAGTCGCGCGGCGTGTTGCCGTCGGCCCCGCCGGGACCAATCCCCGTAGTCGTGCAGCCGGTAGTGCCTGTGGGGCAGTTTGCGACGAAGGCAGCGGTGTTGAACCACGCCTGCGCAGCTGTGAAGCGGGACCTGTGAACACTGAGGAACGGGTTTACACCCGGTACCAGGTTGGGCCGGTCGTTGTTGTAGCCGTCAAGGTTCTTGTCTGAGCCCGTCGTAACCGTGAATGGCGCACCGCTGTTGAAGCTGGCAATGGTCGAGATCGAATAGCCGTTAAACAATACGCCGAGGAATCGGCTCGAACCTTTGTAATAATTTAGATTCCAGACACCATTGATGCCCACCATGTTCCGGCGGTCCTGATCCGATGGGCCCCGCTCCTCGTTGAGATAAGTATAGTTCTGTGCAGTAGGAGCCAGACCGATTGCGCTTGCATTCGAACTCCAGATCGAGTGACTCCACACAAAGAACCCATTGACCAGGAAATTGTTCCCCAACGGTCTATGAACTGAAACCTGCAAAGAGTGGAAGTTCGCGGTCTGGCCCGATTCGATGAGAATCACCTGGCCAAGCGTAGCGCCATTAGGATTATTCGCACCGAAATATGGGCGGCGTGCGTTGATGCTCGTCTGCGTAGTGCTGGCGCCCGGAGCATACACTGGATTGTTTGCGTCCGGTGCAGTCGGAACATGACGTATCAGATTGCCGACATACGCGGTCTGCAGGACAATCCTGTCGGGCAGTTGCTGCTCGACGGCAACATTGAACTGGTAGGACGCGGGCCACTTATAGTGTGGATCGATCGCTTCTACAGCTGCTCCGGGAAGAAAGCGCGGGCTTGTGGGGCTATAGACGTAGGGAAAGGGATCCCCGTTGGGAAAGGATGCCTTATTCCCATAGACATTGGAGAGAGAGGTAATGGAATTGAACGTCTGACGGATGGCAAACGGTTGTGCATTCGCCGGCTGGTTCCATTCGTTACCGGAGACGCTGCCATAAAAAATGCCCGCGGCTGCGCGGACCGCAGTCTTCCCGTCGCCAAATGGATCCCACGCCATGCCCACGCGCGGCGAGAAGTGCGTCTTCGGCGTCTGTGCGACGCCGCGAGGAATGCCGGTGTCACCAGGAAAGAGAACCCCGAGCGGTGCGCTCGGAACAATGGTCGATTGCCGGCCCGGGACAAACGCGGCGGTCAGGTTCTGAGACTCCACGGGAGCCTGCTCGATGTCATACCTTAGACCGAGATTCGCCGTAAATCTCGGTGTAATTCGATAATTGTCCTGCGCAAAGAATGCGTAATACCAGGTATTCAACAACCCATGGTAAGGGTTGTCCTGCTCCATGCTGGCGACCTGGCCGGTGATGATGTCAGCCGCCGAATTCCCCGTGGTCGTCGGACCTGATGTTTGGAAGTTGAAGATTCCGAAGTTATACAGATTACCGACAATCTCATCTTTTTCGAGAGAGAGTTCGGCTCCAAAGTTAAGAGTGTGTCGGCCCTTGGTCATGCTGACAACGTCACGCAGACCGTAGAAATTGGTGTCGCTTACCGGTCCGGCCAGGGCACCGCCGGCGTTGAAGTAGTTCGAAACAGCCAGCTGTGGAAGACCCTTCGGCCCCTGGATCGTAAAGCTCGATCCCAGATCCCCAAGCGAGACCGCCGGGGTGTTTACACGGCCTCCGGCAACCCGGGTGAACGTCAACCAGACCTGATTTGCCGTTGTCGCGCCAAAGGTGTGAATGTCGCTGACGTTCGCGTTCTGCTGTGTTGCAAACGAATTGTTGATCGAATAAGGAATGTTGCCGCCGCCGTATCCGCCTTGAGTTGTACGAAGGTAGAAGTAGCTCACCGATATGTGATCTTTGACGCCGAGAACCTGATCGTATTTGCCCAGATACTCGTTCTGGTCCGTCGGGCTGCTAAAGTTTCCTACATAGCCGCCTGGTGAGGAGATAGTCGGTGCATTTGGCAAAGGGACATACGTCTTCAGCAGGTTCGCCGCTGTCGGGTCCAGCGCGGTCAGCGGGATGCATTGTTGTTTCGCAACCTGGCAGTTGACGGAGCTGTTTGTACCCACCCACGGAGTCTTGGTGCCGGGCATGTTGGGGATGATTGGTGTCTTAACCCCTGTGGTCGCGTTGTAGGTATAGGATTGAGTAAAGTCGCCCTCGCGCTCAAGCGTCGTCGGCACGACTCCACCGGAGAGAAACTGCCCGACGGTTTGCCGCAGACCACCATAGCTGAAGAAGAAGAAGGCCTTGTCCTTCACGATTGGACCACCCACTGTGCCGCCAAAATTGTTTCGGTGAAACGGCGTCTTAGCAGTAGGCAGCGCGCCCCACGAATTCGCGTTCATATTCGTGTCGCGGAAGAACTCAAATACCGAGCCATGAAACTTATTCGTTCCTGAGCGCGTGACGGCGGTCACGACGCCACCCGACATACGGCCATACTGGGCAGCGAAGTTGCTGGTCTCTACCCGGAACTCTTCCAATGCGTCAGGATTCGGCAACGGATTGCCATAGTTACGCAATCCGGTCATGTTGATGCCGCCATCAAGGTAAAAGCTCACCATCGGAACACCGCCGTCGAGGCCGCCATTGATGATGACCTGCGTGGAGGGAACGCCAATGACAAAATTTGGGGTGTTCTGGCTGTTGCTCTGACTATTGGATTGCACGCCGGGTACCGTCGACAGAGCCGCATACGCGTTACGAGTCGTCAAGGGAAAGTTATTCATCTCCTGGGGTGAGATAGTTCGGCCAATTTCAGAGGTAGCCGTGTTAATCGCGGGCGGAGCGGTGCTGACTTCCACCGTCTGATTCTCAGCGCCGACCGCCAGCGTCACATTCAGCGCCTGTGTCTGGTCGACTGTAATCACCATATTCTGTTGCACAAACTTCTTGAACCCCGGCGACTCAACAGTCACCGTGTATCCGCCGACAGGAAGATACTGGATGTTGTAGGTGCCTTCACTATCGGTCTTGGCCTCCCGGGTAAACCCGGTTGCAACATTCGTCGCCTTGACATCGGCATTCGGTACGAGCGCGCCTGTGTCGTCTTTCACCGACCCGGTGATGGAGCCTGTAATCTGCTGCGCATGGGAAGACGAAACACATCCGATCAACAACGCCACTACAAACAACCAGGGCCGCAGCCCGAGATGGTTCTTAAGATTTCTAGTCATTGGCTTCTCCAAAAAAATTATTCTGTTCTAAGTTCGAACTTTCTCGCCCTAATAATTAGTGCGGACATCGAATCTAAAGTGCGTAAAAACCTGTTGCGAAATTACAATTGAAACTTGTATTGATAAGCGGCCGCAAACACCTGTTGGCAGAGTGTGATTTACCGGGCTCAGGAAGGCAGAGTCACCGATCTGTCGTCGCTGCCGAATATCTAGCTCTCGCGGATCGCGTACAAAGCTAAACGATTGTCTCAAAGTTGGTCAAGCGAATTGTTCCAGCGCGTGTCTCAACCGTAGAGCCCCTTAACACGGGAAGAATGCGCACTTTGGAAGAACGTTTACTGACGGAACTCTTGTGGCGTATCTCCATAATATCAATAGAGAACCTCGCGCCATCGTCATCGGCTGGAGGGAAGAAAGGGGAGATGGATCAGCTTCGGCTTATCGATAATCTAGAAATTGGGCCAGTCATCCTTGGAATCGCCGTGACTCGTCCATGTCGTGATCCCTTCTATTCGATCCGCTGCATTGTCTGAATCCGCCTGGGGATGGGACGACCGAGATTGGGCCTTCAGACCTCCAATTCGAGATCATCGAATCGCCGCCATCTGTATATCCCAATGGAGACGCACCAGCAAAGGACGAAGAGCGCGACAATCAAATAGCCCAGCGTCCCAAAGTTCTCGTTAAGCTTTCCGACCACGCTCCAAAACATTCCCTGCCGATGGAACTGTCCGGCGAGCAGGCCGAGCGCTTCAATCCCCCCCACTACCAGGGCAACGATGACTGAAACCAGGGTGATCGTCATGTTGT
Organism: uncultured Acidobacteriaceae bacterium; assembly: GCA_963744155.1. Lineage (GTDB taxonomy): Bacteria > Acidobacteriota > Terriglobia > Terriglobales > Acidobacteriaceae > Edaphobacter. The sequence goes on along the minus strand of CAVUSP010000004.1, from coordinate 145,146 downwards.
AGTAGAGCTTCCGTATCGGCTTGACGAAGGCCCACCCGTACGCGCCAAGCATCAAAATGTTATCCGTCGTATCGATCAGAGACATTCCCGCGGCAAAGAGCATCGGGAACACAAGGATCGACCAAAGAGACAATCCTTTTGATGCCTCAGCGGCCGAGATGCCCAGAACGCCAATCTCGGTCGCAGTGTCGAAACCAAGCCCGAACAACAGGCCGAGCGGATACATGTGCCAGCTTCGGCGAATCATCGCGAACATGGGACGAAAGAGTCGAGAGAGAAAGCCGCGACTGCCAAGCAGAAGGTCAAAGTCCTCTTCCACATAGCGCTCGCCCCGGCGAACCCGGCGGAAAGCGAGATAGACCGACCGAAGCACAACCATATTCACGATCGCAATTCCGAACAGAAACAACGTGGACACCAACGTGCCCACGAATCCGCCAATATGCCTCACCGCATCCATGCGATGTTGAAGTGAAAGCGTCGTAGCAGCAAGAACCGCAGAGCCCAGCACAACAATAGTCGAGTGACCGAGCGAGAACATCAACCCGACCGCCACCGGACGCTTGCCTTCCTGCATCAGCTTCCTGGTTACATTATCGATCGCCGCGATATGATCAGCATCCACAGCATGTCGAAGTCCGAGACTGTATGCGAGAAAAGCAGTGCCGATCAACGCGGGATAGTGACGAAAAGCAACGAAGGCCCACATCCATGCCGAAAGATTGAAGACAAGCAGCACGGCATAGATTCCACGGATCTTCTTTCGAGTGTGGCCGCCTACATCGTTGAACAGTGCCTGTATCGTCCTTAGCATGCATCAATCCTAAACGGGTATTGGAGCAAACTGTTGTTTTGATGCATCCTCTTTATCGAACGACGCCGGCCGCCTCACGTGAGCGCGCGAGTTGCGCGCAGAGAAACTCCACGACACGATCCATTCCCAGCCCGGTCTTCGATGAAACTTCAAAGATCTGCATGCCGGGACGCACGCCTTCAATGTTGCAGCGAGCCGACGCCAGGTCGAACTCCGCGGCCTCAGCAAGGTCCATTTTGGTGATGACGGCGACATCGGAGCTGTTGAAGATAGTAGGGTACTTTAGCGGCTTGTCCTCCCCCTCGGTGGCCGAGAGCAAAACAAAACGAACCTCTTCGCCAAGGTCGTAACTTGATGGGCAGACCAGATTCCCGACATTCTCGATAAAGAGAAAGTCGATCTCACCTACATCCCACGAGTCCAAAGCGTTCTTAACCATCTGTGCATCCAGATGACAAATGGTGCCGGTGGTTATCTGCTTCACATTCGGAGTAGCTCGCTGCAGGCGAGCTGCGTCGTTCTCGGTCGCTAGATCACCGACAAGAGCCGCAACGCGATGCCCCCGCGCGAGCGCTCCCAGGAGTTTTTCGAGGAACGCAGTCTTCCCAGAGCCGGGACTTGAGACCAGGCCAACCACACAGATACCTTTGCTCCGAAACTCCTCCCGCAGCGCGTGCGCGAGCAAGTCATTCTGCTTGAGTACCTTGGCGCGCACCTCAACCATGCGCGTGGTCATGCCGCGACCTCCAGCGATGCAACTTCAATCTCCCGCCCCGTAACAATGCCTTCCGCAGGAACAAGGCAGTCCGGACAGCAAAGTTGATAGACCGACAATGGTGTGCGCTCCTTTTTGCAACTCGGACAGTAGATAACCAGAGGAACGGTTTCGATCAAGAGGCGTGAACCCTCCAGCCGCGTTCCCTCACAAGCAAGCTCGTAGCTGAACAGGAGAGCCTCCTTGTCCACGCCCGCAAAGACACCGAGCTTCAGATGCACGACCTCCACATCAAGGCCGCCACGACTCTCAGATTCCTCAATGACTTGCTCAATCATGCTGATCGCTATCGATAGTTCATGCATGCATAGTCCTTCGAAAGACCGAACGGAGAACGCCGACATTAGCGAATGAGCCGTTCGCTACATGGAACTGATTCTGATGTAGCGACGAATGTCAGGCGCCACGGAGATTGCAACCGCGATTGCCAATAAACCAACGATTCCCAGCAGTAGTTTCGACATAACTCACCTCGTTAATACGTTCTTCAAACAGAACAGAGTCTCTTAACTGCAATAGCCTGTCCAACTAGCTCCTCAACCATGTTGCACGCTTCATGGACTGCCGCCTGTACTATCGGCGACAGTCCCATACGTCCTTCCAACTCGTCGCCAAAGTCATTCGGCTCGCAGCCAACGATGAGCACGTGTGCTGCAATCGTTCCCATCGAAGCGGCGAGGTGGAGAACGCGCACTGGATCCATACCGTGGGGATTCATCGCCATGTCGGGCGATGCGGGCTCTCCTATCTTGGAAAGATCAGGCTCCAACGTGTAGAGTGTGCCCGGAGCGCCGCCGCGCGGCAGAGCATCGACAAGGATCACCGTGTCCCACGGGTCGAGCAGCGCATAAGCAAGGTCAAACCCTCGAATGCCAAAATCTTTCACAGACACCGCATCAGGCAGCGAACGCGTCGCGAGGGCGCGGGCAACCTCGACACCAAACGCATCATCTCCGAGGAAGATATTGCCTATGCCTGCCACCAGCACAGAAGCGCTCATCCTTCGCCTCCCTCACAAACCGGCTCCACCTCTTCAGGCGAGAAGAAAAAGCGGTGCCCCGGCTGACGCATCATGCCGAACTCGCGGCCAGGATCATCATCCAGCACGACCGCAAACTGTATCTGGTCCTCAAAATCCTGTTCGATCGCTTCAATGATCCCGACCTTGCCCTTTAGCGCCATATCCATAATGTCCGCGGTCTTTTGTGGCCACAGACGGACACGATCACCGACCCGAACATCGACGCCGAAGACGCGCACACTCTCCGGCGCGTGCTTTGTCTCTTCAAACGGATTCCACTCTCCGCCGATCACACGTCCCTCCGAATCTCGCGCATCGAGCGGATGGTGCCGTGCGTCTTCATCATCGTCTCCGCTGTCAGCGACTCGGTGCGTTCCAGGATCCGCCGCGCTCGTGGATCGCCATCTCGCATCTCCTGTTTCTCCGCATCCGTTAGAGTCAGCACGCGCAGAGTGAGCATCTCGTCCATTTCGGTGCCGTCGAAGAAATCGCCTTCACTCTCTGGTGCAATCTTGGGATAGTCGTAGAGGATGATCGGCGAGCAAAGCATCATCGTCCGATCGGCCTCCACGCCTGCCAGTACAGGAAATACGCCGACATTTCTGCACTCCTTCACTCCCTCAGCGTAGCGCTCCCCAGGCTCGAGCAGCGAAACGAACTCGCCTCCATGAAGGCCGAGCAGTGCGTGCGCCGACACGAACGAAAGTGGAAGCGCCTCTTCGCGTTTCGCCCTCGCGCCGCTCGAAAGCGGAGTTGCGTTCAACAGTTCAAGGCGAATCTTGCGAACTCCCGTCGAGAGCACCTCGAGCGCAAGCGTCAAAATCGCCTCGACCTCTGGTGCTTTCTGGATCTCTTGGTCATCCGACGACGTCGAAGCTTCCAATTGCAGCCGAAACGCCAAAGTCCGACCAGCGAGTTTGTCCAGACGAATGGCCTTACACTCCGCCGTGCGTTCAATCGCCTCCTCCCACTCCAGCGAAGGATCGCAGAGTCTAGGTATCCGGTCTGCAATCTCTGACGCCGCCTGGCTCGGCTGACGCAGAAGTTGCAGAAATTGAATCTTCAGATCCAATGTCAGCTCCTCCGTACCTCCCTCAATGAGACACTCCGCAACAAAGCGAAAGGGCTCTTCTGGCATTTGAGCTTCCGCATAAACCCGCGGATACAGCGTTCCAAAGTTCCAGCGCTGGCGATTCTTGATCGCAGTCTTTCGGTAGGGATAGAGAATATAGCCCTCGTACAGAATCGCGGCGGCAACCTCCTCCACTTCAGCGAAGTTCATACCACTACCCCCGCCTTATCTTCAGCCGCCAGTGCTCGTTCGATCGCCTGCTCCCACGTGGGAATCCCATGCCGCACCTTGTATTCATACAATCGATTAAAGGCTTCGCGATGGAGGCAAAGCCACGCCGTGTTTGGGAAATAAGCATCCATCATCTTCTTCCACACGGACACGGGAAGGCGGAAGTTGGCCTCACGATCCCACGGCACCTGCGCAACCTGAAGTGCAGCATCCCGGCCCTTATAAAACGCGGTACCGCTGAACATCACGCACAACGGAATCTCGCCCGAGCCTAAAGCGTGAAAATACTTCGTAGCGGCAACATTGAAGTCGAAAGAGCAGGGAAGCTGCAAATCGACGAGTGCATTGTTACTGAACGCGGGCACCGCAACGCTTGTATTCATCCAAAGAAGCGGGCGCACGGTTCGGCTCCAACGCTCAGGTTCTCCAAAAAGATCGAGCAGTTTCTCCCGTTCCTCAGCGACATACGCGCGGCGCGCGGGCTCAATCTGCACCTGACACCGCAGCATAAGAGTATGGATCTCCTCGGTAGCAGGAAGGTTGGTAACGCGCAGCTTCAGGGCGATCATCGGCATAGCGGCGTTGTCCACCGCTTCCGCGCCTTCGATGGAAAAATGCAGTTCAGGCACGGGCCGTCTCCCTGACATCAGTACTTCGCGATTTGAGTTCTTCAAAGAATTGGTTGATCTCTTTCCAGACTTCAGTTCCTCCCGAAAGGCCGCGCCAGTGCATGCGAATCAAGCCAACCAGGCGAAAACATTCGTCAATCGGCACGATGTAATACTGCGGCGTCGCACCCACGCGATTAACCAGAAGAGTCTCGACGTCCGGCTCTAAAGTTTGCAACTCAGGATGCTCAGCGGCTATCTCGTTCCATGATTCGAGACTGAGCAGAGATTCGATCGCGCCCGCGGGACTGGGATACATCGCCATCATCTTGTTGGCAGCGCTATCGAAATAGAAGAACGCGAGGTTGATAGGAATCATCAACCCTTCCCACTGAAGATCTGCCATCTGGAAGTCGGTGAGCGCGCGAATGCGTCGTGGAATCCGCAGGTAGTGCGCCCCGGCCTGACCGCAGAAGAGTAAGGTACAACCGTCACAAGAACATAAAATCTGACGATTCTTCGGGTCGAGAAGATGTTGATGAACCGGCGAGATCTCCGCGCTGCAAAGCTCGCACCGTTCCGCCGCGGAGCGTCGTCTGGCGAACTGCTTCAGGAAGGAAGCAGCGCTCTCGCGTTCCTCCATGTTTTGGGTGACTTCGCTCATGGTCAATCTCTTTCACAAAAAAGATCAGGCGGGTGGAAGATGCGGCATACGGGGATCGATGGGCGCACGGTCCTCCGTACTCACTCCGCTCGCATCGCTTGCCTTCCGTGTAGGGTCCACTACTGGGGGATTTGGTCGGCCTTCCCCTTGGCGGGTTCCTGTGCTGCGGATCGGTGTTGGTGGCATCTGAATTCTCCTTGCGGCGCGAAGCTTACTTCAGTACAACGAGGTTCGAACTTGTGGGGTGGCTCGAGTCAGCATTCTCCGCGACGATCTCAACAATGTCCGGCGCGGCTTCGAACAACGCATCTTCAACGGCGCTCTTCAGCGTGAGCGAGGAGGACGGGCAGCTTCCGCAACTGCCGTGCAGCACAAGCCGAACAATCCCGTCCCGTACGCTTGCCAGTTCCACGTCGCCGCCGTGTGACTTCAGATAGGGCCGCACCTTCTCGATTCCACGCTGCACTCGAGTCTCAATGTCGTCGGGATGCAATCCATGCAGAAGGAGCATGCTGGCGACGAGATCGTCCCCAAGCGCTCCCTCTAGCGCCTCTTCACCATGCGGTGCTTCCGCGATCGCATCGATCAGATGCTGCAAAGCAACACCGTGAAGCTCCACGACAGACTGCACAAGATCAAGCGCTGCGGCACGAATCTCCGGGTCGCCGGCAGCCTCAAGCTTGGCAGCCAGCTTTTCAATCCGCTCCGTCTGCAGACGGAACTTTCCCGGCTCAGGCTTCGCGATCGATTCGATAACGACAGGTTGCAAACTGGCGGACATCAACGCTCCCCCGCCGCCCCGAACATCGGTGAATGCCGAGTCTCAAGAACCTTTCCGTCACCCAGGTACATGTGAACGCCGCATGGCAGGCACGGATCGAAGCTCCGAACCGTCCGCATAATATCGATCCCCTTGAACTTGTCCGGTCCGTTCTCTTCAAAGATCGGCGTGTTCTGCACTGCATCTTCGTATGGCCCCGGCGTTCCATAGATATCGCGCGGGTTCGCATTCCATGGGGTTGGCGGATACGGGTGATAGTTGGCGATCTTGCCGCCCCTGATGACAACATGATGCGATAACACGCCGCGGACAGCTTCATGAAAGCCGCAGCCTATCGCCTCTTCCGGAACTTTGAAGTCCGTCCACGTTGACGTGCGGCCAGCGTGCAACTCCGCCAGCGCCTTCTCGACAAAGTGCAACGCCGTCGCCGCCGCATAGGCCTGGAAATAAGTGCGCGCACGATCACGCTCGATCGCGTTACTCCACTGCGGAATCTTCCACTCGAACTCTGCCTCGGGAAGCATAGCTGTCTTAGGCAGATTGATCTTCACGCTATGGCCGGTCGCTTGTACATATCCGATGTCCACCAGGCCCGATAGAGCCGTCGACCAGAGCCGAGCGATGGGACCACCTCCCGTATCGAGCGCAAGATATTCTCCCGTCCGCTTGTCATACCAGCGCGGAGACATCACCCACGTATAGTTACCGGCAAAGTCCCTCTTCTGTGGACGCGGAAGCGTCGTTTGGTTCCACGGATGCCGCTTGTCAACCGGATTACCCAGAGGGTCTTTCGCGACGAAGAGTTCGGAATTCTGCCAATCGTCGTAGTACGAACTGCCCAGCAGAATGCGAATGTTCAAGTTGATATCAACGAGGCTGTTCGTCACCAGCTTGCCGTCCACCACCACGCCCGGTGTGACAAACATCTTGCGTCCCCACTCAGCCATGTCACTGTAACTGTAATCGCAGGAGTCAGGGTCGTTGTACGAACCCCAGCAGCCCAATAGAACCCGGCGCTGCCCAACCTTTTCATAACCAGGAAGCGCCTCGTAGAAAAAGTTGAATAAGTCATCGTGCAAAGGCACAACCTTCTTCATAAATTCCACGTACTTCATCAAGCGAACCAGATAGTCGGTGAAGAGCTGGATTGTTGGCACCGTCCCGACCCCACCCGGATAGAGCGTTGACGGATGCACGTGCCGCCCCTCCATCAGGCAGAACATCTCACGAGTCATGCGGCTCATGGCCAGCGTCTCACGATAGAACGATCCCGTGAACGGATTGAGCGCAGTCATAATGTCCGCGATCGTGCGATACCCATGCTTGTCTGCATTGGGAGACGCCGTTCCTTGTGCCTTGTCCCAGACACCGGGATTCGTCTCCTTCACCATCTGCTCGCAGAAGTCCACGCCGACGAGATTGTCCTGAAAAATATTGTGGTCGAACATATACTCGGCCGCTTCGCCGAGGTTGATGATCCACTCTGCAAGCGCAGGCGGTTTCACGCCGAAGGCCATGTTCTGCGCGTACACCGCGCAGGTAGCGTGATTGTCGCCGCAGATCCCGCAGATACGGCTCGTAATGAAGTGGGCATCGCGCGGGTCCTTGCCCTTCATGAAGATGCTGTATCCACGAAAAATGGAAGAGGTGCTGTAGCACTCGGCCACTTGGCGGTTTTCGAAATCAATCTTTGTGAAGATGCCCAGGCTCCCTACAATCCGAGTGATCGGATCCCAGTTCATCTCAACCAGATTTCGGTTCTTCCTTTCAGCTTCGGGAATCGTCTCCGCGAACGTGGCCATGGCATATTCCTTTCGTCGGTTGTGCTTTCGTCAGTAGGTTGTTGGATGATAGCCAGTGGTCAGCTCCGGCCGGTTATGTCGCCACTTGGGCTCTTTATTCAGGGTCGCGTTCGTGATGCTTCGCAGCGCTCGAATCGACCGCCCATAAACCCCGATCGTGGCCGTAGAGATTCGCGCGCCAGGCGGCTCATCCATAAAAGGCATGAATTTATCTGGAAATCCCGGCATCGTGCACCCAATGCAGATGCCGCCAACGTTAGGGCATCCACCGATACCGCGCATCCAGCCTCGCTTGGTCACATTGCAGTCGACCACCGGCCCCCAGCATCCCAGTTTCACCAGGCACTTGGACGAGCCGTACACGTTCGCAAAATCTCCCTGTTCGTAATACGAGCCTCTGTCGCAGCCTTCATGAACGGTCTTTCCAAAAAGCCACGTCGGCCGCAGTTGTTTATCCAGAGGAATCATCGGCGCAAGACCTGCTACCTGGTACAGCAGGTACAACACCGTCTCCATGAAATTGTCCGGCTGAACCGGGCACCCCGGCACGTTGATGATCGGCAGTCCCGCCTTTGAGCGCCAGCCCCAGCCAAGGTAATCCGCAAGCCCCATGCATCCCGTAGGGTTCCCCGCCATGGAGTGGATACCGCCGTATGTCGCACACGTCCCGGCTCCGATAATAGCCGTAGCCTTAGGCGCCAGACGATCAATCCATTCGCACGTTGTAATGGGCTGTCCCGTATCGGGGTTTGTGCCCATCGCCGCCCAGTAGCCTTCTTCCTTGATGTTCTCGTTGGGAATCGAACCTTCGACGACAAGGACGAATGGCTCGAGCCGTCCCTTCTCTGCCTCGTAGAAAAACCGCATAAACTCATCGCCGTTCTCGTACGCGAGCACGGGATTATGCAGATGAACCTTGGGCAGGCCGGGAATAGCGCCAAGCAAAACATCTTCGATGCTGGGCTGCTCCGCTGCCGTTACAGAGACGCTGTCGCCGTCACAACTCAAACCAGCCGTAATCCACAGAATGTGAACGTCCGAAACGGCGGGCGGCTTGGTGATCTTGCTCACTTGCTCTGACATGGGCTTCTCCTTCATCTGCAAAAGAAACAACAACTCCGTGCAGACGCAATTTCATAAGGCCGCGAGACAAAACGCCGCCATCAGGCGGCGCGTTCGAGACACAAAAAGAATGCTGTTTTGGCAGTCGGAATATCGGAAGTAGGACAAGGCTGACACCTCGATTTGTTCGGAACGTAGCCGAACACCGACTTCGAACGAAAGAAAAATTACGCCCTGCGTCGCCTGATGTCAAATGCGCTATTTAGTTGAAATCCCGTTGTTTATAGGCTCGATTGAGTTGTTCATCGAATCAAGATTGATTAAAAAAGATGGCGACCTGTTGAATCCTAAGTGTCCCGGCGAACGTAAATGGCAAACGCACCGAGCACACTTCGCCATGTGGTTGTCGATCAACAGATACGCGGCAACTGCTCGCCAAACATCACATCGAGTACTCGTGTGCCACCGATCTCTGTCTTCATCAGCACCATTCCCGGATGGTCCACGACCACCTCGCCGATGATCGCCGCATCCTGCCCAAGTCTGTGGCGTCGCATCTGCCGAAGAACATCTTCTGCTCTCTGCGGCGCGACGATGGCAATCAACTTCCCCTCGTTCGCAACATAGAGCGGGTCGAGTCCAAGCACCTCGCACGCGCCCTTCACGGAGTCGCGCACAGGTATCGACTGTTCGCGTACAACCATCCCAACGCCGGCGCGCTTCGCAATCTCGTTCAGAGTCGTCGCGACTCCCCCACGCGTGGGATCTCGCAGGCAATGTAAAAAATCCCCCGCGCCCTCCGGTGAAGGCGTTTCCAGCATGCTCGCCACAAGGCCATTCAACGACGCGCAGTCACTCTCAATCACGCCTTCAAACTCAAGACCCTCTCGTTGCGACATGATGGCCATGCCATGATCGCCGACGTACCCGCTCAGGATAATCTTGTCGCCCGGCTGTGCGCGCCCAGCTGAAATATTCAATCCATCTTCGATAACCCCTATACCTGTCGTCGTGATGAAAATCTGATCGCCCTTGCCGCGATTCACGACCTTAGTATCACCGGTTACGAACTGCACGCCGGCCTCTTCCGCAGCGGTACGCATCGACTCCACCACACGCTTCAGATCATCCGCCGCCAGTCCCTCCTCCAGAATGAACGCCGCAGCAAGGTAAAGCGGTCGAGCACCACTCATCGCCAAGTCGTTCACTGTCCCGTGGACCGCAAGTCGCCCAATGTCCCCGCCGGGAAAGAAGATCGGCGTCACGACAAAGGAGTCAGTAGTAAACGCCAGGCGCGCTCCGTTGATCGTCACGACAGCCTGATCATCCAGCTTCTCCAGCACCGGATTCTTGAAGGCAGGCAAAAACACCTTCTCGATCAACTCTGCAGTTAGCTTGCCCCCACTGCCGTGGCCAAGCACGATCTGCTTGTGTTCGAACAAAGGAAGCGGACACGATCCAAACAAGGTTGAGACATCACCCTCCGATTCGCCAGTCACGACATCCCCGGCAATCACTGTGTCCTCGCCAGTTCCTGTCTTGCGCATCCCTGACCTACCCTTTCAGCCCTTCCCTTTCACGAAATCGCGGCTACGCGACGCCTCTTAGAGAATCAGCACTCACAAGCTGCGACGATTCATTGCGCTGTTCCAGGTGTCGTCCATAGGCGTAATAAGCCGCACAAGCACCCTCGGCCGAAACCATCGTTGCCCCCAGCGGCTTCTGAGGTGTGCAGAGTGTGCCAAAAGCAGCACAATCATGCGGCTTCTTGATGCCACGCAGTATCTGCCCGCTAATGCACGCCTCCGGCTCTTGCGTGTCAATCTCGTGCACATCAAAGATCCGCTCCGCATCATGTTCCCGGAACTCGCGACGCAGATGATATCCGCTGTTCGGAATCGTGCCGATGCCGCGCCACTTTCGATCGCCAATCTCAAACACACTTGCCACCAGCTTTTGCGCAGGGAGATTTCCGTTCCGATCCAATATGCGCGAATACTGATTCTCAACCTTTGCTTCTCCCAACTCCAACTGCCGAATCGTCATCAACGTTCCATGCAGAATATCGAGAGGCTCAAAGCCCGTTATCACGATTGGCACCTTGAATTGCTCACTCAGAGGCTCGTATTCCGTGTATCCCATCACGGCGCATACGTGTCCGGGGCCTAAAAATCCCTGCACGCGATTCAGTGGAGACGCAAGAATGGACGCCATCGCCGGCGGAACCAGTACATGTGAAACCAGCACTGAAACGTTCTTTACTCCTTCTTCTCGCGCTCGCCAGACCAGCATTGCGTTCGCAGGCGCCGTGGTCTCAAACCCAATCGCAAAAAACACCACCTGCTTATCCGGATTGCTCCGTGCAATCTTCAGACAATCAAGCGGAGAGTAAACGACCCTCACATCGCCGCCCTGTGACTTGATAGTGAAAAGATCCCCATCAGAGCCCGGCACCCGCAGCATGTCGCCGAAGGAGCAGAAGATCACATCCGGACGCTTCGCAATCGCGTGCGCCTTATCGATCATCTCCAGCGGCGTCACGCACACCGGACATCCCGGACCATGCACCAACTCAACCCCCTCCGGCAGAAGATGATCGATCCCATGTTTCACGATCGAATGCGTCTGTCCCCCACACACCTCCATCAGCACCCAGGGCTTCGTCTGCACATGTCGTATCTCCGCGACAATCTTCGCCGCGATCGGGCCATCCCGGTATTCGTCGAGATATTTCATCGTCGATCCCCTCCCGGCTCAATCTCAGCCACCACAGGCGATTCCAGTTCAGTCAGTTGGTCCAGATCACGAAGTGCCTGATACGTTCGTTCCGCCTCTGCTTCATCCACTCGGCTGATCGCAAATCCCACATGGACCAGAACGTAGTCGCCCACCTGCGTCTCCGGCACATACTCCAGGCAGGCCTCGCGCACAATGCCGCCGAACTGAACCTTCGCCATACGCATCCCGCGCTGATCGAACGACTCCAACACCTTGCCCGGAATAGCCAGACACATGTCATTCTCCTCGCCGCACGACTTCATTCGCGATGACGGCCTGTCCCAGCGAAATACCGCCGTCATTGCAAGGAACCTTGGCGTGTAAGAATACTCCAAATCCACATGCTCGCAACTTCCTCACCGTACGATCCAGGAGGTAGAAATTCTGGAAAGTCCCTCCGCTCAGACAGACTTTGTCCAGACCATCACTCTTTTTGATGCGACTACAAACTTCAACGATGGCTGCACTCAGGGTGTTATGGAAGGAGCTGGAAATCTCCCCCGCAGACTTCCCCGAACGCAGATCTTCGACGATCGCCGTAACCATCGGCCTGAAGTCGAGCACCTGCAACTCCCCATCTTCTATACAGAAGTCATACTGCCGCTCCACAGCCGCTTCAGTAATACTCTCCAGGGAAATAGCCGCCTGCCCTTCGAAGCTCACCTCCGATCCGATCCCCACCAGCGCTGCAACCGCATCAAAAAGCCGCCCCGCAGAAGATGTTTCAACTGTGTGCAGACGCCGTGAAATCATCGTGTCCACAAGCTGAACCTGCCTCTCAGGGATATCGCGCAAAGACTCGAGATCCCCCGGCATCTGCTCTCCAAATGTATCTCGCAAATGGCTCAAAGCCATCCGCCACGGCTGCCGCACCGCCGCGTCGCCGCCCGGCAGAAGCACGTTGCGCAGGTGCGCCCGTCTCTCGAATCCCGCAAAATCCGCCACGAGGAACTCGCCGCCCCAAATTCGCCCGTCTGTCCCAAACCCCGTCCCATCGAACGCCACGCCGATTACCTTGTCGCGGAGATGGTTCTCCGCCATGCAACTGCAAATGTGCGCATGATGATGCTGCACCCCAATCTTCCGTTCAATATTCGAGGCGAGCGCCATCTTTGTACTCATATAACCCGGGTGCAGATCATACGCGGCCACACGGGGGGCAACGCGAAACATGTGCTTCATGTTCGCGAGCGTCTCTTCGAAGAACCGCATCGTCTCGTAGTTCTCCATATCCCCAATATGCTGGCTGAGAATTGCATACCGATCCTTCGTCAGGCAGAAAGTGTTCTTGAGTTCACCGCCGAACGCGAGAACCTCTTCCATCGGTATCTCCAGGTCGATCGCCTGCGGCACAAACCCGCGAGAACGCCTCAGAACCCTCTCTCGACCTTCAAAAGTACGAACGACCGAGTCATCAACTCGGGTCGCGATGTCCCGGTTGTGCAGTAAAAACCAATCTGCAACACCGTCAAGCCTAGTCAGCGCTTCCGCATTCGAAACCACGATCGGCTCCTCACTCAGATTGCCGCTCGTCATCACCAGGGCAGGGAACTCGCTCGCGCTCTCAGGCGAATCACTGAAGAGAAGATAGTGCAGCGGCGTGTAAGGCAGCATCACCCCAACGGTGCTATTCCCGGGCGCAATACCGTTCGCTATCCCTGCACCCGCCAGCCTCGGCAGAATCACAATCGGTCTTCGAAGATCGCGCAATGCACTCTCGTCCGTTGCCGATACCTCACACAGCGTCCTGACAGCCTTCACATCTCGCGCCATCAGCGCAAACGGTTTATCTGGCCTGCGTTTTCGTCGACGCAGTTCAGCAACCGCTGCTTCATTGCTCGCATCGCAGGCCAGCAGAAATCCCCCGAGCCCCTTCACCGCAAGAATCTTCCCGTCCCGAAGAAGCATCCTCGCCTCGCCAATCGCAGGCAACGATTCAGCCCCTTCAAAATTCACCTCATTCACCGAAACACCACGCGGCACAAGGACCAGCGACGGGCCACAGTTAGCGCACGCATTCGGTTGAGCGTGGAAGCGTCGATCCCGAGGGTCGTTATATTCCGCCTCGCAGGCCCCGCACATCTTGAACTGCGACATCGTCGTCGCCGCGCGATCGTACGGTATGTCCTCAACAATCGTGTAGCGCGGACCGCAATTTGTACAGTTGGTGAAAGGATAGCCATAGCGCCGGTTCAATCGATCTCCGAAATCGCGCCAGCAATCGTCGCACGTGCCGCTATCGGGAGAGACGAGCGCAAATTCGCCCGCCACATCTTGGCTCCGAAGAATGGCGAAACTCGCCTCCCCCGTGAGCTCCAGATCGCCGACCGTTACTTCCGCTATCTCGGCGAGATGTGGGGGGTCGGAACGCAATGTTCCAAGAAATCTTTCGACTAAGTCTTCAAATCCCTCAACTTCGATCGTCACGCCTGCCGATGAGTTGAACACATATCCAGCCAGACCAAGCGAGGTTGCAAGCGTGTAGACAAATGGACGAAACCCTACACCCTGCACAATACCGCGCACTTGAACGCGCTTCCGAACAACCGAAGCCGATGTGGGAATCAACATTGGCCGCTCTGCCTCGCCGGGAAATAATACATACTCAAGGCAATATTCCGCACCCCGGCGCGTCAGGACACGGAATCGCCGATCACCCCGGAACCGCCCCCCGGAACAGCCTACTTGAACTGAATCTTTGCCATCATTCCCTTATCTTCATGCTTCAGCAGATGGCAATGAAACAACGAGGTGCCGCGAATCACCGGATCAGTGAAGTCCATAATCAAATCCACCGATCCCTCCGCGGGAACATTCACTGTATCCAACCACGACGGCGTCCCAACGTTGACGTTGTTCTCCGCGTAGGCGAGAAAGTGCACTTGGTGAATATGGAAGGGATGCACCTCCTTCGTGTTGTTGACGACGCGCCAGTGCTCATAGCTCCCAATATCTACCGTCCTCATAGGAGGATCTGCTGGTCCAAATTTTTTCCCATTGATATAGAACCCGTGATCATCTTCCGTGAACACGGTCACAAACTGCGGCGGCCTCTGCTCCATCTCCTCGGACATCTGTCTCGAAAATGGCTTGTAGACTGCCCGTTGCGTTGCCGACTGGCAGGCGAGTTGGACGCGGCGCCGATTGAGGTTGATCGACAAGGTCAGCGATCGCCATCTCGGGATTCGGGTCCCCATCAGCGCCAGTATCAAAGCAGCGGGTGCGCAGCGAAGCGGTCCCCGCTGTCTTCGGCCCGGTCACGATCGCCTCAACTCGGCCCGCAGGCGGCACCAGAATGTGATCCGCCAACTGCGAATGCCGCTTCGGATCGTGATAGGAGAGAGGCATCCCGTCGAGAGCAATAATGACAATCTGCTCCCTATCGACCTGCAGGTCGGCATATAAATCAGGCGAAGCATTCACGATTCGCCAGAACTGCCGTTCCCCGGGGGCGATAGGAATCTGCGGCCGTATCCCTCCATTCACGGTGAAGATTCGTTCAGGCGCCTCATTCGCCGAGCCGCAACGAGCACTCGGCACGTCCAGCCTCTTCAGCAGCGCCGAAGTTTCAGCGGCATCTTCCTTATGCAGCACCTCATCACGAAGAATCAGAACGCGCTCTCTCATGCCGCGCACCTCCGGCGCATACCGCTCGATTCCGTCGATCACGATCGCTCCCGACATCCCGTCCAGCGACTGTTGATAACTCTCTCCGTGCGGATGAGTGTGGTACCAGTACAGACCAGGCGGTTGATCCGCAGGCACATCAACCGCATAGTGAAGCGACTGGCCCGGCATCGCCATCATCGTGAGCACATCATCCTGCGGACTGTCCGGCGAAACATGAAGACCATGGAAGTGGAGATTCGTCATGTTCATGCAGAGGCTATAGACGCATTGTTCGCTCGACTTCGGTGACATCTTGTTGTCGTAAGTCAGCTTCAGAGTCTCGCCGGGCGCCACTCGGATCACCGGGGGATCTTCCACCCCATTGAATGAGAAAGCGCCCTTACCCGTCTTCGGATCGTTCACGGCGCTCAAAGTTACAGGCGAGCGAGTCTCCGGTGGATCGCTAAGCGATACCGATTCTCCAGTCTGGGCAAAGCTCGACAGACCGGCGCAAAGCCACCATGCGAACATCAACCAGGGCGCGGTCGCAATGGCTCTGCGGGCAGGAGAGTTGATGGTGTCACACCGTGCGGAACGACGGAAAAAAACCATGGGGAGAGCCCTCGAGAATTCGATGACACGATGACAGCATGTGCGCGGACCACCAGATCAGCCGCGAACAATCAGGCTGGGCGCACCGGACAGATCTGAGACCAACAATTAATTGGATGTCCCATCTTTGCGACAGTTTCAGCGTCGCCAGTGCCACCCTTCACGCCAAGTTCGAAAGCTGTCGCCTCGGTGAAGCACCGGCTGTGATACTCGTCACAGCCTCCCCTCCTGTTAGGAGGAATATCCTTGATGAAAGCGTGCGAGATCCCCGTCACGAGTGACACATAAAGTTTTCGCTTACTATGGGGAGCACGAGGAGATAACTCCATGTTCGACCTACGTCCAGACCATGAACCCGCAATGTACCTGATTGGAGGGGGGATAGCCTCACTCGCCGCCGCCGCATTCCTTATTCGCGACGGAAATATACCAGGAAACAGGATCACCATCATCGAGGAATCCGACGTGATTGGCGGCAGCCTCGACGCGGCAGGAACCCCGGAAAGCGGTTACGTCATGCGCGGTGGTCGCATGCTTGAGAGCAAATATCTTTGCACCTTCGATCTCTTTGCGTCCATCCCGGCTCTCGACGAAAGCAAGACGGTCACGCAGGAGATCTTCGAACAGAATCAAATGCTGAAGACCTCCTCCAAATCCCGCCTGTTCCGCGGTGGTCACCGAGTCAACGCACCCAAGTTTGGGCTCAGCGAAAAACATATCTTGAGTATCGAGCGCCTCGGCCTTCAGCCCGAGGTGATTCTCGGGCGAACCAGCATCGCGGACCACTTCGACCTCTCGTTCTTTGAAACCGACTTCTGGTTCATGTGGTGTTCCACCTTTGCATTTCAACCGTGGCATAGCGCCGTCGAATTCAAACGGTATCTGCTCCGCTTCACCCATATGGTCTCCGGGTTCAGTATGCTCAGCGGAATCATGCGAACCGTCTACAACCAACACGACTCAATGGTTCGTCCGCTGCAGAAGTGGCTTGTAGAGCGAGGCGTCAACTTCGTCCTCAACACCCGCGTCACCGACCTCAAATTTTTCCACGATGCCGAAGGCTATATCGTGGAGCGCATCGTGTGCCAACACAACGACGGCCGCCAAGAAGAGATAAGGACAGGCGAGAAAGATAAAGTGATCGTCACGCTTGGATCCATGACCGAGGGCTCCAGTCTGGGTTCTATGGACACCGCGCCAATCCTGAAAGATAAGTCCTCCGGGGGCTCCTGGGCTCTCTGGGAGAAGATCGCATCGCATGACTCGCAGTTCGGCCATCCGGGAAACTTCTCCACCCACATTCACGAATCGAAGTGGGTCTCCTTCACAACCACACTCCACGATCGCACCTTCTTCCAGATCGTTGGAGATCTCACCGGCAACGTTCCAGGAGAAGGTGGCCTCATCACCTTTCCGGAGTCCAGCTGGTTAGCCTCGATCGTCCTGCCGCACCAGCCGCACTTCCTCGGGCAACCGGCGAGCGTCGAAGTCTTCTGGGGCTACGGCCTCCTCGTCGACGAACCGGGAGACTTCGTGAAGAAGCCCATGTCCGCATGCACCGGCCGCGAGATCATGACAGAGATCCTGGGACACCTACGCATCGAGACCGAAGCCGCGAAGATTCTCGAAGCCTGTAAGTGCAATCCATGCATGATGCCGTTCGTCACTAGTCAGTTTCTGCGTCGAGGAAGAGGCGACCGCCCCCAGGTCGTACCCGATCGCTCAAAGAACCTCGCCTTTGTCGGACAATTCTGCGAGCTGCCCGACGACGTCGTATTCACAGTCGAATACTCTATCCGCTCCGCGCAAACCGCGGTGTACTCGTTGCTTGGACTCCCCCGCACCGCACCGCCCGTTTACAAAGGACACTACAATCCCCGCGTTCTGTTGCAGGCTTTCAAAGCCTTACACGACAAAATCGCATAACTGCGCCTAGCCGTGCAGAACCTAGCCGTGCAGAACAATGTTCAGCAGCGACTTGTGAACTCGGATCCGGCCGTTGTATTCGATAAACCCAAGCTTGCGAAACCGGTTCATAAAATAACTCACCCGGGATCGAGTCGTCCCGACCATCTCAGCCAGAGTCTCCTGCGTGATATGCGGAATCAGCGTGTCCGGCTCCTCCGACTTGCCGAACTCCGCCATCAACAGGAGAATCCTCGCCAGACGCTTCTCGCTGTTGTTGAAGAGTTGATCCACTAGATCGGCTTGGATCCTCATACTGCGCGCTAACAGGAACGCTAAGAAGAGATCGGAGAACGCATGCTCGTCGCGCATCACTCGTAGCATCGCCTCCTTGTCGATCCTGAGGGCAGTACAAGCGGTCGTAGCAGTAGCAGTCGCTAGGCGCAAGCCAGGCACGGCCGCAACCGCCTCCTCTCCAACAAAGTCCCCGGCGGCGAGCAGCGTTATGGTGGCTTCCTTGCCGCTCTCCGAAACAACAGTGAGTTTCGCTCGCCCGCTCTGGATATAAAAAACGCAATCAGCAGGGGTGCCTTGGGAAAAGAGCGTCTGTTTGGCCTTCAACTGCACCACATGTCTGCCCTCTCCGGTGTTTGCCAGAAAAGCCTTGGGATCGAATACTGCGCTCTTTAGCCCGGCCATCTGAATGGTTCCTTCCCAAATCAGTCTTACGACGGACAAGCCGCACAATCGCGTTGACGAGCATGTAGGTCCGGGGTGCTCTACGTCGCATACATTACATAACATTGCACTCGATGTAACAAGTGAGTGTTCCTCTTTTCGCCTTTTTCCTTTTTCGGCCCGGCTCCCAGACTTGTTGGGACGTGAGGGTTGCTTCCATCGGAGAAGACCTGAGCAATGTAAATCGACCGAGCTGTGCCAAATGGAACAGCTTTCCAGGCGGGAGCGTCGCATACTAACTGCAATCGCTTGAGTCATTTGTGATGGGCGTCACATCCTGGCGATTATTTTTCTGAGATTCTTACCCCAAAGTCCGGCTCCGCTAAACAGGAAAAACGCATGGAGAATAGAGATCCATCGTTAACTCAATATCCCTGCAGTCGTGACTCAGTGTCTCTGACGAAGCTCGCCATCTTCCTTCTGGCGACCGTCTCGCTTGCTATTCAAATTTCATCGCTGAACGCCCAAACCCCAAACTCCCAGACCTCACCACCCCCGGCGACGGCCGCCCCCACTCCAGCAACCCCCGCTCCCGCGCCGCAATCTGTCGCACTCACCCCCGCGCAGAAATCCGTGCTACCCTCGGCCACCAACGGCATTGTCGGAGTCGAAACCTGCAAGCTCTGCCACATCCCCGAAGCCGAAGGGATGCACTCCAACCCGCACTGGAAGCTGGAGTTGGAGGGCAAACGCGAGGCCGGCATAGCCCCCACATGCGAGGACTGCCACGGCCCCGGACAAGCCCATGTCGAATCCGGCGGCGACAAGACCAAAATCTTCCGCTTCACTACCGCCACCCCGAAAGAATCGGACAAGCGTTGCCTCAGCTGCCACCAGACCGACGGAGATCACGATAACTTCCTCCGCTCCGCCCACTCTGAAGGCCAGATCGGCTGCCTCGGCTGCCACACCGTCCACGCCGCAAAGACGCCAACCGGCCTGCTCAAAGCCGCCCAGCCCACGCTCTGCTACACCTGCCACACCGACATTCGCGGCCAGTTCTCGCGGCCCATGCATCATCGCGTAGACGAAGGCCTCCTCAAATGCACGGACTGCCACAATCCCCACGGAGCGACGCTGGACAAGCTCCTCCGAACCGCCTCCACCGGTGACGCCATCTGCACAAAATGTCACACCGAAAAGATGGGTCCCTTCACCTTTGAGCATCCTCCCATCAAGACCGAAGGATGCGTCTCCTGCCACACGCCTCACGGCTCGCAGAACCCGCGCCTGCTGAACCGCAGCAACGTCAACACCCTCTGCCTCCAGTGCCACACCGACTCCACCTTCACCGCTCCCGGCGCACCGTCCTTCCACAATCAGGCCGTCCAGTACCAGGCCTGCACCATCTGCCACGTCAGCCTGCACGGATCGAACTTCAATCCTTACTTCTTCAAGTAGAGGGCGCACCCATGTCACCGCGAACCAACGCGAACCTCGACCGCTCCAGGCAAGCCAGGCAGCCAAGCCGGCGAAGCGTCCCGGTGCGTTCCGGCGAAAGACCTCTGCCGGTGTACGCGTAGGTCGAGGCATCCTGGCCCTCGCGCTGCTGTCGCCGTCAGCTTTAGCCTTCGCCCAGGCCCCGCCACCACCCCCCCAGCGGCATCCACCCCCGATCAGGTGACCATCTCCACCGATGCCTACGTCACTCACGGCTCCGCAGAATTCGGAGGCCACATCGTCGACTACTCCGGCAGCGGCGCCATGTGGGACACGCTCGTCAATATATCCAGCGGCCCGCGTGAGCTCGGATCGAGCGTCGAGATGCACGCCAAAGATCACTACGCCAAAGACCTCCTCTTCAACGATCTCTCCATGAACAGCTTCGGCTTCGGCGGAGATCCCAACAACGTCATCAACCTCCGCATGTCCAAGGGACGCCTCTACACCTTCAACGGCCTCTTCCGGCGCGACCGCAACTACTTCGACTACGACCTGCTCGCCAATCCCCTCATCCCCACCACGTCCAACCCATACGTGCCCGTGCTCGACTCACCCCACCTTTCGAACACCGTCCGCCGAATGACCGACACTGACATCACGCTCCTTCCGCAGTCGCGCGTCGCAATTCGTCTCGGCTACTCCTCCAACATCTGGCAGGGCCCGTCCTACAGCACCATCCACGAGGGCGCCGAAGGCCTTCTTCTGCAAAACATCCGAAACAGCACCGAATACTACGACATCGGCTTCGACTGGAAAGCTCGCCCCAAAACCCTGGTCAGCTACGACCAGTACATCCTCGAGTACAAGGGCAACACGACCTGGAACCTCACTGGCCTCAACTATCAGCTCGCCAACGGAACTCCCGTCAGCCTCGGCATCGACTTCTTCACCGCCAACGGCAGCCCCTGTGCAGCTCCAATCACGAACCCCAACACCACGCCGCCGACCGCAAATCCCACCTGCAACGGCTACCTCGCCTACGCTCGCAGCGCTCCCACCCGCGGTCTCGCGCCCACCGAGCAACTTCGCGTCATCAGTTCATCCGTGAAAAGGCTGCAGTTGACCGGACGCGTCGCCTACACACAGAGCAACAACAACGTGCCCCAGTACTTCGAGTTCAACAATGGCCTCACCAGCCGGACAGCACTCCGCACCAGCACCGACACTGGCAACGCCTACATCAAGCGCATCAACGTCGCCGCCGAGGGCGGCATCACCGCGGACCTCACCGAAAAGATAAGCGTCAGCGATGCGCTCTGGTTCACCAACTTCCGCATCCCCGGCAACAGCACCGTCAACGAAACCGCGCTGTTCGGCACTAGCATGCTTGTCGCACCCAACGTCTTCACTTCCGCAACCTGCCCTCCTCCCTACACTGCAGCCACTTGCCCGCAGCACAGCACCAGCTCCGGACCTGACATCTCCTCGCTGCAATCCAACTACTTCCTGCAGCAGCAGGTCATCACCAACACTTTCCTTATATCGTTCCGGCCCTTATCAAGCTTCGGCATTCAAGCCGGATATCGCTATCGCGACCGCACCATTAACGATGCGCAGAACACCAACGAATTCGAGATCTACTACCCAAACCATGCTGTGCGCGGCGACTGCCCGGGTCCGGCGCTACCAAACGGAAGCTGCCAAGAGCAAGCGAGCACCACCGGCGGCGACAACATCCCCATCCATGAAAACTGGGCACTCTTCGGCCTCTGGCTCCAGCCTTCGCCAAAGTTCCGCGCCAACTTCAACGCTGACATCATGTCCGCCGACAACGCCTTCACCCGCATCAGTCCCGGCCAACTCCAGCACTATCGCGTCCGCGCCACCTACCGGCCGCAGAAGTGGCTCAACGTCGCCGGATCCATCAACCTCTTCCAATCAAGCAACAATCTCTCCAACAACCAGCAGCACGCCCGCGACTACTCCATCTCTGCCATGATGACGAAGAGCGAGTACTGGTCCTTCGATCTGAACTACTCCTACGACAGCGTCTTCTCGCGCACCGACATCTGCTACGTCAGCTCCGTCGCACCCATCACAACCCCCGCATGCCCGAGCGATCCCGCCCCATACCTTCTCGGCAACGCCTACTATAACCAGCCCACAAACTTCGGCTCCGCCAGCTTCATGCTCCACCCCACCGAACGAGTCACGGCCAACTTCGGATACACCGTCTCCAGCGTGCAAGGCCAGTCCGAGCTCTTGAACCCCAGGCAGGTTCAGGGATCATTGCAGTCTCTCTACGAAACCCCATTCGCACGCATCGCCGTCACTCTCCGCCCTCGTCTCGTCTGGAAAGCGGAGTGGGTCTTCAAGGAATACAACGAGAGCTCTCCCGTCGGTCCAACTGCTCCCCGCGACTTCCGCGGCAACATCTACACTCTCAGTCTCCGCTATAACTACTAACAATTTCACCACTCAACCCAAGGGATACCCATGAACAAAAGAATGCTTCTCCTCTCCTCGATCCTCAGCGCGTCAACCCTCAGCGCAACCTTCCTCATCCCCTCCGCCCTCGCGCAGGCTCCAGCCGACATCTACAAAGCCAAGTGCGCCATGTGTCACGGCGCCGACGGCACCGCCCAAACTCCCGCCGGAAAAGCCATGAAGGCCCGCGACTTCCACGATCCCGATGTGATCAAGGCCACCGACGCCGATCTCACCGTCGCAATCACCAAAGGCAGAAACAAGATGCCCGCCTACGGCACCCAATACAGCGCCGACCAGATCAAAGGCCTCGTCGCCTTCGTTCGCGACATGCAGAAATCAGCGAAGTAAGTCCCACCATTAAATCGCAGGCCAAACAATCAAGGAGTCGATCCATGAACGAAGCACCTGCTGCAGTGAAGGATCCTGAGCTCGAAGCCCCCAGCCGGCGGTCCTTTGTTGGCGCTCTCTTTGCAGTCGGTGGCGCCGCTGTAAGTCTGATTCTTGCCATCCCTCTCGTACGCTTCTCCACCTTCCCTCTACGCAAGGTCGCTGCCGAAGGCGACTGGTCCGATGTTGGCCCCGTAACCGACTTCGCCTCCATTACCGCGCCCACCGCGAAGACCATCTCCATCGAACACCGCGACGCCTGGCAGACCACCACGAACGAGACCGCCGTCTATGTCCTTCCGGCGAAGGACGGCCAATTCCGCATCCTCTCGCCCGTCTGCCCGCATCTCGGCTGCTCCGTCCGTTGGGTAAATGACCAGAACAAATTCATCTGCCCCTGCCACTCCGGCTCCTTCACTCCCGATGGCGAGCGCATCGCGGGCCCACCGCCTCGCGCCATGGACTCGCTCGACGCCAAAGTCGTCGACGGCGTCCTCAAAGTGCGCTACCGCTACTTCCGCCAACTCGTCGCCACCAAAGAGGAGATGGCCTGATGCCCACAAACCCGAACACTGACCCGAAGACAACCGCCCCCAAAGACGACCACCCAACCGCCGCCGCACGCCTCACCTCATGGTTCGACACCCGAACAGGCGTCAACGAAATCCTGCACGAGTCGCTCGACGAGCCCATCCCCGGCGGCGCCAAATGGGCCTACGTCTTCGGCTCCGGCCTGCTCTATCTCTTCATCTCCCAGGTCATCACCGGCGTCTTCCTGGCTCTTTACTATGTCCCCTCGGCCGACCACGCGCACACCGTCGTCTCCTACATCGTCAAAGAAGTCACCTCAGGATCATTCCTCCGCAGCATCCACGCCTATGGATCGAGCGGCATCATCATCCTGCTCGTGCTGCACATCGGCCAGACAATCCTCTACGGCTCCTACAAAGGCCGTCGTGAACTCCTCTGGCTCTCCGGCTGCATCCTCCTCGCGCTCATGCTCGGCATGGCCTTCACTGGCTACCTCCTCCCGTGGGACGAAAAAGCCTACTTCGCCAGCGCCGTCGGAACCAACCTCATCGCCGAAGTTCCTCTCATTGGACCGCCGCTCCAGCGTCTCGTCCGCGGCGGCAATCAGATGGGCACGCTCACGCTCTCCCGCTTCTACGTGCTGCATGTCTTCATGCTCCCCGCCATGCTCATCGGCTTTATCGCCGCCCACGTCTTCTTCTTCCGCAAAGCCGGCGCAGCAGGGCCAATCAAGGAAGACCCCATCGCTCCCAAGCTTTCCGCCGTCCCTTTCTACCCGAAACAAGTACTCATGGACGCGGTCTTCTCCATCTCGATCATCATCATCCTGGCCGCCATCGCGACCTTCATCCCGATGGACCTCGGCCCCGCGGCCAACCCCGCCGACACTCACTTCCTGCCGCGTCCCGAATGGTATTACCGCCCCGCATTTCAGGCGCTCAAATACCTCAGTGGCCGAGCCTCCATCCTCGGCATCCTCCTGCCCGCCATCCTCGCCGTCATCTTCGCCGCGCTGCCGTTTTTCGATCGCAGCCTCGAAAGACGCCCCTGGCGCCGCCCGATCGTCGTCGGCAGTTTCCTCGCCTTCCTCCTCGTCTACGTCTCACTCGGTTTCGCCAGCTACCACGACGACTACAGCGACCCCGGCATGGCCGCTCAGATGCACAAGCAGGACCAGGACGCAGCTCTCTTCATGAAGCAACCATTCATTCCGGAGCCCGCAGCCGGCACCGCCACCGCCTCGCTAGCCTCAGCCGACCCCAAAATCCTAAAGGGCCGCGCTCTCTTTGAAGCCAACTCCTGCAGCTCCTGCCACGGAGATCACGGCGAAGGTACCCCCGCCGCCGGCGCGCTCACCGGCGTCAGCCAGAAGTACACCGACGCCCAACTTATCGCTCTCCTCCACACACCCGACGCCAAGATGACCAACGGAGGCATGACCCCCGTCGACCTCAAAGAAGACGACCTCGCCGCCCTCGCAGACTACCTTCGTCAACTCCACTAGAGCCTCCAGAGTCGGATCTGAGAGCAACTACTGTTTCGCTTACGGGAACTGCTCGACGTGCATCTCGCCCTTACGGCCCAGGTAAACCACCTTCTTGCCCGCGAGGAATGCCCAATAGCCAATGACACCGGCCGCAGTCGAGCGCTTCACGAACTCCGGATAGCGGATCGTGTCTGCCTGCGCTCCGCGAATCGCGGCAACGATCCCAGAGGAAGAAAAATCCGCAGCAATCGACTCCCGTTTGAGACTCATCGCTTCTGCATGAGTCTCACCGTCTGTCATATAAAAAGTCTCTGTTCCAGCCGCAAAATCGACGAAATACGATTCCACGCCAATGACAAGCAACCTGCCTACTACCTCAGGAAATGTCATCTCACCCGCTTGCGTCTCCGTCATTACCCGGTGCATCTCGTTCGTATTCATTACGGTCTCCGTTTCATTCGGTTGGAAGCTTGTACAAGCCATGCTTCTGCACGAGCTTCTTGAGTGTAAAGAGAAGGAACTCACGCTCCTTGGCTGAGAGCGGCGTGAAGAATTCCTCATCGTTCTGATCGGCGATAGCGGCCAGCAGCGGAACAAGCCTTCGGCCAGCGGATGTAAGCGCGATACTCTGATACCTGCGGTCATCGCTGCGTTCGTGTCGCGAGACCAACTGCTTATTTACAAGTCTGTCGACCAGCTTCGAAGCAGCCCCGCGGGTCATTCCGGTCAAATCGGCCAATGCGCTCGGAGATGTCTGATCGCTGTCGAACATCTCTCGAAGGACAACCCACTCGGCAACCGTCACGCCGCTTTCAACCAGCTTCCGGGCAAAAGCTTGTGAGACGTGATTCGACACGAAACGCAGCCAGAACCCCGCATGGCCTGTCAGCTCACTCACCGGTGCCTTCGAGGTGTTCCGTTGACTCATGAAACAAATATGCTAGGCAACAGTTTCCTAGGCAACTATATTGGCAGACTATAACCAGACTCGATGATCAAAGAAACAAACTCAAACTGAAGTCAGACCGGGTTCGTCCGGTCCCCAGGCGACCCGTGCGGACGCATCACCTTGATATTCTTCGCCAGGCCCAGCAGACCCAACAACCGGATCCCCCAGTAGTTGAAGTCCACCTCCCACCACGCCATCCCATGGCTCGCAGACACCGGATGCGCATGGTGATTGTTGTGCCACCCCTCGCCTCCGGTCAGCAGCGCAACCCACCAGTTATTTGTCGAATCGTCCCGCGTCTTGAACCGCCGCGAGCCCCACAGATGCGTCGCCGAGTTCACCAGCCACGTCACATGAAAACCGATCGTGATCCGTAAAAACGTTCCCCACAACACCCACGACAGCCCCAGCTTCCATCCCCCAGATAGAGTGCCTCCGCCCAGCAGGGCAATGCCCGTCAGCGTGATCGGAATCCAGTGCCACACCTCCAGCCACTGATAGAATCGGTCGTTCTGCAGATCCGGCGCGTAGCGCGAAAGCATCGTCGTCTCACTATGCAGGGAGCCATGCAGAATCCACCCCATATGCGACCACCACTTGCCGTCGCGGGGAGAGTGCGGATCGCCCGGCTTGTCCGTGTACTGGTGATGCAGCCGATGCACCGCGACCCAGTACGTTGGGCTGCCTTGCAGCGCCATCGTGCCACAGATCGCCATCGCATACTCCAGCCACTTCGGCGTCGTGAATCCACGATGCGTGAGCTGCCGATGATAGCTGATCGCAATCCCCACGTTTTGCCCAAAGATCCACATCACGAAGAACACCACGAGAGACGACCAGTGGAAGGTAAACAACGCCGCCACCGCTCCCAGATGAAACGCCGCAATGACAGTGAAGAAT
This sequence comes from uncultured Acidobacteriaceae bacterium, assembly GCA_963744155.1. Classification (GTDB taxonomy): domain Bacteria; phylum Acidobacteriota; class Terriglobia; order Terriglobales; family Acidobacteriaceae; genus Edaphobacter. The sequence continues at coordinate 118,548 of CAVUSP010000004.1, read as the reverse complement.
ACCCAGTTGAACTCATCCGATTTAGCCTGTACCAACTCGACTACTTCGGGACCGCTGGATCGTTGCGAATGTTCCGTTCGATGTGGATGTTCTGCGAGAGTCGCCATGACGTGCCTGCCTTCCTCTCGAAGGCTAACGCCGCCTCGCCCGCTCAAGCCTAGATAGCGCGAGTAAGAGTTCAGTAATACTTGCGCGCGAAATTCAGAAAGCGAGCAATATTGCTCACTCCATGCCTCCCTGAGACTGCATCCTCACTCCCCGCGCGACAGCCCCACCCATCCTCCATCCCCACATTCCCAAAATGGGAATCACCCAAAATAAATCCTGAACAAGTGGCGTGTTTTTCGCCGGCGAAAAGTGACCATCAATTCACCACAAATCACCACGATTCCACCACAAATTAACCATCAAATCACCACAACAAAGCACCCGTTTTTCGCAAAACCCCCTGCAAAAACACCTTCCAGAAAAAAACCTTAACCACGTTTGCGAGAAATCGGCGCCCGGGTCCCAGAGACCACCTTCGACTCCTTGCACAACATGCACACCTGCTTATGGTTCATAAAATCCGACAACCTGCTGTTATAGCGCTTCACCGCATCTTCAAGCCGCTTTGAACCATTTCCGTTCAGATCAGAGTTTGACTCAACCGCGCGCTGAGCGTTCTCCCGCTCCACCATGGCGAGATGCAACTTCTCTTCGAATTCATAACCCGACGCGCAAAGCATTGTCTTTTCAGTCCTTTCTCCACTGTCACAAGCGCTGACCGCTTGGCCGGCTACTTATACTCCGCTGCAAACGCGTCCGCCTCCTTGTTCATCTCCGCCGCGTCAGCGGCATGCGAAAACAAAATCACCCGATAGCGAAACGTCGCGCTCTGCCCCTTCTCAATCGTGTAATTGAACGCAGGCTGCTTCGGATCGAAGATGCTTCTACCCAATGGATTCGCGGCAAACAGCCCATATCCTCGCGCATGCCAATACGTCGGATAACCCGGATTCGTCGGGTTGTCGATCATCGCGATCGTCACGACATGCTTATCCGCGTCATTGCCGGTCAGGATGCACCATCGTCCGCGAGTCGACCACACAGCCCCGCCCTTCACCCCTTCGCTCGTGAGATAGACGCCCGTCGCGCCCGCGGTATCGGCACTGTCCACCTTCGTCGGTCTCCCATTCGCATCCATGAAGATGCCGCCCTTCTCATCAGCGGATTCAAGCCAATGAGCGACACGCATTCCAATCAACCCTTCTTTATCGTCATTGAATACGGCCTTATCGAGAGCCTGAAGCGTAGTGATCTGATCGATGATGCGAGCACCCTTCCGATTGCTAAAGACATAGCGAGTGGTGTCCTTCAGAAGGTCCTTGCCTTCGCCCGTGACCCACAGTGACTCGACAACAAGCTCTCCCTGGTCCGCTCCGCTCTTGGTCGAGACGATCTTTTTTTGATAGATCGTTCCCATCTTCGAGCGGCCCTCCGGCTTGATCGCATCGGAGTTGTTCCAGAAGTCGAAGCCATTGACGTTGCCGTAGTTGAACCACATCCCCGCATGATGCGGATGGTCCACACGCTCGTTCGGCCGCGGCTCAAGCGGGTATCCGCGCGTTACCGTTATCCCTTCATCAGTAATCAACGGATAAAGGACAGGCTTCTTCAGAGATGTGGGCCAGATGTAAGAGGTGAATGCCTTACCATCAATGGTGATGTCGACGCGCTGATGCGCCTCATCGGCGACAACCTGAACTCCCTTGCCAGCCGCGTTTGCCACATCACTGCCGCCCAGCCCAAATGCTCCGATGAGAAGGCCTAGCACCAGCAAATTACGCATAGACTTTCCCCCCCGCCATCACCTGCTGCGTCTTTTCATCGAAGGTCACCTTCAACCCGGTCTGGATCGCAGCGACGTTCATGCAAAGCGCGATGGAGTGGCTGTAGCCAGCATCGATGCAGGCGTTTGGCGTCTTTCGCGAACGGACGCATTCCATCCAGTTGCGCATATTCGCAGAAGTCTGGGGATCGCCCTTCATGTCAGCTGCAGTCGACATCGGCTCGGCTTTTTCAACGAGAGAAAAACTCGGCAAAAGGTTTGGCTGCATCTTCATCTCCGCCGCACTCTTTGCCGTCAGACCTCCGGTTGGCGTAACCGTCTGTTTGTCCATGTCGATCATTCCCGCGTTGGAGTAGTAAAGCTCCTTCACTCCGCCAGCAGAATTCGTAAAGCGTGAGGTGTACTGTACTTGGAATCCCTTGGAGAGATCGTCGAGCGGGCCGTAGTCGAAGACCGCCGTCATCGTATCCCAGTTCTTCCGGCCATCTTTCCACAGATAAATACCGCCGTTCGCAACGCAGCTGCGCGGATGCGGCAATCCGGTGAACCAATGGACCGTATCGATCTGGTGTACAAGCCATTGATCGGGAATGCCCGAGGAGTACGGCCAGAAGAGACGGAACTCAAGATACTTGCGGGCGTCGAACGGTTCGTACGGACGGTTCATCAGATAGCGCTTCCAGTCCGTGTCCTCTTCTTTCAACAACGGCACGACATCTGGACGACGCCACCGGCCGGGCTGATTTACGTTCCAGCTCATCTCGACCATCACAATGTCGCCGAATTTGCCAGATTGGATATATTCCGCTGCCTTTTGATAAGCCGGTGTGCTGCGGCGCTGAGTACCAATCTGGACGATCTGGTTCGATTTCTTGACTGCGGCTCGGAACATGCGAGCGTCTTCCATGGTGTGTGCGGTCGGCTTCTCCACGTAGGCATCGCGACCTGCATTGACGGCTTCTACACCGTGGCGAGCATGCTGGAAATCAGCCGTCGCGATGATAACTGCATCAATGTCTTTTCGCGCATACAACTCATCGTTGTTTCGAACAGGGACGACTGTATTGCCATTTAGCTTCTGAAGATAAGCCGCGCCTTCCTCGCGCCGCTTGTTCCAGATATCCGACACTGCCACGATCTCGAAGTTCATCTCTTTGGCGTGCGCCTGAAACGCAGGAATGTCCCCTTGCCGCATCCGATCGCCGTAACCGACAATACCCACTCTGACCCGGTCATTGGCGCCAACAACGCTTGCATAGCTGCGTGCATTCCACGAGACCGCGGTCGTAGCCAGCGCGGCCCCACCCATCTTCAGAAACTCTCTCCGGTCGTTACTCTGCATGGTCATGGTTCTCCCTTACTCCGATCACGATTTTGTTCAAACTTCGAATGAGGAGACGACAATTCCTCCGCCATAAATAGTGATGCATTACTTAATACGATCACCTCGCCCACCGAGTTGCGGCGAGCGAGGTGAATTCCCTAGAAAATGAACTTCACGCTCCCCTGGAAGAGTCGCGCGTTGGTGTTCGTTGCCAGAGCCGAAATCTGGCCGAAGGTGGATGACGTGAGGCCTGTGGTTGGGGTGCTGAAGATCGGATGATTCAGCACATTGAAGGCTTCCAGCCGGAGAGTCATGTTCAGTGACTCCCAAATTGGAAAGATTCGCGAGATCTGTGCGTCAAACTGGGTGGCTGTTAGACCACGGAAAGCATTCCTGCCGATATTTCCATAGGTTCCATATCCAGCGCACGTCACCGGCGATAGCGGAGTGGGACAACCGGCAGTGACCTGGGTGAAGGCGGCTTGATTCAGATATCCTCTGTTGGCCACGCCAGTTCCCGATCGCAGGGCCTGGTGAAGATAAATCGGAACTCCTGGAACCAGGCTCGGGCGATCCTGGCCTATATCTGTGAAGGAGTTATCCACAGCCGCCGTTACGTTGACTGGGGCTCCGCTAACGATATGCACCAGCGGGGCGAACTCCCAGTTGTTGACCAGCAGCGATGTGAAGTGGTTGCCAAAGTGGAATTCACTCTTGGTAACGAGGACGATGTTAAATACATTGCGGTAGTCGGAGCCGCAGGGACCGTAGTCCATTCTGAAGTTGTTGGGATTCTCCGGCCCTGTGCCTGCGTAGTCACCCTGCGCATCGTAGACGTTGAGGCACTTCGACCAGGTGTAATTAGTCAGCAGGCTGAAGGTGGATGAGAGGCGATGCTGGACTGAGGTGATCAGGCCGTTGTAGTTGGCGTAGGCAGTGTCATTGACGAGGGTCGAACCGGTGCCGCCGCCCTGATACTGGTTGCCCTGCGCAGGATTCAGGGTAGTCAGATAGAAACGCGAAGCCTGATTGGCGACCGTGGAGCACGGTGTTCCGGCTGCTCCCGGCTTAACTGCGGCGGGGCCTGTGGTCACGATACCCGCACACCCCGTGCCGTTTGCACCCCACACTCCGGGAATGAAGACGGCTCCCGACCCTCCCAGCGGAGTTCCCACCGGCATATGGAGGGTATGGCTCCCGATGTACTGAACCTGGAGTTGCCAGCCTCGTCCAAGCTCCCGCTGAACACTTGCCGTCCACATTTCGGTGTAGGAAGGGTGGAACTTGGCAGGCGACACAACATATTGCGATTGAGGAAAGAACTGCGCAGTCGCCGGAGTTGGAACTTGAGGCTGAGGAAATGGATTGGTTGTCACCTGGCCGACCGACCATGGGCTCGAGAAACTGATTGGGCCGGAGGTCGTTGTCTGAGTCTGGCTGATGGCGGTAGCGTAGGGAGGATTATCCTCGTTGCGCTGGGAGGTAAAGAAGTTCACCTGGTCATAACCCAGCGAGAACCCGCCGCGCAGGACGGTCTTGCCATCGCCGATGGGATCGAACGAAAATCCCAGGTTCGGAGAGAACTGCCAGGGCGAGTTCTGCGTGAACTGCCGGGATACGCCGGGATCACCGTAGTACAACGCTCCCGCCGGCGCATTTGGGTAGATCGAGCTGCCCTTGTTCGCCAGAAAATCAGCCAAATTGAAGACAACGCCACGGTTGAAAACATCCACCGGGAAGAACGCAGGGGCCCAACGGAGGCCGCCGGTCATCGTTAGTCGCGGAGAGGCGCGGTAAGTATCTTGAATGTAGAGGCTGGGGATCGGCCCGCGAAGAGCGTTCTGCTGAAACTTGCTCTGTTGGAAGGCTTGCAATGCGCCCTGCAGAAAGTCGAGTTCAGGGTCTCCAGTCGCCGTACCTCCGTTTGGTCCATTTCCGCTATAGACGCCCGTGAAGGTGAATGTGCCATTGGACTCATATGCGTTGGAGATATTGAGCTGGTTCTGGACCCACTGTCCCCCGAAGACAAACTGGTGCTTGCCGTGAATCATGGTGACATCATCGTCGAAGGCAAGGGTGTTGTCGTTAAAGTGCGCGACTGAGTTCGTTCCGCCGCCTATGGTGAACCGGGTGTCCGCTATCTGGAGACCGTTTGGCTCGGCCTGGAAGAGATTGACGCCGAGCGTAGCGGCGTTAATAGCGTCGGCGGCGTATCCGCGGTTGTTGCGACGCCGCATGATGGTCAGGTGTGCAGTGTTTACGGTTCTGTTGCTAATCGTGAAGGCCTCGCCGAGGGTGAAGGACTGCACTCGCTGCTCGTTTCCAGACTGGGTGGTGATCAGAATGTTTGTCGGAGAGTAGAATGCCGGAGCTTGGTAGCCGTCGATGAAGTAGCGGCCGTACAGATTGTTCTTTGCGTTGATCGTCCAATCGACGCGGGTGACGAACGAATTGTCATAGGTATCCAGCGGAATGGCATAGGAGACGAACCCGCAATTGCCAGTGTCGTACGCCGGGTTGATCGCAGGTAAGTATTTCTCAAGTGCGAGCGCCTGCGGATTGTATGCCGGCGGAGTGGCATATTTGTTGCCAACCAGTTTTGCGCCGGTCAGAGGATCGACCAGGGCGAGCGCCTTGCCGTTCGAGGTGCAGCCTGCTCCATCGGAGACGGACCAGTCACCCGCCAGGTTCGCGGCAGTCGGGACCTGGGCCTTTGTTGCATTCTGCAACTGTTTCGAAACCGATCGCTGGTATGCGGCGAAGGCAAAGAGTTTGTCCCGAAGGATCGGGCCGCCGAAGGTACCGCCGAATTGATTCTGATGCAATGTGTCTTTTGCCGAACAAGTTGTCGCGGGGGCCACCGGCGTACAGCTAGAGAAAAAGTTGGTGGCGTCGATGTAGTTGTTGCGGATGAACTCAAAGGCAGACCCGTGATATTTGTTTGTCCCAGAGCGGGTAACGACATTGACCATGCCGCCGGTGTGCATGCCATCCCCCGCGCCGAGGCCCGCAGCTTCGACGCTGAACTGGCTCACAGCATCCGGGAACGGGAACGGCAGGTTGCCGTTGGCCATGTAGTCGTTATTGTCGCCGCCGTCAAGCCGCCACATGGTTGTGTTGCCCATGCCTCCGGCGACCGAGACAGCGATGGTCTGGTATGAGTACTTGCTACCTGTAAAGTCGCCCGCTGGAGCTGCAGTGGACCCGCCGGAAAGCGTAATCAAGGCGGTCATCTGACGCCCATTGAGTGGCATCTCTGTGACCGTCCGCTGGTCGATGGTCTGCTTGAAGGTGGCATCTTCGGTCTGTAAGGCCAGACCACTTGCCTGCACCTCCACCTTTTGGTCTGTCCGTCCAACCGTCATATTAATGTTGACTGCGATGCTGCTGCCAACCTCCAAAACAATATTGGATTGGCTGTAATGTTCGAAACCTTGGGCGGTCACGTCGACGGTATAGGTGCCGATATCCAGATTGGGGAAGCTGAAGAGTCCGCTCCCACCGGTGACTGAGGTGTGCTTTACCTGGGTCGCGCTATTAGTCGCCGTCACCTCGGCATTTTGAATGATAGCGCCAGTAGCATCAACGACAGATCCCTGGATGCTCCCTGTCCCAGCTAGCTGGGCGTTGCCCGTTGCCGAAAACGCAAGGATCGCTATACAGAGAGCAACAGCCAACCAACGGTTGACCATCTGTGGGCAACTTTTAGCACTCAATTTCATGGAGCCTCCTAATGTTTGTGACGAGAAGCGAGTCGGTCGTTGCGTACCGAAGTCGTTGCGTACCGAAGACCCTTGGATTTCATCGCCGTGCAACTGAAAAAGACACAAAACCTATTTAGACTTTGGCTCACGGTCGCCGACCCGCTGTTTGAACGACAGCAAAGGTAGTACCAGTACAGAAAACTTGTCAAGATAATTTCAAATATGGAATCGAGGTTTGAAATAAAAGGCGAAACCCGAAAAAATGGGCAGATGTCGGGATGATCAGGAATTCGCGAAACGCTGGCCTTTCGCAGAGCTGATCATGAGCCACGAAGCTCGCGCCAATCTTGTAGCAAGGCATTCCAAATCTGCGTGTGCTTAGAACGGTTTAGCTTCCAGCAAGGCGTAGTTGATGCCTCGCTTTCTGCGCTACAATCCCAACGAAAAGAGGAGTGGTATGAAATTGGTTCCGGACGCGATTTTCAGAAGAGTTGTGCTCTCAAAGTTCTCGATTTTTCATCTGTTGCTTCTGTCGTTCATCACTGTCTCGGCTCAATCGCAGACCAGCCCCTCAAACCGTGGGCCCTTGAAAACAAAGGACATTGCCGCCACACCCCCGATGGGCTGGAATAGCTGGAACCATTTCCGCAATAAGGTGGACGACGCCACGATTCGCGCGCAGGCCGAAGCCATGGTCTCAAGCGGCATGCGCGACGCCGGCTACACCTACATTAATATCGACGACACTTGGGAAGGTGAGCGTGACAGCAACGGCGTTATCCATTCCAATAGCAAATTTCCCGATATGAAGGCGCTCGCGGACTTCGTCCACAGTAAGGGGCTGAAGATCGGCATCTACTCTTCACCGGGGCCGAAAACCTGCGCGAAATTCGAAGGCAGCTACGGACATGAACTGCAGGATGCGCAAACCTATGCAGCATGGGGCATCGATTATCTCAAATACGATCTTTGCGGCATGCGCGACCAGATGAAAGCAGCCGATTCGCCTGAGGTCGCGCACAAGATGATGATCGACGCCTATATCAAAATGCGCGACGCTCTGCTTAGCACCGGCCGCCCAATCGTCTACAGCCTTTGCCAGTACGGCAATGACGCTGTATGGGAATGGGGTCCGAGCGTAGGCGGCAACCTTTGGCGCACCACCGGAGACATCAACGACCACTACGCGCGGATGGAGACCATCGGCTTTAGCCAGGCCGGATTGGCGCGCTTCGCGAGTCCTGGACATTGGAACGATCCAGACATGCTCGAGGTTGGAAACGGCGGTATGAACACCGATGAATATCGGACGCACATGAGTTTGTGGGCCATTCTTGCTGCTCCGCTGCTAGCCGGAAACGATCTCACTTCCATGACCCCGGAGACCATCGCACTGCTAACAAACAAAGAAGTCATCGCCGTGGATCAGGACCGCGCCGGCAAACAGGGAGATCGTGTCAGCGCGGTCGGCCCAATAGAAATATGGGTACGTCCGCTGGCAGATGGTTCGAAGGCGGTTGGCGTCTTCAATCGGCATCCCGGCCCCATGACCGCCACCGTGGACTTCAAGCAGCTCGGATTCAGCCACGCCCCCAAGGCCCGAGATCTATGGCAGGCAAAGGATCTCGGCATTCTCGAGCCAAATTACACGGTAAAGATTCCGGGTCATGGTGTCCTCTTACTCCGCGTCTCTCAATAACGTCAGTCACGTAGTTGAACAGCTTTTTTCGTCGCACCATTCTTGTAGGCGACCACCGACGCGGCTTTTGATACATCGCCGCCATCAATCTTTATGTTTTCGTTTTCCGTCCCCTCCAAGCTGTAGAAATACCGCAGCTGACGAGAGAAGGCGGGAAGCGGTTAGCAGGATTTGCTTCGAGTTGATGCAGCGCAACGCCGACTCTGCTGCAGGATTTGCCTGAACGCTCAATCCGTTCACGGCCACATCTTCGGTATGGTCGAAAATCACCGCCGGGCGCATCTCAGGCGTACTCACCTGGAAACGAATATTTTGCATCGTCAACCCGCGGGAGTTGCGCGCATAAAAGCCGTAGGCGGGCATCGTTCCGAGCATGAAGTATTCGCCTGCAATCTTCGGCAGATCGCGCCGCGCGGCATCTTCGGCCGTTCCTCCTCCTCCGAAGGTCAGGTGAATATCGTTGAAGGAGATGTCCTCCATAGTTGCATCGCCAATACAGTTCAGCGTGATGCAGGAGAAGCGTTCGCCGGGGTTCGCCTTGCTGGTCAGTTGTGTCTCAGAGAGCTGCGGAGGATCAGTCGTAACGGTGCCGTGGATATTGCTGAAGGAGATGTTGCGCGCTACAGCCGGCTTCGCTTCCTTCGGCACTGTGGGTTGCAATCCTTCATCGACATGCTCATTTTGGCGCGTTCTCGGGCCCACACTGATGTGAATTGGCCCGGTCACCTGCTGCAGAACAAGGTTCGCAAAAGAGATATTTTCGAACCGCGACCCCTCGTTGCCCTGAAATTTAATCGGACATCCGAAAACGTCGTACAGCACGCAATTGGAGATGGAGATATTTTCCGCGACTCCGCCGCCAAAGCGGAAGACAGACCATCGCGTGCTGAACACAGAATTCGTGATGGTAATAAATTTGCAACTGCCAAACATGGCGCAGGCATCGTCCTGCGAAAGAACGGTGCAGTTGCTGACTGTCACGTATTCTGCGCTGATGAAATGAAAGCCATCGTTATTACCGTTGACGCGATTGTGAATGTACAGGCCATCAATATGTACATGCTTGCTCTGAATCACGCGGATGCTGTGATACGCTCCATCAACCAGGGCAATATCGCGAATCGTGAGCCGGTCGCAGCGATAGAAGAGCAAATGGTACGGCCGCCGATTGCCTCCCAGCCCACTCGGAGGCGGAGTGCCGCGGACAGCGGAGTGAAACTGCGCCCCTTGACCATCAATCGTGCCTGCCCCCTCGATGGTCACGTTAGTAGCGTTTACCGCAAAAAGGAGTGCCCAGTTTCCGTCGATCAAAGTAGAGTCGCCGCTCAGCGGTATTGCATCCACGGCGTGATATTGCTTTCCATCCGGAGTGCCGAGAAGCTTCCCCGCTGCAGCAATGTGCAGCGTCACGTTGCTCCTCAGCTCAACAGCGCCAATTTGAAAGGTGCCCGCGGGCACCAGAACTGTTCCGCCGCCATCCTGATGGCAAGCATCAATCGCAGCCTGCAGCGCGGCAGTATCGAGCGCGATGCCATCCCCCTTCGCACCATATTTGCGGATGTTGTAGACGGGGGAACCGAAATCTTCCGTTCCAGAAATGCCTCTTGCCTGTCGGGCCGCGAATCCTCGCTCACTGGCAAAGCCACCGCCGAGTACCGCCGCAACGGCCGAAGGAGGAACCCGCCCAAGCCACTGACGGCGAGACAATAGACCCGCGCTCGAGTTGGATTGGTCGTCTCTCAAAATCGCACCTCAAACACGGAGTAGGTTATACGCCCATTCGTGGCTTGTTCTTGCGCACATAATCTGTATCTTGCGTAGGTTCGGATTCGCATTCGAGCGCGATGGTGGTCACGGGAAAGTCCGGTGCCTTCATCGGCAGATCGATAACTCGCACGCGGAAGTCGTCCTGAGTGAACTTCAACGCCGCGCCGGTCTTCACCAGCTTCGCAGATTTTATCTTTGTCATGAGTCCGGATATCGCGACGTAATCACCTGGCCAGAAGTGCACGTGCATGTACAGCGTGTTCCCGGTACGCGTGAAGCTCGCATAGTTGGACCGGCGTACCTGGCACAGATCGGATTGATAGATGGAGTGTCCGTTAGTCTCCATCCAGTTACCTACCTCCGTCAGAACCTTAACCGATTCTTCCGGAATCGATCCATCCGGCTTAGGGCCGATGTTCAACAGATAGTTGCCGCCATCTCGCGCGCAGGAGATAAGGTTGCGAATAATAGTCTTCGACGTCTTCCAGTTATCGTCCGCCCTCTGATACCCCCAGCTATCATTCAGCGTCATGCAACTCTCCCACGCCCGTCCTCCCGTTTCGGCGACAATCCTTTGCTCTGGCGTGGAGAAGTCGCCGGGCAGCTTGTTTCGATTGTTCACGATGATATCCGGCTGAAGTTCGAAGACCATCTTGTTCATGCGTTCGGACTCCCATCCGTTCGCGTCGAGAGGCCATGAAACGTCATACCAAAGCACGTCGATCTTTCCGTAATTAGTGAGAATCTCCCGGATGAGGCCGTGCGTGTATTCAACAAATCGTTTGCGCGCCTCTTCGTCATTGGCGCACCGTGCGCCGTCGGGGTGATGCCAATCCATCAATGAGTAATAGCAGCCAACTCGCAGGCCTTCCGCTCTGGCCGCCTCAACATATTCACGTACGAGATCGCGCCCGGGTCCCTGCTTCGCGGTGCAGTAATCGGTCAGCGTGCTGTTGAAGTTGCAGAAGCCTTCATGGTGTTTCGTTGTCATCACCATGTACTTCATTCCGGCGGTCTTCGCCAGCTTCGCCCACGCTCGTGCCGAGTTCTTTACCGGATTGAACGTGGCTGCGTGCGGCGCATATTCAACGACCGGAATGGCCTCGTCTTCCATCACCCACTCGTGCCGGCCGATGGTGCTGTAGACGCCGAAGTGAATGAACATCCCAAACTTTGCTGCGTGCCACCATTGCATTCGCCGAATCTGGTCTGCTGTGGGAGGAATTGAACTCGCGACGGCCTGCGCATAGGGTGCCGCGGACGCTGTTCCGCTCAGCGCCAGGCCGGCCAGAGAAGCTCCAGTGCCGAGCAGCATCTGTCGTCTGTTAAAGGTGACGTCCTTCATCATCAATCTCCCTGTGTTTACCCATGTAAGTTGAAAAAGCCGCCGTCCAGCGGATAGTCGGTTCCAGTGACAAAGGATGCCTCGTCGGAACAGAGATAAAGCGCGAGCGTGGCAACTTCGCTAGGCTTCGCCATGCGGCCTATAGGTTGCGCAGCTGAGAGCTTGGCAAATGCTTCGGCTTCCTTCCCGGGATAGTTCTTTTTGACGAAGCCATCGACAAACGGAGTATGCACGCGTGCCGGCGAGATCGAATTGCAGCGGACGTTATGGCGCAAATAATCACGCGCAACCGAGTACGTCATACTCAAGACGGCGCCTTTGCTCATCGAATACGCATAACGGTCTTCTAGTCCGGCACTTGCGGCGATCGACGCGAGGTTTACGATGACGCCGCCGCCTTGCGCCACCATCGCACCGATAGTCTCCCGCATAGTGTGATGTGTTCCGAGCACGTTCACGCGGAAGACACGCTCGAAATCTTCATCGCCAGTGGTGTCAAGCCTGCCCACATGCGACACGCCCGCGCTGTTCACGAGAATGTCTACCCGTGAGAGGTCCAGGATTGACTGGAACGCAGCTTTTGTCTTTTCCCCATCCGCAACATCACACTGGTGCGCGGTCGCGATCCCGCCGAGCTGTTGGATTCGGCCCGCCATCTCCTGCGCGGCTTCCCTGTTGAGGTCTACGATGCGGATCGAAGCTCCATGCTCTGCGAAACAGAGAGCAATCGCCTGGCCGATACCACTAGCCCCGCCTGTTACCAGCGCCACTTTATTGTTCAGACGAAACCCGCTCACTCCTCGACCCTTTCGGCAGCCAGAAAAAGTATCGAATGGCCGCTCCAACGTTCTATTAGGCGTGAGTAGTCATTGTCAACAATAAAACTGTCATTTCATTATTCAAAACAAAATTGACAGCTCGATGGGATTTCATGCTGTTCCAATTTCGCGACTCACTGACGCTAACGCGGCCAGCTCGGAAATCCATCTGCGATAGTACGGTATATTTTGGTGAACTGGCTTTCGGAGAGCAAGGATACGAGATGTCGAAAATGGAACCATCTGAGTTGGCGAGGAAGATCGGTGAAGGTCTTCTCTCTTTTCCGGTCACACATTTCACAAAAGAATTTCAACTCGACGAGATTCCATACCGCGAGCACATCTCCTGGTTGCTCGGCCACAAACCCGCGGGACTGTTCGCAGCAGGAGGAACAGGCGAGTTCTTCTCGCTAACGTTGAGCGAGTTTTCCTCAGTAGTGCGTGCCGCAGTGCTTGAAACCGCTGGGCAAGTTCCCGTCCTTGCTGGATGTGGCTATGGCACCGCGATGGCGAAAGAATTTGCCAGAGCTGCTGAAGATGCCGGTGCTGACGGCATTCTGTTATTGCCGCCCTATCTGGTGAACTCGGAAGCGGCCGGTCTCGCGGCACACACCGAAGCCGTCTGCGCTGCCACAAATCTCGGCGTCATCTTCTATAACCGGGATAACGCAATCATCGACGATGTCACATTGGCGCGACTATGCGAGCGTTGCCCTAACCTCATCGGATTCAAGGACGGCGTTGGCGACATCGAGTTAATGACTCGCATATTTGCCAGACTCGGCGACCGGCTGACCTATGTTGGCGGTCTACCGACAGCGGAAACCTTCGCGCTCCCTTATCTGGAAATGGGCGTGACGACCTACTCATCCGCAATCTTCAACTTCCTCCCAGGCTTTGCGCAGAAGTTCTACGCTGCAGTGCGGCAGCGAGATCACGAAAAGGTCTACGCCGACCTGCGAGAGTTTGTCCTGCCATACATCGCGATTCGAAACCGGAGAAAGGGCTATGCCGTCTCGATCGTAAAAGCTGGCATGACCGCAGTAGGTCGTCCGGCGGGGCCGGCCCGTTCTCCTTTGACCGATCTTAGCGAGACAGAACTCCAGGAGCTTAAGAAGCTCATTGGGGATCGCACCTAATGACCATGTCTCCGGGCGCGTCGCTTGCACCTCCACAGAAACCGACTCGCATTCGATATCAAATTGTGCTGATGCTGTTTCTCGCGAGTTGCCTGAGCTATGGCGATCGAGTGATGTTGTCGATTGCCGGAATCTCCTTCTCAAAGGATCTCCACATGGATGCGCTCCGTCTCGGCTATTTGTTCTCCGGTTTTAGTTGGGCCTATGTTGTAGGGCAGTTGCCCGCAGGCGGACTGTTAGATCGCTTCGGGTCGATGCGCGTCTACGAAGCAAGCATCATCTGCTGGTCGCTATGCGCGATCCTTACCGGATTTGCAGGATTTCTCCCCGTAACCGCCGCTTTCGTTGTCATCTTCGGTCTGCGACTGATCTCTGGACTCGTACAATCGCCCGTATTTCCCGGCAACGGACGCATTGTGGCCAGTTGGTTTCCCACCGCTGAACGCGGACGCGCTTCCGCCATCTTCAATGCATCGCAGTACTTCTCTCTGGTCATGTTCGCCCCGATACTGGGATGGATCACGCACTTTTGGGGCTGGAAACAGTGCTTCTGGTCTCTTGGAGGAGTAACTCTTGCCTTCAGCTATCTGTGGCACAAATCGGTCCACAGTGTAAGAACCCACCCGCGTATCAATCAGGGCGAAATCGACCTCATCGAACAAGGCGGAGGCCTCACCACAATTGATCCGGGATCATCCACACCGCAGAGAGCGCCGACGCTTACATGGGCCGCTGTGAGAATGTTATTGAGCAATCGGATGCTCGTTGGCATCTACATCGGCCAATATTGCATTACAACGCTGACATGGTTCTTCCTAACCTGGTTCCCCATCTACCTCAGCCAGGCGAGACATATGTCGATCATGCAGGTCGGCGTCATGGCCGCGATCCCGGCTCTGTGCGGATTTGCAGGCGGCATCCTGGGCGGCATCGTATCCGACAAGCTGCTTCAGGCCGGGTACTCGCTCACGGTTGCACGCAAAACCCCAATCGTCGCAGGTATGTTGGTCTCCATGGCGATGATCGGTTGCAACTACGCCAACGCGCAGTGGGTTGTCATGGCCCTGATGTCGCTGGCATTCTTTGGTAAAGGATTCGGTGCACTGGGATGGACCGTCATCGCGGACGCGTCGCCGAAGGCGCTCATCGGAATCAACGGGGGCCTCTTCAATCTGATCGGAAATCTTGCGGGGATCACGACGCCGATCGTCATTGGATACATTGTTCAGCGCACCGGTTCATTCCATTACGCATTGATCTTTGTCGTCGCGATGGCCATGCTGGCCATCGTCGCATACCTGCCGATCGTTGGTGAGATTAAGCGCGTCGATCTCAAACTACCGCAGCGCGCCGGAGGTGCAGCATGATCGAGGAACTGACAGCACAAGGATCTCCGCTGATCAAAACGATGCGTGTGATCCCGGTCGCGGGTCGAGACTCGATGCTGCTGAATCTGAGTGGCGCGCATGCTCCTTACTTCACCAGAAACCTCGTCATCATCACCGACAACTCAGGCCACATAGGTGTAGGAGAGGTTCCAGGCGGCGAGAAGATACGACAGTTGCTCGATGAGAGCAAACCGCTCATTGAAGGCAAGCCGATTGCCTCCTATCAACAGATTCTGAACGAATTAAAGGTTCGCTTCGCCGATCGCGACTCCGAAGGACGCGGCCTGCAGACCTTTGACCTCAGGACGACAGTGCATGCCGTGACCGCAATTGAATCCGCACTGCTCGATCTTCTGGGTCAATACCTGGGTCTTCCTGTAGCAGCATTACTGGGCGAAGGACAACAACGTAGCTCGGTTGACGTGCTGGGGTATCTCTTCTTTGTCGGAGACAGAAACAAGACTGATCTCGCCTACGAGAGCAACGAAACGGTGGACGACGATTGGCTTCGGCTGCGACATGAGGAGGCCCTCACGACCGAGTCAATCTTGAGGCTGGCCGAAGCTGCCGAAGCACGGTACGGCTTCAAGGACTTCAAACTAAAAGGTGGAGTACTGGCCGGGTCGCAGGAGATCGAAACCATCACCGCCCTCGCAGAACGCTTCCCTCAGGCAAGAGTCACGCTCGACCCGAACGGTGCCTGGTCCTTGGAAGAGGCGGTCCGGCTCTGTTCCGGCAAGGGGGCCATCCTCGCATATGCGGAAGACCCTTGCGGCGCCGAGCATGGCTACTCAGGCAGGGAGATCATGGCGGAGTTCCGTCGTGCAACCGGCGTCCCAACCGCCACAAACATGATTGCAACCGATTGGCGTCAGCTAAGGTTCGCCGCAGAACTTCACGCCGTCGATATACCGCTGGCTGACCCCCACTTCTGGACGATGCAGGGCTCCGTCAGAGTAGCGCAGTTCTGCCGCGAATGGGGGCTGACATGGGGATCACACTCAAACAATCACTTTGATGTCTCACTCGCAATGTTTACCCACGTAGCTGCGGCTGCCCCAGGAAATGTAACCGCGATCGATACACACTGGATTTGGCAGGACGGCCAGCGCTTAACGACAGATCCGCTGAAAATCAAAGGCGGAAAACTTGCAGTTCCGGAAAGGCCCGGCCTTGGCATCGAACTCGACATGGTCCAGGTCGAAGCAGCGCATCGTCTCTACAAAAAGGAGGGGCTCGGTGCGCGAGACGATGCCACGGCGATGCAGTACCTGAGGCCGAACTGGAAGTTCGACCCCAAGCGTCCCTGTCTTTGCTGAGACCCGATCATGCTCAGGTGATGGGCGCAGGATTGAAGAGTGCAAACTCGTTATGAAGACCCCAATGGTCAGCACTCGTCTGTTTGCGCCCACTGGCAACATCCAGAATGTAATGAAAGATCTCTTCGCCGACCTGCTCAATAGTGGCTTCACCCGTTGCAATCGTGCCCGCGTCAAGATCGATCAGATCGGACCATCGCTCAGCGAGCGCCGTTCGTGAGGACACCTTGATTACCGGGGCCATTGCCAAGCCATAGGGCGTTCCTCGGCCAGTGGTGAAGACGTGCATGTTCATCGATGCGGCGAGCTGCAGCGTGCCGCAGACGAAATCACTTGCAGGAGTCGCCGCAAACACAAGCCCTTTGCAAGTGATCCGTTCCCCCGGGCCGAAGACCCCGCTGATGGGGCTGGTTCCCGACTTTGCGATAGAGCCAAGCGCCTTTTCGACGATGTTGGCCAGACCGCCCTTCTTATTTCCCGGCGTCGGATTCGCGCTGCGATCCACCGATCCGCGTTCGAGGTATCTGTCGTACCATTCCATCTCGCGAATGAGCTCCCTCGCTACCTTTTGCGAAGCTGCGCGAGCAGTCAGCAGATGGATCGCATCCCGCACCTCGGTGACCTCAGAGAACATCACCGTGGCTCCTGCGCGCACCAGCAAGTCTGCCGCGTAACCTACTGCCGGATTTGCCGTCACGCCGGAAAACGCATCGCTCCCACCACACTGCAGACCGACGACAAGATCGGAGGCAGGGCAGGTCTGGCGTCGCCGTTGATTGAGTTGCGCAAGACGCTCCTCAGCCATCGCCATAATCGCCTGCACCATATCGCCGAAGCTGTGATGCTCCTCATCCTGCAGCCGAACGACATAGGGCTGCGAGGAGAGGATCGGTAGCGTGCTGCTGGGAAGCATCTGCGCCGGCTGCAGCTTCTCGCAACCGAGACTGACGACCATTGGCGCCCCCCCAAGGTTGGGGTTCAGACTAAGATTCCGCAGCGTGCGAATTGGGATCTCCGAGCCTGGAGCATTGATGGCAACCCCGCACCCATAAAGATGCGTAATAGCAATAACGTCATCCACATTCGGATACTTCGGGAGGAGTTCCGCCTTGATCTTCTTTACCGCATACTCGACAGTTGCCGAGACACACTGCACCGTAGTACTGATGCCAAGGATGTTCTTCGTCCCCACGGTACCGTCGTCGTTGACGTAGCCTTCAAAGGTAAATCCCTCAAGCGGTACCAACGGTCTCCGGAAGCCATCCTGGATCGAGATCTCATCAAGTTCCGGAGCCTCGGGAAGCTCAAGAAGGCCTTCGTGAACCCAGCTGCCGGCCAGGATCTCCTCCCGAGCGTAACCGATCGTCGCTCCGTATCGAACGATTGAGGTTCCTTTTGCAATCGTCCCAAGAGCAACCTTATGCGCCTCCGGTATCGCCTCACGAAGGATCAGTCCGGAATCGAAGCGAGTACCGGCCGGCAAACCTCCCTCGTTCACGACAATTGCGACATTATCCGATGGGTGTATCTGGATGTAACGGGGTTGGTTATCGCTTCGCATTCAATCTAAATCTACGCCATCATCGCAACTGCACGCCAAATTATGGCAAACCTTCGATGGGACGTGGCATGAAAGGGCAGAAAAACGAGAAGTTTCCGCGGTGTGAATCTTGCGCGCTGGAGGATACGTCTAAATTTAAGGCGATCTTGATCGTGTCCTCGTAAAACGATCGGGAAAATGTAAATCAACGTAACCTCCACTTGCATCTGCACTTCCGATTGCAGGACAATTGGTCCAAACGGATACGGCCGAACCTGCTTCGACCTTTCATCCCCTATCTGAGGTTTCCATGGCTAAAAATCCGGCAGATTCCCAATCGACGCAAACCACCGATGAACAGGAGAAATCGTCACCTGAAACTGGCCAGCCTCTGCTCGGTCGCGTCAGTCGACGGTCATTCCTCTCCCACTTTGGGGCGGCGAGCATTGCAGCAACCGCTTCGCCCATCTTTGCCTCTGCACCGGCTCATGCTGCCCCCGTCGCGGATGAAGCGGCAGCCGCGAACGGGGTTGAAGGCGCAGTGCCTATCACTTTGCGCATCAACGGCAAGGAACATAGCTTGAAGCTCGATCCTCGCACGACCTTGCTCGATTGCCTGCGGGAAAACCTCGGCATGTCGGGCACAAAGAAGGGTTGCGACCATGGACAATGCGGCGCGTGCACCGTCCACGTCAACGGACGCCGAGTGAACTCCTGCCTCTCCTTCGCCGTCATGCACTCGATGGATGAGATCACCACGATTGAAGGCATCGGCCAACCGGACAACCTTCACGTCATGCAGGCCGCCTTCATCGAGCACGACGGATATCAGTGCGGCTACTGTACCTCTGGCCAGATCATGTCCGCCGTAGCTCTTCTCAAAGAACCAGTCGGGCCTACTGACGAGGACATTAAGCAGGCCATGTACGGCAATATCTGCCGCTGTGGCGCTTATCCCAACATCATCGCAGCCGTGCAGCACACGCGCAAACAAGCTTAGTCAACCGGCCTCAGCGCCACCGAACCAACATCGGAGCAAAGAATGGATACTTTCCAGTTCAGCCGACCTACCACCGTTGATCAGGCCGTTCAAGCAGGGGCTAAGTCATCGACAGCGCAACAGTCCGCGGAGGTTCGTTTCGTCGCAGGCGGCACTACGTTGATCGATCTGATGAAGCTCAACGTCGAACGGCCAAAGCAGATCGTCGACATCAATGTTCTTCCGCTCGACAAGATCGAGACTGCGCCCGGCGGCGGCCTCATCATCGGAGCCCTCGCACGCAACTCCGATGTAGCGCACAACTCCACAGTGCTGCGCGACTATCCTGTGCTCTCGCAGGCTCTCCTTTCCGGCGCATCGCCGCAGCTTCGTAACATGGCGACCACCGGCGGCAACCTGTTACAGCGCACACGCTGCGTCTACTTCCGCGATACAGCGCATGCCTGCAACAAGCGTGAGCCCGGCACAGGCTGCTCCGCAATTGACGGCCACAACCGCATGCTTGCCATCCTCGGCACCAGCAAAGACTGCATCGCAACGAATCCGTCCGATCAGAATGTCGCCCTCGTCGCTCTCGAAGCGACGATTCAGGTTCAGGGGACAAAGGGCAATCGCAGCATTCCCATTCACGAGTTTTATTTATTGCCCGGCTCGACTCCACATCGCGAAACTGTCTTGGAGCCGGGCGACGTGATCGTCAGCGTCACGTTGCCTCCGCCGATTGCGGGTGCGAAGTCGCACTATCTCAAGCTGCGCGACCGCGCTGCCTATGAGTTTGCCCTGGCATCGGCTGCAGTCGTGTTGAAGCTGAACGGCAACAAGATCGAGCGCGCCCGCATCGCGCTCGGCGGCGTTGGCACCAGGCCGTGGCGCTCGCCTGAGGCCGAGCGCGCTCTGCAGGGACAGTCCGTGAGCGCCGCCACCTTCCGCCGCGCAGCAGAAGAGGCACTCAAAGACGCACGCCCGGCAAGCGAAAACGGGTTCAAGGTCGAGCTCGCAAAACGTTGCATCGTACGCGCTCTCACCATGTCCACCACAACGGCGTAACTGCGAAGAA
Source organism: uncultured Acidobacteriaceae bacterium (assembly GCA_963744155.1). Taxonomy (GTDB): domain Bacteria; phylum Acidobacteriota; class Terriglobia; order Terriglobales; family Acidobacteriaceae; genus Edaphobacter. Next base: position 98,617 of record CAVUSP010000004.1, on the reverse strand, counting down.
GCCCATCCAGAGGAGACGGCACAATGATGTTCAGTGAATTTGTCGAGTTCATAAAATCCAATGAGGGTGCCCCGCCCCCCGCGTCCGACATGAATCCCGATGCTCCATCGGCAATCATTGGCGCCGCAGTGCCTCGCATCGATGGCCCCCTCAAGACGACCGGCAAAGCGATGTACGCGTCAGACTATAAGTTCCCGAACATGGTCTACGCCGTGCCGGTACGCGCCACGATTGCGAGTGGGAAGATCCGGCGTATCGATAGCAGCGCAGCGGAGAAGATGCCCGGCGTCGTCCTCGTGATGCATCACGGCAATATCATGCCTCTCTACCGCAACGCGTCGGGTGGCCGCAACAGCGAGAATCGCCCTCCATTCGAGGATGACACTGTTTACTACTGGGGTCAGTACATCGCCGCCGTGGTTGCCGAAACCTTTGAGCAGGCACACGCAGCCGCCTCCGCCGTTCACGTGGACTACGACGTCGAGAAGTTCAACGTAGCCACGTCGCTCGACGACACCCTTCCACCCGAAGGCCAGCCCGGTGGGCCCCGCGTCCTGAGCCATCGCGGCGACTCCGAAGGTGTATTCGCAACAGCTCCCGTCAAGGTCGATGAGACCTACGTCACTCCGGTTGAAACCCATAATCCCATGGAGATGCATGCCACCGTCGCCGTATGGGATGGTAAGAAGTACACTCTCTACGAGTCGTCGCAGGGCGTTATGAACCACCAGAACGTTCTCTCACAGGTATTAGGCGAGCCCAAGGAGAACGTTGAAGTCATCTCCCGCTACATCGGCTCAGGATTTGGCGGAAAGCTCTTCCCCTGGCCGCACTCCGCTATCGCCGCTGCTGCAGCGCGCAAGCTGAATCGTCCGGTCAAATTCACTCTTACCCGCGAAATGATGTTCTCCAACGTCGGCCATCGCCCGCGCACCCAGCAACGCATGCGGCTCGGCGCTACCCCCGATGGCAAGCTCCTCTCACTCCAGCAGGACTACCGCAATCACACCTCCATCGGCGACGACATTCGCGAGAACTGCGGCGAAGCCACGCCCTTCCTCTACAGCACGGCGAATCTCAAAGTCACGTCGGCCCTGGTGCGCCGCAACGTGGGCACGCCCACTCCGATGCGCGGCCCCGGAGCTGTGCCAGGCCTCTTCGCCCTCGAGTCCGCAATGGACGAGTTGGCCATCAAGCTAAAGAAAGACCCGGTCGCACTTCGAGTTTCGCTCGATACCCTGATCGATGAAGAGAAGAACAAGCCATTCTCTTCACGCCATCTCAAAGAGTGTTTACAAGTCGGGGCAGAGAATTTCGGCTGGTCGCGTCGCACCCCGGAAGTTGGTTCCATGCGTAAAGGGGATCTGATTCTCGGCTGGGGTGTCGCCTGCGCCTCCTGGGGAGCCAGTCGCGGCGTCAGCGAAACATCCGTCAGTCTTCTCAGCGACGGCACCGCCCGCGCAAGCTCTGGCACGCAGGACATCGGCACCGGCACTTACACCGTAATCGCACAGATCGTCAGCGACAAGACCGGTATACCTGTCGAAAAGATTCAAGTTGTTCTCGGCGACAGTAGTCTCCCGCCGGGACCCACCTCCGGCGGATCAACTGCAACATCGACGATCATTCCGTCAGTCATCGACGGATGCAACTCCGCGATCAAAGTCGTGCTCACGGTCGCAACGAACGCCAAAGGATCGCCATTCTCCGGTAAGGACGTCGACTCGCTGACAATGACCCGCGGCCGCGTTCATGCGAAAGGGCAGTCACCCGAAAGCGGCGTGCCTTTCCAGGAGATCCTGAAGATGGGAAATCTCGCCAGCGCCAATGGAGACGGCAAGTCCGGCGGTCTGGGAGCAGACCCTAAAGCCCGCAACTACTCCACACACTCATTCGGAGCACAGTTCGTTGAGATCGAATGGGACCCGGGCATCGCAAAGCTTCGCGTCAGTCGAGTCGTCAGTGTTGTTGATGGCGGTCGCATCATCAACAAACGCACCGCGACGAACCAGATGGCCGGGGCAGTCGTGATGGGAGTCGGAATGAGCCTCTTCGAGCAGACCATCTACGACCCGCGCAACGGCCATGCCATCAACGACAACTTTGCCGACTACATCGTTCCTACAATCGCTGACGCTCCGGATATCGATGTCCACTTTCTCGACATCCCCGATCCGATCATGAACGAATACGGTGCCCGGGGTATCGGCGAAATCGGCCTCGCGGGTATAGCTCCAGCCGTCACGGCCGCGGTCTACCACGCGACCGGCGTCCGCGTCCGCACCCTTCCCGTGCGTATCGAGGACCTGATTACAGCCCGCTCCATCGCCTGACCCACTACGAAGAATCGCCCGCGAGGCTCTTTTGTGAGCTTTGCGGGCGATTCTTCTATCTGCTCTGGAAACCTGAAGTCCTGCACGTATCGCTGCTACTTCGTAGGGCTGGCTGCCGTAAATTCAGAGCAACACGGTTTAGCCGCAGGCTGAAATTCCATAACCTCCGCCCGTGTGCCGTCCGGGTCAAACAGGTTGTACTGCCACTTGCCGTCTCGGCCAACCTTCGGTCCCGATGTTCTCTCCGGAATGCGGTCCTCTGAATACAAAAGTTCCGCCGTCTTCTTGATGTCATGCACCCCCAGCGAGAAGTGGTCCATCGCGCCGAGAGAAGCAGCGGTCACGCTCGCCGGAATGCCCTTTGTCTCCGGGCCGCTCACCATCATGTACTCGATCCAGTCCGTTCCATCGGGCACCTGTTGCGAAATCCAGCTAACCTCCGTATCGTTCCGACCCCCATACCAATAGGGCCGGAAGCCCAGCACTGTGCGATAGAACGCATCCTCGGCCGATCGGCTGTGCACCATATATCCCACGTGGATGATGCGACTGCTCAGTGGATTGAGCGCCACTGCAAGGGGCCTTGGCGGCGTTTGCACGAACTCGACCTTATTCCCCTCCGGGTCGCTTACATCAAACCATTTGCTCCCATCATCCCCAGTTTCGACCGACTTCGGCACTTCGATACCATGCGCGCCCATGTACTGCCGCAGGCCGTCGGCATTCGCTGTAATGAAGGCCACGTGGTCCAGCCTGTTGATCGAGGTGTCACCAGCGGGCAGAGGAAGCACTTCAACAAATTGTGTAGGACTGAAGTAATAGCGAACACCCTTCGAATTCTCCGGGTCCGATCTTTTGGCGCCCCCTAGATCATGGACGTAGAACGCCTCCGTCTTAGCGCCATCCGAGCTATAGATGCTGATATGGGAAATGCCCGTGATGGGCGGCCTGGTATTCGCTGCTTGCCCATATGCGATCAGCCCCGTTGAAACGACAACTGCTGAAAATCTAACGAATTGCGAAATCCTCATCTGATTGTCCCTCCTCAGGAACAACATACCTTTTGCTGCAAAGTGATGAACCACCGCCCCGGAACAAGTGCGACCGTCGCCCGAGCAACTCTCGAAATGATGTAAAGCCGAAGCATAGTCTTCAGTCAAGGTGACGCACCGTTGCCGTGATTCGCCAGTTCCTGCCGAGGCGCATGAATCGATGACCAAAGCCGGAACCAGCCATCACTCGAAATTGCCAACACACGGCGTTTTACCGCCATCTCTCCATCCTTCGTCGTCCACCTCAGCCCTCTTCCCAACGCGTGCTCATCTTTCACAGTCAAAGCTCGTCCTCCGCCAGAAAATTTCGCATCTCCCATGAAACTAAACTAATTGACAATCCGTCTAGGCGTTTCAGTCTACCACTAGTTCATTATTTAATTATTTGCTTGACAGTCGACCTTTTGCCCATGTTAAATGGCCAACCAACCACAGGAAGCACCGTTTTATGGAGGAAATGAATGAACTGCTACTCAGATAGGTTGAAGCATTTTCTCAGGCCAGGCCGAGCAGTCCGACAAGCAACAATCTGTTTTCTCGTCGCGTTATCCATTTCTTGGGGCATCTTCGGTGGTCAGGCCTCAGCGCAGACAACAACCGGTACGATCTCTGGCACCGTCACGGACCCAACCGGCAGTGTCATCTCAAGCGCTGTCGTTACCGTTACCGGAGTACAAACCGGTATCTCTCAGACCGTGCAGAGTAACGGCTCGGGCAACTATCTCTTCCCCGCCTTGGCGACAGGCGACTACACCCTGTCCGTCGAGGCCAAGGGGTTTGGCACCGTGACCGCGAGTGGTCTTCACTTGGATGTGAGCCAAAACCTGACGACGGACGTTCAGATGAAGCCGGGAGCCACAACAGAGAGCGTTAGCGTAACAGCCGCTGCTGCTCTAGTCGAACTGCGAGAGTCGGCCTTAAGCACGACCATCGATCAAAAACAGATCACCGACCTTCCTCTAAATGGAAGAGCCGCGTACAGTCTGGTTCAACTAGTGCCCGGAGTTACGACTTTTGCCCCGTCTGCGACCATCGGCGACAGCGCCGGAACGAAGTTCAGTCTCAATGGAAACCGCACCAATGAGAATTCATACTACCTCGACGGCTCATACGACACCTCCTTCATGAGCCAGGGCGGCAACATCATTCCGAACCCAGACGCCTTGCAGGAGTTTCGTGTACTGACAAACAACTTCGATGCCGAATATGGACGCTACCCGGGCGCCGTAGTGAATGTGATCACTCGTTCAGGTACCAATCAATTTCATGGAATGGCGTACGACTATTTGAGAAACAGTGACCTCAACCTCAAGAACTACTTCGCCACTTACGTGACTCCCCTCGTTCAGAACCAATTCGGCGGGAACCTGGGTGGGCCGATCATTCACAATAGGGCCTTTTTCTTTGGCACCTATGAGGGGTTGCGCATTTCGACGCCCACAATCATCACGTCAACCAGCGTCAATCTCCCGACTCCCGCGGAAGCTATGGGAGATTTCACAGCGCTTCCTGCCTCCAAGCAGCCAAACGTCAGCTGCAACGGCGTTCATGGAGTCATCTGCCCCAGTGCACTCGATCCAGTCGCACAAAACCTCCTGAAGTTTGTCCCACTCGCAAGTTCTTCCGGTGTCTCTCCGCAGCAGGAGGCCCATGGGAGTACAACGGCGAATCAATATCTGGTCCGGGCGGACTATCAGCTCAACAGTCACCACCAGTTGTCGGGCGAGGTATTTCAATCTATTGGATCCGTCATCAATCCCGGTCTCGATGGAAATCAGGTTCTCTCCTACAGCACCGCTCAGCAGAAAGATACGACGGCCAACGTCATTCTCGGCGATGTCTGGACTGTTTCTCCAAGCAAGCTGAATACCTTCCGGGCTTTTTTCACTTTGGATCATCCCCAAACACTGCAGACCATTCCACCCGCGTCATGGTCCAGTCTCGGAAGCACGGTCGGATACGGCGCCCTGCCTGCTACCTCGCCTGTCATCGCTATCACCGGCTACTACCAGCAAGGATTGGCCGCAGCCGGCATCACCGACGTCGCCATGCAGACATGGGGCCTCGAAGATACGTTCAATTGGACCAAGGGAAACCATCAGATCAAGATGGGCGGGTCGTTTTTCTACAATCAGTATCGCGAAGACGGAATCTACTACGGAGCCGGCCTGGTTACATTCTCTGGATCCTTCACCGGCAACGCCTTGGCCGATTTCCTGGAGGGCCGGGCATCATCCCTGCGTCAGAACACCGGCGTACATCATAGATTTACCCAAACGGACCCTGCCCTGTTTGCAGAGGACAATTGGAGAGTCACCCACAAACTCACGCTAGACCTTGGCGTCCGCTGGGAAGTATTTTCACCGTTTACGGGCGGAAACACAGTCGGAACGTTCGAGCCCTTCGTGCAATCCACTCGCTTTCCTACAGCTCCCCTGGGATTGTTGACAGCCGGAGACCCGGGAGTTCCCGACGGCATCGTGGGGACGAACTTTCACAACTTTGTTCCTCGCGTGGGATTTGCGTATGACGTCCTCGGCAACGGCATCACTGCAATCCGCGGCGGATTCGGCATGTTTTATGCAACCAGGGGCGCAAGCCAGATCGACAATACAGAGCAGCAGCCATTCGTTCTGGACAACACCATCTCGGGCACGCCGAATCTTGTTACTCCATACTCCCCAAACCCCGATCCGTTCCCCTATCTTTCGACGCCACAAAATCCCATCTTTTACTCAGGAGCGACCATCAGCGGCGTGGCTCCGCATGCCGGTTTCCCGTATGTGATGGAGTACAACCTCACTCTCGAGCAGCAGCTAGGCGCAAGCTGGGGCGCGCGCATCGCGTATGTCGGCAGCCAATCTCGCAAGTTCTTCATCTCGCGTGATGAGAACGAGCCCGCCTACGTTCCCGGCGCCCCCGTAACAACGGCCGGACTCAATGCTCGTCGTCCCTATCAGCCGACGCCGTCGAGCTATGTATTTGGTGCAATCGTTCAAAACGACGATGCCAACAATGCCAACTACAACGCCCTCCAGGCAACCCTGACTCGCACGTTCTCTCACGGCTTTTCGCTCCTGGCCAGTTACGTCTGGTCGAAGAGCATGGATATCAGCTCTATCGATCCAGCTAACATCACTCTCACTCTGTCCAACCAAACCTATCTCAAGGCGGACTATGCAAGATCCGACTACGATGTTCCCAATAATTTCTTTGCCTCATATATTTGGGCTCTGCCCGGCACCAAGCGATTTGGCTTCTTTGGGCCCACTATTTTAAGCGGCTGGCAGCTCAACGGAATCACCTCCTTCCGCACAGGCATACCCTTCAACGTACTTTCCGGCGTGGACTCCAATCGTGACGGTATCGCGACAGACAGGCCAAACGTTACAGGAAATCCGATTCTTCCCGGCGGTCGCGGCAGACAGCAGAAGATCGCAATGTTCTTCAACACCTCAGCCTTTTCTCAGCTCCCCGCAGGGGTGCCGTACGGCAACGCTCCGAGAAACATCAACATTGGTCCCGGCTTCATGAACACAGATCTATCCGTCTTCAAGGACTTTCCGGTCTGGAGGGAATCCAAGCTGCAGTTTCGATCGGAATTCTTCAATCTCTTCAACAACGTCAACCTGGCTAATCCGAACGGTACGATGACAAGCCCTTCTTTTGGAAAGATCAGCGCGCTCTATGCGAATTATTCGCCGCGTGTTATTCAGTTCGCATTAAAACTCTCGTTTTAGAATGCAGAGGCGCGGGGGCTCCGTCTTCCGGCCTCTCGCATGTCGCGCCGTCGGCGATGGTACGATGGGTTCCTTCGAACAAGCTCTCGCCAGGACTCGAGAAGTAAGTCGCAAAGCGAAAGCGAAGACAGAAGATAATCTGATCGGCGGGGTGTTCAACCGCCAACTCGGATTGCAAAGACGGGCAAATTCGAGTGGAGGAAAATGTCGAAAATCGTCTCTGTCGAAGCGCGCACTGTGCACATCCCGCTAAGACAAGCCACAGCATTTGCGCGCAGGCAGGTGACCGCCCGCGACTACAGCCTGGTAAGAATCACGACCGATGATGGAATCCAGGGTATCGGCCATTGCTACGCCGGACATTCCGGCGGAAAGCTGGTCACAACAGCTGTCCGCGAGATGCTCGCCTCGATGCTGCTGGGTGCTGACTCCACATCTACGGAGCTGCTATGGAAGAACATGTATCAGGAGGTTCTGCTGCATGGCAGAGTTGGCTCGGTCATGCGGGCTCTCAGCATTCTCGATATCGCACTTTGGGATCGAAACGCCCGAGCAGCCAACCTGCCGCTCTACAAGTACCTCGGTGCCGCGCATGAAGGAACCGTTCCAGCCTACGGAAGCGGAGGCTACTACCTCGAGAATAAAACGCCGGAGATGCTGGGCGAAGAGATGGCCAGTTACGTAGCCCTCGGACTTAATGCCGTGAAAATGAAAGTAGGGCGCGGCGATTTGAGATCCGAGGAAACCAGAATAGCCGCGGCGCGCAGAGCGATTGGGCCGGACGTACTGCTTATGCTCGATGCGAACAACGCATGGTCCGATGTGCCGACCGCACTGCGCTACATGGATCGCTTCGCGCCGTATGATCCTTACTGGATCGAAGAGCCGTTTAGTCCGGATCAGATCGACAACCACGCCAAATTCGCTGCCGCGATCAGCACTCCCGTCGCAACCGGCGAAATCGAAGCCGGCCGTTGGCGATTCAAGGAGCTCCTCGATAAACAGGCAGCGGCAATCCTGCAAGCGGACGCCGCAGTCTGCGGTGGCATCACCGAATTTCGCCGCATCGCCGCCTTGGCCGATTGTTACGGAGTGACGATGTGTCCGCACTGGTTTCATGATCTTCACGCGCATCTGGTCGCGGCCGCCCCAAACGGTCAGTTCGTTGAATACTTCCCCGACGGCAAGGTATTCAACTTCTGCGAAATCATTGACCGTCAACTGCAATTGCGCGACGGTGGCCTCATGCTACCCACAGAGCCCGGTCTAGGTTATCAATTCGACGAGACGGCGCTTGCAAGATTTCAGTCGGAAGAATGGCATTAGATGTATGGTCCGCAATTCGTGCTGATGGCGGTCTTCACGTAGTATTAAGGCAAGCTGATTAACCTCGGAAATAACCCACTGACTGGACCCCTGAAAATGGCACTAGACGAAAAAGTAATTGAAACACTCTCCGGCATAACAACCGCAACACTCACGACAGTATTGTTGAAAAAAGGGCTTCGCAACGTCTGGCTACGCGGCACCAAACCGCTCCGCCCCGGCCAGAAACGAGTCGTCGGCCCAGCCTTCACACTGAGGTTCGTTCCCGCACGTGAAGACCTGGCTACGCCTGAGTCCTGGAGTTCCCCCATCTCCACCCGCGCCGCGATCGAAGCCATGCCGCCCGGCTGTGTCGCAGTCGTCGACGCCATGGGCGTTACGGATGCCGGAATCTTCGGAGATATTCTCTGCCAGCGCATGAAGGTCCGCGGCGTTGCGGGCCTGGTCACCGACGGTGTTATGCGTGACGTGGCCGGCGTCCTTGACACCCACCTGCCGGTCTGGTGCAACGGCGTTGCGGCACCGCCATCCGTCGCGGGTCTCACATTTGTTAATTGGCAGGAGCCGATTGGCTGCGGTGGCGTCGCGGTCTTCCCAAATGACTTGATCGTTGTTGATGAAGACGGTGCCGTCGTTGTTCCGAGCGCGTTGATAGACGAGGTCGTGAAATTAGCCGTTGAGCAGGAGAAGCTGGAGGCGTGGATCATCGGTGAAGTTCAATCGGGTGCCAGCCTGCCAGGCCTTTACCCACCAAACGCAGAAAACAAAGCGCGGTACGCATCTTTTTGCAGCGCCCAGGAAGAAACAAAAGATTAAGAGACAAGCACAGGAAGCCTTCGAGGGAAGAAGAGCATGCAAAACCATTGGGCAAGTCTGCTGATAGCCGCGATCCTCTCATGTGTGTTACCGAACCAGGCCGCGGTCGATCCCGGTAAACATCCCGATTGGACGACGCCAATCGCCCCCTTCCGCATCGCGGACAACCTCTACTACGTCGGCAGCCGCGATCTGGCCTCGTATCTCGTGGTTACGCCCGAAGGAGACATACTGATCAACTCGAGCCTTCAGACCTCCCCGGCACTCATACAGAAGAGCGTTGAACAACTAGGATTCCACTTTGGAGACATAAAGATTCTCCTCATCAGCCACGCGCACTCAGATCACAACGCGGGAAGCGCGGAGATCAAGCGGCTTACCGGTGCGAAATACATGGTGATGGATGGAGACGTGCCGTCGGTCGAGAGCGGAGGAGCAAAAGACTTCGCTTATCCGACCGACCGCTATCCCGCGATGAAAGTCGATCGCGTACTGCACGATGGAGACGAGGTGCGCCTCGGAGGTGCGGTGCTGGTCGCGCATAAGACACCGGGCCACACGCGTGGATGTACGACCTGGACAATGCGTGTGACGGATCACGGAAGGCCGCTGAATGTGGTGATCGTAGGAAGCTGGAATGTGAACCCGGAGTTCCGGTTGGTCGACAAGCCCGGCCTGCCTGCATCCTATCCGGGAATTGTCGCCGATTACCGCAAGACGTTCATCGTGCTGAACGGCCTGCCCTGTGATGTATTCTTGGGAGCCCACGGTGCGTATTTTGGGATGCTCCAAAAGCTTGATCAAATCAAAGCGGGCGCCAAAGAGAACGTCTGGATTGACCCCGCTGGCTACCACGCGGCAGTAGCAGAGAGGCAGAACGCATTTGAGGCGGAACTAAAGCGAGAAGAGGCGGAAACCAAGTCGCCTCACTAGCCGTCTTCAAACGCAGTCATCGGAATATCGAGACTCCTCACTGAAACCAACTCAGGGGTACAAATGTCCCAGGCAAGTCAAACCGCGCCGAACATCTCCGTCGTCAGCGCTACCGACTTGCTCTACAGCAAGATCGCATGGCGAATCATGCCGATCTTGTTCGTCAGTTACATCATCGCCTATCTCGATCGCGTAAACGTAGGGTTCGCCAAACTACAGATGGTGGGCGATCTGAAGTTCAGCGAAAGCGTATACGGACTGGGTGCCGGAATCTTCTTCCTCGGATACTTCGTCTTCGAGGTTCCGAGCAATCTCATCCTTCACAGATTGGGTGCGCGCGTGTGGATCTGCCGCGTGCTTGTCACATGGGGCATAGTCTCGGGCTGTACCGCTCTCGTGCGCACTCCATGGGAGTTCTACACCGTCCGCTTCCTGCTCGGCCTCGCGGAGGCAGGATTTTTCCCGGGCATGATCCTTTACCTCACCTATTGGTTTCCCTCGAATCGCAGGGCCAAGATGATGGCAATCCTGATGGCCGGCAATCCCGTCTCAGGAATCATCGGTGGGCCGCTCTCTGGCTATATCCTGCACTACTTTTCCGGCATCCGGCATGTTGCAGGATGGCAATGGCTCTTCATCATCGAGGCCATGCCGGCCGTCGTTCTGGGCGTGATCATCCTCTTCTATCTCGACGACCGAGTGGTTACCGCGAAATGGATGTCCGATCAGGAAAAGGCAGTTGTAGCCGCCGAGATCAGTGACGAGGCAGGCTCCAAAACTCATCACACCGTGCGTTCCGTCTTTACAAGCCCGCGTGTATGGTTGATGGCTGCAATCTACTTTTGCATCACCTCTGGCTCCTATGCGCTCGGCTTCTGGCAGCCAACCATCATCCGCGAGTCCGGTGTCAAAGACCCGTTTAGCATAGGACTGCTCACCATGGTGCCCTATACGCTCGCCCTGATTTCCATGATCCTCGTCGGTCGCCACGCCGATAAAATGCGAGAACGCCGCTGGCATGTGATTGTTCCCAATACCGTGGCAGCTCTCGGCTTCATCCTGTGCACGCAGGCCGGCAACAGCACACTGGTTGCGATGATGGGCCTCACCATGGCTGTGGTCGGCATAGTGACAGCCTTGCCTATGTTCTGGGCGTTGCCAACTTCCTTCCTTGGTGGAACCGCCGCCGCGGCTGGCATAGCGCTGGTCAATTGCACCGGTAATCTTGGTGGATTCTTCAGCCCTGCCATCATCGGCTTCTTGAAAACCTATACCGGCACGCTGAACTCTGGATTATTTATGGTTTGCGGATGCATGCTGATGTCATCGATTCTGATCGTCGCACTGGTCCCTGCAAAATTGGTAAATCGCTGATGACTGAATCGATGGTGAGGGAATGAAATGACAAAGGGTTTACGCAAGGGACTGACCAGCTACGGCGACGCCGGTTTCTCGCTGTTCCTCCGCAAAGCCTTCATCAAGGCCATGGGCTACTCCGACGACGCGCTCGAGCGCCCCATCGTCGGAATCACCAATACATTCAGCGACTACAATCCATGCCACGGCAATGTGCCCGACCTGATCGAAAGCGTGAAGCGCGGAGTTATGCTCGCGGGCGGCCTGCCGATGGTCTTTCCCACCATCTCTATCGGTGAAAGCTTCGCGCACCCTACCTCGATGTTCCTTCGCAATCTCATGGCGATGGATACCGAAGAGATGATTCGCGCGCAACCCATGGACTCAGTCGTCGTGATCGGAGGTTGCGACAAGACGCTCCCCGCCCAGGTCATGGCCGCTGCGAGCACAGATCTTCCCACCATCGTCCTGCCAGACGGGGCCGATGGTAGTTGGCCATCACAAGGGAGAAGTCCTGGGCGCCTGCACCGATTGCCGCAGACTCTGGGGCCAACATCGCGCTGGCAACATCGATGTCGCCGAGATCGAGTTAATCAGCGGCCGGCTCGCCCCCTCCGTTGGTACCTGCATGGTTATGGGGACGGCAAGCACCATGGCCTGCATCGTCGAGGCCTTGGGTCTCGCGCTCCCAATGAGTGCCGCAGCCCCCGCCACCCACGCTGACCGCCGCCGCATCGCCGAGGCAAGCGGAAAGCGCGCCACCGAAATCGCAATCTCCGGCTCTCCAAAACCAGGCGATCTGATCACTGAAGCATCCGTGCGCAACGCGATGATCGTATTGCAGGCCATCGGCGGCTCGACAAACGGCCTGATTCATTTAACCGCGATAGCTGGCCGCGCCGGCATCAAAATCGATCTCGAAGCCTTTGATCAACTGGGCCGCGACATCCCCGTACTCCTCAATCTCAAGCCCTCTGGGGCACATTACATGGAGCACTTCCACCACGCCGGTGGACTCCCCGCTCTCATGCGCGAACTCGCTCCATTCCTTGACCTCAACGCGCTGAGCATATCCGGCAGCACAATCGGAGACGCCATCACCAAAGCCGAGGAGATCCCAGGACAGGATGTAATTCGTAGCTTCGCCGCCCCGCTCAAGAAAGAAGGTGCGATGGCGATCTTGCATGGCAACCTGGCGCCTCAAAGCGCCGTCATCAAGCAATCCGCTGCCTCCCCGAATCTAATGCGCCACACCGGCCGCGCTATGGTCTTCGACTCGGTCGAAGATATGACAACCCGCATCGATCTCCCTGATCTCGACGTGAACGCCGATGACATTCTGGTCCTGCGGAATGCCGGGCCGAGGGGAGCGCCCGGTATGCCCGAGGCAGGCTATCTCCCCATTCCCATGAAACTGGCCCGCGAGGGCGTCAAAGACATGGTCCGCATCTCTGATGCGCGAATGAGTGGCACAGCGTTTGGCACAATCGTTTTGCACATAACGCCAGAGTCAGCCGTTGGTGGCCCTCTCGCAGTCGTTCAGACGGGCGACCGAATCATGCTGGATGTAGAAGCGCGCCGCATCGAACTGCTGATCGACGACGAAGAACTGCAAACCCGGCTCGCGGCCTGGAAGAAGTCCCCGCCGAAACGCGATCTCCCGCTGCGCGGCTACGCCAGGCTCTTCGAGGAGAGCGTTTTGCAAGCAGACCAAGGTTGCGACTTTGATTTTCTCTTGCGTGACGGCAATACCGATCCCAAACCCTGATGCACCCCAATCCTGATGCGCTTAATCGAAACAACCTGTCCCTTTCGTTCACCCAACATCATCGTCCCAAGGAGAATCGATGCGAGTTCACACCCGAAGAGACTTCCTGAAAATCTCCCGCAACGTCGGCTTGGCTGCCGCAATCGAAGCCTTACTCCCACGCATGGCAAAGGCCGATGCAATGGGTCTGCCACCCGGCATCCAGCTCTACACCGTGCGCGATTATCTTCCTAAGGACACCCAAGGAACCCTCAAGCAGCTTCACGACATTGGATTTCGAGAAGTGGAGACTGCGGGCTTCGGGAAGTACTCCGCCAGGGAGTTCCGCCAATTCCTCGACGACGCAGGCCTGAAGGCTCCAAGTGCGCACCTCAAATTTGCCGGAACCGACTTCGGCCACCTCTTCGAGGACGCGAACACATTGGGTGCCCACTATGCGACCAGTTCCAGTCAGGCAACGGCAAATCAACCACCCGTGCCCGCCGGCGTCCCCGCCTCCCAGCGCCCTGTAATGGCGCCCCTGGGGCTCGATGGCTTCAAGAAACTGGCGGAGAAGATGAACGATATCGGCGCCCAGGCCAAAGCGGCCGGACTTCAATACGCGTATCACAATCACAACTATGAATTCGAAAAGATGCCGGACGGAAGCTTCGGCTACGACGTCCTCGTTAAGAATACCGATCATGAGCTCGTGAAGTTCGAAATCGACTGCGGCTGGATGTGCGCCGGAGGTGCCGACCCTGTTGCCTACTTCCAAAAATATCCCGGACGTTTCAAGATGATCCACGTCAAGGAATTCCAGGCGATGAGCAGCCCGTCAATCAATTTGAACGGTCCCACCCGGCCGAAGGGTACGGATCTCGGTCAAGGCTTCATCGACTACAAGAAAATCTTCGCCGCCGGCAAGAAGGCGGGAATCGAGCACGCCTTCTCCGAGCAGGAAGATCCATTTCCAGTCTCCCAGATGGCGTCAGCAAAGGCCGCCTACGATTTTCTCCACGCATCGTCGTAGCAAAAAATGAGATTTCGGCAACTAAACAGTAGTGGCCACTCAAAGCGTCTTGATGGAGATATTTCGCCATCGGCACACCGCGCCCGGAGCCCAGCGATCTTTCCCAAGCCAGTCAGATGGCCGGTTGCTATGCACCTCAAGAGAGATATGGCCTGCTCTTCCCACCAGGCGGTCTACGCTGCCGGGGTCCCAATCCGGTGATTTCACCTTTGCCGTATCAAGCTCTGCAACCTTCACGCCATTAATCCATGTGGTCAAGCGAGGCACCGCGCCTACAGATCGAATGCGAAAGTGGTTCCACCCATGCAGCTTCCATATACCGAGAAAGCCCGCAGCCGATATCGCATAGTCAAGCCGGACATTGTGCGTCGCATCGAGAGGTTCGGAAGGCTTCTCTGGAATCAGTCGCTCGAGTTCTCCATCACTATTCAGTTTTCCCGTGAAGCAATAGTCGCAGGCGTGGAACCCACCCAGATTGTTCCCGTAGTATCCAACCAGCGCACCATGCGGGCGGTAGTCGATACAGTTTTGAAACCCGACATTCCCCTGCGCATTTGTGCGCACCAGAACTCCCGTATCCGCCCTCCAATCGGGACGAGCCTCCAACGTCAATTCAAAATCCGAGAATGTCTCATCCGTAACCAGGTAAGATCCGATCGTAGGTGTATCCTGCCCTCCGACGATCATCCCATTCTGCACCGTCCATATCCCAAGCCCCGGCCGCAGCGGTTCTCGTATCTGTCGCGTCCAGCCTTTGAGCGAGACGCCGTCGAAGAGCGGCTTGAAACCCGGCTCTCTTCGAGCAGGTGTTTGCGCAGCCTCACTCTCTCCCAGGAGATTGAGACCATGGACGTGAGAGACCGCGAAGACACTGGCAGCCGCACCCGCGCTCTTCAGAAAGTCTCTGCGCTTTGGGTGCCTCGCCAAATCGTCCACCGCATGCTCCTCATCCGCTTGAGTGTTACAGGCCTTACCGCGATCACGAATCGCGCGTCGCTACGACGGAGGAGGCGCCGTTGACGGCGGCGTAGGCTTGCCATCAATCGTGGTCGGCTCCATCAACTCTGTTCGCGTGCCGTCGGGATCAAACAGATTCGCTTGCCGCTTTCGATTTACACCTACATGCTCGTCTATCGGACGGTCGTAGTTCTTGAAGTAAGGCTTCGCCTTCAGAGCGGCTACGCTCGCCGCCACATCGGGAACCTGCAGACAGAGATGATGGGCCGCTCCTCGACGAGTCGCATCCGGCTCCTCCTTCGAAAGCATGAACTCAACGTAGTCGTCACCATCCGGAACCTTAAGATTCACCCACGAGAGAACCTTGCCCGTCGAACTGCCGCGCCATGTCTCCTTGAATCCCAATATCTCCGTGTAGAACTTGTACTCCGGATCCAACTGCGTCACGATCAATCCCACATGCGTCATGTGCTTGGAGACGCGCGCATCGCCCATATACTTCCCATAAGCAGCTACCGTCTTTCCACCCGGCATGTACTGCACCATCTCCACCTTGTGGCCGGCCGGATCGATCACGTCAAAGCTGACATTTCCGATCCGCGCCGTATGCGCTTTATCCGGCACCGCAACGCCTTTCGACTTGAGGTAGAGCCTCAGCCCTTCGATATCGTCTGTCTCAAGTGAGATATGGCTCAGTCTGTCGGAGTTCGGTTTCGGCTCCGGGTACAGCTCAATGTACTGATGATCGTTGACCTTGAAGAAGGTCATGATCGGAGACCCATCTGGATTCTTCAGCCCATAGGGCTCCTCGAAGCCGAGAAAGTCGCCATAAAATGATCGCGACTTCTCATAGTCATGCGCGAACAGCGCGATGTGCGAAATTCCAATGATTCGAGGCCGCTGAGGCGTCTGTGCACACAGAATACTCGCCGAAACCAGAAGAACCCCAGCACACTTGATCGCGCTAAAAAGAGGTTGACGGAACAGAAAGGGGCCGAACTTACTTGGAAACATTCTCAATCTCTTCTCCATTGCTTACCCTGGTTATCCAAATCAAAAAGTACTATTCCAATATGCCTGCTGACCGATGTACCGATCATCCGGCAGATACTTCAGCAAAGCGCGCTTCACTTCCAGCGGGTTCATGCCACCCTGCGTGGAATACAGCATTTGTCCATCCGTCCCAATGATCGCAGTGAACGGCACACCACCCTTCCAGGTCGTGCCACCGAACGCGGCCACTGCCTCCGCCGCGTCGTTACTGTCAAAGAGCAGATTTTGATTGATCGCATGCTGCTTCTGCAGGAACCCCAGCACGAGCTTCTTCTCATCAGGACTATTAATACTCACGGTCACGATCTCCACCTGGCGCTCCGCATACATGCGAACCATCTTCTGCAGCTCTGGGAACTCCTCCAGGCAAGGGCCGCACCACGTAGCCCAGAAATTCACCAGCAGCAGTTTGTCTGTGCCGCGATTCTTGACCAACGTCTTGAGCTGCGCAGCCGAGACTAACTCAACAGTGACCGGCTTCTGATCGGCCTCATTCGCCTGCGCCATTGCCGTAGCCTCTTTGAAAGCCCACTTCGTCGAGCAGCCCACTGCCGGCGTACTCTTCACCACAACTGGTTTTCCGGCCAGCAGAGCCTCGATCGCATCTCGAGCTTCGTGCTTCGTTGCAAGCTGCTCCCGCTGGTTACTGTCGATCCGGCCCTCATAGCGCAGGATCCGCTGCTCATCAAAGATAAACGCATGGGGTGTCGCAGTAGGGCCATATTTATGAGCAACCGCCTGCGTCTCTCCGTCATAAAGATAAGGGTAGGGAAGTTCTCTGAATGCGGCCCGCGTCTTCATGTCGTCAAAGGAGTCGCCCACGTCCGTGAAACCCCACTCGCTGAACTTTTCAGCACTGGGGTAGTTGCCCATAATCGCGACCACCGCGACTCCGCGATTGCGATAGTCGTTGTAGAGCTGCTTAATCCTCTTCTCATACATCTGCGCGACAGGGCAATGGTTGCAGGTGAAGATGACTACCAGCACTTTGCTCGAGGCATAGTCCTTCAGGCTATGTGTCTTCCCATCAATCCCCGGCAAACTAAAGTCCGGCGCCGGCGATCCAATTGGAAGAATCGGAATACCTTCTGCCGCAGGCGGAGCGTTTTCTGCTCCCCCATGCGCCGCCTTTGCCGCAACTTGTCCATGCGCAATCGGAGACAAAATGAGAGCGACGCCCAGACTCGCTACCGGCAACAGAGCTGGCAATCTCAAATAGACCTTGGATAATGGGCGATTCGCTGCCATTGATTTCTCCTTCGAATACAAGACGTGCGGATGTAGTTCATTCAGAAAGGAAGGAAGGTTTGACCGCCATCTGGTGCGAAAGAAAGAGGGACCCATGTATTACCCCATTTGCACGCTGCAGAGTTGCCGCCTGACTTGACGCTCAAACTCACGCCAACCAGCGGAGGGATGCTCGATTCGAGAGGAGAGCATCCCGTTTCATTTGGCACAACTAAATTAGTTCGAAACATGTACTATTGGCAAGAAAAATCTTCCATTTCGGCAAATAAATTTCATTATTGAATGATATGGATCAGGACTCCTCTGAAATTCCCGGGAATTATTCACGGGAAAACGATTCCATGATCGTTTTCGTCACACCCACCAGGCCGCCGCGGGCTGCTCCTTGATCACAATCTCGTTCAGAAACTGTGCCGCCTTCCTCAACCCCTCTTCCGGCGAAAGCAAGCTGTCCTCATGTTCAATCGAGAGTACATTGTCATAGCCCATCATTCGCAGGGTCGAGACAAACTCCTTCCACCACTCCGCTCCATGTCCGTAACCGCACGTGCGGAAGATCCAGCTCCGGTTGCGTTCATCGGTATAGGGCTTCGTGTCCAGCACCCCGGTCTTCGGCAGGTTCGCCGCATACATCTGCGTGTCCTTCGCATGCACATGAAAGATCGCGTCTCCCAGCACGCGAATCGCCGCAATCGGGTCGATTCCTTGCCAGAACATATGACTCGGATCGTAGTTGCAGCCAACCCCCGGCCCCGTAATCGCCCGCAGTCGAAGCATCGTCTCAGGGCTGTACACCACGAACCCCGGGTGCATCTCCACTGCAACTTTTACCCCATGATCTCGCGCAAACGCCGCATGTTCCAGCCAGAATGGCGTCACCACCTCATCCCACTGCCACTTCAAAACATCCAGATAATCCGGCGGCCACGGACACGTCACCCAATTTGGAGCCGTCGCGTTCGGCGAATCCCCCGGACAGCCCGAAAAATCCACCACCACCGGCACTCCCAGCTTTTCCGCAAGCAGTATCGTCTTGCGGCTCACCTCTCTCGCCGCTTTCGCTCGGTCCTTATCCGGATGTAACGGATTTCCATGGCAGCTCAACGCGCTGATGCTCGCACCGCTGTCGGTTAACACGCTCTTGAACTCAGTCAGCGCCGAACCGTTCTCCAGCATCGATAGTTTGCAATGTGCATCCCCCGGATAGTTCCCCGTTCCCAGCTCCACCGTGTCGATCTCAAACGCCTTCAACTTCTCAAGCACATTCCGCAGCGGCATCTGCGACAGCAAAGCCGTAAACACACCCACCTTCATACGAATCTCCCTCCATCTCTCATCAAATACTATTTCGCAGGCGGTTGCGCCGGGGTCGCTGCAACAGGCCGCGTCACAGCGTTCGTCTGCCCCTTCCGAAACTCCGGATCCATCTCGGCGATGTCGACTCGATAACTCACAGT
This sequence comes from uncultured Acidobacteriaceae bacterium, assembly GCA_963744155.1. Classification (GTDB taxonomy): domain Bacteria; phylum Acidobacteriota; class Terriglobia; order Terriglobales; family Acidobacteriaceae; genus Edaphobacter. The sequence goes on along the minus strand of CAVUSP010000004.1, from coordinate 79,566 downwards.
ATTCGCGGTCGGAAATCCCGGAGGAATCTTCTGCGTCACCTTTCCCGTAGCCGCCCACTCCGTTCCTCGCTGGAATGTCGTGATGAAACCTACACCGCTAAGCGCAACCGCATCGTGACCCAGCACGGTGTGAAAAATTCTGCCCTTCCCAAACTTCAGCACCATCAACATGGGCTCGTCGTTGCCTGTACCCTTGTTCTGCGGGTCGGAGTGAGCCGTCGCCAGAATCGTCATATTCGTCCCCGGACCGCGAAGCGTGCCATACAACTCATCCGGCGCATGCATCCACAACGGTCGGCAGCCCCTTCATAATCGGATGTTCCGGCTCCCGAACCGTAATCTGAAAGGGAAGCCGCGCGCCATGCGCACCCGCCTTTCCAGGAGTCTCATCCTTCACCAGCTTGCCATCCTTCAAATACCATCGCGGCCCAGCCGTCTCCGTACGACCCCTCCACCCCCCGATGCCCGCCATCTCGTTATAAGCCGGCCAATTCGGAAACGCGTTATCCGCTGCGTGAACAATCACGAAACCGCCGCCATTCCGAACATACTGTTCAAACTGAGATCGCAGCTCGCTCGGCCAATCCGCCGAGTCCAGGTTCGACACCACCACCTGGTAGTCTCCAAACTTCGGCTTGAAGTTGCCGAAGTCGCCGTCAGCGTGAGGAGCAGTCGCAACCGTAACCTCAAACAAGCCCGTCTCCTCAAGCTCCTTCTTAAAATCGGAGTAGTCATCTGCCAGTTGTGATAAGGCCCCGCGCTCTCTCCATCCAGCAGCAAAACGCGGATATGGTCCGTGGCCGCATAGGCAGTCAATCCCCAAAGCAGAACAACTGCAACTACGGCCCAGATTGTAGCGAAACGCTGCTTCATCATCGCTCTCCCGCTTTCATTCAATAAACTTCCACTCCCCTCTAAGCGAGCGGAACTTCCAGCGGCACGCTCTCTTTCGCACCCAGCCGCGATAACGATTCAACTTCTCTGTCCGAAAAAGTAAACAGGAACAGAAGCAACACAACTCCGGAAAACGCCGACGCAAAGAGCCAGATCGTGCGCCACTGATGGCCGGTCGCACCCGACGCCATCGTGTACGCGTAACGATCGACCACCAGGCCCGACAGCCACGATCCTGCAAACATCCCGAGCCCATAAGTGATCAGAGTAATGAGACCCTGCGCGGCCGCGCGCAAAGCCTCCGGAGCTTTGCGGTCGATATAGATCTGTCCCGTCACGAAGAAGAAGTCATAGCAAATCCCATGCAGCAGAATCCCGCCCCACAACATCCACATGTGCTGACCAGTCCCGCCAAGCGCAAACAAAACGTATCGCACCGACCACGCCAGCATGCCCGCAACCAGCATGTACTTCACGCCGAGTCTCCGAAAGAACCACGGAATCAGAAGCATGAAAAAAAGCTCCGACATCTGCCCGCCGGTCATTTTCCCGGCCGCGTTCTGTACCCCCGTTTCATTCAGAAACAGATTGGTGAAGGCGTAGTAAAACTGCAGTGGAATGCAGATGAGCAGCGACGCAATCGCGAAGATCGCCATCGAGCGTTCCGTCAGTAGTTGCAATGCTTCGCGCGGAAAGATGCTCGACAAGCCAAACTTCGAATCCTTGCCGAGCGGCGGTGTGTCCGGCAATGTCAGACAATACAGCCCCATCAATAAAGAAGAGACCGCGGCAAGTTGAATGGGAACGTCCGTCGACTCCAGCTTCAAAAAGCCCACGAGCAGACCTGCAACAATCCAGCCGCCCGTTCCCAGAACCCGGATCGGACCGAACTCCTCCTTCGGATCGCTCATCTGCCGAAACGCCAGTGAATTCGTCAGCGCCAGGGTCGGCATAAAGCAGATGCAGTAGAGCAGCAGTAGAACGTAAAGGGGCACGAAGGCCGCCTGCCGCGAAGCGAGATACAGCAGAACCGCCCCGGCAATATGCAGCAAAGCGAGAATCCGCTGCGTCGCAAACAACTTATCCGCGATCAGGCCAACAAAAAACGGTGCCGCAATCGCCCCTACGGCAGTGGTTCCCGCAGCCCATCCGATCTGTTGTCCGGAGAGGTGCAGCGAACCCGCCAGCCACGTTCCCAGCGTCACGTACCAGGCAGCCCAAATGAAGTACTGCAGGAACATCATGATGCTCAGTCTTACCTTCATCTGTCGCTTCATCGGCCCTCAACTTCCAGAACTTCGCGTCGGCGCTTTCAGACAGCAGCCTGCTCTCCGCGCAAACCTGCTTGCATCTCCGGACTCGCTGGCTCTTCCTCAGCCACCGTCTCCCACACCCCGCCGGCCTGATGGCTGCGCAGCATGGCTTCAATCACAGCACAGATCTGGCATGCGTCCGCAAACGTGCAGATTGTGGCCGGTTTCGCATCTGGATTACCATCGGCTCGAATCCACGTGTAGGCATCCTCAATCACATTGCGAAATCCGTCCGACCAGCCCTCCTGATGACCCGCCGGCAAATGAGCAAATCGTCGCGCCCCCTCCAGCAACAGCGAAGGATCTTTCGGGATGACAGAGTTGCATGTAGCGGATCGGCCAACCCAAAGCTCGTTCTGGTTCTCCTGATTCCAGCGCAGGGAACCGGTGCGACCATTAAGTTCAAGCTCCAGCCCGTTCTTGTGTCCCGCCGTGACCTGCCCTACCGACAGACAGCCCTTTGCGCCATTCTCAAAGCGCAACAGCACGCTCGCAAGATCTTCCGCGGCGATCTTCACAGGGTTCGCCGCCCCCCCGTCTTTGCCGCTGAAGGCCTCTTGAGCGACGACCGACGCATAGCGCGTCTTGATAACCGTTGTCATCTCTGCCAAAACAGCAACAATCTTCAGTCCGGACACGTGCTGCGCAAGATCACACCAGTGCGAGCCGATATCCGCCAGGGCAGAACTCGAGCCCCCCTTCTTCGGATCCGATCTCCACGAATACACGTGATCGTCTGCCATCCAATCCTGCAGATACCGGCCATGAAGAAAAAAGAGTTCCCCAATATCGCTATTCTCAGCCATCAACCGAGCCTGCTGCACCAGCGGATTGCCACGGTAGTTAAAAGTCACCACATTCACTACGCCCGCCGCCTCAGCAGCATCGCGCAACATAGAGCATTCGGCACACGTCATCGCCAGAGGCTTGTCAGAGATGACATGCTTACCCGCCTTGATAGCAGCCATGCTCACTTCAAGATGTAAATAGTTTGGCGTGGTGTTATGCACCACGTCGATGCGCGGATCGTTAACCAGTTCCTGGTAGGAACCGTAGGCCCTATCAACACGCAACTCCGCCGCCTTCCGGTCCCCGGCGTCCTGGCTCGATCCCGCAATGGCGACCACGTCAACGTCGCCCAGCCGGCGCACCGCATCCAGATGATGTGCGGCGACGAAGCCGGGCCCGACCAGGCCCATACCGATTCTCCTTCTGCGTTCTCCCATCGACGCTCTCTCCTGCACTCCCGCCACGTTCAGTGTTCCCGAGTGTTGCAGCACACACCGCCGCGCTGTGCTATTCGCCAGCCATGTCAGGCGAGCATTGTTTCATACATAAATGAAACAAATCCACAAAATAATGGCACCATTACAATTTGTTTATTAGATTAAATGAACTAAATAGACCCGGAGCTTCCAATCGAGACCTTCGGCGGTTAGGAGACGGAAAACACATCAGGCCCGTCAAATCAGGCTCAGTGCGTCTTGAAAACCTTCAATAATCTGATCTTCATCCCGCTTTGTAAGGCACGATGGAATAGCAAGCAGTTGGCTTCGTTCAAACAGATCGTCTGCAACCGGGCACGCCCCCCGTCCATAGTCGTAGGCAGAATCTCTGTTCCTCTCCAGCGTCCACGGTGTGCCCGAATGGTCTCTCCCCACCTTCTTCTGCAAAGCCCTGATATTGAAATAGATATGCAAACCGTAGTCGGCAAGAATCACGTTACTGGTCTCAGGCGAAGAGCCTGCAATCCAATGGTGACGCAATCGCTCATTCACAGTTCTGGCCGAGTCAGCGTCCCTATGGGTCGTTATCAGAAAACAGCCAGTATCGCCCTTCGGATCCACCAGCCGGCGCAATCGAACCCCCGCCTGACCCTCGAGAGACCTTCTTACCCGCAACTTGCTATGTCGCATCCGAGCGATCGTCCCATCCAGCTTTCTCAGCTGAACCCTCAGAACAGCCGCGCGCAGTTCATCCATCCGGCTGCCCCACCCCCATGCCAGCGACTCCTCCTCGTCTAAAAGGAGGGACCCGGAACAATCCCTTGTGCACCCGCAGTCGTGGCAGGCAATCGCCCGCCTGTAGAGCCGTTCGCTATTGGTTGCGACAGCTCCAGCCTCACCCGAACTCATATTCTTGTTTACCTGGAAGCTGAAGATGGCAATGTCTCCGAAACCCCCAACCTTCTTGCCATTGATCGAACCGCCCACGCATTGAGCGCAGTCCTCAAGGAGAAAAATTCCATGCTCCCTCGCGACGCCTAGAAGCGAGGGCACATCCGCCGGCGACCCGCACATATGCACTGCGATGATTCCCGCTGTACGCGGCGTAATCTTGCGCCGAACATCGGCGGGATCAAGGCAAAAGGTTCCGTCAATATCGGCAAGCACAGGGATCGCGCCGTGATTGACAACCGCAGCTACCACCGAGACCCACATGAATGCGGGAACGATCACCTCCTGCCCGGGCCCAACCTTCAGCGCGGAGAGAGCCGTGTGCAGGGCCCCCGTCCCGCTGCTCACCGCAACCACATGTTTGACCTGAAGATAATGTGCAAACTCCGCTTCGAAGGAGGCAACTTCATTTTGCGGATCGATGCCATAGTACCGAAACAGCGACTTGCTTCGTAAAACCCGGACCGCAGCCTCAGTCTCCTCATCATCCATCGAGTGGGCCCCGGGAAACTCGTCCGGCAAAGGACGATCCCGAATCGGACGCACCGATTCCGCGTGGCCTCGACCATTTTCGAGAACACCCGTTAACGCTTTCTGAGATACTCCGCGCAAGGCCCGTCACCTCAGCTTCCCTGCCTTTGTAGACTTTTCGCACCTGATCGTCAACTTCAGAAACGCGAAGCCCGAGAGGCCAAAACGCTGACCACCGGCAAAAATAGTTTATTTGCGTCTATTATGGGATTCGATCACTATGTCTCGATCCATCAAATCACCAGTACGGGTGGCACCGGTCCGGAAGTCCTCGCAGACGGAGTTAGGGATCTTCCAGCTGATTCAGGCCGCGCCCTCCATCTCTCGTGTAGAACTCTCTGAAAAGTCGCGTCTCAGCACCGCTGCGATTACCGGCGTCGTTAATTCACTTCTGGCCCGTAACCTCCTCGTCGAAGGTGTCGCCCTGGCGACCTCGGTTGGCCGCAAACGAATTGGTCTCAGTCTCCGTTCTGACCTCGGCTACGTCGTCGGCATCGACCTGGGCACCTACAACCTGCGCGTCGTGGTCACCGATCTGAACGGCACCGTTCTGGCAAGCAGTGAAGTCGAAACCCAGATGTCGAAGGGAAAGGAAGTCGTTCTCGACCGCTGCTTCGCCGTAGTGAGAAAAACGGTTGCAGCCGCGCGCGTCTCCATGGACGATGTCCTGGGCATCGGAATCGCCTTCTCTGGCGTCATCGACGTCGATCGCGGCCTCGTCCTCTCCTACCCAAGACCCGGATGGATGCACCAATGGAAGAACGTTCCACTCAAGACGATCGTTGAAGACGAATTCGGCGTAACCTGCCTGCTCGATGACAGCGTTCGCGCTGTTGCAACCTACGAAAAGGCCTTCGGAGCCGGACGCGAACTCAAAGACTTCGTCTACGTCGACGTCGGCATGGGCATAGGGTCAGCCATCTTCATCGACGGCCAGATCTATCGCGGGTTCAATGGCAGCGCCGGAGAATTCGGCCACATGACCGTCGACGAAGATGGCCCGCTCTGTTGCTGCGGAAGCAATGGCTGCCTCGAAGCGCTGGCCTCTTGCGCCACCGTCATTCAGTCCGTTCAACTCGCCATCGAGAAGGGCGTCGCTTCCAAACTGATCGACATGGTCGACGGGGACATCAGCAAAATCACGGTCGAGATGATCGCCGCCGCAGCAGAACAAAACGACAGCCTCGCCTACCGCGCTCTTCACGAAGCAGCCTCTCACATCGGGGCCGCGTGCTCGGACCTGGTCAATCTGCTCAATCCCCAGGCCATCGTCTTCGGAGGCGCGCTCTTCCGTGCCGCACCGAAACTGCTCCTCGACGAGATCCGTCATCTCATCCGGCGGCGCGCACTGGAAAAATCTGCCAACGATGTCTCTCTACTTCTGTCGCCCGCTCCCAGCGACGCAGGTGCAAAAGGGATGGCCCGCCTCATCGCCGCAACTCTAGTTTCGCCTCTGTTCATGGGCGAGTTCGACCGCAAAGCCAGCAAGAAATCCGCAGAGATGGCAAAGGCTATCTAGCAATCCTCTGCGGCAGGATCAGGCTTCCTGCTGCTCCAACGCCACCTCGCTCGGCGTCTCCGTCCCATGCAGCGCAATCGCGGTCGCCACAGCCTCCGCCACAAATATCAGGTTTTCCTTCTGCTTTTCCGTCACCTGTCGCGGCCGGGTATCCAGCACACACACCGACCCGATCACCTCTCCGTCATGCGTCTTCAGCGGAGTTCCAGCATAAAACCGTATCCCATTAGTCTTTAAGAAGGAATCCGATGCAAACGCTTCTTGCTCCGCAGTGTCCGAAACGACCAAAGTCGAGTCGGGGAAAGCAATCTTGCTGCAGATCGAAAGATCTCGCTCCGCTTCTATCGATGTGAGACTCTCCTCCGGGAGTCCACACTGAACCTTCCAGAAGTGCTTCGCCCCATCTGTCGGCATAATCAAAGCAATCGGCGCGTCGAACGATCGCGCCAGGCTTAGCGCCAGGCGGTCGAAAATACCCTCCTCCGGACCGTCCAGCATATCCATCCGCTCCATCTCTTGTACCGCCTCGTTCAGTTCCTTCGTTGTCTCGCCATCTTCCTTCACCTCAGGTGCCGCCTCAACGTGGCCGGCTTCAATACGCAACAGTGACGACAGATACTCCTTCAACAACTGCAGCGAACAAACCACATGCTGCGCATCTTCCATGGGTATCCGGCTTCGCACATTCGACAGATCGCACTCCAGGCTCAGCACGCAGGCGACGACAACCGCATCTGGAAAGCGTCCGCGAATCTGATGACACCGCATGCGTATGTGTCGTATCGCATGCGGCGGGACACCCAACACGCAGATAATATCGGCCCGCGCTCGATCCAAAACCTGAAGCAATTCAGCGGTCGAGGAATCCGAAGACACGACCCGCACCGACGCCGTCTCGGTAAGCACCTGCAGCGCCAACTGGCACGCCACCTCATCGGCGAAATCTCTCGCAGGCACACACACCATTCGCTTCGCAGGCCTCGCCTCTGAAGTTGCAACAGCCGCCGCCCGGCTCGTCACATCCTCTGCCAACTCTTCAACCCCCTGCAATATCTCCTCCGCGCGCGTCCCTGTTAACTGTTCGGAGTGCCTCGCTTCCTCAATCAGCGAGAGGGTAGGAACCAGCACCGCGTCGAAGACCTCCTCCTTCGATCTGGTCTTGAGCATCTCTTCGATCACCGCCCTCGCCGCTCCGGTATGCGAGGCCAGCATCCGCTGGTAAAAGCGCTCCGGCGGTGGCAGTACCGTCTCTTCGCCAAACAGCACCTCAAGATAACGCAGCTGCGGAACCTGCCTTCCGATCACAATCAGGCACACCGTCAGCGGCGTCGAGAGCAGCAGTCCCGCCCACCCCCACAAGAGCGTCCAGAAGATCGCAGCAATCAGGATCGCCATCGCCGAGATTCCGGTTGACGCGCCGTAAAGTGTCGGCTCAACAAAGTTTGCCGTCACAATCTCCAGCACGACAAACATGAGCACAGTCCATAGCAACTCGCCCCACTGCGGCGAAACAGCAATCGCAAGCAGTATCGGCCCCGCCGCAGCCATCATGATCCCGATGTACGGCACAAAGCGCAACAGACATGTCAGTACACCCCACAGCACGGGATTCGGAACCCCGATCCACCACAGCAGCAGCCCCACCACCACACCATAGCTAAGGTTCACCACCAGCTGCATTCGGAGGTACCGGCTAACCCGGCGGCTGGCATCTTCAATTGCCGTTGTCGTCACGTGCATTCGACCGCTGCCTGCGAGCCGAAGTCCACGATCCCTCAGATCCTCTCTGCCCAGAAGCATGAAGACAAGAAAGACAACAACAATGAACGTGGTAACCAGCGGATGTACCAATGGCGTCACCGTACGCCCCGCTACCGCCAGCATGGACTCTTCAGGCTCTTCCACCCGCACCGCGACCGGCTGGGCCGGCTTCGCCTCCTTGCTCTCAGATCCCCGACTCTCAGCCGCTGCCGCCGCCGCGCTGGCACGAGCAGCAGACGATCGACGTACTGGCGCGACCGATAGGATCGGAGTCGGTGCCGTGCCTCCACTCGTAATCTGCTTGCCCACACTCGACAGCATCGCGACCGTGCTGCTTAGTTTTCCGGTCGAGTTCAGATGCAGCGCTTCGATCTTTCCGGTCACATTCTGCTGGTATTGAGGAAGCTCGATCGCAAGGCTATAAATCTGTTCTAGCACCACCCAACCCAGCGCGCCCACCCCCGCAACGGACAGGAGAATCACCATCAGAGCCGCCGGCGCCCGCTTCATCCCCCATCGTTCCAGTCGAGTCGCCGCAGGCGCCAGAAGAAACGCCAGCAGGCCCGCCAACGCCAGCGGGATGAATACTTCGCGCGCGAAGTACAGCACCGCCATCACAAGAATTCCCGTCAGCAAAGCATTGTCAGTGCCCTTCAACTTTTCCCGAGTCTCGCGCAACACCTGTCACCACCCTCAAGTGCCAAATTGGTCAGTTTCCGTGCAAATCCATCCCAGTACGATGCAGAACTGGCCATGCGTGGAGGGCCACCGATCCACGCCGAAGCCCGGACCCCCGGGGATCACCCTCAGCCCCAGGCGATACAAGCTGCCCAGAAGGCATACGCCCCACGAGGACGCGGCGGCCTGCCCGCCGGAATCTACGCTCAGAAGCAAGCAAATAACTCGTCCCACCGACGAATCAGTTCACGCCTAGCTCTCCCCACCATCATCACAGCCCTCCCAGCACGATCGCCCCTCCCGGCAGATCGAACCATGGACGTAGTGGTTATCCGGCCCCGCTTTGCCCATCGTCTTCAGACACCAATAAGTAGCCGTCGCCCCCATCAAATCGGCGTGCTCCTCCTGAAACTCGCCATAGGCCGCATAAGAAGACTTGCTGCGAAGGGAAGCGCAACGGAGCTGCACCAGAGTCGTCGTCATATCGTTCTCCTTAGCCAATGGCACTTGGATCGCGCTGCATCTGACCCGCTGCCAGCAACACAGTGCGGTAGATTGCAGTCTGGAAAAGCTGCATCTTGAACCCATTCTGCGACAACGGTGTCGCGCCCTGCATCGCCGCACTCGCCGCAGCCCGCGCGGTCGCCTCATCAATCGTCTTACCTGTCAGCACCGCCTCCGCCGCAGCGGAACGAATCGGCGTCGGAGCAGCAACACCCAGCACGATCCACGCCTTCCGGCAGCGCGTCCCGTCCATGATCAGCACCACGCCGGCATCCGCAAGCGGCCAGTCGAAGCTCTCCTTCTCCCCGTACTTCTGATACGCCGACCGCGTCCCCGCCTCCGGCGCAGGCACAAACACACTCGTAATCAACTCCCCCGGCTGAACCACCGTTTCATTGATCAGGCTCTTCTCCGGCGGCACGTAGAACTCGCTCATCGCGACCATCCGCTTGCCTCGCTTCGACGTCAGCTCCACCTGCGCATTCATCGCCAGCAGCGGCACCGCCGTCGACGACGGATGCACCATCGCGCACGTCTCGTTGTTCATAATCGCGTGATACTGATTCTCTCCATCATGCGCATGACACTCGTCACTCGTCCCGCTCTTCTTCTTGCAGTCGAAGTCGCTCGAGCGGAAGTACCAGCACCGCGGCCGCTGCATGATATTCCCTCCCAGCGTCGCCATGTTCCGCACCTGCGGAGTAGCCGCATGCCCCGCTGCATCCGACAGCGCCGTATAGCTCTTCTGAATCTCCGGATGCGCCGCAATCTCGCTCAGCGTCGACAGCGGCCCCAGGTGCAACCCATCCGCACCAGCAGTAATCCCGCGAAGGCTGCTCACGTTGCGAATATTCACCAGCTTCGGCGGCGTAACGATCCCATCCTTCATCAGGTCCAGCAGATCGATCCCGCCCGCCTTCACGGTCGCCCCATCGCCCAGTTGCCCCAAAGCCTCGTCCACCGTCGTGCAATCGACGTACGCAAACTTGTTCATGCCTGCACCTCCTGCACCTTCCCAAGCGCGCTGAGTACGTTTGCCGGAGTCATCGGAATCCTTCGCATCCTCACTCCGGTCGCGTTATAGAAAGCATTCCCAATCGCCGCAGCCAGCGTAATGATCCCCGCCGACTCGCCAATCCCCGCGGCATCGGTCGAGCTCTGCGCAATATAGTTCTCCACCAGAACAACCTCGATCTCCGGAACCTCGCGCGCGCCCAGTATCTTGTAGTTCTCCAGATTCGCGTTCAGCATGTAACCCGCATTGCGATCCATAATCCGCTGCTCAAACAGCGCATACGAAATCCCCTGCAGAATCCCGCCATTGATCTGGCTGATCACGCCCATTGGGTTGATCGGCCGCCCGCAGTCGTGCGCGCCGAAGACCTTCTCGATATGCACCCGGCCCGTCTCGGTATCGACCGCAAGCTCCACGTAATCGACGCCTCCATACGTAATCCGCTCCTTCGAGTACTCCGCGACCCGCGTCGCCTGCGCCGAAATCTGATCCGTCGGCAGCTTCGCCGCCACCTGCTTCAGCGTGAAAGATTTGGAAGCATCGTTCTTGAAGACCACCCGGCCCTTTTGCACGGCAAGATTATCCGCCGTCGTACCCAGCCCCGGAGCAACCGCCGCGAACAGCTTCTGCTTCGCCTGGTACGCCGCACTTCGCGCCGCTGGCGTAATAGAACCCGCCGTCACGCTTCCTCCCGAATCCGGTCCGATCGGAAACCGCGTATCGCCAATCCGGATCCCAACGCTCGCCGGAGGAATGCCAAACTCCTCCGCAACAATCACCGCAAGCATCGTCTTCGTCCCAGTCCCCAGATCCTGCACCGCGGACATCAACTCAACCGAACCATCCTTCGAGACACGCACCTCGCACGAAGAGTTCATATTGACGAACCGATACCACACCGACTGCGCGACACCCATGCCGCGCTTCACCGGCCCTGTATCCGAGCCCGCCGGCCTGCGATTCTTCCAGTTGGTGCGTTCAAGGATGATCTGCCGCTCCACCTTGCGAGCCGGATTCTCATCGATCTTCTCGCGCAAGGTCAGCGGATCCATCTTCAGCTTGTCCGCGAGATCGTCGATCGTCTGTTCAAACGCGAAGCACCCCTGCGGATGCCCCGGCGCACGAAACGCCGCACCCGGACCTGCATTGATAAAGACGTCGTACTCCTCCGTCAGCAGGTTCGGACACTTATACATATTGGTTGCAGGCCCCGCAGTCCCCGCTCCCGTGCCCACGCCAGCCGTGCCGTAACTCGTCAGCGAAATCGCCGTCAGCGTCCCATCCTGCTTGGCTCCGATCTTCAGCTTCTGGTGCGAGTCAGGCCGATTGCAGACGATATGCTCCTGCCGCCGGTCCAGCATCAGCTTCACCGGAGCATTCGCCTTGCGCGACAGGTTCGCCGCCACCACGCCCTCATTGCCTGCGCCAAACTTCGCGCCAAATCCCGCCACCCATATACTCGGTAATCACGCGAACCTTGTTCTTCGGCAGCTTGAACACATCGGCGAATTCATTGCGCACGCTCGACGTGCCCTGCGTCGACGCGTAAACCGTCACCTCTTCCGGCTTCCAGTCGACAACAAATCCATGCGTCTCGAGCGCAGAGTGCGTCTGCACCTGGGTGAAGTACTCACCCTCCACAATCACGTCCGCTTCCGAAAAACCCTTTTCCGTATCGCCAATCTTCCTCTGCTGCGGTCCATGAACGTTACCCATCTGCGGAACGCCCTTCGGTCCGCCGCCGCCGCCCGCGCTGCCTGCCGCGTCCGCCGGTCCCGGAAAGACCTTCGGCGCATCGTCCGCGCGAGCGTCCGCGCGATCGACGACAAATGGCATCGTGTCGTACTGCACCTTCACCAGCTGGGCCGCATCGTTTGCAATCTGCTGCGAGATCGCCGCCACGCCCCCAATCGGCTGCCCCGCGTAACGAACCAACGGGTATCTTGAAGGTGCTTCCAGGTTGGGATCGCGGAGCTGCGCGACACCATAGACGTGCTCAATAACATAAACCGCACGAACACCCGGCAGCTTTTCTGCTTCGCTTGTATCGATCGAAACAATCTTGCCATGCGGAACCGACGCATCCACCATCCGCGCATACAGCATGCCCGGCAGATTCACGTCGGCCGTGTACTTCCCCTTGCCCATCGCCTTCGCCGGTCCGTCGTAGCGCTCCGTCGGTTTGCCGATGTACATCAGCTCGGAGTTCGGACCCAGCGGCGGTGGTTCGTCCTTCTGAACCTCGCGCTCCTTGGTCTGCAATCCATTTTGAGGAATGCCCCACACAAGATTCTCTTTGCGCGTGGTGGCATCCGGCGCCGCTGTAGCTTGATCGATTGCCATCCTAGGCCTCCCTTCCCGTCACAACCGTAACCAGACCGGCCGTTTGTTTCCGTTGTTGCGCAACATCCAGCGTCGCGGCGAACACCTTCGGATAGGTTCCGCACCGGCACAGGTTTCCGCTCACCGCATGCTTCACGTCATCCAGCTTCGGATTCGGATTGCGCTCCAACAGCGCCGCACAACTCATCACCATGCCCGGCGTGCAGAAGCCGCACTGCATCGCATCATGTTTCACAAACGCCGCCTGCACCGCGTGCATCGTGTCGCCATGCGACAACCCTTCGATCGTCGTAATCTGCCTGCCAACCGTGTCGATAGCCAGCGTCATACACGCAAGCGCCGGAGTCTTGTCGATCCATACCGTGCAGGCAGAGCATGAGCCCCGGTCGCAGACCACCTTCGTTCCGGTCAGGTTCAGGTTATCGCGCAGCGTCTCGGCAAGCGTATAGCGCGGCTCAATCGTTACCGAATGCTCATGTCCGTTGATATTCAGCTTCACCGTAACGGCATCTGGTCCCACCGTGCGATCGTGATGCAGCGCATCCTTCGTCTCGCGGGCCAGCGCATTTGCGGACTCAATGACCGTGGTAGCGGCAGTAACGCCCGCACCCTTCAGAAATCCGCGACGAGAAAACGTAGTCTTGGGACCATCTGCCATGGGAGGGACCCTCTCAATGTTAGTTGACGAAATCGGTTAAACGGACTGCCACTGCAGCCGAACTCTCTTACCGACACTTTACATCCACGGGCAAGCAGCCCGCCACCAGCGGAAAATGAACTTACTCTACGGTTCGCTCTCTTACCCTTTGGCTCGATGCTGTTTGAGGAGAAGAGAAAGAATTTTTCTCGTTTTGCTTTTTTGCCGTTGCTATTGCTTTTGCCGTTGCTTTTGCTTTTGCCGTTGCAAGTTTTTGCTGTCATCCTGAGCGGAGCGAAGGACCCCGAAGAAGCAAATTCAGCCACAACACTTCGAACCTTTCAGCCCACACCTCTTCCCCCGTTGCCTTTGCTCTTGCTCTTGAGATAGAGCGGGGCTTCAGCCCGTATCCATCTCTGTCCCGAGCGAAGCCGAGGGGGCCAGAGCGCAGCCGGAGGAGAAGCGACTGATTCCATTTCCTTTACCCTCGCCATTATTTATTTTTCACGTTTTTAGCCCAAAAATCGCATGTCAAGCCCCCAAATCAACTAACCCATTACCTGTCAGCAACATCCGCTTGGCGTATGAGTTATGCTCCAATCGCTATATTGGATATATAGATCAAAAACAAACCAGTCCCAGACGCGCCCTCCGGGGCTAACTCGTTTAGAAAGAAGAATTTGACCATAACGCTTTTGTTATGACGATTTTACAGCAGGACGCTTCGCGTAAACTATTGATTCGAAAAGAAAATCGGAGCTACATAGGGGAGGGGGTACCACCACAACGAAACTAAACAACCACTGGCCTACCCTTCTCATTCAACCCAATGCGAGCCATAGGCCTCTCGTGGTCGTGCGTGAACAGGACCAGCCAGCCCTCCGGGATCGCACGCTGATAAAACCGCTTCCGCTGCGCGATGCACTCCACCGGATCGAGGTCATACCCCATCACCCACGTCGGATCCAGATGCGCGCTCGTTGGAATCAGGTCCGAGATATAGCAAGCATGTTCAACTGCACCACCGGCTGCCCTCGACTCAATGTGCACCGCCATCAACTGCGCCGTGTGCCCCGGAAAAAGTTCGACGCTGATCCCAGTGCAAATCTCAGGATTCGCCCGGATTTCATCCGTATCGAGCAAACTCATCTGTTCCGACTCGATCAGTGGCTCATAGTTCGGCGACAGATAGCTCACGCGGTCGCGGTCCAGTTGCAGCCGCCCATGTTCCACCTCGCCTCGGTGAGCAAAGTAACGCGCATTCGGAAACGTCGGCGTCACGGACCCATCCGCATGCAGCGTCGTGTTCCATCCGCAATGGTCGAAGTGCAGGTGAGTGTTGATCACAACATCCACCTCCTCCGTACGAATCCCTGCCTCCGCCAGCGACTGCGGCAGAACCGCCTGGTTGCAATGAATCTCACGCATCTTCGCCGTCTGCTTGTTCCCGACCCCTGTCTCAATCAACACCGTCTGCTTTCCAGTCCGCACCACAACGGTGTTCAGGCCGAGCACGATGCGATTCTGTTCGTCCGCCGGCGCTCGCTTCTCCCACAGCGGCTTCGGCACCACGCCAAACATGGCGCCGCCGTCCAGCTTGTAGGTGCCATCAGTGCAAACGGTAAGCTCAAAGTCCCCAACCTGAGTCCGCGCACGGACCAGCTCAGAGGCCTGATCAGACTGAAGTTGTGAATGCAAACCAGAGCCACTGCCTGGATACATAACTGTCCCCACTCACATCCTACTGTGAGGGAAGACGGTCCAGCGAGGGACCCTTAGGCCTGCGGAGCCTGCGCCGCGGACAACAGCTCAGCGTTGACCGCAGCATGCTCTCCAGCCGCACCGGCAACCATGTCTGCAGTAGCCGCCGCAGTGACAAGAGCACCCGTCGTAGGCGCGCGCTTGCTCTGGAAGCACTGCCGGCAAAGCACCGGCCGCCCCTGTGTCGGCTTGAACGGAACCGTCGTCTCGATGCCGCACGCCGAACATTCGGTGCGCGTCTCCGTGCGCGAAAGCCCAGCCGCCGCAGGACCCGAGCCTGCCTTCAGAGCAGCGCCGGACCGCTTGGACTTGCACGGCTTACAGCGTTTCGGGTCGTTCTTAAACTGTTTGTCGAAGAAAAAGAGTTGTTCCCCAGCGGTGAAGATGAACTCACCACCACAATCTGCGCAGGTTAAGAGCCGATCTACAAATTCCATGCCGCTTCTCCCGTGTTACGGAAAAAGGAAGAATACCCAGGGGGCCCTGATTGTGACGGCGCCGCTGAGCGGTCTACCTTTTGCTTATGAATCGCAACTACTCTCTCGGATTGAAAAGGGGGCCCAAACTGCGAATGCGACGAACGCTTCAATGTTTGCCAGTCAATGTGAGCCGGTGTACAGGCTCTCTCTGCCGGGGCCAGGCGATGGCGGGAGTCCATCTCGATGGCGGTTCAGGCGGCCGTCCCTTCAAACTCTCCAAAAGAGGAGAGACGGCCAGCCATGGTTGCGGAGCTCGAAACTAATCCTGCTCCTTACGGACCTTCTTGCGATTGCGCTTGCGAGCAAGCGCCTCTTTCACACGCTTCTTTTCACCGGGCTTCAGATAAAAAGAATGACGCTTGACTTCCTTGATAATGTCTTCAGTCTGCACCTTGCGCTTGAAGCGCCGCAGGGCATTCTCAAGGGGTTCGCCTTCTTGTACTCGAACCTCTGCCAAGAAAAATACACCTCCAAACAGTCCCAATCGGGATAGTCTCCAGAATACGCCATATTTTGAAAACGCAATTACATAATTTGCGCGTAATTGGCGGTCGAACTGCTAGCAAACCTTTCTTGTCCCGTGTCACCTTACGCCAAGGCGTAAAATCTCGTCATGATTCGTTCTTACCAGGGAATAACTCCAGTCATTCCAACGAGCTGCTACATCGATCCGTCCGCACAGATCATCGGCGACGTTATTCTCGGCGAACAAGCCAGCGTCTGGATGAACGCCGTCGTCCGCGGCGACGTGAACTCGATCCGCATTGGCGCGAAGAGCAATGTGCAAGATTGTGCAGTGTTACACGGGATGCGGTACCTGTATCCGGTCATCGTTGGCGAGTTGGTCACGATCGGCCACAACGCGACTGTCCACGGCTGCGTGCTGGAGGACGCTGTGCTCATAGGCATCGGTGCAACCATCCTCAACAACGCCAGGATCGGCGAGAGCTCGATCATTGCTGCGGGTGCGGTGATCCCCGAGCAGACCGTAATTCCGCCGAACTCGTTGGTCGCCGGCGTTCCGGGAAAGATACGACGAACTCTCGGTGACGAAGATCGCGCCCTCATCCTCAAGTACGCCCAGAACTATCTCGACTACACCGCGATCTACCTCAAAGAAACCTCCGGCAAATAACGCCACGCATCTTCGCTACACTAAAATCAATGGCCATTTTGAAAGCAGTACGCGGCACCCGGGATCTCCTCCCGACTGAGACCACGCTTTGGAACTACGTAGAATCCACCGCCCGCGACGTCTTCGCTCGCTACGGCTTCGGCGAGATCCGCACCCCAATCTTCGAATCCACCGAACTCTTCGCCCGCGGCGTAGGTGAAGAGACCGACATCGTCTCCAAGGAGATGTACACCTGGGAAGACCGCGGCCGCGCCGAGAGCGACAAAGGCCAATCCCTCACCCTCCGCCCCGAAAACACCGCCGGAGTAGTCCGCGCTTACATCGAGCACAAGCTGGCCGACACCGGCCAACTGCAAAAACTTTTCTACATCGGCCCCCAGTTCCGTCGCGAGCGCCCCCAGCGCGGTCGCTACCGTCAGTTCTGGCAGATCGGCGCCGAAGTCCTCGGCCCCACCTCCTCCGGCTCCGACAGTCCCCTCCGCGACGCCGAAGTCCTCGAGATGCTCGCCACCTTCCTCAACGAGCTTGGCATCCAGAACTGGCGTCTCGCCCTCAACTCAGTAGGCTCCGCCGCCGACCGCACCCGCTACAGCGCTGCCCTCCGCGAAGCCCTCGCCCCCGTCAAGCACCTGATGTGCGAAGACAACCAGCGCCGCGCCGAAACCAACCCCCTCCGCGTTCTTGACTCCAAAGACCCCAACGACCAGGCCCTTATCAACGGGCTCCCCAAGATCGCCGACTATCTCGACGAAGACTCGCGCAGCCACTTCGCCCAGGTCAAAGCCGCGCTCGATGCCTGCGGCGTTTCCTATACCGTCGAACCCCGCCTTGTCCGCGGCCTCGACTACTACACCGGCACGACGTTCGAGTTCACAGTTCCGGATGGAAGCGGTTTGGGAACGCAGAACGCTCTGCTTGGCGGCGGTCGATATGACGGATTGTCCGAGATGCTTGGAGGTCCGAAGGCTCCTGGAATTGGGTTTGCGATTGGAGAGGACCGGTTGATTCTGACGTTGCAGGCGCAGGCAGAAGCTGCGACGGAGCCGAAGCTTGATGCGTTCATCGCGCCGATGGGAATTGCGCAGAACGCTGCGGCGCTTGTGCTGGCGAAGGAGCTGCGTGCTACAGGCCTTGCGATTGAGGTTGGAGATGGAAGTTTCCGGCTCAAGAAGTCGTTTGAAGCGGCGGATAAGCTGGCGCGGCGCATGGTGATTGTGGGTGAGGATGAGGTTGCGTCGGGTATTCTGACGGTTAAAGACTTTCGTGCAGGCGAACAGACGAAGGTGCCTCGGGCCGAACTCGCGGATTTTCTGCAAGGTTGAGTTTTCCTTTCACTTTTCCTTTCAAGGACAGAGATTGATCATGTTGGATTTTTTAGGGAGTTTGCAGCGGACACATACGTGCGGCGAGCTTCGCGCGGAGCAGGATGGGCAGCCGGTGGTCCTGATGGGTTGGGTGAACCGGCGGCGGGACCATGGCAACCTGATCTTCCTCGACGTGCGCGACCGGACGGGGATTACGCAGGTCGTGCTCGATAAAGAGGTATCCGAGCGAGGCGCATGCGAAGGCTGAGGCGGCGCGCTCGGAGTACGTTGTTGCGGTGAAGGGCAAGGTGCGGCGGCGCGGTGCGGGTCTCGACAACCCGAACATGCCGACGGGACAGATCGAAGTTGTCGCCAGCGAGCTGCTGCTGCTGAACGAGTCGAAGACTCCGCCGTTCTCTCCTGCCGAAGACGCGATTGCGAACGAAGAGGTGCGGCTGAAGTATCGCTACCTCGACCTGCGGCGTCCGCAGATGCAGGCGAACTTTGCGCTGCGCAGCCGGGTGGCGATGGCGATTCGCAATTATCTCGTTGAGCAGGGCTTTCTCGAGATTGAGACTCCTTTCATGACGCGGTCTACGCCTGAAGGCGCGCGCGATTACCTGGTGCCGAGCCGGGTGCATGCGGGCAGCTTCTATGCGCTGCCGCAGTCGCCGCAGATCTTCAAGCAGATTCTGATGATCTCGGGCTTCGATCGCTACTTCCAGATTGCGCGTTGCTTCCGCGATGAGGACCTGCGCGCGGATCGGCAGCCGGAGTTCACCCAGATCGACCTGGAGATGAGCTTTCCTCACCAGGAGACGGTGTTTCGAGTGGTCGAAGGGTTTCTGTCGGCGGCGTTTGCGACGGCTGGGATCACGTTGACTTCTCCTTTCGTGCAGATGACTTACGATGAGGCGATCCGGCGCTATGGCATCGACAAGCCCGACATGCGGCTTCCTGCGTTGACCGATCTCACCGGCGAACTGACGCCCGAACTGCGCGAGCAGTTGAAGATCGAGCAGAAGCTTCCTGTCCTCGGCTTCGTGATCCCCAAGGCCGGAGGTCTCAGCGGGACGCAACGCCGCGCTCTCACCGAGGAGATTCGCACCAACTTCGGCGACTGCGGCCTGGACTCGCTCGACGTAGCGCGTCTGAAGACGAATCGCAGCCTTCGCGCCGCTCGCTGACGCGATTGAAGCGAAGCTTGCCGCCGAGCCGACGCTCGAAGCCGGAGTCACGCCCGAGGACCTCGTCATCGTCATCACCCCCAAACTTGGCGCGCCTGCGAAGTGGAACTACGATCCGCAGTGGATCTGCAAGCGGGTTGGCGCGCTGCGGCTGGAGCTGGCGAAGAAGTATGCGGACAAGCACAAGCTCTTCGAGCAGACCGGCACCGCGGCCGACTTCAAGTTTCTCTGGGTCACCGACTTTCCGATGTACGAGTGGGACGAGGAGACGAAGACGTGGAACGCTGCGCACCATCCTTTCACTTCGCCGCATGAGGAAGACATCAAGGCTGGGCGGCTTACCAGCGATAAGGGCGCTGTGCGGGCGCTCGCGTATGACATTGTGCTGAACGGGACGGAGCTTGGTTCGGGCTCGATCCGTATTCACCGGCAGGATGTGCAGGCCGAGATCTTCCGGTCGCTGGGCATGTCGGATGCAGAGGCGAAGGAGCGGTTTGGGTTCTTCCTCGATGCGCTGGAGTACGGCACGCCTCCGCATGGCGGGATTGCGCTGGGGCTGGACCGGATTGTGATGATTCTGGCTGGTGCATCGAGCCTCCGTGAGGTGATTGCGTTTCCGAAGACGGCGAAGGCGATCGACCTGATGGTCGACGCGCCGACGCCGGTGAGCGAACAGCAGTTGCGGGAGCTGCATTTGAAGATTGCGGGGCGGAGTTAGCGCATTTTCCTGCAGGATAGGCGTGGAGAAATTCCCTCAGCGGAGACCCAAGGCTAAAGCCTTGGGCTACCAGCCGCATTGATATTGTTCCGCTTGCGGCGCGGCTGAAGCCGCTCCCCTTCAAAACAGCGGCGATTATTTTCTACTCGTCATCATCCTCGTCTTCGTCCTGGTCGTCATTCTCGAATCCTTCCCAGGCGAAGTTTGTTTCGGGGTTGTCGGTGATTTCGTAGACGGCGCCGGGTTCGGCGAGATATTGGCCGTCGGATGTGGGCTCGGCGGAGACGACGATCTTGGCCGGGCTGGGATTGGAGTTCATGCGCGCGAGGTTGCTGGAGGCGATCTGGAGACCGTAAAGAAGCGCGGTGGCCTGGCGAGGCTCCATCTGGCCGGAGGCGAGGGCGTTGATGACGACCGAGAGAGCGACCTGAACGGATTCGCGGTCTTCGAGGGCGCTGAGATGGACGGGTTGTGCGCGGACGATGGAGTCGGTCGCGGCTTCGATGGGGCGGAAGCGGCTGTGGCGGTGATGCAGGCGGGAGTGAAAGAAACACCACTGGCCTTCGCTCAGTGAGGGTGCCTCACACTGGGTTCCGTTGGTCTTGATGTGACGGCAGAGAGCGTATTGCATGGTCTTCTCCTTAGGGGGGTACCCCCCTGGGGTGTGGATGGAAATTTCAATGTTTGCAAGGAGTTAGCGGAGGTTAGTAGCGCCAAATTCGTGCAAACAAAAGGGTTATAGCTAAATTCGTGCGAATAAACGACTTACTGACTTAACTGCAAAAGCCCCGGCCGATGCCGGAGCTTTCCTTGATCTCTATATCAAGTATAGAGGGTTGAGTGGAACTAAAATGCCAAATGTAAGTTGATGTGAATCAATGGGTTAGTTGGTTTTGGGGCTTGACATGCGTTTTTGGCGGGAAAAACGCGAAAAATAATTGATGGGGAGGGCAAAGGCAATGAAATGTGCCGCTTCTGGCTCGAGGCTATGCTCTGGTCCCTCAACTTCTCTCGGGACAGAGCTGGACGCGGGCTGAAGCCTCGCTCTATTTCAAGGGCAAGAGAAAGCAAGAGCAAAGGCAAATGCAACGGCAACGGCAGCGACGGAAGAGGCGTGGGCTGAAAGGTTCGAAGTGTTTTTGTTGAATTTGCTTCTTCGGGGTCCTTCGCTCCGCTCAGGATGACAGCAAAAACTTGCGAAGGCAACGGCCAAGGAAAGGCAAAGGCCAAGGCAAACTAAGAGGCAAAGACAAAGGCACCAGCTGCAGCAACCGCAACGGCAGAGCCAAATACAGGGTTCTTCGCTGCACTCAGAATGACAGGCAGGAGGGGTCACTCGGGCGGGGGTTGGTTTCGATGTAACGGCGGTGAGTTAAGATGTGTGTTCGGTGTGCGCGCGAATGGGCCCGTCGCGCGTGGGTTGGAATCGGGGAGGGACCACAATGATTACAGAAGAGCGGCGACGGCTGGATGAGGACGCGGCTAAGACTGTTCCCTGGAAGAAGTGGGGGCCGTACCTGAGCGAGCGGCAGTGGGGGACCGTGCGCGAAGACTACAGCGCGGATGGGAATGCCTGGAACTACTTCACGCACGATCAAGCGCGGTCGCGGGCGTACCGGTGGGGTGAGGATGGCATTGCGGGGGTGTGCGACGACCACCAGGTGATGTGTTTTGCGCTTGCGCTGTGGAATGGCAAGGACCCGATTCTGAAGGAGCGGATGTTTGGACTGACGAACAACGAGGGC
Organism: uncultured Acidobacteriaceae bacterium; assembly: GCA_963744155.1. GTDB lineage: Bacteria > Acidobacteriota > Terriglobia > Terriglobales > Acidobacteriaceae > Edaphobacter. The sequence continues at coordinate 57,865 of CAVUSP010000004.1, read as the reverse complement.
AACCATGGCGAGGATGTGAAGGAGTACTACTTCTACCTGGACTCGACGCCGACACACTCGTACATGAAGTATTTGTACAAGTATCCGCAGGCGGCTTATCCGTATGACGATCTGGTGAAGACGAATCGTGAGCGGGGCCGCGGGGCTGCGGAGTATGAACTGCTGGACACGGGAGTGTTCAACGAAGACCGTTACTTCGATGTGTTTGTGGAGTACGCGAAGGCCGGCGCGGAGGACATGGGGATCAAGATCAGCGTGACGAACCGCGGGCCGGAGGCGGCGCCGCTGCACCTGTTGCCGACGCTGTGGTTTCGCAATACGTGGATGTGGTCGAACGCTGGAAGCAAACCGGGTTTGGAGGGGCGGGAGGGCGATGGGTTCGGCGTGATTACGACGCGTCTGACGGATCCGATTTTCCAGGAGTCGCTGGCGGACTACTGCCTCTACTGCGAGGGCGATGCGCCGCTGTTGTTTACGGAGAACGAGAGCAACAATGCGAAGTTGTTCGGGACGTCGAACGCTTCACCGTATGTGAAGGACGCGTTCCACGATTACGTGGTCCATGGGAAGAAGGAGGCGGTGAACCCGGCGTTGGAGGGGACGAAGGCTGCTCCGTACTACGTGTTGCAGGTGGGCGCGGGCGAGACGAAGGTGGTGCGGCTGCGGATGGTGCGGGCGACGGAGAAGGGTGAAGCGAAGCCGTTTGAGGATTTCGATGCGGTGTTTGCGGACCGGCTGAAGGATGCCGATGAGTTTTACACGAGCGTGACGCCGGCGGCGGTGAGGGCGGACCCAGATCGGGCGATGGTGATGCGGCAGGCGCTGGCGGGGATGCTGTGGAGCAAGCAGTACTTCTACTATGACCTGAATGTGTGGCTGAGAGAGCACCAGGTGGGACCGTGGTCAACGCCGGAGGCAAGGGACAGGGTGCGGAATGGCGAGTGGTTTCACATGTTCAACGACGACATCATCTCGATGCCGGATAAGTGGGAGTATCCGTGGTATGCGGCGTGGGACCTGGCGTTTCACATGCTTGCGTTCCAGACGGTGGATTCGGACTTTGCGAAGGATCAGCTGAAACTGATACTGCGGAATGACTATATGCACCCGAACGGCCAGGTGCCGGCGTATGAGTGGAACTTCAGCGATACGAATCCGCCGGTACATGCGTACGCGACGATGCAGATTTATCTGACGGACAAGGAACGGAACCATGGGAAAGGGGACCTGGAGTTTCTGGCGTATGCGTTCTCGAAGCTGCTGGTGAACTTTACGTGGTGGCTGAACCGGAAGGACCGGCTGGGGAACAATCTGTTCGAGGGCGGGTTTCTTGGGCTGGACAATATTGGTGTGTTCGACCGCAGCGCTCCGCTGCCGGGCGGCGGGCACCTGGAGCAGGCGGATGGGACGGCGTGGATGGTGTTCTACAGCCAGCAGATGCTGCGAATTGCGGTGGAGCTGGCGTTGACGTTTCCGATCTACGAGGAGTTTGTTACGAAGTTCTTCGAGCACACGATGTGGATTGCGGGGTCGATGGACCGGATGGGAAACCAGCAGGACACGATGTGGGATGACGAGGACGGCTTTTTCTACGACGTGCTGCGGCTGCCTGATGGGCAGGCGTTTCGGATGAAGGTTCGATCGGCGGTGGGGCTGCTGCCGCTGACGGCCGTGGCGATCTTCGAGGACGAGTCATTGCAGAAGCTGACGAACTTCGGGAAGCGGGCGAAGGAGTTTCTGGAGCGGCATCCCGAGCTGGCCTCGAATCTGCATATGCCGGCGACGCAGGGGCTGGCGGGGAGGCGGATGCTGGCGACGGTGAATGAGACGAAGTTGCGGCGGATTCTGGAGAAGATGCTGGATGAGAAGGAGTTTCTTGGGCCTTATGGGATACGGGCGATGTCGCGCTACCACGTGGACCATCCTTATGTGTTCAGCCTGGCGGGGCAGGATTTCAAGGTTGCGTATCTGCCGGGGGATTCGGATAGCGGGATGTTCGGCGGGAATTCGAACTGGCGGGGGCCAGTGTGGATGCCGGTGAACTTCCTGCTCTACGTTGCGCTGATGCGGCTGGGCGCTTATTACGGAGATTCGTTCAAGGTGGAGTTTCCGACGGGATCGGGCAAGGAGATGAATCTGTTCCAGGTTGGGCATGCGCTGGGAGAACGGCTTATTGCGACGTTTACCAAGGATGCCTCCGGGCGGCGGCCAGTGTTTGGGGGGGCCGAGAAGTTCCAGACGGATCCGAGCTGGCGCGACAATGTTCTTTTCTATGAGTACTTCCACGGCGACACCGGGGCGGGCATCGGCGCGAGCCACCAGACCGGTTGGACCGGTTGTGTGGCGAGGATTATTGAGACGAATGGAGCGCTCGGCGAAGAGATTCTAAGAGAGCGTGACATCGAGCGGGTGGCGATTCGAATGGGCGGGGCGACGGCGGGTGAGAAGGCGGCCGTTGAGGCGATGACGAAGTAGCTGGAAGTGACCGTGGATCGATGGGGACGCGGTGAGGTGATTGAGCGCTCCATGGCTAGTTCGTCCAGGGTTCTGCTCAGTTCATCGAGCGTTTGGCTTAGTTCATCCAGCGCTTGTCGTTGGGGTTTTTGCGGAGTTCGTCGGGGTCGACGTAGCGGCCGTCCTTGTCGAAGTGGACCTCGCGGTTTTGCTTGCGCATGTAGACCTCGAACTTGCGCGCGGCGCGGCGGCGCTTCCAGCGGTAGTAGTTGTTGCGGATGCCGAAGTAGCGCTCGCTGAGGCCGAAGGCGAGGCCGCGGCGGGGGGCGAATTTGACGTAGAGGAAGCCGCAGAGGGCGCCGGAGAGCTGGAGGAGGGCGTTGAAGGTGTCGGCTTGTTTGAGCAGGAGCGCTACGGCGATGAGGATGTAGATCGCGACCATGTACTTGGCCTTGATGCGGACGAGAAACCAGAGGAGGAATTCCTGGTCGCCGAAGATCATGGCGATGGCGACGAGGAGACCGAAGATGCCGGACCACGCTCCTGCGGTAGCGACGTAAGGGGTGAGGCCGAGGATGTGGGTGAAGGAGATGACGGAGGCGAGGATGGCTCCGCCGATGACGGAGGAGAAGTAGAGTTCGCCGAGCCAGCGGCCGCCGAAGGAGGGTTCGAGGATGGATCCGGTGAACCAGAGGGTGAGCATGCCGAAGAGGATGGCGAGGAGGCCCTGTTCGACGAAGGAGTAGGTGAAGAGCTGCCAGATTTCGCCATGGACGACGGCGCGGGGCTCGAGGAGGAGATGGCTGAGGAGGAGTTCTTCGAGGCGCGGGGCGAGCCAGTGGAGAAGAAGGATCGCGAAGAAGACTCCGACGTTGGCGAGGATGAGCTTGCGGGTGACGCCGGCGAAGGCTGGCAGGCTGAGCGAGATGGGGCCAGAGCGGGGCATAAATGTTCTTACTTCATCATAGGCTGTTGCAGGTTTTCGGTGAGGGCAGACCGAACGTCAATTTGCGATGCCGCAGTCTCACGGATTTTCGCACGATTTGTCGAAATTGTTGTGCGACGATTTTCCTTTCTGCTGCTAAAGGCGTTCTTCCAATGACACTTTCACCTTGTCCCCTACCTGTTTCCCGATTGCCCTGCAGATGTCCCCTTTGATGGGCAGTTTGTGAGTGCCATCTCCCATAGCCATAAACGAAGTCCGGAAGGGGTGGCCATCGATTCTGCCGGTGACCTTGACGAGGCCTCGCGTGCCGAAGAATTTGACGGAATCGGGCCACACAACGTAGGTCCAGCCACCCTTAGAGGAGCTTTTCTGAAGGGTGGCGACGAAGGTTTTATTCAGCATGTTCGCTCCTATTGGGCCCAGGTGAGGGCGCTAGAGATGCTAGTTTGAGGGCGCGGGTGCGGCTCCGGGCCTTGTTCGGGGTGGGGGGACGGGGTAGACGGCGGCGCTGCGGTGGCCAGCGGAGTCGACGGAGCGGACGCCGAAGATGATGTTGTCTTTGGAGAGCGGGATGGCGATGGTGGTGACGTCGCCGGCGGCGATGACGTTGGTCCAGTCGGGCTGGTCGGTGTCGCGGTAGACGACCTCGAAGGTGGCTCCGGCAGGGAAGCCTGCGGGTTTCTCCCAGCGGAGGGTGGTGCGGACGTCGTAGGGCGGGTTGAGGACGGCGACCTTTTGCGGCTGGCCGGGCGCGGAGGCGAGGGTGGCGAGTGTGGCGAAGTTGAGGCGGGCGACGTTGGCGATGTAGTCGAAGTCGTCGTACTTGATGTCGTCGGCGAACTCGATGCCGTTTTCGATGCGCGGAGTCTGGTGCTGGTGGTTGAAGTTTTCGAGCCACTCGGTGAAGCGGACGGCGGCGAAGCCTTCGTTGGAGAAGCTGGTGTGGTCGCCACTGCGGCCGAAGCGATCGCGGCGGAAGATCATGACGGGATGGAAGGCGGGGACCATGCGCATGGCCATGCTGTGGGGCTGGCCGGCGGGGGCGTTGGCGGAGAGGCGCTGTGAGGTGGGGTGGAAATAGGTGCGGTCGACGTCGACGATGGCGCGCGCGAGTTCGCGGGAGGGCGAGTCGTTTTCGGCGCCGATGGTCTGGATCTCGCGGAGCTGTTCGAGGGTGGCGGGGCCGGGTACGCCTTCGGAGAAGACACGGACGGCGGATTTGTCGACGCCGACTGCGCCGGGTGTGGTGTCGCCGCCGACGATGTCGTTGTTGAGGACGGCTTCGAGCTGCCAGCCTTCCGACTTGGCGAGTTTAGCGAAGTGGCGGCTGCCGTCGAGGCCCTGTTCTTCGCCGGCGACGGTGAGGAAGATGATGGTGCTGGGGAACTTGAGTTTGGAGAGGACGCGCGCGGATTCGAGAGAGACGGCGGTGCCGCTGGCGTCGTCGTTGGCGCCGGGGGCGGGGTCGTGGGTGTTGAAGTTGTCGGAGTTGCGGGAGTCGTAGTGTCCGGTGACGAGGACGATGCGGGCGGCCTGGGCGGGGTCGGTGCCGTGAAGGATGGCGTAGACGTTGGTGAGCTTCGTGGGCTTGGTGATGCGGGCGGTGGGTCCGGTGCCGGCAGGCTCGATGAACTCGTCGCGTTTGACCTCGAGGCAGTTGTTGCAGGCGGCGGAATAGCGCTTGAATTCTGACTCGATCCAGTCGGCGGCGGCGTTGATGCCGGTGCCGGGGGGAAGGTCGGTGTCCATGCAGGAGAGGGTGCTGCGATTTTTGAAGGTGACGAGCTTCGTGATGATGGCTTTGATGTTGTCGGGGGAGACTTGCTGGAGGGCGGCGGCGATGGCGGGGTCGGCTGGGGCGGGGGTGATGGGCTGGCCGGGTGCAGAGGGTTGTTGCGCGTGGAGAATGGCGACGGTGAGCAGAGAGGCGATGGCGGTAATGCCGTTGGAAGTGTGAGAGGAAGCGGGGGCCGACGGTCACGAAAGTTCTCCTTGTGTGGAAACCGATGCGTTGTGGTAATCGTATGCTTGACGTATGGGCGGGAAGGCCGCTAAATAAATAGCGGGGGATCCGCGAGTGCAGTTCCTTTAATCCTATAGACGAGTCCTATAGGTGGGTGAGCGAATCAAAGACCGATGGAGGATGGATCATGGCTGTTGTATGTCCGGAATGCGATAATCCGATTATCGTCGATGTGGATGAAGTAGAGGAAGGCGAGACGGTCCAGTGCGATGAGTGCGGGATGGACCTGGAGATAGTCTCTGTCGACCCGCTGGAGGTTGCCGCCGTCGATGTAGTTGGCTATGACGACGAAGACCCGACCCATACCGACGAAGAGGACGATGAGTAACGGCAAGCCATTGAAAGCGGTGGCCGTATACTGAAACGTATGAAGGGTATTTCTGTGTCGCTCCGTTTTTTTGTCTGCAAAGTGATGCTCGCCTGCTGTGGCGTGACTGGTTTTTTTGTGGTTGCGGGGAGTTCGGCTGCGTACGCGCAACAGCAGCAGCGGGTTGTTCAGGGCAAGGTGGTGGATGCTGCCAATGCGCCGATCAAGGGCGCGGTGGTTTATCTGAAGGACAGCCGGAGTCTGTCGGTGAAGAGCTTCTTCTCCGACGACCAGGGCGGCTACCGCTTTGGGCAGCTTTCGCAGAACACGGACTATGAGGTCTGGGCGGAGAACAACGGCAAGAAGAGCGCGGTGAAGTCTATTAGCTCATTCGATACCAAGAGCCAGTTTATTATCAATTTGAAGATTGATAAGTAGGCCGCAGGTATTATCGTTCTCTCCATGCGACTCTTGTGGCCTTTGCTACTGATTGCCTTTGGGACAACTCTTTTGTTTCAGGCTGTTACGTTATCTGAGCGGCTGGGTGGCTGGACAGCTCGCTTGCGTGGAAGTAATTCTCAGCTTAGTTCACCGCCGATCGCCAGGACGCAGATGCTCAGTGTCCGGATCATGACTGCAATCCTGCGAGTTGCGGGGATTTATCTGATTCTCGCGGCAGTCATCGGTCTGATTGGGATCCTCATCACGCGGTGATTCGAGATCAGGTTTTGGAACAGAAGAATGGCGCTGGATCGGGGTGATCCAGCGCCATTTCTCTTTTGCGGATGGCTAGTCGGCGATGCCTACGTTGGGGACGTCGATGCCGAGGGCGGTGGCGAGGGCGATCTGATGGTCCTGCTCCTGGAGGAGGATCTGGCGGATTTGCTCAGCGGTGGCGAACTCGTTGAGCTCGTCACACTGCTTGATGCGGCGGCGGTACTGGCGAATGGTTTCGTTTTCGTTGTCGAGATCGAAGCTGAGCATGTCGGTGGCCTTCTCGGAGGTTTTGACGGGCTTGGGGACGGTGGTGGGCATGCCGCCGAGGTAGTCGATCTGGTTGGCGAGGGTGATGGCGTGGGCGAGCTCTTCGGTGGCGTGGACGGCGAGCTCGGCGGCGATGTTCATGTAGGCGGCGCCTTTGAGGACCTGGGAGTAGTTGACGTAGGCGATGATGGCCTGGAACTCGCGCGCGAGGTCTTCGTTGAGGAGGTCAACGAGTTTTTCGCGGGTGAGCGAGGTTTTGGGTGCGCTTGGTTTTTCAGTGGCCATATCTTCTCCAATTCTTGACGGGAATGGTTATCTCACTCTGAGATGCAGGAATTCTGGTTGAGGGCGTTGTGTGAATGGCCTTTAGCCAGGGTCAGGACTGGAGGGCTGGGTAGTCGGTGTAGCCGGTGGCGCCCTGCGCGTAGAAGGTGTTGGCGTCGGGGCGGTTGAGCGGGGCGTGTCGGGCGAAGCGGAGGGGCAGGTCGGGGTTGGCGATGAAGAGTTTGCCGAAGGCGACGGCGTCTGCTTTCCCCTCGTCGAGAAGCTGCTGTCCGGTGTGCTGGTCGATGGCTTCGTTGGCGACGAAGACTCCGCCGAAGACTTCTTTAAGGCATGGACCGATGGAGTCGGGGCCGACGTGTTCGCGGGCGGCGATGAAGGCGAGTCTGCGTTTGCCGAGTTCGCGGGCGAGGTAGGTGAAGGTGGCTTCGTGGTTGGAGTCGGAGATGCCGTGGGCGTCGGCGCGCGGGGCGAGGTGCATGCCGACGCGGTTGGGGCCCCAGACGGAGATGGCGGCTTCGGCGCACTCGATGTGGAGGCGGGCGCGATTTTCGATTGGGCCGCCGTACTCGTCGGCGCGATGGTTGGTGCCGTCCTGGAGAAACTGGTCGAGGAGGTAACCGTTGGCGCCATGGAGTTCGACGCCGTCGAAGCCGGCGGTCTGGGCGTTTTGTGCGCCGCGGCGAAAGGCTTCGATGATGCCGGGGATCTCGCTGGTTTCGAGGGCGCGGGGCGTGACGAATGGCTTCGGTGGACGGATGAGGGAGACCGTGCCGGTGGCGGCGATGGCGGAGGGGGCGACGGGGAGTTGGCCGTTGAGGAAGCTGGGGTCGGAGACGCGGCCGACGTGCCAGATCTGGGCGAAGATGTGGCCTCCGGCGTTGTGAACGGCGGCGGTGATGGGCTTCCAGGCTTCGGTCTGCTCGGCGGACCAGAGGCCGGGTACGTTGGCGTAACCGACGCCGAGAGGGTCGATGGGAATGCCTTCGGAGATGATGAGGCCGGCGGAGGCGCGCTGGGTGTAGTACTCGACCATAATGGGGGTGGGGACGTGGTCGGGCGTTCCGCGCAGGCGGGTGAGGGGCGCCATGAAGACGCGGTTGGGGAGGTGGAGGTCGCCGAGCTGGATGGGATCAAGTAGGTTTGGCATCGTCGCAAGTTAGATGACGCGTAGAGGGCGGTGGATACCGGGTTGTTCGTGCTGCGCATGAATGCCCACTTATCCGTGTGCCCCATGGATGGGGCATACGCATAAGGATGATCGCATTTGGTGTTCGGTGGACCGGACTATAGAGCTGACGGCGGCGTGGCGGGTGCGGGTGGTGCGGCGGGCCGTTCCTGTTTCTTAGGGACGAAGACTTCAGGGTGGGACATGCCGCGATGGCAGGTGCCGCAGGTGATGGGGTTCTCGGGCTTGGGATCGGTCAGTTGCGCGAGGTAGTTGGCGTTGAGATCGTCGGTCATTTTGATCATCAGGCGGGCCTTATCTTTGACCGGGTTCGCGTCGGAGGGGAAGTCGTTGCGTTTGGTCTGAGGGTTGCGGGCGTGGCAGTACTCACATTCAACGCCGAGTTCGCCTTCGTACTGATGCATGACGTCGATGACCTGATCTCCGGTGAGGGTTTTGGGAAGAACCTTGAGGTTGGTTGGGTTGGGACGCGGGCCTCGAGGCGGTCTTGCTGTTTGCGGCGCGGGAGCGGGAGTGTCCTGAGCCGGTGAGAGCTGAGCCGAAAGAGATACTGCCAACACTGCGAGGAGCAAGAGGCGAAGAGATCCGACGGACCGAAGGAATCGATTCATTTTGGCTAGTACCCTTAGTATGAAGTTGTGGGTCGTACAACGGCGTTGGGTTGGCGATCAAATGCGTCAACCCACGGCAAGTGTAATGCACGAGCGGTGGGTTGATCTCTTAATGAACAAAACGTCATAGAGGGAGGGCTGGGTTTTGCCGAATACAAGCCCAATCCAGCCCCAATGGCGCACCGGGCATCGGTGGAACCCAACTCGCAATCCATGCTGGAAAGACGGCATGAGAAAGTTGAGGAGCGAAGGCACACGCACACTCAGTACCGTCTACGGCTCCTTAATCGCGTCGACGATGAGCGAAGGAACTCGCATGATGTAGCTGGTGTCACCGACAATCTGCCAATCCGCGCAAGCTACACTTTGGAAGTACTCGCTGCGGATTGCAGCAGGCTCACGCTGAATGTGAGCGCCCTCGGCGGTGCAATAGTCGAGTGGAATTGCCCGGAAACCGCACTCCTCGATAGCGTTCGATAAGACATCATGGGTATACCGAACCAAGTGCTTTTGGGGATGCCCAGGAGGCCGATGGGGCGGATGGTCCGGTGGCTCAGGGGGCTCATAGGTGCGCAATATCGCGTCCGGAACAGAGGTTCTGAGGACCCCACCTACTTTCAATACGCGGCGGCATTCTCTGAACAACTCGAGAGCGAGCGCCGGAGTAAGGTGCTCAAAAAAGTGTTCCGAATAAATAAACGTAAAACTATCGTCGTCAAAGGGCAGGCGACCGCCAGAACGGAAAAAGAACTCCCTGAAGTCGGTGTTCCGGTACAAGTCGCGCGTGAACCATGGATCGCCACGTACGATTATTCTTCCTACACGTTCCACGACTGGCTGGGGTGGATCGCCCAGGTGAATCCAGCTTCTGTCAACGAAAATTGCACGTGCGCTGGGAGATAACTTCTCCAAACGCGAGGTCCCCAACTGCAGTCTTGTGGCGTTCATGCTCTGTGTGCCCGAAGACTTATTAGTATCACATCTCGGATTTCACATATTACATTCCGTCACCTGAAAACCACTGCGAGCGAAAGAGTCAATGAACTGTGGAGCCGAGCAGCGTGAGGCCCTAGAGTGGGAAGGCTTTCAACCATGCACGGAAGGAGGGGCCCAGGTCTTTGTTCTTGAGGGCGAATTCGACGGTTGCGCGGAGGAAGCCCTGCTTGTCGCCGGCGTCGTGGCGCTTGCCTTCGTAGCTGAAGCCGTAGACTTTTTCGTGCTGGAGGAGAGCTTTGATGCCGTCGGTGAGCTGGAGTTCGCCTCCGGCGCCCGGGGTGATGGTTTCGAGCATGTCGAAGATGCGCGGGGTGAGGATGTAGCGGCCGATGATGGCGTTCTGGCTGGGCGCCTCGGATGGCTTGGGTTTTTCGACCATGTTCTTGACGGCGAGAAGGCGCGGATTTTTGGGGTCGGGGGTGCAGTCGAGGCAGCCGTAGTTCTGGATGGCGTCGCCTTCGACGACCTCGGAGCCGAGGATGCTGGATTGGGTCTCGTTGAAGGCTTCGACCATCTGCTTCATGCAGGGGGTGGAGGCGTCGACGATGTCGTCAGGGAGGAGGACGGCGAAGGGCTCGTTGCCGACGAGCTCTTTGGCCATGAGGACGGCGTGGCCGAGGCCGAGGGGCGCTGGCTGGCGAGTGTAGGTGACCTTGGCCAGCTTCGAGACGGAGCGCGCGATTTCGAGGAGGGCGGTCTTATTTTTTGCGGCGAGGGAGGCTTCGAGCTCGGGGCTGGAGTCGAAGTGGTCTTCCATGGTGGATTTGCCGCGCCCGGTGACGATGATGATCTCGGTGCAGCCGGCGGCGACGGCCTCTTCGACGCCGTACTGGATGAGGGGCTTGTCGACGAGACAGAGCATCTCTTTGGGCATGGCTTTGGTGGCGGGGAGAAAACGGGTTCCCATGCCTGCGGCAGGGAAGACGGCTTTACGGATTTTTTGTAGGGGCATATGGGAAGGGTTCTCGAATGTTGAAGGTAAGGGTTAGGTAGGAGTCAGGTCAGAGCCAGGTCAGAATTAAGTTAATCGTAGCAAGAGTCTTTGCGGATTGTGTCGCCAAAGGGCCTAACGAAAGGGGCAGTTGGTTGCGCCTTTCGTGTTAGATAGTCCAAGAGATTCGCGGGCGTCACGCCCGCTGCTCGCGAATTTCAGATGTTCGCGGCGTCTTGTTGAGAAGATAGGAACACCAAATCCGGGTCCGAGCTACAGCACGCCACGCCCAACTATCTGCCATATGTCAACAATCGTATCGTGTCGCACGACGTGCAGGTAGTCATGCAGATTTATCGTTGGATCGCAGTGGGGCGTTACGAATGCGACAATGCTGCCAAGCGGCAAGCAATCAGTCGGAGTTGGAAAGGTGAGACAACCGTGCTCATCTCCGAAAAATGAGTAGGTTGTTCCCACTGGCGCCCCAGCGCTCACACGGGGTAGAGGACCGTCTGTAGCAAAGCTTTTCAGTCCGGCATCGATTGTAACCCTGCCAGGTACGTTCTTACTGATCACCGTACTGTGGAGGAACAACGACGTGGCGAAGGCGGCGTCGGCATCGTTCGCGCGCAAGGTGACGGCACCATACTCTACGTCCATGAAGATGTAGCTACCCGCCTGATGCTCTGTCAGTATCCCTTCGCGGCAATCGAGTGCCAGCGTACCCGTGCCTCCACCGCTCACGGTTGCAGGCTTCAGCCCGCGCTTATCCAGCGCTGCAATCAACGCCGAGAGGAAGCGCAACTGTCCTGTATAGACATGATCGCGCTCTGCAAACTCCTTGATATGCTGCACCCGTCCGGAGTAGGCCTGGATGCCGCGATACGAGATGCCTTCTGCATCGCAGACCACGTTCACCAGTTGAAGTGCAGATTCAATGTTGCTGATGCCTGTTCGCCCCATGCCAAGATCCACATCGATCAGCACATCGAGAACGTGCCCAGACCGATGCGCTACGGCCGCCATCGATGCCGCGTGTTCCTGGTCGTCTACAACAACCGCGACCTCAGCTCCGCGTTCCAACAGTTGCATCAACCGATCCAGCTTGCCGGCTCCTATGACCGGCGACGTGATCAGTATGTTGTTGATTCCCTGTCCCACCATTGCTTCCGCTTCATGGAGAGATGCGGTGCAAACACCAACAGCCCCTGCGGCTATCTGCCTCCGCGCAATCTCTGCACATTTATGGCTCTTGGCGTGAGGGCGTGCTCGCAGTCCGTGGAGGTTTATCTGGTGCTGATAGGCTTCTATGTTTTGCTCGAAGGCCTCCAAATCCAGAACCAGGGCCGGCGTCGTCAGTTCGCGCAAGCCGCCCGGCTTTCCTATCAGTCTCGCGTTGGGTCCGGCAAGACGGTGCGAAACATCTACTTCCTTCATTTGGTTATTGTCCTCCAGAGGGAGCAACAGGCAGCCCGAGAACTGCCGGTTCGATTCATTTTGGCAGCGTGACAGGGTTAGAGAACGGGTGAGTCGTCGTGGAGCATGGCTTTGCGGATGATTTTGATTGGGGCGAAGCCCTGGCGCATGAAGTCGTTATGGAAGGCTTCGAGGTTGAAGGATGCGCCTTGCTTTTTCATCATGTCGGCGCGGAGCTTCATGATTTCTAGCTTGCCCAGCGTGTAGTAGAGGTAGGTGGCGTCGGCGGTGCCGCGTTTGGTCTCCATGAGCCCGACGGCGTGGGACTGGTAGCCGTCGGTGACGAAGAAGTCGACGGCTTGATCGAACGTGAACTGGCCGGTGTGGAGCTTGATGGAGTTGACGAAGCGGGCGTCGCGGAGGAGGGCGTCCTGGAGCTGGCCGAGGCGGATGAGTTTGGCTTCGCGGATTTGTTCGGGCGTTGCATCAGCGGGCGGTGCGGCGTAGCCCTGGTCGAGCATCATCTGCTCGGTGTAGTGGGCCCAGCCTTCGATGTTGGTGTTGGCTCCGAGGACCTGGCGGACTTTGCTGGGGAACTGGGGCATCCAGAGGAACTGGACGTAGTGGCCGGGGTAGGCCTCGTGGACGCTGGTGCTGATGACGGTGCCGATGTTGAAGGCGGCCATGTGCTCGGCGATGTGCTGCGCGGTCCAGTTCTTTTCAGGCAGGGTGACGTTGAAGTAGGCCTTGGTGGAGTGGGTTTCGAAGGGGCCGGGAGGGTCCATGGAGGCCTGCGTGGTGGCGCGCATGAAGGGCGGGGTCTCTTCGAGGGTGGGTTCGACCTTGGAGGGGATGGTGATGATGTGGCGGGTGTCGATGAAGGTGATGAGGCTGGTGAAGGTGTTCTGGAATGCGTCGAGGAGTTTATCCGGCGCGGGGTGGATGGTGGCGAGTTCGGCGAGAACCTGCTGCGGGGTTTTGGTGGGGTCGATTTCTTTCGCGACGCGGGCGAACTCGGCTTGATTTTTGTGGAGGTCGTCGAAGGCGATGCCGAGGAGGCGGTCGAGGGGGATGTCGACCATCTCGTCGTAGCTGAGTTTTTTGGCGAAGGTGTCGGCGCCGAGTTTGTAGTCGCCGTTGGAGCGCGGGAGAAGATCGGACTTCATCCATGCGCTGTAGGACTTCAGCGCGTCGATGACGGCGGCGTTGGATTTGGCGAAGGCGGCTTTGGCTTCGTCGTCGGTGGCGGCGTCGGAGCCGGAGAGGAAGGCGGAGGGGACGTCGTTCTGGAAGAAGCTGATGTCGTCGTCGATCTGTTCGAGGGCGATTTCGGTGTAGATGTGGGGCGGGTTTTTAAGATTTTTGCGGGCTTCGAGGAGGAGCTGCGGCATCTGCTTCTCGCGTTCGACTAACGCGCGGAGGCGGATGTTGGTGGAGGCGTAGGGGCGCTCCATGATGACGAAGGCGGCGTTGGTGATGCCGGAGGAGTAGATGTCGGGATTCTTTTCCCAGGGGCGGATGACTTCGAGGGTGAGGAGTTCGCTGCGGATGTTGTTGAGGAGGATCTGGCGGTCGCCGGCGACGGAGGCATCGAGTGCTGAGGGGTCGATGGCTTCAACCTTCTTCTCGTAGGTGTGGAGCGCGGCGATTTCCTTCTGGATATTCGCGGCGGAGAAGTCCTCGAGCTGGGTGTCGTATTGGTGGAGGCCGGCGGTGGTGGCCGCGGTGGGGGCGAAGTGGAAGAAGACGTCGGAGAAGAACTGGTCGGCGATGAAGTTGAAGGTTTGAACGCCGCCGTCGGCAGAGAGGTGCTGGGCGTTGATTTGGGGGGCGGCCATTAGTGTTCCGAGGAGGAGGGAGGACGTAAGGCGAGAAAAAGACATGTTGTATGCAGTGTAAGGCCGCGGAGGGCGCAACGGAAGACACGCCCCGGCACGGAAGCCTGGGGCGTGGCGTTGCGTTAGGAGAAGCTGGAGTCCGTCAGGCTTCGGGGCCGATGGGGGTGAGATGTTTGTTGTTGGTGACGGGGACGATGCCGTAACGGTGCATGGTGTTGGCGATGCTGGCGAGATCAGCGATTCCGTCCTGGGTGTAGAGGCTGGCCAGCTCGTGGTAATACTCCGGTCCCATGACGCCGGGGGTCTGGAGACAGAGGATACGGGCTGTGGTGCGGTGGCGGTTTTCGTAGAAGTGGGGTACGCCGCGCGGGATGTTGAGGACGGTGCCCTTGGTGACTTTGATGGGATTGTCGCGGAGGGTCCAGGTCATGTGGCCATCGAGGCCGAAGATGGTCTCGTCGTACTTGCGATGGATGTGCGGCATTGGTATGTGGACGAGTGGAGGGATGGTGAGTTCGAAGAGATCGAAGACGCCGCCGGTTTCGTGGCGGGTTTTGATGAAAGTCACGCTCATTGCGCCGATGCGGATGGTTTCGTGCATGAACCTCTCTTTCTGTTCCTGATAATACGGTGTCTGTGGCGGCAGGCCAATATTTTTTGTACGTTGATTGGGCGACCGGGTTACGGGGTTTGCGGAAGGATGTACTCGAGGTCGTAAGAGTGCTTGCCATCGACGATGGTGATGTCCATTTTTCCAGCGAGGCCAGTGAGTTGGCCGGTGCCGGAGTCGGGGACGACGGTGACGGTGAGGGATGGAGCGCCGCGGTTCATGATGCCGGTGTGTTGCAGGACGAAGGATCCGGAGCGGCCCTTGAGGGTTCCAGTGACGATTTCGAGAGCGACGTAGCCGCCGGAGGATCCTTTGGCTCCAGCTCCCGCGGCGAGCATGGTGCCTTTGCTGGTGGCTTCGAGGTCGCCGTGGAATTGCTTGTTGATGAGCATTCGGGCGAGGGATGGGGCGCCGGCTTTTTCGTCGGCGGGTTGCGGGTCGATTTTGACTTCGAAGGTTCCGGTGGCGTGCTGGGTGGTGGTTTCCTTCTGGGGCTGCGCGTGTCCCCGAGGGATCATGGTGAGGAGGATGGCCGAGAGGAGGGTGGCGTACTTCATGTGTCGCCATGATCTTCTATGGATTGAGGTACGTCAATTGGGTGTTCGCGTGTGAACGCTTGGAGGGTATTGGCGGAAAGGTTCAGGCGGACGTGGCGAGTTGAATTCTTCGGGGTCCTTCGCTGCGCTCAGGATGACGGCAGGAACAAATGCAAAATCAAAAACAAATTCAAGAATGACGACAAAAAGAGAAGTTCAGTTGGGGCGGGAGGGATCGAGAGCGTCGAGGAGGGCGCGGGTTTCGGAGAGGACGTCTTCGGCTTTGGCGGAGGGGAGGGGCCAGCGGAGGGTGCCCTGTGGGGTGAACTGTGCGCCGCGTTTGGCGTTGCGGCTGACTAGCTTCATCAGCATGGCGGGGTCGATGGCGGCGTGGGCGAGTTCGTCGGGGTCGGCGTTGACGGCGGCGAATTTGACGTGGAGCATCTCCATGAAGGTTTTGAGGGGTTGTTTTTTGTTGCCGTTGGGGTTGGGGAGCTCGATCTGGGTGCGCTTGCGATCGAGTTGGGAGATGCCGAGTTGTTCGCAGCGGAGGCGGATTTCGCCGGCGGCGAGGAGGTTGAGGACGGATTCGGGTGGGGTGCCGTAGCGGTCTTGTAGTTCGGCGCGGACGTCGGCGAGGTCGGTCTGGGTCTGAGAGCCGGCGATGCGCTTGTACATGCGGAGGCGCTGGTTTTCTTCGGGGATGTAGTCGGAGTCGATGCGGACGGAGATGCCGAGGTTGATGGTGGTGGTGGCGTGGGCGGGTTTTTCTTCTTCGCCCTTCATCTTGCGGACGGCCTCTTCGAGCATAGAGGTGTAGAGCTCGAAGCCGATGGCTTCGATGTGGCCGGATTGCTCGCCGCCGAGCATGTTGCCTGCGCCGCGAAGTTCGAGGTCGAGGGCGGCGATCTTGAAGCCGGCGCCGAGGTCGGAGAATTCCTTGAGGGCGGCGAGGCGGCGGCGGGCGATTTCAGTGAGTTCGGTTTCGGGTGGGATGAGCAGGTACGAGTAGGCGCGGCGATTGCTGCGGCCGACGCGGCCGCGGAGTTGGTAGAGTTCGCTGAGGCCGTGGCGATCGGCGCGGTTGATGATGATGGTGTTGGCGAGAGGGATGTCGAGGCCGTTTTCGATGATGGAGGTTGCGACGAGGACGTCGTACTCGTGGTTCATAAAGGCGAGCATGACGCGTTCGAGTTCGGCTTCGGGGAGCTGGCCGTGGCCGATGACGATGCGGGCTTGCGGGACGAGTTCGCGAATTTTTGTGGCGAGATCGTAGATGGTTTCGACGCGGTTGTGGACGAAGTAGATCTGACCGCCGCGCTCGAGTTCCATCTCGACGGCGGTGCGGATGAGTTTCTCGTCGAACTTGGCGACGATGGTCTGGATGGCCATGCGGTCTTTGGGCGGGGTTTCGATGACGGACATGTCGCGGAGGCCGATGAGCGACATGTGCAGGGTGCGGGGGATGGGCGTGGCGGACATGGAGAGCACGTCGATTTGCGCGCGCATCTGCTTGAGGCGCTCTTTGTGGCGGACGCCGAAGCGCTGCTCTTCGTCGACGACGAGGAGGCCGAGGTCCTGGAACTTTAAATCTTTGGAGAGGATGCGGTGGGTGCCGATGAGGATGTCGACCTTGCCCTGTTCGGCTTTTTCGAGGATGACTTTCTGCTCCTTGGGGGTGCGGAAGCGGGAGATCATCTCGACGTTGACGGGGAAGTTGGCGAAGCGGCGTTTGAAGGATTCGTAGTGCTGGAAGCTGAGGACGGTGGTGGGGGTGAGGACGGCGACCTGTTTGCCGTCCTGCACGGCTTTGAAGGCGGCGCGCATGGCGACTTCGGTTTTGCCGTAGCCGACGTCGCCGCAGAGGAGGCGGTCCATGGGCTGGGTGGACTCCATGTCGCGCTTGATGTCGGCGATGGCGGTGAGCTGGTCGTCGGTTTCGTTGAAGTCGAAGGCGTCTTCGAACTCGTGCTGCATGTTGGTGTCGGGCGAGAAGGGAGTTCCGACGGCGGCTTTGCGCTGAGCGTAGAGCTTGAGGAGCTCGCCGGTCATGTCGGCCATGGCTTTTTTTACGCGGGCCTTGGTCTTTTGCCAGCCCTGGGTGCCGAGTTTGTTGAGTTCGGGAGGCGGGCCAGTTTCGTGACGAGCGATATTTCTGGATGAGGTCGAGGCGGGTAAGGGGGACGTAGAGTTTTGCTTCGTCGGCGAACTCGAGGATCATCAGCTCGAGGGGGACGCCGGAGTCTTCTTCGATGACGCGGAGGCCGCAGTAGCGGGAGATGCCGTGTTCGACGTGAACGACGTAGTCGCCGACGGCGAGGTCGCGGAAGTCGGAGATGAAGGCGGAGGCTTTGGATTTGCCGCGGCGGATGGGGCGGGCGGAGACGTCGGCGTCGTCGGAGAGATCCTGCGCGCCGAAGATGATGAGCTGGCTTGCTGTCGCTTTGTTAAGGTCGAGTATCTGGACGCCGGCGGCGATGGTGGTTTTGACGATGACAGGAGTGCGGAGGTCGATTGTGTTTCCGCCGAGGTAGCTGGATTCGGTGTAGACGGTGGAGCTGCCGGGGGCTTCGCTGCGGGAGCCGAGGCGGTAGGGGATGTGGTACTCCTGCAGGAGGCCGGCGAGGCGTTCGACTTCGCCCTGGGTTGGTGCGGTGAGGAGGATGCGGGCTTCCTGCTTCATCAAGGCGTTGAGCGCGTCGATGAGCGCGGGGATGGAGCCGTGGAAGCGCATGGTGGGGCGCGTGGCAAAGTCGACTTCGGAGAGGTCGCTGCGGTCGGCGTCAAGGATGTCGACGGCGCCGAGCTGGTCGAGTTCGAGGCCAGAGAACTTGTGGAGGCGGTCGTCGAGATCCCAGGGAGAGAGGTAGATGTCTTCGGGGCGGACGAGGTTGCCGATGCCGGAGCGGTCGTGACGCTGCTCGATCTTGTTCCACCAGCGCTCGCCCTGATTTTTGACCATGGCGGGCTCTTCGATGAAGACGCGGGGTGCTGCCGGGCTGGAGGCGCTGAGGAGATCGAGGAGGGTGAGGTTGGCTCCGGCGACGGGGGCGAAGAACTCCCAGCCGGGGAAGATGGTGGCTTCTCCGGTACGTGTGCTGACGTGAGTGAGAAGCTCGGTGGGTTCTTCTCCGCCTTCGAGGGCTGCACCTGCGGTGCCGGCGCGGGTGAGGCGGGCGTTGATGGCAGTTAGTAATTTGTCGGTGACGGGAGTTTCGGTGAGGGGGAGGAGCAGAGCGTCGTCGAGGGGTGAGGAGCTGCGCTGAGTTTCGGGGTCGAACTTTCGTATGGATTCGATCTCGTCGCCGAAGAAGTCGATGCGGACGGGGCGATCCATCTCGGGGGAGTAGACGTCGAGTATGCCTCCGCGGAGAGTGACCTGGCCGGGCATCTCGACGACGTCGACTTTGGTGTAGCCGACGGAGAGGAGGTGTTCGACGAGCATGTCGGGCATGTACTCTTCGCCGACTTTGAGATGGAGGGTGAGCGCGCGGTAGTAGTCGCGGGAGAAGAGGCGCATGCAGGCGGCTTCGACGGGGGCGATGACGAGCTTTGCCTGGCCTGTAGCGATTTTCCAGAGGGTCGTGGCGCGGGTTTCCTGGATCTCGGGGTGGGGCGAAAGGTTTTCGAAGGGGAGGACGTCGTGAGCGGGGAGGCGGAGGACGGATTCGGAGGGGATTGCGCCGGTGAGCTCGCAGGCGCTGAGAATGGCGGCGTGGAGGGCCTCGGCAGCCTTGTTGTCGGCGACGATGATGACGCATGGGGCTGCGGCGGCGCGGACGAAGAAGGGAAGATAGAGGGCGCGGGCGGTAAAGGTGAGTCCAGAGACACGTCTGCGCCCCGTGCCTCCGCTCAGGTGGCGGCGTACACGCTCAAAGGCTTCAGAATGCTCCAGGTCTGCGAGGAGCTCGCGGACGAAGGAAAGAACCATGCTGGATTGATTTTAGTTGAGTTGCGGTTTTCATATCTCGTGGGTTTGGAGTAATATCTGGTTCCCCGCAGGAAAGATATCCTGCGGCGCTGCCCGATTTGGCAGGACTGCACGACTTCGGACGGAGATTCTGGCTGGAGGATGATTTATGAGTGCTTTGAGCAAACGAGTGATTTTTGCGCTTCTGGCAGGGGCACTTCTTCCCCTGTTTACGGGATGCACTCGACACAGCAAAAGCGAACAGTATTATCTGGTCGCTACGAATACGGCGGTTCCTTACTGGAAGACGGCTGCGGATGGGTTTGCAGCGGCAGGTGTTCAATATGGGGTTTCGGTCGATACGCGAGGGCCGGCGGGGTTGAATCCGCAGGCGGAGGTGGATGAGTTCAAGGCGATGGTGGCGAGGAAGCCGGCGGGGATTCTGGTGTCGGTGGCAAATGCGAACCTGATGGGGCCGGAGATCGATGCGGCGATAGCGGCGGGCATTCCGGTGATTACGATCGATTCGGACGCACCGGCGAGCAAGCGGCTTTACTTTATTGGAACCAACAACCTGGAGGCGGGAAAACTAGGTGGCCGGCGGATGGCCTCTCAGCTGAATGGCAAGGGAAATGTGGTGTTCTTTACGAATCCGGGGCAGCCAAACCTGGATGAGCGGTTGAAGGGTTACCAGGAAATCTTCGCTACTTATCCGGGGATCAAGGTCGTGGAGGTGTTCGATATCAAGGCGGACCCGGGTTCGGCGCTGGACCAGGCGGGGGTGTACCTTGCGCGGACGGGTGCGGCAAAGATTGACGGGTTCATTTGTCTGGACTCAAGGTCGGGGTCGAACGTGGCGGAGGCGTTTAAGCGGAGGAACGCAACTGACCGGATCCTGATCGCGATGGACGTGGACACGGATACCTTGACGCTGGTGGGAGATGGGACGATCGATTCGACGATCTCTCAGAAACCGTACACGATGGCCTTTCTAGGGCTGAAGGCGCTGGACGACATTCATCACTATCCGGTAAAGCCGCTGGCCGGAGACTATGGGCTGGATCCGAATTCTCCATTTCCGGCGTTTATCGATACTGGTGTGGCACTGGTGGATAAGACAAATCTCGATCCGATTCTGAGGAAGCAGACGGGGGCGAACAGGTAAGGCTTTGCGGCTGGAGAAGGTTCCGGAGACGCGGTCACAAGATCGCGGGCGGCTGGTGCGTCTTTGCGGGGGAGAGTCCCGTCTCCAACTACATCAACAAAAACTCAAAATGAGGTACGGAATGCGGAAGCTTATCCTTGGCGTGTTTTTCGGAGCGACGACAGTTGGATGTGTAGGCGTGCAGGTAGCGATGGCGCAGACGGCGTTGACGTATCAGAAGCCGCCGGCGTCGATCGAGCAACTGCTGGAGGCGCCGCCGACGCCGGTGGTGCGGCTCTCGCCGGACCGCAAGATGATGCTGGTGGAACAGCCGGCGACGTTCCCGACGATTGCTGATGTGGCACAGCCGCGGTACCGCCTGGCGGGGATCCGGTTCAATCCTTCGTCGAATGGACCGAGCGTGGAGCGGTACGATGTTGCGCTGCAACTGCAGGCCGTTGACGCGACGAAGGGAACTGCGCCCAAGATGATCACGGGTCTGCCGGCGAAGTTGAAGGCAGTGGACGCGATGTGGGCGCCGGATTCGAAGCATGCGGCGTTTGTAGCGCACGCGACTGCTCCGGCTACAGGGCTGGAGCTTTGGGTGATTGATGTGGCGACTTCGCATGCGCATCGGGTGGGGATGGTGAAGCTGAATGCGGTGCTGGGTTCTCCGTGCGAGTGGATGCCTGACAGTGCGTCGCTGCTGTGCAAGACGGTGCCGGCGAACCGCGGAGCTGCGCCTAAGGTGAGCGACATCCCAGCGGGGCCGGATGTGGAGGAGAGCCTGGGCAAGGTGAGTCCCGCGCCGACTTATGAAGACATGCTGAAGACGACAACCGACGAGAACATCTTCGAGTATTACGCGTCGTCAGAGCTGGCGGTGGTTTCGCTGAGCGGGGTTGTGAAGCCTCTGCCGGCGAAGGGTTTGATCGAGCGCGCGGCGGTATCGCCCGATGGCCAGTATGCGCTGGTGTCGATCGTGCATCGGCCGTTCAGCTATACGTTTCCGTATGAGCGTTTTCCGTTGAAGACGGAGGTGGTGCCGGTGAAGGGCGCGGGGGCGGTGAAGCTGCTGTCCGACCGCGGCGCAGTGGATAATCTTCCGATCTCGCGGGATGCAGTGGAGCCGGGGCCGAGGGACTACCAGTGGCGCGCGGATGTTCCGGCGACGGTGGTTTGGGTGGAGGCTGCTGATGGCGGCGATCCGACGAAGCATGCCGCGATCGTCGATAAGGTGATGGCGCTGCCGGCTCCGTTCAGCGGGTCGGCGACAACGATCCTGGAGCTTCCGATGCGTTTGGCGCGGGGCTTTGGGCCGGGCGCGCCGCGTGGGATCGAGTGGGGCAACGACCACATGGCGATTGTGTCGGTGGCAAGGTTCTCGGATCGCAAGTCGATGATGCTGGCGTTCGATCCGTCAACGGGGAAGACCACGACGATTTACTCGGGCTCTTCGCAGGATCGGTATCACAGTCCTGGGCGGCCGTTGACGGCGATGAATGCGACGGGGCAGATGGTGTTGAAGCTGACGGCGGACGGGACGGGCGTGTACTTCATCTCGCCGGGCGCGTCGCCGAAGGGGGACCAGCCGTTTGTGGGGGTGGTGCCGGTGGGCGGCGGAGAGGAGAAGATTCTCTATCGCTCGAGCGATCCTTACTACGATGAGCCGACGGCGCTCCTGACAGATTCGACGGCGTTGATTCGCCGCGAAAGCCCGACGATGTCGCCGAACTACTTCTCGGCTCCCCTGACGGGTGGAGAGCCAGTGCAGTTGACGCACTTCCCCGGGCGCTACAACAACATCAAGATGCCGACGCGGCAGTTCCTCAAGTACAAACGCGCGGATGGGGTCGACCTGACCGCGATACTGTGGCTGCCGGCGGGGTATGACAAGAGCCAGGGTCCGCTGCCGACGCTGATGGAGGCGTATCCGGCGGAGTTCAAGACGCGGGATTCGGCCAGCCAGGTAAGCGGATCGCCGAATCGTTATCCGGTATTTGGCGGGGGGTCGCATCTTTATCTGGTCCAGGCGGGGTATGCGATTCTCGACAATGCGACCATTCCGATCATCGGTGAGGGCAAGCAGGAGCCGAACGATACGTACGTCGAGCAGCTGGTTGCTTCGGCGAAGGCTGCGATCGATAAGGGTGCGTCGCTGGGCGTGGTCGATCCGAAGCGGGTCGCGGTGATGGGGCACAGCTATGGTGCGTTCATGACGGCGAATCTGCTGGCGCATTCGGACTTGTTTCGTGCGGGCATTGCGGAGAGCGGCGCGTATAACCGCTCGCTGACTCCTTATGGATTTCAGAATGAGGAGCGGACTTACTGGCAGGATCCGAAGCTGTACTTTGATATGTCGCCGTTCAGCTATGCGGACAAGATCAAGACGCCGCATCCTGTTGATTCACGGCGAGGCGGACGACAATACTGGCACGTATCCGATCCAGAGCGAGCGCTTTTATGCGGCGCTCAAGGGTCAGGGAGCGACGGTCCGGCTGGTGTTTCTGCCGCTGGAACCGCACGCTTATGGAGCGCTTGAGACCAAACAGCATGTGCTGTGGGAGATCGATCGCTGGCTGGATAAGTATGTGAAGCCGGAACAGCCTGTGGTTGCGGGCGGGACGAAATAGCTGGATTACAGAGTCGTGATGCAAAGAGGGGCAAC
The DNA here is from genome assembly GCA_963744155.1 of uncultured Acidobacteriaceae bacterium. GTDB lineage: Bacteria > Acidobacteriota > Terriglobia > Terriglobales > Acidobacteriaceae > Edaphobacter. Next base: position 35,020 of record CAVUSP010000004.1, on the reverse strand, counting down.
GCTGATGCGCTGCCCCTTTTCCCTTGCTGGGCTTCGTGTGAGCTAGAGAGTTACCACGATCTTGCCGAATTGGGCGTTTGATTCCATGTAGCGGTGGGCAGCTACGATTTCGCTGAAGGGGAAGGTTTTGTCGATGGTGACTTTGAAGTTGCCGGCGGCGAGGTGGTCGTAGATATACTTGCTGGCCTTTTTGTACTCTTCGGGATTCGAGGCTACCTCAAAGAGGGTATAGGCACGGATGGTGAGGAATTTGCTGAGTGCAGTGAAAAGTGGGTAGGGAGTGGGCTCGGGGGCGAGTGCGCCATATTCGAAGATGATGCCGTTTCTGGATGCGGCGGCCGCGAGTGAGTCGACAATCTTGCCTCCGATGGGATCGAAGATGATGCGAGCGCCTTTGCCGGAGGTGATCTCGTTGACGCGGGCGACGAGATCTTCTTCGTTGGTGACGATGACGTGGTCGGCGCCGAGTTTGAGGAGATCAGCTTTCTTTGCGGCGGTGCGTGTGACTGCGATGCTGATCGCGCCTTCTGCCTTGGCTATCTCGATGGCAGCGACGCCGACGCTGCTGCTTGCGGCGGTGATGAGGACGAAGTCGCCTTTGGCGAGATGGCCGAGCATGATGAGGCCGCCGTACGCGGTGAGGTACTGCATCCAGATGGCAGTGCCTTCCACGAACGAGAGACTGGCGGGGTATTCGGCGATGGCGGCGACGGGAACGATGGCGACTTCGCCGTATACGCCGTGCGTGTTGAGGTGAAAGAAGCCGGGGACGGTGCTGGCTGTCTTTCCGATCCAACTTGGGTCGACGCCGGGGCCAACGGCTTCGACGATGCCCGAGGCTTCGTAGCCGTTCTTCGCAGGAAGTACTGGCGTTTCGAGATACTGACCGTTGCGGAACATGACCTCGGCGCGGTTGAGGCCGATGGCTTTGACGCGGAGACGGACCTCGCCCTGGGCGGGTTCGGGAAGCGGGAGTTCATCGAACTGGAGGACTTCGGGACCGCCGATTTTATGGAAGCGAACGATCTTTACGGTGTTGGACATGCAAACTCCTCGAATCTGTTTAGGTATTCGGTTAGATGAGGATGGAGCACTGAAGACGCAAACTCCGTGTGGGGTGCGTGCTCGCTTCGACTGGTCGAGGACGATTGTTATGCGGCTGGCTGTTCGGATTTCGATTCCTCTTTCGTCAGTGGCGCGATGGCTTCGGCTTCCGCGTCTTTGCCGTAGATGACCTGGCCGTATTCGAGGAGGGTGACCATGCCGACGCCGCCGCAGATGTTGCCGGCGACGGCAGGGATAAGCCAGGTAGGGTAGGTGATCCAGGGGGCTTTGCCGGTCAGAATGGCGGCTAGGATTTCGCCGCTGGCGGCGATGCAGTGGGCGAAGTTGCCGAGGCCGACAACGAAGGTGAGCATCCAGATGATCATGACGGAGCCGGTGATGGAGTGCGAGCCAGAGACGAGCCATGCAACGGTGGCGATGATCCAGCCGCCCATGACGCCGCTCCAGAAGATGGTGGCGGGTGGGTTGTGAATGGCGTCGAGGCCAAGTTGCGCGAGGGCCTGGACGATGTCGGGACGAAGGGCGTTGGTGAGAGAGGCGATGGCGGCGAAGGCGAGCGCGCCGAGGACGTTGGCGGGAAGCACAGTGGCCCAGAGGCGGAGAGTCTTCCAGAAGTGTTTCTTTTCGGCGAGGACCAGGGCGACGGGGTAGAGGGTGTTCTCGGTGAAGAGTTGGGAACGGCCGAGGATGACGACAATGAAGCCGAGGGGGTAGAACATCTTTGCGACGAAGAGGACTGTGTTTGTGGGGGCTGCGCCTGCTGGAGTGAGCAGAGCGATGGCGATTGCGTTGCCGAGAGCGGAGAGGCCCATGAAGATGCCGCCGGCGAGGCCGGAGATGGCAAGGGAGACACTGGAGCGGCCGAGCTCCTGACGGGCATTGTTGGCGACCTGCTCGTAGATGTCCTGGGCGCTGGGACGGTCGAGGTTTTTCTGCGCGTCTTGCGCGGAGGGTTGGGATGGGTAGCGGCGTAGACGAAAGGGCATATTCAATGAGATGCAGAAATGTGGCGGGTTGAAGTTTGTTCGTTGCATGCGCTCTTTATAATCCTGCCTATGACGCGGAAACTTACGACTGAGCAGGAGTTGCAGGAGCTGCGCGATGAGCTTCGGCATCATGAATATCTTTACTACGTTGAGGACTCTCCGGAACTGACGGATGCGCAGTACGACGCGCTGATGAACAAGCTTAAGGGTATTGAGAAGGAGCATCCGGAACTGGTGACGGCGGACTCTCCTTCGCAGCGCGTGGGTGGAAAGCCGAAGGATGGGTTTGTGAAGATGCCGCACTCGCGGCCGATGCTTTCGCTGGACAACGCTTACAACGAAGAGGAACTGCGGGCGTGGGAGCTGAGGGTAAGGGATGCGTTACCGAGCGCAGAAACGGTGCGGTATGTGTGCGAGTTGAAGCTGGATGGGTTGTCGCTGGCGTTGCAGTATGTGCCGGGCGCGCAGGGGGCGGCACATCTTGAGCGTGGATTGACGCGTGGGGATGGGTCGATTGGTGAGGATGTGACGAGTAATGTGCGAACGATCCGGTCGGTGCCGCTGAGTGTGTCGGCGGCGAAGCTAAAGGCGGCGGGGTTGCCGCAGAGTTTTGAGGTGCGGGGCGAGGTGGTGCTTCCGCAGGCGGCGTTCGAGAAGATGAATGAAGAGCGGGAAGCGCAGGGGTTGGCGCCGGCGGCGAATCCGCGGAACGCTGCGGCCGGAACGATACGAACGCTGGAGCCGAATATAGTGGCGCAGCGGCGGCTTGATTTCTATGCGTACTTTCTTTTGCGGGATGGGGAGTCTTTGCTGCCGATGCAGTCGGGGACGCTGGATGCTCTGCGGACTTCGGGCTTTCGTGTGAACAAGTATGCGAAGACGGTGAAGAATATTGACGAGGTGATCAAGTTTATTGCGGATGCGGAGCCGCTGCGCGACACGCTGGGGTACGAGATAGATGGTGTTGTGATCAAGGTGGATGCGACGGCGCAGCAGCGGCGGCTGGGCTTCACGGGGAAGGCGCCGCGATGGGCGATCGCTTATAAGTTTGCGGCGCGTGCGGGGATAACGAAGCTGGAGGATGTGTTGTTTCAGGTGGGGCGCACGGGGAAGGTGACACCGGTGGCTGCGCTTGCTCCGGTGTTGATTGGAGGCACGACGGTGACGCGGGCCACGCTGCACAATGCGGATGAGATTGCGCGGCTGGATGTTCGCATTGGCGATTTTGTGTCGGTGGAGCGGGGCGGGGATGTGATTCCGAAGATCGTTGAGGTGGTGGAGGACAAGGCGCATCGTCGGGGTACGCGGGAGATTGTATTTCCGGAGCTGTGTCCGGTGTGCCGGAGTCCTTTGATGAAGGTGGAGGGCGAGGTGGATTGGAGGTGCGTGAATAACTCCTGTCCGGCGCGAGTGCGTGAGGAGCTGCTGCATTGGGCGGCGCGCGGCGTGATGAATATCGAGGGGCTGGGCGATGCGATGGTGGCGCAGTTGCTTGGGCAGAGCGCTGAGTTGGGAGGGGAGACGCAGGAGGTGTGACGGAGGAGGGCGCGCCAGTCGCGACGCGTAAACCGCTGATCCACACTGTTGGGGATTTGTATCGGTTGAAGCGCGAGGATTTGCTGGGACTGGAGCGGGTGGGCGAGAAGACGGCGGATACGCTGCTGGCCCAGATTGAGCGCTCCAAGAGTGCGGGACTGGCGCGGGTGCTGCTTGGGTTGGGGATTCGTTTTGTGGGGGAGCGGACGGCGCAGTTGCTGGCGGGGCATTTCGGCTCGATGGAGGAGTTGATGCAAGCGGCGACGCAGGATCCGGATACAGCGAGCAATGCGCTGGAGGCGGTGAATGAAGTGGGGCCGAAGGTGGCGCAGGCGATTGTGGAGTTCTTCGCGGTGAAGAAGAATGTGCAACTGGTGAAAGACCTGGAGGCGCTGGGGCTGAGGATGACTGCGGAGAAGCGTGTGACGACTTCGACGCTGGAGGGGTTGACGTTTGTGTTGACGGGGACGCTGCCGAATCTTACGCGCGAGGATGCGAAGGAGAGGATCGAGTCGGCGGGTGGGCGGGTTTCGGGGAGCGTGAGCAAGAAGACGAATTACGTTGTTGCTGGAGAAGAGGCCGGGTCGAAGCTGGATAAGGCGACGTCGTTGGGGGTGGCGGTGCTTGATGAGGCGGGGCTGCTTGAGCTTCTGAAGAAGGGCGGCGGTTAGGGCTTGGGATTGGGCTTCGGATCGGGCTTAGGTGAGGTTGTTTTGGGTTCGGCGGGATTGCTTCGTGTCTCGCTGTGGAAACCGCAGGCCTTCATGGCGGCGACGGGCTCGGGGTTTTGCATGAATGTCTCCCAGACGAAGGCGGTGCGGAGATTTTCGGCCATTAGGAGGCCGATGCCGAGATCGATGCCGAGGACGTCGGGATCGTACCAGTGAAGGTCGGGGTGGAAGGCGTCGCAGAAGCCGTAGCGGCCCCAGGCGTCTTTGCCGAAGTTCTCGCGGAGGGCGCGGAGGACGCGGACGCAATCGCGAGGGACGAAGGGCAGCGAACCGGCGGTGGCGCAGGGGACGACGGAGCCGTCGACGGGACCCTGGAGCGGCGGCCCACCCCAGGCAGTGTAGCCGTGTGCCCAGTCGGAGGCAGTGACTCCCCAATAGTCGTCGTTGTAGCCGCGCTTGAGGCTAAGGCAGAAGGCTTTGTGGGCGAGAGTGGCAGTGATCGAGTTCTCGAAGTAGTTGGCGTAGGCGTCGCGCTGACGCGCGAAGTCAAACCAGGCGTGAGAGAACTGGTGGACGAAGAGGGGGTCTCTTCCGCTGATGTAAGAGTAAGGGCCAAAAGTCATGGGGGGGCGGGTGAAGGCGCTCCATGAGTCGGGCGAGACGGGATGAGTGGGCGAGCCGATGGCGAGGAGATAGAGCATCATCAATTCGCAGTAGTGGTCCCAGCGGGTTGCGATGAAGCCGAACTCGGGACGCCAGCCCATGGAGAAGGTTTTGCCGCCGTTGAGCATCCATGGCCAGTCGACCCGGTTGTAGAGCTGCGTTGCGAGATCGGTGATCTGATGGTCATTGAAATAGGCGCGAGCGGTGAGCACGCCGCATAAAAAGATGGCTGTGTCGATGGAAGAGACCTCGCTGTTGATGAGAGGCTTGCCGGTCTTGACGTCGTTGAAGTGGTAGAAGAAGCCGTGCTCGTGCGGCATGTTGTTGAGATGGAACTGGAGCGTGGTTAGTACTTGTTTCTTGATGCGGGCGGTTGTGAGGTAGCCTCGCCTGTCGGCGATGCAAAGTGCGGTGAGGCCAAAACCGGTGGCGGCGATGCTTGCTGTGAAGCGAGTGTCGAGCGCGCCTGTGGTGGTCTTGTTAAGGGCGCGGTCCAGTACCTGGCCGGTGGATGGGTCGGCCTGCTCGGCGAAGTAGAGACAGGCGGAGCGCTCCATGTCTTCGAGGAAGATGAGGTCTTCGTCGCTTAGCAGCCTTGTGTAGGCAGACGGCGCGGCCGCTGCTTGCTGCGCGTGCGCGAGAGACGGGGGCACAAGCGTCGAAAGAAGAGTTCCGCTGAGCAGCTTCGTCGCCGTTCGTCGCGTTATTTTAGGCGGAGCCGAGGAACTGACACTCATTTAGCTATATCGTACGTTTGATTGCTCCACATTCATCTGACTCGTAGGTGGGAGAGAAGGTTTCAACGAGTGTTTGGATGAGATGAGAGTTTGATAAGGACGAGTCCCTGTGGGGGAATGGTGATGGTGAGTGCGCCGTTCTTAAGTGCAAGGTTTTGCGGAGGGAACGGCTTGCCCGCGGCACGGAGCTGAGCGATCTGATCACGAGTTGGGAAGGCGGGACGGCCCATCGCATCATAGGTTTTGATGACATTTCCGTGGTCCGCGTCTAAACGCCAGACCTGGACGGAAGCGTTTGGGGAGGCGCCGGATAGCGTCACGGTGAACTTTTTCGATGGACCGAGGTCTGCGGGGGGCGGGGTGTAGGTGGCGCCGGTGCCGTAAGGCGGAGCGTAGTTCCAGAGTGCGACGGCGATGGCTCCGTCGTTGCTTTTTGTTGCGAGCGCGGAGTCGGAGTCCACCTTGATGCGCCGGTTGCCGAGTTGATGCAGCATGGCGAAGGCGTTGAAGGCGGGCTTGGGAATTCCGTCTTCGGCGATGATGCCGAAGCCGCCGTAGAACGGAGTTTTAATGACACCCTGCTCCTCGAAAACGTCGGAGAAGGTCCAATAGCTCATCCCTTCGGTGAGGCCGTCGCATTGGCTGATGGTGCCTGCGAGCCATGGTCCCATGTAGACACTGTCCGTGACGTCGGGTTCGTTTGCGTAGCTGGCGTTGTATTCGCTAAAGATGAGCGGTGTGTTTGGAAGCGGGGAGGCTGCGATCTCGTCGTGCACTTTGCGGACGGAGCGGCATACCATGCGGTCGCGAGGGATCTGTTCATCGGTGTGGAAGACGTCTTTTGCGGTGTCATTGGCGTAGACGTGGGTGGAGGCAAAGTCGACAGGGATGTTGTTCTCCTTGCAGTGTTGCAGGAAGGCTGCGACCCATGCGGCCTGTGCGGTAGAGGGGCCTCCGACGAGAAGGCGGCTGCTGACTTTTTTGATGGCGAGGGCGGTGTGGTCATAGAGTTCGAAGTAGGTGGGTTGCGCGGGTTTGCCGGCCCAGAAGTCGAGGTTGGGTTCGTTCCATACTTCGAAGCGCCATTGGGATACCTCCTCGATGCCGTAGCGCTCGATGAGGTGTTGGACGAAAGCGGTGATCATGGCATCCCAGAGGGCGTAGTCCCTGGGTGGGGAGACGTTCTGCTTGTACCAGAAGGCGTGGAGCGCGGCGGGGTCGGAGGCCATCTTCTTCGGCATGAAGCTGAGTTCGACGAAGGGACGGACGTGGGCGGCGAGCAGGCCATCGTAGATCTGGTCGACGTAGGAGAAGTTGTAGGGTGATTGGCCGGGTTGAGCCTTCTGCGCGGCCTGACCGGGGTTTTGCGTAGTGGCGTTGGGATCGTAGAGACCGACGTCGTCCATGAAGATGCCGTGGAAGCGGACGGCGTCGAAGCCGGTGGCGCTCTTTACAGTGCGCATGTCGTCGCGATAGCTCTCGCGCAAGGAGAGGACGGCTCGACCGGAGCCGAAGATCTGCTCCCAGAAATGGGGGAAGGGAGTGCCGGGGTCGCGTGTGTTGACGGTGATGTTGATGGGCTGGGAGTCGGAGGGGGACTGTCCGAGGACAGCAGACGAAAGGGTGAGTGCAAGTAAGAAGGCGGTGAAAGAGAGGTGTCTGAGAGTTTTCGGCATAGGGGCGCTCCGGGAGGCGGTAGCTCTTTAGAAGTTAGATGCGATCGGTTAAGCTTCCTGTCTCCGAGGATTTTCTCGTTCAGTCTTTGAGGCGAAAGAGCGGCACGGTTTGTGATAGCATCCCTGCTCCTCGAGATGCGGGCTCGATTTGGGTCTGAAATCGATGGTCATGAATCGCTGGGCAGGGACGGCCACCTTGGGCTGAAATTGCTGCAGGTGGCGACCTGTGGGTTGTAGCCGGAGTTGGAATGAAGCTGGGAGAGTTCACGTGCCGCCTGTAATCGATGGAGATTTGTCAGTTCAGATTATGGAAGGAGAAGTCTGATATGAGGGTCTACCTGGGAAATGAAATTCGCAACGTGGCTGTAGTCGGTCATGCGCACTGCGGAAAGACAACGTTGATCTCTGCGCTGCTGTATGCGGCGAAGATGACGGCGACGCGAGGCCGGGTGGACGATGGCTCTGCGGTCACGGCTTATGACGAAGAGGATGTGGCGCGCCGGACAACGATGTCAAATGCGGTGGCGTTTGCGGAGTGGGACGGCGTCAAGATCAATTTGATCGATACTCCGGGGTTTCACATGTTCTTGCACGAGACGAGAGCCGCGATGCTGCCCGCGGAGGCGGCCGTGGTGATGGTCAATGCGCAGATGGGTGCGGAGGCAGTGACGGACCGAGTGTGGAAGTACGCGGCAGAGGTCAATTTGCCGCGGGTGGTGGTGATCAACCAGGTGGATCATCCGAAGGCGGATACGAGAATCGGCCGGCAAAAGATGATTGAGGATTTGCAGGAGAAGTGGGGGCGACAGGTTGTGCCGGTTCAGCTGCCGATCGTCGATCAGCACGGGTTTCATGGAGTGGTGGATCTGGTGACGATGAAGGCTTATTTGTACAAGCCCGATGGGGATGGGCGGGGCGAGGTTGGTGCGATTCCTGAAGCCGTCAAGTCGGACGCCAAGACAGCGCACGAGGCGCTGGTGGAGCTTGTGGCTGAGGGGAAGGACGAGTTGATGGAGGAGTTCTTCAACGAGGGGACGATCCCGGAGGAGCATCTGATTCCTGCGCTGCACGAGGCGATTCGAGAGGATCGAATATTTCCGGTGCTGTATGTAAGCGGCTTGAGAAACGTGGGGACGGATCATCTTCTGGATTTTCTGAAGGTGTATGCGCCTGCGCCAACGGAGCGGGAGCCGGTGGCGGCGCACGGAATTCTGCACACGGTGAAAGCAGAGGCCAACGGTGGTGGACAGATGGACGCCGAGGACGAGATTGTCATGCGCAAGGTGGGGGATGAGGAGCCGCTTGCGCTGTATGTGTACAAGACGATGACCGATCCATTTGCGGGGAGGATCTCGTTTTTCAAGGTTGTAAGCGGCATGATGAAGACGGATAAGCCGGTGCTGAACTTTACGCGTCAGGAGCCGGAACGGCTGTGCCATCTTTCGATCATGCAGGGACGCAAGGCGGTGGAGGTTCAGGAGTTGCATGCGGGGGATCTGGGAGCGGTGGCGAAGCTGCGTGTGACGCTGACTGGAGATACGCTGGGCGACAAGGCGCATGAGATTTTTCTGGAGCCCGTGCGGATGCCCGAGCCGGCGATGACCTACGCGATTGAGCCGAAGTCGCGGGCCGACGAGGATAAGCTTGCGCCCGCGCTGCATAAGGTGATGGAAGATGATCCGATGGTGAGGTTCTACCGCGATCCGCAGACGAATGAGTTTCTGGTGGCGGGCGCGGGGCAGCAGCACATCGAGGCGGTGGTCTCGAAGCTGAAGCGGCGATATCACACGGACGTCACGTTGAAGGCGCCGAAGATTCCGTATCTGGAGACGGTTCGTGGACGCGCGGAGGCTCAGGGGCGGTACAAGAAGCAGACCGGCGGACATGGCCAGTTTGGCGACTGCAAGATTCGCATGGAGGCGTTGCCGCGCGGAGGCGGAGTGGTCTTTGCGAACGACATTTTTGGCGGCGCGATTCCGCGACAGTATGTTCCTGCGGTTGAGAAGGGCGTTCGGGAGTCGGCTGCGCGAGGGTTTCTGGCGGGATATCCCGTGGTTGATATTAAGGTGACGGTCTTCGACGGTAGTTATCATGACGTGGACTCGAGCGAGATGTCGTTCAAGATGGCGGCGCGGCTTGCGTTCCGCAAATGCATGGAACAGGCGAAACCCGTTCTGCTGGAGCCGGTGATGAAGGTCGAGATTGAGACGCCGGATGATTTCGCCGGTGCGTTGCTGGGCGATTTGAACTCTCGCCGCGGCCGCGTGCAGGGGATGGAGAGCGCGGGGGCTGGGACCACGGTTCGGGCGGAGGTTCCGATGGCGGAGATGCTGAGCTACGGGACGACGCTGACGTCGATCACGCAGGGACGGGGCAGTTTTCGGATGGAGATGGACCATTACGAGGTCGTGCCTCCGTTGCTGGCTGAGAAGATTCTGGCGAATGCGAAGCATCCGAGTCAGGAAGACATAGAGGAGTAGGTTCGCGGCTGTTTATTCCGATGGCCTGTAGAAGCATCTCCGAGCATCTCGGCGGCCCAATTCCGCTTCCAACTAGACGGAGAACTCCGTATGCCACGTCCGTATTGGTCAGGTCAGTTGCAAATCTCTCTGGTCTCGTTCGGTATCAAGCTTTTTCCCGCGACTGAGGCGAAGAGCGAGATTCGCTTTCACCAGTTGAGCCGGAAGAGCGGAGAACGCATCAAGCACCAGAAGGTCTCGAGCGATGAGGGACCGGTAGAGAACTCCGACATTGTGAAGGGATATGAGTATCGCAAAGGCGAGTACGTAACGATCGAGCCGGACGAGATAGAACATCTGCGCATTCCGTCAAAACACACGCTGGAGGTGGCGCAGTTCGTCGATGAGGATGAGTTGGATCCGGAGTTTTTCGAGAAGCCGTACTTCGTTGTGCCGGAGAATGATGTGCAGGCGGAGGCGTTTGCCGTGGTTCGCAAAGCGCTGCAGACGACGAAGAAAGTTGGCTTGGGCAAGATTGCGTTTGGGGGACGCGAACATCTGGTCGCTATCTCGGCGCCTGCAGATGACAAGCTTCCCGGGATGATGGCGTACACGATGCGGTATGCGGAGGAGCTGCGCGATCCGGCGGAGTATTTTGGGGAGATCAAGAAGGTTGCTGTGGATGAGGATCAGCTGTCTCTGGCGAAGGAGTTGATCAAGCGGAAGGCGGCGAAGTTTGCGCCGGAGAAGTTCAAGGACGAATATGAGGCGGCGCTACGCGAGCTGGTGGAGGCGAAGGTGAAGCATGCACCGATACCGCGGGATGAGCCTGCGCCGAAGTCGGCCAAGGTGATCAACCTGATGGATGCGCTGCGGAAGAGCGTGCGTGGAGATGAAGGGGCGGCCTTGAAGAAGGCGCCGGCGAAACATGTGGCGACGGGATCGAAGAAGGGGATTACGCTGGTGAAGCCTGCGCCTGCGAAGACGGGAAGATCGCGGAAGTCGGCGTAAACCCATATGGCCACGAAGAAGAAAGCTAAGTCGAAGCCGTTGCACGCCGCTTCCGACGCGGTCGATGAGCAGCTTGAACGCTATCGATCGATGCGGAACTTCAGCATCACGCAGGAGCCCAGCGGGAAGGGTTCGACGAAAGCGAAGTCTTCCGGATCAGACAGCTTCCATTTGTGATTCAAAAGCACGCGGCTTCGCATCTGCACTACGATTTTCGGCTTGGGTGGAACGGCGTGCTGAAGAGCTGGGCTGTTGCGAAGGGGCCGAGCTACTTCACCGGGGATAAACGGCTAGCGGTGCAGGTGGAAGATCATCCGATCGACTATGGCGGGTTTGAGGGGATCATTCCGAAGGGCCAATATGGCGGCGGGACGGTGATGGTGTGGGACCAGGGAACGTGGGAGCCGCAGGCGGGGCATACCGATGTGGATGAGGGACTGCGGACGGGTTCGCTGAAGTTCATCCTGCATGGCACGAAGATGAAGGGAAAGTGGGCGCTGATTCGCATGGGTGGCAAGGCGGCGAATGAGCGCAAGCCGAATTGGCTGCTGATCAAGGAACATGACGAGTTTGAACGGCAAGGAGACCGACCCGAGCGTTACGGAGGAGGAGCCGAACAGCGTCGTCACTGGACGCACGATGGAGCAGATTGCGAAGAGTGAAGACCATGTGTGGAACTCGAAGGATACGGCCAAGGGAAAGGCGTGGTATCGCAAGGAGAGTCTCGATTCCGAGAAGGCGTCCTGAGCGCGCGGAGACTAAGATTGCGAACTTTGGTTCTGTCTTAAGCAAGGCTCCGAAGGAGAAGCTGCCGGACTTTGTTGCTCCGGAGCTTGCGTTGCAGGCGGATACGCCGCCCGACGGGCGACGGTTGGCTGCATGAGATCAAGCTCGATGGCTATCGCATCCAGGCGCGCAAAGATGGCGGGCGGGTTCAACTGCTGACGCGTACGGGGTTGGACTGGACTCATCGGATGAAGACCATCGCTGCGCTTGTGGGAGCGTTGCCGGTGGAGAAGGCGATTCTTGATGGCGAGGTGGTGGTGCTTGCGGAGAATGGGACGACCAGCTTTGCTGATCTTGCAGGCGGCGTTTCAGGAGGGAGTGAAGAAGCCGCTGACCTACTTCGTGTTTGATCTGCTTCATCTGAATGGGCATTCGATCAGAGATCTGCCGGTTGGTTGAGCGTAAGAAGATGCTGGAGAGGATCGTGGAGGGTGGGGGCGAGTATTTGAGGTTCGGTGAGCATATTGAAACGGACGGAACGCGGTATTTCAGAAGGCATGCGAGATGCATGTTGGAGGGCATCATCTCCAAGCGAGCTGCGAGCAAGTATTCGAGTGGCCGCAGTGGTGACTGGTTGAAGTTGAAGTGTGTTCATGAGCAGGAGTTTGTCATCGGCGGGTTTACGCTGCCGTCGAATGGGAGCCACGGAGTTGGTGCGTTGCTGCTTGGGTACTACGACGGCGAGAAATTGATTTATGCGGGGCGCACCGGAACGGGTTTTACGCAAAAGACACACGAGTTCTTCGCGATCAGCTGGATGAGCTTCGCCAGAAGACGAATCCTTTCGAGAATGCTGCCGGCGGAGGCGCGGCGCGGGGCGATCTGGGTGCAGCCCAAGCTGGTGGCTCAGGTGAATTTTGCTACATGGACCGCGGACAACCTTGTGCGTCAGGCGTCGTTCAAGGGGCTTCGTGAGGATAAGCCTGCGAAGGATGTTCGACGGGAGGAAGCCGACGATCGTCCGCGAGTCGGAGAGGTACAAAGCGCGCATCGCACGTCGCATCTGCGTGGAGTGGCGGCGAAGGTTGCGACTGAGAAGGCGAAGGCGGCGGCGAAATCTTCCGCTACGAGCGCTCCCGTGCGGCTGACGCATCCCGAGAAGATTCTGGATGAGGAGTCGAGGCTTACGAAACAGCAGCTTGCTGAGTACTACTGGGCTATCGCGCCGCACATGCTGCCGCATATTGAAGGGCGGCCGCTGTCGCTGGTTCGGTGTCCGGAGGGTAGCGGCGCAGCCGTGTTTCTTTCAGAAGCACGTCAGTCATATGTTGCCGCCGGGGATTGGCTCGGTCGATGTGCCGCGACAAGAAGACAGGGAAAATTGAGCCGTACATTACGCTTTCGAGTGCCGAGGCGCTGGCGGGGCTGGCGCAGATTGGCGTGCTCGAGGTGCATCCGTGGGGTTCGCGCAATGATGATCTGGAGCATCCCGATCGGATCATTATTGATCTCGATCCGGACGCGGCGATCTCGTGGGGTCGACTGGCTGAGAGCGCTGCGAAGATTCGCAAGCTGCTAAAGAAGATGGGGCTGGAGAGCTTTGTGAAGAGCACTGGCGGCAAAGGACTGCATGTCGTCGTGCCGATCGTTCCGAAGTACGACTGGGCGGTGATCAAGCAGCTTGCTCATGGGTTCGTGTTGCAGATGGAGAAGGATGAACCTGCTTTGTATCTGACGAAGATGAGTAAAGCTGCGCGGAAGGACAGAATCTTTCTCGACTATCTGAGGAACGAGCGAGGCGCGACTGCGGTGGCGGCTTTCTCTCCGCGGGCGCGGCCGGGTGCTCCGGTTTCGATTCCGCTGCAATGGAGCGAACTTGAGTTGGCGGAGCGGCCTGTTGTCCATGTTGCAGATTTTGAGGAGTGGAAGGGGCGGTTGAATCGCGATCCCTGGAAGCAGTTTTTCAAGTCGCGACAGGATATTACGACGAAGATGCTTGAGCTCTTCAAGATTACCCCGACACTGTAGATGCTCGTTCGAAGCGAGTGTTCGGGAATGGACAGTCGTTTTCGATTGTGGACGTTCGGGTGAATGGGTGGTTGTCTAAATAACTGAAACTGCGTAGGTAAGATTGGTCCTGCGCTTGCTTTGATAGCAGGCGCAATGGATATTTCAAGACCAGATATTCGAAAGAAAAAGATGCGCCGGCAGTGGATTGTGGCTGGCTGCGGTGTTGTCGCGCTGGCGGTGGTGGCGTTTTTTGTGACGCGGCTGAAACCTGCCGCTCCTGAGGTGGACCGGGCCACGGTGTGGACGGATGCGGTGAAGCGGGGGCCGTTGCTGCGACAGGTTCGTGGGCCAGGAACGCTGGTTCCGCGTGAGGATAAGATCCGGTTGATTCCGGCGGAGACCGCGGCGACGGTGGTGCGAATTCGTGCGTTGCCGGGAGCCAAGGTTGAGCCGGATACGGTGCTGATGGATCTGGTTGATCCGGAGCTGCAGCAGGAGTTGCTCGATGCGCAGTTGCAGCTGAAGGGCGCGGAGGCTGACTACATCAATACTCGGGCCAAGGTGCAGAGCGATCTGATGGACCAGAAGGCGGCCGGGGCGACGGTGAAGGCGGATTACTCGCAGGCGCAGTTGCAGGCGCAGACGGACAAGTCTTTGTATGACCTGGGAGTGATCAGCGGTTTGACGTATAGCGCGTCGAAGGGCAAGGCAGATGAGCTGACGACGCGCAACGATCTTGAGAAGCAGCGGCTGACGCTGAATGAGAAGGCGATCGAGACGCAGCTTGCGGTGCAACAGACGAAGGTGGAGCAGGCGAAGGCTTTGCTGGCGCTGAAGCAGAAGCAACAGGATGCGCTGAGTGTGCGCGCGGGCATCAGCGGAGTGCTGGTCGAACTGGATCACCAGGTGGGCGAGCATGTGGATGTAGGAACCACATTGGCAAAGGTGGTGCAGCCGGATCAGTTGAAGGCCAGTTTAAAGATTGCAGAGACGCAGGCGAGAGATATTCAGATCGGGCAACCTGCTGAGATCGATACACATAACGGCGTGATCGATGGAAAGGTGATGCGCATCGATCCTGGGGTATTGAACGGAACGGTCACAGTTGACGTAGAGCTAGCTGGAGCCCTCCCGCTGGGCGCCAGACCCGACTTGAGCGTGGATGGAACGATCGATCTGGATCGGATGACGGACGTGCTTTTTGTAGGGCGGCCAGCGTTCGGAAATGAAAACAGCACGATCAGCCTGTTCAAGCTGGGAGCGGATGGCAAGACGGCAGTACGGGTTCCGGTGAAGGTAGGACGCGCATCGGTGAACAGTATTCAGGTGCTTGAAGGATTGCAGCAGGGCGACACGGTCATCCTGTCTGACATGAGTCGATGGGATAACACGGATCGGATTCGCTTGAACTAGGCAGCGAAACAGACTTGAAAGGGAGAGTAACGATGACGACAACGGAGACGATTATTCAGATCGAGGATCTGACGAAGATCTTCTACACGGACGAGATTGAGACGCATGCCTTGTCGGGTGTGCATTTGAATATCAATCGCGGCGAGTATGTGGCGATGTCGGGGCCCTCGGGATGCGGAAAGTCGACGCTGCTGTCGATCATAGGGCTGCTGGATACTCCAACGGCAGGCCGGTACTCCCTGAATGGCAAGGAGGTTGCGAATTTGAATTTTGCGGATCGTTCGCGGATTCGCAACCAGGAGATCGGGTTCATCTTTCAGAGTTTCAACTTGATTGGGGACCTGACGGTTGCGGAGAACGTGGAGCTGCCGCTGACGTATCGCGCGGGGATGCCGGCGACGGAGCGGAAGAAGAGAGTGCAGGAGTCGCTCGAGCGAGTGAACATGGCGCACCGGATGCGGCACTATCCGGCGCAGCTTTCGGGCGGTCAGCAGCAGAGAGTTGCAGTGGCGCGAGCGCTGGCGGGTTCTCCATCGATTCTGCTGGCAGATGAGCCGACTGGAAACCTGGATTCGAAGAACGGCGAAGCTGTGATGAAGCTGCTGCAGGAGCTTCATAGCGAGGGCGCGACGATCTGTATGGTGACGCACGATCCGCGGTTTGCGGCACATGCGGAGCGGCAGATCCACTTGTTCGATGGCAAGGTTGTGGCGGAGGGTGAACTGAACCAGCTGCTTGCGGAGGTAGAGGCATGATGACGATGCTGGAGGACTTGAGACTGGCTCTGCGGCAGCTATGCGGAGTGGTGGGTTTCTCGGGAAACGCGGCGACGGTGGTTTCGTTGGTTGTGTTGGGTGTCGCACTGAACTTCGTTGCGCTGAATGCAGTTGAAAGTGTGCGCGTGCGTAAGCATCCCGGCCATGGAACGGCAACGTTGCGGCGCGCGGCGCGCACCGAGCTGAAAGTGATGCGGACTGTCGTTGTGTCGACGCTGAAGAAGATTGGCGATGGCCAGCGGAGATGGTGTTTCGCGGAGAAGTGGGAGACGGATGGGCAGCCCGGGAGCACGGCGTTCCACCTCGAGGCCGGCATTGTTCGTGCGGTTCTCGCCGGAAGCAAAAACTGTGACGCGATGACAGCTTGATGCCTGAAGGCCTGGCGAGCATTTGAGATCTGCCGCTAAATGGCTGCTCAACAGGCTGTAATAAGCCAACTCTGCAGGGATTGGATTGCCGCGAGGCGGGCACTTGCAACTGACCTTTCGTGGTGCGAGAAGAGTCATTCTGCCCAACGGCTCGCGATAAGGATTTGAAGATGGAGTTTTTCGATGATTGAACTGAAGAATTTAGAACGCAGTTATAAGACGGGCCACACAGAGACCTGGGTATTGCGAAGGGTCAATCTGGCTATTCGCGAGGGCGAGTTCGTGACTGTGATGGGTCCGTCAGGAGCGGGCAAATCGTCTCTGCTGAATGTGCTGGCGATGCTGGATGACCAGTGGAAGGGCGAGTTCTATTTTGCAGGCGATGCTGTACATGGAATGAATCGTAAGCAGAGAGCGGAGTTGGCGCGGCGGCGGATCGGGATGGTGTTCCAGAGTTATCACTTGCTGGATGATTTGACCGTGGCGGAGAACATTGACCTGCCGCTTTCGTATAAGGACATTCCGAAGTTGGAGCGGCAGGCGATGGTGGCGGATACGCTTGACCGCTTCAACATTGTGGGCAAGAAGGATCTGTTTCCCAATCAGCTTTCGGGCGGGCAGCAGCAGTTAGTGGGGATTGCGCGCGCTGTGATTCACAAGCCTGATTTATTGCTTGCCGATGAGCCAACGGGGAATCTGCATTCGGAGCAGGCGAAAGAGATTATGGAGTTGTTTCGAAAGCTGAATGAACAGGGGACAACGATAGTGCAGGTGACGCACTCCGAGGCGAACGCGGCGTATGGCACGCGGACGATTGAGTTGCGCGACGGCTGGATGTATCGGGATACGGCAGGGCTGCAAGCTGCCGAAGCGGAGGTGAAGGCGTGAGTCGTAGCCTTTCTCTCCTTCGTTGTATCGGCGTGGTGGCGATTATGGAGATGCCGTTGATGGGCCAGGTGCAGCAAACAGTGGCGAACCCGACGCCTTCGGCACCGGCGCAACCGGCGTTGCGTCTGGATATACCGCATTCGAACAATCCATTTAACGCGTATCGCGCTACGATGGTGCCGCAGCCCAACCTGGCCAATTCGCCGCGGATCGATGCGCTGGTGAACAACGGGGTTCTTGAACTGAGTTTGAAGAATACGATTGCGCTTGCGCTGGAGAACAATCTGGATATTGCGATCGCTCGATACAATCTTCCGATTGCGGCTGCAGACGTTCTTCGAACGCAGGCGGGCGGATCATTCCGCGGAGTCAATACGGGCGTGGTGCAAAACACTCCGGGTGGCGGCGTAGGCGGCTTTGGTACAAGCTCGAGCGGCGCCGGCGCCGGTGGAACCTCTGGCGGTGCCGGCGGCGCCGGCTCAGGCGCGTCAGGACTGGTGTCCTCTACGCTTGGCACCGGAACAAACGTTTCGACATACGATCCTCAGGTCTCTGGTGCGCTCAATGATGAGCATTACACCCAGCCGTTGTCGAACATTGCGATCTACGGAATCCCCACGTTGGAGCAGAACACCACAAACGGAAATGTCAACTACTCGCAGGCGTTCCCCACGGGCACAACTTTTTCAGCGGTATTCGACAACAGCCGCGGCACGACGAACAGTCCAAATAGCTTTCTCAATCCATCGCTGAACTCCTACTATCATGTTCTCCTGCAACAGCAACTGCTTGCTGGATTCGGTTTTGGGCCAAATTTGCGGTATATGCGGATTGCGAAGAACAATCAGAAGATTTCGGATCAGGCGTTCAAGCTTCAGGTGATCACGACGATAACGCAGATCGCGAACATGTATTGGGATCTGGTGGCGGCGTATGAAGACGAGCAGGTGAAGAGCCGATCGCTGGATTTCGCAAATCAGACGTTGGAGAGCGATCGCAAGCAATTGGCGTTGCAGGCCATTCCAGCGATGGACGTCATGAAGGCGGAAGCTGAGGTCGCGAGCCGGGAGCAGGACCTGACGATTGCGAAATCAACACTGCAATTTCAGGAGTTGCTGATGAAGAACGCTCTGACCAAGAATCTGGACGATCCGATTCTCGAGGCGATGCCGGTGCGGCCGATCGACCAGACCCCATCGTTAGATGCAACGGACCAAGGGCATGCGAACCAAGGGCCTACGAACCAAGGGCCTACGGAAGACATGATTGCGCGCGCGTTGCGTGACCGGATCGAGCTCAGCGAGTCGGATCTCGATCTCGATAGCCGACGGATCAGCGCCATCGCAGCTCGCAATGCGGTGTTGCCTTCTGTTGCGGCGACGGCGTTCTATGGAGGCACTGGATTGGCGGGCTTGCCAAACCCGGCGTCCACTACGGTATCGACTGCCCCCAGAGACTTCGGAGGTGCGGTTAAGAATGCCTTCAATAATTCCGCCCCCGATTATTACTTCGGATTATCGGTCAGTATTCCGATCCGGAACCGGATCGCGAAGTCCGACCAATATCGTGCGGAGTTGGAGACGAGGCAGTCAGAGTTGCGACTGCAGCAGCTAAAGAAGCAGATTCGCATTGAAGTACGAAACGCGCAGTATGCGCTGGAACAGAATGAAGCGCGCGTAATTGCGGCCAGGAAGGGACGCGAGTTGGCGCAGAAGACCTTCGATATTACCGCGAAGGAACAAGAGCTTGGCGCGGGGTCGAACTATCAGACCTTGACGGCACAACGCGACTTGTCCGTGGCGGAGTCTACGCTGGTTGCGGCGATGACGGCATACCAGAAGGCTAAGATTGAGGTGGACCGGGCCGTTGGCTCTACGTTGGAGGCGAATTCCATTTCGATAGAATCAGCGAAGACGGGCATAGCCCCAAGTGGGCAGTAGTTAGCAGGAGCGGGTTGTCATGCTGTTGGAACGGATGGATAAGGACGTGTCGACGGCTGAAGGGGCGGAGTTACCGTGCAAGCTTCTGATTGCGGACGACCAGCCGCATATTCTGGAGGCATTGCGTCTGCTGCTGAAGCCTGAGGGCTATCAGTTGGAGATGGTTCGAATGCCTGCGCTGGTGCTGGAGGCGCTGGCGCATGAGAGCTTCGACGGCGTGCTAATCGATCTCAACTACACACGCGATACGACTTCGGGCCAAGAGGGTTTGGACCTTGTGGCGCGAGTGAAGGAGATGGATCCTCAACTGCCTGTAGTGGTGATGACGGCGTGGGGCAATATTGATTTGGCCGTTGAGGCGATGCGGCGCGGCGCCGGAGATTTTATCCAGAAGCCGTGGGAGAACGCGCGGTTGTTGAGCATTCTCCGCACACAGATGGAACTTCACCGCAGCCAGAAGAGAACGCAGTGGCTGGAGGCGGAGAACCGCATACTGCGTGCGTCGGGGAGGCCAGACTTTATCGCTTCGGCTCCATCGATGCGAAATGTTCTCGAGACGATGGCGCGGGTGGGACCTTCGGACGCGAATGTACTGATCACAGGAGAGCATGGAACGGGCAAGGAGGTTGTGGCGCAGACGCTGCATCGCCTCTCTTCGCGGGCAGGAAAAACGCTGGTGGCAGTGAATACCGGCGCGCTGCCGGAGGGTACGTTCGAGAGCGAGTTGTTCGGACATGTGAGGGGGGCTTTCACGGACGCGCATACGGATCGCATCGGGCGATTCGAACTGGCAAGTGGCGGAACGCTCTTTCTGGATGAGATTGCGAATATTCCGATACGGCAGCAGGCGAAGTTGTTGCGCGTGCTGGAGACAGGTGAACTGGAACGCGTAGGCTCTTCAAAGACTCAGAAGGTGAATGTGCGGATGATTTCAGCGACTAACGCGGATTTGCGAGCGGAGTGTTCGGCTGGACGGTTTCGCGAGGATCTTCTGTTTCGCCTGAATACGGTTGAGATTAATCTGCCTCCCTTGCGGGAGCGGCGTGAAGACATTCCAGCGCTGGCGGCACATTTTCTGGCGCGTTATGCCGCGCGCTATCGAAGGCCGATTCAGGGCCTGGAGCCGGGGGCGCTGCAGATGATGCTGCATCATGCGTGGCCCGGCAATGTGAGGGAGCTGGATCATACGATCGAGCGAGCTGTCCTGATGGCGGTGGGGGAGCGAATTGAGGCTGCAAATCTTGGGCTGAATGCGCAACGGGGTGCGGCGCAGAGCATGGACGATATGAGCCTTGAAGCGGTGGAGGCGATTCTGATTCGCAAGGCGCTGGCGCGAGCAAATGGTAACGTGAGTCATGCTGCTGATGCGCTGGGATTGAGCCGTGGAGCACTCTATCGTCGCATTGAAAAATACGGGCTCTGAAGAGTCGCATAAGGCGACGCCGGGTGGCAACGCTCGGCTGACTCGTTTGCCACTCGGGAAATCGGGACGGCGCATCGGCTTCGAGAGGCGATTGCGATTGTGGCTCTATCTGTTGGGCCTGCCGATGCTGCTGCTGTGCTGGCTTCTCCTGCGACGGTATTCGGTCGAACCGTTAGAGCAAGGTTTTGTTTTACTGGCGCTGGGGCTCGCATGGGCGTTCGCTGTCTCTGTTCTGATGGAGCAGATTGTTCGACCGTTGCAGACGCTGGCCAATGTCGTTGCGGCGCTGCGTGAGGATGACTACTCCTTTCGCGCTCGCGGAGGACAGAGGAATGACGCGGTGGGCGATCTGGCCCTGGAGGTGAACCGGCTTGCGGGCATGTTGCAGGGGCAGCGCTCGGGGGCTCTCGAGGCGATGGAACTGCTGGAGCGCGTGATGCGGTCGATGCAGTCGCCGGTGCTGGCGTTCGACCTTGAAGGAAGGTTGAGGTTGTTGAACGCTGCAGGGGAGCGGGCGTTTGGGCTGCGCGGGCAGACGGCGCTTGGTCACTCCGCGGCGAAATTGAAGCTGCATGAGCTGCTGGTTGTCGGGGACGAAGATGTGATCTCACTGGGCAGCGGACAGCAGCCGGTGCGGTGGGTGGTGAGGCGGACGAGTTTTCGATTGCGTGGCGTTCCGCATACCCTGCTTGTGCTCTCGGATGTAAGCGCTGCGCTACGGGAGGAAGAGCGACTGGCGTGGGAGAGATTGATACGCGTGCTCGGGCACGAGATTAATAATTCGCTGACTCCCATCAAGTCGATCGCGGGCAGCTTGCGGGGAAGGCTTGGGGCGTTGAACGCGTCGGATGAGGCGGCCGATTTTGCGCGCGGACTTGAGGTGATTGAGAACCGGTCGGAATCGCTCAATCGCTTTCTGCAGGCTTATCGGCAGTTGATGGGCTTGCCTGCGCCGAAGCTGGCTCCGGTCTCACTGCGGACTCTGGTGGAGAGAGTTGTGGAGTTGGAGAGACGGGTCGCAGTCAAGGTTGCGGAGTCCGAAGATGCGGTTCTGCAGATCGATGCGGATCATATTGAACAGGCTCTGATCAACCTTGTGCGCAATGCGGCGGATGCGGCGTTGAGTCCGGATGCGATTGGCGAGGACGGTCCGTGCGTGGAGATCTCGTGGCAGAGTGCGGGTAGCGAGATGGTGATCTCGATCCTCGACAATGGACCGGGATTGACCAATGCCGGAAATCTTTTTGTGCCGTTTTATACGACCAAGCCGGGCGGCACGGGGATCGGCCTGGTGCTTGCGCAACAGATCGCGCAGGCGCATCGAGGTTCGGTGCAATTGGCAAACAGGGCGGGCGGACGACACGGATGCAGAGCGGATTTGAGATTGCCACTGGCGGGATGACTTGGCTTCGCCTGATTTTCTATCGGTTGAATCCGACGGTCTGACCGAGTTTTCTGGCGTCGTACATGCGGCCGTTGGTGACTACCTTTGAGACCTTGCGGAGATTTTTGATGTCCTCGAGCGGGTCGCCATCGATCAGAATGAGGTCGGCTCGCTTTCCGGGTTCGATGGAGCCGGTATCTTTGTCGAGCTTCATGACGCGAGCGGAGACGATGGTTGCTGTCTGGATGGCTTGCATGGGAGTCATTCCAGCTTGCACGTAGAGTTCGAGTTCGCGGTCGAGGCCGTAGCCGATGAGGCCGGTGTCGCTTCCTGCGACGATGGGAACGCCGGCTCGGTAGAGCGCGCCAATGACGGCGATGTTTGTGTCCATGCGTGTGCGGAACTGCGCGCTGTCCGCTGGCGGACTGCCCATGGCGCGAAACTTTGAGGAGAGCGTGTAAGGAGCGGCGGTGACGCCGGGCTCGAACGATGCGACGTCCATGTCTTTGGGGTGTCCGGCCATCTCTCCCCAGGATGCGGTGGGGTCGATTACGGTTTGGTGTTCTTTGAAGAAGGCGATGGCTTTTTTGGCTTCGGGTGATTCGATGTCGATTGTTTGAGTGCCAGCGGGATGCATCACTCGCGTGACGAACTGGAGGTGGTTGATCTGATCCATCCCAGCGTCGACGCCCTCGAAGGCGTTCATCGCTGTGGGGACGTGGCCGGTGACCGTCATGCCGAGACGGTGTGCTTCAGCGCTGATGGCTTTGACAACAGCGGGTTTCAGCAGGGTATAGAGCTTGATTTGTTCGAAGCCGGCGGCGTGGTAACGATCGACTACTGCGGCGGCTTCCTCGGGCTTGTCAATGCTGACTGCTCCAAACGCGGCAGGGCCGGGACCGTCGATGAGTCCGGCGAAGAGCATCCGGGGGCCGAGGGCGTTCTGCGTGTCGATTGCTTTTCCGACTGTGGTGAGAAACTCAAACTCGCCGCCGCAGTCCCGGGTGGTGGTAACTCCGGCGGAGAGGAGGGCGGGGACAAACTCCACGCCGGAGTAGTGGGAGTGCATCTCCCAGAGTCCGGGGAGCAAAGACTTTCCTTCGGCATGGACGATGCGGATTTGCGGCGGCAGAGCGACTTTGCCGGTGGCTCCTGCGGCGACGATTCGTCCGTTGCGAATGACCACGGTGGAGTTCGGGAGTGCCGGAGTGCCTGTGCCGTCGATCAGGGTAGCGCCGACGATGGCGAAGGTTCCGCTTGCCTCGGGCGCAACCATCTTGTCGAGTTCAGCAAGATCGCGCATCTCCTGGCCTACTCCGCTGTGTACGAGTTGGGCGAAAGCGGGCTCGTATTTGTTGTTCACGACCTCCATAGGGAGGCCGCCCGCGAAGGTCATGATTGCGACGAGTTGGTTGTGGTCGTCGAGCCAGAGGATCTCGCGACCGAACATGAGGTTGGCAATGGTGTATCGCTGGAGGTGTACGGTTACGCCGCTAAGCGAGAGGGTGTCCGGGCCTGCGAGTTTGATTTCGAACGCGGGGGCGAGTGGATCTGCGCGCATAATTGGCAGCTTTGCTGGTTGATGATGGGCTTTCCAGTAACGCATCATCATCATCTGTTGCGAGGCAGGCGTTGTACCGAAGAGGAGGAAGGCTGAAGGCGGGAGGGTTACGGTGCGGTTCTTTGCTCCTTCGTGAATCGTGGCGGAGTTGCCGCTGATTTCTGCGAGCTGCATGGTCGCCGGACCTGTGCTGCCTGTGCTCTTTTGTTCGAGTCTTTGCGGAGTGTAGTCCTGATTCATCAGAAGCGCTGAGGTGATGGTTCGCTTCATGCCGCGATCGGAGGAGACGAAGGAGGTTTCCATCGTCAGGGTACCCGGAGTTGCGCCGCGGGTGACCCAGAAGTGTTCCTCGCCGATGGCGTGCAGCAGGAGATGGACGGTGAAGCTGCCTTGTTCGATTGCGGGAGTGGCGCCCGATGGTGGGGTTTGTGCGATTGCGAATGCGGTTATTGACAGGACTGCGATCGACAAGAACTTTCCCACGCTGCTTCTCTGCATTGGGTGAGTGACCTCGGGTGAGTTAGTCTGATTTGAAACACTAGGGCAGCGCGGGAGCGCCGGCTGAATCAATAGTATCGCGTGGGGTGGGTTTCTCCGGGTTGCCAGAGGGTGCCGTCTGGTTAGCGGGCGATGGTTATTGGGGAGGCCAGATGCGGAAGTTTCCGCTGCAGTGCATGAGGCTCATGAGATAAAGCATGCCGTCGTAGTAGCGCTGTTCGCCGGAGGGGATCGGGGTGTTCCAAAGGGCCTCGACGAAGGCTTTGGAGGCGGGGCTCGGAGTGGCGGCGAGGCTGCCGACGGCGGCGGTGGAGAGCATGCCGGGGGAGTGACGCTGCGAGAGCGGCTGGCCGTCGAGGGTGTAGCGGTCGACGAACTTGTCAATGCCCTGGGTGGAGAGGAATGTCTGGAGGCGATCACTGAGCGTGGTTTGGCGAGTGTCCTTTTGCCACCAGGAGTAGTCAACGGACCAGTTACTGACGGAGCGCCAGGAGTCGTAGCCGAAGGTGGCGGGGCTGCCGTTGCGGTCGAGGACGGGGGACATGTCGAAGTTGGAGCGCTCGGGGGTGAGGGCGGTGTTTGGGCCGGTGACGGTGACGAAGAGCTGGCGGCTGACGTCGGCGGCTTTGGCCCAGAAGTCGCGGTCTTCCTGGGGCCCCCAGCGGGACCAGAGTTCGTAGAAGGCGGGCAGGTGGTAGGAGGCGTCGGTGACGCCTTCGTTGGAGCCGTCGCCTTCGGGAACGAAGCGGATCATGGTGTGGGGTTCTTCGGTCATAGCGCCGGACGTGATGGTGCGTGGTTGAAGGATAAGCGCGCGCTGAGCGGCGTTGGGTGTGGGGGGAGTGGTCTCCTGGGCGGCCATCGCTTTCTGGCGGGCGTCGTTGTTGGGGCTGGGCCAGGGATGGGTTGGCGGGAGGAATGGCGGGTCGTCGGGATGGATGCGGAACGGGCCGGTGGCGGTGAGGATGGGGTGGTGGCGCATGCCGCGAAGGATTTTATCGGCCTGAGCCTGGTAGTTGTAGATGCCTTTGCCGTTGCCCCAGCGGTGCGCGGCGAAGTAGAGGCTCATGACGAAGTACTCTTCGCCGTCGGGTGCGGGGCCGGTGGAGCGGGGGCTGTTGTCGGTTGCCATGGACCAGGCGAAGTAGCCGACGGTGGGGTTCTTCGGGTCGGTGACGAGCATGTAGGTGTTGGCCCAGTTCCAGAGGGCGTCGAACTCGCGCTTGTGGTTGAGCTGGACGGCGATCATCATGCCGTAGGACATGCCTTCGGTGCGGGCGTCGTTGTTGGCCCAGTCGGTGATGTAGGCGAGCGGGCCGTTGGCGTTGGCTCCGGTCTCGAAGTAGAGGCGTTCGTATTGGCCGTCGCCGTGGAAGAGTTGCTGGAAGGTCTTTTCGATTTTGGCGGAGGAGTCGGCGGGAGTGTGGCCGGCTTCGGCGAAGAGGTTGCGGTAGTGGCCGGTTTTGTAAGCTCCGTCGCCGTCGCCGGGCATGCGGGGGATGTCGCCCTGTGGGGCGTTTTTGTGCGGGGCGGGTGGAACGTATCCGGCGGGTGGCGGAGGGGGAACTTTGACGACTTGAGGCCAGGCGCACGGTGGCGAGAAAAGTGCGGCTGCCGTCGTGACGAGGATCGAACGGAGTGCGGGGTGCATCGTGTTGCCTCCGGCGCGCGGCTACCAGTCGGTGAGGGTGCCGTCGAGTTTGCGGGCGATGGGCAGGTAGGCGCGCTGGTAGGGATATTTGGCGGCGAGGGCTTCGTCGATGTCGACGCCGAGGCCAGGGGCGTTGCCGGGGTGCATGTAGCCGGCGTTGAAGGTGTAGTGGTGGGGGAAGACTTCGTCGGTGAGTTTGGAGTGGTGCATGTGCTCCTGGATGCCGAAGTTGTGGATGGCGAGGCCGAGGTGGAGCGCGGCGGCCATGGTGACGGGAGAGACGTCGGTGGGGCCGTGGTAGCCGGTGCGGACGTTGTAGAGGGCGGCGAAGTCTGCGGTCTTTTTGGCGTGGGTGATGCCGCCGCCGTGAACGATGGTCATGCGGATGTAGTCGATGAGCTGGTGGCGGATGAGGTCGTGGGCGTCCCAGATGGAGTTGAAGACTTCGCCTACGGCGAGGGGGGTTGTGGTGTGGCGGCGGATTAGCTCGAAGCTTTCTTGCAGCTCGGCGGGGCAGGGGTCTTCGAGCCAGAAGAGGTGGTAGGGCTCGAGGGCTTTGCCGAGGCGCGCGGCTTCGATGGGGGTGAGGCGGTGGTGGACGTCGTGGAGGAGATGGACGTCGGGGCCGAGTTCGACGCGGAGTTTTTCGAAGAGCTGCGGGGCGAAGTTGAGGTAGCGTTCGGTGGACCAGAGGGATTCGGAGGGGAGGCCGCGCTCGGCGGGTTCGTAGGGCTTGCCGGCTTTGGGGACTCCGTAGCTGGAGGCGACGCCGGGGACTCCGGCCTGGGCGCGGACGGCGAGGTAGCCTTCGTCCATGTGTTTGCGGACGGAGTCGAGGGCTTCGGCGATGTCGGCTCCGTTGGCGTGGGTGTAGACGAGGCAGCCCTGGCGGGACTGGCCGCCGAGGAGGTTGTAGACGGGGGTGTTGAGGGCCTTGCCCTTGATGTCCCAGAGGGCGACGTCGACGGCGGCGATGGCGGACATGGTGACGGGGCCGCGCCGCCAGTAGGCTCCGCGATAGAGGTACTGCCAGATGTCTTCGGTCTGGAAGGGGTCGCGGCCGATGATGCAGGGGAGGATGTGGTCTTCGAGGTAGGAGGCTACGGCTAGCTCGCGGCCGTTGAGGGTGGCGTCGCCGAGGCCGTAGATGCCTTCGTCGGTGTCGATGCGGAGGGTGACGAAGTTGCGGTCGGGGGAGCAGATGATTAGTTTGGCGGCGGTGATTTTCATGAACTCATTTCCTGAAACGATTTCATTTATCGAAGAGATTGAAGTAGATCGTGGCGCTAAACATGATCAGATAGAGCATCCCAAGCACAATCCAAAATCCCTTGCTCTGACGAGACTTTGTCGCCTCGCTAATTTCTTCGCCTTGGATGCTGCGAGCCCATCCTCGACTCGACAACCACCAGAAACCAGTCAGAACAGGAGGAGCGACGATGTCTAGCAGGATTTGTTGAGCAATCGGCAAAGCCATGTTTTATTTGTTCTCACTTTGGTCCATGCATTTTGTTACTTCGTTATTTCAATGTAGTCGACGGGGGCGGGTTCGGTGTTGTCGGGGGTGCCGTGGAGGGTTAGGGTGTCGCCGGGTTTTAGGGTGATGTTGGGGAAGGTGATGCGGGTGCTGGTGTCGCCGTTGGGTTGGTTTTCGGCGCGTGCGGGTGGGAGGGTGTCGTCGGCGATCCAGTTGCCGATGGGTTTTCCGTTGAGGTCGAGGGTGAAGTGGGATTTGCCGGACCAGTAGTCGAAGTACTGGACGGTGATGTTGTAGGTGCCTGCGGGTTTGTTGAGTGTGGTGGTGAGGGTGCAGCCGGTGGGTTGGTTGCAGACTGCGGCTTTGCTGTTGGAGGCGGTCTCCCAGGGTTTGACGTCGATGGGGGTGTAGCCTTCGGCGGTCATGTTTTCGGCTTCGATGCGGTTGGGGTAGTTGCCTACGCGGCCTTGTTTGTCGGGGATGCTGGATTCTTTCTGGAACCAGCGGGTGACGGCGTCGCGCCAGACGATGGCGTGGCCGGCCTGATAGGTGAAGAGTTTGAGGGTTTGCGTTGTAGCGGTCGTCGTCGATGAGGCCGTGGAGGGTTTGCCAGCGGGGGACGTAGGTTTGGGCGGTGGCGGCGCCTTCGTAGTGGGCGTCGTAGACGTACTGGACTACTGTTTTGCCGTCGTGGAGGACGTGGGTGTAGGGGACGTGGTGCATGAAGAGGAGGAGGTCGTCGGGGCAGGTGTTGACGTCTTCGTAGACCTTGGCGAGTTCGGGTGGGTACTGGCCGATGTAGCCGGTGCCGGTGGCTACGGTGCGGTCCATGCCGATGCCTTGCGCGTCGGCGCGGAACCACTGGCCCCAGCCGTTGCGCTCGGCGGACTCGATGCCGGGGCCGAAGTGGTAGCCGAGGATGTTGGTGAGGGTGCCGATGCCGAGGTTGCCGGTGTACTGCTCGTAGACGTGCCAGGAGTTGGACTGGAGGTCGTTGATGGTGGAGACGACTTTGGGGTTGTTGCCCCAGGTGAGGCGGGTCCAGGTGTCGATGATCTGTTGGGTGGTGAGGTTGGGGTTCCAGGCGAGTTTGCCGAAGCCGTAGAGGTTGGCCATGGCCATGGGGTGATGCATCCAGTTGGTGTCGAGGCCGACGTTGGCTACGCCGACGAAGCCGCCGAGGGGCTGATGGAAGGATTTGCCTTCGACGATCTCTTTGACGGGCGTGCTTTGGTTGTTGGCGCGGAGGTCGGTGTCGAGCGTGGTCTTCCACATGGGGACGAGGAAGACCATGTGGCGCTGCTGGCCGAGGTACTCCTGCGTGATTTGCAGTTCGATGGCCTGGCTGGTGTGCTGGAGCGCGGCGAAGAGAGGGCGAGACGGGTTCGCGGACCTGGAAGTCGATGGGGCCGTGTTTGACCTGGATGACGACGTTGGGTTCGAACTTGCCGTCGAGAGCGTGGAAGTTGTCGTAGCCGGCGCGGGCGCGGTCGGCTTTGAGGTCGTTGTAGTCGAGGTGGTTGTTGTAGACGAAGCCGCGGTAGAGGACGATGCCGCCGTGGGGTTTGAGGGCGCGGGCTACGGCGTTGGCGGCTTCGGCGGGGGTGCGGTGATATTGCGAGGGGCCGACGCGGCCTTCGGAGTCGGCTTTGATGACGAAGCCGGCGAAGTCGGGGATGGCTTTGTAGATCTCGTCGACTTTGGTTTGCCACCAGGCGATGACGGTGGGGTCGACGGGGTCGAAGGTGGGGAGATGGCCGACGACTTGCGGGCTGGAGAGATCGACGGAGAGCGACATGCGGACGCCCCAGGGACGGAGCTGGTCGGCGATGCGGGCGAACTCGCGGATCATGTCGGGCTGGAGGGTGCGGAGGTCGGAGTTGACGTTGTTGACGGTGACGCCGTTGATCCCGATGGAGGCGAGGAGGCGGCCGTAGTCGTGGACGCGGGTGAGGTCGGGGCGGACGTGGCCGTTGTCGAAGAAGATGCTGCGGCCTGCGTAGCCGCGCTCGATGGTGCCGTCGAGATTGTCCCATTGGTTGACCCAGCGGATGGGGGAGGAGGGGGATTCGGTGGTGGGTTTGGTGGGGAGGGGTTGTTGCGAGGCGACTGAGTTCGAGGAGGTGGAAGGCGCCGTAGAGTTCGCCGCGCGGGTCGGCGCCGAGGATGATGTAGCGGTGAGTCTTGCCTTCGATTTTTTCGCCGAGGGTGAAGGATTCGGGTGGGAGTTTGTCGCCGGTGATGGCGAAGGCTTTGTTCAGGGTGGCGAGGTTGGTGAGGATGATGGCGTTGGTGTTGTCTTCGGTCTCGTGGGCGATGGTGAAGGGGCGGCCGAGCATGGAGGTTAGGCCGCGCTGGAGTTCGTTGGCGGCGGCCTGGTCGGTGGGGGTGTTGCCGAGGACGACGATTTGGTTGGGGAGAGTGGCGTAGCGGGCGGTGTTGGTGAGGGGGGCGTAGCGGAGCCAGCCTTCGGAGCCGTCTTCGGCGTGCGGTGAGAGGTTGCGAGAGCAAGGATAGAGAGAGGCCGAGGTGTGCGGTGGAGTCGCATGTGGTCCTTGAACAGGTGCGGTGTCGTGGAGATCGTTCCTCAGCGGCTTCGAGCGAAATGCGGGGGTTCCTACGCGCACGACTGAAGCCGTGAGCGGCTTCGGTCGAATGACGCTTTTTTCAAACTTGTGATCTTTCGTAGTTACAAATTCGTGAATGCACATGATCGTTTTTGGTTACAAATTATTGACTTATCAGCGCGGCATCTCCTGCGTGCCTTCGATGGTGAAGGTGGCGGTTTGGGTGTTGGTGGTTTCGGTGGGTTGGGCGCCGCCGACGTGCGATGCGGTAGCTGCCGGGGGTGACGGCGCGGACGCCTTTGTCGTCGACCTGCGAGAGGGTGCGGGGGTCGAGGGTGAAGGTGATGTGTTTGGTTTCGCCGGGAGCAGGCTGACGCGGGTGAAGCCGTTGAGGGCGAGGTTGGGGGAGACGTCGGTGTGGGGCGGCGTGAGGTAGAGCTCGGCGACCTCTTCTCCGGCGCGCTTGCCGGTGTTTTTGACGTCGGCTTCGACGGTGAGGGTGTCGCCGGCGTGGAGGTTGGTGGTGGAGAGTTTGAGATTGGAGTAGGCGAAGGTGGTGTAGCTGAGGCCGTAGCCGAATCCGTAGAGGGGCTTGCCTTTGAAGTAGCGGTAGGTGCGGTTGGCCATGGCGTAGTCTTCGAAGGGCGGGAAGCTGATCGAGGCCGGTGTAGAAGGTGATGGGCAGGCGGCCGGCGGGGTTGTTGGCTCCGGCGAGGGTTTCGGCGATGGCCTGCGAGCCGCCGTCGCCGGGGTACCAGGCTTCGAGGATGGCGTCGGCGTTTTGCTGGGCCCAGTTGACGGCGAGGGCGGAGCCGTTCATGAGGACGACGACGAGCGGCTTGCCGGTGGCTTTGGCGGCTTCGAGGAGTTGCTGCTGCGCGGCGGGCAGGGCGATGTCGGTGCGGTCGCCGCCGGAGAAGCCGGGGATGTGGACGGGCATCTCTTCGCCTTCGAGGTTGGGCGAGAGGCCGACGAAGGCGAGGACGACGTCGGATTGTTTGATGATGTCGAGGGCCTGGGCGCGGAGGGGTTCGACGGGGGCGACCCACTGGAGCGAGAGGCCGGCGCCGAAGAGGCGGGCGCGGTGGGCGTAGGTGACCTCGAAGGCGTGGGGCTTGGTGTCGTCGAAGTGGAGCTTGACCGCGGTGGTTGTCGATCCGTGCTGGGCCTTGTCCTCGCTGACCTGGAAGGCGAGCATGTCCTTGCCGTCGAAGCGGATGGTGTAGTGCTCGGAGTTGTTGCAGGGGTAGCAGTGGGCGAGCATGCCGGTGACTTCATAGTCGCCGGGGGCAGGGGCCTGAAGGGTGCCGGTCCAGCGGACGGAGAAGGCCTTGGGATCGAGCTTGGCGGGATCGGGCGAGGTGGAGTTCCAGTCGAAGTCGATCTGCTTGTCGGTGCGGGTGAGGACGGGTGGGCCGGTGAGGGAGTCGTTGTTGAAGTACTCGCCTTTGAGGCCTTCGACGTTGGAGCCGGCTGCGGTGCGGAACTGAGTGCGCGGGATGACGATGCCGGCGTTTTCGGCGTAGGGCGAGCCTTGGGCGTAGAGGACCTTCGCGGAGGGGAACTGCTTGACGATGCCGTCGACGGGGAGGACGGGGTCTTTGGGGACGGCGTTGTAGTTGCCTTCGATGGCGGAGAGCTCGGCGGCGTTGGGGCCGATGACGGCGATGGTCTTGATCTTCGAGGGCGAGAGCGGCAGGGTGTTGTTGCTGTTCTTGAGGAGCACCATGGACTCGCGCGCGGCCTTGAGGGCGAGCGCTGCGTGTGCGGGTGAGCCGACTTCGGAGAACGGGACCTTGGACCAGAGCATCTTTTCCGGCGGATCGAAGAGGCCGAGGCGATAGCGGGCGAGGAAGAGGCGCTTGAGGGAGACGTCGATCTGGGCTTCGGTGATGAGGCCTCTTCTTTACGGCGTCGGTGAGGGCGAGGTAGGTCCTGCCGCAGTTGGTGTCGGTTCCGGCTTCGATGCCGTCGACGGCGGCGGAGTCCTTGTCGGGCGAGGTGTGGTGGGCCTTGGCTTCGAAGAAGTCGTCGACGGCGCCGCAGTCGGAGGTGACGAAGCCCTGGAAGCCCCAGTCGCCGCGGAGGATGGTCTTCGAGGAGCATCTTGTTGGCGCAGGCGGGGTACTTATCGACGGCGTTGTAGGCGCACATGATGGAGTAGGCCTTGGCGTCGATGATGGTGGCGCGGAAGGCGGGGAGGTAGGTGTCCCAGAGATCGTGCGGGGTGGGGTCGATGTTGGCGGAGTGGCGGGTGGATTCGGGGCCGCTGTGGACGGCGTAGTGCTTGGGCGTGGCGATGGTCT
Source organism: uncultured Acidobacteriaceae bacterium (assembly GCA_963744155.1). Classification (GTDB taxonomy): domain Bacteria; phylum Acidobacteriota; class Terriglobia; order Terriglobales; family Acidobacteriaceae; genus Edaphobacter. Next base: position 3,228 of record CAVUSP010000004.1, on the reverse strand, counting down.
TGAAGTAGGTGGGGTCGTCGCCCTGCAGGCCTTTGACGAAGGCTACGCCGAGGCGGCGGTGAGGAAGGGATCTTCGCCGTAGGTCTCCTGGCCGCGGCCCCAGCGCGGATCGCGGAAGATGTTGATGTTGGGGGACCAGATGGTGAGGCCGTAGTAGATGGAGTGGACGTTGTTGCGGACGGCTTCGTTGTACTTGGCGCGGGCCTCGGTGGAGATGACGGTGGAGATCTGGTTGACGAGGGGCGCGTCCCAGGTGGCGGCCATGCCGATGGCCTGCGGGAAGAGGGTGGCGTAGCCGGAGCGGGCGATGCCGTGGAGGCCCTCGCTCCAGTAGTCGTAGGCGGGGACGTTGAGGCGGGGGATGGCGGGAGCGGTGTTGATGAGCTGCGCGGACCTTCTCTTCGAGGGTCATGCGGGAGACGAGATCGTCGACGCGCTGCTGGGTGGGGAGCGAGGGGTCGAGATAGGGTAGCGGCTTGCTGCGATTGGGCGAAGGCGCCGGAGGAGAGGATGCCGAGCGAGAGAAGAAGAGCAGCGAGTCGTTGAAGCTGCATGATGAGTGAATCCTCCAGGGAGCGCCGATTTTGGTTGGAAGAGAGATTGCCTCTGTGAGTTCAAACGGTGATAGGACGTCCCGTATTTTGTACGTGTCGCGAACTTTATAGAATTCTAAGAGAGCTGTCAAGAAGACAAGAATCTGCTGTGGATCGAATATTCAAAGTACGGATGCGTGCGTTCGCGCTCCCGGAGAAGTGTACGCCTGGGGATTATTTTGCGGCTGGCGCTTGCGGCGGCTTCGCTTGCCGGAGGCGGCCAGATGGGTGGAGGTGTGGTAGCCGGAGTGCCGCTGCAGGACGACTGCGGCTGCGCCACGGAGACGGGAGAGTTCGCCGTCCTTGGTGATGCCGAGTTCGGGGGGAGCGCCGGCGAGCATGGTGGCGGCCATCTCTTTCTGGATGATGGGGCCGAAGCGCGCCCAGGAGGTGGTGAGGTCGCCGGTGATGAGAACGACTTCGGGGGAGAGCGAGGCGGTGACGAGGCGGAGGCCGCGGCCGAGGTGAGTTGCCTGGCGGGTGACGGCGGCGATGGCGGTGGCGTCGCCTTCTTCGGTGAGGCGGAGGAGATCGTGAATGTTGATGGCGCGGTGTGTGTTTGTGCTCTTGGGGGCGAGTTCGGCGTAGTAGCGCAGGGCGGCGGTGGAGGAGGCGAAGACCTCCCAGCAGCCGCGCTGGCCGCAGCCGCAGACGGGGCCGGTGGGGTCGATGGGGCTGTGGCCGAACTCGCCGGCGAGGCCGCTGCGGCTGGTGATGATCTGCCCGTTGGCGAGGATGGCGCCGCCGATGCCTTCGGAGACGGTGATGAGGACGGCGTTGCGGATGCCGTCGAGACGGCCGGACCAGAGCTCGGAGAGGAGACAGGCGTTGGCGGCGTTGGCGAGCTCGACCTGGAGCTGCATCTGCTGCTCGATGGCGCCCTTGATGTCGTAGTCGGTCCACTTGAGGTTGGGGGCGAGGAGGAGGCGCTGGGTTTCGGGGTCGACGCGGCCGGGCATGCTGATGCCGATGCCTTCGAAGGAGCGATCGCTGTGCGCGGTGCGCATGGCCTGCATGCAGTGCACGATCTTGGTGACGGAACGCGCGGGTTCGGAGACGAGAGGGACGGCTTCGCGGGCGAGGAAGCGGCCGTTGAGGTCGACGAGGGCGACGATGGCCTGATTGGGGCGGACGTCGGCGACGAGGATGACCATGGCGTCGTTGAGCGAGAGGAGAGTGGAGGGGCGGCCGCGGGGGCGGCGCGCCATGGCGCCTTCGGCGACCCACTTTTCTTCGATCAGCTGCTCGACGATGGCGGAGATGGTGCTGGGCTGGAGGCCGGAGGAGCGGGCGAGATCGGCGCGGGCTACGGGCTGTTGGGAGCGGATGATCTCGAGGACGATGTCGCGATTGATGTCGCGGGCGTTTTCGCTCGATGCGAGTTCGACGTAGGCGAGGTCGATGCGCTTGATGCCGCGAGTTCCGTTCTTGGCGTGCTGGTTTGACTTCATGGCTACTGGTTGACTCCACTGGCGAGAAAACCGCCGTCGACGGCGATGATCTGTCCGGTTGTAAAGGCGCTTTCGTCGGAGGCGAGGAAGAGCGCGGCGCCGACGACCTCCTCCACGGTACCAAAGCGGCCCATCGGGGTTCTGGTGAGGAGTTCTTTGCCGCGCGGGGAATCGAGGAGGTCGCGGTTGAGGTCGGTGGGGAAGATGCCGGGGGCGATGGCGTTGACGCAGACGCCGTAGGGAGCCCATTCGACCGCGAGCGAACGGGTGAGAGCGCCGACGGCTGCTTTGCTGGCTCCGTAGGCGGCGACCTCGTGAAAGGCGACGAAGGTAGAGAGCGAGGCGATGTTGATGATCCTGCCTTTTTTCTGCTGGAGCATGGTTTTGCCGAAGATCTGACAGGCGCGGAGTGTGCCGTTGAGGTTCACGTTCATTATGCTTTGCCACAACTCTTCGGGACAATCGAGAGTGGGGACTCGTTTGGTGATGCCGGCGGAGTTGACGAGGATGTCGATGCGGCCGAAGGCGGAGAGCACGGCGTCGTGGAGGTGTTGCAGGGAGGCGCGGTCGAGGACGTCGGAGGGGATGCGGAGGGTTTTGCTGCCACGCTTCGAGGCAGCCGGCGACGGATTCGACGGCTTGCTTCGATCGCGAGGAGGCGACGACGTTGGCTCCTGCTGATGCCAGACCGAGGGCTATGGCCTTCCCGATGCCGGAGGTTCCACCGACAACAACGGCGCATTTCCCTGCAAGACTAAACATACGTACCTATGGCCTTCGCGGTCTATTTGGTTCGACTCAAACATTAGGACTTTTACTACAATAAAATCGCGCTGTCACGGAGATTTGGTTCTTTGCGCGGCTCATTCTAGGGATTCTAATTTGTTACCTATTTTCAATTGGTTACGGGAGGTGACTTTTGAGTTTTCGCCCGGGCAGCGTAGCATCTTCTGTGTGCAGATCGTCGCGCTGCTGATTTTATTCAGAATCACAAAAAACTTTTGCCTGTGCCGCGGACGAGAGCAGAGACGATGGTTAGGTGCCAGTTATAGATGGTGCGGCGGTTAGGCTTTGGGCGGTTAGGCTTTGGGCAGCTAGCCTTTGGGCAGCTAGCCTTTGATCCATGCGCCGTTGATTGACCGCCATGTGCCTGGGTTGGCGATGGTGTCCTTCAGTATGGCGGG
>CAVUSP010000003.1:0-135373 GCA_963744155.1 uncultured Acidobacteriaceae bacterium | reverse complement strand
ATGGCGGGGACGACGGGGCTCGAACCCGCGACCTCTGCCGTGACAGGGCAGCGCTCTAACCAACTGAGCTACGTCCCCACATTGCGTTTTAGCAACATGGATATGTTACGTAGAATGAGCGATCTTCAGTTTTGCTGTTCGCTCTCTTCCACGATCATGCGCACTGGACCATCTTCGAGTCTTTGGGAAGACCAAATGAACTTCAAGATGTCCGACGCAACGACAGATACAAGTCTATCAGAAGATGAACAATTTGGTGTCTAACGGCGACTGTCCTGGGTGTTGAATTTGAGTGCCAATGCCAGACTGAAACTGACGCTGGCCAGGGAAAGTGCTGAGATCGTCCCGAATCTTTCTCGCGACAAGTTTGAGCGCCTAGCGAAACTCCCAGTAGACGCGGCATCTTCAAACGTCTAGCTTACTTTCGGAGAATGGTGCGTATTTATGACATGCAGCTTCAAACCGTTACTTCAAGTTCAACGAACTGTCTCTCGCCTATCCGCTCGGTCGGGGTCAAAATATCAAATCAAATGAATACGAGTCCCAAGATAGCGCAAGAGAGTAAGGCGCAGAGAAGCCTCGTTTGCGGCAGGAGCGCTTTTGCATGTTTCCTGCTGCTTCTCATTTTGGTACTGGGTAGCATCACGGCGCGCGCCCAACTTCCTGCTCTCACCCCAGTCCCAACTGCCCCGGCGCTCGAGTCTCCACAGGATACTCTTGGACGCACCACTCCTCGAGGCGCCGTTCTGGGCTTCCTGAGCGTCGCGGCAAAGAACGACAACGAGACCGCAGCACACTACCTAAATACCGGACTGAAAGATGACAAGGCTGCAGAGCTTGCCCACGAGCTGTTCGTGGTCTTAAACCGCCGGCTGCCTGCAAACCTCAACCAGCTGAGCAATAGACCTGAAGGTTCTTTGGCAAACCCTCTTCAACCGAATCTGGAGTCGATCGGATCCATCCCCGGCCCCGACGGCAATGTCGAAATTATCCTCGAGCGAATGGATCGCGGAGCGGCAGGATCAGTGTGGCTCTTTTCGCGCAGGACTCTGGACTCAATCCCCGACCTCTACAACGAAGTCAATACCACACCTATTGAGAATGTACTTCCCGAATTCCTGACGGAAACGAAATTCGCAAACGTACCACTATTCGGATGGTTCGCCGTATTTGTAGGCATGCCTTCCATCTACTTGCTCACGGGCCTGCTAAACCGGCTTTTGAGCCATGTAGCTGGCCAGATGCGACGCCGGCTGCGGGGAAAACCAGATTTGTCGGATCCGAACGTATTGCCAGGCCCGGTCCGTCTTCTCGCGCTGGCGCTGGTAATACGCTTCATGCTCTCCCACTACAACTTCACCCTGCTGCAAAGGCAATTCTGGTCCAGCATTGCAACGGTAATTACGATTGCGGCCATTGTTTGGCTATTCATTCTATTGAGTGCCGGAGTGGAAGAGGTCATCCGTCGCCGACTGGCTCGTAGCCACAACATGGGGATGTCCTCGATCTTGCGTCTCGGGCGCAGCCTGATCGATATTCTGGCCGTTTTTGCCGGCGTGTTCATTGCCCTTTATCACTTTGGTATGAACCCTACAGCGGCGTTGGCGGGTCTCGGTGTAGGTGGTATCGCCGTTGCCCTTGCCGCGCAGAAGACCCTCGAAAATTTCATTGGGGGCACCTCAATCATTCTCGACCGTGTTGTGCGTGTGGGAGACACGGTCAAGATAGGAGATGCATTAGGCGCGGTAGAGGACATAGGCCTCCGTTCCATGCGAATCCGCACTCTTGGCCGGACAGTAGTCAGCGTACCCAACGGACAGATAGCAAACGGCAGCCTCGAAAACATCTCCATGCGCGACAAGTTCTGGTTCCGCCAAGACCTGAATCTGCACAAAGAGACCACCGGTTCGCAGATGCGCTCCTTCATTGATGGTCTGAAGGAGCGGCTAGCTCAGAATCCCCTAGTTGAGCGCACTTCGTTTCGCGTAAGCTTCCTTCGTTTCGGCTCGTTTTCTCTTGATGTCGAGATCTTTGCCTACCTCTTTGCCCGCGACTGGAACCACTTCTTGCAAATGCAGGGGGAACTGCTGCTCGAGATCATGGAGCTACGCGAATCTATAGGCATTAGAATGGCGATTCAACCTCAGGAGGTGCGGCTCGACGCGCAAACGGAGGAACAAAGTCCGCTTGCAGATGGTGTCCCTCGCGCGCTTTCTAAAGAATCAGCTAAAGGGAGTCCGTAATGCTCTGACTCCAGCTCGGCTAATTCAGTGCGTGGCCCGCACAAATATAACCGAGACGTCGTCCGAATAGATTTCCTTCCAACCGGGTAACAAACGTAGAACCGCGACCATTTGAGATTGGCGGCCCAATAAACAGAATCCGACTCGGTACTTATCGAGCAGGGCATTGGGGTCGCTTTGAAGTTGCGCCCATTTTGCGAACTCCTCACCGACACCGGGCCAGAAAACATCGCCGCGACCATCGATAAACACCGGATATTCGGGCGCTGCCCACATCAAGTACCCTCCGTAAAGCCACTCGTTCAACATCGGTCCGGAGATATGATTGGCTCTGATAAATTCCAAGGCCTTTACCGGACTGCGCTGCTCCACCTGAGCCTCAAGGTTCTGATTGTTTGGAAAAGCGAGGAAAGCGATTATCAGCGCCAGAGCGATCAACAACGCATTCGCTATTGGATGATCCCGCCTGGCATCGTAACTGTCCCATGAAGTTGCAATCAACCGCGACAGAATGGGGGCCGCAAGGATGCCAAACACAAAGAGCATGCGTACGTGACTGGCGGCTAACCATGCGCCTATGGCCAAAGTCAGCAACTCTCGCCAGAGCAACTCTGTTCGGCGAATCATTACTAGAAGGAAGATGCACCCAAGAATCCCCAGAAATGCAAAGCTGCGCCCGTCAGTGAACTGAAGTGGCTGCCACTCCTCTACAGGACTGAACCCCATACCCGGAGACAGCATCGTTTTCAATGGGTACAGAATCATTCCCACGCCCACCGGATTCACGAAGAGCGCCGGTGCCGACAGAATGAGCGCCAAAATCATCGTTCGGCGTCTACGCGGATCCCATCTTGTTGCTGCAAGCAAGCCGCTTTGAAAGTTGAAATAGGAACTGAGCAAAAATAGTCCCGCCAACGCGAGGCCGAAGAAGAAAGACCCATGACAATTCATCCAGATCGCAAACAGCGGTGGAAGGGCGAAGAACCACCGTCCGTCACGTGTTTGCCCGTAATGCAACAGCAGCAGTTCAACGATCAAGAGAAGATAGCCGATCATTTGTGGCCGAACCGCGAATCCGATGGTCCCAAACAACCAGATTGTCAAAGCTCCAAGGAGAGCTGTCTTCGAGTTGCCTGAATAGACCGAACAGAGGACGTACCCCGCTACGAGAACGGCGGCGGTGAAAAAGCACAGCCAGACCATCAGGCCCGTGTAGCCGCCCCATCGGTAAGCGCCAAAGATAATGACCTCCGACAACCACTCATGCGGAACCCAGAGATGTTGGTGAGCCGTGAAAGAGAAAAGGTCCGTGGTTGGAATCTTATGTGTATTCCAGATTACCTCGCCCGTCTTGAGGTGCCACCACATATCCGGATCATCAAATCTCTCTCGAACCGTAACGACTGCGAGCAGGGCCAGGAGGGTAGCCACCATCACAGGAAATGAGAAGATCCGTCGCAAAAGGGGAGTGGTTGAAGCAGATTTTATACGCTCGGCCGGCGAAAGCGCGGCGTTCAAGCCATCTCCGCGTCAAGAGTGTCCGAATCGGCAAGCGGGTCTTGCGGGTCTTGTTCTCCGAGTCGCAGCAGGCGATGCAAGTAAGCTCGCGAAATATTCAGACTTCGTGCCGCCACCGTTTTATTGCCATGATTTTCTCGAACCGCTGTGACAGCCAGCTTTACTTTGTAGTTGCGAAGTTGTCGCTCAAAGGAGTTTGTAGGCTGATAGTCCGCGATGTTAAGTACACTTTCACTCTGAATATTCAACGGCAGATCTTTGTCGCAGATCGTTTCACCTGAAGCTACGATAATCGCCCGCTGAATCACGTTCTCCAATTCGCGGACGTTCCCGGGCCAGGAGTAGCTTTGAAGGAGAGCCATTGCGCCGGGTTCAATATCCTCGACCACCTTTTGATAGATCTCGGAGTACTGCCTCAGGAAATGCCGAGCAATCTGGGGAATATCTTCCACGCGTTCCTGAAGCGCCGGTGCTGTCACCTTCATGACATTGATTCTGTAAAACAGATCCAGCCGGAATTTCCCTTGCGCCACCAACTCGGCCAGGTCTGTGTGAGTCGCGAAGATAAGGCGCGCGCGCAATGGAATGAGTCGGCTGCTGCCCAGCCGGCTGAACTCGCGCTGTTGCAAAACGCGGAGAAGTTTGACCTGCGTCGACGGGCTCAATTCGCCGATTTCATCGAGCAGCAGGGTGCCGTCGCCTGCTTGCTCGAGATAACCCTCTCGCAAACCGACTGTGCCTGTAAAGGCGCCTTTTTCATGCCCGAACAATTCGGCTTCAATGAGAGTCTCAGGAATAGCGCCGCAGCAGACGGCGACAAAGGGTTTGCCGGAGCGAGAGCCAAGATTGTGAATTGCCCGGGCGATGAGTTCTTTGCCGGTACCGCTTTCTCCAGTCACGAGAACGGAAGCATTGAGATTTGCCACGCGGCGTACGAGATCATAGACCTCCCGCATCTGCGGGCTCGACCCGATCATTTGGTCGCAATAACTCGTCTCTTCATAGGGGTGCTCGGCGGTACGTGGCTCGCGCTGGCGGGACCCTTCATGTGCACGGTGAAGTAAGGCAGTCAGATCTCTGATTGAAGGAGGTTTACGGCAATAGCTATGAGCGCCCAGACGCACTAATTCCGCCGCAGTTGTGCGTAGAATGTCATCGGCCATCACAACCGATGCGGTGCTGGATCGGACGATCCGCCTGCAGCAGGCGATGCGCTGATGAAGCGATTCATGATTGGAGTCCAAGTCCAGAATCACGACATCGCAGCCCGCCACGGCTAGCATGCGGTTGATGCCATCTTCAGTTGTTTCGAGAAAAACCTGGAATTCTTTTCCCAAGACCGAGGAGAGAATTTGCTGCAATTTAGCGTCTTCTGAATACAAGCCGATCCGGATCATTGGGCTATTTCCTCAATGCGTGACGCAAACGTTTCCTAGGGGCCGTTCCAACATTGGGGAGAGAAGTCGGAATAATCACATATGCCCAGCTTTTCGTGCTCGACTGTGGAAAAGTGGGTCGTCTGTGATTCGGATTAGTACTACCAAGAAGGTTTATAAATGTCCACGAAATTCTGGTCACTCCCCTGAATGGCGCGTCTATCAGCTATTTAGTAACCCCGACAGCATCAACAGATGGTTACCTAATGGCCATGCGAAGTTAATGTGGCCCTCCAATTGCTTCATTCCAAACATGATCTACCGGCAAAGGGCATTTCTCGCGCTTCTAACGAGCGCGGTTGCCATAACGAGGTTCGCATTTCGAAGCCATTATCTCTATGACTTGGATTGCGTGAACTTCGCGCTGGCCATGCAGCACTTCAATCCCCGGGTTCATCAGCCGCATCCGCCAGGTTACTTCTTATACATTTGCCTGGGCCGGCTGCTCAACATCATCTGTCACGACGCCAACCTTTCCCTGGTCGTCCTGAGCATCCTCGCCAGTTGCGGCGTGGTGATCGTGATCTACAAGATGGCCCTGGATTGGTTTGGACCGACGGCGGCTCAGTTTGCAGGCATTTTGTTCCTGTTCTCGCCACTATCCTGGTTTCATGGAATCGTCGCGTTAACGTACATCGTCGAAGCGTTCTTTTCGGGACTCATAGGCTATCTTTGCTGGCGCATCTACTCCGGAAATACCAGGTTCATCCTGCCGGCCGCAATCGTCCTCGGAGTATCTGCCGGAGTCCGGCCGTCGTCCCTCTTATTTCTGTCTCCCCTCTTTCTCTTTTCGATGTGGAAAGCCACAACGAAAGACAGAGGGTTGGGCGTAACTGCGCTTGCTCTGACTATCACTGCGTGGTTCGTGCCGATGATCTACGCAAGTGGTGGCCTCCACTCATACTTCGACGCCTTAGTCTCTCTGTGGAGGATGGTTCCATCAAAAGGAACGCGTATTTAACTCCTCACCTGCAAACTCGATTGCGCGGGCATTTACCATCGTTTTTATCTATGTCCTCACCTTCGGAACTGCCTCGCTGGCACCGCTGCGCGCGCTTGCTAACAAGGTTCCTTCAGATCCTCAAAAGAAGCGTTTCACCCTTGTCTGGATCGGGCCGGGACTTTGCTTTTTTACCTTCGGCTATCTCAAATTCGTCAATAGCGGCTACTTGTTGTTGCTCTGCGCACCTGCTTGCCTTTGGCTCGGTCTTTGGGCGGCCGAATGGTATGACGCCAGCGCATGGCGAAGATCGTACAAGCTGGCTTTCATCGGTCTTTGCGCTGCGGCGAATATTCTTATCTTCGTCAGCGCCCCGCTCTACTGTTCCTACCGAGAGGTACGACGCTTTGAAGCAGAGCTCAAAAGCAGAACGATTGCGCTGCCACAGATAGCCTCGGCAAGTGACACCCTCATCATCAGCTTCGATTCACACTTCAATGGATTTCGCCACGCCGGCTACTACCTCCCCGACTACATGACCATCGAGTACCCGGAGGCGAATCTGAAAGAGGGTAAGCGAATCTTTTCCATGCACGAACGCGAGACAAGCCTCCTAACCCAACTGCCGTCCGGCCCTTACAGCCGATTTGTTCTGTATCCTCTGCCCAGCGGCGATTCGTTCCGAGAGTACCTCCGCGAGGTCGTTGACCGCCTGCCGGCCGACAGGCTTCAAACTGTCCGTCTAGACGGATATGAATTCATCCTCGGCTCAATCTCCGACCTGCCACTCCTCTTTCCCGACGCTTCTCTCCCGCCGGAACCGGGTGTATATGTTCCGCTTCACTCGCAAACGCTGTCTGTAAACAGTCGTTCACACTGAAACAGATAAGAAAGCGTTTAGCCCCCAGAATCAGGTCTTTGGAGACATATGGGGATTGGATGGCAAATTGCACTCCCTTGAATGCGCCCCCGCATTTTAGGGGAGAAAGAGAATGTGGATGCACTCGATCGCCTGGTGGCCGACTCTTATTGTTCTTGCGGTCGCTACATTCACGGATCTGCGCAGTCGGCGTATACCGAATTGGCTGGTGCTGCCCTTCATGATTGCTGGCATCGCCGTCTCCGGTTGGCTTCACGGATGGCGCGGCATCGAGCAAAGCCTTGCAGGGTTGGCACTTGGCGCGTTGTTACTAGGGATCCTTTATTGGTTGGGAGGCATGGGAATGGGCGATTTGAAACTATGCGCAGCCATCGGAGCCTGGATTGGCCCTTCTCAACTCCTATTCGCACTTGTAATCACAAGCATGGTCGGAGGAGTTATGGCTCTGTGCTGGGCCGCCGCTGGTGGCTTTCTCGGCGAGTTGTTTCAAGGCACGGGGGACATCATCTTCGGCATTAGAAAACGCGGATTGCGTCCTCACCCGGAGCTGGTTTTAAGCAATCCCGCGACACGCAAGATGCCTTACGCCCCGGCTATCGCGATCGGTACGATCGTTTCGTTTTTTTCCAACTGAGGACTCACACGAACACATGCTTACGACAACACCAAAATGGCTATCCCAGTTCAACCCGGCGGAGAATTACGAGATCCAGGGAGTCGAAATATTGTGATGTCTACCTCTGCACAAGGTCGCGACACACTCGACGTTCACGTGATGTCGGTTGCCTTAATCGGGCCGCAAGAGCAGCGTAGAAAAGCTGTGGCGCATGCCCTAGCTGGATCGCAGGCTAATGTGGCTCGCGAGTTCTCGTCGTATCCCGAGTTGGATGATGTGCCGCAGTTGTTGGAATCCGATTTCGATATCATCATCGTCGAGCTGGATACGGACCCGGAACACGCGCTCGAACTGATTGAAAATATCTGCGGCAATAGCTCCGTAACGGTGATGGTCTATTCAACTCAGGCGGATCCTGAGTTATTGGTCCGCTGCATGCGCGCTGGCGCACGCGAATTTCTAAACCAGCCAATCTCTGCGGGGTCAATCGCCGAAGCATTGGTTCGTGCCTCCGTTCGCCGTCCCACAGTTCGACCTCCAAAGAAAGCACTCGGGAAGTTGTTTGTATTCGCCGGCGCCAAGGGCGGTTCAGGTGTCAGCACCATCGCGACGAACTTCGCCATCATGATCTCTCAAGAGTCGCAGCAAAATACTTTGTTGCTGGACCTTGATCTTCCCCTGGGTGTCGCGGCGCTGGACCTCGGAATCACAACTCAGTTTTCAACTGCCAACGCGCTTCAAAATGCGAGTCGCCTGGATTCTAATTTTCTCTCCAAGCTGATTACCAAGCACAGTTCCGGTCTCTCTGTGCTCGCCGCTCCTGATCGATATTCCTCAATTAGCGCGACTGATGAAGGTATCGCAAAACTTTTGGCCGTTTCTCGCCAGGACTTCGAGTATGTGGTGGTCGATGCCGGTTCGATGACAGGTTCGACCTACAAAACCTTGCTCCAGGGAGCGGCCGGGGTCTATCTCATCACTCAGGTCAGTATCCCCGAGCTTCGTAACTCAAATCGGCTTATCGCGGAGTACTTCTCGCTCCCCATTCCCAAACTTGAAATCGTGCTCAACCGCTTCACCACGAACACGCTTGGGATCGACGACGAAAGCATCACCAAGGCCCTGACGATGGCGCCAAAGTGGAAGATTCCGAACGACTACACCACAGTGCAGCGCGCGCAGAACACAGCCACTCCGCTCGCGCAGGGAGACTCGGCAATTGCACGCGTCATCCGCCAGATGGCGAGAACAGCCTGCGGCCTGCCACCAGTTGCGGAAAAGAAAAAACGTCTCGGTTTATTCGGATAAAGAACAGAAGGGCCCATTCTCGAATTGATGGTACGGAAAATATAAAGTGGAACAACTTAATCTTGAGAACTTCAAAGCCGAAGTACATCGCACGCTGATCCCGAAGATGGATCTGGAGAAACTGTCGCGCATCAATAGCGACCAGGCGCGCTACGCTGTGGCCAGAATGATCGGGGAGATCATCGGCAGTCAAAAAGTGCCCTTGAGTTTAACCGAGCAGGAGAAGGTTCAGTCTGATCTCCTCGATGAGGTCTTCGGTCTTGGACCGCTGGAACCTTTGCTTCGCGATTCAGAGATATCGGACATCCTTGTCAATGGCAAAGACCACGTATTTATTGAGAAGAAGGGAATCCTCACGAGAATTGATGCTGTATTCCGCGATGATCGTCACCTGATGCAGATCATAGATCGCATCGTGTCGCGCGTCGGACGCCGAGTAGACGAGTCTTCACCCATGGTCGATGCGCGTCTGCCCGACGGTTCCCGTGTGAATGCCATCATTCCGCCGTTGGCCCTCGATGGTCCCGCTCTCTCCATCCGTCGTTTTGGCACCGGTCCGTTGGTCGCCAACCAGTTGGTTGAGTTGAAGAGCATCTCCCCGGAGATGATGGAGCTTCTCGCCGCGGCTGTGCGCGCACGCATCAGCATCTTGATCTCTGGCGGTACAGGCGCCGGCAAGACCACCCTGCTGAACATCTTGTCCCGTTATATTCCAAAGCACGAACGTATAGTCACGATCGAGGATGCAGCCGAACTGCAGCTCGCACAGGAAAATATCGTTCGTCTCGAGACCAGGCCGCCTAACGTTGAAGGGCTCGGAGCCATTCGTCAGCGTCAATTGCTGATCAACAGTCTTCGCATGCGTCCGGATCGCATCATCATCGGCGAGGTGCGAGGAGAAGAGGCATTCGACATGCTCCAGGCGATGAATACAGGTCATGAAGGCTCGATGGCCACGATTCACGCTAATACCACGCGCGATGCGCTATCCAGGCTGGAGTCGATGGTCGCGATGACCAATTTGAATCTGCCGGAAAAGACAGTTCGCCAGCAAATGGCTTCGGCGATATCCATCGTCGTTCAGGTCTCCCGCATGAGCGACGGAACGCGCAAAGTGGTCAATATTTCAGAGATCACCGGCATGGAAGAGAGCATCATCAGCATGCACGAGATCTTCAATTTCGAGAAAAAAGGCATCGGACCAGACGGAAGGGTAACAGGTGTATTCCAGCCAAGCCGCATCAGGCCCAAATTCCTTGAACAGCTTCGCGTTGCGGGAATCATGTTGCCGGGCAGCATGTTTGAGCGACCGCTGGAAGTGAACTGAGAAAGGAGAGCGCAGAAAAAATGCTATCTCTAATTGCTATCGTGTTTTTTGCTGTGTTCACGCTCGCAGTCCTTCTCATGACCGCGAGCAGAACCGACGCGTCGAAACAATCCGAAAAGACGATGAATGTGCTTCAGGCGGCTTTGGCCACTGCCAGAGCATCGAGCCTCGATCAAATCGTCGACATTCGCAAAGAGGAATTGCTCAGCGCACTGCCCTGGCTTAATCGCTGGCTATTGAAACTCGAGGTCGCGCCGCGATTGCGCACTCTGCTTCTTCAGGCCGACTTGAAATGGACTGCCGGGGGACTGCTCCTCATGTGCGCCCTATGTTTTGCAGTGCCTGCCTACCTCATCTATTTGCGGACCGGAGTGGTCATTCTCTCTTTGTTATTGGGCTTGTTGCTGGGCACCGCGCCTTTCGCCTTTGTGTTTTACAAGCGTGGGCAACGCTTCGATAAGTTTGAAGAGGGCTTGCCCGAGGTTCTGGATCTGATGGTGAGTGCGTTGCGCGCGGGCCACAGCCTCGTTTCCGCTCTTGATCTGGCGGCTGAGGAGGCTCCGGACCCGATTGGGACGGAGTTTCGAATCTGCTTCGATGAACAGAACTACGGTCTCGAGTTAAAGACGGCGATGAACAATCTGGCCACGCGCGTTCCCCTTCAGGACCTCAAAATTGTTATCACAGCCATTCTGATTCAAAAAGAAAGTGGAGGAAATCTCGCGGAGGTATTTGATAAGGCCGCTTACGTAATCCGCGAAAGATTCCGCCTCAAACGACAGGTACGCGTGCACACCGCTCAGGGACGCATCACTGGATGGATTTTGTCTTTCCTTCCTCTAGTGCTCGGCGTCGCTTTGTATCTCATCAATCCCGAAAGCATGAGCCTGTTGTGGACCCGGGCCATCGGAATCAAGCTTCTTTATACCTCTGCGACCATGACCATCATTGGCGCTTTGATCATCCGCAAGATTGTCAACATGGACGTCTGAAGGGGAACTATGGTATTCGCAACGATTAGTTTTCTTGTCGTGTTTCTCTTAGTCGCGAGCGGTGGATTGCTGCTCTTCTACCGCGAGGCGATGATCCAGCGGATCTCTGCTGTGATCTCGCCTCGCGAGAAGGCGGGAAACTTTCGGGAGACGATGGAGCAGACAGGCTTGTCGCTCGGCGTCATGGTCGAGCAATTCGAGAAGGTGGTGCCAAAGAGCCAGGCAGAGGTCTCCGTGGTAAGACAGCGGCTTATTCGAGCCGGCTATCGCAGCGACTCGGCCGTCAATCTGTTCTACGGTGCGAAGGTCATCGTTCCTGTCGTCCTTTGCATTTTGGCGTTCACTTCTGGTGTCGGAAACTACAGCCCATTCTTTGTCTACCTGGTATGCATGGGACTTGGATTTCTGCTGCCGGACTTCTGGCTGGGAAACCGGATCTCAGCTCGACAAGCGGCCATTCGGCGCGGGTTGCCGGACGTTCTGGATCTATTGGTTATTTGCATCGAGGCGGGTCTAAGTCTGGATCAATCCGTAGGGCGCACCGCGGAGGAATTGAATAGGGCTCAGCCAGCCATCTGCGACGAGTTGATGATCGTCGTGCTGGAGCAGAGAGCAGGGTGCCCTCGTTCGGATGCCTGGAGGCACTTCGCCGATCGCACCAACGTTGACAGCGTGCGCAACCTGGTTTCCGTGCTCGTTCAATCGGAGAAATTCGGGACCAGCATCGCCAAGACTTTAAGAGTTCATTCGGACACCCTCCGAACGCAGCGTCGCCAGAAAGTAGAGGAGCAGGCAGCCAAGACAACGGTCAAACTTGTCTTTCCGCTTGTGTTGTTTATTTTTCCATCACTTTTTCTGGTAACGCTGGGTCCGGCGGCAATCACCGTAATGGAGAGTTTTGACAAATACCTTACACACTAAGAAGGGAGAATAGACAATGGATAGTGTAACCCTCATCCGTATAGCTGCGGGCGTCCTTGCAGTAGTTGTACTCGCAATCCTTATCCAGCGCCGCCGTAAGCGGGTTCAGTAGTCAACGCCCTTCGTGTCTGGAAGCGAGAGAAGAACATGCATCCCGCAGCTTGGTTCGCAAGCGGCGGGTTGCAGAAGCTTCCCTCAATTCCAAGAGGACATTGGATTTTGGGCGATGGCATTCGGGACGCTTCTTCCGAACGCGGATGGATTGCGATTGAATCCTTCCATCTGGAAAGAAGCGTCCCAGACTTCACAAACGAGGCGATCTGCGCGAAAGGAGTCGCGTGGGCTCTTCATACGGCTAGCGAGTTGGACGACAAGGGAAGCGGCACACCCGGGCATAAGAAAATGAATATTCGTACTTATTGCGTCTATAACCAAACTCGCGAATGCTTCCTCAGCCTAGGTGTAACCGCGGCTGATACGACCTTTGCGCGTCTCAGAGGGTTGATTGGAAGGCTCAAGCTAAGAGTCGATGAAGGGCTCTGGGTTGTCCCCTCTTGTGGGATTCACACCGCTGGGCGTGCTGTTTCCTCTTGACCTAATCTATCTTGACGAAAACCATCGGGTAATTCACGTTGTCGAGCACTTTCCACGCTTTCGTGTCGCGCCTCTTAGAACACACGCCTCAAGCGTTTTGGAACTACCGACTCATACGATCTATTCGTCACAGACGCAGTCAGGGGATCAACTGCTGATTTGCGCGGTGGAGGAGATAGCAAATCGATTCAATAAGGGAAGCGTCACCCGGCTAAACAACCAGGCTCAAGAGGTTAGTGGCGATTTGGTTTATCGCTCGACAGCGAAGGATTCCGGTTTTTCGGAGGTAAAGGAGTAAGAAGGGACTACGCTAGGTTTTTCAAAGTGGCGAGCCGTTATCAGGAGTTGATGCGTCCGATTCGCACTTGTCTTGCGTTCAGGTGTGAGGCAACCATCCGGCCAGCTGCCGAACGGGCGAAGATTTCTACAGCAAGCGGGGCATTGAGATGAAACCAGTTATCGACTTTTTCAAGCGACTGTCATCTTACGATCACCGGCAAGCTCCACGCAGGCAGACACCTATGCTTGTCGCCTACTACTGGGATGGCGCCGCTCCCATGGCCCATGAGGTTCGCGATATCAGCTCAACCGGGTTTTATCTATTGACCCAGGAGCGATGGCATCTCGGGACAATTGTTACAATGACGCTGCAAAGGACTGACAACTCGAATTTCGATTCGGGAACTCAGCACCATATTGCCGTGATGTCGAAGGTTGTTCGTCTGGACGAAGATGGCGTTGGCTTCGCGTTTATTCCAGTCGAGACAACCGGTACTGACCCAACAAAGCCCTGCGCGAGTAGGCCGGTCGGCAAGAAAGCTCTGGGCAGGTTTTTGGAGCAACTCCAGTTAGACAAGGGCAACGCTGTAGCCGGATTCTAGGAGATTCACGAGGGGGAACTTTGTTGAATCGAAACGGAACTGCAAAGCGGAGCTTTTGAAAAAGCTTAGCGACGATGGCGGCCAGGCTTTGGTCATGAGTGCCTTGTGCATGACATGCCTGATCGGCTTTGTGGCCCTTGCGACCGACGTCGGCGTCCTATCGCGCGAAAAGAGGCTCGCACAAATAGCGGCCGATGCTGCAGCGATCGCAGGCGCCAGTGAATACAACTACGGATGGGTGGTCGCCGCGGCTCAGCCGCAGGCTGCCGCAACTCAAAATGGATTTACGAATGGATCGGGCGGAGCGACGGTTACGGTAAACTCAGCACCGAAGTATGGGCCTCATACGTCCGCCACGCCTAATGGGTATATAGAAGTAATTGTCCAGCAGGTTCAGCCAGCCTTATTCAGGGGCGTGCTTGGACTGGGATCGATTACCGTCGCAGCCAGGGCAGTCGCAAACGCGAATGGAACCACGAACGGTTGCGTTTACACGCTCGGCACCAGTGGAGCGGACCTCAGTATGACCGGCAACGCCGACATCCAACTCACAACCTGCGGAGTCATCGACAACTCGAGCAGCGGCAATGCTCTGAGCTTGACTGGAAATGTCACATTGGACGCGCAATCGATAGGCGTTGTGGGCGGGGTTTCCAAGACCGGCAACATAACCCTCTCGCCTACACCAGTCACGGGGGTGGTACCTACCAGCGACCCGTTGGCCTTCTTGACCGCGCCTACTGTTCCAGGGACCTGTAATGCAGACCCCAACTTGAACGGAAACGTAACGCAGGCTCTGCCCTCGGGGTGTTACAACGGGTTAACTGCGAGTGGAAATATAAACCTTACTTTATCTGGCCTCTACATCATCAATGGGCCTCTCAATCTCGGGGGGAATGTGTCACTGTCGGGAACGGGCGTCACTCTTGACCTCCTTGGCAGCACGAGTATCCCTGGTAACGTCGCTTTGAACCTCGCCGCGCCCACTTCCGGAGCCTATAACGGCGTGGTGATCTATCAGCCATTATCGAATACGAACTCTCTCTCGCTTACTGGAAATTCAGGTTCAACTTTCGAGGGAATCGTCTACGCGCCAGGCGCCGCTGTTACCCTTACCGGAAACAGTGGCTCTACCCTCTACACGGATTTTGTTGCGCATTCGCTGTCTCTGGTCGGCAACGCGTCTCTTAATAGCTATGCCTCGATCAACGGCAATTCCGTTCTTACAGCTGTGAGATTGGTTGAGTGAGTATGAACAAAAATATCCAGGTGTAGAGTTCAATCGAACTGGACGGGAAGGAGGTCTTCCATGTGCTCGCACCGCAACGCAACCCGAGATGATAAAGGACAGGCATTCGTGGAGCTTGCCCTTGTTCTGCCCATCTTCATCCTCCTATTGGTAGGAGCTGCCGAGGTGGGACGAATCGCATTCGCAAGCATCGAGGTCTCTAACGCAGCGCGCGCTGGTGTCTCCTATGGCGCCCAAAATCACGCCACAGCTTCCGACACAACAGGGATTCAAACGGCGGCAACGCAGGACGAGACTGATCTGACTGCCCTAGCAGGCAGTTGCCACTCAAGTCTGCACCTGCTCCAGCGGGACGGCGATTACCTGCGCTAATGCGGGTACGAACTGTCTCAGTCCCAACCGCATCATTGAATATGTTCAAGTCCAAACCTCGGCAGTCGTGGGCACTGTCTTCAATTTCCCGGGAATTCCAAGTTCAATCACCCTGCGCGGATACGCAATCATGCGGGTCGAACAATGACGTTATCGAGATCAAAATTCGGCCGCGGTCTGATTCCGCGTATGAGGGCCGCCATATGGCGTCGTCGATTGCACGACGAAGAAGGCCAATCCATCGTCGAGACGGCCATGTCCCTGATCATGCTCCTTACGTTCATGTTCGCCGTCTTCGAGGTGGGTCTGGCTTTGTATTCTTATCATTTTGTCTCTGAGGCTGCGCGCGAGGGAACCCGCTATGCGATCGTGCGTGGATCCTCCCTGGGCACGAACTGTACAGCTCCCGGGCCACCGACGTGCATTGCGCAGACGGCGGACATACAGACTTATGTGGAGTATCTCGGATTCCCCGGAATCAATCCTGGACGGATGACGGTGACCCCTTCGTGGTCGGCCTACCCCACTGGAGCATCGTGCACCCCATCCGCATCCTGCAATAATCCGGGCAACTTAGTTACGGTCAAGGTCCAATACAGCTTTCCGGTAGTCGTTCCGTTTGTGCCGAACCATACCTTTACGCTGACAAGTCAATCGGCCATGGTCATCGCCCAATGATCATCGCACAATAGCCTCGACTTCGAACCGGCCCCAGGACTTAGGAGCGCTACTCCGACTCGGCAGGGATGATCAGCAACACTTCGACCAGCGTAGCCTTCCCGGTCTCCATCGCCGGCCTGAACTCCCATTGCTGCAGAGCATGAAGCAGAAACTTCGTTTCCGCCAGGCCGGTTGGGAAGATAATTGAAAGTTTTTCGAACCGCCCCAGCGCATTGACAAAACCATGAACCATGATGGCATCGGAATTGGCGTCGGCATCGATGCTGGGTCGCGTAATATCGTACGGCCACGGCGCCTCCAGGTGGCTTCCGCCTCCATTCGCATCAGTGAAATCCGAACTGGGAAGGGAATACTGCAATATCCAATTCTTGGTGACGCCAACGTGCAGATATACCGTGTACGCCAATCTGCCGCGCCATAGGTCCGCTGTCTCCGGGTAATCCTCCGCCAGCGCGGCTCCAACCACGACTACACCGAACTTCCCGTTTCTCGGCAGGCCTAGGTGCACGACAGATGGGCCGCCAGTATCGTTGTTGATGCCAACCTCTCCGGCCATCGCCATGTTCGTGCCGCCGCCCTGTCCGGCGGACCCGCCGGTACCCGCGCCCGCGGTCCCGTTCGCGCCATTCGCACCACCCTTCCCAGCTCCGTTGGCGTTCGAGCCACTTAGTCCAACAGCCCCGCTCTTGCCCGCATTCGCGCCCGCTTGATTGCCGGGTGTCTGGCCTGCATTCGATCCGTTCTGCTTCGTATCCGTCCTGCCGGTGCCATTCGGCGACATGCTATTTGGCTGCCCCGGCGACATCGGCCCCGCATACGGAGTCGGTGCAATCTCGCTGACCATCGGCAGCACAGCGGTTCCTTTTTGCAGCTGAACCTCCGAGAGTGAAATGACACTCCCTGAAGTCGGGTTGCCCGTATTCTTCGAAGTTGTCTCCGGTACTTTCGGTGGCAGTTGCACGGGGGACTGCACATTTACCGGAGACGTCTTGCTCGGCATTGGCATCGGCGTCTTGGCCTCAAACGGTGTCGACGACAACTTGAGTTCGGCTACATGCATCTCGCGGTTTGGAAGATCAAGCGTAGGCTTCACTTCGACCTTGACCAATACCTGGGGCGGCGGGGCCACAATCTTGTTGAGCGTAGGATCTGGGGGATTCCATTGCACAATCTGAGGGAGCGGAACCTCCCGGGCAATCATCGCTTTGCGGTCTATAGGTTGAATCAGCGTCCGCTGTGCGTCCTTCTGCGCTACGAAGTCGTGCGGAAGCCGAGGAGCGGGCGCCTGGTCCGGGCTGCCGCCAGAATTGGCCGAGTCGTTGCTGGCCTCCTGGCCGGGCGCGGCAAAACTCGCGCCAGCCTGCACGGCCCTTGGCTCGGGCTTGTCCAACTCCATGATCCGTACGGTAAATCGCTGCCTTGAAGAGTTTACGTCCGCCTTGTGGGGCTGATTGAGACCGATGAACAGCAGGGTGAACGCAATGCCGTGCACAACCAACGAAATAATGAATGAGGAAGGGCCTCTCCTTACTGGCGGAGGGTTACCAAACAGCGAAATGAGCGGAGAGGACGTCATGCAGGTGATCTGTCGCTCCTCGATGGGTGCATCAACTGTAACGCATGGTAGACAGTACTCCCCTCTAGGATCAGGGGTCGATACGCTTCCTGCAATTTACAGGCCAACTCGAACTAACTCTCAAATCTCTGCTAAGTCAGACCCTGTCATCGAGAAGCGTGTCTGGGTAGCTACATCTGAGATAGCTGTTGGTATACATGTGTTCACACTTGCCGCATAATCTTGCAGCTAAATCCCTAATTCTCAATGAAAGTGCAGTTTCCGCTTTGGCACGGCAATTGCGAGGTCTCCTGTAGGAATGAGCCGGCTGCGCAGACGGCTCTCGGGGATCGTGGAATGAACCGTAGGTTACTTAATATCCTCATGATTGCATTCGTCATCGCTGCCGGATGCAGTTACCTTGTCTTTCGCTTGGTTGGTAGCCGCTTATCGGGCAACCGGCCGACGACCAGCCGTGTGGTAGCGGCTGCCACGGACATCAAGATCGGTACCGTTCTCCGTGACGCCGACCTGACGACCATCGAAATCGGCGGCACGCCCCCTAAGGGAGCTATTTTTCGCCGCGAAGACGTCGTTGGCCGGGGTGTCGTCTCCAATCTTTACGCGGGTGAACCTATCCAGGAGAGTCGGCTTGCGGCTCCCGGCTCTGGGGGCGGCCTCGCAGCAACCATACCTCAGGGCATGAGAGCATCCGCGGTCAAGGTCAATGATGTCGTCGGCGTCGCCGGTTTTGTAACTCCGGGGATGCGAGTCGATGTGCTGATTGCCGGCACTCCTCCCGGCGGGAATGCGAGCATGGGCCCTGTCGTGAGGACGCTCCTTCAGAACATCGAGGTACTCTCCGCCGGTACAGACATTCAACGGGATGCTGAAGGGAAACCGCAGCAGGTTCAGGTAGTCAATCTCCTTGTAACCCCCGACCAGGCGGAGCTCTTGAGCCTGGCGAGTAACGAAACCCACATCCAACTCGTCCTTCGTAATCCCCTCGACACGAAGCTTGATAAGCCGGCCGGGAGTGGTATGGCACAACTATTTACCGACGTAAAGCCAGCCAAGCCTGTCGTCGTCACCAGCGCCCCTCGAGCTTCGAAACCTGTTCCCGCTTCGCGCTCTTACCTTGTCGAAGTCTTCAATGGATCGAAGAAAACCGAGACTAAATTTGCCTCTAGCGAGGAAAAACAGTGAACGTACGAAGCAGAGTTTTTATTGCTCTATTTTTGGTGCTTTCTTTTGCGACCTGCGCCGAGGCATTTCAACCTCAGACTCCGGCCCCACAAACCCCGGCACCGACTGGTGTCAGTAGAGACCTGACCAATGACCTCTCGGTCGTCGTGGGGAAATCAGCTCTGGTCGACTTCAGCAAGCCGATCACTCGCGTCGCGATCGCTTCGGGAGATATCGCTGAAGCTACGGCAGTCAGCCCAAGCGAGGTCATGGTCAACGGCAGGGCTCCCGGAAATACCAGTCTCATCGTTTGGGAACAGGGCGGCGAACGGCAATTCTTCAATATAACTGTTCGTCCCAGTCGGGCCACATCAGATGACACGATGACCGGGCTCCGCCGCGAGCTCAGAGCAGCGCTCCCGGGACAAGATATCTCTGTCGTCGCCGAGAACAATCTCGTCTTCCTTCGAGGCACGGTAAACGACCTCGCCAGCTCCGATCGGGCGGTCCAGATTGCCTCGGGCGCAGGCAAGGTCGTCAATTTGATGTACGTCAACGTTCCTGCGCCCCCGCCTCAAATTCTTTTGAAGGTTCGTTTCGCCAGCGTTGACCGGAACCTCACCACCCAGCTCGGTATCAACATATTTAGTCTCGGCGCCGCGAATACCATCGGAACAGTCACTACGGGACAATTCTCTCCACCCTCGGTTTCGTCACCGGCCGCAGGAACGTCACCTGTGGCGACAATATCGAATGCATTGAATCTGTTCTTCTTTCGTCCGGATCTTAACCTTGGCGCCACGATCGCGGCAATGGAACCACAGGGATTGGTTGAGGTCCTGGCTGAACCCAATATCATTGCAGAGGATGGTAAACAGGCGAGCTTTCTCGCCGGCGGAGAGTATCCCTACCCAGTGGTGCAGGGGACGTCCGCAGGGGGCGCAGGAGCCGTAACAATTCAATTCAAAGAGTACGGTGTTCGCCTGAACTTCATTCCGACCCTGACTCCCCGCGGTACAATTCGTCTCCAGGTAGCCCCTGAAGTCAGCGCACTGGACTTCGCAGATGCCGTAACCATCTCCGGCTTCACGATCCCTGCCATTACGGTACGTCGGGTAAAGACGGAGGTCGAACTGAACGAGGGGCAGAGCTTTGCCATCGGCGGTCTGCTCGACAATCGCGAGACCCAGACCTTCCAGAAGATACCCTTCATTGGAAGCATTCCAATCCTGGGAAAACTCTTCCAGTCGATCTCTAGGAACCGTACCAACACTGAACTTATCGTTATCGTCACGCCGGAGATCGTCACTCCAATCGATCGCGGTCAGCCTATACCCCAGTTGAACTTTCCGCAGAAATTTTTGCCGCCGAACTCAAACATTCCTATGTCAAATCCCATCGCGCATACGACTGACATCAAAGTACCACCCGCAGCCGTGCCGGTGGAACAGTTGATCCAGAGCATGCAACCCGAGAAACCGCTCGTGATCGACCAAGGCGGAATGAGCCCTGGCGGATACGGTGCGGGTTCATATAGTCCTGGTTCGTCCACGTCCACTACTCCTCCTCAGTAGAGCGGAGTTCGTTTTCCATGAGGATCATCGCGGGTAGAGAAGACAAACGGACAGACGAGCTATGCACAGGCTCTGCGACTGGCGGCGAGAGCCATAGGGCCAATAGTGAGTGATCCCAACCAAACGAGTTCGACACGTCGAATCATGCCTAGTCTTACAAATGCCGGCAGCCCTGAGGCGACTTCACTGGAGATCGCAGACTCCCCTCGTACCAGCCCGCTAACAAACAGCGTGGAACTCATCAGACGAATTAGAGCCAGCGAAAACCTGGCCTTTCATCGTCGGATGGCCTACGTCCTTTTGATCGTCCTCGCCGTTTCAGTCGTGGGCTGTAGGCTCACATCGATTCATACCAATGTCAGCGGCCGCGTGATTGCTATTGTCGTGATGTTCGCCATGATTTCACCGCTCCCTCTTTATTGGAACGAAAAAGGACGGACAGCACTAAGGGAAGCCGCACTCGTCATTCCCTGGGAGATGCTATTTGCTGCAACTCTCTCGTTTCCTGTATTGATCGCCGCGCGCTTGCAATTCCCGCTGCAGGATTCGCTCTTTGGTCGCATCGACGGTTTGCTGGGGGTCCGTGTGCCGGGCATCGTGGATTGGGCAAACCAAC
The DNA here is from genome assembly GCA_963744155.1 of uncultured Acidobacteriaceae bacterium. Classification (GTDB taxonomy): domain Bacteria; phylum Acidobacteriota; class Terriglobia; order Terriglobales; family Acidobacteriaceae; genus Edaphobacter. The sequence continues at coordinate 114,485 of CAVUSP010000003.1, read as the reverse complement.
ACTGGCTCGGAATACTCATTAGTCGCAGCTATCCCCTCATGTTGCCGCTTTTAGCTGCCGCCGGCTTTGGTCCTACGCTGATGGGCCAGATGAAACGTTCGCGGGAGTTCCTCGTCGGGAACTTGGTCGCTTTTGCCATTGGGGTGCCTCTGTTCGCGCTGCTTCCCGCGGTTGGTCCGTGGTACTACTATCACCTTGCACCCAATCTGCCTCAGGCGGATTGCTGGGCACAGCTTCTTTCGTTGCGCCTTCCGGGCCCCTACGTTTTTCAGGACCAGGCCGCAGGTATCATATGTTTCCCATCGTTCCACGTCATCTGGGCGATCCTGTCTGGGGCAGCACTGTGGGACTTTCGTCTCTTTCGCATCCCGGTCGCGCTCCTTTCGGCGATGATCATCGCCTCCACGCTGACGACGGGGTGGCATTACTTCATCGATGTGCTCGGGGGCATCGCCGTGGCTGTGCTCTCGATGGCAATTGCCAGAGTTTATGCCGTTTGAGTGGTCGATCGCCCAATGAGCCCCTTCCGCCGAATCTTCGATCACTCCTCATCAAATCGGGACGCCAGGTCAAACCGTCGAGTGAAAATCTCGAACTTGACCCGGCAGGTGTTACTCGCGCATTGCGTTGAGGTTGCCGACCACGGTGCAACCCGCAGAAAGGGACTTCTTGGACGCGACGCGCTCCCAGCCGGAGAAGGCCTTTGGATTGTCCCTTGCGAGTCCGTCCACACCTTTTTCATGAAGTTCCCGATTGACTTGATCTACCTGGACCGAAACAAGAAGGTCAAAAAAGTCAAGAACTCCGTTCCGCCCTGGCGCGTCTCGGCTTGTCTCTCCGCCCACTCCATCATTGAACTCGCCTCTGGCACGATCAAAATGACGCAGACCCGACCGGGAGACGCACTGGAATTTTCCCCATTCGATCCGCCGGTCGAGGATTGAGTGATCTCAACCCGATATCGCTGTTTAGAGATAGCAATATCTACGCCAAAAGAGGCTTAAACCCCCTGTAAAAACCACACCTTAAGTAACTTGTGCAATATCCTGCATGACGTTCCCCGCTCATGTATACGAGCAACTACCCGCTCAAACATCCCTGTATACACCCGTTCACACCGATCTGGGACCGTAAGAATCTAACCTGCTTATTTATAGGCAATTACCTAAAAGGCGCGAGTGGCCATCCGCTTGCAACTTTTGGGCTAACCCCAGTCTGTGGCTGGAAAACCTAAATAATCCTAAGGGAGAAGATCGAAATGAAGAACAAATTGATGAACCTTTCCGTAAAGATGCAGGTCCTGTTGATGACCGAAGAAGGTCAGGACTTGATCGAGTACGCGCTTGTTGTTGCCTTGATTGCTTTTGGAGCTACGGCCGGCATGAGCACTTTGGCGACCAAGATCAACGCTGCCTTCGGCGGCATCGGCACCACGCTCAGCAGCTACATCAGCTAGTCCTAGCCCTGGCAGGGGTCGCAGCCGTATAAACCCGCTCTTTTGTCCTTCGGCCGCCGTCGCATAGCCTTAGGTCTTACAGAGCCTAACTTGCCTATTTATAGGCAATTACCTAAAAGCAGTGAGTCGCCATCCGCTTGCAATTTCTGGGCAACGCCAGTATGTGGCTGGAAAACGAAATTAAAATCTAAAGGAGAAGATCGAATGAAGAATAAATTGATGAACCTTTCCGTAAAGATGCAAACCTTGCTGATGAGCGAAGAAGGTCAGGACCTGATCGAGTACGCGCTTGTCGTTGCCTTGATTGCCTTCAGTGCGACAGCCGGTATGAGCACTTTGGCAACCAAGATCAACGCTGCCTTTGGCGGCATCGGCACCACGCTCAGCAGCTACATCAGCTAGTCCTTGCATTGGGGTGGGTGGGAGTTGCATAAACCCGCCCTTTTTGTACGTTGGCGCTCTTTGATAGAGTGGTTCTCTGCCTGGCCACAATGAGCCGAGCGAGCCCGTGGCAGGCATAGTACCGCTTACGGGAGACAACTCTATGAAAGTCAACCTGTCAGCACTTGCAACAAAGTTTCTTGTACTGCTGGACGAACAAGGTCAGGACCTAATCGAGTATGCGCTGGTAGTAGCCCTGATCGCTTTTAGCGCAACAGCTGGAATGTCGTCGGTAGCAACAGCTCTCAACAATGCCTTCGGCGGGATGGGCTCCACGCTTAGCAGCTACATCAGCTAGGTTCCTGCGGGGAATCAGAGCTGCGCAATCGGGCCTTCTGTATATGGGGAGAGACACGTTATACCCGCAAACCTGCGGCGTGTTCTCCCTTGTTGTCACCTACTCTCAGCCGAGAACGGATTTGAAGTGAGACGATGATCGACGGAAAACGCATCGCGGTCGTCATGCCCGCCTACAACGCTGAGAGGACTCTGGAGAAGACTGTGCGCGGTCTGCCCAGCAGCGTTGACATCAAGATTCTCGTCGACGACTCCAGCAGCGACAACACCGCACATCTCTCCGAAATGCTCGGCGTCCAGACGTTCGTTCATGATTCAAACTACGGCTATGGCCGAAACCAGCAGACCTGCTACCGCGAAGCCCTCAAAGCAGGTGCCGACATCGTTGTCATGGTTCATCCTGACTACCAGTACACGCCAGCTCTAGTCTCAGCGATGGCAGGCATGGTCTCCAGTGGCGTCTATGATGTTGTCCTCGGCTCGCGCATCCTCGGCGCAGGAGCCTTGAAGGGCGGCATGCCGTTCTACAAATACGTTGCCAATCGCATCCTGACCGCGTTTCAGAACCTCTTTCTGGGCGTCAAATTATCCGAGTACCACACCGGCTTCCGCGCCTTCTCACGAGAAGTGTTGCAGACGCTTCCTCTGCTGGAAAATTCCGACGACTTCGTGTTCGACAATCAGATGCTCGCCCAATCCGTGATGTTCGGCTTTCGTATCGGCGAGATCTCATGTCCTACGAGCTACTTTGACGAAGCCTCTTCCATAGGATTCCGACGCAGCGTGCAATACGGACTGGGTGTGTTGGCGACGACTGCCACCTTCTTCGCTCACAAAACAGGAATCCACAAATCGCCGCTTTTCGACACCACCAGGAAAAAATTGGCTCAGAAATATTATTCGGAGATTCCGCACCGATCGTGAGCCGTCGAATCTCGCCGTAGCTCAAGGCACAGGAGAGGCAACTCGTTCGTCTATGGTTCTGTCTTCGCCCCCGGAGCATGGCGCTTCACTCATCTTGGTTGAAGGCGGTCTTACCGCAATCGCAATTGCGCTATCGTTCTCCTGGCCCCGCCTCGGCTCCTCCTTCTTTTCTCGCGTGGAACGTGCTTTCAGTCGGCTCGCGCGTCGAAAGAATCTCTCAGTTGCGGTTGTCGGGTTCGCGGCACTTTTTTTGCGCCTTGCCATTCTCCCTCTCTCTCCCATTCCACATCCATTCATGCAGAATGATTTTAGTTTTCTGCTCGCAGCCGACACCTTTTCATCCGGAAGACTGACTAATCCCACTCCTGCCATGTGGGTGCACTTTGAAACCATGCACGTCACGATGAAGCCCACCTACATGTCGATGTACTTTCCCTCGCAGGGATTGGTGATGGCTGCTGGCAAAGTGCTGCTTGGACATCCCTGGTATGGCGTCCTGATCGTCACTGCACTCATGTGCTCCGCCATCTGCTGGATGCTGCAAGCCTGGCTGCCGCCAACCTGGGCACTCCTCGGTGGCGTACTCGCAATCCTGCGTCTCGGGCCTCTTCAGCTATTGGATTGATTCCTACTCAGGCGCTGGTTCCATCGCAGCCCTCGGCGGCGCACTTCTGCTCGGAGCACTCCCACGTTTCATGAAGACGCCGCGCCTTCGCTATGGTCTGCTGATGGCGACAGGCGTCATACTCCTGGGCACTTCTCGCCTGTACGAAGGCATGCTGCTCTGTCTCCCCGTACTTTGCTACCTGGTCTGGTGGATGTTCTTCGGAAAGAATCGTCCAACGACTGGAGCGCTGATTCGATGCACTGCCGCCCCATTGTTGCTCATCGCTGCCGCAGGCGCGTGGATGGGCTACTACGACTACCGCGTCTTTGGAAGCCCGACGACACTTCCATACACACGTCAACCGCGCCCAGTACGCTGTGGCACCGTACTTCGTATGGCAGCCTCAGCGGCCCGAGCCGCTCTACCGGCACGAAGTCATGCGGAAGTTTTATGAACAAAATGAACTTGACGTCTACCGGAAGATCCACAGTGTTTCAGGCTTCGTGCCCCAGACGTTGCTCAAGGCACTAAGAGGAATTCTGTTCTATGCGGGCATAGTGTTGCTGATTCCACTCATCATGCTGCGCCGCGTCTTCCTCGATCGCCGAATCCGCTTTCTCGTTGTATCTATGCTTGTACTGATCGCAGGCCAACTCATAGAGATATATCTCGTCCCGCACTACCTCGCGCCTTTTACCGCGGCATTCTATGCAATTGGCTTACAGGCGATGCGCCATCTGCGGGTCTGGACTGCCGGTGGTCAACCGGTCGGCATGTCATTAGTTCGACTGACAGTAACACTCTGTATTTTCTTAGCCGGCGCGCGGTTATTTGCCGAACCCCTGCGTCTTGATCTTCCAGTGTGGCCCGCGGGATCAGCCTCCGAATGGTATGGACAAAGTAAAGAATCCGGAGCCGCGCGCGCAAAGGTCGCGGCTGACCTCGCGCAGCAACCCGGAAAGGCGCTGGTGATCGTCAGATATTCTCCCAACCATCAGCCACTGGACGAGTGGGTATACAACAGAGCCGACATCGATAACTCTAAAGTAGTTTGGGCTCGTGAAATGGACCAGGCCGACAATCTCGACCTTATCCGTTACTACAAAGACCGCACCGTATGGCTCGTCGAACCAGATTCACATCCGGCAATCGTCTCTCCCTACGTGATCGATACTCAAGCGCCCTAGGGGCAAGCTACAGAGTCGGCGGCCGATAAGTCCCAAGCTTAATCGATTGGATCAGAATCGCTCGCGCTTGAAGATCGACCAAATCCGAGCTCGCGGGTTGATTCGGCAGCGGAAGGATTGGCCCGGCGGTGGATTCAGGAGAAACCGGATGCTCAAATACAGACATTCCCCGAATCAGTTCGTGGTTCCTCACGACAGAATAATGCCAACCACCAACGTCCATGATCACGGAAAAAGCCACGGCGAATGCAATTGCCGAAGTCAAGATGCTGTTACGGCGAGCCGTGCCTTCGTTTAGAAGAAACTCCTCCACAATTGCGAACCACACGAAGATTAGAAGCAGCGCAGAGTAGATCCCATAGCGAGAAGCGAGACTTTGCATCAGGCCAAGGTCCGATCTGAGGCCGGCCACACCCACAGCAGACAGCAGCAAAAAGAGAACGCAGTAACAAACCAGCGGATTTCGGCGACAGTATCCTCGTCGCACAAGATAGAAAAGGAAGGTGCAGAGAACGACTCCCAAGAGAGGGCAGAGAAGAGCGCTAACACCAAGAAAACCTGCCCTTATAGGAATGGCCACTGCGTTTCCAATGAAGGCAATCACGAACAATGGCCGCAGCCCTGTCAGAGCCGAGAGAATGGAAGGATGAACCGGGCTCTGCGACGACATGATGTTGTACCGATAGGCATAAGCAGCCACGCATGCCGCGGAGACGACGAGCCAGGGTACGGTGCGCCCATATCTGCGATCCAGAACAAGAATCAGGACGCCGATCGGGATTACAAGAAGTCCATTACCTGAGGAAGCAATCGCCAGGACGAGAAAGACAACAGCTCCGACAAATTTACGGCTTGTCGCTTGCACCAACAGATAAATTGCGCCAAGAGAAAAAAAAAGCACAGGCAGATTCTGCATGGAAGCCATTGCCCAGTTGAGAGTCTCTATATATTGAAGCTGGAAAAGCAGCCATGAGACCGGAATGAAATATACCAGCGGGGAGGCCGAATCCTTGTGACTGGGCAGAAACATCTTCCATAGCAGGATTCCGAGTAACAGAACAAATCCGTTGCCGATCGCGCACAGCAATTTCATATTGAGGTGCCCAAGAGCCACGAACTGGAGCCAGACTAAGCCGTGCTCGAAAAAGAGCTTGTATTCGTTGTGCTGAGCGCCAAGAAAGTAAGAGGCTTTGGCTGAGAGGGTTTTGAGCCCTGCCATCTCATTCACAAAACCGAGCAACGCTCGGTAATCGTCGTAGATCGGGAGGTCGGACGCCTGATTCAGGAGAATGGAATAGAAAAGAACCGCCGGAAGGGCCAAAGCGATCGCTAAAGGAGTGCCTTCAGTCGTAAACGTGCCAACGCCTGTTTGGGCATGCGGCGATTCTACTCGACGTCGCTCGATCCATTGGTAACTATTTTTGCGTTTAGAAACTGAGCATCGGCTCCGGGCGGAGTTCGATTAACTACCCTAAAAATCAGTTCCAAAGCTGCATATTCTCTCAGTTGTCATCACCGTGTGCTGGCGCAAAGAGGGTCAGCGAGCTGCCTTTTGCAGTGAGACAGCGATGACAAGGATGACGAAAGCCGTAAGCAGGAATAGTAAAATTTTCTCGAGCTTCATTGTTACCCTTCCATGCAGCGCGACCCTGATTACATCTCGGCGGAAGGTGGAACACCAATCTACCATGCGGGAGCAAATCAAGGTGTTACGCGGAAGACATAACGAACGACATATCCACTAAACCCCTTCGTCATCGTGCATTCTTGTAGATCATCCCCAGCAACTCGTCGTACATGGCCTCTCTCTCTGCCTCCGACCCAGCACGAATGGCGTTGGCGGCGCAGTGAGTCAAGTGGTTGCGCATCAGCGCCCGCGCAACCGCTCTCAGCGCCTCCTGCGTGGATGAGACCTGCATCAGAATGTCCGCGCAGTAGCGATCCGTTTCCACCATGCGTTGCAGACCGCGAATCTGGCCCTCGATTCGCCGCAGCCGCCGCAGATTCGAGGACTTTAGCTCTGGATCAACGCCGACCGCCTTTCGACCATTTAGATCAGAATCGTGCGCGCAGAGTTGTCCCTCATCGGTTGACCGCTTAATGATATTTTTCTTTGTAGTCATATCTTTCCTCACGAAAGCTTCATCCGCCGCAATCGCAGGCTGTTTGTTACAACGCTGAAAGAACTCAACGCCATCGCCGCACTAGCGAGCACCGGACTCAGCAGCAGACCGCAAACCGGATACAGTACCCCGGCCGCGAGTGGAATTCCGATCACGTTATAAATAAACGCCCAGAACAGATTCTGCCGCATCACGTGCATGGTGTCGCGCGAGAGCGCAATTGCGTCTGACACTCCCGTCAAATCGCTGCGCATAAGCGTTACATCTCCCGCCTCCATCGCAATATCGGACCCGCTCGCCATGGTCAAACCCACATCCGCTTGCGCCAATGCGGGGGCATCATTCACGCCATCCCCAACCATGGCAACCACGTGGCCCTCTTCCTGAAGCCGTTTGACAGCGTCGACCTTACCCGCCGGAAGTACGCCTGCGATGACTTCATCGACTCCGGCCTCCCGTGCAATCGCGCGAGCTGTGCGTTCGTTGTCCCCCGTCAGCATCACCACGCGAAGCCCCTCGGCATGCATCTGCCGAATTGCCACAATCGACGTCGGTTTAATCGTATCGGCAATCGCGACGATGCCTTCCAATTCGCCGTTGAATGCAATCCAGAGCGGCGTCTTGCCTCCCTCCGCGAACTTCGCTGCCTCCTCCTGAATCGAAGCGGTCGCAACGCCATACTTCTCCATCAGAGACGCATTACCGATCAACGTCGTCACGCCGTCCACATTTCCAACGACGCCAAGACCGGTCAGCGATTCAAACTCCTGCGCCTGCGGAACAGCCACCCCGCGTTCCTGGGCGTAGCGAACCACAGCTTCTGCAAGAGGGTGTTCACTGGCGCGTTCCAGCGCCGCGGCAATGCGAAGCAGATGATCTTCCCCGCTTCGAATCTCGCCAGTCGCCGCTTCACCTTTCTCATGTAAGGCCAGCAGAACATCGGTGACCTGCGGACGCCCCTCGGTAATCGTGCCTGTCTTGTCCAGCACGATCGTGTAGATCTTCTCCAATCGCTGTAGGGCCTCTCCACCTTTGATAAGAATTCCAAGGCTCGCTCCGCGCCCGGTCGCGACCATCACCGCCGTCGGCACCGCCAGGCCCATCGCGCAAGGACAGGCAATCACCAATACCGTGACAGCAGCAGCGAAAGCCTGCATCATCCCCATACCCGGCGCGAAAAATCTCCATGCACCGAATGTAACGATCGCAATCCCCAGCACGCTCGGCACAAAGATCGCGCTGATGCGATCGGCAACTCGTTGAATCGGAGCACGCGACCCTTGCGCATCGCGAAGCAATTTCACGATCTGCGCCAGCGTGCTGCCCGCACCCAGGCTGCTCGCGCGATATTGGAATGACCCATTCTGGTTGAGGGTTCCCCCCATCACCCGGTCCTGCGCCATCTTCTCCACCGGCACCGACTCTCCCGTGAGCATGGATTCGTCCACGCTGCTCTTTCCCGAGATCACTCTGCCATCAGTAGGAATGCGCTCGCCCGGCCGCACCAGAACGATGTCTCCCTCCCGAATCGACTCGACCGGCAGGTCGTGCTCGACGCCACCACGCAGAATGGTTGCCGTCTTTGGCTGCAGTTGTACCAGCTTGCGCAAAGCGCTCGCCGTCTGTCCCTTCGCTCTGCTCTCCAGTGCATTGCCAGTCAGCACTAATCCGATGATCAGAATCGCAGCTTCAAAGTAGACGTCCGGTGCGATGCCATGAGCAATGAAGAATCCAGGCGCGATCGTGCTTGCCGTTGAGTAAAGAAACGCAGTCCCGGTGCCTAGCGCAACCAGTGAATTCATGTCCGCAGTCTTATGTAACAGCGCCGACCATGCCTTCGTGAAAAACCGCCGCCCAGCCCAGCCGAGAATAAACGCCGCGACGAGGAACAGGAACCAACGAATGGCGTTGTCACTCACCTCATACATCCCCGGCAGCACTCTGCGCAGCACTGGATCCAGCACGCGCATATTCCAGCTCATCAGCGGATCCTTCATCCGCTCCATTCCGCCTGCGCTGCCCATGCTCATCAGCGGCATGGACAGCAACATGGCAAACAATCCTGCAACCAGGCTCACTGCAGCCTTCAATCGCAACTGCTTGTACTCACGCAGTTGCTCTGCATCAAGCTCCTCCTGTTCCGCAAGAACCGACTTGTTCTGAACAGGAATCTCAGCGCCGTATCCAGTACCTTTGATCGAATTCACCAGCGTTGCGACAGAGGTCACGCCCGGATCGAACGTCACCGTCGCATTGTGCATCATCAAATTAACCTCAGCATCCTGAACTCCCATCTGGCTTGTCAACGTTCGCTGAATGAAGGACTGGCACGCGGCGCAAGTCATGCCCGTTACCGGAATCGTCACACGCTCCGGCGAGACGGAAGACTCTGCTGTGTTCTCCCCCACATCCTCAATCTTCAATGTACGAGTCATTGCCATCTCAGGACTCCTTAGTCTGCGCAGTGAAACCGATGCGATCAACGGCAGCCGCTATCTCCTTCGCACTTGCCTGGTCCGGATCGAATTTCAACTTTGCCGATCCTATTTCGACCGACCCGAGTTCAACTCCCTTAACTCCCTCGAGCGCTGTGGTCACCCTGCGAACGCAGGCGCCGCAGTGCATTCCTTCAATCGACAACGTGAGCTTATCTTGCATCTTTTTCTCCTCTCTGATGGATTGGATGCAAAATACCCCCTAGGGGTATCACAGTTTCTATTCGAGCCGCAGTCTCCCCTTGCCGCTGCTCTTCCTGCGGCCTCGCCGACACATTGCGTCTTGCGCATCAGTCCCATACACTGACTGTGGCCCACTAAAAATGGAACGGGCGGTTAGCTCAGTTGGTTAGAGCGCCTGCCTTACAAGCAGGATGTCGGGGGTTCGAGTCCCTCACTGCCCACCAAACCCCGTTTAGAATCAATGCCAACTTGTCCGCTGGACAGACTAAAGTCTATTGGCGTGTTTCCCTATGAATCTGGGTCATTTCTGCCTCTGCTGCACGCGCCGCCTCTGAACAATTGGGCTAAGCGACGAACTTGCGAGTAGCGCTGAGTTCAGATGCCAGGGCGATTCGCTGAGGGGCCTTCCGCTCCTGAAGTGGAACCGGACCGCTCATCTTCGTAGCAAACAAATACCAGGTAAGCCACGCAATACCAGGCCAAATAAAGAGCGCGGAGTGCAAGGACAACCCGGCAACCGTTTGCGCCGTAGCTGCTGCCATCACCGCGAGCAGTGTTATCCGGTACCCTCTCGATGCCATATAGAAACCGTACAGAAGAGCAGGCCAGACGATAACCTGATCGGTAAACCATGAGTAAGGCGCGACCAGCGAGGATACCAGGACCAGGATTGATCCGTGTTTCGACCACTCCCAGTCGTTCCTGTGAATCCAGGCAAACCACACGGCCCATACGCACCCGGCGATTGCCGGCAGGAATTGCAGCGAAAACGCATTGCGATCGATTACCAATCGAAGTAACACGCCAACCGTCGGAATAAACTCGTGCCCGATCGCGTCGGTACGCAACATCCGTGCGTAATGTGACAAGACGGAATGATCAAAATAGAGGGCCATTGCCACGCAAGCAGTCAGCGAAGTGACCGCCCCGGCGAGCACTCGATAGGATCTTCGAAAGACGACCATGACGAGCAGTCCCGCCACGAACGCGAGAAATAGATGCGGTTTCACTGCACACAGAGCAAGCGATGCGCCCGCAATCGCAGGTCTGTCGTGATGAAGGTAAAGAAAGAGTGTTAGGCCCAGCAAGGCGAAGAGGCTGGTTTGGCCGGTCAGGAGGCACGCCAGGATGGGGGCGAAGGAGAATGCCAGAAGGTGAATCTGATTGCGTGGTCTTTTATGCAGAATCCAAAGCAGGCGAACGGTGATTGTGAGGCAGCCAAGGAGAATGAACAACCAAAGCAGCGACCCGAATCGCGCACCAAAAAATCCCAGTGGAAGTGTCACAAAAAGCGCCGTTGGCGGATTCCGCATCAGTAGCGGCCTGTTCGTGGCCAAGTATCCGCCAGTCTCCTCGATCGAAATGATCGCAGCTGCATCATAGGGATCTCCATGATGAATCAGTTGTCTCCCTGTTGCCCAGTAGGCGATGTAATCGCGGCTTGCGAGACCGACCCCGGTTACTTGCTGGAAGCAGAGATACAACACCGCGAACGAAGAGATAAGAACGAATATTCCAATAACCGAAAGTTCGATAGGGCTCACGCGCGACGACGCATGTTCCTTGATCGGGACCGTTCTCGCTGCCGCAGCGCCCATATCTGATCTCTGCTTTCGGGGGAGGACAAAACGATATCACGCCAAATACGGAGAAATCAGCCCCGTTTCATTCGAGATACGACTCATTCCAAACCCCTTTTTACCTCGCCCCAAAAAAGGCAGTTGCGACCACCGACTAAAAGGGTTGTTTGGGTGGCCATTTTACTTTTATCAGCCACAAATACCCTTTAACCCGATAAAAATTCATGGTTCATTTAGCCTGACTCATGAGACCATGAGCCATGCGCAGGACCAGTGCAGCCCTCGTGCTATCTCTTATAGCGCCTCTCGCACCCCTTTGCGCTCAAGGAAAGCCCCCCGTTACGCCTCCAAGATTGATCAAGCTGCCTGCACCCGATTGCGGGGCAGGGAAGCCCTGTCATGGAACTCATGGTCAGGTCCGGCTTATCGTAGATGTTCTTGAGACCGGCAAACCGGGAGACATCAGAGCCGAATTAGGGGACGAGGTATTGGTCGATGCCGCAACAGCAGCAGCACAGCAAGCTGAGTTCGTTCCCGGTTCTTATTTCGGCAAACCAGTAATAATGAACTACGTGCTGACCCTGCGCTTTTAGCTGCCACTCGACTCAATCTAGCGGCTCCCACACCCAGCGCGAGACACCTTCGGCTTCTTCCACTCTTCATCCGTTGCAAAAATAATGCAGGTCTGCCCAGTCTCTGTATTCAACCGCCACGTCAGGTTTCCCTGCCGGTACAGCTGATACTTGCCCTTCCCGGCAAACACCATCCCATTCGGCGGATTCGGGCTGATCGAATCCCCCGCAGACGTTCCATCCTGCGTCGCCTGACCCTGCGGAATCGGCGCGTCGTTCTGCGACTGCGTCGTCTCCGGCGTTACTGGTACAGTTTGCACTGCAGGAGCCGGATACACTACTGTCTGCCCAGTCGAAGGAGCGCTCGTTTGCGGGCCGTCAGCCAGCCTGCTCTTTGACATTGAGGAATCGTGAGGGAACACATCTCCGGTCAGCCCGGCGCGTTTGGCGTCATAGGAGTTGTAGCCGAGGTAGACGAACAGCGCCACCACCAGCACCATCACGATAACCAGCACGCGTCGTCCCATGATTCCTTTCTGCGTTTCCTTGCCGCCCGGGCCGTATGACTCAGCAACGGTGCACTTGCTCCCGGAACTACATCATAAACAACTACCTTACCAGCCGTCGCATTTATCTCTTTATCATCGCCCCAGCCGGGCAATTTCGGCGATAAAAAGGAGGAACCCACCGTTACTAACTCGTCACTGGCGTCCCCTCCTCGCCGCAGCAATCAAACTTCCACCTCGCCCAGAACGTCTACATCTTCAACTTTCCTCAGTCCGGAAAGCCATCCAGCAGGAGTATCATCTAACTGTGCCAAAGTATTCCATCGTAGTTCCTTTCCATAACGAAGAGGAGAGCGTCACTACGCTCTACGACCGTCTCAAGGCCGTTATGGAGCAGGTTGGCGAAACCTTCGAGCTCGTCTTTGTTGACGACGGCTCCCGCGACCGCACCTACCGCCTCCTTGAAGAGATCGCTGCTGTCGACAGCCGCGTCCTCGTCATCAAACTCCGCCGCAACTTCGGTCAGACCTCCGCTCTGGCCGCTGGCTTCGATCACGCCCAGGGCGACTTCATCCTCGCCATGGACGGCGATTTGCAGCATGATCCCGGCGAAATTCCCGAACTTCCTTGCCAAGCTCGAAGAGGGCTACGACGTCGTCAGCGGCTGGCGCGAACATCGCGGCGACAACTTTCTTCTTCGTCGTCTCCCCTCCCGCATCGCCAATCAGCTCATGGCGGTCCTCAGCGATGTCGACATCCACGACTTCGGCACTACTTTCAAAGCCTACCGCCGCGAGGTCATCCAGAACATTCCCCTTTACGGTGAGATGCATCGTTTCATCCCCGCCCTCGCCTCCTGGTACGGCGCCAGCATCTGCGAAGTCCCCATCTCCAATCCCGCGCGCACGGCAGGGAAGTCCCACTACGGCATCTCCCGCACCTTCCGCGTCTTCTTCGATCTGCTTACCATCCGCTTCCTGCTCCGCTACATGACCCGCCCGCTGCACTTCTTCGGCACTGTTGGCGCACTCGGCATGTTGGCCGGCACAGGCATGGCAATGTGGCTCCTGGTTCTGAAGCTCGTCACCGGCCAGCACATCATGGAGGTTCACGGTCCCATCTTCGCCATCGCCGGGGTCCTCATTCTTGCTGGAATTCAGATGATGGGAATCGGTCTGCTCGGCGAGCTTCAGGTGCGGCACTTCTACAACGCATCGCACCGAGCACCCTACGCGGTCGATCGCATTCTCCGTCTGCGCTCGGAAGAGAGCCTGCTTCAGTAGTCTTTCGGCAGAAGCTCTGGCTCCTGCGACTGTGGTACAGCTACCCTTTCAGCCTCACGCAGCTTCTTGTATGCCTGGGCATCCGCCTCTTTCGTCGAATCCCGGAACGCCGACGCATCCAACTCCTTCTGTCTCTTATCCGCCTCGACCAGCGGATCGCTCAGCGTCACAAAATGCGCAGCAAACTCTTCGATACAACGTGCCTGTTCACGCAGATGTCCCGCCGCACTGGCCTCTGCATGCAGCAGCGCCTCCAGCCTTAACGCCTCATCCAGTCGATAGGAGAGTCCGGCATACGACACGCGATCCCGGAGCGAGAACACATCTTCATGGAGTCCCGTCTCGCTTACAATCAACCCCTTCCGGGCCGTCTCATAGGACTGCTTCTCGCACTCCGTAACAATCTCCGCCAGTCCCTTCTCCACAAGCTCCTTCTCCGCAAGCTCCCCAGGACCCTCCACTGTTCTCGCGTGCCGGGCATTGGAGATTCGTCCCAGAAGTGTCGTGCCGTCCTTCTGCCGTCCGCCATGGCATCCGGCAACAAGAATCAACACGCTCGCCGCAGCCACCCCGCGACTCATAGTACCCGCTTGCCAGACCCGACTACACACGCTCAAGCTTCCTCACCGACGTGGCAGATTTGACGTCACGCAAAGAGATTCCAATAAAGCTGCATAAGACTACCATCCGGCGTCACCGCTCGAACAGGTAAATCATCCGCCACTCTATACCCAATTAGAAGCAGTCCCCGACGGCTGGCGAGATCTCCCCCGAACGCCTAAACCGCAGCCCCGCTCCGGATCACCTGCGCCCCAAACCGCTCCATCTCCTCCGCTTGCGGACTCGACTGCAGCAGCACCAGGTCCACCCCCACTGCGGTGAACTCCTCCATCCGCTCCGCCACCTGCTCCGGCGTCCCCACAAACCCGCTCCTGAGCCCGCGGTTCGACACGGAGTAGTCCTTCAGCGAAATCTTCGTCTCCAGCTGCGAACCCGTCACCCACTGCTCATAGTTCGCATACCCGCGCGCCGACTGCTTCACATCCGTAATTCGTTCCACCTCGCGCAGCGCTTCTGCCTCAGAGTCCCGCACAATCGCATACCCCGCCACGCCAAACGTCATCGGACCCAGCCCAAGCTTCTCCCGTCGCGCCCGCATATCGGCAATCTTCGCGCCCACAGCCTCCGGCGCGTCGCCATGCATCAGGTAGGCGTCGCACTTCGCCGCAATCAGGTTCTTGGCCGTCTCCGACTCCCCACCCGCATACAGGGTCGGCCTCGGCTTGCTCACCGGCTTCGGCGAAAGCACATTCTCGCGCACATCGTAGTAGTTACCCTTAAACGAGAACCCCTGCTGCTTCCAGCATCCATCGACAACGTCCAGCCACTCCGAAGTCCGCGCATAGCGATCATCATGCTCGTCGAAGTGGACGCCATACTTCGTAGCCTCATCCTTCCACCAGCTGGAAACCACATTCAGCGTCAGCCGCCCGTGCGACATGCAGTCAATACTCGCCGCCTGCTTTGCCAGCAACGCCGGATTGTGAAACGTAGGCCGCACCGCCACCATCAACTCCAGCCGCTCCGTCACCGCAGCCAGCGCCGCCGTAGTCGACCACGCATCGAGTGATGGCGCCTCGACACCCTTGATATCGTTCAGGTTCAACTCCGCAATCAGCGTCAGATCGTACCCGATCTTCTCCGCACGCCGCGTCAGGTCGCGAACATACTCCCAACTCGCCTCCATGTGCTCGTCATCCACATTGCGCAGCCATCCTCCGAACACCGGCAACCAGAATCCGTATCGCATACCCGTCTTTGCTTTTTGCATTACCGCCCCGCTCCCGCCAACTCCGGCACTCCAGCCCGGCGATCATTCACAATCCTCGCCTCAGCCTCCAGCCAGTCCGCCAGCCTCGCAAACGGATCGAACCCCACAACCTTCTGTCCATCCGCAACAAAGTTCGACAGCGCATTGATGTCGTAGTAATTTCGCCGGCCATCGCGATCATCCACCATAAACTCCACGCCGCCCAGCTCAATTCCCGGCCGCCGCCATCAACCGCTCCACCTCTTCGATCACCTCCGGCGGAGTATCGAACGCCTCCACCGTCAGCCCCGTCTTCGGGGCATCGACCGGGCAAGCCGCGCGGTTCAACTCCACGCCCAGCGGCGTCTTGCAGATATCGGCCGGGCAAAGGTCAAACGTCTCGCCCGTAATATGTATCTTAATCGCGTACAAATACCTTCCGTCCAGCACCTCAACCCGAACGATGTACGAGTCCCGAGCCGGCACAAACTCCTGCACCAGCCCCGTCGAATCCATCCCCAGCATCAGACCGCTTTCAGTCGCTGAAGCCTCCGCCAGATGCTCGGTCGTGTTGAACTTCACCACACCCGCGCCGCTCCCGCCAATATTCGGCTTCACCACAACAGGGAAGCGCAAACCCTCCGCCGCCGCACTCGCCTGCGATGCCCGATGAATCACCCGCGCCTTCGGATATCCCAGCCCCAGCGCCTCCAGCATCGACAACTGCGTCGCCTTCGACAGCTCGCTCCGGTACGCCTTTACCCCATTCACCACACGAACGCCGCGGCTCTCCAGGTGCTCCAGGAAACCCAGCGTGTAAAAGATCTGATCCCCATGGCCGCGATTCCAGGCCGAAGGGCTCATCTTGTTCAGCACCAGAGCATACTTCTCCTCCGGCTTATCCCCCGGCCCATAGCTGTGCTCCACCGCGTTGAGCTTCACATAGTTCGTCCCCCGCCGGTCAAGTTCGGCAAACAACGGTTTGAACCAGTTTGGCTGCTCATAATAAATCGCGATCGGCAAATCCTGACGGGACATAGAAGCTCCTTTATATCTCTATCAATCATCTCAAAATTCGAGACATGAATCCGATTCCTGAGATTTGATATCTAAAGTTTAGACGAACAGGCCGTCCCTCAGGGCTCAGGATATTCCTTCCTGTAGTTTCCCAGGTTTGCACGTCAGGAGTGAACCTTCAGATATGTCGAAAAAAATGTCAAAACGAAATTTGATCAGACGGAAAGCACGGGGATTTAGTGGATACGGATGTAGCGCATGCGGATGGCTTCGTCCATATCCTAGATTTATCTCCGATGGGATCGAGCCGCGCGAAGATCTCAACGTAGCGTTCCTGCTGCATAAATGCGACGAAAATCCCGCACAAAAAATAGAGATAGAAGCCCCTTCAGCTCTTGAGGGAGTGCTCGCTTAGCACTTCACCCTGAAGGAAGTCGAGGGTCACATCGCGTTTCTTCGGGCGGGGCACGCCTCTTGATCCAAAGACATCAACGGTTGTTGTACCCTGACAACCATGCAAGCTATCCAGATCCTCACCACCGGCTCCGCCGACGTCCTCGCTCTCCGCGACCTTCCCACCCCAACCCCTGGCCCCGGTGAAGCCCTCATCCGCATCGAAGCTTCAGGCGTCAACTTCATCGACACCTACTTCCGCGAAGGCCGCTATCCTGCAAAGCTCCCCTTGACCCTCGGGCAGGAAGCCGCCGGCACCATCGTCGCTGTCGCCCCTGACGTCACCACGTTCAAGCCCGGCGATCACGTCGCCTGGTGCGGAGTCCCAGGCACCTACGCCCAACTCGCCGTCGCTCCCGTTGCGCGCCTCGTCTCCATTCCTGACGGCGTCACCTCACAACAGGCCGCCGCCTCGCTCACTCAGGGTATGACCGCGCACTACCTCACCCACTCCACCTACGCAATTCAGCGCGGCGATGAAGTCCTCATCCACGCCGGCGCCGGTGGCACCGGCCTTCTCTTCATCCAGATGGCCAAGGCCCTCGGAGCTCGCGTCATCACCACCGTCTCCACCGAAGAAAAAGCCGACCTCGCCCGAGCCGCCGGTGCAGACGAAGTCATCTTCTATACTCGCGAAGACTTCGCCGTGAGAGTCAAAGAGCTCACCTCCGGCCGTGGCCTTCCCGTGGTCTACGACTCAGTCGGCAAGACCACTTTCGAGCAATCCCTCCAATGCCTGCGTCCGCGCGGACTCATGGTCCTCTTCGGCGGAGCCAGCGGGCCCGTCCCACCCTTCGACCTCATCCGCCTCTCCACCATGGGCTCCCTCTACGTCACGCGCCCTACCATGAAAGACTACGTCGCCACACGCACCGATCTTGAAGCCCGCGCCAAATACGTCCTCGGCGGCGTCGCCAACGGCACCCTCAAGCTCCGCCTCGAACACATCTACCCCCTCACTGACGCCGCCCACGCCCACCGCGACCTCGAATCCCGCAAAACCACCGGCAAACTCCTCCTCATCCCTTAGTTCGGCGGAGCATTTAGTTCAGCGAAGCATTCTCTATCCACGTTCAAAACCTTGTCATCCCCGAAGGGGATCTGCGGTTGCTTTTGCATTTGGGATTAGCGCAGGGCTTTAGCCCTGCGAAAAGCCGCACCTCTGTACTTCGGGCTTCAGCCCCGGGCCTTCGCTCTCTCGCTCAAAACCCCATCCCCTTACAATCAAACTCATGCATCTCCCGCACCACCGCAAAGCGACGCTTTCCCTGGCAATCCTCGTCGCCTTGGCCCTCTTACCCTCATACGCGCAAGCCGTCATCGTCCGCGGCAAAGTCCTCACTCCCTTTAGCCTTCCCCTCGGCAACGTCCGCGTCCAACTAGTCCAGGGCCAGCAGATCATAGCCTTCGGCATCACGCAGATGGATGGCTCTTACGAGATCCGCAGCTCCGCCGCTGGCCACTTTCTTCTCCTCACCACCGCCGCCCCGTACACCCCAAACATCGGAGAAGACTTCTACGGCGGCACCACCGGCGTCGTCACCCGCAACGTCGTCATGCAGTACACCACCGTCAACTCTCAGCTTGTCGTCACCTCCAGCGGCATCCCCACGCCCATTCAGCAGGTCTCCTCTGCCGTCGCCCTCATCCCACAGACGGCGCTTACCACTCAAATCGGCATCGTCAACGACCTCCGCCAATCTCTCGGCACCTTCCTCGTGCAAACCGGCCAGGCCGGCGGCCCCGCCACTCTCTACATTCGCGGCGGAAGCCCCGACGCCAACAAAGTCCTCACCGACGGCGTCCCCTCCAACAACATCGGCGGCTACTTCGATTTAAGCCCCGTCTCCACCATCGCCCTCACCGGCCCAGAGCTCTACCGTGGCGCCAACAGCGCTCTCCAGGGCACCGGAGCCGAAGCAGGCATCCTCAACCTCTCCACCACCCACGGCACCAATCCCCGCCCCGTCCTCAACTACGCCGGCGACGCCGGCAACTTCTACACCTATCGCAACGAAGGCATCGTCTCCGGCGTCTACGGCAAACTCGACTTTCTCGGCGGCTTCAGTCGCTTCAACACCTCCAACGCCCTCCCGCTCGACGAGTACCACACCATCAACAGCATCGCGAATATCGGCTACGCCATCTTCACCAACACCGTCGCCCGCTTCACCCTCCGGAATACCACCTCCGCCGTCGGCCTACCCAGTGCGCACGATATCTACGGCATCTCCTCCTCCGGCAAGCAAGCCAACCAGGACATCTACTCCGGCCTCGCCATCGAAAACACCTTAGGAGGGAACTGGCACAACCTCGCCCGCTACGGTATCTCCCGCCAGCGCGAGCAGCTTCAGCAGTTCACTCCCACCGGCCAGCCCGTCACCACCATCGTCGACGGCGTTCCCCAAACCACCTACTACGGCAACGTCGTCACCCTGCGCGGAGGCAACGGCTACACCGCCACAGGCCAGGCCGCCTTCATCCTCCCCGCCTACGACTCCGTCTCCAACCGCGACGAACTCTACTACCAATCCGACTACAGATTTCCCTGGCGCATCGCCGCTCTCTTCAGCTTCCACTACGAAAACGAGCGCGGCCGCCTCCTCAATCCCGCCACCCAGCAGAACCAGATCATCAAGCGCACCAACTACCTCTACACCCTCCAGATCCAGGGCGACATTCAGCAGCGCCTCTTCTACTCCTTCGGCGGAGCCATCATCAACAACCATCTCTTCGGCATCACCGGAACACCGCGCCTCGGCCTCACCTACGACGCCTTCCGCCCCAGCGCACAGCCCTTTCACGGCACGGTCCTCCACGCCAACCTCGCCACCGGCGTGCAGGAGCCCTCGCTCATCGCCCAACTCACCAGCCTTTACACCCTCCTCCAGCAAACCGGCAACGCCACCTACAACGTCGCCCCCATCACCTCCGAACGCTCGCGCACCTACTCCGTCGGCATCGACCAGAACATCCTCAACCAGAAGCTCATCCTCAAAGCCAACTACTTCCACAACCAGTTCGACCACCAGCTAGAATTCATCGGCGCCCGCGGACTCGAATTCTACTTCGACATTCCCGCATCGATCGCCGACCAGCTTCCCCCCGCATCGCTTAACTCGCTCACCTACCTCGCGCGAGGCATCGAGGCTGAACTCGACTACCAGGCACTCAGCCATCTCTTCCTCCGCGGCGGCTACACCTATCTCGACTCTCTCGTCGAGCAGTCCTTCTCGAGTGACACCGTCACTCCCGCCACCAACCCAAACCTCCCCGGCATCTCTATCGGAGCCCTCTCGCCCCTCGTCGGCAGCCGTCCCTTCCGCCGCCCACCCAACGTCGGCTTCTTCTCCGCCCAGTACACCATCGAAAAATTCTCCACCGCAATCAAAGGCGCTGTCAGCAGCACCAGCGACGACTCCACCTTTCAGCTCAACAACGATCGCAACGGCGGAAACACCCTCCTCCTGCCCAACCGCGACCTCGACTTCGGCTACTTCAAGCTCGACATCAACGGCACCTACACCGCCAACAAATACATCACCATCTTCACTCAGCTCGACAACCTCCTCAGCCAGCAGCACATCGGCCCCATCGGCTATCCCGGCCTGCCGTTTACCTTCCGCGCCGGCATGAAGATTCGCATCGGCGGCAACTGACCGCCGCATCAAAATCCGGAAACCCGTGTTTAAACAATAGATATTCTCCAATTCCCCCAGAATCTCTTTTTTTTCTGTAACTTGCGTCCTTTTTATTGAAGCGCGGGACGCGCTTTCACGTCTAACAAGAGAAGGAAGGTAACGAAATGAACAAACGGATCCTCTCACTTACACTCTTCGCTTTAGCCCTCCCCGGCCTCACTGCCTTTGCGCAACAGGAAGGCTCTGCTCCTACTCAGGCGCTCGTTCTCTTCAGCGCCAAAACTCCCGAAACGGTTAGCGCGACCAACGTCACCGTCAAGGTCGACAACCGCGCAACCAACCTCCTCAATCTCGCTCCCGTTCCGCCCAACGGCGCCCAGGTGGCCATCCTCATCGACGACGGCCTCCGTACCAGCATCGGCGGCGAGATGAATAATATTCGCGCCTTCCTCAACAACCTGCCTCAGGGCACCGAAGTCTTCGTCGGCTACATGCAGAACGGCCGCGTCGTCCCTGCCAGCGACGTCACAGCCTTCAGCACCGACCATGCCGCCATCGGCAAGACCCTTCGTCTGCCCATGGGACTGCGAGGCGCCAGCGCCAGCCCCTACTTCTGTCTCTCTGACTTCGTGAAGAACTGGCCCGCCAACGCCGAAAGTCAGGCCGTCGCCGCCCGCCCTACCCATAAGGCTCGCTTCGTCCTCATGATCACCAACGGTGTCGATCCCTACAACGGCAGCACCAGCATCACCAACCAGGACAGCCCATACGTCAGCGCGGCCGTGACCGACGCTCAGCGTGCCGGCGTAGCCGTCTATTCCATCTACTACACTGACGCAGGCTTCGGCCGCGCTCGCGGCAGCTTCAGCGGCCAGAGCTACCTCAACCAGGTCGCACAGGGAACTGGCGGCACAAGCTACTATCAGGGCACCGGCAACCCCGTCTCTCTGGCGCCCTTCTTGAAGAATTTCCAGACCGCCATCAGCGAGACCTACGTCGCCACCTTCCCCGTTGAGGGCAACAAGAAGATGGTCTCGCTCAAACTCTCTACCAACCTCGACAAAACCAAAGTCAACGCCCCTAACGCGGTTCGCCCCGGAACCATCGTTCTCTCGCAATAGCGATGCACCATAATCCATCCTGCAGCATTCCCCACGGCATGCTGCAGGAGATATCCGTGCGGGCCGCTCACTCGAGCCAACCCTGAATCCTCACTCCGCATGGAGCGCAAGCGTCGGATCAACCTCCGCGGCCCTTCGCGCAGGAATATACCCGGCCAACAAGCTGATCAGCGCCACCGTCAACATCACGCCAATCAGAAGCAAAGATCGAACCGACCGAATGCCCTCCAGGAGATTCGCCAGAACACGGCTCACCTCCAGCGCCAGCACCACCCCCGCAGCCAGCCCCCACAACGTAATCTTCAGGCTGCGCCGAAGCATCAACTGCGTGATCGCAGCTCGATCCGCTCCCATCGCAAACCGTATCCCAATCTCATGGGTCCGTTCCGCCACCAGGTTTGCCATCACGCCAAAGATCCCCAGCGCGCATAGAAACAGCGCAATCCCCGCATCTCCCCCGAGCATCGACGCGGCATATCCAAGCCCGATCAGAGACGCATGCAGAAAGTGGTCGTAGGTCTGTATATCGTTCAACGGGACCGTCCTGTCGAGCCCCGCGAAAACCTTTCGCACCGGCCCCGCCAGCGCCTGCGGGTCTCCATCCGTGCGCACAACATAGGTTCCCGAAGAAGCAGGGAACTGAGTCGTCGAAAGATAGACCGCCGGCTGCGGAGTCTGATCCACCCAGGTGTAAATCACGTCATCCACCACCCCCACAATCGTCACCGGTCCCGTCGCATCTCTATCCTTGCCCAGCACCAGATGCTCGCCAATCGGATCCTTGTCCCCAAAGTAGCGGCGAGCCAGCCGTTCGCTGATCAACGCCACCTTGGGCGAATCCATACCGTCGCTCGCCGACAGAAGCCGTCCCCGCAACAACGAAATCCCAAAGCTGCTCAAAAAACCTGGGCTCACGGTCAAGCGCTGCGTCGTTCGCGCCTCACCCGGCAGCGCAGGATCACCCACAATGCCCAGCTCCTGCCACCACACGCCCGTATTGTTATATGGGAGTGCCGTCGAGAACTCCGCGCTACGAACACCATGCAGTCCGCTCAGCGCATCCAGACTGTCGTGCAGAAACGCAGCCTGCCGCACTGGCGTCGTGTACTGCGCCGTCGGCAGATAAGCGTTCAACGTCAACACCTCGCGTGGAGTAAATCTCGCGCTGGCATGCAGCATGCTGTATACGCTTGCAGTAATCAGTGCTGCAGCTGCGATCAGCGCCGTGGCCAGCGTAATCTGTACGCCGGCAAAGATATTCCGCAGCCGGTGCGATCGCGCCGAAGCGCTTACACTGCGGCTTCCGCTCTTCAACTGCTCCAGCAGGTTCACCTTCATGCCCGCGACCGCAGGCGCGACGCCCGCAATAAGCCCCGCTGCAACAGCTACCCCAACCGAGTACGCGAGCGTTCGCCCACTCAGGCTCACCGTGGTCCAGCCCGCCAGAAAACGGCTCACCTCCTGCGGCATCGACACGACGATGTAGTGCAGCGCTACCTTCGCCAGCGCCAGTCCCGCAACCACGCCGAGCAGGCTCTGCACCAGCGACTCCACAAGCAGTTGCCGCATGATCCTGCCCCGCGAAGATCCCAGCGCACACCGCATCGCCATCTCCGGAGCACGACGGATCGTTCGTGCAAACTGCAGGTTCGAGATGTTCGCGCACACAATCAGCATCAGAAGCAACGTGCCTGCCAGAATGATCCGCGTAAACGTCGCCGTCAGGTCCCCATTGATCGACTCCACCAGCGGCTTGATCCTGATCCCCCAACCCTCATTGCTGCCGGGAAAGCGGCGCTCGATACCTTTAGCGATCACATTCAGCTCTTGCCCTGCCGACGCTACCGTTGCGCCGGGTGCCAGCCTGCCCGTCATCACGATACTTCGCGCCGTGCGATCGTTCCTCTCCTCAGGTGTCAGCGCAAGCGGAAGCCACAGAGAAGTAAATTCAACATGATCGAAGCTCTGCGGCATAACCCCCACCACCGTGTAGGTTCTTCCGTCCAGCACCACCGGCTGACCCAGCACGTCCTGCCTGCCGCCGAAATGTGTCTGCCAGAAGGCATGAGTCAGCACAGCCTCTGCATCGCGGCCCGGCTCATCTTCACCGGCTGCAAACACACGCCCCATCAGCGGCTGTATGCGAAAGAGCTCAAACAGATTCCTCGTCGCGTGCGCCGCACCGACATGTTCCGACTGTCCACCCAGCGTAAGCGTCATCTCCGACTGCGTCCGCGCCGCGAGCTCTGAAAACGAGCGGCTCTGTTGCCTGTAGTCCTCATAATCCGCAAAACTGACGACGCGATTCTCGCTCGCCCCCCGATGCTCCGCCACGGTGACAACCCGGTTCAGGTCCGGAACCGCAAGCGGTCTCAGCACGATTGCATCCATCACGCTGAAAACCGCAGTATTCGCCGCAATCCCCACCGCGAACGTGGCAATGATCGTCGCAGCGGCTAGCGGAGAATGGCCCAACTGCCGGAAGGTATAACGCAGATCCTGCAACAATTCTTCCAGCAGCCTTCGTGTCAGCGTCAGCATGGGTAGTCTCCTCGAACGGGAGTAGTGCAGGTTAGCGGCCAAACCGAAACACACTAAGCGGCCCCTATGCAGTAGTTACAACGGATTCTAGTTCTTATGCGGAGTGCAACTGTTCGTTTCCAGCAATCCGTGTCCGAATCCGGACGGACACCGGCGCCATTTAGAAACTCACGCCAGCCGCCCGATAGATCGCCTGGATATACTCCATATCCCGCAGACCCTCCTCGCCGGGTGTGTTTGGCGTCTGATTCTTCAAAATGCACTCCGAAAAATGATCCGCCTGCCGCGTAAACTGCATCGGATCCTTCTCCGGATTCACGTCGTCGATCACGGTATTCGGCGCACCCTTCCCCCCGGTCGAATAGCTGGCTCGCAGCCGCAGACCCTCGTAGCCAAAAGTCCCCACCTCCAGCCACCCCTTCGACCCGTAAACGCGATAGAAGCCCGGCATGCTCGCGCCATAGGTCGTGTTGCAGCTTGCCAGCACGCCCGACGGGAATTTCATCGTCCACGCCGTGTTTTCTTCCACTGTGTCAAAGCGCCCGTCATGATCGATCGTCGAGACACACGCTGTAAAACCCGCCGGTTCCTCTCCGGTCAGATACCGCGCTGCGTTCAGCGAGTAGATCCCAACATCCATCAGCGGGCCGCCGCCGCCGAGCGCCTTCGTCGTGCGCCATTCGCCCGCTGCAATATTGAAGCCATTGGCGCTGATGATCGACTGCACCGTGCCAATCGCACCATCGCGAATCAGTTTGATCGTGCGCAGCGTCGTCGGCTCGTAGTGCAGCCGGTAAGCGATCATCAGCTTCACATTCATCGCCTTGCACGCGGCAACCATCGCCTCGGCATCGCTTACGCTGGTCGACATCGGCTTCTCGCACAACACGTGCTTGCCGGCCTTCGCCGACCGGATCGTATACTCAGCGTGCATACTATTCGGCAGCGCGACATACACCGCATCGATCGCCTTGTTGTCGCGCATCTTGTCCATGTCTTCGTAGTTGTAGATCGAGCTCTTCGGCACTCCGTACTGGGCCGCAATCCGCTCCGCCTTATCGCGATGCCCGCTCACCAACCCGGTGATCTGCGAGGTCGAACTTGGCTGCACCCCGCGCATAAAGTGATCTGCAATCCGCCCCAACCCGATGACGCAGTACCCCACCTTCCGCGTCTCACCCTGAGTCTCAGTGAATCCATCCGGCAGTATCCGCGCCGCCAGCCCCATCGCCCCCAACTTTGAAAACTCCCGCCTGGAAAACTCCCTCCTCGAAATCCCCATTCGCGTCGCCTCCCAGTTCAAGCCATCCTAAACCGATTTCATCGGCGTCCATCGCCGCGCGGCACAGAGGTCGAGCCGCGCGTCCCAACTTTTTTGCGTTTTCCACAAGAAAGTTCAAAACCCGTGGCGTGTTTTTCGCCCCCGAAAAATGACCATCAATTCACCACGCTTTACCACGCATATCACCACAACTTCACCACAAAATACCATCCAGAAACACCCGCTTTTTCCAAAACACCCTTCAAAAACGCCCGCAAAACGGCAAAAGCCCCGGAGAGAATCAGCTCTCTCCAGGGCTCCGTTTTTTTCCTGTAAACCAGGCTCTTAGTACATGCCGTCCATACCGCCGCCGCCATGTCCGCCGTGTCCACCACCCGCATTCTCCTTCTTCTCGGGAATGTCGGAGATCATCGCTTCGGTGGTCAGCATCAATCCGGCGATCGAAGCCGCGTTCTGCAGGGCAGTCCGCGTAACCTTCGTCGGGTCAATGACACCGGCCTTCACCAGGTCCTCGTAGGTGTTTGTTGCGGCGTTGTAGCCGTAGTTGGCCTCCTTCGATTCGTGGATCTTGCCGATCACAACCGCACCCTCTTCGCCGGCGTTCGAGACGATCATGCGCAGCGGTTCCTCGATCGCGCGACGAATGATTGATGCACCAATCTTCTCATCGCCATCGAGGCTCTTGATCACCGCCTCAACCGCAGACGCGCAGCGAACAAACGCCACACCGCCGCCCGGTACGATTCCTTCTTCAACAGCCGCGCGAGTCGCATGCATCGCATCCTCAACACGAGCCTTCTTTTCCTTCATCTCGGTCTCGGTTGCCGCACCCACCTTGATCACTGCAACGCCGCCAACCAGCTTGGCCAAACGCTCCTGCAGCTTCTCACGGTCGTAGTCGGAGGTGGTCTTGTCGATTTGTGCGCGAATTTCCTTCACGCGGCCTTCGACATCCCCGTCCTTGCCGCCGCCATCAACGATGGTGGTGTTGTCCTTGTCGATCGTCACGCGCTTTGCAGTGCCGAGATCCTCGATCTTGACGCCCTCGAGCTTGATGCCGAGGTCTTCTGTGATTGCCTTGCCGCCGGTCAGAATCGCAATGTCCTGCAGCATCGCCTTGCGACGATCGCCGAAGCCAGGAGCCTTCACAGCAGCCACATTCAGCGTTCCGCGCAGCTTGTTAACCACGAGAGTCGCAAGCGCCTCACCATCCACGTCCTCAGCAATGATGACGAGCGGCTTCGCCGTCCGTGCAATCTGCTCGAGCAACGGCAGCAGATCCTTCATGGAGGAGATCTTCTTCTCATAGATCAGGATGTAGGGATTCTCAAGAGCAACTTCCATCCGCTCCGCATCAGTCACGAAGTAAGGCGAGAGATAGCCGCGGTCGAACTGCATACCCTCAACAACCTCAAGCTGTGTCTCCATGGTGCGGGACTCTTCAACGGTGATGACGCCATCCTTGCCGACCTTCTTCATCGCCTCGGCAATGATGTTGCCGATCTGCGAATCAGAGTTCGCCGAGATCGTTCCGACCTGGGCAATCATGTCGCCCGTAACCGGCTTTGACAGGTTGCTCAACGCGCCGCCAACTGCCACGCCGTTCTCATCGCGCTTGCCGATGATGGCCTCGACAGCCTTGTCGATACCGCGCTTCAGCGCCATCGGGTTCGCGCCGGCAGCAACCGTCTTCACGCCCTCGCGGTAGATCGCCTGGGCCAGAACGGTAGCGGTCGTGGTACCGTCACCGGCCACATCGGAGGTCTTCGAGGCAACCTCGCGAACCATCTGTGCGCCCATGTTCTCGAGCGAATCCTGCAGCTCGATGTCCTTTGCAACGGTCACGCCGTCCTTGGTGATCGTGGGGGAACCGAACTTCTTCTCGATAACGACGTTGCGGCCCTTCGGTCCAAGCGTCACCTTGACCGCATTCGCCAAAATATTGACGCCACGCAGAATTGCCTGACGCGAATCTTCTCCATGCAGAATCTGTTTTGCCATTGTGTTGCTCCTGTTTCTCGGTTCATCAACCGATCAGATTGGTTTGAATGAGGCGCCCGAAGCGCCGATTATGCGGCGAAGCCGCGGTATACGGCACGAAGTGCTACTTCTTGAGGATGCCGAGGACCTCTTCCTCGCGCATGATGAGGAACTCTTCGCCGTCCAACTTGATCTCAGTACCCGAGTACTTGCCGAAAAGGATGCTGTCGCCAGCCTTCACGTCGAGCGGGAACACCTTGCCCTCATCATTCGACTTGCCCTTGCCGACTGAGATGACCTTGCCCTGCTGGGGCTTCTCTTTGGCTGAATCGGGGATGATGATGCCGCCAATTTTGCTCTCGCCTTCTTCAATGCGCTGGACCAGAATCCGGTCGTGCAGCGGTGTAAACGATGTTGTCGCCATGCTATGCATCTCCTTGTTTCGAAGTTCGTGTTGCGTTTTGGCGAACGGAAGCCGTCCGCGTTGTATTGCGCGGCTATGCCAGTGCATTTCACTGAGATGAGCCGCAAATGGTGTGGAATCAGCTTTTGCCGGGGGCCGTTAGAACGTCTCAAACTGCCGTTAGCACTCAAGCCTCCCGATTGCTAACGATAGTCAGCTTGAGCGGCTCTGTCAACCCGCCTGCGTGAAATCTGAGTGAAACTGACGCAATCTTCAATGTTCGTATTCTTGAACGCTAAAAAGCCGCCGTCGGACGTGAGAAAACGGGTAGATTGGCTAAAATGTCGGACGCGTCTCGCAGAAGAGGTGCTTATGAAACGTGCTGTCTTTCTATTACTTTGCGCTCTGTTCCTTTGTTCCGGCGTCTCCCGCGCCGCCGACCCAAACCGCTTCGACGGTACCTGGGACACCGTCCTCTCGTGCAGCAACACTGATGGAGCCCTCGGTTACTCCTTCAAGTTTCCGTCCATCGTGAAAGACAGCACGCTCCACGGCGAGAAGGGAACCAAGGGCCAGCCAGGCTGGCTGCAGATTCAGGGGAAGATCCAACCCGATGGCACCGCTAAGCTCTACACGAACGGCCTCGTCGGAGCCTCCGAGGCAGCTGTCGGACATCGTCCCGCGGGAACAGAGTACGGCTACCACGTCGACGCAAAGTTTACCGATCAGGAAGGCACCGGAAAGCGTGTAGAGGGGCGCCCCTGCGAGGTGACCTTCACCAAAGCAAAGTAGCTTAGCTGGAACAGATCTTTAGAAGACGCATATGGGTCCAAGGTTCCGAGTGCCTAAGTCTTTGCGACGGCGTAAAATAAACGGCATGCTTCGCACTCGCTCCATCGGTCTCTCTCTGCTCTTCGCTCTCGGTCTTTGTCTGGCTCTCCCTGCTGCTGCCCTCCTGGGTCAGGACAGCACTACCGTGAAACGCGGCCGCAAGTACAAGGCTCCCCCAGCCACGTCGCACATAGAAGTCACGGTTTTGAAGAAGTTCAACGGAAAGCCAATCCCGAACGCCGCCGTCATTTTCAACTCCACCCTTGAGGGCAAGGACGAAGGCAACCTGGAGGTCAAGACCGATCCCGACGGCAAAGCGTCGATCGACGTCATTCCTACCGGCAGCACGGTTCGGGTGCAGGTCATCGCAACCGGCTTCGCAACCTTCGCAGACGAATATGTCGTTGCCGAACCGAGCCGTCAGATCTCCGTCTCCATGATTCGACCGCAGGAGCAGATCTCGTCCTATGTGGACAACACAGGCAAGGCCTCCGACAGAAAGCCCGGCGTTCAGGAGCCGATACGGCAGACGCCCCCAGCCGCCAAGCCAGCGCCAACTCCGCCGCCCGTTAGCCCACCAGACACGACGCCAAAGCAATAACCGTTCTCATTCAAATCTATGGACAGATTGCTACAGGGAAAGACCGTGCTCGTCACCGGAGCGGCCAAGCGTATCGGGCGCGCCATCGCGCTTGCGCTGGCCGAACGCGGAGCGAATGTAGCCATCACCTTCCTCGGCTCGCAGCCTGAGGCCGAGGAGACCGTTCGCGCACTGGCCGACCACGACGTGGACGCGCTCGCCGTCCGCTGCGATCTGCGCGATCCGGAGAGCATTGAGCAAACGATGGCCTCGGTCATCGATGAGTTCGACCAGATCGATCTCCTCGTTAACAACGCAGGTGTCTTCGAGTCCGAGGCGCTCGAGAACATCTCCGTCGAGCAGTGGGATGGAATGTTTGCCACCAATACCCGGGCGCCATTTCCTCATGGCTAAAGCTGCTCATCCGCACCTCCGCGCGACCCGCGGACGAATCATCAACATTGGCTCCCTTGGCGGCCTGCACCCCTGGGCCACCCACGCGCACTACTGCACCTCCAAAGCCGCCCTGCACATGCTCTCCAAGACCATGGCGAAGGCCTGGGCACCTGAGATCAGCGTCAACTGCATCGCCCCCGGCATGATCGTTCAGGGAGAGGTCGAAGAAGCCTATGAGCACTTCGCCCGCAAGACCCCCATGCAGCGCAACGGCACGGCACATGACGTAGCTGCGGCTGCGATCTTCTTCGCCACCGCCCCCCACTTCATCACCGGCCAACTCCTCGCGGTTGATGGCGGCCTCGGCCTTTAGTCGCTAAAGAACTGCCCCCGTTCGAGAACTACCGCCCCATCACTCTCTGCCACCAACTCTTCTCTTTCACCTCTTCATAGAGATTGAGCGGTTCGAGCTGCGGCTGTAGCGGTTTCCCCATAAAAGCCGCCAGCGGGTTCGAAACGCACAGAAGATGCGCGTAATCAGGCCCGTACTTCTTTGCCACCACCTCAAAAGCCTCGCGCATCTTCGGCGGTCTGGACGTCGTATTGTGAGCGTCGGTCGCGAGAAAGTGCACCCAGCGGTTGGCAAGCAGATCGTGTGCCATACGTTCGGCATGTTTTCCCATGCGGCCCACAACGGACCCGGCTGTAACCTGAATCAGCACTCCTCCGCGCAGCCAGTCCACCAGTCGTGGCGGATCGTTCTGCAGCGTCGGATTGCGCTCCGGATGGGTCAGAATCGGCGTCAGCCCCGAGAGTTGCAACTGGTAGAAGACCTCCGTCAGACCGCGAGGCAGCCCATAGTCGGGAACCTCCACCAGCAGGTAGCCCAGCCCGTTGATGCTGAATTTCCCCGGATCAAGCTTCGCCTCCTGGATATTCTCGTACGACATATGGAAGTCGCATCCCCGGCCCAGCTTCACAGGGATCGCATCCCGATCCAGCAACCGCTGCAGCTCGGAGATCTTTTCGGCGATCACCCGCGGCTCGTAGGCGTATGTTCCATTCGCGTGGGGCGAGCAGACGATATGCGAGATCCCATCCGCTGCAGCAGCCTTCGCCATAGCGACCGAGATCTCCAGGCTTGAAGCACCATCGTCCATGCCCCACAGAAGGTGATGGTGAATATCAATCATCGCGTAAACCACCGAGCCTGGGATGGCAGACCCATCTACCGCGCCGCCTCCAACGACGACGCCATGGCCTGGAACAGCAGCAATCCATCCGCCGATCCCAGCAGCGTTTCGCTCGATCGGTCAGGGTGCGGCATCATCCCCAGCACGTTGCGCCCCTCGTTCAGGACACCGGCGATATTCTCAAGCGACCCGTTCGGATTCGCCTTCGCCGTTATCTCGCCCTGTGGCGTTGAATAGCGAAACGCGATGCGGTCCTCTGCCTTCAACTTCGCGAGCGTCTCTGCATCACAGAAGTAGTTGCCTTCCATGTGCCCGATCGGCATCTGCAACACCTGTCCTCGCGTCAGTCCATGAGTAAACGGCGAATCCACCGTCTCGGTTTTCAAAAACGTCTGCTTGCAAATGTAGTGCTGGCTTGCGTTGCGCATCAGCGCTCCGGGCAACAGCCCCGCCTCGCACAAGATCTGAAAACCATTGCAGATTCCCAGAACCAGCCCGCCGCCTCTTGCAAACTTCGCTACCGACTGCATCACGGGAGCGAACTTGGCGATCGCTCCCGTACGCAGGTAATCGCCATAGGCAAATCCGCCCGGAACCAGGATGGCATCGCACCCCTGTAGATCCTCAGATGCATGCCACAAAAACGTCACAGGCTGATGCGCAATCGCATCGACCACATGGTAGGTGTCATGGTCGCAATTGGATCCCGGAAAAACCAGCACGCCAAACTTCATAGCTTAAGAATATCACCCGAGAATCAGGCTAATCGCAGCGCGATTCGCATCATGACCCTACACCGGCGCATAGATCGCAAACCCTCGTGGCGGGGCAGGGAACTCAGAGTTGCCCTCAGCATCTGTTGTACGCTCGTCGGGGAGTGCCGTGTCATGCCCATCCCAGGCGATCGGCGCAAACTTCTGATTAGGCCACTTCGTCTTCACTGACGTCCCGGACCATTTATCCCCAAGATTATTGAGCACATAGATCAGCCCAGACTGTTCAACTTTGTCATCCTTGTAACCGACTCGCTGCATGATGTACAAGTCCGGATCGGCATGCAATATCTCCGAGTCGCCGCCGGCATACTTATGGTGTGCCCCAATCAGCGCATTGATCCCATTTGGTGTCCCCGGCCTCGCCAGCCCGTTGTTGTAATAGTCGTACCAGAAGATGCTCGGGTACCCCTCATGCACCATGATGAATGAGTAAGCCATCATCTTGTCGTTCACAATGGCGTTATCGCCCATGTCGTGGTTGTCGACAAATGTCGCAGCGTGCAAGGGACGTTTCATCACGACGGCTCCGCCATCGGTCAGGTTGCGCAGGTCGTATTTTGGCGTATCGCAGACGTCCTTCAGTTTGTACCGCAGCGGAAAGTCGAACGCTGCAATCTGCGTATCCGTCAGCTTATTTACTCGCTCCAGCCAGATATCGATGTCATCGTTGCCCGACCAGTACTCCCCTACAACATAGGGCGTGAACTCTTTGCCGTCCTTAACGTAACGATACTTCGCCAACAGACCGATAATCCACGCGCCAAAACCCTTGACGAAATCAAACCTGAAACCGTCAAACCCCAACTCCTCGATGAGAAAGCGCGAGTACTCAAACATCGCCGTATAAACGGCGGGGTTGCGATGACACAGATGAGGAAATCCAGCGAAGTTTTCGCCCTCCATCATCACCTGCTCGTACCGGCTCGGATGAAAGCAGTTCCAGTCGCGCGGAAACCTTTCGCTTTTCGGCTTGAACTTCGTCCAGCGCTTCTGGCCGTCCAGAGGATTGATCTCCTCCTCATCCGCCCCGGAATTATGGTTCAGCACCATGTCCGCATACAGTCCGATCCCATGCGCATGCGCCTTCGCAATTAACGCTTTCAATTCTGCGCGATTGCCAAACAACGTTTTTACCCCGCCCTTCTGATCAAAATCGCCCAGGTCGAAGTAATCATATGGGTCGTATCCCATCGAAGTATTACTGGACGCCTTCGAAACTGGCGGCAGCCACAACGCACTGAATCCAGCCTTCCCCAGATCTTCCACCTTCTCCGCAACGAAGTTCCACCAGTTGTGCTCTTGCTTATCGTGCTTCGGCGAATCCCAGTAAAAAGCCTGCATCATCACTGCCATTCAATTCTCCATTCATGGTGGCGCACGAAGCCACGGACGAGACGCATCCCCGTCTCGAAATCAATGTCTTTGCGTTCTAGTTCTGTCCCAGACAGATCAGATGCATCACACGATTAACAGGTTGGTATGGACCTTCGAAAGAACAACGCGGGAGCCCACCTCAAAACCGCTGGCACCGCGCTCCTCGACTGGTGGCGCGCAGCAACGCTCGACGCTCTCATCGTCGGCGTTCTTTGGCTCATTGGCCTCGAACTCATTCGCGTGCCGTGGGCGCCCTTCTGGGCAATCCTCGGCGGCCTGCTCCAGATCATCCCAACCTATGGCGGCATGATCGCGCTTACCGGTCCCGTCATCGCAGTTGCTGTCAGTGGACACGATGAGTGGCGACTCGGTCTTGTCCTCGGTCTCTACGGCCTGATCGTCATCCTCGAAGGGCTGGTCATCGGACCGTACATCCTGCACCGCACCACCAGAGTCCCTTGGTGGGCCGCATTCCTGGGCCCTATCGTGCTCGGCATCATCATCCCCTTCTGGGGAGTCCTGCTCGCACCGCCGTTACTGGCGGTTATCTTTGCCTTCCGCAAACCATCCGTACTCAACCGACCCTAGCCCAACTATCCAAGCTTGTACTTGGACTCCGCCAGTCGATAGAGCGGCCGCCACACCAGCCGATTGATCGTCACCACCATCAGCGCCATCACAATCGTTGCCATCAGCAGGATCTGAAACTGCCCACCGTCAGTCGCCGCGCTGATGACCGCTCCGAGCCCCACCGTTTGCAACGTCTGATTGTGCAACCGGAAATACTCTGCGACGATGCTTGCGTTCCAAGCTCCGCCCGACGCCGTCACTAACCCTGTAATCAGGAACGGAAAAATACCAGGCAGAATAACCGTCTTCCAACGTTGGAGGGTCGTGAAGTGAAACAGCGTGGCAACCTCACGCAGATCGGAAGGAATCGCCATCGCCCCGGCGATCACGTTGAACAGGATGTACCACTGGGTTCCCAGCAGCATCAGCGCAATCGCGCCAATCCCCATCCCCCCTCCCACCCGTATCAGCGCAAGCAAGATAACAGGGAAGAGAGCGGTAGCCGGAACGGACGCTGCGATCTGGGCAAGAGGCTGAGCAATGCGCGCTAGACGAGGGTGAAAGCCAATCGCGACCCCCGCTGGAATCGTCCACGCGGCTGCAAGCACAAGCGACACATTCACGCGCAGGAAAGTCGCGAGCGCACCCTTCATAATTTCCTCAAACTGAGATCCATGCACCTGACGCAGAAGAGTCAACGCCTGCCACGCAGCAAAAACGACTGCTCCTGCGACCACTACCAGAAGCAACCATCGAAACCCCGCGATAGCTCTGCGGCGTAATGCCGTCGTCTCCTTAGCCGCAACAAAGGTTTGTGCCACCCGCTCTTTGCGCTCCTGCGTCAGTCGCCGGTATAGTCCTTCCTCCAGCGGCTCAATCGTATGCCGCCGCAGCGTCCTGAGGCCCCGCGACTGCTGCAGCAGATGCAACAGCGGCGAACGCACACGCGACCCGCTCTCCACCTGCTCAAACTTGAACTTGTCGCTCCAGGCAATCACCGGTCTCCAGATCAGTTGATCGGTCGCCACGATAATTGCGATCATCGTCAACAAGCCCCATGTGATCGCAGCGTAATTTCCTGTCCCTGCCGCTGTCTGCAGGTACGACCCCAGCCCCGGAAGCCGGAAGTCCCGCGTGCCAAGCACGAACATCTCGCATGCCATCAAAAAGAACCATCCGCCCGCCACCGACACCATCGAGTTCCACACCAGGCCGATCGCCGAGTACGGAAGCTCCAGCTGCACCAGCCGTTGCAGTCGCGAAAAATGGTAGATGCTTGCCGCCTCAGATAGCTCTCGCGGAATGCTTTTGATCGAGGAATAAAAGCTGAACGCCATATTCCACACCTGCCCAGTGAAGATCAGCACGATCGCGCCCATCTCCACGCCAATCTGTCGCGTGGGAAAGAGCGCCACCATCGCCAGCATCACACCAGGCAGAAAGCTGAGCACGGGAATCGATTGCAGAATATCCAACCCCGCAATCATCAACCCTTCAATCCTCTTGTTGTATGCCGCAACGTATCCGTAGCCGATGGCAAAGATGAGACTGAGCAGATAGGCCAATCCAATTCGCACAATCGAATAAAACGCATACATCGGAAGGGCTCGAGGACTCTGCGATATCACGATCTCCGGCTCAGGATGCCCGAACCAGTACCTCGCAATCACCACAACCCCATAAAAACACGCCAGCCCAATTCCAGCGACGCACAGATCGAGCACGACCGGCCAACTGCGCTGCAACACCTGTGAGCGCGCTAGGGTCTCTCGCCCAGGAATATTGCTGAAGCTCTCCGGAAACCGCATCATGCATCGATCTCCGCGGTGGAGGCTGGCTTCTCTTCCTGATGAAGCTTTTCCGATTGGAGGAACCGCCGCCGCGACGCGTCGAAGTCGAATAGTTCGGCGTACCTTCCCCAGTTGATCGCCGTCTCCAACTGCCGCAGCGTCTCCTCTTCGCTGAACTGTTCATCCAGCATGTCGTGGAAGAACTCCTCGGGTACACTGCGGTCGCTCTTGGATTCAATCGCGCGCACTATCTGCCGAAGCAGCAGCACGTTCTCCAGAGCCGCGTTTCGAAACAACTCCTTCTGCCGCAGAATCTCCGAGTTGGCGTACTCAGCTCCAGTCGGTGTGATCTCCGCATCACCTTCGGTCACCTTTAGAAATCCGAGCAACTGAGCAGCATCCACAATCGGAAGAAGATCATCGATCTCAAACGCCAGGTCGTCCGCCAGCCGGTAGATGTCGTCTTTTCCGTTATGATCCAGCACCAGCTCCAGTAGTCCTGCAATGCCGCCGGGCCGCGCATGGGGCAGCATCTGATAGTGCATCTGCCGCTGGTCGCGGACGGGTCTCCCCGTCGCCGTCTGCGGAAGAGCCGGCGGCTGCGCATCCGGCTGAGTCAGCACCTTGTAGATGTAGTCCACCAACTGCGTAAACGCCGTTGCTTTACGATCTCTCGGGTGTTGAATCGCTACCCTGAAATCCGTCCGCACATGCCCCGGATTTCGCCCCAGCACAATGATCCGGTCGGCGAGCAGAACCGCCTCTTCAATATTGTGCGTCACAATGAAGATCGCCTGCGTGGGAATGGTCTTGTTCTGCCACAGCTCCAGCAGTTCGCTGCGCAGGTTCTCTGCCGTCAGCACATCGAGCGCAGAGAACGGTTCATCCATAAAGAGGACCTCGGGCTCGACTACCAGCGCGCGCGCAAATCCAACACGCTGTCGCATCCCTCCGGATAACTCCTTAGGGTAGGCTGCCTGAAAGCCGTCCAGACCGACTGTATCCAAAATCTTCAGGCTGCGTTTGCGTCGCTCCGGCGGCTCCATGCCGCGCGCTTTCAGCGGCGCTTCGACATTTTCCAGCACCGTCAGCCACGGAAAAAGCGCGAAGCTTTGAAACACGATCGACACGTTCACGTCGGCTGTTGCAATCGGCTGCTCATGCCAATAGACCTGGCCGGCTGATGGCTCAGACAGGCCAGTCAGCATGCGCAGCAGCGTCGACTTTCCAGAGCCCGATGGCCCCAACAACGCTACGATCTCCCCCGCGGTGATGGAGAGGTCGGTCGGCGAGATCACCTGAATGCGATTCTCGCTCGGCTGCGCATAGTATTTCTCGACACGATCGGCGCGTATGATGGCTGGCTGCATAAGAAGTTTCGTAATACAGAATTCGTTCCTGTGAATTATGGTGGTTTGCCCATCAACCGGCTATGGGTTCAGCGTATCATTGCTGTGTAGGCCAGAAGTCAAAGAGACGCCTGCGAACGTACATTAAAAAATGAATTTTGACCTTTAAATTCGGGGACACTCAGAATGGCAGATTCAACCACAACAGCCTCAGCAAAACCTAAGGTCCTCGTCGCCGATGACGAGCAGGTAATTGCCAATACTCTCGCGATTATCCTGAATCAGGCGGGCTTTGAGGCGCGCGCCGTATTTAGCGGGGAAAAAGCCGTCGAGTCGCTCGATAGCTTCCAGCCCGACATGCTCATCAGCGACGTCATCATGACCGGAATGACCGGCATTGAAGCGGCGATCATCACGCGCAGCAAGCTTCCAAAGTGCAAGATCCTGCTCTTCTCCGGTCAGGCTGCTACCGCAGATCTGCTTGAAAAGGCTCGCACACAGGGACATGAGTTCGAAATTCTCGCCAAACCGGTCCATCCAACGGATCTGCTGGCAAAGCTGCGCGGCTAATAAACTTCTAACTCAATCAAAGGTGCGGGACGCTCGTCCCGCCTCTGTTATTGTGGTCGACCGGGAATCAGCCTCTTCTTGTTAAATCTACGTCGAACTGCCGCCGTTCCTTCACCTTTGTGGCAGGCACCCCCGCGTACACAGTCCACGCCTCCAGGCTTCGCGTAGCAACCGATCCAAGTCCAAGCACCGCGCCCTCCCCCAGATTCACTCCAGGTGCCACGGACGCGCGCGCACACACCCACGCATAAGGACCGATACTCGTCGCATACGCAATCAGCGGAAACGCCGGATCGTCATAGTCGTGCGTGGCGCCGCATAGGTAGGCTTCCTGGGACAAGATGGCGTGCGAGCCGAGGGTAACCGGCGCGGGATTGTAGATCTCAGCTCCGTCTCCAGCCGTCACCTGATCGGCACAAATTAGGTTCCATGGCGCCCACACCTTCGACCGCGGATAGAAGTGGCAGTTCGGTCCCATCTTCGCCCCAAACAGGCGCAGCAGGAAAGATCTCCAGGAATGTAACGGTCTCGGTGACGTTCTGTACAAGACCGCCCAGCAGACATTCCAGTTCAATCTCCGCAGCCGGTCGCGAAACGAAAACGCAGGCCGAAGATAAGGGTCCGCCGCTGTATCGGGCGAGATATGGTCCGCCGCGTTGTAGTGGATCTGCTTTGGCATCTTCGTTGAGACCTATTTCACTTCGACCGCACTGGGAGTATGAACCGTGGCGGTTCCAAATAGCCGAATGATCGCCTTTGCATTCTCTCGCATATCGTACCGGCGATGGAAACATTGATACGCAAGTTCGCCCATTCGCTCGCGCTCTTCAGGGGTCATGGCAATCCAGCGTTCCAGCAGACGCAGCGTGCCCTCCGCGGTGTCCACTTCCATCAGCCCCGCGCCATCATCCGCGATGTCCTCTGCGATATTTACCTTATCCGCGAGCAGAACCGGTATCCCGCACCCAAGGGCCTCCGCTACAGCAATCCCGAAGTTCTCTTGATGCGAAGGCAAAATAAACGCCTCCGATCCGAAGAAGGCACCCCATTTCGCATCGCCCGTTACCATCCCTGGCCAAAAAACGCGGTGTCCGATTCCCGCGTTCGCGGCTGTCGCCTTGAGCTTTGCACTCCACTGCTGCTGATCGGGACCTGCCATCACAAGATAAAGGTCCGGGTCCGATGCCGCGACCTTTGCAAACGCATCGATCAACAGGTCGCATCCTTTTTTTCGATGGATGCGGCCAAGGAACAGAAGATACCGCTTCCCCACAGCTTCAGGACACTTCGCAAAGAACGCTCGCATCTGCACTTCAGGATCGCCCGTTGGCCCGCTCGCGCCATACGGCACGACATGCGGGTTCCAGCGATGCAGCCAGAAGCTCTTCTCAGCAAGAATTTTCTCGGCCCTCGAGGTAAACAACACGCGATACGCGCCACGCAGAATCCAGTATTCCGCCGGAATCCAGTAAAGCCATTTCTTGATGTGCTTCAGTGGGAACGCATGTTTGAAGTAAGGATCAAGCATTCCGTGGGTGAACACGACATAGGGTGTGTTCCCGGCGAGCGTTCGCCAGGCAGCGAAACCGCAGTACTGCCACAACCCATTCACCACCACGCCATCAAAACGATGGCGGTTCTCTCTAAGCCATGGCTGCAGCTTGGAATTGAATCCGTAGGTGGTATTTGTAGGGCCCAGTGCGTGTACCGGAAATCCAACATTATCCAGGTACGGGGCTGAAGGATCGTCCAGCGTGACGACCTCGCCCGTGTAGCCGATGGGGCCGTAACTCAAAAGCACTCTCACTGACTCCGTTGGCCCCCCGGCCTCCGGATTCAGCGTTCCGATAATGTGAAGAATCCGCATCAGCTATTGCCCATCACTCTCCAGAATATCAGCAGGATGCCGTTCAATCTGCCGAAACAGTCGCCCCGTCAGAATGCGCTGATCCTCCTGGATACTCGTGCGATCGCCCGCCTCAATCCGCGAACATCTTCCTCGAAGTTCCACGTCCCGATCCTGGCCAATGCGCGCTGCCCCATCGCCACTGAAGTCTCTGGCGTCGCTAGCACTCTTCGCAGAGCGTCCGTCAAAGCCTGCACATCTCCGGCACGGAAGACACAGCCTTCCACTCCATCTTCAACAAGGTCAGGCTGGCATCCCACGTCGTCAGATACGATCACCGCCCGTCCGGCATTCATCACCTCGTTGACGATCAGCCCCCACGGCTCGCGCTCCGAAGGCAACACGAAAACTGTTGCCAGGTCAAAGAACCTCGGCAACTCCGATTGATTGCGAAACCCGCAGAAGCGAACGCCAGTAGAGCTGCTTTGACTCACGCGTTTCTCCAGCGCTGCGCGCTCTTCGCCATCGCCTACGATCACCAGATATGGATGAGGTCCAATCCCGGCCCCGGCCGACAAATCGAGATATGCCTCCACCAGATCCTGACAGCGCTTCCGGGTTTGCAGCTTCGAAGCAAACAGAATCACCGGTCGTGACGGATCCAAATTCAGTTCCCGCCGCAGATCACTGCGCCCGGGCGCCGCCTCTCGGCTTCGGCTCTGAAAGTACAGATTGTCCACTGCGTAAGGCATCCAGGACTGTGGCAAATCTTCTCCCAGGTAATGGTGCCAGTGCGCTGCATTCAACGTCCCGATCGGCAGTACGCCATCGACAAAGTGCTTCAAGCCGAGAAAGAACAGCCGCTTTGCACCTCGCTTGATAGCACCGCTCGCCTCGCGGCTAAGTCGCGACTCCGCGCGAAGCAGCACCGGAATTCCAAGAGACTTCGCAGCCGCCATTCCTTGCAGCGCATTCAGCGTTGAATACCCGTGAACCCACAGCACATCGAAGCCTTCGCCTCTGGCGCCTCTGCGAAGACGGCTGAAGATGCCATAACTGAACTGGCTCGTCGGCCCGGTTCGCTTCTTATCCCAGATCACTGGGAGAAACTCATGACGATATCCGCCGAGCAGAGAGACGTCCCACTTCACGTCCACCCCAAATCCCTTATCGACGTACTCTCGAACAGAAAAATCTGAGCCGAAAAATACCGTTAGCTCGATATCTTTCTCCTGCGAGATACGCCGCAGCAGCGGAGCCTGATATTGAATCGGGTGGCTCACAAGGTAAGCAACCCTAACCTTCCTTTGGGTGCCGGTCACTTGGCTAATATCAGGAGATCTCATAGTTGATTGGCAACTCAGTATGCCTTACGCGGTGATCCTATGCGTCAGTTGCGCGATAGCTTCCCTAAGAGCCAGGACGTCCTCTTCAAAACTCCACGCGCCGATTCTCTCGAGGGCACGCTTGCCCATCTGTTCCGCCGTCTCTGGAGTCAAAAGCACGCGTCGCAACGCCTCCGCCAGAGCATCCACATCGCCTACCGGAAACACGCACCCCTCAACCCCATCTGTCACCAGGTCAGGCTGGCAGCCAACCTCATTCGATACGATCACGGCCCTTCCCGCGTTCATGACCTCGTTCACGATCAGTCCCCAGGGTTCATGACGGGCAGGAAGAACGAACACGCTTGAGAGATCGAAAAATCTTGGCAACTCCGACTGGTTACGAAAGCCGCAAAAACGGACATCTGCCAACCCATTTGCCTTCGCCCTTTCCTCTAACGCCGGTCGCTCCTGCCCATCGCCAACGATCACAAGGTAGGGAAGTGGGCCGTCCGTCTTGCTTTTCATCAAAACTTCATACGCATCCAGTAAATCACAGCACCGTTTGCGCGCCTGAAGCTTCGACGCGAACAGAATCACCGGTCTTCCCGCGTCCAGATGTAGCTCCTCCCGCAATTCGCTTCGGTTCCGTGCCGCTTCGAGACTTCTCCGCTGAAAATAATCGTTGTCGACAGCGTAAGGCATCAGGAACAGCGGAATCTCATCGCCGAGATAGTGCCGCCAGTACTCCGCATTCAGCGTGCCGACGGCAAGAATTCCATCAATCATCCACCTCAGCAATCGAAAGAACAATCTCTTCATGAAGAGCTTAAGACCGCTTCGCGGCCTGTCGCCCAGCCACATATCTCCGCGAAGCAAGACGGGAATTCCCAATGCCTTGGCGGCAAGCATTCCTTGCAGCGCATTGACCATGGCGTACCCATGCACCCACAACACATCAAACGCGTGCTCTCCACCACTTCCGCGCAGCGCACTGAAGATACCGTAATTCAGCGGAGTCGCCACAGTTTGAGTGCCGTCATCGCGGATTACGGGCAGAAATTTGTAGTGGTATCCGTCAAGAAGAGGTACGTCCCACTTCACGTCCACTCCGAAGCCCTCGTCCTGGTAGCCGTGAAGAGAGAAATCGGAGCCAAAGAATACAGTCAGCTCAATATCGGGCTCCTGCGCGATTCGTCGCAGCAACGGCGCCTGATATTGAATGGGGTGGCTTACAAGATAGGCCACCCTTACTTTCTTCTTCAATGGACCGTCTGTTTCATTTGAACGTGAAGCCATCTCTTGTCGGATCTCAACCGGACACCAGACCGATAGGTCGGGCGGACTCATCGTTACTGTTGCGCAGCGATAAGCAGAATCGATGCAATGCCCAGCAACGTACTAATTCCCCCTGATTTGATCGCTGCTTTCATCTGATTCGTCGGAAGGAAGACGATATCCTCCGGTTGCAGTACAGGGTCGGGCTCCTTGCCATCGATGACCTTCTTGAGATCGACGCGAACAACCTGCCGCGTCGTCCCAACCGATCGAATAATCCGAAGACCACTTTGGGCGCCTTCAAAGCCGGAGCCGCCAGTAAGCGCTGCCACCTTCATCAACGTAAGAGGCGCGTTTTGTTGAAAAGGTATCGCGCCTTGAATCTTGAAAGCTCCGAGCAGATACACGACTCCTGTCCGCGGGACGATAATGGTGTCTCGTGGAAAAATCGGAATATTCGCCTCAGCGCTCTTTGAAGGATCTATGCCCATGTCGACAGTAATAGGCTCCGCTACGCCAGGACGGTTGATCGTGATAACGTGACTCGCCGTGGTCGGGATACCTCCGCCGCCAACAATCACAGTCGTGGCAGCGGCAGACCCCCCGCCGCCCCCCGCCGCCATCAGCACATCGTATAGACGCCGTTGACCGATGACAGGCACAATTCCATGAATCTCTCCTACTACCGTGGCGATTTGATTCGGCGAATCCATGATCTGAATCGAAACCTGGGGATCGCGATACATTTCGGCGGCCACGAGTTTTTCAGTGATTAATGCCTGAGCTTGATGCACGGTCAGCCCTTCCACCTCGATGGTGCCAATCAGAGGAAGTTGAATCATGCCATCGAGGCCAACACGCACGGTCGGAGCATAGTCCGCATGATCGTAGAGCCGAACCGTGATCAGATCTTCACGCCATAAATAAACGTCTCGATTCTTCGGAAACAGAATTGCCGGATCAGTTGTTATCGTAACCGGTGTATTCACCGGCGTAGATACT
Organism: uncultured Acidobacteriaceae bacterium; assembly: GCA_963744155.1. Lineage (GTDB taxonomy): Bacteria > Acidobacteriota > Terriglobia > Terriglobales > Acidobacteriaceae > Edaphobacter. The sequence continues at coordinate 71,703 of CAVUSP010000003.1, read as the reverse complement.
CCAAGCACGGGTCCGCTGAACTGCGCCTCCGCTGATCGCACGGCTAGTCCCACCGTCAGCAACACCGCAAGGGCGAGCCATGCACAGCGCCAGCCCTTTCGCAATCCGCCCCCGGCTACCGAGCCAATCCAATGTCCGCCTCTCATGGCTTGGTCTCCTCAACCTTCCGCGCATCTTCGGTAGAAGGCTTGTGCGACTCCCAGCTCTCAGAATCCACGCTCGCGTAGGAATAACCTGAATAGCCGTAATACCCGTAGTACTCCGGCGAGTTCATATCAACAGCATTCAGCACGATACCCGTGATGCCTGCGCCTGCACGGAGCAGGATATCTCTGGCGCGGCGCACTACATGTTTACTCGATTTGCCGTGACGCACTACCAGGACGACGGCATCCGCCTGTCGCGCAAGAATGACGCCGTCGGTAACGGAGAGAATCGGCGGAGAATCGACAACGACATAGTCGTAAAGTTCTCCCGCACGCTTCAGGATGGCCTCCATCGCCCCCGAACTCAACATCTCCGTCGGAAAGGGTGGAACCGGCCCACTCGGAAGAATATCGAGATTCGGTATCTCAGGCACATGCTGCACCGACTCTTCCAGTGTGGTCGCTCCTGTCAGCACTGTCGTCAGGCCAATCTTGCCGTTCAACCCGAACCGGTGATGAATATTGGGCCGGCGAAGATCGCCGTCTATCAGCAGCACGCGTGTATCCCGTTGAGCCAGAATCGCGGCCAGATTGCTCGCCGCCGTAGTCTTTCCTTCCGACGGTGTGGCGCTTGTAAGAACAATGAACTTCGGAGGATGCCCTGTAGTCGACAACAGGAGCGACGTGCGCAGGGAGCGGAAGGCTTCGGCAAACTGAGACTTCGGTTGCGTCAAGATCCCGATATTTCTTTGTGCAGTAGTCAGCGTTCCCGCCTGATCGACGGAAGACCGTCGCGCTCGCGGAATGATCGCCAGCGATGGCAGCTCCGTAATGCTCTCGATCTCCGCAATACTCCGCAATCCGGTATCGAGGCTCTCCATCAGGAACGCGACCACGATGCCGCCCAGAAGGCTGAAGACAAGCGCAGTAATAATTACAGTCGACTGTGGTCGCAATACAGGGTTTGCGGGCGGCAAAGCCTTATCGACGACATCGATCTCGAGCGACTCCAACCCCGACTGCACGCTGGCGGTCCGCAGACGTTGTTGCAGACTGTCGTACAAATTCCGGTTCGCTTCAAACTCCCGTTGGCGCAGCGTGTACTCCACAAGTTGATCCCGTAGTTTGTACGCGTCCGCCTTTTGCGCTTCCAGGGCAGCAGTTGTTTGATCCTCATTCGCGCGCGCCACGACATAGTTCTGTTTCGCCTGTATCAGAAGGCGGTTTTGCTCCGCTTCGATCTCTTTGAGTAACTCGTCAATCTGCGCCTTCAGTGCCTTGGCTTGAGGATGATTCGGCCCCAGCGACGATTCCATCTGTGCATAGTTCGCTCTCGCACCGGCCAGCTGTCCACGCAGCTGATTCAGCTCTCCCGGAGCCGTTCCAGGCGTCATCTCAATCGAACCTTCAATCGTGTCCGGATCCTGTCCGCTCAGAACCCGGTAGCGCGCCTCGGCAATAATGCGAGCCAGTTTCGCTGCCCCAGCAGCCCTGGCGAGATCGTCGAGCGACGCGCTGATTTGGTTGTGAGTCGGGTCAAACCCGAGAATGCCCAGACGCTTTTGCAGATCCATCATCTGCTCTTGCGAAGTCTCTACTTCTTGCTTCAGCCCTTCCAGGGTGCTCGACAGAAAGTCTGAAACGCGCCGCGACGACTCGAACCGCGTCTGATAGCTGCGCTGAATGTAATCTGAGATGACCTGATTGACGATGTCGGCCGATAGCTTGGGATTCAGGCTGCTGTAGTCAATGCGGATGATGTCCGTCTTTGGAACCAACGTGATATGAAGGTTGCTCTGCAAGCGGTGAACCGTCGTTTGTCTCGTCACTCCATCATCGAGGCTGGTATGTGGGACAGGGCCCTTCCTTTCAAGAAAATCTGGATTATTGGACAGGTCCATCTCGCGACAAACCCTCAACATCAGGGAATCGCTCTTCAGTATCTCAATCTCGGTCAGCATCTTCGAACTTGCATCACCGGGATAGGCCTCTGCGGCACCCACTCTATATTCGTTCGACGAGCCCGACCGGACCTGGATTCTCCCGTACGAGTCATACAACTTTGGTTGAGACTCCGCCTCGAAGACGCCGTACGCCAGTCCCAGAAGGACGGCAATAATCAGAACCCAGCGTCGTTTCCGCAGCACGATCAGCGCTTCAGACAGCGTAGTATCTGTAACCGTCGTACTGAACCCAGATTGGTTCGTTTCCGGTACACCCACGAGCGGCGGCTGCGTCTTGTCGAAACCCATTATTCCTAGTCTACTCGACTGTGCCTTCTAGCAGGAAGATTACATCGGGGCCCCTGTGCGCTAACTCAAAGGCTGCAGATGGCCGCAACCATTCGGCAGCTGTTCCAACATTCCGATATCCTCTTTGAGGAGGAAGTACACCGCCAAACAATGAGTGAGAACATTAAAATTGCTGTTGTCGGATCGGGTTATGTCGGCCTCGTTGCCGCCGTCTGCTTCGCCGAAATGGGCCACGACGTCATCTGTGTCGATAATGACGAGCGCAAGGTCGCCGCGCTCCAGGAGGGAGACTCCCTCATTCACGAGTACTACCTTCCCGAGCTCCTCGAGAAGTACCGCAACACGAAGGTCCGCTTCATGACCGACCTTGCGGAGGCCACCCGCACCTGCGAGGCCATCTTCATCGCCGTAGGAACCCCCCAAAGCGAAGCCGGCGATGCAGACCTGTCCTATGTGGAAGCCGTCGCCTGCGAGATCGCGCGTTCGCTCACCAGCTACAAGGTCATCGTCGAAAAAAGCACTGTTCCCGTCTACACCAACGAATGGGTGACCCGTTCGATGGAGCGCAATGGAGCCGCCCGTCATCTCTTCGACGTCGTCTCCAATCCAGAGTTCCTCCGTGAGGGAACTGCCGTCGCCGACTTTCTTCATCCCGATCGAATCGTCGTCGGCGCCGACAGTGATCGCGCCGTAGCGGTTCTCAACCGCATCTACCATCCACTGACAAGCGGCGAGTACTACAAGCGCAGTAACGCCATCGCAGGCCCCTGCAAAGCCACCCAGCCGCCCCCTCTCCTGTTGACCTCGACAAAGAGCGCGGAGATCATCAAGCACGCATCCAACGCCTTCCTCGCCCTCAAAATCTCTTTCATCAACGCCGTCTCAAACCTCTGCGAAGCCACCAATGCTAACGTGGAACAGGTGGCTCAGGGCATCGGCCTCGATAGCCGCATAGGCCCCAAATTCCTTCGCCCCGGCATTGGCTACGGAGGCTCCTGCTTTCCCAAGGATGTGGCCGCCTTCCGTTCCGTGGCAGAGCAGCTCGGCATCGACTTCAATCTCCTCGCCGAAGTCGAAAAGATTAATACCCAGCAGAAACGGCGCTTCCTCAACAAGGTTCGTTCCGCCCTCTGGACCCTGCGTGGCAAACGCATTGGTGTTCTGGGCCTCGCCTTCAAGGGAGGCACCGATGACCTTCGCGAATCGCCGGCGATCGAAATTGTGAAAATGCTGCTCGCTGAAGGTTGCTCCATCGTCGCCTATGACCCCGCAGCGATCAAGCGCACCCAGGAAATTCTCCCGGAGGCGCCAAATCTCCGTTATGCAGCCGACGCCTATGCGGCCTCCGAAGATGCCGATGCCCTCGTCATCCTCACCGACTGGACCGAATTTGCTGCGTTGGACATTGACCGGCTCAAAAAGGCTCTTCGGTATCCGATTGTCATCGACGGACGAAACCTCTACGATCCCGATATCATGGTCAAACACGGGTTCACTTACCTCAGTATTGGCCGGCCCGCAGCGCACCCTGTTCGGGATCTCTCTCCGACGCCGACCCTCGGCTAGTTCTGCGTCTCCGCACCTCGGCATCTTCCTTGCAGAGCTTCCGGTGCCTCAGCTCGGCCACGGAACACAGTGGCGAAGTCCACAAGATTGGAACAGAGAAAGGTAGTAATGATGTCTAGAAACGTTCTTGTCACTGGGGCGGCCGGTTTTCTCGGCTCCCATCTTTGTGACGCTTTGCTTGCTTCCGGTAACTCTGTGATTGGTGTCGATAATCTCAGTACAGGCAATCTGGCAAACCTCGAACATCTCTCTCGCGAGAGCCGGTTCAGCCTTCTCGAACACGACATCACCAAGCCCTTCGACCCCGGCAAGGTGGATCTCATCTTCAACTTCGCCTCACCCGCCAGCCCAGCCGACTACAGCCGCCTCGGTCCCGAGACCCTTCTCGTCGGCTCGGCAGGCACCATAAACACTCTCAACCTCGCCCGCAAACACCGCGCCGCCTATCTGCACGCCTCCACCTCAGAGTGTTACGGCGATCCCGAGATCCATCCCCAGGTCGAGACCTACTGGGGCCACGTCAACCCCGTAGGCCCGCGCTCTGTCTACGACGAAGCCAAACGCTTTTCCGAAGCCGCCGTCATGGCCTATCACCGCTACTACGGCGTCGACACCCGCCTCGTCCGTATCTTCAACACCTATGGCCCCCGTCTTCAACCCAACGACGGCCGCGTCATCTCGAACTTCATGATGCAGGCGCTGCAGGGTCTACCCCTCACCATCTACGGCGACGGCTCGCAGACGCGCAGCTTCTGTTATGTCTCCGATCTCATCGATGGCATCCTGCGCCTGTCCCGCTCGCACGAGCATCTTCCCGTCAACATCGGAAACCCAGACGAATGGACCATCCTCGAGTGTGCTCACGAAATCCTCGCCGTCACCGGCGCCGGCACTGAGATTATCTTCCACCCTCTTCCTCAGGACGACCCCGCCCGTCGCCGCCCGGACATCACACGGGCAAAGAAGCTCCTCGGCTGGGAACCAAAGATCAGCCTCCGCCAGGGTTTGGAAAAGTCCCTCGAATACTTCAGGGCGCACATTCCGACCGGTCGCGTCGCCAGCTAACGCAGTGGCGGATAGTTATGCAGCTTCGGATACCAGGTTAACTGAAACGCAACCGCGGTATTTTGCTGCAGTCCCGGCTTGTAGAACGGGGCCTTCCACCCTTCGTACTGCACCCAGGCGTTCAGTTCAGTCTCTGGGCCGAGGCGCTTCACCACGCTTGCCTTGAACTGGTTCTGCGTCGTTCCGCCCGGAATGAAATTGAACGGTGTCTTCTTGTTCAGATACTCCAGTTGCACCCACTCATTGCCGGAGATGTGATAGGTCAACCATGCCTGCCCGCCCTTTGCCTCCCGGCCAATCCAGTCCCCCATAATGATGCCGTTGTGGGTGTACCCCTGCTTCTGAACGGTCTCCCAATAGGCAAACTGTCCCGCGTGCGCAGGCTCAACGTCTGGATCGGTCGACACAGCCTCGACTCTGAAATCCAGTCTCCTCATTCCGGGAATCTGGGAAACATACAGACCTGTCCGATAAGACGCTCGTCGCGGAGCGCTGATGGGGGTTACGTCGTCATGCGTGATCGAATCCATGACAAACGTCACATACTTACGCATCAGTGGAAGCCGATAGGAGGCGCTGAAATCACTGAACCGTGCTCCCGGATCATTCCGGCCGGCCTTCTCTTCCGCGGTAGTGTCGCTTATATCAAAGAAGCCATGAAAGAAGGTGCCCAGGGTCACTGGCGAGTGACCCTTTCCTCCCCAGATAATCGTTCGCTGGAAACTGAACTCGAAGTTGTCCGTCGGCCTGAAAGAAAACATCTCCGCGTGGACCCAGGGAGATACCGGAACTTGGTGCCCCGGCAGGGCCCCCACAAAAAAATCGTATCGTATCGGCCCAAGCAGTTTCGAAAGATACGGGATATTCAGCGGCTCGACCCGGTTCACTCGAAACGAATAGATATTCTCCGCATTATTCGACCACGCCATCGAAGATCCCGCGGCAGGCCCCATCCACGCGTCGCTCTTGCCCCCGGATATCTCGTGTCCCAGCACATGAACGGAGGCATACGCCTCCACCAACCGAAACGGGTTCTGGTCAGAAATCGGCCCTAGAGGAATCGTCGCCTGTGGTCCCGGATACGGAATGATCAAATCGATTGTGGAGAGCTGTTGAGCCATCGGGAGCGAATATCCCTCAGCAGATGGTGAGTGCTGATACTCGCCCCGCACATACAACGAAAATGGCCCCCACTCCTCGATCGTCGAAGCCCCGGCGATCGCATTTAACCCGCTCTGATAAGGCCGCCCGTAGTCGTTGTTGATCGTCTGCCCCAGATGGTAGCTGTCTACCAGGACAGGACCGCTGATCCCCAGCAATCGCGTATAGGAGGAGTCCAGCCCATACACGAAACCGCGAGGAATCTGTCCATCCGGCGACTCCGCGCTTAGCTCATTCAAGAGCTTCGCCAGAATATCCTGCGCCTGTCTGTTGTCACTGCTCAGAATCGCATCCTCCGACTTCAACAACATATGCATCAGGCTTCGCCGCGTGTAGGGCCGCATTGACAAGAACATCGTGTCGACGAATCCCATCCCGTACAGTCGCGTTACCGCCGGATACATCCAGCTATCCATCGGGATATAAACCGATCCCGTCCAGTCCAACGGGGGCCTCGGCACCGGACGGAGCGTACGGGGCATATCCAACAAACGGCGCCTCCGGAGTAGGAGTCGCAGGGGGAACCACCGGCGGCCCCTTCTTCTCCGGAACAGGCACTGCCTGAGGCGTCGCCGGGTTCGGAGGGGTCGGTTGAGTTTGAGGCGTCTTGGAGTCTGAGCGGGCGTCTGGCTCTGGGGCGTTGATTGCGACTGCGGCGCGTACGCCGGAGCTCCCGGAGTCGTTCCAGCCGGAGCAGGTGTAGGCGGCGGCACAGATTGTGGATCAGGGGTTGGAGGAGAAGGAGGCGTCTGCGAAAAAGCAGTCGAGGCGGCCCATAAAGTCAGCGCCGCGAAAGAAAGAAAAAACCTGGTCCGCACTCGCACCTCAATACCTGTTACTTAAATACAGCATCCAGTGTAGTCGTGAATAGCCCATCGATAGCCCGTCGCTCGCACTTCGAAACCAATCCTTCCCAAGTGCAAGAATCTACAGTCGCGCCGCTTCAATCCGTCGTCTTAACCCTTTGGATGCGCCGTTGAGCCACGCCTTCGTCCCGACCTTGCGGCCCAGCAGAAACTCCTTCATCTGATCCAAGGGATCGATCGGCTCTTTCCCGCCCTCCGTCTGATACTCGACGCACTCAATCAACACCGGCCCATCCCCGCCTCGCGTCCGCCCCAGCGACTCCTGCGCCACGCGATACAACGCCACCGCATCTCCCGCATCGACCGGAATCCCAGGCACTCCCCATCGCGCAGTCCTTCCATGGAGATATCCCACCCCATCCTTCTTCTCGCCCTCCACTGCCGGCAGAATCACAAAAATAATCGGCAACTCAAGCCTTGCCGCAAGCTCCAGCATCCGGCGCCACGCTCCCTTCGCCACTCCACCGCCCCGCACATACGCGACCACAACATTCGCCCGTCCCAATGTCTTGAACGACAGCGCCGCTCCCATCGCCATCCTCAAGCGCTCTTCCGCGTCATCAATCCACGGCAGTAATCGTCCCGAAGCTCCCGCGTTTGCTCGCCTGGCTTTCTTGCCGGAGTGAATTTCACTCACGCGCTTAAGCAGGGAAGCTACCTTAGCTCCCGCAATCAGCTCCATCACCACGCCCACCTGCGAATCGCTCACCAGATCCCCCGGGGCCAGGTCAATCGCCGTGCTCACCCTGCAAGCCTCCTGCCCCCGTATGGACCCCAGCTTCCTTCGCGCCTTCACGCTCTTCTGCAGCCCCGCGATGTGCTCGTCCAGCACCCTCGACTCGGCCATCGCCACGAACATCTGCCGCAACTTCGCATTCGGCACCAGCGGATTCTCGTGCACCTTCTTCTCGCTCACCAATCCCCCATCATTTGCAAAAAGAAAGGGTCCCATTCGGAACCCTCTCTGGTTTGGAGCCAAGTTCAATAGACCTAAGTTCTGGCAGGATCGACAGCTTCCACATCTATCCCCAGCTCTTCCATCGCCTTCTGTGCGGCCTTTGCCTTGAACTTACCCTCGCGTGCCAGCTTTGACAACGTAGCGCCGGCGATCGACTCCGCATTCACCTCAAAGTGGCTGCGCAGATGTTCGCGGTTATCGCTCCGCCCAAATCCATCCGTTCCCAGTGCAACCAGCCGCGATGGCAGCCACGGAGAGAGCAGATCCGGCATCGACTTCATGTAGTCGCTCGCCGCAATAATCGGCCCCTTCGCATCGCCCAGCGCACTCAGCAGATACGGAACCTTCTCCTTCTCCGCCGGATGCAGCCTGTTCCAGCGCTCCACGGCCAACGCATCGCGCCGCAGCTCCGTATAGCTCGTCACGCTCCAAACATCAGCGTGAACGCCATACTTTGTCGCCAGGATCTCCTGCGCCCGCAGAACCTCATTCAGAATCGGCCCGCTGCCAAACAACTGCGCCACCGCCTCGCCCGGCGCCGGCTTCAGCTTATACATCCCGCGCAGAATCCCCTCGGCTGAACCTTCCGGCATCGCCGGCATGGCATAGTCTTCGTTGTACATCAGGATGTAGAAGAAGCAATCCTCGCCCTTCTCATACATCCGCCGAATTCCATCCTGAATCACCACCGCCAGCTCATACACGTACGCCGGATCGTAGGTCACGCAGGTCGGCACCGTACTCGACAGCACCACGCTATGCCCATCCTGATGCTGCAATCCTTCGCCAAGCATCGTCGTCCGCCCGGCCGTCCCGCCCATCAGGAAGCCCTTGCCGCGCGAATCCGCAAACGCCCACACCATGTCCCCGATGCGCTGAAATCCAAACATCGAGTAGTACATGTAGAAGGGAATCGTCGGCACCTCATACGTCGCATACGACGTGCCCGCCGCGGTGAACGAGGCCATCGACCCCGCCTCCGTAATACCCTCCTCCAGAATCTGCCCATCCTGTTCTTCGCGATAGCTCAGCAGCATGTCCTTGTCATGCGGCTCATACTTCTGGCCCTCAGGCGCATAGATGCCGACCTGCTTAATCGCAGACTCCAGCCCGAACGTCCGCCCCTCATCCGGCACAATCGGCACAATCAGCTTGCCGATCTCCTTATCCTTCATCAGGTGCCGCAGGATGCTAACAAACCCCATCGTGGTCGACACCGCGCGATTGTTCGAGCCCGCCGTCCACTCCTTGAAAGTCTCCAGCCCCGGAGCCTTGAAGTCGCTCTTCGGCACCGAGCGCGTCGGCAAATATCCGCCCAGCTCCTTCCGCCTCGACTGCATGTACTGCAGCTCCGGCGAATCCGGCGCCGGCCTGTAGAACGAACCGTCCTTCGCCGACTGCTCCGGAATTGGAATATCGAACTGCTTCACAAACGCCGCCAGACCCTCGTCCGTCAGCTTCTTCTCGTTGTGCGTCGCGTTGCGCGACTGCGACGTCCCCATCCCGTAACCCTTCACCGTCTTGGCAAGGATCACCGTCGGGCCGCCCTTATGCTCCATCGCGCGCTTGTACGCGTTGTAGATCTTCGCCGGATCATGCCCGCCGCGATGCAGCCTCAGCAACTGCTCGTCGGAATAGTCCTTCACCAGCTCCAGCAGCTCAGGGTACTTTCCGAAGAAGTGGCTCCGAAGAAACGCCCCATCCTTCGCCTTGAAGGTCTGGAAGTCTCCGTCCACGCACTCTTCCATCCGCCGCAGCAGCAGTCCCGTATGGTCGCGCTCAAACAGCGCATCCCAGTCCGAACCCCAGATCACCTTGATGACGTTCCATCCCGCTCCGCGGAACACGCCTTCCAACTCGTCGATAATCCGCTTATTCCCGCGCACCGGGCCGTCAAGCCTTTGCAAATTGCAGTTGACGACGAAGATCAGGTTGTCCAGCTTCTCGCGCGCCCCCAGCGAGATCGCGCCCAGCGAATCCACCTCGTCCGTCTCGCCGTCTCCCAGGAACGCCCACACCTTGCGATCCGTCGGCTTCAGCAGCTTCCGGTTCTCCAGGTACCGCATGAACCGCGCCTGATAGATCGCATTCAGCGGCCCAATCCCCATCGACACCGTCGGAAAATTCCAGAAATCCGGCATCAGCCACGGATGCGGATACGAGCTCAACCCCGGCGTATCCCTCAACTCATGGCGAAAGTTCTTCAACCGCGCGTCATCAAATCGCCCTTCCAGATAAGCCCGCGCATAGACGCCCGGCGCCGCGTGTCCCTGAAAGTAAATGAAGTCGCCCGGCTGATCTCCATACTTCGCGCGGAAGAAGTGATTGAACCCAACCTCCAGCAGCGTAGCCAGCGACGAGTAGGTCGAGATATGCCCGCCAATCCCCGGATCCTTCTTGTTCTGCCCATGCACCATCGCCAGTGCGTTCCAGCGAATCAGCGACTCCACCCGCTTCTCGAGCTTTCTGTCGCCCGGATACGGCACCTCATCATGCTTCGGAATCGTGTTCTGATACGGCGTCGTCAGCTCGCTCGGCGTCGGCACCCCTGCCTCGCGCGCACGCTTCCGCAACGCCTCCAGCAACTCGGTCCCATGCTCCCAGTCCTGCGCAACGACGTCGTCAAACGCCTCAATCCACTCCGATACTTCGGCTGCAAAATCCTGCTTGGCGGCTTCTTCCAGTTTCATCGTCATAATCTTCTCAGAACACTCCCGATCAAAGAGATCGCTCGTTAGATCGCCCTCAGGCGATGCACCCGTTCACACTTATAACGATATAAGGCTTACGCGAAAACGTCATCTAGGCAGCTGGCGCCGAGCAACGCGAGGCCCTATGCAGTCAGCGTCACCCACTCCGGTACACACGCCACGAAGTGGCCGCTGCACGCGCAGTGCGCCCGTCCGGCAGGACACTAGGCTTCTAAGTCGAATAATCCGCATTGATCCGCACATACTCTTCCGTAAGATCGCACGTCAGAAATCTGCACTCCGCCGCACCCAGCCCCATATCCAGCGTGATCGTGTACTCCCGAGCCATCATCGCCGCGTGAGCTCTCGCCTTATCGAACATCGGCGACCTTACCCCAAGCTCGAACACCGGCTGCGTCTCCAATCGTGATCCTCACCTGCGCCGGATCAAACGCAACTCCGCTGTATCCCGCCGCCGCCAGCAATCGCCCCCAGTTCGGATCGCCGCTCGACCACGCCGTCTTGCACAGCGGAGAGTGTGCAATCGCCTTCGCCACCTGCTTTGCCTCCGCCTCCGTCCGCGCGCCGGTGATGTGCAGCGTCACCACATGCCCCACACCCTCGCCATCATCGACGATCTGGTACGCCAGCGATCCGCACACCACCTTCAACGCATCCGCAAACGCCTCGCTGCTCCGCTCATTCAGCTTCACCCCGCTCGCCCCACTCGCCAGCAGCAGCACCGTATCGTTCGTCGACGTATCCCCGTCGATCGATATTGAATTGAAACTCAGCTCCACAGCTGGCTCCAGCACTCCACGCAACTGCTCACTCTCCGCTGCAATATCGGTGAACAGATAAACCAGCATCGTGGCATGCGGCGGTCCCAACTGCGGATGAATCATCCCCGCACCCTTGGCCGCGCCCCATATCCGCGCCTGCATTCCATCCACATCGATCGCAGCCTGCGCCACCTTCATCTTCGTATCGGTCGTCATGATCGCCCGCGCAAACAACTCCGCATGCGCCGCCGAATCTCCCAGCTCCGCCTTCAGCGCAGGAAGCGCCGCGATCACCTTCTCGCCAGGAAACGGCACTCCAATAATCCCTGTCGAAGAAGGCAACACCTCATCGAAGATGCAACCGAAGCTCTCCGCCGCCGCCGCACACGTCTGAACGCACGCATCGATCCCCGGCTGCCCCGTCGCGCAGTTCGCATTCCCCGCATTCACCAGCACTGCACCGACGCGCCCACCCGTAGCTGCCAGATGCCTCCGCCCTACCGTCACCGGTGCCGCGACCACCTGGTTCTTCGTAAACATCGCCGCGCCCTTCGCGCCCTTAACCGCCACTGCCGCCGCCAGGTCCAGCTTGCCGCTCGCCTTGATCCCAGCCTTCACCGCGCCCCACACAAATCCCTGCGGCAGCGCCTCAAACTTTCTCGTCCCCTCACTCATACCCTCTACTCTATCAAGCCAACGAAGACGACACGCCAAGAACGCTAAGGCGCGTCATGGGACGCCGAGGTCATCATTGCGCACCTTCGCGTTCCCTTTGCGTCCTTAGCGTTCGCCTTCATCCGCGGCCCGGCTTCCCAATCCCTCACGAAGGCCGTATAACGTTTACCCTGTACTCACGGAGACCACCCCATGCTGCTCAGAGAACTTCGCATCTCAGTCCTTGAAGCCAACCTCGAACTCGTCAAGCGCGGCCTCGTCCTCTACACCTTCGGCAACGCCAGCGGCATCGACCGCGACAAGGGCCTCGTCGTCATCAAGCCCTCCGGCGTCGACTACGACGAGCTCGTCCCCGAACTCATGGTCGTCACCGATCTCCACGGCAAGATCATCGACGGCAAACTCAAACCCTCCTCCGACCTCGACACCCACACCCTCCTCTACCGCGAGTTCCCGACCATCGGCGCCGTCGTCCACACTCACTCCGAGTTCGCCACCAGCTTCGCCCAGGCCGGCCTCGCCATCCCGCCCCTCGGCACCACCCACGCCGACTACTTCTACGGCCCCGTGCCCTGTACCCCTCCTCTAGCAGATGAAGCAATTCAAGCCCGCTACGTCCACGAGACCGGCCAGGCCATCGTCACCCTCTTCCACCAGCAGGGAATCGACCCTCTCGCCATCCCCGCCTGCCTCGTCAACGGCCACGCCCCCTTCTGTTGGGGCCGCCACCCGCACGAAGCCGCCCACAACGCCGTCGTCCTCGAAGCCGTAGCCAAAATGGCCTACAACACCCTTACCCTGCGCGCCAACTCCGAAGGCGTCTCCCAATCCCTGCTCGACCGCCACTACTTCCGCAAACACGGCGCCAAAGCCACCTACGGCCAAACCGGCTAATCAAACAAGAAGCCGTAGCGTATCTTCGCCGCTACCTCTTGGAGGCGCAGCATAAGTGCGCCATATCGCAAGTTCATCAACTGTCCTAAAAGTAACAGTCAGTAATTTGACGTTACGCCTTCCACGACACCCCGGCACGGCATCTCACCCTACTGACGGCTGAAGCCCGGACAAAAGTTCATCCGCATGTTTATAGGAGATATCATGCACACTCAATTACGACGCTTGGCAATGATCACAGCACTCACCATTGGCGCGACAGGCTTGATGGTCACCCCAGCGCTTGCAATCCCCGCCGCACAGGATCAGGAACACAAGGACCAGGTTCAGCAGCATCCGGAGTACACCAACAACAGTTTCTACAAACTCGGTAACAAGGAAGGCATAGAGGACCACAAGAAAAACGTGCAACGGACCACCCACAACCATAACTACAAGACTGATACCGACAAAGCAGCTCACGATTATGGGTATCAAGAGGGATGGGCCGGGCACAGCTATCAGGACCCACACTAAAGCAGGCGCAACCTCACCGGAATAACAGGTGCGGACATTGACTCCGCCACACCCATCCATCGCGCATCATCGTGACGGATGGGTACCTGAATTTTCAACGCTATGAGCCGAACTCCACCTTCAAGGTCCTGCCCTCCTTGGAACTCGCCCGCGCCATCTCGAGCAGCTTCACCACCCGATACCCATCCTCCGAAGTAACCGCCAACTTCGCCGCTCCATTAATCGCATCCCGAACATTCGCGTAGTACCCGCGATAATCCCCCAACTCCGTCTTCACCTTCGTCCGCGTCAGCTTCCCCGGATCAGCCAGCACCGGAGCCACCGTAAGCGTCCCCCACTCCGACTCAGGATCAGCCAGCCACTCGCCCTCACCCATCTTCGGCACCTTCGCCCCACCCACCAGAGCCGCCTCCTGCGGATCAAGCCCATACTTCTTGAAACTCCCCTTAGTCCCATGCAGCAAAAACCGCGGCGCAGCATCGCAGGCCAGCATGCTCGACCGGCAATGCGCTCGTAGCCGCGGATATTCCAGCGTGATATCGAACGCATCCTCAATATCCGTCTTATCCCGATCCTTCCGAACGCTGGCCGTAATCCCCTCCGGCGCCCCAAACAAAGCCAGCGCCTGATCCACCAGGTGCGGCCCCAGATCGAACAGCAGCCCATTCGCCGCGTTCGCCCCCTCCTTCCACGTATTCTCGCGAGGCACCGGCCGGAACCGGTCGAAGTGCGACTCATACGTCACCAGCCGCCCCACCGCCGTTCTGGTCCAGCAGCTTCCTTACCGTCAAAAAATCCCCATCCCACCGCCGATTATGAAACGGAGCCAGCACCACACCCTGCTTCTCCGCCAGCTCCTTCAACTCCCCAGCCTCTGCGCTCGTCGGCGCGAACGGCTTATCGATGACCACGTGCTTGCCCGCCAGCAACGCCTGCTTCGCCAGCTCAAAGTGCGTCTCATTCGGCGTCCCCACCACCACAAGCTGCACCGCAGCATCCTTCAACGCCTCATCCACCGACCGCAGAATCCGCGCCGACGGATACGCCTTCCCCGCGTCATCGCCCTTGCGCTGCACAATCGCCTCAAGCTTCAATCCCGGCACCGCACTCACAAACGGAGCATGAAACACCTGCCCCGCCAGCCCGAACCCAATCACCGCAACGCCAATCTCAGCCATCCCTCTCTCCATTTCTTCCACATCTGTTGTTCTGATTCTTTGCCGTCATCCTGAGCGTAGCGAAGGATCCCGATGCTCTCAACTTGCCCCAGCATCCCGGATCTTCTGCCACCGTCCGGACAACTTCCTTACCCGCCTTGAATCATCTTCAGCGCCGGATAGATCCGCCGATACTCCTTGTACCCCTCATTCATCACCGCCGCATGCTTCGGAGGTAATCGTCTCCGCCACGCGCACCGTCGCCGCACAAGCCGCCTCTACGCTCTCCCACACCCCGATCCCCGTCCCAGCCAGCAGCGCCGCTCCAAACGCGCCACCCTCCTCCGCCTCCAGCAACTCCACCGGATGCCCATACACATCCGCCTGAATCTGCCGCCACAGCGGCCCCCGCGCCCCGCCTCCACCCAGTCGAATCGCCTTCACCGGCACTCCAAGCTCCGCAAATAAAGTCAATGTATCCCGCATGCTATACGCCACACCTTCAAGTATCGCTCGAATAAAATGCCCTTCCGTATGCGAGGCCGTAATCCCCACAAAGGCCGCCCTGGCATTGGGATCGAGATGCGGCGT
The DNA here is from genome assembly GCA_963744155.1 of uncultured Acidobacteriaceae bacterium. GTDB lineage: Bacteria > Acidobacteriota > Terriglobia > Terriglobales > Acidobacteriaceae > Edaphobacter. Next base: position 56,384 of record CAVUSP010000003.1, on the reverse strand, counting down.
CCGCTCCCCAAACAGATAAGGAGCCCACATCAACCCATCCGATCCCGCAGGAGCCTCCGCCGCCTTCGCCGTCAACTCCTCATAGCTGCTTCCCGGCGCAAACGTATCCCGGAAATACCGAAAACTCAGCCCTGCCCCGTTCGTCACACCCATCACATGCCAACGCCCTGGAGCCGCATGGCAAAACGTATGCAGCCGTCCCAGCCTGTCCTTGATCGGCGCGTCCGTCGCCGCGAACACCACCCCGCTCGTCCCGATCGTCGCCGACACCGACCCCGGCGCCAGAATCCCCATCCCCACCGCTCCAGCCCCCTGGTCGCCCGCTCCCGCTGCCACCGGCGTCCCTGCCGCTAGCCCCGTGGCCTCAGCCCCGGCATCGCTCACGCGAGCACAAATCTCCGGCCCCTCAAATAGCCGCGGCAGCCACTGCATCGGAATCCCCGCCTCTTCGGCGACCTCCGCCGACCATCGCCGGTTCGCCACATCCAGCAGCAGCGTCCCGCTTGCCTCCTGCATATCCATCGCAAACTCGCCCGTCAGCCGGTAGCGAACATAGTCCTTCGGGCACAGCACATGCGCAATCTTCGCGAAGATCTCCGGCTGATGTTCGCGCACCCACAACAGCTTGGTCAGCGTGAAGTTCGGCAGCGCGGGATTGCACGTCAGCTCAATCAGCCGCTCAAACCCGATCTTCTCCGTCAGCCAATCGCACTGCGGCTGCGTCCTCTGATCGCACCAGATCAATGCGGGCCGCAGCACCTTGCCATCCGCATCGAGCATCACGCACCCATGCATCTGCCCCGTCAGGCCAATGGCCTCGATATCACTGCCCCGTCGCTTCACTTGCCGCAATAGCCCCCGCTATCGCCTCGCGCGCCGCCCTCCACCAATCCTCCGGCTCCTGCTCAGCCCAGCCGATATGCTCTGACCGAATCGCCGCATGCTCGCTGGCAAACGAAGCCAGCACCCGGCCCGCGCGGTCGATCAGCACCGCTCGAGTCCCTCCGGTTCCCACATCGACGCCTAAAAGCATCTCGTATCGTCCTCAAACGAATCTAGTTCAGAGTGTACCGAATGCAGAATTTTGAAGATTTTACGAAACCGAATGCATCAGACCCTATGCAAGACATTTATTGCGAGATGCAGGCACTTGTGGCGATGGCTAGGGAGACAGAAACACCCTCCTTTCCTCCGCCTGCATGCCACAAAACTAGTCGACGAATCGAATCGAAATGCAGGGTACGATTATTCTTATGTGTAAATGCAAAACAGCGCCTCGCGCCCTGACGATCCTTGCATCTTTAGGGTTCTGCCTGCTCTTTGCCGCAGGTCAGGGGTCGGCGCGTGCTCAGGGGAATACCGCGCCGCCGCAGCAGAAACAACCCAGCGGCGCCAGCACAGCTACAGACAGCTCCCCGGTCGCCAACGCCCAGCAAAACCTCTACGGCGCCTCAGGATCGAACGGCGCGCAGGCAACCCAGGATTCGTACAAGGGCAGCATCGTCACCGGCAAAGCAACCGATGGCGTCCTCGATCTCTCCCTCGACGACGCAATCCAGCGTGGCCTCCGTCAGAATCTTGGTCTGATCCTGCAAAGCTCCGCCATGAAGAACGCCAACGGCCAGCGTCTCGAAGAGCTTCAGGCACTTCTCCCCACCATAAACGCTACGGCCAGCATCGAAGTGCAGCAGGTCAACCTCGCCGCCTACGGCCTCAAGTTTCCCGGCCTCAACCCCATCATCGGCCCCTTCCAGGTCGTCGACTTCCGCGCCTACCTCACCCAGAACCTGGTCAACGTCTCCGCGCTGAAAAACTACATCGCCGCCAAGCACAACTTCGAAGGAGCCAGGCTCACCGCGGAAGATGCCCGCGATCTCGTCGTCCTTACGGTCGGCAACGCATACCTGCTATGCATTGCCGACGCCGCCCGTATCGAAGCCGTGAATGCTGAACTCGCCACCTCGAAGGTCTCCCTCGACCAGGCCGTTGCCGCACACGACGCCGGCACCAGCCCCCGCCTCGACGTTCTCCGCGCCCAGGTGGACTATCAAAACGAGCAGCAAAGCCTTATTTCGACCACGAACAACCTCCAGAAAGACAAGCTCGCCCTCGCCCGCACCATCGGTCTTCCCCTCGACCAGGCCTTCCGCCTCACCGACCTCGTGCCCTTCAAGGCCCTCGACAACGTCGATCCTCAAACCGCCTTCATGCAGGCCCTCAAGACACGCAAGGATCTCGCAGCTTACGCCGAACAAGTGAAATCAGCCAGTGCTTCAAAGACCGCCGCCTGGGCCTACCAGATGCCCGTGGCCAGCTTCGCCGGCGACTACGGCGACATCGGAGAAACCCCAGGCCACTCCCACGGCACCTTCTCTGCCACCGGGCAGGTCAGCGTTCCCGTCCTTCAGATCGCGAAGACGAAGGGACAGGAAGAGGTCGCCGACGCACAGTACGAGCAGTCCAAAGACAAACTCTCCGATCAGATCCAGCAGGTCAATCAGGACGTGCGCGACAGTCTCCTCGACATCCAGACAGCAGCGAAGCTAGTCGACTCCACCCACTCCAATGTGGACCTTGCCAACCAGGCCCTTAGCGACGCCCAGCAACGCTTCCGCGCCGGTGTTTCAGACAATCTCCCGGTCTCCCAGGCGCAGTCCCAGGTCGAGCAGGCCAACGACCAATACATCAGCGCGCTCTATCAGCACAACGTCGCCAAGCTTTCGCTTGCCCGGGCCGTTGGCGCCACGCAGACAAACTACAAAGATTATCTCGGAGGAAAGTAACTTGCCAGAGCAAACAGAACATCAGGACATCCAGACCGCACAGAGCAGCGGCACAAAGGATAGCGATAAGCAGAACCGGCCGGACGAAGAGGAGATCCCGGAACCAAAGTCGGGCCGCAAGTTCATCATCATCGCCGTCATCATTCTTCTCGCCATCGGTGCGGGCATCTTCTACTGGCGCTCCACCTTCACCGAAGACACCGACGATGCTCAGGTCGACGGCGATCTCTATCAGGTCAGCTCGCGCGTAACCGGCCAGGTCATCAAGGTCTACGTCGACGACAACCAGCAGGTAAAAGTCGGCGACCCCATCGCCGAGATCGACCCCAAGGACTATCAGGTCGCCGTCGAACAGGCCCAGGCCAACCTCGCCAGTGCGCAGGCCGACGCCATCCAGGCCAACGTGAACGTTCCGATCACCAGCGTCAGCGTCACGACCAGCGTCAGCACCACCGGCTCCGACGTGCAAGGTGCCACCGCCGCCGTCGATCAGGCCCGGAAGCAGGAGGCCGCCGCAGAAGCCCGCGTCGCCGCAGCCAAGGCCAACGCCGTCAAATCTCGCCTCGACGTCGAGCGCTACACTCCGCTCGTCCAGAAGGACGTCATCTCCAAGCAGCAATACGACGCAGCCGTAGCCGCCGATGCTTCCAACCAGGCCTCCGTCCTCGAGGCCGAGGCCACCCAGATCGCCAATCAGGCCATGGTCACCCAGGCCCTGCAGAAGCTCGCCCAGTCGCGCTACACAGCCGCCGAGTCAGTCAAGAACGGCCCCGATCAAGTCCGCGCCCAGGAGGCCAAGGCCAACGCCGCCATGGCCAACGTCAAGGAGGAGCAGGCAAAGCTCGATCAAGCCCTGCTCAACCTCAGCTACACCCACATCACCGCTCCCACCACCGGCATCGTCAACAAAAAGAACGTGCAGGTCGGCCAGAACGTCAGCATCGGCCAGGACCTCCTCACCATCATCCCCCTCACCAACCTCTGGGTCACCGCCAACTTCAAAGAAACCCAGCTCGGCAAGATGCGTCCCGGCGAGGATGTCACCATCAAAGTCGACGCCCTCGGCGGCCGCAAGTTCCACGGCAAGGTCACCCAGATCGGCGGAGCCACCGGCTCACGGCTGTCTCTCTTCCCGCCCGAAAACGCCACCGGCAACTACGTCAAGGTCGTCCAGCGCATCCCCGTCCGCATCGACTTCACCAACCTGCAGCAGGAGGACGGCGACTTCGCCCTGCGTCCCGGCATGTCCGTCACCCCCGAAGTGCAGGTCAAATAATTCGGAAACCGGTTCGATTGACGCAGCATCTCAAAACTGGAAGCCGGAAACGAGGTGTGAAATGGCTGTTGCAATCAAGAAGTCAACGAACGGCGCGAACGTAGCCCCCCACTGGCACGCTCACGCGAAGGAGATCCAGAAGTATGGTTCCGTCATCGAGGACATGCCCCACCCGCTCAGCGCGAAAATCCGCGCAGACATGGTCGGCAAACTCAACCAGCTCCTGGCCGACTCCATCACCCTCCGCGACATGTACAAGAAACACCACTGGCAGGTCTCCGGCCCCACCTTCTACCAACTCCACCTCCTCTTCGACAAGCACTTCGACGAGCAGATCGAAATGGTCGACACCATCGCCGAGCGCATTCAGCTCCTCGGCGGCGTCACCATCGCCATGGGCGCAGACGTAGCCGAGACCACCCGCATCCGGCGCCCGCCCCGCGGCAGGGAAGAGGTGCCCGTCCAGATCTCCCGCCTCCTCGAGGCCCACAAACACATCATCCAGAGCTGCCTCGACATCTCCGAAGCAGCCGACAAAGTCGGCGACCAGGGCACCAACGACCTCGTCGTCAGCGACATCCTCCGCCCCAACGAACTCCAGTCCTGGTTCATCGGCCAGCACCTCGTCGAGATGCCACTCATCCTGGATAAATGACTGAGATAAATAACTAAAAACAGTTCGTGTAATAGTCCGAACAACCCAGAAAACTAACTCCAGCAATCGAACATTCACAGCCCGTCACACCAAGCGTGCGGGCTGTGTATCTTTAAAGCCAGATTCGCATCAAACATGTTGTCCCAGTCATCTTTAATATCGCCAAGTAAACTCCCATGCCGATCGCCATCGTCTTCTTCGTCCATTACGCGTATCTCATCATCTTCCTCTGGGTGCTCGTGGAACAGATAGGCATTCCCATCCCCAGCGTGCCCGTCCTCCTCACCGCCGGCACGCTCAGTGCAACCCACCGCGTCAGCTTCGTCGGCATCACCATCGCCATGCTGGTCGCCTGCCTCATCTCCGACACCGTCTGGTTCTCCCTCGGCCGCCGCTTCGGCAACAGCGTCCTCAAGCTTCTCTGCCGCCTCTCCTTCGAAGCCTCCACCTGCGTCAGCAAGACCGAAGGCTACTTCACCCGCCGCGGCGCCGTCACCCTGCTCTTCGCAAAGTTCGTCCCCGGCCTCAGCACCGTCGCCGCTCCCATCGCAGGACAGACCGGCATGCCCTATCCCCGCTTCCTCATGTGGGACCTCGCCGGCTCGCTCATCTGGGGCGAAACCTTCATCCTCGCCGGCCGCTTCTTCGGCGACCTCGCGAAGAAGAGCGCGCCCTTCTTCGCGTGGCTTGGTCACTTCGCCATCTTCATCTTCGCCGCAATGGTCCTCGGCTTCCTCGCCCACCGCATCTGGAAGCAGCGCAAGTTCCTCCAGCAGGTCCGCGAGATGCGCCTGGAGCCCTCCGAACTCAAACAGATGCTGGACGCTGCCGAAGCCGGTGGTCTCAAACCGCCCTTCATCGTCGACCTACGGCACCCGCTCGACTATCTCCCCGACCCCCGCGTCCTCCCGGGCGCCCTCCGGATCGGCCCCAACGAGATCAAGCAGCACAGCGAAATCATCCCCCGCGACCGCGACGTCATCCTCTACTGCACCTGCCCCAGCGAAGAGACCTCCGCCAAACTCGCCCTCCAACTCCACAAGATGGGCGTCTATCGCGTGCGCCCCTTGCGCGGCGGCTTCGACGGCTGGAAGCAGGCCGGCTACCCCCTGGTCGACTACGTCACCGACACGCCCACCTCACCCGTCGTCACCCAAATCCTCCCCTCCAACTCCGGCTCAGCCATCCCCCTGGTCTGATCCTCCTCCAATAAACCTGTCATCCTGAGCGAAGTCTCTCGCGGTCGTATCGCGGGAGGCGCAGTCGAAGAGCCTGTCCTGAGCTTGTCGAAGGAACCTGCATTTTGTTCGAAGCACCAGCCCTTCACCCTCCCATCCGAAAGTTCACCGTAATCACGGTCTGAACCTCCGTCGGCTCCCCATTCAGCCGATACGGCTGATACCGCGCCTCCCGTATCGCATCCATCGCCGCCTCCTGCAACATCAGCGGCCCGCTCGCCACATGCAGACTCTCAATCGTCCCCCTCGTAGAGATAACCGCGTCCACGACAACAGCTCCCTCCACATGAACCGCCTTGGCGATCGCCGGATATACCGGACGAATAGGCGCAATCAACATCCCCTGCAAGACTCCCGTCGAGACATGCAGCGGCGCAGCCGGCGCCTTCACCGAAACCACCGACACGTTAGGCCCACTCCCGACACCAATTCCACTCGGCAACCCATCCCTCATCCCCTCTCCTGCCGAACGCCGCCAACGGCGGCGCCTCATTCGCGGCCGTACCACCAGAAGATTGTGAAAATATCAGCCGCCGCGTCACGCTCGGCGCAGCCGCACTCGCTGATGACAACGAAGCAGAAGAAACCCGCTCCACCACCACCGGTGGCTTAGGCAACAGCGGCACCAAAACCATCGGCGCGTCCAAATGAAAAGGCAACGCCTCCGGATGGAACAACGGCACGGCAATCACCATTCCCGCAACCGCAACCTGCAAGCCGATCGACGCCAACGCCGTCCACCGCTTGCTCGAAGTAACCTCAAAAACCCGCGATTCCACCAGACTGTCCTCAAACATAGAAGCACCCTCCGAATCGAACTCGAGGTGCGCATCCAGCGAGGAACGCGTCCACTACACCGTTAGACACCGGGTGCCCCATGATCGGCGCAGCTGCACCGCGCCTATCGCGGGGTCAGTCTTCAATCCAACCCAACCCCAATCCACAAAATTTCCGAATCCAGTCCGCTATAAGCGATCATGGATCACCATGCAAGGCAACCCATCGGCCCCCGCCGCAGCCCCCACCCGCGTTCTCTCCATCGACGTCCTCCGCGGCCTCACCATCGCCCTAATGATTCTGGTCAACGACCCCGGCGACTGGGCCCACACCTACGCCCAGCTCGACCACGCCCCCTGGAACGGCTTCACCCTCACCGACTTCGTCTTTCCCAACTTCCTCTTCCTCGTCGGCGCATCCATCATCTTCTCGTTACAGTCCCGCAGCGCACGTGGCGACTCGAAGAGAAGTCTTCTCCTCCACATCCTCCGCCGCCCGGCTCTCATCTTCGGCATCAAGATGCTCCTGACTGCCTTCCCCTACTTCCACTACACCCACTTCCGCATCTATGGCGTCCTCACGCGCATCGCTCTCTGCTATCTGGCCGCCGGCCTCATCTGCCTTGTAGTTTGGAGTGCCACCCAGCGCGCCCGCACCCTGATCGCGATCACCGCCACACTCCTCATCGGCTATTGGGCGCTCATGCGCTTCGTCCCTGTCCCAGGTTTCGGCACGCCAACCCACGGCTTTCCTCTCCTCGACCCCGATCGCAACCTGGCCGCCTGGCTCGACCGTGCCATCGCTGCATTCACCCAGCGCACAATCCACACCGGCACGCTCTACGAGCATACACGCGACCCAGAAGGACTCCTCAGCACCATCCCTGCCATCGCCACCACCCTTATCGGCTGCCTGACAGGCCTCTGGCTCCGCCGCGTCTCGACCGCACCTTCCCCCTCGGTTCTCACCACCAAAGAAACGTCATCCGGATCGGAGGCTGAGCTCTCTGCCGTCGGGACCGTCGCGGCGTCAGCTCACGCCGTGGCATTTTCCACCTCAGCGAGCACCATCATAGAAGCGTCATCCCGACCGAAGCGAAGCGGAGTGGAGGAGCCTGCCCTGAGCTTGTCGAAGGGACCCCCGCATTTCGCTAGTACCACCTCAAAAATCTCCCCCACCCGCTGCCTCAACGGCCTCTTGCTCTTCGGCGTCCTCTCCCTCGCCGCCGGCCTCCTCTGGAACCTCACCTTCCCAATCAACAAAAACCTCTGGACGAGCTCCTACGTTCTCTTCTCCGCCGGCTGGTCACTCCTCACCCTCGCTCTCTGCTACTGGCTCATCGACATGCGCCGCCTCAACGACAATTCAACAGGCAGAGCCATGCTCTGGCCTTGGCTCGTCTTCGGCTCGAACGCGATCACCGCCTTCGTCATCTCCAACCTGATAGTAAAAGTCATGCTCTGGATCAAAGTCCCCGACAGCTTCTCAACCACCGGAAAACCCGTCACCGCCTGGTTCTGGACCTACAGCCACATCTTCGCCCGCCACGGCTCAAACGAAGTCACCTCACTCGCCTTCGCCATCGCCGTCGTCGCGGCCTGCTTCCTCCCCAACTGGCTCCTCTGGCGCAAGCGTATTTTCCTCAAAATTTGAGGATCTCCTTCTTGCAATTGTTGGTGTCTTCCTATCGACCTCGTCAAAGTCAACAAACTTGACAAACCCCACACACCACCAAAGAGCTAAACTAAAAGGGCAGCCCCGAAGCATCGCCGAAGTCCAGATGTAAAGTCTCTGGTTCGAAGACTTTGCGCACTTTTGCCGGGGTAGGGGTACCCGACCCAAGGAGAGGGAATTGGCCTACACCGACCTACGCGACTGGATCAGGACACTAGAGAAATCCGGCGAACTCAAACGCATCACCGCCGAGGTAGACCCCATCCTCGAAATGGCCGAGATCGCCGACCGCACCGCCAAACTCGGACGCGGCACATCAAAAGCCGGTGGCCCCGCCCTCCTCTTCGAAAACGTAAAAGGCCATCGCGGCGCTCGCGTCCTGATGAACCAATTCGGCAGCGAACGCCGCATGCGCCTCGCCCTCGAAACCGACTCCCTCGACGACATCGCCAACCGCATCCGCACGCTCCTCAAACCACAAACGCCCACCAGCCTCATGGACAAGATGAAGATGCTCCCCATGCTCGCAGAGATCGGCAGCTTCTTCCCCAAAGTCATCGCCGCAAAAGACGCTCCCTGCAAGCAGGTCATCCATCGCGGCGAAGACGTCAATCTCCTCGATCTCCCCATCCTCAAAACCTGGCCGCAGGACGGAGGCCGCTTCATCACCCTCCCCTGCGTCATCACACGCGACCCCAAATCGGGCAAGCGCAACGTCGGCATGTACCGCATGCAGGTCTACGACGCCAAAACCACCGGCATGCACTGGCAGCGCCAGAAGGTCGCCGCTGAACACATGCGCGAGCGCCTCCGCGCCACTACTGGCGACCGCGCCGGTAACGTCGACCTCATGGCGCTCACCGCCGGCGGCACCACCGCCGCAGCCTCCCACCACACCCTCAACACCTCCACAGTCACCCGCATCCGCGAAGACCGTATGGAGGTCGCCGTAGCCATCGGCACCGACCCCGCGACCACCTTCAGCGCGATAGTCCCCGCCCCCCCGATGTCGAAGAATATTTAATCGCCGGCTTCCTCCGCCAGAAGCCCCTCGAACTCGTCAAAGCCGAAACCGTAGACCTCGAAGTCCCCGCCAACGCCGAGTACATCCTCGAAGGCTACGTCCAACTCGGCGAACTCCGCACCGAAGGCCCCTTCGGCGACCACACCGGCTTCTACACCATGCAGGACGACTACCCCGTCTTTCACATCACCTGCATCACCCACCGTAAAGACCCCATCTACGCCGCCACTATCGTCGGCAAGCCCCCCATGGAGGACGCCTGGATGGGCAAAGCCGTCGAACGCATCTTCCTCCCGCTCATGCAGATCACCCTCCCCGAAATCGTCGACGTCAACCTACCCCCCGAGGGCGTCTTCCACAACCTCATGATCATCTCGATCAAGAAGTCCTACGCCGGCCAGGCCCGCAAGGTCATGAACGGCATATGGGCCCTGGGCCAGGCCATGTTCACCAAATGCATCATCGTCGTCGACGAAGACTGCGACGTCCAGGACCTTGCCGAAGTCACCCTCCGCGCCACCAACAACATCGACCCCGAGCGCGACATCCAGTTCACCCTGGGCCCCATCGACTCGCTCGACCACGCCAGCCGCCTCCCCAACTACGGCAGCAAGATGGGAATCGACGCGACGCGCAAATGGGCCGCCGAAGGCTTCACCCGCCCCTGGCCCCCCATGCTCACCATGGACGCTCAAGTGAAAACAAAGATCGACGCCCTCTGGAAGAAACTTGGTATCGAGTAACATCGATCTCGCCCCAAGATTGTCATCCTGAGTGAGACTCTCATGGTTTGATTACGAGAGGCGAAGTCGAAGAATCTGCGGTTTGTTCGGAGCGCAGCAATTCTCCCTCATTCGCGTGTCCAGCTACGCTGGAACTGTTCCCGTCGTCGAGATTAGATAAAATGTCACGCTGCCCTCAGTGTTGCGCTTATGCGGAGTTCCTCGCGGAATCACCAGCATGTCGCCCTTCTTCAGCGTTATCGATGTCGCTCCATCTGACACCGGCGCAAGCCACTCCTGAGGCTTCGTGCTGTGCGCATTCTTCGGAGTTCCACCCAACTCATACTTCGTCGTCCCATCCAGGATCAGGAAAATGTGATCACGCCCCTCGTGATACTCAAACTCCTTCCCGCTCTTCTTCTCCTCGGTCGTCATGACGATCGTCATGGGCAGCGCCTTCGGCTCGTAGAGATTGTCATTCCCTGGCTTCGCCTGCAGCGCCTTCATCGCATCGGCAAGCTTGTCCGCCGTGAAAACCTGAAACGGCTGTGGCGCAGCACCGGCACTCTGACCCCCATCAGCAGCCAGCGCAAGCGTATCGGCGAGTGAGAGGGTAGCAGCGGCGGCAAGAGGAGCCATCCGTAGGAAATTGCGGCGAGATTGATCATTGGCCATGGCGAAAGTGAATCACATTTGCCGGCGCGCTGCCAAGGGGTCAACTCACAACATGCGTCGCAAGCGTAATCGAAACCGTGTCGTTAGGAGTCTTCGTCGTCCCTCCATCGCTCTGCGGATGATACTCGATGGTCATCGTTGTCGGATTCACGATGACGCGTAGGTAGCCGTAGTCCGTCGCATCGTAACTCTCCAGCGTCAGTGTGTTGTCGATCACGTACGGCGTTCTATAGGTTGCGCGCATCGGCGATAGCGGCGAATGTCCCCCGCAACCTGCCACCAGAAACGGAATCTGCAACTTGTTCACCGTCCGCGTAAAGCGCTGGTAGTTATGCGCGTGCCCCGAGAAGACCGCATGCGGCCAAACCCCAGACGCTGTGCACGCGCTATCGATATCCGCCAGCATCAACGGGCTGCCGCCGTGTTCAGAGCCGCCAGTGAACGGCGGATGATGCACCGCGATAATCACCGCGCCGGTAAAGTTGTCGCTCTTCACGCGCTTCAGTGCAGCTGTCAGAAAAGCCACCTGGCGGTTATCAAGCACCTTGTTCTGTCCGTTCTCGCCCGATATAACGCCCGGGTCTTCCAGCACATTGCTGTACAGCCCCATGATCCGAACGAACGGCGCTTCCAGCGTGAAGTACACCCCAGGTTGAGTCATCGTGGTGCGCTGCAGGTTGCCGGCATCTGGCGATTGCACTGGTGAGGCCGTACAGAAATTCTGCAAAAACGCACTGAGCGTCGGCGCGGGATCCTTCGGGTAAACCACGCCATCGTGATTACCCGCGACAGCGAGAATCGGCGCCGGGTAGTCCCGATACGGCTCGTAGAACTGATCGTAGTAGTAGGTTGCCTCGCCGAAGTAATACACCACATCACCCAGGTGAAACAGAAACGAAGGCACATCCGCTGCGTTCGCTTCGCTGAAGTCGGTCACCATCTTGTCCGCGACCAGCGACTGCGTTATCGGACCGACAACACTTCCCGTATCACCCACCGAATGAAACACAATCTGCCCCGACTTCTGAATCGCCGCGACCTTTGCCGCTCCCGTACTGCCGCACACCTGCGCCAGCGTAAGAACCGGTTCTACCGCGCCGCCCGCCGGCTCCGGCACAGGCTCAAGCGTAGAAATCCCCTGATATGACGTATCAGTTACCGGATCCTTGAATCCCGTCGGGTCGGGCGAAGGCTTCGGCTGCGCAAAGACCGGCTGGCCACTCGTGGCAAGAGTGCCGTGCGATTTTGCGTGGGGCCCGGAGTGTGTCTTGGATTGCTTCGTTGTGTGGTGCGACGAGCGAGCAGGTGGTTTTTTCGGCATGGCGCCTCCGCTATCGATCGACTCGCCGATAAGAATACTGCTAGCCCGCTACTAAATGGTAAGGAAAATTACTCCGCGCTCTTCACTGTGATCGAAGTCAGGTTCCGCACCCACCGCTGCGGCTTCTTGTCACCGCTATCGACCAGCTTCAACTGCCCATCCGTCCCCAGCGGCTTACCACCCATACTCGTCGCAACGATCACTTCACCGTTATGTTCGGAGCCTTCAATCTCTGTCACTGAATAAAGCACCCAGTACTTGTCCGTTCCCTCTGCCATGAGGTAACTCCGCAGCATCTTCTGATGCGTCGTCTTATCCACCGGGAAGCCATACTTTGCCAGCACGGCGCCGAGCAACACCCCCGTGTAACTCTCATCCACCTTCGTATGCTCGTTGTGAACCGTCACCATCGTCTGGGGCATCGCCTCCAAATCGGCAACCGACAGCTTCGTCGCCTTACCATCAATGGTCAAGGTCAGGCTCGTCGAAACGGGCGAAGCAGCATGGGCATGTTCATCCATCCCGCCCATCGCCCGGCCTGCCCGCGCAAACTCACAGTGCTCATCCCTAACAGGGACACGGCGATCAAGGAAAGAAGGGAACTGACAGTCGTTTTCATGGGTTTAGCCTATCGCGTCCCGTCGTATACTCAAGGTATGTCTATCGTCAAGGATGCCGCAGCCATCGCCAAGGGAATGAGCATCACCCTGAAAGAGGTCTTCCAGCCGACCGAGGTCGAGAACTATCCCGACGGCAAAGGCCCCATGCGCGGAGCCAAGTTCCAGGAGCGCTTCCGCGGCAAACATCAGCTTCAGCGCGACGAAAACGGCCTCGAGAAGTGTGTCGCCTGCTTCCTCTGCGCCGCCGCCTGCCCCTCCAACTGCATCTACATCGAAGCTGCGGAGAACACCGAAGAGAAACGCATCTCGTCGGCCGAGCGTTACGCTAAGGTCTACAACATCGACTACAACCGCTGCATCTTCTGCGGCTACTGTGTCGAGGCCTGCCCCACCGACGCCATCACCCACGGCCACGGCTTCGAACTCGCCAGCCTCAACGCCACCACCCTCGTCATGCGTAAGGAAGACCTCCTCGTTCCCACGCCGAAGCTTCCCGACATTGTGACCTCTGACACAGATCGAGCAGAAATTCTCGCCTAAAGATCTCAGGTTGGAGTATGGAAGCTAACGGTGAGCCTCGATGGCTCTTCGTTCTACGATAAGCGCGAGAATGCACCGCGTAACAAATGAAGGACATCAGATAGCGATGACTACAGCCAACCAGCATCCCCTGGAAAAGATACTAGAAAATCGAATTGCCATCATAGACGGTGCAATGGGCACCACCATCCGTACCTACGGCATGACGGAAGCCGACATCCGCAGGGAGCGCTTCAAGCATTCGACGAAGGACCTGCTCAACAACGGCGACCTCTTCTCCCTGACTCAGCCGAAGATGGTCGGCGATATCCATCGCAGATTCCTCGAGGCCGGCGCGGACATCATTGAGACAAACACCTTCGGAGCAACCAGCATCACCCAAAGCGAATTCTTCGTGGATGATCCGCGCGAGCACGGCGGTCGCAAGGACCCCGAGTTCTACCAGAAGATCATCGACGATCCGATGCTCGACAACCTCGCCTGGGAGATCAACGAGCAGTCCGCACGGCAGTGCCGAGAATGGGCAGATCGTGTCGGTAACGAAACCGGGCGTCAACGCTTTGTAGCGGGCGCGATCGGTCCCTTGACCGTCTCTCTCTCCAACTCCCCCGACGCCGACGATGCCGGCTTCCGCGTCGTCACATTCGATCAGGTCAAGACCGCCTACGCGCAACAGGTACGCGCTCTTATCGCCGGCGGCTCAGACCTTCTTCTCGTCGAAACAATCTTCGATTCGCTCAACGCCAAGGCGGCACTCGTCGCTATCCGTGAAGTCTTCGATCAGGACGGCAAGAAACTGCCGGTGATGATCTCGGCCGCGGTCGGCCGTGGCGGCGAGACGCTGATCTCCGCGCAGACCACCGAAGCCTTCTGGAACGCGGTGTCCCACGTGAAACCTCTGTCCGTCGGGCTCAACTGCTCTCTCGGCCCCGATCTGATGTATCCCTTTCTTGAGGAGCTCTCGGACAAGGCCGACGTTGCGATCTCTGCTTATCCGAACGCAGGTTTGCCCAATCCGCTCTCCGAAACCGGGTTCGACCTCGGCCCTGAAGATATGGCCCGCCATCTTCGCAACTTCGCTGAGGCAGGGCTTATCAACATTGCTGGCGGCTGCTGCGGCAACACGCCTGAGCACATCGCGGCCATCGCCAAGGCCCTCGAAGGCAAAGCTCCGCGAAAGCTCAGCCGGATCGAGGTCGCAGCGTGAGCGAGGCCCTTACAGAGACGAAGCCTCTCCGTCTATCCGGATCACAGCCCTTCACCCAGCAGCCCGGCGTCTACATCATGATCGGCGAACGGACCAACGTGGCGGGTTCGCCCAAATTCGCCAGGCTGATCAAAGAGGGCAAATACGAAGAAGCGGTCAGCGTAGCTCGGCAGCAGGTCGAGAACGGCGCCAACGTCATCGATATATGCATGGACGAGGGCATGATCGACGGCGTCACCGCCATGAGCCGCTACCTCCAGTTGCTTGCCAGCGAACCCGAAGTGGCCAAAGTCCCTTTCATGGTCGACTCCTCCAAATGGGAGGTCATCGAAGCCGGTCTGAAATGCCTGCAAGGCAAAGGCATCGTAAACTCGATCTCCCTGAAAGAAGGCGAGGACAAATTCCGTCAGAACGCCGCCACGGTGCTCAAATATGGCGCGGCAGTAGTGGTAATGGCTTTCGACGAACAGGGCCAGGCCGCGACCTACGACGAGAAGATCCGCATCTGCGAGCGCGCCTGCCGCATTCTGGTCGATGAGGTAGGCTTCCCGCCCGAAGACATCATCTTCGACCCCAACATCCTCACCGTTGCGACCGGCATGGAGGAGCACAACAACTACGCCGTTGACTTCATCAACGCCACACGCTGGATCAAGGCCAACCTTCCCCACGCGAAGGTCTCAGGCGGCGTCTCGAACATCTCCTTCAGCTTCCGAGGCAACAATAAGGTCCGCGAGGCCATGCACTCCGCCTTTCTCTATCACGCCATCGCAGCAGGCATGGACATGGGCATCGTCAACGCTGGCATGCTCGAGGTCTACGAAGAGATTGAACCCGAGCTGAAGGTGCTCGTCGAAGACGTGCTTCTCAACCGCCGTCCCGACGCAACCGAGCGCCTTGTCGAATTCGGCGAATCACTGAAGCACGTTGGCACTGCGGTCAGCGAAAAGAAAGCCGAAGAGTGGCGCAGCGGCACCGTCGAGGAGCGCCTCTCTCACGCTCTGGTCAAAGGTATCGACACATACATCGACATCGACACCGAGGAAGCCCGCGCAAAGTTGGGCCGCCCTCTTTTGGTCATAGAAGGCCCGCTGATGGACGGCATGGGCGTGGTCGGTGATCTGTTCGGATCGGGCAAGATGTTCCTGCCCCAGGTGGTAAAGTCCGCCCGCGTCATGAAGAAGGCCGTCGCATACCTGACGCCGTTCATGGAGGCCGAGAAGGCTGCGATGGTCGCGGCCGGCCAGGAGGTCAAGGCGCAGGGAAGGATCCTGCTGGCAACGGTAAAGGGTGACGTTCACGACATCGGCAAGAACATCGTCGGCGTCGTCCTCGCCTGCAACAACTACGAAGTCATCGACATGGGTGTCATGGTCCCCAGTGAAAAAATTCTCGAGCGCGCCAAGGCTGAAAACGTGGACCTGATCGGTCTAAGCGGCCTCATCACGCCATCTCTCGACGAGATGGTTCACGTGGCCCGCGAGATGGAGCGTCAGGGCTTCAAGTTGCCTCTGCTCATCGGCGGAGCAACCACAAGCCGAAGACACACAGCCATCAAGATCGCGCCGCACTACAGCCAGCCCGTCGTCCACATCCTCGATGCCAGCCGCGCAGTGCCCGTCACCACCAGCCTGCTCAGCGACGACGGCAAGGATGCCTTCGTCGCCCAGCATCGCACCGAATACGAGGCGCTCCGCAAGGCCCACGCCGCCCCGCGCCAGCAGGTCGTCTCCCTTGCGACCGCTCGCGCACGCCGGACTCCGATCGAGTGGCGGCCTGAAGACCTGCCAGCACCCGCATTCACCGGCGTCCGCGTCCTCGACAACTTCCCTCTGGCCACGCTGCGTGACTTCATCGACTGGTCGCCACTCTTCCACACCTGGGGCCTGAAAGGTGTCTACCCCCGCATCTTCGAGCACCCGGAGCAGGGTGAGCAGGCACGCCAGATCTTCGCTGACGCCAATGCTCTTCTCGACCGCATCATCGAAAGCAACCTCATCACAGCGCGCGGCGTCTACGGCTTCTTTCCCGCCGGCGCCATCGGCGACGATATCGAGCTATACACCGACGAAAGGCGCGACGAAGTTTTCGACCGCTTCCACTTCCTCCGTCAGCAATCCAACAAAGAAGGCACCGAGCCTTGCCGCTCGCTCGCCGACTTCATCGCGCCGAAAGAAACAGAGCTGCCCGATCACATTGGTGCCTTTGCCGTCACCAGCGGAATCGGCCTGAAGGAGCTATGCGACAAGTTCCGCGCCGACAACGACGACTACAACGCGATCATGGCAGAAGCCATCGCCGATCGCCTCGCTGAAGCATTCGCCGAATGCCTGCACAAGCGCGTGCGCGATGAGTGGGGATACGGCTGTGCAGAGAATCTCAGCCCTGCCGAACTCATCCAGGAAAAGTATCGCGGGATCAGGCCGGCCCCGGGGTACCCGGCGTGTCCGGATCACACCGAGAAGGGCACCATCTGGCGACTGCTCGATGTCGAGGCGAACACCGGTATGCGCATTACCGAGTCGTTTGCAATGTGGCCTGGTTCCAGCGTGAGTGGAATCTACTTTGCCCACCCGGAATCGCGATATTTCAGTCTTGGCAAGATCGATCGCGATCAGGTCGCCGACTATCACAAGCGTAAGGGAATGAGCGTGGCTGAGGTCGAGCGTTGGCTGGGACAAAACCTCAACTACGACCCTGGATAGAAATCTTTCAACCCACTCGTCGCGGTTGAGGCGCTCTGTCGCTTATCCGACAGAGTGTCTTTAAAGTGAATCTGAATTGCCGGTAAGATTAGTCTTGTGACTCCTTACCTGCGAAAATTCTTTCGTATACATTGAAAACGCAACTGAGTCTCAAAAGGCCATGGAAGCCCAGGTAACGATGGAAAACCCCACAAACCAGAAGCGCAAAGTGTTACACGTCTGCACGCGGGAAACAATCCGCCCCCTACGCGATAAGGTCCTCGCCCTCTCAGGATTTCACGTCGACTCCACCCTGAGCCACGCCGAAGCGCTCACCATGTTCTGGGGAGGTCGTTACGATCTCGTCCTTGTAGATGTCGATGGCGAAAGCAGTATTCCACACGCGGAACATCTGTGCTCGGAGATCAAGACCGCTCAGCACGGGCAGCTCGTCGCCTTCGTCTGCAACTGGCGAGTCTCCATCATGACCGACTGTCCCGACGAGATTCTCCGTACCGAGTTCGATCCCGCAGCCTTCGCCCAGGGCGTCCGCGACATCATCCCGCCGAACGCCTGAACTTCTCGTTTCAACCCTAAATCTGAGGCACCTAGATCTGAGGGATCACGATCGTAGTTTTATTCGGCCCCACCATCGTCTTCGGTGGAGTTGTACTGGTCGGGTTGCCTGACGTTCCGCCCTGCACGTCATGCGCATCCGCCTGCGTTGTCGGAGCTACAGTCGTCGTCTGAGTTGTCGTAGTCTGACTGGATCTGCTCGTCGCGGGCGCAGACGTGGTCGTCGTGGTTCCGCTCTTCTTCTTAGCCTTTGCGGACGATGTGGTCTGTGCGCCGCCAAAGGATCCAGCGATCAGGAATGCGCTCATCCAGAAACTCGCAGCAAACTTCAAATATTTCGTCATCGACGTCCTCTCCCCAGCAGATCTCGACTCCCGTTACCTGTCCAGTACACCCACCCTCGCGCACCCGGTCGATACAACTTCCGCGTCAGAACTTGCGACCACGCCGCCCCTGTGTTACAAACGATATATTCCAGTCTGCTTCGGCAGATTTGAATTTCATGCAGAGTGGTTGAGGGACGAGCCCTTTGACGCCACGACAACCGGACAGAACAAAGGCGTACCGGTGTCAACTCTCTCCTGGATGGTTGCAGCCCAGGGAACATGAGATTCGGTACCCGCAGTCCAGAAAATGGGCTGCTCCCGCATTTCACCTTCCCTCCGCGCCCCCAAAAAGAGAAAAGTCAAAAAGCTCAGGACCCTTTCCCCTCGGAAAGAGCATCATGAACTATTCCTGTAGTCGCTATGAGCTGAAGTGCAACGAGTGCGGCAAGACCTTCGGCAACCAGCCTCTCTCCGCTTGCCCCGACTGCCTCTACCCCCTCGAAGTCGCCTATGACCTCGAAGCCGTTCGCGGAGTCTTCACCAAAGAAAACATCGCCGCAGGCCCTGCCAGCATCTGGCGCTACGCCGCTCTGCTTCCCATCCCCGAAGGCTTCCAGCCCGACCTCCCCGTTGGCTTCACCCCGCTCATCCGCGCCACAAATCTCGGCAAACGCATCGGCGCCACCAACCTCTACGTCAAGAACGACGCCGTCTGCTTCCCAACCCTCAGCTTCAAAGATCGCGTCGTCTCCGTCGCCCTCGCGAACGCCCGCCGGTTCGGCTTCGAGACCGTCGGCTGCTCCTCCACCGGCAATCTCGCCAACTCTGTCGCCGCGCAGTCCGCCCGCCTCGGCCTCAAGGCCTGCATCCTCGTTCCCGCGGACCTTGAGTCCGCAAAGATCCTCAACACCCAGGTCTACGGCGCGCGCCTCGTCCGCATCGACGGCAACTACGACCACGTCAACCGCCTCTGCACGCAGATCGCCGACGAGTACGCCTGGGGATTCGTTAACGTCAACCTCCGCCCCTACTACGCCGAAGGCTCCAAGACCGTAGGCTACGAGATCGCCGAGCAACTCGGCTGGCGTCTCCCCGATAACGTCGTCGTCCCGATGGCCGGCGGCTCCTTGATCCGCAAAATCCGCAAGGCCTTCAACGAGCTCATCTACCTCGGCCTGGTTGAAGAAAAACCCGTCCGCTTCTTCGGAGCCCAGGCCACCGGCTGCTCCCCCATCTCCGTCGCGGTCAAGCAGGGAACTGACGGTATCGAGCCCCAGCGCCCCAACACCATCGCCCGCTCGCTCGCAATCGGCAACCCCGCCGACGGCCCCGCCGCAGCCAAGATGATCCTATCGAGCGGAGGCTGGGCCGAAGACGTCTCCGACGTCGAGATCGTCTCCGGCATCCAGGAACTCGCCGAGACCGAAGGCATCTTCACCGAAACCGCCGGAGGCGTCACCACTGCAGTCACCGCGCGCCTCTACGCCGACGGTCGCATCTCTCCCCACGACACTACCGTTACCTGCATCACCGGCAACGGCCTCAAGACCACCGACGCCCTCACCGGCCACTACCAGCAGGAGCGCGCCGTCCGTCCGCGCCTTGCCGACTTTGACGCTTACCTCCGCGAGCTCGACGGCCTCGCCGAACCCGAACTCGCCGCCGCAGGAGTCAAATAATGTCGATCAAAGTCACCCTCCCCGCCGCCTTCACCCGCCACACCGATGGCCGCAAACAATTCGACTCCGCCGCTGGAAATCTCCCCGGCCTCCTCGCCGACATCGACCAGACCTTCCCCGCGCTCTCCACGCAGATCAAAGGCGACGACGGCAAGCTCCGGCGCTTCATCAACATCTACGTCAACGACGAAGACATCCGCTTCCTCGGCGGCGAAACCTACGCCTTTCAGGACGGCGACGAGATTATGCTCATCCCCTCCATCGCCGGCGGCAGCCTGTAAGACATCGTGGACAAAGCCGGGTGGCCCTGAAATGGGCCATCGGCAAAGTTCCAGGCTTACGGTTTACGGAGTGATTCCTTCCATCTGCAGCAGACCCAATTGGCTGCCATCTGTCTCGAGCGCAATCACTCGTGTGGTATCGATCGGAAAGTAGGTGTACGTGTTAGACGTCTGCGCAGAAGCTGCGTTGAGACCGGTCAGGGCCAGCGTGCCGCTTGCACTGGTCTCTGTTCCACTCAGGCTCACGTTAGAGGTTGGCGTGGTACCCAGAATGGTGTAGTCCGTGTATCCGGTAAACGAGTTAGAAGTGACTGTCGCTGGTCCAGTGGCTCCCCACGCCGGGTAAGTAGTACTACTGCCACTAGTGAGGACTCCATCTCCATGCCCCGAGAGTGCATAGGTTCCGGCAAAGGGGGTCGCGGGAGCCGTTTGCTGGTAAGCCATGCCGGCATGGAGCTCACTGGTATCGACGCCGAGTGTCAACGCGTTGCCATTGCCGTCCAAATAAAGCTGGAAAGCAAACGGAGTGCCCGTAACCAGCGACGGCGTTACGCCTAGAAGAGTGACGCGACCCGTGGGGTCAACCGTGTAGGTCCCGGCGGTAATGGTCGCGCTGCCGAAGAGGACGAGATCGTTCAGCGCGAGAACTCCAGATACGGTTCCATTGCTATTGAAGACAAAGCCTCCGCCGATATGGAGGTCGCCATCGCCATCGGCTCCGGTAGCTGTGAAGACATAAGTAGTGCCGGCCAGACCAGCCGGCGTGAAGGTACCGGTGTTGGATCCCTGACCCAAAGCCGTGCCGCCAACATCGCCGTCGAGCGGGTCGTTCAGAGCTTCCACAAGCTGAATCTGATTCGTGCCAACGATATATCCGTTCAGCACAAATCCCAGAACGCTGGTTGAACTCGGAGTGAGTGTAAACGTGACCCGGCCAAATGAGTCGGGAGCGGTGACGGAGCCCGAAGAAAAGAACTGCCCCTTTAGTACGGTTCCCCCATCGTTGTAGTCGAAGACGCTGCCGGTGTTCGAAATAGAAGTCCCAGTGACATCCAATACGCCCCCTATAGCCAGTGGAGCCGCCGACGTCGTTCCGTCGAGGCCAACAAGATTGAAGGCATAGCCTCCAGATGGAGCCGCGGCGCTGGTCTGGAGATCAAGGGACCCTGTGCCGGCTGCGAACGTGTCAAACTCCGAGATCAGTTCCCGAGAGGTCGACACAGGCGCTCCACGAAATGTCTCGATACCATTGACGCCGATGCTGGAATTTCCTGTGTTAAGGACAATCTGAATATTGCTGCCCACAACGCTCTAAACTGGAGCCGGAAGCTATCAGGTTATTGGTGTAGGCGTTCGCATGATCCGAGAAATCTTGCTCTCCGGCTGTGATCGCTCCATTCAACACAGTAAACGCACCGACGATGAAGTAAGGACCAGTCGAGTCCTTGCCAGAGACGTGATACACGTATGTCCCGTTGCCCGGGATGCCAAGCGTGATCGAGATCGTGGCCGTGGCGGTCTTTGTCGTGTCCGTAACCGAAGTCGCTGTGATCGTTACAGTAGCCGGACTTGGAGGAACGGCAGGCGCAGTATAGGTAGTCGCCGTGCCGCTCGCCGTGGAGGCTGGCGCGACGCTGCCGCATTGCGCGCTGCCGCAGGTCACCGTCCACTTGACGCCCGCATTGGCGCTGTCATTGGCAACCATAGCGGTGAGACTCGTTGTTGTTCCGGCAACCAGCGATGCAGGCGGTTGTGCACTGAATGTCACAGCGATGGCTGGTACCGTGATGGGGATCATGGCCGAAGCCGTCTTGGTGCTGTCGGTAACCGAGGTCGCGGTCACTGTTACAGAAAGCCCAGCAGTCGAAGGCGCAGTATAGGTGGTCGCGGTTCCACTCGCAGTGGAGGTAGGCGCGAAGCTGCCGCACGCCGAGACACTGCAGGTAACAGTCCACTTGACGCCTGCGTTGGCAGTGTCGTTCGCAACGACAGCCGTCAGGCTCGTGGTGGTCCCTTCAGTCAGCGATGTAGGTGGCGTTGGATTGAATGTCACAGTGATGGCTGGCGCCGTGATCGCGATGTTGGCCGACATGCTCTTCGTGCTGTCAGTGACCGAAGTCGCGGTAACCGTCACACTAGAGATCGGAGTCCCGGGAGCCGTGTAAGTAGTCGCGGTTCCGCTTGCTGTAGAAGTGGGCGCGAAGCTGCCGCACGCGGCGCTGCCGCAGGTCACCGTCCATTTGACGCCCGCGTTAGCGCTGTCATTACTCACGATCGCGGTAATGTTGGTAGTTGTGCCGACAACAAGCGAACTCGGCGGTGTTGCACTAAAGGTCACGGAGATTGCTGGCGGTGTCGGGGGCGGTGTACTGGATCCACCACCACCGCCGCACGCAGTCAAGCAGATTGTGACGGTCGTGAGCGCAATGAGAAGGACTATCCGCCTCAGTTTCATTGGACGCCTCCAGCGCTTTCCTTCAGTGTCTTGTTGGAACCAGAGCCAGTGGTAATTGAATTACGAACCAGAAATCCATTTGAATTGCGAATGGTTACCTGGTGGCCCGCCACGTTCAGCTGCCGCACAAATAGGAAAGTCTTGCCATTGGCTGAGCGGACGGCGCCGACCATTTGAACCGGCCCACCATCTGATAGAGCTTGCAACACCTCGCCCGGAAGAGAGGAGCCGAGGCTGGCGTCGAAGGAGCCAAGCGGGCCGTCGATAAGGACGTGAACGCCCGCCGGGCCTCCAGCGGCATGATTGGCCACCACCTGCCGGATAGTTCCGAGCACGGTTACCTCGCTAGGTGACGCACTGACTGAAGTCCACGCAGAGGCAGGGGTAGATGGCTCGGATGACTGAGCAGCCGCACCCACAGCTCCGAAAGAGATGCCCAGAGCACCAAAAACGATGATGTCGAGGAAGAAAAAAGAAAGCCTGCCGGTCGTCCTATGTGCTTTTTTCCGGACATTTAGCGTCTGCATATGGGTCTACCCTCATACCGAAAATCAAAGCTCTGCTTGACTTTTCGTAGAGACAGGCCCACGCACACATGTCTTCCGCCGGAATGGCTATGAGTGCGATCGATGGAACAAAACCAACGAGCCCGCTGAACGCCAGCCAATTCTAGCCCTAACAGAAGGACTGTCAATATGATCTTTTTTGCGTAGTGACGTGAGTTGAGAACAAACTCTGCACGAAATCGCGAACTGCCAGTTTCGGCACTCTTTGACGAACCATCGAGGTGCGGTCCAGCTAAACCAATTATTTTCTGCCGTTTACGTCGCTCTTCGCCACTTTCGCCCAGAATCAGCCCCGGATAACTTCCGCGGCTAACTCTTTACCGACATAATCATGGCTATAACCCATCTCTTTGAATATTTTGAGGCGGAAATTTCGTAAGTGCGGACATCAGCGAATTTGACCTTGGGTCCCACAGGGGGATTGGGCTTCATTTGGCTTCAAGGCAATCTTTCCAGTGGGAGCAACGATTCCTCGCTATCCCGGCTCCTATGGAATGGAACTATCGCGCCCGGCGCGGCAACCTGTATCGAAGAAAGGTACCTTTATGTTTCTCATTCTCGCTGTGGTGCTGGTTTTACTCTGGCTCGGCGGATTCTTCGTCCTGCACGTCAGCAGCTTCCTTATTCATCTGCTGCTCCTCTTTGCTCTGATCTCCATCATCATGAACTTTGTCGGCGGCAGACGAGCGGTCTAGACTGACCAGAAAACAAAACGAAGGCCGAACCCAAATGGTTCGGCCTTCGTCGTCTCGAGCAAACGCTCTTACTGGTGAGCTACAGGCTGAGGCAGATCGATCCCGCTCACCGGCAACACAGTCGTCGCCAATGCCTCTGGCAACTCCTCGTGCAGCTCTGGCAGGTTTCCTTCAAGCGCAAGCTTCAGCACCTGATCCATCTCTTCGACAAAGTGCAGCTTCATGCTGCTCTTGATCAATTCTGGGAGATCCGCCAAGTCTTTGCGATTCTCCTCCGGCACAATCGCTTCGAAGATCCCTGCACGATGCGCCGCCAGCAGCTTCTCCTTCAGGCCCCCGATCGGAAGCACCTTGCCTCGCAGCGTAATCTCGCCGGTCATCGCGATGTCACGCCGCACCTTGATCTTGGTCAACGCACTTGCAAGCCCGGTAGCAAGCGTGATCCCGGCCGACGGTCCGTCCTTCGGAATCGCGCCCTCCGGCACATGCACATGAATATCGACGTTCTTATAGAAATCCTTCGCCAGCCCAAGATGATGCGAGCGCGATCGAATGTAAGTCAGCGCTGCCTGTGCCGACTCCTGCATCACATCGCCCAGCTGCCCGGTCGCGGTCATCTTCCCCTTGCCGTCGAGCACCTGAACCTCGGTTTGCAAAATTGTTCCGCCCATTTCCGTCCACGCGAGTCCAGTCACTAAACCGATCTCGCTCTTCTCATGCGCCATCGAGTCACGGAACTTCGCAACGCCAAGAATCTCACCGATATTCTCGCCAGTGATGATCTCCTTGTGCTCCGAGCCGTTCTTCACCACGCGCCGCGCAACCTTGCGGCACACGTTGCCGATCTCGCGCTCGAGGTTCCTCACGCCAGCCTCGCGCGTATAGCCACGAATGACCTGCCGCAGCGCATCGTCCTCGAACACGATCTGGTCAGCCGTCAATCCAGTGCCTTCGCGCTGCTTCTTCACCAGGTACTGCTTGGCAATCTCCAGCTTCTCGACTTCGGTATAACCGTGCAGCCGTAGTATCTCCATGCGGTCCTGTAACGGCCCCGGAATCGTATGGAGCACATTCGCCGTTGCCACAAACAGCACCTGAGACAAGTCGTACTCGACATCGAGGTAGTGGTCCTGGAAAGAGCTGTTCTGCTCCGGATCCAGAACCTCAAGCAAAGCGCTCGCCGGATCGCCGCGGAAGTCCGATGCCATCTTGTCGATCTCGTCCAGCATGAACACCGGGTTCTTCGTCCCGGCCTTCTTCATCGACTGGATAATCTGTCCCGGCAACGCACCAATGTACGTTCGGCGATGCCCGCGAATCTCCGCTTCATCGCGAACGCCGCCCAACGACATCCGCACGAATTTGCGACCCGTCGCCTTCGCGATCGACATCCCCAGCGAAGTCTTTCCCACACCCGGCGGCCCGACGAAGCAAAGAATCGAACCCTTCGGATTCTTCACCAGTTGCCGCACCGCGAGAAATTCGAGGATGCGTTCCTTGATCTTTTCCAACCCGTAGTGGTCTTCGTTCAAAATCTGCTCGGCGTGCTCGATCGAGCGAATCTCTTTTGATCGCTTCTTCCACGGCACAGCGAGTAACCAGTCAAGATAATTCCGCGACACCGTTGATTCAGCCGACATCGGCGGCATCGCCTCCAGCTTCTTCAACTCCTGGAGCGACTTCTCGAGCACGTCCTTCGGCATTCCAGCCGCTTCAATCTTCTTCTTGAGCTCGTCGAACTCAGACTTCTCGCCGCGGCCAAGCTCCTTCTGAATCGCCTTGATCTTCTCGTTGAGGTAGTACTCTTTTTGCGCCTTCTCCATCTGCCGCTTCACCCGCGACTGGATGGTGCGATCCATATTCAGCTTCTCAATCGCCACATCGAGAACATCAGCCACCTTCGACAAGCGGTTCTCCGGGTCGAATACCTCGAGCAATTGTTGCTTCTCTTCGATCGACAGCTGCAGGTTAGCCGCAATCGTATCGGCCAACTTCGCAGGCTCATCCGCGCGAACGGTAGCTGCCATCGTCTCGTAGTTCAAAGACTGTTGCAGCTTCACATACTGCTCAAACAACGAGTGGACCCGCTGCATCAACTGCTCTACTTGAGGGGTCAGGTCCAACTGCGTCTGACCTGTGCGTACGGTCGCGACGAAAAATCCATCGACGTCATTTACTTCGGTGGCCCGCGCCCGCTCCACACCTTCAACCAATACTTTGATATTTCCGTCCGGCATCTTCACGCTTTGGACGATATTGCCGATAGTACCCGTCTCATAGATGTCGTCCGCATTTGGCTCATCCACAGAAGCGTCGTGCTGCGTCGCCAGAAAAATCTTCCGGTCACCCGACAACGCTTCCTCCAGAGCACGAACGCTGGACTCACGTCCCACGACAAAGGGCGTCATCATATGCGGGAAGATGACCATGTCGCGAATGGGCATCATCGGTAGCTTGCGAACATCGCCGCTAAGTACTTTTTTGGGTTGGTTTGTCATCACTCTCCGATTAGACGATAAAACACCAATAACGATGCATCAGCGTCGCAGCTTCAGGTGATTGTAATTCCTTGTGCTGCGTCGCGCACCCCGCAAAGTACAACATCTGTGGAATTGGAGGCCACAACTAGGTACGCGCCTTAATTTGCGATCAAATCTGCTCAAATCGCCCTCGAACTTTGGCAGTTCAAGCAATCTTCGCACCAAGATGCGAAATGGCTAGCCTGCCTTTTCCAGCAACGTAGGCAGCGTCAGGCTGTGCTTCTTCACCATCTCTGCGGTTATCGAGAGGTCTTTGACCTTCTTGTTACCTGGAACGTAGTACATCAGGTCCAGCATCAGCTCTTCGAGGATCATTCGCAACCCGCGCGCGCCAACCTTGCGCTGCAAGGCTTCTCGCGCGATCTCCCGCGCCGCCTCATCGGTGAAGGTCACCTTCACGCCCTCAAACTCGAATAGCTTCGCATATTGTTTCAAGATCGCGTTGCGAGGCTTGGTCAGAATCTCGATCAAGGCCGCCTCGTCCAGCTCGTCCAGAATGCCAAGCACCGGGAGCCGGCCGACAAACTCCGGAATCAGCCCATACTTCAGCAGATCCTGAGGCTCTGCCTGCCGCAAAAGCTCCGCATCGCGCTGTGCCCGAATCGGAGTGACATCGCCGTCCTTCGCATCAGCCTCTGCGATCGCCTTGAACCCAAGCGCCTTCTTACCCACTCGTCGCCCAATCACCTTTTCGAGTCCGACAAAGGCCCCGCCGCAGATGAAGAGAATGTTCGTCGTATCAACAGCCGTAAATTCCTGATGCGGGTGCTTGCGCCCACCCTGCGGTGGAACGTTGGCGACAGTCCCCTCGAGCAGCTTCAAAAGCGCCTGCTGCACGCCCTCGCCCGAGACATCTCGCGTAATCGAAGGATTCTCATCCTTGCGTCCAATCTTGTCGATCTCGTCGATGTAGATGATTCCGCTCTGTGCGCGCTGCACATCACCGTCGGCAGCCTGCAGCAGCTTCAGGATGATGTTTTCGACATCTTCGCCAACATATCCAGCCTCCGTCAGCGTCGTTGCGTCCACAATCGCGAAGGGCACATCCAGCATCTTCGCCATGGTCTGAGCCAGAAGCGTCTTTCCGGATCCCGTTGGCCCAACGAGCAGAATATTCGATTTCGCCAGCTCCACATCGTTGCCGCGCGTCTTATTCATCTGGATCCGCTTGTAGTGGTTGTATACCGCCACCGCCAGCTTCTTCTTCGTCTGGTCCTGCCCAATCACGTACTCATCCAGAAACGCCTTGACCTCCTGCGGCTTCGGCAGATGCGTTGGCGCTACGCCAGGCTGCGTCTCGGTGCGGTCGTCTTCCAGAATCGAATTGCAAACAGCCACGCACTCATCGCAGATATAGGCACGCGGGTAGTCTGACGGGGAAGAGATCAACTTGGCGACAGCGTCCTGCGACTTATGGCAGAAGGAACAACGAAGTGATTCGTCTGAGCCCCGTGACGTTTTCATAAATACGACAGCTCCTGGATGGTCCGCACAACGAGAAGATAATTAAAGTTTACACCCGTTTCATCCTGCAAACCACGATCCGGGTACCCGCCCTTGTACCCCGAATTGGTCATAGGGCGGTCAAAGTCGTTGTAGACGCGAAAGGCCCGAACCATAGGCTCGAGCCTCTCTAAGACATTACGTCTCGATAGTTACGTGCGCGGTCGATCGATAATGTCGTCGATAATGCCGTATTCCTTGGACTGCGCGGCCGTCATGATGAAGTCCCGCTCCACATCACGCTCGATCCGCTCCAGCGTCTGGCCCGTGCTGGCGCTCATCAGCTTATTCGTAATCTCGCGAATCCGAAGAATCTCCCGTGCGTGGATGTCGATATCGGTAGCCTGGCCGCTCAGCCCGCCCATCGACGGCTGATGGATGAGTATCCGGGAGTTTGGCAGTGCGAAGCGTTTGCCCTTCTTACCGGCCATCAGCAGAAATGCACCCATGCTTGCCGCTTGCCCGATACAGAACGTCACCACGTCGTTCTTGATGTACTGCATCGTGTCGTAGATTGCCAGTCCAGCGGTTATCGATCCGCCAGGCGAATTGATATACAGCTGAATGTCCTTCTCCGGATCCTCGCCGCTCAGAAACAGCATCTGCGCGATGATCACGTTTGCGATATTGTCATCGATCGGTGTGCCCAGAAAAATGATGTTATCCCGCAGCAGGCGGCTGTAGATGTCGTAGGCGCGTTCGCCCCGGCTCGTCTGCTCAATCACCATCGGTACTAATCCCATAACACTCTCTTTCTCTTTTCTGTTAAGCAGCCCGACACTTCACCTACGAAGCAAGTTTCTCGTAGAGCACGCTTCCTGTCTTTTCGCGCCGCATCTGCTCGCGAATCCGGTCGAGCCCGCCGTCGCGGGACAGTCTCTCACGCACCGCCTCGAGAGGCTCACGCGACTGGATCGAAAGCATCAGCAACTCGCGATCGACGTCCTCATCGCTCACCGTCACGCCTTCAACCTCCGCGATTCGATCCAGAACCATCGACGCCTTGACCTCGTTGATCGCCTGATCGCGTTGTGCCTCACGCAGTCGAACGAAGTCCAGCTTTCGCATATCCTCGACCGACATCCCCTGCTGCGCCAGCGCACGCAACCCACGGTCCAGCCGCGCCTCAATCTGCTGCTGCACGAACGACTCGGGCACAGGGAACTGGAACCGCTCGATCAACTCCCCCAGCATCTTGTCCTTTGCCCCGTTATCCAGCGCACTCTTCTTGCGATCCGCAGCATGCTCGCGAAGCTTGTTCTCGAAGTCATCCCAGCTCTCGTAGTTCCCAAGCTGTTTCGCAAACTCCGTGTCGCGCTCCGGGTAGCTCTTATGCTTGATCCCCTTCACGGTCACGTCATAGCTCACGGTCTGACCCGCAAGCCGTCGCTCGCCGAAGTCAGCCGGATAGTCGACCTCGAACTTCAGCTCCTGCCCCGCTTTCGCGCCGCGCAACGCATCATTGAACGCAGTCAGCGTATTCTTCCCGCCGATCTCGATCAGAACATCCTCTCCAGTGATCGGCGCCTGAGTCGAGGCATTCTGAACACCGTCCTCAGTCACGGTCTGCGCCAGGTCCCTCACCTCGCCGCGAAACTGAATCTCTGCCCAGTCTCCATCGACCAGCGCGCGATCTTCCGTCACGGGCTCAACCGTCGCGTGGCTATCCAGTACTCGGCTCAGCTCTGCATCAAACTCCTCGGTGGACAGGGCAGCATCAGGCTTGCTCACGTGAACACTGTCGTACCCAGTGATATCGATCTCTGGAGCAACTTCAAACGCAGCCTTGAACTTCAGCGGCTGTCCGTCGAACAGCTGCATGTCCAGCAGTTGTGGCTCCGAGATCGGGCGAAGCTTCTTCTCATCGATCGCCTTCCGGAAGCGCTCCGAAACCAGGCTCTCCAGAACCTCCTGTCGAACCTCCTTCGCGAACTTCGACCGGATCAGCGACTCGGGCACTTTGCCGGCGCGAAAACCCGGAATCCGGGCCAGCTTCTGGTATCGCTTCACGACCGTCTTAAAGGTCTTCGAAACCTCATCCGCGTCGACCTCAACTTCGATCTCTCGGGTAAGTTCAGGGTTTAGCGAAGGAGCATGCTGATGCGCGTGCTCATGATCATGATCATGCTCGTGTTGGTGATCCTGCGTATTCGCTACTTCGGACTGCTGCTCCGCAGTCTCATTTGTCTCTGTCATCTCAGTCGGGGTCAAATCCATGCCTTCCAGGAAACGTCTAGGTCTACCGCGTCGCGCGCAAAGCCCGGCGCGCGCGGTCTACGCTCCTTTACTACTGTACGAGCCTTCGATAGAGAGGGTCAAACCTCGTGCCGTGCAAACCCGGAACTCGGTCCATCGCGACTCGACCTCTACATCCGCTCCGTCCCGGACGAACTCAACGAAAATATCTCCAGTTGAATCTTCCACTGCGTCGATTGCCCGGGCTGCAGCACAACCATTCCGGTATCTTCGTTGTTCGCCCACTCCTTTCCGAACGGGTCGTCGTAGTTGAACTGAGGGTCAATCGAGATAAACGATCCATCTAGCGGTGCATAGACACGTATCGCCTTGATAGTCGAGGTCATTGCAGTGATGCGCAGGCCGTAATCGTTCTCCGGATCGCGCAACTCGGCTAAAGGTCCGTCTTCCATTAGGCCGGTCTTCAGGTGGACAAAGGTGTCATCAAGATTCAGCGCCCCAATCTGCGCGCCGTTGCGTCCGGTAAAGTCGAACTCCGTCTTTTCCACTGGCAGAAGTCTTCCGCTCAACTGACCGGTGCGGCGATCCTTCACCTCTAACCGCATGCCCTCCGGCAGACGCAGCATCATTTGCCCTCGATGTCCGTTCAGAATTGCGAATCGAGGGTGCCACCCAATTCCAATCGGCTCGGCCGTGTTCCCGGTGTTCCGCGCAACAACCCTTAAAATGATCATCTTCCCGCTCAACTCTGCCGTCGTCGTAAACTCTGTTTGAGATGGCCAATGACCGTCAAAGTTACCTGGATGAAACGTGGCTTGCGCCTCTCCGCCGTCCGGCATCACATTCGTATTGATCGAATCCGACGGCTGGTTCAGTAACAGGCCGCCGGCTGCCATAGCGGAACTGACGCTATAGCTGTCCTTCGCGTCATTCGGCAATATCAAACGCACTCCGCGCCACATTGTGGTGATGTTCGCCCCATCGGGCGCAACCGTTCCGGAGATCCAGCCCGCCCATGGCGCTTCGATCGCTGCTCCCACCGCTAAACTCTTCGCTCCCCTAACATCCGCGCCGGCACCGCTCAACACCTTGCCCGCCTCTTCCAGCGTCGGCGACGCCAACAGGTTGACCTCGCCCTTCTGCGGCAGATAAGCCGTGATCTGCAGAAGATTCATCCCGCGGCCGGGAAGCAGCGTCGCCGAAAGAAACTCCGGCCCGTTGCCGCCCACCATCTGCGCACGTTGCAGACGCACGATATCCTGCCCTCCAGGCCGCACCGTAACATCGACTGCCGGATGCTGACTGAGTTCCTTTTTCAGTTGCGCGAACTGCCCCAGTCTATGCTCCCGCCATCCGAAAGCTAATCCGCCCAGCATCAGAATCACGAACAGGATGGTCAACATGCCCGACCGCATCACTGCGGCACGCCATATATTTCTGCGCCATCGGGCGACCCCTTGTTTCAACAGCGCCCAATACATTCTGCTAAGCCTTGGATCTTCCAACTCGTCGCCTATCCCCTTTATTTGCGCTCAATCATTCTACTTAAGCGCCGCATCGCGCTGGTCCCCGGCGCCTCGGTCCTACTATCATGGGATGCAGTGACATCCACAAGCGCACAGATCACATCTCCGCTCCTCCAGCAGATTCACGAATCCATCATCACCTGCGAGCGCTGCTCCCGCCTTCGCGAATACTGTCGAGGCATCGGAGAAACCAAGCGGCGCGCCTACCAGGACCAGACCTATTGGGCTCGCCCCGTTCCCGGATTTGGCGATCCACGAGCCCGAATTCTTATCCTCGGCCTCGCTCCGGGCGCCCACGGAGCGAATCGTACGGGCCGTGTCTTTACCGGCGACGGATCCGGCGATTTCATGTATCCAGTCCTGCATGACTTGGGCCTCGCCAGCAAACCACGCGCCATTGCCCGCGACGACGGTCTCAAACTTCGGCATACCTGGATCGCCGCCACGGTCCGTTGCGCACCTCCCGGCGATAAACCCCTTCCTCAGGAGATCCGCAACTGCTCCTCCCATCTGACCGCCGAGATTCAGGCTCTGCCGCGCGTTCGCGTCGTCGTCTGCCTCGGAAAGATCGCCTTCGACGCCTATCTTGCGCACCTCTTGCATACCGGAGTTATCGCTCGCAAATCGGAATACCGCTTCTCCCACGGAGCCCAGTATCTTCTCCCCAACGGCCTGCATTTGCTTGCGACATATCACCCGTCACTGCGTAACACCAATACGGGCCGGCTCAATCGCGCCATGTTCACGCGCATCTTCGTTCGGGCGAGGGAACTCGCCGGACTCGCTGTCTAGAAGCGATTCTTCTCGACAAAAACGTTGAGCCCGGTGAATGCTGGCCCGACAACCATTAGTAAAAAACCAATCAAAACCAGGAAATCCTTCACGCTTCACCTCAAATCGAGATTAGCTTGTGATTCGGTTACCTAGTCGCGCATTCATCTACCCCGGAACTGTTCTAATCATTACCTCCAACGGTCCGTCCAACTCGTTTAAACCTCCAAAGCCCGCGTTTAGCCGCAAAAGAAAACCAACCAAACGCAATTCTCTTGAATCCAAAGGGTAGAGAAGACAAAATGAAGCATGAGGTGCCCTCAATGAGTGCAAAAAACTACTGGTTCGCGTTCGGCATCGGCGTCACTGCGGGGGCCGCAATCGCTCTCCTCTACGCTCCACAGACAGGAGTCAGGACGCGCAAGCAACTCCGCAAGGGAGTCGAAGACGCAAGCGACTACCTCGAAGACGCCGCAAACTATCTCAAGGAGCAGGCAGAGCGCCTCAGCAAAGAAGCCGAGAAGGCGATCAAACGTACTCGCGGACAGGTTGAGCGTACAGTCGACGAGGCGACCGATGCCGTGCAAAGCGCAGTCAAGTCGGCCCAATCCCTTGTCTAACCGCTTCGCCGTCTGACTGACCCCAGGCATGCAGGACCCCGGACGATCGGGGTCTTCTCATTTAGTGGCCCGAACTTAGGCGCGATCGACATGCTAATGTCGTTCGCATGAGCGAAGTCGACCTGGAGCAAGTTGCAGGCCAGAATCCCTTTTCCCCTAAAGAACGTCCGTGGACCTTCGGTCTGGGGAGCTCGGGGCGTCGCCGGAACCGACGCGGTTCTCGGAGGCCTCGCTGCCGCAATCCTCCTCACCTACTTCCTCACCCGCAAGCGCAAGGAAGCTGCGATACCTTCCTACGCGATAGCCGATTGAAATTCTGTCCCTGCCTTCCTCTACTCCGGCGGCCCCACCGTCACCACAAAATAAGTCACAGGCTTATCGCTCGCGTTCGCGATGAAATGCTTATCCCCCGCCACGCAAATCCCCACATCGCCCGCCACCATCGTTCTGGCCACACCATTCGTCGTTAGCTCCGCCGTTCCATCACGCACCAGCCAAATTTCGCTATGCAGATGCGTCCCCACCGGCTCATGCTGGGCGCCAGGCTGAATCGTCGACTCGTGCATCTCCAGCCGTATATTCCCCGCCTTTAGCATTCCCATCAGGTAGTGACTCGAAGAGTGTCCCTCCTGCGATCCATTCTTTGGCGGCGTCGGCTTATACACACCCGACTCAATCAAAGACAGACTGCCGTTCTGAGCCTCCAAACTCCCAGGCGCCAATACCGAACCTGCCAGCATCGCAGGCAACAAAGCCGCAAACTCACGACGATCCATTAGCTCATCCCTCCGACTTAAACAATACGCCCCGGCAATCTCGCCGGGGCATACCCTTTTTTGTACTTCTCGAAAACTACACAGCAGTCAGTGCGAGACCTGCCATCTTCTCTTCGCCGTCGGCCGAAACCGGACGATAGAAGAGCTGATTATTTTCCATGTACACCTCAAGGAACGCGGGACGTTCGACAATTCCACCGCCGATCAACGCTTCAGACAGAGGATCTTCAACAAACCGCTGCAGCGCTCGGCGCAGAGGCCGCGCACCGTAGGTTTTGTCTGCAGCTGTCTTCAGGATGATCCACTTCTTCGCATCATCCGTCACCGAAATCGTGATCGACTTATGCACCAGGTTGACATTCAACTGCTGCACCAGCAGCTCGAGAATCTGCATCAGGTCGGCATCCGACAGCGAAGTAAAGATGATGATCTCGTCCAGGCGATTCAGAAACTCCGGATTGAACGTCCGCTTCACCTCGCCGCGAACCAGCTCTTCCATCTTGTCCATCACCATGTTTTCCTTCTCGCTCTGGAAGCCAAGCCCCTGCCGTTTCTGCAGGTGCTTCGCCCCAATGTTCGAGGTCATGATGATGATCGTGTTCTTGTAGTCGACCGTGTTGCCCAGTCCATCCGTCAGCTGCCCGTCTTCAAACACCTGTAGCAACAGGTTGAACACATCCGGATGCGCCTTCTCGATCTCGTCCAGCAGGACCACGCAATACGGATTCCGCTTCACGCGTTCCGTAAGCTGACCGCCCTCTTCGTAGCCCACATATCCCGGAGGCGAACCAATCAGCTTGCTCACCGAATGCTTCTCCATGAACTCCGACATATCGAAGCGGATCAGCGCCTTCTCGCTACCGAACAGGAACTGCGCCAGCGTTCGCGCCATCTCCGTCTTACCGACGCCCGTAGGCCCGAGGAACAGAAAGCTGCCTATCGGCCGCGCTGGATTCTTCAATCCAGCCCTGGACCGGCGAATCGCCCGCGCCAGCGCAGAGATCGCCTTGTCCTGCGAGATCACGCGCTTGTGCAGCTCTTCTTCGACGCGCAACAACCGCTGCGTCTCCTCTTCCTTCAGCGAAGTTATCGGCACACCGGTCCAGCGGCTCACCACGTCCTCGATATCTCCGCGCGTCACAATGCCCGCCGAAGAATCATCCAGGTGATACTTGTCCCGCAGCGCCCTCAGGTTCTCTCGCTCCTTGCGCTCCTCATCCGAGTAGAACCTTGCCTTCTCGAACTCATGATTCGCAATCGCATTTTCCATGCGGTGCACGATGAACTTGATCCGCTTCTGTACCTCGGTCAACTCCTCGGGCATCGAGGTTTGTCTTAGCTTCACCCGCGCTCCCGCCTCGTCAATCAAGTCAATCGCCTTATCCGGCAGGAAGCGATCCGGAATATACCGGCTCGAGTGCGACACCGAAAACGTGATTGCATCGTCGGTATAGCTCACCGCGTGAAACTTCTCGTACTTCTCCTTGATCCCCATGATGATCTTGATCGCGTCTTCCTCATTCGGCGGAGGAACCTTCACCGCCTGGAATCTGCGCTCAAGCGAACGATCCTTCTCGATCGACTTCCTGTACTCCGCCGGAGTCGTCGCGCCAATGCACTGGATCTCGCCGCGGCTCAGCGCCGGCTTCAGAATATTCGCCGCATCGAGCGAACCTTCCGCCGACCCAGCGCCCACCAGCGTATGCAGCTCATCGATGAACACGATGGAGTTCTGATTCTCCATCAGCTCCTTCATGATCGTCTTCAGCCGCTCTTCAAACTGACCACGATACTTTGTGCCGGCCACAATCAACGAAAGATCAAGCGCCAGTACTCGCTTGTCTGCAAGGAAACTCGGTACCTCGCCATCGGCAATCTTCTGCGCCAGACCCTCCACGATCGCCGTCTTGCCCACACCCGGCTCACCGATCAGCACAGGATTGTTCTTCGTCCGGCGGCACAGAATCTGAATCACCCGATCGACCTCGGCATCGCGCCCAACCAGCGGATCCAGCTGCTGGTCCATCGCCGACTGTGTCAGGTCGCGCGAAAACTCCGCCAGCATGCTCTGCTCGCCGCGCTGCCCCTTGCTGCTCTGCGAAGAGGGAACCTTCTCCTGGGTCGTCCGCTGCAGTTCCTCACGAATCGCAGGCAGGCGCAACCCACGCTCCTGCAGAATCTCCGCCGCAAAGCACTTCTCCTCGCGCAGTAATCCCAGCAGCAGATGTTCGGTCCCTATATGCTTGTGCGAAAGCCGCTCCGCCTCTTCAGCCGCATAAGCGAGCACGCGCTTGCACTCATTCGACAGCGGCAGATCGACCGAGGTCGACACCTTCTCCCGAATCGTCGTGTGCCCTTCTATCTGCTTGCGTATCGACTCCACCGACGCGTGCGACCGCAAAAAGCGGTTCGTCAGTGCTTTGTCCTCGCGCAACAGACCAAGCAGCAGATGCTCGGTCTCGATATAAGGCGACCCAAACTGACTTGCTTCGTAACGGGCAAAGAATATGACCCGACGCGCCTTTTCCGTATAGCGTTCGAACATGATATCCCCTTCAAGCTGGCCACTATCCGGCCCGAAGGCCACATAGCGCCATTGGTCCCAACAACCGTCCCAGTAAAGCTCTGCTTCAAGGGACTAACCAGGCAACTTCAACCTACAAAGCACCCATTCCACTCCTACAGTGTAGTCGTCCATCGCAAATTTCCGAAATCCCTCAAAAGTTATGCCTAAATTAGCACCTTTTTAGATGCAGTCTGTGCAAAACCCGCACCAAACTAGGTGCACTCCACTACTTCGGCCTCCTCCGGGATCAAACCCCGAATTCAACAGAATGTTTGATTCCAAAATCAAATGATCTCGGCTATCAATCCCCACTTGATCTTCCTTCCTC
The DNA here is from genome assembly GCA_963744155.1 of uncultured Acidobacteriaceae bacterium. Taxonomy (GTDB): domain Bacteria; phylum Acidobacteriota; class Terriglobia; order Terriglobales; family Acidobacteriaceae; genus Edaphobacter. The sequence continues at coordinate 19,784 of CAVUSP010000003.1, read as the reverse complement.
AAGCTCTGGCATCCACCAACCGCCCCTCCCGGAGCCGCAAAACCCGGTCGCACCGCTCTGCAAACTCCAGATTATGCGTGACTAGCACACTCGTCAGCCCATGCGCCTCGTGCACCCGCTGGATCAACCCGAACACCGCCTCAGCGGTCTTCCCATCGAGATCGCCCGTCGGTTCATCTGCCAGCAGAATCTTCGGCTCCGTGACCAGCGCCCGTGCCAAACTCACCCGCTGCTGCTCTCCGCCGCTCAACTCCCCCGAGCGATGCTCCGCCCGGTCCGCCAGCCCCACCTCACCCAGCCACCGCCGTCCCTTCTCCAGGGCCGCGTCTCGCCTCAAACCCCGCGACAGCAGCGGCATGGCCACGTTTTCCACAGCAGAAAACTCCGGCAGCAGATAGTGAAACTGCCACACATACCCCACATCGCGATTGCGAAACTCCGCCGCCTGCTTCGGAGTAAACGAACTCAAGCGGCTCTCGCCGCACCACACCTCACCGGCCGTCGGCCTATCGAGCGCCGCCAGCAGATGGAGCAGGGAACTCTTTCCGGCTCCGCTCTCTCCCACCACCGCAACCATCTCGCCGGCATGCACCTTCAGATCCAACCCGCGAAACAGCTCCAGCGCCGGCCTTCCCGAATTCGCCTGTCTCGAACCGCTTCCCTCCGAAACCGCCGCATACACCTTCGTCAATCCCACCGCTCGCATCACCACCGACCGCTCCCGCACGATCGGCAACGGCTCCAGCGAGCCTTCATTCTCAAACCGGACATCCCCCCCCTCATTCGGATCAGTCAACAATTCACCTTATCCCTCAACGCAAACCAAAAGAAGCGTCATCCCGACCGGAGGCGGCGCTTTTGCCGCCGTAGTGGAGGGACCCCCGCATTTTGTCCGTACCCCCACTTATCTCTCCACTGATACCTTCCCGCCCGCACGCCCCGAATGCGCCCCCAACGCAATCGCAATACGGTTCCACGCATTGATCGTCGAAATCAACAGCGTCAGATTCACCGTCTCTACATCGCTGAAGTGCGCCCTCACCGCGTCGTACACCTCATCCGGCGCATGCCCATCCTGAATATTCGTCACCGCCTCGGTCCACGCCAGTGCTGCCCGTTCCCGTTCCGTGTAGACCTTCGACCCCCGCCAGTCCGCCAGCGAAGCGATCCGCTCCTCCGGCTCATTCGCCTTCTTCAACTCGGCCGTATGCAGCGCGATGCAATACTCACACCCATTCATCAACGAAGCCCGCAGCCTCACCAACTGAACCAACGTATGCTCAAGCCCCGACCCGGTATTCAGGTAATGCTCCAGCGCCGTCATCTTCGCCAAACCCTCCGGCGCCAACTGCCCATACTTCAATCTCACTTCACTCATACCTCAAGGCCTCCGCCGGCAACACCTTCGCCGCACTTCCACTTGGATAAAGGGTAGCAATCAAACTCACTCCCAACGAAACCGCCGCCACAATCACCGCGTCCCATACCCTCGGCGCGAACGGCAGATAATCAATCGAATAAACCGCCGCATCAAGCCGAATGAATCGATAATGCCCACCCAGCCAACTCAACCCATACCCCACAATCAATCCCAGCACGGTTCCAATCACGCTGATCAGCAACCCCTGCAGCAAAAAAATCCGCCTTACCTGCTCCGCATTCACCCCAAAGCTCATCAGCACCGCGATATCCCGAGTCTTTTCCATCACCATCATGGTCAGCGCAATCAGAATATTCAGCGCAGCCACACAAACAATCAGCGCCAGCACAATAAACGTCACCACCTGCTCCAGCTTCAACGCACGAAACAACTCCCGATTCTGCTCCATCCAGTTCGTCGCCTGAAAACCCTTGCCCGCCTCAGCTTCAATCGCACGCCCCACGCTGTCCGCGTGATACAAATCATCCACCTTGAAGCTGATCACCGAGATCAGATCCGGCTCGCTAAACAGCTTCTGCGCGTCCGCCAACCTCAGAAACGCATAGCTCGAGTCATACTGATAAAACCCTGACTTGAAAATCCCCACCACCTGAAATCGCTGATACCGCGGCACCAATCCCAACGGCGTCAACTCACCCTGCGGACTCGTCACCAGTACCGAATCCCCCACCTTCGCCCCAATCGTCTCCGCCAGATCCTGCCCGATCACAATCGGCGGCACCGCCTGCGTATTCGACGCGGCCACTGAGGCGGGTTCCCCACGTCCCGGCTCTAGGACGTGAGTTTCCACGTTGGTCATCGGCTCAAGTCCCTCCGCCGATCCCTGCACCACACTCTGCAACAAATCTCCGACCGTCTTCTCATCCTGCGGAATCACACCCTTCACCAGCGCCCCACCGCTCCGCGCACCCCGCGAGATCAGCACCTGCCCATACAGCCCCGGAGCCGCCGCCGTCACATGCTGCACCTGCCTCAACCGCGCCAGCAGAGGCCGCCAGTCCCGTATCCCATCTCCCGCCACCCGCATCAGGTCCACATGCGACGTCGACCCTACCAGCCGCTCCTGCAGATCCCTTCGCATCCCATTCGTGACCGCCAGCGCGATAATCAGCGAAGCCACCCCGGCTGCCACCCCAATCACAGAAATAGCCGTGATCACCCCAACCACCGCCTGCCGCCGCTTCGCGCGCAGATACCGCGCCGCAATAAAAAGCTCAAATCGCATCGAGACCCAGCTTACTATTCCGCAAGCACCCCGCACGCACCGAGCAACGCGAGGACTCATGCAGCCTTTGATTACCCATACCGGTATACAAGTCACGAAGTGACCGCGCCACGCGCAGTGGGCCCATCCGGCAGGACAAGGTAGTTCTCGTAAACTAGCCTACCGCACCATCACCTTCGGCAGATTCCAATGCCGCAAAGCCGCCACCATCCGCAGCACAAAACAAGCGCCGGCCCCCAGACTCATCGCCAGCCCTCGCTGCATCTTCATCTTCAACCCCACGATCATCACCATTGCCCCCGCGATCGCCGCTGCCGCATACACATCCGAGTTCAACACCCGTGGCACCTGCGCCAGCAGCACATCCCGCACCGTCCCGCCGCCCGCACCCGTCACCGCGCCCATCATGATCGCCAGCAGCGGCGTAATCCCATACTCCAGCGCCTTTCCCACACCCGCCACGGCAAACAGAGCCAACCCCGCGGCATCGAGCGTAATCATCAGATGCGCCGGCACCCGCTGAAACAGCGGATGAAAAAAGAACACCGCGCCTCCACCCGCAAACGCGGTCGCCCCATATCTCCAGTCGCGAATGCTATTCGGCGGAATCGCACCAATCAGCAAGTCACGAATCGTTCCGCCTCCCAGCGCCGTTACAAACGACAGCACCAGCAACCCAAATACATCAAGCCCTGCATCAATCCCAGCCAGCGCACCTTCGACAGCAAATACAGACGTCCCAATCAAATCGACGACCAACAGCAGCCGGTCTTGAGTGAATTTTGGATACCGGGCCGTCAGCCAACCAGACATCAGCGAACCACCGTCTTGACCGCGACCACATTCTCATACCGGTCATACACCCGCACCGCCAGCACATGCTCCTTCGCGTCTGCCACTGGCGTCGTCGACGCAGGCACGGCCACAGTAAAGTCATACCGCTCCGTTAGCGAATCCGAAACCTTGCCGACCGGCTCCAGGTATTGCCACGGCCCTGCATCCAGCGAATACTCCGCATGCGCAATCGGCGAAGTAGCATCCCGCACCTCCAGCGTCGCATGAATCACATCGTGCGCATATTCATTCGCCGGGCCCGCTCCACTCTTGGTGACAACATGAACCATCTGCGCCGCCAGCACCCCCGGCACCGGAGGAGTAGTATCCACCACAAACACCTCACTGACCTTCTCCCCCGTCAGCGCCTCCGCATCGGTATGCACGGGAGAATCACTGGCAACCACCTTCAGTTCATACCTCCCATCCGGCAGGAGAGCCGAATCGAAGCTGTAGGCCTTCTCCGAAATCTTGTCCTTCAGCAATCGCCAATTCGCCTCTCCCACGCCGCGATACCACACGGCAAACATCAGGTCATCGCCGTTATCGTCATGCGCCATCCACCGCACCGTCACAGCCGTTTTGTCTTTCTGTGCAGTCAATGGCTGCGAGCCCGCATCCGGCGTAAAACTCACTGCTGGAGAAGTCCCCGCAGCAGGCGGAAAGCTGATCTGCACCGTCGCCGCAGTCAAAGCTGCGGGATTTCCAGTCACCCGAGCCCCTGGCTGCACCACCACCTCATCCACCACCGGAGCTATATTTTTCTGCAGATAATTCAGTGCCACCGAATCCACCGAACCCCCCGGGCGCAGCACCGCCTTCCACTGCACAAACCTTCCCGCCGGCACAGCCAACTCTCCATCTGCACCCACGCGAGCCCACTCACTCCAACCCATTAGCGGACTCTCGACATTCCCGCTCCGCACAAACAGATCAAACCCAGCCGCCGCTCCCGCTCTAATCTCCGCCCGTCCCCACTGTGCGAACCCCTGCGCATCAAACACCTCGCTCGTATACGTCGCCGTAGTCGCAATTGCATCGCCCAGCCTAAACACTTTGCCACTGTTGCTTGTCGCTACAAGAAGTCCATCTTTCACCGGCGCAAACGCCATCCCCTGCGAAGCCTCCAGGTGCGCAACATCGGTAAACCGCCCTGCCTCCTCTGTATCTACGCGCCCCGTCTCCAATTTGTAGACGCGCCCGCGATTCCCCGTAGCCGCCAGCAAACTCCCGTTACGCACCGAAAGCGCATAAACCACATCATCCTTCAGCGTCAGCAGCTTTTGCGGACTCCCATCGAGACCGATCTTGTAGATCTCAGATCCATCCGGCACCAGCGTATTTGACCCGGCCGCCGTAGAAGACCCCGGCTGCACAAACGTGATCGACACCCCTACGCTACCCGTCACCGGCAGTGGCGGCAGTGCCGTGTGTCCCTTCGTCCCGACTCCCGCTGCATACACATTCCCCGCCGCATCCATCGCCAGAGCCGTAATCTCCCGCCGCCCCGCCGCATACACCGCAAACGGCTTCGCCCCCGGCGTCCCCGTCACCAACTTGTAAATCACGCCCGATCCATCCGAACCCGCCCACAGCGTCCCATCCGCCGCCAGCAACAGACAGCGAATATGCTGATCCGCGGTCTTGAACAGGACTTCCGCTTTGCCCCCGCTTGCAGGCACGCGGTACACCACCGCGGGCGCTCCCGCCGCCACGTAAATCTCGCCACCCTTACCCACGGCCAGATCCCAAAGATACTTTGGCTTCTCCTCCGTCGTCGCGGGATCAAACACCACAACAGGAGCCGCCCCACTTCCAACCGCGCCACCCGAAGCCGGTACCCGATACACCTTCCCATCCGGCGAGGTCGCAACCAGCAAGCTTCCGTCCGAGGCGACGTGTACTGCCTGCACTGCCAGCTCTTTTCCCGCAAAAATCTGCGAAGCCCTACCCTCGGGCGTCACCTTCATCACGTCAGCCGACCCCGCGGTCGTTCCACCCAGTCCAACATAGGCATTGCCCGCACTGTCGCTCGCCATTGACCACGCATAACTCTTGCCGGTCGCAGAAAGCAGGGAACTCGCCGGTCCCGCCTCCAGTCGCCCGTCGCTGCGAATCGCAACACCTTCGGTCGAGCCCTTTTCCATCTCGTCGTAACGACCCACGCTCCACAACTTCGTGCCCTGCGCGCTCGCCAACCCCGGCAGCAGTCCACTCCCCGCCACCAACACCGCCACCAATATTCGTCGCATCATTCTGATCATGAGTCTAAAGCACTGCCTTGCCATTCCGCGTCCTGCAAACACCAAAAAGGAAAAGACGTAACAGTGATCAAAGAGATAAAAACAGATAAGAGGAGCCATCGAACATCTCCCGCCACTCTTATCAGTCTTTATCTCTTTGATCACCGTTACGCCTTTTTGCGCACAGCAACCTTCCAGCTAGTTCGCCAGAACCGCCCGATACCGCACCTGGCTCTTCTTCACCTTGGCCACAGCGTCGTTCGCCTTGGCCATCGGGAACCGCTCCGTAATCGCCTTCACTCCATGCCGCGCCGCCACATCCAGCATCTCGAACAGGTCTCTCGGGCTCCCTGTCGGACTACCCGACACAGCCTTCTGTCCACTGATCAACGAAAAGGACTGCAACTGTATCGGCGAAGGCGCAGCCCCCACGATGCACAACATTCCCTTGGGCCGTAGCGCCGACACATAGGCCTGCCAATCCTGATCCGCGCTCACCGTCGACAGCAACAAGTCGAACGACCCCGCGACCTTCTTCAAGGCGCCCGTATCCCGCGTATTTACGAAATGGTGCGCTCCCAGCTTACGCGCCTCAGCCTCTTTGTCCTTCGACGTGGAAAACGCCGTGACCTCGGCGCCAAACGCTTTCGCAAACTGAATCCCTATATGCCCGAGGCCGCCAATTCCGATAACTCCCACACGCGAAGATGGCCGAACCCCATGGTTCCGCAGCGGGCTGTATACCGTAATCCCACCACACATCAGCGGAGCAGCATTTTCACTCTCAAGCGACGGCGGTATGGGAATCGCAAATCGTGAGTTGACGCGAATCTTATCTGCGTACCCTCCATTCCGTCCCACGCAGGTTGGCTGCGCCTTCGCGCACAGATGTTCGTCGCCCTGCCTGCACCATTCGCAGATCCCGCAACTGTCTGCCTGCCAGCCCACACCCACCCTTTCGCCCACCGCACGGTCCTTCACCGCCGATCCCACCGCCGTCACCGTTCCCACAATCTCGTGCCCCGGGATGAACGGATACTTGCTCATCCCCCAATCGTTATCGATGAGGTGGATATCGCTGAAACAAACACCGCAGTGCGAGATCTTGATCTCGACCTCATTCGCGTGCATTGCACCGGGATCGTATTTGTATGGCAGTAACTGTGCACCGGCCGCGTGCACTCCAAGACCATGTATTTCACTCATTCGAAATCTTTCCCTCTTAGCGCCGACTCTCGCCACGCCTGTTCTCTGATGCTACAACACCCAGCCGAGCAAAAAATTACACCCGGACGAATCACTCTTACTTACACTCTCGTCACCAAACCTTAATTAACAGTTACCGAATCGGCTCAACGCGCAACCCGCGCTACTTCACCAGAAGGTTCAACACCTGCGACCCCGTCACCGCATATCCGGCCTCCGTCGACCCCGCCTCCACCACGCTCTCGCCCGTCAACTGCATCTTCTGTGCATCCTTCAACGGCTCCAACACATTCGCCATTGAAAGCGGAACGCCTGGCAGCGCCTCGCCATCCAGCACCGCCTGCGTCGCATGATCCAGCAGCGTCACATAAACCCGGTCGTTCGAATGCATCCGGTTCATCGCAGCGACAGTATCTGCGAGCCCCACTTGCTGCTGCGCTCCGGTGCGCGTCGTCAAGCGGTCCAACGTCGCGCCATCGCTCACCACGACGCGCATAGGTCCCGGCGTTAGCTCCGCCGGCAGTTTCACCTTCACGCGCACGATCCGCGCCTCTGCCTGGTAAGGATGCAGCGTAGCCTCCACCTCGATCTCATCTCCCGCATGCGCGTCGATCCTGCTCAGTCGCGCCGACTCCAGCACCGCCGTCATCCTTCCCGGAATTGCTTCCGCCTTCAACCGCAGCCCCGTCACCACCGGCTGCTCTAGCGCATTCCCATATACCTTGCTGAACCGGTCGTTCACCAGCAGCGCCGCATTGATCGTGCCGGGGAAGAACTCACTCTGCGTCATCACACCCTGGATCCGTACCGGCGGCAGCCCCTTCACACCAATCTCTCCCGTCAACCGGTAGCTCATCTCCTCCGCTGCCGTATTGTTCGTCTGCAGACTCTGATACACCGACATCAGCATCGTAGAAGGCGTCAACTGCCGGTTGTCCAACACCTCAAAGTGAAGCGTCTTGGACACACCCCCAACATTGGCCCCAGCCGCCATCCTATCCGCACCCACCGGTGGCACCACATCCACCACCACCGGAATCATTCGTGCCTGCACTCCAAACCGCCCCATGATCGCCGAAGCCCGATCTTCGGTAAATGCCCCCACTGTCTCCGTCGTGTTGATGATCTTGAACGCATTCAGCGGCGACGCCAGCGAAGCCAGCACCGTAGCCTTCGTCATCGGCATATCCACTGGCCCATATTGCGTAATCGGATGCCCGCAAGCCAGTAGCCGCTTCGGATCGACATAGGTCACCGTGCAGGTTCCAGCCATCGACAGGTCCCCCCGCACCAGCACCGCACTCACCGCGCTTCCCGGTACCAGCGGCTCTGGCTGCTCCGCCGTCGGATCGGACCCACCCAATCCGGCCACAGGCGTCAATCCCATCGTTCGAAACCTGTCCCCAAACCGCTCCACCGTTTCCTGGCTAAACCCGCCAAACACCAGTGGAGTCTCAATCGCCCGCATCTCGGGCTGCCCCTCCACTCCCGCTCCCTGCGCAGAGGCCCGCTGCATCCCCACCGCAGCCCCGCCATCTCCGTCCCGCACCTGCAGCATCGATTCGATCGGCGTAATCCCCGCAATCGGCTCCTTACTGAACTGCCCAATCCGATAGCTCAACGCCCCCACAAGCCGCCCGTCGATATACACCGGACTCCCACTCATTCCCGCCACTACACCCGTGTACTCCGGCTTGTCCCCATGCAGCCGCGCCAGAATCATGTCCTGCCCCGGACCCAGCGCATCCTTCAACACTCCCAGAATCTCCACCTGCATCGGCTCCGGGTTCACTCCCTCGAACACCGTATAAGCGACGCCCTTCATCCCGCGCTTCACCTCTGACAACGGAAAGAACTTCGTCACCGCCGGAGCCGCAGACGGCGTCGCTAGCGGAACCCACCCTCCTGCCGTTCCCGCAACCGAACCGCCACTGGGCGTCTGAGCCGCCCCTCCAAACGCTGCCCCTCCAAGCCAAGCCCCACCCTCCAGCATCCCCGCCACAACAATGCCGCAAATCCACCGTCGAGTCTTTACCGCGTCGATCACGTCTACAGAGTACTAGAGCAGGCCATTTGCCGTCGCGACCCAAAAACCATCAACTCTCACGATTCGCCCGGAACAGCCGTCCAATAACCTGGAAGAGCTGTTGAATATTCGGAGTAAAGTTCTAGATGATGACCACCCACCCCCACCATCCGGCCCGCCTCCTACTTCTAGCCGCCTGCACCCTTCTTCTCCCGCTCCGCTGCATCGGACACGCCCAAACCACCCCGCCCCCACCCCAGCAGACCAAGCCTGCCACCGCCCCCCCGGACGACGACCAGGGCCCGGCCACCGACAACAGCACCATCATCCTCAAGAAAAAGAAGGAGGCCGAAGAGCCTCCGCCACCCCCTGCCGCGCCAGCCGAGCCTAAAGTCAAGAATCCCAACGGCGACACCTACTCCCTCCGCGTAGACGTCCCCATCGTCAACATCGATGCCAATGTCATCCTCGACAAGACCCACCAGTTCGTCCCCGGTCTCAAGGCCAATAACTTCCTCATCTTAGAGGACGGTGTCCCCCAGACCATCACCAGCGTCCGTGTCGCCCAGACCCCCATCACCGCCGTCATGCTGCTCGAGTTCGCCGCCAACAGCTACTACCTCATCAACGACATGCGGACCGCCTCCTACTACTTCTTCCGCTCACTGCGTAAGGACGACTACGTCGCCGTCATGACCTACGACCTCCGCACCCATATCCTCACCGACTTCACCAACAATCAGGACCTCATCGCCCAGTCCCTCCAGTCCCTCATCATCCCCACCTTCTCCGACACCAACCTCTTCGACGCCCTCTACGAGACCCTCGACCGCTGCAGCCGCATCGAGGGCCGCAAGTACATCATCCTCATCGGCTCCGGGCGCGACACCTTCTCCAAACTCACCCTCGACAAGATCCTCGCCAAGGTCAAAGCCAGCCAGAACATCACCATCTTCACCATCGGTACCGGCGCATTGCTCAACGAAATGTCTGGCGGCCGCGGCGGAATGAGTGGCGGCATACGCGACCTTAACTACCTCCAGGCGCAAAACCAACTCAACACCTTCGCCGCCATGACCGGCGGAATGAGCTTCAGCCCTATGTTCCAGGGCGCCTTGCCCGACGTGTTCGGCGCAATCAACGACTCCATCCGCAACCAATACATCCTCACCTATCGCCCCACCAATACCAAGAACGACGGCAGTTACCGCAAGGTGAAGGTCCTCCTGGTCGATAACGAAGGCCATCCCCTGCGCATGCAGGACGAAAAAGGCAAACCCCAGAAGTACTCGATCATCGCCCGCGACGGCTACAACGCCAAACTCCCCGTCGAATAACGCTCGCACCCCGCTTTACCTTTTGTCGTTGCCTGTTTCTTAGTTGTCATCCTTCGCCGCAGGCGGAGGACCTGCTTTTGTTTTTGCTATTTCAACCCGCTGCGCCAAGGCGTCAGCCGTGGTATCCACCGGGGAACATTAGCCCGATACGTTTCATACTCCGCCCCAAAAGACCTCCGTAAAGTCGGCTCCTCATACCCAACCACAAAGAGATGCGCTGCAAGCCAAGGAAGCACTGCATACTCCAGTAGGCGAACGCTGCCGAACAGAAGAGCTTGACCAAAGATCGCCGACAACACCGCAACGTACATCGGATTCCGCACAAATCGATAAAACCCGTTCACCACCAGATGCCGGGTCGGAAAGATCGGCGCGGGCGTGCCGACACCCTCAAGCGCGAACCGCCCAAAAGACTCAAGCACCACGAGAATACCCGCCGCGATGAGCAGCACCCCAACGACCCGAAAAGCCCCAAATCCCAGGAAAGCCGGACCAATCTGCCACCGAGAAATCCACCATGGCACAAATCCCGCTACCACTCCAGGAGCAAGCACAAGAAAAACAACCGTCCCCACGATGGCGAACACGCGCCTGCGCCTATCATCTCCCTGCAATTCCTTCGCGACCATCTGTCGCATTGTCGTAGAAACTCGGAGTGCCGTCCATCAAAATTCGTCTCCCTCCCGCCGTGCTAAAGTGACTCTCTGAATTTCATTTGGAAATAATTTCTACTAGGGAAGCTAATTGAAACGAAGCCAGCATCAGAAGCACCTCACCCGACGCCAGGTCCTGAATGGCGCCGCGGCAATTGCAGCAGCCACAATCGCGCGCCCACTCATTGCAAGCGGGCCGCTCATCAAAGTCTTCGACGTCGCAAAGTTCGGCGCCGTCGGCGACGGCAACGCCTTGGACACCCCAGCCATTCAACGTGCCATCGACGCCGCTGCAGCCCACCCCGGCAAATCGCAGGTCCTCCTGCGAGGCGGGAAAAAATATCTCGTCGGCACCGTGGTCCTAAAAGGCGCGATCGACTTTCACCTCGCCGACGACGCCCAGCTGCTCGCCAGCCTCCAGCGCGAACACTACCTCGGCGGCCTCGCCAACTCCGCCGACGCCGACTCCATGGCCGCAGCCGCAGGAGCCCTTATCGTCGCCACGGGAAACCACGGCCTCAGCATCTCCGGGACCGGAACTCTTCAAGGCCGTGCCCGCGAGTTCATGAAAGGCTACGACCAGGCCAACGAATGGTGGCTACCCAAAGACTTTCGCCCCAAGATGTTCGTCCTCACCGAGTGCCGCGACCTCGAAGTCCGGGACATCACCTTCGCCGAAGCTCCCAACTGGGGCCTCCATCTGCTCGGTTGCGACGGAGTCCTCGTCGACAACGTCAAAGTCCGCAACCTCCTCGACGTTCCCAACTGCGACGGCATCGATCCCGACCACTCCCGCAACGTTCGGATCAAAAACTGCGACATCGTCTGCGGCGACGACGGAGTCGTCGTCAAAGCCAGCCGTCAAACGAAAGACTACGGCCCAGCCGCGAACATTCATGTACAGGACTGCCTCATCGAGACACAGGACGCAGGCCTCAAGATCGGCACCGAGACCACTTCGGACGTCCACGACATCGTCTTCGAGCGCTGCACCATCAAGAAAAGTTCACGCGGCCTCTGCATCCAACTCCGCGACGAAGGCAGCGTCTACAATATCGCCTACAAAGACATTACCTTTGAGTCACAATACTTCTCCGATCCATGGTGGGGACGCGGCGAAGCCATCTCCTTCACCGCGATCCCGCGCAAGCCTGGCGCAATGCTCGGGACCTTGCATCACATCACCGTTCAAAACGTCTCGGGCCGCGCCGAAAACAGCGTTCGCGTCTGGGGAAGCCCCGGCAACCCCGCCCACGACATCCTGTTCGACCACGTCGACATTACCCTCGAACGCTGGACAAAATACAAAGGCGGCCTCTACGACAACCGTCCCACCTCCGCCATCGAGCCCATCGAACCGCACCCAACCGTTGGCTTCAGCCTCCAGGAAGCGGACAACGTAACCCTGCGCGACTGCAAGCTGCATTGGGGCGCCAATCGCCCCGAATACTTCGGCGAGGCAATCCAACAGAAGAACGTCACCAACCTGAAGGTCGAGCGCTTCGAAGGCGAAGCAGCCAACGCCGATCACGGAAGGCGAGGGATCAAACTGATGCACTCGCGATCTGCATTCGCTCGCCCTCGCCACCTGGCCGCAGGCAAACATAATTCTCCAAGCGCAACAGATGCGTCCGGTCCAGTCTCCTCCCGTCCTGCGCGAAGAACGGCAGGGAACTGCCCCTCCGCCCGCACAGATCTTCAAAGTCTTCCAATTTCCCGCCGACAAAATTCCGCGTATCGACGGCGACCCGAGCGACTGGGACATCGTCCCCGAGAGCTACTCCATCGGCCTCGACCAGATGCACGACGACGAACACAAGCATGCCGCCCCCGACCCGAAAGATCTCGACGTCCACGTCAAAGTCGGTTGGGTAAAGGGCCTCAACCGCCTCTACTTTCTCTACGAGGCCTACGACAACTTCTGGGACTTCGCCGATCCCGGCCTCCACAACGACACCTTCGAGATCGTAGTCGACGGCGATCGCTCCGGCGGCCCGCTCATCCCGCAGTTTCGCAACAACGCCGACCAGGACGAATACGACGCCCACTTCTCCATGCACGGCGTCCAGGCCCAGAACTACCACATCTTTACCCCATCCGAAGGCAAGGACTGGGCGCTCGCCTGGGGCTGCCAGCCGTGGGACAAGGAACTTCCCTGGGCCAACCACGCTCAGAGCTACCACTTCAAGCACGGCGAAAGCGGCAAGTACATCCTCGAGTTCTACATCACTCCATTCGACTACGCCGGTTGCGAAGGGCCCCAGCGCGCGGTTGAGTCCAAGCTCTACGAAAACAAGCTGATCGGCCTCTCCTGGGCCGTCATCGACTATGACGGCGACACAAAAAACAACGGATTCTGGAACCTCGGCACCGAACACACCATGTACGGCAACGCGACCTTGCTCCGCGAGTTTCGCCTCATGCCGCTCGAGCCGCAGTTCCAGAAAGCCATCGAGGCAAAGTGGAGCTTCAAAGTCCTCGACATGGACCGTCGCCTCGTCGCCTTTCAGGACGAGTCCATAGGAAAGATCACCAGTTGGCGCTGGGACTTTGGCGACGGCACCACCTCAACCGAACAGCACCCACTCCACACCTACCAGAAGGCCGGACAATACGTCGTCGCCCTCTATATCGAAGGCCCCGCCGGAAAATCCCGCATGTCAAAAGTCTGGGACGTCACCGTTCGATAGGTGCCACCACTTGACAAATCACTAGCACCGAAGGCTGCTAAAGATGCAAGATCAACCTCCCTCGGCATGGGAAGTCCAAGCCTAAAGCCTTTCATTCTTAGACTTTGCACACTTTTGACGGGGGAGGGGGGTGCCCCCAATCATCGCGGTCGAGGCATCGTTAGATCCAGATCGGTTCCAACCATCTGCTTGGTCACCAGAATGATCTGCCCCACGTGCTGTTGCACATGTCCCACCACCTGGTAGATCGCCTCCAGCACGCTCACATCGCGCCCCTGCGGCGTAATCCGTTCCACCATTCGCGCAGCCGGTACCGCAGCAATCACAGCCTTCGCCTCCGCCATCGTCGCCTCAAACAGAGCAATCAACTCCGCCCCGCTCATGCCACCATTCGCGCTGAACTCCGCCGCCCGCACCCTCACATCCGGCGCTCCACCCACCCCGTGCATAATCCACTGCCGTGCATTTCCGCACAGATGCAGCACTAAATTCCCCACGGCGTTCTCATGCGCCCCCTGCCGCCGCCATATCTGTTCATCCGTCAGTTTCTTTACACAGGTCGTAAGGTATTCAGTCATCTGGCCAAGCCGGCGGCAGGATACATTCAGAAAATCTGCGGCAATATTTTGGTCCATAGGCAACTCTGTCGGATTGTGTGGATTCTCTGCAATCACGCCTTGTTCGCGGCGTCGTGCATTCTCATGCGTCATTCGTTGCAACTCCTCGCGAACTGCGGGCACCTGCAATCCTCGCTCCTGCAGGATCTCCGCTGCAAAACATTTATCTTCGCGGAGGAGCCCAAGCAGCAGATGTTCAGTCCCGATATGTCTGTGCGAAAGCCGTTGGGCCTCCTCAGCCGCATAGGCCAGCGCCCGCTTGCACTCATTCGACAGTGGAAGATCGACCGAGGTCGACACTTTCTCCCGAAACGTCGTCCGGTCATCAATCTGCTTGCGTATCGATTCCGTCGACGCTTCCGAACGCAAAAAGCGGTTCGTCAGCATCTTGTCCTCGCGCAAAAGACCGAGCAAAAGGTGCTCAGTCTCGATATACGGCGACCCATAATTACTCGCTTCGTATCGTGCAAAATAAATCACGCGACGCGCCTTCTCCGTATAGCGTTCGAACATGTGTACCTCCAAGCGAATCATCGTAGTCTATTTCGCGTAGATCATCCGCACGTTGACCTTATCTTCCCCACCTCGTACACTCTAAAAGGTAGCCAGCAAACACCATCTGCGGCTCTTTAATCTGTTGCCCCCTCGTTCAATGGTAGGACAGTCGGCTCTGAACCGATCAATCGGGGTTCGAATCCCTGGGGGGCAACCAACGCACTTCATCGCGAAGTAAAATCTCCCAAAAATCGCTCAAGAACAGTTCGGTGACGGAGGCGTGGCCGCGTTGCAAGGTGGTGATGATGTCTTTGCTGCCCTCAGCGACCCAACCGGCGCGACCATCGCCCTGTGGCAGCGGAAGAAAGCATAGCCACGCCTAGTGCATAACGTCCGCGGTAATTTCGGCTTCTTGTAAGAAGTCGAAATTACCGGACGGTCGAGGGCGCACATTTACAACCCGCCGCGTATGCACCACCTCATTGTTCGGGTACCACAGCGGAATCCCTGGCAGTTCGTCCGATAAGACATTCTGCACCTTAAACATAATCCTTCTTCCTCGCTACCAGGTCCGCCGATGCCGTCGCCTCCGCTAGGAGCGCATCCACCCGCGGATTCGCGTAACGTCCCCGATTTCCTCCCTTTGGGGGAAAGCTCTCCGACCCATACACATATCGAAAAATATCCGGGTCTTCGTTGCTCCCGATCCACCGCAGCGCATAGATCTGAAACGCGCCCTTCGTTACGTCCGCATAAAAAGTCGCAAACTCCGCCGACCTGATCTCCAGCGCAATCCCTGCCGCCCTGAGCTGCTGCTGCAACACCACCGCCATCAGCCGAGTAGTCTCGTCCGTACTCGTCTTCATCGTCAACCGCACCCGCACGCCATCTCTGCCGGCAGAAAAGCCGGCCTCCTCCAGCAATTGCTGCGCCCGCGCCACATCATGTGGATACTGCGCTAGCTCTTCATCCATTGCCGCGGCCCAATGGCCCGTGGGCAACAGAGTGTCCGCCAACCGCGCCTGCCCCCGCCATATCGCATCCACTATCGCCTGCCGATCAATCGCGCAAGCAACCGACTGACGCACGCGTTTGTCCTTCAGCAGCGGGTCCGTTACATTGAACGTTAGATAAACCACAGGCGACCCGGCACCCGACTCCACCTTCAAATTCGGCTCTGCCTCCAGCGTATGGATCATATCAAGTGTCACTACATTGCTTGCCAGGTCGGCTGACCCTTTCTTCAACTCCAAGGCGCTCGTAATCGTATCCGGAACTACCTCGAAGCGTATCCGCTCGATCCTTCTGGCCCCAGCGGTCACCCGCGGCATTCCAGCCCAGTAATCATGATTGCGCTCCACGATCACTTCTTTATCCTGCACAGCACTTACGAACTTGAACGGTCCCGACCCGATCGGATGTAAACCGAAATTTCTACCCGAGCCACGCGGGACGACACCAAATAGCCCATCGCTCAGATTGAATAGCAGCCCGGCATCCGGACGCTTCATCCGGACTACCACGGTCAACCTATCCCGTGTCTCCACCCGGTCCACTCCGGCAAAACTCCCGGCCTTAGCCGTCACTAACGACCCATCGATCAAACTCTCAATCGTATAAGCCACATCCTCCGCCTCCAGCGGCCTGCCATCGTGAAATCGCACGCCGTCCCGCAGATGAAACACCCAGGTCAGCGGATTGGGCTGTTCCCAACTCTTAGCCAGCCATGGCTGCAGTTCGTAGTGCTCATCTTTCTTTACAAGAGCATCGAAGATCTGTCCTCCGACCCGCTCCGACTGTGCGTCGGTCCCCTGCCGAAGATCAAGATTATTCGGACTGCTCTCGATAATCATCACCACCGAGCCAAGTTCCTTCGGAGGTCGTCCACACCCGATCGACAGCGCACACAAAAGGAGAAAGGTCTGCACCCATAGTGTCGTTGGGCGAATCATCCTCGTCAGTCGATCTTCCAGTCTCTCCACCAATATACGAATGAACTCCGCGGAGTTATTGAATGAGCTATGAAAAACTACATCTCCGAGGTGACAGAGTCGACACAGCTGCGGCGAGCAACCTTGAACTGTCGTTAGTAATGAAGAACGGCCAGCCGAAGCTGGCCGTCGACACACAACGCATCGAACTAAGCATTCATGCTGACAGATTCCTGTGCCTTGAGGGCGTTCTCTTCCTTCTTTAGGCGAGAGGCCCTGTTGCGCTGGGAACGGAGCTTCATGAAGGCCTTTGCTTCGACGTAAAGGCGCGGAACATCGCGATTGACAATAGCTTTCCACACTACCCGGAAGGCGGCCTTGGGACGGAAGTAGTATTCATCGTAAAACTTGTGCACCATCTCCATGACGTACTCAGTGGGCAGACCAGGGTACTCGATGTGGGCCATCTGGTGACCTCCGCCGTCCTCCATCTTTTCGTTCGTGATGAAGTTGTTGCGCGCCGCGAAGTCGTAGAACTCGGTGCCTGGGTAGGCGTGGGCGACAGAAACCTGAATGGTCTCGCAGTCAAGCGTTTTAGCGAAGTTGATGGTATTGCGGATGGATTCTTTGGTTTCCCCGGGTAGGCCGAGGATGAAGTCGGCGTGGATAATGAGGCTGAGATCGTGGCAGTCCTTAACGAAGTCGCGTGCGCGTTCGACGGTGGCGCCCTTTTTGATGTTTTTGAGGATTTGGGGGTCGCCAGACTCAAAACCGACAATGAGGAGCCGGCAGCCTGCGTCCTTCATGGCTTTGAGAGTGTCGCGGTCAGTTGTGACGCGCGAAGTGCAGGACCAGGTGATGCCGAGGGGCTTTAACTTTTCGCAGAGTTCAATCGTACGAGCTTTTTGGATGTTAAAGGTGTCGTCATCGAAGAAGAACTCTTTGACGTGGGGGAAGTTTTCCTTGGCCCACTTCATTTCCGCGGCAACGTCGTCAGTAGAGCGCTTCCGCCAGGCATGGCCGGACAGCGTCTGCGGCCATAAGCAGAAGGTGCACTGTGCGGGACAGCCCCGGGTCGAGTAAAGCGCGATGTAAGGGTGCAGCAGGAACGGTACGTTGTACCGGGTAACATCCATGTCGCGCTTGTAGATCTTTGTTGCCCACGGCATCGCGTCTAGGTCTTCAACCTGCGGACGGTCTGAGTTGTGCTGAATGACGCCGCTTGCGTCCTTGTAGCTGATGCCGAGTATCTCACTTAGCGGTTTGCCATTGGCATATTCGACGACGGAGAAGTCGAACTCCCGGCGGCAGACGAAATCTATGACTTCGCATTCGTTGAGGGCACGGTCCGGGTCCGTGGTAACCGGTGGGCCGACAAACGCAATCTTGATCAACGGATTCGCGCTTTTGATAGCCCTCGCTAGGCCGTGGTCTCCGCTCCAGCCCACAGTGGATGTGAAGAGCACGAGGAACTCGAAGTTTTTTGCGATCTCAATGGTCTCGTCCGCAGAGACGTGGTGGGGAGGGGCATCCAAAAGTTTCGAGCCCTCCAGCATGCCGGCAGGGTAAGCCAGCCAGACCGGATACCAGTACGACTCAATCTCGCGCGTAGCGGGCCAGCGGGAGCTAGCTCCACCGTCAAAGTTTTCGAAGGAGGGCGGATTCAGAAATAGTGTCTTAAGAGGCATAATTGTGTCTTAATTTTACCATTCAGTTACTGTCATCGGTGGCTTTTGTCGGGTTTCGCTTGTGGTTCATCTTATATCGCTCAAGATGAGCAAGTTATTCAGTTCAAAAAAGATAGCGGAGCCAGAATGTCTACTGCTTTCCGGGAGCGGATGACTGTGCCGGTGCTGCCGCAGCGATCCATGCGTCAAACTCACCTGTCGCACGCATGAGATTGATCTCGGCCTGCTGTGCTTCGAAGTTGGCGTTGAGGACCGCGATAAATTTCTCCCGCTCGGCGATGCGGGAGGTCTGCTCGTCCTTTGGAGTCATCTGTGGGCCGGAGAGGTTTCCTGTGCCTTCTTTCGATTGGACAAGGAGAATATCAAGCTGCTGGCGAGCCAGTTGCTGATCCAGAGCGGCAATTTCGGCGCGCGCTGCGAGTTCGGCCGCAGTGTGGCGTGCTCGGAGGCGGTTATCGAAAAACTGATCGCGGATCATATCGGCCTCGTGCTCCGAATGCGCCGCATCGGCGGCCGCCTCGCGAGCGTGCGCACTATGTGCCACATCGAATACCGGGACATTAACCTGCACGCCTACGCCTGCATTGTTCTGTTGAAAATGGAGGTAGTAGTCCTGATAATTGTTGAACTTGGCAAAGCGGCTATATTGCCCCGCAAAAGTTATCTGCGGCCTCCAAAGATAGCGTGCTTCACCGAAGGCTGTCTCTCGCTTTGACCGTGCGATCGCGTACGCAGAATCGACCGCTGGACTGGTAATTTGGGTGGTGCCCGCCAGATCTGGCGTAGTGACAATGAAGGCCGGAACACTATTGCTAACCGTGCCGAGAGCCTGCGCCGGAAGGCCAATGAGACGGGCGAGATGCGTCCGATCGGCGATTGTCTCGTCCTCCGCGCGGAGTCTGGAGAGATGGATTTGCGCGGCGGTAAGGCGCGATGTGGTGAGATCGATGGGAGTGTCCTGGCCGGCGTCGAGCCGGTCCTGCACGATACTGACGAGCCGATCGGCGAATCCCTGCTGCTCCTGGAGAGCAGCCTGCCGCTGAATATCTCGGTCGAGCGCAAGGTAGGTGACGGCAGTATCCTCACCGACACTTTGACGAATATCTTTGAGATTAAGCGTTTGCAGCATTGAGCGCGGCTTGCGCCGCCCGAATGTAATCTCGTTGCGAGTAGCTGAAAACTAGGGACTGTGCTGTGAAGTTAAAGATTGAGGGCTGTCCTAGTGGAAAGCCGTAGGACGGTGGACCAAGTCCGGAACCTCCCACAATGCTGGGCACATAGGCATCACGAAGTTGCTGAACTGCCGCCCTTGCCTTGTCGACGTCCGCCTGGGCCATTAAAACCTTAGGGCTGTTTTTTTGGGCCAGGTCGATTGCCGTCGTGAAGGATATCTGCGCG
>CAVUSP010000002.1:0-90797 GCA_963744155.1 uncultured Acidobacteriaceae bacterium | reverse complement strand
TGATGAAAAAAACGCAGGCCGGGGGACAGAAACGTGATGACTGCTGCAGCTTCATGAATATCGTCCGGAAAGACGGCCGCCGCTCTCGGCTCGTCATGGTTCTCGAGAAAGCGCGCCATCTTGTTCTGGTAGTCGAGGCTGGCGTGGAAGTGTGCGCGGACCGCCTGTGCTGAACCTGCGAGCAGCCGATCATACAGCCCCTTGTCATACGTGTAATCGAAACCCACTTGCTGGAGCTCCCATTCCATATCCCAGTAGACCTCGGCTAAAAAACGGAAGTCAGGGAAGGGTGTCCGTACAGACTTTATCGCTCGCGGCCAAAACGGTTGGCTCGGCGTACCCCAGGTTCGTTGAACCACATCCGGCTGAAGCAGCATGGCCATGTCACATCGCACGCCGTCGCACTGGCCGGCAGCCTTCAACAACTCGCCAATCATCGCATTCTGCACGGCAGAGTTCACGTAGTTGAGCTGCAGCACGTCCGGCCACCCGGGAAAATACGGATCGCGTCCGTATGCAAGAATAAGGTCTCCTCCCTTTCGTTTAACACGGGTATAGTTCTGCGGCGCTCGGGCCAGATCTTCTTCGCTTCCATGGACGAAATACTCCGGGTGCTCCTCCACCCAGGGATGATCCAAAGCCGTGTGATTTGGCACGAAGTCCAGAAGCAGCTTGAGCCCGCGCAGCCGCAGCCGGTTCCGCAGCCGTGCCAGAGCGGCATCGCCTCCCAATTGGGGATGCACTGTATAACCGGTGATTGCGAAACCGGAGTTGGCGATGTCGTCTTCTCGCAAGTCCGGAAGCGTTACCTGGAACTCCTTGCGCCATTGAGGATTGCTGCGTGATATCTGTTGCCCCGCCAGACCGGTCTGCCACACGCTGAGGAACCAAACCCAATCAAAGCCCATCTCCGCAAAGCGGTCAAGTTCGACGTCGGGAATGTCATCCAGAGTTGCGGTTCTCCCCAAGTTGCGAGATAGTTCCGTCATCCAGACGCGAGTGTTGATTTGATACAGCGCCTGATAGCACCGTTCTAAGTTGCCTTCTTTGTCCATTTCCCTTACCCAATTTCCTCGGAAGACATTTCTCAGCGAGTCTCCACTTCTCAGAATTCCACTCGTAGACACGCTGGTAGAGCTTTCGGAGATAGGTGATTCTACGCTAGACGCAAAGGGATATGGAGGCCCGAAGAATGCCAGCGTGACAGGGTTCGGGGACTGGTAATACTACGTGTTTTGATTTGGAAATCCAGGTGGCTCCCGTTTGCAGGCACGAAGCCTAATCTACTTCGCGACACTTCCCTGCTCTTGCGCCGTGCACTCAGTCGGAGGGGTAACGCTTGCGCCGGGCAAAGCGGAGATTCTTTGGGCGGCAGTTGTTCGTTGAGCGCAGGAAGATCGGTCGTCATCAGCGTATTCCACTGCGTGCTGACGGTGACCAGATCGTGGCAGCCATCGCGGTAGGCAGCTTCCATCGCCGGTGTAGGAGCAGCGTCGGCGCTGTCGATCGTGGTGATGAGGGATCCCATCTGTTGGTTGATCGCGGCGAAGGTCGGAGCGGGACGGCCAACCGGCGGACCGCCTCCTCTGCCGCCTTCCGCGCCCTGCAGATGCATGACCTTCATGTCGAAATCGTGCAGCGCTTTGACGGTGTCGGACGACTGCATCTCGAGCTTCTTCTGGTTCCCGGCGATGGCCTCGCGCAGCACGATAGCCTGATGGTGGAAGTTATAGCTGGCGGTAACCAGGACTGCGGACTGCTGCACAAGCTTCTGCTGATCTTCCAACGCCTGCTGCGTCGTGGCAACGCGGGGGTCGAGCTTTACTTCAAGAAGCTGCGTGTAGACCTTGCCGTTAACACTGAGCTTCGCCTGGTAGGTTCCGGGCGCGACGAGAGCGCCCTGCGGCTCGCCCGGGGTGTTCTGGTAAAGGGCCGAGATCGGGTAGTTGTGACGAATCGCCGAGGGCGGCGTGAAGCGCAGATCCCAGAGGAAGCGATTCTCGCCGACGTTTTTGGTGAGGGGTTGTGGGATGGCCAGCCAGTAGTCCGGCACAGGCGGCGGAGGCTCCTTAATGACAGGCAGTGGAAGCGAAGAGAACTCGCGCACGAGAGTGCCACCGCTGTCGTAGATGACAAGTTTTATATCGCCCTGCGGAGCGGATTTCAGATAGTAGTCGAGCAGAGCCCAGTTGGCGGATTTTGTCCGGCGGGCAGTTCAGGCGGGATGGGTGTGTCGCCGTTCAGATTGAGATGCACACGGAGAGCGGGGCTCGGCTTGAAGAAGACAACCGGCTGGTGGGCGGTCTTGGCTTCTATCTGGCGCAGCGGTGTGACGTCGTCGAGAACCCAGAAGGAGCGGCCGTAGGTGGCAGCGACGAGGTCGTTGCCGTTGATCTGCAGATCGCGCACGGACGTGACGGGCATATTCATTTGCAGCGGATTCCAGTGTTCGCCCTCGTCAAAGGAGACGTAAGCGCGATTCTCTGTGCCAGCGTAGAGCAGCTCCGTGCGCTTGGGATCCTGGCGCACAACGCGCACGAAGTCTCCCGGCGCGATACCGCTGACGAGTTGTTGCCACGTCTTGCCAAAGTCGTGCGTGCGATAGATGTGAGGCGCGAAGTCGTTCTCTTCGTGGCGATCGACAGCGGCATACGCGGTGCCGGCGTCGACATGGGACGCCTCGATGATGCTGATCTGCGAATACTGAGTGAGACCGGGAGGCGTGACGATGTGCCAGGTTGCGCCTCCATCCTGCGTTAACTGGACGAGGCCGTTGGTGGTGCCGGCCCAGATCTGACCGGCGGCCACGGGCGACGGAGCGAAGCAATTGATGGCGCTGCGATTAGGCGGCGTAAGTGTCTCGCCGTTTTCGCGTGTGCGAGCCTTCCGTGCCGGCGCGCTGTCAGACTTGGCCTCCTGCTCTTCCTTATCGTTGACGGCATAGCTTCCGGGGCGCACCGTGAGGTCCGGACTAATGGTCTTCCAGTGGGTGCCGTTGTCGCTGGTCTCAAGGAGGAACTGTGTGGCCCAGTAAAAGATGTGCGGGTCTTGCGGTGAAAACGCGATCGGCGGATTCTGAGCCGAGCGATAGGCGCCGATGCGGCCGATGCTTGGAGAGATGGTCTGCACCTGCCGGTTGGTGCGGTTAACCAGCACAAGTCCACGGCCGGGGCCCCCTGCGACGATCATGTTGGGATCGATGGGGCTGGGCACGATGTAGCCGAACTCGTAAGCGGCCACAGGATCCCAGTCGAAGAAGGTGATCGCGCCGTAGTCGCCGCGGCTCAGCGTGCCGACGCTGCCAGAGTCCTGCTGCGTTCCGTACACCCAGTATGGATACCGGTTGTCGGTCGACATATGGTAGACCTGCGCGGTGGGCTGGTTGTACCAGGAGCTCCAGCTCTTGCCGGCGTCCATGCTGATGGTAGCGCCCTGATCGCTGGCCATGATCATGCGTGACGAGTCAGTGGGGTCGATCCAGAGCGCGTGATTATCGTCGCCGCCCGGTGCGCCCTTGAACGAGATGAAGGTGTGGCCGCCGTCGACAGAGCGATAGAGAGAGGTCTGCGCGACATAAAGAGTTTCAGGGTCTTTCGGATCAACGAAGACGCGGCTGAAGTATCCGCTGCCCGTGACGCGCGCGTCGGTTGTGCTCTTTGTCCATGTGGCGCCGCCGTCGTCGGAGCGGAAGAAGCCGGCGTCATTGCGAGCCGCGATGACTGCGTACACACGTTGGCCGCCCATGGCGGTCGCCACTCCGATACGGCTTAATGGGCCGGTCGGCAGGCCCTGACCTGTGAGCTTCGTCCAGGTGTCGCCGCCGTCAGTCGTCTTGTAGATCGCACCGCCTGAGGCTCCGTTGATGAGGTCGGTATTGTCGCCGGGTTTGCAGTAGTGGTGCCACAAGGTTGCGTAGCCGATCTTCTTGTTGGTAGCGTCGAAGGTGATGTCGACCGCGCCTGTCTCGTCGTCACCCGCGAGGACCTTGCGCCAGGTCTTGCCGCCATCAGTGGTCTTGAAGACACCGCGTTCGGGGTTGGGAGAGAACGTTTTACCGAGCGCCGCGACGACGACTGTGTTCGGGTCGGCAGGGTCGATCCACATCGCGCCGATGTGCTCCGTCTCATCGAGACCAACATGAGTCCACGTCTGGCCTGCGTCGGCGGATTTGTAGATACCGTCGCCCATGTTGACGGCCGAACCCACCATGCTGACGTCGCCGGTGCCGACGTAAATCGTATTCGGGTCGGAGGGCGAAACCACCATCGCGCCAATCGATGCGACCTTCATGGCGTCGAAGATCGGCGTCCACACAACGCCGCCGTCTACGGTCTTCCAGACTCCGCCGCCGGGTGAGGCCATGTAAAAGACCGCGGCGTTTCCAGGAATACCTGCAACCGTGGAAACGCGACCAGCGCGAAAGGGGCCGATGGAGCGCCACCTCATTCCGGCGTAGAGGCCTGGATCGATCTCCTGCGCAGAAAGCGAGTCGCACGCGGCTACTGAGACGAGGAGAAGGATGGTTGAAGCGGCAAGGCGAAAGACCTTCATGCCGTCACCAATACATCGTTCCGGTTGCGTGTTGCTTTCGGATAGCTATTCATCATTAGCCGGAGGCGCGGTGTCGACAGTCTCAGGGACACCGCGGGGATCGGGCTTGATATTGACCAGCTGCGTGTAGGTCTGGCCGTCGACGGTAAGCCGCACGGTGTAATCGCCGGGCTGCAATCCGGGCGCTGAGCGTCCGCGGCGCTGCTGCGGCTGCGCAGCTTCAGCCGGATGCGAGCCGGGAGGATTGCACGCGTCGGCCGGAGGAGGTGCGGCGGGGCGACCGAAGCCACGCATCGGACGCACATTCAGTGCGGCACGGTGTGCGCCAGGCGTGGCGGCCGGTGGAGGCGCGGGCTGCTCCCAGATGGCCTGCACATTGATCGCTTCCGTATCGACTGGCTTGACTGGGGTGTCGCTAGCGAGACAGGCGCGAACGACGTTATGCGAGTCGACGAGCTCTATCTTCAGCGGCCCGGCCGGCGCGCTCTTGAGCCAGTAGTACGCGACCACGCCAGCCGGTGGATTGAGCTCCTGCGGGTCCTCGCGCGGTATTGGAGTTCCATTCATACTACCGTTGCGAATGGCCATCGTCTCGCCGGGCGCGAAGAGATAGGCCTTTTCGCCCGCGATGTGTTTGCCGTTCGCAGCGATCTGTCGAAGCGGTGACATCTGGTCGAGCACCCAGAAGCCGCGGCCATAGGTGGCGATGGCGAGATCGTCTCCATGCACGACGATGTCACGCACCGAGGTGACCGGCATGTTCAACTGCAGCGGCTGCCAGTTCTCGCCGTCGTCGAAGGAGACATAGACGCGAAGCTCGGTCGCTGCGTAGAGAAGACCCTTCTGCTTCGTGTCCTCCTTGACGGAATTGACGAAGGCGCCCCCTGGAATGACCGTTGCGCAATGTTCGTCCAGGTCTTGCCGCCGTCATGCGTGCGGTAGATGTAGGGCTTCATATCGCCAAGTCGATGACGGTCGACAGAAGCATACGCAGTGCCCGTATCGAAGTGTCCGGCTTCAACCTGCGAGACTTTGCTCCACGCGGTTAGTGCGGACGGGGTCACATTGTTCCAATTGGCTCCGTCGTCGGTCGTCACCTGGATCAGGCCATCGTCGGTTCCGATCCAGACCATCCTGGCGTCGAGCGGAGACGGGCTAATGGTGTAGACGACTCCGAAGCGATCGGTCATGGGCTGGTCGATGTCAGTTGCGGTGATCGCGTCGAGCGTCTTCGGCACCTCGGGATGAACGCGCGTAAGGTCGGGACTGATCTTTTGCCACGTCTTTCCACGGTCACGCGTGCGGAAGACGAACTGGTTGGAGTAGTACAGCGCCTGGTCGGCGAGCGAGAAGACCTCCGGCAGCGTCCACGTTTTGCGATTCGGATTTTTAGGGTCGGACGCCGGCAGATCGCCGCCGAGCGGTACCGCGACATTCAGTGACTGATCGCAACGGCCCGCGCCTCCGCCATACAGCACCCGCGCTAGCTTCGGATCGGGATCGGGGACAACCGTGTCGCTCTCACCGGCGAGGCAGGTTGGCTCCCAGTCGCGGAAGCTGAGAACGCCGAAGCGCGACCACGTCGCGACGCCGACGCCGCCCGAGTCCTGCTGCGCTCCATAGAGCCAGTACGGAAAGTCGTTACTTGCGGCAACGTGATAGATCTGCGCGGTTGGCTGGTTGTACCAGGTGCTCCAGGTCTGCGCGCCATCGACGCTTACGACGGTGCCCTGATCGGTGCTGAGCACCATGCGATTGCCGTCGCGCGGGTTGATCCACATCTGGTGGTCGTCGTCGCCGCCGGGCGAGCCTTTCACCGGCACGAAGGTCTTGCCGCCATCGGTAGTCTCGTATGTGCCGGTGTTGATGACGTAGGCGCGGTCGGGGTTCGCGGGATCAACAGACACTGCCGAGAAGTACCATCCACGCCCCCACAGACGCTGCTCGCTGTTTACGAGTTTCCATGTTGCTCCCGCATCGTCCGAGACGTAGACGCCGCCTCCGGTCGAAGGCTGTTGGCCCGCACTTGCTGCGGCAGGTCCACGAATGGGCTTGGCGACTGCGGTGCCGAGATCGTCGACGACCGCCCACAGACGGTTCGAGTTGCTGGGCGCGATGGCGATGCCGATCTTGCCAACGAAATCGTCCGTCGGCAGACCCCCAGCGAGCTTCTTCCATGTGTCACCGCCATCAGTGGACTTGTAGAGGCCGCCGCCTGGAAGATTTGAAGGCGCATAGACCGACCAGGGAGGGCGCCGCGTGCCCCAGAGCGAAGCGTAGAGCGTGCTCGGATGAACGGGATCGATGGCAAGCTCAACCGCACCGACATCGTTAGGCAGCTTCGAATCTGAGAGTACCTTCTTCCAGTTCGCGCCGCCGTCGGTGGAACGATAGACCCCGCGCATCGGATTCGCTTCGTACACATTGCCCAGTGCGGCGACGTAGACCCGGTTGGGATCCTTCGGGTCCACAACAATGCGGCCGATCTGTCGCGAGTCTTCGAGTCCGATGGACTTCCAGGTCTTACCCGCGTCGGTGGATTTGAAGACGCCGATACCGTAGGAGTGCTGGCTGCGAATATCCGGCTCGCCCGTGCCGACGTAGACGATGTTGGGGTCAGACGGCGCGACCGCGATGGCCCCGATTGAGCCTATGGGGATGCCCTTGTCCGCGATGGGAAACCAGGTGCGGCCCGCGTTCTCGGTCTTCCACACACCCCCGCCGACTGAGCCCATGTAGAACGTGTCGGGCTGGCTCGCACTGCCGGCGACGGCATAGGCGCGGCCACCGCGCATGGGACCTACGTCGCGCCACTCGAGACCGCCGAGCATCTCAGCAGGGTATTGAGGGTCCGCTAAGAGCTTCTGCGCCGAGAGCGAACCGGGCACAGAACAAGTCGCGACAAGGCATAACAAAGCAGAGAAAATTCGACGGACGACTCCCATTCTTAACTCCCATTCCAGCTCCAAGAAAACGACAAGATTGCTGGTCCTGAAGCGCCAGCCTTGAGAGATCACATGTGCTCTTTGCGATATTAGACGGAATCAGAATAGCTCGAGACGCAAAGACGAGGCCGCGGAGGCGCGAATATTGGGCGCTCTGGTGCTTGAAAAACGCATTGCAGCCAAAGACCAGCCGCTACTCCTCGCGGCAGTAGCGGCCAGAGGTTGATCACCCTAGTTTTCGTCGCCGACCTGAATCTGGTCTTCGACGTCGTGGTCGATTCGTGTCGTGTCGATCTTAAGCGCGCTCAAATGTCGCTGTTCCAGCTCACGGTTCAGCGCCTTCAGGTTTGTCTGCTTGAGCTGCTCCCATTGCTGCAGCAGATCGCCGAGGGGCTTGGTCGTAATCTGGATCGCTTCAACCTGCGCCGCCGTTGGAGCCTCATCGGCATTTTGTACCTCGTGCTCCATCCTGGCAATCTGCGAGCGCACTGTTCCGAGGTTGGGCGGCCCTGCGGGAGCGCCGCGCCCTCCGCCTCCGCCAGCGCCACGGCTGCCACGCTCGGAACCAGCGATTGCATCGAGCTTGCTCTCGATAGAGTCCTTCGATTGA
This sequence comes from uncultured Acidobacteriaceae bacterium, assembly GCA_963744155.1. GTDB lineage: Bacteria > Acidobacteriota > Terriglobia > Terriglobales > Acidobacteriaceae > Edaphobacter. Next base: position 82,691 of record CAVUSP010000002.1, on the reverse strand, counting down.
GCGACGGGCGCGTCAGCGGCGCGAGCCTTCAACTGCTCGCGCAGAACTGTGATCTCATGCAGCGCGGTCGTTGCGCGCAGCAGGTCGTCATACATGCTCTTCGAGACGTCGAACTGCTGCTGCAGGTCTGCCATGCTGGTCTTCACGCGCGGGTCCATGACAACCTTCAGAGGTGCAGTCTCCGTATTCCCATTGGCGATCAGGCGCACGGTGTAGCTGCCGGGCATGATCCACGGCGCCGTGGAGACAGCGGGCGTGTTGTACGGCACGGCCTGCTCGGCATCGGGGCCGGTGGACATTCCGGGCACCTGCGGGTACTGCATATCCCAAAGGAAGCGATGATGACCGGGCGTCGCTGCAAGCACTCGCGGTGGCCGCGCCCACAGCGTGGGATCGGGATAACGCGGGTCAAGCGGCGGCACCGGATCGGTGCTGCGAATGCGTGTGACCAGCGCGCCCTTGCTGTCGAGTATCTCCAGCGTAACGGCACCCGAAAACTTCGGGCCAAGATAGTAGTCGATGATCGCTCCGTCCGGAGGATTGTCGCCGGTCGCCATATCCGGAGGCCACGGCGTCGGCGGATTCATCGCGCCGCGAATGCGGATGGCTGTCTGCGGCGCATACAGATGAGCGTTGGCCGAAGCAACCTTTGCCGCGATCTGGCGCAGCGGCGTGACGTCATCCAGAATCAAATAACCCCGGCCGTGCGTGCCTGCGATCAGGTCGTCGTCCTTCACCTGAAGATCGCGCACCGAGCTGGCGGGCATGTTGAGCCGCAGGGACTGCCACTGATCGCCGTCGTCGAAGGAGACATAGACCTGCGTCTCTGTACCGGCGTAGAGCAGACCCTTGCGCTTCGGATCCTCGCGAATGGTGTTTGTGGCAGCGTCGTTCGGCAGACCGTTGACGATCTCCTTCCACGTCTTGCCGCCGTCGTGCGTGCGGAAGAGATGCGGACGCATGTCGTCTAACCGCATCGTATTGACCGCCGCGTATGCGGTGAGAGCGTCAAAGCGCCCTGCGTCCATGTTGAATACTTTCCAGAAGGGCTTCATCTGCGGAGGCGTGATGTTGGTCCAGTTCGCTCCGCCGTCGGCGGTGGTCCAGATGTAACCGTCGTCGGTTCCGGCCCACAGACGATTGCCGTCAACCGGCGACAGGCCCAGCGCGTAGATGACGCCGCGACGCGTTGGGCGCAGGGTTGGTGAGTCCTTGTAGTGCGCCAGGCTCGCTGGAATCTCGTAACCTGCTTCGCGAGTGAGGTCCGGGCTGACCTCCTTCCAGTTCTTGCCGCCGTCGCTGGTAAGCCACAACGTGTTCGTCGCGAAGTACAACTTGTGCGGATCGACCGGCGAGAACATCAGCGGCTCGGTGCGCAGGACGCGATAGCTGCGGAGCGGCTTGGGCTCCACATTCTGGATCTGTCCCGTGCGGCGGTCGTAGCGCGTGACCTTGCCGCCGTAGACGATGTCGGGGTCGAGCGGATCGGGCGCCGCGTAACCGTACTCCTCGATTCCGGCGGGATGCCAGTCGTGGAAGGTGATGCGGCCGTCGTTGCTGCGGCTGTCGACGCAGGCACTTCCGCTGTCTTGCTGCCCGCCGCAGACGCGATAAGGGAAGGCGTTGTCGGCCGTGACGTGATACATCTGCGCGGTGGCCTGGTTATACCATTTGGCCCACGTCTCGCCGCCGTTCTGCGAGATGATGACTCCCTGATCGCTGGCCAGCGCGATGATCTTCGGGTTGTTGGGGTTGATGAAGATGTTCTGGTAGTCGTCTCCGCCGGGCGAACCGCGCAGACCGTACCAGCTCTTGCCACCGTCGGTCGACTTCCACGTCACGACGCTGGCGACGTAGAGAGTGTTGGGATCCTTCGCATCCGCTACCGGCACCGGCAGATCGCCGCCCCCGATACGCGCTTCAGGCCGCGTGTCGTTGTCAGGCGCATGCACCCATGTCGCGCCGCCGTCCTCAGACCGATAGAGCCCGACACCGCGCTCAGTCGCCGCTTCGATATAAATGCGGTTCGAGTCAGCAGGCGAGATCGTGACGTTCACCTGAATGATGCCGTCGGGCAGTCCGCCGCCGGTGATCTTCGTCCAGTGGTCGCCGCCGTCGGTGGACTTGAAGAAGCCGCCGTGCGTCCCGCTCCAGGCGCCGTTCTCCCACGCGCCCTCCTGACGCTCCCACATTCCGGCGTAGACAACATTCGGGTGATTCGGATCAATCTGGACCTCGGAAGCGCCGGTGAACTCGTCGACAAACAAAACGTTCTGGAAGGTCTTGCCCCCATCCGTCGTTCTGTAAAGACCGCGCTCCTTATTGGGGCCGTACGGATGGCCCGTCACCGCAACGAAGACGCGGTTCGGATCGTGCGGGTCGATCGCGATCTGGCCGATCTGCTGGCCGTCGCGAAGACCGAGGTGAGTCCACGTTTTACCCGCATCGGTCGATTTATACACGCCGTCGCCAACCGAGAGATCAGGCCGCGCGAGACCCTCGCCGCTGGCGACATAGATAATGTCCGGATTACTAAGCGAGACCGCGATGGATCCGATGGAGCCGGTAGGCTGATTGTCCCAGAGGCTGTGCCAGGTGTCGCCCGCATCGGTGGTCTTCCACACGCCGCCATTCACCGCGCCAAGATAAAACGTCGCCGGCTGGCTGGGAACTCCCGCCAGAGCACGCGTTCTGCCGGCGCGCATGGGGCCGATCTCGCGCCAGCGCATGTCTGAGAACAAAGCGGAGTCGACTGGATTGTTCTGGGCGACGGTGGCGGTGGCTCCCCCGAATCCAAGCGACAGTGCGAGCAGGAAAGCGCGATATTGAGTGGTCATACAGCTCCTTGGGTCGATCCGCAGATGCGCAGTACGCGCGCGGTTCGCGTTCGTCAAATAGATGATCCATCTCATCAGCCGTACTTCTACTTCCAGCAATTGCGCTGGAGGATAGTGTTGGCTGAAACTGAGGCTGATTGTGGTTCGTCTATGTAGTATCACTGTACCGTATCGTTGACAATCCCAGTCCTTAACCACAACCTAGCAAACGAGAACACATATTGATGAAGATCGCGAGGACGGCATGAGCCTGCTGGATCTCTGTTCGTACCTCGGGCTCGGCGCCGTTGGTGCGGTGACGATCAACCTGCTGCTGGGGATGTTGTTGTCACTCCGCTACAGCACCGTGCGGCAGTGGCCGCACCGTCACGTGAACCTCTTTACGCTTCACCGCTGGACGGCTTACGCTGCCGCCGTTTTCATACTGACTCACCCAATTGTCCTGCTGTTCTTACGCACTCCGCAGTTTCGGGTGATCGACGTATTGTGGCCAGTCCATTCCTATCTTCAGCCCAAGCTGAATCTGGCCGGCGCCGGCGCGCTATATCTACTGGTGATCGTGCTTGTGACTTCACTGCTGCGTACGCGAATGGCGCGGCCAGTGTGGCGCAATCTGCACTATCTCGTCTTCCCTGCCGCTGTACTGTTGTTTCTGCACAGTGTCCTCACCGATCCGAACCTGAAGGATGGCCACCCGGACCTGCTGGATGGAGGCAAGATCTTCGTCGAAGCCGCGACACTGATCAGCTTTGCTGCAGTCGCGATTCGCATTCGCCTGAGAGGCCGTGGCTTTCGACCTGCTCTTGCGCGCGCGAAGCGCCCCTCCGAACAGAGCCAGCCATCGCGTTAAGGCACAAGCATGATCGGAGCCTGCCAGAATGTTCCCTTCATGTCCGTCGGATCGAGGATGCTCACCTGGCAGTCGTACTGCCCCGGAGGAAGTTGATTGAGTCCAATGCTGAAGCTGAGCGGCACCGTTCCCAACCGGGACGTCGCCGCGGGCGTGACCGCCATGGGCTGCGTCTCAAACACCTTTGTCTGTCCCTGATAAAAACTCACAAATGCAACCAGCGGCTTAGCCGTCGCTGTCGCACCTTGTCCGTAGGCCTGAAGGTAGACATATAAATCGCGCCCCTTGCTGAAGACCCGCGTCACACTGGGAATCAACTTCTTGCCATCCTGCACCAGCGGATTGACGGCTGCTTCCTTCTGCTGATCTTTGGTCTTTGCGGCGTTGTAGATTGCGTCTTTGAGCTCGACGCGCTGGCCGCTCAACACGACCGAGCTGATCGGGACTCGCTTCTCTTCCTTGTTGAGATTGGGAATCACAAAAGTAGTTTGATAGGTCCCGATTCTCCCCGTCTCATCATCTCGCGCCAGGAACTTGATCATGTATTTTCCAGGGAGCAGCGTGAATCCGGCCTCGTACTCGATCGGCTGCTTCGCCAGCTCTGCCGCGGTCGCATCCGTCAGTTTGATATTCACGTTGTCCCGAACATTTGTGACCGTCGTCCCACCGTAGACGTCCTTGATCTCGCCGACAAAATCGATCAGGGTGTGGTCCGCGCCGCCTCGTTTTGCAAGAGCAAGCTCGCGTCCCGGAATCTTTACAACAATGGGAACGAAGTACTCCGCCTTGTTCAACTGGAAGTAGTTGACCTCGATCGCAATGGTCAGGTCGGTGATCGGGTCACCCAGCATCAAGGCATCCTCGAGCTGCCGCTCTTTATCGACCGAAGTGAATTTGCTGAACTCTTTGCCGGCGTAGTAACCCTGGCGGTAGTCCAGCTTTGCTTCAAGCTCGGGCTTCACCGAAATCTTGACGTGGCGGAAGCGCCCGTTCAGCGCGGTGTTCGTCGGGTAGTACTCGAGGATGTAGTAGTTGGTGATGGACTGCTGCGCCTGCACGATCCCCCGCGTCAGGTCATTGTAGTCAAGCAGGGCCTTGCCCCCCGTATCTCCCGCGAGAGAAAAGAGCGTGTCCTGCGACTGCTGCAGGTTGGTCGTATTCGCAAGCGCCGCGGCGCCGGAGTACATGCCGGCGTTGCCGGGCGACCCCTGCGAGGCGTCTCCCAGCGGTGCCTGGGCCACGAGGCCGCGCGCATCGATCGGCCAGAACGAAACACCCGCGCGGATGGCCGCGTCAACCGTGGCCTGCAGCTGCGCCTGGTTATCCACGCCGTTCAGTCTCAGCCCGCTGGCGAAGTAGATGAGCGACTTCTTCTCGTTCAGCTGCCCAAGCATTCGCGCAGCGGTTTGCAGTGCCGAGAGTTGGCGATCGGTGTTGAAGACGTTGAACTCGCTGTCATCCTGCCCGAACGCTGCGCCCGTGTCCGCGCTGCCGGCGTCATCGGTCGATTCAATAGAGCCCTGGCCCTCTCCCACGACGAGAGTCTCGAGAATGCTCAGCAGACGGTCGCGATCGGCAGTGAAGTCCTGCAACACATCGACGGACCCTCCCGAATATCTCATGATCGAAACCAGATCCGAGGTTGTCATCTGCGTGCGGATGAACTTCTCCGCTGCCGAGAGTGCGCGTAACTGGTCGGACGGCCGCATCGCGGTCATATCGAAGTAGAGCGCCAACAGGCGGTGATCCTTGTATCGAACATCGCCGGCCGCCTCGGGCGCGATTTGAGACCGCGCCAGCCGGTTGTAGATCTGGATGTTCTCCGGCCCCGTCGGCTTTATCGGGGTATCGCTGAGAGTCGACGGCAGGGACTGTGGTTCGCAGAAACGAATCGTCTGTGGCACGCCGTCTTCGGTGAGCGTGAAGTCCTTCGCAGTGAGTCCCTCGATCGTCTTTCCCTGCTTGTCCTTGACAACCACCGTCTCAATAACAATCTGCGAGCGGACAGAGATGGTCTGCGTCTCGTTGGCGACGGGAGTCGCATTCTGCCCTATCGTTTGCGCGCCGGCGCTGAGTGTTCCGAGCAGAAGAATTGTCCCTAGGAATCGCATACGTTAAAACCTCAGGCGCATGGTGGTTTGCAGGCTTCGCATTGCATTGGCAGAAGCGGGCAGTCCGAACAGCGGACTGTTTGCTGCCGGACTCAAGCCAGGATTCGACGTCGGATTCAGGATAGTATTCCAAGTTGTGAAGGTAACGTGATTCAGCAGGTTCGTCGAATCAACCCGCAGATCGAGGTTGTAGCGATCCTTCAGGCGGAAAGACCGCGCCAGCGATGCGTTGAAAGTAAATGCTCCGGGTCCGGTGATCGAATTTCTTCCTGCATCACCCCATTGTCCAGCCACAGGCGCAGCGTAAGCAGCGGGATTAAGATGAAGTCCAACGGGCGGCTTATACAGCGGAGCGCCAGTCACGTTGGGCCGGATGCTCCCCGTCACGCCGGTATTCGGTACCGCGGCAAGATAGATCGGTGTCTGCGGAAGACCGCTGCCTGCCGTGATCTGTCCGAGCACCGTCCACCGCCTCAGCACCTTCCCGCGCCATCCGGTCAACAGAGCGCCGCCGCCAAGCCCTACTCCCGACGTGTACTGAATCTGTGCATTCATCAGGTTGCGCTGATCGAAGGTCGAGAGACCGCGTTCAGCGCTCAGATCAAGCCAGTTCTGTGCGACTACAGGGTTCGGCAGGACCTGGGCTACGGCTCCCGGCGCGACTGGCCCCTGACCTCCGAGTACGGAGTCGTTGTCCATGGACTTCGAGTAGGTGTACTGCAGCGACGCAGTAAAGCCGCTGCGCAGTCGTCGCCGCAGTTGAATACTGCCTGCCTCGCGCGTGGAGTTGCCATTCGACGCACGATAGACGAAGCCTGCCGGGCACAACGGGCAGGGATTGTTGCCACCGATAGGATAGGTATTCGGCAGGTACTCCTGCACACCTCGCGTTCCCTTGATCCCCAGATACGTCGCGGTCATCTGCATCGCAAAGGGCAGGTCGCTCTGCACGGCCAACTGCCACGTCTGCGCGTAACCAACGCGGAAGTTTGGGTCTACCGCAAACGTGTTGGGAATCACTGAAGAACAAAGATTGAACCCGCTTGCCAGTGTCTGCGGACAGGAAGGGCTGTTCTGCACGCTCAAGCTGGTCGAGAGTGGTGACTGTTGCGCCATCTGGAGCGCCGTCCATTGATAGACCGAGGTGTCGTCGTAGATTCCGTAACCAGTTCGCACCACGATCGACGATCCCGCAATGGGCCGCCACGACAACCCCACGCGTGGTTCGATTCCCAGCCGGTCGGGCCGTATCAGCGAAGCCGGATATATCTGACCAGTGAGAGGACCTATCGGATTGCTCCCCAGCACCGGCTTCACAGCTGAAAAGCCCGAAGCGATATCGAGATTCACAATCCGCCCAAACAACTCCGTGATCGGCGCCCCATACTCCCAGCGAACGCCCGCACTCACGGTGAGTTCGGGCCGGACTCTCCAGTCATCCGTCACATAAGCGTCGTAGACAGATTGCCGGAAGTACTTATCCGCGTTGCCAAAGGCGATGGCACTGGTGTCCGGGGTGCCGTGCAGAAAATCGGCGAAGTCCGAAATTCCCGTCGCAATCCCGGTAAATGTAAACGTGCCGCGCGGGTTCTGCTGCGTGAGGTAATTGAACTCCTGCCGGCGAAAATCGCCTCCAAGCATCACATTGTGGCGGCCATGATTCCACGAAACAGAAGCAGAGACACCATTTGTCTCATTGCGGTTATTCGCACTGTCCTGATCGGTGAGGCTGGCGATTCCACTTGAGAATACAAGCGTCGGCGGGCCCCAGTTAACCGGGTCTTGATTATTGCCGGTGATCCCCGCATCGCCGGAGATATTGATACGATCCGCGAAGTTCGGCACAATCTTCGTTCTCAATCGGCTGAATCGGTAGGTTGTGGTGAGGAAGAACTGATGGCTGAAGCGGTGTGCCCAATTGACGTTCAGGTTGAGGCCCAGGGTGTCGGTCGTGTCAACAAAGCCGAAGAGATCGGCGCCGCTTGTCCGGATGCTTTGAAAGGCGAACCCACCGTAGAGCTGATTCTTGTTCCCGATGGTTTTATCCATGCGCGACTGCAACGCGTCCTGATGGGTGTTACTGACCACCGGCACTTGGTAGTTGTACAACGAATTCCCAACGACATTGGGAAGCGGATATAGCTTCAGCAGATCCAGTGCCTGCGAACCCGGGTTGATGATCCCGCTGGGCAGATTTCCGCTTCGTTGATCCTCTGTGGGTACCAGCCCCGAGAGTGTCGTCGCATTGCCGTTTCGTGTCCATTGGTAGGCAACGAAGAAGTTCGGGCCGCGGAGAAGAAAATGGGGAATGTTCAACGGGCCTCCCAGTGTCGCAAGGAGGGTGATCTTGTTGTAGTCCGCTTTGGGTGTGTTCTGTCCGCTCAGAGAATAAGGCCGCGCATTTGTAGCCGAGTTATCAAGAATCGCGGCGATGCCACCCGTGTACAAACCCTTTTTGCCGGTGCGACTGTTGCCAAACGCTGGTGCCAGCGAGAACTGCGAAGTCGCCGCATTGTTGACGCTGCCGTTGATCAACAAGCCGTCCGACGGCTGGATGGGAGGGTCATCCTGGGGCTTCGGTTTCTCGGCCGCGGAGGCGCTGTCATTTGGCTTCGGCGCATCCGGCTTGATCGCAGGAGCGGCAGTGGCCGCGCTGACTGTCGGCGCTGTCTCCGCCTTGACCGCCTTTGCCTTCGCCATAATCTGATCAACAGAAAGCAACTTCAACTCCCAGGCCCCCGCCGGTGCATTCGGCCCAATGGTCACCGTCTGCTCGACCGTCGAGAAGCACTGCATCTCGACCTCAATCTTCCACGTCCCGTCCGGAAGGTCGGCGAAGGAGTAGTTGCCTTGCTGATCGGAGACAGCGACAAGCTTCTGGCTGTCGTGCGTCGCCTTGATCGTTGCACCCGGAACCGGCAAACCGCCGAAGGTAATCCGGCCGTGATACTCCGATGCCAGCGCAAGCGGAGGAGCCGCCAGGCACGCGCCGAGGCTCGCGACGCACACAAGGATGTATACGAGGCGTAAGCACTTGTTCATTGGCCGAAATAACATCGAATCCACCGGGGCTCTGCTAGTTTTCGGAGGGCATCTCAACATGATCGATCACGAGAGTTTCAACGGGACCTTTGGCTGACTGAAGTTTGAGTCCAAGCTGCTCCTGCAGCGCGGTAAAGATCGTAGGGCCCGTGGCATCGGGTGCGGGATCAGCCTTCTGCGGGGTGCCGTCCGTCCCTTTGAACATCGGGCCGTTGCCCTCCTCGGGCGTCCACGTCAATTCGAAGTCATACTTACCTGTAAGCCCCGTCTTATCGATAACAGTCTGCTGGAGTTGTGTCGACAACACGTTCACCAGACCCGAGATCGCAATTCCCTGGCCCGTCAATTCGCCATGGCCCATCCTCAGCATGCCTCCGCGCGCAACGCCGTCAGGGCCTTTGAATCCATTGGGATAAATGTAAGTGGCGTCAGGCGACGCCTCCTTTAGCTTTGCCCCTCCCTTTGCTATGCCAAGCTCATAGACCGGAAGCTGCTTCGTTTCGGTATGGAGCTTCAGCTTGAATCGGTCCGCCAACGCTGGTCGCAGCACCTGCCGGCGTAGCTCCGGGCTGAGCTTTTTCAGGGTGTCGACGTCGGCGCCATCCACCTTCGCATCAAAATCGAAGTGCGCGGAGTCGACCCAGCCGGGGCCACCTGAAATCAGATCCTCCCGGATGCCATACGCCATCTGGATCAGCATCCTCAGCGATACGTTCGTTGCGGAATAGCCGTCGGGCTTGTTCATGATCCGCATCATTCCGCTCTCAGATTTATCCGGCTTCACAGAGACCACATCAAAGGTGGGCAGCTTCGTCTCCGTATCCGCGACCGGCGCCGCACTCGGAGGCCCGCTTCCCTGGCACAAAGCGCTCGGCACGGCGATGACCATCCATGCGGCCCACGCGGACAGGACCAGCCGTAGTCCACACATGAGATTCAGCTTGCGTCCAACACTCTCGGTCATCGATCGAGGAGTCCTTTTCGGAGATCGGCGCGGCACTCTAAACAGACGAACAACATTAGTTGGTGGAGATTTGAGTGTATGACGTTTGAGATACTCGATCGCAAGCAATCGAACGAGTTATTTTTGCTGTCCGATAATGGGCACCAATGGCAGACGGACGCCTTGGCTGACCTTGTAGTTGCCGATTAGACAAGGGGTCTCGTCTTCGGTTAGGTCTGGACGGGGTAATTTTCTTCGCCGGCCACGCGGCAGTTCCTACCTTCGGGCACCGTGCCACACGGCCGTACGGCGGATGGCTTCTTGAAGGTTCACCGTCTCTTCCAGCCCCAGCATATCCTTGGCGCGACCGACTGACGGCACATAGCGCGCCACGTCCGCTCCAGAAATAGCCTCTTTCTCGACATGAACGCCGGCGGATGCACCCAGACTTTGAGCAACCGTCTGCGCCAACTCCAGAATGCTCAAGTCATGACCCGAACCAACATTGATGGGGACCAGACTCGGAGCCCTGAAGAGCATCGTCCACAACCAGATGGCGAGGTCCGACGCATACAGGTACGAACGCCTTGGAGTGCCGTCGCCCTTGATTCGGATCTGCCGCCCTGCTAGAACATCGCCAATAAAGTTCCCGATGGCGAAATGAGCATCAAGAGGAAGATGAGGGCCAACGAAGGCAAAACAGCGGGCGATCTTGATCTCGATCGAACCATTCGCCGATTGCAACGCGCACATCTGTTCCGAAATGCGCTTCCCCTCCGCGTAGACGCTCGCCGGATTGAGCGGATCTGGCCCGCCCAGATACCCCTCAGGAATATGGGTCACGCCGGCGGGCTGTCTGCCGTAGACCGCACCCGAGCTGGTGAGAAGAAGCTTGCGAGTTGCATGAGTCCGGGCAAAATCGAGCACGCGCGCAGTGCCGTCGATGATGGTCGTGAGCATCTCGAAGGGCCGCTCTGCAGCCTGCTCTCCGGTAGTCTCCGTTGCAGCGTGAATGATGTACTGATAGTCGGCGTCGGGAAAGGAGAAGTCGCGAACATCTCCTTCAAGAAAGCTGAGCGCCGGATTCGCGGCGAGATGCGGACATTTCTCCGCGAACGCTCTTGCGTTACGCGTGAGAACCGCAGCATGAGCGTTCAAACCAAGCTCTCGATTGATGTGAGCAAAGCTTTCCAGCAGCCAGCACCCGAAAAAACCAGTACCCCCCGTGATGAAAATGCGTTCGTTTCGCATCTCCGCCCAGAGGGATCTCGTCTGACCTAGGATGTGGTCGAGATCTTCGGAAGGCAAAGGCGGCTGTTTCATGCTTTGCGCTCATGGGGAGCAGCCGCGTCCCTCTTGGCCTGAATCATCGCCTGGTATTGGTTGATCTGCGAGAGCGTGAAGTGCGGAATGCCGTCAGCCGACGACTGCCATGCTCGATACCACTGCACGAGCCACTCCAAAGCGGTGTCAAGCCGAAGCAGGGGTTCCCATGCGAGGTCCCGTCGCGCGCGGCTGATATCCAGCATGAGGTAGCCGGCCTCGTGCGGGCCTTTGTCGTCGTCGAGCACCCACGACGCTCCGTCGCCCCAATATTGAGTCATGCGTTCGGCGATCCATGAAACTGGACGCGCATCCTCCTGATTGGGCCCGAAGTTATAGGCCGTTGCGTATCGCGCCGCGCCGGGCGCTCCGGCCAGAAGCTCCTGGGCGAGCCGCATATACCCATGTACCGGTTCTAGAACATGCTGCCAGGGCCGAATCGCACGGGGCCGGCGAATGCGCACCTGCTCTCCCGAAAGAAAGCCGCGGACAAGGTCGGGAAGGAGCCGGTCGGTCGACCAGTCGCCTCCCCCGATTACATTGCCGGCACGTGCGGTCGCAACGGCAACTCCGTGCTCCTCCAGCTTCTCAACCGGAAAGTACGACTGCCGAAAGGCCGCCGAGACCAGTTCCGCGCAAGCCTTCGAACTCGAGTAAGGATCGTAGCCGCCGAGCGCATCGCTCTCACGATAAGGCCACACCCACTCCTTATTCTCGTAACACTTATCCGTCGTCACTGAAACCACGGCACGCACCGAACTCGTTCTGCGCACAGCATCCAGAACCCGCGCGGTCCCGAGGACGTTCGTCTCGTACGTCCCGATTGGATCTTCATACGAGTAACGAACCAGCGGCTGAGCCGCCAGATGGAAGACCACTTCGGGTCGAAACTCTCGCATCGAGCTGTCGAGATTTGCCCCATCGCGAATATCGCCGCGTACATCCTCGACGACGTCACCCACGCGAGCAACAGTAAAAAGATTCGGCTCCGTCCACGGATCAAGCGCGTACCCACGGACCTCGGCGCCGAGATGCGCCAGCCATAGAGCGAGCCAGCCCCCCTTGAAACCCGTATGCCCCGTAAGGAACACACGACGCCCCTTCCAGAAGCTGCTGCTGGATTCGCTGGTTACCAGGTCTTCCATGGAGCCTTTCCTTCATTCCACAGTGCTTCTAGATGCATCTTGTCGCGCAACGTATCCATCGCCTGCCAGAATCCTCGATGAAAGAAGGCCTGTACCTCACCCTGCGCCACGAGAGCCTCGATCGGCTCGCGCTCGAACATCTGCGAATCGTCCGTGATTGCATCAATGGACTTTGGATCGAGGACGAAGAATCCGCCATTAATCCATCCACCCTCATCCGACGGCTTCTCCTGAAAGGAATAGATCTGCGTGTCTTTCAGACCGAGTGCGCCAAAGCGGGCCAGAGGCTGGACGCTGGTAAGCGTGACCTGTTTTCCATGCGCTTTGTGGAAGGCGATCGAAGCCGTAATGTCTACATCGGCGACACCATCTCCATAGGTCATGCAGAAGGGCTCGTCCGCGTCGAGGTATTTCGCAATTCGCCTGAGCCTTCCCCCCGTGCCGGTTGAGTCGCCGGTATCGACCAGCGTGACACGCCATGGCTCGGCGACCGACTCATGCACAGTCATCTTGTTGTTGTGCATGTCGAAGGTTACATCGGAGGTATGAAGAAAGTAATTGGCGAAAAACTCCTTGATGATGTAGCCCTTGTATCCGCAGCAGATGATGAAGTCATTGATGCCATGCTGGGAGTAAATCTTCAGGATGTGCCACAGGACAGGGCGGCCGCCAATCTCCACCATCGGCTTGGGACGAACTACCGTTTCTTCCGACAGCCGCGTGCCGACGCCGCCAGCGAGGATGACTGCTTTCATGGTCTGGATGGTCTCTCCGGTGGCTGTGGCCCTGGGGAGCAAATAGCTTGGCTCCCAACGTTCCGCATCAGTATAACCCGTGTGTCTGCCAAACGATGGAGCCTTCACGACCATCGCTGCTTCACCGCATCAAAGCTCGCGATAGGACTGCTTCCATTGTTTAGTATTCTGAATGCATGAGTGAAAAAGCGGAACAGTTGCGGCAACAGATCCTGGCACTGACAGCGGAATATCATGCCGAGGCTTTTCCTTCGCGTGAGTTCGTTCCAGGAACGTCCGCGGTGCCTGTCTCGGGCAAGGTTATCGGCCCGGAGGACATCTGCTCGGTTGTCGAGTCGGCACTCGACGGCTGGTTCACAACCGGTCGCTTCGCGAAGGAGTTTGAGCGCAAGCTGGCTCGGTTCGTCGGCGTGCGGTCGGCATCGTTGGTGAACTCCGGATCGTCCGCGAATCTCGTGGCGCTCAGCGCTTTGACCTCGCCGAAGCTTGGCGACCGACGGCTCAAGCCGGGCGACGAAGTGATTACCGTCGCCGCAGGGTTCCCCACCACCGTCAATCCAATTCTGCAGAACCGCCTCGTCCCGGTCTTCCTCGATGTAACACTGCCAACGTATGAGATCGACGTCTCCCGCCTGGAGGAGGCATACAGCCCAAAGGTGAAGGCCATAATGATCGCTCACACCCTCGGCAACGTCTTCAATCTCGACGCAATCACAGCCTTCTGCAGGAAGTACAACCTCTGGCTCGTCGAAGACTGCTGTGATGCGTTGGGATCAACCTACAAGGGCCGAAAGGTCGGAACTTTCGGCGACATCGCCACGGTAAGCTTCTACCCCGCACACCACATTACGATGGGCGAAGGCGGCGCCGTCATGACCGACAAGCCCACACTGCAGGTACTCATCGACAGCTTCCGGGACTGGGGCCGCGATTGCTGGTGCGAGCCCGGCAAGGACAACACCTGCGGCAAGCGCTTCGACTGGCAACTAGGGACGCTTCCATGCGGCTACGACCACAAATATACCTACTCGCATGTGGGTTATAACCTCAAGGCGACCGACATGCAGGCGGCGCTTGGCCTCTCTCAGATTGCGAAGCTGCCGTACTTCATCGAGAGACGAAAAGAGAACTTCAGCTACCTGACGAAGCTGCTTCTGCCCTTAGAGCAATATCTCATGCTGCCGGTCGCGGGCGAGAACTCCGATCCAAGCTGGTTCGGCTTCCCCATCGCCGTTAAGACCGACGCCCCGTTTTCGCGCGACCAACTGACGCAGCATCTGGAGTCTAATAAGATCGGCACCCGTCTCGTTTTCGCTGGAAACCTGCTGCGGCAACCCGCCTACGAGGGATACGAGCATCGCGTCGTCGGCGATCTAAAGAACACCGACTTTGTGATGAACCGAGTCTTCTGGATCGGCGTCTATCCCGGACTGACAAAGGAGATGCTCGACTTCATCGCGAAGGTCATGTTTGACTTCGTGGAATCCGCGAAAGCCGGACTCAAGGTCGTTGCTTTAGCAGAGTAGAAGGCAAGAAGCCGGAGGCCACCCTCCTTTATCTCCACTCCTCCCGCATAATGGATAGAGGGAGAATTCATGGGCTTATTCCGAAAAAAGATGAAGCAGGAACACAAGATCATGCTGCAGCATGACCGCAGCGCCGGCGTGCTCCAGCCCGAGTCGCATCGCCCCACGCCAGAGTGCCCTCAGCCCCGAACACTGGAGCATGATCGACTCCATGACAGCCGAGCTCGAGGTCCTCGAATTTATCGCTACCCTGGTCACCACCATCAAGCCCCGTCTCGTCGTCGAGACCGGCTCGTTCCTCGGCGTCTCCACCGAATGGATCGCCAAGGGCCTGCAGCGCAACGGCTTCGGCAAGGTCATCAGCTGCGAATTCGACCCCGTCGTCTACGCTCGCGCAAAGGAGCGCCTCGCCACCTCGCCTCTCATGCCCTTCATTGAACTTCGCAACCAGTCCAGCCTCGAGATGAAGGTCGAAGGCACCATCGACCTCTTCTTCTCCGACTCCGACATGCCCATCCGGGAGCAGGAGGTCAACCGCTTTCTACCTCAAATCAATCCCAACGGCGTCATCCTGATGCACGACGCCAGCTCGCACCACAAAGTCGTTCGCGACGCCGCGCGCTCCATGGAGTCTCAAGGACTCCTCTCTGTCGTCTTCCTTCCTACTCCGCGCGGCCTTGTCGTCGCCCAGCCGCGAGCAGGACGAAGTTAGTTGAAAGGTCACGGAGTGCAAGACGAGCGAATGCAAAACTTCCAGACATCCTCCCAGACGTCGGAAACGTCTTCGCTGTTTCGAGCGCCTTCCTCCATGTTCTGGGCTGGCTTCCTCATCCGTGTCCTCTACATCACCATCGTCCACACCTATCGCATTCGCCCGGAAGAAGATCATCTCCAGTTCGGCTGGGAGATGGGACGGATCGCGCGCGCGCTTGCCACAGGGTTCGGCTACGCGGACCCCTTCACTGGCCACTCCGGCCCCACGGCCTGGTCTCCTCCGCTCTATCCCCTCCTCATCGCAGGCGTCTTCAATATCTTCGGCGTCTACACTGCCGCGTCCGCGTGGGTGCTCCTCGCCATCAACAGCGCCTTCTCTGCCGCAACATCCTCCGTCATCTACGAGATTGCCGCGCGCTGTTTCGGACCCACAGGCCGTGGCAAGAAAGTCGCACTCTGGTCCGGATGGCTCTGGGCGCTTTATCCCGCCGCGATGCAGTTCGCCGTCCGCTGGATCTGGGATATGTGCATCACGGCATATCTCTTTTCGAAGATCATTGTCATCGCGTTACGCGTGCGTGGCGTTGGAGAGGAACCCGCCGTTCCGGAAGCCGGTCAAACCCAGACCACAGCACGCTGGGCCGCCTTCGGGATTCTCTCCGGCCTCGTCGCGCTGCTCAACTCCACTCTGCTCCTGTTCCTCCCGGTCTGCGGCCTCTGGATGCTCCTGGGCGCATTCAAAGCCAGGGGCCCCGTCTTTCCGACGCTTCTTCGCGGCGCTCTCGCCTGCGTCCTTGTTCTGGCCTGTCTCGCGCCATGGATGATTCGCAACTACACCGTCTTTCATGCCTTCATCCCTATGCGAGGAAACCTTGGCGCAGAGCTCCATCAATCGGCGCTCGAAGAACATCTGGGCTTTCCCTGGGGAGCGACGATTCCGGTCTGCGAGGTATGCCCCGTCTTCCAGCAATATCGCCAAATGGGCGAGGCCGCCTACGTTCGGCGTGAAGGCGAACTCGCAAAACAAGAGATCCGCTCGCATAAACTCCGCTTCGTCGGCTTCAGCCTCAAGCGCTTCTACTTCTTCTGGGTCAGCGTCCCCAAACCCGTTGAAAAGGGTGTCCTCATCGAAGCCGCCCGCGAGGCTAACTACTTCTTCCTTAGCCTCAGCAGCGTTCTTGGCCTGTTGCTCGCACTCAAACGCCGCATCCCCGGCGCTGTCCTCTTCGCGTGGGCCTTCGCCCTTGTGCCCCTCACCTACTACCTCATCACGGTCCAGGCTCGATTCCGGCACCCATTGGAACCCATCATGACCATCCTCACCGTCTTCCTCTTCCAATCGGCGACGAAGCGGCCAAAAAACGTACTATCGAACCAGACATGACCAAGGTCCTCATCACCGGCGGATCCGGATTCTTCGGAGGTGTCCTCAAGCGCAGACTTCTTGCCGAGGGCTACGCCTGCACCAACATCGATCTCGTCGCAGATCCGGACAACCACCCTAACCTCACCAGCATCCAGGGCGACATCCGCGACCCCGCCCTGCTGCAGCAAATCTTCTCCGAACATGACTTCGCCGCCGTCTTTCACTGCGCCGCGCAACTGGCACACGACGCCATTGATGACAACCTCCTCTGGACCTCAAACGTCGACGGCACCCGAAACCTTGCCGAAGCCGCAAAGCAGTTCGGCGTCAAAAAGTTCGTCTTCATCTCCAGCAACTGCCTCTGGGCCAGCGACCTGGGCCATGACGTCGCCGAAAACGAGCCTCCCAATCCGATTGAACTCTACGGCCGCTCGAAACTAGCTGGCGAGCAGGTCCTCGCCGACTACACTCACGACCTCGACGTGATCACCATCCGCTGCCCCACCATCATCGACAGCGGCCGTCTCGGCCTGCTCGCCATCCTTTTCGAGTTCATCGACGACGGGAAGAAGGTCTGGGTCGTTGGCGACGGCAGCAATCGCTACCAATTCATCTACGCGCAGGACCTCGCCACAGCTTGCCTTCAGGCGCTGGCCTACAACGGCTCCAACCTCTTCCACATCGGCTCCGACAACGTCGTCTCGCTTCGCCGCGTGTATGAGGCGGTGATTCAAGCCGCCGGAAGCCGCTCCCGCGTCGCCTCCCTGCCAAAGAAAATGACGATCGCCGCGATGCAACTCGCACACAAACTCAATCTCTCGCCGCTCGGCCCCTACCACTACCGCATGATCGCCGAAAGCTTCGTCTTCGACACCACCCGCATCCGCACGCAACTCGGCTGGACCCCCACCGTCACGAACGAAGAGATGATGATCCTCGCCTACAAGTACTACGCCGAAAATCGCGACGAGATTCACGCCCGCACAGACGTCTCCGCTCACTCCCGCCCGACCTCCATGGGAATCATCCGCGCCCTCAAATGGTTCTCATAAGCCACATCGTCAGAGTTGCGAGTGCCCTACGGCTTAGAACCTCGCCCAATCTGCCACGCCTTCGCATACTTCCAGCTGATATAAGCCGAGTGATAAAGATGCAGCAGTAGCCCTTCCCGCCCGTCGAGAAATCCGAGACGAAAGACATAGTTCCAAAGGAACGTTAGTTTCGGAACAAAAACAGCATTCCAGAAAAACGCGGGCCACGACCGGCTCACCTTCCCCTTCGCCGCAACAAGACTCGCCCCAAGCGAGCTGTACCGGTTCATGTGCTCAAGGTAGAGTTCAAGGTTTGGGTAGCCGTGATGTAGAAAGTCCTTTTTCAGCGTCTCGACGCGGCCCTCAACCTGCACCGACTCGTGGACCGGTCGATCCGTGAAGTGAGCAACCCCCGAGCTCGTGACCCGGCGAAACAACCGCAGTTTCATGTCCGGGTAGTAGCCGCCGTAACGCATCCAGCGCCCCAGGAACACATGGCGCAACCGAAGCCGATAGCCATCAACCTGTGGCGTGATCCGCTCGTCCGCTTCCAGCATCCCGCGAATCTCCGCCTGTAGCTCCTCGGTCAACTCCTCATCCGCGTCGAGCGACAAGACCCACGTCCCCACACACTTACCGATAGCGGAGTTCTTCTGGCGCGCAAATCCCTTCCAGTCTTCCGAGAAGACTCTCGCTCCAAACGACCTTGCTATCTCCACGGTCCGGTCCGTCGATCCCGAGTCAACCACGACGATCTCGTCAGCAAATCGCACGCTCACAAGTGTTCGCGAGAGATTTTCTTCTTCGTTAAGTGTGATGAGAGCTACTGAAAGTGTCGATCGCGGCATCCCTGCCTATTCTATTTGCCCAATCGACCTCAACAAGCTCTGAATAAGGAATTCGTAAGGTTTCGTAACGCAGGTGCTCGGTTCAAACTACGTTAGCGCTAACACTTAGGTTGTATTGGCCCACGCTATTGCCAAACCTACAGTGACTTATGGCGAGGTATTTAACAGGCTCACCTTCCTGTTATTGCCGGATTGCCTTGCAGAGCAGTATGAGGCACACATGTCTGAATTGACAGAACGCTACCAAACCGCGGGCCCGGGAATTACAGCGACTTCAGCCACACTTCTCACTTTGATTGGCTGTGTCGCTCTCTTCGTCCAGTCCCGCGTGGGATTTCCGCATGCGTCTCTAACGCTGTCGACGGCTGGAACTTCGAAACAGTGGTTTGGATCATATGGGCTGCCCTCGGCATCTCAATGGCTCTCCTCGTCTACGAATCTCGAAACGACGCGTTCATACGCTGTATAGCGGGAGCTTTCCTCTTTCTGTTTCTCATTGATCTCTTTGATCGCAACCTTGGCCTGGGCGCTCTTCCCTATCATCAACAATGGGTTGTCAGGCTGTTCGCAGGTGCAGGTTCCATCGCATCTGCGATCTTCGTTGTCGGCCTCCCTATCTTCGTACGCCGCTTTATTCTCATCGTGCGGGACGCTGCGCGCTCGCGGGATAACGAGTTGCGACTCATCGCAGCGGCAGAGTCAAGCACAGACGCTGTCTGCATGTATAGCAGCGTTCGCGATGTCAACGGAGAGATCTGCGATTTCAAATTCATATTTCTCAATGGCAACGCCGAACGTATGCTTGGCATGACCAAAGATCAAGTCCTCGGGAAAAATCTCTTCGATATCTTCCCAGCCCTGCGCAACACGAAGCACTTCGGACAACACACGCGGGTCGTTGAAACAGGAGAGCCCGCCCTGATTGAAGTCACCAGCGAAACCTTCAAGTCCGGAGACGGCCCCGGTCGTTACCGGATTCAAATCGTAAAGCTCGATGACGGCATCGCCACCACAATCACCGATGTCACGCGGCACTTCAAGCAGAAGGAAGACCTGAAGCGCGCCCTCAACTTCAACAAATCAATTATCGACAGTTCCCCCTTCAGCATCATCGTTACCGACAAGTCAGGTCTCATTACCTGCGTCAATCCTGCCGCTGAGCGCATGCTGTGGTATCAGGAGAACGATCTGCTCGGTCGCAGCACCACTGAGCTGCACGATCAGCAAGAGGTCGCCCAGCGCGCGCTCGAACTCTCCGAAAAGTTCGATACCGAAGTCGCTCCAGATCATCACGTTTTTCGTGTCGCGCCCGAGAAGGGGCTGATGGACGAGAGAGAGTGGACGTACATTCGAAAAGACGGATCGCGAATTCCGGTGCAGCTTGTCGTCACTGCGCTGCGTGACAGCGAGGACTCCATCACCGGCTTTGTCGGAATCTCCTACGATCTGACCGAGCGCAAAAGGGCCGATGAATACATCTACCATATTGCCCACCATGACCCTCTGACCGGCCTTCCCACGCGCACTCTGCTTCGGGACAGGCTGGATCTCTTCATCGAGCGAGCCAAGCGATCCCAGAACGACCTCGCGGTGATCGTGATCGACCTCGACAACTTCAAGCGCGTCAACGATTCCCTCGGGCACCAGGCCGGCGACACAGTGCTCTGCGAGATCTCCAAACGTCTCAAAGCCTGCGTTCGGAAGTCCGACACCATCGGCCGAATGGGCGGAGACGAGTTCGTTGTGCTTCTTCCCGATCTCCGCTCCGAGAAGGATGCCGAGGAGGTCTGTCAAAAACTTCTCTCCACCATCGCACAGCCCATTCGTATCGGCAAACACGAGATCATTGTCACGGCAAGCATCGGCATCGGTCTGTTTCCCGGTTGTAACGACGTCGACAGCCTGTTCAAAAACGCCGACCTCGCCATGTATCGCGTCAAGAACAACGGCCGGAATGGCTCGCAGGTCTACACTCCGGGGATCGGCATGCAGGGGCTGCAGATGCTCGAGATGGAATCGGCCCTGCGCAGTGCTCTCGAGGCGGAAGAGTTCGAGATCATGTATCAACCGCAGATCTCATTTACCGAAGGCCGGATGCTTGGAGTGGAGGCTCTCCTGCGTTGGAACAGCGCCGAATTCGGCCTGGTCGGGCCAGGCACCTTCATTCCCATCGCCGAAGAGACAGGACTCATCGTCAAAATCGGCGAGTGGGTACTTCTGGAGTCATGCAACGAAGTAGCTGCGATGCAACGTCAACTCGGCGTTGAGTTCTCGGTGGCCGTCAACATCTCTCCGCGACAGTTCCAGCAGAAGAACTTCCCCGCAACCGTAGAGCGCGCCCTGCGCAGCAGCGGGCTGAAACCCGAACAACTTGAGCTGGAAATCACCGAGCATCTGTTGATGGTCGACTCCGATGAGTCACTCGAGATCATGGAACGCGTTCGAAAACTCGGTGTCCGTTTTGCCATCGATGACTTCGGCACAGGCTTTTCGAATATGGGATACATCACCCGCTTCGCCGTCGACAGGATCAAAATCGACCGCTCCTTCATCTCGCGCTGCGACGTTGACGAGAACAGCCGCGCCGTCACCGCAGCGATCATCGCACTCGCCCACAGCCTTCAGATCGAGGTCATCGCGGAAGGTGTGGAGTCCGAGCAACACGTTCAAATGCTCCGCCAGATGTCCTGCGATCAGGCCCAGGGGTACTTCTACTCTCGTCCGCTCAAACTAGTGGACATGCAGAACTTTTCCCTTCGCAACATTTGCGAACGTTTGGATGCGGACCGTAAAGAGCCGGTCAGCGCGCCTGATCTTCTCGGTCCGGCTCTTGTTTCATTGGCCGAAGCTTAACTTTGATTCGTCGCAGAGGTACAGAGATGCACATGAAAGAACTCACCAAGAATCAATGCGCCGTACTACTTCCTTGCGGGACGCGCTTCGAGCGCCTCTTCAACGAGGTGTTGGAGCTAGCCGTTATCGAAACCGGCCTGATCCCGTCTCGTTTGCAACAGAGCTCCGAACCTCCAACTCCTATCAACGTCTTCATCGGCGGGATAGAAAAAGCTGGCGCGCTCCTTGCGGATGTCTCGGAGAACACACCCGAGATCTGGCTTGCTGTGGGCTGTGCTGTCGCCCTCGGAAATCCGATATGCCTCATCTCTTCGAAAGAAGAGTGCGGCTTGCCTGCCGGAATCCAGCACCTCCCCCTTATTCCCTACCCAACCCAGGCGTTTCCCAGCGACTACACCCACCTCCAGCAAAACATCACCGCTCAACTATCCGCCATCATGCCCCGAATCGAATTGCAGGAGTTGGTGAAGCCGGAGCCGGCGTCTGACACTGCACCTCTGCCGTCTGTCTCTGCTCCAAGCCCCTCCGACGATCTTGTCTCCTACGAAATTCTTGCTCTGAAGATCATCGATCGCAGAGCCTCCGAGACAGGGGTTAGTCCGCGTGCTCTGGGTCTCGAGATGCAGGCCAGCGAAAGCGGCCATCTCACCAGCCACGCGATGAATGCCCTGAAGCGCAGAAGGTTCATTGAGCGAAAGCCTGTTCAGATACGCGAAGGAAACGAACTGCACATCTCCGACAACCTCTTCATCACGCGCACGGGCGAAGACTGGCTGGTCCGCAACGGAAAGCGAGCGAGCGCTCATCGCTCCGGCACAGCGTCGCGAGCTCTATTCCTCAACAGCAGATAATTCTCTATCGCCCATGAGACGGCGCGGCCCGGCCGAGCGACACCTGGCGATACTCCGGCGAGTAACCCAACTCGCGGGCGTAGTTCAGAATGCGCTCAAAGTCCAGACTGATCGTCGCTCCCGCCTTCTGTGTCACCTCGTCTTCAATCGGCAGGTCGAAGTCGTCAGCGCCGTATTTCAACCCCTCCAG
The DNA here is from genome assembly GCA_963744155.1 of uncultured Acidobacteriaceae bacterium. Taxonomy (GTDB): domain Bacteria; phylum Acidobacteriota; class Terriglobia; order Terriglobales; family Acidobacteriaceae; genus Edaphobacter. The sequence continues at coordinate 60,306 of CAVUSP010000002.1, read as the reverse complement.
CGCCCGTTCATTCTGGGTCAGCACCGACGTGCGAATCCGCGGAATATTGTCCAGATAGATCCGGCTAAGCGCGAGGTGCCGCAAATACTCCGCCGTTGAAATCTCGATACCACCAAGTTGCGTGAAGTAAGGCTTGAAGGTCCAGCACAGAAAGCTGGCCAGCCCGCCCGTCTCATCCTGAAACTGACGCGTCCGCTCCAGATGCTCCAGCCGCTCTTCCAGGCTCTCATCAAAACCGATCACCATCGTCGCCGTGGTCTTCAGACCCGCATCGACAATCGCCCGCTGCGCCCGGAAGTACTCCGCAACGGTGTACTTGAACTTTGAATGCCGCGCCCGGAACTCCTCGGTAAGAATCTCCGAGCCACCACCCGTGATCCACCGCACCCCCGCATCCTTCAACAACTTGGCTGCCTCCGCGTAGCCCAACTTCGCGTGATCGGCCAGATACATAAACTCCGCGATCGTCAGCGCATAAAACTCCAGCGAATCGCCATAACGAACTCGAATCGCCGCAAACAGCTCGCAGTAATAGCTCAGCGGAAGATGTGGATTGAATCCGCCATTAAACGCCGCCAGATCCCCGCCAAGCGCCAGCAGTTCGTCCAGCTTCGCGAACACCTCCTCGTGGCTCAGGACATAGCCGCCATCCTGAGTCGGAAGTTTATAGAAGGCGCAGTAGTCGCACTGGGCGACACAGACATTGGTGTAATTGATGATCCGCATCACCATGTAAGTGCAGGATCCCGGAGCATGAAAACGGTCCCGCACGCCGCCCGCAAGCCGGCACAACTCCGCATCGGAGGCGTTCATCCAGAGCCACCGCGCCTCGTCCCGGTCGATCCGCGAGCCCTGCGCGAGTTTTGCGGCGATTCCAGCAATCGTCGGAGCGAGCGAGACAGCAGAGTGGCTCATCCCTATAGTGTAGTGCCGCTCCGCCGATACTGGAACCCAGCCCCAATTCCCGGTAAGAAACTATTTCCCATTCGCACCCGTCACAGTGTATAAATTTCTCGCACGCTGTCACGCCACGTTGCTTGCTCTCTGAGCCCCGGCTCCCAGAACCGTGCAGCCAACCATCTGTAGAGCAATTGGAGGAATTCCACCATGCCTTCCCTCGTTCGTTCCGGCCTCTCGTCTCTCGCGTTTCTAACGCTTCTGGCTCCCCTCGCGCATGGCGCCGGCGTACCTAAAACCTGGGTCGACAAAGATACTGGCCACCGCATCTGGCGTCTCAGCGACGAGCCCAACTCCGGCGGCTTCTACTTCAATGTCAACGCCTACACTGCCGACCGCAAGCAGATGATCTACACCGCCCCCGACGGCATCCACGTCCTCGACCTCGACACGCGCAAGACGCGCCTGCTCGTTCCCAACCCTCCCGCCGCAACTGGCGCTGACGCCGTCGATCCCAGCGCCGTTCGCGGTGCGGGAGCCAGCCGTAACCCCCACGCCCTCGTCGCCGGCAACAAGACCAACAGCGTCTTCTTCACCCAGCTCGATCCTGTCACTCATGCCGCCGCTGTTTACAAGGCGGACACCAACACCGGAGCCATCCGCAAACTCACCGACCTGCCTCCCAAGATCAGCATCGTCAGCGTCAACGCCGACGAGACCCTCGCCGCAGGCACCTACATCGAAGGCGACGCCACCGGCAAGGAGTACGGCTCCAACGCTCCCGCAGCCAGGCCGGCCCCTAACAGCGCGCCAGACAACCGCGTCGCCAGCGCCGCTCAAGGTCCCCACTACCAGCCCGAAAACAAGGGAGCCATGATGGAGGCCCGCCTCGCCGCCCGCCTTCCCCTCGTTCTCTTCACCATTCGCCTCGAGCCCGGGCCCAACGGCGAAAAGCCCGGCGAGATGAAAACTCTCCTCCATTCCACCGACTGGGTCAATCACCTCCTCTTCTCGCCCAAAGACCCCACCCTCCTGATGTACTGCCACGAAGGCCCATGGCAAAAAGTCGATCGCATCTGGATGATTCACACCGACGGCACCCACAACACCCTCATCCACAAACGCACCATGGCCATGGAGATAGCCGGTCACGAGTTCTGGGGCCTCGACGGCGAGACCATCTGGTACGACTGGCAGTACCCGAAGGGCGAAGACTTCTTCCTCGCTGGCTATGACCTGAAGACCGGAAAACGCACCGCCTTCCACATGCAGCGCAACGAGTGGTCGATTCACTTCAACCTCACCAAGGATCTCGACCTCTTTACCGGCGACGGCGGAGATCCCGGCCAGGTCGCCAAGGCTCCCGACGGCGAATGGATCGAGCTCTTCTACCCGCACATGCTCCCAACCGACGGCGCACTGAACGACCCAAACTTCTGGCAGCCCGGCGTCTTCAAGTCCGAGCGCCTCGTCAACATGTCCCACCACTACTATCGCGAGGAGCCAAACGTCCGCTTCTCGCCCGACAAATCCCTCGTCATCTTCACCAGTAACATGTTCGGCCCCAGCTACGTCTTCGGCGTCGAGGTGAAGAAGGCAGAGAATCCTCCCGCCTCCGACGTCCAGTCCACACCGGACCTCGCGCGCAAGTTCAACCCCACCGAGCCTCCCAACAGCAAGGGCCCAGTAGTTCCCGCTGCGCGTCCGTCCACACCTCCAGCGCTCTAAATGACGATGTGATTGCCAAAAGTAGTTGCTTTGAAGGGGCGCGGCTTCAGCCGCGCCATGAACAACTCGATAATGCAGGCGGCTTTAGCCGCTGAGGGAATATCTCCCGCCACAGCTATCTTTTCGCTCCTGCACCACGCATCGTACAAGAGGTCCCGCATGGTCCGCCCGCTCTCATTTTCTGCCCTCGCCCTCCTGCCGCTTACCATCCAGGCCCAACCCGCCTCCACCACGGAACAGCTTCCACCAAAGACCTGGGTCGACAAGGACACGGGCCACCGCGTCTGGCGCATCTCCGACGAGCCCAACTCCGGCGCCTTTTACTTCAACGTCAACGCCTACACCCCCGACCACAAGCAGATGGTCTACAACTCGCCTCAGGGCATCCGCGTCCTCGATCTCGCCACCATGAAGACGCGCTTGCTGGTCCCTAACCTGCCCGCCACCGCCGACGCCTCACCCACGGCCCGCTTCGCCGGCGCCGCTCGCGCAATCGTCGTCGGCCACAAAACCAACAGCATCTTCTTCACCCGAACGGATCCCGCAACTCACACCAACGCGATCTACAAGGCCAACACCGACACTGGCGAGATCCGCAAGCTCACCGACCTTCCGGGCCGCCTGAGCGTCTCCAGCATCAACGCCGACGAGACCCTCGGCGCCGGCACCTACAACGAAGCCGACGTTCCCGGCGGCGACCCCAACGCGCCCAACGCCTTCGTCGCCACAGCGCCGGTCATCCCTCCCGCCAATGCCAACGCCGCCTCCAACCTCGGCGGAGCCCACATCCAGGCCGACGACAAGGGTCAGATGATGGAGCGCCGCCTCGCCGCTCGCATTCCCCTCGTTCTCTTCACCATCCGCCTCGAACCCGGCCCCAACGGCGAGAAGCCCGGAACCATCAAGCCCCTGCTCCACTCCACCGACTGGGTCAACCATCTCCTCTTCTCACCCTCCGACCCGCAACTCCTGATGTACTGCCACGAAGGCATGTGGCAGAAGGTCGACCGCATCTGGCTCATCCACACCGACGGCACCCACAACACGCTCATCCACAAACGCACCATGGCCATGGAGATCGCAGGTCACGAGTTCTGGGGCCTCGACGGCCAGACCATCTGGTACGACTGGCAGTACCCCAAAGGCGAAGACTTCTTCCTCGCCAGCTACAACCTCCAGACTGGCAAGCGCACCGCCTACCACATGCAGCGCAACGAGTGGTCGATTCACTTCAACCTCACTCAGGACCTCGACCTCTTCACCGGCGACGGCGGCGACTCCGGACAGGTCGCCGAAGCACCCGACGGCGAGTGGATCGAACTTTTCTACCCCCACATGATCCCTCAGGGCGAGGGCGCACTCAACGACCCCGACTTCTGGCAGCCCGGCGTCTTCAAATCCGAGCATCTCGTAAACATGTCCCACCACAACTACCGCGCCGAGCCCAACGTCCGCTTCACCCCGGACAAAAAGCTCGTCTTCTTCACCAGCAATATGTTCGGCTCCAGTTATATATTCGGCGTCGAAGTCAAGAAGGCTGAGAACCCTCCGCCGTCAGACGTCCAATCCACTCCCGACCTTGCCCGCAAGTACAACCCCGTAGAACCCACCCCAACTACAACGCCGAAGTAAGACTAGCTCGCTCTAACCCGAGCGAAACAGCGTAGGAGTTACAGTTGTTATCGGTGCAGTTGTCTTTTTGATTGTCACCCCCGAAGGGGATCTGCTTTTTGTTCACAGCTTCCGATCAACATTAGGGATTCCATGCGTCGCACGACTCTCCTCATACTCGCGCTCTTTACGACCCTTCCCGCCTTCCCTGCTCCTCACCTGGTACAACCTCGCCACATCCAACCCTTCGACTCCGACTGGCGCTTCCTCCAATCCGACGCCGCCGACGCCCAATCCCCCACCTTCGACGACTCCGCCTGGAAGCCCGTCACCCTCCCTCACGACTGGGCGATCGCCGGCCCCGTCGAAGAAAACGCCCCCAGTCGAGCCGCGGGAGGCTTCTTCCCCACTGGCATCGCCTGGTATCGCCACACCCTCGAAATCGCAAAAGTCGACTCCACCAGGCGCACCTTCATCGCCTTCGACGGCATCATGGCCAACTCCGATGTCTACTGCAACGGCGAACTCCTCGGCCACCGCCCCTACGGGTACGTCAGCTTCAACTACGACCTGACCCCCCACCTCCACGCCGGCAAAAACATCATCGCCGTCCGCGTCGACAACTCGCAGCAACCCGCCTCCCGCTGGTATCCCGGCGCCGGCATCAACCGCCACGTCCGCCTCATCACCACCGACGCCGTCCACATAGTCCCTTGGGGCACCTTCATCAGCACGCCCGACGTCCGCAATTCGGATGCAACAGTCACCGTTCGCTCCACAATCCACAACGACTCCGACGCCACTGCCGAAGTCACTCTTGCCATAGCCATCGACACACCTGGCAACATCCCAATCCGCTCATCGCCCGGCCACATCGCCAGAGTCATCCCAGCGCACGGCACCGCCTACCTCGAACAATCCCTTCACATCGCCAACCCCGATCTCTGGGACCTCGACCACCCCGTCCTCTACACCGCCCACGTCACCGTTCTCAGCAATGGCAAACCTATCGATAACGAAGACGTCCCCTTCGGCATTCGCGAGTTCCGCTTCGATCCCAACCAGGGATTCTTCCTCAACGGCGTCCACCACAAGATCTACGGCGTAGCCCTTCACACCGACGCCGGAGCCCTCGGCACTGCAGTCCCGCTCGCCGCATGGGAACGCCGCCTCACTGCTCTCCGCGCCCTAGGCGTCAACGCCATCCGCACCGCACACAACCCACCCGCGCCCGAGTTCCTCGACCTCGCCGACCGCATGGGCTTCCTCGTCATGGATGAGATGTTCGACTGCTGGACCGTCGCCAAGAATCCCTACGACTACCACCTCTACTTCAAAGAGTGGTCCGTCCGCGACACCGCCGACACCGTTCGCCGCGACCGCAACCACCCCAGCATCATCCTCTGGTCCGCCGGCAACGAGATCCACGACACGCCTCACCCCGACATCGCCATCCCCATCCTCAAGTCCCTCGTCGATACCTTCCACGCCAACGACCCCACGCGCCCCGTCACGCAGGCTCTCTTCCGCCCTAACGTCTCGCACGACTACGACAACGGCCTCGCGGACCTCCTCGATGTCGTCGGCCAGAACTATCGCGAGCAGGAGATCCTCAAGGCCCACGCCGACAAACCCACTCGCAAGATCATCGGCACCGAGAACACGCACGACCGCAATCAATGGGTCGCCATGCGTGACCACCCCGAATACTCCGGCCAGTTCCTCTGGTCCGGTATCGACTACCTCGGCGAAGCCGGCCGCTGGCCCTCCATCGGCGCCGGCAGCGGTCTCCTCCTCACCACCGGCTTCCCGCGCGCTCGCGCATTCGAACGCCAATCCTGGTGGGCCGACCCCGCCACCGCTCCCATGGTCCGCATCGCTCGCCGCGTGCAGGCCGCGCGCCGCGGCCCCATCGACCCCGGCTACGCATCCCCCACCTCAAGCAATCAATCCGCCACCAACCCAACGCCCCACTCGACCCCACCACCCGCTTCGGCCAACCGCTCCTCCTCGACTGGACCCCGAAAGACGAGTCCCCCCACACCGAAAACGTCGAGATCTACACCAACGCTGACGAGGTCGAGCTCTTCCTCAACGACAAATCCCTTGGCGTCCAGCAGCGTCATCCCGACGCCAGCCCCATCACCTTCCCTGTCACCTACGCCCCCGGCACGATCAAGGCCGTCGCCCGCACCAACGGCAAAGTCGTCGCGCAGGACGAACTCCGTACAGCGGGCAAGCCGGCCCAGCTACGACTCACTACTGGTCTGGCCGCAGCACAACTCACGGCGAAGCCCGAAAGCTCTCCGGCGACAGCACTCACGCCAGACTGGAACGACGTGGCCTACGTCACGGCTACCCTCGTCGACGCGAACAGCACCGTCATCCCCGACAGCGAAACCCGTATCCACTTCTCTGCCACCGGCCCCGGCCAAGTCGTCACCGTCGACAACGGAAATCTCCTCGACCACGATTCCTTCCAGGCGACCGAGCGCAAGCTCTACGAAGGCCATGCCCTTGCGATCCTTCGAGCGACCTTACCCTCTGGCACCATCACCATCACTGCCACCACCCCAGGCCTCCCCCCGGTCACCATTGCTATCAAAGCAGCACCTGCGTCACTGCTGGCAACCCAACGCAGCTTCTGAACAAAAGCCAAGCCGATTCAAAACGTCGGTAAGATGATTAATCTATGGGTGTTCAACATCGCTGAGAACAAAAGCGACCTGACCCCTCAGCTTGTCCATTGGCGAGAGATCGATAGGATATCTCGATGCAAAGACGCCTGGTTCGACGCTTCGTCTTAATCGCCGGACTGTTAGGCATCATCCTCGCCGCCGGCACCACCGGCTTTGTGCTGATCGAAGGCTATTCCTGGTTCGACGCCTTCTACATGACTCTCACAACGATCACGACAGTCGGATACCAGGAGATCCGGCCTCTCAGCCATGCCGGCCGCGTCTTTAATTCGTTCTTGATCCTGTTTGGCGTCAGCACGATGTTCCTTGCCGTCGGCGCCATGACCCAGACTATTATCGAACTCGAGCTGCAGGACAGCTATGGCAAGCGCAGGACCAAACGCATGATCGATCAGCTACACGACCACTTCATCGTCTGCGGCTACGGCCGCGTAGGCCGCAACGCCTCCTACGAATTTCAACGCTCTAACATTCCCTTCCTGGTGATCGACCGCAGTGAACAACGTGTTGCCAAGGCGGTAGCCGCCGGGATGCTCGCCATCATTGCCGACGCTACGCAGGATGCCAGCCTTCGCGAAGCCGGCGTGCTCAGAGCAAAAGGACTCATCGCCGCCTTGCCCTCCGATGCCGAAAATCTCTTCATCATTCTCTCTGCCAAGACTCTGAATCCAAAGTTGACCGTTGTCACCCGGGCTTCGGAAGAAGAGGCCGAAGAAAAACTGCGCCGCGCAGGAGCCGACACCGTCTTTACTCCCTATGCCATGACGGGCCGCCAGCTTGCCGATTCCCTGCTGAGGCCTCATGTCGTCGAGTTCATGGACTTCGGCAGAAGCAACATCGGACCCAAGGTCACCATGGAACAGGTCTGCGTTACTCCAAGCGCCCAACTCACCCGCAAGACCGTCGGCCAGCTGCTGGAGTTGCGAAAATTCGGAGTGATCGTGCTTGCGATTCGCAAACAAGGCGGCGAAACAACCTTCAATCCTCCGCCTGAACTCGAAATCTCAGCCGGAGACTTCCTGATCGTGATGGGTCAGCGGGCGAACCTCGAAAAGCTTGAACAGATTCTCGCCAGTTGACGGAAACAATCTCGCGTAACAACCTACCCCCGGCTCGGACTCTTCCCCAACAACCCCGGCGCCATCACCGTGACCGCCGCCGCGGAAGGTGCACGTCCCGCGACCATTAGGTTCTCACCCGTCTGCAACAAAGAACCCGCAGCCCGACGCAACTTCTAGAGCAACTCCACCGAAGTCGTGAAACTAGCTGCGATAATTCAGCAGCAATTCATCACGCCTCTCTATCGAAAGAGTCCTCTATGTGGAACCGCCGCCGCTTCATCGCAGCCTCAATCGCATCATCCACAATCAACTCATTCGCGGCAGCATCCACCAGTCCCCTGCTCATCGACTCGCACGTCCACGTCTGGAAACACGACTCCGCCTTCCCCTTCGCATCCGGCGCGCATCCTCCCCCCGAAGATGCCTCACCCGAAACCCTCCTCAATCTCATGCAGGCGAACCTTGTCGCCAGAACCGTCATCATTCAAGTCATCCACTATCGCTGGGACAACAGCTATCTCGCCTCAGTCCTGAAGCGCTATCCCCGCCAATTTCACGGCGTCTGTCGCGTCAACCCCGAAGATCCCGCCGCTCCCGACCAACTCACGCAGCTCACCCACGAGCACGGCTTCCACGGAGTGCGTCTCAGCCCCGCAGCCACCCCCGACGGCGACTGGATTCGCGGCCCGCTCATGCCGCCGCTCTGGCGTCGATGCACCGAACTCAAGGTCCCGATGACAATCCTCGCGCCCGTAACCCGACATGCCCGACCTGGTACCACTCATCGAGCAAAACCCACAACCTCAATGTCGTCATCGATCACATGGCCGACTGCCCCCTCGACAATCCGGACCAACTCAAACTACTACTCGCTCTCGCCCGCTACCCCCGCGTCTACGTCAAGATCTCCCACATGTGGTCGCTCTCCAAACAGGCGTACCCCTATCCCGACGCAGCCGTCCAGGTAAAGCGCCTCTACGACACCTTCGGCGCCAAGCGTCTCATGTGGGGAACCGACTGGCCGATCTCCCTCAAGCAACTCCCCTACGACAAAGCTGTCGCGCTCTTCCGCGAACACCTCGACTTCCTGCCCGCCACCGACCGCGAGCAGATTCTATCGAAGACCGTTCAGCAGATCTGGCCCTTCAATCTCTGATCGCCGACCGCGTTACCCCCGGCTCGGACTCTTCCCCAACAACTCCCGCGCAATCACCATCCGCTGAATCTCACTCGTCCCCTCGCCAATCGGGCACAACCGCACATCGCGGTAAAACTTCTCCGCCGGATAGTCCTTAATAAACCCATACCCGCCATGAATCTGCAGCCCCTCATCGCAGATTCTGCATGCCGCCTCGCTCGCATACAGCTTCGCCATCGCCGACTCCAGCGTCACCTTCTGCCCCGCGTCCTTCATCTGCGCCGCGCGCATCGTCAACAACCAAGCCGCATCCAGCTCCGTCGCCATATCCGCCAGCTTGAACTGAATCGCCTGAAACTCGCTGATCGCCTTGCCGAACTGCCGCCGCTCCTGCGCATACTTCATCGCCGCATCGAGCGCACCACGCGCCATCCCCAAACTCAACGCGGCAATCGAGATCCTTCCCCCATCCAGCACCCGCATCGCATCCTTGAAGCCCTCGCCCTCCTTGCCAACCATGTTCTCCGCCGGAATCTCACAATCCTCGAAGATCAGTTCCGACGTATCGCTTGCCCTCAGCCCAAGCTTGTTCTCTTTTCTTCCCGGCCGAAATCCCTTCGTCCCCTTCTCCACCACAAACCCCGAGATCCCTCCGCGAGTTCCCTTCTCTCGATCCGTCACCGCCATCACCAACGCACAGTTGGCATAGCTTCCATTCGTAATAAACGTCTTCGACCCGTTCAGCACCCACTTGTCGCCGCGTCTTACCGCGGTCGTCCGCATTCCACCCGCATCCGACCCCGAACCCGGCTCCGTCAAACCCCACGAGCCCAGCCACTGCCCACTCGCCAGCTTCGGAATCCACCGCTTCCTCTGCTCATCATTCCCCGCCAGCATGATGTGATTCGTGCAAAGCGAATTATGCGCCGCCACGATGATCCCCACGCTTCCATCCACACGAGACAACTCCTCGATCGCCAGCACGTACTCCACATATCCCATCCCAGCGCCGCCCAGCGACTCCGGAAAAATCACACCCAGCAGCCCCATCTCGCCAAGCTTCTTTACCACTCCATGCGGGAACTCGCTCTTCTCATCCCACTCACTCACATGCGGCGCGATCTCACCCTCGGCGAACGCCCTCACCGCGCTCTGTAACTGCCTCTGTTCTTCAGTCAATCCAAACATTTCTGACCCTCCGTTCACATAACCAATACTTATACATGTATCACACCCACGCATACTCTGGCTCCCAGCCATCAACTCCGTTCCGACAAATTTCCACGCCTCTCCGGGAACCTTTTTCAACCTCGAGGAGTCTACCCTCCCAGCAAAAGCAGCTCCAGTTCCCCATGAAAGGGCCCTCACGTGAGATCGATCTGCTTCTCCTGCTCCTCGCTGCTTCTCGTCCTGCCAACTCTCCTCAACGCTCAGAACCCAACCAGCTCCGTCAGGAAATTGCCTCTCGCCATATCCGCCAGCCATACTCAGTCCACCTCACAGCTTCCAGTCACGCGCGTCGCGCTCTACAAAAATGGCGTCGGCTTCTTCGAACACTCCGGTCAGGTCACCGGAAACCAATCCGTCACCATTGACTTCACCACCGCGCAGCTTAACGACGTCCTGCAAACCCTCACTGCGCTCGACCTCAACGGAGGCCGCATCTCCGGCGCCGGCTACAACTCCACCACGCCGCTCGACCAGCAATTAAAATCTCTCCCACTCGCATTAGGCGAAGACCCCACGGATACTGATCTCTACTCCGCCATCCGTGGCGCACACGTCGAAGTGACGGGCTCCGGCGCAAACTTCACCGGTCGCATCCTCAACATGGAGACCCGCACCATCCCCAGCCCGACTGCCAATGCTCCCACCACCGAGAAGCGCTTCCTAACCGTCATCTCCGACTCCAGCGCTATCCGATCTCTCGAACTCACACCTGCCACCCAGGTCCGGCTTCTCGACACCAGCCTTCACACCGACCTTAGCCGTTACCTCGAGCTTCTCGACAGCACCCGCAACCAGGGTCTCCGTCATCTCACCCTGCAGGACAACGGCGCCGGCGCCCGCAATCTTCACGTCAGCTACATCTCCGAAGTCCCCATCTGGAAATCCACCTACCGGATCCTCCTCACCAGCAGCGCCGCCAAAGCCAGCACGACCCAAACCGCAACTCTCCAAGGCTGGTCAGTCGTCGACAACACCACCGGCTCGGACTGGAACAACGTGCAGCTCTCCCTCATCGCCGGTTCGCCGCAAAGCTTCATCCAGCCGCTCTCGCAGCCCATCTACTCGCGCCGGCCCGAGATTCCCATAACACAGGGCGCCCAACTCACCCCGCAGACCTTTGAGTCCGGCGAAGACGCAAAGGTGCTGAAGGAAGACGGCCCTCCCCCTCCCATGGCGGCTGGAGTAGCAAGCATGTCTGGCATGGGTTCCGGCAGTGGCGTTGCCGGTGGAGTGATGGGAGGGCTTGGCTCCGCACCGGCTCCCCTCATCAACTCGGGCCGCAACTCCTTCGGCGGCCCAATCCGCAAGACCGATTCCGTCAATGTCAATAGCGCTCTTCAGCCCATGATCGCCTACGAAACCGCAGCCGCCGAATCCCTTGTCACCAACACGACCACCTCCGCCTTCGACGACTACTTCGAGTACAAGCTAACCGAGCCGGTCACCATCCGCAAAAACGAGTCCGCCCTCGTGCCAATTCTCCAAACCAAAGTCGACGCCGAGCGCGTCACCCTCTGGTCGCAACAGCAGCCCATCGCCCTGCGCGCTCTCTGGCTCAAAAACACCAGCGATCTCACGCTCGACCGCGGCAGCTTCTCCATCGTCGAAAACGGCAACTTCGGGGGCGAAGGCCTGCTCGATCCCATTCACCCCAACGAGCGCCGTCTGCTCTCCTACGCCGCCGATCAGGCCGTCCGCGTCACCACCGAAAGCAACCGCAATACCAACCGAGTCACCAGCGTCACGGCCGCCAAGGGCGTTCTCGTCATGCACCGTTCTGAAGTCGCCGAGATCACCTACGTCGTTCGCAACGCCGCCACCGACAATCGCACGGTAATCCTCGAGCATCCAGTTCGCGGAGGTTTCCATCTCGACTCCGACCAAAAACCGGAAGAGACCACACCCGCCGCCTACCGTTTCCGCGTCAACGCCGCACCCGGCGAAACCGTTCGCCTGCATGTAGGAGAGCACCGCAACCTCAGCTCCTCCTACCAGCTCACTCGCTCCGACGACAGCCAGCTCAACTTTATCCTTAGTCAGACCGACCACAATCCGCAGCTCCTACAGGCGCTCCAGCCCATCCTCGACGCGCGCCGCCGCGTCGCCGACGCGCAGAGCGCCGTCGATGCCGTCATCCAGCGGATCACCACACTTCGCGCAGAGGAAGAACGCCAGCGCGCTAACATCGTTGCCCTCAAGGACTCCGACAAATCAGCGCGCCAGCGCTTCGTCAACGAGCTAAACCAGTCCGAAGATCAGATCGCCGCCGCACAGAAAGACTTCACCGCACGCGACGCAGAATTGAAGACCGCTCAACAGGACCTCGCCAACAAGATCGAGTCCCTGCAGATCAACGAAACGCTGAGCTGAAGATCCCGACAGCGAAGGCCGCGGTCAAGCATTCGACACGCGGCCTTCGCGACTCCTAGATTCCCGCCAGCGCCTGGTCCAGGTCAGCCACAATATCCTCGACGTCCTCGATCCCCACCGAAATCCGCATCAGCCCATCCGTAATCCCAAGCCTGGCGCGACCCTCGGCCCCCACCGCAGCATGCGTCATCGTCGCGGGATGACAGATCAGCGTCTCCACTCCGCCCAGCGACTCCGCCAGAAATCCCAGCCGCAGCGAACTCGCAAACCTGTTCGCATTCTCCAGCGACCCCAGCTCCATCGAGATCATCGACCCAAATCCGCGCTGTTGCCGCTTTGCCAACTCATGCTGTGGATGCTCCGACAATCCCGGATAAAACACCTGCTGCACTTTTTTGTGCCCCTTCAGAAAATCAGCAACCACGCGCCCATTCGCATCATGCTGCTTCATCCGCACCGCCAGCGTCTTCACCCCGCGCAGCAGCAGATAGCTCTCAAACGGCGACAATATCCCACCCGTGCACTTCTGCACAAACCGGAACTTCTCCGCCTGCTCCGGCTTCGTGCACACCAGCACTCCACCCAAACCATCCGAGTGCCCATTCAAAAACTTCGTCGTCGAGTGCATCACAATATCCGCACCCAGCGCGATCGGCTGCTGCAGATACGGCGACAGAAACGTGTTATCGACGCTCAACTCCACGCCCTTCGCATGGCAGATCCTCGCGACAGCCCCAATATCTGTAATCGTCATCATCGGATTCGTCGGCGTCTCGATATGCACCAGCTTCGTCGCCGGAGTAATCGCCGCCGCCACATTCTCCGCCACGCTCGTGTCGACATACGTAAAGGTGAGCCCATAGTTCGTCAGCACCTTATCGAAAAGCCGCCCCGTCCCGCCATACATATTGTCCGTGCACACCACATGGTCGCCCGACTTCATCATCGTGCACATTGCGGTAATTGCCGCCATTCCGCTGGCAAACGCATGCGCACTCGTCCCGCCCTCAAGCGAGCAAAGGCTCTCCTCCAGAGCATCACGCGTCGGATTCGTCAGTCGCGCATATTCATGCCCCTTGTTCTTACCAATCGCCTCCTGCTGATAGGTCGAGGTCAGATAGATCGGCACATTCACCGCCCCCGTCAGCTCATCCGGAGCCTGCCCATCATGAATCGCCCGTGTCGCAAATCCCAATCTCTTCGTGGTCTCCATCCATACCTCATTCTTTCGTCAATCGTCTACTTCGTTGCCTTCTTCTTCGCCGGAGCCGGCCGCCGCGGCCTCTGCTTCGCCGAGACCGACTTGATCACCAGCTTGTACTCCGTCTTCTTATCCATTGGAACCTTCGCCATCTTCAGCGCCGGTGCCATCATCGCCTTCACGTCAGCGCGATCCAGCGTCTTCTCATCTTCCAACCGAATATGCTTCGCAACTTTGCCTTCCCCCTGCAGCAACCCCTTCGGGTCAGGCAACACAGCTCCCTGCAGAAAAAACAAACTGACATTCCTGGGAAACACTGCGATGGAAAAGATCGCGTCCGACGCTCTCTCCGTTGGCCCAAATCCACACGCCAGCGCGTTGTAGTTGTCATACACAATCTCAATCGCATGCGGCAGCCGCTTCCTCATCTTCATTAAAGCTACTCTCGCAAACGCCGCCATCTCCGGCGTAAACGCATCAAGAAAGCCATCGAGTTGCTTCTCGGCACTCTCCGTCTTCATCGCAACCACCTCACCTCACATCTCCCGCGAGGCTACGCTGCGACGGTTAGTCGAGCAAGTCTTCGCTCAGCATGCCCATCATGAATCGCCGCATCGCACATCCAAGGCGCTTCTTCGCTTCCATTTTTTGTAACCTCAATTCTGAACGTCGGCCATTCTACTGTTTAGGATCACTTGGATGTTCGCCAAAGCTCTTCGCATTGCCCACCATGAAGTCCAAATATCGCTTACTCCCTTCATTGTCTGTCTGTGGGATTAGGTAGCTCCCGTTTGCTAGTGATATCCAACTATCACCGCTTTTCTGTGTGATTTTGAGGTCTTCAGATTTGTTAGGAGCAGTCCCAAGGTATGTGATAAATATTCCTTCTCTAAGAACCAATCCGCTTACAGTTCGGATGGAGCAGTAAACATTCTGGTCGTTAAAGCGACACCACTCCCAATCCCCTTTCCCATCTGGGCCTTGAATATAAGTAGCATCGGATGGGATTCCTGAAGGCCTCGTAGGTGCGTATGGTTTTCTCCTGTGCAGCATCCTAAGTGCGAACAAAGACGCAAGTGTGACCACAACAGTTACGACGAAAGAACCAATAAATCGCGCTTTCAGATTTCCTCCTTAGGCTAAGTGGCGTCTGGTGGCATGACTAATCCAGCAACCCTTTGCTCAAATACCGCTCCGCCGAATCCGGAATCACCGTCACCACTCTCTTCCCTGCACCTAATTCTTTCGCTACATCGACCGCCGCGCACAACATCGCCCCTGCGCTTGATCCCGCAAACACGCCCTCCTCAGCTGCCAGCCGCTTCACCATCGCCATCGCGGGATCGTCCATCACCATCATCACGCGGTCGCACACGCTGCAGTCAAACGTTGCTGGAATAAACGACACGCCGATTCCCTCCACCCGGTGCGGCCCAGGCTCTCCGCCCTCCAGCACACTTCCCTGCGGCTCCACGGCCACCGTCAAAATATCCGGCCGCTTTTTCTTCAAAAATCGCGCGACGCCCGAAAACGTCCCGGCCGAACCAACTCCCGAAACCCAGGCATCGACCCGCGCTTCCATCTGTTCCCAAATCTCAACCGCCGTAGTCTGCTCATGAAAATCCGGATTGGCCGGATTTTCAAACTGCAGCGCAGCAAACGCTCCCGGCGTCTCCATCTCAAACTGCAGCGCCCGCTGAATAGCCCCCGCCATGCCATCTGCCTCAGGAGTTCGAATCACCGTCGCTCCAAGCCCACGCATCAGCTTGCACTTTTCCTCGGCAAACTGCTCCGGCACATACAGCATCACCTTGTATCCGCGATTTACGCCGATCAGCGCCAGCCCCACACCGGTATTCCCGGCCGTCGCCTCAACAATCGTGCCTCCCGGCCGCAGCACGCCCCGTCGCTCTGCATCCAGCACAAGTCCCAGCGCAGCACGATCCTTCACACTCCCGCCCGGATTCAAATACTCCAGCTTCGCCCATATCTCTGCGCACGTTTCGCCACCGCTCGCCTGTTCGAGCCGGCGCAGACGCAACATCGGCGTCTGCCCCACCAGTTCTAATATGTTCTCAACAACCTTCATTCGACTCCAACCTCACACACAAAATCAGTCCGCGCCCGGCAAAGTTCTCGCCGAAGGCGCAGATAGTACTCATACTGTTCCATCAATCAGAACAGAACTTGGCACGCAAAACCGCTTCTATCAGGGCTTCTGCTTCTTTGCGTTCGTATTGCTCCCCGCGTCAGCGCCGTTCGCAGCACCCGCGATGACTCTTGGATAGTACCCAGTCCGCGTCCGCACTGACAAACGTGAGAATCCCTTTGCCTTCGCCTCCACATGCACCTGCCGGTACCCACCAAGCGTCGGAGACTTCGTCGAGTGATAGGAGATCGTGTATTGCGTCCGGATATCCTGCGCCACCTCCGCAGCGACCTCATCCACATCCTTCAACCCCTTCGGAAAGTAAGCCGCTCCGCCGGTCTGCTCGGCCAGCGTCTCCAGCACCCTCCGCGCGTGCCGCGATTCGCGTTTGTCCGTATCCTCCCCAAACAACAACCCGACGCAATAGATCACCGGCCCATCCAGGTCCTGAATCCTCCGGATGGTCTGCTCCAGCGTCGCACTCGAAGCGTTATCCTCTCCGTCAGTAATCACCAGCAGCACCTGCTTCGGATGCTTCGCGTTCTTCGCCAGGTAATCCGCCGAAGCCACCAGCGCATCGTAGATCGCCGTCCCTCCACTCGACTTAATAAAACTCAGCCCCTGCCGCAGCTTTTCGATGTTGTTGGTAAAGTCCTGGTCGATGAACGCCTCCCACGAGAAGTCCACCAGGAACTCCTCATCCTGAGGGTTCGACAGCTTCACGAAATCCAGCGACGCCTTATCCACCGCCGCGCGTTTGTCGTACATCGACCCCGAGCTGTCAATCAACAACCCCAGCGATACAGGCAGGTCTTCATGCCGGAACGAATTGATCGTCTGCTGAACCCCATCCTCATACACCGTAAATGCATCCTGGGTGAGCGTCTGAATCGACCGGCCGCCGCTATCCAGCACCGTCGCATTCAGCCTGACCTCATACGCATCGGCCCGCAGCGTGTACTTGCCACCCTCGCGCTCAATCTTCCCCAGGCTGACTCCGCCAGGCTCTCCAACCTGAGGCTTGGCCGGCTGCTCAGGGTCAGGCGAAGGCACAGGATCCCGATCCACCGTTAGCGAAGGCTGTTTCGAAACGGGCTGTTGTTTCGTTGATGGCTGCGGAGCCGATGGCTGCTGAGCAAAGCCGCTCACCACCCCAGCCGCAACCATCAACCACCCTGCCGCGATAGTTCGCGGACAAAAACTTCTACTGCGAAGGTGCATAGTACCCCTGGCGGTTATGCACCGTCAGCGCGGGAAGCCCCGGCGGCGGCACAAGTCGTATCTTCAATTTACGCCAGTTCCCATCCTGCTTCACCTCGGACGGCCTGTACCCGATGACATACTCGTTCCGAAGCTCCGCGCTGATCCGCGACGCGATATCCCCCAGATCCGCCATATCCAGCACCCGGAACATCCGCCCGCCCGTCATATCGCAGATATCCGTCAACAGCATAGGCCCCATCTGCTCCTCGGTCGTCGGCGCATACTGGTCGAAAATCCCGATCGAGTAGATCTGAACATCGCTCTCCCGCACCACCCGCCGCAGCTCGCCCTCGGTGTACCGGCTCCGGTTGTCTCCACCATCCGAGATGATCAGCAGCGCCTTCCGCTCATACTTCGCCTGCTTCAGCTTGTCGACCCCCAGATAGATCGCGTCGATCAGCGCCGTCCGATTCTCCGGCTTCAACATCACCATCCGCGCCTCTACGTCGTCCACATCCGACGTGTAGTCCACAATCACCGCTGGCCGGTCGTTGAATCCCACCACAAAAAATTCGTCCTGCGGATTGGATGTCCTCAAAAATTCGCTCAACGCTTTTCGAGCCCGCGCGAACTTCGACGTCATACTCCCGCTCAGGTCGAAGATGATTCCAATCGTCACCGGTGAATCCTGCGTCGAAAAGCTCTTGATCACCTGGCCCACATTGTTGTCGTAGACCTCGAAGTTTTCCTTCTCCAGCCCCGTCACCAGCCGGTTCATCGGGTCCGTCACCGTCGCCGGCACCAGCACCAAATTCACATCCACGCGTATCCGCGCATCGCGTCTCGACGTCGCCAGCCTCGCCGCGTTATCAGCTCCTTCAATCACAGGCTTCGTAGTCTCAGGATTCTTCGGAGGCGGCGGTGGCGGCGTAGTATGCACCTCTCCCAGCGGATTCTCCTGCGCCCCGCAGACGACACTTCCCGTCACACCCCAAAGCACCGCGCCTACCGCGAGCCCCACCACGGCTCGCCGCACTCCGTTCCAACGCCCCTGATTCCCATCCTTGCCTTGCACATTGATGTCCATACTGGCACCTATGCCGTTCCGCGCTAGGTTATCCTCATCGGCATCCCTCGCACCATCACTCGAACTCCCCGCATATCTACCTAACGATCCCCAGTGATGTTTGGACCTAACATCCTACATCTCATCAGATGCTTTGTTCAGGAATAATAGCCCGGACCACAAGATCTGTTGTCATTGTTTTGTCTCTCGCGCTATTTCCCAACATCTTGCGGATGTTCCTGAACCCTGCGGGGTTCCGCTTTGACGGCTGGACGACCGGCTTTACGCTCCAATTATCGTCCACCCCGTACAATCACTTCATATCTAAGACGTTTGGAGAAACAAAACAGCATGGCCCGCCTCTACCCCTTCCGCGCCCTCCGCTACGACCCCGCCCGCGTCAACATGGAGGATGTAGTCACCCAACCCTACGACAAGATCACCCCGGCCATGCAGCAGCGCTACTACGAGGCCAGCCCCTATAACCTCATCCGCGTCATCCTCGGAAAACACGAGCCCGGCGACGACGATCACAACAACGTCTACACCCGCGCCGCCGAATACCTCCGCGAGTGGCGCCGCGAGCACATCCTCGCCGAAGAGTCCGAACCAGCCGTCTACGGCTACTCCCAGACCTACGCCGTCCCCGGCTCTTCAGAAGTCCGCGAACGCCGCGGATTTATCGCCCTTGGCCATCTCTATGACTACGCCGACAAGGTCGTCTACCGCCACGAACAGACCTTCCCCAAGCACAAATCCGACCGCATGGCCCTCTTCAAAGCCACCCGCGCCTACTGCGAGCAGATCTACATGCTGTACTCCGACCCCGCCTTCACCGCCGAAAAACTCATCTTCGAAGGCTCATTTCCGAACGGCTTCGACGACAACCCAGCCGACCTCGCCATCACCGACGAGTATGGCGTCGTCCACAAACTCTGGAAGCTCACCGACCCCAACCTCATCAACCTTCTTCTCACCGCCATGGCCGACAAGAAGCTCATCATCGCCGACGGCCACCACCGCTACGAAACCTCCGTCGCCTACGCCAAAGAACGCTCCTCCCAGCTCAAACTCCCCCTCAACCAGCCCCTCGACGAGGACGAAAAACTCAGCCCCGGCCACCTGCCCACGCCAGCCTTCCCCGAGGCCGCCATGATGATGACCTTCGTCAACATGGACGCACCCGGCATCACCATCCTCCCCACCCACCGCGTCGTCAACGGCATCGAGAACTTCTCCTCCCCCGACTTCATCACCAAAGCCAGCGCCTTCTTCACCATCACCGAGCTGCCCGACGAAGCACCAGCCTCATCCCCGATCGACAGGCTCACGCAATCCCCCGGCAACTCCTTCTTTGCCGTCACCGGCGACGGAAGCTACATCCTGACCCCGATACCGGAAGCCATAGCCCCGCTCCTCGCCGGCCTGCCTTCAAAACAGCGCCAACTCGGCGTCGCCCAACTCCACACCGTAGTACTCGATAATCTTCTCGGCCTCACCGAGGACCGCATTCGCGCCACCGGCAACATCCAGTACATTCGCGACGCCGCCGAAGCCGTCAGCCTCGTCGAATCCGGCGAAGCCAACATCGCCTTCCTCATCAAGCCAATCACTCTCGACCAGCTCAAGGACGTCTCCCTCTCCGGCGAAGTCATGCCGCAAAAATCCACCGACTTCTACCCCAAACTCCTCAGTGGCCTCGCCATCTACGCCCTCGACTAAAGCGCCAATCTAAAGAAGCGCCATTTCACCGAAGCCGCTCACGCACTTTGTGGGCGGCAGTCGAGAAACCCGGTTCTCTACCAATCAAGTGACAAAACCCGAACCTCAAAGCTCGCAACTCAAACCTCCGGCCTCAAATACAATCAACCAGACGACCTAGACCTTTGATCCCACCCCGCCGACACCTCGCCGTGCGACTCGCCCTCGTCCTCCTGACGAGCGTTGCTGTTTCTGCCCAGCAACCCGCCCCCCGCACCATCATCTTCATCGACCCAGCCCACGGAGGCCCCGATACCGGCGCCCACCTGCCCGACAACCTGCTCGAAAAAGACATCACGCTCGCCTTCGCCGCTCGCCTTCGAGCATCCCTCGGCGCCAGTGGATTCAGTGTCATCTCCACCCGCGACGCCGATCCCGCCATCCCGTTCACCACCGACCAGCGAGCAGAGATCGGCAACCACGCCCACCCCACCGCCTGCCTCATCCTCCACGCCACGTCCAGCGGCACCGGGATTCACGTCGTCACCTCCGCGCTCGCTCCACCCGACAATCTCGAAGACTCACACGCCGCAACGCCCTGGAACACTGCCCAATCGGCCTTCGTTCCGCAAAGCCTCGCCTTGGCAAACGAGATCGGCCTCGCTCTACAGCGCGCCAAGCTTCCCGTCATCCTCAGCCGCGCCTCCCTTCGGCCAGTCGACAACCTCACCTGTCCCGCCGTCGCCATCGAGATCGCCTCCTCCGCTGTTCCCGACTCCGATCCGACTCCCGTCAACGACACCGCCTACCAGCAAAGCGTCGCCAAGGCCATCGCCGCTGGCCTCACATCCTGGCGCAATCTCGCTAACGCCGCCGCGGGAGCCGCTAAATGATCCCCCGCTACCAGCGCATTCTCTTTTGGATTCTCATCGCAGGCATCCTCCTCATGAGCGCCTTCCTCCTCCGCGGCTGCGAACAGGCCCATAAGCGCCTCACCGCCTTGAATAACGCCACACCCATCGACGCCCCCATCAGCGCGGCCACCGAAGACGTCACTCTCTACCTCGCCAACGACGCCGACGCCTCTGTCACCCCGGCAACCGTTCAAATCGCCCTTCCCCAGGAACCCACCGTCCGCGTCCGCGTGCTCCTCGATCATCTTCTCTCCACCTACTCCCTTCCCGGCTCTGCCCATCCGCTCCAGGGCGGCCCCGCCGTCGACGACGTCTTCCTCATTGCCGATCCCCAATCCACGCAGACACCCGACGGACAGCCCAACCAGATAGCCATCGTCAACCTCCGCGGCTCCTTCGTCGACAAACATCCCTCGGGCATCCAGGTGGAAGCCCTCACCGTGCAATCAATTATCGGCACGCTGCACGCCGCATTCCCCCAGATCACCGGAATCCGTTTCCTCGTCGACGGCCAGCCCCACGACACCCTCGCCGGCCACGCCGACCTGCTCCGCACCTACCCAGCTACCGACACCACCGCCAAACCAACGCCGCCAACCGAGCAAAAAAACTAACAGCAACGATCAAAAAAACCAGAAACTGACAAAAGGCAACTGAGAACTGACAACTGACAACTGGCACCTGTGAACTGGCACCTGAAAACTAGCACCTGGGAACCAAATGGCCCCATCTCCACCCCAACCCACCATAGGCGTCTTCGACTCAGGCTTCGGAGGTCTCACTGTCCTGCGCGCCCTCCTGCAACTCCTTCCCAACGCCAACTACATCTACCTCGGCGATACCGCCCGGCTTCCCTACGGCTCCAAGTCTCAAGAGACCATCGCCCGCTACGCGGTCTCGAGCGCAAAGTTCCTCGAAGAACAAGGCGCCGAACTCCTCGTCGTCGCCTGCAACACAGCCACCGCCCTCGCCCTCGACGACATCAAACAAGCGCTATCCATCCCCGTCATCGGCGTAGTCGAACCCGGCGCCCAGGCGGCCTTCGCCGCAACAGATCAAAATCAACAGACAAACAAAAAGACTGTCATCCTGAGCGAAGCCCCTGAGCGAGCCGGAGGCGAGTCGAACGGGGCGGAGTCGAAGGACCTGCATTTTGCCTCTGAGCTAGATTGTCATTCTGAGCGGACCCTGAGCTTGTCGGAGGGGGAGTCGACGGACCTGCATTTTGCTTCTGAGGTAAATTGTCATCCTGAGCGTACCCTGAGCTTGTCGAAGGGGGAGTCGAAGGACCTGCATTTTGCCTCCGCCCCACACGTACTCGTCCTCGCAACCGCCGCCACCGTCCAATCCCACGCCTACACCTACGCCCTCAACGCCCTAAACCTCGAAGCCCACGAAAAAGCCTGCCCCCTCCTCGTCCCTCTTGTCGAAGAAGGCTGGATCAACCACCCCGTCACCGACGAAGTCCTGAAAATCTACCTACAAGAAGCCCTCAACGAGGCCCCCAACGCGCAAACCCTCGTTCTCGGCTGCACCCACTACCCCCTCCTGGAACCCGCTATCCGCCGCACCCTCGCCGACCTCGACCACCCCCTCACCATCATCGACTCAGCCCAGGCCACCGCCCAGGCCGTCGTGACCCATCTCACCCTAAACTCCTCAAAATCCCCCATCGCCCGAGCCGCGACCTCGTCGCTCATCCTCGACTCACAAAACGACTCACAAAACTCAAAACCCGGCGCTCAAAACTGCCGCTTCTTCGCCACCGACTCCATCGAAAAATTCGAACGCCTCGGTTCAGCCTTCCTCGGCCAGCCCGTAACCGGCGTCCGTCTGGTCGACTTGGGCGGCTGAACGAGGTATTTCCTACCCCTGTCCAACAGTCATTTCCACGTTTATTTTGCAGCTGATTTGTTTCTGCTTTGAGTTGTCATCCTTCGCCGAAGGCGGAGGACCTGCTTTTGTCTTTGCTTTGTTCGTCTTTGCCTTTGTTGTGCCGTTGCCGTTAAAGAATTAGGCGGGGGTTCAGCCCCGCGAAAAAGCTACGCCGAAAAGGCGAATTCCACTCTGCCGCCTGGAGCGAAGCCCGAAGCACAAAGCGACTGAATGATTGCCGCTGCACTTGCTTTTGCCTCTCCTTTCCACGTCACCGAAACGAATCTCCTCCACCGAACTTGACAACAACCACCCCTCAAACTAGCTATACTGGAAAACGAAAACCGGTCCGAAGCTACCAAACGAGAACAACAACCCATTACTTTCGAAGACTTTGCACCAAGCAAACCCGAAAAATGGGACTTTTTCCAAAACTAACGCTCAAAGTCCAGGACCTAAGCCTTTACTTTCGAAGACTTTAGCGCATTTTACCCAGGGAGGGGGTCCCTCCCGGAACGGAGCAACCCAATGCCCTTCCTGCTGAAGACCGAACCCACCACCTACTCCTTCGAGGATCTAGAACGCGATGGCGAAACCGTCTGGGACGGCATCAGCAATCCCCAGGCTCTCCTCAACCTCCGCAGCATGAAAAAAGGCGAAAAGCTCGTCATCTACCACTCGAACGTAGGAAAAGCCGCAGTCGGCACCGCTAAGGTTGTGTCCGTCGACGACTCAGATCCCAAAAATCCCAAGGTCCGCATCCAGCCCGGCAAGCGCCTGAAGCAAGAAAAAACCCTCGCCGAAATGCGCGACGCCTCCGTCTTCAACGACTCCATCCTCTTCCGCCAGTTCCGGCTCTCCGTCGTCCCTCTAACGGAAGAACAATACGACTGGCTCACAGCCTGACGTAACGGAGCCCATACAACTTAAGTGGTTTAGCTTCTGTCAGGTGCTGTCGATAGAATCACCTCGAGGCGGATTTCAGAGATGTCATTATTTCCCTCGTTCGACAATCGCACCCTCCTTTTGTGTGAAGTTCTACTGGCAGCAGCCTTCGCCATCGTCTTCTTGACAATCCGTCGCACCTATCCCGATCTGCGCGGCGTCGGATCCATCGCCAGCGGATTTCTCCTGGGTATCCCCGGACTGGTTCTGTACCTCTCGCAGGGAACGATCAACTCAGCCTTTTCGGTCGTCCTCGCCAACTCCCTGATCTTCGTCTCCTTCCTTCTTTTCTGTGGTGGCGTTCTCGGCCTGCTTGGTAGCAAACGGTCCCTGCTCCCCTTGTGGATTTCAAGCCTGCTCTCCATCGGCCTCATTGCGTTTTTCAGCCAGCTTCACGATGCCATCGTCCCACGCCTTATCGTCATCTCGTTCAATGTGGCGCTGGTTCGCTCATTCATGGCGCTAGAACTCTTCCGGCTCGCTAAAGGGCAAAACGTAGTCCGCCTCTTCGCCAGTTGCATGGCATTTTTTGCCTTCGTGAGCCTCGGCTGGGGCCTCTTCGCGCTGATCCACGGCGCTCCTCACGATCTAACGGAGAGCAACCACGTCCAGACCTTCACCTTGGTCGTCACCATCTTCTCCACCTGCATTACCGGGCTATTCTCCCTTTCGATCTGCCACGATCAGGCCCTCAGCCTGGTCCGTGCCGAGTCGCAGCTTGACCCCCTCTCCGGTACTCTCAACCGCCGCGGCATCGAATGCAAGCTCGACATCGAACTCAAGCGCATTGAACGCGGGGGGCGGCCCCTCTCCATCGCACTCATCGACATCGACTACTTCAAAACGATCAACGATACCGAAGGTCACGCCGCTGGCGATGCCGCTCTCCGCGAGGTTGCCACCGCAATCTCCGCCAAGCTTCGCGCCTACGATGTCTTCGGACGCTTCGGCGGAGACGAGTTTCTCCTCGTCCTTCCTCAAACCTCGTGCGCAGGTGCCGTTATCGTAGCCGGACGCATCGGCGACGCCGTCCGTTCGTTCTCCTCAGTCCGTAACGGACCAGCGCTCACCATCAGCATCGGGGTCAGTGAGGCTATCCCCGGCGACTACTCCACATCGCTACTCGCTCGCGCCGATAAGGCGCTCTATCAGGCAAAGAACGCCGGACGCAACTGCACCCGCGTCATACTCCACAACACCGAGAACCCCATCGACTCCGCTTCGCCGCCGTTGATCAACGCCCTCCTTCCGTCCAGCCAGCCCGATTTGATCGAGTCCTAGCCAGCGGGTCAATTCGTCCCCGGCTCCCCTGTCTTCAAACCCTTCGCCAGTTCCTCTTCTCATGTCAACGTTGCATGACTTGGTTCGCGATTTACAACTGCTTCACAGAACATCAGATTCTCTTTGTTTCCCGCAACCTTACGCATAGAATCTCCTCAGGTCGCCGAATGTCCTTTATTGCGTCAGTAGATGTCGGGACTCTTCTCGGCTGTCAGATTGTTTTGACGCTGATATATGCGATCGTCTTCTGCTGCATGAAGATCATCTACCCGTACCTGCGCGGCGCGGGTTCCGTGGCACTCGCTTTCCTTGCGGCGACCATCGCTAACGTTCTCCTTGTGCTGTCTGGCTCTATTCCCACCTTCGTCTCAGTTGCAGTCTCCCACTGCCTCCTGCTCTCCGCGTTTGTCCTTTTTTATACCGGTGTCCTTCACTTCTTCAAGACTCCTCGTAAGACACCTAAGATCCGATATGCCTGGGCCCTCACGATCGTCTCGTCTGCGCTTACCGTCTACCTGGTCCCTTCGCGCGGCTATCCTAAGACCCTCACGTATGTCATCGCCATCAGTTTCTTTCTCGTTCGCGGCGTTATCGCGCTCGAGATCTTTCGTCACGCAGCCGACAGGATCTTTCTAAAGATCTTCGCCTTCCTCATGGCGGCCTATGCCATCTTCGCCTTGAACCGCGTATTCTTTTTGCTTGTCCTCGGAGTTCCGCCAAACCAGCAACAGCGAGTGGTCTTGCAGACGGTTTCTGTGCTGCTCAGCGTCTCCTTTGCTTTCCTCATCGGTCTCTCTTTCCTGCTCATGCTCTGCAGTGACCTTCTCTCTCTCGTCAAAGACGAGTCAGAACGGGACCTGCTCTGCGGTGTTCTCAACCGCCGGGGTATCGAACAGAAGCTCGACGCCGAGCTCAAACGCGCCGGCCGCAGCAGTCAGAAGCTATCCGTTGCCCTCATCGACATCGACCATTTCAAAACCATCAACGATCGCGCCGGACACGCGGCAGGCGACTCCGCCCTCCGCGATATCGTCTCTGCCATCTCCGGTCGCATGCGTCCGTATGATTTCCTGGGCCGCTTCGGCGGTGACGAATTTCTCCTCATATTTCCCCACACCTCCTGTTCCGAGGCACTCGTCGTGTCATCACTCATCGAGCTATCGGTACATGAGTTCTCCATCCCGGGAGCGGGGGTACCGCTTACGATCAGCATAGGCCTCACCCAGGCCGCAGCCGGCGAAGTTGCAGGTCCTCTCCTCGCACGCGCAGACAAGGCTCTTTACAGCGCTAAGAACGCTGGTCGTGACTGCTGCCGCGTCCTGCTGCAAGAGACCGACATTGAAGGCGGCAAAGAGCCCATCGTTCTAGCTGCAAGCCAGCACGACGTCCTGCAACCATAGCTCTCGCCCAACTTGACTGCTATCCTTTAGGTCGCAACTAGTACCTGAAAGGAAACCGCTCCAACATGATTGATCTCAAAGGCAAAGTGGCCGTTGTCTTCGGCCTCGCCAACAAACGCAGCATCGCTTGGGGTATCGCCCAGAGACTATCCGAAGCCGGCGCCACCCTCGCCATCTGCTACCAGAACGAGCGCCTCAAGAAGGAGGCGGATGCCCTTATCCCCGAGCTAAGAGATGCCAAGGCCTACCAGTGCGATCTCTCCGTGGACTCCGAAATCGAGGCTCTATTTGCGGTCTTCAAAGAGACCTACGGAACCATCCACATCGTTGTCCACGCCGTAGCCTTCGCCCCCGCCGACGCTATCAAAAATGACTTCCTCCTCACCAAGCGCGAGGACTTCCGCATCGCCCACGATGTCAGCGTCTACACTCTGATCGCCGTGAGCCGCGCCGCCGTCCCTTTGATGACCGAAGGCGGGTCGATCCTCACCCTTACCTACTATGGCTCTACTAAGGTCTTCCCCAACTACAACGTCATGGGTGTCGCCAAGGCTGGCCTCGAAGCCGCAGTCCGCTACCTCGCTGCCTCTCTCGGCTCCAAGAATATCCGTGTCAATGCGATCTCCGCCGGCCCCATCAAGACTCTCGCTGCCCGCGGCATCGGGGACTTCAGCAAGATTCTAGACGCCGTCACGGAACGCGCGCCGCTACACAGGAACGTCGATCAACTCGAAGTCGGCGGAGCCGCCCTCTTCCTCTCAAGCGACCTGGCCAGCGGCATCACCGGTGAGATTACCTACGTCGACTGTGGATTCAATATCACTGGCCTCTAAAAGAAAACCCTTTCATTCCGTGTCCCTCAGCTCATCTGAAAGGGAGCATTCTGCTTCTGATTTTGTTTTGCATTTGTGTTCAATGAAAGGAACATCATGACCATCGCTGAAATCCTCCTCCAGGACTACGACATTGAAGTCTCCAACACGCGCCGCACGCTCGAGCGCGTCCCCGAGGACAAAAACACCTGGAAGTGTCACGAGAAGTCCATGCCTCTCGGTAAACTTGCCATGCACTGCGCCACCATCACCATGTTCGGCTACTACATCCTCGTAGATGACGGCATGGACATGGCCAACTCCAAACGCCCCCACATGTCACTCGAATTCACCACACGCGAGAACGCTCTCAAGCGGCTCGACGAATGCTCCGCCAAGTGCCGCGCCGCCCTCGAAACTGCCAGCGACGAGCACCTCACAGCTCCCTGGAAGTTCAGCTTCGGCGAACAACTCATCTCTCACAATCCCCGCTCCCTCAGCTTCCGCAATCTGTGCTTCGACCATCTCATCCACCACACGGCGCAACTCGGGGTCTATCTCCGTCTCAACGACATCCCCGTCCCGGCGCTCTACGGCCCGTCCGCCGATGAGCAGTGGTCGCCTAAGTAATTGGAACAGCCTCCGGCCGTGAGTCTCACGGGAGAACCGCAAACTCGTAGCTTACGGCCGCTTGTAGACCACACCGTTCTTCATCACAAACCCCACCTTGGTCGTCACCGAAATATCTTCCAACGGATTTCCCGGCACGGCGATAACGTCCGCAAAGTACCCAGCCTTTAGCTCCCCGATCTGCCCACCCCAACCCAGAAGCTTCGCCCCGTTTAACAGATCCGCCTGGAGCGCGGCTGCGGGCTTCATCCCATACTGCACCATCAACTCCAGCTCTCGCGCCTGCGTCCCATGCGGAAAGGGTCCCACGTCGCTGCCCATCGCTATTGGAACTCCAGCCGCAAGCTGCTTCCTGAACTCAGCCGCGTGATACGCCTGCTGCGCTCTCTCATTCGCTGCCCTGGCGGGAGTCGCCGCATGGTCGGCAAAGTACTCCGCGATCGCAAACGTCGGGACCGCGTAGATCTGCTTCTCCTTCATCGCCTTCATCGTCGCGTCGCTCAACTGGTACGCGTGGTCGACCGAAGCCACCCCCGCCGCCACCGCATATCCCGTCCCCGGCTCGCCCGTTGCATGCACAGCCACGCCTCGTCCCGAGCCAACCCCACCGCCTAACCTCTCCGCCTCTTTTACCGCGGCCGCGAGTTCCGACTCGGTGTACTGATAAGGCGTACGGAATACACCATCCCGAAACGAATCTCGTCCCGTCTCATAGATCTTCGTAAAATCCGCTCCTCCTTTGCGCTGCTCGCGCATCACCTTTACAATCTCGTCGCTCGAATCGGCATAGTCAGCATTCGAAAGCACCTTCTGCGCCGGGTTATACCCGATGGCATCCTCATGCCCGCCGGTCAGATCGATCGCGTTGCAGCTCATGCGCATACGAGGGCCCGGTATCTGGCCTCGGTTGATCGCATTCCGCACCGCCACATCCGCGCAGCCCGCACCCTCAGTTCCCATGTCGCGTTCAGCTGTAAAACCCGCCATCAGATCAGCCTTCGCCGCATCCGCCGCAGTCAACGTCCGTTCCGGCACACTCTCCTGCACCGTCTGCAGATCCTCTGCTCCCGGATGCAGAAACAGATGCACATGCGCATCGATCAACCCAGGCATCAGCGTCTGATCTCCGAGATCGATCACCTCCGCACCTGCGGGCTGGTCCACATGCGCACCCGATGCGACGATCCGCTCGCCCTCAACCAATACCTCACCCGGCGTCACGATCTTCCCGCCTGCAACATCCAACATTCGCGCGGCGTGCAGCACCACAGTATGCTTGGGCGCGTCAGATCCCTGCGCCAGACACGACGCCGCCATTCCAACAACCATTCCACAAAAAAGTTTGTTCATCGTGTCAGCAGCATATCGTGAAACCCGCCAAATCGGTTATGGCTTCACAACGCCGCGCCACGATGCTACATCCAAACTCGCGTAATCATTCCAATCCAACAAAAAGTTGGAGTTGGCACGGAGGAGCGATGAAAGCAACCTGGAAGCACCATGAAGACAATAAGGCCCTCGACGCGAAGGAGCGAAGCGAACTACCGGCCTCCGTCTACGCGTTTCCTGAAAAACGCAAGGAGCCTTTGAACAATGCCTCCCACGTACGGAACGCGATCGCGCGCTTCGACCAGGTGAAAGATGTCTCTGACCAGGAGCGTGAGCAGGCCTTCGCCAACATCAAGGCTGCCGCAAAACACTATGGCGTCGAGATGACCGAAACTCGCTGGCAGGAGCTGGGCAAAAAGCCGCATACCGCCAACACAGCGCAAAAAAAATAGCGGCCTACCCGACCTTCTCGGTCAACTCCGCCCATCGCTCGTAGAGGGAATCCGCGTCGCCCTGCGCTGCCTCCATCTCCGCTAGAGCCGCAGTCAGGCGCACGGGGTCGATCGCTACTGCCGGATCCTCAATCGTCTCCCGCGCCTTCTGCAGGCGCGCCTCGGCCGCCTCCACCGCAACTTCGATACCCGCAAACTCACGCGACTCCAGGTACGAAAGCTTCTTCTTTCCTCCCGTGCTCGGCGACGAAGTAGCCGAAACCGAAGCCACCGCCTTCCCCGTCGCGCCCGGAGCAATCGCCTCCTCTACCTTTGCGCCCCTCCACTGCTCCCACTGCGAGTAGTCCGCAAACGTCTCCGCTCCACCCCGTCCATCGAGCCCAAGCACAATCGTCGATACGCGATCCAGCATGTAACGGTCGTGGGTCACCAGCACCAGCGCGCCCGAGTACTCCAACAAGCTGTCCTCCAGTATCTCCAGCGTCGCAATGTCCAGATCGTTCGTAGGCTCGTCGAGCAGCAGCAAATCCGCAGGTTCGAGCATTAACTTCGCAATCAGTACCCGCGCCCGCTCACCTCCGCTCAGCCTCTCCACCGGTTGATTCAGCTGTTCGCTCGTAAACAAAAACTTCGTCGCGTAACTCGCAACATGCACCACCCTGCCCTGGTAAACAACCGAGTCAGAATCGGGAGCCAGCGCACGTCGCAAAGTCACGCCTTCTTCCAGTTCGCGCATCTGGCTGAAGTAGACAATCTTCAATGCCGCCGCTCGTTTAATCGTTCCCGCTGTTGGCTCCAACTCGCCGGTCAACAACCGCAGCAGGGTCGTCTTTCCGCTTCCATTCGGTCCGACGAGTCCGACGCGCATGCCGGAGGTGATGAGAAAATTCAGCCCCTCGACGATCTTCCGTTCGCCCAGCACAACCGACACGTTCTCGAGTTCCATAAGCCGCTTCGTCTGGCGGTCTGTCGCGGAGAAATCGATTCCCGCGCTCGACGTCTGCACTCGTGAGTTGACCTCCTTCAACTGACCGATCAGTTCCTGGGCGTTGTCGATCCGCGCCTTCGCCTTTGTGCTTCGCGCCTTGGGCCCGCGCCGCAGCCAGTCCACCTCAATCTTTACGCGATTCTTCAGCGCATCCTGCAGCTTCGACTGGGCTTCCATGTAAAGCTGTTTCCCCTCGAGGAACTTCGAATAGCTGCCTTTCACTCGCAACAAACCATCCGCATAGACGCGGTTCAGTTCGACTATTTCTGTCGCAACATTCTCAAGAAAATAACGATCGTGGCTAACAAGCACGCAAGCAAAACTACCCTCATTCAACAACTCCTCCAGCCACGAAATCCCCGCTAAATCCAGGTGGTTTGTGGGTTCGTCCAGCAGCAGAACGTCGGGGTGGGTCACGATGGCTTCGGCGATTGCCAGGCGCTTGCGCCAGCCGCCAGAGAGGGTTGCGGCTTCTGCGGAGAGGTCGGGAAAGCCTGTTCTTCCTGAGGTTTCGCGCAGACGGCCTTCGTGCTCGGCTTCGGAGACTTTGGCGCGTACGAGCGCGGCTTCGAGTACTCCGCGAACGGTCGTGCCGGGCGCAAAGCTTGATTCTTGAGTGACATAGCCGACGCGGGCGCGCTTGCGTACCGCAACGTCGCCGGCATCGGCGTCTTCATCGCCAGCAAGGACTTTCAGCAGGGTGCTTTTTCCCGCACCGTTCGGGCCAATAAGGCCGATGCGGTCGCCGTCGGAGACGGTGAAGGAAATCTCTCGAAACAAAGCAGTTGCGCCGAAGGACTTGGTCAACCCCTGCGCATTTAAGATCGGTGGCATTTCTTCAGTTTACAGGGATAAGGCGGCTGAGGGTTCTTACCGGCGCGAGGCGAAGCTGAGAGTTTTGTTATGTTTTTTCTGGCGTGGTGGAAGGGCGTTTTTGCTGGGGGTTTTGAGAAAAATGGTGCGCAAAACGTGGTGTTTTTGTGGTGAATTTGTGGTGGATGCGTGGTAAATCGTGGTGAATTGATGGTCGTTTTTCGCAAGCTAAAAACACGCCACATTTTTAAACTTTATTTTTGCGCTGGTGGATCGGTGTCCGAGTCCAGATCTAGTCCAGATCGAAGTCGCGGAGTGGCCGATCGGTCAGCGGGGTCTCCTTCGCTTTCTTTACGGCCTCGGCGAACTTCTTGGCCATGACGTCGTCCTTGTTCTTCTGGGCGTCGACGCTTTGCTGGAAGATCGAGTCGCGCCGGGCGTCGGCCTCGCGCAAAGCTTTGGCTGCTTCGCCGAAATCCTCAAACATCTTCTTCTTCGGAGCGGACTTGTGCGCAATGATCGATCGCGTCACCGGATCGACCTTCAGCATGGCACCGCAGTCCGGACACATCACTTCAAACGGCTGGTCGCTCAATCCCATGGAACACACCTCACCCGCCTATTCTAGAACTGTTCAGCGGTTTTGATGGAGATCTTACAGGCGCACGACTACGTGCCCCGGGCACTGGTTTCCGGCCACGCCCACCAGCCGCTCGACAAGGCCTTCACCATACTTCGCCATGAACCAGATGCCGGCGACGACTCGTTCCTGCGGATGCCCATCCGGAAATACGTTGAGTGTGATCGCGTCGGCGTGTTTGCGCAGGCTGGCTTGTTTCTGAAGCTCAAAGGTAGCGGCCATTCGGCGGAGGCGGTTCATCTGATACCGCATCTTCGAGCCTGATACGCCGGCCGAGCGTCCGAGCGTCGCGTCCATGCCGGCGAGATAGTCCGTCAACGCGGCGAGTTCGGTCTCCATCGCGTTCCCGACGGCGGCCAGCTTCCGCTTGGCTTCGATCGGCATGGCACGCGCGCCAAGGCGCTGCGCCAGTGCTTCCGCCGATGTCATCGCATCGGGGAGTTGCACCTCGTGCTTGTCCATGACGGCTGCGATGGCGGGTTCCAGCAACGTTGCGCTGAGCCGGGGAAGCACAGGCGTCAGGCGTCCCAGAATGGCTTCATAGACGACCGCGCTCTGTGCGAAGTAGGCGATCTCGGCAGGGCCGCCGATATAGGCCGCTGTGGGCAACACCGTGTCCTGAAAGACCGGTCGCAGAAGGGCGTTGGGACTGATTCGCTCGGGCGCTGCGTCGAGGATTGCAATAAGCTCCGCGGTAGAAAAGGTGCGTCCACCGGCCTTCCACTGAGCATTGTCAGGACCGGTTCGCCGCAAGGCCAGGCGTTCGCCGGTCGCTTCATCCAACAGAAACAGCATCGAGCCACTGTCGGCCACGAGCACCTGCGCATGGTAGCCAGCCTTGACCAACTCCTGGCTGCGGGCGATCAAGGCCTGCTGCAAATCAGCAGCGTGCTCGATCGCGTAGCGCAGTGTGCTTGCCCCCAGCGCATGAAATCCACGAGAGGCTGCGTCCATGACGACAAGACCTTCTGCGGCAAAGATCTTCGCCATAAGCCGTCCAAACGCCAGGGCCAACGTTGGTCGGGAGCCAGCTTCGGGTTGGGAGCCATCGGCGGGCCGGGAGCCAGCTGCTGGCGCGTAACACTCCTGCAGCCAGTCACTCACGGGGGCGTACTCCAGGAGTTCGCTCGCTCGTTCCAGCACGGCTTCCAACTCCGGCCCCGGCACTACGCCGCCGACAGGGACCGCGTGTGCCATTTTCAAACCAAGCCTCAAGGTCTCGACCGAAGCCTTGGTCAGAAATGAGACCTGATCGACCTCTTCGAGATCATGATCTTCGGTGGCGAGCCAGAAGACCGGAACGTGGTCTAAGCCGGTTGCCGACGTTGCCTCCCTGGCACGGGCCACTGCGGTAGCGGCTTTCAAGATCGTAAGTAACGGGCCGCCAAACAGGACAACCTGCTGCCCGGTCACCACGGCTCTGGCACCGGTTCTGAGCTTTGCGATATTTGCCTTCGCTGCGTCGCTCGCGCGAAAGTCCACCGCCTGGGCTTCGAGGAGATCGGCCAGAGCTTCTGGATGCTTTACTTGAACAGGCTTTCCTAACCATCTGCCAGCAAAGGGCTCTGCCCCGTACCAGCGACGCACCGCCGCATCGGAGGCGCTATCGGCCATTGCAAGGTAGTCGCGATAGAGCTGCGACACATGCGGCAACACCGTGATGGGAAAACATTCAGCACTCATGACAGACCAAACCTTTTACACACCATAGCCTCATCGTTCAACGCAGC
The DNA here is from genome assembly GCA_963744155.1 of uncultured Acidobacteriaceae bacterium. Taxonomy (GTDB): domain Bacteria; phylum Acidobacteriota; class Terriglobia; order Terriglobales; family Acidobacteriaceae; genus Edaphobacter. Next base: position 26,443 of record CAVUSP010000002.1, on the reverse strand, counting down.
GTCGGAGTGCGCTGCGGAAGCATCCAACGATTTCGCTTTTTGCAGGCATCCCGTTGGATGCCCGTCACCTAAGTCTAGATGCAGGATGATAATTTAGCCCTATGGCTCCCCAAATAAAGACACCGAGCGCCCCTGCAGCGACCGAAAAGAAGAATCACGGCCACAAGCCGCGCCTGATCTCGTCCAAACTGGCCTATAAGGGCAGGGTTTTCTCCGTCGTGAGCGATACGGTGGAGGAGCCGGGCGGGTACATCAATACTCTGGATGTGATTCGCCACAACGGGTCGGTGGTCATCCTAGCGGTGGATGAGTCGAAGAATCCGCGCGACCCAGACGTCATCTTTGAACGACAGTATCGTCACGCAGCGGGGAGGTTTCTGCTCGAACTGCCGGCCGGCCGGGTTGAACCGAAAGAAGCGCCACTGGCGGCGGCCAAGCGCGAGTTGATAGAAGAGACCGGTTATCGCGCCAAGCGCTGGACCGTGCTGACCAAGTACTTTGCCAGCCCAGGTTTTCTGGGCGAATGGATGCAGATCTATCTGGCACGCGATGTAAGCGCTGGGCTTGCCAAGCCGGAACCCGACGAGCAGATCGAAGTGCTGCGCCTGACTCTTTCCGAAGCGCTGGCGCTGGTTTCAGCAAAGAAGATCCACGACGGAAAGACTCTCGTCGGCCTGCTGCTTTACGACGCTGCCCGCCGGGCGGGTCGTTTTTAGGATTTACCCCATGACATGGTCTTTGGAAACTCATCAGGCCGACATTGCTGTGTCATAAATGCGGGTGGGATAGTGTCGGCTGGAATACTGAGCACGCAGGTAACCAAAAAGACCGGTTATTTGAAAAAAGAGACCGGACGCCCGATCTCCAGAAAACTCCCTCATTGTGTTTTGCGTCACAGTCTGTTGAGCGTCGTTACCGTTGCAGCGCATTTACTTCCGGCGTTCGATTTGCTCAGACACGAAACAAGGGAGTCGCTCCATTGGCACAATATAGGGGTACCGTAAAGTGGTTCAACAACGCAAAAGGCTACGGATTCCTCGGCCGCGAGGGCGGGGCCGATGTCTTCGTTCACTATAGTTCCATCCAACGTGAGGGGTATAAGAGCCTGAAAGAGGGTGATGAAGTCGAGTTTGACATCATCCAGGGGACAAAGGGCCCCCAGGCCGATCAGGTATGTCGCCTAAAAGAGGTGAGTCAGCAGGCAAGTCAGTAATTCTCCTTTAGATTTGGCGCGGAGTCTCCCACCCGCGTCCCTTTTCACCTGCCTCCCTCTGCCTTGAGTCGCTTCCATGTCTGTTGCATACTGGCTCAGTGACCGCAGAGCCCTGCGGACTCTGATTGCGCACTCATGGACAATATCTCGATCGCCCGCCTGCTCGATGAAACAGCTGCCCTGCTCGAGATTGACGGCGCCGATCCGTTCCGCATCCGATCCTACCGTCGCGCAGCCGAAGCTGTAGAGCAACAGACGACGCAGCTGGCGACGATTGCTGAGGATCCCAAACAACTGCTCGCAATAGCCGGTATCGGGAAAGGAATGGTCGCCAATATCCAGGCGCTGCTTTCGACCGGCACGATGCCGTTGCGCGAAGAGCTTCTGCAGAAGTACAAGCCCACGATGCTGGAGTTGCTGCGGCTGCCAGGGATGGGACCGAAGACGGTAGCGCTCGTATGGTCCGCTTGCCAGGTGTGCGATATCGACTCGCTCGAAGCCGCGGCAAAGGCCGGCCACCTAACTAAGCTGCCTCGGATGGGTGAGAAGTTTGTCACCAAGCTTTTGAAGGGCATCGAGGACCACCGAAAAAACTCGAGCCGCTTCCGCATTGATAAAGCGCAATACCACGCCGATGTCATCAGCAACTTGATTCGCGAGTTTCCTGGGATCGATGAGATTACCGCGGCGGGCTCACTTCGCCGGGGGCGCGAGACGGTAGGTGATCTCGACCTGCTGGTCACCGGTCCCGCATGCGAACCCGATGTGGTGAGCGCTGCGGTGGACTATGTCGCCGGGCTGCCGCTGATCGAAAAGCTGCTCGCCAAAGGCCAGAACAAAGTGAGTTTCACGCTGCGCAATAACCTTCAGGTTGATGTTCGGCTGCTGCCGCGAAGCGGGTACGGAGCGGCGCTGCAGTACTTCACAGGATCCAAGATGCACAATGTCGCTCTTCGACAACGCGCGATCAAACGCGGTCTCACGTTGAATGAGTATGCGTTGCTGCGGGTGGAAGACAACGTCATCATTGCTGCGGCTTCCGAGGCAGAGATCTACAACGCTCTGGATCTCGATTACATTCCTCCGGAGTTGCGGGAGAACGGCGGCGAACTGGAGGCCGCTGCTTCCCACACGCTGCCACACTTGATTACGCTGGTCGATATACGCGGTGATCTGCATATGCATACGGACGCGACCGATGGCCGGGATACGATTCGCCAGATGGCCGACGCTGCGCTGGCGCGCGGACTCGCCTACATTGCGATCACGGACCACAGCAAAAATCTGGCGATGACGAATGGGATGGACGATGCCCGGGCGCGTGAGCACATCAAGCGGATTCGCAAAGTCGACGCCGAGATGGAGGGGAAGATTCGCGTCCTGGCTGGGATCGAGGTTGACATACTTGCCGATGGTTCGCTGGACCTGGATGACTCGACGCTGGCTCAGATGGATATCGTAGTGGCGAGCGTTCACTCGCACTTCGCACAGCCGATGGAGGAGATGACGGCGCGGGTCCTGCGGGCTATGGAGAATCCCCATGTGCGGATTCTTGGCCACCCGACGGGGCGCAAGGTGCTAAACCGCGAAGCCTACGCGATCAACATCGACGCGATTTTGGAGCGCGCTGCGGAACTGGGCGTGGCCGTGGAACACAATGCCAGCCCCGCCCGCTCGGACTTAAACGACTTGAATCTTCGACTGGCGAAGCAGCATGGCTGCAGAATTGTCGTCGACACTGACGCGCATTCGACCGATGAGCTGGACCAGATGCGCTATGGGATTACGCAGCTGCGCCGCGCGTGGCTGACGGCCGCCGATGTGCTCAACACGGAACCAACCGCGGATGCGCTTCTGCGAAAGATGCGGGCGAAGCCTTAGGACGCCCGAGAATGAAAGATGCGCCGGCGGTTTGTGATCCGGCGGCTCTTTGAGTTAAGGTTTCGCTCCGAGGACGTTGTTCGCGATTGCGAGAGATAGCGGCGTGACCACGGGGGCCGCCGCGCCAACGATGACCGTTGTGGAGTTGGCGGCCTTGGTCGAAGCGCCGAGTTGATTGGTGTAGGTCGCCGAGGTGCTGGTGCTTGAGACCCAGACATTGCCTGAGGGATCGATAGCAACCCCGACATCATTCGCGGTGCCGGTTGCGGAGATGGGATGCTGGAAGCCTACGCCGCCAGCGCCGCCGGCGCCCGGAGTGTAGAAGGTGAACGTACCGGCTGAGAAGGCTGCTTCGACGATGGAGTTCGTGGCCTGATTGACGATCCATGCTCTGCCGTTGCCATCGACCGCGACGCCTGCGGCCCTTTGCAGGGTGGTTCCGGCGGTTGGTGCAAGAGTTGAACTGCCGGCACTGCCGTCGACGACGCTGAAGGAACTTGGAGCTACGCCGGAGGATCCGGTCGGCGCGGTGATGTACGTGAGTCCATCAAACCCTACGCTTGACGTCAGTGTGTCCGAGATAAAGGCCCCGTTGTGGTGGTCGATTGCGATGCCGAATGGATTTGCCATGCCTGCGGTAAGGACCTGGCCGACCGTAATGCCGGAGGTTCCGCAGTTGGTGGAGCTGCCGGCGCCAACGGAAGCCGCCGCGTAGCTGCTGACAGCCTCGGAGCCGGAGGGCGATGAGAGGTCAGTGGCCATGAACTCATTGATGGTCCCCCAGGGCGTGATGGTCGCCTGGTAGTTGCCCTGCACCTTGCAGGCGTCGAAGTTCAGCGCCCAGACCATGCCTCCTGAGCCAACACTGCTGTTGGCGTCGACGGCGAGCAGGGCCTGTCCCCCGGGAGTGGAGTTGGGAGGGGTAGCGGACGTCTGATTAGAAAAGACGAAGCCTGTTCCGCCCGTGGCCGAAAGCCTGGCTACCGATCTTGCTCCGAGAAGGACGGTCGCACTCACGGGATTGGTGGTTCCGCTTGAAACGAAGACGTGATTGCTTCCATCGATTGCGATGCCGATGGGTGTGTTGTTTACGTAGTAGCCGATTGCGCCGGATCCACCTCCATTGCCTGCGAGGCCTGTGGACGTTGAACCGTTCAGAGCCGCAACCACACCGGCGCTGGGGACTGCGGCGGTTGCAATCGTATCGTTACTGTTGGTAATCCATGCATTATTCGCGAGGTCAATAGCAAGCATCTTGGGGGAATTAAAACTGTGCGGCCCAAGGGAAGGTGTCGTCGTAAAGAGGGCATGCGCGCCGCAGGTTGGACTGGAACAGACGGTGAAGTTGGCGACCGGCTGGGTGATCACGCTTCCGTCCGCGCCGAGTTCCACTCCGCTTGCAAATGCACTGTTGGCGACGCCTCCGTTGTTCGAGAACCAGGCGTTGCCGTAAGCATCGATAGCGACCCCGAACGGCGCAGCGAGACCAAACGTTGCGTTCCCGCCATTGCTGTATGTCGGTGCGTAGCTGATGGCGATGGTGAAGTCTCCAGGTGCGGAAGTGGTGGGCGCTCCCACCGTCGGCTGAAAGGGCGCTCCGACGCCGCCGACGAAGGCATAGAGATTCGCATAGTTGGTCGACGGATTTTGCGCCATGTACCACGCGGCCTGGATGGTGTCCATCGCGGTAGGAGAACCATTGGGCGTTGCCGCCGCAAGCAGGTTGCCACAGTTGGAGGTCGAGGATGGATCGCTGTTGACGCAATAGGCCAGGATGTCAGCGAAGGTGTTAATCTTCGCGCTCTCTGGGGTCGCGTAAGCGTAGTTGGTGTTGGGAGACAGACCGGTTGACACATCGGCCAGGACTTTGGCCGTAGTAAATGCGTTCTTCAGTCCGATGACGGCGCTCTGCACCGAGGTCGGACTGGAGAGACTGTTGGAATAGCTTGTGCCGGGCGCCCCAATTGCCGGTGCGAGGGCGTTGCCGGACGATGGAGCAGCCATGAACTGCTGCAGCGCCCACACGCCGGCAACCGTGGTCACCTCATCGAGGTTTATAAAGGGCACCGAACCTGACAGATTTCCATTCGCAGGACAGGGACCGAGCGCCGCCATCAGTGCGAGATTGGTGTTGTTGACCGTACCACCGAGTCCTGGGTTTCCGCCCGACGCGACCATATAAATCTGGCTGACGTTCGCCGGACAGGTGTAGTCGCCGGTGATGGAGAAGTTCCCATTGGCGTCGGTCTGCGGCAGCGTCGTGCAGTTGCCTCCCGTGCATCCGGGCTGGCCGCCGGGAGAGTAGCTCCCCGTCGGAATCAGCGGGGCGGCTCCGACACCATATCCGCCGCCGCTCCCGGTTGGTGTGCCTGCGGCGTAAAGCTGTATGGTTGCTCCGGAGACGGCTTGCTGGCCGCCGTGTACATGGCCCTGAACCTGCCTCGCCGCCAAGGTAGTCACCGGCGAGGAAGGGTTCGCGGAAGATTGTCCCATGCTGCAACCCAGCAGAGAGGAGAAAAGGCATAGTGCGCCGGCTCCAACCAGCGCAGTCACTGTATGGAGTTGGGGAGTTTGAGCTTTATCGGCAGGCATAGAAGGGGGGAGGCTCCTGGACTTCTTTCCGCGTTTTTGTCGTTATGGTCGTCCCAGTCATCCTGTGAATCGTGGTAAGACATTGAAAATTCGAGACAATCCTACGTGCATCATCTTGCATGTGGGAAGTACATAATGCAATACCCCGAAAGAGCTAACTACAACGATTCCCTTGGAGTGCCTGCACAGGTACACTTGAAAGCTTTTGCATATCGCTTGTCTCACGCGGCGGTCGGATTGCAAGAACGCGGGGGAACGCACACAGAGCCAAACCCTGAGAAATTTCGGGGTTTTCTGCATCTGTAGCAACTAAGGTTTCGGGATTTTGGGGGAGCCGGTTTACTTCGCCTTCTTCATCCGCTTTACGACACCGGCAAGCGAATGCTCGTTCATGGCAGCGACCGCATCCGCACGAACCTTTTTCATCCAGGCGCTGACGGCTTTGTCGTCGACGCTCAACCAGTCACCCGCCGTCGCCTCGAAGACATCGCCGAGCCCGATCTGCTTCGCTGGAAGCTTCAACTTCGCGCCGCCGTGAGGTCCCTTCCGCTGCACAATCAAGCCGGCTTCATGCAACAGCAGAAAACTTCTGCGCACCATCACGGCGCTCTCCTTCAACACCTCCGCAATCGCCGACGACGTGTGCATCGCATCCGGCTCGCTCGCCAGGACCGCCAATACCCGCACGCTCAGTTGAAACCGCCCACTCTGTGCCATGGAGAAAAAGCTACCACACCCGGAGACCGATGCCGCGGCCCTCTGGGATTCTTTTCCACGCGATCTTTCCACGGGATCGTGGATCAGCGGGAGTTTTTACCGCGCCCGTGTAAACTTTTCCAGTGAATATCCTCTTTGTCGGCGATGTCTTTGGCTCCGCCGGCCGCCACATCGTCCGCGAACATCTGCCCCACGTCCTTGAAACCAATGCCGTCGATCTCCTTATCATCAATGGCGAAAACGCTGCCGGAGGCTTCGGCATTACACCTTCGATCGCGGAAGAACTCTTCGATCTCGGCGCCCACGTCATTACGACGGGCAATCACATCTGGGACAAGAAAGAGATCTTCGAGTACATGACCGTCCCCGCCGATTCGCATGTGCGCGGGCGCCGCGTGCTGCGCCCTGCCAATTATGCGGTCGGCACTCCCGGCTTCGGCGTCTACGAGGGCGAGCTAGGCAATGGCCAGCCCTACGCCGTGATGAATCTGCAGTGCCGCGTCTTCATGTCCAGTTGCGACGACCCCTTTCGCAAGGCGGACGAACTGCTGGGTAAGATCAAAGCCAAGGTGGTTCTGCTCGATCTCCATGGAGAAGCTACTTCAGAAAAGGTTGCGCTCGGTTGGTATCTTGATGGCCGCATCACCGCTGTGATCGGCACCCACACTCACATTCCTACCGCCGATGAACGGGTGCTGCCCGGCGGGACTGCGTATCAGACCGATGTTGGGATGTCCGGCCCGTACGATTCTGTGATTGGGGTGGAGAAGGAGCTGGTTCTGGCGCGGTTTCTTACCGGCATGCCGGGCAAGTTCGAACCGGCAAAGGGAAATCCGAAGATGTGCGCCGCTCTGATCTCCTGCGACGGGGCTACTGGCCGCGCACATCACATACAGCGCATCATGCTGGGCGAATGAGTCCTGAGGCTATCGCACTCCGAGCTTTCGATCATCGGCTACCAGGGCGATGTTCAAGGCTGTGGATTCGCCTGGATGAAGCGTGACGCTCTGCAGTACGTTTGCGGCTTTGCCGTCAATGAAGAGCATAACGACGTAGTTTCCCGGCTTGACTCCATCGAGATTGTAGTTGCCTAACGAATCGGAGATCGCCATATAGCGCCAGGTTCGCGTTGATCCGGGCGTCAGACCCGGCGTCAGACTCAGATCGGTGATCAGGCGGACCACGGCGTTCGGCAACGGCTGCCCTGCAGCGTCTCTGGTATTGCCTCGTACAGTTCCCGGCTGCTGGTTTCCCGGCTGCTGGCTGAAGGCCGCCACCGCCGAGGTCAGCAGCAGCGCATAGCCGATCACACATATTCGAAGCCAGAACTCCCGCGTTTTTTCCATCCCTCATGATGCAGAACGCCGAGCGCCAGGTACACTCCCCATCGTGGTCAGGTGTTGTACTTAATGGTTCGCGAACCTGACCGTTTTTATCTGCGCTAAACTGGCCGAACCGTTATGCGCAGACTATCCCGCCGCAAATTTCTGCAAGCCGCGACCGCCGCTACTGTCTCCACGTCACTAAAGTCCCTGCCTTCGCAAGTGGCCCCGCAGAGCGCTTTGCCCTATCCGGAAAACGGCATCCTGATCCCTGACGATGACTGGCGTTTGTGGATCGACGAAAAAGCCGAGTGGAAGAACGACCCTCTCTTCCTCCCCGAGGACATTACACGCGACGAGAAGGGCGTGCTTTTTGGCAAAGGCGCTCCGCTGCCAGTCAACGAGCCTACCGGCGGCTGGCAGTTGCTCGATCACCTCACCGGCATCAACGTCACCCTCCCCACCACAGTCGAGCAACACCACTGGGGCCAATTCGGAGCTGGTGAAAACAAGGCTCCGCGCCCCTACACCTCTGACGAATACCGCTACGCCGCCGAAGACCCCATCCCGCAGAACGGAGCCTATCTCGGCGTCTCCTGGTGGGGCAAGCAAATCCACATTCCCGCTGAATGGAAAGGCAAGCGGATCTTCCTCCACATCCGCGGCGCCCGCCTCCGCGCGGAGGTCTTCCTCAACAAAAAACTCGTCGGCTACTCCATCATGGAGGAACTCCCCTTCGAGTGCGACCTCACCCACGCCGCAGACCCCGGCGGCCTGAACCTCATCGCCATCCGCCTCACCAACCCCTTCGGCCGCTACGACTGGGTCGACGGCCTCAACGCCCAGTGGGGAGCGGTGAAACTGTACCGGTCGCATGGCTTTGCGGGGCTGGATCGCGGCATGACGATCAGTGCAGTAGGAAAGGATGCCGCCCGAATCGTTGACGCCTGGGTTTTCAATCGACTTGAAAACCGCACCATTGAAGTCCATGCTAGCGTCCTGACACCCCTCGAGGCTGGCCACATCAGTGCAATGGATTCGACTATCTAAATCTTTCCTGACGACTGAAGTCATCGATCCGACGACCGGAAAAGTAGTACCTGCAAAAGTAAGAGAAAGCAAAGTCGAGGTAGAGGATGCAGAGATCCGACCACACCCTGACGTTAGAGCTTCCATTAGCGCAACTTTGGGACCTTGAAACACCGAAGCTGCATCACCTTCGACTTTCATATCGAACTGACTCGAGTAATGGATTAGATGACACACGCACCATCGCCTTCGGCTTCCGCTCCTTCGCCCCCGCCGGCATCGGCACCAACGCCGTCTTCCGCCTCAACAACCGTCGCATCAAACTCTACAGCTGCATCTCCTGGGGCTTCTGGGGACTCAACGGCCTCTTCCCCACCCCCGAGCTAGCGGAAAAAGAAGTCACCCAAGCCAAGAAATTAAATCTCAACTGCCTCAACTTCCACCGCAACCTTGCCAAGGAAGAGGTCCTCCGCGCCCACGACCGTCTCGGCCTCCTCCGCTACATGGAACCCGGCGCCGGCAAGATGGCCATCGGCAAACTTCCCGCCAACACCGCAGCCAGCGCCAACTCCGTCGTTATGGAGAAGCCCACCGACGCGGCTGACAAATTTGCCCAGCGCTTCATGTTCGTCAAATGCGTGGAGATGGTAAAAGCCTACCGCTCGCACCCCAGCGTGATCATCTACTGCCTGCAAAACGAGATCGGCGCTGATCTCAAAAACCCCGACACCATCGCGATCCTCGAAGCGATGCGCGCCGAAGACCCGAGCCGCTGCATTGTGTTGAACGATGGCTTTGTCGCTCCGCCGCGCAAGGCTGCGCAGGCGTGGTTCGAGCCGTGGAATGACAAGCTCCATCGCAGCGATCAAGAAGAATGGGGCGACTGGTGGAATCAACATCAGGGCGCAGGCGACCAATGGTACGACGAGTTCTACAAATCGCCGACTGACTTCACCTACAAAGCGCCCTTCAAAAACGTCCTCACCGAGTTCGGCGAGATGGAGGGCTGCGCTACGCCCGATAACCATTCGCTGATGATTCATCAGATCACCGAGACGTATCTGATGTACGGCGGCAACAGCTACGACCTTACGGATCACAAAGAGATCCTCGCCGCGTACGACAAGTTCCTCGACCGCTGGGGATTTCGCAAGGCCTTCCCTGCTACAGAGCATCTCTGGCTCGCGCTGGGGAAGAAGTGCTACGACACCTGGCAGAACTACCTCGAGAACGCGCGCATCTCCGATGAGCTGGACTTCGCCGTGATCTCGGGGTGGGAGACGACTGCGATTGAGAACCACTCCGGCATTGTCGACAACCTGCGGAACTTCAAATCGGATCCAGGGCCGATCTCGCGGTGCTCTCACGCCTGTCCGCCCTGTGGCTAAACAGCGCAGCGCCAACGTGGCGAGGGGCGAGGCGGCGGTCTTCGACCTCTACCTTCTCAATGACACGCCGCATCCCGCCACCGGCACGCTCACTTTCACGGCAGTCACACCATCCGGAAAACTTCTCAAGCTTGGCGAATTCCCTGCTCCCACCGCAGTCAAAGACCAGTTCAGCTACCTTCTCAAGGAGTCCTTCCAAACACTGCCGCTCAACGAAGAGGGCCTGTACCGTTTCAAATTTTCTCTCTCGACTGCGCCGCTGTCCACGCAGACCAAAGAGATCTGGGTCACCGAGCCCCCTGCCTACAAACGAGCCCGCATGATCAGCATCGCCGTATCCGGCGTCACGCCCGCGCTTCGCAAACAGCTTGTCGACCTCGATCCCAGGCTCGGCATCAGCGTTGAAGACTTTACGGCTGCCAAGAAGTACGACGTCATCGTCTCGTCCGGCCTCACGGCTCATGCCTCGGCAACTCAGAACTCCGGCGACACCACGGGTCTCGAAAACCAACCCGGCCACGAAACCGGAGCCGTCCAGACCATCACGCAGCTCGGCCAAATCGACGCCGCCATCCTGGAAGCTGTCCGCGCGGGTACTCCGCTGCTCGCGATTCCGCAGGCCGACACGCTGTCAGACGGCGTCGCAAAACAGCTCGCCGCCGCCGGGGCCTTTACTTACAACGGCACAGTCGGAGACTACCGCGCACCATGGATGGGCAACTGGTACTTCGTCCGCGAGCACCCGGTGTACGCGGGCATGCCGGTCAACCAGGTCATGGGAATCCACTATCAGACGAAGGGACGCCAGGCGAACGGACTCCTCATTGAAAAGCATCCCAACGGAGCGGACGTTGAGATCATCGCCGCCTACTCTCGCGACCATGACCGCAAAATCGGCGCCGGTACCTTCATCGCCAAATTAGGGGCCACAAAGATCCTCTACCATCGCGTCCCGGAGCTTCATCCTGTACTCCAGCAACGATTCCTCTCCAACGCACTCGCCTGGCTCACAAGCTAAACAGCCAGCCGCTTAAAGCAAAAGAGGCAGCCGGCGAAGGCTGCCTCTTTCCGTATTCAACATCTTTCTACTTATGCGGAGCCGTGTGATGCACAGGGGGTTTGGCAGGCGTCTTCTTCGGCTCCACAATCGCGCCATCGCTCATCGTGATCATGATCGGGCTAGGCGTGAACGAAGCGTACGTGCCGGACACGGCGACCTTGGCTCCCACCGTAGGCGGTGTCTTCAACGGAGCGGCCAGCTGGAAGGTAAAGTCCGCTGTCTTCGACTGAACCGCATCGTCGGAGACCGCAACCGTCAAAGCGGTATCGGAGACCGATATCACTGTCGCATCGGGGAACTGGACTGACTTGCCCTTGATCGTGTCCCAGACCTTCGCGGCATCTTCTGGACTTCCATTCTGCAGGATGAACTCCTTGTCGCTGACCGCCAGGGTCGACAGATCAGGCGTCGTCGCAATCACATTCTTCACGATGTCCTGGGGCGACGGCGCAGGCTTAATGGTGAAGCCGGCCGGAGGATCGAGATTAGTCTGCACAGCAGCCGTTACCGCGTCATAACCGTCATCGGCGCCGTGGTACTTCTTGTAGCAGAACTTCGCCAGCGGAAGCATCTGGCTCTTGTAGGGCTCCGGCGCAAAGGCCGCGGCGCGGGAGGCGTACCAGGTGCAGTTAACGTAGTCAGGCGGGGTCGACTGATAGTAGGCCTGACCAAGTTCGTAAGTGTCCTGCAGTAGCGGGCCAGGCTTGGTCGTGTCCGCCACAGGGACACTCGCCAGACCCAGTTTGAAGTTGGTCACCGCGGTCGCCCCATCCTTCTTGTTTAGCGCGGCGGTTGCGATGGCGCGGTAGAAGACGGGCTTTGCCTGGCTCTGAAGTGTGGCGAAATCCGTATCGCTCATGTCCGCCGGCTTGGTCGCGGCCAGCCCCTTCTTGGCGTAGTCGGCCGCCTTATCCAGCGCAGCCTGCTTGGCGCTGGGATCGGTTACCGAGTCCGCTCCCGCGAGGCGGAAGTAGGTCTCAAAAGTTAGACCGCGCAGGTTGTTCGGATCGACCTGCATCAGACGGTCAGCCGCGTCGAGCGCCTTCGCGGGGTCAAACGCAGCGTAGGCCAACATCAGCTGCTCCAAGACGGCACCTTTTACCGCCGATTGCGGATAGGCGGCGAGATACGCCTCCAAGGCCGGGGCCTTGGTCTGCGGAGTTGCCTGGGTAATTGCGCTGTTGTAAGCGTTATATTCCGCCGGAGACATCTGGACGCCGCCGCTTGTGGCCTGCGCGTTGGAACCGAGATTGACCTGGGTTTGAGCTACGGCAGAACCCACCATACTTGCCATGCCAGCAACGGCCAGGAGAGACGCAACGACTACCTTCTTCATTCCACACTCCTCAGTTAATCTTCTCTTTCAAATGTGTCACCGATGCTTCCGGGGTCACTTGTACTAAGACGAAGCACACGCCTGATCATAGAGCATCGGACTAGAGTTTCGCCGTGCCCGACCCTTCGGCCGAGCGGTTGAAGTGTTCGTGGCATCTCGGGATGATGATGCGGATTATAGAAACGCCGTTGCTAAAAACGCAAGCTTGTACCTAAGTTCTACTTCAAAAGACGCTCGTCTGCACAAACGCCCTGTCCGATTCTCGTCGGTCAGGGCGTCTGGGAAGCCGCCGGCTACTTGTGCGCGGTTGAGCTCTCATGCGCGGCGGTTGAGTGAGTATGCGCGTGGGAGGAGTGCTCGTGGGCCTTCGCGGAATGCTCATGCGCGGCTTCGTGGTCGCCATTGGCATGGTGCTCGGCTGCTTCGTGGTGTGCCTTGGCGGCATGTTCATGGTGCTCGGCTGCCTTCTTGTGTGCTTCGTGGGACTGTGTTTCGTGGGACATGGATCACCTCGGTGAAACGTCATTTTGTTACTCCGGCGACCCTACGCCTGCGCCAGCGGGTTCAACATCTATGGCGCGTTAAGATCCTGTGCAGATTCTGTTATGTCTCTATTGGAGGCTCAGAATCAGATACACTCGCCCCAGAAATACGCTCGATCTCCGCGGAATCCTGCGATCTCTGCCCATTGATGGTGTTATGGACTTCTTATCCACAACCAGTAGTGTTGTCCCCGTTGATTCTGGGCTGGAACGCGGCTAGAGTTAACCCAGTCATATTCAGACAGGCGAGAATCTCCCCACGCTTCGCCCGCAGAGGTCGCATTTGCTCAAGCTCAAGAAGGTTCAGATACTCGGCTTCAAGTCCTTTTGTGATCGCACCGAGGTCCAGCTCTCCGGCGAAGGCATCGCCGCCATCGTAGGACCGAACGGATGCGGCAAGTCCAACATTTCGGACGCGATTACCTGGGTTTTGGGCGAGCAGTCGGCCAAATCCCTGCGCGGCGTGAAGATGGAGGACGTCATCTTCGCCGGCACCCGGGACCGCAAGCCGACTGGCATGGCGGAGGTGTCGCTGACGCTGGTTGACCCCGAGGTCTACGACGCCACCGGCCTCGATGCACCGGAGATCGTCATCGACGAAAACATCCCTACTGACTGGGACGAGACCAGCCTCCGCCAGCAGAACGCCGAGGAGACCGAAGAGGCTATCGCCGAGGCCCAACCAGGCACCCTGATTGAAGGCGAGGCCAAGGGGTCCCAGACCGGATCCCAGACCGGGCCCCAGATCGTTGCGACGCCGACCGAAGGAGACGCCGCAGCCGAGGTTGCCAACCCAAATAATGTTGTCCTTAAGATCCGCCGCCGCAAGTTCGGCCGCGCACCGGTTCGCGCCGGCGAGCTCACGATTACCCGGCGTCTCTTCCGCTCCGGCGACAGCGAATATCTGCTCAACGGCAAGATCTGTCGGCTGCGTGACATTCAGGACATCTTTATGGGCACCGGCCTTGGTGGCGAGAGCTACGCCATCATCGGGCAGGAACGCATCGGCCAGATTCTCAGCTCAAAGCCGCTCGATCGCAGGGCAATCCTCGAAGAGGCCGCCGGCATTACCCGCTTCAAGACCAAGAAGCGCCTCGCCGAACTGCGTCTTGAGGCAGCTCGCCTGAACCTCTCGCGCGTCAACGACATCTTCGACGAAGTCACTCGGCAGATGACAACGCTAAAGCGTCAGGCTTCCAAGGCAGAGCGCTATAGCGCGCTTCGCGATGAACTGCGCACGCGGCTCCGAGTCGTCCTCGCCAGTCGCATGTCGCAGCTCGACGTTGAGCAGACAGCCACCACCGAAAAGATTGCGGCGCTAGCCACCCAGATCGACGCCCAGGCCGCGACTGTCGAAGCGATGGATACAGAGCACACAGAAGGCATCCGCGTGGGCTACACCCTCGACCAGCAGATTCGCGAAGCTAACACGCAGGCTAACCAATCCGCGGTCGAGCTTGAGCGCATCACTGCCCGCACAGCTGCCAACGCCGATCGAATCGCCGAGCTCACCAATCGCCTTGCGACGGGCACCGAAGACCTGGCGCAGGCTCAGGCGCAACTGGCGAGCCTCGCCGGCGAGTTGGAGCAGCATCGCAGCTTCCTCGAGAACGCCACGGCGGAGTCCGCGGGCTCGCGAGAGGCCGCGCAGGCACATCAGGCCCAGGCTCAGGAGGCCGTTCGCGCAGTGGCTGCAGCCGAACAGCAGGCGGAGCAAAATCGCCGGGCGTCGATGCAGTTGATCCAGCGTATCGGCCAGACGCGCAATGAGGAGGCGCAGGCTGCGGCCGCGCTCGCAGGTCTGGAACGCGAAGCTGAGCGCCTCGTCTCCGAGTCCGACATCGCAAAACAGGAGCTGGAGACGCTCGGGCTGCAACGCGGTCAGGTTGCGCTCTCTTTCGAGTCGGTTACCGAGCGCCTGAAGCGGCTCGAAGCCGAGATCGCCGAGCTTCGGATGCAGATTGAAGCAAGCCGCAGCGAAGAGTCGCAGAGCAAGCGACGGGGCGACCAGCTTCGAGGCGAGGTCGCGACACTCAACGGACGTCGCAACTCACTTGAAGCGCTCATCAGGGAGCACAGCTACTCCACCGACACGGTTCGCAATATCTTCAAGACCGACACCTACAAGCAGAACACCAACGGAATGGCCGCTGTGGGAACGCTGGCTGACTTCCTCGAGGTCGATGGCAAGTACGAGAGCGTCGTCGACGAATTCCTGCGCGACGAGCTGAACTACATCGTGGTGAAGTCCTGGGACGCCGCCGACGCCGGCATGCATCTCCTCCAGACGGATGTCAGCGGTCGCGCAACCTTCCTTGTACATCCGAACGATGCCCAGGCGAACTTCGCCTTCGCCGCAGGCATGGAGAGCGCCGCCCAGACCAGCATCGAAGGAATTGAAGGCGTCGTTCCGCTGAAAGAGTGCGTGCGCGTTCTCGATGGCTTCGGCAAGTCGCTTGAAGTCATTCTGCCCAAGCTTCGTGAGGGGTTTGTCGCGCCGGACTCCTACACGGCACGCTCGCTCGCCCTGTCGAACCCGCAGGCGTTCTTCCTCTCTCCGTCCGGCGAGACGTTCCACAACGTCACGGTTACCGGTGGCCGTGCTCGGTCTCAGGGTCCGTTGGCTCTCAAGCGCGAACTGGCCGAGGTGCAGCAGAAGGCGGAGAAAGCCGAGCGGGAGCTGGCCCAGACGGACCTTCACACGGCTGAACTACAACACCAGATCGCCGCGCTCAACGCCACGCTGGAGGGCAAGACCCACGAGCGCAGAGACGCCGAGCGCGAATCCGCCAACTCTGGCGCGGCGCTTCGCCAGATGGAGTCCGAGGTTGCCCGCATCGAGCGGCGGCTGCAGGACTGGGCGCTTACCAGCGAACGCAATCGCGACGCCCGCAACCAGAAGGCGGACCTCATCTCTCGCCGTCAGCAGGAGGCTGCGGCGTTTGAGAACGAGCGTGCGACCCTCGAAGCCAGCCTCGTCGCCCTTCAGGAGCAGCTCGATCAGCTTCGTGCTCGACGGGAAGAACTTCAGCAGGCCGCAGCCACGGCATCGGCTGCACTTGCCGGCCTCGAAGAGCGCCGCCGCAACGCTGCCTCCAACTTCGAGCAGACGAACCGTATCTACAACGGACAGAGCCAGCGCATCCAGCAACTCGACCAGCAACTAGCCGCCGCCGGAGCCGAGAAGCTTCGCCGCGAAGAGGAGACTGCCGCCCTCGCGGTCCAGCACACGGAGCTCTCCGAGCTGCGCGCCACGTCGGTGGCCGAAGCCGCACGCCTCACCAGCGAGGCCGCTGAGCTGCGCACCGCCGTGGCCGAACTCGACCAACGCCTTCGCACTCTACGTCATGAGACCGAGGAACTGCGAGAATCGCGTGCAGCGCTCACCGCACGCGCCGCGAAGCTCGCCTCCGACATCGAACACATCGACGCCACTTGCCTCAACGATCTCGGCACGGAAGCCATCACTCTTCGCGAAGATGCCACCATCGCGCGCATCGAAGGCGAGGCGCTGCACACTGAAGAGGAAGAGGCGCGCGCGCTGAAACAGAAGCTGGAAGCGATGGGCCCTGTGAACATGATGGCTCTTGAGGAGTACAACGAGACCGTCACCCGTCACAGCTTCCTTGAAACTCAACGAAAAGACCTTCTCGACTCCATCGAAAACACCCAGGCCTCCATCAAGGAGATCGACGATGTATCGCGGATGAAGTTCGACGAGGCCTTCAAAGTGATCAACGAGAACTTCTCCGTGACGTTCAGCAAGCTCTTCGGCGGCGGCCAGGCCTTTATGAAGCTCACCGACGCGGAAAACTCGAACGAGAGCGGTATCGACATCGTGGCATCGCCCCCGGGCAAAAAGCTGCAGAACATCCTTCTGCTCTCCGGAGGAGAAAAGGCACTCACTGCCCTTTCCCTGCTGGTCGGCATCTTCCAGTTCCAGCCCGCTCCCTTCTGCATCCTGGACGAAGTCGATGCCCCGCTCGACGAGACCAACGTGGGCCGCTTCGCCAAGCTGATCCACGACATGAGCGCGTCGACACAGTTCGTCGTGATCACCCACAGCAAACGCACGATGGCCCAGGCCGACGTGATCTATGGCGTCACCATGCAGGAGCCGGGCGTCTCGAAGATCGTCAGTGTGAACCTCAACCGCCGCGACTCCACAGACAATCGCCGCGCCGTTGCCTGAAGCCACGACCGGAATCAACGACCCTTTGCGCAGCTGGAGCGATCTACATTCGCTCCAGCGTTTTTTTCTCGCAGCTCCAGAACCCCTTTCGCATCTGCTCCGCTGTTTTCCTCTGTTGCACGTGAGTCTTTGAAAACGGTTAACCTACAAAGGCATGTACTTACCGATCACGATTGTCGCCCTCGCGCTGCTAACAGCAGCAATGATTCTTCTGCGGATCTTCTGGTCGCGCCTGCCTTCGCGACTCGCGTCGTTCCTCATTCGCTTATCGATCGTCTTCGTTGTCCTCCAGGCCATATTTTCTGCAACCAAATGGTCCACCACCTCGGACCACGTGAACGTCCTCATTAATTGGCTGGCAATCGCCGGTTATGAACTAATCGTATTATTCTTCGCCGGTCTGTCTCCAAGGTGGCTCACCGTGCCAAGTTCGATCATTCTGCTGATCCCGGTGTTTGCCGCAAGCGTGATGATTCCTCTCACTCATCTCTTCGATCCAGGCTCCCCCAGGCGCGTGCCCATCGGGGATCATCTCTTTTACGAGATCGACCCGTGGACGAATATTGGAGGCGGCAACGGAGGCGTCGACATTCTCTTCTACCGCCGATCGTCCATCTTCCCGTTTCTTAGACATAAAGTCCAAACTATCCCCTTCAATAATGATGAGTGCAACTCAAATGCAGCGTCTGCCATAGCTTTGCCCGAGAGAAGAGCCGTTCTGGGCCGCTGCCCTGCCTGGCCGCCACAGGCAGCCGGAGACCACGAAAAGGTTCTCCCGCTTCCCTAAGCACCATTCACCCGTCTTCCATTTCAAAGAGGTGGTACCGTCAACGTGATGCCAACAGCTCTTCTCCAAACCGACCTCGGCGACCTTCCGCTCACCGCCCGTGGAAAGGTACGCGACATTTACGCCATCTCCAGCGATGAACTCCTCTTCGTCGCCAGCGACCGCATCTCTGCCTTCGATCATGTTCTGGGCAGTGGCATTCCCGACAAGGGCAAGATCCTCACCCAGCTTTCTCTCTTCTGGTTCGACTTCCTGCAGTCCATCGTCCCGAACCATCTGATCACCGCGGATATCACGGAATTTCCCAGTGAACTGCGGCCTTTCTTGAACCAGCTGGCCGGCCGCAGCATGCTCGTCAAACGGGCGAAGATGTTTCCGGTGGAGTGCGTGGTGCGCGGCTACATCTCTGGCTCGGGATGGAAGGACTACCAGCAGACCGGCGCCATCTGCGGCATTCAACTGCCTGCCGGTCTTCGTGAATCCGATCGCCTGCCCGAGCCAATCTTCACTCCGGCCGCCAAGATCAACACCGGCGGCCATGACGAAAACATCTCTTATTACCAGGTGGAAGAAACCGTGGGCGCAGCCCACGCCCTGGCTCTTCGCACCCTTACGCTCGATATCTACGATAGAGCAGCGAAACACGCAGCCAGCAAGGGCCTGATCCTCGCCGACACCAAGTTTGAGTTCGGTCTGCTAGGCGGCACAATCATCCTCGCCGACGAAGTTCTCACGCCCGACTCCTCGCGATACTGGCCGGCAGCAACCTACAACCCCGGTGGCCCCCAACCCTCCTTCGACAAACAGTACGTCCGCGACTACCTCGAATCCATCCACTGGAACAAGCAGGCACCGGCGCCAGCGTTACCAGACGAGGTCGTCGCCCGCACTCGCGAAAAGTACCTCGAAGCCTTCCGTCTGATTACCGGCCGTTCCGATCTCGCTAATACCTAAAGCCGCATGAACCTCTTCGACTATTTTCTCATCGCGCTGCTTGTCTACTCGACCGTCATGGCCTTCCTGCGCGGCATCGTCATCGAACTCTTCTCCCTCGGCGGTCTGATCGCCGGAATTCTGCTTGCCAGCTGGAACTACGGCCATGTGGCGACGCTTATCGAGCGCCTTGTCCACAATCCCCGCCATCGCGCAGATTGCCGCCTTCCTGCTCATCGTCAGCGTGGTCATGGTGCTGAGCACCCTGGTCGGCAGGGCCTTGAACCGCACCATCCATGCCATCGGCCTGGGCTTCTTCGACCGGTTCCTGGGTGCGGTCTTCGGTTTCGCCCGGGGCTGCCTTTTCGGGGTCGCCATTCTGATGGCCATCGCCGCCTTCCTCCCACATTCTGAGTGGATTGCAAATTCCCGCTTATCTTCCTATTTCCTTGCGGGGGCGCATGCGGTATCCTTCGTTGTACCTCATGACCTTCAGCAGCAGATTCTGAATGGCGCGCAGCAACTCAAGCACAACGCGCCCGACTGGATCAAGCCGCTCTCGTAGAGGCACAATGAGAGTGCGGTTCCAGAAAGGAACTGCAAGCGAGGAATAACCTTGAAGCGCGAACTGGACGGTCTGATCACGCAGATGCACAGCGCCGGCATCCCTTACACGGAAGCCGTTCGGCAATTTAAGAAGCGCTACATCCTCGAAGTGCTTGCGCAGCACAAGGGCAACCAGTGCAAGGCCGCCGAAGAGCTTGGCATGCACCGCAACACCCTGAGCCGCACGCTCGCAGAACTCGACCTGAACACCGCGCAGATCCGCAATGGCATGCGCCGTCCACCCAGCAGCGAGCGCCCGCGCATTCAAAGCATCGCCAGCGCCCGTTAGCCAATGGCTGCGTCTAACCTGTAGTCGATGAGTGCCATCCGCCAGTTTCGAGCCTCCGCAATCGCCGGATGCTTCGTCACGTTTGCGCTCTGCGGCTTCTCGCTCCCGTCATCGGCTCAGACCACTCCAACTCCTGCTGACAATCGGCCGGCCGTCAACAAGAACTTAGAGGTCCCCCTCGGCCCGCCCACAAAACATCAGATTGAGGCTGCCGAAGACGCCTACCTTACCGGGGCGCGCCTGCTCGAACACAACGATCTTGCCGGCGCCGAGATCCAGTTCGACAAAGCGGTAAAGCTCAACCCTTCGAACAACGATTATGCGATGGCGTACACCGTCACTCACCAGCGGCACGTCTCGCAACTGGTGCAGGAGTCTGGCAAAGCCCGTCTCATGGGCCAGCACGAAAAGGCCGAGACTCTTCTGGCCGAGGCCCGCCTCCTCGATCCGCTGAACAACATCGTCAGCCAGAGCGTCGATAACGGCTCGCTCCCCAAAGCTTTTCATCCTGAGATAGAACCCTGGATACGCGAAGGCCCAGCCATCGCCGGCCCCATCACTCTTCTGCCGAACCCCGGCCCGAAGAGCTTTCACCTTCACGCCGATGAGCAGCAGGTCATCCGGCAGGTGCTCTCCGGCTACGGCATCCAGCCCGCCTTCGACGAGTCGGTTCAACGGCAGGATCTTCGCTTCGATCTCGACGACTCACCTTACCAGCAGGCGGTGCCGATCCTGCTCGGCATGGCGCATCTCTTCGCCGTCCCGCTGGATGCCCGAAACGTACTCATCGCCAAAGACACGCCGGAGAATCGTCAGCGCTTCGAACGTCAGTTGCAGGAAACCATCTACATCCCCGGCATGACGAGCGATCAGATGGACGAGCTCGGTAACGTCGTCCGCAACGTATTCGACGTCAAGCAACTCACCCTCGACAAGAGTTCCGGCAACCTCGTCATCCGCGCCCCGCAAGAGACCCTGACCTACATCAATCTCACCCTGGCCGACCTCATCGACGGCGGCAGCGAGGTCATGATCGACCTTAAGCTCTACGCCGTAGACCAGACGAACCAGCGCAACATCGGCGCGCAACTCCCGCAGCAGATTGGCATTTACAACGTCAACTCAGAGGCGAACAGCATCGTCAATGCGAATCAGACCGCCGTTAACCAGGCCATTGCGCAGGGCCTGATCCCGGCGGGTTCAAGCAATATTGAGATAGCGCTCGCCTTGATCGCCTCCGGTCTTGTCCAAAGCACGCTTCTTACCAACACACTTGGTTTCTTCGGCGGTGGCATTACGGCGACGGGGATCACAACCAACCAGAGCACTGTCTTCAACCTTGGACTTACGGCCAGCGACACCCGCGCCCTGAACGACATACAGCTGCGTGTCGGCGAACGGCAGGAGGCTACCTTCCGCATAGGGGAGCGGTACCCCATTACCACAGCAACCTACTCCACGGCTTCGACTGCATCAACATCCGCACTCGCCGGCGTCACGATCAACGGAGTCAGCGCCTCAAGCCTCCTCAACGCCGCCGTGGGCAGTCCCATTACGATCCCGCAGATTCAGTATGAGGATCTCGGCCTCACGTTGAAGGCGACCCCCGTTATACAAAGATCGGGCGCCATCAAAATGCATATCGATATGAAGATCGAAGCAATCACCGGGGGCTCGCTGAACAATATTCCGGTTCTAAACAGCCAGCAGTTTGCCTCCGATGTGACGGTCAATGACGGAGAAACCGCACTGATGGTCAGCAGTCTCACGAAGAGCCAGTCCACCAGCCTCAGTGGATATCCGGGGCTCGCCTACTTGCCCGGCTTTCAGTCTGCCACAGCGAACAAAACCACGATGAGCGACTCGAGCAGTCTCATCCTGCTTCTAACTCCGCACATTACCCGGCGCCGCGCCAACCTCACTGCAGGCCCGCGTATCGCTATCAATTTGCCGGAGCCGGCAAGCTAGGACTGCCACCCACTGGCAGCCACACTGCAAAGACAGTCCCATGCTTGTCACCACGCCGTGTTCTGGTCAGAATGTGGCCGCCATGTTTTTCGACGATCCCCTTGCTGACCCAAAGGCCCAATCCGGTACCGGTCATCTCTTTCGTCGTCTGAAACGGCTCAAAGAGGTGAGCCTTTATCTCGGGACGGATTCCCTCTCCACTGTCCGCCACGGTCAGCCGCACTCCCTTCGCACCGGTGCGCCAGTCCCGCTGAGGATGCAGCCGCACCAGGAGTCGCCCACCGCTGCTCATCGCGTCGAGCGCGTTCCTAACCAGGTTGTTTACCACCTGGCGAATCTCTCCCTCGAGCGAAAGAACGCGCGGCGCGGGGATCAGTTTCATCTCCGCACGGATATGCCGGACCAGAATTCGTCCCGCATAGAGCGCCATCACTGTCCGCAACAGCTCAGCCATATCCACCTCGACAGGCTTGCTATGCTGCCGGTTGAATCGCAGCGTCTGCAGCGTGATCTCCGTCACGCGTGCCAACTCCCCCTGCGCCATCGCCGTATAGTTCTGCACATCTTCCATCGAGTCCGACTGCCGAATCAGATACAGCAGGTTCGTAATCGACTCCAGCGGATTGTTGATCTCATGCGCGATCGATGAAGCCAGTTGTCCCACGGCCGCCAGCTTCTCCGATCTGCGCAAGGCCTCGTCCTGCAACCGCGCCTGCGTTACATCGGTATTCACCGCCACGCCGCCGGCTATCTTCCCATTCAACAGGATTGGCGCAGCCACGCTGCGTATCCAGCGGTCGCCGGTGCGAACCGTCTCGGTGAACCACTCTCCGCCCAGCGCTTTTTCCATCGTCTTCAACTCTGCCGGAAACTCGCCGCCGCTCATCGTCTTCGCCACGTGATTTGATCTCATCCCGGCATCGGGCGTTGCGATGTATACGCCTTGCGGCATGCTTTCGATGACCGCGTCCAACTCCGCAGTCTTTCTCTCGGCCAGTTCGTAAGCATTGCGCAGATCCTCCTGTTGCTGCCGCAGTTCGGTCACCTCACGAAACGTCACCACAACGCCCACAACAGAGTCTCCGACAGTCACTGGCTGCGCCGAGATCTCAGCAACGAAAGAGGTCCCGTTCTTCCGAAACATCGTGTCCGTTACCTGCTGCAGCGCAATTTTTTTTCGAATCACGTCGTAGATTGGACACTCCTCCCCAGGGAAATGACGCCCGTCGGGATAGTGATGGTGCACCAGTTCGTGCATGTTGTTGCCGAGCATCTCTTCGCTGGCGAAGCCAAAGGTGTTGACCGCCATGCGATTGACGAAGGTGCAATTCCCTTCCAGATCGAGCCCCCAGATCCCCTCGGCGGCAGAATCGAGCAGCGCTTGCCAGTGCTGCATCTGTCCTTCCGTCTGTGGCATCGGCATCGACATCTGGTTCATTCCCACCCGCCTTCAGGCTAAGTACGCGCCCTTCACCGAATGAGATGCATGTTTTCATCATGAGCACACGCTAAGCTGTGATTAGCGTGCAGTAACGCGAGACGTCGCGTTGACCACACGGAATTTGGCCGCTATACTTAAATCTTGAAAGAGCGGGAGTAGCTCAGTGGTAGAGTGCTTCCTTGCCAAGGAAGATGTCGCCGGTTCGACCCCGGTCTCCCGCTCCAAATAAGTCCTGCCTGCTATACACTTCTCCTACAATTCAGCAGGGCAGAAGTCGATAAGCCCACCCGAGGCGCGGTACCCAAGTGGTAAGGGAGAGGTCTGCAAAACCTTTATGCGTCGGTTCGATCCCGACCCGCGCCTCCAAATTCTTCAATCACATAGCAAAGCAAAAGAGAAGTCTCAACAAAGCACTGTGGGGACTCTTTGCATTTTGGGTCATACTGGGCCTTCCCATGTCGCTCATGGTGCCGGGTGTCGATCACTCGTAGGCTGTATGAAGTGGCAGGAGGACGCGGACGGTCGTGCCGTGCTTCTCCGATTCGCTATCGCTCTCGATGCTGATCCGACCGCCGTGCCCCTCGACGAATTGCTTTGCCACGAATAGCCCAATTCCTGTGCCGACCGTAGTCCGCGTCGTGAAGAATGCGTCAAAAACCTTCGGCAAATCCGCCGATGCAATTCCCACTCCATCGTCTTCGACCGTCAGGACAACGCCATCTCCAGCAGTCGAAGCATCGCCAACGGAAAGCGAGAGAGTTCCACCGTTGGGCATGGCATAGATTGAGTTCGCAATGAGGTTAGAGATGACCTGCATCATTTCGCCTCGGCGAAGCACGATCTTTGTCGAAGGACGGATTGATCTCCTGACGGTGATGCCGGCAGCGGTACAGCGCGGTTCGTAGATGGTGAGCGCATGTTCTGCGATCTCGCTGACAGACGCCAAGCTCGCGGCAGCGTGCTCGCGATAGTACCCAAGTGTTTGTTTGGCGATATGCGACACGCGTCCGAGCTCGTCTTCCGCCATCGCCAGGAAATTGCGCCCGTCGTCGTCCGTGATCTTTGGCCGCAGCAGATAGAGCAGGTTCATCACTGCTTCAAGCGGATTATTGATCTCATGCGCAATCGTTGCAGCCATTCGCCCGGTCGCGGCAATCTTCTCCGCCTGCAGCAGAGACTGCTCGATTCGCCTGCGACCTGAAACATCGCGAAGGATCTTCGATGCTCCAATCACCCGGCCCTCTTCATCCTTGATCGGAGAGACCGTGAGCGATACGTCGATGAGTCTTCCGTCCTTCGTGACCCGGACCGTCTCGAAGTGTTCGATCCGTCGCCCAGCGCGAATGTTTTCGATGATCGTCCTTTCGTCCGAGTGAAGATGCTCCGGAATCAACTTTAGGATCGAAGTGCCGATCATCTCCTCCGGGGAGTATCCGAAGACCCGTGTAGCAGCATCGTTCCAGCTGGCGATAATACCGTTCAGGTCTTTGCTCACAATCACATCGTCCGACGATGCGACGATCGCTGCAAGTTCGCCCAGACGCTTCGCATTCTCGCGCAGCTCCTCTTCGCTCTTCCGAAGCGCCGTAACGTCGCGGATTGTGCCGAGGATCTTGCCTCGTGAGCCATCCGTCTCCGGTTGAAGGTTTCCGTTCACCTCGATACGTCGAGAGGAACCGTCGGAGCAATAGATCAGGCCTTCAAAGCGAAAAGGCTCGCCCTTTTGCAAAGTGTCCTGCATGGCCTGTCGGAACGCATTTCGATAGTCGGGATGCACGACCTCGTTTATGAAGGTGGCGCCGTTGACCGGCCCCTCCTCCCGCTTGCGCCCGAAGATCTCGTACATGCGGTCATTTTCCCAGCTTCCTCTGTCTTCCACGGTGTCCCAGACAAAGACTCCCAGCTTCGCAACCTCGGTCGCCAGCTTCAGCCGGGCCTCACTTTCGCGCAGTCTGCGAGCTCCCATCACGGTCTCGGTCATGTTCCTGAAAGCGTCGTAAATGCCTGCGATTCTTCCGTTCTCATACACGGGAATTAAGGAATAACTGAAATACTGGTCCACCAATACACCGTTGAGGAGGATCGGGATGAACATGTTATCCCGCACTGCCGTCTCTCCCCGGTACAGACAAGCTTCGAGATCGGCGCTCACCAGATCCCACGCCTCAGGGAAGACGTCGTGGTAGAGGCTGCCGAGAGCCTTTGGGTGCTTCGCCGTCAGCGTCGAAATCGCTGCGTCGTTGTAAAGAAACACCATCTCCGGCCCCCACGACAATATTGTCGGAAAGGGTGAGTGCAACATCAGATTGACGGTTGCCAGCAGGGTTTCAGACCAGTCTTCAATCGGACCCAAGGAGGTCCGTGACCAGTTGTAAGCGCGAATTCGCGCAGCCATCTCACTATGCCCGGCAATCAGGTGGTTTACGCGGGCTGTAGGGGCTTCTTCATGCATGATCTATCGGCTCAACATCAAAGGCGCTCAAGAACTCTAACATCCTATAGCAACCTCGTATGATGTGGGATGCGCCGATGCGATTCAATGGGTTTCTGCAAAAACCTTCATGCGTCGGTTCGATCCTGACCCGCGCCTCCATGATTTCCCAGCATTTTTCTATAAGAACGCCTTAGACGGATGAGTCTTGCCTGAATCCGAAAGAATCGAAGCGGCCGCTGATCAGCGACCGCTTCAATTCGATCCCCTCCGCTAAGGCAGAGTTCAATGCCCGCAGTTCGGGAACTTGAGCGAGGCGAGCCACGTGGCCCAGCTGAACCTTACGGTCGCCGGGTAGTACTCATTCGTGTACCAAAACGTGCAAGAGTCCGTGCCATCGAGAGCCATGCTCGAGTAGTCGCCCCAGCGATTATCCGTGTCGGGCTGTGAGCCTGTGCCCTGCTTGATCAGAGCCTCGGTTTCCATGGTGCCTGCAGGATCACCCGCTGTCCGGCCAGCGTAGTAGATCGACGGATAGTCCCCTGGCGCCGCGCTCGAACGACTGTATCCAAGGGCAATGTCCCCCATCCGGTCCATAGCCACCGAACCCATCCAACGGTATTCGCCGTCATCCGGGGTCTGCCCCGATTGATACAGTGACAAGTTGGTTGCGCTAAAACCCTTAGTCCGGAATTCGTACCATACTGCCGCACATG
>CAVUSP010000001.1:0-105554 GCA_963744155.1 uncultured Acidobacteriaceae bacterium | reverse complement strand
GAACTCCCGACCCTTTGGTTCGAAGCCAAATGCTCTATCCAGCTGAGCTACGGGCGCGTAAACAAGACGATACAGACACCAAAACTAGCGGATAATCCGCCCCACGGCAACTACGTTGTCGCAACCGGCTCCGGCGGTGGCGGCGTGACGAACATCGGCATCCTTTCGACAATATCCAACCCCGCCCGGCGCAGAAGCTCATGAATCACCGGCTCCGTAAGCCGGGTGGCGTCGTACTCAACCCGAACTGTCTTCTTCGCTTCATCAAGATCCAGACGGCGAACGCCATAGACCTCGCGCACCTTCGCCATCGCCAGCGTCGCCAACTCAGTCGGAGGAACGCCATAGCGGTAAAGAACATCAAGCTGTGTCATAACCCGATGATACCAGCCGAAAGAAGAGTCGAGAAAGACGGCACGGCAACTTACAGCTTTGCCAGATAGCCCGTAATCTCCGGGCTGGTCCAGTTCTGCGCTCCGATAAATTTTCTTCGCATTACGCCCTGCTTGTCGATGATGTAAGTCTCAGGAATCTGCGCCGTCCCGTACAAAGCGTTCACCCGCTGGTCTTCATCGCGAACCGTCAACAGGTCGACATGATGCTGAACCAGAAACCGTCGATACACGTCGGGATCCTGATCCATGCTCACCGCAACGATCGACAGATCGGGCATCTGCTTCTGGAGCGCCAGCAAACTGGGCAACTCTTCAATACACGGAGCGCAATAGGTCGCCCACAGATTCAGCACAACGACTCGCCCGCGCAGCTTGCTCAGATCGATCGTTCGTCCACCGTCGCTCAACACAAACTGAGGCGCAGGCTTATCGATGTTTCCCGGGTGACTTCCCCGATCGCATCCTGCTACCAGCGAAACTCCCACAACAAGACTTGCCCAGACTCGACGCACAGCACGCTCCACTTCCTATAATACGAAGTCGTGAACGATACCGATCTCGAACAGGCCCCGAATTCGACCGCAAAGCCCGATCTCGAAGTCTCGGTCATCATCCCAGCCCGCAACGAAGAGCGCTCCTTGCCCGACTGTCTCGCCTCGCTGCTGCGCCAGTCCGAACCCGGCTTCCTCCTCGGCCAGCAGTGGGAACTGATCATCGTCAACGACGACTCCACCGACAAGACCCGCGAGATCGCTGCCGAAGCCGCCGCCACTCACGACGGCGTCATCCTCCTCGACGCGCCCCCACTCGACCTCAGCAACCGCGGAGGCTTCACGGGCAAGAGCAACGCATGCTGGACCGGCGCACAGGCGGCCCGCGGACGTCATCTCCTCTTCACCGACGCCGACACCATCCACGAAACCAACGACATCTCTCGCTCCCTCCGGGAAGCTGACAGACACAAGGCAGTTCTCCTCTCCTACTCTCCTCGCCAGATCGTCACCGGCTTCTGGCAACACGCCGTGATGCCTCTGGTCTTCTCGGAGCTGACATCGGTCTACCCGTCCAGGCAGGTGAACGATCCTGTCCTCAGCCTCGCGGCCGCCAACGGCCAATTCCTCCTCGTAGAGCGCGACGCCTACTTCTCCGTCGGCGGTCATCGCGCAATCGGCAAAGAAATCCTCGAAGACGTCGCCCTCGCCCACAACATCAAGCGAGGTTCGCGGATCATTCGCTTCCGCTACGCTCCCGAAGCCGTCTCCGCCCGAATGTACCGAACTACCTCCGAGATGATCGAAGGCTGGACCAAGAACCTTGCTCTTCTCTTCCCGGAGCCTATCGCCCTGGCGCTCTGGCGCATACTCGACATCGTCCTCTTTTTTGGGCTGCCGGCACTGGCGTTGGACATCTTCTGGCTGGTACCGTGGCAGCGCAGCGTCTTGCTTCTGATATGGGTGCGCACCCTGTGGCGCTTTTACTCGCGCGTGGCCCGTTCAAACTTTCCCGCATTTGACGTCGCCATCTCAATTCTTGGTATTCCGCTTTTCGTTTATCTGTTGATTCGCAGCGTCATTCACCATCGCATCAAAAAGAACGTGATATGGAAAGGACGCAGGTACAACACGCTCACTTGACATTCCACAGCCTTTGCATCCGCAATTGCCCTTACAACGTCTAATTACACGGAGATAAATGATCTTTCTTACCCGCAAAGCCGAGTTTTCCTCAGCCCATTACTACTGGAACGACGCTTGGTCGCAAGAGGAGAATCACCGCGTCTTCGGCAAATGCGCCAACCGAAACGGCCATGGTCACAATTACACGCTCGAAGTGACTATTGCCGGTAACGTCGATCCAACCTCGGGCTTCGTCGTCGATCTCAAAGAGCTGAAAGACATCCTCGAGCGCGAGGTCATCAGCGTCTACGATCACCGGCATCTGAACCTTGAAGTCCCAGAATTCAAAACTACGATTCCCACGACAGAAAACATTGCGATTGCCATCTGGCAGAGGCTCGACAACAAGATCCCTCATGCAAAGCTGCATCGCGTCCGCGTCCACGAGATGGCAGACCTTTTCGCGGATTATTATGGTGAACGATGAAAGCGCACCTCAGTCGACGCTACCACTTCAGCGCCTCGCATCGGCTGCACACTGAAGCATATGACAACGCCCAGAACCGAGCCGTCTTTGGCAAATGCAACAATCCGCATGGTCACGGACATAACTACACCGTGCAGGTCACTCTCAGCGGCTCGGTCGACCCCGAGACCGGAATGGTTTGCAACCTCGCTGATCTCGATGCTTTCGCGCAAACAAATCTCATCGCAAGGTTTGATCACACGAATCTGAATACTCTGGAATGCTTCGCGAACAAGGTCTCGACGACGGAAAATCTAACTATCGAGATACACCGCATCTTCCAGACTTTTCCCGCTGCCCATCTGGAACGAGTCCACGTCGAGGAAACCAGCAAGAACTCATTTGACTTCACCGGCGAAGAGACATCGGCGCCGGGCACGCTCTAAGAAAGGCCCTTCCTATGTCACGCACGTCGGCCACTCTCGAAACTCCTTCGCTGGACGGCATCTCAACGAAGGATCTCTATCGCGAAATACTCCTTCGCATCGGCGAAGATCCCACGCGCGACGGTCTTCTGCGCACGCCCGAACGCATGGAGAAGTCCATGGCGTTTCTCACCCGCGGGTACTCTATGAACGTCACTGACGTACTTCACGAAGCACTTTTCGACGTCGACTACGACGAGATGGTCATCGTCAAGGACATCGAGTTTTTCTCCATGTGCGAGCATCACCTGCTTCCCTTCTTTGGCAAAGCCCACATCGCCTACGTGCCGAACGGCAAGGTCATCGGACTCAGCAAGATCCCCCGCCTCGTAGACGTCTTCTCCCGCCGACTCCAGGTGCAGGAGCGCCTCACCACGCAGATCGGTGACGCCATCACCGACGCCATTCACCCTCAAGGCGTCGCCGTTATTCTCGAAGCACAACATCTCTGCATGATGATGCGCGGTGTCGAGAAGCAGCATTCTTCCACCGTCACTTCTGCTATGCTCGGCGTCTTCAAGTCGCAGTTGCAGACGCGAAACGAGTTCCTTTCCTTGGTTCGACGTCAGGGAAACTCGTTCTAACAACTAAACTAGAAGTTGCATGAATGGTCTTCTCGTACTCGACAAGCCTCCTGGCGTCACCTCGCACGACGTGGTCGCTATCGTGCGTCGCGCCACCGACGAAAGATCCATCGGACACCTCGGTACCCTCGACCCCATGGCTACAGGAGTTCTCCCTCTCCTCCTCGGCAAGTACACTCGACTGGCGCAATTCTTCGGTCAGGCCGAAAAGCATTACACCGGCCACATCCGCTTCGGCTTCGCCACCGACACCTTTGACGCCGACGGCGTCCCCACCGCGGACCCGCAACCTCTCACAGTATCCTTCGAAGACCTTTGCGGCCTGAGCCAGCGCTTCCGCGGCGAGATCGACCAGCTCCCGCCCGTCTACTCCGCCAAGAAGATCAACGGCGTCGCTGCACACAAGCTCGCTCGAGCGGGCGCAGAGGTCGCCGTCAAGCCCGCCCGCATCACCATTCACAACTTCGAGCTCACCTCGCTAGCGGGTGACACCGCAGCCTTCACCATGTCCGTCTCCGCAGGCGGCTACGTGCGTTCGGTCGCCCACGAGCTCGGCCAGCTCGCAGGTTGCGGAGCCCACCTCTCAACTCTCCGACGCACACGCGCCGGTGCCTTCACCCTCGACCAGGCGATCACGATCGATCAGCTTAAAGCTCCTCCATCAACGACCTCGAAGCGCTCCTCCCCCATCCCACGCACTCTCCTACCCGAGATGCCGTCCGTCACGGTCGACGACCAACTCGCCGGGCGCCTCCGTAACGGGATGCAGGTCAACCTCCCCGACTTCTCGCAGGCTCCCCTCGTAAAGATCTTCACTACCCCAACTGACTTGCTCGCGATTGGCCGCCGGATCGCCGGCACCCTGACGCAACCCATTGTTGTCCTCGGCTAGACTGCCTTCTGCATCGCTCCGACTCGATTGACGACCAATTTAGTCCGCATTACACTAGATGAGGTAGCGAGAGGCAGTTTCGCCCTCGTGGAGCTCGGCTCGGCGGCTGTCTTCCTCCCGCCCGGACAACCCTCCCCAGAGAAGAGAAAGCCGTTATGTTGCAGGCATTTATCATCACTCTCCGCGAGGGAGTGGAAGCATCGCTGATTGTTGGTATAGTCTTCGCCTATCTAAGCAAGATTGGCCGATCGGAGCTGAAGCGCACCGTATTCTGGGCGCTCGGATCAGCTATCGCCGCCAGCGTGGCCGTCGCCGCCGTTGTGGCGCGCACCCAATTCAACTCCGACATCGTCGAGGGATGGGTCATGCTGGCCGCTGCTGCCTTTGTCATCAGCATGATCTGGTTCATGCACAAGACCGCCCGCACTATGAAGGGCTCCATCGAAGAGAAGATCGCCCAATACACCGGCCCCGAAGGAGTGTCCAAAATCGGCCTCTTTTTCTTCGTCTTCCTCCTCGTCCTCCGCGAAGGCGTCGAGACCGTCCTCATCCTCTCCGCCGTCACCCTCAACTCCACTGAACTCCTCAGCTTTACCGGAACGCTCCTCGGCGTCGCCGTCGCGGTGGTCTTCGGAGTCCTCTTCATCCGGGGCAGCGTCAAGATCAACCTGCAGCGTTTCTTCCGCGTCACCACCGTCATTTTGTACTTCGTCGCCTTCCAGCTCATCGTAAGCGGCCTCCACGAACTCAGCGAAAACGGCGTCCTTCCCTCCAGCCCAACCGAGATGCGCCTCATCGGACCCATCGTCCGCAACGATCTCTTCTTCTTCGTCACCATGCTCGCCCTCGCCGGCCTCATGATGCTGCTCGAATACAAGCGCCGCTCCCCCCTCGTGCTCTCCTCCGACTGCCACTCCGGCGGACAAGCGCCGCGCCGAATGGAGCCAGCGCCGCGAGAAGATGTGGATGACCGCCGTCGTCGCCACCAGCTTCGTCTTCATCTTTCTCTCTACCGCAGAGTTCATCTACGCCAAAAGCTCAACCGCTCTTTCGCCAACCGCAGCCGTCACGCTGGTCGGATCGCAGGTAACGCTGCCCACCGCCGATGTCAACGATGATAAGCTGCACCGCTTCGGCGTCCACATCGACGACGGCAAGGGCGGCAACGTCGAGATCCGCTTCCTCCTTTTCAAGAAGCCCGACGGCACCGTCGTCTCCGTCGCCGACGCCTGCCAGATCTGCGGCCCGGTAGGCTTCTACATCGGCGATCAGGGCATCACCTGCAAGATGTGCGCCTCGCCCCTCAACGCCGCCTCCATGGGCCAGAAGGGCGGCTGCAACCCGATTCCGCTGAAGTCGACGATCGGGGGCGGCCAGCTCGTCATTCAGGCCGCCGACCTCCGCGAACTAGCCCCGGTCTTCGAACGCTAACCATGCAGACTCGCTTTCATTGTCGTCGGTGGAGAAGATGAGCTGCGGCTGGTGGCGGATTTGCTCAAGAGGTGTCATCCTGAGCGAAGCTGCTCGCGCGCTTTGCGAGCAGCGAAGTCGAAGGACCTGCATTTCGCCTTTGCCGTTGTCTGTTCTCCTTCGCCGGCGCACAATACTTCGGGTGCCCCATCCTTCGCAGTCTCACCGCGAAGGGTGGGACGAAGCATCTCACCCAGGAGGCCACTAAATGTTCTTCCGCCTCCTGATGGAATCCTTCCGCCGCCAGCGCCGCCGCAAGATCCTGGCGGGCATCGCGATCCTCCTCGGCACCACCGCCGTTACGGCAATGCTCGCGCTGGCGACCACCATCGGCGACCGCATCCACAAAGAACTAGCCGTCTACGGCGCCAACATCATCGTCTACCCAAAAGCCGACCAGCTCGAAGTCAAAGTAGGCGGAGTCGACATCAAACCAGCCTCCAGCGGCACCTACCTGAAAGAAAGCGACCTCGCAAAACTCAAAGAATCTTCTGGGCAAACAACATCACCGGCGTCAGCCCGGAGCTCTCGTTTAGTGGAAAGCATCAGCAGCCGCATTGGGAACTCAGTTCATTCCGGCCAATGTCCATCGGCTTTTGGTTCAACCAGAACTTCGGCGAACGCACCAGCGGCGCCTCGCAAATGCACCCATGGTGGAAGTGCAGGGTCGATGGCCCAGCGGCATGGCGGATCTCGAGGTTGTGATCGGGCAAAACTTGGCCCGACGTCTCGGATGCATGGTCGATGGCAATATTGTCAGATTCATGAAGCGTCGATGGGAAATACGCATCCTTTGTTCTCGATCACGTCAGACCGGATATCGTATCGAATCGTCGGCACTGGTGGATAGACGACGATGGTTCTCATGCGCTCCAGCAGCGCACAGGATCTCTCGGCAACCTTCCCGACGCCGTCTCCCGAGTAGAAATCTCCGCACGCACCAAACCCGAAGACGCCTTCGCCCGCAAGGACCCCGATTCCCTCTCACCCGAGCAGCACGAGATCTGGTACTGCCGCCCCTACGCCAACTCCATCGCTTATCAGATTCGCGAAGCGATTCCCGGCGCACAGGCCGAACAAGTCCGCCGTGTTGAGCAAAGTGAAGGCAACGTACTCAATCGGATCAGCGGCCTCATGTGGCTCATCAGCGCTGCCGCACTGCTGGCCGCCGGATTCGCTGTCAGCGCAGCAATGGCTACAGCGATCCTCGAGCGACGCGGAGAGATCGGCCTGATGCGTTCGCTCGGAGCCAGCAAAGGCGCCATTGCGCTTCTCTTCTACGCGGAAACGGGCCTCCTTGCCATCTTCGCGGGAGGACTGGGGTATCTCGCAGGCTCAGGCCTCGCCGCGTGGCTGGGCGCGCGAATCTTTACCGGCGACGGTGGAGCGCCCGAGGCAATCCTGATTCCCGTCCTGTTGCCCGTCGTCGTCGCCCTTGCCCTGGTGGTAGCCATCGCAGGAAGCACACCCTCCATTCGAACCGCGCTTCGTATGGAGCCGTCCGCCATTCTGCGAGAGGACGCCTGATGGCCACGCTAAGCCTTACCGGCATGCTGCGCCGCTCGCTCGTCCATCGCAGAGCACGCAGCATCTCCGCCCTGATCGCGATGACCGTCTCCGCAGGCGTGGCCACGGCGTTGCTGACTCTCTACACGGACCTCGACGCCAAGCTGCATAAGGAGTTCCGCAGCTTCGGCGCCAACCTCGTGATCACGGCTCCGTCGAATGCGCCGCTGCCCTCCGACGCATTGACTCGCGTCGGAGCAGGCCGCCGGACCAGACGCACTCGCCGCGGAGTTTGCCTACGCTGTTGCGACCACCGACACGGGAACTCCAGTCGTCGTATCGGGCACAGACTTTGCGGCAGTGAGACGCCTCGACTCCTGGTGGCAGGTCGATTCCTGGCCCGATCCTTCCGTAACGAACGCCGCCCTGCTGGGTCAGCGTGCCGCGCAGTTTGTCGGAAATGAGCATCAGGTTGCCCTGACCTATGCCGGCCGCTCCATCACGCTGCAGGGAGCAGGGCACATCAAGACCGGCGGCGATGAAGACAGCCGCATCTATATGCCGCTCGCTGCATTCACCGCCTGGACCGGCGTCGGTCCCAGCGTCATTGAAATGCAGGTGCCCGGCGGAGGCCAGGCGCGTCGAAGCAGCCATCGCGCAACTCAAACAGCAACTGCCTGAAGTTCAGGTTCAGCCCGTCCGCCAACTCGTCGAAGGCGAATCGAGAATCGTAGACCGCACCCACGCGCTCATGTACGGAGCAGTTCTGCTCATCGCTCTCACCGTCGCCGTCAGCGTCCTTGCGACACTCTCAGCCTCCGTCCTGGAGCGTCGCCGCGACTTCGCGCTGATGAAGGCCCTCGGAGGCTCGCAGATGCAGCTTATGGCGATGTTTCTCCTCGAAGCCCTCGTCCTCGCACTCGCGGGCGTTGCTGCAGGCTTCCTCGTAGGCTCTGCCGCAGCCTGGGTCATCAGTGAAGGCAACTTTCACACCGCAACCTTGCCTCACCTGTCCGTACTGCCCGCTGGTATTGCTCGTCAACCTCACCATCGCAACGCTCGCGGCCCTGCTGCCCCTGCGCGTCCTGCGCGGACTCCAACCCGCCGCACTCCTCAAGGGAGAATGACCCGGAGAATGAGAAGATGGAAACTGTGAGCCAAGCCGAAGTAAAGACCGGGCCTTTAGGCGATTCACCCTCCGCCGCACAAACCGAATCGCTGATCGATCAGACGACGCGCCCCGACTGCGCCGTCATCGCCCTTCATCACGTCACCCGCGAGTACACCGGCCACGGCAGCGTAGTGCGCGCCCTCGCCGACGCCAGCTTCTCCATCGTAGCGGGCGAATGGGTCGCCATCACCGGTCCGTCAGGCTCCGGCAAAAGCACGCTCGTCAATCTCATAGGCTGTCTCGATCGCCCCACCGCAGGTGAACTCAAAATCGACAACGTCGACGTCGCCTCTATGAGCGCCACCGAGCTCGACCGCTTCCGCGCCGACAAGATCGGATTCATCTTCCAACAGTTCCATCTAATCCCTTATCTTTCAGCGCTGGAAAACGTAATGCTCGCGCAGTACTTCCATTCGATGACGGACGAGACCGAAGCGAAGGCAGCTCTCGAAAAAGTCGGCCTCGGCTCGCGCATCAACCATCTGCCCAGCGAGCTCTCCGGCGGCGAACAGCAACGCGTCTGCATCGCCCGAGCCCTCATCAACGACCCACCCATCCTCCTCGCCGACGAGCCCACCGGCAACCTCGACGCCGCCAACCAGAAGATCGTCGCCGAACTCCTCCAGAATCTACACGCCCAGGGCCACACGATCGTCATGGTCACCCACGACCCCGAGATGGCCGCGCTCGCTCAACGCAAGATCGCACTCAGCCACGGTAAGGTCTTCTGCCATCCCGTAGGCTCCCCGGTCGTCACCCTCCGGCGCTAGCCCCGATATCCACAGGCCACCCAAAATAAATCTCAAACCCATGACATTTTTTCTGGGCTGAAAATCAACCATCCAAAAACCACACTCCCACCACAAATCCACCACAACTTCACCACAAAAAACCATCCCGAAAACACTAGTTTTCGTAAATACCCCCTGCAAAAACGCCCTTCCACCACGCGCAAAAAAAATCTGCAAAAAACTACCGTTCGCCCCACTTCAGTTTGGAGCGGAGGACGCTGAAGAGGCCGTTGGGACGGCTGCGCAGGAGGCGGACGCTGACCTCGGAGCGCTGGCAGTGGACGTAGTCGTCGAGTTGTAGAGGGACCGCTTCCTGACCGTCGACGGTGAGGTAGATTTCGTTGGGGACGCCGACGACGTGGACGCTGACGGTGGATTCTCCCGGGGTGACGATGGGGCGAATGGTGAGGAGGTGCGGGCAGATAGGGGTGACGACCAGGGCGTTCACGGTGGGCATTACGATGGGGCCGTTGGCGGCGAGGTTGTAGGCGGTTGAGCCGGTGGGGGTGGAGACGATGACGCCGTCGGCGCGGAAGGTAGCGACGAGTTGATTGTCGATTTCGACTGAGTAATCGCCCATACGGGCGATGGTTCCTTTTGCGATGACGACGTCGTTGAGCGCATTCCACATGCGGAGCGTCTTGCCGCCGCGGATGTGCTCGGCGCACATCATGCTGCGAACTTCAACCTCGGCGCGGTTCTCGCACCACGCTTCGAGAGTGGGGTAGAGATCGGAGAGGGGAATTTCAGTGAGGAAGCCCAGTGAGCCGAGATTGACGCTCAGTATTGGCGTGGTGGTGGAGGCGAAGGCGCGGGCCGCGGCGAGAAGTGTGCCGTCGCCGCCGAGGACGATGACGAGGTTCGGCTTGTGTTTTGGCAGATCGACACGCTCGATGGGATTGGGTGCGTCGAGGTAGGCTGCGCTGTCGGGGTCGAGGAGGTAGTTGTAGTGGCGTGCTTCGAGCCACGCGATGAGGTCGCGCAGAATACCGGCAACTTCCGGTTTCTGAGGCTTGGAGATGATGGCAGCCTGAAACATTAATGCTTAGTGTAAACGGCGGGGCGCGAGATGAAGATCAAAGACCTAGAAGAACTTCCAGTTGTGACCCTGACGGCATTCTGGGAGAATCGGCGGGCTGAGGTGATTCCTATGAAGGAACTCCGCTCCTTTCTTTGCCGATATGCACTCGTTGGCGGATCCGTTGCGATCATCCTGTGCCTGATTGCCTGTAATGCCAGCAAACCGGTCGAATCCGGACTTTCGGCTGTGGACGCCCGGGCGATCGCCAAGGAGGCCTACATCTACGGCTTCCCCATGGCGGCCAACTACCAGACCATGCACAAGCAAGCCATCGACACGGCCAGCCCCGACTACCGCGGAGCCTTCAACGCCGTCCACAACTCCAAATCGGTAGCCACTCCCGAAGACAAGTTCGTCGTCACTCCCAACTCCGACACCCCTTACTCCTACCTCTGGATGGATCTCCGCGCCGAACCCATCATCATCACCATGCCGAAGATCGAGCCCAACCGCTACTACACCGGCCAGATGGTGGACCTCTACACCTACAACTTCGCCTACCTCGGCACCCGCGCCTTTGGCAATGACGGTGGAACCTTCCTCATCGCCGGCCCCGGCTGGAACGGCCCCACACCGGCCAGCGTCAAAGCCGTCATCCGCTCAGAGACTCAGTTCGCCTACGTCCTCTTCCGCACTCAGCTCTTCAATCCGGCCGACCTGCCCAAAGTGAACAAAATTCAGTCCGGCTACCAAGCGCAGCCTCTGAGCTCCTTCCTGCATCAGAACGCACCCGCAGCCGCGCCGCCGGTCAACTGGCCCAAACCGGCCGACATAGCAACACCGTCGCCGGACGTCTTCCCCGTGGTCAACTTCCTCTTCCAGTTCTGCCCGCCCAACCCGTCGGAGGGCGCTCTCCTCGCCCGTTTCGCCAAACTCAATATCGGCCCCAATCAGACATTCGACTTCAGCAAGTTCTCGCCCGAAATCCAGCAGGCCATCAACGACGGAATCAAGGACTCCAACGCCGACCTCGACGCTATCATCAAGAAGATCAACACCGATCAGATCTCGAGCGGAGACATGTTCGGCACCCGCGATTTTCTCAAAGACAACTATCTCTACCGCTACGCTGGAGCCAAACTAGGTCTCTACGGCAACTCAAAACAGGACGCCCTGTACTTCGGCTACTTCGTCGACGCCAATCATCAGCCGCTCGACGCCGCAAAATCGAACTACGAGATGCGCTTCGCCAAAGGCAATCTGCCACCCACCAAAGCGTTCTGGTCCCTCACGATGTACGACGGCAAGACGCAACTGCTCGTCACGAATCCGGCCAAGCGCTATCTGCTCAACTCCACCACGCTCAAGTCGTACAAGTACGGTCCCGACGGCTCACTCACTCTTACCATCTCTCATGCGAATCCCGGAGCTGCCAAGCAGGCGAACTGGCTGCCAGCGCCTGACGGCCCTTTCTACTGTGTGTTCCGCGTCTACCTTCCCGGGGCCGCTGTCCTGAACGGCACCTGGAAGAAGCCGCAGATGCAGCCCGTCCCGAAGTAATACCGACTCGGAGTAAAATTGGTCACTCTTGACTCATCTCCCTGCCAAACATGACTCTGCAAAACATGGGCGAGATCGATTACTAGTAGAAGCAACAGACTTGCCACTGGAATGATTCTCGATTGTCTTCGCGTTTTGAAGCGCGTGCAACAACGACTTCGACGGTAGCATCACATTTGGACACGGTACAGACGAGGTGATGGTATGAGCAAGCCAGCACGGTTAGTCCTGATTGCGGTTGGTGGGGTGGTGGCGCTCCTTCTCATCGCGGCAGTTTCACTCCCGCTGTTTCTCAACGCCGACAGCTTCCGAACAAAGATCGAGACCATGCTGACTCAGTCACTGGGACGAAAGGTGACGATCGGGAAGTTGAACCTTTCGGTTTGGTCGGGCGGGCTTGTGGCAGACAATACCGTGGTCGCCGATGACGCAAGGTTCAGCAATCAGCCTTTTATACAGGCCGACAGCGTGACGATCAAAGTCGAGTTGCTCCCTCTGATTTTCGATAAAAAACTGGTGATCCGTGGATTTGCGATGGATTCCCCTAAGATCCAACTGCTGCGCGCTGCCAATGGAACGTGGAACTATTCGACAATTGGATCGAGCAGCCAACAGGCCAGTCAGAGTGCGGAGACGAAGCAGGCCTTCCCGGACCTTACGGTGGGAGCGGTCGATATCAAAAACGGACAGATTACGGTCGGAGGCGGGCCAGGCACAACTGGGGCGGCGAAGCGTGTGTATGAAAAGGTGGATCTGAATGTAAAGGATTTCTCCTTTGCCAAGGCGTTTCCGTTTACCGCCTCGGCCGATCTGCCAGCAGGTGGATCGCTGAGTCTGAAGGGCACGGCGGGACCGATCAACCAGCAGGACGCTTCGGCAACTCCGTTCTCGGGGCACCTTGAGGGCAAACATCTTGATCCGCTGGCGGCGGGATTTGTCGATGCTTCGGATGGCATTTCCGGCACGATAGACAGCCTCATTCTGGACGCGGCGTGGAACGGGACGCAAATGCATGTGAGCAAACTGCTCGTCGACACTCCCAAGCTCACGCTGGTGCAGAGTAATGCGCCAAAACAGCCGAAGCCGGCGAACTCCGAGGGGTCGACGATGCTCGACAACCTTTCGTTGGATGACGCGCAGGTGAAGAATGGAACGATCACGCTGGCGACTGCGGGACATGCCGGCAGTGGGGCGGTGTACAGCCAGGTGAATGCGCAGGTGACGAAGGCGACTTCGAAGAGTTCGTCACCGTTCAGCGCAAGTGCGGTTCTGCCCGGCGGAGGCAGCTTGAGTGCAACGGGTAATGCGGGTCCGTTCAACCAGAAGAACAACGCGGGAACGCCGCTGGATGCCCAGGTGACTCTCAAGCATTTCGCGATTGGTTCTGCCGGGGTGCTGCCGCCGGACGCGGGGATCGACGGAGTTGCAGATCTGCAAGCGAAGATCCAGTCGAACGGACAGACGCTGAATGCTGCCGGGACCGTACAGGTTGCGGGGATCAAGCTTGCGAAGAACGGAGTCCCGTCGCCGAAGCCGGTCCAGGTGCAGTTCACCATCGTGCAGAATGAGCAGGCGATGAGCGGTACGGTGCAGCAGGCGGTCGTGACGGTAGGACGTGCCGTGATCAACCTGTCGGGCACGTATCAGACGAGCGGGCCTTCGACTGTGCTCAATCTGAAGGTCGCAGGAAACGCCGTGCCGATCGATGAGATCGAGGCCTTTTTGCCGGCACTTGGGGTGCATCTGCCGCAGGGCTCGCGGCTGCAGGGAGGAACATTGACGACGACGCTTGCGGTGACTGGATCGGCAGCGAACCCGGTGATCAGTGGACCGGTGCAGGTGAGCAATACGCAGCTTGCGGGGTTCGATCTGGGGTCGAAGTTGCAGGCTCTGTCGTCGCTTACCGGAGGAAAGATTGGTTCCTCGACCGGATCGGGAACGACGATTCGATCCCTGAGCATGAATGTGAGGCAAGAGGGCGGATCGATACGTACGGATAACATTGCGCTCGATGTGGCTGGGGTCGGGACCGCGACCGGCGCCGGCACTGTGAGCGCAAGTGGAGCGTTGAACTACAACATGAATTTGAAGCTGACTGGATTGACCGCGGGATCTGGAGGCAGCAGCAATACGGCGAGCTCGGCGGGCACGGCAGGACTGGTGGGAGCATTGTCCGGGTTTATCCCGGGCGGGGCCAAAGCTGGTGCTGTGGGAGGACTCACAAGCAGCGCACTGAAGAATGGGATACCGGTCGCGATTGGAGGAACGACGAGCAATCCTACGTTCACGCCGAACGTAGCCAGCCTTGCGACGAGCGCGGCGCAGGGTCTGCTAACTGGGAAGACTCAGCCGAACAATGGAAAGAAGTCGACCACCACAGATCAATTAGGCAATGCGCTGGGTGGGTTGCTGGGGAAACATTAGTCGAGCCGCAGGCTTTGTCATTACGCGGATGAGATGCAGCGATGCTTCGCGGCGGAGCTACGGTTTGGGGTTCCTGGGATAGAGCAAAGCAAGCTGAAGCCGCATGCCCCAGGAGGAAGCTCCGGGAGGATGCACAGCGTTGCCGTAGAAGTTCACCGATATGTTGACCGGCTGGTAGCCAAGGCGCATGATGCGTCCTGCGCCTCCGCCGAAGGGCGCCGTCCAGACGCTTCCGCCGGTGGTGTCGTTTCCTGTGGAGGCCTCGCCGCTCCCCTTGCTTCTCCAGTTGGCGGTGATGATCGGCGCGGAGGTGAGATACCAACCCTTTTTCAGGTTGTAGTTGATGAAGTATTGCAGCAGCATCTGATTCACGTAAGGCCGATGTGGGGAACCGGCAACGGAGAAGACGTTATTGACCAGGGCTCCGATGGTCCAATGCCCCGGTTGGACCAGGGCGACTGCCGAAGGGCCGAAGCTCAACTTGCCCTGACCGAGGGTCGTGCTGGTGGCGGTAGGGAGGACCATAGCGGGACCGAAGCCCCAGATCAACTTGCCTGGGCTTGCCGGAGAGAAGAAGAACGTTGGGTTCATGTCGCCGAAACCGTATTCTCCGCCGGTGTTCGCGCTGGGTGTGGGTTGCCAGACGATCGGTTGAATGATCCGCGAAATCAGCATCCACTTTTCGCTGATTCGCGCAGGGATGACGGGCTGAACGTTGAGCACGTCCTGAGTCCGGTTGTAGGGGCCGACGCCGAAGTTAGAGTTGTTTTGAAAGGGAACGCTGATGAGACTGGCAACGGGGTTCTGTGTGGCTTTGGCCAAGGCGGCGGTATCGTCTGCGGTTGCGGCCGGCTTTGGCCCTCCCTGTGCGTCCTCCGGGGCGAAGCTTACGGCGGCGCCCTGCGCCGATAGAGCAGCGGTGTAGAGCAATAGCCCGGCCCACAGGAGCGCCCGACGGCGTGGTTTCGTCATGAGGCGATTCCTCCGCCTTTGACCGTAACCAACGCGGCGGAGTTCTTCCACTAGCAGAAGTCGCAGTGTGGAGCAGGAAAATATCGAGCGCGATACAGGCTGGAATGCTTACGTGAGACCACCGAAACGGGCGTGGAGGAGGTACTCGTGGTTGCCTTCCATTCCGTGGATTGGGGAGTCGATGACTTCTACGGCAGTGCCATGCTGCTCGATGACACAGTCACGGACGCGTTGAATTGCGGCTTGACGCGCGTCGGGGTCGCGGACGATGCCGCCTTTGCCGATGTTCTCGCGGCCGGCTTCGAACTGCGGCTTGATGAGAATGACGGCGGAGCCTTGCCAGGGGTGGCCTTCGGTGCTGAGGGCAGCGAGGACGGCGGGCAGGACGAGAGTGGCGGAGATGAAGGAGACGTCCATTGCGAAAAAAGAAAAAGCAGATCCTCCGCTGCGCGAAGGATGACGGCTTCATTTGCTTGCGTGAGGAGTTCGCCGGGAGCGAGGAGGCGGGCGTTGGTGCGCTCGCGGAGGGTGACGCGGGGATCGTCGCGGAGTTTCTGGGCGATCTGGCCATAGCCGGTGTCGACGGCAAGGACGGATCGTGCGCCGCTCTGGAGCATGCAATCGGTGAAGCCGCCGGTGGAGGCGCCGATGTCGACGCAGCAGAGGCCGGCGAGATCGATGGACCAGTGGGAGAGGGCGTGCTCGAGTTTGAGGCCGCCGCGGCTGACGTACTTGAGGTCGGAGCCGAGGAGGCGGATGGCGGCTGCGGCGGAGATGGAGGTGCCGGGCTTGTCGATGCGCTGTTCGTCGACGAGAACG
This sequence comes from uncultured Acidobacteriaceae bacterium, assembly GCA_963744155.1. GTDB lineage: Bacteria > Acidobacteriota > Terriglobia > Terriglobales > Acidobacteriaceae > Edaphobacter. The sequence continues at coordinate 89,382 of CAVUSP010000001.1, read as the reverse complement.
CGGCCGGCGAGGATGAGGGCCTGAGCGCGTTCGCGGGAGGCGGCGTGGCCGTGGTCGACGAGAAGCTTGTCGAGACGGATCTTTTCGTGGCGCTCTTTTGCAGGGTTCGTCATTTTTTTGATTCGCGGGAGATTTGTCACTGAGCGAATGCTGCATCTATCTTTTCATGGCGACGGACAGGGTTGGTGTCGAAAGCGAAAAGAATGAGAGGCGATGCCGGATAGTTTCGGGTAAAGTTACTTTGGTGCGGGTTGAGTCGGTTTCAATGGCGAAAGACCCGCTGGGGTTGCGTGATCGACCGCAAATAGTTGATGTTTGTGCAATCTGCTTCAGACTCAGGTGCGTTTTATGTATAGAGAAACGGGACTCGTGAATAGCAAGCCTCCATCCGGACAGGACGACGCGGCCCTGCTGGCGCTGGTGCAGCGAGGCGACGAGTATGCCATGGCATCGCTGTTCGACCGTTACTCGAAAGTTGTGTACTCGGTTGCGCTGAGGGTTCTGCGAGACCCGGCTTCGGCCGAGGATGTTTTACAGGAAGTCTTTATGCAGATCTGGCGCAATCCCGATGGTTTTGTTGCAGCGCGAGGCAGTCTTGGCGGCTGGCTGGCGGTGGTTGCGAGAAACCGTTCGATCGATGCGTTGCGGCGGAAGCGTCCGACTGACAATGTGGATGATATGGCGTTGGCGTCGAACTATAACCTGGCCGATGAAGCAGAGCGGAACAGCTTAATCGAGAAGGCGCGGGTGGTGATCCACCTGCTTCCGGTGGAGCAGCGCAAGACGCTGGAGATGGCATTTTTTGATGGGTTGACGCACTCGGAGATTGCCGAGATGACGGGCGATCCGCTGGGCACGGTGAAGACGAGAATACGCAGCGCGCTGACCTCGCTGAGAAAGGCGTTTACCGCATGAGCGACGAGCGGCGTATTACATCGGAGGATCTGGCGCTGTTTGCCATGCAGTTGCTCTCCAAAGAAGAGACTGCTGAAGTGACGGCGTTATCTTGCGCACTCGGAAGCTGCGCGCCGGGAACTGGCGGAGATTCAGGGCGAGTTGGCGATCTATGCGCACACGGTGGACATGCACTCGCCGCCGGCGCTGGTGCGAGAACGGCTGATGAAGCAGGTAGCGCGAGAGAAGAAGCCGGTACCGATCGACCGTCCGGCTGCGGTGGAGACGCGTGCGCCAGAGGCAACGGGGCGGGTTGGCACGATCTTCGGCGAGTCGTTGGCGCGACCGAGCGGAACTGCGGACGAAGGCTACGGGAATGAACGCGGACTGGGACGAGGCGCGTACCTGACGGAGGACGAGACCCCGAAACGCGGAATGATGGGCAAGGTGTTGCCGTGGGTCGGCTGGGCGGTAGCTGCCGGCCTGGCCGTGACGACGGGAGCTTTGTATCACGAGCGCGAGGACCTGCGGGGAACGATGGCGACGCAGGCGAGCAGGCTTGACCATCTGACTGCGGACGCTGCGGCGGCTCGCCAGGTGCTCGATGCGATGACAGATAGTTCGGCGATGCGCGTGACGCTGACTACGAAGGGCCAGGCGGCAACGGCGCTTCCGCAGGGCAGAGCGACGTATGTTGCTAACAAGGGCACGCTGATCTTCCTGGCGAGCAATCTGGAGACTCTGCCGCCGTCGAAGACGTATGAGCTTTGGCTGATTCCGGCGGCGGCCGGAGAGAATCCGATTCCCGCTGGGACGTTTCGGCCGGATGAGCGCGGCAACGCCAGTGTGATCATGCCTCCGCTGCCCAAGGGGGTCGAGGCGAAGGCCTTCGGGGTTACCGTTGAAGATGAGGGCGGAGCGACGACGCCGACGCTGCCGATCGTTCTGGTTGGGGAATAGCTTAGGAGCGAGACAAGCAGAAAGAGAAGAGCCATCCCGATTGGGATGGCTCTTCTCTTTTGTGCTCTGTGGCGCGTGAAGAGATTGACGTCTATGGGAGGGTAACGCGGACTGAGACGCCGTTGCCCTGGAGAGGTACTGTGAGATCAATTGCGTCTATATCGGTGCGGATGACGGTCATGAAGTTCGACTCAGGAGAGGTGACGTAGACCTTGCCCGTGGGTGTGCCGTTGGTGACGGCGAGGTAGTTGGGATGGCCGTTGAGGACGGGTGAGGCGGGGAGGACACTGAGCGGGATGGGGATCGTCGCCGTGACTGTGTACGTGTTGAGGTTGATCACGGAGACGGTGCAGTTGCCGAGGGGTTGGGCCGTCGTAGGAGCTGCGCAAGGCAGATTGGGATTGCCGCCGTTGACGACGTAGGCGCGGCTGTTGGTTGTGTCCTGAAGGACTCCAATCATGCGGGGGTTGACGCCAACCGGAACGGTGGCAAGAACGGTACCAAAGCCCGCGGCATCGACTGGATTGTTGGGATCGCAGTTAGGGTTGGAAGGAAGCGCGTTCGCTGAACAGAGAGGAATGCTGATGATGCTGACCGAACCCGCGTGGACTCCGTCGCCGGCGTTGGCAACGACCATTTCATTGCGGGCGGGCGCGAAGTCGGCCCAGAGCGGCGAGGTGCCGACGGAGATCGGGTTGGTGGCTCCAGCGGGTACGATGTCGAGCTGATTGGTCTGTGCGTTGATGACGCTCACAGTGCCATCGGTCTGGTTCATGATGAAGGCACGCTTGGCATCCGCAGTCATCACTCCGTAGACAGGGCCGTGGCCGACGGGAATTGGAGTGGGATCGATAGTGTTGCTTGTGGTCTCGATGGTGGAGACCTGACCGAGGCCGCCGTTTTTGCTCGGAGTAATGGCGTAGACGCGCGGAGCACCGGAGATGCCGACTACGTAAATCGGCGTGAAGGCGGGGTTGATCGTAAGCTCCTGCTGCAGGTTCAGGGGTTGACCGATGAACTGAGAGACTACGTTGAGGCCGGGGTCTGAGACGTAGGTGTTGGCGCCTTCGGGAAAGATGCTGACGGGATTGGCGCCGGGAAGAAGCGTGGTCTGGAGGATGTTGCTTTGCAGGAGCGACGTGTCGACGTCGAAGGTGGTTAGGGTGTGATCGCTATTGAGCGTATAGCCGGTTGTGCCGCCGCTGTTGAGGATGAGGTAGTAGGGATTTACACCGATCTGCGCGGTGATGAGCACGGAGTCGCCGGAGAAGTCAACGAACGTGACGAGGCCAGGGGTGGGGTTGGTGGCTGTGCCTGTAGTGGAGATCGCCACAGCAAATTTCTGGGGCTGCGCGGCGGGGCCGACTGGATTGATGGCACTGACGACAGGGCGGTAGGTATTGCCGCAACCGATGGCGGAGGCCAATGCAACTGATGCCAAAGCGAACCTGAATGGAGACCGGAGGGCCTGCGCTACGGACCGAACGGCGCGCCGATGTGGCCGCGACTGGGTGTTTCCTTCTGCTTCGATTCTTGCTAAGTGCAAAACTACTCCCGCGATGTTGCTGGTGTTGGCTATGCTCAAAGCTGATTGTAAATCACTGCGGCGAGTAAGGTTGCACGATGGGCGAGGAAATGCAGGGGGTCGAGGCAGATACGGGTTGGAGGAAAGCGATTCCTGAGCGACGGGATCGGTTGCAGTCGCGGGTGTTGGTTTGGGTGGTTGTGCCTTTTCTGGTCATCGGAACAGTGGCGGTTTATTGGCCCTTCAGAGCTGTGTCGGCGATTCCATTGATCTGCAGCTTTGCGTTCGCAATCTCGGTGTGGCTGTTGCGGTCTGCGACTTTGCCTGCGGCTGGGGTCGGATTTCTGGTCTGCGCAATTCTGGCGCGAGCCCCCACGGTTTGGACAGGTTTTAGTCCGTTTCCGATCTATCGACCGGCGATACCTGCCCTGATCTTGCTCTTCGTGCTCACATTCGCTGCGACGCGATTCGGACGGAAGAAAAAGGAGGAGCGTCGTGTGGCTGAGGCACGGAGCGGAAGGTGCGCTTCACAGATCGTCGCAAATCTTGGGATCGCGGCATTATGCGCATTAGTGGGATGGTATGACGGGTGCATTGCAGCGCTGGCTGAGGCAACCGCGGATACGGTTTCGTCGGAGCTTGGACAGGCGCTCGGAGGCCCTACGTGGATGCTCACCTCTTTCCGTCGTGTTCCAAGTGGAAGAGATGGTGGTGTGAGTTTGGCGGGAACCATTGCAGGGGCGCTGGCCGCTGGAGTTATCGTGGCAGCGGGATCCTTACATCATGTCCTTTGGCCGAATAAAGCTCTAGTATTCGCTGCAGCTTGCGCGGGACTTTTCTTCGATAGCCTTTTGGGCGCCACTGTGGAGCGCCGCGGATGGCTGGGGAACGATCTGGTTAATTTCACCTCCACACTCTTTGCTGCGGCAATTCCCTACTTCTGGCTGCTTGTTCAGGGCAACGTTGCTTTCTGAAGTTAGAGGTCGGGTTTGCGTTCGAGCTAGCCGTGCAGCCAGTCGATGTTCAGGTTGAGGCGTGATGCGGTGTAGCTGATGATCTCGTGGACGTAGCGCATGGTGAGGTCGTAGTTGCTGATGTGACCGAGGGTGGGGCGGGGTGAGGTGTAGACGTCCAGGCCGGCGTCCTGACAGAGCTCACGGATGCGGAAGAGGTGAGTTCCGTCAGACACGACGACGATGTGGTGAAGGTTGTTTTCGCGTGCGATGGCAGCGAGCCGGCGCACCTGTTGCTCGGTGTCGATGGAGCGGGTCTCGGCGATGATGCTGCCGAAGGGAATTCCATTGGCGAGGAGGTAGTCGCGCCCGACGCCGCCTTCGGTGTTGCCGGAGTCCTTGTCGCTGCCGCCGCCGAGGGTGATGACAAGAGGGGCGATCTGTTTGCGGTAGAGTTCGACGGCGTGGTCGAGGCGAGCGTGGAGGACCGGTGATGGGTGGCCGGAGTATTCGGCTGCGCCAAATACGGCGATGGCGTCGGCGGGCTGGGCCTGGTCCTGGCCAGCGACGGCGGATATCTGTTGATAGACCCATACGCACCATACGACAGCGACGAAGAGGATCACGCCAAGGAGCCGGCGGAAGAAGAGTCCGCGGGTGGTGCCTCGGCGGCGCAGATTGGAGGGAGGCGCGATCATCGTGGTGGGACCATGCTGCTCAGAGGAAGGATGTTTGCACCAATAGACGGAAAGGATTCAACTCAGCGTCGAGTTAGTTTAACAGGGGTGGGGCTGCAACGCTCGAGGCAAAATTGTAGGCAGCTTCCCAGTGCAGGGCGATCTCAATGCTGGAGTGCGAGGGCGATCTCGTGAGTGGGGATTGCGCCTTCGCGAAGGATCATCCAGGAGTTGCCGCCGCCGGAGAGATCGACAATGGTGGTGGCGGTGGTGCGGGCGGTGGGGCCGCCGTCGACGATGAGGGGGAGTTTGTCGCCGAGCTGCTCGCGGACGCCGAGGGGGGTGGTGCATTCGGGGTGGCCGGAGAGGTTGGCGGAGGTGGCGGTGATGGGCAGGCCGAGTTTCTGTACGACGGCGCGGGGAATGGCGGCCTCGGGCACGCGGAGCGCGAGGTTGCCGGTGTTGGCGGTGACGCGGAGAGGGAGTTTGCCGCCGGCCTTGACGACGATGGTGAGAGGGCCGGGCCAGAACCTTTCGGCGAGGCGGTCGAAGGCGGTGTCGAGTTGCCGGGCGATCTCGTAGGCCTGGGCTACCTCGGCGATGAGGAGTGAGAGAGGCTTGTGGCGGGCGCGGGTTTTGATCTCGTAGATGCGCTCGACGGCTCGGAGATTGACGGGGTCGACGGCGAGGCCGTAGAAGGTGTCGGTGGGGATAGCGACGACGTTGCCGTTGTTGAGGCTGGCGACGACGCAGTCGATGAGCGCTGGTTCGGGTTCGTCGGGATGAATACGGAGAGTTTCGGCCGTCAAAATCTGGCTCCTATGGTGCAACCGGGGAGGTGCCCCCCTGGGGCACTTTTGTGCGCAAAGTCTTCGAACGACACGGGTTAGGATTGGACCTCGAAGCAGGGCCTGGATCATTTTGATGCAAAGTCTTCAAAGCAAATCAGTTGATCCAGCCTGTGCACGCCGCTCTTTTTGCGCACGAAGTTGATTCTAATCGATGGCAGGCGGGCGTTGTGGGGGAGAGGGGTAAGATTCTCGGATGGGTCTGGATGTAATTTCGAGCAGAGCGAATGCGCGGGTGAAGCAGCTGCGAGCGGCATTTCAGGGCCATGCGCGGCTGAGTGGGGGGATGGTTGCGATCGAGGGTGACCATTTATTGGAAGAGGCATTGCGCAGCGGGATGGTGCTGAAGACCGTGTTTGTGAGTGAGGGGCGGGAGGTGCCGAAGACCGTCCCGCGTGGGGTAGAGGTGATACGGCTGACGGACGAGGTGTTTGGGAGCGTGGTGGAGACGCAGTCGCCGCAGGGCGTGGCGGCTTTGCTGGTGCCGCCGGTGAGCGTGCTGGATGATGTGGTGGGTTCGGGTGGCGATTTGCTGATTTTGATTGCGGTGGGTTTGCAGGATCCGGGGAATCTGGGGACGCTGGTGCGCTCGGCGGAGGCGTTTGGGGCGGCGGGAGTGTTGACGACGCCGGGGACAGTGAGTGCGTGGAACCAGAAGGCGCTGCGGGCTAGCGTGGGCAGTGTGTTTCGGGTGCCGGTGGTTGGCGTGACGGTGGCGGAGGTAGAAGGGTTGAAGGGGCGGGGGATGCGATTGGTTGCGGCAGTGGGTGAGGATGATGCCGGCGTGGTTGTGGTGCAGGAGATGGATTTTACTTGCTCGTGTGCGGTGATGATTGGGAATGAGGGATCGGGATTGGCGGCGGAGTGGCTGCAGATGTGCGATGCGCGGGTGACGATTCCCTGCCCTGGGCCGGTGGAGAGTTTGAATGCGGCGGTGGCGGGGAGTTTGTTGTTGTATGAGGCTAGCCGGCAGAGGGGGCGGATTACACCGAAGGCGAAAACGAGCGACGACAAAAGCAAAATACGGGGGTCTCTCCACTCCGCAGTGCGATAAAACTGCACTGCTTCGGTCGAGATGACGATTCTTTTTAGATCGGAAGGGTATTCATGAGTTTGTTTGATGCGAGTCCGATGAGTGTTTCTTCCGCGCGCGCACGACAGGTTCCACTGGCGGAGAGGATGCGGCCGCGGACGCTGGATGAGTTTGTCGGGCAGGAGCAGTTGCTGGGGCCTGGCAAGCCGCTGCGTCTGGCGATCGAGAAGGATGATGCGACGTCGATGATCTTCTGGGGTCCTCCGGGGACGGGGAAGACGACGCTGGCGAAGATTATTGCGCAGATGACGCAGGCGAGTTTTATCGAGTTCTCTGCCGTGATGAGTGGGATCAAAGAGATCAAGAACGTGATGGTGGAGGCGGAGAAGGCGGCGAGCTTTGGGTCGCGGACGATTCTGTTTGTCGATGAGATTCATCGGTTCAACAAGGCGCAGCAGGATGCGTTTCTGCCGTATGTGGAGCGGGGAACGATTCGGTTGATCGGGGCGACGACGGAGAATCCTTCATTCGAGATTAATGCGGCGCTGCTGTCGCGGTGCAGGGTTTATACGCTGGTGGCGCTGACGGAGGAGCAGATTGTTGGGCTGCTGCGGCGGGCGCTTGCGGATGCTGAACGGGGGTTGGGCGCGAGCGGGGTTAAGGCGGAGGATGAGGGGCTGGCGACGATTGCTTCGTATTCGAGTGGCGATGCGAGGAATGCTCTGAATGCGCTGGATGTCGCGGCGAAATTGGCGGAGGGGCGTGAGGAGAAGCTGATTACGAAGGCGCTGGCTGCGGAGGCTCTGCAGCGGCGGGTGTTGCTGTACGACAAGAAGGGCGAGCAGCACTACGACATTATCTCGGCGCTGCATAAGAGCGTGAGGAATTCGGATCCGGATGCGGCGATGTATTGGCTCGGACGCATGCTCGAAGCAGGTGAAGACCCGATGTATGTCGCGCGACGGATTGTGAGGATGGCAGTCGAGGATATCGGGCTGGCTGCTCCGGAGGCACTGAATCTTTGTTTGTCTGCCAAGGACGCGATGCACTTTCTGGGACATCCGGAGGGGGAATTGGCGCTGGCGCAGGCGGTGGTTTATCTTGCGCTGGCGCCGAAGTCGAATGCGATTTACACGGCCTATGGTGCAGTGCTGGCGGACATCGAGGCGACGGCGGCAGAGCCGGTGCCGCTGCATCTGAGGAATGCTCCGACGAAGTTGATGAAGGAGTTGGATTATGGCAAGGACTACGAGTACGCGCATGATGTGGAGGGGCGCGTGGCGGATATGGAGTGTCTGCCGGCGGGGCTTGTGGGGCGACGGTACTATCACCCGACGAATGAGGGTAGGGAGAAGCTACTGGCGCAAAGGATGGAGGAAATTTCACGGATAAAGGCAGCCAAGCGGAAGTAGTTGGTGGTAGTTTGGTGCTGCGTTTCAACAAATCTCTGCGAGGTGCTGCTATGAGTGCATTGCCACCACTACTTCCCTACCTGACTGTTTCGGATGGAGCGGCTGCGATTGAGTTCTACAAGAAGGCGTTTGGCGCGGTGGAGCGTGAGGTTCATCTTGCTCCGGGGACAACTAAGATTATGAATGCTTGCTTAAGCATCAACGACGGGATATTCATGCTTTCGGATGACTTTTCGAAGGAGTTTGGGGGGACGAGTTCGACTCCTGAGGCGTTACACGGATCGCCGGTGACGCTGCATCTTCAGGTTGATGACGTCGATGGCGACTGGGCGAAGGCGGTTGCGGCGGGGGCGATTGTGACGATGCCGCTGGCGGATCAGTTCTGGGGTGACAGATACGGTCAGTTGAAGGACCCGTTCGGGCACAAGTGGTCGATGGCGCAGAAAAAGGAGTCGCTGAGTAGAGAGCAGATTGAAGAGGCGGCGAAGACTTCGTTCAAGATGTAGGCGGAGGGCTTGCCGGCCAAGGTCACGTCGGCAAGCCCACGTAAAACGCAGATCCCTACGGGGATGACAACTAGAAAAGCAGAGACGGATTCAGTGGGCGTACTTGACGGAGCAGCCGTAGGGGCGGGTGCTTTCTACGGCGACGGGTTTGCCGGACATGGCTGCGGTGAGGGCGTCGTTGAGGTAGTTGTCGGCGCCTTTGAGGTCGGCCTGGTCGGTTGTGGGCTTGTTGTCGATGGCGCCCTCGTAGATGAGCTTGCCGGTGGGGTCGACGATGAAGATGTGGGGCGTGGTCTTGGCTTCGTAGAGGCGGGCGATGGTGCTGGTGGGATCAAGGAGCGCGGCGGTGGGGGCGGCGTGCATGGTCTTGAGGTAGGTGTTCTCTTCAGCCGGGGTGACGTAGCCCTGCGCTCCGGGGGCGGAGGAGATGATGGAGAGCCAGATGACGCCTTTGGCGGTCCATTCTTTCTGGAGATTCTCCATGCTGCCGCTGAGGTAGTGCTTGCGGTCGTAGGGGCAGCCCTGGTTGGCCCACTCGAGGACGACGTATTTGCCGCGGTAGTCGGAGAGGGCGTGCTCGACTCCGTTGGAGTCGGTGCCTTTGAAGTCGGGTGCGGTGGTGCCCGGGGCTACGGCTAAGGCTGGGATTGCTGTGAGGGCCAGGGCGAGGGAGAGAAGTTTGCGGTGGGACATAGGGTACCTCCACAACTGCTGTCTGGGGGTATTTTGCGATGTTTTTGGGCGGGATGCAAGGCGGTGGCTGCGAGCGACGAGGCGCGGGGAAGGATTTTACATCCCACCCTTCGCAAAAGCGCGAAGGATGGGGCAGCCGAGCTTTGGAGTCTGATCTAAGACAGGTAAGACAACGGCAACAGCAAAGACAAATGCGGGGATCCTTCACTGCGTTCAGGATGACGACATCTTGGGGGGCTTCAGTTAATACTCGTCCGAAACCACTCTAGGGCATGGCGATGAGGGCGGCCATGGTTTCGATGCCGTCCCAGAGGTTTTGGAGGCGGAGGTTTTCGTTTGCGGCGTGCTGGTTGTCGTCGTGGTTGGCGATGGGGACGGTGATGGTGCGGGTGTTGGCGGCGCGCTCCATGGGGATGAGTGGGACGGTGCCGCCGAAGGTGGGGAGAAGGACGACGGTGCCGCGGGCGCTCTCGATGGCTTTGATGACGTCGCTTGCGATGGGCAGGTCCATCGGGGTGCGGGAGGCGTCTTCGCCGGCGTCGGCCTGGATGCGGGCGACCTTGGGATGGGTGAGGAGTTCGTCGCGGGTGGGTTCGGCGGAGGTGATGAAGTAGCCCTGCGAGCGGACGTAGTCGATGACGCGCTGCTGCTGGGTCTTCCAGTCGTTGCCGACGACGAGGCGGAGGTCGAGGTTGGCGGTGGCAGTGGGTGGGATGGAGTTGGTGGAGTGGACTCCGGTCTGGCCGGAGGAGATGCCGTTGATGTTGAGTGAGGGCTCGTTGAGGAGCTCGAGGAGGTGTTTGGGGGTGCCGTCTGTGTGGCCGAGGGCGAGCTCCTGACGGAGCATGTCGTCGTTGACGGGGGCGTTGGCGAGGGCTTGTTTTTCGATGGGGCCGAGAGGGGCGATGCCGTCGTAGAAATGCGGGATAAGGACGTGTCCGTTGGCGTCTTTCATGCTTGCGAGGAGTTGGACGAGCATCATGGCGGGGTTGGGTGCCCAGTTGCCGTAGTGGCCGCTGTGGAGGGAGCGGTTGGGGCCGTAGACGGTGATCTGGACGTGGGTGTCGCCCCGCGCGCCGAAGATGAGGTTCTGTTTGCGGGTCTGGTCGACGGGGCCGTCGCAGACGAGCCAGACGTCGCCGTGGATGAGGTCGCGGTTGGCCATGAGGATCTGTTCGAGGTGTGCGGAGCCGGCTTCTTCTTCGCCCTCCCATACGAAGCGAATGTTGGCTTTGAGTGGGATGTGGGCGGCTTGCAGCGCGCTGAGGGCGGTGAGTTGGGCGAAGATGGCGGCTTTGTCGTCGCCGGCGCCGCGGGCGAAGATGCGGGGTTCGCCGTCGACTTGTTTCACGACGGGGGTGAAGGGTTTGCCGGTGTCCCACTCGGAGGGGGTGACAGGTTGGCCGTCGTAGTGGGCGTAGAAGACGATGGTGCGTTTGGCGCCGGGAGTTTTGATCTCGCCCCAGACTACGGGTGGGGTGGTCGCGGGAAGGCCGGGGGCGGTGAGGAGTTTGGCTTCAGCGCCTCGCTGCTTGAGTTGTGCGACGAGGAAGTCAGCGTTCTTGCGGAGGTTGGCGGGATCGGCGGCGACGTTGGGGATGGAGAGGAAGTCGGAGAATTGCTGGGTGAGCTCGGCTTGCCGGGGAGTCGCGTAGGTGCGGGCGGCCTGTGGGGGTGTTGTCTGGGCGGAGAGTGAGGATACAACGGCGGCGAGCAGCAGGGCAGAGTTCCGCATGACAAGGTTCCGCATGACAAGGTTCCGCATGAAGGGCATGCTGAAAAGTTAGCATGCGGGTGCTGAGTGGGGAGAGGAAACACGCCGGTACTAGACGAGGGCGAGGAGGTTGGCGTCGCGCCAGATGCGCCATTGGCCGTCGTCTCCGCGACGGAGTGCGGTGAGGGTGTGGCCGGCGTGTTTGACGGTTTCGCCGCCTTCGATGGGAGTGAAATCGACTTCGAGGAGGTTCCAGCAGACGGCCAGGTCGCCGCTGACGGTGATCTCCTGCACGTTGGAGCGGCAGGCGAGGCGGACCACTTCGATCATGGCTTTGAAGCCGACGGCGAACTGGTCACGATGCATGGGCGGGTTGCCGGGAGTGAGGAAGATCACGTCGTCGGGTCATCAGGTTCAGCTGCGCGGTGAGGTCTCCGGCAGCGGAGGACTCGCCCCAGGCGTCGATGACGGCGCGAATCTGCTCCTCGTCTGGTGGAAAGACGGTCTGGTTCAAGGCGGTCTGATTCAAGAGGGTCATGGTTTTTTCACGTCCTTTTCGAGAGCGGTGAGGACGATGTCCTTGGTGAGGAGTTCGGGGAGAACGTCAGCGAAGGAGTTTGCGGCAGGCGGGTAGATGACGTAGGTAGGGACGCCGCTGCGCCGGACGGAGGCGAGCTGTTTGGTGATCTCGGGATCGTACTGGGTCCAGTCGGCTTTGAGGAGGGTGACGTTGTTCTTGATGAACTGGTGCTGGACCTCTGCGGACCTGAGGACGAGGCGCTCGTTGACCTGGCAGCTGAGGCACCAGGCGGCGGTGAAGTCGATGAAGACGGGGTGGCCGGCGGCGCGGGCCTGATCGAGCGCTTGTTGCGAGTAGGGCACCCAGACGAGGTTGGTGTCCTTGGGTTGGTAGAGAGGGATGGCGAGGCCGATGGCCGCGATAAGAATTGCCGCGATGGTGCTGGGCCAGCGCGCGGGCCATTTGCCCAGAACCCACCCTGCGACGGCGAGCATGAGGAAGCAGCCGAGCAGGAGAGAGACGCGGTAAATTCCCTGGCCTCCGCTGGCGCCGCCTGCAAATAGCGAGCCGTAGACGTAAGTGAGCCAGATGACGGTAGCGAAGAAGATAACGGCGGTGATCTGCTTGAAGATCTCCATCCATGCGCCGGGACGAGGAAGGATGCGGGTCCACGCGGGTTGGAAGCTCAACAGAAGATACGGTGCGGCGAGGCCGAGAGCCAGGGCGGTGAAGATTGCGAAGGTGATGGCTGCGGGTTGGGCAAGGGCAAAGCCGATTGCTGCGCCCATGAGAGGTGCGGTGCAGGGAGTGGCGACGACGGTGGCGAGGACTCCGGTGAAGAAGCTGCCGGTGTAGCCCTGCTTCTGAGCGAGTTCTCCGCCTACGCGGTGAGGGAGAGGCCGATGTCGAAGAGACCGGCGAGCGAGAGCGCAAAGAAGAAGATGCCGGAGGCGAGGAGAGTGAGGAAGACGGGGGATTGGAGCTGGAAGCCCCATCCGGCCTGGCTGCCGCCAGCGCGAAGGATGAGCAGGACCGCGACGATGGCCCAGAAGGAGACGAGGATGCCAAGGGTATAAACGAGGCCGTGGAGGCGAAGGTGTTTGCGCTCCTGACCGGAGGATTGGACGAGGGCGAGACCTTTGAGGAAGAGGACCGGGAAGACGCAGGGCATCAGGTTGAGGATGATGCCGCCGAGGAAGGCGAGGCCGATGGCGGTGAATGCCGTGATGCTGCCGGTGGATGTGGCTCCGATCGGGGATTTGGAGGACTGAGCGGCTGCGATTTCGCCGGGGACGACGGGAGATGTGACGTCGTATGCGACGGAGTCGGAGAGCTTGAAGACGCCGTGAAGATCGGCGGGGAGGGTCTTCAGGTCTTCGGCGCGGCGGACACGGAGGCGAACGCCGTCGGAGAGGGGCTCGATCTGTTGCGGGGCGGCGTTGGCGATCTGTTCCTGATCGAAGGGGTAGAACTCGGCGTTGGTCTCGCGCTTGCCAGTGGTGAGGGTGAGGACGAAGTCTGTCTTGCCGCCGGCGACGGTGAGCTTTGCCCCGGGCGGTAAGGGTTTGGGAATGAGATTGAGGGCTTCGCCGAGTGCGCCGACGGGTTGTGTGGGAGCGGCGGCATCGGGAGAGACGGTGAGGTTGAGGCCGAGGTGGGCTTTGCCGGGGATACAGACCTCGCGGCAGACGAGCCAGTTGACCATCGCGTCGAGGTGGACTGGGCCGGGCTTGACGGAGCTAGCGGCGGTGAGCTGGACGGGGAAGGCTACTTCGTCTTCGTAGCCGAAGTCCATAAGCGGGCCGAGAGGAAGACGGCTGGGGATGGGAAACTGCATGGGGCCGGCGGTGATGCCATCGGGCAGCGTCCAGGTGATTTTGGGCGGCTCGCCGGAGTCGCCGGCGTTGATCCAGTAGACGTGCCAGTGCTCCTCAAGGGTGAGGACGAGGCCGGCCTGAAGCGTGCCGCCAGGCGCGATGCTGGGGGCGAGAGAGACGAGTTCGGCGGTGAGATGCTGGGCCTTGACCGGACCGGGGCCACCGTCTCCGACGACCTGAAGCTGTGCGTTTGCGGACGGGAGAAAGAGAAGGGCGCAGACGAGGAGCAGCAACGAATTAGGCCGATGAACGTTCACGATATCAATTGTAGGGCCTTGCGGCGGTGATGTTTGTCACGAAGTTGCCATGTAGCGATGCATGACCATGATGCAGCGATCCATGACCACGTGGATGCCGCCGGCTTCGGCGCGAGCGGCGGCTTCGAGGTTGACGATTCCCTGCTGGACCCAGAGGTTGGAAAGGCCCAGCGCGAGCATCTCGTCCACGATGGCCGGGATGAATTTGGGAAGGCGGAAGACGTTGACGATGTCGGGTTTGTGGCCGTCCGCGATGAGGTCCGTGATGGATGCGTAGGATTTTTCGCCGAGGACATCCGGAAGGGACGGGTTGATGGGGTAGATCTTGTAGCCGTGCTGCTGCATGTAGAGGGAGACGTAATGGCTGGGCTTGGAAGGGACTTCAGAGAGACCGATGACCGCGATGGAGCGCGGATGTTCTTTGGTGGAGGCGCCGAGCATTTCGTGAATGATGTTGGATTCGTTCATTTAAATAAATGTGGTTTCCGCGATTTATTTTCGCTTGAAAAAGTTTACTTGTGCCATGCGCCGAGAAGACGGCGGAGGAGGACGAGTTCGCCGAGATGATAGGCATTGTGGTCGGCGATGAGGAGGGCTTCGCGGAGGAGGTTCTGGCCATCCCCCCAGCGGAAGGGCTTGTATAGGTCGGCGGAGGGATTCTCGATGAGGGCGATGAAGTGGTTCAGATCGCTTTGGATTGCGGCGATGGTTTGATCCCAGGCGTGAGGCGTAGGTGGCTCGGCAGATTGCGGCCAGTAGTCCTGTGGCCAACGCATGGGGTGATAGCCGCCGGTGGGTGGCGCGCTGAAGTTGAGGATGTCTCGCTGCGCGATGCGGAGATGCTCCAGAAGTTGCCATGCGGAGTAGGGGAGATTGGGCGGGACGGTGCCTCGGAGGCCAGCGGGAAAATCTTTAATTGCGTCGTCGAAGGTGGCGTGAGCCTGGCCGCCCTGGAGGAGTGCGATGAGTTGTTTGCGCAGGGGCGCCTGAGCGTCTGGTGTGGGTTTGGATTTGTCTGCTGCTTTGACCGCGCTCATCGTTGGCCCTCCTGTGGCCCACTCGTTGGATGCGGCGCGAGTCCGAGAGTTACATAGGTTTGCATGCGACGATGGTTGCTGGAGAAAAGGCCCGGGGCTGAGGCCCCTCGTATTGCCGCATTTTTCGTAGGGCTAAAGCCCTACGCTCCCTCCGAAGAGCAACGGCAACGACCTTTTGCGCGCCTGCACAACAGTGCCGCTTGTCACCCCGGTGGGATGACAGTGGTCATGCGACATCGTCATCCACCGCGACTTCGGCTGGGAAGTTGCCCTCGCGGCGCATGCGGAGGTAGCCGCGGATGAAGGGTTCGAGGTCGCCGTCGAGGACTTTATCGACGTCGCCTACTTCGACGCGGGTACGGAGGTCTTTGGCCATGCGGTAGGGCTGCAGGACGTAGCTGCGAATCTGGGAGCCGAATTTGATGTCGAGCTTGGAGTCTTCGAGCTTGCGGGCTGTGGCCTTCTTCTTGTCGAGTTCATACTCGTAAAGTTTGGAGCGCATCATCTTCATGGCGCGCTCTTTGTTCTTGTGCTGGGAGCGCTCGTTCTGACAGCCGGTGACGATTCCTGTGGGGATGTGGGTGATGCGAACGGCGGAGTCGGTGGTGTTGACGTGCTGGCCGCCCTTGCCGCCGGAGCGGTAGGTGTCGATGCGAATGTCTTCGGGCTTGATGTCGATGACGATGGTGTCGTCGATTTCGGGCGAGACGAAGACGCTGGCGAAGCTGGTGTGGCGGCGCTTGGCGGAGTCGAAGGGCGAGATGCGGACCAGCCTGTGAACCCCCGTCTCTCCGCTTAACAGCCCGAAGGCGAAGTCGCCGCTGATGGTGAAGGTTGCGGACTTGATGCCGGCCTCGTCGCCGTCCTGAATTTCGTTGACCTCGACTTTGAAGTTCTGGCGCTCGCCCCAGCGCATATACATGCGCATGAGCATCTCGGCCCAGTCCTGGGACTCGGTGCCGCCGGCGCCGGGGTGCACTGTGACGATGGCATTGAGCGGGTCGGTCTCTTCGGAGAGCATAGTCTTGGATTCGAGCTTTTCGGCGAAGTCGACCAGGGATGGGATCTCTCGGGCGAGGTCGGGCTCGGTGTTCTCGCCTTCGCGGGCGAGTTCGAAGTAGGCTTCGATGTCGTCGGAGCGCCGGGCGAGTTCGGCGTCGTCGGCGAGAAGAGTCTCGAGGCGTTTGCGTTCGCGCATGAGCGGCTGCGAACGCGAGGCGTCGGCCCAGACGGTGGGGTCGGCTATTTTTTCTTCGATGGTGTCCAGGTCGCGGCGGAGTCGGGCCGAGTCAAAGATACTCCCGCAGATCGCGAACTTTGTCGCGGACCGGGGAGTAGGAGTATTCGAGATCGCTAAGCATATGAACTCTAGTTTACGGCAACTCGGCGCTGGAAGCTGAAGGCGAATGCGAGTGTTGTGATGAAGGCGCAGGCGTAAGCGAAGAGATCGCCGAATTGGGAGTAGAAGGTGAGGTAGGTTTCGTACGCGAAGTGGACGCGGATGCTGGTTCGCTGGTGACGCGGCGCGGCGGCGGTAACTCGGCCGTAGGGGTTTATTGCTGCGGTAACTCCGGTGTTGGTGGCGCGAAGGATCCAGCGGTGATTTTCGATGGCGCGCATGCGCACCATGTTGAGGTGCTGCCAGGAGGCGCTGGTGTTGCCGTACCAGCCGTCGTTGGAGATGTTGACGAGGACGTCGGCTCCGAGTTGGGCGTAGTGGCGCATCTCGTCGCCGAAGATGGACTCGTAGCAGATGAAGGTGCCGTAGGAGTGGCGGCCTGTGCTGAAGACAGTGCGCTCCTGGCCGGGTTCGAAGAGGCCCACTTCGCTGAGGAGATTTTTCGCGAAGAAGAAGATCTCTTTGTAGGGGACGTACTCGCCGAAGGGAACGAGATGCATCTTGTCGTAGTGGCCGTCGAAGGTGCCGTCTGGCCTGATGAAAGAAGCGCGATTGTAGAGGGTGTAGCCGGATTTTGCGGCTGTGTTGGGCTCGAAGCCGGTGTTGCCGACGATGACAGGGGCTTTCGCGGTGCGGGCGAGGGCTGACATGGCCGCGCGGAACTGCGGGTCGATGTCTTCGAAGGGCGCGGGAGACTCGGGCCAGACGATGAGGTCGGTTGGAGTCGGGGGGATGGCGTTGAGGTCGTCGCCAGCTGCCACGGGGACGGCTGGCGTATGAGATAGACCGACGGCGTATCGGCCAGTTCGGGGATGCCAAGGAGAAATCTTGAGGATGGATAGCGGCTGAGATAAGAGAAGGACTCGAGGAACTGCTGCAGCGTGGGCTGGGGGCCGGTGTTGGCGGCGCCGACTTCCAGGTTCTCCTGAACGAGGGTTGCGGTTGCCGAGGTGGGAGAGGCCTGGGGATTTGCGATGAGCCGCAGACCTGCTGACGTAGAAGACGATAATGACAACTCCCGCAGCGGTAAGGGCTGGGCGAGTGTAGCGGCGATCGCGAATGCGGATGCGGAGAAGCCAGAGGGCGTTGACCGCGGCGATGACAAAGGAGAGACCGTAGACGCCGGTAACGGGCGCGAGGCGCGTCAGCAGAGGATTGTCGACCTGGGCGTAGCCGAGCAGATCCCATGGCAGGCCGGTGATGCGAGCGCGGGCCAGTTCGACGGCGACCCAGGCAAATGGCATCAGCAGGAGAGCGCCCTGGCGACCGAAGCGTTTGCGGAGTGCGGCAATCAACGTTCCAAACAGCGCGTGATACAGCCCGAGGTAGAGAGAGAAGAGGATGAGAATTCCGCCGGCGATGGGTTTGGCGAGGCCGCCGTAGAGATACATGGTCTGATAGATCCAGTAACAGTTACCCATGTACCAGATAAAGCCGCAGACATAACCCAACAGGGCTCCCTGACGAAGGGTAAGTGGATTTCCTGTCTTGGTGTTACCGAGGAGCGCCCAAAGAAGAGGTAGAAGTGCGATCCAGCAAAAGGCTGTGCGCCAGAGAGGCGTGGGTCCCGCGATGGGAAATGGAAGAACCTGGAGGACGCCGGAGAGTCCGGCCATGGCCCAAAGTCGCAGCGGGATTCGTCGCACGTCTGAAGTCTAACATTGGGCTATCAATTCGCAGGCACTTGAGAGATACAATCAACAGGCATGGAATTTGTGATTCATCTCGTTGCGATGATCGTTGTGCCACTGTTCTTTATCGGAATGGCAGGGTCTGCGGTTGTGATCGTGGTGAGTTTTGCAGAAGATCTGAAGGAGTTGCTGGGAGACGAAGATTAAGTGCCAACGGCAGAGGCTGGAAGTGGGTTTTTCCTTGCCACTAGTCGCGGCATCTTTCAAATGAGGACCGCGTGCGCATCGCAGGGTGATGAGATGATTCGATGCCGCCGTTGGAACACAGTCTTCAACAACAAACCATAATGGCCTCCAAAACTACTATCAATAAGCCGCAATCGAACCGCGTCCGCCTGGTTGTGGCCTCGTCGGTCATGCTCACCTTTATTTCCTTCTGGCGAGCCGCGGCGATTGTGCTGAACGATCTTGGGTCTTCGGCTTTTTATGCCGGCGGCATTGCGGAAGAGGCGGTGGGAAAGGCCGCGCCCTGGTTCATCCTGGGCGTGATGCTGTTCAGCTTTGCGGTGCGAGCGGTTTACGTCGAGAGCTGCAGCATGTTTACACGCGGCGGCGTCTACCGGATCGTAAAGGAGGCGCTGGGTGGAACGTTCGCGAAGCTGAGCGTCTCGGCACTGATGTTCGACTACATCCTGACGGGGCCGATCTCGGGTGTGTCGGCGGGGCAGTACATCGTTGGGTTACTGAATGAGTTGTTGCGGCTCTGCGTGACTCATCATTGGATGAAGATGCTAGTGATGCATCCGAATGGGGCTGCACGGCAGCTTCCGGTGGATGGCACCTCGGCGGTGATCGCGGGCCTGGTAACGATCTACTTCTGGTGGCAGAACACCAAGGGTATTGAGGAGTCAAGCGACAAGGCGTTGAAGGTGATGAAGATCACAACGGTGATGGTCGTCATTCTGCTTTCATGGGGGTTCTTTTCAGTCGCCCACACGGGCGTGCACCTTCCCCCGTTGCCTACGCCAAACAATCTTCACTTCAGCCAGGACGCGCTTGGATTCCTGAAGCACACAGGATTTGTCAAGTCGCTGGGGCTGTTTGGTGTGCTGATGGCCTTTGGGCACTCGGTTCTGGCGATGAGCGGCGAAGAGTCGCTGGCACAGGTGAACCGCGAGATTCAGCATCCGAAGCTAAAGAACCTGAAACGCGCCGCAATCGTGATTGCTATATATAGCTTCATCTTTACGGGCGTTGGAACGATGCTTGCGGTGATGCTGATTCCCGACTCGGTGCGAGTGCCGCTCTATCGCGACAACCTGATCGCAGGCATGGCGATGTACATGGTGGGGCCGCTTGCGGTGCGGATCGGGTTCCGTATCTTTGTCGTCATTGTCGGATTCTTGATTCTTGGCGGCGCTGTGAATACCGCGATCGTGGGCTCTACGGGCGTGTTGATGCGCGTCGCGGAAGATGGCGTGCTATCCGATTGGTTCCGCAAGCCACAGCGCAAGTACGGAACCAGTTATCGGATCGTGAACCTGGTCGCCGGGCTGCAGATGTTCACGATCATCGCTGCCCGGGGCAACGTGATTATGCTGGGCGAGGCATATGCATTCGGTGTGATCTGGAGCTTTACCTTCAATGCACTCGCGATGCTTGTGCTGCGGTGGAAGTACAAAGGAGAGCGCGGCTGGAAGGTTCCGCTCAACATACGACTGGGCAAGACAGAGATTCCCCTGGGACTCTTTTCCGTGTTCCTGGTTCTGCTTACCACTGCGATCGTGAATCTGTTGACGAAGTCAGTAGCGACGGTAAGTGGAATTATCTTTGCCGCTGCCTTCTTTGTAATTTTTAGTTTGTCGGAGCGGGACAATAAGCGACGTCATGACCTCACGACGCTGCAGATGAAGGAACATTTTCAACTGGAGCATCAGGATACTGTCGGGCGCGAGGCGCTGGAGATTCGGCCGGGTGCGGTTGTTGTGACCATGCGCGATTCGGCGTCGCCCTTTGCGTTGAAGTGGGCTTTGACGCATACAAACACAGACGACCAGGATATTGTGGTGCTGGCTGCGCGAATGATGGGCGCCGGCGGGCCGGAGTATGTGGATGCTTCGGAACAGTTATTCAGCGAGCATGAACAGATGCTGTTCACCAAGGCGGTATCGGTTGCCGAGAGCTTCGGAAAACATATCTCTTTGCTTGTAGTTCCCGCGGGCGATATTTTCTCTGCGCTGGTACAGACAGCTAACTCGCTCGACGCGGCGGCCGTTGTGTCTGGACTATCGACAAAGCTAACCGCGGAGGAGCAGGCATACCACGTTGGACAAGCGTGGGAAGCACTACCGGAACCGAAACGCCAGTTTACGTTCTATATCATCAAGCCGGACGGGACGTCGCTTAGCTTCCATATAGGGCCTCATGCGCCGACGATTGAGCCGCATGAAGTACAGCTTGTCCATCGTCTATGGCTCAACCTGCGGCGCTCTCCGGATATGCAGGATCTACACCATAGCGACATTCTGACGTATGCGTTGACTCGCATGGCGTCTGAGTTTGCGCGGGATAAGCAAGGCACCCTGAGAGATCTGCGGAAGTGTATTGAAGAGGGCCATCATCGTCATCGACTGGGAGAGCTCCGGTATGAAGAGGTGGATGATGCTGGACCGGGATATGCCATTCGGGCGCCTCGTGCGGAGGCGAAAGCTGAAGACAATGGCGCTGCTCCGACTAAATTAAAGTAGTCGCTGACTTACAATTTATTTGCCTGATATTAATTCGTTCGGTATCGTCATATGTGTAGTGAGAAAATGTTCGATCCATGGTCTCT
The DNA here is from genome assembly GCA_963744155.1 of uncultured Acidobacteriaceae bacterium. Taxonomy (GTDB): domain Bacteria; phylum Acidobacteriota; class Terriglobia; order Terriglobales; family Acidobacteriaceae; genus Edaphobacter. The sequence goes on along the minus strand of CAVUSP010000001.1, from coordinate 68,613 downwards.
AGATACCGAGCTAAATCGGACCTATGCATCGGCAACTGGAGGTAGCACATGGAAGTAAGTCGAATTATTGCTGAGCTGGATGCTCAAATATCGAAGCTGCAACAGGCGCGTGCGCTGTTGGCTGGGACGACGGCGCCAGAAGTACGCGCGGGTCGAGGACGTCCTAAAGGCAGCAAGAATGGGACTGCGGTAAAGGCAACGGCTACACCGCGCAAACGCAAGCTTAGCCCTGAAGGCCGTAAACGCATTGCCGATGCCATGAAGAAAAGATGGGCGGAGCGGCGGAAACAGAACGCAAAGAGTCAAAACGCAAAGGGATAATTGGTTAGCTTCCAGATGGAATGGTTCAGGCGCCTTGGTCGAGGCGCCTGAAGTTTTTGTATTGTTGAGCAATCCAGCGGAAGCGTAGTCGCTACTACCGAGTGATGATGACCTCGCGGAGACTATCCTTTGCAAGGAAAAACCGGTAGTTACTGAACTCACTCAGCATATTTTCGATCTTCCGATTGCTGAAGATATGCTGCAAGGGGTAGTTCCCTGCCCGCTGAATCTCGACGACATCGGTATCGGTGAGATGGTAGCGACAGAATGGGTTATCGGGGCCGGTGGTCGCGTGGAAGAACGCGAGCATCAGTCCGCCGGATTGCAATACCTCATGAATGCGGGCGAAGACGGGTGCAAGGAGAGCCTCTGGCAAGTAGTCCGCCGTATCCCAGAGAATGACGACATCGAACTTGCGGCCTGAGAAGTTGAGATTGGTTTCGAGGAAGCCCTCGACATTAAACTTAGGGTCCTCTCCTGGCTCGCCAGGAATGAGCCACTCCGGCTTGGATGCTTCCTCCACGACGTTCGCCATGTAGATGCTATGGCCGAGGCTGGTGATGTAGTTGATATTGGTCGAAGAGGTAGGCCCGATGTCGAGGATACGCAGGGACTCCTGCCCTCGGAGGTACTTCAACAACTCGTTCCATCCGCTTGAGTGACGAGGCGTGCGGCCAGCGTCACTTCCTCGCGAACTGCTCTTGGTATCGCCACCGCCGAAAAGGTTGCGCATGTATCCGCTTCCCTTTCTGGTCTAAGCCTTAGGTTGAGAAAAAAGAGACGCGCTCGTTTCAGCCGGCACCGGAACAACGGCGGCAGGAGTCGAAGGCTTTGGTACCTCGGAGGTAGTCTTAAGTTCGACACGCCCAGTGAGAACAGCGCTCTCTTCGATCGAGAGCCTGCCGGCGAGGATGTCTCCATTTACGACAGCGGACTGACGCAGATCGACGCGGCCCGTGGCATGAATGTTGCCGGTGAGGTGGCCGAAGACGATGACATCATGAACACTGATATCGGCTCGAACGCGCGCATTGGGTCCGACGGTAAGCCGACTCTCGGGAAGGGTGACAGTTCCTTCGACATCTCCGTCGATGTAAAGATCCTCACTGCCGGAGAGCTCTCCCCGGATGACGACCGACTTACCGATGACGGTGGAACCCTCTGCTGGCTTCATGCTTTTTCTTCTCCCTTGTGTTCCTTCTGCTGCGATGCGCCTTGCCCGAACTATACCCAAGCTCATGCGATGAGGCAAACTGCCTCAACCTTTGGCACATAATCGACGTCTTACGTAAGATGAGCACAAGGGGACAGAATTTGCGCGAGAGGGGTGCGGGTTGGTAACAATTGCGGCAAGTGCGCATAGGCCTGCATCGCGCAATGTGTGCTGGTTGAGAATGGTTCGCAGGCTGTCTCAATTGCGGCACTGGATCGGCGTTGGATTCCTCCTGTTGAGCGCAACAGCAGGTCTGAATGTATGTGAGGCGCAAGGCGCCGCAGCGGCGAAAGACACTGGAGATGCTTCGGTATTGTCCGTTCCGCCACGGTCCTGGGCGGTCGATGCGGCGGCAAACGAGCTGATTGCGCTTCATCACAAGAACTCCTATCTGCGGTATCGCATGGACGTGGTGAACGAGAAGGGCGAGCAGACTCGAGACGTGATCGAGAGTAAGGATGGGACTGTAGCCCGCTTGATCCTGAAAGATGGAAAGCCGTTGACCCCAGAGATGGACAAGGCGGAGCGTGCACGATTGAACGACATGATCGCTTCGCCTGGAACCTTCGCCAAACATGTAAAAAATGGTGACGGTGAGAGGAAGATGGCGGACCAGTTGGTTCCGATGATGCCGGATGCCGCGATCTATACCTACACTCCCGGTCAGCCGCAGACGGGAAAGAATCCCGGAATGCTCGAGGTGGTGCTGGACTATAAGGCGAACCCGAAGTTTGTTCCGCCAAACACAGAGGCTGAGGGGCTCACCGGGCTTGAGGGCAGGATATGGGTGGATTCCAAGAGCCACTACCTGGTTCGCATGGAGGGAACAATTTCCCACCCAATCAACTTCGGATGGGGGATGCTCGCCCACATCTATCCCGGGGGAGGCTGGAGATGGACCAGACCGATGCCGGCGGCGGGCGCTGGATCTTCACAGATTTTTCCATGAAGCTGAGTGTTCGGGCGCTTATGGTCAAAACGCTGAACGTCCACTCCAGGGCAAAGGCCAGCGGCTTTCAGACACTTGCTCCAATGAGCTACCAGGACGCGATTCGCCTATTGCTGGCGACGCCTCTACCAACGCAGTGAGGACTAAGTTTCAGGCTGTGACCCGGGCCCTGGCAGTAAGTGTCTGGCGGCGCACGGTTAGGGCTTCGATGCGATCGCGCTGTACTTCGAAGCCGCGTCCGATCGCGGTGGGGACGACGATCTCCCCTTTGGGGCTTACGGTAACAGCGGGTTCGATGATGTCCTGAGTCCAGTAGCGGCTGGAGGCAGAGACGTCTCCGGGAAGCGAGAAGTTGGGCAGCGAGGACAGGGCGATGTTGTGGGAGCGGCCGATGCCTGTCTCCAGCATGCCGCCGCACCAGACTGGGATGCCGCGCTCCTCGGCGGCATTGTGGACTGCGATAGCCTCGCTGAAGCCGCCGACACGGCCGACTTTGATGTTGATGATGCGGCAGGATTCCATGTCGATGGCGGCGAGAGCATCGCGGCGGTTGCGGATGGATTCGTCGAGGCAGATAGCGGTGTCGAGACGCTTCTGCAGCATCGAGTGGAAGTAGAAGTCGTCATGCCAAAGCGGCTGCTCGATCATGAGCAGGTTGAACTGGTCCCAGCTCGCGATGTGATCGAGGTCCTTCATCCTGTAGGCAGAGTTGGCGTCGCAGCTGAGGGTGATGTCAGGCCAGCGCTTGCGTACAACCTCGAAGATGTTGGTGTCCCATCCGGGCTTGCACTTGAGCTTGATGCGCTGGTAGCCGGCCGCGAGTTCGGTCGAGATTTTGTTCATCAACTGGGCAACTGAAGGCTGGATGCCGATCGAGACGCCACACGGGATGATGTTGCGCTTGCCGCCCAGGAGCTCGGCGAGAGGAATTCGCTCAACCTGGGCTTCGAGGTCCCAGACCGCGTTTTCCAGTGCACCTTTGGCCATGCGATGGCCTCGCACTTGGCGGAAGATATTCGGACAACTGCCGCCGCGCTCTACGTTGGCCTCAAGCAGGCGCGGAGCCAACTCGGATTCCGTGATCATCCATGCAGTGTCGATGGTTTCGTCGCTGAAGTAGGGATGCTCGCCGGCGACGCACTCGCCCCAGGCGGTGAGGCCCTCGGACTCGAGTTCTATCAGCAGTATGCGGCGGCTGGTAGTGAGGCCGAAGCTGGTCTCGAACGGGTAAGCCAGCGGCATGTTGATTTCGCGCATGTGGATCGCATCGATATTGAGCATCTGCAGTTTCTTTCCTTCCGTTGCGAAGTGCGGGATGTTAATAGTTGGATGCGGCGGGATTTCTTTACGGTGTAGCTACGACATCATTCGGCGTTAGAAGATTCGTTCCATGGCCCGAGGAGAAAGGTACCGTTGCCCTGCGCGTCGCGTTCGTAGCCGACGACGGCGAGACCACGGTGGAACGCCGATTCCAACGCCTCCCGATTGCTGGTTTGCAGGGCTCGCGCCAAACTCCGCTGCTGCGTGTCCTGCTTCCACTGGTAGATGGAGTGCGGGACGGTGACGCGTTCGGTCACTTCGATTGGCTGGGCTTCTCCGCGCAACACACTTGCGACTCGGCTGGAGCGCAACCACCACTCCGCGTATAGCCTATCCGTCGGAAGGCCTCCCTGCAATGGGGATGATGAGGGTCCGTAAAAATCAGGCTGGTAACGGCGGACAATGACTCCTAACCGAGCGATATTCAAATGGGCGTTGCGGATCTCCAGCGGATCGAAGGTCCACTCCATCAGGTTGAAGCCACGGGAGATGGCGTCGTCGCGCTGGGCCAGCTTGAGGCGGCGTCCGACACCCAAGTTGCGGTACTGCGGCATTACGGCGAGCATGTGCGAGTGGAGATAGGGCTTGCCGTCCCGATAGCCTGGCAAAGACATGGCGAAACCTATGAGAGTCTCGCCGTCGAATGCGCCCAATACCTGTCCGCCGATACGTTGCGCCACGACAAAGACACGCCGGGGAATCACGTCGCCATCGCTATAACCCCAAACCTCGAGCTGCAGGACGACGCAACGCTCGAAGTGTTCGAGGCTGGTCAGGGGTTGGATACGGATTTCAGTCTGAGGGTCTACGTTCATTGCCTTGGGGGCTCGCTGGCGGCGTTCTTCGCGCGATTCCATAGTAAGTCCAAGTCCGACGGCGTGGAAGCCGCCAGAGCGTCCGTGCTGCCTGCGGCGGACTCCATCGCAGCGAAGCGGCGGCGGAACTTTGCGTTGGCGCCGCGCAGGGCGGATTCGGGATCCACTTTGAGATGGCGTGCGAGATTGACCGCGGTGAAGAGGAGATCGCCCAGCTCTGCTTCGATCGCTTTTGGGGATTGACCGCCGGAAGACGGGGTCAACTCGGCCTTGAGCTCGCCGATCTCCTCTTGAAGCTTATCGAAGAGCCCTTCGGCGTTGGGCCAATCGAAGCCGACCTTCGCCGCGCGGGAGCCGAGCTTCGCAGCTTCCAGCATGGCGGGCATGCTGCGGGGAATATCGTCGAGCATCGACGATTGGGAGCCAGAGGACCGGGAACCGGAGGACGGGGAGCCGGTAGAGGCTTTCTTTTCGGATTGCTTGATCTGCTCCCAGTTTCGCAGGACGTCGGCAGAGTCCGACGCCACCACGTCGCCAAAGATATGGGGGTGGCGGCGGATGAGCTTGGCGTTCAGGTTGGCAGCGACGTCTTCGATGGTGAAATACCCGGCCTCGGAGGCCATCTGCGCGTAGAAGAGCACCTGCAGCAGCAAGTCGCCGAGCTCGTCCTTCAGATCGGGCCAGGCGCGGCGCTCGATTGCGTCGAAAACCTCGTAGGTCTCCTCCAGCGTGTGCCGCTTGATGGAATCGAAGGTCTGTTCGCGGTCCCAGGGGCAGCCATCGGGCGCGCGCAAGCGAGCCATGATTGCGATGGCTTCTGCAAGCGCAGAGGCGGCGGATGATGTCGCTTCCAAGTGAGGACTCTTCGGTATGGGCGTGGCCATACCTTCAACTTTACTCGATGGCATCCGATTCCCGGCGTGAAGGCGAATGGATTATGCTTTGCAGCATATGGTAACTGAGCCAGCAAAGAGTGCCCAACCGAAACGTCGCAGGAGCCGATGGGTTCTGCTCCTCGTTCTGCCTTATCTTGGATTGTGTTTTCCGCAAGTGTACGCGCGCGCTACGCCGGCGATGTGGGGGTTTCCCTTTTTCTACTGGTATCAGTTTGCCGGGGTGATCACGACGTCCGCGCTGCTGGCGATTGTGTATCGAAAGCTGAGAACTTAAAACTAGTCGAGCAAGAAACTGGACGAGCAAGGGCAGCCGGCAGGGTGTGTCGATGCTGCCCTGCCGCCGGTGAGGGAGATGCAGCGCGCCGCCAGCAAACGGCGCGTTGCATGAAGGTGGGTTCGTCGTGCGGGGTTGTCGTGCGGAACTCAGATCAGATTACTGGGGACCATTGGGTTTTGCCGCGGAGGCGGTGGTGGGGAGATCGCTCATGTTCGACATCAGCTTGATCTCGACACGACGATTCTTGGCCCGGCCAGCAGCAGTGCTGTCGCTTGCCACCTGCTGGTCCTTGCCGATGCCGACCAGATAGAACTTATGCGGAGGGATGTTGTATTTTTCCTGCAGATAATTCGCAACGGCGTCGGCACGGCGTTGGCTGAGCTGGTAGTTGTAGGCAGCGTCGCCGACTGAATCGGTTCCACCGGTCAGTTCGAGAATGTAACCGCGTGCGCTGGTGAGGCCCGCAGCCATATCGTCCAACTGCTGTTTATCGGCGGCGGTGAGGACATACTTATCGAAGGCGAAGGTGACGCTGACGTCGGAGAGTTGCTTGTAGTTATCCAGATTGGCTACGACACCGCTCAAGCTGTCGACACGGTTGTACGCTTCCTTCGCGGAATGATTCGCTGCATCCGCAGACTGGCCGGCGGCAAGTGCGTGCTGGTCGGCGGTATTCGCCGCACTCTGAGCCCCGGCGATCCCGGTTTTGGCGCGCTCATCGGTGTCCTGAATATTGCGGTGATCGGCAGCGGTCTTGGTGTCGAGGTCGTTTGTCTGCTGGATGATGGGGGTGGTCTGGGAACGAACGTAGTTCTTGGTCGAACACCCGACCGTGAAAACGATAACGAATGCACTGGCGAGGGCAACGGTGCAGGCAGACTTTATTTTTGTGTCATGTGGACTGGTCGAGCGCATGGGTTCATTCTCCTGGTTGGAAGTACTTCAACGGAAGTAATACAGCAATCAGAATGCCAAAGAATCGCATACCGCAAACCGTTTCTTTGGAGCTATTTGAGACGGAGCACCGTCAGTTAACACACAAGGAAAGGCCCTACAACCAGGAACTTTTGATGGGATAGCGAGTCAAATCTTCCGAGCAAATGTCTGCACACTGCCGCTAAGTCCGGCGACTAAACTGAGATACAGGCTCTCGAACAACCGGCATGGATCTCCAACAGAAAATTCGGACTCTCCCCACTCAGCCAGGGTGTTACCTCTACAAAAACGCTGAAGGTGAGGTGATTTACGTCGGGAAGGCGAAAAACCTTCGCGCGCGTGTGCGTTCGTATTTTCTGGAGGCTTCGCAGGCGAATGCGAAGACCGGTTCGCTGATGCGCGAGGCCGTGGATGTGGAGTACATCACGGTCGCGAATGAACATGAGGCGCTGGCGCTCGAAAATAACCTCATCAAGCAGAAGAAGCCGCGCTTCAACATCCTGCTGCGCGACGACAAGACCTACCCGTACATCAAGCTGACGATGAACGATCGATACCCGAAGGTCTTCGTGACACGCAGGCTGCGCAAGGATGGCAGCGCGTACTACGGGCCGTACTTTCCAGGGAACCTTGCTTACCGGCTGGTTGATTTGATTCACCGGAGCTTTCTGATTCCAAGCTGCAAGGTCGATCTGTCGCGGTACCATCCGCGCGCGTGCCTGCAGTACTACATCAAGCGCTGCCTGGGGCCTTGCCTGGAGGGATTGACGACGCCAGAGAGCTATCGGGAGACGGTTCGCGATGTGCAGCTCTTTCTGGAAGGGCGTCCGAGCGAGTTGGAGCACTCGTTGACGAAACGTATGGAGGCTGCGGCGGAGGCGGAGCAGTTTGAACTGGCCGCACGGCTGCGCGACCAGATCGTCACGGTGCATCAGATGCAGGACAAGCAGCGCATGGCGACAGCAGATAACGAAGATGCGGACGTCTTCGGCTATCACTACGAGAACGAGATGCTGGCCGTGAACCTGTTCCATATGCGAAGCGGCAAGATCGTCGACCGGCGCGACCTCTTCTGGGAGGACCTGCCGGAGTCTCTGCTGGATACGTTGTTTGAAGTTGTTGCCGAGACCGATGAACTGGAAGCAGTTCCGCGCATAGAGCCCGATCCTGCTACGCCCGCGCCGGAGATTGGGGAAGGTATACCGGTTGTGCAGCACACTCCGGTCTCGGAACCCGGCGCGGCGTTCAGTCCAGCCGCATTCTTCTCCGCTTTGCTGAAACAGATCTATCTTGATCAGAGCTATGTGCCCCGCTCGATCCTCGTGCCGGTCGAGTTTCCTGATCGCGCGTTGCTTGCTGAGATGCTGTCGGAGCGGACTGGCCGGCGGGTTGAAATCCTCGCGCCGCAGCGGGGTGAAAAGCGTTCGCTCGTCGACCTGGTGTGCCAGAATGCAAAGCAATCGTACGATCAGCGGTTTCGCGTGTTGCAGCCCGGGATGAAAGCGATTCAGGAGGCACTGCAGGATGCGCTCACATTGGAAGAGCTGCCGCGCCGAATCGAGTGCTTCGATATCTCGCATATTCAGGGAGCTGAGACAGTTGCTTCCATGGTGGTGTGGGAGGATGGCGCGATGAAGAAGTCTGACTACCGGAAGTTTCAGGTGAAGACTGTCACGGGCGTCGACGACTTCGCCAGCATGCGCGAGGTTATTCAGCGCCGTTACAAGCGACTGCAGGACGAGAAGAAACCGTTCCCTTCGCTCATTTTGATCGACGGTGGACTTGGGCAGCTACACGCGGCGTACTCGGCATTGGAGGAGATTGGCGTCACGCTGCAACCGCTCGCGTCGATTGCGAAGCGCGAGGAGATCATCTACGTCTACGGACAGGAGAACGAACCGGTGGTGCTCGATCGGCGGTCTCCGGTGCTCCATCTGGTGCAGAAGATTCGCGATGAGAGCCACCGTTTTGCGGTGACCTACCATCGCAAAAGGCGGCAGATGCGCGACCGGGATAGTGAGTTGCTATCGATACCCGGCGTGGGGCCGCGGACGCGCCAACGATTGATCGAACATTTTGGCAGCTTGCGCGGCATCAAGCAAGCTGCTCCCGATGCGCTCACCGCAGTGGTGAATGCAGCGACCGCCGAGAAGATCCGTAGATACTTCACTGGCGAAGCTGCAAATGATGCTGTGCTGCCCGTACTGCACTAATTGTCCGAGGGTTAAAGTCTCGAGACTTCCTGTTCTTATGGTTCGCTGGTCCCAGAGGCTGGCACTGCGCCTCCGGTTTTGAAGGTGTTGCAGGCTGCTACAGTTCCCTGCTGTAAGCCGCGTTTGAACCAACCGACTCGCTGCTCGGAGGAACCATGCGTGAAGCTCTCCGGGCTCACTGATCCGCGCTGCATTCGCTGAATATGATCGTCACCAACGGCAGCGGCTGCCTGCATGCCAGCAGCGATGTCGGCGTCGTGAACGATTTGACGCTGTTCGGTGCTGTGAGCCCATACCCCTGCGAGACAATCCGCCTGTAACTCAAGATCGACAGAAAGAGGGTTTCTTTGCGACGGGTCCTGGCTGGAGAATTGCCGGACCTTTTGCTCGATGCCGAGAATATTCTGGACGTGGTGGCCAAGCTCGTGGGCAACAACGTAGGCCTGCGCGAAGTCAGCGTTGCTGCCGCCCAGGCGCCGAAGCTCATCCCAGAAGCTGAGGTCGATATAAACCTTCTCGTCGGCGGGGCAATAGAACGGGCCTGTTTGAGACTGCGCGACACCGCAATCGGATTGCGTATAGTCGCGGAAGAGCACGAGCTTTGCACGCCGGTAGTCTCTTCCTGTCTGTTCGGGCAAAAGCGTCTCCCAGGTGTGCTGGACATCGTCCAGCGTCCAGGAGACAAGATGCGCCGAACGGTCTTCGGCTGGCGAAGCGATGCTTTGTGAGGTCCGCGAAGACGCAGCGCCGCCGCCTGACAAATAGCTGCCAATGTAATTTCGTCCGGTCACCAGGCTGATGACGAGAAGAACAAGGAACCCGACGATTCCAAGGCCTCCGCCTCCAAAACCGCCACCGCCGGAGGAGCCACGCCGATCTTCGATATCGCTGCTTAAATCTCCAGGGGTCCAGTCCATGGCTCGCTCCAGTCTTTTGCGCTTAAATCTTACTCACTAAGATGCATAGTTGAAGCAAACAGCACTGTTGGTGATTACGAGGGCAGGACGGTGTGCTACTCTCCGAAAACCGATGTCCAAGCCCCAGTCTGAACTGCCTCGCGTCCTGAACGCGTCCCACGCGACCTCCATTGTCGTGGGCATCATTATCGGCAGCGGCATCTTTCTGGTTCCGAGGGAGATGATGGCTGCGGTGGGCTCGTCCGGCGGAGTCTACGCCGTGTGGATCGTCGGCGGCCTCCTGTCTCTGTTTGGGGCGATGACCTATGCGGAGATTACAGCCGCACGGCCGCGATACGGCGGCGAGTATGCGTTTCTCCGCGATGCCTACGGCGACCTTGCCGGCTTCCTGTACATGTGGACACAGATTGCGGTAGCTAAACCTGCTTCGCTCGCGACCATCGCCGCGGGGTTGGCGCGTGTTCTGGGAACCTTCGCCATCTTTGGTTTTTTTGCGCGTCCGGCCTTTGCTCATCTGTACTGGGGTCAGATCTTTGCGATCGCGATGACATGGTTAATCGCAGGACTGAACATTATTGGAACGAGAAAGTCTGCCAATGTGCAGCTTCTGCTGACATGGTTGAAAGGCGCGTTGATCCTGGTGATTGCGGGCTTCTGCTTTGGCGCTGCGGGGCATCACGGTTCATGGCACAACTTCGCTACTGAGTTCGCGGGTGCGCGCGGCGGCTTCTCCGGTTTCATGATTGCGCTCGTCGCGGCGCTATGGGCGTACGACGGATGGAGCGACGTCGTGACGATGGCGGGTGAGGTGAGGCAGCCGCAACGCAGCATGCCGATGGCGCTGGTGGGAGGCGTCGCTATCGTCGGGGCGTTATATATGCTGACGAACGCGGCCATTCAATATGTCCTGCCTGCGGCAACGATCGCCGCAGCGGATCGACCTGCAGCGGACGCGATGCGCGTGGTTGCAGGTCAGTGGGGAGCTACGCTGGTGTCGATCGGCATGGCTGTCAGCATCTGCGCGACCTTTGTCGGGTCGTCACTCTCTGGAGCGCGCGTGCCATTCGCTGCGGCTCGCGACGGGCTGTTCTTCAAGCAGTTGGCACATGTAAATTCGCGTTTTCAAACACCGTCCGCGGCCCTCATTCTTCAGGCCGTACTGAGTTCTCTGTTGCTGCTTGCGATCGGAAGATTTCAAGCACTCTTCTCACTCGCCATCTTCAGCGAGTGGCTCTTTTACGCGCTGACGGCAAGCACCATCTTCGTCTTCCGCCATCGTGAGCCAGATACGACGCGCCCTTACAGCATCTGGGGGTACCCGGTGCTGCCGGCTCTCTTCATTCTTGCGGCCGCAGTGCTGCTGGTGTTTTCGTTTGCCGACCAGCCGCGAAATTCATTGATTGGAACGGTGATCATCCTGCTTGGCATACCACTGCATTTCCTGATGAGACGCGGCAGAGCCGCTTAGCTGCGGTTTTGAATCACTCGCTCGTACACGCGTTCATACTCTCTTGCCGGAGCGTCCCATGAGAAGTCCTGTGCCATGCCGCGCTTCATCATCCTGGTCCACTCGTCCTTGTTGCGGAAGGTTCCAAGTGCGCGCTTTATTGCGTCGAATAACGCCCACGGACTGTAGCCCCAGAACTTGAAGCCATTACCACCTCCAAACGGCTGCTCGTCGATGGTGTCGTCGAGTCCGCCAGTCGCGCGAACAATAGGAATGGTGCCGTATTTCAGGCTGTATATCTGGTTCAGCCCGCCCGGTTCGTAGCGTGAGGGCATCAGGAACATATCCGAACCAGCCTCGATCTTGTGCGCCATCACGTTGTCGAATTTAACCTGCACCCGCAATTTGTCGGGGTGACGGCTTGCCATCTCTGCTAACAGGCGCTCGTAGTATTCCTCGCCGTTGCCGAGGATGACAAGGACCATGTCTTCCTCGACTAACTTGTCCATGATCTCGACGATGAAGTCGAAGCCCTTTTGGGTGGCGAAGCGCGAAACGATCCCGATGACGGCGGTTTCGTCGCCCACTCCTTCCAAGCCGACGGCGTGCAAAAGGTCGCGTCGGCATTCTTTCTTTCCCGCAAGATTTTCGGCGGAATAGTGTGCGGCAATGTTCGGATCGGTCGCCGGGTTCCACTCGTCGTAGTCCACGCCGTTGAGAATGCCGAAGAGGTCGCCCCTGCGCTGCTGCAAAACGCCCTCGAGCCCGTTGCCGAACTCGGATGTTTGAATCTCCTCGGCGTATCTGCGGCTCACGGTCGTGATGGCGTCGGCGTACACGATACCGCCCTTCAAAAAATCCACGGTATCGTAGTGCTCGAGTTTGTCGAAGGTGAACATCTCCCACGGGAGCAGCAGCGTTTCCATCGTCCGCGGTGGGAACCAGCCTTGATAGCCGGCATTGTGGATTGTGAGCACCGCAGGCACATGGCGAAAGACCGGATCGAAGTAGTAGGTTGAGCGCAAGAGTACGGCCAGCATTGCTGTCTGCCAGTCGTGCACATGGAAGACGTCGGGAACACCGATGACCTTCGAGGCTTCGATGACTGCGCGGCTCAACAAGCCAAAGCGTTCCGCGTTATCCGGATAATCTCCCGACGGGGTGGCGTAGAAACTTTCGCGGTCAAACAATTCAGGGCAATCGACGAAGTACGTCTGTACTCCTTCCGCTACACCGCCGTCGAGAATGCGGACGAAGCGGTTGTACGACGGGAACGGAATGGTCACGCTCCGAAGAACGACAGGAGGATCAGGCACGGCTTTGGCAACCTGCCGGTAATAGGGAATGAAGATACTGACCTTGTGGCCGAACTTGGCAAGCGTACGCGGGAGCGCGCTCACCACATCCGCCAGGCCGCCTGTCTTGGCCCATGGAGCGCATTCCGATGCTGCAAATACGATATGCATATTACCGTCCTTTTTCTTTCCAACCAAGACGTTAGATTATAAGAGCACGCGGAAAGTCTCACGCGATTAGACGCGGATGAAACGAAAACCAAAATTCGGGCAGAACTTTCTGGTGGACGACGCGGCCCGCCATGCCATCGTCGACGCTCTTGGCGATCCTGGCAAGCGCACCGTAATCGAGATCGGGCCGGGACATGGCGCGATCACCGAGATACTTGCCCGGCGATGCGGCAGGCTGGTTGCTCTTGAGCTTGACCCTGCTCTTGCGGCAGGACTCACCTTTCGATTTCGCGATCAACCACAGGTACAGATTATGGAAGCCGACGTTCTCAAGACGGACCTTCGAACGCTGGTGCCGGAAGGTGAAACGGCAGATGTGATTGGTAATCTGCCGTACTACATCACTTCGGACATCCTGTTGCAGCTCTTTGCCGCGGGCAGTGCCGGTCTGATCGCGCGCGCTGTTCTGATGATGCAGCGCGAGGTGGCCGACCGCGTCTCGGCTGAGCCGGGGGTTCGGGATTACGGTCTGCTCTCAGCCACGGCACAGATGAATGCGCGGGTAGACCATCTCTTCACGTTGCCGCCGTCCGCGTTCTCGCCGCCCCCGGACGTGTACTCTACCGTGCTGCGGCTCCAGTTCGCCCCACGATTTGCCGAACTCGGCGTCGATGCCGCAGGATTCAACAGCTTTCTTCGGAGATGTTTTGCGCAGAAGCGAAAGACGCTGCAGAATAATCTGCGGTCCGCGGGATTTTCGGCCGAGGAGATCTCCGCGGCCTGGCCGGACGGCGTTTCCGCGCAGGCGCGGGCCGAGTCGCTGGCGCTGGAGCCGATGGCGGAGTTGTACCGTTCGCTCTCAATAGCCGGCAATGCCGACGTCACTACGACGTCGAAGTAGCTGGAAGTGTTCAATGATTTTCTGCCGACACCTGGTCCAGCATCTTCGTCGCCCGCAATCGGACGCGTTGGATCACAGCCGGGTCATCTACGATTGCAGCCAGTGCGGGCGAGATCGTTCCCAGTTCCAACGCACGTCCCGCCTCCACTTCTTCCCCGAATGCGATCATTTCCGCGTCAAGCCCGAGACGGTCATAACGATGCAGAAACTCCAACCGGCGGCCTTCGTCGATTGTGTAGGCGATGGCCAGAAGGGTGTCGGTTAATGAGCTGACAGTCTTGTTTTCAGAGTAGTTGTAGGTGCAGGATCCGGAACCGTCCGTTCCGCTGTAGCTCAGTGTCTTCTTCCCTGTGTCGGCTATATTCTTGGCCTTCGATGCGCAGTCGATGTTGAAGTAGTTCAGCGAATGCGCCGCTTTGAATATCTTTGCAACGGTCTCATGAGTCAGGTTGACCGGACGATCGATGTGTTGAGCGGCTTGACCGCGCATCGCCGTTCCCGTCGCAGGGATCTCAACCTGATCGGCCTTATAGGTTCCCGAACCGTCCTCTCGGAGCCTGAGCGTGAAGCGCGGAACCGGCAAGCCGTTTCGCTCAAATTGAAAGCTCACCTCAGGCGAGATTTTGGCGGGTGCAGCAGCTGGCGAAGCCGCTCCCTGGGCGAAGGCGAGGGTGGAACAAACGGCGAGAGCGCTTCCGAGCATAGTGCGGGCCACGACGTTCCGGACGACAGAGTTCATCGACGCGCGCCCTGAAGTTCCAGTGTCTGCGACGTGTGGATGTGGCAGATCGCGATGGCCAGTGCATCGGCAGCATCCGGCGAATCGAAGGCATTTTCGTTTTCGAGCAGACGCCTCACCATGAACTGCACCTGTTCCTTACCTGCGAGTCCGTAGCCCACGACGGAGCTTTTGATTGAAAGAGGCGCGTACTCGGCCACCGGCAGGCCACTCGTAGCCGCGGCGAGCATCGCAACGCCTCGAACCTGTCCGAGCTTTAGCGCAGACTTCGCATTCGCCGAGAAGAAGACCTCTTCAATCGCGACGATCTCCGGTTGATGGAGGGCGATGAGCGCAGTCAGTTCTGCGTAGATCTGGGCGAGTCGCTGCGGCGTCTTGTCTTTTTTGCTAAGCCGGATCGTCCCTGCGGCGAGAAGGATGAGTCGAGGCATACGGGCATCGCAATCCACCTCCACCACACCGTATCCTGTGAACTCTGTTCCGCAGTCGATCCCGAAGACACGCATGGGCGAAGTTTACTGCATTTTGCTGTGCCTTCGGACTATCAAGATTGAGTCTGCCTAAGGGGGCGTCAGGACCTAGGAGCGAGTCAGGACACTATCGGGAGATACCTTCGAGCGGCGAACTGGCGGTCGCATAGAGCTTCCGCTGCATCCGCCCCGCAAGGAACGCCTGCCGGCCCGCGAGAACAGCATGCTGCATCGCCTCCGCCATGAGCAGGGGATCTTTCGCTGCGGCGATCGCCGTGTTCATCAGCACCGCATCGAAGCCCAGCTCCATGGCCACTGCGGCATCGGAGGCTGTTCCCACACCGGCATCCACGATCAGCGGAACTTCGGTGATCAGTTCGCGGAGAATGCGCAAGTTCGCTGTGTTTTGCAGGCCGAGACCGCTGCCGATCGGCGCGCCAAGCGGCATCACCGCTGCTGCTCCGGCGTCGATGAGGCGTTTCGCGAAGACGATGTCGTCCGATGTGTAGGGCAACACCGTGAAGCCTTCCTTCACCAGCACGCGAGTCGCCTCGAGTGTCGCCTGGACGTCTGGGTATAGGGTCTGTTGATCGCCAATGACCTCGATCTTCACCCAGTCCGACAATCCGACCTCGCGCCCCAGCCGCGCGGCGCGAATTGCCTCTTCGGCTGTATAGCACCCGGCGGTATTGGGCAGCAGGAAGTAGCGCCGCGGATCGATGAAGTCCAGCAACGACTCGTGCGACCGGTCAAGGTTGACGCGCCGCACCGCAACCGTGACCATCTCGGCACCCGAGGCTTCGATGGAAGCCTGGGTTTCGGGACCGTCCTTATATTTCCCCGTACCAACGATAAGCCGCGATTGAAAGGCTCTTCCGGCGATGACCAAAGGTTTCATGGTTAATATCCTACCCGTTTCAGATGCGTGCAAAACGCAGACGGCCCGCGCTCAAGAAGAGCAGCGAGCCGTCTGGCGGTGAACTGTTGAGATTGACCTGAGGCGTCCATACTCGGACTGGGCCTCGGCGTGGACTTTCAAACTACAAAGACCGCCAGGACTAGAGCTATGGACGCTCTAAGCCTCAGTCACCTCACGTATTGTTCTGCAACTATTACTGTCAGTTTTCATAGGCTGGACCATCCTCCTTTCCCGTGTAAAGGCAGATTACTCCTCATTCGAATTGCCGACAAGTGCCGACGGGAAAACATCCGCGGGTACATCCGACACCGTCAAATCGGCATCAGATCGCAGGTTGCGTCAATGTGCGGCGCGGAAAGGCTACGACCTCATGAAGGCAGCCACTATCGTTGGAATACTCCTCATCGCACTCGGCATTATTGGATTTGCTACAGGCGGAGTCTCTTTCACGCACGAGAAGAAGGATGTCGACCTCGGTCCGGTACAGATCTCTCATAAGACGCAGGACACCCTTCCGATTTCGCCGATTCTCAGCACTATCGCTCTCGTCGCGGGCGTTAGCCTGGTCGTGGTTGGAGCGAAGACGCGATAAGTTCGTGATCGACATCTTCTACTTCAGGTAAGCACGCACGACTCTGTCGACCTGGCCGCGAATCATCTTCAAGCGGTTTGAGCAGCTTGACCTGCTCGGTATGTCCAGACGATATTTTGCTTGGCCGATATATCCTACTGGGGTACACTATAATGACTCTCGAATCAGCGCAATTTGCGGATTTGAATCGCCCGTAGCCATCGAAAGGAACCAATTCGGCCAAGAGTTTGCATTCTATTGACCTTCAAGGCTGAATATTACACTTCAATGATTCGTACCCTTAGCCGAATCTTCGCCGTCGCAGGCGCCTGCCTGATGGTGCTCATACTCTGTTCGGCAGAGGCGCATTCCCAGGCTGCAACAGCGCCCGCGCAGGCTACGCTGCCCGATCCACCTGACCCAGCGACCCCGGTGGACGAGGGAGCACCGACCATGTTTCCCCACCCGGAGAATTGGCGCTTCTTCATCGCGGGCCAGGCGAACATCATCTTCCAGTCTGACGGCCCGTTTCACTCTCCCTATGAGGGCACCAATAGCTTCATTGGCCGCGGAGAGTACAAGACGTCGCTGATCGGCACGCTCTATCTCGGAGCGCAACTGCGGCGCGATCCCAGGACCGAGACCGATGCCATCTTCAACCTCGAATCGGCCGGCGGCCGCGGCCTCAGCGAGGCGTTTGGTCTCGCTGGCTTTACCAATCTGGACGTGGTTCGCAATCCGAACCTGGGCTCCGTGCCGTATGTGGCCCGCGTCCAGCTTCACCAGACTATCGGCTTCACCGACAAGATGGTTGAAAGCACACGGACGCCGTTCTCGCTCGCCACCGAGGTGCCCGAGCGACGACTGGAGTTCCACGTTGGCAAACTGGGCATGCCAGACTTCTTCGACCTGAACAGCATCGGCTCGGACAGTCACCTTCAGTTCATGAACTGGACCGTCGACAACAACGGCGCGTGGGACTATGACGCGGACACCCGCGGCTACACCTACGGCGTTGTGACCGAGTATTTCGATAAGAACTGGGCCGCACGTTACGGAATCGCCCTGATGCCGACCGTCGCCAACGGAATCAACCTTGTCTGGAACCTGCGGCAGGCGAGCGGCCAGAACTGGGAGTTCGAACTCAGCAAATCGCTGTTAGGCAAGCTGCTCCCTCCGGATCGCAAAGGCGTCGTCCGCGTCCTGAGTTACGTGAACCACGCCCACATGGGCCTCTACCGTGTGGCCAATCAGGCTTATCTTTCAGGCGAGGATCCGACCCCGGAGATCACGAAGCACGAGACGTACGGCGCGGTGAAGTACGGCTTCGCCTTGAACGCTGAGCAGGAGATTACCAATAAGCTTCGCCTCTTCACGCGTTTCGGCTGGAATGAGGGTCAGCACGAGTCGTTTGCTTACACCGAGGTTGATCAGACCTTCGAATTTGGAGGAGACTACTCCGGGGCTGCATGGTCGCGTCCATTCGACAAGGTTGGCGCGACCTTCGTGTCCAACGCGATCAAAAAAGATCACCAGGATTATTTGAAGCTGGGTGGTCTTGGCTTCCTCCTGGGCGACGGCAAATTGAACTATGCTCGCGAAGACATTCTCGAGGGCTACTACAACATGCACGCGTGGCGCGGAGTCTACTATGCGCTTGACCTGCAGTACATCGCTCATCCCGGCTACAACCAGGACCGCGGTCCAGTCCTGGTCGAGTCCGTACGGATGCACGTCGATTTCTAGGCGACACCCCTACTGGTACTTTTTTGTGCAAAGTCTTCGAACGATGGAGCTTAGGTTTGGACTTCGGCTCTTTAGGCCTCACATAGGTGTAGCCGTCGAAACCGTATACTCATCGAGTGGGCACGTCCGGTCTCTACCAACTCGCCGCATTTGTAATCGGGCTCCTGTTCGGTAGTTTTTTGAACGTCTGCATCTCTCGCCTGCCGAGGCACCAATCCATCGCGACGCCGCGTTCCCGTTGTCCTGAATGCCGTAAATCGATCCGCTGGTTCGATAACATACCGGTTGTTAGCTGGCTCCTCTTACGGGGTCGCTGCCGAGATTGTAGAGCGACAATTCCGTGGCGATATCCGCTAGTGGAGCTTGCGGTCGGACTCTGGTTCGTAATAGTTGGCCGAGAATTATTTTTGCTGCAAGTGGATAAGGTTAGCGGGGTGGGTTGGCCGACTCCAGCCGAATGCGTCGGGATTCTTGGGTTCGCCATCCTTGGCTTCCTTCTCATCGGGCTGATGGTGATGGACTGGCAGACGATGATCCTGCCGGATGCCTTCACGCTCGGCGGGATCGCCGTCGCGCTTTTTCTTATTTGCACCCAGGCTATTTTTCTGGGACCGAACGAAGATCAGGTTCGTTTAACCAAGCACAGCCTGCACCTCACCAGCCCCGGCGGCGTCACCGACAACGGCAACGTCTTCCTCACCGGCCCCGAGAGCCTGATCTTCGGCCGCATCGCCGCCATCTGCGGAGCCGCACTTTTGCTGCTCGCCATTCGCTGGCTGTACAGGGCCATACGCCACCGCGAGGGCATGGGCCTGGGCGATGTGAAGCTGCTCGCGATGATCGCCGCGTTCCTCGGCTTCTTGCCGGCGCTTCTTTCGCTTTTTGCCGGCACGCTCGCTGCTGGTTTCTATGGCGCGTTTCTGCTGGCTCGGGGCAAGGCGGGAGCAGCGTCAAAACTGCCATTCGGCAGCTTTCTTTGCGTGGGCGGACTGGTCGCTGCAGTGTACGGTAATCGCCTCATCGACATGTACATAGCATTACTTCGATAGCCCGCACACTGTGCCTTCGTTCGCTTGACACTTGCCAGCCGCAATTCTTAGAGTCGAAGATGGCCATGCACAGTTACCCATACATCTGGAACTACGTTCCACTCGTGCTTCAGGTCCTCGTCGCTCTTGGACTCGCCTGCGGAATGGTGGGTGCCTCCTTCTTCATCGGCAAGCATAAAAATTCGCGCACCAAGGCCAGCGCTTACGAGTGCGGCATGGATGCGATCGGCGACGCCCGCGGCCGATTCACTGTTCGGTTCTACATGGTCGCGATGCTCTTCGTCCTCTTCGATGTTGAGGCCGTCTTTGTGCTTCCCTGGGCGGTCATCTTTCGCCGCCTTCCGGCCATCACGGGCTCCCGTATGTTCGGCTTCTATGAGATGCTGGTCTACCTCGGCTTTGTCGCCGTCGGCCTCTTTTATGTCTGGAAGAAGGGAATCCTGAACTGGGCGAACGATAAGGGAGACCTCTGATGTACGATCCCTCCTCTGCCATCAAAGGCAAGCAAGCCGTCTTCGAAGAGCATTCTGAAAACGCCGCAGTCAAGGCACTCGCCGATCTTGCAACCGACGCAAAATACGATCGCGCCGAGCTGACTATAACCGTCGCGCCCGAGAACATCGTTGCCGCGGTTCAAGCTGTGCAGCAGGCAGGCTACAACTTCCTCGAAGACGTCACCGCAGTCGACTGGTATCCCTCAGAGCCTCGCTTTCAGATCGTCTATCACATTCTTTCCATGTCGCTGAAAGAGCGCCTGCGCCTCGTCGTCTGGCTGGACAGCGACGATCCAGCACTCGAAAGCATTACTCCCGTGTGGCCTGCCGCCAACTTTTATGAGCGCGAGATCTTCGATCTTTTCGGCGTTCACTTCGGCGGTCACCCCAACCTGCGCCGCATCATGATGCCTGAAGATTGGAAGGGGCATCCGCTGCGCAAGGACTATCCCGTGGAGGGCTACCGCTAATGGCATCCACCGTTGAAGAACTGACCGGCCCGGCGGCGATCGACCCCGGAATCGATGATGTCATCGCGAACGCTGCGCGCAATCGCGACAACCCTCCGGCCAAAGACCAGACGATGGTCATCAACATGGGGCCGCAGCACCCGTCGACCCACGGCGTGCTTCGGCTTGTCGTGGAAATTGACGGCGAAACGGTTGTTTCGCTTGCCCCGGATATCGGTTACCTGCACACGGGCATCGAGAAGACCTGCGAGGCCAAGTTCTACCAGCAGGTCGTTCCCCTTACCGATCGCATCGACTATCTGTGCCCCATGACCAACAACCTCGCCTACTGCCTTGCGGTGGAGAAGTTGCTGGGTCTGGAGATTCCTGAGCGCGCGCAGTATCTTCGCGTGCTCTTCAACGAACTGACTCGCATCCAGTCGCACCTCGTGTGGCTCGGTACGCACGCGATGGATATCGGCGCGTTGACGGTGTTCCTCTACTGCTTCCGCGAGCGCGAGCAGTTGCTGCGCATCTTCGAGGCCGTATCGGGCCAGCGCATGATGACGAGCTACGTGCGCGTCGGCGGCCTGAGCCTGGAACCGCCGCGCGATCTCTACGCCACCATCCGCACCTTTCTCAAGGACTTCCCTGCGCACATCGACGAGTACGAAGGGCTGCTGCAGACGAACCCGATCTGGATGAACCGTCTGAAGGGGGTTGGCTATCTGTCGCCCGAGGACGCTGTTGCGCTGGGCGTTACGGGGCCGCCTTTGCGTGCGTCCGGCGTGGATTTCGACGTTCGGCGGGACATGCCGTACTCCGGCTACGAGAAGTTCCAGTTCAATGTGCCAACGTCGAAGATTGGCGACGTCTGGGCGCGCTACATCGTCCGCATGCAGGAGTTTCGCGAGTCGGTGAAGATCTGTCTGCAGGCGCTCGATGGCTTGCCCGAAGGGCGGATCGTGGCCGATGCGCCGAAGATCATCCTTCCCGACCGCGAGCAGATGAAGACCCAGATGGAGTCTCTCATCCATCACTTCAAGATTGTGACGGAAGGCTTTGGAGTACCGGCCGGTGAGGTCTGCAGTTCGGTTGAAGCGCCGCACGGCATGATGAACTACTACGTCGTCTCCGATGGCACTGCCAAGCCTTATCGGGTGCACATGCGGAATCCGGGATTCGCGACACTGCAGGCTTTAGAGACCATGTGCAAAGGGCGGCTGCTGGCTGACGTTGTTGCAGTCATTGGATCGATCGATATCGTGCTCGGCGAGATCGACCGCTAATGAACCCCTCTGAGGCACTTATGGATTCGCGCCTCAGAACAGAACTTTGGACCTCCTGGGCGTCGCTGCTTCGCTCTTACGCCGCGGCCCACGGACTCAACAGCCGGCATCATGCAGTGGTCGAGGTCGGCGCAGACGAGATTACGTTGCGGGTTGGCAGCAGATGGCTTCGCTTCACGCACGAGACGATTGAAGACAGTGAAGAACACCGCTTCTCCTTCAACATGCAGGAAGACGGAACGGTTAAACTGAACGGTATCGCCGAAGAGATGGACCTTGCCGCCGAGAGGCTGGCGCGGGAGATGATGCAAAGTGAGTGAAGTCGCCAACACAATCTTTTCGCCGGAGCTGGCCGCGCGCTTCGACAAACTCGTGACCATCTACCCGCTGAAGCGCTCCGCGCTGGTCCCGATGCTGCTCTATGCGCAGGACGAGGTCGGATATGTCTCCGATGCCGTTGTTACAGAGATCGCCGAGCGGCTCGACCTCCTCGAACTCGACGTGCGCAATGTCCTGAGCTACTACTCGATGCTGCGCACCAAGCCTGCGGGCAAATACAACGTGCAGGTGTGCACGAACATCTCCTGCATGCTGCGTGGCGGTTACGAGATTCTCGACCACTGCAAACACAAGCTCGGCATCGGGCATAAAGAGACGACCAAAGACGGCGTCTTTTCGCTCGAAGAGGTGGAGTGCATCGGCGCCTGCTGCTGGGCCCCCGCCATCCAGATCAACTACGACTTCCACGAGAACCTCACGCCAGATAAGGTCGACACTCTATTAAGATGTACCGCGACGGCAAGGGAAAGGACGAAAAATAATGCCAACCCTCGTCAGTCATCCCGATGAAATACGAGTACTCTCTCGACGCTTCGGCCAGGGCGCTGCCAACATCGACAAGTACATCGAACTCGATGGCTACAAAGCCGTTCAGAAGGCCATCGCTCAAGGTCCAGAGAAGATGCCCGGCTGGATCATCGACACGATGAAGGCGAGCGGCATGCGTGGCCGCGGTGGGGCGGGCTTCCCGACCGGCATGAAGTGGTCGTTTGTTCCCAAGACATCGGAGAAGCCGAAGTACGTCCTGGTGAATGGAGACGAGTCCGAGCCCGGTACGTGCAAGGACCACGTGATCTTCCTCGAAGATCCGCACGCGGTCATTGAAGGTACGATGATCGCCGGTCTCGCGATCGGCTCGAAGCTTGGGTTCATCTATCTGCGCGGCGAGTATCGCTATCTGCTCAAGATCGTCGAAAAGGCCGTTGCAGACGCTTACGCGAAGGGTTTCCTGGGCAAGAACATCTTCGGCTCTGGAATTGACTTCGATGTGATCACGCAGACTGGCGCGGGCGCGTACGAGGTTGGCGAAGAGTCGGCGCTGATGGAATCGCTCGAAGGCAAGCGCGGCGTGCCACGGATCAAGCCGCCCTTCCCTGCCGTCGTCGGGCTTTATGGAGGGCCAACCGTCATCAATAATGCCGAGACCATTGCTGCGGCCCCGCACATCCTGCTGATGGGCGGCGAGGCCTACGCGAAACTGGGCAGCGAACGCAACGGCGGCACGCGGTTGTTTGGGATCAGCGGCCATGTGGAACGCCCCGGCGTTTACGAGCTTCCCATGGGCTACTCCCTTCGCAAGGCCATCTACGAGGTCGCAGGCGGCATCAAGGATGGCAAAAAGTTGAAGGCTGTCGTTCCCGGTGGCGCTTCGTGCCCAGTGCTTACTGCGGACGAGATTGATGTGGGGCTCGACTTCGACCAGATGGGCAAGGCCGGCACGATGCTTGGGTCCGGGGGAATTGTCGTCCTCGACGAGACTGTTTCGATCGTCGAATTTGCGCTGCGCACCATCGCCTTCTATCAGCATGAGTCCTGCGGCTGGTGTATCCCGTGCCGCGAGGGAACGGACTGGATCAAGAAGACGCTGACCCGTGTCTACAACGGCGGCGGCAGCAAGAAGGATGTAGACAACATCCAGTACCTCGCCGACAACATGATGGGGCGGACGTTCTGTCCCCTAGGCGACGCGGCAGCGATGCCGACGCTCGGCTTCGTCAAGAAGTTCCGCAAAGAGTTCGAAGACTACATTGCAGGCAACAAGGCCGGGACACCTATCATTACCGTCGAGCAACTGGTCGGAGCAGGACACTAAAATGGCAGACGTAACCTTTACCGTAGACGGCAACAAGCTCTCTGCTCCCGCAGGCACGCTTCTTATCGAAGCCTGCAAGATGGCCGGCATTGAGATCCCCGCCTTCTGCTACTATCCCGGTCTCTCGCTGCAGGCGGCGTGCCGCATGTGCGTTGTTCGCATCGAGAAGATGCCGAAGCTGCAGACGGCCTGCACAACGCCGGTGACCGAGGGCATGGTCGTCCAGACCGAGACCCCCGAGATCGCTCAGGCCCGCAAGGCTACCCTGCAGATGCTCCTCGGCAATCACCCGCTCGACTGCCCGGTCTGCGACGCGGGTGGTGAGTGCGAATTGCAGGACATGACCTTCAAGTATGGCGCCGCCGACAGCTTCTACGCTGAGCCAAAGAACCATCGCGAAGAACAGAAGTGGTCCCCTGTGGTGTACTTCGACCGGCCACGCTGCATCCTCTGCTATCGCTGCATTCGCATGTGCGGTGAGGGTATGGATGTCTTCGCGCTCGGCATTCAAAACCGCGGCGCCTCGTCGGTAATTGCGCCGAACATCCCGGCCGACCTGTCGCCAGATCACCTCGCACACGTTGATTGTGAGCAATGCGGGATGTGCATCGACACTTGCCCTGTAGGCGCGCTTACGTCAGGCACTTATCGTTACAAGACTCGCCCGTGGGAGATGAACCACGTCGGGACGATCTGCACCCATTGCGGGGATGGTTGCAAGACTACCCTCGGCGTTCGCTCCACCTCTGACGGCAGCGAGATTGTGCGCGGCGATAACCGCGACAAGTCCGGTATTAATGGCGACTTTCTCTGCAACAAGGGCCGCTACGCCTTCGACTTCGCCAATAACGAAACTCGCATCACCCAGCCGCTCGTCCGCCAGCCTAATGGCGAGATGAAGCCCGTAAGCTGGGAGGTTGCGCTCGACCACGTAGGCAAGAAGTTCCGCGAACTCCGCGATGCGCGGGGCGGTAAGAGCATTGGCGTGATCGGCTCCAACCGCATCACGAACGAAGAAGCGTACCTCCTTCAGAAGTTCGCTCGCACCGTTCTCGGCACAAACAACATCGACCACCACCGAACCGCCGACTACGCCGCTTTTGCCCAGTCGCTCGCAGGAATCACCGGCCGCACCGCGTCGCTGCGAGACACACTGACTGCGCCAGCGATCATGATCCTCGGGGGCGATCCGACCATCCAGGCTCCCGCGACCGCGTGGAACATCCGCACCAACGTTCGCAATAACCGAGGCCGCCTCTACGTGGCGAACTCCGCTGAGATCAAGCTTCGCCGCCAGGCAAAGGCGTTTGCGCACATCGCTCCGTTCAGTTACGGGGCGCTCGCGAGCTTCATCGCCGGAGAGGACTCGGCCGTCGACGCTCTCACGCATGCGGGCGCCGATGCGGCATCGTTTCATAGTTTCCGCAACGCCGTCCGCGCCGAAGAGCAGCTTCTGGTTCTTCTTGGCTCCGAGTTCCGCGGCGCCGACCTGAAGAAGCTTCTGGCCTTTGGCACCACGATGCCGAATAGGAAGTTTGCGCTGATCTCCGATTACGCCAACTCGCGAGGTGCGGCCGACATGGGCCTGCTCCCCGACATGCTTCCGGGCTACACTCCACTGGGAAGCTCAACGTTCAGCGAGTACAACGCGCCTGCCGAGCCGGGTCTCGACATGCTCGAGATCTTCGAAGCGGGCGGACGCGGCGACCTCTCGGCGCTTTACGTCGTCGGTTCTAATCCTGTCTCCCGTTACAGCCTCGACCCCGCGGTTCTCAAGAACACCTTCCTCGTGGTGCAGGAGATGTTCCTTACGGAGACGGCCGCGCTCGCCGACGTCATCCTGCCGGCGGCGAACCTCTACGAGAAATCAGGCTCGATCACGAACAGTTACGGGGATCTGCAGCTCGTCAACAAGGCGGGCGACCGGGCCGGCGTTCGCAGCGACTTCGAGATGATTGTCCGCATCGCAGACAAGATGGGCGCGAACATGAAAGCGCTCGTTCCGTTCGGCAAGGGCACTCGCGCCGATATGGGCCAGTCTCGAGGCGCACATTCCGGCGAGGCAGATCGCCACGCCGTGTGGCTCACCGCCAACAACCTCGAGCCCAGACTCAGCCCCTTCGATCCCTTCGCGATTCTGGACGAGATTCAGCGCCTCGTTCCGGGATATAACCTGCTGCGGCTCCAGCTCCTCAGCGGCAACGATCAGCACCTTGAGCCGGCTGTCTCACCGGGCAATCTGGTCCAGATCGGCAACCGCCGCGACCTTGTGCTTCCCGCGAACGATTCTCTCTTCACTTCGGGCACGCTTGGCCGCTACTCCGCCATGCTCTCAGACCTTCGGCACAACGAGAGCCTTCGTCCACCAACCGGACTCACGCAGATCGAGACCGCAGCAGATTAAAGAATTGAAGAAACCCAGTTCAAAATGAGCCCAGTCAAAAATCTCATCGCTCAAAGCTCAGAGTTGAAAGTCAAACAATGATCCACCTCAGCCAGTTTCAGACGTTTCTGCTGCTCAGCATCCTCAAGGTCATCGTCGTCATCGTCCTCACGCTGATGGCGGTCGCCTACACGGTGCTGCTCGAGCGCAAGGTCCTGGGCCGCATCCAGAACCGCTGGGGACCCTCGCGCGTAGGCCCATTCGGCCTGATGCAGCCGCTTGCTGACGGCATCAAGCTCTTCCTCAAGGAAGACCTTATGCCGGTTGCTTCCGAACGTCCGCTCTTCATTCTTGCCCCAATCATCGCGCTAACGTGCGCTCTCATCTCCATCGCCGTGGTGCCTTTTGGGGGGATGCAGACAGTAAAGGGCGTGGAGATGTTCCAGATCGCCGACGTGAATATTGGTTTGTTGGTCATCCTCGGGATCACCTCGATCGGGGTCTACGGCATCGCGCTGTCCGGGTGGTCGTCAAACAACAAGTTCGCGCTTCTCGGTAGTCTCCGCGCCACCTCGCAGATGATCAGTTACGAGCTGGCCCTCGGTTTGTCGCTCGTTGGCGTAGTTCTGCGCGCCCAGTCGCTCTCGCTCCGTGACATCGTCAACAGCCAGGTCGGCAACTATGGCTTCTTGAATTGGAACGTCTTCGGCGGATTCCAGTTTGTCGCTTTCTTCATCTACCTCATGGCCGCCTACGCGGAGACAAACCGCGCTCCCTTCGATCTTCCCGAGGCCGAATCCGAGCTCGTCGCCGGATACCATACCGAGTACAGTTCCATGAAGTTCGCTATGTTCTTCATGGCCGAGTACGCCAACATGATCACCGTGAGCTGCGTCGCCACGCTGCTATTCTTCGGAGGAGCTTCCAGCCCGCTCGGTCATCTTCTCCCAGCGGATTTTGGCGGCCCTGTCCTCACCGCCATTTTTCCAATCCTCTGGTTTATCGTCAAAGTTCTTTTCTTTCTTCTGCTCTATATCTGGGTGCGCGGCACGTTGCCTCGCTTCCGTTATGACCAACTCATGAGCTTCGGCTGGAAGTTTCTCCTCCCCGTAGCCATGGCCAACATTATCGTCACGAGCTTAGTAATTGCCTTGCGAAGTTAGCAGCACGAAACACAGTAGCAAGCTGTTTTACAATCAGCAGATAGCCCTAAACGCTTACAGCTCTGGTTCGACCGGTTTGAAGCCATAACAGACTCACGAAAGAACTAGCCAAACATCATGCAACTGGCACTCTTCATTATCTTTGGCGCGCTGGCCGTAGCGGGAGCACTCAACCTCCTCCTGCAGCGTCACCCCATCAACAGCGCTCTGTCGCTGGTCGTGGTCATGATGTCGCTGGCCGTTCTCTACTGGTCGCTCGGAGCGGAGTTCCTCGCCGCGGCCCAGGTCATCGTCTACTCGGGCGCCATCATGGTCTTTTTCGTCTTCGTCATCATGCTGCTGAACGCAGGCGAAGAGGAACGGACCACGGGCAGCCGCGCCGCTTATATCGTCGGCTTCCCCGGCGCCGCGGCAATATTCTGCCTGCTTAGCTTTGTGTTCCTGTCCGAGCGGAAGGCCCTTGGTTCCTCCAACGTTGGCGGATATCTGAACCACATCACAAGCAACATCTCCGAGGTCAGCACAGTTCTCTTCACCAGGCTGCTGCTACCCTTCGAAGTCACCTCTGTCCTCATCCTGGTCGCGATCCTAGGGGCAGTCGTGCTCGCGCGAAAGGAGCGGTAGCCATGGCCGCTCAGGTCCCCATCGCCGCCTACCTTATCCTCGCCGCCGTGCTCTTCTCCATCGGAGTCGCGGCCTTCCTGATCAAGCGCAACCTCATCACCATCTTCATGTCGATTGAGCTGATGCTCAACGCAGTCAACCTCACCTTCGTTGCCTTCGCGCACATGTGGCACCAGGTGTCGGGCCAGATCTTTGTCTTCTTTGTGATGGTCGTCGCCGCGGCAGAGGCCGCAGTCGGCCTCGCTATCATCATTGCGATCTTCCGCACACGCGAAACGCTGAACGTCGATTCGATCGACCTGATGAAATCGTGACCTCTATGTCTTCCGACTATTTCTGGCTCATTCCGTTGCTTCCCTTCGCCGGCTTCCTTATCAACGGAACCGTGGGCCGCAAACTGCCCCGCTCCGTTGTGTCCGCGGTCGCTTTGGTTGCCACACTGATCCCGGCGCTTATCGTCTGCAATCTTTGGATCATCATGAAAGCTGCTGCCGCTCCTGAGGTCCTTCAGGTCGCCGGGCAGCCGTGGATTCAAATCACCGGCCTCACCATCAACTTCGCCTTCACCGTCGACCATCTCACCCTCATCATGCTGGGCGTCGTCACCGGCGTCGGCTTCCTCATCCACATCTACTCCGTCGGCTACATGGCGCACGAAGAGGGGTACTGGCGATTCTTTGCCTATCTCAACCTCTTCATGTTTTTCATGCTGGTGCTCGTCCTCGCGGAGAGCTTCCTGCTCATGTTTGTCGGCTGGGAGGGCGTCGGTCTCGCCTCCTACCTGCTCATCGGCTTCTACTTTAAGAAAGACTCTGCAGTCAACGCCGGCAAGAAGGCCTTCATCCTCAACCGCATCGGCGACTTTGGCTTCCTGCTCGCGATGTTCCTCATCGTCCGCGAGTTTGGTTCCCTCGACTTCACCCACGTCTTCAACGCCATCAGCGTAAATCCCGAGTGGCACGGCGGCATCCTCACTGCGATCGCGCTTCTGCTTGTACTCGGCGCAACCGGCAAATCCGCACAGATCCCGCTCTATGTGTGGCTTCCCGATGCCATGGAAGGCCCCACACCCGTCTCCGCTCTTATTCATGCGGCGACGATGGTTACGGCAGGCATTTACATGGTCGCGCGCTGCCACACGTTGTTTGGTCGCTCGCCGTATGCCCTGGGTGTGGTGGCGATCATCGGAGCCGCGACAGCCATCTTCGCCGCCTGCATTGGCATGGTGCAGCACGACATCAAGCGCGTTCTCGCCTACTCGACTATCAGCCAGCTCGGCTATATGTTTCTGGCGTGCGGAGTGGGAGCCTACGCCGCCGGCATCTTCCACCTCCTCACCCACGCGTTCTTCAAGGCCCTGCTCTTCCTCTCGGCCGGTTCCGTCATTCACGCGCTCTCCGGCGAACAGGACATGCGCAAGATGGGTGGTCTCCGCAAGCGCATCCCCATCACCTTCTGGACGATGACGATGGGCGTCTTTGCCATCTCGGGGATTCCTCCCTGGGCCGGCTTTTTCTCCAAGGACGAGATCCTCTACCGTGCCTTCGCCAGCGATAATCCCATTGGTAAACTGCTCTGGCTCGTTGGCCTCGTCACTGCCGGCATGACCTCGTTCTACATGTTCCGCCTTTGGTTCAAGACTTTTTGGGGCCCGGAGCACTTTGACGAACACACCGATCTCCACGATCACGGGGCCGCCGTCCACACTCACTCCGGCAGCCATGCGGTGATGGTCGCCGATCCTGAAGAAGGCCACGCGCCCGGCGTCCACGAGTCGCCGTGGATCATGCTCGGCCCGCTCGTAGTTCTCGCCATTCTGTCCGTCATCGGCGGCTGGGTTGGCGTGTCGGCTGCCATGGGTGGGCATGACGAGATTGGGCACTTCCTCGATCCCGTCTTTGCCACTACCGCCACTACGGAGGCGGCTACCGCTGTCTCGAACCGCGGCATGGAACTCGGCCTCGCCACCCTCTCTGTCGTCGTCGCGTTGATCGGTCTCTATATCGCCTACGTCTTCTACTACAGGAAGCCGCGCACTGCCGCTGCTCTTGCTGGACGCTTCCCTGCTCTATATCGACTCGTCTTAAGCAAGTTCTACGTCGACGAGATCTATAGTGCGCTCATCGCTACTCCGCTGCTGATGTTCAGCAGAATCTTCCTCGGCGGACTGGTTGACGCGGGCATCGTCAACGGATCTGGCGCAGCTGCGGGCGCGGGCACTCGAGGTCTGAGCGCATTGGTGCGCCGCGTTCAATCCGGCAACATTCGCTCCTACGCGGGCTGGCTCGCAATCGGTGCGGCGGCGGTTCTGCTCGTCATGATCTTTGGCCGTTCTATCTGGATGCACTAAGGAATTTGCAGTTCTTGAATTTGCAGTTCTAAGGACACGTTTTGCTTGGCAAAAAGGAAATGATGAACCCGCGATGAACATAGACCACACCATCCTGACCGTCATCACCTTCGTCCCTCTCGCGGGCGCGGTCCTGCTGGCCCTGTTGCCTGACAAGGGCAGGCTGATGCAGTGGGGTGCACTCGCCGTCACCCTCGTTACCTTCGCCCTCACGTTGCACCTGCCCATCCGCTATGACTACACCGCGGCGGCAGGCAGCTTTCAGTTCGTACAAAACAGCGAGTGGATCAACTCGCCCGCCATCCGCTACCACCTCGGCGTCGACGGTCTTTCGATGTGGCTCGTCGTTCTTACCGGATTCCTCGCTCCGCTCGGCGTCCTCATCTCGTGGAACACCATCTCCGAACGCAAAAAACTCTTCTACACCCTCTTCCTGCTGCAGCAGGTAGCGATGCTCGGCATCTTCGTCTCGCTCGACCTCTTCCTCTACTACGCGTTCTGGGAGTTATCGCTCGTCCCGATGACGTTGCTGATCGCCACCTTCGGGCGAACGGTAAACCGCCGCCGCGCTGCCATCAAGTACTTCCTCTATACCTTCATTCCGTCGGCGATTCTGCTGGTCGGCATGCTCTGGGTTTACTCGCGCACTGGCACGTTCCAGTTTCCAGAACTCGTCCAGCTCGCCGTCAGCCACAGCATCTCCGGCAACTCCACCGCGCTGTGGCTCGCCTCACTCGCATTCCTGGTCGCCTTCGCGGTCAAGGTCCCCGTCTTCCCACTTCACGGCTGGCTCTCCGACGGTATCGCTGAAGCCCCCACCGCCGCCGTGATGGTTCTCGCCGGAAAACTCGGCCTCTACTCCATACTGCGCTTCTCCTTCGGCATATTTCCCGAGCAGTCGCGTCATATCGCACCCCTGATGATTGCGCTTGGCGCGATCGGCATCGTCTATGGCGCGCTCATTGCTCTTGTCCAGAAAGACCTCAAGCAACTGGCCGCATATGGCACCCTCGGCCACGTTAGCGTCGTCATCCTCGGCATCTTCACCTTCACCATCGCAGGCATCGATGGCGGCATCTACGCCACGCTCAACGAAGGCATCGGCGGAGGCGCTCTCTTCATGCTCCTCGGCGTCCTCTACGAGCGCTACGGCACCTACGACATGCGCGACTACGGCGGCCTTGCGGCAAAGCTTCCGTGGATGGTCACTCTCTTCGTCATCACCACGTTGTCCGTCATCGGACTTCCCATGCTGAACGGCTTCGTGGGCGAGTTCCTCGTGCTCACCGGAGGCATGCAGTCCGCCATCACGCATCACACTCGCTGGACTGTTCTCGGCACAACCGGTGTCATCTTCACCGCCTCCTACATGCTCTGGATGATTCAGCGAGTCTTCTACGGCGAGCTGAACTTCAACACGGCTGATGTGCCAGCACCGGATCTCGACGCGCGCGAGCACGTCGCCCTGTGGCCGATGGTCGCTCTGATGCTCCTGATGGGCGTTGCTTCACCGATATGGATGCGAGCTATCGACACCGCAGGCACTTATCTCACCCGGGAATCGGAACAGATCCAGCCCGCCACCGTGAAAGTGGATTCTCCTGCCCCGGCGACATCCACGCAAGGCGAACAAAACGCGCAGGACCAATACACGCAGGACCAAGACACGCAGCACTACCAGATTCCGGGCGCAGATCTCAAGGCCGACCGCGGAGCTGAGCTCAACCTGATCCCCGCAGCCGCCGATGCGACAAAGAAGGAATCGAAGATTCGAAATATTTCAACGGCATGGAGTCCTTCCACTCTGAAGGCGGATTCCAAGCGCCCCACGGAGGCCAAGAAGTAGATGTCCACTAACGTTCTGGCCCTCCTTCCCGAGCTCATCCTCACCCTGACCGGCGTCCTCGTCATGATGGCCGAGCCATGCCTTGCACCGGGCACCAACCGCAAACCGCTGGGCTGGATCGCAATCGCCGGTACCGTCGGCGCTCTCGCCGCAAGCTGGTATCAGATCCAGTTCGGCACCCTCCACGCCTTCTCGAATACGATTCAGGTCGACGCCTTCTCTGTCCTCTTTCACTTTGTCATTGGAGCCGTTGTTCTCGTCACTCTACTCGTCTCGCTCGACTACTTCGAAGGCAACGCCAGCCACGCCGGCGAGTACTTTGCCCTGCTCTGCTTCGGAGCTGTCGGCATGATGCTGATGACCTGCTCGGTTGAGCTCCTGATGGTCTTCGTTGGCCTCGAGATCTCCTCCATCTCCACCTACATTCTGTGCGGGTTCCGAAAAGGACAAGCCACCGGATCCGAATCCTCGATCAAGTACTTCCTGCTCGGCTCTTTCGCTACCGCCTTCTTCCTCTATGGGGTTGCCCTTGCCTTTGGAGCCACCGGCTCGACCGACATCTACGCCATCGCGTACGGCCTCCAGACCACGGCCACTCCCGCGCTCGCCTTCACCGCGCTGGCTCTGATCCTCATCGGCCTAGGCTTCAAGGTCTCCGCTGCTCCCTTCCATGTCTGGACGCCTGACGTATACCAGGGTGCTCCGGCCCCGGTCGTCGGCATGATGTCCACCGCGCCCAAGGCCGCGGCCTTCGCCGTCCTGCTCCGTATCACCTTCACGGGCTTCCCCACGTACCAGCATCGCTGGGCCATCCTGATGTGGATTCTCGCCGCCTTGTCGATGACCATCGGCAACCTCGGCGCCCTGCAGCAACGTGACGTCAAGCGTCTGCTCGCCTACTCCAGCATCGCCCACGCCGGCTATCTGCTTGTGGCGTTTACAGCATTCCCCTTCGACGGCATCGCGGCGGCCTGCTTTTACATGGCCACCTACGCCGCCATGAATGTCGGGGCCTTTGCCGTCATTACCCAGATCAGCGGCTACGATGAGCGCGCCCGGACCATCGAGGACTATACCGGTCTTGGCCAGAAACGCCCCTATCTTGCGGCCCTGCTTGGCTTTTTCCTGCTTTCGCTCATCGGCATCCCCTTCACTGGAGGGTTCTTCGGCAAGTTCTACGTCTTCTCCGCCGCCATCCATGGCGGAAACGTCTGGCTGGCCGTAATCGGGTTGCTCAACAGCGGCGTTGCCTGCTTCTACTATCTTCGCCTGCTGGCTGCTGTATACACAAAGCCCGGCACCGAGAGCTCGCGCCTCAATCAGCTTCGCCCGGTCAGCGTGCCCGCGGCTGTGGGCCTGGCAATGGCGGCGATCGCTACCCTCGCCCTCGGCATCCTGCCCAACGGCGCCGTCTCCTTCGCGGAATACGCCAGCCACTCCACCCTGATCGAGCAGGCACGACAGGAGTGCGCAGCCCACCCCGAAGACTGCCACATCCAGCTCCAGTTCGACGTCCACTAACGCCCTCCTAAGACCCTCCCATACCGCCGTCCTGTCCTTGAAAAGTTGCTGAGGACAGTCCGCCTCTCTTTGTGTATCCTTCCGGCAAGCCGACTCCCAGGCCGATGTCCTGCATCTCTGTCAGTACGTAGAAACGCCCGATCCAGACGACACAAGCAGCGGAAGGATCACTTTTTTGATAGACCTTCGCACAATCCAAGTCACGGCAGTGATCTTCGGCTGCCTTTGTCTCTATATGCTGCTGATCCATCGCAGCACCCCGGGTCTCCGCGGCGTACGACTCATCACAATTGGTTATGCAGCCTCCGCGGCCGGCATGGAACTCATCGCTCAGCGCAACCGGGTTCCCGAGTTCTTCTCGATCACTATCGCCAACTGCCTGCTCGTCCTCATCAACGTTCTGCTCTATTGGGGCTTCGCGGACATGCTTCATATGAGGCGACAACGCTGGCTCCTACCGGTTTCAATCTTCCTGACCGCTGGCATCAGCCTCTACTTCAGTTACATAAAGCCTGATGTCTCCGCCCGCATCATCGGAATCAGCGCCATAGCGGTCCTGCAATATGCTCTGATTGTGCTTCTGCTCTCAGGCCGTCCTGGACCGGAACGCATTCACATGCCGCGCCTTGGCCTTTCCGTTCTCGTCACCCTCTATGCGGCGATCAATATCTATCGCGCCTGGGAAGCGCACCTGCACGACCCGCGCAGTCTGCTGACGTCCACCGCCAGCACGTTTACTTTCCTCACCCCAATCCTCATCGCCGTCATGACCGCCCTCGGCGTCATCTGGCTTGCCATGGCGCAGCTCCAGCATGAGCTCGAAGCGCAATCCCAGACCGATTCCCTCACCGGCCTGCTCAACCGGCGCGCGCTCGAGCAGATCGGGACCGCAGCGATTCAGCGCGCGCGACGCAACAACGTCGCCCTCTCACTCATCATCCTCGATCTCGACCACTTCAAATCCATCAACGACGAACACGGCCACGACGGCGGGGACGCGGTGCTTCTCCACGCTGCGCGCTGTCTTCGCCATAACGTTCGAAGAGAAGATCATGTCGCGCGGCTGGGCGGCGAAGAGTTCGTGGCCGTTCTGCCAGGCATCAGCCATTCTCGGGCCGCCGAGATCGCTGAAAGCCTCCGCGGTTGCCTCGCACGCCTCAAGGTTGAACATCAATGTCAGGAGATTCATCTCTCCGCCAGTTTCGGAGTTGCCACCCTGCTCCCGACCGACACCACCTGGCTTGAGATGCTGCGCCGCGGCGACCGCGCCCTCTATATCGCCAAAGAGCAGGGACGCGACCGCGTAGAGGTCCTCTGATTCCCAGCCAAAAAAGAGAGCCAAACGAAAAAGCCCCCGCAATCAGCGGAGGCTTTTCCTTGCCACAAACTCCAGTGGTGAGACTTACAGAGGCTTGACCTTCAGGAAGATGATGACGAACGTGAACAGTGCAAGCGACTCGATGAACGCGAGACCGAGAATCAGGAAGATAAAGATTCCAGGACGTGCGCCCGGGTTACGCGCCAGAGCCTCGGTTGCCGAAGCGGTCGCCTTCCCCTGACCCAAACCGCAAAGACCAGCAGCAAGGGCCATGCCCAGAGCGGCAGCCAATGGAATCCACTGGTTCTCCGGGTGTGCTCCCGCGGCGTCCTGCGCAAAAGCCGGCGTTGCAAGCAGCAGCGCGGCCAACGACATAAAGAGATATTGCAGCTTCTTCATTGTGTTACTCCTGCCTCCGTCAGATACGCCGCCAGTGGGTGGTTGATGCTCACCGTGCTGGCACCCTCACGCTGTGCGGCGTTGTTGCACACTGCGAGAGGAGGCCCCAACGCAGTGAAACTTGGTAGCTCAGGGCTGATAGCCCAATGCTTAAGCTTTGGGTCTCCCTGAGTGATGCGAAGCATCAATGATCGTGCGCTACTGCCAGCGAAAGATAGATCGCTGCCAGCAGAAAGAATACATACGCCTGTACTACGGCCACACCAAGGTGCAGGCCCAGAAAGATCAGCGGAATACCAATCGGCACCAGCGAGAAGAATGCGATGGTCACCAAGTCGCCGGCAAACATATTGGCGTAAAGTCGGACGGTCAACGAGAGGACTCGGGCGCAATGCGAAATGATCTCAATCGGCAGCAGGAGCGGATATAGCCACCACACCGGCCCAAGAAACTGCTTGATGTACGCAAAGCCGTTCTCCCTGATCCCGTGATAGTGATAGTAGAGAAATGTCACCAGCGCAAAACCCAGTGGCACCACGGCATTGGCCGTCGGAGACTCCAGGCCTGGAATGATCCCTATCAGATTGCTGAAAAGAATAAATAGGCCCAGCGCCGTCAGATAGCTGACAAATCGCTCGTACCCATGACCGATAATCGATTCGCCCTGCTCTGACACAAACTCATGCGTCATCTCGGCCAGATGCTGCGCCGGGGCCGGCCTCTCCACGCTCAACGAGACGCGCACCAGAATGAAGTAAGCGATGAGCACCATAAATACCAGTAGCTCCATCGAAAACGCATTCGTGATCGGCGCTTCGGGCGAGGCCGGGTGAACGTGCATCGCATTCAGAAACGCCGTGACAGGCGCGGCGAAGTGCTCATTCAAAATTCGGGTAAACAGCAGTTGTGTTGGCATATAAAAAAATAAATGAAGTCT
Organism: uncultured Acidobacteriaceae bacterium; assembly: GCA_963744155.1. Lineage (GTDB taxonomy): Bacteria > Acidobacteriota > Terriglobia > Terriglobales > Acidobacteriaceae > Edaphobacter. The sequence continues at coordinate 32,523 of CAVUSP010000001.1, read as the reverse complement.
TTTGTTCTTGCAGTTGCACTTAGAATCCCGAACACCCGGTCAAACAGTCCACGCCTTCATCAGCCTCAAACCCTCTACCGACAGGGCAAACACACCCAGAGCGAGGCCAGCGGCAAGCGCGTACACCGAACCATTCAGTAGCTTAAGGCTAACATAAAGCAGCACCACGGTCAGCCCTAGCCGCAGGAAGAATCCTGTCAGAACCATGCCCATCGGCCGGGCTTTTTCGCCTCCATCCATCCTCACCATCACAGCCGTCATCAGGCGAAGCCACTCCCACAACCCCGACCCTGAGATCAGCGCCCCCACCAGCAGCAGCGCCGCGGACGGCCACCCCATCTTCCACCACACCAGCGGAGCCGCCACGACCGTAATCACCCCCAGCAAACGCAGCGCCCTGAGCATCGTTCGCTTGAAGTCTGCGTCAGTGAAGCTGTCCATCGTCCTCAAAACCCCATCCTCCATCACGAGCGGTCGTTCTTTAGATACCGCGATGCGGTCCTGAATATCTGGATAAACCCGGCCAGGGCGCCAAGCAGGATTCCTGTGATCGACATCCAGTCCTGATGGAAGTGCTTGTCCAGCCAACTGCCCGCAAGCCAGCCAATCACGCACCCCGCCGGCAGCGCGATCGCCAACTGAATCATCGATTCAGCTTTGACCAACTCACCAAGCGCACCCTTGCCGCCAATCCCGGCCGCCTTGTCGTCGTTCCCTGTTCCGTCGTCCGCCATAGCAGCACCATTACACCACGCGCGCGCATGAACCGGCACAATCCTATGCACCGCTATACTGAGGTGACTGCCACATTCAGCCAGAGGAATCATCGTGCAAGAGTCGGAGTTCGAGAAAAATCTCTACCAGCAGCGCCGCGAGAAGTTGGAGCAGATCGCTGCCATCGGTCAGCGCAACGGCCTGACCTACGCCGAAGCCACATACCCCAACAGCTACGCCGCCACCTGCACGATTCCCCAACTCCGCAAAGCCTTCGACTCCTACACGGCGGAGCAGCTCGAAGAGGCGCCCACTCCCATCCAGGTCTCGATCGCCGGGCGCATCATGGCCATCCGGGTCCAGGGCAAGGCCGGCTTCGCGCAGCTTCAGCAAGGCGGCCAGCGCTTCCAGATCTACGTCCGCAAAGACGACGTCGGCGAAGACGCCTTCGCGCTCTACAAACTCCTCGACCTGGGAGACCACATCGGCGTCCGCGGCCATCTGTTCCGCACGCGCACCGGCGAGCTCACCGTCCACGCCGGACCCAGCGGAGACAAGCCGGCGATCACCTTCCTCGCCAAGGCCATGCTCGCCCTGCCCGACAAGTATCACGGCTTAGAGGACACCGAGCTGCGCTATCGTCAGCGCTACGTCGACCTTTTTATGAACACCGGCGCCACGAAAGCGGCCGGAGATGCAGCGGCATCCGAAACAGCGGAACCGGAAACACCCAACGTTCGCGAGGTCTTCGTCAAGCGCGCCGCTGTTCTCCGTGCCATCCGCAGGTTCTTCGACGATCTCGGCTATCTCGAAGTCGAGACGCCGATGATGCATCAGGTCGCCGGAGGCGCAGCCGCGCAGCCGTTCACCACACATCACAACGCGCTCGACCTCGATCTCTTCCTGCGCATCGCGCCCGAGCTGTATTTGAAGCGCCTGGTCGTGGGCGGACTCGACCGCGTCTATGAGATCAACCGCAACTTTCGCAACGAGGGCATCAGCACACGCCACAACCCAGAGTTCACCATGCTCGAGTTCTACCAGGCCTACGCCAACTATCACGACTTGATGAAGCTCAGCGAAGAACTCATCATCTTCGTCGCCAAAGAAGTCAACGGCACCACCATCACCCACTTCAACGGCCACGAGATCGACCTCGGCAAGTGGACCAAGCTCTCCATGCGCGAGGCGATCCTCAAGTTCTGGCCGAAAGAGTTTGATCCCGCGCCCACGCAAACGGACTTCGACAACGCTCGAAGGTTCAACCACTTTGTCGAGACATTCGAGTTGCCGACCTACGAATCTTTGGAAGAGAGCAGTTTCAGAAATCTCTATAACGCGCTGAAGGATGCCCGAGCGGCCGCAAAACGGCCAAACGAGAACATCGGCAAACATATCGCGGCAATTTTCGAAGCCGTAGCCGAGCCTCACCTTATCCAACCAACCATCATCTACGACTTCCCTCTTGCCGTCTCGCCACTCTCGAAGAAAAAACCCGACGAACCCGACTGGGTCGAACGCTTCGAGTTCTACATCGGCGGCTTTGAGGTCGGCAACGCCTTCTCCGAGCTCAACGACCCCGACGACCAGCGCGCCCGCTTCGAACAACAGATTACCGAAAAAGAGCGCGGCGACGACGAAGCCCAACAGATGGACGAGGACTACGTCCGCGCCCTCGGCTACGGCCTGCCGCCCACCGCAGGCGAAGGCATCGGCATCGACCGCCTGACCATGCTTCTGACCAACTCCAAATCCATCCGCGACGTCATTCTCTTCCCCCTCCTTCGCCCGCAGACCAGGCAAGCCGAAAACGGCGAAGGCAAGCACGGAGAATCAGCGGAATAAGCGATCCAGCCAGCCGAATTGGGCCCACGCAGCAGCGCCCGCAACCGCTGCGCCAAACGCGCTATCCTAATACCGTGGCTACTTCTGCGACAACCGAACACGTACTCGCACCCGCGAAGCCCCATTCGCTGCTTGCCGACTACGCCACGCTCTTCAAAGTTCGCATCTCCACCATGGTCATCATCACTGCCGGAGCCGGCTATTATCTCGGCTGCCTGCGCAGTGGAATCAGCCCCTTCCATGCCGGTCTCCTTCAAGCTCTCGTGGGGATCACCATCGTCACCTGTGGCTCCAGCGCACTCAACCAGGCTCTTGAACGCAAATCGGACGCCCTGATGCACCGCACCGCGGACCGTCCCATGGCCGCCGGGCGCATCTCGCTCACTCACGGCCTGGTCCTCGGCTTTGCTGCGACATTTCTCGGCTCACTCTATCTCGCATACACCACAAACCTTCTCACGGGAACGCTCACGCTGCTCACCGCCATCGGCTACGTGGCCATCTACACTCCGCTCAAGCGCATCACGACCATCAACACCTTTATCGGCGCCTTCCCCGGAGCGCTTCCGCCGCTGATCGGCTGGACCGCGGCTCGCGGCATCATCGAGTGGCCCGGCGTCGCGCTCTTTGCCATCCTCTTCGTCTGGCAGTTCCCACACTTCATGGCCATTGGCTGGATGTATCGCGAGGACTATACCCGTGGCGGCATTCGTCTCACACCAAATCTGCCTAACAAGCAATACGCGGCGCTGAGTACCGTCGTGCAGGCGCTCTTCTACGCCTCCGTCATGATTCCCGTCAGCCTCTTACCCGCTGCGCTGCACGTCACCGGCTCGCTCTACGCTGTCGCCGCAACCATCCTCGGGCTGGGCTACCTCTGGTACACCATCCGCTTTGCTCGCATCGTCCGCGAGCCCGACGGCGAAACCTCGCGCCGCGCAGCACGTGACCTCCTCCGCGCCTCCGTGATCTACCTTCCCCTTCTCTTAGCTGCCATGATGCTCGACGCCAAAGGACGCCTCTTCTTCTAAATGCAAGCCACAGTACCCAGTTCCAACCTTCGCACGCCGCTCTCCGTCATCGCCACGATCATCGGCATCAGCGCCGTAGCCTCGCTCTTCCTCGCCTGGCTCGTCTACTACCATCCTCCTGTCGACGCCGCGGGCACCCATCTTGCCTTCCTCCCCGCGCTCGACGCCATCCTGAACGCGCTCTGTGCAGTCTTCCTCATCATCGGCTATCGTTTTATCCGACGCCGCCAGATCATCGAACACCGCAACTCCATGTTCGGCGCATTCATCGTCTCGAGCGTCTTCCTTGTCGCCTACGTCGTCAACCACGTTCTCCACGGCGACATGCTCTTTCCCCGCGCCTATCCCACCGCGCGCTTCATCTATCTGTGGATCCTGCTTACGCCGCACATTCTTCTGGCTATCGTCTGCCTGCCGATGATCCTCATCACTTTTTTTCTCTCCCTCACCGGCCGCTTCCCGGCGCATCGGCGCCTCGCTCGCTGGACATATCCCATCTGGCTTTACGTCTCGGTCTCCGGAGTCATCGTCTACGCTATGCTGGCCGCCTACCGCTAACGCAGTCCCCCAGTACGTTGTCTCAAGCACCGACCTATGCAGCCAGATACCCGCAAGCTCCTCCGCACCGGCCTTCTCATCTTCGGCACCGGAGTCATCGCCGCCGCGCTCATGATCCTCAGCTTTGGCGGCGTCTCGCGCCAGGGCCCTCACACCAACCTCGGCTGGCTCTCACTGATGCTTGCGATGGGCTGTCTCCCCACAGGCTTTCTCACGCTGCTTTTAGCCGCGGTCAAACTCATCGGCGATCGCCGCCGCTAAAACCTATTAGGGGCCACCTCTCCACAGTCCTCTTTCTGCTATCCTCATCCTTCAAAACCCGCAATCATCCGGAGCATTAAGAACATGGCAAAGGGCGTCAACAAAGTCTTCCTTCTCGGCAACGTCGGCAAAGACCCCGAAATCCGTTCCACCGCCGGCGGCATGACCGTCGCCAGCTTCTCCCTCGCCACCGCCGACCGGCAGAAGGACGCCCAGGGCAACTGGGCCGACAAGACCGAATGGCACAATATCGTCTGCTTCCAGCGCACCGCTGAAGTCGTCCGCGACTACGTCAAGAAGGGCTCGCAGCTCTTGATTGAAGGCAAGATCCAGACTCGATCGTGGGACGACAAGACCAGCGGCGAGAAGAAGTACAAGACCGAGATTCTTTGCAACGAACTCACGCTCCTCGGCGGCAAACCCGGCGGCGAGGGCGCCTCGGCGGGCGGCTACTCCAAATCAAATACAGCCAGCTACGACCAGCGCACTCCAGCCAATCCGGCCGACTACGCCGACGTAGGCATCACCGACGACGACATCCCGTTCTAAGACGGACGACCGATAGTCATAACACGTCGGCCGAAACTGCCTTTACAGTTTCGGCCCATAACTTTGGCTGCTCGCTGTTCTTCGAGAGAAGAGAGAAGCAAGCGAATGACTTTCTTGTGACAAACTCCTGACAATCTCCTTGTCGATGTGCCCTAGTCTTCGACTTGACCGGGTATGCCATCCCGTTCAGAAGTTCCAGATGTCTTACCTCAGCCAGCCGCCTGCAAACCTTGGGGCGGCCTCTTTTTTTGATAAAAGCAGTCACGGCGGGCCTGGTCTTGCGAAAATTTGTCTGTGCGTTTATCGTATATATAGTCCGTCTATCGAACATTTCGTTCGTATGCCGCGACTGAAGGGACCCGCATGAGCCTTACTGCCAGTCAGCTTCTCCCCCCACAAGCTCCTCCCACGAACACCGCAGTTTCAAAGCCCTCACCCGCCTCCGCTCTCGACATCTATACCGGCGACCCCAACTTCATGACCTCGCTCGCTCGCGGGCTTATTGTTATCCAGGCGTTCACCCAGCAGTCGCCGCAGATGACCATCTCGCAGCTCAGCATCAAGACCGGTCTCTCCCGCGCCGCCGTTCGACGCTGCCTCTACACCCTTACCAAGCTCGGTTTCGCTGCCGCCGAAGACGGGTCGCGCTACTCTCTTCAGCCGCGCATGCTCACTCTCTCCCACACCTACACCACGTCGAACACGCTTTCCACCGCAGCACAGCCCATTCTCGAGCGCATGTCCGCCACGCACCGCGAATCCTTCTCTGTCGCCACGCTCGACGGCGAGGACATCGTCTATATCGCCCGAACCCAGGTGAATCGCGTCATGGCCGTCGACCTCCACATTGGCAGCCGTCTTCCCGCTTACTGCACTAGCATGGGGCGCATTCTGCTCGCTTATCTGCCACCCGAGCAGCTCGAGCAGTATCTGGCAAAGGTCGATCTTATTCCCCACACCACTCGAACGATCGTCTCGATCGAGAAGCTGCGGCTCGCTCTGCGTAACGTGCGCCGCAACGGATACGCTCTCTGCGATCAGGAGTATGAAGTGGGTCTCCGGTCGCTCGCCGTGCCCGTGCATTCGTCTTCCGGACGCGTTGTCGCCACTCTCAACCTGAGTGGCAACGCCCCCCGTCTCTCCGTGCTCGAGATGCAGAGCCGATTCCTTACTCCGCTTCGCAACGCCGCCAACGAGTTAAGTGTCTTCCTCAACTAGACGGGGCCACGCACCGCACAAACGAGAGCCCCTCGCCACTCACTGTCATCGGCCCGCTACCGGCAGGCACGACGACGGCCTGTGCTGCTTTGAGTTCCACGTTATCCCCACCACAGCGAACCATGCCGGCCCCCGACAAACCAACCAAGCATCCCGGTCCATCGAAGGAGACGATCACCTCGCTCTTAGAGCCAACATCGAATCGATCCACCACAAAGTATCTCTGCTCAATGAGTCGCGTAAACCCATCGATCTTCTTCGGTGGCACCTTCCCTGCCGCCGTCTTTGACTTCATCACCTGCAGCCCCTTCTCCAGATGCAGCTCGCGCGGCCGTCCATAGTCATACAGCCGATAAGTCACGTCACTTGTCTGCTGTGTCTCGAGCAACACTACACCGGGCCCGATCGCATGCACCGTTCCTGCATCGACAAACAACATATCCCCTGCCGACACAGGCACCCATTGCAATAGGGACTCCATCGTCCCGTCGCTGATCGCAGCCTTTACCGCAGACGCATCGACCCCATCCTTCAATCCCAACGCTACAGCCGCTCCTGGCTCAGCCTCCAGCGCATACCAACACTCCGTCTTTCCCCGCGTCTCCCCCAATGCTTTAGCCTGCCCGTCATCGGGATGCACCTGCACCGACAGTTTCTCCGCCGGAAAGAGCAGCTTCACTAAGAGCGGAAACTCCCCTCCGATATCTGTCGCGATCGCGGCCAGCGTGCGACCCGCAAATATACCGGTCTCCACCACACACTGTGGCCCTGTCAGCCAGGCCTCACCTACTGGCTCCGTAGTTCCCGTATCGACATACCACGGTCGCAGGTCTTTCTTCCCCCACACTCGCTCACTGAACCATGGCTTCAATCGGAACGGCGCGGCACTAGTCGTCATCATCATCCTTCTTTATCGTCTTCCGCCGCTCCGTCAACTGAGCCGGCACGACTTTATCGCCCATCGCATCCTTCCACAGGATAACGTTCAGCTTCCTCGGATCGGCCCGATCCTCATGGGTGAAGTCCATCTTCGAGCTCTCTCGTGCTCCGGGGGCCGACCGCAGGTTTGCCTTGTAGATCAGTCCGTTATTCCGGTTGGAGCAGTCCGCAGTGTAAGGCGCCTGATTTCCCGCACCCGTAAACAGCGTGCTGATCATCGAGCTCAACGCGTCGTTATTGTTCATCGGAGGAACTCCAAGCAGCGTCTCCATGGTTCGAATCACACTCACTGTGGAATAGAACCGGCTGTCCACAAACGGTGCTCCATACGCTCCTCTCGGCGAATACTTGCTGACCAGCAGCGCGAGGCTCCGGTGCGCGTCGACGTGGTCGGCTCCATTCTGCGCATCGTCTTCAAGAATGAAGAACGCCGTATCGTCCCAGTACGGCGAGTGCGAGACCGCCTCCACCATTCGTCCCACTGCAAGATCATTATCCGCGACCGAAGACTTCGGCGTGGGCCCTCCCGGCGTCGTGCCGGCCGTGTGGTCGTTGCCAAGCCGCATTACGATCAGGTTCGGCATCGTATCGTTGCCTGCCTCGCGGTCGGCGATCCATCCCTTCAGATGCTTCATCATGACCTCTGCTCGAATCTGGTCAGGCACCCGCAGGTTGAAGTCGGGAGACTCCGGTGCAAAGTGCCCCGCAAGCTCCGGTTTCGTAGGGGTGTTGTTCGCGAGCTGCGGAATCGCCCACGGCCACTTGTTCACGCCGCCGCCCCACTCCGCCGGTATCGCCTCGCCCGGCTGAATCATCCCGTGTGTGCAGTGTGACCCTTCAAGCAGCGGTCCCTCCTGCGAGCTTCCGCTCATCTTTGCGTCGCAGAAGGTCGACGAGATGTACTCGCCGAAATTGTAGTGTGACTTCCCATGCCGCTCCATGTTGCCCCACAGATATCCGCTGAGCGGCTCGTTCACATCCGGAATCTTCTGCAGCAGCGGATATCCCTGCGCGACAACACCTTCAAAGTCATACGTCCGCTGCCCGCCGCGATAGTTCTGCTGCCATGTCTTCTCCAGATAGTCCGTACCGATCCCCGCCGTCGACCACACATGGCCGTCACCTGAGACCTCGCCCGAATCGTAGAAGTTATCCAGCACGCCAAACTGCAGCGCCAGCTTATGCTCATTGGGCGTCACGTCCTCACCGTACATCGCGAGGGTCGCGTCTCCGTTGCCTACCGGCTTCCCGTTCTGTTTCAAGTCGCCCAACACTTGATCGTACGTTCGATTTTCCTTAATGATGTAGATCACATGCTTGATGTGGTCGTGACTGCCGTCGGCAAACTGGATCTTCTCCTCCGCCGCCTTCATCCGGTTCGACTCCAGCACCTCGTCCGTCCACTTCGGCAGGTCGGATTCCATCCCCTGAACATCCAGCACAGCGAGCGACCCATAGAGCAACGTTCCAATGTAAGTGGAGCTACCCTGTCTGCCTTCATGCTGCCCGGGAACCTGGCGCTGAGGAAAGTTATTCGGCCCGGTCCCCTTTCCCTTGGCCGTTGCCACGTATAGCTTGCCTCCGGTAAAGGCCAACGACATCGGCATCCACTCCGTCGGAATAAACCCGATCGGTTCGACCATGCCCTCTTTCGCTGCCTTGCCTGTCAACTTCGCCGTATTGATCACCGCGATCGCGTCGGAGATCGCATTGGCGACGTACAGACGCGAGCCGTCCGGCGTCACTGCCAGCGCCTCGGGTTCAGCTCCGAAGAAGCTCTGTTGCGGCAGCCGCGTATCGAAGTATCCCTTCACGGAAAACTGTCCCGCACCCACATTCACCGCAGCCACTACATCCCGATTTGCCAGCGCGACGTACATCGTCCGTCCGTCCGGCGAAATCTCGAGTGCACAGGGATGCGTCCCCGGCGCGATCGCGCTCTCCGGCTTCAGCAGCGCGAGCTTTCGGCCCACTGTTCCCTTCTTGAGATCCAGTTCAACCACTTCGCTGGCATTCCACAGCGCCACAAACGCGCGAGTCTCATCCTTCGAAACGCTGAGCGCAACCGGATAGGTCGAAGGCACGGCATCGTTTTGCGCCAGGTCGAATCGCGTCTCTATCTTTCCCGACGCCGCGTCCATCAGCAGCACGTCGTCAGAAAGATTTCCCGCGACCAGCAGCTTCTCCGCGCCCGCTCTGCCTACAACTGCGATCGCCGCAGGAAACGGCACGCCCTTATCTCCCGGTTTGCCTCCAATCAGATTTGTCTTCCGCCCCGCAGCCAATTGCTGCAGAGGAATCTTCATCATCCGTTCCCGCTTAATTTTTCCGTCCGTGAAGCCATACACCACCACCCCGCTGCCTGTGTCGCCATCGGTCGTGCCAAGTGGATCGGCCTCTGAGCCCATGCTGGCGTAGAGATGACTGCCATCTCGACTGAACGCCAGTCCCGAGTACAGTGTCTGCTTCGCTCGCGGACCGGTATCGGCGTCAGGAAAATCTGTCACTGTCCCGGTCCGGGTATCCATCACCGCCAGGGACTGCATGTAATTGGACTCGAATGTTCCGTACCCCGCGTTCACCGTTACCACGTAGCGCCCATCGGGGGACACCGCCATCGACATCGGAAGGCTGTTCAACCGCTGAGGCCCGCCCGGCACTGGCCGCACGATCTGCTTACTGGTTGATAAATCAATTGCCTGCCCGAATGACGCAACCGGTCCCAAAACAGCCAATAGCCACACACACACCCGACTTGAGAGGTTCATCGTTACACCCTATCCACTGCGTCTTTCAGCAGCATTACAAAAGTTTTACAGCCACAAGTAACACCTTTGGGGAGCATTACAAAAGTCTTACATCATCTCTTCCAACTCCCCTGTTAGCGTTAGTAATAGTAGTGCAGTAATAGTAGTTCAAGGATACCGAGAAAATATGACTCCGCTTAGCACGATCGAAGAAGCCCCAGTAAGAACCGCACCCAAGCTGGCCGTGGTTGTCCCAGCCGTCGCCGAAGTTACGCAAAAAATCAAACAGGATCTGCGCATGGGGCGTGAGCACCAGGAAGGCCGGATCAATTGGATCACGACCATCGCCATGGGACTGTTCCACGTCGGAGCCATCGCCGCTCTCTTCTTCTTTTCGTGGACAAATCTTGCTGTCTTCGTTGTCATGTACTTCTTCGCAATCAACGTCGGCATCGGCATGGCCTACCATCGCCTGCTAACGCACCGCGGCTATCGCACTCCCAAGTGGGTCGAGTACTTCGTCACGATGTGCGGCTGCCTCGCTCTTGAGGGCGGTCCGATCTTCTGGGTTGCCACCCACCGCGTCCACCATCAGAACTCCGATCAGGAAGGCGACCCCCACACCCCGCACGACGGAACCTGGTGGGCCCACGCCGGCTGGATTCTGTCGGGTCGAGCCCTCCACTCCGAGACCGCACTGCTTGGCCGTTACGCCCCCGATTTGACGAAGGACCCCGTCCACGTCTGGCTCAGCAAGTTCCATTGGATTCCGCTTGTTGTCACCGGCGTTCTCCAACTCGCTCTCGGCGCAGCCCTCGCACCTGCTGGTCACCATCTCGTCGGCGCAATCGGCATGGTTCTCTGGGGAACCTTCCTCCGCGTCACCATCGGCCTTCATGCCACATGGCTCGTCAACTCGGCGACGCACCTTTGGGGCAAGCGCCGGTTCGAGACCAAGGATGACTCGCGCAACAACTGGTGGGTCGCTCTGCTCACCGGTGGCGAAGGCTGGCACAACAACCACCACGCCCACCCGGTCAGCGCTCGTCACGGTCTCACCTGGTATGAGTTCGACATCAACTACTACGGCATCTGGCTCCTGAGCAAAATCGGCCTAGCTGAAAAGATCCAGGTCGCGAAGTTCGATCCCAACAACCCCAAACCCGCGGGCGTCATCTAGCCCAACGGAAGACCAACACAGGATGGCCGTCCTCGCAGCTGGAGGACGGCCATCTCATTTAACTCTTCGAAGAAGCAAACCTGGCATGAAATTGATGCTTCAGGTCTGCTCAAACTTTCGGAGAAAAATCTGTCAGCGTCATAAATGTAATGTCGTGCTTCTCGACAAACGCACCGTTGGCCTCCGACTCTGCCTTCAGCTTCACCCACTCCGGATCCTTGCCGAACTTCGCCCAACTCTCTTTCGCTGCCTCCCGGCTCTTATGCCGCAGCATATAGACCAGGGTCCGGCCCTTCAATGGCTCATCGTCCGGAGTCCAGTAGCCGACCCCATGCATCCCCAGGCGCTCGAAGATCTTCGTCTCCTGCTCGCGAAACCGCTTCAGCAGCGGCTCCAGTTTGCCTTCGTAGGTGTGATAGATCCGCAGCTCGTAGACAACTCCCGTGTCATCGCCTGCAGCCTGTGCCGCAAACCCGCTTGCCGACGACATCATCATCGCCGCGCCCATCCCCTGCAATAAACTTCGCCGATCCATCTCATTCTCCTCTGCGCATCGCGCCACTTCTCTCACACCACAGTAATCGAAAATATGGCTGGCTTTACAGCGGAAACACGAACCGGCTTTCAGTGAACGCCAGCTTCCGTCTCTGCCTTTCCAAATTTCCCCGCTATACTTCCTCCAAGCCATGAACATCACCCGACGACGCGGAGCCATAGCCTTCTTCATCACTCTAGGCACGCTCCTCGTCGGCCTTGCCATCACACTCAACATCACGTGGATCATCCACAACAAGGGTCATCTCGCGCTGCTTGTCCTCGGAATCATCCTCTTCGCCATCCTGGTCGCTGGCGTCGTGCTCAATACCATCTTTCTGGTTCGTGAGGTCCGGCGGAACGAGCGCCAGGACTCTTTCCTCAACGCGGTCACCCACGAGCTCAAAACCCCCATCGCCAGCATCCGTCTCTACCTCGAAACCCTCCAGCGCCGATCAGACGTTATCGATGAGTCCCAAAAGCAGGAGTTCTACAAAATTATGATCTCCGACTCCGACCGGCTTCTCGCCACGGTCGAACAGGTCCTTAAAGCCGGCCAGCTCGGCCAGCGCCAACGCCAGCAGAACCGCACTCTAATCAACCTCGAATCACTTGTCTCCGACTGCATCGCGATCACCCTCCAGCGCTATCATCTTCCCCCTGAGAGCATCGTCCTCGAGCCCACTCCGGGCGCAGTCCGCCTCAACACCGTGGGCATCGCCGAGGACCTCCGAACGGCTGTCGTCAACGTCCTCGATAACGCCGTCAAATATTCTCCCGAAGGCGTGAACATCCGCTGCTCGTTGGCCATCACACGCTACACCTGGGTCGCTCTCACGATCACCGACTCCGGCGTCGGCCTCGACCCGAAACAGTTCAAGCGAATCTTTAACCGTTTCTATCGCGTTCCCGGCCGTTCCATGGCGAAGATTAAGGGCACCGGCCTCGGCCTTTTCTTAGTTCGCAACATCGCTCGTCAGCATGGCGGTGATGCCACTGCCAGCAGCCCCGGCCCCGGCCTGGGAACGTCCATCACGATTACCCTTCCTCTAGCGACGAACTCCGAAAAGATAGCCGATTCCGCCTTCTCCGAATCAACATTGCATTGATTCGATGAACAACAAGCAAAACATTCCATTTTTTTTCGCGATGCTCTTTTCGCTCCGGCGCGCTCGAATCGTCAGCGAAGACTCTGTATTTCCACAGAGATAACGTTCAAGTTATCTATCTGGTTACCAGGAAACCTCAACTGACAATTTATAATTTGCCCTCACTTAATGCTTCCGATCTCGCGCATCTCATGCTCTACTGTGGGAACAAAGCATCTAAGTACGCGGGAGGAATTTCATGTACAGGCGCTTTCTTCAACTGACAATTGCGGCCGCCCTGGTATCAGCTCCGCTCGTTCTTCACGCGGACCCGCTGATGACTGGCCAGTTTTCGATTACGGGAACTGTTGAGAATGTGGGCACAACCCTGATGTTTACTGCCGGAGACGTAGTAGTAGGAACCGGAACCCAAACCGGAACTTTCCTGACGCTCCTCAGCAATGGCGAAGCGGTCACCGCGCCATCCGCGAATATCCCGTACAGTCCGTATACCGCAGGTAGCTATTTCTTCCAGATCGGCAGCTTGACCGTGACTCTGGATAGCCTGGGCGTGTCAGGCAAGGGGCCGCTGGATTTCTCCGGCGTTGCCGACCTTACCGCAAGCGGTTTCGCGGACACGCTTGCTAATTATTCATTCAGCATACCGGCCTCCGGAAGCACCGACTTCACTGCAACTTTTATCGCAGAGGCCGCACCACCCGCTGTTCCAGAGCCGTCTTCGCTGGCTCTGCTCGGTAGCGGGATCCTGGGTCTTGCAGGTACAGCCGTACGGAAGTTCCGCAGCGCAAGGGCGTAAACAAGCCTCGGCAATCCCATTCATCTCACAAGGACGTCAGCCGGCCATTCTGGCACTGACGTCCTTTCGCTTTCGCATGGGACTTATTCGCTATTCACTACTGCTCCCCATTTCTTGTCAAAGTGAATTCCTTCGTCGCATCAATCCACTGCCAGCCTCCGGTACAATCTCCTCTAATACATCGCAGCTATCCTTGGCGCCGTACCGCGAGAATCCATGTTTCTAATCTGGAAATACTTTGCTTTGGGCTTCAGTGCGCTGCTTCCTCTCGTCAATCCCCTCGGCTCCGCGCTCATCTTTCTCGGCCTTGTGGGCAACGCGCCAATTGACACCTATCGCGCTCTCGCTCGCAGAATCGCCATCAACACAGCGATCTTTTTCGCCGTCGTCGAACTGGTCGGTTCGTCGCTTCTCGGCTTCTTTGGTATCTCTCTTCCCATCATGCAGGTCTCCGGAGGAATCGTCATCGCGATGATCGGCTGGTCGCTGTTAAACCAGCAAGACAGCGCTCCCAGCCACGACAAGACCGACGCGGCCGCCGCAGCCGCCCCCGCCATCACGCCAGCCCAGATCAACAGTCTGCGAGACAAGGCTTTCTATCCGTTCACGTTTCCCATTACTGCCGGGCCGGGCTGCATCGTCGTCATGCTCACGCTGAGCGTCCACGCCGCTCAATCCACACTCACGCATACTGTTCTCGCCCACATCGGTCTTTTCTCATCCGCCGTTGTGCTTAGCGCCATCATCTATTTCTGCTACGCGTACGCGCCGCGAATCACCCGTGCCATCTCTCCCTCCACCGCCCACGGAATCCTTCGCGTGATCGCCTTTATCCTGCTCTGCATCGGCGTCCAGATCGCCTGGAACGGCCTGAGCACCCTGCTTGTCCCGCTGCTGCGACGCTGACGCGTATCGACACCTCATCGTGGATTGAGAACGAGGAATGCCCATGACTGAACCCGCCGCACCCCTCATCGTCCTCGTCGAAGACGAAGAGCACCTCGCTCAGGGCGTCCTCTTCAACCTGCAGGCCGAAGGCTACCGCGTTCACCACGAAGCCGACGGCGACGCTGCCCTCGCTTACCTCCTTGCGCCCGGTGAAAACATCGCCGCTGTCGTCCTCGACTGCATGCTCCCCGGCGCCGACGGCTTCACCATCGTGCGCGCGCTGCGCGAAGCCCATCGCTACACCCCGGTCCTCATGCTCACGGCCCGTTCCCACCCCGAAGACGTCCTTGAAGGCATCGAAGCCGGCGCTGACGACTACCTCGCAAAGCCCTTCGACCTCAGCATTCTTCTTGTCCGCCTGAAATCACTCCTGAGGCGCACCGCATGGCAGAGCGCCGCAACACCCGAGACTCCGCCTCACATTCTCGCCGATCAAAGCGACGAATACGCGTTCAACCATCGCACCATTCGCTTTGACACACTTGAACTGGTCGCCCCCAACCGCACGACGCACCTTACTCTAATGGAGGCCGATCTCCTGCGTTACCTCACCGAGCGCGAGGGCCAGATCGTCTCCCGCAAACAGATCCTTGAAGAGGTCTGGCGCGTCCACGAAGACACCGACACCCGCGCCATCGACAACTTCATCGTCCGCCTCCGCCGTTACATTGAGGATGATCCGTCCGATCCGCAGCACCTGGTCACCGTTCGCGGCGTCGGCTATCGCTTTCTGGCCAACCCCTGAGCCGGGCATCTAGTCACGACGCCGCAACAGTTCTTCCGCTGTAACTCCGTGTTGTCCCTCTCGCCATCTTTGCGCCTCCACTGGGGCCAGAATCCGGTGCACAGCAGCAAGCAAGTCGGGCAACCGGAATGGCTTCGCGAGAAAGCTCCATCCCTCCGCCTTCAGGCTTTCCTCCTGGCCTTCCCCCAGCATTCCGCCAGAGATCATCAGCACCGGCAGATCCCTCCGTATCGCTTTCAACTCCAAACCCAGCTCCATACCTGATCGGCCCGGCATGTACAGGTCCGTCACCAGCAGATCGATCTGCGGCACGCTGCGGAAGATCTGCACCGCCCTGTCCGCATCGCCCGAACTCAAAACGCTGTAACCCTCATGTTCGAGAAATGTCCTCGTCAAAGTACGGACGTCCTGGTCGTCGTCCACCAGCAGAATCATGCTCGGCGCGAGTCCTGAAGATATGTCGCTGTTAGGGGACACGTGGAACGTCATTCGTGAATCTTTGTGCGTGTTGCTGGTAAAAACTTCCATTTGATCGAAACATTATTCGCCACGGTCGCACATGCGGCGTCACCTTCATCCATCTGATGTCCCTTAAGGGATGGACTCTTCAATTCTTCGCCGAGTTGCCTCGCTAAGTTCGTTCCAATCCCCCTCGAAAAACAATCCTACCCCCGGGATACACTTACACACAGCTTCATTTAGAAGCAAAGAAAATGCGCATCCTCACCCGGTACATTCTCCGCGAAGTCACATCGCACGCCCTCCTTGGCGGAGCTCTCTTCACCTTCATCATCTTTACCCGAGACCTGGGAAGGATCCTCGAATTCATCGTCCGCGACTCGGCCACCTACTCCGACGTCGCCCGCATCATCGCTTACACCCTACCGAACGCCCTCGTCGTCACGATCCCCATGGCCGTTCTCGTCGGCATTCTCCTCGGCCTCTCCCGCCTCGCTGCCGACAGTGAAATCACCGCGATGCGCGCCTCCGGCATGGGCGCCATCGACTTTGTCCGCATCGTCTCAATCGTTTCCGCGGTCGCTCTCGCTCTCGGTCTCTTCAACTCCATCTACCTTGCGCCGCGCGCGGCCGCCGGCCTCATCTCGCTCGGTGAATCCCTCAAGTCCTCCCAGGCCTCCTTCGAGGTCCAGCCTCGCGTCTTCTACGAAGAGTTCAAAGATCGCGTCCTCTACATTCAGGACGTCTCGCCCGCTGCCGGCGCCGCCGTCTGGCATCACGTCTTCCTCGCCGACCTCACCGAGCCAGCCAACCCCCACATCACCACCGCGGCCGAAGCCATCGTCGTCAACGGAACTCCCAACACCCCCGACGCCCAGACCATCCGTCTCCATCTCCTCAACGGCGGGCAACACGACACCTCCGCAACCGACCCGAACCAATACAACATCTCCACCTTCACCACCACCGACATCCCGATCGAGACCGAGACCCCGGAGGACGCCCATCTGGGCCGCGTCAACACCCCGATCCAGGCTCTCTCGCTCGCTGAGCTTTGGCGACGCGGTAACTCCCAGGCGGCCACCAATGGCCGCGACGCCGCCCTCTACCGCATTGAGTTCAACAAGCGCTTCTCCTATCCGTTCGCCTGCCTCGTCCTCATGCTGGTCGGTGTCCCGCTCGGCATCTCTTCCAAACGTGGGGGCAAATCTACCGGCTTCGTCCTCACTATCCTGCTTGTCTTCATCTATTACTTCCTCTCGCTGGTAGGAACGGCTTTTGCGCAGTCCGGCAAACTCTCGCCGTTCGTGGGCGTCTGGGGCGCGAACCTCTTGTTCGCCGCAGCGGGCGCGATTCTTCTCTATCAGATGTCCCGCGGCGGCATCGCTCTCAGCATCTTTTCCTCCATCGGCGTTCGCCTCAACAAACTCGGCGCTCGCCTCATCAATGGAAACTCAAATCCCAACGCGCGCTCGAAACACGACATCGCCACTCTTCTCCGCCGCTTCCGGAGCGTCTCCCGAATCCAGTTCCCTCTGCTGCTGGACGATTACGTCATGCGCGAGTACGCCACCAACTTCGCCATCGTCCTTAGCTCGTTCTCCATCCTCTTCCTTATCTTCACTTTCTTTGAACTCATCGGTCCTATCTTCCGCAACCGCACGCCCCTCATCACCGTCGGCGAATATCTCATCAATCTCATCCCCTTCATCCTCTATAACGTCACACCGCTTTGCGCCCTCGTCGCCGTTCTCGTCACATTTGGCACGCTCAACCGCACCTCCGAGCTCATTGCGATGAAGTCGAGCGGCATCAGCCTCTACCGCATCATCACTCCGGTGCTTGTCGTCACAATCCTCATCTCCGCCGGGCTGTTCGCGTTCGATGAGTTTTATCTCCCCGCCGCCAATCGGCGCCAGGAGGCTCTCCTTTCCATCATTAAGGACAAGCCCGCACAGACCTTCCTCCGCCCCGACCGCCAGTGGATCTCCGGCCAGACCAACAATGCAGGCGACCCCGCGCGCATCTTCTACTATCAGTACTTCAACGCCGAGAAGGACGCCTTCGACAACCTCACCGTATTCGAATTCGACCCCGCCACCTTTACCCTTCAGCGTCGTATCTTCGCCGCGTCCGCCCAATGGGACCCGCACGTTAATAACTGGGTCTTCGACAATGGATGGCAACGCACCTTCGCCGGCGAAACCATCGCCACGTACCAGCCCTTCACCGTCGCCGCCTTTCCCGAAATCAAGGAACAGCCGGGTTACTTCAAGAAGGAGTACATCCCATCGCAGGAGATGAGCTACAACGAACTCTCCACCTACATCAATGACCTGAAGCAGTCCGGCTTCGACACCAAGCGGCTCAACGTCCAACTCAACAAAAAGATCGCTTACCCGCTCATCACCCTGGTAATGGCGATCCTCGGGATCCCCTTCGCTCTATCGATGGGAAAAAAGGGCTCCCTTGCCGGCATAGCGACAGCTATCAGTCTGGCCATCACCTACTACGTCGTAGCGCTCGTCTTCGAATCCCTCGGTAACGTGAATACCCTGCCCGCCATCCTCGCTGCCTGGACCCCGGATGTGCTCTTCGGTATTACCGGCGCCTACCTGCTCCTCCGCACCCCCACCTGACCCGTGCACATAGCGGAGGACTCGGGCGTTCCCCAAACAACTCCTCTACTCCCGAAATAAATGATTCAGAATCGCGTTCATCAGCGGATCGATCACCACAACGTCCGCTGGATAAGACCAAAACCCAATCAGGTACCGCACCATCTCGCTCACCCGCTTCTTCACACCATCGCGAAATTCCTTTTGCTCCTCGATCGACAGCTGCGCCAGTTGCAGCCCGTTCAAAGTGCTGTCGATAGGGTTCGTATGCGTCGGCGTATATCGTATCGGCCCCAGCTCTCCCGCTTCACTCATCACGGGATCGGTCAACACCATCCTCGCCACCATCCGTCCCCGGTCATAGTCATGCTCGCGATACCGTTCATCGAAGAATCCCAGAAAGCCCGTCAGGTCCGCCCCCGCCAGCAGCTCCTCGGATACCGCGATTCCATAGATCCGCATATAGTCGCACTGTCCCAGATTCGCCGCCGTCTCAAACGCAAGCACCGTATCGCGAAATGCATCGGCGGCGTAGCTTCCTGCCCCCAGTCTCGCAATCTCCTCTTTGTATTGGTGTTCAATCCGCCGCCTGGCCTCGGCAAGACTCTCCTTTCCGATCTTCGCGACCTGCCTTGTCCCCGAGCGTGTCGGCTGCGTAAACAGCACCTTCAGCAAACCATCCGTAGTCCGCTTCAGGCTTCCACTCTTGATCTCACCCAAACGCAGCTTCTCTGCCAGTTCACTGGCACGAGCGTCCATCAAAGCAATCTGTTCATTCATCTCAACCGCTGTAATCCAGTCCTGAAACTCCGACTGGCCCAGCACTACCTTCGCCCACCGCTTCATCATTTGAAAGTAGTCTGCATTCACCTCGCAAAAGCTCGAGTCCGCGCTCGAAGTTCTCCCATGCGGCGACACAAACAAATAGAACCGGCTGTCGTTGTACCAATGCTTGTCGATCTCATCCACCAGATTCTTCGCCATACCCAGCGGCTCGTTCTGCAGGATTCCGCCGTCGGTGTACGTAAACCTCGAAGGATCATCCGTCCACGGTTCCAGGCCGTTGTTTGGATACTCCCCCCGCCTGCGGTCCATCTCCTTTGCGCGAAACGCCAACGGATATGCCCCGCTTGCCACCGACGCGTCCGCCAGCTCACGCCACACCTCTGGCTTATCGCTCCCATCCACACTCACCACTCGTGTCATCTGGTCTTCATGCCGCGTGTAGATAAACTTCCCGCAAGGCTGCATATCGTAGCCGTAGTCCACCCCATTCAGGTTGGTCAGGGTCATTCCGAGGGAGATCGACCGCGCCGCAGCCATGTGCGTTATCGGAGCAGGCCACTCCCCCTTCGCATATCGTCCCAGCAGCGTATCCTTCGCTATCCCCTCCACAACGTTCGACGAAAAGATCGAGCGCAGCGGCGGTTCCACCTCGCCGGTCGTCTCGTCCACCGTTTTCAGCAAACCTTCGAGGCCGATGCGTTTTACCCACACGTTGTACAGCGGGTTGTCGTACGGACCGCGAAACTCATTGGCCGAGTACAACATTTTCTGCGCCACAATCGCCGCGGTCATCGCCCCGGCCGATGCACCCGTCATGACATCGATAAGAATTTTCTCGTCATCCGTCACCCCCTCGGCGCAGTTATGCTGATGAATCGCATCCAGCACTTCATACAGCACGCCCGCCTCGTAACTCCCCAGCGACACCGCACCCGCAATCGTAATAGCCAGCCGTTTCGGCATATCTCTCCTCGCAGTCAGAATTAGACCACCCTCCCGAACCGGGAACCATATACCTAATTGGGCATAGTCCCTTGGTGGTACTCACACCATCAGATTGGTAGAAATCGTCCCCTTAGCCATCACCGGAGCCTATCTCATCCGCACCCCACCTGATCCTGAAATCCCCCAACCAAAATCGTCGCACGAAGCCCGTTAACATTTGCAGTCGTCCCACGTTGTTTAGGCGGAGGTAATCGTGAACGATTGTTCAAGAACCATAGATAACGCCTGGCCGAAAGAAGCACGGGTCCCAGCCTGGGCCAACCTTATCGCGCTGCTTGTATGGCTGTCGGCAGGAGCTGTTGCATTCATCCCTTTTGCATTGGACACGTCGCCGGGTGCCCATCTTCGCGACGGTCTCATCCTCCAATGTGGTTTCCAGTAGCGGTTGGGATTCAAATTGGCATTATCCCCACGTAAAACCACCCGCGAAAGGGGCTTACCACCTTCGCCTGAGCAGCTTCGTAGGCCCCGCAGCGAAGCCCAACTCCAAGCGACTATTTCATTGCCTTTGCTCTTCCTGTTACTTTTTTCCGCATTTTCAGCCCAAAAATCGCATGTCAAGCCCAAAAACCACCTAAATACCACAAATAAAACAAATTGAGTTGGCCTCAGTCCTATCCAAACCGCTATAATGGCTATATAGATCAAAGAACACGCTAAGCCCCGGACATCCACCGGGGCTAACTTTTTTAGTTTGCAATATTTTGGACGCAATAACCCTTTTGTTATGACTATTTTGCAGAGCACAACATATCCGTAAGCTACCTGAACCCAAAAGAATTATGCGCAGGCAATAGGGGAGGGGGTACCCCTCCCCAACAAGACAAGCAACGAAACTCCCAATCCGTCCTAAACTGGAATCACGATGACTTCTAAGTTCTCCTCAATTGCCTTCCTGGCCGCCCTCTCTACAGCCGCCATCGCCCAAACCACCCCGACCCCCGCACCAAAGACCGCAACGACCCCCACCCACCACACCGCCGCCGCGACCACCACGCCCCCCAACATCCCGAAGGTCGTCGGCCTGCTCCAAGACTCTCTATGCTCTCCGCTATGTCGACACGAAGATCGGCACTGGCCCTCTGGCCCAGGCCAGCCATGTTAGGCGCCTCGCAGGCTGACTCCAAAATCTACTACTACACGGTCCGCTACACCGGCTGGCTCAGTGACGGCACAAAGTTTGACTCCTCTTACGATCATCCCGGAGCCGAACCCATCACCTTCCCTGCCGGAGTACACCGCGTCATTCCCGGCTGGGACACCGGCTTTCAGGGCATGCACATAGGCGGCAAACGTCGCCTCTTCATCCCCTATCAACTCGCCTACGGCGAAGCCGGCAGACCGCCTCACATCCCGGCCAAGTCCGACCTTATCTTCGACATCGAACTGGTCTCCGTCTCCGACACCCCACCCGCACAGAAAGCACCACCCGCCGCACCCGCAAACCCCAGTGCAAATCCCAGCGCAAACCCCAGCCCCGCGCCAGACAAGCCCACAAATACTCCATCCGATACTCCATCGAAGCCCGCCACCGATCCCGCCAAGCCTTCAACGGTTCCACCACCGACCGACCCGACCAAGCCCGAAACGACTCCGCATCCTCAAACCCGCTAACATCATCTGATCGAAGGGCCTCAAGACGACTCATATGTTCGAGAAACTTAAACCGCTCGTTCCCTACCTCAGGCGATATTGGAAACATCTCGCCTGGGGCGGGGTCGCGGTCATTCTCTACAACGTTATAAAAGTTCTCCTCCCGCTCGTCATTGGCCACGCCATCGACGATATGCAGCACGGCATCACTGAATCCAAAGTCCTCTATCACGCGCTCCGCCTGCTCCTCGTTGCGGCGCTTTCTGCGGTTTTCCTCTACATCTGTCGCCAGGTCATCATCGGCGCATCGCGCGAGATCGAGTTCGACCTCCGCAACGATATCTTCGCCAACCTGGAACGCCAGTCGCCGAACTACTACCACACTCATCGCACCGGCGACATTATGGCTCGCACCACCAACGACCTCAACGCCGTCCGGATGCTGCTCGGCCCTGCGATCATGTACAGCGCCAACACCGTCGTCTTCATGGCTGCCGCGCTGCCCTTCATGTACCGCATCAGCCCGAAGCTCACCTTCTTCGCCTTCGTCCCGATGCCCGCCGCCTCCGTGCTCGTCCAGTACTTCGGCAACCGCATCCACCGCCGCTTCGAGCGCATCCAGGCCATGTACTCCGACATCTCCGCCAAGGCACAGGAGAACTTCTCCGGCGCCCGCCTCATCCGTGCCTTCGCCCAGGAAGACGCCGAGATCGCGTCCTTCGAGACCGCCAACAAGGAGTACATCCGCCGCAGCCTCTATCTTGTCCGCCTCATGGCCATGCTCTGGCCTACGCTCGAGTTCGTGCTCGGCCTCTCTCTGATGATCACCCTCCTCGTCGGAGGCCACGAGGTCGTCTCCCACCGCATCTCTGTCGGTCAGTTCACAAGCTTCAACGTGTACATGGTCCAGCTCACCTGGCCCCTCATCGCAGTCGGCTGGGTCGTCAACCTCTTCCAGCGCGGCACCGCCTCCGTCGTCCGTATCGACGAGCTCCTGAAGCAGCAACCCGACATCGCCGACGCGCCAACCGCAAGCGAAACGCCGGTAGTGGGCGACATTGAGTTCCGCAACCTCACCTTCGCCTACCCCAACGCCCCGCCCGTCCTGCACGACATTGACCTGCGAATCCCTGCCGGTTCCAGCCTCGCCATCGTCGGTCCCACCGGCTCGGGAAAGTCCACGTTGGTCGGCCTGATCCCGCGGCTCCACGATGCCTCTCCAGGAACCGTCCTTATCGACGGTCAACCTATTCGCAACTTCAAGTTGTCGAACTTGCGCAAGAACATCGGCTTCGTCCCGCAGGAGACCTTTCTCTTCTCCGAGACCATCCGCCAGAACATCGCCTTCGGTCGGCCTGACGCGTCCCCGGAGGAGGTTCAGGAAGCCGCAACCATCGCTCACATCAGCACCGAAATTCTCGAGTTCCCCAAAGGCTTCGACACCGAAGTCGGGGAGCGCGGCCTCACACTTTCCGGCGGCCAGAAGCAGCGCACCGCAATCGCCCGCGCCGTCATACGCGACCCTAGAATTCTGATCCTCGACGACGCCTTAGCCAGCGTCGACACCTATACCGAAGAGCGAATCCTGAGCGGTCTCAAGCAAAACATGGAAGGCCGTACCACCGTCTTCATCTCGCACCGAATCTCCACCGCCCGCAACGCCGATCAGATCGCCGTCCTCGTCGCAGGCCGCATCGCCGAGCTCGGCACCCACGACGAACTGATTGCCCGCAACGGCTACTACACCAGCCTCTTCGAGAAGCAGCGCCTGGAAGAAGAGTTGTCGATCGCGACCTGAACTACGCCAGCCACCGTGATGCCACTACGCGATCGCCAGCCACTTCTGTAACAGAAGGAGGCACGAACTTCTCCTCGCGCGTCCGCAACTCTCTCGGCAGCACCCGGCCGGCTTCGGGATCACGGGCCACCACCGCCCAGGCCTGGCGAACATTCCGTACAAGAGCAATCACCTCTTGAAACTGCTCCTTTGACTCGAGATGCGAGGCCTCCAGCGTCATCGTGAACATCGTCGCATAAAAATCCGCAAGCGCCGCCGCAACGGTTCCGCCGACATCAGGCCGCAACCGGGCCTGCAGGTACATTAAGATATCAAGCGCCTTTTTCACCGCAACACGCCGTCCATGAACATCGTTCTCTTCCACGCATTGCATCGCGCGATACAGAAAGCGAATCAAGCCGTCATAGAGTGCAACCACAAGTTCGACGCCCGTCGCACCTGCCAACGCCTGCTGCTGATAACTCGTCTCATTCACGTATTTATCCCTGTGGATTCTGGTTGTAACCCGTAATCGCGCTGTACATCTCATTCACCTGATTGAGTTGGCTGGGAATCGACTGCAGAATCTGGTTCGCCGTATTCAACTCGTCCGTAAGCTGTATCTTCTGCGTCGCCAGAAGTGCATCTTCGTTAGTGATGTCCGAGTTGAGCGACTTCTCCTCGGCGGCGTTCTGTTGCTGCGCCAGATAGATCGCGCCGTTCGGCGCCTGATTACCGAGATTGTCGAGCGTACTCTGCATCGAAAGGCCAAAGCTGCCGGAGTTTTGCAGAAACCCCGTAACATCGGACAGATCCGAGTTGAGCACGCTGTTGAGCGTGTCCGCGTTCAAGTGTTAGCGTGCCATCGTTGTTCATGCCGATCCCAAGCTGAGTAATGTTGCTGATCGAACCACTCGCAACACCTGTGAAGAGCGAACCCGTAAGCTGCTGCTGCAGCTGAGCCAATATCGGACTCCCGAATAGCGGCTCGGGATTTCCGCTTGAATCGTTCCCCTCCTGCGTGTTGATGTCGGTGATGACCGTGTTGTAAGCGGACACGAAGCTGTTCACGGCTGTCCCAATACTCGTCGTGTCATCTGTAATCTGGACCTGCACCGGGGCCGACGAGGACGCGAGCAGTTGAAAGCTCACTCCTGGAATCGCATTCGTCACGGTATTGGACGAGCTTGTAACCGAAACTCCATCCACGGTCAGCTGTGCATCCTGCCCAACTTCACCGCTGGTGCTCGGAAATGTAATGCTGCCCGAAGACGCACCGGACAAGGAACTCGTGATGCTCAACTGTCCCGCCGCTCCACTTGTTCCGCTCACAATCGAAAGGCGCGACCCCGAAGAATCCGTAATCACGCTTGCACTGACACCGATGGCAGCCGCATTGATAGCCGCAGACAGTGTCGCCAGCGTGGTGTCGTTGTCGCTGCTGTCGACGTTAAATGTATGCCCTTGAATCGTCAGTGTGCCGGAGAGCGTATCGTTCGCATCTGAGATCGCCGTCGAGGCATTAGAGGACGTCTGCGCCAACTGGTCGATGACGATCGTATGACTGCCTGCTCCAGCACTCGCGCTGGCAGACGTAAGACTCAGCAGGTCAGTGTTGGAACTCGACCCTTGCTTCTGCGCGAAGACACCCTGGAAGTCGGTAAGCGCCTGTAGACTCGTCGAAAGAGTTGCCAAATCCGATCCCAGCGAAGTAAACACCGTATCTTGAGCCTGCAAGGCCGACAGCTGGTTTTTCCACGGAGTTTCAATCGCCTGCTCTGAAGCCTGAATCTGCGTAACCGTTGTCGCCACGTCGAATCCCTGGCCGCTACTCGCGGATCCGAAACTTAGTCCAACTGTACCCATTTCACCTTCCAGTGTTTCGTCCGACCACCAAGAGGCAATAGTCGTGCCAACTTAGCCTCCAAAAAATTAGAAAACACTAAAGCTACTGAGACCGAAGGGAGGGCGGCCACGCCAACCACGTGGGCCGCCATCACCTCGTTGAACCTACTGCAACAGTTTGAGAATCTCCTGCTGCACGCTGTTGGCCTGCGCCAGAGCACTGATACCGGTCTGGCTCAGCACTTGAAACTTCGCCAGATCGCTGGTTGCCTGACCGTAGTTGGTCGAGCGGATGCTGCTCTCGGCAGAGGAGAGATTTACCTCTTCCGAGCTGGCAACGTTGGAGGCTGCGTTCAGCTGGTTGATATTGGCGCCGATCGCGCCACGCTGATTCGAAACATCGCCGATAGCCGTGGTGATGTGCCCAAGGGCAGTCGTAGCAGCGGCTGTGCTGGTCAAGACGTCAGCAGCGAGGCTCTGTCCAGCTCCACCGCCAACTGCAGTACCGACGCTCGCACCTGAAAGCGCTCCAGTAGTGGCAGCAATGGTCGTGGTGCCAGCCGCCGTCCCGTCACTGACGACAAAGTTCGTCGCCGCCGCCGAGAAGACGTTCGTGCTGTTGAAGTTCGTTGTGCTCCCGATGTTCCCGATTTCCGTAACGATGCTCTGGAACTCGGTATTGGCCGCGCTCGACTGAGCCGCCGTCAAACCACCGTTCGACGCCTCGGTCGCCAGCGTTGTCGCGCGATCCAGGAGGTTGGTCACCTGTGACAGCGCGCCATCGGCGGTCTGCAGCAAGCCAACACCGTTCTGCGCGTTCTGCGCGGACTGGGTCAACGCAGCTTCGTTCGCATGAAGGCCATCGGCAACCGAAAGGCCGGCCGCGTCGTCCGCACCACTGTTGATTCGCGAGCCCGAGGAGAGCTGTTGGAGAACAGTCTGGAGACTGCCCTGCGTCTGATTGAGATTGTTCTCTGCATAGGTTGCTGCAACGTTAGTAAGAATGCCCAAGGACATAAGGAAAACGCTCCTGTACTGCTCGGTTTGAGTTGCCGCGACGCCGCCCCGAGTGACCGCCCGGCAAACTCATATCGCCACAATTGCAGCGCGTGAGATCCGATTCACCATGCGGAAGGCTCCGCGTTCCCCCACCTCATCGGCGAGCACCGAAGGGACTTTAGGCGATACCACTTCTTCGCCGCACATCTGTGTGCCTCTCCCTATTGGCAACACATCTCCTGCCGATGAAAGAGTTGGGAGATCACCACGCATGATCGAACTGACACGCCTCAATGGCAGCCCTCTCGCCATCAACTGCGACCTCATTAAATACGCCGAGGCCGCACCCGACACAGTCCTCACACTCATCACCGGCGAGAAGCTCGTCGTCCTCGAACCCTGCAGCGAGGTCTCGCAACGTACCCTCGATTATCGCGCAGCCGTCCTGCGCAGAGCATGGCCCGAGGCCGCATCCGCTCTGTGCGCCAAATCCGCCTGTGAAGCCGGCCAGCGAGTCCGCGATCAGGCCCACAACGCGTCCAGCGAATAATCAACTTCACCCTGTTTGTTTGGATAACAAGAGGAACTCATGGATATCGCCAGTATCGGTGGAATTGCGCTCGCCATCATCGGCATTCTCGCCGGCATGATGATCGAAGGTGGAAGCATCGCTCAGATCACCCAGCCCACCGCGGCAATGATCGTCGTTGGCGGAACCGTCGGCGCCGTGATGCTCCAGTTTCCTTTGAATATCTTCCTTGCCGCCCTCAAAGCCATCACCAAAGTCTTCCTGCATAAGAGTTCGAACGGCGAAGCCACCCTTTCTCAAATCGTCAGCTTCGCCAACAAGGCTCGCAGAAGCGGCATTGTCTCTCTCGACGCCGATCTCGCCACCATCTCCGATCCATTCCTCAAACAGGCCCTCATGCTCGCCGTTGACGGAACCGAGCCCAGCGAAGTACGCAAGATCATGCAGCTCGAACTCGACAACAAATCCGAGATCGAAGAGAAGATCCCGGCAGTATTCGAAGCCGCGGGCGGCTACTCCCCAACCGTCGGCATCATCGGCGCCGTCCTCGGCCTCATTCAGGTCATGAAGAATCTATCCAACATCGACGAAGTGGGACGCGGCATCGCCGTCGCCTTCGTCGCCACCATCTACGGTGTCGCTATGGCCAATCTTATTTGTCTCCCCGCCGCCGGCAAGCTCAAGTTTCGCCACCGCGAAGAGCAGATGATCAAAGAGATGATGCTCGAAGGGGTCATCTCCATCCTGGAGGGCATGAATCCGCGCATGATCGAAACCAAACTTCGCACCTATCTCTTCGACTCCGAACCCGCAGAGTCCGCCAAGCACTCGGAGGTCAAGGCATGAGCAGGAAAAAGCATCCTGAACACGTCAACCACGAGCGCTGGCTGGTCTCCTACGCCGACTTCATCACGCTCCTCTTTGCCTTCTTCGTCGTCCTCTTCGCCTCCAGCCAGTCGGACAAGAAGAAACAAATCAAGCTCGCCGAAGCCATGCAGTCCGCCTTCACTCCCCTCGGCACCTTCGAAGCTCACTCGAAGACTCCGCCGCTCACCGACATCAGCGCCGCGGCCATCACCAACGCAAAACCCGCAGCACTCACGCCTCCTCTCCCGACCACCAGCGCCGAGGCCCCACATGAAACTTTAGAGCAGACCAAAGCACGCCTCACAAAACTCCTCGCCGAACAGGTCGCAGCGGGTCACATCCCACCAGGCGGCATGACCATGCGCATCACCCCCGACGGCCTCGTCATCTCTCTTCACGAAGCAGGCTTCTTCCCCTCCGGCTCCGCCGAGGTTCGTCCGGCATCCATCGCCATGCTCTCAATTCTCGCCATCACCCTGCCCTCAGGCCCGCTTCGCGTCGAAGGCCACACCGACAACGTCCCGATCCACACCGCGCAGTTCGCCAGCAACTGGGAGCTCTCTACCGCACGATCCACCGCAATCGCGCGCCTGCTGTTGGAACGAGGCCACATCAACCCAGTCAATCTCTCCGCCGCAGGCTACGCCGAGTTTCATCCCGTCGCCAGCAATGTCACCGAAGAAGGCCGCACGCAAAACCGCCGTGTCGATATCATCCTTTTGCGACACCCAGCAGCTTCACAATGACGCGCTTCGATCGCTGCCCATCGAACTCTGCATAAAACACGCGTTGCCAGGTCCCAAGATCCAGCCGCCCCTTCGTCACCGGCAGCGTAGTCTCATGGTGCAGTAGCAGCGCCTTCAAATGCGCATCCGCGTTATCCTCGCCCGTGCGGTGATGTTTGTACCCAGGCCATCGAGGCGCCAGCTTCTCCAGCCACGCTCCAATATCCTCGATCAATCCATCCTCGTTATCATTCACGTAAATCGCCGCAGTTATATGCATCGGCGACACAAAACACAACCCATCATCCACTCCGCTGCGCCGCACAATCTCCTCTACCAGCGGCGTAATATGCACCATCTCGTACCGCTCATCCGTATTGAAAGTCAGATACTCCGTATGTGCCTTCATCATTGCCCTCGCGCTCTCCACTTCATCGCTTCACCTGTAGCTTCGACTTTATAACTTACAGTCTCCTGCTTTCGATGCCGTTGCTTGATGCGATTCATCCGCTGAAGTAGCAAAAGAAAATTCTCCACCTGTGCATCGACTTCTCAGGCTTAAACGTCCAACATAGGAGAGATGAAGAAAACGCTGCATAGTCTCGCGGTCTTGGTCTGTCTGCTGACGCTGATTCTCAGCGCGGCGAACTGCGCACACGCAGAGCAGCCGAAACAATCTTCATGCAGTCACTGCCCGAAGCGTGCTCCTCTCGACCACAGCCTTCCCTCCTGTTGCAGCGCACAACAACAGCCTCTTGCAGTGTTAGCCGGCGTCGTCCGGCATAGCGCCCAGCCCATTCCCGTTCTCATCTCTCATCTCCCAAACGAAGACGCTCCATCGAACACCTTTTCCATCGCTCAATTAACAGCATCCCCTCCCCAGCCTCCGCGCATCTCTCTTCGAATCTGATTTCTCTCTCGCCCCTTCGTGTCTTGCGGCGTCCGACCACGCTGCTTGCCGAAAATCGCATTCCCAAGAGAAGGAATCAGTATGCGTCTCACCGTCCCATCGGCCCTGCTCTCACTCGCGTTCCTTACGACGCCCATCATCCGTGCGCAGGACAAGCCCATGCCTGACATGCCCGGGATGAACACACCCGCGCCACCAAGCGCACCCACAAGTCCGATGAACATGATGAAGCCGCCAACCACTCTCATCGAAGTCGAACTCAACCACACCAACTCCGGCACCAGCATCGAACCTGCATCAACACTGGTCGCCATGCTCATGCGCGAAAATCACGGCTGGATGCTGATGCTCCACGGCAGCGCCTTCGTCTCCGACACCCAACAGCAGGCCACCCAACGAGGCGGCGATAAATTATTCTCCACCAACTGGCTGATGCCGATGGCCATGCGCCCGCTAGGCTCTAACGGGAGATACGGCCAACTTACCCTACGAGCCATGTTCTCCCTCGAACCGTCCACTATCTCCGACCGCGAATACCCCGAGCTCTTCCAACAGGGCGAAACCGCATTCGGCAAGCCCATCATCGACGGCCAACACCCCCACGACTTCTTCATGGAGGTCGCCGCCCTCTACGATCTCCGACTCAGCGAACGAGCACTCCTCAGCTTCTACGCTGCTCCCGTTGGCGATCCCGCCATCGGCCCCACCGCCTACCCGCACCGCCAGTCCGCCTCAGAAGATCCCATCGCCCCCCTCGGCCATCATCAACAAGATTCCACGCACATCGCCTTCAACGTCCTCACCGGCGGCCTCACCTGGCGCTGGCTCCGCTTCGAAGAGTCCGGCTTCCACGGCGCCGAACCCACCGAGCAGCGCTGGGGCTTTCAACCCTCCCCCAACGGCCTCGCCATCGATAGCTACTCCTCGCGCATAACCTTCTCGCCCACACAAAATTGGACCAGCCAGTACTCCATCGCCCACATCGTCAGCCCCGAAGCCCTCTACCCCACCGAGAACCAGCAACGCCAAACCGCATCCATCATGTACAACCGCCCCCTCGGCGCACACCACGACACCTCCACCATGCCCGGCATGGACATGGCCACTCCCGCCACCGGCACCTGGTCCACCACCCTCCTCTGGGGCCGCACAAAATCACTCCCCCAAACCGGAAACGACTCGAGCATTGAAAACAGCTACCTCCTCGAATCCCTCCTCCAGTTCCGCACCCGCAACTACGTCTGGACGCGCATCGAAAACGCCGGCCGCTCCAACGAACTCCTTCTCCCTCCCGGCTCCGCGCTCCCACCCAACTTCACCGAGTCCCCCATCGGCCACGTCGCCGCCTACACCATCGGCTACGACCGCGACTTCCGCTTCATCCCGCACTTGCTCACCGCCCCCGGCGCACAATTCACGACCTACACCACACCCACGGCCCTCATCCCCACCTATGGCCACCATCCCTGGGGCGTCGTGGCCTTCGTGCGCTTCCGCATCACAAAGTAGCGCAAATCGCATCCGTGTGAATTTCTCCAACTTAGTTCGGTTTAGAGTAAGCCTATGTAAGCCCTATGACAGTCGTTTTTGTCAGCAAGCTGGACGACTGCCTCGACGTCTGATCTCAGCCCGAATCGACCACGCAATATCTTGCATCATGCTCCCCACTCTCTACATCGCCACTTCGAACCCCGGCAAGCTCCGCGACTTCTCCGCCGCAGCGTCGCAGCACGTCACGCTAACCCCATTGCCAGGCCTGAGTGAAATCCCCGCACCCGACGAAGACAAACGCACATTCAAGGGCAACGCCCGCCTCAAAGCCATCTTCTACTCCCGCTACGCCCCCGGCGAGATCGTCATCGCCGACGACTCCGGCCTCGAAGTCGACGCCCTCCACGGCGCGCCCGGCGTCCGCTCTGCTCGCTATGCCGAAGACCTGGCCAAACACGCGCACTTCCCCGCCCCCTACCTCTAACAACCGCAGACGAGCGCAACAATCTGTGCCTCATCCAGGCGCTCAGCAAAATCCTCCGGCCCACACAAAGCCCGCTACCACTGCGCCCTCACCGCGGCGCGCGACGGAAAGGTCCTCTGCATCGGCGACGGCACCGTCGAAGGCGAAATTCTCTCCACCCCACGCGGCACCGGCGGCTTCGGCTACGACCCACTCTTCTATCTGCCCGATCGCCACGCGACCATGGCCGAACTCGACCCCCTCACCAAACTCGCCTTCAGCCATCGCGGCCGTGCGTTCACCGCACTCCTTCGCGTGCTCGTTCCCAGGATCGAAACCGCCTGAAATCAGCGACGAGTAACTTAATCGCACAAACATCACGATAACCGCACAAAATCAGCGACTTTCCTTGACGCTGGGAAGACGGGAGCGAAATAATCTTTCTGCTGCACTTTTTCCTTTCCTCACAGTGCACTCAACAGGATTTCAAGGAGTCCCCATGGCTACCGCCGCCCCGCCAGCACCTCCTGCAACACAGCACGTCAAAGGCGTGCAACCCCTGCGCGCAGGCGAAGGCCACTCCTTTCTCTGGCGCAAGCTCCACTCGCTCACCGGCATCATCCCCATCGGCGCCTTCCTCATCGAGCACATCATCTCCAACTTCGAGACCCTCAACGGCCCCCTCGCCTACGCCAAGCAAGTCCAGTTCCTCAACTCCCTCCCGCTCGTCCGCGTCCTCGAATGGACCTTCATCTTCATCCCGCTCGCCTTCCACGCCATCTACGGACTCTTCATCGCCATCCGCGGCCGCTCCAACGTCAACGTCTACCCCTGGGCCGGCAACTGGATGTATCTCAGCCAGCGCATCACCGGTGTCATCGCCTTCCTCTACATCATCCAGCACGTCTGGCGGCAGCGCTTCAGCGGCGTCTCGCTCCCCGAACACCCCGGCGCTGCCTTCGCGAAGGTCCAGCACGAGCTCGCGAACCCTTGGATGCTCGCCATCTACGTCATCGCCATGATCGCCACCACCTGGCACTTCTCCTACGGCATCTGGCTCTTCGCCGCCAAGTGGGGCATCACCCCCGGCGACAAAGCCCGCAAAAAGTTCGGCTACGTCTGCGGCGTCTTCGGCCTCGCCCTCTGCCTCATGGGCCTCGCCAGCATCTACGCCGTCGTCACCGCACCACCCGCCCCCGACGACGTCATGCCCGCGCTAACCTCCAGCATCGCAATACCCGCTCCGAGCGTAGCTTCACCCGGCACGTTGAATCCAACTCAA